>JAGIAH010000010.1 GCA_017744915.1 Agrobacterium tumefaciens
CCCGGTAGCTCGTCAGGCTCATAACCTGAAGGCCGCAGGTTCAAATCCTGCCCCCGCAACCAAATTCTATCTAGAGATTATCATAGGGCTCCGAGGAAACTCGGAGCTCTTTTTGTGTTCAAAAGACCTTGGAAAATGAGAACGCTGCAATGGAATTAATACTTCCAATCGGAGCACTCGCCAGGCTGGAACGCCGAGGCTTTGGCGTCCGAGAAGGCAAGGGTGTGTTCGAAAACTTGGCCGGCGGAATTGGATGGTTTGCACAGGCGTTTTGAAACCGGCGAGGCAGAGATCAAGCCATGTGACACATGGCTGGTGCGCGAGTTGACCCTCGTATCAAAATTATCTGTAAGCGCAGTACAGGACGGTCGGAGAAAGGCTAAGCGATTGGATAAGGGTGCTTATGACTTCGCTATCGATCACTTCTCCTGAAACGACGACATCAATGGTAATGGTTTGATCAATCGAATTGACGCGCCGCGCAAGCGACTTCACCGCTAGTTGGTGATCTCCAGTTTGTGTCATCAGACGCGCCCGGACCTCTGTCTCGTTTTCAGGGGCTGTACGAACTTCTATCGTATGCTGTTGTGCGGCAACTGGGTGATGGGGCACGAACCGTTCGACAAGTCGGACCAGTTTCGGGGAGGTCATGTTGATCAGCAAGATAAGGAGCGTGGCTTCGGTGGCCTCAAACAACTCCCCATAGCCGGCCAAAACACCGATTGCTCCCGTCGCCCAGATGGTTGCCGATGTGCTCAACCCGCGAACATTAAGTCCGTCGCGCATGATCAAACCAGCGCCAAGGAAGCCTATTCCGGTGACGACCTGTCCGCCCATGCGAATGTCTTCATTGACCTCCAGAATAGCGGGCAATGCGCAATAAGCCGCAGCGCCAAAAGCCACAAGTGCATGCGTTGTGAGCCCTGTCGCTCCTTGTCGCCACTGTCGCTCAAGGCCAATTATTGTTCCAAACACGACAGCGGCAATCAGGCGAACTGAGATCGATAATGTGTCGTAGAGCCAGGGGATGAAGTCATTTATCACAAGTGTCACCGATCGATTTTTGAGTGCACTGTAAATTGAAACTCCAGATTGCCGAAAAGCCTTTTAGCACAAAACGAGACCGGAACTGAATGATGGAAACGAATTGGTTTCCAGTTTTTCTGAATTATGGCTACCTCGGCATGCATTCTTGCGCTTCCGATGAAAATTGAGGCACAGTGCCGAAACGGAGATACGGAAACTGGCGTTTCAGTGTGTTTCTGAGCGCTATCGGGGAGAGGAAGCAATGTTGTCATTTTTGCTCAGCCTTCGATACGTGATGGGGCTTGCGTCCATCGGCGTGATTGCAGCTTCTTTTCTTATGTTCTGGGAGGGGTTGCTGGCCATTGGCAACGCCTTTGTCCAGATGCGCGTAAATCCGGATCAGGCAATCGTCGCCGCAGTATTGCAAGGCGTGGACAAGCTTCTATTCGCTATCGTTCTCGTGATTTTCGGCTGTGCAATCACAGTCGGCTTTGTTGCCAGCCCAACCGCGCATTGGAGAGCGCAACTCCCTCGCTGGATGCTCATAGAAGACGTCGCCGAACTCAAGAATCTCTTCTTTCAAATGATCATCCTCTATCTTGTCGTCCATTTCGTGACGCTGGTTGCAGAGCTGGAGGAGATGCCCGATTGGAATGCATTGGTGCTGCCCGTTTCCATCCTGCTTCTGGCGGCAGCGATGAAAATCATAGCGACGGCATCCACACACCGTTCGTCCGGCGATGTAGAGGCAACAAAAGGCGAAGGCTCTTCTCTCGGGAGGGGGAAATAACTCGTTACTTCTTGGAGTTGTGTCTTGCTTTTTTTACGTTACAGCTAATACATCAGTAGATAAAATTGTGAATGGATGCGGCTCCAACTGCCTGCATTCCTTAGTTTTCAACGTGCATCTGCGGTTTTCCGCATAGACTCTATGTCCAAATAGATAGCTGGCGAACTACTCGTCAGCTAGAGTGGTAGAGTGTGAGTTGAATGCGTCAATACTACTTTATTCTTATCCTAAGGTTGAGATGGCTTTGCGGGGCTTTGTTATTCTCGGCGATTTCTTTTGATCTCAACGCACAGTCACTTCAAAGCGTAGAGGTTCTTCCAGTACAATTGATGAATGTTTCTCCGAGATACGAATTCGTTGGCCGCGTGGAAGCGGTGAATTCGGTGGACATCCTTGCGAGGGTGCCGGGGTTTGTAAAACAAAGGACATTTCAGGAAGGGCAGCTGGTCACTGTAGACCAGCCTTTGTTCGTGATCGAACAAGAAGGCTATCAACTGGCTTTGGACGATGCGGAGGCTACTCGTGAGGCCGCGCAATCGAGCCTCGTCAATGCCGAGCAGAGCCTGAACCGAAACCTTTCACTTGCGAGAGGCAGCGTTTCCCAAGCGGTGCTTGAGCAAAGTCAGGCCGCACGCGATTCCGCAACCGCCACTCTGCGCTCTGCCGATGTAAAGGTGAACCAAGCCAAGCTGAATCTCAGCTACACGAAGATCTCCTCGCCGATCCAGGGAAGAATAGGTGTCTCACATGTTTCGGTGGGCAGCTTCGTAGGCAACACGACAACAGCGCTTGCCCGTGTCGTCCAGATGGATCCAATTCGTGTCGTTTTTTCAGTGAGTGATCGCTCTATTCTCGATCTGCGCGCTGCGGCCGGCGGGGCTTCCAAGGAGGAGCTTACCAAACACTTCAAGACGAACCTGCGTTTGTCTAACGATCAAATCTATATTCAGACCGGTGAAATCGAGTTTCTGGACAATCAGGTTGACATGCAGACCGGGACGCTTGCGGTACGGGCGCTGTTTTCGAACCCGGATGCTTTGCTTGTGCCGAACCAATTCGTGACTGTTGTCGTGAGTGAGGGAGAGCCTCTGATGAAACCGGTGGTTCCACAGGAGGTCGTGCAACAGGATCGAGATGGGAAATACGTGCTGCTCGCGGGTACGGGTGATCGGGCGGAATTGCGCCGCATCAAGGCTGATGACGAAATGTCTGGGAACTGGATCGTAGAGGACGGTCTCGTCGGTGGTGAACGGCTTATCACAGGGAACGTCCAGAGTGTCGCCGAGGGCATGCCGCTCAAAGTGATACCCGCTGATGCCAGTAGTGCTGGAACGAAGCCATGATTAGCCCCGGAAGCTTCATCCGGCTTCCCCGTTTTGCGATGGTCATCGCGATCATCATGGTGATTGCCGGCGCACTCGCGATGACGCAAATTCCGGTCACGCAGTTTCCTCCGATCACTCCCCCCGAGATACAGGTTTCTGCGACCTATCCCGGCGCTAATGCCAATGTCATGGCTGAAAGTGTCGGTGCGCTGATTGAGGAGCAGGTGAATGGCGTTGAAGGCATGCTTTATATGTCTTCATCCAGCACCAACAACGGCACCTATTCGCTGACTGTTACATTTGCCGTCGGGACAGACCCCGAAATTGCACAGATCAACGTGCAAAACAGAGTGGCAACGGCAACGCCGCGTTTGCCTGCGGCCGTCTCGCAAACAGGTGTTACGGTCAGAAGCCGGTCGTCAAGCATGTTGATGGGGGTTGCGATCTACTCGCCGAGGGGCACGAAGAATGAGCTCTTTGTCAGCAACTATGCCTCGATCAACATCAGAGATGCACTGGCTCGTATCTCGGGTGTTGGAGATGCTGGCGTCTTCGGTCCTGCCTACAGCATGCGCATCTGGATGAATCCCGATCGCATGGAGGCCCTCGGTGTGACCGCCGCAGATCTGAGCGCTGCGGTCCAAGCTCAGAACGCTCAGGCGTCAGCAGGTCAGATTGGCTCGCCACCAACCGCAAATGGACAGCAACTGCAACTTACCATACTGGCAAAGGGCAGGTTGAGCGACCCTTCGGAATTCGGGAACATCGTTGTTCGAACCAATACCGATGGTGCAATCGTGAGATTGCGTGACGTGGCTAGGGTTGAGCTTGGTGCGCAGTCCTATGACACTGTGTCGACTTTCAACGGCAGGCCGAGCGCGACGATCGTTCTTTATCAATCGGCTGATGCGAATGCATTGTCGGTATCGCAGGCTGCCAGAGCCGAACTGGAGCGTTTGCAGCAGCAGTTTCCCGAAGACATCGCTTATACGGTCGTTTTCGATACAACAAATTTTCTCAATGCAACGATCAAAGAGATCGTAATAACCCTCGCCATAACATTCGTTCTGGTGGTCGCCGTTGTATATATCTTCCTGCAGGATTGGCGGGCGACAATTCTCCCAACGCTTACGATTCCGGTTTCATTGATCGGTGCCTTTACCGTTCTCTACTTCATTGGCTATTCGGCAAACACAATTACGTTGTTCGCAATGGTTCTGGCGATCAGTCTTGTCGTGGATGACGCGATCATCGTGGCGGAAAATGCGCAGCGCGTCATGCAGGAAGACGGGTTGTCGATTACCGACGCCACCCTCAAAACAATGGAACAGGTTACCGGCCCGATCATCGCAACGACGCTTGTGTTCGGGGCACTATTCGTGCCCGTGTCCTTTTTGCCCGGAATAACCGGACAGCTCTATCGGCAATTTGCCGTCACGATATTGGTGACGATCAGCTTTTCGACGATTAACGCTCTCACGCTCAGCCCGGCACTCTGCGCCATGCTGCTGAAGCCGCCGGCGACGCACCGGCCGAAGGTCTTTGAGTGGTTCAATTATTCACTGGGCTGGATCCGGGATTTCTACATCCGGATGCTCCTTGCCCTGTCAACGCGTATCGCCATTTCGATCCTGGTCATCCTGGGAATTTTCGCGGGGACCTACGCGTTGGTACGGGTGCTGCCAACAGGCTTCATCCCTTCGGAAGATCAGGGGTATCTTTTCACGAATATCCAGCTCCCCAATGCCGCAGCGATCGGGCGGACGCAGCAGACGGTGTCACAGGTCCAGACAATCCTGCGCAACACGCCCGGCGTTGAAAATGTCATCGGTATTTCAGGCATGAGCCTCATTGGAGGAGGCGGGTCGAATGCCGGGATGGTGATTGCCGCCTTGAAACCCTGGAGCGAGCGCAGCCCGGACGAAAGCGCCGATGCTATCCTGGCGAAGCTGAGGCGCGACTTCACCGTGTTTTCCAACGCGTCAGTCGTTGCTTTCAATCCACCGGCGATTCCTGGCCTGGGCACCACGGGCGGTTTCGATTTCCGGCTGCAGGCCCGGGACGGGCAGCAACCTGGCGAACTTGCCCAGGTTATGCGCAGCCTCATCGTCAAGGCCAATCAGACGCCCGATCTTGCCGGGGTGTTCAGCACGTTTTCGGCGGATTCTCCGCAATTGTTCATGGATATCGACCGGAACCGGGCTGAGCTGTACGGCGTGTCACCGGCGGCTATTTTCAGCGCCGCGCAGGCACAACTTGGTTCTGCCTATATCGATGATTTTAATCTCTCTTCCCGCGTCTTTCAGGTGCGGTTGCAGAACGACACCCAATTCCGGTCTCGTGTCGAGGATATTCAGCGTCTCAGAGTGCGGTCTTCAAACAATGCGCTCGTTCCGATACAGGCAGTGGCGTCTGTTTCGACGATATATGGCCCAAGTTCCATCAACCGGTACAATCTTTTTCCTGCTGCTTCGATCAACGGTCAGCCGGGTCCCGGTGTGAGCACAGGGGACGCGCTGGTTGTGATGGAGAACGTTGCTGCGGAGACGCTTCCTGCCGGGTTTGGTTTCGAATGGACCGGGCTGGCGCTGCAGGAGCGGCAGGCTGGAGCACAAACCGCAGCCCTACTCATCATGGGAATAGTTTTCACTTACCTGTTCCTCGTTGCCCAATACGAAAGCTGGTCAGTGCCGCTAGCCGTCATACTTTCGGTCTGTGCTGCTGCAGCCGGTGCGCTGTGCAGCCTCCTGATCGTGGGTCTGGACCTGAATGTTTACGCACAGATCGGATTGGTTCTCCTGATAGGACTGGCGGCGAAGAACGCCATTCTGATCGTCGAATTTGCCAAGGACCGGCGGGAGGCGGGGCTGGAGATCACCGAGGCTGCGCGTTTGGCAACATTCCAGCGTTTCCGGCCCGTTTTCATGACGGCCATGGCCTCCGTGCTTGGTGTGCTTCCACTGGTTTTCGCGACCGGGGCGGGGGCGGCAAGCCGGCAGGCGATCGGTGTCTCCATTTTTGGTGGTCTGCTGGTCGGCACTCTGGTCGGCATCCTGATCATCCCACTTCTATACATCCTTGTTCAGACCATGCGGGAAAGGATCAAGTCATCCTGGTTCGGAGGGGGTGCGCAACCACAACACACCAAGGTTGGCGAGGGGGAATGAGCGATGGCCGTGGACGGTGAAGCAAAGTTATCGCTGGTGACGTTGACCGGGATGGTGGTCGGCTCGATGGTCGGCGCCGGGATATTTTCGTTACCGCAGGCGTTCGGAAAGGCTACGGGCCCGCTCGGCGCGATTATCGCGTGGACCATTGCCGGAATTGGCATGCTTATGTTGGCTCTCGTTTTCCAGACCCTGGCGCAGCGGCGTGCGGATCTGGACGCGGGTATCTTCATGTATGCGCGGGAAGGCTTTGGCAACTATCTGGGTTTTCTGTCGGCTCTTGGATACTGGGCAGCGGCGCTGCTTGGAAACGTCACATACTTCATACTGGTGAAATCGACGCTTGGTCTGTTTTTCCCGGCCTTCGGTGACGGCAACACGCTGGTCGCGGTTGCCACATCGTCCGTGTTGTTGTGGGTGTTTCATAGTTTGATCCTGAGAGGCATCCGGCAGGCAACGGCTCTCAATACGGTGGTGACAATCGCCAAGCTTCTGCCGATCCTCGTGTTTCTTCTGCTGGTTTTGATGGCCTTCGATTGGGAGACCTTTCGCGAGAGTTTTTGGGGCGCCGATGAGGCCGGGTTAGGGATACTTGCCAGCCAGGTTAGAAACACCATGCTGGTCACCGTTTTCGTTTTTGTCGGGATAGAGGGTGCGAGCGTTTATTCGAGATACGCGCGAAAACGCACCGACGTCGGAACCGCAACGGTCGGCGGCTTTCTGTTCGTTCTGGCCCTGATGCTGGCCGTCACGCTGCTTTCATATGGAGTGATGCCGAAAGAAGAGCTAGCCCAATTGCGCAACCCGTCGATGGCAGGGGTGCTGGCGGCTGTCACCGGGCCGTGGGGGGCGATCTTCGTCAGCATCGGCTTGGTCATATCCGTCGCCGGCGCCTATATTGCCTGGGTGCTGCTGGCTGCGGAAATCCTCTACTCCGCCGCCACGCATAAGACCATGCCAAGGTTTCTGGCTCGGGAAAATAGCTCTGGTGTTCCGGCCAATGCGCTTTGGCTGACGAACATTATCGTGCAGCTGTTCCTGATTGTGTCGATGTTTTCCGACTATGCCTTCATGCTCGCCGTTGCAATGACGAGTTCCATGATCCTTGTACCGTACCTCCTTGTCGCGGCATTTGGTGTAAAAACGGCTTTGCAGGGGGATTCCTCTTTCGCACAGGTCGGGCATAATAGTGCTGAAACGATACAGTCACTCCTGGCCCTGATCTATACCTCCGGACTTATCTATGCGGCGGGGGTAAAATATCTTCTTCTGACGACCTTGATCTATGTTCCGGGCACCCTTCTTTTCCTCATGGCAAGGAGTGAGCAGGGTGTTGGGATATTTAACTATGTAGAATTGATTGTTTTCGCAATTTTGAGTTTTGGGTTTTGCGCAGTTATATTTAGTATTACAAAAGGATACATGACTATCTAGGATTGTTCGCTGTGAATATATGATTCATAGCGCGAATTTTGTTGTCTTTTGCATGCTTTAATCTGGATTTATACTTTGGTGGGAGGGTAGGTCTATGGCAGTGCCGCAACAGAAGCTCACGTTATTTTCGCTAACGGCAATGGTTGTCGGCTCCATGGTGGGGGCCGGTATCTTCAATCTTCCGGGTCGCTTCGGATCTGCCACGGGACCTTTCGGCGCGATAATCGCCTGGGCCATTGCCGGGACAGGCATGTATATGCTCGCGCGGGTCTTTCAGGCTCTCGCCGAGAAAAAGCCCGATATAGATTCCGGCGTTTTTGCCTATGCGAAGGAAGGGTTTGGAAACTACATGGGTTTCCTTTCCGCCTTCGGTTATTGGCTCGGCAGTTGCCTTGGTAACGTCTTCTACTGGGTTCTGATCGGCTCCACCCTGGGACGCTTCTTTCCCGAAATCTTTGGTGATGGAAGCAGTGCAACGGCGATCATCGTGTCGCTTATCGGCATATGGTTGTTTCACTTCATGATCCTGCGAGGCGTGGAGCAGGCGGCGTTCATCAATACGATCGTCACCGTTGCGAAGATTGTACCGATCCTGGTCTTCATTTTGGCGCTGATCTTCTTCTTCAACTACACGCAGTTCTCCGAGAATTTTTTCGGTGGCGCAGACATGCCGGCTAAATCGCTGATCGCCCAAGTGCGCGACACGATGCTGATCACCGTCTTTGTGTTCCTTGGCATTGAGGGGGCGAGCGTCTATTCCCGCTTCGCCCAGAAACGGTCTGATGTCGGCTCGGCGACGATCCTCGGTTTCGTTGGCGTTACAGGGCTCATGGTTGCCGTAACCCTGCTGCCGTATGCCGTATTGCCGCAATCATCCATTGCTGCGGTTCAGCAGCCTTCCATCGCGGGGGTTCTTGAAGCGGTCGTCGGGCATTGGGGTGCGGTGTTCATCTCCGTTGGTGTCCTGGTTTCTGTTCTCGGTGCCTATCTGGCCTGGTCTCTCATTTGCGCCGAAGTGCTTTTTGCCGCAGCCAAATCGCAGGACATGCCGAAAATGTTTGCTGCACAGAATGGCAACAGGGTGCCGGCCAACGCACTTTGGCTCACAAATATCGTCGTCTCGCTTTTCGTCATTTCGACCTACTGGTCGCGAGATGCATTCAACGTCATGCTCGACATGACAAGCGTGACGGCGCTTTTGCCCTATCTTCTCGTTGCCGGCTACGGGGTTTTGCTGGCTCGCCGGGGTGAGGGTTACGAGACGACACCGGAACAACGCGGGCGCGATCAGTTCTTTGCCTGGATTGCCGTTGTCTACACGCTCTTCATGTTTGCCGCGGCCGGCTTGAAATATGTCCTGCTCGTTGCGGTGTTGTTCGTTCCCGGCACGATTCTCTATTTCTGGGCGCGACGGGAGCAGAAACTCACATTGTTCACGCCGGCTGAACTCATCGTGTTTGCAGTGACGCTCATCGGAGGTCTGGTTGGGGCTTACGGTTTGCTGACAGGTATCATCACACCCTAAACGGAGAGGCGAAGGTCATGACACAAACGACAGCTTTTGGCGTTCATTCCGAAGTTGGGCAACTGCGCAAGGTAATGGTCTGCGCGCCCGGCCGAGCGCACCAGCGACTGACACCGAGCAATTGCGACGCGCTTCTCTTTGACGACGTCCTGTGGGTTGAAAACGCCAAGCGCGACCATTTCGACTTCATGACGAAAATGCGTGATCGCGGTGTCGAGGTATTGGAGATGCACAATCTCCTGGCGCAGACCGTCGCCGTGCCGGAAGCAAAGGCCTGGATTCTCGATCATCAGGTTGTGCCCAATCAGATAGGGTTGGGGCTCATCAATGAGGTCCGGTCATATCTCGAGGGATTGGGAGACCGGGAACTTGCCGAAACGCTGATCGGCGGTTTGTCGACCTATGAATTTCCCGACAGCCTAGGCGGGGCGCAGCTCGCACTGATCCGCGATGCTGCGGGTGTTAACGAATATCTTCTGCCGCCTTTGCCCAATACGCTCTACACGCGTGACACGACGTGCTGGATCTATGGCGGCGTGACCCTCAACTCGCTTTATTGGCCGGCGCGTCATGAGGAAACGATCCTCACCACAGCGATCTACAAGTTCCATCCGGACTTTGCGGGGAACGTCAATGTCTGGTGGGGGGATCCCACCAAGGACTGGGGACTGGCAACACTGGAAGGCGGTGACGTGATGCCGATCGGCAAAGGCAATGTCCTGATCGGCATGAGCGAGCGAACGTCCCGCCAGGCCATCAGTCAGGTCGCTGCCGCATTGTTCGAGAAGGGGGCCGCGGAACGCGTGATTGTCGCCGCCATGCCCAAGCTGCGCGCCGCCATGCATCTCGATACGGTCTTCACCTTCGCCGACCGCGATTGCGTCCTGCTCTATCCGGATATCGTCAATGGTATTGAGGCCTTTTCCTTCCGCCCGGATGGCAATGGCGGGGTGGAGCTGCACAAGGACAAGGGCAGCTTTGTTGAGACTGTCAGGGATTCCCTCGGCCTGAAAAAGATGCGCGTGGTGGAGACCGGCGGCAACGACTATATGCGCGAACGAACCCAATGGGACAGTGGCGCAAACCTCGTCTGTGCTTCACCCGGTGTCGTCTACGCCTATGACCGCAACACCTACGCCAATACCCTGCTTCGCAAGGAGGGTATCGAGGTTATTACGATCACGGGTGCGGAGCTTGGGCGCGGTCGTGGCGGCGGCCATTGCATGACCTGCCCGATTGTCCGCGATGCCGTCGACTATTGAGGTGTTTCACGAAACTGCCGGGAGCGCGTAGGAAACAACCGCGCTCCCTGATTTGCCGTATCGGGATGCCGCCATGATAGCGATGGCGGGTAACCCTATTGGGGAGACCAAGCCTCATGCAAAGTTTCGGACAGAAATATAGCCATCTGGTCCATAATTCCGGGTGCGCCTGCTTCAATCCTTCACTGCAGATCGTTTCGCGTCGGCTGGAAGCCCTGTCGAGACGTGGATTCCTGGTAGGTCTTGGAGCTGCAGCGCTTTCAAGCGCAATGCCGAAGCCCTCCGCTGCCCAAGACGCTCCCTCAAAAACAGTGTTCCGCGAGGTGCGTCTTTTCGACGGCAAATCGAGTACAGTCCAGACGGGTGTGCAGGTTCTTGTTGAGAATGGCAAAATCACCGCGGTTGACCCGGCCAACAATCCCGCACCGACAGATGCGACTGTCATAAATTGCCGAAATGGTGTTCTGCTGCCGGGTTTGATCGATGCTCATTGGCATACGATTTTTGCGGCGGTTCCCCTCAATATCCTTTTGGCGGGTGACCCCGGCATCATTTTTGCGGCGGCGACTGCTGAAGCCGAGCGGACGCTTCTGCGCGGCTTCACAACAGTGCGCGATCTTGGCGGGCCCGTATTTTCATTCAAGCAGGCCGTGGACGGGGGGATCATCTCTGGCCCGCGCATATTCCCGTGCGGGGCAATGATAACGACGTCAGGCGGTCACGGCGATCTACGTCTGCCGACGGAAATCCCAAGGGATGGAGCGAAGTTAAGCTCAAGCGAATTGATGGGCGCATCGGCAATTGTCGACAGTATCGGCGATATCCGGTTGCGGGTCCGGGAGCAATTGCTCCAGGGAGCCTCGCAGATCAAGATGGTGGGAAGCGGAGGGGTATCTTCTCCCCGAAGTCCGCTCGACATGACGACATTCAGCGAGGAAGAGCTTCGGGCAGCGGTCGAGGTCGCCCGCGACTGGAACACCTATGTTGCGACCCACGCCTATACACCTCGGGCGGTTCAACGTGCGCTGGCTGCGGGTGTCGCCTGTATCGAGCACGCGCATCTGATCGACGAGGATACGGCGAGAATGATCGCCGACAAGGGCGCATGGCTCAGCACGCAACCTTTCCTGACGATGGAGGACGCTGCGTCGCAGAGCGGACCGGGACTGGAGCGAATACAGCAACTGTTTGCCGGTACGCCGAAAATCTATGAATTTGCCCGGAAATACGGGATCAAGACGGCTTGGGGATCCGATGTCCTGTTTTCGCCCCAGCTCGGGCCGCGTCAGAACTTCATGCTGACACATCTGAGTAACTGGTACTCGAACGCGGAAATCCTGCAGATGGCGACATCAGGTAATGCCGAATTGCTGGCGCTTTCCAGTTTCCGTAATCCCTATCCCGGCAGGCTTGGTGTTATCGAAGCTGACGCATTGGCAGATATTATTGTCGTCGATGGTAATCCGCTTGATGATATCGGTCTGCTGGAAGATCCTCAGAAGTCCCTTTCCCTCGTCATGAAGGATGGCCGTATCCATAAGAATATTCTTTGAAATCAATTCATGCCGGTGCCGAAAGCGTCTGGCAGTTATCAGGAGCGGAAAATGCCGGAAGCGCCACGCAGGCCGATGACAGGTATGCTGATTGCCGGCATTCTCGTTATTGCTCTTTTGTTTGTGGCGCAGTCAGTTTTTGCGCCTTTATTTTTCGCCCTGTTCATCATCGCGGTCGTGTGGCCCTGCCAGGTCGCCTTGCAGACGAGGCTCCCGCGTCTGCTGGCGCTGCTGATCACACTCATCATCACGATAGGCTTCATCACCGTGATTGGTTCGTCGCTCGCCTGGGGATTGAGCAGGTTGGGACAGTGGCTGTTCACGAATGCTGACCGTCTGCAGGTCGCTTATTCGGCGGCTGTGGATTGGCTGGAGCAACATGGCATTGCAATAGCCGGGCCGATCGGGGATTGGTTCGATGTGTCCAGGCTTCTGTCCGTCATGCAGGGAACGGTGAGCCGCCTGAATCGGTTCGGTGGTTTTGCCGTGCTGGTGTTGATCTTCGTCATGCTCGGGCTTCTGGAGATCGGGGATTTCGCCGTGCGCTTGCGGTTGCCGGCCGCACAGCCATACGGCCAGATCATTCTTGACGCGAACCGCATCATCGCAATGAAATTTCGCCGTTTCATGCTGGTGCGGACCTTCGCCAGCATTCTCACGGGATTGCTCGTATGGCTCCTGTCTATCGGTGCGGGATTGGAACTGGCTGCGGCTTGGGGTGTCATCGCATTTGCCTTCAACTATATTCCGTTTCTGGGGCCGCTGTTGGCGACGACCCTGCCAACCCTCTTTGCCATTGCCCAATTCGACACCTGGCAACCTGCCTTGCTTATATTCGCGAGCCTCAACATCATACAGTTCATCATCGGCAGCTATCTTGAGCCGAGGCTGGCGGGCGCATCTCTGGCCATATCTCCTTTTGCGGTCATATTTGCTGTGTTCTTCTGGAGCTTCATGTGGGGGCTGGCGGGAGCGTTCATAGGGGTTCCGCTTTTGATCGCCTTCATCGTTTTCTGTTCGATGGCCGCCTCTACAAGATGGATTGCTACCGTCCTTTCAGGCCCCGAAACCGCAAGTTCCGACTGAGAGTCAAGCTATGGTCAGAAGCGATATTGACAAGGGTAGAAGCCTTAGAGAGAGGGCCGGCCCAACTGAGCAGCGCGCTTTGCCAAAAGACCTGTTGGGTTCGCTTGGAGAACTGAAAGCCAAGGTGAAATTTCGTCTTATGGATAGGATTGGCGAGATGCGTATATTGAACGCGATCATGTTGTTTCTCATAGTCATTGGAGGGCTGGATTGGCTTCTTATCGGCCTGTTCCAGTTCGATCCTATCGGGTTGCTGTTAGGAGGCCCCGGTGCCATCCTTGCTCGGATAGCCTATACGTTGATAGGCGTTTCCGCGCTCTGGCAACTCCTTCCTCTCGTCGGCGCCGCGCACCGCCGGGATGCCGAAGAGAGGATAAAGCGCAGCAACGCCCATCGGCCATAGGTGATATAGCCTCGATTTGGGGTCAATATTGATGGCCAGACTTCGTCCTATGACCGGTAGCGTTGAAAGCGTCCGGGCACCCAAACATATCTGCTGCGCCTGATGTTCCACACCCATCTTCCACGAACCCATCGATAGCCTTTCCGGGGAGGTGGAGCTTTTTCTTCCAGATTTGGCGGCGGCGGAGGGCGCCTGCCCACGGGAGTAAGCGGTCCTACTGTCTCTGAGGACGCCGCACCTGGTACAAGTATCAATGTGCCGATGAGCTGAAGAAATAATCTGCGATGTCTTTCCATTTCGCTCTCCTCTCTCGTTATTGCGTTGAAACGACGGATTTGCGTGGTGGTGCCAGATCTCTATCCTCATCCAGCAGTTCAATCGCCTGTCTCAGGATACGTCCATCTTCTGAATTGGCCGATGAGGCAGAAAGCGTACCTGTTCCGACCCTTCCACCCGTCAGGGCCTGCAAGGGTATTCTGGGAAACATGGTTGCAAGCGTGACAAACCTGTCGTGTCTGATCCTTGTCGGAGCCCTGACATCGCTGATATCGATGATTTGAAGATTGCTTTCTTCGGCCAGTGCGATGGTGCGGGGATCTTCGATGTCGAGCGCCCCGACTTTTGCCGAGGCACCTGCAAGCCATCGTGAGGTCGCGAGTGCCAGATCGTCTTGTGTAGATAGCACTATGACTGGTTTTTTCAGGTTGCCTACGACTTTCAATTGTTTACGGAAAACATCGATATCGACATCGGGTGCCGCAAGTATCACTTGGTTGATTTGGTCCAGTGCACGATTGTTGGATTGAAGGCGCAGTTGCCGCACGGCCTCGACGGTTAGCCAGCTTCCCATGCTATGGGCCAAAATCGTGGTCTCGACTTTTCCGGTGCCGAGATCTTCCAGCGTTTGGACGAGTTCATCGCGTGAGAAATTGCTCGAATCCCTGTCCGCAAGGTAGCTCGAGAAACTCGCGCGAGATGGCCATGCAAACAATATGGGCGTGCTTCTGACATCAGCATCGGCGGATATTTGAACGAGCCTGAACAGGCTTTCCTGGAAATTGTTATTGTAGCCGTGGACGAAGACCAATGCCGAGCGATTGGCTGCAGCCATGCCAACAAATTGTTCGTGTGAAATGACTTTGCTTTCGATCACGGCGAAGGAAGACGCAGCATTCGGCATGCCATGCGGCCATTCGATCATGCCCGGCTTATGTCCCGGCGGAACCGAAACGACCACACGGAGATAGGCAGGGTCTTGCGCCCTTTCGCTGGTAAACCCGTTATTGCCAAGCTTATCAGGTTCACGTGTCGTTACGACCAGAATCGTCTGCTGTAACGCGCCCTCCACCGGCTTTACGGCTTTCAAGGTCGCTTGGCCTGGCCTCGCACAGGAGGCCAGGAGAAAAAGGACAGAAACACTAAGCAAGAGGCAAAACGCCTGAAGGGCAGATACCCTAAAACACCTTGGTTTCCCTACCATGATGCCGGGATTAAAACACACACAGGTTGTCATGGTAAATAGGGAACACGCTGAACGTTTCGTTGAAGCCAACCTCTATAAAACGCTCCACGATTTCGATTATTTTTGTGAGCCAGTTTCGCAGGAATGGAGAGTCGAGCCCTGTTTCCGAGCGTATCAAGGACGATGTGAACTATGTGGGAATGTACGGCATTAAGTAGCAAAGACCACCTCAAGCGGCTTACGCATCTGAATTACAATAGAAATTCGGACCAAACTTCTGGGAATGCCGTTGACGGTGATCGCGCTAGCGGCAGCGTTGCGTGTCGGCCGTCATTGTGCTTTGTCTGGAACGCACAAGAGCGGTCATTCTGTGGAAGCTCTCACTAAGCTACTTTTGGAATATAGCCTCAATCGTCCGAGGATGGTTTGCATCGCCGATGATCAATACCACGTGTAGCTGCCTCTCATCGTGGATTAGCGCTACCTTGATCGGAGTTTCCTGTGATTGGCCGCTGACCTTGGTCAGCCATACTCCATTACCCTGAACTGATGGCAATTCTATCGAAAGGCGCTTGGGAACAGGCTGCACCCTCGCAGACCAACCGTTGTTCGCAATGACCTCGAGTGTGCTACCGTCACGGCGAATGGTGATCGAGCATTTCGGGCAATCACCCGAGTTGGACTTAACTTGCCGCCACACTCCCTCGTACAGATCAAGTTGCTCAGCTTTAGCCGAGGGGGCAACAACCGAGAATGCCAGCAAAAGTGAAAATAGCTGGGCTGCTTTCGTCAGATATTCCATCAACGCACCTAACGTGAGTGGGCTTCTTGTGACGAATGATAAACTGGAATCTCTTTCGTTTCGGTGATTTTCATATGGAGATTTAAGGTTAAATCCGGCGAGTATGAACGTCGGTCTGGGCCGGCTCCGCTGACAATTCATCAGAATACAGTTGACTCAATTGAAAATTGCATGGAAATTACTAAGGTAACTTTTGCCACTTAAGTATTGCAAAAAAGATTGCGCATTTCATTCGCTCGCTAGTTTCTACAGCCACCTTTTCTCGAGCATGATGGCGGTTTCCCATCAAGGCATCAGCTTAAGGTTGTTTTGGCGGCGATATTGTGACGGATTTGACGGGTGACGTCTTGCAGGCAGGAATGCTGGGTCGGATTGCTGCGGCGCGCCCGGTGAGGACTATTGTTACAAGATTTCTATTTGGAAATGCCGGTTTTGGCTTGCGGCCGCGGACAGGAGTGGTCGGGGCCTAGTGGTGTCGTTGAGCACGACACAACAGTATCGCCTATCACGGTGACGAGACGCACGGCACCAGTAGCGCAATAGGGGGACGAAGCATGACCTATACACGCAGAGAAGTCCGGACGCTTGGCGGCAGTTGGAACGAAACGATATTGTGGTATGCGAAGGGTGTCCGCGCGCTCCAGCAAAAGCCGATTACCGACCCTGAAAGCTGGCAGTTCCTTGGCGCGATGCACGGGTTTCATCCCGTCGTGTGGAAACAGTTCCAGATCATCACCGATGCCACCGTCCTGCCTGATGATGCCGTCCAGGAGCGATATTGGCTGCAGTGCCAGCACCAGAGCTGGTATTTCCTGCCCTGGCATCGCGGCTATCTTTATGCCTTTGAAGAGATTGTCCGCAGTGCCGTCGTCGCTTTGGGCGGACCCGGCGATTGGGCACTGCCATACTGGAACTACTCTCTGAACGGCGGTTCCGCGCGGGTGTTGCCCAATGAATTCGCGCAAACGCACCTGCCGGACGGGTCGGACAATCCGCTTTTCGTCTCCCGTCGTTTCGGGGATGGCACCCTGCCAATAACCATCGACGCACCCTCCGTTGCGCTGAGCGCACTCGATGACGGGATATTCACCGGTGGTGACACCGACATTCCGCCCGGTTTCGGTGGTCCGATGACCACGTTCCACCACGGGCCGGAATCCCAGACGACAAATGGCGGTCTGGAATCGCTGCCGCACAACAACGTTCACGGCGCCATCGGCGGCGCTGAGCCTGGCACCAACCCCAATCAATGGTGGAACCTGGGCTTGATGTCGCTCCCCATTAGCGCCGGGCTGGATCCGATTTTCTGGTTACATCACGCAAATATCGACCGGCTTTGGACGCTTTGGAGCAAGATGCCAAACCACGCCAATCCGACCGACCCCACCCGCCCAGCCGATAAGGACTGGCTCGAAGGCCCTGCCGACCGCGAATTCGTCATGCCCTTGAGCGGCGGCCGGGAGTGGGTATTTACCGCCAAGGACGTGCTCGATACGCGTGCGCAACCGCTTGACTACGTGTATGATGATGAAACGCCACCGGTGGTGACGCCGCGTGTGGCCAGACGGCTGTCGACTCTGGGGGTTCAAGCGGTGTCGCCAGCGGGCGTTCCCGTCGAGGAGACCATTGTGTCCGATACGACCCGGCCAGAATTGATCGGAGCAAGCGAACCCGAAGTCGCGGTTGCCGGCCAGACGCGCGTCGAAGTCAAGCTCGACGAGGCGGGTGTGGCGCCACTGCGAAGAAGCCTGACGCGGGCGGCCGCCGCCGGTGGTGCCAGCAAGGAACCGCCGCGCGTTTTTCTGAAGATGGAAGGCATTCGAGGTACGGCGGATTCCGCAATCTATTACGTCTATGTCGATTTGCCGGCGCATGGAAATCCGCAGGATTATCCGGATCGCTTTGCCGGCAGCGTGTCGCTGTTCGGGGTGTCGGCGGCGAGTGTGCCTGATGGGCCAAGCGCCGGCGGAGGCCTTAATCAGGTTCTTGAAATCACCACTATCGTTGATGCGCTTCACTTGTCCGGCGATGACCTCGCAAAGCTTGACATACAATTCGTCCCCTCTAACGCGCCGAATGCGACGGCCGAAATGCGAATCCGCAGATTGAGCGTTTTCAAGCTGGGAGAGTAGCGATGAAATGGCGCTTCATATGGCGCTTGCTGCGGCAAGCGCCGGGCCCATGGCTTCTGCTTGTCAGTCTGATCGGATGGGCCATAGTCAGCGCACATGCTTTCGGCGGCACGGCGTCGGTCGCTCATCATCAGCATCACGGCGAGTTGCAACAATTGGGGCATCATGCAGGTATCGGCGTCTGGCTGGTGATGCTTCTGGCGATGGCGCCGCTGGTGCTGCGCCATGAAGTCGCCTTGCTCTGGAAAAACAACCTGCCCCGGCGGCGGTGGCCGGCGATCCTGGTTTTCTTCGCCGGATACGGTTTGCCCTGGTTCGTGCTTGGGCTGGTTTGGGTGTGGTCGCTTGCCGTATATTCGCCGAGCGGTCGCGTCCTCGTCGGTGCGCTGATTTTACTTTTTTTCTGGCATTGCGCGCCGCTGCGGCAGCGATACCTCAACCTTTGCCATCGCCTGCCCGCATTGCGTGCCTTTGGCGGCGGCATGTTCTTGGATATGGGCCGCTTCGGCCTTCGTACCGGCGTATTATGCTGCGCGATCTGCGGTCCGGCCATGTTTTTTGCCATGAGCCTGCCAGCCTACCATGCCGCCGTCATGTTCGCCTTTACAGCGATTGCGACGATCGAGCGATACCTGCCCGCACGCCGTCCCGTGTGGCGATTCACCCGCCTGCTGGCTCTGCCGGAGCCCCGCTGGCGGTCGCTGGACATACCCCGTGTTAGCCCTCTTGAGACCATCTGAGGATTGCAAGATGCGATATTTCATCAAGGCCTATCCGATGCACGAGCGCGAAGTTGGCATGCTCATGGAAGAGGCGGGCACCGGCGCTGTCGTTGCAGATATTGGTGACGGCCTTGTCGTGGGGACTGCCGACGGGGCGGCCATCGAGCGGTTAGCCGCTCAAGGGGTTGTCCTGCAAACGCTCGGTGTCGTGCCCGATGAAGGCGCGGAGCCTCTGGCCGCCGACGATGAGCTCGATGCCCGTGTGACGGAAGGGCGTGTGTTTGACGATCTGGTGGGAAGGCTGGAGGTAAGGCCACCCAAAACATCGCTCCCCTTGCCCGACACCGGGCCTGCCTATTGGCTTGCCGATGTGGTGACCGGAATTACAGACGATTCGATGGGCATGATCGAAGCGGCAGGCGCGGAAATCGTCGAGCGTGAACCCAGCGGCGCATTCGTTATACGCACCACCGACGGCGGAGCAGGTTTACTGCGTCTGCCCTTCGTGCAGAACGTCAGGCTTTACGGTGTCGATGAAACACTTTCAGCCCCTGTCGTGATTGAGGAAACGCTGGATGCGGCCGCAGGCGAAGCTGCCGACCCGATTACGACCCGCAATGCGACGATCGATCGGCCAAGCGTCGGTGTTTCCGTTGAACCCGGCCTCAGTTCCGGACGTTTCGAAGCGATTTGTCATGAACGGTCCGATCTCGATGGCGTGACCGAAGCGATCGGCAATCTGGGCGGTAGCATCATATCGAGTTCCGGCCGCGCGGTGCGGTTCGTCCTCAACCCGGCCGATATTGCCAGTGTCGCGGCTATTCCTGGGGTCGCCAGCGTCGCAATGGCAAGATCGGCGCATTTGCGGTGCGATCTCGCGCGTCCGCTTGTCGGTATCGGCCATCCCGACCTGCCCCCGCTTTCCTTCGATGGCGCTGGCGAAACAATCGGCGTGGCGGATACGGGCATCGATGCCGGGCATCCCGATTTTGCCGCCAAACATGTAACTGCGGTGGCGCTTGGCCGTCGGGGCGATGCCTCGGACCCGGATGGCCATGGCACGCATGTCGCAGGGACGATCGCCGGTGATGGCACCGCGTCACGGGCGCAAGGAGCGCCTCCGAACGATCCCGCGCCGTTGCGCGGCATCGCGCCGGCCGCCAATATTTATTTCCAGTCGATCCTCGATGCCAATGGCGGCCTCGGCGGGCTACCGGATTCGCTGATCGATCTCCTGCAGCCGGCCTATGATGCGGGTGTTCGTATCCACAACAACAGCTGGGGGGCCTATATCCAGTCGCGTTATGACAGCATGGCGCTCGATATTGACGAGTTCGTTTATAGTCACCCCGATTTCCTGCCGATCATTGCCGCCGGGAACGAAGGCAGTTGCCGGCCGGGGCTGGCCTCGATGCAGGGTTTCGTCGACTATCCGTCGCTCGGCTCTCCCGCCACGGCAAAGAACGGTATCACGGTCGGTGCAAGCCGCAGCAGCCGAACCAAGGGCGGCCTTGCCGCCATGACCTGGCAAAAAGCCTGGCCGAAGGATTTCGATGCTTTGCCGATTGGCGACGAGACGGTGTCGGGCGATGCCCAATGTCTGGCGGCATTCAGCTCGCGCGGCCCGGCCGATGATTTCCGCGTCAAGCCCGACCTGGTCGCCCCCGGCACTGACATTGCAGCCACGCGGTCGCGGCTTGCCCCGCTCTCAAATTTCTGGGGCGCCTATCCGAATAATCGTCACTATGCGTTCATGGGCGGCACGAGCATGGCCTGCCCGATCGTAACGGGTTGCGCGGCGCTTGTCCGGCAGTTCTATCGAAACGGCGGCGCGGTGACTGAACCAAGTGCGGCGCTCATCAAAGCGACACTCATCAATGGAACGACCGAGTTGAACGGAAAAGATGCAATCGCATCGCCTGACGGCAAGCCGAATTATCATCAGGGTTTCGGTCGCGTCGATCTGGCGCGCTCGATTCCGAACCCGGATGCGCCTGCCTTTGAGCTGTTTTGTGTCGATACCTGGAAGCACAAGCCGGCCTTCCGGTTTGTGAACCGCAAGGGGCGTTTTCGTTGGGAATTCCTGGTGGTTGCTGCCTGCGAAATCAGGATCGCGCTTGTTTGGACGGACTATCCCGGCCGAGCCGTGCAAAACCAGCTCCGCATGATCCTCGACACGCGAAAGGACGGGAGGACCGTGAACTGGATCGGCAATGCCAATGCACCCGCCTTTGTCAAATTCGCCAGTCACGACCCGACGGTGATTTTGCCGGGCCAGGAAAACGTGTTGACCCGTGACCCGCAGAATAATGTCCAGATTATTCGCGCGCAGGTGGAACCCGGTTCGCATATGCTGGCGCTGTTCGCCGACGGTCTGATTAAATTGCCCCAGGACTTCGCGCTGGTCGCTACTTATCCTGTTGGGGCGGTCAAGGTGGAGGTGGCGTGAATGCGGGTTCATGCAATTAATGCGGCCGAGGGTGATTGCCTGTTGCTGGAAAGCGATGGTGCCTTTGCGCTGATCGACGGCGGCATCGCCGGAAATTACGACGCCAATCTTCAGCCCTATCTGGCGCAGGCGGTGGGTTTGAGCGGCCGCCTGGAGGTGGTCGTCGTCAGCCATGTCGACGCCGACCACATCACCGGGATACTCGACCTCTTCGCCGATATCGAACGTGCGCGTGCCGATGGCCAGGCGACGCCCGTGGAGATCGGCGATCTCTGGCATAATAGTTTCGGCCAAACCCTCGATACCGCCAAGGGCGCGCTATTCGCCAACCTGCAGGCGATGATGAGCCAGGCGGGTCGCGCCAATCTCGCCGCTGCGAATGGATCCGTCGCCATGCTTGGCATCGCGCAGGGCGCAAGACTGCAGCGCGTGGCGGCACAGCTCGATATTCCATTCAATGGCTTCTTCGGTGGAGGGCATATCACACAGGAGGCGGCGCTCGGCCGGCAGTGGCCGCTCGGCAAGGCGGATTTTGTCGTCGCGGGTCCTACGACCGCCAATCTCAGGGAACTGCAGGACGAATGGATCGATTGGATCGAGCGCAACATGGACGCATTCGCGCTTGGGGATATTCAGGCCATGGCCAATGCCGACAAAAGCGTGCCCAATCTGAGCAGCATCGTATTGTTCGGTACGACGCCGGCCGGCGATATCCTTCTTACCGGAGATGCGCGGGGCGATCACATTCTCAGCGGCCTCGAACAGAGCGGCGCTATTGCGAAAGATGCCCCCCACCGCCTTCGTCTTCTTAAGGTTCAGCATCACGGCAGCGATAGAAATGTAACGAAAAACTACTTCGAGCGCCTGCCGGCCGATATCTACCTGCTCTCGGCGAACGGCAAACATGGGAATCCGGACCAGGAAGTCCTGGCAATGATCGTCGATGTCGCAAAGGCCGATCAACGCAAGCCGATCATAGTGGTCACGAACGAGGCGCCTTCGCTTGGCTGGCTACGCCAAAACCGTCCTCCTTCGCAATTCGACTATAGCTTGATCGTTCGGGATCCAGCCCGGCACGCTGTTGTAATTGATCTCGTCGCAGGCAGTGTTGTTTAACAGCCCCTCTGAAAGGCTACCCGGTAATCTGCGATTGATGTCTGAATGGACCATTCCTGCACCTTTCCACAGGTGGGCCGTTCACTCCCCTATAACTGCTCCCTCGCGTCGTGGATCGGCGCTGCCGGCCAGACCTTGCGCGGTCATCTCGATGGCATGCAAACCGGAATTCATCTCACCCGGTTTCACCTCGTAACCCAGCGCCTTCAGCGGCCCGGCCAGATTTTCCGCGCTGGTGCCGGCCTCGATGTCGTAGGTGCCGAACCGGTTGATGAGATGCGGTTGGGCGACGATCGCCTCAACCGGCATGCCCCAGTCAATGTAGGCGATCAGTGCCTGTGCCACATAACCAATGATCTGGCTGCCACCGGGTGAACCAATGGCGAGCAGCGGTCTTCCATCCTTCATCACGATCGTTGGGGCCATGGAGGAGCGCGGCCGTTTGCCGGGCTCGACGCGGTTGGCGATCGGCAGGCCACCGTCATGGGTCTTGAAGGAAAAGTCCGTCAACTCGTTATTGAGCAGGAAGCCATTCGTCATCAGACGCGAGCCGAAGCCATTTTCGATCGTCGTCGTCATCGAGATCACGTTGCCTTCCTTGTCGACAATGACAAAATGGCTTGTGGAGGGTAACTCGAGCGCGGCATCCCGGCCGAAAAGCAGAGCGTGGTCCCATTCCGGTTCGCCGGCCTTGACGGCGTCTTTGGCCAAGGCCTTGTCACCGTCGAGCAGCCTTGCCCTCTCGCTTAGATAGGTCTTGTCCAGCAGGCCCTTGACCGGTAGTGGCACGAAACCGGTGTCAGCGACGTAACGTTCGCGATCGGCGAAGGCGAGACGCTGCGCATCGCCGATAATGCGCCAGCTTTCGACATTATTCGGCCCCAGGGACCTGAGATCAAAATTCTCCGCCATGCCGAGCATCTGGCCGACAGCGATGCCGCCTGACGATGGCGGTCCCATGCCGCAAACGTCAAAAGCACGGTAGATGAAGCAGACCGGCTCGCGCTCGATAACGCGATAGTTGGAAAGATCGGAAAGCGACAGCACGCCGGGATTGTCGGCTGCCTCGCGCACAGTCTTGACGATCGCCTCGGCAATTCTCCCCTTGTAAAAGGCGTCTGCGCCGCCTTTGGCCAGCACCGCAAGCGTCTCGGCGTAGGCCGGGTTCTTCAACAGGGTACCTGTCTGCAGGGCCGCCCCGGAGGGGTCAAAGAAATAGGAACGGGCCTCTGGATATTTCTTCAGCCGGTCGCCCTCGGACGCGATGAGGGAGGCAAGACGCGGCGACACTTTGAAACCCTCGGTCGCCAGCTTTTCCGCCGGTTTCAGCAGGCTTGCCCATTCCGCCTTTCCATAGCGTTTATGGGCTTCCTCCAGAAGTCGCACCGTTCCCGGTGTGCCAACGGAGCGGCCGCCGACTACTGCGTCCATGAATTTAAGCGGCTGACCTTTGTCATCCAGAAAGAGCTTGGGCGTGGCCTCAATCGGCGCCGTCTCCCGGCCGTCCAACGTCGTCAGCTTGCCGCTTTTGGCGTGGTAATAGACGAGGAAGGCACCGCCGCCGAGACCAGAACTCTGTGGTTCAACGAGGCCCAGCACGGTCTGCACCGCCACCATCGCATCGATAGCGTTACCGCCTGCGGCGATCACGTCGCGTCCCGCCTCGGCCGCCAGCGGATTGGCTGCCGCGACCATGAAGCCCCTTGCCTCGACACGTCTCGCAGTCGCAACACCCGCCGCTTTCTCCGGCGCAACCGTATCAGAGGCCTGCTGGGCGGAGGCGATTGCGGTGGAAAGCAATAAGGCGAGAACAGCCTCACCGAGAAATCTCATTTTCATTAGCCTTATCCTCCAGAGAGGGATAACCCGTTAATGTGAAAAGAGCATCCAACCGGGCCGGCAGGTCAACCCCCCAATGACTCAGGCGGATGATTTTCCGCAAGCTCCGGCAAAGGCCGGGCCTGGCAAACTATTATCGGGACGTCGCTTTGTCCCTTGATAGGTTTCAGGAAATTTCCATCGACGCCGTAAGGGGGCGAACAGTCGATGAACTGGAGGAGGGCCTGCTTCATATGCCATTTGGCGATCCCATTCGGTCGGACGACTCCTATTTTGCTGTTTATCCCGAACGGAAATCGCACAATGCAAATATCATTCTCTTTCGCGACTGGTTGATCCGGCAGACGAGAAAGCATGTTTCGTGACTTAAAAAGACAGGCGGGCAGCGTCCAAGTCGTTTCTCGTCGAAAGCATGCGATTTAATTTGCTGCCGAATTGTGGGCACTCACATTTTCCGTTGTGTGGCAAGGCGCGGCGGCGTGGCCAGAGGCAGCGCCGTTACAACCACTGGCGCGATCAGGGCCGACCATGCTGCCCCATAACCGAAATGATCGACCAGGAGCCCGAACAGGTAGGGGCCAAGTGCCATGACAGCCAAACAAATCGTGGATGCGAAGGCGATTGTCGAGGCTATCGAGCCCTTTGGTGCGCTCTCGGCGATCTGTAGAAGATAAAGAGGAAACCAGCCGATCCCGAATATTCCCAATATGACAAGCACGAGGAGGATTACGGGCAGCGGGGTGCCGATGGGGAGAAGCGCAAGGAGTGCCGCGGCGCAGGCAGCAATGACGGATACCAGCCCAAACGATTG
Source organism: Agrobacterium tumefaciens (assembly GCA_017744915.1). Taxonomy (GTDB): domain Bacteria; phylum Pseudomonadota; class Alphaproteobacteria; order Rhizobiales; family Rhizobiaceae; genus Agrobacterium; species Agrobacterium tumefaciens_I. Next base: position 24,905 of record JAGIAH010000010.1, read on the forward strand.
ACCGCGAAGACCGGGCCGGAAGCGATCGCTGAGCCAGGGCAGAAGAATGCGGCCGGGAATGCCCGCAAGCTGTGTTCCGGCAAACATTGAAGAGGCGACAAAGAGGCCAAGCCCCAATCCGTCGGCCATGAAGCCGATGACGTGTGCGGTAAGGGTGAATTGAAACGCCGACATGGCAATGCCAAGCCGCAATACGGGCCAGAAGCTGCGATCCTGCCCGACGATGCGGACGAGTTCTACGAGGGGGAGCGGACGCTCGGTTTTTGCTGCTACATCGCCTCCCTCGCGATACAGCCCCCAGAAAAGTGCACCGCCCGTGAGGGAAACACCGGCGCAGAGCCAAGCCGCGGCATGCCACCCGTAGCGGACCGCCATGAACGGCAGGAGAGCGGCCGCGATCATCGTTCCGAAGGGAACCGCGGCCTGCCGAAACCCTGTGGCGATTCCGCGTTTGGTGGGTGGAAACCAGCGCATGATCGCCCGTGTGCCGCCCGGTTGGACAGCCGCATAGGTGCCGCCCAGAAACGCGATGCAAACAAGCAGCGCGGGCAGACTGTTTGCGAATGTTGCCGCACAGGCCATGGCGATCGCCATGCCGAGCATGGCAATGCCGACAATACGACGCTCGCCATGAATATCGATGGCGCGGCCGAGCATAAACATCGTCGCGATCTGGACACCATTCATGACGGTGACAGCAAGGGATGCGGATGCGAGGGAAACGCCGAATGCTTCCCGCCAGAAAGGCACGAGAATGTAAATGCCCTGCGATACGAATGAGCCTGTGGTTTGTGTTGCGACCGCCACGGCAAGCACTGCCCATATGCGGGAATCAACGGTAGGCGCGGGGGTGGGCAGGGGCGAGGAAATCTGTGACGACACGAAAAACTCCTATCAAGAGTTTCGTGCAATAGCCGCCTTGAAGAGATGACAGAATTAGGGGCTTGCAAGTTTCAGCGATAACAGTTTGTTATGAACGCCATGCGCTCATTGGATCCTGAGGCCGTCGAGGCTTTTCTTCTTGTTGCCGAATTTCAGTCGTTCACACGGGTCGCGGGCGTGATGAATACGACGCAGGCGGCCATATCCCTGCGGTTGCGCCGGCTCGAAGACATGCTGGGACATCGCCTGGTCGAACGGACGCCGCGCCGCGTGCGGTTGACCGCTGCGGGCGAACGCTTTCTGGAACCCGCGCGCGCTTATGTCGCCGCCGGCCGTCGTGCGCTTGATGTCTTCGGTCAGGAGCCGACGCGTCTCGCGATCGGTGTCACACATCATCTGATCGGCGCCGACCTGCCTCGGATACTTCGGGTTGTCAGCGAGCGCGAAACGAGCGTTACGCTTCATCTTCGCACCGCCGGCACAAGAACCTTGCTTGACCTTTATGATGCCGGAGAACTCGATGCGATCGTTGTGCTGCGGCACGATGATATCCGCCGGGATGGAGAGGCTCTGTTTCAGGAGAGCTTCGGCTGGTACTGCAGCTCGGATTTCGATCTGGCTTCAGATGTCCCGGTGCCGCTGGTGTTGCAACCGGAACCCTGTAATTTGCGAGCCATGGCCCTTCGGGCGCTGGAGAGCGCGGACATAGCCTGGCGAGAAGTGTTTGTCGGCACCGGCGCAACGGCGGTGGGAGCCGCTGCGGAGGCTGGAATCGGCGTTGCGCTTCTGGCGCAAAGCGCGGCGCCCGCTGGTGTGCTGCAGGTCAGGAGCCGCGCGCTGCCGGAACTTCCGAAACTGGATGTCGTGATGATCTCCACGATTACCGGCGATCATGCAAACGCCGTGCTGCGACGGATCACGGGGGCATTCCGTCCATCCTGAAGCGGTGAGCAATGTCTTGCTCATTCGCGATTTTCAAGGGAACAACATTTCCATAGAACGTTCGAAAGGCATGTTGTCGAAATTTCCTTTTATCTCCCCATGTCGCGAAGAAACGCAACGGGGATCCAAGGCAACCCAATAATTCAGCACAAATTTTGGTGCCTTGGTGCATACGTTTTGAAATAAAATTCTGCAAGGAATGTTTCCTTTGTAGGCCGAGAAGAATTTTCTTCTTAGCGACGCGTCGCTTTGCCCCGATGCTTTTGTCATCGAAACGCTGTTTAAAACGGGGATTTTCATGACGATAGGACGCCGCCAGTTCAACAAGATGCTTCTTCTGGCAACGGCAGGAACGGCCCTGCCGGGTTCGGTATTCGCAGCGAATGGCGAGGCGAGCCGCCCAGTCTCCGGGGGCACTCTCAAGCTGCTCTATCGTGTCGATCCCGGCAACGCGCTTTTCGCCATCAACACATCCTCAGGAACGGGGCAGGCGATCGGCCCGAAGATCGTGGAAGGTCTTCTGACATTCGATTTCGACCTCAATCCACAGCCCTTGCTGGCCACGCAGTGGTCCGTCTCTGATGACAATCTGCGCTATACGTTCAAGCTCCGCCCGAATGTGAAATGGCACGACGGCCAGGATTTCACGTCGGAAGATGTCGCGTTTTCAATTTTCCGGCTGAAGGAAGCCCATCCACGCGGCCGCATCACCTATCAGAACGTCGAGGCGGTGGAAACGCCGGATCCGCTGACTGCGATCATCGTTCTGTCCAAGCCGGCGCCGTTCCTGATCGCCGCGCAATCGAGTTCGGAATCGCCGATCGTGCCGAAGCATATTTTCGAAAAACTGAAGCCCGCCGATGGCCAGACGCTGCAGACCGCGATCGGCACCGGTCCCTTCAAACTGACGGAATGGACGCCGGGCAGCCACCTGATCTTCGAAAGAAATCCCGATTACTGGGATGCGGGCAAACCCTATCTCGACCGCATCATTCTGCGCATTATCACCGATCCCGCCGCGCGGGCGGTGGCTCTGGAAACGGGGGAGGTGGACATCGGCGACAATCCGGTTCCGCTGGCAGATCTCGAGCGGCTGAAGCAGAACCCCGATCTCGTTCTGGACACCAACACCTATGCCTATGCGGGGCCACAGCAGCAGTTGTTTTTCAATTACGATAACGAGATCTTCCGCAAGAAAGATGTCCGCCTCGCCGTTGCAAAGGCGATCAATCTCGATGAAATCGTCAATGTGGCGCTCTTCGGTTATGCGCAGATATCGCCAAGTCCCGTCAGCACGGCCCTGCCGAACTGGTACGACGCTTCGGTGAAGGCCCATGCCTATGACCCGAAGGAAGCGGAAAGGCTGCTCGATGCGGCGGGATATCCGCGCAAGGATGGCGGCAAGCGTTTTCCAGTGCGGTTGACCTATAATTCCTATCTGACGCCCGGCTATGCTGATGTTCTTCGCAGCCAGCTTGAAAAGATCGGCATCGCGGTCGAAATCCGGAAATACGATCTGCCGACCTATCTGAAGACGGTTTATACGGACCGCGCCTTCGATCTGGTGGTGGAATCCCTTTCCAACACCTTCGATCCGTCGCTCGGCATCCAGCGCGCCTATTGGAGCAAGAATTTCAAGATCGGGCTGCCTTTCTCCAACGCGGCCAACTACGCCAATCCGGAGGCGGATGCGCTTCTGGAAGCGGCGGCCATCGAGTCCGATCCGAAGAAACGCTGGGTGATCTGGAGCAGGTTCCAGCGACTTATCCATGACCAAGTCGCCTCGGTCGATCTTGTGGCGGCGGGCAGCCAGATCGTGGCGCACAAGCGGGTCAGGAATTACGTCACCGGCGCGCAGGGGCTCAACTGGAGTTTCGGCGATCTCTGGCTCGACCCGACGGCCTGAACCTTCACGTAAAACCAATCTTTCAGGAGGAAATGCGATGTCTGTACAGGCGCTAACCAAGGATCGTTTCATCGAATGGTTGGGAGATGGCAGGGAGCTTGCCGTTCTCGATATCCGCCCCAGTGAAGAGGTGGGATATGCATCGCCGCTATTTGCGACCAATCTTCCGGCAGAACGGCTGGAGGCGGAAATAGACCGCTTCATCCCGCGCCCTGCCGTACGGACCGTTCTGGTGGACGATGGAAAAGGAAGCGCACAACAGGCGGCGGGGCGGCTTGCCGCAAACGGCTGGAGCGACATTCATTTTCTGCTTGGTGGAATTCCGGCGTGGATCGAAGGCGGCGTCGATAACCTGCCGACATTCGATATTCCCGGCGTTCCTTTCGTCCAGAAGGTGCGGCAGGAAAAGGATACGCCGGTCGTTTTCGCGCGGGAACTGAAGGCCTGGAAGGATGCCGGCGAGGATGTCGTCGTCATCGATACCCGCACAATAGCGGAATATGAAAAGGCACACGTGCCGGGCGCCATCGGCGTGCCGGGTGCAGAACTTCTGCTGCGTTTCGCCGATGTCGTGCCGTCACCCAAAACGAGGGTCGTCGTTTCCTGCGCGGGTCTGCCCCGCGCAATTCTGGGTGCGCAGACATTGATCGATGCCGGCGTCGAAAACGATGTCAGCTATCTGCACGAGGGGACGCGCGGCTGGACGGATGACGGGTTTGAACTGGAAACGGGGCGTTCACGGACATTTCCGCCCGCCAGTGACGATGCCAAGGACATTGCGAAGACGCGGCTCGAAACATTCTCCCGTGACGACGATCTGCTGTTCATCGACCGCCCGACGGCCGAAACATGGCTGCGGGACAATGCGCGAACGACCTATTTTCTTGATGTGAGAACGCCGGAAGAATTCGCGGCTTCGCATCTTGAAGGTTCCATTTCTTCGGAGGGTGGGCAGCTTCTCGGTGTCGCCTATCGCACCGTTGCCGTGCGCGGCGCCCGGATCGTTCTCGTGGATGACCTGCTGGGCGCCCGCGCCCGCGTCGTGGCGCATTGGCTGAAACGGCGGGGTTTTGAAATCGCTGTTCATCTGCATGATTTCGAACAGGGTGTCGAAGCCGCCGCGGCATAAGCGCGGCTCGAATTTCGCCAGACCGCTCTACAGACAGGGATTTGTAATGACCAATGCCAGCCAGGCCTGGGGTTCCGCGCCCAGCAAACGCTTCGACACGATAGCCGAAAGATTTCGGGGGATTTTTTCCGATATCGGCAGAGACGCCATACGACATGATCTTGGCCGCGAGCTTCGTTTCAATGACTACGATGTTTTGAAAAAGGCTGGCTTTTCCAGGCTGCGCCTGCCGGAAAAATTTGGAGGCCTCGGCCTGACACTGCCTGAATTTTTCGGCCTGGTCATCGAACTGGCGGAAGCGGATCCCAATCTCACCAATGCTTACCGCAGCCATCTGGGGTTTACGGAGGATCTGCTTAATGCAGAACCTTCGCCATGGCGGGATGCATGGCTGACGCGGATCGGGCAGGGAGAAACCATCGGCAGCGGGTTTTCCGAAATCGGAGATGCCCGGCTTGGAACCTATTCCACTCAACTCACGCGCGATGGCAGCGCTTGGCGGCTGAACGGCGAGAAATATTATACAACCGGCTCGCTCTATGCGGACTGGATCACGCTGGGCGCCGTGGATGGTGATGGCGCGCCGATTGGCGCGCTTGTTCCCACGAAGGCCGAAGGCGTCGAGATTCTCGATGACTGGGACGGTTTTGGGCAGACATTGACGGCCAGCGGTACGGCACGTTTTACCGATGTGGCGATTTCCGAAGATCTCATCAAACCCAGCGCCCTTCGCTTCAGCTATTCGGGCGGCTTTTTCCAGCTTGTCCATCTGGCCTCGCTTGCTGGCATTGGTCGTGCGGCCGCCTCGGAAATCGCCCGCCATGTGGCGGAGCGCAAGCGGGTCTATCAGCGCAGTAACGCCTCGCGTTTTGCCGAAGATCCACAGGTGCTGCAGGTCGTGGGGCGAGTGAGGGGAGCGGCCTATAGCGCCGGCGTCATCGTGTTAAAGGCGGCGGAAGCGTTACAGGCTGCCTATGAAGCCAATCTTTCAGGCGATGTGAAACGCATTGCGCTGGCAAATCGCAATGCAGACCTTGAGGTCAGCCAGTCGGTTACGGTGGTCAGCAATCTGATCCTCGATGCATCCACGGTCCTCTTCGACGCGCTTGGCGCCTCAGCGGCAAAACGCAGCCATGGTCTTGATCGCCATTGGCGAAACGCCCGCACCATCACCTCGCACAATCCCCGCATCTATCACGATCGTATCGTGGGAGATTTCGCCGTGAACGGCATCTCACCAACGCCGCATGGAGGGGTGGGGATAGTCTCGCGGACGGAGAAGGAGCAGGCCGGAGCGTGATCAAACCGGGCTGATCAGATGGGTGGACGAGAGCGGGGTCGACGGGTTCAACCTGACCCGGACAGTGGTGCCGGAAAGCTACGAAACATTCATCGACATTGTCGTGCCGGAGCTTCAGGCGCGTGGGCGATGGCAAGGGCTCATTTCGCTTGGCTGGTATCGGGCGGCTGCCAGAAGAGTATGCGCCAAAATTTTGGGTCACCTCGTGGTTCATTTAAGCTGATAAATTCCATATACAAACAATACTATGGAACATCTTTCCTTATCCTGACGCGATCAAGTGCCTAGGCTCCGACGATTATCAATTCGTGCCGGAGAGGGCTCATTCATGCGATCTATCATTGCGAGGCTTGCGGCGGTTGCCGCCTTCATCGGTCTGGGACTGGCGCCGGCGGCGGCGGCCGATCTGTCGGAAATTCGCATCGACTGGGCGACCTACAATCCGGTCGGCCTTCTTCTCAAGAAGGAGGGGCTTTTGGAAAAGGAATTCGAAAAGGACGGTATCGCCATAAGGTGGGTGCAATCGGCCGGCTCGAACAAGGCACTTGAATTTCTTAATGCCGGCTCAATCGATTTCGGTTCCACGGCCGGCGCCGCCGCGCTGATCGCGCGTGTCAACGGCAATCCCATCAAGTCGGTCTATGTCTATTCGCGTCCGGAATGGACTGCCCTCGTAACTGGCAGGGATTCCGGGATTTCCAGCGTTGCCGACCTGAAAGGCAAGTCGGTTGCGGTCACCCGCGGCACCGACCCGCACATCTTTCTTGTCCGGGCGCTGGCCGATGCCGGACTGAAGGATGGTGATGTGAAGTTCGTTCTGCTCCAGCATGCCGATGGCCGCCTTGCGCTGACCCGCGGCGACGTCGATGCCTGGGCCGGTCTCGATCCGCTGATGGCCGCTGCCGAAGTGGAGGATGGTGCAAAGCTGTTCTATCGCAAGCCCGAGAACAATAGCTGGGGTGTGCTGAACACCACTGAAACCTTCGCCGGCCAACACCCCGATATCGTGAAGCGGGTCCTGGGTGTCTATGAACAGGCGCGCAAACGTGCGATTGCCGATCCGGCGGCACTGAAGGCCGCCCTGATCGAAGCGGCCAAGCTGCCCGACGCAGTCATCGCCAAGCAGCTGGAGCGCACCGATCTGCAATATTCCCGCATCGGCTCGGAACAGCGTGACACCATCCTGAAAGCGGGACTTGCCTTGCAGCAGGCGGGGGTCCTGCCGACCGGAGCCGATATCGCGGCCGAGACTGACAAGCTTATCGATCCAAGCTTCAGTGAAGCTCTCGTTCAATAACGGTGCGGAACGTGACCACAACCGACATTCTGGCGGAGCAGGGTGAAATTCAAGGAGAGAGCCGTGCGACGAAGGTATGGCCACCGGTTCTCGCACGCGCCCTGCTCGCCATACTCCTGCCTGCCGGCGGTTTTCTGATCTGGGAGCTGGCTGTTTCCTCAGGATTGGCGACGGGACGCCTTGTCCCGCCGCCTTCGCGGATCATCGCCACGCTATGGCAGCTGGCGCAGGCGGGCGATCTCTATCAACATGTCGGCGCGACCTGCCTGCGGGTGCTGTTCGGTTTTGTCGCGGGATCGTTGGCTGGCGCCCTACTCGGCAGCATAACCGGTTTTTTTGGTGTTGCCCGACGCCTGATCGATCCGACGCTACAGGCCCTGCGTGCCATCCCGTCGATCGCCTGGGTTCCGCTGTTCATCCTGTGGTTCGGCATTTTTGAAACATCGAAGGTCGTCCTCATTGCGACCGGCGTGTTTTTCCCCGTCTATCTCGGCGTCTCGACGGCACTTCTCTCTGTCGATCGCAAGATCGTCGAGGTCGGCCGGATTTTCAGGCTGTCCGGCTTTGATCTGGTGCGCCGCATCCTGTTTCCTGCGGTCCTGCCATCCTTCATCGTTTCGTTGCGCTCGGGCCTTGGGCTTGGCTGGATGTTCGTGGTTGCCGCCGAATTCATGGGCGCTTCCGAAGGCCTAGGGTATTTGTTGGTTGATGGCCAGCAGCTCGGCAAGCCCGATCAGATCGTGGCGTCGATCATCATCTTCGCCATCATCGGCAAACTGTCCGATGGGTTGCTCGTGTTGCTGACATCGCCACTTGTCGCCTGGCAGGACAATTTCAAGCGGGAGGGGGCGTGATGCTGTCGCTCAACGGACTTTCCAAGACCTATGGCAACGGTGTCCAGGCGCTTGGCGGCTTCACGCTCGACGTGCCGCGTGGCGAAATCCTCGTGGTGATCGGCGGTTCCGGCTGCGGCAAGAGTACGCTTTTGCGGCTGATCAGCGGACTTGAACGGCCGAGCCGTGGAACGGTGGCAATCAATGGCGAAACTGTCACAGAGCCGCATCCGCTGATCAACCTGATATTTCAGGAGCCGCGCTTGCTGCCCTGGTTGACGGTCCGGGACAATATTGCGTTCGGCCTGACCGATCTGCCGGCTCCCGAGCGGGATCGACGAATTCGTCTCGCTCTCGGGCAAGTCCATCTCGAAGGATACGAAGACCGGCTGCCCAAGGAGCTTTCCGGTGGGCAGGCGCAGCGTGTCGCGATTGCCCGGGCATTGGTGACCCAGCCCGAAGTCCTGCTTCTCGATGAACCGTTCTCGGCGCTCGATGCGCTGACACGGGCCGCCCTGCAAAACCATATTCTGGACATATGGGAAGAAAGCCGCCCGACGATCATCCTCGTTACCCATGATATTGATGAGGCCGTCTTGCTGGCGCACCGGATCGTCGTGATGAAGCCTTGGCCGGGGCACATCGTTGAGGAAATCACTGTCGATCTGCCGGGCCGACGCGACCGGGACGATGATGGTGTCGATCACTACCGTCGTGAGGCCAGGGCTCTTCTCGGCTCCTCACTCGCGAGTGCGTGAGATGGTAAAATGCCGGAAATTCGCTGCCTGTTTGATCTTGACTGGCAGGCTCCTTGAGAGCGGAGAACATTCGACGTCGGGATTGTAGCGGTTTGGGTTCGCTTTCGGGTCACCCGTTGGTACGCTTAGTAATACGAGCGACGGGGTTCGTCCCAGGCGTCGCGAGGTTCCCCAAGGTAGTGGAGACCGCGCGATAGCTGAACGGTCTTTATGGCAATCGGCGTTTTCCTCTTCGTCAGGAGACGTCCAGCGAGAGGGTCAGGTCGGCGATGAGATCGTCGGGGTGCTCGATGCCGATTGACAGCCGGATCGTGGAATCAAGCACGCCAATGCGCTGGCGAACATCGGCGGGAACACCCGAATGTGTCATGGTTGCGGGGTGGGAGGCGAGAGATTCCGTGCCACCAAGGCTTACCGCGAGCTTGAATATCTTCAGGGCGTTGAGGAATTTGAAAGACGCGGCCTGTCCGCCCGCTATGTCGAACGAGAAGGTTGACCCGGCGCCGGAGCATTGAGCGGCAAACACCTTGCCGACCGGGGATGCCGGATCGTTGAACGGCAGGTAATGGATTTTCTCGACCTTGGGATGCGCCTTCAGGAATTCAGCCACGATGCTGGCGTTGCTGTTTGCCCGCTCCATCCGGATTTGCAGCGTCTCAAGGGAGCGCCCGAGCATCCAGCACGAGTGCGGATCGAGCTGCGTGCCGATCGCTCCACGCAGCGCCTTCACCTGCTTCATGATATCCTTCCGACCAAGCGCTGCCCCGGCAATGAGGTCGGAGTGCCCGCCAACATATTTTGTCAGTGAATAGAGCGAGATGTCGGCACCGTGTTCGATGGGCCGTTGAAACACCGGGCCGAGAAGTGTGTTGTCGCAGGCGATGATCGGCCGGTGCCCCTGTTTTTGGCCGATCACGTCGGCGATCCGGCTGATCATCGCGATGTCGACGACGCTGTTTGTCGGGTTGGCGGGGGTCTCGATGAGGATGACGGACACCCTGCCTTTCGCCATTGCCTCCTCTGCGGCGGCCGCCACCGAGGTCTCGCTGACACCGTCGGCGAAACCCACGGCCGAAACGCCGAAATTATGGAATGTCTTCGCCAGCAGCGTCTCCGTGCCGCCGTATAAAGGTTGGGAATGGAGCACGGTGTCACCCGGCCGGGCGAAGGCGAAAAGCGTTGTCGAAATGGCGGACATGCCGGAAGAGAAAAGTGCGCAACTCTCCGCACGTTCGTAAACGGCAAGACGATCCTCGACGATCTCGCTGTTCGGATGGTTGAAACGCGAATAGACGAGGCCTGCCCCCTTGCCCGCGGGTGGCTCCTTGCGCCCGGAGACGTAGTCGAAGAAGTCTCGGCCGTCTTCCGCAGACTTGAAGACGAAGGTCGATGTCAGGAACACCGGGGGCTTCACGGCGCCTTCCGACAATTCCGGATCGTAGCCGTAATTGAGCATCTGGGTTTCAGGATGCAGAGCGTGGTTGCCGATATGGGTTTTTGACGGATGCGGTGCAGTCATTTCCGATGATCCCTCAGCTGGTGTTGAACTGTCTGCAGGTTACATGCAATCAGATCAAAATACCTTGCATTCTAAAGCGCAGACATGTCTGATGACGCAATATATTGCGGAGAATGCTGATTTATGTCGCAGAAAATTGCAGATTCGATCGACAGGCGAATCCTCCGGGAGTTGTCTGCCGATGCAAGGATCACGAACAACGAACTTGCCGAGCGGGTCGGGCTGTCGGCATCGGCGTGTCTGCGACGGCTTCGGCGACTGGAGGAGATGGGAGCGATCAAAGGCTATTCAGCGATCATCGATCCGGTAATAGAGGGGTGGACCATGACCGCCCTCGCCTCCGTCCGCCTCAGCCGCCAGCATGATGACGAAATCCGCATGTTCGAGGCGGCCGTTCTGGACTGGGACGAAGTTCTCGAATGTCACCTCGTCACGGGTTCGAAGGATTACATGCTCAAGGTCATGTGCGGCGGGCTGGAAGATTATGAGCGTTTCATCAAGGAGAAGATCGCGAAGCTGAAATGTGTCGACACGATCGAGACCAGCTTCGTCATGAACACAATCAAGGCGCGGCGCATCTGAGTTTTGCAGAAGCCGCGTTCCAGGCCGGCACAAGCTCGAAAACGCGCGCTTGTGCCGGCCTGGAAGCGTGATGGGACCGCTTATTCAGCTGTTGCCTGAATATCGACCTTGTCGAGTAGAAGCATCGGGTTATCGGACGCTGCGACCAGATCAAAAAGACCGAGACCATTTGCGCTTGTGGATCGGACCGTTACCGTCAGGGTTCCCGGAGCGCTGATGAAGCGGACGAGTGCCTCCACCGCATCCTTGAGTTTCGGCTGTTCAGCTGCGATCTGTTGCAACCCTACACTGGCCACCAAGGTCAGAGCGCCGCGCACCTGATCTTCGGTCATATCATTTTGCAGGGCGTAGAGCTTGATCGCCTTGGCCATCAAACCTTCGTCCTTGATCGTGAGTTTCACCTCGCGACCGGCCAGCCCGAAGACCGCAGCCTGGGCCCGATTGATGTCGAAGGAGAAGAACTCTTCCGTAAACCCGCTCGCCAGACCGGAGAAATTGACGCTGCCAATATCCTTGCCGCTGAAGGAGATTTCCCGGATCACCAGGTTGCTGTTCGGTTCGTCCCAGCCCGCGGAGAGGCCATAGGACAGGGCGAGCGTCTCGATACCCAATTTGCGGGCTTCAACAAAAACCTCCTCCGACGAGTCTGCCGGGATAGGGAGGGAAAGATCGTCCTGCCGGATTTTGATATCGGTCGGGATGCCGTTGAAGGGCTTCGTCAGTCCCATCTCGAAGTTCTTGAGCGAGAACTTGATGCGCTCAGGCGTGCCTTTCGTTTCCTCGTCCGTTTCTTCGTCCGACTTTTCAGGTGCGGCCACATCGACATTGATGCCGCCAACACGGAACGTACCCAGCTCCGGTATCAGACGGTTGAACGGGAAGGTCTCGATCTCCGTATCATCGAGCCCGGCGAGCTGGGAAATTGCGTCGATCGTCGAACTCCAGTCAAAACCCTTGAGGCTTGCCTCATCGAATTTGATCGTGTCGTCGCCATTCCCGACCGACATGCCATTCAGACCGAAATCGAGCTTGCGGCCGTCCATCTGCATGTCGATACGATCGATGGTGGCCTTGACCCTCTTGCCGGCCTCGGCCTCGCTTTCGTCAGGGGCGTCCATCTTGAACCCGAGCAGCTGCATGTTGCTCTTGCCGACGATGTCGAGAATGGAGATGACCTTCTTGAAATAGGCCTGGCGTTGCTCTGGGGACAGCTCCTCAGGCTTATTGTCCGCGGTAAGGGCTTTCAAGGTTTCAAGAAGCGGCTCGGCCGGCATGCGGGCGGTAAAGCCGTCGCTGCGGATTTCGTCGTAGCTGAAATGGCCATCACCTTCCGAGAACGAAATCGTGCGGACGGACAGCGGACCGTAGAGAGGTTTTGCATCCTTGTCTTCCGGACCGGCTTTGTCGGTATAGAGCCGGGCGAGATAAGCGACGTCGACATCCTGACCGGCGATGGCGCCCGTCGACACGACCATATGCTTCTTTTCCATCGCGCCGCTATTGTCCGGCAGGTCCATCTGGATGTCGAAGTTGGCATTGTCGATGGAATAACGGGCGATCCGGCCGCCGGCGATATCTGAGAAAGCCACGTTCTTGTAAACGGTCTTCTGCTCGCTGGTCGTGATGGACTGTGTAAGGGTCAGTTCCGGCGTAGAGATGCGCGATGCTGCGAAGCGCTCGATGCGCTTTGCCAGAGAATTGGCGTTGCCATCGGCTGCCGCTGCCACGGGTTTTTCAAAGGCGGCATTTTCGACGCGCGCATGCGCCATCGAGATTTTCCCGGTGGGCATATCGATATTGATGTCATTCATGTCCAGCGCGCCGTCCAGGAACGGCAATTTTGGACGTCCGTCAATGGCCGCAATCTTGATGTTTTTGCCGTCTTCAAGTGGCAATGTCAGATCGCGAACATGGATTTTCCCGAGAAAATCGACTTCCACGGAGCCGGCCGTGGCACCACTGCGGGCAACGAGTTCGCTGACCTTGGCCTGGTAGAAGCTTTTGCCTCCCACGACACCGGCTGCAGCAACAGCAATGATCGCAACCGCCGCCCATAGAGCCTTGCGCCGGCCCTTGCCGGTCTGGGTATTTGTCTGTTCCACGGATTCGTCCTCTGTGACGCGAATTGAGACTGTGCGCCTTTTAAGCACGCAAAAGTTGCTTCGCAAGTGCGCCCGGTTCCAAAGTCGAAGAACCTGTCGCCATTGAATTGGACGGTTCAGGGGATCCTGACCGACAAAGCCGCTCCAAAGGACGGCGAAGAGCAGATGCCACCCCCGGTAACGAAGATCGTCAACTGATCAGGGCATTGCAGCCAAAGGGGCAAACGAACAATCGGGCTTCCGTCCGTCTGGTCTCCGACTTTGGTCTAATGTTATTCACGTGCAAAAGTCTCTCAGGCGATTGCTGAAGTCCAAAGAGGGCTTTCACCTTAGATTGGGGCTTGACCACTCGCGTCGTCGCGACGACTTGTAAGCAGTTTAAAACTTTGCCGACCGGTTTTCGCTCGCTGTCCGTCGCCGGATCCAATCGGTACCCCAGGAGCCAGATGTGTTATTGCGCCGCAAGCTGATCGTTATCTTCCCATGCCTGCTGTTGACCCTGTTCGGCACGGCTCTTCCCTATACGATAAAGATTCACGGTATTTCGGCGGCATTTGTCGAGCAAACAGCCGAAGCCCGGAATGACAATGGTAATGGCGGCGGCAATGGTGGTGGCGGAGGCAATGGAGGTAGTGGAGGTAACGGAAACGGCGGTGGCGGCAATGGAGGTGCGAGCGGGAACGGAAGCGGCAATGGCAACAGCGGCAGTAACGGGAACAGCAGTTCAAGCGGCAAGGAAAACAATAATGGCTCAGCGTCAGGCACCAAAAGTGCAACGCAAAGCCAGGCTGACACCGATGAAGCGACAGATGAAGGAAAAGGCACGCTTACCGTTCGCCATAAGGATGGCATAAGCGAACGGGTACAGCGCGGTCGATACGTGATGAAGGATTCAAAGGGCCGTACGATTGTCAATCGCGATGCAACCGTCGCGGACGAGCGGCGGCTTAGGTCATTTCTCCACTAACGGCGCCTTTCAAGCTCGTCGCGAAACGCCATTGCAGCTTCCGTTCTGTTACTCACCTCGAGCTTGGTGAAGATCTGCGTCATATGATGTTTGATCGTCTTTTCATGCAGGTCCAGTTTCAGACCGATATGCTTGTTGCTCAATCCGGCAGACGCCAGTTCCAGCACTTCCCGTTCCCGATCCGTCAGTGCGGTAAAGGGATTGACCCGGTTGCCCGATCCGCTTTCCGAAATCAGACGCGCGGACAGGGTCGGGGCAACATAGCTATCGCCTGCCGCGACGCTTCGGATAATATCGGCAAGTGCCCGTGAGCCAACGCCTTTCAGGACGTAGCCCTTGGCGCCATTCCTGAGAGCCGCCATGACGTCGTCGCTTGCCTCGGAGACCGTCAACATCACGATCTTCTGGCCGGGTATCCGGTCGAGTATGGGCGAAATGGCTTCCAGCCCGCCTCCAGGCATCGAAATATCGAGTAGCAAGACATCCGGGCGATGTTCTGTTGCTATGCGCAGTGCGTCTTCCTTGCTGCTGCCTTCGCCAACGATGTTAAATCCATCCATCTCGGTCAGGCTTCGGATGACGCCTTCCCTAAAGAGGGGGTGATCGTCCACGACTGCCAGGCTGATTGAAGCTGTCATGCCTGCTCCATTTCCTCGATATTCAGCGACATTCGCACGGTGGTTCCGTGATCGGATGAGAAAAGGTGAAAGGTGCCGCCAAGGCTTTCGACGCGGTCCCTCAGGCCGGCAAGGCCGAGCTTTTGCGGGCCAACATCGCTCAAATCGAAACCTTGTCCTTCATCGATGACTTCAACGATAATCAGCCCGCCTTCCGAAGTTTGCGCAACCTTTTGCCCGATGCCGCCGGCATGACGATAACCGTTGTTGAGTGCCTCCTGGACAAAACGATAAACGCATATCTTTGCGGAGGTGGAAAGGTGCGCCGGTATGTTGTCCAGGGAGAGGGCGACGGTGACACCCGTGCGCTGCTCATGCGCGAGGATCGCGCGTTTCAGCAGGGCCGCAAGGTTATCCGTCTCAATATGCGGCAGCATCAATCCGCTGCAAATGCCACGGATTTCCGTCATGGCCTCATCGAGGCTGCCCTTGATGGTCATCAACGATGTCTCACGCTCAGGGGCTGGAGTGTTGGGATCGGTAAGCGTCTGACTGTCGAGACGCAAAGAGGCATAAGCGATCAACTGTGCGGGGCCGTCATGCAGGTCAGCACCGATGCGCCGCAAATAGCTTTCGTTGAGCGAGGCTGCTCGTTGCGTCGCTCTTTGAACGCGTGCACGCAACGCCTCATTCTGCCTTAGCAGGGCCGACAATTCACCGATACGGTCATTGAGTGCCCTGCGCTGGCTGTCAATGGTGCGGCTTCCGCGCAGCACGATGATCGACAAAAGGGTGAAAAAGATCATCGTAAATGCAGCAACCACGAGCCAGCTCAGCAAACGGGCCTGATTGAGGCTCCACTCAAAGTCGTTGGCGATTTCGTAGAACTCGGAAACAGCAACGACCTTGCCGGACCAGGGTTGCAGAACGGGGTTGTAGATTTCCAGGAGTGGCTGTCCGCTGTTGCGTTCGGCCTCGCTTTCAGGATTGTCGATCCGATTGAAGTTTGCGGCCATGCGGCCGGAAAACGCTGTTCTCAGATCGTCTGAAAGCGGAAATTGTTTGCCGGAAAGAGCCTTGTCGCTGGAATAGAGAATTGTTCCATCGTTGCGCCAAAGCCGAAATGAAAACAGGCGCTTTCCCAGTGCACCCTGACCGAGCGTCTCATCCAGGGCCCGCGTTACCGAGTCGTCCAGAACCTGGGTCGTTTGCATGTCGGGCAGAAGAGGGGCGATGACGCTGTCGACATAAAGCGCCGTCGTTGCCGCGGAGTTACGCGTCACGGCATTTTCGATCAGGCTGGTGACGATGAAACCCACGACGACCATCGCACAGATCGCAACAAGGCCACCCGCGAGCAGGAACTGCTTCGCAAGGGACTGAGAATTCCAGCGTGCGACCGGACTTGCCGGAGACACCTTGTATTTACGGCTTGTTCGCAGAACTGGCATTATCAGAACCGATCTCCTGACCCCTATAGCTATCCCAGCGAATTCCGCTGTCAACCGTTGCCCGATGGTGTGGCCTGCGGCTTGAAGATGATCCCGTTACTCCCTCCGCCAAACCAAGAGACCAATGACCGCGATCAATCAGACTATGGTCCAAATGGCCAAGGCATAGGTCCGAGCGGAGTGGAAACCTGGAATTTCGGCAATATTGTAGTGCTCAGCGATTTGCTGGACATTCTGCTGTCACCTGAGGCGACGGCCAATCTGTAAAGGAACTGCACATGAAAATCCGCTCGGTCGTCGGTACTGCGAGCCTTGGTCTCGTGTTGGCCATTGCCCCCGTGGGAGGAAGTGCATTTGACTTCGTACATTCCGCTTTCGCCAAGGACGGTGGCGGGAATGGCGGCGGCAACGGCGGTGGCAATGGTGGCGGTGGTGGTAATGGCGGTGGCAACGGTGGCGGGCATGGTGAAGGAAAATCCGGCGCCAGCCAAGGCAAGGATTCATCAAATTCGTCCACGAAACATGGTCCTTCATCGTCGCTGAAATCGCATTCGTCGGAAAAACATTCCAAAGCGCAGAATGAAAAATCGAAGACGCACAGCGCAAAACTCGGCACTGGCAGCATCAATTCGATGAAGAGAAATTTTCATGCCTATTTGAATTCCAATGATCCCAAGATGGCAGCGCTTGCGGCCTATGTGAGGGCGTATGCGGAGTTTGAAATTCAATACGGGACAACGGCCGTGCCGACGGATCCCGCGTTAAGCGACAGTGCCCTGCGTTCGGCGCTGCAACAACTGGCAAACAGGCCTGTGACCAGCCAGGAGCTTGCCGAAGCAAAGAGCATTCTTGGTGCGGGTACTGACACGGGAAAGATCGCGGAAGTGCGTGAGGCCCTGGAAAAAGAAACCCAGAACTGAGGCACCAGTCGGGAACGCTGCGTCAACGTTGAGCGCGCTGCAGCTGCAGCGGCGTTCTGGCGGAAGCGTTCCAATCACTGAACACTTGTGACGGCCGAATTTTCCGCGGTTGTCATTTATGAGTTTGGCGTCAATCAACGCCACCGCCTTGCCGGTGTAACTACTGGCTTTATCGCCGGGTCGCGCCACCCGCCCGCCCGCGGGGGGGCCCGATCCGGCGATATCATCTGAGTGACCACCTGTGGTGCGCAGCGGCGCAGTCGAGCCCACGCGGCAGTTTAAGTGCTGTTTTACGTTCGCCTATCGTCAGTTCACCTGCACGCCCCGTTGCTCCAGCTTATCGAGAACCTCATTCGCCGTATTGTTCACCTTGAAGCGGCCCGCTTTCTTGAGTGATGGCATATCCAGCAATGCATCGAGGTTTTCCGATGGAACGTTGATGCTCACCCACTCGAGTTTTCGCAGTGGAACCAGCGTGCGAAGATCGAAATGATCGATCATCGAAATCACCGAGATGCCCCTCAGATTAACGCACAGATGAATATCCGATGTATCACGGATATCGAAAACGCCTTCTTCGCCACCCCAGAAGTACCAGGCATATGGGTAGATTTCCTCACCGCCATCGAACTGAACCCAGTCAACGGCCGCAAGCTGCTCATCGGTCAGTGGATAACGAACAAGATACTCCAGCGCTTGCGGGATCAACTCATAGCCATCCTGCTCCAGATCAACCGGTCGCCCCAGAACGTGCGTGGCAAGTTGCTCGGGAGTGCCGAGATCAAGCATCTTGAAGCGTAAAAGCGCCGACATGACGGCCAGTTTCAGGTTAGGGTCTGCGAACGGTGCACCGGGGGCACCGCTTGCGGCGGGATAAGGTGGCGCGGTTGGTTCAGCATATTCGGCATCGGGATTCGAGATGGTGATCTCGGAAACCTTGTCATAGCTAATGCGGGCGGTCAGCTCACCTTCCGCCAGGCGCATCGTGCCGAAGCGGGTGTTCCCGCGAAGCTTGCTTTCTTCGCCAATCTGCATGTCCGGTACGATGTTGCGAAGCTCGGCGAGTTCTATCCTCATCGGAACACCGGCGATGGTTTGCTTGAAACGGGAGTTGAAGTCGATCCGTCCGATAAGTCCCTTGCGATCGATACGAACAACGACACCATAGGTGTTTTGCAAAATATCGATCAAGCCACCTTTATGCGGGGCAGGAGCACGCCAACTCGAGCCCATGGCTTTCTCGACTGCTGCGACCGGCATCCCTGGTCGTAACGCTGCCAGCGCCGCTGCATCAGCCGGATGATTTGATGCTGCCATGCATTTGCCCCCCAGCCCTAGAGATATCGCCAGCGACGTCACTCCCACCAAGAATTCTCGCTTGCGCATAAGCTACTCCTCAAGCCAAACTAGGTTTCCGTCGCCTGGAACCTAGAGACTTTATATGAGACGGGACACCGAAACTGCAATCGCAGGCGGTCATCGTGCACAGGCCGCGGCCACCCATTGGGAGCATCGCCCGCGCTCACCAAGACCGCAGCCCCGATGAGAGTGGTTGGGACCAGAGGCTCCGGTGCCCAAGATGCGGCCGGAATGCGAAGAGAACGAGATCTCGGCGGAAGCGGCCGCGAGCGTTGAAAAGGATACAGTTTCGACCGGCCGGTCGGTCCGGGTCGTCGGGGTCCTCAACTTGTCGCAGCATAGCAAAAATTAAGGAGAATACGGCACTTATATCCGGACTACCGTTTGGAGAGTGACAATGCAGGCACGACGCTGGCGTGTAATAGCCGTGGGGGTTTTTCTGGCCGTAATCGGGGCCGCACTGCCCATTGCCGCCATGGCCTGGGCGTCCTGGCGTGTCGCCATTCAAAAAGAACTCTTCATTCTGGATCTCGTCGCCGAAAGATCGCTCGTGCGCGCCGGCAATACTTTCAGGGAAGCGCGGGGTGCTTTGGAAGCCATCGAAGCCGCACACCTTCCCGCGTGTTCGGATCAGCATATCGCGCAAATGCGGAAGGTGACGGTCAACGTTCCATCGATCGAAGAGATCGGCTATTTCGAAAACGGCTTCATCAAATGTACGTCCTGGGGCCGCGCCACGGGCAATATAGCCAAATCCCGTGTCGACTACGTCACGGCCGACGGGCTCGAAGTGACGTTGCGTATCCAGCCGGGCATCAGCCGCGGTGATCGGATGACGAGCCTGCATCTCGGCCAGTACAATGCGCTCGTCGCGCCCTCCCGTTTTGTTGATATAGTGCTGCGGGACGGCATATCTCTCGCTATCCTCAACGACAAGGGGCAGGTCATCAGCACGCAGAACCTGCCGGATGCGGGGGCTCTCGCCACGCTTCCGACACAGGAAGGCCGAGGCACCACCGACGCATGGCTTTATTCCGTGGTGAAGGAAGACGGGCTGACGGCGGTGGTTCTTGAGCCGCGAGGGGTGATGCGAACGAAGCTGGTACAGGAATTGACGATCCTTTTGCCGATCGGCGCATTCATCGCGCTCTTTATCGTCGGTGTCGTCATCTGGATGTCGCGCAAGCGACTGTCACCGCAAACGGAGCTGGAGATAGCAGTCCGAAACCGCGAATTCATCGTCCATTATCAACCGATTATCGAACTGAAGACCAATATCTGCGTTGGCGCGGAGGCGCTCGTGCGCTGGCGGCGACCGGACGGCAGTCTGGTGAGGCCGGATCTTTTCATTCCCCTTGCGGAAGAAACAGGGCTGATTGAGCCTATTACCGATCAGGTCGTCGAAGCCGTTATTGCAGACCTTGGCCTCATGCTCGCCCGGGATCGCAGTTCCCATATCGCCATCAATCTCTGCGCCGAAGATGTCAAATCAGGCCGGATCCTGGACTTTATCGATCAGCGTCTCGCCCGCGCGAATATCCGCAAGGAGCAGATATGGCTCGAAGCGACGGAGCGTGGTTTTATCGACATCGATGCGGCGCGCGTGACGCTGGACAGGGCGCGCAAGGCGGGACATTCGGTGGCAATCGACGATTTCGGAACCGGCTATTCCAGCCTTCAATATCTTCAGGGCCTTCCGCTGGATGCCCTGAAGATCGACAAGTCCTTCGTTGATACGATCGGCAGGAATACGGCGACCAGCACCGTTACACTGCACATTATCGAAATGGCGCGTGAGCTTGGACTGTTTTCCGTCGCGGAAGGTATCGAGGTGGAGGAACAGGCGGACTATCTGCGGAAACATGGCGTGGATTTTGGTCAGGGCTGGCTGTTCTCCAGGCCGCTGCCGGCCGAGGAATTCATCGCCTTTCACCGGCATAACAAGGCGAAACATGGCTCCGCTCCCGAAGTCATCCAGGTCACATCCGCCAAGCCGACGGTGTCGGCCGCGCCTCCCAATAATGAATAGCCGGCCGGGAACGACCGATCCGTCTCAGGCGGGCGAATGCAGAAATGCCGGCATGGAGCCGCCCTCGGATCGTCTGGCGAGATAGAGGCGGGCGGTATCGAGCGCCTCTCGGATTGTCGCATCCATGTCGAGATAACGATACGTCCCAAGCCGCCCGACAAAGGTCACCGATGCTTCCCGCTCGGCACGCGCCACATAGTCGGCAAGCTGTTCCTTGTCCCGGACCAATCGAACGGGATAATAAGGAATATCCTGCGGGCCGCAGGCACGGGAGAACTCCCGGTAGCAGACGGAGCCGGCCTGCTCCTCCCACGGCGAAAAATGCTTGTGCTCGGTGATGCGGGTATAGGGCACCGAAACATCGCCATAATTCATCACCGCGCAACCCTGGTAGTCACCGTCATAGGTGAAACGTTCGAAGTCGAGCGTCCGGTAGGCCAGGCGGCCGAATTCGAAGTCGAAATAAACATCGAGCGGGCCGGAATAGAAGACGTGTTTGGACGTCGGTGCTTCGGCGCGACGGAATTGTGTGCCGAGTTTGACCGTTATGTTCGGATGATCGAGGATGCGTTCGACCATGTCCGTATAGCCGGTTTCCGGCATGCCTTGATATTTGTGGAAGAAGTAATTGTCGTCGTAATTGAAGCGCACGGGCAGGCGTTTCAGAATGGAGGCCGGAAGGTCTGTCGGCGAGCAGCCCCATTGTTTCTCGGTATATCCCTTGAAAAAGGCTTCATAGAGTTCCCGGCCGACGAAACGCAGCGCCTGCTCCTCGAAGGTCTGCGGGTCGGTAATCGACTTGTTGGCCTTTTCCTCGATGAATGCCCGTGCTTCATCGGGCCGGAAGTTCCTGCCGAAAAACTGGTTTATTGTGTGAAGATTGACCGGCAGAGAATAGACGCGCTCGTTGCTGGTCGTTTTAACGCGGTTTTTGTAGGGCATGAAAGTCTGGAAGCTGTTCACATAATCCCAGACCTCCTTGTCGTCGGTATGGAAGATGTGGGGACCGTAAACATGGACCATAACGCCGGTCTCACCGTCACGCTCGGTGTGACAATTGCCGGCAATGTGATCGCGGACATCGAGGATATCGATCATATGGCCCGCAAGTGCCAGTTCCCGCCCAATGACCGCGCCGGAAAGCCCGGCGCCCACAATGACAATTCTTTCGTCCGCGCTCATTGAGAACCAATCCTGTTCATACTTCGCCCCATGGGCGGTAAGCCTTACATTGAAAGCTGCTGTGCGCGTTTCGGCCGAGCGGCGCCTAGGATCCCCGCTCAGCTGTTGGGTTTCTGCCAAAGACGGCGGTCATACGGGATGGGGGCGTAATCGTGCTGCTCGCGCAGCTTTTTCAGGTAGCGCGTGCGGTAAGCCTGTTCGTCTTCAAACTCTATGTTTTCCAATACGGCTTCCGCACCGATTTCATAGTAGAGGTCGAGATTGCAGAGATCCGGCACTGGCGTTTCACCGCGTTCACATTCACCCTGCATTTGCCAAAACAGCTCTTCCAGCCGCCTTGCCAGCGCGGGAATATCCCGCAACACACTCGTGTCGCGTTGCCGGGCGATCGCGTCTCTGACCTCTGAAAGGCTTTTACGGTCCCGTTCGAAGCTGATGGCGCGGGCGACATAGTCTTCCGGTGAGGAGCAGAGCATCTCCGGGACACCCGCTGCGGTGACGATGCTGCCGCAGAAGCGTGCTGCAAACGTCTTGCCCGACATGGTGAGGACGGGCAGCCCGGACGTTATCGCGTCCGCCGCGGTGGAATGCGCCCCATAGGGGAACGTGTCCAGAAACAGATCGGCAACACCGATGCGGGCAATATGCTGCGGATTGGGGACCTTCGGCGCAAATACGAGCCGTTCAGCTGCGACACCGCTTTTTTCTGCGATGTCTCGCAGGCGTTGATTGACATCCTCATCGCCGGTCAGCAGCCACAACAGGCTGCCGGGCGTTTGTGACAGGATCGTCATCCATCGTGCGAAGCAGTTTTCCGTGATCTTTTGCATGCCGTTGAAGCTGGCATAGACGAACGCATCCTCCGGCAGCCCGACCTCCGCTCGACTCGGCCGGGTGGCGATGGGCCGCTTGCGGTCGAGCGGCTGGTCGCACGCGATGCGCAGCACCTTTTCGGAGTAATAGATTTCGTTCTCCGGCGGGATCATGTAGCCGTCGGAGATCAGATATTGATGGAACGGACTTCCCATAGATCCGGGGTAGCCGCAGAAACTGACGATGACCGGCGCGGGGCGATAGGCGAAAATCTTTGCGCGTGCGTCCTTGGTGTAGCCATTCACGTCGATCAGAATATCAATTTCGTCGGAGATGATTTGCGATGCGGCCGTGGCGTCATCCATGCCGTGAATATCGCGCCAGCAATGGACCGCAGCCTTGATCCGCTCTTGCGTTTTGTCCGTGCTGCGGACGTTGCCGCAATAATAGGCGAAAACCTCTAGGCTGTTCTTGTCATGCAATTCCAGAACCTCGCAGAGCGCGAAGCCCACGGCATGGTCGCGAAGATCCGATGAGAGGTAGCCGACGCGCAGAGGCTGGCTGGTTCCGGACTTCTGCTTCGGCAATCTGCGTGGAAAACGGGTGAGGTCCGGAGGCGCACCGATCAACGTTTTGCTGTAGCGATATGCCTTGGCCAGCTGGAACATCGGATCGTCGGCGTAGCAGCTTATTGTCAGCGACGACATTGCATCGAGCATCTTGCGGGAAGTGAGGTGGCCGGACGGTGTAAGCACCGGCCACTTGCACTGGCGCTGCCGCAGCGATGCCCAGTGCTGGCCCGCTTCGGGCAATTCCGGCCGTAGTTCGAACGCCTGCAGCAAAGTGGTTTCAGCCTCTTCAAGCTTCCCGGCAGTTTCGAGGACCCGGCCGATATTCTGCAGAATCATATGCCGATGCCCAATCGCCTCGGCGTCTATATGTTGCATCGTCTCGGCGCACAGGGCCCATTGTTCCACCGCCTGACCGATAAACCCGGCATCTTCAAGCACACGACCGAGATTGATGTGGCCGGGAGCAAATTGCGGATTGGCTTTCAAACAGGCGCGGAACGCCTGTATCGCGCCTGCGCGATCGCCGAGTTGATTGAGGGCGACAGCATAGTTGAAGTAGGCGAGGTGAACTGTGGGATTGTTGTCGTTGAACGCGACCCAGGTCTTGTAGAGCTCCACGGCGGCGGCTTTCTGGCCGGCAGCGCTGAGGGCCTCGGTGAGCCGCAGCAGATCCATGAGACTTAACAGTTGGTTCTGTGCGAGATACAGCGCGCTGGGAGCGGTGGCGTCGTTCGAAGGAGAGGCGTGGTTGGCGGTCATGACGTCCTGCGTAAACAACCTATTAATGGGCTGTTTTTAGCTATCTCGTATAACTTGCCTGTGGCTGGACGTGTTGAGATTGTATTGTCTGTCCGGACTAAGATCATGCCAGGCTCATGCTGTCGAAATAGAAGCTTCTTCCAGTTTTACATCTTCGCGATGGCAGATATTCGATGTTCTTCTGGAGAATTTTGTAACTAAATGCATCGGCACTACGACGCGGCTTTTGGCCGCGTCGTCGTTTTCTGGTTCTTTTAAGCCTTACGCTGTCTTGTAGGCCTTGATGATAGCCTCGATCTGCCCGTCGTTCATTGCCCCCAGCTGCTGGGAAGAGAACGCCGCGGCGTTGGTACCGCCGAGACCGGCAAGGGTATCGGTGGTGAGGCCGCTGATGGCCTTGGCGCTGAGAGCCTTGATCTCGTCAGTGGAGAAGAGCGCCAGTTCGCTGCTGCTCATGGTGGCGATCTGAGCGGAGCTGAGGCCGGTGATCTGATCGGAGGTGAGCGCCTTGATCTGATCGGTCGACAGGGCTGAGAACTGCGCGGAAGAGAGCGCCGCGATCTGTGTCTTGCTGAGAGCGGCGATGTTTCCGGTGCTGAGCTTGCTGGCGTCGAGGCCGGCGAGAAGCTTGGTGCTGATCGCCTTGATCTCGTCCGTGGAGAACGTGGCGAGAGCATCGGAGGAGAGGGCGCCCAGCTGTGCCGAGGACAGGGCCACGATCTGCGTCTTCGTCAGTGCGGCGGCGTTTTCGGTGGTGAGACCCTTGAGGGCATCGGTGGTGAGGCCGGCAATGGCCTTGGCGCTGAGGGCCTTGATCTCATCGGTAGAGAAGAGCGCCAGCTCGCTGCTGCTCATGGTGGCGATCTGGGCGGAGCTGAGGCCGGCGATCTGATCGGAGGTGAGCGCCTTGATCTGATCGGTGGACAGGGCTGAGAACTGCGCGGAAGAAAGCGCCGCGATCTGTGTCTTGCTGAGAGCAGCGATGTTTCCGGTGCTGAGCTTGCTGGCGTCGAGGCCGGCAAGGAGTTTGGTGCTGATCGCCTTGATCTCGTCCGTGGAGAACATGGCGAGAGCATCGGAGGAGAGGGCTCCGAGCTGCGCCGAGGACAGGACCGCGATCTGCGTCTTCGTCAGTGCGGCGGCGTTTTCGGTGGTGAGACCCTTGAGGGCATCGGTGGTGAGGCCGGCGATGACATTTGCGCTGAGGGAGCTGATCTCGTCGGTGGAGAAAACTGCCAGCTCGCTGCTGCTCATGGTGGCGATCTGGGCGGAGCTGAGGCCGGCGATCTGAGCCGAATTGAGCGCCTTGATCTGATCGGTCGTCAGGGCATCAATCTGGCTGGTATATAGCGCCGTGACCTGGGACGCTGACAGTCCGCTGACTTGGGTGGAGCTCAATTTTGCGATCTGGGACAGGGTTAGTCCCTTAAGGGCGCTTACCGAAATAGCACGAAGGTCGTCAGTGCTGAAAAGAGCAAGGTTATCGGTGCTCAAAGAGGCAATCTGAGACGAGGTGAGGGCTTTTATCTTGGTGCTGTCCAGGGCATTCACGTCTGCCGATGTCAGACCGGCGATTGCGGATGTGGAGAGCTTGGAAATCTGCACAGCAGACAATGAGGAAAGAATGGAGGTCATGAACGTGTCCTTGTACCGAAGGGCGACTGGTCACGCTTATCTGCCGCCAGACACTGCCCTTGATGACAGTGATCCGAGATCCGCAAATAAGCGAAATTGGGGAGAACATGGCTCCTGTGAACCTGCGCTGGAAAGGCATCATGCAATTCGAGCCGGAGAATGGCCCGGATTTTCCACGCTAGCTTATGCGAATGCCGCTTAATAATTGTCGCCGCTTAAAATTTGGCGGCGTTGATTTCATATCAGTCTAACATTTAAATACGAGTTAATACTTGATATATGTTTAGTTATTCTTTTTTTATGTTTATTTTATAATTTGATAAAGTAAATATATACTAAATATATATAATAATATCATGAGTTTAAGCGCCAATATTAGACATATTGCAATGAAGAGTAATTGTATTATTTTCTTTATTAGTACGGCTCTCCAAAAATTTCCGTACAAAGTATCCATCAATAGCTGAAAATTGCAATCAAGTTCGCCGGACCACAATAGTGATCAGCCGCACTAAATTTTCGGCACGAATCCAGGTGCCGAAGGTGCAAAACCGGTTAAGTGCTGACTGTGTTTGCTTGAGGTGGCGCCATGTTTGGTTCAGTTCCGCGCGACGGCGGCACGGTGGCTACCTCCGCCTCTTCCTGCCTGACGGTTTCAATGCGGTACGCGAAGGCTCTCCGTCCTAGTCCAGCATCACCATATAGGCCGGCAGTTGCTCCTCGAAGAATTTCGAGAATGTTGCGATGCGGGGCGGCAGGGCCTGGTAGGGCGGATAATAGAGCGTCAGCCAGAGTTCCGGTGGGACCCAGCCCGGCAGAACATGGACGAGCCGGCCACTGCGGATATGTTCGGCGATATTGAATCCCGGCAGCATGGCCACGCCTGCGCCATCGGCTGCCATATCGGCCAGAACCTCACCACTATTGGCGCTGAAGGCGCGACCGGCCGTGATGGTGATGCTCGATCCGCCATCCGAGAGGATCCAGCTTTCCCGCCGGCTTTCACCGCTATAGGCAAGGCAATCGTCAGGGGTAAGCTCGCCTGGATGTTTCATCTGCGTGAACCGGCTGCCCGGTGCCGCCACCAGGATTCTCGGCACGGCCCTGATCTTGCGCCAGATGGTGAATTTGTCTGATGGGGCCGACGAAATGCGGATCGCCAGATCATAGTCGTCATCGACAATATTGACCATGCTGTCCAACAGGGAAATCTCGAAACACATTTTCGGGTACAAGTCGCGGAAACCCGACAGGATCGGCGGTAGCACCGTCTTGCCGAGCCATGTCGGCGCGCTGATCCTCAGCCGTCCCTCGTCGGCCTTGTGGGCATTCCTGACATCACGCCGGGCATTTTCCAGCGCCTCGACCGCCGGCTGAATCTGTGCGGCGAACACGGCCCCATCCGTCGTCAGGGATACCTGACGGGTGGTGCGGACAAATAATTGCACGCCGAGATCGTCTTCCAGCGCCGCAATGGCGCGGGTGACGGCGGCAGCCGTCATGCCCAGTTCACGGGCGACCTGCGCGAAGTTGCGCTTTTCGGCTGCCATCAGAAAGGTTTTGAGAGCTTTGTGATCGTTCATCTCGATTATTTCAAAAATCGCAATTCATTCGAGAGAAATATTGCAATTCACCGATGCAATCAAGCGGGTTACATCTTTGTCCATCGAAACGGGCACCAAAGAAGAAAGGCGCCAATGATGATCAAGGATATCAAGGGCCTGCACCACGTCACTTCCATGGCTTCGGATGCGCGGCAGAACAACAGCTTTTTCACCGATACGCTCGGCCTGCGCCGCGTGAAGAAGACCGTCAACTTCGACGAACCCAGCGTTTACCACCTTTATTACGGTGACGAAAAGGGAACGCCCGGCACGGTCATGACCTATTTTCCCTTCGCCAATATGATGGCGGGCCGTCCCGGCGTCGGCGAGGTGGGTGAGACCCAGTTCTCCATCCCGAAAGGCGCGCTGGGCTTCTGGAAAGAACGGCTGATTGCCAGGGGTGTCGCCGGTATTCAGGCCGATACGGTCTTCGGCGCCAATCGCCTGCGCTTCACCGGTCCCGATGGCGATGGTCTCTCGCTGATCGAAACGGATAATGATGCCCGTGCCGCCTGGCTTGCCGAAGGCATTTCCGAAGACAACGCCATACGCGGTTTCACCGGCGCGCGTTTCAATCTCAACGACACGGCAGCGACCGAGGAGCTTCTTCGCTTCATGGGCTATGAACGGGCTGATGTCGACGGTGATGTCACGCGTTTCGTCATTCCCGGCGGTAACGGAGCCGATACGATCGATCTCGCGGCCCTGCCGAAGACGCCCTTTGCCCGTCCGGGTGCAGGTTCGGTCCACCACATCGCCTTTGCGGTCGAAAACCGCGAAAAGCAGCTGGAAGTGCGCAAGGCCCTGATGGACACGGGCTATCAGGTTACTCCCGTCATCGACCGTGATTATTTCTGGGCGATTTATTTCCGGACGCCGGGCGGGATCCTGTTCGAGATCGCAACCAACGAGCCCGGCTTCGACCGGGATGAGGATACCGCGCATCTCGGCCAGGCGCTCAAGCTTCCGAACCGGTATGAGCCTTTCCGCAATCAGATCGAGGCGAACCTGGTTCCGCTTGCGGCATAAGGCGGGCGTCTCACCCGCATCCACTAACCGATAATAACATCAGTACTCTTCCAAGACGGTTGCCCCTGCGTGGGCAGCCGGCCGGCGAAGCCTTGTTAATTTCCACCGCCGTCAATCGGCAATCACCAGCAGAACGGAGAACCACCATGTCGAAGCTCGAAGTCCTTACCCCCGCCAACAGCCAGTTGATCTTCATCGACCAGCAGCCGCAGATGGCTTTCGGTGTGCAGTCGATCGACCGCCAGACCCTGAAGAACAATGTCGTCGGCCTTGCCAAGGCGGCCAAGATCTTCAACATCCCGACGACCATTACCACGGTCGAAACCGAAAGCTTTTCCGGCAACACCTTCCCGGAACTGCTCGCCGTCTTCCCGGAAAACGATATTCTCGAGCGTACCTCGATGAATTCCTGGGACGACCAGAACGTCCGCGATGCGCTTGCAAAGAATGCTGCCGGTGGCCGCAGGAAGATCGTCGTCTCCGGCCTGTGGACGGAAGTCTGCAACACCACCTTCGCGCTCTCGGCGCTGCATGATGTCGCGGATTACGAGATCTACATGGTGGCGGATGCCTCCGGCGGCACGTCTCTCGATGCGCATAAATATGCCATGGACCGCATGGTGCAGGCCGGCGTGATCCCGGTGACCTGGCAGCAGGTTTTGCTGGAATGGCAGCGCGACTGGGCCCGCAAGGAAACCTATGATGCCGTCACCTCGCTGGTGAAGGAACATTCCGGCGCCTATGGCATGGGCATCGATTATGCGGTCACCCATGTCCATGGCGGTGCAGAGCGCGTCAAGCACGGCAAGCGCATCGGCCCGAACCCTGCGAAATAAGCTTTCAACCATGCCGCGCCGGCGGGATTAATCCACGCTGGCGCGGCTTCATCCATCCAAGGAGGTTTCCATGAAAGTCTATCTTCTGTCCCTCGGCGCCGGTCTGCTGGTCGGCATCGTCTACAGCCTGCTTAATGTGCGCTCGCCCGCTCCGCCCGTCATTGCACTTGTCGGCCTGCTGGGCATATTGGTCGGAGAACAGGTCATTCCCTTCGCAAAGGCGATCATCGACAGGGAGCCGGCCGCCGTTTCGTGGTTCAACCAGATCAAGCCGCATATGTTCGGCCATATGCCGAAGGGTGGCGATGAAACAACGGCTCTCGCGCAGACGCGGCAGCCGACCAACCGGGAGAGAAGCTGATGCCGACACGACGCACTTTCCTCGGCGCGGCATCCAGTCTCGCCTTTCCGAATCTGTTTTCATCGGCCAAGGCTGCCGATCTCATCAAGAGCGGAGCTTCTTCCATGTATCCAGAGACCATCCTTTACAATGGCCGCGTCACGACGCTTGATCGCGGCAATCCGAATGCAACGGCAGTCGCCATCAAGGATGGTCTGTTTCTGGAGGTGGGAAGCGATGCCGAGGTCATGGCCCTTGCCGGACCGGAAACGAAGGTCATCGACCTCAAGGGCAAGCGCGTGCTGCCCGGCCTGATCGACAACCACACCCACGTCGTGCGCGGCGGCCTGAACTTCAACATGGAACTGCGCTGGGATGGCGTTCGCTCGCTTGCCGATGCCATGGACATGCTGAAGCGCCAGGTGGCGATCACGCCGGCCCCGCAATGGGTGCGCGTCGTCGGTGGTTTCACCGAACATCAATTTGTCGAAAAGCGCCTGCCGACCATCGAGGAAATCAATGCGGTGGCGCCGGATACGCCGGTCTTCCTTCTGCATCTCTATGACCGGGCGCTGCTGAACGGCGCGGCACTTCGCGCCGTTGGCTATACCAAGGACACGCCGAACCCTCCCGGCGGCGAGATCACCCGCGATGCCAACGGTAATCCCACCGGCCTGCTGCTCGCCAAGCCGAATGCCGGCATCCTCTATTCGACCCTCGCCAAGGGACCGAAACTGCCGCTCGATTATCAGGTCAATTCCACCCGCCACTTCATGCGTGAGCTGAACCGGCTGGGTGTGACCGGCGTGATCGATGCGGGTGGCGGCTTCCAGAACTATCCGGACGATTACGAGGTGATCCAGAAGCTGTCGGATGAGAACCAGATGACGGTTCGGTTGGCCTACAATCTCTTCACCCAGAAGCCGAAGCAGGAAAAGGAGGACTTCCTCAACTGGACGTCCTCGGTCAAATACAAGCAGGGTAACGATTATTTCCGGCACAATGGCGCGGGCGAAATGCTGGTCTTTTCCGCGGCCGATTTCGAGGATTTCCGTCAGCCGCGGCCGGATATGCCAGCGGAAATGGAAGGCGAACTCGAAGAGGTCGTCCGGGTTCTGGCGGAAAATCGCTGGCCCTGGCGTCTGCATGCCACTTATGACGAGACGATCTCAAGGGCGCTGGATGTCTTCGAAAAGGTCAACCGGGATATCCCGCTCGAAGGGCTGAACTGGTTCTTCGACCATGCCGAAACCATCTCCGATCGCTCGATCGACCGCATTGCAGCCCTTGGCGGCGGCATCGCCACCCAGCACCGCATGGCCTATCAGGGTGAATATTTCGTCGAGCGTTATGGCCATGGTGTCGCCGAAGCCACGCCGCCGATCAAGCGGATGCTGGAAAAGGGCGTCAACGTTTCGGCAGGCACCGACGCCACCCGCGTCGCCTCCTATAACCCGTGGGTGTCGCTGTTCTGGATGGTGACCGGCAAGACGGTGGGCGGCATGCAGCTTTATCCGCGCGCCAACTGCCTCGATCGCGAAACGGCGCTGCGCATGTGGACCGAAAAAGTCACCTGGTTCTCCAACGAAGAAGGCAAGAAGGGCCGCATCGAAAAAGGCCAGTTCGCCGATCTGGTGGTGCCGGACAAGGATTATTTCTCCTGCGCCGAGGACGAAATATCCTTCCTCACCTCGGAACTGACCATGGTGGGCGGCAAGATCGTCTATGGTGCCGGCGATTTCAGGGCGCTCGACGAAAGTAACATTCCGCCGGCCATGCCCGACTGGTCGCCGGTCCGCACCTTCGGCGGTTATGCCGCCTGGGGCGAACCGCAGGGGGCCGGAAAGAACTCGCTGAGACGCGCGGCCATCTCTTCCTGTGGCTGCGCCCATGATTGCGGTGTCCATGGCCATGACCACGCCGGCGCCTGGACATCAAAGCTGCCGATCGCCGATCTGAAGGGCTTTTTCGGCGCGCTGGGCTGCTCCTGCTGGGCCGTCTGAGGCTCGTCAGACGAGTGAAATCAAATGGGCAGCGGAATGCTGCTGCCCATTCTCCTGCGCGAACACCGGAAACCCGGTTTCCATTCAGTATTGCAAATAACGCAATTATCTCGAAACTATTGATGCAATTGTTGGCGATAATTGTTTCGGTCAATATCGCTCCATCACATGAACCCAGCGCCGCTCGACCCGACGGCCAATCCCAGGAGCACTAGAATGACCGATCCATCTTCGACCCTTCGCCTTCGCGGGCTTCTTGCGGATATCGTTGCCGCGCCCGCCACAAAAACCCTGGCGCTTCTGGCGCTGTGCTCCGCTTATATTCAGGGGCCGCTCACGAAGATCTTCGATTTCCCCGGCGCGATTGCGGAGATGAACCATTTTGGCCTGCAGCCGGCGGCCGCATTCGCCGTCGTCGTCATCCTGTTCGAACTTGCCGCCTCCGCTCTGGTGGTGTCGGGCTTCCTGCGCTGGGCCGGTGCCCTTGCACTTGCTGGCTTCACGCTTCTTGCGACCTTCATCGCACTGCGGTTCTGGGAAATGGCGCCCGGCATGGACCGCATGATGGCCACCAACGCTTTCTTCGAACATCTCGGTCTGGCCGGCGCCTTTGTTATCGTCGCTGCAATCGATCTTACGAAAGGAACGGGCAAATGAGTGCCGCAAAATCCTCCGCAAGCAGCTTTGCTCCTCTTGCGCAACCGGTCTTCGCCGTCCTCTGGGCCGCGACGGTGCTCGGCAATACCGGCAGCTTCATGCGTGATGTCGCCAGTTCCTGGTTGATGACCGATCTTTCGGCTTCGCCGGCGGCGGTCGCCATGGTGCAGGCGGCCGGAACCCTGCCGATCTTTCTTCTGGCAATCCCGGCTGGCGTGCTGACGGATATTCTCGACCGTCGCAAGTTCCTGATCGCGGTCCAGCTTCTGCTGGCCTCCGTCAGCATCACCCTTATGGTTCTTGCCCATACCGGCCTGTTGTCCGTCAGCGCCCTGATAGGGCTTACCTTCCTCGGCGGTATCGGGGCAGCCCTGATGGGGCCGACCTGGCAGGCGATCGTGCCGGAGTTGGTGAAACGAGAGGATGTCAAAAGCGCGGTGGCGCTGAACTCCCTGGGTATCAACATCGCCCGTTCCATCGGCCCGGCCGCAGGCGGCATTCTGCTGGCAGCCTTCGGCGCGGCCTTCACCTATGGCGCCGATGTTGCGAGTTATTTCGTGGTCATCGCCGCGCTTTTGTGGTGGCCCCGGGCGAAGAACGCCAATGATGCGCTGCAGGAGAACTTTTTTGGCGCCTTCCGTGCGGGTCTGCGATACACGCGTGCCAGCCGGCCGCTGCATGTCGTCCTGCTGCGCGCCGCGATCTTCTTCGCCTTTGCCAGTGCCGTCTGGGCGTTGCTGCCTTTGGTTGCCCGGCAATTGCTCGGCGGTGACGCAAGCTTCTACGGTATTTTGCTCGGCGCGGTCGGGGCAGGTGCTATTGGCGGCGCGCTGGTCATGCCTAAGCTGCGCGAACGTTTCGATGCCGATGCCCTGCTTCTGGGCGCCGCCATCACGACCGCCCTCGTCATGGCCGGCCTGTCGCTTGCACCGCCAAAATGGCTTGCCATCGTCATCCTGCTGTTCCTCGGCGGCGCCTGGATCACGGCGCTGACCACTCTCAATGGCGCGGCGCAGTCCATCCTGCCCAACTGGGTGCGTGGCCGTGGCCTTGCCGTCTATCTCACCGTCTTCAACGGTGCCATGACGGCGGGCAGCATCGGCTGGGGCGCCGTTGGCGAGGCCGCAGGCGTGCCGGGTACGTTGCTGATCGGTGCAGCCGGCCTGTTCGTGGCGGGTCTTGTCATGCACCGCCTGAAATTGCCGGCTGGCGATGCGGATATGGTGCCGTCCAACCATTGGCCCGAACCGCTCGTCGCCGAGCCCGTGGCCCATGATCGCGGCCCGGTCCTGATCCTGATCGAATATAATGTCGAGAAGCATCATCGCTCCGCTTTCCTGCATGCCTTGGATGAGCTCTCCCAGGAGCGCCGCCGTGATGGGGCCTATGGCTGGGGCGTCACCGAAGACTCCGCCGATCCGCAGAAGATCGTCGAATGGTTCATGGTGGAATCCTGGGCCGAGCATCTTCGCCAGCACAAGCGGGTTTCCAATGCGGATGCGGATTTGCAGGGCAAGGTGCTTGCTTACCATTCCGGGCTGGAAAAGCCTGTCGTGCGCCACTTCCTCACGATCAACCGTCCGGGAAAAGCATAAACAGGAAGGGGCCGAAAGGCCCCTTTTTCATTCTCGTTTTTTAAAGCCCGCCGGTTATTGCGCGATCCGCCCCAGCACCCGGCTCAATGCCTCTTTCAGCGCACTGGAGCCGCCCTTTCTATCGAAATCGTGCATGACCTGCTCGTTGAGGCCGCCCTTGGTGGCGAATTCGCGGCTCATTTCGGTGAAGTCAGCCTTTCCGCCGGACAGCAGGGCCACCTCGGAGAGACCGGCAAAGAGGGGCGTGACATAGGAACGCGCCTTTTCTTCCGGCAGGCCGTTCTCCGCCAGCCACTCCGTCGTCGTTTGCATGATCCCGAAATAGGTGGCCATCAGCGCGCTGGCGGCGGCCAGAAGGTCGTATTCCGCTTTTGTTTCGCATTCCACAGCATTGCCGAGCACGTTGAAGATCGCTGCGGTATCCGTATCGGCGGGGTAAATGGCGGTGACGCCCTTGCGCCGGGCAACGAAGGGCAACGGGATCGCCTGGCTGAGACGCACATCCGCGCCGATCCAGTCCAGAAGTGTGTCGCGGCTGGTTGCAGCCACGACGCTGATGACCTTCTGCCCGTCCCGGAACCGTAAAGGCCGGATGACCTCTTCGGCGATCTGCGGACGGATTGCCAGCACGACGGTATCGCAGCCATCAACGATCATCTGATTGTCACCGGAGATGATCACCTGCGGAAAATCGGAGGCAAGTCTGGCCGAGATATCGGCACTGCGCTGGGACACCATGACATGTGGAACGGCGGCGGGCTTGGCAAGCAGGCCGCGTACCATCGCGTCGGTGATGGCGCCCGTTCCGATAAAACCGATTTTCTGGGGAAGGGACATGAATACTCCACCACGGCGAATGGACCGACAGAGGCATCGGCGGTGCCATTTTCATCCGATGCTAAGTTTTCCGCCGGGAATTGTCGACAAGCAGAGCGCGTTAATTTGCAATTGAAACGGAGCCCGCCGCACTCGATGGTATAAGACTGCCATAGAATTGACGCGGGGTCGCCACTTCCTGTTCCGGCTGACCTGTTGTTACCTTGTGGGCAGGAGGGCCATCGATGAAAAAGGCAATCATATTCGACTGTGAGTTTCTCTGCCTGGAGGGTTCGCAACGCAGATTCTGGTGTGCGGCCCATGATCCCGATCCTGTCATCGCGCAGATCGGTGCCGTCAAGCTCGGGCTGGAAGGCGATTTTCCACTTCTGGAGACCTATAGGGTGTTTATCTCCCCGGTCGACCGTTATGGCAGGCGATATGCGATCGATCCGTTCTTCACCAGGTTGACGGGTATCACCGAGGAGATCATCGAGGCGCAAGGCGTTCCCTTGCAGGATGCCCTCTCAAGCTTCGATAGCTTCTCTGGGGGTGCCCAATGCTGGTCATGGGGCAAGGACGAGTTGAACATGATGGCGATCAGCACTTATGTCGCGGGTATCCAGCCGCCCATGCCTGCTCATCGCTTCGACAATGCCGTCAGGCTCCTGCTTGCGGCGGGAATGCCGGTCGAGGATCTGGCCAAGACGCCCAGCAACAGTCTCGCCGACTATTACGGCGTTGAGCATCCGCCTTTGCAGGGCCACGATGCGCTCGATGATGCGCTTTCAGTTTCTTATGCCCTGCAATATCTTCTGAGGAGCGGAAAGCTCAAGCCGGAAGAATTCGCGCTCGCCGCTTAGCCTATATCAGACGGAATTGTTCCCGGCCGGTGCTCGCGAAAGGCGGCGGCAAGTGTGCGCAACGCTTCGCGAGACCTGCTGTCGGTCAGGGTCGAGAACATGATGATTTCGCTGGAGGGCAGAGGCGGCAGGCCGAAACGCTGGCTGACCTCGACTGTCCCGGGTGGCGCAAGGCGGCAGGAAAAGGCGGAAATCGCAAGCCCGGCCGAGACGGCGGCGGTCACCATAGACGACGTGCCGCCGAGAAACACCTCCGTCCAGGCAATCGCCGCTGCGTCCAGGGCATGGGTGGCGATGTTGCGCACGCCACAGGCGGGCGAAAGCGCCGCGAGCCTGAGCGGTTCGCCTTGGCGATGTTCGAATTGCGGGGTTGCATACCAGCCGAAATGCTCCGATCCAAGCACCTCGCCGTCACGCCGGTCATCCTCGCGCCGGATGATGGCCGCATCGATTTCACCACGGTCAAAGGCATCGAGCAGTGCGCGGGAATGGTCCATCCGCACTTCAATCGTAAGGCCGGGGTCGTGATCGTTTAGCCGCGCCAGAAGCGTCGGCACCTCTGGTCCCGCCACATGCGCGGCAATGCCGAGGCCGAAACGGCGGCGCGGCGAGGAAAGGCCTGCCAGTGCCCGATCATGTGCCGCGAGAAACTCGCGGGCGGGTGCGAGAAATACCGCCCCCTGGGCGGACAGACGCACCGAACGCGGTGTTCTTTCGAGCAGCCGCTGGCCAAGCCTGTCTTCCAGCCGTTTGAGCTTGACGCTGATGGCGCCCTGGGTGGTGCCCAGCGTTTCGGCGGCGCGGGTGAAACTCTGCAGATCGGCGATGGTGACGAAGGCCTCGACGGCCTCCACATCGAGCGTGCTCATCTCGGTCATCCCAATTTGTTGTCTCTGAAATAATCAATCATCCAATTCCGTTATGGTCAAGCCTTGGCTAGTTTGCCTTCGGTTTATTGAGCGGATGGCGCCCGTGCGCCTCCACCCACGAAAGGCTGAAGAATGACCCTTGCTGTTACCGAACAAGCGGCCAGCAGAAGCGCCATGGCGCTCGCTGCCGTTTGTCTCTCCGCCCTGATGTTCGGACTGGAAATTTCCAGTGTTCCGGCAATCCTGCCCACACTCGAAGAGGTGCTGCAGGCGGATTTCCGCCAGCTTCAGTGGATCATGAATGCCTATACGATCGGCGTGACCATGGTGCTGATGGCGACGGGGGCGCTGGCCGACCGCTTCGGCCGCAAACGCGTCTTTATTGCCAGCATCGCTGCTTTTGCGCTTTCTTCCCTCGCCTGCGGGATGACGCAGAATGTTTCCGTGCTGATCGGGGCCCGCTTCTTTCAGGGCTTGAGCGGCGGGGCGATGCTGGTGTGCCAGATCGCCATCCTGTCGCACCAGTTCCGCACGGCCCGGGAGCGTGGCATGGCGTTCGGCTGGTGGGGCATCGTCTCCGGCGTGGGGCTGGGTTTCGGCCCGATCATCGGCGGCGCCATCGTCGCGTTGTGGAGCTGGGAATGGGTGTTCCTCGTTCATGTCGTGCTCGGCATCGTGACCTGGCTGCTCGCCGCAGGCGGTGTAAGGGAATCGCGCGATCCGGAGGCGGCGCGTCTTGATCTTGCCGGCATGGCCACGCTTTCGGCCGCCGTTTTTTGCCTCGCCTTTTTCATCACGCAGGGGCCCGAGCTCGGTTTTGCGAGCCCCACGTCGCTTCTTATCCTCGGGGTCTCGGTTGCGAGCTTCATTGCTTTTGTGGTCGCTGAAAAGCGCACGCGGAGGCCGATGTTCGATTTCTCCGTATTCCGCATCCGGCCTTTTTCCGGGGCGATCATCGGTTCGGCGGCAATGAATATCAGCTTTTGGCCGTTCATGATCTATCTGCCGATCTGGTTTCAGGCCGGTCTCGGGTACGACAGCGTCACCGCCGGCCTCGGCCTGCTTGCCTATACTCTGCCGGCGCTGGTGGTGCCGCCGCTCGCAGAACGCCTGTCGTTGCGCTATCAGCCGCGCCTCGTCATTCCGGCCGGACTGTTCACCATCGGTCTGGGTTTCATGCTGATGAAAATCGGAAGCGGCATCGAAAATGCGAGCTGGCTCACCATGCTGCCCGGCTGCATCCTTGCCGGCATCGGGCTTGGCTTGACCAATACGCCGGTCACCAATACCACCACCGGCGCGGTTTCCCCCGCCCGTTCCGGCATGGCATCCGGCATCGACATGAGCGCCCGCATGATCTCGCTTGCCATCAACATTCCCATCATGGGCTTCATTCTGGTGGAGGGCGTCCGGGCTTCGTTGCGGGCGAACCTGCCCGCCGGCACGGATATGACTGCCCTGCAATCGCTTGCGGAAAAGATTGCGGCGGGAACCGCTGGCACATCGGCGCAGGGCGTTTCGGAAACGCTCGTCCATCAGGCGCTTGCGGATGGTTTTGGTCTGGTCATGCTTTATGCGGGCATCGGTGTCTGGCTGCTTGCCGGGCTCAGCTTCGTGATCTTCGGACCGGCGCGGCAACCGGCTCGGGATTAAAGCGGGACACGAAAAGGAAGGGGCGAGCTGTCTCGCCCCAACCTATTCGCTTTTATCTGGTTTGCTCCCGGCAAGCCCACGGCCGAGCTTGTAAAAGCAAAGTTTCATCCGGCTTCGTTTGTCCGTGCCCTCAAGGCTGGAGACGGGAACCTTAAAACCGAATGTTTCCTCCGGTTCGGCAGAGCGTTCCCGCCAGAAGGCATCGATGTCTGAAACCATCATTTTCTGCCGTCGCGTGCGGCGATAGCGGATGGGGTGCCTGGAATGGCCGATGGCGAGATAGTGACACGCATTCACCGAGATGAGGCCCTGCAGAACCATCAATGTCGCTTCCTTGGGGCGAAGTCCCGCAAGGTCGCGCGTGACCGACACCATCTGCTCCTTCGCAGCCCGCGGCCCCTGCATGCCTCCAACGACGATCGTGTGGCGCACGCTTTCGCACTGTTGCAGAAAAATAAACGTCGCCGTCCACAGAACGGCATCGTCATGGTCGCGCAGAAGTCTGACGGCAAAAGCACCCTCGTGGCGGCCACCGCAACGGTCAGCCAGGGTCAAAATACATCGATATTCATCGTTTCGGCCGCGAATGGCGCCCAATTCCACGGTTTTTCCCGCCCAGAGACCGGCCATGACATTCCGGGAAAAATGCCGGTCCGCAATTGCGAAATTGTCCATGAGAAAAGCCAGCCGCCTTTTCTGCGAGACTTTGTTGAGAAGGAATTTCGACAGGGGTTTTTGCAGAAGCTCATCATGTGGCGGCGGCAATTTTTGCCTTGCCGAAAACGCTGCCAGAAACCACCACCATCGAAAGGTAACGAAAGGGTTGGCCGCAAAACGCATCCAGAAAAGCACCGCCCGCTTCCAACGGGCGCGCTGCACGAAGGTTATGATTCTCCAGAACAATAAAAAGCGGGCTGTATCTGAAACGGTCTCGGCCACATCATCGGGGACCGGGAACTTCTCTGCCAGAGCGGCAGCATCTTGAGTGCGTGACATGGGGTAGGCTTCCGGCGAAGATCGGCATTCGGCCGAGGCATGCGCCGGGTTTGTGAAGACTTTGTCGAGAAACAGCCGGTTTCATGTGAAGATGTGGCGGCGCGGGCAAGCGAACTGGAAGGGAGGGGACGATTGCCCCCTCGGAATTTTCAGGTGGCTGCCTTGAAGAGAACCGTCACGACGGTTCCGCCGGTCTCTCCTGCCTTTATCTGCAGATCGCTGTCATGCGCCTGCGCGATCGCTCTTGCAATCGACAGGCCAAGGCCGGTGCCGCCGGTCTTGCGTGCGCGTGACGGTTCTGTCCGCCAGAAGAGTTCGATGCCGTGCGCCTCGACGCCGGGGGGGAAACCCGGGCCATTATCCTCGATCGCCACGAAGGGGCGCCCGTCGCGAAGTCCGGTTGAGCAGCGCAGGCTCTTACCGCTGGCCGCATAACGGCGCACATTGTCCATCAGGATCAGCAGCAGCTGTCGAAGACGCTGGCGGTCACCGTAAACGGAAGCGGTTGCGAGCGACATATCGAGAGTGAGGCCGGCCTCTTCCATCAGTGGCCGTGCCGCTTCCGCCGCCGCCGCGCATTCGGTGGCAAGATCGAGCGGCTGCGTTTCCTGGACGAGGCTGTTGGTTTCCGCAAGGGAGAGCGTCCGCAGATCGTCGACAAGGCGCGTCAGCCCTTCCACATGGACGATGAGGTGACGAATGGCTTCCTTGTCGAGAGGAAAGAGATCATCCACGATACCGTGCAGACGGCCCTGCAGGATGGTAAGCGGGGTGCGCAGTTCATGCGCCACGGCCATGGTGTTGAACTTCAGCCGGCGCTCCATCATCTGGAGTTCCCGCGTCAGCGTGTCGAAACTGTCGACCAGAAACGCGATTTCGACGATGTGGTTCGCCCTGACGGTCTCGCCGCTGCTGAAATCGCCGGATGCCATACGCCGCGTGGCGACGGTAAGCTTCTCAAGCGGCGCGGCAATGCGCCGGGAGATGAAATAGCCGAGCAGGCTGCACAGCAGGACACCGAGCAGGCCGAATCCGAAGACCGAGGCGAGAAGCTCGTCGTCAGCCTCGTCCTCTATCCTGGGCAAAACCTCGACAAGAGCCCGCAGCTGCTGCTGGTCCGGCATCACGCCCCGGTCGATATCCGAAAAAGCCTTGGCGGCATCGGGCGACAACGTCGCAACGATACGCTCCTCCATGTTATCCGAATACCAGGAGACGCCATGATAGACCATCGCGACCGCAAAGATCAGCATCGTCGTGATTGTGATCGCCGTCATGGTGCTCAGGCTGAGCCGCCAGGGTTTCATGATTTTTGCTCCCCGGCCAGTCGGTAACCGACGCTGCGCACGGAGACCAGATAGCCGCAGGCGCCGTGATCCGCCAGTTTCTTGCGCAGGTTGGCGATGTGCGTGTCGATGGTGCGCGCCAGCGCATCGCTTTCCGGCAGGCAGGCGTCCAGAATATCGGCGCGCTGAAAGGCATGGGTGGGGCGGCGCGCCATATGGGCGAGTATCCTGAACTCGCTCAGCGTGAGGGGCAGAACGGTTCGCCCCGCATCGCTGCAAACAGCCGCGACATAAGCTTCGGTGTCCACTTCGATGGCGCCGAAGCGCAGGACCCCTCCACCGGCCGGCTGGCGTGTGCGTTTCAGCACGGCATTCACCCGCGCGATCAATTCGTGGGGGTTGAAAGGTTTGACGATGTAGTCGTCAGCACCGAGGCGCAGGCCGGTCAGCTTGTCCATATCCTCCGCGAGGGAGGTGACCATGATGACAGGCGTATCCCGTTCCCGCCGGATGCGGTTCAACACCTCGATGCCATCGAACTTCGGCAAACGAATGTCGAGGAGAACCAGATCCGGCCTCAACATGGAGAAATGGGTCAGCGCCGTTTCTCCGTCGCTGGCTCTGACGGTTCTGTATCCCTCGCGAATGAGATAGGCGTCCAGAATCTGAATAATATCGGGGTCGTCTTCGACGATCAGAATAAGCCCTTTGTCCATGCTGAACCCGCAAACTACCTGTACAAGCCGTGTTACGAGCCGGACGCTAAGCGTATGCGAAACATCGGGCAAGAGCCCGTGGCCGGGAATGAAGACTGCCGACATCGCTTTCCGTGCAGTCTTGTATCTTTCTCCGCAAAGCCTTGACATTTCTGCGGAAGAAAACTGGCCATGCACCAGTCTCTCGCCAGCAGAACCCACGAGAAAAAGCGAAATTCAAAATTTCGCGCAAGCGCCATCCGTGTCGCCCACCAGGCTTTTGCGCGTGCCCTGGGCAGCTACTTGCTGCTGGCTCTTTTGGTCGTGCTGGCGCTGATGGTGTTCTTCACGGTCAGGCCCGATATCGACCTGGCTGTTAGCCGGCAGTTCTTCACGAATGGCTTCCGCCTCAGCGAGGATGAGTTCCTGCTTTCCGTCCGCGATCTGAACCGCATGCTTCCAGCTGTTTTATTGCCCGGGCTTGTGTGTCTGCTTATCGCCACGCTGTTTTCGCGAGGCCTGCTGCGGGTTTTCCCCCCTCACAAGCTGCTGCTTGTCATCGCCTTTTTTGCTCTGGGGCCGGGTGTCGCCGTTCATGTTTTGAAAAAGCTGTTCGGCAGGGCAAGACCGCGCCATCTCGGCGAGTTCGGGGGAGATATGTTTTTTACGCCGGTTCTTTCCCTCGATGGCGGTTGCCTCCGTAATTGCTCCTTTCCTTCCGGTGAAAGCGCTTCCGCAGTCGCTGTTCTGGCCGTGATCATCTTCCTGCCGGAGAAGCTTCGCCTGATCGGCACCGCGATATTGGTGCCGTTCGTGGTGATTGTCTCACTGAACAGGGTCGCAATGGGGGCCCATTTCCTTTCCGATGTCCTGATTGCATGGCCTTTGATGTTTGTGGTGTTTCTGCTGCTCCACTCGCCCTTTACGAGGTATCGGGAAGCGATCGATGTCGCCTTCTCCCGCAGGATCAGCCGGGCGCGGCGGGCCGCAGAAGGAAGACTATAAGACGACAAGGGCAGCGGAAGACCGCTGCCCTTGCAGGTTCTTTCGAACGCGCCACGCCCGCTCGTCGTGAACGGGCGCGGCTGTCGGCGCCTTATTTCACCTGCGCGACTATCAGCTTGCCATCGGCGCGTTCGGCGACGAATTCGATATTCGCGCCTTCCTTGAGCTTGGCGAGGAGGGCATCGTCCTTGATGCGGAACACCATGGTCATGCCCGGCATGTCGAGGTTTTTCAGCTCTTCATGGGTAATGGTGACCTTCTTGGCGGCAGCATCCACCTTCTTGACCGTGCCCTTGGTGAATTCCTGAGCGAAGGCGCCGAAGGGCGCGGTGAGCAGAAGTGCGGCTGCGAGTGTGATGTTAACGATGGTTTTCATGATCAGAGTCCTTTGTTGCTGGATTACTTTGCCGAAACTTTGAGATCGCCGCGCATGCCGGCTTCGTAGTGCCCGGGTTTCAGGCAGGCGAATTCGAACATGCCGTCATTGGTGAACTTCCAGATGATTTCCCCGCTTTCGCCGGGCGCGAGGCTGATGGCGTTCGGATTGTCGTGCTCCATCTCCGGAGCCTTCTCCATCGCGGCCTTGTGCTCCAGATTGGCTTTCTGTTCGTCGAGAATGAACTCATGGTCCAGTTCGCCGGCATTCTTCACGGCAAAACGCACGGTCTTGCCCTTCTTGAATTCGAATTTGGCGGGGGTGAACAGCATCTTGCCGTCCGGGGTTTCCTTCATCGTCACCTGAATGGTCTGGGTCACCTTGGCCTTGTCGCCGGGTTCGCCGATCGCCATGGCCTCATGGCCGCCGCCGTGGGTGCCCGATGCAAAAGCTGGCGTGGCGAGGGCGGCAGCGAGCAGTGCAAGTTTCAGTCTGGTCATGTCATGTTCCTTGGTTTTAATGGAGTTGGGGTTCTGGTGGCGTTGGGTCGTATTCAGCCGTGTTTCATCGGTTGCGGCGTGATCTGCGTTTTGGGGTCGGTGTTTTTCTGCGTATCCGGCAGTTCGCCGGTCCATTCCCAGGCCTGGGTGCCGGGCGGGTTTTCGTACCAGCCGGGATCTGAGTAATCGCCCGCGGAGATGCCTTCGCGAACCTTCACCACGGAGAACATGCCGCCCATTTCAATGGGGCCGTGCGGACCCCATCCCGTCATCATGGGAACGGTGTTCTCAGGGATTTCCATTTCCATCGCGCCCATGTCGGCCATGCCGGCGGTGCCCATCGGCATATAGTCCGGCCGGACCTTGCGGATCTTTTCGGTGACTGTCTTCTTGTCGACGCCGATGAAGGTGGGGACGTCATGTCCCATGGCGTTCATCGTATGGTGCGACTTGTGGCAATGGATCGCCCAGTCGCCGACATATTTGGCGTCGAACTCATAGGCCCGCATGGCGCCGACGGGGATATCGATACTGACCTCCGGCCAGCGTGCCTCGGGTCGCACCCAGCCGCCATCCGTGCAGGTCACCTCGAAATCGTAACCGTGCATATGGATCGGGTGGTTGGTCATGGTCAGGTTGCCGACCCGGACACGCACCCGGTCGTCCTTGGAGACGACCAGCGGGTCGATGCCCGGAAACACCCGGCTGTTCCACGCCCACAGATTAAAATCCGTCATCGTCATGATTTTGGGAACGGAGGCGCCGGGATTGATGTCGAAGGCGTTGAGCAGGAACACGAAATCGCGGTCCACCGGCATGAACGCCGGATCCTTCGGATGGATGACAAAAAAGCCCATCATGCCCATTGCCATCTGCACCATCTCGTCGGAATGCGGGTGGTACATGAAGGTGCCCGACTTCACGAGGTCGAACTCGTAGACGAAGGTCTTGCCAACCGGGATATGCGGCTGCGACAGTCCGCCGACGCCATCCATGCCGGATGGCAGGATCATGCCGTGCCAGTGGATCGTCGTATGTTCCGGCAGCTTGTTGGTCACGAAAATGCGCACCCGGTCGCCTTCGACGGCCTCGATGGTCGGGCCGGGTGATTGGCC
Organism: Agrobacterium tumefaciens; assembly: GCA_017744915.1. Lineage (GTDB taxonomy): Bacteria > Pseudomonadota > Alphaproteobacteria > Rhizobiales > Rhizobiaceae > Agrobacterium > Agrobacterium tumefaciens_I. Next base: position 68,697 of record JAGIAH010000010.1, read on the forward strand.
ATTGTAACCCCACAGGCGGGCGGTCATGCCTTCCGCCATTTCGCGCTCCACCGGCTCGGCGACAAGGTGGAATTCCTTGACGCCATTGTTCATCCGGAAGGGCAGGGTCCAGCCGTTGAGGGTGACGACCGGATTGTAGTCGGGCCCGGTGGTGGGTTTCACCGGGGCCTGTGTCGCCGCCGTTTCCATCAAGGCCGCTTCCGGCAGGCTGCTGTTGGAGGTTTTCGCCCAGGCCGCCGAGGAGACCATTGCGGCGCTGACGCCCAGAAGTTGTCTTCTATTGAACATGGTCGTTTCCTTTCTCAATGTCCGCCACCACCACCGCCGGAAGCGGCAGCAACCTCGGTCTCTCCGCCGGCCGCGCCCGCGCCGCCGCCATAAATGGCTGGGGCGAGACCGGCTTCTGCGAGCCAGAAGTCGCGTTTGGCATCGATGGCGAGCAGGTTCGAGTTGACCTTTTCCCGGCTGTCGGCGAGCAGCTCGAAAGTGTTGGTGAGCATGCCGTTGTAGGTGAGCAGCGACTCCTCCTCGATCTTCGTGCGCAGCGGTACCACGCTGTTGCGGTAATGCCGGGCGATGTCGTAGTTCGAGCGATAGGCCTGATAGGCCGAGCGGGCCTCCGAGCGGACATTGACCGCCTTTTCCGCCAGGAGGTTTGCCGCGCGCATGTAAGCGAGTTCGGATTCCCGCATGCGGGCCTGACCGGAATCGAAGATCGGAATGACGAATTCCAGTTCCGCGCGGCCGGTCGTCTGTTTCTCGATGCCGTCCTCATCCCTTTCGCGCTCGGTCTCGAAACCGGAACGGAGGCCGAGATCGGTGACGTATCGGGTGGCTTCGGTGAGCTTGAAGGACCGTGCAGTCGCCTCCAGATCAAGCTTGGCCATCTGCAGATCGACGCGGCGTTGCAGGGCTTCGGCCTCGATCATGTCTCGTTTGGCCAGCGCCTTGGGAAGCGGCGGCAGGCGATTGGGGATGCTGTATTCTATATCCGCTCCCCACAGTCCCATCAGCCGCGTCAGTTCCTCCTTGGCAAGGCGGGCCTCCAGCCGCGTCTTGGCGATCTGGCCGGTCAGCTCGGCATAAAAGACCTGCTCGCGCGCCTGGCCTTCCTTGTTGAGTGAGCCCGACTCGCCAAGCTTTCTGGCGAGTTCCGAGGCGGCATCCGCCGCGGTCTGCGCCTGTGCCAGCTGGCCGACATTCTCGACGGCGGCAACAGCATTGATCCATGCGCGGCGGGTATCCGCCGCCAGCTGCAGCGTGTTCAGCGCAGCACCAAGCTGCGCCTTGCGGAAACCGGTATCGGCAATTTCGACGTTCTTTTTGAGGGTGGCGAGCGCCAGAATATTGGTGGCGATGACACCTTCTATCGCCTTGTAGGCCCTGAGACCCGGCGTGCCGATCCCCGTCAGCCCGATGCCGACCGTGGGGTTGACCAGCATGGTCGATTGCCATGCGGTTGCGGCGGACTCACCAAGATCGGCATAGGCCGCCTGCAGGCCCTTGTTGTTCAAAAGCGCTACCTGCACCGCCGTCTCGACATCGAGGGTCTTGCTGGCCGCCATCAGCGACTTGACGCGGGCCTGTGTTGCCTGCGCTTCGGCCCGGTTCTGCACCCAGACTGTCTGCTTTCCGGTCGCCTCGGACGTCTTCGCCGAGACATTGCTGAAACCGGCGTCGCGGGAGGCATATTGCGCGGCCGTGACACAGCCGCTGAGAAAAACCGGCAGGGATAGGACCGCTGCAAGTTTCGCTCCGAGTTTGAATGCCCGGCGTGTCATGATGCGTCTCCTTTCGGAGCCTGCGCATTGTTCTGGTCACGCCAGGGTTTCGGATCGACCGGCATGCGGGCGGTGTAGCCCGAGACCGGGGTCTGGTAACGAATGGGTGCGGCGCCAAGCGCCGGGTTTGCCGCATCGTCATAGGAGGCGGTGTCATTCATCATGGATGTGGCTGTGCAGCCGCCCAGAAGCAGGGGCGCCGCAACCACAATATGGATTGGGTTCATGGGTGTTTTCCGAACAGGAGATACAACGGCGCAGCGGCGCTAAAGCCGCTCACGCACGGTCATTGCCCAAAGGTGGGCTCTGCCTGTTCAGATATTAGGCGGACGGTGCAGCAGCGGGCTCTGGCCCGGTGCCTTGCTGTCGTCGAGGAAGGAGCGGATGCTGCTGATGACGGGCGTGCCAATGGTGTCGTGGCCGATCAGAACCGCCATGCCGAGACAGAAATCGCCGCAACATTGCGGCTTCGCGGGCTTTTTGGCGCTGCTGTCATTGTCGGCCATATCGTGGTTGTCATGATTGTCGGACGTCATGGCCGAACCGCCATGATCCATCATCTTGCCGTGATCCATCATGACGGATTGATCGTGCCGCATTCCCCCGGTTTCGGGACCATGCATTGCGGCATTGACGGTGGAAACGCTGTAGCCTGCCAGTGATAGGATCATCACCAGTCTGAACAGAAGGGCCAGCAATTTCGATGCTCGCAACGTTTCACGCATGTGCTCTAGAAAAGCCGGAGTCCCGTGATTTGTCAATGGATATACTTCATAACCATTGATGAAAACCTTGTTATGAGGCTGAATATCGCTTCCGCCTCATACCAATCCCCTCATACAAACCCAATCAAGGCGTCATCGAGAATGAGAAGTTTGCGTGCCTGTGTGCGGGCATATTCCTCATAAAAACCCTGCGAGATCCAGAGCGCGGAGCGGCCGCGTCGTCCGCTCCAGCCGATGCCGCCGATCAGCTCGGCTGCCGCGAGCTTGCGGCCGATATGGATGCGCGACACAGAAAGTGAGGTCGCCAATTGTGTGACCGTCTGTACGTCGGTCAGGCGTCTGCCCTGTTCAGGCGGCCGTTCCCAGTCGATCCCGGCGATCAGGCGGTCCATCAGCAGCCCGCCCGCATCGAACCAGTTGAAGATGATGGAAAGCGGACCGGGGCAGCGCATCTCCGGATGGGACAGGAACGCCTGCGACACGCGGGGATGGATGCGTGGAAGCATGACGTCTGACCGCTTGATGAACCGCGAGGCCCTGAACCCCTCGTCGAGCAGGTCCAGCGCCTGAAAATGAACGTCGTACCATTGGGTGAGCATCGCCATGGCCGGCTGCGAAGGTATCGCTGCGTTGACCCGCCCTTCATCGGATTGGTCTGCCGGTCTCGTCAGCCCGCGTTTCAGTGCCTCCCTGAAGAAGGCATAAGCGACATCATGGCTGGCGAGGCCGTATCGAAGCGCCATATGGGCGAAATCTTTCCGCGTCAGCGCGGCTTCGCCGCCTGCGGTCTCACAGGCGTCGCATTTTTCAAAATAGAGCGCCAGAAGTGCGTGGCATAAAAGACGGCTCTGTCGCGTCGCAAAAAGCGTAGTCATGTCGGGCGCGCCCCCGTAGAGAGTAATGAAACCTCCCGCCAGAAGGCGCAGCGCGGCCGCGAAGGCGTGGTTTTGGAGCAGCGCCTCTATTTCGCAGGGCGATGGCCGGCGGGCATCGGCGGTAGCGGCCGGCAGGCCGGAAATCGCAAAGTCGAAAAAATTGGTCATGGGCCGGGCTCCTCTGGAATATTCCTCCGGCCTAACAGAAGCTGAAATGGCGCGTCTTCTCATTGCGCGCAGAGACGAAATTTTAAGCTGGCGGCATATCCGCGGCGCGGGCTTCGCCCGGCGTCATGCCATAGGTGCTGGCAAACACCCGGTAGAAGGTCGCCAGGCTGTCGAAGCCGCAGCCATAGGCGATCTGTGTGACGGGCAAAGCGGGCAATGCCAGCAGCAATCGCCTCGCTTCCTCGATCCGCATGGCGGAGAGCGTGCGGGAAAACGACAGTTCTGCGCCTTCGAAGACGACGTGCAATTGCCGCAGCGAAATGCCGAGCTCCTTCGCCACCGCAGCCGGTGTCAGGTGCTGCCAGGATTTTTTCCGCATCATGATCTCCTGGGCCGCATAACAGAGCCCGGTCCTCAGCGCGGCGCGTACCTCCGGCATGGCAGGTGAAAGCCGGCCCCGCACCGCCATGGCCAGCCGTGCGATATGCGCCACGTCGCGAGCTGGGTCGATGAGCCTGCCACGGTCTGCATTGAGTGCATCGAAAAGTGCCCGGAAAGGCCGGGAAATGGCAGTATTTTCCGCATATCGCGTCGCAAACAGGTCGTCGGCCGGCTGGCCGAGCATGACCTCGTAGTCCACGGGGATCTTCAGCATCTTGTAGTGAAAATCCGCCTCGTCGCCCGGTATCGCGTCATAGGGCAGGTCGGAATAGTTGATGGTGATATCGCCGCCGCGGACGTTGTGAAGCCGGTCCCGGCCGGCATCCAGCAACCCGGACCCCTTCACCTGAAGGCCGATGCAGAGGCTGTCGCCGGCAATGCGGGCAATATCGGCTTCCGTGCGGTTCACCCGGTAAGAGGAGGCGCGCATCTCGCTCACCACCGCGCCAGCAACGGTGCGTGCCTGAAACGAACCCTTGAAGGCGTGGCGGCGGTCCCGCGCAAGCTCGATCGTCACGCCGAACAGGCTTTTGCCACGCACCTCGCGCCATTGGTCGAAGCGGTGCTCGGGCAGAAAATCATCGGTTGCGAAACGAATGATGGTGTTCGTGACTGGACCCTCCCCGATGATCCCGGCGGTCTATTGTTCCGTTGCGCGAAATCGAAGATGGATGAGCGGATAGGGTCGTCCCTGTCCGTCGAGGTCGGAGCGTCCCGTCGGCTCGAAGCCCAGCCGGCGATAAAAGCCCAGCGCTTCGTCGTTCTGTTCGTTGACATCGGTGGTCAGTGCGGGGTGCAGCGTAAGCGCGCTTTGCACGAGAGCCTTGCCGATGCCTTTGCCGTGATGGTCCGGATCGATGAAAAGCGCCTCCATGTGCCCTTCATGGACAAACATGAAGCCGAGCGCGTGGTCTTCAACATCGACGGCGAGCGTCAGCGGTGCCTGCGGCAGGAAAGCTTTGACCTCCTCACCGAGCGCGGTGCGATCCGCCGGAAGAAGGAAGTCATGGGTGGCGTCCACGGCCCTGCTCCATATGTCGAGGATGCGGGTCGCGTCGCGGCTGGTGGAGGCACGAAGTGTAATCATGTTCCACCCTTAGCAATTGCGGCCTTTTCGCACCATGGGCGGGTCCGATCTTTTCCATGAGCATGTGCGTATTCAATCAATTTCTGCGCCGAAACCCGGCCTGTCCGCTTCCACCCGGTGCCATCCGTCGCCGGTGCCGGAAAATCGTCTTGAAAAAAGTGCTTGCAAAATGCTGCTGGAAAAAAATAGATAAAAAGGACTTCTATCTATTTATTTTGGGAAAGAGGCTAGCTCATGGACCATGTCGCGGTGCAAATCGAAGAAAACCCGGTCTCGATTCCGGTGATTGAAGCCAATTCTTCGTTCGAAGAAGCGAAAATTATCTATAATTTGCCATTTAACGATCTGCTGTTCCGTGCGCAGCAGGTGCATCGCTGTCATTTCGATGCGAATGCGATCCAGATGAGCCGGCTCTTGTCCATCAAGACCGGTGGCTGCCCCGAAGACTGCAGCTATTGCAGCCAGTCCGCCCGCAATCCGACCGGTCTGAAGGCTTCCAAGCTCATGGAGGTGGAGCGGGTGCTGGCCGAGGCGCGAAAGGCGAAGGAAGGCGGGGCGACGCGTTATTGCATGGGTGCGGCCTGGCGTAATCCCAAGGAACGCGACATGGAGGCGGTGGTCGCCATGGTGGAAGGCGTGAAGGCGCTCGGCATGGAGACCTGCATGACACTCGGCATGCTGACGCCGGAACAATCCGAACAGCTGGCCGATGCCGGGCTCGATTATTACAATCACAACGTCGATACGTCGGAGCGGTTTTATTCCGAGATCATCACCACCCGCACCTTCGAGGACCGGCTGGAAACGCTCGCCAATGTCCGCGATGCCGGCATCAAGGTCTGCGCCGGTGGCATTCTCGGCATGGGAGAAACGGTCGAAGACCGGATTTCGATGCTGGTAACGCTCGCCAACCTGCCGGTTCCGCCGGAAAGCGTGCCGATCAACATGCTGATCCCGATCCCCGGTTCGAAGCTTGCCAATGCCGATCCCATCGATCCGATCGATTTTGTGCGTACCATTGCGCTCGCGCGTATCCTGATGCCGCGTTCGCATGTACGGCTTTCGGCCGGGCGAACGGAGATGAGCGATGAAACGCAGGCGCTCTGTTTCCTGGCTGGCGCCAATTCCATCTTCATCGGCGAAACGCTGCTGACGGCGGATAATCCGGGGGAGGACCACGATACTGCGCTCTTCCGGCGGCTGGGCCTGAAGCCGATGGAGCTGCAGCCCGTGGAGGCGGGAGGGTGCCGGTGAAGGTCTCGGCGCTCTCTGCCTATGAGACTAAGCTCGCGGGCCTCAGCCGCAAATCGCGTCTGCGCGCGCTTGCGCCGCGGGAGGGGGTCGATTTCACCTCCAACGACTATCTCGGGCTTGCCGAAACGCCCCGCCTGAAGGCGGCAATCACCCACGCCATCGAAAGAGGTGTGCCGGTGGGTGCCGGCGGCTCACGGCTGCTGCGCGGCAACCACCCCGAACATGAGGCGCTGGAAGCGGAAGCGGCGGCGTTTTTCGGGGCCGAAAAAGCGATCTATTTCGGTAGCGGTTTTGCTGCCAATGTCGCGCTTTTTTCCACCCTGCCGCTGCGGGACGATCTCGTCCTTTATGATGCCCTGATCCATGCCAGCGTGCATGATGGTATTGCGGCGGGCAAGGCCAGGGCGGCGGCCGTGCCGCATAATCAGGTCGAGGCATTCGAGCGGGAGATAATCCGCTGGCGGCAGGCGGGCGGCAGCGGGCGGCCATGGATTGCGGTCGAGAGCCTTTATTCCATGGATGGCGATTGCGCGCCGCTCGCGGCCTTCGCCGATCTTGCCGAACGGCATGGCGGTTTTCTGGTTGTCGATGAAGCACATGCCACCGGCGTCTTCGGCCCCGGCGGCCGTGGCCTCGCCGCAGAACTGGAAGGCCGGCACCATGTGGTGGCGCTTCACACCTGCGGCAAGGCGCTCGGCCTCTCCGGTGCACTTTTGAGCCTGCCTGCGGTTCTTGCCGATTACCTCGTCAACCGCGCCCGTGGTTTCATCTATTCGACCGCGCCTTCACCGCTGATGGCGGCGGCGGTACGGGAAGCCCTGCGCATCATTGCCGATGAACCCTGGCGGCGCCTACGGCTGGCGGAACTGGTAAATTTTGCCGGCGAAGAACTGCGCTCGCGGCTCGGCGTGACGCCCGGCGGCTCGCAGATCCTGCCGGTGATGATCGGCGACAATGCCCGCGCGCTCAAAATCGCGGCGCGTCTGCGAGACGGCGGTTTCGATGTGCGTGCGATCCGACCGCCGACGGTGCCGGAGGGAACAGCGCGCCTGCGCATCGCCATCACGCTCAATGTGGATGAAAGCCAGATTGCCGCCATGGTCGGGCTGCTCGCCCTTTCGCTGCAGGAGGACGCGGCATGAGCCTCCGTTTCGTCATTTCCGGTACGGATACCGGCATCGGCAAGACGGTTTTTGCCGCAGCGCTGACCCATGCCCTACAGGCGCATTACTGGAAGCCGGTGCAATCCGGACTGGAGGAAGAGACCGACAGCGAGACGGTGGAGCGGCTGGGCGGTGTGCCGCGTTCGCGCATCCTGCCGGAGGCCTATCGTTTGAAAACGCCCGCCTCACCGCATCTTTCAGCCCGCCTCGACACTATCACGATCGATCCCGCGCTTTTACAGCCGCCGCAAATCGATGGAGCGTTGGTGATCGAGGGGGCGGGCGGGCTTCTGGTGCCACTGACGGACACGGTGCTCTTCGCCGATATTTTCGCCCGCTGGCAAATTCCGCTCATCCTGTGCGCCAGAACCGCACTCGGCACCATCAACCACACGCTGCTGTCGCTTGAGGCGCTGCGGCACCGGGCCATTCCGGTGCAGGGCGTGGTTTTCATCGGCGATGCAAACCGGGAAAACGAGCGCGTCATAACCGATATCGGCGCGGTGCGTCCGCTCGGCCGTTTGCCGCGCCTGCCGAAAATCACCATCGAAGTGCTGCATCAGGCCTTCGCGCAACACTTCAATCTCGCTGATTTTCTGGAGGTGCCGGCATGAGCCGTTTCCCCGTCTGGCATCCCTTCACCCAGCATGGGCTGCAGCCGCCGATGAAACGTGTGGTCTCGGCGGAAGGGGCTTTTCTGGTCGATGAGGATGGCAATCGCCTGTTCGATGCCATTTCATCCTGGTGGGTTATCACTCATGGGCACCGGCATCCGGCGATCATGGCGGCCATCCGCGCCGCCACCGAGACCCTGGACCAGGTCATCTTCGCCGAATTTTCCCATGAACCCGCCGAGGTGCTGGCAAAGGGGCTGATCGAACTCGCCCCCGCCGGACTAAGCCATGTGTTTTATTCCGATAGCGGCTCGACGGCGGTGGAAGTGGCGCTGAAAATGGCGCTTGGTTATTTCCACAATTGCGGTGAAAAGCGCGATCGCATCGTGGTGATGGAGCATGGCTATCACGGCGATACGATCGGCACCATGTCGACCGGCGAGCGCGGCGTGTTCAATGCCGCCTATGAGCCGCTGCTCTTCGGCGTCGACCGGCTGGCCTTTCCGCAGGCGGGCAGCGAACAGCGCACATTGGACATGTTCGAGGCCTTTTGCCGTTCCGGCCGTGTCGCCGCCCTGCTGATCGAACCGCTGGTGCTTGGGGCGGGCGGCATGAAGATTTACGGCGCGGATGTGCTGGCCGGGCTGAAGCAGATCGCCGAACGCCACGGCTGCCTCGTCATCGCCGATGAGGTGATGACCGGCTGGGGCAGGACGGGAACCCTGTTCGCATGCGAACAGGCGGGAGTTCCACCGGATATTCTCTGCACCTCCAAGGGGCTGACCGGCGGCTCGCTGCCGCTGGCAGCAACGCTGTGCAGTGCACAGATTTTCGATGCGCATTTTTCGACCGACCGCCGCAAGACCTTTTTCCATTCGAGTTCCTATACGGCCAATCCGATCGCCTGCGCTGCCGCCGTCGCCAATCTTCAGGTCTGGCGGGATGAACCGGTTCTCCAGCGCGTCGGGCAGGTGCAACAGGCGCTGCGCGACAATCTCGAGCGATTTGCGGATGATGGCCGTTTCACCGGCATCCGGCAGGCAGGCACCATTGCCGCGCTCGATCTCGTGGTGCCGACCGGCGGTTATCTTGCCGAGGCAGGGCCCCGCATGCGGCAATTGTTCCGCGAACGTGGCTTCCTCATCCGCCCGCTCGGCAACGTGCTTTACCTGATGCCGCCCTATTGCTCGACAGGCGGAGATCTGGCCCGCGCCTTTGACGTTATCGATGAGGTTGCAGGGATCGTCACCGACGTTGCATCGGCGAAATCATGCACCGTCGGGAGATAGAGGGCAGCCATGTTGAGACTATTGCGAAAGTTCTGACGATGCGGACACGTTCTTCCCGCATGGCCGGTTTTGGCCATGCCGTTCCGTCACGATGTGTCGACAATGCCGAGATCGAGGCCAGCCTCGGGCTGGAAGCCGGCTGGATCGAGCGGCGAACCGGCATTCGCACGCGTTATTGGGCGGGAGAGGGCGACACGCTGAGCGGCCTAGCCACAAAAGCCGGCCGCATGGCGCTGAAAGATGCAAAAATCAACGCCGCTGACATCGCATTGACGCTGCTTGCGACCTCCACGCCGGACCATCTTCTGCCGCCTTCCGCACCGCTGCTGGCACACAGGCTCGGTTTGGCGCGATCCGGCGCGATCGATCTTGCCGGGGCCTGTTCCGGCTTTCTCTATGCGCTCACCCTCGCGGATGGTTTTGTCCGCACCCATGGCCATGCCGTGCTCATCGTCGCTGCCAATATTCTGAGCCGCCGCATCAACCCGGCGGAAAGGGCAAGTGCGGTCCTCTTCGCCGATGCGGCCGGCGCCGTCGTGCTCAGCCCCTGTCGGGAGGCGCCGCGTGGCCTGTTATCGGCCGATCTCGTGGCGGATGGCAGCGGTTACGATCTCATCCAGATAGCCGCAGGCGGCAGCAGCCAGCCCTTTTCCGCCGATATGCCTGCCGAAAATGCCCTGATGACGATGCACGACGGCCGCGAAGTCTTCTCCCGCGCCGTGGCGCTGATGACGCAGACTTCGCAACGGGTTCTGCAGGAAGCGGAAATGACAGCGGCCGATATCGCCCGTTTCGTGCCGCATCAGGCCAATGCCCGCATGTTCGACGCGGTTTGCGGCAATCTCGGCATCGACCGGCAAAAGACGGTGCGAACGGTGGAGACCTTCGGCAATTCTTCTGCCGCAACCATTCCGCTTTCGCTGTCCGTCATCCACGCTGAAAGACCCTTCGTAGAGGGCGAAAACCTGCTGTTGACCGCTGCCGGCGCAGGCATGACGGGCGGGGCGGCCGTTTATCGGGTTTGAGTGTCTGGCATGCTGGCAAGCGGTCGATGAGCAGGTGACAGAGTCACGGGTTCCGCGCGCAGCTACACGAAAACTCGCATTAGACCGTGCGAAAGTGCCCCGAAGTCAAAATTCGGCAAACCTAGCTGCCTGGTAACGTACTAAATTGTCTGAAGGTGTTTGGTGGAGCTAAGCGGGATCGAACCGCTGACCTCTTGCATGCCATGCAAGCGCTCTCCCAGCTGAGCTATAGCCCCATAAGGGTTCCGGCATTTCTTCCGGTTCCGGGAACCGAAGCGGTTGTTGTTCCGTTCGGTGGCGGCTTACTACTGCGGCTTTCCGACGAGTGCAAGCATAAAAAACGGCCCGGCGTCATTTTTTTGTCGTCGGGCCGAATTATCAAGTAAAATCAAGCTTCTTCGTCGTCGCCTGGTACGCCGATGATGCCGGACATGTCGTCGTCATCATCTTCGTCGTCGGTTTCGAGGAAGGTGTCGTCGTCGTCGTCGATTTCAACGTCGTCGTCGTCGCCCAGATCCGGGATGTCGTCGCCGCTGTTGTCGCCATCGGCATCTTCCAGCGACACGAGTTCAACTTCCGTGTTTTCGGTATCGACTTCCGCCACTTCCTCTTCTTCGGCCTGCTCCATCTTGGCCTGAGCCGTGCTTTCCTCGAAGAAGGAGAGCGGCCAGGATTTGCCGGTGTAGGGAGAAACGACCGGATCGCGGTTCAGATCGTAGAACTTCTTGCCGGTATCGGGGTCTGTGCGCTTGGTACCAAGTTCCGCTTTTGCCACTGTCTAAGCCTCAAATTGTCGAATGAGTTTCGGTGTGTACGCCGTAAAACCGGCATAGACGGTAAAATTTATAGCCGGTCCCCTTAATCGTTGCGCTCTTTCGTGTCAAAGACAAACTTCGGGTGCCGCCTCCCCTGGCGCAAGCCCTATTTGTGAATGCTGATATAAAAGGGGAGGCTTTGCACACTCTATTATATGAATGACGGATGCACAGGCGGATAGTTTCATGACCTTCACGATCGCCATAGACGGGCCGGCTGCGGCGGGCAAGGGAACCCTTTCGCGCAGGATTGCGGAAACCTATGGTTTTCATCATCTCGATACCGGCCTGACCTACAGGGCGACCGCCAAGGCGCTTCTGGATGCCGGCCTGCCGCTCGATGACGAGACGGTGGCTGAGAAGATGGCGCTGGAAGTCGATCTTGCGGGGCTCGATCGTTCCGTTCTTTCCCGGCACGACATTGGCGAGGCGGCGTCGAAGATTGCGGTGATGACGCCGGTCAGGCGGGCGCTTGTGAAGGCGCAGCAGCGTTTTGCCGCAAGGGAGCCGGGCACGGTGCTGGATGGCCGCGATATCGGCACTGTGGTCTGCCCGCAGGCGCCGGTGAAGCTCTACGTCACGGCCTCTGCCGACGTGCGGGCGCGGCGCCGCTATGATGAAATTCTGGCCAATGGCGGCAATGGTGATTATGATGCCATTTTCGCCGAAGTGAAAAAACGCGACGAGCGCGACATGGGCCGCGCCGACAGCCCGCTGAAGCCAGCCGAAGACGCGCACTTGCTAGATACGTCGGAAATGAGTATAGAGGCGGCGTTTCAGGCCGCGCGCACGATCATCGACGCCGCCCTGAAGAAACAGGTTTCTCGCGGAACCGCTTGAATTCGGTCCGCGTTTAGTCTGGAATTGCCTGAAGACATGTCCTTGCGCCGGAAAGCCTTTTGAAAAGGCGGGCATGGGTTCGGGTATCAACAACACTAGCCCACCGGCGCTTTGTATTCGCCCCTGTGCGGATGCATTCAGGAGATTTCATGTCAGTATCTACCCCCACGCGCGACGATTTCGCAGCGCTTCTCGAAGAATCCTTTGCCGCTAACGATCTTGCCGAAGGCTATGTTGCCAAGGGTATCGTAACGGCAATCGAGAAGGACGTCGCCATCGTTGACGTCGGCCTGAAGGTCGAAGGTCGCGTTCCGCTCAAGGAATTCGGCGCGAAGTCCAAGGACGGCACGCTGAAGGTCGGCGACGAAGTCGAAGTTTACGTCGAGCGCATCGAAAACGCTCTCGGCGAAGCCGTTCTGTCGCGCGAGAAGGCTCGCCGCGAAGAAAGCTGGGTCAAGCTCGAAGCCAAGTTCGAAGCTGGCGAGCGCGTCGAAGGCGTCATCTTCAACCAGGTCAAGGGTGGCTTCACCGTCGATCTGGACGGCGCTGTTGCGTTCCTGCCGCGTTCGCAGGTCGACATCCGTCCGATCCGCGACGTTACCCCGCTGATGCACAACCCGCAGCCCTTCGAAATCCTCAAGATGGACAAGCGCCGTGGCAACATCGTTGTTTCGCGCCGCACGGTTCTTGAAGAGTCGCGTGCCGAGCAGCGTTCTGAAATCGTTCAGAACCTCGAAGAAGGCCAGGTTGTTGACGGCGTCGTCAAGAACATCACCGATTACGGTGCGTTCGTTGACCTCGGCGGCATCGACGGCCTGCTGCACGTCACCGACATGGCATGGCGCCGCGTCAACCATCCTTCGGAAATCCTCAACATTGGCCAGCAGGTCAAGGTTCAGATCATCCGCATCAACCAGGAAACCCACCGTATCTCGCTCGGCATGAAGCAGCTCGAGTCCGATCCGTGGGATGGCATCTCCGCCAAGTACCCGGTTGGCAAGAAGATCTCCGGTACGGTCACGAACATCACCGACTACGGTGCATTCGTTGAGCTGGAGCCGGGCATCGAAGGCCTGATCCACATTTCCGAAATGTCCTGGACCAAGAAGAACGTACATCCCGGCAAGATCCTGTCCACGAGCCAGGAAGTCGACGTTGTTGTTCTCGAAGTCGATCCGTCCAAGCGCCGTATCTCGCTCGGCCTCAAGCAGACGCTGGAAAACCCGTGGCAGGCATTTGCTTACAGCCATCCGGCCGGCACTGAAGTTGAGGGCGAAGTCAAGAACAAGACCGAATTCGGTCTGTTCATCGGCCTCGACGGCGATGTGGACGGCATGGTTCACCTGTCGGATCTCGACTGGAACCGTCCGGGCGAGCAGGTCATCGAAGAGTACAACAAGGGTGACGTCGTCAAGGCTGTCGTTCTCGACGTTGACGTTGAGAAGGAACGCATCTCGCTCGGCATCAAGCAGCTCGGCAAGGACGCTGTCGGCGAAGCCGCTTCTTCCGGCGACCTGCGCAAGAACGCAGTTGTTTCCGCTGAAGTCATCGGCGTCAACGATGGCGGCATCGAAGTGAAGCTCGTCAACCACGAAGACCTCACCTCGTTCATCCGTCGCGCTGACCTTTCCCGTGACCGCGACGAGCAGCGCCCCGAGCGCTTCTCGGTTGGCCAGGTTGTCGACGCCCGCGTCGTCAACTTCTCGAAGAAGGACCGCAAGGTCATGCTTTCGATCAAGGCTCTGGAAATCGCTGAAGAGAAGGAAGCCGTCGCACAGTTCGGTTCGTCCGACTCGGGCGCTTCGCTCGGCGACATCCTCGGCGCGGCTCTGAAGAACCGCGGCGAATAATCGCTCCGATCTTTCGACATGAAGAACCCGCCGGAATTTTCCGGCGGGTTTTTTGTTGGCTCGACTGGCCTTGCTGACTTCAGCGCCAAGGGTCTGGCTTTTCTCGACGTCATCCTTGGGTTTATCCCAGGATTTAAACACGTCTACAAAATCAAGATGTTATAGGTCCTAGGAATGAGTCGAGGATGACGTCGGCGTAATTGACGCGGCTCGCCTTCCCATCTGACAATGCCGAATTCACAGCATGCCGCTCATCTTGAGATAATAATTTTCCGCACTGTCGTCGGAAGCCGCTGCGGGCGTGCCTTCCTGCCCGTCGCCCTCATCATTGGCGGCGATGCGTTCTTCCGTGTCGTCCTGACCGTCGGAATTTTCAGCCCCCGGCTCGGCCTCACCTTCCGCTTCCTCCTCGGAAAAAGGTCCGCCGCCGCGCGGTGGTGTTTCCGATTCATGGTCCTCATCCGCCGGCGGATAGGCGACGAGCGGCAGCGGCGTGCCGTCTTTTGCCAGAGCTGCAGCGATCAAGGATTGCGAGGCCGATTGCTCCAGCATCGCCATTTTCGTCTCCGGGTCCAGTGCGCCGCGGGGCAACGGCTGGGCATCGGGGCGAGGGGCCGCCGTCTCCGCTTCCTCACCCGCGGGGCGGGCAGCAGCGGTTGCAAGGGCCGATTTTTCAATGGGCTGATCATCGGGCGTTTGCTGCGCAACATCCTGCGGCACGGGTGGGAGCTGCTGAGTGCCGGTCGCCTTGGCCGGAAGTTTGCCGGCCGTAGCGGCAAGCAGCAGGGTGTTCATGGTTTCGGCGTCGTCTGCAAGCGTGCCGGACGGCGGGGTAAGGCCCGTGCGGACGTCTTTCTGCTCCGTCTTCACCATGTCCCGATGCGGAAGGGCAGGGCGTGTCTCACCGGTTTCGGCGCGAGGCGGATTTGCCGTGCGGGTTTCTGCCGATGCCTCCTTTGCCACGCTGCCGGTTTGTGGCGGAAGCGGACGTGCGGTGTTTTCGGTCTTTCCATCCGGTTTTGCGGCATTGGTCGGCACATCATGTGTATCGGCAGTCGGAGTGGAAAGTGTGGACCGGGGATCGAGCTGCGCTGTTAGCGCCGCCACCGTGGCTTTCACCGCTGCACCGCCAAGGGCGAGTGGGCTGGTGAGCAGAGGCAGGAGCCGGCTGACGGTCGCGGAATTCGCCGCCTGCGCCGTCGCGGCCGGAGACGGACGACCTTCCGCATTCTGGCTCGGGGCGTTCTGTTGTTTCGGCGGTTGCGCGGGAGCGGGATTGGCGGAATTGTTCTGCTGATAGGAGGAAACCACCGCCTTTGCCGCAAGATCCGTTCCCCGGTAACGGGAAAGCTCGATCAGCAAAGCCAGACGGGCGGCATCCGGCCCGGTCGGCTGTTTCAGGATTTCGGCGAGCATCGAAAGGCTCAGGCCCTGCAGGGCTTTGCCGACCTGCTGCTCCAGTGCCAGCCGCTGTGATGCCGGCAGGGTGCGCAGGGCCTGCGTCAGCCGTGACACATAGGCCTCTATGGCTTCACCGTCACGCCGGGGCAGGTTCATCAGCTTTCCGAGGGCTTCCGCCAGAACCGCGGTGCTACGGGAGAGCTGAAATTCGCTGGTGAGGGAGGCGATTGTCGCGCGGGCGAAAAGGCTGCTGCCATTTTCAGGAAGAGGATTGTTCGTTTGCGGCGGCACGGCCTCTTTGACCTGCGTGCGTGGTGTCAGCGGGACCGTGGTTCCATAGGCGGCATCGCTTGCCGCAATTTTTGGTACAGGCGGTAACATGCTGCGCTCCGTTCCTATCGGTGACCGCCGCTGGCTGCGAAAGGACCAATCCCCATTGGCTCTCTGATCCGCATCTGGCTCGAATGTTGAAAAATCGCCGCGCCGGTGATGTACAGGTGTCATCTCGCCCGCTCATGCGGGAGCGCCGTATGCGCCTCTGGTCCGAATGCCAGCTCTTTTCTGCGCATACAGAATCATCGAACTCAATCTTGGCTTGCAGATATTAATATTTGGCTAACCAACGCATTGCGGCCGGCCGATGTCGATCAGGGAGAAACGCCGAGAAACATGCGGTAAAGGCCGTTATCGTCGGAGTTGACCGAGGAAATATGGTCGGGATCGCTGGTTGTCGCCTCAAAAGCCTCCGGCGGCATGGCATCGAGCCAGCTTGCCTTGGGAAGGCTTCGCTCCGGCTGCATCTCCACCGGCTCGAAGAGATTGCCCTCCTCGCCGGGTGCGATGAAGACGGCATCATCCGGAACGAGCGGCGGGGCGGCCATGGATAGTAGCGCCTGCGCAGCATTGGGTTCGGTGTCGTGGCCGGCGCTGCCGGAGAGGCCGGAAATATCTGTCATGTTTGAACTCACATCATGTTTCGCTCAAGGGTCGATCGTAAGCGGCAATCATGCCGCCTTTTTCTTCAGCAGTTCATAAAGGCCATTGTCGTCGATCGAAATCGGCAGAATGGTGGCGCGGTCGCCTTCGACAATTGCATGCGCATCGAGCAGCTTTTCGGCGTCATCCTTCGCATCGGCCGGATTGGTGGTCGCGTCTGTCGTCGCGGGTTCACTATCGTTTTCAGCCGTGGCGGCTTCCTGTGCCGGCGCGGAGGCGAGCACGGAAATCAGGGCGATTTCCGATGAAATATCGACCGGGCCCTGTCCCTCGGCATCGTCCGTTTTTTCCTCGGTGGAGGCATCGATGTGCTCCTTCACGACGTCCTGAAGTTCCTGCACGTCTTCAAGCTTGCCCTGCACATCGAGGGCCTTGATATCTTTTTCGCGCTCGGCCTTCACTTCGGCATCGTTGATTTCGCCGATGCGTTCTTCACCACGTTCGGCCTGCAACTCTTCCTTGGTTTTCGGGTCCGCGACATCTTCGAGGCGCTGGATGATCTTCAGGGTTTCCCGCGTCATGAAGCGGGTACCCTGCGCCTGATCGTTCAGGGCATCCTTCACGGCGCGCGCCTCATCTCCATAGGGGTTGGCGATGGCGGCGATCATCTGCCGGGCGGAGATGCCGAGTTGTTTGAGGCCGGTAGATTCTTCGAGTTCGCTGACATTTTTCGGCAAGGTCGCGCGCATCGCCATGATGGCTTTTGACATCTGCTCGCCAAAATCCTCTTCCTTGCCCGTCAGGCCGGCACCCTTTGCGATACGGGCGGCGAGGGCGGCCATGGGATCGGTCCTGGCGGTGACGCCATTGTTCAGCACGTCCGTGACCTGCGTTTTCGAAACGCCGAAGGAGGTCAGGGAAATCGTGGTAGCTTTTCCCTGCGCATCGGTCTTTTCGAAATTGTCGGTGAGGGTCAGGGCATCCTGAAGCCGCCGGGCGAAGGAGAAACTCGACTCGTCTGCTTCCTGCGTGACGCCGAGGGCGGAGGAAAAGCGCGAGACGAGGGAGGCGAAAGCATCGGCATCCGGCTTCATGACGCCGAACAGATAGGCGCTGATCTTCTCATTGGCGACGCGATGGCTTTCGTCTGGCTGCGGCTGGGTCTTGACCGCATCGTCCTTTTTGGTGCCGCTTGCTTTTTCCTGCTCTTCGCGCTGGCGTTCCTCGATGGCTTCCACCATCGACCGCATCAGGTCGCTGACTGCAATGCCCGCCGTCTGCTGTAGCGGAGTAATCATCTGGAAAGTCCCCGGCCGCCCAAAGTTGCGGCCGAGAATAGGCAGTTCTGGTAAATCAGTGCTTAAACCAGGCGCCGAAATGCTCAGCTATGGGCGAAAATATCCGTTTCTTCCCAACCGAGAAGATCAAGC
Source organism: Agrobacterium tumefaciens (assembly GCA_017744915.1). GTDB lineage: Bacteria > Pseudomonadota > Alphaproteobacteria > Rhizobiales > Rhizobiaceae > Agrobacterium > Agrobacterium tumefaciens_I. Next base: position 86,391 of record JAGIAH010000010.1, read on the forward strand.
TTCGCACGCGTCGGCAGAAAGGCGAAACAGGCATCTGCATGCTCGATGCGGCCATCGCGGATGAGGCGCGCCGTCAACTTGTCGCGCAGCGCATGCAGATAGAGCACGTCGGAGGCGGCATATTCGAGCTGTGCGGGCGACAGCGTTTCGGCCGCCCAGTCGGAGGATTGCTGCGCCTTGGAGATATCGACTTCCAGCATTTCCTTGAGATTGTCCTTCAGCCCATGCCGGTCGGTATAGGTGCGGCAGAGACGCGAGGCGATCTTGGTACAGAAAACCGGCGTGGTCGTGACCCCGAAGGTGTGGAAGAGAACGGCGATGTCGAAACGGCCATAGTGAAAAATCTTCTGGCGGGTGGGGTCGGCCAGCATCTGGACGAGGTTCGGCGCTTGCTTCTGGCCGGCGGCGATGCGGATAACGTCAGCCGTGCCATCGCCGGAGGAAAGCTGCACGACGCAGAGACGGTCGCGGCGCGGCACCAGCCCCAGCGTTTCCGTGTCGATGGCGATGGCGCCCTTGTAGCGCGCGGCATCTTCGGCGGAAATATCGCCTTCGTGATAACGGATGGTGGCTGCCATGTCTTGCTCCGGAAATTTCCTGTCTGTGGCACCGGCTATAAAGGAAAGAGCGTCTGGACGATACCGTTTTATGGGCCGTTTCCGTGCCGCTGCGGCTTGCCTTTGCGAAACAGCCCGGGTTAGGTTCGCAACATCCTTTCCTGACAGATCGCATGAATTCCCGATGACAAAGAAAATCTATCTCGCCGGCCCGGAAGTCTTCCTCCCGAATGCGCGTGAAATGCTCGACCTCAAGGCGTCACTGGCGCGGGAAGCCGGCTTTATCCCGCTTTCGCCGGGCGACCTGCAGATTCCGCCGGCGGATACCAGGATTGGCCATGGCTGCAACATCAATGAGATTGACGAGCGGATGATGCTGGAGGCGGATGCGGTGATTGCCAATCTCACGCCGTTCCGCGGTGTCGCCGCCGATACCGGCACGAGCTACGAGCTGGGCTTCATGTGCGCGCTGGGCAAACCGGTTTTCGCCTATACCAATGTCGCGGCCAATCATTTCACCCGCATCAAGGCCCATTATGACGGCGTCGCCACGCTGGATGAAACGGGCCGGTATCGCGGCCCGGACGGGCTTTCGATCGAGAATTTCGACATGGTCGACAATCTCATGCTGCATGGCGGCATTTTGCGGCGCGGCGGTGTCATCATCGTGTGTGATGCGCCGGAAGACGCGCTTTATACGGATCTGACCGCCTACCGGCGTTGTCTCGCGGCGGCGGCTGAAAAATTACTGACACAGACTGACCCTGAAAAAACGACTTTAGTGGAGGCATCATCATGAGCGGCACCATTCTCATCACCGGCGCGACATCCGGTTTCGGGCAGGCCACGGCGCGGCGTTTCGTCAAGGAAGGCTGGAAGGTCATCGGCACGGGCCGGCGGGCGGAGCGGCTGGAGGCTCTTTCGGCTGAACTCGGCCCTGCTTTTCACGGTGTCGCCTTCGACATCACCGACGAGGACGCAACCGAAAAGGCGCTGGCGGCTTTGCCTGATGGTTTCAGGGATATCGACATTCTCGTCAACAATGCCGGTCTGGCGCTCGGCACTGCGCCCGCGCCACAGATCGCGCTGAAGGACTGGCAGACCATGGTGGACACCAACATCACCGGCCTCCTGAACATTACCCACCATCTGCTGCCGACGCTGATCAAGCAGAAGGGCATCGTCGTCAATCTCTCGTCCGTTGCCGCGCATTACCCCTATACGGGTGGCAATGTGTATGGCGGTACCAAAGCCTTCCTGCGGCAGTTTTCGCTTGGCCTGCGTTCAGACCTGCACGGCAAGGGCGTCAGGGTAACCTCGATCGAACCCGGCATGTGCGAAACGGAATTCACGCTGGTGCGCACCGGCGGCAACCAGGAAGCTTCGGATAATCTCTACAAGGGCGTCAATCCGATCACGGCCGACGATATCGCCAATACGATCTATTGGGTCGCCTCTCAGCCGAAGCATATCAACATCAACAGCCTTGAACTGATGCCGGTCAACCAGTCCTTCGCCGGTTTCCAGGTCTATCGGGAAAGCTGATTTATCTTTCCTTTTCGGGATTGCTGAAAAACCGGGCAGGCCTCCGGTAGCTATGCAGAAATGCAATGCTGCATTGCGAGACTTGCTCTGGAAAAAAATGCGGAGACCGCTATATTCCAATCATCGACGCGACGCACTCCTCCTCCCAGTGTCGCTCGATGTGGATCGGTGGTACTCCTCCTCCCAATCACCGATCAAGTTTGAAGCCTGCCGCACCTCCTCCCGCGGCAGGCTTTTTCCTTTTCAGGACATCTTTTCCTTTGGAAGTTTTTTGCGTCGGCCCGGCTTTTCGCGGAAAGTGCCGCTATACCCCTTGGATTTCCGGGGGATTTTAGATTTCTGCGTCAAGGCAAGCTGTGCGGGAATCGGGCGTATGTCGATCACGATTTCGTTATGTCTAGATGAATATGCACAGTTTTGTGGCGCTGCGCCCTGTCGGCCCATTGCTTAGGCCCCTGCCTGTGTTTAAGCATGTCGAAAAGAACGCTTGGGAGGTGCCGGCACGTCTGTGTCCGCGCGCCCGAAAGCGGCGGGGAGAGAATGGCAGAGTTTCAAGAGGCGCTGAAGCGATTTCAGCCGATCGCGGTTTCATCGATCGCTGAAGACGAGTTCAGATTGCGACTACGCGGCCTTCAGGCGCGGATGATCCAGCACAATGTGAAGGCGGTCTGGCTCGATGCATCATCGTCGCTGACCTATTATACCGGCCTGTCGCTTGGCCTTTCCGAGCGCATTCACGGTGCTCTCATTCCGGCCGAAGGCGCACCGCTTTATATCAGCCCGACCTTCGAAGAGCCGAAACTGCAGACGCTCATCCGCATTCCGGGTGAAGTCGCCGTCTGGGAAGAGGATGAAAGTCCCTTCGACCTGATGGCAAGACGGATCGGCGCACTTTCCGCTCCCGGTCATTTTGTCGCCATCGATCCCGCAACCCCCTTTGTCTTCGCATCTGCCCTGATGCAGCGTCTGGAAGGCCGGATCATTTCCGCCCAGACGATGATCGTCGCCCAGCGGCAGGTCAAGTCCGCGGCCGAAATCGCTCTCATCCAGACGGCGATGGATGCAAGCTATGGCGTGCAGAAGGCTGTCTTCGAAGGGCTGTGTCCGGGTATCTCCACCACGGAAGTCGCCGATTTCGTCAACGCCGCCCATATTGCGCTCGGCCTGAAACCGCTTTTCGTGGCTGTGCAGTTCGGTGAGGCGACGGCCTATCCGCATGGCGTGCCCTATGCGCAGACGCTGAACGAAGGCGATATGGTGCTGGTCGATCTCGGCGCCATTCTCCACGGCTATCGTTCCGATATCACCCGCACCTATGTCTTCGGCAAGCCGACGGAGCGCCAGCGTTTTCTCTGGAACGCCGAACGCGACGCGCAGGCTGCGGCCTTTGCGGCTGCCCGCCTCGGCGCGGCCTGTCAGGATGTCGACAGGGCGGCGCGCGACAGCCTGCAAGTGGCCGGTTTCGGCCCTGGTTACCAGGTTCCCGGCCTGCCGCACCGCACCGGTCACGGGCTTGGGCTGGATATTCACGAAGAACCCTATATCGTTGCAGGAAATGCCACGGCGCTTGAGCCGGGCATGTGTTTTTCCATCGAGCCGATGCTGTGCGTTTATGGCGAATGCGGCGTCCGTCTCGAGGATATAGCCTATATGACGGAGGCGGGGCCGCGCTGGTTCTGCCCACCGGAGAAGAACCTCGACCGGCTGTTTCAGCCGGTCGCCGGGTAATTGGTCGGGAGGCAAAGGACCGAACGGCGACACGGGTTTCCGCGTCGCCGCTGACCAGAAGAGGTAGGCCCCCAAACGGGGCCGCAGGAACTCAGAAAAAGAGGGAAAGGACCACCAGATGAAAACGCTGACCCGCAGTTTGCTTATCGCCTCTGCGCTTGCGATGGCTTCCGCCATGCCAGCCATGGCAAAGACCTTCGTTTATTGCTCCGAGGCATCGCCGGAAGGCTTCGATCCGTCGCCTTATACCGCAGGCGGCACCTTCGACGCTTCCGCGCATCCGGTCTACAACCGTCTGACCGAGTTCAAGAAGGGCACGACCGAAGTTGAGCCCGGCCTTGCCGAAAAATGGGACGTTTCGAGCGATGGTCTGGAATACACCTTCCACCTGCGCAAGGGTGTAAAGTGGCACTCCAACGACAAGTTCACGCCGAGCCGCGATTTCAACGCCGATGACGTGATCTTCAGCTACGACCGCCAGCGTGACGCGAAGAACCCGTGGAACCAGTATATCGCAGGTATCACCTACGAATATTTCAACTCCATGGAAATGCCGTCGCTGATCAAGGACATCGTCAAGGTTGACGATTACACCGTCAAGTTCGTGCTGACGCGTCCGGAAGCGCCGTTCCTCGCCAACATCGCCATGCCTTTCGCCTCGATCGTCTCGAAGGAATATGCCGATGCCCTGGACAAGGCCGGTACCAAGGAAGACTTCAACAACCTGCCGATCGGCACGGGCCCGTTCAAGTTCGTCGCCTATCAGAAGGACGCGGTCATCCGCTACCAGAAGAACGCCGACTACTGGGGTGAAGCACCGAAGATCGACGACCTGATCTTCGCGATCACGCCGGACGCCGCCGTTCGCCTGCAGAAGCTGAAGGCCGGCGAATGCCACCTGATGCCTTACCCGGCACCGGCTGATCTGGCCGCCATCCGCGCCGACAAAACCCTGAAGCTCGACGAGCAGCCGGGTCTGAACGTCGCCTATTTCGCCTACAACACCACCGTTGCACCTTTCGACAAGCCGGAAGTGCGCAAGGCGCTGAACATGGCGATGAACAAGCAGGCGATCATCGACGCCGTGTTCCAGGGTGCAGGCCAGGTTGCCAAGAACCCGATCCCGCCGACCATGTGGTCCTATAACGACAGCATCAAGGACGATTCCTACGATCCGGAAGCGGCCAAGAAGGCTCTCGAAGCCGCTGGCGTCAAGGATCTTTCGATGAAGATCTGGGCAATGCCGGTTCAGCGTCCCTATATGCCGAACGCACGCCGCACGGCCGAGTTGATCCAGGCGGATTTCGCCAAGGTTGGCGTCAAGGCCGAGATCGTGTCCTACGAATGGGGCGAATACCTCAAGAAGTCGACCGAAGTGAACCGCGACGGCGCCGTCATTCTCGGCTGGACGGGTGACAATGGTGACCCGGACAACTTCATGGGCGTTCTGCTCTCCTGCGCTTCCGCAGGCGAAGGCGGCACGAACCGCGCGCAATGGTGCAACAAGGAGTTCTCCGAGCTGATCTCCAAGGCGAAGCAGTCCACGGACGTTGCCGAGCGCACCAAGCTTTATGAGCAGGCGCAGGTGATCTTCAAGGAACAGGCTCCGTGGGCGACGCTTGCGCACTCCACGCAGTTCGTTCCGATGTCCGCCAAGGTTTCCGGCTTCACCATGAGCCCGCTTGGCGACTACACCTTCGAAAACGTCGACATCGCGGAATAATCCCAAACAACGGACGCGCGGAAGGACCCTGTTCTTCCGCGCGTCTTTTCAGGAAAAAGCCATGATCCGGTTCATTCTCGGCAAACTTCTCTACCTCGTTCCGACATTTCTCGGGATTACCTTCGTCGCCTTCGCCTTCGTGCGCGTCCTGCCGGGCGATCCCGTGCTGTTGATGGCGGGCGAGCGTGGCATTTCGCCAGAGCGGCATGCGCTGCTTGCCGAACAGCTCGGCTTCGCCCAGCCCATCTGGCAGCAATATCTGCATTTCCTCGGACGGCTGCTTCAGGGCGATCTCGGCAATTCGCTGGTCACCAAGAAACCCGTTCTCACCGAGTTCCTGTCGCTTTTCCCCGCGACGGTCGAGCTTGGCCTTGTCGCCATCATCATCGCAACATTGATCGGCGTGCCGGTCGGCGTCATCGCCGCCATTCGTCGCGGCTCCTGGTTAGACCAGATCGCTATGACGACCGCGCTTGTCGGTTTTTCCATGCCGATTTTTTGGTGGGGTTTGCAACTCATAGTCCTCTTCTCTAGCACCCTTCAGTGGACGCCTGTTACGGGAAGAATCTCGCTGATGTATTTCTTCCCCCCCGTCACCGGTTTCATGCTGATCGACAGCCTGATTTCGGGACAGAAGGGTGCCTTCGCATCGGCTGTGTCACATCTCATTCTGCCCTCCGTGGTGCTTGCCACCATCCCGCTTGCCGTGATCGCCCGACAGACACGATCTGCGATGCTGGAGGTTCTGGGCGAGGACTACGTACGCACTGCGCGTGCAAAAGGCATGTCATCGGCGCGCGTCGTAGGCATCCATGCACTACGAAATGCGATGATCCCGGTCATCACCACCATCGGCCTGCAGATTGGCGTGCTGATGGCCGGCGCCATCCTGACCGAAACCATCTTTTCCTGGCCGGGCATCGGCAAGTGGATGATCGATTCCATCTCGCGTCGTGACTATCCATCTGTACAGAGCGGCCTCCTCCTCATCACAGGCATAGTGATGATCGTCAACCTGCTCGTCGATCTGACCTATGGCCTCATCAATCCGAGGATCCGTCACAAATGACCGATGTGACCACCACGCCCGGCGTCCGCCTTTCGGACGCCGCCATCCGCCGCCGGATGTTCGCCGATTTCTGGTTCTATTTCAGCCAGAACCGCGGCGCCGTCATCGGCCTTGCGGTCTTCCTTCTTCTGGTGTTGGTCGCGATCTTCGCGCCCATTCTTGCACCGCATGATCCGACCCAGCAATATCGCGATGCCTTGCTCGTCCCGCCGATCTGGCAGGAAGGTGGTCGTGCCGGCTTCTTCTTCGGCACTGATGCGGTGGGCCGCGACATACTCTCCCGCCTGATCTATGGCGCCCAATATTCGCTGTTTATCGGCATCGTCGTCGTTTCCATCGCGCTTGTCGGAGGTATCGTCATCGGCCTCGTCGCTGGCTTCTTCGGCGGCTGGGTGGATACAGTCATCATGCGGGTGATGGACGTCATTATGGCGATTCCCTCCCTGCTTCTGGCACTGGTGCTGGTGGCGATCCTTGGCCCGGGTCTGACCAACGCCATGATCGCGATCGCCATCGTCTATCAACCACATTTCGCCCGCTTGACGCGGGCTGCCGTGATGAGTGAGCTCAGGCGCGAATATGTCACTGCCGCCCGTGTGGCCGGTGCCGGTAATTTCCGGCTTATGTTCAAGACCATCCTGCCGAATTGCCTTGGGCCTCTGATCGTGCAAGCGACCCTGTCCTTCTCGTCTGCGGTCCTCGATGCCGCTGCCCTCGGCTTTCTCGGCATGGGCGCGCAGCCGCCCGCCTCTGAATGGGGTACCATGCTGGCGGACTCGCGTGAGTTCATGCTGCGCGCTTGGTGGGTTGTGACGCTTCCCGGCCTGACGATCCTGATCTCGGTGCTCGCCATCAATCTTGTGGGTGACGGCCTGCGCGATGCGCTTGATCCCAAACTGAAGCGGAGCTGAGCAATGAGCCTGCTGAAAATCAAGAACCTCACGGTCAAATTCGCCACCGCCACCGGCGCCTTCACGGCCGTCAACGGCATCGATGTCTCCGTCGACAAGCATGAGGTGCTGGCGATCGTTGGTGAGTCCGGTTCCGGCAAGTCGGTATCGATGCTCGCCGTCATGGGGCTTTTGCCCGATACGGCGATGATCACCGCCGATGAGATGACCTTCGACGGCAAGAACCTTTTGAACATGTCGTCGCAGGAGCGCCGCAGGGTGATCGGCCGGGAGATCACCATGATCTTCCAGGAACCCGTCGCCTCGCTCAACCCGTCCTTCACGGTCGGTTTCCAGATCGAGGAGGTCCTGCGCCTCAATCTCGGCATGAGCGGCGCTGCCGCCCGTGCCCGCGCTCTGGAACTGTTCCGCGCTGTCGGCATTCCCGATCCCGAAACCAAGCTCAAGGCATACCCGCACCAGATGTCGGGCGGCCAGTGCCAGCGTGTGATGATCGCCATCGCGATTGCCTCCAAACCGCGCCTCCTGATCGCCGACGAGCCGACGACCGCGCTCGACGTGACGATCCAGAAGCAGATCCTCGACCTGCTGATGAAGCTGCAGGAAGAGTATGGCATGGCGCTGATCCTCATCACCCATGACATGGGCGTGGTGGCGGAAACCGCCGACCGCGTCGTTGTGCAATATAAGGGCCGCAAGATGGAGGAGGCGGATGTGCTGAGCCTGTTCGAGGCTCCGCAGCATCCCTATACCAAGGCACTGCTTTCGGCCCTGCCGGAAAATGCCACCGGCGACCGTCTGCCCACGGTCTCCGATTTCTTCGGCAAGGAGGGCGTTCAATGAGCATTGTTGTCGAAGGCAAGGGCATTACCCGCCATTATCACGTTCCCGGCGGCCTGTTCGGCGGTGCCAAGACCGTTCAGGCCCTGAAGGGTATCGATTTTGCCGTCGAGCGCGGCAAGACACTCGCCATCGTGGGCGAGTCCGGTTCAGGCAAGTCGACGCTTGCCCGCATCATCGCGCTTATCGATCCGGCATCCGGCGGTGAGCTCAAGATCGAAGGCAAGCCGGTCGATATCGCCAAGCGTCGCCCGGACACACAGATGCGCTCCAAGGTGCAGATGGTGTTCCAGAACCCCTATGGCAGTCTCAACCCGCGCCAGAAGGTGGGGGACGTGCTGATGGAACCGCTCGTCATCAACACCAAAATACCGGCTTCGGAGCGTCGCGAGCGGGCCGAAGCCATGCTGGTGAAGGTCGGCCTCGGCCCTGAGCACTTCAACCGCTATCCGCACATGTTCTCCGGTGGCCAGCGCCAGCGTATCGCCATTGCGCGCGCATTGATGCTGAACCCGGCGCTGCTGGTGCTGGACGAGCCGGTCTCGGCACTCGATCTTTCGGTGCAGGCGCAGGTCTTGAACCTGCTGCGCGATCTGCAGGAAGAATTCGAGCTGACCTATGTTTTCGTCAGCCACGATCTTTCCGTGGTGCGCTACATCGCCGATGACGTGCTGGTCATTTCCAAGGGTGAGGCAGTCGAGCAGGGCACGCGCGAGGAACTCTTCGCCGACCCGAAACACCCCTATACGCGCCAGCTTTTTGCTGCGACACCGATCACGGATGTCGATGCCATCCGCGCCCGCGTGGAACGCCGCAAGGCGGCGCGGCTGGCCGTGACGGCTTGAGCGGTGAAATTAGTATCGGCAGCCTAAGCCTCGCTAGGCTGCCGATAACCGTCTCTCACAAGCCCGAGCATGACGATGGCGCGTTTCCCGCCAGCTCGTTTCATGACTTCAAAAAACGCTCGATGGCCGCCAGCGCACCTTGCTCCCGAATATCGCGATAGGCGGCTTTCAGGCTGGAGACGAAGGTCTCGTTTTTCGGCAGGTCCTTGCCAAAGGTGCGTTCGAAAGTCAGAAAACGGTCGACCACATCATCCGGCGCCATTGCCAGCTGGTCCGGCGCGTCCCACTCCTTGAAAGCGGGATCGAGAATGGTGATCGGCTGCCCCTTTTCATCCCTGACCGCGCAGGATCTGATCCACAGGGCGACGGCGAAAATGATGGCGCTGCTTTCGGCCTTTTCCGCCAGCAATTCGCGCAGCGGAGCAAGAATGCGCAAGGGCACCTTCTGCGAGGCGTCGGAGGCGATCTGCATGGTCCTGTGCTGCAGCGATGGATTGGCGAAACGCTGCCGCAGGCCTGCCACGAATTCCGCACCGTCGACGGCGGGGTCCAGCGTTCGGTCGACTTCGCGCCAATAGGCATCGATGAAATCGCGCACGGTTTTTTCGGCCCATGCGTCGGCCACTGTCGCAAGGCCGGCGATCTGGCCGATGGCGGCGATGGCGCTGTGGGCGCCGTTCAGCATTCTGAGCTTCATATGTTCGTATGGCTCGACATCGCCGACAAATTCCACGCCCGATCTTTCGAGCGCCGGCCTTCCATGCGGAAAGCGCTCCTCGATGACAAAACGGAAATAGGGCTCGGCCACCACGGGCCAGACATCGCGCAGGCCAAGCGCCGCCGAGATCACATCCCGGTCCGCATCGGTGGTGGCGGGTACGATGCGGTCCACCATCGAGCAGGGGCAGGCAATATTGGCTTCGATGAACGAGGCCAGCTCCGGATCGGCCAGTTCCGCAAATTCCAGCAGCAGCTTTCGCAGCACATGGCCGTTGGCAGGCAGGTTGTCGCAGGAAAGAAGCGTCAGCGGCAGCGAGCCTTCATCGCGCCTGCGCCGCGTGGCTGCAAGGATGAAACCGAAGATGGAGCGTGGTCGGTCGGGGTTTTCAAGGTCATGGACGATATCGGGATGATCGCGCAGCAGACTGCGAGAGGCGAGATTGGTCAGGTAGCCCTTTTCCGTCACCGTCAGCGTGACGATGAGGACACCCGGATCGGACAGCCGCTCCACCAGCCGTTCGGGGGCTTCCGGTGCGACGATGGTTTCCAGAATGGAGCCGATGATGCGCAGCCGCTCGCTCTGGCCGTCTCGCAGGCAGAATGTGTAGAGATTGTCCTGCGGTTCGATGGCGTCGCGGGTATCCGGGCTGCGCAGCGACGCGGCAACGATACCCCATCGGGTTTCGCCGCGATTGAGACAATCATCGATGAAAACCGCCTGATGCGCCCGGTGAAAGGCCCCGACGCCGAGATGCACGATGCCCGGCGTGACGGTCTGGCGATCATAGGCGGGCGGTGCGACGGATTGCGGCAGGCGGGTAAGGGTGGCAGCGGAAAGCCGGTCTGTCATCGATGCGAAATCCCTGTCTCGAAGGATAAATCCATGGTTCGTGCCGCGTCCATCGCGGTATTCTGGTTTTCGCGCATCATGTCAGTTTCTCCCCCTGTTCCTGAACCGGTCATATTTCGATAGATCAGCCCCGGGCCTCTTTGAGCAGCCGGACCTGACGCAGCGTATTTTGCCGGCTGCGCTCGAGATGCCGCCACAGCGCATCGACGATCTGCGCCTTGCTGCCGGCGGCGATGGCGTCGGCGATATTCTGGTGCTCCTCGACCGAGCGGGCGTAATCGCCGAGGATCGAGACGAACACCGTGTGCGTCTGGTCGAGAATACGTTCATGTGAGCCGGAAATGACGGGAATGTGTGCCGCCGCAACCAGGGCAGTGTGGAAGCTGCGGTCATGAAAAAGCGCCTTCGACAATTCGTCCAGCGTTGAACCTTTGGCGAATGCGCGGTGTTGCGCCAGGCTTTGCAGCAGCTGCGCATGCAGGGCCTCGTTCAACTGCCCGGCGTCAAAAGCCACTTCCACCGCACCTTTTTCGAGCAGCATTCGGGCGGCGTAGAGTTCTTCCACATCCTCGACGGTAAAATCGCGCACCACCATGCCGCGCCGTGAGGAATTGACCACCAGCCCGTCGGCCTCGAGCTTCAGGCAGGCTTCCTTGACGGGCGTGGGGCTGATGCCGAGATCGGCCGCAAGCTCATTGGGCAGCAGCCGTTCGCCGCCGCGCAATTTGCCGCTGACGATGCGGGCGCGAAGTTCCCGATGCGCCTGATCGGCGAGTGTGACTTTGACCAGCGTGTTCATGCCGGCATCATCACCCAGCTTCACGGGGCAGGCAATGGCTGAATATTAAAAATAAAAAATTTTTTATTTACAAAGGCTGTTTTTCGGTTAGCTCTATCCCCCATTGGAAACCAACCGCCGGAGGAGGGCGGGAGGTCGCTCCCCAGAAAACCGTCACCGTGTCCATTGATCGCGGAAGGCTGGTCCGTTCCTCCTCGCAAGCCGTTCAAGCAATGAGGAATGACCGATCATGAAAATAACCGCTGTCGAACCTTTCATCCTGCATCTGCCGCTGACCTCGGAATCGATTTCCGATTCCACTCACAGCATCACCCATTGGGGCGTTGTCGGTGCGAAAATCACGACGAGCGACGGGATCGAGGGTTATGGTTTCACCGGCACCCACGCACATCTGCCCTCCGACAGGCTGATCACATCCTGCATCAGCGATTGTTACGCCCCCTTGCTTCTGGGTGAGGATGCGTCCGACCATTCAAGGCTCTGGACGAAACTTGCCCGTTATCCGGCGCTGCAATGGGTCGGCCGCGCGGGCATCACCCATCTGGCGCTCGCCGCAGTGGATGTGGCGCTCTGGGATATCAAGGCGAAAAAAGCAGGCGTGCCGCTCTGGCATCTTCTCGGTGGCGCCCGCACGGCGGCGGTGGAGGCTTATAATACCGATATCGGCTGGCTGTCCTTCACGCTGGAAGACTTGCTGGCGGGCAGCGCCAGGGCGGTGGAGGAAGACGGTTTCACGCGCCTGAAGGTCAAGGTCGGGCATGACGATCCGAATATGGATATTGCCCGCCTTGCCGCCGTCCGCAAACGTGTCGGTTCCACGATCCGCATTGCCATTGACGGCAACGGCAAGTGGGACCTGCCGACATGCCAGCGTTTCTGTGCAGGGGCGAAAGATCTGGATATCTACTGGTTCGAGGAGCCGCTCTGGTATGACGATGTGACGAGCCATGCGCGGCTGGCGCGCAACACCTCCATTCCGATTGCGCTGGGTGAGCAGCTTTATACGGTGGATGCGTTCCGTTCCTTCATCGATGCCGGCGCGGTTGCCTATGTCCAGCCGGATGTGACGCGGCTTGGCGGCATCACCGAATATATCCAGGTCGCCGATCTGGCGCTTGCGCACCGCCTGCCGGTGGTGCCGCATGCCGGTGAGATGAGCCAGGTGCATGTGCATCTGAGCTACTGGCATCCGGCATCGACCATTCTCGAATATATTCCGTGGATCAAGGACCATTTCGAGGAGCCGATCCATGTGCGTGATGGTGTTTACAAACGGCCCGAGCATCCGGGGGCGAGCACCACGCCGCTGGCTGCAAGCTTCGCCCGTTATGGCAAGGCGGTGAAATAAAAAAGGCGGCGCAGGGAATGCGCCGCCTTGCTCATTTTCGGGAACAGCCGTTATCGCCAGCCGAGAGCCGGTGCCACCTGCTTGAGGATCGTCTCGATCACATGGGCGTTGTAATCGACGCCCAACTGGTTCGGCACGGTCAGGAGCAGCGTGTCGGCTTCGGCGATGGCTTCGTCGGCCTTCAGCTGTTCGATCAGCTTTTCGGGCTCGGCGGCATAGCTGCGTCCGAAGATCGCGCGGGTCTTGTCGTCGATATAACCAATCTTGTCGTCGCCTTCGTTGCCGTAACCGAAATAAGACCGGTCGCGATCATTAACGAGCGCGAAGATGCTGCGGCTGACCGATACACGCGGCTCACGCGTATGACCGGCTTCCTTCCAGGCTTCCCTAAAGGTGCGGATCTGCTGCGCCTGCTGGACATGGAAAGGCTCACCCGTTTCATCCGTTTTCAGGGTGGAGCTTTGCAGGTTCATGCCGAGCTTTGCCGCCCATACCGCCGTTGCATTGGAGCTCGAGCCCCACCAGATGCGCTCCCGCAGCCCTTCGGAATGCGGTTCCAGACGCAGAAGACCGGGCGGGTTCGGGAACATCGGCCGCGGGTTCGGCTCGGCGAAACCTTCGCCCTTCAGAAGCTCGAGGAAAACCTCGGTGTGCTGCCGCGCCATGTCCTCTTCGCTCTGGCCTTCGGCCGGGCGATAGCCGAAATAACGCCAGCCATCGATCACCTGTTCCGGCGAGCCGCGGCTGATGCCGAGCTGCAGGCGCCCACCGGCGATGAGGTCTGCCGAGCCGGCATCTTCCACCATGTAAAATGGGTTTTCATAGCGCATGTCGATGACGCCGGTGCCGATCTCGATATTTTTCGTGCGGGCGCCGACGGCAGCCAGAAGCGGAAAGGGCGAGGCGAGCTGACGGGCGAAATGGTGCACGCGGAAATAGGCGCCATCGGCACCCAGCTCTTCCGCAGCCACGGCGAGGTCGATCGATTGCAGCAGCGTGTCAGCCGCGGAGCGTGTCTGCGACTGCGGCGAGGGCGTCCAGTGGCCGAAGGATAGGAATCCGATCTTTTTCATGATGACCTTCCAGATGTCGGAGGATGCCGGTTTTCACAAACCGGCTTCGTTGTTGTCAGTCATATAGGCAGGGGTGCGTTTCCTCCAACCGGTCATCCATAGACACGGTGTCGCCGAAATGTGAACGATGGCCGTTTCAGGCGATCGTCTTGCGATCGAGGATGAAGAGATTTTCATGCGCGCGCGCGGTGGTGAGAATGAAATCCATCAGCGAGCGCACACGCGGTACGTTGGCAAAATCCTGATGGCTGGTCAGCCAGTAACCGCGCCGCAGCTCGACATCGCCGGCAAGCACCATCTGCAAATCCGGAAAGCGCGCGGCGATAAAGTTCGGCAATATGCAGAGGCCACGGCCGCTCAGCGTCGCTGTCAACTGCGCAAAAATGCTCGACGACTGGAAGTTGGGTCTGAGGCCGGGCAGCACGTCGCGCATATAATCAAGGCCCGGCGAGAAGATAAGATCCTGCACGTAACCGATGAAAAAGTGATCGAGCAGGTCCTCGCGCTTCAGGATTTTCGGCCGCCCGGCGAGATAGGAACGCGAGGCATAGATATGCAGCGTGTAATCGATGATCTGTTCGTTGATATAGGGACCGGCTTTTGGCGGATCGAGCGTCACCGCCACATCCGCTTCCTTTCGGGAAAGCGCCATGATCTGCTGGATCGTCACCATTTCCACCATGATGTGGGGGTGGGTCACGGCGAAGTCCTTCAGCCTTTCCACGAAGAAAAAATTGGAAAAACCTTCAGGGGCGCTCAAGCGCACCACGCCACGCAGCAGGCTGCCGCTTTCGGATATATCCGATTGCAGCCGTTCAGCCTCCGCCTCGATGCGTTCGACGGTATCCACCAGCCGCCGCCCGACCGTCGTCAGCTCATAACCGCGCGGGTTTCGCTCGAACAGCTTGGTTTTAAGCGAGAATTCCAGCCGGTCAATGTGGCGGGAGACCGTGGCGTGGCTGGTGCGCAGGCTGCGGGCGGCCGATGAGAGCTGTCCGGTGCGGGCCACGGCCAGGAAATATTGCAGGTCGTCCCAGGTGAAAGGGGTGGCCATATTTGTCTCCCGTCAAGAGTTCTGTTCAAAAATGAACAGTTCCTGTTCGCAATTTGATGATGCCCCGCTCTTGTGTCAACGGCCGAATTCGAGAAGTCTAGGCTCAGGATGCATCGCTTTGAGGAGGGCGGTGCGGCCATTCGGGTGCAGCGGTTTCGTTCACCGCTGCACAGACAATCTGAGGCTCGCAATCATCTCTGGGAGGAGAAGTCATGCGCAAGAGTATCGTTTTATCCACGGCCATGGCACTGGCCGCCGGCACTGCCGCTTATGCCGCCGAGATTTCGGACGGCAAGGTCAAGATCGGCATCCTGAACGACCAGTCGGGCGTCTACGCCAACTTCGGCGGCAAATACTCTTATGAAGCCGCAAAGATGGCGGTCGAGGATTTCGGCGGCAAGGTGCTCAATGCTCCGGTTGAGGTGGTGACAGCCGACCACCAGAACAAGGCGGATGTGGCATCCAACATTGCCCGGCAATGGTACGACACCGAGCAGGTCGATTCGATCATGGAACTGACCTCGTCGTCGGTGGGTCTTGCCGTGCAGGCGCTTTCCAAGGACAAGAAGAAGATCACCGTCAATACAGGTGCTGCAACCACCGAGCTGACCGGCAAGCAGTGCAGCCCCTATGGTTTCCACTGGGCCTATGACACCTATTCGCTGGCGGTCGGCACCGGCGGCGCACTCGTCAAGCAGGGTGGCGACAGCTGGTTCTTCCTGACCGCGGACTACGCCTTCGGTTATTCGCTGGAAGAAAACACCTCCAATTTCGTCAAGGCCAACGGCGGCAAGGTGCTGGGCTCGGTGCGCCATCCGCTCGCGACGACGGATTATTCCTCCTTCCTGCTGCAGGCGCAGTCCTCCGGTGCGAAGGTCATCGGTCTTGCCAATGCCGGCCTCGATACCTCCAACGCCATCAAGCAGGCGTCCGAATTCGGCATCGTGGCGGGCGGCCAGCGGCTTGCCGCCCTTCTCTTCACGCTTGCCGAAGTGCACGGGCTTGGTCTTGAGGCGGCTCAAGGGTTGACGCTGACGGAAGGATTCTATTGGGACCGCGACGATGAATCGCGCAAATTCGGCGAGCGTTTCAAGGAACGCACCGGCGCCATGCCGAACATGGTGCATGCCGGCACCTATTCCGCCGTGCTGCATTACCTGAAAGCCATCGAAAAGGCAGGCACCGACGATGCCGATGCCGTCGCCAAGGCCATGAAGGAAATGCCCGTTAACGACGTCTTCTCCAAGGACGGCCATGTGGCTGCCAATGGCCGCATGATTCACGACATGTATCTCATGGAAGTGAAGAAGCCGGATGAGAGCAAGCAGCCGTGGGATTATTACAAGGTGCTTGCCACCATCCCCGGCAAGGAAGCCTTCATGGACCCCGCAAAAAGCGGTTGCCCGCTGGTGACGCAATAAAAGACTGACGTAATAAAGGGGAAAGTTTCATGACGATCGCTCCCGCCCCCGCCGGGCAGGCCGAACCTCGCGTCGTTCTTTCGGCGCGTGGTCTCAGCAAAACCTTCGGCGCATTCGCGGCCGTGAAAAACGTCGATCTCGACGTGCATCATGCCCGCGTGCATGCGCTGATCGGTCCGAACGGCGCCGGCAAGACTACGGTCTTTAATCTGTTGACCAAGTTTCTCCAGCCGACGGGCGGGGCGATCACCTTCATGGGAACGGATATAACAAGGACGCCGCCGGACAAGGTGGCGCGTCTCGGCCTCGTGCGCTCTTTCCAGATATCGGCGGTGTTTCCGCATCTGACGGTTCTGGAAAACGTGCGGGTGGCGTTGCAGCGGCAGAGTGGCCTTGCAACGCAGTTCTGGCTGCCGCTCTCTTCGCTTGACAGGCTGAACGCCCGTGCCGAGGAGCTGATCGCCATGGTCGGCCTGACGCGGGAAAAACATGCACTTGCGGCCGATCTTTCTTACGGCCGCAAGCGGGTTCTCGAAATCGCCACCACGCTGGCGCTCGATCCGAAGGTGCTGCTGCTGGATGAGCCGATGGCCGGCATGGGCGGGGAAGATGTCTCCCATGTCGCCGAACTCATCCGCGAGGTGGCCAAAACCCGCGCGGTGCTGATGGTCGAACATAATCTGAAAGTCGTGGCGGATATCTGCCACCACGTCACGGTTCTGCAACGTGGTGAAATTCTGGCGGAAGGCGATTATGCCGAGGTTTCCGCCGATCCGCGCGTGCGCACGGCCTATATGGGCACGGAGGAGGCTTGATATGGCGGCAATGCTCGAAGTCTCCAACCTGAAATCCTGGTATGGCGAAAGCCAGGCTCTGCACGGCGTCGATCTCACCGTCGGCGAAGGCGAAACCATCACCATTCTCGGCCGTAACGGCGTGGGCAAGACCACGACGCTGCGCACCATCATGGGCATCATCCGCAACCGCAAGGGTGTCATCAAGCTCGGCGGCAAGGATCTGATGCCGGTGCCGCTACACCGCACGGCGAAATACGGTCTCGGTTTCGTGCCGGAAGAGCGCGGCATCTTCGCGACGCTGAGTGTCGAGGAAAATCTGAAACTGCCGCCCGTGGTCGCTTCCGGCGGCATGACGCTCGATGAAATCTACGAGCTGTTTCCCAATCTTTACGAACGCCGCACCAGCCCCGGCACCAAGCTTTCCGGCGGCGAGCAGCAGATGCTGGCCATGGCGCGCATTCTGCGTACCGGTGTGAAGGTGCTGTTGCTTGACGAACCGACCGAGGGACTTGCCCCCGTCATCGTGCAACGCATCGGCGAGGTGCTGCAGAAACTGAAGAGCCGTGGCATGACCGTGGTTCTGGTCGAGCAGAATTTCCGTTTTGCAAGCCGCATTGCAGACCGTTTCTACCTTATGGATCACGGCCAGATGGTTGGCGATTTTCCGGTCGGCGAGCTTTCCGCCCGCATGGGTGAACTCAACAAGGTGCTGGGGGTTTAACCATGACGATGATCTTCGGCGTTCCCATTCAGGCGCTTCTCGGGCAATTGCTGGTCGGCCTCATCAATGGGTCCTTCTATGCGCTGCTGTCGCTCGGTCTCGCCGTCATTTTCGGCCTGCTGCGCGTCATCAATTTTGCCCATGGCGCGCAATATATGCTCGGCGCTTTTGTCGCTTTCCTCGGCCTGCAATATTTCGGCATCAATTTCTGGGTGGCGCTCATCGTCACGCCGCTCGTCGTTGCTTTGTTCGGCGCGATCATCGAACGTTTCCTGCTGTCGCGGCTTTATGATCTCGATCCGCTTTACGGGCTGCTGTTCACCTTCGGCCTGGCGCTGGTGGTGGAAGGCACGTTTCGCTGGCTTTATGGCGCTGCCGGCCAGCCCTATTCGGTGCCGCGCGAGCTTGCCGGCGGCACCAATCTCGGCTTCATGTTCCTGCCGAATTACCGCGCTTTCGTTGTCGTGATTTCGCTTATCGTCTGCATCGCCACCTGGGCTTTGATCGAAAAGACGCGTCTCGGCTCCTATCTGCGGGCTGCCACCGAAAACCCGACGCTGGTGCAGGCTTTCGGCATCAATGTGCCGGTGCTGCTGACGCTGACCTATGCGCTGGGTGCCGGTCTTGCCGGGTTCACTGGGGTTCTCGCCGCACCCATCTATCAGGTCTCGCCGCTGATGGGCACGAACCTCATCATCGTCGTCTTTGCCGTGGTGGTCGTCGGCGGCATGGGGTCGATCATGGGCGCCATCGTCACTGGCTACATGCTGGGCGTCGCCGAAGGACTGACCAAGGTGTTCTATCCGGAAGCCTCCAACATCGTCATCTTCGTCATCATGGCCTTTGTGCTGCTCATCCGCCCCGCCGGACTTTTCGGAAAGGACGCCTGATATGTCCAAAGCCACCCATAGCCCCACCGCCGGTACGCTGCCGCAGACGGAAGTTTCGGCGACTGCCGGAACCATCAAGACCATGCTCATTCTGGCGGGGCTCGCCGTCCTCATCGCCGCTCCGATGTTCGTTTACCCGATCTTTCTGATGAAGCTCCTGTGCTTTGCGCTGTTTGCCTGCGCCTTTAATCTGCTGATCGGTTACACCGGGCTGCTCTCCTTCGGCCACGCGGCGTTCTTCGGCGGTGCTGCCTATTTCACCGCCTATTCGGTGAAGGAATGGGGCGTGACGCCGGAGATCGGCCTCATCATCGGCATGGCGGGTGCGGCCCTTCTCGGCCTCGTCATCGGCTTCTTCGCCATCCGCCGTCAGGGCATCTATTTCGCCATGATCACACTGGCCTTGTCGCAGATGTTCTATTTCTTCTGCCTTCAGGCACCGTTTACCCATGGCGAGGACGGTTTGCAGGGTGTGCCGCGTGGCCACCTCTTCGGCCTTCTCGACCTCAATGCGCCGCTCAACATCTATTACACGGTGCTGGCCGCCTTCGTTCTGGCACTGCTGGTCATCTGGCGCTTCGTCAACTCGCCCTTCGGCATGATCCTGAAATCCATCCGTGAAAACGAACAGCGCGCCATTTCGCTGGGCTACAGCGTGCAGCGTTACAAGCTCGGCGCTTTCGTCATGTCGGCGGCGCTGGCCGGTCTTGCGGGCGGGCTGAAGGCGCTGGTCTTCCAGTTCGCGACGCTGACGGATGTGACCTGGCAGATGTCCGGCGAGGTGATCCTGATGACGCTGCTCGGCGGCATTGGCACCATGATCGGCCCGATCTTCGGCGCGGGCCTTGTCGTCACCTTGCAGAACTATCTCGCGACATCGGATTTCCCGGTCACCATCATCACCGGTCTTGTCTTCATGGCTTGCGTCCTGGTGTTCCGGCGCGGTCTGATCGGCGAATTTTACGCGTCGCGGCTTGGGAGAAAACTCGGCTTCCAGCATCGCGGCTAGGTATTTTTGAAAACACAGGAAAAGGCCTCCTCCGCGTCCGGGACGACGCGGCAAGGGCGGCTTATGGAGAAAAACATGGGGGACTATGACTATATCGTCATCGGAGCGGGAAGTGCCGGATGCGTTCTCGCCAACCGCCTTTCGAAGGATCCGAACAACCGTGTCCTGCTTCTGGAAGCGGGCGGCAATGACAATTACCACTGGATCCATATTCCCGTCGGTTATCTCTATTGCATCAACAATCCGCGCACCGACTGGTGTTTCAAGACGGCGGAAGAGCCGGGGCTCAACGGTCGCTCGCTGATCTATCCGCGCGGCAAGGTTCTCGGCGGCTGCTCCTCCATCAACGGCATGATCTATATGCGCGGCCAGGCCCGCGATTACGATATGTGGCGGCAGCTCGGCTGCGAGGGCTGGGGGTGGAACGATATCCTGCCCTATTTCCTGAAGTCGGAGGATTTTTATCGCGGCAAAAGCGACCTGCATTCCGCCGGTGGTGAATGGCGGGTGGAAAAGGCGAGGGTGCGCTGGGACGTGCTGGATGCCTTCCAGAAGGCGGCAGGCGAAGCCGGCATTCCCGCGACCGATGATTTTAATCGGGGCGACAATGAGGGCGCCGGTTATTTCGACGTCAACCAGCGCTCGGGCTGGCGCTGGAACACGGCAAAGGCGTTTCTGAAACCGGCACTCGGCCGCAAGAACCTGACGGTTCTGACCAAGGCGCACGTCAAGCGCCTTATCATCGAAGAAGGTCGGGTAACGGGTGTCGAGTTCCACCATGACGGCGTCCTGAAAAAGATGCGCGCACGCCGCGAGACGGTGCTGTCCGCAGGCGCGATCGGCTCGCCGCATGTTCTGGAGCTTTCAGGCGTTGGCCGTGGCGATGTCTTGCAGGCCGCCGGCATCGACACGGTGGCGGAGGTTCAGGGCGTGGGCGAGAACCTGCAGGACCATCTGCAATTGCGCATGGTCTACAAGGTCTCCGGCGTGCTGACGCTGAATGAAAGGGCCTCCACCCTGTTCGGCAAGGCGCGGATCGGCCTCGAATATGCGCTGACCCGCTCCGGCCCGATGTCGATGGCGCCGAGCCAGCTCGGAGTTTTCACCCGCTCCTCGCCGGAAAAGGAAACCGCCGATCTGGAATATCATGTCCAGCCGGTTTCTCTCGACAAGTTCGGTGATCCGGTTCACACTTTTCCGGCCATTACCGCAAGTGTCTGCAATCTGCGGCCGGAAAGCCGGGGCTCAGTGCATGTGAAAGGACCGGATTTCGCCATGCAGCCGGAAATCCGCCCGAACTATCTCTCCACCGAAGGCGACCGTCAGGTGGCCATCGACGCGATGCGGCTGACGCGCCGCATCGTCGCCCAGCCGGCCTTTTCCCGCTTCAACCCGCAGGAATACCGGCCCGGCCCGTCTTTCGAAAACGATAATGATCTCGCGAAGGCGGCGGGCGACATAGGCACCACCATCTTCCATCCCGTCGGCACGCTGCGCATGGGGTCGGATGTGGAGAGCGTTGTCGATGCGCGGCTGAAATTTCGCAGGCTCGCCGGACTGCGCGTCGCCGACGCCTCGGTGATGCCGCGCATCACCTCCGGAAACACCAATTCCCCGACGATCATGATTGCCGAAAAAGCCGCCGACATGATCCTTGCGGATAATCGCTGAAAGGAGCGCTCCCATGAAGACCGTCGCTTTTCTCGGGTTGGGACATATGGGCCTGCCGATGGCCGCCAATCTCGTCAAGGCGGGTTACACCGTCAGGGGCTATGATCTTGCCGAAGCCTGCCGTGCGGCGGCGAAGGAGGCCGGCATTCCCATGGCAGTGGATTCTGCCGAAGCGACCGCCGCGGTGGATGTGATCATCACCATGCTGCCGAAGGGCGAACATGTCGTTTCGGTCTATGGCGATCTGGTTCGAAAGGTCTCCGCCGGAACGCTGCTGATCGATTGTTCGACGGTGGATATGGAAAGCGCGCTGAAAGCGCATGAACTGGCCGCTGCCGCCGGCTGCCCCTCGGTCGATGCCCCCGTATCCGGCGGCACAGGTGGCGCTGCGGCCGGCACCCTGACCTTCATGTGCGGCGGCGAGCCGGAAGCTTTCGCGGCGGCAAAGCCGGTGCTGGAGGCAATGGGCAAGAAAATCGTGCATTGCGGCAAGGGCGGCAACGGCCAGGCGGCGAAGATCTGCAACAACATGATCCTCGGCATTTCCATGATCGCGGTTTCCGAAGCCTTCGTGCTCGGCGAAAAACTCGGGCTTTCGCATCAGGCGCTGTTCGATGTCGCCTCCACCTCTTCGGGACAATGCTGGTCGCTCACCACCTATTGCCCGGTGCCGGGACCGGTGCCGACATCGCCCGCCAACAAGGATTACCAGCCCGGATTTGCGGCGGCCTTGATGCTTAAGGATTTGAAGCTGTCGCAGGCGGCGGCCAATGGCACGGGTGTTTCCACCCCGCTTGGGGCTGCGGCGTCGGCGCTTTATGAAAGCTTCGTCGGCGAAGGTGGTGGCGGGCGTGATTTTTCCGCCATTGTCGAGATGCTGCGCGGAGGCGAAGCATGATGGAGGCCACGTCGTCCGATATTCTGTGGGTGCCGTCGCGGGCAAGGTTGGAGGGCTCGGCGCTTTTTGCTTTCGCGGCGAAAACCGCGCCGTTGCACGGGCTGGCCGCCGATGATTATGCCGGCCTGCTGCGCTGGTCCATCAACGCGCCGGACGCCTTTTACGATGCGCTGTGGAACGAGCTCGGTATCATCGGCACGCGTGGCGAAACGGCCTTCAAAGCCGGTGCGACGATCCGGGATGCCGAGTTTTATCCCGGCGCACGACTCAACTATGCCGAAAACCTGCTGCGCGATGCCGATGAGCGTCTCGCCATCATCGCCCATCGCGATGATGGCACACGGCGCGAGATAAGCCGCAGGGCGCTTTATGACGAGGTGTCCCGCGTGGTGCAGGCGCTGGTTCATGCGGGCGTGCAGGAAGGCGACCGCGTCGGCGCGATCGTAACCCACGATATCGAGGCGATTGTCAGCTATCTGGCCGTGAGCGCCATCGGGGCCATCTGGTCCTCCTGTTCGCCGGATTTCGGCCCGGCAGGTGCCTCCGATCGCCTGTCGCAGATCGATCCGAAAATCCTCATCGCCGTGCCGGAATATGGTTATGCCGGCAAACGCATCGATGTCGGCCCGACCATCCGCGCCGTGGCGGAAAGTGCGGCTCCTGAAAAGATCGTGCTGATCGGCGATGCCGTTCCCGAAAGCCTTGCCGATCTCGCCTGTGTGACGCTTTCGGATTTCGTCGCGCCCTATAAGGCGGGGGAGATTGCCTTCAACCGTCTGCCCGTGAAGGCGCCGCTGGCGATCCTTTATTCCTCGGGCACGACAGGCAAGCCGAAATGCATCACCCATTCCGGTGGCGGGCTGCTTCTTCAGCACATGAAGGAACAGAAGCTGCAATGCGATATTCAGGAGGGAGAGCGCTTTTTCTATTTCACCACCTGCGGCTGGATGATGTGGAACTGGCAGGTCTCCGGCCTGGCGCTCGGCGCTACGCTCGTCACCTATGACGGCAATCCCGGTTATCCGACGCCCGGGCGGCTCATCGATCTCATTGATGCCGAACGGATCGCGACCTTTGGAACCTCGGCGAAGTTCATCGATGCCTGCCTGAAGGCCGGGCTGAAGCCGCGCGAAAGCCACGATCTGTCTTCGCTGAGGGCCATTCTCTCGACTGGCTCGCCGCTTATCCCGCAATCCTTCGATTATATCTATCGCGAATGGAAGGCGGATGTGCATCTTGCCTCCATTTCCGGCGGCACGGATATCTGCGCCTGTTTCCTCGGCGGCAATCCGCTGCAGCCGGTTCATCGCGGTGAATTGCAGGGCGCGATGCTCGGCATGGATATCGATACGCTGGATGATGAAGGACATTCCGTTCGCGGTGTCGCGGGCGAACTCGTCTGCCGCAATGCCCATCTCTCCATGCCGGTCAAATTCTGGGGCGATGAGGATGGTTCACGGTATCAGGCCGCTTATTTCGATCGTTTCCCCGGTATCTGGGCGCATGGCGATTTCGCCGAAATGCGCCCATCCGGCGGATATGTCATCCATGGACGTTCGGACACGACGCTCAATCCGGGCGGGGTGCGCATCGGCACGGCCGAAATCTACCGCCAGGTGGAGACCGTGCCTGATGTCGAGGAGGCCATCGCCGTCGGGCAGGATATTGATGGAGACCAGCGGGTCATCCTCTTCCTGCGCATGAAGGGCGGCGTGACCCTGACGGAGGAGCTGGAAAAGACGATCCGCAGCCGCATCCGTTCCGGCGCCACGCCGCGGCATGTACCGGCAAGGATCATCGCCGTCAGCGCCATTCCTCGCACCCGTTCCGGCAAGATTTCCGAAATCGCGGTGCGCGATACCATCCATGGCCGGCCGGTGAAGAATGCCGATGCGCTCGCCAATCCCGAAGCGCTCGAACTTTTCCGCAACCTGCCGCAGCTGAAGGACTAGGCCGATGGAGGATCAACCAAAAACCGTGCTGGTCACGGGTTCCACCAGCGGCATCGGGCTCGCCATCGCCAAACGTTTTGCTGAAGCCGGGTATCTGGTCGCCGTCCACGGCGTGGAAACGGCGGAGGAGGGCGCGCAGGCCCTTGAGGCGGTTGCGAAAGTGGCGCGGCATCGGCCGGTCTATTTTTCCGCCAACCTTGCTAATTACGATGAAAGCGCGCATCTGCCGGAAACCGTCATCGCCGAACTCGGCCGTATCGATGTGCTGGTCAACAATGCCGGCATCCAGAAGGTTGCGCCAATCGACGAATTCGATTTTGCCGATTTTTCCCGCATCGTCGCGATCTCGCTCGACAGCGCTTTCCACACGATCCACGCTGCCTTGCAGGGTATGAAGGAAAGGGGCTGGGGCCGCATCGTCAATATCGCCTCCGCTCATGGTTTGCGGGCTTCGCCCTTCAAGGGGCCTTATGTGGCGACCAAACATGCGGTGGTGGGCCTGACAAAAAGCGTGGCGCTGGAAGTGGCCGAACTCGGCATCACTTGCAACGCCATCTGCCCCGGTTATGTCTGGACCCCGCTGGTCGCAGCCCAGGTGGCCGATCAGGCGCGGGTGCATGGCATGAGCGAGGAAGAGGTGGTGAAAAAGGTGATGCTGGCGCCGCAGCCGACGAGACGTTTCGTGCAGCCGGAAGAAGTGGCGGAAATGGCACTTTATCTCGCAGGCGATATGGCGCGCTCCATCACCGGCACGACGATTTCCATCGATGGCGGCTGGACGGCGAAATAATTTTCACGCGTCTGCCCTCGGCGAACCGTCTCGCTGCCTTCCGGCATTGTTAGGCGATTTCAATCCTGTATAGTTTTCGTGTGCGGCGGAGTAAGCGCCGTGTTCACGGAAAAACGGCATGATGAACACAGGGTCTTTTGAAGCGCCGCTGGCGCGATCGCGCTTCGATACGCGCCAGGTGCCGAAACGTGACGCCATGGGCTTGTGGCGGGATTCGATCAACGTGCTGTTCGATGCCCGGCTGCGCCGTTCGCAGGATGACGGTTTCTTCGCCAGCGTGGACGCCGCTTTCATCGGCAATGTCGCGCTTGGCCGCACGCAATCCTCCGCGCAGGATTTTGATCGCTCGCGCAATAAGCTTGCCCGCGACGGCATGGACGGTTTTCTCCTGCAATTTTATGCCAGCGGCCAGAGCATGTCGCGGCGCGGATCGGGCGAGACCGCCGGCCCGGGAGATCTCTATATCATCGATATGGCGCAACCGCTCGCCACCGCGACGACCGATCACGATCATCTGAGCCTTGTTGTGCCGCGCCGGTTGCTGGAAGGCAGGCTTATCGGTTCCGGCAATCATCATGAACGTGTGCTGCCGGCCGGTCTGCCGCTGGTGTCGCTCCTGCGGGAAACGATGACGAGTATCTACCGTCATTTCGACGTCATGAATGCGAATGACGGCGCGGCCACGGTTTCGCCGCTTCTGGAACTCGCCACGGCGGCCATCAACAACCATGTCCGGGAAGACAATGCGCAGGGCGTTCAGCGTGCGCTGCGGGCCTCCATCCGGCGTTACATCGACAATCACCTTCTCGATCCAGCTCTCTCGGTGGAACGGGTGATGGGCGAATTCGGCGTGTCGCGGCGCACGGTCTACCGGCTCTTCGAGCCGCTTGGCGGGTTTTCGGCCTGCATCACCCATCGGCGTCTCGAGCGCGCCATGGATTTCCTGCGGGCACCGCAATCGGGCCATATGACGATTGCCGAGGTGGCGGCCGCTTATGGTTTCACTAATCCGGAAAATTTCAGCCGCGTCTTCAAGAAGACCTTCGGCCTCTCACCGCGCCAGATGCGGCATTTCGCGTCGGAAAACCGTGACGTCACGTCGGATATTCTGAAACCGGACAGTGCGGAATGGACGCGCTGGATCGTACAGCTGGGTCGCTGATCCCGGATTGGTCGGGTTTGACCTGGCACTTTATGACGGTTTGTTGGCACAATCCGACCATTCGCTCCGGTTGCGTTGCAATGGGGATGCGTGTTGGCGCTCAGCATGCCAAACTACCCAGGCTATTTTTACCGAATATATTGCCTGATGATCATGATGCTGAGAATTTCTGTTTTTTTAGACCTGTTGACCCTATGGCGCGCATGGCGCCGCGCGGCGAAAGAATATCTTCCCTTTGCCGGCTCCGGTTCCGAACTTCGGAGCATGACACCGCCCGCGCCGCTGGCGGGGTCGGGCAGTTCCGCAGACTGCCCGTGGGAACCGGATGAGGATGAAGCCCGGCGGCCCGTCTCCTGGCTCGGCCTTGGGCAAAGCTTCAGCGCGGTGGATATGGCGGATCGTGATGGTTCAACCCGATCCCGTTTGCCGGTCGAGTGCGGTTAAGGGCCTTCTTCTGCCGTCTGTTTTCGAACCCGATGAGAACCTGCCGCAGAACCCGCAGACGGAGACCGCCCCGGTGCCGCCGCCGGGATCGGAAAGCTTCGACAACAATCCGGCCAATGGCCTCGCTGCGCCGCCAGCTTCGACCGGAGCGCCGCAAAATCCGTGACCACCATGGCGTGAAATTTTCATAATGATAATTTGTATGGAACCAAATCGTGCCCGATTTCATTTCACACAAAGTGACAGGAATCGGGGGTTTCATTCATGGCAGTCACCGTCACTGCGGTTGTTCTCACGCTGATCGGCCTTGCGCTGTTCGGCTTTGGCTCTCAGCTCGTCATACTGGGCGGGAGCTTTTATTATGCGCTTTCCGGGCTGGCCTTCCTGTTGACGGCCGTTCTGCTGTTCAAGCGCAATCGCGCAGCCCTTCACGTCTATGCTCTCTTCATCGTGGCGACACTCGCCTGGGCGATCTGGGAAGTCGGTTTCGACTGGTGGCAGCTTGGCCCGCGCGGCGGCGTCATCATCGTCATCGGCCTGTGGCTTCTGGTTCCATGGGTGAGAAAACCGCTCGGTTTTGCGAGCCCGACCGGTCTGAGCTACGGCCCGAATGCCTGGCCGCTGGCATTGTCCGTTCTCGCCTCGATCGTGGTGGCCGGATATTCCATGGCGCAGGATCCGCATGATAAATCGGGTTCGTTGCCGCAGGAGACGGTATCCACCACGCCTGCTTATGGCGGCAATGTGCCGGAAGGCGATTGGCATCAATATGGACGCACACCCTATGGCCAGCGTTATTCGCCGCTGACCCAGGTCAATGTCGACAACGTTTCGCAGCTCAAGGAAGTCTGGCGCTACCAGACCGGCGATGTGAAGCTGCCGGAGGATGTGGGCGAGACGACCTATCAGGTGACGCCACTCAAGATCGGCAACACGCTTTACATCTGCACGCCGCATAATTGGGCGATCGCCATCGATGCCGCCACCGGCAAGGAAAAATGGAAATATGATCCGAATGTCGGTCTCAATCCCGACCGCCAGCACCAGACCTGCCGCGGCGTTTCCTATTATGCCGAACCGAACGCCGCTGCCGGCACGGCCTGCGCCGAGCGCGTTTACCTGCCGACCTCGGATGCGCGGCTGATCGCGCTCGATGCCGCGACCGGCCAGGTCTGCACCTCCTTTGCCGACCAGGGTGTGCTGCATCTGGAACAGGGCATGAAATATAATCCCGCCGGTTATTATTATTCGACCTCGCCGCCGGTCATAGCGGCGGGCAAGATCATCATCGGCGGCGCGGTGAACGATAATTATTCCACGCAGGAACAGTCCGGTGTCATCCGCGCTTTCGATGTGAACAGCGGTGCGCTCATCTGGAACTGGGATTCCGGCAATCCGCAAAAGACCGAACCGATCGCGGCGGGTGAGACCTATACAACCAATTCGCCGAACAGCTGGTCGGTGCTGAGTTATGACGAAGGTCTCGGCCTCGTTTACGTCCCGCTCGGAAACCAGGTGCCGGACCAGCTCGGCATGGGTCGCAGCGAGAATGTGGAGAAATATTCCTCCTCCATCGTCGCGCTCGATATCAACACCGGCAAGGATCGCTGGGTGCGCCAGACGGTTCATCACGATCTCTGGGACATGGACGTTCCGGCCCAGCCGGTGCTGCTCGACATCACCAAGGACGGGCAGAGTGTTCCTGCACTCGTCGGCCCCACCAAGCAGGGTGATATCTACGTCCTCGACCGGCGCACCGGCGAGCCGCTTCTGCCGATCACGGAAGAACCGGCACCGGGCGGGGCGATCCCGGAGGACTTCACCTCCCCGACGCAGCCGACCACGGCCTTGTCCTTCAAGCCGGAGCCGCTGAAGGAAAAGGACATGTGGGGCGTCTCCATGTTCGACCAGCTCGCCTGCCGCATCCGCTTCCATCAGCTGAACTACAAGGGCCGGTATACGCCGCCCTCGCTCAACGGTTCGATCATCTATCCCGGCAATTTCGGCACCTTCAACTGGGGTAGCGTGGCTGTCGATCCCGAGCGTCAGGTGATGTTCGGCATGCCGACCTATCTCGCCTTTACCTCGCGGCTCGTACCGCGCGCCCAGATTCCGCCGAAGGGACAGGACGAAAAGGGGAGTGAGCAGGGCCTCAACCGCAATGACGGTGCACCCTATGGCGTGTTCATGGGTCCCTTCCTCGGGCCGCTGAAAATCCCCTGCCAGGCGCCGCCATGGGGGTATGTCGCGGGTGCTGATCTGCGCACCGGCGATATCGCCTACAAGCACAAGAACGGCACGGTCTATGATATGACGCCGCTGCCGCTGCCCTTCAAGGTGGGTGTGCCGGGCATTGGCGGGCCGATGATCACCAAGGGTGGCGTGGCCTTCCTCGGTGCGGCCGTCGACAATTATCTGCGGGCCTATGATCTCACCACGGGCAAACAGCTCTGGGAAGCGCGTCTTCCGGCCGGCGGCCAGGCGACGCCCATGACCTTTGCGCTGGAGAACGGCAAGCAATATGTGGTGATGGTTGCGGGCGGTCATGGTTCGGTCGGAACCAAGCCCGGCGACTATGTCATCGCCTATTCGCTGCCGTAGGTTCCAACGGCTGGCATGCATTAAAAACCGGAATGGGTGACCATTCCGGTTTTTGTTTTGGGTGCGCGCCTTACGCCGCCTTTTTCTCCGCGGCGGCATTGACCGAGGTCATGGCGAGCGTGGTCAGTGCCTCGTCGGTCTTCGACTCTTCCTTGAGCGTGGCATCCAGCAGCGAGACCGCCTTTGTGTGGCCCAGCTTTTGCGCCCAGGCTTTCAGCGTGCCGTAGCGGGCGATCTCATAGTGCTCGACCGCCTGTGCCGAGGAAACGAGACCGGCATCAAGGGCGGCTGTGCCCTTGAAATCGTCCATGATCTCTTCACCTTCGGCGATGATGCCCTGAATGGCTTCGCAGGTCTTGCCCTGTGCCCGCTTGCCAATGATCTCGAACACCTCCTGCAGGCGCTCGACGTGGCCCTGCGTTTCTTCCCTGTGCTTTTCAAAGGCCTGTTTCAGCTTCGGGTCGGTCGCTGCCCGCGCCATTTTCGGCAGGGCTTTCAGGATCTGCCTTTCGGCATAATAGATATCCTTCAGCGTGTCGTAAAACAGGTCGTCGAGTTTCTTCTCGGCCATTGTTCCTTCTCCCATGTGTGAAAATATCTGGCGTGCGCCGCATGCGCACGGGGAACAAACCCTTCGCCGCTTCGATGGTTCCGGCTCCGTTGTGCGCAACCTTAATATTGCCGCCAGAACCAACAGGCGTCTGCGAACTTCGTGTGAAGGCCTTTCGGGAAGAGACGCGACCGTCCAAAGTCTTGCAGAAAAATTTCCATGAATCTCGCCATTATCGCGGCCGGCCTACGCCGCCACGGTCATGGAAAGGTTGCGGATCTCGAACCGCACCCGGCTGTCTTTCAGCTTCAGTCGCTCTTGTCGGAATTCATCGAAGGGAGGAAAAATTCCACGTCCCTGAGATGCTGCGCGTCGAGATTTTCGATCTTCGTCCGCCAGAAACGTTCGGCTTCCGCCGGCTCGTCTTTCCATTGGCGTATGAAGGTCTTGTCGTCGTCGATCATTACCTGGCGCGTGCCGCCCAGCCTTAGATATTCTTCTGCAAGTTTGCGCGTTTCGGTCTTTTCCATGTCGCGGCTCCTTCCCTGTTGAACAGGATGGAGGGGCGCCGGATGGGTGAGAGGCTCGGCTGCCATTTCGTTGGCCACCGGGAGAAAACGGAAAAATCCCGATGTTCTTCGGCGCCATCGTGTCCGTTTGACACGGCGGCCCTCCTGCCGGAACAACGCCGGTTTTCCGGTATGGTTCCACAATTTTTTCACGCGGCACCATTACCGAAGCCAAATGAATCGCGCGCAATTTTTTACCGGAACAAACGGGCAAGTCGTGCTGTTTTACCCCTGATGCAGGGGAGGCAGCATGGCAGCCAGACAGACTGACGGCGAATACCACGGTAACAGCAAAAACAGGGGTTTCTGGTCGATCGACTTCGGCGCTTCACCGGTCATCGGCACGGCCATTCACGACGGCCATTTCATTCGCCCGGACATAGCGCGGCTGATGGCCCTTTCCCCGGACGAAAGGCTGAGGGAGGAAGATCCCTTCACCGCCGAGATGGTTGCGGGCGTGACGAACCGTATCGTCGTTCACCATTCGCGTTTCGAAGTCGATCTCAACCGCGCCGCCGATCAGGCGATCTATTTGAGGCCAGAACAATCCTGGGGCCTTGAGGTCTGGAAGGAAGAGCCGCCCGAAGGAGCGGTCCGTCAGGCTCTCGATTTCCACGCTGATTATTACGCGATGCTCGAGACCGTCCTTTCAGCCGTCGAGCGGCGGCATGGGGCTTTTGTGGTGCTGGACGTGCATAGCTACAATCATCGCCGTCAGGGTGCCGCCGCGCCGCCGACGGCGCAGGTGGAAGCGCCTGATATCAACATAGGCACCTTTTCCATGGACCGCAGCCGCTGGGGAGACATCGTCAGCGCGGTCGGCCACCATTTCGCCTCCGCGACCGTCGGCGGACGCCGCCTCGATGTTCGCGAGAATGTGGCGTTTCAAGGCAAAGGGGAGCAGACACGCTTCATTCACGAGCGTTTTGCCGAAAATGGCTGCGCGATCGCGGTCGAGTTCAAGAAATTCTTCATGGATGAGTGGACTGGAGAGCCGGATGCGCGCGTGGTGGCGGATATCCGCGATACGATGGCCGCGCTTCAGCCGGTTCTCGAAGAGTGTCTGAGGTCGCGACGATGAACCTCTCTTCCACCCGTGGCGCGCCGTCCCCCATCGCCGATATGGTCGATGACGTGGTGGCGTGCCTCGAGGCCGGCAAGGCGATCCGCCGCGATGTCGGAAAAGATGGCAGGCTGCATATAGACCGGCCGCTGCCGTTTCTTTGCCTGCATCTGACCGGGGGCACGAAAAATCTTGCCGCGCGCGATATCGCCGCTGCCCATGCCTCCTATCTCATCGCTTCGACCATTCAGGAGGCCGCGCCGCTGATCGAGGCGGTTGGTTTGGCCATGATGCAGCGTTTCGGCGCCTTCATGGTGCTCGATATCGGCGAGCTGGAACATGACATCCTGCTCGCCGACGATTCCCCTTTCCTGCCGCATTATGAGGTTTCCGTCTCGGCCACGCCCGAACCGGAAACCCAGAAAGCCCGCCGGATCTTCATCAAGGCCGTCTGCGACGCCGAAGTGCGCTTTCGCACGCCGCGCATCACCCGGCCGGAGCCGGAATCCGACCCGGTTCTCCGTTTTCAGAATGCCGGCCTCGATTTTCCCTGCATCAGCGTGCGCTTCGCGCCGATCTATCGCCAGCCGGAATCCGGTGCCGATTATCCCGGCCTGCGCGTGAGGATGATCGCCGATCTCTTCGATGCCGGTCTGCAGGCCTTTTCGTCCTTTTCTTCCGGCATGGATGCGCTGAAGGTCACCAGCCACCGGGCGCTTGGCCGCAAGGCCTTTGTCGATGCCGTCAGACGCGCGGATCGCTCGATCGACGACATTGTCTCGTCCTTCGATTTTCTTCTCTCCGTCACGCCCATCAATGCTCACCGCGCCTATGAAGAGTTTCGCGACGGCAGCTTCCAGTTTGCGCCGCGCCTGCTGTACCGGCCGCTCGGCGTCGATGTCGAGGAGCAGAAACGCAAGCTCTATTCCGTCGTTTTCGATCATCTGGAGGACCCGGTACTTTATCACCTCTACCGGGAGAAACAGCAGGAGATCGATCTGCAACTGACGATGCTGGCGAGCCTACACCATCGCATCTTCACCGATTTTTCACGCGCCCTTTATGGCGCCGTCGAACCGGCGCTCCTGACGCTGGCGCTTCGTGTGCTCGAGGATTGTCCGCGCAAGGCGGAGAGCGGCGAAATTGCCATGGTCGATTGTTACGTGGTCGCCAGGAAGTCGCGGGAAATGGTCGAGACCTATCTGGCGGAGGCCCCGGAATTCAAGGCCCGCGTCGAAATCCGCGACGACCTGCCGCCCGGCCTGATGGTGACGGGCGAGAAGCTGCTGATTTCCCGTCATACCGTGATGGAACAGCGCCGTGTGGAGGCGCTGTTGTCGCATGAGATCGGAGTGCATCTTCTCACCTATTTCAACGGCTCGTTTCAGGGGCTCAGGCTCTTCCGCACCGGCCTTTCCGGTTACGAGGGCGTGCAGGAGGGGCTGGCGGTGCTGGCGGAATATCTGGCCGGTGGCATGACGCGCGAGCGCCTGCGACTGATCGCCGGTCGCGTCGTCGGCTGCGCCGCGATGCTGGGCGGCGCGACTTTCGTGGAGACCTTCCGTATCATGACCCGCGATCACGGTTTCGACGCGGCCGGTGCCTTCAACATGGTGCTGCGCATCTATCGCGGCGGCGGTCTTTCCAAGGATGCGATCTATCTGCGCGGGCTGGCCGAGGTGCTGGAGCATCTGCGCAAGGGCGGCGCGCTCGATCCCTTCTGGATGGGCAAGATCGCCGCCGCCCATTTCCCGGTCATGCAGGAGCTTGCCCTGCGCGGCCTGTTGCGTCCGTCGGGTGTCAGGCCCGCATTTCTGCTGCCCGCGAGAGCCAATGAGCGGCTGGAAAAAATACGCTCGGGATTATCCATTGCCGAACTGGCGACATTATAGGAGGGGCTTCATGCGTATCGCATTTTTCGTCAATTCGATCGAGACCGAAGGGCCGCATTACTCTACCGGCCTGCTGGCCATGGCTGCGCTCAATCGCGGTCATGAGGTGGTCTATCTGACGCCCGGCGATTTTACCCTGCGCTCGGATGATAGCCTGACCATCCATGCCACCATGCTGCCGAAGACGAAATACAAGAAATCGGAAGCCTTTCACGCCGCCCTTCTGGATAAGGCGCTCGAGCGGCGGACGATGGATGTGGAGGAAATCGATGCACTGATGCTGCGCAACGACCCCTCGCTCGACCAGACGACGCGGCCATGGGCGGTCCATGCCGGCATCCTGTTCGGGCGGCTCGCCGAACAGCGGGGCGTGGTGGTGCTGAACGATCCCGAAGGCCTGGCGTTGGCGCAGAACAAGCTCTATTTTCAGAGCTTTCCGGAAATCGTCCGTCCGACCACGATCATCTCGCGCAATGTCGAGGAAATCCGCGCCTTTGCCGATGCCCATCCCAAGGGCGTCATCGTCAAGCCGCTGCAGGGATCCGGTGGCAAGAACGTCTTCAAAATCGGCTCCAGCAAAGAGGCCAATCTCAACCAGATTTTCGAGGCGGTCAGCCTTGAGGGCTATCTGATCGCGCAGGCCTATCTGCCGGCCGCCAAGGATGGCGATATCCGCTTCTTCATGATGAATGGCCGGCCGTTGATGCGCGACGGGCAATATGCCGCCCTTCGCCGTGTGCCGGCCAAGGGCGATCTTCGCTCCAACATCCACGCCCATGGCACGGCGGAGGCCGCGACGGTGACGGACGAAATCGTGGCGCTTGCCGAGATGGTGCGGCCGAAGCTCGTCGAGGACGGCATGTTCCTGGTCGGGCTCGATATCGTCGGCGACAAGATACTGGAGGTGAACGTGTTTTCGCCGGGCGGCCTTTCCAATATTCGCGACCTCACGACCATCGATTTCAGCGATACGATCATCGAGGCCGTGGAAATCAAGATCTCCATGCAGAGCGCCTCGGGCGGTGTGCTCGCCAATCGCCTGCTGGCGACGCTGTAAGATTATTCTCGTAATTCGGCCGGGTGCATCTCGCGATACCAGGCGACGAGGGCTTTGATACCCTCCTCGACGGAGGTCTGCGGCACGTAACCGGTGAGCGCCCTCAGAAGATCGGGAGAGGCGAAGGTGCGCGGCACATCGCCCTGCTGCATCGGCAGCATGTTGCGGATCGCAGGCTTGCCAACCGCCTTTTCGATCGTTTCGACGAAATGCATCAGCTCCACCGGCTGCCCGCCGCCGATATTGACGACGCGGAAAGGTGCGTGATGCGAGAGCGTGTCGATGACGCCTTCCTCTCTGACGCGGTTTTCCTCCGAGGGGATGATTGCGCTCAGCCGGACGATGCCTTCCACCAGATCGTCGATATAGGTGAAATCACGGCTCATATTGCCTTGCCCGTAAATATCGATCGGCCGGTTGTTGGAAACGGCATCGACAAATTTGATCGGCGCCATGTCCGGTCGCCCCCACGGGCCATAAACCGTGAAAAAGCGGAAGGCGGTGGTGGGCAGCCTGTGCAGATGGGCATAGCTGTGCGCCATCAGCTCCATGGATTTTTTGGTAGCCGCGTAAAGCGTCATCGGTTCGTCGGCCTTGTCGCTTTCCGCAAACGGGATTTTTTCATTGGCGCCGTAGATGGAGGAGGTCGATGCCAGCATCAGATGTTTGACATTGAGGCTTCTGGCGAGTTCCAGCATGTTGAACGAGCCGATGAGGTTGGAATCGACATAGGCGCGCGGATTTTCAAGGCTGTATCGAACACCCGCCTGTGCGGCGAGGTGGATGATGATTTCCGGTTCGGCGGCCTCGGCGGCCCGCTTCAGCGCATCCGTATCCTCCAGCATGCCGATCTCGGCCCGGAAGCCATTGGAGCGGGAGAGGATGGCGTGACGTTTCTCCTTGAGGCTGACATCGTAATATTTCGTCATGCCGTCGAAGCCGGTCACGAAATGGCCGGCATCCAGCAGCCGTTTTGCAACGTAAAAGCCGATGAAGCCTGCGGTGCCGGTAACCAGATAACGCATGATGATTATATCCCGAATCCGTTGGTGCGTTTGCGGTCTGACCGAAGCGCGAAAAACCTTTGATGAAATTGCGAAAATTAGCCTTTAAGCGTCGTTACCCGGGCTGCCGTCATGCGGGCGGCCCACCGCGGCATAGATGAAGCCATGGCCGGCAACCTCATCCGAGCGGTAGATATTACGCAGATCCACCAGCACCGGGCTTTTCATGATGGCTTTGAGGCGTGGCAGGTCGAGCGCGCGGAACTGGTTCCACTCCGTCACGATCACCACGGCATCCGCCCCTTCGGCGGCCTCATAGGGGCCCGTTGCATAGTCGATATCCTCGATCAGATGGCGCGCATTCGCCATGCCTTCGGGATCGTAACCCACCACCTTCGCGCCGCCATCCTGCAGGGTCTGGATGATGGCAATCGCCGGGCTGTCGCGCATGTCGTCAGTGTTCGGCTTGAAGGTGAGGCCCAGTACGGCGATCTTCTTGCCGCGCACGTCGCCGCCCACCGCATTGATGACCTTGCGGCCCATGGCGCGCTTGCGGTTGTCGTTGATGGCGATGGTGGTTTCGATCAGCCGCACGGGCGCGTCGTAATCCTGCGCGGTCTTGGCGAGCGCCAGCGTATCCTTCGGGAAACAGGAGCCGCCATAACCGGGGCCGGCATGCAGGAACTTCGGGCCGATACGGCCGTCCAGCCCGATGCCGCGCGAGACGTCCTGCACATTGGCGCCGACCTTTTCGCACAGGTCCGCCATTTCGTTGATGAAGGTGATCTTCATGGCCAGAAAGGCGTTGGCGGCATATTTGATGAGTTCGGAGGCGCGGCGCGTGGTGAAGAGCAGCGGCGACTGGTTGAGGTAAAGCGGGCGGTAAACCTCGGTCATGACGGGGCGGGCACGCTCATCCGAAAGGCCGACGACGATGCGGTCCGGCCGCTTGAAATCCTCGATGGCCGCCCCTTCGCGCAGGAATTCCGGGTTGGAGACGACGGCGAAATCGGCCGAGGGGTTTTCCTCATGGATGATGCGCTCCACCTCGTCGCCGGTGCCGACGGGAACGGTGGATTTGGTGACGATAACGGTGAAGCCGTCGAGCGCATGGGCGATCTCTTTTGCCGCTGCGTAGACATAACCGAGATCGGCATGGCCATCGCCGCGTCGCGAGGGCGTGCCGACCGCGATGAAGACGACATCCGCATTGGCGACGGCCGCAGTCAGATCGGTGGTGAAACTCAGCCGGCCGGCCTTGGCATTGTTGGCGACGATGGTCTCCAGACCCGGCTCGAAGATCGGGATGTGGCCGCTTTTCAAGGCCTCGATCTTCTCCGGCATCTTGTCGACGCAAACCACGTCATGGCCGAAATCTGCAAAACACGCGCCGGACACAAGGCCGACATAACCCGAACCGATCATCACAATCCGCATTCTTTTTCCTTTCGGTTAGTGAGGCCATGTTAACGCGGCAGCACCGGCCGGGGAAATCGGCGGGTGAAAATCGCATGATAATATTTAGCCGCCTTCGCGCCCGTCGCCAAGCGCCACGATCAACACCGGCTAACCTCTTTCCATGACGGTGATGTGATGGCCGTGGCGGGACAAATTTGCCGCACCTTGCAGCCGATTGCACCGATGTGGCGAGATCGCGCTTTTTTGCCCCTTTTGCGGCTTGCACTCATAGGTAGCCGGGTCTAGCCATAGGGGTGAGGATCAAATCTGCCAGACTGTCTGCCCTTTTGATGGGGCGCCCGGGTTGCACCACGCGGCCGGGGGATGCTTTGCATTGCGGTCGATGTTCGGGGAAGTTCAAATGCAAAAGGGTTTTCTGCTCGGTCTGTTCGCTTATGCGACCTTTTCCCTGGGCGATGCCACGATCAAGTCGCTTGGCTCACAGGTCAGCGTTTTCGAGATCGGCTTTTTCAGCATCCTCTTCTCCGGCATCTTCATCTTCTTCAGCAAGCCACGTGAGGAAAGGTGGCGCGAATTCTGGCGCATGAGCCGGCCCTTCGCGGTGCATGGGCGCGCCATTTCCGGCCTCTTCGCCGGCATTTTCGGCATCTATGCCTTCACCACCATTCCGCTGGCGGAAGCCTATGCGCTGATCTTCCTGTCGCCGCTCTTCGTGACTGTGCTTTCCGCCGTGGTCCTCAAGGAAAATATCGGCCCATGGCGCTGGGCGGCGGTTCTGGCCGGCATCGTCGGCGTCATTCTTGTCGTGCGGCCGGGCTTCAAGACGCTGGAACTCGGGCATATCGCCGCCATCGGTGTCGCGTTCCTGGCGGCCATGACCATCGTGCTGCTGCGCTCGCTTGCGGGCAAGGAAAAGCGCACCTCGATCATGGGTGTGCTGTTGATTTACGGCCTCACCTTCAATGGCATTGCCTCCATCCCCGATTTCGTCATGCCCAACCTGCACCAGCTTCTGGCTTTCGTCTTCATCGGTCTTTGCACCGCAACGGGGCAGATCACGCTTCTGGTCGCGACCCGCATTGCGCCGGCGAGCCAGATCGCGCCGTCGCATTATTCGCAAATCCTGTGGGCCGTGGCGATCGGCATGGCCTTTTTTCACGAATATCCCGATGCGATTGCAGTGCTTGGGCTCGCCGTCATCGCCGCATCGGGGCTGCTGACGATGATACGCGAAAAGGTAAGGCTCGGCACCGTGCGCTGGAACCCGTTTTTCCGCAATCGCCTCTAACCTCCATTCTCCGATCGGAAACAGTGCGTCAACCGAAGCGCAGCTTGTGGCCCGGTGGCCAATCGGCTCATAAGGCTTTCATCGATAGATGAACGGAGAGCCGCAATGCTCGTGGATGGAAAATGGACGGCCGAATGGCATCCGGTGCAGGCAACCGACAAGAAGGGCGGCTTCGTTCGCCAGACCTCCGGTTTTCGCAACTGGGTAACGCCGGATGGTTCGGCCGGACCGACGGGCGAAGGCGGTTTTGCGGCCGAGGCCGGCCGTTATCATCTCTATGTCGCGCTGATCTGCCCCTGGGCATCGCGCACGCTGATCGGCCGAAAGCTGAAGAAGCTGG
Source organism: Agrobacterium tumefaciens (assembly GCA_017744915.1). Lineage (GTDB taxonomy): Bacteria > Pseudomonadota > Alphaproteobacteria > Rhizobiales > Rhizobiaceae > Agrobacterium > Agrobacterium tumefaciens_I. The sequence goes on from JAGIAH010000010.1 coordinate 124,991, forward strand.
AGGATGTGATTTCCGTTTCCGTGGTCGAGCCGACGCTCTCTGACGAAGGCTGGAAATTCGGCGACTATCCGGGTGCGGATCGCGATGGGCTGAACGGCTTCACCTATATGCACGAGGTCTATACCAGCGCCGACCCGCATTATACCGGCCGCGCCACCGTGCCGGTGCTGTGGGACAAAAAGACGAAAACCATCGTCAATAATGAATCCGCCGATATTCTGCGCATGCTGAATTCCGGCTTCGGTGATCTCGCCGATAATGCGATCGACCTTTATCCGGAGACGCTGCGGAATGAGATCGACGCCCTCAACGATCACATCTATCCCCGCCTCAACAACGGCGTTTACAGAACCGGTTTTGCCACCACACAAGTTGCCTATGAGGAAGCCTTCGCTGACGTCTTCGCGACGCTCGATGAGCTGGAGACGCGGCTGGCGACCGGTGGGCCTTTCCTGTTCGGAGATCGTCTGACGGAAACGGATGTCCGGCTTTTCGTGACGCTGGTGCGTTTCGATGCTGCTTATTATGGCCTGTTCAAATGCAATCTCCGCCGCATCGCCGATTATCCCGCGTTGCAGGCCTATATGATGCGGGTGCTGACCGTGCCGGGCGTGCGTGACACGGTCAATATCGATCACATCAAGCGTGGATATTATTCCATCAAGGCGCTCAACCCGACCCGGATCGTGCCCGTCGGTCCCGATCTTCCGGGGCTGGATGAGGTTTCCCTCCGCCCCGCGAATTGAGCCGGTGACGGCCTAGACCGGTTTGCCGACCTGATCGAGCAACCAGGCCTGAAAGGCGCGGGCAAGCGCATTGTCCTGCCGCCCTTCCGGCAGGGCGACATAATAGCTCTTGTCGGTCTGCAGGGGGATGTCGAAGACGATGTCGAGGCGACCGGAGGCAAGTTCCGCCTCGATGAGATATTTCGGCAGAAGGGCAAAACCGATGCCGCTTGCGGCTGCCTCGATGATCATCGAAAACTGGTCGAAACGGCTGCCCTGATAGGCATTTTCGGCCGTCACACCGTTCATTTCCAGCCATTCCGTCCACAGTTTCGGCCGGGTCGTGACATGCAGCAGCGGTTGCCCGGCCAGATCCTGCGCCCGGTTCACGCCGGCGCGGCGGAGCAGGGAAGGGCTCGCGACCGGCACGATCACCTCGTTGCATAAGAATGTGCAGGTGCCATGCGCCCAGACCGGTTGGCCATAATGAATGGCGAGATCGAAACCTTCCTCATCGAAATCGAAGGGGTGTGAGCGCGAGCCGATCGTAATCGTCATTTCCGGGTTGGCATCGATGAAGCGATGGAGGCGCGGCATCAGCCAGCGGCTGCCAAAGGTTGGCAACGTCGCGACGGAGAGCGATGCATGCGATGTTCCGGCGGAAACCGCGCGTACCATCAGCTGTTCGGATTGCTGCAACAGGCGCCGCACATCGGGGAGGAATTTGCGCCCAGCCTCCGAAAGCACGACCCGCCTGCGGATGCGCTCGAAAAGCTGCATGCCGGTCTGCGCTTCCAGCTCACCGATCTGCCGGCTCACCGCGCTCTGTGTGAGGTTGAGTTCTTCGGCCGCGCGCGTAAAATTGCCATGCCGTGCCGCGCATTCGAACGCTTGCAGGGTGACGATGTCGGGAACCAGTCTTCTGCGCGGATCCATTCCATTCTCGCATCAACTTACCCGCTTTCCTCATTGGAAAAGGGTTATTATGGCCATATATGATTACGGGAAAGAATGGAACGGTGTTTTTCCGGCGTTGCCGGACCCAGTTTCAAAGAACGAATGAAAAATTCGGGGAAAGAAGAGTGACGGGAGTTGAAAGCGCCGTATCAAAACGGCCTTTCCTCCCCTTTCAACCAAAAGGACGATGGATATGGATGCGATGACGAAGCTTGACGTGAAACAGGAAGCCGCAACCCTGCTCGACAGGATGGGTGTTGCCCGCGATCTTTATACGGGCGGCGACATGGCGTCCTTCAGCCCTGTCACGGGTGAGCAGATCGCGAGCCTCAAGACCGTTTCGGTCGAGGGTGTCGCAGCCGTGGTCGACAAGGCCGATGCCGCGTTCAAAACATGGCGTAACGTGCCGGCGCCGCGCCGCGGCGAGCTGATCCGCCTGCTCGGTGAAGAACTGCGCGCCTTCAAGACCGATCTCGGCCGTCTGGTTTCGCTGGAGGCGGGCAAGATCCCGTCCGAAGGTCTCGGTGAAGTGCAGGAGATGATCGATATCTGCGATTTCGCCGTCGGTCTGTCCCGCCAGCTTTACGGCCTCACCATCGCCACCGAACGCTCCGGCCATCGCATGATGGAAACCTGGCATCCGCTTGGCGTCGTCGGCGTCATCTCGGCCTTCAATTTCCCGGTTGCCGTCTGGTCGTGGAATGCCGCGCTCGCCATCGTCTGCGGTAACTCCGTGGTCTGGAAGCCTTCGGAAAAGACGCCGCTCACGGCCCTTGCCGTTCAGGGCATCTTTGAGCGCGCCGTCGCCCGCTTCGGCGATGCACCGGAAGGTCTGTCCCAGCTGCTGATCGGCGATCGCGCCGTGGGTGAGGCCCTGGTGGACAATGCCAAGGTGCCGCTCGTCTCCGCCACCGGTTCCACCCGCATGGGCCGCGATGTCGGCCCGCGTCTGGCGAAGCGCTTCGCCCGCGCCATTCTGGAACTTGGTGGCAACAATGCCGGCATCGTTTGCCCGTCTGCCGATCTCGACATGGCATTGCGCGCCATCGCCTTCGGCGCCATGGGCACTGCCGGTCAGCGCTGCACCACGCTTCGCCGCCTTTTCGTGCATGACAGCGTTTATGACGAACTCGTGCCGCGCCTGAAGAAGGCTTACGCCTCCGTCTCCGTCGGCAATCCGCTGGAAAGCTCCGCACTCGTCGGCCCGCTGGTCGACAAGGCGGCCTTTAACGGCATGCAGAAGGCGCTCGAGGCTGCCAAGGCGGCCGGTGGCGTGGTGAATGGCGGCGGCCGCGTGGATACCGGCGCGGCGGATGCCTATTATGTGAAGCCTGCACTGGTCGAAATGCCGAAGCAGGTTGGCCCCGTTCTGGAAGAAACCTTCGCGCCGATCCTCTATGTCATGAAATATAGCGATCTCGATCAGGCGATCGACGCCCATAATGCGGTTGCCGCCGGTCTGTCCTCGTCGATCTTCACGCGTGACCTGCAGGAATCGGAACGTTTCCTGTCGTCGGAAGGCTCGGATTGCGGCATCGCCAACGTCAATATCGGCACATCGGGTGCGGAAATCGGCGGCGCCTTCGGCGGCGAGAAGGAAACCGGCGGCGGCCGTGAATCCGGTTCGGATTCCTGGAAGGCCTATATGCGCCGGGCCACCAATACCATCAACTATTCCAAGGCGCTGCCTTTGGCGCAGGGCGTGTCCTTCGATATCGAATGATATGGGCCGCTCGGGTAGCGGCGATGGTTTATGGTTGCTGGTTCTTATCGGTGAGCGTGATGGCGAGGTCCGAAAATCTCTCCTCCATCATGCTCGGGCCTGTCCCGGGCATCTGCAACCAATTGATTTAGTTGACGTGTTCAGATCCTTGGGACAAGCTCAGGGATGACGTCGCGGGCAGGATTTGCCCGAAGTCTGGCCGACGCGGATTTTTCCGCGTCGATCCGTTTCAAGTCCCTCATCCGATGCTCATCAGGCTGGCATTGCCGCCCGCGGCCGTGGTGTTGACGCTGACGGAGACTTCCTCCACCAGCCAGTCTAGGTTGTAGGGCTGGCTTTCGCCGGAAAGCGCGTCCGTCGTTGCGGCCTGAACGAGGACCAGCGGGCCGGGCAGGGTGGTGATCTTTTTATTGACCGCAACCACGCGCTCCGCGTCACCTTCAACCAGCGCACCGGCAAAGGGGCCGGACTTTGCCCAGTCATCCGCCCAGACGATGCGTGAGGTGACGGTTGCCGGCAGGCCGTAGATCGATTTTTCCAGTCCCGAGGCATTGTCGATGACGACCGCATTTCCGGCGGCAAGTGCTGCCGCAAGCTGGCGGTAAAGCCCCTGTTCGGTTGCCGGCACCAGCAGGATTTTGCCGCGCGGATGCAGAGCATAGACATTGCGTTCGCCGACGGGCCCCGCCAGCTCGGTCTCGAAACCGAGGCCGGAAAGCGCTGCCGCCTGCCGTGCGGCTTCGGCGGCGATGGTTTCACCGTTTTCATCCAGCCAGCGGGCGAGATCCACCGCGGCCTGATCCTGCTGGCTGGCGATGCGGTCGATCTTCGGCGCTTTCTCAGTCATGCGGCCGAGGTAAAGCGGGCCGCCGGCCTTGGGGCCGGTGCCGGAAAGGCCACGCCCGCCAAAGGGCTGCACACCGACCACCGCGCCGATGATGTTGCGGTTCACATAAAGATTGCCGGCCGCAACCCGGGAGAGGACATGCTGGATCGTGTCGTCGAGACGCGTATGCAGGCCGAAGGTCAGGCCGTAGCCGGTGGCGTTGATCTCGTCGATCAGCCGGTCGAGATTATCGCGTTTGAAGCGGATGACGTGCAGCACCGGCCCGAAGACCTCGCGCTTCAGATCGGCGAGCGATTTCATCTCGATGATGGTCGGCGGCACGAAGGTGCCCTTGCCGGTCTCGCCGGCAAGCGTGATCTGCTCGATGCGGTGGCCGAGTGAACGCATGCCATCAATGTGCTTTTCGATGATGCCCTTGGCTTCGGCGGTGATGACGGGACCGACATCGACGGAGAGACGATCGGTGCGGCCGATCCGCAATTCATGCAGCGCGCCTTTCAGCATGGTCAGCGTGCGGTCCGCCACGTCTTCCTGCAGGCAGAGGATACGCAGTGCCGAGCAGCGCTGTCCGGCGCTGTCGAAGGCGGATGCGATGACGTCTGCGACGACCTGCTCGGCAAGAGCCGAGGAATCGACGATCATGGCGTTCTGGCCGCCGGTCTCGGCAATCAGCGGCACCGGCTGGCCATTGGCGAGAACCCGGCCGGAAAGCTGTCCCTGAATGAGCCGCGCCACCTCGGTGGAGCCGGTGAACATCACGCCCGCCGTCAGCGGCGAACCGACAAGAGCGGCACCCGTCTTGCCGTCGCCCGGCAGAAGCTGCACGGCATCCGCCGGCACACCTGCCTCATGCAGCAGGCGCACGCCCTGCGCGGCGATCAGCGGTGTTTCTTCGGCGGGCTTTGCCAGAACCGGATTGCCGGCAACCAGCGCCGCCGTGACCTGGCCGACAAAGATGGCGAGCGGGAAGTTCCATGGGCTGATGCAGACGACCGGGCCGAGCGGCGTCTCGCCAGCCTTGAAATTCCTGCGGGCTTCCGCCGCGTAATAACGCAGGAAGTCGATGGCCTCGCGCACCTCGGCAATGGCGTTGGGCATGGATTTTCCCGCCTCGCGCATGATGAGGCCGAGAAGTGCTGGCATTTCGGCCTGCATGGCGTCGGCAGCGCGGTCCAGGCAGGCGGCGCGTTCTTCCACGGGGGTGGTGGGCCAGCGTGAGGCGGCCGCCCGTTGCATCGCCGCTTCAACATCGGCTTCGGTGGGCTCCGTCACCCGGCCGACGATATCGGTGTGATCGCCGGGGTTGAGGACCGGGCGCGTCTGGCCGCCCGCCCGTGGCGCGGCAGCCTTCCATTCCGTTGCGGCACCTGCCTTCAGGGTCTTGTCGAGGGCAGAAAGCGTCGTTTCGCTGGAAAGGTCGAGGCCGGCGGAATTTTTTCGCTCCGGACCGAACAGGCCATCGGGGGCAGCGATGCGGTCGTGCTGGGCTCCGGGAACCGCATAGGCCTTGACCACGGCAACCGGGTCTTCCAGCAGCGAATCCACCGGTACGGCTGGATCGGCAATGCGGTTGACGAAGGAGGAGTTCGCACCGTTTTCCAGAAGACGGCGAACGAGGTAGGCCAGCAGCGTCTCATGGGTGCCGACCGGGGCGTAGAAACGGCAGGGCCGGTCGAGCTTCTTTTTACCGACGACTTCGCTGTAAAGCGGTTCGCCCATGCCGTGCAGGCACTGGAACTCGTAGTCGCCAAGTTTGAAGTCCGGTCCGGCGAGGTGATAGATCGTCGCCATGGATTGCGCGTTATGGGTCGCAAATTGCGGGAAGACCAGATCGCGCGCGTCGAGCAGCTTGCGGGCGCAGGCGATATAGGAAACATCCGTGTGCACCTTGCGGGTGAAGACCGGGAAGTCTTCCAGCCCCTCCACCTGAGCGCGCTTGATTTCCGCATCCCAGTAAGCGCCCTTGACGAGACGCACCATGATGCGACGGCCCGAGCGGCGGGCGAGATCGATGATGTAATCCAGAACGAAGGGGCAGCGGCGGCCATAGGCCTGCACCACGAAACCGAGGCCGTTCCAACCCGCAAGGTCCTTGTCGAGCGCCAGTTCCTCGAGAAGGTCGAGCGACAGTTCCAGACGGTCGGCTTCCTCGGCATCGATATTGAGGCCGATATCGTATGTCTTGCTGAGCAGCATCAGCGATTTGACGCGCGGCAAAAGCTCCGCCATCACCCGCTCCGCCTGCGCGCGGGAGTAACGCGGATGCAGCGCCGAAAGCTTGATGGAAATGCCCGGTCCGCCATAAATGCCACGGCCGGCAGACGCCTTGCCGATGGCGTGGATGGCGTTTTCATAATCCTTGTAATAACGCTCCGCATCCTTCGCGGTCGTCGCAGCCTCGCCCAGCATGTCGTAGGAATATTGGAAGCCCTGCTCCTCCAGCGGCTTCGACCGCTTGATCGCTTCACCGATCGTCTCGCCGGTCACGAACTGCTCGCCCATCATGCGCATGGCCATGTCGACACCACGGCGGATGACGGGTTCGCCGGCGCGTGCGATCAGTTTCGTCAGCGCCGCTGAAAGGCCGCTGTCATTCACCGTCGAGGTCAGCTTGCCGGTGATGACGAGACCCCAGGTGGCGGCATTAACGAAGAGCGAACGGCCGCCGCCAATATGGGACTTCCAGTCGCCGCGCGCGATCTTGTCGCGGATCAGCGCATCGCGGGTGGCGGTATCGGGAATGCGCAAGAGCGCTTCGGCAAGGCACATCAGCGCCACGCCCTCATGGCTGGAAAGCGAATATTCCTGCACCAGCCCCTCGACGCCGGTGCCCTTGGTCTTGGAACGCAGCGCCTCGATCAGCTTGCGGGCCGTGGCGCGAATGGCTTTCGCCTGTTCGGATGTTACCGTCGCTGCCTCGATGAGCGGCGCCAGGCACTCCTCTTCGGGGCGGCGATAGGCGGCGGTAATCGCCTTGCGCAACAGGCTCTGTTCGCGCACCGGCGGCGCAAAATTCTGAAAGATACCGTTCACCGCTACACCGGCGTTGCTTGCACCATCGGCCATTCTGAAAATCCTGAAAACGCTGTTGAAGGCAGACCATCGGCGGCAGCACGTCCTCCGCCCACCGCTTGTCGTTCTGGCGCTTACAATATCATCGTCGCAAAAATTGCTATGGCCTTATTTTCAGGATAAAACAGGCAATATGAACTTTTATAATTCGAGATTGGCGTGAAATCGCATGGCAAATAGTCAAAAAACAGACGGTCTGGATCACTTCGATCTCAAGATTCTCGAGGCGCTCAGCGAAGACGGGCGCATGTCCGTGCTGCAACTCTCAAAAAGGGTCGGTCTTTCCAAGACGCCATGCCAGACGCGGCTGAAACGGCTGGTGGACGAGGGCTATATTCTTGGCTTCCGGGCGATGCTCAATCCGCAGAAGCTTGGCGTCGATCATATTGCCTTTGCCGAAGTCAAACTGTCCGATACGCGGGAAAAGGCGCTGGAGGAGTTCAATACGGCGGTGCGCAAGATCAAGGAGGTGGAGGAGTGCCACATGATCGCCGGCGCCTTCGATTATCTCCTGAAGGTACGCACCAGCGACATCCGCAAATACCGAAGGGTGCTCGGTGAAAAAATCTCGAGCCTGCCCTCCGTTGCCAACACCTCCACCTTCGTGGTCATGCAATCGGTCAAGGAAACCGGTATCTGAAAAGCGGACATAAAAAACGGGCAGACGCAGGCCTGCCCGTTCGTCATTGTCCAAATTCAGTTCTCTCAGCGCGCCGTGGCGGCGGCGGTGACCGCGCTCATCTGTGCGTCCGGACCGAATTCGTTTTCGTTTTCGATGCCCAGCAGTTCCTGCAGGCGCAGCCTTGCGCGGCTGACGCGGCTCTTGATCGTGCCGACCGGGCAACCGCAAATCTCGGCGGCTTCCTCATAGGCAAAACCCGAGGCGCCGATCAGCAGGATGGCTTCGCGCTGGTCGTCGGGCAGTTTTGCAAGTGCAGCCCGGAAATCCTGAAGATCAACCGATCCATGCTGTTCCGGCGGAACCGACAGGCGCGAGGTGTAGACCCCGTCCGTATCCTGTACCTCACGGCCGGATTTGCGAATCTGGCTGTAGAATTCGTTGCGCAGGATCGTCACCAGCCATGCCCGCATATTGGTGCCGGGCTGAAAGCTGTCCTGTTTCGCCCAGGCCTTCATGATTGTGTCCTGCACGAGGTCGTCTGCGCGGTCTCTCGAACGGATGAGCGAAATAGCGAAGGCGCGCAGGTTCGGCAGCGCCGCCAGCATTTCCCGCTTGAAATTATATTCTGTCTGCTCCGGCTCTTTCGCCATCATTCCTCCGAAGCCTTCATCTTGGCTTTGTTTTCGGCTTCATCGAGTTTTTCGAGAAGGTCGAGGAATTTATCAGGGATGCCTTCATCCTGAACGGCATCATACAGCTCCCTGAGTTTGCGGGAAATCACCGCCCGCCCGGAGTTTGGAACCTGGGGGGGCGCCGAATTGTCCGGCGAATCTTGGTCCGATTGAAATATGCTCATAACGTCCGGTATTCCTTTTGTGTCGTGGCAAAGAATGCGCGGTGAAAAAAATAGTTCCGGCCGTCCGGAACTTTTTTTGCGATGCGCACGTTGCTATCTCGGGTTTGCGTTGCAGGCCGCATGAAAGGGGAGAATTCCATGTCAGTTTCTACACGCATCGCACCGCACCTGCCATATCTTCGCAGGTTCGCGCGTGCCGTTTGCGGCTCACAATCGACGGGCGATGCCTATGTTGCGGCAACGCTTGAAGCTCTGATCGCCGATATCAGCATTTTCCCGCAGACAAGCAGCGATCGCGTTTCGCTCTATCAATTGTTCGTATCGATCTTTAGTTCCGTCACGATCAATATTAAGACCGATGAAAACCTCTCAGGATGGGAAAAACGCGCCTCGGCCAACCTCGCGGCCGTGCCGGCGCTTGCCCGCCAGGCTTTCCTTTTAACGACGGTCGAAGAGTTCACGCCTGCGGAAGCCGCAGAGGTTCTGAAGGTCTCCGAGGATCAGGTCGGCGGACTGATCGACGAGGCGGCATCGGAAATCGCCCGGCAGGTTGCGACCGATATCATGATCATCGAGGACGAGCCTCTGATCGCCATGGATATAGAGCAGATGGTTACCGATCTCGGCCACCGCGTCACGGGCATCGCCCGCACCCATACGGAAGCGCTCGATCTCTTCCACCGCACCCAGCCGAAGATGATCCTGGCCGATATCCAGCTCGCAGACGGCAGTTCCGGTCTTGATGCGATGAAGGATATTCTGCAGATGACGTCCCTGCCGGTGATCTTCATCACGGCTTTCCCCGAACGCCTTTTGACGGGTGAGCGGCCGGAGCCGACGTTCCTTGTAACGAAACCCTTCAACCCGGACATGGTGAAAGCACTTATCAGCCAGGCCCTGTTTTTCAACGAAAGCTCACGCGTCGCGGCGTGAAATCTGCCGAAACCGCAGCCTGACCGGGAACCAGTGTGGCGCCCGGGCGTTGGCGGTTACGGTCGTGGGGCTTCCCGCGGCTTTCTGCAAGGAGATGAATTTGCATCGGCTGGCGTGGCATAATGCGGAGAGGGACGAAAGCGAACTTCACGATTCGCTCGTCCTCGCCTTGCTCGATTCCGGTGAGACAGTGATGCTGCAGGACTGGAACCGCGATTATATCTTCGTGGCCAACCTGCCGGATGTCTGGAAACTGCCGACGGATTCGCGCCCGACCGATGAAAACCTGTTCGGCAACGATCTCTCCGCCCGGCTGACCGAGCTCAAGAAGGACATGAACACGGCGGGCAACCGCGGCATGCTGGAAGTCAATGCCGGCAATGATCGCGTCTTCCAGTTTCATGTTCATTCCACCTTCAATCAGTCAAACCAGATGGTGATGAAAACCACCATCCGCGAGGTGACGGCGGAAAGGCGGCGCGAGCAGCTTCTGCGCTCGCTGCTGCGCGAGGTCAGCCATCGTTCCAAGAACCTTCTCGCGATTATCCAGAGCCTTGCGGGCCAGACGGCCCGCTTCAGCCTCACCAAGGATGATTTTCTGCGCAAGTTCCGCGGCCGGCTGCATGCCCTTGCCCAGAGCCAGGATCTCATCACGGATTCGGACTGGCGGGGCGCGCGCATATTCGAGCTTCTGCGCCAGCAATTCGATCTTTATGTGCCGGAATATCCGAACCTCATCCATATGGAAGGCGAAAACCTGCTGCTCAACCCGAATGGTGCGCTTTATATCGGGCTTGCCTTCCATGAGCTGGTCGTCAACACCGTCAGCCATAGCGGCAACCTTGCCTATCACCCGCCGATCTCTCTTCAGTGTCGCCAGGAGGGTGATTTTTATGTGGTCGAATGGAATGAGCCGATGATGCCGTCGAAAGAACCGGCGGAGGCTCGGCGCGGCAGCTTTGGCAGCGTCGTGCTGGAAAAGGTCGTTCCGTCCGCATTGGGGGGAAGCGCCGAATACCAGCTGACGCCGGAGCGGATCGTCTACCGGCTGACATTTCCCTCCGGCGACGGTGCGGATTAGTGAGGTCATGGCGCCGCGCGGGCTTGGCCTCTTGCGTGGGCGCAACAAAAAGCACGGCCCACAGGGGAGCCGTGCTATTTTTATGACAGGTTTTCAGGGGTGAAACCTGTTTATTTTCAGCCAAGCTTCAGGCGGGGACGGGGGAATTGCTTGGCCTGAGATAAAAACACGCCTGATCGGATTTGGTTCCCGAAAAATGCATTTTTTTAACATTTCGCAGGATGCCGCCCTTTTTCGCGCGATTTTTCTCTCGTTCGCGCGACCTCGGTCCGAAAGTGGCGGCCTCAATGCGTGCCTGTCTGTTCCGATCGTTTGGGTACGAAATAGCGCAGCGGTGCTTCCAGCGACCATTCGAAGCCGGTCTCGCGATATTCCGTTACCACCTGTCCGCCGAAGGCGCCTTCCGCATGCCGTTTGATGACCGTGGTGCCGAAGCCGCTGCGGCTCGGCTCGCGCGCCGGTGGACCGCCGGTTTCGGTCCAGACGAGATGGAGCATCTGCCTTCCGTCTTTTTCGAGCGACTGCCAGCGCAGGGTGATTGTCCCGTAGGGAACCGACAGGGCGCCATATTTGATGGAGTTCGTGGTCAGCTCATGGATCACCAGGCCGAAATTCTGCGCCGCTTCCGGGGAGAGCATGAAATCATCTCCCGTCAGCACGAAGCGCTGTGACACGGTGCCGAAAACATCGAGATGGGTCTCGATCAGCCGGCGGATCGGCAGGCCCTGCCATTGAACCTCCGCCAAGGCCCGGATCGACATGCCAAGACCGCGCAGGCGGTGATCCACTTCCTTCTGGAATTCCGGAATGCTCTTATTTTCCCGTCCCAACTGCCGGATCATCGCCTGAACCAGCGTCAGAATGTTTTTGGAGCGGTGCACCAGCTCATGCAGCAGCAGTTGCAGGCGCTCTTCCGTCTGGCTTCTGTCGAAGGAGGCATTGGAAAGGGCGATGGCGACCTGGTTGGCTTCCTTTATCTTTGTATCGACGGGGGCGACGATCTCGCCTTCGCCGATGCGTTCGGCCATCAGGGTCAGGTCGCGAATGGAGCTGCGCAATTGCCGGCCGACCAGATAAGCGCCACCGATGGCAATCAGCACCAGCATCAGGCTGCCGATCATCATCTGCCGCCAGGTGTCTATCAGCGCCGCTTGGCTTGCGGCAAGCGGACCCCACATCACCGTTTTCCATTGCCAGCCCGGCAATTGCGCATAGGCATAGAGATTTCCCTTGCCGTCAAAAAAATTGCCGCTGAAGGCCTGCATTTCCGAAAGGACGTCGGGGGTGACAAACGGCTTGCCCACTTCCGCCTCATCGGGCGCGCTGGAAGCGACGACACGGTTGGTGCCGTCAATGATGGCGACCGCCCAGTTGCGCGGCAGGTTTTCCGTGGGGATGAGCCGGCTCAAATCGCTGGTATTCTGCGTCAGGATCAGGGCGTCTCCGGCGGGGTCAAGGTCCGGGCCGAGCGGCATGGTGACGTTGAACACCCATTCCTTGCTGGTTGAGCCGAAAAACATGTCCGAGACGGTGATACGGCGGGAGTCGATCGCCCTCCCCAAATTGGCTTCCGCCGGCACCTTGCCGAGCGGCTGGCCATAGGGCACGCGCGTATTGAGACGCTGCTGGCCATCCTTGGTGGCGAGAATGGCGTAGAGGCCTTCCCGTTTCAGACTGTCGGCGACGCGTCCCTGAAACGCGGCGAGATTGCCGCTTTCGAGTTCCGGAAATTGCGACAGAAGATTGAGCGAGGTGGCGATTTCCTGCAGGCGGCGGTCGATGTTGCGGGAGACCACCCGCACATCCTCGATTGTTTCCCGTTGCAGGTCATCGCGCTTTTCGGCTTCCAGACGCAGCATCAAATAGCCGCCGAAAAGAATGAGCGGCAGGGTAATGACGGTTGCCATCACCACCAGATAGGTACCGATGGAGGCAGTAGGGAAAAAATTCGCGCTGCGCCGCCGCAAGGCCGAGATCATGTCTTTCAGTCTGTCGCCGGGTCGAGGCATACAAAAAACTCCGGCAGTTATGGCATTGTTACGGCACGGATAATACCGTGCCGTCCCCCTTTAGCAATGCCTGATTTCTTGCCGCCGGCCGCGGCGGTGCGCCGCAATTGCATCCGTATCGTTGAAAAAATCGGAACTATTTCAACGACCAACCCGTTTGCCAGACGAACCGGCCGAGGAGCGGACACGACATTCATCACCGCCGGCCAGTTGAGAACGATGAAAGGAAGGTACGAAATGGCAAAGAAACTCATGATACTCGTCACCGCCGCCCTGATGGGCACGACGGCTTTCGCGCCACTGGCCATCGCTCAAGGCACCACCCAGCCCGCACCGGCAAATCCGGGCGCGCAGACGGAACCGACAACCCCGCCCGCCACCCCGATGACGCCTGCGGCTCCGGCGGCACCTTCGGCCAATGACAGCGCGGCCACAACAACAGGCGGCGCCTATCTGACCGAACAGGGCGAAACCCAGGTCAGCGCCAACGACTATATCGGCAAGGCGGTCTATACCGCAGCCGATGAAAGCATTGGTAACGTCACCAACCTGATCATGGAAGAAGATGGTGGTCTCGTTGCAGCCGTGATCGGTGTCGGCGGCTTCCTGGGCATCGGCGCCAAGGACGTGGCCGTTCCCATGGACAAGGTGACGATGACGCGCAACGCGCAGGATGGGACCATTCGTCTGACGACAACCGAAACGGCGGAAACGCTGAAGGGCGCACCGGAATTCAAGACGCTGGAACAGAAGGCCAGCGAAAGGAATGCGGCGATGCCGCCGGCTCCGGACAGCACGACCACATCCGCAACCAAGCCTTAATCCCCAGACCTGGGGAGGCAGGAGCGGGACAGGCTTTGATCAGCCGTCTCGCGAAAGGCACCGGCCAACTGGCCGGTGCCTTTTGTTTGTCACGTCCGGTCAGTCCCCGGCGTTGCGGGAGGAATGCCAGGCCCAGGCGGATTTGATGATATCCGACAGGGAGTAACGGGGTTCCCAGCCGAGAACCTCTCTGGCCTTGTCATTATTGGCCACCAGCGTCGTGGAATCCCCATCGCGCCGTCCGGTATATTCGACGGGGAAGGGGCGGCCGGAGACTTCGGAAATCGCCGCCAGCAGTTCCTTTACCGTGGTGCCGGTGCCGGTGCCGAGGTTGAGCTCGACGGTTTCGCCACCTTCCAGCAGGTAATCCACCGCACGCACGTGCGCATCGGCAAGGTCGAGAATGTGGATATAGTCGCGAACGCAGGTGCCGTCGCGCGTGTCATAATCCGTGCCGAACACCTTGAAGCCCTGACGCCGGCCGAGTGCGGCCTCGATGGCGAGCGGGATCGCATGGGTCTCCGGCTTGTGCCATTCGCCGATGCGGCCTTCGAAATCAGCTCCTGCGGCATTGAAGTAGCGCAGCATTACCGAGCGTAGCCCCTTATAGGCGCTGTAATCCTTCAGCGCCTGCTCCACCACCCATTTGGTGCGGCCATAGGGGTTGATCGGTGCCTGCCGGTGCGTCTCGTCGATCGGCACCTGTTCCGGCAATCCGTAGGTGGCGCAGGTGGAGGAGAAAACGAATGACGTGACGCCGGCATCGATGGCAGCGGAAAGCAGGTTGAGTGAGCCGATGACGTTATTGTCGTAAAAGGCGACCGGCTGCTTGACCGATTCGCCGACTTCGATCAGCGCGGCGAAGTGGAGAACGGCCTCCGGCTTGTGCCTGGCGAAGACTTCGTCCAGCCGCGCCCGGTCGCGAATATCGCCCTGTTCGAAAGGCCCCCAGCGGACGAATTCCTCGTGCCCGTTGGACAGATTGTCGAAAACGACCGGTTCATATCCTCGCTCAGACAGGAGAAGGCAGGTGTGCGAACCGATATAGCCGGCACCGCCGACGACAAGGACTTTCTTCTTCATCAATTGCCTTTCAGAAAATTACGGACGCGCCGAGACTGTATGTCACTTTGTTCAAATAAGGGCGGCGTGGCGCAGGATGCCATCAACCAGTCTATCCTTCGCGGGTAACATAAAAAAAACCGCGCATCCATGGTCTGGATGCGCGGTTTGCCTTATCGCGTCGCCAAGAAATTACTTGGTCTTTTTGGTATTGACCCTGGTCGCCAGAAAACCCGCCGCGACAGCCACCGCAAGCGTCGCATAGGGGCGCGCCTGAATGGCCAGCGTCAGCAGCGATTGCAGGGCGAGAGGTGCAGCGGTAAGCGGTGCCGCCGTCAAAGGCGCCACGGTGGGCCTTGCGGCATAGACCCTCGGACGTTTGACGATCGCGAGTGCCACCAGCATGATGACGCCGAGCAGGAAGGCAGCGCCGGCGACAACGAGCGCCGCAGGGCCCGCGCCGACATGTTCGGCGAGATAGATCGACCCCGCCACCACGGCGGCGACGAAGGCGATCAGGAAGAAGATCGCGGTCAGAACCGACAGGATTATGGTCGCGCGCAATCGCCGTGTGACGACGCGTCCTTCGCGCTGGGTCTCCCCCAGATAGACCAGCAATGCCTCAAGCATGGGCGCTGCCTTATCGACGCGTCAAAAGGGCGAGCACGAAACCGACGCCAACGGCGATGCCGAGTGACTGCAGCGGGTTTTTCTGGACGTGGTCGGTGAGATTGTCGTTCAGCGTGGAGATTTCGCTGCGCACGCTGTCGGCCATCTCGCCGGAAGCGGTAAGCGCGTCATCGGCGACGCGGGCAGCCTGCGCCTTCAGTTCGTGCGATGCTCCGACGCCGAGCGCCTTCACGCTCTTGGCAAGATTTGCCAGATCTTCGCGAAGCTGGGCGAGCTGAGCCGCCACATCGGCCGCATCACCGTTTTCGAGGGATTGCTGGATCTTGTCACTCACGTTGCTGCGCACGCTTGCCATAAGGGAAGTCCTTCCTGAACATCATTGACGGAACGACGGCATGTCATTGATCGCCGCCGTTCATGAACCTTCGTTGCGGCGGTCGAAACACCCGCCTGTCCGTCATTCAAACGCGCCCATGCCGGCTTGGTTCCGCGCGGACATGTGTTTTCTTCGCAGCCATTTCCCCTCGGGGGTGATTTTCAGGGAATTCGGTGCCGGACATTTGTTTTCCTGTCACAAGCATCATATAAGGCCCATCATCCAAGACGGACCTTGATTTCAATCAATATGTGAAACGACATGCTGCAGACGCCCTATTACCTCATCGATAAGACAAAACTTCTTCGCAACATGGAGAAGATTGCCTATGTGCGGGAAAAATCCGGCGCCAAGGCGCTCCTGGCGCTGAAATGCTTTGCGACATGGTCGGTGTTCGATTTCATGTCGCAATATATGGACGGCACCACCTCGTCCTCGCTTTATGAAGTCCGTCTCGGCCGCGAGAAATTCGGCGGCGAGACCCACGCCTATTCCGTGGCTTACGCCGATTACGAGATCGACGAAGTCATTTCGAACGCGGACAAGATCATCTTCAATTCGATCGGCCAGCTGGAGCGCTTCGCCGACAAGGCCGCTGGCATCACCCGTGGCCTGCGCCTCAATCCGCAGGTCAGCTCCTCGAGCTTCGATCTTGCCGATCCTGCGCGCCCCTTCAGCCGTCTCGGCGAGTGGGATGTCGCCAAGGTCGACAAGGTCATGGACCGTATTTCCGGTTTCATGATCCACAACAACTGCGAAAACAGCGATTTTTCCCTGTTCGACCGCATGTTGACCCAGATCGAGGAGAAGTTCGGATCGCTGCTGTCGCGTGCGGAATGGGTGAGCCTCGGCGGCGGCATTCATTTTACCGGCGATAATTATCCGCTCGACCAGTTCTGCGACCGCCTGCGGGAGTTCTCGGAAAAATACGGCGTGCAGGTCTATCTGGAGCCGGGCGAAGCCTCGATTACGAAGAGTACGACGCTCGAAGTGACGGTTCTCGACACGCTGTTCAATGGCAAGAACCTCGCTATCGTCGACAGCTCCATCGAAGCGCATATGCTCGATCTCTTGATCTATCGCGAAACCGCTAAGGTTTCGCCGAATGAGGGCGAACATCCTTATATGGTCTGCGGCAAGTCCTGCCTCGCCGGCGATATTTTCGGCGATTTCCGCTTCGACAAGGCGCTGAAGGTCGGTGATCGCATCTCCTTTCAGGATGCGGCCGGTTACACCATGGTCAAGAAGAACTGGTTCAACGGCGTGAAGATGCCGGCGATCGCCATCAAGGAACTGGACGGCTCGGTACGTGCCGTTCGTGAATTCGACTTTGCCGATTTCGAGCAAAGCCTGTCTTAAACCCTGTTTTTAACATCAACGAAGCTCATCCCTGCGGGGAAAAGGAGGCATCACCTGAAATGAAGAAGAACGTTCTGATCATCGGCGCCGGTGGCGTAGCACAGGTCGTGGCGCATAAATGCGCCCAGAACAGCGATGTATTGGGAGACATTCATATTGCGTCACGGACTTTGGGAAAGTGCCGCAAGATTGTCGAGTCCGTACGCGAAAAGAAGAGCCTCAAGACAGATGTGAAACTTGAGGCCCATGCGCTTGACGCGATGGATATCGAGGCGACGAAAGCCTTGATCAAGGAAACCGGCGTTCAGATCGTCATCAATGTCGGTTCGGCTTTCGTCAACATGTCCGTTCTTCGTGCCTGCATGGACACGGGTGTTGCTTATATGGATACGGCGATCCACGAGGATCCGACCAAGATCTGCGAGACGCCGCCGTGGTACGGAAACTACGAGTGGAAGCGCGCGCAAGAGTGCAAGGAAAAGGGCATTACCGCCATTCTCGGCGTCGGTTTCGACCCGGGCGTCGTCAATGCCTATGCCCGTCTTGCCAAGGATGATTATTTCGACAAGGTCACCTCGGTCGATATTGTCGACATCAATGCTGGCAGCCATGGCCGCTGGTTCTCCACGAATTTCGACCCGGAAATCAACTTCCGTGAATTCACCGGCGTCGTTTATTCCTGGCAGAAGGGTGAGTGGCAGACGAACCAGATGTTCGAAGTCGGCCAGGAATTCGACCTGCCTGTCGTCGGCAAGCAGAAGGCCTATATGACCGGTCACGACGAAGTGCATTCGCTGTCCAAGAACATGGACGGTGCCGATGTACGCTTCTGGATGGGTTTTGGCGATCACTATATCAACGTCTTCACCGTGCTGAAGAACCTTGGGCTCCTGTCCGAAAAGCCGGTCAAGACCGCTGAAGGCCTCGAAGTCGTGCCGCTGAAGGTGGTGAAGGCCGTGTTGCCCGATCCGTCTTCGCTGGCGCCTGACTATGTCGGCAAGACCTGCATCGGCGATATCGTCAAGGGTATCAAGGACGGCAAGGAGCGCGAAGTCTTCATCTACAATGTGGCTGACCACAAGGAAGCCTATGAAGAAGTCGGCTCGCAGGGCATTTCCTACACCGCCGGCGTTCCCCCGGTCGCTGCCGCCATGCTGATCGCGACAGGCGAGTGGGATGTGAAGCAGATGGCCAATGTGGAAGAATTGCCGCCTAAGCCATTCCTGAACATCCTGAACAAGATCGGTCTTCCGAACCGCATCAAGGACGAAAACGGCGATCGCGCGCTGGAGTTCTGAGCGCAGCGTTCTTGACGGATAGAGACAGAAAAGCCCCGCGAAAGCGGGGCTTTTTGTTGGTGGCGACGTCTGCCGACACGAAAAATTTGGCGAATTCGTAGCATCCTCACCGTCACCCCGGATTTAGTCCGGGGTCCGGCGCGATCAAGGACTTGGTCGCGAGAGCCTTCTCACGGCGCAGACGCGCCGTGGCTGGATGCCGGCTCGGGGCCGGCATGATGGAGGAAACCTTGTCACCGGCCTCAAGCCCCGGATGAACCGGACCCGAAATTACCGAGATTTGCTCAGAGCCGCCCTCAGCCCTTTGTCGGCTTCGGCCCACGCTTCTCGAAAGGCTTGTCCTTCTTGCCTTCATATTTCGGCTTGTCACCGAAGGGCTTTTTCTTTTTCCAGGGCTTGTCGTCGCCCTTGCGGTCATCGCGTGGACCCGCCGCATTGTCGGATTTGCTGAACTTACGCTGGGCCTTGGCCGGGCGCGTGTCTTCGCGAAAGCCGCCGGTCATTTCCGGTTTGCCTTCCAGCGCCTTAAGACGAATGCCCTTTTCGAGCGTCATGTCCTTGCCGATGGCGGAGGTGAAACGGTCGACGGCGTCGGCCGCCAGTTCCACAAAGGTTTCCGTCTGTTGCATGCGGATCGCGCCGATATCCTGGCGGGTGATCTTGCCGAAGCGGCACAGCATCGGGATGAGCCAACGGGGCTCGGCGCTCTGCTTGCGGCCGACGGACAGCGAAAACCAGGCGCTGTCGGCGAAATCGGAACGCTCGCGGCGCGGTGCATTGTTTTCGACCGTCTCGAAACTGTCGCGGCGCGGCTTGCGGCTGTTGTCCAGCGAGACTTCGGTGATGTCCTCAGGTGCCGAACGGCCGGCGTGGTAAAGACGTACGAAAGCGGCGGCGACCTTTTCGGCGCCATGCTGTTCGAGCAGCTTGGTGACGAAATCGCGTTCGTCCTCGGCCACGGCTTCGGTCAGCGACGGATCGGCGAGAAGCCGGGCGCCGTCGCGCTCGACGATCTCTTCGGCGGAAGGCGGGCGAACCCACGCCGGGCTGACCTTGGCGCCTTCGAGCAGGCGTTCGGCCTTGCGGCGCTGGTTGACCGGCACGACGATGGCGCTGACGCCCTTCTGACCGGCGCGGCCTGTACGGCCGGAGCGGTGCAGAAGCGTTTCGGAATTGGTCGGCAGGTCGGCGTGGATGACGAGTTCGAGGCCCGGCAGGTCGATACCGCGGGCGGCAACGTCGGTTGCCACGCAGACGCGGGCGCGGCCGTCGCGCATGGCCTGCAGCGCATGGGTGCGTTCGTTCTGGGTCAGTTCGCCGGAAAGTGCCACGACGGCAAAGCCGCGATTGTTCAGCCGCGCGGTCAGATGGTTCACCGCCGCACGGGTGGAGCAGAAAACGATGGCATTGCGGGCTTCATAGAAGCGCAGCGCATTGATGATGGCGTTTTCGCGGTCGGCCGGCGTTACCAGCATGGCGCGATATTCGATATCCACATGCTGCTTCTGTTCGGAAGCGGTGGCGATGCGCACGGCGTTCTTCTGGTAGCTTTCGGCCAGCTTGGCAATGCTGCGCGGAACGGTGGCCGAGAACATCAGCGTGCGGCGGGTTTCCGGGGATTCTTCGAGAATGAATTCCAGATCTTCGCGGAAACCGAGATCGAGCATCTCGTCGGCCTCATCCAGCACCACGGCGCGGATGGACGACAGGTCGAGTGCGCCGCGCTTGATGTGGTCGCAAAGGCGACCGGGCGTGCCGACGACGATATGGGCGCCGCGTTCCAGCGCCCGGCGTTCGTTGCGCACATCCATGCCGCCGACGCAGGAAGCAATCGACACGCCGGCGAATTCGTAGAGCCATTCCAGCTCACGCTTCACCTGCATGGCCAGTTCGCGGGTCGGCGCGATGGCCAGCGCCAGCGGCGCGGAAGCCTGGCCGAAACGGCCATTTTCCGGCAGAAGCGTCGGTGCGAGCGCAATGCCGAAGGCGACCGTCTTGCCCGAACCGGTCTGCGCGGAAACCAGCGCGTCCTTGTCGGCCAGTTCCGGCGCAAGCATGGCCTGCTGCACGGGGGTCAAGTCTTTGTAGCCGCGTTTTTCCAACGCCTGCGCGATCGCCGGGGCGATACCCTGGGTGTCTGTCATCTACCGTCTTTCGGATATGAAGCTGCCCGCATCCGCCCGAAACCAATAGGTCCTAAAGTCTCCGGGGCAGCCGATACGGGCCATTTCGGCCATCTGGCCGGTTGCATTGCCGCGCTCATACTGCGAATGGGCCGGTTTGTACAGTGCACTGCGGTACGCTCTTTTGCGGGTGCTTTATCCTGCCGCCGTTCCATCCCGCCATTGTTCCGGGCCTGCACTCCCGAAAAAGGCGTACCGCATGGTTCATAAACGGCATTGCGTGCCCCCCACCTTTTCGCTAAGAGACCCGCAACTTGAGGCTCTTTATCAGGAAGGGCCGACTGGGTTTGTTCTTGTCCGTCCGTATCCTGAAGGAGCCGGCGGGAAAATGGGATGGTACTGGTCAAGGCTATGGCTCGCATTGTCATGAAATTCGGCGGCACGTCCGTCGCGAACCTCGAACGCATTCATAATGTCGCACGGCATGTGAAACGCGAAGTGGATGCCGGCCATGAAGTGGCCGTGGTCGTTTCCGCCATGTCCGGCAAAACCAATGAGCTGGTGGACTGGGTGCAGAACGCCGCCAAGGTGGCTGGCGCCAACGCCGCCTCGTTTTTCGACGCACGCGAATATGACGCGGTCGTCGCATCCGGCGAGCAGGTGACGTCGGGTCTTCTGGCCATCACGCTGCAATCCATGGGCATCAATGCGCGCTCCTGGCAGGGCTGGCAGATCCCGATCCGCACCGATAATGCGCATGGCGCTGCCCGCATTCTCGAAATCGACGGTTCGGATATCGTCCACCGCATGGGCGAGGGGCAGGTTGCCGTCGTCGCCGGTTTCCAGGGAATCGGTCCAGATAACCGCATCGCGACGCTCGGTCGCGGCGGTTCGGATACGTCGGCCGTTGCCATCGCTGCTGCCGTCAAGGCGGATCGCTGCGACATCTATACCGATGTCGATGGCGTCTACACGACCGATCCGCGTATCGAGCCCAAGGCTCGCCGCATGAAGAAGATCGCCTTCGAGGAAATGCTCGAAATGGCCTCTCTCGGCGCGAAGGTTCTGCAGGTTCGCTCGGTCGAGCTTGCCATGGTACACAAGGTGCGCACCTTCGTTCGCTCCAGTTTCGAGGATCCCGATGCGCCGGGCATGGGCGACCTCATCAACCCGCCCGGTACTTTGATTTGTGACGAGGATGAAATCGTGGAACAGGAAGTCGTAACCGGCATCGCCTATGCCAAGGATGAAGCACAGATCTCGCTGCGCCGCGTGGCCGACCGTCCGGGCGTTTCCGCCGCGATCTTCGGTCCGCTGGCGGAAGCGCATATCAATGTCGACATGATCGTGCAGAACATCTCCGAAGACGGTTCGCGCACCGACATGACCTTCACCGTTCCTTCGGGCGACGTTGCCAAGGCGCTCAAGGTTCTCGACGACAACAAGGCCCAGATCGGCTTCGATGTCGCGCAGAACGAAACGGGCCTCGCCAAGGTTTCGGTCATCGGTATCGGCATGCGCAGCCACGCCGGCGTTGCCGCCAGCGCGTTCAAGGCACTGGCCGAGAAGAACATCAACATCAAGGCGATCACCACGTCCGAGATCAAGATTTCGATCCTGATCGACGGCGCCTATGCCGAACTTGCTGTTCGCACTTTGCATTCCGCCTACGGCCTCGATAAGGCTTGATTTCGAGACATCGGTTCCCGATGCTCCGATTCTTCGGAGTTGCGTTCTTCCGATGTGGCGTTTCATGAAAGCGTGTCCCTTGCGGGACGCGCTTCTCGCGCTATAAATTTTTAAATGACGTTTTGATTCTCGAATATTATGACATTCGGATCGGAAGCGTCGGGGAGCAAACGCGATGAGAGACCTTTCCGCAGGTCCGCGCGTCCTGCTCAAGCGGCTGCGCGAAATGATGGCGGAGCACCTTGAACCGCAGGATCGTCTGGACCAGATCGTCCGTCAGATTGCCAGCAACATGGTGGCGGAGGTTTGCTCGGTCTATGTGCTGCGCTCCGACAGCGTGCTGGAGCTTTATGCCACCGAAGGTCTCAACAAGGATGCCGTGCATCTTGCTCAGCTGAAAATGGGGCAGGGTCTTGTCGGCACCATTGCCGCTTCCGCCCAACCGCTCAATCTTTCGGATGCGCAGGCGCATCCCGCTTTCCGCTATCTTCCTGAAACCGGTGAGGAAATTTATCATTCCTTCCTCGGCGTGCCGATTTTGCGCTCCGGTCGCACTCTTGGCGTTCTTGTGGTCCAGAACAAGGCCAGCCGAACATACCGGGAGGATGAAGTGGAAGCGCTTGAGACAACCGCGATGCTCATTGCCGAAATAGTGGCGAGCGGCGAGTTGAAGAAGATCACCCGCCCCGGTGTGGAGCTCGATCTGACGCGTGCCGTCTCCATAGATGGCGACGGTTACGGCGAAGGCATCGGTCTTGGCCACGTCGTGCTGCACGATCCGCGTATCGTCGTTACCAACCTGCTCAATGAAGATGCCGATACGGAAATCCGGCGTCTTGCCGATGCCATCGGTTCTCTTCGTTTGTCCATCGATGACATGCTGCAGCGTCGAGATGTTCCGACCGAAGGTGAGCACCGCGAGGTTCTGGAAACCTACCGCATGTTCGCCCACGATCAGGGCTGGGTGCGGCGCATGGAAGAGGCGATCCGCAACGGCCTGACGGCGGAAGCGGCGGTCGAAAAGGTGCAGAGCGACACCAAGGCGCGCATGATGCGTCTGACCGATCCCTATCTGCGCGAACGCATGCATGATTTCGACGATCTCGCCAACCGCCTGCTGCGGCAGCTGATCGGTTTCGGCGGTCGTGGTCCCGAGCAGGATTTCCCGCTCGATGCCATCGTGCTGGCCCGCGCCATGGGTGCTGCCGAGTTGCTCGATTATCCGCGCGAAAAACTGCGCGGTCTCGTGCTCGAAGACGGCGCGGTGACGAGCCATGTCGTCATCGTGGCGCGTGCCATGGGCATTCCGATCATCGGCCAGGCGACCGGTATCGTCGCGCTTGCCGAAAACAACGATCCCATCATCATCGATGGCGATGACGGCCAGGTGCATCTGCGGCCGATGTCGGATCTGCAGCGCGCCTATGAAGAAAAGGTGCGGCTGCGCGCCCGCCGGCAGGAGCAATTCCGTGCGCTGCGCAATGTCGAGCCGATCACCAAGGATGGCCAGAAGGTCAATCTGAAGATGAATGCGGGCCTGCTGGTCGACCTGCCGCAGCTGGAGGAATCCGGCGCCGATGGTATCGGCCTGTTCCGCACGGAGCTGCAATTCATGATCGCTTCCAACATGCCGAAGGGCGAGGAGCAGGAGGCTTTCTACCGTTCGGTTCTGCGGCAGGCCAAGGGCAAGAGCGTTACCTTCCGCACACTGGATATCGGTGGCGACAAGGTCGTTTCTTATATGCGTGGCCAGGAAGAGGAAAATCCGGCGCTCGGCTGGCGGGCGATCCGCCTGTCGCTCGACCGGCCGGGCCTGATGCGCACGCAGATGCGCGCGCTGCTGCGCGCCGCCTCCGGGGCTGAACTGCGTATGATGCTGCCGATGGTGACGGAAGTCTCCGAAATCCGGGCTGCGCGCGACCTGTTGCAGAAGGAAGTGCAGCATCTTTCGAAGTTCAGCCATGCGCTACCGAAAAAGCTGCAATTCGGCGCGATGCTGGAAGTGCCGTCGCTCATGTGGCAGCTCGACGAACTGATGCAGGAGGTGGATTTCGTCTCCGTCGGTTCGAACGACCTGTTCCAGTTCTCGATGGCGGTCGATCGTGGCAATGCGCGTGTTTCGGATCGTTTCGACAATCTCGGCAAGCCGTTCCTGCGCATTCTGCGTGATATCGTGCGCGCCGGCGAAAGACACCACACTTCGGTGACGTTGTGCGGTGAGATGGCGAGCAAGCCGCTTTCGGCCATGGCGTTGATCGGGCTTGGTTTCCGCTCGATTTCCATGTCGCCGACGGCGATCGGTCCGGTGAAGGCCATGCTGCTCGGGCTTGATGCCGCAAACCTTGCCGAAGAGCTGAATGCGGCGCTGGACGATCATAATTCGCTGGAAAGCGCGCGTGAGGTGTTGTTACGCTTTGCCGCGACGCATTCCATTCCCATTTAAAAAGACCTGTTTCATTATTGGAGTGACTGGTGGCGAAGCTTCCCGTCGAAAAAATGCGCGAGTTGGAAAGACGTTTCGGCGAGATCGAAGCGCGCATGTCGGCCGGCCCGGCAGCGGATGTTTATGTGAAGCTCGCTTCGGAATATTCCGAACTCGAGCCTGTGGTGAAGAAAATCCGCGAGTACGAAAAGGCGGTTTCCGAGGCCTCTGATCTGGAAGCGTTGTTGGCCGACAAGTCGACCGACAAGGATATGCGCGATCTGGCGGAAATGGAGCTGCCGGAGATCGAGACCCGCATCGGCGAGCTTGAAAAGGACATGCAGGTCCTCTTGCTACCCAAGGATGCGGCGGATGAAAAAAGCGCGATCCTCGAAATCCGTGCCGGCACCGGCGGCTCAGAGGCCGCGCTTTTTGCCGGCGATCTGTTCCGCATGTATGAGCGTTTTGCGTCGACCAAGGGCTGGAAGGTTGAAGTGCTTTCCGCCAGCGAAGGTGAAGCGGGCGGTTACAAGGAAATCATCGCTACGATCAGCGGGCGAGGGGTGTTTTCCAAGCTGAAATTCGAATCCGGCGTGCACCGGGTGCAGCGCGTGCCGGAAACGGAAGCGAGCGGCCGCATCCACACGTCGGCCGCCACCGTCGCAGTACTTCCGGAAGCGGAGGACATCGACGTTGAAATCCGCCCGGAAGATATCCGCATCGATACCATGCGCGCTTCGGGCGCCGGCGGCCAACACGTCAATACGACCGACTCTGCGGTGCGCATCACCCATCTTCCGACGGGCCTGATCGTCACCAGTTCGGAAAAGTCGCAGCATCAGAACCGCGCCAAGGCCATGCAGGTTCTGCGCTCGCGCCTTTATGACATCGAGCGGCAGAAGGTGGAGAGCGAACGCTCCGCCGACCGCAAGAGCCAGGTGGGCTCCGGTGACCGTTCCGAACGCATCCGCACCTATAATTTTCCGCAGGGCCGCGTCACCGATCACCGCATCAATCTCACGCTTTATAAGCTCGACCGCATGATCGAAGGCGAGATCGATGAGCTGGTGGATGCGCTGATCGCGGATTATCAGGCCGGCCAGCTGGCGCAGCTCGGCGAGCAGCTTTGAGTACGGGGGCTGAAGCAACCGTTGCGGACGCGCTTGCCGCTGCCCGCAAAAGGCTGCAGGCCGCCGGGATCGACGATCCGCTTCTCGATGCACGGTTGCTGATTGCGGAAGTCGTCGATTTTTCATTGACCGATTTCGTGATGAAGTCTGAGCGGCCGGTCACCTCGGAAGAAAACGCCCGTATCGCTGCCATGATCGAACGTCGCGCCAGCGGCGAACCCGTTCACCGCATCCTCGGCCACCGGGAGTTTCATGGCCTCGATCTTCTTTTGTCGAAGGAAACGCTCGAACCCCGGCCGGATACGGAAGTTCTGGTCGATACGCTGCTGCCGGCGCTGAAAAAAGTGGTTCTAGCCAGGGGAGGCGCCCGCATCCTGGATATGGGTACGGGCACGGGGGCGGTCGCTCTCGCACTTTTGAAGGAATGTCCGGACGCCACCGGTATCGGTAGCGATATTTCCGCCGATGCGCTGGAAACGGCGGCCAGGAATGCTGTCCGAAATGGTCTCGCCGGGCGCTTCGAAACCATTCGCAGCGACTGGTTTGAAAAAATCTCTGGCCGCTTTGACATAATTGTGTCGAATCCGCCTTATATAAGAACAGATATCGTCGCAACGCTCGACCAAGAGGTTCGTAACCACGATCCGATGGCGGCGCTGGACGGAGGTCAGGACGGCCTTGCACCGTACCGCCTTATTGCTGCCGATGCAGGCCGCTTTCTTGTGGAAAACGGGATTGTCGGTGTGGAGATCGGTTTCGATCAAAGGCTTGATGTTTCCGCTATATTTGCTTCCCACGGTTTCTCTCTTCTGGATGCCGTGAAAGATTATGGTGGCAACGACAGAGTTTTGACCTTCCGGAGATAGTTGTTCGCGATATGTCTGCGGATTTTTTGCAAGGATATTTTGCACAGCAAAAGAAAAGGCTTGGATTTCCGCAGGAAGCGGGATAGTTTGCGGCCACATGCCGGGTGGCTGAGGACGAACACAGATTCGTCAGGGTATGGGTCAGTCCCGAAGCGGGTTCTTTTGAGAGCCCTGAAAGGCTGGGCGTTTCCGGCATGTGAATCAGTAAACTTTGTTCGCAGGCGGCTCGGTGCAGCATTTGCGCAGCCGGTCGTCATACGCGAGGTCTTGCCCTGGGGTTATCTTCGGCAAGACGCGTGATGGAGCAATTTCAGGAAAAATTTCCAGCGGTTTTCCGCCCGGAATTGCATGAAAACAACCAGATTGTCAGCAAAACAGAATTCAGGTGAGCAATTGATGAGGCCAGGACAGCAAAACAAGCGCGGCCGGGGGCGTGGAAACAACAACAATAACAATGGTGGCGGTAACAACAACTTCAACCGCAAGGGCGGCAATCCGCTTACCAGGACTTATGACAGTTCCGGCCCCGATGTTAAAATCCGTGGCACAGCCCAGCACATAGCGGAAAAATACGCGGCTCTGGCGCGCGACGCGCAGAGTTCCGGCGACCGCGTGATCGCTGAAAACTATCTGCAGCACGCTGAACATTACAACCGCATCATCGCCTCGGCTCAGGCCCAGATGCAGGAACGCTTCCAGCGCGACGACCGCGGCGACTATAACGCTGCCGATGGCGACGACATGGATGTGAACGACGGCGATGAAGGCGTCGTTGCACCGCAGCAGCAGGCCGAACAGGCCGAGCGCGTGCAGCAGCCGGAACGCCAGGAGCGTACTGAGCGGAACGAGCAGCGCCAGGAACGTCGTGAGCGTCCCGAACGCCGCGAACGGCAGGAGCGCCAGCCGCGCCAGCCGCAGGTGGCCGCCGAACAGCAGCCGCCGGTCTATGACGCCAGCCAGGCGCCGCAGCCGGTCATCGAAGGCACGCCCATGGAAGTGGCCGTCGAGGAAGAGCAGCAGCAGGCGGAAGCTCCGGCCGAACGCGCACCCAAGGCGCGCCGGGCAACCGGTCCGCGCCAGCGCCGCCCGCGCCGCACCGCCGCTGCGGAAGGTGCCGAAGGCGAAGATGCGCCGGCCGGTGAAGATGCCCCCGCTGCCACGCTTGAGAATGCTGCTGAATAAGCAGCGTCTGCAAATCAGCTACGCGATCGAAAAACTCCGGCTTGCCGGAGTTTTTTGTTTTTGGCGGTCGATGAGAGACGGGCTGTCGCCCGGCTTGATCGCAGAACGGAATTGATGCCGGTCAAATCCGGTGAAAATTTCCCGCACGGCGAATTCTCGCCCCTTTAAACCCATGAAAATGCCTCCCATATTCGTGCAGGAAGGACGGAAGCCGCATTCGCCGGCGCCCGGCCATCAAGAGGCGGCGATCGTGAAATCCTTAAAACACGGCTGTCGTAGCGGGGCTTGCCTTTGAGGGAGCCTCAACCCTAACACCCGGATCCGTGCCGAAAGCGGGCGGGCCGGTCTATGGAGGTTCGACTATGAATATTGAAAAATACTCCGAACGCGTTCGCGGTTTTCTGCAATCGGCGCAGACTTTTGCGCTTGCCGAAAACCATCAGCAGTTTTCGCCCGAACATGTTCTGAAGGTCCTGCTCGATGATGAGCAGGGCATGGCTGCATCCCTGATCGAGCGTGCGGGCGGCGACGCCAAGGAAGCGCGTCTTGCCAATGATGCGGCGCTTGCAAAATTGCCCAAGGTTTCCGGCGGCAATGGCGGCCTTTCGCTGACGGCCCCGCTCGCCAAGGTATTTTCGACCGCTGAAGACCTTGCCAAGAAGGCCGGCGACAGTTTCGTCACCGTCGAGCGTCTTCTGCAGGCGCTTGCGATTGAAAGCTCCGCTTCCACCTCGGCTTCCCTGAAGAAGGCGGGCGTGACGGCGCAGGCGCTCAATCAGGTCATCAACGACATTCGCAAGGGCCGCACGGCTGACAGCGCCAATGCCGAACAGAGCTTTGACGCGCTGAAGAAATATGCGCGCGATCTGACTGAGGAAGCCCGCGAGGGTAGACTCGACCCTGTGATCGGCCGTGATGACGAAATTCGCCGTACCATCCAGGTCCTCTCGCGCCGTACCAAAAACAATCCCGTGCTGATCGGTGAACCGGGCGTCGGTAAAACGGCGATCGCCGAAGGCCTTGCGCTGCGCATCGTCAATGGCGACGTGCCTGAGAGCCTGAAGGACAAGAAACTGATGGCGCTCGATATGGGCGCGCTGATCGCCGGTGCGAAATATCGCGGTGAATTCGAAGAGCGCCTGAAGGCTGTGCTGAACGAGGTGCAGGCCGAAAACGGTGGCATCATCCTGTTCATCGACGAGATGCACACGCTGGTCGGTGCCGGCAAGGCCGATGGCGCAATGGATGCGTCTAATCTGCTGAAGCCTGCGCTTGCCCGTGGTGAGCTGCACTGCGTTGGCGCCACCACGCTCGATGAATATCGCAAGCATGTGGAGAAGGACCCGGCCCTTGCCCGCCGTTTCCAGCCCGTGCTGGTGGATGAACCGAACGTCGAGGACACGATCTCGATCCTGCGCGGTCTGAAGGAAAAATACGAACAGCACCACAAGGTTCGCATCTCGGATTCGGCCCTTGTTGCGGCTGCGACGCTTTCCAACCGCTACATCACCGACCGCTTCCTGCCCGATAAGGCAATCGACCTGATGGACGAGGCCGCCTCGCGTCTTCGCATGCAGGTGGATTCCAAGCCGGAAGAACTGGACGAACTGGATCGCCGCATCATTCAGCTGAAGATCGAACGCGAAGCCCTGAAGCAGGAAACGGACCAGTCTTCCGTTGACCGCCTCAAGAAGCTCGAGGACGAGCTGGCCGATACGGAAGAAAAGGCAGATGCGCTGACGGCCCGCTGGCAGGCGGAAAAACAGAAGCTCGGCCATGCCGCAGACCTCAAGAAGCGGCTCGACGAGGCCCGCAACGAACTGGCGATCGCCCAGCGCAACGGCCAGTTCCAGCGCGCCGGCGAGTTGACCTATGGCATCATTCCCGGCCTCGAAAAGGAACTGGCTGCGGCGGAAGCCCGCGACAGCAGCGGTGCCGGCTCGATGGTGCAGGAAGTGGTGACGGCGGATAATATCGCCCATGTCGTGTCGCGCTGGACGGGTATTCCGGTCGACAAGATGCTGGAAGGTCAGCGCGAAAAGCTGCTGCGCATGGAAGACGAACTTGCCAAGTCCGTTGTCGGACAGGGTGAGGCCGTGCAGGCGGTGTCCAAGGCGGTTCGCCGTTCGCGCGCGGGCCTGCAGGATCCCAACCGGCCGATCGGTTCGTTCATCTTCCTCGGCCCGACGGGTGTGGGCAAGACCGAGCTGACCAAGTCGCTCGCCCGCTTCCTGTTCGACGATGAAACCGCGATGGTTCGCCTCGACAT
Organism: Agrobacterium tumefaciens; assembly: GCA_017744915.1. Taxonomy (GTDB): domain Bacteria; phylum Pseudomonadota; class Alphaproteobacteria; order Rhizobiales; family Rhizobiaceae; genus Agrobacterium; species Agrobacterium tumefaciens_I. The sequence goes on from JAGIAH010000010.1 coordinate 155,044, forward strand.
GTCGGAATATATGGAGAAACACTCCGTTGCCCGGCTGATCGGCGCGCCTCCCGGCTATGTCGGTTACGAAGAGGGCGGTGCGCTGACGGAAGCGGTTCGCCGCCGGCCCTATCAGGTCGTGTTGTTCGACGAGATCGAAAAGGCGCATCCGGATGTGTTCAACGTCCTGCTGCAGGTGCTGGATGACGGCCGCCTCACGGATGGCCAGGGCCGCACCGTCGATTTCAAGAACACCATCATCATCATGACCTCGAACCTCGGTTCGGAATTCATGACGCAGATGGGCGACAACGACGATGTGGATTCGGTTCGTGAACTGGTCATGGAGCGGGTTCGGTCGCATTTCCGGCCGGAATTCCTCAACCGTATCGACGATATCATCCTGTTCCACCGCCTGCGGCGCGATGAGATGGGTGCGATCGTGGAAATCCAGCTGAAGCGTCTTGTATCGCTTCTGGCCGATCGCAAGATCACGCTGGAACTGGATGAGGACGCCCGCAACTGGCTTGCCAACAAGGGTTACGATCCGGCCTATGGCGCACGTCCGTTGAAGCGGGTGATCCAGAAATCGGTTCAGGATCGGCTTGCCGAAATGATCCTCAGTGGCGAAGTCCCGGATGGTTCGCGGGTCAAGGTGACCTCGGGCACCGACCGGCTGCTCTTCAAGGTCAAGCCCGCCAAGGGTGAAGCCGAAGCCGAAACCGCCGATGCGGCATAAAAGGAAAGGGCTCCGGAAACGGAGCCCTTTTCATATGGCGTGGAAGTCGATCCGGTATTTTCCGCAGATCAGCGGCTTGCCACTTGATTGGGCTTTTCATCGATGTTGAGCAGATTATCGATGCGTTTTCTCTCGTCGGAGAACCGTGCCAGCGCCTCGCCGGAAAGGGACTTGCCACCCGGCAGGCGCACCTTCATCGCATCCACTTTCGTGCCATTGACGATCAGCTCGTAATGCAGATGTGCGCCGGTCGAAAGCCCGGTCGATCCCACATAGCCGATCACCTGACCCTGGCGGACCTTGGAACCCTCGGTGACGCCCTTGGCGATCGCACTCTGGTGGTTATAGGAAGAAACATAGCCATTGGCATGGCGGATCAGGGTCTGGTTGCCATAACCCGAGGCCCAACCGGCCTTTTCGACAGTGCCGTTGCCCGTCGCGATGATCGGTGTACCGCGCGCGGCCGCCCAGTCGGTGCCGGTGTGCATGCGGCTGAATTTCAGCACCGGGTGGCGGCGCATGCCGAAACCAGATGTCATACGGCCGTTCGGAACCGGGTTGCGCAGCAGGAACTGACGGATGCTTTTGCCGTTCTCGTCGAAATAATCGACGCTATTGTCTTCCGGACTCTGGAATCGGTAAAACCGCGTTTCATTGTCGCCGAACTTGGCGTTGACGTAGAGCAGTTCCGACTTGTCCGTCGCCTTGCCGTCCGCATCTTCCACGGAGAAGAAGGCTTCCAGAGTATCCGCCGGCTTCAGCTGCGCCTGAAAATCGACGCTGCTGGCCAGAAGCTTGATGAGCTGCGAAACCATGCTCTGGTTCATGCCGTAGGCCAGAGCCGCCCGGTAGACGCCGTCATAGACACTCGGCAGGTCGCGCCCGGCGGCAGGTGCCGGTGTACTGTCGAAGGCGGTCGCAACCGCATCGAGTTTCGGCGGCTCGCTGGCCTTGATGAAACGCTTGCGGTCATCGACGGCCATGGTAACCATGTGGCGGCCCTTGCGATAAAGGCTCACGCGGACAATGTCGCTCTTTTCGTCTTCCTGAATAATGCCGACGCGCAGCACATCGCCACTTTCGACATTGCTCGACTGGATTTGTGGCGACAGCAACCCGGCGATTTCCGACGATTGTACCTTCGAATAGCCGGCGCCGAACAGGGCGGCCTCGATCGTCTCGGTCTGACGGGCAGGGATCACGTCGTCGGCATATTCCTTGACGGGCACCGAGGCTGACTGCGGGGTCGAAACCGACATGTTCTGTTCGACAACACGGGCGGCAAGGCCGGCGGTAATATCGAGGTCACCCTCATCATTATCGAAACGGCGCGGGTCGATGTAATAAAGGGCCGCGACCTGCTCGTTACCGTCCGTCAGGATCGAGCCGTTGGAACGTACCGCCTCCTCGACCTCATCGAAGCTCAGGGAGCCGGCAAAGGCATATTTGGAATGCTGGACGGGAAAAGCGACGGTTTTCAGGCTGACTTCGGATTCCACTTCGGAGCCATAGATCGTTCCCGTTCGGCTTGCGGCCGGCGCGGGCGCGTCCTTGTCGTCATTGCTCGCAAAGATGTTCAGGGGATCGAAAGCGGGATAGTCGTCCTGCTTGGCGTAATTTGCCGCCAACGGAATCTTGACGTGAGAGAAGGGAACCTTGCGGACCACTTCCTTGTCGCCTTCGTTGATGACGGTGGAAACTTCCATGATCGACCGGTCGGACGGTCGGGCCGCTATATTCGGTGCGACAAGGCGTGTGCCGCGACGCGCGGCTTCCGTGGCATTGTTGCCCATATCCGCCTTGGCGAAGGCTTCGGCGGGAATGGCAAGCTGCTGGCGACCGTCGAGAGCGGCAAACAGCGCAACCCCCATCAATATGGAAGAGGTAATGCCGGTCAGGAACGTGCCGGAGAGCCATCGGAGCGAAATTTCGCGACGATCGGGTGCACGGCGCCCTTCCGCCAGAATTGGCGGTTCCGTGCCTAGCGACCGGATCACATTGCGATCCGCAGTCATACTAGCTGTGCCCCGTCGGTCATGCGCTCTCCAGAAACTTCAGGCGAAGATGTGCAACTTTCAAAGCCGTGAGTCAAATCCATCGACGCGGCGGTAGATACATCGCAACGCTCTATATAAGGGCATGCGCAGGCCGGCCCGATATTAACGCTTCGTTGACAAAGCAATTAGTGAGGAACCGGGCCAAAAGAAGGCGCGCCACCTGTCTTGGGTGTCCGGGTGCTCTTCTCCTGTGCAAAACCCCGGCGGTCAGGGGGGTATGGAAGGGCAGCAATCACTAAAAAACGAAATTACCTTTTAATTACAGTCGTTTGTATGTTTTTGTAAGTTTTTCGAATTTGGGCTGTTGACTTGTTCGGTGCGGTTCTCTTATAAGTCCGCTCACTGAACGAGGGCGGCGGCGCTGCTGGCGACGAAGTCTTTCGTTCTAAATAAATCAAGTTGATGAGCTGAATGCTTGTTGGTTTCCGGGGTTTTGAGC
>JAGIAH010000011.1 GCA_017744915.1 Agrobacterium tumefaciens
TCAGCTTGTCGGCAATACTGGCAAGCTGCCAGACATGGTGCTCGGAAAGGAAATTGGCCTCGTCGATGAAGACGCAGGCGACGGGTGCTTCGGCATGGAGCGTTGATACCTCGGCGAACAGGTCGGTCTTTTCATCGAAGGTCCGGGCTTCGGAGGACAGGCCGATGCGCGAGGCGACGCGGCCGACGCCAGCCCGGTTGTCGAAGGCGGCCGTGAAGATCAGCGTGCGCATGCCGCGCTCCTGATAATTATAGGACGCCTGCAGCAGCATGGTCGATTTGCCGGCATTCATCGTCGAATAATTGAAATAGAGTTTTGCCATTATCCACTCCCGGAGCGACTTCGTGTCCTGGGACGCCCTGTTCCAGCCTGTTCAATCGGCACACCGCGCCTCACGGAACCGATTCCGTTTTCCGCGCCGGTGCTGCAATCAGCGCCTTTTGGCCGCGAATATGCGGCTTGAAAAGTGCCGGAGCGGGAAAAACACAGATTTTCCGCATGTGGACAGGGCACGCATGCGGCCGCGGAACGGCGTAATTTTTCATTGTTTTGTCGCAAACGGTGCGCGGAAGCACGCAAATGCGCGCGAGTTGATTGTGTTCGGCAGATATTGATAATGGCAAGGGAACAAAAAAGGGAGCAAGCGATGTTTGCAAATAGAAGTCGCTGTCTGGCCTTGGCCACAGCAATCTCCGCTATGACGTTCAGCGCGGCCGGCGCCGCAGAACCTGCCAGTTGCGGCACGGTGCGGTTTTCCGATGTGGGCTGGACCGACATTACCGCGACGACGGCGACGGCCACGGTGCTCCTGAAAAGCATGGGTTATGAAACCGACGTGAAGCTTCTTTCCGTGCCGGTCACCTATACATCGCTGAAAAACAAGGACATCGACGTCTTCCTCGGCAACTGGATGCCGACCATGGAAGGCGATATTGCGCCTTACCGCGCGGACAAGTCGGTCGAGACGCTGCGCGAAAATCTGGCGGGCGCCAAATACACGCTGGCGACCAACGCCAAGGGTGCAGAACTCGGCATCAAGGATTTCAAGGATATTGCCGCCCATAGCGCTGATCTCGGCGGCAAGATCTACGGCATCGAACCGGGCAATGACGGCAACCGTCTGATTCTCGACATGGTGGCCAAGGATACGTTCGGGCTGAAGGCTTTCGAGGTGGTCGAATCCTCCGAGCAGGGCATGCTCTCCCAGGTGGCCCGCGCCGAAAAATCCGGCGAGCCGATCGTCTTCCTCGGCTGGGAACCGCATCCGATGAATGCGAATTTCAAGCTAACCTACCTGACCGGTGGCGACGAGGTCTTCGGCCCCAATCTCGGCGGCGCGACGATCTACACCAATGTCCGCAAGGGCTATGTCGAGGAATGCCCGAATGTCGGCGTCCTTCTCAAGAACCTGCAATTTTCCCTGCCCATGGAAAACGAGATCATGGGCAAGATCCTGAATGACGGCCTTGAAGGCGAAGCGGCCGCAACGGCCTGGCTGAAGGCCAATCCGGCGGCGATCGAGCCCTGGCTCGCCAACGTCAAGACCAAGGATGGCAGCGCCGACGCCCTGCCGACCGTAAAGAAGGCACTGGGCCTTTAAGCCGCAAGACTATGCATGACTGCATCCGGCCTGCGTGGCAGGTCGGACGCAGCGGGAAATAACGATGCCCATGCCTGGCCTTGCCCGCGATTTTCCTCGCATCGAAGGCCATGCACCTGCACCGCGTTCGGCAGTTTCGCTGCCGGCCGTCGTTTCTGCATTGGCGCATTTCCGGTCAAACGGCGGCGGCGCCAATGCTCTATTTCTCTGTTGTCTGCGCAATTCCGGACGCAAACCGCTCTGCATTTTTGCCGGAATTGCTCTCGTTCACGAAAGGTCTCTTCTTACCGTGGAATGGCTCAGCGCTCCTGAAAACCGCCTGCCCGTCGGCCGATATGCCAAGGAGGCCATCGATTGGCTGACCGGCAATCTCGCTTTTTTCTTCGATTGGCTTTCCTTCATTTTCCAAAGCGTCATCAACGCCCTGCTTTACGTGCTGCAGGCGCCGCATCCGCTGATCATCGTTGCGATCGTGACGGCGCTTTCGGCCTGGACGCGCCGCTCGGTCGGCATGCCGGTCTTCACCGCGCTCGGGCTGCTGCTCATCATCAATCTGGGCTACTGGAAAGCGACGACGGAAACGCTGGCGCTGGTCATGGCCGCCAGCGCCGTGTGCATGCTCATCGGCATACCGCTCGGCATATTGGCGGCGCGGCGCAAGTGGATCTATGCCGGCATGCGCCCGGTGCTCGATCTGATGCAGACCATCCCCACTTTCGTCTATCTCATTCCGGCACTGGTGCTGTTCGGCCTCGGCATGGTTCCGGGGCTGATCGCCACCGTCATCTTCGCCATTCCGGCGCCGGTGCGGCTCACCCGCCTCGGCATCGTCTCGACGCCGCCGGCGCTGGTGGAGGCGGCCATCGCCTTTGGCGCGACACCGTCGCAGGTGCTGCGCAAGGTGGAGCTTCCCTTCGCCGCGCCGCAGATCATGGCGGGTCTCACCCAGACGATCATGCTGTCGCTGTCGATGGTGGTCATTTCCGCCCTGGTGGGCGCTAATGGTCTCGGCGTGCCGGTGGTACGCGCGTTGAACACCGTCAACATCGCCATGGGCTTCGAGGCGGGTCTGTGCATCGTCATCCTAGCGATCGTTCTCGACCGGCTTTTCCGCCTTCCCGGTACGGAGGATGACCTATGAGTGACGCCATCATTTTCGGAAATGTCGATATCGTCTTCGGTGACCGGCCGGATGCAGCGCTGCCCATGATTGACAAGGGCAGCACGCGTGACGAGATCAATGTCGAGACCGGGCTGGTGCTCGGCGTCGCCAATGCCTCGCTCTCGGTCAGTGAAGGCGAGATCCTCGTGCTGATGGGGCTTTCCGGTTCCGGAAAATCGACCCTGCTCAGGGCCGTCAACGGGCTTGCGCCCGTGGTGCGCGGCAATGTGGGCGTGAAGACCAAGTCCGGTTATGTCGATCCCTATCGCTGCCCGGCGAAAGCGCTGCGTGACCTGCGCACGCATACGGTTTCGATGGTGTTTCAGCAATTCGGCCTGCTGCCCTGGCGCAATGTTGCCGACAATGTCGGTTTCGGGCTTGAGCTCTCCGGCGTGCCGGAAGCCGAGCGCAAGCGCATGGTGGCCGAGCAGCTGGAGCTGGTGAACCTCTCCGCCTGGGCGGATCGCAAGGTAGGAGAGCTTTCCGGCGGCATGCAGCAGCGTGTGGGGTTGGCCCGTGCCTTCGCCACCGGGGCGCCCATACTTTTGATGGACGAGCCGTTTTCGGCGCTGGACCCTCTCATCAGAAGCCGGTTGCAGGACGAGCTTCTGGAATTCCAGAGCCGGCTCAAGAAAACGATTCTTTTCGTCAGCCACGATCTCGACGAGGCCTTCCGCATCGGCAACCGTATCGCCATGATGGAAGGCGGGCGCATCATCCAGTGCGGCACGCCGCAGCAGATCGTCAAGGAGCCAGCCACGCAATATGTCGCGGATTTCGTGCAGAACATGAACCCGATCTCCATGCTGACCGCCGCTGACGTGATGAAGCGGGGCGTGGATGAACGTAATGGCCGGCTGGCCGTTGCCGCCACCGCCCGTCCGTCATCGCCGCTGATCGATATTCTCGATGCGCTGGCGAAACATTCCGGTGCGATCGGTGTCGTCGACAATGGCGCGATTATAGGCACGATTTCGGCGGATGAGGTTGTGGCGGGACTGACCCGTCACCGCAAAAAATAATAATTTGCCTGGGCGGGACAAGGGAAAGGCCTTCCGTTTCGGAAGGCCTTTTCTCTTTGCAGCAAGGTCTTTGCACTGCAAGTTATACCTTCCCACGGTAGCAAAGAATATTTTTGATATCACAAGTTATGCATGAAAATAATTGCTAATAAAAATCATATTGCAAACTTAGAGAAAATTGCGCAAAGTTAAACTAGATTCTGTAGCCCGCTGCAAAATTTAAGGTGGTAATAGATTGTCGCCAAAAATTCCGGCACTGGGCATCAAGGTTTCGTCGCTTAACTTTTAATCGCTTATTGCTTATAAATACTGCTGCTAATACATGAGTTTAACGTTGAATTAATAAAAAATAGGCAAAAAGCCGATAATTTTGTCACAATGTCTTAAGTAAATAACCGATGAAGAATAGTCTTTGAAAGGGACACGATATAAGCAAGATTTAGGTATATACAACGTATCAACCGAATTATAAAAACGCCTTTTGGAACACCTAATAATAGCCACCATGACCGTCTTTCCGACTGTCATCAGGAGACTTGAGCGTATGGATAACCAATCTCTGTCGGAACATAGCATCGCCGCTGCAGACTTGCTCTCAGCGATGGCGAATCCCAAGCGCCTGATGATCTTGTGCACGCTGGTGGATACGGAAGTGCCGGTCGGTGTTCTCGCCTCTCAGGTTGGTCTCAGCCAATCCGCTCTCTCGCAGCATCTTTCGAAATTGCGTGCCCAGCGGCTGGTGAAGACACGACGGGATGCGCAGACCATCTATTATTCCAGCAACTCCGAATCCGTGAAGAAAATTCTCGCCTCCCTCGAGGAAATATATTGCCAGGCGCAGAAGAGCAGCAAGACTGCAGCCTGATCCCACGGCCCAGTTTAGGCCCGGCAGCACTACTTGATTGAAACCGGCGTACGACGCCGGTTTTTCTTTTTTCCCGTTTTTCTTCTTCAACTGTCGTCCCGGCCTCGATGCCGGCCGAAGCCTTTCCGTGGAAATTGAGCCGGGTTTTTCAGTGCGGGGCAGCAACCTGCATCTGCGCTTTGAGCCGGCTCGCCGCGGCCGCATATCCGCCGTCCGCGCCATCCACGAAATGCATGTGGTCCCGCGAAAGCGGGGAGGGCACGATGCAGGTCATCAATGCGGCATCCTGCTCGTGCAGGCCGTAATAACAGCTTCCCGAGAGGCGGGCCGCTTCCAGCCGGGCGCGGATTTTTTCGAGCCGTGCGGCGTCGATGTCCACCGTCATTTTCAGACCGTCGTCGAATTTCCTGAAATCGGTGTTGCTGGCGACCGAACGCCGGTAGCGCACGGCGTTGAAACGTCCAAGCGACAGCCCGGTGACGCCGAGAAGAGTGATGAGCAGGCTCTCGCCGAGAATGCGCAGCGCGCGGCGCGCCTTGCCCCAGACATCGTGATAGGCGGCGCCGGCCCGGGCTTCGAAACCGAGACCCTCACCCACGAAACCGAGTTTCGGCCCGTCTGCCGGCACGGGGTGGCCGTGTCTTTCGTCCTGCTCGGCCAGATCGACAAGCTCGATGACGAGCTGGCGGAATGCCGGCATGTCCCGCGAGGGCCCAGGCACGGCGATGATCGACACCACCTTGCCGTGGGTTGCGGGAATGGGGTTCCAGCGGCATGAAAGGCCGGTGAGGTCCGGGCGCTCGCCGGCTTCGGCCGCGGGCAGGGCATAATGCCCCTCCTTCATCCGCGCTTCCGCCCAGCTATTGCCGCCGCCCGAAAACATGGCATAGGAGACATCCTCGCTCGCCTGAAAGCGCGCGACACGAATATCGAAACCATTCTCGCGAATATCCTCGACGGGAACCAGCGCCACGCGCATGGCAAGATCGAGATCGTCCTTCACCCAGCGCTGCACGTTCGAAAGTGCGGTGCGTGCAACAGGCAGCCCGTGGGGCGGCACGGCGACGGCGGCGCCATCGCCCCCGAAGACGAAGGGCAGGTCGTGGCGCCCGAGGCTGTTCGATACGCCGGAAATAACCGCGGCGCCCGCCATATTGACGGCCTTGTATCGGCCGGAGCCGATCGCCGAGGTCGAATCAACGATATCGGCAATGGCAAGCCCCCATCCCGGCGGCAAAGCGCGATAAAGCGCCGGGTCGGCCACGTCTTCAAAATGCCGGAAGACGGGCAGGCCCGTCAGAAATTCATCATCTGCTGCAATCATGTCGGCATTATCCTCCAGCGGCCGTCAAACGCCAAGCCTTTACAGCGGGGCGCAGCCGGCGCAATCATGGCGGGCATGACGATTGATTTACCGCTAATAGACCTTATCCAGCAAAGGTGACTTGCATAAATCATCAAACCTTCCGTATGAGTTGAGAGGAAGGCTCGGAATTCAAATATGGAACGAGTTTTCGCCGGGAGGCGTCCGATAGTTTCATTCGGTCGACGCCCATGGCGCTCACCGGGTCCGCGACCCCTTTTTAAGGAGACACCAGGATGAAACTGAAGACATTGACCAGCGTGACGCTCGCAGCGTCCTTCGCATTCGCACCCCTTGCCCATGCCGAAATCGTCATCGGCCTGATTGCGCCGCTCACCGGCCCCGTTGCCGCCTATGGCGACCAGGTCAAGAACGGCGCCCAGACGGCAGTCAATGAAATCAACAAAAAGGGCGGCATCCTCGGCGAACAGGTCGTGCTGAAGCTGGCCGACGATGGCGGCGAGCCCAAGCAGGGCGTTTCCGCGGCCAACCAGCTCGTTGCCGAAGGCATTCACTTCGTCGTCGGTCCGGTCACCTCGGGCGTTGCCATTCCGGCATCGGATGTTTTTGCCGAAAACGGCGTCCTGATGGTCACGCCGACGGCGACCGCGCCGGGCCTGACCAACCGCGGCCTTTCCAACGTCTTCCGCACCTGCGGTCGTGACGACCAGCAGGCCGAGGTTGCGGCGAAATATGTTCTCGCCAACCTTAAGGACAAGAAGATCGCCATCATTCACGACAAGGGCGCTTACGGTAAGGGCCTTGCGGATTCCTTCAAGGCAACGCTGAATGCTGGCGGTGTCACCGAAGTTCTCTATGATGCGCTGACCCCCGGCGAAAAGGATCTCGGCGCGCTGACAGCCCGCCTGAAGTCCGACAATGCCGACGTCGTCTATTTCGGCGGTTACCATCCGGAAGCGGGTCTTCTGGTTCGCCAGCTGAAGGATATCGGTTCCAAGGCTGCCGTTATCGGCGGTGACGGCCTTTCGAACAGCGAATTCTGGAACATCGGCGCGCAGGCCGGCGAAGGCACGATCTTCACCAACGCTTCCGACGCCCTGAAGAACGATGATTCCAAGGCCGCTGCCGAAGCGCTGAAGGCTGCCAACATTCCGGCTGAAGCCTTCACGCTCAACGCCTATGCCGCCGTCGAAGTCTTGAAGGGCGGTATCGAGAAGGCCGGAAGCGCCAAGGATCCCGAAGCGGTCGCCAAGGTTCTGAAGAGCGGCGAGGCTTTCCCGACTGCGATCGGCAAGGTGACCTATGGCGAGAGCGGCGACCTGAGCTCGCAGGCCTTCTCGCTGTTCAAGTGGCAGGACGGCAAGATCGTCGCAGCCGAATAAGCTGATCTTACCGGCCGCACCTGTTGCGGCCGGTTTCATTTTACGGCCTGAAAAAGGGTAGGGCAGCATGGGTGATGCCGCGACGCAAACCATCGGGGAGATCGGCTTCGGGCGGATATTCCCGATCGTCAGAATCTTCGACGAGGCCAAGGCACGGGAGTTTTATGTCGATTTTCTCGGTTTCGAGATCGACTGGGAACATCGTTTTGGCGAAAACTCCCCGCTTTACATGCAGGTCTCACGGGCCGGATTGGGGCTTCACCTCAGCGGTCATCACGGCGACGCGACGCCGGGTTCGAATATCTTCGTCACGATGCATGGCGTTCACGCCTACCAGAAGGAACTGGTGGGCAAAAAATATCGCTTCCTCAATCCCGGTGTTGAAGAATTGCCCTGGGGTGATGTCATGGAAGTCATCGATCCGTTCGGCAATCGCATCCGTTTCTGCGAGCAAAAAGACGAGGATTGAGGTCCGGGCCGTCACCGGGTGGCTCTTGACCTCGGCGGCGGTTTGAACGATAGAAACGCCAATAGCGAACCGCGCGCACGGAGACCCCGTGCGCGCGGTTCGTGCGTTTTGGCAATCGATCATGCAATTCGTTCGCATCCGCACGGGGGCAAAAATGAACAATGAAGGCAACGCGCTGGTCCGGAAGCTCGCATTCTGGAGCATTCCGCTTTCTTTCGGTGTGCTTGGCCTCAAGCTGGTGGCCTGGTGGGTCACGGGCTCGGTCGCACTTCTGTCCGACGGCCTGGAATCGACCGTCAACGTGGTCGCGGCCTTCATCGCCTATTTCGTCATTCGTTACGCGCAGAAGCCGGCCGATGACGACCACCAGTTCGGCCACCACAAGGCGGAGTATATTTCCGCGGTCGTGGAAGGTGTGCTGATCGTCGTCGCTGCGCTTTTGATCGTGCAGGAGGCCTGGGGTGCTCTTTTCAATCCGAGGCTGCCGGAAGCACCGGTCCTCGGTCTGATCATCAATGCGTCGGCGGGTGCGATCAACGCCGTCTGGGCGACGATCCTGATCCGTGTTGGCAAAAAATATGCGTCACCCGCGCTCGCGGCCGATGGCCATCACATCATGTCGGATGTCGTCACCTCGGCCGGCGTTCTTGTCGGCCTCGTTCTGGCGCTGATGACGGGTTATGCCATTCTCGATCCGCTGCTTGCCATACTGGTCGCGATCAACATCCTGTTTCAGGGCTCTAAGGTCATCATGCATTCGCTTGGCGGGTTGATGGACCGGGCGGTCGAGCCGGAAGAGGACGAGGCGATCAAGAAGGCGATCGCCGAAAATTCAGGCGGCGTCATCGGTGTGCATGATCTGAGGACACGCCGCGCCGGTTCGGCCGCCTTCATCGATTTTCATGTGGTCGTTCCGGCCAGAATGACGGTGCGCGAAGCGCATGATATTTGCGACCGCCTTGAAGATGCCATAAGGGACGTCATACCGGGCGCCAGCCTTGCCATTCACGTCGAGCCTGAGGGCGAAAAGGCGCATGGCGTCAAAGTCATCGTTTGAACACTCCGGGTCTCAATGATCCGGTTTTGAATAATCAGGAGTTTTCCATGTCCGTGACGGATGTTTCCGGCCTGTCGCAGCTGGGCACGAAGGTCGATACGCCAGAGAGCCCGGAAAAGGCCGTCCTTGAAAAGGTGCCGAACGGCAATGCCGGCACCGACTACGTCGTGCGCTTCACCGCGCCCGAATTCACCTCGCTTTGTCCGATGACCGGCCAGCCGGATTTCGCCCATATCGTCATCGACTATATTCCGGGCGATTTCCTGGTGGAATCGAAGTCGCTGAAGCTGTTCCTGCAATCCTTCCGCAACCACGGCGCATTCCACGAGGATTGCTCGGTCTATATCGCCAAGCGTCTGGTGGAGCTGCTGCAGCCGAAATGGCTCAGGATCGGCGCCTACTGGTATCCGCGCGGCGGCATTCCGATCGACGTCTTCTGGCAGACGGGAGCGGCGCCCGAGGGCGTATGGCTACCGGATCAGGGCGTTGCACCTTATCGGGGTCGCGGCTGATCCGGTTTTTTACGCGCTTGAAGGTTCAGGCGAACGAACCGTCGTCGCCTGAATCGGAATCCATATCGTCGGCGCTGTCGTCGTAATCGGCCTGCCGGATATCGTCATCGTCATCGTCATTGTTCTGCGGGCTGGCGCTGTCACCGTAATAGTTGTTGATGACGGTTTCCTCGACGGGCGCATTACCCGCGGCATTGCCGCCGCCGAAGGGCGAACCGAGGCCGAGCGACGACATGTGGCTGCCGAAAATGCCGCTCAGCGAATTGGCAAGCAGCATGCCGCCGGCAACACCTGCGGCGGTGCCGAGCGCGCCCTGCAGAAAACCACCACCTGAACGCCCGATGGCGGCCGGCTGCTGGCTCCACGGCCCGCCGCCTTGCTGAGCGGCGGGTGCCCCCCAGGGCCCGGCTGTCTGGCCGGCGGTATCGTTGCGCCATGAGCCTGGCGCGGCCGCTGGGGCTGGTGCCGGTGCGGGCGGCTGCGGTTGGCCGGTGCCGAAGATGGAGCTGAGGAAACCGCCCTGCGCCGCCGTCTGTGGCGCGCTGCCAGCGCTTTCCAGCGCATGGATGCGGTCTTCGAGCTGTTTGATATGGGCTGCTGCCGCTTCCAGACCCTTTTCCTGAACGATCACCGCCTGGGCGAGATAATAGGGAGCTGCGGGCTGATCGCGCACGGCGTCTGCGATCAATGTTTCCGCCTCGCGGTCACGCGGGGTGGCGGATGCGGTTTTGGTCCTGTCGAACAGCCCCTTGAGAAGCTGGCTTTCTTCCGGTGACATATGCTGCCTCCTTACCGTGAAGCGTAAATCCACGATAAGGAGGTAGGCCACAATTCTGGCTTTTCAAAGCGGTCCGAATTTTAAATTTCGGTAATGATCTTCAGCCACCAAAGGCAAGCGACAGGCCCGCAATCGCCGTCAGCGCACCGACGGTGCGGCTTGCGGCCGAGCCGAAACGGGCAATGCCGAGGCCGAGCGCGATGCCGGCAAGATGCAGGACCGCGGTGGCAATCATGAAACCGATGCCGAATTGCAGGGCACCGGCGCTGCCGAGCTCACCGCCATGGGCGTGGCCGTGGAAAAGGGCGAAAGCACCAACGACGGCCGCCGCCGCTGCCGTGGGGAGCTTTGCCGCCATGGCGACCAGCAGGCCAAGGCCGATGACGGAGGCGAGAATGGCGGGTTCGACGAAGGGAAGATCGATGCCGTAAACCGCCATCAGGAAGCCTGCAGCCATGGTGCCGACGAAGGCGGCGGGCACGATCCACAACGCCTTGCGGTCGTTGCGGGCAAAAGCGATCTGCGAGGCCCAGATGCCGACGGCGACCATCGCCAGAATATGGTCCGCACCGAAGAAGGGGTGGGAAACGCCGGCCATGAAGGAGCCGTGTTCTTCCGGGTTCAGATGGGCGAAGGCGGGCAGGGCGGTGAGGCCGAGCGCGGTGGCGGCGAGGCTTAGTCTTTTCAGCATGGTTCCCTCTTGAAATTATGGCCGTCCGCAACGGAATCTTGGGCTTCCCGCGGCAGGCGGCGCTGCAATGAGGCACTGACGATATCGCGAAGGCCGACAGGCTGTCCATGCGTCATCTGCCGGGGGTGGTGTTTATTGTTGGCGGGCAAACCTTGCCTTTTTCTCTCATTGCCTTACGTAACAAGTCGCACTATGTCCGAAGGGCATGCACGAATTTTGCTGGAGAGAGCCGTTGATGAACGAAGACGAAGACGACAAGAGCAAGGAACTGCCGATCGGCAAGGAAACGGAAGCGAATCTTTTCAAGTCGCGTTCGATCTTCATCTATGGTGGCATCACGCAGGAACTGGCGCAGAAGGTCTGCACGCAGCTCGTGGCTCTTGCCGCCGCCAGCGACGACGACATTCGCGTTTACGTCAATTCGCCGGGTGGCCATGTCGAATCGGGTGATTCCATCCATGACATGATCAAGTTCATCAAGCCGAAAGTCACGATCATCGGCACGGGCTGGGTCGCCTCCGCCGGCGCGCTGATCTACGTTTCGGTGCCGAAAGAACGCCGCCTCTGCCTGCCGAACACCCGCTTCCTGCTGCACCAACCCTCCGGCGGTACGCGCGGCATGGCATCCGACATCGAAATCCAGGCTCGCGAAATCATCAAGATGAACCAGCGCCTGATCAAGATCTTCTCCAAGGCCACCGGCCAGAGTGAAGAAAAGATCGCCAAGGATATCGATCGCGATTACTGGCTCGGTGCGGATGAGGCCAAGGATTACGGCCTCGTTGGCAAGATCGTCGAAAGCCAGTCGGAACTCTGAGTTTCCACTTTTCAGTTGAAAAAGCCCGCATCGGTGAAAACCGGTGCGGGCTTTTTTCGTTCAGGCCGGCGGCAATGTTTCGCTTCCGGCCAGGTGGGCCGCCGGCGGGCCAGGCCTCATTTCATCATGTCGCAGGCCTTCATCATGTCGGCTTTTTTCATCTTGTCCATTTCCATGCCGGCCTTGTGCATGCAGTCCTTCTTGCTGGCCATGGACATGCCGTCCTTTTTTATCGTCTCCGTCTTCATGGTGTCGCTGTGCATGCTGTCTTTCTTCATGGTATCGGTCTTCATGCTGTCGGCATGGGCGATGCTGGCGAAGGAAAGGGCGGACAGCAGGGAAGCGGCGGCGATGGCGGTAAACATGCGGGTCATGAAGGTCTCCTCTGGAGGTCGTTGATGTCCGCCGGCATTGCGCCGGGGCTCACGATTGTCCATTCGGCACAGAAGCGCTGGCCGTTACATCTTCACGCGCTTGTGACGACAAGTTAGGGCGAGATTTTTTTAAAGCCACTATGTAACAATATCCTGCCGATTGCGAATAACCCGATAGTGACGATGACTGGCAGCCCTTCGGAAGAGACATTGAAAACGCTGATGCTGCGTTCCCTTGATGGGGACGAAAGCGCCTACAGGCATTTGCTCCATGCCTTGAGGCGGTTGCTGATCGCCTATTACGGCCGGCGCATGGCTGCCGCCTCCAGGGGCGATGTGGAAGATCTCGTGCAGGAAACCCTGTTGTCGCTTCACGCCAAGCGGGAGACCTATGATCGTGCGCGACCGTTTACGGCGTGGTTCTTTTCGATAGCGCGCTACAAGCTCATCGATCACTATCGGGGCAGGGGCGCGCGCATGCGTTCGGAAGTCGAGCTCGATGAAACGCTGGAGGCGGAGCCGACCGTCGATGCGGTCATGGCCCGCATGGATGTGGAGCGGCTGCTCGACGATTTGCCCGAGCGGCAGCGTGATCTCATTCGCAGGGTGAAGCTCGAAGGCCAGTCGATCGCCGAAGCGGCGGAAAAATCCGGCCAGACCGAGCTTGCCGCGAGGGTCGGCATTCACAGAACGCTGAAAGTCCTGGCGGCAAAGTTGCGGGGGGATAGGTGAGAAAGACGGAAGACATCATCGAACAACTGGCGGGCGATCTCAAACCCGTACCCGTTTTTTCGCTGGAGCGCAGGCTGGCGCTCGCCGCGCTGCCCGCGCTTGCCGTTTCGCTGTTGCTGATGCTCGTTATTCTGGGGCTGCGCAGCGATATGAACGCTGCCGTGGCCGAACCGGGTTTCTGGGTCAAATCCGCCTATAATGCGCTGCTAGCCCTGGCCGCATTTCTTGCGGTCAGGCGTCTTGCGCGGCCGGAGGGAGACGGAGGTGGCCTGCTTGCCTGGCTTGTGGTGATCTTTATCGCCATGGCGGCGATAGCGCTCATCCAGCTTGGATTTGCCGTGCCGGGCACCTATCGCACTCTCATTCTCGGATCGTCGGCGCTGCACTGCCCGTTTCTGATCGTCGCTTTCGCGCTGCCGCTGTTCCTGGCGAATTTTGCGGTTCTCAGGCGTTCGGCGCCCGCTGATCCCACGCTTGCGGGTTTTGCTGCGGGCCTTGCGGCCGGCGCGGCAGGCGCCTGGGTCTATTCGTGGTTCTGCACCGAAAACGGCATGGCTTTCGTGCTGATCTGGTATTCGCTCGGCATTCTCCTCACCGGCGTGATCGGTGCCTTTGCCGGTTCACGTCTGCTCCGCTGGTGAACATGCGTCTCGTCTTACCTGCCGATGCCGGCCCGGACATTGTCCAGAGCCGGCATTCTGCCCTGGCGGATGTTACTGACCCAGATTGGCGGGAATGGCGAATGCCACGAACTGGGTGAACTGCTTGCCCGGATTGAAATTATCGTCCGAGGCGATGACGAAAAGCTGCTTGCCATCCACCACCGGGCCGAAGGCCAGGCTTTCGATATTGTCGATATCGAGGCCGAAATCGCCTTCGTTGATTTCGAACCACGGCGTTTTCGATACGGCACGCACATTTGCGGCATCGATCTTGTCCTTGCCAAGGATGTTTTCCGCGCCGGAAAGGTCGACGATGAAAAAGCGGATATGATTGCCGACGCCGGATGCGAAATTGCGCTCCACGGCCACGAAGCGGCCATCCGGCATGGCGGTGAGGGCGGAGAGGCCGTTATCGTTATATTTCGGCTCGGCTGCTGCCGTCGGGGTCTTGGAGATTGCCTCCGTGACGTAGACATGTTCGGCGACCGGCTTCAGCGTCGCCGTGTCGATGATGAGGATGCGGGCCGGGCTGCCGGCCTGCGGCGTGGCCTTCGGGCCATCCTGGGTCAGCGCGTTTTCGGTGGCGGCGATCAGCCGGCCGGGTGTCATCGTCAGGCCTTCGAAGCCGAGATTGTTCTGCACGCCCTTGGTCTTTGCGTCATCGACGAGATAGGCGTCGGGCAGTTCCAGCCGTTTGACATTGGTGCCGTCGAGGTCGGAGACATAAAGTGCCGGCTGGTTCTTCAGGTCGCGTTCGGAAGACCAGTAAAGCTTGCCGCCCTTGCGGTCGAGCGTGATGCCTTCCGCATCGATACCCTTGGGCGCAAAAGCTGCGCCGGTCTCGTCCTTCAATTCGTGCGTGGCGGCGATGTTCAGCGTCGCAACCCCTTCCGTCACGGCCAGTTCCAGCTCGTAATAACGCGCTGGGCCCTTTTCCACCCGGTCATCGGAAATGGCGAAATAACGGTTGGTTTCGCTATCAAAGGCGAGATCGGAAATGCCGCCGAAGGTGACGCCATTGATGGAGAGACCCGAAGGCACGACGATCTGGCCGAGAAAGGCCGGTGGCGGCAGGGTCTGGGCGGCGGCTGGAAGGGCCGCAAAACACAAAGTGGCGATGGTGGCGATACGAAGCATGGCGAGGATCCCTCTTGTGGCGGACGCCCTGTTGTGGTGGATGCCGGAGGATTAGCGCCCTGCCGCTAAACTTTGATGACGTTTTCCGTGTCGCCGTACCTGAAATCTGGCGGCTCATCTTGCCAAGCCGTATCTTTTTTGATCCTGACTATAGTCATGCTTCATCCAGGGCGTGTCGCCATCTTCGGATTCGCGCTTCACGCTTCGAGTTTTGTTTCTGCCTGTCGCCAATTCAGACCGTTGTGGTTCTTGCGGCAGGCAGCAGGCCGCAGAGTGCTTCATGCTGAAAGATTTTTCCGTCCAGAGCCTGTTCATGGGCTGCCTCACCGCCTTTGTCGGCTTCGCCAGCTCCTTCGCCGTTGTGCTGCAAGGGCTGAAGGCCGTCGGCGCGACGGATTTCGAGGCGGCGTCGGGGCTGATGGCGCTTTCGGTGGCGATGGGGCTTTGCGCCATCGTTCTCTCCGCCACCACCCGGCTTCCCATCAGCATCGCATGGTCGACGCCGGGCGCAGCGCTGCTTGCGACCACCGGCGTCATTGAGGGTGGCTTTCCGGCAGCCGTCGGCGGTTTCATCATCTGTGCCATCCTGATCATCATTGCGGGCCTGTTCAGGCCGCTCGGAAAGGCGGTCGCCTCCATTCCCGCGCCGCTCGCCAATGCCATGCTGTCAGGCGTCATCATCGGTCTGTGTTTCGCTCCCATCAAGGCGATCGGTTTCAATCCGGCACTCGGCCTGCCGATCATCCTTGCCTGGATCGTGGTGGGGGCCTTCAAGCGGCTGTTTGCCGTGCCGGCTGCGCTTGCGGCTTTCGTGCTGGTGATGATCTTCGGTGTGGATATTCCGGCCGGCGCGCTGGACAGCGTGGCGCAATCGCTGACACCGCCGATGGAATGGGTGACCCCCGTTTTCAGCCTGCACGCCGTGGTTTCCATCGCGCTGCCGCTCTTCATCGTCACCATGGCATCGCAGAATATTCCCGGCATCGCGGTCCTGAAGGTCAATCATTACGATCCGCAGCCCGGGCCGCTTTTTGCCACGACCGGCTTCTTTTCGCTGCTTTCTGCGCCCTTCGGCGGCCATGCCGTCAATCTCGCAGCGATTACGGCGGCGATGTGCGCCGGCGAAGACGCCCACGCGGACCCCAAACGACGCTACTGGGCGGCGATCATTGGCGGTGTGGGTTACATCATCTTCGGCCTGCTGGCCGGCGTGGTCACGGCCTTCGTGGCGCTGGCGCCACCCATCCTCATCCAGGCGGTGGCGGGGCTTGCGCTGGTCGGGGCTTTCTCCGGCTCCGCCATGGCGGCTTTCAAGGAGCCGGACACCCGCGAGGCGGCGGCCATCACCTTCCTCATCACGGCCTCTGGCCTTTCCTTCGGTGGTGTTTCCGGCGCCTTCTGGGGGTTGATCGGTGGCGGGCTGATGATGGCGTTGCAGCGGATGGTGAAGCGTGTTTAGATAGGATGCTTATTGTTTTAAAGAAAAATTATTTATGGATTTCGAATTCGATACTGCCAAAAGTGAAAGTAACAAAGACAAACATGGAATAGATTTCGTCGAGGCAAGAGCGCTTTGGCTGGACGAGAAAAGGCTTGTCGTTCCTCTCGAAACCACTTCGGAAGAGCGGTATATTATGATCGCGCAATTGCGAGGAAAGTGCTGGAGCGCGGTTTACACCTACAGAAATGACCGGTTGCGAATCATTTCCGTCAGGCGTTCCAGAGACAAGGAGAAGCAGCGTTATGAAGACGATCAGCGCTGAAGATTTCGACAAGAAATTCGACGATGGCGAAGATTTGGACGATTATGTCGACTGGTCGAAGGCCGACCGTCCCGGGCTGGAAATGGTGCATGTCGATATCGATCTTCCTGAAAAGGTCTTGCGCAGAGTGGATGCGGAGGCAGCACGCCTTGGCATGACGCGTCAGTCCCTTATGGCTAAATGGATTGCCGAAAGGCTGGAGACCGGCAGGGTCGGAAAATAAGGCCGCGCCTCACAAGATCACTTGTCAGACCGCCAGCCGCTGTTTATACACGTCGCCATGAGCAACCGCATCGAAACCATTTCCGGCATGAGCGCGCAGATTTCTGCGAAAGCCTCGCCGTGCGGTGCACTCTCGCTTCTTAGCCTCGACCTTACACGCGGTTGCCGGGTCCAGTGAGGAGCGCCCGGCGGCCGAAAGCCCGCTGGCGCAAACGCTCTTCATCTCGAAATCTCATTTTATACTGGATTTAGGCCCCGAGAGGCCGCGCATTCGCCGATGGCTTGAAGAAGCCCGCGGACTGCGCAAGGAGGAAGCGAAATGGACGGCAAGATCACCAATATTTCCAAGGGTATGACCGACGCGAGCGTGAAGTATCGCCCTTACCCCACCATCAATATCCCTGACCGCACCTGGCCGGGCAAGACCATCGACAAGGCGCCGATCTGGTGTTCGGTGGACCTGCGCGACGGCAACCAGTCGCTGGTCAACCCCATGGGCCACGACCGCAAGGCGCGCATGTTCAAGCTGCTGCTCGAAATGGGTTTCAAGGAAATCGAGATCGGTTTCCCTTCCGCCTCGCAGACGGATTTCGATTTTGCCCGCTGGTGCGTGGAAGAAGGCAATGTGCCGGACGATGTGTCCCTGCAGGTGCTGGTGCAGTGCCGTCCCGAGCTGATCACCCGCACGTTTGAAGCGCTGGAAGGCGCCAACAAGCCGATCATCCACTTCTACAACTCCACCTCGGAACTGCAGCGCCGCGTGGTGTTCGGCAAGGATGTGCACGGCATCAAGCAGATCGCCGTTGATGCCGCCAAGATGATCACCGACATGGCGGCCAAGGCCGGCGGCGGTTACCGCTTCGAATATTCGCCCGAGAGCTTCACCGGTACCGAGCTGGAAGTGGCGCTGGAAATCTGCAACGCCGTGGTCGAGGTGGTGAAGCCGACGGCCGACAACAAGTTGATCCTGAACCTGCCTTCCACGGTGGAAATGGCGACGCCGAACATCTATGCCGACCAGATCGAATGGATGTGCCGTAATATCGACAATCGCGAAAACGTGATCATCTCGCTGCATCCTCATAATGACCGCGGCACGGGCATCGCGGCAACCGAACTGGGCCTGATGGCCGGTGCCGACCGCGTCGAAGGCACGCTGTTCGGCAATGGCGAGCGCACCGGCAATGTCGACGTCGTGACGCTGGCGCTGAACATGTATACGCAGGGCGTCGATCCCGAGCTGGATTGCCGCGATATCGAGCGTATCAAGGCGGTCTATGAATATTCCAACGAGATGACGATCCCCGAGCGCCACCCCTATGTCGGCGAACTGGTCTATACCGCGTTTTCCGGCTCGCATCAGGATGCGATCAACAAGGGCATGAAGGCGATCAAGGTCGCCAACCATCCCGTCTGGGAAGTGCCCTATCTGCCGATCGACCCGAAGGATGTCGGCCGCTCCTACGAGGCGATCATCCGTATCAACTCGCAGTCCGGCAAGGGCGGCATCGCCTATATTCTGCAGCAGGATTACGGCATCAACCTGCCGCGCAACCTGCAGGTGGAGTTCCGTGAGGAGATCCAGCGCATCACCGATGAAGAGGGTGTGGAACTGCCGGCCAAGCGCATTTACGAGCGCTTTATCGAGCGTTACGTGACGCAGCCGAATGCGCGCATCAAGTTCGTGGATCACCACACCTATCCGGCCGGCGATTTCAAGGGCGTGCGCATCGTTGCCGCGGAAATCACCGACAATGGCGAGGTGAAGCGCATCGAGGGCAAGGGTACGGGTCCGATCGACGGATTCATCAATGCGCTGTCGGTCTATCTCGGGGTTGATCTGTCGGTGAATGATTATTCGGAACATTCGCTGCAGCATGGCTCGAATGCGTCTGCCATTGCTTACGTTGAGATGGAGCATCCGGGCGGCAAGCTGTTCGGGGCGGGGATCAACACGAATATCGTGGCGGCGTCGCTGGAGGCGATCGTTTCGGCGGCCAATCGGGTGCTGGAAGAGCGGGCTAGGTAAGCTTGCTTGGAGGGTGTGGTTTACCCCCCTCTGTCCTGCCGGACATCTCCCCCACAAGGGGGGAGATCGACTCGCGGTCAGGTCTCGGCCATCTCTACATTTGAGAGTGAAGCGGTGGTAGCGCTCCTTGCTGATCTCCCTCCTTGTGGGGGAGATGCCCGGCAGGGCAGAGGGGGGTGAACCACACCCACCGACATCACGGCCCGGACTCTACTTCCCCAACCGCGAAAACCCCAGCGGCCGCCCGTTTTCATAAAACACCCGCACATCCTCCAGCGCGACGCCCGTTCCTGTCTCATCAAGGCTATGGCGCTCACAGGCGACATTCCATGTGCCGGGGCCACCGGAAATATGGAAAAGATTATAGGCTGCGCGCGGTTTTTCACCGCCCGGTCCCTGACTGGCGGAGGAAATGCCAACGACCGGGATGTGGTCCTCCCCATGATGGGTATTCAGCCAATAGACCGTGTTCAAATGCGTATGACCATGCAGCACAAGTTCCGCACCGCCGACGCCGAGTGCGGCAGCGAAACGGCGGATGCCGATCATGCGCTTGTGTGTGGCGGCCGCACCCCGGATCGGCGGATGATGGATCATCACCACGCGGAACAGCCCCTGTTCCCCGGCTTTTTTCAGGAGTTCCGCCGTGGCGCGGGCCTGCCGGTTGCCGAAATAGCCGGTGGCTGAAAAGGGCGGTGTAGCAATCGAGGTGGAGCAGCCGATCAAAGCCACGGGGCCACGCACCCGCATATAGGGGAAAATCTTGCGGTCATCGTCCCATTCCGGTGGGTCGCCGTCACCGCGCACATAGGGATACCAGGCCTGCATGGCCTTGTCGTGTGCGCCGGAAACATAGGCGTCGTGATTGCCGGGAACCACGGAGGTTTTTTCAGGGTCGCCCACTTCCTCCAGCCAGTCGGCGGCGGCGCGGATTTCGATGCCGGTCGCAAGATTGACGAGATCGCCGGTAATAGCCAGATGATCCGGCGATTTTGCTTCCAGATCGTCCAGCAGCTTTTCCAGAGTATCGGTGAAGAGGTGCTTGCGGCGGTTGCGGTGCCAGTTGACGAAACCGGTAATCCGTTTCGATGCAAGTTCCCGGAAAGTGAGTTTTGGCAGTGGCCCTAAATGGACGTCTGAAATATGGGCAAGTTTGAACATGGCGGCAGAGATAACCTATGATATGCCGCGCGTCCAATAAAAGCCGGCAGGCGGGGAGAAACCAGGGTGAATGACGAGACAACCGGGCGGCAGGCCCGTCCGTTCCATATGCGTGTCTTCATCCGCTTTCTGCATTTCGTTTTTCTGTTCACGCGGGGTGCAACGCTTGGCGTGCGTGCTGCCTGTTTCGATGAAAAGGGCAGGATTTTTCTGGTGCGGCACACCTATCTGCCCGGCTGGTATCTGCCGGGCGGCGGGGTGGAGCGCGGCGAAACCCTGCTGGCGGCGCTGCACAAGGAAATCCGTGAGGAAGGCAATCTTGAAGCAGCCTCAAAGCCGGAGCTTTTCCACGTTTATCTCAATCTGGAAGGCAGCAATCGCGATCACGTCGCGCTCTACCGGCTGGCGGTTACCCAGACGCAACCGAAAAAGCCGGACCATGAAATTGCCGAGAGCGGCTTTTTCGACCTCACCGCGCTACCGGAAGGGGTGACGGCCGCCACCCGCCGCCGCCTTGCCGAACTTGCCGGCGAAGCGGCGGCTGCCGACCACTGGTAGCGGCGGGAGGTTTTTCGTCAGGCGAGCGCCTCGCGGCCATGGGCCATGGTCAGGTCCAGCTCGGGGCCGACGGGCACGACGCCGGTCGGATTGATGGTGCGGTGGCTGCGGTAATAATGTTCCTTGATGTGGCGCATATCGACCGTCTCCGGCACGCCCGGCGTCTGGTAAAGATCGCGCAGGTAACCCGTCAGGTGCGGATAGTCGTGGATGCGGCGGATGTTGCATTTGAAATGGCCGACATAAACGGGGTCGAACCGCACCAGCGTGGTGAACAGGCGCCAGTCGGCCTCCGTCTGCTCCGCGCCGAACAGGAAACGCCGGTCCTTCAGGCGGTCTTCCAGCATATCCAGCGTTTCGAACACCTTCACCGCATTCTGCTGATAGGCATCCTGGGTGGTGGCGAAACCGGCCTTGTAGACGCCGTTATTGACGGTGTCATAGATGACGTCGTTCAGCGCATCGATCTCTGCGCGCAGCGCTTCGGGGTAGTAATCCGCGTCCGATCCGGTGAGATCGTTGAAGGCCACGTTGAACATGCGGATGATTTCCGCCGATTCATTGGAGACGATGGTGCTGCGTTTTTTATCCCACAGCACCGGCACGGTGACGCGCCCGGAATAGTTGGGGTCCGCCCTGGTGTAGACCTGCCAGAGCGTGGAGGAGCCGAAAAGGGGATCTTCTGTCGCGCCCGGCGTGCGCTCACCCTCAGGCTTGAACTCCCAGCCGTTTTCCAGCATCAGCGGATCGACGACGGAGACAGAGATCAGGTCTTCCAGCTTTTTCAGCTTGCGGAAAATGAGGGTTCGGTGCGCCCACGGGCATGCGAAGGAGACATAGAGGTGGTAACGATCCTTCTCCGCCTCGAAACCGCCTTCACCGGAAGGGCCGGGCGCGCCATCCACTGTTACCCAGTTGCGGAACTTCGAGGCGCTGCGCTTGAAATGCCCCTTGGTTTCCTTGGTGTCATACCAGACGTCTTTCCATACGCCTTCCACCAGCATGCCCATGACGATCTCCTTGATTGTTTCATGGCCGCGATACTACCCGTTTCTCACCATGCCGCGAACCCGCAAGGCATTGAACAATGCGTTTCCGGTCGCTCAGGGGCTGAATGGTACGGCCCCGAGATTTGTTCTGGACGGGGGGTGATTTTCCTGATAATTGCGATTTTCACAAATCTGAGGAAATTTTTGATTATGATCGAACCACGGATGCTCCGACGACGCTGACGCTCCTGAACGCCTTCACCGGCGCAGCCGTCATCTATTGTCGCATCCGCATTCTGGAAGTTTCGGTCTCTTCATGTCCAAGCACGATCTTGTCTACCTCACCGAGGACGCGTCGCACGACGCCATCATCGAAGTCATCAACGAAGAAGCATTTGGCCCCGGCCGGCATACCCGTGCGGCAGCGCGTATCCGCGAGCAGGGCCCGCATGATCGGTCGCTCTCCTTCGTTTGTGCCGATGACGGCGAGACGATCGCTTCGGTGCGCATGACGCCGGTTCTGGCCGGTGGGGTGAAGGGTCATATGCTTGGCCCGCTCGCGGTGCGGCCTTCCCACAAGAATATGGGCATTGGCCGGGAACTCGTCCGGATCGCCATTGCGGCGGCAAGGCGCAAGGGCTCCGAAGCCGTGATCCTGATTGGCGATCCGCCCTATTACATGCCGCTCGGTTTCGAAAAGGTCGCTTATGCGGCGCTCGATTTTCCCGGCCCGGTGGACCCCAACCGGGTGCTGGTCGTGCCGCTTGGCGACGACGTGCATCAGCGGCTGAAGGGCAAGATCGGCTGGCGCAAATGCGAGGCCATCATGTCGGCCGCCACGGCGGAAGACGAGGGCTTTGAGGAGCCTCTCAGGGTTTACGGCTGAAGGTTTTTCTTCTCAGCATGATATTGTCCCCATCCGTCATTCCGGCCTTGAGCTGGAATCCAGCCGACGCGCGTCAGCGCGGCGGGGAAAATCTCCTTTCAACCCAAGGGCTTGGGCTGGCTTGACCCCGGATCTAGTCCGGGGTGACGGAAGGGATGTTGCGAGCTACGGTAACATCGGGACTGCCGTGGCCAGTCCTCGCGGGGTGAAAACCTTGAACACCGGGGGCTGCCTCGAAACAACGCGTCGCGCTTCACAGAATTCAATTCCGTTTCCTCCCCCTATGCGATAGCTAGGGGAAGTCGATTTCTGCGAAGGGGCGGGGCATGACGGCAATCACCATGAATGATGCATTGGAGCGCGCCGGCGCCGGCGCCTATCAGCGACGGCTGATGGGCATTTTTGGCCTCGTCTGGGCGGCGGATGCCATGCAGGTTCTGGCCGTCGGCTTCACCGCCGCCTCGATCGCCGCAACCTTCGGCCTGACCGTGCCGCAGGCGTTGCAGACCGGAACGGCGTTCTTTTTCGGCATGCTGCTCGGTGCTGCCGGTTTCGGGCGGCTGGCGGATCGGTATGGCCGCCGCCGCGTGCTGATCGTCACCGTGGCCTGTGATGCCCTGTTTGGCGTGCTTTCGGTCTTCGCACCGGATTTCACCATTCTGCTCGTCCTGCGGTTCCTCACCGGGGCTGCGGTGGGCGGCACGCTGCCGGTGGATTATGCGATGATGGCCGAATTCCTGCCGGCGAAAAATCGCGGGCGCTGGCTGGTCTTTCTCGAGGGCTTCTGGGCTATCGGGACATTGATCGTGGCGCTGGCGGCCTGGGGTGCCAGCCTTGCGGGTGTGGCCGATGCCTGGCGTTATATTTTCGCCGTGACGGCCTTCCCGGCCGTTCTTGGCCTCGGGCTTCGTTTTCTGGTGCCGGAATCGCCGCTTTATTTGCTGCGCAGCGGGCGATCGGAAGAGGCCAAGGCCGTCGTCAACCGTATGCTGGTGACGAATGGCCGCGCGCCGCTCGATGCCGGAACCGGGCTTTTCCAGCCTGACGTGGCCAAGGGGCAGGGGATATTTTCACCCGCGCTCCGGCAGCGCAGCATCATGATCCTCGCCATCTGGTTCCTCGTTTCCGTCTCCTATTACGGCGTCTTCACCTGGATGCCCGCGAAACTGGCGGGAGACGGTTTCGGTTTCGTGCGCGGTTATGGTTTTCTGGTGCTGGTGGCGCTGGCGCAAATCCCCGGCTATGCGCTTGCCGCCTATGGCGTCGAAAAATGGGGCCGCAAGCCGACGCTGATCGGTTTTTGCCTGCTCTCGGCGCTCGGTTGCCTGCTCTTCACGCTCGCCTCTGCTGGCGCGATGATTGCCGCCTCGCTGCTTATCATGAGCTTTGCCCTGCTTGGCACCTGGGGCGCGCTTTATGCCTATACGCCGGAGCTTTACCCGACGGAATCACGGGCGACCGGCATGGGAGCCGCAGGCGCCATGGCAAGGCTCGGCGGGCTATTGGCGCCGTCTCTGCTGGGTTATGCCATCGCGCAGGGCTTTGGGGTCGCAATCGGCATTTTCGCCGGGCTGCTGGTGTTGGCCGCCATGGCGGCGACCATGATCAATGCGGAAACGCGGCAGGTGGCGCTCACCTGAAATTTCTTGCGGCCAATGGCCTGACCACGCAGGATCAGGCCATCCGGTTCTTGCCTTATAGTGCCGTATAGTTGACCGGCAGCCAATCGTAATTGGTGCTGTCGGTACGCACATGGCCGATGCCGGGGAAGGCGATATGCGCGCCGGCCACCAGATATTTGCCTTTAACCGCCTGCCGGAATGCCAGGTCACGCGCGACGACGGCGGCTTTCTGGTCGACGTCGAATTCGATGGCGACATTCGGCTCGTCGAACTGGAGGATATCGCCATGGGTGATATCGCCCCAGAAGACGATCTTCTGGCCTTCGCTTTCCAGAACGACAGCGCTGTGGCCGGGCGTGTGACCGGCATAAAGGATGGAGCCGAGGCCGGGAACCGGCGCGGCATTGTCGCCGAAGGTCTCGAATTTGCCGGCATCGACATAGGGCTGGATGCTTTCCTTCGCTTCGGCATAACTCTTCTTCAAGGCTTCCGGCGCGGTCTTGGCTTTCGCGTCATCAAGCCAGAAGGCGGCCTCGCGCGCATTGACCCTGAGCGTCGCATTGGTGAAGACGCGCTTGCCATGCGCCGATAGCCCGCCGGAATGGTCCGTATGGATGTGGGTGAGGATGATGTCGTCTATCTCGCTGGCCTTGTAGCCGGAGGCCTCGATATTGGCGACAAGCCGGCCAAGGCTCGGACCGAGATAGGTGCCGGTGCCGGCATCGATCAGCACCAGCCTGTCTTCGGTGTTGACGAGAAAGGCATTGACCGAAGTGGGCGTCTCTTCCGGCAGGAAGGCATCCTGCAGCACCTTCGCCGCGTGGTCCGGCGTGGTGTTGGTGTAGATTTTGGCGAGCGGCAGCGCGATGACGCCGTCCGAAAGGGCGGTGACTTCGACCTTGCCGACCATCAGCCGGTAAAAGCCGGGTGCCTGTGTGGCGGCAAGGGGCGCCCTGGCGAATGCGACGCTGGGCGCAACGAACGGTGCGGCGATGATGGCGCTGGCGGCACCCTTGAGAAGTGAACGGCGTGATGGCATGGGGAGCTCCTGAGTTCGAGGAAAGTCTTGAAAGTTTCCGCACTCCAGCTAAGTGTAGGCGAGCCAGCAATCAAATCGATGTGACTTATGCAAACTATCGATCATTTCAATCTCCGCTCTTTCGACCTTAATCTTCTCATAGCCTTCGACGCGATGATGGAGGAGATGAGCGTCACGCGGGCAGCACGACGGCTGAAAATCCAGCAGCCGGCCATGAGCCACAATATCTCCACCCTGCGCAGCCTGTTTCAGGATGAGCTTTTCATTCGCGTAGGGCAGGAGATGAAACCGACGGCGCGGGCGCTCAATCTCGCCGGGCCGGTAAGGCAGGCACTCAGGCAGGCGCAGGCGGCGGTGCTGACGGCGGATGTGTTCGATCCGGCGACGGAGCGCCGCACCTTCCGGCTGGGCATGTCGAGTGAGGTGGAATTGCTGCTATTGCCGGATCTGACGGCGCGGCTGCGCGAGATCGCACCCGGCATCCGTATTCTCGCCCGCAGCGGGCAGGAACAGGAAATCACCGCGATGCTGGATACGGGCGTGATCGACATGGCTGTCGGATGCACCTATTCCAAAGAGCAGCGCCACCATTGCGAGCCGCTCTACTCCTCCAGCGTGCTTTGCTGTTTCAATCCGGCCTTGCTCGATCTGCCCAATCCGGTGGGGCTTGAAACCTATATGGAGGCCAAACATGCCGTCATATCGCAGACGGACAGCCTGCATGGCTGCATCAAGGATGCGCTGGAACTGAGCGGTATCGAGATCGACGTTGTCGCGGCGGCGCCGGATTTCCTCTCGGTTCTGGCAACGGCGCGATCCTCGGCGGTGCTGGCCACCGTGTCCTCCCGCATCGCGCTGCGTTATGCGCCGATGCTGGGACTGGAAATAAGCCCCGTGCCCGTAACGCTGAAATTCCCGCCCGTTGCCATGGTCTGGTCATTGCAGACCGATGCGGATGCCGGCGCCGTGTGGCTTCGCCAGCAAATCCGCGAGGCCATGGGCCGGACGGTCGATGGCGGGGTGTCAGGTATTGCCGCCTGAGGCGCTTCCGCATTTCCGGCCGGAAAACCGGTCTCCGCCTTTGCCGGAAGTGCTCCGGATGTGAATTCTAGAAGCGTTTCTCAAGCCAGGTGATCGACTGGCCGGTGGAAAGCGGCGCGAGCGAGCCGATCTTCGTGAAACCGAAGCGTTCGTAGGTTCTCAGGGCATCCGGGTTCATCGTGTCTATATAGGCGCCCATGCAGCCGCGTTTTTTCGCTTCCTCTTCCGCCATGGCCAGCAGCCTCGGGCCGATGCCCTGGCCGCGCATGGTTTCCGGTATGAAAAGAAGCTGCACGTAAAGCCAGCCGCGGGCGGTATATCCCACCAGACCGCCGGTGACGGTGTTGTCGTCGTCACGGATGGTGATGTTGAGTTCGCGTTTGTCGCTTTCGCCGAAACGGGCGAGATTATAGGCCACCAGCGGATCGCGGATGGCCTTTTCGACTTCCGCATCCGCGACATCGCTCAAAACGAAATTCATGCTTTTTTCCCCGGCACGCCGAGCGGCGGCCATTTCTCGTTTTCCAATCCGAGACGTGGAAAACCCCGTGCCTTCGCCAAGGAAGGCTCCTTACCTGCCCTCACGCCACCAGAGCGCGGAGAAGGCGAGCAGCAGGGCGGCAAGCCCGGCAAAACCGGCAAAGAGCGGCAGGGTGTTGACGCCTTTCAGCACCGTCTCGTCGGTCATGCGTATCAGCATGCGATCCTCGTCGGCAACCCTGATATCGCCCCGTACGGGCAATATATCGGGAAGGGCGATCCGGCCGGAATTATCCGCAACCCGGTGCATGCTGCCCTTGGTGGCATCGGCCAGCGGTTTCAGCGTTTCGGTCGTTGAAATCATTGCCTTGAATTCCGGCGCATCCACCGCGCCGACATGGACGAGGGTGGTGAAATCGCCATTCTTGATTTCGAACAGGCCGGTTTCATCCATGCGGCGCTCGATCCTGTAAAGACCCGGCTCGGTGCTGGTGAAAGCCATGTTCTCTGTCTTGCCGGAAGGGAAACGCACGCTCGCCTGACCGGGATCATCGCCGATGGTCTGGCGGGTGATTTGCAATGTGCGGCCGTTGGCCCGCGCCGTCAGCGCCTCTTCCTCAAGCTCGGGCTCTTTCATCAGCCAGTGGGCGATGCGGCGATAAAGCGCCACATGCGGGCCACCGCCTTCAAAACCGCGCGCCCAGAGCCAGCCCTGATCAGACAGCAGCATGGCGACACGGCCTTCGCCCTGACGGTTCAGCACCAGCAGAGGATCCTGCCCGTCGCCCAGCATCACGGTCTGGCCCTGCGGCGGGTCGACGCTGATGGTGCGGAACCAGCGGCCCCATTGCGGCGGCTCGTTGCCGGAGCCATCGAGGCCACGGGTGACGGGGTGTTTCTTGCCCGCTTCCGAAAGGCGCGGATAAAAGGCGGCCTGATGCACCTGGCCGGTTGGCTGCGCCGGCAACACGGAGGCGAGCGGCGTCATGGCGATCGAATCCTGTCCGGCATGTTCCGGCCCGGCGGCGATCAGGAGCGCGCCGCCCTTTTCGACATATTGGGCGATGTAATCGTAATAAAGGATCGGCAGCACGCCGCGATGCTGGTAGCGGTCGAAGATGATGAGGTCGAAATCGTTGATCTTTTCCACGAACAATTCGCGGGTGGGGAAGGCGATCAGCGAGAGTTCGTTGATCGGCGTGCCATCCTGTTTTTCCGGCGGGCGCAGAATGGTGAAATGCACCAGATCGACCGAGGCGTCGGATTTCAGGAGGTTGCGCCAGGCGCGTTCGCCGGCATGCGGCTCGCCGGAGACGAGCAGCACGCGCAGGTTCTGGCGGATGCCTTCGATCAGGTGAACGGCACGGTTGTTGGCGGCCGTCACTTCGCCCGGAAGCTCTGCGACGGAAAATTCCATGACATTGTTGCCGCCACGCGGAACCTTGAAGTTGAACGGCGTCGGCTGGCCGGGTGTGGCCTGCAAGGTGGCGATTTCCTCGCCATTCATCTTCACCGTCACTTCCGCCGAACCGCCGCCTGCGGAGCGGCCATCATCGAAGACGCGCAGCGTCAGCTGCTGTTCTTCATTGACGATGCCGAAGCGCGGGGCGCGGACGATCTCGATACGGCGGTCGAATTCATCGGCCTTGCCGGTGATCAGCCCATGTACGGGGGCGCGGAAACCGAGCGCCTGTTCGGCATTGGGCAGGGCATTCGGGATATCGTGAATCTGGCCATCGCTGAGGAAGATCGCGCCGCCGACGCGCGACGGTGAGACATCCGAAACGGCGGAGGAAAGCGCCGAGAAAAGTTGCGTCGAGGGCGAATCGCTTTCACCATTGTCGCGCACTTCGACGATGCGCGGCTCGATGCGCGGGAACCGGGAAAGCCGATCCTTCAGGGTTTCCAGCGCCGTATCGGTCATTTGCGGCCGGTCCTGCACGTCCTGGCTCTGCGAGCGGTCGACGATGACGGGCACGATGGTGGAGAGCGGCTCGCGTTCCTCCTGCGTCAGAAGCGGATTGGCGATGGCAGCGAGCAAGGCGGCAAGCGCCAGCCCGCGCAGCCATGCGCCACGCACGCCGCGCCACAGGCCGATGAAGGAGAGGGCAAGCGCTGCAACGGCCAGAATGGCGATCACGATCCACGGCAGGAAGGGGGCGAAGGTCAATGTCATGTCACTGCCCCAACCGTTCGAGAAGTGCGGGAACGTGGACCTGATCGGCCTTGTAGTTGCCGGTCAGCATATACATCATGATGTTGACGCCGGAGCGGAAGGCGTGTTCGCGCTGCATTTCATCCGGCGGCACGGTGGGCAGAACCGGCGCGCCCTGCGCGTCCACCGCCCAGGCGCCGGCAAAGTCATTGCCGGTTATCATGATCGGCGTCACGCCATCGCCGGAGGAGGAGAGGCCCGAGGTGGTTTTGGCCGCGCCCTGGCGCGATTCCACCCAGAGCGGCGAACCGTTGTAACGGCCGGGGAAATTGGTGAGCAGGTAGAAGGATCGCGTCAGAACGTGGTCCTCCGGCACGGGCTCCAAGGGTGGAATGTCGATATTGGCGAGGATCGCCTGCAGGCGTTCGCCATTGGCGCTGGTCGCGCCATTGTCGAGCGAGGAGAACTGGTCGCGCGTATCGAAGAGCACGGTGCCGCCGGCGCGCATATAGGCGTCGATACGCGAGATGGCGGCGCTCGACGGCATGGGGGCAGTCGCCGATACCGGCCAGTAGATGATCGGATAAAACGACAGCTCATCCTTGGAGATGTCGAGGCCGACCGGCTGACCGGGCTCCAGCGTCGTGCGCCAGGTGAGGAACTCGCTCAAACCCTGCAAACCCTGCTCGGAAATGCGGTCGACATCGTCTTCGCCGGTGCGCACATAAGCAAGGTGCGTCGTATCCAGCCGCTCGAAAATCTGCTCGTCGCCGGGCTTCGGATCGTCGGCGCGGGCGTCCGTCGGGGACATGGCGGCGAAAGCGCCGAGCGCCAGCAGCAGGGTGG
The DNA here is from genome assembly GCA_017744915.1 of Agrobacterium tumefaciens. Taxonomy (GTDB): domain Bacteria; phylum Pseudomonadota; class Alphaproteobacteria; order Rhizobiales; family Rhizobiaceae; genus Agrobacterium; species Agrobacterium tumefaciens_I. The sequence continues at coordinate 29,376 of JAGIAH010000011.1, forward strand.
CGGCTGTCGCGCTGCGGGCTTTCGGCAGGCGCGCGAAGGCGCCGCTCATGAAGAGCACGATCAGGCTGTCGGCGATCAGCATCAGGAAGGCGGCGATGAAGAGGGCCGGGCGCAGCGATTTCGCCGTTTCGCCGATCAGCGCTTCGCTGGTGGTGTTCACGCCTGCAAGCGAGGTATCGAGCGGGCGCAGCGTCGCGCCGGCCGGCAGAAGATTGAGAGCCACGAAACCATCCTCTGTGCCATAAAGGCCGGGGGGATTGTCGAAACCGGTGCGCGGCGGTTGGCCGGCACGCATTTCGAGCGGCCGGGCAGTGCCGACTTCAGCAGACAGCGCGCCTTCGGCTGTCAGCAGCCGGAAGGGTGGCAACGCGGCAGCGGGCGCATTGGCGGAGGCCGACGCGCCGCCGGCCTTCGACAGTTGCACGATACGGCGCAGCATATCGACGAAATGGCCGGAAATCGGCAGGTCGGACCAGCTCGCCTCGGCGCTGACATGGAAGAGCACGATGCGGCCCGCCTCGATCGTACGGGTGGTGACGAGCGGCGTGCCGTCAGCAAGGCTTGCCCAGGTGCGTTCGGCGAGATCCGGTGTCGGCTCGGCCAGAACCTGGCGTTTGACGAGAATACCATCGGCCTTCGGCATGCCGGCAAAGGCGCCGAAGCTTGGGAAATCCGCAAGTGGTTGCGGCTCGGCCCAGGAGAGCGCGCCGCCAAGCGCACGTTCGCCCTGCCTGAGCGTCACCGGCACCAGCGGATCGTCGGCAGGGGCCGCGGCAAGGCGGGGACCAGCAAAGCGGATCAGCGTGCCGCCACCGGCGAGCCAGCGTTGCAGCGGCTGATAGGTTTCTTGCGGCAGACGGCCGATATCGGCCATGACGATGACGGACGGGTTGGATTGCAGGATTTCCGGGATAGCCTGCGCCAGATCGGCCTGCCGCTGCGGGATGAGATCGGCAAAAGGCTGAAGTGCGCGGCTGATGTAATAAAGCGGCTGCAGCAGCGGCTGGAAATCATTGCCGGTTTCGCCGGCCAGCAGTGCAACCCGGCGGCGGCGGAAACCATCATCGAGAAGGTGTACCGCACCCGCTGTCGAGACGCCTTCGAGGGAGAGGCGGGCGAAATCGTTACGCAGTTCGAAGGGCGCTTCCACGGTGGCCGTGGTTTCTGCCGCGCCAGGCGCGAAGCTGGCGGTGCCATTGGCGAGGATGCGGCCCTGGCTATCCTGCGCATTGACGGTCAGCCGCTCGGCTTCCGCCGTATCGAGCCGCGACAGCGTGACGCTCATGGCATCGGCATTGTTGGTGGCGCCGGTAATGGCGGCAATCGCCTTGCCATCGCCCCTGACGATACGGAATTCGGCCGGGGACAGGCTGGCGAAGGTTCTCATCGCGCTTTCATCCTGCGCGGTCGCGATGCCATCGGCGATGTAGGCAAGCGTGCCGGGGGCCGCATCGTTCAGCGCTTCGGTGATGGCTTCCGCCGTGCGCACGCGGTCAGGAACCAGCGGTTTCGGCTTGGCGGCGGCAAGCTTGTCCAGCGCCACCGCCGTTGTTGCCGGCACGGCGTCATGTTCTGCATCGGCGGTGAAGCTGATGGAAACGGGGCGGTCGGCCCGTTCCGCATCGCCGATCAGGGCCTGCGCGGTTGCCACGCGTCTTTCCCAGTCGGGCGCGGAAGCCCAGCCATTGTCCACCACCAGCACCAGCGGGCCGCTACCGGCAATGCTGTTGTTGCGCGGGTTCACCACCGGGTCTGCCAGCGCGAAAATCACGGCGGCGGCGAGCGCGATGCGCAGCAGGGTCAGCCACCACGGGCTTTTCGACGGCGTTTCCTCGCGCTTCAGCACCGTTGCCAATATCTTCAGCGGTGGAAAGACCTCCGCCTTGGGGCGCGGCGGTGTGAGCCGCAGCAGCCACCAGATGACGGGCAGCGCCAAAAGGCCGAAGAGGATGTAGGGGCTGGTGAAGACGAAAGGCAATGCACTCATCGACGGCCACCGCCTTGCGCGGGCGCGCCGGAAAGATACATGTGCATGGCGACGAGCGCCTCGGAAGCGAGATGATCGGTGCGGTGGAACACAAAGTTCCAGCCGAGACGGCGCAGCGACGAGGACAGCGCCTCGCGCCTTGCGAGATACGCGCGGGTATAATCCTCGCGAATGGTCTCGGCGCGGCCGGAAACCAGTTTTTCGCCGGTTTCCGGATCGGTGAACTCGGTACGGCCGGAATAGGGGAAGGTTTCTTCGGCCGGATCGGCGATTTCCACCACATGGCCGCGCAGGCCTCGCCGCGCGAGCGGCGAAATCCGCTCCATCACGTTTTTCGCATCATCGAGAAAATCGCCGATCAGGACGATGTCGCTCGCGCCGCGGATCATGCCTGTTTCCGGCATGCCTGTCGTCAGCGGCGCATGCATGATGGCGGCGGCCAGCCGTTCGGCGGCGTTTCTGGCCGAGACCGGTTCCATGATGCCGGGGCAGCCGATGCGTTCACCCGAGCGTGCGAGGATTTCCGCCAGCGCCAGCATCAGCACCAGCGCCCGGCTTTCCTTGGAGACGGAGCCGAGGGTGGATTTGAACATCATCGACGGCGACATGTCGGCCCAGAGCCAGATGGTGTGGGCGGCTTCCCATTCCCGGTCGCGCACATAGGTATGGTCGTCGCGGGCCGAGCGCCGCCAGTCGATGCGCGACAGGCTTTCGCCTTCCGCATAGGGGCGGAACTGCCAGAAATTCTCGCCGATGCCGCGCTTGCGGCGGCCGTGCCAGCCCGCGGTGACGGTGTTGGCGATGCGCTTTGCCTCGACCATGCAGTCCGGCACCAGGGCGGCGCGCTGGCGCGCGCGCGCCAGAACTTCGCTACCCGGCGTCTTGTCTACGATCTGGCCGATGGATGCCACAGGCACTCCTTTCGCGAAAGGTTAGGCTCGCGTCTTTTTAATTCTTCGCCTGCTCCACGAGGGCTGCGATGACATCGCGCACCGACATGCCTTCGGCGCGGGCCGCAAAGGTCAGCGCCATGCGGTGTTCCAGCACCGGTTCGGCCAGTGCATGGACATCGTCCAGCGACGGTGCGAGGCGGCCTTCGTAAAGCGCGCGGGCGCGGGCCGTCAGCATCAGCGACTGGCCGGCGCGCGGACCCGGGCCCCAGGCAACGTGCTTGTCGGTCAATTTGTTGCCATGGCCGGGGCGGGCGGAGCGGACGAGCGACAGGATCGCATCCACCACCTTGTCGCTGACCGGCATCTGGCGGATGAGCGCCTGGATTTCCATCAGGCGCTCCGCATCGATCACGCCGCGTGCTTCGCCGGAGGCGGTGCCCGTCGTGTCGAGCAGGATCTGGCGTTCGGCGGCAAGCTCGGGATAGCCGACATCGACCTGCAGCAGGAAGCGGTCCAGCTGGGCTTCGGGCAGCGGATAGGTGCCTTCCTGTTCCAGCGGATTCTGGGTGGCGAGTACGTGGAAGGGTTTCGGCAGCTCATAGGTCTGGCCGGCCACGGTGATGTGGTATTCCTGCATGGCCTGCAACAGCGCGGACTGCGTGCGCGGGCTGGCGCGGTTGATTTCGTCGGCCATCAGCAGCTGGCCGAAAATCGGGCCCTTGATGAAACGGAAGGAACGGCGGCCGTTTTCATCCTGGTCCATGACTTCGGAACCGAGGATGTCCGAGGGCATCAGGTCCGGCGTGAACTGGATGCGGTTGGCATCAAGGCCGAGCACGGTGCCGAGCGTGGTGACGAGCTTGGTCTTGGCAAGACCGGGAACGCCGACGAGCAAAGCATGGCCACCGGAGAGGATGGCGAGAAGCGTGTTCTGCACCACTTTTTCCTGGCCGAAAATGACCTTGGAGACTTCCGTGCGGATGGCCGCTATGTCGGAAAGCGCCTTTTCGGCCGAGGCGACGATGGCCTTTTCATCGAGGGTTTCGCCGGTATTCATCACGCCCATGTCGCTCTCCTCATACCTTCGCCGCTGTCACAGTCGCATCCCGGTTTCGCTGGCAGTCGGCCGGGACGGATTTTGCGCTGCATATAGCTTATTGCTCTCTTGGCCGCTGACAAGCGCCATTCGAATGACTATGTCGTGACTTAGTATTTCCTTATCGGCAAAGCGAGACTCGAATATGGCAGCGGAGACGATAAATTCGGCGGGTGACGCGGCCGGGCTGGCGGCGATGATTTCCCGCGCCGCCGAACAGACCGGCGATGCCAAGCGCGGGCCGGCCCCGGTGGAGCGCTGGAATCCGCCCTTTTGCGGCGATCTCGACATGGAAATCCGTGCTGACGGCACCTGGTTCTACCTCGGCACGCCCATCGGCAGGGCACCTCTGGTGAGGCTGTTTTCCACGGTTCTGCGCAAGGATGAGGATGGGAAGACCTACCTCGTAACTCCTGTGGAAAAAGTCGGCATCCGTGTGGTGGATGCGCCTTTCGTGGCGGTGGAGATGAAGGCGACTGCGGGGGAGGAGGACGGCGAGCCTTTGCTCACCTTCCGCACCAATGTCGGCGATGTGGTGGAGGCGGGGCCGGAGCACCCTCTGCGCTTTGAAATTTTCGGTGAGAACCGTGAATTGAAGCCCTATATTCTGGTGCGTGGCCGGCTGGAAGCGCTCGTTTCGCGGGCGGTGATGTATGATCTTGTCGCGCTCGGCGAGGTGATCGACGTGGATGGCGTCGATATGTTCGCCCTGCGCTCGGGCGGGGTGATCTTTCCGGTCATGCCCGCCAATGAACTGGAACGGCTTTCGCAATGACGATGACGACAATGGGCCTCAAGGCTTTTACCGCTAGCGATTTCCGCCGCCGGGTGCTGCAGGAAGGCGAGGGCGTGGCCGAGCGGGAGCATGGCGACCATGTGCTCAATCCGGGCGTGGTGCTTTCCGGCAATGGCATCAAGCTCAAGGATGCCGCCGTGCTGGTGCCGGTGATCGACGATGGCGACGATGCGCGGGTGATCTTCACCCAGCGCACCTCCACCCTGCGTAAGCATTCCGGCCAGATTTCCTTTCCGGGCGGCGGCATCGATGCCGAGGACCGCACACCGGAGGAAGCGGCGCTGCGCGAGACGGAAGAGGAAATCGGGCTTTCGCGTTCTTTCGTTGAAACGGTCGGCCGCCTGCCGGACTATATTTCCGGGACGGGTTTTCGCATCAAACCGGTGCTGTCGGTCGTCCGCCCCGGCTTTGACCTGACGCTCAATCCGACGGAAGTGGATGAGGTTTTCGAAGTGCCGCTGTCCTTCCTGATGGACCCGGCCAATCACGGGTGCGGCAGCCGCATCTTTCAGGGGAAGGAGCGGTTTTTCTACGAAATGCCCTATGGCGAGCGCTACATTTGGGGCATTACGGCGGGTATCGTGCGGACGATTTACGAGAGGTTTTATTCATGAGCAGCCTTGCCGGGCGGGACTGGTTCGAAAAACCGGCGCTGAAGCGCATCTTTACGCTTCTGAATGCCGATGGCGGCGAGGTGCGGATCGTCGGTGGCGCGGTGCGCAACGCACTGATGGACCTGCCGGTGGTCGATGTCGACATGGCAACGACGCTTACCCCTGATGTGGTGGTGGAGCGGGCGAAGGCGGCGGGTATCAAGGTTGTGCCGACCGGTATCGACCATGGCACGGTGACGCTGGTGATCGACGGCGAGGGTTACGAGGTGACGACGCTGCGGCGCGATGTCGAGACCAATGGCCGTCACGCACAGGTGGCCTTCGGCACCGACTGGCAGACCGATGCGGAACGGCGCGACCTCACCATCAACGCCCTTTATGCCGATGAGACGGGCGAAATCATCGATCTCATCAATGGGCTGCCCGATATCGAAACCGGAACCGTGCGCTTTATCGGTGATGCCGCGACGCGGATTTCGGAAGATTACCTGCGGATTCTCCGCTTTTTCCGCTTCTTCGCCCATTACGGTTCCGGCCGCCCGGATGCCGATGGCCTGAGGGCAAGCGCCCGCGCCAAGGACAAGCTGGCGACGCTTTCCGCCGAGCGGGTGTGGAGTGAATTGAAGAAGCTGCTTTCCGCGCGTGATCCTTCGCGCGCTCTTCTGTGGATGCGGCAATCGGGTGTTCTTGCGGAAATTCTGCCCGAAACGGAGAAATGGGGTATCGACGCCATTCACGGGCTGGTGGCGGCTGAACAGGCGCTCGGCTGGGGGGTAGACCCGATGCTGCGGCTTGCCGCCATCCTGCCGCCGGACCGGGACAGGCTCACGACCCTTGCCGCACGGCTGAGGCTTTCGAAGGCCGAGGCGGGTTATCTGAGCCATTGGGCTTCTGCGCCCGCCGCCGACCCCGACATGAAGGAAACGGCGCTAGACCGGTTGCTTTACCGTCAGGGTGTTGAAGGTGTGAAGGCGCGGCTGAAACTCGCGCTTGCCGCCGCCCGTGCCGACCTTTCGGCTGGTGATATGGCCATGCAGAAGGTTGCGCGTTTTTCGACGCTGCTGGCGAGGGCGGAGAAATTCCAGAAGCCCGGATTCCCGCTGAACGGGGCCGATGTGATGGCCGCAGGTGTCCAGGCCGGTCCGAGAGTCGGCGAGGTGCTGAAAAGCCTCGAGGAAAAGTGGATCGACGTCAATTTCTCGCTCGACCGGGCAGCGCTGACCGCCCGGCTGAAAGATTTGCTCGAGAATTGAGGCCGCACTGTCAGCGGCATTTCGGCCTAAGCCGCATTTGCCTCGTCGCGAATGCGGGCCTTGATGTTTTCGATCATGTTTTCGCGGATGACGGTTTCGCCATGGGCCGAGCGCATATGTTCGACGGTTCGGCGCACGACTTCCGCATCGTCGTCTGCGCGGGTGTGCCAGGCGCAGCCGGGCACGAGCGTTCCACATTCAAACAGTCTCATGGTCTTGCCTCCCTGTTCAAGCGGGGGACAGCATTGATGTGAATGCTGTCCCTCCGACAAGAAACGAAAGTTTGCCGCTTATGTTCCAGAGCGGCGTCCTTCAACCCTATTCGGGCATCGCCCAGCACTGGAAAACAGAGGATGTGCCGGCTGCCGGGATTTTTGTACGAGGCATTTCGTCATTGTCGGCGCGCTTCACCGTCTTGCCGGCCAGCGTGCGTTTTACCTGTTCGACATAAAAGGAATGCGGCAGTTCGCGATCGCCCGTAGCACGCATTTCCGTGGCCAGGCGGTCAATCAATTCCGGTGTATCGATGGATTGCTGCGCTCCCTCGGCGGAAGCAGAAATAGGCATGCTGTTCGAAGTAATCATGACGATAGCTCCTCCAGTACGTCTGCGGGAGGAGACTACCACTGCCTTGATTTTTCCATAAGTCCTAATTTGCGCTATTTGCGACAAATTGGCTGATGAGCGTCAAATTTGCGTGAGGTTTTTAAGGCCAGCGCACCACCGGCGGCAGCGACGACAGGATCGATTCGACATTGCCGCCCGTCTTCAGGCCGAAGATGGTGCCGCGATCATATAGCAGGTTGAATTCCACATAGCGGCCGCGGCGGATAAGCTGCTCGTCGCGGTCCTCTTCCGTCCAGTTCTGGTTGAAATTGGCGCGGACGATTTTCGGATAGACGAGATTGAAGGCTCGGCCGACATCCTGCACGAAGGTGAAATTGGCGTCCCAGCCGCCTTTCTCCTCGTCAGGGTGCAGCCAGTCGAAAAAGATGCCGCCGGTGCCGCGCGGCTCATCGCGGTGCTTCAGGAAAAAGTATTCGTCGCACCACGCCTTGTATCGCGGATAGTCAGCGACGGGGTGGCGGTTGCAGGTGATTTCGAAGGCGCGGTGGAACAGCTGGGTATCCGGGTCCTGCTGCGTCCGCCTGCGGCCCAGCACCGGCGTCAGATCCGCGCCGCCGCCGAACCAGTGGCTGGTGGTGACGACCATGCGGGTGTTCATGTGCACCGCCGGCACATTGGGATTGACGGGATGGGCGATGAGCGAAAGGCCCGACGCCCAGAAACGTGGATCTTCTTCAGCACCCGGTATCTGCTTGCGAAATTCCGGCGAGAACTCTCCATAGACGGTGGAGGTGTGCACACCGACCTTCTCGAAGACGCGGCCTTCCATCATCGACATCTTGCCGCCGCCGCCCTCGCCATTGTCGCGCAGCCAGTCCTTCTGGGTGAAGCGGCCGGGCTCCTGATCTGACAGCGGGCCGGTGAGCTCGTTTTCGAGGGTTTCGAAAGAGGCGACGATGGTGTCGCGCAGATGCTGGAACCAGGCTTGGGCAGTGGCCTTCTTGTCTTCGATGTCCTCGGGCAAGCCCTTCGGCAAGATTGGCCGTTCCATATCTTCTCTCTCCTGCGGTGAAGTCTGTTCCCTGCCGCGTCTAGCAGGTGTTTGCGCCGCACACAAATTCGACTCGCCAAGGCGGCGCGCCGACACTATCTTTATAGGCATAGGTGCCAGAGGTGAATGTCATGACGAAATTTGCCGGACCGCCGCCGCTTGACGGGCTGAAGCGCAGGATCGCCAATCACCGCAGGGAACGCGAAAGCGCCGGCGGCGAACAAAAGCGCGACGGCATGTTCGTGCGCCAGACCTTCTGTCTTGGACGTGAAGAAGCCCGCGCCAAGGCGCGCGAATGGTTCGACAGCTTTCCCAAGGCCGCCTATTGGACGGAAGTGGAAAGCTGGCGGCAGCTCGAAGGCGACCGTATCGAATTCACCATGCGGCGGCTGCCTTCGGCCGATTGAAATAGAATCAGGCGCGCGGTTCGGCGTAACGCAGGCGGCTTTCGATCAGCACGCCGCTTTCATCCAGAATGGGATGCGCCACCGTCACGATATGGGCGTTGATGCGCTTCAGGTCGCGCAGCATGTCGAGATGCAGCGAGCTGGTCTGCATGCTTTCAGCCAGCCCGTCACGCAGCCGCTCCAGATGGCGGTTGGAGGACTGTTTTTCGAGGCGGCGTATATCCACCTTGCTTTCCATCAGCCGGCGGGCAAGCTCGAAATCGCCGGTCACCAGAATGCTCTGGGCGGCGCGCAGGTTCTCGATGGTCATGTCGAACAGGGTCTTCAGCTCCTCATAACCGTCATCGGAAAATTTGAAGCTGTTCAGCACCTTCTTGCGGATCTGTTCGCAGATGCCCTTTTCGATGATGTCGCCGATATGTTCGAGATTGATCGCATAATCGATGATGGCGATCGAACGGCGCGCTTCTTCGTCGCTTAGCCCTTTGCGGCCGAGCTGGGAAAGATAGACCTTCACCTCTTGCTGATTGCGGTCGACCTTCTTTTCCAGCAGGGAAACTTCCTGAAGCGGTGCCAGATCATTGTGTTTGAAGGCGTTTTCGGCGCGGATCAGCATCCGTTCGATGCTGTCGCCGACGCTCAGGACCTCGCGGGTCGCGTTGGCAAGCGCCACGACCGGCATGTCCAGCGCCTGCTGGTCGAGGAAATTCGGGCCGTCTTCGGCTTTGGCATCGCCCGGCACCAGCTTCGCCATCAAATCGGATATCAGGCCGGAGAAAGGCCAGGCGAGTGTCGCCAGAATGACGTTGAAGATGAGATGCGCATCGACCGGCAGTTTGGCTGGCGAAAGCGGCAATTGCTGCAGATACACGGCACCATAGGAGGCGAGCGGCATGGCAATCAGGCAGCCGATGGTGCGCACGACAAGATTGCCGATGGTGATGCGCCGTGCCGAGGCGGGGCCGGAGAGCGTGGCGATGACGGGCGGAATGGCGCCGCCGAGATTGGCACCGAGAATGAGGACGATGATGAGGCCGGTGGACAAGGTGCCGGTGGCGGCGAGCGACAGGATGAGCACGACGACGGCGAGGCTGGACGATGAGACGAAAGCGAGCACGGCGGAAAAGATCAGCGCGACGGGCCATGCGCCGTCCAGCAGGCCAATGAAGACGCCCAGCGCCGGTGAGGCGCGCATCGGTTCGGTCGCGCCGCTCAAGAGATGCAGCGACAGAAGCATGAGGCCGATGCCGATCAGCGCCGTTCCGCTCCCCTGCCGGGCGTTGGAACTGCCTTTTTTAAGTATGATGCCCGCAAGGATCAGCAACGGCGACAGCCATTCCACACCAGCGGCCACGATCCATGCGGTGACAGCGGTGCCGACATTGGCGCCGAGCAGCACCACCTGCGCCATGCGCGGCTTGATGAGGTCCCGTTCGGCGAAGGAGGCGACAGTAAGAGCCGTCGCCGTCGAACTTTGCAGGGCGACGGTGGCGAAGAAGCCGGAAAAGAAGGAGCGCGGTCCGTTCTGGGTGCCGGTGGCGAGCACGCTTCGGAGTTTCATGCCGAAGGCGCGGGTAACACCATCCTTCACCTGGGCAAGGCCAAAGAGCAGCAGCGCGACGGCGCCGAGAAGGTTGACGATGACAATTGTGGATTGCATGCAACGTCTCCTCACGCCCGCCGGCGCATGGTCCCGGCGAGAGCGATTTTTATTGTCCGGCTAATCAGTATAAGAGCGTGAACGCCTTCGGTACAGGCCGGGTTGCGACAGTTTCGCGGTAAAAACGGTCAATTTTCATGTTTGCCTGAAAAATTGGCTGCAAAGATGGCAGGTTAAGACCATGCCGTCTGGCGCAAGGCCTCGCCGGTGACCATCGCTGCCGACATTGCGACGTTGATCGAGCGTTGTCCGGCCACCATCGGGATGATGATTCGCTCATCCGCCTTGTCATGTACATGGTCCGGAACGCCGGCACTTTCCCTGCCAAAGAGCAGGATATCATCGGCGCGATAGGTGATGTTCGTATAGGGCAGGGCGGCCTTGGTGGAGGCGAGAACGAGGCGGCGGCCGGTGGTTGCCCGCCATTCCTCGAAACGGTCCCAGCTGACATGGCGCGTCAGCGCCGCCGCTGCGATATAATCCATGCCCGCCCGTTTGAGATTGCGGTCGGAAATATCGAAGCCGGCCGGCTCGATGATGTCGACACCAAGGCCGAGACAGGCGGCCAGCCGCAGGATGGTTCCCGTATTGCCGGGAATATCGGGCTGGTAGAGGGCGATCCGGATGTTGGACCCTGTTTCAGGCAAAATATCGGGCATGGTCTTCTCTTCGCATTCGGCAATGCCGGACCGATTATCACGGGTGAATGACCTGTGACAGATGCGGCTGGGAAAAGTCCTTTTTTAAGACAGTCCTCCGCCGGATATTCATTCGCATGACACATAGGCAGGGTACCCAATAACCAACCTATCGTCAGATAAATCCAAAGGTCTGGAAGCGCCGACGGGGCGGTTTCGGGCGGGATTTCTGTGCGGAGCAAAACAGGAAGCAAGCGATGTCCGAACGGGTGAATTTCGTCCATCTGACCGATCTGCATATCGGCAATCCGCAGGTGCAGGATGATGATCTTTATTCCGAGACCTCGGCCACGCTGTCCGAAACGCTGGCGCAGATCAAGGCGCTGGTGCCGTCGCCCGAATTCATCGTCGTCAGCGGTGATCTGACCAACCGTGGCGATGCCGGCAGCTATGAAGAACTCAAGCGGCTGATGGCCGAGGCCGAACTGGATGTGCCGGTGCTCTTCGCGCTCGGCAATCATGACCGCCGCGACGGGTTTTACCCGGTGATGCTCGGCCGCCATGAGGATCTGGACGAGCCCTATGACCATGCGGAAGTCGTTGCCGGCGTCCATGTCATCGTCATGGATACCAGCGTTCCGGGTAAGGTCGGCGGCGCTTTCGAACCCGGCCAGATCGAATGGCTTGAGGATGAACTCGAAAACCATCCTGATCTGCCGAAGCTTCTGGTGATGCACCATGCGCCGGCGCTCGATTTCGACCGTCCCGAGGCGGAGTGGGAATCCCTGTCCTTTGACGATACCGAAGCGCTGGACGAGGTGCTGTTCGAACATGATGTCATCGGCATTCTGGCGGGTCATATTCATTATGACCGCATGTCGCACTGGCAGGGCATTCCCGTGGTGGTCGGCATCGGCCAGCATTTTGCCACCGATCCGCTGTGGCTGCATGAGGGTGTGCGCATGTTGTCCGGTGCGTCTTTTGCTATCGGTACGATAAGGGATACGGGGCTAACCGTTACCTTCGCGCCGCAGCCCAGCGACCGCCGGGAATTGAAGCGCCACACGCAGGCCGGAATGGCCGAGTTGATCGCGGACTATGAAAGCGGGCAGGCGCAGGACGCAGCCGAATAAGGCTGTGCATCACGACCAGCTGCGGGCGGAAACCTTTGCGGGTAAATCCGCCCATTCTGTGCTACTCACCACAATCTTGAGTTTTCTCGCGCATCCCGTGTCTTTCCGACTGGTCAAGGTTTGATTTTTGCGCTACAAGGCCACATCTTCAACACCAGCTCAGGGAGGTTCTCATGGATAATGACATTCGCTTTCGCCTCCCGGCCCCAGTAGTGCCGCTGCTGGCCTAGGTGTTACTCCGCGGTTCGACCGCGTTTCCCATAGTTCGATTCGTCATGTGGCTGTTGCGGCCATGTTCAAAGACTTTTCCGTTCCGTCGTGAGCCATATTTGTGTCCGCTCACCATGTCACGATGGAGCGATTGATTGCCGGAGCTTGGCCTATGTTTGGCTGGTTTGAAAAACGCCTCGATCCTTTTCCCTCTTCGACGCCTTCCGTGCCACCGAAGACGCTTTTGCCGTTCCTTTGGCATTATGTGAAGCCCGCCTGGCCGTGGCTGCTGCTGCTTGGCCTGATGTCCATGGGCATCGCCATTGCGGAAGCCATGCTCTACAAATTCCTCGGCAATATCGTCGACTGGCTCTCCACGGCCAATCGCGAGACGTTTTTTGCCGATGAGGGCTGGCATCTGATCGTCATGGCGGGGCTGGTGCTCATCCTGCTGCCGCTGATGGGCGCGATCCACACCATGACGATGCACCAGACGCTTGCGGGCAATTTCGGCATGATCGCGCGCTGGAAAATGCACCGTTTCCTGCTGCGCCACTCCATGAACTTTTTCGCCAACGAGTTTGCCGGCCGGGTTTCGACCAAGGTGATGCAGACGGCGCTGGCGATCCGCGAAGTGGCGCTGAAGGTGATCGACGTCTTCGTTTACGCCATCAGCTTTGTCATTTCGATGCTGTTCATGGTTGCGGCGGCGGACTGGCGGCTGGTCATTCCGCTGCTCATCTGGCTCGGTATCTATATGGCGATCCTTGCCTATTTCGTGCCGAAACTCGGCCGGCTGGCGCAGGAACAGGCCGATGCGCGCTCGATGATGACGGGCCGGATCGTCGACAGCTACACCAACATCTCGACGATCAAGCTGTTTTCCCATGCGGGGCGTGAGGAAAGATATGCGCGTGAGGGCATGAACGTGTTTCTCGGCACGGTTCACCGCCAGATGCGCAAGATTTCGGGCTTCAACATCCTGATCGACCTCAACAATGCCGTGGTGCTGTTTTCCACGGCGGCACTCGGTCTTTATTTCTGGATGCAGGGTTCGGTCACGGCCGGTTCGGTCGCCATCGCCATCAGCCTTGCCATGCGCGTCAACGGCATGTCGCAGTGGATCATGTGGGAAGTCACGTCGCTGTTCGAAAATATCGGCACGGTCTATGACGGTATGTCGATGATGACGAAGCCGCACGATATTGTCGACGTTCCGAAGGCGCCTGAGCTTGCCGCCCCGCAGGGCGCTATCCGTTACGACAACGTCCGCTTCCACTATGGCAAGAACAAGGGCGTAATCGACGGGCTGACGCTCGACATCAAACCGGGCGAGAAGGTCGGCCTTGTTGGCCGTTCCGGCGCGGGCAAGACGACGCTGATGAACCTGCTTCTGCGCTTCTACGATCTGGAAGGCGGCAGGATCACCATCGACGGGCAGGACATTTCCAAGGTGTCGCAGGACAGCCTGCGCGAGCTGATCGGCGTCGTGACGCAGGATACCTCGCTTCTGCACCGTTCGATCCGCGACAACATCGCCTATGGCCACCCCGAGGCCACCGACGAGCAGGTGATCGCGGCGGCGAAGCGGGCAAACGCCTGGGACTTCATCGAAACGCTTGTCGACATGCATGGTCGCCAGGGCCTCGATGCCCAGGTGGGCGAACGTGGCGTGAAACTCTCCGGCGGCCAGCGCCAGCGTATTGCGATTGCCCGTGTCTTCCTCAAGAACGCGCCGATCCTGGTGCTGGACGAGGCGACCTCGGCGCTTGATAGCGAAGTCGAGGCGGCGATCCAGGAGAACCTGTTCTCGTTGATGGAAGGCAAGACGGTGATCGCGATCGCCCACCGCCTTTCGACGCTGACCGAAATGGACCGGCTCATCATTCTCGACAAGGGCCGGATCGTGGAAGCGGGCAGCCACGCGGAACTGGTGGCAATGGGCGGCATTTATGCCGACCTGTGGCGGCGCCAGTCCGGTGGCTTCATCGCCGACCACGAGGCGGAAGTGGCTGCGGAATAAGGAAAGCGAGAGGGCGGGAGTGATCCCGCCCTTTTGTCAAAGGTCTCGGGCCTCTCCGCCGTGAGAAACCAGTCCTTGCGATCAAGGACTGATCGGTTGGATTTCGAAACCGGGGTGACGGAGTACGAATGAGACAAACATCACCACAAGAATCCATACCTCCCGATTACACGACCGAGTGGCATGGAGCGTTCGGGAATGCCGAGGTCAACGCCCTTCATGCCGAGTGCTTCGAGCATCGAATCCTGGTTGATGACTGGTGGTCCCAGGTTAATCACTTCAGTCTCGGCTGGGTGTGTAGTCGTCGTCTGGAGAAGCTGGTCGGGTTCGTTAACATCGCGTGGGATGGCGGTGTCCACGCATTTGTTCTGGATACGATGGTGTCGCCTGATCTCCAACGCCAGGGCATTGCAAAGGCCCTGATAGGGGAGGCGGTTAAACGGGCGAAAGACACCGGCTGCGAGTGGCTCCACGTCGATTTTGACCCGCACCTGCGGCGATTTTATTTCGAGGCTTGCGGATTCCGCCCCACCGACGCCGGGCTCATCGCTTTGACGTAGCAACATCCCGAACGTTACCGAAATATAATCTCTCCCCGAAGCCGCTGCGGCTGTTCCCGAGGCGGGAATCCGCCTATATCCGGATCATGGTCATTACCCGCATCTTCGAGTATTTCGAGAACTGGATAAAGCCCTTCGCCCGCAAGGACGATTTGCGGCCGCCTGAAAGAACATTCGCTTTCATCTGGTTTTATATCTCGCAGGCCAAGGCGCCGTTTTTCGCCATGCTGGTGCTCGGCGGGCTGACGGCGGCCATTGAGGCGGCGCTGTTCTGGTTCGTCGGACGGCTGGTGGACATTCTCTCGACGGTGAAACCGGAAGAGGGCTGGGCGGGGCTGCTTGCGGCCCATGGCGGCGAACTCGTGGGTATGCTGGTGCTGATCGGCATCGTGCGGTTTATCGTCACCATGGTGACAGCGCTGGTGGATCAGCAGATCATTACGCCGGGTTTCTATAATCTGGTGCGCTGGCAATCCTATATGCATGTGGCGCGGCAATCACTGACCTTCTTCCAGAATGATTTTTCCGGCCGCATCGTCACCAAGGTCTGGTCCGGCGGGCAGGCGGCGGGCGATCTTGTCACCTCGCTGATGGAAAGTGTCTGGTTCGTCGGTATCTACTCGGTTTCCATGCTGTTCCTGATCGGCGGGCTGGACTGGCGGCTTGCGGTTCTCGTCGTCGTCTGGGTGGCGATCTTCTCGCTGCTGGCGCGGTATTTCGTGCCGCGCATCCGTTACCATTCAAAGGAGACGGCGGAGGCCGCCTCGATGCTCTCCGGCCGCATGGTGGATGCCTATAGCAATATCCAGACGCTGCGGCTGTTTGGGCGAGACGATGCCAATGATCGTTACATGCGTCAGGGCTTCGATATTTTTCAGACCGCGACGATGACGTTTACGCGGTTCATCACCGGCGTGCGCGCCTCCATGGCGCTGCTGTCCGGCGTCATGATCACGTCGATGGCGGCGCTCTGCATCGATCTGTGGCTCTCCGGCAAGATCAGTTCCGGCGCGGTCGCTTTCACGCTGGCGCTGGTTTTGCGTCTCAACTTCCTGCTCGGGCGGTTGATGACGCAGTTCAACGGCATCATGCGCAATTTCGGCACGGTGCAGAACGCCGCCGAATTGATCTCGCAGCCGATCGGTCTCGTTGATACGCCCGACGCGGCGGTGCTGGAGGTCAAGAGGCCGGGCATCCGTTTCGAGAATGTCAGCTTCCATTACGGGCGGGCGAACGGCGTTATCGACAATCTCAACCTCGAAATCAGGGCGGGCGAGAAGGTCGGCATCGTCGGGCGTTCCGGCGCCGGCAAATCCACGCTCGTCAACCTGCTTTTGCGGTTTTACGATGTCGAGAAGGGCCGCATCCTGATCGACGGGCAGGATATCGCCAAAGTCACGCAGGAATCGCTGCGCGCCCATATCGGCATGGTCACGCAGGATACCTCGCTGCTGCACCGTTCCATTCGAGACAACATCATGTTCGGCCGCACGGATGCCACCGAAGCGCAATTGCAGGAGGCGACGCGCCGCGCCAAGGCGGATGATTTCATCACAAGGCTGGAGGACCAGCGCGGCCGCACGGGTTTTGACGCGCATGTGGGCGAACGCGGTGTTAAACTTTCCGGCGGCCAGCGCCAGCGCATCGCAATCGCCCGCGTGATGCTGAAGGACGCGCCGATCCTCGTGCTCGATGAGGCGACCTCGGCGCTCGATTCGGAGGTGGAGGCGGCGATCCAGAGCAATCTGGATGAACTGATGCAGGGCAAGACGGTGCTGGCCATCGCCCACCGCCTGTCGACCATCGCCGCTCTCGACCGGCTGATCGTGATGGATCAGGGCCGTATCGTCGAACAGGGCAGCCATTCCGAGCTGGTCTTGCGGGGCGGGCTTTATTCGGAGTTGTGGGCGCGGCAATCGGGCGGCTTCCTCGCCGCGGACGAGGCGGCGCAATAAGGCCTTCGATTATTTCCCGATCAAGAAATCCGCCATCAGCCCATAATGATTGGAGCCGAGGCTGTCCGGCAGGCGTGTGGTTTTCATCAGCGTCGCCGGTTCACGGGCGAAGATGTGGTCGATGGCGATGCCGAAGCGGCCGGCCTCCGTGGGCCATGTGGCGGGTTCCCAGCGTGGTTTCTTCAGGTCGTTGGCGGCGAGAAAGGCGCGCATGTCGGGGGCGATGCTGGCCGAATTGAAGTCTCCGGCCAGAATGAGCGGCCCGGTGACGCGAAAGAGGATTTCGCTGACCTCATCCAGCTCGTCCCGGTGATAATCGTCGAAATAGGGCTTGGTGATATGGCCGGCGGCCAGTGTCAGCGTCGTTCCGTCGAGATCGATCTTGGCGAGAGCAAACCGGTCCCGGCGCAGATCGCTGAGGCTGTAGAACTGGCCTTCCAGCAATGGCCGTTTCGAAAGCATCAGCAGGTCACATCCCGGCGTTCCGGTAAAACAGCCGAGCCTGTAGGGATAGGTCTCCTGCAGACGCGGCAGAACCGATTGCAGCGCCGCCGCCTCGAAGAGATAGACCGCATCCGCGCCCGATTCGAGAATCTTATCGGCAATCGCATCCGCATTGGCGGCATTGTCCGTCAGCACGTTGAAGGACAATAGCCGGAAGGCTCTGGCGTCCGGCGCGGCGGTTGCGGATGTGGAAAATTCCAGAAGCATGGTGACGGCATGGATGGCGAGCGCAAGCGACCAGACCAGGAGGAGGGCCGAAACCGTATCACGTGTCAGCCAGAATATGAGGCATGACAGCAGGATGCAGACAAGGGCGATATGCAGCTGGAAGCTGGTGACGAAGGCGAGAAGCCAGAAATCGGTGACATAACGCAGGCTGGCGATGAAAAGAACGGCAGCCACCGCCGTGGAGACCATGCAAGAGAGCTTCGCCGTCATCCGAATCCCTGCTTTCCGAGCTCTCCCTTGATGTCTCCTAACATGGCGCATGAGGGCGCACAATGTTGCCCGCCTGCCAAGGGTGGCGAAAAAATGAGAAGCAAATCGGGCCCTTCCGTCAGAATTACGGCAGCTTTGTGTGCTTTGCTCTTGCCAAGTCAGTCAATATTTTGCGATCAAACAGATGACGCGGTTTCTGAAATGCCGCGAGAATGACCAAGGCGATGGGACGGAGTTTGTCTTGGATCAAATCATAGCGGGAGGACTCATGCGATTTACGGCAAAAACAGCGCAGAGGATGGTGTAGCGGTGAGCGAGCACGTAACCAATCACGACGCTTCGGGTGAACCGACCCGTCGCGATTTTCTTTATCTAGTGACGGGAATGGCGGGCGCCGTCGGTGCCGCCGCAGTTGCATGGCCTTTTATTGACCAGATGCGTCCCGATGCATCGACGCTGGCGCTCGCCTCCATCGAGGTGGATGTGGCGGCCGTCGAGCCGGGCATGTCGCTCACCGTCAAGTGGCGCGGCAAGCCGATTTTCATCCGCAACCGCACGGAAAAGGAAATCGAGGAAGCCAAGGCAGTTGCTCTCGGCGATCTGAAGGATCCCGTGGCGCGCAACGCCAACATCGCCGCCGACGCGCAGGCAACGGACATTGACCGCTCCGCCGGTCAGGGCAAGGAAAACTGGATCGTCATGGTCGGTTCCTGCACCCATCTCGGTTGCATTCCGCTCGGCCAGGCCGGCGATTTCGGCGGCTGGTTCTGTCCCTGCCATGGCTCGCACTACGATACGGCGGGCCGCATACGTAAGGGTCCGGCGCCGCAGAACCTCGCCATCCCGACATTTGCATTCACATCCGATACCGTGATCAAGATCGGATAAGGGGACAGATATTCATGAGTGGCCATTCCAGTTATCAGCCGTCCACCGGCATCGAGAGGTGGATCGATTCGCGGCTTCCCTTGCCGCGCATGATCTATGACAGCTTCGTTGCCTATCCTGTCCCGCGTAACCTGAACTACGCCTACACCTTCGGTGCGATGCTTGCCGTCATGCTGATCGTGCAAATCCTCACCGGTGTTGTGCTGGCCATGCATTATGCGGCCGAAACGACGGTGGCTTTCAATTCCGTCGAAAAGATCATGCGCGACGTCAACCACGGCTGGCTGCTGCGCTACATGCATGCCAACGGTGCGTCGTTCTTCTTCATCGCGGTGTATCTGCACATCGCCCGTGGCCTTTATTACGGCTCCTATAAGGCACCGCGAGAAATCCTCTGGATTCTCGGCTGCGTGATCTTCCTGCTGATGATGGCAACGGGCTTCATGGGTTACGTTCTGCCCTGGGGCCAGATGTCCTTCTGGGGCGCAACCGTCATCACCGGCTTCTTCACGGCGTTCCCCGCCGTTGGTGAATGGATCCAGCAGTTCCTGCTCGGCGGCTTCGCCGTGGATCAGCCGACGCTGAACCGCTTCTTTGCGCTTCACTATCTTCTGCCCTTCATGATCGCGGGTGTCGTCATCCTGCACATCTGGGCGCTGCATGTGACCGGCCAGACCAACCCGACCGGCGTTGAAGTGAAGAGCAAGACTGACACCGTGCCCTTCACGCCCTATGCGACGCTGAAGGATGCGCTTGGCGTTTCGATCTTCCTGATCGGTTATGCCTGGTTCGTCTTCTATATGCCGAACTTCCTCGGCCACCCCGACAACTACATCATGGCCGATGCGCTGAAGACCCCGGCGCATATCGTTCCGGAATGGTACTTCCTGCCGTTCTACGCCATGCTGCGTGCCATCACCTTCAACATCTGGATCATCGATTCCAAGCTCGGTGGCGTTCTCGTGATGTTCGGCGCGATCGTCGTGTTGTTCTTCCTGCCCTGGCTCGATACGTCGAAGGTTCGTTCCGCCGTCTATCGTCCCTGGTACAAGATGTTCTTCTGGCTGTTCGTGGTGAATGCCATCATGCTCGGCTGGCTGGGTTCGCGCCCGGCGGAAGGAACCGGCCTTCTCGGCCTGCTTACCGGCGATCTGAAAGGCAATTATGTCGGCTATTCTCAGCTCGGCACGCTTTATTACTTCGGTTTCTTCCTCGTCATCATGCCGATCCTCGGTCTGGTCGAAACGCCCCGGCGTATTCCGAATTCGATTACCGAGGCCGTTCTCGAAAAGAACGCCGCCAAGACGGGTGCCGCATCTGCTGCGGCCCAAGTGTAAGCGCGAAGGAAGGATGACGACAATGAAGAAGCTTGTAACGAGCATCGCGCTTTTCGCCGCCATCGGCTGTTCCTTCACCGTCGCCTCGGCGGCGGAGGAAAGCCACGATCTCTCCACCAAGACGGAACATGCGATTGCCGGCGGTCACTTCCCGGTCATCAAGCCTGAAGAGCAGAGCTGGTCTTTCGCAGGACCCTTCGGCAAATATGACAAGGGCCAGCTGCAGCGCGGCCTGAAGGTCTACAAGGAAGTCTGCTCCGCCTGCCATTCGATGAGCCTTGTCTCCTTCCGCACGCTGGAGGATCTCGGTTATTCGGAAGAGCAGGTGAAGGCTTTCGCCGCCGAATATGAAGTGCAGGACGGCCCGAATGCCGAAGGCGAAATGTACAATCGCAAGGCCGTGCCTTCCGATCATTTCCCTTCGCCGTTCCCCAACCATGAGGCGGCTGCCGCTGCCAATGGTGGCGCAGCACCGCCCGACATGTCGCTGCTCGCCAAGGCACGCGGTGTGGAGCGCGGTTTCCCGCAATTCATCGTTGACATGATCCCGATCGTTGGCGGTTACCAGGAAGGCGGCCCGGACTATATCCATGCGCTGCTGACCGGATATCAGGACGCGCCGGCTGGTGTTGAAGTGGCGGAAGGCACGCATTTCAACCCGTATTTCGTCAGCGCCGTGGCGCTGAAGATGGCGCCGCCGATCAGCGCCGACCAGGTGACCTACGACGATGGCGCGCCGCAGACCGTGGACCAATATTCCAAGGACGTGGCTGCCTTCCTGATGTGGGCTGCGGAACCGCATCTGGAACAGCGCAAGCGTACCGGCTTCATGGTCATGGTGTTCCTGTTCATCTTCACGGCTCTGATCTATCTCACCAAGAAATCGGTCTACGCCAACAAGGAACATTGATCGGCATCCTGTTGCCGGCAGTCATTGGCCCCCACGGTCTCCGTGGGGGCTTTTTCATGTATTGAGGGGCAAATTGGGCGGCAGCAGCAATCCGCGGCGCTGTCGTCCCGTGGCCGCTGCCAGCGGTTTGCCGCAGGATAGGAGAGGCACGGGCAGGGTGGCGGTCCTTTTTTGTTGGTCAGCCGCCGTCAAATTGATAGGGTGGCCCGAACCATCTCATCCATTTCCCTTGTCTTAACTGGAAATACCATGACCGTTATCGCTTCGGAGCTTTCCGCTGCCATCCGTTCCATTCCCGACTATCCGAAGCCGGGCATCATATTCCGGGACATCACGACGCTGCTCGGCAATCCACGCGCTTTCCGCCGTGCTGTTGATGAACTCGTGCAGCCCTATGCGGGAACGAAGATCGACAAGATCGCCGGCATGGAAGCGCGCGGCTTCATCCTCGGCGGCGCAGTGGCGCATCAGCTATCGGCCGGTTTCGTGCCGATCCGCAAGAAGGGCAAGCTGCCGCACACCACCGTGCGTGTGGCCTACAGCCTGGAATATGGCGTCGATGAAATGGAAATGCATGTGGATGCCGTGCAGCCGGGTGAAAAGGTCATTCTGGTCGACGACCTGATCGCCACCGGTGGCACCGCCGAAGGCGCGGTCAAGCTGTTGCGGCAGATGGGTGCGGAGATCGTTTCCGCCTGCTTCGTTATCGACCTGCCCGATCTCGGCGGTCGCAAGAAACTCGAAGACCTCGGTGTCGAGGTGCGGACGCTGGTGGAATTCTCCGGCCATTGAGGCGGTAGCCGGGGCAAATCGTGATGGTATGCCCCGGGCTCGCTTTATTCGAATTCCAGAACCCCGCTCTGGAAGGTCAGCACCGTTTCCCCTGACTGGTTGACGCCTTCGTTGAACGTGGTGTTCAGCCAGACGCCGGGTCTCGATTCCAGCGGCCGGGTATCGAGCAGGGTCACGAAATAGGTTACGTCATCCCCGGCAAAAACCGGCTTTTTCCATTTGAGCTCGCGGAAGCCCGGGGATGGGCCGAGTTTCGGCGGTTCGAGGCCCTGTAGCTTCAACCTCTTCACTTCCTTTGCCCAATGGGACAGGAAGGATTTCATCCAGCCCGCGCCCGTATGCCAGCCGGAAGCGCAAAGCGCGCCGAAAACACTGTTCTTGGCTGCCTCGGCGTCGAGATGAAAGGGTTGCGGATCGAAATCGCGGGCAAAGCGAATAATGTCCTCGGCGGAAAAATGCAGCGTATCGAGAGTGACGCGTTCGCCGATCGGGGAGAGTTCTGCCAGTCTCATGCCGCAACGCCTCCATTCGCGCGCATCAGGAACATCACGGTGTTTTCGCCGTGCGACACCAGAACGCCACGCTGGTTATAAAGCTCGTGGCGGAATTTCACGAGGCCGATTCCCGGCCGGGAACCGGATTGCCGTTGTTCCAGCACGATGGATTTTCCCGAAAGCGTATCA
The DNA here is from genome assembly GCA_017744915.1 of Agrobacterium tumefaciens. Lineage (GTDB taxonomy): Bacteria > Pseudomonadota > Alphaproteobacteria > Rhizobiales > Rhizobiaceae > Agrobacterium > Agrobacterium tumefaciens_I. The sequence goes on from JAGIAH010000011.1 coordinate 51,771, forward strand.
CCCGCCAGAACCGGCTTTTTCCAGTCGACATAATCGATGCCGGGGCTGCCCTGCGAGGTGGAGTTGGCGATATAGCTGTCCGCCATCATCCGCATCAGCAGGCTGCAGGTGTGCCAGCCGGACGCTGCCAGCCCGCCGAGAATGCTCCGGCGGCCGGCCTCTTCGGAAAGATGCATGGGCTGGGGGTCGAACTCGCTGGCGAAGGCGATAATCTGTTCCGCCGAGACCGATTGTGGGCCAAGGGGAAATTCCCGCCCAACGGAAAAATCCTCATAGGTATACGTCGCGACCGGCGCCATGGTTTCCTCCCTTCGCACAGTCAGTGTCGGCGCATCTAAGAGGATTTTTCCTTTTACGTAAAGGTCAAATTGAGGGTGCGGCTATATTGCATTGGCAGGGAGTTTTGAGCGGCGGGTGCGCTTTTCGCCTTCTCCCCGAGGGGAGAAGGTCGCGACAGCGGGGCGAGGGTGGAGATGTTCGGAGAGCTTGCCCCCGATCCGACCCTTCAGGCCACCTTCTCCCCGGCGGGGAGAAGAAACAAGCGGCTATGTCTGCGCCCTCAGCGCTTCGAAAGAAACTACCCGGCTGCCCGCGGCCTTCAAACGAGATCAGGTGTTAAAGCGGAAGTGGATGACGTCGCCGTCCTGAACCACATATTCCTTGCCTTCATCACGGGCCTTGCCGGCTTCCTTGGCGCCCACTTCGCCCTTGAAGGCAACGTAGTCGTTATAGGCGATGGTGTTGGCGCGGATGAAGCCGCGTTCGAAATCCGAATGGATGACGCCGGCGGCCTGCGGGGCCTTGGTGCCGCGCTCGATGGTCCAGGCGCGGCATTCCTTCGGGCCGACGGTGAAATAGGTGATGAGATCGAGCAGCTTATAGCCGGCGCGGATCAGGCGGTCGAGGCCTGCTTCTTCGAGGCCGAGGGCGGAAAGGAATTCCTTCGCCTCTTCATCGGGAAGCTGTGCCACTTCGGATTCGATCGCCGCTGAGATGACGACGGATTCTGCGCCCTGGGCCTTGGCCATTTCGGCAACCGCTTTGGTGTGCTCGTTGCCGTCGACGGCGTCGCCTTCGGCGACATTGCAGACGTAGAGAACCGGATGCGCGGTCAGGAGGTTGAGACCCTGAAGGACGCGCAGCTCCTCGGCATCGAGCGTGGAGAGCAGGGTGCGAACCGGCTTGCCTTCATTAAGAAGCTTCAGCGAGGCTTCCATCAACGGCAGCTGCGCCAGCGATTCCTTGTCCTTGCCGGTGGCGCGCTTGCGGGTCTGTTCCGTGCGGCGCTCAAGGCTTTCGAGGTCGGAGAGCATCAGCTCGGTCTCGATGGTTTCGGCGTCGGCCACCGGGTTGATGCGGCCTTCGACGTGGGTGATGTCGTCATCCTCGAAGCAGCGCAGAACGTGCACCACGGCGTCGACTTCGCGGATATTGGCGAGGAACTGGTTGCCGAGGCCTTCGCCCTTCGATGCGCCGCGCACCAGGCCGGCGATGTCGACGAAGGAGATGCGGGTGGGGATGATTTCCTTCGAGCCGGCAATGTCGGCGAGGGTTTTCATGCGTGCATCCGGAACCGCCACTTCACCGGTATTCGGCTCGATGGTGCAGAAGGGATAGTTGGCGGCCTGTGCGGCGGCCGTTTTCGTCAGCGCGTTAAAGAGGGTGGACTTGCCGACATTTGGCAATCCAACGATACCGCATTTGAAGCCCATGGCTTGAAACCTGTCCGTTTGAAAGAATTCGTTGAGGAGCCTTTTGCGGAAAGGGCAGGGCAAGGTCAAGCCCGCGAGCCGATTTGGGCAGGCAAAGCCCGGCGAAAGCTGCGGAATTTAGGGCAGGGTTGCCGATAGCGCGGTTGCGGTGCAATATATGCGGGTCAAACGAGTGATCTTTCGTCATCCAGGGGCATTTCCCCATGAACGAGCATGATGAGCGGCGATGATGAGTGACGGTCCTGTCGATCTCAAGCCGAAACCGAAAGTCAAACCGAAGCTGGAGCGCCCGAAGCTCTACAAGGTCATTCTGCTGAATGACGACTATACGCCGCGTGAGTTCGTGACCGTGGTGCTGAAAGCCGTCTTCCGCATGAGCGAGGAAACCGGCCACCGGGTAATGATGACGGCGCATCGCTTCGGCAGCGCCGTGGTCGTCGTCTGCGCGCGTGATATCGCCGAGACCAAGGCCAAGGAGGCGACCGATCTCGGCAAGGAGGCGGGGTTTCCGCTGATGTTCACGACCGAGCCGGAGGAGTGAGGGCTTTTATGGGGGGCAGGGGTTTCCGAGCCCGATACGTTGTCCGTTCACAATACGGAGTTCGATCCTCATTGCTGTGACAAGTACAGGAATGAGGGGCGCGTTGCGCCCTAGTCCTGCCGGATCTGAAAGCCGGTCTTGTTCTGCACGAAGCCGCAGCTTTCGTAGAAGGCGTGGACTTCCGGGCGTTCACGGCCGGTAAGCAGCATCACCTTGTAACAGTCCGCGGCAAAGGCGGTCTTGATGGCGTGGCGCACGACCGCGCGACCATATCCTCGACCGCGACGGGCCTCCAGTGTCACCACGTTTTCAACGAGTGCATAGGGGCGGGCGGTGCGGGTCAGGTTCGGAACAATGAGAAGCGTGGCGGTTGCGACGGCTTCCCCGTTGTCCGTTGCGAGAAGCACGGTCAGGCCGGGCTGGGCGAGCATGGCGGCGAAAGCCGTGCTTGCCTCTTGCATCGTCAAATGCGGGTCCGACGGATTGAGTGCCCGGTAAAGTGCGAGCAGACCGGGCAGGTCGCCGGGGCCGGCCTCGCGCAGGGCAATGGTATCGGAAGACATATGTGGTCTAGTCCTTCTTGCTGAACATCCGCTTCAGCATCTCGGCCATGGGCCCGGTTTCCGGCAGTTTTTTCGGCTGGGCGCTGTTGCGCGCCTGATGGATGTGAGACTGCGCTGCCGGCTTGGCGGCCTTTACCGGTTTTTCCGTCTCCGGCTTGCTGCCTGTCGCGAGCGCCAGCTTGTTCATCAGCTGCGAATCCTCGGCCTTCACCAGCATGGCGGCATTGTCGGCAATGGCATCCAGCAGCGGATCGAGCCAGACGTGGTCGGCCTTGGCGAAATCGCCGAGCACATGGCCGTGCACCCGCTCCTTGTCGCCGGGATGGCCGATGCCGAGGCGCAGGCGGCGGTATTCCTTGCCGCAATGGGCGTCCAGCGATTTCAGGCCGTTATGGCCGCCATGACCGCCGCCCGTCTTGATGCGCGCGCGGCCGGCCGGCAAATCCAGTTCATCATGAATGGCGATGATATCCGCCGGCGCAAGCTTGAAGAAGCGCATCGCCTCACCGACGGATTCTCCGGACAGGTTCATATAGGTGAGCGGCTTCATCAGCAGAACCTTTTCACCGCCGATCTCGCCTTCGGAAATCTCCGCCTTGAACTTCTTCGACCAGGGCGCAAAGGAGGGAAGGCGCTGCAGCGCATCGACAGCCATGAAGCCGATATTGTGGCGGTTTCCCGCATATTGCGCGCCGGGATTACCAAGTCCTGCGATGATCTTCATGGGGCATGTCCGCATTTTGCCGGTTGATGCTGTTGTCACCACCCCGAAAAGCGCCTGCTGTCAATCTTTTTATGGATCTGCGGGATGTGGGCAGCCTCTCAGGGGCTAACGAGATTGTAGTGGTCGAATATCTTCTGTTGCGTTCCGTCAGCGATCAGCCTGTCCAGCCGGGCCTGCAATTTCGCGATGACTTCGTCGGGAACGCTTTTGTTGCAGGCAAGGCCAAGCTGTTGCCGGGTGAGCGTTATAACCTCCCTGAAGGTATTCTCCGGCAGGCCCTTGAAGGTGCTTTCGGACATGGGCATGAGGTCTATGCGGCCAAGTTGCAGCTTGTTGAGCGTGATCTCGAAGTCGGCGCCCACATCCACCTGCGGGAAACCGAGTTTTTGGAGCAGCGTTTCGGTATAGTCGCCCCGCTGGGTTCCCACCCGGTACTTTCTGGCCTCCTCAAGGCTGGAAGCCTCGATATTCGCCTCGCGGCGTGCCACGAGAATATTGCGGTCGATGTGGATCGGCGCGACCCATTTGAAGAGCTTTTCCCGCTCGGGCGTTCTCGCCGTGGCGAAGACGCAGTGCATGGCCTGTGTCGTGGCCAATGCGATGGCCCGCGCCCAGGGCATGACGGCAACTTCATAACTGGTGCCGGTGTCCTCGAGCACGATCTTGAGCTGGTCGAAATAGACACCGCGCACGCTGCCGTCGCTGGCCTGCAGATTGTAAGGCGGATAGACCTCGGTCGTCAGGAAAAGCTTGGCCGCGCCGGCCGGCGTGGCGAGGGTAAGAAAGATCAGGCAGAGGCGGATCAATCCCATGATGTCATCACCGGTTCATGCTTGTCGTGCCATGGCACGGTTCTGTTCGGGTGCGGCATCGAATGCGGCGATCAGCCTTTGGATCGGTTGCGGGCGTGCGAAGAAATAACCCTGTCCGAAATCCGCGCCTATTTCGCTCAGAAGCTCCTTCTGCTCTTCCGTCTCGACGCCTTCGGCGATGACGACGCAGTTCATCTTGTGCGAGATGGCCGCGATGCCTTCGACCAGCATGCGGTTGCGCTGCCTGATTTCCATCCTGTCGTCGCAGATCGAGCGGGTGAAGGACTGATCGATCTTGACGATATCGACCGGAAAGCGGCTGAGATAGCTGAGCGAGGAATAACCCGTGCCGAAATCATCGAGCGCGATGCGGCAACCGAGCTGGTGAATGGCGTTGAGGATCGCCCGGATTTGCGGATCGTCCTTCATGATGACGGCTTCGGTGATCTCGATGACCAGCCGTCCGGGGATAATGCCGTGGCGGTGCAGCACGCCGGCGATACGCGTCGGCAATCCCGGTTCGAATTGCAGTGGCGAAAAATTCACCGCCACATAGGTTTGTTCCATGCCCGGCAGGCGCGACAGCTTCGCGAGATTGGCGATCGACTGATCGAGAATGAGGTTGCCGATGCGTTGAATGGTACCGTTTTCTTCGGCAAGGCTGACAATCGCGGCCGGGGAGAGCAATCCCTTGTCCGGATGGTTGAGACGCAGCAGCGCCTCGAAACCTGCCGTCTGGCCGGTTGAGAGGTCTTGAATGGGCTGGAAATAGGCTTCGAACCAGTCCTCGGAAAGCGCCTGCGCGATATCCCGCTCAAGCTCCGCATGTTCGCGTGCCCGGTCCATGATCGAGCTGTCGAAGACCTGCGAACCGTTCTTGCCCGTTCTTTTGCGGGTATACATGGCCATGTCGGCATTCTGCAAAAGCTCGGAGGCGCTGGAAGCATGCAAAGGATAGACCGCCATGCCGATGCTGGCGCTGAGACGGATGCTGTTGTTCTCGATCTCGAAAGGCGTGTCCAGCATGGCGCAGATGCGCTCGCAGAATTGCAGGGCACGCTCCTCCACCTTGTCGCCGGCCAGCAGAATGGCAAATTCGTCGCCGCCGAGCCGCGACGCGCTGTCGAGCGGCGTCAGCAGCGGTTCGAGTTTCAGCGTGAACTGCTTGAGAACAGCGTCGCCCGCCGCATGGCCGAGATTGTCGTTGATGGCCTTGAAACGGTCGAGGTCGATGAACAGGCAGGCCAGTTCGCTGCCATTGCGGTCCGCATCGCGGATCTGCAGGTCGAGGATCGCCTCGAAACCCTGACGGTTGAAGAGGCCGGTCAGATGGTCGGAAATGGCCTGCTGGCGGTTGCGCTTTTCCGATTGGCGCAGTTCGGTCACATCCGTCATGACGCAAAGGCATGTGCTTTGCTGGGCGGCATCGCCGGAATCGAGAGGTTTTTCGAGGATGAGCGCGTCCATGACGCTGCCTTCCCTGCAATGGAAGCGTACGGTGATGCCGTTATGCGAAACCTCGGGTGAGGCAGGTGTTGCCTTGCGCTGCTGGAACAGCGGGCGGTCATCGGGATGGATGAGATCGGCGAAGTTCAGGCCAAGTATCCTGGTGCGGTCGTAACCGGTCGCCTGTACCCAATAATCGCTGACGGCGGCAATCCGGTCGTGCCTGTCGAGCGAGAACAGCATGGCGGGTGTGCGGTTGTAGATTTCCGTCTTGCGCTCATGGGCATTCTTGATCTCCAGCTCTTCCTTTTCGAGCTGGGTCTGCATTTCGTTGAAGCTTTTCGCCAGCCGGCCGATTTCGTCCTTCGAGCGCCAGTCGACATGGTGACGGGAGCCGAGGCGGCGTGTTGCCTCTATTGCCGCGGCCAGCCGCATCAGCGGGCGGATGACCATGAAGCGATTGCCGGCGATGGCGGCAAGAACGATGGTGAGCACCGCGAGAATGAAAATGGTGATGAAGGCCAGTTCTGTGCGGCTGAGAGAGGTCAGAAGGCTGACATTGTCATAATAGACCGTCAGCTGCCCGACGGTGACGGAGCCCTTCGTGGTCTTGTAGGTCACCTCGCGCGTCGTCGAGGCTGCATCCTGGATGATGTCACTGCCGGCGGTCTGGACGATGTCGAGCTGGCCTGACGTATCCTTGACCTCGACCATGCGGATCACGGGGTCGGAGATGAGGGTTCCGGTAATCTGGTTGATGGTGTCGTCATCGAGATCCCACAGGGGCCGGGCAAGCGCCTGCGCATTGGTCGACAGCAGAATCTCAAGATGGTTGCGCTGGCTGCGAATGGCTTCGTGATAGGAAAGCGTCAACAATAGCGTAAAGAGCGGGGCGACCACTGTAAGAAGTGCGCCGGAAACAATCGCGATAAAGCGACTTTCGACGGAATGAGCCATTCGATTGCAGCTACCCTTTGCCCCTGAATTGCTGCGCTCCGTTTCTTCCGCCCGGAGTGGATTTGCGGAATTTTCGGCAAAAGCCATGTTCTCCCGCGCTATTTCTCAATCCGGCCGGTGTTTCCACGACAGCGCAAGGGTATCGTTTCATGGAAGTGTTAATCGAGGCTGAAACAGGTTCCGCATCGTAAGCGGCGGGTGGGCTTTCTGGTTTTAAAGTTCATAAAAACTAAAAGGCCCGTTCCGAAACCGGAACGGGCCTCATTCTTCAAAGCTTTTCAGCCTTGCGGCTGCCGATTATTCCCCGGAAGCTTCTTCAGTCGTTTCTTCTGCAACGCCACCAGCCGGAGCAACGATCGTTGCGATCGTGAAGTCACGGTCGGCGATAACCGGCGTGATGTTCTTCGGCAGCTTCACATTCGAAATGTGCACGTTGTCGCCGATCTTCAGACCAGCGAGATCAACCGTGATGAATTCCGGAATGTCGTTGGCCGGGCAGTGGAACTCGACCGTGTGACGAACGATGTTCAGAACGCCGCCGATCTTGATGTCCGACTTTTCTTCGTTGACGAAGTGAACCGGAACTTCAACGTTGACGAGCGTGTTGCCCGAAACGCGCAGGAAGTCGACGTGCATGGTGAAGTCGCGGACCGGATCAAGCTGGTAGTCCTTCGGCAGAACCTTGATCTTCTGGCCGTCGACGTCGATGATCGCAACCGTCGTCATGAAGCCGCCGCCGTGGATACGCTTGGTGACTTCGTTGGTCGACAGGGCGATGGAAATGGGGGCCTGCTTGTCACCATAGATGACAGCGGGAATCAAACCGTTGCGGCGAAGTTCACGAGAGGACCCCTTACCAACTCGTTCGCGCGCCTCGGCCTTGAGCTCATACGATTCTTTGCTCATGGCAATTCCTTTCGAGGTTATATGGAGAGTTCATGCCCGCGGGCTCTGAACTGGGGAAGCCTTTAAGCCATCCCACCCGCGTTGCCTCCAAGGGTGTCTACACGGGTGCGGGCGCTATAATACAAACGGGACATAAAGACAAGGCCCGGATCTTTTTGCGGCATACCACGCAAAGATTTAATTAGTATTTTCTAATTCGCGCAAATGGTGAAAAATTTAATTTATGCTTATCCATGCATATAAACCGGGTGAAAACTTGGCGAATGATAGGTCTTCGCAAAATTCCAATTGCGTAGATAACAATGCTCAAAGTTCTCCAGTGCCTCACCATCGATCACGATTATCGCTACACCGCCGCAGCGGTCTTCGTCTGCATGCTGGGAAGCTTCGTTTCGATGCGGCTTTTTTCGAAAGCGCGGCTGGCGACGGGGGTGCAGAAGGTCAACTGGCTGTTTCTGGCGGGTGTCAATGGCGGCGCGGCGATATGGACCACCCATTTCGTGGCGATGCTGGGTTACAATGCCGCGGGTGACGTGGGTTACGATCCCTATCTGACCGGGCTGTCGCTTCTCATCGCCATTACCACGACGACTGCCGGTTTTGGCATTTCGGCCTATGGCGGGCGCAGCGTGCTGGTGGAAGCCGGCGGGATGATCCTCGGCCTCGGCATTGCGGCCATGCATTATACCGGCATGGCGGCCTACAATGTCCAGGGCATGATCTTCTGGGATCAGGCCTATGTCATCGCTTCACTGGTGTTCGGGGCGGTACTGGGCGCAATCGCAGTCAATCGCATTGCCCGGCCCCTCAACCGTTTCTGCCAATATAGCGCCGTGGCGTTTCTCATCCTGGCCATTGCCTCGATGCATTACACCGGCATGTCCTCCATGTCCTTCGCCTTCGATCCGCGCATCGTCATTCCGGAAAATCTGCTGCCGCCGGCCATCATGGGCGGAGGCGCTATCGCCGTGACGCTGCTGCTTCTGGCGCTTGGGCTTTCCACCTATGTCATCGACGCCCAGTCCACCCAGCAGGCGGTTGCCCGCTATCGCCATCTTTCGTTGCACGATCCGCTGACGGGCATTCCCAACCGCGCGGCCTTCATCGAACATCTCAACCGCCGCACGCGCCATATCTCCACCGGCGCGCATACCGCGCTTCTGTCGATCGATCTCGACCGTTTCAAGGAAATCAATGACGTGCATGGTCATGCGGCCGGTGACGCCGTACTGCGCGCCATTGCCGACCGGGCGAGTTCCGTGCTGAAGGCCGGGGAATTCCTGGCGCGCATGGGCGGCGATGAATTCGTCGCGATGACCCATTCCTATTACACCCGGGCCGACGGTGCGGAATTCGCGCAGCGGCTGATCGAGCAGATCAGCAGGCCGGTCGAATGGAACGGCCAGACATTTTCGGTTGGCGCAAGCGTCGGCATATCGGTCCGCAACACCGGCTCCATCGATGCCGATACGCTGATGGCGCAGGCCGATGTTGCCATGTACCGGGCAAAAAGCGGCACTTCGGACACGATCTGCTTTTATGACAAATCCATGGACGAGGCCGCACGCGAGCGCAATGCGCTTGCCATCGCCATGCGCAGCGGCCTCGCCAATAACGAGTTCGAGCTTTATTACCAGCAGCAGAACGACACCAAGAGCGGCAGCATTGTCGGTTTCGAGGCGCTTTTGCGCTGGAAACATCCCGAACGCGGCATGGTCTCTCCCGTCGAATTCATTCCGATCGCCGAACAGACCGGCTTCATCGTCGAACTGGGCGAATGGGTTCTGAGAGATGCATGCGCGCAGGCCGCGCGGTGGAAAAAGTCACTCGCAATTGCCGTCAACGTCGCGCCGCAGCAGCTTGCGGATAATGATTTCCCCGACAAGGTCGAGAGAATTCTTGCCGAAACGGGACTTGCGCCGGAAAGGCTCGAGCTGGAAATCACCGAAGGCAGCATCATCGCCGACCATCGCCACGCGCTCGTCACCATCCGCAAACTCAAGGCGCTCGGCGTCAAGATCGCCATGGACGACTATGGCACGGGCTATTCCTCGCTCTCGACCCTGCAGAGCTTCCCTTTCGACAAGATCAAGATCGACCGTGCCTTCATCGATGGCCTGTCGACCAATGTGCAATCGGAAGCGATCGTTCGCTCGACGCTTATCCTCGCGCACAGCCTCAATATTCCGGTGCTTGCGGAGGGTGTGGAGACGAAGGCCCATATCGAATTCCTGCGGCGGGAAGGTTGCCTGCAGGTGCAGGGCTTCTTTTTCGGCAAGCCCGGTCCGTTGACCTCCATCGCCAATCTCGTGGACGATACGTTTCTCTCGGCGGAGGATGAAACGGAAGAGAGCTCCGGCCGGCGTTATATCAAGGCGGTTCGCTAGTCCGGTGCAGTCGGCGGTTGCTCAGGGCAGGGCGGTCGCGAAATTTTTTGTTGAAACATGAACGCTTCCAGCGCACCATCGCACAAAAGCTTTGGGAGGAGCGTATGCCGACAGACATCGCCCATGCGGAACGCGTGTATGAAACAGCACGTCACCGTTCCGCGGCCGCAAGTTCCCCGATTATCGCCTCGTGGCGGCGCTGCATGGTCAAGCACCGTCTTGCGCCGGAGGAAAACCGCAAGCCGATCTTTCTCAGCGAGATTGAATTTCGCCGCGCCCGCGAAAGTGCCGCCGGTCTGATCGCCGAGAGCACGGATGAGCTGGACCGCATCTTTCACAGTGTCGGCAAGTCCGGCTGCTGCCTGCTTCTGACCGACGCGCAGGGCGTTGCGCTGGAGCGGCGTGGTGCTTCCGGTGATGACCGCGACTTCCGGGCGCTTGGCCTCTGGAACGGGGCCGTCTGGAGCGAAGAGAGCGTGGGCACCAACGGTATCGGTACCGCACTGGTGGATGAGCGCTCGGTGGTGGTCTATCGCGACCAGCATTTCTTCACCTCGAACACCGAACTCTGCTGCACCACCGCCCCCATCCGCGACCATACCGGCCGGGTGACGGGCGCGCTCGATATTTCCACTTGCCGTGACGATATCAACGAGATGACCTTCTCCTTCGTCACCCAGGCGGTGAAGGATGCGGCGCAGCGTATCGAAGGCAATCTTTTCCGCCGCGCCTTTCCCGGTGCGCGCATCGTCGTTGTGCCGAGCGGTTTCGGTGCGGCGCTCTCGCTATTGGCTGTGGATCAGGACGATCTCGTGCTGGGTGCCACGCGGGCAGCGCGTCTTGCGCTGAAGCTTGATGATGCCCGGATCGCGCAGGGTCTGCCGGCCGCGGATATTCTGCAGGAACAGCGCCACGACAGCGGCTCCGACCTTGCGGAAGCGGAACGTTCCGCGCTCCGTCGCGTCCTGTCGCGCACCAACGGCAATGTCACGCAGGCCGCCTCGTTGCTCGGCATCAGCCGCGCCACGCTTCATCGCAAGATGAAGAAATTCGACGTGCATTAAGGCCCGCAGACGCGCGATCCGGCCGATCACGCCGGATCGAGGCGGCTTTGTCGCAGATGTGAGACAATGTGCGCTGCGGAACCGCGCCGCCCCTCTACCGAACCGCGCTATCTAGGCTCACCTTCCTCCCATGCGGTCCGCTCAGGATCGTTTTCATCAGGGAGGATGAAATCATGAACATTCAGGTTCAGCAGAAAGCGGGCGAAGCGCCCTTCAAGCTGAAATACGGCAATTACATTGGCGGCAAATGGGTGGAGCCGAAATCCGGCCGCTACATGGACAATCTCTCACCGGTGACCGGCCACAAGATCTGCGAAGTGCCGCGTTCGGATGCAGCCGACATCGAGTTCGCGCTGGATGCCGCCCACAAGGCCCGCGAAAAATGGGGCAAAACGAGCGTGACGGAACGCTCCAACATCCTGCTCAGGATCGCCCAGCGTATCGAAGACAATCTCGACCTCATCGCCCGGGCTGAAACCTGGGACAATGGCAAGCCGCTGCGCGAAACCACCAATGCGGATATTCCGCTGACGATCGACCATTTCCGTTATTTCGCAGGCTGCATCCGTGCCCAGGAAGGCACGATCGGTGAAATCGACAACGACACGGTTGCCTATCACTTCCATGAACCGCTCGGTGTCGTCGGCCAGATCATTCCGTGGAACTTCCCGATCCTGATGGCTGCGTGGAAGCTTGCACCGGCGCTTGCCGCCGGCAATTGCGTGGTGCTGAAGCCGGCTGAACAGACCCCGGCCTCCATTCTCATCGTAATGGAGCTGATCGAAGATCTTCTGCCGCCGGGCGTCCTCAACATCGTCAACGGCACGGGCCTTGAAGCCGGCAAGCCGCTGGCGCAGAGCAACCGCATCGCCAAGATCGCCTTTACCGGTTCCACCTCGGTCGGCAAGGAAATCATGCGTTATGCGGCTGACAACGTCACCAACATCACGCTGGAACTGGGCGGCAAGTCGCCGAACATCTTCTTTGCCGATGTGATGAACGAGGACGATGCCTTCCTCGACAAGGCGCTAGAAGGTTTTGCCTTCTTTGCACTGAACCAGGGCGAGGTCTGCACCTGCCCCTCACGTGCTCTGGTGCATGAATCGATCTATGACCGCTTCATGGAGAGAGCCATCAAGCGTGTGCAGGCGATCAGCCAGGACGATCCGCTCAATCCGTCGACCATGCTGGGCGCGCAGGCCTCACAGGAACAGTTCGACAAGATCATGAGCTATCTGGAGATCGGCAAGAAGGAAGGCGCCAGGGTTCTGACCGGCGGCGACCGCAAGACGCTGACGGGCGACCTGAAGGATGGTTATTACATCCAGCCGACCGTCTTTGAAGGCAACAACAAGATGCGGATTTTCCAGGAGGAAATCTTCGGTCCTGTCGTTTCCGTCACCACCTTCAAGACGGTGGAAGAGGCGCTCGAAATTGCCAATGACACGGTTTACGGTCTGGGTGCCGGCGTCTGGAGCCGCGACACCAATATCGCCTACCGGGCGGGCCGCGGCATCGAGGCGGGCCGCGTGTGGACGAACTGCTATCACGTCTATCCGGCGGGTGCGGCCTTTGGTGGTTACAAGCAGTCGGGCATCGGCCGCGAGACCCACAAGATGATGCTCGATCATTACCAGCAGACCAAGAACCTGCTGGTTTCCTACAGCCCGAACAAGGTCGGTTTCTTCTGAGGTCCTCCCCGGAAGCCGGCGAGGGCAACGGTGCCGGGTCGCCGGCGTGTTCCCAGGGGCTTCGGCCCCTGGGAGCCCGGATCGGAGTTTTAAGCAAAATAAAAGGCCGGAGGTTTTGCCTCCGGCCTTTTTTCCTTGCGGCTTATGCCGCGTAACGCTGGTCCCCATGCCGGGTGTCACCCACTGAGAACTGCCCCACCTGTTCGGTCAGGCCATCCGCCTCGCTTGCCAGCGAGAAGGCTGCGGCCGTGGTTTCCTCCACCATCGCCGCGTTCTGCTGCGTGACATGGTCGAGTTCGTTGACCGAGGCGTTGATCTCGCTGAGGCGGCCGGACTGTTCGCGCGAGGCGGTGGCGATTTCGCCGATCTGGTCGTTGACCGACTGGATGCGTTTCTGGATCTGCTCCAGGCTTTCGCCGGTCTTCAGCACCAGCGCCACGCCGCTTTCCACATCGCCCGCCGAGGTGGCGATCAGCGTCGTGATGTCACGCGCGGCGGCTGCCGATTTCTGGGCCAGTTCGCGGACTTCCTGCGCCACAACGGCAAAGCCCTTTCCGGCTTCGCCGGCGCGCGCGGCTTCCACGCCGGCATTCAGCGCCAGAAGGTTGGTCTGGAAGGCGATCTGGTCGATGACGTCGATGATCTGGCGGATCTTGGCCGAAGAGGTCTCGATACGTTCCATGGCGACGATCGCTTCTTTCACGACCGCCGTGGACTTGTGCGCATCCTGCATCGTGCCCGCCGTCGCCTCGACGGCGACATTACAACGCGACAGTGAGAGATTGACGGCCTGGGTCATGTCTCCGAGCGCCGCCGCCGCTTCCTCAAGCGCAGCCGCCTGGCGTTCGGTGCGACGCGACAGGTCCTCGGATGCGCTCTTCAGTTCGCCGGAGCCGGAGCGGATGGCGTTGGCGCTTTCGCCGATATTGGAAATAGTCGCTTCCAGCCCCGCCATGGAATTGTTGAAGTCGACGCGCAGATGATCGAGCGACGGCACGAAGGATTTTTCGATGCGAAGATCGAGCCTGCCGGCGGCCAGATTGGCAAGACCGGTCGCAAGTGCATCGACGGCCTCTTCCAGTTCTTTCGCGCTTCTTGCCTTTTCCATTTCGCGCTGGGCGCGTTCCTCGTCCAGCTCCTCGCCCTTGCGATGGGCTTCGGTTTCCATGCGCTGCTTGTCCAGAATGCCCTGACGGAAGGATTCCAGCGCGCGTGCCATGGTGCCGATCTCATCGCCGCGGGAAACCGCCTTGATCTCGATATTGTTTTCACCGCCGTTGAGGCGCTCCATCAATCCAGCAAGGCCGGTCAATGGCTTGGTGAGGCTCGCGGACACGAAAATGCCGATCAGCGTCATGATCGCAAGCACGGCAAGTGTTGCAACGGTTGCCCAGAAGGCGAGATCGTTGGCGGCGGCCAGTACCTTGCTCTCCTGCTGGCCGATGGCAAGCAGATGCTTCTGACCAAACACGGTGACCGGGCGATAGGCATAAAAGATATTGCCGGCAGGCGTCTGCGCCATCACCGTTCCGGCGTCACTTGCGCGCGAAAGGGCCGCAAGATTTTCGGAAACGGCGGCATCCGGACCGCCCGAAAGCACGCCCGCGCGGCGTTTGCCCTCCGCGCTCAGAAGAACGGCGTCATCGATGGTCTTGCCGGTTTCTTCAGGGGTGACGACCGCGCCGATGCGATCGGCGGCGATGCGCATGATGACGGCGCCCTTACGCTGCAGCTGGCCCCAGTTGGAGACGGCGAGCGGCATGCCGACCATGGCCGAATCATCGGCGCTGCCGCTGAAGCCGGTGGTGCTGACGACGCCGTCCTTGCCGGCTTCGATGCGCTCGAACAGGTCCTTGATCGCCGCGTTCTGCGGTTCCGTCACATTGGTCAGGAAGTTCTTTCCCTTGGTCACGGAATAGATAATGAGGCCGTTCTTGTCGATGACATAGATGTCGCTGACGCGGGTATTGCGCCAGACGCTGGCGATGGCGGCATTGATGGTCGCGTGGCGGATGGCGTAGAGCAGTCGCAATCCTTCACCGTTGAAGGAGGCGCGCTCCTCCTCGGAAACGCCTTCGCGGCGGAAAGCCTGGATGATCGCATCCTTTTCCGTCGGCACGACGGTGGTCATGGTTTCCAGTGCCTGGGCGATCGCGGCGTTTTGCGACAGCTCGGAAATGCTCTGTTCGACACGCAAAGTATAGGCGTCAAGCTGCTTGGACTGGTTTCCCGCAACCGTTTCGAGCCTTATTTCGCTGGCGTCGATCAGGCCCGATTTGCCCATCTCGTAGGACAGAAGCCCCACGGACAGGCAGGAAATCAGCGTTGCGCCCGTCACGAGCGCTGCAAATTTGGCCTTGATTGACAATGATTTAGCTTTGACAGCAGTCGGATTTCCACCCGGCATCCTGTTTCCCTCCCCCCAAAAAACGTGGCCACACCGTGGCAAAAATTGTTTACGGCCGCGTTAAAGGAGTTGCGAATTGTACGATTATTTCCCGCATGCCGTGAAAAAATGAGCGGCTGCCACTGGCCCATTTTCCGTAATAAAACTGCAATGGAACGGGCGCATATCGGGTGAAGCTCAACGGTTGTTCATGTTCATGCAAGCTTTTCGCCCTTCTTCTCTCGTCAATATCACGGATACCTGCGGAGCCCCTGCGGACGGATATGACGGAGCCAGCGTGAGACCGAACCCGGATTTTGCCGTTGTCGTGCCCATGCACAATGAGGAAGCGAGCGTCGAGACGCTTGTGGCGGAAATCGTGGCTGCCTGTCAGCCTGTCGGTCGCTTCGAGATCGTGGTGGTGGACGACGCATCCTCCGACCGCACGGTCGACATGGTGCTTTCGCTCGGCGACCGTTATCCGATGCTGCGGCTCGTCCGGCATGACCGTCAGGGCGGGCAATCGGCGGCGATCCACAGCGGCGTGCAGGCGGCGCGTGCTCCGATCATCTGCATGCTGGACGGAGACGGGCAGAATCCACCGGACAATCTGCCGGCTCTTCTCGCGCCCCTTCTTTCCGCCACTGCACCGAACCGGCTTGGCCTCGTGGCCGGCCAGCGCGTCGGCCGGCGCGATACGCTTGGAAAACGCCTTTCCTCGCGCTTCGCCAATGGGCTGCGTGCGCGGATATTGAAGGACGGCACGCGTGACACCGGCTGCGGCCTCAAGGCTTTCCGCCGCGACGCCTATCTCGCCTTGCCCTATTTCGACCACCACCACCGCTATTTCCCGGCGCTTTTCAATCGCGACGGCTGGCAGGTCGCCCATGTCGACGTCACGCATCGCGCGCGGCTGCACGGCAATTCCCATTACACCAATATCGGCCGCGCGCTTGTCGGCATCCACGATCTGATCGGCGTTGCCTGGCTGCTGCGCCGGCGCAAGCGGGCAAGCTGGGCCGAAACCTTCAAAACGGAGACATTGCCGTGAATGCACCGGCTTTATGGTCCATGCTGCATGTGAACAGCTGGAGAGAGTTCGCATGGGTTTGCACTGGCTTCATGGGCCAGATGTTGTTCACCATGCGTTTTCTGGTTCAATGGATTTCCTCGGAACGGGCCAACCGCTCCGTCATTCCGGTAGCCTTCTGGTATTTTTCCATTCTCGGCGGTCTGGTGCTTTTGTCCTATGCCGTCTGGCGGCGCGATCCGGTCTTCATTCTGGGGCAGGCCTCCGGCCTCTTCATCTATGCCCGAAATCTCTGGTTGATCCATGCAGAACGCCGCCAGCATGCATGACCGGGCGGTGCTCGCCCAGGGGCAGACGGGCGAACAGCGTCAATGGATGACGCTGGCGCTTGCGGCGATCGTGCTCGTGACGGCGCTGCGCGTCCTCGGACTTGCCTTCAACCGTACCGATCTTTTCGTTGATGAGGCGCAATATTGGCTATGGGGCCGGGAGATGGCTCTCGGTGCCTATTCCAAGCCGCCGCTGATCGGCTGGCTCATTCGAGCGGCCACTATTCTGGGCGGCGGCGAGGGCACTTTTCAGGTTCGGCTTGCAGCACCCGTGGTGCATGGCGTCGCGGCAGCGGGCATCCTTGTGCTCGGGCGGATGATTTATGATGCGAAGCTCGCTTCGCTGGCCGCGCTCGTCTATCTGACCCTGCCGGCCGTGACACTCGGCAGCCTGCTGATTTCCACCGATACGCCGATGATGCTGTTCATCGTGTTGTCGATGATCTCGGTGCGTAAACTGGCGCAGGCCCGTGGCGAGGGCAGGGCGGCGACGCTCTGGAGCCTTTTGCTCGGCCTGTGTTTCGGCCTCGGGCTGATGTCGAAATATGCGATGATCTATTTTCTGCCCTGCTTCATCGCGGCAGGCTGGTTTTGCGTGGGCTGGCGCATCCGGCTGCGCGACGCGGCGGTCGCCGCGCTGGTCTGCCTTGTCATCATCGCGCCCAATCTCTGGTGGAACGCTGCGCATGATTTCATGACCGCACGCCACACGGCCGACAATGCGAACTGGCACGGCGTCCAGCTGAAAATCGGTTCTGCGCTGGAGTTCTTCTTCTCGCAGGCGGGTGTCGTCGGCCCGTTCGTTTTTGTAGGCATGATCATCGCGACCTTCCGTGCGAAGACCGCTGAAGCCCGTGCGCTGGTCGCTCTTTCGGTGCCGATCGTGCTGCTGATCACGGCACAGGGGCTGATGTCGCGGGCGCTTGCCAACTGGGCCGTAGGGGCCTATGCGGCAGGCGTGCTTCTGGCGGTGCCGGTGCTGGCCTCCCGACGCTGGCTCACCGTTTCCACCCTCGTGCTCGGCGGTATCGTCGCGATCGCCCTGCCGCTGATGACGATTGCCGGAACGGAATTGCGTCTCCCGAGCGGCGAACTGGCGATGAAGCGATATCTCGGACGTTCCGAACTGGTGTCGACCGGCCTTTCGCGGGCGCGTGAGGCGGGAGCGGATGCCATTGTCGCTTCCGACCGCTCCATTCTGGCCGAGCTTTTTTATCAGCTGCGGGATGAGAAACAGGTGATGACGCGCGCGCTGCCGGAAACCGGTGTGCCCTCCAGCCACTATGCGCTTCTCTATCCGCTGAAAACCGGAGAGGCCAAAAATCCCCTGTTCCTGGCAAGCGCGGATGGCCTGCCGGCCTGCCTTGCCGGCGAAGCGCCGGTTGCGCATTGGACCGCCGGGCCGGGCTTTGTCGAGGGCAGGGAAATCGGGCTCTGGCGTCTGCCGCCGCAGTGCATTCCGGAGGGCGCCAATGGACAATGATCTCTCCCATATGCGGATCACCATCTGGGTGACGCTCGCCGCGCTCGCGCTCGTCATCCTTTTTGCGACCTTCCCTTCCATCGATCTCGGGTTTTCCGCCCTGTTCTTTTCGCCGGTGGGGCAGCCATGGCCCGGTCGGGAGCCCTTTCCCGAATGGCTACGCGACACGCTGCGCGAAGGTACGGAACTCGCCACACTTCTGGCTTTCCTCGTCCTCGTCGGCAATCTGCGGCTCGGTTCGCTGCAGCGAACCGGCTGGCGGGTCTGGGCGTTTCTGTGTGGCCCGGTGATCCTGTGTGCCGGGCTCCTCGTTAATGGCCTGCTGAAGGCGATGATCGGCCGCGCGCGTCCGTTCAGCGTTACCGAATTTGGCGGGCACCAGCTGTTCACGCCGCCTTTCCAGTTCAGCACGCAATGTTATTCGAACTGTTCGTTTTCCTCAGGGGAAACCGCGCTGATCGCGAGCTTCTTCCTGCCGCTCTGCGTGCTGGTCTGGCCTCGCCTGCGCCCCTATGGGCGGTGGGTGGTCGGCGCCATTGCCGCCGGGGCAGTCATTCTCATGTCCGGTCTTCGCATCGCGGCGGGCGGACATTTCCTCAGCGATGTGGTGATGTCCATCCTGTTTTCCGCCCTGACGACGTTGTTTCTGTATCGGGCGCTGGCGATAAGCCGTCACCGTCACCTTTTTACCGGTGATGCCGTGGCAGTCGATACGGTAAGTCTTTGGCGCAACGGGCGCCATGCCGTCCTGACGCGGGTTCGGCGCTGGTGGCCAAAAATCAAGGCCGCCGCCTCCCGCCTGCAACGACCGCCGGATGCGGGCGCGGCGTCTTCCTGAACGGCGCAGAACGAAGTTTTGCAATCTCTGCGCATGCAGGGAGCATTGGTGAGTTGAGGAGCTTTTTTCTCGTCATGCCGGACTGGATCCGGCATCCAGCCACGGCGCGTCTGCGCCGTGAGAAGTCCCTTTCGCGATCAAAGACTTGATCACGCTGGACCCCGGATCAAGTCCGGGGTGACAGGGATGCAACGATCCTGCGCGAAAAACCGTGGGTCAGTCGAACAGGCCGGAAACCGACTGTTCCTGCGCGGTGCGGTTGATCGCCTCGCCGAGCAGGCCTGCGGTGCTGACCACGCGGATATTATGCGCGGACTGGACACCGGTGGTCGGCTGGATGCTGTCGGTGATGACGAGTTCGCGCAGCTTTGACGAAGCCACGCGGGCAACTGCGCCGCCGGAAAGCACACCGTGGGTGATATAGGCGGTAACGCTGGTCGCGCCCTTTTTCAGCAGCGCTTCCGCGGCGTTGCAGAGCGTGCCGCCGGAATCGACGATATCGTCGATCAGGATGCAATCCTTGCCGGAGACATCGCCGATGACGTTCATGACTTCGGATTCGCCCGGACGGTCACGGCGCTTGTCGACGATGGCCAGCAGACAGTCGAGGCGCTTGGCGAGCGCACGGGCGCGGACCACGCCGCCGACGTCGGGCGAGACGACCATGACATTGTTGGTGTCGTAATGGTCCTTCACGTCGCGGGCGAGAATGGGGGCTGCGAAGAGATTGTCGGTGGGGATATCGAAGAAGCCCTGGATCTGGCCGGCGTGAAGATCGAGCGTCAGAACGCGATCAGCACCGGCTTCGGTGATCAGATTGGCGACGAGCTTGGCGGAAATCGGAGTGCGGGGGCCGGCCTTGCGGTCCTGGCGGGCGTAACCGAAATAGGGAAGCACCGCGGTGATACGTTTTGCCGAGGAGCGGCGCATGGCATCGATCATGATGAGCAGTTCCATCAGATGATCATTTGCCGGGAAGGAGGTGGACTGGACGATAAAAACGTCCTCGCCGCGCACGTTCTCGCTGATTTCTACGAATATTTCCTGGTCAGCAAACCGCTTTACAGTGGCATTTCCGAGAGGAACGTTAAGATACTTGCAGATCGCTTCGGCGAGGTGCCGGTTCGAATTGCCTGCGAAAACCTTCATTGCGGCCGCCTGTTTCCATGCCATCGCCTTGCGCCACGGGGCTCAATCCGCCGTAACCAAGCGTCGTTCAAGGGGAGGAACATCCGGCTGAAAAGCCTTTGCCGGATACGCCTTGTTGCCATGCGCGCCTTAATAGCGCTGTTGCTTCCGATTGCAAGAGGACTCCGCGCTTTCGCAATGATTTTCGTGAAATCTCTGTGACTTCTCCCGCCGTTTCACCTCATCCGCGTTGAGTTTGCTTCCATGACGTATAGTCGTTCAGCGTTTTTGCCGCGATATCCTGCATGACCCTGTCGGTCACGGCGGCCCATGGGTCGCTACCTCTTGCCGCCACCGTTTCCTGTCCCTGCAGGCGGTGAAGCCGCACGCCATTGGCGTCGAGAATGTCCCAGACGTAGATGACATTGACCTTGCTGCCATCGGCGAAGGCGGAGAAATAGCCCTTCAGGATGTTTTCGGCCGAATTGTCGTTTGAAGCGCGGATGGTCAGCCCCTTGGCTCGCGCTTCGGCTCCGAGCTGGCGTGAAAGCGGGGTCACCGCCTGAACCGGCGCGCCGATGATCGGCAGGAAGCGGATGGAATTGCCAGCGCCTGCGGGTGCGAGTGAGGCCGTCTGCTGTGAGGGTGCGGGTTGAGCGGCAGCGGGGGGCTGGGCTGCGGTCTGGTTCTCGCGAAGCGGTTCGCCATACTGGTTACCGCTGGAAAGCGCCTGTGCCTGCGCCTGCAACGAATTCTGCGGTGCATAGGCGGGCACGGAGGTCGCGGTTGCCGGGGCGCCTGCGGGCGCACGGTCGGCGGCGGCGGCCATCTGGTCAAGATCGCCCTGCGTCACCGGTGTCGATTGCGAGGTGTTGTGGCCGACATCCACCTGTGGTGTCAGCGCCTCCGTCGTGTTGCAGCCCGAAAGGACCAGCACCAGCGCCGGAACAGCGATGGCTGGGAAAAGGGGGGCAAACCCCATCCGGCTCATGCGATTTTCCCTCTCATGTTCCGCTCCTTCTTGCCCAAGGTGGCGGCACTGTAAGGGCGGTTTTCCCGCTCTGTCAAACCCGGCGGCGATTTAAGCTGTGAGAAGATCGAGGCTATGGCGCGAGAGCGGTTCCGGGGCGTTGTCCGTGGTCAGATAGGTCTGGCCGAGTGTCATGGCCGTGCCGGAATCGGAATCCATCACGATCATATGCACGAAGAGCGTCATGTCGGCAGTGATTTCCTGCGGATTGCCGGCGTGGAACATCTGATGCTCCATCCAGGAGGGCGAGAAACGCGCACCCAGCGAATAACCGCAGGAGTTCAGCCGATGGCGGGTCAATCCGCGTTCGTCCATCACGCGGGCGTGCACGTCGAAGACATCGCCAAAGGTCTTGCCCGGCCGCAGCACTTCTTCGATGGCGGTAATGTTTTGCAGGCAGGCGCTGTAAAGCTCCTTCTGCCGGAAATCCTGTTCGCCGATCACCACCGTGCGCATCATGGCGGCATGGTAATGGGCGCTGACACCTGCCCATTCCAGCGTCAGCTGATCCCTGGTATCGAGCCGGCGGCGGCCGGCCTTATAACGGCAGAGCAGCGCATCCGCGCCGGAACCGATGATGAATTCATTGGCGGGATAATCGCCGCCGCCCGCCAGCACCGCGCCCTGCATCGCCGCGAGAATTGCGGCTTCGTCGGCGCCGGGCTTGATGAGCGGCAATGCCGCATCCAGAGCCTCATCGGCGAGTTTGCCCGCCTTGCGGGCGTGGGCGATTTCGGCCGGGCTTTTGACGAGCCTGAGTGTGCTGACGAGATAGGAGGCGTCGCTCATCTGGCAGAAGCTGGCAAGCTGGTTGTCCAGCAGGCGGGCGACACGGCCGGTCATGCCGTGGGTGTCGTATTCCACCCCGATCCTGGCGCCGAGCAGATCGAGGTCGCTCAGCAGGTTTTTCAGATCAAGCGTCGGGTCGGCATTGGGCCGGTCGACCCAGATGAGGATATTTTCGATAATGGAGGTATTGCGGGCCTGCCGCAGATCGGCCGAGCGGGTGAGAAGCGTCATGGAACCGTCGGATTTGACCACCAGCGTCTGGAAGAAGCAGTAGCCGAATGTGTCATAGCCGGTCAGCCAATACATGCTTTCCTGCGCAAAAAGCAGCAGGGCGTCCAGCTTCTCCTCGGCCATTTTTGCGAGCAGCCGCTCGCGGCGGGCATCGAATTCCGAAAGCTCGAAGTGCAGGGCCATATCAGTCCTCCAGAATTGCGATTGCGGAAATCTGCCGGCCGTAATCGGGTTCGGCGCGGTGGGTGGTGCGGCGGTAGGAATAGAAGCGCTCTTCGTCGGGATAGGTGCAGAGGCCGAGATTTTCCGCCTTCACGCCGGCCTTGGTCAGGCGGTCTATGGTGAATTGCTTGAGGTCGAACAGCGCGTGTCCCTGCTTGTCCGCTCCGGCGAAATAATCCGCATAGGCCGGATCGATATCGGTGAAGCGCGCCACATATTCCGGCCCGACCTCATAATTATCCTGGCTGATCGAAGGACCGAGCGAGGCGGCGATACGTTCACGGCTGGCGCCGAGCCTCGTCATGGCCTCAATGGTGTTTTCGAGCACACCGAACAATGCGCCCTTCCAGCCGGCATGGGCCGCACCCACGACGCCCGCCTGCGCATCGGCAAACAGGATGGGCCCGCAATCGGCGCTCAGCACGCCAAGCACGAAACCCGGCGTCGCCGTCACCATGGCGTCCGCCTGCGGGCGGTTGCCGTCATAGGTCTCATCGACCACGAGGACATCCGGAGAATGGATCTGGTGCACGGTGGCGAGGCGCTCTGGGGAAAGGCCGAACCATTGCGTCACGCGCCGGCGGTTTTCTTGCACCTTTTCGGGTTCGTCATGGGAGCCGAGGCCGACATTGAGGCCCTGATAAAGCCCTTCCGAGACGCCGCCCTGCCGGGTGAAGAAACCGTGGCGAACGCGGTTCTCACCGAAGGCGACGAGCAGGGGGGACTGGAGGGGGAGCGGCAGCGTTGCGTTCTGCATGGTGTGGGAATTCCTTGGAGAATATCGCTGTTGGCCAGTTGAGCAGGGTTAAGCGAGATGTTTCCTATTGCCGCGGCATTGCACGGCGGTGTGATGCAGTGTGCCTGCTTCGTGTGTCGCGGCGATGTTGGCCCAGAGGTGATTGCGCTGTCAATCCACCGCGCGAAACGGCAGAAGATGAAGCGCGGGACTTGAAACGGCGATGACCTTGAAAAGTTCCCCCATCCTGCCGGCGCCTTCGCCGGCGAGGCGGTTCACCGCTTCGGCAATTTCAAGCGTCTGGTCGGGTGTTGCCTTGGCGGCAAGCGCGCCCGCCCTTTCCTTGAGGCCAAGGCCGTAGAGAAAATCGCCCTGTCTCAGGGTGCCGTTGACATGCACGCCGGTCGCTTCGGCCGTTTTCACGAGGCTTTCGAAATCGACATGGCTGGTGAGGTCGGCTTCGCCGGGATGGGCGAGCGGCGGGTCGAAGGCGTGGTTGCGCATGGCCTGCAGCGTATCGCCATAACCGGCGACCAGATGGCCGTAATCGATGGCGAGCGCCGTGCCGCCATGGGCCGAGAGGCGCTGGCAGATCGCGGTCATCACGGCTTCGCGGGCAGGGGAAATCTCGAATGTGGTGCCAGGCGCTTGCCGTTCGGGCTGCGGCGGCAAGAGGGCCGGGTCTATGCTGGCAAGGCCCGTTGAGAAGACGAGTTCATCATTGGCATCGAGGCTGACGACCCGCTCGCGGAAACCCTGCGGCGTCCTGACGAATTGCCGGATTGGAATGGCATCGAAAAGCTCATTGGCGACAAGCAGCAGGAAACCTTCCGGCACGTCGTCGAAACTGTCATGCCAAGTCAGCCGGTGCGCATGTGCGGCCAGCGTTTCCTTCTGGATGGCGGAAAGGCGGGGGCTGGTCTCCACCAGATGCACTTGCATCGTCTCGTAAAGCGGCGGTGCAATGCGGCGGATGACACGCAGCATGTCCGACATCATGGTGCCGCGGCCGGGGCCGATTTCCACCAGCTGCGTTTGTGCCGGCGCGCCGTGCCGCTGCCAGGCATGGACGACAAAAACACCGAGCATTTCGCCGAAAAGCTGGCTGACTTCAGGCGCGGTGATGAAATCACCCGAACGGCCGAAGGGCTCGCGGCTCTTGTAATAACCGTGCTCAGGGTCGGCGAGGCACAGCGAGAAAAAGTCGGTGACGCTGAGCGGACCGTTGAGCCGGATAAGGGATTTGATGCGTTGCGCGAGCGGTGTGGTCATGGGCGATCATACCGCTCAAGCGCTTTTTGTCGCGCTGCGTGCCCGCAGGATGGCCCAGAGGCCCAAAAGGAACATCGGCGTTGAAAGCACCATGCCCATGGTCAGCCAGTTGCCGGCGAGATAACCGATCTGGGCGTCCGGCTCGCGGAAGAATTCCACGAAGATACGCGACAGCGCATAACCGCACACGAAGATGCCGGTGACGGTGCCGGGCGTCTTCAATGCCCTGAAGGCATAAATGACGATGGCCAGAAGGATGACGAGCACGAGACCTTCGAGGCCGGCTTCATAAAGCTGGCTCGGGTGCCGCGCAAAGGGACCACCGGTCGGGAAGACGACGGCCCATGGCACATCGGCGATGCGGCCCCACAATTCGCCGTTGATGAAATTGGCGATACGGCCGAACAGCAGGCCGATGGGCGCGACGGCGGCAACGACGTCGAACATGCTCCAGACGGGAATGCCGTTCCTGCGGGCGAAGAGGATCATGGCGATCGTCGTGCCGATCAGGCCGCCATGGAACGACATGCCGCCATTCCAGATTTCGATCGCCCGGATGGGATTGGCGGCGACGGCTGCCATATCGTAAAACAGGATGTAACCGATGCGCCCGCCAAGCACGATGCCGCCGGCTGCCCAAAGGATGAAATCGTCCAGATGCTGCGCCGAGATCGGCGAGGTGTCGTTCGGCCAGAGGCGATCCGTGCGGGCGAGGCGGCGGGCATAAAACCAGCCGAGCATGATGCCCGCGACATAGGCAATGCCGTACCAGTGGATCGCCAGAGGGCCGATGGACAGTGCCACCGGATCGATATTGGGGAAAGGCATGATGGCGAGTTGGGTGGGAGCGGCTAACAATCCGTATATTCCGTCATCGTTGCTGGGCGGACAACGGAAGCATCCATTGCCTGAAGGGGGCCGGGCGATGATGCTCACCGGCCTCCTGACGCCAAGGAAAATGGCGATTGCGATGGCGGCGGTCAAGGTGATTCTTCAAGCTGCGACTTTAGATACCGAAGGCCTGCCAAGCTGTTGCGATTTTTCGATTTCGCTTGCAAGGCGGCGGTGGAGTGCCTACCTGAAGGCTAGCAACAGCGGGCCAGACGATGCCCCTGAACCGACGAAGGATGAGCGCCATGAGCACGACAGGCACCAATCGTTTTCTGGATGAATTCGCCAAGCTGATGACCGATGCGGCCGGCGCGGCGCAGGGCGTGCGCAAGGAGGCCGAGGCTGCTTTTCATGCGCAGGCGGATCGCTGGCTGAACAGTCTGGATGTCGTCCGGCGCGAGGAATTCGACGCCGTGCGCGAAATGGCCATTCAGGCGCGGGATGAAAACGACGCGCTGCGCGCCCGCATCGAGGCTCTGGAAGCGAAGCTCTCCGCCGCCAAGGACTGATTCTTTAGCTCTTTTTCTGAGAGGTCCCGGATCGCTTGCGATTCCGGGACCTTTTGTTTTCGGCGCGTTCCGCCCGAAATCACTCCCGGTTGTGAAAAACGGGCCTTGGGCACGAATTTTTCGGGCCTGTGGACACTTCCAAAAAACGCAATCGGCAGAGTCGCTTATGTATCTCGCCTGAGGTGATGGGGGAGAAGATATCCACTGCTCAAAAAGCAAAAATGGCGGGCGAGGGGTGGCAGCAGGACTCGGCCATTATACACTGATTTTAAATGATGATTCGAAAAGACCTGGTAAGCTCCAGACAGGGTGAATGCGTAATTCTGGTGGTGTCGGGCAATCGTCTCAAATGTTTATCCCGGTTTGTATGTGCGTTTTGTGCTCGGCGTTCAAAACAGGACATCCCTACCGGCTGAGAAGGTGCCGCATGAGTCTGATAGAATTTGAAATTGAGCGTCAGTCCAATCCCGTGGACATGATCGAGATTGTCGCCGCCTCCAACGATTGGTCCTTCGAGCGTTCGGGCGAAGACGAGATTGCCATGACGGTGGCTGGTCACTGGGCCGACTATCACGTCTCCTTCTCCTGGATGGAGGAATTCGAGGCGCTGCATCTGGCCTGCGCTTTCGATATCAAGGTGCCGGATCAGCGCGTCAATGAAGTCATTCGTCTGCTGTCGCAGGTCAATGGTCAGGTGCTGATGGGTCATTTCGATCTGTGGCGGCAGGAAGACGTGGTGATCTTCCGCCAGTCCCTGCTTCTGGCGGGCGGTGCAGAGCCGAACAACCAGCAGGTGGAAGTGCTGCTTTCCAGTGCGCTGGAGGCCTGCGAACAATATTATCAGGCATTCCAGTTCGTCGTCTGGTCGGGGCTGGATGCGAAAAGTGCAATCGAAGCGGTCATGTTCGAGACCGTCGGGGAAGCGTAACATGGTGTACAAGGCTTCGGGTCCGCTCGTCCTCGTGGGGGCCGGCAATATGGGCGGCGCCCTGCTTTCGGGCTGGCTGAAAAAGGGCGTTGCCGGATCGCAGGTCATCGTCCTCGATCCACGTCCTTCCGATGCCATGCGCACGACGATTGCGGAAGCCGGCGCTACCCATAGCGAAAGCGTGCCGGCTGGCATCAAGGCCGGCATTCTTTTCGTCGCGGTGAAGCCGCAGATGATGGATGCCGTGCTGCCGTCGCTGAAACCGCTGCTGGGCCCGGAAACGGTCGTCGTTTCCATTGCGGCAGGCACCACCATTGCCACCTTCGTTTCGCATTTCGGTGCGGTTGCTGCTGTCCGTGCCATGCCCAATACACCGGCGATGGTCGGGCGGGGCGTGACGGGCGCCTATGCCAACGATCTGGTGACGCCGGAGCTGAAAGCTGTCGTGGACGGGTTGCTGAAGGTCAGCGGACCGGTGGAATGGGTGGAATCCGAAGGCGATATCGACGCCGTGACCGCGGTTTCGGGAAGCGGCCCGGCCTATGTCTTCTATCTGGTGGAATGCATGGCCGAAGCCGGCCGCAAGGCCGGTCTGCCGGCCGATGTCGCCATGCGTCTGGCGCGTGAAACCGTGGCCGGCGCCGGCGAATTGCTACACCAGTCCTCCGACGAGGCGGCACGCCTGCGCCAGAATGTGACTTCGCCGGGTGGTACCACGGCTGCGGCGCTGTCCGTGCTGATGGCCGAAGACGGCATGCAGCCCCTGTTCGACAGGGCGGTTGCCGCCGCGAAAACGCGCGCCGAAGAGCTGGCGGGCTGAAGCCATGAGCGGTGAAATTTCCTATGCCGATTTCGAAAAGGTCGATATCCGCGTCGGCACCATCATTGAGGCCGAGCCTTTTCCCGAAGCGCGCAAGCCGGCCTTCAAGGTGAAGATCGATTTCGGACCCGAGATCGGCGTCAAGAAGTCGTCGGCGCAGATCACGGTGCATTATACGCTGGAAAGCCTTGTCGGCCGGCAGGTTCTGGGCGTGGTGAATTTTCCGCCGCGGCAGATCGGCCCTTTCCGTTCCGAGGTGCTGACGCTCGGTTTTGCCGATGCCAATGGCGATATCGTGCTTGCCGCGGTTGAGCGGCCGGTGCCGAACGGCGAGAAAATGTGCTGATAGAGTACGACAGCACGCAGCATAAAGACTAACGCAGACGGACATTTTTCTTCCGTCATACCGGCCTTGAGCCGGCATCCAGCCAGCCCCAAGTCCTTGGGTTGAAAAGAGTCCTGTCGTCTCGCGGACGCGCGTCGGCTGGATTCCGGCTCAGGGCCAGAATGGCGGAAACGGCAAGTCCGCGTCACACTTTTCGCTCCGCTGTTCTAAGCCGGAATTTTGACGATTACCCGCAATCCACCCATCGGGCTTTCATCCAGCGATACGTCACCGCCATGGCTGCGGGCGATGTCGCGGACGATGGAGAGGCCAAGGCCCGTGCCAGACGCATTGAGGTTACGCGCCTCGTCCAGCCGGAAGAAGGGCTTGAACACATCCTCGCGTGAGATTTCCGGAATGCCCGGGCCGTCATCGTCGAAGGTCATGATGATGGAGCGCGGCGCCTTCCGGATATCGACATGGAGATTGCTGGCGTAGCGCCGCGCATTCTCGGCAAGGTTGGCGACGAGCCGGGAAAGCGCATTCGGCCGCGCGATGATCCTCTCGATATTGTAAAGCTCGTAACTGAATTTCTTGCCGTGCAGCTCGAAATCATGGCCGATCTTTTCGAGAAGTGCCGGAAGTTCCAGCGTGCCGACATCCTCCTCGACATCGGTGCGGGCAAAGGTCAGATAGGCCTCCAGCATCGATTGCATGTCC
The DNA here is from genome assembly GCA_017744915.1 of Agrobacterium tumefaciens. Lineage (GTDB taxonomy): Bacteria > Pseudomonadota > Alphaproteobacteria > Rhizobiales > Rhizobiaceae > Agrobacterium > Agrobacterium tumefaciens_I. Next base: position 80,241 of record JAGIAH010000011.1, read on the forward strand.
TCGACGTCCTTATCGAGCCCTTCGAGGTCGGGATTGTCACCGGCGAGCGCCAGTTGCAGCTTGAAGCGGGTGAGAATGGTGCGCAGATCATGGCTGACGCCATTCAGCATGGCGGTGCGCTGCTCCATCTGCCTCTCGATACGCTCGCGCATCAGGATGAAGGCGAGACCGGCACGCCGCACCTCATCCGCACCGCGCGGGGAATAGCCGCTGATCTTCTGACCTTTGCCGAAATTTTCTGCCGCCTTGGCAAGCGCTTCGATGGGTTTGATCTGCCCGCGCAGGAACAGGATGGAAATGGCGATCAGCACCAGCGACGCGCCGACCATCCAGACGAGGAAAATATGAGTATTGGAAGCATAGGCCGAACTGCGGCGGGTGAAGACCCGCAGCGTCTTGTCTTCCAGCTGGATGCGGACTTCCAACAGCGAGCCGTTGCCATAGGTATCGATCCAGAACGGCCTGCCGATCTGCTGTGTCAACTGATCGGCTAGAATCCTGTCGAGGATTGAAAATAGTGGTTCCGGTTTGGGGGCGGGCAGGTTCGTCTTCGGTTCGATATAGATGCTGAGATCGAGCTTGTCGCGGGCGATGCGGATGACGCGCTGATAATCGTCTTCTTCCGGATCCGTCTGCAGAAGCTCGATGATCGCGGCGATATCGCGCGTGACGGCGGCGGAAAGGCGATCCGTCACCAATTGCCAGTGGCGCTCCATGAAGACAGCCGCAACCACGGCCTGAAGCAAAATCATCGGCAGGATGATGATAAGCAGCGAACGGGTGTAAAGCCCGGTTGGCAGCCAGTGGCGCAGCCACCTGCCGGACATGCGCCAGACCTTGGCCACACTGCTTTTTTTGACCGTGCTGAGAAAATCGAGGCTCGCCATGGCCGTGCGTTGCCCTTCCTTGGTGCTCGTCAGTCCACGCTCAGGCGGTAGCCGATGCCGCGCACCGTTTGCAGATAGACAGGATTGGCAGGATCGTCCTCGATCTTGCGGCGAAGACGGTTGATCTGCACGTCGATGGTTCTTTCACCCACTTCCGATTCAGCCTCCACCAGCTCGTGGCGGGGAATGGTGTCGCCGGCGCGAAGTGCGAAAAGCAGCATGATTTCCTGCTCACGATCCGTCAGCCGGATTGTTTCTGGACCGCGCCGCAATTCCTTTTTCGGAATGGAGAAGCTGTAGGGGCCGAACATGATCTGCTCGATCTTGGGTGTATCGGGCGAGGTGTTGCGCCGCAGGATGTTGTTGATGCGCAGGACAAGTTCGCGCGGATCGAAGGGCTTGGCGAGATAGTCGTCAGCGCCGGCTTCCAGCCCCGCAATACGTGAGTCCGCTTCCGACCGGGCGGTCAGGAGGATGACCGGCACGGATTTGTTCTCGTTCAGCGAGCGGGTCAGCGAAAGCCCGTTTTCGCCCGGCATCATCACGTCGAGGATAAGCAGATCGAAACGGATGCCCACCATTTTGCGCCGGGCTTCGGCCGCATCGGCGGCGACGGAGATGCGGTAGCCCTTGTCCCCAAGGAAGCGCTGCAGAAGGTTGCGAATGCGGGCGTCATCGTCGACGATCAGGAGATGGGCCGCATCGTCATCCGCCGGCGGGCGTTTTGTCGGAGCTGTTGACATCGTTATTCGCCCTCCACGGTCGTCGGGCTGCGCATCTGCGCCAGGAACTTGCGCACGCAGGCGCGTGCATCCGGCCCAAGCCCTTCCAGCGCGCGGTCGATGCGGCGCGATTGCGGTTCGCTCAGCGCCAGCGCCAGTTCGCGGCCCGTCAGCGTCGGATAGAGCCGGCGCTGGCGGCGGTCTTCGGGACCGGCCATCTGGCGGATGTAGCCGTCGTCGATCAATTGCTTCAACACGCGGGCAAGGCTCTGTTTGGTGATCTGCAGGGTGTCGAGCAGATCCGCCACCGTCATGCCGGGCTGCCGGCTGACGAAATAGACCACCCGGTGGTGCGCCCGCCCGTAGTCCAGCTTCGACAGGATGACATCGGGATCGGAGACGAAGTCGCGATAGGCGAAAAACAGCGCCTCGATCGTGTCGAAGTCGATCTTGCCGTCGTCAACCTTCGGGAGTGCCGGTGTCTGCCTGGCGGCGGCGGTTTTGAGCGATTGCGGTGGCACTGCGGTTCCTTCATATCCTGCGGCTGACATGCGTCGATGCGCCAATATTCTGTAAACATAGCCGAAAATGCGTCCGCTCGGGAGGATGCCGCCGATCATTTTCTGTTGCGGTGGATAATATGCTGCGGGTGCGGGTGCAACTGGAATCCTGAGCGGTCTTTACCGGAAACAGAAAGGGCGCGGAAAACCCGCGCCCTTCATTCGTTTCAGGCCACCCCGATCAATGGGCGAACTGCCTGAAGTGCCTACTGATAGACATAGACGATCCGTCGTGTCGAAGGCTCGACAAGAACCGGCACGTCGTTGATCCGAACATAACGATATTGATAGTCCGGGATTTCGACGAGACGTGTATCCGCCGGCAATACGCTGCCGATGACGACGTCGCCATCATAGGTGACGGTGTCTGCGGGATGCTCGTCAATATAGGTTATCACCGATTGCGGCGGGTTCACCTCGCCGACCTTGCCGAGGTTTGGATCGCCAGGATTGGGCTCTGCCTGCACGCTTGAGGTCTTTTCATAGGTCACGACCGGCACGCTCATGTCCGAGCGGCGCTGTTCGAGAACGACCGGAGAACCTTCATACATGACATTCAGATAATCCGCCCGTGCCCAGCCGCGCATGCCGTTGACTTCGATACGGCACCAGCTGCTGCCTTCCATGCAGCCATCCAGAACCGCGCTGCTGCCGCGGGTGGCCAATCCCAGTTCGGGATAGTCTTCACCGGGGCCCGAGCGAACGGAAATATCCGATGCGGTGGTGGCGACCATGGCGGCGTTCGCGTAACCGGCCATCAAGGCGAAGGCGCCGCCGGCGATCAGCATTTTAAGCGTCTTGTCCATGTGTCTCACTCCTTTCAAGACTGGAGCTACAACGTCGCAGCCACCCGGGCGTTCCACTTTTTTCGCCGGAAATTGCCGCCATGAAGCGGAGGCGCTTTGTTATGCCCTTGTATTTCATTGAGATTTTCAACGCTCTCGGGCGGCGGAAAGCGGGACCTTTTCCGCCGCCATTGTGCCGCCACCGGTCGCGGGCTATAGGAGGCGGAACCTTTCAGACAGGAGATACGGGATATGGGAAAGTTGCAGGCGGGTATTATTCCGGTCACGCCATTCGAGCAGAATTGCACCATCCTGTTCGATCAGGACACCAAGGAGGGAGTCGTCGTCGATCCCGGCGGGGATGTGGACGTCATTCTCCAGGTCGTCGCTGAAAACGGCATCACGCTGAAGGAAATCTGGCTGACGCACGGGCATCTCGACCATGCCGGCGGCGCCGACGAATTGCGCGAAAAGCTTTCCCTGCAGGTGATCGGGCCGCATGAAGATGACCGGCCCCTGCTGGAGCGGATCGAGGTGCAGGCGGAGAAATACGGTATCAGCGGCTTGAAGAACGTCGTGCCGGACAAATGGCTGGAGGATGGCGACAAAGTCTCATTCGGGGATCACGTCTTCGAGGTCTATCATTGCCCCGGCCACGCGCCCGGCCATGTCATCTATTACAACCGCGACCAGAACTTCGCCCATGTCGGCGACGTGCTGTTTTCAGGCTCGGTGGGGCGCACGGATCTGCCGGGCGGAAACCATGAGCAACTGATGGCCTCCATTCGCGACAAGCTGCTACCGCTCGGCGACGATGTCGGTTTCATCTGCGGCCATGGCCCCGGTGGGCGGCTGGGCGAGGAGCGGCTCACCAACCCCTATCTCAAGGGGCTTTGAATTCCGGCCGATAGAGGCTCGCAGTACGCACAAAAAAACCCGGCATTCCTGCCGGGCTTCAACTAGAAAAGAAAGCCGTTATAGGGTCAGCCAGCAATCTGCAGATTGACTGCCTTCGGCCCCTTGCCGCGACGATCCGGTTCCGTGTCGAAGCTCACTTTCTGATTTTCTGAAAGTCCGGACAGGCCAGAAGCCTGTACGGCAGAGATGTGAACAAAGATATCAGCGCCACCATTGTCTGGCTTGATGAAGCCGAAGCCTTTGTCTGTATTGAAGAATTTTACGGTGCCAGTTTCGGCCATGCATCAGGTCCTTTTCGCTCTGCCCGCGTTCAGCTACAGGCAGCATTACAGTTTTGCCCCGCGTGGGCGTTGGCAGGCAGTTTTTGACTATTGAGAAAATGGACCTTCGCAGCGGGAAGTAATGGCGTTCTCATCCAACGTTTTTCGTCCCACCGCCCGAGGTTTATAGCGTCCCCAGTGCGCAAAATTATAGGCCTTCCCATGCTCGCAAATTGCCCGAACCGCAGTAGATTGATGCGTTTATCGAAAATTGGCAAGCAAAAGTTTTTACGGGCTTTTTGTCAGATAAAAAACCTGCGGTAGAATTACCGCCCGCAATCGCATATTTTTTCCGCACAAGCGATTATTGATGAAATAATTACCGGCCCTATCGGGCTTTCCCGGCAAAAATTTGAATGCAGGGCCGGAATTTCCTGCGAAAACAGAAAAATCAGTTCTTTTTGCGTCAGGTCGCTTCAGCCATGGATTTTTGCCGCTTGCGCGTCAATTCCGGCACCAGTTCAACGATCAGTATGGCGACGAAGATGATCAGGCAACCGATGTAGCCCGCGCCGGAAATGGTTTCCTTGAGGAAAATCGAGGCCAGCAAAGCGCCGAAAAGCGCCTCCGAGGACAGGAAAATCGCGGCCTGTGGCGCCGTGGTGTAACGCTGGCCAATCACCTGCAACACGAAGGCGAGGCCGGAGGAGACGAGGCCGACATAGAGAATTTCCGTCAGCGACCCTTCAATGGCAGCCATGCTGATGGGTTCGAATGCGACACCGATCATGCAACTAAGAAGGGAGCAAACCGCGAACTGGGTGCAGGAAAGCGCCAGCGGCCGTCCGCTTTCGGAAACGAAGCGGCCTGCGAGGGTGATCTGGATCGCCCAGAAGAAGGCGCAGACGATGCTGAGGATATCTCCCTTCGTCAGCGTCTCGAAGGCGCCGCCGGAGAGGAGAAATATGCCGCCCAGCATCATCAGCGCGCAGGGCCAGACGACCCAATGGGGATGACGGCGGTAAAGCACGACGGCGATGACCGGCACGAAGATGACGTAAAGCCCGGTCAGGAAGCTGGAATTGGTGACGGTGGTGGTCAGGAGACCGACCTGCTGGGTGGTGGCGCCGCCGAACAGCGCCAAGCCGACGAGGATGAAGCTGCCGATTTCACTGCGGCGCGGCGGCGATTTCAGCGACCGTGTTTCCATGAGCGCGAAGGGCAGCACGGCGATTGCGGCAATGGCGAAACGCAGTCCGACGAACCAGAAGGGGCCGATCGAGGCCATGGCGGAGGATTGCGCGACGAAGCCGCCTCCCCAGATTGCTGCGGCAAGCAGAAGCAGCATATTGGCCTGAACACGCGTCATGATTGGCACCAGCACAACAGGGGCCGGAAATTCATTCAGTCGCGGCCATGGCAATTCGGGGATTTTTTGAAATGTCGGTCTGACGATTTCCCGGGTGCTTTAGCAGTAACCTGCCGGTGCCGCAAGTCAGGGGAGGGGCGGGCGCTGGCGGTGCCGAGGACGGCTTTTATCGCTGCGGCTTATTTGTAGCGGCGAGCCTCGTCCTTCAGGCTGCGCCGGGTCAGCGTCAGGCCACCTATGCCGAGGCCGATGAAGGCTGCTGCCGACAGGACGATGAGCAGGATGTGAGGACCCGCCTCCGTCGTTGCCGCCACCTGCGGAATGGCGGATGTATGCAGGGTATCGACCGCCTGAGTGGCGGCATTGGCCGACGTTGCAATGCCGGCTGCCATGGTGACGATGACAAGAAAAGCCGCAATGGCCATCCAGAGGGAAAACAGCGTTCTCTGCGCCCTTAACCTTTCAACGGAAGTCCGGTCGTTGGTAAACATGGCTGTCGCCTCTTGTCCCTGTTCTTAAAGGATAAAAGAGGCTTCGAAATGGACGGCTTGGAGACCGAATTCTGGCGTTCCGCGGTATTTATTGCGGCAATATTGTGGCAAGGGCGATTATAGGGCCGGTTTCATCGCAAGCGGCGTCAGAGGCCACGTTTTCCGAAGGTCCGGGTCTGGCGCAGAGGATGTGTGTCGGCGGGTCGTTCCTCGCGGGGAAATGCCGGTGCAGCGCTTTTTTCAGGCCTTGCGGAAGGGGAGAAATAGGCGTTGCCGAGTTCGGGAAAGCGTGTGTCGAAACTGGTCGGCGCAAGTTCGGGTTTTGCCAGAACATAGCCCTGCATCAGAAAGACGCCGAGTTCCTCGCATTGATCCACCTGCCAGCCGGTTTCCAGCCCTTCGAAGACCGGCTCTATTCCTTCTTCGCGAAACTGGCTGACGATGACGCGCAGAAGCGCGGCGCCCGCCGAATTCTGCATGAAATCGCGCACCCAGCCCGCTTCGAATTTCACATAATCGGGCTTGATGAGCTTGACCCGGTCGATGGCGGAATCGCCGGCGCCATAGTCGTCCAGCGCCACGCGAAAACCGATATCGTGCATATGGTAAGCGAAGTCGGCGACCATCTGGGTGTCGGAGGCTTTTTTCTCCGAGATTTCGCAGACGATGCGGTCCGCCGTCATGCCAGCCTCGTGGGCGGCAAGCCGCATGCGCTCCACCTCCTGCCGCATCTTGGCGGGCGTCTGGAACAGGCCCGGATGGAAGTTGACGAAGATGCGGGCGCGGGAACGGTTGAGCCTGCCGGTGTTGAGAATGTGGATCGTGCGCAGGATGCTGTCGATATTCTCGATGTCTTCAGCCGCGACCAGCGAGAAAAACTCGCCCGGCGTCACCGGCTCGCCATTGCGATGGGGCCGCACCAGACCCTCAAAGGAATCGATGTCGAGCATGCCGCTCGTCGTTCGGCGGAAAATGGGCTGCAGGGCCGATTTCAGGTTGAAGGTTTGATAGGTCGTGGACCATGTGCCATCGACCTCGCGGACAAGACTGGAAAAGATGCTTCTGGGCGCCATTTTTCAACCAGCTTTAGAGACACGACCCCTAGGCTCGCCAATGTAGCGTATCAAGCGTTACTTCCGGGTTAAGGAAGGTTTAAATTCTCCATTGCGGCAGATAAGCCGGCTTTTGACCTTGAAACTATGCCGGTCTTTCGACATAGAAAGTGCCGCAGCAGGCAAGTTTTCCAGCCTCTGCTGATGTCAACCCCAATAGGACCGATTAAAAATGGCCTTCCTTGCCGACATTCTCTCCCGCGTAAAGCCATCCGCCACCATCGCCGTTACCCAGAAAGCCCGCGAGCTGAAAGCGCAGGGCCGCGATGTGATTAGCCTTGGCGCCGGCGAGCCGGATTTCGATACGCCCGAAAATATCAAGGAAGCGGCCATTGACGCGATCAAACGCGGCGAGACCAAATACACGCCCATTTCCGGCATTCCGGAACTGCGCAAGGCGGTTGCCGACAAGTTCAAGCGTGAAAACGGCCTGGAATACAAGCCGGAGCAGACCATCGTCGGCACCGGCGGCAAGCAGATCCTCTTCAACGCCTTCATGGCCACCCTCAATCCGGGTGATGAGGTCGTCATTCCCGCACCTTACTGGGTCAGCTACCCGGAAATGGTGGCGATCTGCGGCGGTACGCCGGTTTTTGTCGACACCACGCTCGAAGACAATTTCAAGCTGAAGCCGGAAGCGCTGGAAAAGGCGATCACGCCGAAAACCAAGTGGTTCGTCTTCAACTCGCCCTCCAACCCGTCTGGTGCGGCCTATTCGCATGACGAGCTGAAGGCGCTGACGGATGTGCTGGTCAAGCACCCGCATGTCTGGGTGCTGACGGACGACATGTATGAGCACCTGACCTATGGCGATTTCAAATTCGTCACCCCGGTTGAGGTCGAGCCTTCGCTCTACGACCGCACGCTGACGATGAACGGCGTCTCCAAGGCCTATGCCATGACCGGCTGGCGTATTGGCTATGCCGCCGGCCCGCTGCCGCTGATCAAGGCCATGGACATGATCCAGGGCCAGCAGACCTCGGGCGCAAGCTCGATTGCACAGTGGGCAGCTGTCGAAGCTCTGAATGGCACGCAGGATTTCATTCCGGCCAACAAGAAGATCTTCGAAGGCCGCCGCGATCTCGTCGTTTCCATGCTCAACCAGGCCAAGGGCATCAGCTGCCCGTCGCCGGAAGGCGCGTTCTACGTTTATCCGTCCTGCGCCGGCCTGATCGGCAAGACAGCGCCTTCGGGCAAGGTCATGGAGACGGATGCGGATTTCGTCTCCGAGCTTCTGGAAGCCGAAGGCGTTGCCGTCGTGCAGGGATCGGCTTTCGGCCTCGGCCCGAACTTCCGCATTTCCTACGCCACGTCGGAAGCGCTTCTGGAAGAGGCCTGCAAGCGCATCCAGCGCTTCTGCGCCGCTTGCCGCTGATCGGTTTGCGATCTTAAAAGAAAAAGCCCGGCAGCGATGCCGGGCTTTTTTTGTTTCAACTAGAGCATCGCGCGTTCAATCGGGATGTAAATTGTAATAATAAAGTATTTTTGGAAAATTACGGCAGTTCATTCCTGTCTATGATGAGTTGTTTAGGTTTTTGTTTGAGTTGAAATAATATAGTCTATGGGTATGGCGTAAGCCAAAAGGAGTTTCATCGGATGATTGATGAATTAATTATAGACGGACTGTCGGATAGAGATTTTTGTAAAGAAATTGAGGATTTACTTAGAAGAGACGAGGCTGATGCGGCTGCCGATCGCCTGAAGTCACTGCTTGGCGCAGTGTGCGGCCCAGATCGTCCGCTTCCGTCACGCTTTCTAACCGTCGACCCAAAAAGCATCGAGTTGATTGGGTGGTTAAATTTGCCAGCGAGCATTACGAACTACGATCGTGGTGACAGCAAGATTAGTGCGATCGGAATCGATCTAAGCTGGCCAGGGCATATAGGGCGGGAGCCAAACGATGACGGATTGCTTGATCCCGTCGTCGAGACGAACTTCTATACGGACGACATGTGGCCTTTCTCTACTTCAGATCGCGCCGGTCTCCTTTCAGGATACGATCAATACTCATGCGCTTGGCAAGGGGGATTTGAGGAGATTGACGGCACAGTTCAGATTAACGGCATTTCCGACCTCTATGGCGCCGTTTATTTATTGAAGGGGATCACCGAACCGGGATCACAAACCGCAAGAGTGTTGGGGGCGTGCTATATCGTCGTTTTGATATACTTGGCATTGCAGGACTCTGCGCCTCGCGATGTACTGCCGCGGCCAATGGCCGTCATTTTGGGGAGCAATGAGGACTATCCGTATTTCAATGCGCCAGTCTTCGCCGCAAGATAAGCGAACCCCCATCTTCGCAGGCATGACAGTCCTGTTTGTTGCAGGATATGAGAGAGTATAGACCGAAGATCGGTCGCTAAAGCCCCAGAAACAGCAGCATGATGAAGGTGGCGAAGAGGATGAAATGCGTCATTCCCTCGATCGCATTGGTCTCGCCGTCGTTGAGATTGATGGCGGCGGCGATGAGGGTGATGAAGACCATGACGGTCTGCACCGGGGTCATCGCCATGATGAAGGGCTGGCCGGTATAAAGCGCGATGCCCTCCATCACCGGCACGGTCAGGATCACCGTCGACAGTGATGCGCCCATGGCAATATTGACCACGGCCTGCATGCGGTTACGCAGGGCAGATCGGAGCGCGGTAAGGATTTCGGGCGATGCCGAGATGGTCGCCACCACCACCGCCATCAGTGCAGGCGGCGCGCTGGTGCCCTCAAGGCTTTCGCCCAGGAAGGCCGACATGAATTCCGCCAGCACGCCGATCATCACCACGCCGGCAATGATGAGGCCGATGGAGAGTGGTACGCTGCCTTCGTCTTCCTCCTCCGCATGGCCATCCGACGGCTGACCGGCCGGATGCGGCTTGCGGGGATAGGTATAGCTGAAGAAATAGCTGTGCGGCCCGACCTGCATCTTGAGGAAAAGCGCATAGAGCGCGATCATCGCGACAATGGTGAAGGCGGAATAGACATGCCAGCTCTGTTGCGGAATGAATTCCGGCACGATCATCGAAATGCCCATGGCGGTGAGGATCATCACGCCGTAGGTCTTGCCGGAATCGTCATTATAGGGCTGTTCACCGTGGCGCAGACCGCCGAGCAGGGCGGCCAGGCCCAGAATGCCGTTGATGTCGATCATCACGGCGGAATAGATCGTATCGCGCACCAGCGTGGGCGAACTGGATTCGCTCATGATGATGGCAAGGATCAGCACTTCGACCGCGACTGCCGAGAGCGTCAGGATCATCGTGCCATAGGGATCGCCGACCTTGGTGGCGAGGATTTCGGCGTGATGGGCAACCCGCATCGAGACGAGAACGATAAGCCCGATGAGCATGATCGCGGCAATCAGCGCCGCCGTCTTTCCGGCTTCGAATATCGCATGTTCCGCCATATAGGCGGCAATTGCCGCCGGTATCGCCAGAAGCAACATGCGCTCCTGCTTCAGAATGGTAGCCGCCATCGATTTCCCTTCCCCGTGACAGGCCTAGGCTGTGACGTATCGTCCCTCAGATCAAGCAGGATTTGCGCTTGAGTGCTTTTGGTAGGATAGTGGTGTCGCAGGACATGCTGCTCATGCCGCGGTGTCCCATCGGGTGCAATGCTTGAAACGCGGTTGTGGTTGCCATGTCGCCTACCGAGACAGGAGGACCATGCATGACCAAAGTGGTATATGAAATTGTCGAACATGACGGAGGTTTTGCCTACCGCATGAACGGCGCCTATTCCGAAACATTTCCTACCTATGCCGATGCCGTCGAGGCTGCGCGCATCGTTGCCGCCGAACAGCAGATCGGGGGCGATGACGAGGAAATCAGCTATCAGGACGAGCGTGGCCAGTGGCATGAGGAATATAGCCAGGGTGGCGACCGGCCGGAAGCCGAGGTGGTGGACAAGACGACGCAGCAGGCCAGATCCTTTTGATGAGCGGGGTCGGAATGTCAGGTGAAACCGGCATTGCCTTCCCATTTCCGCCGGCCTGTTCCGCGCAATCGCGTGTGCGGCCGGGCGCCGATGCTTGAGCAGCCCTAGCGCCGTTGCGGCGGGGCGTTTGGATCGGTCTCCTTGAGATGGGCTTTCAGGCCTTCGACCAGGGCGCTGAACACGGCCCGACATCGCGGCGAGGTCTTGAGGTTCTCGTGCATCGCGACCCAGGTGTGCAGCGGAATGTCGATTTTCGGAAGCACATGGACAAGCCGGGGGTCCTTGCGCGCCAGGCCGATCTGGCAGACGCCGATTCCCGCGCTGGCGCGGATCATGGCAAGCTGGGCAAGGTTGCTGTCGGCGCGGATTTCAAAGGAAATGTCTTCAATATCGGGTATTTCCGGATCGAGCGAACGCATCCGCTGGATGGCCGCCCGGATGAAGGGCGTCTTGCGGTCGAAACCGACCATGCGGTGGTTGTCCAGTTCATCCATGCTCTCCGGGATGCCGGCTTTTGCCAGATAATCGCGTGTCGCATGAAATCCCAGACGGAAATTGCCAATATAGCGCATGACGATCGCATCCTGCTGCGGCTCGGTCATGCGGATGGCGATGTCGGCCTCACGCCGCAGCAGGTCTTCCAGCGTATCGGACAGCGAAAGCTCGATTTCTAGCCGGGGGTGAACCTCCTGCATGGCGGTGATGATCGGCGGCAGCATCTCCACGCCGATAATATCCGATGCGCTGATGCGCACGGTGCCTTCGATCTTGCCAACCTCGCCGGAGGCCGCCCGCATGAGGGCCGCGGCCGTCGCCGACAGATTTTCCGCATAGGGCTTGAGCGCGAGCGCGGCCTCCGTCGGCATCAGCCCGTGCGGTGAGCGGATGAACAGCGGAAAGCCGATGGCCTCCTCCAGTGCGCCGATATGGCGCCCCGCCGTCGGCTGGGTGATGCCAAGTTCGCGCGCGGCGGCGGAAAGCGAGCCATCACGCAGCACGCTGAGGAAGGTACGGTAAAAATCCCAGCTGACATTCCGGCTTTTGATCATAAAATTTTGTATGGCCGCTACACCTATTTCGACAATTTCGTATATCGCGCATTGCGCCGATACTCCAGCTCACAAAAAGGAGCGACGGCCATGATATATGAAAACCATGCAAATACAGCAGAGAATAACCGGCCACTGGCCCTGATCATTGGCGCGAATGGTGGTGTCGGCAGCCACGTCTCAAAGACGCTGCTGCAACGCGGCTGGCGGGTGAGGGCGCTGACGCGCCAACCCGTATCGACAGGCGCGTCGGACGGCATGGAGCGCGTGACGGGCGATGCGATGAACCGGCAGGATGTGGTGGAGGCCGCCAGGGGCGCCACGCTCATCGTCCATGCGGTCAATCCTCCCGGATATCGCGATTGGGAGAGGCAGGTGCTGCCGATGCTCGACAACACCATCGCCGCTGCCGAAGCCTGCGGGGCGAGGATCGTGTTTCCGGGCAGCGTCTATAATTTCGGGCCGGATGCCTTTCCGCTGCTGACAGAGGACAGTCCGCAGAAACCCTTCACCCGCAAGGGCGCGCTGCGCGTGGAGATGGAGCGGCGGCTGAAAATGGCGTCGATGCGGGGCGTGCCGGTGCTGATTGTCCGTGCCGGGGATTTTTTCGGGCCGGATGCGAAAAATAACTGGTTTTCGCAAATGCTGGTGCGGCCGGGCAAACCGGTGCGCAGCGTCCAGAACCCCGCCGCACCCCATGCCGGGCATCAATGGGCCTATCTGCCTGACGTGGCGGAGACGATCGGACGGTTGCTGGATCGTTCGGGCGAACTTCCTGCTTTTGCCGTCTATCACATGGAGGGTTTCTGGGATTTCGACGGGCTGCAACTGGTCGCGGCAATCGAGCGTGCGGTAGGCCAGCCGGTCAAGATGCGACGGCTGTCCTGGCTGGCGATAAGGCTGGCCGCACCCTTCGTTCCCCTGTTCCGCGAAGTGCTGGAAATGCAATATCTCTGGCAGATGCCGATCCGCATGAGCAACGCCAAGCTTACGGATTTCCTCGGAGTGGAGCCGAGGACACCGATCGATGTTGCGGTATCGGCGACATTGGCGAACCTCGGCTGCATCGAACAGGTGCGGAAACCGGCCAGCCTTCACCATCCGGCCGATGCCGGGGGGAGGGTGTGATGGCCACGGCAACGAGTGGACTATCTCGCCAGCGCCGCATCTTCGCCGTGGTGTCGGCCGTGGTGCCGGTGCTGATTTTCGCACAGGTGCTGCTGGCCGGGCTGTCGATCTATTATGACGGGTCGCTGCTTTCGGTGCACAAGGGACTTGGCCTCTTCATCGCCCTTCCCATCCTGTCGCTGGTGGTCCTTGCGCTGTGTTATGACGATCTGCGGCCGAACCTTGCCCGTTCGCTGGTGCTGCTCGCCCTCTACTGTCTGCAGGTGGCACTGATGAGTATCGGCCGGGAAACGGGCAATGGCTTCCTGCAGGCGCTGCATGTGCCCAATGCCTTCATCATGGGCGCATTTTCAGATTTTGCCGCACGGCAGGCACGAAGCCTGCGCTGAAAGAAAACGCCGCATTGCCATGGAGTAATGCGGCGTTTCGGTTTGTCAGGCGAGCGCCGGATAATCGGTGTAACCTTCGGCTCCGCCGCCATAGAAGGTCGGCTGGTTCGGCTCGTTCAAGGGCGCGTTGTCCTTGAAGCGGCGCACCAGATCCGGATTGGCGATGAAGGCCTTGCCGAAGGCGACGGCATCGACCTTGCCGCTTTCCACGGCTTCGATGGCGCTCTCACGGTCGTAACCATTATTGGCGATCCACAGACCATTGCCGTCGGCATTGCGATAGGCGGCCTTGAAGGCTGCGTAATCGAACGGCTTGTCGCCCTGTTTGAAATCACGCGGGCCACCCGTGGCACCCTCAACGACGTGGATGAAGGCGAGATTGCGCTTGCCGAGTTCTTCCACCACGTAATTGTAAAGCGGCTGCGGATCGGCCTCGAAAATATCGTTGGCCGGGGTGACGGGGGAGAGGCGGATGCCGGTGCGGCCGGCGCCGATCTCTTCCGCAACCGCATCGACAACTTCCAGCAGGAAGCGGGCGCGGTTTTCGATCGAGCCGCCATATTCGTCCGTGCGTTGGTTGGTGCTGGATTTCAGGAACTGCTCGATCAGGTAACCATTGGCGGCATGGATTTCGACGCCGTCGAAACCGGCTTCCAGGGCGGCGCGTGCACCGCTGCGGTAATCTTCAAGGATGAGGCCGATATCGTCGATGGTGAGTGCGCGCGGCTCGGAGGTCTCGGCAAAGGCGCCAGTGCCGTCATCATTGATGATATAGGTCTTCGACTTGGCCGGAATGGCGGAAGGAGCGACCGGCTGGCCGCCATGCGGCTGCAGCGAGGTGTGGGAAATGCGGCCCACATGCCAAATCTGCGCAACGATCTTGCCGCCGGCCGAATGTACGCCGTCGGTCACTTGTTTCCAGCCCGCGATCGCTTCCCGCTTATAGAGGCCCGGAACGTCAGCGTAACCCTGACCCTGCTGGGAGATCGGCGTGCCCTCGGTGACGATCAGCCCGGCCGTGGCGCGCTGCTCGTAATAGGTGGCGTTGAGATTGTTGGGAATTGCCCCCGGCGAACGGTTGCGGGTGAGGGGAGCCATGACGATACGGTTGGCGAGTGCGATATCGCCGGCCTGTGCCGGTTCGAAAAGACTGGTCATGCGACTTCACTTTCTGGTCGGTTGGCAGAGTTGCGCGCCAGGCGCGCTGTCTTTGTTCGGGTGCCGGAGTGAAACCGCGTTGCGGTTTCCAGTCCGGCACCCCGGGGGCTCAAAGCTTGGGAGGCTCAGAGATTGGCTTGCAGATAATTGCGGAAGGCGTCGATGGTTTCTTCGTCGCGTTCGAAAAACACCCATTGCCCGACCTTTTTCGACCTGATGAGGCCGGCTGCCTGCAACACCGCCAGATGCGACGAGACGGTGGATTGCGACAGGCCGCTGATCTGAAACTGGTTGGCGCACACACCCATGCTGAGCGGATGCTCCTGGCAGAAGTGTTTTTCCGGGCACTTCAGCCATTCAAGAAATTTCAGCCTTGCGGGATGCGAAAGGGCCTTGAGGATTTCCTCCGGGTTCATCGATGTTTCTTCAATATCTGACATGTCCGATATTTATATCGGTCATTCTCGATATACAAGTCACGTCTCTGTGAGGATCGCGGGGAGCGGGCAGGCAGCTCCAAAAAAGAAGGCCGCTGGATATTTCCGCGGCCTGATAAGTTTGAAGGTTAAAACCTCCAGAGGGGAACAGCTGCCGCGGGCCTTGGGCGAACGTGACAGCTGACTAAAATATGGGAGCGGCAATAATGCAAAACAAGGTTGCATCGTGCGATATTTCGCCAATTCGGAGAAAATTCTTGCGGGTAAAAAAAGAGGGCCGCCGGAAGGATCCAGGGCCCTTTAAGTGTGAAGGTCAAAAACCTCCAGAGGGGAACAGCTGATGCGGTGGAACTGGGAGGAAAAGCCACCGTGTGCATCAGCTGAGAGCGATATGGTGCTTTTTTGTGCACGAAACAACTCTTTTTTGTGCAGGTCAGGCATGCGTGCCGCGCAGCCCTCGATATTTCCGGTATATTTTATGTGCAAAGCTGGAGAAGGGCGCCTGCGCGCCCCTCTCGCTTCTGCCTTTGCAAGGCTTTGAATTTAAAGGATTATCTTTCAACGTCGATTATTTTAACGTCAGAAGTTCCAGTTCCGCGCTTTTGCAACGATGAAGTCGCGGAAGGCTTTCAGCTTTGCAGCGTTTTTCATCTCGTCCGGATAGCAGAAATAGGTATCGAAGGACGGAATGTCTGCGGCGAGCGATAGCTGGATAAGGCCCGGATCGCGGCCGACGATATAATCCGGCAAGCAGGCAATGCCTATCCCCAGCAGGCAGGCGCGCTTGATCGAGGTCTGGCTGTTGATCTGCAGATGCGGCATGCGCGTATTGTCTGAGGAACGCCCGGCATTTTCCAGCCAGTTGACGTCCAAGAGGTAGTTGGGTGCCGGCTCACCGAAGGAGATGATGCGGTGATTGTCGAGATCCTCGACAGACTGCGGCTCGCCGTGGCGGTTGATATAGGACGGCGCGGCATAGACGTGCATGTGCACCGTGAACAGCTTGCGCTGGATAAGGTCCGACTGTTGCGGCTGGCGCAGGCGGATGGCGCAATCGGCATGGCGCATGTTCACGTCCAGCTCCTCATTGTCGAGGATGAGCTGGATCGACATTTCCGGATAAAGCTGCAGGAATTCCTGCACCTTGTCCGTCAGCCAGCCCTGGCCGAGACCGACGGTCGTCGTCACGCGCAGCTTGCCGCTCGGCTTTTCCGTCGTTTCGGTGAGCTGCATCTTCACCGTTTCGAGCTTCAGCAGCACGTCATGGGCGGTGCGATACAGCAACTCGCCCTGTTCGGTGAGAATCAGGCCGCGCGCATGGCGATGGAACAGCTTGACGCCGACATCCTGCTCCAGCGCGCTGACCTGACGGCTGATGGCCGACTGGGACAAATGCAGCTTGTCGGCAGCATGGGTGAAAGACCCTGCTTCGGCTGCGGCATGAAAAATGCGCAGTTTATCCCAGTCCAATGGCATTGCCATGCCTATCCTGCCTTTCGGTTATTCCGCTGCGACAGCAAGCGGTTGATGCGCGGTGAGATAACGTTCCGCTTCAAGGGCGGCCATGCAGCCCATGCCGGCGGCGGTGATTGCCTGGCGATAGATATCGTCGGTGACGTCGCCGGCCGCGAAGATGCCTTCCACGTCGGTGGCTGTGGAATCGGGAGCGGTCCACATGTAGCCGTTATCCTTCAGCTTCACCTTGCCCTTGAACAGTTCGACTGCCGGGGCATGGCCGATGGCGACAAAGACGCCATCGATCGGCATTTCGCTGATCGCGCCCGTTTTGGTGTCGCGCAGCTTCACGCCGGAGACGGAAGGCGGCATTGGCGGCTTTGCCGGTGCGCCGGTGATCTCGGCGACTTCGGTGTTCCAGAGGATCTTGACGTTTTCCTTCGCGAACAGCCGTTCCTGCAGGATTTTCTCCGAGCGGAAGTTGTCGCGGCGGTGCACGATGGTGACCGACTTGGCGATATGGGCGAGGTACAGCGCTTCTTCCACGGCGGAGTTGCCGCCGCCGACCACGATCACATCCTTGTTGCGATAGAAGAAACCATCGCAGGTGGCGCAGGCGGAGACGCCGAAGCCCTGGAAATGCTGCTCACTCTCGATGCCGAGCCACTTGGCCTTGGCGCCGGTGGCGATGATCAGCGTGTCGGCAGTCCAGACCTGACCGGAATCGGTCCTGACCACGAAAGGCCGGACGTTGGTTTCAACTTCGGTGACGAGGTCGCTGACGATTTCCGCGCCCACATGGGTTGCCTGCTTCAGCATCTGGTCCATCAGCCAGGGGCCCTGGATCGGATCGGCGAAGCCCGGATAGTTCTCGACGTCGGTGGTGATCATCAGCTGGCCACCCTGTTCCATGCCGGCAATCAGCACGGGTTTCAGCATTGCGCGGGCCGCGTAGATCGCCGCGGTATAACCGGCGGGACCGGAGCCAATGATCAATACCTTCGTGTGGCGGGCAGACATGGAAACATTCCTTTCAGTAACGGGGTCTTTCGGTCGCAGTGCCTTTCGGCACCCGGGCTCTCCAGCCGCAAGACGGCGAACAGGCCGCAACCCCTTCATTGCCCGGTATTTAAGGTTGTCTAGTGTCTTTATTCAAGGGCAGCCTTGCGTTACCAACAAGGCAGTTGTGGATGCGCGCGCAATTTTGTGACCGGGCAGTGGCATAATGTTGCGAATCCCGTGCCGAATAGTACAAGGAAGTTCTCCAGCTTAACGAGGTACTTCTCCGTGACCAGCGTCGAACTCGATGCCATCGATCTGAAAATCCTGCGCGAATTGCAGCGCGACGGGCGTATGACCAATGTGGAGCTGGCCGAAAGGGTCGGAATTTCCGCGCCGCCCTGCCTTCGGCGTGTCCGCAAGCTGGAAGAGGCGGGTGTGATCGAGGGTTATCACGCCATGTTGAACGCGCCGAAGCTCGGTTTCGACCTCGTTGCCTTCTGCATGATTGGCCTCAAGCGCCAGTCGGACAGCAATCTCAAGGCCTTTGCGGCGGCAACAGCAGGATGGTCGCTGGTGCGGCAGGCCTGGATGGTGTCGGGTGAAAGCGATTTCCTGCTGCACTGTGTGGCGAAGAACCTGACGGAGTTTCAGGATTTCGTCATCGAAGTTCTGACGGCGGATGAGAATGTCGATACGGTGCGCACCATGCTGACCATCCGTCAGGTCAAGCGCGTCGGTCTGGTGGAAATCTAAGCAGCGGACGTCTTGCTGGTTTAGGGGGTATCACCCTCGCCGCAACGCATCATAGACGTCACCGAGACTTGTCGCTTCTTTTTCCAGCGGAAAAGTGCTGCGTACATGCGCCAGCCCGGCACTTGCATGGGCTTTGGCCAGAGCCGGATCGGCCAGATAGATTCCTATCGCATCTCTCAGCGATGTGTAGTCACCCGCATCCACGACGGCCCCGGTCTCGCCCCTGACGATCATTTCCTCATAGGCGCCGGCATTGCTGGCGACGACGGCCGTCTCCGAGGCCATGGCTTCGAGCGGCGTCAGGCCGAAACCTTCGTTGCGGGATGGGGCGACATAAAGCGTCAGCCGCCGGTACCACGGCTTGATGTCGTCAACTTCGCCCTGAAAGACGATGCGGTCGGCAAGGCCGGCCGCGGCGACGTCAGCCTTGAGCGCATCGCCAAAAGCCTTGTGTTCTGCCGT
Source organism: Agrobacterium tumefaciens (assembly GCA_017744915.1). Taxonomy (GTDB): domain Bacteria; phylum Pseudomonadota; class Alphaproteobacteria; order Rhizobiales; family Rhizobiaceae; genus Agrobacterium; species Agrobacterium tumefaciens_I. The sequence goes on from JAGIAH010000011.1 coordinate 99,105, forward strand.
AACCCGGCCGGAAACCACGGCGGTCCATTGCGGATAGCGGGGCAAAAGCTCGATCATGGCGCGCACGAAGAGGTCTGTGCCCTTCTGGTGGCGCACGCGTCCGAAACAGCCGATCAGATACTGTCCGGGCAGGCCGGTTGCCTCGATCATGTCTTCGGGACCCGTCGCCGGGTGGAACAGCTCGGTATCGACGCCATGCGTTACGACGCGATGGGGTACTTCGAGAAACGAACCGGAGCGGGTGCTGGTAGCGACCACCGCATCCATCTTCGAAATCAGAAAGCGTGTATAGCCGGAATGCCGTCTCTGTGCGGCCGAGGTGAAGAGCAGTTTCACCTTCATGCGCAGTACGTCACGCATGAGAATGCCCGGCAGCATTTCCAGATTGCGGCGGGCATGCCAGATGCGCGGGCCGCCGAGCGGGCCGTTCTGCCAGAGCCGCCACAGATCACGGAAACGCACATGCGGCAGATGCGGCGGCAGGCCGGGGCCGATGGTGGCCACCTTCTGCCCAAGCCGGTTCTGCACCGGAATGAGCTGAACGATGGTGGAGGTGACGCCGGAGAGCCTGCGCTTGAAGTTCGGCGCAAGCACCTGCACATCTTTCAGACTGACGTGGGACAAGATGGGCTTCCGTCTTTGCGGCTAAAGAATTGATCAGTCAGAAGACGATGCGCCCGCATGCGGCGCATCGCATCGGGGCAATCAGCCCCACTGCACCGCGAGAATTTCGTAACCCTTGGCACCGCCCGGGGCGTTGACTTCGATACTGTCGCCGACTTCCTTGCCGATCAGGGCGCGGGCAATGGGCGAGGAGATGGAAATGCGGCCGGCCTTCACATCGGCTTCCTGGTCGCCGACGATCTGATAGGTCTTTTCCTCGTCGCTATCTTCATCCACCAGCTTGACGGTGGCGCCGAACTTGATCTTGGAACCGGACATCTTGGAAAGATCGATGACTTCGGCACGCGCGGTCAGGTCTTCCAGTTCCGTGATGCGGCCTTCATTATGGCTCTGGGCTTCCTTGGCAGCATGGTACTCGGCGTTTTCCGAAAGGTCGCCATGGGCGCGTGCTTCCGCAATCGCCTCGATGATACGGGGGCGTTCCTCCTGCTGGCGCCAGCGCAGCTCCTCCTGAAGCTTGACGAATCCACCCTGAGTCATCGGTACTTTTTCTACCATTTTTTTATCCTTCGCATTCCGGTCGCTTTACTTGCAGACACAAAAAGAAACAGGTTCCGGAGGGGAACTCCGGAACCATGCCAAAATCATAACTGAGCCGACTATATCAGAAGACGACAGCGAAATGCCAGTAAATTTGAGGCTCTGATATTTCTCTTTCTATTCAACGGCTTGGTCTTGTTTTCTGACGATTGTCAATGGAACATAGGGTAAACATAAGTCACGAAGATGTCGACGTCAGGCAGGCTGGCCATTATCTTCGTCGCGGCAAGGCGCGATGCTTCGCACGCATCTCGACGGGATGGTGGCGGACATCACAAGATCCAGAAAGGATATGTTGTCTATGAAATGCTCGAATAGATTGTTGTATATATTAGAGTTTTATTGTGTATTTAGTGTTTATTCCCAATAATATTTATTTACTGAATATTAATTTGTTATTTTCATTAAAATTTTATACGGAATATTGTAATCCTTCTCACCGAATTCTATTCAAAAAACGGACATATTATGCTGGGCGAACTCGACCTTGCGACAGTCATACTGATGCAAAAATGTTCTTACATTGTTGGGTTGATGAGTTTTATCTACCTGAGGATGAGTAATCGCTATTTGCCTGGTCCGGTTGCGCTTGCGGCGGGTTTTGCGTCGATGACGATCGGTTCCACGCTTGCAGGTTACGGAGAATGGAACATCGTGTCGCCGGCCCTGTGGCAGCTCGGCAGCGTTGTGTTCGGTATTGCGGGTTATGCGCTGATCTGGCTCGGTTTGAAGGCGTTGAGCGACGGACGCTTCGTCAACCGCAAAACCACAATCCTTGCCTGTCTCATTGCCGCCCTGGCGGTTGTCGTCGCGGTGCGGGTGGCGGACAATAATGCCTTTCGCGCGGCGCTCTTTAATGGTTGTGCAACTCTGGCCTATCTCGGCGGGGCGGTCGTGCTTTTTGCCGGGTGGCGGAAGGAGCCACTTCTCTCCCGTCTGGCGCTGGGCGCGATTACCGGCATCTCCGGCCTGATTTCGCTGTCGGTGATGAAAAGTGTGCTTTTCCCCGATTATGCCACCATCAATCTGGTCAATGCGTTTTTCTTCATCATCATGCTGAATTTCGCCATTGCCCTCTTCGTGATGGTGCTGGTGGCCGAGCGGTCCGAACGGAAATTGCTGGTTCTCGCAAATACCGATCCGCTGACGGGCGTCAAGAATCGGCGCTTCTTCTTCCAGACCATGCCGGCGACACCCGATCCCACCGATGCGGCCATGTTGCTGGATATCGATCACTTCAAGTCGATCAATGACCGTTTTGGCCACGCCGTCGGCGATAGTGTCCTGCAGGAGGTGGCAAAGCGCATCGGTGGCAGCATCCGCGGCGGTGATGTGCTGGCGCGTTACGGCGGCGAGGAATTCATCATCTTCCTGCCGGGCGCCGGGGTTCAGAAGGCCCGCATGATCGGCGAACGCATTCGCAGTGCCATCGCGGTGACCGAGGTGGATTGCGGCGGTTTGCGTGTCGGCGTGACGATCAGCATCGGCGTCGCCGCAAGCGGCGATATGAGCTGCGATCTCCTGACGCTTGCCGAAATGGCGGATCGTGCGCTCTACCGGGCAAAGACCGAAGGCCGCAATTGCGTGCGCGAGGCGCTCGCGGCTTAGGTATCTGACAAAGCTGTGATCTTCCCGTTTTCCGACGCTGGAGCCCTGGGCTTAGCCCGTTGGCTCTTTCGCCGTATCCGCAGCGGCGCGATGCCGCAAGGCCTCTTTCAGCAGGATTTCGATCTGCGCATTGATGCTGCGCAATTCGCCACTCGCGGTGTGCCGGATCGCGTTCAATATTGCGGGTTCGATCCGAAGCGGAAAAGCCACCCTTTCCGGGCCTGGCGGACGTCCGACCATGGCTTAACCCCGCCCGCTCGAGTTCAGGGAAATGGCGCGGTGGACAGCGGAGGAGGGTTCTTCAGGAATGCAAAAAGACATTATCGGCCTCGGGTGCAAATGACGCCTTTTTGATACGGGGAATGGATTGCAGCGGGATTACGCAAAACAAAACGCCGCGGGCATGGCGACCCGCGGCGTTTTGCTGTCAATCTTGCGGGGGTTTCCCGCAGAAGGCTTAGTTGAAGTAGCTTTGCAGCGGCTTCACTTCCAGATTGCCGGCCTTCAGTGCCTTGATGGCGAGGGCGGCGGCTTCGGCGCCGGCCATCGTCGTGTAGTAAGGCACCTTCTGCATCAGCGTTGCGCGACGCAGCGACTTCGAGTCGGAAATCGCCTTGTTGCTGTCGGTGGTGTTGATGACCAGCTGGACCTGACGGTTGCGGATCGCGTCCTCGATATGCGGGCGGCCTTCCTGCACCTTGTTGATCTTTTCGGCGTTGATGCCCTGCTCGGCGAGGAAACGCTGGGTGCCGCCGGTTGCCAGCACCTTGAAGCCGCTTTCCACCAGAATGCGGATGGCGGAAAGAACGCCTTCCTTGTCCTCGTCACGCACCGAAACGAAGACCGTGCCGGAGCGCGGCAGATCGACACCGGCACCGAGCTGGCTCTTGGCGAAGGCAAGCGCGAAATCGGTGTCGAGGCCGATGACTTCGCCGGTCGAGCGCATTTCCGGTCCGAGCAGGATGTCGACGCCGGGGAAGCGCGCGAAGGGGAAGACGGCTTCCTTGACAGCAATGTGCTTCAGGTTGCGCGGATCGGGCTTTTCGCCATAGGCGGCGATTGCCGAACCAAGCTTTTCACCGGCCATGACGCGGGCGGCGATCTTGGCGATCGGCGCACCGATGGTCTTGGCGACGAAAGGCACGGTACGCGAGGCGCGCGGATTGACTTCGAGAACGTAGATGGTGCCATCCTTGATGGCATATTGAACGTTCATCAGGCCACCGACATTCAGCGCCTTGGCAAGAGCCGTCGTCTGGCGTTCCAGTTCGTCGAGGGTCTCCTTGCTCAGCGAACGAGACGGCAGCGAGCAGGCCGAGTCGCCCGAGTGGATGCCGGCTTCTTCGATGTGTTCCATGATGCCGGAAACGAAGACGTTTTCGCCGTCGCACAGCGCATCGACGTCCACTTCGACGGCGTTGGTCAGGTAGCTGTCGAACAGCAGCGGGTTCTTGCCGAGCAGGGTGTTGATCTGACCGGTTTTGTCGTTCGGGTAACGCTGCTTGATGTCCTCAGGCACGAGACCGGGAACGGTGTCGAGCAGATAGGTCTGGAGCTGGCCTTCCGAATGGATGATCTGCATGGCGCGGCCACCCAGAACATAGGACGGGCGCACGACCAGCGGGAAGCCGATTTCCGAGGCGACGAGGCGGGCCTGCTCGACCGAATAGGCGATGCCGTTGTTCGGCTGGGCAAGATCGAGCTTCATCAGCAGCTTCTGGAAGCGATCACGGTCTTCGGCAAGGTCGATCATGTCAGGCGCGGTGCCGAGGATCGGGATACCGTTCTTTTCAAGTGCTTCGGCCAGCTTCAGCGGGGTCTGGCCGCCGAACTGTACGATGACGCCGACCAGCTCGCCCTTTTCCTGTTCCGCACGCATGATTTCGATCACGTCTTCGGCCGTCAGCGGTTCGAAATAGAGGCGGTCGGAGGTGTCGTAGTCGGTGGAAACGGTTTCCGGGTTGCAGTTGATCATGATGGCTTCGAAGCCGGCATCCTTCAGCGCGAAGGCGGCATGGCAGCAGCAATAGTCGAACTCGATGCCCTGACCGATACGGTTCGGACCGCCGCCGAGGATGACGACCTTCTTGCGGTCGGAAACCTGCGCTTCCGAGCGGGCGGCGCCGACGAAGGGAATTTCATAGGTCGAATACATGTAAGCGGTCGGCGAGGCGAATTCGGCCGCGCAGGTGTCGATGCGCTTGAAGACCGGGCGGACGTTCAGGCTGTTGCGCAGCTCGGCCACTTCCTTCGGACGCTTGGACGTCAGGCTGGCGAGGCGGGCGTCGGAGAAGCCCATGGCCTTCAGCGTGCGCAGGTTTTCGGCATCCTGCGGCAGGCCGTGCTCGCGGATGCGGGCTTCCATGTCGACGATGGCCTTGAACTGGGCGATGAACCACGGATCGATCTTCGAGTTTTCGTGGACTTCCTCTTCGCTCATGCCCATGCGCAGCGCCTGGGCGACCATGCGCAGGCGGTCCGGCGTCGGCGTGCCGATGGCGGCGCGGATGGCGTTCTTGGAGCCTTCGCCTTCCTCGTAACCGGGGATTTCGATTTCATCGAGACCGGTGAGGCCGGTTTCCATGCCGCGCAGTGCCTTCTGCAGCGATTCCGCGAAGGTGCGGCCAATCGCCATGACTTCACCGACCGACTTCATGGCCGTGGTGAGGATCGGAGACGCACCCGGGAACTTTTCGAAGGCGAAACGCGGGATCTTGGTGACGACGTAGTCGATCGACGGTTCGAACGAAGCAGGTGTTGCGCCGCCGGTGATGTCGTTTTCCAGTTCGTCCAGCGTATAACCGATGGCGAGCTTGGCGGCGATCTTGGCGATCGGGAAGCCGGTTGCCTTGGAGGCCAGAGCGGACGAGCGCGAGACGCG
>JAGIAH010000012.1:0-84680 GCA_017744915.1 Agrobacterium tumefaciens
CAGCCACCCCGAGCACTTGGGAAATGGAGCAGTCGGGCGGCGTGTTCGCCGAGCAGGTGATCCGCCCGACCGGTCTGATCGACCCGCCGGTCGAGATCCGTCCGGTCGAAGACCAGGTCCAGGACTGTATCGCCGAATGCAAGGCCACTGCGGCGAAAGGCTATCGCACTCTGGTCACTACACTCACCAAGCGCATGGCCGAAGACCTGACCGAATATCTGCATGAACAGGGCGTTCGCGTGCGTTACATGCACTCGGACATCGACACGCTGGAGCGCATCGAGATCATCCGCGACCTGCGCCTTGGCGCTTTTGACGTGCTTGTCGGTATCAACCTGCTGCGCGAAGGTCTCGACATTCCCGAATGCGGTTTCGTCGCCATCCTCGATGCCGACAAGGAAGGTTTCCTGCGTTCGGAAACCTCGCTGATCCAGACCATCGGCCGCGCCGCCCGTAACGTCGACGGCAAGGTCATACTCTACGCCGACAATGTCACCGGCTCGATGAAGCGGGCGATGGAGGAAACCTCCCGCCGCCGCGAAAAGCAGATGGCCTATAATACCGAACACGGCATCACACCGGAATCGGTCAAGGCGAAGATCTCTGACATTCTTGATTCTGTTTATGAGCGCGATCACGTAAGGGCCGATATATCCGGCGTTTCCGGCAAGGGCTTCGCCGATGGCGGCCATCTGGTCGGCAACAATCTCCAGTCCCATCTCAACGCGCTGGAAAAATCCATGCGCGACGCCGCAGCCGACCTAGACTTCGAAAAAGCCGCACGCCTGCGCGACGAGATCAAGCGTCTCAAGGCCGCCGAACTCGCCACCATGGATGACCCCATGGCCAAGGAAGAGGCGAAATCGCTTGAGGGTGGCGGCAAGGGCAGGAAAAGCGGAACGAGCGCCCGCCACGAGTCGATTCCCGCCCCTGAGGGGGAGATGTCCGGCAGGACAGAGGGGAGTGCCGCCGCGAACGAAAGCGGGAAATCCCTCTTCGCCAAACCCTCACTCGACGAAATGGGCCCCGGCTCGGACGGCGGAAAGCCACTGTTCCGCAGGAACACGCTGGACGAGATGACGGTGGGCAGAACTGAAAAGCCCGTGCGCGGCGCCGTGCCCGACAAGCCCGACACCGAAACCGGAAAACGGTTCTCGCCGCTGCTGGAAGGCCAGCCCGAACGGACGACCGACGACCCGAGACCTCTGGTGCGCGGCAAGATCGGTGCGGGCTCCTATGAGGATGCCGGCGAGCAGAAGCGCAAGGGCCGGACGAAGGGCAAGACGGGCCGGCCGGGGCAGTGATGTCCGGCGTGCACGCCCGGCCTGACGGGTCGGCGTGACAGGTCGGCGGGTTAAGTTACCCGCCGCTTTTATCAGGATTGCCGGCGGGAAGCCGCAAACGCGTCACGGGACATGCGGACACTCCGGTAGCACCCGTCAATTTTGGCATGGCGTGATCAGCGACCTGATCTCGGCCGGCCCGAACAGCTTGACCAGATCCGCATCAATCGATGTGGGAATATAGTCTTCGTTTTCCGCGGGCTTCATATAGATCGAGGAATAGATTGGGCCGGCGGGAAACGCGCCCGTAAAACAGGCTTTCACGATCTTGATCTCGGTGCTGCCCCTGATACGCGGTCCCTGGACACGGGAACGGCGCACCCGCTCCTGCAACTCCGCCAGCCTCCCGGCGTCTTCAGGTTTGACCCGCCACACGCTCGCCAACATTCCTTCCCGCCTTTCCGGCCGGAATTTCGCGAGGGCTGCGGCATCTGTATCCGCCACCAGCGCATAGGTATCGACGGTTTCGCCTGTCGCGCCATCTATCTTGCTGCGGGTAATCATCACCGCATCCCCGGAACGCAGGGAAAGATAAGCCGGGAGCTGTAACCCGACCCGCACATGCTCGAAATTCATCGTCAGAAAATCCTGCTGCATCAGCTTGGGAATGCTGGAAATCGGCACGGTCATGCAACCGGAGAGGAAGAGCAGCAGAACCGGCAGGCGGGCAAAATGCGATAATGGCAATGTCATCATATTAAAACCTGAAAAAAGCACCGCGATATGAAATTACGTTTGCGACGTTGAAGCGCCACGCCGCGCACAAACTTGCGCGAGCGGCATTGCCGCAACATTATGGGTTCCGGAACGCATAGCTCCGAGGAACGTTGATCGTTTCGGGAATGATGACAGGAGACCCCATATGTGCCGGAAAAATCTTATGGCCTTCTGCCTGCTTATGTCCTCCGGTTCGGCCCTCGCCGGGCAAATCGAAGACGCTACCTTCCACAGCGCAGCCCTGAACGCGCCGCTTCCCGTCAACATCTACCGCCCGGATGGCGCACCGCCGGACAATGGCTGGCCCGTTCTTTACCTTCTGCATGGCCATAATGGCGACCAGAACAGCTGGCGCGATCTCGGCAATATCGAAAAGACACTCGATACGCTTATCGAGGCCGGCGCCATCCGCCCGCTGGTGGTGGTGATGCCCGGCGTCAAGAACAGCTGGTATGTGGATTCCGCCGCCGTCGGCGGCCCCGGCGATTATGAAACGGCGCTGACCGGCGATCTGCGCCACCAGATCGAAAAAACCCTACCGGTACGCAAGGATCGGCAAGGCCGCGCCATAGCCGGCCTTTCCATGGGCGGTTTCGGCGCCCTGCATCTCGCCTATGGCCATGAGGACCTCTATGGCGCCGTCGCCAGCCTGTCCGGCGCCATCTGGCAGAACGTCCCCGCCGCCGATCTCGACAAGACGCCCGCCGAACTCAAACTCATTCAGGACAGCGCCTTTTTCCATCAGGTCGACCGCACCACCATCACCAGCGGCATCGTGCTGCCTTCAACCGGCGATCATTTCTCCGGCGCTTTCGGCACGCCTTTTGATGCGCGGCTCTTCAATGAAAAGAACGTCTTCACCCTCGTTGCCCAGCATGTCGCCGAAAGCCAGGATTTGCCCGCCACCTATCTGACGGTCGGTGATGACGATGGCTTCTTCCTCTGGCGCGGCGCCATCGCCCTTTACGAAACCTTGCAGGCCGACAAACGCAAATCAGAATTGCGGGTGACGGATGGTGATCACGTCTGGTCGGTGTGGAAGGTTTCGATCATCGATGCGCTGAAATTCATCGACGGGGAGTGGGATAAAACCGAATAAATTTACAATGTTCTTGAAAAAACACCGGCTTTAAATATTTATGAATATAAATTTTCGCAATCAAACATCGAGATCGGATGAGCGGCAGATATGGACCTCGATAACTGGTTAAGTGACGCCATTCCAAAACATAGCAGACTAACAGATTCTGTCGTAGCTATTACCAAAAACCTTCTAGAAGATAATGGTATTGAATTTCTATCCGTCACGGGAAGAACGAAAACTATCGAAAGCGTAAAAGAGAAAATAAAAAGAAAAAACTACAAGAGACCATCCGTAGATATGACAGACATATCGGGAGTTAGGATAATTCTCTTTGTCGAGTCGGATATAATAAAAGTTTCGTCAATTGTTTCTTCCTCATTTGAGGTAGACCTGAAAAATAGCAGCAACAAAGACAGAGCATTGCTATCAAATCAGGTTGGCTATCGCTCTGTGCATTATGTCTGTGATTTGGGCAATGAGCGCGCAAAATTACCGGAGTTTCGCGGCTTAGACGGGTTAAAATTCGAGTTCCAAATCAGAACTGTATTGCAACACGCTTGGGCAGAGCTAGCACATGATCGGTCATATAAATTTCGCGGAAATCTCCCCGATGAACTGCAGCGTAGCCTCTACTTGCATGCAGGTCTTCTTGAGATTGCAGACAAGGGCTTCAGTGAAATAGCTCAAGGTATTGATATCTATGCGGCTGAACTTAACAAGAGCTATCAGGACGGCAATTTAGATTTTCCAATCGACTCTATTAGTCTCACAGAATTTATTGAAAACTGGTCCAAGAACCATAAATTCACCTTAGACGATGCTTATATGCACTCAGAATTAAATGAGCTAATCCGTGAATTAAATGGATTTGAAATTAATACCGTCAGTCAACTTGAGGAACTAATTCCTGAAAATTACTCAGAAGCTGCCAACCAATTGGGAATAGAGACCAACATATACGGACTTGTTCGCGACTGGATGATAATTCGCGACGTCGATAAAATTATGAATCTGGGCGTGAAGTGGGTTTTGGACGATCCTATTCTCGATCCCAAAACATTCGAATGTTACGAAAGGCTATCATCGCCAGAGAACTATAAGAGAATATTGTCCCACGCTAGTGACAACGAAGACATTTATGAAATTGAGGACGATGACCTAGGCTAATCAGCGCTATCATCAAATTACGTCCTCCCATGCGGAACCAAATTCCCATTCCCCCGTTTCCTCCCCGAACGCAACGTTCAGCATGCAAAGGGAAGAAACATCATGAAAATCAATGTCATCGCTCTCGCTGCCGCGGCGGCGCTCTCCTCCTCCGTGGCCTTTGCCCAGACGGCGACCACGGCCCCTGCCGCCGGCGCGGATGCCACCCTGTCCGGCCCCGGCATCACCATGGGCACCAAGGCCAGCGGGCCGCTGAAGTTCGTCAATGTCCAGAAGACCGATCTCACCGCCTCCCAGCTTGACGGCATGGACATCTACAATGCCCAGAACGAAAACATCGGCGAGATCGAGGATGTGGTGATTGGCGACGGCAAGTCGGTGATCGGTCTGGTTGCCAGCGTCGGCGGCTTCCTCGGCATCGACAAGAGTTATGTGGTGCTCGACCCGGCATCCGTTGCGGTTCACAACGACAACGGCACCTGGAAGGCCTATGTCGACACCACCAAGGACGCGCTGCAGACCGCGCCGAAGCTCGATTACGACAAGCTGGACGACTGATTACTCCTGCAGTCGGACACTTGTCTCCCCCGCGCCGAGGCGCGGGGGTTTTCGTATGAACTATTGATGCAACAGCCGACAGTCCGCGCCCGGCAACCCCTTGCCTGACGACCTGCCCCTCGCCTATCTTCGGCACGCAAACCACCAAGGATCGATGCGTGCCCGCCCATAGTCTCTTTTCCCTTTCCGTCAGTGCCGCCCTGTTGCTGAGCGCCCTTCCGCTGTCAGCACAATCCGCCGGCTGGAAACCCGCCGAACAGATCAAGACCTATGCCATCAGCGGCAATTCCGGGGGCGCGCTTTACCAGTCCATCGGCGAACGTGGCCCGACGGCCGGCGTGCAGGCGATCGCCCACACCACCTTCAAGCTGACATGGCGGCGGGATTATCGTCCGCAGCCGGATGGCGCCTGCGTGCTGGCCACTGCAAGGCCCAACCTCACCATCATCTATACCTGGCCGAAAGCCCCGGCCAACCTGCCGCCGGCCGTCGCCGCCAGCTGGAAGACTTTCATTTCCGGCGTGGAAACCCATGAGCGCGTGCATGGCGAACATATTCTCGACATGGTCAAGAAGATCGAAGCCTTCAGCACCGGGCTGAGGGCGGAGAACGATCCCAAATGCCAGAAAGTGCGTGCCGTTCTGCAAGAGCGCCTCGGCGAGCTTTCCAACGAGCAACGCCAGCGCGGCCGCGATTTCGACCGGGACGAGCTTTCCCCCGGCGGGCGGGTGCACCAGCTCATCCTCGCGCTGGCCAACGGTCCCTGAACGACCGGCCTATTCCGCCGCTTCGCCCTTCAGCAGTGGTTCGGCGAGTGTCACGCTCTCCAGCTCGTAGGAATAACCTTCCAGCATCGTATAGGCCTGCTCGATCGCCTCGATCTGGGTTTCGGCGTTGCGGATGGCTTCGGCGATGGACTGGCTGCGGGCGCGCAGCATGGAACTCAGCACATCGGTCTCCGGCTTGCGGCCCAGCCGATCCATGTGTTTACGCACCCGGGTACGGTGCCGTTCCAGCTCGAGAATATGGAAACGGCTTTTCAGAATATCGTCGGTCAGCTTGCGGCGCATGGCCGCCACGGGGTCGAAACTGCCGGGTTCGCGCTCGTCCAGAATGAATTCATTGACCAGCGTTTCAAGCATCAGCAGACCCTTGAGGTCCTTGGCATCGGCAAGCTGCGGATCGTAACCGGTATCGTCGAACACCTTGCGGCGCACCGGATCCTTCAGAAGCTCGTAAGCCGTTTGCAGGCGCGCGAATTGCTCGGCATCGCCGCCGCTGTCGGGATGCGCGGCCTTGGCCACCTTGCGGTAAGCCGTCTTGATCGCCGCCTCGTCGGCATCGCGCTCCACGCCAAGCAAAACATAGGGATCAATCACAAAAACACCTTCAAACGCAAACTGTTACCCGCATGCCTGATGCCACGCTCAAGAGGCCTGCGGGCGGATCATAAGCCAATTCCGCCCCGTGCGGCACCCCGCTCCGGCTTTTAAACCGGCAAAGCCCACACAAAGCCTCGCGGCGCAACGGCCGGAAAAGCCCTTGCTGCCGAAATTTGTCGGACAGAAGGCGACTATAATGACGGGCGGGACAAAATTGTGGAAAGCTGCGGCAAAACATGCCGCATCATTCTGCGCAGCGCTTGCTTCGAGCAGCCGGAAAACACCCTGAAGGGAAGAGTAACCCGCGCATTTTCAGCGGGTTATGGTGGAACCTCCCCAACGGGTGTAAGCTCGGCTTTTGGATCCGAAGGGAGGACGATCCGATGCCTCAAACCATTACCCAGACCGTCACGGACTATGTTCATGCCATGGCCTACGCGGATGAGAGCCTGATGCGTGACGTTTTCGACCCGCGCGCCAGCATCGTCGGCACCTTCGAGGGCGAAATCGAATGGCTGTCGCTGGAGGATTTCGTCGACCAGATGCGCAAGAGCGACCGCGGCCTCCCCAATCACGATCCCGCCTTCGAAATCATGGGCATCGACAAGGAGGGCGACAGCGCTTCCGTGAAGCTGACGACCCGTTTCGACGGTATGGATTTCTACGAATATCTGTCTTTGCTGGAACGCGACGGCAACTGGTCGATCGTGCACAAGCTTTATCACATAAAGCCGTAAGCATCACCGAAACTGCCGCAAGAATATAAAGGGGAAAAGGCCAAGCCTTTGAAAATACTGGTGCCCCCGGCAGGGTTCGAACCCGCGACCCCCTGATTACAAATCAGGTGCTCTACCAACTGAGCTACAAGGGCAAGCCAGTGCCTTGCCAACTATCAGATTCTGACTTGGTGTAAAGCAAAAACTGTCTGCTTATCATCAGCCGGCTTCTTTTCCACACCGTGCCCGCCGACTTATCCGCACGATCACTATTAAAGCAAATAGCCTGCGAAATAAGCGAAGTATTTACGCAGTACCGCTAAAATGACAATGAAACATAACCATTTCAGTGAGAACAACGCACCAGATGCGCGCGAGCATACAGAAAACCCAGCTGACAGGCACGATCATCATCGCCGCAAGCTCCATCCTGCTGGCCACCCTTGCCGCGCTGCCCAGCGTTCACAACTATCTGCGTTATCGCACCAATGCGGCGCAGCTCACCCGTTTTGAAACAGCTCTCCAGTCCGCGTGGCTGGTATCGGCCGAGCGGGGCCCCGCCAATAATCTGATGGGCGCATCCGCACCGGAAGCAATGCTGGTTGAAGGGCTTGCCTCCGCACGCCAGGCGACGGACGACAAGTTGCTGGAGCTGGAAGCATCCTTCGCCGAGGATATAAGGACGCAGCCTGAACTGGCGAAATCCCTTGCCGAAACCCGTCAGAAGCTCGCGCAGTCACGCGAATTGGTCGATCAGGTTGCAGCACTCCCCCCTCAGGCGCGTAACCACAGCGCCATGTCCAACGCGATTTCAGCAATGTTCAAGGCGGCGGACAGCGTTAACCTGCTTCGCGGCAGGGCCGCACGCGCCATCATCAAGAAAACGCCTGATGTGGCGATAGACATCGCGATGACGGGCACGGCGGGCGTGATGCGGGACAGGATCGGCCGCCTCGGCTCCTATGTGATCATGAGCCTGCGGGCCAACCGGCAGGAAAAGCTGGGTTATCGCACCAAATTCGATACCGAGTTGCAGAGCCTGCTGTCGCTGAAGGCATCGCTGACCAACTATACCGCGGCCTATCTGTCAACGCCGCGACTGGATGCGGCATTGCTCGACCTGGAGACCCATTATTTCGGTCAGGCGCTACGTTACGCGCAGAATACGATCGTGATGGCCATGCCATCCGCCCAGCCTAGCGTTCTGGAGTTCTCCCGGAACTATATTTCCGGCATGCGGTCGTCCGATACGTTGCGCGACCTCATTCTGGCAGAAACCCGCGCGAGAATCGAAAAGAAGAAACAGGAAGCCCTGGTTTACGGCGGCGCATCGCTGTTGCTGGCCGGTATCGCGGTCCTGGTCCTGTTGCGGCTCACATCTGTCTACAAGACGGCGCTGTTCCGCCCCATGCAATCCGTCCGGGCGCAGATCGCGGCGATCGCCGCCGGTGATCTTTCCGAAGGTGAGCATGAGGACAGGGTGGCCCCGGAAGTGCGGAAGATGTTCCAGGAACTCGATTTCCTGCGCGAACAGCTTCGCCAGAAGGGCGAAATGGAGGATCAGCAGCGTGCGCTGGCCGAGCAGTTGCGCGCTCTTTCCGAAACCGATGCCCTGACGGGCGTCTTCAACCGCCGCGCCCTCGAAAAGGCCGTTCATTCCATATTGACCGGCGAGGGCCAGTGTCAGTCGCTCGGCGTGATGATTGTCGATCTCGACCACTTCAAATCGATCAACGACCGTTATGGCCATGCCATGGGCGATATAGCGCTGCAAAAGACGGCAGGGCTTTTGCGAAACGCCTTGCGCAAGAACGATATTCTCGCCCGCTACGGCGGTGAGGAATTCGTCGTCGTGCTGCAGGATGTCAGCCATGCCACGGCGACGGCCACGGCCGACCGTCTTCGCCGCATGATCGAAGCCCAGACGATCGATGAACAGAGCGGACTGTCGCTGACGGCGAGTTTCGGGGTGGTCTGGCAGGAAGCGCGCGCGGTCAACAGCTGGGACGAGTTGATCGCAATTGCCGACGACCGGCTCTACGAGGCCAAACGCGCCGGCCGCAACCGTGTCTGGGCCACCTATTTCCCGAAGGTGGCAAACGGCTAGGCGGCACCTGTTCCAGCCGGAAAAAGGAGCGGATCACACCAGATCCAGCGTCATCACCACCGGGCAATGATCGGACGCCTTCGGGCGATCCCAGCCGGTGCGGGGATAACGCTCCACCTCCTGCCCCGGCGGGAAAACCGTGCGGAAAGGCTGTCCGTTGCGGATGATTTCGGGAACATGCGTGGCGTTCGTTTCCGCCAGACGCGGTGACAGCCAGATATAATCGAGCTGGCACAGATGCTGTTCCTGCGGCCCGCGCGAATGATAAAGCGTCCAGCGATCCATGACGTCGCGGCGCATCATCGGATTGACCACGAAACCATCGGCCGTGAAGATATCGAGCGCGCTGCGCTCCTCCTCGACCGGCTCGAAGCTGTAGCCATTGCGCCGGTCGCCGGAAATGGCAACACGCTCCTGATAGTCGTTCATATCACCGCAGATCGCGAAATTCTTGTTGCGGGTATTGCCCACGCCCCAGCGGTTTTCGATGATGCGGCGAACGGCCATGGCCTCCGCCTCGCGGATCGGCATGGTGGCGATCCGGGCGTCGACCGCGTCGCGGGCATTGGTCATGGATTTGAAATGCGTGACATAGAGCGTCAGCGGTTTGCCGCCGATCCTGAGGTCAATTTCCAGGCAGTCCCGTTTGAAAATCTTGTCGTCGATCTGGTTGGTAGCCGCAAGATCGGCATTGAAGAGATCGAGATTGCGGTAGGTCAGCGCCGCATGGCTTTTGATGTCCACGACCTCGATCCGGTCGCCATCCCGCGTCTCCTCGCGCATGACGACGGCAACATCGATGCCGCGGCTGTCATTGCCCTCGACCAGATATTTCTGCAGATAGCCATTGCCGACCATGCGATAGAGATAGCCATATTCGAAGGCCTGCAGGGCGGCCATGTTGTCGACTTCCTGCAGGCAGAGAATATCGGCATCCGCATCCGCAATGGCGAGCGCCGAAAGCTGGCGTGTATCGTCGGTGGAAGACACCATGCGCGCGCTTTCCAGCGCCTGATAGGTCGCCTCGTCGCGAATGTCGAAAAGCTGGATCGCCCTGTCGCGCCGCGTCTGGTTGCGAAAGCCGGTGAAATCGAAACGCGTGAGAAGATTTTCGATATTGAAGGTGGCGAGCCGAAGCGACATGGGTCATTCCTGTTTTGCAGGCCGAGATTAGCGATTCCAACTCAGCATCGCCAGTGGAGTTCTCATAAGACGAACGAAGCTAAGGTGACGCAAGCCTCTTACCCACAGCCACATCTTTTTCCGTCGTTCCGGCTCAAGGCCGGAATGACGGGAGAAAAGCTTCAGGACAGGAAAAATCGGACCTGCCGCACTGACGCCCTTATCTAAAGTCGCCACCCCGCACGAATGGCGACCGGCAGCCGGTCCCCGACCGCAACCGCTTCACGCGAATAGGCCCGGAGCGCCTGCCCGTCCGGCAGGTCAAGCCGCAGGGCATAACGCTCGCCCTCATAAAGAACCGAGGTAATGGTGCAGGCAATTCCCTCCGCATCCCGCACCACATCCTGCGGCCGCACGAGAATATCCGCCTGCGGCAATTGCCTGCCGCCCTCCATCGCCGCCCGAAGCCCCGCCCAGTCGAGATCGCGCGATGCCCCTTCCGAGACCGGCAGGGTGAGGATCGCCCCCTGCCCCACCAGTGAACCGACCAGCCTGCCCTCCGGCCGCGCATAAAGCTCCGCCGGCGCAGCGACCTGCAGCAGCTTGCCCTGCGACATGACGGCGACATCGGTCGCCAGCGCCATGGCTTCCGCCTGATCATGGGTGACATAGATCATCGTCGCGCCGGAACGGGCGTGGAAATCGCGAAACGTCTCCTCCATCTCCTGCCGCAGATGCCGATCGAGATTGGCGAGCGGCTCATCGAGCAACACCACGTCAGGCTCGGTGACGAGGCAGCGGGCGAGCGCCACGCGCTGCCGCTGGCCACCGGACAATTCGGCAGGACGGCGGTCGGCGAAGCTCTCGAGACGGACGGCTGCAAGCGCCTGACGCACCTTTTCGCGGTATCTTTCGCCGGTAACGCCGCGCACCTTGAGAGGATAACCGGCATTGTCAGCAACCGACATATGCGGCCAGAGCGCATAAGACTGGAACACCATCGCCATGTTGCGCCGCTCCGGCGGCACCATGCTGCCGGCATCGGCCAGCACCCGCTCGCCAAGCAGGATGGAGCCATCGGTCGGCTGTTCGAAACCGGCGATCATGCGCAGCACTGTCGTCTTGCCGCAGCCGGAAGGCCCGAGCAGCGCCAGGAAACCACCGTCACGCACCGTCAGCGACACATCGTCGACGGCGGGCCGGGAACCCGCCCCGAAACTTTTCGACAAGCGGTTGAGGATCAGTTTCGCCAAGGGACGACTCCTTTCGGCAGATAGCGCCCCAGAATTTCGAGCAGCAGCATGAGGATAATGACCATGATGACGACGAGCACCGAAAGTGCGGAGGCGAGATCGAAACTGCCGCTGTCATCGAGATTGTAGATGAGGACGCCGAGCGTCTGCGTGCCGGCGGACCAGAGGAGCGCGGAGACCGTCAGCTCATTGCAAGCGATCAGGAAAACCAGAATGACGGACGCGCCCGCTGCAGGCCCGACCAGCGGCAGGATGATATCCTTCAGCCGCCGCCAGAAGCCGGCGCCGGAGAGCCTTGCTGCCTCTTCCAGCGACGGATCGAATTGCAGGAAAGCGCTGACCATGGGTTTGAGGCTGACGGCGAAGAAGGAGGAAAAATAGGCGAGCAATATGATCCAGATCGTACCGTAGAGCGTCACGCCCAGCAGCGGAATGGGGGCAGCAAAGAGCAGCACGAAGGAAACGGAAATCACCACGCCCGGCAGCGCATAGGGAATATCCACCAGCGCCGAGAGCAGGAACATGAAGCGGCTCTTGCCGCGCACCAGAAAGTAAGCCGTCAGCACCGTCACCGCCAGCAGGCAAAGCGAGGTCGCCGTCGCCAGAAACAGCGAATTGCGGAAGGCCGTACGGGTCACACTCTGCCGGTAAAGCAACTCCTCATAGGCATGCAGCGTCGCGGTCTTGAGGCTGAGCGGCACGCCATAGGCGGGAGCGAGCGAACTTGCCACCAGTGCCGTCAATGGCGCCATCAGCATGAAGAACAGCACGAGCCACAGGGCAAGCTCCGCCGGCACCCGCCACCGCGCCAGCCCGAAAGTCGCCGCCTTGCCGGAAAGTCCGATGATGCGATAATCCCTGCCCTTCATCGCCCGTTCCTGCAGCGCCAGCCCGGCCACGGAAATGATGGCGATCATGGTGGAGAGAATGGCGATGTCGCCGAAGGTGCTGGTGCCGAAACTGGCAAAACGGCTGTAGATCAGCGTCGGCAGGGTAAAGATCGAGGCCGGAATGCCGAGGATCGCCGGTATGCCAAAATTGCCGACATTGGAGACAAAGGAGATCGCCGCACCGGCAATCAATCCGGGCGTCGATAGCGGCAGGATGATATCGAACAGCACGCGGCGTGGTGAAGCACCGGAAAGCTTGGCGGCCTCGATGCCGTCCTGCGGCAAGGCCAGCAGGCCGGCGCGCAGCGACAGATAGACGAGCGGCGCGTGCTGCACACCGAGCAACAACGCGAGGCCGGCAATGGAATAAAGCGGCTGCGGCGATCCCATCGCCGGCGCAAGGCCGATCGCCTTCAAAAGCGTACTCGATGGGCCGGTCATGCCAATCCACGACAGCGCCGTCACCTGCGGCGGGATCATCATCGGCAGCATGAACAGGAAGCTCAAAATCGACTTGCCGCGAATATCACAAAGCGTCAGTGCAAGCGCAAAGGCGCCGCCGATGCCGAGTGAAATCAGCATGCCGGAAAACGAGGTGGAGAGCGTGTTCAGCGCCGCATCCCAGAGAGCGGGATCGGCCAGAAGCCGCCATATGTCACCATTCAGTGATGAGATGATGCCGGTATAGGCGAGCCGGCCGAGCGGCAGGGCGCTGAGTGCAAAAACGACACTCACCACAAAAGGAAACAGCCAGCGCGGCTGGCTGCTTCCATAAGCCTTGGAACGGGTCATTCCGCTATATCAGCCCTTGGAGCCGAAGATATCGGAGAAGGTCTTGAGGTCCTGTTCGGAGTTCTTCAGCGCATCGGCAGCGCTGAGCGGCAGAACCTTGATCTTGTCGCGGGCTGGGAAACCTTCCGGCATGCCGGCGTCTGCACGCACGGGGATGTAACCGAGCTTGACGAAGCCCTGCTGGCCCTTTTCCGAAAGCACGTAGTCAACGAACTTCTTGGCGGCTTCCTCGTGCTTGGTGCCCTTGATGATCGCAACCGGCTCGGTGACGGCCGAAACGCCTTCTTCCGGGAAGACGAACTCGACCGGCGCGCCCTTGGCCTTTTCGCGGATCGGCATGTAATCGACAACGACGCCATAGGCCTTCTCGCCGGATGCGACGGACTTCAGAACCGCACCGTTGCCGCCACCGGCAATGGCTTCGTTGGCCTTCAGCTGCTTGTAATAATCCCAGCCGAGGCCGTTTGCGGCGGCGAGCGTCTGCGCGTGGATCAGCGCCGCACCCGAGGTGAGCGGGCTTGGCATGGTCACGAGACCCTTGGCTTCCGCCTTGGCCAGATCCTTCCAGCTCGTCGGCTTCATCGCGGCGGCGGTGTTGTACATGATGCCGGTCGTGATGAGCTTGGTGGAGTAATAATAGCCGTCCGCATCATAAAGCGAGGCATCGATATTCTTGGCTTCGGCAGACTTGTGGGCGAGAAGCTGGCCGGCCTGCTTCATGCGCTCCAGCGTCACCGTATCGGCGATCAGAAGCACGTCGGCAACCGGATTGCCGGCATTGATTTCGGCCATCAGCTTGGCCATGATCTTCGGCGTTCCGTCACGCACCCATTCGACTTCAAGGCCCGGATTGGCGGCCTTGAAACCATCAACGGTCGCCTGCGCGTCCTCGTTCGGCTGGCTGGTGTAAAGCACCAGATCGGCGGCATTGGCGGCGGTGGCGATGAAGCCGAGCGATACGATGGCGGTGAAAGCGGAGAGCAGCGTTTTCATGGGTCCAGTCCCTGTTGTTCGGTGGGACCGCTAAAACATGATTGCATAACATGTATGTGACAGGCAGGATTTTAGGTGGGCAGTTTCTCGGGAGAGGACACGTCCTCTTGGAGGCCGTGGCTTACCCCCCTCTGCCCTGCCGGGCATCTCCCCCACAAGGGGGGAGATCGATCTGCGGCAAGGCTTCGCCCATCTTGAGGTTGAGGATGGAGTGACCACATTGCTTCTTGCTGATCTCCCTCCTTGTGGGGGAGATGCCCGGCAGGGCAGAGGGGGGTAAGCCACACCCTCCCATGCCGCCGCAACTTGTCTACATCAAATCGCCGCGATCGCCTCGCTCGTTTCCGCCTGCGCCGTCGTAATCAACCGACCAAGCCGCTTCATACCTTCCTCGATCATCGCCTCATTGGCGCAGGAGAAGCTGATGCGCAGCGTATTCGTACCCGAACCATCCGCAAAGAAAGCGCGGCCGGGAACGAAGGCTACCTTTTCCGTCGCGATGGATTTTGCCAGAAGTGCGGCCCCATCCATACCCTCAGGCAGCGTGACCCAGATGAACATGCCGCCTTCCGGCTTGGTCCAGCTGGTGGTCTTCGGCATGTACTTCTCAAGCGCGGCCAGCATCGCATCACGCCGTGCGCTGTAGGCTGCCTTGATCTTGGCGACTTGGCTGTCGAAGCCGCGCGAGGCCACGCGTTCGATGGCGATCTGGTTGATGGTGGAGGAATGCAGATCGGCCGCCTGCTTCATCAGCACCAGCTTGCGGATAACCGGTGCGGAAGCAACGATGTAACCGACGCGAAGGCCGGGTGCCAGCGTCTTGGAGAAGCTACCGCAATAGATGGTGCGGGTGTTCTCGATGCCGCCGGAGCGGGCAATATCGAGCGCCATGATCGGCGGCACCGCTTCGCCATCGTAACGCAGCGACTGATAGGCGGCGTCTTCGATAACGGCGATATCCAGCTCGTCGGCCAGCGCCAGAACCTTTTCGCGGCCAGCCAGATCGACGGTTTCGCCAGTCGGATTGGAGAAATCGGCCGAGAGATAGGCAAACTTCACCGCGCCGCCGAGCTTGGCGGCTGTTTCGCGGTAAGCCTCGGGCGTGCGGTTGCCGCCGGGGTTCAGCTGGTCGTAATTCGGCTCATAGGCGTTGAAGGCGGAAAGCGCGCCGAGATAGGTCGGCCAGGTGACCAGCGCCGTATCCTTCGGCGACAGGAACAGCTTGCCGAGATAATCGAGACCCTGCTGCGAACCGGAAACGATGAAGACGTTGTCGGCGGTGCATTCGATGCCGATCTTGTCCATCTCGCCCGCCAGCCATTCGCGCAGCGGCTTGTAACCCTCGCTCACCGAATATTGCAGGGCGGCGTTGACCTGCGCGCCGGAAAAAATTTCCGCATAAGCCTGCTGGAACTCCTCTGCGGGGAAGAGAGCCGGATCCGGAATACCGCCGGCAAAGGAGATGATATCGGGCTGTTCGAGCAGCTTCAGCAGCTCGCGGATTTCAGACGCTTTCATGCGCGAAGAGCGCGTGGCGAAAATTTGTTCCCAATTAAGCATGGGTACGTTTCCTCTTGTGTCGTTTTTATGCGTGCATCTTTACAGAAATGTCGATATGTCAGCAATACTGACTTATCAGTTTTTCGAATTATTTCTGCCTCCCTGCACGGTGTCCGCCACAGCCCCACATTCGCGGCCGTTTTTGCGGACAAAGCCAGATACACCCTCTGAGAAGGCTTAACAATCTTCCGTTTGCGATTGACGCCGCGCGCTTTTCCGGCTGGATTGCGCGCCGGTGCCGCGGACGGCATGACGATGATGGGAGTTAGAAGACATGTTGAAAAATATCGACCCGGCGCTGAATGCCGATGTTCTGCACGCGCTGCGCGCCATGGGTCACGGTGATACGCTGGTGATATCCGACACCAATTTCCCGTCCGATTCGGTTGCCCGGCACACGGCTGTCGGGAAGGTGCTGCATATCGACAATGTCTCGGCGGCCCGCGCGATGAAGGCGATCCTCTCGGTGCTGCCGCTCGACACCCCGCTGCAGCCTTCGGTCGGCCGCATGGAAGTGATGGGTGCGCCCGATCAGCTGGAACCGGTGCAGGCCGAAGTGCAGAAGGAAATCGACGCGGCCGAGGGAAAATCAGCCCCCATGTATGGCATCGAACGCTTCGCCTTCTACGAAAAAGCCAAGCAGGCCTATTGCGTCATCACGACTGGAGAGACGCGCTTCTACGGCTGCTTCCTGCTGACCAAGGGCGTCATCCCGCCGAAGTGAGCGGTTACTGGTAATGGAAGCGGCACTGGATGATTTCCAGCCTCTGCTCGCTTCCGGACCCGGATACACGATAGACAAACCGATGCTCGGCGGTAATCCGCCGAGACCAATATCCTGCCATATCGCCCTTCAGGGGCTCCGGTTTTCCAAGCCCTGCAAAGGGCGTGCGTTTGGCATTTCGAATAAGGTCGTTTATTTTATCGACCATGCGGGTATCGGTTCTTTGCCAGAACTCATAATCGTCCCATGAACTTAGCGTCCAGACGAGCTTCATTCTTCGGTCGGATCCCGCTCGACGGTATCACCGCGCTCAAGTTCGTCCATGGAGGCGCGAAGCCGTGAGGCATTTGCCGGGTTGGACAAGAGATGCAGCGTTTCCTGCATGCTCTCATATTCCCCTTCGGCGAGCACGACGACCGCCTCTTTGCCCTGACGCGTGACAAGCAATGGCGCGCGGGTTTCCAGCACCCGGTCGAAATGGGTCGCGAAGTTCTGCCGGAACTCGGTAAATCGCACATTCGCCATGAGAATTGCCTTTCCGCAAACATGTACAGATTTATGTACGTACAAAAAATAGTGAGTCAAGACATATCGGTGCGACCGCCAATGAAAAAAGCCGGAGCTTTCGCCCCGGCCTCCATATCTTCCACCAAGCGATGAAGCTTAGTTGACGGCCTTGTCGACCAGCTTGTTCTTGCCGATCCAGGGCATCATGCCGCGCAGCTTGGCGCCGACTTCTTCGATCTGGTGGGCGTCGTTGTTGCGGCGGATGCCCTTGAAGCGGGCAGCGCCGGCCTTCCATTCCTGCATCCACTCGGAGGTGAACTTGCCGGTCTGGATGTCGTGCAGAACGCGCTTCATTTCAGCCTTGGTGTCGGCGGTGATGATGCGCGGACCGGTGACGTATTCGCCCCACTCAGCCGTGTTGGAGATCGAGTAGTTCATGTTGGCGATGCCGCCTTCATAGATCAGGTCGACGATCAGCTTCACTTCGTGCAGGCACTCGAAATAGGCCATTTCCGGAGCGTAACCGGCTTCGGTCAGGGTTTCGAAACCGGCACGGATCAGCTCGACGAGACCGCCGCACAGAACGACCTGTTCGCCGAAGAGGTCGGTTTCGCACTCTTCCTTGAAGTTGGTTTCGATGATGCCCGAACGGCCGCCGCCAACGCCGCAGGCGTAGGAGAGAGCGAGTTCAAGCGCGTTGCCGGAAGCGTTCTGGTGAACGGCAACGAGGCAGGGAACGCCGCCGCCCTTCTGGTATTCGCCGCGAACCGTATGGCCGGGGCCCTTCGGTGCGATCATGACGACGTCGAGCGAAGCCTTCGGCTCGATAAGGCCGAAGTGAACGTTGAGGCCGTGTGCGAAGGCGATCGCTGCGCCATCACGGATGTTGCCGGCGATGTCGGCCTTGTAGATGTCGGCCTGCAGTTCGTCAGGCGTTGCCATCATGATGAGGTCGCCCCACTTGGCGGCTTCGGCAACGGTCATGACCTTGAAGCCGTCGGCTTCAGCCTTCTTGACGGTCGGCGAACCGGCCTTGAGTGCAATGGCGACGTTCTTGGCGCCGGAATCCTTGAGGTTCAGCGCATGGGCGCGGCCCTGGGAACCGTAACCGACGATGACGACATTCTTGGACTTGATGAGATTGAGATCGGCATCACGATCATAATAAACGCGCATTTTATGGTCCTTCCCTAATGCTTGTCTCTCGGTTGTCTGAACCGGAAACTCAGGCGGGCTTGCCGCTGAGTTCCGAATGTACCTTTTCCGTCCCGTAGAGCGTCAGAAAGGCGACGACCGCCTTCTTTGCCCGGGCGGAAAAATCCTTGTCCGGCGCCTCGCCCAGCAGCATGCGCACATGCAGATCCGAAACGATGAGGCCGTAAAAACTGCGATACGCCTCTTCGGCGTCATCGAAACGCAGGTAGCCGGAACGGCGACCCGCCTCGATCAATCCGCGGGCGCGGCGATCGATCTGGCGACGGCCGCGTTCCAGCAGCAGATCGCCAAGCTTCGAACCATCCCGGCTCGCCTGCCCGATAGCCAGACGATTGAGCGCCAGCGACACGTCGCCCGCCAGTACGTCCAGCAGATCATGTGCGAAAACCTCAAGGTGATCGGCAAGCTGCGGCGCGGAAACCCGGTCACCCGCCTTTTCGAAGGTGCGGACCTTGCTCTGCTGGAAAGTGATCATCGCCGCCAGCAGGCCGTCGCGATCACCGAACCACTTATAGAGGCTTTCCTTGGAACAGTTGGCGGCGCGCGCCAGCCCCGATGTGGTGAGCGCTTTCTCCCCACCCTCGACCAAAAGACGCAATGCCTGGTCCAGAACGGCGTTCTGGCGCGGCGAAAATTCCTGCGCTGTGATCGGGTCGGAAGCCAAGTCTTTTCCACTCCAGGGGCTTGATTAATGTACCGTACGGTACGGTTCGAGCGCCATTTAAGCGGAGGCAGCTTGGGCGTCAAGCGGATTCTTTAAAGGGAGATGAGAATTGACGCGGTACGGCGTATTGGGGATGGAAGCGTGGTGGGATTCTTTGGGCGGTTGTGCGGTAGCAGATCGATGGCACGTGGAGCTTACCCCCCCTCTGCCCTGCCGGGCATCTCCCCCACAGGTGGGGAGATCGATATGCCGCTACGCTTCGCCCATCTCGAGGACAGAGAATGAAGCAGGGCCAAAGCTGCTTGCCGATCTCCCTCCTTGTGGGGGAGATGCCCGGCAGGGCAGAGGGGGGTAAGCCCCACGCGCCACCGCTCCGCCTTGAATGGACATCTACCCCGCCGCCATCTCACGCGATGCATCCACATCACGCGACGGCGACAGTCCATAAAACCGGCTATATTCGCGGCTGAACTGCGACGGGCTCTGATAACCGACGCGATGCCCGGCGGTACCGGCATCCAGCCGCTCCGTAAGCATCAGCCGGCGCGCCTCATGCAGGCGCAGCTGCTTCTGATATTGAACCGGCGTCATGGCCGTGATCGTCTTGAAATGATGGTGGAAGGACGAAACGCTCATGCCGATCTGCTCAGCCAGCTCTTCGATACGCAATTGGCGCGCAAAATTCTCGCGCAACCAGGCGATGGCGCGGGCGATGCGGTTGCCATGGCTGCCTGCCGCGATGATGTTCATCAGCTGCCCGCCGGCCGGTCCGGTCAGGATGCGATAAAGGATTTCCTGCTCGATCAGCGGTGCCATGGCGGCAATGTCGGCTGGACGATCGAGCAAGCGCAGAAGCCGGATGGCCGCATCGAGAAGCTCCGGTGTGGCCTTGTTAACGACGATGCCGCGCTGCCCATTCGCCGGCTCCGAAGGTGGATCGATCGGTACGCGGCTCATAAGATCGAGCAGCTTTTCACTGTCTATGGCAAGGGCGATGCAGAAGTGCGGCACCTCCCTGCTCGCCTCCACCACCCGCCAGGCAACCGGCAGGTCAAGCGAGGTCAGGAGATAGTCACCGGCACCATAATTGATGGTGTCCGTACCCAGCTGAACGCTTTTCGAACCCTGGATCACGAGTGCGAGAGAGGGACGGTAGCTGCCGTGGCACGGCGCGCTGGGTATCGTGCGCCGACTGATGCCGAGGGATTCGATCGCCGTGCGCACCTCACCGTCCTGGGTGGCGTGCCGCGCGGCGATGGAAGCGATCTCCTGATAGACATTGAACGGCAAGGACATGAGGAAAAATCCCCTGGCTGAAGGAAGAGACATATTGGATGTCTTTTATCTAGAAGGCCGCCCGCCATCCGCAAAGAGCACGCGGGTATTTTTTGCAGGATCGTGCAAGAAGCTCGGAGGATCGCTCTAACGCCCGTTGACGCTTCCATTGCATATTCCGCCGTCCCCAACTCCCGAAAGGATATTCAGATGGCTATTGCAAGAGGTTACGCTGCGACCGACGCGTCGAAGCCGCTTACCCCGTTCACCTTCGAACGCCGCGAGCCGAATGATGACGATGTCGTCATCGATATCAAATATGCCGGCATCTGCCACTCGGACATCCACACCGTCCGCAACGAATGGCACAATGCCGTTTACCCGATCGTGCCAGGCCACGAAATCGCCGGTGTCGTGCGGGCCGTCGGCTCCAAGGTCACCCAGTTCAAGGTCGGCGACCATGTCGGCGTCGGCTGCTTCGTCGATTCCTGCGTCGGCTGCGCCACGCGCGATGTCGATAACGAGCAGTACCTGCCGGGCCTCGTGCAGACCTACAATTCAGTAGAGCGCGATGGCAAGACCGCGACGCAGGGCGGTTATTCCGACCATATCGTCGTCAGGGAAGACTACGTCCTGTCCATCCCGGACAATCTTCCGCTCGATGCCTCCGCGCCGCTTCTCTGCGCCGGCATTACGCTCTATTCGCCGCTGCGCCACTGGAATGCCGGCCCCGGCAAGAAGGTCGCGATCCTCGGCATGGGTGGCCTTGGCCATATGGGCGTGAAGATCGGCTCGGCCATGGGCGCTGATATCACCGTTCTCTCGCAGTCCCTGTCGAAGAAGGAAGACGGCCTCAAGCTCGGCGCGAAGGAATATTACGCCACCAGCGACGCCTCGACCTTCGAGAAGCTCGCCGGCACCTTCGACCTGATCCTGTGCACCGTCTCGGCCGAAATCGACTGGAACGCCTATCTCAACCTGCTCAAGGTCAATGGCACGATGGTTCTGCTTGGCGTGCCGGAACATGCGATCCCGGTTCATGCTTTCTCGGTCATTCCCGGCCGCCGTTCGCTCGCCGGTTCGATGATCGGCTCGATCAAGGAAACCCAGGAAATGCTGGATTTCTGCGGCAAGCACGACATCGTTTCGGAAATCGAGAAGATCGACATCAAGGACGTCAACGAAGCCTATGAGCGCGTGCTGAAGAGCGACGTGCGTTACCGCTTCGTCATCGACATGGCCTCGCTCGACGCCTGATACGCGCAGAGACGACCAAATAAACGAGGGCGGGAAGCCATGCTTCCCGCCCTTTTCTTTGTTACTTCAGGCCTCGTCCTTCAGCGTCTCTTTCTGGGTAATCAGCCGCGCGCTGTGCTGGCCGCTCAGATAAATCCACAGCCAGCTCCACGCCACGGCCAGCCGCGAGCGCGTTCCGATCAGGAAGTAGATATGGGCAAGCCCCCATATCCACCACGCCAGCACGCCCTTCAGCTTGAACCGACCGAAATCGATCACCGCCGCGCGTTTGCCGATGGTGGCGAGATTGCCCTGATGGCTGTAGCGGAAGGGTGCCGGCGACGGCTTGCCCTCCAGCCGCGCCTTGATGACCTTCGCCACATAAGCGCCCTGCTGCTTTGCCGCGGGCGCGATGCCCGGCACCGGCTTGCCGTTTTCCTGATTGACGGCGGCGGTATCACCGATGACGAAGATATCAGCATCGTCTTCGAGATGAAGCTGCGGCCCGACGATGACACGCCCGGCCCTGTCGCCGGCGGCATTCAGCCACTTCGCGGCGGGAGAGGCCTGCACACCGGCGGCCCAGACGACGGTGCGGCAGGGATAATAGGTATCGCCCACCGTCACACCCTCATCGTTGCAGGCTGTCACCGGCGTGCCGAGCAGAACCTCGACGCCAAGCTTCTCAAGCGCTTCTTTGGCATAGGTCGAAAGATCCTCCGTAAAGACCGGCAGGACACGAGGGCCGGCCTCAACAAGCAGAACACGGGTCTTTGTGGTATCGACATTGCGAAATTCCGCCGGCAACACCTTGTGGGCCAGTTCGGCGATCATGCCCGCCATTTCCACGCCCGTCGGGCCCGCGCCGATGATGACGAAGGTGAGAAGCGCCTGCCGTTCCTCTTCACTGGTGGCAAGTTCGGCTCTTTCAAAGGCGAGAAGCAGACGGCGGCGGATCGTCGTTGCATCTTCCAGCGTCTTGAGGCCGGGGGCGGAACGCTCCCACTCGTCGCGGCCGAAATAGGCGTGGCGCGCGCCGGTGGCCAGTACCAGCGTATCGAAGCCGATGCTCTCGCCGGTGTTGAGATGCACGGTTCTCGCCACCCGGTCCACACCGGTCACCTCCGCAAGCAGGGTCGTCACCTCCTTGCGGTCGCGGTAAAGATGGCGGATCGGCCAGGCGATTTCGGATGTCGCCAGCGCCGTCGTCGCAACCTGATACAGCAGGGGCTGGAACAGGTGATGGTTGCGACGATCGATCAATGTGATGCGGACAGGGGCCCCCTCCAGCCCGTGAACCAGTTGCAAACCGCCGAAGCCTCCACCCACGACGACAACATGATGTTCTTGCATATGTCTCTGCCTTCCAAAATTTGCGCACGGAGCATGCGCAAGGCAGAGCATAGGTGAAAAAATTGACTTTGGTTATGAATTAGGCTGACCGCAGGCGTGACAAAAACGCCGGACTGTTTCAGCCATGCCATATTCCAGTGCATCCGCCGTCAGCCCGTGGCCGATCGAGACTTCGGCAAGATTGGGAATACGTTTCATCAGCCTGGGCAGGTTCGCCACCGTCAGATCATGGCCGGCATTGACCGCAAGTCCGAGTGCGGCGGCATGATCCGCCGTCTGCCCCAGCTGCTCGACAAGCACGTCAGCCTTTTGCGGATCGTCAAAACAGCCACCATAGGGACCGGTATAAAGCTCGATGCGGGCAGCCCCCGTCTCGGCCGCCAGTTCCACGGGCTCGCGTTCCCCGTCGCCATCGGCAAACAGCGAAACGCGCATACCGCCGGCCTTCAGGCGTCCAACGACGTCCTTCAGGAAAACGGCATGTTTACGGAAATCCCAGCCATGGTCGGAGGTCGCCTGCGACGGATCATCCGGCACCAGCGTCACCTGTTCCGGCTGCGTCTTTTCACAAAGGACCAGAAAATCCTCGGTCGGATAACCTTCGATGTTGAATTCCGCGCCGGGGAAACGGTCATCGATCAGCGCCCGCAGCACCGGCAGGTCCGAAAAGCGGATGTGGCGCTGGTCGGGCCGAGGGTGTACAGTCAGCCCGCTTGCACCCGCCGAGAGCGCAATTTGCCCGAAATGCGCGACATCCGGCCAGGGAAGATCGCGGCGGTTGCGTAACATGGCAATTGCGTTCAAATTGACGGAAAGTTTTGCAGGCATGGCATCGGAGCTCCGGTTCGGAATTGACACCTTGTTTCACGCAGGTTGACGCCGACCGCAAGGAGGCCGATAAAATTTTTTAAAGGTGCGGGAACGAAAGCAGGCAATACACGTTATGGTTTTTTTGCTGCGTTTGGCATGATGTCTAGATCAGAAGACAGGCCCGTGACAGGGGAACAAGTAACGGATGCCATAAGAAGCAGGCACACTGTCAAAAAGCGTGAAGGGGGAGACGATGCAGGATGGCAGGATGCCGTTTGAACACGGCGACGAGGACAAACCCAATCTAAGGATCAGCAGCTTTCTACCGGATGTGAGCCTGCCTTCCTCCCTGCCCGCCGAACCGGTCCCCATCGCTGACATGGCCAATATCTTCGGGGTAACCCACCGAACACTGCATTTTTACGAGGAAAAGGCGCTGCTGACCTCGAAGCGTATCGGCCAGATGCGCGTTTATAGCCACCGCAACGTCCAGCGCATGGCTGTCATCAACGTCTGTCGCGAAGTGGGCATTTCCGTCGCCGCGATTACCGAGATCATGGAAAAACTCGTCCGTTCGCTTTCGCAGGAAGAGGCGGACGACATATTCCACGCCGCCCTGCGGCAGCGGAAGAGGGAATTGACCGCCGAGCTTTCCACGCTCCAGCGCCAGGCCCAGCAGATCGAGGAATTGCTGGTGACGGAGACGGATGCGGACGGCATGGATGGCAGCGAACGAGCGCCGGCAAAGGACATCGCCCTCACCGACACAGAACGCAAATGCCTGGAACTGATGGCGGAGGGTTATGCGCCGGTGCGGCTTGCCCGTGCCCTTGGCCTTTCAGGCGGCGATCTCAACATCCTCGAGGCAAAGATCATCGGCAAGTTCAACGCCAGCAACCGCTTTCAGGCGGTCGCCAAGGCGGTTCTGCTGGGCGTTATCCGCGCCTGATCAACGAACGATCGTCAGGGTTTCCGCCGCGCGGGTGATGGCGGTGTAAAGCCACCTTTCGCGGGAATCCCGGAAGGCATAGCTCTCGTCGAAGAGAACCACATTGTTCCATTGCGAACCCTGCGCCTTGTGCACGGTCAGCGCATAACCGAAATCGAACTCGTCGTAGCGCTTGCGGGTCGACCACGGAATTTCGGTCTCCACATCCTCGAAGGCCGCCTTCAGCAATTTGATCTTCGCGGCACCGCGATCCATATCGTCATCTTCCGGCCGGATCATCAGGTTGATACCGGGCTTCACCGTCTCGCGCGAAGAACTCATCACCTGCCACAATGAACCGTTGAGCAGGCCCTTGGCCGGATCGTTCCGCAGGCAGACCAGCTTGTCGCCGGACTGCGGATAATCGGCGGAAAAACCCTTCAGCTCGCGAAGCCGCTGATTATAGCGGCGGCGGGTGCGATTGGTGCCGACCAGCACCTGATCGGCCTCCAGCACCAGCGACTGCGTCACTTCGGATTTGGAAATCACCTGCGCGGAGCCATAGTCGCCGCGCATGATCTCGCGGCCTTCGCGCACATCCATGGCCAGATGGATGATGGGATTGTCCTTGGCCTGGCGGTGAATTTCCGACAGCAGATAGTCCGGCTCCTGCTCGGTGAAGAAGCCACCACCCGAAACCGGTGGCAGCTGCCCCGGATCGCCAAGCACGAGGATCGGCGTGCCGAAGCTCATCAGATCCTTGCCGAGCTGCTCGTCCACCATCGAACATTCATCGATGATGATAAGCGCCGCCTTGGCGAGCGGGCTCTGGCGGTTGATGGAGAACATCGGCGCGATCGAGGTCTTGCCGGTTTCCTCGTCTTCGACGGTTTCTTCGCCGCGCGGGCGGTAGATCAGCGAATGGATGGTGCGGGCATTGGTTGCGCCGCGCGAACGCAGCACCTGCGCGGCCTTGCCGGTGAAGGCCGCAAACAGCACTTCGCCATCGACATTTTCCGCAAAATGCTTGGCAAGCGTCGTCTTGCCGGTTCCGGCATAACCGAACAGCCGGAAAACCGGCGTCCGGCCTTCCTTCAGCCAGCGGGAAACAGCCTTGAGCGCTTCGTCCTGTTGCGGTGAAAATAACATGCGCCCTCATCGCAGGATTCGAGCCTGATGCGCAACAGAAAAAGAACGAAAGATGAATCGCCGGGTGAGAATGCGGCAATAAAACACGGCTGGTTTTTAAACCGCGGCAGCTATCATGCCGCGCATGAAGATATTGATTCTCGGCGCATCAGGTTTCATCGGCTCGGAGGTCGTGCGTGGCCTTCACGGCAAAGGCCACGTCGTCACCGGGCTTGCACGTTCCGTTACACGCGCCACAGACAAATGGCCTTTTGCGAACTGGGTTTCCGCCGATCTCGCCCGCATGACACGCGCATCGGACTGGGACGCGCTGGTCAGGGATCACGACGCCATCGTCAATTGCGCCGGCGCGCTTCAGGACGGCCTGTCGGACGATCTGGCGGCGACACAGGAAAAAGCCATGCTGGCGCTTTACGAGGCGGCGGCACAGGCGGGCGGCAGGATTCTGATCCAGATATCGGCCCGTACGGCAGGAGCCGCAGCCGACCTGCCCTTCCTCGCCACCAAACGCCGCGCCGATGAGGCGCTTACCGCAAGCGGCCTGCCTTACGTCATCTTCCGCCCCGCGCTGGTTGTCGGGCGCAATGCCCATGGCGGCACGGCGCTGGTGCGCGCGCTTGCCGGCTTTCCTTTCGTTCTGCCGCTCGTCAATGGTGCAATGCCGGTTCGAACGGTCGCGGTCGAGGATGTGGCGGCGGCCGTCTGCGCGGCCATCGATGGTGAAATTCCGCCGGGTAGCGATCTCGAGCTCGCCGCGGAAGAAACGCTGACATTGCAGGACGTCGTCACCACGCACCGGCAATGGCTTGGCCTGCCCACCGCTCCCTTCATCAACCTTCCGGCGGCCCTTATGCGCCCCGTCAGTCTGATGGCGGATGCCGCAGGCGCGCTCGGCTGGCGCTCGCCGCTCCGTTCAACCGCCATGACGGTCATGTCGGAAGGCATCGTCACGGAGGGTGAGGCGCAATCGGGGATGACATCGCTCAAGAGCCTGAAACAGACGCTGGCCGCCCACCCCTCCGGCGTGCAGGACCTGTGGCTTGCCAGATCCTATCTGCTGAAACCGCTGGTCATTCTCTGCCTGTCTTTATTCTGGCTGTTATCCGGCCTCGTGCCGCTGCTGAACATCCATGGAGCGGCAGCGCATTTTCTGCCCTTCATGCCCCAAGCTTCGGCCATCGCCCTCACGCTCGCCACCTGCCTCATCGATATAGCCCTCGGCGTCACCGTCCTGCTGCGACCACTCGCAAGAAAGGCGCTTATCGGCATGCTGCTGATCAGCGGCGCCTATCTGACGGGTGGCACTCTGCTGGAGCCGGGCCTGTGGCTCGATCCGCTCGGGCCCCTCGTCAAAGTCCTGCCTTCCCTCGCCCTGACCCTTGTTGCCCTCGCCACCCTGGATGAACGCTGATGACGCTTGAGGACCTGTTGCGGCTTGCGCATGCCATCGGCGCAACGGTGCTGTTCGGCACCGGCGCGGGCATCGCCTTTTTCATGGTCATGGCGCGGCGAACGGAGAGCCCGGCACTGATCGCGCATGTCGCGAGCACGGTCGTCATCGCCGACACGATCTTCACCGCGACGGCCGCAATCATCCAGCCGGTGACCGGCTATTTTCTCGCACGCATCATCGGCTGGCCGCTCACCGAAGGCTGGATCGCCCTTTCGCTTGGCCTTTATGTCTTCACCGGCATTTTCTGGCTGCCGGTCGTCTGGATCCAGATCCGGCTGCGGGATATCGCCCGTGATTGCGCCGCCAAGGGACAAGACCTGCCGGCGCAATGGTTCCGCCTTTACCGCATCTGGTTCGTCTGCGGTTTCCCCGCCTTCTTCGCCGTTCTCGGCATCATCTGGCTGATGCTCAACAAGCCGGATATTCCCCTGTTCGGCTGACTGCATGACGGCGGTCAGGAACGGGGTGAGTGGAGGATCGGAAATCAGCCGCTGATATGCGGGCCGAATGGCGCGCCATTCTCGCCGTTACGGGTCTCGAAAGCGCCACCGGGATAAAGCGTCATTTTTTCTGTCGAGACGGGAATAAATCACCGGACAACGGTGTCTCTTGATGTGTTGGCGGCTTGAGCCCGCCCGAACCAAGGAGGATATGTCCATGAAGATCCGCTTTATCGTTCCCGCCCTCGTTCTGGCTTTTGCCGGAACGGCCTATGCCGCGCCTGCGGTCGAAACGGTCAAGACTGACAAAGGCGATGTGCTGGCGGGCGAAAAAGGCATGACGCTCTACACTTTCAAGAACGACAAGAAGGGCGTATCCAATTGTTACGACAAATGCGCGGTGAACTGGCCGCCGTTTTTCGCAGCCGCCAGTGACAAGGCCGAGGGCGCCTATTCCCTCGTGAAGCGCAAGGACGGCAAGATGCAGTGGGCGAAGGACGGCATGCCGCTCTATTATTGGGTCAAGGATACCAAGAAGGGCGATGCCACCGGCGACGGCGTGAACGGTGTATGGGATGCCGCAAAACCATGATGGCATGAATGACGACAAGCGGGGGAGCCATTCCCCCGCAGCCGGCAGCTTCGAAGCGGAGATGCTGGCGCTGATACCCATGCTGCGCCGTTATTCCCGCAGCCTTTCCCGCTCCGACGCCGATGGCGAGGACCTTCTGCAGGACTGCGTGGAAAAGGCGCTTGCCAATAAAAGGCAATGGCGCGGAACGGGTTTGAAAACATGGGCTTACACGATAATGACGAATCTTTATCGCAACCGCCATCGCGCCGAGAAACGTCATCCGTCCGAAAGCCTCGACGGCCATGAGACCATCGCCGTCACGGATACGCTCTCCGATACGCTGGAGAACGACCGGCTGCACGGTGCGCTGGCACTTCTTTCACCGGATATGCGGGCGGTCCTGATGCTGGTGACGGTGGAAGGTTACAGCTATCAGGAGGCGGCCGCGACCTTGGCGATCCCGCTCGGCACCGTCATGTCCAGACTGTCCCGCGCCCGCGAAACCCTTCGCCAGCATCTGGCGGCGGATAATATCATACCCCTGCGGAGACCACGATGAAACGGCCCGATGCCATAACCGAAGACGATCTGCACGCCTATGTCGACGGGCTCCTCTCCGACGATGATCGCGCGGCTGTCGAGGCCTGGCTGGCTGAAAGACCGGAAGACCAGAGCCGGGTGGAGGCCTGGAAAAAACAGGCTGACATTCTACGCAATGCCTTTGCCTCCTATGCCGCCGCGCATCCCCATGACGCATCGATGCTCGGCCCGCAGAAGAGGGATCGCACATGGCGGCTGAAACCGGCTCTCCTGCAAACGGCGGCGGCCTTGCTGATCTTCGTTGCGGGCGGTGCAGCCGGCAGGCTGCTGCCCACGTCCTTTTCCACGCCGCAGGACGTGACCCTGGCATCACTGACGACGGATATTCCCGCACAGGCGAAATCCGCCTATCTCATCTATGCAAGCGAGGTGCGCCATCCCGTCGAAGTCGGTGCCGGCGAACAGCAGCATCTTGCGACATGGCTCGGCAAGCGGCTGGGTTATCCCTTCGCCATCCCTGATCTCTCGAAGATCGGATATGACCTCGTCGGCGGTCGGCTCATTCCCGTCAGTGGCAAGCCGGGCGCGATGCTGATGTATCAGGACAAGACCGGTCGCCGGGTGACGGTGCTGATCGGTCACAACGAGGAAAACCGCACCACCAGCTTCCGCATGGCGAGCGCCGACGGCATCGAGACCTTCTACTGGATCGACAACGAACTGGGTTATGCCGTTTCCGCTGAACTGACACGGGACGAGGTGCAGGCAATCGCCGAGGAATGTTACCGGCAGTTTCCGACATAGAGTGTCGGACTGAAAAGTATGACCACGATGCACGGGCAAGGATTTCTCGTAGCCACTTATCTCAAGCCCTCATTCCTGCGCTCGTCACTGGAATGAGGGAAAGAGAACGCCTACTTCAGCATGGGCCAGAGGCTGATGACCAGCAGCACGGCCATGCTGATGTTGAACCATTTTAGCCGGACGGGTACCGACAGCCAATCCCGAAGGGCGGAGCCGAAGCCCGCCCAGGTGGAAACGCTGGGAAGATTGACGGCAGCAAAGGCCAGGCCGACGACCAGAACGGTGAGGAAATATTGCCCCTCATCCGTATAGGTCGCCATCGCCGTCACCGCCATCACCCAGGCCTTGGGGTTGACCCATTGAAAGGCGGCAGCGGCAAGGAAACTCATCGGCTCGGATGCGGCCGAACCTTCGCTGAGGCTGCGCGACGTCGCGATCTTCCACGCAATCCAGACGAGATAAAGCCCGCCCGCGAATTTCAGCCCCGTATAAAGCGCAGGCACGGAATGCAGCAATGCACCAAGGCCAAATCCCACCCCGATCAGCAGCGACAGAAACCCGGCGCCAATGCCCAGCATATGCGGGATGGTGCGGCGGAAACCGAAATTCACACCGGAAGCAAACAGCATCATGTTGTTGGGGCCGGGCGTGATGGAGGTGGTGAAGGCAAACAGCACCAGCGCGGCGAAGGTTTCGATGGTCATGATCTCTCCTTGAGCACGAACCCTATCCGCCGCCCGGCCATCGAACCATCCCGACGCACCGATGGGCGAGGTCAAATTTTTTGATGGATTAATCGTTTCCGCCGTGGGTTTGAGAAGTCGGCACAAAGGACTATTGTCCAATCGACAACCGCTGGAGCAAAACCATGCATGAGGATATTCCTTCCGTCACCCTGCCCTCCGGAAAAGAGGTGCCAGCCCTCGGCCTTGGCACCTGGAACATGGGCGAGACGAGATCATCGGCGGGCCATGAGGTTGAAAGCATCCGCAAGGCGATCGATCTCGGCATGACATTGATCGACACGGCGGAAATGTATGCCGACGGCCGCTCGGAAGAGGTGGTCGGCACGGCAATCGCCGGCCGCCGCGACGAGGTGTTTCTGGTGAGCAAGGTCTATCCGTGGAATGCCGGCGCGAGAGGCACGGCGGAGGCCTGCGAGCGCAGCCTTGCACGGCTCGGCACCGACCATATCGATCTCTATCTGCTGCACTGGCGTGGCGAGCACCCGCTTGCGGAAACCGTGGCCGCTTTCGAAAGGCTGAAGAGCGACGGCAAGATCGGCAACTGGGGTGTCTCCAATTTCGATACTGACGACATGGAGGAGCTTTTCGCCGTTCCCGAAGGCAAAAACTGCGCCGCCAATCAGGTGCTCTACAACCTCTCCCGGCGCGGACCGGAATTTTCCCTTCTGCCCTGGTGCCAGGAGCACGGCGTGCCGCTAATGGCCTATTCCCCCATCGAGCAGGGTCGTATCCTGAAGAACCACGAACTCATCCGCATCGCCAAGGCCTATCAGGCAACCCCGGCGCAGCTGGCCCTGGCCTTTCTGCTGGACAGGGACGGAGTCATCGCCATTCCGAAATCCGCCAGCGTATCCCGTATCGAGGAAAATCGCGGCGCCACCGATCTTGAAATAACCGAGGAAGACTGGACCGCCCTCGACGTCGCCTTCCCGCCGCCGACGCGCAAGACGGCTTTGGAAATGCTCTGACGGAACAGGACGTTAAGAGACATTTCGGAATCAGGCGCTGAAGCGGTTGAATCGGAATGTGAGAAACGACCGCCATCGGAACCGCGATAACGGCGCGGCAAGCCGCGCCGTCGGTCAGATAGCCAGTGGCGGTTTCATGACGGTATGCGGGGCTCGTATTCCTCTTTCAGCGCCAGCCATGTATCCCAGAAAGGTCCCGGTTCCTTTTCCTGAAGGCGGGCAGCAAGAATATCGAGATGCACGTGCCAGCCGGCGCTGACATTGAGCCTGGTTGTCCGCTCGGCCAGCCGGCGGTGAATGAGCGTCAGAAGCACTTCCTTGCCCAGAGCCTGAAGCTCGATCGACACCTCCGCCCCCTCGCCCCAGGTGAAGACGAGCCGATGCGGCGGAACAACCGTGATGATGCGCGAGGCCATCCGGTGTTCTTCGGAAAAACCTTCCGGGCGATGGCCCGGCGGATCGGAAAGCTCGTCGTTGCGCCAGACCAGTTCGAAGGGCGCATCCGGCGCAAGCCGCATTTCGCCGGAAGCCAGCCAGCGGCGGCGAAGCTCGCTTTGGGTCAGATAGGCCCAGACCCGCTCGATCGGTCCGGGCAACAGCCGCTCGATCTTCAGGGTCGTGGGCTCTACGAGACGGCCATAGGTGTCAGGCATTGCGATATCAGCCATTGTCATTTCCTCCATCTGCAGGGATTTTTCCCTGATCTTCCTCCCTGAGCATCTGCTCAAGAATATCGAGGCGATTGCCCCAGAACCGCCGGTAGAAATCCAGCCATTCATGCGCCTCCGCCAACGGCTCCGGCGCAAGACGGCAGACATGGGTTCGCCCCCTCACCTCACGGTGGATAAGCCCCGCATTTTCCAGCGCCTTGATGTGTTTCGAGGCCGCAGCAAGCGATATGTCGAAGGGTTGAGCCAACTGGCTCACCGTGCGCTCACCACGGGAAAGATCACGCAGCATCGTGCGTCGCGTTGCGTCGCCAAGGGCATGAAAGACGGTGTCGAGATGTGAAGCGGATAATTCAACCATGTTGTTGAATATAACTCGCCGCCGCGGAATGTCAACCATATGGTTGAATATTGATCCCGGGCGGATTCCATAAAAAAACCCGCGGCGAACCGCGGGCTTTATTGAAGGTTACGCTTTGGAGGCGGAGACTACATCCCCTGCGAACCGCGGTTCATGGCGGCAATGCCCGTGCGGCAGATTTCGATCAGGCCGAGCGGTTTGATGATCGCCACGAACTGGTCGATCTTGGATGACTTGCCGGTGATCTCGAAGATGAAATGCTCCACCGTCGCATCCACCACCTTGGCCTGAAATGCATCGGCAAGGCGCAGTGCCTCGGCGCGGACTTCGCCCGTGCCGGCAACCTTGATGAGCGCCACTTCGCGCTCGATCGGCCGCTCCTGCCCCAGTTCGCGGGCGCGGACGGTAAGGTCGAGAACCCGGTGCACGGGCACGATACGTTCCAGCTGCGCCTTGATCTGCTCCAGCACGATCGGCGTGCCGCGCGTGACGATGGTGATGCGCGACAGATGCGCCTCATGTTCCGTTTCCGAAACCGTCAGGCTTTCGATGTTGTAGCCACGGCCGGAAAACAGGCCGATGACCCGGGCGAGAACGCCCGGCTCGTTGCTGACGAGAACCGACAGCGTGTGATTTTCAACGGCAGCCGTTTCCTTCTGGATGAAATAGGCCGAGCCGGTGGGTTGTAGGTGTGCGTTCATGTCCTTTTCCTCTCCCGGCTCAGACTAGCTGACGGCCCTTGGCGTCAATGGCGTTGGCAACAGCTTCATCCGTCGCCTCATCCGGCAACAGCATCTCGTTATGGGCTTTACCAGACGGGATCATCGGGAAGCAATTGGCAAGATTGGCGACACGGCAATCGAAGATGACCGGCTTGTTGACGGCGATCATCTCGGCGATTTTGTCGTCCAGTTCCTTCGGATCGTCGCAATACATGCCGACCGCGCCATAGGCTTCCGCCAGCTTGACGAAGTCGGGCATGGCTTCCGTATAGGAGTTGGACAGGCGGTTGCCGTGCAGCAACTGCTGCCACTGCCGCACCATGCCCATATACTGGTTGTTGAGGATGAAGATCTTCACCGGCAGACCGTACTGGATGGCGCAGGACATTTCCTGAATGCACATCTGGATCGAGGCGTCACCGGCAATGTCGATGACCAGCGCTTCGGGATGCGCAACCTGTACGCCGATAGCCGCCGGCAGGCCATAACCCATGGTGCCGAGGCCGCCCGAGGTCATCCAGTGGTTCGGCTCCTCGAAGCCAAAGAACTGCGCCGCCCACATCTGGTGCTGGCCGACTTCGGTGGTGATGTAGGTGTCGCGGCCCTTCGAGGCCTCATAAAGCCGCTGCAATGCATATTGCGGCATGATGACATCGTTGGAGTTCTTGTAGGCGAAGGAATTACGGGCGCGCCAGCGCTCGATCTGCAACCACCAATCGGCCGTCTGTGCTTTTTCCGGCTTCTTCGGCAGAGCGCGCCACAGGCGAACCATATCTTCCAGAACATGGCTGACATCGCCGATAACAGGAACGTCGACACGAACGGTCTTGTTGATCGAGGATGGGTCGATGTCGATGTGGATCTTCTTGGA
Organism: Agrobacterium tumefaciens; assembly: GCA_017744915.1. Lineage (GTDB taxonomy): Bacteria > Pseudomonadota > Alphaproteobacteria > Rhizobiales > Rhizobiaceae > Agrobacterium > Agrobacterium tumefaciens_I. The sequence continues at coordinate 33,693 of JAGIAH010000012.1, forward strand.
GTTCGGCGAAAACGCATTGATGCGGCCGGTAATACGGTCGTCGAAACGCGCGCCGACGCAGACCATGACATCGCAATCATGCATCGTCATATTGGCTTCGTAAGAACCGTGCATGCCCAGCATGCCGAGCCAGTTCTTGCCGGAAGCCGGATAGGCGCCCAGACCCATCAGCGTCGAAGTGATCGGGAAGCCGGTCAACTCGACCAGTTCGCGCAGCAGGCGGGTTGCCTCCGGGCCGGAATTGATAACGCCGCCGCCGGTATAGAAGACGGGCTTTTTCGCCTTCGACATCAGCTCGATGGCCGCGTGAATGGCGTTGAGATCGCCCTGGACCTTCGGCTTGTAGCTCTTCTGCTGGATGGCAGCGGAAGGCGGCGTGTAGGTGCCGGTGGCGAACTGGATGTCCTTCGGAATATCGACAACGACGGGACCGGGACGGCCGGTCTGCGCAATGCGGAAGGCCTCATGGATGATGCCGGCCAGCTCGTTGACGTCCTTGACCAGCCAGTTGTGCTTGGTGCAGGGGCGTGTGATGCCGACGGTGTCGCATTCCTGGAAAGCGTCGGAACCGATCAGCGATGTCGGAACCTGGCCGGACAGGCAGACGAGCGGAATGGAATCCATCAGCGCATCCTGCAGCGGGGTGACCGCATTCGTCGCACCGGGACCGGAGGTGACGAGCATCACGCCGACCTTGCCGGTGGAGCGGGCATAACCTTCGGCCGCGTGGCCGGCGCCCTGCTCATGGCGCACGAGAATGTGCTGGATGTCTTCCTGCTGGAAAATCTCGTCATAGATCGGAAGTACGGCACCGCCCGGATAACCGAAGATGTGCTCGACGCCATTGTCCTTCAGCGCCTGCAGAACGATCTCCGCACCTGTCATGCGATTGCTGTTTTCCGTATTGTCCTTATCCGTCATTGCCTGTTTCCATCCCGCTTTGGCTTTGGATATCGAGGAGCCCGAGGGCCTGTTTGAAGACATAAAAAAAGGCCCCTAGAGGAGCCTCGTTCAGCGCATGGGTGCTTTCGCCGGATGGTTACACCATCCTGCCCATGCGCCGTCCCACCACGATAAGTACGTTAAGATTTTTCATGGGCCGGAGTGTTAGCTACAAAAGCCCCAGCCGTCAACGCATATTGCAGGAAAAAATCCGCCCGACCTTCTTTTATTACCCGAAAGGGCGTTTCGGCGAAATTTTCGAACGCACCCAGTACACATGTTGTTAAGCATAATCTTTTAACATGGCAGCCGCAGAAGCTGCCCGAACCACCGCGATCATCTGCAAGTACCGGGAAAAAATGTGAATAACGACCCGCTTCATAATGCGTCCCGCACGGACGAAAACGAACGTCGCGCCAGCCAGCAGCCGGCGAACCGAATGCTGGGCCGCGTCATCGCCTGTAACGGCGCGCACGCCACCATTGCCGCCGAAACGGAACCCGGCTCCACCGATGTGTCGCAGCTCTGGTCCGTCGGACGCCTGATTTCCATCGAGATGGGTACGAGCCGGGTCGCCGCACTGGTCTTTTCCATGCGCACCGGCGAGGACCATTGGGCAGCGGACAAGCCGAACAGGCTGCTGATCGACGTTGAACTCGTGGGTGAGGTCTATCGTACCGAAGACGGCAGTGAACGCTTTTCCACCGGCATCTCCCGTTACCCCTATCTCGGCGCGGTGGCGCATCGCATCCGCACCGGCGACCTCGTGAAGATTTACGACAGCGGCAAACGCGATGCCTGCGTCGTCGGGAAGCTGACACAGGACGAAACCATCAACGCCAGCATCAGCATTCCGCAGATGCTCGCCAAACATTTCGCCGTCGTCGGCTCGACCGGCGTCGGCAAGACCACCGCCGTTTCGCTGCTGCTGAACAAGGCGATCGAGACCGATCCGAAGCTGCGTGTCCTTATTCTCGATCCGCATAATGAATTCGCCGCCGCCTTTCCCGATCATTCCGTCGTCATCGATACCGATACGCTCGACCTTCCCTTCTGGTTGATGCGTCTCGAGGAGTTCGCAGAAGTCATTTTCCGCGGCCGCAAGCCGGCGCCGGAAGAGATGGATGTTCTTCGCGATCTCGTTCCGGAAGCGAAAAAGGCATTTCGCGGCACGGAAGGTTCCGCCGTTCGCCGCACCTCAGACAAGAGTGCGATCACGCCGGATACGCCTGTGCCATACCGCATGGCCGATCTTCTCGCCCTCATTGACGAGCGCATCGGCCGACTGGAAGGGCGCGGTGAAAAACCCGCATTGCGCACGCTGAAAGGCCGCATTCTCTCGGCCATCAACGATACGCGCTATAATTTCATGTTCTCCAGCAATACGATCAACGACAATATTCTGGAGACGGTCGCGCATATCTTCCGCATCCCGGGGGATGGCAAGCCGATTTCGGTTTTCCAGCTCTCCGGCATCCCCTCCGAAGTGGTGAATTCGGTGGTCTCGGTGCTCTGCCGCATGTCCTTCGAACTGGCGGTGCTGGCGCGCGGTTCGCTGCATATGCTCGTCGTCTGCGAAGAAGCGCATCGTTATGTCCCGGCCGACCCGGAGCGCGGCTTTTTCCCCACCCGGCAATCCATCGCCCAGATCGCCAAGGAAGGCCGTAAATACGGCATTTCACTCGGCGTCATCAGCCAACGCCCCAGCGAGTTGGACCAGACGATCCTCTCGCAATGCTCGACCGTGTTTGCCATGCGGCTCTCGAACGAGATCGACCAGAAGATCATTCTTTCCGCCGTGCCGAACGCATCGATCTCGACCACGAGTTTTCTCTCGTCCATCGGCAATGGCGAAGCCATCGCTTTCGGCGAGGCCGTGAACGTGCCGATGCGCATGCGTTTCGACCGCGTGCCTACGGTCAAATTGCCGAAGGCAAGCGGCACCGCCAGCCACGCGAACCACGAAACACCCGATACGGTCGACCTGAACAGCATCGTCACCCGCATGCGCGCCGCGGCCAAGCCGGTCATCACCGGCTTCCAGCAGAGCGTCGAGGCGGCCTTTTCCGATCTGCCGGAGCCGGCAGCCCCAGGCCGGGCGACGGAGGAGATCGACAGCTGGAAGCGGGAACTGGGTCGGGAGCCGGGCACGGGCGCAACGGAGGGCTATGAACCCTACCGGCCGGACATGCTGCCCGGACGCGCACTCTCCGCCTCACCAAACCCGGCGCCAACCGACACCGCCTCCGGCGCCGTCAACGAATTGCGCAGGGCCGGTTTCCAGATGCAGGCGCAGAATGGCCCGCCACCTGGCGAGACACGCCCTTCGCTGCGCGAAAGCCTGCTGAAGAAGCCGCTCGGCAGCCTCTACCGCAAGGATTGAGCCCTTTTACGGCTGGATACGCGTCCAGTCGTCGCCCATCTGGTTGCGGAACCAGGTCATCTGCCGTTTGGCATATTGACGGGTCGCGGCCGCCGATCTTTCGATCACCTCCGCCTCACTCATGCGTCCGGCCAGCATGTCGGCGATCTGGGCAACGCCGATTGCCTTCATCGCCGTTGCATCGGGTGCTAGATTGAGCGCGAGAAGCGCCTGCACCTCCTCCACCGCACCGCTTTCCATCATCGCTTCGAAGCGGCGGTTGATACGGTCATGCAGCACCGGCCTCTCCGGCAGCACGACGAATTTCTGCGCCCGCTCGGGATCGACGATCACCGGGCCGCTGGCACGCTGGAAATCGCGGATCGATTTTCCCGTCGCCTCGAGCACTTCCAGCGCCCGCACGATACGCTGGCCATCTCCCGGCTGCAGCGTCTCCGCCATGGACGGATCGCGGCTCACCAATTCTGCATGCAGCTTTGCCGCCCCCTCTTCGATCAGCCGGGCGCGCAGCCCCTCGCGGATGTCATCGGGAATGGCGGGCATGTCGGAAAGGCCACCGGTCAGCGCCTTGAAATAAAGCCCCGTGCCGCCAACGATGACCGGGAAACGCCCCTCACCGCGCAGTTTCGAAAGCAGGCTGGAAATATCCCGCAGCCATTCGCCGGTTGAATAGGCGCTGCTGGCCGGCACATGGCCATAAAGACAGTGCGGCACACCCTGCATTTCGTCCTCGGAAGGCCGGGCGGTCAGTACCCGCAGCGTGTCGTAAACCTGCATGCTGTCGGCATTGATGACGACACCGTTCCGCTCCCGCGCCAGACGAAGCGCAAGCGCGGACTTGCCGCTTGCCGTCGGGCCGGTTATCAGGATCGCATCAAAATTCTGATCAAGGTTTTTCATCATGGCTCTCGTTGCCACGCTTATCGCCAATCCGTCAAATCCTGTTCTGACACCGGCCCTCGGCGAAGCCGCCGCAAAGGCCGTCAATGCATCGGGCCTTTATTGGCTGGCCGATGGCATAGCCTGCGATATCTCCCTGCCCTCCGGCACCGCAGCCGAACAGGTACGCAGCGCGATTGCAGCCACGCTTGCCGGACAACCCATCGATATCGTCATTCAGGAACAGGACCAGCGGCGCAAGAAGCTGCTGATCGCCGACATGGATTCGACCATGATCGGCCAGGAATGCATCGATGAGCTGGCCGCCGAAGTCGGGCTGAAGGACAAGGTCTCCGCCATCACCGCCCGCGCCATGAATGGTGAGATCGCCTTCGAACCGACTCTGCGCGAGCGCGTGGCGCTGCTGAAGGGCCTGCCGGTCTCCGTCATTGATGACGTCATCGAAAAGCGCATCACCCTCACACCGGGTGGCAAGGAGCTGATCGCCACCATGAAGGCAAAGGGTTATTACACGGCCCTCGTCTCCGGCGGTTTCACCGTCTTCACCGGCCGCGTCGCCGCGATGCTCGGTTTCGACGAGAACCGCGCCAATCTGCTCGGCGAAGCCAATGGCGCGCTTGACGGAACCGTTGCCGAACCCATCCTCGGCAAACAGGCCAAGGTGGACGCGCTAAACGACATCGCCACAAAGCTCGGCATTTCGCCGGAAGAGGCAATGGCAGTGGGCGATGGCGCCAACGATCTCGGCATGCTGCATCTGGCCGGCGCGGGCGTTGCCCTGCACGCCAAGCCGGCCGTGGCCGCAGAAGCGCAGATGCGCATCGACCATGGCGACCTGACAGCGCTTCTTTACATTCAGGGCTACCGCAAGACGGATTTTGTCACTCCATGATCATCCGCGAAACACAGAGACTCATTCTGCGCGAGTGGAAGGAGAGCGACCGCGACCTGTTCCGCGAAATCAATGCGGACGAGAAGGTCATGGAATTTTTCCCCTTCCGCCGCAGCCATGCGGAAGCGGATGCGGTACTGGAAACCATCAATGGCATGATCCGCGGCAGCGGTTACGGCTTTTACGCCATGGAACTGCGCGAGACCGGCGAAGTCATGGGGTTCTGCGGCATATCGCCCGTCTTGAACCTCGATCCGCCCTTCCCGATTGGCACCATGGAAATCGGCTGGCGGCTTGCCACCCGCTTCTGGGGTCATGGCTATGTCACCGAGGCCGCGCAATCGCTGCTCGTCATGGCTTTCGATGAAAAGGAGACGCCGGAGATCGTCTCCTTCGCCGTCCACAACAACCACCGTTCGACGGCGGTGATGGAACGCATCGGCCTGAAGCGTGACCCTTCCCGGGATTTCGACCATCCGCGCGTGCCGGAAGAGACGCACCCGCATCTGCGGCCGCACGTCACCTATGCGCTGACGCTGGAGGAATGGCGGGCGCGATAAGACGCCTGCCCGCCGGTTCCGAAGGTCATTTCACCGCGGCATTGCCACCATCGGCAAACAATGCGGCACCGGCCACGAAGCTCGCCATCGGGCTGGCGAGAAAAAGCGCTGCCTGCGCAATTTCCGCTGGCTCAGCGATACGTTTCATCGCATGCAGACCGGCGGCCCATTCCTTCTGGGCCGCATCTCCGGCCATGGGAGTATCGACCCCGCCAGGCAGAAGCGCATTTGCGCGAATACCGCTGACGGCATAATCGGCGGTAATGCCTTTCACCAGCCCCATCAGCGCCGCTTTCGCCGTTCCATAAGCCGCCATGCCCGGTATGCCGACGCTGGTGCCAACGAAGCTTGACGTAAAGACAATGGAACCGCCACCCCGCGTCAGCATCGGCGGGATCTGGCAACGTGCGCCAAGAAAAGCGGAGGTGAGATTGGCGGTGAGCACATGCTCCCATTCCTCGGGCGAAATCTCCGCCAGCGGCTTCATGGCCCCCACCGCACCGGCATTGTTAACGGCGATATCAAGGCCACCGAAAACGCTCACGGCCGCATCCGCCAACCGGGAATGGGTTTCCGCCACAATGGCATCGCCCACAACCGTGTGGACACGGCCACCCGCCTCGCGAATATCTGCCGCAACCTCCTGCAGCGCCTTTTCGCCACGCGCATTGATGACGACTGCCGCGCCTTGAGCGGCAAACAGCATCGCCGTCGCCCGGCCGATGCCGGATGACGCGCCGGTGATGATGGCAACCTTGTTTTCGAGTAATTTCATATCCTTGGCCTCCTTTGCTGGAGACCAAGGGATAAAGAGCTAACGGGGCCGCGACCACCCGATTCCTGACGGATCGGGCGAAAAGCATTTATTCCAGCGGCAGCGCCACCACGCGCAGATTGCCCTGGGCATCCGCCACCATCATATGCGCATTCTTGCGGCCTTCGGATTTCAGGCCGTTCACACGCACCAGCACGTCGCCGGGAACTTCCATGAAATCCTGCCCGACCTCAACGATGACGTCGCCGGCCTTCATGCCCTTCTGTTCGGCGGGAGAACCGGTATCGACGCTTGCGACCAGCACGCCTTCCACGCTTTCGGCAATGCCTTTTTCCGCGCGCAGCTCATTGCTCAGCACCACGAGGTTCATGCCGAGCACGCTCTGCGGCGCTTCGCGCACTTCCGGCGTCTGGTCCTGCGCCTGATCGTCGCCACCGTCATTGTCTTCAGGGGCGACCACGCCACCATCGCCGTCTTCGCTTTGCTGATCCTCGGTCGAGGCCTTTTCGTCGGTCGTATCCTGCAATTGGCCGAGCTTGACCTTCACGGTCTCTTCCTTGCCATCGCGATAGACGACCACATCGACTTCCTTGCCGACCGGGCTTTCCGCCACGATGCGCAAGAGGTCGCGCATTTCGTGAATATCCTTGCCGTCGAATTTCAACACGACATCGCCGGCCTGGATCGGGCCGTTCTCCACCGGGCCGCCCTTGGCCACGCCGGAGATCAGCGCACCCTTGGCGCTGTCCATGCCGAGGCTCGCGGCCACGTCATCGGTGACGGGCTGGACACGAACGCCGAGCCAGCCGCGACGGGTCTCACCGAATTCGATAAGCTGCTGCACGATATTCTGGGCAAGCTCCGTCGGCACGGCAAAACCGATACCGATCGAACCACCGCTCGGCGAAATGATCGCCGTATTGATGCCGATCACCTCGCCCTTCATGTTGAAGAGCGGGCCGCCGGAGTTGCCCTTGTTGATCGCCGCATCCGTCTGGATGAAATTGTCATAGGGGCCGGCATTGATATTGCGTCCGCGCGCGGAAATGACACCCACGGTCAGCGAGCCGCCGAGCCCGAAGGGGTTACCGATCGCCATCACCCAGTCGCCGATGCGCATGCTGCGCGAATCGCCAAACTTGACGGCCTTCAGCGGCGTTTTCGGCTCCACCTTCAGGACGGAAAGATCGGTCTTGGTATCGGTGCCAACCAGCGTCGCCTTGAGCTTCGAGCCATTCGGGAAAATCACCTCGATGGCATCGGCACCCTCGATGACGTGGTTGTTGGTCACGACATAACCGGCCGGATCGATCACGAAACCTGACCCGAGCGAATTGACCTTCTCGCCACCTTCCGGCTTCTGGCTGTCGAAATAATCCTTGAAAAATTCCTGGAAGGGCGAGCCTTCCGGCAGCTTCGGCGGAACCGGGCCCTTGCCCTCGGTCTTGACGTTCTGCGAAGTGGAAATATTCACCACCGCATCAAGAAGCGGCTCGGCAAGATCGGCCACCGATTCCGGCCCATGGCTCTGCGCTCTTGCCGCAACCGGCGCCGAAAGGCTGCCCGCCACAAGCGCAATGCCCGCAACTGCGGCAATGCTGCTGCGAAAAGGCGAAAGAAGGGTCACGGCCATAAGCGTCCTCGCGTTTCAAATCGTCATGCCCTGCATATATCGTCAAAGCATAAGGCGGAATGATGAAGTGTAAAAATACCTTTTCGTGAACAGGCGGGCGGGCGCTCATCCATTGCTGAAGCTTTGGCACGAAAACGGAGTAAAAAGAAAGGGCCGGTAAAAACCGGCCCCTTCAAAATCATTCGATCCGTTATCAGTTCGCCGGCGCCGGCTTAGGCGCAGCCGGAGCCGCACCGTCGATATTGTTGAAATAACGGAAGAAGGTCGAATCCGGGGACAGGACCAGCGTCGTGCCGTTGCCGTTCAGCGCATTGGCATAAGCAGACATGGAGCGATAGAACTCGAAGAAGTTCGGATCGCGCTGGAAAGCCTCACCGAACACCTTGTTGCGCTCGGCATCGCCTTCACCGCGCAGAACTTCGGACTGACGGCGGGCGTCGGATTCCAGTTCCACGACCTGACGGTCGGCGATGGCGCGGCGGCGCTGTGCCTCTTCGTTACCACGGGCGCGGATCAGTTCGGCCTCGGCCAGACGTTCCGACTTCATGCGTTCGAAGGTCTGCTGCGAGACTTCCTGCGTGAGGTCGGTGCGGCGGATGCGGACATCGACGATGCTGATGCCGAGCGATTCCGCATCGGGACGCAGATCGTCACGCACTTCCTGCATCATCGATGCACGCGCATCCGAAAGTGCCGATTCGAAGCCGCGCAGACCGTAGACCCGGCGCAGCGATGCGTCGAGACGGGTGCGCAGGCGCGATTCCGCCGACATCTGGTCACCCGAGACCGTCTGCCGGAAGCGGCGTGCATCCGTGATGCGATAGACCACGAAGGCATCGACCTCATAGAACTTGCCGCCGGACACCTGAACACGAATATTGTCGTGATCGAAGCGCAGCGCCCGGTTCTCGATATATTGGACCCGGTCGGCATCCATGAATGCGAAGGGCAGCTTGAAATAGAGGCCCGGCGCGGTTTTCACATCCTGGATTTCACCGAAGCGGACAACGATGGCCTGCTGGCGCTCGTTGACGACGAAAATCGAGGAATAGGCGAAGAAAAACACGAGGGCGAGACCGATGAGAACGGCCGTAAGACGGTTGTTCATATCAGTTGCCTCCCTGCTGTGCTGCGCCCGGATTGTTGCGCATGATCTCGTTCAGAGGCAGATAAGGCACCACGCCCTGTTTCTCATCGATGATGATCTTGTTGGAACCCTTCAGAACCTGCTCCATCGTTTCCAGGAACATGCGCTGACGGGTCACATCCGGCGCCGTGCGATACTGGTCATAGATGGAAATGAAGCGCTGCGCCTCACCCTGTGCCTCGTTGACGACGCGCGACTTGTAGGCGTTCGCTTCTTCGAGGATCTGCGCGGCCTGACCGCGTGCGGCACCGAGCTTCTGGTTGGCGTATTGGTTGGCTTCCTGAACGAATCGGTCTTCGTCCTGTTCAGCACGCTGCACTTCGTCGAAGGCGTCGGCCACTTCGCGCGGCGGTGCCGCATCTTCGATGGCCACGGCATTGATGGAAATGCCGGCGCCATAACCGTCCATGGTGGACTGAATGATGGCGCGCACATCCGCCGCAATCGCCTGACGGTTATCGCGGAAGATATCCTGCGCCGGACGACGGCCGACGACTTCGCGCATGGCGCTTTCGGAAACCTGCTGCAGGGTTTCTGCCGGGCTGTCGACGTTGAAGAGATAGGATTTCGGATCGGAAACCGTATAGAGCACCGAGAACTGCACATTGACGATGTTCTGGTCGCCCGTCAGCATCACGCCGCTCGAAGAAGAGGACGAAGCGCGCGAGCCGATATTCTGCTGCTGCTCGGTGACCTTGACGATTTCAACCGTCTCGATCGGCCACAGATGGAAATGCAGGCCGGGCATCGAGATTTCGTCCTTCGGACGGCCGAAACGCAGCTCGACGCCGCGCTCGTCCGGCTGGACGGTATAGATGGACTGGATGCCGAGGAAAACCAGTACGACGAGAACCACGATGGCAACCGCGCCGCCATTGAAGCCGCCGGGCAGCACATTCTTGAAACGGTCCTGGCTGCGCCGGATGATCTCTTCCAGATCGGGCGGGCCGCCATTGCCGCCGCCACCGCCGCGAGGCCGGTTAGGCCCCTGCCCCCACGGGCCGCCACCGCCGCCCTGATTGTTTCCGCCACCGCCGCCGCCCCAAGGGCCGCCGCCGCCATTCTGATTGCTCCAGGGCATCAATACCTCTTTATAAAAGCCTCTCCCGGTCCCGTTCGAAAGCGATTGCTCGCGTGCGGCGGGAATATCGACCCGTTATAGGAAGGAGAAGCGCCCGTTTCAACGCAGAGGTGGTAACTAAATACCCAATCAGGGTAAATAGTTCACTTTGACGCGGCTCTTCTCACATAAGTGGTGAACAGAACCGGATAATTATCCTTTTCCCCTGCGGGAGCGGGGATTTCCTCGGTTTTCTCAAAAACGGCAGGATCGATTTCCGGGAAAAAAGTGTCGCCGTCGAGTTTTACGGCCACATGGGTGACGGAAAGTTGATCGGCAAAGGGCATGGCCTGACGGTAAATCTCGCCGCCACCGGCGACGAAAACCTCGTCAACGCCCAGTTCCGCAGCCTTCGTTTTTGCAAGCTTCAGGGCCTCGTCCAGCGACGAGACGACATCCACGCCTTCGGGCCGATAGTCGGGATTGCGGCTGACGATGATATGCGGGCGGCCCGGAAGGGGGCGCTCGCCGACGGAGAGAAACGTCTTGCGGCCCATGATGAGCGGCTTGCCCATCGTCACCGCCTTGAAGCGCTTCAGATCGGTGGAGAGCTTCCACGGCATGTCGAGATCGCGGCCGATGACGCCGTTTTCAGAGACCGCAACGATGAGGGTGACGCGTGGCTCGCTCATACCGCGATCGGCGCCTTGATGGATGAATCGGCTTCGTAGTTTTCCAGCGTAAAGTCCTCGAACTTAAAGGCAAAAAGGTCCTTCACATCCGGGTTGAGGCGCATGGTCGGCAGGGCCTTTGGCGTGCGCGTCATCTGCAGCCGCGCCTGTTCGAAATGGTTGGCATAGATATGCGCATCGCCCAGCGTATGAACGAAATCGCCGGGCTTCAGGCCCACCACCTGCGCCACCATCAGCGTCAGCAGCGCGTAGGAGGCGATGTTGAAGGGCACGCCGAGGAAAATATCGGCCGAGCGCTGGTAAAGCTGGCAGGAGAGCTTGCCGTCCGAAACATAGAACTGGAACAGGCAATGGCACGGCGGCAGCGCCATCTCATCCACCAGCGCCGGGTTCCAGGCCGAAACGATGTGGCGGCGGGAATTGGGATTGGTTTTAAGCGCCTCGATCAGAAGCGCGATCTGGTCGATATGGCGGCCGTCCGGTGCCGGCCAGGAGCGCCATTGCGCACCATAGACCGGGCCGAGATTACCGTTCTCATCGGCCCATTCATCCCAGATGGAAACGCCATTTTCCTTGAGATAGGCGATATTGGTGTCGCCCTTCAGGAACCACAGCAGCTCATGGATGATGGAGCGCAGATGCAGCTTCTTGGTGGTGAGAACCGGAAAGCCTTCGGAAAGGTCGAAACGCATCTGGTAACCGAAGACCGAGCGCGTGCCGGTGCCGGTGCGGTCTCCGCGGTCGGAGCCGGTTTCCATCACATGCCGGAGAAGATCGAGATATTGTTTCATGCGTTCTGCCGCCGATTCTCAAAGCACCGGCCCGAAAACCGAATCGATTTTCGGAAAGCACGATGAATTTCCTCACGAAACTGGAGCGTTACGCGTCCGCAGGGATACACAACGCTCCAGAAGTTCAGGGAATATAATAGCACAGGGCGGCAGAACCAATCACCTATTGCGGGCTATCCCCGGCTCAAATCAAAGCGACTGGAGCTTACCCAGTTCCTTGGCGACCAGATAATAAAAGGTCACGCGCGACTTGGAGCGGTCGGCGGCCATGGCTTTTGCGACGGCGTCGATCGCCTGATCGGCTGCACCATCGGTCACGCCGAGCTTCTTGCCGCACCAGCTCGCCTTGACACGTGCAAGCTCTTCCGGATCGGAAGCGGACACCAGCGATGAATCCCGGTTGCGCAAGGCAATGCCGAGATGCTTGACGATCTTGCCAACAACGGCTTCATCGGCTGCTGCATCGTATTTCTTCACATCTGCGAGATAGTCGGTCATGTCCACTCCTTCGTGTGTCCCCGGCCCGGTGTTGCTTCTGGTGACCGGTTGCAGGGAGAATGGGACAGCAATCCCTCGTCGTCAAGAATAGTCTAAATTGCGGGCCGCAATCACGAAACCTTTTCATGGAATTGTCATCGCCCCCCTTTTCTCAGGCGGCCGAAACGCCTATATGAGCCTTGCCGGGGCAACCCGGCTATGGCGATAAACGGTCGGTGTAATAAACCTATTGGACCCGGGGGCGGTACCCGGCGCCTCCACCAAAAACCGGCGGCTTCTTCAAAACAGGCCGGCTTTTGATGGGGGCGAAATAGGATCGACAAGGGCGTAAAGATCGAACTTTTGCTCGGCATGATACCGCCGTTATCGGGTCACAAGTGTAGTTGCAAACGACAACAACGCTAAGGAATATGCTCTCGCTGCCTAATGGCGGTGCGGGAATTCCGCTCTAAAGTCCTTACGGTTAGCCCCGTAAGGCGGGGTTCGGAGGTACCTGGCAACAGAAACCTCCACCTTCTCCATTTTGCCTGAATTGATTATATGATAGCTGACTTGCGGACGGCGTCGGCTTTTCCGTTGCTGCCGTTCGGGACATTGCGTATACTTGGCCAACGCGCAGGCATCGGCATCGGGATTGATCCCGGCTTGAGGATTGCGCGAAGATTCAAAGTGTTACAGCGTCCTTGGCGCGCAAGCCGCGCCGTGCATGAAAAGACGTTCGAATAAGGGAAAGACAGGACCGCATGGGGCAGGATCATATCCGTTACGACATTCTCGCACAGGATGCCCTTCGCGGCGTTATTCGCAAGGTTTTGGGTGAAGTGGCCGCAACCGGCCGCCTGCCCGGCGACCACCACTTCTTCATTACCTTTTTGACCGGCGCACCGGGCGTGCGGATTTCCCAGCACCTCAAGGCGAAATATGCCGAGCAGATGACGATTGTTATCCAGCATCAGTTCTGGGATCTGAAGGTGACGGAAATCGGCTTCGAAATCGGCCTATCCTTCTCCGATACGCCGGAAAAGCTGGTTATTCCCTATAACGCCATTCGCGGTTTCTACGATCCTTCCGTCAATTTCGAACTTGAGTTCGATGTGCCCCTGGCGGACGAAGAAGAGTTGGAAGACGCCGAAATCACCGCCTACCCCGTTTCCCAGGAAGCAAAGCCCGCTTCCGAGACGCCCAAATCCGGCGAGGAAAAGAAGGAAGGCTCTGTCGTTTCGCTGGATGCCTTCCGCAAGAAGCAGTAACGGCCTGCCTGACCGCAAGACCCGAGGAGACATATCCCCATGGCGGCCGATATCGTCAATCTGCGTCAGTTTCGGAAACAGAAAGCCCGTAGCGAAAAAGAAAAACAGGCGGAACAGAACCGCCTGTCCTTCGGCCGCACCAAGGCGGAAAAAAACCTCACCTCTGCCCTGAATGAAAAAGCCGAAAAAGCGCTCGATCGGGGACGGCTCGAAAAAGGCGATGACAGGACCGACGGCGACTGACGATCCGCCCCGCCGGGTGAGGCTGCCGATGCACCCTGAAGAGAATCGCAAAACAGGGGTTTGCCGGCGAAATATGCGTGAGATTTCCAGCCGGAGACCAGTCTGATGATCCGCAAGCACTCCGCGACCCTGCACGGCCACCGCACCAGCATTTCGCTGGAGGATGCGTTCTGGGACGAGCTGAAAATCATCGCGGAAAGGCGCAAGATCAGTTTCGCCGCACTGCTGGCCGAAATTGACGACAACCGCCCGGCCGACAGCAATCTGTCCTCATCCCTGCGGGTTTATGTGTTGAACTGGCTGAAAAGCCGCTGACACTGGCCGGCACACCCCACGACATCATCCCGCTGCCATGCGCAACCGATCACAATCTGCGATGCGCGGCGCCCGCCCCGCCATCCGCGACTACAAATATTCCTGCCAAAAACTCGTAACGCCGTGAAAGTATTCATTAAACATTGGCGGCCTAATCTGCGCTGCAAGGCATTCCCGTATTGCGTAGCCTTGCTTTCAAGCGGTATTTCGGACCCCTCATTCCCCGACCCGTCACGAGACAAATCGGCGGCTTCCGCCGTCCGGGGAACGCACAACAGGTGTGCTGATCCGCATCCGCCATAGGGGGCGGGTGTTTCGGAGCTGAAAGTACGGATTACCTCTTCGCTCTTGATGTGACCTGCCAATCGGACGCAACGAACCATTCCGGATTAAGGGAATGGTTCCACCCTTCAGCAAGCTGAGAATGGTCTCCTCCGCCCAGCCCTTGTTACTGCTGAGCCGGAGCGTTTTCCGGCGCCAGTTGCCGGATCGCGTTTTCCGTCGGCGGCACCACCAGGGCCGGCATGGACTGCCGCTCGGGTGCCGGCTGCTGTCCCTGTTCCTGCTGCTGTTGCTGCTGCAACCGCTCCTGCTGTTCCTTTTCCTGGCGCAGACGCTCTTCGGCCGCAGCCTTCAAACGTGCCTCTTCTTCGGCCTTGGCCTTGGCTTCCGCCTCGGCCCGTTCCTTCTCGGCCTGCCGCTCGGCTGCCTGGGAGCGATAAAGCGCGACTTCGCGGCGCAGGCGCTGCTTTTCAAGAACGCTGGCCTGCATGGCCTCCACCCGGCGGCGTTCCTTTTCGAATGCCCGGAGCGACAGGTAATTGCTGAGCGCCGAAACATCGGTCGTCAAAGCCGGCGCGGCAAGCGGACCGTTGTAATTCAGACGCACCGACGGTTCAGCGCCGGCAACCGTTTCAGTACCGGGATTAAACAGGAGATTGAGGTCGCCATTCACAGTCGAGGCCGCAAGATCGACCGTCGCATCGGCGGTCAGCGTCAACGGATCGATCCCCGCACGCAAATTCTGGAAATGAAGCGCACCGCCATTCAACGAGAACGGCAGTGCCACATCGCCGAGCGCTATTTCACCCTGCCAAAGGCTCTGGTCGACCAGCGGGCGCACCTTGGGTGCATCGATCGGCTGCTGCAAGCCATCCGCCGCCTGCAGCACCGGCGTCAGGGCACCGGGATTGAGCCCCTTCAGCACCAGCCCGGCTGCCCGGATTTCACCCGAACCACCGGCAGATTTCAGCATTTCACCGACACTTTTGCCGGTCGATTCGGCCGTGAGATCAATCGCGACCCGGCCTGTCGCAACCGGCCCGTTGGCATTCGCCCACAGGATCGGCTCCGGATTGGCGTCAGCCACCGCGATCTTGGTGCGGAAGATACCGGCGCCTTCGCCGGTGGACATGGCAAGCCGCCCCGTCAACGTACCGCCCATGAAGGTGCCGGCAACATCATCCAGCGCGAGACTGCCCGAATCATGCGTGACCTTGGCCGAAACACCCGTAACCGTTCCGAAGGGGCCTGCCTCGAAGCTCTCCGCTTTCAAGGCAAGCGAAGCCTTGAGCTGCGGGAAAGCGGCCATGGCCAGAGGCTTGGCGTTGAGCGCACCGGTTTCCGGATCGATCACCGGGCCGTAGATCGCATCCCCGAGCCAGGCGAGGTCGACCGTTCTGACCGCAAGATCGCCGTCGACGGGATAGGGCGCGGCACGCTGGAACGTCAGATTGCCCGAGAAGGGATTGCCGCCCGCCTGCCCGCCTATGGAGGAAAGGGCGATCTTTTGCCCATCCACCGCCACTTTCGCATTGGCCTTCAACGCCATGCCGCCGCCGAGTTGCGGCAGGCCAACGGCGTTCATGATGAGATATGGTTCGATATCCGCGCTTTCGAGCGCCACATCGGCGCTGCCCTCGCCAAAATTGGCGGCCGAAACGGCGAAGGAACCATTCATCGAAAAATGCGTGCGTTCCGTCGAAAAGCGAAGCTCGGTCTGGGCCGGTGAACCAAGCGTGCCGTTGAGCTTGACGGATAAAAGCCCCTCGCCATCCGCATCGAAGGGTAGCGGATCAAGCCCCGCCTGCCCGAACAGGATGGCCGTCGACTGGTTTTTCAGCACCGCTTCCAGCGACATGGCCGTATCGTCCGTGATCGACAGGAAATCCGGCATCTTGGCAACCGCCGACAGGCGGCTGCCATTGACCGTGCCGGAGACGGCGACATTGGCGCCGCCATTTTCGCTGTTCACCGAAACATCCACCGCAAGGTCAGAATTGGCGTACCAGGGCGCGCTCGCCGCCAGACGGCTGAGGAACGGATGGTTCGGCAATTTCTGCTGCAGCATGGTGAAGAACGGCTGCATATCCGCCGCGTGCAGGTTCACCGTGCCCTTGCCGGCATATTTCAGCAGCGAACCCTGCAATTGGCCCCTCGCCCGCACCTCCGCGCCGGCAATGTCGCCAGCCGTCATGTTTTCAAGCGAGAGAATACCGCCCGCCATGGTGAAGGCGGTCTCGACGTGATTAGCGGTCACCCCGGACATGTTGAACCGGTCGGCCTTGAATTTCGCGGTGATGCGATGGTCGAGGACCGAACTTCCGACCTGATCGCCAAGCGCCAGGCTGCCGAGCGCCTTCAGCGCATCGAGATCGATTTCGTTGCCGGCAAGATCGATGGAAAGATTGGAGGTCTTGCCGTCGGAGCGCCGCTCCAGCTCACCCTTCAGCGACGCGTCGCCAATGGCAAGCTCCAGATTATCGAAACGCTGGTTGAGCGTCGTCAGCGAGACATCGGCGGAAAAACCGGCGGCATTGAGTTGCCGGATCGCCGGATCGACGGAACCGGAAAGCCAGTTCGCCAGACCCGAGGGCTGATTGGAGGCGAGAAGCAGATTGCCGTTGAAAGCGGGGCCGCCGAGCAGCGTCAGCGATCCCTTGGCTTCGAGCTGCGTCCTGCCGGGCAACGTGGCCACGGCATTCACCACCTGCCAGCCAGTCCCCTCCGGGCGCACATCCAGCCTGATATCGCGGATGGTCGTGTCGTCGGAAACGAGTGCGGGAAGGCTGATGCTTGCCTTGCCCGGCACCGGCGGAACGGGAATGCGGGCCACCATGGCGGCGAAGGCTTCGATGCGCTGGCGTACCGAGACGGTGGGCTGGCGCGAAGTCTTGCCCGCCTGCACGACGGGCGGCGCGAAGCGGGCGACATCGATCTGCTGGCCGTCGGCCGTCAGCAGGAATTCCGGCTTCGCGCCGGTGTCCAGCGTTGCCTCGCCGGTCACGACATAGGGATTTTCGCTGCCGCCGAGTTCCATGCGGTAGCTCGGTATGCGCACGCTTTCATTGGTCAGTTCGAAACTGCCGCGGGTGCGCGGCGAGGAAAAGAGCGATTGCCCGGCCTGCTGCTTCTGCTTTTCATCCTCACGGAAACTGAAAGAGAAGGAGCCACTATAGGCGGGCTTTCCCGCTGTCGCGGCAATCGCGCCATCGAGATCGACCTCGACCGGATGTTCATCCGGCACCACGCGGACCCGGAGCCCCATGCGACCGGCGGCATAATCCGGCTCGCTGCTGGAGAGCGAGAATGAGCCCGGATGCCCGTCGACGGCAGCACGCCCTTCCGCTTTCCACGGTCCGGCCAGCGAATTGGCGGACATGTCGGCATTGAGACCCGTTACGACACGGTTGCGACCGGATTGCTCGTCGATGAATTCGATCTGCCCGCCTTCGATCTGCACGCTTTCCAGAACCACGGTGCGGGCGGGAATTTCAGCGCGGCTGCCGCGCATCCAGTCCAGCGTGCCGTCCTTCAGCAGCCGGATCTTGGCCTTGGGCTCCTCGATACGCATGTCGAAGATGCGCGCTTCGCCCGAAAGGAACGGCGCAAGCTCGGCATCCATGGAAAAACGGGCGACCTGAATGAGCGGCGATCCATCCGCATCGGTTCCGGCGCGCACATCATGCAGCGTCACCGACGGGAAAGGCAGGATACGGGCCTCGACACGGCCATGCACCACCACCTTCTTGCCCAGAATGCGGCTGGCCTGGTCCTCGAAATCGCGTCGGAAATCCGTCCAGTCGACAAAATAGGGAATGAGCAGCGCCGAAAACAGCACCACGGCCAGCAGTCCGCCCAGAAAAACCAGAATACGCCCGAGCACTGACCTGCATCTCCCTTCGCGAACGCAGCAAACCTATTCTTTTCTGCCTTAACGGCAAGCAGCCTTTTGTACCAATCAAATATGAGAATGATCAGACAAGACGGAACAATTTGCCCGGATTGAAGATGTTATCCGGATCGAGCGACGTTTTGATGGCACGCATCACGTCGAGCGCATTTCCCGCCTCTTCGGCCAGAAAACTCATCTTGCCCTGGCCGATGCCATGTTCGCCGGTGCAGGTGCCGTCCATGGCGATGGCGCGGCGATTGAGACGGGCGACGAAGGCTTCGGTTTTCGCGACACTTTCGGCATCCTTGCCGTCGAAAAGGATGAGGACATGGAAATTACCGTCGCCCGCATGGCCGACGATCGGCGCAAGAAAGCCGTTTTCCTGTATGTCCCGCTGCGTTTCCACCACGCAATCCGCAAGCCGCGAAATCGGCACGCAGACATCGGTGGAAAGCCCGTCGAGATGCGGGGCGAGTGCGCGCGAGGCCCAATAGGCGTCATGCCGCGCTTTCCAGAGCTTGTTGCGCTCGGCCGCATCGCTCGTCCAGCGAAAATCGACACCGCCGCATTCGGCCGCAATCTCGGCGAATTGCTGCGATTGCAGCGCCGCCGTCTCCTCCGTGCCGTGGAATTCCACGAAGAGAGTCGGTTTTTCCGCGTAGTTCAGGCCGGAATAGGCGTTGCAGGCGCGCACCTGCACCTCGTCAAGCAATTCGATACGGGCAACCGGAACGCCCATCTGGATCGTCATAATGACGGCATCACAGGCCGCCTTGATACTGTCGAAGGTGCAGACGCCGCCGGCGATCTTTTCCGGAATGCCCTGCAGGCGCAACGTCACCGAAGTGATGACGCCGAGCGTACCCTCGGCACCGACAAAAAGCCGGGTCAGGTCGTAACCGGCGGATGACTTGCGGGCACGCCGCGCCGTGCGGATTTCCTCGCCATTGGCGACAACGGCGGTAACGGCCAGCACATTGTCCTTCATCGTGCCGTAACGCACGGCATTGGTACCGGAAGCCCGCGTCGAGGCCATGCCGCCGATGGAGGCATTGGCGCCGGGATCGATCGGAAAGAACAGGCCGGTATCGCGCAGATAGACATTGAGGTCCTCGCGCGTCACACCCGGCTCCACCGTCACGTCAAGATCTTCGGCATTCACCTCAATGATGCGATTCATCCGGCTGAAATCGATGCAGATTCCGCCATTCGGCGCATTGACCTGCCCTTCCAGCGAAGACCCCGTGCCGAAGGGAATGACCGGCACCCTGTACTGCGCGCAAGCCGTGACCACAGCTTTCACATCATCGGCGCTTTCGGCAAAGACAACGCCATCAGGCGCCTGCAGGGTCAGGTAGGTGGTGGTGTGCCCGTGCTGCTCGCGAAACGCCTGTCCGGTCTGGAGCCTGTCACCAAGCTGCTGCTTCAGCACGGCAAGCACTGAGGCTATGCCCTCTTCGTTCCGCTCACCCGCCACCACATCTTTCAGCGCCATCATGCATCTCCACCGCAACATTCACCCGTAACGGATTCGATCCGTTGCGAAATTTCGTCAGGTGGTATGGGATAAGGTTAACGCTTTGTCCAGCATCGCGATTGCGCCGGATACGGTTTGGCGAAAACCCCATTCTATTCCGCAGCGAGCAGCGGCTTGTCTTCCTCCAGCGCCTTGCGGCGGGCGGCGAGTTCCAGTTCGCGGTGCAGGTGAATTTCCTCATCCGCCTGCGGTTTGGCGAAGCGGGCGATCAGCAGATAGGAGACCGGGGTGATGTAAAGCGTCACCAGCGTCGCGAAGCCGAGGCCGCCGACGATGACCCAGCCGAGCGCGATGCGCGCTTCCGCACCCGCCCCCTGCGCCAGCACCAGCGGCACGCCGCCCAGAATGGTGGCGATCATCGTCATCATGACAGGGCGCAGGCGGATACTGGTGGCCTTTTCGATCGCCTCGCGCACGGTCGCGCCCTGATCACGCAGATGGTTGGCGAACTCAACAATGAGAATGCCGTTTTTGGCCATGACGCCAACAAGCAGCACAAGCCCGATCTGGCTATAGACGTTGAGGCTCGATCCGGTAACCAGCAGCGCGATGACCGCGCAGGCAAGGCCGAGCGGCACCGTGGTCATGATGATGACCGAACTCAGAACACTTTCGAACTGGGCGGCCAGCACGAGGAAGATGATGGCGATGGCGAAACCGAAGGTCAGCAGCATGCCGCTGGAATTTTCCTCGAGCGTCGCGGCCTCGCCGAGCGGCAGCAGGCGGGCGCCCGGCGGCAGGACCGACTGCGACAGCTCATTGACCTTCTGCAACGCCTCGCCGAGCGAAACACCGTCCTTCAGGTTGGCGGTGAAGCCGACGGAGGGAAGCTGCTGTTCACGATTGAGCTGCGGCGCGACCGCATTTTCCTTCAGCGTCGCGATGACCGACATCGGCACGATCTTGCCGTCGCCCGTTTTCAGGAAGACGTTTTCAAGATCGGTCGGATCATTGATCGGCCGGGTGGAGGACAGGAGCCTGACCGGGATCGCATCACCATCCACGAAGACATCCACGATCGAGCGCCCTTCCAGAAGCGATTGCATGGCGCGCGACAGGCCGGTGATGTCGATGCCGAGATCGGAAGCGCGCTCGCGGTCGATGGAGACAGAAAGCTGCGCCTGGTTGGGCTCGTTATCGAAACGCGGCGTATCGAACAGGCCGCTCTCCTCCATGGAAAGCAGCAGTTTCTGCGTCGCGGCGGTCAGCGCTCCATAGTTGCTGCCGACCATTGCCATATGCAGCCCGTTGCCGGCACCGCGAATGCGCAAGCTGTTCGGCTGCGCTGCGTTGCCACGCAGCGCCGGCACCTTGTTGGCGGCGGAGGTGACATCGGCGGCAATCTGGTTCTGCGTGCGCTCGCGATCCGCCCAGGGGGCGAGCGTCAGCACCATGAAACCGGTATTGGACGAACCATTCATGCCGGTGATGGAGTAGATATTGCGGATTTCACCGCTGTCGCGCAGCGGCTGCAGGTTTTCCTCGATCCGCTGCAACTGGTCGCGCGTATATTCGAGGCTGACACCCTGCGGCGCGGTGATGCGCATCATGATCGAGGCGCGGTCCTCGCGCGGCGTCAGCTCGTTCTGGATCATGCCGAAGGCGATCCACGACAGGCCCGAAAAGATCAGCGCCACGACAATAACGATCAGGGGATTGTTGAGGCAGGCGGCAAGGGTCGTCTTGTAGGTGGAGGCAAAGACATTGCCGAACCATGCGAGCGGTCCCGTCGGTTCCTTCAGCCCCTGTTTCAACATGCGCGAGGCGAGCATCGGGCAGAGCGTCAGCGCCACGATCGAGGACAAGCCCACGGCGAAGGCGAGCACGAAACCGAATTCGCGGAACAGACCGCCAAGCTGGCCCGGCAGGAAGGAGAGCGGAATGAAGACGGCGGCTAGTGTGGCCGTCGTCGCGATGACGGCGAAGAAGACTTCCTGGGTGCCGAGAACCGCGGCGGCGCGCGGCCCCATGCCTTCCGCCCGGCGGCGCACGATATTTTCCAGAACCACGATGGCATCATCAACAACGAGACCCGTCGCCAGAACGATGGCGAGCAGCGTCAGAATATTGACCGAGAAGCCGACCATGTAGATTGCGACGATGGTGCCGATCAGCGCCACCGGCATGGTGATTGCCGGAATGAGAGTGGCACGCCAGTCACGCAGGAACAGATAAAGCACGACGACAACGATGATCGCCGAAAGACCGAGCGCCAGCTCCACTTCGTGCAGCGCGCCCTCGATGAAGACGGCGTCGTCGCTGGTGACGACGACCTGCGTGCCTTTCGGCAGATTGGCCGTCATGGTGTCGACGACCGCTTTCACGCCGGTGGAAATATTGAGCGTGTTGGATTGCGCCTGGCGGATGATGCCGAGACCGACGCCCTGCACGCCATTGGAGCGCAGCGAGGTGGATTCATCGTCCGCACCCAGCATGACGGTCGCCACGTCGCGAAGGCGGATATTGTTCTTGATGAGAAGGTTGGAGAAATCTTCCGGCTTCGTCAGGCTGGCCGTGGCGCGCACGACAATGTCCTGCGTCGTGCTTTTCAGCGATCCTGCCGGCACGTCCAGTGCGGCGCTGGCGAGCGCGTTGGAAACATCGGTCACCGTCAAACCACGGCTGGCGAGCGCGGCCTGGTTGAGATCGACGCGAAAAACCTTTTCCTGATCGCCGTAAAGCTCCACATCAGCAACGCCATCGACGGCGGCCAGGCGGTCGATGATTTCGTCATCCACCAGCTTGGTCAGATCCTCCATGCTGAGCGTGGACGAGGTGACGGCAAGGCGCATGATCGGCTGGCTGTCGGAATCCGCCTTGATGATTTGCGGTTCGTCGGCATCGTCCGGCAACTGGTCGGCGATGCGGCCGATGGCGTCGCGCACATCGTTCGCGGCCACGGCCATGTCGACATTGTCGCCGAATTCCATCGTCACGCGGCTGGTTCCGAATTGCGAATTGGACGCAATGGATTTGACACCGCTGACGCGGGCGACAGCGCCTTCGATGGTCTGCGTCACCTCCTGATCGATGGTTTCCGGAGCCGCCCCGTCATAGGTGGTTCGGACACTGATCGATGGCCGGTCGACATCCGGCAATTCACGCACTTCGACGCCCACCAGCGCGGCAAGGCCGGCAACGACCAGCAGCGTGTTGAGAACCGCTGCCAGTATGGGCCGGCGCACGAAGAGTGCGGTGAAGGCGAGCTTCGAATCCTGACCGGAAGGCGGCTGCGTCGTCATTGGCTGGCAACCTCCTCCGATTTCGGCTGATTGCCGACACGGACCGCGCCGCCTTCCCTGACGCGCTGCAGGCCCTCGATCACCACCGGCTCGCCTTCCGCCAGCTCGGCCTTGACGAGAACCGCATCGGGATTGCGCTGCACGATCTGCACCCGCACCTTGTTCGAGCGATTGTCGATGACGCGCCAGACATAGGCACCTTCGGCATCCCATTGCACGGCGAGCGGGTCGACCGAGGCATAGGTCTCCCCGGCAAAACGCATGGTAACACCGAAGGACATGCCGGCCCTGAGCTCGTCCTTCTCATTGCCGAACTTCGCCCGGATGCGGATGGTGCGGCTTGCCTCATCGACGCGGTTGTCGATGGCCTCGACCTCGCCCCTGAAGGTCTCGCCGGGGCGGGAAATGGAGGTCGCCTCCACCGGCATGCCAAGTTTGATCGCAGTCACGAACCGTTCGGGCGCCCAGAAATTAACGAGAATCTCGGAGCGATCGTCGATGCTGACGATGGTCGACTGCGTGGTGACGTTGTCGCCGATATTGGCGGCGACGATACCGGCCACACCTTCGATGGGCGCGACGATATCACGGCGCCTGAGGTTGAGTTCGGCGGTGCTCAGCGCAAGCTTGGCGGCCTCCTCGGCAATCTGCGCATCCAGCACATCGAGGCGGGAGACGGATTTCAGGTTCTTGTAGGAGTTGGATTTTTCAACGGCGCTGCGCAGCGAGACCTGCGCCTTGTCGCGCTCGATCACCTGCTCCTCGTCATCCAGCCGGGCGAGCACCTGCCCCTTCACGACGCGTGCGCCGGACGATGTGCGGATTTCCGAGAGCGTGCCGGAGGTCTGCGGCATGACGACGACCGACTGGATCGCCTCGCCATTGCCGATGGCGTTCAGCCTGTCGTTGACCGTGCCTGTCTTTACCGGAGCGGTGACCACCAGCGTGGCATTGCCGTTACGGCGGTTGCCGCCGGCATTCTGGCCCGACGATGCGGGTGTCCCCGCGCCGGATGCGGCGAGTTCAATAGCACCAGCGGGCGTTTTACCGAGCCCCATGCCGGCAAGCAGATTGCGGCCTTCGGGCGAATAAACGCCCCAAAGACAGAGACCCGCCCCTACCACGGCAAGACTGACACCCACCTGTTTCCAGACCCGCATATATTTCTCCGGTCGATCATCGCAGCACAAAGCCGCCCCTGAAGCACTCACTTCGGAACATGCGCAGTATTCCCGCTCGTCTGAAACGAGGCAACGCACAAATCCGTTTCTTACGTAATTGTAATTTGTGATGGATTCTCGTCGAACGCACGGCGAAGGCCATTTTTATCGCAAATATTCTTCAACGCGATAATCTGCCCCCGGAAAATGAGCCGGAGGAAGCCATGAGCACCGTAACGAAAACGCAAAACCCCGAAACCGATCCACGCGTCAAGGCCGTGTTCGATGATATCCGCACTACCCGCAAATCGGACTTCATCAACAATATGTGGCTCTACCTCGCCTTCGATCCCGAATTACTGGAAAAAACCTGGGCCGAGGTCAAGGAGGTGATGGCCACACCTTCGGCGCTCGATCCACTGGTTAAGGAAATGCTTTATATCGCGGTGTCCGTCACCAATGGCTGCTCCTATTGCGCCCATTCCCACACGGCGGCCGCAAAAGCCAAGGGCATGACCAGGGAACAGCACGCCGATCTGATGCGGGTGATCGCGCTCGCCGCCAGGACCAACCAGCTTGCGGTGGCGCTGCAAGTGCCCGTGGATGCCGCTTTCGACGCCGACAGGCAGGCATGAGCCTTAAAAAATGCCTTGGAATAGGCGTTTTGCCGGTTGATACCGGAATAAAAGCAGAACACGGTTCTGGCCTTTATATCCCGAATCACTACATTGGGCCGCATGAGCAACAGTTTTGACGATATGCCGTTCTTCGATGAAGAACCCGTGGCGCCGCGCAGGGCGACGAACAATGCCGGTGCGGAAAGCAGCGGCGGGCTTGGCATTGCTGCCCGCGCCATGGCGGCGCGTGATCAGGCACGGCCCGCCCCCGATTATCTTTCCGGTCTCAACCCGGAACAGCGCGAAGCCGTGGAAACGCTGGATGGCCCGGTTCTCGTCCTCGCCGGCGCCGGCACCGGCAAGACCCGCGTTCTGACGACCCGCATCGCCCATATTCTGGCGACCGGCCGCGCCTATCCGAGCCAGATCCTCGCCGTGACCTTCACCAACAAGGCCGCCCGCGAGATGAAGGAACGTATCGGCGTTCTGGTCGGCGGCGCCGTCGAGGGCATGCCCTGGCTCGGCACCTTCCACTCCATCGGCGTCAAGCTGCTGCGTCGCCACGCCGAACTCATTGGCCTGAAATCGGATTTCACCATTCTCGATACCGACGATGTGGTGCGGCTGATCAAGCAGCTCATTCAGGCCGAAGGTCTGGATGACAAACGCTGGCCGGCCAAACAGTTCGCCGGCATGATCGACGGCTGGAAAAACAAGGGACTGACGCCGCCGGATATTCCGGAGGGTGACAGCCGTGCTTTCGCTAACGGCAAGGGCCGTGAGCTTTACGCCGCCTATCAGGCCCGGCTGAAAACGCTGAACGCCTGCGATTTCGGCGATCTTTTGCTGCATCCGATCAGCATCTTCCGCCGCCATACGGATATCCTGAAGGAGTATCACCAGAAGTTCCGTTATATTCTGGTGGACGAATATCAGGACACCAATACGGCGCAATATATGTGGCTGCGGCTGCTTGCCCAGCGCGCCAAGGGCGAACCGCAGAACGTCTGCTGCGTCGGTGACGACGATCAGTCAATCTATGGCTGGCGCGGCGCGGAAGTGGACAATATCCTCCGTTTCGACAAAGATTTCCCCGGCGCCAAGGTCATCAAGCTCGAACGCAACTATCGTTCCACCGAACATATTCTCGGTGCCGCCGGCCATCTGATCGCCCATAATGAGGGCCGTCTAGGCAAGACACTGTTCACCGAGCGCAGCAGCCCCGACGATGAAAAGGTCGTGGTGCATGCCGCCTGGGATTCCGAAGAAGAAGCCCGCGCGGTCGGCGAGGAGATCGAGCAGCTTCAGCGCAAGAACCACAAGCTGAACGATATGGCCATCCTCGTTCGCGCCTCCTTCCAGATGCGCGAATTCGAAGATCGTTTTGTCACGCTTGGCCTCAATTACCGCGTCATCGGCGGCCCGCGCTTTTATGAGCGCCTCGAAATCCGCGACGCCATGGCCTATTTCCGCCTCGTCTGCCAGCCGGCCGACGATCTCGCCTTCGAGCGGATCGTCAACACGCCGAAGCGCGGCCTCGGCGATACGACGATCCGTAACCTGCACGACTATGCTCGTGCCCGCGATATTCCGATGCTGGCGGCAGCCGCCGACATCATCGAGACCGATGAGCTGAAGCCCAAGGCCCGCAAGGCGCTGTTCGACGTGGTGCAGGATTTCCGCCGCTGGCAGGGCCTGCTGGAAAACACCGAACACACCACGCTCGCCGAACAAATCCTCGACGAAAGCGGCTATACCGCCATGTGGCAGGCCGACAAGACGGCCGAAGCGCCCGGACGGCTGGAGAACCTCAAGGAACTCATCCGCTCGATGGAAGCCTTCGAAAGCCTGCGCGGGTTCCTCGAGCATGTCGCGCTCGTCATGGATGCCGAGCAGAACGAGAATCTCGACGCCGTCTCCATCATGACGCTGCATTCCGCCAAGGGTCTGGAATTCGACACCGTCTTCCTGCCCGGCTGGGAAGAAGGCCTGTTCCCGCACCAGCGGGCGCTGGATGAAGGCGGCCGCTCCGGTCTGGAGGAAGAACGCCGCCTGGCCTATGTCGGCATCACCCGCGCCAAGAAGCTCTGCCATATCTGGTTCGTGTCGAACCGCCGCATTCACGGGCTGTGGCAATCCACCCTGCCCTCCCGCTTCCTTGACGAACTACCGCCCGCGCATGTTGATGTGGCGGCTTCCGACAGCAATTACGGCGGTTATGGCGGACGCGGCGGCTATGGCCAGTCACGTTTCGACAAGGCCGATCCCTTTACCAACAATTATTCCACCCCCGGCTGGAAGCGCGCGCAGCAGAACCGCAGCGACGCCACCCGCGACAATTGGGGCACCCGCTCCGGCCATGCGGTGGAACGGATCGGTTATGGCGAAAGCGGCCCGCGCACCCGCACCATCGACGGCGAGCTGGTGGCGAAATCCGTGGCCGACACGCCCTCGAAATTCTTCGTCGGCGACCGCGTTTTCCATCTCAAATTCGGCAATGGCAATATCTCCGCCATCGAAGGCAACAAGCTGACCATCGACTTCGACCGCGCCGGGCAAAAGCGCGTGCTGGATGGATTTGTGGAAAAGGCCTGATTCGGCAACTACAGGTGCCTGAAGCCCGCTTTTTTTCCGTAGCCCGCGTCATGTCGTTGCAATAAAGGAGTTGCAACAGGGGTGTAAAAACCGGGCGAGGACTGCTTTGCATATATTACCGAAAAGCCGGCGCAAGCTTGCCGTTTTCCTGATCAATATGGATAGCGCCACCAAGCGCCTCGCCGATATGAACGCCCGCCTCGACGCTTTGGGGCTGAAGGCGGAGCGTGTAGCCGGCGTCAATGGCAGGGAGCTGAATTACCCGATCCCGGAATTCAGTGAAATTTCCTACATGCTCATGCATGGCCGCCGCACCTCGCCGCCGGAGATCGGCTGCTATCTCAGCCATGTCACCTGCGCCAATAAATTCATGGCGAGCGATGCCAATATCGCCCTCATTCTCGAAGATGATGTTGTCTTCGAGAATGATTTTCTGAACGCCATCGACGAAGCGGTGCTGAACGGCGGCGACTGGGATCTGCTGCGGCTGACGACGGTCAGCAACGGCCGCAAATTTGCATTCCGCCCGTTGTCCAATGGCCGTTCGCTGGCAGTGGCACTCACCCGCGAAAAGGGATCGGGGGCCTACCTCGTCAACCGCCGTGCCGGGAAATGGATATCGAAACTCATTCCCATGCGGCTCGCTTATGACATTGCCTTCGATCTGGAATATCTCGCCGGCCTGAAGGCAGCCTTCATCTATCCGCTCTGCGCCACGCAGGATGCGGATGACGAAAGCCAGATCCAGAACAATCTGCGCATCTACCGCCTGCCGCGCTGGCGGTATTTCACCGTTCTGCCCTATCGCGCCTATCTGGAAACCAGCCGGTTCCTGCTGCGCGGCATCCGCTTTTTAATAGCAAAGGCGAAGGTGGCAATGGAACGCGGCAAGACCAAAGCAATTCCTGCCAGCAACTGAACCTGCGGCTTACACCTCGCCGGGTGTGAAGCCAACGAGATAGACAGCCGCAATCACGGCTGCGGGAATGACGATCGAAATGACGAAAATCGTCATCCGGTTCAATGGTTTGCGGGTCGTTTTCCTCATGGTGGAATAATGCGCGACGGCGTCGCCTGTTCCTCGACACACAGGATAATGTCGCCTGAAGCCTTGCATCGGCGCAATTCGATTCCGCTTCAGGCACATATCGGCTAAAGCTCGTTTTCATCTTCAGCTTTCCCGGCCCGCCATGACAGAAACGACGCATCCCCGCCTGAACCCACTGCATCTCGCCGCCGCCTTCGCAAGCGGCTGCCTTTTGACGCTGATGGTGCATTTCAACGGTCAGCTTGCCCATTATGGCAATGCGCTGTTTTCCTCGTGGACGGCGCACGGCACCGGCACTGTTGCAGCCCTGCTCTATCTGGCGATCATGCGCCCGAAAAAGGATGCGGGCCCGACAGAAAAACCAAAAGCGCCGCTCTGGGCCTATTGCGGTGGTGTCGTGGGTGCCGCCATCGTCATCCTCACCTCCACGGCGGTCAATTCGCCGCTGGCGCTTTCCGGCACCATTGCGCTCGGGCTTGGCGGGCAGGTGATCTTCAGCCTTCTGGCTGATCTCTTCGGCCTCTTCGGGCTGCCAAAACGGCGACCGGATTTGCAGGACATGGCGGCGGTGGCCCTCATTCTCTGCGGCAGCGCGCTCATCATTCTTGTCGGGAGAGCGGCATGATCGTCTGGATCGCCATGGCCTTTGCCGGCGGTGTCTTCGTGGCGCTGAGCCGGCAGATCAATGGCCGCCTTAGCCTGTCCAACTCGCCGCTGATCGCTTCCTTCTGGAACCATATCGTTGGTTTCGCGGTGCTGACCGTCATCGGCCTCATCGTCGGCGGCCTCATTCCGCCGGGTGCTGCCGACGCGCCCTGGCTTGCCTTTATCGGCGGCCCCATCGGCGTCGTTTTCATCGCTTCGGGAAGCTGGCTCATTCCCCGCATCGGCGCGGTCAATACGGCCCTTCTCGTCATCAGCGGCCAGATGGTATCGGGCGTCGTTCTTGATCTTTTCAGCGATCACCCGCCGAAAATCTGGGCAAGCGCGCTTGGCATCCTGCTCATCCTTGGCGGCATGGTGCTGACACAGCGCCGCCGCTAGGGCATTCCGCTAAAATCAAATCCGCTCAGGAATCGCTGCCGCGCGAGAACATGCCGAGCAGCGTCTTGCCACCGCTTTTACCGCCACTGCTCGCAAGCGTCGGGCGGTTGCCGTTCAGCTTCGGCACCACCACCATGCGCTTGATCTCACCGCGCTTGAACGCCGCGAGGAAACGCGGGTAATCGCGGAACACGACACAGCCATTCGATTCGCCGCGTTTCGCCAGCATGTAGGTGTGGGCAAGAAGGCCGTCGCGGCCATGCGGGTTGACGCCATTTTCCGGGGTCAGGCGAATGGCTTCCACACCATGGAAGCGGGCCTCGCGCATCGTCAGGCGATAGCTGGAAGGCGGCGTCGAGCCGCGCATCTTCACATGCACATAGTCGGGATTGTCGCGCATCTTGCCGATGCCGGAATGCGCCTCCAGCTTCTCGCCATTCGGCATATGCACCACGCCGGAGGAAATATCGTAGATCGCCGTGCCATTACCGCGGTCCGGCCAGGGAACCGCATCCATCTTGCTCGGCTCACGCATCGGATTGTCGGGTTTCGCAAAGGCGAGCATGGCGCCGGTGCTCTGCTTCGGCGGCGCAGGTGCTCGCAGCGGAACCGGCGCATCAAATGCGGGTGCGGAAGCAACAGCGGGAACATGTTCCTCGGCCTTGGAGGGCGTGGCGGGACGCGGCGACGGTTCGACGGCCTGAGCCGTCGCGACTTCAGGCCTGAAGCTTGGCAGCGGCACATCGTCGGGAAGCAGGCTGCTTGCCTCTTCTTCGATCTGCGGCCGCGCCAGCGCCACTTCAAATGCCGGATGCTGCGGAACCGCGCCCTGATAAGCGACCTCGGACGTGCGTCCCAGCGCCGAATCGACGATTGCCGACGGCTTGAGAGCTGCAAACTCCTTCACCGTGGCCTGCCCCTTGGCATTCGCAACCGCGCCAAATCGCTCGCCAAATTCCTTCGCGCCGATTTCGGGCATGATGCCGGCAAGGCGAACGGCCTTCTGCTGGCCATGGCTGTGGTCGCTCAGGCGGGAAAACTTGCGGACGTGAATATCGCGCGCGGCCGAGCGGGCAACCGCCATTTCGGCGGAATCCAGTCGCGTTACGAGGGTCTTTTCAAATTGCCCGACACCATGCGAGGCGGCAGCCATGCTGTGCAGCGACGCAAAGGCAGCGACTGCAAAGAGGCCAGCGAAGACGCCACCGCCGAGAAGTGCGGACATCCGTCCGAGCGAAGAGGATTTGCCTCTCTTGGCGGAAGACGAACCGGCAAAGCCGGCACCATTATAGGCCGCAGCAGAAAACGCCATGATACTCGTTACTCGAACCGTTCACGCATACCCGGCCGATGCCGGAGGGATTTTGGGACATCCGAAGAGCGGGCAAACACCACGCCGGTTTCGGAATTGACTGGTTCGAAGCATGACGAATTATGGTAACCAAAGTGTTTACGAGTCCCTGCAAAAATCTTTCGTTAAGGTCTGCGCATTGTAAGGCGAAGGCAAAACAATGACTTGCGCGGGTACTGCGTGCATCAGCACCGCATCGTCCCGGGAAATGCCCCTTGAAGGGGCGTCATCGGCCTAAAAAATTTCCGTCGCCGCATTGTCAGGTAAATTCCGACTTGGCCGGAAATTTGCTGCAAATGCGGCAGGACTGCGACAGGCCAACCCCTTGCCGGAAACACCCGCGCCGGCCCGACAGATCAAAAGGGGCTTGATCCGCCAAAGCCGGCTTGGCATCCTGAGCCAAAAAGGGAGGCACATCATGAAGGCGCTGCTGCTCATCGATATCCAGAACGGGTTTTGCCCGGGCGGCAATCTGGCCGTTGCCGATGGAGACGGGGTCGTGCCCATTGCCAATGCCCTGATCGACAATGGCGGCTACGATCTCATCGTCGCCTCGCAGGACTGGCACCCGGAAAATCACGGCAGCTTCGCCTCGCAGCATCCCGGCAAGAAGCCCTTCGACATGGGTGAACTCTCCGGCAAGCCGCAGATGATGTGGCCGGACCATTGCGTGCAGGGCACGTCGGATGCGGAATTTCACCCCGACCTGAAGACGGAAGCCTTCGATTACATCCAGCAGAAGGGCGAAAACCCCGCCATCGACAGCTATTCCGCCTTTCGCGACAATGACCAGGTGGCCACGACCGGATTGGCCGACTATCTGGCCCGCCAGGGCGTGACGCAACTCGACGTCTGCGGCCTCGCGACCGATTATTGCGTCAGTTTTTCGGTGCTCGACGCCCTCGACATGCTGCCCGGCGTCAAGGTTCGCTTCATCGAGGATGCCAGCCGTGGCATCGACCCGCAGGGCATCAAGGCCGCGGTGGCGACCATGCGGGAGAAGGGTGCGATCATTCTCAGGAGCCGCGACATATTGCGGAACTGAACAGCACTGGGCTTACCGCTCTCCTCATTTCTGTGCTTGTCACAGGAATGAGGAGGTCGCGCCCTTAGCGCGGCTTAGCCTTCTCCAGCACGTCGATATCAGCAGCCGCATCCTCCAGCCGCCTCAGGATCGCCGCATGGGCATCCCCGAGCCCCTGATTGTAAAACACGTATCCCATTTCCTCGGCCAGAAAATCCACGAAGATTTCCGCCTGCAATAGCCCGATCTCGGTTTCTGTCTCACGGGCGAGATAGTCCCTGATACGTGCGGCCAGAGCGGCCTTTTCCTGCTTTTCCAGCATCGATCCTCCATGGTCTGCGCATGAGGGCAAGCGCGAAGAAAGCGGTAGGTCCTCTCCTCACGGCGCCGCCGCATGAGGCGTCACCGTAACGGAAGGTTCAAAGGAATCAATCGATCCATTCATGCAATTCGTTTGCCAGCCGGCCGGTGCGGCGATAGAGCGACGGCAAGGAGTTTCCAGACATGTTCAATGCAGATTTTCGCGAGGGATTGAAGAGCGGTTTCCCGATCGCCCTCTCCGCCGCGCCCTTCGGTGCGCTGTTCGGCGCGGTCGCGGTCGATAACGGCCTGAGCGTCACCGAAGCCACGATCATGAGCGGCGCCGTCTATGCCGGTGCAAGCCAGCTGGTCGGTATCGAACTGTTCGGCCAGAAGGTTGCCCCCTGGCTGATCGTTCTTTCCGTCTTCGCGGTCAATTTCCGCCATATCCTCTATTCGGCCGCCATCGCCCGGATGATCTCGAACTGGTCGCTCCTGCAAAAAGCCGCAGGCTTCTTCGTGCTGGTCGATCCGCAATTCGCCGAATCGGTCAGGAAATACGAAAACACCGGCACGGTCGGTTTTTCCTGGTACATGGGCTTTGCCGCACCCGTTTATGTGCTGTGGCTTGCCATGACCATTCTCGGCGCCTCGCTCGGCAATCTCGTCGGCGATCCGAAAGCCATCGGGCTCGACGTGCTTTTGCCGATCTATTTCATGGGCATGGTCCTGAGCTTCCGCCAGCGGGAGAATTTCTACCCTGTCATGTTGGCAAGCGCTGCCGGCGCGACGGCGGCCTATCATTTCGTTGGCTCGCCCTGGCATGTCAGCCTGGGCGCGGTTGCCGGGATTATCGTCGCGGTCCTCTATCCGCCGAAACCAAAGGCCGGGATGACCTCCGAAAGCGGGGCGGAAACACCATGAACGATATGCTTCACGCCGATACGCTGTTCCTGATCGCGCTGGCCGCCATCGCCACCTATCTCACCCGCATCGGCGGTTATGTGCTGATGACGCGGATGAAATCCATCCCGCCACGCATGGAGGCGGGACTGAATGCCGTGCCCGTTGCGGTTCTGACCACGCTCGTCGCACCCGCCTTTTTTGAAGGCGGATACGAGGTGAAGATCGGCATGGCGGCAGCCCTTCTGGTCTGCCTGCGCTTTCCCGGCCTGACGATGCTCGCCATCGGTTGGGCCATCGTCATCGCCATCAGGCATTTCGGGCTGCTTTAAGCGGCCCGCTCCAATGGCTTCGTCGCCGCAACGAGCCACGCCTTCACCTCTTCATCGGTGATCAGGGGCGACAGCTTCTCCAGAACGCTGGCGTGGTAGGCATTAAGCCAGTTGAGTTCCTCGTCGGTCAGCAGGGACACGACGACAAGCCTGTTGTCGATGGGGCACCAGGTCAGTGTCTCGAAAGAGAACATCGGCTGGTCGCCGCCGGTCACCTCTTCCGCCTCGCGCACATAGATCAGGTTTTCGATACGGATGCCGAAAGCACCGGGGCGATAATAGCCGGGCTCGTTCGACAGGATCATGCCGGGCAAGAGCTCCTGCGTCGAAAGCCGTGAGATACGCTGCGGCCCTTCATGCACGGAGAGATAGGAGCCGACACCGTGGCCTGTGCCATGGGCGTAATCGGCGCCTGCCTTCCACAGCGCGATACGGGCCAGCGGATCGAGGTCGCAGCCGCGCGTTCCCTTGGGAAACCGAGCAGCGCTGATGGCAATCACGCCCTTCAGCACCAGCGTGAAGAAGCGCCGCTGCTCTTCCGGCACCGCACCGATCGCAACGGTACGGGTAATATCCGTGGTGCCGTTGACATATTGCGCGCCGGAATCGACGAGGAACATCTCGCCGTCCGCGAGTGTGCGGTCCGTGTCCGTCGTGACGCGGTAATGGATGATGGCGGCATGTTCGCCAGCGCCGGAAATCGTGTCGAACGACACATCCTTCAGCGGGTTCTGCATCGCCTGCCCCACTTTGGCGCGTGCCGCCTCCAGCGCCTTGACCGCGGCGATTTCGGTGACGC
The DNA here is from genome assembly GCA_017744915.1 of Agrobacterium tumefaciens. Taxonomy (GTDB): domain Bacteria; phylum Pseudomonadota; class Alphaproteobacteria; order Rhizobiales; family Rhizobiaceae; genus Agrobacterium; species Agrobacterium tumefaciens_I. Next base: position 67,900 of record JAGIAH010000012.1, read on the forward strand.
TGCCCGGCTGCTGGCGGTCCAGCCAGCTGAGATATTCGACCATGGCCGCACCATCCTGCACATGGGCGGCAGCCGAGCCGGCAAGTTCCGCCTGATTTTTGCGCGCACGCGGCAGACGGACAGGATCGGCCTCCTCGATGAGCGAACCGCCAGCCGCCGTTACCGCACCCGTCAGCGCCACCGGCGTCAGCTCGGCATCGACCATCACCCGGCCCTTGGCACTGGCAATGGCGTGCAGACGGTCGGCGATCTTCGAAGGCGGCAGCTGTGTCGCAAGCTGCGCCAGATAGGCCTCGGTCTCGATGCCGGTCTTGCGTTTATCGAGAAAAATATCCGCCTTGCCGTCCGCATAAATGATACCGCGGGCAAGCGGGTGCGGCGTATGCGGCACATCATTGCCGCGAATATTGAAAATCCAGGCGATGGAGGACGGGTCGGTGACCAGCAGGGCATCCGCGCCCTTGGCCGAGACCGTTTCCGCGAGCGAGGCGATCTTTTCCTTCGAAAGCTTGCCGGTAAAGGCCTCGGGCTGGATGACGACCGGTTCCAGCGGCTCGGCGGGTCGGTCCTGCCAGAGGGCATCGAGCGGGTTCTTTTCCAGGAGGACGACCGAGCCGCCCTTGCCGGCCAGCACCTTTTCCAGCCGCTTCAACTCGGCGCCGGTGTGCAGCCAAGGATCGATACCGAGCCGGAACCCCTGTGAAGCATGTTCGGCAAGACAGACGGACGGCGGTGCACCGACCAGATCGCCGCCGCTAAAGATCGATTGATCGACCTGCGACTTGAGCTGCGTCGTATAACGGCCATCGACAAACACCACGGCCTCGTTGCGCGTCACCAGCGCAATACCCGCCGAGCCGGTAAAGCCGGTCAGCCAGGACAGGCGCTCGGCGCATTCCGGCACATATTCCCCCTGATATTCATCGGCGCGCGGCACGAGAAAACCGTCGATACCGAGGGCATCAAAACCGGCACGCAGCGCCTCGACGCGGGCCTTGCCGAATTGCGGCGCGGATTTGTTTTCGAAGGTCTGGAACATGGGTGTCTTTCAGGAACTGTCGTGAGGAAAGCTATTCGGCCGCGCCGTCAAATCATTGGCGCGCAACGACAATGCCATGCCGACAAAGCCGGTTTCAAGCCATATATGACAGACCGGAATACGGCGATAAATTGTGCATAATCCGCAAATTAAGTAATACTGAAGGCACAGTGCTATGCATAAAACGCACACCTACCCTGAGACATCCCCTCTAACCAAACAAAAACACATCGCTTATCTTCAGGTCAACACAGCGAGAGAGACACTCTCCTGGCAAACAAGGATTTGAAGCAATGGCAAAATCTTTCCTCCGCACCGCCTTCGATCGCGTCATTGAAGCACGCGAGCGTCAGGTCAGCCGTCATGTCAACGCCGCCCTTCTGAACCTCGACGACAAGTCGCTCGAAGCGCTTGGCATGAACCGCGCCGATCTCCGCCGCAAGGCAAATTCCAGCTACGTATTCTGATCACGTCGGGCGCGGCGATCCTCCCTTCCCCGCGTCTGAACAGGAATACGTCGACCCGCTTGAGCAAGCTCCTCCCATGCTCGCGGGTTTCCAGGCGGCGCGAAAGCGCCGCCTTTTCTTTTGCCCGAAAGAGATGTCCGGAAAACCTCAGTCCTTGCGCAGATGCAGCGTCACCCAGCCATTACGCCAGATGGTGCGGACATGGGAAAGTCTTGCGCCATTATAGGCGGAAAGGACCTTCCAGCGCTGCGATGCGAGAATACCCGAAAGAATGACGGTACCGCCGGGCGCCAGATGCGTAACGAGCTGCGGCGCCATCTTGATGAGTGGCCGCGCCAGAATATTGGCAATGATGAGATCGAACGGCCCGTGCTTGCGGAAGGCATCGGAGTGGAAACCCGGCGCCGTTTCCAGCGCCAGTCCGGAAACGATGCCATTCAGCCGCACATTCTCCTTCGCCACCTTGACGGCGATGGGATCGATATCCGTCGCCAGCACGGGGATGGGGCGCATCTTGCGCACGGCAATGGCCAGAACACCGCTGCCGGTGCCGAGATCGAGCGCATTGCGCACGGTGCGCGCCCGCAGCACCTCCTCGATCATTTCAAGGCAACCGGCCGTCGTGCCGTGATGGCCGGTACCGAAAGCCTGACCCGCCTCGATCTCGATTGCGAGATCGTGGGGTTGCACCTTGTCTCGGTCATGCGCGCCATGAACGATGAACCGCCCTGCCCGCACCGGCTTCAGCCCCTCGAGCGACTTGGCAATCCAGTCGACATCTGGAACGATTTCCTTCTCAATGACGAGACCGGGAAAGGCGGGCGCGAGCAGCGCTTCGACGCGCTCGCGGAACTCCTCTTCCTGTTCGGCCATCAAATAGACGGAGGCTTCCCAGATATCGCGCTTCTCATCCACCTCGGTCGTGGCGATCGCGACATCCTCCTCGCCGAAATAGTCCGACATGAGATCGAGGATTTCACCGGCCTTGATTTCGGTCGTGGTGACATAGAGGCGGATTTCGCTCACGGCGGCTGCTTTCTCTGGCTAGGGCTACTCAATCTGCCTTTGCCACAAAACCTTCACCAGTCCAATAAGCCCGGCGTAATTATGCCTTCGCGCCTTTAAGAAGATTCTGGAGCTTCTGCTCGGCGACATCGGGATTTTCGCCATAGGCGATCGTCCCCGCGAAGCGGCCGTTGGCATCGAGCAGGATCACGGATGCCGTGTGATCCATGGTGTAATCGCCATTCGGATTCTTCTCGTCCACCGGTACCTTCTTGGCATAGATACGGTAGCCCTTCAGCGTCTCGGCAATCTTGTCGGCCGGGCCGGTGATGCCGGTGATCCGCTTCGAGACGTTGGAGACATATTGCTGCATGATCTCAGGCGTATCGCGCTCGGGATCGACGGACACGAAATAGGCCTGCAGCTTGTCGCCGGCCGGGTCCACCTTCTCCATCCAGCCGTTCAGCTCGAACAGGGTGGTCGGGCAGACTTCCGGGCAATGGGTGAAGCCGAAGAACAACGCCGTCGGTTTGCCCTGAAACGCCTTTTCGGTGATCGGCTGGCCATTTTGCGCGGTAAGCTGGAACGGAACGCCATAGGCCGTCTCCACCATCTCCTCACGGGTTTTCGTCATCTCGATCGTCAACCAGCTGACGACACCGGCAAGAACGACCACCACGGCCCACAATACGATGCGAATATTTCTCATTGTCCAATCCTACCCCGGAAGCCCACGGCATATCGCAGGCCCTGCCCCGACTGATAGCGAACGGCAGCGGCGACGGCAAATCAACTGGCCGTATTTAGGCCGACCGCGCTGATTTGTCACAAAGCCGCAGTGACCAAAAGGATCACAGGCACCAGGCGATGCCACTCTGTACGGCGGAAAGGAAGATATCCGTGCCGTGCCGCACCCAGCCGTCAAAGGCAAGAAGCACGATGGCAAGCGAAGCCGCCGCGGCAAGACTTGCCAAAATAAACTTCAACGGATGGGACGTCAGTGCCTTCATATCCCTGTTATAACCTGTTTGCGCAGGCGCGAAAACCGCCAAAATACTGGGTTTTCGCGGTCCAGCGGCGGTAATTGTTAGGGAAAGTTTAAAATCTTGCTGCGCATGATGACCGCAGCGGTTTTTCAAGCCTCGACATGATGTCTCCCGGTCCATTCCGGCCACCGCATAAAGCTCAATCCTGCGCGGGCCTGTTAGAGAGCCATCAGAGGAAACCTGCCGTCATGTCCAACGCCATCAAGCAATCCGGCGCATATCTCGAAATCGTTTCCTTCCATCTGAGCGATCAGGAATTCTGCATCGACATCATGGCGATCCGCGAAATCCGCGGCTGGGCGCCGGTCACCCCGATGCCGCACACGCCGCCTTATGTTCTCGGCCTTATCAACCTGCGCGGCGCCGTCATTCCCGTCATCGACATGGCCGGTCGCCTCGGCATGAAGATGACCGAACCTTCCGAACGCTCCGCCATCATCGTCACCGATATCGGCGGCAAGCTGGTCGGCCTGCTGGTGGAACAGGTCTCCGACATGATGACCATCCGCTCGGAAGATCTGCAGCCGGCGCCGGATATCATTCCGGAAGAACAGCGCAGCTTCTGCCGTGGCATCGTGGCGCTGGAAAAGAGCATGGTCTGCTTCCTCAACCTCGACACGGTTATCGCGGACGAGCTGGCACGCGAAGCGGCCTGATCCAGGCCACCAAGGCTTTCATTGATAATATGACGGGCAGGTCTTACGGCTTGCCCTGAGGATCACGACAAGATCGGAAATCGCTCCTCCGTCATACTCGGGCCTGTCCCGAGCATCTGCAACCTATCGCTCTTACGATACGTGATTGGATCCTCGGGACAGGCCCGAGGATGACGTTGCGCGTAGCGTATGGTGCAGCAGCCCCGATGGCGCCCTCACGGCTTGCCCTTCTGCCACGTCACCTGCTGGTTATAGAGCGGCACCGTCGATATCGCCATCTTGGCTGAACCATCCGTCAGCTCCCGCGCATGCACCAGATAGATCAGCGTGTCATTCGCCTTGTCGTAAACGCGGCTGACGACGAGTTTCTTCCAGACCAGCGACATGCCCTGCCGGAACACTTCTTCCCCACCCTTGGAGAGATCAATGTCGCCGATCTCCACCGGCCCCGTCTGGCTGCAGGAAATGGCGTTGTTGGAAGGATCTTCGAACCAGTTGCCGTTTTTCAGCCGGTCGATGACGCCGCGCTCGAAATAGGTGACGTGGCAGGTCACGCCCTTGATCTTCGGATCGGCGATCGCCTCGATGACGATGTCATTGCCGATCCAGTCGACACCGACCTCGCCGACGACCTGCGAATGCGCCGCTGTCACCGGAAGCAATGCCAGAAAGCCCGCAAACAAACCCGAGAGAGTTTTCATCCTCATCGCATCTTCTCCGTTACGCTGCTTCAAACATAGGTGGGAGCAAGCGTTACGCAAGCCGGGAGGCGGCGCGTTTTTTCATGCTGCAGGGCTGGTAACCCGTGGAGGTGAGACGACCGGCGACCATACCGATCTTTTCCGGCAGGTCGCGAATATGCGCGACGCGCAGCGCCCTGGCGGCGGCAATCGAAGCGGCCGCGCAGACGACGGCATCTTCCGCGGCGTTATGGTGCACGAAACGAAGCTGGAGGTGATGGGCAATGACATTCAGCTTGTGCGACTCGAGCTGGGGCCAGACATGCCGGGCAATCTTGACGCTGCACAGATAGGACAGGTCCGGATAGGATTGCCGGTATTTATCGAAGGAAGCCCGCATGACGCTGAAATCGAAGGCGGCATTATGGGCGATCATGGTGGCGCCCTGGAAGTCGTCGATGAACTCCTCCATCACCTCGGGAAATTCCGGCGCATCCTCGACATCGGCCGGGCGAATGCCGTGCACGGCAATGTTGAAGGGCGAAAACCGCATGTCCTTCGGCCGAATGAGACGTTCCTCGACGCGAACGATCTCACCCTCTTCTATCCACGCAAGCCCCACGGAGCAGGCGCTGCCCCGTTCCTCATTGGCGGTTTCGAAATCGATGGCGATGGTTTTCAAGAGTGATTCCCGTTGTTTCATTCCGGCATAGACCGGATTGACCTCAAAGAGAACCGGCCTCGGCAGAACCCGCTTCCGAAAGCATCCAGTCGATGAGCATCACCAGATCGGGATTATCGAGCATGCGCCGCGGATAAACGATGAAATAGGCAAGTGTGCTGGCCATGTCTTTCCCGAAGGGCGCAATCAATGCGCCTTCAGCCAGCTCGCGGGAAACGAGGGAACGCCGGGTCAGCGCAATGCCGTGCCCGGCCTTGGCCGCATCCAGCGCGCCATTGCTGTCGATGAAGACGGTGCCGCCGGAGGCGTCGACTTCCGATGCGCCCGCCGCCTCCAGCCAGCGTCGCCACTCATTGCGGTTTTCATCATGCAGCAGAGGCACGGATTTCAGGTCTCCCGCCTCCCGAAGCGGCCCGTATTTTTCGAGAAGCTGCGGCGCGCAGACCGGCAGGGTGCTATCATCGATGAAACGGATGCTCTCCAGCCCTTCATAGCGGCCGAAGCCGTGTCGCACCGCCAGATCGACATCGTCGCGCGAAAAATCCACCAGCCGGTTGGTGACGCTGATGCGGACATCCACATGCGGGTGCTGCTGCTGGAAGGCCGGCAATCTCGGCATCAGCCATTGCACGGCGAAAGTCGGCGTGCAGCTCAGCGTCAGAACCGTGATCTCGGATCGCGCTGTCAATTCGGCCGTCGCCTCGCGCATCATCCGGAAGGCGGTGCGAAGCGCACCGTAATAACGCTCGCCCTCCCGTGTCAGCTGGATGCTGCGCGGCCTGCGGAAAAACAGCTGCACACCAAGGCGCGCCTCCAGCTCCCGGATTTGCAGGCTGACCGCGCCGGGCGTGACGTTCAATTCGTTGGAGGCAAGCGTCACGCTGCGATACCGCGCCGCGGCTTCAAAGGCCTGCAGCCCCTTGAGCGATGGAAGTTCAGCCGCCATGATTTAGCCCAGCTCAATTACCTGACGAGAAACTATCGTTTGAAAGAACCATAAAACAGGGCGTAAATAGACGCAATGGGACAGATAAGGCCGCGACAGGCCGACAATATCCACTTCAGATAAACTCAACCGATATCGGGTGGATGGCGACAGCCCTGTCTGCAACAATAGCGATATTCATACCCCGTGGGAGACGAAAATGGCGATACAGAAACAGATGGATGCCAGCGAATGGGCAATGCTGGTAGCACTTTCGCTGCTTTGGGGCGGATCGTTCTTTTTCATCGGTGTCGCAGTGAAGGAGCTGCCGCCTGTCACCATCGTCACGCTGCGGGTCAGTCTTGCGGCCATGGCGCTGCTGGTTGTCTGCCGCATCATGGGTCTTCGCCTGCCACGGGAATGGGCGGTGTGGCGTGCCTTTTTCGGCATGGGCCTGCTCAACAATATCATCCCCTTCTGCCTGATCGTCTGGGGCCAGACCCAGATCGCCAGCGGGCTTGCCTCGATCCTCAATGCCACGACACCGCTCTTCACCGTCATCGTCGCCCATTTTCTGACCGCCGACGAAAAGATGACCGGCAACAAGCTCGCCGGCGTGCTGATCGGCTTTGCCGGCGTGGCGACCATGATCGGCCCCGCGGCCTTTGGCGGCTCATCCGGTCTATGGGGCCAGATCGCCATCCTCGGCGCGGCCATCTCCTATTCCTTCGCCGGCATATTCGGCCGCCGTTTCAAGGCCATGGGCGTACCACCGCTGATGACCGCCACCGGCCAGATATCCTCCTCGACGCTGATGCTCATCCCTGCGGCCCTCTTCATCGACAAGCCGTGGATGCTCGCCATGCCAAGCCTTGGAACCTGGGGGGCGCTGATCGGCATCGCGCTATTGTCCACCGCGCTCGCCTATCTGATCTTCTTCCGCATTCTCGCCAGCGCCGGCGCCACCAATCTCGCGCTCGTCACCTTCCTCATCCCCGTCAGCGCCATTTTGCTCGGTTCGCTGCTTCTCGGCGAGCAACTGGAACTCAAGCATTTCGCCGGCATGGCGATGATTGCCGCAGGGCTTGCGGCCATCGATGGCAGATTGCCGGCCAAGCTCCGAAGCATGCTGCGCAACGCACCCGCTTGACAGGGACACGGGGCAAAAGCATTCTGCGCCCATGATCGCAACGACACAGTACATCACCCGTCGCCATACCATGACCGGCCGTTCGGCAGGGAAAGGTATGTCGTCGCGTTAAGCGATCCATTTCCACCCTGCCAGCTAGAGCAGGGTTCGGACACCTGCTCCGCACACGCCCAAGGAGACAGGTATGCAGAATGCGAAATTTGCCGATAATGAAGATGCTCAGTTCCGGTTGAGCGACATCCGCCTGCGCGCTCCACGTCTGGAGGACGCCGAAGCCTTGACCGAAATGTTCAACCTGCCCGGTGTCCGCCACGGCACGCTGCGGCAACCTTTCCAGTCGGTGGAGAAGACCAGGAAGGCGATGGAAAATCGCGGTCCGAACGATATTGCGATCATCGGCGAATGGCGCGGAAAGATCGTCGCCAATGGCGGACTGTATCGCCGGGCGGGACGGCAGGCTCACATCGCCGATCTGGTAATCAGCGTTCATGACGATTTCGCGGGCAAAGGCGTGGGCTCGCATCTTCTTGGAGCGCTGGTCGATACCGCCGACAACTGGCACGATATCCGCCGCATCGAGCTCAACGTCTTTACCGACAATCTCCCGGCAATCCGGCTTTATGAGAAATTCGGTTTCGAACGCGAAGGCACCCTGCGCAACGACGCCTATCGTGACGGAAAATACGTCGACGCCCATGTGATGGCACGGCTTCGATAGGCGCTTTCAGCTTTCAAGGTGATCGGCAAACACTTCCCGAATGGTCCGCCGTGACCATTCGGCCATTTTTTCGTTATGCCCCCGCTCGGCATCCAGCACGATCAACGCCTTCCATAGCGCCCAGCCGCGCCCGCGCTGCCATGTGGCCTCATCCAGATCCAGCGCCCGACGAAAAACATCCCGGCCTTGTGCCTTGAGCACATTCCACGCAAGAATGAGATCGGACGATGGATCGCCGATGCCGGAACTGCCGAAATCGATGACGGCCGCCAGCCTCCCGTTCTTCACCAGCAGATTGCCTTCGGCAATATCGCCATGCACCCAGATACCCTGCCCTTGCCATCTACTGGAAAGCGCAAGCTCCCATATCTCCATGGCCAGCGCCTGATCCACCTCATCGGCAAGCCGCGCCGCAGAAGCCCTTGTCTCTCCGTCATAAACCGCAAGCGACCCGCCACGATGGAAATTATGCGCGCCCGCAAGCGGGCCATCGGAAGCATCGATACCGTGCAGGGCTTTCAGGAAGGTGGCGACATCGACAGCGATGGCCGAAAGATCGGTGCTGTCCAGATGCCGGGCGAGAGGTTCGCCTTCAAGCCAGCGATAAACGGACCAAGGGTACGGATAATCCTCTCCCGGTTGCCCCAGCGCCAAAGGCACCGGTATCGGAACCTGCAGCAGCGGCGCAAGCACCGGCAGCCACCGGTGCTCCTTTTCCACCTGCGCCACATAGCGGGCGGCGCTTGGCATACGGATCAGCATGTCATCACCGAGGCGAAAACTGCGATTGTCCCAGCCGCTCAGTTCCACCGGCCGGATGTTGAACGCCGCCCATTGCGGAAACTGGCTGGCGATCAGCGCCCGGACCTGCTGTGTGGTGACGACGATGCGGTCATCCATGCTGCGTTCTCCGTTTCGGCCGCAAAGCTCCAGCTGTGCAGAACAACACGGCCATGACGGCCCATCAGCCGCCAATCAACGCCAGCCACTCGTCCTCATCCATGGTCTGCACACCCAGTTCCGTCGCCTTGGCCAGCTTGGAACCGGCTCCCGGCCCGGCTACGAGGATATCGGTCTTTTTCGAGACGGAACCGGCCACTTTCGCGCCGAGGCTTTCGGCCCGGGCCTTGGCCTCGTCACGGGTGAATTTTTCCAGCGAGCCGGTGAAAACCACGGTCTTGCCCGCCACCGGGCTGCCTTCGGTCGAGGGCTTTTCGGCCTCCTTCGGCTGCAATTCGCGTATCAGCCGATCGATGACATCGAGATTGCGCGGTTCCTTGTAGAACTCGATGATGGCGCGGGCCACTACCTCGCCGATGCCGTCGATACTGTTGAGTTCGGCCCAGGCGTCGCTTGCCAGGTCCGCCGCCGCCTTCATGCACTCTTCGAAATGTTCGTAGGTGCCATAGGAGCGCGCCAGAAGCTTCGCCGTCGTCTCGCCCACATGGCGGATACCGAGCGCGAAGATCAGGCGGTGAAGATCGATCTCGCGGCGGGCATCGATGGCGTCGAACAGCTTCTTGACACTGACCTTGCCGAAACCATCGATATTTTCGAGCTTGGTCAGATGGGAGGCCTCCTGCCGCGCCTTCAGCGTAAAGATGTCAGGCGCGGTCTTGATCGAGAGTGCCGGATCGTCGCTTTCGAAGAAGAAATCGATCTGTTTGGTGCCGAGCCCTTCAATATCGAAGGCATTGCGTGAAACGAAATGTTTGAGATGCTCCACCGCCTGCGCCCGGCAGACGAAACCGCCCGTGCAGCGCGTGACCGAATCGAGCTTGCCAGTTTTTTCGTTGCGCTCCCGCACCGCGTGGCTATCGCAGACCGGACATTTTTCCGGGAACGGGTATTTCACCGCCTCGGCCGGACGTTTTTCCAACAGCACGTCCAGCACCTGCGGAATGACATCCCCGGCACGCTGCACGATGACCGTGTCGCCGATGCGAATGTCATGATCCTCGGGGCGAATGCGCTCGCCACTATTGCCGATGCCTTCGATGTAGTCGGCATTGTGCAATGTCGCATTGGTGACGACCACGCCGCCGACGGTGATCGGGGTGAGACGCGCGACCGGCGTCAGCGCACCCGTGCGCCCCACCTGGATTTCGATATTCTCGACCGTGGTGAAAGCCTGCTCGGCCGGAAACTTGTGCGCGGTGGCCCAGCGCGGGCTGCGCGAGCGGAAACCCAGCCGTTCCTGAAGATCGAGCCGGTCGACCTTATAGACCACACCATCGATATCATAATCGAGATCAGGCCGCGCGACGCCGATTTCATTATAATGCTCAAGCAATTGCTGGGCGGAGGTGAATCGCTTCATCAACGGATTGACCGGAAAACCCCACTCCCGGAACTTTTCGACAATGCCATATTGCGTATCGGCGATCCGCCCGGGCTGGCCGCCATTCGAGACCTCGCCCAGCGCATAGGCAAAGAAACGCAATTTGCGTCGGGCCGTCACATTGGGGTCGAGCTGGCGCAGCGAACCGGATGCCGTGTTGCGCGGGTTCACATAGGTCTGCTTGCCTTCCGCCTCCATCTGGGCGTTGAGCGCCAGAAAGTCGCTCTTGGCCATATAGACCTCGCCGCGCACTTCCACCACATCGGGAGCATCGGCAGGCAAGGTGTTGGGGATTTCCTTGATGGTCATGATATTGGCGGTAACGTTTTCGCCCGTCGTGCCATCACCGCGCGTCGCCGCAGTCTTCAGCCGGCCGTTCTCGTAACGGATGGACATGGAAAGCCCGTCAATCTTCGGCTCCGCGGTAAAGACAATCGAATCATCCGGCAGATGCCCGAGAAAGCGATAAACGGAACTCACGAAGTCACGAAGATCCTCTTCCGAAAACGTATTGTCGAGCGAGAGCATCGGCCGGGCATGCACAATCGGCGCAAAAGTGGGGAGCGGCGCGAAGCCGACTTTCTTTGACGGGCTGTCGGCCCGCACCAGTGCCGGAAAAGCCGCCTCGATGGCATCATTGCGCCGCTTCAGCGCGTCATATTCCGCATCCGAAATCTCCGGCGCATCCTTGCCGTGGTAAAGCGCGTCGTGACGCGCAAGCTCGGCCGCCAGAAATGCAAGCTCGGAAGAGGCTTCAAGTTCGGTGAGGTTTTCGACGGATTTCTGGTCTTTCGACATGGCGGCCTCGTTTCGGAATTACCGAACGCTTTTAGCCGAAATAGAGAACATTAAAAACAGTTTTGCCGCTGGACTCACAGCGCCAAAAGGCAGCCAAGGCGAGCGGTCAGTCCTTGGCGGCCAAGAGGCGCGCGGCCGCAGCCCGTGCCTCGTCCGTCACCGAGGCGCCGGCAAGCATGCGGGCGATTTCTTCGGTGCGGTGGTTCGGCTCCATGGTGGCGACGCGGGTGGCAATGCGCTCGCTGCCGTCACCGGTGGGGCCTTTGGAAATGAGAAGATGCGTCGCCGCCCGAGCCGCCACCTGCGGCGCATGGGTAACCGACAGAACCTGCACCGTCTTCGACAGGCGGCGCAGCCGCTGGCCAATGGCATCCGCCACAGCGCCGCCAACACCCGTATCGATTTCGTCAAACACCAGGGTCGGTGCCGAACCGCGATCCGCCAGCGCCACTTTCAGGGCCAGCAGGAAGCGGGACAATTCGCCGCCCGATGCCACTTTCATGATCGGCCCCGGCCGTGTGCCCGGATTGGTCTGGACGTGGAATTCCACCGTATCGATGCCATCCGCCGTCGCCTGCTCGGGATCGGCGGTCACTTCGACGGTAAACCGCGCCCGCTCCAGTTTCAGCGCCGGAAGCTCGGCCATGACGGCATTCGAAAGCGCATCCGCCGCGTGGCGGCGTTTTTCGGAAAGCGACTGGGCAGCCCGGTCGAAATCGGCTTTCACGACACCGAGATTAGCCTCGAGCTTGCCGAGTTTTTCTTCACCGGCATCAAGATCGGCGAGATCGGCCACCATTTTTTCGGCGAGCGCCGGCAGGTCAGGCACGGCAACATTGTATTTGCGGCCGGCGGCGCGCAGCGCAAACAGCCGCTCCTCCACCCGCTCCAGCTCACGCGGATCGAACTCCGTGCGGCGCAGCGCCGCCTCCACTTCCATCTGCGCATTGGAAAGGCTGTCGAGCGCGGCATCCAGCAATTGCACGGTGTCTTCCAGCAATCCCGGCGCTTCGTGGCTCTTGCGCTCAAGCCTGCGCATCATCGAGGCGATCATCGGCACGGGCGATGCATTGCCGTTCAGGAACTCGCTGGCTTCGGCGATATCACCGGCGATGCGTTCGGATTTCTGCATCACCGCCCGGCGCTCAGCCAACTCATCCTCTTCGCCATCCCGTGGCGAGAGCGTTTCAAGCTCCTCGACGGAAGAGCGCAGGTAATCCGCCTCACGCGCCGCCGCTTCCACCTTGGCGCGGTGGGTCTTCAGGGCGCGCTCGGCGTCCTTCCAGGTACGGTAAAGGCCCTGAACGGTGCGGGCCTCATCACTCAGCCCGGCAAAGGCATCCAGCAGCGTGCGGTGGGCATCGGTATCGACAAGAGCGCGATCATCATGCTGACCGTGGATTTCGACCAGCAATTGCCCGAGCTGGCGCATCATCTGCACGCTGATGGCCTGATCGTTGACATAGGCCTTGGTCCGGCCATCGGCGGATTGGACACGGCGGAAAATCAGGTCGCCATCGTCATCGAGGCCGTTTTCGCGCAGGAGCAGCCGTGTGGGGTGATTGTTCGGGACTTCGAAAGTGGCAGTCACCTGCCCCTTGTCCTCGCCGTGCCGTACAAGGCCGCCATCACCACGGCCACCAAGCGCCAGCGAGAGACTGTCGAGCAGGATGGATTTGCCCGCGCCCGTTTCCCCCGTCAACACGGAAAGGCCCGCCTCGAAACCGAGGTCGAGCCTTTCAATCAGGACAATATCGCGAATCGAGAGCTGGACCAGCATGGCCTATGCCCCGTCTCAGGCGCCGATGAGCTTCTTGCCGGCGCGCGAAATCCAGGACCCCTTGTTTTCACGCGGCTCCAACCCGCTGCCCTTCAGCAGCTTGTAGGAATCCGAATACCATTGGCTGTCGGGATAGTTGTTGCCGAGAACGGCGGCCGCGGTCTGCGCCTCGTCCGTCAGACCCATCGCGTAATAGGCCTCCGTCAGACGCGCCAGCGCTTCCTCGATCTGGTTGGTGTTCTGGTACTGCTCGACGACGATGCGGAAACGCGAAACGGCGGCGAGATATTCCTTGCGCTCAAGGTAATAACGGCCGACCTGCATTTCACGGCCGGCGAGCTGATCGCGGGCGAAACGGATCTTGGCCTGCGCGTCGGCGACATATTCCGAATCGGGATAGTCGTTGACGACCTTGTTCATCGCCTCGACGGTGCGCTGCGCGGCGCGCTGGTCCTGCGTCACGTCGGAAATCTGCTTCGAATAGGCGAGGCCGATCATGTACTGAACGTAAGCCGCATCCTTGGAGCGCGGATATTGCCGCAGGAACCGGCTGCCGGTTGTGATCGCCACATCGTTCTTGTTGGTGCGCGTGGCGATGAAGGTCTGCATCACCAGCGCCTTCTGGCCCCATTCGGTAAAGGGATATTGCTTGTCGATCGCCTCGAACTTGCGTGAGGCTTCCGTCATGTTGCCGGCGTTCATGTTGGCAAGGCCCTGCTTGTACAGAACATCCGGCGGATCGGTTTCGACGCCGAGCTTGGTGATGTCGATATCCGGATCGGACTGGCAGGCCGTGACGACGACACTTGCGCCGACCAACATCAACGAAACGGCGATCCCCCGCATCGTACCCTTCATTGCACCAGACCCTACATGCTTCATTCGACAGTTCCCACTTCCCGCGCAAATACATAAGCATCGGCTTTGCACTGGCGTTTCTAGCCATAAAAGCATCCGCAGGGCAACGCAATGATGACGCATTAACGCATTTTTATGGCATCGGCCCATGCAATCGCACGATTATCGGGCGATAATATGCAACTTCCCGCCCCGCCTCACGAAAAAGCCGCCCCGAAAGGGAGCGGCTTCTCCTGTCAATTGATAGCCTGCAAACAAACTTACGCAGACCAGGGCGCAAATTCCGGCATGTTGACCGCCACGAATTCGCGGGCGCGAACCATCTGGTTGCGGGCAGCCGGCGCTTCGACGATCTCATAGGCCGTGCGGTCGCTTAGCAGAGCCTTCAGCGCATTCGCATTGACCTTGTGGCCGCCGCGATAGGAGCGGTAGCAGCCGATGAACTGCGCGCCGGCAAGCGCCAGGTCGCCCACGGCGTCCAGCGTCTTGTGACGGACGAACTCGTCCTTGGCGTAACGCAGGCCTTCCATGTTGATGACGCTGTTGTCATCGGAGATGACGACCGAATTCTCAAGCGAGGAACCCAGCGCATAACCGGCGGCCCACAGACGCTCGACATCGCGCATGAAACCGAAGGTGCGGGCGCGCGACAATTCCTTCTTGAAGGTCTCCGCCGTCAGGTCGCCCTTCCAGGACTGTCTGCCGATCAGCGGCGTGTCGAAATCGATATCGACCTCGAAGCGTGTGCCGTCATAGGGACGGAACTCCGCCCAGGAGGCACCCGAATCGATACGCACCGGCTTGGTGACGCGAATATAGCGGCGCTTCGCACCGAGGTTCTTGATGCCGACCGATTCGATCGCCTCGATGAAAGGCGCGGAGCTGCCATCCATGATCGGCACTTCCGGGCCGTCAACCTCAACGATGAGGTTGTCGAGGCCCATGGCGTAGATGGCGGCCATGACGTGCTCGATCGTCGCTACCGACTGGGAAAGCGAACGGCCGAGCACGGTGCACAGATCGGTATTGCCGACATTGGCCGAAACCGCCTTCAACTCGGTAACGCTGCCATTGTCATGAAGCCGGTGGAAGACGATGCCCGTTCCGGCTTCTGCGGGCTGGAAGGTCATCGAGACCGGATTGCCGGAATGCACGCCAATGCCTTTGAGCTGAACAGCATGTGCGATAGTTGTCTGAAATCCGAGCAGTCCGATAGTCATGCGTCTATGCCTTGTTTTGCAAACCGCGCCGCCCTGGGCCAGCGCCGTTCAAGTTTTCAAGCCGGTTTTTAACGACCGGCAAAGTCAATCTTTTCCCTTACCCAGCCTCATACATACGCACATGTACGTGCCACGACAAATCACTGTTCGTTTCGGATTGTTACATGCGCAAGCCGTTGAAAACGCGAATTAATTTAGTGTTAATAACGTAAAATAAACAAAACGCCCGGATCGTGAGATCCGGGCGTTTCGAAGGGTGTCTGGAATCGCCTTCAGTTGGACTGGCGGCGCAGGAAGGCCGGGATTTCCAGCTGGTCGTCATCGTGATGGCTGGACGAGGCAGGCGTTGCGCGGCCGTGGTCGTCAAGCTGGCCACGACGCGGTGCGTAGAGGCTTGCTTCCGGCGAAAGCGGGGCACGGCGCTGCTGCGGTGCCATGCTCGGCGCATCCATCATGTCGGAGGGAACTTCTTCCTCTTCACGGCGGCCAAGCGAGTTGGTGATGCGCTTCAGAAGACCCATCGGGCCACGCTCTTCCTGGGCGGCAGGAGCGGCGTGGGTGCGGTGGTCCAGCTCGGCTTTGACGACCGGCGGGAAGTCTTCGACCTTCGGCATGCGGACCGGCTCAGGCTGGCGGGCAACGGGTGCGGGTTCCTGATAGACAGGAGCCTGCGGCTGCTGCATGCGCGGTGCCGGAGCGGCGACCTGTTCCGGAGCGTGATAGACCGGTGCCTGGGCAACCGGAGCCGGAGCAGCCTGCTGAACCGGCTGGGCCGGACGCAGAACCGGAGCTTCAGCCGGAGAAGACGCGAACAGCTTGCTCTGCGGACGGAAGTCCTGGGCCGGCTGCTGGTGCGCTGCAAAACCAAGTTCACGTTCCATTTCGGCTTCTGCCGAACGGATGGTCTGGGCGATCGGGTCTACGGCCTTCGGTGCCTGCGAGACTGCTGCAGGCTGTACTGCGGCCGGAGCGGGAGCAACGGCCGCGGAAGGACGGATAAGCGGCTTGGCAACGGCAGCTGCGGCGCGCATCTCGGCGATGTTCTGTTCGCCAATGCCCGCAACGCGGTCGATACCGGTGGCAACGACGGAGACGCGGATGAGGCCTTCAAGCGCTTCGTCGAAGGTCGCGCCGAGGATGATGTTGGCATCCGGATCGACTTCTTCGCGGATACGGGTTGCCGCTTCGTCGACTTCGAACAGGGTAAGGTCGCGACCACCGGTGATGGAGATCAGCAGGCCCTGCGCGCCCTTCATCGAGGTTTCGTCGAGCAGCGGGTTGGCGATTGCCGCTTCCGCAGCCTGCATTGCGCGGCCCGGACCGGAAGCCTCGCCGGTGCCCATCATTGCGCGGCCCATTTCACGCATGACCGAGCGGACGTCGGCGAAGTCGAGGTTGATGAGACCTTCCTTCACC
>JAGIAH010000012.1:84793-185989 GCA_017744915.1 Agrobacterium tumefaciens
GAACGCTTCCTTGAAGGTCGTGTTCGCGTTGGCGATGAGGAACAGGTTCTGGTTCGGAATGACGATCAGCGTATCAACGGACTTCTGCAGTTCCTCGATGCCCTGTTCGGCAAGACGCATGCGGCGGCCGCCTTCGAAGTGGAAAGGCTTGGTGACGACGCCGACCGTGAGGATACCCTTGTTGCGCGCAGCCTGTGCGACGACGGGTGCAGCACCCGTGCCGGTGCCGCCGCCCATGCCGGCGGTGACGAAGCACATGTGGGTGCCGTTCAGATGATCGATGATCTCGTCGATGCATTCTTCAGCGGCGGCACGGCCAACTTCCGGCTGGGAACCGGCGCCGAGGCCTTCGGTGACGTTGACGCCGAGCTGAATGACCCGGTCTGCCTTCGTCATGGTCAGCGCCTGCGCATCCGTGTTGGCGACGACGAAGTCGACGCCCTGGAGGCCGGCCGTGATCATGTTGTTGACAGCGTTACCACCACCGCCGCCGACACCGAAGACGGTGATGCGTGGCTTCAGCTCTGTGATATCAGGCTTCTGCAGCTGTATCGTCATTTTAACATTCCTTCTTTCTCTGGCCGCATCGCCCCGCTGGCCGATTCTTGAAACTCAACTCTGAAACCTCCGGCTTGCGCCACGAGGCTACTCAAAAACTCTCTTTCAGCCATTGCCCCACCCGGGCTATCCGGCCGCTACCCGTACCAAACGGCGAGAACATTCCGCCTTGCGCCGCATGAATTTCGATATCCGCCACCTGCGGATAGATCATCAGTCCGCAGGCGGTTGAAAATGCCGGTCCCTTGGCCGCTACCGGAAGACCGGCCACACCCATGGGGCGGCCGATGCGAACGTTGCGGGCGAGAATGCGCCGTGCCGTTTCCGGCAACCCCGTCAGCTGGCTTGCGCCGCCGGTCAGGACAACGCGCTTGCCGACGATGGGGCTGAAGCCGGACTTCTGGATACGATCACGGATCAATTCCAGCGTCTCTTCGATACGCGCCCGCACGATGCGGGTTACAAGGGCTCTTGAAACTTGCGATGGTTGATCGCGATCATCTTCGCCAATCGGCGGGATCGAAATCATGTCGCGCTCATCCGCGCCATTCAGCAAAGCCGAACCATGCACCACCTTTAGTCTCTCCGCATCTTCGATTCGTGTCGAGAGGCCTCGTGCAAGATCTGTCGTAACGTGATGACCGCCAAGGCCGATCGCGTCGGTGTGGATGAGGCGGCCTTCGGCGAAAACCGAGATCGTCGTGGTGCCGCCGCCCATGTCGATGGCTGCACAGCCGAGTTCAACTTCGTCGTCGACCAAAGCCGCAAGACCGCTGGCATAGGGTGTCGCCACCATGCCTTCGACGGACAGATGCGCACGATTGACGCAAAGCTCGAGGTTCTTCAGCGCCGTGCGTTCGACCGTCACCACATGCATGTCGACGCCGAGAAGGTCGCCATACATCGACAGCGGATCGCGGATGCCGCGTTCGCCATCCAGCGAATAACCCGTCGGCAGCGAATGCAGGATAGCCCGGTCCTGGCGCATGGACTGCTGGCTTGCCGCCACCAGAACCTTGCGCAGGTCGCTTGCTTCCACTTCCTGGCCGCCGAGATCGATACTCGCGGTGTAGATATCGCTCGCCAGCCGTCCGGCCGAAACATTGACGATCAGGCTGTCGACGGTGAGACCCGCCATGCGCTCGGCCGCATCGACTGCAAGGCGGATCACACCTTCCAGCGCGTCGAGATCGGCGATCACGCCGGATTTCACACCACGCGAACGCTGGTGACCGATGCCGATGATTTCGACCTTGTGGGTGCGACCGGGGAGGATTTCGCTTTCCTGACGCGGCGTAAGCCGGCCGATCATGCACACGACCTTGGTCGAGCCGATGTCGAGCACCGAAACGATGTGGCTGCGCTTGGAAGAAAGCGGCTTCAGACGAGGCAGGCCGAAATGGGAAGAACCGAAAAAGCTCATGTGTTCTTCTCCGCTTTCTTGAGAGCCTTGGTGCGCGCATCGACGGCAGTCTGGCGGCGTTCGGCAGCGCCTTCGGTCAGTTGAATGGTCGTACGATCGGACAAACGCAGGTCTACCGCTGCGACATCGCGCGACAGGACCTTCTCCTCGAGATCGAGCCGCGCCAGCAATTGCAGCGCCTGCGGCAGGTTTTCTTCCGGCAGCTTGACGACGATGCCGTTATCGAGATGCAGATCCCAGCGGCGGCCGGCAATGCGCACGTAAGCGCGGACACGGTTGCGGATTTCCGGCCAGTCGGCCAACTGCTCGACGAAACCGGCGGCGCCCGTTTCCGCATCACGGCCAACGAAGAGCGGCAGGGAAGCGAATTTATTGTCGCGCAGCGGCGCGATGACGCTGCCGCTCTTTTCGATCAGCGACAGTTCCGAGCCGTGCTGCCAGATGCCGAAGGCCTGACGTTCCTTCAGGCGAACTTCCACCGTCTTCGGATAGACCTTGCGGATATCGACGTCCTCCACCCAGGGAAGCTGGACGAGCTTGCGCCGCGCCGCGTCGATATCGAGTGCGATCAGCGAGGTGCTGCCGTCGAGGCCTAGAAGCTGGAAGACATCGATTTCCGAAGTCTGCAGATTGCCGGAAACCTTCACATCCTCAACCGCAAAACCAGCAGCCGATGTCGTGGTCTGGGTGACGATGTTGGTGTGGCCGCCGAGCGACATGCCGTAAAGCCCGATCACCGCATAAAAGGCGACGGCCGAAAGCGTGCCGGTATGGGCGGGAATGTGAATGCGTCCGGTCGCGAGGCTGACACCGAAACGCACGAAGCGACGCAGCGGACGCGGCAGCACCCTGCGATCGTCGGCATTGGCCGCCGCCGCGTATTGCTCGCGCTTTTTTGCCGTCGACTTTTTGCCGGTCACCGCAAACACGAAGCGTCCTCCACCATCCAGCTGACAAGGTTACCAAAGGAGCGGCCAGCATGGGCCGCCATTTCCGGCACCAGGGAGGTCGGCGTCATGCCCGGCTGCGTATTCACTTCAAGCCAGATAACTTCGCCATCTTCTGAGAAGCGGTCGTCGTAACGAAAGTCTGAACGGCTTACGCCACGGCACCCGATCGCCCGATGCGCCATAACCGCCAGTGTTTGAATTTTTTGGTAAATTTTCGGTGAAATTTCTGCGGGAATGACATGTTTCGAGCCACCGGCAGCGTATTTCGCATCATAATCATAGAAATTGTGACCGAGCGGCACCACTTCCGTGACGCCCAGCGCCTCACCATCCAGCACACCGCAGGTCAGTTCGCGGCCGTGAATGTAGCGTTCGACCATGACCTGATCGCCATAACGCCATTCCGACGAGGTGAGGATCTGCGGCGGATGCGACTGGTCTTCCTTGACGATCACGACACCGAAGCTCGAGCCTTCACGCACCGGCTTCACCACATAGGGCGGCGCAAGCGGATGTTCGCTGGTAAAATCGAAGCGGTTCATGACGCGCTCGGCAGCCACCGGAATGCCGGCAGCGGCGGCGACCTTCTTGGCCTGCGCCTTGTCCATGGCAAGTGCGGAAGCCAGCACGCCGGAATGTGTATAGGGAATGGCGAGATATTCGAGGATGCCCTGAATGGTGCCATCTTCGCCAAAGGGACCGTGCAGCGCATTGAAGGCGACATCCGGGCGCAGCTCGTCGAGTACGGCGGCGACATCGCGCCCCACATCAACACGGGTGACCTTGTAGCCCTCACCCTCAAGCGCGAGCGCGCAGGCATTGCCCGACGACAGGCTGACCGGCCGCTCTGACGAAAACCCACCCAAAAGAACAGCTACGTGCTTGCCGCTCATAGAACCCTCTGACACCAACTCTCCGTTACGGACCACGCGCGAACCGACCGAATTAAACGAACGGTGATTCTGGCACATGACCCTTGAGATCAGTTAAACGCCATTAAGGTTAATGAATCGTTTACTTTCGTTAACCGCCGCGTCCAACATGCCGAGTTCCGTTAAAGAATCAGCATCGATCCGGATTCCCTCCTTGGAATCAGAGAGTTGCGCGGATTGCAACATGCAGGTTTTCAATGATCGGAAATAAAACCGCGCTGGGGCGCCCGACAATCCGCGATGAAGGCAAGGTCGAAACGTTAACGGGCCGGATTATTCCCCAGGGAAAATTATCTGGCGTTTCAGCGTTTTAAATCCAAGGCCTGAATCAGTCTCTCAATCGCCGGAACGGCATCCGGCGACAGGATGCGAAGCCTGTCGCATTCATCAATCACATTATTTGCATTATTTCTTTTTTAGCATTCCATAGGAACAAAAATTGCGTTAACGCAGTCATCGCCTCCCAAGGCATGACATTGCAATCATCCAAAATGGAACCAATACCATGACCGACGCGATATCTCCGGTATCGCCGACCGCTGACAATTCGAACGTTGTAAAGACAAATTCGCCTGCACGAGTTCTCACTGCCAGCCTGGTCGGCACGACCATCGAGTTTTTCGATTTCTACGTTTATGCCACGGCCGCAGTGCTCGTGTTCCCCACCTTGTTCTTCCCGAACAACGACCCGATGACGGCGCTTCTCGCCTCCTTCGCCACCTTCTCCATCGCCTTTTTCGCCCGCCCGCTGGGCGCTGTGGTCTTCGGCCATTATGGTGACCGCGTCGGCCGCAAGACGACGCTCGTCGCAGCGCTGCTGACCATGGGTGTCTCGACGGTCGTGATCGGCCTGCTGCCGTCCTATGAGACCGCCGGCGTTCTGGCGCCGCTGCTCTTGGCACTTTGCCGCTTCGGCCAGGGCTTCGGCCTTGGTGGTGAGTGGGGCGGCGCCGTTCTGCTCGCGACGGAAAACGCACCTCCGGGCAAGCGCAGCTGGTACGGCATGTTCCCGCAGCTTGGCGCGCCTGTCGGCCTGTTCCTCTCTTCCGGTGTCTTCTGGATTCTCCTGCACTTCATGTCGCAGGAAGCGCTGCTCAGCTGGGGCTGGCGCATTCCCTTCGTCGCGTCGATCATCCTGATCGCAGTCGGCATGTGGGTTCGCCTGTCGATTACCGAAACGCCCGATTTCCAGAAGGCGATCGAAAAGGAAGAGCGTGTGGCCGTGCCGGTCGCGGAACTGTTCCGCAACCACAAGCGCAGCCTCGTGCTCGGCACCTTCGTGGCGCTGGCCACCTTCGTGCTCTTCTATATCGGCACCGCCTATCTGCTCTCCTACAACGTCAAGGTTCTGAAAATCCCGTTCCTCGACGCGCTGGAAGTGCAGATTCTCGGCTCCATCGTTTTCGGCATCTTCATCCCGATCGCGGGCAAGCTCGCCGAGAAATTCGGCCGTCGTGAAATCCTGATCCTGACGACGGTGCTGATCGGCCTGTTCTCCTTCCTGCTGCCCGGCTTGATGACTGGCAGCGAAGGCTCGATCTTCGTCTTCGCCGCTCTGGCCATGATGCTGATGGGCATGACCTACGGCCTGATCGGCACGGCGCTCGCCGCACCCTTCCCGACCCGCGTGCGCTACACCGGCTCGTCCATCACCTTCAACATGGCCGGCATCTTCGGCGCATCGCTGGCGCCTTACATCGCCACATGGCTGCAGGTGAATTACGGCATGGGTTATGTCGGTTATTACCTCTGCGTATCCGCACTCATCACGCTGGCCTGCATTCTTCTGTCCCGCAAGGACGAAGTCTGAGCCGCAGGAATACTGACAGCAAAAAGCCCGCGAAACCTCCGTTTCGCGGGCTTTTTCTTGCTCACTTGCTCACTCAATTGCGCGCTTACGCCACGGCCTGGCGCCGCTCGACATGACCGCTCATGCAGACGCGATTGCGCCCTCCGCCCTTTGCCCGGTAGAGCGCCAGATCGGCATTGTGCATGACCTTGTCGAAAATCTCGGCGTCGCCCCTGAAGGCCATGCCAATCGAAATTGTCACGGCGATTCGCAGACCCTGATACTCCACCGACATGGCCTCGATTGCGGCGCGAACCTTCTCACACATCTGCAGAAAGGCCAGCGGACTGGTTTCCTGCACAACGACGAATTCCTCACCACCCAGACGGGCGACATGGGCCGGCGGACCGAAATGGTCGCTGATCCTGCGCGCCACGCTTGCAATGACAAGATCGCCGGCGAGATGGCTGTACCGGTCATTTACCGACTTGAAGTGATCGATATCCAGAAAGGCGACACAATATTCGGTGCCGAGATTGGCGCACCCGGCATAAAGCCCGAGCCGGTTGCTCAGGCCCGTCAGGGCATCCGTATGGCTCAGATGCAGGAAGCGCTCATGGGACTGCACGAGAATTTGCACTTCCCTGGCATTCAGCCAGCAGACCAGCAGCGTCACCGTGAACGCTACGGCCCCGCCGAGCGTCACGCTCAACATGATCCCGTTGACGAGATCGGTCACCAGCCCGAACTGCGACAGGAGCACGAGGCCGCCCGTACACATCACCACGACGACGATTGTCACAAGGCATGCAATGCGAATGGAGAATTCCAGCGGTTCAAGCCGCCGGCGGTCCTCCGGCGTCGCGACCGAAAAACTCATCATCTCGATCGGTTTTTTCCAAAGACCCAACATCATGCTCAAAAGTGCCTAAATCACGTAACGTCGTTGGTATTCCCTAATAAAAACGCATTGAATATCGGTGGGACGAGACCTGCCTCGCCCGCTCGCTCATTCCCCTTAATTATGGGGAAAAACTATTGATCGACCGTTACGATAAAGGCGACGGTTCGATCAATAGCTATTTATCGCAAATTATGGCGGAAAGCCCGGCTCACGCTCCGAGGAACGGCTCAACCTCGCGGTCCGGCATGAAGAGGCCAAGGCGCTTGATTTCCCATTCCAGCCGGATACCCGACTTTTCGAACACGCGCTTGCGGATCGTTTCGCCCAGATATTCCAGATCATAGCCGGTCGCATGGCCGGTATTGATCATGAAATTGCAATGCAGCGACGACATCTGCGCGCCGCCGATGACCAGACCACGGCCGCCCGCTTCGTCGATCAGTTCCCAGGCGGAATGACCTTCAGGATTCTTGAAGGTGGAACCGCCGGTCTGTTCGCGGATCGGCTGCACGGTTTCGCGGTGATGACGCACGGCGTCCATATCGGCGCGGATCTTCGCCTTGTCTTCCGGGTAACCTTCAAACAGCGCGCCGGTGAAGATCAGACCCGCATCAGCGCCCGAATGGCGGTAGCTGTAGCCCATATCCGCATTGGAAAGCACATGCTGGTTGCCCTGACGGTCGACCGCATAGACTTCCACCACACGTTCACGCGTCTCGCCGCCATTGGCGCCCGCATTCATGCGCAGCGCGCCGCCGATGGAGCCGGGAATGCCGTAATAGAAGTGGAACCCGCCGATGCCATTATCCATGGCCATGGCCGCAATATGCTTGTCCGGGCAGATCGCACCGGCCTTGATACGGTTTTCGCCCGCAAGCTCCACCTGGCCAAAACCCTTGGCGGACAGGCGCACGACTACACCCGGAATGCCGCCATCACGCACCAGCAGGTTGGAGCCGACTCCAACCACGGTGAGTGGCACATCTTCCGGCAGAATTTTCAGGAAGGCGATCAGATCGTCGGTATCGTGCGGCTGGAACATGACCTCCGCAAGACCGCCGGCTCTGAACCACGTCACGCGGTCCATGGGCGCATCCGGTGTCAGACGTCCCCGCAATTCCTTTACCCCGTCGCCGAGCCTCCCCAGCAATTTAACCCCATCGACCTGTCTCATTCAGACTTTCCTGATATGCTCTTCAATTCCGAAGGCAGCGCGGCTGCCCATTGCGTGATATTTCCAGCCCCCAAGAGAACCACAAAATCACCCGGCTTCGCAATGGCTGCGACCTGCGACGCAAGGTCTTCCCGTTTTTCGAGGAAACGGGCGTCGCGGTGGCCGGCGGCCTTGATGGCCGAAACCAGCGCTTCCGAGCTTGCGCCTTCGATCGGATCTTCGCCCGCGGCATAGACCGGAGCAAGGATAATCGTGTCGGCATCGTTAAAACAATGGGCGAAATCGTCAAACAGGCTGGAAAGACGGCTGTAGCGGTGCGGCTGATGCACGGCGATGATGCGGCCGTTGCAGGCCTCCCGCGCCGCCGCCAGAACGGCCTTGATCTCGACGGGATGATGGCCGTAATCGTCGAAGACCTGCACGCCATTGGCTTCGCCCGTCAGCGTGAAGCGGCGCTTGACGCCGGCAAAGGAGGCAAGCCCCTTCTTGATGTCGGCTTCCGAAATACCGAGACGATTGGCGACTGCGATAGCCGCCGTCGCGTTAGAGACGTTGTGGCGGCCGGGCATCGGCAGGACGAGGTCCTTGAAGGAGAATATCCTGCCGGTGCGGCGACGGCGAATTTCCACGTCGAAGATCGAACGCGTGCCGTCGATGCGCACATTCGAGAAGCGCACATCCGCCTGCGGGTTTTCGCCATAGGTGATGACCTTGCGGTCCTCGATGCGGCCGACCAGCGCCTGAACCTCAGGGTGGTCAAGGCACATGACGCCGAAACCGTAGAACGGCACGTTCTCGACAAACTGCCGGAACGCGGCGCGCACGGCGTCGAAATTGCCGTAGTGATCCAGATGTTCCGGATCGATATTGGTGATGACGGCCACATCGGCCGGCAGCTTCAGGAAGGTGCCGTCGGATTCGTCGGCCTCCACCACCATCCACTCGCCCTCGCCCATGCGGGCATTGGTGCCATAGGCATTGATGATGCCGCCATTGATGACCGTCGGGTCGAGATTGCCGGCTTCCAGCAGCGTCGCGACCATGGAGGTGGTCGTGGTCTTGCCGTGGGTGCCGCCGATGGCGATGGCATTGCGGAAACGCATCAGCTCGGCCAGCATTTCGGCACGGCGAACGATCGGCAGGTGTTTTTCCCGCGCGGCGATGAGTTCCGGATTGTTCTTCTTGATGGCCGTGGAAACGACCACCACTTCGGCGTCACCGATATTGTCCGCCGTGTGGCCGACAAAAACCTCGATGCCCTTGTCGCGCAGGCGCTGCACATTGGCGCTATCAGCCTGATCCGACCCCTGAACGCGATGGCCGAGATTGTGAAGCACTTCGGCAATGCCGCTCATGCCGATCCCGCCTATGCCGATGAAATGCACAAGGCCTATGGCTTTCGGCATCTTCATGCCTCAACTCCTTCATTCTTCTTCTTGAATTCCTGTACGGACTGGCCGGAAGCAATCGCCTCCACCAGATCGGCCAGCACATCCGCCGCATGTGGCTTGCCGGTCGCCTTGGCCGCAGCCGCCGTTGCCGAAAGACGATCCGGCTCTGAAAGCGCCGACGTCAGCAGGCCGGAAAGTTTCTGTGGCGACAGCTCCGCCTGCTTGATGACACTTGCCCCGCCCGCCGCCGAAAGCGCTGCCGCGTTCGCCGCCTGATCATGGTCCAGCGCATGCGGATAGGGCACGAGGATCGACGGACGGCCGATGACAGAAAGTTCCGATACGGTCGAGGCGCCCGAGCGGCTGATGACCAGATCGGCCTCGCCGATACGCGAGGCCATATCGCCGAAGAAGGGCGAGACATCCGCCTTCACGCCAAGCTTCTGATAGGAGGCGATGACGCTGTCCTTGTCTTCGGGGCGCGCCTGCTGGGTCACGACGATGCGCTTGCGCTGCTCATCCTTCATCAGGCAGATCGCTGCCGGCACCGCGCTCGAAAAGAACTGCGCGCCCTGGCTGCCGCCGAAAACCACGAGCTGGAAGGTCTCGCCCGTCTGCGAAGGCGTATAGGGAATTTCAGATGCCGCCAGCACCGCCGGGCGCACCGGGTTACCGGTAGCAACCGTCTTGTCGGAATATTGGCCGTTGGCGGGCGGCAGGAAGCCACCGGCGATTGCCTTCACGCGGGCAGCCAGCGCCTTGTTGGCGCGGCCCATCACCGCATTCTGCTCGTGAATGATCGAGGGGACGCCAAGTCCGGTCGAGGCAAGCAGCGGCGGCACGGTGGGATAACCGCCGAAACCGACAACCGCGACCGGCTTCAGTTTCGCCACCAGCCGGCGGGCGGCGCGCAGGCCCACCCACAGCTTCCAGAGCGACCCCGCCACGGAAATCGGGTTTTTCGAACCGATGGTGGCGGACGGCACGACATGGATTTCATCGGCCGGGAACTTGCCCGCATAACGCTCGGCGCGGCTGTCGGTGACGAGATGCACCGAATAACCACGCGCTTTCAGCGTATGCGCAAGCGCCTCCGCCGGAAATACATGGCCGCCGGTACCCCCGGCGGCAAGAAGAACAATACCCTTGCTCATGATCGTTTACTCCGCGGGAACGCCGGAACCGACGCGGAAGAAACTCCGCTCCTGCGCCCGCTTTTCGGGTCTGTGGCGTGTCAGCGCCAGAAGGAAGCCGGCGGTCACGCAGATCGCCATCATCGACGAACCACCATAGGAAATCAGCGGCAATGTCATGCCCTTGGCGGGCATCAGCTCCAGATTGACGCCGATATTGATCATCGACTGCATGCCGATCTGGAGCACAAGGCCTGCCACGGCGAAACGGCAGAAATCGTCTTTTTCCTTGAAGGCGTGCGACAGGCCGCGCAGCACGATGAAGGCGAAGATCGCGACAAGGAACATGCAGAAAACGATGCCGAACTCTTCCGCCGCCACCGAGAAGATGAAGTCGGTATGGCTGTCGGGAATGATGCGCTTGACGATACCCTCGCCCGGTCCGCGACCGAACCAGTCACCGCGAATGATCGCCTCGCGTGCCGTATCCACCTGGAACGTATCGCCCTCACCCGTCCAGAACCGGTCGATACGGCCCGCAACGTGCGGCAGCATGAGAT
Organism: Agrobacterium tumefaciens; assembly: GCA_017744915.1. Classification (GTDB taxonomy): domain Bacteria; phylum Pseudomonadota; class Alphaproteobacteria; order Rhizobiales; family Rhizobiaceae; genus Agrobacterium; species Agrobacterium tumefaciens_I. The sequence goes on from JAGIAH010000012.1 coordinate 95,608, forward strand.
AGGCGGTTACAATGCCGCCGACGCCGAGGCCGCCGAGCATGATGATCCAGAACCACGGCACGCCGGCCATGAAGAACATACCGCCCCAGACAACCGAGGTGAGGATCGTCTGACCGAAGTCCGGCTGGGCGATCAGAAGTGCGGCCACGATGCCGAAGGTGATGATGGCGAAGAGATTGCCCGGAATTTCTGGATGGCGCGCCCGCTCCGCAAAGAGCCAAGCGCAGACGATGACGAAGGCCGGCTTCATGAATTCCGAAGGCTGGATCGAGAAACTGCCGATGGAAATCCAGCGCCGCGCGCCCTTGACCTCGATGCCGAAAAACAGCGCAAAGATCATCATCAACAGTGCGGCAATCAGCATGATGACCGCGACACGCCTGACCTGACGCGGCGACAGGAAGGAAAGGCCGACCATGATCGCCAGCGACGGCACCATGAACATCGCCTGACGCTCGACGAAGAAGAAGCTGTTGAGACCGATGCGCTCGGCAACCGCCGGCGACGCCGCGAAAGACAGCATCAGGCCGATGCCCATCAGTGCGATGAACGCCGCCAGAAAGAAACGGTCAATGGTCCAGAACCATTCCGCGACCGGACCGCGATCAACTCGGCTTACCATGGCCTTCAGCCCCCTTTTCCAGAGTCAACCAGCATCGTCATGCCATCGAGCGCCGCAACCTGCGCGACGAACGAATCACCTCTGATCTCAAAGTTCTTATATTGATCGAAGCTTGCGCAAGCCGGGGATAACATCACGATATTGCCGGCCGTCGCGTCTTTTTCCGCATCCGCCGCCGCGTGCTGCACGGCCTTGTCCAGTGTTCCGGATATTTCGTAAGGCACAGCCTCGCCGAGCGTCGCGGCAAATTCCGCTGCCGCCTCGCCGATCAGATAGGCCTTGGCGATGCGCGGAAAAAGCGGCGAAAGGCTTGCAATGCCGCCGGCCTTTGGCAGGCCGCCGGCGATCCAGTAGATGCGGTCGAAACTCGAAAGTGCGGGCGCTGCCGCATCGGCATTGGTGGCCTTGCTGTCATTGACGAAGGTGACATTGCCACGCCGTCCCACCGGCTGCATGCGATGCTTGAGGCCGGGGAAGGACTTAAGACCGGCGCGCACTTCATCTTCGGAAACACCGACCGCAAGGCAGGCCGCAATCGCTGCCGCAGCATTCTGTGCATTGTGACTACCGCGAAGCGTCTGGATACCGGCCAGATCGACCAGCAGCGAAGACGTGCCGCCATGCGCCCGCAAAATGCGGCTGCCTTCGGCATAAAGACCTTCGGAAACGACATTGCGCTTGGAGATGCGCTCCACCTTGACGCCGGCGCGTTCGATACGGTCGGCAATCAGCGTCGAATAGCTGTCATCAACGCCCACAATGGCCGTGCCGCTGCCCGCGACCAGCCGTTCCTTGACGTCGGCATAATGCTGCATCGTGCCGTGACGGTCGAGATGGTCAGGCGTCAGGTTGAGCAGGATGCCGGCCGTCGGATTGATCGTCGGCGCCAGATCGATCTGGTAGGACGAGCACTCGACCACGTAAAAACGCTGGGCTTTCGGCGGATCGAGGCTCAGCACCGCCGTGCCGATATTGCCGCCGAGCTGCGTATCACGGCCCGAAGCCTTGAGGATATGGGCGATCAGCGCCGTCGTGGTGGATTTGCCGTTGGTGCCGGTAATCGCAATGAAAGGGCAATCCGGCGCATGGGCCCGGCGCTCGCGGATGAAAAGCTCGATATCGCCGATCACTTCGACGCCAGCCGCCTTCGCAAGGTCCACCGACCAGTGCGGCTTCGGATGCGTCAACGGGACGCCCGGAGCCAGCACGAAGGAGGAAAACGAAGACCAGTCAATCGTGTGAAGGTCCGCAGTCGTAATGCCCTCAGCCTCAGCCTTGGTGACGCTGTCGGGATTGTCGTCGAAAGCAACGACATCCGCACCGCCGGCAACCAGCGCCCGGGCGGTTACGAGACCGGAACCGCCGAGCCCGAAGAGAGCGACTTTCTTACCTTTAAACGACGTGACCGGGATCATCGCTCACCTCAGCTTCAGGGTGGCGAGACCGAGCAGCGCGAGGCCCACGGAGATGATCCAGAAACGGATAACCACCTGGCTTTCCGTCCAGCCTTTTTTCTCGAAATGGTGATGGATCGGCGCCATCAGGAAGACGCGCCTGCCAGTGCGCTTGAACCAGAAGACCTGGATGATGACCGACAGCGTTTCCATGACGAAGAGACCGCCGACGATAACCATGACGATCTCGTGCTTGGTGGCGACAGCGATGGAGCCGATGAGGCCACCGAGCGCCAGCGAACCCGTATCGCCCATGAAGATAGCGGCGGGCGGCGCGTTGAACCACAGGAAGCCGAGGCCCGCGCCGATGACCGCGCCGACGATGACGGCGAGCTCACCCGTGCCGGGCACGAAATTGATCTGCAGGTAATTGGCGAAAACCGCATTACCGGCGAGATAGGCGATCACGCCGAAAGTGGCGGCGGCGATCATGACCGGCACGATGGCGAGGCCGTCGAGGCCATCCGTCAGGTTCACCGCATTACCCGCGCCAACGATGACGAAAGCACCGAACAGCACGAAGAAATAGCTCAGATTGAGCACGAATTCCTTGAAGAAAGGAAAGGCGATGGAACTGCCGAGCGTGCCGCCATGCGGTGCGGAGGCAAGCGCCATCTTCATCATGAAGAACACGGCGATCGCCGCGATCAGGAATTCGATGCCGAGACGGGCCTTGCCGGAAAAGCCCTTGTCGCTCTGCTTCGTCACCTTCAGATAATCGTCGTAAAAGCCGATGGCGCCGAAACCGAGCGTCACCATCAGAACAGCGACGACATAGACATTCGACAGGTCACCCCAGAGCAGCGAACCGCCGAGAATACCGGCAAGGATCATCAGCCCGCCCATGGTCGGCGTACCGGCCTTCTTGAAATGGGTCTGCGGCCCATCAGCGCGGATCGGCTGGCCCTTGCCCTGGCGTACGCGCAGCGAGTTGATGATCGCCGGTCCGAACAGGAAGACGATCAACGCAGAGGTGAACATCGCCGCACCCGCCCGGAATGTGATGTACCGGAAGAGGTTGAAGATTTGAATTTTATCCGACAGTTCGACGAGCCAGATCAGCATAATTGCCCTTTCAAAAGGCTATTTCAGACTTGGCGTTCCGTCTCGGGGAATGCCGGATACTTGTCAAGCAGGGCGGCGACAATCTTGCCAAAACCAAGCCCAAGTGACGATTTTACCATCAGCGCGTCTCCCGGTTGCACCCATTGCAGGGCAAAATCGGTGAGTTCCGCCGTTGTCGGGAACCAGATGACGGTGACGCTGTCCGGCAGCGCATCGCGCAGCGCGGCCATCGCCTCGCCCGCGAGCCAGACATGTTCGATACCGGCCGCGAGCAGCGGCCCGGCCAGTTCCTCGTGCAACTGCGCGGAAAATTCACCCATCTCCAGCATGTCGCCAAGAACCGCCACGCGCCGGCCGTGACCCTGCGTTTCGGTTTCTGCCAGCACGGCAATCGCTGCCCGCATGGAGGCGGGGTTGGCGTTGTAGCTTTCATCGATCAGCAGGAAGGAGCCGCCAGTGATCGTCAGGTGATGACGCTGGCCACGTCCCTTCACCGCCTCGAGGGTTCCGAGCGCCTCGAAAGCGCGGTCGAGATTGGCGCCGGTGACAGCCACTGCGCCCAAAACCGCCATGGCGTTATCGGCAATGTGCCGGCCGGGAATATTGATGTGCAGCTCGCTGGTTTCACCGTTCAGGATCGCCCAGATCGTCGAACCCGTCGTCGTGCTCTCGAAATCCGCAAGGCGGAAATCCGCCTTGGCGTGCTGCCCGAAGGTGAGGATGTGTTCGATACCCTGCTCCTGTGCCGCTTCTTCAAGCTGCTCGAACTGGGCATTGTCGCGGTTGAGAATGACGGAACCACCCTCCTCCACGCCTTCGAAAATCTCCGCCTTGGCGGCGGCTATCTCTTCGATGTTCTTGAAATTGCCGAGATGCGCCGGCGCAATCGTGGTGATGATCGCCACATGCGGGCGCACCATCTTCACCAGCGGCCGGATTTCGCCGGAATGGTTCATGCCGATTTCGAACACGCCGAATTCCGTGTCGGCCGGCATGCGCGCAAGCGTCAGCGGCACGCCCCAATGATTGTTGAAGGATGCTACCGCCGCATGCACCCGGCCCGAAGGGGCCAGAGCCTGCCGCAGCATTTCCTTGGTCGTCGTCTTGCCGACAGAGCCGGTCACCGCAATGATGCGCGCCGAGGTTCTTTCGCGCGCCGCAAGGGCAAGCTTGCCAAGTGCTGCGAGCACGTCTTCGACCACGATCATCGGCACGGTCAGGCGACCAAGCGCCGGCAGCTTGGCTTCGGCAACGACCAGAAGGCCGGCGCCGTTGGCAACGGCGAAACTGGTATAGTCATGGCCGTCAACGCGATCACCCTTGATCGCGAAGAAGGCCTCACCCTGTTTGACCGTCCGGCTGTCGATGGAAATGCCTGTGATACCGGTCGGCAGGTTGCCCACGGGGCGGCCTGCCGTGATGGCGATCATGTCGGCGACTGTCCATAACCAGCTCAAATCTTCGATCCTTCCAGCCCTGCCAGTGCAGAGCGCACCTGTTCATGATCGGAAAACGGCAGCGTCACGGAGCCGACGATCTGCCCTTCTTCGTGCCCCTTGCCCGCGACGATCAGCGTATCGCCATGCGACAGCATCGACACCGCATGACGGATCGCCTCTGCCCTGTCGCCGATTTCCAATGCCCCGGCTGCTGCCGCCATGACCTCGGAACGGATCGTTGCGGCATCTTCCGAACGCGGATTGTCGTCCGTGACGATGACGACGTCGGAAAGCCGCGTCGCCACCTCGCCCATGATCGGGCGCTTGCCCTTGTCGCGGTCGCCGCCGCAGCCAAAAACGGTGATGATGCGGCCGGAGGTGAAGGGCCTGACCGAGGTCAGCACGTTTTCCAGTGCATCCGGCTTGTGGGCGTAATCCACATAGGCAAGCGCGCCGTTCTTCGTCTGGCCGACGAGTTCCAGACGGCCGGCAGCGCCGATCAGCTTTTCAAGCGCCTTCAGCGCGGTTGCCGCGGCAACACCGGTGGACATGGCCAGACCAGCGGCAACAAGCGCATTCGCAACCTGGAAATCACCCGCCAGCGGGATATCGACTTCAAAGATCACGCCGTCATGATGCACTTCGATCATCTGCTTGTGACGGAAATGCTCGACACGCTTCAGCGTCAGATATTGGCCCTTGCGGCCGACGGTGCGCACATCGAGACCCGCTGCGCGCGCTGCCTGGATTGCCTTGTCCGACCATGGATCGTCGGCGAAGATCACCGCCGGAGCGCCTTTCTCCATCAGCGTATCGAAGAGCCGCATCTTCGCGGCCATATAATCCTCGACGGTCGGATGGTAATCCATGTGGTCGCGGCCAAGATTGGTGAAACCGGCGGCGGAAAGCCTGACACCGTCGAGACGGCGCTGGTCGAGGCCGTGGCTGGACGCCTCCATCGCCGCGTGCGTGACGCCTTCGGCGGCAAGTTCGGCCAGAAGCGCGTGCAGCGTCACCGGATCAGGTGTCGTCAGCGCGCCATAATCCTCGCGGCCGGGAGCGATGACGCCCGTGGTGCCGATCTGTGCGGCGGCATGGCCGGCAAAAGCCCAGATCTGCCGCACGAAGGAGGCGACCGACGTTTTGCCTGCGGTGCCGGTGACGGCAACCATGGTTTCCGGCTGTTTTCCATAAAAACGGGAAGCGGCAAGCGAGAGATAAAGCCGCGGGTCCGGGACGACCAGCACCGGCACATCGGCTTCTACCGCATGTCCGGAAACAACGGCGACCGCACCTTTGGCAACCGCGTCCTTCACATAGGTCGCGCCGTCCGCCCTGGTGCCCGCAACTGCCACGAAAAGGCTGCCGGGCGCAGCCTTGCGGCTGTCTGCGGTGATCCCCCCGATTTCGATCGCCCCGATCTGAGACAGGAGCAATTCTTTCAATTCCGGAAACGCATTTCCGGATATATCTCGCAAATTCATCGACTGTTTCCGTCTTGTCCCCCCGGCGCGAATCGCCGGAACATCATAAGCTAACAATCAATAAGACACGAGCAAGGCCGAGCCATCCTTGCCGAACTTCGGCTTCACGCCCAGCACCGCCGCCGTGCGGGTGATGATATCGTGCACCATCGGTGCTGCGGATGTGCCGGCGAGTGCTGCGCCATTACCCTTGTCGGTCTTCGGTTCGTCGATGAAGGACAGCACGACATATTGCGGGTCGTCCATCGGGAAGGCCGACAGGAAGGCGTTGAAGTTCTTGTCATGCACGTAACGTCCGTTGACGACCTTGTCGGCCGTGCCGGTCTTGCCGCCGACGTTGAAACCGTCGACGCGCGCATTACGACCGGAACCGTTGACGCCGTTCCATTCGAACAGGAAACGCATATCCTTGCTGGCGCCGGGTTTCAGAACCTGCTTCGCCACCTGATCCGCCTGTTCGCGGGTACGCGGCAAGAATGTCGGCTCGATCAGTTTGCCGCCATTGACGAGTGCCGCACCGGCAACCGCCGTCTGCAGCGGCGTCGTGGAAACGCCGTGACCGAAGGAGATGGTGATGGAGTTGATCTTCTTCCATTCACGCGGCTGCGACGGCAACGCCACTTCCGGCAGCTCGGTCTGCATACGGGTCAGGAGGCCAAGCCTTGTGAGGAATTCCTTGTGGCCTTCGGTACCAACAGTGTCGGCAATCTTGGCCGTGCCGATATTCGATGAATACTGGAAGATTTCCGGCACCGAAAGCATTCGGCCCTTGCCGTGGAAGTCCTTGATGGTGAAGCCGCCGATGCGGATCGGGTAACGCGCATCGAACATATCGCCGAGACGCACGCGGCCCGAATCGAGACCCATGGCGATGGTGAAGGACTTGAAGGTGGAGCCCATTTCGAACGTGCCGTTCGACATGCGGTTGAGCCAGCCTTCCTTGGCGCCTTCGGCCGGGTTGTTCGGATCGTAATCCGGCACCGAGGCCATGGCGAGAACTTCACCGGTATGCACATCCAGAACCACGGCACCCGCACCGATCGCCTGGAACTTGGCAATTGCCGCGGTCACGACTTCACGCACGATGGACTGCACACGCAGATCGATGGAAAGTTTCACCGGCTCCAGCGGCTGGTCGCTGGTCATGCCGAGCGCCGTCAGATCGGCAAGCCCCTGGCTGTCGACGTAACGTTCCATGCCGGCAACGCCGCGATTGTCGATATTAACATGACCGACGACATGGGCCGCGGTCGGCCCGCCGGGGTAAAAGCGCCGCTTTTCCGGGCGGAACCCAACGCCGGGAATGCCGAGCGCCAGAATCTGGCTCTGCTGCTTCGGCGTCAGCTGGCGGCGCAGCCACTGGAAACGCGAATTGGAAGAAAGCTTCTGATAGGTGCTGCGCTGGTCGAGATCAGGCAGGACCGTACGCAGCTTTTCGATGGCCTCATCGATATCCACGATGCGATGCGGCTCGGCGAACAGCGAGACGGTGCGGATATCGGTGGCCAGCACCTCGCCGTTACGGTCGAGAAGATCGGGGCGCGATGCCATCAGCCGGTCTGCGGGCGCAATGCTCGAAACCGTTTCCTGCTGCGCCATGCCATATTGCACGAGACGGCCGCCCACGACGGCATAAAAGGCGACAAAACCGAAAATGAGAAGGCCGACGCGGCTTTTCGCCTGGGCGGCGCGTTTCTTGCGGGCGCCCTCAAAAGCCGCATGATCCGTATAGACACCGGTGGTGCTGGCGGAAAAGTGAGCCTTGCTCTTCAAAACCATGACGCGGGAGAGAAAAGACATCAGCGGTTCACCGATCCTGTTATGGTTTCATCCATCTCGCCGGTTTCATCACCAGCGGTGGCGGAAGCGACCGGGACAGGTGCCGGCGCCGGACGTGAAACGCGTGCGCGGGGCGTGGGAACCGGAACACCGTTCACGGCGATCTGGCCCGCAGGCGGCGATTTGGGCTTCGAAGTGCCACCGAGCGTGGCGCCCGGCTTGGAACCGTTGACGGCGGCGGCGATGACATCCTCGACGCTCATGCCTTCAGGCTCAGGCGGCTGCGGCAATTGCGAACGCAGCATGGGCATTTCACGCGGCTGCGCCAGTTGCGTCGGCAGCGTCGGCGAAAGGCCAAGTTCCGTCTGATAGGCATTGACCAGACGGTGCAGACGGTTCGGCTGCGTCAGCAGCGCCCAGTCTGCCCTCAGGAGATCGATCGTATCCTTTTCAAGCTTGATCTCGGCCTCGAGCTTGCGGACCTCCTCAAGCTTCAGATCGGCCTTGTGCTTGATCGAATAGGTGACGACCGCCGCGGCGACCATCACACCCATCAAGATGACATCGAAAGTGCGCAGCATATCAGCCTCCCATCTTTTCAAGGCTGGCGAGATCGGGAAGTTCGAAGATCGAGAAATCCGCCGCCCGCGCCGGCGCGGTGGTGCGCAGGCCAGCCCGCAGCTTGGCGGAACGGGCACGCGGATTGAGCTCCGCCTCCTCGTCGCTGGCGGCGATCATCGGTTTGCCGATAGCATCGAAAATGGCGGGCTTGTCCTCGACCATCGGCAGATGCCGGGAACCGGCGGCCTTGCCGGAGCGGTCGGAGAAGAATTTCTTGACGATGCGGTCTTCCAGCGAATGGAAGGTGACGACGACCAGCCGGCCACCAGGCTTCAAGGACCGCTCTGCAGCGAACAACGCCTGCGCCAGCTCGCCAAGCTCGTCATTGACGAAAACACGAAGCGCCTGAAACACTCGCGTTGCGGGGTGAATTTTGTCTTTGGCTTTACGCGGTGTGACGATCTCGATGAGGCCGGCCAGATCGCGGGTGGTGCGGAAGGGCTCTTCCGCCCTTCTCTTCTCGATGGCGCGGGCAATGCGACCCGGCTGCTTTTCTTCACCGAGAAAACCGAAGATGCGAATGAGATCGCCAACCTTCGCGCGGTTGACGACATCGGCCGCCGAAACGCCGGAAGCGGACATGCGCATATCAAGCGGACCGTTCTTCTGGAAAGAAAAACCGCGCTCGGCCTCGTCGATCTGCATGGAGGAAACGCCGATATCGAGAACGACGCCATCGAGCCCGCCCTCGGGCGCGTGTTTTGCGAGATCGGAAAATTGCGACTGGATGAGGTTCAGCCGGCCGCCATTGGCGGCAACCATGGCCTGACCACCGGCGATCGCTGTCGGATCGCGGTCAAGCGCGATGACATCGGCACCCTGATCGAGAATGGCCTGGGTGTAGCCGCCGGCGCCGAACGTGCCGTCGAGAATGATCTTGCCAGGCGCAGGCTCCAGCGCCGCAATGACTTCGCGAAGCAGGACCGGGATGTGACGCTGAGGTCCGCCATCGGCATCAGAAGATCGTCCGCCAGAATTCGCCGCCATCCCGTATCCCCGTCCTAGGCGGGGCGAGCAGCCGAAAAACCGCGCCCCGCTCTTGCTTCCGCCTGCGCCGCCAGAAACGCATTCGGTTGCCAAAGCTGAAAATGATCCGCCCGTCCAACGAAGGTGACTTCGGTGGATATGCCGGTGAATTCCCGCACAAAATCCGTCACCATCAATCGACCTTCCTGGTCGAGCTTCATGAAAACGCCGCCGCCGTGAACCAGCAGCGACATTGCGTTCGCCTCCGGCGAGAAGGCATCCATGGACGCGATCTGCCGCTCGTAGCGCTCCAAAAGATCCAGACCGCCGACACTGATTGCCGGAAAGGCGAAATCCTGGAGACAATAAAGCTCCTGAATGCCGCGCCTGACCAGCACCGAACGAAACGGAGACGGAACCGAAACGCGCCCCTTGGCGTCGATCCTGTTCGTCACGTTCGATAAAAAGCGGTCCATTACTCAACTCGCCAAAACCGCATTCCGCAAAGCGAACCATCCACTTCACAGACGACACCGGTACGCACGACACATCGCCAAGCGCCAGGGCGACGTGCCCTGCAGCAGCCCCTCGTAGGCTCCTCACTCGTTTCAGCGATTGCGGGTCAAAAACACGACCCAATGTGGTGTGCATTTGGGATATCATGGGACACTATGGGCGTCAATGGGAGAAGCCGGCACGATACCGACTTCGCATCGGAAATTCATAAGCCGTTAAGTTTAACGAATGGTTTACTTCAGGTGCGCGGCTGCGCTTTCACGGCACGGAAAGGCGCGATGAAATCGACGTTTTTCGCGTGAAAACTAGGAAATGATTTGGGACATCCCACTGACGGCAAAAGGCGCGCTGCCGGACATTCCTTTACAGCAACGATGACCTTGCCCCCTGTCTGGCCCGCTCGGACAATACCAACCACGTTGACGTCGAATACGGCCGTATCAGCGCTTGACTTTTTAAACTTTCAATTGATTTTATGCACCTCAAATTGATCTTTATTGAGATGTAATGATGGCGATATACGCGACAGGTTTACCCGCATTTTTAAGTTATTTTGGTATTGGCCTGGTTTGTTTTGCGATTTTTTCCGCCATTTACACACGCCTGACGCCACACGAAGAAGTTGAACTCATCAAGGCCGGAAACATTTCGGCGGTGGTCGCCTTTCTCGGCGCCCTGATCGGCTTCAGCCTTCCGCTGGCTTCGGCTGCGGCCCATTCCGTCAGCCTTCCCGACTACGTGATCTGGGCGGTGATCGGCCTGCTGGTGCAAGTTCTTGCATTCTACATCGCCAAGCTCTCCATGACCGACCTGCACCTGAAAATCACCGAGGGTAACGTCGCGGCCGGGCTCTGGAGCGGCGGCATCGCCGTGGTCATCGGGACCTTGAACGCCGCCTGCATGGTGTATTGAGGAACAGACATGTATCTGGACGTGACAGAACATCCGCGTCTCGCCCTCGGAACGATTGCCGCGATAGGCCTTTTTATGGCTTTTTCACCGGAGGAAGATGTCCTCTACACCTCCGTTGACAAATGCGTCGCCTCAGGAGTTTATCCCAAGGCTTGCCAGGCGGCATCCGAAGACGCCAGCCAGCATCACCTCGCCACCGCGCCGAGATTTCGCAACATGGTCGCATGCGAAATGGAATATGGTGCGGGTAATTGCGCACAGCTGCGACAAAGCGTCGATTCCGGCAATTCCACAGGCATGAGCGTCTTCGCACCGTCACCGGTCGGATTTGTCATGCCCCGGTCCGTCGAAAACTTTGCAGACTACAGCAAATATCGTCGCCATCAGCAAAACAGCGAGTCGGGTTCCACCGGTGCGATGTCGGCCTATCGAAAAGGCAATGGCGACCTCGTCACACCGGATGTGCGCACCGACCAACAGAACGGAGGCTCTTCAGGCAGAGGCAGTGCTGGAGGCGACGCGCTGGTGAGTGACGTCAAACCGCTCAACGCCAAAACGAACGTAAGGGGCCGCGGCGGATTTGGCGGCCACTCCTCTTCCGGAAGCTGACATGCGCCGCATCACAGTACCACCGCGCCCGGATTGGCGCGAAAAAGCCAATGCCGTGGGTTTCTCCTTCCATGAAATGCACGGCGAACCTTACTGGGTGGACGATGCGGCCTATTGCTTTGGACTAGATGAAATCGAACGCGACATCGAAGAACCGAGCCAGGTCCTGCACGACATGTGCATGGATCTCGTCGCCGACATCGTCAACAGTGAGGAGGCGCTAACCCGTCTTGCCATCCCGCGCGATTATCACGATGTGATCCGAAACTCCTGGCGGCGGGGTGACCGCCACCTTTATGGCCGCTTCGATCTTGCCTATGACGGACATGGCCCCGCAAAGCTGCTCGAATACAACGCCGACACACCCACTTCCGTCTTCGAAACGGGATATTTCCAATATAACTGGCTGACCGATCAGGTTGCCCTTGGAACGTTCCCGGCGCAAACCGACCAGTTCAACTCGGTTCAGGAAGCCTTGATCGAAGCCTTCGGGCAATTCTCGCGGGACAGGATTTTCCATTTTGCGGCGGTGAGCGACAGTGCCGAAGATTGCGGCACGACGATTTATCTCATGGACTGCGCCATTCAGGCCGGCCACCGCGCCCAGTTTCTCGATATCCGAGACATCGGCATCGATGCGAACGGACGTTATGCCGACCTCCAGAATCGCGTCATCGAGCGCTGCTTCAAGCTTTATCCCTGGGAATTCATGTTACGGGAATCCTTTGGGGCACATCTGCCTGCGGAGAGCGGCATTTTCATCGAGCCCGCCTGGAAAGCCGTGCTGTCGAACAAGGGCCTGCTGCCCATGCTTTGGCAGCGGCATCCCAACCACCCAAACCTGCTCCCGAGTTTCTTTCCCGACGATCCGGAAATATACGAATTACAGGATTACGTGGTGAAGCCGCTTCTGTCGCGTGAAGGCGAAAATGTCAGCCTTTACCAAAACCGGCGCGAGATTTTATCGGCCCCGGGCAGCTATGGCAAAGAGGGGTATGTTTTCCAGGCCTACGCGCCATTGTTCAAGAGCGAGTTCGGATATGCCGTGCTCGGAAGCTGGATCGTCGGCGATCGACCCTGCGGGCTCGGCATTCGCGAGGACGCATCGCCCATCACCGCCAATCTCTCCCGCTACGTTCCCCATATCATCGAGGGGTGATCCTCGCCGAAAGGTCGGCAGGAAAATTCGCCAGTTGGCCTGTAAGCCGGGTTCTGTATGGCCCCGGTTTGACCCGGAACGTGGCAGCCATTCATCTGGGACGGCATTTGCATGCCGCCTCGCGCAACCCACCCGGATGACGGGCCCGGAAACCGGCTGTGAACGGGCTTTCGCCCGCCCCGTGTCATCCCTATTCGGTCTTGCTCCCGGTGGGGTTTACCTTGCCACCACTGTCACCAGCGGTGCGGTGGGCTCTTACCCCACCCTTTCACCCTTACCATGCAAAGCATGGCGGTTTGCTCTCTGTGGCACTTTCCCTGGGGTCACCCCCGCCGGACGTTATCCGGCACCGTATTTCCGTGGAGCCCGGACTTTCCTCACCTTACCGTCTTTCGACATTGGTAAAGCGCGGCTGCCCGGCCAACTGGCATGGGCTGCATAACCATGTTCCGCAGCGAAAGCCACCGAAAAGCGACGTGAAAGATCAAAGAAATGCCGGTGTGAAATCCGTCGAGAAGGCGTCATCGGCGATTTTTCCATCCCGCAGCAGCAGAGCACCCAGCCGCCCGATCTCATCGGAACTCTTCGCCGCCGTACCGTTACCGCCGGTCAGAACCGCAATGCGCGGCGAGGCGGTGAAGCCAATGGCCGGGTAACCGCTCTGCGTTTTTGAGACGACGCAGGCGGCCATCGAGACACGAGAGAGATCAACGGAAGGCACCAGCTTGTCCACGATCTCCGAAAGGTGGTCGCGGACACTTTCGCGTCCGCCGGAACGGAACCATTCGCGGATTTCCGGGTCGCTGCCGACCCTTTTATCGTCGGGATCACCGCCGATCTTCAAGTAAAATTTGCCGTCGGGATACCGTACCGGCGGCAGGAGATAGATATGTTTCGTGGTATCACGCGGCTCATAGATCAGCGACGGCATGTCTGCATATTGAGCGAGATCGCCCTCATCTATCTCGAAGAAAGCGACGGTGCGGGCATAAACATCAAGCCCGACCGGCTGCGGCAGCAAACCCTTGGTGATGGAGAAGCCACCGGCCGCCACCAGCACCCGGTCTGCGGTATAAACCGCGCCAGAAGCCGTCTGCACCGAGGCGCGACCACCCTCTTCCCGCGTCGAGACGACGATATCATCGATCAGCGTAACGCCGGCCTTTTCCGCCAGTATGGCCTGCGCTTTCACCAGCGCGCGCGGGTTGACGTAACCAGCATTGTCCTTTTCGAAGACGCCTTCGCAACCCGGTTCGAAGGAGAAATAGGGAAAGCGGCTTTTCAGGCTCTGGTCATCCAGCAGTTCCGTGGAAACGCCGAGCCGACCCGCCGCCCTGAGAACATCGTCGACAAAGGGATTGGCACCGCCCCGTTCGGGCCCCACCATCAGGCAGCCGACCGGCGCGTAAAACGCGACGCCACTGCGTGCGGTAATATCGGCATAACGGGCGATGGACCGGTTGGCAAGCAAAGCCCAGTCGGCATCGCCATCGATGGTGCGGGTAATCCGCGCTTCATCGTAATGGCTGGCGAAGACGCCCTGATGGGTTTTGATATCGGCAGGCTCACCGGGACCGATCAGCGCCACGCCCTCCACCGTTTCCGCAAGATGGCGGGCGGCGGCCGCACCCATCATGCCGCGACCGACGACGATATAATTGAAATGCCCCGACATGCCGCCCTCTTTACCCGTTCCGTTCAGCCACACTCTTGTAGCCGCTTCGCCGGGCAATGTCAGACGAAAACCGGTGACATCTCGGCGGCGAATTCATCCTCGGTGAGCTGGCCGTTCAGAAGCAGCTGCGCACCCAGTCGCCCGATCTCGTCCGAAGACTTGGCTGAAACGAAATTGCCGCCGGTCAGAACCGCGATATTGGAGGATTGCGTATAGCCAATATAGGGATAACCGCTGCGGGTGATCGAAGCGACACAGGAACCGGACGTGACCGGGCAGCCGGCCAGCTCCGGCATCAGCGACAAGGCTTTTTTCGTCAGGAACTCCACCTCGCCCGGCGTGCCGTCCGAGTGGAACCAGTCCACCGCTTGGGCAAGCGTTTCAAGCCTTCCCTTTTCGCTTTCGCCACCGATCTTCAGATAGACCTTGCCATCGGGATATCGCACCGGCGGCAGGATGTAGACGATATCGTCCCCGGTTTCCGCCAGCACGATCGTCGAGGGCATGGCGCCAAACAGCGCCTGCCTTGCCTCATCCAGCTCGAAAAACACGATGGTACGGCCTGTCGCCGCCATATCGACCGGCGATGGCAGAAGCTCCGCCATGTTGGTGAAACCACCCGCCGCGACGATGACCTTTTCGGCCGTATAGGTGGCCCCTTCCCGTGTCATGACTTCGACGCCACGGGAGGTATCGCGGATATGCGCCGCCGTCTCGCGCAAAAGCCGGGCGCCCTGCGCTTCGGCAATCACGCATTGCGCCTTCACCAGCGCCCGCGGATTGATGTGGCCAGCATTGCTGGCCTCGAAATAACCACCGTGATCGGCAGGCAGCGAGAACATTTGAAAGCGGCCGGCCAGCGCAGCACTACCGAGTGTTTGCACCTCAAGACCGAGACGATCTGCCGAGGAAAGCGCCCGCGATACATAGTCTCCCGCAAGCCCCTTGCCGTTGCCGGTGAACAGGCAGCCCGCTTCGGTGAAGAACCGGATGCCGCTTTTCGCCTCGATCTCGGCATAACGCCGGATCGAGCGCAACGCGAGTTCGGCCCAGACCGGATCACCGTCAAACCCACGGGTGATACGCGCTTCGTCGTAATGGCTTGAAAACACACCCTGATGCGTTTTGCGGTCGGCCGGTTCGGCCGGCCCGATCAGCGCCACGCCATCCGTTTGCACTGAGAGATGCCGCGCCGCGGCCGCTCCCATCATCCCGGCCCCGACCACGATATATTTGAAATCCGGCATGTCATGCTCCGTATCAGATTTGTTTCTGACTACAGCATGCCGGCCCAAACCGGAATCGCTTTTCGCAATTCCGCAGACGATCGATACCGGCCTCAGCTTGCCAGCAGTGCCTGCACCTTGCCGCAATAACGCTTGGACACCGGGTTCATACGGGTGGCACCGTGGCCGGCATTGTAACGCAGGATGGTACTGCAAACTTCGCCGCCGCCAAGCTGATGCGCCGTCGCCAGATATTGCATGCCCCAGCGAATATTGGTCTCGGGATCGTAGAGCGCCTTGGTCGTGCCGCGATAGCCCATCATCCGCGCCGTTGCCGGCTTGATCTGCATCAGCCCGACCTCGCCGGCGCTGCCACGGGCCTTGGGGTTGAACTTGCTTTCCACCGAAACCACGGCATGCGCCAGATTGGTGGGAACGCCGTAACGCTTGGCATATTTGACGATCAGCTCGGAATAGCCGTTCTTGAGAGAGGTAGGCAGGCTTTTTTCGGGAATGGGATAACCGGGCTTGCGGAAGAAGGTCTCCAGCGTCACGGTCTTGGTCTTCACGTCTTCGTCTTTGGCAAAAGCAATCCCCGCCTGCGAAGCGAGCGCAACAACGCCCGCCACGACAGCAACAACAACCCTGTTCATATGTAGAAAAAGTCTCCAGATCGGATGACCAGAACAATGAAGCGGCACAAATATTCAACGCCCGGAAAGTCGATCGCGACTTCCCGCTGTCCAGTCTCCTTGATTGATATTGACGGCAGGTTCCCCTGAAGAACGACACCGCGTGCAGTGACGTTCTTAAACTTCCTCAATGCGGATTAACTGTGGCACAACAAAAAAAGCGACTTGAACACGCCGGAAAAGCGGGAATGCTTTTCCAGAATCGCCGCTCAGGCGGCCGAAAATCTCGGCAGGCTGGCGATCAGCCGGTGCAGCGTGTCGATGGTGGAGAAATCCGCGATGCCGTCCACCAGGGCGGGGCGGAAATGCCGCTGGAAGGCGGCCACGACGCCCTCGGTTTTTTCGCAATAAGCGCCTGTAATTTCAACGCCGTATCCATAAATGGACAGCATCGACTGCAACGCTTCGACCGGTTGGCCATGGTCACCGCGCTGGAAAAAGCGCCCGCCACGGATCGGCGCGGGCTCCACCCAATGGCCGACACCGTGCTGCGACAGGATGTCCCACGGGAATTTTTCACCCGGATCGACCTTGCGGATCGGTGCGACATCCGAGTGCGCCAGCACCCTTTCAGCGGCGATATTCCAGCGCTGGCCGCAATCGCGACACAATTCGATAACGGCTTCCACCTGTTTCTTCGGGAATTCCGGCAGGCCACCGGGATGGCCCTTATTGGCGATCTCGATGCCGATGGAGCGGGAATTGATGTCCTCATCCCCCGCCCAGATACTTTTACCTGCATGCCAGGCACGGCGGGTTTCCGGCACGAGCTGGATGACGCGCCCGTCCTCGAAGACGAAATAATGGCTGGAAACCTGGCTTTCGGGATTGCAGAGCCACGAAAGGGCACCATCCGCCGTCGTCATGCCGGTATAGTGGAGAAGAATGATATCGGGGCCGTCCACACCCAGTCTTTCGCCATGGTTAGGCGAAGGCGCAACAGTTGCGCCCCCGAAATCCGGGGTAAAATCCGGCAGACATTCACTCATGCGACGCGGCGTTCTTTCTCGATGGCCGCATAGGCGGCGTTGAGAGCCGCCATACGCTCATTTGCGGCGGCATGCAATTCCATCGGCACGCCGCGTGCGATGAGCTTGTCCGGATGGTGTTCTGCCACCAGCGAACGGTAACGCCGACGAATATCGGAAAAATCGTCGGAGGGCGAAACGCCGAGCACACGATAGGGATCGCGCCCGTCCATATGCACATGCCGCGCCATGATCGTTTCGAAATGATCTTCGGTGATACGGAAGATTTCCGCGATCCGGCCGAGGAAGGCCAGTTCCCGCTCGTGGATCAGCCCGTCTGCCTTGGCAATGTGGAACAGGCCGTCGATGACGCTTTCCAGCATCTCGCAATTGGCGTGGCCGGAACCGCACAGACCAGCCAGCCGCTCCGCATAGGCCTCGTAACCGGCAACGTCCTGACGTGCGAGGTTATAAAGACGGGCGACGTTCTTGGCTTCTTCTTCCGGGAAATCGAAAATCTGCCGGAAGGCACGAACCTCGGCATCGTTCACGACGCCATCGGCCTTCGCCATCTTGGCGGAAAGTGCGATGATGGCCACGGAAAAGGAAACTTTGCGGCGGGTTTCCGGGTCACCCTCAAACAGGGTGCGGATGGCTTCCACCACGCGCCCGAGTGCGCCGCCTGCCGCGTCGCCGATTGCGCCGAGCAGTCGTTCCCACAGGGATGAAATTTGCAGACAGGCGAAATCGAACATCATGCGACAAGCATGACGGGATATTACCGGGAATGCAAGACGCCCGGCGGCCCGGCGGCATTAACTTTTATTCATCTTTGCGACAGTTTTACTGCAGGAACAAGAGCGAGGCGAACGGCGCAAGCCCGGTTTTCCACAGATGCCGCAGACGGACACGGCCGCGCGGCAGCCCTGATGCGGATTGAAACGATTATATTCGGCCAGTTTTGTCAAGCCGCTGAAAAACCGCGAGAAATCGGCGTTTTTCTTGATAAATTCACTTTACACCTACACGCGGCTGTCGCATCCATTTGCCAGACATGTCTTTGGATATATGTGAAAAGGAGAGCCATGATGGCCAAACAGAAAGTCGCAATGCTGACCGCGGGTGGCCTTGCGCCCTGTCTCTCTTCGGCCGTGGGTGGCCTGATCGAACGCTACAGCGACATCGCGCCTGAGATCGACATCATCGCTTACCGTTCCGGTTATCAGGGCGTGCTTCTGGGCGACCGTATCGAGATCACGAAGGATATGCGCGAAAAGGCGCATCTGCTGCACCGTTACGGCGGCTCGCCGATCG
Organism: Agrobacterium tumefaciens; assembly: GCA_017744915.1. Lineage (GTDB taxonomy): Bacteria > Pseudomonadota > Alphaproteobacteria > Rhizobiales > Rhizobiaceae > Agrobacterium > Agrobacterium tumefaciens_I. Next base: position 114,109 of record JAGIAH010000012.1, read on the forward strand.
GCAACAGCCGCGTCAAGCTCACCAATGCCGCCGATTGCGCCAAGCGCGGTCTCGTCAAGGAAGGCGACAATCCGCTGCGCGTCGCCGCTGACCGGCTGGCGGCTGACGGCGTCACCATTCTCCACACCATTGGCGGTGACGACACCAATACGACCGCCGCCGACCTTGCCGCCTATCTCGGCGCCAACGGCTACAACCTCACCGTCGTCGGCCTACCGAAGACGGTGGATAATGACGTCGTGCCGATCAAGCAGTCGCTCGGTGCCTGGACGGCCGCCGAAGTCGGCGCCTCCTTCTTTGACAATGTCAGCAACGAGCAGAGTGCGGCGCCGAAGACCTTCGTCATCCACGAAGTCATGGGCCGCCATTGCGGCTGGCTGACGGCCGCCACCGCCCGCGCCTATATTCAGAAGACCAGCGGCAATGAATATGTCGAAGGCCTGATGATGAACACGCAGATGAAGAACATTGACGGCATCTACCTGCCGGAAATGGCCTTCGACATCGAGGCGGAAGCCGAGCGACTCAAGGAAGTCATGGACAAAAACGGCTATGTCACGCTGTTCGTTTCCGAAGGTGCAGGCCTCGACGCCATCGTCGCCGAACGCGAAGCCTCGGGTGAGGCCGTGAAGCGCGATGCCTTCGGCCATGTGAAGATCGACACCATCAATGTCGGCGGCTGGTTCCAGAAGCAGTTTGCCAGCCTCATCGGCGCAGAGCGCTCCATGGTGCAGAAATCGGGCTATTTCGCCCGTTCCGCCGCCGCCAATGGCGACGACCTGCGCCTCATCCAGGGCATGGTCGATCTGGCGGTCGAAAGCGCGCTCAACAAGGTCTCCGGTGTCACCGGCCATGACGAAGACCAGAATGGCAAATTGCGAACCATCGAGTTTCCGCGTATCAAGGGCGGAAAGCATTTCAACCTCTCTGCAAAATGGTTTACCGAAGTGATGGAACACGTCGGTCAGCCGTTCACAGCGGCCTGATTTTACGATAGTCTAAAATAAGACGGCGACAGGGAGGGCAAGGAGGAAGAGAATGTCTGGACAGGCCTGGCTGATTTTTTGTGCAGCATGTGCCGTTGTGTTCGCACTCCCCTCTCCCCTTGTATTCTCTGTCGCCTCCTATGCCGCCATCCGCGGCAGGAAGACGGTCTTCGCCTCCGTCAGCGGCGGCGCACTCGGCATCGTTACGGCCATGACGATTTCCGCCATTCCGGTGGCCGGTCTTGCCTATCTGCCGCAAGCCTTCCTTGAAATCGTGCAATGGGCAGGCATCGGCTGGCTGATGCTGTTTGTCCTGTGGACTTTCGCCACGCCGGCCGCACAGGCGGCCAATGCCGATAATGACAATCTGCCGGGCAAATCCTGGAGCGGTATCTTCCGCAATTGTTACGCCATCGCGGCCCTGCGCCCACGCTATTTCGCTTTCTTTCTGGCGTTGCTGCCTCAATTTATTTCCACCACGGGCAACGCCGTTGAAACCCTCGCCATGGCACAGGCCGCGATCCTGATTCTGACGTTTGTGATTCTGACCGCGCAGGCGCTGTTTGCCGGCCGGACTCTGGCGCTGGTGCGCCGCATGTCCGGTGATAAAAAAATCCGGCCGAAATACCGCACCCACTTCATTTCCGGCCGCGCCGTCAGTGCCGGATACAGGCGCATCGCGGCCTGAAAACCGGGGCGCCACGTCCCGGCTTGCCGCTTTCCTTACAATAGGTTAATGAAGGCGCGACGGGACACTGCCTGCTTCGCTCGACGCGGGGGTATCGAAAGACAGGCATAACGAAGGCGGCAACATGCGAAATTCGGGAAAATTCCGCGGAAGAAGTGCACTTCTTCTGTCTTCCACCGTGGGTCTGGCACTGGCATTGAGCGCATGCACCAGCGTCGAATATACCGCGAAGGAAGGGCCGAACGGTCCGAAAATCGCAACGGTCAGCCCCACCGCTCCTGCCCAGGCATCGACACAGCCGGCAACGGCTGAGGCCGCAGCCGGCGCCACCCCGACCGCACCGGCGGCCCAGACCGCCCAAGCCGCAACATCTTCTCAGCCTGCAGCACTTCCCACCGCCGTCGCCGTCAAGGGCGGACGCGTGGCCCTGCCGCCGGCTTCCGAAATCGCAGCCGCCGCAGCCGCGCAGATGCAGCCGCAACAGACCGACGTGGCGCAAGCCGCCGTAACGACATCCGCGCCGACCACGGCTGCGGCTCTGGCACCGACAAGCGCCACCCCGGCGGCGGCAGCCATCGAAACGGCGAGCATGGGGGCGAAGCCCGCCACCCACAATGCAGCGGCCGACCTGCCGCAGGTGGTTGCCATCAAGGGCAGCTTCCCGCCCGCACCGCCACCGCCCGGCACGCCGTCCATCGGCACCGAACTGACGGCGGAACGGAAAGTCATTCCCCTGCCGAAGCCGGACAGCACGGTCCTCGCCTATGCCGCAGGCCCCACCAATGCCGCGCTTGCCGCCATCCGGCAAAACGAATCAATGACGGCGCCGCTCAATTCCGCACCGGCCGGGCGCGAAAAGTTGAGCGGACTGATTACCAAATACGCCACCATGTATGATGTGCCGGAAGATCTGGTTCACCGCGTGGTGCAGCGCGAAAGCCGATATAATCCCGGTGCCTATAGCAGCGGCAATTTCGGCCTGATGCAAATCCGGCATGCCACGGCCCGCTCCATGGGCTTCGATGGCCCCGCCTCCGGCCTGTTCGATGCCGAAACCAATCTCAAATACGCCGTCAAATACCTCCGCGGCGCATGGGTTGTGGCGGGTAACGACCGTGACAATGCCGTCCGGCTTTATGCGCGCGGCTATTATTACGACGCCAAGCGCAAGGGCATGCTGCACGTCCTGCGCAAGTAATAGCTCCGGCTGCATTGGGAATGCCGCCTGAATTTGTTCGGCTTCTCGAGACCGGTGACAAAAGCGCCTGAAATTTTCTCTCCGTCATCCTCGGGCGTGACCCGAGAATCCACGATTGCAATGCGTTATGGATCCTCGGGTCAAGCCCGAGGATGACGTCGTGTGTGACGAGGTCTCGCTCGCAACTTAGACGCCGATGGTTTCCCACAGTCTCTTTGATTCGTTGCTTTCACCCACAGCCCCTGTCATCAAACTGTAGTGTCACGGCTGTAGACGCCTCTCAATCGACTGAGAGGTGAACATATGACGAGTGCGGCACCCAAGACCGGCTTCAGCAAAAACACGAAACTGAAGTCCGCATTGCTCCAGCACAAGGCACTCTCCAAAAGCGGACTTTCCGAACGGTTCTTCGGCGTCCTCTTTTCCGGCCTCGTCTATCCGCAGATCTGGGAAGACCCTGAGATCGACATGGAAGCGATGGAGCTTGGCGAAGGCCACCGCATCGTCACCATCGGCTCGGGCGGCTGCAACATGCTGGCCTATCTCTCCCGCAACCCGGCCAGCATCGATGTCGTGGACCTCAACCCGCATCACATTGCGCTGAACAAGCTGAAGCTCGCCGCCTTCCGCCATCTGCCCGCCCATCAGGACGTGGTCCGCCACTTCGGCCGCGCCAATACGCGCAGCAACAGCGTCGGTTATGACCGTTTCATCGCCGAGCATCTCGACGCCACCACCAAGGCTTACTGGTCGAAGCGCACCCTTTCCGGCCGCCGCCGCATTTCAGTGTTCGACAGGAACATCTACCGCACCGGCCTGCTCGGCCGCTTCATCGGCGCCGGCCACCTCATGGCCCGCCTGCACGGCGTGAAACTCACCGAAATGGCCAAGACCCGGACGCTGGACGAACAGCGCCAGTTTTTCGACAGCAAGGTCGCGCCGCTGTTCGACAAGCCGGTGGTACGCTGGCTGACGAAGCGCAAGAGCTCGCTTTTCGGCCTCGGCATTCCTCCGCGCCAATATGACGAACTGGCGAGCCTTTCCAACGACGGCACGGTCGCCTCCGTGCTCAAGGAGCGGCTGGAGAAGCTGGCCTGCAACTTCCCGCTCAGCGACAATTATTTTGCCTGGCAGGCTTTTGCACGCCGTTATCCCGAGCCGCATGAGGGCGCCCTGCCCGCTTATCTCAAGCCGGAATATTATGAGACGATCCGCAACAACACGGCCCGCGTGGCGGTGCACCACGCCACCTATACCGAGCTTCTTTCCAGAAAGCCGGCCAGCGCTGTTGACCGCTATATCCTGCTCGACGCCCAGGACTGGATGACGGATACGCAGCTCAACGAATTGTGGTCGCAGATCAGCCGCACCGCCGCCCCCGGCGCGCGTGTCATCTTCCGCACCGCCGCCGAAAAGAGCGTCATCGAAGGTCGTCTCTCTCCTGATATTCGTAACCAGTGGGTCTATCTCGAAGAGCGCTCCAACGCGCTCAACGCCATGGATCGCTCGGCCATTTATGGCGGCTTCCATATCTACCAGAGGGCTATGGCATGAAAACCATCGGCGAGAATGTGGGCCTTGCAGACAGCGCGCATGCGAGCCTGATGGACCGCATGTATCGCCACCAGCGGCATATCTACGATATCACCCGCAAATATTACCTTCTCGGCCGCGACCGGACGATTTCCGGCCTCGACGTGCCGAAGGGCGGCACATTGCTTGAAGTCGGCTGCGGCACCGGCCGCAACCTGCTGCTGGCCAGCCGGAAATTTCCGCAGGCAAAGCTGTTCGGCCTCGATATTTCCGCCGAAATGCTGCTGACGGCTTCCGAGAATTTTAACGGCAAGGCAGAACGCCCGGTCCTGCGCGTGGCCGACGCCACCGCTTTCCGTGCCGCCGAATTCGGCCAGCCCGACGGTTTCGACCGTGTGATGATCCCCTATGCGCTGTCGATGATACCGGACTGGGAAAAGGCGATCGAACAGGCGCTCACCGCGCTGAAACCCGGCGGTTCGCTGCATATCGTCGATTTCGGCCAGCAGGAGCAATTGCCGAAGTGGTTCCGCAGCCTCCTCAGGGCCTGGCTTACCCGCTTCCACGTCACGCCCCGCGCCAACCTTCGTTATGTGCTCGCCAATATGGCAGGCCGCTTTGAAGGCAATCTGGAGTTCGAGGAGATTGCCCGGGGCTATGCCTGGCGGGCCGTCATCACGCTTCCGGTCATCGAAGCACAGCCGAAAATCAGCCGGATACTGGCGGACGCCTGATCTATCTGGCATCGCGCCTTACCGATTCGACTTGCCGATTCGAGGGCGGGCGCAGTACTGCCATCGGCATCATTGCCGTTAAACGCTTTGGCGCGCTACGGCATTTTCCGATCCGCAAAACAGCAAATCGCTTCATATTCAGCGGCTTGCAAGGCCGAAATCAGCCATTGCCCCTTGCCATAACCGCTTGTTTACCATGTTATGCGTAGATCGGGAGATGCGGCACGCCATTTTGCGGCCGCGGGATGGGCAACATTTTCATCAGGGTTCCAATGCGGCTGCGTTTTTCGGCACTAATGTCGGCTTTGCTGTTGATCAGCGGCTGCACGTCCACCAGTTACGACCTGCTGGAAACCGCATCCGTTTCCAAGCCGAAGTTCTCCGATACCGACCCGCAGGATTTCGGCACGAACAACCCGCACCGCCACGAGGTACACGGCATCGACGTGTCCAAATGGAATGGCGATGTCGACTGGCAGACCGTGCGCAAATCCGGCGTCTCCTTCGTCTTCGTCAAGGCGACGGAAGGGTCCGACCGCATCGATCCGAAATTCGGCGATCATTGGCGCAGCGCGGCGGCAGCCAATATTCTGCATGCGCCCTACCACTTCTATTATTTCTGCTCGACAGCGGATGCCCAGGCCGACTGGTTCATTCGCAACGTGCCGAAAGAAGCCGTTACCCTGCCGCCGGTTCTCGATGTGGAGTGGAACCCCTCCTCGCCCACCTGCAAGACGCGCCCCGCACCCGGCATCGTGCGCGCCGAAATGCAGCGTTTCCTCGACCGCATCGAAGCCCATTACGGCAAGCGCCCGATCATCTATACCTCGGTGGATTTCCACCGCGACAATCTTGTCGGCCAGTTCAAGGACTATCATTTCTGGGTGCGTTCCGTCGCCGCCCATCCGGCCAAGATTTACGAAGACCGGAAATGGGCCTTCTGGCAATATACGGCAACCGGCGTCGTGCCCGGCGTAAACGGCCCGACCGACATCAATGTCTTTGCCGGCACGGAGAAAAACTGGCGAAAATGGATTGCTTCCGCCAAATAACACGGCCAAGAAGCAACACTTTCGAAAAATCGGCGTTCTTTCGCATCAGCAGATCGCCCGGTCCGTTTTTTTGTCGCAAACATATGGGTAAAGCGGGCCAACAACCTATCGAGGAAATTCCCATGCCCACCTTCCGGTCGCGCAGCATCGTATTTGCCGCCGCTTTGTCGCTTCTTTCCACCGGCTCCGCCTTCGCAACGCCGCCCGTCGCTTCGCCTGACGATCCCAAGCAGGTTGCCTGCGGCGGTGATCTCGGCGCGTTTCTCGAAGGCGTAAAAGCCGATGCGCTCGCCAAGGGCGTTCCGGCCGACGCGATCCAGAAGGCGCTTGCCGGCGCGCAAATCGACCCGAAAGTGCTCTCGCGTGACCGCGCCCAGGGCGTCTTCCGCCAGACCTTCCTGGAATTCTCCCAGCGCACCGTCAGCCAGGCCCGTCTCGATATCGGCCGCAAGAAGCTGCAGGAGCTCTCCTCCACCTTCGCCCGCGCCGAAAACGAATTCGGCGTACCGGCCGGCGTCATCGCCGCCTTCTGGGCAATGGAGACGGATTTCGGCGCCGTTCAGGGCGATTTCAACACCCGCAACGCGCTGGTGACGCTCTCGCATGATTGCCGCCGCCCGGAACTCTTCCGTCCGCAGCTGCTGGCACTCATCGAAATGGTCCAGCATGGTGATCTCGACCCCGCCGCCAATACGGGCGCCTGGGCCGGCGAAATCGGTCAGGTGCAGATGCTGCCCAAGGACATCATCGCCTTCGGCGTCGACGGCGATGGCGATGGCCACGTCAACGTCAAGAGCAGCGCCCCGGATGCCATCCTGACGGCCGCGAAATTCATCCAGCACCTCGGTTTCAAGAAGGGCGAACCCTGGATTCAGGAAGTTTCCCTGCCGGAAAACCTCCCCTGGGAAAAATCCGGCCTCGGCGGCCCGCTGACCGCCGCCGACTGGTTCGCACTCGGCGTCACCCCGCGCGACGGCAACAAGAACTTCTCCTCCCTGCCCGCTGCCCTCATCATGCCGCAGGGCCGCAAGGGACCGACCTTCATCACCTATCCGAACTTCAACATCTATCTCGAATGGAACCAGTCGTTCATCTACACGACGTCGGCCGCCTATTTCGCCACCCGCCTGATGGGCGCCCCCGTGTACAACAAGGGCAATCCCGAACCGGGCTTCGATGACGCGACGATGAAAGAGCTTCAGACCAAGCTCGAAGCGCGCGGACACAATGTCGGCAAGGTGGATGGCATTCTCGGTTCCGGCACCCGCGTCGCCATCCAGAAGGAGCAGCAGCGTCTCGGACTGCCCGCCGATGGCTGGCCCTCGACGGCACTTCTGCAGGCGCTTTAAGCAATCTTAACGGCGTCTTCCGGCCTTTAATCTATCGGCCGGAATCAGGGCAAAATCTGTTAATCTCGACCTGATGACTGGGGATAACACCCCGGTCATTTACTTTTTTTAAACATATGAAGCACTGCGTGATTTTAAAATAGTCTTTTATTTTCAAACAATTAAAGAATTTTCATTTTTACGCCGCGCCCAAACATGCTGCGCCGCATTATAAAAACCGCTTTTCAACTGCCACAAAACGGTCATATTATCGAAGCTGTCAACAAGAGGAGGCACCCATGGGACTTACAAAATCTCTCAATGCCTTGGCAGTCGGTTTGGCGTTTTTGTTCGTAGCGATGATGCTTTTCATCTGACGAGACGTGAAGACCAAACGCAGATAAAAACCGTAGATGACACGAGTTTAAAAAGCGCAGGCCCCGAGGGACCTGCGCTTTTTTCATGTCGATAATCCGCTTGTCTGAGATCAGGCGGCGCTGCGGCGCAGACGCTCCAGCCCGAGGTTTTCCAGCACGGCGTCGACCAGCGGAGCGCGGTTCATGGTGTAGAGGTGGAACTCGTTGATACCGCGCCGCTGAAGATCGGCGATCTGCTCGGCGGCAACCTCCGCCGCCACGCGGGCGCGGCCTTCCAGATCCTCGTCATAGCCTTCGAAACGCTCATCCAGGAAACCGGGAATGCTGGTGCCGCAACGGCCGGCGAAACGCTTCAACTGGGTGAGATTCTGGATCGGCATGATGCCTGGAACCACCGGAATGGTGATACCCGCCGCCGTCACGCGCTCCATGTAGCGCTCGAATACGTCATTATCGAAAAAGAACTGCGTCAGCGCCCGGGTCGCACCATTGTCCGCCTTGCGCTTCAGCATATCGATATCGATCGCTTCGCTGGCGCTTTCCGGATGCTTTTCCGGATAGGCCGAAACGGAAATCTCGAAATCGCTGATCTCCCGCAGCCCCCGCACCAAAGCGGCGGCATTTTCGTAACCTTCCGGATGCGGCTTATAGGCCGTGCCGATGCCCGTCGAGGGATCGCCACGCAGCGCCACGAAATGGCGAACGCCGGCGTTACGGAACTCTTCAATGACCTGATGCACATCCTCACGGCTGGCATCAACGCAGGTCAGATGTGCCGCTGTCGGCAGATGACTGTCACCGATCATGCGGCGCACGGCATCCAGCGTCGGCGCCTTGGTGGAACCGCCGGCGCCATAGGTGACGGACACGAAATCCGGATCCCACTTCTTCAGCTCGGCAACCGTTTCCCAGAGCTGGGCTTCCATCTCGGCATTCTTGGGCGGGAAAAATTCGAAAGACAACCGGATATCGCCATCGCGGCGCGCGGTTTCCGACCTCAACATATCATGCCCTCCCGGAGCCAAGTAAAACCACCTCTTGCACCACATCGTCTGCCATCAGCAGCCGCTGGTCACGGGCAACCCATATCGTCACGTCCAGAGCTTCGTCGGACGCTTTTTCAGAATGAAGATCAACGGCGCGCTCCAGCGAAAGCCCGGCCTTTTTCAGCCATTCTTCCATCAGCGGATGCGAAAAGCCGAGCCGCACATGCGCATGTTCATCGCGCAGATATTCGAAGGAATGCGGCGCAAGATCGATGACGATCAACCGCCCACCCGGCCGCAGCATGCGCGCAGCTTCGGAGAGCGCGATTTCCGGCTGGTCGAGAAAATGCAGGACCTGATGGATGACGATCAGATCGAAATCCTGTCCCTCCAGCGGCAGGTTGAGAATATCGCCATGGCGCACGGATGCATTTCCCACGCCCGCCTTGTCGAGATTGGCGCGTGCAACCGAGAGCATGTCGCGGCTGGCGTCGACACCGATCGCGCGGCGGTAGATGCCGCTCAGAAGCTGGAGGATGCGGCCGGTGCCGGTGCCGAGATCAAGAAGCGAATCAATCGGCGTTGTGCCTACCAGCTTCAACAGCGCGCCTTCCACGGCCTCGTCGCTGACATGCAGGCGGCGCAACTCGTCCCAGGCGGAGGCGTTACGGCTGAAATAATCCTGCGCCCGCTCCGCCCGCACCCGCTTGACGGTGGCAAGACGTTCGCTGTCACGCTGGAGAACGGCGTCAGAGGGCGATGCGGCGCCAAGCAGTTGCCTGACGACAACGGCAGGCTCGCCATCCTGCCGCAGCCGGAAATAGGCCCAGGCGCCTTCCTGATAACGCTCGATCAGCCCCTCTTCCGTCAAAAGCTTCAGGTGACGGGAGATACGCGGCTGCGACTGGCCGAGGATTTCGGTAAGATCAGTGACAGTCAGATCGCCGGCTGAAAGAAGCGCCAGCAAACGGAAGCGCGTCGGCTCACCCGCCGCCTTCAGAAGATCCACCAATTTATCCAAACCGAACGCCACTTTGTCGCGCCTCGCAAACTAATCAAGATATAAAGATATCTTTATGTCGATGTCGCGTTCGATGCAAGCGCAAAGTGTCATGCGCTGTCTTCAAGTCGAATTATTGCACGAGAAAAGGCCCGCTTTGCGGCGGGCCTTTCTGAGAAATGCGGGAAAAGGATCAGCGCGTCAGGCGCTTGTAGCTCACGCGGCCGGGCTTGATGCTTTCCGGGCCGAGGCGGCGGACCTTGTCCTTTTCGTAGTCTTCGAAGTTGCCTTCGAACCATTCCACATGGCTGTCACCCTCGAAAGCGAGGATGTGGGTGGCCAGACGGTCGAGGAACATGCGGTCGTGGCTGATGATAACGGCGCAGCCGGCGAAGGCTTCCAACGCTTCTTCAAGTGCTGCCAGCGTTTCCGTATCGAGGTCGTTGGTCGGTTCGTCGAGCAGCAGGACGTTGCCGCCGGCCTTCAGCATCTTGGCGAGGTGAACGCGGTTGCGCTGACCACCCGAAAGATTGCCGACCTTCTGCTGCTGGTCGCCACCCTTGAAGTTGAAGGCGCCGCAATAGGCGCGCGAGTTCACCTCGAACTTGCCGAGCTTGATGATGTCGTTACCGCCGGAGATTTCCTCCCACACGGTCTTGTCCCCCGCCAGCGCGTCGCGGCTCTGGTCGACATAACCGAGCTGAACCGTCTCACCGACAGTTACCGAACCGTTGTCCGGCTGCTCCTGACCGGTGATCATCTTGAACAGCGTGGTCTTGCCGGCGCCGTTCGGGCCGATGACACCGACGATGCCGCCGGGCGGCAGCTTGAAGGACAGGTTTTCGATCAGCACGCGGTCGCCGTAGGACTTGGTGAGGTTCTCGGCCTCGATGACGACGCGGCCAAGACGCTCGGCAACCGGAATGACGATCTGCGCGTCGCCGGGACGGCGGTTTTCCGCCGCTTCCACCAGCTCGTCATAGGCCTTGATACGGGCCTTGGACTTGGTCTGGCGTGCCTTGGGGCTGGAAGCGATCCACTCGCTTTCGCGGCTGATGGCCTTCTGGCGGGAAGCATCTTCGCGGGCTTCCTGCTGCATGCGCTTGGCTTTCGCCTGCAGGTAAGCGGAGTAGTTGCCTTCGTAAGGGATGCCGCGACCGCGGTCGAGCTCAAGAATCCAGCCCGTGACGTTGTCGAGGAAGTAGCGGTCGTGGGTGATCATCATCACGGCGCCGGGATAGTCGCGCAGGTGCTTTTCGAGCCAGGCGATCGTTTCAGCGTCAAGGTGGTTGGTCGGTTCGTCGAGCAGCAGCAGGTCCGGCTGCGACAGCAGCAGGCGGCACAGCGCAACGCGGCGGCGCTCACCACCCGAAAGGCCTGTCACGGCCGAGTCGCCGGGCGGGCAACGCAGCGCGTCCATGGCCATTTCAACCTGATTTTCCAGATCCCACAGATTCTGGCTGTCGATCATGTCCTGGAGTTTCGCGCCCTCTTCCGCCGTTTCGTCGGAATAGTTCATCATCAACTCGTTGTAACGGTCAACGATCGCCGTCTTGCTCGCCACGCCTTCCATGACGTTTTCCATCACGGTCTTGTTTTCGTCGAGCTTCGGCTCCTGCTCGAGGTAACCGAGCGTCGCACCCTCAGCAAGCCAGGCCTCACCGGTATATTCCTTGTCGAGGCCGGCCATGATTTTCAAAACGGTCGACTTACCGGCGCCGTTCGGGCCGAGGATACCGATCTTGGCGTCGGGGTAGAAGGAGAGATGCACATTCTCCAGAACCTTCTTCGCGCCATAGGCCTTGTTCAGCCCGGCCATGTGATAGATGAATTGACGTGCCATTGTAGCGAATGCTCCACATCGGATTTTTAAGAGTACGTATCGGGAAATTTGCCGCTATGTAGGGTAAATAGGACCTTGGGGCAACCTCTGGCACGATTATGACCCCATGATTATGACAAGGCGCATGGTGACACGGTGGGTGCGACGATGAATGACACGACGGACGACCTGGCCTTCAGCCGGATCGAGAGGCTCGAGGCCCCCTCCGGCGCATCGCTGGCCTATCGCCATCTACCCTCCGCCCTTTCGCCGGCGCGCGGCGTGCTGATGATCTGCCACGGCCTTGTGGAGCATGCCGGCCGTTACCGCCGTTTTGCCGATGTCATGGCGAAACAGGGTTTCGAGGTCTATGCCCATGACCACCGTGGCCATGGCCGCACGAAGGCGGCGGACGCGCCCCTCGGCCGCTTCTCGTGGAAGGACGGCGCGGAAAAAGTCGTCGCCGATGTCATGGCAATGCGCGTGATGGTCGGTGAAAGACATCCCGGCCTGCCAACCATCCTCTTCGGCCATTCCATGGGTGGCCTCGTGGCGCTCAACGCTGCCGTCAGCCATCCGGAAGCCTTCGATGGCCTGTCCATCTGGAATTCCAATCTCAATCCCGGCTTCATGGGTCGCATCGCGCAGGTCGTGCTGCGGCTTGAAAAGATGCTGAAGGGCTCGGACGTGCCGAGCACCATCCTGCCAAAAGCGACCTTCCGTGCCTGGAACGCAAAAATGCCGGAAAAGCGCACCCATGCCGACTGGCTGAGCCACGACAAGGCGGCGGTGGACGCCTATGTGGAAGACCCGCTCTGCCAGTTCGAGGCCAGCGTTTCGCTCTGGCAGGATGTCTTCGAACTCTCCTATCGCGCACCAAAACTCATCGAACGCCTGCCGAAGACCCTGCCGCTTCTCCTCGTCAGCGGCGATCAGGATGCCGCCACCAATGATGGCAGGGAGATCGTCTGGCTCGCCGAACGTTTCCGCGAAGCAGGTTTCAGCCATGTCGAGCACACGATCTACCGCGGCATGCGGCACGAAACGCTGAACGAAATCGGCTGGCAGGCCGTGGCGGCGGATTTCGCCGCCTGGGGTGGTCGGGTCGTCAAAAACTGAAGGCGTCTTTGCCGAAACGGAATAAGTCCATGAGATAAAATCACATGCGGTGCGGCAAGCGGCGGTCTATAAACCGGCAAGCACAAAATCCCGGGGGACAGATGACCGACATGCCGAATAGGAAACCGCCGCTCTCCGGCATTCGCGTCATCGAGCTTGCGCGTGTTCTGGCCGGTCCCTGGGCGGGGCAGATGCTGGCTGATATGGGCGCGGACGTCATCAAGGTGGAAAACCCTGAAGGCGGTGACGACACCCGCACCTGGGGGCCGCCCTTCGTCGAAGGCGCGGATGGAGAAAACCTTTCCGCCGCCTATTACCACGCCACCAATCGTGGCAAACGTTCCATCATTGCCGATCTGAAGACGCGCGAGGGCTGCGAGCTGGTGCGCCGGCTGGTGCGTACCGCCGATGTCGTCATCGAAAACTTCAAGCGCGGCGGGCTTGCCAAATATGGTCTCGATTATGAGAGCCTGAGGGCGCTCAATCCGAAGCTGATCTATTGTTCCATCACCGGGTTCGGCCAGACCGGGCCTTATGCCGATTTCGCCGGTTATGATTATATCGTGCAGGGCATGTCCGGTTTCATGTCAATCACGGGCGAGCCGGATGGCCAGCCGATGAAGGCCGGCGTTGCGGTTGCCGATATCTTCACCGGCATCTACTCCGTCAGCGCCATTCAGGCCGCGCTGATCCATGCCATCCGCACCGGAGAGGGCCAGCATATCGACATGGCTCTTCTCGATGTGCAATCGGCCGTGCTCGCCAACCAGAACATGAATTACCTGATCTCCGGCAAGCCACCCGTCCGACTGGGCAACGCGCACCCCAATATTTCGCCCTATGAGGTGGTGCCAACGGCCGATGGTTTCCTCATCCTCGCGGTCGGCAATGACGGCCAGTTCCGCCGCCTCTGCAACATTCTTGGCATTGGCACTATCGCCGATGACGAACGTTACGCGACGAACAAGGCGCGTGTGGCGCATAAGATGGAAGTCCGGCAGATTGTTTCCACCGAGACGCTGAAATGGAACAAGCGCGATCTCCTGACCGTCTGTGAACAGAACGCCGTGCCGGCCGGGCCGATCAACTCCATCGAGGAAATGTTCGCCGACCCGCAGGTTCAGGCACGCGGCCTGCGCGTCGATCTCGAGGCGGAAGACGGCACCGTCATCCCCGGTGTTCGCACACCCATTATCATGTCACAGACGCCGCTGCGTTATGAACGCCCGAGCCCGAAGCTCGGCGAACACCAGGCGCAGGTGCTGGCTGAACTGGAAAACATCGAAAGGACCACGACGCCATGAAAGCAGCCGGAAAGAAAAGAACAGGCGGGCAATTGATCGTCGAAGCGCTGAAGGCCAATGGCGTCTCCCGCGTTTCCTGCGTTCCCGGCGAAAGCTATCTGGCCGTTTTGGATGCGCTATATGAAAGCGGCATCGAAACGGTCGTCTGCCGCCAGGAAGGCGGCGCGGCGATGATGGCCGACACATGGGGCCGCCTGACCGGCGAACCCGGCATCTGCATGGTCACCCGTGGTCCGGGCGCAACAAATGCCTCGGCCGGCCTGCACATCGCACGACAGGATTCCATTCCGATGATCCTGTTCATAGGCCAGGTGCAGCGCGAAGCCCGCGAGCGCGAGGCCTTTCAGGAAGTGGAATATCGCCGCGCCTTCACCGAATTCGCCAAATGGGTGGGCGAGATCGACGATGCGCGCCGCATCCCCGAATTCGTCACCCGCGCCTTTGCCGTAGCCACCTCCGGCCGCCCCGGCCCGGTGGTTCTGACGCTGCCCGAGGACATGCTGGTGGAAGAGGTCGAAGCGCCCGAGGCAAAGCCCTATATGCCGGTTCAAGCGCATCCCGGTCCGTCTCAGATGGCCGCCTTCGCGAAAATGCTGGGCGACGCGAAACGGCCGGTCTTCATTCTCGGCGGCACGCGCTGGTCCGAGGAGAGCGTCGCGGACTTCCAGGCTTTCGCGGAAAAGAACAAGCTGCCGGTCGGCTGCTCCTTCCGCCGCCAGATGTTGTTCGATCATCTGAGCCCCTCCTATGCGGGCGATGTCGGCATCGGCATCAACCCGGCGCTGGCGAAAGAGATCAAGGGATCCGATCTCGTGGTTCTGCTCGGCGGCCGCCTTTCCGAAATGCCGTCTTCCGGTTATACGCTGCTCGACATCCCCTACCCGTCGCAGAAACTCGTCCATATTTATCCGGAAGCCGAAGAACTCGGCCGCGTCTATCGCCCCGATCTGGCGATCTGTGCTGCGCCGGATGATTTCGTCGCCGCCCTCTCCTCGCTCACGCTTTCCGGCAACGCCGCATGGGCCGAGCGCACCGCCGCCATGCACGCGACTTATCTCAGCTGGTCGACGCCGCCGCAGAGCGGCCCCGGCGCGGTACAGATGGGCCCGATCATGGACTGGATCGAGGCCAATGTGCCGGAGGACACGATCTTCACCAATGGCGCCGGCAATTATGCCACCTGGCTGCACCGCTTCCACCGCTTCCGCCGCTACAATACCCAATCGGCCCCGACATCCGGTTCGATGGGTTATGGCCTGCCTGCGGCGGTTGCCGCCAAGCACCTTTTCCCGGAGCGCGAAGTGATCTGCTTTGCCGGTGACGGCTGCTTCATGATGCACGGGCAGGAATTCATTACCGCCGTGCGTTACGGCCTGCCGATCATCACCGTACTGGTCAACAATGGCACCTATGGCACGATCCGCATGCATCAGGAGCGGGAATATCCCGGCCGTGTCAGCGGCACCGATCTCGTCAATCCGGATTTCAACGCCTTTGCCAAGGCCTATGGCGGCCACGGCGAAACGGTGGAGAAAACCGAAGACTTCGCCGCTGCCTTCGAGCGGGCGCGGGCAAGCGGCAAGCCGGCCATCATCGAGGTGAAGCTGGATGCGGAAGCGATCACGCCAACGCGAACGCTGACACAGATCAGAACCCGGGCCTGATATTGCCCGCCGATATTGGTGATGGACATGGCTCCGGCATGATGTAAATCCTGACTGAAACTTACAGCTTAGGATAAGACATGCCGGACGTTGCCCCTCCCGTCATCACCCCACGCGGCGCAAAGATCGAGCCCTCAGCCGGCGCGCCTTTCGAGGCGGTGCGCGTGGCCCGCGATGTGCTGCACACATCCCGCACGGTAGCGCTCGCCACGCTCGATCCGGTCAGCGGTTATCCCTATACGACAGCAACCAATATCGGCATCGAGCCGGATGGCACGCCATTCTTCTTCGCGGCCGGACTGACGCTGCATGCCCGCAACATGGAAGCCGACCCGCGCATCTCGCTGACGCTCGCCCCCTTCGGCAAGGGCGATGCGCTGACATTGCCGCGGCTGACACTGGTGGGCAGGGCGGAACAGATCGGCGCGGATGAGACGCCACGCGCCATCGGGCGCTACATTGCCCGTTACCCCAAGGCCAAACTTTACCTCTCCCTTCCCGACACCAGGCTTTACCGTCTACGGATGGAAGGCGTGCAGATCAATGGCGGCCCGGCCCGCAATGCCAGCAACATCACCCCCACCGATCTGCGCACCGATCTTTCCGGCGCGGAGGAGCTGATGGCGGTTGCGGAAACCGAAGCAACCCGCCTCAACGCCATCAAGGGCGAAGCATCGCGGTTAGCAGTTTTCGCCAGCGCAAAGGCCGGCCGCTGGACGATCACTTCCATCGACCCTGATGGCATCGATCTCGCTTCGGCAAATGATCTGGCGCGGCTATGGTTTGCGGAGCGGGTGGAGACGTTGAAACAGTTTGAGAAGGCGCTTGCTCAAATTTCGAAATGAAGTTGGCAAGCAATTTGGGCAAGGCAATCCGGCATACTGAACTCTCTTGCATCGCCCTTATTGTCCATCTTTACCCTAGCTCTCCTCCGTCATCCTCGCCCTTGAGGCGAGGATCCATCGCCGGGCCGTGTCGTGGATCCTCGGGTCAAGTCCTAGGACGACGTCGGGTGAGACGAAAGCTCGAGTTTACCAGCAGAATTTCCCATCAAAAAAAGGCCGGGGCGCACTCCGCGACCCGGCCTTTTTCATAAATCAGTCCATTGCTCAGAGAGCAGCGGTCACGATGAACTCAACCTTGTAGTCCGGCGTAGCAAGCGCTGCTTCGCTGGTGGCGCGGGCCGGCGGGTTTGCCGGGTCGATCCAGCCTTCCCAGACCGCGTTCATTTCGCCGAAGGTGGACATGTCGGAGAGGTAGATGATGGTCTGCAGGATTTTCGACTTGTCGGAACCGGCAGCGGCCAGCAGGCGGTCGACTTCAGCGAGAGCCGACTTGCTCTGCTCCGTAACACTCTTGCCTTCGCCAACCTGGCCGGCCAGATAAACGGTGTTGCCGTGAACGACGGCGCCGCTCATGCGCTTGCCGGGCTCGATACGCTTGATGGTCATGGAAAACTCCTGTTGATTGGCATTAAAAATCGAAGATGCGCGGAATATCAGCCGCGCAGGTGATGGGTCTTTTCGTAGATCGCCGTGGAGCGCGCGCCGGAACGGCAATAGCCGAGCATCGGGCGCTGCAATTCATCAAGCGCGTCCACCATGCCGGCAACGGCATCGGCGTCGACGCCATAACGGCCGACCGGCACATGCATGATGGTGAGGCCGAGCTGCTCGGCACGCTCGGCAATATCTGCGAAAAGCGGCTGGCCGTCTTCTTCGCCGTCAGGGCGGTGGCAGACGATCGACTTGAAGCCGAGTGCCTTCACCTCATCCAGATCGGCGACGCTGATCTGTCCCGTTACCGAATATTCGTCGTCTATGCGCCTGATATCCATATCATGCCTCCGCTGAAACCGGCGTCCGCGCCGCTGGCCGTCACCCTTGAAATCCGCATTCGATGTAAGCGGTCAAAACCCCTGCGTCAATGACGGGACATCTTCATTCGGTACGGCTCAGAGGATGGAAAAGCGCAGGCCGAAGGAACGGCTTTCGCCCGGCTGGAGAATATTGAACTCGCCGGCCGCCTCAAGCTCGCTCCGCCCCACCCAGCGATGCGAAACCGGCTCGATGCCGAGTACATTGGCCGGGTCCTGCTGGTTCCGCCACATCTGCAGATAGGGCAACGTCCCGGTGCGAAAACCGACGGTCAGCGTCTTTCCGCCGATGGCCGCAATCGGACCGAGCTTCAATTCCGCCCATTCATCATTGCCTGCGGAAACGCAGAAAACATTGCCCGGCTCCTCGCCGAAACGCCAGCCATGGCCGCCGCCATCCAGCATCGCGCCTTCCAGCCGCACGGCATCGTCAAACAGGCGGGCACCGATATTCATGTGATACATCAGGAACACCGGGATCGGCCGCCCCGACATGTTGACGATCCTGTCATCGAGGCTGACTTCGCCGCTTTCACCATCGATACGCCATGTCCGCTCCAGAAGTGCTTCGCCACCATCGGCAAGCTTCACGGGAACCTCGACGCGCGCCAGCGCATTGGTCTCCTGAACGTCGAAGGTGATGATGGTTGCGGGATGCGAGGAGAAGGAGCCATGCAACGGGTATCGGCGCCCCTCAACGTCACCCTCGATCGGCTCGGGGTGGCGAATATGATCGGGACCGCAGGTGAAGAGAAAACCTTCCAGCGAATGATCGATGCGCGCATCACCATCGTCGGGAATGGCGCGGCCAGGTGCGATGTCGACGCCGTCAACGACGCAGGCGCCGATATCGAAAACGGAGGTTTCGTCGAGGAAAATACGTGGCGATCTGCCAGCCTGAAATGAACGCAAGACAACCTCCCTGTGGCAGTAAAAACGCACGGTTCACGGAAACGCTACTAACAGTGACGGAAATTAAGATTGCATTAACCGCGAATTCACCTTTTTCACAATAGGGTCAAGATTGCGGTGTGTTTATCGGTGAACAAGTAAGGGATAGCAGAATCGTGAAACAGTTTCTTAACGCAGCTCTGGGTCTGACGGTCGCGCTGGCGTCGGTTTTCGCCCCGCTACAGGCTGGCGCACAGCAGCGTTATGGCGATCAGCAGACGATGCTGGTGACCCCAGATGGCCGCGTGCTCGACTTCATGCCGGAGCGCGGCGATATCGTCATCAGCCGCGATTCCATGGGACGCACGGTGTTTTACGACCAGTACGGCAATCTGCTGGCCACCGAAATGCCCTCCGGTTACCAGCAGCAACGCCAGCAGGCGCGCCAGCAGCGCGACACCACCTATTATCCGCCCGCCCCCGGCGGCCAGTACCGTGAGCCACAGCGCGACTACGGCTATCAGGACAATGGCAGCGTGCGCGATTACCGCGAATATCGCGGCGACGGTTCCGATGATAATTTCTACACTGGCTCCGTTCCCGCCCCCGGCGCGGTCGAAAGCGGGCCGCTCGGACAGCCGATGCCGGGCGAAAGCACCACGGCAGCCGTTCCGCAACCGGAGCACCTGATCGAGCGCCACACGCCGGTGACCACGCCGGTCAACCGTTCGCGTCAGGAGATCGTCGCGCTGCAGACCTTCCTCGATCGCGAGGGCATTTCGCCCGGCGTCATCGACGGCAAGATGGGCGACAACGTCAACAAGGCGATTGCCGCCTGGCAGGACATGACGGGCGAAAAGCTCGATCCGAACAATTCCGACGATATTCTGGAGCGGCTGCGCGCCTCCGGCGGCATGCCGATCGTGGATTATACGATCACCGCCGCCGATGCCGCCGGCCCCTATGTCGCCTCCATTCCCGATGACTATGCCGCGAAATCGCAGCTGCCGGCCCTCTCCTTCACGTCCACCTCGGAAGCGCTCGCCGAACGGTTCCATATGGATGAGAACTACCTGAAGGAACTGAACCCCGGCATCGACTTCACCGTACCCGGTACCATCATCAAGGTCGTCAATCCCGGTGAGCCGAAAAAGGGACAGGTCGCCCGCATCGTTGCCCATAAGGGCATCAAGCAGGTCTTTGCTTACGGTCAGGATGGCAATCTGATCGCCGCCTATCCCGCCACCATCGGTTCCACGGATACGCCCTCGCCGAGCGGCACACATACGGTCGAGCGCATCGCGCTTAATCCCGGCTACACCTATAATCCGAAGATCAACTTCAAGCAGGGCCAGAACGACAAGATCCTGCAGATCCCGCCGGGTCCGAACGGCCCGGTCGGTACGGTCTGGATCGCCCTGTCGAAGCCGACCTACGGCATTCACGGCACGCCGGAACCGTCCAAGATCGGCAAGACCAACAGCCACGGCTGTATCCGCCTGACCAACTGGGACGCGACGGAACTGGCGAAAATGGTCCGCCCCGGCGTCGTGGTCGAATTCGCCGAATAAATCGACGGCAAGAAAAAGGAAAAGCCCGGCGGATGGTCATCCGTCGGGCTTTTTCGTTGATGGGCTTTATCCGCGCTTTTCCGTCAGGAAATAGAGCAGCGCCGCTACCGGCAGGGCAAAACCGATCCATGAGGCGGCTGGCCATTCACCTGCCGCATAGGCCCAGCCGCCGACCGCAGAGCCGATCGCGCCGCCCATGAAAAACGTCGCCATGTAGATGCCGTTCAGGCGGCTACGGAATTCCGCTCCGAGCGTGAAGATCGCCCGCTGGCCAAGCACCAGATTGGTGGTGACGCCGAAATCCAGAACGATTGCCGCGACGACCAGAATGGCGAGTGCCAAATGTGAACCTTCGGGTGCAAGATGTGTGACGGCGAAGGAGAGCGCCACCGCCACCAGCGCAAAGAAGGTCGCCGCACGGGTCCAGCCACGATCGGCCATCCGCCCGGCAATCGGTGCGGCGACGGTGCCAGCTGCGCCCGCCAGCGCGAAGAGCGCGATCTCGCCCTGACTGAGATTGAAATGCGGCCCGCTCAGATAAAGCGGCGTCGTGGTCCAGAACAGGCTGAAGGCGGCGAAGAGGAAAGCATGATAGATCGCCCGACGTCGCAGGATCGGCGTGTGCAGAGCAAGCCTGCCCATGGAGTGCATCAATGCGCCATAGCTCAGCCGCGCCTCGGGCATACGGACGGGCAGAAGCCGAAAAAGCACCACGGCAAGAAGCGCCATGACGGCTGCCGACGTCAGGAAGACGCCGCGCCAGGACACCACTTCCGACAGCAGGCTGGAAACCGGCCGCGCCAGCATGATGCCGGCCATCAGCCCGCTCATGACATTGCCGACCACCCGCCCGCGAATGGCGTGCGGCGCCATGTGGGCTGCATAAGGCACAATGACCTGTACCGCCACCGAGCTGACACCAACCAGGAAGGCGGCGATCAGGAACGGTGCCGCATGTGGGGCAAACGCCGCGGCGGCCAGCGACAACACGGCCATCGAGACCGAACTGACCACCAGCTTGCGGTTTTCGATGAGATCACCGAGCGGCACGACGAACAGCAGGCCGATACCATAACCGATCTGCGTCAGCGTCACGATCAGGCCGGTCGCACCGGCGGAAAGACCAAGTTCGGCCCCGATAATGCCGGCAAGCGGCTGGCCATAATAAAGATTGGCTGCAATCAGCCCGCAGGCCGTCGCCAGCAAAAAGGTCAGAGCCGGGGAAATGGATGTTGCCTCAACATCATCCCCATCAATTACACGCGTCGTCATCATTTTCTCCAATATGGAAACGAATGTTTCCTAAATAGTCACAAAATTACGCGGCAAGCTTCATGGCGATATCCACCACAGCCACCATGTCTTTGAGGCTGCGCCCCGTCTTTCCCACCACGCGCATGCCGTACATCATGCACAGCATCGCCCGGGCGAGATCATCCGGGTCGGCCTTCGAATGCACTGAACCATCCTTTTGTCCTTCGGTGATGATGCGGGCGACGATCCGTTCGCGCGTCTTGACCGCCCGCTCGACCACGACGGCAATGTCGTCATCCAGGGCAGCCAGATCGGCAGCGGCACCGACCACCAGACACCCGTCCGAGCCCACACCGCCATGGGACCGTTCCGCGTAAAACATCAGACCCGCCCTCAGACGCTCATACCCGGTCTCGCAACCGGCCACCGCCGCCTCGAAACGCTCGGTCTGCACGATCCTGTAGCGCTCCATCGTGGCGATGAAGATCGCCTTCTTGTCCTTGAAGGCCTTGTAGAGGCTGCCCTGCGCCAGCTCCATCGCATCGGTGAGATCACCGACCGATGTGGCGTGATAACCGCGCCGGGAAAACACACGGATCGCGCCATCCAGCGCGCGATCGAGATCGAACTCGCGTGGCCGGCCGCGATGGCGCTGTTCCTGGGGATGGGTTGGGGTCGTATTGGTCATGGCCGCAATATAGGAAACGATCATTTCCAAATCAAGCGAATAATTTTGCCGCCCGCATTCAGCTACCGTGATGACGCCGGACGTCTCGCTATTTCCCGATACAGCGCCTCGGGGGAAACGCCAATTTCGGCGGCGAGGTTTTTCCATAAACCCTTGGGCGGAAGCCCGCTTTCGTTGACGGTGATCCATGCATCGAGCCGCGCGCTGACCGAGCGCAGCGCAAGTATTTCCGCCCTTGACCTGACCTTTTTCAATTCGACCGAGATATGATTTATCCATTCGAGCGCGAATGCGGATTCACGCTCCAGCAATTGCCGCAGCGTGCCAATTGGCACAAACAGGGCACGCCCGGCCGTCACGGCAATGGCATCGCAGTGATATTGCTCCGAAAACACCGAGGCTTCGGCGAGAACCGTCATCGGTCCCGCCCGCTGCAACACCGCACCATGTCCATCCGCCTGAAACCGCATCAGATGGACACAGCCTTCAACGACCAGCGCCAGCATGTGAACGGGATCGCCCTGATGGAAAAGATATTCGCCCTTTTCAAAGGATCTGGAGACGGAGGCCTTCGGGCGTAAATGGTCAAAAATCGAAATGGACATGATTTCTATCATGTTCGGCAAATCGGCCGGCTGGCAAGCTCAAACGAACGCAACAAGCCGGACAGCTTCCATGAAATTCACAGTTCTTATATTTCTCACCGCTTTTCTGCCCCTTTCCGCCGCCGCGGAGGAACAGCATCTCCATCAGTCGCCCTATGCGGGCCAGCAGAGCCGAACCGTCAAAAGCCTCTCGACGGAGGATATTGCGGAACTGGAACAGGGAGGCGGATGGGGCTTTGCGAAAGCCGCCGATCTCAACGGCATGCCGGGCCCCTCACATGTCCAGAAGATGGCGAAGGAACTGGAGCTGACAAAGGAACAGCTTGCCTCCGTGCAATCCCTGTTCCAGACGATGCGAAACGACGCCGCGACAGAAGGCAGCCAGATGATTGCGGGCGAAGCAGCACTGGATGCCGGTTTCCGCAACGGCTCAATAGATGCGGATAAGCTGCGCACGCAACTCGCCCGCGTCGAAGCAAGCCGCACCCGGCTGAGATATATCCACCTTGCCGCCCACCTCGAAACGGTGAAGCTGCTGACCAGGGAACAGATCACACGTTACAACAAGCTGCGCGGATATACGCCTTAACGGGCTGGAAAACACATTCCAGCCTGAAGAGATGGCCGGAGCCGGTCCTTGCGTGACAGCCGGACCGGTTTTCAGGCAGCTTTGCGGGTGAAAAGGCGTGCGGGCTGCGTGCCGAGCCGCAACAGGCGTTTCGGCAGAAGGCCGGCAACTTCCGCAGCGAAGGCTTTCGCATTCTCCACCGCCTTGTCGATATTGCTGACCTTGTCCTTATCGAGACAGAGAAGCGTGCCGCCATAATCGAAAATGTCGCGATAGGCCGCCCGCTCGACAATCGCCGTGTTCAAGACCGAAACGTTCTTCTCTGCCAGCAGCATCTTGACGAGCAGCAGCGAACGCGTCGCCACCATGGCGTTGACCCGCGTCAGCACGATGGAATGGGCAATCCCCTTGCCCATCTTGCGGTTCAGGAATTCGATGTGATCAAGAACTTCGGCAGCACCCCGCGCATCCATGGCCGAACCCTGAACCGGGATCAGCACATGATCGGAAATACCGAGCGCCATGGTCAGAAGCGGGGTTTTCGCACCCGGCAGGTCGATGATGAAACAGTCGGTATTGGTTCTGTTCTCGCGAATATGGCCTTCGAGCGAAGCCATGGTCACATGCGAAATCACCGAGAGATTTTCGATCTCGCCGGACAATTCGTGCCAGCGGGAAATCCACAATTGCGGATCGGCATCCAGAACAGTTACGCGATGGCCGCTGCGGGCCAGTTCGGTTGCCAGAAGCAGCACGGCAGTCGTTTTTCCGGCGCCGCCCTTGGTGTTGGCAAAAGTAATGACAGGCATGATATCCCCGATTGACCAGAGCCGTTTCATGCTCATTCGCGCACCGAACCAAACATGGTGCCTTCCATAACCTTAACGAACATGGTTAAGAAAAGACTAAGAACGGTTATGCGGCGCAACAAAAAGCCCGCGATCGGTATCGCGGGCTTCTGCCATCTTTTGGACTATGTGAGCTTTCGGCAGGAGCCCACGTCATCCGCACGCGGGCGACCGGCCTTGAGATCCTCGTATCTCGGCAAATCCAGGGAACCGCCCAGCCTTTTCTCAACGGTAGCGCGATCGAGCGTGATCATGCGCCCGGCGCTGGTGAAGGACACCATGCCATTCTTTCCGGAATACGCCATGGTTGCGCGCATATCGCAGAAATAGCGGTCGGAGCCTTTAGACAGGTTCCAGCCCCGGATTCCCGCCTTATTGCTCGACAAAGCGCCGACTTTGTAACCTTGGCCAGAAAGCTCCTTAAAGGAAGCAGCCTGCGCCGCGACAGGCAAACTCAGCAGAGCCACGGCGAGCAATGGCGAAAAAACTGAAAATCTCATGGTCACTCTAATTGCCCTTTAAAAGCAGTCCTCGAACAACTTCCTGGTATTCTCCAGCGTCATCGGCACCGGATTGCCGCCGCAGCTCGGATCCTTGATCGCTTCCGCTGCCAGCTCGTCGATCCGGTCCGGCTTGATGCCCATGGCGGTCAGGTTTTTCGGCACGCCGAGTTCCTTGCGAAGCTCCAGCACATAGTCATAAAAGCCATCGAACCCGCCGGAAATGCCGAGATAGGCGGCCGCGCGGGCGATCTTGTCTTCGATGGCGGGACGGTTGAAGCGCAGCACCGCCGGCATCACGACGGCATTGGTCATGCCGTGATGGGTGTTGTAAACCGCGCCGATCGGGTGCGAGAGCGAGTGGATCGCGCCGAGACCCTTCTGGAAGGCAACCGCCCCCATCGCCGCCGCCGCCATCATGTTGGTGCGGGCTTCGATATCCGTGCCGTCCTTATAGGCGCGCGGCAGGAATTCCTTGACGAGCCGCAGCCCCTCCAGCGCCACGCCGGCGCTCATCGGATGGAAGAACGGCGACGAATAGGCTTCGAGGCAATGGGCAAAGGCATCCATGCCGGTGCCGGCCGTAATGACCTTCGGCATGCCAACCGTGAGATCCGGATCGCAGATGACGACGCCCGGCAAGAGCTTCGGATGGAAGATGATCTTCTTCACATGGGTCTGCGAATTGGTGATGACGCTGGCGCGGCCGACTTCCGAACCGGTACCTGCCGTCGTCGGAACGGCGACGATGGGCGCGATTTTGGAAGCGTCCGCACGGGTCCACCAGTCACCGATATCCTCGAAATCCCAGACCGGGCGCGTCTGCCCGGCCATGAAGGCGATGGTCTTGCCGAGATCGAGGCCCGAGCCGCCGCCGAAGGCCACGACACCGTCGTGACCGCCATCGCGATAGACCTTAACACCGGCTTCCATGTTGATTTCGTTCGGGTTCGGATCAACCTCGGCGAAGATCGCCCGGCCAAGACCCGCCTCTTCCAGCACATCGAGCGCATGCGCGGTGATCGCCATATTGGCAAGGCCGCGATCGGTGACGAGAAGCGGCTTTTTGATGCCGAGCGTCTTGCAGGCTTCCGCCAGTTCCTTGATCCGGCCACGGCCAAGCTTGACGGCGGTGGGATAGCTCCAGTTGGCGACGATATTCATTTCGTGACTTTCTTCAGATGGTAGGATTTCGGACGGGTCAGGTTCTGGAAACCGAGGACGGAGAGCGAGCCTCCACGGCCGGTTTCCTTGACGCCGGTCCAGCAAAGCGCAGGATCGAGATAATCCGCGCGGTTCATGAACACGGTGCCGGTTTCGATCTCACGGCCAATGCGCCCAGCGCGCGTCGCATCCTGCGTCCAGAGCGAAGCGGTCAGGCCATATTTGCTGTCATTCATCAGCGCGATGGCTTCATCGTCGTTCTTGACCTTCATGATGCCAAGGGCCGGGCCGAAGGTTTCTTCGGTCATGAATTCCATGGAATGATCGACATTGACGAGGACCTGCGGCGCGACATAAGCGCTCTCGCCGTCATCGGCGGGAAACAGCTTCGGATCGACCAGCGCCCTGGCGCCCTTGGCGACGGCATCGGCAATCTGCGCGCGAACCACCTTGGCGAAGCGCTTGTTGGCCATCGGCCCGAGCGTCGTTTCCTGTTCCAGCGGATTGCCGAGCTTGTAGTTGGATACCCATGCCACAGACTTCTCGACAAAGGCGTCATAGAGGTTTTCGTTGACGTAGATGCGCTCGATACCGCAGCAGCATTGCCCGGAATTATAGGTCGCGCCATCCATCAGCGTATCGACGGCGGCGTCGAGATCGGCATCTTCCATCACATAACCGGGGTCCTTGCCGCCGAGCTCAAGCCCGAGACCGGTGAAGGTGCCGGCAGCGGCGCGCTCGATGGCCCGGCCACCTTCCACCGAACCGGTGAAATTGACGAAATTGAACAGGCCTTCGGAAATCAGCGCCGAGGTCGTGCCATGGTCGAGGAAGACATTGATGAAGACATCGTCAGGCACGCCGGCCTCGACGAAAGCTCGCACCATGCGCTCGCCCACCAGCAGCGTCTGCGCCGCATGTTTGATGACGACCGTATTGCCGGCCATCAAGGCGGGCGCGATGGTGTTGATCGCCGTCATGTAAGGATAGTTCCACGGCGCGATGACGAAGACCACACCATGCGCTTCACGCTCGATGCGGCGTTCGAAATTGCCGCTTTCCTCGATGACGAGCGGCGCCAGCGCATCGGCCGCAATCGACGCGACATAATTGGAGCGCTCGTTGAAGCCCTTGAACTCGCCGCCATAACGCACCGGACGGCCCATCATATGCGCCAGTTCCGGCACGACGTCCGCTACCATTTCGTTGAGGCGGGCCACACCCTTCAGAACCAGCTGAACACGGTCCTCAAGCGGACGCCGCGCCCAGTCCTTTTGCGCCTTGCGCGCCTTTGAAACGGCGGCCCGTGCCGCCTCCAGCGACATCGCCTCCCGCTCGGCGTAAACCGAGCCGTCGATGGGCGAGATATTCTGGATCATGGTCATGATGTTTTCCCGTAATGATTAGGCTCGTTCGAAACCGCGCGCCACTTCCCAGTCGGTCACGCGGCGGTCGTATTCTTCCTGTTCCCACCGTCCGGCGTGGACGTAATGATCGATCACATCATCGCCAAAGGCGTTGCGCAGCATTGTCGATCCATCCAGAAACGCAGTGGCGTCACGCAAGGTCTTGGGTATCTCGCGCACGTCCTTGCCGCCATAGGCATCGCCGACAAAAGCGGGCTCAAGTTCAAGTTTATTTTCGATGCCGTCAATGCCCGCCGCAAGAAGAGCCGCCATGGCGAGATAGGGATTGAGATCGGATCCGCCGACACGGCACTCGATGCGAATACCTTTCGTGCCCTCACCGCAGAGGCGATATCCCGCTGTGCGGTTGTCGAGGCTCCAGATCGCCTTGGTGGGCGCAAACGTGCCGGCCATGAAGCGTTTGTAGGAATTGATGTAGGGCGCAAGGAAATAGGTGATCTCGCTGGCATGGGCGAGAAGCCCGGCAACATAATGCCGCATCAGCTCCGACATGCCGTGCTTGGCGTCCTTGTCGAGGAAGGCCGGCGTCTTGCCATCGGCGGTCCACAGCGACTGGTGAATATGCGAGGAACTGCCGGCGGCATTATAGTTCCACTTGGCAAGGAACGTCACCGCCTTGCCCTTCGACCAGGCGATCTCCTTGGTGGCGTTCTTGATGATGGCGTGCCGATCGGCCATGGTCAGCGCATCGGCATAACGCACGTTGATTTCCGCCTGGCCGGGAGACGCCTCGCCCTTGGAATTCTCGACCGGAATGCCGGCACCCTGCAGGCCCTTGCGCAGCGCCCGCATGACATCCTCTTCCTTCGTGGTCTGGAAGATGTGGTAATCCTCATTATAACCGCTGGCGAGGTTCAGCCCCTTGTAACCGCTGGCGCGCGCCGCATCGAAGGTCTGGTCGAACAGGAAGAACTCCAGCTCCGTCGCCATATAGGCCTTGAGCCCCATGGCCTCCAGCCGCGCAACCTGCTTTTTCAAAAGCGCCCGTGGCGAATGCGGCACTTCTTCATGGGTGTGGTGATCGAGCACGTCGCACAGCACCAGCGCCGTGCCTTCCAGCCAGGGCACGCGCCGCAGCGTCGAGAGGTCGGGTTTCAGCACATAGTCGCCATAACCCTTTTCCCAGCTCGAGGATTTGTAACCGGGAACGGTTTCCATCTCCATGTCGGTGGCAAGCACGTAATTGCAGCTATGGGTTTCCTCAAAGGCGCTTTCAACGAAGAACTCGGCCTGGAACCGTTTGCCCATCAGACGCCCCTGCATGTCGACAAGGCAGGCCAGAACCGTGTCGATGCGCCCCTCGGCGACATCCATTTTAAGCGCGTCGAATGTGTAGCTCGTCATTTTTGTCCGTTCCCTTTTATTGTGGCGAGCGGGCGGCCGGCAGACGGCCGCCCGTTTGTTTGTGCATCAGGCCTTTGCGGCCGCCGCGGCCATGGCGGCCTGTTTGTGCTCCATCGCGAATTCCTCTTCTGGCGACAGGATGAGGCGATGGCGTCCAACAAAGGCGAAATAGGCGATCGCCACGGCGAACCAAACGGCGACCCAGAGCACGCCCTTGGTGAAGTTCGGATCCTGGATCTGGTAAAGCAGCGTGACGATGGCGATGATGATCGTCAGCACCGCGCCCGGAATGCCGAAGGGCGAGCGGAACGGCCGCTCGATATGCGGCAGGTTCTTTCGAAGCAGGATGAAGGAAATCGCCTGCATGATGTAGGAGAACATCGCACCGAACACGGCCATGTTCAAAAGCACGCTACCGATGATGCTGCCGCCCTGTTCCGCACCCAGCGCGAACCAGATGACGAGCATGACCGCAAGACCGACGATCGCGCCGGTGATATTGGCCACATAGGGTGTGCGATATTTCGAGTGGGTGATCGACAGCACGGTCGGGAAATAACCCGCACGCGACAGCGAATAGATCTGCCGACCCTGGGCATAAAGGATCGTATGGAAGCTGGCGATCAGGCCGGTGAGCGCCACGAGGCCGAGCACCACCACGCCGCCATCGCCGTAGATCGCCTTGAAGCCATCCAGCAGCGGCTCCAGCGAGGAGCTGAGATGGAAGGCGCCAACGCCCGGAAGCGACGGGTTGAGCAGCACGATCATGAAGGCCGAAACCATCAGCGTGACCATGCCGAGGATGATGCCCTTCGGCATGTCGCGTTTCGGGTCAACCGATTCCTCCGCCGCCAGCGGCAGCTGCTCGATGGCGAGGAACAGCCAGACCGCGAAAGGCAGCGTGGCAAGAACGCCTGAAAAACCGAAGGGGAAGAAGGAACCGCCGCCCTCCGGCAACTCCACCGCCTTGCCGTCCGGCCCGACACCGATATTGAGCGCGAAACGCGAAAAATCGATATTCGGAATGGCGCTGATCCAGAAGAATACCAGAACGGTAAGCGAAATCAGCGTGATAACCAGCGTGACTTTGAAAGAAAGCTCAAGCCCGAAGACGTTGAGCGCCAGAAAGATCGCATAGAAGGCTATCCACACGAAGGGTGAATAGGCCGGATCGAGGCCGAGAATGGAGTTCACATAGGCCGTGATGAAGGTGACGACGACCGCCGGCGTCAGCACATATTCCACATTCTCGCAAAGCCCGGTGATGAAGCCGCCCCATGGCCCCATGGCCGTGCGGGCGAAGGAATAGGCCGCACCGGTATGCGGCAAGGCCGGGCTCATTTCCGCGATCGAGAATGTCAGCCCGAGATACATGATGGCGATGATGATGCCCGCCACCAGCATGCCGCCCCAGCCGCCGGTGGAAAAGCCGAAATTCCAGCCGGAAAAATGCCCGGAAATGACCGCGCCGACGCCGAGCGACCACAAGGACCACACGCCCGCATAACGGGATAGTCCGCGTTTTTCGAAATAGGATGCATCAGCCTTCTTATAGCTGACGCCTGACGATGAACTGTCCATGCCCTTCTCTCCTGATAAGAAAAAAACAAGCCAGTCAGCCATTATTGGCCGATTGTGCCCCAGTTTTCAGCGTTACGCGGGTGCTTCCCGCGCTCTGCCGCACGCACTTTGCTGTTCCCTTGCCGCTTCGCGCCTTTCCGGCTTTGTTGAATGACGGCAGTCTCCTTTTGACGGTCGGCCCCGGTGCTTTCACCATCGGCCAGCCCTTGCTCCCTCACTCATCGATCGATGAGAGCGCCTTCCCCATAAGCTCGTGGAGAAACCCGGCAATGGCCGCCTGTTCTCCTTCATTGGCGATGAGATCGTTGCGGATTTCGATCATGACGTTCAAAAGACCGTCCGGCAGCGCATGCAGCCGGAGCGTATGCGTCACACCGTCTTCCGGGCCATAGGGCTCGTTGCGCCTGACCTTCAGCGAGAACCCTTCGGCGCCCGAAAGCATCGCATCGGCCAGGCGGCTGTCGCTATCATACAGGATGCCGACCTCAACCTCGCGGAACCGGCCGTGATAGACCGGCGTGAAACTGTGGATGGTCACCACCACCACATTGCGGCCGGCGGCCTGCCGTTCCGCGATAATCTCGCTCACCCGATCATGGAACGGCACGTAAAGCGCTGAGGTGCGGGCGAAACGTTCCGCTTCGCCGAGATCGAAATTGCCGGGAATATCGTAAATCTCGCTCTTCACCGGCATGGCGGAAGGCGATTCCGGCGGGCGGTTGCAATCATAGACGAGCCGCGAAAACCGCTGGTGAACGAGCGTGGCATCAAGGCTCTGCGAAAGCAGCCGGGCGACGGCGAGAGCACCGGGATCCCAGGCGGCATGGCTCGAAAGCACGTCCGGTGAAAGGCCGAGTGTGCCATATTTTTGCGGGATGGTCGCGGAAGCGTGTTCACAGACGAGAAGGACGTCGCCCTTCGCCATGGCGTTTTCGACGCCAACGGCCTGCCCTTCCGCTTCTGTGAAAAACCGCGAACGCACCGTCATGCACGCACCCCGCCCGGAAAACCCGTCATCCCCTGCAATGGCGAAAAGAATTCTTCACATTATGGCGAGTGTCAAATGGAATTTTGAAATTTTCTCTTCATTTTCCCCATTGACTCGATAGCTGGCACAGATGTTTATTTTAGCCATGCACCGGCAGAAAGACCGGAAGGGGAAAGATTTGCGCAGCACGACCGCGACCGTGTCGGATGTCATTCATGCCCACTACGATGCGCTGACCCGTTCGGAAAAACGGCTGGCGGAGAGCCTGCTCGGCAACTACCCCGTCTCCGGTCTCGGCAGCATCACCGTCATCGCCGAAAATGCCGGCGTTTCGACGCCGACGGTGGCGCGCATGGTGCAGAAGCTCGGCTACAAGGGTTATCCGGAATTCCAGGCGCATCTGCACCAGGAACTGGAAGCAACAATATCAGGCCCGGTTGCCAAACATGACCGCTGGGCGACCAATGCCCCCGGCCTGCACATTCTCAACCGCTTCGCCGACGCCATCACCGGCAATCTGCGCGATACGCTGAGCGATCTCGACACCGCCGTCTTCGATAATGCCGCGGCTCTGCTTTCGGACCGCAAGCGCAGCATCTATTTCGTCGGCGGGCGCATCACCGGCGCGATTGCCGAATATTTCTTCACCCACATGCAGGTGATCCGGCCGAAAACGACGCTGATGTCATCCAATTCCAGCGCCTGGCCGCAATATATGCTGAACATGAGCGCCGGTGACGTGCTGGTCATTTTCGACATCCGCCGTTACGAGCACGATATGACGACGCTGGCCGAAGTGGCGAAGGCCAACGGCGTGCAGATCATCCTCTTCACCGATCAATGGACATCGCCGGTGGCGCGCCATGCGCTGCACACCTTCCGGGTCCGGATCGAGGCTCCCTCGGCGTGGGATTCCTCCGTCGTCACCCTGTTCGTGGTCGAAGCCCTGATCGAAGCGGTGCAGAACGGCACCTGGGATGAAACCAAGGAGCGCATGAACGCGCTCGAAGGCCTGTTCGAGCAGACACGGCTGTTCCGCCGGCCGGAGAGAACATGAAACTATCTAGCCGGCAACTTACTTGACGCGGATGCAACACGCTGATTGGATACCTGTAGTCGCTACCAGCACGATAAAACAGGATAATAGACCAAGCTGGGGAACATATCTGGACAATCGGATAACGAGGGGAATCTCCCGCAATTGCAGGCCTAAAAGCCTGATGATGGCGGAAAACGAGTGTAAAGTGGCGGAATCCGGATAAATAAATTGCAATCCAACCGTCACATTAGCTTCATCGAGACTCCGTATCAGCGTCCGCAATATGAGAACACGAAGAGGAGAAAAAAGTGATCTCTCACTGCCGCCGACTGCTTGCTACGACCACCGCACTGGTCATCGCCTCCACCGCGATTGCCGCCGCTGAACCGAGCGCCGAACTGATCGCTGCCGCCAAGAAGGAAGGCATGCTGACCACCGTCGCGCTGCCGCACGACTGGTGTGGTTACGGCGACGTCATCGCCGCTTTCAAGGCGAAGTACCCGGAAATCACCGTCAACGAACTGAACCCGGACGCCGGCTCTGCCGATGAAGTCGAAGCCATCAAGGCGAACAAGGACAACAAGGGCCCGCAGGCTCCTGACGTCGTTGACGTCGGTCTCGCCTTCGGCCCGCAGATGAAGGCCGAAGGCCTGCTGCAGCCCTACAAGGTCTCCACCTGGGCCGAAATCCCTGACAACGTCAAGGATGCCGACGGCTACTGGTACGGCGACTATTACGGCGTCATGTCGATGTTCGTGAACAAGGACCTCGTCAAGAACACGCCGAAGGACTGGGCCGACCTGCTGAAGCCGGAATATTCCGGTCAGGTAGCGCTCGCCGGCGATCCGCGCGCCTCCAATCAGGCGATCCTCGGCGTTCTCGCCGCCGGTCTTTCCACCGGCGCAAAGTCCGGCAAGGAAGCCGGCGAAGCTGGCCTGAAGTACTTTGCCGACCTCAACAAGGCGGGCAACTTCCTGCCGGTCATCGGCAAGGCCGGCACGCTAGCACAGGGCGCAACCCCGATCATCGTCGCCTGGGACTATAACGCCCTTTCCTGGAAGAAGACGCTGAACGACAACCCGCCGACCGAAGTCGTCGTTCCTGAGAAGGGCGTTCTCGCCGGCGTTTACGTTCAGGGCATTTCCGCCTACGCGCCGCATCCGAACGCCGCGAAGCTGTGGATGGAACACCTCTACTCCGACGACGGTCAGCTCGGCTGGCTGAAGGGCTATTGCCACCCGATCCGCTTCAACGCCATGGTCAAGGCCGGCAAGGTTCCGCAGGCGCTGATCGACAGCCTGCCGCCGGCAGCAGCCTATGAAAAGGCGATCTTCCCGACACTCGAGGAAGTTGATGCCAACAAGGCTGCCGTCACCGGCGGCTGGGACAGCGTCGTCGGCGCAAACGTGAAGTAAACTGTTGAAAACGCACCCCGGCCGATCAAAAGCCGGGGTGCTTCTTTAAAAGCATTTCCAGTAAAAGTGCGCAGCGGTTTTACGTCCGGAAAATGCGCAAGACCAAAATCGAGAGCGCGTCCAACATTTCCGTTTTAACCGGATGTGCTCGAGAAAGACCTTTATAGACAGACCGTTTTGAAAACGGCGTTTGGGGACAAGGCATGTCATCAACCAACACCGGCGGACCATCCGACGCGGGCAGAAGATTGCCGCTGCACTGGATAGGCGTCGTACCTTTTGCCGTCTTTGTTATGCTGTTCCTGATCCTGCCGACGATGAAGATCGTCATAGGCGCGTTTCAGCAGACGGATGGCAGCTTCACGCTGGACAACATTGCCGGGCTTTTCACCTCGTCGATCCTTGCCGCCTACTGGATTTCGATCAAGATCAGCCTCGCTTCGGCAGCACTTGGCTGCCTGATCGGTTTTGCCGTGGCCGCAGCCGTCGTGCTGGGCGGCCTGCCGCAGCGTATCCGCGGCCCGCTTCTCACCTTTTCCGGTGTCGCCTCGCAATTTGCCGGCGTGCCGCTCGCCTTCGCCTTCATCGCCACGCTTGGGCCGGTCGGCCTGCTCACCGTGTTTTTGAAAACGCAGGTCGGCATTGATCTGAGGCTTCTCGGCTTCAACATCCTCTCCTTCTGGGGCCTCACCGTCACCTACCTGTTCTTCCAGATCCCGCTGATGATCCTCATCATCACGCCGGCGCTGGACGGGCTGAAGCGCGAATGGCGCGAGGCGGCGGAAATTCTAGGCGCGACCGGGTTTCAATATTGGCGCATGGTGGCCTTCCCCATCCTGCTGCCATCGCTGCTCGGCACCATGTCACTGCTGTTTGCCAATGCCTTCGGCGCGGTGGCCACCGCGATCGCGCTCACCGGCTCCTCGCTCAACATCGTGCCGATCCTGCTCTTCGCGCAGATTCGCGGCGACGTTCTCGGCAATCCGCATCTCGGTTACGCGCTCGCCTTCGGCATGATCGTCGTGACCGGCATTGCCAATGCACTTTATATCTGGCTGCGCGCCCGCAGCGAAAGGTGGCTGAAATGAAGCGTTTCTTCGCCTGGGGCGCGCTGATTTTCGGCCTGCTCTATTTCGCCCTGCCGCTGATCGGCATGACCAACTTCTCACTGAAGATGCGGCGCGGCGAATATTCCTTCGACGCCTATGCAAGGGTGCTGACCGATCCGCGCTTTCAGGAAACCTTCAGCTATTCGGTGGTGATGGCGCTCTTCACCATCGTCTTCGGTGTTCTGCTTGTCGTGCCGACAGCCTATTGGGTGCGTCTGAAACTGCCGGGCCTGCGCCCCTATATCGAATTCATCACGCTCCTGCCGCTGGTCATTCCCGCCATCGTCATCGTGTTCGGTTATATCAGGCTTTACAACACCTCGAGCTGGCTGCCGCTGACCGGCACGACCTTCGGCACCAATCTGCTTCTGATGTTCGGTTATGCCACGCTTGCCCTGCCCTACATGTACCGCGCCGTCGACACCGGTCTTAGAACCATCGACGTCTCGACGCTGACGGAAGCGGCGCAGAGCCTTGGCGCGGGATGGACGACCATCCTGTCGCGCATCATCCTGCCCAATGTACTGGTCGCCGTGCTCTCGGGCGCATTTTTGACCTTCGCCATCGTCATCGGTGAATTCACCATGGCGGCCCTTTTGAACCGCCCGGCCTTTGGCCCCTATATGCAGCTGCTTGGCGCCAACCGCGCCTATGAACCGGCAGCGCTTGCCGTGATCTCCTTCGGCATCACCTGGGGTTGCCTCGGTCTGATCCAACTCGTTTCCCGCTATCAGAAGGGCGCGCCTCCCAAGGCCTGAGGACAAGATTTTCATGAGCTTTTTGACACTTAGCAACATCAAGAAATCCTTCGGCTCCGTGCAGGTCGTGCATGATTTCAACATGGCCATTGAAAAGGGCGAATTCGTCTCCTTTCTCGGGCCATCGGGCTGCGGCAAAACCACCGTGCTACGCATGATCGCCGGCTTCGAAATCCCGACCGGCGGGTCGATCGTCATCAACGGCAAGGACCAGACGGCGCTGCGGCCCAACCAGCGCAATATCGGCATGGTGTTCCAGGCCTATGCGCTGTTCCCGAACATGAACGTTTATGAAAACGTCGCCTTCGGTCTGAAGGTCGCCGGCAAGCCAAAAGCCGAGATCGACGCCCGCGTGAAGGAAATGCTCCAGCTCATCCATCTGGAACATCTGGCCGACCGTTATCCCTATCAGATGTCGGGCGGCCAGCAGCAGCGCGTGGCGCTCGCCCGCGCATTGGCCCCGAAGCCGGAAGTGCTCCTGCTGGACGAACCGCTCTCCGCGCTCGACGCCAAGATCCGCGTCTCGCTGCGTGAGGAAATTCGCCAGATTCAACAGAAACTCGGCATCACCACCATCTTCGTGACCCACGACCAGGAAGAAGCCCTGTCGATTTCCGACCGTATCGTCGTGATGAATGGCGGCCGTGCCGACCAGATCGGTTCGCCCTTCGATATCTACAACAAGCCCGCCACCCGCTTCGTCGCCTCCTTCGTCGGCACGCTGAACCTCATCGACGCCACCGTGGTGGATTCCTCGTCCAACACCATTCGTGTCGGCGAGCAGCAGATCACCCTGCCGAAGCCGGTCGATGCGGCCAATGGCGAAAAAATCACGCTGGCGCTTCGCCCGGAAGCAGGTTCCCTCGGCAGCGACGCGAAAGACGATGTTGCCATTTCCGGCCTCGTCACCTCCAGCCAGTTCCTCGGTTCGGTCATCCGCACGCGCCTCGATCTCGGTGGTTCGACGCTGTCTTTCGACATGTTCAACGACCCCGGCACCGCGCCGCCCGCCGTCGGTGAGCGGGTGACACTGAAATTCGCAGCCGGCGACCTGATGCTCATCAAGGACTGAAGCGCTTCTCCAGAGGTAAAACGGCTTCGCACTTTTGCTGGAATGCTCTAGAGCAGGTTCAGATTTGAACCTGCGGACCAATGATGTGAGGCCATGATGCGCGCGCTTTATTACGAACGATTCGGCGAGACCCCGATTGTCGCATCCCTGCCCGATCCGGAACCGACCGATGGCGGCGTCGTCATCGCGGTGAAAGCGACCGGCCTCTGCCGCAGCGACTGGCACGGCTGGATGGGACATGACCCGGATATTCGCCTGCCCCACGTTCCCGGCCACGAATTCGCCGGCGTCATCGCCGCAGTTGGCAAGAACGTTACCCGCTTCAGGACCGGTGATCGCGTTACCGTGCCTTTCGTCTCCGGCTGCGGCCATTGCCATGAATGCCGCTCCGGCAGCCAGCAGGTCTGCGAGGCGCAGTTCCAGCCCGGCTTCACCCATTGGGGTTCCTTCGCCGAATATGTCGCCATCGACTATGCCGATCAGAACCTCGTGCACCTGCCGGAATCGATGAGTTACGCCACCGCCGCCGGTCTCGGCTGCCGTTTCGCCACCTCCTTCCGGGCCGTGACGGATCAGGGGCGCCTGAAGGGTGGCGAATGGCTGGCGGTGCACGGCTGTGGTGGTGTCGGCCTCTCCGCAATCATGATCGGCGCGGGCCTCGGTGCACAGGTCGTCGCCATCGATATCGCCGAAGACAAGCTGGAACTTGCCCGGCAGCTCGGTGCAACTGCCACCATCAACAGTCGCTCGGTTGCCGATGTTGCCGAAGCGGTGCGAGACGTCACCGGCGGCGGCGCCCATGTGTCGGTTGATGCGCTTGGCCATCCGCAGACCTGCTGCAATTCCATCAGCAACCTGCGCCGTCGCGGACGCCATGTGCAGGTGGGGCTGATGCTGGCAGACCACGCCATGCCGGCCATTCCCATGGCCCGGGTGATCGCCCATGAACTGGAGATTTACGGCAGCCACGGCATGCAGGCATGGCGTTATGAGGACATGCTGGCCATGATCGAAAGCGGCAGGCTTGCGCCCGAAAAGCTGATCGGCCGCCATATCTCCCTGACCGAGGCCGCAGCCGCCCTGCCCGCCATGGACAGTTTCAAGGAAAGCGGCATCAGCATCATCGACCGGTTCGAATAAGCGCCGGTCGCGGCCATTCCACTTCGGCTCAGCCGCTCCTGCGCCCGAAAGACCGGGCCGGGCCGGCTGTGCGGGGAGAGACCTGCACGGCCGCCGGCGCCGGGCTGCGCGCAGCATGATCCGACTGAGTCTCGCTCCGCTCGCGTTTCACCAATTGCTTCTTGCGGACGGCCAATGGATCGGAAACCACGTCCCCCGAGCCGACTTTGACAGCAGCCGGCGTCGTCAAGGTTCGCCCGAGCCAACGGAGAATCTGCAGCCCCTTATGGATGGACACAAAAGAGCCGAGCGCCAGCACGGCGACCAGGATCGCCAAACTCCAACCGCTGTTCTGCTTGTCACGGCCTGCCTGCTCCGTGCGGTGCTTGGTCGTTGGATCAAAACCGAGCGTCACCTTCAGCCTCGCAATATCCGCCTCGCTGAGCCTGGCATAGCGGTCGCCGTGATAGAGAACATAACCGCCGCCATCGCCGCTGTTCAGATAGCCAAGATCAAACGCTTTTCCTTCCCGAAGGAAAGTTGCCGTGTTTGGCAGATTATAGACGGGATCGATTGTCTCGCCGCCGCCCAGTCCGGAAATGGGAAATAGCCGAAACTTCCGCGCCTCCGCCTCGCTCGCGCATATTGCGAAAAACAAAATCGCAGCCGAAAACAGCGCAATGTAATTCATCCATCCACCAAAAATAGAAATTTGAAATGAAGTACAATTGACATTGCAAAATTAATTTCAAGTTTACATTCGATATATTCTTTTAAATACACAATATATAAAGTTATATAAGTAAGTAAAGAGATATAATTAGAGATAACATTATTTATAATATAATTATACAATAAAAAACTGAAGCGTTCATTGCGGCAAAGTCAGCAATGACAAGGGTTCATGCCATTGGCGCGGGCCACACGACGCGTTAATCTCCGGGGCAAACTCACTCACCTCAGCGCACGGCCTCAACGACAGGCCGAGGCGCAACACCTCCGGACAGGATGGATAGGCAAGGACTGCGACATGCTGTTTCTCGACAGCGTAGCCATGAAGGAAAGACCGGAAGGAACAGAGGAGGAATATCCCTTTTCCGTGCCGGCCATGCGCCATCTGGAACGCCTCGAATTCAAGACGCCGATCACCTTTTTCGCCGGCAATAACGGTTCCGGCAAATCGACGCTGCTGGAAGGGCTGGCGGCGGGAATGACGGCCTATGCCATCGGCAATCATGGCGAGGTTAAAGGTGACCTCTATCTCCAGCATGCCGAAACCGTGGCGAAGGCCTTCTATTTCGCCCGCAAGAAATATCCGAAGATCCGCATGTTCCTGCGTGCGGAAGACGTGCTGGGTTATATCCGCCGGCAGAATGAGGATGCGCTGGACGATTTTCGCTGGGAGCGGGAAAAGGCCCTGAAAAAAGGCGAGGATTTTCCGGAAGAAACCCCCGATACATTTCGCGGGATCGTCAGGAACAACAGCCTCGACCGGCGGTCGCATGGCGAAGGTTTTCTCGATATCATGCACCGGCGGCTGCACGGCGCCGGCCTCTATTTTCTCGACGAACCGGAAAGCCCACTCTCGCCGCAAAAGCAGCTGGAACTGGCGGCAATCATCCGACAGGCGGCCGATAGCGGCGGGCAATTGATCATCGCCACCCACTCACCCGTGCTTTTGGCCATTCCTGAGGCGACGATTTATTATTTCGATGAGGATGGCATCACCGAACGCCTCTATGACGAGCTGGAAAACATCACCTTCCTGCGGCGCTTTCTCGACCGTCCGTCGAAATACCTCAACGATTGAGCATCGATATGGCTTGAAATCCCGCCGCGCTTGCCGCATGCCCATAAGTAATACGTAATTTAGAAAAGAAGCAGGCTTATGTCTCCCACCACCACACCGGCGGCAGCCCGTCCCCTCAACAGCCAGGATTTCAGAACGCTCGGACTTTCGGCCCTGGGCGGCGCGCTCGAATTTTACGACTTCATCATTTTCGTATTTTTCGCCAGCGTCATCGGCCATCTGTTCTTTCCGCCGGAAATGCCGGACTGGCTGGTGATGATCCAGACCTTCGGCATTTTCGCCGCCGGTTATCTGGTCCGACCGCTCGGCGGCATCGTGCTGGCCCATTATGGCGACCGGTATGGCCGCAAGCGCGTCTTCGCCTTCTCCATTCTCCTGATGGCGCTCTCCACCCTCGGCATGGCGCTGATGCCGACCTATGCCAGCATCGGCGTGGCGGCCCCCATCCTGCTCATCATCCTGCGCATGCTGCAGGGTGCCGCCATCGGCGGTGAAGTGCCGGGCGCCTGGACCTTCGTTGCCGAACATGTGCCCTTCCGCCGCGTTGGCCTCGCCTGCGGTTTCCTCACATCCGGCCTTTCCTTCGGCATCATGCTGGGCTCGCTCATCGCCTTTGCCATCAACTCGCTCTTTTCGCCGGAAGATGTTGCCGGTTACGCCTGGCGCATTCCCTTCCTGCTCGGCGGCATTTTCGGCCTGATCGCCGTTTATCTGCGCCGCTGGCTGGAGGAGACGCCGATCTTCATGGAAATGAAGAAGTCGAAGTCGCTCACGGACAAGCTGCCGCTCGGCCTCGTGCTGAAGCACCATATGCGCGGCGTCATCATCTCCGCCCTGCTGACCTGGGTTCTGTCGGCGGCCATCGTCGTCACCACCCTGATGACGGCCACCTTCCTGCAGAAGCTCTATGGTTACACCCCGACGCAGGCGCTGGCCGGCACCAGTTTCGGCACGCTGTTCCTGATCTTCGGCGTCATCATCGCCGGCGCATTGATCGACCGGGTGGGCTCCGGCATCTTCTTCATGGGCGCCAGCATCTTCTTCGGCATCGCCACCTTCGCCTTCTACAGCTATGCCGGCACCTCGCTTCAGACCATGTTCGTGCTTTATGGCGTGATGGGCCTTTCGGTCGGCATGGCAGGTGCGGTGCCCTATGTCATGGTGCGGGCCTTCCCGGCATCGGTACGCTTCTCCGGCCTCTCCTTCGCCTACAACGTCTCTTATGCCGTCTTCGGCGGGCTGACGCCGATCGGCGTGACGACCGCGCTAGCCGTCAATCCCATGGCCCATGCCTGGTATCTGGTCTTCATCGCCGTGCTTGCCTTCTGCATTGGCCTTTACCTCTATCTGCGCGGCAGCGAGGTCGAGAGCCATGTCGGCATCGAGGAACTGGCGGCGCTAAGGTCGTAAGTCAAACCCTGAACACAAAAAAGCGCGGGACCCACCCGCGCTTTGGCTTAGTGACAACCTCTACCTTACGCTCCGCGTCATCCTCGGCCTTGTGCCGAGGATCCAATCACGTCGAACAAAATCGATACTTTGCAGATGCTCGGGACAAGCCCGAGCATGACGGATGAGAGCCGTGAGAGCTTCGAGTGCATGCCGAAGCGCCGGCTCTCGGCACAATCTTGTCTAAGCGGCGCTGCGTGAAACATCACGCAGCGCTGTCGATCTTCTCCTCGCCATTGGTCGGCACATAGTTCAGCACCGGCCCGAGCCAACGCTCCACCTCTTCCACCGGCATATCCTTGCGGCGCGCATAATCGAGAACCTGGTCGCGCTCCACCTTGGCCACGCCGAAATAATAGCTCTCCGGATGGCCGATATAGAGGCCGGAGACGGAAGAGCCGGGCCACATGGCATAACTTTCCGTCAGTTCCACACCCGCCGCATTGGTGGCGTCCAGCAGGGCAAACAGTGTCTTCTTTTCGGTATGATCCGGCTGGGCCGGATAGCCGGGCGCGGGGCGGATACCGGCATAGGCTTCGCCTATCAGATCGTCACCGCCAAGAGCCTCATCCGGCGCGTAACCCCAGAACTCCTTGCGAACCCGCTCATGCATGCGCTCGGCAAAGGCTTCGGCAAAACGGTCGGCCAGCGCCTTGACGAGGATGGACGAATAATCGTCATTGGCCCGCTCGAAACGCTCGGCAATCGCCACTTCCTCGATACCCGCCGTCACCACGAAGCCGCCGACATAATCGGCAACGCCGCTATCGACGGGCGCAACGAAGTCGGACAACGCCACGTTCGGACGGCCATCACGCTTGGAAAGCTGCTGGCGTAGCGTGAAGAAGGTTGCCAGCTCTTCCTTGCGGCCTTCATCGGTGAACAGACGGATATCGTCACCAACGGCATTGGCCGGCCAGAAGCCGATCACCGCCCGCGGCCGGAACCACTTTTCCTCTATGATCTTCTTCAGCATGGCCTGCGCATCGGCATAAAGCTGCCGTGCCGCTTCACCCTGCTTTTCGTCCTCGAGGATGGCCGGGAAACGACCCTTCAATTCCCAGGTCTGGAAGAACGGCGTCCAGTCGATGTAACGGGAAAGCTCTTCCAGATCGTAGGTCTCGAACACCCTGGTGCCGAAGAATTGCGGCTTGACGGCACTATAAGCGGTCCAGTCAATCTTGTGCGCATTCTCGCGGGCGCGGGAAAGCGGCAGGCGCTGCTTTTCGCGCTCGTTGCGGGCATGGGCTTCGGCCACCTTGGCATATTCGGCGCGGATGCCGTCGATGTAAGCAGGTTTCTGCTCTTCGGAAAGAAGCGCGGAAACAACGCCGACCGCGCGCGAGGCGTCGGTGACATAGATCGCCTGCCCCTGCTCATAACGCGGATGGATTTTTACAGCCGTATGCACTCGGCTTGTCGTCGCGCCGCCGATCAGAAGCGGAATGTCGAAACCCTGCCGCTCCATCTCAGCCGCCACATGCACCATTTCGTCCAGCGACGGGGTGATGAGGCCAGAGAGGCCGATCACATCCACCTTCTCCGCAATCGCCGTTTCGAGGATTTTCGTCGTCGGTACCATGACGCCGAGATCGATGATCTCGTAATTGTTGCAGGCGAGAACGACACCGACAATGTTCTTGCCGATATCGTGCACATCGCCCTTCACGGTCGCCATCAGCACCTTGCCGGCGGCACTACGCTCGGCCCCGCCATTCTGGCGCTTTTCTTCTTCCATGTAAGGCAGCAGCACGGCAACGGCCTGCTTCATCACGCGGGCGGATTTCACCACCTGCGGCAGGAACATCTTGCCGGAACCGAACAGATCACCCACCACGTTCATGCCGGCCATCAGCGGCCCTTCAATGACATGCAGCGGACGCTCCGCCTTCTGGCGCGCCTCTTCCGTATCGGCCTCGATATATTCGGTGATGCCGTTGACCAGCGCATGTTCCAGCCGCTTCTCGACCGGAAGTTCACGCCAGGAGAGATCCTGCACCTTGGTATCCTTGGCGCCGGTGCCACGGAAGCGCTCCGCGACCTCCAGCAGCCGTTCGGTCGCGTCGTCGCGGCGGTTCAGCACCACATCTTCGCAGGCCTCGCGCAGTTCCGCATCGATATTATCGTAAACCGCAAGCTGACCGGCATTAACGATGCCCATATCCATGCCCACCTGAATGGCGTGGTAAAGGAACACGGCATGCATCGCCTCACGCACCGGCTCATTGCCGCGGAAGGAGAAGGACAGGTTGGAAACACCGCCGGAAATATGCGTGAGCGGCATGGTTTCGCGGATGGTCTTGGTGGCCTCGATGAAGTCCACGCCGTAATTATTGTGCTCCTCGATGCCCGTGGCCACCGCAAACACGTTGGGGTCGAAGATGATGTCTTCCGGCGACAGGCCGGCCTTTTCAGTCAGCAGCTTGTAGGCACGCGCGCAGATTTCCACCTTGCGCTGATAGGTATCCGCCTGCCCGACCTCGTCAAAGGCCATGACGACAACCGCCGCACCGTAATTGTGGACGAGCCGCGCCTGCTGGAGAAACTTCTCCTCGCCTTCCTTCAGCGAAATGGAATTGACGATCGACTTGCCCTGAACGCATTTCAGGCCGGCCTCGATGATCTCGAATTTCGACGAGTCGATCATCACAGGTACGCGGGCGATATCCGGCTCGGCGGCGATGAGGTTCAGGAACTCCACCATCGCCTTTTCGGAATCGATCAGGCCTTCATCCATGTTGATGTCGATGATCTGCGCGCCGTTTTCCACCTGATCGCGGGCAACCGCCAGCGCCGCCGTATAATCACCGGCGGTGATGAGCTTGCGGAAGCGGGCAGAGCCGGTGACGTTGGTGCGCTCGCCGACATTAACGAAGGGAATATCCTTGGTCAGCACAAAGGGCTCAAGACCCGAAAGCGACATGAAGGGCTTGTGTTCAGGGATCGGGCGCGGCTTGTAGTCCTTGACCGCTTCGGCAATCGCCCGGATGTGCTCCGGCGTCGAACCGCAGCAGCCGCCGACGATGTTGACGAGACCGTCACGCACGAAACCTTCCACCTGACGTGCCATCATCTCGGGCGTTTCGTCATATTGGCCGAATTCGTTCGGCAGGCCGGCATTCGGATAGGCGCAGACGAAAGTATCGGCCACATCCGACAGTTCCTGCAGATGCGGACGCATGGCATCCGCACCCAGCGCGCAGTTCAGGCCGATGGTGAAGGGGTTGGCGTGGCGCACCGAATTCCAGAACGCAGACGGCGTCTGGCCGGAGAGCGTGCGACCGGAAAGGTCGGTGATCGTGCCTGAAATCATGACCGGCAGGCGAATGCCCTTGGCCTCGAAACGTTCCTCGCAGGCGAAGATCGCCGCCTTGGCGTTC
Organism: Agrobacterium tumefaciens; assembly: GCA_017744915.1. GTDB lineage: Bacteria > Pseudomonadota > Alphaproteobacteria > Rhizobiales > Rhizobiaceae > Agrobacterium > Agrobacterium tumefaciens_I. Next base: position 158,356 of record JAGIAH010000012.1, read on the forward strand.
AGCGTATCGAAGATCGTCTCGATGAGGATGATATCGGCACCGCCGTCGATCAACCCGTCGATCTGCTCGCCATAGGCAATGCGCAGATCGTCGAAACTGACGGCGCGGTAACCGGGATTGTTGACGTCAGGTGAAATCGAGGCTGTGCGGTTGGTCGGGCCGATGGCGCCGGCCACGAAACGGCGGCGGCCATCTTCCCGCTCGGCACGCTGGGCAGCGCGGCGGACGATTGCCGCACCTTCGCGGTTGAGATCGTAGACGGCATTTTCCATCTCGTAGTCGGCCTGCGCGATGCGTGTGGACGAAAACGTGTTGGTTTCGAGAATATCCGCACCCGCCATGGCGTAGCGATAGTGGATCTCTTCGATGGCATCAGGCTGGGTCAGGATCAGAAGGTCGTTGTTGCCCTTCTGGTGACAGGCACAGCCGATGAAACGGTCGCCGCGGAAATGATCCTCGTCAAAACCGAGACCCTGAATCTGTGTGCCCATGGCACCGTCGAGAATGAGGATGCGTTCGCTGGCGGCTTCGCGCAACGCCTTGAAAATTTCCGCGCCGTCGCGCTTTGCCCCTTCGGGGCCAAACAGATCGTCAAACACGGGCATACTCCTCATTTCGATTTGCAAGATCGCAAGCAGTCAAGTCACATAAAGATATGTTTATGTCAATATATCTTCAAGGGACAGGCATGGCTTTGCGCCATTGCACGACGTTACGAAATATCGCTGACAGATGACAGGTTTATACGGCAAGGATATAAGCCGAAGCAGCAAACCGCATGGAGGACGAGATGCCCGAAGACGATCACAACAGCCGCAGCTGGAACACCCTGCCCTGGCACCGCCAGTGGCTGGTGAAACAGGCCGAGGGACTTTTCGATTTCTTCCAGCACCGCGCCCTCAACCCCGCCGGCGGTTTCTTCGATCTCGACGCCAAGGGCGCACCGCTGCAGAAAAACGATCCCGTGCGCGGCATCCACGCCTCCGCCCGCATGGTGCATTGCTTCTCCATCGGCCACCTGCTCGGCCGCCCGGGTTGCGGCGATATCGTCGATCACGGCATGACCTATCTCTGGAACAGGCACCGCGACGGCGAGCATGGCGGCTATTTCTGGCAGGTGAACGATGCCGGCCCAGTGGATGCCACCAAGCAGGGCTACGGCCATGCCTTCGTGCTTCTGGCCGCCTCATCCGCCAAGACCGTCGGCCACCCTCTCGCTGACAAGATGCTGGCCGACATTACCGAGGTTCTGGAAACCCGGTTCTGGGAAGAAAAGCATGGCGCCATCGCCGAGGAATTCCATCGCGACTGGTCGCCTATCGAGAACTATCGCGGCCAGAACTCCAATATGCATCTGACCGAAGCACTGATGGCCGCTTATGAGGCGACGGGCGACAGCAACTACCGGACCAAGGCCGAGCGCATCGCCGATCTCGTCATCCGCCGCCGCGCCGGCGAGCTGGATTTCCGCGTGCCGGAACATTTCGACGAGAACTGGACGCTCGACAAGGATTATCGCGGCAACGAAATGTTCCGCCCCTCTGGCTCCACCCCCGGCCACTGGCTGGAATGGGCGCGCCTTATCCTGCAATTATGGGTGCTGGGCGAGCGCCGCCACGACTGGATGCCGGTCGCCGCCAAATCGCTGTTCGTGCAATCCATGGCGCTCGGCTGGGATCGGGAAAAGGGCGGCTTCTTTTATACGCTCGACTGGAACGACAATCCCGACAAGCGGGCGAAGCTCTGGTGGCCCATGTGCGAGGCAGCGGGTGCAGCCCATTTCCTCAATGAAAACCTGCCGGCAGACCCGTTCTACGAAGACAGCTACCGCCGCATCTGGAGCACCATCGCCAACAGCTTCATCGACCACGCCAATGGCGGCTGGCACGAGGAGCTGACGGAAGACCTGGTTCCCGCCCACACGCTGTTCCCCGGCAAGGGCGATATCTACCACGCGCTTCAGGCCTGCCTCATCCCGCTTTTCCCGGCAGCAGGAAGCCTGACGAAGGTGATCAAGGAGAGCGGCGGGGATTATTGAGCAGCATTGCGGGAAACGAATGCCAGCTGACGACGGCGCCGAAGACTTCTCTGCCGTCATGCTCGGGCTTGTCCCGAGCATCTGCTACCTATCCGCTGGACGCAACGTGGTTGGATCCTCGGGACAAGCCCGAGGATGACGCCGCGCGGAAAGGACACCGCCGGGGTAAATCAAAGGCGTCCCGAAATCCTCAAAACCCGATGGTTTCCTCGAAATCATCCCAGGACTGGTACATTTCATACCGCCCGATGCCGGGGATCGGCACATGCCCGTAATAGGGCGAAAGCTGGAACTCGGCGGCCGCCTCGCTCTTGCCGGCCACGGCCGCCACGTAAATGGCGGAGGCAAGCCCGGTGCGGTTTGCGCCATGCTCACAATGGATGAGGATCGGTTTTTCGGCATTGCGCAGCACAGCCGCCAGCGTTTCCGAATCCTCCACCGAAACCCTTTCGCTTGAGCTCAGCGGATAATCGACAAGCCGGATGCCATTGTTTTTTGCTGCCTGATTTTCGGCGTCATACCAGGCTTCGCGCTTTTCATCGCGCAGATTGATGATCGTCTTGATGCCATAGGTCTTGGCGTAAGTGGTGATGTCCTTGCCGCTCGGCTGAGCCGAACGATAAAGCTCGCCGGGAATGACTTCGTGAAAATTTCCGGTCAGCTGACCGATGCCCATATGCGCGCCCGCCAGAACCGGCAGGGCGACAAGGCCGATGGCGGTGATTTTCAGAAACTTCAAAACAATACGCAAAACATCAACCCGCGACATTCATCGAATGGCTGGGAGATGGCATCGCAAACCGACGAAAACAAGTCAGGCACCACCCGAACACCTTTCGGTGCGGGCAACGGGAACTGGCCTGCCGCCGTGAAGCCGCTGTGATGCAAGGATTTTTCGGCCACCACTCGCCGACGCGGAAATTTTTCAAAATGCCGTGATAGCCGGAAGCCGCGCGAAGCCCTCAGTCGAATTCCGCGGAAACGACGGTGACGCGCCATTCCAGCCGCTGCGGCTCCGCCCTTTCATTGCCGCGCAGGCGGAAGGAGCGGCAGGCCGAGAATGTCTCCCCGGCCTCGATCCGCCTTTCGCTCACCTGATAGGGATCGAAGGTGACAGAGGCGCGAAAGGCGGGCTCGAAGCCTTCCAGCGTATAGGTCAGCCGCTGCACGGCGACATTATTATCGTTGCGGAAGCTGACACGAATGGGCAGCGCCGCATCCGGGCACGAGGCATCAAAATCCGCGGTCGCGATGATATGTTCAAGCCGCTTGCTGCCGCGCCACCAGTCATAGATGACAAAGGCGGCGGTCGTCGTCCAGATCAGGAGCAGGCAAATGACAACGGATTTCAGATGCCGCGGAAACGCAATGAGGGTGAGAAGAAGAATGGCGCTGAGAACGGCTCCGACAATCACGTCGTTCCTCCCGCGCTAAAACAAAACCCCATGCGATCTCATCCTCCCATGCACTTGCCGCCCGCAACGGCCACACTTGCGGCAGGGTCGCGAGGGTATCGTCTCAACGGCGGTTTGCACCGTTTGGCGTGCGGCACGAAGCACCGGCATTGCCGCCGTCAACCACAACTCTATGGTCGCTCCCCCCGCTGTCAAGACAACCAAGCGTGACACCCGCCGCCCCCCCCGCCCGACCCGCGATGAAACGACGGAGGGAACCAAATGCCGCTGAAGGCGTTCGCAGCATCAGAACCGCATGGCGGGGCGGTAAAAAGCGCCACGATCCGGGGCAAGACGGCCAGCAACGCCAGACGGACACAGCGCCTCTTGGAACCGCCGAACCCCGCCCCATATTAAAAGCAGCTAATCTATGCTATGGATGTCAGTCAGCTCAGGGAGAAAAACGATGAAAACGCTGATCGTAACGTCACTCCTGGCCCTGTCGGCCAGCACCGCAATGGCCGCGGATGCCGTCTACGAAACGCCCGCACCGCCGGTTGCGCAGGAAACCCTGCCGGTCTTCACCTGGTCTGGCCCCTATCTTGGTATTCAAGGCGGCGCGGGCTGGGCGAATGGCGATTTTTCGGCGGGCGGGCCCGTGGCCTCCGATAATTTCGATGGCGGCATTCTGGGCGCCTTCGCGGGTTACAATTACCAGTTCGACAATAATATGGTCCTCGGCATCGAGGGCGATGTCGACTACAACTGGAATGACAATGATTATGCGGGGGTCAAGATCGGCACCGACTGGCAGGGCTCCGTCCGCGGCCGCGTCGGTTATGCCTTCGACCACGCACTGATCTATGCCACCGCCGGCTGGACCGCCACCCGCGGCTTCATCGAAACACCCGGCGCCGGCAAGGACAGCACCACATTCAACGGTTACACCGTTGGCGCGGGTCTGGATTATGCCTTCACCGACAATGTGTTCGGCAGGCTGGAATATCGCTATAACGACTATGGCGACAAGGATATCTTCGGCATCAATACCGATGTCGACCAGCACACCGTCAAGGTCGGTCTCGGTGTGAAGTTCTGATCCTGACCGGATGATCTCGGCAAAAGCCCGGCCATCCGCCGGGCTTTTTCGTGGCAGAAAGACCGCGCCGGGCACCGGGCGTCCGCCTGAAAAGTGTGAGAGAATGTGAACCCCGGAAAAACGGAATATTCACAGGACATTCACCCGTGCCGTGCCATCATCCGGGCATAATGAGCCTCTATCTCCCGAAGCAGGCTTATGGAGTAGCCCCGATGAAAAAGATAATTCTTTCCACCATTGCCGCGCTGGTCGCCACCGGCAGCGTCTTCGCATCCTACGGCACCGCTGCCGCGCAGGACTATCCCTATCGTCCGCGCTATGACCGGGGTTACGACCGCGGCGGCCCACCCCCGCCGCCCTACCGCGAACACCGCCGCCACAATGACGGCGCAGCGATTGCCGGCGGCCTCGCCGCAGGCGTGATCGGCGGCCTGATCGGCGGCGCCATCGCCAATAATAACGGCCCCCGCTACTACGAACCGCCACCACCGCCCCCGCCGCGCTGCTGGTTCGAAGACCGCCGCGTGCCGAATTCCTATGACGGCGGCTGGCATACGGAGAGCATGCGGGTCTGCAACTGACCGCATCGCCGACGATTCGCGCAGGATGATCCGATCAGTCTAACCGGCTGGTCGGATTTTTGCTGGATGAACCGCTCGCAACGCGTCAGCAGCGTCCCAGATGCTGACTTGAGATTTTCAATAACCTACGCTGTGACTCTTAGATGAAAATGGTGGGCCCGGAGGGACTCGAACCCCCAACCAAGCGGTTATGAGCCGCCGGCTCTAACCATTGAGCTACAGGCCCTTTTCGGAAAGATGATCCGAAATACCGGTTCGCAATGGCTCGAATCCGGTGGGTCACGCTCTAACGTAATTTTTACAGCCCGACAAGCCAATGATGCTTTCGCAAAGCAGTGCCGCCGTATTAGCTACACAATCTAAGGCAATACCCTTCAAAGGGACTCAATCAAAGAGGAAACACCATGAAGACAAAAACGGCCCGCCTTTTCGCACTCACCGCATTGACCGCAGCGGCCATGATGCCGCTTGCCGCCCAGGTCTCTGCGCAGGATACCAGCCTGCGCGAAGCCACCATCAGTGTTTCCGGCGAAGGCCAGGCGGCCATCGCGCCCGATATGGCTATTCTTTCCTTCAGCGTCGTCAAGCAGGCGGAAACCGCCGCGGCTGCGCTGACTGAAAATTCCAAGGCGCTCGCCGATGTTCTGAAGGCGCTGAAAGAGGCCGCCATCGAAGACCGCGACCTGCAGACGAGTAATTTCTCGTTGCAACCGATTTATAAGCAGAACGAGTCCAAGAACGGCGTTTATGTCGCGCCTGAGATCACCGGCTATCAGGTGTCCAACGGCCTGACAGTGCGGGTGCGCGATCTGAAAAAGCTCGGCACGATCCTCGATACCTCCGTCAAGCTCGGCATCAACCAGGGTGGCGATATCACCTTCACCAATGACAAGCCCGAAGCGACGGTGACCGAAGCCCGCAAGCTGGCCGTTGCCGATGCTCTGGCCAAGGCGAAAACGCTGACGGAAGCGGCAGGCGTGAAGCTTGGCCGTGTCATTCAGATCAGCGAAAACTCGCAGCGCCCGATGCCGGTACCGGCGGGCATGATGCGTGCTTCGATGATGAAGGAAGCCGACAGCGTGCCGATCGCTTCGGGTGAAAACAGCTACAGCGTGTTGGTCAACGTCACCTTCGCTCTCGACCAGTAAGATCGGCGGCGGGCGGCACCCCGGTGCCGCTCCTGCCCCATCTTCGGTTCCGCCAAAAGCATATTGCAAAAAGAAATGCCCCTCGCTGCCATTGCGGAAGCGAGGGGCATTTTTGATCAACCTGCCATACGGGGATATTGGCAGATCAATAAAGTGCGCTGCTATTAGCGGCGGATTACCGGGCAACCGCGCTCATTGGCGAAAACGACGCGGTCACGGCCATAGCGGTTGAAGCCTGCCACCACGACACGGCGCGGCGAAACATCCACCACGCGGGCGCGGCGAAGGCCCATGCGGCTTGCCTTTTCTTCCGCAAGCCAGGGCGAGCAGCCGCGGCGCGGGCGATCCGGGCGACCCCAGCCGGGACGATGACCATAACCGTCCTGAACCTGAACCCTGAACTGAACATCCGAGCCTGCGGAAGCCGCCGGCGCAGTGAAGGAAATTCCACCGAGGGCGATGAGGGCAGCCAGGCCGGCTTTTGCGAAGGTGCTGAACATGAACTCACTCCGTTTGTTTCTGTGCCGACAGAGGAACATCCCCCGGCGATTGACGAGACCTTAGAGCCGCCTGCCTGAATATGAACAGAACCGAATGTTCAGCAGGCGTTCAGAGATATTAACACGGTTGACAGCGATCGGATCCGTCTATCAGGGCGAGATATGCAGCACGATTTCGCGGTGGTGCGGCTGGTCGCGGTGTTCGAAAAGATAAAGTCCCTGCCACGTGCCGAGCACGAGCCGCCCATCACTGATCGGCACGCCGATGGAAACCGTCGTCAGCGCCGATTTGATATGGGCGGGCATATCGTCCGGACCTTCGAGCGTGTGAACGACCCAGCGCATGGAAGGATCGCTGGACGGCGGCACGAGGCGCGAGAAAAATGTCTTGAGATCGCGCCGGACATCGGGGTCGGCATTTTCCTGAATGAGCAGCGAGCAGGATGTGTGGCGAACGAAGATCGTCAGCAGGCCCTCCTCCAGCCCCGCCTGTTTGACAAGGCCCTGAGCCTCCGATGTGAACTCGTAAAGACCCTGTCCCCGGGTGGCGATGATTATTTTCTTCTGCGGCACAATTTTTCCTTCAAACAAGCTGGAACAAAATCGACTTTGACAACGTTGCAACATGTCAAATTGTATCCGATGACGTCAGGGATACGACAATCGCGTGACGGCGGTGTTCTATGAGCACAACGGGAAACCGGCGTCACAGTTGCAGAAAACGGGGAAGGGTTGGCACGATCAGAATGAAGTATTCAGGCTTTCCCATCCCTCGACCAACAGATTATCTTCGGCACAGACAGACAGGGTGCGAAAGACTGATTCATGGCACCTACTGACTATCATGTCGACCTGACCAATTGCGACCGCGAACCCATCCATATTCCGGGCTATATTCAAACCCATGGCTGTCTCATCGCCTGCGACAATGCCATGCGCATGGTGCTGCGGCACTCTGAAAACTGCCGCGAACTGCTCGGCGTTGACGGCGATATCAACGGCAGGACCGCAGAGGATGTGCTCGGCAAAAAGCTCGTCCACGATCTTCGCAACGCACTGACCGTCACCGGCAGAACCGCGCGTCCGGCCATGCTGCCCAACACGGAAACAAGCGATGGCCGCAGTTTCGATATTTCGCTCCATCGCTACAAATCCACCACCATCATCGAATTTGAACCCTCCCGAAGCGAAACCCAGCCGCTCGGCACCGCCCGGAAGATGGTGGACCGCATCCGCGAGGCGGACAGCGTCGAAAGCCTGATTTCCAGAACGACGCGGCTGATAAAGGCGACGCTCGGTTACGACCGGGTGATGATCTACCGTTTTGAGGAAGACGGCGCCGGCAAGGTCGTATCGGAAGCCAAGCAGCCGGAGCTGGAAAGCTTTCTCGGGCAGTATTTCCCCGCCAGCGATATCCCGCAGCAGGCCCGCGCGCTTTATCTAAGGAACACGCTGCGCATCATCTCCGATGCCAGCGGCGCACGCGTTCCCGTCCTGCCGGCCCTCGATGCCTCCGGCGAGCCGCTCGACCTCTCTTACGCGCATCTGCGCAGCGTCTCGCCCATTCATTGCGAATATCTCCGCAACATGGGTGTTGCCGCCTCCATGTCGATTTCGGTGATTGTCGACGGCGCGCTTTGGGGGCTGATCGCCTGCCACCATTATTCTCCGCGTGTGCTGACCATGCCGGTTCGGATCGCCGCTGAAATGTTCGGGGAATTTTTCTCCATGCATCTGCAGGTTCTGAAGCAGAAACGCAGGCTCGATACCGTCAACCACGCCCATGCCGCGCTCGACCGGTTTTTGCGGCTTGCCGCCCATCACGCCAACATTGAAGAATTGCTGGTCGACAGTTTTCAGGATTTTGCCGATCTGATGCCGTGTGATGGCGTCGGGCTCTGGGTCGGCAACAACTGGCATGGCCATGGGGCAACGCCGCCGCATGACGCCATTCCAAGACTGGCGCGTTTCGTCGCCTCCGCGTCAGAAGGCAAGGTCTGGGCGACGCACGCCCTCTCGCAGGCCATACCGGAAGCGGAGATCTATGCCGGCACCGCCGCCGGCATGCTCGCCATCCCGCTGTCTCAGGTGAAAAACAACTATCTGCTGTTTTTCCGCAAGGAGATCGTGCAGAGCCTGAACTGGGCCGGCAATCCGGAAAAATCCTATGAGACCGGCCCGATGGGCGACCGCCTCACGCCGCGCAAGAGTTTTGCGATCTGGAAGGAGACCGTTCGCCTGCAGGCGCAACCCTGGTCTGAAGCCGACCGGGAAATTGCCGAAGCCGCCAGAATTGCGCTGGTTGAGGTTGCCTTCCATCACAGCGAGCTGATGGCCGGTGAAAGGGAGCGCGCCGAAGTGCGCCAGCGCATGCTGAACGAGGAACTCAACCACCGCGTCAAGAATGTTCTGGCCATCATCAAATCGCTGGTCGGCAATCCCTCGCAGGAGGGCAAGACGCTGCAGGATTATGTCACCGCGCTGAAGGGCCGCATTCAGGCGCTGTCCTTTGCCCATGACCAGATTATTCGCGGTGAAGGCGGCGGCGCGCTGCGCGATCTGCTGGATGCCGAACTGTCGCCGCATCGTTCGCCCGAAACCGTGGTGGAACTGACCGGGCCACAGATCACGCTCGATTCGCGCGCTTTCTCCGTCATGGCTCTGGTTCTGCACGAGCTGGCGACGAATGCCGCCAAATACGGCGCGCTGTCGCAAACCGGCGGGCAATTGCATGTGCGCTGGCAGATCAACGACAACCGCGATTGCGAAATTCAGTGGCGTGAAACCCTGCCCATCAAGCTGCCGACACCGTCGCGCGCCGGTTTCGGCACGGCGCTCATCAGCCGCAGCATTCCCTACGATCTCGGCGGGCGCAGCACGATACGCTATTTGCCGGACGGGCTGGAAGCGGAGATACTCCTACCCTCCCGCCATGTTTCATCCGCCACAACAGCCTCCGACACAAAAGACGGGGACAGGACCGCACCGCGGCCCAGACGTTATAACCGGGAGGAGCCGTTGAAAATATTGCTTGTCGAAGACCAGATGCTGATTGCCATGGATGTCGAGAACATGCTGGAGGACAACGGCATCAAGGCAATCGAAACGGCGACATCGTCGGCCATGGCGATCGAAAAGCTGAAGAGCTATGTGCCGGATGTGGCCATTCTCGACATCAATCTCGGTTCCGATACCTCAATCCCCGTCGCCCGCGAACTCCACCGCCGCGGCGTCCCCTTCCTCTTCGCCACCGGTTATGCGGATGGCAGCATGGTGCCGGATGAATTCGGCAATGTGCCGGTGATCCGGAAGCCCTATGACGAGGATGCGCTGATGGCAGGGATCGGGATTCTGGTGGGGAACACGGAGCGGGTATAGGAGGCGTTACCCGCAAGGAGACCTCCTCATACTCGACGTCATCCTCGGGCCTGTCCCGAGGATGACGAACGGTGGTTGTCAGACCGGCCGCCAATCGTCAAAATCGAGGAAACCCACCCTCATTGAAATCTCGTAAAGCCCCGCTTTTTCGCTTCTTCCGGGCTGACCTCATTGCCGATTTTAAAGCGGAACTCCGTCACGGTGTAATTTTCCAGATCGACTTCGCACTGGAAAGAAACATCGTGCCAGCCATTGCCGGTGTTGAACGCACCGCCGGAAGCGTCGATCGAATTGCCGGAAATCCTCCCGCCCGTGTCCGAATAGGGGATCATGCCTCTAGCCGAAAAACCCGCGCCCTGAATTTGGGCCAGAGCTTCAGTGCTGCAAAGCTGCACGATGCGGCGACGGGGCGGTAGATCGCCGAACATCTGCCGTCTCTGGGCCGGCGAGAGCATGGAGGCAGACAACAGGTTTTTGGCCGCAGGAAGCTTAGCGGGCTTCTTCTCCGCAACCTCCGCAGGCTTTTCCTCGGAAGGCTTTGCCTGTGGCACCGGCGGCTGTTCCGGCTGTTTTTCTTCCTTCACGGGTGAAACCGCAATCTCCCCCTGCTCCGCGGAAGCCTGAAGATCGTTGTTGGCGGCAGGTGGCACGGGCTTCTCCTCAGCCGCCTTTTCAGGCTGGTTTGCCGGTTCCTCGGAAGCCTCGCTCTTTTCCGCTTCTTCCGTCTTGCCCGGCTTGTCTGCGGGGTCCGCCTGCGTCTCCTCCGGCCGCATGGCGATGGCCGGCAGCGTCGCCTGCGGCGGCGGCAAAGGTTTCGCCTCTTCCTGTGGCGGCGCGGGCGGGGGTGGCGGAGGTTGCGGTTTTTCCTCTTTCGCCTTCTCCTCGCCCGGCGGCGGGGCCTCTTCCGCCTTTTTCTCCTCGGGCGGCGGCACCAGATCGACGCTGATGCTTTCCGGTTCCTGCGGTTCGGCTATCCGTTCCGGCAATTCGAAAAAGAACAGCGCAACGACGACAAGATGCAGCAACACGGAGACGGGCACAGCCCATCCTCCCCGCCGCCATTTGCTTGCCGAAGCCTGTTGCATCTTATCGAACCAAATAGAACCCGAGCATTTCCGACCAAGGCGGAATGCCTGCTTTCACACATAAGGCTTGTCGCAGAGTTCGCCAGTGCGGGAAACAAAAAACCCGGCCAGAGCAGACTGACCGGGTTCAATTTTAAAGGAAGCGGAGAGCTTAGCTGTCGAGGAAGCTTCTGAGCTTTCTGGAGCGGCTCGGGTGCTTCAGCTTGCGCAGCGCCTTCGCTTCGATCTGACGAATACGTTCGCGCGTGACCGAGAACTGCTGGCCGACTTCTTCCAGCGTATGGTCCGTGTTCATGCCGATGCCGAAACGCATGCGCAGAACACGTTCTTCACGCGGCGTCAGTGAAGCCAGAACGCGGGTGGTCGTCTCGCGCAGGTTCGCCTGGATGGCGGCGTCGATCGGCAGCAGCGCGTTCTTGTCCTCGATGAAGTCACCGAGATGCGAATCTTCTTCGTCACCCACGGGGGTTTCGAGCGAGATCGGCTCCTTGGCGATCTTCAGAACCTTGCGCACCTTTTCAAGCGGCATGGCCAGCTTCTCGGCCAGCTCTTCCGGGGTCGGCTCGCGGCCGATCTCGTGCAGCATCTGGCGCGATGTACGGACGATCTTGTTGATCGTTTCGATCATGTGAACCGGAATACGGATCGTGCGGGCCTGGTCGGCGATCGAACGGGTGATCGCCTGCCTGATCCACCAGGTGGCATAGGTCGAGAACTTGTAACCACGGCGATATTCGAACTTGTCGACCGCCTTCATCAGGCCGATATTGCCTTCCTGAATGAGATCGAGGAACTGCAGACCACGGTTGGTATACTTCTTCGCAATCGAGATCACGAGACGCAGGTTGGCCTCGACCATCTCCTTCTTGGCGATGCGCGCCTCGCGCTCGCCCTTCTGCACCATCGAAACGATACGGCGGAATTCGGCGATGGAAATGCCGGTTTCCGTGGAGAGGTTCTGGATTTCCTGACGGATTTCCCGGATCGTGTTGCTTTCTTCGCGAGCGAATTCCTTCCAGCCGCGGGCGGCCAGATTGGCAATCGACTTCATCCAGTTCGGATCGAGTTCCGCACCGTGATACTGCTCAAGGAAGCTGTCGCGCTTGACGCCGTAGGATTCGGCAAGGCGCAGCAGCCGGCCTTCATTCTGCATCAGGCGCTTGGAAATGTCGTAGAGCTGCTCGACAAGGCTGTCGATGCGGTTCTGGTTCAGCGACAGCGACTTGACGGCCGTGATCAGCTGATCCTTCAGTTCCTTATAACGGCGTTCCTGGCCGGAAGAGAGCGTGCCCGTGCAGGCGAGGCGCGCTTCCACCTGCTGATCCTGAAGCTTGCGCAGCTTCTTGTAGGTGTCAGCAATAGTGTCGAGCGTTTCCATGACCTGCGGGCGCAGTTCGGCTTCCATCGCGGCAAGCGAAAGGTTGGACTCGTCGTCGTCCTCTTCTTCCTCTTCCGGCGGCAGGCCGTCGCCACCAACGTCAGTCACGTCTTCGTCGCCGGTCGGCGCGCGCAGCTTGCGGGTCTTTTCCTTCTCTTCGGCGGCCTTGCGGTCAGCCTCGATCTTTTCCGGGCTCTGGAACTGGGGGGCCGCCTTGGCTTCCGGACCGGAATAGGTCGTCTCGAGATCGATGATCTCGCGCAGCAGCGTCGTGCCTTCGTTCAACTCGTCGCGCCAGATGATCAGTGCCTGGAACGTCAGCGGGCTTTCGCACAGGCCCGAAATCATCGTTTCGCGGCCAGCCTCGATGCGCTTGGCGATGGCGATTTCGCCTTCGCGCGACAGAAGCTCGACGGAACCCATTTCGCGCAGATACATGCGCACCGGGTCATCGGTACGGTCGGTCGGTTCTTTCTTCTTGGCGGTCGCAAGCGCGGTGCCGCTGGAAGGGGCAAGTTCGCCGCCCTCGGAATCGTCACCATCGGAATCGCTGTCGTCGTCGCTGCTGGCGGCTTCTTCTGCGTCCTCGTCCTCGATCACGTTGATGCCCATGTCGGACAGCATCGCCATCGTGTCTTCGATCTGCTCGGAAGTCACCTCTTCGGACGGCAGGACGGAATTCAGCTCGTCCATCGTCACATAGCCGCGCTTCTTGGCGGCCTTGATCATTTTCTTGACCGCGTCATCCGAAAGGTCGAGAAGCGGGCCGTCCGTCGCACCGTCGCGTTCGTTTTCTGCTTCTTCGTTTTCTTTGACTTTGGTTGCCATCTATCTCGTCGCTTTCCCTGACGCTAACACCTGTTCCGCCGCATCGCCGTCCGCCCCTTGAGCATCCAGCGGTTTGCCGCGAATCACTGTCAGACACCTAACGGAGTGATCTTTAATTGCCGATTAACCACGGCAGCCTCAGGCAGAATGCAAAGACAGTGCACCCGGAAATGCTTGCTCATGCAATTTCTATCCGCCAAGGCTCATTCCACCTTACTTTTCCTGAAATGGTGATTCCCGCTATTTCCCGCCCCGTCAAGCCTTTGAGAGCGAGACAGCCACGGAAATTCTCAAAAAAGGCCGCATTTTGCGGTTATCACCAGACTATCCCCTATTTAGGACGCTTGCTGCAAAAGGCAACCCCACACGTCTTTCAATTCTTGGCCAGCCCTCTCAGCCATGGCCGAAGGCAGGCCCCTTCACCCGGCCGGACATGACACCGAAACCATCGATGATCGCTTCCTGATTTTCCATGCGGCCGATTTCCAGCTGCACTTCGGCCAGCGCCCGCACCAGAAGCGTGCCGCGCTCATCATCCGTCGCCTCGGCTATTTCCCGTTCCAGTTCACGTTTCTGCCAGAGCAGCGATTTCGTCCTCTTATGCAGCGAAAGCGCCTGCACATACCCCTCACGTGCATCCTCCATCGCCGCCTGTTCGGTCGCGGTCCACAGGCGGGCATTGCGCACCTGCTGGTCCATGACCTTCAAAAGCGCCTCGAAGCCCTGCTGCGACAGACGCTCGATCAGCCCGGCCCGCGATACCTCCGCCGCACTTTCCGCAGCAAAGGTCAGCACCGTCGACCACAGGCGTTGCAGATCACGGTTCTCGTAATCGATGGCGGCGATCTCGTCATATTCCTCAAGCAGCAATTCGGGATGGTTGACGATGGTAATGGCAAGAACGCTTTCACGCAGCGAAGGCTTGGTCTGATAGCCCCGGACAAGGCCGGACTGCGCCAGGCGGTCGGAAATGCTGCTGGCCGGCGCGGCCATGGCCCCACCCCGCCCCGGCGCATTACGCTGGAAGCCGCGACCCGCTCCCTGACCGCCCTCGCGGCGAAAATTCCCACCCTGCGAGCCGCCCGACTGGAAACGCGGCTGGAAAAATCCGTTCAGCCTGTCGCGCATATCCTGCTGATAAAAACGGCGCACGGTCTCGTCGCCGATCACGGCCACGATCTGCCGCAGCCGGCTTTCAAGCTGCGCGCGCTTTTCCGGTGTATCGAATGTGACGCCGGCCGTCTCGCGGCTCCAGATCATCGCCGCCAGCGGCTTGGCTTCCGAAAGCACCCGGTCGAAAGGCGCACGCCCTTCCAGCCGCACGAGATCGTCCGGGTCCTTGCCATCGGGCAGAAGCGCGAAGCTGACGGAACGGTCCGGCTTGATATGCGGCAGGGCAAGATCAGCCGCACGGTTGGCCGCGCGAATGCCCGCACCATCGCCATCGAAGCAGAGGATCGGCTGCGGCGACATTTTCCAGAGGAGATCGAGCTGGCTTTCGGTCAGTGCCGTGCCGAGCGGCGCAACGGCATTTTCGACACCCGCCTGATAAAGCGCGATGACATCCATATAACCTTCAACCGCGATGACCGAACCGCCGGCCGCCTGCGAAGCGCGGCGGGCCCGGGCGAAATTATAAAGAACATTGCCCTTGTGGAAGAGTTCGGTCTCGTTGGAATTCAGATATTTCGCCACCGCATCCGCCGCCATGGCGCGGCCGCCGAAGGCGATCACCTTTTCCCGCGAGGACAGGATCGGGAACATGATGCGATCGCGAAACCGGTCATAGGAGACCGGCACGTTTTCGTGCACCACCAGCCCGCAGGCTTCCATCTGCTCCTTGGACACGCCCTTGCTCGCCAGATGCTCCTTCAGCGCATTGCGGCTATCCGGCGCATAACCCAGCCGGAAAGTCTCGATGGTGCGCCCGGTCAGCCCGCGATCGCGCAGGTAAGCCCGCGCCCGCGCACCAAGCGCCGTCTGCAACTGATCCTGAAAGAACAGCGTCGCCATTTCCATGACGTCCTGAAGCGAAGTGCGTTCACGTTCGCGCTTCTCCGCCTGCGGATCGGGCTGCGGCATGGAAATGCCGGCCATATCAGCGACCTGTTGCACGGCTTCAGGAAAACTCAGGCCCTCAAGCTCCGTCAGAAACCGGAAATGATCGCCGGAAACACCACAACCGAAGCAATGATACCGGCCCTTGCGATCCTCGCAGTGGAAGCTCGGGCTTTTTTCACCGTGGAACGGGCAGCAGGCCCAATAGTCTCCCCGCGACGTGTTGGTCTTCTTCTTGTCCCAGGACACACGTCGGCCGATCACATCAGAGATGTGCACGCGGTCGCGTATCTCATCGAGGAAAGAATTGGAAAAGCGCATGGGTTACCCGTTCGAGGCCAGTCTTTCATATAAGCGCAGAAAGGCGTGAGCACCAACCCAAAGAAAGACAATACCCGATATTCACAGGTCACAGAGATGAAAACCGATGCCGCCATTGCGCCGGCTTCCGGCGAATTTATGGCAGTGCAACATCACCAAAAATTATGTTTTTGTAATTTGAGCCGCACGCGTCAGCGATATAAAAATGTAACCACAGAAAGCGCGATGAATATTCGCTAAATCTGCCGACACCCGCAGGCACGTCCCCCCCCCCCGAAAAGCCTGTGACGGACCGCATTCTGATCCGCTGGAATGCGCTTTCGTCGGCAGAAAAAAGGCAGGGCAGCCCACATCTGCCCTGCCTTTACTTTTTGCCGGATGCTTGAACTTACTTCAGCAAATCCTTGACGACACCCGAGGCCTTCGCAAAGTCGATCTGGCCGGGATAACGCTCTTTCAGCGCATTCATGCACTTGCCCATGTCGCGCAGGCCGGAGGCACCGGTCTCGGTGATGACGGCCTGGCAGAGTTCGCGCACTTTTTCGGCCGGGATTTCTTCCGGCATGAATTCCTTGATGATGACGATTTCCTCGCGCTCCTGAGCGGCAAGCTCGGGACGGCCGGCACCTTCATAAATGGTGGCGGACTCTTCCCGCTGCTTCACCATCTTGGTCAGAATCTGCATGATATCCTCATCGCTGACGGGGTCCTTGCCCACGCCGCGATTGGCGATATCGCGATCCTTGATAGCGGTCTGGATGAGACGCACGGTCGAGGTGCGGCGTGCATCACGAGCCTTCAGCGCATCTTTCAAAGTATTAGCGAACACGTCGCGCAGCATTTTTCTTCTCCTTGGGAAAGCCCATTCCGCAGCTTCCTGATCGGCAAACTTTCCGCCTTATTTTTCGCAACGACATAAACGAGCAAACACGCTCAAGCAAATCAATTGCATAAGCCCTTGAATCTACGACAGCTTAAATCCGCGTAAATCTTGGGCCTGCGGTTGACCGCTTGGGCTGCTTTCGTTATTTTCCGGCACCTGCACGAGATTTTAACGAAGGGTCGGAACGCGAGCTTTATCGCGCGCCCCTTTATGTCACGAAGCCTGCGACAAAAATGGCCCCTTACCCCCTGCCTTTCAAGAGGCGGGGTGCGAAGCGGCAGAAACGGAACGAGATGACCGAGACAGCGCCCTGGACTACCCGCAAACCGACCGCAATGCTTGTTCTTGCCGATGGCACCGTCATTGAAGGCACAGGCATCGGCGCAACCGGCAAGGTTCAGGCCGAAGTCTGCTTCAACACGGCGCTGACGGGTTACGAGGAAATCCTGACGGACCCTTCCTATCTCGGCCAGATCGTCACCTTCACCTTCCCGCATATCGGCAATGTCGGCACCAACGAGGAAGACATTGAAGACCTGACACCCGCCGCCCGCCGCGGCGCCGTCGGCGTCATCTTCAAGGCTGATATCACCGATCCGTCGAACTTCCGCGCCGCCAAGCATCTCGATGCCTGGCTGAAGGCGCGCGGCGTCATCGGCCTTTGCGGCATCGACACCCGCGCGCTGACGGCCTGGATCCGCGAAAACGGTGCGCCGAATGCGGTCATCGCCCATGATCCGAACGGCGTCTTCGACATCGAAGCGCTGAAGGCGGAAGCGAAAGCCTGGAGCGGCCTCGTCGGCCTCGATCTCGCCATCGAAGCGACTTCCGGCCAGTCCTCCACCTGGACGGAAACACC
The DNA here is from genome assembly GCA_017744915.1 of Agrobacterium tumefaciens. Lineage (GTDB taxonomy): Bacteria > Pseudomonadota > Alphaproteobacteria > Rhizobiales > Rhizobiaceae > Agrobacterium > Agrobacterium tumefaciens_I. The sequence goes on from JAGIAH010000012.1 coordinate 175,906, forward strand.
GTGGGTGTGGAACAAGGGTTACGGCACGCTCGGCGAAGCCGATGCGAAGTACCACGTCGTCTGCGTCGATTTCGGCGTCAAGCGCAACATTCTGCGCCTCTTTGCCGGTCTCGACTGCAAGGTGACGGTGGTTCCGGCCCAGACTTCTGCTGAAGACATTCTGGCGCTGAAGCCGGATGGCGTCTTCCTCTCCAACGGTCCGGGAGACCCGGCCGCAACGGGCGAATATGCCGTACCGGTCATCCAGAACCTCATCAAGAGCGAGCTGCCGATCTTCGGTATTTGCCTCGGTCACCAGATGCTCGGTCTTGCCGTTGGCGCAAAGACCGAGAAGATGCATCAGGGCCATCACGGCGCCAACCACCCGGTCAAGGACTTCACGACCGGCAAGGTGGAAATCGTCTCGATGAACCACGGCTTTGCGGTCGACACCAAGTCGCTGCCCGAAGGCGTCGAAGAGACCCACATCTCGCTGTTCGATGGCACCAATTGCGGCCTGCGCATCGTCGGTAAGCCGGTCTTCTCCGTCCAGCACCACCCGGAAGCATCGCCCGGCCCGCAGGACAGCCACTATCTCTTCCGCCGCTTCGTCAACCTGCTGCGTGAAAAGAAGGGTGAGGCAGCGCTCGCCGAGCGCTGATACCTTTTAAATCCGGAAGTTACATGCGGCCCGCTTCTCAGCGGGCCGTTTGCATTTCACGCTTCACCAAGAGCACGAAGCGGATGGTGAGAAGAACGGCGGCCGTCGAAAGGCCGATAACAAAGCCAAACCAGACGCCGCGCCCGCCAAAGCCCAGCGGGAAAGCCATGGTCCAGGCGAGCGCCAGCCCGATCGGCCAATAGGAGATCAGCGCCAGCATCGCCGGGATGCGTGCATCCTTCAATCCGCGCAGCAGGCCCGCCGTCACGGCCTGAATACCGTCCACCAGCTGGAAAATGCCGGCGATCACCACGAGACTGCTGGCATAGGCAAGCACTTCCGCAGCTTCAGGCAACTTCGGATCGAGGAACCATTTCGCCAGAAATTCCGGTACCGCCGCAAACAGGATACCGCCGCAAATGGCGATGCCGCAGGCGATAGCGTAAATCATGATCGAGGCGCGGACGAGATTTTTAAAATCCCCCTGCCCGCGTGCCACGCCCACGCGAACCGTCGCCGCCTGGGAGAGACCAAGAGGAATCATGAAGGCGATGGAGGCAAGCTGCAGGGCAATACCGTGGGCGGCAAGCTGCACCGTGCCGATCTGCCCCATCAGGATCGAAGCGGCGGCAAACAGCGTCACTTCGGCAAGAATGGTGATGCTGATCGGCAGGCCGAGACGCAGCACCTCGAAGAGCGCATGCCAGTCAGGTCGCCAGAAACGCACGAACAGCTCGTATTTCCTGGTTTCCTCGCGCGTCTGCACATAAGCGACGATGAAGATGAAGCTGAAAGCATTGACGATGACGGCAACGACGGCAGCACCGTTCATGCCCATAACCGGCAGGCCGAAATGGCCGAACACCAGCGCATAAGCCAGTATCCCGTTCATCACCAGCATGATGATGGTGACATAAAGAATGATGCCCGCCCGCCCGATGGCGCTGACAAGCCCGCGCAGCACATAAAACAGCAGCGCCGGCAAAAGGCCGAACTTGGCGATGGCGAGATAGTGGCCTGTGAGCGCCGCCACATTGGGATTCTGTCCAAGGGCAATCAGAATGCGCTCGGCATTCATGAAGATCGGCAGCGCTAGCAGCCAATAGGCAATCGCCACCCACATGCCCATGCGCAGCGAGCGGCGCGCAGATGTTGCATCGCCCTGCCCATAGGCCTGTGCCACCATCGGCACGACGGCGACCGAAAATCCCGAGCCGAAAATGAAGACGACGAAGAAGAACTGTCCGGCCAGCACCATGGCCGCAAGCTTTTCAGCACCCAGCTGGCCGACAATGACCATATCCGTGGTGTGGATGCCAAGCTGTGCGAGCTGCGCGCCGATAAGTGGAATTCCCAGCACAAGCGTAGCCTTGAAATGCGAAAACCACGACCCCGATCCGGAAGGAACGGTTCCTGCAACAACCGACGAAGACATTGTAATTCACCTGAACCTTGGCCGTTGCCCGCGAATTGCGCAACGGCAGCACGGTGATGAATAAAATATTCCCTTCCTGCACGCAACCTTTGCGGATCAATGATTAAAATTTGCGCAGGCGCGACCGCGCCGCCGCAAGGCATGACACAAGACAAATTTAGCCGAATTTTACCATTTCGCTTTACTCATTAGAATATCGAATAGTTCTTCTAAATCATAAGCTGCATGACGCAGAATATTCCCGCCTTTGAGGCATGTTTTCCCAACCATTGTCAGAGATGACCTGAAGGGTACATCCGGCTCAAAGGATTTGTAGCTTGCCCAAGAAAACCAACCTCATGACGCGCATCCTCGTTGCTGCGTCGTCACTTGTCGTCGCCGCCTTTGCGGGCTTTTCTTTCTACATTGACAGTCTCCAGCACCGGGTCACGACGGAAGCGGTGGCGGAAAACATCGATTCTTCCGGCAAGCAGGCCGCGCAAAGCATCGCCAACTGGCTGAATGGCCGCATCATGCTGACCGAAACGGTGGCAAAGACGCTGGCCAAACTTCCGGATGACGAAGCGAAACTGCACTTTCTGGAAAACGATGTCCTGACGGCGCAGTTCATGTCGACCTATTTCGGCAATGCCGAAACCGGCACTTTCACCACCTTCCCGAAAACGCCGCTGCCGGAAGGCTATGATCCGCGCAAGCGCCCGTGGTATCTGGATGCGGTAAAAGCCGGCAAGACGGTTCTGACGGAACCCTACAATGATGCATCGACCGGCGGCCTCATCATCACCGCCGCCATTCCCGTCTCCATCGATGGCAAGCTCGCCGGCGTGACGGGCAGCGATTTTTCGCTGGATTCGCTGGTGAAGATGATCAAGTCGGTGGATGCCGGCACGGACGGATATGCCTTTCTCGTCAGCAAGGACGGCAAGATCCTCATTCATCCCGATCCGAAATTCGTCGACAAGCCGCTGGCCGATCTCTTCCAGGTCAACACACCGGCGATTTCCTCGGCGATTTCGCAGACCGAAATCGATGGCAAGGGCAAGATCACCAGTTTCATTCCGGTCGCCGGCCTGCCTTCGGTCGACTGGTATCTCGGTTTCGTCGTCGATTCCGACGTCGCCTACAGCGCGATCGGCCAGTTCCGGCTGGCGGCAACCATCGCCACCGTTCTCGCCGCCGCGATCATGATCGGCCTGCTTGCGACCGTGCTCTCCCGTTTTATCGTCCGCCCGGTCACGCAGATGACCTCGGCCATGGAAGGGCTTGCGTCCGGCAATCTTGATGTCGCCATTCCCGGCCAGGAACGCACCGACCAGATCGGCTCGATGGCCGCGGCGGTCGCCGTGTTCCGATCGAACGCCATGGAGCGCCTGCGGCTTGAAGGCGATGCCGAAGAAAACCGCACGCTTTCCGAACAGGAACGCAACCAGCGCGAAAGGCTGGCGGCAAAAGACGCGGCGGACATCCAGTTCGCTGTTGATTCGCTGGCCAGGGGGCTGGCGCATCTCTCGGATGGCGATCTCAACTATCGCATCGACACGCCTTTCGTGGCGCGCATCGACCGCCTGCGCGACGATTTCAACAATTCCGTCGCCAAGCTGAATGCCGCCCTCAGCACCGTCGGCCAGAATGCACGCGCCATCGATGCCGGCGCCGGAGAAATCCGCCAGTCCGCCGACGATCTGGCGCGGCGCACCGAGCAGCAGGCGGCCTCCGTGGAAGAGACCGCGGCGGCGCTCGAGGAAATCACCACGACGGTGAAAGATTCCGCCCGCCGTGCCGAAGAGGTCGGTCGTCTGGTCGATCGCGCCCGCAGCAATGCCGAACAGTCCGGCGTCATCGTTGAGGACGCCGTGCGCGCCATGGAAGGCATCGAAAAATCGTCGTCGGAGATCAGCAACATCATCGGCGTCATCGACGAGATCGCCTTCCAGACCAACCTGCTGGCGCTGAATGCCGGTGTGGAAGCCGCCCGCGCCGGTGAGGCAGGCAAGGGCTTTGCCGTCGTCGCCCAGGAAGTGCGCGAACTGGCACAGCGCTCCGCCAATGCGGCGAAGGAAATCAAGACACTGATCAATGCCTCGACATCGCAGGTACAGTCCGGCGTCGATCTCGTTGGCAATGCCGGTAAGGCGCTGGAAACCATCGTCCGCGAAGTGCAGGAAATCAACCGCCATATCGACGCCATCGTGACCTCGTCGCGCGAACAGTCGACCGGGCTTCAGGAAATCAACACCGCCATCAACACCATCGATCAGGGCACGCAGCAAAATGCCGCCATGGTTGAGGAACAGACCGCGGCAAGCCATGGGCTCGCCTCGGAAGCGGCGGCGCTCAATGAGCTGCTCGCACAGTTCCAGCTTGCGTCAGCCACACGGCGACAGGCGGAATATGGGCGGGCTGCTTAAAGGGAAAGAACGACATTGGCCGGATCGCTATGGCAACCAGATCACGGCCAACCGCCATCTACTCTCGACGTCATCCTCGGGCTTGTCCCGAGGATCCAACTACGTCTCATTCAACGGATACGTTGCAGATGCTCGGGACAAGCCCGAGCATGACGAAGGGGAGGTTGTCCCCTCATGGCCGGAGCATTCCGACCATTTTTCTTGTCCACCCCGGCAATAGCCGGTTCCCGCCAATGCCACGATCCGCTAGAGCTTGATCGATCATGATCATGCGGAGGGATTCATGCTGGAACTGATTTGGCGCGGCATTGCCATGGGCGTTGGCGGCACCGTCTTTATGGATATTTGGGCAATCATACTGCACCGGTTTTTCGGCCAGTCCGCGCCGAACTGGGCGCCGGTCGGCCGCTGGTTCTGGCATGTGCCGAAGGGCCGGATATTCCACGATAGCATCGCCACAGCCGAACCTTATGAATACGAACTGGCGCTCGGCTGGATTTCGCATTACGCCGTCGGCATTCTTTACGGCGTCATTCTCGCATTGGTCGTTCCGGCCACGTGGTTTGCCAATCCGTCCTTCATCGCGCCGTGGATCGTCGGCATCGTCACGGTCGGTGCAGGCTGGTTCCTGCTACAGCCGGGGCTGGGCATCGGCTGGGCGGCGTCGAAAACGCCAAACCCCACAAAGGTCCGCTTTCTCAACCTTGTGGCCCATACGGTTTTCGCCCTCGGCATGTATGCCGTGGCGCTTTTGATGCGCTAAATGAAAAGGGGGCTGAAAAGCCCCCTCTCCTGTCCAATCCTCAGATATTCGCCGAGAAAGTGTCGCAATCTTCGACACGGCCGCTCTGGAAACCGCGCTTGAACCATTCCATGCGCTGTGCGGAGGTGCCGTGGTTGAAACTGTCCGGCACCACATAGCCCTGCGTCTGCTTCTGCAGCGTGTCGTCGCCGATCTGATGGGCGGCGTTCAGCGCCTCCTCAAGGTCGCCGGTTTCGAGAATGCCCTTCTGCTCGGTGAACTTGCCCCAGATACCGGCATAACAATCCGCCTGAAGCTCAACACGCACGGACATCTTGTTCGCATCCGTCTGGCTCATGGACTGGCGGCGGCGGTTGAACTCCGGCAGGACGCCCGTGAGGTTCTGGATATGGTGGCCCACCTCATGCGCAATCACGTAAGCCTGCGCAAAATCGCCGGCGGCGCCGAAACGCTTGTCCAGTTCGTTGAAGAAACTGGTGTCGAGATAGACCTTGCGGTCACCCGGGCAATAAAACGGGCCACTGGCAGCGGAAGCATAACCGCAAGCCGAAGACACCTGACCGGAGAACAGAACCAGCGTCGGTTTCTGATAGGTCTCGCCGGCAGACTGGAAAATGCCGCTCCATGTATCTTCCGTCTCGGCCAGCACGGTGCGCACGAAAGCCGTCGTCTCGTCCGACGACTGGCCTTGCGGACGCGTGCCCGCCTGCTGGCCACCGGATTGCTGCGTCGTACCGCCGCCATCCAGAGAAATATCGCCGCCCGAAAGCAGCGTCAGCGGGTTGATGCCAAGCACCCAGCTTATCAGCAGGATGACCACAATGCCGCCAATGCCGATGCCGCCGCCACGACGCCCGATCGGCACCCGCATGCCTCCACGGGAAAATGGATCGCTACCACCTGGCCCCGATCCCGCCGACATGCCGCGCCGGTCCTCGATATTGTCCGACTGGCGGCGCCCTCTCCATTCCATGCTCTTCTCCCGGCGATACCGCCTTAACAAGCTGCTTTATAACGGCACTATAATACATCTTGTTCCGGAAGAAAGCAGAGGGGAAGAGCCGAAGCTTTCACGCGGTCCTGCGTCTCTGTCTCAACACGGTCAGAAACAGGAAGGCAAAAAGGAGAATACCGGCGGAAAAGACCGCAAAACCGGCTTCGCCGTCGCCGAAAGCAACCGCATGCATGATTCGCCCCGGAACGAAGGTGAAGCCGCCGGCAATCACGATGCCGCCGAGATAAACGCTCTGCATGATGCGCATATGACGTCTGATATCGCCGCGGCGCGCGAAATAGACCGATTGCAGACAGCCATATATGCTGAAAATCGACAAAAGATGGATCGGGCTGAAGACGTAAAACATCCGCAACTCATGGATGAAGAAGGTTGAAACGGACGTCGCAACCATCAGCACCACCCAGATCTTGCCCAGCAGACGGTGGATGGCGGTGCCCTTGGGGCGCAGAAAAATGAAGGCACCGAGAATGGCTGCGGGCACGACGGTGGCGACATGGAACTGCACGGCAAGCGGTGCATCTAACAAAGGCTGAAATGACATGGGCGCTGTTTCGGCTCGGTTGAAATCACCGGCAATTTCGGCAAAACATGCGGACAAGAAAAACGGATTGGCGCCAACCGCAGGAAAACTTCGTGGATCACCCGTATCTGCAATCCACGCTTCGTGAAATGCACGCCATCCTGCAATCGCGGCGGCTATGGCTGACATTTCTCGCCATATTGGCGATCTTCATCCTGACCGGACCTTTCGGCACCAGCGAGACCATGAGCTTCGCCGATCGGCTGCTCTACTGGACAATCGTGCAGGCAGGCGCCTGGATGCTCGCCATTTCCTTTTCAATCATCGCCAATATACTCCTTGCAGACCACATCAGCCACTTGCTGACGCGCATGATGATCGGATCGCTGACGGCGGCGCTGCCGATCGGGCTGCTGCTCACCATCACCAATCAAATCTTCTACGGCAGGGAGATGGGTTTCACGCCGTTTCTGAAGAGCAGCCTCTCATCCCTGCCCCTCTGCGCGATCTTTTGCCTGTTGAGTTATCTCACGACCCGCCAGTCCTTCGAAAAAGTGGCCGACGCTGAAACGGACACGAATGCAAATGCCGATTGGGACGTGAAAGACAGCATCCCCTTGCTGGAGCGGCTGCCGCCGCAAAAGCGCGGAGAATTGCTGCGGCTATCGGTGCAGGATCATTATACACACATCGTCACCACGCGCGGGCAGCAACTCGTTCTACTGCGCTTTTCCGACGCGCTGAAAGAAATCGGCCAGACAGCAGGTTTGCAGGTGCACCGGTCGCACTGGATCGCCGACGCCGACGTCGTCTCCCTGCGCAAACAGGCCGGCCGTCTGCATGTCATCACCAGAGACGGATCGAAAATCCCCGTCAGCCGCTCCTATAATGCAGTGGTACAGGCCCGTTTTGCCGCCCTTGTCCCTGCCCGTTAAGAGTTTCTGTCGATTCCGGAATTTATGGGGTTCCGTTCTCAAAAACATTTGCCTATAAGCCGCTTCTAGCCTGAAAACATTTGAATTGCGCTCCCCGGCCGGTGATCTTCCACCCTGGCCGGTGTTTTGCGCAACCAAAAAGCGGAACGAGAGAGCCCATGCCGAAGCGCCAAGATATCAAGTCCATCCTCATCATTGGCGCAGGCCCGATCGTCATCGGCCAGGCATGTGAATTCGACTATTCCGGCACACAGGCCTGTAAGGCGCTGAAGGAAGAGGGTTACCGGGTCATTCTGGTCAACTCCAACCCGGCAACGATCATGACCGATCCGGGCCTTGCCGACGCAACTTATGTCGAGCCGATCACGCCGGAAGTCGTGGCCAAGATCATCGCCAAGGAGCGCCCGGACGCGCTACTGCCGACCATGGGCGGCCAGACCGCGCTCAACACCGCGCTTTCTCTCAAGCGCATGGGCGTTCTCGACCGCTACAATGTGGAAATGATCGGCGCCAAGCCGGAAGCCATCGACATGGCCGAAGACCGCGCCCTCTTCCGCGAGGCCATGGCACGCATCGGCCTCGAAACGCCGAAATCCATGCTGGCCAACGCCACCGAAATCAAGGATGCCGACCGCAAGAAGCACGAAGTCGCCCGCACCGAACTGAAGGGCAAGCTTTCCGGCCCGGAACTCGACAAGGCGCTGGACGACCTCGAAAACCAGTGGAACCTCGGCGAAACCGACCGCAAGCAGCGTTACATGGCGCATGCCATGGCGATTGCCGCCCAGGCCATCGACCATGTCGGCCTGCCCGCCATCATCCGCCCGTCCTTCACGCTCGGCGGCACCGGCGGCGGCATTGCCTATAACCGCTCGGAATTCTTCGACATCGTCTCGGGCGGCCTCGACGCCTCGCCGACCACCGAAGTTCTGGTCGAAGAATCGGTCCTCGGCTGGAAGGAATATGAGATGGAAGTCGTCCGCGACAAGGCGGACAACTGCATCATCATCTGCTCCATCGAAAACATCGATCCGATGGGTGTCCATACGGGTGACTCGATCACTGTCGCGCCGGCGCTGACCTTGACCGACAAGGAATACCAGATCATGCGCAACGCCTCGATTGCGGTGCTGCGTGAAATCGGCGTGGAAACCGGCGGCTCGAACGTGCAGTTCGCCGTCAACCCGAAGGATGGCCGCCTCGTCGTCATCGAAATGAACCCGCGCGTTTCGCGCTCGTCGGCTCTGGCGTCGAAGGCCACCGGCTTCCCGATTGCCAAGGTCGCGGCCAAGCTGGCCGTCGGCTACACGCTGGACGAACTGGAGAACGACATCACCGGCGGCGCGACCCCGGCCTCCTTCGAACCGTCGATCGACTACGTCGTCACCAAGATCCCGCGCTTCGCCTTCGAGAAATTCCCCGGCGCCGAGCCCACGCTGACCACCGCCATGAAGTCGGTCGGTGAGGTCATGGCCATCGGCCGTACCTTCGCCGAATCCCTTCAGAAGGCGCTGCGCGGTCTCGAAACCGGCCTGACCGGTTTGGACGAGATCGAGATCCCAGGCCTCGGCGACGGCAACGACAAGAACGCCATCCGCGCCGCGATCTCCACGCCGACGCCGGACCGCCTGCGCATGGTTGCCCAGGCGCTGCGCCTCGGCCTGTCGCTCGAAGAAGTGCACGAAGGCTCCAAGATCGACCCGTGGTTCCTCGAGCAGTTCAAGGCCATCGCCGACATGGAAGCGCGCATCCGGGAGCACGGGCTGCCCGCCGACGCCGAGAACCTGCGCATGCTGAAGGCCATGGGCTTCTCCGACGCCCGTCTTGCCACGCTCTCGGGCAAGCGCCCGAAGGAAGTCGCGGAACTCCGCAACGGCCTCGACGTGCGCCCGGTCTTCAAGCGCATCGACACTTGCGCGGCCGAATTCGCCTCGCCGACCGCCTATATGTATTCGACCTACGAGACGCCGTTCGCCGGCGCGACCCGCTCGGAAGCCGGCATTTCGGATCGCAAGAAGGTCGTCATCCTCGGCGGCGGCCCGAACCGCATCGGCCAGGGCATCGAGTTCGACTACTGCTGCTGTCACGCCTGCTTCGCGCTCGAGGAAGTCGGCTACGAGACCATCATGGTCAACTGCAACCCGGAGACGGTCTCGACCGACTACGACACCTCGGACCGGCTCTATTTCGAGCCGCTGACAGCTGAGGACGTGCTCGAGATTCTCAGGGTCGAACAGTCGGCCGGCGAACTGCTCGGCGTGATCGTGCAGTTCGGCGGGCAGACCCCGCTCAAGCTGGCCCAGGCACTCGAGAACGCCGGCATCCCGATTCTCGGCACCTCGCCCGATGCGATCGACCTTGCCGA
>JAGIAH010000013.1 GCA_017744915.1 Agrobacterium tumefaciens
CGGCATCGCCGAAATGGCCGGTCTCGATCCGGATGTGCGCAAGGCGACGGATGCGCTGGATGCCGTCGGCAACACCACCAAGGCGGTCACCAAGGGTTATGCCATCGGTTCGGCAGGCCTCGGCGCGCTGGTGCTGTTTGCCGCCTATTCCAACGACCTGTCCTATTTCGCCGCCAATGGCGATACCTATCCTTACTTCAAGGACATCGGCGAGATATCCTTCAGCCTCGCCAATCCTTACGTCGTGGCCGGCCTGCTGTTCGGCGGCCTGATACCCTACCTCTTCGGCGGCATCGCCATGACGGCCGTGGGCAAGGCCGCAAGCTCCATCGTGGAGGAGGTCCGTCGCCAGTTCCGGGAAAAGCCCGGCATCATGGCCGGAACGGAAAAGCCGGACTATGGCAAGGCGGTCGATCTTTTGACCAAGGCGGCGATCAAGGAAATGGTCATCCCCTCGCTCCTGCCGGTTCTGGCGCCTCTCGTCGTTTATTTTGGTGTTCTGCTGATTTCCGGTTCCAAGGCCTCGGCCTTTGCCGCGCTCGGCGCATCGCTGCTCGGTGTCATCATCAACGGCCTGTTCGTGGCGATTTCCATGACGTCAGGCGGCGGTGCCTGGGATAACGCCAAGAAGAGCTTCGAGGACGGTTTCATCGACAAGGACGGCGTGCGCCATGTCAAGGGTTCGGATGCCCACAAGGCGTCTGTGACGGGTGACACGGTCGGCGATCCCTACAAGGACACCGCCGGTCCCGCCGTCAACCCGGCGATCAAGATCACCAACATCGTGGCGTTGCTGCTGCTGGCGGTTCTTGCCCACTGAAGGCTGACATCCTGACAAATGAAAAGGCCCGGGGAGAGATCCCCGGGCCTTTGAATTTTCCATTCTTCCCTGAGGTCAGGGGTTGTTGCCGTTCTGGCCGAGAATGCTCTTGGCGATATTGGCGCCAGAGGTGCCGCCGGAAAGCAGCTGCTGCAGGAAGGTGAGGTCCTTGCCGCCGGTCGGCGTGGTGCGCGAAATCGTATCGAAGACCTTGCCGTCCTGGAGCGCATAATTGGCCTTGCGCTCGATGACGCCGTCCTTGTTGAAATAGATGGCGAGAATGTTCTGCTCGACCAGCGACGGCTTCATGAAGGCGGCGCGGCGCACGCGCTTCTGCGAGATGTAATAAAATACCTCGTTACCGAAAGTCGCGGTGGTGGAGGGCGTGCCCATGGTCAGCAGAACCTGCTCGCGGCTGGAACCTTCCGGGATCAGCTGAAGCGACTGCTCGTCCATGACGTAGCCGTTGTGGAACACGTCGGTGGTGCTGCTGCAGGCGGAAAGCAGGCCGGATGCGAGCACGATTGCGATGGCGGTCTTGCTCAGAATTTTGCCGTGACTTGCGGATTTCTGCTTGCTCAACTGCTTTTCCCCGACTGCGATCATGAATGGCACCTTCCGGCATTGCGTGGTGCACAGTGTCTGTGCACATGATTGTGTCAATCCGGGGACGGAAAACCCCGATCACTCCCCAAATTCAATGCTTTCCCGGTCTTTTGGAGCTCCTCCGGTTCTCTTCGACTGTTTCAGCCCAAAGACGAACGTGACCGCGACAGCATTGCAATTCGTGGATGCTTCGGTAAACCAGCTTTGACGATCATGCAACAAGTGCGATGGGCGGTAAGTGAATTCACCCGCCCCGTTCGGAAAAAAAGATGATATTCGGGCTGTTCAGACAAAAAAACAACAATCGCGCCATAGTCGACCGGCAATATTCGACCTTGACGGCCGCTGCCCGCACGCCCGGATTTTATCTTGATCTCGGTGTTCCCGACACCGTCATGGGCCGTTTCGAGATGCTGTCGGTCATCATGATTCTCTATTTCCGCCGTACCAAGTCTTCCGGTGTCAGCGGGCAGGAGATCGCCCAGGAGATCGTCGATGCCTTTTTTCAGGACCTCGACCACTCCATTCGTGAGCTGGGCATAGGCGATCAGGGCGTGCCGAAACGCATGAAGAAATTCGCCGGCATGTTCTATGGGCGGCTCGAATCCTATGCGGCGGCGCTGGATGCATCCGACCGGGTTGCTCTTGCCGCAGCGCTCCGGCGCAATATATATCCGCAGGCAGACGACAAGGCACCCGAGATGGAGGGGCTGGCGGGCTGGATGATGGAAACATCGCAAGCCCTTGCCGCCCAGTCCGAAGAGACGATAGCAACCGGAAGCCTGACGCTGCCCTTGCCTGGACAATGAGGTTCACGATGAACGCGCGACACCCCGCAAATGACGACCTGCCTTTTTCCTATCCCGTAAAGGTAGGCCATATTTCCGCCAATCCCGTAAGGATTGGTCTCGAGGCCAGTGCCGAGGAACTGAAGGCGCTGGCAAAATTCTGGGATGTGGTTTCCGTCGAATATCTGAAGGCGGAGCTGCAGGTCTCCCGCTGGAAGAAGGATGGCGTGAAGGTCAAGGGTGAGGTGCATGCGGCGATAACCCAATCCTGCGTCGTTACGCTGGAGCCGGTCTCGAGCAAGATCGACGAGGCCATCGAGCAGATTTTCGTTCCGGAAGGCTCGAAACTGGCGCGGATGGTCACAAACGAGGAAGGCGAGATCGTGCTCGATCCCGATGGGCCGGACATTCCCGACCAGTTCACCGGTGACAGCATCGATGTTGGTGCCGTGGTTGCCGAATTTGCCGCACTTGCAATCGATCCCTATCCGCGCAAGCCGGATGCGGAATTTCCCGAAGCGGCTGAAAAGGAGCCCGAAGAGGAAAAGCGCCCGTCGCCCTTTGCCGTGCTGAAAGATTGGAAAAAAGACTGAATGGCCCGACCGGGCTGAAATAATTTTATTGTAACAAGGGCCGGAAAAGGTATTTTCGCGCAAAACCGCCTGAGTGGCGGCAAGAAGGATAAGGGACGAGTGATCAGAATTGCAATTGACGTCATGGGTGGCGATTTCGGCCCAGATGTTGCCATACCCGGTGCCGCCAAGGCGCTTGAACGGCACAACGATGTAACTTTTCTGCTCTACGGGCAGAAGAGCAAATGCGACCCCATTCTGGCACAGTATCCCGCCCTTCGGGAAAAGTCGGTCTTTCACGATTGTGAAGTCTCGGTCAGCATGGACGAAAAGCCGAGCCAGGCGTTGCGCCGTGGCCGTTACGTCTCCAGCATGTGGCGCGCCATCGAGGCGGTGAAGCTTGGTGAGGCCGACGTCGTGGTTTCCGCCGGCAATACCGGCGCGCTGATGGCCATGGCGAAATTCTGTTTGCGCACCATGGCGCGGGTGGAGCGCCCGGCGATTGCAGGTATCTGGCCGACGCTGAAGGGCGAAAGCATCGTTCTCGATGTTGGCGCAACGATCGGCGCCGATTCCCAGCAGCTTCTCGATTTTGCCCTGATGGGCGGTGCCATGGCGCGCGCGCTTTTTGATATCGACCGTCCCACCGTCGGCCTGCTGAATGTCGGCGTCGAGGAGGTCAAAGGTCAGGAAGAAGTGCGTGAGGCCGGACGGCTGATCCGCGAGGCTGACCTCGGCACCATCGATTACCGCGGTTTCGTCGAAGGCGACGATATCGGCAAGGGCACGGTGGATGTGGTGGTGACGGAAGGTTTCACCGGCAACATCGCGCTCAAAGCCGCTGAAGGTACGGCGCGCCAGATTACCACGCTTTTGCGTGAGGCGATCTCCCGCAGCTTCTTCGCCAAGATCGGTTACGTCCTGGCGAAAAGCGCCTTTGACGTGCTGCGCGAAAAAATGGACCCTCGCAAGGTCAATGGCGGCGTCTTTCTCGGCCTGAACGGCATTGTCATCAAGAGCCACGGCGGCACGGATGCCATCGGTTTTGCCTCCGCTGTCGATGTCGGTTACGACATGGTCCACAACGGCCTGACGGCCAAGATTGAAAATGATCTGAAGATTTACCACGCAAGACGGCTTCCGCCCCCGGCGCCCGAAGCTCTCGTGGCTGACGAGGAATAAGGGAATGATCCGCTCTATAGTCCGTGGTTTCGGGGCAGCGCTTCCGAAGCGTGTCATGACAAACAGTGAAATCGAAGGGGTTGTCGAAACCTCCGATGAATGGATCGTGCAACGCACGGGCATCAAGCAACGCTATATCGCCGGCGAAGGTGAAACCACCGCGTCTCTCGGCGAGGCGGCGGCCCGTGCCGCGCTCGACAATGCCGGTCTCACGCCCGACGATATCGATCTCATCATTCTGGCCACCTCGACCCCGGATAATACCTTTCCGGCAACGGCGGTAAACATCCAGAACCGACTTGGCATGACCCACGGTTTCGCCTTCGACATGCAGGCCGTCTGCTCCGGCTTCGTTTATGCCGTATCGACCGCCGATCTCTATATTCGCGGCGGCATGGCCAAGCGCGTTCTGGTCATCGGGTCCGAAACCTTCTCCCGCATTCTCGACTGGAAGGACCGCACCACCTGCGTTCTTTTCGGCGATGGTGCCGGTGCGCTGGTTCTGGAAGCTGGCGAAGGCGAGGGCACCTCTGCCGATCGCGGCGTCCTGACCGCGCAGCTGCGTTCCGACGGTTCGCACAAGGACAAGCTTTATGTCGACGGAGGACCTTCCACGACGGGCACGGTCGGCCATCTGCGCATGGAAGGCCGGGAAGTGTTCAAACACGCCGTCGGCATGATCACCGACGTAATCGAACAGGCCTTTGAGGCGACGGGCACGACTTCGGATGATCTTGACTGGCTCGTTCCGCATCAGGCCAACAAGCGCATCATTGACGGATCGGCGAAGAAGCTCAACATCGATCCGGAAAAGGTCGTCATCACCGTCGATAAGCACGGCAATACTTCGGCTGCCTCCATTCCGCTGGCGCTTGCCGTCGCGGCCGGCGACGGACGCATCAAGAAGGGCGATCTGGTTATGCTGGAGGCCATGGGCGGCGGCTTCACCTGGGGTGCCGTGCTGCTGCGCTGGTAAAGGCGTGATTTCCGCATTTGTCGGGGCGGTGGCGCGAAATAGGTTGTGTTTTTCGCGCTCATGCCCCGGTCAGATGCGCCCGAACGGCGCGAGCGTGTGTCAAAACCGTATCAGTCACTCTAAGCCCTTGCACTGATTGCCGAAAGCCTCAAATGAATCTGGAACAATCCCTTGACCGGTCGCCACAAGGGAAATAATCTCGGCGGCTCCTAGAGAAAAATTCAGACACGGTTTGTGGGGAAAAATGGCCGGGAAGACAGTGACACGCGCAGATCTTGCAGAATCTGTGTTTCGTAAAGTCGGGCTGTCCCGCACCGAATCCGCCGAACTGGTCGAGACCATCATCGACGAGATTTGCAACGCGATCACCCGCGGCGAGGTCGTCAAGCTTTCGTCCTTCGCCACTTTTCAGATCCGGGAAAAGAACGAGCGTATCGGCCGCAACCCGAAGACGGGTGAAGAAGTTCCTATTTCTCCGCGCCGTGTCATGACCTTCAAGGCCTCGAACGTGCTGAAACAGCGTATTCTCAAGGCCCATACGGCCCGCAAGGCCAAGCAGAAGGGCCAGAAGGCCGGGGCATAAGCCCGCCCTGAAGCCGCCGCGATACGCGCTTTTTGCCGTATCGCAAGCCTTTTTACCCATTCTTCTTGTGAACATACTTGAATTTCAACGTGCAAGCCGTTGAAATCCGGTCGACTCACATCATAATCAATTTTAGTGATTTGTATCTTGCCGCAATGGCGCCTGCGCGAGGGTCTGATGGACTTTCGTGTGGTGTTTGACCGGCGAGTGAAAAGCGTTCTCGTTCAGTGTCCGGCCGGATGCATGGCGATCCGGTTCGGATGGGAGTGGAAATTTGGACAAAAGCCCCGACGCGTTTCGGACGATCAGTGAAGTGGCGGATGAGCTGAACCTGCCGCAGCATGTGCTGCGTTTCTGGGAAACACGCTTTCCGCAGATCAAGCCGATGAAACGGGGCGGGGGCCGCCGTTATTACCGCCCGGATGATATCGATCTTCTGAAGGGCATCCGTCACCTTCTTTATGACCATGGTTACACCATCAAGGGTGTGCAGAAGCTTCTGAAGGCCAATGGCAACCGTTTCGTGGCGGCAATCGCCTCCGGCGATCTGGCGACCATGGAAGCCATCATGGCGGCGAGCGGTGAAAAGGAAGTCGCCGAACCGCGCGTCATCGATACGGATGGGGACGAGGTCGTCGGCCGTCCGAAGGCCAAGCCGAGCGGCCGTTTTTTCGGCTTCGGTGGCGGCAGCAGCGATGCCGAAATATCGGTCGGCAAATCGAGCATCGGCAAGGATGATCAGGCGCTGTTGCAGGAAGCCCTGTTCGACCTGCTGGAATGCAAGCGCCTGCTCGATCAGGTTCGCTGAGGGTTTATCCACAGCTGTTTGGGAATGCCAACCTTTCGGAAACTCCTTTGGCCGATAATGCGGCTCCGTTGAAAGGAGCCCGATCGTGAGCAACCGAAAATCGACAGCGCGACGCCGCACGGCGAAGAAATCGAGCGGCGGCAGCGTTTGGCCCTGGGTGCTGATGCTGGGCGTCGTTGCCGGCGGCATTCAGGCCTACGAACATCGCGAAAGCCTTCTGCCGCAGCGGCATGTCGCGAAGGCGACATCGTCGGCTACAAGTTCCCCGAAAGTCGCGACGGCGGCCAAACGCGACACAGTTACGACCGAGAAAGTGGCATCCATTCGCCCAGCAGCGCCGGTTCTGCCCGGTAACGGCCCGGTGCCGCCACGTCCGATCGCCATGCCCTCCGCCGCGCAGCCAAGCCAGGTCGCCGCTATCCTGCCGGAAACGCGTCCCTCAGTCGAAAAAATCTCGCTCGGCGAAAAAAGCGGCGCCTTTGCCTTCTGCGGCCGCTCCGGCCTCAATAATTGCGTGGCCGATGGCAACACTTTCTGGATGAAGGGCGTGAAGACGCAGCTCGCCGGCATCGACGTTCCGCAGATCGACCGGGCGCGCTGCATGGAAGAGCGCCAGCGCGGTTTCGTCGCAAAGGTCAGGCTTCGCGACATGCTGAATGCCGGTGCCTTCGATGTGGCGTCCTCCGGCGATGCGGCCGGGCAAGCCACGGAACGCAAACGGCTTTCACGTTCGGGCGTCTCCTTTGCCGATCAGCTCGTGCGGGAGGGGCTCGCCCATCCGGTGTCGGCAAAAAATCAGTCCTGGTGTGGCTGAGGCCCCGTTGACCGAAACCGCCCGGCCTGTGTAGATGAGGCTCCGTCGCCTTTGGGACTGGCTGTTGGGCCGCACGCCCGGAGGGTGACGATTTTTTTGCAATGTCTTGGCCGCAAGGGGGCAAGGCACGGCAATGCGGACGTGGCGAAATCGGTAGACGCAGCAGACTTAAAATCTGCCGACCATTGGTCTTGCGGGTTCAAGTCCCGCCGTCCGCACCATATAAATTTAGAAGGGCACCTATATTTTAAACCGATAGGTGGAATACCCTGTTTTTAATCTACCTTTCCGCTCACTTTTTACCCGTCGAAAAGCGCGCGTTCACTACGGTGATCGAGCGAATATTCGATGCCAATGAAAGCAACCTGTCCCGATGATGAGGTCCTCTTGCAGATTGTCACCTTAGTCCCTGCAACGAGGTGAGGGGTAAGGCTGGGTATCGTGCAGTAGACAATCCACTCAGCCTGAGCGGAAAGTTCTAGTGAACCTGTGAATTTCAGCAAACCGCGCTTCGCGAAACCCGCCCGGACGTGCCACATCCCGATCTGCATGAGTGAGATACATGGAAAGCCCAACCGCAGCTTGGCGGGCGGGAACGCTATTTCAGTTTGACTAATTTGTTGGAAGCTCCCTGTAAGATGTAAGCATTTTCATGTACGCAGCCGGCTCTTGCGGCTTCAAGAGTTGTGCTTCCCCCACCTTCTAACTATTGTCGCGAAAGTTGTCTGAAAGGGACGAAAATGAATAATGAAAGTTGTCCGTGCTGCGGATCGATCGGCACGACGCACTTGTTTCAGAGGCGGCTTGATGTTTCTGGCGACAGCGTTGAAATATGCATATGCTCTGCATGTACGGCGATCACAAACCGTACGAACTTGCTCAAAGAGCAGGTCGATTCTGTCGAGGCGTTGCAAGTCCAGATCAACAGCGCTGATGGATTCTATAGCCAAAAAATCGATGACCTTCGCCTACACCAGAACAGAGAGAATATCTCTTTCTTGAATTATCTGGTGGGGAACATCATCGGAGGAAAATCGATTGTCGATCTCGGTGCTGGTGAGGGGTATTTAGCTGCCGCCGCTTGCTCGTTTTACGAGACGTCGTGGGCGATAGATATCAACGTCGACCTTCTAAACAAAACAGTGCCTCAGTTTGGTCTGGGAGATAAACTGAAGGTTGCCGGGTCGCTTGACGACGTTCCTGGCAACGTGGATGCCATTTTCATGTGGCACACGTTGGAGCATATCCCCAACGCTTTTGAGCTTGGAAAGGCTGTGACCACGAAGCTGAAAGAAGGTGGCCTTTTCGTCTGGCAGGTTCCCGCATATCGAGATCCATATGTCGTGTATTCACACTATACGTTTTTCAACGACCGGGCAGCTAGGGTATTCACCGAGTCTGTCGGGCTGGAAATCGTTAACGTGTTTCACGATGAGGCGCTTCAGTTTTTGACTGTGGTCAGCAAAAAGCCGGAGACAACCTCTGTCGATGTTGTCGCTGAGGCGACCGTACCCGTGGAAAAACCTTCCTTTTGGAAAAGGTTCCGCGCAAATACACAATAGCCGTTCGCGCGTCAGCGGGGGCGAGAGACTAGAAGGACAATCCTACTGTGCGCGCGAAATATTTGTCGTCTGACAAGCTCATACCGCTAGAAGGCCAGAGAGGCATCGCAGCCATAATCGTGGCGGTTCACCATTTCGTTCTGGCGTTTCATCCTTCAATATCTGGAATCATAGCCGACAAGCGCAATGACGGCAGCTTGGTGGGATCGCCTTTCTTCTTTTTCATAAACGGCAACGGAGCAGTTTTTTTCTTCTTCACCCTGTCCGGGTTCGTTTTGAGTTGGGGATACTTCAAAAACCCCGATCCATACCGCTCACTTTGGTCTGGATTAAAGCGCTGGCCGAGGCTCGCTGGACCGGTTGTAGTTGTCTGCCTATTCAGCGCGCTTCTGTTCCGGGCAGACTTGTATTTCTACAAAGACGCGGGGGCCAAGAGCGGTAGCTATTGGATGCAAACGTTTGGGCATTCTTCCTTTAACGAAAGCTATCCCTCATTCCTCACTGCCATCTGGCAGGGGCTGACGACTTTTTTCTCAGGGCAGTCTGGAGTAAACCCAAGCCTCTGGACAATGGTCTACGAGTATTATGGCAGCCTTATCGTTTTCGCCGCAATGCCCGTCCTTTCGAAGTTAGGCAACAACAGGTCAATTACCTTCATCTGTGTGGCATGCCTCGCAACGATTTTCGGTGTTTCAGGATCTGGATTGCCTGCCTTAGCTGGCATGGCGTTCATGCTGCCGTTCATCGTTGGAATGGGAGTATCGTTTGCCATAAGCAGATGGGAGATTCACGGGGTTAATTTGTACTTATCGGCGGGGATTTTAGGGTTCGGTATCTATTTGCTTGGATATTTTGAACCCTCACAGGCCTATGCATGGTCGTCGGCGCTTGCTGCCGCTTCTCCGCAAATCGCGTGGTCTATTATTTACTCTGTTGGCTCCGCCTGCGTGATATTTGCGACTATGACGAACGGTAAAATATATGGCGTTATGAACAATCGGCTGATGTTCGCGCTCGGTCGTCTTAGTTTTTCCTTGTACCTCGTCCACCTTCTTGTATTCGGCTCAGTCTCGAGTTGGCTTTTTCTCCACATATTTACAAATGGAGGGATGCCTCTTTTCGCGACTACAGCGGTACTTTGCGTGTCCATCGCCTTGCCACTTTGCTATTTCGATGAATGGTGGGTGCGGTATCTGAACGCCAAGGTCGACTGGCTACGGCGTGCTTCTGCGAGGTCATCATTTAGCTTATCTCGCATGCCCTCAACGGCTGAAAATGATGTGGAGCGAAGTCGGCGTTCTTGATGTCTCGGCACTCTGCGCGTGTTCGATCACTTGTGCCCGCGTCTGATGCCTGTCGTCGACATCAAGATCTAGAGCGGCGGTGCCTTTTGTGCTGTTGCCGCTTTCGTTGCTAGATTGGGGGAAGGCGCATCTCGAGTTTGCGTTTGTTCTATTTCTGCAACCTGAGTCTTCCCGGTTTCGGCAGGATATGAAGCTCAAGCGGGCTGAACCGTCGCCTCACCTTGCCGCCGCCTTCAATTCGGCTTTGCGGCTTTCAAAAGCATCCTCGACTACATCCTTAAGAAGGTGCAGGCGTTTGACGGCCTCGCGCCTCTGCTTCTCGCACTGGGCAATGGGATTTAATCCAAACCTTACGCGGCGTGAGAACACCTGTTCACGGCTGCGTCATTCCTTCTTGAAAGTTATCAAAAAGAACCTATTGACCTTGCCACGATGGGAAGCCCTATCTTTTTCGATATAAAGAAAAGAGGGGTCATACGCATGTCACAAATGGAGATCCGGCCGAGTCATCAGATTGCGATCGACGGCATGACATGCGCCTCCTGTGTGGGTCGCGTGGAGAAGGCGATTGCCAAGGTGCCGGGCGTCTTGAAGGCCTCGGTCAATCTTGCGACTGAACGTGCTGACGTCTCCTTTTCCGGATCGCCTGACCTGCCTGCGGTGATCGCCGCGGTTCGGCATGCGGGTTATGGCGTCGAAGAAAAAACCGTTGAACTCGATATCGAGGGCATGACCTGCGCTTCCTGCGTCGGGCGCGTCGAAAAAGCGCTGAAGGCGGTTTCCGGTGTTTCCGATGCGAGCGTCAATCTCGCGACCGAGCGTGCCACCATCCGCGTGGCGGGCAATGCCGCCTCTGCCGCCACCTTGTCGGAGGCGATCAAGCGGGCGGGCTACAAGGCGAAGGAAATCGTCGCCGACAAAGCCGGTGATGCGGAGCAGGACAGGCGCGCAGCGGAAATGAGCAGCCTGAAAATCAGCCTCGCCGTGGCCGTTGCCCTGACATTACCGGTCTTCGTGCTGGAAATGGGTTCGCATCTGGTGCCCGCCATCCATGATTTCGTCATGGAAACGGTCGGCATGCAGGAAAGCTGGTATCTGCAATTTGTGCTAACCACGCTGGTCCTGTTCGGGCCGGGCCTGCGCTTCTTCAAAAAGGGTATTCCCGCGCTTATGCGGCTCGCGCCGGACATGAATTCGCTTGTGGTGCTGGGCACTGCCGCCGCCTGGGGATTTTCGGTGGTCGCGACTTTCCTGCCTGAAATCCTGCCGCGCGGCACGGCCAATGTCTATTATGAGGCCGCCGCGGTCATCGTCACGTTGATCCTGCTCGGCCGTTTCCTTGAAGCGCGCGCCAAAGGCCGCACCAGCGAGGCGATAAAGCGGCTCGTCGGCCTGCAGGCCAAGTCGGCCCGTGTGCTGCGCGATGGCGAAACCGTCGATGTGCCGTTGCAGGATGTGCGAACGGGCGACGTGATCGTCGTTCGCCCCGGCGAGAAAGTGCCGGTCGACGGTCTGGTTCTCAGCGGCTCTTCTTATGTCGATGAATCGATGATTACGGGTGAACCGGTTCCGGTTACCAAGACGGAGGGTTCTGAGGTCGTCGGCGGCACGGTCAACCGCAATGGCTCCTTCACCTTCCGCGCCACCAAGGTCGGCAGCGATACGCTGATCGCCCAGATCATCCGCATGGTGGAGGAGGCGCAGGCCGACAAGCTGCCCATCCAGGCGCTGGTGGACAAGGTGACCAACTGGTTCGTGCCGGCGGTCATGCTGGCGGCGCTTGTTACCTTCGCCGTCTGGTTCGTCTTTGGGCCCGATCCGGCCTTGACCTTCGCGCTCGTCAACGCGGTTGCGGTTCTCATCATCGCCTGTCCCTGCGCCATGGGCCTTGCCACGCCGACGTCGATCATGGTCGGTACTGGCCGCGCCGCCGAAATGGGCGTGCTGTTCCGGCGCGGCGATGCGCTCCAGACGCTGCGCGACGCCGATGTCATCGCGGTCGACAAGACCGGCACGCTGACGCTCGGCAAGCCGAAGCTGGTGCATTTCAACACGACCCAGGGTTTCGATGCGGATGAGGTGCTGCGCCTTGTCGCCTCGCTCGAGAACCGGTCTGAGCATCCGATTGCCGAGGCGATCGTCGAGGCTGCAAAACATGGCGGTCTGACGCTTGCCGAGGCTGAAGCTTTCGAGGCGACCCCCGGCTTCGGTGTCGCGGCAATGGTCGATGGTCGCCGGGTAGAGGCGGGTGCTGACCGGTTCATGGTGAAACTCGGTTATGATGTCGGGGCCTTCGCCGCCGATGCCGAGCGGATGGGCAGGGAAGGGCAGTCGCCACTTTATGCCGCCGTCGATGGCAGGCTGGCCGCGATCATCGCCGTTGCCGATCCGGTCAAGCAGACGACACCGGAGGCGATTGCGGCGCTGCATGCGCTGGGCCTCAAGGTCACGATGATCACGGGTGACAATCGCCGCACGGCGGAAGCCATTGCCCGTCGCCTCGGCATTGACGAGGTGGTGGCCGAAGTGTTGCCCGACGGTAAGGTGGAGGCGGTCAAGAGGTTTGCCGCCGGCGGACGACGGGTCGCCTTTGTCGGCGATGGCATCAATGATGCGCCGGCGCTGGCCGCAGCCGATGTCGGGCTTGCAATCGGCACGGGCACGGATGTCGCAATTGAAAGTGCCGACGTGGTGCTGATGTCCGGCGATCTGCGCGGTGTTGCCAACGCGATTGCTCTCTCCAAGGCGACGATCCGCAATATCGGCCAGAATCTCTTCTGGGCCTTCGCTTACAATGCCGCGCTTGTTCCCGTGGCAGCCGGCATATTGTATCCTGTCAACGGCATTCTGCTGTCGCCCGTCCTTGCTGCCGGAGCCATGGCGCTTTCCAGCGTCTTCGTATTGACGAATGCGCTGCGTCTGAAAAGCTTCCGTGCGCCGCTGGTGGACAGATCGTCCGACCTGCAGCTTGCAGCGGCCGAATAGGAGGCGGATATGGTGACGCCTGGCAACACAATCTATCTGCCGCAGATCGGCCGCAGCATCATGGCGGCTGCCGGCGAGACCGTGCTTCAGGCCGCGCTCGCCGCCGGCATTGCCTATCCGCATGGCTGTCGCATGGGCCGCTGCGGCGCCTGCAAATCACATCTCATCTCCGGTGAGATCGATCTTCTCAAGCATACGCCCTTTTCATTGACCGAAGAGGAAAAGGCGGATGGCCTCACACTTGCCTGCCGCGCCGTGCCGATGAGCGATATGACGATCGGCTGGCTCGACGGCGAGGATGAATTCGCCGATATCCCGACCGGCCGTTTCGAGGGCACCGTCGTGGAAGCGGTCGATGCGACCCATGACATCAAGCTCATCCGCATCCGGCTCGAGGATCGTGCGCAGTTCACCTTCAAACCCGGGCAATATGTGCGCCTGCTTTATCCCGACTGTTCGCCGCGCGATTATTCGATCGCGAGCAGGGTGGATGAGGAACTGATTGAATTTCACATCCGGCATGTTCCCGGCGGCATGACGAGCGGCCGCATCTTCTCGCTCGCCAAAGCGGGTGATCCCGTTACGATCGTGGGGCCTTTCGGCTCGTCGTTCCTGCGGGAAAAACATTGCGGACCGATCCTCGGCATTGCCGGTGGCTCCGGGCTTGCCCCCGTGAAGGCCGTGGTCGAAGCGGCGCTTGCAGCGGGCCGGGAGCGTCCGGTCCATGTCTATTTCGGTGCCCGCGCCGAGCGTGACCTTTATATGCTCGACCGTTTCGAGGACCTCGCCACCCGGCACGGCAATCTGAGCTTCGTCCCGGTTCTTTCGAATGAAGACCATACGAATATCCGTCGCGGTTATGTCGGTGCGGCAGTGGCGGATGATTTCGACGATCTCGATGGCTGGAAAGCCTATATTGCCGGCCCGCCGGCCATGATCGAGGCAACGGTGCCGCAGCTTCTGGCGCGCGGCATGCGTACGGCCGACATTCATGCTGATGTATTTTTCACCCCGGAAAGATAGGAGCAGGATCGATGAACATTGGCACAGCCGCCACCGCCTCCGGTGTTTCAGCAAAGATGATCAGGCACTACGAGACGATCGGCCTGATCAAATCGGCAAGCCGCACGGATTCCGGCTACAGGGTCTATACGGCCAATGATCTGGAAACGCTGCGTTTCATCCGGCGTGGACGCGATCTCGGTTTTTCCATCGAAAAGATCAGGCAGCTCATGACCCTGTGGCGCGATCCGGGCGGCGCCTCCTGCGATGTCAAACGCATCGTCATGGAACATGTCATCGACCTGGAAGCAAAGATGGATACGCTCCGGGAGATGGCCGACACGCTTCGGAACCTCGCCACCTATTGCCCGGACAATGGCGAGCCGGAGTGCCCGATCATTCATGACCTCGCCCACGCGGAAGATCTTGATTTTTCGACGGTTGCCGTCGTGCCCAAGCGGACAGGCATGCTGAAGGGGACATCCGGTCCGGCGATGGATTTACAGCGTCCCGCGAAATAGGCCCCGGTTCCCTTTTGGGGGCGAATGCAGTGCAAATGCCAATCATGATGAAGGAGAGCAGGCCATGTGGATACAGATAATACAGCGCTTCTTTATTCTGTGCCTGATGCTGGCCATCGTTTCCGTCATCGCGTTTCTGTTGCCTTATATGGCGGGTGGTGACCCGGCACGCACGATCCTGTTTTCGCGCATGCGTGATACCGCGCTCGATCCGCATGCGGTGGAGGCGTTGAGGGTCAGTCTCGGGCTCGACCGGCCGCTTTACGTGCAATATTTCACTTGGTTGTGGAATGCGCTGCACGGTGATCTCGGGTTTTCCTTCACCAGCAGCCAGCCGGTGGCCAACGAGCTTTTGCGTTCTCTCGGCGTATCGGTGACGCTTGCGCTGA
Source organism: Agrobacterium tumefaciens (assembly GCA_017744915.1). Lineage (GTDB taxonomy): Bacteria > Pseudomonadota > Alphaproteobacteria > Rhizobiales > Rhizobiaceae > Agrobacterium > Agrobacterium tumefaciens_I. Next base: position 14,913 of record JAGIAH010000013.1, read on the forward strand.
CGGCGTTGGCCATCGCGGTCGCCGTGGCGCTGCCGCTCGGCACGCTGGCGGCCATGCGCCCGGGCGGGCGGCTCGACAATTTCGCGACGCTGATGATCCAGACCTTCGTCGCAACGCCTGAATATTGGTTCGCGCCCATGTCGGCGCTAGTCTTTGCGCTTTATCTCGGCTGGTTGCCCTCGGCCGGCTGGGACAGCTGGCGCTCGCTGGTGCTTCCGGCGCTGACGCTGACATTGCGGCCGCTCGCCTATTTCACGCAGGTCACCCGTGCCGCCATGGCCGAGGTTCTGCGTGCGCCCTATATCACGGCGGCACGCAGCCGCGGCCTTGGCATGCATGGCACGGTCATGCGCCACGGCATTCGTAACGGCTCGCTGCCGGTGGTCACCTTCTTTGCGCTGTGGCTTGCGGGCCTGCTTGGCGGATCGGTGGTGGTGGAGGTCATCTTCGCCATTCCCGGCATGGGCCGGCTTCTCTACGACGCCGTGATCAATCGCGACATCCCGATGCTGCAGGGCGGTTTCATCTGCATCGTGGCCCTGTCCATTCTGGTCAATACCCTGGCCGACAGCTTTTATGTTCTGATCAATCCAGCAATGCGAGGTCAACATGACCACTAGTCTTTTCCCGAGCGCGCCTGCCGCCGCCATGCCGATGACCTTGCCCACGCGCCCCTCGACACTCTCCCGCTTCACGGATTTCATCCGCCGGCGGCACTGGACCTTCTATGCGGGATCGGCAATCTTTCTCGCCATCATCCTGCTCCTGGTGATCGCGCCATGGATTTCGCCCTATAATCCTGCCCAGCAGAACCTTCGCCTCAGACTGAATGCGCCGAGCGCCACCTATTGGCTCGGAACGGATCATCTCGGTCGCGATGTGCTGAGCCGGCTTTTGATCGGCGGCCGTTTCACCGTCACGATCGCCGCCATCACCGTCATTCTGTCGGTTGTCATCGGAACCTTCATCGGCATCATCAGCGGCCGCAGCCGCGGTATCCTCGATGAGGTGCTGATGCGCGTGGTCGACCTGCTTATCGCCATACCTGACGTGGTGATCGCGATTTTCCTCGTCGCCATCTTCGGCCCCGGATATGGAACGCTGATCGCGTCACTGACCATTGTCGGCTGGACACCCTTTGCGCGGCTGGCGCGCGGATTGACGCTGTCGATCAATTCCCGCGAATATATCCGCGCGGCGGAAGTGCTCGGCTGCAAGCGGGGCTTCATCATCTTCCGGCACATCATTCCCAACACCATCTGGCCGATCGCGGCCGTGGCGTTCCTGCGCTTCGGCCACAAGCTGATCACGGTGGGCGGCCTGTCATTCCTGGGGCTCGGCGTACAGCCGCCGGCCGCCGACTGGGCGCTGATGCTCTCCGATGCACAGGCCTATGCCGAGCGCATGCCGGTTCTCGTCATCGCACCGGGTCTTGCGATCTTCCTGTCGGCGCTCAGCGTGACCTGGATCGGCCATGGCCTCAATCTGGAAACGAAGAAAACGAACAGCCATTGACGCCTGCAAACAGGCGAAGGCAGATTTGACGATTGTCAAACATAGATGAGGCCGCAGGACCGGAAGGAGAGTAATATCGTCTGAAGCCGCATGAAAATACGCAAATGCCTCCGATTCAATAAAAATAAGGGGAACTCTTATGAATATCGAAGGACAAACGCTTGCCAACACGGCCATGTCCCCCGAATGCGCACCGCTTCTGGAGATCGAGGACCTGCACGTTTCGGTGCCGGCGCAAAATGGCCGCAAGTTTGTTATTTCGGGCCTGACGCTTTCCGTCAATGCCGGGGAGGTCGTCGCTCTCGTTGGCGAATCCGGATCGGGAAAGAGCATGACGGCTCTGTCGCTGATGCGGCTTCTACCGCAGGGCGCGGAAATCAATTCCGGCCGTATTTCCTTTGCCGGACGCGACATTCTCGCTCTTTCATCCTCCGAACTCGATGCGCTGCGCGGCGCCGATATCAGCATGCTGTTCCAACAGCCGCAGGCCATGCTGGACCCGACCAGCCGGGTGAGGACGCAGGTGGCCGAGCCACTCTGGATCCACCGCAAGATGAGCCGCAGCGCGGCGCTGAACCGGGTCGTCGGCCTCCTTTCCGATGTCGGCATTCCGGATCCCTCGGCGCGGGCGCAATGTTTCGCGCACGAGCTTTCCGGCGGCATGGCGCAACGTGTGATGATTGCCGCGGCACTGTCGGGCAATCCGCAGCTCCTGATCGCCGATGAGCCAACGACGGCGCTCGATGTCACCGTGCAGGCACAAATCCTGCGCCTGCTGGATGATGAACGCCGCAAGCGCCGTCTGGCCACGCTGCTCATCACCCACGATCTCTCGGTTGTCGCTGCCTTTGCGGACCGGATCGCGGTCATGTATGCCGGCCGCATTGTCGAGGAGGGGCCGACGCAGGCGATCCTCAAGGCGCCTCAACACCCCTATACCAAGGCGCTGATCAGCTGCTCGCTGCTGACGACCGACAGCGAGGGACAGTTGCTGACGATCCCCGGTTCGGGCGCACAGGCCCATGACATGTCCTGCGGCTGCCGTTTTCATCCGCGTTGCGCGCTTGCCAAGTCTGAGGGCATGGGAAGCCGCTGCATGGCGACGGAGCCGGCCTTGAATGCCTTGCCTGAAGGGCGCAAGGCGCGGTGCTGGGCAGTCGGCGATGACCATGCCGATCACGACCATGCCGGCCATGCGGTTTGTTGAAGGAGGCGATGATGTTATCCAAAGTCATGACACAGATGCCGCCCTCGGCGGAAAACAGCAGCCGGCCCTATGTGGTCGCGAAGAACCTCTGCAAATATTATCCCATATCGGGCCTCGGTCACCGCGTGGTGAAATCCGTCGATGATGTTTCCCTGACGATCGGCGAGGGGGAGGTGCTGGGTCTGGTCGGTGAATCCGGCTGCGGCAAAAGTACGGTTGCCGGATTGATCACGCGCCTGACGCACGCGACGCGGGGTGAGGTCAGCATTGGAGATCACGACATATTGCACATGCAGGGCGAAGCGCTCCGGCGCATGCGCCGGGTCGTGCAGCTGGTGTTTCAGGATCCCTATTCGGCACTCGATCCGCGCATGCGCATCGGCCAGAGCATGGAAGCGCCGCTCGCCCAGCACGGCATCGGCACCCGCGAGGAACGCACGGCGCGGGTTTTCCGCATGCTGGAGGAGGTCGGTCTCGACGGTTCCTTTTATGACCGGTATCCGAGCCAGTGTTCCGGCGGCCAGCTGCAGCGCGTCGTCATCGGCCGCGCGCTTCTCCTCAATCCGAGTTTCCTCGTCTGTGACGAACCGACATCGGCGCTTGATGCCTCGATGCGCACGCAGATCCTGAACCTCCTGATGGACATGAAGCGCCGTCACGGCCTGACGGTTCTGATGATTTCCCATGACCTGCGCGTCGTGCGTTATCTCTGTGATCGCATCGCGGTGATGTATCTCGGGCGCGTTGTTGAAATCGCCGATCGTGAAGAGCTTTTCCGGGCGCCGAAGCACCCCTATACCAAGGCTCTCATCGCCTCGTCGATGCTTGACGAGACCGGCTTATATGCGCCGGAAATGCTTCTCGACGGCGACCTGCCGAGCCCGCTCAATCCTCCGGGCGGCTGCAAGTTTCACACCCGCTGCAAATATGCGACCGCGATCTGCGGTGAGGTGGAGCCGGTTCTGGAAGGCGTTGCAGGCGAGCATTTCGCACGCTGCCACCGCTGGCGGGAATTGGGCTGAGGGGTGGCGCAGTTACAGTTTTCTGTTGCGGTAAAAACAGATGAATTGTGTGTTTGTGGATTAATATCGGAATAAAATTCCGAGTATGAAAACATAAAATAAAGAATATATAGATGGATAATCAAAAAATATCCATTGGGTATTCTTTTTGTCTGTTGAGTAATCGCAAATATTGAATGGAAATTCATGAAATATGTGAATTGAGAGCGTTATCATCAAAAATAAAAGGGGAATATTCTATGATGAAGCACGCACTTTTGGCGACCTGCGCCATCGTCGTCTCGTTTGGAACGCATGCGGCAAACGCCGGAACAATCACCTATGACGATTATACGGGCGTCAAGACCGGCTGGCAAATGGCCTCCGACGACGCCTATCTCGGTTCGCGCGCGGGCTGTTTCGAAAGCCTGGTCCGCGTCGGCTATGACACGAAACTGGAGCCGGGTCTTGCCGAATCCTGGGCGCAGACCGGACCCAAGGTTTGGGAATTCAAGCTGCGCAAGGGCGTGAAGTTCCAGAACGGCGAGCCGCTCAATGCCGCAGCCGCAGTCAATGCGCTCACCAATCTCTTGAAGGCGCCGGTTCCGGCCCGTGCCTTTTCGCCCAAGCTCATCGCTGCCGTCGATGCCGGCGGTGAGGATATCGTGAAGATCACGACCATCGAGCCGTCGGTGTTGCTGCCGGCGCAGATGGCAAGCCCGGCGACCTCGATCCTCGCGCCGTCAGCCTATAAGGATGGCAAGGTCGATCCGATCGGAACCTGCACCGGGCCGTTCAAGATCACCAAGGTCGATGCTAACCAATATATGGAGCTGACCGCGAACCATGACTATTGGGCCGGCATGCCGAAGCTCTCGGGCGGTCGTGTGAACTTCATTCCGGATGCGGATACGCGCGCCACCCAGATAAGAAGCGGTGAAGTGCAGATTTCGCGCGTGATCCCACCCTGGGCGGTAAAGACCATAGAAGCCACGAAGGGTGTCAAGGTTGCGCCGATCACCGTGCCCCGGATTACGGAGATGCTGCTCAATAATTCGAAGCCGCCGTTCAAGGATATCAAGGTTCGGCAGGCGATCCGGGCTGCCATCGACACCGCCGGTATTGCCGACAGCATCTATGAAGGCGCGGTAAAGCCCGCAACGATGCCTTTCGCACCGGGAGAGCCGTGGGCGCCGAAAGACGTCACACCCGCTTATGACGTGGAGAAGGCAAAGGCCCTGCTGAAAGAGGCGGGAGTTGCTCCCGGCAGCCTGAAGCTGACGCTTCTGGCCTACACTGAAAGAACCGAACTCAAGGACGTTGCCGCCGTTATCCAGGCCCAATTGCAGGAAATCGGCATCAAGGTTGATGTTCGCGTTGCCGACTACACCGCGATCGAGCCCGATCTCCTCTCCGGCAATTTCGACATGGTCCTTCTGTCACGCGGTTATGCCACGGATGTTGCGGAACCGATCGGTTTCCTCAATGCCGACTATACCTGCACAGGCGGCTACAACATCTCGCATTATTGCAGTGAGGAAACGGACAAGCTGATCAAATCGGCCTATGCGGTGGCTGAGCCGACCAAGCGTTATGCCATCTATGCCGAGGCGGCGAAGAGAGTTTACGACGAAGCCGTCACCGTCTACCTCATCCATGAAACCGCTTTCGATGCCTATTCGGAGAAGGTCGTAAACTTCAAGCCACATCCGATCAACTACTTCATCATGACCAAGGATCTGGCGACGAAATAAGCCGATCTGACGGTTCTGACGGTTCTGACGAAACATGGCCTGGCTCGCAAGAGCCGGGCCATTTTGCTGATATGATGCGGTCGCGCAGCAGCCGGATGCCGGATCAGGGCCATTACCGTCCGGGCTAAATTTCTCGACAATGTGCATGATATTGATTTGGAATGACGAGCTACGCCAAACACTCCGCCGTCATCCTCGGGAACAAACGCGAGGATGACGGCAAGAGACGTGAATCTTTCGCCACCGGCTTTGGGAGAGATATCTGTTCGGAGGACTGAAAGGACGAATTCAATGTCGTCCAACGGCTGTCACGCAGGTTCAGCGTGAAGCGAGGTAGGCGAGCCGGCGGCGGCAGGATAAAACGCCGCCGGTATCTTTCGTTCAGGCGCGCGCTTCCGGCGTATAGCCAGCAGCGGTGATGATTTCGGCAATACGGGCTGCATCGGAGACACCGCCGACCACGACCGTGCGGCTTGCGGGATCCGCATGCACGGCAGCACCGGGAACGGTCTTTTCGATCGCGCCCTTGATAACCCCGGCGCAGTGACCGCAGGTCATGTCTTCAACGTGGAAAGAAAGGCCTGCATTATCAGGTGCAGTGGTGGTTTCGGCATGATGCTGGTGAGCGGTGCACATAGGCAGTTCTCCATGGTTTGGAATTCTAACAGGACGGAGCCTGGACTATTCCAACGTGGGAAGGTCAAGCGCTTTATTCGCGCCAGCGCAACATGTGCATCGCCGGATCAGCTGCGCCAGAAAATCGGCATCAGCAGCACGAGAACCGTCAGGATTTCCAGACGTCCGAGCAGCATCAGGACCGACAGGAGATAGAGCGCCGGTTCGCTGATGGTGGAGAAATTGCCGGCCGGGCCGATAATCGGGCCGATGCCGGGGCCGACATTGGCAAGCGAGGTCGCCACGGCCGAGGTGGCGGTGAGGAAATCATAGCCCATCAGGCTCATGGCAAGGCTGCCGGCGATCCACAATGCGATGAAGCAGCTGATGAAGAGAAAGATGGTGCGGATGGTTTCCGGATCGACCACCTGCTGGCCGTAGCGCACGGAATAGACGGCGTTCGGATAGATCAGCTTCTTGAGGCCGGCTCGTGCCACGTTGAAGATGATAAGGAAACGATAGGCCTTGATACCGCCCGCCGTCGAGCCGGAACAGCCGCCCATGAAGGTCGCAAAAAAGGCGACGACAACGACGAAGGGACCCCAGAGCGTATAGTCATCGCTGGCAAAACCGCCGGTCGAGAGGATTGAGGTCATGTTGAAGAAGGAATGGCTGAGCGCATCATCCAGCGGCACGCCGTTCCTGAAATGATGATAGACGCCGACCGCAATCGAGATCGCGCAGAGATAGCCGAGGAAGACGGCGATCTGCGGATCGCGCAGCGTCTCCAGCCGGCGGCGCACGGCAAGCAGGATCATGACTGAGAAGGGCAGGCTGCCGAAGATCAGGAAGATGGTGGCGATCCATAGCAGCGCCGTATTGTCGAAATAGGCGAAAGACGCGTCATGGGTGGAAAAACCGCCGGTCGCCACCGTCGACATGGCATGGTTCAGCGCATCGAAATGCGACATGCCGGCAAAATCGAAGGCCACCGTGCAGGCGATGGTCATGACGATATAGATCGCCACGAAAGCGCGGGTGAAGCTTGCCAGCCGCGCGAAGGGCCGGTCGTTGCCGGTATCGGAGGATTCCATGCGGAAGAAGGTCATGCCGCCGACGCGCAGGAGCGGCAGGATGAAAAGGCCGAGCGCGACGATACCGATGCCGCCGAGCCAGCAGAGCAGCGACCGCCACAGAAGAATGCCCTGTGGCGCGTTGTCGAGGCCGGATATGGCGGTCGATCCGGTGGTGGTGATGGCCGATACGGATTCGAAGAGCGCCTGGCCGGGCGTCAGGTTGAGTTCGGACAGGTAAAACGGCACCGCGCCGACGATGGAAAACACCAGCCAGAGCAGGTTGACGAGCAGGAAGCCAAATCGCTTGTTGAAGGAGGCGATCGGCCCGCGGGTGGCCAGCGCACAGGCGAGCGCGAAGCCGCCGCACATGAAGCCGGAAAGCGCAAACACCATCCAGTCGTCATTGCCGTAATAAAGATCGGTCAGCGCGGGCAGGAACATGGCCGTCGCGAGGTAGAGTCCGAAGATGGACGCCACATAGATGACCGAGCGCAGAAGGTTGCTGTTCAAGAAATGAAACCCAGAGTTCGTAGCCGCGCTGAAATGAGTCTTTGTCTCGGACGCCTTCCTATGGCATAGCGGGTGCCATTATGAATTTCAATGGATTGACAATCGTGGACAAGCAGCTTGTGGAAGCAGCGCGGCGGGAAGTGCGGGAGATATTTCCGGAAACGCCGCTGCAGTTGAATGAACATCTCAGCCGTCGATATGGTGCTTCGATTTGGCTGAAGCGTGAGGATCTTTCCCCGGTTCGTTCCTACAAGATTAGAGGCGCATTCAACTTTCTCCGCAAGGCGGTCGCCAAGGCCGGCAAGGACAAGATTTTCGTCTGTGCCTCCGCCGGCAACCATGCCCAGGGCTTTGCTTTTGCCTGCCGTCATTTCGGCGTCCACGGCGTCGTTTTCATGCCGGTGACGACACCGCAGCAGAAGATCGAAAAGACCCGCATCTTCGGCGGTGAATTCATCAAGATCCGTCTGGTAGGCGATATATTCGACCAGTGTTACGCCGCGGCGCGTCAGCATGTGCAGGACAATGACGGCTATATGGTGCCGCCCTTTGACCATGAGGATATCATCGAGGGGCAGGCGACTGTTGCTGCCGAGATCATGGATCAGCTTCCGGAAGGCACGAAACCGGATATCGTCGTCATGCCCGTTGGCGGCGGCGGTCTTTCGGCCGGCCTGTCGGGCTTTCTGGCCGGCACGGTGAAGAAGGAAAACTTCGTGTTCTGCGAGCCGGAAGGTGCGCCGAGCCTGAAGAAGAGCCTTGAACGCGGTGAACCGGTGACGCTGAACAAGGTCGACAATTTCGTCGACGGTGCGGCGGTTGCCCGCATCGGCGACCTGAACTTCAAGGCGCTGAAGGACTTCCCGGCCGAGCAGGTCGTGCTCATCCCGGAAAATGCCATCTGCGTGACGATCATCGAGATGCTGAACCTCGAAGGCGTGGTGCTGGAGCCGGCGGGTGCGCTGGCGATCACCGCGCTTGAAAAGCTTGGCCGCGAAAGGCTGGAAGGCAAGATGGTCATCGCCGTTGTTTCAGGCGGCAATTTCGATTTCGAGCGCCTGCCGGATGTGAAGGAACGCGCCATGCGTTACACCGGCGTGAAGAAATATTTCATCCTGCGCCTGCCGCAGCGTCCCGGCGCACTGCGCGATTTCCTCAACCTGCTCGGCCCGGACGACGATATCGCCCGTTTCGAATATCTGAAGAAATCGGCCCGCAACTTCGGCTCGATCCTGATCGGCATCGAAACGAGCGCCAAGGAAAATTTCGGCGGGCTGCTGGAACGCTTCGAGGCGGCCGGTCTCGGTTATGAGGACATTACTGAAAACGACATCCTGTCGAACCTGATCATCTGATCTGGACAGGGCGACAGGGAAGGGCGGGCAACACCGCCCTTCGCATGTTAGATGAATTGAGGGAGTGAAAGCCATGGCATCGTTTTTTTCCAAAATCCTCTCGGCCTTCGGCTCCGGCCAGCCATCTTCCGACGCACCGCAGAAGGTGGCGCAGGCCGAGCCGCATGCGCATGGCGATTATCTGATCTATGCGACGCCCATCAAGGAAGGCGGCCAGTTCCGCCTGGCGGGGCGTATCGAAAAGAAGGCCGGTGACGAAGTGCTGGTGCATGAATTCGTGCGCGCCGACGTCTTCACCAGCATGGACGATGCGGTGGAGTTCACGATCCGCAAGGCGAAACTCATCATCGATCAGAACGGCGCATCGCTTTTCCCAGGAAAATGATGACGTTTTCTTGCCCCGGACATTAAGATTCCGTTGTTTGCTTCGGCCTATCGTTCCTGAAGGGCATGGAGTCGCGCCAATCAACCCGCGCGACATGGATCGATAGGGCATGTGCCGATGCAATGGGCAAATCTGGCCCTCTTTCTGACAGAGGCCATCGTCTATTTTTCGGTAATGACGGCATTCCTGCATTACCGCCATATTCTCGGCATCGGTGTTTTCCTCACCGCGCTGGGCGTCATGCATTTCCTGGAGACCTATCTGGCGGCCGTCTTTTACGTCGAGCTGCCCTTTGGCGTAGCCTCGCCCGGCTCGTCGATCCTGTTTGCCGGCAAGCTGATGATGATCCTCATGCTCTATATGCGGGAGGATGCGGCGGTGGTGCGTCAGCCGATCTACGGCCTGTTCCTCGGCAATATATTGACCGTCATCATGGCGCAGATCGTCCATTTTCACCAGACGGTGGCGATCGTTCCCGGACAAACGGTCAATACCGGCTTTCTCGATGAAATGGGCGTGCTGATGGTCTGGGGAACCAGCCTGCTTTATATCGACGCCATCGCCATTATCCTGTTTTACGAGAAGCTCGGGCGTTATCTGCAGCGCCATATCGTGTTGCGCTTTGCCATCTGCGGCGTCGTCATCCTGAGCTTCGATCAGGCGGGGTTTTACGGTGCGCTGCGGCTTCTCTACAATGCACCGGTCGATGTGTTTTATGACGGCTGGAAGGCGAAGATGGCGGCGGTTGGCATCTATTCGCTGCTCTTTGCCGCCTATCTCTGGCTGACATCGGCCAAGGGCCGTTTTCTGACACGCCGCAGCGTCGCCGATGTCTTCAACGATCTCACTTTCAGGGAACGCTACGAGGAGCTTTTGTCCCGCTCCGGTCGCGATATGCTGACCGGCGTATCGGACCGCGCCCGAATGGAACTCGATGCGCCCTCCGTCGTCGTTGAATGTCTGGAGAAAAAGCGACCGGTCAGCGTGCTGATCGTCGATATCGATCATTTCAAGACCGTCAACGACACGTTCGGCCACCTGCAGGGCGATGAGATCTTGCGGGAATTCGCCGCCGTGCTGAAGCGCGCCGTGCAGCCGCTGGGACATCTATACCGTTTTGGTGGCGAGGAATTCGTGGCCCTCCTGCCGGCGATGACGCATGAAACGGCGCTCGCATTTTCGGCGAGCCTCCGGGCGGCGGTTCTTGCGGACCTGCAACGGCCGGACGGTTCGCCGCTGACCGTCAGCATCGGTGTCGCGACGGCCTTCGAGGATGGGCAGCTTTTCCGAGCGCTTTTGTCGGAGGCCGATGCGCGGCTCTATGCGGCAAAAAATAACGGCCGGGACCAGGTCCACGGCCGTTACGGAATGTGGGTCGACTGATACCGGCAAACATGCCGGTATCACCGCTATTCAGCGTACCTCAGGCGGCCTGCGCCAGTTCTTCAACCTTGGCTTCGGCGGCGGCGACAGCCTTTTCGACGGCTTCCGGGCCAAAGGCCAGACCTTCGACATAGATGACTTCCACATCCGTCATGCCCAGGAAACCGAGAACGGTCTTGAGGTAGGGGACGGCGTGGTTCATCGAAACGGCCGGGCCTTCGGAATAAACGCCGGCGGCAGCAAGCACGATGTAGACCTTCTTGCCGGTGGCGAGGCCAACCGGGCCGGTTTCGGTGTATTTGAAGGTCTGGCCGGCGCGGGCGACGTTGTCGATCCACGACTTCAGGCCGGAATAGATGTTGAAGTTGATAAGGCCGGTGCCGATGACGACCGTGTCGGCAGCCAGAAGTTCCGTAACCAGCTTGTCGGAATAATCGGCGGCAACCGCTTCTTCGGCGGTGCGCTGGTCAGGCGCCTTACGGATCGCTGCGGTCTTGACGGTGTCGAGATGCGGGATCGGATCAGCGGCGAGATCGCGGTGGACGAGGGTGTTGGAAGCCGACTTGGCCTTCAGCTTGCTGGCGAGTTCACCGGCAAACTTGTTGGAGACCGATTCGTCGCCACGCGGGCTGGAGGTGATGAGAAGAATGTTGGACATGGTCTTTCCTTGCATATGCGATGAATTGACGGGCGCCTTGGGAGGGCGGGAGAGCACGATGCCCTTCCTTTGCCCCCTATATGAAAAATTACTGCCATCAAGAAAACTGTGATAATGTGGAAGTCATCTATCGAAGAATTGGATGGGACATGGACGCGAACCCGACGCTCGACCAGTTGCAGGTATTTTTGACGGTTGCCGAGACCGGCAGTTTCTCCGCCGCGTCGCGGGCGCTCAACCGCGCCCAGTCGGTGGTCAGCTACACCATCGCCAATCTCGAGGCGCAGCTTGAAGTGACGCTGTTCGAGCGCAATGGCGTGCGCCAGCCGAAGCTGACGGATGAGGGCCGCGCCATGCTGGAGGATGCACGGCGCATCGTCGCTGGCCTGCAGGAGATGCGCGCCCGTGCCAAGGGGCTGAAGCAGGGGCTGGAGGCGGAGCTTTCCGTCGCCATCAGCACCATGGTGCCGGCAGAGGCCGTGGTGGCAGTGCTGCGGGATTTTCGCCAGCAATTCCCCACCGTTACACTCAGCCTCAATGTCGGTGAGCTCGGCATGGTCATGGAAATGGTGCTCTCCCGCAAGGCGGGCATCGGCATCGGCGGGGCGGTGCTGCGCCAGGATGATGAACTCGTCATGGAAAAGGTCGGCCATTCCTTCATGTTGCCGGTCGCTGCTGCCGATCACCCGCTGGCGCAGATCGAGCGGCCGCTGGTGCTCGCGGATGTGCGCGAGGAGGTTCAGCTTGTTGTCACCGACGCCTCGGGCCTGACCAAGGGCCGGGATTTCAATGTCCTTTCCTACAAGACATGGCGGGTCAGCGATATCGCCACCAAATACCAGCTCATCAAGGGCGGCCTTGGCTGGGGTGGTCTGCCCGCCTCGATCGTGCACAATGATCTCGCCAATGGCAGCCTGAAGGCGCTTGAACTCGAAGCCTATGAGCAGGGCGAATATCCGCTCTTCACGCTGCGACGGGTCGATACCCCTGCGGGTCCCGCCGGCCAGTGGCTTTCCGAAGCATTCCAGCAGCGCCTGTCTGCTTGCCCGAAACATAAGGATTTCAACGGGATGCTGGAAGCGAACAGGCAGAGGGCCGTTGCTGTCGCCGCAGAGTGACATTGGCCGCAAGCATTGCGATTTATAGTGCGCGAGCGGTAGTCCCTTGTTTCTTCTCCCCGCCGGGGAGACAAGTGGCGACCTCGATACCAAGCCATAGCGGACGCCGATTGACGCTGGCGACTGGCCTGCCTATACGTAAATCACGGTCAGCAGTTCACCGAGGCATCGCCGTCCCGCAAGGGAAGCTAAACCTGCATTTGAAAGATTGACAGCACTTATCCCGTGCCCTGTCGGAAGCCGGCGATCAGCGACACCATTCGGAATGGCACGTTGAGGGTAAGTCATGCCACGTTCGATCCTTTCCATGGAGGTCGCCGACCTCTCGAGTTTTGCCAAAGCGCTGCGCGAACAGATCGGCAGGCTGGACCGCCAGCCGAGCCATGTGGAGATGCTCAATCTTCTGAGCCGGGCCGCAGGGTTCCGGAATTTCCAGCACCTGCGCGCTTCCCGCATTCCGTCCACTGAAAATGCCCTTCCGTCGCGGCAAACAGCGCCGGCTGCCAATGAGGGCAGGGTGCTGAGGACCGCGCGGCTTTTCGATGAGACAGGCCGGCTGACGCAATGGCCCGCCCGCCGCTCGCAGCAGGAACTATGCCTCTGGTATCTGTGGGCGAAAATTCCCGCTGGCCGCAGCTTTTCCGAACGCGAATTCAGCAGCTTTCTGGATGGCCTGCACCTGTTCCGGGATGCCGCGATGCTGAGGCGCGACATGGTCGGCCTGAGGCTCATTCGTCGTAACCGCGATGGTAGCGATTATCGGCGTATCGAGCAGAAGCCGCCGTCGGAACTGACGCTGCTGCTGCGCACACTCAGTGGGCGCGACTGAGGGGCAGCCCCCGGTATTGCCGATAGTCTCCATCAAAACTCGGCGTCATCCTTGGGACAAGCTCAAGGATGACGGCAGAGCTTCAACCCTGCCGCCAACAGCCGAAAGGCCGTAGCCCTCAAAGAACCAGACGGAACTTCGCGAAACCTTCCGCGCCGTCGCCGGCATCCTCGATCTTTGCGCCCTTGATCTCCGCCGCATAATGACGACCCTTGGGGCCGGTTTCGAAGATCGCGGTGGTGTTGGCCACCGGTGCGAAGGACCAGTTGGCATCCGCCGACGGATTGATGGTGCCCTGGTCGATGATATAGCGCACGATCACGTCGCGGTTTGTATCGGGGGCCACGAAGATCACCTTGTCGGCAGCGATATCGGGGAACTTGCCACCGCCGCCGGCGCGGTAATTATTGGTGGCGACCACGAATTTCTGCTCGGGATCGATCGGCTTGCCGTTGAACTGGAGGTTCACGATACGGTTGCTGTCCGGGTTGACCGCCTTGCCGTCCTTGTCGAATTTCGCCGGTTTGGAAATATCGATCTGGTAGGTGACGCCATCGATGACATCGAAATTGTAGGACGGGAAATCCGCATTGATCAGCGGTACGTCCTTTGCACCGGCTTCGACCGTGTTGAACATGCCGGCCGACATTTCCAGCCAGTTCTTCACCTGCGCACCGTTGATCAGCACCGCCTGCACCGTATTCGGGTAGAGATAAAGGTCGGCGACGTTCTTGATGGCGATGTCACCGGCGGGGACATCGGTGTAATAATCCGCGCCGCCGCGGCCGCCGGACTTGAAGGGTGCCGCCGCCGAAAGCACCGGCAGGTCCTTGTATTGCCCTTCCTTCAGCATGTCCTTGATGTACCAGGTCTGGGCGTTGGAGACGATCTGCACGGACGGATCGTCGGCCACAAGCGCGAAATAGGAATAGAGCGGGGCCGAGCTCTTGCCGACGGGACGGCGCACATAGGCAAGCGCTGCCTCATGATCGGCCTTGGCGGCCACGAGAATCTCCGCCTTGTCGGTGAAATCGGCGACGATCTTGCGGTTTTCGTCGCGGTGATAGATCGGCCGGGCTTCGGAAGTGAAGTCGACGATCTTCCAGCTCTTGCCGTCCTTTTCGAGCAGCAGGTCGATGAGGCCCATATGCGAACCCCAAAAACCGGCCATCACCGCCGGTTTGCCCAGCAGCGTGCCCTTCACCGCATCCACGCCCTCGATGCCGTCCCAGGTCTTCGGCCCGGGGAAGACGAGATGCTGGTGGCCGGTGAAAATGGCGTCGATGCCTTCCACGCCCGCCAGATAGAGCGAGGCATTTTCCATGCGCTCCGTCTGGCCCTTGCCGTCAATGCCGGAATGGGAAAGGGCGATGACGATATCGGCGCCTTCTTCCTTCATGACCGGCACCCAGGCCTTCGCCGCCTCGACGATGTCGCGCGTCTGGGCCTTGCCCTCGAGGTTCTTGGAATCCCACATCATGATCTGCGGAGGCACGAAACCGATGATGCCGACCTTGACCGGGCTGGTTACGCCGCCGCCGTCGCGGATCTGCTTCTCGATAATGACGTAGGGCTTGAAGAACAGCTCGTCGTTTTTCGGATCGGAAGCGAGCTGGCCCTTGGTGAGGTTGGCGCAGACATAGGGGAAACCGGCGCCCGCCAGCGTGTTCGACATATAGTCGAGGCCGTAATTGAATTCGTGGTTGCCAAGCGTGCCGCAATCATAACCCAGCACGTTCATGGCGTTGATGACGGGATGCTTGTCGCCGGCCTTCATGCCGCGCTCATAGGCGATATAGTCGCCGAGCGGGTTGCCCTGCAGGAAGTCGCCATTATCCACCAGCATCGAGTTTCCGGCTTCCGCACGGATCGTATCTATGACCGAGGCGGTGCGCGAAAGCCCCATCGTGTCGTTCGGCTTGTCGGCGTAATAATCATAGGGAAAGACGTGAACGTGGATGTCCGTCGTTTCCATGATGCGCAGATGCGCCTGATTGGCGGCCGCGCGCGCGGCAAAGGGGTGCAGCAGCACCAGTGCCGAGGAGGCCGCGATGCCGCCAAGAAGCGAACGGCGGGTGATGGGGTGGAGAGCGAGAAGCGACGACATGGGAACTCCTTCGGATGAAGCCTGCTCTGTCATGGGAAACGACAAGGTAGAAGCAATCGCCGAGGAGTCCATCATCAAAATGACAAGCCGGTGACGGACGGGCCAGTTTTCAACCGTTTGATAAATTTTTTGTCATTGAAGCGCGGCGCGCATGCCGGCGCGTCAGGAATGCGCGTCATTTGTGCTGCGCATTCCGGTCTTCGGGATCGAGGGCTCAGCGGGCGAGCGTGGGTTTCACTTCCTCATGGAAGAAGCGGAAATAGGAGGAAAGCTGCGCCAGCGTGTTGGTGGAAAGTTTCAGCTGCAGGCCGAGGCGGTTCTGGTGCTGCCACTGCACCACACCCTCGATGAAGCCCAGATCGTCGCTCTGCACCTTGACCCGGCTGCCCTTGGCGGCGGCAAAAGGCCCGTCCAGTTCAAGCGCCATTCCGGTGGCAGAAAGATCAACCACACGGCCTCGGGTGGACTGGCTGAAATAATGCACCGTCGCGAAGATCCTCGTCTTGCTGCGGGGCGCGCTGCGGGTCGCCATATTGAGATTGTTTGTCATCTTGCTGCTCAAATCAATTGTTTCCGATACCATGCATCATGCTGCGGAAAGCTTGAGAGCCATTTAGTTCTTCAGTTAAAATTGCAGGTAATTGCCGATTATGCTGTATCGATACGGCACTGATAGCAATTGTTGCGGGCCGAGCGCACATGCACATAAGCAACATCCGCGCGTGCCAGAAGATGCCGCGCGCGTGACACGATCTCGCCCGTCGCCGTCACCGCGCCGGTGCCGTAGACGATGCGGTCGTCGGCTCCATATCCGCGCACGATATAATCCGGGCTCTCCAGCATTGGCGGAACGAGTTCCGTCTGCGGGTAACGTTCGCAGGGCTCGGCGTGAAGGAACACCGGCCCCGTTTCCGCATAGGGCTGAAGCGAGGGAAAGGGCCGGTAGGCGAGAATCAGCATCGCTTCGCCTTCATCGATCTGGGACAGGCAGTGGCGACAGGGCATACCGCCCGGTGAAACGGCCTTTTCCGGCGCGTTGCCATAGGCGTCGGCGCTGCCCGCCCGGAAGGCCTCTGCTTCCTTAGCCGGCATTGCAGTGAAGACGAGATCGGTCATGGCGGGGCCTCTTCAGGTTGGGATCGGCGTTGCTTCTTTGCAGCTATGATCCCGAAATGGAGCACTATCCACCCGATTCTTGACAGGTGATGCAACCACCCCATTGCGTGACTCGTTAGCTTCGGGAATCAGTGACGCTCCTCGTTCCCGGAAGGTCTGATTTTATGTTCCGTCGTTTTCTGGCCGCCGTTCCGCTGGCTTTCGTTTCGTTGACGGCTCCGATCGAGGCGGGCGCGCAGGTCGCCCCCGGTCTCGATGGCCTGTCCGACGATCAGCTGCAGCAGGCGGTCAATTTCGTCATCGGCAATGCGATCTTCTCGCTCTATCATGAGGGCGCGCGCATGCTGATCTCGGATTTCGGAACGGCGGAGACGGCAAGTGTCCAGGCCCCGGCCGATCAACTGGCGGGCACGCTCATCCTCCAGGCCAATGAGGAATGGCTCGACACCGCGCTCGTCAACGCCACCGACAGCTGGTACTTGGCGCGCGAGGCGGAGACCTTGCCGGAGCATGAAGCCCCCGTCTTTTCCGCGCTGGTGCCGGACAGGAGCCGCGACCGCAACATGGCCTGCTTGATGGTTGGCCGCGACAAGGATGGTTATGGCGATCTGGCCGCGATGATGGGGCTTCCCAATACCGAATTCGACAGATGCGCCGCCGCCTATCCGGGTGTTGCCTCTGCCTGGGAAAATTTCCTCGCGCCTCACCGCAGCCTGACACCTTCCAGATTTGCCGTCAGCTACGTGCCGCCGCGCGACCCGGAACTTGAGCCGTACGCCATCATGGTCAAGGAATCGAAGGTTCTGGATCTCATCAGCCGCAGTTTCGGCGGTTATGGCCTGAAGGGTGATGTGAAGCTGACGGCCAAGTCCTGTGGCCGTCCGGATGTCTACTGGTCGGCGGAAAAGCGCGAAATTACCTATTGCTACGAGCTTGGCAAATTCCAGGCGGAGCTGATTGCCGATCATCTCCTCAACAGTGTCACGGAAGACAAGGGAGCGGCCGGCGGGCAAATTCCTACGGCCGTCAATCTGGAACGCGAAATCTGAGGCTGGTTGCCGGGCGCTGGCAATCTGGCCTCCTTGATGGAGGAGAATGCCATGCCGAAGGTCGTCGTTCGCAATTTCGCCATTTCGCTTGACGGATATGGTGCAGGACCGGACCAGAGCCTGCAGAACCCGTTGGGTGTGAAGGGCGAAGAGCTGCACCAATGGGCCTTCAAGACCCGCACCTTCCACCGCATGTTCGGCAAGGAGGGTGGCTCGACCGGGACGGACGAGAATTTTTCCGAAAAGAGCTTCGAAAATATCGGCGCCTGGGTTTTAGGGCGCAACATGTTCGGACCGGTGCGCGGCGTCTGGCCGGATGAGAACTGGACGGGCTGGTGGGGCGAGGAGCCTCCCTACCACGTTCCGGTTTTTGTCCTGACCCACCACGCGCGCCCTTCCTTCACCATGAAGGGCGGCACCGTTTTCCATTTTGTGACCGATGGCATCAAAGCCGCGCTCGATCAGGCGCTCACGGCAGCGAACGGCAAGGATGTCCGCATCGGCGGCGGCGTTTCCACCATCCGGCAATATATGGTGGCGGGGATGATCGATGAGTTGCATCTGGCTCTTGCTCCGGTGTTTCTGGGCAAGGGGGAGCCGCTTTTCGAAGGGCTGGATCTACCTGAGTTGGGTTACCGCTGTGCGGGAACGGTGGCGGGCGAGGGGGCTACGCATCTGATTATCCAGAAGGCGTGAATGCTGGTCTCTCGCTCCCTCATTCTGTGACAGGCACAGGAATGAGGGAGTAGGGCGTGGATACACCCATAATAGGGGACGGGACAGACATGCCCGACCAGCCCCCTCAATTCCGCAGCGAAATCTCCAGAAGCTCCGTATCGGCAAGCGGCTCCACCCAGGCCTCATAGGTGCCGACGGGCGAAAAGCCCATCATCTGGTAAAGCTGCAAGGCGCGCGGATGATCGAGCGTGTTCGTCGTCACCGTCACCCGTTGCGGATTGTCCTGCCAGGCGGCGTAAAGCGCCTGCAGAAGGAACCATTTGCCAACGCCTGCGCCGATCGCCTCTTCGAGCAGCCCGAAATAGGAAAGCTCGGTCACTTCGTCGCTCGCCTTGTGCAGTTCGAAGAAACCGGCAGGCGCGCCGTTCATGTAGAGAACCGTGACGCTGTTTTTCGGATCGCGCAGGATGGCAGAAAGCTCGGCATCGCTCATGCGCATGCGCTTTTGCCAATGCCAGCGCTTGCCCACTCGCCAGTAGAGGTAGCGGTAGAAATGCAGGGGAATATTGTTGACCCGCATCAGCGCCGTCTGGAGGTTGACCGGGATCGGCAGGCTGACCTTCGGCGGCGCGGTCATTTCCAGCTGCGTCACATGCGCCTTCAGGGGCCCATGGGAAATGACCGGCAGGGGATCGGCAGCGCCGGTGACGACGGGCGTATCTTCAAGTCCGCCCCACTCCGACCAGGAGCCGTCATAGAGCGAATTGTCCCGATGGCCGAGTGATTCCAGCGCAAGCGTGATGACGGCGGCGGTGACGCCCGAGCCGCAGCTCGTCACCACGGGCTTGCCAAGATCGATGCCGGCATCGGTGACCATCTTGCGGATGGCGGTCAGGTCCTTGAAGTGGCCGTTTTCGGAAAAGGCCGTCGCAGGCAGGCTGCGCGCGCCGGGCATATGGCCGGAGCGCATGCCGGCACGCGGCTCGGCCTCGTCACCGGTAAAGCGCCCGGCACCGCGGGCGTCGGCGATCTGCTTTTCGCCGCCATCGACGATGGCGCGCATGGCACTGAGCGAAGTTACACGCTTGTCGTTGAAATCCGGCGTGAAGGTCGCGGGTTCGATCTCCGGCGTGCCGGTTTCCAGCGGCCGGCCTTCGCGTTTCCAGCCGTCCAGACCGCCATCCAGCACATAGGCCTTGCGCACGCCCATCACCCGCAGCATCCACCACACGCGCGGCGCGGAAAAGAAACCGGGGCCGTCATACACGACGATCGTATCGGTATCGCTGAGGCCGAGCTTGCCGGCCTCTTCCGCGAAGAATTCCGGCGAGGGCAGGGAATGCGGCAGGCCGGTCGTGTGATCGGCGATCCTGTCCTGATCGAAGAACACGGCACCGGGCACGTGGCCGGCGGCATATTCTTCCGCACCATTGCGCTTGTGCGCCGGCAGATACCAGGACGCATCAACGACACGAAACCCGGCCGTGCCGAGCTGCTTTTCCACCCAGTCCGCCGAAACGACGAAACGGCTCTTATCCGTGCTCACGATGTTTCTCCCGATTTCAGGCAACAGCTTCAGGCGCGCCGAAACGAATGCGGAACCGCCTGTTCTCCTTGCCCTTCTTTTCTATCTTGGCAATGTGAATATCGCCCACTTCCTGCGTTTCGGAAACATGGGTGCCGCCGCAAGGCTGGCTGTCGATGCTGGAATTTTCGCCGATGCAGACGAGGCTGACGCGACCAAGGCCCACCGGCGGGCGCACGTTCTTGGATTTGACGATGCCCGGATTGGCAGACAACTCCTCGTCGGTGATCCATTGCAGGAAGACCGGATGGTTGGCCTTCACCAGCTCCATCAGCTTTGCCGTGACCTCATCCTTGTCGATGGTTTCCGACATGTCGAAATCGACACGCGACTCGTCTTCGCCGACCGCCGCACCGGTGATCGGCCACTGGCAGACGACGGAGAGCAGATGGCAGGCGGTGTGCATGCGCATCAGCTTGTAGCGGCGTGGCCAGTCCACATGCAGGGTCAGCTTCTCGCCGATATCAGGGGAAGGCTGGCCTTCAAGTGGCACATGGATGATGACGCTCTTGTCGGCGCCGTTTTTGGTGATGCCGAGTTCGATGCGGGAGCTGTCGGCGCGCTCAAGAAAGCCGCTATCGCCCGGCTGGCCGCCGGAAGTGGCGTAAAAGCAGGTCTGGTCCAGTTCGATGCCGCCATCCTCATGCACCGCCGTGACGATCGCTTCTGCGGTTGAAAGATAAAAATCGTCACGGAACAGGGCATTCACAGGCATTTCGGCATGTCCTCAAACGGTTTCGTAGGGAACCGGAATCTCGCTCTTGGCCGCCAGCCACTGCGGAACGGGAAGCCCCTTGGAACGCAGGAAATCCGGATTGAAGAGCTTCGACTGATAACGATTACCGTAGTCGCACAGTATCGTCACGATTGTATGCCCCGGACCAAGCTCGCGGGCAAGGCGGATTGCGCCGGCAATGTTGATGCCGGAAGAACCGCCGAGGCACAGGCCTTCTTTCGTAACGAGGTCGAACAGGATCGGCAGGGCTTCCGCATCCGCGATGCGATAGGAGAAATCCGGCGCGAAACCTTCCAGATTGGCGGTGATGCGGCCCTGGCCGATGCCTTCCGTAATGGAGGAACCCTCGGATTTCAGGACGCCATGCTTGTAGAATTCGTAAAGCGCGGCACCTTCGGGATCGGCAAGGCCGATCTTGATGTCGGGATTGAAATCACGCAGGCCGTCGGCCACACCGGCCAGCGTTCCGCCGGAACCGACCGCGCAGATGAAGCCATCCACCTTGCCGTCCGTCTGGTCCCAGATTTCGGGCGCGGTGGTTTCGATATGGGCCTGACGGTTGGCGATATTATCGAACTGGTTCGCCCAGACCGCGCCATTCTCGTCGGTTGCGGCAAGCTGTTTCGCGAGCCGTCCGGAAACCTTCACGTAATTGTTCGGATTGGAATAGGGCGCTGCCGGAACCTCGACCAGCTTTGCGCCGAGAAGCTTCAGCGCGTCCTTCTTTTCCTGGCTCTGGGTCTCGGGAATGACGATCACCGTCTTGTAACCGAGCGCATTGGCGACCAGTGACAGGCCGATACCGGTATTGCCGGCAGTCCCTTCCACGATAGTGCCACCGGGGCGCAACTGCCCACGCCGCTCGGCATCGCGGATGATGTAGAGCGCGGCGCGATCCTTCACCGATTGACCGGGGTTGAGGAACTCCGCCTTGCCGAGGATTTCACACCCCGTCGCTTCAGAGGCAGCCTTCAGACGGATGAGCGGCGTATTGCCGATAGCACTGAGCGCAGAGGAATGAATGGTCATGATCGAGCCTTCTTGTCTGAGCGGAAATTAGGTGCCGTTATGTCCCGTTACAACCGCCTCAAGGCAAGAAATTATCTTCCCGGCTTTGGCTTAGCCACGCAAAATTTTGCCGATACCCAATTTTATGCGGTCTTCTTCACTTCGGCATAGGCGGCAAGCGCTCTTTCCCGTGCCCTGGCATGGTCGACAATCGGTCTGGGATAGGTTTTCCCAAGCTCGATGCCCGCCTTGTCCAGCAGCTCTTTCGGGGCCTGAAACGGCTTGTGAATGAATTTCCGGTCGAGTTTCTCAAGCTCCGGCACAAAGCGGCGTACATAGTCGCCATCCCCGTCGAATTTCTCGCCCTGAAGGATGGGATTGAAGATGCGAAAGAATGGCGAGGCATCCGCGCCCGAACCCGCCACCCATTGCCAGTTGGCGGCGTTGGAGGCGGCATCCGCATCCACGAGCGTATCGCGGAACCATTTCTCGCCCTTCCGCCAGTCGATCAGCAAATGTTTGATGAGGAAGGACGCGACGATCATGCGGACCCGGTTGTGCATGGTGCCATGTTGCCACAATTGCCGCATGCCGGCATCCACGATGGGATATCCTGTCATGCCGCGTGTCCAGGCCTTGAAGGATTTCTCATCGTTCCGCCAGGGAAAAGCGTCGAAACTGTCGTTCCAGTTCTTTTCGTCCAGTTCGGGAAAATGAAACAGCAGATGATAGCAGAATTCCCGCCAGACGAGTTCCTTGCGGAAGCGGCCGATATCATGGGAGGCGATATGCCTCGAAAGCCCCTTCGTCGCGTGCCAGACGGCGGCGGGCGATATTTCGCCTGAGGCCAGATGCGGCGAAAGCAGCGAAGTCGCAGGTTTTGCTGGAAAATCCCGGCCTTCTTCATAACCTTTCAGGGCACCGTCGATGAAATCATCGAGTTTTTCCAACGCGCCGTTTTCGCCGGGCACCCAGATGTCACTGAAACCCTTTGCCCAGTCCGGCCTGGTGGGCAGCAGCTTCCAGTCGGAGAGTTTTTCGGATTTCGGCCATGTCTTCGGCGCCTTCAGGCTCTTCGGCGCATCCACCGGCGCATGTGGCTCATCGCCACCCTCCAGCGCCCGCCAGAAGGGCGTATAGACGCGGTAAGGCCCGCCTGATTTCGTCTGCAGTCGGGATGGCTCATGCAGCAGCTGGCCGGAGAAGCTGCGAACCGTCAGGCCGTCTTCCCGCAGCGTCTGTTTCAGCACCCTGTCGGTGGTGATACCGGTTGAATCATAACGGCGGTTCCAGAACAGGGCGTCAGCCCCGGTTTCAGATATCAGCCGGCGCAGCGTCTTCTCGGTATCGCCACTGAGAAAGAGAAGACGACTGCCGATTTTTTCCAGCGCGGCGGCAAGCGAAGCGAGGGAATGATGAAGCCACCATTGCTGCGCGCCGCCCAGCGGCCCGGAGGATTGTTCGCGGATATAGACCGGGATCACGGGACCGTTGTGATCCATCGCGGCAAGCAGGGCGAGATTGTCCGAAAGGCGCAGGTCCTTGCGGAACCAGACAATGGCGGGGGAGGCTGATGTTGGCATGAAAGGACCCGGTTCACTTCGGCTTGAACGAGTGTTGAACCGCTTTGTTCCGCAAATCAGCTAGAATGGAAAGAAGGGGGACATGGTTTATCGAGGGTTATTTTTTCGCCCTTGAAACCGAAAGCGAAGGGAACCAACTGGAGGAGCCGGCGTTTGTCGCGGGTTAATAGAGCATGGAAGTGCAATCAATGTTGCTGAATGATGTTAAGTGGGAAAAGTCCGTTACCATATCCCTTGAAAACGGCGCTCCCCGGATTTTCAACGGCGTTTATGAAGCCTTCGATTTTCTCCAGCATGAATGGCCCGAACGCGGCGGCAAGGCGCATGAACAGGCGCTGCGCCTGTGCCGCGCCTCGCTGATGGGCGACGTGGCGGGGGAAATTGCCCGCACCGCCTTCGTCGCGGCCAGCCGGCAGGCGCAATGCCTGATGGAGGACAAGGCGGAAGCGCACAATAAAATCGTATCCTGAGCGGATTTTCAGGACAGATGCAAAAAGGGCCACCCGCGAAGACCGGGTGGCCTTGTTTTTTAAGGGGTCAGGAAACGGGTTGTTTCGGACGCAGGATATGGCATCGTGTCTGCCCGAAAGCGGATGAATGAATGTGATGACCAACCATTACGGCTATATTGTTTTTCCGACAGCGCTCGGCCATTGCGGTCTTGCATGGGGAGGGCGCGGCATCGCCCGTCTGCAATTGCCCGGTGCTGACGCGGGTGAGACCGAAAGGCTTATTCTGAAACGTCTGCCGTCATCCACGATCGCGGTGCCGGAGACACGCACGCGTGAGGTGATTTCGATGGTTACCCGTTATTTCAGCGGTGAGCCGATCGATTTTGCCGCCGTCGAACTCGATCTGGCCGGGCAGGAACGCTTCTTCCTCGATGTTTATGCGGTTGCGCGGCAGATCGGCTGGGGCAGCACCACGACCTATGGCGGCATTGTAAAGACCCTTGGCCTTGGCATGGAAAAGGCCCGCGATGTCGGCCAGGCCATGGCGAAAAATCCGGTGCCGCTGATCATTCCCTGTCACCGTGTTCTGGCCGCCGGCGGCAGGCTGGGCGGCTTTTCCGCGCCGGGCGGAACCACCACCAAATTGCGCATGCTGGATCTCGAAAATGCCGGGCGCAGCCGCGCCGATGAAGCGCAGGGCAGCCTGTTTTGAAGCAATGACAGATCAGTGCGCATGAATAGGCGTCTGATTTCTGCCCATTTCTCGTCAAATTGTCGCTAAATTGTCACAATACACGGACGCCCTCTAACATAAGGGCGAGACGTTTGAGAGTATCCGCGTTAATTCTATCCGCTGCCTTGTCTTTTACAGTCCTGGCGCCAGCCTCGGCCGGCATGCTGAACCAGGCCGAGAAATACACCGGGTTGCATGAATCGAAGAACAACAAGAGCCTGAAGACCATTCTTGGGGCAAATCCCCGCAGCACGCCGTGGTGCGGTCTTTTCCTGCATGCCGTCGCCAGCAAGGCCGGCCGGCAGTCTCCCAAATCTTATGGGTTTGCGAAATCCTGGACGTCTTTCGGTTACGCCGTTCCAGTCAACCAGGCCAAACCCGGCGATGTCGTCGTTATTCGCAATGGTCGCGGTTATCATGCCGGCATTCTGAAGAGCATGAGCGGCAAGACGGCCCAAATCCTCGGCGGCAACCAGTCCGGCCGGGTGCAGGTGTCCAATTTCAATCGCAGGGCCATTGTTTCCGTCCGCCGCTGAAGACCGGACAGACCACCATCTTCTCTATAAAGGCGGGCCATGGCCCGCCTTATGCGTTTAAAGGGCCTATGGTTGCTCCCGGACGCCGGGTGTGGCCTCGCGCTGGTCGTCGTCCTCGAGATCGGTGGCGACGATGAAGGCATCCTCATGCTGCCGCGCCGCCTGCCGGCGTGCCCGCAGGCTCATGGATTCATCCGGATAAATCTCGCCCTCTTTCGATTTGAGTTCGCTGTCGGTTTCGAAATGCGCCACGTCCGCATCGCGAATGTCGAGGCGCTGTTTATCCTTATGCTTCGGGGCGTCCATGGATGATCCTCCTGCGGGGTTTCGTGCCGGGCAAACGATCAGCCGGCGGGGACGGTTCCCTTTTTTGAGAAAATGCCTGGTCGCGACGGAGCAGCGCGGAACAATCTCTAGCTTTTTCTGTTTTTTCAATGGCACAATCAAAACCGGCGCAACGAAAGAGGGAGGCCCCGTTATGAACCATGATCGCGAAGCCGCAATTCGTGAAAAAGCGCGCGCAATATGGGAAAGGGAAGGAAGGCCGGAGGGGCACCACGAAAGGCACTGGATGGAGGCGGAACGGGAGATTTCCGCCAACGCGGAACCCGCCGGAACCACCGGCAGAAACGGGGCGAAAAAACCTGCGGTGAAGAAGGCTCCAGCGAGCAAGGCCCCATCAAGCAAGGCGGCGGCGAGCAAGACGGCAGTGACCAAGGCCCCGGTGAAGAAGGACACATCAAAAAAAACCAAGTCGCCAGCGGTAAAATCGCTTGAGAAAGAGCAGAAGGCTGCGAGCAAGGAAAAAGTGGACGATCTGACCGAAAGTCTTGAAGAAAGTTTCCCCGCCAGCGATCCGCCGGCACTTACCGGCACCACGAAAGCGACGAAGCGTGTGGTCAAGAAGACCTGACGTTCCTATGGCCCGGTAACACAGGGCCGGGACGAAAACGCCACGAACCGGATCGGGCGAGTGCAGCTTCACTTCGCTCTTCACGAGATGTTTTTGAGAAAAATGGCTCCCCGGGCCGGAGAGATTTGAGAAAATCAAACTTCGTCGCTTAGGGAGATTTTTCTGACGTTACAGTGCGTTAGAGCATGATACGTTTTGCGGTCTCATTTCTCGGTGTACCTCTCTGGTAGCGTCGGGTGTACCTAGTGTCAATCGCGTAGCTAATCGAAATCAACAACAAAGTTTAGTTTGCATAGCCTTTGCATTCCGCTCATCCTGTGCGGGAATCGCGGGGGGCATAATGCAGTCAGACGAACAGAACGTTTTTCTAAGTTATACGTCAGGAGATAGGGATAGGGTCGAACCGATTGCGGACAGGCTTGCCGCGTCAGGGATTGACGCTTGGATAGATGTTAAGCGGTTGAAGGCGGGCCAGAACTGGGACTTCGAGATAAGACGCGCTCTCGAACGGGCTGTCGTCATCGTCGTTTTCATCTCAAACAAATCGGTAACTAAGCGTGGATATGTCCAGCGAGAAATCCGGCTGGGGTTGGAAAAGGCTGAAGAAAAGCTGGCGGACGATATTTATCTTATCCCGGTTCTGCTTGATGATGACGTGATTGTTCCTAACCAAATCAAAGACCTCCAATTCCTCCGGGCCTCTGATGAGAGCTTCGAACAAAACCTCATCGATGCGATTAAACATCAATTTGAACGGATTGGTTCGACAATTGAGGGGCTACAAGGTGAGGCCGAAATACGCTGGCAGTACTACAGTCTAAAGGAATTCCGCGACGGTTTACCGGGCATGGAAATCGATTTAAGGCTTATAAGATTTATCTCTGAGAGATATCCATTACTTCATCAGGCAGGTGAAGTTATAAAAGGTGACATGCTTCAATCATTAATGGGGATGCGATACCAGACTTTACTGCCTGACCCAGAGTGCTTTAATTTTGGACAAGACCGTTTCAGGCGTATTCATACTTTGGACGCACAGCCCCAGACGCCGAAAATTCGCGGAAGGGTGCTTTCTATCGTGTATTCGCTGTATAGCTACCATGCAGGGGCAGCGCACCCAAATCTCGGCTTTTCATCATATTGCTTCCTGATTGATCCTTTGTGCCAGATCGACCAGTTGTCGGAGATTTTTGAAGACGCGGCTGCTGCTTTCTTGGTGCTACAGTCGGAGGTTAGGTCACAGCTTCTTGCACCTGACGCCGAAGAAGAAATCGATTTTCCCTCAGATGAGGATTGGATTAAGCGAGGCACCGATGACTGGAGCGCAATGCGCGCATTCGGTTTTGACGACACAGGCCTACAAATACATTTTGCCCCATATGAAGTCGCATCCTATGCCGCTGGGCCGCAGGTTGTCCATGTTGCATATGAAAAATTCGCTCATCTTGTATCGCAAGTGTTCAAGTCTGCTTTGGATATCGAATATCTTTGATAAAAAAAACCGACACGCCATCAGCCTGAACTGGTGACATGTCGGTGAGTATTGCAGAACATTTGGTGCGACGATAATGTGAAGGAGTTCGGATTGCCGAACACCGCCCCTTCGCTAGAGGCTCAAGAATGAAGGTCACGGTGAGTGAGGCCGTGGCTTTCTCTTGATTAGCGGCTGTCCTTCACAGGAAGCCCCCTTACAACCGTGTTAGCGAACCAGAGCATGGGCAGTGTGTTCTGGAACGGAAGCGTCCCGAACATTGCTCTGGCATCTCGTTGAGAGAACGGGCTGCCCTGAACTGCACCGGCAACGCCCCGCACGGAGTTCATGGCGTTGTCGATCATCCCCAGTGCAGGGAAGGCAGCCAGCCCCTGTGAGGGTTGTCCGGTGACACGACTGTCAAAGAGAGGATCAAACCCGGCGACATAGGCCATGTTGTCGGCTACAGCAGGAAAGATGGAGTAGAAACCCGCTCTTTGGAAGGCTGCTGCGGCTACCTTTTGCGGTGACAAGCGTTTTTCCAGCCAGTCTTCGCGGTCGCTTCTGCCGATGGCCTGAAGATGTGTCTGCCCTACATACGCAAGGCTTCCGAATGTCATCGTTCCAAGTATCATGGACATACTCTCCCAGTCCCGCATGTGAACATTGTGAAGAGTATTCTTCGTCCATGCACCCAGCATGAAACCACGGAACTGGAAGAACAGCTTACCTAGAGTGTGCCCCAGCATAGTGTTCGTCTGGCCTAAATCGTTCTCTTGGATAATCTTCCGGGTCCACCGGAAGATGGCGTGTTCGAATGCGCCGCGTACTTCGGGGTTCCACTCCTCCAGATTGAGACGTTTCAGCTTGGAGCCTTCACGCTCACCTGTGGTTTCACCCGCGTTCTTTCGGATTTCTTCAAAGATGCGGTCCTGCATCTCATCACTGAGACCCAGCACACGCATACGCTTCCGGTTCACCCGAGCACCTTCCTCGCTCATGTCGATGAACTTTTGAAGGACGGCTTTGGATGCCCACCTCTGGAGGTAAGCGTTAATGGGAGCCATACCACTAACAACTGTCATTGCCCTCGCGCCACGGCTCATCGCCCCTTCAGCGCGTAGCATCAACGATGATTTACCGGCGTTTGTTATCGGCGCCCCAAAGTCATCCGTCACGATATGGCTCATGCCCCGCAGGTAGTCAGTTCCCGCCGTGCTGATCCACTCCAGAGCCTCCGCATCCGCATCAGCTAACTTTCCGGTTCTAGCGTCTCGCATAAAGGTGCGCAGCCCCGGCATGGAGCGAATAGCTGTCTTGAGACCTAAGCCACAGGTAATCATCCCAATCTCGGCAAGCTGCGCCATCCCCACCTGACCCATCACACGGAGGAAGTTGTAGTCACGGATCATTCGAACAGCCGAAGCCATGTTTGACTGATCGAACTTCGACGGCGTGCCGGTGATGCCATCGAACAAGAACTGAAGTCGGTCCACGTCAGCATCAACGCTTTCACGCATTCCCCTAGTGGCACCTTCACTCGACGCGATAGCGCGCACCTGTTTGATGACCTTCTCCCAGTCAGCGCGGCTGTGCACGCCGTCCACCAGATAACGCGGATGAAGGTCTTCTTCACCGGGCCTCCAGTTGGGGTTCTCGACCTGCAAACGGGACATTGCAATGGCCCCTGACATCTGGCGATTGTAGCTCTCAAAAAGGAACTGAGCATCGTCGTGAAAGAGTTCGGCTACGCGCACTTCACGTGGCCCGTTCTTGGTCTGGAGGGTCATGCTGAAGTTCTCGTCAAGCAACTGCCTGCGCTTCCCTCTAGCCTGACCAGCCTTGCCAGCATCACGGCCAGCCATGCCGCCCACGACCATCTCAATGTCTTCAGGGTCGAGACCGACGTTCTCAAGGTTCATCCGCATCTCGTCCATATCGAGAGACGAGAAGATGCGAGCGGCTGAGAGTTCCTGACCGGCCTCAACCTGCTCCAAGCGCTTCACGTACCCGGCAGCAATCTTGTCGGCCTTCACCTTCTCGATGTCAGCATTGCGGCCTTGGATCGCCTGAGAGATGAGGCGCGCCATTCCGTTCGAACCGAGCTCATCCTGAAGTTCGCGGAACCGTTGCCAGTGCACCAAACGGGGAACGTAGGTGTCACTTTCACTCAAGCCTTCCCAGCCCTTCATCGGGGCGCGTTGGGTACCGTCTAGCGCCAAGTGGTCGCCCTGAGTTAGCTTCACATAGGCGGCGCTGATCTTGTTCCATTCCTGCTTCATTCGCATCACGGCAGGGTCGAACTCAGCAAGCGGGTCGGTCGAGCGAATAGCTGCTGTGATCTGCTGACGGAACGCGGTTTCCTCGCCGTTCATTCCCGCAGCCCATCCGAGATTGTTCCGCTCCTTGAAGTCGGACCATGCAGAACGATAGGCGCGGCTCCAAGAGATGTCGAAGCGGCGCTGTATCATGATCTGGTCTTCGGTGATTGCGCGGGACGTAGCGCCACCCTTCTTCTGACCTACCGTCTCTTCAGGCATGAGATTACCGAGAGCGCGAACAAGTGGGTTCTCAGATGCCTTCAAGCGCCCCGTCAAGTCCCAGCGATGCCAGCCGTTAAGGGCCGAGTTATCCTGAGCATCCACGAAGTTCTTGTTGAGGTATTCCGAGATATCGGTGCGGATAGGGTTACGCGATGCCGGGTTCTGGGCTGCACCTACTGAACGGCCCATCTCAACGCTCGACATAAGCTCCCGTGAGTGCTTGACGAGTGTGTTGGCTTCTTCAGCATTTGCGACGTTACGCCCCATTGAGCCGAAGGCTGCACCGAAAGCGAGACCACCGGCACCGGCATAAATCAGGTTCTCAGCCTCCCACGTTGGTTTGAGTTGAGACATCACCCCTTCGAGTGCCAGGTTGGCTGTAGCGCCCTCAGTGGCTCCCGCGAGGATGCGAGCCACGCGCCCTCCCTTGATTGCGCCACCGATGGGAGACGCTGCCACGGTTGCCAGCCATCCGGCAGGATCAACGATGGACGCACCAAGCCTCAAGCCGATGCCCGTTGCTCCCATTGCCGAAAGCTTCTGCTCAACTTCAATATCCTTCCGGAGACGGTTCAGCCGCTGGTCGAAGTCGGCAGACGAGTGACTGTCGCTGAGATATCCGAGATACTGTGTCGGTACGTCTGCGGCGCGCTCCTTCAGAATCTCTTGCGAGACGGTGAAGTTCACGTCCGGTGCGGGTCTGCCTGCTTGTTCAAATGCCCAGCCAATTACAGACTCCTGCTTCATGGCCTCCCAAGCACCACGACCGAAGCCGAAGGACTCTTCGTCACGTCGCTTTTCCATTTGGGCACGTTCGATGTCGTTGTAGGGGTCTGGCGATTTCAGGATGCCGAAACCGCGTCCCATGTCTGGAACTGGAGGATATTCAGGGGTGTCACGAATGGTGCCGTCCAGCCCTTCGCCGCTCATCTTCTTTTCGGCCCATGCCCGCATGTCATCAACAGACTGAACGGCCTTGAACACGTCCGGGTTAGCACCAATTGAGTCTGGCGAAATGATGCCGTTAACGGCTGCACCAGAGGGCGCACTGAGAACCTTAGCGGCGTCATGGGGGCCAAGGAACCAAGCAAGATACTGCTCACCCGCAGTCGGCACACGCCCAATCCGCTTATGAACAATGTCGGTGTATTCCTTCAAAATCCAAGGCGCGGCTTTGGCCTGCTGCTCAGGGTCTAGCCGGTTCGTTAGGTTCAGGTCTGGGCGCGATTTAGCGACACCGTTCCAAGTGCCCTCAATAATTTGAAAAGGGCCGTGAGCGCTTGATGCGCCACCTGCATTGGGGACATTTCTGAACATGCTTTCCGCGCCACCAATCCGGTAAAGAACATCACTGTCCACGCCTGCGGTTGCTGCCTGCTGCTCCAGAGAGTTCCACCACGAAGGTAGGGCGCGAGATTTGGCACTTATGCTGCTCGCGGGTGCCGTGGGCGTAACAGAAGGAGATTGCGCCATGAGCTTCGACAAGCTCTCACGTGCCCATTCTTCTGCTTGGCTGACATCAGCACTTTTGTACGCCCCTGCGGGGTGCCAGCCCCAGACAGTCGGAGTGTCCCGAACGTCAAGATGAAGGCTGCTCCCCGATGGGTAAATGCCAACACCACGGGCACCGAGACCAATTGCGGCGTCCAGAATACTGCGTTTCTGTCCGTCATCATACCCGGAAATATCAAGGTCAAGTGCATTGCGGTGCACATGTTGACTGTTATTTGCGCCGCCTGCCTTGGCGTTCCGGGTGGGGTCACGATAACCGGACCTGACACGAATATCAGGGAGTCCCGCATTGGAGGCAAGACCATCAAGCATTGCCTTTGCGTTAGGTGACAGATTGTCGATGTCTCCACCGAGATTTATAAGGTTTGCCATGATGGTTCCTTAGCTGCCCTTTATGGGCGCATGACGCGGCCATCCTCCGGCGCTGAGGGGCACCGAAGGTTGCGGCTTGGATTAACGTTGTGATGGGTTCTAAGACTCTGGGGCTACCAGAAGCGGACCTGTGGCGAATGCGCTAGTGGGTGGTCCAATTTGCGCAGGGCGTCCATCAAGGCAGCCGTGCGGAGCTTTTCACCGGGACGTTCGCCGGGACTATTCCTATGATAAGCCAGCATCTTCCGGTACTCTCGCCACAGTGCACGTCCGCCGTTCGTCTCATTGTCTCTTGCAAGAGTGATGATGAAATCGGCGTTCATGATCTTTTCCGGTTTGCCGTCAATGACAACATCAATCATTTTCGGGTCTAGGTCATCGACCATGCTAATGTCAGTGATGGCGTGCGCAGCGGTGTTAGTGTTCATCCTTGGTCCTGTTTATGCGTGTTGCACGTGGGAGCGATGGGGCAAGGGCCGCTGACATTACCAGCCGCCGCTGCCTCTCTGCGGAGCGGTCAGCGCTTTCTGACCTTCCTCACGGATGCGTTTGACTTCATCCTTGCTGTAGCCGGATAGCTTGGGCTTGCCGATGGTGATACCCAAGCTGGGCAGCGTCACCATAGGTTCATAACGTTCCTGACTTTTAACCTCGATACGCCGCTCTTCACGCTCGCGTTTGACCTGTTTCATTTGGTACAGGTCAGCGGTCGTTAAGATGGTGTCCGCGCCTAGGTCGATGGGAAGGCCGTCAGCCTGAACAATTCGCCAGTTCGTTGCGGAGTTTGTCAGCGGCAGTATTGATAGGTCGTCTGGGTCAATCCCTAACCGCTCGGCATTATCTTTCGCCCAGTTGTGGATGAAGTCGGTTGCCAGTTCTGAGAAGTCCGGTGGAATCGCCCTGTCTCCGGTGCGGACGGCCCAGCCGTTGATATTAGTGTAGTTTCGACGCGCTGCCTCACTGGCCCTTTCAAGGGCGCGGTCTGCCGGAAGCCCAGCCGCCTTAACATACACATCAGCAAGCTTCTGAATGTCAGTGGAGACAACTTCAGGGTTTTTCATTTCCCCGAAGCCGGAAATCCACCCGCCTTCGAAATCGGAAAGAGTCTTCCGGATTTCCTCTGAACGTAGGGACGCCGTGGGACTATTGAACTTGCTGGGGTCGCGGCTATATTCCGCTGCTGTGACCAGTGCTCGGTCTTCTGAGAGGGTGCCACTTTCTACCAAGGTTTTGGCAACATCATACTGAGTCCGCGCTGCCTCATCCGACATTGAGAACGCAAGCTGAGGGGCGCGCTCAACAAGGCGGCGGTATAGCTCAAATCCTTTCTTTGCGTTTTCGGGGATTTCGCCGCCCGCCATCACCGTGTTCATCGCCACGGCACCAGCCTTGATGGTTGCTTCCCATTGGGGATGCTTTGCGCCGTTCGCAGAAAGCCATGCAACCGTCCGATTAAATGACTCGTCAGCGGCAGCTTCAGATGAGCCTTTGCGCTGAAGTTCACGCTGCTCCCTGTCGAGGAATTGTTGAACGGCGGCTTCACGCTGCTGTTCCACGGTGACGGTTTTTTCCTCACCGTTTTCGTCAACGTACTTCTGAGGGGTGAGCCATGGTAGCCCCTGTTTGTTACCGGCAAGAAGGGCACCGTCTAGGATGACTTTCTTCGCCTGCTGTGCTTGCGCTTTCGCGCCTGCTTTCAACAATGCGTTGCTCTTGGCCTGCTTTGCGGTGAAGTCCTGCTGCTCAAGGCCTCGCCGTTCAGCTTCAGTAATGGCACCCTTGTTATCGGGGTTATCCCAGAACTCTTGCAGCCTATCTTTGTCGAGATTTCCGTTCTCAGCCTGCATCCAGAAGTCTTGCTTGGCGTAGGTGGTTTCACGGTCGCGGATTTTTCCATACAGGTCATCGGCGGCGGCTAGAAGCTTGGCGACATCGGGACCAAGTGCAGCGCTGTCGAGCAGCGTTCCAATCTTCGTGCCGTCCGACCCCGTGCGGTCCTGCGTTGCGATTTCCTTGATGACTTCCAGATAACGCTTTGCGTTTCCGGGTTCGCGCTCCATGCCCATTGTGAGGGACTGCATGACGCCGACCATCGCCTTGTCTTGGTCCTTGTAGTCCACAAAGAGAAGGTCTTTGTTGGCATCATAGGACTGGCGCAAGGCGGTGGCGATAGCGGATGGATCATTACCAGCGGCGATGCCCGCCTTCACGGTGCCCAGCCAAGAGCCGTGAACGGTTTCCTGAACGCGGTCTTCAGTGGCCTTGGTCTTGTAGCTTAGCTGCTGCTCTTTCAGTTTCCCGGCGATGGGGCCGAAGACTGTGCTGAACTCCTGCGCGAAGAAAGGGTTGTTCGGATTTGCCTCAATGGCCTTGCGCTGGGCTTCGTTCAAGAAGGCGTCAATGTCGCCGTTCTCTTTGTCGAAACCGCTCTCATACTGGGAGATAACGTTCTGCGCCACCTGCTCAGCAACCGAGCGGCCAGCATGAGATGCGATGAGGCGCTGGCCCATAGTGGACTTCATGTCCGGGTCGTTCTTCATCATCTCAAGCTGCTCTTCAGCCGAACGCCCGCTGTAACGCTGAGCAAGCCGTGCCGGGAGAAGTTCATCGTCCTGTTGCTTCTCAGCCTGAGCGTACCGCTGAAGCGCCGGATTAAGGGAACCAAGAGCGTCGGCTAGGTCGGCCAAGCGGTTGTCGATCGGTGCACGCTTAGGGCGCGCATACATGTCCACCGGGGCCGCGACAGGGCGCAAGCCGGGGGTTCTGGGCGGCTGGTAATTTGTCACCACGCGGCCTGTGTTCGCCGTTGCGCCAGCACGTGCTAGAATATCATCATTACCGGAGAGGCCGGGTAGTTTGGTTGCCATCGTGTTTCCTTCAGGCGTCTAGTTCGATTTCAGATGATTTGATCAAGGACCATTCACGACCTTTCGCACCGCTGCGGCGGTCGGCCACGTAGATGTTTTTCCGGCGCAGGTTCAGCGCGCAGCCATCAAGATATCGGACGGTGAGGCCACGGAAGGGCACCGGACGGATAAGTCGGGCAATGGTCACGAGATTGCCAGTCCAGCCATTGGCGGCGGGCATATGGGCGCGCACATAGGGAAACTGACCAGCACCATCCAAGTTGAGAAACCAGTTCGGAGAAACCCCAAGGACTATGAGACGATGGAAATCGTCAGCGTTCAGGACAGCAGAGTGGCCACAACGAAGGCCGACACGAACAACTTCTGTGCCCTCATCATCGGTGAAGAGAACAATGGGGCGCTTGGCAGATGGATACTTTTCGTTCAGAGAGGTGTGCATAGAATGCCCATAGATTGACCGCTCACGGCCCCGCTGAGGGCCGCGTTAGATGGCGGTTGAGGTTTTTGATTGAGGGTGAAGGCAGGCCGTTTTTCGAACGCCTACTTTTCTATGAGTGGCGGCTAATGATGCCTCACTCCGGTCAATCCCCTGACTCTATTCAGGAAACGGTCTTTTCTATCTTCCGCTGCCAAGCTGCATCGTCCAATGCCTGAAGGGACGGATATTCGCTAATGCGCTGCTGAAGAATTTCCACGAAGCACCACGTCAGTTCGAACGGGTACGTATTCGGCCACACAGCGGGAATGTCAGGCATCGGCCGCAAAGGTTGCCCGCCCTGCGCAAAGTAGCGCATGCCGTTGTCGAGGGCATACAGCATACCTTCTGCCCGTTCTCTTGGATTGCCTTCAAGGGTCTTGAGACCTAATCCACCGCGATACGCAATCAGCATCTGGAACGTTACCCACGAAGTCCAGCGGAGGACAGTCGCTAATTCCTTCCGGCTCATGTCTACCTGTGGTCTGAAAACTGGGTTCGCAGGGCGGCTGCAATACTGGTGTGCTGTCGCCGGAAATGGCAGTGACCTAGACATGCGCGGTACCTGCGAACATTTTGCGAAAAGCGCGGATGCCGTGAAACTCAAGTACAAGGTGGACGTGCCCACACCAGAGCGCGACACCATCATATAGGAATTCAGCATCCACGAGGTAGCCGGGACGCGATGAGCTATCGTCATTCGTGCAAAACCAGAAGTCACACAGGTAGGGGATATTTCGGGAAACGGTGAGAAGGGGCGTTTTGTCGTTCGTTGACATGTGGAAATCTCGGTTGAAGGGGCGTTATTGCCTGCCTTAAACGACGCTCTATCTCAGCCGGAAATAGAAGTAAATATAATAAAAACAGTCACTTATGGGTTATTCCCGCATGTGATTAGGCACGAAAATCGACATTGTTTCTGTTATTGTGAGATTTTTGGAGCTTCTGAAAATAATCGTCTCTGCCACAGGTTTTATAGTGCGTGTCTCGCGCGCATCGAATCTTATGTGAACAGCACGTAGATTTATCGAGTGGTACAGTCGAGGACTAGGAGCGTTAGACCCGCTGCTGAAGGTTCCGTTTAGGAGATAAAGTGCTCCACGTTTTCGAGTCATCATGGGTGATGAGCATCTTGGAGGCAACGTCGCGCATACTCTCGACCGGCTAGCACAAGAGTGTCTAAGACCATCTGGCTGGATCACGGTACTTCACAGTCGTGATGTATATTGAGGAACGATGGTGTTCACGCTGTTTGTTTAAGCGTGGGTCATCTCGACTCTTTAAAACAGATTGATCCAACCGCTCACACGCAGAAGCAAAGCCAATTCCGCATATCCCTGTTGGGGCGATGGTAAGTTGCTCGTCGTGATACAACCTCCGTCCAACGCGTCATTATCGGTCCCTTAAAGGTGGCGCTAATCGGAACGTGATCTGTCAGCATGAGGGAGAGTCCATAAGATCATCATGATAGAAACATCTTCAGATTTTTCACCTGAGAGAACCCTATCATTCGCCTTATCTAAATCCCTATGGTCTATTCCTATAGTGGCGGGTAATTAATTA
Organism: Agrobacterium tumefaciens; assembly: GCA_017744915.1. GTDB lineage: Bacteria > Pseudomonadota > Alphaproteobacteria > Rhizobiales > Rhizobiaceae > Agrobacterium > Agrobacterium tumefaciens_I. The sequence goes on from JAGIAH010000013.1 coordinate 51,618, forward strand.
CTATCTAGTGGCGGGTAAATGAAGAGAGAGGACATGAAAGGTCAATGGCAGGGGGCGTTCGATGGTTACTCCACTGGGGAAGTCACTATCGAGATTGATGATCTTGGAGATCACTTTTCTGGTCGAGCGTGCGTTTTTCAAAGGGCGATTGGACAGCTTGTGTTTGTCGCGGAGTTCGACACCGTGGACAAGAAATTTGATCAGTATTTTCACTTGCCGCTTCAGATTCAGCAGGTCGCTGATACCTCGCCAGTGTCCCGCAATGACGTTGTCAAAAATTTCCCGAATATTGTTTTTCCCGATAATGTTAAGCTAACTCTGAAGTTAATCGGCTCTGGTCTAAAAGTGAATGCGATCACATCCTTCGGCACGGAGGAAGTTGGAACGTTGACAGCAGTCCTAACAAAAGGATCAGCGGATAAAAAAAGCAAACTTGTTCCCGACAAAAAAGTGAAATCTTGGGAGAAGTTTAAGTCGATGGTAGGAAACTTGCCGCCAAACCGGTACATATTCCGCGGGCAATCTGTCTTAAATCGTTTACGCACATCGTTTCATCGGACGAATAGACGAAATCTACATAAGCTCCAAAGTTTTGATATACCTCAGATGCATGGTGCTCTTACGTCGCAGACGAGGCACTATTTCGATTTACGCGATAATCTTCAAAATGCCGCATTTTGGAACCTCTTGCAGCACCATGGCTATCCCACACCACTATTGGATTGGACGCATTCTCCCTACGTGGCGGCCTACTTCGCATTTCGCGAGAAGTCCCTTTCCGAAGATTTAGAAAAGCGAAAAGTTCGCGTCTTTATGTTCGACAGAGCAGAATGGCAAAGAGACTACAACCAGTTGTACGCCTTGTCTAACGTCCAGCCACACTTCTCGTTGCTGAACCCCATTGCTTTGGAGAATCCAAGAGCGTTGCCACAACAGGCTATATGCTCAATAACCACAGTGGATGATGTGGAAAGTTATTTGGACAAAAAGGGCGCCGCGAAAAGTAAGACATACTTGAAAGCATTTGATTTATCCTACACCGAGCGTACTACCGTTCTCGAAGACCTTCGCCTAATGGGCGTTACTGCTGGCGCTCTTTTCCCGGGCATTGATGGCGCGTGCGAGGAAATGCGCCTGCGGAATTTTGCAACTTGAACCGAAGGAGGGTGGGACGCAGTACTTAGGCCAAGCGAACTGTTCAGCGACTTGCCAAAGGCTTCTTCGCAACAACGTGAACTGCCCCCCATTTCAACCGGACGGTCGGCAGGCTTCAAGAGAGGCATATGTCAAACGAGTATCGACACGTTGAAATGCTGACGGGGGAGGTAGGCCGCAGGCGGTCGAAAAGCGCTTGAACGGACCTGAGACCCATATCCAATCGAGCATCTGTCTGACAGCGCTCCGGCTCATTGGTGGATGGATCGAGGATTATCATTAAGTCCTTTCCCATTCCGCGCTCAAGATGACTTCACCTCGGCGTTTCATGAGGACTAATTCAAACAGGCCGACTTGTCGGGTGAAACGGGAGCAATCCACACACGAATGCACTTCTGTACTCGATAGCACGCGTGACGCGCAACTCTGTGCACATACCTCTTTTCGGCTTTCAACCTAAGGCTAATTGAGTCAACTTGAATGCATTATTCATCACAGTGAGCGGCCTCAATATGCGTCTCAACAAAATCATTCTCGAAAACGTGAAAAGCTTCAGAGAGAAAACCGAAATCGATTTTAGCCAAGACGTGAATATCTTCATTGGACCCAATGGTGGCGGCAAAAGTAATCTGATGAACACCCTGTATTGGGTTCTCAATAGCCGGTTTTATAGTCCATATATTTTTCAAGTTCAGGGAGAAAGAGCCGTTCTTCAGGTTCAGAATTATGGTGATAGCGCGCCCGAGCCTCACTGGAGCGCCTATGACAAGCCGTCATACGTCTGGATCGAGTTTGTGGCGACAGAGGAAGACGTAGAAGGGTTGAGAGACATTTACAGGAACAAGGATGCCCTAAAAGAAAAGTTTATCGATATGCTGTTTTGGGAGGGAAACCAGCACATCGATAAAAGTGAAGTAGTTTTAGAGTATGAAAAGGGTGTCGTGGACCCTGATGCTTACAATATGGAAGCAGGGGACAAATTTCGTTATAAGATATCGATTATTCGAGAGCGTCGATTGCAGGCAATATTGGTTGCCGTTGACGAGAATGATGCGCCAATAGAAAATGATAGAAGTAAGCTATATGATGCATATCTTCGATATTTGACGGACTCTGAGTTAAGGAAGAAGCTGAAGAATGATAAAGACGAAATAAATCTTCCATATATACTATTTCCTCCTACCCGGTCTCCACACGATCTATCTGTAAATCTCTCAGGTGGCCATAACTTCAGTAGTATGACCCAGAGTTATAGGGCGGAGTTGCATAATCTCGTTTTGTCTGGAGGTGGATCGGCGCAGATATTGTCGCAGATTGCCTCCACTGTCATAGGAGTAAAACTGCTCGAATTTGTCTATGAGGGTGGGTTAGATTACGCCATCGAAAAATTCAATAAGTCTGACGAATTTCGTGAGCTTAGCGAGCAACTTTCAGTTTTTGGCTTCAAATGGATTCTACAGTCCACGAACAAATGGGCGAACCAATTCCAAATTCTTATTGCAAAGATGCACGAGGACGGATTTTTCTCAGTTCTACAGGCGAGTTCTGGAGAGAAGCAGCTTCTCAATTTCGTGTTCGGTCTTTCGTCTGCCAGCGTGCAGAATTCACTTATAATCATCGATGAGCCGGAGCTTAATTTACACCCTCGATGGCAAAAGCTGTTGCTCCGATTTTTTCTCCAGGTTCAGAAAAAGCGCAATTGTCAGTTCATATTATCGACCCACTCTGCGAGCTTTTTGGACGACACCACTCTTCCCCACGTGAGAAGAATATACAGACGTGACCAGTCAAGCGCCTTAAGTTCACCTCATCAAAACAAAGATGATGGTTTCAGTTTGCTCGAGGCGGTTAAACTTCTAAATGCACAGCAAAATGAGAGAATATTTTTTACTCAAAAAGCTATTTTGGTCGAAGGCCAGAGCGACTTTGTCGTGTGGCAGAAGCTTATAAATTCTATATTGGAGGTTTTTGGCGTAGGTGAGATAATTGAGGTCATAGAAGTTCTTGGAAGTTCGAATTTCCAAAAGTATAGATCATTTTTGAATTTGCTTGAAATTGAAAATTATATTGTGGCGGATCAAGACTATGTGACAATGATAGGTAATGACGAGGTAAGAAGGATTTTCAGCAAGTTTTTTCAAGAAAACAAGGCTTGCCAGAGCATCCTGAAGAACCACTCGTTGGATAAAATGCAATTGATATCGGCTATCGAGAACGCCGTTGAGAATGGGGATGCCGAAACGCTCAGTGCGGTCCTAGAGTACTTAAAGTGCCGACATACTAAGATCGATATGGAGCAAATTCCGGACGATGAGTTGAAGGTGTTCGATGAGTTCAGGGACGCAAAAGCGGGCGAGGGCATTTTTGTCCTGCGAAAAGGTGCCCTAGAAGCCTACTACTTATTGGATAAAGAAGCGGGCACAATCAAAAAGGATACAGATAAGGCAATCGCTTTCGCTGGCGACAGTAAGGCTTTTGCGAGTTGGATCATCAAAGGAGCGCGCGTAGTCAAAGGAGAGGCGTTAACACAAAAAGATAGGATAATGGCTGACGAGGCCGCTGAATTCATCAGAATTGCAATGCGGATAGTCGGTGTTGAGTCCTCGAAGGAAAACGGTGAAAAATTGTTGGATTGGGCCAAGCAGTATTCGGTGTGAGAGAACAGAGAGGGAAGAAGGTTACTAAAAATTTCTCGTGCTTAACTACTTGCTAAAGCGCGATAAACAGACGCTTTGCTCAGACCAGTCGCGGCCATGATCTGAGGAATAGTCATGCTCTCTCTCATCGTCTTTATCCGATAAGTCATGTCTGGCGTGTTCTTGGAGGGTCTACCAAATCGAGTTCCATCCGCCTTGGCTTTCGCAATACCATCGGCCTGTCGCTCCGCTCGGATAGAGGTCTCAAACTCCGCGAACACAGCCAACATCTGGAGCAATGCCCTGCCTGCTGCCGTGCTGGTATCTATCGACTGATCGAGAACCTTCAGCGCAACGCCCTCTGTCTCAAGCTCTTTGACGATGCTGAGAAGGTCCACGGCAGAGCGTGCCAATCGGTCGATGCGTGTGATGACGAGCGTGTCACCTTTGCGAAGGGCGCGGAGGCAAGCCTTCAACTCAGGTCGACCTGTGGTTAATCCTGACCGCTTTTCTTCGAACACATTCTTCGTCGCGACACCTGCTGCTGTGACCTTATCCCGCTGCACGTCAAGTGACTGACCCACCGATGATACGCGGATATATGCAAGCTCCACCATTCTTCTCGCTCCCGTGAAATGTCTAGAGATTTTGAGAAGCGACTTATGAGACATGTTTTGAGGCGTGTCAATAAGCGGCATCAAAAGGTATACATTTTGAGACTGTGGCGTGAGCGCAGTCTTCCGGTAATGATGATGGTGAGTTTCTGGGGGCGTTATGCTGAAATGGATTAGAGAGCAGCGCGTGATTTCGCGCAATATCAAACAGGCGGCATCAATCAGGGCTGACTTTGCGGCGCGGGTTCGTTCTGCCACAAACTGGAATGAACGTAACCAGTTACTTGACGAGAGAGATTTTGAAGTTTCCCAATATGAAGATGAGACCGCTTTTCTCCGGTCGCAACGCCTCATAGAAGAAGCTCAGCGCCTCTTGCTGCCGATACCCGCACCATCCGAGGAAAGCCTGTACTGGGATCAATCTAAGGTCTTGGGCACATGGTCTCTCACAAACCACGGCCTGACCGAATTGCGCCGAAGCATCCGCTTGGAAAGACGTGAGCGCCGTGAAGGGTGGATGGCTTGGGGAGGGCTGTTGGTCAGCATTCTCAGCCTTGTCACCGCAATACTCGCGCTTATGAAGGACTCATAGCGCCGCCTTTTGTGGCGTTCACCATCCACCTTGAAAGGGGGCTGAGGGGGGAGTTAGCCAGTTCTTTTTTATCGATTGCCCTCTCAGATTTTTGACAGAAATTAAAGCGGTGCCCTTGTTCTCAGAGCTTCAGCGCTTTTTTCACAGCATCAGTTGCGACCTTCAACCGGGCGTCATCTCCCCCATAGTTGTCCCCAATCTTCCCAGATGAGTGGCCTAGAACAAGTTCTCGGTCGGCTGCTGGCACACCAGATGTCCTGAGCCTGTCAGCCATCATGTGACGCAGGGAATGCACGGTAATCTTCTTGTCGGTCACACAAGCGCGGACATGCTTCATTAACGCCGCACTGGCTGCGTCCGGGCCTCTGTCGCGACAGTATGCCGAGAACAGCAGTTTGTCGCTCCCTGCGGCAGCTATAGCCTCTTTAGTGGCATTCAGTGCATCTCCGAGCAACGGCACCTTGCGAATGGAGCCTTTTGTCTTCAATCTGCGGTGAGGGTGAAAGACCAGATTTAAATGCGGCAGCGCGCCTTCGGTCACGGTATCTGCCACCATCAGGCCAGTAACTTCCGCAATGCGGCATCCAGTTCCCTCTAGAATGCGCCATATCCTTTTCAGGTCTTCATTCCCACGCTCTAGGACACGTGCACGCACCTTAGACAGTTGGTCCGGTGAGAAGGGGAGCCTGTCGTCTTTCGCCGCTGTTTCCTTCGTGACCGTGAGACCGGCGAACCTATTAACGGTGTCCAACTCAAATTCTTTAATCGCGTGGTTTATCACGGCGTTGATTGTGTTGAGGTAGCGTTCGGCTGACGATGGCTTAACCCGGTCGAGAAGGGTGTCGCGTACTTCTCGCGCATCCTGTCGGGACAATGCAATAAGCTCAGGGTCACGTTCTAATGTGTCAGTGATAAAGGCGAGGGCGCGCTTCGTCTCAAGCTCTTTTTTCTTCTCGTTGGGGCGACCTGAAATCTTTTCCGAAAGATAAAGCCGTTCCGCATCTTTGAGAGTGGGGTTAGGTCTAGGCAAACGCGCACCGCCTAACAGGCTCCGTGCCAATGCTGTGTCCTGAGCAGACACCCCAATCGGGTAGCCTCCGTCATCCACCGGGTATTTGCTCATGATGGATTCGGCTATGACAGAGCGTGCTATCTCTTCAGAGCCATTTCCGTCCGGGTCTCCTTCACCTGCCCAATTCCGATCAAGCTTGAATGAGCGAATCTTTATCGCGGCAGACTGCGCTAGTTCAAATGGAGTGGGTTCCTCGGCGCGTAATGCGGGACTTTCAGATTGCTTGGTAACGGGTCGCTTCAGGGCTGCGGCTAGTTGGCGTTCGGCTTCTGCGTGGGCGCGGTAATAATTTTTGATCGCCTCGGTTTCAGACGAGCCAAGCGGAATAACAATCTCAGTCTTGCCTAGAATTTCACGGAGATGAGCAGGGACTTTGCGGCGATAACGCCACCCAGATTTTCCACGTTTCTGAACGTATTGCACTTCTAATCTCATTCTCAGGGTACCAATCGGTGTACCGCATGAGGTACCTCTAACGAAGCTGCTTTCCTTGCAAGGCAAGGCTTCTAGACGCTGTCAGAAGAAAAATGGCTCCCCGGGCCGGATTCGAACCGGCGACCTGTCGATTAACAGTCGAATGCTCTACCGCTGAGCTACCAGGGAACGTGCGCTGCTTGGCGCGGTGTGAGCGGGGTAATACAAATGCTTTTCCGATTTGCCAAGCGGTTTTTTTAAAAAAAACGCATTCCTCTTGTTTTATCCCTCCGAAGTCCCGATTTTCCGGGCTTATCGACGGTGAAAAAATTATCCACAGGCCAGATGCAAAAGGGCAGGATGGAATGAAATTCGGTATGGACCACAGAACGCATCGCCTCAATGTCGGAAAATGGAGCGTTGCAATGCCGCGTTCGCGCGTCGGCAGGATCGCGACGGGCTCTGCGCTGGTGGTGGGCGGAACGCTGGGGTTCCTGCCGGTTCTCGGTTTCTGGATGATTCCGCTCGGTCTTGTGGTGCTGTCCCACGATTTGCCGGCGGTTCGCCGCCAGCGGCGTCGGCTGGCGGTCTGGTGGGCATCGCGGCAGAACCGCCGCGACACCCGCAATGGCGGCCGCCGGCAGCCTTAACCGCCGATGGAGCTGCTGATGCCCTGGCCGGCCCAGAAGGCGGCATAGGCGAGGGCGGCGAAATAGATCGCTGTGAGGCCGAGAAACAGGTAACCGCCGAGTACGGTGAGGCCGTCCCTCTGGATCATGCCGGCCGATAAAAGCAGGATGGCGACGCCGGGCAGGGTGTTGGAGAAGGGAATGAAGCCGAGCGGCATCATCAGCAACACGCCCGCCGTCATCAGGGCAAGCCCGTTCATCCTGTTGGCGATGATGCCCGTCGTCAGCGCGGGGATGCGCGGACGGATGAAGCCATCGAGCTTGGAGACGATGGCGACGCCTTTTTGAAGTGCGGGAACGAGCTTTGCCGTTTCCATCTGCCGGTCGAGGATCTTTGCGGGCAGCCAGGGCAGGCGGTTGAGGGTGATCGCCAGGCTGACGAGGATGATCGCTGCGCCGAAAACGGTGCTGACGCCGGGAATGGATACCGGAATGAGAAAGGGTAGAGAGGCGATCGCGCAGATGAGCAAGAGGCCCTGTTCGCCGATTGCTTCCATCAACTCGCGCAACGTGATCGTCTGGCCCTGCAGCTTTCCTATCAGCTTCTCAAGCGTCGTGCTGAGCTTCTCAGACGTATCAGTGAATGCGAATTCGTTCGTCATGCTGCTTCCCGGACGTTGTTTAACTCCCGGGGGTGATATCATTCATCCGGCCACATGCCTATCTCCGATGGAAAATCGGCATCGTCACGGCAGCCGTTCATTGGCTTCCGCTAATGGGAAACCCAGTTGCTGTAAGCGCCTGCAAGAAGCACAATCAGCAGTATGACAAGTATGACCGGATTGATCGACGTAATGAAGTTTACATATTCCATGATAACTTCCTCCTCTTTCCTCCACGTCTCATTCTACAGCAAAAAGGCGAGTTCATCTACCACAGGGTGAAATTTCGCATCGCAGCAACCGTCTATCGCCGGGGGTTGGAATCGCTTGCCTTTCCTGCTTTTTGCAATGCAGAATAAATTATCCGCCCTTTGCCATCCTCTTGCCTTGTCTCTCATCCTCTTTTCGCAGCTGTCCGCCCGCCGCCATCGGCAAAATGCAATATAAGCCTTGCTGAAAGGCTTCATCTTCCGCCCGCCTTCACTCCGCAATGCTCTTCCCCGGGGATATGAAATGCTGAAAAACCTCTATGCCTGGACGATGGCGCTGGCCGCCCGCAAAACCGCCGTCTGGTGGCTTGCGATCGTCGCCTTCGTGGAAAGCTCCGTCTTCGTCGTGCCTGCGGATGTGCTGTTCCTGCCCATGGTGCTGGCCAAGCCGAAAAAGGCGATGTTTTATGCACTGGTGGCAACCGTCGCCTCGGTTCTCGGTGGCATTGCCGGCTGGTTTCTCGGCCATTACGCCTTTGAGAGCGTCGCGCGGCCCATTCTCGAATTTTACGGCAAGCTCGACAGTTTCGAGCATCTCAAGAGTTCGGTGAATTACGAAACCATCATTCTCCTGCTGGTGACATCAGGGCTCGCGCATCTGCCGCCGATCAAGGTCGTCACGATTCTTTCCGGCGCGGCCAATATCAGCCTCGGCCTGTTCATTCTTTCGGCCGTCGTCACACGCGGCGCCCGTTTTTTCATCCTCGCAGGACTGCTGCAGAAATACGGGGAATCGGTGCGCCATTTCATCGAAAAACGCCTCGGCGTCATAACGGCGGCAGCGGCAGGCGCCCTCATTGCGGTCTATGCGGTTTACGTTTTCGTGCGTTGACGGGAATAGGACGGCGAAAAATCTGTGCGGTTTTCACCTGAGGTCCCGCCGGACTTTATCGATGTGAATCAGGATGATTTCGGATCCGCCGGGGCCGAAATCACCTTAAGCCGGGCGCGATTTTTCTACTCTTACAATACTGTCGCATAACTTTCAGCTTACTGTCAGAATCCGTCTGTATCGGTTCTCTCGTTCAATCAGAGGGCCGTCTTATTATGAGAAGATTTTGGAAGTGCTCCTTTTGGGGCATGGGCATTGCTGTGCTTGCCACAGGCGGTTATCTCTACGGCATTCAGCTCCTGGGCAATTTTCATGAGGTGGTGGCGGGGCAACTTTATCGCTCCAACCAGCCGAGTACCGAGGAACTTGTCCGCTATACCAAGGATTACGGTATCAGGACCGTCATCAATCTGCGCGGCGCCAACGAATCCAAGGCCTGGTATCAGGGAGAGGTCGAAACCTCGCGTCAGCTTGGACTGAATCACATCGATTTCGGCATGTCGGCCAGCCAGGAACTCGACATGAACAGGGTCAACGAGCTGGTCGCGATCATGCGTGACGCGCCGAAACCCATCCTTATCCATTGCAAGGCCGGCGCAGACAGGACAGGCCTCGCGACTGCGCTCTATCTCAGCCGCGTTGCGGGGCTCGACGAAGAACAGGCGGAAAGCCAGCTTTCCTTCCGCTTCGGCCATATCGGCATCCCTTATCTGTCGGAAACCTACGCCATGGACCGGACCTGGGAAAACGCGGAAAAACTCCCCATCATCGACGACGTCGCCATTGCATCCAACGAGTACTGAAAGCGGCTTCCGGCACGCTGCCTGCATGATGATCTGAACGGATTTTGCGTTCCGTCCTGATGATGCATGTCATAGGGGCTGGCGCAAAGCCGCGAATTGCGGCTGGCTGGCTGAACACGCACCGGCACTACGCCATTCCTCACGCTCCACAAGCTGCACCCAAAACGGCTTGTGGAGTGCAAGCCTTCGGTTCAATCGCGCCCGATATCCGGCGTCCATCCGCGCGTATATCCCTTTCCCATGATGGCAACCGCAAGGGAAAGCTGTTCCTGCAAATGCTCGATTTCGCCGAGAAGAGCTTCGACAGCAGCCTTCGCATCGCCGTCATGACACTGGATGATATATCCCGCTATGTCGTCAGGCCGCATCGGGGTGATTTTTTCAGCGTTGGACATATTGGATGACCTCTCTTTTGTTCACTAAATGTTCTAATTTTAGCGGAGAGTCAACAAGGCAAATATGCGCGGTCTTTCGACAGTCGGCGGCTTTGGAATTGAGGTTTTTCAGAAATTCAACCGGAAAATGCTCAGGAGAACGGCCGCAGCGCGGGATTCCTGCCCAAAATCCCTGCGGTGCCGCGAAATCAAACGTCAATGAACTGACGGGTCCTCGCCATCCAGGAAACTGCGAATCCCGTCTTTCTCGCAGGTGGCCAGAAATTCTTCCCAGGCGTCCTTGTCTGTCGCGAAAGGTTCATCCCAGGTGGTGACATCGTCGTGCTCGCTGATAACCTCGAGCGTCCAATCCTGCTGGGTGCCAGCGGGCCGGTAGATATCAACGAGGACCGTGATACCCTCATCTTCAAACTCGCCCGAGAATTCCGAGTGTTCTATTTTCGGTTTTTTAGCCATCCCGGCACACCTCATTCTCAGGCTTTGATAAACGCACACCCGAACCGGATCTGTTAAATTCGCGCGTGGCGCCGCTTACAAGAGAACTGAAACAAATATAGCCAGCTCTGGGGGAACTGGCTATCTATCTGATTTAATGGTCGGAGCGGCGGGATTCGAACCCACGACCCCTTGACCCCCAGTCAAGTGCGCTACCGGGCTGCGCTACGCTCCGAACCTGAAAGCCGTTTATATATAAGCCAGTTAGGGCGCAAGCGGAAAATGGTCTTTTCATAAAAAAAGGAGCAAAGGGTGTGGACGGCGGGGAAGGGACCGAAACGGGGCGGGGTTTCCCGGCGTGAGAGGCCGTCAAACGCCTGACACATCCTCTTTTCATCATTGCCGGAACAAGCCGCCCGCTTCGGCGTTCAATCGCAGCGGAATTGAAACTCAGGGAGACGAATTATGTCTGAACTCGTCGTTGTTGGTTTTGACGGAACGGAAGAGGCCGATCGGGTCCTTCTGAAGCTTGCTGGCCTGAAGAAGGAATATCTGGTCGATCTGGAGGATGCCGTGGTTGTCGTGCGCGATGAAAACGGCAAGGTGCATCTGAAGCAGAGCGTCAATCTGACGGCGATCGGCGCAAGCTCCGGTTTCCTGTCCGGCGGCCTGTGGGGCGGTCTCGTCGGCCTGCTGTTCCTCAATCCGCTGGCGGGTTTTGCCATCGGCGGCGCGATTGGCGCCGGCACGGGCGCGCTGGCGGGATCGTTGACGGATTTCGGCATCGATGACGATTTCATCAAGTCGCTCGGCGAGACCATTCCCAATGGCTCTTCGGCGCTGTTCGTGCTGATCCGCAAGGTGCAGCCGGAAAAGGTGCTGGCGGAACTCGAAGGACTGCGCGGGCGGGTCATCAAGACCTCGCTTTCGCCGGCGCAGGAAGCACAGCTGCAAAAGGCGCTTTCCGGCGGAACCGAACCAGCCGCCGCGCCCGCCATCTGAATGGGTGAGGTCAGGAACGCTGCGGCATGTTTTACGCCGCAGCGGTTCGTTCAGCCATGTGGGCCTATACCGTCAGGGTACCATTTTTCGCCTGTGGCCAGGTGAGATAATAATAGCGGCTGCCGACGCTGCCGAAAAACGCATTGTCGCCGGAAATATTATCGACATAAGCGCCGCTGGCGCCCTTGGCATAGGCTGAGCCGTCGCGTTTGAGATGGTCTTTCAGAAAGTCGCTCCATCCCGTCAGGGCGATCTCGGTGGCGGGCTTGGACGTGGTTTTCGTATCGGATGCCACATCCCATGCCTTGATCTGTGCCCCCTCGGCGGGATCGGAGACCGTGAGCGTGCCCGCAGTCAAAGCTTCCAGCATGGCCTTTGCCTGTGAAGCCTTGTCGGGATCCTTCGCCAGTTCCTCCAGCATCTTCTTCAGGTCCTTCATGAAGTCGGCCTTGCTGATGTCGCCGGAAGAAGGCTGCGTATCCGTACCGTCGGTCTGGGTATCGTCGCCGGAAGCCTGGCCATATTGCGCCAGAAGCTGTGCCAGCCGGGTATTGGTGGACGAGGAGGCATCGAGCCCATAGGAGCCAAGGAGAGCCGTCCGCGACGAGGAGGATGCAGCGGCGGAATTGGTGTCCTCCTGCTCCTTGATGACCTTGAGGGCGAGCTTGGTGGCGGTGAGGCGTGTGGAGAGGTCGATGGAGGAGACCATTGCGCTAACTGTTTCCGTGATCGGGCGATACGCATCATTCGTACCGAGCCGGCTCGGCGGGCATCGATCCCGCCTTTCGTCTCCTCTCATAAGGAGACCGGGCATATCCCGGCCGTCTTCCGGCTTGGGATACACCCGGTCTTAATGGTCGGACTTTGCGCGACGCTTGCGTAGGCGAAACGGCCTGTCCCAAAACCGTTGCGCGGTTTTGGAGACGTGCGTCAATTCTCCTGAACGGAAACGCCGTTCGGGCCGATATTCATTTCGATCCCCTTCGGCTTGCTCTCTTCGTGCCAGACATAAATGCCAAGCCCTGCGACAACTACGATGAGTGCGCCGATGATGAGATAGAGATTATTGGTCCGCGTCATGGATGTTTCCCCGTTCGACAATCAAAATCGGGGGCTAAACGCATGAAATGGCGTAAGGTTCCGTAAGGGTAAGCGTTTTACGCGGCGCGTGCGCGCCGCCGCAGGCTTTCACGTTTTTCCAGCGCCATGCAGCCCCATAATATGCCGAGCAGCAGGAAGAAATGTCGCCAGTGGTCGGTATCGATGACGGCGCCGATCATCACATGCCCGACGAAGGTCACCCACGAAATGATCAGGAACGGCTGCCAGGGCCGCGGGCGCAGCAGCTGCCGGAAACCGGCGGCAATCGTCCAGCAGATGAGGGTGAGATAAATGACGAAGCCGAACCAGCCATGGGTGGTGAGGCTCTTCAGCCAGATATTATGTTCGGCGGCGGGAAAGATATTGTCGAACACCATCGGGCCGATGCCGAGCGGGTGCTCCATGGCGAGCAGAAAACCGAGATAGTGGCGGGCAAAACGCCCGAGATGGCCACCATCATAGGATTGCACCGCCGATGCGCGGCTGGAGAAGAGATCGGCCACCTGCTTGAATTGCAGCGCGACGATGACCGCGGCGACCATCAGGCCGGCGGCGATGAGAAACAGCACGAGGATTTTCAGGCGAAAGGCGGCTGTACGCTCCTTCAGCAGCATGACGAAGACGAGCAGGATGGTGGCGAACAGAAACAGGCCCCAGGCGGCGCGCGAAAACGACAGGAACACGCCAAGCGAAAGGATGAGCAGCCCGGCGATCCGCCATGGCGCATGCACCGCCTTGCCGGTCAGCAGGCCATAGATGAGGTAAAGCGACGGTGCCACCAGAAAGGGACCGAAGACGTTCGGGTCCTGAAACGCCCCCTTGGCGCGGTCGTAAAGGGTGAAGACCTCGAAACCCGGAATGGCGTGGAAATAGCCGATGATGCCGAGCAGCGAGGTGATCAGCGCCGCCGCCAGCCAGGCGCGGAAGATCAAAAGCAGCCGCTGGTATTTGTCCTCCACGATCGCCGCATAAAAAACCGAGGTCAGCGCCAGAAAGGTTGAGACGGCAAGGTAAAGCGGCCCCTCATCCAGATCGGCCATGGTGGTGAGCGAAAGATAACCGCCGACGTTAAAGGCAAGCAGCAGGCACAGAAGCAGGACAACGGTGCGCGACAGGCGAAGGCCGAGCAGGAACCACAAGGCCACCTGTCCCACCATCATCAGCTCGTAGGGCGCCGGTTCGGAGATGACGAAGCCGGAGAGGAACACGCCAAACGCGATAAAGAACGCACCGATGAGCCGCATGGTGGCCAAGGGCGCGTCAAAATCCGCCGTGTGCTGATAACCGGTGTGGGTCAATAGGCGTTTTCCGATTTGAGCAGCCGGATCGGCGTCAGGAACAGGATCTTGAGGTCGAGAAACAGCGACCAGTTCTCGATGTAATAGAGATCGTATTCGGTGCGGAACTTGATCTTGTCGCCATGGTCGATCTCGCCGCGCCAGCCATTGATCTGCGCCCAGCCGGTAACCCCGGGCTTGACCTTGTGGCGGGCGAAATAATGCTCCACCACCTCGGTATATTTCAGGTCTCCCGTCTGGGCGTGGACGGCATGCGGACGCGGTCCGACCAGCGAAAGATCGCCGTAGAGAACGTTGAAAAGCTGCGGCAGTTCGTCCATCGAGGATTTGCGCAGGAAGCGGCCGACCGGTGTCACGCGCGGGTCGTTCTTGGTAACGGCTTTTTTCGCCGTGGGATCGCTGAGTTCCGTGTACATGGAGCGGAACTTCCAGACATTGATCGTTTCATTGTTGAAGCCGTGGCGCTTCTGCTTGAAGAGCACCGGGCCTTTCGAGGTCGCTTTCACGGCAATTCCCGCAGCCAGCATCACCGGCCAGAAAAGGGCGATCCCCATGACGCTGAAGGTGATGTCGAACACCCGCTTCGCCACCGAATCCCAGTCGCGGATCGGCTTGTCGAAGACATCGAGCATCGGCACCTTGCCGACATGGGAATAGGCACGCGGGCGGAAACGCAATTTATTGGCATGGGCTGCGATGCGGATATCGACCGGCAGCACCCAAAGCTTGCGCAGAAGCTGGAGAATGCGCGCCTCTGCACTGAGCGGCAGGGCGATGATCAGCATGTCGAGCTTCGTCAGGCGGGCGAATTCGACGAGTTCGGCAAAGGTGCCGAGCTTGGGGTAACCGGCGACGACCTCGGGAGAACGCGCGCTTTTCCGGTCGTCGAAGATGCCGCAGATGCGGATATCATTGTCGGACTGCTGCTCCAGGGAACGGATAAGATCCTTGGCGGTATCGCCGCCGCCGACAATGACGGCACGGCGCTCCATGACGCCGTTGCGGCCCCAATGGCGGATGGCAAAGCCGAGGATCAGCCGTCCTGCGAAGATCGCAATGGCGCTCGTGGCGTACCAGATGGCGAAAGCCTGCCAGGAATGCAGCGTATCGGGAAAGAACAGGAGGAGGAAACAGGCAATGCCCACGAAGGAGAGGCAGACGGCGCCCTGAATGCGGGCGAACATCTTCAGCGGCGTACGCAGCGTCGGAAGCTGGTAACAATCACCCGCCTGCAGAAGAAACACGCAGAGCGCCGCACCCAGCACACCGCTGCCGAAAACCTTCAGAAAGGTTTCAAGGCCACGATCGGCCGCAACGCCGTTGATGATGGCGGCGATGACCACGAGCATCGTGAATTCGAGAAGCCGCAACTGGCCGATGACCATGTTCGGCGAATGGTTGCCGGCGCGAAGCTGGTTGGCGATCTGCCGCGCCAGCGGATTGAGGACAACGGGTTCGGATGCCGAAGACAACCCGGCTTCGTAGTCGGAGATTTTCTTGCGCAATGACGCCAGATCGAATTGCAGTCTGTCCTTGTCAGTCTTGGTCATTGCTTTGGTCCGCACCCTCCAGCGCATCGGCCCGAAAGTCGCATTCGATTTTCGACCGGACGATACGCAACCTCAAAGTGGTAGAGCCTCCCGGTCACGCCTGGATGGGCGCAGGGGGCTCCACGAGCTGGAAACTAGCCGAAACATGCTAAGAAACGTTTATGATGAATTTCTACAGGACGGCTGGAATATACAATTAAAAATCGTGTTTTTGAAATGACTTTAGGTGGTCAGCAGGTCACGATAGAGTTTCATCATCTCATCGGCCATGACAGGGGTTGAAAATTTCGCCTTGAAGCTGTCGGGATGGGGCATGACCCGCTTCGCCCAGTCGCCGTCTTCGGCGTCCCTGACCATGATCTGCGCCAGCGCATCCGCATTGCCCGCCGGCACGAGCGCTTCACTGTCTTCTCCAAGAACTTCGGGAATGCCGCCGACATGCGAGGCAATGACGGTTTTGCCCGCCGCCAGCGCTTCGAGCACGATATAGGGCATGGCTTCGGCACGCGAGGGCACCACCACCGTCGTCGCCAGCTCGAATGCCTGTCTGGCGGGCATGGCGGCATGCATCGAAATCCGCCGGGAAAGCCCGGCCTTGTCGATCATGGCCGCATATTTGTCCCTGTCCGGCCCGTCGCCGACGATGACGCCCGACATGGGCTGGCCGATGCTGCGTTCCATCCTGGCAAATGCGTTGATGAAAACGTCCGGTCCCTTCAGGTCACGCAACATGCCGATATAGAGGAAGCGGGCGGCACCTTCACGGGGAGGGACGGTCTTGAATTCGCTCTCCTGGACGCCGTTATAGATCATCGCCGTGCGGGTGCGCGGCTTGCCGACCTTGGCTTCGTAGGTCGCCTGCTCGAAATTGCAGACGAAACAGAGCGCATCGGTGAAATGCTCCTGAAACCGCTCTAGCCGCAGGAAGATCTGCCCCTTCAGGCTGTTGCGGGCATAATGCAGGCTGCCGCCATGCGGCGAATAGAGGCGGGCTACGCGATACCTGTTCGCCCGCAGGAGTGAGCCGATCAGCCGGGCAAGAGCGCCACCCTTGGCGCTGTGCCCGTGCAGAATGTCCGGCCGCAAACTTTTGATGTGGTTATAGGACTTGTAGAGTGCCGGCAGGTCGCCGGGGCTGATGGAGCGACGGATAGGCAGGCGGATAAGGCCAAGCTCCAGCATCGGCGCGATCTGTGCGAAAAGCCGTTCCTCATGCGCGCCGCCCGTCGAACTGTCGCAAACGATGCCGACCTTGTGGCCCTGTTTGACATGTTCCTCGATCAGATCGCGCACATGGCGGAAAACGCCGCCAACCGGGGAGCGGAAGCAATGAATGATGCGCAGGGGAGGGCCGTCATCCGACACGTTCGCCACTCCGTTTTCAGAAGAAGCGTTCGCGTACATAGACGGTGTCACCCGCCAGAATGGGTGCGGTGATCCCGATCCGGCCGGTCATCACCTCGGCATTGATCTTGCGGGTGATGTCGACATCGGCCTGATTGGCGCGTGGGGTGAAGCCGCCGGCAATGGCGATGGCGTTCTGCACCGTCATGCCCGGCACATAGGAATATTGGCCGGGGCGACCCACTTCACCCATGATGAAGACGGGGCGATAACGGTCGATTTCGATCGTCACGTCGGGGTCGCGCAGATAACCCTGGCGCAGCTTGGCGGCGATGGCGGCCTCGAGCTGCGGCAGCGTCTTGCCACGGGCCGGAACCTGGCCGACGAGCGGGAAGGCGACGTAACCCGCCTGATCAACGGTATAGGTATTGGTCAGCCCTGCCTGTTCGAAGACATTGATGCGCAGCCTGTCGCCGCTATCGACATGATAGGGTTGCAGCGCCGCCTCATTGAATGAGCGCGGTGCGGGTTGATATGCCGCGCAACCGGAAAGGGCCGTCAAAACGGCAAGCGTCAGTGCGGTGACATGTCGTGATCCGGCGAGCGGCATCTCATCTGGCTCCGAGTCGATCTTTGATCATTCTTATCGTTCTGTTAGGGTTAATGCGCGGTAAACAGTCGGCGCGAGCGATGGTAATAGAGGCTTTATTTTGTCGGATTCGCCGAGATTAACGGTTGTGTTACCCGCAAGACTTAAACTTCGCGAAAATTGGCCATCTATATTTGAGCGCCCGAGGATTATCTCGGTTACGGAGCCCGCATGAACGGCGATCGCATTGACGACAGGGATGTGGATATCGACCTTGGGCGGCTCGTCGCGGCCATATGGCAGCGCAGGGGGCGGATAGCGGCCGTCACGCTGCTGGCCGGAGGCGCGGCCTTCGTGATCGCCAGCATGATGTCGCCCGCTTACAAGGGCGAGGCGCGCGTCCTGATCGAATCCCGCGCGGCCTCCTTCGGCGCATCGCAGCAGTCCAACGCGCCCGCCGAACCGGTGCTCGACGAGTTGACCGTTTCGAGCCAGGTGCAGATCCTGCAATCGGTCGACCTCATCAAGCAGGTCGCGAAGGACATGAAGCTTTACGAACTGGATGAGTTCGATCCGGAAGCGCATCCCTCGCTTGTCTCGCAGTTGCTGGTCGCGGTCGGCATCAAGAAGGATCCGCTTCAGGTGCTGCCCGAAGAGCGGGTGCTGAAGGCCTTCCGGGAAAAGCTGCAGGTCTATCAGGTCGAAAGCTCGCGCGTCATCACGGTCGAGTTTTCGTCCGAAGATCCGAAGCTTGCCGCCGCCATCCCCAATGAGATGATGAAGGCCTATATTGCGCTGCAAAGCGGCGCGAAGCTCGATACCAGTACGGAAGCGGCGCGCTGGCTGGAGCCGGAAATCGCCAATCTGCGCGAAAAGGTGCGTGACGCGGACAGGAAGGTTGCGGATTATCGCGCCTCGTCGGATCTTCTGTCGGCCGGGCAGGGGGAAACGCTCGCCACCCGCCAGCTCAGCGATATTTCCACTGAACTTGGTCGTATTCGCGGCGAGCGCGCCAACGCGGAAGCGCGGGCGGAAGGCGTGCGCAACGCGCTTGCAAGCGGTCGTCCGCTCGATACTTTCCCGGATGTCGTGGGTTCCCCGACGATCCAGAGGCTGAAGGAAAACGAAACGACGATCCGCAGCCAGATTTCCGATCTTTCCTCCTCGTTGCTGGAAGGCCATCCGCGCATCAGGGCGCTGCGCAACCAGCTTGACGGCCTGGAGCGGCAGATTCAGGAAGAGACCCGCAAGGTGCTGGCAAGCCTCGAAAACGAGGCGAATGTGTCGCGCCTGCGCGAGCGGCAGCTCGTCCAGCAATTGAATGTGCTCAAGTCGGAAAGCGTGCGCGCCGGCGAGCAGCAGGTCGGCCTCAACGACCTCGAACGCGAGGCCTCGGCCCAGCGGCAGCTTCTCGAAACCTATCTTGCCCGATACCGCGAGGCGACGTCGCGCGCCGGATCGGTGGACTCCACCCCCGCCGATGCACGCGTGATTTCCACGGCAGTCGAGCCGCGCGAGCCCTATTTCCCGAAAACCGGCGCCATCACCATCGTCGTGACGCTGGCGGCCTTTCTGCTTTCCTCAATCGTCGTCATGCTGGTGGAACTTTTCACGGGCCGGGCCTTGAAGCCGGTGGGCAGGAGCCAGGTTCCGCCGCCCTCCGACCCGCCGCCGCCGGCACGCGCACCTGTTGATACGGTTGAGACCACGGATTTGCCGGAGCAGCCCGTCGCCGAGCGCCATGAGACTATGCCGTCATCTGCCGTGCGCGCGGTGCCGGCTGCGGCATACCAGCCCGTTGTCGAAGAGGAACGGCAGATGCCGGCCGAGGCTCCGGCGGCGATGCCTGTCCTGCCTAGGGAGGATGTGGCTGTTGCCCAAGAGGCGGCGGAAGAGGACGACGAAACCTCCGACGATTTCTCGATCGACGCCGTTGCGGGCTTCCTTGCCACGCGGCTTGCCAAACCGGTCGCCGCCGTTGTGTCTCCGGGCGGTGATAGTGGTTCGACCTCGACCGTGATGCTGACGCGCGCCCTGTCCGAAATGGGCCGCTCGGTGGTACTCGTCGATATGACGGCGTCCGGCTGTCCAACACGGCTGATGGCGCCCGAAGCCGGGCTTCCCGGTGTCATGGATCTTCTGGCGGGTGCGGCGGCCTTCGGTGAAACCATTCACGGTGACCGGCTTTCCGATGCCCATATCGTGCCGCGCGGCAATGCGCAGCCGCGTGAGGCCATGCGCGCGATAGACCGCCTGACGATGATCCTCGGCGCGCTCTCCGACGCTTATGATACGGTTCTCGTGGAATGCGGCGCGGTGCAGATTGCAAGCCTTGAGAAAATGCTGCGCAATCTGCCGGCGGAAATCATCGTTTCCGTTCCCGGCAAGGATGGCGAGATGCTGGAAAGGACGCTGGGTGAACTGGTTGCCCAGGGTTACGAACAGGCATTGCCGATGACCGGCATGCGCAAGCCGGATCGTCTGAGCGCCGCCTGACGGGCGTCGCAACCGCTCAGTCGGCTGTGTCTGCCGCGTCCGTTCTTGGCCGACCGGCGCGAAAACGCTGGATAAGCGCATAGAGTGCCGGATTGGATTTGATCAGGCTTTTCGTCCGGGCAATGGCGACATAGGCGGACGCCGCTGCGCGGCCCTTCACCGTCACCGGCAGGAATATGTCGTGCTGCGACGTGGAAATCGGGCACCAGCTGCGCTTGTAGAGCTGGTCGCCGACGCCGAAATCGAAGATCGCCGCCTTTTCGCGGCATGCCCGTTCGATCATCAGCCAGAACAGCAATTCGCCGGGGCTGAGTTCCGACACGGATTCATCGATCGAACCGAACTGGCAGATGATGTGATCCTGCTTGCGCGAAAGACCGGCTATTGCGGCGATGAAGCCCTCGTTTGCACCATGCAGGCGAATGGCGTGCAGTTCCAGAAGGCTGTCGCTGCCCGTCTCGGGAAAATTGGCCAGATCATAGAAGAAATTCTTCACCGACTGATTGCGAAAGACGTCCGGAATGCGCTGTGAGGCGAAACGGAGGGCTTTCTGCCGGAAGAATGTCTGCAGCAATTCGCATTTTTCCGATGGCGAGCGGGCGATCACATGGCTGTAACCACCCATTTCCTCGGTCCTGCGGCTCTGGATGCGGAATTTCTTTCGCCGTCTCTTGGCATTGACCTGCTTTAGAGTGGCCTCGAAGCTTTCCAGCAGTGGAAGCTGGAAGGCCGGGTTCTGGTTTTCGACGGAGGCCAGATGCGAGAGCGGGCTGATCCTGCCGCGCCAGATAAGCGGTATGTTCTGCAGGGCCAGGATATCGACCCGGCCATGCAGCAACTTCCGCGCCTCGCGGGCAATCGCCGCCGCGATCTCCTGTCCCGCCTGTTCGGCAAAGGCGGGGTCGAAAAGCCCGGTATTGATATTATTGAACCGACCGCCGGGAAAACGCGCCTTGCGGATGCCGCCTTCCTGTACGATTTCGAGCGGCAGCAGGAAGACCGTCTTTCCGCCCTTTCGTCCACGAAGGGTGAGGAGGGCGCTTTTCTGTGTCTGTGCCCAGATGGAGCACCAGCCGAAACCCTGATGCAGTGAATTGAGCGGATCCTTCTCCAGCCGCTCCCAGTCGGAACGGACGGTCGAGGCGTCATCAACGAGATCGATCACCAGACGATCGACAGCCCGCCGCTCGCTTTGCACGGCGGTCGTCGCTTTGTCCTCGCTGATTGTGAGCGGCCCCTCAGCCACCATCCACTCTCTCCGGTTGTTTCGGTCGGACTATATCGTTGAGCGGCAAACAATCGGTTTATAAGATTGCGACCTTAGGGTGTCGTGCAACAGCCGGTGCTTATCCCTGTTTCCTGGGGCCGGCCATCCATTTGATGATCAGCATCGCGGGCAATATCCACAGAATCCCGCTCAGCACGAAATAGGCGAGATGCACCCACCAGGGCGATTGCGCCAGCGCCGCCGATGCAATGGCGGTCGCCACCACGGCGTAAACGATGACGAGGCCGATGATGACGATGGTGCCGATAAACGATCTGAGGCGAGGATGCATGAAATCTTCCGTCATTGAATGTCTGCGCGGGACTATACCGCCGCGACCGCATGCCGCAAACCCTGAGGCCTTGTTTTGTGGTGCCGGTTGGGGCTAATCAACATGACTGTATGAGGGAGACCTGAAAGATGCGTTCGAGCGGCATGACGATGGCAAATGGTTCTGCGGAAATGGTGGTGGAGGCCGCCCTGCAGAAACAGGAGAAGGACCGCCGCCTGCTGCGCATCTGGCTGCGCGTCGTGCTCTTCACGCTCTTCTGTCTGGTCCTCGTCGGCGGCGCCACGCGTCTCACCGAATCCGGCCTGTCGATCACGGAATGGAAGCCGATCCACGGCGCCATTCCGCCGCTTTCCGTCGCGGAATGGGAAGAGGAGTTTCAGCTCTACAAGCGCATTCCCCAATATCAGGAAATCAACAAGGGCATGTCGCTTGATGAGTTCAAGACGATTTTCTGGTGGGAATGGGCACATCGCCTGCTTGCCCGCACCATCGGCCTCGTCTTCGCTCTGCCGCTTGCCTTTTTCTGGCTCACCGGCCGGGTTGAAAAACGCCTTCGCCTGCCGCTGGTCGGCCTTCTGGCGCTGGGCGGCTTTCAGGGTTTCATCGGTTGGTGGATGGTGTCCTCTGGTCTCGTCAACCGCACGGATGTCTCGCAATATCGTCTCGCCACGCATCTGACCATTGCCTGCCTCATCTTTGCCGGCTGCATGTGGATATTGCGCGGCCTGTCGCATCACTCGCCGGAGGCTGCGGATGAGCGGACGGGCAGGGGCTTTGCCGCGCTGCTGACGGTGCTCTGTCTGTTCCAGATCTATCTCGGTGCATTGGTGGCCGGGCTGAATGCCGGCCTGTCCTATAATACCTGGCCACTGATGGATGGTTCGCTGGTGCCGGGTGATCTCTTCCTGCAGCAGCCCTGGTGGATCAACCTGTTCGAAAACCCGAAGACGGTGCAATTCGTCCACCGCCTGGGTGCCTATACGCTGTTTGCCGCCACGCTGTGGCATATGGTGTCGATGGCCCGCGCCTTGCCCGGCACGCCGCATGCCCGCCGCGCGGTGCTGTTCTTCGTGCTCATCTCCATTCAGGCCGCACTTGGCATCACCACGCTTCTGATGCATGTGGATATTCATGTCGCACTCGCCCATCAGGGCATGGCGCTGATCGTGCTCGGCTTCTCGGTCGCCCATTGGCGCGGGTTCATCGGTGAATATCCGGCGCCCGTCGCGGTCGAAGTCAGGGACTGACCCCGCTCAAAACTGTTTGAGAACAGCCTTGATGGTTGCCGCGACGGCGAGTTCGTTGTCGCGCTCCTCCGCGTTTTCGTCCTCTTCGTGCCATGCGGCCGAAAGGCAGCCATAAGCAAAGGCATATTGCAGCAACAGGCGTTCGTCCCGTTGCAGCGTTCTGGAAAAGATCGCGGCCATGGAGGCGATGCGCGCCTCGCTGCGGGTGAGGTCGAAACGGTCGAGCGGATTGGAGAACATGTTGGCGACATCAAGCGCCGCATCGCCGATCAGGCCAGCCGGGTCTATGATGATCCAGCCGCGTTCGCTGCGCATGATATTTTCGTGGTGCAGGTCGCCATGCAGCGGCTTGATATCCCGCTGCTGGTCGATGAGCGTCTGCGCAAGCCTTGCTGCTTCGACATAGGGGCTGTCCATGCCTTCGGCACGATCCTGCTGGGCCTTCTGGAACAGGCTCTGGAAATAACGCGGCAGCGTCAGCAGGCTTGAGGGCAGTGGCTGATCGGATGGCTGGTGATATTCGAGCAGGACATTGGCGGCGATTTCCGTTGCGGCATCGTCGTCGCCGTCACGGAACAGGACATCGCGCAGGGTCTCGGTGCCGGCATGTTCCATCAGCAGAATGTCGTCCGCGCGGTCGAGCAGTTCCACGCAGCCGATACCCGCTCGCCAGGCGATGAAATCCGCACCGCGAAGGCTGTCTTCCAGGACCTTCTTTTTCAGGACTTTCGCGACGGCCAACGCGCCGTCGCCCTGCCTTACCTCGTAGACCACCCCGGCGGGCGTATCGGCAATCTGTTTTGCGGCCTCGATATTCCACGAGGCCGGAAAATATGGCGTATTGCTGCTCATGCGGAGAGCATCAGCTCCATGTTCTGTACAGCAGCCCCGGATGCGCCCTTGCCGAGATTGTCGAGCAACGCAACGAGATTGATATGCTCGCCGCCCGGCGTACCGAAGACGAAGAGCTTCATCGTGTCCTTGCCTGCCAGTTCCTCGGCGTCGATGCGGGAAAGCCCCTTGCTTTCGGCAAGCGGCACGACGCTGACGATGTCCTGACCCGCATAATGGGCGGTCAATGCCGCTTGGATCGTTTCAGTGGTCGTGCCTTCGGCAAGGTCCGGGGCAAACAGCGGAACCTGCACGATCATGCCCTGCGGGAAACGCCCGACGGACGGCGAGAAGAGCGGTGCGCGGTCAAGCTGGCCGTGAATGGTCATTTCCGGCACGTGCTTGTGCTTGAGCGTCAGGCCATAAAGGAAATTATTGGCGCTGATCGCGTCATCGCGGCTCTGGTCTTCCATCTGCGCGATCATCTGCTTGCCGCCGCCGGTATAACCGGAAACCGCATTGACGCTGACCGGATAACCGTCGGGCAGAATGCCGGCGGCGCGCAGCGGACGGATGAGGCCGATCGCGCCGGTCGGGTAGCAGCCCGGATTGGCGACGAAACGGGCGGAGCGAACCTTCTCGCCCTGATCCCGGTCCATTTCGGCAAAACCGTAAGCCCAGTCCTGATGGACGCGATAGGCGGTGGAGGTGTCGATGATGCGGACATTGTTGTTGCCGGCCACCATGGAGACGGCCTCCTTCGAGGCATCATCCGGCAGGCAGAGGATCGAAATGTCGGCGCTGTTGAGCATATCCTCGCGCATCGCGGCATTGCGGCGCTCGGCTTCGGGAATGGACAGCAACTCGATATCGCGGCGACCGGCAAGGCGCGTGCGGATCTGCAGACCCGTGGTGCCGTGTTCGCCATCGATGAAGATCTTCGCTGTCATGTCCTTGTCCTGACTTTTCAAAGGGTTGTAAGGGTATTCGGAATCATTTCGGCAAGTGCCGTTTTCTTTGTCAGCCAGCCTTCGCCAGCCGTTCGGCACGCAGGCCAAGCATATACATTGCAACGGTCGCTCCGGCAATGGCGGTGATATCCGCATGGTCGTAAGCGGGTGCCACCTCCACCACGTCAGAGCCGCGAATATCGAGCTGGCCAAGCCCGCGCAGAACCGAGAGAATCTTGGCGCTGGTTGGCCCGCCGGCGACGGGTGTGCCGGTTCCCGGCGCGAAGGCGGGGTCGAGGCAGTCGATATCGAAGGTCAGGTAGATCGGCATGCCGGCCGTGTGCTTGACGATCAGCGACGCTATATCGCCCGCCCGCATTTCCTCCACCTCGTAACCGTGGAGAATGCGAATGCCGAAATCCTCCGGCGCATGGGTGCGGATGCCGATCTGGATCGATCTGTCCGGATCGATCAGCCCGTCGCGCACGGCGCGCGCCACGAAGGAGCCGTGGTCCATGCGTTTGCCATCATCGAACCAGGTATCCTGATGCGCATCGAACTGCACCAGCGCCATCGGCCCGTGCTTGGCGACATGCGCCTTCAGCAAAGGCCAGGTGATGAAATGGTCGCCGCCCAGCGTCAGCAGATAATCCGTCTTGGAAATGATCCTACGCGCTTCCTTTTCGATCGTGTCCGGAGTTTTCCAGTGGTTGCCATAGTCGAGCAGACAGTCGCCGTAGTCGATGGTCGGCATATGGGCGAAAAGATCACGGCCGAAGGGATATTGCGGATCATTGTCGAAAATCGCCGAGGCGCGGCGGATCGCCTGCGGCCCGAAGCGTGCGCCCGGCCGGTTGGAGGTCGCCGCGTCAAAGGGAATGCCCCACACGGCCGTCGAAACGCCCTTGAGGTTCTTGGTATATTTACGCCGCATGAAGGAGAGGACGCCCGCATGGGTCGGGTCGGTGGCAGCCGAAGTCAGGGTCGTTGCGGTAAAGGCATGGTCGATTGTTTTGGCCGGCATATATCACCCCATCGCGTTTTGAGCTGAAGGTGCTGCCTTCTTAGCGAAAAAACAAGGGAGGAGGGCCATGAAAAAAGGCGGAGCCGAAGCCCCGCCTTTCGAAGTTCTGAACGAACCGTTCCGATAAGCGATTAACGCTTGGAGAACTGGAACGAACGGCGGGCCTTGGCCTTACCGTACTTCTTACGCTCGACAACGCGGCTGTCGCGGGTCAGGAAGCCACCCTTCTTCAGAACGGAGCGCAGGCCCGGTTCGAAGTAGGTGAGAGCCTTGGAAACACCGTGACGAACGGCACCGGCCTGGCCGGAAAGACCGCCGCCTGCAACCGTTGCAATGATGTCGAACTGACCCGAACGGGCAGCTGCGACCAGCGGCTGCTGGAGGATCATCTGCAGAACCGGACGTGCGAAATACGTGGTGAAATCGCGGCCGTTGATGATGATCTTGCCAGAACCGGCCTTCACCCATACGCGGGCTACGGCGTTCTTGCGCTTGCCGGTCGCGTAGGAGCGGCCGAGGGTGTCAACCTTGCGGACGTGCACGGGAGCCGAAGCTTCCGATGCCGGGGCGAGGTCTTTCAGAGAGGAAAGATCGGCCATTATCAGGCGCTCCTTACGTTCTTCTTGTTAAGCGCGGCCACGTCGAGAACGGTGGGCTGCTGTGCTTCGTGCGGGTGGTTAGAGCCGGCGTAAACGCGCAGGTTCTTCATCTGGCGACGGCCGAGCGGGCCGCGCGGGATCATGCGCTCGATAGCCTTTTCAACGACGCGCTCCGGGAAGCGGCCTTCGATGATCTGGCGAGCGGTGCGCTCCTTGATGCCACCCGGGTGACCGGTGTGCCAGTAGTACTTCTTGTCGGAATACTTCTTGCCGGTGAAGGCAACCTTTTCCGCATTGATAACGATGACGTTGTCGCCATCATCAACGTGGGGGGTAAAGGTAGCCTTGTGCTTGCCGCGCAGGCGGGTTGCAACGATGGTGGCGAGGCGACCAACAACGAGGCCTTCGGCGTCGATGATGATCCACTTCTTCTCCACCTCAGCGGGCTTCTGAACGAAAGTAGACATGGATTTCACTTTCTAACGTGGACCCGTCACACTCTTGATGAAAGAGCATACGGGCGTTTCTTGTTGCTTGATTTGGTTGCCGTTAAAGGCAACCGCAAATGACCCTATTCCGGCTGGAATCCGATCTGGCGCGCTTATACGGTGTGTGCACGAAAGCGTCAATATGACCGATTTTGCGGGTCGTAAAAATAACCAAATAAAAACAGTGTGTTAGTTATGGGGTATTATTTTACCCCATTGAAAGGCCCCATTTTAGCCCAGTCGCATGACCAGAACACCCGCCGCGATGATGCCGCCGGCGAGATAACGCCAGATGCTGGCGCGTTCTTTGAGGATCACGACGGAGATCACCAGCGCAAACAGAATGGAGGTTTCCCGAAGCGCTGCAACGACGGCGACGGGGGCCTTGGTCATGGCGTAGAGCGCCAGACCGTAGGACAGAATGGAGCCGCCGCCACCAATCAGGCCGCGCCACCAGTTGCGCCGGACATGCTGCGCGACGGGGCCGACCCCGCGCTGGAAAAAGGCAAAACCGAACAGCAGCACCGGCGGCAGAAGCGACATCCACAGCGTATAGGAGATCGCATTGCCGGAAAGCCGGGCGCCCACGCCGTCAACGAAGGTGTAGGAGGCGATAACGAAGGCGTTGAGCAGGGCGACGAGGATCGCCTTTCCGCCGCCGCGGCGCGCTTCGAAGGCGAGCGTGAGGATGCCGCCGGAAATGACGGCGATGCCGGCAAGGGCGAGCGGGCTCAACACCTCGCTCAGGAACAGGCTGCTCGTCGCCGCGACGATCAAGGGCGCCACGCCGCGCATGACGGGATAAACGAGGCCGATATCGCCGATCGTATAGGCGGCGGCGACAAGGCGGAAATAGGCAAATTGCAGAACGGCCGAGGCTATCAGAAAAGGAATGGCCACCGGCGCGGGAAAGGGCAGGAAAGGCAGGAAGGGCAAGGAGCAGGCCGCGGCCCCCGCCGCGATCAGCGAGGCGTCCAGCGATTTGTCGGACCCGGATTTGACCAGCGCATTCCATCCGGCATGCAAAATCGCGCCCAGGAGCACCAGAAGAAGAATGTCGAATGTCACAATAGAGACTCGCTCGCGGGCTACTCTGCGCAACCTACAGCATCGGCTTGAAAACCGGAATCGATTTCAATGCGCGTGATGCGCCTTTTCTGATTGTCTGATGCCCTTCAGGCTCCTGTGTCGCAAACGGGACGTGGCCGCGACAGCGATTGCGACACGCGTAAAATTTGCCTTTTCTGCACGTCGTAAAAAGATGGAATGATTTTGCGCGAACTCGCCGTGTTGTTCTGCTCACGATTTCATCTGCCGGATGCTGGTATCAGCGTCGAATGCACAGCTTGCGGTTTCGCAAGGGAGCGTGTTTTGACCAGGAATACGAGCTGATTTGCGCTTTATTCTTGCTGGCCCGTCTGGCATTTCGAGATTGTGACTATATCAATTTGCTGGAGACGGTTTGAAAATAAATTTCATGATTTTCTTAAATCGTCTCCTGTAACGTTGCAGTATTGTATATTGATTGATTTACAAAATAACTTTCTGAAAATTAGGCATCACTAATTCATCTGCGAACGGAATGAAAACAAACAGGAGACGAAGGGCGCATCTATTGCACGTTAATGTTGTTCGGAGCCGGCATTCGCGGCCATTTGCGCCATTTTTGAAAAGTGGATTAAAATACTCAATACAAGCGGTTTTCAGGCATTTTAGTGAAATCATTTTGCGTGAATGAAAACACGCTGTTTTGCGACGCGGGCCGTCCTGATCGCAGTTTACGGCGGGCAGGGGTTCACGAGAGCCATGACAATTCCTAGATGGGAATGACAGACGCCACAGACGGCGTTGAGGATGGGCCTGCGGAATTATGCAGGATATGCTGTGCTCGCGCGGTTTTCGAATGGCGGGGTTGCGCGGGGAAGCCCGCAAATCATCTGATGTGCCGAAAGGAATAAGTTGACATGCAGCATGATGCTTATGAGCCCGACTACCTCAGGAAAATCCTGACGGATGTCAAAACCATTGCGCTGCTCGGCGCTTCCCCCAATCCGGATAGGCCGAGCCACGGGGTCATGCGCTTTTTGCTGTCCAAGGGTTATCGCGTGTTTCCGGTCAATCCCGGACAGGCCGGCAAGGAGATTTTGGGGCAGAAGGTCCATGCGCGGCTTGCCGATATTCCCGAGCCCGTGGATATGATCGATGTCTTCCGCGCGCCGGAATATTTGTCGGCAATCGTCGAAGAGGCGATCTTGCTGCCGCAACGTCCGAAAGTGATCTGGGGCCAGCTTTCCGTGCGGGACGACAATGCCGCCGCCAAGGCGGAGGCCTATGGCATGGAAGTTGTGATGGACCGTTGCCCTGCAATTGAGTATCCGCGTCTCAATATTGTGCGATAGTTGGTACGGATCGGACTTATCATTTAGCGGCAAGGCATTATGATCCCTCCCAAATTCCAATGGAGGAAACATAATGCCGAACAGCAATCCCGGATTTTCAACGCTGGCCGTTCATGCGGGCGCGCAACCTGATCCGACCACCGGCGCGCGCGCGACGCCCATCTATCAGACCACGGCCTATGCTTTCCGGGATGCCGATCATGCTGCCGCCCTGTTCGGCCTGAAAGAGTTCGGCAATATCTACACCCGCATCATGAACCCCACCCAGGCGGTTCTGGAAGAACGCGTGGCTGCACTCGAGGGCGGCACGGCTGCGCTCGCTGTCGCTTCCGGCCATGCCGCGCAATTGCTGGTTTTCCACACCCTGCTGCAATCCGGCGATAATTTCGTCGCGGCGCGCCAGCTCTATGGCGGTTCCATCAATCAGTTCGGCCATGCCTTCAAGGGCTTCGACTGGCAGGTGCGCTGGGCGGATGCGACCGATCCGGCCAGTTTCGAGCAGCAGATCGACGACCGCACGCGCGCCATCTTCATTGAAAGCCTCGCCAATCCGGGCGGCACCTTCGTGGATATCGCCGCGATTGCCGATGTCGCCCATCGCCACGGCCTGCCGCTCATCGTCGACAATACCATGGCGAGCCCCTATCTCCTGCGGCCGCTGGAGCACGGCGCGGATATCGTGCTGCATTCGCTGACGAAATTCCTCGGCGGCCATGGCAATTCCATGGGCGGCATCATCGTCGATGGCGGCACCTTCGACTGGTCGGCGACGGACAGATATCCGGCGCTGTCGCAGCCCCGGCCGGAATATTCCGGCGTCGTGCTGCACCAGACCTTCGGCAATTTCGCTTTCGCCATCGCCTGCCGCGTGCTTGGCCTGCGCGATCTCGGCCCGGCGATCTCGCCCTTCAACGCCTTCCTGATCCTGACCGGCATAGAGACGCTTCCGTTGCGCGTTCAGCGCCATTCCGACAATGCGCTGGCCGTCGCGAAATGGCTGAAGGCGCATCCGAAGGTCGGCTGGGTGCATTATGCCGGGCTGGAGGACAGCGGCAACCACGCCATCCAGCAGCATTATTCGCCAAAAGGGGCGGGTTCGGTCTTCACCTTCGGCATTAAGGGCGGTTATGCCGCCGGCAAGGCGCTGGTGGAGGGGTTGCAGCTTTTTTCGCACCTCGCCAATATCGGCGATACGCGCTCGCTGGTCATCCATCCGGCCTCCACCACCCATGCCCAGCTGACACCGGAACAGCAGACGGCGGCGGGCGCCGGGCCGGATGTGGTGCGCCTGTCGATCGGCATCGAAGATGTGAAGGACATCATCGCCGATCTCGAGCAATCGCTTGCCAAGGTCTAAGACGTTTCGTCGCGCCAGTCTGATACCGGCCTGACGGCGGACCTGTGATCACCCAACCGCCGAAAGACCTTGGAAACAAGGTGTTTTTGGCGGTTGCGTATTTTGTTGTTACGGCGTGGCCGGGCTTCACGTCGCGCTGCAACCGCCTGTTTGCATGCAGCTCATGTCTTCTGCAGCGTGCCGATGAAATCCCTTGAGATGGCGCAGGATTTATCCATGAAGCCGATGATGATTTCCAGTTGCGCCTCATCATAGTCTCCATAGAGCGCGTCCATCTTCTCCTGAAGCGGCGCGTACATTTGAAACAGCTCACGCATTTTTTCAGGGTCTGGCGCCGCCAGCACGCGCCGGCGATCAGCAGGGTCGGGCAGACGTTTTATGAAGCCGGCCTTTTCCAGTCGATCCAGCAGCGCCGTCACCGCCCCGGTCGTGAGGCCGGTCGCTTTCGCAAGTTCGCCCGCGCTGGCCTGGCCCTGCATTTGAAGAATGTCCAGGCACTCCAGATCGGTGGTGTTCAACCGAGCCTTTGCTGAGATAGCCTGGCTTATAAGAAGGGACTGCGCACTGGCCCGGCGAAGCAGGTCGGTCAATTGCCGGTTTAAGATGTCTCTTGACATTAAAGTATCTCGATAATTAAGAAATCGTAGTCATCAAGATAATGGACCGGGCGTGGTTGCGCCAGCGGTAAGTTCATCACCGAACTTGCTCTTGCAAGCATCACAGCGATGGTTTCTGGAAAAGGTGAGTGACGACAATGTTCGAACCCTCGGTTTTTTATGCGGTCATGATCGCCGGTATTCTTGGCACCATCGGGGTGGGTGGCGGTATTTACGAGACTTTCCTCGTCGATCGGGTATGGCCTTCGCAGCCGATGTTGATCCAGCCTGCAAGGGGCGGGATCAATCGAAAGCTTTTCTGGGGTCCTGCTCACGGGCTGTTCGAGGTGGTGTTGCTTCTGGCTGTCTGGCTGACATGGGCTCAGCCCGGCATTCGCATCTGGATATGGCTGGCGCTTGCGGCGCATCTTGCCACGCGGATCTGGTCCTTTGCCTATTTCATCCCCATGGCGCTCCGGTTTGAGACTGAACCGGCCGGTGACATTGCGACGGCCCATAAGGCTGCAACGAAATGGGTCCGATTGAGCCGCTGGCGGCTTCCCATCGAATTCCTGGCGGTGCTCTTCCTGTTCATTGCGCTTGCGAAATTGGCGGGAAATTGAGGTTGTGCACCGTCGCTTCCGGCGCCGAATCCGCCTAAGACAGATACTCCAGCGCTCCCACCACGAAAGACGTGTCAGATGGAAAACCGAACCGGACTGCTTCGAATTGTCAGCTTTTTCCTTGCGTTCGGAATTGCAGTCATGGCCGATGTACCGGGCGTTGCTCCGGTCCAGAAGGCGCAGGCTGAGGCGGAATATTTCCCGACGCAGCAGGATTTTGTCGGAAAATGGAAGCTCACCGGTGCGACCAGCCGCCCGCCGCGGGATACGAAGACCGAGCCGACCGCCCAGCAGGAAACGGATGCGACACTGTTCCAGGAAACGGTGACGACTTTTTATTCCGCCTTCGATTATCTGGAGATCACGGCTGACGGACGCTACAATTTCCATCAAGCCGGTGATCCGCCGTCCGCTTGCGTCTGGTGCGGAACATGGTCGTTCAACAAGAGCTCGTTATGGCTCAAGCTGGATACGGCGCCGAGGCTCGATATCTATGCGAAGGACGGCGATATGCAGATGACCTACACCGCCGAACCCGACAAGAAGTCGAGATACAAGTGGCTGGTTTTTGGCTGGACCAAGATCGAGTAAGTCGCAGCTTTCCGGAAGAAACGAGCAAGTATTCATCGTGGCTGGATCAGCAATCAATTTTAAGTTGTTGTTGTGGTTGAAGATGTTTGACGGCGCACTCACAATCGCGCAAAGCTATGGTACCAACCACATTTGACGGACCGGGATGCCATGACGAATTTTCTGTCTTTTGATGATGTCACCGAAGTGGAGCATGGCGCGCCCGCGCCGGAAAGGCTGATATCCGGTGATCCCAGATTCACGACATGGAATCTCGAAGAGGCTCCCGGCGGCATCTATGCCGGCATCTGGCAGTCCACGCCCGGCAAATGGCGGGTGGTCTATGATGAGTGGGAGTATTTCAGCATTCTCGAAGGCCATTCCATCCTGACTGAAGACGGCGGCACACCGCGTGATCTGAGGCCGGGTGATCGCGTCGTCCTGCGCCCGGGCTTTACCGGTACCTGGGAAGTCGTGGAAACCACGCGCAAGGACTACGTCATCCGGCTTTGAGGCCGGAGGACGGCTTAAAGCTGCTGTTGCCCATCGAATTCAAGAATCGATGGCAGGAGCCCGGGAAAACGGGCTTCCATATCCTCCAGACGGACGACGCTGATATTTTCGACGCCCTGTTTATGGGTGCGGATCAATCCGGCCTCGCGCAGGATTCGCATATGGCTGGAAAGGGTTGAGCGGGGCATATCCTGACAGGGCGCTGCCGCGCCGCAATTTTGCCCGGACTCGGACCCCCATAATTTGCGGATGATGCCCATTCGTGCGGGTTCGCCGAGGGCAGCCAGCACGGCCGTGAGCGATATGTCCTCGCGAGCGGGATGAAAAAACTGAACCATGGATCGGCTCTAGCATATGGATTGACAGGCTTCAATATTTCAATAAAACCGAAATACCGAATTACGGTTATTCGGAAACTTAGATATGGAGTTTGCAATGTCTGGAATATTCAGCGGGCAAGTGGTCGTCGTCACGGGCGGATCGACCGGCATCGGCTTTTCAGTCGCCAAATTGTTTCTGGAAGGTGGGGCGTCTGCGGTCTATGTGACGGGCCGCAATTCGGCCAATCTCGATGCCGCCATCGCCAAACTCGGGAAGGGGGCAATCGGCTTCGTTTCTGACGTTGCGAAGCTCTCGGACCTGGAACAGCTCAAGAGCCGCATAGAGGCAGACGGGCGGAAAGTGGATGTGCTGGTCGCCAATGCCGGCATCGCGGAGAATAACGATCTTGGCGAGACCCACGAGGCACTTTACGACCGGATTTTCGATATCAACGTGAAGGGCGTATTCTACACGGTGCAGACGCTGTTGCCCGTGCTGCGCGACGGCGGTTCGATCGTATTGACGGGTTCGATCGTCGGCAACAAGGGCATGGAAAGACTGAGCGCTTACAATGCCTCGAAAGCGGCGGTCCGATCATTCGCCCGCAGCTTTGCCAATGACCTGAAGGGACGCGGCATCCGCGTCAATACGGTCAGCCCGGGTGTCACCCGCACGCCGATCATGGAAAATGGACTGAAGATGGACGACGAAAAGATCGCCGGTTTCAAGGCCTACCTGAAGGATGCGGCACCGATCGGCCGGATGGCCGACCCCGACGAAATTGCCGAGGCAGTGCTGTTTCTGGCCTCTTCCAAGGCCAGCTACATAACGGGTGTGGAACTCTCCGTGGACGGCGGATTGGCGCAGATCTAAGGGCGCTTGGCCCCTTGATTACCAGCTGAGATCGAGCCGCTCCAGACCATGGAAGTGATAGACGTCCTTCACCTTGGGCGGCTCGGCAATCTTCAAGCCCGGCAGGCGCTTGAAAAGCAGGGGCAGGGCGAGATTGAGCTCCAGCCTTGCAAGCGGCGCGCCGATGCAGAAATGGATGCCGGCGCCGAAAGAGACATTGGCGCCTTCATTGCGGTCCGGCTGGAAGGCCAGCGGATCGGTAAACTTCGCCGGATCGAGGTTGGCGGCGGCCAGAATGAGGCTGACCTTGTCACCACGCTTGAATTGCACGCCGTCGATCTCGACCGGTTCCAGAACCCAGCGCTGGAAGATGTGGACGGGTGCGCAGATGCGCAGCGTTTCCTCCACCGTGCGTTCCGTGGCCGTCTCGTCGTTGAACAGGGTCTCGGGGGCGATGCCGCTTTCGAGAATGATGCGCACGGAATTGCCGATCTGGTGCACGGTCGCCTCGTGCCCGGCATTCAGGAGCACGATGGTGGTGGAGACCAGCTCGTCATCGGTCAGATATTGCCCCTTGTGCTCGGTGTGGATCATGTGGCTCAGCAGGTCGTCCTTCGGCTCGGCCCGCCGTGCGGCGATCACGCTGCGCACATAGTCTGAAAATTCCCGTGCGGCCCTGTCGGCCAGAAGCTCGTCCTCGGTGGTGCGCTTGAACATGTACATGCCGACATAGGCATGTGACCATTTCAGAAGCTGCGGCCCCATCTCCTCGGGAATGCCAATCATGCGGGCGATCATCGTCACCGGAATGATGTCGGCATAGGAGGAGAGCAGTTCCGTCTCGCCGTTCCGTTCGAAGGCGTCGATCAGGCGGTTGGCGAGTTCCTCGATTTCCGGCTTCATCTTGTCGACATGCCGCGAAACGAAGGCGCGGTTGATGAGGGTGCGCAGCCGCGTGTGTTCCGGCGGCTCCAGCTCCAGAAGCGAATGCTGCTCTGCCAGGTCGAAATGTCTTACATGCTCGAGCGGCTGGGGCAGGCCGATCTCTTCGCGGCTCGCCACATGCAGGATTTGCCGGCCGAAGCGGCGGTCGCGCAGAAGCGCGCTGACATGGTCATAGCCGGTGAAGAACCATTGCCGCTGCTCTTCCCAATAAAAGGTCGGACATTGCGCATGCAGGGCGGCATAGACCGGATTCGGATCGTTATAGAAGGCCGGATCGCGGGCATCGAGCGAAACGCGGCGGGTCGTGGGGTCGATTTTGAGAAAGGGAAATGTCGCTGTCATGCCCAAGGTCTATTCTGCGCGCGGCGCTTTGGGAAGGGCGGGAACGCCTCTTGGGTGCTTCCCGACTGTCACCG
Organism: Agrobacterium tumefaciens; assembly: GCA_017744915.1. Lineage (GTDB taxonomy): Bacteria > Pseudomonadota > Alphaproteobacteria > Rhizobiales > Rhizobiaceae > Agrobacterium > Agrobacterium tumefaciens_I. Next base: position 86,796 of record JAGIAH010000013.1, read on the forward strand.
TATGGTTACATCGTCACCGGCCGGCGATGGCCGAAATCCGGTTCAGCGCCGCGACCTGCCGGTCGGCATTGTTGTCCATCGGGCTTTCGTCCCGGTCCGGGGCGGGCACGACGACATTGGCGGAGTTCACGTGGATGACAGTCCGGTTGCGCCCGGCCTTCTTGGCGGCATAAAGCGCACGGTCGGCCTCAGTCATCATCACGCTCAGCTCGGCATCCTTGATCAGGGCTTCGGATATGCCGACGCTTGTCGTCACCTTGATGGCTTCGTTGCGGGCGGTGATCTTCGAAAGGCGCAGATTGCAGCGGATGGCCTCCGCAAGGGTCACGGTGCTGGAAGGGCTCTCGACTTCAGCCACCAGCGCGAATTCCTCGCCGCCCATCCGGACGAAAAGGCCGCGATCGCCGATCACGCGTTGTGCGATATTGCAGAAATGCACGAGTACGGCATCGCCGGACTGATGCCCGTATCTGTCATTGATCTTCTTGAAATGGTCGATATCGAAAAGAACCAGCGCCACGTAGCGGTCGGAGCCGTGCGAGCGCTTCTTGATGCGTTCGAACTCCTCCAGCAGGCCACGCCGGTTGAGGACACCGGTCAGATGATCGGTCATGGCGAGCCGGTGGAGACGAATCTCCGTATCCTCCATGATGATCTTCGCGCTGATCATGATGATGGCTGTAAAGCCGAGCATGCCGGAAATGGAGAGCGCCGATGTCATGGGAATGGCATTGGGAACCGCGGCATTGGCCGGGATGACGATGGAAGCGACGATCGCTCCGGCAAAAGCCTGCAGGATCAGGATCGTGGCCAGTACCTTTCGGCTGCGTGATGCGCGCGCCCTGCTGGCGAAAAGCACGCCGGCGAGCATGAAATAACCCGTGGCCGCGCTGGCATGATAAAGCAGGATGCGAGCAACCATGTCTTCACGCACTGAGGGCACGAACATTCCGGCGATCCACAGCAGGGCCGGAATGGCGATCCAGCCGCCGAGCTTACGCTGCTCGAAGCACAAGAGGCCCGCGAGCCAGAAGCCGAAGGCGGAAAGTGCCAGCGTATTGCCGACCTGAATGGACAGAAAACTGGGAATATCCCCGCGAAGCGCCACCATGACGGTGCCGAAGCCTGTGGCGAGGAAACCGGTGGCGAAATAGAGATTATGCCAGCGGGAAGGGCGGTGCAGCCACAGCATTCCCAAAAGCACGGCCAGGGTGAACGTCTCCGCCGCCCATAGTAGCGTGCTCGTCTTTGCATCCAGCATTGCAAAATCCTATCTGCGCCATAATGCGGTAAAAAGCGGGCCCTTTCGCACGAGGTGCGTTATGCCCGCTGGAATTGTTGAGCTGCCATTTTGCCCGGAAGGGCCCATTCCCTGATGGGAACCGGAAATTCGCTGGGCAGTATCAGCAGCAAATACCTAACGAGTTCTTGCCGGTGAGAAGTTATATCTGTGCATGGCAGGCAATTTTTACCTCCGTCGCGGGCCATAGTAAAAAAATGGTGGCGGCGGGTGAAAGGGGGGCGACCGGCCCCGTCCGGTTCGAAACCCCTGCCAGGCCGGGCCCCGACGGCCTGCAAACGCTGTTGAGCCGTTAAGGATATGCGGCTTCGTGTCTTGAAGTGCGGGGCAGGGACACTCTATGTAGGGAGTATGAAGGTTAGAAGTGATTCCGGAGCGGTTTTCCGCGAAGGGCAGAGTTTGACAAAGGACGGACATGAAAAATCCAGTTGATACCGCCATGGCTCTGGTGCCGATGGTCGTTGAGCAGACCAATCGCGGCGAACGCTCCTACGACATATTTTCCCGTCTTCTCAAGGAACGCATCATTTTCCTCACCGGCCCGGTGGAAGACCAGATGGCGTCGCTCGTCTGCGCGCAGCTCCTTTTCCTCGAGGCTGAAAACCCGAAGAAGGAAATCGCGCTCTACATCAATTCGCCGGGTGGCGTCGTGACCGCCGGCATGGCGATCTACGATACGATGCAGTTTATTCGCCCTGCCGTCTCGACGCTCTGCGTCGGCCAGGCCGCATCCATGGGCTCGCTGCTTCTGGCTGCCGGTGAGAAGGGAATGCGTTTCGCAACCCCGAACGCCCGCATCATGGTGCACCAGCCTTCCGGCGGTTTCCAGGGCCAGGCATCGGATATCGAGCGTCACGCCCGCGACATCATCAAGATGAAGCGTCGTCTCAATGAAGTCTACGTGAAGCACACCGGCCGCACGCTCGAAGAGGTTGAAAAAACCCTTGATCGCGACCACTTCATGGATGCAGACGAGGCGAAGGACTGGGGCGTGATCGACAAGATCCTGACCTCGCGCCAGGAAATCGAGGGCGCCGCCGCGAATTGAGGCGCGCCGCTTTCTGACGTTTGTTTGACCCCGCAAAAGTAATTTCGGGGCTTTCAACCGCAACAGAAAGCGATATTAGTATATATAAAGGCTATGTTGAGTTTTTATGACGTGGCCTTTGGTTTGATGGGGAATTCGTTGCAGCCGGTTGTCAGCTCCTGTATCTGATACGGCTAGTACCCCGGGAAACGAGGCGGATACGGCAATGCACCCCAAGGCGGGCCGTATCTGCGGGCGGTAAGTTGACCGCGATCCGTTTGGCGGACCTGCGGCGTGCTGGAAGGAAAGAGATATGAGCAAAGTCAGCGGCAGCAACGGCGGCGACTCTAAGAATACACTCTATTGTTCATTCTGCGGCAAGAGCCAGCACGAAGTCCGGAAACTCATTGCCGGACCGACGGTATTCATCTGCGATGAATGCGTCGAATTGTGTATGGACATCATCCGCGAGGAGAACAAGACGTCGATGGTGAAGTCGCGTGAGGGTGTTCCCACCCCGCAGGACATCATCAAGATCCTCGACGAATATGTCATCGGTCAGAAGCAGGCGAAGAAGATCCTGTCGGTGGCCGTTCACAACCACTACAAGCGCCTCGCGCACGCCTCCAAGAACGGCGATGTCGAGCTGGCGAAGTCGAACATCATGCTCGTCGGTCCGACGGGTTGCGGCAAGACCTATCTTGCCCAGACGCTCGCCCGCATCATCGACGTTCCCTTCACCATGGCGGATGCAACGACGCTGACCGAAGCCGGCTATGTCGGTGAGGACGTGGAAAACATCATCCTGAAGCTGCTTCAGGCTGCGGATTACAATGTCGAGCGCGCCCAGCGCGGTATCGTCTATATCGACGAAGTCGACAAGATTTCCCGCAAGTCGGACAACCCGTCCATCACGCGTGACGTGTCGGGCGAGGGCGTTCAGCAGGCGCTTCTGAAGATCATGGAAGGCACGGTCGCTTCCGTTCCGCCGCAGGGCGGCCGCAAGCATCCGCAGCAGGAATTCCTGCAGGTGGATACGACCAACATCCTGTTCATCTGCGGTGGCGCCTTTGCCGGCCTCGACAAGATCATCTCGGCCCGTGGTGAAAAGACCTCGATCGGCTTCGGTGCGACCGTCAAGGCGGAAGACGATCGCCGTGTGGGCGAAGTGCTGCGCGAGCTGGAGCCGGAAGATCTGGTGAAGTTCGGCCTGATCCCGGAATTCATCGGCCGTCTGCCTGTTCTGGCGACGCTGGAGGACCTCGACGAGGATGCGCTGATCCAGATCCTGTCCGAGCCGAAGAACGCGCTGGTCAAGCAGTATCAGCGCCTGTTCGAGATGGAAGACGTGGAACTGACCTTCCACGAGGACGCGCTGCGCGAGATTGCCCGCAAGGCGATCACCCGCAAGACCGGCGCCCGCGGCCTGCGCTCGATCATGGAAAAGATCCTGCTGGATACCATGTTCGAACTGCCGACCCTGGAAGGCGTACGTGAAGTTGTTATCTCCAACGATGTCGTCAGTGGCGTCGCGCGTCCGCTCTACATCTATGCGGATCGTCAGGAAGAAAAGACCAACGTTTCGGCCTGATCGGCTGGTCCGGTACTGTAATGAAATCAGAAGGCCCGCATTCGTGCGGGCCTTTTCCGTTGTCTGCGGCGCATGAAACTTGCGCCTAACTTGGCGAAGCCCGATTTTGCGTTTGGAGCGGATTGCGCTTTGCTGATAAAGTCTTACAACTGATTTGCAGCGCGATATGACGGAAATGTGAATTCCCGTCGGCGACCCGGTTCCCATGTCCTCAGGGATAACCGGAAATGTCGGGAGTATGAGCCGGCGCTGGGTTTTGTTGAATTTCACGGTCTTGCCGCTGCGCGAGACTGTCTGTTCCTCCGACTTGAAATCGGCGTTTCGAAACTCCACTTTCAGTCTCGAGAAATGAATGTGCCGGATGCCCCAAGCTGTCCGGCAAAGTGTCCCGAAAGGGACCAGGAAAGGAAATGATATGACGAACATCACGTCTGCGGCATCTGGCGGTACCTACCCGGTACTTCCCCTGCGCGACATTGTCGTTTTCCCGCATATGATCGTTCCCCTGTTCGTCGGGCGGGAAAAATCCATTCGTGCGCTCGAGGAAGTCATGGGCTCGGACAAGCAGATCATGCTTGTCACCCAGATCAACGCCAGCGATGACGACCCGACCCCCGAGGCCATCCACAAGGTCGGCACGGTCGCCAACGTCCTGCAGCTTCTGAAGCTTCCCGACGGCACCGTGAAGGTGCTGGTGGAAGGCAAGGGTCGCGCCCAGATCGACAGCTATACCGGCCGCGAGGATTTCTACGAAGCCTCCGCGACGCCGCTGCAGGAACCCGCTGAAGACCCGGTCGAGATCGAGGCGCTGTCGCGTTCGGTCGTGTCCGAATTCGAGAGCTATGTGAAGCTCAACAAGAAGATTTCGCCCGAGGTTGTCGGCGCTGCCGGTCAGATCGACGATTATTCGAAGCTGGCCGATACGGTCGCTTCGCACCTGTCGATCAAGATCACCGAAAAGCAGGAAATGCTGGAAACCGTCAGCGTGAAGCAGCGGCTTGAAAAGGCCCTCGGCTTCATGGAAGGCGAAATTTCCGTGCTTCAGGTTGAAAAGCGCATCCGCTCGCGCGTCAAGCGCCAGATGGAGAAGACCCAGCGCGAATATTACCTGAACGAGCAGATGAAGGCGATCCAGAAGGAGCTCGGCGACGGCGAGGACGGCCGTGACGAGATGGCCGAGCTGGAAGAGCGCATCGCCAAGACCAAGCTTTCCAAGGAGGCCAAGGAAAAGGCCGAGGCGGAAATGAAAAAGCTTCGCCAGATGAGCCCGATGTCCGCGGAAGCGACCGTCGTGCGCAACTATCTGGACTGGCTGCTGGGCCTGCCCTGGGGCAAGAAGTCGAAGATCAAGACCGATCTCAATGCTGCCGAGACAATCCTCGACCAGGATCATTTCGGTCTCGACAAGGTCAAGGAACGCATCGTCGAATATCTCGCCGTGCAGGCGCGCGCTTCGAAGATCCGCGGACCCATCCTGTGCCTCGTCGGTCCTCCCGGCGTCGGCAAGACCTCGCTCGCCAAGTCGATCGCCAAGGCGACCGGCCGCGAATATGTGCGCATGGCGCTTGGTGGCGTTCGTGACGAGGCGGAAATCCGCGGTCACCGCCGCACCTATATCGGCTCCATGCCGGGCAAGATCGTCCAGTCGATGAAGAAGGCCAAGAAGGCGAACCCGCTCTTCCTGCTCGACGAAATCGACAAGATGGGCATGGATGTCCGTGGCGATCCGTCGTCGGCGCTGCTGGAGGTTCTCGATCCGGAACAGAACTCCACCTTCATGGATCACTACCTTGAAGTGGAATACGATCTGTCGGACGTGATGTTCGTGACCACGGCCAACACGCTGAACATTCCGGGTCCGCTGATGGACCGTATGGAAGTGATCCGCATCGCCGGTTACACGGAAGACGAAAAGCGCGAAATCGCCAAGCGTCACCTGTTGCCGAAGGCGATCAAGGAACATGCCCTGCGTCCGGAAGAGTTCTCGGTTACGGATGAAGCTTTGATGGTCGTGATCCAGCAGTACACCCGCGAGGCGGGCGTGCGCAGCTTCGAGCGCGAGCTGATGAAGTTGGCGCGTAAGGCTGTCACCGAGATCATCAAGGGCAAGGTCAAGTCCGTGGAAGTCACCGCTGCCAACGTTCCGGATTATCTGGGCGTTCCGCGGTTCCGCCACGGCGAGGCCGAGCGCGAGGATCAGGTCGGTGTCGTCACGGGTCTGGCCTGGACGGAAGTCGGCGGTGAGCTGCTCACCATCGAAGGCGTGATGATGCCGGGCAAGGGCCGCATGACGGTCACCGGCAACCTCAAGGAAGTGATGAAGGAATCCATTTCGGCGGCGGCATCCTATGTCCGTTCGCGCGCCGTGGACTTCGGCATCGAACCGCCGCGCTTCGACAAGAGCGACATCCACGTCCATGTTCCGGAAGGGGCAACCCCGAAGGACGGTCCGTCTGCCGGTGTTGCCATGGCCACCGCCATCGTCTCCATCATGACCGGTATTCCGGTCTCGAAGGACGTGGCGATGACGGGTGAGATCACGTTGCGTGGTCGCGTGCTGCCGATCGGCGGCCTGAAGGAAAAGCTGCTTGCGGCTCTGCGCGGCGGCATCAAGAAGGTGCTGATCCCGGAAGAAAACGCCAAGGATCTGGCGGAGATTCCGGACAATGTGAAGAACGAGATGGAGATCATCCCGGTTTCGCGCATGGGCGAGGTCATCAGGCATGCCCTCATCCGCACGCCGGAGCCCATCGAGTGGGACGGCAGCATCGAGACGCCGGTGATCGCAACGGTCGAAGGCGTCGACGACGGCAGCCAGACGATCGCGCATTGATGGATGGCATCGTCGCGAGGGCGGGAATCGCCTTTCGCGACGGGCAATGCATAGAATCAATGCGTTAGGTGTCAGAGGGCGCGCGCGGTGCTCAGCTCCGCGCAACTGATGCCAAATTGGCACGAATATGTGGAAGGCCGGCAGAAATGTCGGCCTTTTTTGTGAAAAAAATCGCAGACCCCTTGTTTTTCAGGCGATTCCAGCGCTTTTGAGTTGCTGTGCGCGGATGCAAACGTATTCTGCGCCGGCTTAATTCCTAGTCGTTTCAAACCATTGAAAGGGGTGGAAACATGAACAAGAACGAGCTCGTCTCTGCTGTTGCCGAAAAGGCTGGTCTCACGAAGGCAGATGCTGCTTCCGCTGTTGATGCCGTATTCGAAACCGTACAGAACGAACTGAAGAGCGGTGGCGACATCCGTCTCGCTGGCTTCGGCAGCTTCTCCGTCAGCCGTCGTGAAGCCTCCAAGGGTCGTAACCCTTCCACGGGTGCTGAAGTCGATATCCCGGCTCGCAACGTACCGAAGTTTTCCGCAGGCAAGGGCCTGAAGGACGCCGTTAACTCGTAAGTTTTCCGGAAAGCCGCAACGCCCGGCGGCGGGCGGGCGGCTTTTCAGGTTCACGAGGAAGCATGTTGTGACGCGCTCATGCCATCAACCGGCATAAAGGGGCGGCCTTCGAAAGCTCTTTCGGGCGGCCCGGTTTCATCCGGTATGGTGTGGATTGAAGGTCTCGGCGCCTGCGCCTGTGTAGCTTTCCATCCGGACACACGGCGTTTCGAAACGCGGAATGTGCGCAGAAACACGAAAGCCCGGCCTTTACGGCCGGGCTTTTTGATTCCTGCAATGAAATGTCATGCCATTGTCATGTCTTTGACGCAGAAGCCTTGGGGTATTTCTGGACCCAAGGGGGATTAAAATGGCGTTCCGATTTTCTCAAATGGCTTTGACCGCGGCACTGCTCGCATCCGCTGCCTTCCCGGCCGCTGCCGAGCCGGTTTTCAACCGCATCGCGTCTTTCCCGGTGGCGAAGAACCTTCCCGCCGACAAGGACGCCAAATCCGTCACCTCGGCTGAAATCATCACCGCCAGCGAAGACGGCAAGACGCTGATCTATTCGGACAGCCCCCTCGGCGGCATCGGCTTCATCGACATTACGGACGCAAAGGCTCCCAAGGCCGGCGGCGCATTGCTGCTGCAGGGCGAGCCGACCTCCGTTGCCGCCATCGGCGCAAAGGTTCTGGCCGGTGTCAACACGTCCGAAAACCGCGCCAAGCCCTCCGGCAAGCTGGTGACGGTCGATATCGCCACCAAGAAGATCGACACGAGCTGCGATCTCGGCGGTCAGCCCGATTCCGTCGCCATTTCCCCGGACAAGACCTTTGCCGCCATCGCCATCGAAAATGAGCGCGATGAAGAAGTGAACGAAGGCGCATTGCCGCAGATGCCTGCCGGTTACCTGGTCACTGTCGGCCTGAAGGACGGTGTTGCCGATTGCGCAACGCTGAAGAAGATCGAGCTGACCGGCCTTGCCGAAATCTCCCCGGAAGATCCGGAGCCGGAATTCGTCTCGATCAACACCAATGGCGAGATCGCGCTGACGCTGCAGGAAAACAACCATATCGTCATTCTCGACGGCAAAACCGGCACGGTGAAGACGCATTTCTCCGCCGGCACCGTCAATCTGGAAGGCATCGACACCAAGACCGACGGCCAGCTGAAGTTCACCGACAAGCAGGAAGGCCGCAAGCGCGAGCCGGATGCGGTGAAGTGGCTGGATAATGACCGTATCGTCGTCGCCAATGAGGGCGACTGGCAGGGCGGTTCGCGCGGCTTCACCATCTTCGACAAGACGGGCAAGCTCGTTTACGAATCGGGTGCATCGCTCGAGCACGCCGTTGCCGCCATCGGCCACTATCCGGAAAAGCGCTCCAAGGCCAAGGGTATCGAGCCGGAAGGTCTTGAGGCCGCGACCTTCGATGGCCAGAAGTATTTCTTCGTCCTTGCCGAGCGCGCCTCCGTCGTTGCCGTCTACAAGGATACCGGCGCAGAGCCGCAGCTGACGCAGCTCCTGCCTTCGGGCGTTTCGCCGGAAGGGGCGGTCGCCATCCCGTCGCGCAACCTTCTCGCCACCGCCAATGAGGTGGATCTGATCGAAGACGGCGGCGTCCGCTCGCATGTCATGCTCTATGAGCGCGCCGAAGGCCAGCCGGTCTATCCGCAGCTCGTTGCCGCCACCGTCGACGGCGCGCCGATCGGCTGGGGTGCACTCTCCGGCCTGGTCGGCGATGCCGAAAAGCCCGGCATCCTCTATGCCGTTTCCGACTCGGTCTATGGCAACCAGCCGTCGATCTACACCATCGACGCCACGAAGAAGCCCGCCACCATCACCAGCGTATTGCGGGTGAAGCGTGACGGTATCGCTGCCCAGAAACTCGACATCGAAGGCATCACGCTCGACGGCAAGGGCGGCTTCTGGCTGGCGTCCGAAGGCGACAGTGCCAAGCTCGTTCCGCACGCGCTTTACAACGTCAATGCCAAGGGCGAGATCAAGGCTGAGATCGCACTGCCGAAGGAACTGCTTTCCGGCGACACCCGTTTCGGTTTCGAAGGCGTGACCATGATCGGCAAGGGCGATGACGCCACGCTGTGGATGGCCGTGCAGCGCGAATGGGGCACGGATGAGAAGGGCTTCGTCAAGCTCGTCTCCTACAATCCGAAGTCCAAGGAGTGGGGCGCCGTGCGTTACCCGCTCGACAAGACCGAAGCAGGCTGGGTTGGTCTGTCTGAAATCACTGCGCAGGGCGAATATGTCTATATCGTCGAACGCGACAACCAGATCGGCGACAAGGCCAAGCTCAAGAAGCTCTACCGCGTTGCTATCGCCGACCTGAAGCCGGGCAAGATCGGCGGCGAGCTGCCGCTGGTGGCCAAGCAGGAAGCGCATGATTTCCTGCCCGACCTCAAGGCCCAGACCAATGGTTATGTCGTCGACAAGCTGGAAGGCTTCACCTTCGACAAGGCAGGAACCGCCTATGCCGTGACCGACAATGACGGCGTTGACGATTCTTCCGGCGAGACGCTGTTCTTCACCGTCAATCTGAAGGCGATCAACTGATCGCTCGATTGTATCGCAAATAGAAAAGCCGGGCTGTGCCCGGCTTTTTTGTGGCGAGGAGTTTCCCGGGGGAGGGATCACCGATTTTGCGCCATCAGTGGGCCAAAGCCGCTAGAATCGGTTTTGGCGCTTCTGTGTCGGATTGTCGGGGGGGGGTGTTCGGGGGCTGTCCGTGCAAATGCCTGGGATCTATGTGCGGGTCAGCGCCCCATGGAATTCCTGCTTTTGGGAGTATCTGATTTTTCCGAATCCTGCTGGACCCAGCGAAAAAAAATATAAATAGGCAGCGCAATAAGCGCGAGTGTTACAAACGCGTCGATCGACATGGTTTCATCCATCAGTTCAACCGTTCATCATGAAACGGTATGGAAACAATGCCTGAAATCTCTTTAAAAAGTCTGAATTTGCTTATTTTTCGGTATGTTACGGAGTGACACAGAGATTCGACGGAACTGTCGGAATCTGGAACAGAAGTGTCAATTTGAAATAGAAACGGGCCGGAAAAACCGATTCCCCCGGTTCGGAGCGCAAATCCTGTGCTTCGAAGACGAGTGGCGGGGCAGGGATGTCTGATTGCCGATGTAAATTCCGGACAGAACACAGCATGCGGAAGAAATATCCGGCGCGATAAGATCTGATTTAATGAATTCGGGAAAATGGTGGGCGATGAGAGACTCGAACTCCCGACATCCTCGGTGTAAACGAGGCGCTCTACCAACTGAGCTAATCGCCCTTCGCGTCCTGCGGATCATGTCCGCCGCGTCGGTGGCCGTGATGTATTCGGATCGGAAAAAAACCGCAAGGGCTTTTGTGAAGTTTTTTTGTTTTTTTTCCGGGCCGCTTTTTTCTCCGCCGGAGGTTATCGGCAAAAAGCCGGGAACTGCGGGGTTTTTGGTCGAAACACGACGCGAAGGCGCCTTGGCGGCCATGTGGAAATCCCGTCGCGGAAGCCGGTGGCTGTGGACAAGTTTTTTGTTTTCGTTGGGAAAAGCCCGCAAAACAGGGCGTTTACCGCAATGGCGGTCAAAGGCCCTCCGGTTTTTCCCGATCAAAATGAAGAAGCTTATTCTTTTGTCGTGAAACCTGCTTGACACCCCCGCACGAACGCCGTAGTTAGCCGCTCATCGAACGGCCGAGGCTGGTTCGAGCGGCGGGACAGGGTCCTGTCGTCAGGAGATGCGGGTGTAGCTCAGTCGGTTAGAGTGCCGGCCTGTCACGCCGGAGGTCGCGGGTTCGAGCCCCGTCACTCGCGCCATCCTGTTCCTCGGAAAACACAGATGAATGTCTGTGGTGCGCGGGTGTAGCTCAGTCGGTTAGAGTGCCGGCCTGTCACGCCGGAGGTCGCGGGTTCGAGCCCCGTCACTCGCGCCATTTCTCTCTTCCGAAATGTCTCCTCAAAAGTGAAACAGACGTGTCCTGCACGCGCTCTGGTATTGGCATTTCCGGTGGCTGATTCCAGCATTTTTATGCGCGATTTTTCCTGCTTTTTTTAGTCAGGTTTCGATTTCCGAAAACCGTCACTTCGCTGCCATTTCGACGTAAAATTCGTGTGACTTTTTTGCGGTTGCGTCCTTCAATCGATTATTATTGTATTTGAGGGGCTTAGGCCGGAATTGTGGCCCAAATTTGCGTCAATTCCGGCAATATTGTTGCCAATCAATGCGGCAGGTGTCTTGAAATGGAGCCTAAACTCTTGCAGAGAGGGCGCGGCTGCGCTAACCACTTTGGCGTTGCAACATATTTGTGCGCTCTTTGAGACCTTGGGTCGCAAAGGCAGGTCCGGCACCTGGCCGGGCAGGGAAGAGACCATGACTGAACTCCTCAGTTCCTATATTCCGATCGCAATCTTCATCGGTATCGCTCTTGTCATCGGCCTGGCGCTTCTCATTGCGCCTTTTGCTGTCGCCTATAAGGCGCCGGACCCGGAAAAGCTCTCCGCTTTCGAGTGCGGTTTCAACGCCTTCGACGATGCCCGCATGAAGTTCGATATCCGCTTTTATCTGGTATCGATCCTGTTCATCATCTTCGATCTGGAAGTCGCCTTCCTGTTTCCCTGGGCGGTGTCTTTCGGCGAGATGGGCTGGTTCGGTTTCTGGTCGATGATGGTGTTCCTCATCGTTCTCACCATCGGCTTTATCTATGAGTGGAAGAAGGGAGCGCTGGAATGGGCATGAGCCAGAACAACACCACGCTCGTTGCGCCGCAGCCGAAGGGCATCATCGATCCCTCGACCGGCAAGCCGGTTGGCAGCAACGACGCCTACTTCACGGAAATCAATGACGAGCTGGCCGACAAGGGCTTTCTCGTCACCTCCACCGACGAGCTGATCACCTGGGCGCGCACCGGCTCGCTGATGTGGATGCAGTTCGGCCTCGCCTGCTGCGCCGTTGAAGGCCTGATGCAGGCGTCCGGTCCCCGTTACGACATGGAGCGCTTCGGTGTCGCCCCGCGCGCCTCACCGCGACAGTCTGACGTGATGATCGTTGCCGGCACGCTGACCAACAAGATGGCGCCTGCTCTGCGCAAGGTCTATGACCAGATGCCCGAGCCGCGTTATGTCATCTCCATGGGCTCCTGCGCCAACGGTGGTGGGTATTACCATTATTCCTACGCGGTCGTGCGCGGCTGCGACCGCGTCGTGCCGGTGGATATCTACGTTCCGGGCTGTCCCCCCACGGCGGAGGCGCTGCTTTACGGCGTACTTCTGCTGCAGAAGAAGATCCGGCGTACCGGTACGATCGAGCGCTAAGGGCAAAGGACGGATTTAGGAATGAGCGAAGCTCTCAACGATCTTGCTGCTTACGTTAAGGAAGCGCGCGGTTCTCTCGTGGTGTCGGCCGATATCGCCTATGGCGAGCTGACGCTGAACACGACGCCGGAAAACGTCATCGCGCTTTTGACCTTCCTGCGGGACGACGTGCAGTGCGGTTTCGTGAACATCATCGATATTTGCGGCGTCGACTGGCCGCAGCGCGAAAAGCGCTTTGACGTCGTCTACCACCTGCTGTCGCCGCGCCAGAACCTGCGCGTGCGCGTCAAGCTGCAGGTGGAAGAGGACGAGGGCGTTCCTTCGGCGACCTCCGTTTATATGGGCGCGGAATGGTTCGAGCGCGAAGCATGGGACATGTATGGCATTCCTTTCGAGGGCCACAAGGACCTGCGCCGCATCCTCACGGATTATGGTTTCGAAGGCCATCCGCTGCGCAAGGATTTTCCGGTTACCGGCTTTGTGGAAGTGCGTTACGATGACGTTCTGAAACGGGTTCTTTATGAACCGGTCGAACTGAAGCAGGAATTCCGCAACTTCGATTTCCTTTCCCCGTGGGAAGGGACCGAATATGTTCTCCCGGGCGATGAAAAGGCCAAGCAATGAGCGAAGCCCCCGCGACAGAGCATGCACAATGTCTTTGCGGCGCCGTTGGCTTCACGGCCACGATCGGCGCCCGCGAATTCGGCGTTTGCCATTGCTCCATGTGCCGCCGCTGGTCCGGCGGTGCTTTCATGGCTGTTGAATGCACTGGTATCACCTTCGAGAACGAGGAAAGCCTTGGCGTTTATTCCTCGTCGGAATGGGGTGAGCGTTGCTTCTGCAAGAACTGCGGCAGCACGCTGGTCTGGCGTTCCAAGGATGGCAAGCATTTTGCCGTTTCGCTGCAGGCTTTCGACAACCCTTCCAGTTTCAAGTTCGCGTCGCAGATTTTCACGGATGAAAAGCCTTCTAGCTATTCCTTCGCAGAAACCACGCAGAACATGACCGGCCCCGAATTCATCGCCATGATCACCTCGGCGGAGCACTAGAATGACTGAGCATAACGTCCGCAATTTCACGATCAACTTCGGTCCGGAACATCCGTCCGCGCACGGCGTGCTGCGTCTGGTTCTGGAACTGGACGGCGAAATCGTCGAGCGCGTCGATCCGCATATCGGTCTCCTGCATCGCGGTACCGAAAAGCTGATCGAGACTAAGACCTATCTGCAGGCCGTTCCTTACTTCGACCGTCTCGACTATGTCGCGCCGATGAACCAGGAACATGCTTTCGCGCTCGCCGTCGAAAAGCTGCTGGGCCTTGAAATCCCGATGCGTGGCCAGCTGATCCGCGTTCTTTATTCGGAAATCGGCCGCATCCTGTCGCACATCATGAACGTCACGACGCAGGCCATGGACGTTGGCGCCATGACGCCGCCGGTCTGGGGCTTCGAAGAGCGCGAAAAGCTGATGGTGTTTTATGAGCGCGCCTGTGGCGCCCGCATGCACTCGGCTTATGTTCGTCCGGGCGGCGTGCATCAGGATCTGCCGCCGGAACTGGTGGACGATATCGGCAAGTGGTGCGATCCGTTCCTCACCGTTCTCGACAATATCGAAGGTCTTCTGACCGACAACCGCATCTACAAGCAGCGTAACGTCGATATCGGCGTCGTGTCGCTGGAAGATGCATTTGCCTGGGGTTTCACGGGCGTGATGGTGCGCGGTTCCGGCGCTGCCTGGGATCTGCGTCGTTCGCAGCCTTACGAGTGCTATTCCGATCTGGAATTCGACATTCCCGTCGGCAAGAACGGTGACTGCTACGACCGTTACCTGATCCGCATGCAGGAAATGCGCGAATCCGTAAAGATCATGAAGCAGTGCGTCGATCTTCTGTCCGGCAAGCATCGCATCGGCCCGGTCTCCTCGCTGGATGGCAAGGTGGTTCCGCCGAAGCGCGGCGAGATGAAGCGTTCGATGGAAGCGCTGATCCACCACTTCAAGCTTTATACCGAAGGTTACCACGTTCCGGCCGGCGAAGTTTACGCCGCCGTCGAAGCGCCGAAGGGCGAATTCGGCGTCTACGTGGTCGCGGACGGTTCCAACAAGCCCTACCGCTGCAAGATCCGCGCGCCGGGTTATGCGCATCTGCAGGCCATGGATTTCCTGTGCAAGGGCCATCAGCTTGCCGACGTTACAGCCGTGCTCGGCTCTCTCGACATCGTGTTCGGGGAGGTCGACCGCTGATGCGTCTGCCGCTGGCCATTCCGGCTTTTCTTGCTGCGATGTCTGCCCCCGTTTTCGCCCAGACGGCGACGGATGAGGGCGGCGTATCGCTGTCGAGCGGCGGCTCTTCGACCATCAAGCAGCTTCTGTCCCTGGGATACGAGATCAAGGCCTCGGTTCCCAATGGCAGCAAGTTCATCGTGTTCATGCAGAAAGACAAGGCGGCTTACGCCTGCGAATTCGTCACGGTGGCGAGATCGCGTTGTGAGACGTTAAACTGAAAAGGCGTGAGGAAGTATGTCCGTTCGTCGACTAGCCGAAGATCAGTTCCAGCCCGTGGCATTTGCCTTCAATGCGGAAAACACCGCATGGGCGGAAAAGACGATCAAGAAATATCCCGAGGGACGCCAGCAATCGGCTGTCATCCCGCTGCTCATGCGTGCGCAGGAGCAGGACGGCTGGGTTACCCGCGCCGCCATTGAAAAAGTCGCGGACATGCTGGATATGGCCTATATCCGCGTGATGGAAGTGGCGACCTTCTATACCCAGTTCCAGCTGAAGCCGGTCGGCACACGCGCCCACGTCCAGGTCTGCGGCACCACGCCGTGCATGCTGCGCGGCTCGGAAGCGCTGATGGATGTCTGCCGCAAGAAGATCCACCATGATCCACTGCACACCAATGAGAGCGGCACGCTCTCCTGGGAAGAAGTGGAATGTCAGGGCGCCTG
This sequence comes from Agrobacterium tumefaciens, assembly GCA_017744915.1. Classification (GTDB taxonomy): domain Bacteria; phylum Pseudomonadota; class Alphaproteobacteria; order Rhizobiales; family Rhizobiaceae; genus Agrobacterium; species Agrobacterium tumefaciens_I. Next base: position 102,358 of record JAGIAH010000013.1, read on the forward strand.
CGTCAACGCGCCGATGGTCATCATCTTCAAGGACGCCTATGAGGATCTGACGCCCGAGCGTCTGGAAGAGATCATCGACACGTTCGAGGCAGGCAAGGGCGACACCGTCAAGACCGGTCCGCAGATCGACCGTCACGAGTCGGTCCCGGTCGGTGGCCTGACGACGCTGACGGAAGAGATCAAGCCGGATCGCTCCAATCTCGACAAGCCGGCCGAAGTGGCTGCGGATGCCGCTCCGGTTCCGCCGTCCAATGCGGCAAAGCCGAAGACGGACGCTCCGGAAACCGATCCGAAGCTGAAGACGCCGGCCAATGAGCCGAAGGCTGCGGAAGCCAATGTCAAGGCTGCTGAAAAGGAAGCTTCGGGTTCCGCGAAGCCGTCGCTCGATTCCAAGGATCGTCCGGCCGGCATCGAAAAGCCGGCAACGCCCGATGACCTGAAGCTCATTTCCGGCGTCGGTCCGAAGATCGAGGGCACGCTCAACGAGCTCGGCATTTTCACCTATGCGCAGATCGCCGGCTGGAAGAAGCCCGAATGCGACTGGGTTGATGGTTATCTGAATTTCAAGGGCCGCATCGAACGCGACGAGTGGATCAAGCAGGCCGAGGCGCTCGCCAAGGGTGGCGAAGCCGAGTATATCAGGGTCTTCGGCAAGAAGCCGCGGTAAGAGGTGAAGCATGTTAAAAGATCAGGATCGCATCTTTACCAATCTCTACGGCCTCAAGGACAAGTCCCTGAAGGGCGTGAGAGCGCGCGGCCATTGGGACGGTACCAAGCAGATCATCGAAAAGGGCCGTGACTGGATCATCAACGAGATGAAGGCCTCCGGCCTTCGCGGTCGCGGCGGCGCTGGCTTCCCGACGGGTCTCAAATGGTCCTTCATGCCGAAGGAAAATGACGGCCGCCCGCATTATCTCGTCGTTAACGCCGACGAATCCGAGCCCGGCACCTGCAAGGACCGCGAAATCCTGCGCAACGATCCGCATACGCTGATCGAAGGCTGCGTGATCGCCGGTTTCGCCATGGGCGCGCATACGGCCTATATCTATGTTCGCGGCGAATATATGCGCGAGCGTGAAGCGCTGCAGGCAGCCATCGACGAATGTTACGATGCCGGCCTGCTCGGCAAGAACAACAAGAATGGCTGGGATTTCGACATCTACGTCCATCACGGCGCGGGTGCCTATATCTGCGGCGAAGAGACGGCTCTGCTCGAAAGCCTTGAAGGCAAGAAGGGCCAGCCGCGCCTCAAGCCGCCGTTCCCGGCCAATATGGGTCTTTACGGCTGCCCGACGACCGTCAACAACGTTGAATCGATCGCCGTTGCGCCGACCATCCTGCGCCGTGGCGCCGCGTGGTTCTCGTCCATCGGCCGTCCGAACAATGTCGGCACCAAGCTGTTCATGGTCTCCGGCCATGTCGAGCGTCCCTGCACCTTCGAAGATGCGCTGGGCCTGTCCTTCCGTGAGCTGATCGAACACCATTGCGGTGGCATTCGCGGCGGCTGGGACAATCTGCTTGGCGTCATTCCCGGCGGCGCATCCTGCCCCATCGTTCGCGGTGAGGACATGAAAGACGCCATCATGGATTTCGACGGCATGCGCGAAGTGAAGTCTTCGTTCGGCACCGGCGGCATGATCGTCATGGACAAGTCCACCGACGTCATCAAGGCGATCGCCCGCATCGCGGCCTTCTTCAAGCATGACAGCTGCGGCCAGTGCACGCCGTGCCGCGAAGGCACGGGCTGGATGTGGCGCGTGCTGGAGCGCATGGTCAAGGGCAATGCGCAGAAGCGCGAAATCGACATGCTGTTCGAAGTGACGAAGCAGATCGAAGGCCACACCATCTGTGCGCTCGGCGATGCCGCCGCATGGCCGGTACAGGCGCTGATCCGCAATTTCCGTCCGGAAATCGAAAAGCGGATCGACCAATATACCTACAGGGCCATGGATGATGGCGCTGTTCTGGAAGCCGCTGAATAAGCACTCAGGCTTCAGGCGGAGCCGGAAATTTCCGGCCCCGCGACACCATGAAGCGTCTGGCGATTTTTCGGATGCCGGGCGCGATTAAGGATTTGTTGCGGACCGTGTGAGACATGGGACGAACAGGCAACAGGACGTAAGTAGAACCATGGCAAAGCTCAAGGTTGACGGTAAAGAGATCGAGGTTCCGGATCATTTCACGCTGTTGCAGGCGTGCGAAGAGGCGGGTGCTGAAGTTCCGCGCTTTTGTTTTCATGAGCGCTTGTCGGTCGCGGGTAACTGCCGCATGTGTCTCATCGAGGTGAAGGGCGGACCGCCCAAGCCTGCCGCATCCTGCGCCATGGGCGTTCGCGACGTTCGCGGCGGCCCGAACGGCGAATTGCCGGAAGTTTTCACCAACACGCCGATGGTCAAGAAGGCCCGCGAAGGCGTGATGGAATTCTTGCTCATCAACCATCCGCTGGATTGCCCGATCTGCGACCAGGGCGGCGAATGCGACCTGCAGGACCAGGCCATGGCCTTCGGTATCGCCGGTTCGCGTTACGCGGAAAACAAGCGCGCGGTTGAAGACAAATATATCGGCCCGCTCGTCAAGACGGTGATGAACCGCTGCATTCACTGCACGCGCTGCGTCCGTTTCACGACGGAAGTTGCCGGCATTGCCGAACTCGGCCTCATCGGTCGCGGCGAAGATGCCGAAATCACCACCTATCTCGAGCAGGCGATGACCTCCGAGCTTCAGGGCAACGTGGTTGACCTCTGCCCGGTCGGTGCGCTCACCTCCAAGCCTTTCGCCTTCACTGCCCGTCCGTGGGAACTGAACAAGACCGAAACCATCGACGTGATGGACGCTCTCGGTTCAGCCATCCGCGTCGATACCCGTGGCCGCGAAGTCATGCGCGTCATGCCGCGCGTCAACGAGGCGATCAACGAAGAGTGGATTTCCGACAAGAGCCGTTTCATCTGGGACGGCCTGAAGACGCAGCGTCTCGACCGGCCTTACGTCCGCAAGGACGGCCGTCTGCAGCCTGCAAGCTGGGGTGAAGCCTTTGGCGCCATCAAGCAGGCTGTTGCCGCAACGTCTGGTTCGAAGATCGGCGCAATCGCCGGTGATCTGGCTTCCGTCGAAGAAATGTTCGCGCTGAAGTCGCTTCTCGCTTCGCTCGGCTCGGCCAATGTCGATTGCCGCCAGGATGGCGCAGCGCTTGATCCGTCTTTGGGTCGCGCCAGCTACATCTTCAATTCCACCATTGAAGGCATCGAACAGGCCGACGCCCTGTTGATTGTTGGTTCCAACCCGCGCTTCGAAGCGGCCGTGCTCAACGCGCGCATCCGCAAGCGCTGGCGCCGTGGCGGTTTCCCGATCGGTGTGATCGGCGAGGCTGGTGAACTGCGCTACAATTACGAATATCTCGGCTCGGGTGCTGAAACGCTTTCGGATCTGGCCAATGGCGCGCACAGCTTCATCGACAAGCTGAAGTCTGCCAAGAACCCGCTGATCATCATCGGTCAGGGCGCTCTGGCACGTGCCGATGGCGCTGCCGTTCTCGCGGCTGCTGCAAAGCTTGCCGTTTCGGTTGGCGCGGTCACCGAAGAGTGGAATGGCTTCTCGGTGCTGCACACTGCCGCTGCCCGCGTCGGCGGTCTCGATATTGGCTTCGTGCCGGGCGAGGGCGGTGTTGCCGCAGCCGAAATGGTCGCCTCCATGGACGTTCTCTTCCTGCTCGGCGCCGATGAACTCGACCTGTCCAACAAGGGCGCCAAGTTCACCGTCTATATCGGCAGCCATGGCGATCAGGGCGCGATGAACGCCGACGTCATCCTTCCGGGTGCGGCCTATACCGAAAAATCCGGTATCTGGGTCAATACCGAAGGTCGCGTTCAGGTGGGCAACCGCGCAGGTTTCGCACCGGGCGAAGCCCGTGAAGACTGGGCGATCCTGCGTGCTCTGTCCGACGTTCTCGGCAAGAAGCTGCCGTTCGATTCGCTGTCGGCGCTGCGCGGCCAGCTTTATGTCGCGCATCCGCATCTGGCGGAAACCGACGAGATCGCCGCCGGCAACGGTAAGGATATCGAAGCGCTGGCCGGCAAAACCGGCTCGCTCACCAAGTCGGCGTTTGCCTCGCCGGTAAAAGACTTTTATTTGACGAACCCGATTGCGCGCGCCTCTGCCGTCATGGCCGAGTGCTCCGCATTGGCCCGCAACAATTTCCAGGCTGCGGCAGAGTAAGGGTAGGGGATTTATGGAACAGTTTTTCTGGAGCTACGTCTGGCCCGCGCTGATCATGGTCGGCCAGTCCCTGCTGCTTCTCGTTTGCCTTCTCGTGGCCATCGCCTTCCTGCTGCTTGCTGACCGTAAGGTCTGGGCAGCCGTGCAGCTGCGCCGTGGTCCGAACGTCGTTGGTCCCTTTGGTCTTTTCCAGTCCTTCGCCGACCTCTTGAAGTTCATCCTGAAGGAACCGGTTATTCCGGCCGGTGCCAACAAGGCCGTCTTCCTTCTGGCGCCGCTTGTCGCCGTGACGCTGGCGCTCGCCACCTATGCCGTCATTCCCTTCGCCGATGGCTGGGTCGTCGCCAATATCAATGTCGGCATTCTCTACATCTTCGCGATCTCGTCGCTTGAAGTCTACGGCATCATCATGGGCGGCTGGGCTTCGAACTCGAAGTATCCGTTCCTCGGCGCGCTGCGTTCGGCCGCGCAGATGGTGTCCTACGAAGTATCGATCGGTCTCGTCATCGTCACCGTTCTGCTCTGCGTCGGCTCGCTGAACCTGACGGATATCGTTCTTGCACAGCGCACCGGCCTCGGCACCATGCTCGGCCTGCCGGCATCGTTCCTCGACTGGCACTGGCTGTCGCTGTTCCCGATGTTCATCGTGTTCTTCATTTCCGGCCTTGCCGAAACCAACCGTCCGCCCTTCGACCTTCCGGAAGCGGAATCGGAACTGGTTGCCGGCCACATGGTCGAGTACGGCTCCACGCCTTACATGATGTTCATGCTCGGCGAATATGCCGCGATCGTCCTGATCTGCTGCCTGACGACGATCCTGTTCCTCGGCGGCTGGCTGCCGATCGTGGATGTGTGGTTCCTGAACTGGGTTCCGGGCATTGTCTGGTTCGCTTTGAAGGGCTGCATGGTCTTCTTCATGATCGCGCTCACCAAGGCTTTCGTTCCGCGTTATCGTTATGACCAGCTCATGCGTCTTGGCTGGAAGGTGTTCCTGCCGCTGTCGCTCGCCATGGTCGTTATTGTTGCATTCGTATTGAAGCTGACGGGGTGGGCCGGTTGATGTCTGAACTCCTCGCTCAAAGATCTGGAGACTGAGATGGCAAGCCTCTCCCAAGCCGTCAACTCGCTGTTCCTGAAGGAATTCGTAGGTGCGATCTTCCTGACCATGCGCCACTTCTTCAAACAGAAGGCGACGATCAACTATCCTTTCGAAAAGGGTCCGGTCTCGCCGCGCTTCCGTGGTGAACACGCGCTGCGCCGTTATCCGAACGGTGAAGAACGCTGCATCGCCTGCAAGCTGTGTGAAGCGATCTGTCCCGCTCAGGCGATCACCATCGAAGCTGGCCCGCGCCGCAATGACGGCACCCGCCGCACGGTGCGTTACGACATCGACATGGTGAAGTGCATCTATTGCGGCTTCTGCCAGGAAGCCTGCCCGGTGGATGCCATCGTCGAAGGCCCGAATTTCGAATTCGCGACGGAAACCCGCGAGGAGCTTTATTTCGACAAGCAGAAGCTTCTCGACAATGGCGACCGCTGGGAGCGTGAAATCGCGCGCAACCTCGCACTGGATGCACCTTACCGTTAAGGTGCAACCGTCTTTCCGGGGGCGACCCCGGAGAGCGATGAAAAGTAAAATGCCTGCGCGGTTTTCGCCGGCGGGGACGAAACGGGTGAGGGGCCTTCGAGCCATCTTCTCCCGATGAGGACAAGAAGGCACCAAGATGGGTCTGCACGCTGTATTCTTTTATATATTCGCTTTCGTCGCCGTGGCGTCTGCGTTCATGGTCATCGCATCGAAGAACCCTGTTCATTCGGTGCTGTTTCTGATCTTGACCTTCTTCAACGCAGCCGCGCTGTTCCTGCTGACGGGGGCCGAATTCCTCGGCATGATCCTGCTGGTGGTCTATGTCGGCGCCGTTGCGGTGCTCTTCCTCTTCGTCGTCATGATGCTGGATGTGGATTTCGCCGAGCTTCGCTCCGGCGTGCTGCATTATGCCCCGGTCGGCGCGCTGATCGGTATCATCCTTGCGGCTGAACTGATCGTCGTTGTCGGCGGCAGCGTGCTGAACCCGCAGGCGGCAAAATCGATCACCATGCCGATCCCGCCGGTGACGGAACGCACCAACACGGCGGCGCTCGGCGATGTGCTCTATACCAACTACGTCTATTTCTTCCAGCTCGCCGGCCTCGTGCTGCTGGTGGCCATGATCGGCGCCATCGTGCTGACGCTGCGTCATCGCACCGACATCAAGCGGCAGGATATAACCACGCAGGTTGGCCGCAACCCGAAGACCGCCGTTACCACGGTCAAGGTCAAGCCGGGCCAGGGCATCTGAGGCGCGAACGGATCCAAGGAAACAGAATATGGAAATCGGTCTTTCCCACTACCTGACGGTCAGCGCCATCCTCTTTACGATCGGCGTCTTCGGCATCTTCCTCAACCGGAAGAACGTCATCGTCATCCTGATGTCGATCGAACTCATCCTGCTCGCCGTCAACATCAACATGGTGGCCTTCTCGGCCTTCCTGAACGATATCGTCGGCCAGGTCTTCGCACTTTTCATTCTGACCGTCGCAGCCGCCGAAGCGGCCATCGGTCTTGCAATACTCGTTGTCTTCTACCGCAACCGCGGATCGATCGCCGTGGAAGACGTCAATATGATGAAGGGCTGATAAGGCTATGATCTACAAGGCTATCGTCTTTCTTCCACTGATCGGCTTCCTGATCGCCGGCCTGTTCGGCCGCTCTATCGGCGCCAAGGCCTCGGAATATGTCACCACCGGTCTGATGATCGTGGTCGCCATCCTGTCGTGGATCGTGTTCTTCAACATTGCACTCGCCCATGGCGAGCCGGGCGAGGTGATCAAGGTCACCGTGCTGCGCTGGATCCAGTCCGGCGGCATCGATGTCGAGTGGGCGTTCCGCATCGATACGTTGACGGCCGTCATGTTCGTCGTGGTCAACACGGTCTCGACCTTGGTGCACCTCTATTCGATCGGATACATGCACCACGATCCGCATCGTCCGCGCTTCTTCGCCTATCTGTCGCTCTTCACCTTCGCCATGCTGATGCTGGTAACCTCCGACAACCTGCTGCAGATGTTCTTCGGCTGGGAAGGCGTGGGTCTGGCGTCCTATCTGCTGATCGGTTTCTGGTTCAAGAAACCTTCGGCCTCTGCCGCCGCCATGAAGGCCTTCATCGTCAACCGTGTTGGTGACTTTGGCTTCATCCTCGGCATTGGCGGTGTGTTCGTGCTGTTCGGCTCGATCAATTTGGAGACGATCTTCGCCGCGGCCGGCACCTATCTGCCGGCTGAAGGTGCCGCTTCCACCGAAACCGTCATCAACCTGTTCGGCATGCAGCTGGACAAGGCCAATGCGATGACGGGCGTCTGCCTGCTGCTCTTCATGGGCGCCATGGGTAAGTCGGCGCAGTTCCTGCTGCACACCTGGCTGCCGGACGCGATGGAAGGCCCGACCCCGGTTTCGGCCCTCATTCACGCCGCAACCATGGTTACCGCCGGCGTCTTCCTTGTCGCCCGCATGTCGCCGTTGTTCGAACTGTCGCATGATGCCTTGACCGTCGTGACGCTGATCGGCGCGATCACCGCCTTCTTTGCCGCGACCGTCGGTCTCGTGCAGAACGACATCAAGCGCGTGATCGCCTATTCGACCTGCTCGCAGCTCGGCTACATGTTCGTGGCGCTCGGCGTCGGCGCTTATGGTGCCGCCGTATTCCACCTCTTCACGCACGCCTTCTTCAAGGCCCTGCTGTTCTTGTGCGCCGGCTCGGTCATCCATGCCGTCGATGGCGAACAGGACATGCGTTACATGGGCGGCCTGCGCAAGCATATCCCCATCACCTTCTGGACCATGACCGTTGGCACGCTGGCGCTGACCGGCGTTGGTATCCCGGGCACGATGATCGGTTTTGCCGGCTTCTTCTCCAAGGACGTCATCATCGAATCCGCTTACGCGTCCCATTCGGTGCTGTCCGGTTTCGCTTTCACACTGCTGGTTATCGCTGCGCTGTTCACCAGCTTCTATTCCTGGCGTCTGGCCTTCATGACCTTTTTCGGCAAGCCGCGCGCTTCCGCCGACGTCATGCACCATGTGCATGAATCGCCGATGGTCATGCTGATCCCGCTCTTCATCCTCACCGTCGGCGCGATCTTCGCCGGTGTGCTCTTCGAAGGTTATTTCTTCGGTCATGAATATGCCGAATTCTGGAAGGGTGCCCTGTTCACACTTCCGGAAAACGAAATCCTCGAGGAATTCCACCACGTGCCGCTGTGGGTGAAGTGGAGCCCGTTCTTCGCCATGGCGCTTGGTTTCGTGACCGCATGGTACATGTATATCAAGTCGCCGGAGACGCCGAAGCGTCTGGCCGAGACCCATCGCGGCCTCTACCAGTTCCTCTTGAACAAGTGGTATTTCGACGAACTCTACGACTTCCTCTTCGTACGTTCCGCAAAGGCGCTCGGTCGCTTCCTGTGGAAGAAGGGCGACGTCGCCGTCATCGACCACTATGGACCGAACGGCATTGCAGCGCGTGTGGTTGACGTGACCAACCGCATGGTCCGCCTGCAATCCGGTTACCTCTATCATTATGCCTTTGCGATGCTGATCGGCATCGCGGCGCTTGTCACCTGGATGATGCTCGGGAGTGCCTTCTGATGACCGATTGGCCCATTCTTTCAACGGTCACCTTTCTGCCGCTCGTCGGCGTGGTGCTCCTGCTTCTGACAAATGAGAACGGCCCTTACGGTCGCCGCAACATTCTCAATGTCTCGCTGCTGACGACCGTTTTCACCTTCCTGGTGTCGCTGTTCGTCTGGATCGGTTTCGACAATTCGAACCCCGGTTTCCAGATGGTCGAAAAACACGCATGGTTCGGCAATATCGCCGCCTATCATCTGGGCGTCGACGGCATCTCCATGCTCTTCGTCATCCTCACCACCTTCCTCATGCCCTTCTGCGTGCTGGCAAGCTGGGATTCGATCGAAAAGCGCGTCAAGGAATACATGATCGCCTTCCTGCTTCTGGAAGTCGTCATGATCGGCGTCTTCGTGGCGCTGGATACCGTTCTCTTCTACGTCTTCTTCGAAGCGACGCTGATCCCGATGTTCATCATCATCGGCGTCTGGGGCGGCAAGGATCGCGTCTACGCATCCTACAAGTTCTTCCTTTATACGCTGCTCGGTTCGGTTCTCACCATGCTCGCCATCATGGCGATGTACTGGCAGGCCGGCACGACCGACATCACGGAACTGCTCGCCTATAACTTCCCGGCCCATATGCAGACCTGGCTGTGGCTCGCCTTCTTCGCGTCCTTCGCGGTGAAGATGCCGATGTGGCCGGTCCACACCTGGCTTCCCGACGCGCACGTTCAGGCGCCGACGGCGGGCTCGGTCATCCTGGCCGGCGTGCTCCTGAAGCTTGGCGGCTACGGTTTCATCCGTTTCTCGCTCGCCATGTTCCCGCTGGCGTCTGACTATTTCGCGCCCTTCGTCTTCACGCTGTCGGTCATCGCCATCATCTACACCTCGCTGGTGGCGATGATGCAGGATGACATCAAGAAGCTGATCGCCTATTCGTCGGTCGCCCACATGGGCTACGTCACCATGGGTATCTTCGCGGCGAACATGCAGGGCCTGCAGGGCGCCATCTTCCAGATGCTGTCGCACGGCATCGTCTCCGGCGCGCTCTTCCTCTGCGTCGGCGTGGTCTATGAC
>JAGIAH010000014.1 GCA_017744915.1 Agrobacterium tumefaciens
CGCAGGTCGCGAACGGCCTCGGCATCACCATCCTTTCGACCCCGAAGGGCGTGATGGCCGATCACCAGGCTCGCGAACAGAACGTTGGTGGCGAGGTTCTTTGCTCGGTCTTCTAAGACCCGAGCAAGGATCTCCATAACGAACAGACAGGATTGAATAATGTCTCGTATCGGTAAAAAGCCCGTTCCGGTTCCCGCAGGTGTGACGGCCAATGTTGACGGCCAGAAGGTCACTGCTAAGGGCCCGAAGGGTGAGCTGTTTTTCGTCGCTAACGACGACATCCAGCTGAAGCTCGAAGATAACGGCGTTTCCGTAACGCCGGCAAACGGCACCAAGGAAGCTCGTTCGAAGTGGGGGATGTCCCGCACGATGATCGAGAACATCTTCAAGGGTGTTAAGGACGGCTACGAGCGCAAGCTCGAAATCAACGGCGTTGGTTACCGTGCCGCCATGCAGGGCAAGAACCTGCAGCTGGCTCTCGGTTTCAGCCATGACGTTGTTTACGAGCCGCCGGTCGGCATCACCATTGCCGTTCCGAAGCCGACGGAAATCATCGTTTCCGGCATCAACAAGCAGCAGGTTGGCCAGGTAGCCGCGGAAATCCGCGAATACCGCGGTCCCGAGCCCTACAAGGGCAAGGGCGTGAAATACGCTGAAGAGCGTATTGTCCGCAAAGAAGGCAAGAAGAAGTAAGGATCACGCGAAATGGCTAGCAGGAAAGAAGCACTTGCACGTCGCGCGAGCCGTGTGCGCCGCCAGATCAAGGCGGTTGCCAACGGCCGCCCGCGCCTGTCGGTTCATCGCTCGTCGAAGAACATCTACGCCCAGATCATCGATGATGTTGCTGGCAAGACGCTTGCGTCTGCCTCCACGCTCGAAGCCGATCTGCGCGGCTCGCTCAAGACTGGCGCCGACGTTGCAGCAGCATCCGTTGTCGGCAAGCTGGTTGCCGAGCGTGGCGTCAAGGCTGGCGTCAAGGATGTCGTATTCGACCGTGGCGCGTTCATCTATCATGGCCGCATCAAGGCCCTGGCAGACGCTGCCCGCGAAGGCGGTCTGAACTTCTGATTTTTTTCCGCCCGGACAATGATCCGGGCGGAATTTCACCGGACCATGCGGATCTCTTCATTGAGGCCGCAGGTCTTTTCGTTTGCCGTTCCACCCGCAAAAGAAAAAGGACAAGGACAATGGCACAGGATAAAAGAGGTTCCCGCGAAGAGCGTCAGAACCGCGAAGAGCGCGATAGCGAATTCGTCGACAAGCTGGTCGCGATCAACCGCGTTGCAAAGGTTGTTAAGGGTGGCCGTCGCTTCGGCTTTGCCGCTCTCGTCGTCGTTGGCGACCAGAAGGGCCGCGTCGGCTTCGGTCACGGCAAGGCTCGTGAAGTTCCGGAAGCTATCCGCAAGGCAACCGAGAGCGCAAAGCGCGATCTGATCTTCGTTCCGCTGCGCGATGGCCGCACTCTGCACCACGACGTCAATGGCCGTCACGGCGCAGGCAAGGTTCTGCTGCGTTCGGCCAAGGCCGGTACCGGTATCATCGCCGGTGGTCCGATGCGCGCCGTTTTCGAAACGCTCGGCGTTCATGACGTTGTTGCGAAGTCGACCGGTTCGTCGAACCCGTACAACATGGTTCGCGCCACGTTCGACGCTCTGAAGCATCAGGTTCATCCGAAGGACATCGCTGCACAGCGTGGCCTCAAGTATGCGACCCTTCAGGCTCGCCGTGCCGCTTCCGGCAACGCTTCTGAAGAATAAGGAGCTGGATCATGGCCAAGAAAACTACTGAAGCCAAGAAGACTGTCACGGTCGAACAGATCGGCAGCCCTATTCGCCGCCCGGCAATCCAGCGTCAGACGCTGGTCGGTCTGGGTCTCAACAAGATGCATCGTCAGCGCACCCTGGAAGATACTCCTGCGGTTCGCGGCATGATCCGTGCGGTCCAGCATCTCGTTCGCGTCGTTGACGAGAAGTGAGACGGAGTAACCTATCATGAAACTCAATGAAATCAGAGATAACGAAGGCGCCTCCAAGGATCGTATCCGCGTAGGTCGCGGTATCGGTTCCGGCAAGGGCAAGACCGGTGGTCGCGGTGTGAAGGGTCAGAAGGCTCGTTCGGGCGTCGCCATCAACGGCTTCGAAGGCGGTCAGATGCCCATCTACCGTCGTCTGCCGAAGCGCGGTTTCAACAACATCTTCGCTTCCGAATATGTTGTCGTATCGCTCGGCCGCATTCAGACCGCCATCGACGCCAAGAAGCTTGACGCTTCCGCAACGATCGATGCCGCTGCTCTCAAGGCTGCCGGCGTTATCCGCCGCGCCAAGGACGGCGTACGCATTCTCGCCGACGGCGAGCTGAAGGCCAAGGTCGCTTTCGAAGTTGCCGGTGCTTCCAAGCCCGCAATCGAAAAGATCGAAAAGGCTGGCGGTTCGATCAAGCTTCTCGCAGTTGCAGCAGAAGCCGCCGAGTAATATATAGACTTCAGACGCCCGGTGCGCATGTCGCTCCGGGCGTTTGCGCTCCCTGGCCACTGGTGCTTTCGATCTAAATCGATTTATAGAGCATCAGGGCAATCTCTTTGCGGTGTGCTTTCAAGGCCCCGCTTGCGGCAGAAAGTGCTGCAGGGAGAGCCTCACAGTTCTTGAACTTCCGTAGGGGAGGGGATAGGACATAAAAAACAGGGTGAGGCATGATGGCGGCCAAGAGCCGCATTCGTCCGAAGCCCGGTTTTGACCAGTATCTTTTAGACCTTTCCGCATTGGCCGGTGTTGCTGGCTGGCAAGGGTCATTCGGAGAAATTTATGGCTTCAGCAGCGGAACAACTGGCTTCGAACCTGAATTTTTCGACCTTCGCTAAGGCGGAGGATCTGAAAAAGCGTCTCTGGTTTACTCTTGCCGCACTTCTCGTCTACCGTCTCGGCACCCATATTCCGCTTCCGGGCCTGAACCCCGAAGCCTATGCGCAGGCCTTCCGTGGCCAGGCCAACGGTATTCTCGGTCTTTTCAACATGTTTGCGGGCGGCGCCGTCGAGCGCATGGCGATCTTCGCCCTCGGCATCATGCCTTACATCTCCGCTTCGATCATCGTGCAGCTCATGACCTCGGTCGTGCCCTCGCTCGAAGCGTTGAAGAAGGAAGGCGAAGCCGGCCGCAAGATCATCAACCAGTACACCCGCTACGGCACGGTGCTGCTCGGCACGCTGCAGGCCTATGGCATTGCGGTCGGTCTTGAAAGCGGCAACGGTCTCGTGGTCGATCCGGGCATGTTCTTCCGCATTTCCACCGTCATCACGCTGCTCGGCGGCACGATGTTCCTGATGTGGCTTGGCGAACAGATCACCTCGCGCGGTATCGGCAACGGTATTTCGCTGATCATCTTCGCGGGCATCGCCGCCGGCCTGCCCAAGGCTCTGGCCGGAACGCTGGAACTTGGCCGCACCGGTGCGCTGTCGACCCCGCTCATCCTGATGGTTGTCATCGTCGCCATCGGCGTCATTGGCCTCATCGTCTTCGTGGAGCGCGCCCAGCGCCGCCTCCTGATACAATATCCGAAGCGACAGGTCGGCAACCGGATGTTCCAGGGCGATACCTCGCATCTGCCGCTGAAGCTCAACACGGCCGGTGTCATTCCTGCGATCTTCGCATCGTCGCTGCTGCTCCTGCCGGCAACGGCTGCGGGTTTTGCCGGCAACACCAACCTGCCGACCTGGGCGACCTCGATCATCGCGTCGCTGCAGCACGGCCAGCCGCTGTTCATGGCGCTCTACGGCCTGCTGATCGCGTTCTTCGCATTCTTCTACACGGCGATCGTGTTCAATCCGAAGGATACGGCTGACAATCTCAAGAAGCATGGCGGCTTCATTCCGGGCATCCGTCCGGGTGAGCGCACTGCGGAGTACATCGATTACGTCCTGACCCGCATCACCGTGGTCGGCGCGATTTATCTGGTCTTCGTCTGTATCCTTCCTGAGACACTTATCGCACGTACGGGCATTCCATTAGCCCTTGGTGGTACTTCGCTTTTGATCGTCGTCAGTGTAACTCTGGATACGGTTGCGCAGATTCAGGGTCACCTGATCGCCCAGCAGTATGAAGGTCTGATCAAGAAGTCGAAGTTGCGTGGAGGAAAGAGGGGACGATGAGACTGATATTTTTGGGTCCGCCGGGTGCGGGCAAGGGAACCCAGGCCAAGCGGCTGACGGACAAGTACGGGATCCCGCAGCTTTCCACCGGTGACATGCTGCGCGCTGCGGTCAGCGCGGGCACCGAAATCGGCAAGCGCGCCAAGGCCGTCATGGATGCCGGCGGGCTCGTTTCCGACGATATCGTCAATCAGATCGTTTCCGAACGTATCGAAGCAGCTGACTGTGCCAAGGGCTTTATTCTCGACGGCTATCCGCGCACCGTTCCGCAGGCGAAGGCGCTTGCCGACAACATGCGCAAGAAGAATCTGGTCCTTGATGCCGTCATCGAGCTGAAGGTGGATGAGGAGGCGCTGATTCGCCGAATCGAAAACCGCGTGGCTGAAACCATTGCCGCCGGCGGCACGGTTCGTTCGGATGACAATCCGGAAGCCTTCCGCAAGCGCCTGACGGAATATCGCGAGAAGACCGCGCCGCTGTCGGCCTATTACAGCGAGCAGGGTGAGCTTGTGACGCTGGATGGCATGGCCGATGTCGATGCCGTCACCGAGGCCATCGAGCGCGTTCTCGAGAAAGCCTCCGCCTGATCGACGGAGCGGATGGGCAGGCGCTGTTGCGTTCTTGCCCATATCGCGCTTGCGCATGGCGGCAGATCCTCTGGATCGCAAAAGAATCTTGGCGGAGCCGGTTGCTTTTTTGCGCTGATTCCGTTAAACACCGCGCCAACTCGCGACATCCCAAGCGACTGGCGCGGATTTCCCTTAGGGAAGGGAGATCCGGGTTCGGTCGTTTTGACTTGTCACGGACACCAATTTGAACTGGCGGTCTTGTCGGCCGCTCAAATGGAATCACCACTTGCCGGATGGCAACTGGAACCAAGGAGAAAAGACGTGGCACGTATCGCTGGCGTCAACATCCCGACTGCGAAGCGCGTTGTTATTGCGCTGACCTACATTCACGGGATTGGTCCGAAATTCGCGCAGGAAATCATGGACAAGGTCGGTCTTCCGGCTGACAAGCGCGTTCATCAGCTGACGGATGCTGAAGTTCTTCAGATCCGCGAAGCCATCGACCGCGACTACCAGGTCGAAGGTGACCTGCGTCGTGAGACCTCGATGAACATCAAGCGTCTGATGGACCTCGGTTGCTACCGCGGCCTGCGTCACCGTCGTGGCCTTCCGGTCCGCGGTCAGCGCACGCACACCAACGCCCGCACCCGCAAGGGTCCGGCGAAGGCTATCGCTGGTAAGAAGAAGTAATTTTCCGGTTCTCCGGAAAGGGGAGGCTGGTGCAATCCGCGCCAGCCTTTCTGAGTTTGGCGAAAAGCTCGGTCACGGGCTGATTGCCGGTGTAGCCGCTGGTGTTACGGCGGTGAAGAGATCAATGAAAGGTATAAAATGGCCAAGGAAGCCGCACGCGTCCGTCGTCGCGAACGCAAAAATATCACGTCTGGCGTCGCGCACGTCAACTCGACCTTCAACAACACGATGATCACCATCACCGACGCACAGGGCAATGCTATTGCCTGGTCGTCCGCTGGTGCCAAGGGCTTCAAGGGTTCGCGTAAGTCGACCCCGTTCGCTGCCCAGATCGCTGCTGAAGATTGCGCGAAGAAGGCTCAGGAACACGGCATGAAGTCGCTTGAAGTTGAAGTTTGCGGTCCGGGTTCCGGCCGTGAATCGGCACTTCGCGCTCTGCAGGCTGCCGGTTTCATGATCACTTCCATTCGCGACGTGACGCCGATCCCGCACAACGGTTGCCGTCCGCGCAAGAAGCGCCGCGTCTGACGCGACCGTGGTTCGGAAATTCCGCCTTACCTCAGGTCTGGCGGAATTTTCGTGTATCTGGCGTGTGCGCGTCGATTTCGATCGACGGACTTGCGCTCAAGAACCCACCGATGAACCGGCTTAAGGTTCCTCTCGGTGTTTTCATGCTCGGTCCGTCACGATTGGATGGTGGCGGCGAACGGAAGGTTTAAAGATGATTCAGAAGAACTGGCAGGAACTTATCAAGCCGAACAAGGTCGAGTTCACCTCGTCCAGCCGCACCAAGGCAACTCTGGTTGCCGAGCCGCTGGAACGTGGTTTCGGTCTTACCCTCGGCAACGCGCTGCGTCGCGTTCTGTTGTCTTCTCTGCGTGGTGCCGCTGTAACGGCCGTGCAGATCGACGGTGTCCTGCACGAATTCTCCTCCATCCCCGGCGTTCGGGAAGATGTGACGGATATCGTGCTCAACATCAAGGAAATCGCCATCAAGATGGACGGCGATGATTCCAAGCGCATGGTCGTGCGCAAGCAGGGTCCGGGTGCCGTAACCGCTGGTGACATCCAGACGGTTGGCGACATCGAGATCCTGAACCCCGACCACGTGCTCTGCACGCTGGACGATGGCGCTGAAATCCGCATGGAATTCACCGTCAACAACGGCAAGGGTTACGTACCGGCTGAGCGCAACCGCGCGGAAGATGCCCCGATCGGCCTCATTCCGGTGGACAGCCTCTATTCTCCGGTCAAGAAAGTGTCCTACAAGGTGGAAAACACCCGTGAAGGTCAGGTTCTTGACTATGACAAGCTGATCATGACGATCGAGACCAACGGTTCGGTTTCCGGCGAAGACGCCGTTGCCTTCGCCGCTCGCATTCTCCAGGACCAGCTGGGCGTCTTCGTCAACTTCGACGAGCCGCAGAAGGAAGCAGAAGAAGAATCGGTTACCGAACTCGCGTTCAACCCGGCGCTTCTCAAGAAGGTCGACGAGCTCGAACTGTCCGTTCGTTCGGCAAACTGCCTGAAGAACGACAACATCGTTTACATCGGCGACCTGATCCAGAAGACCGAAGCCGAAATGCTCCGCACGCCGAACTTTGGTCGCAAGTCGCTGAACGAAATCAAGGAAGTTCTCGCTTCCATGGGTCTGCACCTCGGCATGGAAGTGCCGGCATGGCCGCCTGAGAACATCGAAGATCTCGCAAAGCGTTACGAAGACCAGTACTAACAATCAAAAAGGCAGACCCTTTAAAGACTGCCTTTCCCCGTCAAACAGCAGATAAGTCATCTGCATGTGCCAGGAAACGGCAGGCCTTAAAGAAGGAACCTGCGTAGAAGGAGAATAGCAATGCGCCACGGTAATTCAGGCCGCAAGCTCAATAGAACCGCCAGCCACCGCAAGGCAATGTTTGCCAACATGGCTGCTTCGCTCATCACCCATGAGCAGATCGTCACCACGCTTCCGAAGGCGAAGGAAATTCGCCCGATCGTTGAGAAGCTCGTCACCCTCGGCAAGCGCGGCGACCTGCACGCTCGTCGTCAGGCGATTTCGCAGATCAAGGATCAGGATGCCGTTCGCAAGCTGTTCGACGCGATCGCAGCCCGTTACGCAAACCGCAACGGCGGCTACCTGCGTATCATGAAGGCCGGCTTCCGCCAGGGCGACAATGCCGCTCTCGCCGTCATCGAATTCGTCGAGCGCGACGTTGACGCCAAGGGCGCAGCCGACAAGGCTCGCGTTGCCGCTGAAGCTGCTGCTGCCGAAGCCGCATAAGGTCTGACGCCTTTTCCAGGCGTCGTGAATTAAAAAGCCGGGTGAGAGATCACCCGGCTTTTTTGCGTTTGGGTTTTGGGAAATCGAGCAGGCGAGGGTGCTGCCTCTGCAAAGCCTTTGGCGCCTGCCAGATCAGATGCTCGGCTGAAGCTTTGCTTCTCTTACTCCGGAACGTGAATACGGGCCTTGATGTGCTTGAGTTGCGCGACGATTGTAAACGTCATGATGACCAGCAGCGACCATGAACTCCATTTCCCGATATGCACCACGGACCAGGCGCCGATCTGATCGGGATATTTCCAGATGCCGAAGAAGGTGGAGATATTCTCCGCCAGCCAGACGAAAAAGCCGATCAGGATGAAGGAGAGGAGAAGCGGCATCTTCCGATCCCGATCGTAGGGGCGATACACCACCGTTGCGCGGGAATAGAGACCGATGGCGCAGGCGGCGATGTACCAGCGGTAATCACCGATGAAGTGGTGGGTGAAGAAGTTGGCATAGATGGCGATGCCGATCAGCGTCGCCATCCAATAGGTGGGATAGTGGCGAATGCGCACATCCAGCAAACGCCACGCCTGGATGATGTAGCTGCCGACGGCGGCATACATGAAGCCGGAAAAGAGCGGTACACCGAGGACCTTGCTATAGGCGAAGTCGGGATAGGACCATGACTGGATGGCGCCTGACGTCTTGAACACCTCCAGCGCGAAACCGACGATATGGAACAGCAGGATGGCCTTGGCCTCATCCAGCGTTTCCAGCCTGCTCCAGATCATGAAGGACTGGATGCCGAGAGCGATGATCAGCAGCACGTCATAACGCGGAATGCCAAATAGTCCGGCATGTGGCACCACGAAGATGGAGATGAAGAACAGTCCCGCAAACAGGCAGGCACGAGCTTCCTTGATGCCGAAATAGAGAAATTCGACGATGAAGCGCCTGATGCCCTTGAGTTCGCCCCAGGGATAGGTATCGCACAGAAGATCGTCCAAAACCGAGAGGCGGGTTGCGGCTGTACCTGTTGCTGTGCTCATGTTCGCGCCTCGATTTGCATCCGTTAGATTTTCATACGAAAACCGGAAGGAACTCGCATGGGTCCGTCACGCCTTTCCCCGCCTTATTTTGCCCGCATCCGGCTTTTGGCGGCGGCCGTGACGGTGATCATTGGCGGCCTTTGCCTGCGGGCGTTCGGCTACGAGGTGGGATTGCCGTTCGTGGCGGTAAAATACGGCGGATCCGTGCTCTGGGGGGCGATGGTCTATCTGCTGCTGGCGGCCATTCTTCCGTCCCGCTGGCACGGCTATGAGGTTCACATCGCCGTCATTGTCGTTGTCGTCGTGGAATTGATCCGGCTCGTTCATTTCCCGGCGCTGGATGCGTTTCGCGCAACGGCGTCCGGAGCTTTGCTGCTCGGCCGCGTTTTTTCCGTGTGGAATATCGTCTGTTATATCGGCGGGATCGCGGTGGCGTCCTTTACGTCCGGACGGGCCTTGCGCGCTTATTCCTCTTCATCGTCATGATCGTCGGCCGCACCAGCCGATAGCCCAGCAAGACAACCATGGTGCTGATATAAAACACCGGCTCCAGCGTGATCGATTTCCGGGCCAGCACGAAATGCAGCACGCCGACGATGAGGACGAGATAAACGAGCTTGTGCAGTGTGTTCCAGCGACTACCGAGCTTGCGGATGGACCAGCGGTTAGAGGTAAGCGCCAGCGGAATGAGCATGAGAAGGCCCGCCATGCCGAACATGATATAGGGGCGCTTCAGAATATCGCCGGCGATGGAGCCCAGCATCAGGCCGCGATCCAGCACCAGATAGACGGTGAAATGGGCGAGCACATAATAAAAGGCGATCAGCCCCAGCGCCCGGCGATAGGCGATGAGGTTGATGTTGAGGAGATCGCGCAGCGGCGTTACCAGCAGTCCGAGGCACAGGAAGCGCAGGGCCCAGATGCCGAGCAGGTGCTCGAAATCCTTGACCGGGTTGAAGCCGAGGCCACCGGTTGCGGCGAGGTAGAAATACCAGACGCCCGGACAGAGGCCGAGCACATAAAGCGACCAGATGGCTGTCGGCTGGTAACGCTTCGGCAGCGTGGGAAGGGGCAGGGCAAAGGCCATGGTCAATAATTCGCCTTCAGATCCATGCCGGCATAAAGGCTCGCCACCTCGTCATAACCGTTGAACATCAGGGTAGGGCGGTTCTCCGTGCCGAAAAAGCCGCCTTCGCCGATACGCTGTTCCGTCGCCTGGCTCCAGCGCGGATGGTCCACATGCGGATTGACGTTGGAATAGAAGCCATATTCGCGGGCATTGGAGTTTTTCCAGGTCGTTTCCGGTTGTTTTTCGGTGAGCGCAATGCGGACGATGGATTTGATGCCCTTAAAACCGTATTTCCACGGCACGACAAGCCGGATCGGCGCGCCGTTCTGGTTTGGCAGGGTCTCGCCATAAAGCCCGACGGCGAGGATGGTGAGCGGATGACGTGCTTCATCAAGACGCAGGCCTTCGACATAGGGCCATGACAGAGGCTGGAAAAGGCCGCTCTGGCCCGGCATTTCGTCCGGCCGCACCACCGTCTCGAAGGAAACGTATTTTGCGCTGCCCAGCGGCTCCACCTTGTCGAGCAGTGTGGCGAGCGGAAAACCGATCCACGGAATGACCATCGACCAGCCTTCGACGCAGCGCATGCGATAGGTGCGTTCCTCCAGCGGATATTTCATCAGTTCTTCGATGCCGAATTCCTGCGGTTTGGAAACGAGACCATCCACCTTCACCGTCCACGGCGTCGGTTTGAACTTGCCGGAGTACTCCTTCGGATCGGATTTTCCGACGCCGAATTCGTAGAAATTATTGTAGCTGGTGACGGCATCGAGCGGGGTGAGCTTGTCATCCAGCTTATAGGCACCGGCCTTGGCGGAGAGCGGCGCGGCAATGGCCTCGCGTCCTGCCAGTCCTATGGCAGCAAGGCCTGCCGCCGTTCCGAGGAAGTTGCGTCGGGACAGATAAAAGGATTTGGGCGTTATCTCTGAAGACGCGATATGGGGCGGACGATAGGCGGGCATAAAAACCTCCACAAAAGCCGGGTGCATCGGCGATAAATCGATTATGATAGCCAATACGGTCGCTGCACAGATATGTTTCAGCGCTCTGCGGAAAAACAACGCTGAACAGGTGGTAATCGCGCATTTGTGATGGCGTGTCCTCTGCCGATGGTGCCGAATAGAAAGCGTACCGTACCGAACCGTACTGTTTTGCCCCAAGGTGACAGTGACAGGGCTTGCGGTTTGCGCTAGAAAAACCGCAAAATAGGGCAGGAGCTATTTTTACCGCGTTTGCGGAATGCGCTCTTCGCCAGAGATCGAGGAAAACACCATGCCAGCCTATCGCTCCAGAACGACAACCCACGGCCGCAACATGGCGGGCGCGCGCGGCCTTTGGCGCGCCACCGGCATGAAGGACAGCGATTTCGGCAAGCCGATCATCGCGGTGGTCAATTCCTTCACGCAGTTCGTGCCGGGCCATGTGCACCTGAAAGATCTCGGCCAGCTGGTCGCTCGCGAAATCGAGGCGGCCGGCGGTGTTGCCAAGGAATTCAACACCATCGCGGTTGATGACGGTATCGCCATGGGCCATGACGGCATGCTTTATTCGCTGCCGTCGCGCGAGATCATCGCGGATTCGGTGGAATATATGGTCAATGCCCATTGCGCCGATGCGATGGTTTGCATTTCCAACTGCGACAAGATCACGCCCGGCATGCTGAATGCGGCCATGCGCCTCAACATTCCCGCGGTCTTCGTATCCGGTGGTCCGATGGAAGCGGGCAAGGTCGTTCTGCATGGCAAGACGGTCGCGCTCGATCTGGTCGACGCGATGGTGGCTGCCGCTGACGACAAGATTTCCGACGAGGACGTCAAGGTCATCGAGCGCTCTGCCTGCCCGACCTGTGGTTCCTGTTCCGGCATGTTCACCGCCAATTCCATGAACTGTCTGACCGAGGCGCTTGGCCTGTCCTTGCCCGGCAACGGCTCGACGCTTGCCACCCACTCGGATCGCAAGCGCCTGTTCGTTGAAGCCGGTCACCTGATCGTCGATCTCGCTCGCCGTTATTACGAGCAGGATGACGAAACCGTTCTGCCGCGCACCATCGCCAACAAGGCGGCGTTCGAAAACGCCATGTCGCTGGATATCGCCAT
The DNA here is from genome assembly GCA_017744915.1 of Agrobacterium tumefaciens. Taxonomy (GTDB): domain Bacteria; phylum Pseudomonadota; class Alphaproteobacteria; order Rhizobiales; family Rhizobiaceae; genus Agrobacterium; species Agrobacterium tumefaciens_I. The sequence goes on from JAGIAH010000014.1 coordinate 11,879, forward strand.
GGGCGGCTCCACCAACACGGTTCTGCATATTCTGGCGGCAGCCCATGAGGGCGGCGTCGATTTCGGCATGGAAGACATCGACCGTCTTTCCCGCAAGGTTCCCTGCCTTTCCAAGGTCGCGCCTGCCAAGCAGGATGTGCATATGGAAGACGTTCACCGCGCCGGCGGCATCATGCGCATTCTGGGTGAGCTTGAGCGCGGTGGCCTCATCAACCGCGATACCTATACGGTGCACGAAGCGACGCTGGGCGACGCCATCGACCGTTGGGACATCACCCGCACCAACAGCGAAACGGTGCGGCAGTTCTTCAAGGCTGCTCCCGGCGGCGTGCCGACGCAGGTGGCCTTCAGCCAGTCCTCGCGCTGGGACGATCTCGATACGGACGGCGAAAACGGCGTTATCCGCTCGGTCGAAAAGCCTTTCTCCAAGGATGGTGGTCTGGCCGTGCTTTACGGTAACATCGCGCTCGACGGCTGCATCGTGAAGACTGCGGGTGTCGATGAATCCATCCTGAAATTCACCGGTCCGGCGGTTGTTTACGAAAGCCAGGACGCGGCCGTGAAGGGCATTCTCGGCAACGAGGTCAAGGCGGGCGACGTCGTCGTCATCCGTTATGAAGGGCCGAAGGGCGGACCGGGCATGCAGGAAATGCTCTATCCGACCAGCTACCTCAAGTCCAAGGGCCTCGGCAAAGCCTGCGCGCTGATCACCGACGGTCGCTTCTCCGGTGGCACATCAGGCCTCTCCATCGGTCACGCCTCGCCGGAAGCGGCACAGGGCGGTGCCATCGGCCTCGTGCGTCAGGGTGACCTGATCGAGATCGACATTCCGAACCGCACCATCAACCTGAAGGTCTCCGATGCGGAACTGGCGTCGCGCCGCGCCGAGCAGGAAGAGCTGGGCTGGAAGCCGGAAGCACCGCGCAAGCGCAATGTCACGACGGCACTGAAGGCCTATGCGGCCTTTGCGTCCAGCGCCGACAAGGGTGCTGTGCGGATTCTGCCGGAGTAATCCTGTCGCAGAATGGGGTGGGGTTGCCCCAGGTGGGCAGCTTTCTTCTCGAAGTGTCGCAGAGCGACAACAAGCACGCCTCGTCACCCCGGACTTGATCCGGGGTCTAGCGCGATCAAGTCTTTGATCGCATGAGACTCCTCTCACGGCGCAGACGCGCCGTGGCTGGTTGCCGGATCAGTCCGGCAGGACGGAGGAGAGAGCTTCGCACCTCGTCTTCAACTTGAGCCGCCCTCTGGGGCGGCTTTTTGCTGTCTGCACCAGATGATGCAACTCAGCTCACAAACAGATTCAATTGCCTCACAGGATGATTCTTCGACTGCCTTCAACATTTTGTTTTTCCATCGTAAATGCGAATCTACTTGCAGGCTGTTTCCTATCCCGCAGTCACATTGGAGTGATGTTCGTCCAGTGGCTCTTTTCCAGAACGCTGGGATGTCTAACTTCATCAACATGAAAAGACGAACCGCACTCGCCCTCATCGCGTCGCTGCCTCTTGCCCGGCTTGCCCAGGCGCAGAGCGCCGGCAACAATATCCGTTTTGATCCGTTGCTAAGGCAGGCGGATGCGCTTTCCAGCCTCAAGGCGGTGATTGTCAGCATCGATGGCGAAGAGGTCGCGAGCCGCGCCTATCATGGCGCCAGCCTCAATGGCTCCACCAATATCAAGTCGGCCTCGAAATCGGTCATTTCGGCGCTGGTGGGCATGGCGATCGATCGCAGGATCATTACTGGTGCAGACCAGCCGATCGCCACTATTCTGCGCAGTGATTTTCCGCCAAATCCCGATCCTCGGCTGGAGCGGATCACCATCGGCAATCTCTTGTCCATGCAATCCGGTCTGGAGCGCATGTCCGGCCCGAATTATGGACGCTGGGTTGCCAGCCGCAACTGGGTGAGAATGGCGCTGGATTCCGGTTTTGCCGGAGAGCCCGGCGGCGGCATGCTCTATTCCACGGCATCTACACATCTGCTCTCGGCGATATTGACCAAGGCATCGGGCCGCTCGACGCTTTCTCTCGCCCGAGACTGGTTCCGCCCGCTCGAGGGATTTTCCATCGGCGGCTGGGAGCGCGATCCGCAGGGTATCTATCTCGGTGGCAACCAGATGGCGATGACGGCGCGTTCCCTGCTGGCCTTTGGCGAGCTTTATCGTCTTGGCGGCGTAACGCCTGAGGGTGAGCGGCTGATCTCACAGGAATGGATCAGCCAGTCCTGGCAGCAGCGCACCAATTCCGTCTTTAATGGCGACGGTTACGGTTATTGCTGGTTCATCAAGGAAATGGCGGGTGAAACGGTCTATTACGCTTGGGGTTATGGCGGGCAGATGCTCTATATTGTTCCCGCCAGACGGCTTTCCGTGGTCATGACCTCCCGCGAGGATGCGCCTTCGGCCAGAACCGGTTATCGCGACCAGCTGCATGGGCTTATGGAAAACATCATCCGTGCGGTGTGAGGGCAGGCGGTAGAGATCAGAGCGGGCGGTTGATGCTCTGGAAGGCTTCGCCGAGTTTCTTCATCCGTTCCTCATAGGCACCCGTCAGGCAGGCCACGTCGGCTGTGCATTCCTGGCGTTTCTTCAGCCACCGGCTCTGTTCGTCGCGCAGCGTATCGCGCGCACCCATGGCCATCAACTGGGTGAGGATGTCGAAGGTGGTGGCCATCTTCACATCCTGGTCATTCAGCGCGCGGTTGTCGCAGATCGCCTTTTCGTCGGCCGCCAGATCGGGTTTGCTGCAATCGAAGCTTGCCGCGCTGGCCGGTGTAACGAAGGAGGAGGCGAGGAGGGTGGCTGCGGCGAGGAGGCTTGGTTTCAGATGCATGGATCGTCTCTTTTAAGGACAGTCGGATGCCGGTGAAACCAGAAAGGGGCGCTGTTGGTTCCAATTGCGTGAACCGATCCCCGCCTGGAAAAGCTTGGCCATCATCTTGCCGCTCTTTGCTTTACAGGCTTTGGCGTTATAACTCCATCATACTGATGACGATGAGGAATCACATGCGAAGCGTGTTGAAGTATCTGTCCACCGGCTTTCTCGCCGCGCTCGTTCTCTTACCCGTGGGGGCTGCGGCGCAGGACAACAAGACCGTGCCGGCAAGCCACACGGAAATGCAGCTTTCCTTCGCGCCGCTGGTGAAGCGCACCGCAGGTGCTGTGGTGAATGTCTATGCCGAGCGCGTGGTACAGCGGCGCCTTTCGCCCTTTGCCGGCGATCCCTTCTTCGAGCAGTTTTTCGGCCAGCAGATGCCGAACCGCACGGAAAAACAGTCGTCGCTCGGTTCGGGCGTGATCGTGACGGCCGGCGGCCTCGTGGTGACCAACAATCACGTCATTGACGGCGCTGATGACATCAAGGTGGCGCTGGCGGATGGCCGTGAGTTTTCCTCCAAGGTTCTGCTGAAGGACGACCGGGTCGATCTTGCCGTGCTGCAGATCGATGCCAAGGAGCAGTTCCCGGTGCTGTCGCTCGGCGATTCCGACAAGATCGAGGTGGGTGATCTGGTGCTGGCCATCGGCAACCCCTTCGGCGTCGGCCAGACGGTGACGAGCGGCATCGTCTCCGGTCTCGCGCGCAACCAGGTGACGCAGGGTGATTTCGGCTTCTTCATCCAGACCGATGCCTCCATCAACCCCGGCAATTCCGGTGGTGCGCTGATGAACATGGCGGGTGAGCTGATCGGCATCAATACCGCGATCTTTTCCAAGGGTGGCGGTTCCAACGGTATCGGTTTTGCCATTCCGGCCAATCTGGTCCGGGTTTTCGTGGCTGCCGCCGAGCGTGGCGATCCGAGCTTCCAGCGGCCCTATATCGGTGCGACTTTCGATCCTGTGACGTCCGATGTCGCGGAAGCGCTCGGCCTGCATCGCGCCCGTGGCGCGCTCGTTGTCAGCGTCGTCAAGGACGGCCCGGCTGAAAAGGCCGGTATCGAGCCGGGACAGGTGGTGACCGCCGTTAATGGCCTGGAGGTAGAGCATCCCGATGCGCTGGGTTATCGCGTGACGACGGCTGGCATCGGCAAATCCGCCGAGCTGACCGTCATGGACAAGGGCAAGGAAAAGAAGGTGACCATCGCGCTCGATACGGCGCCGGAAACCGCGCCGCGTGATGAGCGCCTGCTCGAAGGCCGCAATCCCTTTGCCGGCGCGAGCGTCGCCAATCTCTCGCCGAAGCTTGCCGATGAATTGCGCATGCCGTCGCAGATCAAGGGCGTTGTCATCGTCGACGTGAAGCGCGGCTCGCCGGCCTATCGTGTCGGTTTCCAGCCGAAGGATATCATCCTGTCGCTTAATGGCGCGGATATCGGCTCGACGGCTGCGGTCGAAAAGGCGCTGGACGATAATCCCGGCTTCTGGCGCGTGGAAATCCTGCGTGACGGGCAGCGTATCCGGCAGTTCCTGCGATGAGCGACGATCTCTTCGCCCCGCAAGTGCCCGTGGAGGTCGCCAACCGGCGGCCTCTCGCCGATCGCCTGCGTCCGAAGACGCTTGCCGAGGTGAGCGGGCAGCCGCATCTGACGGGCGAAGAGGGCGTTCTGCGCCGCATGATCGATAGCGGCTCCCTGGGGTCGATGATCTTCTGGGGCCCGCCCGGCACCGGCAAGACCACGGTTGCCCGCCTGCTTTCCGGCGAGGCGGGGCTGGCCTTCGAACAGATTTCGGCGATCTTTTCAGGTGTCGCCGATCTCAAGAAAGTCTTTGAAGCGGCGCGCACGCGCCGGATGAATGGCCGGCAGACGCTGCTTTTCGTCGATGAGATTCATCGCTTCAACCGCGCCCAGCAGGATAGCTTCCTGCCGGTCATGGAAGACGGCACCATCATTCTCGTTGGTGCCACCACCGAAAACCCGTCCTTCGAACTCAATGCCGCTCTTCTGTCGCGGGCGCGTGTGCTGACCTTCCGCTCGCATGACGAGGAGAGCCTGAGCGAACTTCTGAAACGTGCCGAGGAAGCCGAGCAGAAACCGCTGCCCTTGACGGAGGATGCGCGGGCAAGCCTCATCCGTATGGCCGATGGCGATGGCCGCGCGGTGCTGACGCTTGCCGAAGAGGTCTGGCGCGCGGCGCGCAGGGATGAGACCTTCGATACCGAAGGGTTGACCCGCATCGTGCAGCGCCGCGCCCCGGTCTATGACAAGAGCCAGGACGGCCATTACAATCTCATTTCCGCGCTGCATAAGTCCGTGCGCGGTTCGGATCCGGATGCTGCACTTTATTATCTCGCCCGCATGTTCGATGCCGGCGAAGACCCGCTCTATATCGGCCGTCGGCTGGTGCGCATGGCGGTGGAGGATATCGGCCTTGCCGATCCGCAGGCGCTTGCCGTCTGCAACGCCGCCAAGGATGCCTATGATTATCTCGGCTCACCGGAAGGGGAGCTCGCGCTGGCGCAGGCCTGCGTCTACCTCGCCACCGCCCCGAAATCGAACGCCGTCTATACCGCCTTCAAGGCGGCGATGCGGGCGGCCAAGGAAAACGGCTCGCTGGTGCCGCCGAAACATATTCTGAACGCCCCGACCAAGCTCATGAAGGGTGAGGGTTACGGTGACGGTTATCGTTATGACCATGACGAGCCGGACGCCTTTTCCGGGCAGGATTATTTCCCGGAGAAAATGGGGCGCACGACCTTTTACGATCCCCCGGACCGGGGCTTCGAGCGGGAAATCCGCAAGCGTCTCGACTGGTGGGCGAAGCTGCGCCGGGAGCGTGGCGCGCGCTGACCTCGTCACGCGGTTTGGCCGAAGCCCATATCGCGCATCGATCTTCATAAACAGAATCAAGCCGCTGGCAAAAAGAGTCGCGAAGTCGCGACAACTGGCTGTTTTTAAAGGAAATCAGGATGCCTTGCGATGCGGCGCGGCCTGCGGCTGGGCGGGCAGCATCTTGACCGAGGATTCCGCCAGACCGCTATGACCTTCGGCATCGATTACCAGATGCCAGTGCATCGTTTCGGGAATGGCGATGCGGATCGGCGATTTTTTCGCGACGCCGCCGAGATATTTGAAATCCAGCAATTCGGTAAAGCGCTGGAAGTTCGCACCCGTCATCAGCCGAACATTGTTGATGGATGACAGGGATACTTCGATGACCGTGCCGGCCCGCAGTTCCTTCAGGTCATAATGTGTGTAGCGAAAATTCGGCCGGGCCATCGCGCGCCTCCGTGTAACGTAATTTTGGTCAAAGAGGATAGGGGCCGCACGGTTAACGCTGTCTTTAAATGCCGTGGATCGGCCTCGAAATTCGCGCGTGCCGCCGCCGTCTGGAATGAAGGTGTGAACATCTATGGGTGCAAAGGAATAATACCAACGTATAATATGTGTATTTAATAATAATAAATTTTTTGCCTTTAACATTGCCCGGTCGAAGTGCAATCGGCGATGTTGAGGGGGAACATGAAAAACGTAACGATATCTATGCGCCTTTATGCGCTCGTCGCATTGTTTCTGGCAATACTGGCTGCGGCCCTGACATTCAGCCTGTTCGAGAGCTACCATGAAATGGAGCGCGAGCGCAAAGCCGGCCTTGCGGCGATGAACGAAACGGCGGTTGCCATTCTCGACCAATATTACCGGCTGGAACAGGCTGGAAGCCTGACGCGCGAGGCGGCGCAGCAGCAGGCCAAGACAACCATTGCGGCGATGCGCTATGGCAAGGGCAGCGGTTATTTCTGGATCAACGACATGCATCCCAAAATGGTGATGCATCCGATCAAGCCCGAGATGAACGGCACGGACCTTACCGCCAACAAGGACCCGAATGGCAAGGCGCTGTTCGTCGAGTTCGTGAATACGGTGAAGGCCGGCGGGCAGGGCTTTGTCGATTATTACTGGCCGAAACCCGGTGCGCCGGAGCCGGTCGAGAAATTTTCCCATGTCGCCGGTTTCGCCCCCTGGGGATGGATCGTCGGCACCGGCGTTTATGTCGATGACCTGGAAGCAGTGTTCTGGCGCGACGTCTATTTTAATGGCGGTGTCTGTCTCCTAGCGGGCCTTCTTGTGGTCGGTGTGGCTGCCGCCGTCGTGCGCAGCGTGACACGGCCGATCGATCTCATTCGCCAGAGCATGCGGCGGATTGCCGACGGTGACGGCGAGGCCGAAATCCAGTTTGCCGACCGCCGCAATGAAATCGGCGCGATTGCCAAGACGCTGCTGGTGTTGCGCGACAGCGTCAATGAGCGCAGCGCGCTGCAGGCTCGCGAGGCGGACCAGCAACGGGCGCTGGAGGAGGCGCGGCATGGCAACGAGATGGTTCTACGCTCCGCATCCGAGCGGCAGGCCCATGCCATGGAGCGGCTGGGCAATGCGCTCGAGACACTTGCCAATGGCGATCTGACCGTCGAACTGTCGGATATCGGCGCGGATTACGAAAAACTGCGCGTGGATTTCAATCGTGCCGTCGGCGCGCTGCATGGCGCGATCGAGGCGATTGCCAGAACCGGCCATGTCGTCAATGACAGCGCTTCCGACATCAGCGGCGCGACCGGCAATCTTTCCCGCCGGACCGAACAGCAGGCGGCGGCGCTGGAAGAGACGGCGGCCGCTCTGGACGAGATCACCGCCACCGTGCGCACCGCCTCCGAACGGGCCAATGAAGCCCGGCAGATGGTGCAGGACACGAAAACCAGCGCAGGCCGTTCGGGCGAGATCGTCCGCAATGCCGTTGAAGCCATGGGCCGCATCGAGGACTCCTCGAAGCGCATCGGGCAGATCATCTCCGTCATCGATGAAATCGCCTTCCAGACCAACCTTCTGGCACTGAATGCCGGCGTCGAGGCGGCGCGGGCGGGCGAGGCGGGGCGCGGTTTTGCCGTGGTGGCGCAGGAAGTGCGTGAACTGGCGCAACGCTCCGCCAATGCCGCCAAGGAGATCAAGACGCTCATCAACCGCTCGGCGGAAGAGGTGGGCGGCGGCGTCGCACTCGTGCGCTCCACCGGCGATGCGCTCGACGAGATCGTGGCACTGGTCAACCGCGTCGAAGGCCATGTGAATTCCATCGCCACGGCGGCGCGGGAACAGGCGACCGGCCTGCAGGAGATCAATACCTCCGTCAACCACATGGACCAGATGACCCAGCAGAACGCCGCCATGGTGGAAGAGACGACCGCAGCCAGCCAGACACTGGCCGAAGAAAGCCAGCAGCTGCGGGCGCTGCTTTCGCGTTTCGAACTGGGGCAGGGTGCGGCGCGCGCGGTTTCGCGGGCGGCGTGATTTGATTTACAGGGATGAGTGAAGGGCGCGGCTGCCGCTGCGCCCTTTGCCATTGGCGAGATGCAAACCGTTCTTCCGTCATGCCGGACTTGATCCGGCCGCCCCCAGTCTCGGTGCGTCTGCTCCGTGAGAAGACTCTCTTGCGATCAAGGACTTGATCGCGCTGGACCCCGGATCAACTCCGGGGTGACGGAGTGCGGACGTTGCGGTTTCGCCGGAAATCCTCGTTTGGCGGACATCACCAAAGCCTTTGCGAGTTTCGGTTCGGCTTCTCCGTCTGCAGTGTCGCGCGACAGGCCATTTCGTTATTTCCCGCAACCAATAAGGTTTCGTTTACCTCATTTCTTTAAAATTTGTCCTGTATTGCCGCGATAGCGGCCGCTGAAGGTACAGGTTCTCGTATGGCGTATGTTTCCCTTCCGCGTCGTCTTGTGACGTTGCTGATGATTTCCACGGTCATGGTGTCGTGTTCGGCGGAGGGTCTCGTGCCTCCGGCGGAGGTGGATGGCACCACGCGCGTCAGCGCCATTCGCTCGTCGCGGCAGCAGGGTTACAGTGCACCGGCCGGGGCCGTCTATCAGGCCGAGCGGGCCGGACAGAGCGCCGATTATCCTTCCGCCATATCGCAGCCGATGCCGGAACCCTACGCCTCTCAGGATCCGCTGCTGCGGTCGCCGCAGGGCGGGCAGGGTTATTCCACGCTCGACGCGCAGCACCAGGCGCGCATGGCGGCCAGCGGCCATGCCAATATGCCTTCCCAGACGATGCAAAGCCAAACCATGCAGAATGAGGCCATGCAAGGCCAGACCATGCCCGCGCAGCAGATGGCCGGTAACCAGATCGCCGAAGGCGAGGGCGGCGTGAACATGGATTCCATGCTGGGTGTGGAACCGGTTCGCGGCCTTGCCGAAGAACAGGATGCGCAGATCGCCGAGGGCGCTTCGACGCAGCCGGTGGTGGATGGCATCGGTACGGACAATCCGGTGGCCATGTCTCCCGCGCGCCGGCAACCGGCCTCCAGCCAGTCACGCCTGATACCGCCGCCACCGCCCGGTTCCTCTTCCCGCCGCCAGCCCGTGGAGGAAGTGGCCATGCTCATGCCGAACGATCCGATGGCGGGTGGCGGGATGCAGAGCAACCGGCAGATGCCGCCCGGCGTCATGCCGTCCTCCGAAGTTGCCTGCCGCAGCGAATTGCGCCGTCTCGGCGTCGCCTTCCGCGACGTCGCCCGTATTGCCGACGGCCCGACCTGCGGCATCGATTATCCGATCGAACTCAGCGGTCTTGCCAGCGGTGTCGCCATTCGCCCGGCGGTGAAGCTCAATTGCCAGGTCACGCTTGCCTTCGCCAAATGGGTGAAGTTCGAACTCGTGCCGTCCTCGCGCTTCCGCTATCTCTCGGGCGTCGGTCGCATCACGCCGATGGGCGGTTATTCCTGCCGCAAGATGAACTCCCGTTCCAGCAATCCCTGGTCCGAACATGCGCGCGGCAATGCCATCGATATCGGCACCATTACGCTGAAGAACGGTAAGGAGATCGACGTCCGCAAGAAGAGCTTCTTCGCCTTCCGCGAAAAGGCGCTGCTGAAGGCGGTGAGGTCCGACAGCTGCAAATATTTTTCGACCGTTCTCGGGCCGGGCAGCGATCCCAATCACTGGAACCATTTCCACTTCGACCTGCGCACGCGCAAATCCGGTTACAGGCATTGCGATTAGGGTGTGCAAGGACAGTGTGTGAGTGGGCGACGAGAGTTGTGGGGTGTGGTCACTCCCTCAGTTTTCCGTCATTCCGGCTCGAGGCCAGTATGACGGAGGTGAGGAATGGCGTCAGAATCGAGGACCCAACCTTGTCATTCACCTGTTCCCATGCCCACAAAAAAAGACCGGCCCGAAGGCCGGTGAAGAAGACAGCCATATCGGGGGGATATCGGCGTCTTTGCAAGGGCATGCAATGGGAAAACGATCCCACGGAGTGGTCTATCCGGCGCGGATATGCGGCAAAAGACATCGCGCCGTACTGACCTGCGGCCAACATGGCTTGCCGCGCCTTTCTGATACGCTATGAGCGTCACATGTTTGTGACAACGGCCCCCTGGAGCCTGCTTTCATGCCCCCTGTTTCGGAGATAATGGTCTTTGCCGCCGCGCTCGCGGCCGCGGGTGTGGTGGCCGGACTTCTGGCGGGATTGTTCGGCATTGGCGGCGGCGCGGTGCTGGTGCCGGTCTTCTACCATGTCTTCGGCCTTCTGGATGTGCCGGAGGCTGTGCGCATGCATCTTTCACTCGGCACGTCGCTCGCCATCATCGTGCCGACCTCCATCCGTTCGTTCCTGACGCATCGTCAGAAGGGTGCCGTCGATATCGATCTTCTGAAGGGCTGGATCATTGCCGTGCCGCTCGGCACCATCCTCGCATCGGTGGTGGCCGCTCATGCCTCCAGCATTGCCCTGCGGCTGATCTTCGCCTTCATCGCACTGGCGCTCGCCTTCCGGATGATCTTCAACCGGGCGAGCTGGCATCTTGGTTCCGACCTGCCGAAAAATCCGGGCCGTTTTCTGGTGGGAACCGGCATCGGGCTTTTTTCCGGCCTGATGGGCGTGGGCGGCGGGGTGATGAATAACACCTTCATGACGCTTTACGGACGCACCATCCATCAGGCGGTCGCCACCTCTTCCGGCGTCGGCGTGCTGATTTCGCTGCCGGGTCTCCTTGGCTATATCTGGGCCGGCTGGGGTGATGCGGGCCTGCCGCCGTTCTCGACCGGCTTCATCAACTGGATTGCCGTGGTGCTCCTGATCCCCATCACGCTTTTCGTCGCGCCTTATGGGGCGCGGCTCGCGCATGCGCTCAGCAGGAAGCAGCTTGAGCGGGCTTTCGGGCTGTTTCTCGTCTTCGTCGCAGCGCAGTTTTTCTATAGCGTCTACGGCTGATTTTCCCTTTTTGCCGAACGCTGTGTTCAGGCTGCCGGGCTGGCAATCGCGCCTTTCCCGGCCTATATGGCGTGCATCTTACTCGGTTTTTCGAAAGATTCGTCATGAATGCCATTGTTTCGATACGGAATCTGACAAAATCCTACGCAAATGGCTTTCAGGCGCTCAAAGGTGTCAGCCTCGATATCAGGCAGGGGGAAATCCTCGCGCTTCTGGGGCCGAACGGCGCCGGCAAGACGACGCTGATCTCGATTGTCTGCGGTCTCGTCAATCCGGGCGAAGGTTCTGTGCTTGTCGGCGGGCATGACGTGGTCAAGGATTTCCGCCAGACGCGGGCGCTCATCGGCCTCGTGCCGCAGGAACTGACGACGGATATGTTTGAGACCGTGTGGAACACGGTCAGCTTTTCGCGCGGCCTGCACGGGCAGAAGAAGAACCCGGCGCTGATCGAGAGCGTTCTCAAGTCCCTGTCGCTGTGGGACAAGAAGGACAATATGCTGCGGGAACTTTCCGGCGGCATGAAGCGGCGTGTGCTGATTGCCAAGGCGCTGGCGCACGAGCCGAAGGTTCTGTTCCTCGACGAGCCGACCGCGGGCGTGGATGTGGCGCTGCGTCGTGACATGTGGAACGTCGTTTCCGATCTGCGCGCCCGGGGCGTCACCATCATTCTCACCACACATTACATCGAGGAGGCGGAAGAAATCGCCGACCGGGTGGGCGTCATCAATGGCGGCGAATTGCTGTTGGTGGAAGAAAAAACGGCGCTGATGAAAAAGCTCGGCCGCAAGCAGCTTTTCCTCGAGCTGGCGCAGCCGGTGGAGCAATTGCCGGAAAGCCTTGCGTCCTTCGGCCTGACATTTTCGGATGATCGCTGCACGCTCACCTATGAAATCGAGGACAACGGCGAGCAGGGGCGCATCGCCGATCTCCTGGGAGCCCTTTCCGCCGCCAACATCCATTTCAAGGATATTTCAACGCGGCAGAGTTCGCTTGAGGATATCTTCGTTTCGCTGGTCGGAGGCCAGAAATGAATTTCGAAGCCATCAAGTCCATCTATCTGTTCGAAATGGCGCGCACGCGGCGCACCCTGCTGCAGAGCGTGGTGTCGCCGGTCATTTCCACCTCCCTTTATTTCATCGTGTTCGGAACCGCGATCGGTTCGCGGATTCAGGAAGTTGGCGGGGTTTCCTATGGCGCTTTCATAACGCCCGGCCTGATCATGCTGACGCTTCTGACCCAATGTATCGGCAACGGTTCCTTCGGTATCTATTTCCCGAAATTCACCGGCACGGTCTATGAAATCCTCTCTGCCCCGGTGTCGATGACGGAAATTCTGGCCGGTTATGTCGGGGCGGCGGCGACCAAGGGGCTGATGATCGGCACGATCATCCTGATAACCGCCACCTTCTTCGTGGATATCACCATTGCCCATCCGTTCATGATGATCCTGTTTTTCGTGCTGACGGCGGTAAGCTTCAGCCTGTTCGGTTTCATCATCGGCATATGGGCGACGAATTTCGAGCAGCTGAACCTCATCCCCATGCTGGTGGTGCCGCCGCTGACCTTCCTTGGCGGCAGCTTCTATTCCATCGACATGCTGCCACCCTTCTGGCAGACGGTCAGCCACTTCAATCCGGTGCTTTATCTCATCAGCGGTTTCCGCTGGAGTTTTTATGAGATCGCCGACGTCAACCCCGTCATCAGCCTGGCGATGATCACGCTGTTCCTGGCGCTCTGTCTTGGCGTTGTCGGCTGGATGTTCAAGACGGGTTACCGGCTGCGCAACTGACGGCGGGCTGGTTTCGGACCTGATTTGATCAGATTGACGCCCGGCTCTCGCCGGGCGTTTTTGTATTCACGACACAGGGTGTGCAGATCAGGCGACCTGCTTCTGCACCACGTCCTCAAGCTCCTCGCCCTTCAGATAGGCAACGAGGTCCTTGATGGTGACGATCAGCAGGCCGTGGCGTTCGGCGAAGACCCTGAGCTGGGGCAGGCGGGCCATGGTACCGTCATCATTGGCGATTTCGCAGATGGTGCCGCAGGGGAATTTCCCGGCAAGACGGCAGAGATCAACGGCCGCTTCGGTATGGCCGGTGCGGCCGAGAACACCTTCCGGGTTGGCGCGCAGCGGGAAGATATGGCCGGGGCGGGCGAAATCGTCCGGGCGTGAGCTCTCCGATACCAAAGCGCGCACCGTGTTTGCCCGGTCGGCGGCAGAAATGCCTGTCGTGGTGCCGGGAATATAATCCACGGAGACGGTGAAGGCCGTTTTCATGGATTCGGTGTTGCGCGGCACCATCAGCGGAATATCGAGCGCATCGAGGCGCTCGCCCGGAATGGCGACGCAGATCAGGCCGCGCGCATGGTTCATCATGAAGGCGATCTGCTGCGGCGTGATGCTGTCGGAAGCGGCGATGATATCGCCTTCGTTTTCGCGATCCTCGTCGTCGACGACAATCACCATCTCGCCACGGGAAATGGCTTCGATGGCATCTTCAATTCTGGCAATGGTCATTTTCTTTCAAGCCTTTCAAGGGTTATGCCGTTTTGCGGCATTTTCGCGCTTCACGAAGCGCCAAATATCCCTTGGGCGAACAATGCAATGCGAGCCCGCTACGCGCGGGCGTCTTATGCCTTGTCCTCTTCCATCCGGACTATACCGTCGGCTCCGGCCTCTCACCGGATCTGCTGACCTTCCGGCTTTGGAGACCGGAAGCGCTCGCGGGCTCCGGGAAAATCCCGATACCGCCGGTGGGGAATTGCACCCCGCCCTGAGAACGGAACCAACATAAATTATCAAATGAGGGGGAATCAAGGGGCAATGGTTTGCCGGATTCTCAATAGGCGAAAAGAACGTCCCAAATATATTCGAAACGGGGCATTTCCTTTCCGGACTCATGGCGGCCCGGAGATCGGTCTGTCGGTGGTTGGCGTTACCGGTCGCGCAGCCGCAATTCGTCGGTCTGCATCTGTAGCGAGCCGAGTGTGGACAGGAAGCTCATGCCGAGCAGGCTCTGGCCCAATTGCCCGTCCTGCGCGACGAGGGCAGGGATGTTGCGCCGTACGATCGGGCCTATGCCGATCTCGGACAGGGTGACGGGCGCCGCCGACGTGCGGCCGTTCGCGGTCATGACGGGTACGGTGTAGCGCAGGCCCGTCGTGTCGATGCCGATTGCGGCTGCATCGGCATTGGCGAGCACCACCGAGCTTGCGCCGGTATCGACCAGCATATGAATGGTCTTGCCTTCGATGACGACATTCGCCTCAAAATGGCCGCTCATCGACTTGTGCAGCACGATTTCCTGCTCGCCGCCGGCCGTTGTCACCACCACGGCGCGGCCGGGCATCAGGCCGCCCAGCAGCCGGTCGGCGAAGGATTGCAGGTCGTAGCGATAGAGGTAAAGCGAGACGAGGCCGAGGATGATGACGAGCCAGACCGCAAGCTGGCGGATGACGGTGCCGAAGCTGCCGCGCCTTCCCGCCAATATGCCAGCGGAAAGGAGGCCGGCGATGGGCAGAAGATAAAGGACCTGCGCGAATTGATCATTGTCGATGCCGAGCGTCCGTCCGCCGTCATGATTGATGAGCAGCAGGCCAAGGCCGACGGCCAGCAGAAGGAGAACGATGGTCAGTCTGTTCATGCGGTATGTGTCTCCCTGGCGCTCTCGCTCAAATTTTCCAGTCTCTGCGGCAGCGCCCGCATGATCGTGCGGCGCTTCTCGTCGCTATACCCTGCCCAGCTGCCGATTTCATCCAGCGTGCGGCCGCAGCCGATGCAGAAACTATTGGTCGCGTCGAGGCGGCAGATATGGATGCAGGGTGTTTCCATGGCGTTCTATATCAGGCCGTCATGTCGCAAGGGCAAGGGCGACGAGAGTAACGATCTCCGTGATCTGCTGGCAGGCACCGATGGTGTCACCGGTATGGCCGCCGATCTTCCTGTCACAGAGCCTGCCGAACAGCACCGCTGTAAGGACGGCTGCGGCCAGCACACATGCTATGGCGATAAGCGGCAGGGCGTGCAGCGTGAAGAGTATGAAGAGCAGCAAACCGCTCACCAGTGCGATGTTGCGTTCGCTTTCGCCCGGCTGGCCCGCATTTGCGGCAATGCCGGAGGTCTTGGCGGCGGCCAGGGCCTGCCAGTGCCACACCATCAGGGCGCGGCTGAGGACAAGGGCGGCGATCAGGCAGGCAGCGGCGGTTTTTCCGGGCAGGGTCTCGATCAGCGACGCAAGCGCTGTGGCACGCAGTGCAAAGGACAGAACCATGGCGATGGTGCCATAGCTGCCGATGCGGCTGTCCTTCATTATCTCCAGCATGCGGGCCTTGTCCTTGCCGCTGCCGAAACCGTCGGCCATGTCGGCCAGCCCGTCCTCATGCAATGCGCCGGTGATGAGCGCCGTCAGGCCGATGGCGAGCCAGCCCGTGAGCTGCGGCGAGGCATCGAAGCCGGCGAAAATCACCACCAGGAAAGCGGCGGGCAGGGCGATCAGCAGGCCGGCGGCGGGAAAGGTCCGTGCAGTGCGACGCATGGAGGTGCCGTCGGTATCTTCGAAAAACCGGGAAGGAACCGGCAGGCGGCTGAGAAAGGCAACGGAATGCATGACATCTGTTATAAAATCCCCGGCCTTCATGCTCTCTCCGTTGCAGTCGCTGCATTTCCGGTTGTTCCGCGGCGCATCCGCGATTATGAGAGGCGCAACAAAGACCGATTTGCCGGAAAACACAAGTTCCGGACGCATGAGCCGATGCGAAAGCCAACCCGGCGATGAGAGAGACAGATATCATGAGCATGAGCGGATTGCCCTTCGATGATTTCCGCGCGCTGTTGCGCGAGCTTCCCGGCCCGGACACGCACGCGCTTGTGGCGGCCAAGGAGCGCAATGCGCAGCTGACCAAGCCTGCCGGCTCGCTCGGTCGTCTCGAGGAAATCGCCATGTGGCTGGCCGCCTGGTCCGGCCGTTCGCCCGCCGTCACCCGTCCGCTGGTGGCGATCTTCGCCGGCAATCACGGCGTCACCCGCCATGGCGTCACGCCTTATCCGACGTCGGTTACCCAGCAGATGGTAGAGAATTTTGCAGCTGGCGGCGCGGCGATCAACCAGATCTGCGTTGCCAATGATCTCGGCCTGAAAATCTTCGACCTGGCGCTCGATTATCCGACCGGCGACATCACCTGTGAGCCGGCCCTTTCGGAGCGTGACTGCGCCGCCACCATGGCCTTTGGCATGGAGGCGATTGCCGGCGGTACCGATCTTCTCTGCGTTGGTGAAATGGGCATTGGCAACACCACGATTGCCGCCGCGATCAATCTGGCGCTCTATGGCGGCACGGCGGAAGAATGGACCGGTCCCGGCACGGGTTCGGAAGGTGAGGTCATGGCCCGCAAGATCGCGGCGGTTAAGGCTGCGGTGGAATTCCACAAGGACCACCTGTCCGATCCGCTGGAAATCATGCGCCGTCTCGGCGGGCGTGAGATTGCGGCAATTGCCGGCGCCATTCTGGCCGCCCGCGTGCAGCGCATCCCCGTTCTGATTGACGGTTATGTGGCAACGGCCGCTGCCGCTCTCCTGAAGGCCGCCAATTCTTCGGCGCTGGACCATTGCCTCATCGGCCATGTCTCGGGTGAGCCGGGTCATCTTGCCGCCATCGAAAAGCTCGGCAAGACACCACTTCTGGCGCTTGGCATGCGGCTCGGTGAAGGCACCGGTGCAGCACTTGCCGCCGGCATCGTCAAGGCCGCTGCCGCCTGCCATTCCGGCATGGCGACCTTCGAAGCGGCGGGTGTGGACACCCGCATCAGCTCCCGCACCGACCATTGAGGCCGAAGATGGACGTGACGCCGCAAAAGAAGCAACCGGAACCCGCCTTTCGCAAGGAAAAAGGCTGGCGGCATCTTTTTGCCGCCGCCCGTTATTCCGTGCAGGGGCTTGGCCGGTTGTGGCAGGAAGCGGCGTTCCGCCACGAAGTTTTGGCCTTTGGCGTCGGGCTCGCCCTGCTTCTGGTGATCGGCGCGCCCTTTGCGCATCTTCTCACCTTCACGGTATTGATGCTGCTTCTGTTTTCGGTCGAGGCACTGAATACGGCGATCGAGGAGCTGGTGGACCGCATTTCGCCGGAAATCTCCTCCGTCGGGCGGCATGCCAAGGACCTCGGCTCCTTCGCCGTCTTCTGCCTTTTGTTGGCCAACGGATTTTTCGTGCTCTATTCGCTGGTGGCGACGCTGTTCTTCTGATTTACGCGAAGGACCGGCGGCGCGGCTGGACGGCGTGGGTTTCTTCCACCGCCGGCAGGCTTTGCAGCACGCGCTTTGCCGGCAGGATGGCGATGCCTTCGGTGCCTTCACGCAGTTTCGATTTCAGGATGAACTGGCCATCATGCTTGGCGAGGATGGCTTGAACGATGGGCAGGCCAAGGCCCGTTCCCTGTTCCGCGCTTTTGATCGCGATCGATCCCTGGCCGAAGGCCGAGAGCACCACGGGGATTTCGTCCTCGGGAATGCCGGGGCCATTATCCCTGATCGACACATATTGCCCGCCGCCCGCAGTCCAGCCCGCCTTCACCAGAATCTCGCCGCCCTGCGGGGTGAATTTCACGGCATTGGAAAGCAGGTTGAGAATGACCTGACGGATGGATTTTTCATCGGCCCAGACCTGCGGCAGGCTGGTTTCGAACTGTTGGGAAATCCTGATGTTCTTGGCGCGGGCGCGCAGCTGGATCATGCCGATGCAATCCTCGGCGATTTCCAGCATGGAGATGGATTCCTCGTTGAGATCGTAGCGACCGGCCTCAATACGCGACAGGTCGAGGATTTCGTTGATGAGATCGAGCAGATGCTGGCCGGAGCGATGGATATCGCCGGAATATTCCTTGTAGAGCGGATTGTTGAGCGGGCCGAGCACCTCTGACGACATGACCTCGGAAAAGCCGAGAATAGCGTTGAGCGGGGTTCTGAGTTCATGCGACATGGAAGCGAGAAAACGTGATTTCGCCAGATTGGCCTCTTCGGCGCGCCGCCGCGCTTCGTCGGAAACGGAATTGGCGACTTCGAGTTCGGCGATCAGGTCGTCCTTCTCCGTCTGCGAGGAGAGGAGCTTGACGCTGGTCTGGTAAAGCCGGCTGGTGATGCGATGACAGAAAAGGATCGCCATGCCGAACATCAGCGCAAGACCGACATCGAAGGGATCGCGCGAGATGGCCGAGGTCATGCACAGCGCCGCCAGAACTGGCAGGAAGGTCACGAAGGTTGCGCGCCGCAGCATGAAACCGGCCATGGCGGTCAGCGAAAGCGCGATCAGCAGCGTCGAGCCCTTGAAGAAAAGCACGAGTGTCGGGTCGTTGCGCACCGGCTCGACCAGTGCGAACATGGCCCAGGCGCAGCCGATGAGGATCTGAACGCCGAGAAAGAGGTTTTTCCAATGCTGGAGATTTTCGGCCGTGATCTCCTGTTTCGCCGCCCGCTTGGCCAGCAGCAGGGATATGGCATGGAAGCTCAGCGCGATCAGCGACCAGAGGATCAAACCGATGTCGCGGGTGATATAGAGGCCGATGATGGAGGCAAGCACGATAAAAAGCGGCATGATCATCGCGCCCTGAAGGGTCTCGGCGATGTGCATGGTCAGCATTTCGCGTTCATAGGCGTCGCTAGCGCCGGCCCCCTGCTGCAGGCGTTCACGCGTCGTCTTCACCGTGTCGAAAACCGCCTTGTTACGGTGTTTTCTCGACCGGTCGACGATGATCTTGTCGGTGGACGTGCTGACGCTTTTACTCATTGTTACAACGCGAGTGACATGAACCCTTGCAGGCTACGCCCAAAATCTTAAGAAGATGCTGCCGTGAAAGGATTTGTTTGCCATTTCTGACAAGGGTTTGTTGTGACATGAGACGAAATGGAGGCAGGCGCGGGCGTTTTTCGGCCTTTCGCGATGGCGGGCTTTTTCTCGCCACGGTTTTTCTCGGTATTCTCATCGCCGCCAAGCTGGACCAGATCAACAGCGAAACCTATGTCGGCCGTTTCTTCGTGATCGATGGCGACACGCTGTCAAAGGGCGAAGACCGGTTCCGGCTGCTCGGCATCGATGCGCCGGAGCTTGCGCAGACGTGCCTGCGCGGCGGTGGGAGCTGGCCTTGTGGTGAAGAGGCGCGCCGTGTGCTGCAACGGCTGGCCGGCGCTCGGGATTTTTCCTGTTCCGGCAGCTCGAGGGACCGTTACGGACGGCTGCTGGTTTATTGTTCCGCGGGCGGCAGGGATGTTTCCTCGGAAATGGTGTCGGCGGGTTTTGCCGTTGCCTCCGGTTATTTCCAGTTTTCAAGCGAACAGGCGGCGGCCCGCCGGCAGGCGCGGGGCATCTGGGCGGGCGAATTCGAAAAGCCGTCGCAATGGCGGCGCGAGCATCGGGCGGCGGATATCGAGACGCCGGCAGCGGGTTTCCTGACCATCATTCGCCATCTTCTGGGGTGGAACCATGGCTGAGCCGGATCTGCTAGATGACGGGCTGGATGGGCTGCGCGGCGAGATCGCCCGCTGCCGTCTCTGTCGTGACAAGCCGCTCAAGGGAATGGCCGATCGCCTGCCGCACGAACCGCGGCCGGTGGTCGTCATGTCGAAGAAGGCCCGCATCCTGATTGCCGGGCAGGCGCCGGGGTTGCGCGTGCACGAAACCGGGCTGCCCTTCAACGATGCTTCCGGCGACAGGTTGCGGCAGTGGCTGAATGTCGACCGGGAGACATTTTACGATCGCGATCGTTTTGCCATCGTGCCAATGGGGTTCTGTTTTCCCGGTTATGACGAAAGTGGCAGCGACCTGCCGCCACGACGTGAATGTGCGCCGCACTGGCGGGAGCGGGTGATGGTGGCGATGCCGCAGGTGGAGCTGATCCTCGCCGTAGGCCAATATGCGCAGGCTTTTCACCTGGGCGAAAAACGACGCAAAACCATGACCGAAACCGTGCATGACTGGCGCAGCTACCTCCATGCCAATTCCGGCCCCGGCATTTTTCCCCTGCCGCATCCAAGCTGGCGCAACACCGGCTGGCTGAAAAAGAACCCGTGGTTCACCGAGGAATTGCTTCCGGTTCTGTGGCAACATGTGGAAATGCGGATTTAGTGAAACAATTTTCTGTTTTTCTGCAAAAATTAGTGTATTGAAAGGAAATTAATTCAGGAGGATAGACGCATTGGATCGCCTTGACCGTAAGATTTTGCGCATTTTGCAAGAGGATTCCACACTGGCCGTCGCTGACCTTGCGAAGAAGGTCGGCCTTTCCACAACGCCCTGTTGGCGGCGCATCCAGAAGATGGAAGAGGATGGCGTCATCCGCCGGCGTGTGGCGCTGCTCGATCCGGGCAAGGTCAACACCAAGGTCACGGTTTTCGTCTCCATCCGCACTGCTTCCCATTCCATCGAATGGCTGAAGCGTTTCTCCGAGGTGGTGTCCGAGTTTCCTGAAGTCGTGGAATTTTATCGCATGAGCGGCGATGTCGATTATCTGCTGCGCGTCGTCGTGCCGGATATTGCCGCCTATGACGCCTTCTACAAGCGGATGATCGCCAAGATCGAAATCCGCGACGTCTCGTCCGCCTTCGCGATGGAACAGATCAAATATACGACGGAACTGCCGCTCGACTATATGCTGCTGGATAACCCGAAATCCGGCGAAGAGTGATCCGCTGCCAATCCGGTTTTTGAGCAATGCCCTTTCCGGTCGTCGGGAAGGGCATTTTTCGTTTTGTGGGTTTCGGTGACGGAAAGTCGAATCTCTTCAAGCCGCTGGGCGGAGTTGATGAGATATTGATTCAGCAAAGCGGGTTCGTCGCATTGAAACGAGCCTCCGCGGCATCTTTCTTCTCCCCGGCGGGGAGAAGAAAGATGCCGCGACGCCGCCTCAGCCCTTGAGCTTGGCGATAATCAGATGGCCCGGCGTGGGGTTGCCGTCCTGCATGCGCACATTGATGTCGGTGACCTCGACGACCTCGAAACCGGTCGCGGCCAGTCTTTCCCGGACATAGGTTTCCGCATGGGCGAAACGCTGGTGCGGGCCGACCATATAGGGGCGGCCGGCCATGATGTCTTCGGGCAGGGTTTCCGAAGAGAAGATCAAGAGACCGCCGGCATTGAGGTTTTCGGCGGCGCCGAAAAACAGCGGCTCCAGTGCGCCGAGATAGGGCAACACATCAGTGGCGGTGATGATGTCGAAGGGCTCGTCGTCGTTGTCCTCGAGGAAGTCCTCGGCTTCGGCGACATAGAGCGTCTCGTAGAGATCCTTCTCATGGGCGATCTCGACCATGTTTTCGGAAATGTCGATGCCGGTGATGTCGTCAGCCATATCGCGCAGCGCCTCACCGGTGAGGCCGGTGCCGCAACCGAGATCGAGCAGGCGCTTGAAGGGGCCGAGGTTCAGTGTCTGCAGCCGCTGGCGCACCATCATCGGCACGGCGTAACCGAGCTGTTCGACAAGAATATCCTCGAAGGCTTCGGCGTGCTGGTCGAACAGGGTTTCGACGTAAGCGTCGGGCGCTTTCGACGGCTGTTCGCCCCGGCCCATGGCGGCGATGCGCACGGCCGCGCCGCCGTGGTCTTCCGGATCGATGGCCAGAACTTCCTCGTAGGCCTTCACCGCCGCGTCCACATCGCCGGCTTTTTCGAGCGCGAGTGCACGGTTATACGCCTCGGCAAGCGCCTCTTCGTCGATCTTCTGGTTCTTCGTCATCGTGCCTTATCCGTCAGCATCTTCAGTTGAGGTTTGCTGTAAGCCGCATCGGGGACGGGCGCAATGTTTATGTGGCGCGACGCATCAGTGGATGATGAACTCCCCTTTGAGCGCACGCCATTCCTGCGCCGAGATCACCTGCCGGTGCACGTAGCGGACGGAGTGCAAAGGCCCGTCGAGCTTTTCCTGCCAGAATTTGAGGAAGCCGTGCATTTCGGGGAAGTCCGGGGCGAGATCATAGTCCTGCCAGACATAGGTCTGGAGAACCAGCGGATGGTCCGGCAGGCGGTAAAATATCTGGGCGGTGGTGAGGCCGTAGCCTCTCAGCATCATTTCCATGTCCTTGTTCATGACGGCGGTTCCCGTATCCATGATTGCCGATCACAGCATTGCCGCTGTATCGAATATGGGAACACGACAGGGTTAATCCAAGCTTGCCAAAGGCGTGGACTGTCACAAAATATTTATATTTTTCAAAATGTTGGCAGCCGCTCTTGATGAGTGCTGCCAATGTTTCGCCTAGCGTTTGAGGTGGCGCGTCAGGCGGGCCTCAAGCCATGCCCAGACATGCCGCAGCGTTTCGACGATCGTCAGATAGAAGATCGCGGCCCAGAGATAGGCCTGATAATCGAAGGTGCGGGAAAAGGCGTAACGGGTCTGCCCCATCAGATCGAAGACCGTGACGATGGAGACCACCGCCGAACCCTTGATCATCAGGATGATCTCGTTGCCATAGGGACGCAGCGCCACGATGAGCGCCTGCGGCAGGATGATCTTGCGGAAGGTGACGAGTTTCGACAGGCCGAGCGAGGCCGCACCCTCATGCTGGCCGCGCGGCACGCTGCGGATGGCGCCGCGCAGGATTTCCGCCTGATAGGCCGCCGTGTTGAGGGTGAGCGACAGCAGGCCGCAATACCAGGCCTCGCGGAAGAACCACCACAGGCCAACGGTCTCCAGCCCCTGGCGGAAGCTGCCGAGGCCGTAATAGATCAGGAAAAGCTGCGCCAGAAGCGGCGTGCTGCGGAAGACATAGACATAGGCATAGGCCAGCGCGCCGAGGACGCGATTTTCCGACATGCGGGCAAAGGCGATCGGCACGGAAAGAATGGCGCCGAGAATGATCGAACTGCCGACGAGGGTGATGGTGGTGATGAGACCATCGATATAGCGCGGCCCGTAACGCTCGAACTTGTCCCAGTCCCAGCCTTCGATCATGGCGAAGATCAGCCCTGCGGCGAGCAGCGCCCAGAGCGCGATGACGGCCATGCCGACGATGCGCGAAATATTGAGCGGCTTGTCCGCAACGACGGGCGCGGGGCGTGGCGGAATGAGTTCCTGAATATGGCTCATCGGCTCACCTCCGACTTGCGTGACCAGCGGTCGATGAAACCGATGCCGATGGACGAAAGCAGCGCGAGGATGAGATAGAGCAGGCAGGCGATGCTGTAGAAGAAGAAGGCTTCCTTGCTGACGCGGGCGGCGATGCCGGTCTGGCGGATGATGTCGGCAAGGCCGATGATCGAGACGTAGGAGGTGTCCTTCAGCAGGATGACCCAGAGATTGGTCATGCCGGGCAGGGCGATCCGCACGAGCTGCGGGATGATGATGAGCACCATGGTGCGGCCGCGCGACAGGCCGAGCGCGTGGCCGGCCTCATATTGTCCCTTCGGTATGGCCTTGAAGGCGGAAAGCAGCACTTCAGACGCATAGGACGAGAACACCACGGAGAGTGCCACCATGCCCGCCACGAAGGCGTTGATTTCGACGGGCCCGGTGATGCCCACATAACCGGCCACCGATTGCAGCAGCATCTGGATGCCGTAATAGACGATGAAGAGCGTCAGGAGTTCCGGCAGGCCGCGGAAAATGGTGGTGTAGATGCCGGTCGCCAGCCGCAGCGATTTTTCTTCCGATTGTGCGGCAAGCGCGATGAGGAAACCGATCAGCAGCCCGACGGGCAGGGTGGCGAGCGCCAGCGAGATGGTGACCTTGACGCCGAAGGCGATTTCATCGCCCCAGCCCGCATCGCCGCAGGCGACGAGGGTGCCGTTTCCGAAAAGCGAGAAGAGACCGACCGGTCCGCAAAAAGGATCGAGAAGTGTCGAGACATAGGTCCAGAACGCACCTATGGCGGAAAATGCTCCGCTCATGCCAGTTTTCCCCCGCGGTCTTAAGCCGCCGTGATTGTTATGCTGACGTTTTCAAACAAAAATGGCGGAAGGGCAAGCCTTCCGCCACCAGATTTCAACAGATCGAACAGGCTCACTCGCCGTAAACGTCGAAATCGAAGTATTTTTTGTTGATCTCCTGATACTTGCCGCTGGCGCGAATACCGGCGATGGCGGCCGTGAACTTGTCGGCCAGCGCCGTGTCACCCTTGCGAACGGCGACGCCCGCGCCATTGCCGTTGATCTCGACGTCGACCTTGAGCGGCGTCAGGATCTTGCAGCAGGCGCCGGCATCCGTCTTCAGCCATTCCGAAAGCACGACGATATCGTCGATGACGGCGTCGATGCGGCCATTGGCAATGTCGAGCTTATATTCGTCAGCGGTCGGATACATCTTCACGTTGGCATCCGGAAAATGCTTTTCGGCATAGTTGGAGTGGGTGGTGGAACCCTGCGCACCGAGCGACTTGCCCTTGAGATCGTCGAGGGACTTGATCGGCGAATCCTTCGGCACGGCGATGGCCGGCGGGGTGTTGTAGTACTTCTTGGAGAAGTCGACCTTCTGGAGGCGTTCCGGCGTGATCGACATGGACGCGATGATGGCGTCGAACTTCTTGGCCTGCAGGGCGGGAATGATGCCGTCCCAGTCATTGGTGACGAAGGTGCATTCGGCCTTCATTTGTTCGCACAGCGCCTTGGCGATGTCGATGTCGAAGCCGGTCAGCGTGCCGTCGGCTTCGAGATTGTTGAAGGGCGGGTAGGCGCCTTCGGTGCCGATGACGATCTTGTCCTGCGCGAGGGCAGCGCCGGAAAACAGCGAGATGGCGGCAATCGATGCGGCTGCGAGCAGACGGGTGGAAATAGGCATTTCGATCCTCTCTTTTGGTCGTTCATCCGCAGTCTGTTGTTGTTTTCAGTGCGGACGCCAGGGGCGCTGGGCGCGGCAGAACGGATTATACCGCCTGTGGCCTTCAGCGCGGATCAGATTATTCGTCCGGTTGGTCAAAAAATGCAACTGCAATATTAGCGACCGCGTTTGTGCCGCAGAGCTTCCACGAAAACGCCTTGATCTGTTCATTTCCGGTACAGAAGGCTTTGTTCATCATGGGAACCGAAGCGTGTGCCGGGCGTTGACCAGCGCCTGCACGCGCAGCCGGATTCACGATGTTGCGGCACACGCGACGTAAAACGATGGCAGATGAGGAAGCACTGATGCTGAAGAAGAACACATTGCTGACGGGGGTGGTTTTCCCCCTCATGTCGCTGGCGATTGCGGTGGAGCCGGCAGCCGCCGGTTTTGCCGGCGCCGCGCGGGCGCAGACACAGATGCCCCATTCGCAGAGCCCGCTGATCCTGGCGCAGGCACAGCCGGAAGCGGAGAACCCGGAAGAGGAACTGCGCAAGAAGCACAAGCAGGCCGAGGAGGCGCAGCCGCAGGCCGAGCCTCAGAAACACGAACGCGCGCCGGAAGCCCCGCGTGAACGGCCGCCCGAACCGAAGGCCGAAGCACCCGCCGAACCACGCCCCGAACCCCAGCGGGAGCCCCAAAGGGAGCCCCAGCGCGAAGCGCAGCCCGAACCGCAGCGGGAACCCCAGCAGCGCGAGGCCCGCCCGGAACCCGCGCCGGCACCTGCCGAACAGCCGCAGGAGCGCCCGCGTAAACCCGAACGTGCGCAGGAGCCGCAGGGCGAGGGTGAACAGCGCCCGGCACGCCAGCGGGAGGCAGCGCCCGAAGCCGCACCGGCCGAACAGCAGCCGCAGGAACGTCCGCGCAAGCCTCAACGGGCGGAACAACCCGCCGGCGAAGGCGAGCAACGCCCGGAACGTCCCCGCAAGGAGAAGGAACCCACGAAGGAGCCTGCGAAGGAACCCGCTGCCGAACAGCAGCCCGCCGCGCGCCCGGAAAGCTCCGAGCAGCCCGCCAAGCCCCGCGAACCGGCACCCGCGAAAAAACCGCAGGTAGAGGAAAAGGCCCCGGAACAGAAAGCCGAGCCGGCTGAAAAACCCGTTCCCGAGAAAAAGCCGGCAGCCCCCGAGCCCGCCGTGAAGGAAGCGCCGGTCCCGACCGAAGCGCCAACACCTGCGCGCCCACCGGCACCTGAGGTGCAACCCAACCCCGCACCCGGCCGCCAGCCTTCCGAGCAGCCGGCCGAAGGCCAGGGCAGGACGGAGCCCGCAGCGCCGCTGCCGGGTGCCCCGACACCTCCGCCGCCGAGCGGTGCGACGACCGGACAGGCGCCGGCCAGTGAGCCCGTGCCCAATCAGGTCGCCGTGCCGCAGACGGAAGCGCCGCCGATGACGAAGGAGGAACTGGACAAGGCCAAGGCAATCGCCAAGGATCCGTCCAAGACCGCTGACACCGTCATCCTGCCGGTAGACAAGGGCGCGGCCGTTCTTGACAGCGACAAAGAAGTGGAACGCTCGGGCAACCGCCAGACCCGCGAGGAACGTCGCCGCGAGCGCGAACAGGCCGGTGACGTCAAGGTTCCGACCTCCGACGCCGAAGCACAGCGCGCCGGTGCCGCCGAAGGCAAGGCCCCGCCGCCGCCCGTGAAGATGGAGGCGATTACCTCCCAGCAGGGCGAGCGCATCGACCGTCGTCCGCAATATGAGCGGCCGGAAGGCGTGCGTGAATGGCAGCCACGCGAAGGCCGTCCGCGTGACCGGGATCGTGACGCGCCGATCATCCTGCAGTTCGGCGACCGTGTCGTGGTGCGCGGTGACGACAACCAGCGCTTCATCCGTGATGGCGGCGAGCCCTATTACGAACGCCTGCCGGGCGGCCGTGTGCGCGAAACCGTCGAGCGCCGTGACGGCACGCAGGTGGTGACGATCCGCAACCGCTACGGCGACGTCATCCAGCGTTCGCGCATCGATGATCGCGGCCGGGAATATGTGCTGTTTTATGCACCGGAACTGATGGACGATCCCGACCGCGATTATGTCTATCGCGACCCGGGCCTTGACCTGCCGCCGATGCGCCTGCGCATTCCCGTGACCGACTACATCATCGACACCTCGAGCGATCCGGACCGCGATTATTACCGCTTCCTGGAGCAGCCGCCCGTCGAGCCTGTTGAGCGTGTCTATTCGCTGGACGAAGTGCGTTATTCGGCCCGTATCCGCGACAAGGTGCGCCGTATCGACCTCGATACCATCACCTTTGCCACCGGCAGCGCCGAAATTCCGATGACGCAGGCCCGCTCGCTGCGCAAGGTTGCGGATGCGATCAACAAGGCGCTGAACAAGAACCCGGCGGAAACCTTCCTGATCGAAGGCCATACCGATGCCGTCGGTTCGGATGAAAGCAACCTCGTCCTTTCCGACGAGCGCGCCGCCTCCGTCGCCAATGTGTTGACCGACGTTTACGGCATTCCGCCGGAAAACCTCGCGACGCAGGGTTATGGCGAGCGTTACCTGAAGGTGCAGACGCTCGGCCCGGAACAGCAGAACCGCCGCGTCACCATCCGCCGCGTGACGCCGCTGGTGAAGCCCGTCGCGCAGAACTGATCGGGTTCGGGAAGAAAAACAAAGGCCCGGAAAGCGCAAGCTTTCCGGGCCTTTTTGTTGTTGGCGACAGGTCTTTCCAGCAACTCGACGTCATCCTCGGGCTCGTCCCGAGGATCCAATCACGTCTCACCGGGTGAGGCGTCGCAGATGCTCGGGACAGGCCCGAGCATGACGGATGGGACGTTTGCGATGACCTCCCATGTCCGGGAAGTCAAAAGCTCCCCGGCTCATCTCTATTTTGACGAAGACTCTCTGCTGTCGAACGGAACAGAAGAGGGGAGGCATGGCCTCAGTTCAGCGCCACGGCGATTTCAGCCGCAAGCTGCGCATTGTTGCGCACCAGCGCAATATTGGTCTCGAGGCTGCGCCCATCCGTCAGGCGGAAGATATCGCCGAGCAGGTAAGGCGTGACCGCCTTGCCGGTGACTTCATCACGCTCGGCGTGGGAGATGGCGCGGTTGATGTAGATTTCCATCTCCTCGCGCGGAATTTCGTCGGCTTCCGGCACGGGATTGGCCACCAGCATGCCGCCATCGATGCCGAGCTGTTCGCGGGTCGCCTGGAAATTGGCGATTGCCGCCGGGCTGTTCAGCGAGAGCGGGCTCGCCAGGCCGGAGGAGCGCGACCAGAAGGCCGGGAATTCTTCAGACCCGAAGGTGACGACCGGCACGCCGTTGGTTTCGAGAACTTCCAGCGTCTTCGGAATATCGAGGATTGCCTTGGCGCCGGCGCAGACGACGATCACGCCGGTTCTGGCAAGCTCGGTCAGGTCTGCGGAAATATCGAAGGTTTCTTCCGCGCCCTTGTGCACGCCGCCAATGCCGCCGGTGGCGAAAACGCGGATGCCGGCGCGGGCGGCGGCGATCATGGTGGCGGCAACCGTGGTGGCGCCGGTGCGGCGTTCGGCGATCGCAAAGGCGATATCGGCGCGCGAGACCTTCATGGCGTCGGTGGTCTGCGCAAGCGCCTCGAGCTGGTCTTTCTCAAGGCCGATATGCAAATTGCCGTGAATGACGGCGATGGTGGCCGGAACCGCACCCTGATCACGGATGATCTGTTCGACGCTTTCCGCCATCTCGATATTGCCGGGATAGGGCATACCATGGGTGATGATGGTCGATTCGAGCGCGACGATCGGCGCACCGCGCTGCTTGGCGGCGGCGACTTCCTGAGAATAGACGATGGGCAGGAGCGGGGAGATGGGGCGGGTCATTTTAGTTTGTTCCAATTTTCAAAAGCGGGTTCATGCCAGTATTTCAGCCTGGGGAACAAGCCCCAACATGGCGTCGACACTGTCTTTTGATAGTTCCTGGGCCGTGGCGAAGGGCGATTGCACGGTGATGGCGGCCGCGGCCGCCCCCTGTCTCAATGCTTCTGCAATCGTCTTTCCCTCGGCAATGGCGGCGAGATAACCCGACGCCATGGCATCACCGGCGCCGGTGACGTCTTTCACCTCACGGATGAGGGGCGGGTGGAGGATTGCTTTTTCCGTTCCGTTGAAGGCCACCACTTCGCTTGCGCCACGGGTGACGACGCCGCCGGAAAGCCCGGCCTTGCGCAGAATATCCGGCCAGTCACGGACATTCTGTGCCGTCTCGCCGGTCAGTGCGCGGGCTTCCGCCTCGTTCATGAAGAGAATGCCGATATCACCGAGCGCCGCTTTCAGCTTCACCGCCTTGGCGGGCGAAATGGCGATGGCCGCAAGCGGCTTTTCGCAGGCCCGGGCGATGAGGCCGAGCGCCGTCAGCGTGTCTTCGGGCAGATTGGCGTCGCAGAGCAGGATATCGCTGGCGGTGATCGCCTCGCGCACGCCGCGCACCTTCAGGCGGCGCGGGGTGAAGAGCTTGTAGAGGTCCATGTCGGCAAGCGCGATGACCAGATTGCCGTCACGCTCCAGAATGGCGGTGTAGCTCGGCGTGCGGCGGTCGAGGAAGACGAAGGGCGTGTCCTCCACCCCGGCCTGCCTTGCTGCCTCCGCCACGGCTTCTCCTGTCACATCGCCGCCGCGCGGGGCGATGATGCGGACCTTAAAACCGAGGCGGGAAAGATTGCGCGCGGCGTTAAAACCGCCGCCGCCGGCCTCTTCCATCCACGAGCCGGGATTGCTGGCGCCGGGCGCCGTCTCGGTCTCGATCATGCCGCGCCGGTCGATATGCGCGCCGCCCAGAACGAGTATTTTCTTCACGCTTGCGTTTCCCTCTTTGGCGGATGGAAAGACCGGACGATTCGGCCTAAACTGATGTCTTCCTGACCTCGCATCCGGTTTGCGGCGATGGGCCGGGCACGGAAAAACGAAAGCAGAACAAACTACTTATCGCTATTTGTTTTCAATATGCTGGCTCAGCCTTGCGAAATGAGAACAAATAGAGTACATACCGTTTCCATACTGCTTCATTGCCTGTGCGGCTTCAATAACCTAAAGGTGGTTCGGATGGCACAAAATTCTTTGCGTCTCGTAGAGGATAAATCGGTGGATAAAAGCAAGGCACTGGAAGCGGCGCTCTCCCAGATCGAACGGTCGTTCGGCAAGGGATCGATCATGAAGCTCGGTTCCAATGAAAACGTGGTTGAGGTGGAGACCGTTTCGACGGGTTCGCTCAGCCTGGATATCGCGCTCGGCATCGGCGGTCTGCCGAAGGGGCGCATCATTGAAATTTATGGTCCGGAAAGCTCCGGTAAAACGACGCTGGCATTGCAGACGATTGCGGAAGCCCAGAAGAAGGGCGGCATCTGCGCCTTCGTGGACGCCGAACATGCGCTCGATCCGGTCTATGCCCGCAAGCTAGGTGTGGATCTGCAGGGCCTTCTGATCTCGCAGCCGGATACGGGTGAGCAGGCTCTGGAAATCACCGATACGCTGGTGCGCTCCGGCGCGGTGGACGTGCTCGTGGTCGACTCCGTTGCGGCACTGACGCCGCGGGCGGAAATCGAGGGCGAAATGGGCGACAGCCTGCCGGGTCTTCAGGCCCGTCTGATGAGCCAGGCGCTGCGCAAGCTCACCGCTTCGATCTCCAAGTCGAAGTGCATGGTGATCTTCATCAACCAGATCCGCATGAAGATCGGCGTCATGTTCGGTTCGCCGGAAACGACGACGGGCGGTAACGCTCTCAAGTTCTACGCCTCCGTGCGCCTCGACATTCGCCGTATCGGCGCCGTCAAGGAGCGTGAAGAGGTTGTCGGCAACCAGACACGCGTCAAGGTCGTCAAGAACAAGATGGCACCGCCCTTCAAGCAGGTGGAATTCGACATCATGTATGGCGAAGGCGTTTCCAAGACCGGTGAGCTGGTCGATCTCGGCGTGAAGGCCGGTATCGTCGAGAAATCCGGTGCCTGGTTCTCCTATAACAGCCAGCGTCTGGGGCAGGGGCGTGAAAACGCCAAGACCTTCCTGCGCGACAATCCGGACACGGCCAATGAGATCGAACTGGCGCTGCGCCAGAATGCCGGTCTGATCGCCGACCGCTTCCTGCAGAATGGTGGGCCGGACGCCGGCGAAGGCGACGACGGCAGCGACGAGGGCTGATACGGTCCGCGAAGGTCCGGGTATCGCAGCCGGGAGACTTTGCCGAACTGATATGGATTAAAAGGGTCGTGCGATTTTTCTTCGCGCGGCCCTTTTTCCTTGCCTATATGTCTTGCTTCGCCTCCATGGCTGGACAGGGCAGGATGCGGACGATAAAAGCCAGTGATTTTGCAATATAGCCATCTTCGGGATGGCGGTGATGGACTCCAGCTGTGAGCGGTGTGTGGGCATGAGCGGTGTGAATGAAATTCGGTCGACCTTTCTCGACTACTTCAAGAAGAACGGACACGAGATCGTGCCTTCCAGCCCGCTGGTGCCGCGCAACGATCCGACACTGATGTTCACCAATGCCGGCATGGTGCAGTTCAAGAACGTCTTCACCGGTCTTGAAAGCCGTCCTTATTCCACGGCCGCTTCGGCGCAGAAATGCGTGCGCGCCGGTGGCAAGCATAACGACCTCGACAATGTCGGTTATACCGCCCGTCACCACACCTTCTTCGAAATGCTCGGCAATTTCTCCTTCGGCGATTATTTCAAGGAAGAGGCGATCACCCATGCCTGGAACCTGATCACCAAAGAGTTCGGCATTGACCGCAACCGTCTGCTGGTCACGGTCTATCACACCGATGACGAGGCCTTTAACCTCTGGAAGAAGATCGCCGGTTTCTCCGACGACCGTATCATCCGCATTCCGACCAGCGACAATTTCTGGGCGATGGGCGATACCGGTCCCTGCGGTCCCTGTTCGGAAATCTTCTACGATCACGGCGACCATATCTGGGGCGGCCCGCCCGGTTCGCCGGAAGAGGATGGCGACCGTTTCATCGAAATCTGGAACCTCGTCTTCATGCAATATGAGCAGCTGACGAAGGAAGAGCGCATCGACCTGCCGCGCCCGTCGATCGATACCGGCATGGGCCTGGAGCGCATTTCCGCGCTGCTGCAGGGCAAGCATGACAATTACGACACGGACCTGTTCCGTGCGTTGATCTCCGCTTCCGTGGAAGCGACCGGCGTTCCGGCCGAAGGCGAAAAGCGCGCCAGCCACCGGGTCATCGCCGACCATCTGCGCTCGTCCGCCTTCCTGATCGCCGATGGCGTCCTGCCTTCAAACGAAGGCCGTGGTTACGTTCTGCGTCGCATCATGCGCCGCGCCATGCGCCATGCCGAGCTTCTCGGCGCGCGCGAGCCGCTGATCTACAAGCTGCTTCCGGCACTGGTGCAGCAGATGGGCCGTGCCTATCCGGAACTCGTGCGCGCCGAAGCGCTGATTTCCGAGACGCTGAAGCTTGAGGAAACCCGTTTCCGCAAGACGCTGGAACGCGGCCTGTCGCTGCTCTCCGACGCTACCTCGACCCTGCACAAGGGCGATATGCTGGATGGCGAAACCGCATTCAAGCTTTACGATACCTATGGTTTCCCGCTCGACCTGACGCAGGATGCGCTGCGCGCCCGCGAAATCGGCGTCGATATTTCCGGTTTCACTGATGCCATGGAGCGCCAGAAGGCGGAAGCCCGCTCGCATTGGGCCGGCTCCGGCGACAAGGCAACCGAGACAATCTGGTTCGAGCTCAAGGAAAAGCTCGGCGCGACCGAGTTCCTCGGTTACGACACCGAAACCGCCGAAGGCGTCGTGCTGGCGATCGTCAAGGACGGCAAGGCCGTCGAGAGCGCTGCCGATGGCGAGACCGTGCAGGTCGTCGTCAACCAGACGCCGTTCTACGGCGAGTCCGGCGGCCAGATGGGCGATACCGGTGTGATCTCCGGCGACAACGGCACCTTTGCCGTTTCCGATACCCAGAAGAGGGGCGAAGGCCTGTTCGTGCATATGGGCACCGTCTCCAAGGGCGGCCTGAAAGTGGGCGATGCCGTTCAGCTGACGGTCGATCACGACCGCCGCTCGCGCCTGCGTGCCAACCACTCCGCCACCCACCTTCTGCACGAGGCGCTGCGCGAAGTGCTCGGCACCCATGTGGCCCAGAAGGGTTCGCTGGTTGCGCCCGAGCGCCTGCGCTTCGACGTTTCGCATCCGAAGCCGATGTCGGCCGAGGAGCTGAAGGTTGTCGAAGAGATGGCCAACGAAATCGTGCTGCAGAACTCGCCGGTCGTCACCCGCCTGATGAGCGTTGACGACGCCATTGCCGAAGGCGCCATGGCGCTGTTTGGTGAAAAATACGGCGATGAGGTTCGTGTTGTCTCCATGGGCACCGGCCTGCATGGCGCAAAAGCCAATCGTCCCTATTCCGTCGAGCTTTGCGGCGGCACGCATGTGGGCGCCACCGGCCAGATCGGCCTCATCCGCATTCTCGGCGAAAGCGCCGTTGGTGCGGGCGTGCGTCGTCTCGAAGCGGTCACCGGTCAGGGTGCGCTTGCCTATCTTTCCGAACAGGATGAGCGGGTGAAGGCGCTTGCGTCGTCGCTGAAGGTACAGCCGGGCGACGTTCTCTCGCGCGTTGAAGGGCTGCTGGACGAGCGCAAAAAGCTGGAGCGTGAACTTGCCGATGCGCGTCGGAAACTCGCCATGGGCGGCGGTTCTGCCGATGCCGGCGCAAGCGACGTCAAGCAGGTTGCCGGCGTTAATTTCCTGGCGAAGTCCATGTCCGGCATCGATGCCAAGGACCTCAAGGGTCTTGCCGACGAAGCCAAGGCCAACCTCGGCTCCGGCGTCGTGCTGCTGATCGCGGTTTCCGAAGACGGCAAGGCAAGCGCTGTTGCGGCCGTGACCGAAGACCTGACCGCGCGCTTCAGCGCCGTGGACATTGTTCGTACTGCTTCCGCCGCACTTGGCGGCAAGGGTGGCGGCGGTCGCCCTGACATGGCGCAGGCCGGTGGCCCGGATGGCGCCAAGGCGCAGGAGGCCATCGAAGCGGTGGCCGCGGCACTGGCGGCCTGATCCTAAAACCACAGGGTTGGTCCGGTTTTCCGGGCCAACCACTTCCGTTTTCACCAATGAGGTGAGGACTGTCGGCTGCCGGCCTCGTTTGCCGGGCACCCAACTGAGCAGGATTTGTCAAATCGAGTTATGGTTCTATTGGCCATCGGATTTGCAAAGAGGCTCGATATGAACGGTGACACGGCTTGGGCAATCTATGAAACGCGTCTGAGGCGGGTTTCAGCCTATATTCACGACCATCTTGACGAGGAACTGGATATGGGCCGGCTGGCGGAAATCGCCTGCATGTCAAGCTATCACTGGCACAGAATTTATCGGGCAATCCATGGCGAAACGGCGGCCATGACTGTCAAGAGGCTGCGGTTGCACCGCGCGGCGGGCGAGATCGTCCGCGGCGATCTAGCCATCGGCGACATTGCAAAACGATCGGGCTACCCGAACCTCCAGTCCTTCAACCGCATTTTCAAAACGGCCTACGGCATGCCGCCGGCGCGTTACCGGAAAGAGGGGAGCCACAGTCTGTTCAACGCAGTTCCTTTGGAAAAGGCGACCGATATGTTTGATATTGCTGTGAAAACCGTTTCTCCCATGACGCTGACCGGGGTTCCGCATCGCGGCTCCTACATGCTGATCAGCAAGGCGTTCGAAACCCTGTTCGGGACGCTGTATGCGCGTGGACTGGCCGGACCGGACATGCGCATGATCGGGGTTTATTTCGACGATCCCGATATCGTGCCTGCCGACAAGCTTCGTTCCATCGCCTGCGTTACCGGTGTTGTGACACCGATGGAGAGCGAGCCGTTGCAGCGGCAACCCATCGCAGGCGGTGAATATGCCGTGCTGCATCACAAAGGTCCCTATGCGGATATGCACCGGGCTTATCGATGGCTTTACGCTGAGTGGCTTCCCGCCTCCGGACGACAGATCGGCGATGGCGCGATGTTCGAGGAATATCTGAATAGTCCCAGGGACACACCGCCAACCGAACTGCTGACGGATATTTACCTGCCGCTGGCGTGACCATGGGAGCCGGCAGGCCGGTCAGCTTGCCGCCGCCTGCAAATCCTTTGCCGCTTCTTCATCGAGTTGGGCGGCGCGCTTGAAGGCCGGGCGGTCGGTGAGATGCGCCATGTAATCGAGAAAGGCCGGGCGTTTTTCGATGGTGCCGAAATGCAGCCCCCAGCCGATATGGGCGCCGACATAGACGTCCGCCGCGGTGAAGAGATCGCCGGCGATGAAGCGGTTTTCGCTGACGGCCCGTTCAAGCGTGTTCATCACATCCGCGTAGCTGCCGCAGCCGGCCATGCGCAGCTTTT
This sequence comes from Agrobacterium tumefaciens, assembly GCA_017744915.1. Classification (GTDB taxonomy): domain Bacteria; phylum Pseudomonadota; class Alphaproteobacteria; order Rhizobiales; family Rhizobiaceae; genus Agrobacterium; species Agrobacterium tumefaciens_I. Next base: position 47,143 of record JAGIAH010000014.1, read on the forward strand.
CCTTCGGCACTTCGAAACCCATCGCCTTCATGCTCACTGCCATTTCCAGCGGGCCTGCGGCAAAGAACATCCAGCGGTAATAGAGCCCGCGTGCCTTCGGTGTGGGCGCAAGGTTCGCGCCGGGAAAGGCATCGGCGAGATAGGCGCAGATCGCGGCCGCTTCGGTGACGATGGTATCGCCATGTTTGATGGCCGGCACCTTGGCCATCGGGTTGATCAGCCGGTAGGCGGGCGATTTCATCGAAGTCTCGAAGCCCAGTATTTCCGTGCGGTACGGAACGCCCACTTCCTCGAGCATCCATCGCGCGATGCGTCCGCGCGACATGGGGTTGGTGTAAAAGATCAATTCACTCATGCTTTTGCCTCCCCAAGCAAAATCGTCGAAGCATCACGGGAAAACCGGTAGGGATTTCGCACTCGTGCTTCGCTCTTTAACAATCCGCAGCGTCATTCGCGTATTCCCTAAAGATCGCGCCGATGCTCCGATGAACGTTTGACTGTGCCTGGCAAGTTATGTGCAAGTAGATGCTGTTTCAGCTTTGTCTTATTGTTGTACTGGCCGTGGCACGCGGAATCGAAGTCTGCGCCTAGTGTCACGGCTAATCAAGATACTGTGAACAAAAAAGAAAACCCGGCGTTACGGCCGGGTTCCGTTCCCTGATGGCGCATGAAGCTAGCCGGCTATCGTTGTCGTCGGATTCCGCGGCCTAATCGTCTGTTTTCTTTCCCGCCTGCCGCGTTGCGGCCAGCAGTGCGAGGAAAAAGGCAATGCTGGTCAGCACGGTGCGGATGAGATTGGAAAGCGCCCAGTGATCGCGCAACTCCTGCCAGTTTGACGGTATTTCGGTTGAAACGGTTTTGAAGAACTCGTTGATGGGAACATTGACCATTCGGGTCTGGATCACGACAACAGCGTAGATGACCAAAGCGGACAACCATATCAGGCGGTTGTGCCTGTCGGCCAGTGCGGCGCCGAAAAGGATCGCCAGCGGGGAGAAGAAGGCGGCATAAAATACGCCATTTCGGATGCTGAAATTTATGCTGTTGAATGCTGCAATAAAAATTTCCGCATCAAGCTGCGGGAAAGCCATCATCACGGGATTGCCGAAGGCAAAAAAGAAGCCGGCCATGAGGCCGAGGCTCAGGGGCGCGGCGATGCGCAGGGCCGATGCTGCCGGTTCTCTCACAAGGGTCTTCGCAGGAAATTGCCTTGTTCTTATCGCGTGCAGAAATGAGCTGGACATGAAAATCTCCATCGAATAACCGTACATATGCGTACAGATAATCCGTACGCATATGTACGGTTATTGTCAAGGAAATGCGGATGCGTAACGAGAGCAGGGAATTGCGCCGGCGCGAGATTGTCGAACATGCCTTCGCCATGCTCGCGCAGGAGGGATATGCCGCCTTTTCCATGCAGGCGCTGGCGAAGGTGAGCAGGTCATCGAAGGAGACGCTCTATGGCTGGTTCGGCGGCAAGACCGGGCTCTACGAAGCCATGGTGGCAGAAAATGCCGCAAGGCTGGTATTGCCGTCGGCGGAGGTGGCCGATGGGGTGAATGAGCTTTCCCGTTTCGGGGCTGAATTATTGTCGATGCTCCTGGGGGAGCGGGCAGTCCTGCTCAATCGTGTCGCGGCGGCGGAGGCCGGCGGTGACGCTGCACTCGGTGCGTTTCTGGCGGAAAAGGGTCGTGACCGGGTGATGCCGAAGCTTGCGGCATATTTTCAGGCATTGGAAAAACAGGGTGTCCTGTGCATGGCGGCATCGGAAGAGCCTGCGGAACTCTGGCTGTCGCTTCTGGTCGGGGATTTGCAGATCAGGCGTGCGACGGGGGCGATTGGCCTGCCGACGCAGGAGGAGATGGCGGCACGCTCGGCCCGCGCCGCGGAGCTGATATTCCGTCTTTACGGCACAAATGAAAAACCCGGCACTGAGGCCGGGTTCTGAAGTCGCTGAGAAGGCAGGCTTAGGCGGCCATGGCCTTCTTGAGGTTTTCGTCGATCTTGTCGAGGAAGGCGGTGGTGGAGAGCCAGGGCTGGTCCGGTCCGATGAGGAGCGCGAGGTCCTTGGTCATGTAGCCGCTTTCGACGGTATCGACGCAGACGGTTTCGAGCGTTGCCGCGAACTTGGCCAGATCGGCATTGTCGTCCAGCTTGGCGCGGTGGGCGAGGCCACGGGTCCAGGCGAAGATCGAGGCGATCGAGTTGGTCGAGGTTTCCTGACCCTTCTGGTGCTGGCGGTAGTGGCGCGTCACCGTGCCGTGTGCAGCTTCGGCTTCGACCGTGCGGCCATCCGGCGAAAGAAGAACCGAGGTCATCAGGCCGAGCGAACCGAAGCCCTGCGCAACCGTGTCGGACTGCACGTCGCCGTCGTAGTTCTTGCAGGCCCAGACATAGCCGCCGGACCACTTCAGCGCGGAAGCGACCATGTCGTCGATCAGACGGTGCTCATAGGTGATGCCGGCCTCATCGAACTGCTTCTTGAATTCGGTCTGGTAGACTTCTTCGAAGATATCCTTGAAGCGGCCGTCATAGGCCTTGAGGATGGTGTTCTTCGTGGAGAGGTAAACCGGCCACTTGCGCATCAGGCCATAGTTCATGGAGGCGCGGGCGAATTCGCGGATGGATTCGTCGAGGTTGTACATGGCCAGTGCTACGCCGGCGCTCGGGGCGTCGAAGACGTCCTTTTCGATGACCTGGCCGTCTTCACCGACGAACTTGATGGTCAGCTTGCCCTTGCCGGGGAACTTGAAATCGGTTGCCTTGTACTGGTCGCCAAAAGCGTGACGGCCGACGACGATCGGCTTGGTCCAGCCGGGAACGAGGCGCGGAACGTTCTTGCAGATGATCGGCTCGCGGAAGATGACGCCGCCCAGAATGTTGCGGATCGTGCCGTTCGGGCTCTTCCACATCTGCTTCAGGCCGAATTCCTCGACGCGGGCTTCATCCGGGGTGATGGTGGCGCACTTGATGCCGACGCCGTGCTTCTTGATGGCGTGTGCCGCGTCGACCGTGACCTGGTCATTGGTGGCGTCGCGGTTTTCAACCGAGAGGTCGTAATATTCGATATCAAGATCGAGGTAAGGCAGGATCAGCTTGTCCTTGATGAGCTGCCAGATGATACGGGTCATTTCGTCGCCGTCGAGATCGACGACCGGATTGGCTACCTTGATCTTTGCCATGAATTCCTCACCTTCGAAGCTGTGGCGCCGGGTGACGCCAATAGTCGGAAAAATATCCGGTGCGGCTATAGCATCGCACGCGCCTGAGGCAAAGCCATGGGGGGCGCTTTTTTGGCGCAGCGCAATAACGCTTTGCGCATTGCCAAACCACAATGCCGGAATACAGTCAGGCGAATCGCTTCGCCCGCTTGTCGGGCCTATCCCGGGATCACATCATGCGGAATATTCTGCTTCTGACTGCCGCCGTCCTCTTTTCCCACAGCGCCCTTGCGGCCTCACCTGCCGATCCCGTTCAGAAGGTGATGGATATCACCGTCAAGAACTGGTCCGGTGATGCGGAGAACTGGAAGTATATTTTCGATGAGGACATGCTGACCAGCCTCTTCAGCAAGGACTTCGTGACGCAATATCGCGAAGCCTCCAAGAAGCCCGCTTACGAGGCTGAAAGCGGGGAGAAGGGTGATCCTTTCGGTTACGATGTCGTGACCAACTCCCAGGATGGTTGCCCGCTGGCCGATGTTTCCGTGACGCCCGGTGCGGTGAAGGACGGCGTGACGGATGTGACGGCGAAATTCAAGCTCTGGGCCTGCATGGACGAGGCGGAGATGAAGGCGACCGTCGACGAAGTGCATTTCGATGTTGTCGAGGAGGATGGCCGGCCGGTCATCAGCGATATTCACCGGGTGGGGGACGAGGGCCGGGATTCGCTGCGCGAAGAGATGGCGGCGATCATCAAGGGCGAGTGAGGGTGGCGATACGGAGGTTCGCCGCACTTGAAAACCGCTCCTCCGTTATGCTCGGGCTTGTCCCGAGCATCTGCAACAGATTGATTTTACGAGACGTGCGTGGATCCTCGGGACAGGCCCGAGCATGAAGTAGGGTGTGGGGTGGAGCTTCTGTCCCACTCGAAGGCCGCCATTCGCCCGCTCCGCCTTTGATTTTGGTGCCGATCTGTGCCAGTGAAGCGCGCTTTAGCGCATCGGATGCAAAATCGACGCGCAGCTTTAAAAACGGACAAATGACGATGGCAGGCACAAATAGCGAGCTTGAACTTCTGGCGGAAGGCCCGGCGATCATTCTGGTCGAACCGCAGCTCGGTGAAAATATCGGCATGGTGGCGCGGGCCATGGCCAATTTCGGCCTTGCCGAATTGCGCCTCGTCAACCCGCGGGATGGCTGGCCGAGCGAAAAGGCGCGCTCCGCCGCCTCCAAGGCCGACCACGTCATCGATGGAACGAAGGTGTTCGACACGCTGGAAGAGGCGATCAAGGACCTCAATTTCGTCTATGCCACGACTGCGCGCGAGCGTTATGGTTTCAAGCCGGTGCGTGCGCCCGTCACCGCCGCCGATACGCTTCGCGCAAAATTCAAGGCGGGCGAAAAGACCGGTATCCTGTTCGGGCGCGAGCGTTGGGGGCTGACGAACGAGGAAGTGGCGCTGGCCGACGAGATCGTGACCTTCCCGGTCAATCCCGCCTTTGCCTCGCTCAACATCGCCCAGGCCGTGCTTCTGATGTCCTATGAATGGATGAAATCCGGCATGGACGATCTGGGGGAGACGCTTTTCCAGTCCGTCGAGCAGCGGCCTTCGACCAAGGAACAGGTTTTCGGCCTGTTCGAACATATTGAAGAAGCGCTGGATGCGCGCGGTTATTTCCATCCGGCTGAAAAAAAGCCGAAAATGGTCGACAATCTGCGCGCGGTGCTGTCGAGACGCGGTTTTTCCGAGCAGGAAATCAGCGTTTTCCGCGGCGTGATCAATTCGCTTGACCGTTTTCCCCGGCAATGGCCGAAGCAGGCGGGCAGGGCAGCGGGGCCGTCGGCCGAGGGAGCAGGGGAGAATGCTGAAGACGAGTGAGGCGGCCGCTGATGTGCTGAAACCGGTGCTGGTGTTTGATTCCGGCATTGGCGGGCTAACCGTGCTGCGCGAGGCGCGAGTGCTGATGCCCGAACGCGGTTTCATCTATGTCGCCGACGATGCGGGTTTTCCCTATGGCGGCTGGGAGGAAGAGGCGCTGAGGGCGCGTATTCTCTCGCTTTTCGAGAAGCTGCTGCAGGAATACAGCCCGGAAGTCTGCATCATCGCCTGCAACACCGCCTTCACGCTGGCCGGGGCCGATCTTCGCGCCCGGTTTCCGCAGATGACCTTCGTCGGCACTGTACCCGCCATCAAGCCGGCAGCGGAGCGCACACGCTCCGGCCTCGTCTCGGTTCTGGCGACGCCCGGCACCGTCAAGCGGGCCTATACGCGCGATCTCATCCAGTCCTTTGCCACCCAATGTCATGTACGTTTGGTTGGCTCGGAAAATCTGGCGCGCATGGCGGAAAGCTGGATCAGGGGCGAGCCGGTCCCTGACGATGCGGTGCTGGCCGAAATCGAACCCTGTTTCATCGAAAGTGACGGCAAGCGCACGGACATCGTCGTTCTTGCCTGCACGCACTATCCTTTCATGGCCAATCTGTTCCGCAGGCTCGCCCCCTGGCCGGTGGACTGGCTCGACCCCGCCGAGGCGATTGCCCGGCGTGCGCGCCATCTGGTGCCGCTGCCGCAGGATGCGGAACATCCCGATGGTTTCGATTTCGCCGTATTCACCTCCGGCAGGCCGGATTTCGCCACACGGCGGCTGATGCAGGGTTTTGGCCTCAGCGTTGCGGCAGCTTGAGCTGCTGTTGTATTTTTGCATCGCCCTTGCCTGTCTTTTGCAATTCGAGATTGCGGCCTCTTGTCGCGCCGGTTTTCTCGTGTAAGGTAATTCTCGTCTGTAACCGCACTAGATGGAGGCGTGAAATGACTAATGACATGAATATGCGCCTTAACGGCATGTCTGGCCTTTCCGGCATGATTATCGGCGGTTATGTGACCCGAGGCGTGACCCTCCGATAAGGCTTATGGCCTGATTTCCTTGCCGTTTGGCATTTTCACTTCGCTCGACATGTAACTTGCGCCTTTGCGTGGCATGACTGCTGCGTCCGTCGTTTCGGCATGTCGTTTTCCATCGATAAAGGACCTGGCCGCTTTGCCGCGCCGGGATGGATTCCCCATGCAAAATGATCAACCATTGGTAGCATATGCGCTGCCGGATGCGGTGGACCGTCTGTTCGTCACATTCGGCGTCTGGAAAACCCTGAAAGCGGTTCTTTTGGCCGCACTGGTGCCGCGCGCACCTCCGACCGATCCCGCCGATCTGCCGGACCGTCTGCTGGTCGATATCGGCCTTGAGCCTCGGCAATTGAAGCGGCGGCGAGACTGGTCGGTGCCGTGGGCGCCGCGGTTTTGATGATGGCGGCCTCTTCGGCAAAGAAATGTCGAGGAGGTCGTATCTCTACGAGCAGCCGCCCGTTCCTCCGCCGGATGACAGGGCGGCTTAATCTTCGAAGATTGAGCTTGATACCTCCTGATTTTGGTGGCTTGCTCGACAAATTGGACAAGGGAGACTCAATCATGCCGCTGGAGAACTGGCTGGCCTTCGTGGCCGCATCTGCCATCATGCTCGCCATTCCGGGACCGACGATCCTGCTGGTGATTTCTTATGCGCTGGGCCATGGCCGCAAGGCGAGCACGGCAACGGTGACGGGGGTGGCGCTCGGGGATTTTACCGCCATGACGGCTTCCATGCTGGGTCTCGGGGCGCTGTTGGCCACATCGGCTGCACTTTTCACCGGCCTGAAATGGATCGGTGCCGCCTATCTTATCTATCTCGGCATCAAGCTCTGGCGTTCACCGGTCAGCGGCGAAGGAGCGGAAGGGGCGGGGGTAACCGGTCGGGAGCGGCCGCTCAAAATCTTCCTGCATGCCTATATCGTCACGGCACTGAACCCCAAAAGCATCGTGTTCTTCGTGGCCTTCCTGCCGCAGTTTCTGGTGCCGACATTGCCCTTCTGGCCGCAGGTGCTGATTTTCGAGGTGACGTTCCTGGTGCTTGCCACCGTGAATGCGGCCCTTTATGGACTTCTGGCAAGTGCCGCCCGCAACACGATCCGCAAACCCAAGGTTCAGCGCATCGTCAATCGCACGGGCGGCGGTCTCCTGATCGGCGCCGGTCTCATTGCCTTTGGCTGGAAAAGGGCGGTTGCGCCGTGAGGCACCTCTCGATCTCCTGAAATTCGGACATAACAAAATGGCATTGCCGCATATTCTCCTTGCCCTGATCACCGTGTTTTTGTGGGGCTTCAACTTCGTCGTCATCAAGGTCGGCGTCGCGGATATGCCACCCCTGTTTCTGACGGGGGTGCGTTATCTTTTTGCGGCGGTGCCTCTCGTCTTCTTCCTGCCGAAACCCAATGTGCCGTGGCGGCATATGATCGTTTACGGCATGGCGATGGGCTTCGTGCAGTTCGGCCTGCTTTATCCCGCCATCAAGCTCGGGCTGCCGGCCGGGCTTGCCTCGCTGGTCATGCAGTCGCAGGCTTTCTTCACGCTCGCCCTTGCCGTGGTGTTTCTCGGCGAACGGCCGTTGCCTTCGCAGATCCTCGGCGCACTCATCGCTTTTGGCGGGCTCGCCGTCATCGGCGTGGAGCGCATGACGGCGGCAGCGCTGGTGCCGCTTCTGATGGGCGTCGGTTCCGCGATTGCCTGGGCCTGCGGTAACATCGTCAATCGCCGCATCGGCCAGGTAAACGCGGTCTCTTTCGTTGCCTGGACAAGCCTTGTGCCCGTTCTGCCGTTGATCCTGCTCTCGCTTGTGGTGGAAGGGCCGCAGGCGATTGCCGAAGGTGTGGCGAATGCCACGCCGACCATGGCTTTCGTGGTGATCTACATGGCCTATGGCGCAACCGTCGTCGGTGCCGGCATCTGGAGTTATCTGCTTCTGCGTTATCCCGCCGGAACGGTAGCGCCGTTTTCACTGCTGGTGCCGATTGTCGGGTTCATCAGCGCCTATCTGGCTTTTGCCGAACATATCACCGTCTTCGAGATCGTTGGTGCGACGCTGGTCATTCTCGGGCTGGCGCTCAACGTCTTCGGCCGGCGCAGCGGCATTTCACGCTTCCGGCTAGGGTCGGCACAGGGTTGAGGCCGAATTGCCTGTGCATTATCGGCACGGGGCAGACGCAACCGGCGATTTTTTGGTAAAGAGCATGTTCGTCCGCGCCTAAGAGAATCGGCCGGATGACATGCAGCACGAGGAACGGAACATTGCAGGTCGGTATCGACATGGGAACCCTATCGGGCGGGCAGCAGGCCAAGCTCGATATCGAGGAATTGCTTGCGACGCGTTTGCTGGTGCAGGGCAATTCCGGTTCCGGCAAGTCGCATCTGCTGCGCCGGCTGCTGGAACAATCGGCGCAATGGGTGCAGCAGGTCATCATCGATCCCGAGGGTGATTTCGTCACGCTGTCCGACAAGTTCGGCCATGTGGTGGTGGATGGCGAGCGCACGGAAGCCGAGCTTGCCGGCATTGCCAACCGCATTCGCCAGCACCGCGTTTCCTGCGTGCTGACGCTGGAAGGGTTGGATATCGAGCAGCAGATGCGGGCCGCAGCCGCTTTCCTGAACGGCATGTTCGATGCCGATCGCGAATATTGGTATCCGGTGCTCGTCGTGGTGGATGAGGCGCAGATGTTTGCGCCCTCCGTCGGCGGCGAGGTGACGGAAGATGCGCGCAAGGCGTCGCTTGGCGCCATGACCAACCTGATGTGTCGTGGGCGTAAACGTGGACTTGCGGGCGTCATCGCCACGCAGCGCCTGGCCAAGCTTGCCAAGAACGTGGCGGCGGAAGCCTCGAACTTCCTGATGGGCCGGACCTTCCTCGATATCGACATGGCGCGCGCTGCTGACCTACTCGGCATGGACCGCCGGCAGGCGGAAATGTTCCGCGATCTGCAGCGCGGCAATTTCGTGGCGCTCGGCCCGGCGCTCTCGCGCCGTCCGCTTCCCATCGTCATCGGGGCGGTGGAAACCTCGGCGCGCTCGTCCTCGCCGAAGCTGATGCCGCTGCCGGATGCGCCTCAGGATGTGGAAGACCTGATCTTCACGCCGGACCCGGAAGAATTCACGCGGCCCGCCGTGCGTCGCACGCCGCCAGCACCGCGTCCGACCACGGATATTCTGGCAGAGCTCTCCCGTTCTACCCCTGCCGCCGTCGGTCCTTCACCCGAGCAATCGCCGCGTGCAGGTCAGCCGGAGATGACGCCGGAGGAGCGCGAGGAGAAGATCGGTGCGGTTCTGGTCGAAATCCTCGATGATCCGCAATCGGCCTATCGCACCGATGCCGTGCTCTATCAGGATTTTCTGGTGCGTGCCCGCATGCGCCGTATTCCCGGCACGCCGATGTCGCTTCCCGAATTCCGTCGGCAGGTGGCGATTGCCCGCTCCGGCGTGGATGCCACGATGGCCGCCAGCGAGGGCTGGCAGAAGGCGCTGGAACTCTCGACCTCGGTTTCCGATGATCTGCAGGGCGTTTTCCTGCTGCTGGTCAAGGCCGCACTCGGTGAGGAGCCTTGCCCGTCAGATGCCCGCATTGCCCGGGCCTATGGCACTCATTCCGCCCGCCGCGCCCGCCGGCTGCTCGGTTATTTCGAGGAGAAGGAGCTTGTGGTGGTGCATGCCGATTTCTCGGGCAAGCGCATCGTGGCGTTCCCCGATCTCGACGCAAAAACCGCACCCGGCGATGCGGATGCGGCTGAAGATGATGCCAGACTGGCGGCGGAGTGAGGTCTGGCAGGCTGCTTGCTAGACATACCCTCGGTCAGCCGGACTTGATCCGGCATCCAGCCACGGCGCGTCTGCGCCGTGAGAAGAGTCTGTTGCGATCAAGGACTTGATCGCGCTGGACCCCAGATCAAGTCCGGGGTGACGGCGCGTGTATTACGTAGCGTTGGCAAACTCACCCATAAGCGGAAACTCTGAGAGAGGTGAAGGCGGCACAATCGCCGCCTCCGTTGCTCATCATTACTCGACGGCCTTCACTTCCTTACGCGTCGCAATCAGCGAACCGATGATGCCGGTTGCGAGGATGGTGACGGTGACGCCGAGCGAGACGACCGGCGGGATCTTGGCGATGCCCAGCATATCGGCGACGAAAATCTTAGAGCCCACGAAGACCAGAACCGCAGCCAGCGCGTATTTGAGGTAAGCGAAGCGGTGGATCAGGGCGGCAAGTGCGAAGTAGAGCGCGCGCAGGCCGAGGATCGCGAAGATGTTCGAGGTATAGACGATGAACGGATCGGTGGTGATCGCGAAGATCGCCGGGATCGAATCGACCGCGAAGATCAGGTCGGCGATTTCGACCATGATGAGCGCCAGGAAGAGCGGCGTCACGAAGGTCTTCAGCTTGCCGGTGGCCTCATCCGTTTCCTTGATGAAGAATTTCTCGCCATGCAGACGATCTGTCACCGGCAAGTGACTGCGCAGGAATTTCAGGATGCGGTTATTACCGATATCCGACTCATCATGGTCGGACGAGAACAGCATCTTGAGGCCGGTGAAAACGAGGAAGGCCGCGAAGAGATAAAGCACCCAGTGGAAGTTTTCGACGATGGCAGCGCCGCCGGCGATCATGATGCCGCGCAGGACGATGACGCCGAGGATACCCCAGAGCAGCACGCGATGCTGATATTGGCGGGGAATGGCGAAATAGGAGAAGATCATGGCGATGATGAAGATATTGTCCATCGCCAGGCTTTTTTCGACCACGAAGCCGGTGACGTATTCCATCGCCGACTGCTGGCCGGACTGGTACCAAATCCAGCCGCCGAAGGCTAAACCGATGGCGATGTAGAAGCCCGACATCAGCAGGCTTTCGCGAATGCCGATTTCCTTGGAATTCTTGTGCAACACGCCGAGATCGAGCGCCAGAAGGCCAAGGACGAGAGAAATGAAGACCGCCCACATCCAGGTGGGGGTACCGAGAAAATCGTTGAGGAGGAAGTCCATCAGTCAACCTTTAGCCGGACGAGGTTGGCTTTGCGGATGGGGAACGTGTGTCAAGAATATACGTGGGCCCCAACCTTAAGAAACTCGACATCGCGTATTGTCCGGTAATACGCCAGAGGGGCCCGAGTTCTGATCACGATCGAAAGATGGGAGGGCCTGCAGGCTTTTCAAGGGGCGGCCCGCGAAAAAAGCGGCGGGCGTTGTTTGACAAATTTGTAAAACGTGTTTAGAAGCCGCCCCAACGCCGGGCAGTGATGTCCGGTGTGTTTTGTTGACTGCCTTGCAGTTTAAAGGCTGACGTTCGGCGGTCAATATCACCGACATGTCCCGTGGTTTCTCCATTTGCATGTGAGAAGCCTGTCAGAGGCCCTGAAACGGGCTTCAGAGGAGGGCGTGTTTCCTTGAACCGGTTTGGTAACAAACCGGCACAACCTTTTGAGAAGGAAATACGATGAGCAAGCGCGAATCGGCTAAGTACAAAATTGACCGCCGTATGGGCGAAAACATCTGGGGCCGTCCGAAGTCCCCGGTAAACCGCCGCGAATACGGCCCGGGCCAGCACGGCCAGCGCCGCAAGGGCAAGATGAGCGACTTCGGCACGCAGCTGCGCGCCAAGCAGAAGCTCAAGGGCTACTACGGCGAACTGCGCGAAAAGCAGTTCCGCGCAACCTTCGACGAAGCAAACCGTCGCAAGGGTGACACCTCTGAAAACCTGATCGGCCTGCTCGAGTCGCGTCTGGACGCCATCGTCTACCGCGCCAAGTTCGTTCCGACCGTTTTCGCTTCGCGCCAGTTCATCAACCATGGCCACGTCACGGTTAACGGCGTTCGCGTTAACATCGGTTCTTACCGTTGCAAGGCCGGCGACGTTATCGAAGTTCGTCAGAAGTCCAAGCAGCTGGTTACGGTTCTCGAAGCCGTTCAGCTCGCAGAGCGTGACGTTCCGGACTACATCGAAGTTGACCACAACAAGATGGTTGCGACCTACGCTCGCGTTCCGTCGCTCTCCGACGTTCCGTACCCGGTCGTCATGGAACCGCATCTGGTCGTCGAATTCTACTCGCGTTAATCGACGCGTTTCAGTATTCAGGAAGCCGCCCTTCGGGGCGGCTTTTTTGTTTGCTGGGGAAGGCATTGCATGCAGGACATTCAGGCGATCGTCGATTCCATCTATGACAGCATGGTGCCCAGGCTCGGCGAGGGTAAGGTCGCGGATTACATTCCCGAACTCGCCAAGGTCGATCCCAACCAGTTCGGCATCGCCATCACCACTGTCGATGGAACCACCTATACGGCCGGCAATGCGCTTGTGCCGTTTTCGATCCAGAGCATCTCCAAGGTCTTCATGCTGACGCTGGCACTCGGCAAGGCGGGGGAAACAGTGTGGAACCGGGTAGGGCGCGAACCTTCAGGTTCTTCCTTTAACTCCATCGTTCAGCTGGAGCACGAGCACGGCATCCCGCGCAATCCCTTCGTGAACGCCGGCGCGATCGTGGTGACCGATATCGTTCTTTCCGGCCACCAGCCGCGCGAGGCGATCGGCGAGCTTCTGCGCTTCGTGCGTTATCTCGCGGACGATGATACGATCAGCATCGATGACACGGTGGCGAAATCCGAGCAGGCGACCGGTTTCCGCAATTTCGCGCTTGCCAATTTCATGCGTTCCTTCAGCAATCTGCATCATCCGGTGGAACACACCCTCGGCGTTTATTTCCATCAGTGCGCGCTTTCCATGACCTGCGCCCAGCTTTCCCGCGCGGGCCTCTTCCTCGCCAATCGCGGCCGCAATCCGCTGACGGGTCACACCGTCGTCTCCGACCGTCGGGCGCGGCGTATCAATGCGCTGATGCTGACCTGCGGCCATTATGACGGATCGGGCGATTTCGCCTATCATGTCGGCCTGCCGGGCAAGAGCGGCGTCGGTGGTGGCATCATGGCGGTGGCGCCGGGCAAGGCGTCGATTGCGGTCTGGTCGCCGGGTCTCAACAAGGTCGGCAATTCGGCACTCGGGTCACAGGCGCTGGAAATGCTGGCGACGAAAACCGGCTGGTCCGTATTCGGGGCTTGATCTTGCCGGCGTATGGGGGCATTGCCTGCATCGAGAACGGCAGTCGTGCCGGAGCGAGCTGATTATGAACATTCTCACCAAGATCGATGACATGGCTGACCAGATCGGGGCAGATCAGGATCCGTCCGAAGAAAACGGCAGCTCGCATCCCCTGTTCGACAATGCACCGCGCTCGGTCTCCTTCAACAAGCTGCGCAAGCGGCTGTTGCGCAATGTGCGTCAGGCCTTTGAAGATTTCGGCATGCTGAAAGGCCAGAAGCGCTGGCTGGTCGGTCTTTCCGGCGGCAAGGACAGCTATGGCCTGCTGGCGCTGCTGCTTGACCTCAAATGGCGCGGCCTCCTGCCGGTGGAGCTCATCGCCTGCAATCTCGATCAGGGCCAGCCGAATTTTCCCAAACATGTGCTGCCGGAGTATCTGGCGAAGATCGGCGTTGCCCATCGCATCGAATATCGCGACACCTATTCCGTGGTGAAAGAGAAGGTGCCGTCGGGTGGCACCTACTGTTCGCTCTGTTCGCGGCTTCGGCGCGGCAATCTCTACCGCATCGCGCGGGAGGAGGGCTGCGACGCGCTGCTGCTCGGCCATCACCGCGAGGATATTCTCGAAACCTTCTTCATGAATTTTTTCCATGGCGGCCGGCTGGCCGGCATGCCGGCGAAGCTGATGAATGACGAGGGCGACCTGATGGTCTTGCGCCCGCTCGCCTATTGCGCCGAGGAAGACATGGCGAAATTCGCGGCGGCGATGGAATTCCCGATCATTCCCTGCGACCTCTGCGGCTCGCAGGACGGGCTTCAGCGCAACGCCATGAAGGAGATGCTGGCCGATATCGAACGGCGCATGCCGGGCCGCAAGGATGTAATGCTGCGGGCGCTTGCGCATGTGAACCCTTCGCATCTGCTCGATCCCAGGCTTTTTGATTTTTCGGCGCTTTCTGTCACCGAAGCGTCATCTGAAGAGCGTAGGGAGGCCAGCCCTCCCTGATGAAGAAGTGCCCCGCGCCATGAGCCTTTCTGACAAAGATATCGAATTCCTCGTTTCCACCGTCGCCGCTGCCGGCCGACAGGAAATCATGCCCCGCTTCAGAAACCTGAGTGCCGGCGCCATCTCCGAAAAGACCTCCGCCGTCGATCTCGTCACCGAGGCAGACATTCTGGCGGAAAAGGCGATCACCACCGCACTGCTTGAGCGGTTTCCGAAGGCCCATATCGTCGGCGAAGAGACGTATGAGGCGGACCCATCAGTCATTCCAGCCCTTGCCGATGCGCCGCTTGCCTTCGTGATCGATCCCATCGACGGCACTTTCAACTATGCTTCCGGCTTTCCTGCTTTTGGCACATTGCTTGCGGTCACCGTCAAGGGTGAGACGGTGGCGGGCATCATCCACGATCCCGTCATGGGCGATACCATCGTTGCACTCAAGGGTGAGGGGGCCTATCTCCACCGCAAGAACGGTTCGCAGGCGAAACTCAAGGTCGCCGATCCTGTGCCACTATCCGACATGGTCGGCATTTTTTCCTGGGGCCACAGCCATGAGGATCGCCGCCCGGTGATCGCCGCCAATATGGCCAAGATCAAGATGGCGCTTTCAATCAATTGTTCGGCACATGAATATTGGCTTGCCTCGGCCGGCAAGCTGCATTTCATCGGCCATGAAAAGCTGATGCCCTGGGATCATCTCGCCGGTGTTCTCGTTCATCAGGAGGCCGGCGGTTACACGGCCCGTTTCGACAATACGCCTTACCGGCCCGGCCAGACGACGGGCGGCATCCTGTCGGCTCCCGACAAGGAAAGCTGGAAGATGCTGCGGCGGGAAATCGTCGCCTTATAAAGTTTACGCTCAGAAAGAAGGATATCGCCCATGGCTCTCGAACTCGACATCGCCTCTCTTGCCAATGCGCTTCAGGAGGCGGCGGCAGTGGAAATCCTGCCGCGGTTCCGCAATCTGGGCGAGGGCGATGTGCGGATGAAGACCGAGGCGATCGACCTCGTGACGGAGGCCGACGAGGCTGCCGAGCGCCTGATCCGCGCCCGGGTGGAGGACATCATGCCCGAAGCGCTGTTCATCGGCGAAGAGGCGGTGGCGGCGGATGCCTCGCTGCTTGGCAAGCTTGCCGATGCCGATCTGGCGGTCGTGGTCGATCCTATCGACGGCACCTACAACTTCGCCTCCGGCCTGCCGCTGTTCGGCGTGATGATGAGCGTTATCTCGAAGGGGGAGACCGTTGCCGGCCTGATCTTCGATCCGATGGGCAATGACTGGGCAATCGCCGAGAAAGGCTCCGGCGCATGGCTTTGCAGCGCCGATGGCGCGCAGACGCAGATGTCGGTGGTACCGGCGCCGGAACTGTCGCAGATGATCGGCATCGCCAATACCGGTTATTTCGATATTGAGACCCGCCGCAAGGTGCTGCTCAATCTTGCGGATGTGCGGCTCTTCACCAGCTATCGTTGTGCTGCGCATGAATATCGCCTGTTCTGCGGCGGCCACATGCATTTCCTGATGTATAACAAGCTGATGCCCTGGGACCATCTGGCCGGCACGCTGATCTCGCAGGAAGCGGGCGCCTATGCCGCGCGCCTCGATGGCTCGCCTTATCTGCCGAGCCATGTGGATGGTGGGTTGCTGCTGGCGCCTGATCAGCAGACGTGGGAACTGCTGCGCGAGAAGATTTTCACGGTTTGAGGTGGCTGACTGGGCAGGCCGGCAAGGCTTTCTCCCGTCATGCCGGACTAGATCCGGCATCCAGTAGCCGCGCGTCTGCGCGGCGGAAAGACTCTTCTCAGCCCAAAGACTTGGGCTGACTGGACCCCGGATCGGGTCCGGGGTGACGGAATGTGTATGACGTGAACCGTCAACCAATAAATAAAAAGGGCGCGGAACAGAATTCCGCGCCCTTTCTTTTTGTCCGCCTGAACTTACCGTGTCGGCTTGTTGTGAGCCTGAAACAACACACCCTTTTCACCGATCAGCACGAAGACCAGGCCGATGATTGAGACGATGAAGAAGCCTGCCACCATGGGCAGCGCCGTGCCGTCGAAGGCCTGGCCGATGGCGGCGCCGATCAGCGATCCGCCAACCGTTCCCATGAAGCCCATGACGGAAGAGGCGGTGCCGGCGACATGGCCAAGCGGTTCCATGGCGAGCGAGTTGAAGTTCGAGCCGATCCAGCCGAACTGGAACATGGCCAGCGCGAAGAACACGATGAAGACGGCAAAGGGCATGGGTTCCGGTCCAAGCATCTGCACCACCAGCCACAGGAAGGTGATGGCGATGAAGCCGAGCAGCGAGCCGTGCGACAGCTTGCGCATGCCGATCCGGCCGACAAGCCTTGCATTGATGAAGGACGAGAAGGCCATGAACAGGGCAACGCCGGCAAAGGCCGCCGCAAACCATGCGCCAAGGCCATAAATGCCCTTGTAGACCTGTTCAGCCGAGTTGATGAAGCCGAACAGCGCCCCGAAGATGAAGGTGCTGGAAAGCGTGTAACAGAGCGCGATACGGTCGGTGAGCACGATCTTGAAGCCGCCGAGGACCGAGCGAACCGTGAAGGGCCGCACATCATCGGGATGCAGGGTTTCCGGCAGGCGGAAATACATCCAGGCTGTCACCACGGCGGCAATGCCGGCCATGAAGGCGAAGATCAGGTGCCAGTTGCCGAAGAAGAGCACGATCTGGCCGGTACCGGGCGCGATGACCGGAACGACCATGAAGACCATCATGATCAGCGACATGACTTCCGCCATCTGCCGGCCGCCATAGATATCACGCACGATCGAGATGGTGATGACGCGTGTTGCCGCCGAACCGATGCCCTGAATGAAGCGCAGGAACAGCAGGCCGGAGAAGGACGGAACAAAAACGACAGCGAGAGCTGAAACGATGTAGATCGCGAGCCCGAAAAGCATCGGCTTGCGGCGACCGAAACGGTCCGAGATCGGCCCGTAGAGAAGCTGGGCGATGCCGAAGCCGAGAAGATAGGCGGAAATGACGTATTGGCGGTGGTTTTCATTCTCGACGCCGAGCGATGCGCCGATTTCCTGAAGGCCGGGCAGCATGATGTCGATGGCAAGCGCATTCAGCGCCATCAGCATTGCGGCCAGCCCAATGAATTCCGTGCGCCCCATCGAGCCTGCGCGCGAAGCGGTGGATTGTGAAAGATTTGTCACAGGATTGCCCCAAAAAGAACGGCAAAGGCGTTGCATGAAGCAACGCCTGGCATAAATTTCTGACAATCAGGGTGGGCCGGATGAACCGGCCGAAATCAGGCCGCGCCGCGGACGCTGATACCCTGTTCTTGGAAGTGGCTCTGCAGTTCGCCGGACTGGAACATCTCTCTTACGATATCACAGCCACCGACGAATTCGCCCTTGACGTAGAGCTGCGGAATGGTCGGCCAGTTGGAATAGTCCTTGATGCCCTGACGGATGTCGGCATCGGCAAGCACGTTGATGCCCTTGTAGTCGACGCCGAGATAATCGAGGATCTGTACCACCTGACCGGAAAAACCGCACTGCGGAAATTGCGGGGTGCCCTTCATGAAAAGAACGATGTCGTTGCTCTTCACTTCGCTGTCGATCATGTCGTGAATGCCGCTCATAGGCTCAATCCTTTCACATGCGGTTCAAGGCCGCTGCTTTCTGTTTGTTCCTAGATAACATGTCGCGGCGCGATTTCCACCCGGGGAGCGTAAAAAACTGCGTGTGTTGCATCGACGAAGGGGACAGGAATCGTCTTGTTCAACCGGCATCCTTCAGTGATCCGGATATATGAGCAGTATCTTTCCGATCGTCTTGCGCGGCTTGGAGACAAGCAAGGTGAATATACCGGTTTCCTTACCGGAAAAAAGATCAAGTTCCCGTTGGCTCTGGAGTCTCATGCGTGACTGGCCGTTCGCTAGCGAACAATCAGGCTCGCAGCGCACCCGCATTTCGGTGACTAACGTGCCGCTCTCATAAGCAGGCGTAACTTCAACCCGTATCTTTGGGCTTTCCTTATCGACCAGACGGCATGATTTGCCGATTTCACATATGGCTGTGCCAGCAATTGGATCGCTGCCATCAAGCAGCACGCCAAAACCGATATTGATCTCTTTGCTGCTCGTATCCTCTGCGGTGCCTTTCAAAGGCACTGAAATCGCCAGCAGAGCGCAGGCGACAAGCAGATGGGCGTGACGTATCACCGATATCTCTGCCGGCTGCGGGCGGCGGCGGTGCGTCTCCTGCTTACCTGCTTCTTGGCCGGCTTGGGTTTGACGGCGGCGTTGAGTGCAGCCTCCAGAACAGAACCAATGATGCCACCGGCCAGCGAGCGGGTGCTTTTCGTCCGGCGCGCGCGCCGGGTCTTGCGGATACCGGTCTTGGTGAGGATTTCAGAAAGTGCGCCCTTGACGACGCCGTTGAGCACTTGATCGACGATGCCAGACAAATTTCCCTCGCCAATAAATAAATCACATTTCCGTCGCGATTTTTACTATACGTGCATCGCCCACTGTATCAAGCGATCCTTTCGGGTGTCTCCAGCCCGAAGGTTTATGCATGCAGCCCGTCAAGTCGCGACTTGTTCTTTATTTCCCCGGTTTCGATCCGCTCGACGCAGCCGCCCATCATCTGCGTTACCAGCGCGCCGCAGCGCTGGCGGGAAAAACATGGGATGTCAACTATGCGGTAGGGCCACTGGAGAGCAGGCCGGCCGGTGAAGCATTCACCGTGGAAGCCTCGGCGGGCGACTGGCGGACGCGGTCGGATATTTTTGTCTATGACCATAATGACGTCATTTCGCAGCTGCGGGGTGCGCCGGTCTGGCGGCAGGTCTGGCTGGGATTCAAGGCCGGGGCGGGCATCGTCAGCGAGGGCGGTGCGGCGCGTTATTTCCGCCATGCCTGGCGTTTTGGCCTGTTCTTCATCTTCCCGTTCCTGCTGATGCTGGTCGGTGGCGCGCTTGCGGCTGGCATCGCGCTCTCGCCCTGGCTTTTCGGTTTGCCTCTCTGGCTTCTGGTGGTCAGCCTTCCCGCTGCCGCCCTGTTTTTCGTGAAGGCGTTCCTGCCTTTCGCGGAGCGGTTCCACACCCTGCATCTTTATGCGGACTGGCGTTTCGCGCTCGCGGTTGGCCGTGATGAGCCGATTGCCCGGGACTGGATCGAGGAGAGGGCGGCGCTTGTCCTGTTGGCGCTCGAACAGCCCTCGGATGAGGTGCTGGTGGTATCGCACAGCATGGGCGCAAGCCTCGCGCTGGCGGTTATCGGCCGCGTGCTGGAGTTGAAGCCTGAAGCGCTGGACGGCCGGAAACTGTCTTTCTCGACGCTGGGCGGCGCTGCGCTGCAATGTGCGTTCCTGTCGAGCGCGGACCGGCTTCGTGCAAGCGTCGGCGCAATTGCGCGTCACCCACAGGTGACATGGTTCGATATCCAGTGCCTGACCGATCCGATCCATCTCTATCGCTGCAATACCGTGGCGCTCACCGGTCATAGGGATGCGCCGCAGCCGAAGATCGTACCGATCCGCTTCAAGCATTCGCTTTCGCCCGAGCGCTATAAAAAGAACAAGCGCAATTTCCTGCGCATGCATCGTCAATATGTGCTGGGGCCGGACCGCAAGTCCGGTTACGACTTTACCCTGCTGACGGCGGGGCCTCTGCCGGCTGCATCCTTTGCCGATTTGGATTCGCAGAGCCCGCCCGTTTTGTAAGTGTCCCTTTCCATTTTGCCGGATGTGAAAAGGCCCGCGTGAGAGCATCACGCGGGCCTTTTGGGGTTCGCAGTCTTAGTGCTTATGCGCAGGCGGGACAGAGACCTGCCGTTGCCGCAACCGCTTTGACGGCCGCAATCATTCAGGAGCCGAGGTCTGAAGGGCGAGCGCGTGCAGAACGCCGCCCATATTGCCCTTCAGCGCGTCATAGACCATCTGGTGCTGCTGCACGCGGGTCTTGCCCTTGAATGCCTCCGCGACGACTTCCGCCGCGTAATGATCGCCATCACCGGCCAGATCGCGGATCGTGACCTTTGCCCCGGGGATTCCCGCCTTAATCATGTCTTCAATGTCGCCGGGTTTCATGGGCATGGTGTTTCTCCTTAATTCATTCTGCGGCGAGCAAAGTTTCGCCGTCCATGAATTGAGGGAACCACGATTCATAGGCCGAGTGCAATTCTTTAATCTCCACGGCGCGCGCCGTGCCCAGCTTTACGGTGGAGCCGCCGGTAGTGCCGATAACGGGGCAGGAAACACCCGCCGCCTTGGCTGCCGCCTGCACCTCGTCGAGATCGGCCTTTTTGACCGTCATGACGTATCGGCCCTGATCTTCGCCATAGAAGGTAAGAACCGGGTTGTGGCCTTCGACCGCGTCGATCGTCGCGCCGATGCCGGAGGAAATCGCCATTTCGGCAACCGCAAGCGCCAGACCACCCGAAGAGCAATCGTGAACGGCGGTGGCAAGGCCATCGGTAATGAGGCTGCGGACGAAATCGCCGTTGTTCTTTTCGGCGGCCAGATCCACATGCGGCGCCGGGCCATCGATGCGGCCATGAATGTCACACATGTAAACCGACTGGGCGATGTGCGTGCCGAGGCCGGCAGGGGCGCCGATGAGCAGCACCACTTCGTCAGCGGCGGCAAAGCGGATACGTGCCATGCGGCCCCAATCCTTCAGGAGGCCAACACCGCCGATGGTGGGGGTGGGCAGGATCGCCTGGCCGTTGGTCTCGTTATAGAGCGAGACGTTGCCGGAAACGATCGGGAATTCCAGCACGCGGCAAGCTTCGCCGATGCCCTTGATGGCATGGACCAGCTGGCTCATGATTTCGGGCTTTTCCGGATTGCCGAAATTGAGGTTGTCGGTGGCCGCCAGCGGCAAAGCGCCGGTGGCAGTGATGTTGCGCCAGCATTCGGCGACCGCCTGCTTGCCGCCTTCGAAGGGATCGGCCTCGACATAACGCGGGGTTACGTCGGAGGAGAAGGCGAGCGCCTTCTTGTCGTGGCCTTCGACGCGCACCACGCCGGCATCGCCACCCGGCAGCTGCAGGGAATTGCCCTGGATCAGCGTGTCATATTGTTCATAGACCCAACGGCGCGAGGAGTTGTTCGCCGAACCGACCAGCGATACCAGCGCATCGGCGATATCGGCGGCGGGAACGTCGTTTTCTGCCAGAGGTGCGGGCACCTTGGCGGGCGTCCACGGGCGGTCATATTCCGGAGCCTGATCGCCCAGTTCCTTGATCGGCAGGTTGGCGACTTCCGCGCCATTGTGCAGCACGCGGAAACGCAGGTCGTCGGTGGTCTTGCCGACGATGGCGAAGTCCAGACCCCATTTCACGAAGATCGCCTTGGCGACTTCTTCCTTGGAGGGCTCGAGAACCATGAGCATGCGCTCCTGGCTTTCGGACAGCATCATTTCATAGGCCGTCATGCGCTCTTCGCGCACCGGCACGGCATTGAGGTCAAGCTCAATGCCGAGATCACCCTTGGCGCCCATTTCGACAGCCGAGCAGGTGAGGCCGGCGGCACCCATGTCCTGAATGGCGATGACCGCGCCGGTCTTCATCAGTTCAAGGCAGGCTTCCAGCAGGCACTTTTCGGTGAAGGGGTCGCCGACCTGAACGGTCGGGCGCTTTTCCTCGATGGATTCGTCGAATTCGGCAGACGCCATGGTTGCGCCGCCGACGCCGTCGCGGCCGGTCTTCGCACCGAGATAAACGACGGGCAGGCCCACACCCTTGGCTTCCGAGAGGAAGATCGCGTTGGACTTGGCAAGGCCGGCTGCAAAGGCGTTGACGAGGATATTGCCGTTATAACGCGGGTCGAATTCCACTTCGCCGCCAACCGTCGGAACGCCGAAGGAATTGCCGTAACCGCCGACACCGGCAACGACGCCGGCCACGAGGTGGCGGGTCTTCGGGTGGTCAGGCGCGCCGAAACGCAGGGCGTTCATGGCCGCGATCGGGCGTGCGCCCATGGTGAAGACGTCGCGCAGAATGCCGCCGACGCCGGTCGCAGCACCCTGATAGGGCTCGATATAGGACGGGTGGTTGTGGCTCTCCATCTTGAAGACGACGCAGTCGCCGTCGTCGATATCGACAACGCCAGCGTTTTCACCGGGACCCTGAATGACGCGCGGGCCCTTGGTCGGCAGGGTCTTCAGCCACTTTTTGGAGGACTTGTAGGAGCAGTGCTCGTTCCACATGGCCGAGAAGATGCCAAGCTCGGTAAAGCTCGGCTCCCGTCCGATCAGGTCGAGGATACGCTGGTATTCGTCGGGCTTCAGCCCGTGGGATGCAACGAGTTCCGGGGTGATCTTGATGGAGTTTGAAATCGACATAGGTCTCACGCGGTTCGAGCCGAGGAAAGTTTCCGGTTCTTTAGCGCAAGAGGCTCCATGGCGCGACAGGAAAATGCGCCGGTTTGCTGGCTAATGGGCGGTTTTTACGGTTATTCACCCGTTGTGGGTGATGCCAGAAAGGCCACAGCCCGCATCACGCCTCGCTTTCATAGCCGGACGAACCGTTGTCGAGCAAATTGCGCAGGATGCTGAAGGCATGCGTCAGTTCCTCACGCGTGGAAGGTCCGGAAAAGCTGATGCGGACGCGGTGGAACACCTTTTCGGACCGGCCGGCCTTGAACTCGTCCTCGTCGTCGATCAGCACACCTTCCTTCATGGCGGCATTGCGGAAGGTACCCGACAGCCAGGGTTCGGGCAGCCTCAGCCACATGAAGGCGATATCGGGCAGGGAATTGAATTCCAGCCCGGCAAAGATGCGTCTGGCGATCGCCTCGCGCTGATTGATTTCGGCGATGCAATCCTTGCGGATGTCATGGGCATCGCCGCTATTGACGAGGCGCGCATTCAGCTCGGCCAGCATGAAGGGCAATCCGCCGGTTAACATTGAATGCGAAATCCGTATTCTCGATGAAAACTGCGCCGGGCAGGCGACCCAGCCACCCCTGACCCCGGCGGCAACGGATTTCGACAGGCCGCCGACAACGAAGGTGAGATCGGGCGCGAATTCCGCAATGAGCGGGATCGCCTCACGGGTCATGGCGCCGTAGAGATTGTCCTCCACGATCCATACCCCGTATCTGCGGGCAATATCGGCGATTGCCCGCCGCCGATCCTCGGGCAGGGTGGCGCAGGTGGGGTTCTGGCCAGCCGACATCAGGAAGATCATCTTTGGATGTTGCTGGGCGCAGACGCGTTCGAAATCATCAGGGACGATACCCTTTTCATCCGCGTCCACGAGCGTGACACGGCGCCCGGCGAGGGTGGCGCTGCGGCTGATGTGGGAATAGGTGACGGGTTCAAAGACGATGCGGTCACCCGGCGCCGTCATTGCCGTTACCACGCTCATCACCCCAGCATGAGCGCCGAGCGTAGAGACGATGTTTTCCGGTTTCGGCGACCAGCCGTTCTGGGAGAGCCAGCGAGCGCCCGCCATACACCAGTTGTCGGGAAAGGTGCGGGTGTAGTTGGAAATTTCGAACGGATATTCTCTGGCGAGGGCCTCGACGTGTTTACCGACCAGCACGCTCTGGCCGACATCCGGTGCTGCCGTGGTATTCAGGCGGAATTCGGCGCCGGTGTCGATGGCGTGGCGCGTGCCACCAAATGCCGACGCTGACGGTTCCGCGGGCGATAATGGCGCAGGGGTCTTGCGTTCGTTGACATAGGTGCCGCGGCCGACTTCGCCGCTGACGAGCCCGCGTTCGTGAATAAGCCCATAGGCCCGGCTGATTGTACCGATTGTCACGCCGAGATCGTAAGCGAGATTGCGCTGCGGTGGCAATTTCGAGCCGGCCTGCAAGGTTCCGTCCGAAATCGCGCCTTCGATACTGTCCGCAAGGCGAAGGTAAATCGGGCCGTCGCCCTCGGTGATGTCAGGAAGCCAATTTGTCATGGTGACAATTTATGCATTGTATCTGCATGCAAGTCAATTGTATTTATTGTCTGCATTGAATGACATCAAACACACGGAGACAATAGGTGCAATATGCGCAAGATGGATCAATACCTTTCGACAGCGGATACACTCTATCCTGATGGCTACGAACGGGAACGCGTGTTCCGCGATGCCGGCGACATGGTCGCACCGGCGCCCTTTCCGGCCAAGATCGCCCGCACGCTTATTGGTCGCCTGATTGCGGGCATGTTTCATTGGCACCGGAAACGGCAGGGACGGCTCGCCTTGCGGGAACTGTCGGACGATCTTCTGGAAGATATCGGCGTGACACGGGATGAGGCCCTGAAGGAGGCCGCGAAATCGCAGCTTTTCTCCTGGCCGTCGCGGTCGCTTTGATTTTTTGTCGGAGAGCGGTGCCTTCTTTCCCCGGCGCCAAGCAGCCATTCGGCAACCCGCCACGCCAATCCCAACCGGCGTCGGCGGGTTTTTTTATTGGGTATACGCGGGGGGCAGCAAACCGCCAAAACACGTCCACATCATTCTCGGGGCAAGCCCGAGGATGACGTGATTGATGTAGACGTATCTAGATCAGCAGCCCTTGCCGCCATTCGCCCAGCGCTTGACGTCGGTTGCTATGCGGCCGGAGATGGCTTCGTTCATCATCGGTCCGAAAGCATCGAGCTTTGCGGGGTTGCCTTCGGCCTGGATCACCAGCATGGGGCGCGATTCCGGGCTGTGGCGCGGCACGAGCAGGATGCGCGGGCGGCCGGAGAAGGAATTCAGCTCAGGAGCCAGACGATAGGCCTTGAAGGCGGCGTCGCCCGATTTGAACCAGCAGGCATTCGCACCGAGCGCGATGCGCTCCATGGTGGGCAATGCCGCGCGGGAGAAGGAGGCGGTCGGCTGCGGTTTCGGCTGGCAGGCGGCGAGCGCAGCCGCGGCAAGGATCAAGCCGGTGGCTTTATAGGCATTGTGTCGAAGAATGCGGGGCATCAGGTCATCCAGAAGAGAAGCCGAAACATAGCCGGAAACCGGCATCAAAAAAGGCGGGTTTAAAACCCGCCTTGGTCTATCAGGCTGCGATGACGCCAAGCGCCGAAGCGAAGAGGCCGCGGCCGTCATTACCGCCATGGGCGGCTTCGATGAGGTTTTCCGGATGCGGCATCATGCCGAGAACGTTGCCCTTGGCGTTGATGACGCCGGCAATGTCGTTCAGCGAGCCGTTGGGATTGGTGCCTTCGGCATAACGGAACACCACCTGGCCGTTGCCTTCCACGGACTTCAGCTCATCCGTATCGAGGAAATAGTTGCCGTCATGATGGGCGACGGGGCAGCGCAGGATCTGGCCCTTGTCGTAAGCGCGGGTGAAATCGGTGTCGTTATTGGCGACTTCGAGCTTCACTTCGCGGCAGACGAATTTCAGCGAGGCATTGCGCATCAGGGCACCCGGCAGCATGCCGGCTTCAACCAGAATCTGGAAGCCGTTGCAGACGCCGAGAACCTTGACGCCCTTTTCGGCCTTTTCGCGGATGGCCTGCATGACCGGCATGCGGGCGGCGATGGCGCCGCAACGCAGATAGTCGCCATAGGAGAAGCCACCCGGGATGACGATCAGGTCGACGTCGGGAATATCCGTTTCCGTCTGCCAGATGGTGACGGGCGCGCTTCCGGAGATTTTCGTCAGCGCCGCGATCATGTCGCGGTCGCGGTTGAGGCCGGGAAGTTGGACGACAGCGGATTTCATGGGCGCGGCTCCTGCGGCTTTAGAGGATGGCGATTGCGTAGTTTTCGATGACCGTATTGGCCAGCAGCTTTTCGCACATTGCCTTCAGGTCGGTTTCGGCCTTGGCCTTGTCGGCGCCTTCCAGCTCCAGATCGAAGACCTTGCCCTGGCGGACGTGGCCGACGCCATCAAAACCGAGGCTGCCGAGCGCGCCTTCGATTGCCTTGCCCTGCGGATCGAGAACGCCGTTCTTCAGCGTAACAGTCACCCGTGCCTTGATCACCTGATCTTCTCCTGATTTTACCCTACGAGGCCAATATTACTTCACGAGGCCGATATTACTTCACCAGAACAGGGCCGGTGCCGCGGATCGGTTCGTTTTCATTGATGATGCCGAGACGGCGCGCCACTTCGGAATAGGCTTCCAGAAGCCCGCCCATATCGCGGCGGAACAGGTCCTTGTCCATCTTTTTCTGGGTCTCGATGTCCCACAGACGGCAACTGTCGGGCGAAATCTCGTCGGCGAGGATGATGCGCATCATGTCGCCTTCGAAGAGGCGGCCGCATTCGATCTTGAAGTCGACGAGCTGGATGCCGACGCCGAGAAAGAGGCCGGACAGGAAGTCGTTGACGCGGATGGCAAGCGCCATGATGTCATCAAGCTCGGCGGGGTTTGCCCAGCCGAAGGCCGTGATGTGCTCTTCGGAGACCATCGGGTCTTCCAGCTCATCCGACTTGTAATAGAACTCGATGATCGAACGCGGCAGCACCACGCCTTCCTCGATGCCGAGGCGCTTGGAGAGCGAGCCGGCGGCGACATTGCGCACGACGATCTCGAGCGGGATCATCTCCACTTCCTTGATCAGCTGCTCGCGCATGTTGAGGCGGCGGATGAAGTGGGTGGGAATACCGATCTTGTTCAGATGCGTGAAGACATATTCGCAGATGCGGTTGTTCAGCACACCCTTACCGTCGATGACTTCGTGCTTCTTCTTGTTGAAGGCGGTCGCATCGTCCTTGAAGAACTGGATAAGCGTGCCTGGCTCCGGACCCTCGTAGAGGATCTTGGCCTTGCCTTCGTAAATACGGCGGCGACGGTTCATAATTGCAGGTCTCTTGGTTGACGCCGATTCTGGTGGCGTTGCGTTTGGTCTTTGAAGCGGTCCCATAAAGGAAAAGAGTGCATTCTACAATGCGGCTGGCATATTTCCCTTCAATTCTTGTGACAGGCCGGGGAAACCGCCGCGCCCGGAAAATCAGCTTTCCGGGCTGATCGAAGGGGAGGCGGTCCACACGGCTACCGCTGTCAGGGCTCGACTGCCTTCAGCCGGCTCAAAAACTGGGCGAAGACCATACCGCCTTCCGGCCACGGACCATGGCCGGACTCGGTGTTGATATGGCCAGACATGCCGGCGTCGATCAGCAGCGAACCCCAGGCGGCGGCGATGTCATCGGCATGTTCATAGGAGCCGAAAGGATCGTTCCGGCTGGCGATGGTGATCGCCGGGAAAGGCAGCGGATCACGCGGGTAAGGCCCGAAGGTCATCAGGTGCTTGGGCCGGATATCGGGATTGGCGACATCGGGCGGCGCGACGAAAAGCGCGCCGGACACCTTCTTGCCGATTTCCGGCAGCGCGTGGATGACGGTCGGCACGCCGAGCGAATGGGCGACAAGGACGATGGGCTTGGTGGAGGCATTGACCTCTTCCACCAGCCGGGCGACCCAATCTTCCTTCACCGGCTTCGACCATTCCGCCTGCTCGACACGGCGGGCGGTGGAAAGCTTGCGCTCCCAGCGGCTCTGCCAGTGGTCGGGGCCTGAATTGGTGTAACCGGGGACGATCAGGATATCTGCTTCTGAAACTTTCATGCGCCCATATCTGTGTTGTGATGCCGCCGCGATCAAGGCCGCGGCGGCATTAACGTCAAGGAGTTCTCTCAGGCGTTGCCGAAGACGCGGTTGAAGATCGTGTCGACATGCTTGGTGTGGTAACCGAGGTCGAACTTCTCGCGGATCGTCTCTTCGGACAAGGCAGCGCGCACTTCCTCGTCGCCCAGCAGTTCCTCAAGGAAATCGGCACCCTGTTCCCAGACCTTCATGGCGTTGCGCTGTACCAGGCGGTAAGCGTCCTCGCGGGAAACGCCGGCCTGCGTCAGCGCCAGCAGAACACGCTGCGAATGCACGAGGCCGCGGAACTTGTTCATGTTCTTCAGCATGTTGTCCGGGTAGATCACCAGCTTTTCGATGACGCCGGCCAGACGGTTCAATGCGAAATCTAGGGTAACCGTGGTGTCGGGGCCGATGGCGCGCTCCACGGAGGAGTGGCTGATATCGCGCTCGTGCCAGAGCGCCACGTTTTCCATGGCGGGCACGACCGACATGCGCACCAGACGGGCAAGGCCGGTCAGGTTTTCGGTCAGAACCGGGTTGCGCTTGTGCGGCATTGCCGACGAGCCCTTCTGGCCGGGAGAGAAGAACTCTTCCGCTTCCAGAACCTCGGTGCGCTGCATGTGGCGAATTTCGATGGCGACGTTTTCGATCGACGAGGCGATGACGCCGAGGGTTGCGAAGAACATGGCGTGGCGGTCACGCGGGATGACCTGGGTGGAGACCGGCTCGGGGATGAGGCCAAGCTTGGCGCAGACATGTTCCTCGACGCGCGGGTCGATATTGGCGAAGGTGCCGACGGCGCCGGAGATCGCACCCGTGGCGATTTCGGCGCGGGCATTGACGAGGCGCTCGCGGTTGCGGTGCATCTCGGCATAGAAGCGGGCGAAGGTCAGGCCCATGGTGGTCGGCTCGGCGTGGATGCCATGGCTGCGGCCGATGCGCACCGTGTTCTTGTGCTCGAAGGCGCGGGTCTTGAGAGCCGTCAGCACCCGGTCCATATCGGCGAGCAGCAGATCGGCGGCGCGGACGAGCTGGATGTTGAGTGTGGTGTCCAGCACGTCCGACGAGGTCATGCCCTGATGCACGAAACGGCTGTCGGGGCCGACAAATTCGGCAAGATGGGTGAGGAAGGCGATGACGTCGTGCTTGGTCACGGCCTCGATTTCGTCGATGCGGGCGACGTCGAAAGTGGCGCTGCCGCCCTTTTCCCAGATGGTCTGGGCCGCGGACTTCGGAATGACACCGAGCTCGGCCAGCGCGTCACAGGCATATGCCTCGATCTCGAACCAGATGCGGAACTTTGTTTCCGGCGACCAGATGGCGACCATTTCCGGTCGGGAGTAACGAGGGATCATGGCAATGACTTTCTTAGTGGAGGAATTTTGCTGCCCGTTTAGCAAAGTGTTCCGGTAATCTCAATCTATCAAGCTGCATGGCTATGTCGCTCGCTGCGCACGCCGGCAGAGGATTGCGCCCGCAGGCAGGAGCGGAAGGACGGCAAAGGGAAAATACAGCCCTAGGCCAAGAATTGCGAACTGATAGATCGCGCCGAGCGAGGTGAAGAGCTGCTGGAAGAACCAGATGCGGGAAAAGGCCGGCGCATGCCACTGCGCATAAAAGATGCGGTACTGGAACGCGAAAAACGCCGCCGCGACCGCTATGGTGAAGATGGCGATGGCAGCACAGCTTGCCGCAAAGCGCAGCGGCAGGGCCGAGGAGGCGGGTAGCAGACGCAATGCCGCCATGGCCAGCGGCCAGCCCAACAGGCCGCCGCAGAAGAACAGCGCGATTATCTCGGCGGCATGGTCGGTCTCCAGCCGGTTCCTGAGATAAAGGCCAAGCAAGGCGGTGGCCGCCGAACAGCTTGCCCAGATGAACGAGGCGAGAAGGGGAAACAGCGCTTTCGAGATTGCGTTGCGGAAACCCTGCCTGTCGCTGTCCATCAAGCCCCCGCCTTCAAGCGCCCGTCGTAATACTTCCGGCGTTGCCGCCTTTTCGGCTACGACCTTGCGGTTTCCGCTGCCGCGCGCAGCAGCGAAACCGTCTTGCGATAGTCTTCGACGCCATCGCCCTTGAAGACGGCTGAACCTGCCACCAGCGCATTGGCGCCGGCAGCGATGATCGCGCCGGCGGTTTCCGCCGTCACACCGCCATCCACTTCCAGTTCGATCGGCCGGTTTCCGATCATCGCCTTTGCGGCGCGGATCTTGTCCAGCATGGCCGGAATGAACTTCTGTCCGCCGAAACCGGGATTGACGCTCATGATCAGCACGAGATCGACATCATCCAGCACGTTTTCGATGACGGAAAGCGGGGTCGCGGGGTTGAGGGTCACGCCGGCCTTCCTGCCGAGCGTGCGGATGGTCTGGAGCGAGCGATGCAGGTGAGGCCCGGCCTCCGCATGCACGGTAATCCCGTCGCAGCCCGCCTTGGCAAAGGCTTCGAGATAGGAATCGACAGGGGCGATCATCAGGTGACAATCGAAAAAGGCATTGCTG
This sequence comes from Agrobacterium tumefaciens, assembly GCA_017744915.1. Lineage (GTDB taxonomy): Bacteria > Pseudomonadota > Alphaproteobacteria > Rhizobiales > Rhizobiaceae > Agrobacterium > Agrobacterium tumefaciens_I. Next base: position 77,265 of record JAGIAH010000014.1, read on the forward strand.
TGCGGGCGAAGCGCCTTGATGACATCCGGCCCGAAGGAAATATTGGGCACAAAATGCCCGTCCATGACATCGAGATGAATCCAGTCGGCGCCTGCTTCCGTGACATCGGCGACTTCCTGTCCCAGCTTGGCGAAATTGGCAGCCAGAATGGACGGGGCTATGCGGATGGGCAGGGACATGGGGCAAACTCCTCTCGACGCGTTGCGTAAGCTGCCTTTAACATCAAGTATCGGGGTTTGAAACGGCTGGCAGCGCGGTTGCCGGTGGTTTTCAGCCGTGCTTCAGCGAATTTCCGGCAAGGTCGGCTGGACCTATTGCCTTTCGGCCTTCTCCACCGGCTCGAAACGCTGGCCGTTCCAGCGCTGCAGGCGGTAGGGATTGTCCGATAGCTCATGTGAGGGATTGAAGCCGAGATCGCCGATCACGGTTTTGAAGACGGTGCCGCCCGTCAATATTTCGGGCGCGGGTTTCGACTGTGCCTGTACCGCTTCCACAACTGCTGCGGTGAGTTCCGTTGCCGCATAGGCCGGCAGGACATAGCCTTCGGGCTCGATGCCGGCGGCGCGCAGTTCACCGGCGGCGGCCTGGGCCGAGGGCAGGGTATCAAAGGCCGGGCGGGTGACCGCCAGCACATTCGCGGCCAAAGGGACGGGATTGTTGGCCGCATTCATGGCGTCGCCGCCCATGACCGTCAGGGCAAGGTTTTCGGAGCCGGCATCTCTGGCGATAATGGCGACGTCGTTGCGTTCGGCGCCGACGAAGACATGCGTGATGCCGGTTCGCGCCAACCGGCGCACAAGCGCCACCTGCTGTTCCTGATTGGGGCGCATCGTATCGGCAAAAGTGGGTTTGAGGCCGTTTTCCTCGAGTGCCGAGCGGATGCGGTCGACCAGTTCGCGGCTGTAGATCGTGCCGTCATCCACCAGCCCGATGGAATGTCCCTTCCAGTCGCGCAGGATGATTTCGGCGATCCTGTCCGATTCTGCCCGGTCGGACGGGGCAAGCCTGAAAAGCGGCCAGCCATATTTCAGTGCGTCTTCCATGAGAATCGGCGCACGGCTGGAAAGCGTGATCGCCGGAATGGCGGCCGCCTTCAGCGGCGGCAGAACACCCTGAAGTGTTTCCGTGCACAAAAAACCGATCGCGGCGCTGACCTTCGCGGCTGCCAGCCCATCGGCGATCGCGCCGCCGCTGCCATCTTCGCAGCTTTCATGGATTTCCACGACATCCAGGCCAAGCTTGGCAGCCGCCGTCTTCGCGCCCTGCCGCACCTGCTGGCCCAACAGCTCGTAAGGGCCGTTCTGCGGGGCAACAATGCCGATCGACGCCGCGCTTGCTGAGCCCGCAAAGGCAAAACCGGCGATGATCGTTAGCAGGCGAAGTGAAAGCATGACGTGAGCGAAATCCTGTTGTCCCGGCTTGATGTTTATCGGCAACAACCGGTTTTCCAAAGGAAAAATACGTGCGCGTCACTGACATTCCTGCAAAACCACCACATTGCCCACGTGCCGGCATTGTTTTTGAGGATCAGCTTGCCGATCTTTTGCTCGTTTCAGGGCTTGCGCGTTTTGAGCGCAGCTCCTCCCCAAGACTTTGCTCCACCCATGGTAACTGGGACATGAGATCGTTCCATTCGAAGGAGGGGCCGGCGCGGCTGGTCAGATTGTTGTGCCATCTGGTCAGTTCCGCGAAGCGCTGATCGTCGGTTATCCTGACTTCGTGGTCGCGATAAACTTTGTTTATCAGTCTTCCGAGTGTTTCATGTGGTGGATTATTATTTTTTGCACGCAATTGATTATATCAAAGTTGTAAGTGCGTTAATTCATGGATTCCACACTGCGACGGAATTTATGTCCGTATGATCTCCGCTGGTTGTTCGGCGGAACTGTTTCATTTCGGGAAATTTGGTGAGACTGGCGTTCATGTTGCTTGATGGATAGCTTTTTAAAGATGTCAATTTTAAGTTGTTTTTGCCCGTCACGAATGAAGATGACCGTTGCCGTTGATTTTCAACGGAACTTTAAGCGTCCGTCTCTCTCGTCGCGGGGAAGAATTCAGCGCGGCTGAATTACTGTATTGCTTTATAAAACTATTATATTTGTGGAGTAGAGATACAATTTGGAGGGTGCGCGCTATTTATTGTGCCTTCTAGAGTGCAGCCCACAAAAATGCACATTTTATTTCCACTTCCCTAACTTGCTGATATATATTCGAAATATATAAAGCTTCCCATTGGAGGCATGTTTTTTCTCGTGGTTTTTTCGCAATTGCGAGAAGATTTGCTTGACGGAAAGTAAATGATTGGCTTAGATATAAGTGTTTCAGGGGACGACTGAAATTGGCTGTAACAGGCCTCGGAAAGTGTTCCGGTATAAGCACTGCCAGACTATATTGCATTCTATATTCTATTTTTTTCATTACGTATAAACCGCTTCGGGAAACTGGGGCGGTTTTTTACATGGAGCTAATTTAAGCAATTTAAAATTGAATTTGTGAAGCCTCCGGCAAAGACGTTCCATCATTTTTATATTTACAGAAAAGATATCGCGCGGAGAGGGCGGATGTGACGCCGGCATATATGCGCGTGTAACCGTTTGAAAACACCGCCGGCTGCCCTTTTCCCGGCAGGCGAGCCGCTCGGTTTCCTGTTCGGCTTTATTTCAGGGCGGCGAGGGCGTCTTTCGCAAAGGCGGAGATCGGTTCCGGGAGTTTATCTGGATCGAACCAGCCGATGGCGGAAAGCTTGTCCGGTTCGGTCAGGGCAGGTTCGCCCTCTGTGTCACGGGTGACGAAGATCAGCGAAACCCAATGGTGCCGGTCTTCCGGATCGATAAATTCGCTGTGGCAGAGAAATTCGACGTCGCCGATCGTGAGCCCGGTTTCTTCCTCGGCTTCCCGACGCGCTGCGGCGAGGCAGGTTTCAAGGTGATCGACCTTGCCACCGGGAATGTTCCAGTATCCGGCTTCCGGCGCCTTCAAGCGCCGGCATAAAAGCAGGCGGCCTTCGCGCAATATGACAAGACCCACGCCAACGCCCGGAAAATCCAGGCCTGGTTTGATGGTCGATGTCATGCTGTCCATTGCGCTGGTCAGGCCTTGGCGTTGGCCACGATCAGCATGAAGGCGGGAATGTCGTCGCCGAAACCAACCGGTGTCGGGCCGTCATCATGGTCGCGATAGTGGCGGCGGCGGTCACGGTTGTCATCGTTGGCATGCAGCGGGTTGCGGCTGTTGCGCTCGGAATTGCGCGGGGTCTTTTCCGGTTTGCGTTCTGCTTTCACCTTGTCGTCTCCCTGAGCCGCGATGTCCGTGTCCGCAGCGGATTGTGCACCCTGATTGATGGTTTCGACCGGCGCTGCGTCGCGACGGTTGCGGTCGCGGCCTCTGCCGCCCCGTTCCTTGCCCCGGCGGCCGGAATTGCTTTCGAAGCTTTCCATAGGCGCGGGAAGGGTGGAGAGATCACCGTTCAGCCACTCGATCTTTTCGCCGATCAGCTTTTCGATCGCGTCGAGATATTTCGTGTCGCTTCTGGTGACGATGGTGAAAGCCTTGCCCGAGCGACCGGCACGGCCGGTGCGGCCGATGCGGTGGACATAGTCTTCCGAATGAATGGGAATATCGAAGTTGAAGACATGGCTGACATCCGGGATGTCCAGGCCGCGTGCGGCAACGTCGGAGGCGACGAGCAGCTTCAGATTGCCGTCCTTGAAGTTCTGCAGCATCGTGGTGCGCGAACGCTGGTCCATGTCGCCATGCAGCGCGCCGACGGAAAAACCGTGGCGGTCGAGCGAGCGGAACAGGTCCGCCACATCCTTCTTGCGGTTGCAGAAGATGATGGCGTTCTTCAGTTCGGCCTCTTCGGCGCGGACGAGATCGCGCAGCACGGCGCGCTTCTCATAATCCTTGGCATGCGCGGCGACGATGCGCTGGGCAACGGTCTTGGCCGTGGAGGAAGGCTTGGCAACCTCGACACGAACGGGGTTCTGCAGGAAGCGGTCAGCCAGCTTCTGGATTTCCGTCGGCATGGTGGCCGAGAAGAACAGCGTCTGCCGGGTGAAGGGGATCATCTTGGCGATACGCTCGATATCAGGAATGAAGCCCATATCGAGCATGCGGTCGGCTTCGTCGATGACGAGGATTTCAACGCCGGTCATCAGCAGCTTGCCGCGCTCGCAATGGTCGAGAAGGCGGCCGGGGGTGCAGATCAGCACGTCGGCGCCACGCTCAAGCTTGCGGTCCTGGTCTTCGAAGGAGACACCGCCGATAAGGAGGGCAACGTTCAGCTTGTGATTCTTGCCGTATTTCTCGAAGTTCTCCGCCACCTGCGCTGCAAGTTCGCGGGTCGGCTCGAGGATCAGGGTGCGCGGCATTCTGGCGCGCGCGCGGCCCTTTTCGAGCAGCGTCAGCATCGGCAGAACGAAGGACGCGGTTTTGCCCGTGCCGGTCTGTGCGATACCGCAGATATCACGCTTTTCCAGCGCGGGCGGAATGGCGCCGGCCTGAATGGGTGTCGGCGTCGTGTAGCCGGCATCTGCAATAGCGGAAAGAACTTTTTGGCTCAGGCCAAGATCAGAGAATGTTGTCAAAGGAAGAACTTTTTCCGTTCTGGTTCGGTAAGAACACCTGCGTGCCGCGACGGCACTTGCAAAGACTTGGCGCGGGGATAGGCCCAAATTGCCGGAAAGTCAAGGAAACAACGGGAAAAGCGCACGAAACGTGATGCTTCGCGCGGGGCTTTTGAGCCTTGGGCGTGGATTTGTGCGATTTATCGTTAAAAGAGCAAAAGAAGCGTTAAAATCAGGCTGCTATTTCAGATAGGTTTTCAGCTCCGCCCCGGCGATCAGGTAGCGCATGGGGTCGACCGGCGTATCGTTGCGCCGCACTTCGTAATGTACGTGCGGACCGGTGGAGCGGCCGGTGCTGCCAGCGCGGCCGATAATGTCGCCGGCTTCTACCCGGTCGCCAGCCCGGACGAGGATGGCTGAGAGATGGCCGAATCGGGTGGAGACGCCCTGGCCGTGATCGATCTCGACCATATTGCCGTAACCGCCCGAGTTTTCCGCCACCGTCACCCTGCCGGCGCCGGTGGACTTGACGTCCGCACCGGTTTCAGCGCGAAAATCGATGCCGGTATGCAAAGCGGGGCGTCCGAGAAACGGATCCATCCGGTTGCCGAATCGGCTGGTGATGGCCCGGCCGGGGGCAGGGTTCCCGAAGGGCAGGGCGGTCGCGCTTTCCTTGACGACATCAAGCCGGTTCAGCGCATTGTCGAGATTGGTGAGCGACAGGTTGAACGGATCGGTTTCGCCGCGCTCAGGGGCGGCGTAGGGCCCGCCGACATCCTCGGTGCCGTTTTCCTCAATCTTCAGGCCCGCCTGCCGGATGATGTCCTGCATGGCGCTTGCCTTGTCTTCGGCGTCACTGGTCAGCCTGGCGATGCGCGATATCTGCTGGCGTTCGATATCCTTCAGCGACAATGTAACTTTGGAGAAAACCCGGTCTGCGCGGTCCGAAGGTGTTTCGCCGGATTCGGGCACATAGGCGGCCCGTCGGTCTGCTGCTGCTTTTTCCGCCTGCGGCTTCGGTGCCATTAGCTTTTCAATGGCGGAAAGGCCGCCGGAAATATCCGCGCGTTTTTCCGGCACCATGGCGTTCGAAAGCGAGGAGGGGGCGGCCGGAGCGGTGGCCGCGATGCCGGAATTTTCGGCGCGCTCCAGAAGCTCGCTCATGCGCCCGTGGCGCGAGGTGAGCGCGGCTTGCTGTTCCAGCAGTTTTTCCACTTTCTTTTCAACGACCTGCTGATCGAGCAACTGCCGGGAGGTGACGCGGTCCACTTGCGCCCTCAGGGCTGCGATGCGGTCTTCATAATCATTCTGCATGCGCGTCTGGCGCGCCATGGTCGCGCCGATGAGGTCGTCGCGCAGGATGAGATAGCCGGTGGCGCCGAGATAACCGAGCGAAAACAGGCCGATGGTGCAGCCGGCAAGCGCCGCCATCCATGGCCGGATGGTCACATGCCGCACGTTTTCGCCGCGCGCGAGAATGAGCACGTGCGGCTCACGCTTTTTGCCGAATACCCGGTTTTCCGCCGTATCAGTCACAATCTCTCTCCGGACTGGCCGATTTCTTATGGGAAATCATAATTCGTTAAGGTTAACGAAGTTTTGCCGGAGATGCGTAGCGGCGGTGGTCAGCTATGGCTGACGGATGTGAGTGACCGATAGAACGAGGGCGTCAGGCCGGCTTCGGCGCGGGCAAGGTCGTTGAAGGGCGGTTTCAGCGGGCCACGGAAATTGGCGCGCACCAGCTGCCTGAAGGTTGCTGCCGGGTCTTTCTTTTCACGCGCGCAGAGGAACCGGAACCATTTGGCGCCGATGGCGACATGGCCCTTTTCGTCATTATAGATGACATCGAGAACCGCGGCACTTTCGAGGTCGCCGGTCTCGCGCATCTTGGCCTGCAAAGAAGGGGTGACGTCCAGCCCGCGCGCCTCCAGAATGAGCGGCACGACGGCGAGCCGCGCGGTCAGATCGTTGCGGGTGGAATGCGCCGCCTGCCACAGCCCGTCATGGGCGGGCAGGTCGCCATAGTCGGCGCCGAGGCTGCGCAGCCGGTCCCGCACCAGCCGGAAATGTTTCGCTTCCTCGAAGGCGACCTGCATCCAGCCGTCAAAAAAGGAATGCGGCACCGGCTCACTGGCATAACGGGCGACGATGTCGAGCGCGAGATCGACGGCGTTGAGTTCGATATGGGCGATGGCATGCAGCAGCGCGATGCGGCCCCTGACGCTGTGAAGGGAGCGGCGCTCCACCGCGGTCGGCGGAACGAGTTCGGGCTTCTCCGGCCTGCCCGGCCGTTCGGGCAGGGGCGGATCGAGCGGTGAGCGCAGCGACAGGCGGCGCTCGAACCAGCGCGTCGCGGTTTCCTGCGCCAAAGCGGTTTTCCTGTCGAGATCCGCACTGGCGATGGCTTCCGTCGCGCCGCCGCGCAGGGACATGATCTTGAACGGGGGTGTCACCACGGGTCCGTCCTTCAGAGGTTCCTTGCGGCCTCGAGAACGGCCTGCGCATGGCCCGCGACCTTTACCTTGTTCCAGATTTCCGCGATTTTTCCATCGCGCCCGATAAGGAAGGTGGTGCGTTCCACGCCCATATATTTCCGGCCATACATGCTTTTTTCCTTCCAGACGCCATAGGCTTCCAGAACCTTTTTATCCTCATCGGAGGCCAGCATGACGGAGAGCGCGTGTTTTGCCGCAAACTTGTCGTGGCTTTTGACGCTGTCGGGTGAAATACCGATGACGACGGCGTTTGCGGCCTCGAATTCGCCACCGAGCGCGCTGAAATCGATCGCTTCGGCGGTGCAGCCGGAAGTATCGTCCTTCGGATAAAAATAGAGGATGACGGCCTTGCCTTGAAGTTTGGACAGTGTCACCGTCCCTTCACCGTTGCGGGGCAAAGTAAAATCGGGAGCTGGGCCACCAATCGTCAAGTCTGTCATAATCTACCTTTCTTTCGCCGGGATGTTGAGGGAAAGTCGCCACATTCGATATATAGCGAAACCGCGCGTCGTCCAGATCACGATTCAGATTTCAGGCAAATAGGGTCTGAAATCTGAATCGTGATCTGAATTAGAGAATTAGAGCGGGATTCCGGACGAAAACCGCTTACACTTTTCGCCATCCCGCTCCGGTGTTGCGGCGAAACAAAAGCTATCCAGGGGCAAACACGGGCGTATGGCTGAAATACGGGGTGAAAAGGTTACGTTCGGCAGGCGCGATATCATTGCGCTGCACGAGCTTCCTTCGGCGCAGGCGGAAGATCCCATCATCGTGCATTGCCCGCCGCCGCGTTCCATGGCGCGCGCTTTCTGCAAGATTTTTGCGGCACTTTTTGTGCTGGCCTTCCTCTCCATCGGCGGCATCATTCTGTCCGTCGAGACCGGCTCCATCGACAGGACGTTGTCCAGCCAGGCGCAGCAGGCGCTTGAGCGGGCGCTTGGCCCGCACTACAGCGCGCGCATCGGTTCCTCGGCGATCCGCTTCTCCACCGGGCTGCGGCTGGCGCTGGTGGCCGAGGATGTGGATATCATCGAGAAGGAATCCGGCCAGCATCTGAGCCGGGCACGGGCTATCGGCATGGCGCTCGATCCGCTTGCGCTTCTGGCCGGCCGTGTCTCGGTGGAAAGCCTCGAAGCCGATGGCATGGAACTGGATACGGCGCTGCTGCCGAAGGGTAACGGCTTAGATCTCACCAGCATCAAGCTCGATGCCGTGCCGCAGCAATTGCAGGAGGCCTTCGGGCAGCTCGACAAGCTCGCTCAGGCCTTTTTGAGCAGCGGCACCGAGGAAATCGATATTTCCAGCGTTTCCATTCACCTGCCGCCGAGCGAGCTCGGAAAGCCGCGCACCATCGAGGTGCGGGAACTGTCGCTGACACCCGACCAGCAGGGTGGATATTCGCTGGACGGCGAGACGATGTTTAACGGTGAAGTCGCCAGCGTGGCGCTTCAGACATCGGGATCGGGCGGCAGGATCGACGGTTTTCAGGCCCGTATCGATGGTTTCGATATCGGTCCGTTTCTGGAGAAATACGATCCCGACGGAAATCTCCATGAGGGGCTGAACGTCAAGACGGGTGTGAATATTGTCGCCCGGCGCGCCACGGAAGGGCAGGAGCCCAGGCTGGACGTCTCGGTCGGCATGGGCAACGGAACGCTTCTTATCGGCGGCGAGGCCCAGACCTTCACCTCCGGCACCGTCAATGCCCGTTACGACTTTGCAAAAAGCACCGTGGTCATCGACAATTCGCGCGTGGAACTCGGGCGGACGATCATTCCGGTCGCCGGTGAAATCAGCGATACGGACGATGGATTCGGCCTTTCGCTCAGAATAGACAATGGGATCGCGTCCTCCGAAGCCTCGGGCGAGGCGCCGGTTCCCTTCAGCCTGAAGGCGGATGGGCATTTTGCGGCAGCCACGAAGCAGCTCGATGTTCCCTCGCTTTATGTCAGCGGCCCGCTCGGAGACATGGCGGGATCGCTGAAGATCCGGTTTGGCCAGGGCTCGCCGGAAATCAGCTTCGGCGGCCAGATTCCGAAGATGGAGGCGACGGCGGTCAAGCAGCTCTGGCCGTTCTGGATGGCCCACAAGCCGCGCGACTGGGTGGTGTCCAATCTTTACGGCGGCACCATCACCAATGGCTCGATTGCGATCTTCATCCCGCAGGGGCGGATGTGCGGCCCCGGCTGCCCGCTGGTGCTTGGTGAAAGCGAAATGCAGATCCGCTTCGATATCGACGATACGCGCCTCAACACCACCGGCGACATTCCGCCGCTGCGCGATGTCGATGCGCATTTCGACCTCGTCGGCGGCAGGATGGCCGTCGATATCAAGCGGGCGACATCCTATTTCCCCTCCAATCGCTCGCTTTCGCTTGAAAACAGCCGTTTCCTCATTTCTGCCGTTTACGAGAAGCCGCTGCTTGGAAATCTGGAGCTGAACGTATCGGGTTCGGCCGATGCCGTGGCGGAGCTTGCAACGCTCAATCCCATCAACGCGCTGAAGGACACCCAGTTCAAGCCGGAAGATTTCACCGGCGACGTCAAGGTCAATGCGAAACTGACCGTCGGCCTGCTCTCCAGCCACAAGCCGCCGCCGCCGGTGTGGACGGCCGATCTCGACCTGAAGAACCTGTCGCTGACGAAGCCTTTCGCCGGCCACAAGGTGACCGCGCTTGACGGTTTCATGACGCTGAACGACCACCAGCTCAAGCTGGAAGGCAAGGGCCGCGTGGACGATGTGCCGATGGACATCGTGATGACGGAACCGGTGCGCAAGAACAGCGATGTTGCTCCCACCCTGTCCCTGAAGGCCACCCTGAACGAGACGCAGGTTGCCAAGCTTGCGCCTGAACTGTCCTCCGTGCTGGGCGGTACGACGGTGCTGGAGATCAATGGCGCGGATCCGAAACGCCAGGACATCCGGCTCGATCTCGCCAAGGCATCGATCGTCCTGCCGGGGCTTGGCTGGAGCAAGGGCGTCGGCATTCCGGCCAAGGCCGCCTTCACCTTGGAAACCGCCGATGGCCGCACGACGATCAGCGATTTTTCCCTGGACGGCGACGGTTTCGGCGCCGCCGGCGATATCGTCTTCAGCAAGAACGGGCTGATTTCAGCCGATCTCGACCGGGTGCAATTGTCGCCCGCCGATAATTATGCCGTTTCGGTCGCCGCCTCGAAAAACGGCTACACCATCAATGCTTCGGGCAAATCCGCCGATCTTCGGCCGTTCATTTCGAAGCTGCGCAGCCCGTCCAGCGGTGGCGACGGCACATCCCGTTCGCAGCCCACGCTTGCGGTCACCGCGCAATTCGACAAGGTCTACGGGTTCAACGACGAGATTCTTGCCAATGTCAGTGCCGATGTCAGCGTGCGCGATGGCAAGGTCCGGTCGGTCAATGTGCGGGGTGTCACCGGTAACGGCCAGGCGGTCGTGGCGCAGACCACCAATCGCGGGGCGACGGGAACCGTGACGCTGACCAGCAGCGACGCAGGCTCTCTCGCCCGCTTCGCCAATATCTACAGCCGTATCCGTGGCGGCCTGCTCAATCTTGCCCTGACGACCGCCAATGGCAGCGACTGGAGCGGCTCGCTCGACCTGCGCAACTTTGCCGTGGTCAACGAAGCGAAGCTGCAGGATATCGTCGCCACGCCGACCGGCGAGGACGGCAGGAGCCTCAACAATGCGGTGCGCCGCAATATCGACGTCAGCTCGGAAAAATTCCAGCGCGGTTTTGCCCGGCTCGTTTATGTCAACGGCTCGGTGGCGGTCGAAAACGGCGTCGTGCGCGGTGAACAGATCGGCGCGACATTCCAAGGGCTCTTGAAGGATCAGAACGGCCGCATGGACATGACCGGCACCTTCATGCCTGCTTATGGGCTGAACCGGCTGTTCGGTGAATTGCCCTTCATCGGCATCTTCCTCGGCAATGGCCGCGACCGCGGCCTGCTCGGCATCACCTTCAAGCTTTCCGGCCAGACGGACCAGCCGAAGCTGACGATCAACCCGCTGTCGCTGATTGCGCCGGGTGTCTTCCGGCAGATTTTCGAGTTCCAATAAAAAGGGCCGCTTGCGCGGCCCTTGATGCGGGTTTGGCGCTGGTTTTACGCCGGGCGAACCAGAACGTGCTTCTTCTTGCCGACCGACAGCTTGATGACGCCATCGCCGGTGACTTCGCCGGTGCCGACGACCTGACGCTCATCGGAAACGCCCTGATCGTTGATCTTCACCGCGCCACCCTGAACGTGGCGGCGGGCCTCGCCATTCGAGCCGGCAAGGCCGGCGCGGACGATGAGGGAAAGAACACCGACGCCGTTTTCCAGTTCGGACGCCGGAACCTCGATGGAGGGCAGGTTTTCGGCAAGCGCGCCTTCTTCGAAGGTCTTGCGCGCCGTTTCCGCTGCCTCTTCCGCCGCTGCGCGGCCATGCAGGATCGCCGTCACTTCGGTGGCGAGGATTTTCTTCGCCTCGTTGATTTCCGATCCGCCAAGGGCGGCGATACGGGCGATCTCATCCATCGGCAGGGTGGTGAACAGCTTGGCGAAGCGGACGACATCAGCGTCTTCCGTGTTGCGCCAGTATTGCCAGAAGTCATAGACCGGCAGCAGGTCCTTGTTCAGCCATACGGCGCCAGACGCCGACTTGCCCATCTTCGCACCGGAGGAGGTGGTCAGAAGCGGTGAGGTCAGCGCGTAAAGCTGCGGCGTCCCCATGCGGTGACCGAGGTCGATGCCATTGATGATGTTGCCCCACTGGTCCGAACCGCCCATCTGCAGGCGGCAGCCGGTGCGCTGGTTCAGCTCCACATAGTCGTAGGCCTGCAGGATCATGTAGTTGAATTCGAGGAAGGACAGCGACTGTTCACGGTCGAGACGCGTCTTCACGCTGTCGAAGGACAGCATGCGGTTGACCGAGAAGTGGCGGCCGACATCGCGCAGGAATTCGAGGTAGTTCAGACCACGCAGCCAGTCGGCATTGTTGATCATCAGCGCCGGATTGTTGGCGCGATCGTAATCGAGGTAATTGGCGAAGACGTGTTTGAGCGAGGTGATGTTGTCCTCGATCATGTCGACCGTCATCAGCTTGCGGGCCTCTTCCTTGAAGGAGGGATCACCCACCATGCCGGTGCCGCCGCCCATCAGCGAGATCGGCTGGTGGCCGGTCTTCTGCATCCAGTGCAGCATCATGATCTGGGTGAGGTGGCCGACATGTAAACTGGAAGCCGTCGGGTCATAGCCAATATAGGCGGTCACGGTTTCCTTGGCGAACAGTTCGTCGAGACCTGCCTCATCGGAGATCTGGTGAATGAAGCCGCGCTCATCGAGCGTGCGGAGGAAATCGGACTTGAACCTGGACATAACCTTTTACTTTCTGGTTTGATCTTTTCCGTCATTGAAAGCCAATGAACGCCGGGGCTTTATCATTGTTTTTTGAAATGTGCACCCGTTTCGGCCATGAATATCGGGATTCACGTCATCATGATTCGATATTGCAAGGGAGCGGCGCGTGGGCGAGGTCAAAACGGCAATCGGGCTGATGAGCGGCACATCGATGGACGGCATCGATATTGCGCTTTTGCGCACGGATGGCGAAAGCGTGGTCCGGCACGGGCCGAGCGGTTATTTTCCCTATGATCAGGGCCTGCGCGCCATCTGGCAGAAGGCATTGATCACGGCCAAATCCATCGTCGAAAGGCGCGAACGCCCCGGCGATCTGGGTGATGCCGAGCGCAAGCTGACGCTTGCCCATGCGGCGGCGGTTCAATCCTTCCTCCATCGGCACAGGCTTCAGCCCGGCGATATCGATGTGATCGGTTTTCACGGTCAGACCGTGCTGCACCGGCCGGATGAGGCGCTGACCGTGCAGATCGGCGATGGCGCGCTTTTGGCCTCCGAGACCGGCATCGACGTGGTTTACGACATGCGCGCCAATGATATGGTGCATGGCGGGCAGGGCGCGCCGCTGATCCCCGCCTATCATATGGCGCTTTCCGCCAACCTGCCTGATGGTTTCGAAACGCCCGCCGTCTTCGTTAATATCGGCGGTATCTCCAACCTGACCTATATCGGCGACGCGGGACGGCTTGCCGCCTTCGATAGCGGTCCCGGCAATATGCTGATCGACCAGTGGATCGAGGCGCACACCGGCAAGGCCTTCGACAAGGGCGGCAGGACGGCGGCGGCTGGTAGCGTGGTTGCTTCGCTGGTGGAGCGTTATATGGAAAGCCCGTTCTTTTCGGCCAATATCCGCCGCTCGCTCGACCGCAGCGATTTCGTGCCGCCGCAAAAGGGCGAGGCCTCGCTGGCGGATGGCGCGCGGACGCTGGCGCATCTGACGGGTGCGGCGATCCTCAAGTCGGCGAGTTATTTGCCGGAAGCGGCTAAAACCTACGTGGTTTGCGGCGGCGGGCGGCTCAATCCTGTTATCATGGCGGAGTTTGCGGGCCTTGCCGCAAAGATTGGGGCGCGGGTGATCGCGGCCGAAGAGGCGGGTTTCGATGGCGGGGCGATGGAGGCGGAGGCCTGGGCCTATTTGGCCGTGCGCTCGCTGAAGGCGCTGCCGCTGACCTATCCGGGTACGACGGGGGTTAAGGAGCCGGTGACGGGTGGGGTTTGGGTGCGGGGTAATTGGGGAAAGAGTGTGTAGCTCACCCCCCTCTGCCCTGCCGGGCATCTCCCCCTCAAGGGGGGAGATCAGCCAGAAGACGACGCTCGCTCACTCGCGATGTTGAAGATGGCCGTGAGGCCGCCGCGAGTCGATCTCCCCCCTTGAGGGGGAGATGCCCGGCAGGGCAGAGGGGGGTGAGCTACACACTCTTTCCCCAATTACCCCGCACCCAAACCC
>JAGIAH010000015.1 GCA_017744915.1 Agrobacterium tumefaciens
AGCGCCGCCGCCCTCGTTCAGTGAGCGGACTTATAAATCCATCCCCTCAAACAAGTCAACACACATACCGTCAAAAAACTGACATTTTTATTAAGTGTTTGATATTTATAGGGAGTTTCCAGTTTATGAGCATGGACAGGCCTGAAACGCCTCCCCCAGCTGGCGACTGGCCCTCCTCCGGGAAACATGCAATAGGAACGGACAGGATTTTTAGTCTGATCGGGGCGTCCGGCGCCCCTTATAAAGCCAAGAATTGGAGAGCCCGTGCGCATTCTTGATGAAGCCGTCATTCCCGAACTGCCGAATTATTACCGTGGCAAGGTGCGGGAAAACTACGATCTGCCCGACGGCAACCGCATCATCATATCCACCGATCGCCTGAGCGCCTTCGACCGGATCCTCACATGCATTCCTTATAAAGGACAGGTGCTCACCCAAACGGCGCGCTACTGGTTCGAGCAGACGAAGGATATTTGTCCTAACCATGTCGTGAGCTATCCCGACCCTAACGTCGTCATCGGCAAGAGGCTGGACATATTGCCGGTCGAAGTGGTGGTCCGCGGTTATCTGGCCGGCACCACCGGCACATCGATCCTGACCCTTTATAAGAAGGGCGAGCGGCAGATGTATGGCATGAGCCTGCCGGACGGGATGAAAGACAACCAGATTTTGCCTGAACCGGTGATCACGCCGACAAGCAAGGCATTCGATGGCGGTCACGACGAGCCGCTGACGCCGGCCGAGATTGTTGAGAAGAAGCTCCTGACGCAGGAGCAGTGGGACACGCTGTCCCATTATGCGCTGGCGCTGTTCAAGCGCGGTCAGGAGATTGCCGCAAAGCAGGGCCTCATTCTCGTCGATACGAAATATGAGTTCGGTACCGATGAAAACGGCACCATCATTCTCGCCGACGAAATCCACACGCCGGATAGCAGCCGCTACTGGATGGCCGACAGCTATGAAGAAAGCTTCCGCAACGGCACGCGGCCGGCGAGCTTCGACAAGGATTTCGTGAGAGCCTGGGTTGCCGAACGCTGCGATCCCTACAAGGACGACGTTCCCGAAATTCCACAGGACCTCGTTCTGCAGACCTCCAAGGTCTATATTGATGCTTACGAACGCATCACCGGACAGAGCTTCGTTGCCGACGATAGCGGCGAGACACCGCTTGCAAGAGTACGCCGGAATCTGGAGCCGTTCTTCCCCGGAGTCTGACCGTGAGCAAAATGATCGAACAGGCGAGAAAGGGTGACAGGAAGAACGACGCTTCCGTCAGACGCCGGCCTCGCCGTTCCGCCGAAGAAACGCGGCGGGACATTCTCGCCAAAGCCGAAGAACTTTTCCGGGAGCGCGGTTTCGGTGCGGTGGCAATTGCCGATATTGCCGCCGCGCTCGGCATGTCGCCCGCCAATGTCTTCAAGAATTTCAACTCGAAAAACGCGCTCGTCGACGCCATAGCGTTTGAGCAGATCAGCGAGTTCGAACGGAACATCCAGCCGCTGGACAAGGGCCAACCGCCGCTTTCAAGGCTGCGCCACCTCGCCCGCACCCTGATGGAGCTGCATCATCGGGACCTCAACGACAATCCTTATATTTTCGAAATGATCCTGATGACGGCCAAGCAGGATATGAAGTGCGGCGACTATTATAAATCCGTGATCGCGAACCTGCTGGCCGATATTATCCGCGACGGTATCGATGCCGGAATTTACGCCGAGGCCAATGTTCCGCCGCTTTCGGAAACCGTGCTTCATGCGCTCACAAGCGTCATCCATCCCGTTCTCATCGCACGGGAAGATATCGGCAATTTGGCAACACGTTGTGATCAACTCGTCGATTTAATCGATGCGGGATTACGCAATCCGCTTGCTAAGTGACGATTCCCAATTTACGTCACCTTCTCGCAATTGCTTGCGAAGCGCAAAAGCCTGCGCTTCTATGCGCGTGGCGGTCCGGACAGAATGAGCGAATCGGGTCCCTTCCAAGGCCCTCGCCTGTCGTGTCTGTTTCCGGACGCGCATCCGCCGAGCGACATTGCGCTTATAGTTGAATGCGATCAATACGCAGGGAAGAACGATGAGCCGACGTATTTTACCCCTATTTGCTTCTCTGTGTGTGGCCGCAGCTCTGGCGGGATGCGGCGATGGCGGCGACAGCAGCAAGACCGCCGGCCAGGGTGCCGAGCGGCCGCCGTCTCCGGTCAGCATCATCCTGATGAAGAACAGCGAATATCCCCTCACCACGGTTCTTCCCGGCCGCGCCAGCGCGTTCCAGACGGCGGAAATCCGACCGCGCGTGACTGGCATCATCCGCGAAATTCCTTTCAAGGAAGGCAGCGAGGTCAAGCAGGGCGATATTCTCTACCAGATCGAGGACAACACCTACCTGGCAGAAGTAGCCCAGGCCAAGGCGAACGTTGCGAAGGCCGAAGCCAGCATTCCGAGCGCCCAGGCGAACCTTGCCCGCTATGAGCGGCTGGTCAATAGCGGCGCGACGCAGATCGAATATGAAAACGCCAAGGTGACACTGCTTCAGGCCGAAGCCGATGTGGCACAGACCAAGGCCGCTCTGGAAACGGCTGAGATCAACCTCGATCTCACCAAGGTCCGCGCGCCTTTCGACGGCATCACCAGCGCGACCGCTTTCAGCATCGGCAACGTGGTGACGGCAAACCAGACGACGGCCTTGACAACGCTGCGCCGTATCGATCCGATCTATATCGACCTGATGGAATCCAGCATCAATCTCCTGCGCCTGAAAAAGGCGATCTCGTCGGGCCAGCTCGGCGGCGATACGAAGGAGACCGGTATTCATCTGACGCTGGAAGACGGTACCGAATATAAGCATGACGGCAAGATCGACATGTCCGACATGGCGGTGAGCGAAACCACGGGCACCTTCTCCATCCGCGCCCTCTTCGACAATCCCGACGATCTTCTGCTTCCCGGCACCTATGTCCGCGCCACGCTGACCATCGGCAAGGAAAAAGGCTTCCGCATTCCGCAGCGCGCCGCAAGCCGCAACGCCAACGGCGAACTGACCGCAAAATTCGTGACAGCGGAAAACAAGGTGGAAACCCGCACCTTCCCGTCCAGCCAGCAGTCGGGCAATGCCTGGCTGGTGACGGAAAACGTCAAGGATGGCGACAAGCTCATCGTCGACGGTTTCCAGTGGATTGCCGATGGCGCGACGGTCGCACCGGTTGAAGTGACCATCGACGATCGCGGTATCGTCGTTCTGCCGCAGCAAGCTCCGCCTGCCGCCGCCCCCACGAAATAAGCATGAGCACGAAACCCTTGGTCGAAGCTCGTAAAAGGTAAGGCAGGACTGCCATGGCCCATTTCTTCATCCGGCGCCCCGTTTTCGCATGGGTTATCGCCATCGTCATCATGCTGGGCGGCGCCCTTGCGATCTGGACGCTTTCCATTTCGCAATATCCCGACATTGCACCGACAACCGTCCGTGTCAGCGCGACCTACAACGGCGCGAGCGCAGAGACCGTCGAGAAATCGGTGACGACCATCATCGAAGATGGCATGACCGGTCTCGATGACCTCACCTATATGACCTCGTCGTCCTCGACCGGCAGCGCCGAAGTGACGCTGACCTTCGGCAACAGCATCCTGCCGGACATCGCGCAGGTTCAGGTGCAGAACAAGCTGCAGCTTGTCCAGTCGCAGCTGCCCGATACGGTGCAGCAGCAGGGCATCCAGGTCAGCCGTTCCACATCGAGCATCCTGATGGTCGGCGCGCTCATCTCCACCGACGGCAAGCGCAATTCGGCCGATCTCGGCGACGTGTTCTCTTCGCGTGTCGAAGACCAGATCAAGCGCCTGGAAGGCGTCGGCAGCATCAACGTCTTCGGTTCCGAATATGCTATGCGCATCTGGCTCGATCCGTTCAAGCTCAACAAATACCAGCTGACCACGGCCGACGTCACCAGCGCCATCCAGAGCCAGAACACCCAGGTTTCGGTCGGTTCGCTCGGCGCCGTGCCCGCCGTCAAGGGCCAGCAGCTCAACGTGACGGTGACGGCGCAGAGCCAGCTCACCACTGTCGCCGATTTCGAATCGGTCATCCTGAAAGTCGAAAAGGACGGCGCAACCGTCCGTCTCAGCGACGTTGCTCGCATCGAGATCGGTCAGGAAACCTATGGTGGCGATTCCCGCTCCAATGGCCGCCCGTCGGCCGGTTTCGCGGTCAATCTCGCCACGGGTGCCAACGCGCTCGACACCGCGGCGCGCGTGAAAGCGGCTCTGACCAATGTCGAGGGCTCGTTGCCGGAAGGCGTCGCGATCGAATATCCCTATGACACCACGCCCTTCGTGAAATTGTCGATCGAGAAGGTGGTGCATACGCTGATCGAGGCGATCATCCTCGTCTTCGTCGTGCTTCTGGTGTTCCTGCAAAACCTCAGGGCCACATTCATTCCGATGATCGCCGTGCCGGTCGTGCTTCTCGGCACCTTCGGCATCCTGGCGCTCACAGGATATTCCATCAATACGCTCACCATGTTCGCCATGGTGCTGGCCATCGGCCTTCTCGTCGACGATGCCATCGTTGTTGTCGAAAACGTCGAGCGCATCATGTCGGAAGAGGGCCTGTCCCCGGTCGAAGCGACCGAAAAGTCGATGGGCGAAATCACCGGCGCAATCATCGGCATCGCGCTGGTCCTGACCGCCGTGTTCATTCCCATGGCCTTCTTCGGTGGATCGACGGGCATCATCTATCGCCAGTTCTCGGTCACCATCGTTTCGGCCATGCTGCTTTCGGCCGTGGTCGCCATCGTTCTGACGCCGGCGCTCTGCGCAACGATGCTGAAGCCCATCGATCACCACAAGAAGCAGCGTGGGCCGGGCGCCTGGTTCAACCGCGGCTTCGGCAAGACGACGGACGGCTATGTGTCCTCCATCGGCTATCTGCTGAAACGGCCGCTGCGCGTGATGATCCTCTTCGCGATCGTCATCGGCGGCTGCACCTGGTTCTTCTCGAAGCTGCCAAGCTCATTCCTGCCACAGGAAGACCAGGGCGTGCTGCTGACGATCATCCAGACGCCGACCGGTTCGAACATCGAACGCACCAACGAGGTGGTGAAACAGGTCGAAAGCTACTTCCGCGAAAAGGAAGCCGCTAATGTCGAATCGGTTTTCGGCGTGCTCGGCTTCAGCTTCAGCGGTTCCGGCCAGAACAACGCCATCGTCTTCACCAAGCTCAAGGATTTTGCCGAACGAACCGCGCCTGATCAGCACGCCGGCGCCATCGTGCAGCGTGCAATGGGTACCTTCTTCGGTTTCCGCGATGCGCAGGTGTTCCCGCTTCTGCCGCCGGCCATTCAGGGCATGGGCACATCGAGCGGTTTCTCGATGTATCTGGTGGATAGCGGCCGCAACGGCACCGACGCGCTGACCGCCTCATCGAAGGAATTGATCGCGCTTGCCACCAGCAATCCGAAGATCAGCTCACTCCGAAGCGACAGCCAGGACAATGAAACGCAGATGAAGATCATTCTCGATCAGGAAAAGATGGGCGCCATGGGGGTCGATCTCGCCTCCGTGAACCTCATGCTGTCGACGATCTTTGCCGGCCGGGATGTCAATGACTTCACCCTGAACGGCGAATTGAAGCCCGTCTATGTTCAGGGCGACGCGCCCTATCGCATGCAGCCGGACGACCTCAAGTTCTGGTATGCGCGCAACACCAACGGAGAGATGGTGCCTTTCTCCTCCTTCAGCGAGGTGAAGTGGATCAACGCTCCGCCGTCTCTCGCCCGCTTCAACGGCACAGGTGCGATCTCGCTTGAAGGCACCGCCGGTGCGGGCGTCGCTTCCGGTGACGCCATGGACGAGATGGAGCGCCTGACGGCAAGCCTGCCGGGCGGTTACACGGTGGCATGGCAGGGCATCTCCTATCAGGAACGGCTTTCCGGCTCGCAGGCCCCGATGCTTTACGCGCTATCGGTGCTCATCGTGTTCCTTTGCCTTGCCGCACTTTATGAAAGCTGGTCGATCCCCTTCTCGGTCATCATGGCCGTGCCGGTGGGCGTTCTCGGCGCATTGACCGCGGCGCATTTCTTCGGCCAGTCGAACGACGTCTACTTCAAGGTGGGTCTTTTGACGACCATCGGCCTTGCCGCGAAGAACGCGATCCTGATCGTCGAATTCGCCAAGGAAAGACAGGAGCACGGTTTAAGCCTGATGGAAGCGACGCTGGAGGCGGCGAAGCTGCGCCTGCGTCCGATCATCATGACATCGCTCGCCTTCATCCTCGGCGTCGTGCCTCTCGCAATCGCAACCGGAGCGGGTTCCGCCGCGCAAAATGCAATCGGTATCGGGGTTCTGGGTGGTATGCTTTCTGCAACACTCCTCGGAATTTTCTTCGTTCCGTCCTTTTTCGTCATCATTCGTCGCCTTTCAAGGCGTTAACAAAACAAAAATGGGCTGTGCCAACCGTTAATACGCTGCTAGAAATGTTGCCGATTTGGCAAATGCACGTTTCTACGGCATATCGACCGCGCAGCCCATTTGTCAGCAAGCCGCGCTCGGTAAGCCAACCAGAGAATTGGGAAAATTACATGCTGTCTATTCGCGCCACTCTTCCCCTGACAATGCTGCTGCTTTCAGGCTGCGTTGTCGGACCCGACCACAAGACGCCGGAAATCCAATTACCGGGAAAGTTTGCGGAAGCCGGAAAAACCGGCAATGGCGACATCAGCAGCGTGGCATGGTGGACTGCCTTTAACGACAGCCGCCTGAACGGATACGTTTCCACGGGCCTCGCACAGAACCTGACGGTGATGCAGGCGATCGAGCGCATCAACCAGGCGGAAGCCCAGGTGATCTCGGCCGGCGCAGGCGGTCTGCCCAGCCTCACGGCTCAGGGACAGCACACGACCAGCCAGACCAAGGGCAGCTACCGTGACGTTCCCGTCACCAACGCGTCCTCCGGCGGCCTCAGCGTTTCCTGGTTTCTCGACCTCTTCGGTCGCTATCGCCGGGCAACCGAAAGCGCCGATGCATCGCTCGATGCGGCTTACTCCACGGTCGACGTCCAGCGCCTGACGCTGATTTCGTCTGTCGCCGCCGCCTATATCGATGTGCGCTATTATCAGGAGCGTCTGGCGATTGCCCGCCAGAACCTGAGCTCCCGCCGCGAAACACTGGATCTGACCAAGCTGCAGCTCGAAGCGGGCGCTGCCTCGCGCCTCGATGTCGTCCAGTCCGAAGGTCTGGTCAATTCCACGCTGTCGCAGATCCCTGGCCTCGAAACCAGTTTCCGCAAGGCCGCGCATCGCATCGCAACCCTGCTCGGCATGCCGGCCTCGTCGCTCATTGCCGAGTTGCAGAAGGGCGCGCGCCAGCCTGTCGCACGCGCAATTCCCCGCACCGGCATCCCGGCCGACCTCATCCGCAACCGTCCGGACATTCGCGTTGCCGAACGCAATCTCGCCGCTGCGGTCGCCTCGATCGGCGTTGCCGAGGCTCAGCTTTATCCGAGCATCGAACTCGGTGGCGCGATTACCCCGAGCTACAACTTTGTGAGCGGCGGAGGCCGTGGATCAGCCAATAGCTGGTCGTTCGGTCCGAGCCTCGTGCTGCCGATCCTCGATGGCGGCAAGCTTCGCGCCAATGTCGACCTCGCCAACTCCCAGGCACGCGAGCAATATCTCGTCTGGAAGGCGACCGTTCTCAACGCGGTGGAAGAAGTCGAAAACGCCCTGGCCGCCGTCAACCGCGACCAGCGTACCGTGGATGCACTGAGAAAGACCGTTTCCTCCTACCAGGAAGCGCTGCAGCTCTCCACCGCCAGCTACCGCGACGGCGCATCGTCTCTGCTCGATGTTCTGGATGCCCAGCGCTCGGTCTCGGATGCGCAGGCAAACCTTGCCACGGCAATCCAGCAAACCGCGCAGGATTATGTGTCGCTGAACGTGGCGCTCGGCGGTGGCTATGCCGTTGGCCAGCCCACGCCGAAGAAGTCTGCCGGCCCGACCGTGGCCGCGGCAAAGGGCATGTAAGAACGGCCCACAAGGCAATTAAAAAGCCCGCGTCTCGACGCGGGCTTTTTGCTGTTCAGGGTATAAAAAAAGCACCGGTCACCCGGTGCTTTTTTTCGAGCTGGCAACCAGGCTCAGTTCTTGGCGCGCTCGACGTAGGAATTGTCTTCCGTCGCGATGACGACGCGGATGCCGGCATCGATATGCGGCGGCACCATGGTGCGGATGCCGTTGGAGAGAATTGCCGGCTTGTAGGAAGAAGAAGCCGTCTGGCCCTTCACGACCGGTTCCGTTTCGGTGATTTCCAGCGTGACGTGACGCGGCAGTTCAACGGCCAGCGGGTTGCCTTCATGGATGGAAAGAACGCAGGTCATGCCTTCCTGCAGATAGGCCTTCTGCTCACCCATCGTTTCGACGTCGACAACGACCTGATCGTAGTTATCCGGGTTCATGAAGTGGAAGCCTTCGCCGTCTTCATAAAGGAACTGGAAGTTCAGGTCTTCGACGAAAGCGCGCTCGACCTGTTCGGTGGTGCGCCAGCGCTCGGAAACCTTCACACCGTCAACGATGCGGCGCATGTCCACCTGCGTGACTGGCGTGCCCTTGCCGGGGTGAAAGTTCTGCGCGGTGAGAACGACGTAAAGCTTGCCGTCCACGTCGAGAACATTGCCCTTGCGGACGGATGAGGCGATAACCTTGACCATATGACTTCCTTGTAACTCGATGAAATGCGTCGTAAAGGACTGCGCGGCAGCACCGGCCCCGGCAGACGTTTTGTCTTTTTTCTGGGGCGCAACTACCTTAAATCCGCACGAATTGCCAGCCTTCTACAGCAATTCACGGAAGAGTGCCTAGCGGTTTTCCGCCCGGAATTGCTTTAAATGACGCGATCAGGCGTTTTGCGGGCCGTTTACCCGCAATTCAGCGCCGCAGAGAAGACGGAAAAGAACAGAAGATGCGCGCAGGCAAAGAGACAATGTCACCCTGGTGGACGCCCGACGTCCATGCCGACCGTCGCGCTTTTCTCCTTGGCCGCAATGCGATCCAGTTGGCGTTTCGCAGCTATTTCGCCCGTGCGGATTTTCTCGAGGTCGATACCGCCACCCTGCAGATTTCCCCCGGCAACGAGGCGCATCTACACGCATTTACCACCGAAGGCCTGACTCCGGGCGGCAAGGCCATCCCGCTCTATCTCCATACATCGCCGGAATTCGCCTGCAAGAAACTGCTCGCCGCCGGTGAAAAACGCATTTCCTGTTTCGCCCATGTTTACAGGAACCGGGAAAGAGGCCCGCTGCACCACCCGGAATTCACCATGCTGGAATGGTATAGGGTCGGCGAGACCTATGAGAGCCTGATGAAGGACAGCGCCAATCTTCTGGCTCTGGCGGCCGAAACCGCCGGAACGAAACATTTCAGCTATCGCGGCCGCAGCGTCGATCCGTTTCTGGAGCCCGAACGCCTGAGTGTCGCCGAGGCCTTCGAGCGTTATGCGGGTATAGATCTTCTAGCCACAATCGGCCGAAACGGCGAGACCGATGAGCGACATCTCGCCGCCAGCCTCACCAATGCCGGTATCCGCATCGCCGAAGATGATACCTGGGCGGATATGTTCAGCCGCGTCATCGTCGAGCGGGTGGAGCCGGAACTGGGCTTTGGCAGAGTAACCATTCTCGACGAATATCCCACCAGCGAAGCCGCCCTTGCCCGCAAGTCGCCGAAGGATGCGCGGGTGGCGGAACGTTTCGAGCTTTATGCCTGCGGCGTGGAACTTGCCAATGCCTTCGGCGAATTGACCGATGCGACCGAACAGAGGCGGCGCTTTGAAATGGAGATGGCCGAAAAGCAGCGTGTCTACGGTGAGACCTATCCGCTCGATGAGGATTTTCTCGTCGCGCTCGCGATCATGCCGCCGGCAAGTGGCATAGCGCTCGGTTTCGACCGGCTGGTGATGCTGGCCACCGGCGCGCCCCGCATCGATCTCGTCATGTGGGCACCCGTTGCGGAATATGGACGATGACAGGGCTTGAAACCATCAAGACGCCCGAGGCGCTTCTCGAGGCGGGGCTGATCGAAGCCGATGCGCTGGAAAGCCTGCGCGCGGTCACCCAGCGTTACGCGCTGGCCATCACGCCTTCGGTTACCGGATTGATGGACAGCCGCGATCCGCTCGACCCCATCGCCCGGCAATTCGTGCCGGACGCCGCCGAGCTCATCCAGCTTCCCGAAGAAAACGGCGATCCGATCGGCGACGACGCCCACAGCCCCGTCCATGGCATCGTTCACCGTTATCCCGACCGGGTTCTCTTGAAGGCAGTACATGTCTGCCCGGTCTATTGCCGTTTCTGTTTCCGCCGAGAAATGGTCGGGCCGCAGGGCAATGGCATGATGACCCCGGAGGAGCTGGACGCCGCATTCGACTATATAAAGGCGAGGCCCGCCATCTGGGAGGTCATCCTCACCGGCGGCGATCCGCTGGTACTCTCCCCACGTCGCCTCTCTGATCTGATGAAGCGGTTGAGGGACATACCGCATGTGAAGATCGTCCGCTTCCATACCCGTGTACCGGTGGTCGACCCCGATCGCATCGACGGGGCCCTGATCGACGCGCTGAAAGCCAGCGGCAAGACCACCTATGTCGCCCTGCACGCGAATCACGCGCGTGAACTTGGCGAAGAAGCCCGATGCGCTTCGGCGCGGTTGATCGATGCCGGTATCGCCATGGTCAGCCAGACCGTGCTTTTGAAAGGCGTCAATGACGACCCAGCGATTCTCGCCGAGCTGATGCGCGCCTTTGTCGAGACCCGCATCAAGCCTTATTACCTGCACCATCCGGATCTCGCGCCCGGCACCAGCCATTTCCGGCTGACGATAGAAGAAGGGCAGCGAATCGTTTCCGCCCTGCGCGGACATGTCTCCGGTCTCTGCCAGCCGACCTATGTTCTCGACATTCCCGGTGGCTACGGCAAAGCGGCAATTGGCAGAAATGCGGCCGAAAAAACAAACGGTGGCTGTTATTCCGTGTCAGACTTCAACGGAAACGAGCATATTTACCCACCCCAGGCATTCGGTAGCGATTAAAAAAAGCATAAAAAGCCCGCAGTGCCGGGCTTTTTGAGAGTGGCTTCGGACGAAAACAAAAATTTCACATTTCCGCCCCTCTCCTGTCATCATAAAGAAAAATATTCTACCTATAACAATCAGCATTGATTTTAGTGCTGGTCTGGATTATCAGTGTGGAACTAGAGAACGAGTCTCCTGATTCCGGGCCAACACCAATACAGGGAGTGTGTCATGTCAAAACATATCAACATTAACGCAATCCTTGGTCTTGAGTCCTGGAATGCTGGATTTAAATCCACGTGTTCCCGCTGCTGTCGAATGTGACCTGACGGTCTCAATTTCCTGAAAATCAGTTCGACAACATGCTGTGTGAATTAGCCACAGCGGGAGTATATTATGCAGAAGCAAGTCATTGAATTCGCTGGTGAACCCGTCGGCATCGTTATCCCGGACAATGACCGGTTGAAGTTCATCGCGGTGAAGTTCCACGTTCACGATCTGGACGAACAGAAGTTCGACAGCGCCGACGACGTGCGGATCGCCATTCGTGATCTCGTGCGCAACCGCAACCTGGCCGCGGCCTGATGCGGGAAAAGCATCGCCCGCTTGAAGAAATTTCAAAACCAGAGCGCGCCGAAAATCGGATCCCGAACACCGGACCGGCGGCGCGCTTTTCTTTTGTGTGACAATCCGCAGGCCCACATCGCCGGCAATATATCGCGCGTCAAACGTCACCAGTTGAGCTGAAGCAGCTCCCCACTACCCGGACTTGTCAAAACGCCGTAAAGGTCAGCGTCGTCAGCGAACGCACGATGCCCGGAATATTGACGATGTTCTGGTTGATGAACTTGCCGATATCCTCTTCCTGCGGAAGATAGATTTTCAACAGCAGATCATATTCGCCGCTGGTGGAATAAAGCTCGGAAACCAGCTCCGTTTTATAGATGGCATCGGCGACATCATAGGTCTTGCCGGGTTCGCATTGAAGCTGAACGAAAATGGGCTTCACGGACATCTCCCGTATTGGAACTTTCGGTGCGTGGCGGCGCGCGCCACGCGTCATGCCGCACTATTGGCTGAGCCGCGCCGCTCTTGCAAGACCGCGCGCCGGTTTACGCCGAAAACTCCCCCGTCCTGCCGCCGGCCCCACGGGCGGCCTCGGAAACGATCCAGCGCCGGAAACTCTCGAGCGGAGCATATCCGGCACGATCCGGCATGCAGGCGAGATAATAGGCCTCTTCGCTTTCCACTTCCCCCGCAACGGCCGCGACGAGACGACCGCTTCGCACCTCCTCCTCGATCATGAAGGAGGGGATGAGCGATGCTCCAACGCCCGCGCTCGCCGCCTCGGCAATGGTGGTGAACTGATCGAACAGCATACCGTGCACATTCTCGAAACGCACATCATGGCCGCGAAACCACTGTTCCCAGGCATCTGGCCGGGTCGTCATGTGCAGCAGCGGCACATGCAGCAGGTCGCCAGGTGTCGAAAGTCCGTAGCGCGCCTTGAAGGCCGGGCTGCATACCGGAATAACCTTTTCATGCATCAGGAAAACCAGCTCGGTGCCCGGCCAGTGCGGCAAGCCGAAATGGATCGCTGCATCGACAGTATCGGTGCGGAAATCGAACAACGACGACCGTGTCAGGAGATTGACGGAAACGCCCGGATGCCGGGCGATGAAATCCGGAAGGCGCGGTACCAGCCAGCGCGTGCCGAAGCTGGGCAGAACGCCGAGATTGAGCGTGCCACCATCCGGATTGGCGCGCAGATTGAGGGACGCCGTCGAAATACGCCGCAAAGCCTCGCGGATTTCCCGTGCATACCCTTCCCCCGCCCGGGTCAGCCGGATGGTCTGTCGTTCTCGCAGAAACAGCGCCACGCCAAGCTGCTCTTCAAGCGCCAGGATTTGCCGGCTGACCGCGCCCTGTGTCAGGCCGAGTTCCCTCGCCGCAGCCGTGACGCTGCCCGTGCGCGAGGCGGCTTCGAAAGCCGCCAGCAGCGAAAGCGACGGCAGAAAACGGCGCGGTGGCAGAACCATATTCCCTCACGGAATGAACTCTTGACGATATGTCGATATTCAACAGGCAGGAGCGCTTGTAAAGTCTCATAAACAAGGGCTTGTCACTCATACGAAAAACAAATGAACTTGCCCGGAACATGGTGGAACGATGTATAACGACCCCCGCTCGCACGGCCTCTGGGAAAAGACCGCGCCGCAACCGCCCGTAACTTCGGCCTTGCAGGGCCCGGCGGTTGCCGATGTCGTCGTCGTTGGCGGCGGTTTCACCGGGCAATCCGCCGCCCTTCATCTTGCCGAAAGGGGCGTGGACGTCGTTCTTCTGGAAGCAAAGGAAATCGGCTTCGGCGGCGCCGGCCGCAATGTCGGCCTCATCAATGGCGGCATGTGGGTCATGCCAAAGGAACTGCCCGGTGTGCTGGGGGAGACCTACGGCGAACGGCTTCTCGACCTTCTCGGCAACGCCCCGCTTCTCGTGCGCGAACTGGTGGGAAAACACGAAATCCCCTGCGAAATCGAGAAAAACGGCACGCTGCATTGTGCCGTTGGCGAAAAAGGGCTCGCCGAAATCCGCGAGCGCTGCGAGCAATGGTCAGCAAGGGGCGCGCCCGTCCGTGTTCTCGATGCCGATGAAACGGCGAGACGCATCGGCAGCACCGCCTATTCCGGTGCACTTCTCGACACCCGCGCCGGCACCCTCCAGCCGCTGGCCTATGTTCGTGGCCTGGCCGCAGCCGCACAAAAGGCAGGCGTGTGGCTGCACACCGCAAGCCCCGTGATAGCCACCGAACGCGACGGGGGGAAATGGCTGGTGAAGACACCGCAGGGCTCGGTAAGTGCCGACTGGATCGTTGTGGCCACGGAAGCCTATAGCACCGGCCCCTGGCAGATCGTTCGTGATGAGCAGGTCTACCTGCCCTATTTCAACTTCGCGACCCGGCCGCTCGGCGACAATCTGCAAAAAAGCATCCTGCCCGGCCGTGAAGGCTGCTGGGACACGAAGGAAATCCTCTCATCCTTCCGCATGGACAAGGCAGGGCGACTGGTCTTCGGCAGCGTCGGAGCCCTAAGGGGACCGGGCGCCACCATTCATCGGGCGTGGGCAAAACGCTCGCTGAAGCGGCTTTTTCCGCAGCTCGGCGACACGGAATTCGAATGCGAATGGTATGGCCAGATCGGCATGACGGACAATGCCGTGCCGCGTTTCCATAAATTCGCGGAGAATGTCGTCGGATTCTCAGGCTATAACGGCCGCGGCATCGCGCCGGGCACGACCTTTGGCAAGGTGATCGCGCGGCATATTCTCGGAGAAATCGCCGAAGCCGATCTGCCCTTACCTGTGACGGAGCCGAAAGCCCAGGCTTTCCGCGCAGTGAAGGAAGCCTATTACGAGACGGGCGCGCAAATCGCCCATTTCGCCGGTGAGCGGTTTTGACGGCAAAAGCTGGCGCCAATTTTGAGGTTAAATTCCCAACTGTCTCATACTCGACGTCATCCTTGGGCTTGTCCCAAGGATTTAATCAGGTCGCATTCAAATGACACCTCGCAGATGCCCGGGACCGGCCCGAGCGTGACGGAAGTGGGATTTTCAGCCTAACCACCTGCTCACTGAAACATCCGCAGCCGCTGCTTTTCCGCACCCCAGTCGATATATTCTTGAAAATATAATGATTGCCCTATAGGCCTATCGTTATATTCATCGGAATATATCTAACTCGGGGGACGCCATGAGACTAATACGCCGCAGCTTCTTCAAAACCATTGCCGTCGCCACATCCTTCTGGATGGCGGCCTCCTTCGTGGCTGTTCCGGCCCATGCCGCCGAAAAGGTCACGGTATTTGCCGCCGCGAGCATGAAAAACGCGCTCGATGCCATCAATGCGGAATGGGCGAAGGAAAGCGGTAACGAGGCGACGGTTTCTTATGCCGCAAGCTCGGCACTCGCCAAGCAGATCGAACAGGGCGCACCGGCGGATATTTTCATCTCCGCCGACCTCGCATGGATGGACTATGTCGCCGACAAGAAACTGATCAATGCCGACAGCCGCTCCAATCTTCTCGGCAACCGCATCGTTCTCGTGGCGCCTGCAGACAAGGCAAAGCCGGTCGAGATCAAGCAGGGCTTCGATCTTGCCGCTCTCGTGGGTGATGGCCGCCTCGCCATGGGCGCGGTCGATTCCGTTCCCGCAGGTAAATATGGCAAAGCCGCGCTGGAAAAGCTGGGCGTCTGGTCCTCCGTCGAAACGAAAGTCGCCGGCGCGGAAAGCGTGCGTGCAGCACTGCTGCTCGTCTCGCGCGGCGAGGCACCCTATGGCATCGTTTACCAGACCGACGCCGCCGCCGATCCCGGCGTCAAGATCGTCGGCACCTTCCCCGAAAACAGCCATCCGCCGATCATCTACCCGGTTGCCATTCTTTCGGAAGCAAAATCGCCGGCAGCGAAGTCCTATCTGGATTTCCTGAAGTCCGCGAAGGCGACGCCCTTCTTCGAAAAGCAAGGCTTTACCGTTTTGAAATAAGCTTGCTTCAGGCCCGCTTCCCGGCGGGCCATGAAACATGGCAATTGCAGGATATGACATTGCATTGGTGGACACTCAGCGCTGAAGAATGGACGGCGATCAGGCTCAGCCTGTGGGTGTCCTCCATCGCCATGCTTGCCAGCCTGCCCTTCGGTATCGCAGTGGCCGTGGCATTGGCGCGTGGCCGCTTCTGGGGCAAGTCGCTGCTCAACGGTATCGTGCACCTGCCGCTCATTCTGCCGCCCGTTGTCACCGGCTTTCTGCTGCTCGTCCTCTTCGGCCGCCGTGGCGCGATCGGACAGTTTCTCGATACGTATTTCGGCATCGTCTTTTCCTTTCGCTGGACAGGGGCGGCACTTGCCTGCGCCGTCATGGCCTTTCCGCTGATGGTGCGCTCCATCCGCCTCTCCATCGAAGCGGTGGACCGCAAGCTGGAAGAGGCGGCGGGAACATTGGGGGCAAGCCCGCTCTGGGTGTTCCTCACCGTCACACTCCCCCTCACTCTACCCGGCATCATCGCCGGCATGATCCTCGCTTTCGCCAAGGCCATGGGCGAATTCGGTGCGACCATCACCTTCGTTTCAAACATTCCCGGTGAGACCCAGACGCTTTCCGCCGCCATCTACACCTTCACGCAGGTGCCGGGTGGCGATGCCGGCGCATTGCGCCTCACCATCGTTTCGGTCGTGATTTCCATGCTGGCCCTGCTCGTCTCGGAATTTCTGGCCCGCATCATCGGCAAACGGGTGAGCATGGAATGACGCTTTCAGTCTCCGCGCGTCACCGCCTCGGCGCCTTCGAACTCGACGCGTCATTTACCTCCGAAGGTGGGGTGACCGCGCTCTTCGGGCGCTCCGGCTCCGGCAAGACCTCGATGATCCGCATCATTGCCGGCCTGTTGCGGCCGGATGAGGGACAGGTTTCGCTTGATGGCGAAGTGCTGGCCGATAGTGGAAAGTGCCTGTTTCTGCCGGCCCACAAACGCCGCTTCGGTTATGTTTTTCAGGAGGCACGGCTCTTCCCGCATCTCAGCGTGGCGCAGAACCTGCGATACGGCAGATGGTTCGCCGCAGGCAAAGAGACAAATGCGAATGACGACCACATCATCGACATGCTCGGCATCGGCCATCTTTTGCAACGCCGCCCGAACAGGCTGTCCGGCGGGGAAAAACAGCGTGTCGCCATCGGCCGCGCGCTGCTCTCCTCACCCCGACTGCTGCTGATGGACGAACCGCTCGCCTCGCTGGACGAGCAGCGGAAGGCCGAAATCGTCCCCTATCTCGAGCGGCTGCGCGACGAGACGAAAATTCCGATCGTTTATGTCAGCCATTCCATCCAGGAAGTCGCCCGCCTTGCCGACCGTATCGTCGTGATGAAGGACGGCAGGGTGGAGACGGAAGGAAAAGCGGCCGAGGTTCTGGCGAGACCCGATTTCAGCCTGCATCTCGAGCGGCGTGAAGCGGGCAGCATCCTGTCCGGGCGTATCGAAAGCTTCGATGAACGCCATGGCCTTGCCGCCGTCCGGCTCAGCACGGCACTGCTGCAGGTTCCGGCAAAGAAGGCGGCGCCGGGCAGCCCCGCGCGGGTGCTGATACCGGCACGCGATGTCATGCTGGCTCTGGTGAAACCCGAGGGTCTCAGCGCGCTCAACATTCTCGAAGGCCATGTCGCCGATATCTCGACGAACGAAGACGGCATGGTGACGATCCAGGTGGATTGCGGCGGCGATATCATCCAGTCGCGCATCACCGACCTGTCCCGTGAGCGGCTGCAACTGGAACCCGGCAAACCGGTGCATGCGATCATAAAGTCGGCGGCTCTCGATCCCTATTGATGAGCGCATCATCAGGGTTGCGGTTGGCCTCCAGCCAGTCGATATCCGCGCGCAGAGCCTTGTTCATCCGCTCTTCCATGCCGCGATAACGCTCCAGCAATTCAGCGCCGAAGGCGGTCAGAGCCGCGCCGCCGCCCTGCTTGCCGCCGCGCTGGGATTCGATCACCGGCTGCCGGAACATGTGGTTCAGCGCATCCACCAGCAGCCATGCCCGGCGATAGGACATATCCATCGCCCGCCCGGCGGCCGAGATCGACCCGGTCTCGACAATCAGCTCCATCAACTCGACCTTGCCGTGACCCAGACGCTCTCCGGGAGGGAAGTCGATGCGTAGGACAGGCTTCAGCAGCGGGCGTGTCTCGCTCATGGTTCAAACACCCCGGCCATGAATGTCACGATAGGCCTTTTGTGCGCCCGCCACCGGCAGCGCCTTGGCCTCATAGACCCCGCGCGCCACCGCCCGCGCCATCACGATTGTCGCGAGATAGCAGAGTTCGGCGAAGTGAGCGCCACCCTCAAGCGGTTTGTCGCCAGTCGCGGCCGCGAACATGGTGTCGCCATCGCTCGGCAGATGGGCGGGAAGCACGGCGCGCGCCAACCCATCATGCGCCATGATGGAGAGGCGGTGGGCCTGCGCCTTGGTGAGTATGGCGTCCGTCACCACTGCGCCGATTGTCGTCGCGGTGAGATTGACGCCCTTGAGGCGCAATGCGGTATCATCCGCTGAAAAACGATCCGGAAAACCGCAATCGCCAAATTCGCCGTCAGCCTCAAAAGGCGCGGACCAGAAATGGCGGCTCGCGCCGACGGTGGCGGAGCCCAGCGCGTTGACGGCAACGATTGCCGCCACTTTGTATCCACCGGAACTGACGGCACTTGCCGAACCAAGCCCGCCTTTGAAAGTGGCCGTGGTCGCCCCCGTTCCGGCACCAACCGTTCCTAACGCGAAGGGGGCAGCGTGCGCCGCCTTGAAGGCCGCATATCCCATCTCGCGATAGGGCGAATGCAGCCCCCAATCCTTGTTCCCGCCGTTCAGCAGATCCATCAGGATCGCCTGCGGCACGATGGGCACGCGGGTGGAGCCCACCTGCAGGCCACGGCCGATCTCCCGCAAACCGGCCTGAACGCCACCCGCCGCATCCAGCCCGAAGGCCGAACCACCGGAGAGCACCAATGCGTCCACCGTCTCCACGGTCATGGCCGGGTCCAGCAGACCGGTATCGCGTCCACCGGGCGCACCACCAAGAACCGAACCGGAGGCGATGGCGGGCTTTTCGAAAACAATCGCCGTAACGCCGGAGCCGAGGGTAAGATCGGTGACATTACCGACCGAAACGCCGTCGATATCCGTGAGAAGATTGTTGCGTGCCGCCATGCCGTTTCCCTTTTCTTTCGGTATCCCGCCGCCACGGCGCACTGTCAACGCAAAAGACCTGCCCGCCTTCGGCCGAAAGCCGCTATCAGGAGAAAACCGCAGTGCCGATCACGGGTGTCGAAGGCACCGCCATATCCCTCGGCTCCAGCGGACCGGACCTGAAAGCCTGGTGGCCGGCCTCAATGGCACTGGCGAAAGCCGCCGCCATTCCGACAGGATCACCCGCGCCCGCAACCGCCGTGTTGAGAAGAACGGCATCGTAACCAAGCTCCATCACGGTCACCGCGTGCGATGGCCGGCCAATACCGGCATCGACGATCAGCGGCACCTCGGGAAATCGCGCCCGCATCGATTTCAGCGCCATCAGATTGAGCGGCCCCATGGCGCTGCCGATCGGCGCGCACCAGGGCATCAGCACCCTGCAGCCCGCCTCCAGCAGCTTTTCACCAACAACAAGATCGTCGGTCGTATAGGGGAAGACCTCGAAACCCTCCTCGCAGAGAATCTTGGCCGCTTCGACCAGCGCAAAGACATCGGGCTGCAAGGTATCGTGATGGCCGATGACTTCGAGTTTGATCCAGTTGGTGCGGAACACCTCCCGCGCCATCTTCGCCGTCAGCACCGCTTCCTTGACGGTATGGCAACCGGCCGTATTGGGGAGAATATGCCGGTCCAGTTCGCGGACCAGCTCGAAAAACTGACCGCCCTTCTTAGCCCCCGCCATTTCCCGGCGCAGCGAAATCGTCAGGATATCCGTGTTGCTCGCCCGCACCGCATCCGCGAGCACCGCGGGAGACGGATAACGCGCCGTGCCGAGCAGAAGACGGGACGAGACCTCGCGGCCATAAAGTGTCAGCATGGTTTCAGCCTCCCTGCATCGGCGAGAGGATTTCGACGCGATCGAAAGCCTTCAGCACGTAACCGGCACGCTCTTCCGAATGCACCAGATCGCCGTTTACTGCCGTCGCCAGCCATTCGCCTTCATATTCGAGGCTGGCGAGCAGACCGGCCAGCGTCTCAGTGGCGAGATCAAGCTCGTCGCCATTCACCAGAAGTTTCATGATCCTGTTCCTTGTAAGAGAGAGTTTCGCAGACGATTCCGGCTGCCTGCCGCGCCATGGCCGGCGAAAGCAGAAAGCCGTGCCGGTGCGCGCCGTTGATGAAGATGGTTCGGCCATCCTCGGTGACCTTCGGCAGATTATCGGGATAAGCCGGCCGCACGCCCGTGCCGGTTTCGATGATTTCCGCCTCCGCAAAGGCCGGATGAACGGCATAGGCGGCATTGAGGAATTCCATCATCGAGCGGGCGGAAATGGCTCCCTTGTCCTCCGTCTCGATCATCGTCGCACCCACCATGAAGCGGCCGGGCTCGCGCGGCACGATGTAAAGCGGAATGCGCGGATGCAGCAGCCGGATGGGGCAGGAAAGGGAAACCTCCCGCGTGGCGAGGTAGAGCATTTCCCCCCGCACACCACGAAGACGGGGAATCTTGCCCACCGCCGCAGGCCCGGTGCAATCCACAACCCGTTCGAACGACCGTTCATCCACGAGGACACCCATATGAAACCGGACACCCATGGCGCAAAGCCGCCGATACAGCGATGCTAGTGCAAGACGCGGATCGAGATGGCCCTCATCGGCAAAATAGAGCCCGGACCGGAAGCGGCCGGCAAGATCAGGCTCCAGATCGGCGATCTCAGCCTCACCCACCCATCGATAGCCGCTGGTCCTCGATGCAAAACGTGAAAGCTCCACCTTGTCACGGGCAGGCGCGACGACCAGCGTGCCGTTGCGGACCACAAGGCCGGGTGTCGCTTCATCCCACCAGTCGAGTGCCGCCTTGCCGAGCGTCAGAACCGCCTCGTCCGCACTTTCACGCTCGCACCAGGGCGCCAGCATGCCGCCCGCATAAAAGGACGCACCACGAGAGGGTTCGGCATTGCGCTCGCAAACCTCCACGGTGACCCCACCCCGTGCCAGCTCGAAGGCCGCCGTCAGTCCGGCGACCCCCGTTCCCTTGACAAGAACACGCATTTTATTCGGCGCTCGCGGACGTCGGCAGCGGCATGTAGAGCTCGCCTCCCTCCTTGAAGCGCGCGGCCATGGCCTCAAGCCCCTCCTTCTGTGCCTCGGCGCGGATATCATGGGAAATCCGCATCGAGCAGAATTTCGGCCCGCACATGGAGCAGAAGTGTGCAACCTTGTGCGCCTCCTTCGGCAGGGTCTCATCATGGAAGGAACGTGCCGTATCCGGATCAAGCGACAGGTTGAACTGGTCCTCCCAGCGGAACTCGAACCTTGCGCGCGACAGCGCATCATCCCGCACCTGCGCAGCCGGATGACCCTTGGCAAGATCGGCGGCGTGGGCAGCGATCTTGTAGGTGATGACGCCGACCTTCACGTCGTTGCGATCCGGCAGGCCGAGATGTTCCTTCGGCGTGACATAGCAGAGCATTGCCGTGCCGAACCAGCCGATCATCGCCGCGCCGATGCCTGACGTGATGTGGTCGTAGCCGGGCGCGATATCTGTGGTGAGCGGCCCGAGCGTGTAGAAGGGCGCCTCGCCGCAGGTCTTCAGCTGCTTGTCCATATTCTCCTTGATCTTGTGCATCGGCACATGGCCGGGTCCCTCGATCATCACCTGGCAGTCTTTCGCCCAGGCGATCTGCGTCAACTCGCCCAGCGTTTCCAGCTCGGCGAACTGCGCCGCATCATTGGCGTCAGCAATCGAGCCGGGCCTGAGGCCGTCCCCCAACGAGAAGGAAACGTCATAAGTGCGGCAGATGTCGCAAATCTCCTCGAAATGCTCATAGAGGAAACTTTCCTTGTGGTGATGCAGACACCACTTGGCCATGATCGATCCGCCGCGCGAGACGATGCCGGTGACACGGTTGACGGTGAGCGGGATGTAATGCAACCGCACCCCGGCATGGATGGTGAAATAATCCACCCCCTGCTCCGCCTGCTCGATCAGCGTATCGCGGAACACTTCCCAGTTGAGATCCTCGGCAATGCCGTTGACCTTCTCCAGCGCCTGATAAAGCGGCACCGTGCCGATCGGCACCGGCGAATTGCGGATGATCCATTCACGGATATTGTGGATGTTGCGGCCAGTAGACAGGTCCATGACGGTATCCGCACCCCAACGGATGGCCCAGACCATCTTCTCCACTTCTTCCGCCATGGAGGAGGTGACGGCGGAATTGCCGATATTGGCATTGATCTTGACGAGAAAATTGCGGCCGATGATCATCGGTTCAAGTTCGGAGTGGTTGATATTGGCGGGAATGATGGCGCGGCCGGCCGCCACTTCCTGACGCACGAATTCCGCCGTGACATAATCAGGAATATGCGCGCCGAAACTCTCGCCGTCGCGTGCAAGCTTTTCCTTCGCGGCCTCGCGCCCGAGATTTTCGCGGATGGCGATGAATTCCATTTCCGGCGTGATGATGCCGGCACGCGCATAGGCAAGCTGCGTCACCGCCTTGCCCGCCGTGGCTCGCAGCGGCTGGTGGCGCATGGCAAATTCGGGCGTCAGGCGCTGACCGGTGGCAAAGCCGTTATCTTCCGGTTTGACGTGCCGTCCCTCATAAGCCTCGACATCACTGCGCGCCACAACCCAGTCGTGACGCAGGCGCGGCAGACCCTTTTCGATCAGAACCGGATGCGTCGGATCGGTATAGGGACCGGAGGAATCATAGACCGTGACCGGCGGTTCGCCCGCAGTCGGGTGCACCGCGATCTCTCGCATCGGCACGCGAATATGCGGATGTAAAATTCCGGGTTTATGGATTTTCGTGGAGGCGGCATGCGGCCCGGTGGTGACGACAAGCGGGTTGGTCTTGGCAACGATATTCATCTTGAGGCTCCAAAGTTTGACTGTGGAGACCCAGTTCGAGCCGGAATGATGGAAAATACCGAAGTGCCGACACCGGACGTCCTGACGCCAGCCGACCTTCGATCTTTGCACCGTCCCTACGCCAGTATGAACTGGATCAGGTTCAACGGGTCACTGCGCATGAAAGCAGAATCTCAGCCCCTTGACGGGACACCCCTGGTGAATGACCACAGCAAAAAACACCGCTCGGCTTTTGTCAAGGCCGCCGATCAACGCTTGGCAAAGGTGCGGGAATGGCGCATGCTGCCGTTAGTTGTAATTAACCTAACGGTTTAGGCGAATATTATCGTTTGCCACGTAACGATAAGCACAAACCATCCTGATGTGAAATTCATGGGAGATACGTCGGAATGAATGCGACTATACGTGAAATACTGGCCAAATTCGGCCAGCTTCCAACCCCTGTCGATACGATTGCAGATGAGGCCGATCTTTATGCGGCGGGCCTCTCTTCCTTCGCATCCGTGCAATTGATGCTGGGTATCGAAGAAGCTTTCGATATAGAATTTCCCGATAATCTGCTGAACCGCAAGTCTTTCGCCAGCATCAAGGCCATTGAAGACACCGTTAAGCTCATTCTGGATGGTAAAGAGGCAGCCTGATGAACGTGACCGTTGCGCCGCAGGATGAAACTCTGTCCGCGCGCGCGGGCCGTGTCGCGGCAATTGCCGCCAAACATGCAGATGAGGTGGATGTCACCGGCCGCTTCCCTGAGGAAGCCGTCAATGCCTTGCGGCAGGAGCGCCTGCTCGGCATCCAGGTCCCTTCCTCGCTGGGCGGCGAAGGTACTTCCCTGCAGGAAATCGCCGATATCTGCGCCCGGCTCGGCCAGGCCTGTTCGGCAACCGCGATGATTTTCGCCATGCACCACATCAAGCTGTCGAGCCTGGTGGAACATGGCGTGGAAAGCACCTGGCATCCGGGCTTCATGCGCCGCGTTGCCGGCGAACAGCTTCTGCTCGGCTCCGCCACCACCGAAGGCGGCATCGGCGGCAATCTGCGCAACTCCATCTGCGCGATCGAAGTCGAGGGTGATTCCTGCCGGCTGGAAAAGGATGCCACCGTCATTTCCTATGGCAGCAATGCCGACGCCATCCTCATCACCTCGCGCGCCCACAAGGATGCCGCGCCCGCCGATCAGGTGATGACCGTGTTTCTGAAAAACCAGTACACGCTTGAGAAGACCCATGTCTGGGATACGCTCGGCATGCGTGGCACCTGTTCGGACGGTTTCCTGTTCCGCGGCGAAGCGCCGGCGGCACAGATCTTCCCGAAGCCTTTCGCGGAAATCGCCGCACAATCCATGCTGGCAAGCTCCCATCTCCTGTGGAGCGCCGTCTGGTATGGCATTGCCTCGGACGCCGTGTTGCGCGCCCAATCCTTCGTCAGAGCCGCAGCGCGCAAATCGCCCGGCACCGCCCCTCCGGGCGCCATCCGCCTTGCGGAAGTCTCCACAAAGCTGCAGGTGGTGAAATCCAACATCATTGCCGGCATCAAGGCTTACGAGGACACCAAGAGCGACCCGGAAAAGCTGATGTCGATGGCCTTTGCGGTGGCCATGAATAATGTGAAGATCTGCTCTTCGGAAACCATTCTCGAGATCATCGACCATGCCATGCTGGTCTGCGGCATCATGGGCTACAAGAACGGCACGCCCTACAGCCTCGGCCGGCATCTGCGCGACGCGCATTCCGCCCGGCTGATGATTTCCAACGACCGTATTCTCGGCAATTCCGCCAATCTCCTGCTGGTTCACAAGCAGGACACCAGCCTCTTGGGATAAGACCATGGACATGCAAACATCGTTTCTTGATCGACTGTTCGAAGAAGGCCTGCTGATTGAAACGGGTGTGGACGGTCTTTATGGGCGCAGCGGCCAGTTCGAGGACGTGATTGCCGCCTTCGAGCGGCTGATCGACCGCACCGGTGGCGCCGACGGCGCCGAAGCAATCCGCTTTCCGCCCGGCATCAACCGCGCCTATTTCGAAAAGAGCGGTTACATGAAGAGCTTCCCGCAGCTCGCCGGCACGGTCCATTCCTTCTGCGGCTGCGAACTTGATCATGTCAGCCTGCTGAAAACCATGGATGAGGGCGGCGACTGGACCAAGGACCAGAAAGCCACCGACATCGTGCTGACGCCGGCGGCCTGCTACCCGCTTTATCCGACGATCGCCAAGCGCGGCGCCCTGCCGGCCGGTGGCGGCCTCTATGACATCCAGTCCTATTGCTTCCGCCATGAACCTTCCAAGGACCCCGCCCGCCAGCAGCTTTTCCGCATGCGCGAATATGTCTGCATGGGCACGGAGGCCGATGTTACCGAATTCCGCCAGAGCTGGATGGATCGAGGCGTGGAAATGATGAAAGCGGTCGGGCTCGACGTTACGATCGATGTCGCCAACGATCCCTTCTTCGGCCGCGCTGGCAAGATGCTGGCCAACAACCAGCGCGACCAGAACCTGAAATTCGAACTCTTGATCCCGGTCACCTCAACGACCAGCCCGACGGCCTGCATGAGCTTCAATTACCATCAGGATGCGTTCGGCCAGAAATGGGGTCTCAACCTCCAGAATGGCGATGTCGCCCACACCGCCTGCGTCGGTTTCGGGCTGGAGCGCATCGCGCTGGCCCTGTTTGCGCATCACGGTCTCGACGTGAAGAAATGGCCTGCAAAGGTCGTGGAAACCCTCTGGGGCTGATTATCCATGCGGCAGATTTTTCCGGGCCTCGATCCCAAAAACTATGTGCAGCATCCGCTTCATTCCTCGGAAAGAATGTGGCCGGAGACCAATTGCTACATCGATTTATGGATCGAGGTACTGGCCTCGAAAGGCTTATCCCCGGAAGCCATGTTCGGTTTCACCCTGACGCAGGATTTCGAAGGTGACCAGTTCACCTTTTTCAAGGTGCCGCTGGAAGACCTCGAAGCCCTTTATGGCGTTCGCGCCACCGAACTTGCGATCTTCGATAAGGTGGAAGACCACATCGAGGCGCAGCTGGAGCGCGGCCGCATCTGCCTAATCGAGATGGACAGCTTCTATATGCCCGACACCCATGGGGTGGGCTACCAAAAGGAACACGGCAAGACCACCATCGCAATCAACCGGCTCGATCTCGAAAAGCGCGAACTCGACTATTTCCACAACGCCGGCTTTTTCCATCTCTCCGGCGAGGACTTTGATGGGTTGTTCCAGCATCATCTGGCCGAGACCGACCCGCCTTTCCTGCCCTATACCGAATTTGCGAAATTCGCGGACGTCACTCCTTCTGCCGCGCATATTCGCAAGACGGCCGAACGGCTACTGAAGTTTCATTTTTCCAGGCGCCCCTCCGTCAACCCGGTCCGGGCTTTTGCAAAAGTATTTCCGGCCCAGGTGGAAAAGGTCGCCGACAGACCCTTCGGCTTCTTCCACAAATACGCGTTCAATACGCTGCGGCAGCTCGGCGCCAATTTCGAACTGGCGGCAAGCCACTTCGAATGGCTGGATGCGGATGGTTTTTCGGAAGCGAGAGACCACGCGCTCAAGATCTCGGAGGTTGCCAAGACCGTGCAGTTCCAGCTTGCCCGCGCCGTCACCCGCCGTAAATTCGATGCGCTGGCCACCGTGCTCGATCCGGCCGCGGATGCATGGGATGGTTTGATGGAAAGCCTTGGCGAAAAACTGTCCAATGCCAGCGAGGCCGCGTGAGGACCTATCTTCCCGGCGAAAGCGAGGAATTGCTGAGTGAAGGCTGGACGCTGACACTGACACCCGCCGATGCCTGCGAAACACCCTCCGACATTCCGGCATCGCTTGAAAGCCTGCATGTCTCCGTTCCCGGCACCGTCGCACAGGCTCTGGAAAACGCTGGGAAATTCGATCGCCTCGCCCCTGTCGCCCTGAATGACAGGGACGCCTGGTATCGGCTGACGATGATTTCCGACGCCCGGGAGCGGGCGACCCTGCGCTTCGATGGTCTTGCCACCATTGCCGAAATTTTCTTCAACGGCGGGCTGATTGCCGCAAGCCAGAGCATGTTCGAAAGGCTGGAAGTGCCCGTCGAGCTGACAGGCGCGGATGAGCTTTCGATCTGCTTTCGCGCGCTCGCCCCCCGGCTTGAAAAAACCGGTCCGCGCGCCCGCTGGCGGCCGCAGATGATGAATACACAAGGGCTGCGGCTGATCCGCACCACGGCGCTCGGCTACATGCCCGGCTGGTGCCCGGAAGTCCATGCCGCCGGCCCATGGCGGCCCATCAGCCTGATAAGGCAGGACGGGCTGCTCTGCACGCTCCGGTCTTCGCTGGACGCGGACGGAACGGGAACGGTGAGCATCGCGCTGGAAACCGACCGGCCCATAAAAACGGCACGGCTTGGCTGCGCCGGTTACAGCACCGACCTTTCCCGGGACAAGAACGGCAAACTTTCCGGCGAACTGCGCATATCCAATGTAGAGCAATGGTGGCCGCATACCCATGGCATGCCGGCTCTGCAGGACGTCGTTCTGGAACTGGATGGCACGCAACATCACGTTGGACGCACCGGCTTCCGACGGGTCGAGGTCGATCACGGCGATGACGGCAAAGGTTTCGGCCTCAAGGTGAATGGCGAGCGCGTCTTCTGCCGCGGCGCGGTCTGGACGACAGCCGACATTGTCCGCCTGCCGGGAACAACGCCGGACTATGAGCCCTGGCTCCGAAAAGCCGCGGAAGCCGGCATGAACATGATCCGCATCGGCGGCACCATGGCCTATGAAACGCCGGAATTCTTCGCCCTCTGCGACGAACTCGGCATCATGGTCTGGCAGGATGCCATGCTCGCCAATTTTGATTATCCGGCAAAAGATGACGGCTTGCGCCAGCATATCGTCGCGGAAATCTCGCAGTTCCTTGAAGCGACGGCACTTTCTCCATCACTCACCGTTTTCTGCGGCGGCAGTGAAATGTACCAGCAGGGCGCAATGCTCGGCCTGCCGGAGCAGATATGGAAGGGAACGCTCACCGAGGAGGTCCTGCCGGAACTGGTCGCCGAAAAACGGCCGGGTGCGGCCTATGTCGCCAATTCCCCTTCCGGCGGCGCTTTGCCGTTTTTTCCTAACGCCGGCGTCGGCCATTATTACGGCGTGGGCGCCTATTGCCGGCCGCTGGAAGATGCCCGCCGCGCCGATCTGCGTTTTGCCGCCGAGTGTCTCGCCTTCGCCAATATTCCCGAACAGGAAACGCTGGACAGATATCTTCCCGGCGTTGCCGTTCACGATCCGCGATGGAAAGCCCGAACACCGCGTGACCGTGGCGCTTCCTGGGATTTCGAGGATGTCCGCGATCATTATCTGAAGCTGCTTTACGAGGTTGAACCGGATGTGCTGCGGCGGGAAGATGGCAGCCTTTATCTCGACATGTCGCGCGCCGCGACTGCCGAGGCGATGGAGGCGACCTTCGCCGAATGGCGGCGCAGCGGCTCCTCCTGTCAGGGCGCGCTAGTCTGGACGCTGCAGGATCTCGTCCCCGGCGCGGGCTGGGGCATCATCGATGCCACTGGCAGGCCCAAATCCGTCTGGCATGCGCTGAAAAGGGCGTTCCGTCCCGTTCAGGTCAGCCTTTCCGATGAAGGCACCAACGGGCTCGACATTCACATCCTCAACGAAACCGGCGATAGCCCGAACGTCATGCTGGAACTGACCTGCCTGCGCGAAGGCATACAGCCCGTCGTTCATGCCAAACGGCCACTCACCCTGTTGCCGCGACAAAGCCAGACGATTACCGCAACCGACCTGTTCGGTGCATTTTTCGACACTACCTATGCCTATCGTTTCGGCCCGCCATCCCATGATGTGACGGTCGCCCGCCTTCGGGATATTGGGACCGAGCATGTTATCGCCGACGCGTTCCATTTTCCGCTCGGTCGGAAAAAGGCGTTGCATGCGGCAAACCTTCAGGTCGCAACCAGCGAAACGGACGGCAACTGGTGCCTCGAAATCGGCACGGACCGGCTGGCACAATCCGTCCATATCGCGGCGGAAGGGTATCGAGCCTTGGAAAACTGGTTCCATCTCGGCCCCGGCGAAACCAGAAAAATCAACCTTCTGCCGGAGACCGCGGCAACCGAAACCCCTCCCTCCGGAGAGGTCGTATCACTGGGTTCCAGCCGGCGGTTTTCCTTCTAGAGCCAGCTGCTTCACCGTTTCGATATAGATTTTCTTTGATTCCGGTGTGGAGAGATTGTGATCGGCATCGGGAATGATGGTCAGCGACACGTTGCGATAGGCTGCCAGCCCTTCACCATTGGCATCGAAATAATACTGGAAATGCTCGAGACCATCGTCATTGTCGCTATAGAGCAGACGAATGGTGGTGTCCTTCGCCTTCAGCCTGTCGAAAGCGCCGAAAACGGCACGCCCTTCCTCGCTGCCCCTGCGGAACAACCTTGCGGTTTTTGTCGACAGCCGCTTCATCGTCGCCTTGAGGATGTTCAGACCGGCGCTTACCACATCGACATCGCCACTGATGAGACGCTTGAATGTCGCGCCCTGGCGAAAACGCTGGCTGTACTCCCCGAAGGAACGCGGCCGTTTGTGCAGCGCTTCATCCACCGAGCGGCCCTTGCGCCAATGGAAGACAACCGGATTGACTGCGACCACGGCACCGATCCGATCATCGGCAAGGGCGCCGTTAAAGGCGAGGTAGGCGCCGCTGCACCGGCCCGCCGCAATGAAAGGCCCCGTGCTGCGCCTGCCGAGAAAATCGAGCGCGGCGGCCACGTCGTCATTCTGCGCAGCATCATAGAGAACCTGATCGGGCACGTTCTGGACGGGCGGGCTGTCGGCAATATTGGCTGCGTCAAAGCGCAGCGACGCCACGCCCTCGCG
Source organism: Agrobacterium tumefaciens (assembly GCA_017744915.1). GTDB lineage: Bacteria > Pseudomonadota > Alphaproteobacteria > Rhizobiales > Rhizobiaceae > Agrobacterium > Agrobacterium tumefaciens_I. The sequence goes on from JAGIAH010000015.1 coordinate 29,542, forward strand.
CGCCAGGGAACGGGCCATCTGCACGGAGAGCCTGCCCCAGCCCGCATGCCGGTCATAGGCAGCACCCAGCAGAAGAACCGAAGACACCACGTCCCGGTCATCCGGTCCGCAAAACACGCCAAAAAGCCGCCCGCCTTCGCCGAACTGCACCGGTTGCTCGACGAAACCACGGCCGTGCTGCGGGACATTGAGGATGAAACTTTCCCCCGATACCATCGGGCTTTCGGCATGGGTCCGGGACAGAACCCACTCGACCAGCCGGTTCACCACATCGCCGGATATTCTCGAAAGAGTGGGGCTGGAGACAAGATCGTCATAGCCTGAAAACTCCGCCTCCTCCACCTGACCGCCGATCGTGGCGAGATGCCGGGCAAAATCGGCATCGGTCACACGGCCCGGTCGCAACAGAACCAGAATGGCGTGCGCCGGAGCGGCAGTCATATTGGAAAGATTGGCCTTCTTGATCGCGTCCGCAACACTCGCCGGCATGCTCATGCCCGCAATCGCCCCAGCCTCCGCGAGGCGTTGCGCAGGCCGAAGGCCAAGGCCGTCATCGATCATGGATGACCACATCGCCAGTTCGCGCAGATAGGCACGGCCGGAAACGACCGGCGCCATGAACGCCATGGAGCCAGCCTCGGGGAGACCGGCAAGCGCCTGCGCCGCGATCAGGCAACCGAGGCCCTGCGCGACGACAACCACTTCGGCACATCCGGAAAGACGCTTCAGATAGGCAAGCGCGGCATGTGTGTCGGAAAGCCAGTCCGCCGCGCGGCCGGCATCATCCGGATCGAAGGCATCACCCGCGCCAAGATAATCAAATCGCAGGCTCGCGACGCCGCGAGCCGCCAGCCTCTCAGCCAGAACCCGCTGAAACTTGCGGCTGCACAGTTCTTCCATGCCCCACGGGCTGACGAAAAGAACGGCATGGGCCTGCCTAACATCCTTGCGCGCCGGATGAAAAATACCCGCAAGCCCTTCAAAAGATACGGGATGCGCAACGCCCCCTTTCGAGTCAACGCCGGCAAGCGGCAATGCATCAAGGAAAGGGTTGCCGCCTGCACGCTCTGAAATATCTATCGCCATCGACCTTGCCATCATTGCGCCAGTGTCTGGCTCAACCATTACGGGATCATTGTATCGAAGCGTCATAACGCCTGCGCTACAATAAAAACAACAATATTAGAGAACTCTAAAAATATAGTCGTATTTATATCGCCTGCCATCCATACGTTGTAAAAACAATCACCGGAGCGACGGACAAGTCCCGACGAGACCGCTATTTTGCTCGAAACCGCTTGAATATACTGATAAATAGCGAATCCCATACCTATTTGCAGGAGGAGGTTGCGCCACCCGGCCACCGGATCGTCTAGACATCGCGCAAACCAACACGCCGGGCCCCGCCCGACAGGTCATAGAAGTTATATATGGAACAAAGCCTTACGCGTTATATCTGGTCGCACACGAGGCGGCAGCAGCTTTTCATTCTGCTGATCGTTGCCCTGTCCATGATCCCCTATTTCCTTGCTTTCGACCTGCCCAAGCAGATCGTCAACGGGCCTATCCAGGGGGATGGTTTTGAAGGGGCGAACGCGACGCAGCTTTTCATGCATCTCACGGTCGATATTCCCTATTGGGGCACCGTGACCTTATTCCCCGGGCTTGAACTCGGCCGCATGTCGATGCTGATGGCGCTCAGCCTGACGTTCCTTGCGCTCGTCATCATCAACGGGCTCTTCAAATATTACATCAATACCTACAAGGGCCGCCTTGGCGAGCGGCTGCTGCGGCGTATCCGCTTCGAGCTCATCGACAAGATCCTGCGGTTTCCGCCAACCCACTTCAAGCGGGTAAAGGGCGCTGAAATCTCCAGCATGGTGAAGGACGAGGTGGAGCCGCTCGGCGGTTTTACCGGCGACGCCTTCGTACAGCCGGCACTTCTCGGCGGACAGGCGCTCTCTGCGCTCTTCTTCATTCTCGTGCAGAATTTCTGGCTCGGCCTGATCGCGGCTTTCATGGCGGCAATCCAGGTGGGCATTATCCCAAAGATGCGCCGTCGCCTGATCGAACTCGGTCGCCAGCGGCAGCTCAGCGCCCGCCAGCTGGCCGGGCGCATCGGCGAAATGGTTGATGGCATCGGCACAATCCATGCCTATGACACGTCGAATTACGAGCGCGCCGATGCCTCGCACCGGCTCGGCGACATCTTCAAGATCCGTTACGATCTCTACCAGTGGAAGTTTCTGGTCAAATTCATCAATAACTTCCTGGCACAGCTCACGCCCTTTTTCTTTTATGCGCTCGGCGGTTATCTCACCCTGAAGGGCAGCCTCGATGTCGGCCAGCTCGTCGCCGTCATCAACGCCTATAAGGAACTGCCCGGACCACTGAAGGAACTGATCGACTGGGATCAGGCGCGTCAGGACGTGCAGGTGAAATATGAGCAGGTCTTCGAGCAGTTCGACGCTCCGAACATGATCGACGAAAAGGTGCAGAAACTATCCCCCGGCGCCGTCGCGGCCATCACCGCGCCGCTCGTCGTCGCCAATCTGACGCTCGAGGACGACAGCGGCAGCCGGCTTCTGGAGCAGGCGTCGCTGAAGATCGAGCCTGGCGAAGTGATCGCCATCGTCGGTGGCTCGGGCGCCGAGGCGCTGGCGGATGCGATCGGCCGCACCCTCTGGCCGACCTCCGGCAAGATCAGCATCAATGACGTCGATATCCTGGAATTGCCGGAATCGCTGACCGGACGGCGCATCTCCTACGTCTCCTCGGACAGTTATTTTTTCCACGCCAGCCTGAAGGACAATCTGCTTTACGGCCTCAAACATGCGCCGCTTGTGGATAAGGACTATGAAGGCGCAGCACTTGAGCACCGCAAGTGGGAAATCCACGAGGCGAGGATGGCGGGTAATCCGCTGATCGACATCAACAGCGAATGGATCGATTATGCCTCGAGCCCGGCCGGCGACGGCAAGCCGGAAAATCTCATCAAGGCCGTTCTCGCCGTACTCGATAGCGTGGAACTGTCACAGGATATTCTGGAATTTGCCCTGCGCTCGTCAATCGATCCCCTGACCGACCTGCATCTGGCCGCCCGCATCGTTGAACTACGACATGTGCTGCGCGCCGAACTGGAACGGGAAAATCTGAGCGGCCTCATCGCGCCGTTCGAACTGGAGAGCTACAACAGCGAAGCGACGGTGGGTGAAAACCTGCTGTTCGGCACCATGCGGGACCCGTCCCAGACGATCCGAACCGTCATCGAAAGCGACTATTTCCGCTCGCTGATGCGTGAGACCGGCCTTGTCAAAACCCTCTTTGAAATGGGGTACACCATTGCCGAAAACATCGTGGAAATCTTCGCCGACCTGCCGGGAGACCACCCCTTCTTCCAGCAGCTCACCTTCATGACGCCTGATGACATCCCGGTCTATCAGCAGATGCTGCAGCGGCTTCAGGGAAAGAGCTTCGACGAGGCCAATGAGAGCGAAAAGCGCGCAATGCTGCGGCTGAGCTTCTTCTACATCGAACCTCGCCAGCGTTTCGGTCTTCTCTCGCCGGAAATCATGAATCGGATCGTCGAGGTCCGGCACATGTTCCATGAGAACCTGCCCGACAGCCTGAAAAACGTGATCGAAATCTACGATCCGACCAAATACATGAGCGCCACCAGCCTTCTCGACAATATTCTCTTCGGCAAGGTCAGCCATCGCTATACCGACGCCTCGCGGCGCATCACCCGTATCGTGGCGGATGTCATGCGCATGCAGGGTGTTTATGAGCGCGTGCTGGCGGTGGGGCTGGATTTCAACCTGGGGGCCGGCGGCAAGCGGCTCGGCCCGCTTCAGCGCCAGAAGCTCAATCTTGCACGGGCACTCATCCGCAAATCCGAATATTACATCTTCAACCGCCCCCTTCCCGGCCTCGATCCCCGACAGCAGGAGGAAATTGTCGAACGGGTCATCACACTCCTGAAACAGAACAACAATAACCCGTCCATCGTATGGGTTCTGTCGAACGCTCACCTCTCGCGCATGTTCGAGCGGGTCATCGTCGTTCATCAGGGCCTGATCACCGCCGACGGAAGTTACGAGACTCTCGCCGAGGAAAACGGTACATTCAAGGACATGGTCGCAACATAAATCCAAGAAGGTGACCGAGGTGGAACAAGAACAGGGTAAAGCAATGCTGTTTAAAGACGAAATTCAGATGCTGAAAAGGGTTCCGTTTTTTTCGGAAATGGAACCGTCCAAGCTCAAGCTGCTCGCATTCGCATCCGACCGGGTCTCCTATCACGCCGGCGATATACTGTTCCGGCAGGGAGATGTCGGCGATGCGGCCTATGTCCTTCTGACCGGAAAAGTGGATGTGCTGGTCGATTCCCCATCGGGACCGCTGAAAGTGACCGAGATGACCGGCAACGCGATCGTCGGCGAAATCGCCATCCTCTGTGACAGCGTCAGAACCGCGACCATCCGCGCCTCCACCAATGTGGAAGCCCTGCGCATCGGCAAGGAACAGTTCTTCAAGCTCATGTCCGATTTCCCCGATATCACCATCAAGGTCATGCGCGTTCTCGCCGAACGCCTTACCCAGACGACGGCTGAGCTGAGCAAAGCGCGCGCAGGCGCCAAGACATAAACGGCAATTCCTTGCTACCTTGAATGGCGATATTGGAAAAATAAATGTCGTACTATTGCAATATAAATGAAATGCTGACTGAATAAGGGGTAAAGGGCATCCGCCCAAAAGGGCGGATATAAGAATCTGTAGAGACAACGGGCTTCATGGGAGGAAAGCGTGCAAGATTCCGTTGTTATTGGGGTGTGTCATGGTGTTCGATTCCGACACAGCAAGTCGGGAAAGTAATAGAAATTTTCGGGTAAAGATCTGGGGTGCGCGGGGAACGCTTCCCGTTTCAGGTGAAAACTTCCGAAAATACGGCGGGAATACCATCTGCATCGAAGTAAGGTGCGGCGATCACGTTCTTTTGTTCGATGCAGGTTCGGGCCTGCATCCCGCTGGTCTTGCCCTGCGGGCGGAAGGCATTACCGACGTCAATCTGTTCTTCTCGCACTGCCACTACGACCACATTGTCGGCTTTCCCTATTTCAAGCCCTTTTATAACAGCTCCAATGATGTCGCGATCTGGTCGGGCCATCTCGCCGGAGCCATGACGACCCGGGAAATGCTCAAGGATTTCATGAGCCCGCCCTGGTTCCCCGTGCCATTGGAGATATGCTGCGCCAAGATCGCAACCCGGGACTTCAAGGCGGGCGACGTGCTCGATGTGCATCCCGGTCTCTCGATCAGAACCGGAATGCTCAACCATCCAGGTAACGCCATCGGATACCGGCTGGACTGGGAAGGCAAGTCGCTGGCCATCATCACCGACACCGAACATGAGCCGGGCAGCATCGACGAAACCGTGCTCGATCTCATCAGGGACGTCGATCTTTTTCTCTACGACGCCATGTTCACCGATGAGGAAATGGGCCTTTACCGTGGTTACGGTCACTCCTCATGGCAGCAGGCGATCCGGCTCGCCAAACTCGCCGACGCAAAGAATGTCGGCTTCATCCACCACGCACCAAGCCGCAGCGACGAGGAGCTGGACACTATCGAAAAGCAGGCGAAAGCACAGTTTAGCGGCGCATTCGCAGCCATGGACGGCCAGATCATCGTACTCTGACCACAGCCTGGCGCCGGCGAAAGTTCAGGTTCCGGCCGTTTTTCGACATACGGAATGAACGTCCCTGGCCATGCGTGAGTTCGAACACGCACAATTGACCAAATCCGATCGATTGCTCCACGATATTGCCATGAGACGGCCTGCATTTAGGATATTTCCAGGAACAGTGGGGCTCGATTTTCCATCCGGAAATGTGACAGACAGTCCAGGGGATCGCCACTACATATTGCATGACTTGACGCCGAACGGCCATCTGATGGGATTTGCATGATCCGTTTCTTTTCGGAGACCAATTTGAGACGCGCCCGGATTTCATCCGGCCTCATCATATTTGCTTTCGTCTTTTCCCACCTTTCCAATCATTCCCTCGCACTCATCTCCATCGATACCGCCGAACGGGCGCGAAAATGGTTCAGCCTGATCTGGCTCAATCCCGTCAGCAGCCTGCTTTTTTATGGTTCGGTCGTGGTGCATGTCTGTCTTGTCCTGCGCTCGCTTTATTTGCGTAGAACGTTGCGCATGCCGCTACGCGAAGCGCTTCAGGTGATATTCGGCCTCTCGATCCCGTTTCTGATCATCGGCCACGCCGTCAATATCCGCGTGTCGCACATGCTCTACGGCATCGACATCGGCTATTACACAATCGTTCGCCGGCTCTGGATCAACAACCCCATCGGCGGTGCCTGGCAAAGCCTCGCCCTGATCGTCATCTGGATCCACGGATGTATCGGCCTTTATTTCTGGCTGCGTTATCGGAACTGGTATCCGAAAATTGCCGGCCTGTTCATGACGGTGGCTGTGATGCTGCCGCTATTGGCACTGCTGGGTTTCAGCGATGCCGGCCGCTGGCTCGAAGAGGTCGATCGGAAATATTCGCTTCCTCCGGGGCTCACCGATAACACCGTGCAACGAGACGAAATTTCGCTGCAGCGGGAAATGGAGACCAGGATCCAGTTCATCACCGGCACGACGGAAGCGATTTTCGCCGGGGCGGTGGTGCTGGTCTTCTTATTGCGTGGCGCGCGCAGCTTCCGGCAGCGGCTGACCGCCATTGAAATCCGCTACGAACATGGCGCGCAGGCGCGTGTCCCGGCGGGGCTCAGCATTCTGGAAGCCAGCAGAATTGCCGGCATCCCGCATTATTCCGTCTGCGGCGGCAAGGGGCGCTGCTCGACCTGCCGGGTCAAGGTTCTCAGCAGCAAGGGTCCGCTTCCGCCGCCCGGCGATATCGAACAAACCACATTGCGGCGCATCCATGCCGATTCGGACGTTAGGCTTGGCTGTCAGTTGCGCCCCACCAGCGATCTTGACGTCGCACTTCTGGTTTCACCGCCACAGCAGAGCGACCTGCCGGCGGATGCGCAGCCTGCCCGGCCCGGTCGGGAAGAGGAAATCGCCATCCTCTTCTGCGATCTGCGCAATTTCACCACGCTGTCGGAAGCGAAGCTGCCCTATGATGTGGTCTTTCTTCTCAACCGCTACTTCACCATCGTCGGCCAGGCCGTCGAACAGGCCGGTGGCCACCTCGACAAATTCATCGGCGATGGTGCCATGGCCCTTTTCGGACTGGGAGACAACGCGGAGCACGCCTGCCGCAACGCCATGAAGGCGGCGGCAGCCATATTGCGGGATATCGCAATCCTGAACGAGGGATTGGAGAAACAATTCGCCGTCCGTCTGGAAGTCGTGATCGGCATTCATTCCGGCCCGACCATCGTCGGCGTCATGGGATATGGCGCCGCAAAAACCCTGACGGCCATCGGCGACACGGTGAATGTGGCAAGCCGGCTCGAATCCAAGGCGAAGGAATTCGGCGCCGCCATCGTGGTCTCCGAACCGGCCCTCATTCAGGCGGGACAGGATATTGCCGATCTCAGAAGCGAAGATATCGCCATTCGCGGGCGAAACTCGCAGATGAAAGTGTTTCTGCTCTCCAAGGAAGAGAGCGAGCGCTATTTATAAGCCCGGCGCTGCCGCGGCCGGGCTATTCGGCCTCAAATCTTGCGATAGAGAAAATAACGGTCCGTCGGCACGCTTTCCGGCACCGGCAGCGGTTTCAGCATGGCATGATCGAGCGGCAGGCCGCTGATGGCGATACCGCCTTTCGCCAGCATGCCCGCGGCAAGATCGGGCAACCATGTCAGGGTGACGGCATCCTTTTCCGGATAGCCCGTGCCGATATCGGCATGCACCATCGCCGCATCTGTGCCGATGAAAGCCGGAGCGGTTTGCGAGATTTCACCGATCACCAGATCCTCTTCCGGTGGAACGGAGGAGGCATGCGCGCCCATGGCCCTGTCAAAAGCGATGATGCGGCGGTTGGGAAACAGTTCCCGCAGATGATTGAAAGTGCGCCCGTTTCCAAGCCCGATTTCCATGAGCGCGCCCTCATCCGGCAGATCAAGATCGGCCTCGACATGGTTGAGGATATCGCGCTGCGCGGTTAACCGGCGAATGAAACTGTCCAGTCTGCTCATAATATCAGGCCTTGATGATGTGTTTTGCGGCAATGTCCCGGCGCGCGAAGACATTCCGCGTGTCAATGATCAGCGGCGCCCAGTCGCTAATCGCAGCATAATCGACATTGTCGTGATCGGTTGCGACAAGAACGGCATCGAAGCCGCCGATGGTCTCACTATCCCAGGATACGGATTTCATGCCCATAAGGTGGCTATATTCCCGGGTTTTCGGAATTTCCGCCACATAGGGATCAAAATAGGCCGCTTCGCCGCCGCGCTCCTGAATAAGCTCCATCAGCTTCAGCGACGGGCTTTCGCGAATGTCGGGCACGTTTTTCTTGTAGGCGAGACCGACCACCAGCACCTTGGAGCGGCTGAGCGCCTTGCCGGAATGGATATCGAGCGCTTCGGCGACCCGCCCGACGACATGGCGCGGCATGCCGGTATTGATTTCGCCGGCAAGCTCGATGAACCGCGTCGGCAATTCATATTCGCGCGATTTCCAGGTGAGGTAGAACGGGTCGATCGGTATGCAATGGCCGCCGAGACCCGGACCGGGATAAAACGGCATGAAACCGAACGGCTTGGTTTTCGCCGCATCGATCACTTCCCATATGTCGATACCCATCGCCTCGTAGACGACCTTGAGTTCGTTGACGAGCGCAATGTTGACGGCACGAAAGACGTTTTCGGTGATTTTCACCGCCTCCGCCGTGGCATTGGTCGAGACCGGAACGATCTTCTTCACCACCGAGCCGTAAAATGCCGCCATCAGTTTTCCGGCAGCCTCGCCGTCACCGGCGACGACCTTCGGAATGGTCGAGGTTTCGAAATCGCGATTGCCGGGGTCTTCCCGCTCAGGTGAAAAGCCGATGAAGAAATCGACGCCGGAGACGAGGCCGGTGCTTTCCAGAATGGTCTTCACCACCCCGTCGGTCGTGCCGGGATAGGTGGTCGATTCCAGCACCACAAGCTGTCCCTTGCGCAGATGGGCGGCGATCTCCCGGCAGGTCTTTTCGACATAGGAAAGGTCAGGCTCGCGATATTTCGTCAGCGGCGTCGGCACGCAGATGGCGATCACATCACATTCGGCCAGTCTGGAGAAATCGCTGGTGGCAGCGAAACCGTCATCCTGCCGCACACTTGCCAGCACCTCATCCGAAACCGCCTCGATATAGCTGCGGCCCGCTTCGATCGCGGTAATTTTACCGGGGTCGATATCGAAACCGACGACCTTGAAGCCGGCCTTGGCAACCGTCATGGCAAGCGGCAGGCCGACATAGCCGAGGCCGATCACCCCCGCTTTGGCGCTTTTGTTTTCAATGCTGGAAAGCAGGGTCTGGGAAATGTCTGGAGAAGTCAAAGCGTGTCACGCTCCGCGCATGTGCAAAAGATGCCTTTCAGTTGGGCAAGAATGACTGACCTGTCAAGGCTCGGGCCTTTCAAATTCCGGTTGACGCCCAAGCTGCCGGCGACGCACAACCATCGGCATGAAGATCGCCTTTTATTCGCCGCTCAAATCACCCAACCATCCTGTTCCCTCCGGCGACCGGCTGATGGCCCGATTGTTGATGAAAGCGATGACGATGGGCGGCCATGACGTTTTTGTCGCCTCGGAACTGCGCAGCTTTCTGAAACAGCCGGACGATCCGGCACGGCCGTCGCTCGCCGAGGAAGCCGAGCGCGAAATCGAAACGATCTCGCGGCACTGGCGGCAGGAGGGCGCACCGGACCTCTGGTTTTGTTATCACCCCTATTACAAGGCCCCTGACTTGCTCGGCCCGGAACTGGCGCGACGTTTCGGCATCGCCTATCTGACCGCCGAGGCATCCTATTCGCCGAAGCGCAACGGCATGGGCTGGCAGGCGGTTCAGGATGATTTGCTCGCCGCATTGAACGGGGCTGCGGTCAATATCTGCTTCACCGCGCGGGATCGCGAAGGGCTGGTGCGCGCTTCTCCAACCCTGCAATGCGCGATGTTGCCGCCCTTCATCGAAGCCACAGCGTTTCTCCACAACACACCGCGGCCGGAACATGGAAGGCTCGTCACCGTCGCCATGATGCGGGCGGGCGACAAGCTCTCAAGCTATCGCGCACTTTCCGAAGCGCTGGCCTTATTGCCTGAAAATCTCGACTGGACGCTGGATATCGTCGGCGACGGCCCGGAACGCGCAGCCGTAGAGGCCATGTTCAGCACGTTTCCCGATCACCGCCTTGTCTGGCATGGGGAAAAAGGCGCAACGGAGATTGCGGCACTTCTTTCAAAACCGTCCCTCTATGTCTGGCCGGGCCATGGCGAGGCCTATGGTCTCGCCTATCTCGAAGCACAGGCTGCTGGCCTGCCCGTCGTGGCAGAAAAAGTGGCCGGCGTTCCCGAAGTGGTAAAATCCGGCACGACAGGATTACTGACACCGGAAAATGATACAGCCGCCTATGCCGAGGCGATACGGACCCTGCTCGGCGATGACAGGCAGCGTGAGGAACTGGCAGAAGCGGCCCGCCGGTTCGTCATCGATGAACGATCTCTGGAAAACGCCGCAACGAAACTGAACCATATCCTTATGCAGGCAAAGGCACGAAGATCATGAGTCTGGAAAAACTCGTCGCGGCACTGGATGAATGCAGCCGGCGCGGCATAAAGGCCGATCTCTGGCTCCGGGACGATGATGCGGTGGAGCCGACACAGCCGCTCGACATGCTGCTTGATCTTTGCGGCAGCTTTTCCGTTCCGGTCACGCTCGCGGTTATTCCCGAAATGACGACGGACAAGCTTGCAACGCATCTGGATGTCTCGGATATCGCTGAGGTCGCCGTCCATGGCTGGTCCCATGTGAATTATGCCGGAGCCAAGGAAAAGAAACAGGAACTCGGATCGCATCGCGACCCGGACATCGTTCTCGATGAATTGCAATCCGGACTGGATAAGCTCCACGACCTGCATGGCGGACGTCTGGTACCGATGCTCGTGCCGCCATGGAACCGCATCGATGCCGGTATCGTGAAGGGGTTGGCCGATCTCGGATATCGGGCCTTATCCGTTTTCGGTCCCGAGAAAAACACCGTGCCGCCTTGCCTGAACACCCATGTCGATGTGATCGACTGGCACGGCAGCCGCGGCGGCCGCGACGACGACATCTTATTTGCCGAGACCGCCGCCCGCATCCTGCGCACCGCCGAAGAAGGCGGCGAGACCGGTATCCTTACCCATCATCTTGTGCATGATGACAATGTCTGGCGCTTCCTGCGACGGCTTTTCGAAATAACCGCCGGGCATCCCGCCGCCCGCTGGCGTTCCTCGAGAGACCTCGTCGACGAAATTTCACCATGACTTCCAGGCGATCAGCATTCCGCCCGCGTCGGCCGCAAGTTTCCGCCTGACCGCCTCCACCTCCTCAAGCGGCGCGCGGTCGGGAAGTGACGCGGCAACGAACGCTGCCGGGGCAAGGCTGATGCTGCCCGCCCGGGCGATGACGGTGAAGATCAGCGGGCCGGTCGACCACCAGGCCGGCGCACGCGGCATCTCCTCGATGACCCCCGGAAAAGCCTGCAACATCTTGCGGAAGACCGGATGTCCGACCGGTGCTGCGATGAAGGAATTGGCAAGCAGCGTGCTGCCCTGCCCCGTATCGCGCGGCGTTTTTTCGTCAAACGCCGTCAGCCCCGCCAAGGGCAGGAAGGAATCGAAACTCACATTGTCGCGCGCCGGATACCAGTCGCAATCGAGATAGATGCCGCCAAAACGTTCCAGCAGGATATAACGGGCCACATCCACCGCGCCGGGATAATCACCCTCGCCCAGCATCCTGTTGAAGATGCTGTTCGAAAACACGCCCTCCCGCTCAAGATCGGCCTCCCGCCAGAGGCGATAATCGTACCCGTGCGTTGCGGCATGGGCCGCCCAGGCTTTGACCGATACCGGCGGAGCTTTTTCCCCAATCCATATCTGGTGAATGAGCCGCGGCACATCCTCCCGGCTTTTGAGATTGATCATGCGCCGTTCTTCCGGGGAAAACCGGGCATATTTTGCCAGCGCCTGCGGCGGCGGAACCAGCGTATATTGATACCCGACCCTGGCGACCAGATCGCCTTCGGCCTTGGCGAGACGCAGCCGCGCGGCATGCAGACGGCGCGGCAGGCCGAGCACGGTTCGCTCACCCATCAGATGCGCGTCCTTTGCTGCAACCAGCGATAAGAGAAGCGCGTTGGCTTCGCCATATCGGCCATCATTTTGCAACTGCCGGGCTTTATCGAGCTCAGCGTCATAATATTTCTTGTCGGACATGGATCCTCATTCAAAAGCGCCCGTCAACATATCACGAAACAGGCGCCGTCAGGCAAGCCGCCGCATTTCGGCAGCCGGCTTTGAATTTGCTAAACAATTCGATGTTTCAGAGGCATAGACAGACAACAAACCCTGCGATAACGTGAATTTAAGCCCTCCTGAACAATTGTCACAAGGCAACGATAAAGAGACGGCAAGGAACCTTTTGGCATGAGTGCTGGCGCAGATTTGCTCCGTATTGAAAATCTGCGGGTCTCTTTTTCTCTCATGGGCGGCACCATCGATGCCGTCAGGGGCGCAAGCCTTCGTATTCTCCCGGGAAAAGTTACGGCTCTCGTCGGCGAATCCGGTTCCGGAAAATCCGTCATCGGCCAGACCATCATGGGCATCCATCCCAAGACGGCGCGGGTGAACGGCCGTGTGCTGTTTACCGATCCCGAGAATACCGCCCCCGGCCCGATCGATCTGCTGCAATTGCCGAAAGACGGCCGGGAAATCCGCTCGATACGCGGCAATCGCATCGGTCTGATCTTTCAGGAGCCCATGACCTCGTTTTCGCCGCTGCACACCATCGGCAACCAGATCGATGAAGCGCTCAGAATCCACAGCATCCTGTCGCCGGCCGAGCGCGCGGAAAAAATGTATGAAACGCTCGATCTTGTAGGGTTTTCCAAGCCCAAGAAGGTCGTGAACATGTATCCCTTCGAACTGTCGGGCGGCATGCGTCAGCGCGCCATGATCGCCATGGCGCTGATCTGTCGGCCTGCACTGCTGATTGCCGATGAGCCGACGACGGCGCTGGATGTGACGATACAGGCGCAAATCCTGAAGCTGCTGCGCGATCTCCAGAGCCGGTTGAACATGAGCATGCTGCTCATCACCCACGATCTTGGTGTGGTCGCCAACATCGCCGACGAGGTCGCCGTGATCTATCAGGGTGAGATCATGGAAGCCGGCACCGTCGATGACATTTTCAAGTCCCCGGGCCATCCCTATCTCAAGGGCCTGATGGCCGCCGTACCGCATTTCGACATGAAGCCCGGCGAAAGGCTGAAGGCGCTACGCGAAATCAAGGTGGACCACGAAAGCCTTGTCGGCAAAAAGACCGCTGCCGTCAACAAAACCCCCGGCCCGCTTCTGACCGTCGACAATATCAGCAAGACCTTCACGACCCGCAAATCCAGCTGGTTCCGCAAAAGCGACGCCAATGCCACGAAGGCGGTCAACAGCGTCAGTTTTGAAATCCGCCGCGGCGAATGCCTCGGACTGGTCGGAGAAAGCGGCAGTGGCAAGACCACCGTCAGCAAAATCCTCATGCGCGCCGTTCGGCCGGACGAGGGTTCGGTGAACTTTCACCGGCCAGAGGGCGATATCGATGTCCTCAATGCGACGAACGGCGACCTCAAGGAGTTGCGCTCGAAGATACAGATGGTCTTCCAGGACCCGATTTCATCGCTGTCTCCCCGCATGACCGTCGGCAATATCCTGAGCGAGCCTCTCGAAATCCACGGGCGCGGCGATGCGAAATACCGCGCAGAAAAAGTCCGTAATCTCGTAAGGGCCATTGGCCTTGGAGAAAGCGCGCTGAACCGCTACCCCCATAGTTTTTCCGGCGGCCAGAGGCAACGTATCGGCATTGCCCGCGCTTTGGCACTCGGCCCCGAATTGCTGATCTGCGATGAGCCCGTCTCCGCCCTCGATGTTTCGGTGCAGGCGCAAATCCTCAATCTGCTGAAGGATTTGCAGCAGGATCTCGGGCTCACCTATCTCTTCATCTCGCATAATCTCGCGGTGGTGGATTATATGGCAGACCGCGTGGCGGTGATGTGCGAAGGTCGCATCGTGGAACTGGCGCCGCGGGAAATCCTGATGCGCTCTCCGGTCCATCCCTATACGAAATCCCTGCTGGCCGCTGTGCCTTTCCCCGATCTCGATCGTCCGCTCGATTTCCGCACCATCGGCAAGATCAGCGCAACGGGCAAATTCGACTGGGGCAAACAGTTCCGGGACGAGGGTGATGGCGACATGATTTCCGCCGATCTCGGCGAAGGCCATTTCGTCCTCGCCAACGGCAATGCCGATATCCGGGAGCTTCGCCCTTGATCACGCGCCGCACTACGCTTGCTTTGCTTGCCTCCGTTTTTCTGCCGGCCTATGCGCGCGCTGCCTATGTCGATCCCGCTTATTTCAAGGAAAAGCGGGAGAAGGGCGAATTGCCGGACGTGGCGGAACGTCTGCCGAAAAATCCACGCGTCATCGACATGAAAGCGCTTGGCCGCGAGCCAGGAAAACATGGTGGCTCCGTGCGCATGCTCATAGGCGGCCAGCGTGACATCCGGCTCATGCCGATCAGCAACTATGCCCGCCTGGTCGGTTATGACGAAAAATTCGAGCTTCATCCGGACATTCTCGAAAGCTACGATGTTCAGGAAGAGCGCATCTTCACCTTCAGGCTGCGCGAAGGCCACAAATGGTCCGACGGCAGCGATTTCACCGCAGAGGATTTCCGCTATTTCTGGGAGGACGTCGCCCTCAACCGGGAAATCCACAAGGGTGGTCCGCCGATCGAACTTCTGGTCAACAGCAAGCCACCGCTGATCGAGGTCATCGACCCACTGACCGTCCGTTACACCTGGGATGGTCCGAACCCCGATTTTCTGGCGAAGCTCGCCGCCGCTTCGCCGGCGCGGCTGTTTTTGCCCGCCGCCTACATGAAACAGTTCCACGTCAAATATCAGACGGCGGAAAAGCTCGCCAAGCTCATCAAGAAAAACAAGACGGATGACTGGAGCGGTCTGCATATCAAGATGTCGCGGCAGGTGCGCCCTGAAAACCCTGATCTGCCGACGCTCGATGCCTGGCGTAACACCACCGCGCCGCCGGCCGAACAATTCGTCTTCGAGCGCAATCCCTATTATCACCGTGTCGACGAAAACGGCCTGCAGCTGCCCTATCTCGACCGGTTCCTGCTCAACGTCACCTCTTCCGATATCATCTCGGCCAAGACGGCATCGGGCGATAGCGACCTGCAATATTTCGGCCTCGACTTCGCTGATTACACCTTCCTGAAGGATGCCGAAAAGCGTTTCCCGCTGAAGGTTAATCTCTACAAGCGCTCCCAAGGCTCGCGCATCGCGCTTTTGCCCAATCTCAATTGCGCCGATCCGGTCTGGCGCAGCGCTTTCCAGGACGTGCGCGTGCGCCGTGCCCTGTCGCTCGCGATCAACCGGCATGAAATCAACATGGTCTGCTTTTACGGGCTGGCAAAGGAGAGCGCCGATACCGTCCTGCCGGAAAGCCCGCTTTATCGGCAGGAATTCGCCGAAGCATGGAGCGCTTTCGATCGTGCGACGGCCAACCGGCTGCTTGATGAAGCCGGTCTCGACAAGCGCGACAATGCCGGCCTTCGGCTCCTGCCGGATGGGCGACCGGCCTATATCATCGTCGAGACGACAGGCGAAAGCACGCTCGAAACCGACGTCATGGAACTGGTGACGGATCATTGGCGGCATATCGGCATTGCCGTTTCCGTGCGCCCCACCCAGCGCGATGTCTTCCGCAAGCGCGCCATGGGCGGCGAGGTGCTGATGTCGGTATGGATGGGCATGGACAATGGCGTGCCCACCCCTGACATGCTGCCTTCCGGTCTCGCCCCCACCGGCGACGATCAGCTGCAATGGCCGGTCTGGGGCATTCATTATCTGTCCGGCGGGCGCGAGGGCAAGGAGCCTGACCTGCCGGAGGCGGCGCATCTTCTCGATCTCCTGAAAAAATGGCGCAGAAGCGTCACCGAGGAAGAACGCGAGGCGATCTGGCTGGAAATGCTCGGTATTTATACGCAGCAGGTGTTTTCCATTGGCATCGTGAACGGCGCGCTGCAACCCGTTGTCCATGTCAAACACATGCGAAACGTGCCGGAAAAGGCGCTTTTCGGTTACGAACCCACATCCTATCTCGGCGTCTACCTGCCGGATGCCTTCTGGTACGACGGAGACGCCTGAGATGCTGCGGTATATTTTAAAGCGCATCCTCGTCATGATCCCCACGCTGATCCTGATCTCGATGCTGGTCTTCACCATCATCGAACTGCCGCCGGGCGATTATTTCGAAAGTTATGTCGCCGAACTGCGTGCCATGGGCGAGACGGCAAACCTTGCCGAAATCGAGGAACTGCGCGTCCGCTACGGTTTCGACCAGCCGGCACCGATCCGCTATTTCCGCTGGGTGACCGGCATGCTGGTTGGCGATTTCGGTTATTCCTTCGAATATCAGCTGCCGGTCAGCGATGTGGTGGGAGACCGACTCTGGCTGACGGTTCTGGTTTCCTTCGTTACCATCATCGTCACCTGGATCCTTGCCTTTCCGATCGGCATCTATTCCGCCACGCATAAATACAGCTGGGGTGATTACGGGCTAACCTTCCTCGGCCTGCTCGGCATCGCCATTCCCAACTTCATGCTGGCGCTGATCCTGATGTATTTCGCCAATATCTGGTTCGGCATCTCCATCGGCCATCTGATGGACCGGGAATATCTGAACCAGGCGATGAGCTGGGCGAAGTTCAAGTCGATCCTCGAACATATCTGGATCCCCGTCCTCATCATCGGAACGGCGGGCACGGCCGGCATGATCCGCCGCCTGCGCGCCAATCTGCTGGACGAGCTGCAGAAACAATATGTCGTCACCGCCCGCGCCAAGGGGCTGCACCCCTTCAAGGTGCTCACCAAATATCCGCTGCGCATGGCGCTGAATTTCTTCATCTCGGATATCGGCTCGATCCTGCCCGCCATTATCTCAGGCGCGGAAATCACCGCCGTCGTCCTGTCGCTCGAAACCACCGGCCCGATGCTCATCCGGGCTTTGCAAAGCCAGGATATGTATCTGGCCGGCTCGTTCCTGATGTTCCTGGCTTTCCTGACGGTGATCGGCGTTCTGGTGTCGGATATCGCCCTTGCCATACTCGACCCGCGAATCCGCTTCGGAGGTGGTAACGTCAAATGACTTCATCCATTCCGAACCCCGGCGAAGCCCTGCCGCACTATGTCTCAACCGCGCCCTTCGATCCGTCCCTGATCGAACCCAACACATCGGGAATGGCGGCCTTCAGCAAGGCCTCGCAGCTGCGCCTCATGTGGTGGCAGTTCCGCCAGCACAAGGTCGCGGTGTGGTCCGGCGCTTTTCTGGTCGTGCTTTATCTCTCGATCCTGATCAGCGAGTTCCTCGCGCCCTATAATCTCCATACCCGCAATATCGAGCATATCTACGCGCCGCCGCAGGCCATTCATCTCTTCAACGACGGAAAATTTGTCGGCCCCTTCGTTTATGGCCGGGAAATGACGCTCGACATGGATAATCTGCGGCGCGTCTACCGGGATGTGCCGACGGATATTCAGCCGCTGCGTTTCTTCTGCAAGGGCGATACCTATCGCTTCTGGGGCCTGTTCGAGGGCAGAACCCATCTCGTTTGCCCGGCAGAGGGCGGTGAATTCTTCCTGCTCGGCACCGATCGTCTCGGCCGTGATGTGCTGTCCCGCATCATTTACGGCGCCCGTATTTCGCTGACCATCGGCCTTCTTGGCGTCGCCATGAGCTTCGTTCTCGGCATTGTGATCGGCGGTCTGGCGGGTTATCGCGGTGGCACCTTCGACCTGATTGTCCAGCGCATCATCGAGGTGCTGCAATCCATCCCCAGCATTCCGCTGTGGCTGGCGCTGGCGGCAATCATGCCGGTGACCTGGAGCCCGATCCTCGTCTATCTCGGCATCACCATCATTCTCGGCATGCTGGACTGGACGGGGCTGGCGCGCGCCGTGCGCTCCAAACTTCTGGCGCTTCGTGAGGAAGACTATGTTTTGTCTGCGCAATTGATGGGTGCCGGCACGCCACGCATCATCGGCAGACACCTCATTCCCGGCTTCATGTCGCACCTCATCGCTTCGGCCACCCTGACGATACCGGGCATGATTCTCGGCGAGACAGCGTTGAGCTTCCTCGGCCTCGGTCTCAGGCCACCGATCACAAGTTGGGGAATTCTGCTCACGGAGGCGCGCAGCGTCAGCGTCATTGCGCTATATCCGTGGCTCCTCATCCCGACGATCCCGGTCGTTCTCGTCATTCTGGCCTTTAATTTCTTCGGTGACGGACTACGTGATGCAGCGGACCCGTTCAAATAAAATGGAATATGCCTTGATATACTGCCCTTCCGACGCCGCCTTCATCGTGAAAGGCAACAAGAGGTGTGGCCCATGAGTTCCCGTTTGAACGACGCGCGCATCCTCATGTACAGTCATGATTCCTTCGGCCTCGGCCATCTGCGGCGGTGTCGCACCATCGCGCATGCCCTGGTGGAGGATTATCGCGGCCTCAACGTCCTCATCATTTCCGGCGCGACCATTGCCGGCGCTTTCGATTATCGCGCCCGCGTCGATTTCGTGAAAATCCCGAGCGTCATCAAGCTGCGCAACGGCGAATACACTTCGATGGACAGACATATCGATCTTCAGGAAACGCTGAAGATGCGCCGCTCCATCATCTACCACACTGCCGAAAGCTTCCAGCCGGACATCTTCATCGTCGACAAGGAGCCCATGGGCCTGCGCGGCGAGGTGGAAGAAACGCTCGCCTATCTCAAGGGACAGGGCACCAAGCTCGTCATCGGCCTGCGCGACGTCATGGACGCACCGCAGCTGCTTGAGGCCGAGTGGAAGCGCAACAACGTCATGACCAAGATCGGCCAGTTCTATGACCATGTCTGGGTCTATGGTCCGCCGGATTTCCACGACCCGCTGACCGGGCTCAATGTTCCGCAGACCGTGCGCGACAAGATGGATTTCGTCGGCTTTCTGCAACGATCAAAGACGCAGGCCGAAACCGTGTCGCACCGACCGGAAGGCGATTATCTCCTCGTCACCACCGGCGGTGGCGGCGATGGCAGCGAATTGATCGATGACGTCATCAACGCCTATCGCCATGACTGCGAACTGACGCATAAGGCGCTCGTCGTGCTCGGCCCCTATATGCCGGCGGATCAGCGCCAGCGCTTCATGAACAGCGTTGTCGATATTCCGCATATAGAGATCATCGAATTCGACAATCGCATGGAAGACCTCGTCGCCGGTGCGCAGGCCGTTGTCTCCATGGGCGGCTACAACACCGTCTGCGAGATATTGTCCTTCGACAAGCCGGCCCTCGTCGTGCCGCGCACAGTGCCACGGGAGGAGCAGCTCATCCGCGCCAGCCGGGCATCCGAGCTTGGCCTTTTCGACATGCTTCTGCCGGAAGACGCGGAGAACCCCGCCAAGATGGCAGCGGCTCTCAAAGCCCTGCCGAACCGCGCGCCACCTTCCGTCAATTCGCAGAATCTGAAGCTCGACGGCCTGGAAAACATATCGCGCCGGATCGCCGAATGGCTGCCGCCCGAGAGCGAAAAGGCGCCTATCACGCTCACCGCGTGAGCGGTTCCCCGACCACCACCGCTTCAAAAGAGACACGCGCAACGTGACCGACACAAGAAAAATCGTGGTGCTCCTCAAGGGCTATCCGCGCCTGTCCGAGACTTTCATCGCCCAGGAGCTTCTGGGGCTCGAAAAGGCCGGGCTGAAACTCGAACTCATGTCCATGCGCCGTCCGACGGATAAGAAGCGCCACCCCGTTCATGACGAGATCCGTGCGCCCGTCACATATCTGCCGGAATATCTGCATGAAGAGCCGCTGCGGGTTCTGAAGGCGCTATGGGCCTGCCGCAGGAAGCCGGGCTTCGGAAGCGCGCTTCGCCGGTTTTTCAGCGATCTGCCGCATGATCTCAGCCGCAACCGTTTCCGCCGTTTCGGGCAGGCCGCGGTGCTGGCCCACGAATGGCCTGTGGATGCTGAATGGCTGCATGTTCATTTCATCCACACGCCCGCCTCCGTCGCTGCCTATACCCATCTCATAACAGGCACCCCGTGGACGATTTCCGCCCATGCCAAGGACATCTGGACCTCCAGCGACCGCGACCTCGCGGCCAAGCTGCAAAGCGCCCGCTGGGCCGTGACCTGCACCGCCGGCGGCTTTCAGCACCTGCAGGCTCTTTCCGGGACAATGCGGAATGTGCATCTGAGCTATCACGGGCTCGACCTTACCCGTTTCCCGCATTTTGATGGACCGCGCCCCGCAAGGGACGGATCGAACGCTGATGATCCGGTCAAAATCTTGAGTGTCGGCCGCGCGGTCAAGAAAAAGGGCATCGATATTCTGCTGCGGGCACTCGCTTCGCTTCCCCGCACCATCCATTGGCGCTTCACCCATATCGGCGGTGGCGACGAACTCTCCGTGCTGAAGAAACTCGCCGACGAACTCGGTATTGCCGACAGGATCGTCTGGACCGGCGCCATGGACCAGAAACAGGTACTGGAGAACTACCGCGAGGCGGATCTCTTCGCGCTTGCCTGCCGCATCACCAGCGATGGCGACCGCGACGGTCTTCCCAATGTGCTGGTCGAGGCCGCGAGCCAGGCACTGACCTGCATTTCCACCAATATTTCCGGTATTCCGGAATTCTTCGTCAATGGCGAAAACGGCCTGCTGACGGAGCCGGAAAATCCGGCGGCCTTCGCAGAAGCGCTGCGCACCGCGATCACCGATCCGCAATTGCGCCAGCGTCTGGGCGCTGCCGCCGAAAACCGTGTACGAACGGCTTTCGACCATCGTACCAGCATCGCCGAATTGAAGGCTCTGTTTAAGACCGAGTGGGAAAAGACACCATGACCGAAATGGAAAAGCGCCCTTCCGTTTTCTTCTACGTGCAGCATCTTCTCGGCATCGGCCATATCGCCCGCGCCAGCCGCATTGCCAATGCCTTGCAGGCGAATGGTTTCGACGTCGTTCTGGTCACGGGCGGCACCCCGGTTCCGGGTTTTCCGGGCGAGGGCATCCGCCATGTCGAATTGCCGCCGATCGCTGTCAGCGATGGCAATTTTTCGGGCCTTGTCGACAGTTCCGGCAAGCCGGTGGACGAGATATTCAGGAAACTCAGAACCGACATGCTGATCGGCGCCTATCACGGCGCAAAGCCTGATATCGTCATCATCGAGGCTTTTCCCTTCGGTCGCAGACAGGTGCGTTTCGAATTGCTGCCGCTGCTGGACGAGATCGAAGACAGCGAACCGCGCCCACTCGTCATGACATCGCTGCGGGATATCCTGCAGGAAAAGACCAAGCCCGGTCGCGACGAAGAGACGGTCTCTCTGGTGAAGAAACATTTCGACGCGGTGCTCGTGCATGGCGACCCGGGTTTCGCCCGACTGGAAGATACTTTCCCTCTGGCAAACGAAATCAGCCAGCGCGTTGTCTATACCGGGCTCGTCGCCCCGCCGCCACCGCCGGAGCCGGCGGAAAAATTCGATATCGTCGTTTCCGCAGGTGGCGGCGCCGTCGGTGCAGCGCTCATCCGGGCGGCTCTTGAGGCAGCCCCGCTGCTGGATGGCATCAAAAGCTGGTGCCTCGTCACCGGTCCCAACATGCCGCGGGTGGATTTCGACGAGATCTCCGCTGAAGCGCCGGACAATGTCTCTGTCTTCCGCTTCCGCAAGGATTTCGCCAGCCTGCTTGCCGGCGCGCGGCTTTCGGTCTCACAGGCCGGCTACAACACCGTCTGCGATATTCTTCAGGCCAAATGCCGCTCGCTTCTGATTCCCTTCGCGGCCGGTGGAGAAACCGAGCAGAGCACCCGCGCCGAGCGACTGGCACGGCTGGGCTTGGCACAGGTGCTGGCGGAAGAACACATCTCCGCGCAGTCCATGGCCGAGGCCATCAAGGCGACGCTGGCGCTGCCGGAACCGGGCAAGATCCACCTCGATCTCGATGGCGCGGCCGGCACTGCTAGAGCACTGCGCCGCCTTTATGATGAGCGGTGAGGATCGTCTTTAATTCGCGCACGGCGGCCTCATCCGTCGCCTTGCGCCCCGCGCCGGTGAAACCGAGCTTCGCCACACTGCTTTCCGGATCATAAGATGGAACGGCGGAACAGGACGCGTGGATTTCAACGATCGGAAAGCTATCCAGCAAAGCCTGAACGCTTTGCGGACGCACACCCGCTCCAGGCATGATGACGATCCGGCCTTTTGCAATCTCCGACAGGTGTGCGAGCGTCTCGACGCCCTCGAGTGCCGATCGCGCGCCGCCAGAGGTGAGAATGCGGGGGAAACCAAGCGAAATGGCGGCCTCCAAGGCCTCTTCCATATCCGGTACGACATCAAACGCCCGGTGCAGTGTCGCATCCATTCCATCGGCGTGACGGCGCAAATCTTCGAGCAAGGCCATATCAAGCGCGCCATCGCCACGCGATGCGCCGAGTACAACGCCGGAGAGCCCTGCCGCGCGCGCCGCATCGATATCGCGTTTCATCACATCTGCCTCGTCGCGCGTGAACACGAAATCCCCGGCGCGCGGCCTGATCATGACGCTCACCGGCAATCCATAGGTCGCCGCCCGCTGCATGAACCCCGCCGATGGCGTCACGCCGCCGCCGGACAACGCGGCACAAAGCTCGATCCGGTCGGCCCCGCCCCTGACCGCCGCTTCCAGACCGGCCACATCGTCCACGCAAATCTCGAGAATCATTCTAACCTCTTTTATCTGGCTGTGGTCCGTTCACGCGCCGGATCATCCGAAAACCGCCTACACTTTTGGCCGACGCTCTACCTGCGGCGACCCGTCCCATCAAGCGCGTAGAGCATATAAACCCCGCCAAGACCCACGATCGCTCCCAATATGGAGGTTCCGGAATAGCTGGAAACCAGGGTTCCAACGGCAAAAATCAGTGCACCGAGACCGGCGCCAAGGAAGATATTGACCGCGATCAGCGAGCTTCCGAGCCCCGGCCGGTCGGCGATCAACTCCTGCAGATAGGTGATGGGAATGCTGATGATGGCGGCGGCACCGAGAGCGCTGATAACGGTCTGCGCATAGATGTGCCAGGGCGCGGAAGCGAGCCCCTGCAGGATGAGATAGATGGCGTAAAGCACCGCGCCCGCCGCCAGCGTCAGCGTTTGTGGCACCTTCTTTTCAATCCAGCCCCACAGGAGAATGAAGACGATTTCCAGCGCGGCGACGATACCCGCGACGATACCGATATCCGCGACCGTACCCTTTGCCTGCCCGGTTATGATGAGCGAGCGGATGGAATCATTCAGATGCAGCATGGAGCAGATCAGCGCGATGGCGATGATCCGCAAAAGCACCCGCCGCGATCCGATTTCCGCAAGGGAAGCCATGAGGCCGAAGCGCGCTTCATTATTGACAACCGCCGGCGTGGCGGCGCGTGGCAGGCAGAAAGCGACCAGCAGGAAACAGATGAGCGCGCAGATGCCCGAAAACAGGAACGCCAGGAGCATATTGCCGGAATTCACCAGAAAAATGCCGACAATGCCGGGCACCAGCACCCAGGACAGGGAAATGGTGGCCCGCATGATCGAATTCACGGCGATCATGTCGCCCGTCGAAAGATTGCGGGCATCGGCGCGCACATGCGCGAAGATCAGCGAGTTCATCGCCCCGAAAATCGGCAGCAGAATAAGCTTGGCACTGACGAAAGCCGTGGCGTTGCCGACCAGATAAACCAGCAGATAGCCGCTGACGCCGAAGAGCGCGATGAGCAGCATCGGCTTGCGATATTCGCCCAGCCTGTCGGCGACGATACCCATCAAGACGCTGGCGCTGACATTGATGACGGCGGCAAACAGCATCAGCAGCGAATAGACGCTGTTGCTCAGCCCGATTTCACGAATGCCGATGACCGCCTGATAGGGCGCGGTCGCCGCATTCGAAAAGCCGAAAAACAGGATGGCGAGCGCCCCGATGCGGATCGACGGATTGTTGATGACGATGGAAAGAGCCGACGGCATGGATATTCGCCTGAGATGATCCGGCAACGCCGGATCGCTGGGGTAAAGCTACCGAACCGCTGTCATTGCCAGCGGGCCGAAAGGATGGGTTTGGGGATATAGTCGAAATCCGGCTTCCACGGATAAAAATCGCCGGGCCGGCGGTGATTGGGAAGGTTTTCGATATCCTGATTGATCACCCCTTCCGTCAGCGCCATGAGGTTGGGGTTGGCGATCGGCGCAAGCTCCGGCGAAAGATAACCTGACTTGACGACCAGAAGCCTGACCTCTTTCGGATCGAAGCCCAGACGGGTGAAATCCGCAATCATGTGATAGGGCCTGCGCCGCGCCGCCAGAATGACCGTGATGCCACCGATCGTGACCACCGCCTGCCGGTGATCGGCAGCGCCGGGATCGTCCAGTTTGAGAACCTGGGCTTCGACGGTGACGGACGGGCTTTGCGGATCGAGACTGCCGCCGATCTTCAGGGAAAGGCGCTCGCCCTCGCCTGCCGCAAAACAGGCTTCGACAGCCGGCCGGTCGGTGATGCCGCCCAGAAGAGCACCCTGCCAGTTGCGCTCAATCAGCGCCGAAAGAACATCGGCGCGGTCACCCACCCCGCCGCCGGTCGGGTTGTCGCCGGAGTCGGCGAGAATGATCGGTCGGCTAGTCGTCTTTTCCGCAATATCCATGATGGCGTCGAGCGGCTCCGTCACAGGCCCAAAACGAAAATCCTGCCGGGCGTTCCAGTAGGATTGCGCGATCTCTGTGGCGATGGCCTTTGCTGCCGCTTTGTCGGTTCCCGTCACCACCGCACAGGCCGTCGCCCGGGGTTCATCGGCCCAGACGTAACCGATCATGAAATTTGCATCCCATATACCGGGCTGCGCATCGTGATCCGGCAGAACGGCATAAAGGCTTTTGGTGGGCTCGTCTTCCGTGGAGGTCTTTTCACCCGGCAGCAGAACGGGGATTTTCGCCCAGGCCACACCGGGCTTTTCTCCCGTCTTAAGGGCCTTCAGTAGCATCGCCCACGCCCGCACCATCGTCTCACGCACATCGATATGCGGTGCAGTTCGGTAGCCGGCAAATATATCCAGCTGATCGATGATGGTCTGGCTGACATTGCCGTGCAGGTCGTAGCTCGCAGAGACCACGACATCCGGCCCGACCACGGCGCGGGCGCTGGAAATCCAGTCGCCTTCCGCATCATCCATGCCTTCGACATTCATCGCACCATGCATGGCGAGATAAAGCCCGTCCAGCGGCAACGAGGCTTTCAGGCGTTCGAGGAACTCCTGTTTGAATGCGTCATAGGTCGCGCGCGACACCGGGCCGCCCGGCACCGCCCGCGCATGCAGAAGCGGCAATACCTCCGCTCCGCCTTCACCGAGGAAATTGAAATATTCGGCCTCCAGAAGCTCCGCGCCCCGAAAGACGCGGAAATCCTCCTGCCCCATCAGCACCGGAGAATAGGTGCTGCATTCGGTATGGATTCCACCAACGGCAATACGCATCTCGCCTTCCCCTCAATAAACCGGGCTCAACGGAACGATGGCGGAAAAACGCAGCCAGTCCTTCTGCGCCTTTGGCGTCCATGCCGCCTCGGCAATGGCCGGCAGCCTCGGGAAAACCAGATGGTTGAAATAGGCACGATTGAGGAAATGTTCAGACCAGATGCAGGCCTGAACGCCTTTCATCCGCTCCTTCAATTCCTCTGGAAAATCGCCGACCGCCTCGTAAGCATAGGTATGCGACGGCGGAACCGTGCCGGCCCAGCTTGCGCCGGGCTCCTGCCAGGCTTCGTCCTGCACCATGTCGAGATAATAGGCCTGACCCGGCGTCATCACCACATCATAACCCTGCTTTGCAAGCTCAAGACCGACTTCCGGCTTCTGCCATGCCATCAGCAATGTTCCGGCCGGATCGACACCGCCGCCGTGGGAAACCTCGTCCCAGCCGGCAAGCTGGCGGCCACGCTCATGCAGCATCCCCTGAATGCGCTTCATGAAATAGGACTGAATGCCGAAGGTGCCGTCCAGCCCTTCCTTGTCCATCAGCGCCTTGGCGAGCGGCGAGGCGAGCCACGAGCCATCCGCAACTTCGTCGCCGCCGATATGGATGAGCCGCGACGGGAACAGCTCCACCATCTCGTCGAAAATCTTGCCGAAGAATTCATAGGTCGACTCGATGGCCGGGTTGAGCGCGTTATTGGGATAGCCCTGCACCGAGCGATAGCTGTCCGGGGCTTCCTGCCCGTCCGTCAGTTCCGGATAGGCAACAAGAGCCGCCGTGCTGTGACCGGGAATATCCACCTCCGGCACGATTTCGACATTCAACGCCGCCGCATGCGCCACGACCAGGCGCACATCATCCTGCGTGTAATAGCCGGAAATCGGTTCCGCCCCATTGCCGAGCTGCGGCAGAAGCGGTGCATCCGGGCCGCGCGTGGCACCCACGGTGGTCAGCAGCGGATAAGCCTTGATTTCCAGACGCCACGCCTCGTCATCCGTCAGGTGCCAATGGAAGCGGTTCATGCGCAGCCATGCGAGAATATCGATCAGCCGCAGCACATCATCAGTCGGATAAAATTGCCGCGAAACATCCAGATGGCAACCGCGCCAGCTATAACGCGGCGCATCGCTGATGGTGCCGGAGGCCGGGAAACGGAACTTCGGATCGATACGCGCGCCGTGCAGCAGCTGCGCCAGAACCGTCAGGCCATATTGCAGGCCGGCAGCGGCCGAATATTCCACGGTAACGGCTTCGTTGGAGAAAGTGATGCGATACCCTTCCGCTTCGAGCCCGCTATGCTGCTTGAAATGCAGCGGCTTTCCCTCATGCACCGGCGCAAGGCTGAAAGGCACATGCCCGACGGCAAAGAGCCTGCGGAACAGCGACAGCACGGTTTCCACCGCAAGCACTTCCTCCGCTTTGGCGTCTTCCATCGGGAAAAGCGCGACGGGAAAGCCCTTCCCCGGCTCGGCATCGATTTCGGCCGGCCAGGGCTGAATGGCGAAGGGCAGATCGAGCTTGCCTTCGGGAAGCAGCACAGGCGCCGGCTCGCTGTGGCGCCCATCCAGCATCAGGTCACCCACATCCACGGCACGATGTGTGCCATCGGCAAGGCTGACATAGGCAGATTTTGCGCCGTCCGTGCGGTGCCGCGCCGGCCTCAGCAGGCCATCGACGGTGAAGCGCCAGGATTTGCCCGGTTCCAGCACAAAACCGGATGGGGGTGCAAATTCATGGAAATTGGCGTTGCGGCGCAGATAGATGGCGTTGCCGCACACTGGCCTGTCCACCGTCCGCGTCAGCGACGTATAGACGATGCGAAAATCCTTCAGCGGTTCGCGGGATAGATTGACCAGCGTGAAGGTGAAGCCGCCGGATGCGGAGTCTGCGAGCGGATGCCATGAATTTTCAAGACGATACTGTGCGAGCGCCATGATGCTCCCCTTTATTGCGCATTGAACCCGTCAGAGGGTTTCGGTCAGTAGTGTTCGGATTGCGAAAAAGTCCGGGCCAGCGGCGCCTGTCCTGCCGTCAGCCCACAATCAACCGGCAGGCACACGCCGCTGATGGCGGCGGCCTGCGGACCAGCGAGAAAAGCAACCGCATTGGCCACATCCTCGGGTCTGACGATCCGCTGCAGCGGATACCAGTGCTTGGCTTCCTCGAAGACCTGGGGATTGGTGGCGGCACGCGCCTCCCATGCCTGCGTGCGCACGGTGCCCGGCGCGACCGCGTTGGCGCGGATGCCGAATTTGCCGTATTCGACGGCGATCAGCCTGGTCAGATGGATCAGCCCGGCCTTTGCCGCGCTATAGGCCGGATGGCCGAACACCGCCATGCCATTAACGGAGGTGATATTGACCACGGAGCCCTGGGTGCGCTTCAACGCCTCCTCGAAAGCCCTGAAGCAGAGAAACGGCGCTTCCAGATTAAGCGCATTGTCCTTGCGCCAGATCTCAGCGGTCGTGTCGTGCAGGCAGACAGCCCGTGCCGCACCGGCATTATTGACGAGGGTGGCAACTTCGCCCAGTTCCGCGACCTCGGTGGCCAGCCGCGCAAGATCCTGCGGATCGGTAACATCACAGGTTTTAGCAACGAAGCCCGAACCGGAAAGCCTGGAAAGCGCTTCGGACAGGGCGCCGGCATCGATATCGACCAGCACCACCTTCGCGTGGCTTTCAGAAAGTGCCGCAGCAATCGCCCGGCCAATATCCCCTGCCGCACCGGTTACGATGGCGAGCTGGTCTTTCCTGTCCTTCATCACCTTTACAACTCCCTTGAAGCTTTCCGACCCACCGCAGGGGTCCCAGGCAAAACTGCCTGTATTTTTTTCGCCCTCAGTCACCGAGCAATTGTTTGTCATCCGGATCGCGATGCTCCACGAGCTGCTGCTTGATGTGGCGCAACGTCACCATCGATCTCTGCCGCTGGTGGTAGGCGGCAAGCGTCGCAAGAATATCGACGGCAGCCAGATAGGCGTAACGGGACGAAGTCGGCCGGAAGATATTGTTCCCTTCGGGCACATTAACGGCCACCACCATGTCAGCTGCGGCAGCAACCGGCGTATCGCTCTGGGTAAGCGCGATGGTCGTGACCCCCATTTCCCGCGCCAGCCTGAAACACTTCACCAGTTCCATGTTGCGGCCGGAAAAGGACGAACCGATAATCACGTCTTCCCTGCGCGCCGCAGCCGTCATCATCAGCTGCATGCTGTGATCGGCACTGGTCGAAACGCGCAAACCCAGCCGGAAGAGCCGGTTCTGGATTTCCGAAGCGATCATCGAGGAGTTCCCACCCGCGCCGAAGGCATAGATCATGCCGCTATTGGCAATCCTGACCGCCGCTTCATCGGCGATCGCGGGATCGAGCGTCTTGTGCAGCAGGAACAGCGCTTCCTGCGCCTTGGCCAAAACCTCTTCCGCGACATCGGAAGGGCCGGTACTGGAAGGTTCGGAGGTGAGATACCGCACACCCACATAGGCCGTCTTGGCAAGGCTGACCTTGAAATCCGAAAAGCTCTGGCAACCGAGACGACGGCAGAACCGCGTCACCGTCGGCGGCGAGACTTCGGCGCGGGCCGCAAGCTCGATGATCGACGCATTGACGGCGAATTCGAAGTCCGAAACCAGAACATCGGCGATCCGCCGTTCCGATTGCGAGAACTGCCCCTTGTCTTCCTGTATCCTTGCGAAAATATCCATGCTCACCGGTCTCCGTTCCGCCAAAACTTAAAGCCTGGCCCCGTTGCCGATGCACCCTAATAAAGCGCGCCCGTCAACCGCATAGACCCATGAATCGACCATGTTTCGTCCCCTTGACGACACGACGGACACCTTTGATTTGAAAATCATTTTCTCTGTTGATTGGGAGATGAGCATATGCCAACAATATTGACCAGAGAAATCTCCAAATCTTGAAAATAATTTCAACAACGGACCCAAGCCATGCGCGATCCCTTCAAAAACCCCTTTCCCGAAACCGACACCGCCCGCCATTCCATCTGGGAGATGCTGGTGACGCGCGATATCGACGCTTTCCTTGCGGCCGACTGGTCGAAGGTCGCGGATGATTTCGTTGAGGACGGTTTCCTCGGCATCAACGCCAACCGTGATGCGAACCCGGACAATTGGCGCCTGTCCTTCCCCTCGCTTGAGGCCTATCGTGACGAGTGGCTGCGGCAGGCGAAGGATTTCCAGACCCAGCAATTCGCGGAAGACCCGCGCCATGCGATTTTCACCACCACCACGCTGGAAGAGATCGAAGTGGAAGGCGAAACCGCGCTGGTGCGCAAGAAGTTCGACGGCGGGCTCCGCAAGGCCGATGGCAGCTTCGACGTCATGAAGTGGCAGACGCTCTATTATTGCCGGCTGCATCAGGGCCGCTGGAAGATCAGCGGCTTTACCGGCTACATGCCCAACCCGATGCCGTGATCCAGCGGGCATGCACGACACCCTTGAACGCCGGGCCGAAAGCCCGGCGTTGTTTTTTCTCCTCGCGGCGACGGACGAAAAACGCCGAAAACGGATCTCATCAGGAAAAGCCGGGCATGGAAAGACAGAATACATAGCCCGGCTCCTGCCCCTTATTGGATCAGCTTGAGGACTGACAGGTCGACGCGA
Source organism: Agrobacterium tumefaciens (assembly GCA_017744915.1). GTDB lineage: Bacteria > Pseudomonadota > Alphaproteobacteria > Rhizobiales > Rhizobiaceae > Agrobacterium > Agrobacterium tumefaciens_I. Next base: position 59,976 of record JAGIAH010000015.1, read on the forward strand.
CGCTCCAGCGCGATGCCGCTTTCATCGAACAGATGGCAATCCGATGCCTTGATGCCGGTAACGATCGGCTCATCCACGACAACGGGTGCGGAGCCGGGAAGCAGAGCACAATAATTCTCACCCGTGGGCGCAACGCCATAAGCGATGGTATTCACCCCAAGCCGCTCGATCACGCTCGGCGCGACCTTGATGTTGAGATCGGCCGCTTCGAGACCGGTATGTTCCGGACGAATGCCGAGTGTCAGTTGCTTACCCTCGAGACCGGCACGGGGCTCCACCGGCACGGTGATCGTCTGTCCTTCATAGGCCACCGTCACGCCCTCGGCGCTGACCGATTTGCAGGTGACCTTCAGGAAATTCATTTTCGGATTGCCGATGAAGCCCGCCACGAACAGGTTCGCCGGCTTGTGATAAAGCTCGAGCGGCGCACCGACCTGGGCGATTTCGCCGGCATTCAGCACCACGATACGGTCAGCCATGGTCATGGCTTCCACCTGGTCGTGGGTGACATAGATCATCGTCGCCTTCAGCGTCCGGTGAAGATTGGTCAGTTCGATGCGCATATCGGCGCGAAGGGCGGCATCCAGGTTGGAAAGCGGCTCATCGAACAGGAATATCTTCGGCTCGCGAACGATCGCACGGCCGATCGCCACGCGCTGGCGCTGGCCGCCGGACAAATTGCCGGGGCGCTGCTGCAGGCGCTGGTCGAGCTGGAGGATTTTCGCGACACCCTCGACCTTCTGTTTGATTTTCTCCTCCTCCATCTTCTCGACACGGAGGGGAAAAGCGATGTTTTCAAAAACCGTCATATGCGGATAAAGCGCATAGGACTGGAACACCATGGCAATGCCGCGTTTGACCGGCGGTAATTCATTGACCTTCACGCCGTTAATGACGACGTCGCCGGCGGAAATCTCCTCAAGGCCGGCAATCATGCGCAGCAATGTGGATTTACCGCATCCCGAAGGGCCGACAAAAACGACGAACTCGCCATCCTTGATGTCGAGCTGAACGCCCTTGATGACTTCGAAATGTCCATAGTTCTTGCGGACGTTGTTGAGATAAAGCTGACCCAAGACTTGCCTCTCCCGTCAGCGGCCGACATCAGGCCACGTTCAGAGATGTTCCGAAACAGGGACAAAACCGCGCCGGATCGGAACCGTTGAAAAACACGGGGACGGAGCGCCAGAAAGGGGCGCAGGCATTCCCGCGGCGAAATTGAGAGGATGCGGGCGGCCTTACGCCCGCATCCGTGTTCATGAGGAATTATTTGTACTGCTCGAGAGCGGCGGAAGCCTTCTTCGCGGCGTCTTCCGGTGTTGCCTTGCCGGTGACGACGGACTGTACCATCTCGATCATCGTGTCCTGGAAGCCCTTGTAGTCGGTGAAGAGCGGCTCAGGACCACCATAGGCGATACCGTCGATCAGCGGCTTCCAGAAGGGATCCTTGGCGACAAATTCATCGACCTTGGCCGACGGACGCAGCGGGGTGAGGCCAGCGCCGCCCTGCAGCTCATATTCGCCCTGCGGGCCGGGCGAGGTGATGAATTTGGCGAATTCGGTCGCCTTTTCTTCCACACCGGTTCCCTTGAAGATCGCAAGGCTGTCGGTGATGAGCAGCGTGCCGGGACCCTTGGCTTCAGGGCCGAGCGGCAGGGTTGCGATGCCCCAGTTGATCTTGGTTTCCTGCAGACGGGTTGCAGCACCCGAGCCCGCCTGGATCATGCCGACCTTGCCATCAAGGAAGATCGCGCGGATTTCGTTCTGCTCGTAGGCGGTCGGGCCTTCGACGGAATAGGGCGTGATGTCCTTGTAGGCCTTCAGCGCTGCAACAACCTGCGGGCTGTCGACGGTGATCTTGTCGCCGTCAATTACCTTGCCATTATTGGTGTAAACCCAATGCATGAACTGGTGCATGGTATTGTCGAAGGTCTTGGCGGGCAGGCCGTAACCGGCAATGCCAGTCTTTTCCTTGATCTGCTTGGCAAAGGCGATTTCTTCAGCCCAGGTCTTCGGCGGCACTTCCGGATCGAGGCCGGCCTTCTTGAACAGGTCCTTGTTCCAGTAAAGCGCCTTGGTCGAGAAAGCGACCGGCACGCCCCATTGTGTGTCCTCGAAAGTGACCGTGTCGACGATGTTGGGATAATAGCTCTTCTTTTCGTCTTCGGTCATCGGCACCGGAACGATCAGATCATTCTGCGCGAACTGCTTCAGCGTGCGCGAACCGACATAGGCCATGGCGACCGGTGTGCCGGCAGCGGCGAGCGTCGTGGCCTTGTCCTGGCACTGCTCCCAGCCGACGACTTCAGGCACAACCTTGAAGCCCGCGTTCTTGCCTTCCCATTCCTTGATGTATTTTTCATGGATGGGATCCATCTTGTCGCCGCAATAGATCCAGCTGATCTCCTTGTCGGCGGCATGCGCCGCCACCGTGCCAAGGGCGGTGGAACCGGCAAATGCGAAAGCGCAGAGCGCCAATCCGTAATGTTTCAGTGCCATAGTTAGTCTCCCGTTTTGGTAGTCGTTCCGGTTATTGCTTATTTCACCGCGCCGGCGGTCAGCCCGCCGACGAGATATCGTTGCATCAGGAAGATCGCGATCATAGCCGGCGCGATGCCCACGAAGCTCGCCGCCATCAGCTCGTTCCAGACGACTTCCTGCCGACCGAAATAGGCAAACAGCCCGACCGGCAACGGCATGTATTCTGTCTTCGAGTTGAAGGTCAGCGCGTAGATGAATTGCTGAGCATAGGCTTCGATGAAGGAGGAGATCGCGACAACGGCAATGCCCGGCGTCGCGATCGGCAAGACCACCCGGCGAAGCGTGTAGAGACGGCTCGCCCCATCCACATAGGCCGCTTCCTCCAGCTCGCGGGGAATGCGGCGCATATAGGTCACAAGGAGCAGGATGCCGGTGGGAATGATGAATGCGACACCGGGAATGATCATCGCGAAATAGCTGTTCAGCACGCCGATGGACCGCATCAGACGAAACAGCGGAATGAGCAGGACCGCGCCGGAGAACATCTTCACCGCCAGGAATACTCCCAGCAACAGGCCGGCTCCCTTGAACTCGAAGCGCGCGAAGGCGTAGGCGGCAGGGATGACGAGCACAAGCACGATCAGGGTGATCGAACCCGCGATGAAGAACGAATTGAAGATATAAAGCGCAAAACCCGGCACGCTCACCCACATCGTCCGGTAGGCCTCGAAGGAGCCATTCTCCGGCCAGAACCTGTAGGGGGACGAAAACAGCAGGCTGAGCGGCTTCAGCGACACCAGAAAACCTTCGACGAAGGGCGCCAGTACGAAGGTCAGGAACACGGCGATACCGCAATAGATTCCGACCATTTCATACCAGGTGTAGCGGTTGATCCTCGCATGTCTGTCGGTCATCGGCTGGCCTCCTGCGAGATACGGCGGGTAATGCGGAAATAGAAGAAGGTGAAGATCGACAGGAAGATGCAGATGAGCACTGCGCGCGCGGCACCTTCACCATATTTGTAAGCGCCGATCGCCGTCTTGTAGGTGTCGATGATCATCGTTGTGGTTTCGCCGTTCGGACCGCCACGCGTGAGAATCCAGATGATATCGAAGGAATTGAACGTCGAAATCAGTGACAGGACCGACATGGTGATCATGGCCGGTAGCATCAGCGGCAGCGTGATGCGGCGGAAGCGATAGGCACGGCTGGCGCCGTCCGTCCATGCCGCCTCGTAGAGGTCCTGCGGAATGGACTGGATCGCTGCCAGCAGATAAAGCGTCACCATCGGCACGCCGATCCACACATCGGTGACGATCGTCGCCCAGAAGGCTGTTCTGCCATAGGCAAGGAAAGCCACCGGACCATCCACCAGGCCAAGATTCTGCAGTACCCCGGAAATCATGCCGAACTGGCCATTATACATCCAGCCCCACATGAAGATGCCGATAGCCATCGGCACGATCCATGGCGGCATGGTCAGGATGCGAAACACTGCACGGCCGGGCACGGCAGAATTCAGCAGCACCGCGCCAAATGTGCCGATAATCATCTTTATCGAGACGGAAAAGAACGTCCAGATAAAGGTCCGCGTGATGACATCGGCAAAAGTCGCGTTGAAGATCTTCTCGTAATTGATGAAACCAACCCAATTCGTCACTTTTTTAAGCGACGCATCGGTGAACGACAGGATGAAAGTATCGACGAGCGGATAGGCGACGATCAGTGTGATGTAGAGGAGCGCCGGCAGAAGAAGAAACCAGGCGAAAATGACTGCGCTGCGTTTTGCATCCATCGCGCAGTCCCCCTCAAGCCGTTTTCACGGCGGGGGATTTCGGCTGACCGTGCAGCGCCAGATCGTACTCCTCCCATACCGGTTTGAGATCGACCACCTTGCGGCCATGGCGCGCTTCATCCATGGCAAGCGCCAGAATGCCGGCCTCGATCGCGTCGAGCGCGGAAACCGGCAAGGGCGCGCCCTTGACGATATGGGCGATCACATCCTCGGCCATCTGCTCGTCCGCGCCATAATGCTGCGAGAGCGTGGTCGCCGCAGAATAGGTCTTGGCGACTGTCTTCTCATTGGTGCGGGCATTGTGCACGTTCAGGAAACCGCGCACGAAATCACCCTCCGCCATGCCCTTGGCCCCAATGACGCAGAAGCGGCGGAAATCGTCGGGAACGTTGAGATTGGTATGGAAGGCGAGCGAGGCGCCGTTTTCATATTCGACGATCGCCGTCTGGTAATCGATGATGTCGCCGTCGCTGTCGAACACCTTGTCGGAGCCCATCCAGCCGCTTGGCTTGCGGTGATAGACCTCCATGTCGTTGATGCCATCATTCTGCGGCGCGTTTGCCGGCGTGAAGCTCTTGCGACCGCCGAAGCTCGACACGAAACGCGGACGCGCGCCGACCACACCATTATAGAGATCGAGATCGTGGCAGCATTTTTCCAGCATGAAGGAGCCGGAATAATTCTCATACCGCCGCCAGTCACGCATGAAGAATGCGCCGTGATAGGGCGGGATATGCTCCGAGGCCTCGATGGAAACGACATCGCCCAGTTTGCCTTCCGCCTGCGCGGCGCGCAGATCGCGGTAGAGCGGGGAATAACGCAAAACCAGACCAACGAGCAGCCGCTCGTGACCATGCTTGTTGAGCAGCCGGGCGAGCTCGAGGCTTTCCTCGATGCTGACGACAATGGGTTTTTCCGAGAAGATGGTGCAGCCGGCCTCAAGGCCGATGCGGATATGCTCCAGATGCATGTGGTTCGGAGAGCCGATCATCAGGAGGTCGAATTTTTCGCCGACGATCAGCGCTTCCGGACTATCATAGGCCTTGCCGGCCGAAATGCCTTTTTCCTGCAAACCCGGCAGACCAGCCGGATGAGGATCGACATAACCGACGATCTCGAAATCCCTGTCGATCTCGTGAAAAACGTAGCCCAGATAACCGAGACGGAATCCGAGTCCGATAATTCCCACCTTCATGAACTTTGTTCCCTGCTTATTCGTAAATAATTTTCGCAGAAGCAACCATTTCTACGCTGGCCATTCAGTTATCTGCGATAATTTCCAACCATGATGAAATTAGTTTTCACAACGGTCAAGCAAAATTCGATTTACTCTGGCAAGTCGCGGATAAGAAACCGATTCTTCCAGGCCAGCGGGACGCGCAACAGCTATTCACCGGCAACCGATGCCAAAACAATACCAAAAAAATGCCAATCGTCTAGAGCAATTACACAGATGGGAAAATTTTTTTGGTTAATGCGGAAATTTCGATCACAAGGCCTTAATTTAAGGCATCAGAACGAAAAATGCTCCGATTAATCATACAAGTTCGCGAATGGTTCTATTTTGGTATTGCCGATCGCATCTTCTGTGGTATAGCCAGAAGCAGCCATATCGGATTGTGACAGAGGTTATGGATGAACGGGGCAGCGCTTAATCTGGAGGACCTGCAATCAGGCGGCGGCCCGCTGTACCTGAAATTGCGCCAGACGATCGAAGACGCCATCAATGGCGGCCGCCTGAAACATGGCGACGCCCTGCCGCCGGAACGCGATATCGCCGAAAGTGCCTGTGTCAGCCGCGTCACCGTGCGCAAGGCGGTGGATGATCTCGTTCGCGACGGCCTTCTCGTTCGCCGGCATGGTTCGGGCACCTTCGTCGTCAAGCCCATCACCCGCATGCAGCAGCCGCTGACCAAGCTCACCTCCTTTACCGAGGACATGCGCCGGCGCGGCATGACGGCGAGCACACGCTGGCTGGACAGGGGCCTGTTCCACCCCACCGGCGATGAGATGATGGCACTCGGCCTTTCCCAATCCGCCATGGTGGCGCGGCTCACGCGCCTGCGTCTTGCCAATGACCAGCCGATCGCACTGGAAGTCACCAGCCTGCCGGGCGATATTCTGCCCGATCCGCAGCTCGTCGAAAATTCGCTTTATCTGGAGCTTGAGAAGAACGGTATTCGCCCCGTGCGCGCCATTCAGCGCATCTCGGCCCGCAATCTCACCGATGAGGAAACCCTGCTGCTTGGGGTTCCGCCTGGCTCGGCAGCGCTTTCCGTTCAGCGCATGGCCTATCTGGAAAGCGGGCGCCTCATGGAAATATCCCGCGCGCTTTACCGCAGTGATGCCTATGACCTCGTCGCCGAACTGACGATGGGTCCAGAGTGAAACATTGACCAAGGACACGAAACAATGACAACCCTGATGCGCCAGGAAATCGATGAGATTCCCGATGCTGTCGCCCGCCTGCTGGACAATGCCAAGACCGACTTCCTGGAGGCCGGCAGCAAGCTGAAGGCCCGTGACCCTGCGGTCGTCGTCACCATTGCCCGCGGCTCCTCCGATCACGCCGCACATTTCCTGAAATATGCGATCGAATTGCAGACCGGTCTGCCGGTCGCCTCGCTCGGCCCCTCGCTCGCCTCCATCTACCAGACGAAACTGCGGCTTGAACGGGCAGCGGCCTTCGCCGTCTCGCAATCCGGCAAGAGCCCGGATATCGTCGCGCTCGCACAAAGTGCCCGCAAGGGCGGCGCGCTCACCTTCTCGCTCGTCAACACCCTGCCTTCTCCCCTGGGTGAGGCGGCCGATCATGCCATCAATATTCAGGCAGGACCGGAAAAAGCCGTGGCAGCAACCAAATCCTTCGTCAATTCCATCGTTGCGGGTCTGGCGATCCTTGCCGAATGGACCGAGGACAGCCTGCTTGCCAAGGCCGTCAGCGCCCTGCCGCAGAATTTCGCCAAGGCCATCGCGCTCGATTGGAGCCATATCGGCGAGGCGGTGAAGGGCGAAGAATCGCTTTACATGCTGGGCCGCGGCCCTGCCCTTGCCATTGCCGCGGAAGCCGCGCTGAAATGCAAGGAAACCTGCGAGCTACATGCGGAAGCCTATTCCTCGGCGGAAGTCATGCACGGCCCGGTCTCGCTGGTCGCGCCGCAATTCCCCGTCATCGCCTTTGCCGCCCGCGACCGTGCCGAGACCTCCGTCACGGATATCGCCGCAGGTCTTGCCAATAAAGGTGCAAGCGTTTTCGTTACCTCCACAAAGGGCAGCCCGGCCAAGCCCCTGCCTTTCGTGGAGACCAACCACCCGCTGACCGATGCATTGCTGCTGATTGCACCGTTTTACGGCTTCATCGAACAATTGTCCCGAGCACGCGGCTTCAACCCGGATGCACCCGTGGCATTGAAGAAGGTGACGGAAACCCAATGAGCGGCATCAAGGCATTTGTCGGCGCCCGCATTTTCGACGGTGCCGTGTGGCACGATGACAAGGTGCTCCTGACCGGCGGCGGGCATGTCACCGCCATCTCGGACGGCGTGCCAGCCGAGGCCGAAACGATCGATGTGAAGGGACTGCTGATCGCGCCGGGCTTCATCGATCTTCAGGTCAATGGTGGCGGTGGGGTGATGTTCAACAACCAGCCCGATGTCGAGGGCATTGCCCGCATCTGCTCGGCCCACGCCAGGTTCGGCACGACAGCGCTGATGGTCACGCTCATCACAGACCGGCCGGATGTGACGGCAGAAGCGGCACAGGCGGGTATTGCCGCCGGCAAGAAGCAGGTGCCGGGCTTTCTGGGCCTGCATTTCGAAGGGCCGCATCTTTCCGTCGCACGCAAGGGCACACATGATCCGGCGCTGATCCGCAAGATGGAGACGGCCGATCTTGCCGTTCTGACCGGCTGCAAGGCGGAACTTGCCTTCGTGATGACGACCATTGCCCCTGAGAACGTGACCGAGGAGCAGGTCGCAGCACTCAGAAAAGCCGGCATCACCGTCAGCCTCGGCCATACCGATACCGGCCTTGGTGTTGCGACGGCCTATGCCGAGGCCGGCGCTTCCATGGTGACACATCTTTTCAACGCCATGAGCCCGCTCGGCCATCGCGAACCGGGTCTGGTGGGCGCAGCCCTTTCGAACGGCGGACTGGATTGCGGGCTGATCGCCGACGGTTTCCATGTCGATCCCGCTGCCATCGGCATTGCGCTACGCGCCAAGAATGGCCCCGGCCGGATTTTCCTCGTCACCGACGCCATGTCGACCATCGGCACGGATGATGATGGTTTCGAACTGAACGGCAGGCGCGTCTATCGCAATGGCGGGCGGCTGACGCTTGAAGACGGCACGCTGGCGGGGGCGGATATAGACATGCTCTCCTGCGTCCGCTTCATGCATGAGAAGCTGGACACGCCGCTGGAAGAAGCTTTGAGAATGGCATCCGCCTATCCTGCGCAGGCCATCGGCGCGTCGGATAAGGGAAAACTCCTGCCCGGTTTCGATGCCGATTTCGTTTTGCTGACACCCGATGTCCAGATGCATTCGACTTGGATTGGCGGAGAAAAAATCTACGATGCCGCGCATTCCGGAGTGTGAACCATGATCGTTTGTTTCGATATTGGCGGAACGACCATCAAGGGCGCGGTTGCCCATGCCCCGGACGATATTCGCCCCGTGCCGCGCATACCAACGCCGAAAACCAGTTTCGAAGACTTCGCCGCCGGCCTCAAATCCGTCATCGATGCGAGCGGTGGCACGCCCGGCTGCGTATCGTTGTCGATTGCCGGTGTCATCGATCCCGACACTGGCAAGGCTACCGTCGCCAATATTCCGAGCATTCATGGCCGGGTCCTGAAGGACGAGCTGGAAAAAGCCCTCAACCTTCCCGTCATCGTGTCGAACGACGCGGATTGTTTCGTGATCGCCGAATCGGAAATCGGCTCGGGTCAGGGCCACCGCGTGGTTTTTGGCGTCATCCTTGGAACGGGTGTCGGCGGCGGCCTGGTGATCGATGGCAAGCTCATCAACAGCCATGGCGGTTTCGCCGGCGAATGGGGCCATGGTCCGGTGGCCGCGACACTGGCCGGCAATCCGCCGGTCTCGCTGCCCCGCTTCGAATGCGGCTGTGGCCTCACCGGCTGTGTCGACGCCATCGGCAGCGCCCGCGGCATGGAAAAGCTGCACGCGCATCTTCACCGGCAGGAGATGACCAGCGAGGACATTATCGCCGCCTGGCAGGCAGGCGATGCAAAAGCCGCCAGAACCATCGATGTTCTCATCGATATTCTCGCCTCGCCGCTGGCGATGGTGATCAATGTCACCGGCGCGACCATCGTTCCGGTCGGCGGTGGCCTTTCGAACTCAAAGGAGCTTCTTGCCGCTTTGGATGAAGCGGTCAGGGCCCGTATTCTCAGACGCTTCGACCGCCCGCTGGTCGTGCCCGCGATCTGCCGCATCGAGCCCGGGCTGATCGGATCGGCCGTTATCGGACTGAAATATGCGCAGGAGATCGCCGGATAGTCCTGACCGGCCTCACAACGTTTCGATCTTTTCCCGCCGGAAACCGAGCCCAACCAGCCGGCCCGTCAGGTGGGAAAGAAGCGGAAACCGAATGATCGCCCGCACGAAGGCAGGCGGGCCTTTGGGTTTTTCCGATTTTTCTTCCTGCCCTTTCTTGCGACCGATGCGTATCATTCGCTGCAGAAACTGTGTGGCTTTTGTCGGGAAGGACCGCCGCTTTTCGATTGCGGCGAGGTCGTCGTCACGAATAGCCCGGCCGGACACCAGTACCGGCACCAGTATATTGGCGGCCGCAACCGCATCCTGAATGGCCAGATTGACGCCGACGCCGCCGACGGGCGACATGGCATGGGCCGCATCTCCGATGCAGATCAGGCCGGGTTTCCACCAGCGCTTCAGCCGGTCGATACGAACGGTCAGGAGATGCACATCGTCCCAGCTTTTGATCTCATCGAGCCTTTCGCGCGGGAAAGGGCAGATTTGCGCGACCCTGTCCCGGAAGGCTTCCAGCCCCTCAAGCTTTATGTCCGCGAAAAATCCCTTGCGCACCACATAACCGCACTGCCAGTAGTCACCCCGGTTGATCATTACGAAACCCTGGCGCGAACCGGCATGCCCCATGGTTTCGGTCGGATCCTCAGGTTGTTTCGAAAGGCGCAGCCAGAGCACCTCGGTCGGAATTCCAAAGCGCTGGATCTCGAGCCCCGCCGCCTCGCGGACGATGGAGTTGCGGCCATCCGCACCGACCACCAGTTCGGCGGCAATCTCGATGACGCCGTCAGAGGTTTCGACGGTGAAACCGCCCACCCTCCCGTCCTGTTCGAGGAGGCCGGTCACCGGAGCGTTCATCAGCAGCCGGAAATTTTCATACTGGCCTGCCTTGCCGACGATGAAATTGAGAAAATCCCATTGCGGCATGAAGGCGATGAAACGGTGCCGGACCGGCAGGCGGGAAAAATCCGCAATCGTAACACGCTCGCCACCGATAACCGCGTTCAGCCGCGGCGCACGCGTATGCGGAAGGCTCAGGAACTCGTCGATGAAACCGAGCTGCTCCATCAGTTCAAGTGTGGAAGGATGGATGGTATCGCCGCGAAAATCGCGCAGGAAATCCCCGTGTTTTTCGACGACAACCACATCGATACCGCTGCGGGCAAGCAGCAGGCCAAGCATCATGCCCGCCGGCCCACCACCGGCCACAGCAACGCAGGTGCGAATATGCTGAACAGCCTTGCCGTCCTTTTCATGCCCGGCTTTCGCGTCTTCCATCGCCTACCCCCATTCCGTCCCGTTAAAAGTCCCTATCTTATCTCCGTCGCCGGCAGGTTTGCATTTTTCGGCTGCGGCCAACCATGCGCATCGAAACGAAACAGCATTTCGGACCGGGCGAAGATAAAGGCGAAGGCCATGGCCGTCCACAGGCCGAGCAACAGCCCGGCGGCAACGTCGCTTGGATAATGCGCGCCAACGATGACGCGCGAAACACCGATGATAAGCGCGAACAGCAGGAACACCCAGCGAAAGCGCGGCATCAGCATGGCAAAAACGCCAAAAAATGCCCCGGCCGCGGTCGAATGACCCGAGGGAAAGCTCTCATAGAGATTATCGCCGGTAAAAGGCGTGAGGCTGTAGGCGCCCATTTCCAGCAGAAGCTCCGGCCTTGCCCGTCCGATCAGGAATTTCAGCGTATGGACAAGAATGCTCGCCGTTCCGATCGTCAGGAAAAAATAGGCGAGAAGCCGCCATGCCGTTCTCAAACGCCCGGCATAGGTTCGCGCCTGCAGGACCCGCGCGCCGACATAGGCAAGAATAGCGAGCGCGCCGGTGGAATAAAGCATCCAGCGGAACGTTCCGAAATCGGTAATGGCGCGGTTGAAGGAGACCACCCTGCCCGGCAGGGCCTGCGCGGTTTCGGAAAGGCGCGGGTCGAAAGGAATGAAGACCAGCACCAGCACAAGGCTTGCCGCAAAAATCCACCCGCTGGAAACCAGGAAACGTCGCATCATCGTCCTCTCATCGTTTTTCTTGCATATGGCTTTGCCCTCCCCAAAAACAATAGGTGGGCTTTGTCCTTGTTATGGCTGGTTTTCACGAGTAGAGGCTAATGCATGTCGCCCGAAGATGTGCAGCGGTTTCGGGAGAACGGCATGTGAACCGAAAACCACCGACGGGCTGAAGATGACGAATGCCAGTGAAATGCCACGCAAGCTGACCATATTGGGTTCGACGGGTTCGATCGGCACCAATACGCTGGACGTCGTGCGTCAGCTGGGCGGCCGCGACGGGTTCGAGATCATGGCTCTGACCGGTGCGGGCAACATCGCACTTCTGGCGGAACAGGCGCGGGAATTTGGCGCGCAGCTCGCGGTCACTGCGGACGATGACAAATACGAAGCGCTGAAATCCGCCCTTGCCGGCACCGGCATCAAGGTTGCTGCGGGCAAATCCGGCCTCGAAGAGGCAGCCTCGATGGAAGCCGGATGGGTGATGGCGGCGATTGCGGGAACCCCCGGCCTCGCGCCCACACTGACGGCCGCCCGGCGCGGTGCCGATATTGCACTTGCCAACAAGGAATGTCTGGTTTCGGCAGGCGATGTTTTTCTGCACACGATCAGGCAGGGCGGCGGCCGGCTGATCCCGGTCGACAGCGAACACAGCGCGATCTTCCAGTGCCTGACGGGCGAACACAAACAGGCCGTGGAACGCATCGTGCTGACGGCCTCCGGCGGGCCGTTCCGCACCTGGTCACGCGACGAAATGTCCAACGTCACGGCGGATATCGCCCGCGCCCATCCCAACTGGTCGATGGGGCTGAAGGTCTCGATCGGCAGTGCCTCGATGTTCAACAAGGGGCTGGAAATGATCGAGGCGAAATATCTCTTCGATCTCAGGCCCGACCAGGTGGAAGTGATCGTCCACCCGCAGTCGATCATCCATTCGATGGTGGGTTATACCGATGGTTCCTATATCGCCCAGCTCGGCTCCCCCGATATGCGCACCGCCATTTCTTATGCCCTCACCTATCCGCAACGCGGCAATCTGAATGTCGAGCGGCTGGATTTCGCAAAACTGGCACGGCTCGATTTCGAAGCGCCGGATGAAACCCGGTTCCCGGCGATCCGGCTGGCCCGCATGGCGCTAGAGCGTGGCGGTTTGCAGGGTGCCGCCCTGAATGCCGCCGAGGAGACCGCCTTTCACGCCTTCGTTGCCGGCGGCATCGGTTTTCTCGATATGGCCGAGATCGTCGAAACGGTCATGGACCGCATGCATGACGGGCGCTCCGCCGAGACGATGGACGATGTTTTCGCGGCAGACGAGGAAGCCCGAAGCCATGCGCTGGAACTCATCGCCACAAAAGAAAAGGCCGCGTAAACGCGGCCTGACTTCTTCTATCTGAACCGCGGCCTCACGCCACCGCACGCGCCAGCGCACAATGCGACCAAAGCTGGTGCAATGCACCGACCAGATGCTCGATATCGGCATCGCTATGCAGCGGCGTCGGCGTAATGCGCAGGCGCTCAGTCTTGCGCGGCACGGTCGGATAGTTGATCGGCTGTACGTAGACGCCGTGATTGTCGAGCAGGATATCCGAAATCCACTTGCACTTGGCGGCATCGCCGACCATGACCGGCACGATGTGGCTTGGATTGTCCATATGCGGAATACCGCGGGCATCGAGAAGACCACGCAGCTTGCGCACCCGGTCCTGATGGCGGGCGCGCTCGAAGGGGCTGGCCTTCAGGTGCTGGATCGAGGCGATCGCACCGGCAGCGAGCGACGGCGGCAGGGCCGTCGTGAAGATGAAGCCGGATGCGAAAGAACGGATGAAATCACAGACCGCGGTGGAGCCGGTGATATAACCGCCCATCACGCCGAATGCCTTGCCAAGCGTACCCTCGATGATCGTCAGGCGATCCATCAGGCCTTCGCGCTCGGCAATGCCGCCGCCGCGCGGACCATACATGCCGACAGCGTGGACTTCATCGAGATAGGTCATGGCACCGTAACGGTCGGCCAGATCGCAGATTTCCTTGATCGGCGCGATGTCGCCATCCATCGAATAGACGGATTCAAAGGCGATGAGCTTCGGCGCATTCGGATCGGCGGCCTTGAGCTTCGCCTCAAGATCTTCGAGGTCGTTATGTTTCCAGATCACCCGCTCACAACGGCCGTAACGGATACCCTCAATCATCGATGCGTGGTTGAGCGCATCGGAGAAGATGATGAGGCCCGGAATTTTCTGGCCAAGCGTGCCGAGGGTTGCCCAGTTGGAAACATAACCCGAGGTGAAGATCAGCGCCGATTCCTTACCGTGAAGGTCAGCAAGTTCGCGCTCGAGCAGGACGTGATAATGGTTGGTGCCAGAAATATTCCGGGTGCCTCCCGCACCCGCGCCACAGTGATCGATGGCGGCTTTCATGGCTTCGATGACTTTCGGGTTCTGGCCCATGCCGAGATAGTCGTTGGAGCACCAGACGGTTACATCCTTGCGCTCGCCATTGGCGTTGTACCGTGTCGCGCGGGGAAAATTGCCCTGCTGGCGCTCGATATCCGCAAAAACGCGATAGCGTCCCTCAGAATGCAGGCTTTGCAGTTCCGTCGTGAAAAATGCCTCGAAGTCCATGCCATGCTCCAGAATTGACCAGATCGTTTTCTGCCTCGATACGGGGACCGTCAACCCTTGCGGGTCACTTTAACCGTGTCTGCGTCAATTCGCCGTTGTTTTGAACCATTCCAATAAACCGTTTATAGAACCCAATGAAAAGTACAAAATTGATTCACATCAAAAAACCCGGAATTTTGGAACCTTTTTCGCCCGGCCCCGTTGTTTGGGACGCAATCGATTTACGCTCGGCGGAAAGCCTGAAAGAGGAGGCTTCCCTAAACGACATCGAATTGTTAGTTATCTGTGGCGGTCGGAGGTAGCAGTCGCCGCAGATAAATATGGGACGCCTACCGAGCCGAAGAGCTCATTGTAACGTTGGAGAGAGTTTCATGAAAAAGGCAATCATATTTGCGCTCGTCGGCCTGTTGCTTGCAAGCTGCACGCAGACTGAAAAGGGCGCTTCGATCGGCGCCGTTTCCGGTGCCGTCATTGGTGGGGCCATTACGGGTAACGTTCGCGGCGCAGCAGTTGGCGCGGCAATCGGCGGCGTGGGCGGTGCTCTGATCGGCAATGCTTCCGAGCCGGGCTATTGCTATTATCGCGACCAGTACGGTCAGCGTTACACGGCACGTTGCCGCTAATCGCTTCGCGAAATACCGTTGCACAGAAGCCCCGGTCATCCGGGGCTTTTTGCGTTATGGCGGGCAAAACTCAGGCGGAAGGGTCCTCAAAGCCGTTTATTTATGATTAAATTGCAATGTTAACGGACAGGAAACGGGTTAGAGCGACAATAAATGCTCAACCATAAAGCAGCTTATGCGAAGAACACGAACTAACCCGAAGACAGGTATTGCGTATCGGAAAGCTGGCACCGCCCTTGCGGTTGCTTTCACGTTCGCCCTGTATCCGGCGTTTACCCGTGACGCCTTCGCCTTCAAACTGTTCGGCATGCGCCTCTGGGGTTCGGAAGAACCGGAGGTCGAGGTTATCAACCCGGTCAAATATGCCGTCACGCTGAATGCTGCCGATGCGGATAAATCCCTGCAAGACAGCCTGGAGAACAGCTCGCTGCTCCTGGCGGACAAGGACAAGCCCGCCTCCGGTGATCTCGGCCTCCTGATAAAGGCGCGAGATGACAGGGACAGGATGATCGCGGCGCTTTATGAAAATGCCCGTTATGGCGGCATCGTCAATGTTACGGTGGCCGGAAAGAACGTCGATGACCTGCCACCCAATCCGGTTTTCGATCACAGTGCGCCCGTACCCGTCGTCATAACGGTGACGCCCGGCCCGAAATTCACGCTCGGCAACATTCGCCTCGAAGGCGATGTGACCGGCCGCAACCTTGAAGAATATGGTCTGACGGCTGGCGGAGATGCCGGGTCTCTGGCGATCATCCGCGCCGGCAACAAGCTGATCGACGATCTGAAGGCGGAAGGCCGCCCGCTTGCCAAGCTGACAAAGCGCGAAGCAGTCGCAAACCACGCGACGAACACGGTCGACATCACCATGGCGGCCGAAGGCGGCCCCGTCGCGCCGCTCGGCACGGTCACCGTCACCGGTGAAAAGACCGTCGATGGCGACTTCATCCGCCGTTATTCGCGTCTCAATGGCGGCGAGCCCTATTCGCCGGAAAAGCTGCGCAAGGCCGCAGACCGGCTGCGCCAGCTTGGCGTTTTTTCCAGCCTGACCATCAAGGAGGCGGGGACACTCGCCCGCGACGGCACGATTCCGCTGACCATCGAGGTCTCCGAAGGCAAACACCGTTATTTCGGCGTCGGCGCGCAATATTCCACCACGGAAGGCATCGGCCTCCAGGGCTATTGGGGTCACCGGAACCTGTTCGGGCAGGCGGAATCGCTGCGTATCGAAGGCTCGGTTTCGCGCATCGCCGAAGCATCGAGCGTCGAAGGCATGGATTATTCGGCGGGCATCACCTTCACCAAGCCCGGCATGTTCAATCCACGCACCACCTTCAAGACCAGCCTGATTGCCAAGACCGAACATCCCGATACCTATGAGGCCAAGACCATAACCGGAACCGCAGGTTTCAGTTATGAGCTGAACGACACCGACACCGCCGCCGCCGGTCTCGAAGTGCAATGGGCCGATACGGAAGACGCCTTCGGCAGGAATGAATATCTCACCACCTCGATCCCGCTGGAATTCGTTCGCGATACACGCGACGACAAGCTCAATCCTACCGAGGGCTTCCGCGCATCGCTGGCCGCCAAGCCGAGCTATGAAGCGCTGAATGGCACCTTCTTTTCCTCTTTCGAAGGCTCCATTACGGGCTACAAGGGGCTAGGCGCCGAGGACCGGTTGATCATGGCCGGAAAACTTTCCGGCGGCGTGCTCGTCGGCGGCAGCGACCTGCAGGACATACCCACCACACGGCGCTTTTATGCCGGTGGCGGCGGATCGGTACGCGGCTACAGCTATCAGGAAATATCGCCCTATAATGCGGCGGGCGACGCAACCGGTGGCCGCTCCTATGTGGTCGGTTCCATCGAAGCCCGCATCAAGGTCACCGATACGATCGGCATCGTGCCCTTCATCGATGCCGGCGTGGTTTCGGATGATGTGGCCCCCGATTTTTCCGATATCCGGGCTGGCGCCGGTATCGGCCTGCGTTATGCCACGCCCTTCGGGCCTCTGCGTCTCGATGTCGCCATGCCGCTCGACAAATACGATGGCGGCAACAGTTTCGGCATTTATGCTGGC
Organism: Agrobacterium tumefaciens; assembly: GCA_017744915.1. GTDB lineage: Bacteria > Pseudomonadota > Alphaproteobacteria > Rhizobiales > Rhizobiaceae > Agrobacterium > Agrobacterium tumefaciens_I. Next base: position 77,104 of record JAGIAH010000015.1, read on the forward strand.
ATCGGCCAGTCTTTTTAAACGCCGCAGTCGAACACCCTTACAACAGAGTGTAGATTACCCTTGATGAAAACGTTGATTCGATTGCTGAAATGGCTGGGCTACGCTGCTTTGTGCGGCGTGGTGCTGGTGTTGCTTGCGGTTCTGTTCGTCGGTTTTACCCCGATGGGCGCCCGAATTGCCGCAAAGCAGATTTCATCGCTCGTTTCCACGCCCGATCAGACGATCGAAATCTCGCCTCCCAGCGGGCTTTTGACCGGCCGCCTGCGGCTCGACAATGTTACCCTTTCAGACCGGCAGGGGGCCTATGCCCGTGTGAACCAGATCGCCGTCGACTGGTCGCCGCTCTCGCTGCTTGCCGGCACCTTCCATGCCGACCGGATCTCGGCCGGATCGATCGATGTCGAACGCAAACCGCTTGCCCCCGAGCAAACGGCGGCGAAGAGTGCCGGCAATTCATCGCTGCCGATCGAAATCACCATCGACAATTTCAGCTTTCCCGATATCAGCCTCGGGCAATCGCTTCTCGGCCGTGCCTTCGATCTGAATGCCGAAGGCAACCTTACGGCTGCCCAGGACGATATGCGGCTGTCGCTCACCGCCCACCGGCTGAATGCGCCGGATGCGGAGGTCAATGCCGACATCGCCTTCCTTCCCAACGAAAATGTCCTGAAGCTGAAAGCGGAGATGAAGGAACCCGAAGGCGGGCTTCTTGCCACGTTGCTTTCGCTTCCCGGCACGCCCGCAGTGGCGATAGATCTCAATGGCGAAGGCCCGCTTTCCGACTGGACAGGCAGCCTGCGCGGCAATGTCGCCGGCAACCCTGTCGTCAACGTTACCGGCCGCCATCTTCTCGGCGACGACGGCACCCGCCGTATCGAGATTTCAGGCGGCGGCCAGCCCGACCTGCTCCTGCCGCCCGCCTTCCGCCAGCTTTTTGCCGGCGAAACCAAACTCGATGCAAATGCGTCTCTCTCACCGCAGGGCCGCATTGAAATCGGCAGCAGCACCCTGGAGACCGGCACATTATTGCTGACCGCCTCGGGCACCGTCGATCCGAACGGTGAGAACGATCTCGCCGCCAACCTCATCGGTACGGCGGGGCCTGTCGATTTTCGCTGGCCGCTCAACAATGGCGAGGTTCAGGCCCTCATCAACGGCCTCGATCTTTCCCTCAAGGGTGATGCAAACGCCGCACATCTCAACACGACCGCATCGTTGCGCAGTCTCTCCCTGCCGCAGGGCCGGCTTGAGGATGTCAAACTGACCGCCGAAAGCGCCGATCTCAATATCGCCAACCGCAGCGGCACGATCGTCACCGTCCTTTCCGTGGCGCAATCGTCCTTCGTCAGCCCGGATATCGACCGGCTGGTGCGCGCACCCCTCACCGTCAAGGCGCCGCTCGGTCTCTCCGCTTCCGCCATCGGCTTTGACGGCGCAACGCTGGAAAGCGCCAGTGTCGGTGGCACGCTGAAAGGCAGTTTCGATCTCGTCGACAACCGCCTGACTTCGAGCATTCAGCTCTTCGCATTGCCCGCCACGCTTCCACCGGCGCTCGCGGAAAAATTCGACACGACCATTGCCCTCCAGGGCGACATAGACCTGACCATCGGCGGACGCACCAGCGTTGAGAACCTCGTCGTCAAATCCGGAACGATCGAGGCGGCCGGTAATGTCAGCCTCGAAAACGATGCGCTGAGCGCCGACCTCAAGGGTAAATTCCCCGCTCTCGAAAAGCTGGCACCGCAGGCGAAGGGCGTTGCCGATTTTGCAATCGAAGCCAGCGGTGCACTTGCTGCACCCGACTTTAATGTCACCCTGAGTTCCGAAAGCGCGATCCTTGCCGGACGAAAGCTCGAGGCGCTGAAGATCAATGCCTCGGGCAAGGCCGACCCGGCTGCGCCGCAGGCGAAGCTGACGGCCAGCGGTAGTCTCGACCGGCAGAAAATCGACGCCAATGCCAATGTGGTTCAGACCGAAAACGGCACGGCAATACCCGAGCTGCATGTGGCGGTGGGCCGCAACATTTTGAACGGGCAGCTGCAATTTTCGCAGCAATTCCTGCCTTCCGGCAATCTCTCCTTCAATTTCCCCGATCTCGCCCTGCTGGCCGCACTCGCCGCGCAGCAGGCAGATGGCGATATTGCCGGCGATATCGCGCTGAGCAACGCCAATGGCCGGATCGCCGCGACGATAAAGGCAAATGGCGGCAGCATCCGCCAGGGCACCACAGTGATCTCGAAGCTGGCCGCCGATATTTCCATTGACGATCTCCAGGCGCTCGCGATCAATGGCAAGGTCAGCGCCGACAGCGTCAATGCCGGCGCGACCGCGATTTCCGGCCTGAATGCCACGATTGGTCATTCCGGTACGACGACCCAGTTCGACGTCAACGGTCGGTACGATAATGCGCCGCTGGTGGTGAAGGGCAGTGCCGACACTGGCGGATCGCCGATGACGGTGCGGGTGGACGCCTTTTCCGCTGCCCCGAAGGGAATTGCGGTTCGCCTTGAAAAGCCAAGCACCATCGCCATCCAGAACGGCACGGCCCGCATTTCCAATCTGACCATCATCACCGGTGACGGGCGTGTCGAGGTCAACGGTACGGCCGGATCGACGCTCGACATCAAGGCCGATATTCGCTCACTTCCCGCGAGCTTGGCCAATGCCTTCGCCGCCGGGCTGGATGCGGCGGGCAACATCTCCGGCACGGTCAGTGCCAAGGGCGCGGCATCAGACCCTTCGGTCGAGTATAATCTGAACTGGGCCAATGCCGAGGTCGCGCAGACGCGCGCCGCGGGGCTTGCCGCGCTCGGCATCAGGGCAAACGGCCGCTTTGCCGCCGGCACGCTGCAGATCGACACGAATGTGACGGGTCAGGGTGGCATGTCGCTTTCCGGCGGCGGCTCGCTCGGCATCGCCGGCAATCGCCCGCTTGCCATGGCCTTCACCGGCAAACTGCCCTTCTCCGCCGTCGCGGCGCAGACTGCCGCGCAGGGCCTCGATGTGGACGGCACCGCCGCCATCGATGTGAGAATCTCCGGCAGCGCTTCCGCACCGGTCGTTACCGGCAGCATCACCACCGATGGTACCCGCCTGACCGATGTGCGCCGGAACCTGACGATCAACGGGCTGGGAGCAACCGTTACCTTCGATCGCGATCGCGCCGTCATCTCCCGGTTGACGGGCAAGCTGGCAGGCGGCGGAACGATCTCCGGAACCGGTAACATCGGCATTGCCGGTGGTTCGGGTTTCCCGGCCGATATTACGATTACGCTCGACCGCGCCGGTTATAATGACGGAACGCTGGTGACGACGGTAGTAAGCGGCACGCTGACACTGAAAGGCCCGCTTCTCGGTTCTCCGGTGCTGGGCGGCAACCTGACGCTGGACAGAAGCGCCATCACCATTCCTGAGAAACTTCCGGCCTCGCTGACGGAAATCGACGTCAAGCACAAGAATGCTCCGCCAAAGGTGCGCGCGCAGGCAAAGTCACTCGGGGCCGACCAGGGCGGCAGCGGCAGCTCATCCCCCATCAATCTCGATTTGCAGGTGAATGCGCCGAGCGGCATCTTCGTGCGCGGACGCGGCATCGATGCGGAACTGACCGGCAATCTGACGATCCGCGGCACGGCGGCCGTTCCCGTCATTTCCGGCGGCTTTGAAATGCGCCGCGGCCGGCTGGAGATCCTGACCCGCCGTCTTGATTTCACCACCGGCAATATCAGCTTCGGCGGCGGCCTCATCCCGGTTCTCGATATGAAGGCGGACTCGACGGTCGGTTCGACGACGATCACCGTGTCCGTGTCCGGCAATGCCAACGACCCTACCTTCGCCTTCTCCTCCGCCCCGGCGCTGCCGCAGGATGAAGTTATGGCGCAGCTGATCTTCGGACAATCCATGTCGAAACTCTCGGCCCTGCAGATCGCGCGGCTGGCCGATGCCGCCGCCCAACTGGCCGGCGGACGCTCCACCTCGTTGTTCGACAAGCTCAGAAGCAATCTCGGCGTCGACGATCTCGATATTTCGACCGATTCCGAAGGGCAGGCCCGCGTTTCCGCCGGCAAGTACCTCAATGAAAGAACCTATCTCGAGCTGCAGCAGAGCGGCGAATCCGGTGCAAAGGCGATCATCAACCTCGATGTCGGGCGTGGCGTGAAGCTGCGCGGCGAAGCGGGCGGCAATGGCGAAGGCGCAGCCGGCATATTTTACGAGAAGGAATATTGAGACGGCTTCGCATTTAGGTTTGCGAAACCATCTCATGTTACGAATCTTCCATTGAAGACGGAAATATTGTTTCCGGCTGTTCAGGCACCAGGCAGAACGCCAAATCCGCATATGCAAGTGTCGGTGCACTTGCGCCGGCCTCCACAGCGAGCATTGGGAAGAATTCTGATGGCAATGATTAACTCTACCAATTTTGGCGGTGAGACGCTCGAAATCATCGCATTCCGCCTGCATGATCAGGAATTCTGCGTGAAGACGACCACCATCCGCGAAATTCGCGGCTGGGCGCCTTCCACGCCCATTCCCCACGCGCCGAAAGACGTCATCGGTGTCATGAACCTGCGCGGTTCGGTCATTCCGATCATCGATCTGGCCCACAAGCTTGGCATGAAGAGCACCGTCGCCAATGAAAGAAGCGCGATCGTGGTGGCCGAAGTGCACAACATGGTCATCGGCATGCTGGTCGACCGCGTGTCCGACATTCTGACGATCCCGGCAAATCAGGTCCAGCCGGTTCCGGAAATCTCGGCCTCCTTCGACAAATCCTATTCCGAAGGCATCATTGCCAACGAACATGGCATGATCTGCTTCCTGAACCTCGCGAAAATGTTCAAGGGAACCGAAGCGGAAGATCTCGCCGCTTAATCAGGCGTGTAACCTGAAGCGCCGATTGCATCCTGATGCAGGCTTTTCACGGCCCCCATCGAGAACTGAACCAGACCGCCGGAGCATCCGCCCGGCGGTTTTTATTTTGCGCCTGTTCCGCAAATGTAAATAAGAACATTTTAATATTATGAATATCTAATATTAAAAGCCGACGAATAGTATTCACCCGCATGAGGGCCCGATAGCTGACGGAGGCTTTAAAGTCGCAAGTGCCTGTACGCCGCCTTCGGTGGCAAACCTGTTCGTTGTTCAACATAATACGGCGCAGACTGCACCTCCCGTGCGACAAGCCGCGCCGTTGGCTGATATTTGGGGGACGTTAATGCTGGGGTTAGGGAAAAGCGCAGATAACCGAAATATGCTCGATGCGATATCCAGATCGCAGGCGGTCATAGAATTCGATCTCAAGGGTAATATTCTCACGGCAAACCGCAATTTCTGCACGGCGCTCGGTTATGAACTCGCCGAAATCGTCGGCAAGCACCACCGCATCTTCTGCGATGGCGACTTTGTCGCCTCGCGCGCCTATCAGGAATTCTGGGAATCTCTTGCCCGTGGTGAATTCCAGGCCAAGGAATATCGCCGCATCCGCAAAGACGGCTCGGTCATCTGGATCGAGGCCTCCTACAATCCCGTCTTCCGTTCGGGAAAACCCTATAAGGTGATCAAGATCGCCACCGATATCACCGCCAAGAAAATCAGAGCGGTGGAAGACGCCGGCAAGCTGGAGGCGCTCTCCCGCTCACAGGCCACCATCGAATTTTCTCCTGACGGCACGATCATCACCGCCAATCCGAATTTCTGCGCCGCAGTAAATTACGACCTCAAGGAAATCGAGGGCAGGCATCATCGCATGTTCTGCGATCCCGCCTATGCGGCGACATCCGACTACGCCAATTTCTGGCGGCGGCTGGCCTCCGGTGAATTCATCTCGGACGAATTTGTTCGTTACGGAAAGAACGGCAAGGAAATATGGATCCAGGCCGCTTACAATCCCGTGCTGGACGAGGCTGGCAAGGTGGTGAAAGTGGTGAAATTCGCCACCGACGTGACGCCCCGCATGAGTGCCATCGCCATTCTGGCCGAGGCTCTGCGGGCGCTGGCCGAGGGTGATCTAGTGCAACGCCTCGATACCGGCTTCGTGCCGAGCATGGAGAAATTGCGACAGGACTTCAACGAAGTGGTCGGCAAGCTTCAGGCCACCATGCAGACCATCGCCCATAATGCCTCGACCATCGCTTCCGGCTCGGGTGAAATCCGCATAGCCGCCGATCAACTCTCACAGCGCACCGAACAGCAGGCCGCCTCGCTGGAAGAGACGGCCGCCGCGCTGGAAGAAATCACCACAACCGTCACCGATGCCAGCCAGCGCGCCGGCGAGGCCGGGAAGCTGGTGCTGCGAACGAGGGAACACGCCGAACACTCCGGCGACATCGTTCAGCAGGCGATTTCCGCCATGGACGCGATCTCCCGATCCTCCGGAGAAATCACCAACATTATCGGCGTCATCGACGATATCGCCTTCCAGACCAATCTTCTGGCGCTGAATGCGGGCGTCGAAGCCGCCCGCGCCGGGGAGGCTGGCAAGGGCTTCGCCGTCGTGGCACAGGAGGTGCGGGAACTCGCGCAGCGGTCCGCCGTCGCGGCCAAGGAAATCAAATCCCTCATCAACACCTCCCGCGAACAGGTCGCCAGTGGTGTGGATCTTGTCGGCAGAACCGGTGGCGCCCTTAAGGATATTCAGTCCCAGATGGGCGAAATAGACGCCAATGTCTCGGCCATCGTCGAGGCATCACGCGAACAGGCGAACGGGCTCCGGGAAATCAATCAGGCCGTCAACGTCATGGACCAGGCGACCCAGAAAAACGCCGCCATGGTGGAAGAAACCACCGCCGCCAGCCATGGTCTCGCCAATGAAGCGGAGAACCTGCATGAATTGCTGCGGCAGTTCAGAATATCGCATGAGGCTTCCGTATCCCCTGCCCGGCCGGCTGACAAAAAGCCAGCGGTCGTGACCAGACTGCCGGTGCAGCAGCCACGATATGCCGCGCCGAGATCTCATGGAAATGCTGCAGCCGAATGGGCGGAATTTTAGGCCAAGTCTGAAACCGGAGGCCGCCGGAAAAACGGCGGCCACACCACCAGAGCGTTTTCGCTTTTTCCAAACGCGATAACGCTCTGACACATTTCACTTCCGGACGGAAAACAGAGGTCCGACCTTCCCGGCAATGTGCTATAGAATGATGCGCTCCGCGCGGGTGAAGATTTCAAACTCCTCACCCCGCACCAGCGCGACAAGGGTGACTCCCGCCTTCTCCGCCGTTTCGATGGCGAGAGCCGTGGGCGCCGAGATCGCTGCAAGAATGGGGCTGCCGAGAATGGCCGTCTTCTGGACCATCTCCACCGACAGGCGGCTGGTGACGGCCACAATGCCCGCATGGGAAGACAG
>JAGIAH010000016.1 GCA_017744915.1 Agrobacterium tumefaciens
ATGCAGAAGCGCGACCGTGACGACCGTCCGCGCCGCGATGGCGACCGTCCGGACCGTGGCCCGCGTGAAGATCGTGGTCCCCGCGAAGACCGTCCGCGCCGTCCGCGCGAAGACCGTGCATAAGAAGGAGTTTTGATCAATGGCTGACGCATCCTCTTCCCAGGCACGCCGCCCGTTCCACCGCCGTCGCAAGACGTGCCCCTTCTCCGGCGCCAACGCTCCGAAGATCGACTACAAGGACGTTCGTCTCCTGCAGCGCTACATTTCCGAGCGCGGCAAGATCGTTCCGTCGCGCATCACGGCCGTTTCCCAGAAGAAGCAGCGCGAACTCGCCCAGGCGATCAAGCGCGCCCGCTTCCTCGGCCTGCTGCCCTACGTCGTAGCGTAATGAATTGAAGCGAGGCTGCGCTTTTTTTGGTGCGGCCTCGTTTTATCCGTTGAAGCAACTGACTTTTAATCAGTGGGTTGCGAGTTCCAAATCCTTCCGCGTTGGGCGCGGATCGATACCATAAAACCCATGTTGGGGATGAGGCTCTCAGGAGCGATCCTCTAACTGCTTTAGTTTCAGCAGGACAGCGAAGTGCAAAAGTTGAACCAGACAGTGCTGATCACCGGCGTTCTCGCCGGCATATGCGCCGCGTTTTTAACGCTTGGCGCAACGGCACAGTCGTCCTTTTCCTTCCTGCTCTACGCCGGTTCCGCCATGCCGATCCTGATCGCCGGCATGGGCTGGGGCAATCGCGCCGCCGTCGTCGCCATCATCACCACGGCTCTTATCGGTGCGCTGGTCATGTCGCCGCTTTTCGCGCTGACCATTGCCATCTTCACGCTGATCCCGGCCGGCTGGCTTTCGCATCTCGCCAATCTGGCGCGCCCGGCTTCCGAACTTGGCGGCCCGGATGATCTGCTTGCCTGGTATCCGCTGTCCGGCATCGTGCTGCATCTTTGCATTCTGGTCTCTGTCGCCGTCGTTATTCTCGGCTGGATGATCGGTTATGGTCCCGATCTCGTCGCGCGTCTGATCGACGTGATTATGACCTCGGTTCAGAATAGCGAACCTTTGTTCCAACCCGATGTCGAGGGACTGGCGCGGGCGAAGTCCCTGTTCGTACTGATGCTGCCGATCGTTCAGGGCGGTCTTTGGGTCATCCTGCTGTTTGCGGCCTATTATTTCGCGACCCGGCTGGTCGGTTCCTTCGGCAAGAGCCTTCGTCCGCGCGAAGACATTGCTTCCGCGCTGCGCATGCACCGCAATGCGATCTTCATCTTTCTCGGCGGCATCCTCGCCATGTTCTTCGGGGGCGTCGCCGCCATGGTTGGTGCCGTCATCTGCGGCACCTTCGGCGCGGGCTTCCTGATGGCGGGTTATGCCTCGCTGCATAAAAAAGCGCGTGGAAAGGACTGGCGGCTGCCGGTTCTCATCCTCGCTTATCTCTCGGCGGTCTTTGTCTTTCCGCTGTTCATCATTCTCGTGCTCGGCCTGAGCGACGTGCGCAGCACGATCTCTCTGACGCCGGCACGGAAAACCGACACAACGAACGAAACCAAACCATAGAAAGGATCAAGAAGATGGACGTTATTCTTCTCGAACGCATCAACAAGCTCGGCCAGATGGGCGAAACCGTCAAGGTTCGCGACGGCTATGCCCGTAACTTCCTGCTGCCGCAGGGCAAGGCGCTGCGCGCCAACGCCGCCAACAAGACCCGTTTCGAAACCGAGCGCGCAACGCTCGAAGCCCGTAACCTCGAGCGCAAGTCGGAAGCCCAGAAGGTTGCAGAGGCTCTCGAAGGCAAGTCCTTCATCGTCGTCCGTTCGGCTGGCGAAACCGGCCAGCTGTACGGTTCTGTTGCTGCCCGCGACGTCGTCGAAATCCTCGGCGCCGAAGGCTTCAACATCGGCCGCAACCAGGTTGAACTGAACACGCCGATCAAGACCATCGGCCTGCACAACGTCACCCTGCACCTGCATGCCGAAGTCGAGCTTCAGGTTGAGCTGAACGTTGCCCGTTCGGCTGAAGAAGCAGAACGTCAGGCCAAGGGCGAAAGCCTCACCTCCGCTGACGCCATCTACGGCGTTGACGAAGACGCGCTGCGTCCGGAAGACTTCTTCGATCCGGAAGCTGACCGCGACGGCGACGACGAATAAGATTTGGCTTAACGGCCAAAGGAAAACCCCGGATGGCGACATCCGGGGTTTTTTTGTTTGCGGGCTTCGAGTTTGCCGTTGGATACCCCCCTCTGCCCTGCCGGGCATCTCCCCCTCAAGGGGAGAGATCACGGCCATCTCGACGTTTGAGAATGAAGCAACGGTAAAGCTTCTTGCTGATCTCCCCCCTTGAGGGGGAGATGTCCGGCAGGACAGAGGGGGGTGCCTCTCGGCACACTCCAGAGCAAGACTACTTCGCCGCCGTCTCCGCCCCATCCGGCGCCTTGCTCTTATCCACATGCACCACCACCGACATGCCCGGCGAAAGCTCAGCCGCGAGCGGCTGATCCGCATCGATCACAATCCGCACGCCGAGACGCTGGGCGATCTTCACGAAATTGCCGGTCGCATTGTCAGGCTTGATGACGGCGAATTCCGAACCCGTCGCGGGCGAGAACCGCTCCACATGGCCGGTCAGCTTGCGGCGATGCAGCGCGTCGACTGAAATCGTCACCGGCTGGCCCACCTGCATGCCGGCGAGCTGGGTTTCCTTGAAATTGGCGATAACCCAGACATCATGCGGCACGACGGCCATCAGCTGCGTGCCGGCGGTGACATATTGGCCTGTGCGGACGCCCACTTCGCCGAGCCTGCCATCCACGGGCGCGTGGATTTCGGTATTGGCGAGGTCGATCCGGGCGAGTTCGACGGTGGCTTCGGCATTGGCGACGGCGGCCTGCAATGAGCTGCGGTTGACGATGATCGTCTGCAGATCCTGACGGGAAACCTCGAGCGCCGCTTTCGCCTGCGACAGCGATGCCCGTGCCTTTTCAAGCGCGGCATGGGCTTCTTCCTGCAGGCTGGAGGTTCCCGCACCGCTCTTGATGAGGTTATCCTGCCGGTCGGAGGCGAGCTGCGCCTGTTTCAGCGAAGCCTCGGCGCTGTCGACCGCCGCCTCGCTGGAGCGGATATTGGCATTGGCGGCATTTTCCTGCTGGCGGGAATTGTCGAGCGCTGCCTTGTGGGTATCGAGTGTGGCTTCCGCCTGCGCCTGTTTCTGGCGATAGATGCGGTCATCGATCCTGGCCAGCAGGGCGCCCTGCTTCACTTCCTGATAGTCCTTCACCGGGACATCCACGACATAACCACTGACCTGCGGGCTCATGGTCGTCACATAACCGCGCACGAAGGCGTTGTCTGTCATTTCAACGGTGGAGAGGAAAGGCGGCAGCCGCCAGGCGTAAAGCACGAGCGCCACACCGGCGACGCCGCCGAGTAGAACGAGGATGGAAACGGGAGTAAAAAACTTCTTCAGCATAATGTCACTCTTGGAGGTTCAAGACTGTGGCGCCGGCGCGGCATCGGCATTGTTCCCCGCGAGGAACGGACGGATGCGCAACCATGCAAGGTGGAGTAAAAGCGCGACCAAGGCCAGCGCCGAAACGACGGATATCAGCAGGAACGTATCATTATAGGCGAGCACATAGGCTTCCCTGCTGACCTGCTGGCCAAGCAGCGCCAGACCTTCCGCCTTCAGCAGCGCCGGATCGGTGATGACATGGCTGTAGGAACCGGAAAGCTGCGACACGCGCTGGGCGACCAGGGGATTGGTGAGCAGGATATTTTCCACCAGAATATTGGAGTGAAACTTCTCCCGCAGCGTTACGAAACTGCCGAGCAGCCCGGTCATCAGCATCGAACCTGTGATCTGGGTAAACAGGAAGATGGTGATGAAATTCACCAGATAGGGCGCACCTCTGGCAAGGGCCGCGGCAAACCCCTTGGACATGACCGGCGGCAGGAACATGGCCGCGCCAAAGGCAATCATCATCTGGCTGAGATACATTTGCTCGGGCCGCGTCAGATTGGTGGACTGGCTGTCCATGAACGAGCCGGCCGCAATCAGTGTCAGCGCGATCACATGGGCGGTATCGACATATTTCGTCAGCATCAGCCAGGCGCAGGCGGCACCGCCAAGCACGGTAGCCAGCAGCACCAGCGCGTAAAGCGTGGTCGTCTGGTCGTTCAGCAGGCCCAGCTGCTGATAGAAGCTGACCGCCGTCGAGGATTGCTCGGACGAAACCGCGCGGTAAACGAGCAGCACCGCAATGACATGCAGATTGGTCTTCGAGAATATCCAGCGCAGGTCGAGCAGCGGGTTCTTGCGCGGCAGTTCGATGAAGGCCATCAGCGTCAGAAGCGCGATCGACGTCGCCAGAAGCGCGCCCAGCCACCACGTCTCGAACCACCAGTAGAACCGGCCAAGCGTGAGCATGATCGCGAGGCAACCGAGACCGCCGGCAAACAGCAGATAACTCAGAATATCCATGCGCTCGATGACTTTCGCACGCGGCGGCGGCGTGACCTTGAGAACGTGGATCATGGCGCCGGCGATCAGCGCAAATCCCACTTCCATGGAATAGAGCGCGTTCCAGCCACCGATTTCCAGCAGGGAGGGCGAAACGATGCGGGCCAGCGGCGCCGACAGCAGGGTGCCTGTCAGTGCGATGCTGAAACCGAGCGAGAATTTCCGCGCCGGCGGAAAGGCCTCCAGAATATAGAGGAAACCGAGCGAGGAAATCGGCGCCGCCGCCATGCCGCTGACGAAACGGATGACGATGGCCGAATGCAGGTCCGTGACGAAGAGATTGAGACAGGACGCGACAACGAAGGCGACGATCGAGAGTTCGGCAAAGGGCCGCAGGCCATATTGCGCCCGCACCTTGAAGAGCGCGATGGAGAAGGTGGCATAGGGCGCCATATAGGCGGCGGAAAGCCACGCCACCTCCGCCACCGTTGCGGAAAACTCGCCCTGCAACTGGTAGATATTGGCCATGAGGAGGTTCATGCCCAGACCCTGGGTAATGAAGAACGACAGACCGGCGAAGATAAAGCAGAGCCGCAGCCACAGCGGCCGCTCAACCGGCTGCGGCACAGCGGGAGCGGCAGGCTCCGGCACGGTCTCGCCCGCGCCCGCAGCACTTGACGGCGCAGGCGCTTCCTCTTTCGGAAACGCTGTGGTGGCGGCGGTCGCCTCGGCGTTTTCGGAAGCGGCCTCATCCGTGGTTTGCGGCAACACGCTGCTCACGATTGCGCCCTCCCGGCTGCGAGGTTTTGCAGATTGGCGGAAAGCCGGCGCATCACATCGAGCGCCATCGCCAGTTCCTGTGAGGAAATATCGGCAGCGATTTCCGAACGCAGCGTCTTTGCCACCGCCTGCACCGTTTCCGAGGTCTTCTCACCCTCCGCCGTCATGTGGATGCGTTTGGCGCGACGGTCGTTCTCATCGGAGCGGCGCTCGATGAGGTTCTGTTTCTCCATACCATCCAGCACCCGCACCAGCGTCGGGGTTTCAATTTCCATTTCCTCGGCAAGTTCCGTCTGGGTCAGCGCACCGCGCCGCGACAGCGCAAAAAGCGCACGCGCACGGGCCAGCGTCAGCCCGCTTTCCCCTACCCGCGCATCGAAAAACGCGCGCAGTTTGCGGGTGAAAGCGGAGACTTCATCCAGAAGCTGTTCCTTGTCGGTCTCGCGGGACATATCAGCAAGCCTTATAATTAGGATACTATTTATTTTCTGCCTATTTATTCGGAAGCCTGACGATTTTCAAGTTTCTTTCATGCCGGGTCTGCCATGCGGTAAACTCATGGCAGCGAATCACCTCGCCGGAAAATTCCGGCACCTTGTCCCCACCAGCCTGTGGATTGCTGGGGACAACTGAAGATGTGATCCGGCTGCACGGAGCAGACGTCAGCCTGCCACAGAGTGTTGCAACAATATCATTGACTGCCATGCCCCAGGAAGCCAAACCCGAGGTTTAAGGACAAAGGCAAAGGGAGATCGCGCAAACCATGAACGACGCTGTGAGAAAGATCACCCCCGCGCAGCCGGCGGAACCGCATTACCGCGAGGCGCCGAACAACATCGAGGCCGAACAGGCGCTGCTGGGCGCCATCCTCGTCAATAACGACGCCTATTACCGCGTCTCGGACTTCTTGAAGCCCGTGCATCTTTACGAGCCGCTGCACCGCAAGATTTTCGAGGTGGCGGGCGATATTATCCGCATGGGCAAGACCGCCAATCCGGTGACGATCAAGACCTTCCTGCCGGCCGATGACAAGATCGGCGACCTGACGGTGGCACAGTACCTCGCACGTCTGGCGGCCGAAGCCGTATCGATCATCAATGCGGAAGATTACGGCCGGGCGATCTATGATCTGGCGCTGCGCCGCGCGCTGATCCAGATCGGCGAGGATGTCGTCAACATCGCCTATGACGCGCCGCTCGACATGCCACCGCAGGCGCAGATCGAAGACACCGAACGCCGCCTGTTCGAGCTGGCGGAAACCGGCCGTTACGACGGCGGTTTCCAGTCGTTCAACGATGCGGTGGCGTTGGCGATCGACATGGCGGGCGCCGCCTTCGAACGCGACGGCAACCTCTCCGGCATTTCCACCGGCATTCATTCGCTCGACGGCCGCATGGGCGGCCTGCAGCGTTCCGACCTTATCGTGCTTGCGGGTCGTCCGGGTATGGGCAAGACCTCGCTTGCAACCAACATCGCCTATAATATCGCCGCCTCGTATGAGCAGGAAGTGCAGCCGGACGGTTCGTTCAAGGCGAAGAACGGCGGCGTCGTCGGCTTTTATTCGCTCGAAATGTCGTCCGAACAGCTGGCCACCCGTATCATTTCCGAGCAGACGGAAGTCTCCTCCTCGAAAATCCGCCGTGGTGACATTACCGAGGCCGATTTCGAAAAGCTCGTCGCCTGCAGCCAGATGATGCAGAAGGTGCCGCTTTATATCGACCAGACCGGTGGTATCTCGATTGCCCAGCTTTCCGCCCGCGCCCGCCGCCTGAAGCGCCAGCGCGGCCTCGATGTTCTGGTCGTGGACTATATTCAGCTGATGACCGGCGGCGGCAAGGGCGGTGAAAACCGCGTGCAGGAAATCACCCAGATCACCACGGGTCTGAAGGCGCTGGGCAAGGAACTCAACGTTCCGATCATCGCGCTCTCACAGCTCTCCCGTGCGGTGGAAAACCGCGAAGACAAGCGCCCGCAGCTTTCCGACCTTCGTGAATCCGGCTCCATCGAGCAGGACGCCGACGTCGTGCTGTTCGTGTTCCGTGAGGAATATTACGTCAAGAACATGGAACCGCGCGATATTTCCGATCCCAAATATGCCGAGTGGGAAGCCCTGTTCGACAAGGTGAAAGGCACGGCAGACGTCATCATCGCCAAGCAGCGTCACGGACCGACCGGCACGGTGAAGCTCGCCTTCCAGTCCGAATTCACCCGCTTTGCGGATCTCGCCGATCCGAGCTTCACCCAGTACGAAGAGCATTGATCCGGATATGGCGAGGGTGAAACATCTTTCACCCTCGCCGCCAGTCCCGCATTCCGAACACAAGGCCAGAGTCTTTTCAGGGCCTTGGCAGACTTTTCTTACAATCCGATTCCGCGCAGCAGCGCCACGGACGCAACGCCGAGCGCGGCGGCCGGCAGCAGGCTGAGACGGAGCGCGGCGACGGCGGTTATTGCACAGGCGATGGTTTCCGCCAGTCCGCTGGCGAGCACCGTCGGTGTGACCACGGCCATAAGAACGGCGGGTGGCACCACGCCGAGCGCCTTTTTTAGACGCGGCGTCAGGGCGAAATGATTGACCATCAGCAGGCCGCCAAGGCGTGTGGCGATGGTTGCAGCCATCATGGCAAGGATCGTCAGAAGCGTGTTCGGGTCGAGCGTCATGCCGGCTGCTCCGCCTGTTCCTCACGGCCGAAGGCGGCGACGGCAAGCCCCGCCAGTGCGCCGGCGGCGATATACCAGGCACCCGGAACCACCGCATGCGTTAGATAGGCGGCAGATGCGCTGGCCAGAAGCACGAAGCCGGTTTCCCTGCCCTTCCAGAAACCCATGAGAAGCACGATGAAGACGGCGGGAAAGGCGAAATCCAGACCGGTGACCGACATGTCTCCCACCACCGAGCCAAGCAGCGCACCGGCAAGGGTTGCGAGGTTCCAGACGAGATAGATGGAGAGCGCAGCACCCGTGAAGAAGGCCGCCGTCAGCCTGCCGGCGATGACCCGGAATTCCGACAGCGCCCAGGATTCATCCGTCAGCACCAGCATGGCCGCATATTTCCGCCAACCCCTGAAATCATCCATCTTGCCGGCGATGGAGGCGCTCATCAGCACATGGCGCAGATTGACCAGCAGAGCCGCGAAACCGAGCGCGCTCCAGCTGGCCGGATGGGTCCAGAGATCCATGGCGACGAATTGAGAGCCGCCGGCAAAGACCAGCAGCGACATCAGCGAGGCTTCCAGCGGCGACAGGCCCTTGCCGATGGCGACTGCACCGAACACCACGCCGATCGGCACCATGGCGACCAGCAATGGCGCGGCGGCCCTCAGCCCCGCGATAAATTCCGGGCGTTTTCCCGATATGGACATCGCATTCTCCCTTTCAGACGAAAGGGATTACGCCCACGCCCCGCCGCGGTCTTGAACGAAAGTGATGTTGCGCAGGGAAAGATGTGCGGAACGTCACCCCGTCCGAAACTGTCCCGGCGTAACGCCCGTGCGCGCCTTGAAGTGCCGGGTGAAATGCGCCTGATCGGCAAAACCGCAGAGCGCCGCCACCTCGGCCGGCATCTCGCCGGCGCGCAGCAGACGCCGCGCCCTGCGGATGCGCACATCCGTCAGATAGGCATGCGGGGTGATGTGAAATTCCTTGCGAAAGGCGCGAATGAGATGCGCCCGGCTGAGACCGGCGATGGAGGCCAGCTCCTCCAGTCCGATATCGCTCTCGTAATTGTCGGTGAGATAATCCCGCGCGGTATGGACCGCCGTTTTCTCGCGGGTTTCGACCGGCAGGATGATGGCACTGCCATGCCTGCCGAACAGCACCGCCAGAACCGAGAACATGCCCTCATCCGCTTCGAGTGCGCCGGTTTTCGCCTCCAGCCGCCGATGTGCCATCTGGAAGGCCGTCGCCATCTGCGGATCGCGCGGCAGGAACTTCGGAAAGGACGGCGTGCCGTGAAACGCCCTGCCCGTCACATCCTCGATAATCTCCCGCAGCAGTTCCGTATCGGGATAGATCATCCGATAGCGATAACCGCCGCCGCCCGGCGCACCATCGTGAATCTCATCCGGGTTGATGAGGTAAAGATGCCCCGGCCCGGTCTGTTCGGTTGTGCCCTGAATGGTGGAAATCTGCGAGCCGCTTTCGATGGCGCCTATGGAAAACGTGTCATGCGCATGCGGCGAATATTCATGGGTGAGAAAAGTCGCGCTCAGGCATTCCATGCCGCCAAAGCGCCGGTCACGCCAGAAACGCGTGGTTTCCGTCGTGGCAACGGGCATGAAATCAAGGGCCTGTTCCTGCGAAACATTGTGCATGAGCGAAGTTTAGAGCATTCCGTCCTTACCGTCTTGAACAAAAGTGCTAGGGTCCGAACCGGTTCAAGATCAACCGGACGCATGGCATGACAGACGACTTCGAAGACACATTTTCCGAAAACGAAACCGAAGCATTCGAAACCGCCCCACTGAGGCTGACCGTCGATCTCGGCGCTCTCGCCGATAATTGGCGGGACATGAAGAAGCGCTCAGCAGGCGCGCGGACGGCGGCTGTCGTCAAGGCCGATGCTTATGGTCTCGGTATCGAAGATTGCGGCGCGACGCTTTACCATGCCGGCGCGCGGGACTTCTTCGTGGCGACGGTGGCCGAGGGCGCGACGCTGCGGTCCTATGCCCCGGAGGCGCGCATCTTCGTGCTTTCCGGCATCTGGCAAGGCCAGGAACGGCAGGTCTTCGACAATGATCTCGTGCCGGTTCTGGCCTCCGAGGAGCAGCTTTCCTTCTGGATGGCGACAGTCGCCGAGCGGGGCGATCACCCATGCGCGCTGCATGTGGATACGGGCTTCAATCGCCTTGGGCTGCCGCTTGATGACGCCCTGTTTCTGGCCGACGACGTGACGCGGCCGGCGAGTTTCGACCCGGTTCTGGTGCTGTCGCACCTCGCCTGCGCCGACACGCCCTCCTCGCCGATGAACAGGGTGCAGCTCGAATCATTCCGGAAGGTTAGCGCCGCTTTCGAAGGTATCGAATCAAGCCTCTCGGCTTCCGCCGGGATATTTCTAGGCCCTGACTATCATTTCGACCTTACCCGCCCCGGCATCGCGCTTTATGGCGGTGAAGCGGTGAACGGCGTGGCCAATCCGATGCGGCCTGTGGCCACGGCCGAGGCGCGGATCATCCAGATTCGCGAGGCCGGCGAAGGCCAGACCGTCAGTTATGGCGGCACCTTCCTGCTCAAGCGCGCAAGCCGGCTCGCCATCGCATCGGTCGGTTATGCGGATGGATACCAGCGCTCGCTTTCCGGCTCCGGCATTCCGCTACGCGAAATGGGCCATGGCGGCGCCTATGGCGTGGTCAACGGCCATAAAGTACCCGTCGCCGGCCGCGTGACCATGGACCTCACCATTTTCGACGTGACGGACGTGCCGGCAAATGCCATCCGCAGCGGCGACTATATCGAGCTTTTTGGCCCCAACGTTCCGGTCGACGAGACTGCACGCGCGGCCGGCACCATCGGCTACGAGATGCTGACGGGGCTTGGTCTGCGTTACGAGCGGCAATATCTGATGGCAGATGACTGAGGGCCGCCTTTAGCTCTTGGAAAGCCGACGCGAGCTGTGCTAAAAGAGAACAAAAGGAGATCGAAATGCCCGAAATCCATTTGAGCGAGCAGGACGAGAAGTTCATCGAAGAGCAGGTGGCGGCAGGCATCTTCAAGGATGCGGACTCGGTCGTCTCCGCCGGTCTACGTTTGCTCGGCAGCAAGGAAGGCAAGCTTGTAGAGCTTCAACGACTGATTCAGGAAGGGCTGGACGATGTGGAGGCTGGCCGGGTGATGGAGTTTTCCACGGCGGACGATTTAACAGCGCACATTATCAAGCTCGCGGGGGAGCAGAATGAAGCGAAGGCGCCTAGTGGTCACCGCACGAGCACTGAGCGATCTTCTCGCCGATCATAATTACATCGCGCGATTCAATCCGACCGCTGCAAAGCGTTTTCTGGACGACATAAACGTCAAAATGATCTCGCTCGCGCGATACGGGATAACAGGCGTGCCTCGGAGCTTCGAACCGAATTTGCGGGCTTTCCCCTATCGTGATCGATGCATCTATTTCGTTGTCGATGACAAAAAGATGTATGTCCTGCGCGTGCTGCATGGCCATCAGGACATTTCCGCCGAAGATTTCAAACAAGAAGAAAACTGACATAACATGGCCAAAGCCAAGACCCAATTCGTGTGCCAGAACTGCGGCACGGTTCACACCCGCTGGGCGGGAAAATGCGAAGGCTGCGGCGAGTGGAATACCATCGTCGAGGAAGACCCTATGGGCGGCATCGGCTCCGGGCCGGGCAAGACACCCAAGAAGGGACGGCCCGTCACGCTCACCTCGCTGTCCGGCGAAATCGAGGAAGCGCCGCGCATCCCGACCGGCATCAGTGAACTCGACCGGGCGACCGGCGGCGGTTTCGTGCGCGGCTCGGCCGTCCTGATTGGCGGCGATCCCGGCATCGGCAAATCGACCCTTCTCATGCAGGCGGCGGCCGCCCTTTCGCGGCGCGGGCATCGCATCATCTATGTCTCCGGCGAAGAGGCGGTGGCACAGGTGCGCCTGCGCGCCCAGCGTCTGGGTGCGGCGGAAACCGACGTGCTTTTGGCCGCGGAAACCAATGTCGAGGATATTCTGGCGACGATCTCCGAGGGCAAGCGGCCCGATCTCGTCATCATCGATTCCATCCAGACATTGTGGAGCGACACGGCCGATTCCGCCCCCGGCACGGTGACGCAGGTGCGCACCGGCGTGCAGGCGATGATCCGTTTCGCCAAGCAGACGGGCGCGACCATGGTGCTGGTTGGCCACGTGACCAAGGAAGGCCAGATCGCCGGTCCGCGCGTGGTGGAACACATGGTCGACGCCGTCCTCTATTTCGAAGGTGATCGCGGCCATCATTACCGTATCCTGCGCACCGTGAAGAACCGCTTCGGACCGACGGACGAGATCGGTGTGTTCGAGATGTCGGACCGGGGATTGCGTGAGGTTTCCAACCCATCCGAACTTTTCCTCGGCGAGCGCAACGAAAAATCGCCGGGCGCCGCCGTCTTCGCCGGCATGGAAGGCACGCGCCCCATTCTCGTCGAAGTGCAGGCGCTGGTCGCCGCCACCTCGCTCGGTACGCCGCGCCGTGCCGTGGTTGGCTGGGACAGTTCGCGGCTCGCCATGATTCTTGCCGTACTCGAGGCCCATTGCGGCGTGAAACTCGGCCAGCACGATGTTTACCTCAACATCGCCGGCGGATACCGCATATCGGAACCGGCCGCCGATATGGCGATTGCGTCTGCATTGGTTTCCTCGCTTGCCGGCCTTGCCCTGCCCGCCGATTGCGTCTATTTCGGCGAAATCAGCCTGTCGGGCGCAGTAAGGCCGGTCTCACATACGGGCCAGCGATTGAAAGAAGCTGAAAAACTTGGCTTTTCCGCCGCACTTCTGCCTTCTGCTTCGGCTGAATTGCCGAAAGGCGGCAAGGGACGCTGGACGGAAATCGAAAGCCTTCCGGACCTCGTGGCCCGCATCGCCGGCTCCGGCAACCGGTTCAAACAGGTTGAGGACGACGAATATTGATCCTTTCGCCAAGGGAAACAGTGGTGTAAGAGGATCGCAAAATTGGCAAGGCAGCGTCTGACAAGGCGTCGCACCTCCGGAGTTGGTATATGCCCATTACAATTTTCGACGACATCGTCATCGCCGTTGTTCTTTTCTCCGCCATTCTCGCGATGGTCCGCGGCTTCTCCCGCGAAATCCTGTCGATTGCGAGCTGGGCCGGTTCGGTCGCCGCCGCCTATTATCTCTATCCGGTCCTGCTGCCCTATGCGCGCAACTATACCGATGACGACAAGATCGCCATTGCCGGTTCGGCGGGCGTGGTTTTCCTCGTCTCGCTGATCGTGATTTCTTTCATCACCTCGCGCATTGCCGATTTCATTATCGACAGCCGCATCGGCGCTTTGGATCGCACACTCGGTTTCCTGTTCGGCGCGGCGCGCGGCATCCTGCTGCTCGTCGTCGCGGTCGCCTTCTGGAACTGGCTGGTGGATGTGAAGACGCAGCCGGAATGGGTCACGCAGGCCAAGGCCAAGCCTTTCCTCGACGGGCTGGTGGGCAAGCTGGAGGCGGTTCTGCCTGACGATATCGAACCGCAGATCCGCGCCCGCATCCTCGGAAAACAACAGGAACCCGGCGCCACGCAGGCGCCCGCGGAAGATGTGCCGGCAGCAAATCCGCCGGCAACGAATAATTGACACAGTGTCGCGCCTTGCAATGCATGCAAGGCGCGCTATTTGTGCTAAATATCAAGCACGACACAGATGGGCCGACCGGGAGACATACTCACCGGAGAGGTCTTTCTTTTTTTCTCGGTAGAGAGCAAGGGCAAGCCGGATGATTGAGCCGCTTTCGCATTCCCCGTTCCCTGGGGCCACGTTCAAAGAAGAGATCGACGGCGATACGCTGCATGAAGAATGCGGCGTTTTCGGCATTCTCGGCCATGCCGACGCCTCGGCGCTGACCGCTCTTGGTCTCCATGCGCTTCAGCATCGCGGCCAGGAAGCAGCCGGCATCGTTTCTTTCGATGGCAAGCGCTTCCATCAGGAACGCCATATGGGCCTCGTCGGCGATCATTATACCGATCCCGCAACGCTCGCCCGCCTGCCCGGCTCCATCGCGATTGGCCACACCCGTTATTCCACCACCGGCGAAGTGGCGATGCGCAACGTGCAGCCGCTGTTTGCCGAACTGGAAGAAGGCGGCATTTCCATTGCCCATAACGGCAACTTCACCAACGGCCTGACGCTGCGCCGCCAGATCATCGCCACCGGCGCCATCTGTCAGTCGACCTCGGATACCGAAGTCGTTCTTCACCTCATCGCCCGCTCGCGCCACTCCTCCACCGCCGATCGTTTCATCGATGCCATCCGCCAGATGGAAGGCGGTTATTCGATGCTGGCGATGACGCGCACCAAGCTGATTGCCGCGCGTGACCCGATCGGCATCCGCCCGCTGGTCATGGGTGAGCTGGACGGCAAGCCGATCTTCTGCTCGGAAACCTGTGCTCTCGATATCATCGGCGCGAAATTCGTCCGCGACGTGGAAAATGGCGAAGTCATCATCTGCGAAATCCAGCCTGATGGCTCGATCACCATCGATGCGCGCAAGCCTTCGAAGCCGCAGCCGGAACGTCTCTGCCTGTTCGAATATGTCTATTTCGCCCGTCCCGATTCCGTCGTCGGCGGCCGCAACGTCTATACGACGCGCAAGAACATGGGCATGAACCTCGCCAAGGAAGCGCCGCTGGAAGCCGATGTGGTTGTCCCGGTTCCCGATGGCGGCACGCCGGCAGCGCTCGGTTTTGCGCAGGAAAGCGGTATTCCCTTCGAATACGGCATCATCCGCAACCACTATGTCGGCCGCACCTTCATCGAGCCGACCCAGCAGATCCGCGCCTTCGGCGTCAAGCTCAAGCACTCCGCCAACCGGGCGATGATCGAAGGCAAGCGCGTCGTGCTGGTGGATGATTCCATCGTGCGCGGCACGACCTCGGTGAAGATCGTGCAGATGATCCGCGAGGCGGGCGCCAAGGAAGTGCATATCCGCGTCGCCAGCCCGATGATCTTCCACCCAGATTTCTACGGCATCGACACGCCTGACGCCGACAAGCTGCTCGCCAACCAATATGCGGATGTCGAGGCGATGGCGAAATTCATCGGTGCCGATTCGCTGGCTTTCCTGTCCATCGACGGGCTTTATCGTGCCGTCGGCGGTGAAAACCGCAACCCGGCGCGTCCGCAATTCACGGACCATTATTTCACCGGCGATTATCCGACCCGCCTTCTCGACCAGAATGGCGAGGCGATGGGCAGCAAGATTTCCATGCTGGCCAGCAACGGCTGATACGCCTGACACAAAGCGGCCATCCGGCTTCCGGTGGCCGCTTTTTTCTTGCCTTTTGTTCAGGCCATCGCATGCGACGATATGATCGCTTGCGAAAGGCCGCTAGCGCTTCGTAGAAGGAAGCGCAATCATTTCGGGGGAGACCATGACTATCGATCTCAAGGGCCGTATCGCTCTCGTCACCGGCGCGTCGCGCGGCATCGGCTATTTCACGGCGCTGGAACTCGCCAAGGCCGGCGCGCATGTCATCGCCTGCGCCCGCACGGTGGGCGGCCTTGAGGAGCTGGACGACGCCATCAAGGCCGTCGGCGGCACCGCCACTCTGGTCCCCTTTGATCTCTCCGACATGAAAGCCATCGATGCGCTGGGCGCCAATATCTACGAGCGCTGGGGCAAGCTCGATATTCTGGTCGCCAATGCCGGTGTTCTCGGCGTGATCTCGCCGGTTGGCCATATCGAGGCGAAGGTCTTCGAGAGGGTCATGAACATCAACGTCACCGCCACCTGGCGGCTGATCCGCTCGGTCGAACCGCTGCTGTTGAAATCGGATGCCGGTCGCGCACTCATCCTGTCTTCGGGGGCCGCCCATAGCTGTCGTCCCTTCTGGGGCGTCTACTCCACCTCCAAGGCGGCCGTGGAGGCGCTTGCCCGCACCTGGGCAGCGGAAACGCAGAAGAGCCCGCTTCGTGTCAACAGCATCAATCCGGGTGCGACACGCACGGCGATGCGTGCCCAGGCCATGCCCGGCGAAGACCCGGCCACCGTGCCGCATCCTTCCGAGGTCGCCGCGGCCATCCTTCCGCTGGCTTCTCCCGATCTGACCGAAACCGGCAAGCTCTTCGTCGTGCGGGAAAAGCGCTTCGTGGACTACCGCCAGCCGGAGTGATCACTGCCGGACATGGGCAGGATCGTCGGCGGCAAAGCCGCAATCCTGCCTTTCTGCCTGATCGAAGAGACCTCTTCGCTCACCTGATAGCCATGATGAAAAAACTTCGTACAACTCTGCTACGAAGGGTCGGATCGTTTTTTGCCTGTGGCGAATAGACCTTCCCGATTTCCGTATAAGGCAAATTTATTTTAGGCAGATATTTCAGCTAATAAGCGTATTATTCCTGATCGTACTTCCGCATTCCGAAGCTTTGTTCACACGATGCTGCTGAACCGCCATTCTTTGCGGTTCTCTTTTCGAGGGGGAATATCCGGATGAAAAATGTTGCTTTCTATTTCTTCGCAGCGGCCGTGCTGTGCGCCACGGCCGGAATGATCTGGGGCATCCAGATGTCGGTTTCCGAAGACCATTCGCTGTCCATGGCCCATGCGCATCTCAATCTCGTCGGCTGGACGACACTTGGCCTGTTCGGCCTTTATTACACTGTGACGCCGGAGGCCGACGGCACGGTGCTTTCGAAGGCGCATCTCGCCATTGCCCTTGCCGGCGTTCTCTGTCTCGTGCCCGGCATCGTCATCGTCCTGACCAGCGGCGCACGGGTTCTCGTGGCGATTGGATCGATCCTCACCGTCATTTCCATGCTGATCTTTCTGGTGACCGTGGCAAGAAACGGCATAGGCCGCAGGCCCGCCTGACACGGCCGGGCAGGCTCTTGACCAACGGCCTGCCCCGCGCCATAACGCAAGTCATGAAAACGACGATCTGCACCTGCTGCTGAAATAATTTTTGCTGGTTCGCCACCGGCCAGATCGTTTTCGTCTCCCGCAAGGTCCAACAGACAAACGGTCCGGTCAGGACAATTGACTGCCTTTAGGGAATATCCGCATGTCCTTGCGCCTGAAACTTCACAATACGCTGACCCGCGAAAAAGCGGAATTTACGCCGATCGACGCTGATAATGTGCGCATGTATGTCTGCGGCCCAACGGTCTATGATTTTGCCCATATCGGCAATGCGCGCCCGGTCATCGTTTTTGATGTTCTTTTCCGGCTGCTGCGTCACGTTTATGGCGAAAACCACGTGACCTATGCCCGCAACATCACCGATCTCGACGACAAGATCAACGCGCGGGCACTGCGCGATTATCCGCACCTGCCGCTGAACGACGCCATCCACGCGGTGACGAAAAAGACCGCCGACCAGTTCCATGAAGATGTGGCCGCACTCGGCTGCCTTGAGCCGACCGTCGAACCGCGCGCCACCGATTATATCGCCGAGATGATCTTTCTCATCGAAAGGCTCATCGAGCGTGGCCACGCCTATACGGCGGGTGGCGAGGTACTGTTCGATACCCGGTCCATGGCCGACTACGGACAGCTTTCCAAACGTCCGCTGGACGAGCAGCAGGCCGGCGCGCGTGTCGCGGTGGAGGCCCACAAGAAGAACCCCGGCGATTTCGTGCTGTGGAAACTGTCGTCCCATAACGAGCCCGGCTGGGAGAGCCCGTGGGGTCTTGGCCGTCCGGGCTGGCACATCGAATGCTCGGCCATGGCCAGCCGCTATCTTGGCGAAGTCTTCGACATTCACGGCGGCGGGCTCGACCTCATCTTCCCGCATCACGAGAACGAAATCGCGCAATCCCGTTGCGCCCATGGCACGCATGTCATGGCCAATGTGTGGATGCACAACGGCTTCGTGCAGGTGGAAGGCCGCAAGATGTCGAAGTCCGAGGGCAACTTCGTGACGATCTACGAATTGCTGCACACGGAGAAATTCGGCGGTCGGCAATGGCCGGGCGAGGTCCTGCGCCTTGCCATGCTGATGACGCATTATCGCGAGCCGATCGATTTTTCGGTAAAGCGTCTGGAAGAAGCCGAACGCCTGCTCGCCAAATGGCCGGCAGCCGAAGTCTCCGATGCCGCGCCGGATGAAACCGTGCTCGAAGCGCTTGCCGACGACCTGAACACAGTTGCCGCCGTGCAGGCGCTGCATGCGCTCGCGCATGCCGCCAATACCGATCCATCCAAACTGCCCGCCTTTGCGGCCAGCGCCGCCCTGCTCGGTGTTTTGCCGAAAAAGACGGAAATGGACGAAGCGATCGTTTCTGCCGTGGATGCGCTGGTGCAGTTGCGCCTTGAAATGCTGAAGGCGAAGAACTTCGCGGAGGCGGACCGGTTGCGGGACGAGCTTTCCGAGAAGGGCATTCAGCTGAAGGATGGCAAGGACAAGGAGACCGGCGAGCGGACGACGACCTGGGAATTGAAGCGGTAGGGAGCGGTTAAGGCTGCGGCTCGCGGCTCACCCCCCTCTGCCCTGCCGGGCATCTCCCCCACAGGTGGGGAGATTAATCGCGGCTATCGCTCGCCTATCTCTAACGCTGCGGATGGGGCCGGGAGTTTGCATCTTGCCGATCTCCCTCCTTGTGGGGGAGATGCCCGGCAGGGCAGAGGGGGTAGCCTTCACCACAATCTGCTTGCGGTTTTGAGATAGCTCAACCAATCTGGCGTAAAGTAGCTAAATGACGAGCGCCGATCATGCCGCATGCAGACGTAGACCCGATGCATCGCAAATATGCGAAGCAGATGCGGAAAGCGATGACAGATGCCGAGCTGAAGCTTTGGAATGCTATTCGTGCGCATCGCCTCGACGGCTTAAGTTTCCGCAGACAAATGCCGATTGCCGGTTTTATCGTTGATTTCGCGTGCTCGGATCACCGCCTCGTTGTCGAGGTCGATGGCTCTCAACATACGTCTGAGGCAGCATTACAATACGATCGTGAAAGAACTGCTCGGCTTCAGAAAGACAGCTGGACAGTCCTCCGTTTCTGGAACGACGATATCCTCAAGGACATCGACAATGTCTGTCTCCACATCCTGAAAACGGTAAAGGAGGAGCAAATATGAGCATTTATACGGGCGGGTGTCAGTGCGGCGCGGTCCGGTTTCGCGCGACCGGAGACCTGAAAGACAGTTCCATCTGCCATTGCCGCATGTGCCAGAAGGCCTTCGGGGCCTATTATGCGCCGCTGGTTTCGGTGCGCGAGGTGGAATTCGAATGGACGCGCGGCGAGCCGAAGCGGTTTCAATCCTCCAGCGTCGTCAAACGTGGCTTCTGCCCCGAATGCGGCACGCCGCTGACCTATGAGGCGCCGGATGGCATGGCGATCGCGGCCGGCGCGTTTGACGATCCCGCCGCGCTGCCGCCGACAATCCAATGGGGCGTGGAGCGCAAGATCGATTTCGTCGACACCCTTCACACGCTGCCCGCCGTTCCCACCGAAGAGGATCTGACACAGGTGGATTATCTCGCCGGCCTCGTCTCCTATCAGCACCCCGACCATGACACCGAACAATGGCCGCCGGAGAACAGACAATGAGCGAAAGCGGTTTTTCCGGCGGCTGCCAGTGTGGTGCCGTGCGGTTCCATGCGGGCAAGCTCGGCCGGGCCTCCATCTGCCATTGCCGCATGTGCCAGAAGCACTTCGGCAATTTCTTCGGCGCGCTGGTCACCGCCGATCAGGCGCATCTGACCTGGACACGCGGCCAGCCCGCCCTCTTCCGCTCCTCGGCAAAAATCCATCGCGGTTTCTGCAGCAAATGCGGCACGCCGCTGACCTATCATTATCCCGGCGGCGTGGAGATCGCCATCGGCGCCTTCGATCACCCGGATGAGATCGAGCCGCAGGTGCAGGTCAATATCCACAAGCGCATGCCGTGGATTGAACAGCTATTCTCCAAACCGGCAATCGAACAGAGCGTCGACGAGGCGGAAATCACCTCCTATCAGCACCCGGATCACGATACGGCCATATGGCCGCCGGGGGATGACGCGGATGAGTGATGTCCAGGCCTTCAGCGGCGGTTGCCAATGCGGGGCGGTGCGTTACCGGATCGATGGCGGCCTGCATTATCCGCATCTGTGCCATTGCCGTATGTGCCAGAAGGCGGCGGGCAATTATTTCATGCCGCTTGCAGCAAGCAGCCGGGCGCAATTTGAATTGACCCGAGGTGAGGTGTCGTGGTTCCAGTCCTCCGACCTCGTGCGCCGTGGTTTCTGCGGTCGTTGCGGCACGCCGCTTTTCTACGACCTGCCGGAGGCCGATTTCATCAACATCACCCTCGGTTCGCTGGACGAGCCGGAGCGGGTAAAACCCGAAGCGCAATCCAATCTTACCGGCAAAATGCACTGGTTCGGCGAACTCGACGGCTTGCCGGTCGAGCCGGAACCTGCAACCGATGACAGACCTCTACCGGTGAACAACCGGCAGCACCCGGATCACGACACGGCCACATGGCCACCCGAAGGAACATAAGACATGACTGAAGAATTGCGCGGCTTTTACCCCGAGATCGAACCCTTCGAGACCGGCATGCTCGATGTCGGTGACGGGCACGCGATCTATTGGGAGCGGGTGGGCACACGCGGCGCAAAACCGGCGGTTTTCCTGCATGGCGGCCCGGGCGGCGGGGTGAACCCCACCCATCGCCGCGTTTTCGATCCGGCACTTTACGACGTCATCCTGTTCGACCAGCGCGGCTGCGGCCGTTCCACGCCACATGCGGCGCTGGAGGCCAACACCACCTGGCACCTCGTCGCCGATATCGAAAGGCTGCGCGAACTCTGCGGCTTCGAGAAATGGCTGCTTTTCGGCGGCTCCTGGGGGTCTACGCTGGCGCTCGCCTATGCCGAGACCCACCCCGACCGCGTCAGCGAACTCGTCCTGCGCGGCATCTACACCGTTACGAGACCGGAGCTGGACTGGTATTACCAGTTCGGCGTTTCGGAAATGTACCCCGACCGCTGGGAAAAATTCATCGCGCCCATCCCGGAAGAAGAACGCGGCGAGATGATGCAGGCCTATAACCGCTATCTCACCGGCGCCGACGAGGCGAAAAAGCTGGATTGCGCCAGGGCATGGAGCCAATGGGAAGGCGCGACCATCTCGCTCGTCACCGATCCCGACCGTGTCGAGGATTTCGGCGAGGATAAATATGCCATCGCCTTCGCGCGCATCGAGAACCACTTCTTCGTGAATGGCGGCTGGCTGGAAGAAGGGCAATTGCTGCGCGATGCCGGCAAGCTGAGAGATATTCCCGGCGTCATCGTGCATGGGCGTTACGACATGCCCTGCCCGCTGAAATATGCCTGGCAGCTTGCCAAGGCCTGGCCGAAGGCGGATTTCCATATTGTCGAGGCAGCGGGGCACGCCATGAGCGAGCCCGGCATTCTCGACCAGCTGATCCGCGCGAACGATCAATTTGCGGGAAAATAACCAGCGCTTTCAAGCCCTTGCAACATCCGGATGAGACGATGATTCACGCGGGGCAAGCCTCGCGTGAATATTACCCTCACTCGCAATTGCAGCCCGTTTCGCAGGCAGGCGCCTTTTATTCATGCAGTTTTTCTCATGAACCCTTCACGGAAATGAATTGGCTCCCGCCAGACCGATCCGCTATAAACGGCCATCCGAACAATTGGCGGTACTCCCCATGGCACTCGACAAAACGCTCCCGGCCCAAGAGGGCGGCGATAGCGCGCGCGGTTTTGCTTTCGCGCTCTCCGCATATCTGCTGTGGGGTTTCCTTCCCCTGTACATGAAGGCGGTCGCGCATATTTCGCCGATCGAGGTCATCGTGCATCGCGTCATCTGGTCGGTGCCGGTCGCGGCCGTGGTGCTTGTCGTGCTCGGACGCACGGCGGAAATCCGCGCGGCGCTGAAAAACCCGAAAATGCTGGCCATGGCGAGCCTGACCGCCGCGCTCATCAGCATCAACTGGGGCGTCTATATCTGGTCGATCGGTGCCGGCCGCGCGCTTGATGCCGCACTCGGCTATTTCATCAACCCGCTCTTCAGCATCTTCCTCGGCGCGGTGCTTCTGAAGGAAAAACTCTACCCGGCGCAGATCGCCGCCATCAGCCTCGTGGCGCTGGCCGTGGCGATCCTCACCTGGCATGCGGGCAGCCTGCCCTGGGTCTCCATCGCGCTCACCGTATCCTGGGGTTTTTACGCCTTCTTCCGCAAGACTTTGCCGATCGGCGCGACACAGGGCTTCCTGCTGGAAGTCATGCTGTTGTCCATTCCCGCCGTGCTGGTGATGGCCTGGCTTACCGCCAGTGGACAGGCGCATTTCATGGGTGGCAATTCCACCGATACCTGGCTTCTGGCGGCAAGTGGCCTCGTCACCGCCGTTCCGCTCATCCTTTACGGCAACGGCGCGAAACTGCTGCGGCTGTCGACCATCGGCATCATGCAATATATCGCGCCGACGATGATCTTCCTCATCGCCATCTTCATCTTCCGGGAACCCTTCGACACGGTGCGGATGGCAGCCTTTGCAATGATCTGGGTGGCGCTGGCGATCTATACCGGCTCCAGCCTGATGCGACTCAAGCGGTAATCTTGGCTCCTCCCCTCATTCCTGTGCTCGTCACGGGAATGAGGAAGGCAAGGCTCAATAATCCACCAGTAATTGCGGCACCGCGTCGTAGCCGAAACGCGGTTTGACGCCGAGTAGTCCCGCCGTCTGGGCGATGATCTCGCGGGTCATCGGCGCTGCGGTGGAGGCCGCCGTGCGCCCGCCATTCACACCCGTCTTCGGCGCGTCAATCATCGTCAGCACGACATATTTCGGTTTGTGCATCGGAAAACCGGCGACAAAGGCGTTGAAATTGATGTTCTTCGCGTAGCGGCCATTGATGACCTTGTCGGCGGTTCCGGTCTTGCCGCCCACATGAAATCCCTCCACCTGCGCGCCGCGGCCGGAGCCCTTGATGCCGTTCCAGTTGAAAAGATAACGGATATCGGCGCTCGTCTTCTGATTGATGACGCTGCGTGAAAGCGAGGTCGCAGCCTCTTTCGAACGCGGCAGGAAAGTCGGCGAAATGAGGTTGCCGCCATTGATGAGGGCTGCGGCCGCCACCGCCGTCTGCAGTGGCGTGGTGGCAACGCCGTGGCCGAAGGAGATGGTGACGGAATTGATCTTCTTCCACACCCTCGGCTGGGTCGGCGTGGCGACACCCGGCATTTCCGTGTCCATTTTCGTCAGCAGTCCGAGTTTCGTCAGGAACTGCTGGTGGCCTTCGACACCGACCTTGTCGGCCACCGCCGCCGTGCCGATATTCGATGAATATTGAAACACTTCCGGGATGGACAATGGGCGGTTCTTTCCCTTGAAGTCCTTGATGGTGAAGCCGCCCATGCGGATCGGCCGCGATGCATCCACCACCGAATTGAGGGTGATCGCCCCCGCATCCAGCCCCATGGCCAGCGTGAAGCTCTTGAAGGTGGAACCCATTTCGAAGGTGGCGTTGCTCATGCGGTTGAACCAGCCCTTTTCATACTCCTTGTCGATGCTGCCATCGGCAAGTGTGCGGGAGGGTTCGTTGGGGTCGTAATCCGGAACCGAGGCCATGGCCAGCACCTCGCCGGTCTCCACATCGAGGATCACCGAACCGGCCGCTTCCGCCTGATAGGCGCTCTTCGCCTTCACGACGACCTCGCGGACGATGTTCTGGACCCGCAGGTCGATCGAGAGCCTCACCGGCTCCAGCGGCGCGCCGCTGGCAAGGCCGACGGCGCGCAGATCGGCCAGTCCCTGCTGGTCGAGATAACGCTCCATGCCGGCAAGCCCCTGATTATCGACATTGACGTGGCCGACAATATGCGAAGCGGTCGGCCCACCCGGATAAAACCGTCGTTTTTCCGGCCTGAAACCGATACCGGGTATGCCGAGATTGAGAATATCCGCCTGCTGCCTTGGCGTCAGCTGGCGCCGCAGCCACTGGAAGCCGGTATCCGAGCGCAGGCGGCGATGTGTTTCGCGCCAGTCGAGATTGGGAATGACGGTTGCGAGCTTCTCCACCACCTCATCGGGATCGACCACGCGGCGCGGATCCGCATAAAGCGAGACCATGTTGAGATCGGTGGCCAGCAATGTGCCGTTGCGGTCGACAATATCCGGCCTCGAGGCAACCGCCGTCGCCCCGGTATTGATCCACGCCGTCGCCACCGGTTCGGCAAGGCCATATTGGACGAGACGTGCACCGACGATGACATAGATCACGGCAAAGGCGGCGATCAGGATACCGAGCCTCATCCTTGAATCCACCCGGCGACGCGCGGCGGAACCGAGGATCGCATCACCGCCCCGCCCGGCATTTCTCTGAATAATGAAATGCGCCCGGCTCTTGAGCCGCACCACAAAAGCAATCATTTCTGATGACACCCACTCTCATGGCGACAGAACGGAATTCCGCGACGCCAACGCCTCGGATGAGGCTGGCACAGGATCAGTCGCGGGGCCATGAAAAGAGCGGGCGGCGCGATGCCGCTGTTAAATCTGTATTAATATACATTTAAAATTGTAACGAGCCGCCGGGCGGCCGTTAACAATCGTTACGCCTGTCGCTTGTCTGCCAAAATGCGCAGCGGTTTTGAGAAGGAAACAAGCGTAAAAACAGGGCCGTGAAGCGCTTTAGAGGCGGGAGATCACCGAAGGATCGCCTTCCGGGTTCTGCTGGGCCAGCGCCCGGTCGATGATGGCGGGCACGATGTCCTTCACCTCGTCGACGATGAGCGGGTTCAAGAGATGGGCGCGGTGGATGAAACCCTGATCGCGCATGTGCTGCACCAGCTCCAGCATCGGGTTCCAGAAGCCGTTGATATTGGCAAAGACCATCGGCTTGGCGTGGCGGCCGAGCTGCGCCCAGGTCATGATCTCGACGATCTCCTCCAGCGTACCGACGCCGCCGGGCAGGGTCACGAAGGCGTCCGAGCGCTCGAACATCATGTGTTTGCGCTCATGCATGTCCTTGGTGATGACAAGCTCGTTCAATTGTCCGAGAGAATGGCGCGTTGCCTCCATATCGACCAGAAATTCCGGTATGATGCCGGTCACTTCGCCGCCATTGGAAAGAACGCCGCTGGCAACCGCACCCATGATGCCCCTGGTGCCGCCGCCATAAACGAGGCGAATGCCGTTTTCGGCAATGGATTTCCCAAGCGCGCGGCCTGCTTCCATGTGTGCCGGATCACGTCCGGGCTGGGAGCCGCAATAAACGCAGATGGATCGAATCGCTGTATTTTTGTCCGTCATGGAGGGAAGGAACTATGTGCGATGCGGCACGTCAAGAAAATTTGGGAAATCCCTTGCAAATATGGCCTTTTGGCCACTCGCCGCTTGTCTGGCGCAAGGTAAGACGCTAGCAATCTCAACTCGTGTGAAAAGCTTGAAATACCCGGAGATTCCAGGATGAAAAACAATAAGGCCGGTTTGCTGGCGCTGATCGTGCTGGGCATTGCGTCCCTGCTCATGATCTTTTTCGTCCTGCCGCGAATTTCCAACGACGGCAAACCGATCGGCGACGCCATCAACGAAGCGGGCAACGCCGTGAAGAACAGCGTTGAAATGGGCGGCGACAAGGCGGGCGACATCCTCTCCGACGCGGCCGAGGAAACAGCCAACATTGCCGACAAGGTCGGGCGTCTGGCGGCTTCCGCAACCCAGTCGATCAAGGACATGGCCTCGCTTTTCGCCGATAACAAGGTTCCGTCCGACGCCGATTTCGCAGCCGCCCGCAAGAAGGTCGAGGCTTCGCTGAAGGAACTGACCAATATCGACATTCCGGAGTCGCTGGACGAAACCACGTCGCGGCTCATCACCACGGCGCGCGCCGCCGCCGAACGCACCACGGCCTTCCTGCGCGGCCTGCCTGACAGCGCCGCTGCGGCGGCAGCACAGGTCCGTCATCTGGCCGGCGTCTTCGCCGGCACCGACGATGGCGCCCCCGAAGCCGCAAAACCGGCCACCGCGCCTGCCGATGCGACGCAGGTCTCCTCCCCCACCGCGCCGACCTTCGACGTGCTGCGCGTCGAGCCCGATGGTTCGGCCGTGATCGCCGGCAAGGCGCAGCCCGGCGCAAAGCTTGAAATTCTGAGCAACGGCAAGGTGATCGCCCAGACGAATATCGATGGCAGTGGCGATTTCGCCGCCGTTTTCGACAATCCCCTGCCGCCCGGCGATCATGAGCTGGTGCTGCGCTCGACCGATACCAGCGGCAAGGCGACGCAATCCGAAGAAGTGGCAACCGTTTCCGTACCCGACGGCAAGAAAGGCGAACTCCTGGCCATGGTTTCCAAGCCGGGCAAGGCAAGCCGAGTGCTGGCCATGCCGGAGGCGGCCCCCCCGGCGCTTCAGCCGCAGCATGCCGTGCCGTCGCAACAGCCTGCGACATCTGAAACCACCGCCAACAACGCGCCCGCGACCTCTTCCGGCACTGCGGCCGCATCGGCGACCGGCGCTCCGCTCACGTCGAGCGTTCAGGTCACCGCCGTCGAATTCGAGGGCTCGAAGATTTTCGTTGCGGGTTCCGCGCCCGCCGGTTCGACCGTTCGCGGGCTGGTCGATGACAAGGAAATCGGCAAGACCACGACGGAAGCTTCCGGTCATTTTGTCATCGAAGGCGATGTCGATCTGGCCGTCGGCAGCCATATCGTCACCGTCGAGGAACTGAATGCAGACGGCACGGCGAAGGTGCGCGTACGCGTTCCCTTCGAGCGGCCGCAGACCGATCAGGCAACCGTTGCCATGCAGGCCCCATCGGCCTCATCTTCCGCCACCACGACAACGGCCCCGGCCGAAAACCAGAGCACGGCAAGCGACCGCGCCGCATTTGAAAAACTGCGCACCGATGTCGCCAAAGCCTTCGGCATCCTGTCCAATCTCTACAAGGATCAGGCGACGCCGGCGCTCGATCAGGCCATTGCCGGCCGCTCCGCCGTGGTGATCGCCCTGAAGTCGCTTTCGGAATTCCGCACTGCCGCCGCCACCGAACCTGCCTTCACGGCCTTTGCCGGCGACATCACCGCCAAGGCGCGTCAGCTGCTCGCAACGGTCGAAGCCTGGCCGAATGATGTGGCGGCCATCGGCAAGGGCATCGCGTCGCTCGCGAGCCGCCTCGCCGAACTGCACATCGTCGCTCCGCCTGCCCCCGCGCCGCAGGCCCCTGCCGGCCCGCAGACCTTCGAGCAGGCACCGCTGGCCGAAAGCCAGAACAGCGTCATCATCCGCCGCGGCGATACGCTGTGGCAGATTTCCCGTCGCGTTTACGGACAGGGCGTTCGGTATACGACGATCTACCTCGCCAATGAGGACCAGATCAAAAACCCTGATCTGATCGAGCCCGGCCAGATTTTCGGCGTGCCGAAAGAGGCGCTGCCAAATGCGGAGGAACTCCACCGCAAGCGGCTGAAGAGCGGCTCCTGATTATGTGAAGACGTTGCGGTGAACCCGCAACAACCCTATCTGTGACACGCGCGGCGGCTTGACCAAAGCCGCCGTCCTGCTGTCGGCTTCCGGCAGTGACCGGAGAGAATGATGGCCACGAAGAAAAAAACCATTTCGGCGGATTCCAGCAATCCGACCCAGACCCTTATCAATCTCTGGCCCTATATGTGGCCGGAGGGCCGGTGGGACCTGAAGATGCGGGTGGTCTGGGCCACCGTGTTCCTCATCGTCGCCAAGCTGGTGCTGATCTCGGTTCCCTATTTTTTCAAATGGGCAACGGACGCGCTGAACGGCAAGCTCGACATGGCAGGGCTGGTTCCGGCCTTCCTGCTCGGCGCGGTGGCACTCGTCATCGCCTATAATCTGACGCGGCTGATCCAGGTCGGGCTCAACCAGCTGCGTGATTCCCTCTTTGCCAGCGTCGGCCAGCATGCGGTGCGCCAGCTCGCCTATCGCACCTTCGTACACATGCACCGGCTTTCCCTGCGTTTCCATCTGGAGCGCAAGACCGGCGGGCTTTCGCGGGTCATCGAGCGCGGCACCAAGGGCATCGAAACCATTGTCCGTTTCACCATTCTCAACACCGCACCGACCTTCATCGAGTTCCTGCTGACGGCCATCATTTTCTGGGCGTCCTATGGTTTTTCCTATGTGCTGGTCACCGTCGTCACCGTCTGGGCCTACATCTGGTTCACCGTCAGGGCCAGCAAC
Organism: Agrobacterium tumefaciens; assembly: GCA_017744915.1. GTDB lineage: Bacteria > Pseudomonadota > Alphaproteobacteria > Rhizobiales > Rhizobiaceae > Agrobacterium > Agrobacterium tumefaciens_I. Next base: position 28,056 of record JAGIAH010000016.1, read on the forward strand.
TGGCGTATCGGCATCCGCCGCGCCATGAATGACAGCGATACCGACGCCAATACCAAGGCGATCGACTCGCTCCTGAATTTCGAGACCGTCAAATATTTCGGCAATGAGGAGATGGAGGCGCGGCGTTTCGACGTCGCCATGGAGCGTTACGAAAAATCGGCTATCTCGATCTGGACCTCGCTCGGTTGGCTGAACTTCGGCCAGGGTGTGATTTTCGGCATCGGCTCGACGGTGATGATGGTGATGTCGGCACTTGCCGTGCAGCGCGGCGAACAGACCATCGGCGATTTCGTGTTCGTCAATGCGCTGCTGCTGCAGCTTTCCGTGCCGCTCAATTTCATCGGATTCGTTTATCGCGAAATCCGCCAGGGCCTGACCGATATCGAACAGATGTTCGATCTTCTCGAGGTGGAGGCCGAGGTCACCGACAGGCCGGATGCAAAACCGCTTGCGGCAGGCCCCGGCGCCATCTCCTTCCGCGACGTGCATTTCGCTTATGATCCGGAAAGGCCGATCCTGAAGGGCGTTTCCTTCGACGTGCCGGCGGGCAAGACGGTCGCGATCGTCGGGCCCTCGGGTGCCGGAAAATCGACGATCTCGCGGCTGCTTTACCGTTTCTACGATATTCAGGAAGGTTCCGTCACCGTCGATGGACAGGATATTCGCGACGTAACGCAAAAGAGCCTGCGCTCGGTGATCGGCATGGTGCCGCAGGATACGGTGCTGTTCAACGACACGCTCTCCTACAATATCCGCTACGGCCGCCCTTCTGCCACCGAAGAAGAATTGCGGGCAGCGGCGGATGCGGCGCAGATCAGCGCCTTCATCGGCAAGCTGCCGGAGGGTTACGCCACCATGGTCGGCGAACGCGGTTTGAAACTTTCGGGTGGTGAAAAGCAGCGCGTAGCGATTGCCCGCACGATCCTCAAGGCTCCGCCGATCCTGATTCTCGACGAGGCGACCTCGGCGCTCGATACGCATACGGAACAGGAAATCCAGAGCGCGCTCGACATCGTCTCGAAAAACCGTACCACGCTGGTCATCGCCCACCGCCTCTCCACCGTCATCGGCGCGGATGAGATCATCGTGCTGAAGGAAGGGCTGATCGCCGAGCGCGGAACGCACGCCTCGCTGATGGCCCAGAACGGCCTCTATGCCTCGATGTGGAGCCGTCAGCGCGAAGCGATCCGGGCCGAAGAAATGCTGCGCCATGCGCGCGAAACCGACGATCTGGGTGTCGTGGAACGCGGCGAACCGGCGCATTGACAGGCATAAACCCCGGGGAACGGGGGTGGCAGACCCGTCGGGCCATTGCCGGGCGGGTCGTTTGGCTGTAACCAGCTAGGCAAAATTTGTCGCATTGCCGTATGGATCGTGTCGTATCACGACATATAAAGCGACAGACGGAAACCGGAGCAAGGAATCTCATGAATCTGTTCGACACCATTCGCAACACCATCGTGCCGATCCACAAGGAAGGATATGTCTTCGTGGCGGCCTTCTTTGTCGCATCGCTGGTGCTCGGCTGGATCGCCGAACCGCTCTTCTGGGTCGGTCTCGTGCTGACGGCCTGGTGCGCCTATTTCTTCCGCGATCCCGAGCGCGTCACCCCGCAGGATGACGACCTCATCATCAGCCCGGCCGACGGCAAGGTTTCCGCCGTGCAGAGCGTCGTTCCGCCGCTGGAACTGGAACTCGGCAAGGAACCGCTGGTGCGCATTTCGGTGTTCATGAACGTGTTCAACTGCCATGTGAACCGTGCGCCGGTGCGCGGCCGCATCGTTAATGTCGCCTACCGTCCCGGCCTCTTCCTCAATGCCGAAGTCGACAAGGCTTCCGAGGACAATGAACGCAACGGCCTCGTCATCGAGACCTCGCATGGCAAGGTCGGCGTCGTGCAGATCGCCGGCATGGTTGCGCGGCGCATCGTCTGCTGGGTAAAGCCGAATGAACCGGTTGATGCCGGTGAGCGTTTTGGCCTTATCCGTTTCGGTTCGCGCCTCGATATCTTCCTTCCCGCTGGTTTCGAGCCGCGTGTATCGGTGGGCCAGACGGCTATTGCCGGTGAAACCGTGCTTGCCGAATTCGGCTCGGCCAAGGGTCCGGTCCTTAGCCGCCGCGGCTGAGGACAAACAGGAAGGGCATGCGCATGGAAACGCCGGCAGCAGAGTCACAGCAGAACGGAAAACATGAGGGCCGCAACGATAGCGGCCGTGGGCCGCGCCTGAGGGAAATTCCCTTTCGCCTCGTTGTGCCCAATCTCATCACTGTTCTCGCCATCTGCGCGGGCCTGAGCGGCGTGCGCCTCGCCATCGAGGGCCGCTTCGAGCTGGCCGTCGGCATGGTGCTGCTCGCCGCCTTCCTCGACGGTATTGACGGGCGCATTGCCCGCATGATGAAGGCGACCTCCAAATTCGGCGAACAGATGGATTCGCTTGCCGACATCGTCAATTTCGGTGTCGCCCCTGCCCTCGTCGTTTATATCTATCTGCTCGATCAGGCGCGTTCGATCGGCTGGATCGGCGCCCTCATCTATGTCATTGCCGCCGGCCTGCGCCTGGCGCGCTTCAACGTCATGATCGAGCGACCGGTAAAGGCGCCCTGGCAGAACGAATTCTTCGTGGGCGTGCCGGCGCCGATGGGCGCCATGCTGGTGCTTCTGCCGGTCTATCTCGGTTTCCTCGGCGTGGAGCCGGACAAGCCCTTCGCTTATGTCGCCGCCGCCTATACGGTCCTGATCGGATATCTTCTCATCAGCCGCCTGCCGGTCTGGTCGGGTAAGTCCAGCACCCGCATCCGCCGTGATCTGGTGCTGCCGATGATCCTTGTCGTCGTGCTTTACGTGGCGATGCTGATGAGCTTCACCTGGGAAGTTCTGGTTCTGACGGTTGCCGCCTATCTCGTCTTCATTCCCATCAGCGCCCGCCTCTGGCATCGCCGTTATGGCACGCTGACCATCGAGGAAGACGGGCAGGATGATGTGAACGGCGGCAACGGCCTCGATCGCGGCATTTAAAACCACAGGTTTATCTTTTCCCACCCAGGCCGGCGCAGGATGTGACGCAAAATGTCGCAGCCTGAAAAGCCGGCTTCGTCTCTTTCGCCTCGAATCCGTCAAGATTAGCCTCGAAAGAAGGGGCTCACACGCATCGCAACGGCGATTGGCGTGAATTGTGGAGAGAGAGAAATGACGAACGAGACGAAGGCACAGCCGCAGGCCAAGCCCGACCTCAAGAGCAACTACCGCCCGCTCGGACTGAAGGCCGTTGCGGCCGCAGCCCTGATGCTGAAGCGCAAGCCCGCCGCCAAAACTGCCTGAAAACATTCACTTTTTTGATGTCGGCGAATATTGGGGATTTTCCGGAAAACGGAGAGCTCCTGACGGAAGATCACCAGTCACGCGGCGCCTTTTCCAGGCGCCGTTTCTGTTTCCGAATATTACGGATCGCCCGTCATTCACAGAATTGGCAGACTTCTGTAACGAAGCTGCAACGAAAGCGTAGTAAAAAGCCGGCCTTCCACAGGAAGGCTATACGCGCGTCAACGTATAGATTAGTGAATACAAAAGAACTTTTCTATTCCGCATTTTTTTCCACAACAAAGCATAAGCCGTCTTTCGAATCCGCGGACACGCGGATGACGAATATTCGGCGTTGAGGAAAGACTGTGGAGACAGGCCAGGGGGGCTTGGGAACGGCCATGCAGGACAAAATCCTTCTGATAGAAGATTCCGTTGCGCTTTCCATGCTGCTGAAGACGCGGCTTTCGGAGGAAACGGAAGCCGAGGTCGTTCATTGCGACAGCATGGCCGATGCCGATGCCCTTATGCAGGCCAATAGTTTCACGCTGGCGCTGACGGGTCTCAATCTTCCCGATGCGCCGAAGGGCGAGATTCTTGCACTTTTATCCGAGCGCAAGGTGCCGGCGATCGTTTTCACCGCCACGGTGGATGAGGAGGCGCGCAAGCGCTACGCCGAGAAGAAGATCATCGACTACATCGTCAAGGACGGTCACCGCACCGTCGATGCGGTGGTCAAGACGGTCGACCGGATCTTGAGCAACAAGCTTTTCTCCGTTCTGGTGGTCGATGACGTGCGGACGGCACGCTCCGGTCTCGTGGAAATTCTGGAGCGGCAGAACTTCAAGGTCAGCGAGGCTCATTCGGGCAAACAGGCGCTGGAAATACTCTCGCAGGACCGGTCGATCCAGCTTGTCATTACCGATTACCATATGCCTGACATGGATGGTTACGAGCTGACGCGGCGCATCCGCGACAGCCGCTCATCCGAGGATCTGCGGGTGATCGGCGTATCCTCCTCCACGGACCGGCTGCTTTCGGCAAGCTTCCTCAAGGCCGGCGCGTCGGATTTCGTTTACCGCCCCTTCGTGCCGGAAGAATTGCAGTGCCGCATCGACAACAATATCGAGACGCTGAAGCAGCTCAAACGCCTGCGCGAACTGGCCGAACGCGACCACCTTACCGGCCTGCCCAATCGCCGCTCCTTCTTCGAGCGCACGCGGGCGCTGATGGATGTCATCAATGACAATGACGAGAGCGGCGCCGTCGCCATTCTCGACATCGACCATTTCAAGAAAATCAACGACACGCTGGGGCACGATGCCGGCGACAGGGCGCTGAAGAAGCTGGCCGAACTGCTGCATGGCATGTGCGACGAGCAACGCCATATTCCCGCGCGTCTGGGCGGCGAGGAATTTGCCGTGTTCCTGCGCGGGCTGGATGCGCGGGCTGCCTATGCCTTCTGCGAGGAACTGCGCGAACAGGTGGAAAAGAACGGCCGGCAGCTGAGCGGCAGCAGCCTGGCGCTGACGATTTCCCTCGGCGTCGTGGAAATCGAAAAGGGCGAGCCTTTCGACAACCAGCTGAATGCGGCGGATCAGCTGCTCTATCTCGCCAAGGCAAACGGTCGCAACCGCGTTTACTCCGACATCATGATCCAGGAAGGCCTGCAGAAGATCGGGCTGAACAGCTGATTTTTTCTGAATAAGATAGCCGCCTGTGGTTCAAGCGACAGTCGCTTGTTTCTTCTCCCCACCGGGGAGAAGGTCGCGGCAGCGGGATGAGGGGGCAAGCTCTCCGCATATCGCTACCGTAACCCCCTCATCTGACCCTTCGGGCCATCTTCTCCCCGGCGGGGAGAGAAATACGCGTCAACGCCTGCGACGATGGCTGGCCTCGAATCCCTCGTAAATCAGATCAAAACAGAGACATCTGCCCGTCATCCTTCGCCGGCCTGATCTTCGCCAGCGGCGCGCTTTCCGGCACCGGATCGATGAGATCCGCCCCGACATTGGCGACCTTGTTGACCTTGTCCGAGACCGGAATCATCTCGAAAAAATCATCCTGAACCGGCCGCATCAGATCGGCGACCTCGCGTGGCTCCTGGGTCTTGCAGTCCAGCCAGCGGCTGAAATCTTCCGGCGCAATGACCACGGGCATGCGGTCGTGGATGCGGCCGATCGCGGCATTGGCAGCGGTGGTGAGGATCGCGCCGGTATCGACTTCCGAGCCATCGGCGGAAGACCAGGTTTCCATGAGACCTGCGAAAGCGACGATGCCGCCGTTTTTCGGGCGGATGAAATAGGGCTGCGGTTTGCCGCCCTCCTCCTTCGGCGGGCGTCGCCATTCGTAAAAACCCGTTGCCGGAACGAGCACGCGGCGATGGCGCATGGCGGCGCGGAAGGAGGCCTTGCCGATGGCGGTTTCCGAACGGGCGTTGATGAGGAGGGGAAAATCCTTCGGATCCTTCACCCAGCCCGGCAGAAAGCCCCAGCGCACCAGCACGGCCCGGCGGTTGGGCAGGTTGCTGCCGCGCTCCTGCCGCTCGCCTTCCATGACGATCAATATGGGTTGGGTCGGCGCGATGTTGAAACGGGCGGGAAAATCCTCAAGGCCGATCAGATCGAGATAGTCGGCGATCTCTTCGGGCGTCGCCTTCAGCACGAAACGTCCGCACATGGCCTTCTCCTTACGCCCTTGGCCCGAACAGGATGATGGCGGTGCCGGCAAGGCAGACGACGCCGCCGGAAATATCCCACCTGTCCGGCGCATGCCCTTCCACGCCCCAGAGCCAGAACAGCGAAGCAGCAATATAAATCCCGCCATAGGCGGCATAGGCCCTTCCCGCCGCCTCCATCGGAACCAGCGTCAGAAGCCACGCAAAAGCCGCCAGCGCCACCATGCCGGGCAGCAATACCCACCCGGTCTTGCCGAGTTTCAGCCAGGCCCAAAAGGAGAAACAGCCGGCGATTTCGGCAACGGCCGCCAATGCATAAATAAGATAGACCTTCATTCCACCGTCTTCTGCGTGCACAATCGCGCCAATTCGGGACTATGTATCGGCCCGGACACCGGAATCGATTATTAGAGACCACAATACCACTATAGACAGGCCCAAGACGGCTGAAACAAGCGAAACCATTCATGACCCTTCGTATCAAGCCCCGCGCCGCCTCCTCCGCCATCGTCAGGAACGAAGACCGGCTGCTTCTCGTGCGCCGCATCAACCCGCCGTCCAAGGACATGTTCGCCTTTCCCGGCGGACGGGCCGAAGAAGGGGAAACGCCGGCGGAGACGGCGCTGCGCGAGCTGCACGAGGAAACCGGAATAATCGCCCGCAGGCCACAGCTTTTTGCCACCTACGATCTTCCCTCCCGTGACGCTGAAGGTGTGCTGACAAGCCATTATTTCCTCTCCGTCTTCACCGTGGAAACGGATGCCGATCCGCTGGTGACGGTGGGTGACGATGCAGCGGATGCGGGTTGGTACACACTGGCGGAGATTCGCCTTCTGCCGGCGCCCGAAAGCGTCATCGAATGCGCCGAGCGTCTGCTTGCATGATTGCCAGCCGGCTAGAATCGGCATTATCTAGGGGTGATCCGCCCGCCGGATGTTCACGAGTATGTGTGGGGCAGAATAGAATTTTGATACGGCCAACCATCTTCCTGTCTCTTTTTCTGACAATGCTTGCTTCCATCGGGCAGGAAGGCATCGCTTATGCGCAGCCTTCAAAACCCGTTTCCGAGGCACGTCCCGCGGAAGCGACACCGCCCAAACCTGCTCCATATGACGACAAGCTGGCGCGGCTTTCGGAAATATTGGGCGCGGTGCAATATCTGAGAACATTGTGCCCCTCCTCCGGACCGGAGGACTGGCGCAAATCGATGAGTGACCTTCTGGCTGCGGACACGGCCAATGAACCCGAACGACGCCAGCGCATGACGGCTGCATTCAACCGTGGATACCGCTCCTTTGCGGCCATCCACACCAGTTGCACACGCGCCGCCATCATGGCAGAAGAGAACTACCGTAACGAAGGGGCAACACTCGCGCAGGAAATCGCGTCCAGGTTCGGAAATTAAAGGTTTATTAACCTCTTTTCGCCGCAGCCCGTGCCGTTTTAATAAAAGGCTGCTAGTGTTGTTAACAGGGTGGTAAGGACTTGCTCGCCCTGTCGAGGATGAAAGATGCAGACAAGCCGTAACGAAATCGACGATATGATCGTGCATGAAAAGATGCAGGTCGCTCTGGAACACCAGAACGAGGCATGGGCTGACGGCATGGCCGACGGCATCGAGCCTGAGATCATCGCCGATGCCGCCATCGCTCTGGCCATGCGCGAAACCATCCGTATTCACGGCGAGGCCGGCGCGGAAGCAATGCTGGAATCGCTGCGCCAGCGCATGCTTCAGGGCGAATTTTCGCCGCAGCGGGTGATACAGTAAAGCCGGAGTCTATCATGTCTTGCCTGAGCAAGGGGCTTTTGCGCTCTTCCGCCCTGCTGTCCATCCTGCTTGCGCTCACCGCAGGTCCGATTGGCCTGCCGGATAAAGCCTTTGCCCTTTCCGAACTGAAGCCGGCGCAGAAGAGCGAAAGCGAACCGCAGGCACAGAACGGCGAACAGCCCCAGCAGGCGCAGCCTGCGGAGCCCGACGAAGTCGAAGGCGATTCGGAAGGCATTCCCCTGCCCGACCCGCTGGTCGACCGTTCCGCTGGTAAGGCGAACCAGCAATCCGCCAAACCTGACACAACGCCGGAAATGTCCGTTGTCATCGAGCACGATGTTTCCAAGGCGCCGGAGCCCGTGCGCAAGCTGCGCCAGCAGATCATCGATGCCGCCGCATCAGGTGACATCGAGAAACTGCGGCCCTTCATCGCCGCCGGGCAGAATCAGTTCCGTATCGACGGCAGCGACAGCGAAGACCCGATCGCGGCGCTGAAAAGCTATTCCGGTGATCCGGACGGGCTGGAAGTGCTGGCGATCATCATCGACCTGCTGTCCACCGGTTATGCCCATGTCGATGCCGGCACCCCGGATGAAGCCTATGTCTTCCCCTATTTCGCCGGAAAGCCGCTGAATACGCTGACTGCGCCGGAAAAAGTGGAGCTGCTGCGCATCATCACGGCGGGCGATCTGGCCGACATGCAGGAATATGGCAATTACAGCTTCTACCGCGTCGGCATTTCGCCGGATGGCAAATGGAAGTTCTTCACCGCCGGCGATTGATCGCATCCCGGTGCTTGCCGTTCTTTTGCAAAAATCCTAACTGTGCGGAATGCGCATTCCGGCAAAGTGCATCTGCATTTGCCGGATATTCACATAGCCTCGATGAACCGAACGGTGACGCCATGTCTTCCGCCTTTCTTGCCGACCGCCGCCTGATCCGGGTTTCCGGCACCGGTGCCGAAGAGTTTCTGAACAATCTGATCACGGCCGATATCGAAAATCTGCCGGAAGGCGAAGCTCGCGCATCGGCGCTTCTCACGCCGCAGGGCAAGATCCTGTTCGATTTCCTGATCTGGCGCGATGGCGGGGATTATCTGATCGAGACGGGCGCTGCCGAACAGGATGCGCTGTTGCGCCGCCTGACCATGTACAAGCTGCGCGCGCCCGTCGATCTGAAGGCCGAGACCGTGGAAGGCATCAGCGTTTTCTGGGGCGGGAGCGCGCCGGAGGCAGGCGTGCGGGATGGCCGTTTCGCCAAGGCGGGTGTCGATCTCTGGCATGTGCCCGGCACATCGGCCTCTGGTGAGGCTGCAGTCTATGAGGCGCTGCGCGTCGAGCACGGCATTGCCGAATCCGGCCGGGATTATGCGCTTCAGGATGCCTTTCCCCATGATGTGCTGATGGATGTGAATGACGGCGTTTCTTTCAAGAAGGGCTGCTTTGTTGGCCAGGAAGTCGTCTCGCGCATGAAACATCGCGGTACGGCAAGACGGCGTGTGGTGACCGTTTCCGCCGAAGGCACACTTCCCGTCAGCGGGACGGAAATCAGCGCCGATGGAAAACCAGTCGGCGCGCTGGGAACGGTTTGCGGCAACAGGGCGCTTGCCATCGTGCGGACCGACCGAATTGCCGATGCGCTCGCCGCCGGCACGCCGCTCCTTGCGGACAATGTTGCAGTGAGCGTAGCCCTGCCGATGTGGACCGGGCTCTCCTTCCCGGCAGCCGATCCGGCGGCGCGGGCGGAGGACTGAGAGTGGCGCCCGCAAAAAGCCCGCGCGCCTGGCAACGCATGCTGTCGGGACGGCGACTCGACCTGCTCGACCCCTCCCCGCTCGATGTGGAGATTGCCGATATTGCCCATGGCCTTGCCCGCGTTGCCCGCTGGAACGGACAGACGCGCGGTGACCATGCCTTTTCCGTCGCCCAGCATTGCCTCATCGTCGAGACCATTTTCTGCCGCATGTGCGCCGATGCGACGCCTGACGAGATGCAGATGGCGCTTCTGCACGATGCGCCGGAATATGTGATCGGCGACATGATCTCGCCGTTCAAATCCGTGGTCGGCGGCGGTTACAAGACGGTGGAAAAGCGGCTGGAAGCCGCCGTGCATCTGCGCTTCGGCCTGCCGCCGCATGCATCGCGTGAATTGAAGGACCGCATCAAGAAGGCCGATACGGTGGCCGCCTTTTTTGAGGCGACGGAACTTGCCGGGTTTTCCGCAGCCGAGGCACAGAAATTCTTCGGCCTGCCGCGCGGCATCACCCGCGACATGTTCGATGTCACGCCGCTTCCTTCGACGGAGGCGCAAAGGCTGTTCATCGCGCGCTTCGAGGCAATCGAGACGCTGCGCGTGAACAAGACCGGGAGCACGACATGACGGCCATCGTGGTATCGCCGCTGTCGCGGATCGCCGAAATGGCCGTAAAGCACAAGGCCCGCGAAATGGTGACGCTGATCGCCAAAGAGCAGAGCTTTCACCGCCCGGCCGTCATTGCCGCCGAGCGGCATCTGACGCTTGCCATGAACGATATCACCTTCAAGGGCACCGGCGATCTCATTGCGCCTGATGATGCGCATGTGCTGAAGCTGATCGATTTCGCGCGGGAATGGGATCAATCCGCACCGCTGCTCATCCATTGCTGGATGGGGATTTCGCGCTCGCCGGCCGCTGCCGTCATCGCCGCCCTCAGTCTTTATCCTGATCAGGATGAGGACGAGCTTGCGCAACGCCTGCGCACTGTTTCACCCTATGTCACGCCCAATGCCCGCATCATCGCCATCGGCGACCGGCTGCTGGGGCGCGAGGGCCGGCTTGTCAAGGCGATCAAGGCGATCGGCCGGGGGGCGGATACCGATGGTAACGTGCCTTTCGTGCTGCCGCTTGCCGGCTGAGGCCCGATTCTGGGCGGAACCGCTGCGGCACCCATTCGTTACCAACCCTGAACGACAATAAAATCACGGGATAATTCATGGAACAACAGGCAACGGATATCATCGTCGCATCGCAGACGGCCGTGCGGCAGGCGAGCGCGCTGGCGGTGCAATATTCCTTTTCGGTCATCGGTGCGCTGCTGCTGCTGATCATTGGCTGGCTGGCCGCCACCTTCCTGCAGCGCTGGGCCTTCCAGGGTCTGTCGCGCATTCGCGGTTTCGATGCGACGCTTGCCGGCTTCTTCGCGGGTGCCATTCGTTATGTCGTGCTCATTCTGGTCATCGTCATGGTGCTTGGCCAGTTCGGGGTGCAGACGGCCTCCATTCTCGCCGCCCTCGGCGCTGCCGGCCTCGCCATCGGTCTTGCCCTGCAAGGCACGCTGCAGAACATCGCCGCCGGCATCATGCTGCTTGTGCTGCGCCCGTTCCGGGTGGGCGAATATATCGAGACCGGCTCCGTCAGCGGTACGATCATTGAAATCGGGCTGTTTGCCACCGAACTCAAGACGAGTGACGGGCTTTATCGGCTTGCGCCCAATTCCACGCTCTGGAATGTGCCGATCACCAATTACAGTCGCTTCCCTTCGCGCCGTCACGAACTGAGCCTGACCGTCAAGAACGACGAGGATATGGCTGCCGCGCAGGACATGCTGATGCGCGTGGTGCGCTCCGAAAGCCGGGTGCTGCTGGACCCCGCTCCCGTAACGTTCGTCGATTCTGTCAGCGCCGACAGCGCCACCGTCAAGTTGCGTTATTGGGTGCGCAGCGACAGCTATTTCGCAACGACCCGCGATGTGACGAAAGCGATGAAACTCGCCTTTGATGAACGCAAGGCCGAGGTGAGCGCACAGCCTGCCTGAGGCGTGACGGCTCACCCCTCCCGCAGATTTTTCGAGCGCGGTGGCCGAACAGCCATCGCGCTTTTTCATGACGATACATCAACACGTACCCTTGCGCCCCGCCAAAGAGGCCTCTATAGGTCGATATGTAATGTTATTACGTTACTTATTTTTGATCGTAGACTGAAGAGGGCCGAAACAATGCAGAAGACACTGACCCGCCTCACCGGCGCGCTCGCACTTGGTTCCATGCTGCTGGCGGCTGCCGCGGCAACGGCTGCCGACGGCAACAAATCTGCGGCTCACAGCCACAGCCATGGTCATGACCACAGCCAGATGACCGAGGCGGAAAAGCAGGTTTACAAGGGGTATTTCGAAGATGCGCAGGTAAAGCCGCGCCCGCTGACGGACTGGGAAGGCGATTGGCAGTCGGTCTATCCTTACCTGCTGAACGGTTCGCTGGATCCCGTCATGGCTGAAAAGGCCGCTCATGGCGACAAGACGGCCGCAGAATACCGCGCCTATTACGAAATCGGCTACAAGACCGATGTCAACCGCATCGTGATCGCGCCCGATAGCGTTACCTTTTATAAGGAAGGCAAGCCGACCAAGGGCACCTATGTCAGCGATGGCCAGGAGATTTTGACCTACAAGAAGGGCAACCGCGGTGTTCGTTACATCTTCAAGAAAACCGCCGGCGACGAGGCCGCACCGCGGTTCATCCAGTTTAGCGACCACACCATCGCACCGAAGAAGGCCGGACATTATCATCTTTATTGGGGCAACGACCGCAAGGCGCTTTTGGACGAAGTCACCAATTGGCCGACCTATTACCCCTTCCTGATGGACGGTGCTGACATCGTTGAGGAAATGGCGGCGCATTGAGCCATCGCAGGCTCACGGTTTTCCGCAGCCGGAAGAATGCCGAGCGAGTGCCTCTTTCGCCTTCTCCCCGCCGGGGAGAAGGTCGCGGCAGCGGGATGAGGGGGCAAGGGTGCGGTCTATCGCTGACGTTGCCCCCCTCATCCGACCCTTCGGGCCACCTTCTCCCCGGCGGGGAGAAGAAACCAGCCGCAACCGCTCACTGCCCCATGGTAGAACGATGCGCCCAGCCGGTCATGCGCTTTTCCAGCCAGGCCATCACCGCATACATGACAATACCTTCCACCGCGAGCATCAGCAGGCCTGCAAAGACCAGCGGCACGTTGAACTGGCTCTGCGCCGAACTCATCATGTTACCGAGGCCGTAATTGGAGGCGACGGTTTCCGAAACGACCGAGCCGACGAAGGCGAGCGTGATGGCGACTTTCAGCGACCCGAAGAAATAGGGCATGGACCGCGGAATGCCGACCTTCAGCATGATGTCCATCTTCTTTGCGCCGAGCGCCCGCAACACGTCTTCGGTTTCCGGCTCGATGGTGGCCAGGCCGGTGGCGACATTGACGACGATGGGAAAGAAGGAAATCAGGAAGGCAGTCAAAACAGCAGGAACAGTTCCGATCCCGAACCAGATGACGAGGATGGGCACCAGCGCCACCTTCGGAATGGCGTTAAAACCGATCATCAGCGGATAAAGACCCGCATAGATGGTTTTCGACCAGCCGATGAACAGGCCGATGGCGAGACCAGCGGCGACGGCAATGGCGAAACCCAGCGTCGTGGTGTAAAGCGTCTGCAGCGAATTTTTCCAGATCGGCGACCAATATTGCACGATGGCCTGCCCGACCCTGACCGGCGACGGCAGAATTGTGGGCGGCATTTTCAGTGCATAAACGAGCAGTTCCCACAGCACGAAAAGTGCCAGCGTATAGAGCCACGGCGCGGCCTTCACCCAGTTGACCCGGGCAATCAGTGGCTTGCGCGGTTCGGCCGTCACGGTGCTTTCCATGATCGCGCTCATGCCGCCACCCTCGCCTGCGCGATTTCGCCATGCAGTTCCTGCACCATGTCGTTGAAACCCTTGTCATACATGATATCGAGCTGGCGCGGGCGGGCAAACGGCACGCGGTGTTCCGCGAGCACTCGGCCGGGCCTTGCGCTCATCACGAAAATCTTGTCGGCCAGAAAGGTCGCTTCGCGCAGATCATGAGTCACGAGAATGATGGTGACGCGCTGCGCGGCGTGCAGATCGCGGATGACGCACCACAACTCCTCGCGGGTGAAGGCATCGAGCGCGCCGAAAGGCTCGTCCAGCATCAGCAGTTCCGGTTCGTGGATCAGCGCGCGGCAGAGATTGGCGCGCTGCTGCATGCCGCCAGAGAGCTGCCATGGATATTTGGAACCAAAGCCCTTCAGGCCGACGATTTCCAGCAGTCGCTCGGCTTTCGCGACATATTCGGCCTTGTGGGCGCGCAGCCGGCGACGGTGTTTCTCGACGATTTCGAGCGGCAGCAGGATATTTTCCAGCGTCGTGCGCCAGGGCAGCATCGTCGGGTTTTGAAAGGCCATGCCGACGATGGAGACCGGTTCGGTGACCTGTCGCCCGGCAACGATGACATTGCCCTTTTGTGGAATATGCAGCCCCGTCACCAGCTTCATCAGGGTGGACTTGCCGCAGCCGGACGGGCCGACGACCGCTGCGAATTCACCCTTGTCGACCGTCAGGTTCAGGCCGGATACGGCAAGCGTGCCGGCGGAGCCGCCATAGCGCATATCGACACTGTCTATTTCCACGAGATGTGACATCGTAGTCCCCTATATCTTCGGCGGGAACGGGCGCTTATGGCCTTCGTTTTTCCTGCCCATTTCCAAGGCTGCCGGCTATACCGGCCTTGCCGTTCGTTTCTTCTCCCCGCCGGGGAGAAGAAATTTGCCGTACCCGCTCGCTCAGGGAAGCATGCGTTCTTCCTTGGCCGGCAGATATGTCGCGTCGAAGACCTGCTCCGCCTTGACGTTGCCCTTCAGGCCAAGCGAAACCTTCAGCGTCTCGATGGAGGCCGCAAGCCGGGTCGGATCGACCCCGCCCATGCCGTTTTCCACCACATAGGGCGTCTTGATATTCATGCTGTTCGCCATATTGAGACGTTCGAGCTCAATGGTGCTGTCGAGCGTCTCGTTGCGCTTCAGCACCGCCGCCACGCCCTCTTCCGGGATTTTGACGGAATCGGCGAAGCCCTTGGCCAGTGCTCTCAGGAAACCCTTCACGGCTTCCGGGTTTTTCTCAGCGAAATCAGTGTTTACCAGCACCGCATTGCCATAGAGATTCAAGCCGTGCTCGGCCATCAGGATGGTCGAGATATCGTCATCGGCAATGCCCTGTTTCTTGAGATTGAGGATAACCGAAAAGGCGAAACCAAAGACGGCATCGACATCGCCCTTGGCGAGCATCGGTTCACGCACCGGAAAACCGATCGATTCGATCTTGATCTTGCCGTCATCGAGGCCTGCAACCTGCTTGAAGGCCGGCCATTGTGCAAAAGCGCCATCCGGCGGCGGCGCGCCGAGCTTCTTGCCTTCCAGCGACTTCGGATCGCCGGTGACACCGAGCGACTTGCGGCCGACCACGGCAAATGTCGGGCGCTCATAGACCATATAAACGGCCTTGACCTTCTGGCTCGGATCTTCGTCGAGGAACTTCATCACCGAATTGATATCACCGAAACCCATCTGGTAGGCGCCGGTCGCAACACGCGGGATGGCCTCGACCGAGCCGTTACCGCTATCGATGGTGACATCGAGCCCTTCGGCCTTGAAATACCCCTTGTCCAGCGCCAGCAGGAAACCGGCGGCAGGCCCCTCGAATTTCCAGTCGAGCGTGAATTTTACCGGCGTTTCGGCACGAGCACCCGTTACCGGCAGCGAAACGCCCGCGACCGCACCGATGGCGGCAATGGCGAGCGTCTTCGACAACAACCTGCGCGTTAAAATCATCTATTCCCCCTGATGGTTTTGCTGGATTGGTTGCATAAGACCCAATTCCAACCCCCAAGGCAAGATAAAATTGCATACAAAATAGCCATTATTTTGTATGCTTATTTTATGCGCACCAATGATCGATATGCGGGCAAAAAGGCGGAGATTCTGCTCATCCCACGTGCAACGAAGGCGCGGAAATATCGTTCACACAGAGAACACATCGTTCTCATTTGCCGGGGTTGCGGATCATGGGCAGCGTGAGACAAATAGAGCCTCAAACAGCAGGCGAAACGGCGGGACGGCGACATGAATTCTGCACTTGGCATACACCACATCACCATGATCACCCAGAAGGTGCAGGCGAATGTGGATTTTTACGCCGGTTTCCTGGGGCTGCGGCTCGTCAAGCGCACGGCGGGCTTCGAAGACGCGATGCAGCTGCACCTGCTTTACGGCGACGACACCGCCTCGCCCGGTTCACTGCTGACCTTTCTGGTCTGGGAAGATGGCGGCCAGGGCCGCGTCGGGTACGGACAGACATTGGAAATCTCCGTGGCGATCGATCCCGCCGCAATCGGTTTCTGGCTGACGCGGGCGCTGAAATTCGGCATGCGCGCCGAAGGTCCGTCGGATGAATTCGGCGCCCCCGTCATCCGGCTGAAAGACCCTGATGGCCTGATCGTCAAGCTTGTCGGCACCCATGCCTTTGCCGATGCGACGCCGCATGTGACGGCCGATATCTCCGCCGAAGACGCCATTCGCCGGATCTATGGCGCAACCATGCTGAGCGAGGTGCCGGAAGAAACCGTGGCGTTTCTGGAAAAACACTTCGGTTACCGGCAGGAAAGCCAGGCGGGCGCGATCCGCCGGCTTACCTCCGACAGCGGCGACATCATCGACGTGCGCGACGCGACCGGTTTCTGGTCCAGCGCGCCCGGCACCGGCACGGTCGACCACATCGCCTTCCGTGCAAAGGACATGGATGAGCTGAACTCGGTTCTCACCGGGTTGAAATCGCTGAATTCCAGCACCACCAACGCCCATGACCGGAAATATTTCCATTCGCTCTACGTCCGCGAACCGGGCGGCGTGCTGATTGAAATGGCGACCGATGGGCCCGGCATGACGGTGGACGAACCGCTGGCAACGCTCGGCAAAGAATTGTTCATTCCGCCGCTTTTCATGAAGGATGAGGCGGATGTGCGCGTCGCCCTGCCGCAATTTGCAATGCCGGGTGAAGAGCGGATCGTTTATCGCGACCTGCCCTTCGTGCACCGTTTTTATACGCCCGAAGAACCTGACGGCAGCACCATCATCCTGCTGCACGGTTCCGGCGGCAGTGAAACGAGCCTGATGCCGCTGGCGCACCGGGCGGCACCCGGCGCCACCCTTCTCGGCGTGCGCGGCCGCAGCACGGAAGAGGATATCGCCCGCTGGTTCCGACGCTTCCCGGATTTCAGCTTTGACCAGAAGGATATCGTCTCAGAAGCGGAGGCCTTCGCCGCCTTCGTGGAAGGAGCAATCCGCGCCTATGGTCTGGATCGCTCGAAACTGCGGTTTATCGGCCATTCCAATGGCGCGAACTTCTACGCGGCCTTTGCGGCGCTTTATCCGGAGCTTGCCGGCAACGCCCTGCTCTATCGCCCGATGCCGGTTCTCGACACATGGCCGGAGGCCGATCTTTCCGGCCGCGATTTCCTGCTTGTTGCGGGAGAACGCGACAAATATCGCGACAAGGCGGGCGAGTTGCAGGGCAGGCTTGCGGCAAGCGGCGCAAGGGCCGAGATGAAAACGGTCGAGGACGGGCACGAGCTGGGGCTTACCGATGTCGAGGCGGCGCGGCACTGGCTGGCGGATGCTTCCTGATTGGAGTGCGCATGGGGTCGAGCGAATGCGCCTTGCGTTCTTCTCCCCGCCGGGGAGAAGAACGCGGCACTCGCTCGCTCTCCCCGTTACCCACACCTCCATCAACCGGGCCTTGCATAAACTCCCCAAAAGAGCTTTAAAAACAGCTTGGTAATTGGAGAGCCCGTTTGGACATCCCGCTGTTTATCCTCGCCCTTGTCGCGGCATTCATCTACACGCTGGTCGCGAGCATCCGCAATTCAAGCCGAATCAAGTCTCTGGAGCGGGAGGTTCACAGCCTCAAGCGGCTGATGGCCGCAGGCGTTGCGGCTCCTGTGATGGCGCGGGTGGAGAGCGCGGAAACCGCGGAAACGGAAAGCGAAGCCGCGCCGGAAGCAACAGCCTTCCAGGCTGAATATGTATCCGAGCAGGAAGAAGCCGCAGCCACGGCAGCACCGGAAGAGGTCGTGCGAGACGAAGCCCAGCCTGCGCTTGCCGCAACGGCCGTTGAAGCACCGGCGGCGAAGGAAAGCTTCGAAAGCCTGCTCGGCGCGCGCTGGGCGGTTTGGGCCGGTGGACTGGCGCTGGCGCTTGGCGGTATTTTCCTCGTCAAATATTCGATCGAATCGGGTCTCCTGAGCCCGGCGGTCCGGCTGTCGCTCGCCGCCATTTTTGGCCTCGTGCTCGGGCTTGCCGGCGAGGCGATCCGCCGCAAGGCGGTGCCCGGCATCGCTACCACCTATTCCAACGCCATGATACCGGGCGTGCTGACGGCGGCCGGCGCATTGACGCTGTTCGGCGTGGTTTATGCAGCCTATGGCATTTACGACTATATCGGCCCGGGCACGGCATTTATCCTGCTTGGCCTCGTCGCCTTCGCCACCATCGGCCTGTCGTTGCTGCACGGACAGGCGCTGGCCGGTCTCGGCCTTCTCGGTTCGATGCTGACGCCGGCGCTGATTTCCACCGAGACGCCGAATATCTGGGCGCTTTTCGTCTTCCTGACGGTCGCGTGGCTTGCCACGGCAGCGGCCGCACGCCGGCAGGGCTGGACCGTGGTTCCGTCGCTTGGCAATGCCGGCCTCGGCCTCTGGGCGCTCGGCTATATCGGGTTTTCCGATACGATCAGTGCCGAACCGCCGACACTTGCCCTGCTCATCATGCTGGCCGGCACGATCTTCCTCTGGCCCGGAAAACAGCTCGACACCCCGCCCGCAGAAACGGCCGAAACAGCAGTTCCCGAGCGGCGCGCGGTTCGTATCATGCGGCTTCTGCTGCGTCCGTCGCTCGCCATCAATCTCACGGTATCCATGGCCGTGATCCTGCCGGCCATCGGCGTCCTCTTTGCCGAGGGCAGCATCGACACCCATCCGGCTGTGGTCGTTTCGGCGCTCATAGCTGCACTTGCCGCCCTTGGCGCTGCCCGCCACTATGCGGTCTGGCCCGCCATCATCGCCGCGCTCGGCGCGCAGACTGCGGTTTCTCTCATGTCGCGGCAGGGCATCGACTTCATCGGTCTCATCAATGATACCGGCGTAACGCTTCCGCCCGTCGGAACAGGTTACACCGCGGAAATAGCCATGGCACTCGGCCTCGGCGCGATCCTGGTGCTGTGCGCCTTCTCCTTCCTGAAACGCAAGGGCGCCGAAGATGCGGATTTCGCCCAGCTCTGGGCCGGTATCGCAGCACTTTTCCCGGTCTGGCTCGCGACGGCAAGCTTCGTCGAATATGGCAATCTCGGCCGTGACTGGCTGCACGCTGCCTACGGTCTCGGCCTCGGCTTCGTGCTGATCGCAGGTGCCGAATGGCTGCACCGGCAGAACAACGAGACCTACCGCAAGCCGCTCAACATTCTCGTGCTCGGCTCCTTCGCCGCCTTCGCGCTTTGCCTGCACACGCTGACGGAAGGGCTTGTGACAACCGTGTTGCTTTCCGTCATTGGCTTCGCCTATGTGCTGGCAAGCCGCCAGCGCAACTGGGAGGTTCTGCCCTGGGTGATGGCGGTGGCAAGCGTTGCCGTTCTCGGCCGCATCGCCTGGGAACCCACCATCGTCGGCCCGCAAAATCTCGGCACCACGCCGGTCTTCAACGCGCTTCTGCCGGGTTATGGCATTCCCGCCCTTCTGGCCGTCGCCTCTGCCTGGCTGCTGCGTGACTGGCCGGGTGTCCGCGCCAAGAATTTCCTGCAGGCGATTGCCAGCGTCATGGGCCTTCTGGCTGTGGCCGTCCTCATCCGCCACGCGATGAATGGCGGCACGCTGGATGACAGCGTACCGACACTTGGCGAACAGTCGATCTATACGCTGCTGACCATTGGCTTCTCAGGTGTCTTGATGACGCTCGATCTCAAGAGCCCCAGCCCCGTCTTCCGTTACGGTTCGATGATTGCCGGCGTGATTGCCGTCATCAACGTGCTGACGATGCATTTCTTCACGCTCAACCCCTATTTCACGGGCGAGAATACCGGTCGCATCCCGGTCCTCAACCTGCTGCTCATCGGTTACCTGTTGCCGGCGCTCGCCTATGGCGGCCTTGCCTATTTTGCGCGGGGAAAACGTCCGCCGCCCTATGTCAGCATGCTGGCGGTGGCGGGTGCCGCACTCGGTTTTGCCTGGGCCACGCTTTCGGTGCGCCGTTTCTGGCAGGGCGAAAACATCGCCGACTGGAAGGGCTTCCTGCAGGGCGAGACCTACAGCTATTCGGTGGTCTGGCTGCTGATCGGTGTGCTGCTGCTCGTGCTCGGCTCGCGCTTTAATGCCCGCAGCCTGCGTCTGGCATCGGCCGCCTTCGTGCTGATCTCCGTCGCCAAGGCCTTCCTGATCGACATGAGCAATCTGGAAGGTGTGCTGAGAGCACTGTCCTTCATCGGGCTTGGCGCGGTGCTGATCGGCATTGGCTTGTTTTACCAGAAAATCCTCACCCGGAAGCCTGCCCTTCGCGACCCGCGACAAGCCGATACATGATGTCAATTGCGCGGGCGCGATTCCGCCTCTAAACAGCATTGCCAAAGCCGATGGAGTAGCAATGCAGGCCCAATCTTTCGCGCCTTACGAATCGCTTGCCGAAGCGCTGATACCGCATGCCGCGGATAGCGGCGACGGCTCGCACGATCTCGCCCATATTCACCGCGTTTTCCGCAACGCCATGCGCATCCATGAGCAGGAAGGTGGCAATGGCACCGTGCTGGCGGCGAGCGTGCTTTTGCATGATTGCGTGGCCGTGGAGAAGAACTCGCCCTTGCGGGCGCAGGCCTCGCGGCTGGCGGCGGAAAAAGCCTCGAGCATTCTGGACGCGCTCGGCTGGCAACGGCAGGATATCGATGCCGCCGCGCACGCCATCACCACCCACAGCTTTTCCGCCAATATCGAGCCGCAGACACTGGAAGCGAAAATCCTTCAGGATGCCGACCGGCTGGATGCCATCGGCATGGTCGGGGCGGCGCGCTGCTTTTATATTGCCGGGCGCATGGGCTCGGCGCTTTATGATCCGGCCGATCCGCTGGCGCAGGCACGGCCGCTGGACGACCGCGCCTTCGCCATCGACCATTTCGAAACTAAGCTGTTCAAACTGGCCGACGGCTTTCGCACCGAAACGGGACGGCAGATGGCAGAAGCCCGCCACGAGCGGTTGAAACAGGTGCTGGACCTGTTTCTCGATGAGATTTGAGGAGACCGAAAATGCGTGTGACCGAACTCAACATCTATCCGCTGAAAAGCGCGCGCGGCATCGCCCTCTCCGAAAGCCACGTTTCGGCGGAAGGCCTGCCGGGCGACCGCCGCGCCATGCTGACCGACCCTTCCGGCCATTTCATCACCCAGCGTGAATTGCCGGATATCGCCACCGTGCTGGCGCGGCATGTGGATGGCGGCATGGCGCTTTCGCGCGAGAAGAACGGTGAGATTTTCGCACGCCCCTCCGGGCAGCGCATGGATGTGGCCGTGTGGAAATCGATCGTCAGCGCCAATATCGCCGATGACGACACCAACGACACGCTTTCGGCATGGCTCGGGCGCGAGGTGAAGCTCGCCTTTTTCGACGATGCCTCCAACCGCATTGCAAGCCTTGAATGGACGGGCAATGAAACGCCCGTCACCTTTGCCGATGGCTATCAGATCCTCGTCACCACCACCGCCTCGCTTGCCGCACTGAACGACAATATGCGCGACAATGGCGAGGACGCCGTGGGTATGGAACGGTTCCGGCCGAATATCGTGCTGGATACGGACGAAGCATGGGCGGAGGATCGCTGGGCGGCCATCGAGATCGGCGGCATTCGTTTCGATCTCGTCAAGCCCTGCGCCCGCTGCATCATGACCACGCAGGACCAGATGACCGGCTCCCGCGACGTGCCCTCCCCCATGAAGGCCATGGGCCGCATCCGCATGTCCGGAGACCGGCGCGTGCCGGGCCCGCTGTTCGGCTGGAACGTGACGCCGCGCGGTCAGGGCAGGCTCTCGGTCGGCGATGTGGCAAAGGTGGTTGAGGAACGGCCAGAGGGCTGGGCGATCAAGCGGCGGTAGGCGGAGTGAAATTATAAGTTGATATCTAAAAAATAAAAATCAATCATGGGTTATATTATCGGAGATAATGCCATGATCGATTTTCTCAACGCCATTTCGAATAATCACATATCTGTCGTTGCCACGATAGGGATATTGGTGTGCCTGGCGGGCTTACTTTTATGTTTCTTTTCCGCAGGCAAAACCCATGGCGTGGTGCTTGCACTCGTCGGCGCGGTTTTCACCGCACTACCCTTTATCACCAGCATGAAGGTCAATAAGGACGGGCTGGAAATTCTGACGAACAGCCAGGAAGTCAACACCAAGCTGGCGGCTTCGGTTGCGCAACAAACAAAGGCGATAGAAGAACTCAAGCTCGGTCTCGCGGCACTTGATACTGTTGTCAGGACCTTTGCAAAAGAGCCGTCGCTCGGCTCCAACAATTCCTTTGTGCCTCAGGTAGACTGGTCGGTTGTTCAGCAAAATCTGGGCACGTCAATCAACAATTCCGATACGCTTCTCGACGATATCCAGAAACGGCAGCAGAGCCTTGAAGGAATTCTCAACCGCAATGGCGCGCTGATAAACAAGATGTATTGAAGACGCCGTCCCATCAGCATCACGAATAGTGCCGTCAAGAAAAGTCGCTAGTGGGGTCGGCTGACAAAAGATAATATTCATCCCATCATAGAGGAATCCGCAGCAAGCCATGGCTCTTTCTTTTGGGCGCGGCGCTGTGATGGGGGAATGTTCATGTCGCAAGCCACACGCCAGACCATGCCCTGGCTGATCATCGCAGCCGGGTCGCTGATTGCGGTCATGACCTTCGGTCCCCGCTCGGCCATGGGCTTCTTCCAGTTGCCGATGCTTGCCGATACCGGCTGGGATCGCTCCACCTTCGGTCTCGCCATGGCCCTGCAGAACCTGTTCTGGGGCCTTGGCCAGCCGTTCTTCGGCGCAATCGCGGATAAATATGGCACGGGCCGCGTGCTGGTGCTTTCCGGCATCCTTTATGCTGCCGGCCTCATCTGCATGTCCTTCGGCACCTCGCCCTTCTGGCTGCATTTCGGCGGTGGCGTGCTTGTCGGGCTTGGCATTGCCGCCGGTTCCTTCAGCGTCATTCTCTCCGCCTTTGCGCGTCATGTCACGCCGCAGCAGCGTTCGCTCGCCTTCGGCATCGGCACGGCGGCGGGTTCGGCCGGTATGTTCCTGTTTGCGCCCATCAGCCAGGGGCTGATTTCCGCCTATGGCTGGTCGGACAGCCTCGTCTGGCTGGCCGCCATGATGATGCTGGTGCCGCTGCTTGCTTTTCCCATGCGCGGCAATGCCTCCTCCGGCAGCCAGTCGCAGGCGCAGTTCCAGCAGACCGCCGGCGAAGCGCTGAAGGAAGCGCTTGGCCACAAGAGCTATCTGCTTCTGACCACCGGCTTTTTCGTCTGCGGCTTTCAGGTGGCCTTCATCACCGCGCATTTCCCGGCCTATCTCGGCGATATCGGCATCGAACCGCGTTACGCCGTCATTGCCATGGCGTTGATCGGCTTCTTTAATGTCATCGGGTCGCTCGCCGCCGGGGTTATCGCCCAGCGTTATTCGAAACCCTATCTGCTGGCCTATATCTATATCGCCCGTTCGGTCGTGGTCACGGCCTTCCTGCTGCTGCCGCAATCCCCGCTTTCGGTCATCCTCTTCGCCTCCGTCATGGGCGTTCTGTGGCTTTCCACCGTGCCGCCCACCAATGCGCTGGTGGCGATCATGTTCGGCACGCGCCATCTCGGCATGCTGGGCGGCGTGGTTTTCCTCACCCACCAGATCGGCTCGTTCCTCGGCGTCTGGCTGGGCGGTTTCCTCTACGACAGGTTCGGCACCTACGATATCGTCTGGTGGCTCGGCGTCGGCATGGGAATTTTTGCGGCCATCGTGCACTGGCCCATTCAGGAGCGGCCGGCGCCGCGCCCGGCAATGGCCTGAGATCAGAGCGCTTTCGCTTTTGGAAAGGCCTATCCGGCCTTATCGAGCGCGGGCGGTGACGCCCTGCCCTCCAGCGCCTTCAGCGCCGCCTGCACGAAACCGTCGCGGGCGGCGTTTTCATTGAGGCCGCGCGGATCGTAGACATGCCGGTTGAGGAAGTGCGCCGTCAGCCGGAAGGCGGCCGCGAGGCTCTCGCGATCGGCCGCCTTGGATTGCCCCTCGCCGAGAAAGGCGGGAAGCGCAAGCATCCTCTCCGCATAGGGTGCGCCCGCCGTGCGGCACACCGCCCTGCCCGTCTTCGGCGAGACATAGATGAGATCGGTGCGCAGCCCCGTTGCCGCACATTCGGTAAGATCAAGGCCGAAACCGAGCTCGTTCAGCACCGCCAGTTCGAAGCGCACGAAGAGTTCGCCGGCGTCGACGGGATCGTGGAGATTGTCGAGAATGATATCGAGCGCCTGGTAAAGATGCGGATGCGGATCACGCTCCGGCAGAAGCCTGAGCAGAGCGCCCATGGCCTGCACGCCAAAAACGGCGGTCGCCGTCTCCATCAGCTGTGCTGCGCGCAATTGCAGCGGCTCGATGCGGAATTCACCGAGATGGTCATGAAGCCGCGCCCGCCAGATGACATCCACCCGGTTTCCCGCCTGCAGCACCGGCTGCATTGTGCGAGACCGGCCGGAGCGCACCATTCCCAGATGGCGGCCGCGCGAAGGCGTCATCACCTCGGCGATGACACTCGTCTCGCCATGGCGTTTTACGCCGAGAATGATCGCCTCATCCTGCCACTGCATGAAACCTGTCCGAATTTCGATTCAAGCCCGATCATAACCGATCTGGCGGCGAAACGTTATTCTTTTACGGCATTTCCGGTGACGCCGACGAGGCTGAGGACAAAACCGATGACTTCGTTTTCACCGAAAGGCTTGCTGAGCAAGGGCGTGTGCAGGAGATCTTCCGGAAAACCCGTCGTATCGCCGTAGCCGCTGACGAAACCGAAGGCGATGCCCGCCTCGCGTAGCCCCCGCGCGAAATCGAAGCTCTTGCCGTCCGTCAGGCTGACATCGAGAAGCACACAGTCGGCGCTGTCCTCTTCCACGGCCTGCCTGGCATGTGCCAGCGTGGTGGCGATGACGACGATTTCCACACCCATGGACTGGAGAACCGCTTCGACATCAAGCGCCACCAGATATTCATCCTCAACGATGATAACCCGTTGTGGCACCATATGTTTTCTTCTTCCTAAATGAGGGAGCCGCCGGGCTTGAGCCGCGTCTCCGAAATGATTCTCCAATGAGATATCACCACAGGAGTCGCAAATTACGGCCCCACCGTCATTTAAAAAAGACATGTCGAAACAAGATCAGATGAAGGGTCTTTGACGCTTCTCGTCGCTTTCCCAGCCGGCCACATTGGCCAGCCCGGCGTTATCCAGCACCAGACATCCCTTGTCCGTCCAGCGGATCAGGTCGCGATCGACCAGCTTTCTCAAGGTCTTGTTGGTGTGCACGATGGAAAGGCCAAGCGTATCTGCCACATGCTGCTGGGTGACGGGGATAGGCGTTTCGCCGCGCACGAGATTAACCGCCTTCGCCTTGCTATACAGGAATGCGATGAGATAGGCCGCACGCTCCAGCGCGGTGCGCCGGCCGATGCTGAGGAGATGACTGTCGAGCATGCGTTCCTCGCTTGCCGCGATCCAGGTCAGGTCATAAGCAAGGCTTGGATGATCGGTGAAAAGGTTGTTGAGGCGCGAGCGCTCGAAGACACACAGGGTTACCGGTGAGAGCGCCTCCACCGAATGCTGCATTTCCCCCATCACCGTGCCCTGCAGACCGACGAGGTCACCCGGCATGACATAATTGAGGATCTGCCGCCGGCCGTCCTCCAGCGTCTTGTAACGGAAGGCCCAGCCCTGCAGGACGGTATAAAGATGGGCGCTGTGCGAACCTTCCATCAGGATGACCGAGCCGCTTTCCACCGCAAGTTCTCCGGTCTTGAAACGCGAGACGAAATCGAGCTCGGAAGAGGAAAAGTCCCGGAAATGCGGCAAGTCACGCAGGGGACAGTGCTGGCACGGTGTGGTGGAAATTCCGTTCGGTTTTTTTGGCGACATGAATATCCGTCATCGAAAAAGGTTGCGCCCAATTGTTTTGGAACAACCCGCCCGAAGGGTATTCGGTTCCCGATGAGGGGTGAAGATATTCAGATCGTTCGGAAATCCCGATATCTGCCCGCGAGATAGGACGCAAAAGCAGTATTTGAGGATAGCCACACCGCCTGCATCGGCTCCAAACGCTTCCCGCCGTCATTCCGGCCCTGAGCCGGAATACAGCCGGCGCGCGCCGGAGGGTCCTTTTCAGCCCAAGGATCTGGGCCGGCCGGATACCGGCTCAAGGCCGGTATGACGGTTGTGTCGGCGATCCGCCGTTGCTCTGCGCCTATCCGGCAATTTTCAGCGCGAGGCCAATTTAACCCCGCGGGAACTCCAGCCCCATTTCGCGGAAGCGCTCGGGGTCGTCGCCCCAGTTTTCGCGCACCTTGACGAACAGGAAGAGATGCACCGGCTGCTCGAGGATTTCCGACAGTTCCTTGCGCGAGGCGGTGGAAATGGCCTTGATCGCATCGCCATTCTTGCCGAGCGCAATCTTCTTCTGGCTGTCGCGCTCGACATAGATCACCTGCTCGATGCGCACCGAGCCGTCCTTGCGCTCCTCCCACTTTTCCGTCTCGACATGCGAGGCATAGGGCAGTTCCTGATGCAGGCGCAGGAAGAGTTTTTCGCGGGTGATTTCGGCGGCGAGCTGGCGCATCGGCAGATCGGAAATCTGGTCTTCCGGATAATACCACGGGCCTTCCGGCAGTTCGGCGGCCAGATAGTTCATCAGGTCTTCACAGCCCGAGCCATTGGTAGCCGAGATCATGAAGGTACGGTCGAAAGCAACCGTTTCATTGGCGGCGGCGGCAAGCTTCAGAAGGTCTTCGCGTTTCACCTGGTCGATCTTGTTGAGGCAGAGGATCTTCTTCTGCGGAACGTCCTTCAGGCCTTCCAGAATGGTTTCCGCATCGCCCTTCAGCCCGCGCTCGCTATCGATCAGCAGCAGGATGAGATCGGCATCCTTGGCACCACCCCAGGCGGAGGTGACCATGGCGCGGTCGAGCCGGCGGCGCGGCTTGAAGATGCCGGGCGTGTCCATGAAGACGATCTGTGCATTGTCGTGAATGGCGATACCGCGCATGACCGCACGCGTCGTCTGCACCTTGTGGCTGACGATCGACACCTTGGCGCCCACCAGTCGGTTGACCAGCGTCGACTTGCCGGCATTGGTCGGGCCGATAAGGGCCACAAAGCCGGAGCGGGTCGGAAGGGCGGCATCTTCGCCTGTTACGGCGGGGTTTTGGTGATCGGTCATGGTATCCATTCAAGGTCAGAGGTATTCAACATGCGGCCAAAGGGTCCGCCATGCGCTCGATTGTCAGCACCCGGTCGTCGCCGGGCGCTCAGTCTCAGGTGGAGGACTTCTGCCAGACGCCTTCGCGTTCCAGCAATCTGGTTGCCGCCACCTGCTCGGCCGCGCGCTTGGAGCGCTCGACACCGGTTTCCGGCTTCACGCCGGGAATTTCCACCGTCACGGTGAAGCGTGGATCGTGATCCGGTCCGGAGCGATCGTCAACCCGGTAAGAGGGCGTGGTCGCAAATCTCGCATGCGCCCATTCCTGCAATTCCGTCTTGGCGTCGCGCCGCCCGGCATCCACGCTTGTCGCACGGCTCTGCCAGTATTTCAGAATGAATTTGCGCGATGCTTCCAGCCCGCCATCCAGATAGATGGTGGCGATCAGGCTTTCGACCACATCGGCGCGCACGTTGAGCATCGCCTTGCCGGTGAGCTTCTTCACGTCCGATCCGGTGCGGATGAAATTATGCAGACCCATCTCATCACCGATCGAAGCACAGGATTCGGCGCTGACAAGCTGGTTCAGGCGAACGGAAAGCTCGCCTTCGGTGGCGTTGCGAAAGATGGAGAACAACAATTCGGCAACGCAGAGGCCGAGAACGCGATCGCCCAGAAATTCCAGCCGCTCGTAATTGCCGGCCGCGGCAGAGCGCGCACTGGCATGGGTCAAGGCCCGGTCGAGCCGGGCCTTGTCCTTGAATTCATATCCGATCAACGCTTCCAGACGGGAAATCTCGTCCGCCGAAAGCGGCTTGCTCTTGCTCATCCCACAACCTTGAACAGGCGGTCCCAACGCATGTTGGCCGGCCATTCCCAAATGCGGCTGAACGGCGTGTCGTTGCCCAGCGAGAAGAAGATGACGCTGGCGCGGCCGATCAGGTTTTCTTCCGGCACGAAACCGACGTCGAAGCGGCTGTCGAGCGAATTGTCGCGATTGTCGCCCATCATGAAATAATGGCCTTCCGGCACCACGAATTCGCGGGTGTTGTCGCCGCGCGAGTCGGGCGACTGGTCGAGCGTGTCGTAGGTTACGCCATTGTCGAGCGTTTCGCGGAAGACCGGCACATTGGTGCCCGGATCCGCACGGTAATCCGAGGTGAAGGCGCCGTCCGGCTGCTTCGGAACCGGCTGGCCGTTGATGAACAGCACGCCATTTGTCACCTGGATGCGGTCACCCGGCAGGCCGACGAGGCGCTTGATGTAATCCACTTCAGGATTGGGCGGCAGGCGGAAGACCACGACATCGCCGCGCTTCGGCTTGCTGAATTCAAGAATGCGGCCGGAGAACAGGTTCGGCGAAAAGGGCAGCGAATATTTCGAATAGCCGTAGGAGAACTTGTTGACGAAAAGATAGTCGCCAACCAGAAGCGTCGGCATCATCGAGCCCGACGGGATCGTGAAGGGCTGAAACAGCACGGTGCGGATGACCATGGCCAGCAGCAGCGCCTGAATGATGACCTTGACGTTCTCCCAGAGGGCGTTCTGCTTCTTCTCAGCTTTTTCCGACACTTATAGACCTGCCTGATTGTGTTTCCCGGCTTCTTCGGCTTCACGAAGCTCTCCGGGCCGTTGTTTGTCGCGCCTGCGGCGGGTGAAGCGGTTTCACGCAGCCGGCAACGCTTTCATATTTCTGCGACTTCTCTAGAACCTTTCCAGCCCGAAGGGAAGCGCTTCTGTCATACGCCAGCAAATAGAGCGCCAATGCGGCCTCCCCGGGTCTCAGCCGTTCACGGGAACCGCCTCGATAATCACAAATGCCTGAGCGTAAGGGAAATCATCCGTGATCGTCAGATGGATATTGGCGCGGTGGCCGGCGGGCAGCATGGCCGCCAGCCTCTGCCCTGCCCCATTGGTCAGGATCATGGTCGGCTTGCCGCCCGGCAGGTTGACGACGCCCATATCCTTCCAGAAAACGCCGTTTGCAAGGCCGGTTCCAAGCGCCTTTGAGCAGGCTTCCTTGGCGGCGAAACGCTTGGCATAGGAAGCGGCGCGGTTTTTCCGGCCATCCGATTTCGCCCGCTCGATATCGGTGAAACAGCGATGGGTGAAGCGCTCGCCGAAACGTTCGATCGATTTTTCGACGCGGCGGATATCGATCAGGTCGCTGCCCAGTCCAATGATCATTTCAACATCTCCAGGGAAGCATTCTTGTTGGCGGCGCGGTGCGCGAGATTTTCCATCTTGCGCCGCTGGAAACCGCTGATGAGGCCGTAAACGGCGATATAGGCGATGACCGCGCTGATGGCGGCCGGAAACACCGCACCGATGGTCATGGGTTCCAGAACCGGTGTCCATATCTGCCGGAATTCGAGATGGCTGAACAGCGCAACGAAATCCACATGCGCCGCACTTTCCGTCTTCTGCCGGCCAAGGATGAAATGCCCCAGCTCCCAGGTGGATGCCCAGATGAAGGGAAATGTCAGCGGGTTGGCGAAGGTGGTGCCGAGTGCTGCCGCCACGAGATTGACGCGCATCAGAAAACCGAGCGCCATGGCGATGAGGATATGAACACCGAGAAACGGTGTCCACGCCACGCCGACACCGAGCGCAACGCCGGCGGCAACCGAATGCGGAGAGGCGGACAGCCTGAGCAGACGCAGCTTCATATAGCGCAGCGAACGGGAAAAACCCGTGCGCGGCCAGAAGAGGTCGCGAATCTTCTCTGAAAAACCAACGGGTTCACGGCGGCGAAACGGCATGGAGGGCAGTCTATTTCATCGCCCGGGCCGAGCCAAGTGCATCGTAGACGACGCAGGGATTCTTTTGCAGGCGCATTTTTCCGTCATTCCAGCCTTAAGCCGGAATCCAGCCGACGCGCGGCGAGAGGAATTCTTTCAGCCCAAGGACTTGGGCTGGCTGATGCCGGATCAAGCCGGGCATGACGCACGCGGGATCTTACGAATGCAGTGGATATCGCACCTTCGAGATCAGTCCCAATTTAGTGTCGTACGTTACGAAGGGGGCTGAGCCGGTTTTTCTGCGGCACATTTGTCTACCTGTTCGGGACAACCGCCTGAAGCGCACATTCACATAGTTTTACGAGACACAGGTGCACAGGCACGACTGTTGCCGTGCACCTTTTCAGTCCATACGCATGGCAAATACCTGCCATGCGCTGAGTGCATTACCGGCGGAACAGGCCGCGGTCGATTTCGCGCTGGCGGAACTCGAGGTCGACATTCGATACCGAGCCGCTGAGATATTCGAATTCGCGTTCCTGGGTGGTCTTGCCACGAACGGCGCGGGCGATCTTGCGAAGCGGAGTAAACATGATTTTCGGTCCTTTCGGTTTGGAACTGGCGTTTCTCATCGGTGTTCATCCACCGGCACGCCGCGTTTCCTTCTCTTCAATTTCTGAAAGGAAGATAGTCGCAAACCGCCCCTGCGACCAGAGACAGGAAAAGGCCGCTGCCATGCACTCAACGCATAACAACGGCCTTTCTGAATATATGAACGCTCAAAAATGCCTCAATCGAAGGCACGCGTCACGGTCGAAACGCAATCAAGGTCCTTGAGCTGCGACAGGAGCTGGTTCAGCTGCCGCAAATCCCAGACTTCGACATCCAGCGCCAGCTCGGAGAAATCCGTGCCGATGCGGACCATGTTGAGCCCACGAATATTGACATCCAGCGTCGCGATCGATTGCGCCACGGAGGCGAGCGTGCCCGGCTCGTTCAGCGCATTGATCATCACCCGCGCCATGAAGCGAGACTTGTTCGCCTCATCAAGGTCCCAGCGCACATCGATCCAGCGCTCCGGCTCGTCGTCGAAGCGTTGCAGCGCCGGCGCCTGGATGGGATATATGGTGATGCCCTTGCCCTTTTCCATGATGCCGACGATGCGGTCACCCGGAACGGCGCCAGCCGCACCGAAATGCACGTCGACATTGCCCGACAAGCCGCGAATGGGCAGCGGGTCGGGCCCATCCAGCATCTCGGCCGCACCGTCATCTTCCAGAGCGGAGCGTGACTTGCCGGGGATCTTGAAGACCATGCCGGAGGCGCTGCGCATGTTGAACCAGCCATCGTCGCCGGTCATCTTCACCGTCACGCGCTCGTCCTGATAATCCGGATAGACCGCACGCAGCACATCGAGCGAAGAAACCTCGCCGCGACCGACGGCGGCGATGGCATCCTCGACATCCTTCTGCGCAAGGCGATGCAGCACGGGCTTCAGCGCTTCACGCGAGAAGGCCTTGCCGGCGCGTTCGAAGGTGCGCTCCAGAATACGATAACCGAGGCCGGAATATTGCTTGCGGATGGCCATGCGGGTGGCGCGGCGAATGGCCGAGCGAGCCTTGCCCGTCACCACCACCTCTTCCCACGCGGCAGGGGGCACCTGCACACCGGAGCGGATGATCTCGACCTCGTCGCCATTGTTGAGCCGGGTCACGAGCGGCATGATCCGCCCGTTGATCTTGGCGCCAACGGTGG
Organism: Agrobacterium tumefaciens; assembly: GCA_017744915.1. Lineage (GTDB taxonomy): Bacteria > Pseudomonadota > Alphaproteobacteria > Rhizobiales > Rhizobiaceae > Agrobacterium > Agrobacterium tumefaciens_I. Next base: position 59,626 of record JAGIAH010000016.1, read on the forward strand.
TGTCACCGATATTGGTGTGAACGGCATAGGCGAAATCGATGGGGGTCGCACCGCGCGGCAGGGCAATCAGCTTACCCTTGGGCGTGAAGCAGAACACCTGGTCCTGGAAGAGTTCGAGCTTGGTATGCTCAAGGAACTCTTCGGGGCTGTCGCCTTCGGCCAGCGATTCAATGGTGTGGCGCAGCCAGGAATAGGCATTGCTTTCCTTCGAAAGCAGATCGCCCTCCCCGTTTTCACCATCCTTGTAAAGCGCATGGGCGGCAATGCCGAATTCGGCGATCTCATGCATGCGTTTGGTGCGGATCTGCAGCTCGATGCGCTGGCGCGACGGGCCGACGATGGTGGTGTGAATGGAGCGATAGTCGTTCTGCTTCGGGGTGGAGATGTAATCCTTGAAGCGGCCCGGCACCACGCGCCAGCGCGTGTGCACAATGCCCAGCGCCCGGTAGCAGGAAGGAATGTCGTCCACCAGAATGCGGAAACCGTAAACATCGGAAAGCTGCTCGAAGGAGAGCGACTTCGACTGCATCTTGCGGAACACCGAATAGGGCTTCTTCTGCCGCCCCTTGACATTGGCGCCGAGCAGGCCGTTTGCCACCAGCAGCTCGCGCAACTCGTCCTCGATCTTCTTGATCAGGCCTTCATTGCGCGTTTCCAGTTCCTGCAGCCGGTTTGTCACCGTCTCATAGGCTTCCGGATTGAGATAACGGAAGGACAGGTCCTCCAGCTCGTCGCGCATGTCCTGCATACCCATGCGACCGGCAAGCGGCGCATAGATTTCCATCGTCTCCTCGGAAATGCGGCTGCGCTTGTCAGCCGGCATGTATTCCATGGTGCGCATATTGTGCAGGCGGTCGGCGAGCTTCACCAGGAGAACGCGCACGTCGTCGGAAATGGCGAGCAGCAGCTTGCGCAGGTTTTCGGCCTGCTTGGCCTTGCGGGTGACGAGATCGAGCTTCTTGAGCTTGGTGAGCCCCTCCACCAGCCTGCCGATGTCCTCGCCGAACAGTTCATCGATTTCAGCGCGGGTGGCGGTGGTGTCCTCGATCGTATCGTGCAGCAGCGCGACCGCTATGGTCGACTCGTCGAGATGCATTTCGGTGAGAATAGCGGCAACTTCCAGCGGATGCGAAATATAGGGGTCGCCATTGGCCCGCTTCTGCTGGCCATGCTTCTGCATCGCGTAAACATAGGCCTTGTTCAGCAGGGCCTCATTCGCATCCGGTTTATATTTTTGAACCCGCTCAACGAGTTCGTATTGCCGCATCATGCGATATTCCACAAAAAGAAAGCGCGCCAACCTGAGGGTCGGCGCACAATGCTGCATCAATAGGGATCAGATTATGACGGCAACTATTGACAGACGGTAACCGCCGCCTGCCAAAGGCATCATAAAATCCTATCAATAGTCGTCATTTTTTTCCGGCGGCACAAGGCCTTCGATACCGGCCAGCAGTTCTTCTTCCGACATCTGGTCGAAAGTGACGGTTTCCGGCTGGTCGTCGTCTTCGCCATCGGCAATGGCGGAGGCAGCGAGCGTGACCGGATCGGGCTCGGGCTCGTCAACTTCCACGTGCTTCTGCAGCGAATGGATCAGGTCTTCCTTCAGGTCGTCGGGAGACAGCGTCTCGTCGGCGATTTCGCGCAGCGCCACAACCGGGTTCTTGTCGTTATCGCGGTCAACCGTGATGGAAGAGCCCTGGGAAATCTGGCGCGCACGGTGGCTGGCGAGAAGCACGAGCTCGAAACGGTTGTCTACTTTATCAATGCAATCTTCAACTGTGACGCGGGCCATTGCCTGTCCTTTGCGGGTCGTAATGTCGTGGATCAGAGCGCCGTGCGGTCTTCAGGATGCACAAGGGTTGCTCTAACCTATTGAATCTGCGCTTCGTGCCTTGCGAAAAACACTTGCGATTTTTCGCGACGAAGCTTTCCAGCTTCCGATACAGCCATTGGCCGCGGAATTCAAGTTTTTCCTGTCTTTGGCGTCTTTTGACACCTTATTCACCATGTTTGGCGTCTGATGAACAAAATGTCCAGAAGAATTGTCTTGGAATACGGGGGAAGGTAGCTTACTTAAATCGCAACGGCTTTGCGCGAAATTCGTTGATACGACAATGATTTTTCGCGTCATCGACCGGATATAAAAGCCAGATAATGGCCTTTCCAAAAAAAGGAATGGGATGGAATGTTCGATCCACGGGAGAAAATTGCGCTCTTTATAGATGGAGCCAATCTTTATGCAGCATCGAAAAGCCTGGGATTCGATATCGACTACCGCAAGCTTCTGAAAGCGTTTCAGAAGCGTGGATACCTGCTGCGTGCCTATTATTATACCGCACTCATCGAAGATCAGGAATATTCCTCGATCCGCCCGCTGATCGATTGGCTGGACTATAACGGCTACAAGGTCGTGACGAAGCCGGCGAAGGAATTCACCGACGCGCTCGGCCGCCGCAAGATCAAGGGCAACATGGATATCGAACTGGCAGTCGACGCCATGGAGCAATCCGAGACCGTCGATCATCTGGTGCTGTTTTCCGGCGACGGCGATTTCACCACGCTGGTGGACGCGCTGCAGCGCAAGGGCCGCAAGGTGTCCGTTGTCTCCACCATGGCAACGCAACCCGCCATGATTGCAGACGATCTGCGCAGGCAGGCCGACCACTTCATCGATCTGATGACACTGAAGGCCGAAATCGGGCGCGACCCGAACGAGCGTCCTGTTCGTCACGCCGAAGGCCCCGAGACGGTCTGATCCGGCCTTTTCTGATCGCCGACATTACCCTGACGCGCCCGTCTGAAAACGGGCGCGTTTTTGTTTGAAGCCTTTCCGGCAAGGTAAAAATTCCTTTTAAAATTAACAAACATCAAATCAGGCCAGTCAAAATTATACCTTGGTTAATTTTAGACGTGTCTAAATCACGCAACGGCACCAGAGACGTTATTTGGGTGCCAAAGCAGGATGACAAGACATGCACGGCCAAGCAAAAACCGACCACCAACTCAATGAAAGACTGGATTTTCTGGGCCTTGGCCAGGAACAACGGCAAAATCTTTCGGATGTGAAGGATGTCATTGTCGGCTCTCTCGATGCGTCTCTCGATCGCTTCTACGCAAAGGCGCGTGCCGTGCCGGAAACGGCGAAGTTCTTCGCCAACGAAGCGCATATTCAGCACGCCAAGAGCATGCAGCTCAAACATTGGGAACGAATCGCTTCCGGCACCTTCAACGCCGATTACACCAATGCGGTGACGACCATCGGCCGCACCCATGCGCGGCTGGGTCTGGAGCCGAGATGGTATATTGGTGGTTACGCGCTGATATTGGACGGCATCATCAAGGCCATCATCGATTCCGGTGTGAAGGGCATCTTCATGGAGAAGAAGGCCAGAAAAACCAGGGATGCGCTGTCCGCGACCATCAAGGCCGCCCTTCTCGACATGGATTATTCCATCTCCGTCTATCTCGATGTGCTTGCCACTGAGCGGCAAAAGGTGGAGGCCGAGCAGGCGCAGATGAAGAAGGAGCAGGAGCATGTTCTGGAACTGCTCAACAGCGCCCTTGGCAGGCTGGCGGATGGCGACCTCGCCACCGGCATCAGCGAAAAGACCGCCCCGCAATTCGAAGGGCTGATCGCCAATTTCAACGCCGCCGTTGGCAATCTCTCCGGCACCTTCGCGCAGATCATCGAGGAAGCGAACAAGGTTTCAGGCAATACGCGTGAACTCACCTCCGCGACCGACGACATGGCGCGCCGGACCGAGCAGCAGGCGGCCGCCCTTGAGCAAACCGCCGCCGCCGTCGAGGAAATCACCACCATTTCCAAACTCTCGGCGCAACGCTCCGAAGAGGCCAAGGCCATCGTCGAAAGCTCCGCCGTCGAAGCCGCGCGCTCGCGCGATGTGGTGACGGATGCGGTGAAGGCCATGGGCGCCATCGAGGAATCGTCGCAGAAGATCACCCAGATCATTTCCGTCATCGACGAGATTTCGTTCCAGACCAACCTTCTGGCGCTGAATGCCGGTGTGGAAGCGGCGCGTGCCGGAGAGGCAGGCAAGGGCTTTGCCGTCGTCGCCCAGGAAGTGCGCGAACTCGCACAGCGGTCCGCCACCGCCGCCAAGGAAATCAAGACGCTGATCGCCAAGTCTTCCGAGGATGTGACGCAGGGTGTTTCACTGGTCAACAAGACGGGTGAATCCTTGAATACGATCGGCAACAAGGTGGATCACATCCAGGAACATATCGCCTCGCTGACCAAGGCGGCGCAGGAACAGTCCGTCGGCATTCAGGAAATCAGCGCTGCGATCAACAGCATGGATAATCTGACCCAGAAGAATGCGGCCATGGTGGAAGAAACCAATGCGGCGACGCATAATCTGAGTGATGTCAGCGCCAATCTGGCGGCACTTGTCAGCCGGTTCAGCGTTTCGGCAACAAGGGCGCATGTGGAGCGGACGTACCGGGCGGCGTGAAAGACAACGTGGCTACATCCACCGTCATCCCGGCCTCGAGCCGGGATTCAGCCAGCCCAAGTCCCTGGGCTGCATAAACCCTTCTTACGGCGCAGACGCGCCGTGACTGGATGCCGGATCTCGTCCGGCAGACGGAGGGAAGATGCGAGAGCGCAGTAACACCCCTCCCCGCCACTCACTACGACTTAGGCCGCCCCACCCTTCAAGAGCCGCGACTTCTGCCGGTTCCAGTCGCGTTCCTTCTCGGTCTCGCGCTTGTCGTGCAGCTTCTTGCCCTTGGCGAGCGCCAGTTCCAGCTTCGCACGGCCTTTGTCGTTGAAGTAGACCTTCAGCGGCACCAGCGTCATGCCTTCGCGGTTGATGCCGGCGCGCAGGCGGTTGATCTCCCGCTTGTTCAAAAGCAGCTTGCGGCGGCGGCGCGGCTCGTGGTTGAAGCGGTTGGCCTGCAGATATTCCGGCAGGTGGGAATTGATGAGCCAGATCTCATCGCCCTCGTCCGAGGCATAGGACTCGGCGATATTCGCCTTGCCTTCGCGCAGCGACTTGACCTCGGTGCCGGTCAGCACCAGTCCCGCCTCATAGGTGTCGATGATTTCGTAGTTGAAGCGAGCCTTGCGGTTTTCCGCAACGACCTTGTTCACCACGCGCTGGCTGCCTTTGGGGGCCATGATCTTTCAATCCCTTGTTTTTCTTATTGCGCCCGCAGCCTTTCGGCCGGAGCGGTTTTCGAGATGTCGTTCTTGCTTTTCCGCATGTCCTTATCCCAAAACCGGTGCCCGCTTTTGGGCGACATGCTCTATTTAGTATCGTCGCCGCAAAAAGAAAAGGCGCGCCGAACGGCTTCTGTCTCGAAGCGGTCCATGGCGCGCCTTCAGGGCTTTTCAGGCCTGTCTCAGTTCATCAGGCCGGCATGTTTCAGCGCCGCATCGATCGCCGCTTCCGTTGCCGGTTCCAGCGTGCTCATCAGGGGCGAACGAACCCGGCGGTTGCCGCCGCGCGTCTTCGACAGCGCATATTTCGTGCCGCAGACACCGGGCTCCATGAAGATCGCCTTGTGCAGCGGCATCAGACGATCCTGATAATCCAGCGCCTTGGCGTAATCACCGGCCAGCATCGCCGCCTGGAATTCCGCACAGAGGCGCGGTGCGACATTGGCGGTGACCGAAATGCAGCCGACGCCACCATGGGCGTTGAAACCGAGCGCCGTGCCATCCTCGCCCGAAAGCTGGATGAAATCCTTGCCGCAGGAAATGCGCTGTTCGGAAACGCGGTCGAGCTTGCCGGTCGCATCCTTCACGCCAACAATGTTCTTATGCGCCTTGACCAGCGCGCCCATGGTTTCCGGCGACATATCCACCACCGAGCGCGGCGGGATATTGTAGATGACGATCGGCAGTCTCACCGCTTCGGCAACCGCGGAAAAATGGGCAAACAGGCCCTTCTGGGTCGGCTTGTTGTAATAGGGGGTGACGACCAGCAGCGCATCCGCGCCGGCTTCCTGCGCATGCAGGGCAAGCTCGATCGCTTCATCGGTATTGTTGGAGCCAGCGCCCGCGATGACCGGAACCCGTTTCGCCGCTACCTCGATGCACAGTTCAACGACCCGTTTGTGTTCGTCGTGGGAAAGCGTCGGGGATTCCCCCGTCGTGCCCACGGGCACAAGGCCGTTGCTGCCTTCGGCGATCTGCCATTCCACATGGGCGGCAAAAGCCTGTTCGTCCACGGCGCCGTTGTCCGTGAACGGGGTAATGAGGGCGGGAATAGATCCCTTGAACATGCAAAGCTCCTGGCGCCGAGCCGGTTCATGCTTCGGCCGCATTCGATGGTTAAAACCGGCACACATTAGTGCCAGCCCTTGGCGCCGACAAGCGCAAAGGCAGCCTATTTTGTCCGAAATTGTCGGAAGTGTGACAGTCTTTGCACCGTGATCGGCAGGCATGAAAAGCAAGTGCCGAAAAGAAACGTCGCTCGCGGGCCGGTGAATAAAAGTTGATTGAATTGCAAGGCGGCCATTAAGATTTCATTAAGCCTGAAATCCCAAGATTTCCAGGTGGGACTTGCGACCGTTTCGGCAATCCCGCTGCAATGAAGCGATATTACAAGAAAGTCGGCAACTCCATTACACGATGAAGAACGGCATGAAAAAGACAGTCTGGGGATTGATGGCGGCGGGTCTTGCCGCAACAGTGTGGAATGCGCTGGCCGGGCCGCTGCCTGAGGGTGCGGCACCCCTTCCCTATGTCAAGCCGAATGCTCCGACCGTTCCGGCCTTCATGCCGGCCTCGCCCGAGATCACCGGCGCGATACCGCGCCTCAACCGCCCCGATGATACCAGCCAGCTGAAGGCCGGCCTCGACGCGCTTTCCAGCCGCGACGCGGCCCGGGCGATTGCCCTGCGCAACACCATGCCGACCGGCAGCCTCGACCGGCATATTCTCTCCTGGGCAATCGCCGTTTCCGGCCAGAGGGATGTGCCTTCCACCGAGATCGCCGCCGCCCAGCGGGAGCTTTCCGGCTGGCCGGGTGCGGCCACCCTGCGAGCCAATTCCGAAAAAGCGCTCTACCGCGAGGATCCGGCGGCCGCGCAGGTGCTTTCAGCCTTCGGCAGCAGTCGCCCGGAAACGGCGGAAGGAACCGTCGTGCTTGCCAAGGCGCTTGCCTCCTCCGGTAAAATGGCAGAATCCCAGAACCTCATTCGCCAGCTCTGGGTCAGCGAAGGCATGGACAAGGACATGGAAGACCGTGTGCTTGCCGAATTTCCTGCCTATCTGACGCCCGCCGATCACAAGGCACGCATGGATTATCTGATGTATCGCAGCCGCATCAGCCAGGCGAAGCGTTTCGGCGATCTTGGCAAGGCGCAGTCGCTTTATAATGCCTGGGCGGCCGTGCTGCAGCGCTCCGCCAATGCCGGCGCATTGCTCGGCAAGGTCGACGCCTCCTGGCGCAGCGATCCGACCTATCTCTTCGCGCGCATCGAGAACCTGCGCAACCAGCAGAAATACACGGAAGCTGCCGTCCTCCTGCGGCAGGCGCCGAAGGAGACGGCCAGGCTTGTCAATCCCGGCGAATGGTGGAACGAACGACGCATCATCGCGCGCGGCGTCGCCGATCTCGGCGATTTTGCCGAGGCCTATCGCATCGTCGCCAATCATTCGGCCACCTCTTCCGTGGATATCGCCGATGCCGAGTTCCACGCAGGCTGGTATGCGCTGCGGGCGCTGCGCGATCCGGCGGCCGCTTCGCGCCACTTCAATACATTGCTGCAAACCTCGAACCGCCCGCTTTCGGCTTCCCGTGCCTATTATTGGCTCGGTCGGACGGCGGAAGCCGGCGGGCCCGGCAATGCCCGTGATTTCTTCACCAAGGCGGCAGCCCATCCCGGCACATTTTATGGCCAGCTTGCCGCCGCGCGAATCGGCGCCAAAACGCTGAATGTGACCTACCCGAACCCCAGCAACGAAGACCGGGATCGTTTCGCCGGCCGCGAGGCGGTGCGCGCCATCGACCGGCTGGAGGCGGCTGGTTACGGCTGGCGCGCCGACAGCCTTTACCGGTCGCTTGCCGAACAGCTCGACAGCCCCGGCGAACTTGCCATTCTGGCGGCGCGCGCGGAAGGCACCGGCAACCACCAGGTTTCACTGCAGATCGGCAAGACCGCCTTCAGTCGTGGCATCGATGCGGCAGCTCTCGCCTATCCGCTCGGCGTCATTCCGGCCAGCGCCAATATTGCCGGCTCCGGCAAGGCGCTTGCTTATGCCATCGCCCGGCAGGAAAGCGCCTTCAACCCGGCCGCCATCTCCGCCGCCAATGCCCGCGGCCTGCTGCAATTGCTGCCCGGAACGGCCAAGGGCGTAGCCGGACGCCACGGCCTGCCCTACACGCAGGCAATGCTGACGACGGATGCGGGCTACAACGCCACGCTCGGCGCGCATTATCTCGGTGAGCAGATCGACAGCTTCGGCGGTTCCTATATCCTCACCTTCATCGCCTATAATGCCGGGCCAAAGCGCGTGCCGGAATGGATCTCCCGTTATGGCGACCCGCGCGGCAAGCCGATTGATGAAGTGGTCGACTGGATCGAGCGCATCCCCTTCCCTGAAACACGCAATTACGTGCAGCGGGTGATGGAGAACTATCAGGTCTACAAGACACGGCTCGGCCAACAGGCCGACATCGTTGATGACCTGCGCCACGGGCGGGCGGGGTAAAGGCCGGAACTCACCGTCCGATCATCGTCAGAGCATTCAGGCACCGGCTGGCCCGGTGCTTTTTTATTGTCATTACCTGACAAAGCAGCTTTCCGCCTTGCAAAAGAAAAACCCCGGCATTTCTGCCGGGGTTTCCATCACTGACAATGTCAGATCAGATTAGAACGAACGCTGAAGGCGAACGAAACCGGTCCACTGGTCGCCAGCGCCGCTGTCAACACCTTCGGTGCCGTCAACGTCCTGGTAGTTAACAGCAACCTTGGTAGCGAGGCCCTGCGTGATCTGGTAGTCAAGCGTTACACCAGCGCGCCATGCGTCGCGATCGCCAACGAAGTCGTTGTCAGCGCCGATATCAACCGTACCGAAGTACTGTGCACCGGGGGTGATGGTCAGCTTGTCAGTTGCCTTGATTGCGTATTCAGCAGCAACAGTCCACTCAGACTCTTCGTAGTAAGAGTTTGCACCGGAAGCCCATGCGCCGGAAAGGCCGAACGTGCCCGGACCGATGTCAGCCGTAACGATTGCACGGATTGCACCGTTTTCCTGGTCCGTGTCGTAAGAACCAAGCAGGTTTGCGCTAACTGCACCGAACTTCGCACCGATGATACCGCTGATACCAACGTTGTTCGGGCCTTCGATGAAGCCACCCTTGGTAATGCCGAGGTTCGAAACGCTGTCAAGCGCGGTTTCCAGTTCTTCAACCGAGATACCTGCATAGAAGGAGCCGGCATCGTAGGTGTAACGCAGAGCGTTCGAACGGGTGGAGTTCGAAGACAGGATGTCGGTTTCGCCGGAGAGATCGTCATCCCACCAGGTGTACATGTAACCGACCTTCAGGCCGCCGAGTTCGATGAAGGCCTGGTCAACGTTGACGCCACGGTTGCTGTCGTTGTCAGCCTGACCGCGCAGACCGATGAAGCCACGCAGAGCGCCGAGCTCGGTGTCGGTGCGGGTGTCGATTTCGAACTGAGCGCGCGTGAACGAATCCCAGTCAGACGAACCGGACTGGTTACGGCCGAAGTCGGTCTGGAAACGGATGTAACCGCCGAACTTCAGGCAGGTTTCGGTGCCGGGGATGTAGAAGAAGCCGGTGCCGAAAGCGTCGCAAACGCGAACGTATTCCAGGGGCTCAGGCTCAGCAGCGACGATAGCGTCGGCAGCGTGAGCGCCGGATACTGCTGCGAGAGCCGCAGCGGAGCCGATCAGAAGGCTCTTGATGTTCATGGTTGACCTCCAGTCAAAGTTTTTAAGTGGGTCTGGGTACTTTCGCTGAAGGACAGCATTCCCTGCCCCATTCCCGTGTTCTTAGAAGCCAAACGATCCACCGCCTCGCTTCTGGTGGTGAAAATACAAAAGGTTTCGCCGCTTGCAATCGCCAACATCCGATAAATAGCATTTACGTATATGCTTCATTTCGGTTTGTTGCGGAAACAACACACAGCGCCCCGCCGGCCGATTGCGGCTTTTACAATGTGTTAAGAATTCCCTTGAAAATCCGTTAGTTAGTTGAGTTAACAAGGTCTTTCTAAACTACCGGCGTTTTCGGCCATCCCTTGCTCTGTCATTCGAAGATGTGGGAATTTTTTGCTTTGATCTATCCCGTCCCGAGGCACAACACAGATGCGCATGCGAGGAAACCGCGGGAAAAGCTCTTTCGGCCCCGGACTGATTCACCGGGCAACGATTCGACGGGCCGGACAGATCGGTGATTTGGCAAATTGATTTGCCTTCAGCAAACCCACCGCGCGGACACCACAAGGCATCGCAGTCGAGCCATATTCGACGTCGCCGGGGGAAGCCAGCGGCTGGGCTACTGACGTGTGGTGTTTCAATCTGTGGGGATAAACTTGGCAAGTGGCGGAGAGGATGGGATTCGAACCCACGATACGCTTTTGACGTATACTCCCTTAGCAGGGGAGCGCCTTCGACCACTCGGCCACCTCTCCGGTGCGGCCTGATTATTGCGTAAAAAAAATGAATGCAAGGCTTTTTCGCCAATAAGCCGAAAAAGCTGTTGGCGGAACATGGTTCCGCGAAACTTTGCGGGCTTTCGGGAACTTCTTCACCCACCGGGCGTTCTGGCTTCGGTAACAAAAGAGGTGTTCTAATGGCTCAGACCAAACTGAATGTTGTCGAAGACACGATCGAAAACCAGATTGCCGAGCTGCGCTCGCAAATTGCGTCGCTCTCCAAATCCGTCTCCGCCCGCGCGGAGGGCGTCAGCGAGGATGCGTCAGAATTTCTGGACGAGGCACGCGGCCGCGTTCGCAAGGCCGCGCATAATGTCCGCGCCCAGGGCCAGAACGTGGTGGAAGCCGTCAAGGAAAATCCGGGCACGGCAACTTCGTTGCTGACGATCGTCGGCGCACTCGGTTTTGCGATCGGTTACGCGGTCGGCACGAGCACACAGCAGAGCTCGTCCAACAGCAGCCTGTATCGCTGGCGCTGATCGCCATATAGATTGAAAGTCAGGCAAGGCGGGTCATTCCTGCCTTGCCTTTGCCTGTGGGTTTGAAGCGCGATGAAAATGGGGGTGGATATGCGGTTCAGTGACGATCTTGAAGCGGCATTGTCGGATTTTGCGAGAGATCACGACTTGGACAGGGATGAAGCCATCCAGCGCATCATTCGCGCCGCCCTTATCAACACCGGCTATCTCGCCTCCGGCGAAGAAGGCATTCCGCCGGAAAAGCTGAACGCCAGCAACGACGATTGAATCAATAACCCGACCGGGATGGCTGCGGTGCCGCTCCGCCCTTGTAACGGGCCGAGAGCGCGCGGAGCGTATTGGCGAATTCCGTGACATCGGCACCGACCGCCACGAAGGACGCGCCGAGCTCGAGATAACGGCGATTATAGGTTTCATTAAAGGTCAGAATACCAGCAGCCTTGCCCGCCGCGACGATCTTGACGATCGCTGCTTCGATCACGGCCTGCACCTCCGGCTCGTCGATCCGGCCGAGATGCCCCATGTCGGCGGCGAGATCGGCCGGGCCGATGAAGACGCCGTCCACGCCATCCACCGCAAGAATATTGTCGAGATCATCGATCGCCGCCCGCGTTTCGGCCTGCACCAGCAGGCAGACGCCATCGGAAGCGCTGTCGGCATAATCGGCGATGGTGTTGAACGCCGATGCGCGGGCCACGGCAGCACCCATGCCGCGAATACCACGCGGCGGATAATGCATGGCGCTGACCAGATCCCTGGCCTCATCAGCCGAATCGACCATCGGCACGAGGAGCGTGCGTGCACCTGCATCCAGCAGCTGCTTGATCATCCAGCTTTCACCGACGGGCACGCGCACCACCGGCTCGGCCGGCGACGTGGCAAGCGCCCGCAGCTGGTCGATGATGCTGCGCAGATCGTTCGGCCCATGCTCCCCGTCGATCACCAGCCAGTCGAAACCCGCAGTGCCGGCGATTTCCGCCGTGATGGCCTCGCCCATGTCGAGCCAGAGGCCAATCTGCGGTTTGCCCGCATGGATGGCGGTTTTGAAACGGTTTTCGGGAGCGGGCATGATATCCTCAGGAAAGCAGTAATTTCAGATCGGCGGTGGCGTCCGCCAGGATGGCACGATCCGGCTCCGCGCCGGTATCGAGCAGTTTTTTGCCGGCGACATAGGCCTTGGCATCATTGACGGCATCGACCGCCAAGAATCGCCCGTCGCGGAAATACCAGACGGACCAGCTGCCTTCACGCGCACCGGGCCTCAGCATCGTTTCGTCATAACCGAGGTTGAAGCCGGCAATTTGCAGCTTCGTGTCATATTGGTCCGACCAGAACCAGGGTTTCGCCTCATAGGCAGTTTCGGTGCCGGCCAGCACGGCAGCGGTGCACTCAGCCTGATCGACGGCATTCTGTACCGATTCGAGACGCACATGCTGGCCGCGCCACGGCAACATGGCGCAATCGCCGACGGCATGAATGTCTGGATCGGAGGTACGGGTATAGTGGTCCACCACGATGCCATTGCCGACATCGAGGCCCGATTCGCGAGCAAGCCGGTCATTCGGCGTCACGCCGATGCCGACGATGACAAAATCGACATCAAGCATCGAACCGTCGGAGAGTTCGGCAGCCGCCACCCGGCCATCCATGCCGACAAGGCGCACGAGGCCGGTCTTTTCGCGGATGGAGACGCCCTGGGCTTGATGGATGGCGCGCATGATATCAGCGGTTTCCTTCGCCGCCACGCGCTGCAGAATTCGGTCGGCCATTTCGATCAGCGTCACCTCAAGGCCGAGCTTGCGGGCAACCGCCGCTGCCTCGAGGCCGATATAACCGCCGCCGATCACCAGCAGCCTGCGCCCCGGCTTCATCTCCTCCATCAGCCGGTCGGCATCGCGCTTGTCGCGAACCGTCAATACCCCTTCCAGATCGCCACCGATGCTGGCGGGCAAAAGACGGGGTGCCGCCCCGGTCGCCAGTACCAGCTTGTCGTAGGAAAGCGTGCTGCCATCCTGCGTGCGCACGGTTTTCGCAGTACGGTCAATCTCCTCCACCCAGGTGGAAAGCCGGATATCGACATTATGCTCCGCATACCATTCTTCAGGGCGGAACATCAGCCGGTCGAAGCTCATCTCGCCGAGAAGGTATTTTTTGGAGAGCGGCGGCCGTTGGTAGGGATAGGCATCCTCGGAGCCGATGATGGTGATGGGGCGCTCGTCTTTCAGCGCCCGAAGCTTCGACGCCAGCGCGAAAGCGGCCTGCCCCGCCCCGACGATTACCAGCCTTCCCGTCACAGTCCACTCCCAGAAGAATCACGAAGCGCCGATCCTGCCGCACTTTGCGAAGCCATATTGCAGGGATCAGGCGTAACGCCAAGTACGGCTCCAGTCAACCGCGCAGCGACACCAGCCCTGTGCAAGCGTGACACATTATCTGGATAGGCTGCGGCGCCGCTGCAACCGCAGGGAGCAGAACGCATTTTCACGAGTGGAAACATCGGCTTCCCCACGGAAGATTGGTCGAGATCGACACAGACTAGAGAGAATTGCGCGGATTTCCTTCATGTGCTGGCAAGGAAGCCGCGTTAAAATCGACACCAAGAGAGGCAATCCGGGAGGTTGTCATGGCTTTGCATATGGATCCCCGTCAGAGCGTCCCGCAGGACGAGATGTACGAGAAATTTCAGATCGACCGACCCGGCAAGATCACCTTCATCGGGCATCATCTCAGCGCCAGGAACACCATGCGCTGCCTAGTGCGCACCATTTCCCTCTATGGCGCGGAACTGGATGTGAACCCCGAACTGGAAATGCCGGCCAATTTCTATCTGGAGATTCTCGGCATTCGCGATGAGATCGGCTGCACGCTGATCCGCCGGGAGGAAGAAAAGGTCACCATCGGTTTCAACATGCTGATCGATGCGGAATTCCTGCACCATGTAAGGCGTCTCAGCTTCGAGACATCGTGACGGCCACCACAAAACCGCGGTTCGAGGAATGAGAATGCGAAGCGGCGTAACCGCCACTTCGCTGTATCGATTGTCGCCCTGCTCTTCCGGTTGACTTCGATCTCCACCAAAGGCCGAAAGGATGAGGGCGTTCGCCATCATAACTTCACGATTGCCGCGGTGACGTACATGAACATTATTCCCGCTCCGAGGCCGCCAAGGACTGCGGGAGACAGGGACAGAGATGTGAAATTTCGCGCGTTGGTGCGAACCATGTAGGCCGAAACCTCGACGATCACCTGGAGGATGGCTCCGGCCCCGATAGCCAGCGCGAAGGCCGTCCATTGCGGCGCATAGGCGAGACTGCCGAGCCACATGCCAAGCACCGCCGGGCCGCCGGCCAGAAGGGTCAATCCGACGAATACCCACAATGATGGCCGCTTTTTCAGGATCGGCGCGGCAATGCCGATGCCTTCGGTGATGTTGTGAATGGCAAAGCCGAGCACGAGGAAAGCGCCGAGACCCGCAGAGCCCGCGGCAAAGGCCGCGCCTATCGCCAGCCCCTCGCCGAAATTATGCAGGCCGATGCCGAGCGCAATGTAAGTCGCGAGCGCCAGCCCCGTGGGCGTGCCGTGCCGGCGGCCGACCGCCATCAGGATCAGGAAGGCCGCAAAGGCCCCAAGCACCACCATCACCCGTCCCTGAAACAGCGCGGCCGTCGCACCGGCGATTTCCAGCGCCTCTTCCGTCATGTCGATGAGAAGATAAAGCAGCAGGCCGATCGTCAGCGCCAGGAGGAAATTCATGCCGCCCTGACCGACATTGCGCAGGGCAGGATAAAACATCAAGCCGATGGCGACGGGCACGACGCCGACAATGATGCCGACCATTGCCTGCGCCCACAATTGTCCGGATGTCGCCGTGGGAGTGGGTACGGCCACGGCGATTTCATGCTCAAAGCTTACCCCCGAACCGGTCATGACTGTGACGGCATGGGTATCGGCGAGATTCCACGGAAAATCGATATTGAGCCAGGCCGTCGAACCCCTTGGAATTTCCCCCGGAGGCGACTGGGTGAATGTCCAGTAGGCAGAGTCCACCTGTATCTGGGCGATCGTCATCGGCTCTGAACCGCCGGCGCGAACCAGCAATTGTAGACCCTTGTCGTTGATGACCGTGCGCTCGAAGGTGAGATTTTCGATGGGAGGCGCGCCATTATTGAGCCGCGCCACCGGATTGGCAGTAAAAATCCAGGCGATTGCGGCGGCCAGCGCCAGAAGCGGCAGGATGATCCAGACAAGATTGAGGCCGGAGCGGGCAGATGCGGTTGTATTCGTTTCCAGGACATTCATCACAGCGCCTCCACGACGTCGAACATGCCCATCCAGCCGAGTTCGGTGAATTCAGTCTGGTGAGGGTGGAACATATAAAGACCGGGCTCATGCTCGGCGAAGGTAAACTCCAGAATGCCACGTTCAGCCTGGCACTGGGTGATGAGGTCGACGGTCCGCAATGTCGGCGTCAGCGTCGTTCCCTGATTGAAATAGTTGAAGAAATTACCATGGAGATGGAACGAGTTGATCGGATCGAATTCGAGCACATTGATGAGATAGATGCGCACTGGCTTTGAGCGGAGAATTTTGATCGGCTTTTTGGCATAGGCATGCGCGACGGTGTTGACGGCGTAGAACTCGTTCTCCTCGTCGAAATTGGTGTCGAATGCGTTCGACACCATCACCATTTCCTGCCAGTCCGCATTTTCGGGCGTGCCGAGCAGGCGTGAGCGTGCGACATCGGCATGTTCGGGATGCCGGTCCGGATCCGGATCGATGATGAAGGCGCCATACATGCCCTTGTGCATGTGCCGGCGCAGCGGCACGTTATGGCAATGATAAAGGTGGCAACCAAAGGGTTTGGCGTCGAATTCGTAAGTGAATTCGCCCCCCGGATCGACCATACCCGGCGTGCCGGGAATGCCATCCATGCGTGCCGAATGGATGCCGTGAAAGTGAAGGGAATGCGGGTGGGAGCCGTAATTCTTGAAATTCACCCGGATACGGTCGCCCTCCTTGGCGCGCAGGGTCGGCCCCGGCACACGGCCATTATAGGTCCAGGCCGGAAAAACGACACCGGGCGCAACCTCGATGTCCTTGTCTTCGCCAGTAATCTCGAAGGTGCGAAGGGTGCGGCCGTCGGCGGTGCGTTCCACCGTGCCGGTCTCCCAATCCGCCAGCATAATGTGAGGGTCGAAACCATTGGTTTGCGGATCGACCTCTCCGACCGTCATCATCGATCCATGCGCGCCGTGGGCTGGTGTCGCGCCATTCGCCGCGGCGGAGGCCGTCTTTGTCGCGTGGCCTGAATGCGTTGTCTGGCCGGAAGCGTTCGTTGCCAGAAACGCTCCCCCGCTTGCGGCAACCAGCCCACCGGCAAGCAGCCCTCTGCGGCTGACCAATTCGCTCACGGGTTGCGTTGGTGACTTCTTCTCCATTTGGGACTTTCTTTCCGTGTTTATCTCTTGTGGCGGCAAGTGCCGTGAAAACCGACGATTTCGCTCGCCTTGTTGCTAATAAGAATTACTTGCAAAGTATAATTACATTCTCACCCGATTCATATTCTGCAATTAGGAATTAATTGCAACAAGGTTTTGCGGAAAGAACAGAATATCACCGCCGTCGATCGCTTCCCCGCGAGGGTCTTCCAGCCGAACTGCTCGATTTTCCACGCAGCGGCACTACAACAGGGGCGCAAATTCCGGCATGCAGGGGTTCCCAAACCGTCGGAAATCTGACCCATTGTGACAAACTGGGCCTTTGATCAGGACCGGCCTTTCCAACCGCATATCGGATTTAACAATGTCAGCCTTTTCTCGCCTCACGCCGCTTGCCGTCTCACTTCCTTCAACCGTTCCTTTCGTTGGCCCGGAAGCCATCGAGCGGAACCGGGGCCTCAAGGTGGAAGCGCGAATCGGCGCCAATGAAAGCGGCTTCGGCCCCGCCCCTTCCGTGCTGCTGGCCATGCGCGATGCGGCGGCAGACACCTGGATGTACAGCGATCCGGAAAATTTCGAACTGAAGGAAGCGCTGGCCATCCACCACGGCGTTGCACGCGGCAATATTGCCATTGGCAGTGGGGTTGACGGCTTGCTGGGTGAAATCGCCAGGCTGATCGTCGAGCCGGGCACGCCTGTCGTCACCTCGTTTGGCGGCTATCCCACCTTCAATTACCATGTGAACGGTTTTGGCGGAAAACTCGTCACCACGCCCTATGTCGACGATCATGAAAATCTGGACGGGCTTCTCGATCTCGTCATCCGGGAAAATGCGCCGCTCGTCTATTTCGCCAATCCCGACAATCCGATGGGAAGCTGGTGGGAGGCGAGCGAAGTCGTCGCCTTCGCCCGCGCATTGCCGGAAACCTGCCTGCTCATTCTGGACGAGGCCTATTGCGAAACCGCGCCTGCCAGTGCCGTGCCGGCCATCGATGCGCTGATCGGCCAGCCGAATATCCTGCGCATGCGCACCTTCTCGAAAGCCTATGGGTTGGCCGGCGCGCGTGTGGGTTATGCCATCGGCACGCTCGGCAATGTCGAAGCCTTCGACAAGATCCGCAACCATTTCGGCATGGCGCGCATTTCGGTCGCCGGTGCCCTGGCGGCACTCAAGGATCAGGCCTATCTCAATGAGGTGGTCGGCAAGATTTCCGATGCCCGCGATCGTATTTCCACGATCGCCCGCAATAACGGCCTTTCGCCGCTGCCCTCCGCCACCAATTTCGTCACCATCGATTGCCACCGCGATGGCGCTTATGCGCGTGCCATCGTGGATGGGCTGATGGAACATGGCGTGTTCATCCGCATGCCGGGTGTGGCTCCGCTCAACCGCTGCATTCGAGTAAGCGCCGGCACCGCCGACAAGCTCGATCTTTTCGAGCAGGCGCTGCCGAAGGTTCTCAAGGCGCTGGGCTGATATTGAGTATCTTCCCGTCATTTCGGCCTTGAGCCGGAATCCAGCGCGATCAAGCCCTTGATCGCGAAAGACCCTTTCATGCCGCAGACGCGTCGTGGCTGGATGCCGGATCAGGTCCGGCACGACGGAAGCAGGAAGCGATTCGAAAACCGCAGGTGCATGCCGGCCGTAGCGGGTTCATCCTCATTACAGGGTGATGCGAATGCGATTCAGCATCCTCCCGCAAACCTCTGCCCGCGAATCATTTTCCGGCAATGGAACTTCGCCAAACATAAGAAAACCGCGCCGGCCTTGTTCCTGCCGGTCGCGGTTTGATGTGTCAGCGCAAAAGCCCTTTTCAAGGCCCTCGCCGCATTCCCCTTCGGGTTTACTTTCCTTTGCACCGATCATCGGGACTGGAGGGAACCGGACCGGAAATCTCAATGATGGCTTGGGTAAATCAGTGCATCGTCATCCAGTCGCGGGCGGCGCGCAGCGCTTCGGCCAGTTCCGCCTTCGTCATGTTGCGGGCGAGATCGGCGCGCAGTGAGGCGGCTCTTTCCGATCCGCGGATCGCGGCGATGTTGAGCCATTTGTGGGCCGCGATCAGGTCCACCTTGCAGCCCCGGCCGGTCGCATAGACCAGGCCGAGATTGCAAAGAGTGTCGGCGCGGGTTTCGCCACCGGCAGCCATTTCGATATCGCGAATTTCAAAGCGTGCCATCGTTTTTATCCCTGTCTTCTGCCTGTTTCATCATTCGCCTTCTTGTCGAGGCTATCGTCCGGACCTGCCGTCTTTTGCGGCTTTTTCGTCCTTCCGTCCGGCAGGTTTTCCCTGCGCTTTTGATGAGTTCACTATGCCACCGGGCTTTCAACGCTCGCTTAAAAGGCATGATTAATGCGCCGCAAACAAACTGCAAACGATTGGTAAAATTGGGTTTTTGTTAAATATCACGGACCGCGGAAATTAAGGACTTTGCGGCGAATTTTACGAAAGCTTTACAATTGGATTTAAACTCTTCCTTCACCACGATCAAAACTGCGATTTTCGAATTTCCCCTCTTCGGCTCTTTCCACATCTGCGAATACCGCCCCGCAGCCGCAAATTTCCTATTTCCTTTTACGTTAACGTAAAATAATATCCGCCCTGCCTGTCATGAGGATGAAACAGGCACAGGATAGCGCGGTGTGAGGAGCAATCGTTGCGCCGCAAGGCGGCTTTGGGCCGGAAACGGCACATGGGCAGGCCGAAGGATTTGGATCTGCGCATATATCACTTCGGGCAGTCCGGCCCGGGATTGTCTGCGCGAATTTCGGGAGGAACTCTATGAAGCGTATAGTGACGATTGCCGCCGCCCTCATGATGAGCGGCAACCTTGCCTTTGCCGGCGAGGCGATCGAAGGCAACTGGAAGACCGCCAGCGGCGAAACCGCCGCAATCGGCCCGTGCGGCGGCGCCTTCTGCGTGACGCTGAAGACCGGCAAACATGCCGGAAAACAGATCGGCAAGCTTTCCGGCAAGGGAAACAGCTATTCGGGCGAAATCACCGACCCCGCCAACGACAAGACCTATAGCGGCTCCGGCACCGTTTCCGGCAATTCGCTGAGCATGAAGGGCTGCGTGCTGAAGATCCTGTGCAAATCGCAGACCTGGACGCGGCTTTAATCGAGAAGGCGGCGGGGGGCTTGTGTCCTCCCGCCCGCAGGCCCGCGCCCGATGGCGCGATGCCCAGTCAAAAGATCGCGTCCGAAACTACGGACGCACGCCGCATGGAAGCCATATATCCGTTGATGTATCGTTGCCCCAGCCGAACACAACGAAAGCGACGCATGCGCCCCACCCTTTCGACAATCCTGATCGCAGGCACCTCCCATGTCGGCAAAAGCACCCTTGCCGACCTGCTGGGCGAAAGGCTGCGCTGCGAGGCAACATCGACCGACAGTCTCGCCCGCCATCCGGGAAGGCCGTGGCCGGGCATTCCGGCGCCGGTGGAGGAATATTACACACGGCTCTCAGCCGAAACGATCCACTGGTTCCTGAAGATACACCATCAGAACATCTGGCCGCTGATCCGCACGATGATCGACAGCAGGTCCGGGACCGGCAATCCCGCCATCTTCGAGGGCGCGGCCTTGCGGCCGGAATTCATATCGCCCCTGCTCGGCTGCGGGGCCGCCGGTGTCTTTCTCCATGCCGACAATGATTTTCTTCTCGAGAGAATGCGCTCTCACGCGCGATATGAAGATGCGACGGCCGGCCAGCGGCGGATCATGGACGCGTTCATCGAACGCTCGCTGAGTGAAAATACCGAGATGCTGGCATCTGCGCGGGAACATCGCATCCCGATTGTCGACGTCAGCGAGGCAGATGCGTTCGAGAGCCTTGCGAGCGACCTTGTGGCGCGCGCGGAAACCTCCCGGTCCTGATCGAAAAGCGGTCGCTGCACGCGATCTCAGCGCCATTGCGGCATCAATCCACCATGTCACCGCCCGTTAACATCCCTGAACACCATATGAACCGGGGTCTCAGGGTCCGTTCAGTCCGAGTGTGGCAAAACTCTGTCCATCAACTCCAATAAAGGGGAATGGACATGGCAAAGCTGATCAGCCGACTGGCAATCTTCGCGTTTCTCATGGCGATCTTCGCCATGTCCTTCGCCTCGCTCGTCGTTAATCCGAACCGCAGTTTCCAGCGGGTGAATGCCGGTGCGGCAATCGCCTGCCAGCACAGCCCGGCGCCCGCCGCCAATTGCCCCGTTGTACTGTGAGGACCGGCCGATGACGACGAGCTTTTCCAACGGCCTGTTCTCCGCCCTGCGGCTGGTGCTGATGGCCTCGATCTTTCTCGGCCCGGTGGCCGGACTTGCCGTTTACAAGGCCGATCCCCGCCCCGCCTCCAAAGGCGCCGGTTTCGTGCTTCTGATGAGCCTGCAGCGCGGCGCGCTCGGCTGATATTGCCGCCGCCCTTCTATCCCGACCGTTTTTCCGTTTCTTTTCAGTTTCTTCGTATTTCTGTCGCTTGCCTGTCGAAATTGGCCTCTTATAATGGGCCATGACAATAGCAAAACGAACGATTCCGCCCCTCACCTTCATCAGCCCCGAGCCTTTCGCGCCGCAGACATTCACGGACCCGAAAGAAGCTGTGGCGGCTTTGACCGCGCTTTACGAACGCAATACGGCGTTCCTGATCAATTCCTTCACCGACCTTGCCAAGGGCGCACCGATTGCCGGCCGTTACCGCGCCTGCTACCCGCAGGTGAGCCTCGAGACCGCAACCTTCGGCCATGTCGATTCGCGCCTCTCCTATGGCCATGTCACCGCACCCGGCGTCTACACGACGACGATCACCCGGCCGGAGCTGTTCCGCCATTACCTGAAAGAGCAGCTGGGCCTTCTGATGAAGAACCACGGCGTTCCGGTCACGGTGTCGGAATCGGCCACGCCCATTCCGCTGCATTTCGCTTTCGGCGAAGGCGCCTATGTCGAGGCGGCAGCGGCCTCCTCGCTCTCCGACGTGCCGCTGCGCGATCTGTTCGATACGCCCGATCTCAACAATACCGACGACCTAATTGCCAATGGCGAATATGATCAGGTGCCGGGCGAACCCGCACCGCTTGCGCCTTTCACGGCGCAGCGCATCGATTATTCGCTGGCCCGCCTCAGCCACTATACGGCGACCAGTGCCAGCCATTTCCAGAACTTTGTGCTCTTCACCAACTACCAGTTCTATATCGACGAATTCGCCACCTGGGCGCGGCAGCTGATGAAGAATGGCGGCGAAGGTTACACGGCCTTCGTGGAGCCGGGCAACATCATCACCCCCGCCGGCTCCGACAAGCCGGAGACGGATGCCGTGCTCGCCCGCCTGCCGCAGATGCCGGCCTATCACCTGAAGAAAAAGGGCCATGCCGGCATTACGCTGGTCAATATCGGCGTCGGCCCCTCCAACGCCAAGACCATCACCGACCACATCGCGGTGCTGCGCCCGCACGCCTGGCTGATGGTCGGCCATTGCGCCGGCCTGCGCAACAGCCAGCGGCTGGGCGACTATGTTTTGGCCCATGCCTATGTGCGTGAAGACCACGTTCTCGATGACGACCTGCCGGTCTGGGTGCCCATTCCGGCGCTCGCCGAAGTGCAGCTGGCGCTGGAAGGTGCTGTCGCCGAAGTCACCGGTTACGAGGGCTTCGAGCTGAAGCGCATCATGCGCACCGGCACGGTCGCCACCATCGATAACCGCAACTGGGAACTTCGTGACCAGGCCGGTCCAGTCAAGCGCCTGTCGCAATCCCGTGCCATCGCACTCGACATGGAATCGGCGACCATCGCCGCCAACGGCTTCCGCTTCCGCGTGCCCTACGGCACCCTGCTCTGCGTCTCCGACAAACCGCTGCATGGCGAATTGAAGCTGCCCGGCATGGCGACGGAGTTCTACCGCACTCAGGTTGCCCAGCATCTGCAGATCGGCATCCGCGCCGTGCAGAAGCTTGCCGCCATGCCGACGGAGACGCTGCATTCGCGCAAGCTCAGAAGCTTTTACGAGACGGCGTTCCAGTAAAAACAGTATCGCGAATCCTACCCTTGGTGTATAATTTCGAAGATACATACACCAAGGGTAGGTCTATGCGCACCAATATTGAACTTGATGATGCCTTGATCGCCGAGGCGATGGAAATCACCGGCCTTCCGACGAAAAAGGCGACGGTTGAGAAGGCGTTGCGGGATCTTGTGGAAAATCTCGGACGACGCAAAGCGTTGGAAGAACTGCGAGGCATCGGCTGGAGTGGCAGTCTGGACGATATTCGCAATAGCTGGAGCGCAGACGACATCAAAGCGCAAGACGCCGCGGAATGATCGTCGTCGATACTTCTGTCTGGATAGACTGGTTTCAGAATAAATTCACGCCCCAAGGCAGGACGCTCAACGATATCGGCGATCTGAGCGACGTCATTATCGGCGACATCATTCTTCTCGAAATCCTGCAGGGCGAACCCAACGACAAACGGGCGGCAGCGATACATGACCGGTTAAAGCGTTTCGGTTTTGTCTCGATGCTGACGCCCGAACTTGCCGTGAAATCCGCCGCAAACTATCGGAAGCTTCGAAGCGTCGGGAAAACTGTGCGTAAGACGGCCGACCTCATCATCGGCACCTACTGTATCGAGCACGGGCACAAGCTCCTGCAAAACGACCGGGACTTTCAGCCGATGGCCGATCATCTCGGTCTGCAATTCGCCTGAGCCTCAAACCACCTTCACCGTCCCTTCCACCCGAACCGGAAAATTCACCGACCGTGCAATGAAGCACTTGTCATGCGCATCATGGTGCAACTCATCCGCCCGGGCAGGATCGCCTTTCGAGATGGTGATGACCGGTTTCAGCACCACTTCGCTGAATTGCCCCGCCCCGTCCTTCTCCATCACCAGCGTGCCTTCGGCATTGTCGACATAGTCTTCGACGATGATGCCGTTGACCGAGCAGAAATGCAGGTACCAGAGCTTGTGGCAGGCCGAGAGTGAGGCGACCAGCATGTCTTCCGGGTTCCAGCGGGAGGGATCGCCGCGGAAGGCGGGGTCGGAGGAGCCGGCAATATCGGCCTTGCCCGCCGTGGAAATCGTGTAGTCGCGCTCATAATCGCGGTAACCCGAAGTACCCTTGCCACGATTGCCGGTCCATTTCACCTGCACGGCGTAATGATGTTCCTGTCCTGCCATGTGATTATTCCTCCCTTAGAGTATTTTGTCGCATTTCCGGACGGAAAGCCGGAATCCACCTTTCCTAGAAATGCTCGCGTGTATCGCGCAGGTGGTCGAGCCCCTTGCGCAACGTCTCCATGATCTGGTCGACTTCCGACCGGCTGATGGTCAAAGCCGGCGAGGCCAGCATGCGGTCGCCGGTGGCGCGCATGACGAGGCCGTTTGCCAGGCAATGGTTGCGTACTGCGGTGCCGATATCGTCGGGTTTGGCGAAGCGCTTGCGGGTCGCCTTGTCCGCCGTCAGTTGCAGGCCGCCCATCAGGCCGACATTCACGGCCTCCCCCACCAGTTCATGGTCCGTCAGGCTTTTCCAGCCCTCCGAGAAATAGGGGCCGATATCGTCGCGCACCCGCTCCACCAGCCCTTCAGCTTCAATGATGCGGAGGTTTTCCAGCGCGGCAGCGGCGCAGACGGGATGGCCGGAATAGGTGAAACCGTGGTTGAAGTCACCAACCTCCGACAACATCACCTCCGCCACCCGGTCGGAGACGATGACGCCGCCGATCGGCAGATAACCGGAAGAAAGGCCCTTGGCGACGGGCGCCAGATCCGGCTCCACGCCAAAATGCTGATAACCGAACCATGAGCCGAGACGACCAAAACCGCAGATCACCTCATCCGAGACGAGGAGGATATTGCGCGCCTTGCAGATGCGGGCGATTTCCGGCCAATAGGTTTCCGGCGGCACGATGACGCCGCCTGCCCCCTGAATGGGTTCGGCCACGAAGGCGGCAACGTTTTCTTCCCCGAGTTCATCGACCTTCGCCTCCAGTTCACGCGCCACCTTCAGGCCAAATTCGGCCGGTGAGAGATCGCCGCCCTCGGCATACCAATAGGGCTGGCCGATATGGGCCACACCCTCGATCGGCAGGTTGCCCTGCTCATGCATCCATTTCATGCCGCCGAGCGAGGCACCTGCCACCGTCGAGCCGTGATAACCGTTGCGCCTTGCGATCACCCTGGTTTTCGTCGGATGGCCAAGTGCCTTCCAGTAGACCCGCGCCATGCGGAACCAGGTGTCGGTGGCTTCCGAACCGGAATTGGTGAAGAACACATGGTTCATCTTCGGCCCGGCGCGCGAGGCGATCTTCTGCGCCAGAAGTGTCGCGGGCGGCGTGGTAGTGCCGAAAAAGGCATTGTAATAGGGCAACTCGTTCATCTGCCGCTGCACGACATCGGCGATCTCGCGGCGTCCGTAACCGATATTCACGCACCAGAGGCCGGCAAAGGCGTCGAGATATTTCTTGCCGGTGCTGTCATAGATGAACACCCCTTCGGCACGCTCGATAATGCGGGTGCCGGCGGCGTTCAGCTTGCCCATGTCGGAAAAGGGATGAAGGTGATGGGCGGCATCGATGGCGGCGAGATTGGACATCGGCTTGGAGACTTCATTCATGACAGATCGCACTCCCATAAAGGCAACGGCGCTCACGCCACCGCGCCCGCCGAACATGGCCGGGCAGCTTCGATTTGGCAAGCTGGCGTTTTTTGGGGGGATATTGGACGAGCGGGTGCCCCTTGTTTCCTCTCCCCACCGGAGAGAAGGTGGCCCGAAGGGTCGGATGATGGGGCAACGGTAGAGATATTCGGCAACGTGCCCCCTCATCCCGCTGCCGCGGACTTCTCCCCGGCGGGGAAAAGAAACCAGCGGCAATCCCTCAATTCATAGGCGATTGCGCTATGCGAAGAATGCCCGCCCCACCAGCACCTTCAATTCACCGGCATGAACCTTGAGCGCCACGTCCCGTTGCATCGGCAGCAATTCGCCATCGATGACGCAGCGCAGGTCATGGCGTTTCTTCGGAAAATGCAGTTCCACGTCCGTCACGGTCATGGCCGTCACGGCGGCGTTTTCCTTCAGCCTGCCGCGCAAAATGTCGAAGGCGAGTTTTGCAACGCCCGAAGGGCGCAGCGGATCGGTGAGGTAAAAGCCGAGATGGCCGCCTGAGACGTTATCTGCCACCAGCAGCGAACTCTGCCCGAATTCGTTGTTGGAGACGGAAATGGCCGAGACCTTGCGGTGCTGTGTCCTGCCATTGACGGTATATTGCACCTCGAAGACCGGAGGATTGAGGATGACGCTGATGGCGGCGCGGATGCTCGCATTGATCTTGCCGATACGCGAGGCGAAGGCGAGATTGTTGCGGTAGCGTACCATGCGCGAATGCAGGCCGGCGGAAAACTGGTGCACGAAGAGCCGGCCATTGGCGCTGGCGATATCGACGCTGGCAATCTCGCCATTCGCCAGCGTTTCCAGTGCCTGACGGATATCGAGCGGCAGTTTCAGCGAGCGGGCAAAGAGGTTCATGGTGCCGGCCGGAACGATGCCGAGCGCGATGCCGTGTTTCCAGGCAATGGCTGCCGCGGCGGAAATCGTGCCATCACCGCCGCCGGCAATGATGCCTTCAATGCCCGGCTCGTCGGCGGCGCGTTCCATTTCCTCGACAATGTCCTTGCCGGAGACCAGGCGGCAATCGATCGTATGGCCGGCGCGGGAAAAAACCTCGCGGGCCTGGTCGCAATAGGCGTCCATATCGGTGGTGCGGAATGTGCCACCGTCGCGATTGAAAATTGCAATGAGCTTCATGTTTTCGAACCCGGTCCCGTAACATTCGCGGCCGCGCGTAAATGCCTGGCCTCAATATAGAGTTCCGAACACCATCGCGTGAAGATCGTCTTTTGCCGAGAATCGCTCTACCGCAACGCATCATTTCATGTTAGGGATCACTTAAGGTCATTTTCATGACCGCGCATCTCCAGTCAGGGCAGACCGCTCCCATACGGTCTTGCCCTTTTTTCTGTGGGCCCTTCCCGCTTCTCAGGTCACGATGAGCCAGTCGAATATTTCAGAAGCCCGCCTCGGCGCGGAGAATGAAACCGTTTACACGGCCGCGCCGGCCATGGCGCTGTCGCCGCTTGCCATCGCGCTGATCGAGCTTGCGCTTGCCGCCGGCGGCTTCGGCATCGGCACCGGTGAATTCGCCATCATGGGCCTGCTTCCGGATGTCGCCACCACCTATGGCGTCACCGTTCCGCAGGCGGGTTATGTCATCACGGCCTATGCGCTGGGTGTCGTCATCGGCGCGCCGATCATCGCCATCCTGGCTGCACGCATGACACGCCGCGCGCTGCTTCTTGGCCTGATGGGCCTTTTTGCAGCCGGCAATATCCTGAGCGCGCTTGCGCCGGATTTCCTGAGCTTTACCCTGCTGCGTTTCATCACCGGCCTGCCGCATGGCGCCTATTTCGGCGTTGCGGCACTGGTGGCCGCCTCCATGGCGCCCATCCACAAGCGTGCCCGCGCCGTTGGCCGCGTCATGCTCGGCCTCACCATCGCCACCCTGCTCGGCACACCACTTGCCACCTTCTTCGGCCAGCTCATGTCCTGGCGCGCGGCCTTCATGCTGGTCGGCGGCATCGGGCTTTTGACTGTCGCCCTGCTCTGGCTGTTCCAGCCGCGTGACAAGGTGGAGGAAGGTGCAAGCGTCTGGCGTGAACTCGGCGCTTTCCGGCGCGTACAGGTGTGGCTGACGCTCGCCATCGCGTCTGTCGGTTTCGGCGGCATGTTCTCGGTCTTCAGTTATATCGCCAAGACAACGACGGATGTCGCGATGATGCCGGTTTCCACCGTCTCCATGGTGCTGGCGCTGTTCGGCATCGGCATGAATGTCGGCAATGTGGTCGGCTCGCGTCTCGCCGATATCTCGCTCAATGGCACGATTGGCGGCATGCTGGCCTTCAACGTACTTGTCATGGCGGTGTTCGGCATGACGGCGGACAATCCATTCATGCTGTGCCTCTGCGTGTTCCTGATCGGCTGCGGTTTCGCCGCCTGCCCGGCCGTGCAGACCCGGCTGATGGATGTGGCACAGGATGCGCAAACGCTGGCGGCCGCCTCCAACCATTCCGCCTTCAACATTGCCAATGCGCTCGGCGCCTGGCTTGGCGGCCTCGTCATCGCCATGGGTTTTGGTTACGCCTCGACCGGTTATGTCGGCGCGGTCCTCTCCCTTCTCGGGCTTGGCGTTTTCCTCGTTTCCGTCACCGTCGAACGGCGTGCGAAAGCCGGCTGAAAGCCGGTTTTTCAGCGGTCAGAATGCCCTTTCCGGCGCCCGCTCAAAACCTTACGGAAATTTCACAATCGGCTCGCTTGACTCTTTTTCGTTTCAGGCGCAACACGGCGTTACGCACCGGCCGTGACCCGGCACAGTGCGGATTTCAACGGAGCATCATTAGATGTCTAGCGACAGTAGTAGTCGATTGCCTTTGCCGAAAGCGGCGAACGGGAACTGATCCGACCTCTGTCGGCTCACCACCGCGTTCGTCGTAATCGGCGAATCGACGGAAAGGTGAGCAATCATGAACTTCCACACTCTCTCCCAGAGAGCCAGCAAGGCCGCACGTCTTCTCCGCAGCGGAAATGCCGGTTCCACCACCATTGCAGAACGTGTCGAGCACCTCAACACGCTTGATACCGACGCAGCCGTAGCAGCACTGCTTGCCATGCCGCAGGCAAAGGCCGTTGCCATTCTCGACCGGCCGGAGCTGCATGACGCAGCAGCCATCATTGCCGGCATTCCGCTGGAACAGGCCGCCCGCTTCGTCAACCTGATGTCCGACGACCGCGTCGCCGACGTCATGGCCGACATGGAAGAAGAGCCCCGCGCCAAGCTGTTTGCCCGGCTGGACCGCACGACCGCGCTCTCCATCCAGCACCTCATGGGCTATCCGCCGCGCACGGCCGGCTCGATCATGACCACGGAATTCGTCAGCGTGCCCGACAGCTGGACGGTGGAACAGACCCTTTCGCACATCCGCGTCGTCGAGCGGTCGCGTGAAACGGTCTATGCCATCTATGTGCTGGCGCAGGACGGGACGCTCACCACGGTCGTGACGTTGCGTCGCCTGCTGACCGGCGAGCCCGGCGCTTCCATCCTCTCCGTCGCCTCGAAGGAAGGCATTGCCTATGCGAGCCCGCTGATGTCGCAGGAAGATGTGGCCCGGCTGATCCGCAAGCACGACCTTCTGGCGCTTCCCGTCGTTGATGACCACTCGCATATTCTCGGCATCGTCACCGTTGACGACGTGATCGACACCATGATCGCCGACACCACGGAAGATGCCCACAAGTTCGGTGGTATGGAAGCGCTCGGCAAGCCCTATATGACGATCGGCTTTCCGGACATGATCCGCAAGCGCGCCGGCTGGCTCGCAGCACTGTTCCTCGGTGAAATGTTGACGGCCAGCGCCATGCAGCATTTCGAGGGCGAGCTGGAAAAGGCCGTGGTGCTGACGTTGTTCATTCCGCTCATCATGTCGTCGGGCGGTAACTCCGGTTCGCAGGCCACCTCGCTCATCATCCGGGCGCTGGCGCTCGGCGAGCTGAAGCTTTCGGACTGGTGGCGGGTGCTGCTGCGGGAAATCCCGACGGGCCTGACGCTCGGCTGCATTCTCGGTGCCATCGGCTTCCTGCGTCTCAGCCTCTGGCAGCAGGCCGGTTTCTACGATTACGGCGAACATTGGCTGCTGGTCGGTGCCACCGTCTTTGCGGCACTTGTCGGCATCGTGACCTTCGGTTCGCTCGCTGGTTCCATGCTGCCCTTTATCCTGCAGCGCCTGCGGCTCGACCCCGCCAGCGCCTCTGCCCCCTTCGTCGCCACGCTGGTGGATGTCAGCGGCCTCGTCATCTACTTCTCGGTGGCGCTGGTTATCCTCAGCGGCACGTTGCTCTAAAGACAAAAGGCCCGCTCGAAAGAGCGGGCCTTTTCATTTGCTGCGGAAAACCCAAGGGCCTCTCCTTAGCCACCTGCATTGATGACGCCCGTTCCCAGAAGCGCGAGCAGGATGAAGCCGATGACCACGCGGTACCAGACGAAGGGCATGTAGCTCTTGGTCGAAACCAGCTTCAGGAAAACGACGATCACGGCGTAACCCACCACAAAGGCGATGAGCGTTGCGAGCCCCGTGGGCCCCCAGCCGACCGGGTTGTCCTCACCGATGCTCTTGAAGAGCTGGTAGAAGCCGGAGCCGAAGACGGCGGGAACGGCGAGCAGGAAGGAATAACGCGCCGCCGCCTCGCGGGTATAGCCTAAGAGCAGGCCGGCGCTGATGGTGCCGCCGGAACGCGAGACGCCGGGGATAAGCGCCATGGCCTGCGCAAAACCGAACAGGATGCCGTCGCGCCAGATCAGCTGGTTCAGCTTGTAACGTTTTTCACCGATCCTGTCGGCAATGCCAAGGACGATACCGAAGACGATCAGCATCACGGCGGTGATATAGAGGTTGCGCAGCGAATGTTCGATGGCATCCTTGAAGAACAGCCCGAGAAACACAATCGGCACCGAACCGACGATGATGAGCCAGCCGAGCCGGGCATCGGCCTTGTTATACTCGCCAAGGCGAAGGTTCTGCCTGAGCCAGGCGGCCGCAATCCGCATGATGTCGGACCAGAAATAGACCAGCACCGCCGCTTCCGTGCCAATCTGCGTGATTGCAGTAAAGGCGGCACCCGGATCCGCGCCGGAGGGCAGGAACTCCCCGGCAATCCGCAGATGCGCGCTTGAAGAAATCGGAAGAAATTCCGTAAGTCCTTGCAAAAGGCCGAGAAATGCGGCCTCCAACCAACCGATGCTCATATGTCTTGATGTCCCTGCTGCGAATCGAGATGGCAGCATTATGCATCAATCGGGGCAAATACATGTTGCATCGCACCATGAAAAAGCCGCGTTGCGGGGCGTGCTTTTACCCGTGATTTTTCAGGCGGCCTTTTCCGTCGCTTCGGGAAGCTGGGTATATTTCGCGCCGTTCTTGCACACGACATGGGCGTCGCCCCAGCTTTTCAGCGCAGAAATCACCGGCCGCATCGTCTCGCCAAGCGGCGTCAGCGCATAATCCACCCGCGGCGGCACCACCGGGAAGACGGTGCGCGAAATCAGGCCTGCCTCTTCCAGTTCCCGTAGCTGCTTGGTCAGCATGCGCTGGGTGACGCTTGGGATGTGGCGGCGCAATTCGTTGAAGCGCAGCGTGCCCTCATTAATGAGGTGATAAAGGATCACGCCTTTCCATTTGCCGTCGAGAAAGCTCAGGGTCGATTCCACCGGGCAGCCGGGAAAATTGCCGGTGAGCTTGGCGCGCGGTCGCGACATCTACAGTATCCTTTTTGTATGTATCGTCAAAAAATGTGCATTCTTGCGATCGATGTTCATATGTATCAAGTAAGAGGCACGCGAACAAGCAAAGGAGACTGTTCATGCGCGCCATCGGTTACAAAACGAGCCAGCCCATCACCGCCACGGACGCCCTCATCGATATCGACCTGCCCCAGCCGGAGGCGAAGGGACACGACATTCTGGTGGAGGTAAAGGCGGTTTCGGTGAACCCTGTGGACACCAAGGTGCGCCGCAACCAGTCGCCGGAAAATGGCGCCACCCGCGTGCTGGGTTTTGACGCTTCGGGCGTGGTGAAGGCCGTCGGCGACAAGGTCTCGCTGTTCAGGCCGGGAGACGAGGTATTTTACGCCGGTGTCATCAACCGTCCGGGCTCCAACAGCGAATTCCATCTGGTCGATGAGCGCATCGTCGGCGCCAAGCCGAAATCACTGAATTTCGAAGAGGCCGCCGCCCTGCCGCTGACGGCAATCACAGCTTATGAGACCCTGTTTGACCGGCTGCGGGTGAAGGAGCCGGTTCCGGGCGCTGCCAATGCTATTCTGGTGATCGGCGGCGCCGGCGGTGTCGGCTCGATCGCCATCCAGCTTCTGAGAGCGTTGACGGATCTCACCGTCATCGCCACGGCGTCGCGGCCGGAAACCATGGAGTGGGCGAAGGAACTGGGCGCGCATCATGTCGTTGATCACAGCAAGCCGATCGCACCGCAGGTGGAGGCACTCGGTCTCGGTGCGCCGGGCTTCGTATTCTCGACTACCCATAGCGATATCCACGCCGCCGACAGCGTGGCGGCCATCGCACCACAGGGCCGTTTTGCGCTGATCGACGATCCGGCCGGCGGTTTCGACGTCATGGCCTTCAAGCGCAAATGTGTATCGATTCACTGGGAAATGATGTTCGCCCGCGCGGTTTTCGGAACCCCTGACATGATCGAGCAGCACAGGCTGCTGAACCATGTCGCGCAACTGGTGGACGCCGGCAAGATCAGGACGACACTGACCGAGGTTTTTGGCACCATCAATGCCGCAAATCTCATCAAGGCGCATGCCCTGATCGAGAGCAACACGGCCAGGGGCAAGATCGTGCTTTCGGGCTTCTGATCGACGCGGAAGCGTCCGTATCGCGGACGCCTCTGCCCCTTTGGGGATATCCGTGCCGCGCGCGAAAACCGCGCGGCCATTCCATCAATCGTCGTCCGGATCTTCCGGGCAAGGCCAGGAGGCCGGTGCGGTCAGGCCATTCGGCAATTTGGTCTTGGCGTCGCCGCAGGCAATGTCGATCTGCTTCTGGTCGAGCCCGGTGGCTGTCGAAAGATCGACCCCTTCGATACGGGTGAGCAGCAGGAAGGCGCTGGTGAAATCCACCGGCCCGCCAAGCGTGGCCCCGCCGAAACGGGCGCGCGACAGGTTGGTCAGGGAAAATTTCGAGCCGTTCAGCGATGCGCCTTCGAAATCGGCCCGCCCGAGTTCGGCCTTGGTGAAATCCGTACCGTCGAGCTTGGTCTTCTCAAATTTGGTCCGCTGCATTTCGGCATTGATGAATTTGGCGTTGGTGGCGTCGGCGGCGGAAAAATCGCTGCGATAGGCTTCCACCTTGGTCAGATTGGCGCCCTGCAGATTGGCCTCACCCAGAGCCGCGCGGATGAGCTTTGCCTTTTCCAGATTGGCGCCCTTCAGCGACGAGCCGCGCAGATCGGTATAGGTGAAATCCGTGCCGTAAAGCATCGCCGAATCGAGATTGCTGCCGCCCAGCATCAGCAGGCGCTTGTTGCATTCGCGCCAGTCGATGCCGGCCATGGCGTCGGTGCGGCAGCTGGCTGCCGCCAGCGGGCCGCCGCTGAAAGAAACAGCAACCATGGCCACCGCCGCGGCACCTGTGATGAACCTTGTCTTCCGAACGATATTCAGCCTTTGAAAGCCGGACATTCTCTCACTCCCTGCCGCCGGGCGACAGCATCTAGGACCCTATGGACATTCAAGGCGTTACCGCATTGCCGGCCCGCAAGCCACGGGCGACGCGACGTTACAACACCCCAACATCCTATATGTAAGAAATCGAAGAGCAATCCACAAATACTGACGGGAAAGCGGCCGTGGGCGCTGCTCCTGCGTCGTGGCAAACGCAATGCGGCGGCCGGCGCTTGCGCGCCCGGGTTGCAGGAATGAGTTTCGGCAGGCAGAAACGGCGCGCTCCGCAAAGGCCGCCATCATCTCCGGTCGCGTAGAACAGTCGCGAGCGGTGCGAACAAACTCGACGTCATCCTCGGGCCTGTCCCGAGGATCCATCCACATATCGTAAAATCATCCGTTGCAGATGCTCGGGACCAGCCCGAGCATGACGAACGGATGCTCACCCCATCACATATTGGCGTAAACCGGCCCCTCGCCGCCCTGCGGCGGCACCCAGTTGATGTTCTGGTTCGGGTCCTTGATGTCGCAGGTCTTGCAGTGGACGCAGTTCTGGGCGTTGATGACGTAAACTTGCCTGCCGTCCTTCTCCACCCATTCGTAAACGCCCGCCGGACAATAACGCGTGGAGGGCCCGGCATAGAC
>JAGIAH010000017.1 GCA_017744915.1 Agrobacterium tumefaciens
AGACAGGTGAAGGACAATATGGGCTTCGCGCTGAAGCTGAAGAAGGTGAGCGCCGAGGAAACCAAGGCCAAGGTGGACAGGGCAGCCGCCATTCTGGGACTGGAAAAGCTGCTGGACCGTTATCCGCGCCAGCTTTCCGGCGGCCAGCGCCAGCGTGTCGCCATGGGCCGCGCTCTGGTGCGCGATCCGCAGGTCTTCCTGTTCGACGAGCCGCTCTCCAACCTCGACGCCAAGCTGCGCGTGCAGATGCGCGGCGAGATCAAGGCCATGCACCAGCGCATCGGCACCACCACCATTTACGTCACCCACGATCAGGTGGAAGCCATGACCATGGCCGACAAGATCGTGGTGCTGCATGACGGCGTCATCGAACAGATCGGCGCGCCGCTCGAGCTTTACGACAATCCCGCCAATCTCTTCGTTGCCGGTTTCATCGGTTCGCCCGCCATGAATTTCATTCGTGGCCGGGTGGAGGAAGGCGTGTTCCGCACCGCCAAGGGCCTCAACCTGCCGCTGCCCGCCCATGCCGATATCGGCAAGCTCGGCGGCCGCGACCTCGTCTACGGCGTGCGGCCGGAACATATCCGCGCTGCCGAGACCGGCATCGAAGGCCGTGTCGAACTGGTCGAAGGCACCGGCTCGGAAATCTATGCCAAGCTCAATTGCAAGGGTGACGACATCGCCTGCCTGTTCCGCGAGCGTCTCAACGTGCGCTTCGGCGATACGATCCACATTGCCATCGATCCGGCAACGGTGCATCTGTTCGACAAGGACAGCGGCAAGCGTCTCTAGAGCATTTCCAGGAAAAGTGGACCCCGGTTTTCCGTCCGGAAACGCGGAAAACAATGAGTTAGAGCGCTTTGGCGAAGCCAGAACGCTCTAAGGGCGACAGGAGTGAACAGCATGGCAGGCAAACAGGGTGGCAAACATGTGCTCTGCGTGGGGGCAGCCGTGCTCGACACCCTGTTTCGCGTGCACGACATGCCAAAGGGCGAAGGCAAGGTCCTGCCCTATGAAATGCTGCAGATCGCCGAGGGCATGGCCTCCAGCGCCGCCTATGCCGTCCATCGCATGGGCGGCCGCGCCAGCCTGTGGGGTGCGGTGGGCGACGACGAGACCGGTGCCCGCATCCTTCGCGATCTCAGCGAAAGCGGCATAGATACGAGCGGCATGACGGTTGCGCCCGGCGCACGCTCGGCCCTGTCGACGATCATCATCGACGACCGGGGCGAACGGCTGATCGTGCCTTTTTACGATCATCGCCTGCATGAGAAAAAACGCTCCTGCACACCGGCGGATATTGCTCCCTTCGATGCGGTTCTGGTGGACGTACGCTGGCCGGAACTGGCGCTTGATGTGCTCACTGTCGCACGCGCGCTTGGCAAACCCGCCATTCTGGATGGCGATGTTGCGCCGGTGGAAACGCTGGAAAAGCTTGCCCCTGCCGCGACCCATATCGTCTTTTCCGAACCCGCCGCCGCCCGGCTGACCGGGCTTGAAACGGTGAAAAACATGCTGCCGGTGCTGCATGCCCGTTATCCGCAAACCTTCATCGCCGTCACCGCCGGACCGGCGGGCTGCTGGTGGACGGAAGCGGGCGATCCCACGGTGTATTTCCAGACGACCATGCAGGTTAAGGCGGTGGATACGCTGGCAGCGGGCGATATCTTCCACGGCACCTTTGCGCTTGCGATGGCTGAAGGTATGCAAAGCCGCGCGGCCATCCGCCTCTCCTCCGTTGCCGCCGCACTCAAATGTAGCGTCTTCGGCGGCCGCATCGGCGCACCGACGCGCGAAGAGACGGAAGACGCGATGCGGCAATGGCTGGAGCGTGAAGGCGAAGCCGCGTTGCGCGCCTCCTGAGCGCCATTGCCCGCATAAAACTATTCCATTTTTGCGATGCCGTTTCCCGGCGAAGTAGTCTAACGTCAAGTCAGAGCAAAGCTTTTCGCAAGCCGCGCCTGTTCCACCTTGAGCCTTTATTCCGCAAAAGTGATCGCCCGATGCATCAGACGACCCGCCCGAGACTGCGCGATATCGGTTTCCAGCCCGGCCATTTCGAAACCGGCCCGCTCAACGCCATCACCGATGTCGAAGGTGTGACCATCGGCCATTCGACCGTCATCGAGGGCGAGACGATCCGCACCGGCGCAACAGCGATCCTGCCGCATGGCGGCAATCTCTTTCAGGACAAGGTGCCCGCCGCCTTCGCCGTCTATAACGGCTTCGGCAAATTTGCCGGCTCCACCCAGATCGAGGAACTCGGCGAACTCGAGACACCTGTTATCCTCACCAACACGCTGGCAACCGGCCGGGCCATAGAGGCGATCAACCGCCATACGCTGACGCAGCCGGGCAATGAGAAAGTCGTTTCGATCAACGCCGTCGTCGGCGAAACCAACGATTCCCGCCTGAACAACATCCGCGCCGGCCGCCCGACGGTCGATGAGATCTCGGCCGCGCTGCAAAATGCTGCCACAGGCCCGGTGGCCGAGGGCGGCGTTGGTGCCGGAGCCGGAACGGTCGCCTTCGGCATGAAGGGCGGCATCGGCACAGCCTCCCGCCGCGTCACCATTTCCGGTCAGACCTATACCATCGGCATTCTCGTCCAGTCCAATTACGGCGGCCATCTGCTGGTCTGCGGCAATCCCTATGTCAACCCTGACCATAAGGACAAGGACGGCTCGATCGTCATCATTGTCGCAACCGACGCGCCGCTTTCGTCCCGCAATCTGAAGCGTCTGGCGGCCAGAAGCTTCGGCGGGCTGGCACGCACGGGCGCAGCACTCAGCAACGGTTCCGGTGATTACGCGCTGGCATTTTCCACCGATGAGCGTCTTCGCCGCACGCCTGCGCGCCGCAAGGCAGTGACGGAATACCCTGGGCTTTCCAACGACGCGATCTCGCCGCTCTTCGAAGCCGCGATAGAGGCGACGGAGGAGGCGATCCTCAATTCACTCTGCGCAGCCAATACGACATCGGGCTTTAATGCCGGCACCGGCAAAGCCTCCAAAGTCGAAGCCATTTCCATCGACACGCTTAAAACCCTTCTTTCAGCCTGATCTTCCAGACGGAGTTT
The DNA here is from genome assembly GCA_017744915.1 of Agrobacterium tumefaciens. Lineage (GTDB taxonomy): Bacteria > Pseudomonadota > Alphaproteobacteria > Rhizobiales > Rhizobiaceae > Agrobacterium > Agrobacterium tumefaciens_I. The sequence continues at coordinate 3,080 of JAGIAH010000017.1, forward strand.
TCATGACCAGCCAATCCGGCCGCATCGTTTACGTCAACGGCGAATTCCTGCCCGAGGCGGACGCCCGCCTTTCCATCTTCGACCGCGGTTTCCTGTTTGGCGACGGCATTTATGAAGTTACCTCCGTTCTGGAAGGCAAGCTGATCGACAGCGACCTGCACATGGCCCGGCTGGAACGCAGTGCCCGCGAAATCGACGTAGCCCTGCCGGTCACGACGAAGGAAATCGTCGAGGCCGAGCGCCGTCTGATCGCCGACAACAATCTCGTCGAGGGCATGATCTATCTGCAGCTGACGCGTGGCGCCGAAGACCGTAACTTCCTGTTCTCCGCCGATCTGAAGCCGACGCTCGTCATGTTCACCCAGGCAAAGAAGCTGATCGGCACCCCCGTCGAAGAAGCAGGCATCGCCGTCAAATCCGTTCCCGACCAGCGCTGGGAACGCCGCGATATCAAGACCGTCTGCCTTTTGCCGCAGGTCATGGCAAAACGCATCGCCAAGGCCGAAGGCTGCGACGAGGCGTGGATGATCGAGGATGGTTTCGTCACCGAAGGCGCTTCCTCGACCGCTTATATCGTCACCGCCGATAAGAAGATCATCACCCGCGGCAACAGCAACAAGACCCTGCCCGGCTGCACCCGCCTCGCCGCCCTGCAACTGGCGAAGGAAGCCGGTTTCACGCTGGAAGAGCGCCCCTTCACGCTGGAAGAAGCCTTGAATGCCGACGAGGCCTGCCTCACCAGCGCCTCCAACTTCGTCGTCTCGGTCACCAAGATCGACGGCAAGCCGGTGGGCAACGGCAAGCCCGGCCCGATGGTGAGCCGCCTGCGCGCGCTCTACCTCGAAAACGCCCGCCGCACGGCCATCTGATCGAAAGCGTTTTGTTTGTCGCATTTCCGGACGGAAAACCGGGGTCCACTTTTCCTGGAAATGCTCCTAGTCTTCGAGAACCGCCCATATGCGCTCGACAACGGGCCGGCGGTTCTCCTTTGAACGATAAAGCCTGATATCAACGGCAATATCGAAACTCGGATCGGCGGCGCGCACAAGGGTGCCGCTGTCCAGCTCCTGCCGCATCAGGCTTTCCGGCACCCAGGCGACACCCCAGCCGGCCATCGCCATGGCTTTCAACCCCACCGACATGCTGCCCTCATGTACCCGCTCGAATTGCGGCAGCCGCGCGCTTAAGAGATCGCGCAGCAATGGCCCGAAGAACGAGGCCTTTTCATAATCCAGATAGGCAAAGGGTTTTTTCGCATTTTCCACCAGCGCATGCAGCGGTGCGCCATCCTGAGTGGGCGCTGAAACTGGAATGATGTTTTCCGCGCCGAGCACGCGAAACTCGAACAGCTGCGCATCGAGCAGCATCGGCACTTCGTGATGGGCATAGGTCAGAAGAAAATCGCTCTGCCCGTCCACCAGCGAATTGAGATTTTCCTCCATGCTGCCGGAATCGGGCCGCAGAACTGAAAACAGCGGTCCCGCCGTCTCGTTCACCCGTTTCAGCCAGTCCGGGAAAAATGTGAAGGACAGGGTATGCAGGGCCGTCAGCCGAATGGTTCTCGCATCGGCCCCTTCTTCCTGCAGTAGCGTGCGCCGCGCATGGTAGAGCTGCTTCAGCGTCTCCTGCGCCACCGGCACGAACTTCACGCCCGCCTCGGTCAGTCGCGACGGATAGGAGGCGCGGTCGACCAGCGTCGCGCCCACCCAGGCTTCCAGCTGTTTGATGCGCCGGCTGAAGGCGGATTGCGTCACATGCCGCTCATCCGCCGCCTTCGAAAAATTGAGCGTTCCGGCCAGCGCCAGGAAATCCTCGAGCCATTTGACTTCCAAGGGCCTGTTCTCCCACAAAGATGCCGTCCCGGCCTGCCGGGAACATGGGTCTTTATTAGGAGCAATAGAAGCTGATTGAAACCCACTAGAAAGCTTCAGGCTGTTGAGAAAATAGCCTAAGCCTCGCTTCCGTCATCCTTGGGCTTGTCCCAGGGATCTAAGCACGTCAACAAAATCAATCGTTTGCAGATCCTCGGGACAGGCCCGAGGATGACGTCGAGTTTGTGGGGCGCGGCGGGATCGGTCTCAGTCGTCAGCGGCCCCTTGAATATTCGATCATCCGCGCCCGGCTGGAGACGAGCTCGATCCTGTCGTCACCGAGCCGGTTGAGGCAGACACGCTTCGTCCACGGCCCATCGATGAGCGTGAACAGGAAGCGGCCATTGCCGAGCGCCTTCAAAGGCATGCTGCGGCGCGTCGGGCCGATGCCCATCGTCAGCGACGAACCGTTGATCGAAAATTCGGCGCCCTCATCGGATCGCCAAGTGCCCGAGAGGTCATCTGGCACCAGATGATCGCCTACCGGCAGGAAGCGTCGGGTGGCATGACCAGCCTCGCCCATGATCGCTTCGCCATCTAGCCTCAGCCGCATCGGAGAGGATGCGGAACGGGAGGAGACCCAACCGTCGGCATCCTCATAAAGCGTGTCGTCGCCATCGATGAAGGTGGATGTGCTGCCCTTGATCTCCAGCCACCACGGCCCGCTTTCGGTGACATAGAGGCCTTCCGGCAGGCTGGCGGCGGGTTTGGGCAGAGGCAGGCCAGTCAGGGCCGCCATGCTTTCCAGCGCGATCTTGAAACCGTTGGTGTCCTCGCGGTTCGAGACCACCACGAAACCCGTACCGTTTTCAGGGTCGAGCAGGAAATAGGTCTTGTAGCCCGGATGCGAACCGCCGTGGCCAACGAAACGCCGGTCACCCAGATGCGACCAGCGAAGACCAAGCCCATATTCGCTTATCCGCCCATCGGCCAGTGGCCGCCCGGCGGAAAGCCTGTCCAGAACACCAGCAAAGCTGCCCTCGCCCCGCATCAACCCCTGCAGCCAGCGGGTCAGCGCCTCGGCACTGCCGGCAAGGCTACCCGAAGCCGAGATATGCAGGCCGGCGGCCGAAAGCTGCCAGTTCTCTTCGGACTTCCAGTAGCCCGGCACCAATCCATCAACCGGATCGTTCCAGACATCCGGCGCCTTCAGAAATACGCCGAAAGGACCGGCAATCTGCGCCTGCACGAAATCATCGAACCGGAACCCCCGGCGCTCCAGCGCCGCTTCCACGAGGCGATAGCCCGTATTGGAATAGGAAACCTCGCTGCCGGCTGCGAAGTTGAGCCGGGTCAGGCGTGTGAGATAATCGAGCAGCGGACCGGCCTTCGTTTCGGTGTAGACGGAAAGACCGAGCAGCGACAGGCATTCGCGCGTATCCGGCAGCCCGCCGCTCATATCCAGCGCCTGCCCGACGGTGACATCGCGAAGCGGCGCCTGCAGCTCCGGCAGATGTTTGCCGAGCGGATCGTCGAGCCCGATCAGATCGGAATGGGCCAGCACCATGGCGCAGAAGGCGTGTTTGGTGACGGAGGCATAACGGACCACGCTTTGTGGCGTGAAGGGTGCGAAGGTCGAGAGACTTTCGACACCGCCGGCATGGGCGAAACGGATGCCATCGAGATCGAAACCGATGACAGCGCCGCCTGGCTCATTGCTCGCCCATTGCGAGACGAAGCTCTGCGAAAGGGTTGAAGCGGCGTTCCAGTCGAATTGCTGTGGCATGGTTCGGTCTCATATCTCTGTTTCGACGCCGCTGGTCTCGACATCGCCGCTTGTTTCTTCTCCCCGCCGGGGAGAAGGTGGCCCGAAGGGTCGGATGAGGGGGTGACATTGCCGGATTTCGGAGAGCTTGCCCCCTCATCCCGCTACCGCGACCTTCTCCGCCTCGGGGAGAAGAAGCGGGCAGCACCCGCTCGATCTATACGCATCCCCGGTAGGTGCGACCTCAGGCCGGCTCTTCCAGCCTGATGCTCAGGCTGCGCAGCTCTTCCGTATGCGGATGTTTCGTGCGGCCCTCGCGCAGATCGCCCGCACTCAGCTGCTCCACCATTTCCCCGTTCAGCATCACTCCCACCTGCGGGCAAAGATGCGCGATGACCGCCAGATTGTGGCTCACAAGGATATAGGTGAGGTTACGGGCCGCACGAAGATCCTGCAAAAGGTTCAGGATTTCCGCCTGCACCGAAACATCGAGCGCCGAAGTCGGCTCATCGAGCAGCAGCACCTGCGGATCGGCAATCAGCGCGCGCGCGATTGCCACGCGCTGGCGCTGGCCGCCGGAAAGCTGGTGCGGAAAACGGAACCGTACCGCCTGCGGCAGCGCCACGTCCGACAGCGCCTGCTGGATGCGTTTTTCAATATTGTCCATGCCGTGCACCAGCGGCAATTCGCTGAGAATACGGTCGATGGTCTGGCGCGGATGCAGCGAGCCATAGGGGTCCTGAAACACCATCTGCACCTGCCGGAAGAATTCCGGCGTCCGCCTCAGCGGCGCATCCTTGCCGGCAAAGGCGATGCGGCCTTCCCAGCTTTCATTGAGGCCCACCATGGCGCGCAGGATGGTGGACTTGCCCGAGCCGCTTTCGCCGACGATGCCGAAGCTGCCGCCCTTTTCCACCGAAAAGGACACGCCCTTCACGACTTCGCGGTCGCCGAACTTGATACGGAGATTATCGACGTCGATCATTGGCTGGACCACGCTGCATCACGGTTGAGAACGGGAAGACGCTCGCGCGGATGCGTCAGCGAGGGAATGCAGTTCAGAAGTCCCTTTGTATAGGGATGTTCGGCTTTCAGGAGTTCGGAGGCCTTCAGTTCCTCCATCACCCGGCCGGAATACATGACGGCGACCCGATCGCAGAAATGCGAAACGAGCGGCAGATCGTGACTGATGAGGATGAGGCCCATGCCGCGTTCCGACACCAGTTCCTCGATCAGCCGCAGGATTTCCGCCTGCACCGTGGCGTCGAGCGCGCTGGTCGGCTCGTCAGCGATAAGGAGTTCGGGGTCGGGCGCAAGCATCATGGCGATCATCACGCGCTGGCCCATGCCGCCGGAAACCTCATGCGCATAGGACGAGGCAACCTGACGCGGATTGCGGATCTTCACCTGATCGAGCAGGCCGATTGCCGCTTCCATGGCGGCCCGCTTGCTGCCGCCCTTATGCGCACGCCATGCTTCGGCGATCTGCGCACCCATGGTCTTCACCGGATTCAGCGAATATTTCGGATCCTGCAAAATGAAGCCCGCCCGTTTGCCACGGATCTGGCGCATCTGCCTTTCGCTGGCGGAGAGCACGTCGATGCCGTCGAAGGCAAGCTTGTCGGCGCGGATATCCGCATTGGAGGGCAGAAGCTTCATCAGCGCACGCGCCGTCAGGCTTTTTCCCGAACCGGATTCACCGACGATACCGAGCTTTTCGGTGCCGAGCTTCATGGACACACCACGCACCGCCTCGAAACGGCTGGTGCGGGTCTGGAAAGCGATCTTCAGATTTTCGATTTCGACCAGCATGGCTCAATGTCCCTTCGGGTCGAGAACGTCGCGCAGGCCATCTCCAAGGAAGTTGAAGGCGAGCGAAACGAGGAAGATGGCGATGCCGGGAATGGTGGCGACCCACCATTGTTCGAAGATGAAGCGCTTGGCCGTCGCAATCATCGCACCCCATTCCGGCGAAGGCGGCTGCGCGCCCATGCCGAGGAAGCCGAGGCTGGCGGCGGTGATGATGATCGAACTCATGTCGAGCGTGATGCGCACGATAAGGCTCGGCACGCAGAGCGGCGCAATGTGGCGCGCAATGATGCGCCAGGCGGAAGCGCCGGTCAGCCGATAGGCCGCGACGAAGTCGCTGCCACGCACCGTCATGGTTTCGGCGCGGGCAAGACGCGCATAGGGCGGCCATGCGGTGAGCGCAATGGCGAGAATGGCGCTTTCAACGCCGGGCTTCAGTGCCGCGACAAAGGCGAGCGCGAGGATGAGGCGCGGAAAGGCCAGGAACACATCCGTCACCCGCATCAGCACCGTATCGACAATGCCGCCGAAATAACCGGCGATGCAGCCGATGGCGAGGCCGATGGGTGCCACGAGAACGACGACGGCAATGACCATGCCGAGCGTGACGCGACCGCCATAGAGAATACGCGAGAGAATGTCGCGGCCAAGCTCATCGGTGCCGAACCAGTGCTCGGCGCTCGGAAACGCCAGACGGTTGCCGAGATTCTGCGTCGCCGGATCGTAAGGGGCAAGCAGCGGCGCCAGCAGCGACAGCGCGATGAAGAGGACGATGATGGTCAGACCGATCACCGCCAGCGGATTGGACTTGAGGTTGAGCCAGATGCGATACCGGTTTCCCCAGGCAGCCTGTGTGCGGGAATGCGGCGTCTCATCCAGCGCCCAGTTTCTGAAATTAGCTAACATCATCGAACGCGAGGATCCATAACTCTGTAAAGCACGTCTGCGAGCAGGTTGAGGGCGACATAGATGAAGCCGATCAACAGGGTTGCTCCGACGACCGGGTTCATGTCCGCGTTCATGAGCGAGACGGTGAGATATTGGCCAAGGCCCGGCCAGCTGAAGACGGTTTCCGTCACCACCGCACCTTCGAGAAGGCCGGCATAGGTGAGCGCGAGAACCGTGACGAGCTGCACGGCGACCGTGGGGAAGGCATGGCCCCAGATCACGGTCATCGCCGACAACCCCTTGGCCCGGGCGGTAATGACATATTCACCCTTCAGCGCATCGATCATGAAAGCGCGCGTCATGCGGGTGATATAGGCCATGCTGAAATAGGCGAGGATGCAGACGGGCTGCACCATATGGGCGATGGCGTCGTAAAAGGCGTCCCAGTCACCGGCAAGCAGCGTATCGACCGTCATCAGGCCGGTGACCTGCGTGATCATGCCGTCATAGATGATATCCTGACGGCCCGGCCCCGGTGCGACGCCAAGCGTGGCGTAAAAGACGAGCAGCGAAATCAGCGCCAGCATGAAGACGGGCACAGAGTGACCGGCAAGGCAGACGACGCGGATGACCTGGTCCGTCAGCTTGCCCTGCTTCACGGCTGCCCAGACACCCAACGGAATGCCGATCAGCGCCGCCAGAATGAGGGCTGCGGTGGCAAGTTCGAAAGTGGCCGGGAAAACGCGCTTGATATCGATCCAGACCGGATTGCGGGTCAGGATCGAATTGCCGAAATCGCCATGCAGGACCTGCGTGACATAATGGAAGAACTGCACGACCAGCGGCTGGTCGAGGCCCATTTCGGCCCGCACACGCACGATGACGTCTTCGGGCGCATTGTCGCCGACCGCCGCGATGACGGGATCGACGGGCATGACGCGCCCGATCATGAAGGTGATGACCATCAAACCGAACAGCGTCAGGATGACGCTGCCCAGTATCGACGATATGCTTTTAACGCGCTTGTTCAATGTCACGCTTTCTTCGCATCGTGGTAGGAATTGCCCTCGGAGAGAACGCCGAGTTCGAAGCCGGATACGCCCTTGCGGAAGGCAGCCGTCTTCGTCGTCTGGAACATGAAGACGAACGGGCTGTTCTGCATGTGCTCGCGCTGCAGAGCTTCATAAAGCTCGATACGCTTTGCCGGATCACGCTCGTCGCGAGCGGCTTCCGCCTTGGCGGCGAAATCGTCGTTCTTGAAACGCGAACGCCACAGGAAGGGCTTGGACTTCACGTCGTCGCCATTGTCCTTGTTGATGTTGAAGACATCGGCGTTGGAATGCGGATCGAAATAATCCGTGCCCCATGCGGAAAGCGCCATCTGATGTTCGCGGGCGCGCATCTTGGTCAGGACCTGACGGTTTTCCGCCGACTGCAGACGCACCTTGATGCCGATATCGGCAAGGTTCGCCTGAATGGCCTGCGCCAGATCCGGGTAAGGCTGTGCGGAATAGTGGTCCATGCTGATTTCGAAACCATCGGCGAGACCGGCTTCGGCCATCAGCGCCTTGGCCTTCTCGACATCGCGCTGGAACGGAATGTCGTTGACGGCACCAGGGAAGCCCTTCGGCTCGAAGCTCTGGTGCACTTCATGCGTCAGCGGCACGATGTTTTCCTGCATGCCCTTGTAGTCCAGCGCCCACTTGATGGCCTGCCAGACCTGCGGCTTGGCGAGGTTCTCATTGCCCTGGTTGAGCGAGATCAGCACCAGCGAAGCGATGGACTTGCGCTCCAGCTCGATATTGGCATCGTCCTTGACGGTGCGCAGCTGCTCGGACGTCAGGTCGCGGGCAATGTCGATATCGCCCTTCTGCAGCATCAGAAGCTGGGAAGACGGATCGGTGACGTGGCGCAGCACGATACGCTTGATATTGCCCTTGTAGGGGCCGTTCGGATTGACCGCGAGCGCAACGCTTTCGCTCGGCTTCCAGGCCTGCAGCACGAAATCGCCGGAGCCGGCGCTGTTCTTCTGCAGCCAGCCATTGCCAAGGTCTTCGCCCGATGCATTGGCAAGAACCGCCTTCTTTTCAACGATCGCGCCGATATTGGCGGAGAGGCAATAGAGCAGGAAGGAGATGGCGGTCGGCTTTGCCGTCGTCAGCTTCACCGTCTTGTCGTCGGCGGCAACGATGGTCGTCTCGGCATTCTCAGGCGTGAAGCCGAACTGGCTGATAATGAAGGCCGGGCTCTTGTTCATCTTGATGGCGCGCTGCAGCGAGAAGACAACGTCTTCTGCAGTCACTTTCGCGCCGCTGGAGAAGGTCGCTTCATCACCGATCACGAAGGTGAAGACCTTGCTGTCCGCATCGGCTTCCCAGGACTTGGCGATGACGGGATCGACCTTGGTGGAATCCTCGCGGTTGGCGCGCACCAGCTTCTGGTACATGTTGGAGATGATTTCACCGCCGACGGCCTCGAAACCTTCATGCGGGTCAAGGCTCGTCATATTGTCCAGCTGCTGGGCAACGACCAGAATATCCTTGGGCGTCGCGGCAAAGGCTGGAATGCGCGCATAGGACAGGAACGGAACGGCAGCGCCGGCAATCAACAGGTTGCGTCTTGAAATCATCGAAAATCCCCTTTCGGACCTTATTTTTCGGAAAATGGTGGGCTTGCCCCAATCCAGTCGTTTTTTTTATGTTTTCCCGCGATTACCACGAGCAAACGAGGCCCGACCAATTCCAAATTTGGCAGAGCCTATGCATGGATTGCATTTGCTCCTGCCTTGACCTTTCCTCTACCAATTCCCAAAAGTCTGATGGACGCGCGTCCGCGCCCTCCCCCTATCCGAAGGTGAATGACCATGACCGATCAAAAAACCGTACCCGTCTTCGACGGCCACAACGACGTGCTTCTGCGGTTATGGCGATCGGGCAATGCCTCTCCCGAAACGCTTCTGATCGAAGGTGATACGGTCGGCCATATCGACCTGCCGCGCGCGAAAAAAGGCGGCCTCGCCGGTGGTCTCTGCGCCATCTACGTGCCTTCGCCAAGCATGGAAAAGGACGCCAACGGTGATTTCTCGACACCGTCTGAGGCAGACGCGCTGAAGGCGACGCTTGGCATGGCGGCCCTGTTGTTCCGCGCCGAGAAACAATCCAATGGTGCGCTGAAAGTCTGCCGCACGGCCGCCGATATCCGCAGCGCCATGGCCGAAGGCGCCTTCGCCTCGGTCTTTCATATCGAGGGCGCGGAAGCGATCGGTGACGACCTGGACGGGCTGCACGTTCTGCATGCGGCGGGTCTGCGCACGCTCGGACCGGTCTGGAGCCGCCCGAACATCTTCGCTTACGGCGTTCCCTTCCGTTTCCCCTCGACGCCGGATATCGGCCCGGGCCTGACGGATACCGGCAAGCGGCTGGTCAAAACCTGCAACGAGCTGAAGATCATGGTCGATCTCTCGCACATGAACGAACAGGGCTTCTGGGATATCGCCAAGATTTCCGACGCGCCGCTGGTGGCCTCGCACTCCAACGCCTACGCGCTGTGCAATCACAGCCGTAACCTGACCGACCGCCAGCTGGACGCCATCCGCGATACGGGCGGCCTTGCCGGCATCAATTTCGGCGTTCTGTTCCTGCGCCAGGACGGCGTGAAGAACCCGGATACCGACCTCAACGAACTCGTCCGCCATGTGGATTACATCGTCAACCGCATTGGCATCGACCACGTCGCGCTCGGTTCGGATTTCGACGGCACCACCATTCCCGCCGCCATGAAGGATGCGGGCGATCTGCAATTGCTGGTCGAGGCCCTGCGCAAGGGCGGTTATGACAATGAGGCGCTCAACAAGATCTGCCACGGCAACTGGATCCGCGTGCTGGAAAAAACCTGGGACGCATAAGGCAAAAGGTGAATTTCATCTCCGGCGCCATGCGCCGGAGACATGGAAGCGGCGGGCCCTTAAGCCTTTGCCGCTTTTTTCTTGCCGGTCGCCCGGAAAGCCAGAAGCCCGGCGACGAGGCCGACCATCGCCCATTTCATCGGCAGCACGTCCGCCGTCTCGCTGCGGATCGGCAGCACGGTCACCGTGCCCGGACGGGACTCATAACCCATCTGCCCCTTTGCCTTGGCCTCGGCGATCTGTTGCGGAGAAACCACCCATTCGGCACCGCGCATCTTATCCATCGTCATATACCCACCACCGGCAGCGAGGGCGACAACGAGCGAAACAACTATTCTTGTGGGCATGTTCATTGGCATCTCCTTCAATCGAAAGGAGCGTGTAGTTGCATCAAATGCCGCCACCAGGCAACCGCCACGTTCAATTTTGTCGTATTTTTACCGGGCTTGGAAATCTCACATTTCCCGGTTGCATTTTCGCCGCTACACTTGGCAAAATCGATCGACCCCGGGAACAAACTTCACATCGACACGTCACGCAATTCTGCTAAGCAAATTTCCTCAACCGAAACGAATTAGCGACACAATCCTGTGGTTCGCCAACCAACGGGACCGGCGCTGGAAAAAGTAAATGGCAGACAAGAGCGAAATTATAGAGACCGATATTAGCGAATCCCCGGTTGAAAGCTTTTTTGCCAGAAACCGGCCCTATCTGACGGCCATCGCCATAACGCTCATCTTCGTGATGATGACGTTTGCGATTTACCGCCTCACATCGGAAGTACGATATGACGATGTGATCGCCGCCCTTCTTGGCACATCGTTTTCCTCCATTCTGCTCGCCATCGTGTTTACGGCGTTGAGCTTCCTGTCCCTCATCTTTTACGATGCGAATGCCATCGAATATGTCGGCAAGAAAGTCCGGTTCCCGTCGATGGCGGCCACGGCCTTTGCGGCCTATGCCATCGGCAACACGGCAGGTTTCGGTCCGCTGAGCGGTGGCGCCATCCGCTTCCGCGCCTATTCCCGGCTCGGCCTCTCGCCGGGTGATATCGCCCGCGTCATCGCCTTCGTCACCCTGTCGTTCGGCCTCGGGCTTCTCTCCGTCAGCGCGCTTTCGACCTTCATCGTTGCACCCCGCATCGCCGCCATCGTCGGCTTCGACCCGCTGGTGCTAAGGGGTGCGGCCCTTGCCGTCATCGCCATTCTTGTGATCACGGCCTATATCGGCCGCGACGGCAAGGCGATCCGCATCGGCAAATGGCGGCTGCGCCTCCCCGACAGCCGCACGTCGTCGCGGCAGTTCCTCGTATCGGCGTTCGACATCGCTGCATCTGCCTCCGTTCTCTACGTGCTGTTGCCGGAAACGCATCTCGGCTGGCCGACCTTCTTCGCGATCTATGCCACCGCCGTGGGCCTCGGCGTTCTCAGCCATGTCCCCGCAGGCCTCGGCGTCTTCGAAACCGTCATGGTGGCGGGTCTCGGCAATGCGATCAGCGTCGATGAGTTGCTCGGAAGCCTCGTGCTCTACCGCGTCATCTATCACGTTCTGCCCCTGGTCGTCGCCATTCTGGTCATGATCCTGTCCGAGATGAAGCAGTTCGCGGCCAAGCCCGTGGTTTCGGATATCAGCCAGCTTGCCGTGCGGCTGGCGCCGCCGCTGCTCTCCACCTTCGCCATCATTCTCGGCACCATGCTGATTTTTTCGAGCGTGACACCGACGCCGGACAGCAACCTCGATTTCCTCTCGAATTTCGTGCCCTTGCCGATCATCGAAGCGGCGCATTTTCTGACGAGCATTCTCGGCCTCGGCCTCGTCGTCGCCTCACGCGGCCTCGGGCAGAGACTGGACGGCGCCTGGTGGATCGCCCTCATCGCGGCGTCCCTCGCCCTCATCCTCTCCATCCTCAAGGCCATCGCGGTCTTCGAGGCGGTATTCCTCGGCATCTTCATTGCGGCACTCGCCCTCAATGTGCGCAGCTTCAACCGGCACGCCTCACTGGTCAAACAGGCACTGGGACCAAGCTGGCTCGCGGCAATGGCCGTCATCATCGCCGGCGCGGCAACGATCCTCCTGTTCGTCTATCGTGATACCGATTACAGTCATACATTGTGGTGGGAATTCGAGTTCTCCGAAGAAGCCCCCCGCGGGCTGCGCGCCCTCCTTGGCCTGGTGCTCGCTTCCTCGACCATCGCAATTTTCAGCCTGATGCGGCCGGTTATCTTCAAGCCGGATTCCATCCAGCCCGAGGACGTGGAACGCGCCACTGGCATCGTCACGCAACAGGATGCGGCCGACGCCAATCTGGTGCGCATGGGCGACAAACACGTCATGTTCTCCGAAAGCGGCAATGCCTTCATCATGTATGGCATTCAGGGCCGCTCCTGGATCGCCTTTGCCGATCCGGTCGGCGACGAGGAGGATTTTCCGGACCTCGTCTGGCAATTCGTGGAAGCCGCCCGTGCGGCGGGCGCTCGCGCCGCCTTCTACCAGATTTCGCCTTTCCTTCTTTCCCATTGCGCCGATGCAGGGCTGCGCGCCTTCAAGCTCGGGGAACTGGCGCTGGTCGATCTTACCGCGTTCGAACTGAAGGGCGGCAAGCTCGCGACCCTTCGCCAGTCGCTGAGCCGCGGTGCGCGCGACGGCCTGACGTTCGAGGTTGTCGAAAAGGTGCAGGTGCCCGATATTCTGGATGAGCTGCAACAGGTCTCCGACGGCTGGCTCGCACACCACAATACGCGTGAAAAACGCTTCTCGCTCGGTGCTTTCGAACCGGATTACATTCTGTCGCAACCCGTCGCCGTGCTGCGCAAGGACGGAAAAATCACCGCCTTCGCCAATCTGATGGTAACGGAGACGAAAAAGGAAGCCACCGTCGACCTCATGCGCTTTTCGCCGGATGCGCCGCGCGGCGCGATGGATTTCCTCTTCGTCAGCATCATGCAATATCTGCGCGAGGCGGGCTATGAGAGCTTCAACCTCGGCATGGCGCCCATGTCCGGCATGTCGAAGCGCGATACGGCCCCCGTCTGGGATCGTATCGGCAGCACGCTGTTCGAACACGGCGAACGTTTCTACAACTTCAAGGGCCTTCGCGCCTTCAAGGCGAAGTTCCACCCGAAATGGGAACCGCGTTACCTTGCCGTGCAGAACGGTGCAGACGCCGCTCTGGCGCTGATGGACGCGACGGTTCTGATCAGCGGCGGTGTCAGAGGAGTAATCGGAAAATGAGAAAATCCAGCATGCTGAAGGCAATCCTTGCCGCTTCCGCCCTGTTTACCGCCCCGTTATTTTCCTCCGGCGCCGCCTTTGGGCAGGACAAGCCCGCCTATGAGACCGGCATGATCCCGGCCGAACACATCATGGTGCCCGACGGCGATATTCTCGCCAGCGTTTTCCTGATTTCCGACGCGGACGGCTGGACCGCCGCCGACGAGGAACGTGCAAAGACGCTGGTGGGAAAAGGCGCCGCCGTGGTCGGCATCGACTTCAAGGAATATTTGAAGGCACTCGAAGCCGACGAGGACGAGTGCATCTACATGATTTCGGACATCGAGTCGCTGTCGCAGCAGATCCAGCGCACCGCCGGCACCAGCAGCTATCGCCAGCCCATTCTCACCGGCATCGGCAAGGGCGGGACGCTCGCGCTGGCCATGATCGCGCAAAGCCCGGTTTCCACCGTGCGGGAAGCCATCGCCGTTGACCCCAAGGCCGGCCTTCCGCTTGAGAAGATCCTCTGCACGCCCGCCACCAAGGACAAGGTGGATGGCGAGACGGTCTATGGCCTCACCGACGGCCCGCTGCCGGCGCCGGTCAGCGTGCTGTTCACGCCCGCTGCCGACCAGAAGGGCCGCGACCACGTCAACGCGCTCGTCAAGCTGCATCCCGATATCGACGTGACGGATGTGGATGACAAGGCGGACGAGGTTCTCACCCAGACCCTGTCCGACCAGGTCGATGCCGCCGGCGATACAGACAACCCGCTCGGCCTGCCGATCAAGGTTCTCGAAACAAGCCCGGTGATGGACACCATGGCGGTGATCTATTCCGGCGACGGCGGCTGGCGCGATCTCGATGAGGAAGTGGGCGGCGCGCTGCAGAAGCAGGGCATACCCGTGATCGGTGTCGATGCACTGCGTTATTTCTGGAAAGAAAAACAGCCGCAGGACGTCGCAAACGACCTTGCACGCATCATCGACACGTATCGCAAGGAATGGAAGGTTCGAAACGTCGTGCTGATCGGTTATTCCTTCGGGGCCGATATCATTCCCGCAACCTTCAACCGGCTGCCGGAACGTGCGAAATCGCATGTCGTGCAACTCACTCTCATGGGATTGTCGACGGAAGTGGATTTCGAGATTTCCGTTCAGGGCTGGCTTGGCGTGGCGGGTGAAGGCAAGGGCGGCAAGACCGTCGACGATATCGCCAAGATCGACCCGAAGCTGGTGCAGTGCATTTATGGCACGGAGGAAGAGGATGAAGACCCCTGCCCCGGCCTGAAGGCAAAGGGCGTGGAAACGCTCGGCATCGAGGGCGGCCACCATTTCGACGAGGATTACGAGGCGCTTGCCAACAAGATCGTGGCGTCCTTGAAAACCCGGCTGCAGAAATAAGCTTTCAGTCCTGGCGGCTTCGGAAACAGTCCGAAGCCACGCGAATATTCCGCTGGATTTCATCCACCTGAACCAATATTCGCGGTTTGCGGGCGAACGATGCCGCCCGCAAACCGTCTTTGATGCTTCTCCCCATCGCGGCCGTGCTTGCGGAATCGGTTAAACTATTATTCAAAAGAAGCTGGCCTGCGGCGAATGTTCATCGCGTTTCCGCAACCGTGCTGTTGTCGATAGCCAACCATGGATTTTATATTTCCGGACCGGTTCAGGGAGCCGCCGCATGCCCGCCTTAAAACGAAAAACAAAAACACCGGTCCTCGTGGAGCGCATCGATCAATTCGTTGGCGAGGTCAGGGAGGCGATGAAGAGCGACGACGCCTCGCGAAACAGAAAAATCCGTGACCTGTGGGATGCCGAGGTCCGCTACCATTTCGACAATGGCCGCACGGAAAAGACGCTCGAACTTTACATCATGAAATATCGCTATGCGCTGAAGGCCGAGTTCGGCCCGAAGAGCACCCCGCTTGCCATCTGCAACATGAAGAAGCTGCGCGAACGGCTGAAAACCTATATCGAACGGGCCGACTACCCCAAAACCGGCGTCGCAATATCGATTGTCGAAAAAATCGAGCGGGCGGAGTTCAACACCGCCGGCCGCAAGCCGACCGTTCTTCTGCGCATCGCGGATTTCATTTCGGCGATGAACGGCATCGGGACGAAGGACGAGATGCAGACCCTGTGGAACGCTGAAATCAGCACCATGAAAGGCAGGGCCCAGACGACGATCATTTCCTACATTACGAAATATCGCAACGCTATCCGCGAAGCCTTCGGCGACGACCACCCGATGCTGAAGATCGCCACCGGCGATGCCGCAATGTATGACGATGCACGCCGGGTGAAGATGGAAAAGATCGCGAAAAAGCACGGCGCGCTGATCACATTCGAGAATTACCAGCAGGTTCTGAAAATCTGCGAGGATTGTCTCAGGTCCAGCGATCCGCTGATGATTGGCATCGGCCTGATCGGCATGACGGGACGCCGGCCCTACGAAGTCTTCACCCAGGCCGAATTTACGCCTGCCCCCTATGGCAAGGGCGTTTCCAAATGGAGCCTTCTATTCAATGGCCAGGCCAAGACAAAACAGGGCGAGGGTACGAAATTCGGGATTACCTATGAAATCCCGGTTCTGACCCGCTCCGAAACGATCCTGTCCGCCTATAGGCGCCTGCGCGAAAGCGGCCAGGGAAAATTGTGGCATGGCATGTCGATCGACGATTTTTCCTCGGAAACCCGCCTGCTGCTCAGGGACACGGTTTTCAGCCTGTTCGAGGATCTCTGGCCGAAGGAAGAACTTCCCAAGCCCTATGGCCTCAGACATCTCTATGCCGAGGTGGCCTATCACAATTTCGCGCCGCCACATGTGACCAAGAACAGCTATTTCGCCGCCATTCTCGGCCATAACAATAACGACCTCGAAACCTCGCTGTCTTACATGACCTATACGCTGCCCGAAGATCGCGACGACGCGCTGGCGCGGGCCAAACGCACGAATGAAAGGGCATTGCAGCAAATGGCGGCAATCGCGCCGGTTTCCCGCAAAGCCTAGAGCATCTCAGCAAAAAAGCCCGGCTTTCCGTCCGGGCTTGTGAAGAGATGCTCTGGTATCCGGCCGCGAATTCCAGTCCCGCGGCCAGTCGTTCCCCATCAGGCCCGCGCATCACCGGACGTGCGGTAAAGCAGGGTCAACACCGTCAGCACCAGCCCTACCAGCGCGACCGAGCCGAAAATGTAGAAATTCCACTCGGGCGCCAAACCCCGTTGCAGCACGAGGCCGCCGATCATCGGGCCGGCGATGCCGCCAAGCCGCCCGACCGCCAGCGAGAAGCCAAGACCTGTGCCGCGAATATGGACGGGATAAAGCCGCCCGACGAGGACATTGGCGAGAATCTGGGTTCCGATGGTTCCGGCACCCGCAAGCGCTACAAAGACATAAAGAAGCGGTCCTTTATTCACTGTCAGAGCGAAGATCGATCCGGCGCCGATGGCAAACAGGATCGCCACCACCACCTTGACGTTGCCCTTGTCCGCGAAGCGCCCGCCGATAAGGATACCGATCGCGGCGCCGACATTAAGCATGACCGAGAAACTGAGCGCCGAACTGATGTCATAACCCATCTTGTTCATGATGGTGGGCAGCCAGTTGACCATGCCGAAGGTGAGCAGCAGCGAGCAGAAATGAATGCCCCAGGCATTCAGCGTCGAGGCCAGCCGACCTTCTGAAAACAGCGCGCCGACGCCACCCTTCTGGATTTTTGCATGCGGCACGATGCGTTGCAGGCCATAACTGTCGCAAATGCCGTCAGCCTCCGCCTGCCTGCCCTTGCTCGCCAGCCATTCCGGCGATTCCGGCAGGAACCGCATGAAGATCGGCAGCAGAATGAGGGGCAGGCCGCCGATCAGCATCAAGGGGCGCCAGCCATAGCTCTCCAGGAGCAGCATGCCCATGACGCCGGAAATGATGCCGCCGATAAGATAACCGAGGAAGGACAGCGAATTAGCCTGCGCCCGGCGCTGTGGTGGCGAAAACTCCAGCACCAGCGCGGTAACCGTCGGCAACAGCGCCCCGAGCCCGAGACCGGCGAAGAAGCGGGTGATTTCGAAGGCGAGAAAATTCGGTGTCATGGCCGAGGCGATCATCATCGCCGAAAATCCGGCGAGGCTGAGAAGCACCACCTTCCGGCGGCCGATACGGTCAGCCATGGTGCCGGCAAACAGCGCGCCAAGCAGCATGCCGACGAGCGTCAAGGCAGCGGCACGGCCCACCATGGCCGGATTGAGTGCCCAAGCGCTTTCTTTCAGCAGCGCCGGTGCGACCGCGCCATAAACGACCAGATCATACCCGTCGAACATGATCATCAGGCCGCATGTCGCAATGACGCCGGCCGGGTTTTTCGTCCGCGCAGAGGCGGCGCTCAGATAATTCGTGGACATATTCCTCCCTTTCACGCATGAACGCGCCATCCGGAATGGATCAGCGTCTCCCCGTCCCTGCATTATCCTCCGTGAGTGCCCGGCTTGCTCCACCCTGATATGTGCCCTGCTTCTGTCAAGCCACATGTCGCCGGTATCACCCGCCATCGATTAAATGTTGCATTTGCAAAAATTGCAAATGAAATATTGATAAATGCCAACTATCCTACGGTGGCTGAAATCAGCGGGATTACAGCCCGGAAATCATCGATAGCGTCGGCGTCCAGTTCAAAATACGAACGCGATTGTAGACACCATGAATGACGAAGGGATCAGCGTCGCTGAAGGCGATAACGTCTTCAATACAGCGTGCCTCGGCGATGATGAGCGCGGCAGACGGACCCTCCGCAACAGCGCTCATCGGACCGGAAACAAGGATCCGGAATCCTTCGGCCATCGCCTCGCCATTGCGCAAATGGGCCTTGTGCGCTTCCAGCTGTGCCACCCGCTGCCGCGTGGCATCGGGATCGCTTTCGGCAAAACGCACGTAAAGCCTGGGTCGATTGCTTGCGCCGCTCATCGGGCAAGCACGAAATCGTGGTTCACCGACCAGAACCAGTCGCCGATGAAGCCGAAGTCCCGCGTCTTTTGCGCATCCTCCACCCGCTGAAAATCCGCCAGCAGGCTTTCCTTCACGCCGAACACCGCATCCGAACGGATATAGGGATCGTCAGGATCGAATATATGCGTGACGAGCGGGCTGAAACCTTCTGCCGAAACGATGTAGTGCAGATGCGCCGGCCGGTAAGGATGCCGCCCCATCGCCCGCAACAGCTGCCCCACCGGGCCGTCATCCGGGATCGGATAATATTTCGGCTTCGTGGCCCGGAACCAGTAGCGCCCGTCCTCGCCGGTCACGAAGACGCCGCGCAGATTAAAATCGGGCTGGATACCCTTCTGCTGCACGTCATAAAAGCCTTCGTCATTGGCCTGCCAGACATCGATGCGCGCACCGGCGACCGGCGCACCTTCGGTATCGAGAATGCGGCCGGTCACGACCATATCCTCGCCCTTGCCATCGAGACAGATATTGGCGCCCATCGGCATTTCCGGCGCATCAGCCACATGGAAGGGGCCGAGAACGGTGGATTCCGACGCGCCGCTCGGCTTGCGGTGGTTGATGGCATCGACCAGCATGGAAACACCGAGAATATCGGAAAACAGGATCCATTCCTGCCGCCACTCATTGCAGATCTGCCCGACTTCGGTGAGGAAATGAATGGCCTTCATCCATTCCTCCTCGGTCGGCTCGATTTCCTTCACCGCCTCGTGCAGCTTGCGGGTTACGACCGCCATGATCTCCTTCAGGCGCGGATCGTCACAATCGCGCATGCGGGCAATCACGGTTTCAGCCGAGCGTTCCTCAACGAAGTAGCCGTCGTCGCTGGTCATCTTCATATCCATAGTCTCCTCCCATCACTCCGGCCGCGTACCCTCGAAGGCACGCTGCAAAAGGTTGCGGATCGCGGTTTTTTCGATCGGCCGCGGGCACCAGTAAGGATTGGCCGTTGCAAGCTCGGCCATGGGGTCAAGATCGGCCGCTCCCACGCCAAGAGCGGCCAGACTCGCGGGCGCGCCAAGCCTGGCGGCGAAATCGAAAAGCCCCGGCCCTGCCCGGCCGCCGACAAGGGCAGCAAGCGGCAAAAGCAGTTCCGGCACCGCTTCTTCCACATAAGCGATGGTGTGCGGCAACAGCACCGCATGGGTTTCCGCATGCGGCAGATCGAGACTGCCGCCCAGCGTGTGGCAGAGCTTATGATGCAGCGACATGCCGACCGCACCCAGCACGGTGCCGCAAAGCCATGCGCCATAAAGTGCCGTCTCACGCGCGTCGATATCCTGCGGCGCCTCCCGAATGACCGGAAGCGCCTCGATCAGCGCCCGCAGCCCCTCGACCGCCATCAGGCTGGCAATAGGATTGCGGTCCTGTGCGTAAAGCGCCTCCGCCGCATGCGCCATGGCGTTGAGCCCGCTCGTCATACTGATCGCAACCGGCAGACCGAGCGTCAGTTCCGCATCGTAGATCACCACCTCCGGCAGGATTTCCGGCCCGCGTATGGTGGTTTTCACGCCATTTTCCGTCTGGCCGAGAATGGGCGTGACTTCCGAGCCGGCATAGGTCGTGGGAATGACGATCTGCGCCGCATCGGTGCGCAGGGCGATTGCCTTACCGAGACCGGTGGTGGAACCGCCACCCAAAGAGACGACGCAATCGGCACCCGCGGCGCGGTAGGCCTCAACCGCGCTTTTCGTTACCTCGACCGGCGTATGCATGGCTGCTTCGGAAAAAACACCCGCCGAAAGCGGGCCAAGCCGGGCGGCAAGCGCCTCGGCATCACCCTTTTGCTGCGGCGTGGATAGTACCAGCGCCCGCGAGAAGCCGAGGCGGTGGATTTCCTCCGCCACACCCGCCGAGCTGCCCGCCGAAAAGACAATGCGGGCGGGCACCGCCATATAAACGAAAGGCTGCATGGCTCAGCGTCCGTCGAGCTTAAAGAGGCGGCGTGCATTGGTACGACCGATCTTCACCCGGTCAGCCTCGGCAATACTCGTCGTGTTGAACCAGTCGGAGGCATGGTCGATATTCTCGAAGGGCCAGTCGGTGGAAAACAGGATGCGATCCGCACCGATTTCTAGAATGGCATCGATCAGCGTCTGGGTGCGGAAATTGCCCGAGGTGGTGATGTGGAAGTTCTCGTTGAAATAATCCACGAAACGACGCCTGGCGGGATAACGCGGCGGCAGCTTCACCCAGGCATTGCGATGGTCGATGCGCCACATCATGTAGGGCAGTCCCTCGCCCATATGGCCGAGAATGATATTGAGGCGGGGATGCTCATCGAACAGGCCGGACGCCATGAGGCGCAGCGCATGGACGGCCGTTTCCTGCGCAAAGGCCCAGGTGGGGCCGAGCAGCCAGGGGTGGCCGTCATAGATACGCGAATCCTGCGGCAGCGGGTTGCGCGGATGCAGATAGAACGGCACGTCGAGCTTTTCGACTTCACCCCAGAAAGAGCGATATTGCGGCAGGTCGTAATAAAGCGGCGTCTGGCCGTCACCTTCCTGGCTGAAGCCGTTGACGAGCGCACCGACGAAACCGAGATCGCTGACGCAGCGCTGAAGCTCCTCCGTCGCCGCATCGGGGTCCTGTAGAGGCAGGGCGGCAAAGGCGAGGAAACGATCCGGCCGCTTGGCGCATTCTTCTGCCAGCGCATCATTGGCGCGCCGCGCGATCTCAATCGCTTTCTTCGTGTCGGGAATGGCCTGCACCGCCGGGGCATTCAGCGACAGGATCATGGTCTCGATGCCATGCGCGTCCATCAGCTTCAGGCGTGTATCCTGAATGTCGAGCAGACGGTGCTGCAGTTCCTTCCAGTAATCGCCGGGCACGAAACCGGCTGAGTCCTGAAGCGTTTCCGGGATTGCGAAATGCTCCTCGAGAGCGACCTTGCCTTGCATGTGGTTTCCTCCGAAATTCTCTGTTGGTCTGCCGCCGGAGTGGCGATCAAAATTGGCCCTTGGGTTCGAGGCCGAGCATGCTCTGGCCAATCATCGTGCCGACGGCATCCCAGTTCATGCTGATGTGGCGGCCGACCGCATTGGCATCCCGCCAGGCGCGCTGCACCGGGTTCGCCAGATCGAGCCCGACGCCGCCGGTGGAATCGTTCAGCGCCTGTACCGCACGCAACGAGAGAGACACGGCAAAGGACTGGCCGCGACGGCTCAGAAGACGGTCATCCACCGTAAATTCCGCCCGGCCTTCAATGCGGGCCTGCGCCAGCGCCTGTGCCCTCGCCACATCGCGCAGCAGGATCTCGCAAGCCGCGTCCACACTCGCCGCCGCTTCCGCGACGCGCAGCTGAATGGTCGGGAATTCCGCCATGCGATTGTTGCCACCCGCCACGGCGCCGCGTGTGACCCGGCCGCCGACATGATCGACATAGGCGGCAAGCGCGCCCTTGGCGGCGCCGACACCGGCCGCCGCGAGACAGGAGGGAATACCGGTCAGAAGCGGCATGTTGAACAGGCCCTCTTCCGCATAATATCGTCCGCCCGGCGTGCGGCCGCTGGTGGTGTCCGGAAAGGTCAGAACCCGGTGTTCGGGCACGAAGACATCGTCGAGAACCAGCGTCTTCGACCCTGTGCCGGCCAGCCCCACCACATGCCAAGTGTCTTCGATGACATATTGGCTGGCGGGAACGAGCAGAAAGGCGGGAACCGGCTTTCCTTCACCCTTCGGCGGCAGAATGGCGGCGCAGAGGGACCATTGTGCGTTTTCGCAGCCCGAAGCGAAGGCCCATTTGCCGCCGAGGCGATAACCGCCATCGGCAGCCTCGGCCATCTTCACCGGCGCATAGGAACCGCACAGCAGCGCGTCGGGATTTTCACCCCAGACATCGGCCTGCGCCTCTTCGGGAAACATCGCCAGCAGCCATTGATGGGCAGACAGCAGGCCGGCGACCCAGCCCGTCGACGCACAGGCCGCCGAAAGTTCGATATTGGCTTCCACCAGCTCGGCGAAATCGCCACCCTTGCCGTCGAAGGCGCGGGGCTTGACGATATCGAAATAACCGATGCCACGCAGTGCCTCGATATGGCTGGAGGGCACGCGCCGCGCTTCCTCCGTCTGCCTGGCGCTTGAGCGGAAAAGATCGGCTATGCCGGCAACGCGGCTGGCTAGACGGACATGCGGGTTCGTTTGCGCCGGCTGCGGCGCATGGCTCATATCGTTCATGATTATCTCCTTGCGGGAATGATCTAACCGCTAAAAATTCAGGCGGGTTCGCTCGCGGGGCTTGCGGCGCAATATTGGGCGTTTTCGTAAAGCAGCGGCCGTGTCGTCTCGCTGACATCGGCTGAAACCACCTGTCCGATGAAGACGGTATGGGTTCCATAGGGCATGGCCGCAACCCGGCGGCAGGCGATGGCGGCATGGGCCGTGGGCAGGTAAAGAACGCCACTATCATGGCGCTGCCAGCTGCCGTCGCGGAAACGCTCCTCCGGCGGCACCTTGCCGCTAAAGCCATCCGAAAGCGCGATCTGGTCCTGCGTCAGCACATTGACGATGAAATCGGGCCGGCACAGCAGCAATTCATGCAGCAGCGTGCGGTTATTAAGGCAAACCAGCAGGGAAGGCGGCTCCATCGAGACGGAGGTAACGGCCGTCACGGTCATGCCGTGATCGCGCTGATCACCGGTAGCACAGGCGGTGATGACCGTTACGGTTGCCGGAAAACGACGCATCGTCGAACGGAAATTCTGGCCGACGCCTTCAGGCGCAAGACTGCTCAGGCCAAACAATGCTGATGTCATGAGATCCTCCCAAATCCTGCAATCTTATTTATTTTCATTTGCAACATTTGTCAATGCAAATGTTTTTCGTCATTTTCTGTGGTTGGGAAACCCGCCATTCCCCGGCCTTGTGGAGCGAAGCTATTGAAACGGATGGATTGTGCCGGTACAGCCGATAGGCGCACATCAGCATCTGCGCAGATGGTTCTCAAACGGGGATTTGCTCGTGTCTTATCAGTTCACCGACTCGGTACCCTACCTGCTCAACTGGGTGGGCGTTCGGCTGGGCGAGCGCTTCTCCGTGAGACTGGCCTCCTATGACATCACATTGCCGATGTACCGCGTGCTGGCGACGCTCAGGCAACAGGAAAGCAAGACCCTGACCGAGCTTTCGGACATGGTGTCGGTGGAAATTTCCACCCTCTCCCGCCTTGTCGGCCTGATGGTCCGCCGCAACCTCGTCAGCCGTGAGCGACCGGCCGACAATGCGCGCATCGTGCGCATCACGCTGACCCAGAAGGGCGAGGAACTTGCCGACGAGCTGATGCCCATCGCCGCCATGTTCGAAAAAACCGCGATCGAAGGCCTCGACCCCGCAGAAGTGAAACTTTTCAAAAGCATCCTGCGCCATATCGGCCTCAATATCGCCGGTCTTTGATAGAGATAGCCGGCTTAGGAGATCTTCCCCGGCTGAGAGCCGACGGGAATCCATGGCCGCCTTCACGATCGTCGCGTGCAATGTACTTGTAATGGCCGGTTCCTATCCCTGTGGAAACCCACCACAGCGGAGGAGAATTCCCATGACCGACCGATCGTCACCCGCCTTCCCGGCGGCGATCGCCCTTATCACCGCATCGGCCCTGCTCGCGGCCTGCGCCTCGACCGTCATGAAAAGCTATATCGGCGCACCCATCACCAGCGTCATGCTGGACTATGGGCCGCCCGACAATATCTACGGCCTGGGTCCCGGCCAGCAGGCCTATCAATGGCGCAAGAACAAGACACAGGTCGTCGCCGGCTCATCGAGCGGTGAGGTGCGGACAACGCGGCGTGGCGAACGTTATGAAGTGTCGGAAACGCCGGGTTATGTCGAACGGATCGACTGCTATTATACGTTCTACACCCGCAATTCCGGCAGCGAATGGTATGTGACGAGTTTCCGGCAACCATCGCTCGAATGCGAATGACCGTTTCCGGTATTCCGGATTTCGGCCCGGTAGCGCATGTTTGCGCCATGCCCCTGTTTTACCGCCGCTTCCAAGCGGAAAGCGGCGGCGTTCTTTTGTGAATTCTCCCTGAAAGCCGTCATGGGATGGGCCGATCAGAAACGATAGTTCAGACCGGCCTTGATGACATGATCGCTGACATCGGTCTTCGATTTGCCGCTGGCGGTCGTCGTGGCCACATTTCCCGTGCTCACATAATTATATTCAAACTTGGCCGACAAGCCGCCACCGAAGCTCTGTTCGACACCTGCCCCGACCAGATATCCCTGCTTCCAGCCATCGGGACCTGTCACGCCATTGCCATCCTTGAACTTCGTCGTTGTCAGGCCTGCGGTGCCGTAAAGAAGCGTGCGATCGAGCGCCACGCCGGCCTTCACCTTGGCCGCACCCCGGAAACGCTCCCGCAGCCGGCCGTTCGGCACACGCGCCTCGTTCCCGAGATAAGAACCTTCCAGTTCCGCGCCGATAACGCCAGAGCCGAACTGGGCGTTATAGCCGGCCTGAACACCGCCCGTCAGACCGCGGCCGCTGGCCAATGGGTTAAATCTCGGTGAGGCGACGCCACCATGCACACCGACATAGGCTCCGTCCCATGAAAAAGCAGGCGGATTGCCGTAGTCAAAGGATTGCTGCGTATTGTAGTTCGTGAGGTCGGCCGAATAGGCATGGCCTGCCACCGCAATGACAATAGCCCCGGCGGCAAGCGATTTTCTGATTATCGACATGAAAAGACTCCAGACGAAACCGATGCGCCATCGTCCGGCGCCTCTTGGGTTTCAGTTTGCGTTGAAGAACCGGAAACCGGCTCCCGTTCGTCTGCTGCACGGCCTGGCACGGGGTGCGGATGCGTTCAGCAGATAAGGGGATTTTCCCGACGAGAATTGCGCTTGCATTGCACGAAACGAATTTTATTAGAAATAATTTATTTATTTAAATGAGTTATCCGAATTTCCTTAACCAAATAGTAAGGAAATTCATTGTCGGAGCACATCCGATCGTTCAAAACCCCGGCAGCCCGGCCTTTGCGGTCGCAGCCTCCTTGGAAGCGATGGATCGAATTTCCAGCCGAACGCAGAAGCCGGGATTGAGATCGAGGAACGAAACACGCCCGTGATGAAGCTCGGCCGCCTTCTGGACCAGATTTAACCCAAGGCCGGCTCCCGGCGCATTGGCGTTGACGCGGTGAAACGGCTCGAAAACCTGCTCGCGCTCCGAGACGGGTATGCCCGGCCCTTCATCGCAGACATCTATGACGCCCGTCGCACCGACCCGGATCGTGATAGCGCCTTTGCCGCCGCCATGATCGATCGCGTTGCGGACAAGGTTGACCACCGCCATCTCGATGATCGAGATCTGCATGGTGAGCACGACATGCCCTTCGCTCGGCTCGAAATCGAATTCATAGCCGGCATCCATCGCAATCGGCGCAAGATCGGTCGCGATGCGCTCGACAAGGCTGTTGAGATCCTGCGGCACGGCGGGCAATTCCACCGCGCCGACAGCCTGCATTTCAAGAAGCTGATGCGCGACGCGCGTGAGACGGTCGATATCGGCCCGGAGCTGCCGGCTCAGCGCGTCATCGGGCAAGAGATCGGCCCGAATACGGGCAATGGCAATCGGCGTCCTCAATTCATGTGCGGCATCGGCAAGAAAGCGGTTACGGCGATTGTATCCCTCATCCAGCCTGGAAAGCGCAATGTTGAAGGCATCCACCAGGGGAATGATTTCATGGGGCACCTTCGAGCGATCGATGCGGTCGGAACGGTTTTCGAAATCGATCGATTTCGCCTGTTTGACCGTTTCCATGAGGCCGCCCAGGGAGCGTCCGACCGCTCTTGGGGTGACGAGCAGCGTCGCGATGCCCGTCAGGATCAACATGGGCACGACAACGATAAGGATGATGAAGCCCACGCCGGGCAACACGGTCAGCCAGCGGATGGCGCCGTTGGCGTCCTTTTCCAGATCCAGCTGCATGCTGATCCAGAGGCTGAGGCCGTCATTCGGGGTGCTTTTTTCCGTCCCGGCGATGAATTGCAGCCGCCCGGCGGACGTATCGCGGTTTTCCATGGTGGCCCGGACTGTTTCCGCAGCTTCCAGACGCGCCCTCTCGATGGTGCGGGGGAAAACCGCCGTCAAAGCGGGCGCCGGGACTTCTCCATATTGCAGTGCAACGTCATCGGCGTCCCGCACCACGAACCAAAGGTTCGGGTAGCGCTGTTTTAATGCCGCCAATCCGGATGTAGCCACCACCTGCACCCGGCCCTGCCCATCCCTTGCCACACTTTCCGCAACGATACGGACTGCCTCTTCATTGGCGTCTTCCAGTTGCGGATTGATGATCCAGATCCAGCCGATGAGGAGGACGACAAAAAGAACGAGCAGGAAGGCCTGCAACACGAAAAGGCGCTTCATCAGCGCCCATCGCAGCGATCGGTTGCGTTTTTTCTTCATGTATTCAACCGGATAAGATAACCGATATTGCGCACGGCCCTGATCTCGACCGTGGCGCCGGCCTGCGCCAGCTTCTTCCTGATCCGGGAGATATGGGCATCGAGAGCATTGGACTCGATCTCGTCGTCAAGAGTGTAAACCGCCTCGACCAGATTGGCGCGCGTCACGATGCGGTTCGGCCGTCGCATCAGCGCCTCGAGCACCAGATATTCGCGACGCCGAAACTCGATGATGGAACCGGCGACGCTGATTTCGCTGCTCTTCGGATCGATGCTCAGATTTCCAAAACTCACATATTTGTCGGAAAGCGTGGGGCCGCGCCTGTGGAGCGCGCGAAGACGAGCAAGCAATTCCTCGATCGCAAAGGGTTTGGCGAGATAATCATCTGCCCCGGCATCGAGCCCGTCGACGCGATGATCGACACTGCCAAGCGCCGTCAGGACAAGGATCGGCACGGTGTGTTTTCTCCGGCGAAGCGAGGACACGAGGTTCAGCCCCTCGCCATCGGGAAGGCGGCGATCAAGAACCAGCACGTCATAGGCCCCGTCGCGCGCCAGAACATCGGCATCGCCGATGGTGCTGACGTGATCCGCGAGCACATCGCGCCGGCGCAAGGCCTCGAGGAGCGCTCGCGCCATTTCGGGTTCATCCTCAAGAAGCAGGATTCGCAACGACTTTTCCTCAGAGATGCGTTCTTGCAGCCCACCACTGGCCGGTGAATATTGCAGTTACATTGCAGGGCGGGGAGCCGGACTGCTCTCCTTACCACTTTGCCGGGCACAAGCCGACTGGCATCGCATGCTTTTCACAAGGCCGACGGGACGCCGGAACAGCCCCTAGCTGTCTGCCCCCGGCCTGTATCTGTGCCTTGCATAAAACCGATCAAGCTCGCGCTGCTGCGCCACCTCGCCGGTATAGATTGCAATGTAGTCCGGGATTCTTTTCATCCGCACGGCCACATCCTCTTCGGATTGCATGGAGATATAGCCGATCTGCACGAGATAGGTGGTTCGGGCGCGTACATCCGCCATGTTTTCGGAATGGCCGAAACGCACGAACATGCGCGAAAGCGCGTCCATTCTGGCCTGGTCGGCTTTGCGCACCTCGGCAAGAATATCATCCGACTGAAGCGCCCAGCTGCGAACCGCGAATTCGAACCTGCTGTCGAAGAGGGCGGGATCGATCCAGCAATCGAAAATATTCAACATTGCTTCCGCCAGGCTCTCCGCATAGGCCTCCGACTGTCTGACGATGTTGCCGGTGTTTTTTTCCCGCCAGCGGGAAAGCAGCGCGGCCAGCAGTTCCTCCCGGTCCTTGAAGAACCAGTAGAAGCTGGTGCGCGACAGATTGAGCTTTTTCGCCAAGGGCAGGATTTTGACGGAATCCACGCCCGATTCCAGCAGGGCCTGATAGGCGGCCTCCAGCCATCCTTCCTGCGATCCGCGCCAGCCGGTCTCGTTCAATGTCGCTTCCATGACGGTTTTCTAGCAAATCCGCCGGGTTGCGACAAGGCGAATGTCCATTCATGTCAAAATCATAAACACATGTGTTTTATTAATTGACACTTATGTACATTTCCTTCTAGCCTTCTCCCATCAGCCCACCCGGAGAACGGCCCATGTCGAATGATCCCCTTCTTCAGCCCTACCGGCTCAAGCATCTCACATTGCGCAACCGCATCATCGTCACCTCGCATGAGCCCGCTTATCCCGAAGACGGCATGCCGAAAGGGCGCTATCGCGCCTATACGGTGGAGCGCGCCAGGGGCGGCGTGGCCCTGACGATGACCGCCGGCTCGGCCGCCGTCTCCAGGGACAGCCCACCCGTCTTCAACAACCTGCTCGCCTACAAGGATGAAATCGTCCCGTGGATCCGGGAGATGACCGACGCCGTGCATGAACAGGGCGCGGCGATCATGATCCAGCTGACGCATCTCGGCCGCCGCACCCGCTGGGACAAGGGCGACTGGCTGCCGGTGCTGGCCCCTTCGCATCATCGGGAAGCCGCCCACCGCGCTTTTCCGAAGAAGATCGAGGACTGGGATATCGAACGTATCATCAAGGACTTCGCCGACGCCGCGGAACGCATGAAGGCGGGCGGCATGGACGGGGTGGAGCTGGAGGCCTATGGCCACCTCATCGACCAGTTCGTCTCACCGCTGACCAACGAGCTGGATGGCCCCTATGGCGGCTCGCTGGAAAACCGCATGCGCTTCTGTCTTGACGTCTTCAGGGCGATGCGCGAACGCGTGGGCGACGATTTCATCCTCGGCGTTCGTTATACCGCCGACGAATGTCTTGAGGGTGGCACCGGAAAGGCGGAGGGCCTCGAAATCTCCAGACGGCTGAAGGATAGCGGCCTGATCGACTATCTCAATGTCATTCGCGGCCACATCGACACCGATCCGGGCCTGACGGACGTCATTCCCATTCAGGGCATGGCCAATGCGCCGCATCTGGACTTTGCCGGTGAAATCCGCGCCGCGACCGGTTTCCCGACATTCCATGCCGCCAAGATCCCGGATGTCGCCACCGCCCGCCACGCCATCGCCTCCGGCAAGGTGGACATGGTGGGCATGACGCGCGCGCACATGACCGACCCGCATATCGTGCGCAAGATCATGGAAAAACGGGAGGACGACATTCGCCCCTGCGTGGGCGCCAATTATTGCCTCGACCGCATCTATCAGGGCGGCCTCGCCTTCTGCATCCACAATGCGGCAACGGGCCGCGAGGAGACCATGCCGCATGAGATCGCCAGGGCGGCGGAACGGCGCAGGGTAGTGATCGTCGGCGCCGGCCCAGCAGGCCTTGAGGCCGCACGTGTCTGCGCCGAGCGTGGCCATGAGGTGGTCGTCTTCGAGGCCGCGAACGATCCCGGCGGCCAGATCCGCCTCACCGCGCAAAGCGAACGCCGCCGTGAGATGATCAGCATCATCGACTGGCGCATGAGCCAGTGCGAAAGGCTTGGCGTCACCTTCCATTTCAACAGCTGGGCGGAGGCGGATACGGTCCTTTCGGAAAACCCGGACGTGGTCATCATCGCCACCGGCGGATTGCCGCATACCGAGGTGCTTTCCAAGGGCAACGATCTCGTCGTTTCGGCATGGGATATCATTTCCGGGGACGTCAAGCCGGGCGCGAATGTGCTGGTTTTCGATGATGCCGGCGATCATGCCGGCCTGCAGGCCGCCGAATTCCTGGCAAAGGCGGGCGCGAAAGTGGAGATCATGACCCCGGACCGGGCCTTCGCCCCGGAAGTCATGGCCATGAACCTCGTTCCCTATATGCGGGCGCTGCAAAAACTCGATGTCACCTTCACCGTCACCTATCGGCTGGAAGCGGCAGAAAGAAACGGCAATCAACTCGTCGCCCGCGTCGGCAGCGACTATGGCGGCGTGACGAAATCACGGACCGTGGATCAGATCGTCGTCAATCATGGCACGGTTCCGCTAGACGACCTTTATTTCGAACTGAAACCCGGTTCGAAGAATCTCGGCGAAATCTCCTATGACGACTTGCTGGAAGGAACGGCCCAGACGGTGGAGCGCAATCCGGCCGGCACTTACCAGCTCTTCCGGATCGGTGATGCGGTCGCCGCACGCAATACCCATGCGGCGATCTACGATGCGCTGCGTCTGGCAAAGGACATCTGAGGCCCGCAAACCCTGCCGTGAGGTCAGATAATCGCCGTTCAGCCGTGCGCGGTCCGGCGACAAGCTGTCCGGCAACTACCGCCATCCACGGCAATCCGCCATCACATCGTGGATGACCTTATGCTTTTGCCTCGCGCCGCAGGTGGCTGACGCTCAGCCAGATGGCGGAGACGAGGAAATAAAATGCACCCAGTCCGGCATATCCGGCGATGGTCGCGATCGATGGCTCATCCGGCATACGCGCCTGCAGAATGAAAAAGATGCCTGCGACGGCGGATTGTCCACCACTCAGGATCATCACCCACTGCCCGCCATGATGTTTCCAACGGCGAACGGCGGCGCTCAACTGGAGCAGGCCTGAAAAAATCGCCCATAGCCCGAAGACCGCGAGCACCCAATTCATGCTCATGCGCAAGGCGAAGATCACGATCACGGTCATCAGCGAACTGACTGCGACATTAAACGTCTGGCTGCGATTTTTCGCCGGCCCGCCGTTTCGCATGGCATCGATCAAATTCGCCACCGCATCCCACGCGGGATAAATGACCAGCAGGAAAGCTGCGATACCAAAGGACTGCCTTCCCGCGGTGAGTGCTGCGATAACCCAAATGGTGGAGAATGCCGCGCGGATGAAATAATAGCGCTTCAGCCAATATTCATTGTCATTGACGATGGCTGATGTTCGGTTGCCCATGGCGTTATTCCTTGTTCTTGGATGGTTCCGGCCTCTGTCCGAGAAAGGCCATTCCTGTTCTGCCGGGTCGGGACATGCGCAGGCGCTGAAGCCGCTAGATCCCGGCGTACCATTCGTATCCGCGGTCTTCCCAGAAGCCGCCATTGCCGCCCCAGAGGCCGGTGAAACTGTCCACGATCTCGATCCGCATGAGATATTTGGCCTGCTTGTACCCAAGCTGCCGCTCGACCCTCAGCCGCAGCGGCGCACCGTGACCGACAATGAGATCCTGTCCGTTCATCTGGTATGCAAGGATGGTCTGCGGATGAAAGGCGTCGACCAGGTCGATGCTTTCATAATAGCGGCCGCTTCCATCCAGCGTCTTCTCGAGTTCGTCGGCGCAATGGAAAACGGCAAAGCGGGCGTTTGGCGCAAGTCCAGCCGTCCTCAGAAGCATGCCCAACGGCACGCCTGTCCACTTGCCGATGGCACTCCAACCTTCCACGCAGTCGTGGCGGGTGATCTGGGTGCGGGCCGGTAGCATCCTGAGTTCGGCAAGCGAAATCTGCAGCGGCCTTTCGACCAGCCCATCGATCCTGAGCCGCCAATTCGCAAACTTGCTTTCAACGAGTTCCGCATATTCCTCGCTATCGGGAGCGCTC
Organism: Agrobacterium tumefaciens; assembly: GCA_017744915.1. Taxonomy (GTDB): domain Bacteria; phylum Pseudomonadota; class Alphaproteobacteria; order Rhizobiales; family Rhizobiaceae; genus Agrobacterium; species Agrobacterium tumefaciens_I. Next base: position 34,862 of record JAGIAH010000017.1, read on the forward strand.
GTGCCGTTGACACGAAAGGATGGAGAAATGTCAGCCTCGGTGAACTCCCGGGCCAGGGCATCACGCCCTTGCAGCAGGCGCTGCGCCTTCAACGTCAGCGTTTCTGCCGAGCGGACGAGGTTCAAGACGTCGGTGTTCTGATCGAGAAGATCGCAGCCGGAAATGGTCACGGCACCGGCGCCGAGTGTGCTGCCGATCAGAAACCGACGGCGGGTAAGAAGATGGCTCATGAATTCGGCCCCGTTTCTTTGATGGCGTAACGGCCGGTGATCATCGACCGGATGTTGTTCCAGGTGCCTGACAGCACGACCATTGCGATATGCACGATGACAAAGAGCACCAGCAGCGATGCCGTTATGAAGTGGATCGTCCGCGCGGACTGCCGACCGCCAAAGAGATCGACAAGCCAGGGGAGAGCGGCATTGATGCCGGGTGACATCGTCAGGCCCGTCAGGATCATCAGTGGAAGGAGACCCGCGATCACCGCGAGATAGGTCAGTTTCTGCAATGCATTATAGTGTCTTGCCTCTTCTCCCCTGGGGAAACGCAGGCGCGCATGATCGACGATCTCATGCCAGAGATGGCGAGGAGAAAGCTCGCTGGCCTTCGGCGCCAGATCTTTCCTGAAGTGGCCGCCAAGAACACCAGAGGCCGCATAGACAAGGCCGTTGATGAGAAACAGCCAGGCAAAAAAGAAGTGCCAGCGGCGGCCGGCCGCCAGATCCTGAAACGAGGGAATTGTCGCCCAGGCCGGAAACGCTCGCGCCACCGCCTGGCCATCCATATAGGAAATTCCGAGCATGCCCGTGGTCGTAACCTCGAGGCCAGCCATCCGCAGGAAGCCTCGGGCGTCAGGACCACCCCCTGCGGAACCGATCGTCAGGAAGGCAGGATCGCCGTCCGCGCCATATTGCCCCCAATACAACTCGGGATGCGCATTGAATATCTGCAGGCCGCTCATCAGCAGAAAACTCAGGCAAAGCACGTTCAGCCAGTGCGTGATGCGGCTCACAAGCGCGTGGCGACGGATGAAGATCGTCCGCGGATGTTGAATGTTGTCGTCGGTAGCATCCATGTCCGACCCTGCTCCTTGCATTGTCTAGGTTTGCGAAGGGGGTGGCAGCCGGTCGACGGGAGAGTACTCCGGCCGACCGGCCGCCGACGTGGTCACATGGGCGGAACCACGCCATTCTTTCCGACGACAAGCCGCTGGGCCACAGTGCCGGTGGAAGCCTTCTCGGCCGGCACGAAAACGACGGCTCCCGGAACGAGATCCTCCTTTGTGGCTGGCGCGAGGGTAACAACCGGCGTCCCGTCAGGGATCGAGATCTTCTTTTCCTTGCCTTTGTAGGAGACCGTGACCGTTCGGCCATCGACACCCGTGACGGCATCGGCAACGGTTGCGTTGGTCATGCTGCTGTTGGGCTTCAAATCCCAGCCATAACTGCCCTCACCCGCCCCCTTGAGCGCCGGCGGAAAAATGAGAACCTCAAGCGCGCCGTCGCCGCCATCCTTTTTGGGCAAAGATGCGATGCCGACGAAGTCACCCGGCTTGATATCCTCGATCCTGGCATTCGCGACAGCCGAGACCTGCAAGCCTTCGGCAAGATTGATATCAAGGGTTTCGCCCTCGCGGGTTTTCACGGTCAAGGTAGAACCAGCGTGGGATACGATGCTGCCCCGCACATTGACATGATTACCTGCGGCACCCTCGGCGCGGACGGGTGCAGACATCATCGTCGCCAGCGACATGGCTGAAAGCACGAGGGCCATGGCGGAAATGGATTTCTTGATCATTGGAATCTTCCTACTAGTTGATAGGTTTGCGATGCGCAGTTTTGCCTTTGGCGACTTTCGCCAAAGGAATTACTGAACGGCGGTTGCGGACAGGCGCTTTAATGTCGGCGCAAGTATGTTGGCAAACACATCCGCCCGCCCATAGGCGCGAGCCGACAGCATCGCACCATGCACGCAGGCCATGAAAGCCTCGGCCTCGACCTCAGGCGTGCTAGACAGGGCCAAAGTGCCCGCTTCCGCACCACGCTCCATGACCGTGGTCAGCCATTTTGAAAGAAAACGAAAGAAAGCGGTTACCTCGGTGGCGACTTCCGGTGGCAGCGAAGGCAGTTCACTTGCCAGCAAGGCACAGACGCAGAAAGGCCGGCTTTGATCCTCTATGCATTTCGCCCAATGATCCGCATAGACCCGCAAAATCTCAAGCGGTTGCTCGACATTCCGCTCAAGCGCGGCAACACCGTTTTGAGCGTCCTCGCGATAACGCGAGACAAGCGTCCGGACAAGGTCAACCTTGCTCGGGAAATGATGGTGAATGCTCGCCTTGCGGATGCCAACAACCTCGGCAATATCGGCATAGCTGAAACCATTATACCCACCGCTCATGATCAGAGCCCGTGCGGAAGCCAGAATGTCGTCGGAAGTTGTCGATAAATTGCTCATGTCGTCAATCTACCTTCCGGTAGGTAGCCATGTCAAATGTTAAGTCAATAGCGTTCCGGCTGGCTCAATCCGCTTCCCCGCCACCGGCCGCTGCTGTTCATGGACGTGGCTGAGAGTTCGATCCGCATCTGACGGAAGACATCCCCTCAGCTTCGTCATCCGAAAAGCCGTCAAACGGCATGAGAGGATCGCAGGGATGCGATCGCTCGTCACCCTGACAAAGCCATATCTATGGCGGCCTCGCAATGGATCAGCGTGGTATCGAAGACCGGAACCGGGACATTCCCTTCGTGGAGCAGCATACCGACCTCGGTGCAGCCGAGGATCATGCAGTCAGCGCCCGCTTCAGCCACGCGCCGCGCGATGTTTTCGTAGATGGATCGGCTCTCATCTGTGGTGATATCCCTGCAAAGCTCCTCATAGATGATGCGATGCAATTCTCCGCGATCAGCTGCGTCCGGGAGAACCGGATGCAGCGATGCCGCCTTTAGCCGGTCCACATAGAAGCCCTGCTCCATGGTAAAAGCCGTCGCCAGCAACCCTGGCCGTTTGAGGCCTGCCTTGACTATACGCTCCGCAGTGGCGTCCGCGATATGAAGCAGCGGAATGGACACGGCCTCCATCATCGCTTCAGCGAGCTTGTGCATCGTGTTGGTGGCAAGCACCAGGACTTCCGCGCCGCCGCGCTCCAGCGCCCTTGCCTCTGCATTCAATATGCGTGCGGCTTCATCCCAATTGCCGCTCACCTGCAAGGCCTCTATTTTCGCAAAATCGAGGGAGCGGATCAAAAGCTCGGGGGAATGGAGGCCACCAAGCCGGTCTCGGGTGATCTCACAGAGTTTTCGGTAGTAGATCTGCGTCGAGGCGGCCGACATGCCGCCCAATATGCCGATAACTTTCATCACATGAACCCGTCAGGAGGTTTCAAAGGCCGTTAAATCTTGGAGTTTGATCCGGCCGCAGGTGGGCCTGCAACATAGGCAAAAACAAGTGGCACGGAAAGAACCTATCTCGGCCCCGCCGACGCTCGCTACGCTTGGCAGCGCAGTCGCTTGTCTCGCCTCCTCAGAATCAACCATCAGTTTAACTAGTGGCGATTGCCGCTGAATTGTGCGTATTGAACACATCAACCACATGATCGCGACGAGATGTCATGGCTAACATCCCCGTAACCCGCAGCCAGTTTCTACTTCCTTTTGTGGGGATTCTTGATGAAATCGGTGCGCCCACGAACGGCGATGTCATGCTGCCAGGTGACAGGAACGATGGCCGATAGTGCCCGAACGCAAAAAGCCCGCTTGGAAGCGGGCTTTTCGAGAGAAAACGGAAATACGGGTTCGCCAGCAGGTGCCGGGCAGGCAGGCCGTTCTCAAGGTTCATCTTGACCTGATCATGCGCGGGCTGCTGACATAGGCATCATTCTTCAAGGTCCGGCCTCAGCCGATGCCACCGATGCAGACATATTTGAGTTCGGTATATTCCTCGATGCCGTGGCGTGACCCCTCCCGGCCGAGACCTGACATTTTGACACCGCCGAAAGGCGCCTCAGCGGTGGAAATAGCGCCCGTATTGACGCCGACCATGCCATATTCGAGCGCCTCGGCGACCCGGAAGACTCGGGACAGGTCACGTGCATAAAAATAGGAGGCAAGACCGAAATCGGTATTGTTGGCCTGCGCGATCACATCCTCTTCGTCTTCGAAACGGAAAAGCGGGGCGAGTGGCCCGAATGTTTCCTCACGAGCGACCTGCATGCCGGCAGTCACGTTGCGCAGGATCGTCGGCTCGAAGAAATTGCCGCCGAGCGCATGCCTGCTGCCGCCTGCCGCAATTTGCGCCCCATTTGCAAGCGCATCGGCAATATGGGCTTCCACTTTGGCAACGGCGTTACCATCGATGAGCGGCCCCAGGATGTTTCCCTCTTCCAATCCGTTGCCAACCTTCAGCGCGGATACCGCCCGTGCGAATTTTTCAGCGAAGGCATCATAAACACCGCTCTGCACATAAAGCCGGTTGGCACAAACGCAGGTCTGGCCATTGTTGCGAAACTTGGCAATCAGCGCCCCTTCCACCGCGGCATCGAGATCAGCGTCATCAAACACGATGAAGGGCGCATTGCCACCGAGCTCCAGCCCGAGTTTCTTGATCGTCGGCGCGCATTGCCGATAAAGATGTTCTCCCGTGCGCGTCGAGCCAGTGAAGGTCAGGAGACGGATATCCGGGCTTGCCGTCAGCACGCCGCCGATTTCCGCGGCAGGTCCCGTCACGATGCTGAAAAGTTCGAGCGGCAGGCCCGCGCGCTCGGCGAGGATGGCGAGAGCGATGGCCGAAAACGGCGTCTGCGGCGCCGGTTTCAGCACCACCGCGCAGCCGGCGGCGAGCGCCGGGCCGACTTTACGGGTAATCATGGCATTGGGGAAATTCCACGGCGTGATGGCCGCGACGACGCCGACCGGCTGGCGGAGAACCAGAATGCGCTTGTCCGGCTGATGGCCGGGCACCGTCTCACCATTGATGCGGCGCGCCTCTTCGGCGAACCATTCGATGAAGCTTGCGCCATAGGCGATTTCGCCTTTGGCTTCCGCGAGGGGTTTGCCCTGTTCCAGGGTCAGGATCATGCCAAGATCGTCACGGTTCTCCATGACGAGCCGGTGCCACGCCTTCAGGATCGTCGCACGCTCGCCGGCTGTGCGGCGCGCCCATGCCTTCTGGGCAATCACGGCGGCAGCGATTGCCTCCTGCGTTTCCGTTGCGCCGAGTTCGGGAACCTGCCCGACGATCTCCCCCGTCGCGGGATTGCGGATCATCACCGTTTCGCGGCCATCGCAGCCGATCCAGCGTCCGGCCACGGGCACTTTTTCACCGAAGAGCGTGGGGTCATTCAGATGCATGGAGCCGATCCCTCAACAGAAAACCTGGGCTGACGCCGGGTCGAAGGCCAAGTGCACGAGATCACCCCGGTTGAGACCGGAAATCGCTTCGTGGCCGAAGGGCAGACGGACCGCGAGCGGTTCACCCGAACCGGTATGGGCAACCACATGGACGTTGTTGCCAAGAAAGGTGATGTCGCTGACGGTGGCCTGAAAACCGGAGGAAGAAGCCGGCCGGTTGCGGCTGAGCTGCAGGCGTTCCGGACGCAGCATCAGCGCCGCTTTCTTGCCCGGCGCAGCCTCGCCATGCATCGGAATATGATCAAAGACGATATCCCGACCCACTGAAACCGTCGCCTTGCCGCCGGATGCTGCAAGCAGGTCGCAGGCGATGAAATCGCTGTCGCCGATGAATTCGGCTACGAAACGGGTGGTCGGATGAGCATAAAGCTCAGGGCCCGTGCCGATCTGGTCGATCACCCCTTTTGAAAACACCGCGATCCGGTCGGAAAGGCGAAGCGCCTCTTCCTGATCGTGGGTGACATAAAGGATCGTCACCTCCGTCTGCTGGTGGATACGGCGGATTTCGAACTGAATTTCCTCGCGCAGCTTCTTGTCGAGCGCCGACAGCGGCTCATCCATCAAAAGCACCGGCGGGTCATAAGCAAGCGCACGCGCCAGCGCCACGCGCTGCTGCTGGCCACCCGACATCTGCGCAGGCTTCCTGTCCTCGAAACCTTCGAGGCGAACGAGCCGCAGCATCTCTTTCACCTTGGTGTCGATTTCCGCCTTGCTCTTGCGGCGAACCTTCAGCGGGAAGGCGATATTCTCGCCGACCGACAGATGCGGAAACAGGGTGTAACGCTGGAAGACCATGCCGATATTGCGCTTGTGCGACGGCGTCGAAAGCAGGCTCTCGCCGTTCAGCAGGATGTCACCCGCCGTCGGTTGTTCGAATCCTGCAAGGATATAGAGCGTCGTGCTCTTGCCCGAACCGGATGGACCGAGAAAGGTCATGAACTCGCCCGGCTGCACATCGAGATTGACATCCTGAACGGCGACGACCGGTCCGTATTGCTTGCGGATTCCGCGAATTTGCAGGAGCGGTTTGGTCATGTTTTCAGTCCTTTTCGCACAGCCGCGACAAGCAGCATGAGAATGATGGTCACCGCGATGAGAAGCGTGGAGGCTGCGGCGATGACGGGCGTCAGATCCTGACGCAGGGTCGCCCAGATTTTCACCGGCAGCGTCTGCAATGTCGGGCTTGCCATGAAGATCGCCAGCACCACCTCATCCCAGGAGGTGAGGAAGGAAAAGATCGCCGCCGAAAACAGCCCGTGGCTGATGGCGGGAAGCGTGATGCGGATTTTCGCCTGCAACGGGCTCGCGCCACACAGCACCGCCGCATCCTCAATCGACTTGTCGAAACCCTCAAGCGCGCCGGTCAGCGCCAGAATGGAGAAAGGCAGCGCAACGACGAGATGGGCGATGACGAAGCCGGTGGTGGTGCCCGCAAGGCCGAGTTTCAGGAAAAAGGCGTAAAGCGCCACCGCAAGGACTACGACGGGCAGGATCATCGGCGTCATAAACAGCGCACGCAGCGTGCCGCGCCCGATGAACCGGCCACGCACCAGCCCGAAGGAAGCCACGAGACCGATCAGCACGGAGAGTACCGTGACCATCAGCGCGATGCGCAGGCTCGTCCAGGCGGCCTCCAGCCATCTGGGGTCAGCGAAGAAATCCGCATACCATTTCAGCGTCCAGCCGGGCGGCGGAAAGATCAGCCATTGTGACGAGCCGAAGGACAAAGCGGCGATAAAAACGATCGGGAGGATCAGAAATGCCGAAGTCAGCACGGTGATGAGGAGGAGCAGCCATTTCCAGAGGCCGAGGCTGTTATAATTCAAAAGCATCTCAGCGCCCCCCTGCCCCGGCCGCGCCGAAGAATTTCAGCTGCACCGCATAAAGAGCGAGAGTGACCACCAGCAGGACGAAGGCTGCTGCCCCGCCCATGCCCCAGTTGACCAGTGACTGCACGAATTGGGCGATGAGTTCGGCCAGCATCATGTTGGCCGTACCGCCGAGCAGCGCCGGGGTGACGAAATAACCGAGCGACATGACGAAGACCATCAGCGCGCCGGCCATCATGCCGGGTGCAGCAAGAGGAATGAGAACACGCGTCAGTGCCTGCCAGCGGGTGGCACCGCACAGAGACGCCGCCTGCAGAATGGCCGGATCGATCTTGCGAATGACGCCATAGAGCGGAATGATGATGAATGGCAGCATGATATAGGTCATGCCGATCGTCACGCCGGTGAGATTGTTGACCAGCGCCAGCGGCTTGTCGATGATGCCCAGCCCCATCAGCGTCTTGTTGACGACGCCCGTGCGCTGCAACAGCACCATCCAGGCATAGGTGCGTGCCAGAAGATTGGTCCACATAGACAGAAGCAGGATGGCAAAAACGATGGAGGCAAGCCGCAAAGGCATGATGGCGAGCGCCCAGGCGACCGGAAAACCGATTGCCAGCGACACGATCGTCACCAGCGCCGACACCGCGAAAGTATTGAAGAAAATCTTCAGATAGGTGGAACTGCCCAGGAGTTCGGCATAGTTGCCAAGGCCGAAGACGGGTTCGGTCACGCTGCGCGACAGCAGGATGAGGACAGGAACGACAAAAAACAGGATGAGCAGACCAAGCGCTGGCAGAGTGGCGGCAAAATTGCCGGCCCGGAAGGGCGTCCACGCCTTCGGCCTTGTCCTGACTGTTTCATCGGTAAGCGAGACCATGTCCAAACCTCCCGGACGTGGAAAATTGCGCGGGCGCCGGTGGCAGCCCGCGCCGTTATCTTATTTCGCCTGCCAGGCGTACCAGCGCTCGCCGATTTCATCGCGATGCTGCGCCCAGTAGTTCATATCGGCATTGACTTGGCTTGCCGTCTGCTGGTCCGGCAGGGACTTGGCGATTTTTGGATCCATCAGCTTGGCGGATTCGATATTGACCGGGGCATAACCCGTCGCCGTCGCCATATCCGCCTGCGCCTGCGCGGAAGTCGCCAGGGCGATAAACTTCATCGCCACATCCTTGTTCTTCGTTCCTTTCGGGACGACAAGCGAATCCGCCGCGGTGATATTCTGCGCCCAGGATGTCTCCACCTTGACGCCGCTCTGCTCGAGAGCGGTCATACGGCCATTCCAGACGCTGCCGAAGGGTGCTTCCGCCGACGCAATCAACTGTTGCGACTGCGCGCCGCCGGACCACCAGATGATATCGGATTTGATCGTGTCGAGCTTCTTGAAAGCACGGTCGAGATCAAGCGGATACAGCTTGTCGGCGGTGACGCCGTCGGCCAGAAGTGCTGCTTCGATCACACCCGGCGCTGACCACTTGTAGAAGGTGCGCTTGCCCGGAAATTTAGCCGTATCGAAAAGATCGGCCCAGCTTTTGGGGCAGGCAGCGACTGAATCGACATTGCAGCCGATGACGAAGGAATAATAGAAGCTGCCGACGGAATAATCCGTCACGAAGCGGGGGTCGAGCTTCGTTTTATCGATGACGCTGAAATCGAGCTTTTCCAGGAGGCCTTTGGGACCGGCCTGCGCAGCATAGTCGCCTTCGACATCGACCACATCCCATGTCACGCCGTTTGCCTCGACCATGGCTTTCAGCTTGCCATAGTCGGTCGGGCCGTCCTGCAGCACGTTGATGCCGGTTTCGACCATGAATTTCTCAGCCCAGGCCGCCTTCTGGGCGTCCTGCGTGGTTCCTCCCCAGCTGGAAAAAACCAGGTCACTCGCCTCAGCGGATGCCGCGAGGGCGAAAAGTGCTGCGCATGTCGACAATACCAGTTTCGATCTCATGTTCCCTTACTCCATTTAGAGTTTGTTGTTGGCATGCACGTCTTGGCCAGTGCCTTTCACATCAACGGTGAAAACCGCGCCGGCTTCATGATCTTGTTTTCCGCGACTTCGATGAGATCGCGGATTTTCGGCAGGAAGGATAACCAGCGCGGATCGGCCATCAGCCGGGCGCGCCGTTCATCGCGATCGTCAAGGCTGGAAAAGGCCCAGATATGGACGATCTCGTTGATCGGACCGATCTCGGAAAAGAAGTAACCCACCAGTTCGCCAAGATGGCTCTTCTGGATTTCGATACCCTCCTCTTCCACGATCTTGAGATAGGTCGGGATGGCGCCATTCTTCAGCCGATAGGTGCGGATCTCGTAAAACATCGGCTCACCGCATCACGAAAGGATCGGGGATCGGATCGTCGGAGGTTCTGAGCCATATGGTCTTGGTGCGTGTGTAATCGAGCGCTGCCGCAAGCCCACCCTCACGGCCATCTCCTGAAAGGCCGAAGCCGCCAAAGGGCGCAATCGGCGAAACCGCGCGATAGGTGTTTACCCAGACGATACCGGCGCGGATCGCCTTCATCAGGCGGTGAGCCCGTGTCAGGTTCTGCGTGAAGACGCCGGAGGCGAGGCCGTAGACCGTCTCATTGGCCAGCGCGATGGCTTCCGCTTCGGTTTCGAAGGAAACGACCGAAAGAACAGGGCCGAAAAACTCCTTCTCCATCGAGGGGGATCGGATGCCGTCGCAATCGAGAATGGTCGGACGGTAGAAATAACCATCACCGTCAACGGGTGCGCCGCCTGTCACCACCTTGGCGCCGGCATCTACCGAAGCGGAAACCAGCGAAACGATGTGCTTCCTCTGACGCTCCGTTGCAAGCGGCCCCACTTCCGTCGCCATATCCAGCGGCGAACCGATGCGGATCGCCTCGGCCTTTGCCGCCAGAATCTGGAGGAAACGGTCCTTGACGCTTTTTTCGATGATCAGCCGCGAACCGGCAACGCAACTCTGGCCGGTCGCCGCGAAGATGCCTGCCACCTGGGCGTTGGCGGCACTTTCGAGATCGGCATCGGCAAAAACGAGAATCGGCGATTTACCGCCGAGTTCCAGTGATGTGGAGGCAAGGTTTTCCGCCGAGTTGCGAACGATGTGACGCGCCGTTTCCGGGCCGCCGGTAAACGCGATATGCGCGACCTTCGCATGGGTGGTAAGCGCATTGCCGCACGAGGCACCGAAACCGGTAACAACGTTGACGACACCAGCGGGAAAACCGGCCTCATGCACCAGCCGGGCAAATTCCAGAAGCGGTGCCGGCCCATCTTCCGATGCCTTGACGACGATGGTGCAGCCGGCGGCCAGCGCCGGACCGATCTTCACGGCGGCAAGGAAAAGCTGGCTGTTCCACGGCACGATTGCCGCGACGACACCAACCGGCTCGCGCCGCAGCCAGACATCCATATCCGGCTTGTCGATCGGCAGGTAGGCGCCCTCGATCTTGTCGGCCAGACCCGCATAATAACGATAATAGTCAGCGACATAGGCGATCTGCGCCGAGGTTTCGCGGATGATCTTGCCGGTATCGCGGGTTTCAAGTTCAGCGAGCGTCTTCGCATTTTCCGCGACAAGATCAGCAAGGCGGTAAAGCAGCTTGCCGCGCTGCGTCGCCGTCAGTTTCGACCAGGCGACATCCTCGTAAAGCGCCCGATGCGCAGCCTCGACCGCGCGGCCGATATCCATCTCGCGGCTTTCCGGCATCTCAGCCCAGGGCTGGCCGGTTGCGGGATCGAGGCTCGAAAAACTCGCCTCGCCATCCTCGAAACGTCCATCGATATAGCACTGAAAACGGCGCATCATCTTACTCCGCAAAAGCCGGCATGACATCGGACAGGAAACGTTCCAGCGACGCCTTCTTCCGCTCGAAACTCATGCCCGTATCGATCCAGAAGGAATATTCGTCATAACCCATGGCCTCGTACGCCTTGAGCCGGGCAATGACCTCATCGGCATCGCCGACGACATTGTTCTTGCGCATGACATCGCCGGAAAGCATGGCATTTCCGGCAATATCCTCCGGTGCAATCCGCTCGATGAGCCCCTGATGAACCGGCTTCTCGTTTTTGAACCAGGCGAAGAAGTAATTGTAATAGACGCTCATCTCATGAGCGGCCTGCGCGATATCGGCCTCGTCCGAACCGACATAGGTATGGCGCAGCAGCATGATTTTCGGGCGCTGCTTTTCCGGGTTCTTGGCGCAGGCATCGTTGAAGCGGCCCATCAGGGTTTCCACCTCATCGTCGCCCTGCCACAGCGGCGTCACCTGCACATTGCAATCATTGGCAACGGCAAATTCGTGAGAATTCGGATCGCGCGCCGCCACCCAGATCAGCGGAAACGGCTGCTGCAGCGGCTTGGGAGCGGAAGTCGTCGCCGGGAATTTGAAGAACTCGCCATCATGGGCGTAGTCGCCCGCCCACACGCCTTTGACGGCGGGGATCAGTTCACGCATGCGCTGTCCGGCGCCCCAGGCATCGAGGCCGGGAAGCAGCCGCTCATATTCGAAGGAATAGGCGCCGCGGGCAATGCCGATATCGAGACGGCCATCGCAGATGAGGTCCGTCATCGCCGCTTCGCCGGCAAGCTTGATCGGATGCCAGAAGGGCGCGATGATAGTGCCGGTACCAAGACGCGCCGTCTTCGTGCGACGAGCCAGATCGGCGATCGTCACGAAGGGGTTCGGGGCAATGGTGAAATCCATGCCGTGATGTTCGCCGGTCCAGATGGCATGCATGCCGCCGCGATCGGCGATTTCGCAAAGGGTAACGAACTCCTCATAGAGGGTCTTGTGATCCTGCGAGGCGTCCAGCCGCTCCATGTGGACGAAGAGCGAAAATTTCATGGGTTTGCCCCCTTCATGGAAATGGGATGGACCTTGCCGGCGGTCTCGCTGCCGACGTAGACGCCGAAATTGCCGATGGAGCTTTCCAGCGCGAAACGATTGACGATATCCGCCGTTGCGCCGGAGTCGAATTTTGCGGAGCCGAGCGCGCCGGGCGACAGGAAGCGACCCTGACGCGGTGCATCGTCACCCTCGGCAAGTGCGTGGTAGACGATATGCTGGCGGCCATCCGCCTTGTTTTCGTAAACCGAATAGAGAAAGCCTGTCCGGATCGACAATCCCGTTAGCTCTTCAAGCCGCGATGTCAGCGCAGCGACCGGATCGCCACCCGCCACAACACAGCCGGGAAGCGACAACACATCCTCGCCGACAAGGTAAATCTCGCCACGCCGTTCCAGCACCGCGCCGACGACGATTTCACCCTCAGCCGCCGCCGACACCGCCTTGGCGGCCAGCATCGGCGTGAAATAACCGCCACGCGCATAACCGAGACCATTCAGGCCGCTATTGTCGAAAGCACCGATACGACCAAGCAGGATGACATGGTCACCCGCCTCGATAACCTCCTGCATGGTGCACTCGAACCAGGCCGCGACATCGGCAAAGACGGGCGAACCCTGCGGCGCATCCGACCATTCGGCGGCAGCAAAACGATCCTCCACCGGGCGCGCGAAGGTATTGGACAGGTCTTTCTGGCTTTCCGACAAAATGTTGACGGCGAAGTTTTTCGCGCCGGTCATCGTCGCGAAATTGCGCGAGGTGCGTGCGAGGCAGATCAGGAGCAGCGGCGGATCGAGCGATACCGAAGTGAAGGAATTTGCGGTGAAGCCCACGGGCTTTCCCGCATCATCCCGCGTGGTCACGATCGTTACTCCCGTTACGAAAGCGCCGAAGGCGTCGCGCAAGGTGCGCGGGTCAAGCGTTGCAACAGTCATTGCGGCTCCTCCTCAATAGCCAGCCATTCGGCCATTAATGCATTGACAGTTTCAGGTGCGGTCAGATTGACCATATGCCGGTGCGCCTCGACGATACGAGCGTAACCGCGCGGCGTGATCGCCGCCATCTGCTCGGCCATCAGCGGCGTCGAATTCGGATCGTCAGAGCCGGTCAAAAACAGAGCCGGGCAGGTGACCGACGGCCAGCGATCGGCATAAGTCTCGTCACCACCAGCAAAGGCCGTATAGGCAACCGCGTAACCTTCCGGGTCGACCATTTCCAGCCAGCCGCGTGTCAGTTCCCGCGCATGCTGGCTCTTGGCGTCATCGCCGAACCAGCGCAGCAGCGGGCCTTGCTTGTCGACGCCCTCGGTGCGGATGGCCTCAGCCCGCGCAAGCACCGCCGCCTTCGCCGCCGGATCACGGCGATAGACACCGTTCAGGTAACCGACGCGCGCAATACGATCGCCGAAGCTCGCAGCGGCACCGCCGGAAATCAGCGCACCCATGGAATGCCCGGCGACATTGGCGCGGGTGATCCGCATATCGTCCAGAAAACGGCCGAACCACCCGACGAAATCCGTAAGCGTGCTGCCCGAAGGCAACCGTTCGCTGCCGCCATGACCAGGCATGTCGACCGCGATGACACGGTGCGTGCGGGAAAAGACGTCGATCTGCGGCTCCCAGGCCTCAAGCCGCATGCCGACGCCGTGGATGAGGATCAGCTCTTCTCCGGCACCGGCTTCGAAATAAGCCGCCCCACCCTCGGTCATCTTGCGAGGGAGCGCGGCAGCACCTGCCTTTGCAACATTGACCCGTGAGGTAGTGGCGGCCTCGTGCATTGATGTCACCCTCAAACGCCGGCCGGATTGGCGACGTCCTGACCGAGATCCTGCAGATCCTGGTAACGATCGCCAATGCGGTGATGGGGCCGGCCGCCAACGGAAGCGCCGAGCGCCACGACAATCTCGTCCGCAGCCGGGGCATCGGGAATGGAAGTCTGTATGGTCAGATAATGCGAGCGACGACCCTCGTCGTTCTTGTCCATCAGCGGGATCATGATCGGCGCATTGCCCGGACCACGGGTATTGCAGAAGGCGAGATAGGACTTGGCGCCCACCGCCTGACGATAATGATTGCCGAAGCGTAGCGTGTGGATGAGCGCGGAGGCATGTTCGATCTCGCCGTCCAGCCCGACAACCGCCGCCTTGCCATAGGCCTCCACGGCCTCGCCAGAGCCAACGGCATCAAGGATCATCTTCGTCAGCAACTCCCCGAGCACCGGCGCACCAGCATGGATTTCCGGCTTCAGGTTTTCCACGAAGCCTTTTCCCGCCCAGGGATTTTTCACCACCGCAATCGCGCTGAACAGCTTCAGAGGCGTTGCGGCAGCCTTGCCTCCCTCAATCAACGTCGTTTCGACCTGCAGCAGGGTCTTGCGGATCTGGATGGACATGGGCGTTCTCTCCGTAAACATGATGTCTTATGGTATGCCATAATATATGACTGTCAAGTGCCGCACGATTTTTCGTCAGAAAGTCGAAAATCATCAATCTTAACAGCAACTTATTGACTAAAATTCCGCGACGCTTCCGTCATAGGCGAGCTCGTACAGTCGCGTCATTTCCGCAACTGTGGGCACTCGGGGGTTATTTGCCGGTGTGCCGGAAGCGAGGCCCTGGCGCACCATTTCCGGCACAAGGTCGACATAACGGCTCCTGTCGATGCCGAATTCTTGCGGGGTCGGCACCTTCAGCCGCCTGTTCAGTCCGATGAAAGCCTCAATCAGCTTCGCGCCGGCGATCTGGTCGCTATCGGCTGCGGTGGCACAGCCAAGCGCCCGTGCGGCCGCCGCATAATGCGGAGGGGCGAAGTTCAGCGAAAACTGCGTGACCAGCGGCAGCACCATCGCATTCGACATGCCATGCGGCACATGGAAAAAGGCGCCGACCGGCCGGCTGAGGCCATGGATCAGTGCGGTGGACGTATTGGAGACGGCAAGCCCGGCGTGGGTTGCGCCCAGCATCATCGCTTCACGCGCATCCCTGTCATCCGGGTTAACAGCCACTTTTTCAAGATTGGCGCCGATCAGCTTCAGCGCGGAAAGCGCCAGCGCCTCGGAATGGGCGTTGCCGTTGCGGTTCACCAGCGCCTCCAGCGCATGGGTCAGCGCATCGATGCCGGTATCGACCGTAACGCGATAAGGGCATGTCAGCGTCAGCTCATAATCGATGATGGCCGCGACCGGCAAAGCGGCAGTGCCGAGGATCAGCATTTTTTCGCTGGCAGCCGTATCGGTAACAACGGCGGCACGGGTTACTTCAGAACCGGTTCCGGCCGTGGTGGGAATGGCAATCACCGGCATGACGGTGAAATCCACGATCCGCGGCACTTTCAGAGCCCGCAAATCCTCTCCGCTTGTTGCAACGATAGCGCCCGCCTTGGCAGTATCCATGGCGCTGCCGCCGCCGAGTGCGACAAGACTGTCATGGCCGCCATCGGAAATACGTTTCACCAGAGCGGCGATGGATATATCCGTCGGGTCTTCGACAACATCCGAGAACACGCCCGCTTCGATGCCTTCCTCGGCCAGCGCTTGCAAAAGCGCATTGGCATGGCCGAGCTTCTGCATCACGGGGTCGCAGACCAGCAGCGGGCGATGGACGCCAAGCGATTTTACCACGGCGGGTAATCGAAATCGGCTGCCGCCGCCGATGAGCATTTCGCGGGGCATCAGGACACGGTTTATCATTGCGGTTCTCCGCCACTATCAGACTGCGTTGTTCGGAACGGCCGAAGCGGGTTTAGGCACCTGCTCCGGCATGCATGGACCTAGTGGGCTAGGATTTTCGACAGGAAGGAACGCGCACGATCCGTTTTCGGATCGGTGAAGAAACTGTCACCCTCCCCGATCTCTACGATCTCGCCGCCATCCATGAAGACGATGCGGTCCGCCACCTTGCGGGCAAATCCCATCTCATGCGTCACCACCATCATCGTCATACCTTCCTGCGCCAGCGAAACCATGACGTCGAGGACCTCGTTGATCATTTCCGGATCGAGCGCCGATGTCGGTTCATCGAAGAGCATGGCGACCGGGTCCATCGCCAGCGCGCGGGCAATGGCAACACGCTGCTGCTGCCCGCCCGACAATTGCCCGGGATATTTCTTGGCATGCGCCGTCAGCCCCACCCTCTCAAGCAGCGCATTGGCCTTGGCCAGCGCTTCCGCGGGTGAGCGGCCCAGAACCTTCTCCTGCCCGATGCAGAGATTTTCGAGGATCGTCATATGTGGGAAAAGTTCGAAATGCTGGAACACCATGCCCACCTTGGAGCGCAGTTTCGGCATGTCGGTCTTCGGGTTGGTCACCTCCACCCCGTTGACCATGATAACGCCGTTGCCGATCGTCTCCAGCGCGTTGACGCATTTGATCAGGGTCGATTTGCCGGAGCCGGATGGGCCGCAGATGACGACGACTTCACCCTTGGCGACATTCAGGCTGCAATTGGTCAGAACCTGAAAACTTGGCCCGTACCATTTATTGACGGATTGCAGTTCGATCATGCTGGTTGCTTGCGACATCGGACCGCTCCTTAATGTACATCAGTCGACATGGGGCCATAGGCCTTGCCGAACCGCTTCTCGATCCGGCGCTGGATCAGTTCCCAGGCGGTCGTCATGGCAAGGTAATAAAGGGCCGCGACCATGAAGAGCTCCAGAACAAGGAACTTCTCCTGAATGAGCACCTGCGTGCGGCGCAGAAGCTCTTCCATGGAGATGATCGACGCGATCGACGTCGTCTTGAGCACGCCGTTGACGGAATTGCCGAGCGGCGGAATGATGATGCGGAAGGCCTGCGGGGCAACGATGTAGCGCATCACCTGCGCCTCGGTCATGCCGATGGCGCGCGCCGCATTGATCTGGCCTTTCGGAACGGCTGCGATACCCGCCCGGACGATCTCCGAGAGATAGGCGGCCTCACAGAGCGACAGGCCGATCAGCGTGGATTGCAGCACCGTCAGCTTGATGCCGATCTGCGGCAGGCCGGTATAGATGATGATGAGCTGCACCAGCAGCGGCGTGCCGCGAAAGATCCAGGTGTAGAAATAGGCCGGCCCGGACAGGATGCGGTATTTCGACATGCGCATGACAGCAATGACGAAGCCTAGCGCAAGACCCGCCGTCATGGCGAAGACCGTGAGGCCGAGCGTCACCAGCGCGCCCTCGAACAGATAATAATTCGTCAGATATTCGAAGAAACCTTCCCAGTTCCAACCCTTCACGTCTTTCTCCAATTCATGCGGGAACGGTCGCGGCGAAAGCTTTTCCGCCGCGATGACAGTTCAGATGGATGGAATTCAGCCTTCCGGGCCGAGAACGGCGAGGTCGCCCGGCGCCATGCTGACGCCGTAACCGCCCATCAGCTTTTCGAGCGAACCGTCTGCCCTCATCTCCTTCAGCGCAGCGGAGACGGCATCGGCCACGTCCTTGCTGCCGAAAGAAAGCGAACCGGGGGTCGGATACATGCCTGATAGCGCGTGGGTGAATTCACCGCGATCCTGATATTGCTTGGCGACAGGATCGATAGAGACCGCCGCCTGCACCTGACCGGCGCGCAGCGCCTGATAAACCGTCGCGTAGTTATCGAACAGATTGATCGTCATCGGCGCGAGACCGCGCTTCTTGAAGTCCTCGTTCAGTTCCTTGATCTTGCGCTCGGCATAACCGCCAATATCGGTGCTGACGGCCTTGCCCGCGAGATCATCGACCTTGGTGATGGGATCGGACGCGCCGACGGCCGTGGAAATGCTGATGGCAAGGTTTTCATAGGGGATCATGAACAGGATCTTGCGCCGCTCCGCCGTGACAAACAGGCCGGCGTTGATCATGTCCCAGCGCCCGCCCTGCAGACCCGGCACCATGGTGGCATATTCAGTGCTGATATATTCCGGTTTCAGGCAGAGCCGCTTGGCGATCTCATATCCCAGCTCGATGCGCAGCCCTTTAAGGACACCCTGCTGATCGGCATAGGCCATGGGCGGCAGGGTCGGGCTGGTCGCCATGACAAGATGACCGGGCTTGATGAGGTGGTCGTCGGATATTTTCGGCGTGCAGTCCTGTGCCACGGCGGCACCGGCAAAAAGAGTGAGTGCGGCACCAGCCAAGAGGGTTTTGGCGCGCACGGCTATGCATTTCCGGGAAATCGGATTCCAGTTCATATTAAGCTCCGCTCTTTATATTATTGATTATGGCATACCATCACATCAAATGGTTTAGCCTGTCAAGAAGCGGAAAATTGATTTTCTAGATTATTGTAAAACAACAATAAAATAAGAAAAACCACATCCGTGCGGCTCCCGGCGGGAAGCCACAAGGATGGGTAGATCTCAGCCGAAAAATCCGTCAGTCGGCGGTTTTTTGCGCCGTCAGAACGGCTTCGGCAATGGCACAGGCGCTGGTCACGTGATCAAGCGCGGCTTTATAAGCGGCGTCCCCGTCACCCTTCCGGATGGCCTCGACGATCTTTTCCATCTGAGCCGGACCTTCGGTATCACGGCTTTTCGTCTTGATCGTCATGGAGCGCAGATGATTGATCCGCACCGTCAGCAGATTGACGACGCCCCAGGCGACATGTCGGTCGATCTTGCTGAACAATGTCTGGTAAAAGGACGAGGTATGCGCCAGCACGCCCGGCATATCCTTCGCGACATAACTTTCGCGGATGTGCTTGAGCGAAACCTCCAGTGCCTCGACAATGGCCGGGTCCCGGCGTTCGGCGCAAAGACGCGCCGCCATTCCCTCCAGCGCACCGCGAATTTCGTAAATCTGCTTGGCCTCGTCGAGATCGAGCAGCGCGACCATCGGGCCTTTGTTCGGCAGGTTCGCCACCAGCCCTTCGGATTCCAGATGCCGCAGGACTTCGCGCACGATGGTGCGGGAAACACCGAGCTGGGCGCAGAGATCACGCTCCACGAGACGGTCGCCGGGGCGGAAATAACCATTCACGATCGCGTCCCGCACCTTGTCGAGCGCGAGTTCCCTCAGCGTCTTTGTCGGACGCTCAACACGAATGGCAGTTCCCTGCAAAGCACCGGTCATGGTATCACCTCGTTTGGCACATCCCGCCTGCGCTCGCCGCACGCCGAAGCAGGTTCTGGCTCTTGATATTATGGCGTACCAACTTATTTAGCCGTGCATCACCTTTATGGCAACAGCGGACGCACGGCGGGCAGCCTGACCAGCCCAGAATGCCTCATCCCATCCTTTCCGATGCATAAGAGCCAGGGCTGGGCGGAAACACCACCGTTCGGCTGCCGTTCAAAAATACACGCCGATGAATATGGGCGTGGATGGCGCGCGCCAGCACCTGCGCCTCCACGTCACGGCCGAGCGAGACATAATCCTCGGCCGACTGGGCATGGGTGATGCGCACGATATCCTGCTCAATGATCGGTCCTTCATCCAGATCGGCCGTCACATAATGTGCGGTCGCACCAATCAGCTTCACACCGCGCTGATAGGCCTGCTTGTAAGGGTTTGCGCCCTTGAAGGACGGCAGGAAGGAATGATGGATATTGATGATCTTGCCCGACATGGCCTCGCACATCCTGTCGGAAAGCACCTGCATGTAGCGCGCCAGCACGACGAGTTCCGTGCCGGTGCTTTCAGCAATCTCCATGATCCGGGCTTCGGCCTGCGGTTTGTTCTCCTTCGTCACCGGAATGTGGTGAAAGGGGATGTCGTGATTGACGACCACCTTCTGGTAATCGAAATGGTTGGAGACGACGCCGACAATATCGATCGGCAACGCTCCGATACGCCAGCGATACAACAGGTCATTAAGGCAATGACCGAAACGCGAGACCATCAGCAGAACCTTCATCCGCTCGGACTGGTCGTGCAGCGCCACCTCCATGCCGAATGTCTTCGAAATTGGTGCCAGCCCCGCCATCAGCTCATCCCGCGTCGCACCTTCCTCGGAGATGAAACCCACGCGCATGAAGAAGCGACCGGTGCCGAGATCATCGAACTGCGAACTGTCGACGATGTTGCACCCTTTCTCCGCCAGCAGGCCTGAAAGGGCGGCAACGATGCCACGGGTGGATTTGCATGTTACGGTCAGGACGAAGTTCGTCATCTGGCGATCTCTCTGTCATCGATATGGGAAAAACCCGCGCGGTTTGACACGCGCGGGAAAAGCCGCAAGGGCGGCGGGGAAAACCGGGCTCAGACGTCGAGCGTGGTTTGATGCTCCCAGGCGGTGAACTGCGCGCAATAGCTGTTCCACTCACCCTGCTTGAGCTTCAGATAGGCCTTCGAGAACTCCATGCCGAGCGCCTGCTGCAACTCCGCATCCTTCTCATATTCGCGCAGCGCATCGAGAAGATTGAGCGGCAGCTTCGGTGCATCCGTGACGGTATGGCCTTCACGATACATGTCGATATCGTAGTGCCGTCCGGGATCGGCCTTGGAGCGAACGCCGGAGAGGCCGGCGGCGATGATGATGGCCTGCAGCAGATAGGGGTTCACCGCACCATCCGGCAGGCGCAGTTCGAAACGCCCCGGCCCCGGCACGCGCACCATATGGGTGCGGTTATTGCCGGTCCAGGTCACCGTATTCGGCGCCCAGGTCGCGCCGGAAATGGTGCGCGGCGCGTTGATGCGCTTGTAGGAATTGACCGTCGGATTGGTGACGGCCGCAAGAGCGGATGCGTGTTTCATGATGCCGCCAAGAAAGGTCTTGCCCTTGGCCGACAGTCCGAACGGCATTGCCTTGTCGGCGAAGGCATTGACCTTGCCGTCGAGGTCCCAGACCGAGATATGGGCGTGGCAGCCGTTGCCGGTCAACCCCTTGAACGGTTTGGGCATGAAGGTGGCGCGCAGTCCGTGCTTTTCGGCAACGGACTTGACCATGAACTTGAAGAAGGAATGTTTGTCGGCGGTCTGCAGCGCGTCGTCATATTCCCAGTTCATCTCGAACTGGCCATTCGCGTCCTCATGGTCGTTCTGATAGGGCTTCCAGCCAAGCTCCAGCATGTAATCGCAAATCTCGGCGATCACATCGTAACGGCGCATGACGGCCTGCTGATCGTAGCAGGGTTTTTCCGCCGTGTCGTATTCGTCGGAGATTTTCGCACCGTCGGGCGAAATCAGGAAAAATTCCGGCTCGACACCTGTCTTGACCCGCAGCCCCTCGCCCGCCGCCTCCGCAATGAGCTTCTTAAGAACCACACGCGGCGCCTGCTCCACCGGCTGGTCTTCCATGACACAATCGGCAGCGACCCAGGCGACATCCTTTTTCCAGGGAAGCTGGATGACCGAAGAGGCATCGGGCACGGCGAAAAGATCAGGATGGGCAGGCGTCAGATCGAACCATGTGGCGAAACCTGCAAAACCCGCGCCGCCCCTTTGCATATCGGCGATCGCTTCCGCCGGCACCAGCTTGGCGCGCTGGCCGCCGAAGAGATCGGTATAGCTGATCATGAAATATTTGATGCCCTTTTCGGCAGCAAATTTGGAGAGGTCCAGTGTCACGTCATTCCCCTTTTTTTGGTATCAGACACTTCATTGAAAAAAGACGGGCACATCCTCCCAAATGCGCCCGTCCGTTCTTTATGGCTTAAAAGCTGCCTTTCCCCGGGAACCAGTTCGTTCCCGCCAGCGGAACCTGCGCCATGGCAGCCGCCTCCATGGTCAGCGCCACCAGATCTTCCGGCTCCAGATTGTGGAGATGGTTCTTGCCGCAGGCGCGCGCGATGGTCTGCGCTTCAAGCGTCATGACCTTCAGATAATTGGCAAGGCGGCGACCGGCGGCGACGGGGTCGAGGCGGGCGGCAAGCTCCGGATCCTGCGTGGTGATGCCGGCGGGGTCTTTGCCCTCGTGCCAGTCATCATAAGCGCCGGCCGTTGTGCCGAGTTTCTGATATTCCTCTTCCCAATGCGGATCATTGTCGCCCAGTGCAACCAGCGCCGCAGTACCGATGGCGACAGCATCGGCGCCGAGTGCGAGTGCCTTGGCAACATCGGCACCCGAACGGATGCCGCCGGAGACGATGAGCTGCACCTTGCGGTGCATGCCGAGGTCCTGCAGCGCCTGAACAGCTGGCCGAATGCAGGCCAGCGTTGGCATGCCGACATTTTCGATGAAGACATCCTGCGTGGCC
The DNA here is from genome assembly GCA_017744915.1 of Agrobacterium tumefaciens. GTDB lineage: Bacteria > Pseudomonadota > Alphaproteobacteria > Rhizobiales > Rhizobiaceae > Agrobacterium > Agrobacterium tumefaciens_I. The sequence goes on from JAGIAH010000017.1 coordinate 57,036, forward strand.
GCCGTGCCGCCCTGCATGCCATCCAGCACCACCACATCGGCACCGGCCTTTACCGCCAGCGCCGTGTCGTAATAGGGCCGCGCGCCGCCGACCTTAATATAGATCGGCTTTTCCCAGTCGGTAATTTCGCGCAGTTCGAGAATCTTGATTTCCAGATCGTCCGGGCCAGTCCAATCGGGATGACGGCAGGCGGAGCGCTGGTCGATGCCCTTCGGCAGGTTGCGCATATTGGCGACACGATCAGAAATCTTCTGGCCAAGCAACATGCCGCCGCCGCCCGGCTTCGCGCCCTGGCCGACCACGACCTCGATGGCGTCCGCACGGCGCAGGTCTTTCGGGTTCATGCCGTAACGCGAGGGCAGATATTGATAGACCAGCGTCTGGCTGTGGCCACGCTCCTCATCCGTCATGCCGCCATCGCCCGTCGTCGTAGACGTGCCGGCGATGGTCGCGCCGCGGCCGAGCGCTTCCTTAGCATTGCCTGACAAGGCGCCGAAGCTCATGCCGGCAATGGTGATCGGCGTTTTCAGCGTGATCGGCTTTTTGGCGAAACGTGTGCCGAGCGTGACGGTCGTATCGCATTTCTCGCGGTAACCTTCGAGCGGATAACGCGAGATGGAAGCACCGAGAAACAGCAGGTCGTCGAAATGCGGAACCTTGCGCTTCGTGCCGGCGCCGCGAATGTCATAAATGCCGGTCGCCGCCGCGCGGCGGATTTCCGCCAGCGTATGATCGTCAAAGGTTGCGGATTTGCGCGGCGGGGTGAAGGGGTTGTGATAGCTCATCGGAATATCCCTCGCCTCAATACGCGTCGGCGTTGTCGATGTTGAAATTGTAGAGCGTGCGGGCCGAGCCATAGCGCTTGAACTCACCAGGGCTGACATCCGTGACGCCGGCCTTTTCGAGGAGTTCTGCAAGCTTTTCGAGATGTTCGGGCCGCATTTCCTTTTCGATGCAATCGGCACCCAGGCTCTTCACCGAGCCGCGCACGAAAAGCTTTGCCTCATAAAGGCTGTCACCCAGCGCATCGCCCGCATCGCCGCAGACGACGAGGTGACCGGACTGGCCCATGAAGGCGGACATGTGGCCGATATTGCCTTTCACGACGATATCGATGCCCTTCATGGAAATGCCGCAGCGGGAAGCGGCATTGCCCTTGATGACCAGAAGCCCGCCGCGCCCGGTGGCACCGGCATATTGCGAAGCATCACCCTCGATGACGACGGTACCGGACATCATGTTTTCAGCGACACCCGGCCCGGCCGAGCCGTGAACGGTGACGGTACCGCCATCATTCATGCCGGCGCAATAATAACCGACCGAACCGTGCACATCGACGGTGACGGGGCTGTCGATGCCGACAGCGACGGCATGGTGGCCGCGCGGATTGACGACTTCGAATTCGGTATCGTTGACACCGGAGGAAAGGCCGTGAAGTGCGCTATTCAATTCACGCAAAGGCGTGTGGGAGAGATCAAAAACTGGCATGGATTATGACTTTCAAAACAGGCGCCGATGACGGGTCTCAGGCGGCCTTTTCATGGTCCCAGAAATAGACGGTCGCCGGTTCCGGCTCCCACACGCGGGCGTTTTCAATGCCGGGCAGGTTGACGAGCGCGCGGTATTCCGAACCGAAAGCGACATATTGGTCGGTCTCGGCCATCACCGCAGGCTTGCAGGCGATGGGATCCCGCACCACGCCGAAACCGGATTTGGTGCCGACAACGAAGGTGAAGAAACCGTCGAGATCATCGAGCGCACCCGTGAGCGCCTCACCCAGATCCTTGCCCTTGGCCATCTCCGCCGTGAGATAGGCGGCGGCGACTTCCGAGTCATTCTGGGTTTCAAACGTCATGCCTTCGCGCACCAGTTCGCGGCGCAGATTATTGTGGTTGGAAAGCGAACCGTTATGCACCAGGCACTGATCGGCGCCGGTGGAGAAGGGATGGGCACCAAGCGTCGTCACTGCCGATTCCGTTGCCATGCGGGTGTGGCCGATGCCATGGGTGCCGGCCATGGAGCGCACGTCAAAGCGGGTGACCACATCCTTCGGCAGGCCGGTTTCCTTGTAGATTTCCACACTGTCGCCGGAGCCCATCACCCGGACATTCGGGCGGACGGCTGCGAGAACCGCACGGATACCATCCAGCTTCCCGGCGGGAATATCGAGAACCGCATGGGTGCTTTTTACCGTGACCGAGGCGTCAACGCCGTTTTCCTTCAGCGCCTCGGCGAGACCGGAAAAATCAGCGGCGGGATCGGCAGACTGGATCGTCACTTTCGCACGGCCATCGGCCGCACTTCCATAGATCGCGATCCCGGCCGAATCCGGTCCGCGATCGGTCATGGTGACGAGCATGTCCGAGAGCAGCTGACCCAGCTGCGGTTCAAGGCTTTTGTCTTTCAGGAATAGTCCAACAATGCCGCACATCGACAGGCACCTCCATTCGTTTCTGAATGAAGGGCTAACATATGGAATTCCGCTCCGTCAACTATCAGGAATATTTTTTTCTTCTAAGGCAAATTCTCAATCGTTGGTCATCCGCCTTTGCGGATAAGAAATGATCGACAGATAACGGGCAGGAAGTTTCACCAGCTCTTCCGGCCCGTGCGGCGCATCGGCGTCAAAAAACAGGCTGTCGCCGGCCTGCATGGTGAAAAGCTGCTCACCGTGGCGGTAAACCACCTCGCCTTCCAGCATGTAGAGAAACTCCATGCCTTCATGCTGGAAGGTCGGGAACACATCCGAATCCGTGGTCAGCGTGATGAGATAAGGCTCGACTGTGACGCCGCTGGTATTGTTGTCGATATGGCCAAGCAGGCTGTATTGATGGCCGGCGCGGGTGCCCCTGCGCTCGATATTCACGCCCTGCCCCGCCTTGACGAAGGTGGCGCTGCGCGGCTCCTCGAAACCGCGGAAGAAGGCCGTGATCGGCACGCCGAGCGCCTTGGAAAGCGTTTGCAGCGTGGTGAGCGACGGGGAGATGTTGCCGTTCTCGATCTTGGACAGCATGCCCACGGAAACGCCGGTGGCCGAAGCAAGATCCGTGACGGTGATGCCGAGCTTCTTGCGGTAGGCGCGCACCTCGTGGCCGATCGCCATTTCCAGATTGTTGACCCTTGGCTCGCGAACGGCATGCGGATCCTGCGACGGGAACGCAGCTTCGGTCTTGGTGGTTTCCTTCGCCATGGCTTCCTCCGGCATTATCGTGGTTTCCCTTCCTTACAGGAAAACTATTTTAATTCGGAGGAAATCTTTGCCGAATGGCATTCGGCGTTTGACCGAAGCGGGCCTTAAAACTTCCCGAAAAATGTCCGGCGCTGGAAAAACCCGTGGCGAAGGCCACTTCCGCGATGGAGAGCGGGCTTTGCTCCAGCAATCGCCGGGCGTGGTCGAGGCGGATTGCGCGGTAGGTCTCCAGAAATGTCGACTTCATATGCGTCGCGAAAAGCCGGTCGAGGTGGCGCGCGCTTGTGCCCGCCAGCTTTGCCATGGTCTGCCGGTCGAGCGGGCTTTCAATGGTCGTTTCCATTTTTTCCAGCACGGTCAGCAAGGCCGGATGGTTGGTGCCATGACGTTCGGCCGAGGAGCCGCGTTGTGGTGCACCGGGTTCGGCCACGGCCGTATGCAGATACCAGTCGCTGACACGCCTTGCAAAATGGGCGCCCATTCTCTGCGAAATCATCGCATGCATCATGTCGAGGGGTGCAACGCCGCCGGCGCAGGTGATGCGGTCTCCATCGATGACGAAGCGGGCTTGTCTAGGCGTGAGATGGGCGAACGCTTCCCGGAGCACCGGCGCGTGTTCCCAGTGGATCGTGAAATCGCGATTATCCAGCAGGCCTGCCGCCGCCAGCAGGTAAGCGCCGCTGGAAATACCGCCAATCCTGACGCCCTGGCGCGCCAGTCGCCGCAACATGCCGAACGAACCTTCCGCCACCACCCAGTCCTGCGGTCCACCGCCGGCGCAAACGAAGATCGTATGGCATCGCTCGCCCACCACGGCGAGTGACTGGCAGTCAACGAGGATTCCCGACGAACTTCTGATGGCTTCACCACCGAAGGACAAAGGCACGGCCTCATAAAGATCAGTCCCGGCGATGAGATTGGCGGCCCGAAGCGGCTCCGCCGCCGAGGCGTAGGACATCAGCGCAAAATTCGGGACAAGGATAAAACCGATACGCTGCGTGTTTTTTTGCTCGATAGCCGTCATGTCTCTTTTCTAGATCATAATGTCCCTTATCTGCAATCGTCTTTCGAATGGCCTCAGTAAGCTTGTGCGATATCGTTCGAGGTACGCAGATGCGCTATTCCGCCTTTTCCATTTTCAAGAACGGCCTTTTTGGCAACAAATCCTGGAAACCCGCATGGCGGGATGTGTCACCGAAACCGCATTATGACGTCATCATCGTAGGCGGCGGCGGGCATGGGCTGGCGACGGCCTATTATCTCGCCAAGGAATTCGGCATCACCAATGTCGCGGTGCTGGAGAAAAACTACATCGGCTCCGGCAATGTCGGCCGCAACACCACGATCATTCGCTCCAACTATCTGCTACCGGGCAATAACCCGTTCTACGAGCTTTCGATGAAGCTGTGGGAAGGGCTGGAGCAGGATTTCAACTTCAACGCCATGGTTTCCCAGCGCGGTGTGTTGAACCTCTTTCACTCGGATGCGCAGCGTGATGCCTATACAAGGCGCGGCAATGCCATGCGGCTGCACGGTGTCGATGCCGAGTTGCTGGACCGCACCTCGGTCAAAGCGATGTTGCCGTTTCTCGATTTCGATAATGCACGCTTTCCCGTTCAGGGTGGATTGCTGCAAAGGCGCGGCGGCACCGTCCGCCATGATGCCGTGGCCTGGGGTTATGCGCGCGGCGCAGACAGCCGCGGCGTCGATATCATCCAGGGCTGCGAGGTGACGGGCATTCGCCGGGAAAACGGCGCGGTCGTGGGCGTCGAGACGAGCCGCGGCTTCATCGGTTGCGGCAAGCTGGCTTTGGCGGCGGCGGGCAATTCTTCGCAGGTCGCCGCCATGGCCGGGCTGAAGTTGCCAATCGAAAGCCATGTACTTCAGGCTTTCGTGTCGGAAGGGCTGAAGCCCTTCATCGACGGCGTCGTCACCTTCGGTGCCGGCCATTTTTACGTCTCGCAATCGGACAAGGGCGGCCTCGTCTTCGGCGGCGATATAGACGGCTATAATTCCTACGCCCAGCGCGGCAATCTGGCGACGGTCGAGCATGTGGCGGAAGCCGGCAAGGCGATGATACCCGCACTCTCCCGCGTCCGGGTGCTGCGCTCCTGGGGCGGCATCATGGATATGTCGATGGATGGTTCGCCGATCATCGACCAGACCCCGATCGACAATCTCTATCTCAATGCCGGCTGGTGTTACGGCGGCTTCAAGGCGACGCCCGCCTCCGGTTTCTGCTTCGCCCATCTTCTCGCACGCGGCGCGCCGCAGGAAACGGCAACGGCCTTCCGGCTGGACCGCTTCCGGCGCGGTTATCTCATCGATGAAAAGGGCCAGGGCGCCCAGCCCAACCTCCACTAAATCCAAAGCGGGATTTCAGGCGAAAACCGCTCACACTTTTCGCCATCCCGCTATCTCGCGGACCAAGGACATTCGAAATGGCAAGTCTCGTGCCCTGCCCGCATTGCGGGCCAAGACCCAAGGAAGAATTCACCATCAAGGGTGCTGCCCTTCAAAGGCCTGCGGCGGATGCCGGCACTGAGGAATGGTTCGACTACGTCTATCTGCGCGACAATCCGCGCGGAGCCTATGAGGAATATTGGCACCACACCTCCGGTTGCCGCCGCTGGCTGGTCGTCGCCCGCGATACCGTCACCCATGAGATATCCGCCTGCCGCGACGCGACCGACAAGACGAAAGTGACAAGCGCATGAGTTCCAACCGCCTGAAGACCGGCGGTCTAATCGACCGCTCCAAACCACTTTCCTTCACCTTCGACGGCAAGCCGATGTCAGGCTTTGCGGGCGACAGCCTTGCCTCCGCCCTGCTCGCCAATGGCCAGCAACTCGTAGGCCGCAGTTTCAAATACCACCGCCCACGCGGTATATTGACGGCGGGTGCAGCCGAGCCGAACGCGCTGATGACCATCGGCCGTGACGGCCGCACGGAGCCGAACACCCGCGCCACCATGCAGGAACTTTATGCCGGGCTGGAAGCCAGAAGCCAGAACCGCTGGCCCTCTCTCGATTTCGATATCGGCGCGCTGACCGGCCTTCTGTCGCCCTTCCTCGGCGCGGGGTTCTATTACAAGACCTTCATGTGGCCTGCCGCCTTCTGGGAAAAGGTCTACGAGCCCTTCATCCGCAAAGCCGCCGGTCTCGGCAAAGCAAGCTACGAGGCGGATCCGGATACCTATGACAAATGCTGGGCGCATTGCGACCTGCTGGTGATCGGTTCCGGCGCGGCCGGGCTCGCCGCAGCCCTTGCCGCAGGACGCGCCGGCGCGAGCGTCATCATTGTGGATGAACATTCCCTCGCAGGCGGCGGGCTTCTTTCCGAGACAGCGGCCATCGGCGGCAAGAGCGCTCCGGATTTCGCGGCGCAATGCGTCGCCGAACTCGACGCTTTGCCGAATGTAACGGTGCTGACGCGAACCACGGCCTTCGGCTGGTATGACGGCAACGTCTTCGGCGCGGTGGAACGGGTGCAAAAGCACCTGCCCGATCCGAAAGCACATGTGCCCGTGGAGCGCCTGTGGCGCATCGTCGCCAAACGAGCGCTGCTTGCAACCGGTGCGGAAGAACGGCCGCTGGTGTTCGGCGGTAACGATGTTCCCGGTGTGATGATGGCGGGCGCCATGCGCAGCTATCTCAACCGTTATGCCGTAAGCCCCGGTACGACGACGGCAATTTTCACCACCAACGACAGCGGATATGCGCTTGCCCGCGATCTGGAGGCGCAGGGCATCGCTCTTGCCGCCATCATCGACAGCCGTGAGCAGGGTAATCCGCGCTACGAAGGCAAGGCGCGTGTCATCAAAGGTGGCGTCGTCTCGAATGCGCAGGGTGGCAAGGCGCTTTCCGCCATTGAGATATGTGCAAATGGCCGCACGGAAAGCATGAATATCGATGCGCTCGCCATGTCGGGCGGTTTCAGCCCCGTTATCCATCTTGCCTGCCATCGCGGCGGAAAACCGGTCTGGTCGGAAGACAATGTTGCCTTCCTCGCACCCGCCAATCTCAAGGGGCTCGAACTCGCCGGCGCAGTATCCGCGATAAATGGCATCGCCGCCTGCCTTGAGGATGGCGCGCGAAAGGGTGCGGCGCTTGCGCAGGATCTCGGTTTTACGGCAACAACACCGACATTCGGCGGCGTGGAAAATGATGTCGTTGCCCCGCCCACGAAGGCACTCTGGTCCATCCCCGGCATCAAGGCCAAAGCCTTTGTCGATTACCAGAATGATGTTCATCGCAAAGATCTCGGTCTCGCCGTCAGCGAAGGTTACGGCCATGTCGAATTGGCCAAGCGTTACACCACGAACGGCATGGCGACTGATCAGGGCAAGCTTTCCAACGTCAACGCCATCGGGCTGCTGGCCGAAGCGCGCGGCGTTTCCCCGGCGGATGTCGGCACCACCACGTTCCGGCCGTTCTACACACCCGTCTCCTTTGGTGCGCTCACCGGCGCTTATCACGGCCATCATTTCCAGCCGGTACGCAAATCGCCGCTGCACGGCTGGGCTGGAAAAAATGGAGCCATCTTCGTTGAAACCGGTCTCTGGTATCGCTCCTCCTGGTTTCCCCGCAAAGGTGAAAGCAGCTGGCGGGAAAGCGTTGACCGCGAAGTTCTGAATGTGCGCAAAAATGCCGGCCTCTGCGACGTCTCAATGCTCGGCAAGATCGAGATTTGCGGCAGCGACGCCGCCGAATTCCTTAACCGGGTTTATTGCAACGCTTTCCTAAAGCTGCCCATCGGCAAGGCACGATATGGCCTGATGCTGCGTGAAGACGGCATGATCTATGATGACGGTACCACCAGCCGGCTGGAGGAAAACCGCTTCTTCATGACGACCACCACGGCCTATGCGGCAGGTGTCATGAACCATCTGGAATTCTGCGCCCAGGCACTCTGGCCGGGTCTCGACGTGCGGCTTGCCTCCGTCACCGATCAATGGGCGCAAATGGCGATTGCCGGACCGAAGGCACGCGCCATTCTGCAAAGAATCGTCGATGAGGATATTTCCGACGAGGCTTTCCCCTTTCTTGCGGCCAAAGAAGTCTCGCTGTTTGGCGGGCAATTGCACGGACGCCTGTTCCGGATTTCCTTCTCCGGCGAACTGGCCTACGAGCTTGCCGTCCCGGCCGGTTACGGTGAAAGCGTTGCCGATGCACTGATGGAAGCAGGAAAGCCGGAGAACATCATGCCCTATGGTGTCGAGGCGCTTGGCGTGCTGCGCATCGAAAAAGGCCATGTCACCCACAACGAGATCAACGGCACGGTGGTGCCCGCCGACCTCGGCTTCGGCAAGATGGTCTCCACCACCAAGGCCGATTTCATTGGCCGGCGGATGTTGGAGCGCGAGGGGCTTTCCGCCACCGACCGTCCGAGCCTCGTCGGTGTCGTGCCGCTTGATCCAAAACAGTCCTTCCGCACCGGTTCGCATATTCTCGCCAGGGATGCCGCGGCAACGCTGGAGAACGATCAGGGTTATGTCACCTCCAGCGCATTCTCACCCTATCTAGGCTCGACCATCGGTCTCGCCCTCGTCAAGAACGGTCCGGAAAGACATGGTGAGGAGGTCATGGTCTGGAACGGCCTGCGCAACGAATTTACCCAAGCCCGCCTTTGCAACCCGGTTTTTGTCGATCCTCAAAACGAGAAACTCCATGTCTGATTTCAAGTCTGACTTCCGGCCGGCGCTCCGCCCGGTGCTGGGCGCAAAGGGAGCGATTGCCTCCACCGCCATCAAACTCTTCCCTTTGCCGGAAGGCGCGATCATCCACGTTCTGGCCGCACCCGGCGCAGCGGATCTGGAAGCCCGCCTTCGCGGCCTCACCATAGGCGATGTACGCGCGGTCTCACCGGGCCAATGGTTCATCGTCGGTGAACAGCCTCTGCCTCACGCTGATATGAAAGCGCTTCTTACAGCGCTCGAACCTCAGGCAACGGGTGTCGACCAGAGCCAGGGGCGCGTGCGCATCCGCATCGAAGGCAGGCTGAGCGAGCGGGTACTGGCCAAAGGCACGGCGGTCGACCTGTCTCTTGCAGCCTTTCCGGTGGGACACTCCACCACGACGCTGATCGGCCACATCGCCGCCCACCTCACCCGCGTCGACGGACAGGTCTTCGAAGTCATCGTGCTGCGCGGTTTTGCCGAAAGCCTGTGGGATGATCTTGCCCGGATGAGCCTCGAGTTCAATTGAGACGCGCAATTAGAGATACGGACGTGACAATAATCATTGATGGAAAAGCAACCGCCAGTTCGGTGATCGATGCCGTCAGGCAGGCAAGCGCTACGCTAGAAGAACGCAGCGGCGTCAGGCCAGGACTGGCCGTCATCATAGTCGGTGACGATCCGGCGAGCCATGCTTATGTTAACTCCAAAAGCCGAATCGCCAGGGAATGCGGCTTCAAATCCGTGCAGCACACATTGACTGCGGAAACCAGCCAGAAGGAACTAGGCTCGCTTGTCGCCTCGTTGAATGCCGATCCGTCGATCCACGGCATCCTCGTGCAACTACCGCTGCCGAAGCCGTTGAACAGCGAGCCGATCATTCAGTCAATCCTACCGGAAAAGGATGTCGATGGCCTGCATGTCGTCAATGCCGGCAAACTCGCCACCGGCGATCTTGAAACGGGCCTGGTGTCCTGCACGCCGGCCGGCGCCATGGTCTTCGTTCGCCGCACGCACGGGGAGGATCTTTCAGGCCTCAACGCCGTCGTCATTGGCCGCTCGAACCTGTTCGGCAAGCCGATGGCGCAGCTACTGCTAAACGCCAACGCCACAGTTACCATCGCTCACTCGCGTACCAAGAATCTGCTGGCCATCTGCCGCAACGCCGATATTCTCGTCGCAGCCGTCGGCCGCCCTGAGATGGTCAAGGGTGATTGGGTGAAGCCTGGCGCAACGGTCATCGATGTCGGTATCAACCGGATACCCGCACCCGAAAAGGGAGAAGGCAAGACACGCCTTGTGGGCGACGTTGCCTTTGATGAAGCCAGGACCATCGCAGCCGCCATAACGCCGGTTCCTGGTGGCGTCGGGCCGATGACGATCGCCATGCTGATGGCAAATACTGCGATTTCTGCATATCGAGCCGCTGGCGAGAAACCACCGCTGCTCTGATTTTGGCAAAGGATACGCTGCTGTTCTCGCTTCGCTTCCTTCTGGAAATTCCGGCCGCCTATCGCGCCGCCCGGAAGCCGCTACCATCAAGAAGCTGCAAAGCCACCACAACGAATTGACCGACGCCTATCGGCTCGAGCGCAGTAATGCCCGAGCCCATCTTGAGCCAAACGCCCGTTTTCACAGGCAGATCGCGGCGATGGCCGGCAGCCGCCGGCTGGGCGCCATTCTCGACAATCTATTCCGATGGTCACGCCCCCAAGCCCGACGACCTTTAAAACAGTCGCATACCATTCCAATTGGACTACCCGTATCATTCGCAAGCGACCGGATCATCGCAAGAACACACCCAGAAAAAGGTATCACCGACGATCATGGATAAGTAGTTCGAGGTGCTGAAGCGCGACGACTACGTGGATAAGCTTCGTAGCGGCGAGTTTGAGCTGGAGCAGCAACACAAAAAGAGCTCCGAGTTTCCTCGGAGCCCTATGATAATCTCTAGATAGAATTTGGTTGCGGGGGCAGGATTTGAACCTGCGGCCTTCAGGTTATGAGCCTGACGAGCTACCGGG
>JAGIAH010000018.1 GCA_017744915.1 Agrobacterium tumefaciens
GGTACCAGGCCATCAGGTTGTCGGGGCCGCCGAGTTCGGAAGCGGGACGCGCCAGGTTGGCGAGATGGCTGAGCCAGCCCGCCGGGATCAGCGTGAACACCGCCATGGCGACTGCAAACAGCGGCGAGACGAGGATGGCGCCGAGCACGGCGGCCGTCACGATGCCGATGGTGGCGGCGCGGTTGCCCCAGCCGAGGCCTGCAATGAAGATCGGCAGCGAGGAGGCGGCGTAGAGCACGGACGCAAACGACAGCTGCGCATTCGCACCCAGCACGAGCAGGGTGGCGGCAATGCCGGCGAGAATGCCGGTGGGCAGCACTGTCTGGTTCTTCGTTGTCACGGTCTCGCTGTCCTGCTTTTCAAGCAGTTAGGGGATCACACCTGAATCACTGTCTCAGGTACTTCATCCCCAACATGGGATTTTGGAGTTCCGATCCGCGCCCATCGCGGAAGGGATGAACCCGCTGACTTTCGATCAGCGGGTCCGGTATTTTCAGATTACGCTACGACGTAGGGCAGCAGGCCGAGGAAGCGGGCGCGCTTGATCGCCTGGGCGAGTTCGCGCTGCTTCTTCTGGGAAACGGCCGTGATGCGGGACGGAACGATCTTGCCGCGCTCGGAAATGTAGCGCTGCAGGAGGCGAACGTCCTTGTAGTCGATCTTCGGCGCGTTGGCGCCCGAGAACGGGCAGGTCTTGCGGCGGCGATGGAACGGACGGCGTGCCTGGGAGGAAGAGGATGATACGTCAGCCATGATTTTTCTCCTTAGCCTCTATTACGCACGGTCTTCGCGCGGACGGCGTTCGAAGCCGCCTTCACGCGGGCCACGGTCCGGACGGTCGCCATCGCGGCGCGGACGGTCGTCACGGTCGCGCTTCTGCATCATCGCGGACGGGCCTTCTTCGTGGGCTTCGACGGCGATGGTCATGTAGCGAAGAACGTCTTCGTTGATGCGCATCTGGCGCTCTACTTCATGGATGGCGGCCGCCGGAGCGTCGATGTCCATGAGAGCGTAGTGAGCCTTGCGGTTCTTCTTGATGCGGTAGGTGAGGGACTTCAGACCCCAGTTCTCGATGCGTCCGACTTTGCCGCCGAACGATTCGATAACGCCCTTGTACTGCTCGACAAGTGCGTCGACCTGCTGGGCAGAAATATCCTGCCGGGCAAGGAAGATGTGTTCGTAAAGAGCCATTTAAGCTTTGCCTTTCTTGCGTTTCGTCCTTCACCCGGCAACGGCGCTAAGCCTCAACGACTGCTCCTGAAAAGGCACGAGGCCTTAAAGCAAGAAAAGCGTTGTTCGAGACGGTCGAGAGCGGAGACACGGGAGGCCGGAAAAACCTTATGGTTCCTGCTGTTCCGTTGCCGGAACCAGCCCTCCGTTCAGCCACCAGCCAATTGGACCGGGTGTTGTGAACAGCGCGCTTATACGGATTTTTGCCCGGAATGCAAGGGCAAGAGCGAAAAAGCGCGCCGGTCGATCCTCAAATCGCCATCGGATATTGCCGATGGATCGTCGCAATGCCCTTCAGCACCTCGTCCGACAGGGTCACATCCGCCGCTGCGATATCCGTCTTCAACTGTTCCATCGTCGTCGCGCCGATGATGGCCGAGGCCATGAAGGGCCGGGTGAGGCAGAAGGCGATGGCGAGCTGGGCCGGGTCGATGCCGTGCGCGGCCGCAAGCTCCAGATAGGCCTTGACCGGGGCTTCCTGATGCGGCTGCAGGCGGCCGCCGAGGTCGTGATTGATGCTGGCGCGCGATCCCGCCGGGCGGGCGCCGTTCTGGTATTTGCCGGTGAGCAGACCCGCCGCCAGCGGCGAATAGGCGAGCAGGCCGACATCTTCGTGATGGGCGACTTCCGCCATGTCGAGGTCGAAGCTGCGATAGAGCAGGTTATATTCGTTCTGGATGGTGGCGACACGCGGCAGGCCGTTGGCCTCGGCGATATCGATATATTTCTGCGTGCCCCAGGCGCTTTCGTTGGAGAGGCCGATGGCGCGGATCTTGCCGGCCTTCACCAGTTCGCCGAGCGTTTCTAGCTTTTCGGTGATTTCGGCGAGCGTACGCTCTTTCGCCTGACCGGAAGCATCGAAGCTCCAGACACCGCGGAAATGGTAGGTGCCGCGATTCGGCCAGTGAATCTGGTAGAGGTCGATGTAATCGGTCTTCAGCCGCCTGAGGCTGGTATCCACCGCCTCGCGGATTGCGGTGGCGTCAATATCGCGGCCGCCGCGAATATAGTCGCGGCCCGAGCCGGCGACCTTGGTGGCGAGCACGACCTGATCGCGTTTGCCGGTCTTTTCAAACCATGTGCCGATGTAATCCTCGGTCCGGCCCTGTGTTTCGGCGGAAACGGGGGTGGTGGGGTAAAGCTCGGCCGTATCGAAGAAATTGACGCCGTTTTCGACGGCGTAATCCATCTGCGCATGCGCTTCGGCTTCGGTATTCTGCGTGCCCCACGTCATCGTGCCGAGGCAGATTTCGGACACGGAGATACCCGTGCGACCCAGTAGTTTTTGTTTCATGGAGGTGTCCCGGTGCTTGGCCAGTTTTGGAAGGTGGTGTGAAACTAATCGGGAATTGCCGCAGTGCAAGAAAAAATATGATGAAAAGAAAGGGGAAAACGGGACGGCAAAACCCCTCACAACAGCCTGCCATAGGGCTTCAAGCCTTGACTTCGCCGGCGGGAATGTGAATGGAAGTCCGAAAGAATAAAGGCAAGGCCAGACAAGAAGGACGACATCCCATGGGTATTGCATTCACATTTCCCGGTCAGGGAAGCCAGGCCGTCGGCATGGGCAAGGAGCTGGCGGATACCTATCCGGAAGCGCGCGCCGTGTTCCAGGAAGTCGACGAGGCGCTCGATCAGAAGCTTTCCGACATCATGTGGAACGGCCCGGAAGAGACGCTGACGCTGACGGCGAACGCCCAGCCGGCCCTCATGGCCGTCTCCATGGCGGTCATGCGCGTTCTCGAGGCGCGCGGTTTCAAGCTGTCCGATACGGTTTCTTATGTGGCCGGCCATTCGCTCGGCGAATATTCGGCGCTCTGCGCCGCAGGCACCTTCTCGATTGCCGATACAGCCCGTCTTCTGCGCATTCGCGGCAATGCCATGCAGGCCGCCGTGCCGGTCGGCGAGGGTGCCATGGCTGCGATCATCGGGTTGGAGCATGATGCGGTCTCAGCCATCTGCGAGGAAGCGGGCGTGCTCGGCGTCTGCCAGATCGCCAACGACAATGGCGGCGGCCAGCTGGTCATTTCCGGTGGCAAGGCTGCCGTCGAAAAGGCAGCCGCGATCGCTTCCGAAAAGGGCGCCAAACGCGCCATCATGTTGCCGGTTTCCGCTCCTTTCCACTCCGCGCTGATGGCGCCGGCGGCGGAAGCCATGCGCGAGGCGCTGGCGAAAGTCGAAAAGCATAATCCTGTGGTGCCGGTCATCGCCAATGTGCGCGCCGCTCCCGTTTCCGACGCCAATGAGATCGCCGCCCTGCTGGTCGAACAGGTGACGGGCCAGGTGCGCTGGCGCGAGACGGTTGAGTGGTTCGCCGCCAACAACGTGACCCAGCTTTACGAAATCGGCTCCGGCAAGGTGCTGACGGGCCTTGCCCGCCGTATCGACAAGACAGTGAACGGCGTTGCCGTCAACGGTGCGGCCGATATCGACCAGCTGCTTGCCACGCTTATCGGCTGAGGCGGGTTTTGCCCCGCACCGGCTTTTTATTTTGACAATTCCCGATGCAGAGCCGCAAAACTTCCTGCGGACTTGCCATAAAGAAGGAACGAACCATGTTTGATCTGACAGGCCGCAAGGCTCTCGTAACCGGCGCGACCGGCGGCATCGGCGAAGAAATCGCCCGCACCCTGCATGCCCAGGGCGCAATCGTCGGCCTGCACGGCACCCGCGTTGAAAAGCTCGAGGCCCTGGCGGCGGAACTTGGCGACCGCGTCAAGATTTTCCCGGCCAACCTTTCCGACCGCGCCGAAGTCAAGGCGCTGGGTGAAAAGGCCGAAGCCGAGCTGGAAGGCGTCGATATTCTCGTCAACAATGCCGGCATCACCAAGGATGGCCTCTTTGTACGCATGAGCGACGAGGACTGGGACAATGTCATCGAGGTGAACCTGACGGCGATGTTCCGTCTGACGCGCGAGTTGACGCACCCGATGATGCGCCGCCGTTTCGGCCGCATCATCAACATCACCTCCATCGTCGGCGTCACCGGCAATCCCGGTCAGGTCAACTACTGCGCTTCCAAGGCCGGCATGATCGGTTTTTCGAAGTCGCTGGCGCAGGAAATCGCCACCCGCAACGTCACCGTCAATTGCGTGGCCCCGGGCTTCATCGAAAGCGCCATGACCGGCAAGCTGAACGACAAGCAGAAAGAGGCCATCATGGGCGCCATTCCCATGAAGCGCATGGGCACGGGAGCGGAAATCGCCTCGGCCGTGCTTTACCTTGCTTCCAACGAGGCGGGCTACATGACGGGCCAGACCCTGCACGTTAATGGCGGCATGGCGATGATCTGAGGCGCTCCCAAGGCGTCTTGAAATGATTGCGGCGCTGTTCAGGCATCCTCCCGGGTGTCCCGCGCCGCAAGGCTCCGCTTGCCGGTTCCGGCGAAATTGCCTGTCATACGCTGTGCTTAGCGCGTTTTCAGGCTTTTCGACCGATTGAAACCATGTTAAGCGGGCCAAGACTGTGAACAGTCGTCCCGGAGAGACAGGAAGCCGTTGCGATTTTGTGTGACGATGTCTAGCTTGGACCGGGTTGAACGGGTTTGCCAGCGGTGCCGGATTTGAACGGCGCATGAGGGCTTCTAACAGGGCAGGGTGCCGAAAGGCATTCCCTTTCAAAATAAAGGTCGAGGAAACCGACATGAGCGATATCGCAGAACGCGTAAAGAAAATTGTAATTGATCATCTTGGCGTTGACGCCGACAAGGTTGTTGAAGGCGCCAGCTTCATTGACGATCTGGGCGCTGATTCGCTCGACACCGTTGAACTGGTCATGGCTTTCGAAGAAGAATTCGGCGTTGAAATCCCCGACGACGCAGCTGACTCGATCCTGACCGTTGGCGACGCCGTCAAGTTCATCGAGAAGGCCCAGGCCTGATCGACCTTCATCGGGAAGGTGGCATATCTTCCCGTCTTGGCCCGGCTTGTCCGGGCCAATGTTTTATAGGCAGGCGGGACGTGCCCGAAGGGCGCGGGTTCCGGGTGTCGCAAGGGGTTACGGGCCGTAACAACGCTGCCTGTAACTTTCGTGCAAAGATTTAGAAATACTGCAGCCTGTCGCGAGCGCCATTCCACGGTGCCCGGCGTTGCAGAAAGACCGATGATTTGGATAAGGGCGGAGCATTGGCGATGAGGCGTGTCGTTATCACCGGTACCGGCATGGTATCTCCTCTTGGATGCGGAACGGAAGTGACCTGGGAACGGCTTTTGGCCGGCCAGAACGGCGCCCGTCTCGTGACGGAATTCGAGGTCGAGGACCTGCCCGCAAAGATCGCCTGCCGCATTCCCGTCGGCGATGGCTCCGATGGCACCTTCAATGCCGATGACTGGATGGAGCCCAAGGAACAGCGCAAGGTCGATCCCTTCATCGTTTACGGCATGGCTGCCGCCGACATGGCGCTTGCCGATGCCAACTGGCATCCGGAAACGGATGAGGACCAGATTGCCACCGGCGTTCTGATCGGCTCCGGCATCGGCGGTCTGGAAGGCATCGTCGAGGCGGGTTACACGCTGCGCGACAAGGGCCCGCGCCGCATTTCGCCATTCTTCATTCCCGGCCGTCTGATCAACCTCGTATCCGGCCAGGTTTCCATTCGCCACAAGCTGCGTGGACCGAACCACGCCGTGGTGACCGCCTGCTCGACCGGCGCGCACGCCATTGGCGATGCAGCCCGCCTGATCGCGCTTGGCGACGCCGACGTCATGGTCGCCGGTGGCGCCGAATCGCCGGTCTGCCGCATTTCGCTTGCCGGTTTTGCCGCCTGCAAGGCGCTTTCGACCCAGCACAACGACGATCCGCAGAAGGCTTCGCGCCCCTATGACCGCGACCGCGACGGTTTCGTTATGGGCGAGGGCGCCGGCATCGTCGTTCTCGAAGAACTCGAGCATGCCAAGGCACGCGGCGCGAAGATTTACGCCGAAGTCGTCGGTTACGGCCTTTCCGGTGATGCCTATCACATCACGGCTCCGTCCGAGGACGGCGACGGTGCCTATCGCTGCATGTCGATGGCGCTGAAGCGCGCCGGCCTGACGGCGGATGATATCGACTACATCAACGCCCACGGCACCTCCACCATGGCTGACACGATCGAGCTTGGTGCTGTGGAGCGCCTGGTCGGCGAATCGGCTCCAAAGATTTCCATGTCTTCCACCAAGTCGGCCACCGGCCATCTTCTCGGTGCTGCCGGCGCCATCGAGGCGATTTTCGCGACGCTTGCGATCCGCGACAACATCGTTCCGCCGACGCTCAACCTCGACAATCCCGATGTCGAGACGAAGATCGACCTCGTGCCGCACAAGGCACGCAAGCGGCAGGTCAATGTGGCGCTCTCGAATTCCTTCGGTTTCGGCGGCACCAACGCCTCCCTCGTGCTGCGTCGTTACGAAGCATAATCGCGGCGGCGGTTTGCCGTCGCGGTGGCGTCCGCGCCGCAAGCCGCTCGTGGCGGTTGCGGCGTTCTCCTGCCGGACGCTGACAAGCATGTTCTTTCCTTTGAAGAACGCATTGCGGCTTGCGAAAGTCATTCCGATTTTCGCGCCGATATTGTAGTCGTTTATGGAAGGCGTTTGCCGGTTCGGGATAATTTCCGGCCGCAGGCGGCTTCCTCCAGCGGCTTTGTCCGAAACGATGTTCGTGAAGCAGCATATCAGGGCTTCACGATATCTCCATGTGGTGCGGGAAGGCATTCCGAACCTGTTTTTGCCGCATTACCTGCGCAAAAAGCGCTGACAACGCCGAACTGAAAAGGACCGACGGTGAGCGACACGAACCAGAACAGCCAGGGACCATACGGACAAAACGGCGCGGGCGAAGGCAATCGCGGCCCGATCATTCCGAAATCCCCGACGGAGGCCCTGCGGCCGGAAAAGGTGCCGGCGCCGCCGAAGCGCTCCCGCAAGGCCCATGGCCAGCTTGTGATCTTCCTGAATTTCCTGATGACGCTTGCGGTCGCCGTCTGTGTGCTGGCCATTGTCGCCTTTTATTACATGATCAATGCGTTCCAGGAGCCCGGTCCGCTTCAGACGAACACCCACTTCACGGTGCGCAATGGTGCGGGCATCATCGAGATCGCCAATAATCTCGAGCGCAACGAGGTTATTTCAAATGCCCGCGTCTTCCGCCTGATGACGGGCAGCTACCTGCAAAAGGACCAGACGCTGAAGGCCGGCGAATATGAGATCAAGGCCGGCGCATCGATGAAGGACATCATGCTGCTGCTGGAATCCGGCAAGTCGATCCTTTATTCCGTGTCGCTGCCGGAGGGCCTGACCGTGAAGCAGATGTTCGCGCGCCTTGCCGCAGACGACGTGCTGGACGGCGAACTGCCCTCGGCCCTGCCGTCGGAAGGCAGCCTGCGGCCCGATACCTATCGTTTTACCCGAGGCACCAAGCGCGAAGAGATCATCAACCAGATGAGTGCGGCGCAGGACAAGCTGATCGACATGATCTGGGAAAGGCGCGACCCCGACCTGCCGATCAAGACCGTCGAGGAATTCGTGACACTTGCCTCGATCGTCGAGAAGGAAACCGGCAAGGATGACGAGCGCGCCCATGTCGCCTCCGTCTTCTATAATCGCCTGAAGAAGGGCATGCGCCTGCAATCCGATCCGACGATCATCTACGGCCTGTTCGGCGGCGAGGGCAAACCCTCCGACCGTCCGATCTACCAGTCGGACCTGCAGAAACAGACGCCGTTCAACACCTATGTGATCAAGGGTCTGCCGCCGTCGCCCATCGCCAATCCGGGCCGGGCGGCGCTTGAGGCCGTTGCCAATCCATGGCGCACGGACGACCTTTATTTCGTGGCCGACGGCACGGGTGGCCACGTCTTTGCCAAGACGCTGGAAGAGCACAACGCCAATGTGCGCCGCTGGCGCAAGATCGAGGCCGAAAAGGCGGCCTCCGGCGGCAATCCCGAAGTTGTCGTGGATGGCCAGCCGGGCGGCGCCGAGGCGGAAAAACCGGCCAACAACTGATAATCGCGACCGGGCCCTGCGATCTACAGGGCCCGGTTTTGTAAGGCATGACGGGGGGCTTCCAGATATGACATTGCAATCGATGACCGGCTTTGCGCGCAGCGAAGGGACCTCCGGCCGTTACCGCTGGGCGTGGGAATTGCGTTCGGTGAACGGCAAGGGGCTCGATGTGCGTCTGCGCCTGCCCACCGGTCTGGAGGCCTTGGAAACCGGCCTGCGGGAAATCGCCGGCGTGCGCCTTTCCCGCGGTAATGTTCAGGCCGGGCTGACGCTGGCGATTGCGGAAAACCGGCTGGAAGCTGTCATCAACCGCGATGCGCTCGCTGCGGTTCTGGCGCTCAAGAAAGAACTTGGCGATGTTGTTGACGACAAGCCGCTGAGCTTCGATACCCTGCTCACGCTGCGCGGTCTGGTCGATTTTCGCGAGGCGGAAGACGATGAGGCGGCGCAGGCTGCGCGCAACGGCGATGTGCTTGCCGGTTTTGCCGTTGCCGTTGAAAAACTGAAGGATATGCGCGAGCGGGAAGGGGCTTCGCTGTTTGCCATCCTGTCCGGCCATATCAACCGCATTGAACAGCTTGTGGACATCATCGAAAACGATCCCTCCCGCCAGCCGGCGCAGATCGCGGCGCGACTTGCCCAGCAGATCGCGCTTATCGGTGAAGGCATGCACGGGCTCGACCGGGACCGGCTGCATGCCGAAGCGGCGCTGCTCGCCACCAAGGCGGATCTGCGCGAGGAGATCGACCGGCTGCGCGCCCATGTGCAGGCGTCTCGCGAGCTTTTGGAGAATGGCGGGCCGGTGGGCCGCAAGCTCGATTTTCTTGCACAGGAATTTAACCGTGAGTCGAATACAATCTGTTCCAAATCGAATGCCAGTGCGGTAACCGCAGCGGGCATAGAGCTGAAAGTGGTGATCGACCAGTTTCGCGAGCAGGTTCAAAATCTGGAGTAGACCCTATGGTCCCGGTGAATAATTCTCACGTCACGATTGCCCGCAGGGGGCTAATGCTGGTGATTTCTTCGCCATCGGGCGCGGGCAAATCCACGATCGCGCGCAACCTGCTCGAGAAAGACAAGAATATCAGCCTTTCGGTCAGCGTCACGACGCGGACACGCCGCCATAGCGAGATCGAGGGTATCCACTACCACTTCATCTCCAAGCGCGATTTCGAGCGCATGCGCGACAATGATGAATTGCTGGAATGGGCCGAAGTCCACGGCAATTTTTATGGTACGCCGCGCGAGCCGGTCGAAGCGGCTATGGCCACCGGCCGCGACATGCTGTTCGACATCGACTGGCAGGGCGCAGAGCAGCTGCAGGACAAGATGAAGGCCGACGTCGTTTCGATCTTCATCCTGCCGCCGACCATGACCGAGTTGCAGTCACGCCTGCACCGCCGCGCCGAGGATACTGAAGAGGTCATCAAGACCCGTCTCCTCAATTCCCGTGCCGAAATCGAGCACTGGCGCGACTATGACTATGTCATCCTCAACGACGACCTGCAGGCCGCCTTCGAGGCCATTGAAGCGATCGTCAAGGCCGAACGTGTCCGCCGCGACCGCCGCCATGGCATGTTCGACTTCGTGAGGGCGTTGCTTGAGGAAGAGCCGCAGCTCTGATTTACGCGATCGGTCCTCGCGCCAGCCATTGGCGCGACAGCCGCTCGTCTGCTGCATCTTCTGCCCAGCCATGGCCCGTGTCGATCGTCTCCAGAACGACCTCCGCACCGGCTGATGCCAATTGCTCGGCCAAATGCGGCGCGTTGGAGGGATGACGCCGATCATCGCGGGCGCCCGCCAGCAGGAGTATGGGATATCCTGCAAGGTTCGGAAGACGCTGTTCTTTTCTTGGTGATAATGGGCGAAGCAGAATGGCGCCTTTCGACAGATGACGGTCCTGACATATCGTTTCAGCCGCCATGATCGCGCCGTTCGAATATCCGACGAGAATGGGTCTCTGCCCCGTCTGCTGTGCCACAAAAGCAATGAAGTGACGCAGTCTCGTTGCCTGATGTTTCAGATCGTCGAGATCTAGCAGTCTGTCGGGTGTTCTGCGAAAAAATGCGAAACCATTCTCCCAGGGAACAGCGCCTCTCGGCGCATATAATACGCCCTTGGGAAAGACGGCGCGGCCAAAAGAAACGAGGTCGTCTTCCGTTCGTCCCGATCCATGCAGCAAGACAATTGCGCAGTCGGGCATCCCGGCGGGAATGTCGAGCCTGTAGTGAAAACCGGCATTCTCCACGCGCTTGTTCCTCTATTCGCAGGTGTCCACGAACCCGTGCCCCGTTTGGAACAGCACATTACATCGCGGAACTTACAGGCAGTTCGCCAATGTCACGAATTCCTCCACGGAGAGCGTTTCCGCCCGGCGTGTGGGGTCGATGCCCGCCTTTTCCAGCAGCGTTTCTCCACCAAGGCTCTTCACGCTCTGGCGCAGCATCTTGCGGCGCTGGCCGAAGGCGGCTTCCGTGACCTTTTCGAGCTTGCTGACATCGCAGGGCAAGGGCTTGTCCTTCGGCAGCAGATGCACGACCGTCGAGGTTACTTTCGGTGGCGGGCTGAAGGCCTGCGGCGGAACGTCGAAGGCCATCTCCGAAACGGTGCGCCAGCCGGCGAGGACGCCGAGGCGGCCATAGTGATTGTCGCCTTCTTCGGCGACGATGCGCTGGCCGACTTCCTTCTGGAACATCAGCGTCATGGAAAGCCAGAAGGGCGGCCAGGCCTTCGGCAGCAGCCAGTTGACCAGCAATTGCGTACCGACATTATAGGGCAGGTTGGCGATGATCCGCACAGGCTCACCGGCGGGAACCAGACCCTCGAAATCGGTCTTGAGGGCATCGCCCTCGATGACTTCCAGACGTCCGGGATAATGCGCTTCGATTTCCGCAAGAACGGGTAGGCAGCGGCTGTCGCGTTCGACGGCGATGACCTTTTTCGCGCCGAGCGACAGAATGGCACGGGTGAGGCCGCCGGGGCCGGGGCCGACCTCGATCACCGTCACGCCGTCGAGTGGCCCTGCCGTGCGGGCGATCTTCTGGGTGAGGTTGAGGTCGAACAGGAAATTCTGTCCGAGCGATTTCTTCGCATCGAGCCCGTGGCGCTGGATGACATCGCGCAGCGGCGGCAGTCCGTCTATGGCGGCCATTATGCGGCCACCCGGCTGCGGGCGAAAATCTCCGCTGCCATTTTCAGAGCCGCCACGAGGCTCGCTTCATTGGCAATGCCCTGGCCGGCAATGCCGAAGGCGGTGCCATGGTCGGGCGAGGTGCGGATGAAGGGCAGGCCGAGCGTGACATTGACCGAATCGTCAAAGCCGAGCGCCTTGGCCGGGATGAGCGCCTGATCGTGATACATGCACACCGCCACATCATAACGCTTGCGGGCGGCATCGTGGAACATGGTGTCGGCGGGCAGGGGCCCGAAGGCGTCGATGCCGTCCTTCCGCAGCCGCATGGTCGCGGGATGAACCACATCGCGATCCTCGGTGCCCAGCGCACCATCTTCACCCGCATGCGGATTGAGGCCGGCAACAGCCAGACGCGGCGCCGCTATGCCGAATTTTTCCCGAAGGTCGGTGTCGATGATCCGGCAGGTCGTGACGATCAGCTCTTCCGTCAGGGCGGCCGGCACATCCTTTACCGGAATATGGATGGTTACCGGCACGACGCGGACCTTGGGTCCGGCAATCATCATCACCGGCGTCACCTGCCTGCCGGTCTGGCGCAGGGCAAGATCGGCCAGAAATTCCGTATGGCCCGGAAAACCGAAACCCGCTTCATAAAGCACGGATTTCGCAATCGGATTGGTAACGACAGCGGCGGCCTTGCCCTCGACCGTCAAAGACACGGCGGTTTCTATGGCCTTGATCGTCGCGTGCGCCGCGCCGACATGCGGCTGCCCTGCCTGCACCTCAAAACCGACGGGAAGGGGAAGGATGGGGAAGGCGCGGTCGAACAGGCCGACGGCGTCTTCCGTATTGCAGGTCTCAATATTGACCGGGACGCCGATCAGCGCCGCACGGCTCGCTACCACATCGGGATCGCCGATGAAGATGAAGGGCGGCACGCCGTTCTCCCGGCGCTTTGCCCAGGCGGTGATGGCGATATCGGGGCCGATACCGGCTGGATCTCCCTGGGTCAGGGCAAGCGGCAGGGATGCATGTGTCACGGAAAGACCCGGTTCTCGTATCAATATCAGGTGTTGACGATCTGCGCCTTCTTGCGCAGTTCCTCGATATATTTCTTCTCGTTCGGGTTTTCACCGTCCTTGGCCTTCATCAGGTCTTCGGACTTGAACACCATTTCCGCCGCATAGTCGTCGGAAACCTGACGCTGCTTGCAGATCGCCAGATATTCGACGCCCTTTTCGGTGACGCGCGTGCCGGTGGTGCCGCCTTCCTTGGTTTTCTCAATCAGCGCCTTCCAGTCTTCCGGCAGTTCCGGCGCCAGAATACGGCCGAGATCCTTGATTGCCACATCGCGCATGGTTGCGGCGAAGCTCATGGCCTGATCGCAGCCGGGATAGCGCTTGCGCGAGGCTTCGGCCTCGGCCTTGCGCTTGCCGGTAATGGCGTTGCGCTTCGATTCTGGGATGACGAAAATGACCTGCTGCAGGAAATATTCCGTCGTCACCGGCTTCTCGCCGCGTTCCTTCAGGCGGGTGACGAGATCCTGGTTCGACATCTTGCCGCGTGCGCCATAACGGGCGTTGACGAGGCGCGGCCAGCTCATCTGCACAGCGATGAAGGCCTTGAAGTGGTCGGCGCCGACACCCGCCTGCGAAAGCACCTTCGTCAATTGCTGCGGGGTCATCTTGTTGTTGCCGGCGAAGCGCGCGAAGGCCGCATCGACATCGTCGGTGCTGACCGACATTTTCACGCGGCCGATTTCCTCGCGTTTCAACGCTTCATCGACCAGCTGTTCGCGGGCCTTTTCGTTGAGATTGCCGGACTGGCGCTGCAGCTTCAGAAAGGCGACGCGCCTGGCAATATCATCATTGGTGATGGGGGTCTTGTTGACGACGATCTTGACCGTGCTGTCAGCAAAGGCCGGGCTTGCGGAGGGCAAGACGGCCATGGGAACGGCGAATATCGCAAAGGCGAAAGCAGCGCCACGCAAAGCCGACTTTCCGAAATTCATCATGTCCTTCTCCCTTTCGTCGGGCAGGTTTCTGTTTCCTGTCCCGCCAATCTGTTCCGCCTGATGATGGGGAATCATCCAAACCCCGCCATTTCAGACCTGCATTTGTGCATCCGCACCGCGAATTTGGCACGTATATATCATCGTGATCCGCAAAACGGCAATGTGTCGGTTTGTTGAAAGAAGCCCCGATACGGTCTCATGCCGAGCCGACACTGGCGCGTTGTTGCGGCAAAACCGTGACTTTTACTGGCCGGATTGCAAAAAGGCAGGCCACGATGCTGTGTGGCCTGCCTTTAAACTCAGTAATTGTTCGGCTTCCAGCCAATATCCATCTCGCTCCAGTCCTCATTTGCTGAACCGATGCTGACATCGCCGAGCGTGCGGAAGGCCAGGCGGGCATTGATCGACCAGTCATTGGCGGCCTGCCGGCTGGAGTTGATATTGCCTTCGTCGGAATAGCTGACCGTCAGGATGGTGCACTCATCCTGATAGGCGATGCCGATACGGCGCTCTGCGGCAAATTTTCCGTTCAGATCGTAGTTGATCGAGCCGAACAGCGACCAGTTGTCGTCCATGCGCAGCGTGCCAGAAGCCTGGATGATATCGCGGTCTTCGTTATAGCCGTATTTCGGCTGCGCCTTGACCTGCGTATAGCTGAGCTTGCCGGTAAGGCGGCGGTCCGAATAGCTGATACCGGTCTCCGAGCGATTGATGTCGAAATCGTCCTTGTCGAGACGCAGGCTCGACGAGAGCGAAAGACCGATCGGCGCATCGAAAGCGGCCATGGCGACGTAGTCCGAACGGTCGGATTCGAGGCCCGAATTGGCGCCGGCATTTACGAGATCGTAGGAGGCGAAGGAATTGTCGCCCGCAAGATGGAAGGACTGGCCGGCAATGGCGCGAACACCGTAGCCGTTGTCGAACGTACCGTTATAGCGGAAACCGATATTGGCGCGCGTGCCGCCTTCGATCCGGTCGAAACCGGAGAATTTGTCGCGTTCGAACAGATTGGTCGCGTCGAAGACGAATGCCTGCGCATCCTCGTTCGGAAGACGGCCGGCATATTGTTCGTTCGGACGCACGAAAATCTGTGCAATCGGCTCGATCACGTGGCTGCTGTTGAGCGCCGTGAACAGCCAGGGATAACGCACTTCCAGACCGCCGGTGACCATGCCGCGGAAAGCCGCGCCGTCATTCATCATGCCCTCGTAGGCATAGGAGGTGCCGCCCGAGGTGAAGGACGCCGGAGACATGTCCGTCCAGAGTGCGTCGCCGCGCGCCGCAAGGATCGGGGTGATCTGCAGGCCGCTATCCAGGGTGAAGGTGCGCTTCCACTCGGCTTCGGTGGAAAGGCGGGTGTAGTCGCCTTCAAGCCCGCTGAAGCGCGGATAACCGTCAAGTGCGTAAGCATCCTGCTTGAGGCGCGTAATGCTCGTCAGATTGGTAGTCAGCGAAAGCTCGCCGCCATAGACCGGATCCGGCACGAAATAGCGATAGTCGACAACGGGGTGGACGATCGCCTGCTTGCGTTCCTTGGATTCGGTATTGTCCGTATCCTGAACGTTGAAATAATAGCCGCGTGCTTCGAAGCTGTTCCGTTCACTGGAACCATTCAGATAAATCTGGTTGGTCTGGACGTCGCTCTTGTAACCCTTCAGCCCGTAGGTGCGCGAAAAGTTATTGTCGGTCTGCACCATGGCATCCCAGCCGAAGGCCCAGCGCGGGTTGATCGAAAAATCACCCTTGCTTGCGATCATGCCGCGATTGTCATTGAGGGCGTCGCTGGTTCCGGCCGTGAAGGTCTCGGACTTCAGCTGGCTGATGCCGGCGATCGTCACGGTATGCATGCCGGTTTCGAAACGCTGGCGCAATTCCGCCTGCAGCAGCAGACCCTGCGTCGTGTAATAGGTCGGTGTGACGGTCACGTCCGACGTGTCGGACAGAACCTGGAAATAGGGAACGCCGATGCCGAAACCGAGATTGTCGGTAATGCTCATCTGCGGGAACAGGAAACCGGACTTCCGCTTCACCGTATTGTCCGGAACCGTGAGGAACGGAATATAGGCGATCGAACGACCGAAAAGCTGCAGGCGGGCTTTTTCCAGCCGCACCGTGTGGGTCTTGCCGTCCTGAATAACGCGTTCAGCCTTGACCTGCCACAGTGGCGCCTTTTCGGGCCGTTCGGCGCAGGGCAGACACGCGGTGTACACACCGTTGTTGAGCACCATCACGTCGCCTTCGAGACGCTCGGCGCTTTCACCCGCGATACGGGTATTGTCCGTGGTCTCGACGCGCAGGGCATTAACGAAGCCCTTGCCGAAATCGTCGGTGACGTCCATCTCGTCGGCATAAATCTTGTTGCCGCCAGGCTCGATCAACTCGATATTGCCATGGGCGATCACGCGGCCGGTCTGCTGGTTGTATTCCACTTGCTGGGCCACCATGCGGTAGCCCGAATATTTCATGCGAACCACGCCCTTTGCGATCACGCGCTGGGAATCGCGATTATAGGTCAGTTCATTTGCCGTAAGCAGGAGTTTCGAATCGTCTTGGCTTGCCGACGCAAGCAGTCCATCCTGGCCGAAAGCGACCGGGCTGGATGCCAAATACGCGCACACAGCGGCACCTGTCAGAAGGGCCGTCCAAAGCCGCCTGATATTCCCGCGGTCATATACCGCCACTAGCCGTCCTCCTGATGAAGCAGAATGGTTGCCCCCAAAGCCAACGCCACGATAACTGGAACCCAGACCGCGACGGTGGGAGGGACAACACCACCACTCCCGAATGCCCTTACGAGCACGGTTACTACATAAAGCACGAAGCCGGAAACGATTCCACCCAGAATCACGGAGCGCGATTGGGCGAAGCGGCTGAACTTTAATGAAACGGTCGCGGCGATCAAGGTCATCGCGACCAGAAGCAGGGGCGTCGATAGCAGGAAATGGTACTGCGTCTCAAGCGCCTTTGAAGATAGTCCAAAGGACTTTGCAACTTCGATCTTGTGAGAAAGGTCAAAGAAAGCAACGGTTTCCGTCTGCGTCATGCGCTCTTGGACGAATTCCCGTCTCAGATTGGTACTGATCCGCGTGCTCTCTTGCCGAACTGGCACATGTCCGGCGCGCGTTTCCGAAACGCCGTTAAGAAGCCAGTAACCATCTTCCAACTTAGCCGACTTCGCATCCTTCCGCGAGACGATGTTTCCGTCCTTGTCGATGTCGATGAGAACCACGTCGAGAAGCATCGTTCCGTTGTCTTCGAAGCTCTTGGCGCCGATGATCGTATCCTGGCCGCCGCTCGACTGGCGCATCCACGGAACGATCTCCTGCTGGCGCCCGCCGCCTGCTTCGTTGCGCAGACCGGCCTCCATGGCCAGCGACTTGTTCTGGCCCCATGCGGCGATGGGGTTCAGGATGGTGACGGACAAAATGCCGATGAAAACCGCGCCGAGCACGAAGGGAAGGATGAATTGCCAGGCGGAAATGCCGGCGGCGCGCGTCACCACCAGTTCGTAGCGCCGGTTGAGCGAGATCAGCGTCGTCATGCCGACGAAAAGCGCGATGAAGGGAACGGTCTGCTGCAGGATCAGCGGCAGGCGAAGCGCGGTCAGGCCGAGTGCGGCCGGCACGGAATAGCCGGGCAGGCCGGACATGCGCCGCGCGGTTTCGCTGAAATCGGCGAGATAGATGATCGAGGATACGCCGAGCACGAACCAGACGGCGGTGATCAGATAGCGCTTCAGAAAATAACGGGCGAGCGTGTTGAAGATCATGTGTTGCCGCTCCCGGAGCTTTTCGCCAGCCGGCTGGAGAAGAGACGGCGCAGGCGACCCATTGCATCGGCGATGGTTCTCGGCATTTTCGGCTTGCGGCCGGTCAGCAGGATGAAGGCGGCGGCACCGCCGCTGAGGCCCGGCACGGCATAGACCAGCGGAATGAAGGCCGCGCTCTGCTTGATCTGATTGGTGACGTAAAAACCGAGCCAGCGCAGCATGAAGGCCGTTACCAGCGCGGCGACCATCGGATGCAGGCGCGCCTCGCGATGCGAACGGGCGTCGGCGGCGATGACCAGCGAAATCAGCGCGAAGGAGAAGGCGAACATCCAGTCCGACAGGCGTTTGTGCAGCTCGCTGCGGAAGTTTTCCGGCGAGCGCTTGTAGCTC
Source organism: Agrobacterium tumefaciens (assembly GCA_017744915.1). GTDB lineage: Bacteria > Pseudomonadota > Alphaproteobacteria > Rhizobiales > Rhizobiaceae > Agrobacterium > Agrobacterium tumefaciens_I. The sequence continues at coordinate 17,514 of JAGIAH010000018.1, forward strand.
GCATTGTTCTCGTCGGGTGAGAGGAGGAAACCGAGGCTGGCATCGCCGGGGGAAAGCGACGGTTCGGAATCCTGCTTTTCCGACATGGTCGAAAGGTCGAAGGCATAGGACAGGAACTTGACGATCGAGACCTTGCCGTCCGGTGTCTTCTGCTGCACTTCGCCGTCGCGCATGGTCAGCGACGTGCCGCTTTCGTCGATCATGCCTTCCTTGGCATAATAGATGAGATCGAAATTCGGATCGCGGCGGTCGGCCACGAACAGGCCCTTGAGGATGCGGCCCTGCCGCTGGGCGATCTGCACGTAAAGACCGTCCTGAATGGTGCGGAAGGTCTTTTCCTCGATCACCGAAGACAGCAGGTCGGCATAGGCGGCGGCCACCATCTGCCGGGCGGAGCTGCGCGCAGGCGGCTCGATGAAATTGGTGATGGTGAAGGAAAGAGCGCTCAAAACCGCGGCGAGAATGAGCACCGGGCGATACATGACCGAACGCGGCGACCCGGCCGCATCGATGATGGCAAGCTCCGAGTCGTTGTTCATTGCAGTGAAGATCTGGGTGATGCCGATCACCAGCGCGAAAGGAAGCACGACGGGAATGAGCGTCGGCAGGATCATCGTCGCGAGCGCCATGAAGGAGCCCATCGACTGGCCGGTATCGGTGACGAGATTGATTCTCTGGAGAACCTGGATGGTCCAGATGATGGCCAGCACCGGCAGCAGCGCGACCAGAAACATCTGCGTTGTCCGCCGCAGGATATAGTTCTCGAGAAGCTTCATACGGCCCTGTTCGATATTGTTTTTTCGTGCGATCGCTCGCCGAATTTCCGCTTATCTAATCGCATCATTTGCAATTGGCTATTCCGGCGTGCTCACAAATATGTTTTGCGCGACGATTTTTCCACCGCCTGTGTCTTTTTGTGGAACAAGCTGTCGGTTTCATGACGTGATTTCGCATTCCACAAAAATGCCTTTCCTTTAACGACTGTAGGTCTTTAAAGAATGCAGGGTTGCGCCGGGAGCCGAAAAGGCCATGATCGGGCGCATCATGTAGGTTGTCCAGGAAGAGCAGGAAAACATGTCCGCCAAATTCGATATTTCTTTCGCCAATTCCGCCTCGCTTGAAAACGCGCTCGCCGTCGTGCTGCAGGCCTCGGGTGAGGCGCAGGCCGTCGCCGGTGCTTCCGAGGCAGACCCGGGTGGTGTGATCGCGAGGGCGGCGAAGATTTCGGGCTTTTCGGCAAAGTCCATGGCGACGCTCGACGTGATCGCGCCGCAGGATTCCACCGCCGACCGGCTGCTCGTCGTCGGGTTGGGCAAGCCCTCCAAGCTGGTCGCGCATGACTGGCTGCGCGCCGGCGGCACCGCCGCTGCCAATTTCAGGAAAGCCGACAAGGTCGTCGTCTATCTCGATGCGCCGGGCGTCGAGGTCGGTGCTGAGGCGGCTGCGGATTTCGCACTTGGCATTTTGCTGCGCGCCTATAGCTTCGATGCCTATAAGACCAAAAAGAAGTCCGACGATGAAAAGACGCCGAAGAAGGTCGATGTCGTCATCGTGACCGCCGCCCATCAGGAAGCCGAAAAGGCCTTTGCCGTTTCCGAAGCTGTCGCAGGCGGCGTGATTCTGGCGCGCGATCTCGTCAACCTGCCGCCGAACGTTCTCGGCCCCGTCGAATTCGCCGAAAAAGCCGAAGAGCTGCGCAAGCTCGGCGTCGATGTTGAAATTCTCGGTGAGAAGGAGCTGAAGAAGCTCGGCATGAACGCGCTTCTCGGCGTGGCGCAGGGCTCGGCCCGTCCGCCCCGGCTTGCGGTGATGCAGTGGAACGGCGGCAACAAGAAGGACGAGCCGATCGCCTTTGTCGGCAAGGGCGTCGTTTTCGATACCGGCGGCATTTCGCTGAAGCCTGGCCTCAATATGGAAGACATGAAGGGCGACATGGGCGGAGCTGCCGCCGTGACCGGCCTGATGCATGTGCTCGCCGCCCGCAAGGCCAAGGCGAATGTGATCGGCGTCATCGGCCTTGTCGAAAACATGCCGGATGGTAACGCCCAGCGCCCCGGCGACATCGTCACCTCCATGTCCGGCCAGACCATCGAGATCATCAATACCGATGCCGAAGGCCGGCTGGTTCTGGCCGATGCGCTCTGGTACACCAAGGATCGCTTCAACCCGAAATTCATGGTGAACCTCGCTACGCTGACAGGCGCGATCACTGTTGCGCTCGGCAATCTTCAGGCCGGGCTTTTCTCCAATGACGATGAGCTGGCGGCGCGTCTTGCGCAGGCGGGCGATGTGACGGCGGAAAAGCTTTGGCGCATGCCGCTCGGCAAGGATTACGACAAGATCATCGATTCCAAATTCGCCGACATGAAGAACAGCTCCGGCCGCCTGGCGGGTTCCGTCACCGCCGCGCAGTTCCTCAAACGCTTTGTTGGCGAGACGTCGTGGGCGCATCTCGATATCGCCGGAACCGCCATGGGGTCGCCGCTGACCGAGATCAACCAGTCCTGGGGATCGGGTTATGGCGTGCGTCTGCTGAACGAACTCGTTCGTGCCCATTACGAAGATTGAAGAAAGCGGAGCGGCACGTCTGCGGATGACTGAAATTCTGTTCTACCATCTGACGGAATCGAAGCTGGAGGATGCGCTGCCGCCTTTGCTCGAGAAATCGCTGGAACGCGGCTGGAAAGTCGCGATCCAGACGGTGGATGAGGAGCGCCGCGATTTCCTCGACTCGCATCTGTGGACCTTTCGCGACGACAGTTTCCTGCCGCACGCCACGGACGCCTCTCCGGCACCGCAAAACCAGCGGATTCTTCTGACGGCATCGGATGAGAACGGCAATGCCGCGAATGTGCGCTTTCTGGTCGATGGCGCCGAGCCGCCGGCGGTGGAGGCCTATGAGCGCGTCGTGTTCATGTTCGACGGATACGACGCCTACCAGCTGGAAATGGCGCGTAACCATTGGAAAAGGCTGAAGACGGAGGGGCATTCCCTGACCTATTGGCAGCAGTCTCCTGAAGGCCGCTGGCAGAAAAAGGCCTGATTGGCCCATGTGGCGTCAATTACCGGTTTTCGCATCCGGGGTCTGGGAAAGCCCGAAGGGTCTCGGCGGCGCGGTTTGAATCAGGCCAAAAAATCAGGGCGCGACCGTTTCATCAGTCGCGCCCTTTGAGGCTTGTGTTTTGGCAAGCGCTGCGGCTGCTCAGTCGTAGAAGGAATCCACGAATTTGTGGCGGCCGAGCAGGAAGGCGTCGGCCACATGGGTGAGCGGCGCAAGATCGACGTCGGAGCGGCCGGCCTTGATGATCTCGGCAAAACGCTCGTAAAGGGACGGATATTCCCGTTCCGGCTCAGACAGCTTTTCCTCGCCGTTGATCGAGAGCTTTGCGCCGCCTTCCGAAAGCACCATTCGTCCCGCTGCCGTTTCGGCAACGATGTCCCAGCTCTGCTTGCCGGTCTGGCGCCAGTCGAATTCGGCGTGGACGGGCATTTTCGTCACGTCGGAAAAATGCAGGTCGGCGGCAATCGGGGCGTCGCGGTTTTCCGGGAATTCGAGCGTCGCCTTGGTCAGGAACAGCGCGCGCGGCAGGATGTGGGTGATGATCGAGAGCGCATTGATGCCGGGATCGAACACGCCGAGGCCGCCTGCCTGCCAGATCCAGGCCTGGTTCGGGTGCCAATGGCGCACGTCTTCTTTCCAGATCACATGCACGCTGTCGATTTTCGTCGAGGCGAGAAAGGCTTTTGCGGCTTCCACTCCGGGAGCATAACGGGAATGCCAGCTGGCGAACAGCGAAAGGCCTTTCGAATCCGCGAGACGAACGAGATCCTGCACTTCAGAAAGCGTCGCGCCCGGCGGCTTTTCGAGGAAGACATGCTTGCCGGCATTCAGTGCCGCATAAGCCGCCTCGTAACGATATTGCGGTGGCATGCACAGAGAAACCGCGTTGATTTGCGGCTCCGCCGCAAGCATCGCCTCGATGGTGCCATAGGAAGCGACGCCATCCACGGTGCCGTGACGGCTCGCGGTGCAGATCAATTCAAAATCCGGATTGCCTGCGATGGCGGGAAGATGCTGGTCGCGAACGATTTTTCCGACGCCGACAATGGCAAGCTTGGTGGCTGACATGGAGAGGAACCCGTTTGAGTGCTGCATGATGGGATAAAGTGTGATTTTTACAAGTTTTTAGCAGAAACGCTCGAAGGAGCAAGGCAATCGTCCCTGTGCGGGGCGTCTTTTTTTAAGCTGTAACTTTATAAGAAAAATTCCGTAATTATTGTTTATTTATCAGGTGATATATGGATTCTGCAAATATTTTCCGGAATTTGAAGTTTTATTTTTGATTTTAACGGTTTTAATATTGGTTTCAACGAGGTATGTTCTGTGAACATTCGATAACAATATTGTATTTCACTGAAATGAATTTTTGAAAAGCAGGTCTATGGTGGTTCCGTTTGAAGATGGCCGTTTTCCGGCTTCGTTCAAAAAGCCAATGAAAGCAGGCATCAATTCGCTGTCGATGGCTTGATTTTCGCGCCGCTCTCCGCAGCCTTTGCCTGCCCGTTGGCGCGGCGCTGATGCCGGCCGCCGGACATATAGCGGGATGTTGCGGATCGGCCAAAGTCGTCGGCGTCGAAACGCGGTGTCGCTCCAGGGCATGCAAAGCTTGGAAAACCGAAGACCTGACGATGTGTTATAGTTCTGTCCTGCGCAGGCGATACGCCGGAGATCCGGCGCCATAATAAATAATAACCGGGGATTTGCAGATGATGGAATTGATCGCCGCCCAGGCGGCAGCCTCCGCCGCCGAGCTTCCATTCCTGCTGCTCCAGGCCGCCGCCGTCGTCGGCATGATATCCGTGCTGATCCTTCTGCGGCGCAATATCGCTTTGGAAGACCCGCGCTATAAAATCTACTTCGGCATCGTGTTCGGAGTGGCCGGTTTTCTGCTGACGTCGCTGGTGTCCGAATTCATCAAGCTGCCCTCCAAGCCCTATATCCGTTCCGACCTGCTTTTTCTGGCCGGCGTTTTGGGGTCCTGGCAAGGCGGTTTGATAAGTCTGGCATTCGTTTCCGCCGGGCGTTTTCTGTTCGGTGGTCCGGCCCTCTTCGGGGCCGCCTTTCTGGATATGTGCATCATCTCCGCATTCGGGATAATGATGTATGGCTGGATGCGCAGGCGCAGCTTGACCGAGATCGGTGTCCGGGAAGTCGCCGGAGTATTCTCGATCAGGGTCTTTGCAGTGTTGTGCGCCGTTTCCGTGACCTACAGTCTCGGCATGATCAATCAGGAACTGTTCCTCAGCAATGTCGGGCGGCGCATCTTCGGCTCGATTGTCGGCCTGCCGATGATCGTCTGCCTGTTCGTCCTGCTGCGCAGCGAGGCGCGGGGGCGCGAACAGGACAAAAAACGCGATGCCGCGGCGCGGACGGACCCACTGACGGGCCTGCCCAACCGCCGTGCCCTCAAGGACCACATAGAAACAACCATGCGGCACGAGCCGGCCGTTCCGCACGCTCTCGTTCTGATCGAAATCGTCAATATCGCCGATGTCGCCGCCTGCGAGGGTGAGGATTGGGGCGATCTTTTCTGGCCGCGGCTGGCGCAGGAGGTCTGCGACGGTGACAACGGTCTGCTGTCGAGTTCCAACGCGCCCAGCAGCTTCATGTTCGGCGATACGACGCTTGCGGTCGTCATTCAGGGGATTTCACTGGAGAAGTCGGAAAGCGCACGATTGATGATGCGCCTGCATGACGGGCTGAGCGCCTTTTCCCGAACGGCGGAGGCGGGACCGGTTCCACACCTGAAGATCGGCGCGGCGAATCTCGACCGGCTCTCCCGGCAGAACGTCGCCTCCTTCCTCCGGCATCTCAGCCTGGCGCTGAAAGGCAGCGACAATCCGGTGCAGATTTTCCCCTTTTCCTTCGCCGAGAAAGCGACACGGGATGAGGGTGTGCGGCAGATGCTGGTCACCTGGATCAAATCCGGCAGCCCGCCCATCCACTACCAGCCGAAATTTGAAATGCACAATCGCCGTATGATCGGCGCTGAAGCGCTTTTGCGCGCGGTCGACGCGCGCGGGCAGAGGCTTTCACCCTATTATGTGCTGGAGATCGCCGAACGTCACCGGCTGCTGGTGGAGTTTGAATGGTCGACGATCGAAGCCGTCGTCCGTGACCTGCGCGAACTGCGCAGCCTCGATCCGGATTTTCACCTGGCGGTGAATATTTCCGCCTCGTCTTTTGCGACCGCGTATTTCGGAGACCGGGTGGTGGCGTTCCTGCGGGAGATGGCGGTGCCCGCGCATCGCCTGTCGATCGAGGTGACGGAGATGAGCAGGATGCCGACCATCGATGTCGTGCAGCAGAATTTCGATACGCTGGTCGCTGCCGGTGTGCGGCTGGCGCTGGATGATTTCGGCACCGGATATGCCGCGCTCACCCTGCTGGCGCGGTTCCCGTTCGAAGAGGTCAAGATCGATCACTGGATGACATCCCGGCTCGGTCAGTCGCGGTTCCGGGAGGCCATCGCGCTCGCCTTCGAAAGCGCGGAGCGCTATGGCGCCAAGCTGGTGACGGAAGGCATAGAAACGGAGGAGCAGAGCCGGCTTCTCATGCAGATGGGCATCCGCTTCGGACAGGGTTATCTCTATTCGCCCGCCGTGCCGCTGGAGCGGTTGCGGCCCCGCAGGGAATGCGCCTAGCACGCCGGGACCGAAGGCATTGTCTCTGCGGCCAATGGCGCCGGGAAGGAAATTCGGCCATGCCGGATTGAATGTTTCCGCGGCCTGTGCTGAGAAAAGTCCTTTGACGAACTAATGTTGCGACCGCCTTTTCCGGTCGCGCGAGCGAGCCGATGCCTGAAAACGACGACGCATGGAGTGACATGCCCGGAAAGCCGGCTCAGCACTTGCCGGGTGGCCCGCGCCCGCTGGCGGCATGGTCCCTGCCCAGGGTGGTTCTAGCCTGGGCGCTGCTCATGGCAGCCGTCATTGCCGCTCTGGCCGCTTACCACTTTGTCAGCCTGCTTGGCGAACTGGGGCGGCAGAGCGACGCGCTGCGGGCTGAGGTATCGCGCCGGGCCGACCAGCATGACGCCCATGTCACCGCGCTTTCGGCGGTGGCGCAGGCGGAGCAGGGGGCGGATTACGGCCTGTTGCTCGACGTCGCCGCTCCCATTCTGCAATTTTATCCGCGCATCGATGAGCTTCAATTGGTGTCCCTCAACGACGGAGGCCCCGTGATCGGCACCCGGCCTCTGGAAAACGAACTGGCTGGGGTGATCCGCAAGGCGGCATCGGTGTTTTCCGGCCGGCCGGCCTTGGTGGCGAGCGCCTTGAGGCCCGGGCATTACATGATCGTCAAGCGCAGCCCCAACAGCGAGACGGCATCGAAGGTTCTGGTTCTTGCCATCGACGCGGCGCAGCTTCTGGCGTCCGATGCCCCGTTCTGGTCGTCGAAACAGGCGGTGATCCGCCTGAAAATGCCGGATGGAACGATATTGTTCGGTCCACCGACGCTGCCGGAAAAGCCGCAATATGTCCGGCAGTTGAGCAGCGCCACACAACCGCTGCTTCTGGAGGCCGCCCTTTCGATTACCTGGCGGGATCTCTTGCCGGGTCGCACCCTGCTGGCGGGAATGGCCGGCTCCACCGTCGTTTTCCTGCTCGGCATGGTGATGGCGAAGCAGAGGACGCGCATGCGCGCCGCCGAAAGGCGGGCCGAGCTGAGCGGCATGGAGGCAAGGCTCACCCATGCCTCGCGGGTCAATGCGCTGGGCGAGATGGCGAGCGGTCTGGCGCATGAGCTGACCCAGCCTCTGACGGCGATATTGGCGCAGGCGCAGGCTGGCCGACGGTTGCTTGCGCGCCAGGATACCGCTGCCCTTTCCGGCGCTCTGGACGACATGATCGATCAGGCGCGAAGTGCCGCCAACATGCTCGTGCGGTTTCGCAACTGGTCGCTGCCGCACCGTCAGCCCGCCGCCGCGCATGACCTGCGTGCCGCCCTGCGCAATGTCGATGCGCTGCTTGCCGGCGAGGCGGCACGGCACGAGGCGAGCATCGATATCGCCATGCCGGAGACGCCGCTTCCGGTTCGGGCCGATCCGGTGGAAATGGAGCAGGTGATGTTCAATCTGCTGCGCAACGCGCTCGATGCGCTCACAGCCATTGAAGGCAGGAAAGCCATTACCGCCACTTTGAGCCGCGACGGTGTTTTTGCAGTATTCGACGTGGCCGACAACGGCCCCGGCGTCGCACCGGATTTGCGCGCCCGCCTGTTTACGCCTTTCGTGACCACGAAAAAGGAGGGCATGGGTCTGGGGCTTGCCCTCAGCCAGCGGCTGGTGGAGCGCGCTGGCGGCGAAATCCTTTATGTCGAGAATGAGAATGGCGCGCTTTTCCGCGTCATCCTGCCCGTCGCGGCGGAGGCGCGGAACCCATGACGCTGCCTGTCTATCTTGTCGATGACGATGACGCCGTGCGCAAGGCGCTGATATTGCTGCTGTCCACCGTTGGCATCAAGGCGAAGGGCTTTGCCGATCCGGTGGTTTTTCTCGGCCAGCTTTCCGCTCTCGAGCCGGGTTGCCTCATTCTCGATATCCGCATGCCGGCCGTCACCGGATTGAAGCTGCAGGAAAAGCTGACGGAGGAGGGTGTCGACTGGCCGGTCATCATCATTTCCGGGCATGGCAATATCGAAGCCTGCCGCCGCGCCTTTCACAATGGCGCGGTGGATTTTCTCTCCAAGCCCGTGGATGAGCAGGATCTCATCGACGCAATCCAGAAAGCGCACGGGATATTGGCCCGCACGCTCGACGCGAAAGCGCTGCATGCCGAGACGAGGGCGCTGTTGGCGCAGCTGACAGCGCGCGAGCGTGAAATCCTCGAACGTATCGCGCTCGGTTTCACCACGCGCCAGATCGCCGATGGGCTCGGCCTGTCGCCGCGCACGGTCGATAGCCACCGCGCCGCCATCGGCCTCAAGCTCGGCACCACCTCGCAGGCGGAAATGACGCGGTTGTGGCTGGAGGCCGGCGCGGATCAGTAGAACTACCGAGCGGCCGGCAAATCTTACGGATTCGCAGCCCCGCACCATCCGCCTAAACTGGGGTCCTCATCAAGCAAGAGGACCTTTTCATGATCCGCAACCTTCTTATCGTTTCCGCCCTGATCGCTCCTTCGGCCGCATTGGCGCAGACGCTGCCGACCGCGCCCTATCTGCCGCTCGACATGGCGGAAAAGGCTGCCAAGGCTGCGCTGCAGGCCTGCTCCGCCAAGGGTAATGCCGTCACCGTTGCCATCGTCACCCGCGATGGCGCCACCAAGACGGTGCTGAAGGCGGACGGTTCCGGCCCGCACACCGTCTCCAGCGCAACCGGCAAGGCCTTTGCGGCCGCATCGCTCGGACGTGACATCGGCGAGATCGCGGATTTCATCGCCTCCAAGCCGGCCAATGATGGTCTTCGCAACATGGATGAGCGCATGGTCATCCAGGCCGGCGGCCTGCCGATCAAGATCGGCGATGCGCTGGTCGGTGGCATCGGCGTCGGCGGCGCACCGTCGGGCGCGATCGACGCCGAATGTGCCCGCGAAGGCCTCAGCGCCATCGGCGCCAAGTAAGCATCAGAAAACAGGGATCGGCGGCTTCCAGCCGCCGGCCCTCCGGTCATGCATCAGGACGCCATCGCGTCCTCGTATTCGCTCGAAAGCAGCAGCCATTGCTCCTCGGCGTCCGAGAGCTTGCTGGCGGCCTCGCCGCGTTCCTTCACTTTCAGCGCGGCCTTGGCGGGCGCTTTTTCGTATAGAGCAGGGTCCGCCAGTTCCTTGTCGAGCGACTGAATCACTTTCTCAAGCTTTGCCGTCAGGGATTCGATTTCGTTGATCTTTTTCTTGAGCGGTGCCAGCTGGGCGCGCTTTTCCGCATTGGCCTTGCGCTGGTCAGCCTTCGAGGCTTGATCGTTGGTCGCCTCTGCCTTGTCCTCCTTCTTCTTGCCGGAGGAAACGACGAGATCGCGATATTCCTCCATGTCGCCTTCGAAGGTCTTGACCGTGCCGTCAGCCACCAGCCACAGCCGATCCACCGTCGCCTCGATCAGGTGGCGATCGTGCGAGATGAGGATGACCGCGCCGTTATAATCGTTCAGCGCCTCGATCAGCGCCCGGCGGCTGTCGATGTCGAGATGGTTGGTCGGTTCGTCGAGGATCAGCAGGTTCGGCGCGTGGAAGGCCGCAAGCCCCATCAGCAGCCGGGCTTTTTCGCCACCGGACAAGTCCTTCGCCGCCGTCGCCATTTTTTCCGTCGCTAGACCCATCTGCGCCACGCGGGCACGCACCTGCGCTTCCGGCGCCAGCGGCATCAGCTTGCGCACATGTTCGACCGGCGTTTCATCCGGCACGAGGTCATCGAGCTGATGCTGCGCGAAGAAGCCGATCTTGAGGCCCGGGGCGACACGGAGATCGCCCGCCTGCGGCGCAAGCCGGCCGGAGATGAATTTCGCGAAGGTCGATTTGCCGTTGCCGTTGGAGCCAAGCAGCGCGATGCGGTCGTCATTGTCGATCCTGAGATTGAGCTGTTTCAGGATGGATTTGCCGGGCTCGTAACCGACGGCACCGCCATTGATGGCGACGATGGGGGAGGCGGGCTGCTTTTCCGGCTCGGGAAATGTGATCGGCTGGACGTGGTCCTCGATCACGGCGGCGACGGTGCCCATGCGCTCCAGCGCCTTGATGCGGCTCTGCGCCTGCCGTGCCTTGGTGGCCTTGGCGCGGAAACGGTCGATGAAGCTTTGCAGGTGCTTGCGTGCGGCGTCGTTCTTCGCCTTCGCCTTCGTCTGCAATTCGTCGGCCTCGGCCTTCTGCCGCTCGAACTGGTCGTAACCGCCGCGGTAGAAGGTCAGCTTCTTCTGGTCGAGATGCACGATGGAGTTGACGGCGTTGTTGAGAAGATCGCGGTCGTGGCTGATGATGATGACGGTATGCGGATAACGCCGGATATAATCTTCCAGCCAGAGTGTGCCTTCGAGGTCGAGATAGTTGGTCGGCTCGTCGAGCAGCAAAAGGTCGGGTTCGGCAAACAGCACCGAGGCGAGCGCCACGCGCATGCGCCAGCCGCCGGAGAAGGAGGAGGCGGGGCGAAGCTGCGCCTCGTGATCAAAACCGAGGCCGGCAAGAATGCTCGAGGCGCGCGCTTCGGCCGAATGGGCGTCGATATCGACAAGCCGCATCTGGATTTCGGCGATCCGGTGTGGATCGGTCGCGGTTTCCGCTTCCGCCAGAAGCGCGCTGCGCTCCTTATCGGCGGCGAGCACGATGGAAATCAGTGATTCCTCCGTGCCCGGCGCTTCCTGCGCCACCTGACCGATGCGGGCGAGTTTCGGGATCGTCACCGAACCGCTTTCCGCCGCCAGATCGCCGGTGATGACCCGGAAAAGGGTGGATTTGCCGGCGCCGTTGCGGCCGACGAGACCCGCCTTCACACCGGCGGGAAGCGTCACGCTGGCATGGTCAAGAAGCAGACGCCCGGCAATGCGGGCGGAAAGATCGGTAATCGTAATCATGGCGCCGTTTTGGCCGAACTGTCTGGCCAAGGCAAGAGCGCCCGCGCCACACCATGAGAGAATGCTGCCTCACGCGCCGAGTTGCGCCAGATAGCTGCTGCGGCTGTGCTGCGCCACGTCCCGCGAATAACCGATAACGCAGTTGCGCGTGCCGCAGCGGGCGGAAAGCAGGGCGAGTTCGGCATGGCCGAAAAATTCGGCGGGCGTGGTGGTGCCATCCACCTCCGCGACGCCGATCGACACCGTCAGATGCTCGCCGTCACCGCCGCTGGTCGCAAAGCGCAATGCCTCCACGCTTTGCCGCAGCCGCTCGGCAATCGCTTCGGCCGTATTCTGCGGCACGCCGGCAAACAGAAAGGCGAATTCATCGCCACCGATACGGGCGACGAAATCGTCCTTCTTGATGGTCTTGCGAAACAGGGCGGCGAGCCTTCTAAGCGCCTTGTTGCCGGCGGAGGAACCATATTTGCCGTTGATTTCCCGGAAATGATCGATGTCGATCAGCACCAGCGAGGTGGCGGATGCCGCCCGGTCCTTCGCAAACAGGGCGCCGAGCTTTTCAAGAAAGGCGGCCCGGTTGGGAAGCGCCGTCAGGCTATCGCGCAGCGAGGCGGCCTGAAGCTCCGTCCGGTTTCGTTCAACTTCGCGGATTTTCACCAGCCCCATGGCGATGAAATGCCGAAGGCTCGTCTGTTCCTCGTGAATATCGCCCAGCAGCTCCACGAAACGCTCCGTTGCGGGCGGCTCGCCATCCCCGTCCTGCTGAAGGCTGTCCATGAAAGTTTCAGTGCGCTGAAGGCTTGCATCCAGCCGCGCGGAAATCCGCGTCAGCGTCTCGAAGGCCTCGCTCGCCATCTGTTCGGCCTCGATCCGGGAAAAGCCGGGCAGATTGTGCCGCTGGCCGATGAGGTCGATTTCATGCTGCTGCGGGGCGTTGCCAAGTGCGAGGATATCGCGGCCCATGGCCGGGTTATGTCCCGACAATATTTCATAGATCAGTTCGTAATTGCGCGGCAGCGGCGCAATATTCATCTTGGCGATGAACTGCGTGATTTTGGTAACGACAAGAGCACCTCTTGCCTGCTCACGTTTTTTATCGCCCGCCGATGTCGTCACTGACAGCCCCATACGAATAGAATATTATGAATTGATCGGCGATTGCCGATTGTTGAATGACGCTATTCTTACAAGTAACGGTTTAAAATAGACTGAATCCGCAAAGATTTTTGGCCCCGTGAAAGGGTAAATTTCTGCCGCAGCCGCGTATGCGGGTCGCTGGAGGCTCCTTGATCGATTGCATGACAAATCCTGATTTGATTTCATGCGGTGGCCGTTCTTAATATCGCTCATCGATGTTGCAGAAGAAGGGCAGCCCATGACGAATTCCAGAACGCTTTATTCGCTGTGCGGAAGCGATATTTCCCGGCCTTTTTCTCCCCATTGCTGGAAAACCGTGCTTTCGCTGGCCCATAAAGGGCTGGATTTCGAAGAGCGTCCCTTGCCCTTCACGGTGATTCCGACGGTGGAGGATGGGTTTTCGAAGACCGTGCCGATCCTGCGCGATGGCGACCAGCTGGTGAGCGACAGTTTCGAAATCGCGCTTTATCTTGACGAGGCTTACCCGGAACGGCCGTCGCTGTTTGACGGGGAGGGCGGCAAGGCGATGGCCCGTTTTGTCGAAAGCTGGTCGCAGACGGTGCTTCACCCGGCCATCGTCCGCATTGCCGTGCTCGATATCCACAATATGCTGGACGAGCCCGATCGCCGTTATTTCCGTGAAAGCCGCACGAAAGCGCTCGGTCGCCCGCTTGAGGAAGTGGTGGCCAACCGTGAGACGGAAATCGCCGCCTTTCCCGCATTGCTGGCACCGATCCGTCGCATGCTGAACTTCCAGCCCTTTATCGGCGGCACATCGCCGCTCTTTTCCGATTACATCGTGTTCGGCGCGCTGCAATGGGCGCGGATCACCACCGGGGCCGATCTGTTTGCCGATAATGACCCGGTGCTGGACTGGTTCGAAGGCTGCCTCGATCTCTACGATGCAAGAGGCCGCAGTGTGACAGCGGCGTGAAATGTCTGTCGTGATCATCGCAATCTCGTTGATCCCCCTTGTTTTCGGGCTTTTGGGCGGGTAAAGACCGCCCACTTTCTCTGAAGGAAAAGGAAACGGACACATGGCGATTGAACGCACATTTTCGATGATCAAGCCGGACGCAACCAAGCGTAACCTCACGGGCGCGATCACCAAGGTATTTGAAGACAACGGCCTGCGCGTCATCGCGTCCAAGCGCGTCTGGATGAGCAAGCGCGAAGCCGAAGGCTTCTACGCCGTTCACAAAGAGCGCCCCTTCTTCGGCGAACTCGTTGAAGGCATGACCTCCGGCCCGACCATCGTTCAGGTTCTGGAAGGCGAAAACGCCATCCTCAAGAACCGCGAAATCATGGGCGCCACCAACCCGGCCCAGGCCGCTGAAGGCACCATCCGCAAGACCTTCGCGCTCTCCATCGGCGAAAACTCCGTTCACGGTTCCGACGCTCCGGAAACCGCCGTACAGGAAATCGCCTACTGGTTCGCCGAAACCGAAATCGTCGGCTGATTCAAAATCTCAACGGCTTGAATCGCTGTTTCAGGCGATTGGCTGAGGCCGTTGAAAAGACTCGAAGAAACGGAGCCGAAAGGCTCCGTTTTTGTTGGGTTGCGGTAAGGGGTTACGACGCCGGGCACCCCTGAACCGGCCGCATATCCGTCGTGCCATCCGGCTTGAACACCTCCGGATTGGGCGTATAGAGCGGACCGACCACCAGCGGCTTGGCCGGAAGAGCCGACTGGTCAGTATCGGAACGGATCGTGGTCTCGATCGTCTGCAGAATATCGCCATCCGGCCCCTTGATACGGATGGTGACCTTATAGGGCCGGTCCTGTTTCACACATTCGACCGGCGGGCTCTGGACGGTGATCTTTTCGTCCTTGGGAAAAATCTTTTCCCGGGTGGTGAGATCGGGACCGCCGCGCGGGTTTTCGAAGGCCGCTTCCACGCTGCTGCCGTCGCGGATGGGGGCGATGCGTTGAAGTGTCACCAGATAGGTGGCGATGGCCACACGGTAGTTGAAAACGAACATGCGCCCGGAAACTTTCGCGACTTCACGCGATTCATCGCGCTGGCAGCCGGAAAGAGAAAGCATCGCCGCAATCGCCAGCAGGGGCAGGGCAATTCTTTTCACGATTGCACCTCCTTCTTGCGGTGATAATGCCGGCTGGCCTTCTGCCGGTTGCCGCACACCGCCATGTCGCACCAGATACGGCTTCTGTTCCTGCTGCGGTCGATGAACAGCCAGCCGCAATTGCCGCAGATCCGCAGCCGCTCCCGTGTCTCGCCGGCAAGCAGAGACAGAGCGGAATGGGCCGTGGCGTTGGCGAGACTTTCGGCCCTGGGGAATACCCGCAACGCCATGCCGCCGGCCAGGAGAAGCCGGGCCAGCTTGCCATCGTCATCGGCCCCGCTGGAGACAGACGAACGGAAATGATCGTCGATCGCCTCGCGAAGCTCCAGAAAAACCGGCCGCTTTTCCGCTTCCGGCGCGATGAGGGCGGAAAACCTGTCGCGCTCCGCGCCAAGCCGTGTCGCGGCCTCGGCAAAGGCGGTGATCTGTTCCGGCACGGCAAAACGGTCGAGCGTTCTTGCCGCGTCCGAGCGCAGGATGACGCTATTGGCGACATCGAGCGCCAATGCTCCCCCTGCAAAACGATGTTCCGTCCAGCGAAATGTCATGCGCATATTATAACTGTCAAAATGCGTTTTAACAGTTATAATCGCGGCGGGAGGACGGGCTTGGCTTATTTCCTGCAACAATTGCTGAATGCCGTGCCGGTCGCCGCCCTTTATGCGGCTCTGGCCTTCGGTTACGCCATCGCCTTTTCGGTCACGAAACGCGCCGATGTGACCTATGGCGCTATATTCGCTTTTGCCGGCCAGACCTGCCTCTTGTTTGCCGATTTCGGCTGGAACCGGCTGTGGCTGGTTCTGCCGGCAACATTGGCGCTGGGGGCAGGGGCCGGCCTGTTCGGCGGGCTCTGGGCGGCGGGGTTTATCGGCCGGGCAGTGATGCGGCCGCTGGCGAAAGCCTCTCCCAACGCGGTCACCGTCGCCTCTGTCGGCGTGCTGATTGCGCTGACCGAAAGCGCGAGGCTCGCCGCCGATACAAGGCAATTATGGCTTCCGCCGCTTCTCGCGAACCCGGTCCGTTTCTGGTCCGACGGCAGCTTTGCCGTGACCCTGACGCCGTTGCAGATGCTGAACACGGCGGCTTTCTGCCTGCTCATTTTCACAGGCTCGCTTTATCTTCGCCGCTCGGCTTTCGGCAGGCGCTGGAAGGCCGTGTCGGATGATGCCTTTGCCGCCTCGCTCTGCGGGGTGAATGCGGGCAGGATATTTCTCTTGTCCTATTGCGCAGCGGGCCTCGTCGCCGCCATCGCCGGCGTGCTGGCGACGTTTTATTACGGCACCATGGATTTCGGCGCGGGTCTGGTCTTCGGGCTGAAAGTCGTGCTGATTTCAGCGGCGGGCGGTTATGCCAGCCCGTTCATCTGCGGCCTCGGAGCCGCCGCTGTCGGTTTTGCGGAAACATTCTGGGTGGGTTATGGCCCTGTTGCCTGGCGGGATGCGGCGGTCCTGGCTTTACTGGTCGGCTGGCTGATCGTCATGCGCAGCAGGGCTGAAGCGCCTTAGAGCATTTCCAGGAAAACTCGGTTCCGGTTTTCCGTTCGGAAATGCGAGAAAAGAAGAAGCGCTATCGCCACTTGCCCTTCGCCGTATCGTCGGTCGCCTTCGCCGCAACCCAATCGCCCGCCGTGCCATTCTTGCCATGTTCCTTCTTCCAGAACGGGGCGGAGGTCTTGAGATAGTCCATCACGAAATTCGCGCCGTCGAAGGCCGCCTGCCGGTGGCTGGAGGCGGCAATGACGAGGACGATGTTCTCGCCGGTGGCGATCTTGCCGTGGCGGTGGATGGCGGTGAGGCCGAGCAGGCCGAAGCGTTCCATGGCGAATTTGGCGATACGGGTGATTTCCGCTTCCGCCATGCCGGGATAATGTTCGAGTTCAAGGGCTGCGAGCGTACCGCCATCATCCCGGCAGAGCCCGGTGAAGGCCACGACAGCGCCGATGCTTCTGTCGCCCTGTGTCAACAGGCGGGTTTCTTCGGCGGCGTCGAAATCTCCTGCCTGCACGCGGACAGTTGGCTCAAGGGCTTTCTGCATCCGTTTATCCCCCCGTCATGGGTGGAAAGATGCCGATCTCGCGTGCGCCGACGATGCTCTCGTCGTGTTCGACGTGTTCCTGATTGACGGCAACGCGGATCACATCCGGAAACTCGAAGGCGGCCTCGTAATTTTCGCCGCGGGTCGTGAGCCAAGCGATCAGCTCACCGGCGGTGGTGACGGAGGAGGGGATGTCCAGCTCTTCCTCATCCGTGCCGATCTTCTCACGCACCCAGGCAAAATAAACGATCCGTGTCATCAGTCTTCGTCCACGATGTGTTTCAGGCCGGCCTTGAAGTAGTCATAGCCGGTATACATGGTCAGCGCCGCGGCGATCCACAGCAGGGTAATGCCCATTTCGGTTGTGTAGGGCAGCACCTTGTCGCCCGCGGGGCCCGCGAGCAGGAAGGCAATGGCGACCATCTGGATCGTGGTTTTCCACTTGGCGATGCGGGTGACGGGAACGCTGACCTTCAGCGCCGCCAGATATTCGCGCAGGCCGGAAACCAGAATTTCACGGCAGAGAATGGTGATGGCCGCCCAGAGCGACCAGCCGGCAATGGTGCCATCCGCAGCCATCAACAGCAGCACGGAGGCGACCAGCAGCTTGTCGGCGATCGGATCCAGCATGCGGCCGATATTGGAAGTCTGGTTCCAGATGCGCGCCAGATAACCATCGAGGAAATCGGTCAGCGAGGCGATGATGAACAGCCACAACGCCGTCCAGCGTGCGAAATCCGAACTTTCCAGCTTTCCTTCGATGAAAAAGCACAGAACGATGACGGGAACCGCAAGAATCCGGCCATAGGTGAGAAGGTTGGGAATGCTGTATGCGCGCGAAGCCATGGGAAACCTGTCAGTCAAAGATCAGCTGCCTTGATGCCGCCGCTAGGGCATAGCGTCAACACGTCATTATGTTTTTTTAGCAGTTCGGTCCCACCGTTCTGCGTCAATCGCTGCCGCTCTCGTGGAAGTGATTGTAGATTTGCCGCGCAACCGTCTCGGAAATGCCGCTGACGGCCATCAGATCGTTGAGGCCGGCGCGGGAAACCGCCTTGGCCGTACCGAAATGCTGCAGCAGGGAGCGTTTGCGTCCCGGCCCGATTCCCGAGATTTCATCAAGCGGATTGCGCACCATTTCTTTCTTGCGCCGCGCCCGGTGTGAGCCGATGGCGAAGCGGTGCGCCTCGTCGCGCATGCGCTGGATGAAATAAAGCACGGGATCGCGCGGCGGCAGGGAAAAATCGCTGCGCCCATCCGCAAAAAAGCGCTCGCGACCCGCCTCGCGGTCGACACCTTTCGCCACGCCGATGGCCGTCACACAGTCTCGAATGCCGAGTTCATCGAGGATAGCCCGCACCGCCGTCATCTGGCCCTGGCCGCCATCAATCAGGATCACATCCGGCCAGGCGGGGAAGGGCATATCGGCCGCTTCTTCCGGTGTCGGCACCCGTTCGCGGTCGGGCTTGCCTTCTTCCTTCAAGAGGCGCGAGAAACGACGGGTCATCACCTCGCGCATCATGCCAAAGTCGTCGCCGGGGGTGATGTCGGTCGATTTGATGTTGAACTTGCGATACTGGTTCTTCACGAAACCTTCCGGCCCCGCCACCACCATGCCGCCCACGGCATTGGTGCCCATGATGTGCGAGTTATCGTAAATCTCAATGCGGCGCGGCACGGTGGAAAGACCGAAGGTCTCCGCAAAACCCTTCAGCAGCCGCGCCTGAGACGAGGTTTCCGCCAGCTTGCGGCCATGCGCCTCGCGGGCATTGGCAAGCACATGGTCGGTAATGTCCTTCTTCTCGCCGCGCTGCGGCACGCTGATGGTCACCTTGTGCCCGGCCTTTTCACCGAGTGCGGCGGCCAGCAGTTCCTGTTCCTCCACGGTTTCGGAAAGCAGGATCTGCTTCGGCACCGGCTTGTCGTCGTAAAACTGTGCGAGAAACGCATTGAGGATTTCCGAGCCGGGCAGCGAGGGATCGGCTTTCGGGAAATAGGCGCGGTTGCCCCAGTTCTGGCCGGTGCGGAAAAAGAACACCTGAATGCAGGATATACCGCCTTCGTGGTGGATGGCGAAGACATCCGCCTCCTCGATGCCGGCGGGATTGATGCCCTGATGGCTTTGAACATGGGAAAGTGCTGCCAGCCGGTCGCGATAGACCGCGGCGCGCTCGAAATCGAGATCCTCGGCCGCCTCGTTCATCTGCCGCGCAATCGCGGTCTTTACGCTCTGGCTCTTGCCGGACAGGAAATCCTTGGCTTCCTTGACGAGTTCCGCATAGCCCTGATCGCTGATCTCATGCGTGCAGGGCCCGGAACAGCGCTTGATCTGGTAGAGCAGACAGGGACGCGTGCGGGTCTCGAACACGCTGTCGGTGCAGGTACGGATCAGGAAGGCGCGCTGCAGCGAATTGATCGTGCGGCCAACGGCACCGGCCGACGCAAAGGGTCCGAAATAGTCGCCCTTGCGCGCCCGGGCGCCGCGATGCTTGAAGATCGCCGGTGCGCGATTGTCGGCGGTGATGAGAATATAGGGAAAGGACTTGTCGTCGCGCAAAAGCACATTAAAGCGCGGCCGCAAGCGCTTGATGAGATTCGCTTCCAGCAGAAGCGCTTCGGTCTCCGTGCGGGTGGTGACGAACTCCATATGGGTGGTGAAAC
Organism: Agrobacterium tumefaciens; assembly: GCA_017744915.1. Taxonomy (GTDB): domain Bacteria; phylum Pseudomonadota; class Alphaproteobacteria; order Rhizobiales; family Rhizobiaceae; genus Agrobacterium; species Agrobacterium tumefaciens_I. The sequence continues at coordinate 36,992 of JAGIAH010000018.1, forward strand.
GCACCATCTGGGCAATGCGGTTGGAATGAACACGGCCCTGCGCATAGTTACCCACACGCTTCTTCAGCGAGCGCGCCTTGCCGACATAGAGCACGTCGCCAGCCTCGTTGAACATGCGGTAGACACCCGGCGAATTCGGCAGGTGTTTGACGAATTCGCCGATGAGGTCCATGCCCTTCAGGCCGGATTCATTCTTCCAGCCCGCATTCCAGTCCACGCCGGCAACGTCGCGCGGCGCCTCCGCCGCTTCCGTCGCGGCAAGGCTGGCATCGTCGTCTTCGTCGTCGGTTTCATCGAAGAGAATACCGCCATCAGGCAGCTTCTTTCCGTTCATTCATTTATCTCCGCCACGTCAGGGGTTTCCCAGCCAAGGTGCTGGCCGCCGTCGAGCGCGATCATTTGTCCGGTGACCGACGGCGTGTCGAAAAGAAAGCGAATCGTCCGCCCGAACTCATCCGGTGCGGGACCACGCTTTAATATAAGGCCGTCAATCTGCGCCTGAAAGTCCTCGGGCGCCTGTCTTTCGCTTTTGAAGGTGGGACCCGGCCCGATGGCATTGACCCGCACACGCGGCGCGAAGCTTTGCGCCATCGTTCGGGTGGCGGTCCACAGCGCCGATTTCGAAAGCGTATAGGAGTAAAAACGCGGTGTGAGCGCAAGCACACGCTGGTCGATGATATTGACGATCAGCCCGGATTTGTCCGCAGGCAATTGCTCGACGAAGGCGGCGGCGATGAGGGAAGGGGCGCGCACATGCACCGCGAAATGTGCATCGAAGACCGCCGGATCGGGCGTTTCCGCCGAATCGTCGAGAAAAACCGACGCATTGTTGACGACGACGCCGATCGGCCCGAGTGCTGAGGCGGCCTTTTCGACAAGCGCGATGGTGGGCGCAGATTGTGTCAGGTCTGCCTGAACGGCCGCGGCCTTGCCACCGTTTTGCCTTATTTCGTTAGCGAATTCCTCGGCCTGGGCCATAGATTCATTGGCATGGACGGCAATCGCGAAGCCATGGGCGGCCAGATCGGTGGCGATTGCCCGACCGAGCCGGCGGGCGGCCCCCGTTATCAAGACTGTCTTCGGTATATGTTCTTTCACGGCGGACCTGCATTTGCTCATACACGCCCTATTTGCTGGATATAAATGCAAATCGCAAGCTGTCACTCAGCCCCAAAAGAATTGGGCGATTTTTTATTCGCAATGAAAGTTCGGTTTAATTTGAATATAACTAAGTTTAAAAGCGATCTATTGCTGGTTAGGCTTCTGTTAGGGTTAATAAAACCCTTGTGGCAATTAGGCAACGTCTAATTCTAGTCACGTCTCTGCCCCAAACAATTCACATTTTGGCTCTTTGATCTCCGCATTCTCCCATCAAATTCGGTTTCCAGAGGGGCGATTAACCCGACGAATTATGCCGCGTCTGAAAACGATGTTTTGAGTACAGAGCGGTCCTGAAAGGAGAATAGCATGCGTATTTTCGTAGCAACCCTTATGGCTTCGACCATGGCAGCCGCCGGCTTTTCGGCTGCGCACGCCGCTGACGCCGTAAATGAAGTGCCGCAGGCACCGGTGTCCTACGACCAGCCCGCACCGGTCAAGGATTGGTCCGGTGCCTACCTCGGTGGTACGGTCAATTATGACTGGGGCCGTTTCAGCTCCAGCAATGACGGTCGTGACGCCAAGGGCTTCGGTGGCGGCCTCTACGGTGGTTACAACATGCAGAGCGGCCAGATCGTTTACGGTGCTGAAGCAGACGTGAACCTGGGCGACGAGAAGGGCTCCGCCGGTACGGTTGCCGGCAACGCCGTCGAAGGCAAGCAGGGCGTCAACGGCTCGCTGCGTGGCCGCGTCGGTTACGACATGAACCCGTTCCTGCTTTATGGTACGGCCGGTCTTGCTGTCTCGGACAACAAGGTCCGTGACGCGACCTCCAAGGACAGCGCCACCGCCCTCGGTTACACCGTTGGTGCCGGTGTTGAAGCCATGGTGACCGACAACATCACCGCTCGTCTGGAATATCGCTACAGCGACTACCAGAAGAAGGACTACAGCCTTGACTCCGGCGCGTTCTCGCGTGGTTACGACGATCATTCCGTCAAGGCCGGTATCGGCGTCAAGTTCTGATCCTTCGCGGATCGGTTAAAGAAAAGCCGGGGTTTTCGCCCCGGCTTTTTTGTCTTTGCGGTATGCGGCCGGAACAATGCCCGGCGATCAGGCCGGGCATCACTCCGATACATGGTCAGGCAGCGGCCTTCATTTCCGCATAGGCATCGAAACGCTTGCTGAAGGTTTCCGGCCAGCCTGCCAGCGCCTCGCGTCCCTCGGCCCACTCACCGGCGAAACGCAGGTCGAGATAACCGATCATCGCGGCAAGGGCGAAATGGCCACCATTGAGCTTCTTGCCGGTTTTCGGCAGGTTGGCGTTGAGATGGTCGAGACCCTTCACCACCTTTTTCCACTGCTTGTCGATCCACGGCTGGTAGATCTTGTCTTCCGGGCGGAAACGCCGCTCGTAGACGATAGCCAGCAGGCAATCCATGATGCCGTCGCATAGAGCTTCCAGAATTTCCGTTTCGGTGCGCTTGCCGTTCTTCTTTGGGTAGAGCTTGCCGCCCGAAAGACGGTCGAGATAATGCATGATTGTCACGCTGTCATAGACCGAGCCGCCTTCGTCCAGCAGCAGAACCGGGATTTTACCGAGCGGATTATTGTCCATCAGCGTTGCAGGCTCGGCATTGGTGTCGACGCGCACGGAGGTGACATCGATGCCGAGATGACGGGCAGCCATGCGCACCTTGGCGGAATAGGGGGAGGCGGGCGAATAAAGCAGTTCCATGGTCGGGTCCTATGGGGTTGATATGGGGTAATCAGCGTATGGGTATGATCTCGGTCGCGCTGGCGCGGCAGCCCTTGCGATCCAGTTCAGGGCAATCGCGGAATGTCAGGTCCCTGTTGAGGCAGATGCGCACTTCCTCAAGGCGCCTGCCATCGCAGCTGATCGAAACACCGCGTTTCGACAGGCCGGGATTGGCATCGGTAAAGGCGGTTTCGATGGCTTCGGCGGAAAGGGTGGTGGCACCGGCACCCGAGGCGATCGTTCCGGGCAGCCTGATCGCCTCGAAGGCGGCCCGTGTCGCCGCGAAATAATCCTTCTGCGACAGGCCGGAACAGGAGCCATGTTTGCGCCACTGGTGGCCGATCAGGCCCATCGACGGCATGATATCGAACAGGCTGCGGCCGATGGCGTCCGGAACCCGGTCAGGCTCGCTGCTTCGACAGAATTCGGGATAGCCGTTCTCGTTCTGTGGCCAGAGCCCGTGCACGACGAAACCGTAACGCCTGTCGCTGCCGCATTGCTGGCGATTGCCGGAACCTTCGGAGCTGGCGCAGAAGGCCGGCGACCAGGACAGGGACAGTACGTAAAAATCAAAGCCGGTACCGCGTGGGGCTGATCTGCCTCCCTCATCGCGCCGGGCATTGTCCGACGGAGGGCTTCCGGCCGGCGCTGTCGGCGGATACATGGTCCAGTCATTCGAGGGGCGGCTCGGGGAGGGTTTTTCCTGCGCGAACCAAAGCGCTGCAAGCGACAGAAGACCCAAGGCGATGAAACCCGCATAACGTTTCATTCCGTGCATGTTCCCCGGAAACTGGACCACCTCATGTCGCCCTTGGGCGACGATCCGGTCTTACATAAATTTGTGAACGAGGCAAACGGGCAAAAAGGTTGAAAGCTTCGCCGCATAACGAATAGAGTCGAACGAATCTTCCGCGAAAGACGGAAACAGGGCTGGGGCGATGTTGGGGGAAATAGGCGGCATGACCGCATGAAATTCAAAAAATACATCTGGCCCGTCGTTGGTTTCGCGACGATCGGTTTTTCCGCCTGGCTGCTTTTTCACGAACTGCGTGGCCTGTCGCTTGATGATCTCTGGGACAGCCTGAAAGCCATTCGCGTGCGGGACTGGCTGTGTTCCGGCCTTGCAACCCTGCTGGCCTATGCCGCGCTTGCCGGTTACGACCGCATCGCGCTGCAACATCTTGGCCGCAAGGTGAACTGGTTCTTCATCACGCTCACCTCTTTCACCACCTATGCGCTGTCCCACAATGTCGGGGCATCCGTATTCTCGGGTGCCGTGGTGCGATACCGGGCCTATACGTCCAAAGGGCTGAGTGTGGCGGAAGTGGGCGTCCTTGTCGGCCTCTGCTCCTTCACCTTTCTTATCGGCACCATCATGCTGATCGGTCTGGTGCTGTTATATGAGCCTGACATCACCGAACGGTTCACCGGCATCCTGCCCGTCGAAGCCTCGACCACTACCGGCGTTCTGCTGCTCCTCGTCGTCAGCCTTTATGTTCTCGGCAGCCTGCTCAGGCTGAAGCCCCTGAAAATCGGCTCCTTCGTGCTGCCTTACCCCGCGCCGAAACTGGTGGCGCAACAGCTCGTCATTGGCCCGATCGAGCTGATCGGCGCAGCTGGCATCATCTATTTCGCACTGCCGGAGGCCGGAAATCCCGGTTACATGGTCATTCTCGGCATATTTCTGGTGTCTTTTTCCGCCGCGCTCATCTCGCATGCGCCCGGCGGGCTCGGTGTGCTGGAACTGGTCTTCGTCACCGGCCTGCCGGATATGAACCCCGCGGATGTAATCGCGGCACTCCTGGTCTTCCGCCTGTTCTACCTCATCATCCCCTTCATCATGGCGCTGTTCGTGATCCTGTTCTTCGAACGATCACAGCTTGCAGCGGCGCAGAAAAGGGAAGGGCTGAGATAGCCCTTCAATTCTCTTCCGGCTTGTCCTCGCCGCGCAGCCAGAAGGCGCGTTGCGAAGCGAACCTGTCCTGCGCCAGCGCCGTCTTGAGATAGGGCAGCAGCACATGTAGCTCGTCCTTCAGCGTATAGGGCGGGTTGACGATGATGAGGCCGGAGCCGCTCAGGCCATCCAGCCGGTCGCTTCTCACGGAAAGTTCCGCGCACAGCATCTTCGGAATCTCGAAGGATTGCAGCCGCTCGTGGAAATCCTTGATCGGCGCGCCCTTCTTCAACGGATACCACAGGCAATAGGTACCGGTGGAAAAACGCCGATAGGCCTTGTTCAGGCCATCGGCCAGCCGTTGATATTCGTTTTCCAGCTCGAAGGGCGGATCGACGAGGACGAGGCCGCGCTTTTCCTTGGGCGGCAGATGCGCGCCGAGCGACAGCCAGCCATCCAGCTCGGTCACGCGCACCTGATAGTCGCCCTCGAATAGCCGTGCCAGCGCGCGGCTGTCATCCGGGTGCAGTTCCATGGCCGAAAGCCGGTCCTGCGGGCGAAACAGCATACGGGCGAGTTTCGGCGAACCGGGATAGAATTTTACACCGCCTTCCGGATTGAGTTCCTTCACGGCGGCAAGATAAGGTTCCAGCAATTCGGCGATGGGCGCGGGCAGATCGTCCTCCATCAGCTTGCCGATGCCGGTCTGCCATTCGCCGGTCTTCTGCGCCTCTTCCGACGTGAGGTCGTAAAGCCCGATGCCGGCATGGGTGTCCAGCACACGAAAGGCCTTGTCCTTGTTCTGGAGATAACGCACGAGGCGGGCGAGAACGGCATGTTTGAGGACATCCGCGAAATTGCCGGCGTGGTAGATGTGGCGGTAGTTCATGGATTTATCTCGCTTGCCGTGTATCGGGATGAATGGTCAGGATGAATATTCTTGATGGACGTCACTTCGGCCTTTTTGCCGCATCGTTGATGCAATATACAAAAGACATGAACGTTGCGACCCCGATTTCCGCTGAAAAAGCCACCGCCAAGGCCGAAGTCCGTATCGGACACACGGTTTGCCCGCATGACTGTCCGAGCGCCTGCGCGCTGGAGGTCGATATCAATGCCGATGGCCGCATCGGCCGTGTGCGCGGCGCCAATGCCAATACATATACCGCCGGCGTGATCTGCGCCAAGGTGGCGCGTTATTCCGAGCGCATCTACCATCCCGGTCGTCTGCTGACGCCGAAGCGCCGCAAGGGCGCAAAAGGTGCCGGTGACTGGCAGGAGATTTCCTGGGAAGCGGCGCTGGACGAGGTGGCCGACGCTTTCGTCAAGGCGGAAGCCCGGCATGGTGCCGAGGCCATCTGGCCCTATTTCTATGCCGGTACCATGGGGCAGGTGCAGCGCGATTCCATCGAGCGGCTGCGCCATGCCAAGAAATATTCCGGCTTCTTTGGCTCGATCTGCACCAACATGGCCTGGACCGGTTATGTGATGGGCACGGGCGCCTTGCGCGGCCCCGATCCGCGCGAGATCGGCAAGGCCGATGTCGTCGTGATCTGGGGCACCAATGCGGTGGCCACCCAGGTCAACGTCATGACCCATGCGGTCAAGGCCCGCAAGGAACGCGGCGCGAAGATCGTCGTTGTCGATATCTACGACAATCCAACCATGAAACAGGCGGATATGCGCCTCGTCGTCCGGCCCGGAACGGATGCCGCACTGGCTTGCGCCGTCATGCATATCGCCTTCCGCGACGGTTACGCCGACCGCGATTACATGGCGCGTTTCGCCGACGATCCGGCGGGGCTCGAAGCGCATCTGAAGTCGAAGACGCCGCAATGGGCATCCGAAATCACCGGTCTTTCGGTGGAGGAGATCGAGGCTTTCGCGCGACTCGTCGGCACGACGAAAAAGACCTTCTTCCGGCTGGGTTACGGTTTTGCCCGTCAGCGCAATGGCGCGGTCGCCATGCATGCGGCGCTTTCCATCGCCACGGTTCTCGGCTCCTGGCAATATGAGGGTGGCGGCGCGTTCCACAATAATGGTGAGATCTTCCGGCTCAACAAGGCGGAGCTGATGGGCACGGCCTATGCTGACCCCGAAGTGCGCCAGCTCGACCAGTCGCAGATCGGCCGCGTGCTGACGGGGGACGCGGAGGCGCTGCGCCATGGCGGCCCGGTGACGGCGCTGCTGATCCAGAACACCAATCCCGTCAATGTCGCGCCCGAACAGCGGCTGGTGAAACAGGGTTTCCTGCGCGACGATCTTTTCGTGGCCGTGCACGAGCAGTTCATGACTGAGACGGCCGATGTGGCCGATATCGTGCTGCCGGCCACCATGTTCCTCGAACATGACGACATTTACCGCGCCGGCGGCCAGAACCATATTCTGCTCGGCCCGAAACTGGTGGAGCCGCCGGAGACGGTGCGCACCAACCTCTTCGTCATCGAAGAACTGGCAAAGCGCCTCGGTATAGACCACATGCCGGGCTTCGGCCTTTCTGCCCGCGAGCATGTCGACCGTATGCTGAAAGTCAGCGGCTGGGGCGATTTCGACAGTTTGGCCGAAGAGAAGTGGATCGATGCGCAGCCGCCTTTCGAGGTGGCGCATTATCTCGAGGGCTTTGGTTATGGCGATGGAAAATTCCGTTTCAGCCCCGACTGGGCAACCGGACCTTCTCCGAACAAGCCGCCGAAGAATATCGGTGTCATGGGGCCTGTCTCCGAGTTTCCGAAATTCCCGGATCAGGTCGACGTCATCGAGGTTGCGGATGCGGACCATCCCTTCCGTCTGGCGACATCACCGGCGCGCAATTTCCTGAACTCCACCTTCGCGGAAACCAAGACTTCCGTGCAGAAAGAAGGCCGTCCGGAGTTGATGGTCTGTCCCGAGGATGCCGCCGATCAGGGTATCGCCGATGGCGACATCGTCCGTATCGGCAATGAACGCGGCGAAGTGCGCCTCCATGCGAAGATCGTGGAGGGGGCAAGGCCCGGCGTGCTGATTGCCGAGGGCCTGTGGCCGAACAAGGCGCATCTGGACGGCGAGGGCATCAATGTTCTGACCGGTGCCGATGCCGTCGCCCCCTATGGCGGCGCGGCGTTTCACGACAACAAGGTGTGGCTCCGCCGAAACGACGAGGCCGGCGAGGCTTGATATTGCACCGCAACACAGGCAGTCTGAAACAATCCCACGACAGGCAAGGACATATCCGGTGACACAGACGCAGGCGAAAAACCTTCCGGCCGACATGGATGCCGGCAGAATCCGGCTGGTGGAAAAGGAAACGGTCTGGAAGGGCTTCGTGCACATGCAGAAGCTCATTTTCGACCAGCGCATGCCGGATGGCAGGACAATGCGTATCGTGCGGGAAGTGCACGATCATGGCGTCGCTGCCGCCATTCTTCTTTATGACGTGAAACGCGACAGCGTGGTGATGGTGCGCCAGTTCCGTCCCGCCGCTTTCGTGAACGGCGATCCGAGCTTCATGATCGAGGTGCCGGCCGGGCTGCTCGATGAGGACGATGCCGCCGATGCCATTCGCCGCGAGGCAATGGAGGAATCCGGTTATGCGGTCGAAAAGGTCGAATATCTCTTCGACATGTATGCCAGCCCCGGCACGCTGACGGAAAAGGTCAGCCTGTTCGTCGCGCGCATCGATCTCGATGTGCAGGCCGGCAGCGGCGGCGGGCTGGAAAGCGAAGGCGAGGATCTGGAGGTTCTGACCTATGGCCTCGACGAGGCTTTCGCCATGATCGCATCAGGCGAAATCACCGATTCCAAGACGATCATCCTGCTGCAATGGGCAATGTTGAACCGTGCGGTTTTGAGAAAACCCTAAACGAAGGATGTGTTCCTCAGCTTGGCAACTGCGGCAAGTTCCTTGTCATGCGTTGCGAGGAGCGTGTTATTGGCCAAGGGGAGCGAAACTCACCCTTCTTTGGTGCTGGGCCCTCTAGTCAAAACCGTCCTTTGACGCCCATTCCCACGAAAATCGACTGCAGGTCACCGCCGCCGGCATTTTTCTCCGACGCAAGATTTCCCGCACCTGCGCCGCTATAATGAGTGTCGCCGCGCCCCAGGCTGGTATAGTCATAGGCGCCGTCGAGATAGATCGAGGCATTCTCGGTCAGGTCATAGGCAATGCCTGCCTTTATCCCGAACATGCCGGCAACATCGAATTTGTCGGTGAAGCGCATGTCGCGCAGGTGATGGTCGTCCGTTGCCTTGCCATAGACCATCGCGCCGCCTTCGACGCCGGCATTCAGCGACCAGTTGCCAAACCTCTGGCCGCCCGTCAGGTTGCCGTAGAAAACCGGGATTTGCTGACGGTAGGTGATGCCTTTGACATCATCATTGAATCTTACGCTCAGGTCCCTTGGCGAGAAAAGGCTGTAGACGCCCTTGCCGCCATAGGCAGACCATTGCACATCCGTATAACGGAAGCCGACGCCGGCGCTGAGATATTGCTGGGGATCTTCCAGCAACATGCGATTGAGTTCGAGGCTTCCCGAAAAATAATGGTCGAGCCGCGTATCGTCATGCTGGGAGCGATGGCTCCAATTCTCTTTGGAGCTATCTCTGGAAAAAGGCCATATCCAGTCATAATCGGTCATGTAGCCGTCGCCTTCAAAGCCGACGCGGCCTTCCGCCTTGACGCGCCAGCCAGGCGCCAGCTCAAGCCCGAGCGAGCCGCGCAACGCCACGGCGTTTTTGGTTTCCCATTCGAGTTCACTCACCTTGCGTCCGCCCAGATGAACGGTCTCCGTAGCACGGAGATTGAGAACACCAGCATCCAGCGAAGCTGTAACGCCGCCTTGTTCGGCCATGGCGGGCAGGCTGGCGCCCATCAGCAGAAGAGCCGAAAGCGGCAGTGAGAATCTCGAAAATGGCATGATCACTCCTGAATGACCGGAGGGCCTGAAATAGGGGCCGTTGCGGGCATTAAGAGTGATTATGGTAAATGATCGGTTTATTTTTCCGAAAAATACCACTTCTGATTTATTTTTGTACTTTAGAAATTTATTTATCAGAAAGCGGAAATCAGGCTTGAATACTCTGATTTACTGTCATTGTCCGTGGAGACAGCTTTTCCGCCTTCCATCCGTACCTTGCCTTCCGCCAGCCGCTTCAACGTGAGCGGGTAAAGCTGGTGCTCGACGGTCAGGATGCGCGCTGCAAGCGTATCGGCGGTGTCCCCGGAAAGCACCGGGACGGCACCCTGCGCGATGGTCGGGCCTTCATCCATGCCTTCGGTAACGAAATGCACAGTGCAGCCGGAAATCTTCATGCCGCTGTCGATGGCGCGCTGATGGGTGTGCAAACCGGGAAAGAGCGGCAGCAGGGAAGGGTGGATATTGATGATCCGGCCTTCATAGGGCGCAATGAATTCCCCCGAAATCAACCGCATGTAACCGGCAAGGCAGATGATATCGGGCGCGATCTCGCCAAGTGCGGCCAGAATGGCGCCTTCATGTTCGGCCTTGCTGGCATAGGTTTTACGCTCGAAGACCAGCGTCGGAATGCCGAGAGCGCGGGCCTTTTCCAGCCCGCCCGCAGAGGCCTTGTCCGAAATCACGCAAACGATTTCCGCCGGAAAATCCGTCACCTGGCAGGCCTTGGCCAGCGACACCATGTTGGAGCCGCTGCCGGAGATGAAAACGACGACGCGCTTGCGGCCGGACGAGAAGGCGGCGCGCATCATAGGCCGAGGGTGCCCTTGTAGATCGTGCCGTGTTCACCCTCTTGCCGCGCAACCATGCGGCCGAGCGGGAAGACGGTTTCGCCTTCCGCCGTCAGAACCTCTGTAACCTTCTGGGCGTTTTCAGCCGAAACAACGACGATCATGCCAACGCCACAATTGAAGGTGCGCAGCATTTCCTTCGCTTCGACGCCGCCGGTCTTGGCAAGCCAGGAGAAGACGGCCGGAACCTCGATCGCGGCAAGATCGATTTCGGCGGCGAGGTGCTTCGGCAGAACGCGCGGAATATTCTCCGGGAAACCGCCGCCGGTAATATGCGCCAGCGCCTTCAGCGCGCCGGTCTCGCGGATCGCCTTCAGAAGCGGCTTCACATAGATGCGGGTCGGCGTCAGCAGGGCTTCGCCGAGCTTCTTGCCATCGGCGAAGGGGGCCGGGGCGTCCCAGCCAAGGCCGGAGATCGATACGATCTTGCGCACCAGCGAAAAGCCGTTGGAGTGAACGCCGGAGGAGGAGAGGCCGAGAATGACGTCGCCTTCGGAAATATCGCCGGCCGGCAGAAGCTGGCCGCGTTCGGCAGCACCCACGGCAAAGCCTGCGAGATCGTAGTCGCCATCGGAATACATGCCGGGCATTTCGGCGGTTTCACCGCCGATCAGTGCACAGCCGGATTCGCGGCAGCCGGCGGCGATGCCGGAAACAATCGCCGCACCCTGATCCGGGTCAAGCTTGCCGGTGGCGAAATAATCGAGGAAGAACAGCGGTTCTGCGCCCTGAACGACGAGATCGTTGACGCACATGGCGACGAGGTCGATGCCGACAGTGTCGTGATAGTCCGCGTCGATGGCGATCTTCAGCTTGGTGCCGACGCCGTCATTGGCAGCCACCAGAACCGGATCGGTGAAACCTGCCGCCTTCAGATCGAACAGGCCGCCGAAGCCGCCAATTTCGCCGTCCGCGCCGGGACGCCGCGTGGAGCGCACCGCCGGTTTGATCTTTTCGACCATCAGGTTGCCGGCGTCGATATCCACACCCGCATCACTATAGGTAAGACCGTTCTTGCCCGACTGGCTCATGGCTCTCGTCTCCGCTGGTTCCTTTGGCGTCGCCATTCGCACGGGACGGGGCCTGATGCAAGGGTTTGAGTGGCAAAAGCTCCGGTTTTTAACGGCTTTGGCGGGGCTTGCCGTATCGGGGGCTCACGATGACTGCGGCGCGGCGCGACAGACGAGATTGAGCAGACCGTCATTGGACGTATCGGAATTTTCCTCGATCCGCCGTCCGTTCTCGCCATAACGGGCAACCACCTCAAGGCCCGCATCCTGCAGCTGGCGGGTCTGGGCGGCAAGGTCGATGAAATAAAACAGGCCGCTCCAGCGGTGCGCCTGATCCGCGAGAATGGCATATTCAGGTGTTTGCCGCGTGGCGGATTGCAGCCGTAGATAATTGATCCAGCTTTGCGGATGCAGCGAATTCACCACCTCACGCGGATGCCAGGAGCGTCGATGCAGCGGCATGCCGCCGGCCCGCTTCCACTGCCGGTTATGAAACGAGAAGATGAAGTACCCGTCTGGTGACAGGATGCTGCGGACGGCACGAATGATGGCAAGCCGGTCCTCATGGTCGAAGGCGCTCAGGATGGCGAGTGCGCCGAGCACGCAATCGAAGCGCTCCGCCCCGAACTGGCCGATCGCTCGCACATCCATGTCAAGAAAGGTGGCCGTGGGAAAATTGCGCCGCGCAAGCGAAAGCATGGGCTGCGAAAGGTCGATGCCTATATATTCGCCCACCAGCGGCAGAAGCGGTTTTGTCGTCCGGCCGGTGCCTACCCCGAGGTCCAGCAGCCGCTTGCCGGCATAGGCATGGCGGAAGTCTTCAAGAATGATGCGTTCGGCGGGGTAAAGCTGCTGGTTGTCATACCATGCGGCCACTTCGGGGTTATCGAAGAGACCCGCATTATATTCCGCGATGCCATTTTCACTGGTGCTCTGCATCGTGCCTCCGGCCACCGGGCATGAAGAGCGCTGCTGGCCCGCCCGGCAATATTTGATCGTTATCTAATATTTGTCGCGGGTCAACCTGCCGTTGCGGCGGGTTGGCTGGAAATGGGCGATTTTACCAGCATGCGGGGTTTGCGCGAAGGACCCGGCGGCCAGCGGGCGTTCTTTGCAGGCATGCAGGGCAACAGCGTCGGCCTTGACCATATGCATCCGCGCATCCTATCTCCATGATGGGCGATGACGGCACGGCGACAGAAGGATGAACGGATGCAACCCCATGTGAGCGGCACGAGCCTGCGCCGGCAGGTGTTTTTCTGGATCGGCGTGCTTGCCGTCTTTGTCCTGTTCCTGATGGTCTTCAGCTCCATTCTCCTGCCTTTCGTGGCGGGCATGGCGCTTGCCTATTTCCTCGATCCGGTGGCCGACTGGCTGGAACGGCGGGGCTTGAGCCGGTTGATGGCGACCGTCGTCATCCTCGTTTCCTTCGTGCTGATCTTTGCACTGTCGCTCATCATCATCATTCCGCTGATCGTCGCGCAGGCATCGGAATTCATCACGCGCATCCCGCAATATGTCTCCTCGTTGCAGCAGCTGATCGCCGGTGCCGATACCAACCTCCTGCCGGATTGGGTGAGCAGCCAGATCGACGCGGTGAAGGAGAATTTCTCCAAGCTTCTGACCGAAGGCGCCGGTTTCATCGGCACGCTTTTGACGCAGATCTGGAATTCGGGAAAATCGCTCGTCGATGTCATGTCGCTTCTGGTAGTCACGCCCGTCGTCGCCTTCTACCTGCTGCTCGACTGGGACCGGATGATCGACAAGGTCGATAGCTGGATCCCGCGCGACTACGTGCACACCGTCCGCCAGATCGCCCGCGACATGGACAAGACGATCGCCGGTTTCGTGCGCGGGCAGGGGTCGCTCTGCATCATTCTCGGGGTTTATTACGCCGTCGGCCTGTCGTTGGTGGGCCTGAATTTCGGCCTGCTGATCGGCCTTTTCTCCGGTCTCATCAGCTTCATTCCCTATATTGGTTCGATGGTCGGCCTCATCCTTGCGGTCGGTGTCGCCATCGTGCAGTTCTGGCCGGACTATATCTATGTCTTCCTGACACTCGTCGTGTTCTTTTCCGGCCAGTTCATCGAAGGCAACATCCTGCAGCCGAAGCTTGTCGGCAAAAGCGTCGGCCTGCATCCGGTGTGGCTGATGTTCGCCCTCTTCGCCTTCGGTGCGCTTTTCGGTTTCGTCGGGCTTCTGGTCGCGGTGCCGGCTGCGGCGGCGGTCGGCGTGCTTGTCCGCTTCGCCTTGTCGCGGTATCTTGAAAGCGATCTCTACCACGGGCACGCCGCCAACCTTCCCTGGGACACAAATCCTGCCCTGGAAGAAGGGGAAACGTCCTCCGGCAAGGTTGACTCTCAGAGCTGACGATGACTGACCAAATCAAAACCGACAACGCCCGGTCGAAGGCCGAGCAGCTGCCGCTCGCATTCTCGCACCAGTCCGCTTCCGGCCGGGAGGATCTCCTCGTTTCCGCCTCGCTTTCGGCTGCCGTCAGCCTCATCGACGAATGGCCGAACTGGCGCTCGCCCGTCGTCGTGCTGGCCGGGCCGCCGGGTTCGGGGAAATCGCATCTCGCCAATATCTGGAAAAATATCAGCGACGCCCGCGACATTCACCCGAAGGCCGGCGCCGATGCTGCGCGCGCGGCTGAAACGGGACCGGTTCTTTTCGAGGACGCCGATCGGCGCGGTTTCGACGATACGGAACTTTTCCATGTCATCAACAGCGTGCGCCAGCACGGCACCACGCTCCTGATGACCAGCCGGCAATGGCCGGCCGCATGGCCGGTGACGCTGCCGGATCTGCGTTCGCGCCTCAAGGCCGTGACGGTGGTGGAGACCGGCGAGCCGGACGAGGCGCTGCTGGCGCAGGTGCTGGTGAAACTTTTCGCCGACCGGCAGCTTTATATGGACGACAAACTCATAGGCTACATCGTCAATAGAATGGAGCGTTCGCTCGATACCGCGCAGACGATTGTGGAGCGGATCGATCGGCTGGCGCTCGCGCGCGCAACACGGATAACCCGTCCGCTGGTGGCGGAAGTTCTCAATGCGATGGACACGGTACCCGCGGGCAGCGGATTGGACGACGAATAACTGTCACAGTTCCGTCGTCAAACTGTTATACGGGCAAGAAGGACGATCACGCGATGCAACAGGATCACGGGACGGAAACAGCTAAGGGGATGGAAAAGGGCATGGACGCTGTCGCGCAGGAAGATTTCAACAAGGTTCAGCCAGTGAACGAGGGCGAGAACCTCTGGGATAGCCCGGCGCGCTTCATCAACCGCGAATTCTCCTGGTTGCAGTTCAATCGCCGCGTCCTCGAAGAAACGCTGAATACGGATCACCCGCTGCTGGAGCGGCTGCGTTTCCTGTCCATCTCGGCCGCCAACCTCGATGAATTTTTCATGGTCCGCGTCGCCGGCCTCGAAGGCCAGGTACGCCAGAAGATCACCGTCAAGACGCCCGATGGCAAGACCCCGGCCGAACAGCTGGAAGATATCCTGAAGGAAATCGACAATCTGCAGATGGAGCAGCAGGCTTCGCTTGCCGTTCTGCAGCAATATCTTGCCAGGGAAGAAATCTTTATCGTGCGGCCCGCCGCACTTTCGGATGCGGACCGCACCTGGCTGGAAACGGAGTTCGAGGAGCGCATGTTCCCGGTGCTGACGCCGCTCTCCATCGACCCGGCACACCCGTTCCCCTTCATTCCCAATCTCGGCTTTTCCATGGGCCTGCAGCTCGACAGCGTCAACGGCCGCGAGCCGATGACGGCGCTCCTGCGCCTGCCGCCGGCGCTTGACCGCTTCGTGCGTCTGCCGGATGAAAAGAACGCCATTCGCTATATCACGCTCGAAGATGTGGTCGGCCTGTTCATTCACCGCCTTTATCCGGGCTATACCGTTCGCGGTTCCGGCACGTTCCGCATCATCCGCGACAGCGATATCGAGGTGGAGGAAGAGGCGGAAGATCTGGTGCGCTTCTTCGAAAGCGCGCTGAAGCGCCGCCGTCGCGGTTCCGTCATCCGTATCGAGACCGACAGCGAAATGCCGCAGTCGCTGCGCCAGTTTGTGGTGCATGAGCTGGGCGTTCCGGACAATCGTGTCGCCGTTCTGCCCGGCCTTCTCGCGCTCAATACCATCTCGGAAATCGTGCGCGCGCCGCGCGACGACCTGAAGTTCGAGCCCTATAACGCCCGTTTCCCCGAGCGTGTGCGCGAACATGCCGGTGATTGCCTCGCCGCCATCCGCGAAAAGGACATGGTGGTCCACCACCCCTATGAGAGCTTCGACGTGGTCGTGCAGTTCCTGCTGCAGGCCGCGCGCGATCCCGACGTGCTTGCCATCAAGCAGACGCTCTATCGTACCTCCAATGACAGCCCGATCGTTCGCGCGCTGATCGATGCGGCCGAAGCCGGTAAATCCGTTACCGCGCTGGTGGAACTGAAGGCGCGTTTCGACGAAGAGGCAAACATCCGCTGGGCGCGCGACCTGGAGCGCGCCGGCGTTCAGGTGGTGTTCGGCTTCATCGAACTGAAGACCCATGCCAAGATGTCGATGGTGGTGCGCCGTGAAGACGGCAAGCTCAGAACCTATTGCCACCTCGGCACCGGCAACTACCACCCGATCACGGCGAAGATTTACACCGACCTGTCCTTCTTCACCTGCAATCCGAAGATCGCCCATGACATGGCGAATATCTTCAACTTCATCACGGGTTACGGCGAGCCGGAAGAGGGCATGAAGCTGGCGGTTTCGCCTTATACGCTGCGCGCCCGCATCGTGAAGCACATCAATGAAGAGATCGAGCACGCCAAGCGCGGTGCGCCTGCGGCGATCTGGATGAAGATGAATTCTCTGGTCGATCCGGAGATCATCGATGCGCTCTACCGCGCCAGCGCGGCGGGTGTGGAGGTCGATCTGGTCGTGCGCGGCATCTGCTGCCTGCGCCCGCAGGTGGCGGGACTGTCGGACAATATCCGCGTCAAATCCATCGTCGGCCGCTTCCTGGAACACAGCCGCATCTTCTGCTTCGGCAATGGTTTCGGGCTACCTTCGGACAAGGCGCTGGTCTATATCGGCTCGGCCGACATGATGCCGCGCAACCTCGACCGTCGCGTCGAGACGCTTGTTCCGCTCACCAATCCGACCGTGCACGAGCAGGTTCTTTCACAGATTATGCTGGGCAATCTCATTGACAACCAGCAGAGCTACGAGATACTTGCGGACGGAACGTCAAGGCGCATTGAGGTGCGTAAAGGCGAAGAACCGTTCAACGCGCAGCACTATTTCATGACCAATCCCAGCCTTTCCGGACGTGGTGAAGCCCTGAAATCCAGTGCGCCCAAATTGATTGCCGGGTTGATTTCCTCCCGCAAGAAACAGGCTGAATGACTCGATCAGAAGCACAGGGGCGGCTGACCGGCCTTGCCCCCGTTTCCGTCATAGATATTGGTTCGAACTCCGTTCGTCTCGTTGTATATGAAGGCCTTTCCCGCGCGCCCGCGGTGCTGTTCAACGAAAAGGTCCTTTGCGGCCTTGGCAAGGGACTGGCGCTGACGGGCCGCATGCATGAGGAAGGTGTCAGCCGGGCGCTGATGGCGTTGAGGCGCTTCCATGTGCTTTCCGAACAGGCGCAGGCGCAGAAGCTTTATGTGCTGGCGACGGCTGCGGCGCGTGAAGCGGAAAACGGCCCGGATTTCATCCGTGAAGCCGAAGCCATTCTCGGTTGCGAGATCGAGGTGCTGTCCGGCGAAAAGGAAGCACTTTATTCTGCCTATGGCGTGATCAGCGGTTTCCATGATCCCGATGGCATCGCTGGCGACCTCGGCGGCGGTTCGCTCGAGCTCATCGACATCAAGGGCAAGAGCTGCGGCGAGGGCATCACCCTGCCGCTCGGCGGCCTGCGGCTGTCGGAACAATCGGACGGCTCGCTGGAAAAGGCAGCCACCATCGCCAGAAAACACGTCAAATCCTTTGCGAAGCTTCTGGCGGCGGGTGAGGGGCGCACCTTTTATGCGGTCGGCGGCACCTGGCGAAACATCGCCAAACTGCATATGGAGATCACCGGCTATTCGCTGCATATGATGCAGGGATATGAATTGCCGCTGGAGGAAATGCTGAATTTTCTGGAGGAGGTCATCGTCTCCCGGGACAGCAAGGATCCGGCCTGGCAGGCGGTCTCCAAGAACCGCCGTTCGCTGCTGCCCTTCGGCGCCATCGCCATGCGCGAAGTCCTGAAGGTGATGAAACCGGCAAAGATCGCCTTTTCGGCGCAGGGTGTGCGCGAAGGTTATCTTTATTCGCTGCTGACGGAAGAGGAGCGGGATTCCGATCCGCTGCTGGTCGCGGCGGATGAGCTTGCCATTCTGCGCGCCCGCTCGCCAGAACATGCGCGCGAACTGGCGGACTGGAGCGGTCGCACCTTTCCGGTCTTCGGCATTGATGAGACCGAAGAGGAGAGCCGTTACCGGCAGGCGGCCTGCCTTCTGGCCGATATCAGCTGGCGCGCCCATCCGGACTATCGCGGCTTGCAGGCGCTCAACATCATCGCCCATTCGTCCTTCGTGGCGATCACCCATCCCGGCCGCGCCTATATTGCGCTCGCCAATTATTATCGCTTCGAAGGCCTGAACGATAACGGCACCACGGAGCCGCTTGCGGTAATGGCAGGCGAACGTCTGCAGGAACTCGGCAAGCTGCTCGGCGGCCTGCTGCGTGTCGTCTACCTCTTTTCGGCCTCGATGCCGGGCGTCGTCGACCATCTGAAATTCCGCAAATCCGACAATCCGGATCTCGATCTGGAATTCGTCGTGCCGCATGATTATTGCGATTTCGCGGGCGAGCGTCTGGATGGCCGTTTGCAGCAGCTGGCGAAGCTGACGGGCAAGCGACTGGCCTTCGTATTCGAGTGACGAGCGGCGATGCCCGTCTTGCGGCGCTGGCTACGACCAGCGCTCGCAAAAGGCTTCGATATCGCTCGACTGAAAGTCGGCAAGCCGCGCCATGATCGTCTCGAATGGCCAGTCCCACCAGGCGATGGAAGCAAGCTTCGCCGCGATGGATCGCGAAAAGCGCTCGCGAATGATTTTCGCAGGAACACCGCCGACGATGGTGTAGGGCGGCACATTTCTGGCGACCACGGCACCGGCGGCAAGTACCGCGCCATCTCCAACCGTTACACCCGGCAAGACGATGACCCCGTGACCGATCCAGACATCATGGCCGATGATGGCGCGATCCTGCTTTCGCTGGTCGAAAAAGGCATCGTCGCGCACCGCATCGGCGGAGTAATATTCCGGGCAGTAGCTGAAACGATGCATGGATGGCCGGTCCATCGGATGGTTCGGCGCACCGATCCTGACTTCCGCTGCGATGGCGCAGAACTTTCCGATTATCGCGTCCCCCACCATGCAGCGGGGACCGAGATAGGAGTAGTTCCCGAGTTCGACATTATGCAGCGAGGTATCAGCCAGAATTTCGCAGCATTCACCGATGCTTGAAGCCCTTATGCTCGCTGTCGCATGAATAACGGTCTCTGCGATTTTCGGGCGCTTGATCTGAGCGGTCGAGTCCATTCCAGTCTCCGGATTTCGCGCCTGCTTAACCGGGGATGATGAAGGGCCTGTGACGCGGGATGGTGAAAGCAGTCCGGTCGTGGCCGCCGGCTTTTCTCTCAAGTGCGGATCACGCCGGTTGCTCGCGCAGACGTCTTCTCTTCATGATGGCATCACCTAACGGTGACATCGACCGGGGTCTCTTTTTTCTCCCAATAGTGCTCGGTTATGTTCCGAGCGTTGCGAATGATGTGACCGGCGATTTCAGGGTCTCCGCCCTCGAAGGTCTTCGGGTCGGCCCCGCATAGGAGCAGGAAGAGCTGCTGATGCGCGACAGCGGCAAAATAGTCATGGGGCGGTGGCTGCATGTCCGAATCGACGGTCTTGAACGCTTCAGCGACCTCTTTGCTGGCGCGCTCAAGGGCGGCGTGAATGCTCGCCATCATCGCCGCTTCCTTGCGTTCCAATATATCCTGGATCTGCCGCTCTGCCGGTGTCGGTACCGGACAACTCTCACTCATCAAAGACTCTCCTGTCACTGCGTCCATTGCGCCAGCCAGGATTATCGCATTGATTGTGACCGCTTTGCGGAAAGGCAGAAATTGCGGTTGTGGAACGGGGCGGAATAATTGCGCGTCATGCCGGAAGTCGCCGGGTAAACCGCAGGTGCGAAATTCCCGCGCAAACGGTTCAGCCGTGCCCCAATGCCTTTCTGATGCAGGCGCTGAGATAGGCATATTGCAGCGGCGTTATCGTCGCCATGGCCTCCGTGCGGCTGGCAAGCCTGTCCTGATAACCGACCGGAATATCGAACTGGGCGAAGGTGAAGTCCCAGCGAATGCCTTCGACGATATTGTAGAAATGCTCGGCGCCGCTGACAGCGGTTTTGGCGAGTTCACCGCCGAAAATATCCTGCACCACCAGGGCGGTGACGCTGCCTTGTCCCTTGGCGGGGTTTTCGCGCGACCAAAGGCTGCTGGTCTCACCCGACCAGCTTTTCTTCAGGGCGTAATATAGTCTCTCTGCATGGTCCTGCATGAAATGTCTTCTTTTCCGCAAGCATGTTTCGGTTAAAGCATTTCCAGCAAAACTGTGCTCGGTTTTGCGTCCGGAAATGCGCAAAAACAAAGAGTTAGAGCAATGGAGGTGAACCGGTGTTCACCGGAATTGCTCCAGCTCTGGAGAATCGGAACGGAGCGCCATGCAGACATTGTGTCTGCCGGGCGCTCCGTCGGGATCATTCGCCGCTGCCAAAGCGATTGACAGCAGCTTCGGTCTTACTTGGCGTCAAGCAGGTCCTTGACGTCCAGCAGGACGAATTCGTTGTCGTCAGCCTTGTCCAGCGCACGGCCGGCCGAGAAGGGCAGGTTGTTGTCGTTGCCGACGATGATATGGGTGGCATCGACGCGGTCGACATTCTCGATGGTGACGAAAGGCATGTCGTAATAACCGTTGCCGCCGCCCTGACGCTTCTTGTTGTCGGGGTCGGAGATTTTCAGAAGATCGATATAGCCGATCTTGCGCGCGGCCTTGCCGACATTGGCGTCATTGAACTCGATCTTGTAGATGCGCTTCACCTTGGCGGGCACGGCAAAGCAGTTTGCTTCCGGTTTCTTCGGGTCGGCGCAGGCCTTGTCGGTGGTGCCGGCGCCATTGTCACGTTCGATGACCAGCGCCGTGCTGTCGTCCAGCATGTTGAAGTCGCCGATGGCTTCACCGCCCTGGGCCAGCGGGTAGAGCCAGCTGCGGCCGGTCCATTGCTTCTTGGCGGTGTCGAGTTCGATGATGCGCAGCGCGGTTGCGCCGTCTTCGGTCTTTTCCACCTGGCCATCGGCCATGTAAAGCGGACCTTCCAGAAGGCCGTAGAGCTTGGAACCATCCTTGGAAAGCGCCATGCCTTCGTAACCGCCGGAACGCTTCAGGTTGAAGGCCGGCATCTTCTGTGTCGGGTTGCCGGGCAGGGCAAGCGTGGGATGATCCGGAGACTTCACCTCGATGTCGCCGGCCTTGGTGGCGATGACGTCGGTCAGCTTGCCGTCGCGGGTGAATTTCAGGATGTAGGGGCCGAATTCTTCGCCGACCCAGAAGCCATCGGCAACCGGCTGAATGGACTCAACGTCGAAATCCGCACCGGTCAGATAACGCTTGGCAGTGCCTTCGAGAACGATGGGGAAGGGCGCCTTCATGTCCGGGTCGGAAAGGAACACGGTTTCAAGCGCATTGACCTTGCCGGCATCCCAGTCGAGTTTCAGGTGGTGAAGCATCAGCATGGCGTCGCTGGAATTGAGCTTGGAACCGAAGCCATTGTCGGAAAGGCTCCAGAAGCTGCCATCGGGCATCGCCTTGATGCCGGAAAAGCCCTGCATCGGCTGGCCGTTGAACGGCATGGAAAGGCCGGTCAGGCGCATGCCGTCCTTGCCGGGCACGGTGCCCAGGCCTTCGGCGCGCTTGCGGTCGGCGGTGGTGAACTTGGCGGAGGTCTTGAGGTGTTCGGGTGCATCGGCAGGCGCCGCGATGATGGTGTTGGCCGGCAGGATGGCGTGGGAGACGAGCTTTGCCGGAAACTCCTGCTCTGCAGCGTGCGATGCGGTGGCAAGCGCAAGAAGCGCGCAGGAGGTGAAAAGAATGTGCTTCATGATGGTGACCCCTCGATACCTGTTGAAGACTGGATTGACGCGATAGGGTCGTCGCATGACAGGCAAGTGATTGCCGTTTGAAGCTTTGATGAAATTTTATGACGGCTGTAGCCGCCAGATGGCCTCTGGGGGCGAGAGGCCCTTATGCGGCGGAGGCCTGTTGCTGGCTGAGCGTGCAGACGCCAAGCGTCTGGCCACGGCCCTTCACCGCATGTTCGCCGAGATATTCGCTGCGCACGCCCTTCGGAAGCACCAGCTGGTGGGCGAGATCGGCGGAAATCAGCACCGGATGGCCGAGCATCTTGCTCAGTGATTCGAGCCGCGAGGTCGTGTTCACCGTATCGCCGAAATAGGTGATCTTGTGATGGTCGACGCCGATTTCGGCGGTGATGACCGGACCGCCATGGATGGCGAAGCGCAGGCGCGGCACTTCGCCGAAGCGGGAAAGCCAGATGTCGCGCTTGTCCTCGATGGTGGCCTGAATATCGAAGACGCAGCGCACGCAGGCCGCCCGCCGGATCGCCATGTGATAGGGCCAGGTGATGATGGCGGCATCGCCGATATAATCATCGATGACGCCGCCGTGTTTCCTCACCGGTGCGGCATAGCTTGCGAAGATTTCGCCGAGAAACTCCTGGGCCTTCAGGTCGCCATGGGTTTCGGCGAAGGAGGTGGAGCCGACGAGATCGATAAAGATGAAGACGCGGTCTTCGCTGACCGGGCGGCGATAGCGCCCGAGAATGAGATCGATGAAGATATCGCGGCCGAGAAGCTCACGCACACGCATGATGAAGACGATGATGCCGCAGACGATCAGGGTAAAGATCAACGTCTGCACCTCGGCATGTACGGCCCGTTTCCAGGTGCCGGGGAATATCCCGCTCAGCCACAGGATCGTGCCGCCGAGCCCGAAGCCGCAAAAGACGAGGATGGCGTAGATGATGAGACCGACGGCGATATAGGCAGGCGTCGGCAGGGCGCTCACCTGCCGCGACAGGCCGGGCATGATGTAACCGCGCTCGAAGGCGAGAATCGGCGCGCAGGCGAAGAGCGCATAGGTGGCGCCGATCAACGCGCCGCCGCCATATTCCAGAAAGGCGTAGGCCACGCCGCTGCCGGCCACGGCAACGAAGAGCACCACGTAATCCAGGATGGGCAGCAATTTTCTCATATCGGTTCTGGTCTCGGGAAGGGAAGGCCCGCCGCTCCCTTCGGGCGAAGCATCTGTTCAGGTCATATGCGACATTAATGGGGAAAAAGCGCCGCAAAAAGTGAGCAATCGGTAAGGTTGCATGAAGGATTGGCAAGGCTGTTGCCCCGTTGCCGCAAAACGGGTGCGGATGCGCCATTGCGGCTGAGATGTTTTGTCGCATTTTTGGGGCGCGAAACCGCGATCCGCCTTTTCTGGAACCGCCCTAATAGGAGGTTCTGTAATAGACCGTTTCAAGCGGGGATTGCGGCCGGTCCTCTTGCGTGCGGTTCGACCATTTGATCGGGAAGGCGGCAAAGCGCAGCCTGTTGCCGTCGATCCAGGCCCGGTCGAACAGCGTATCGCCCTTGCGGGCGAAAGCGATCGCCGCGCAGGTTCGGCCATCGACGTCGAAGGGGATATTTTCCCTCCAGCCGGTCAGGCCGCAGCCGGCGCCTTTCGGGTCGCGATTATAGTGCTCGACGACGTCGCTGTCGTTCGGCGTCATGGTGATCGAGGTGACGGTATGGGCAAACTGCAGGCTGTCCTGATCCTTCAGGCCACCGTCCAGCGTGCCTTCGTAGCGCACCTGCACCGTTGGCTGCTGGCAGCCGCTGCGGGCATAAAGCTGCGAGACGGCCCGCATGCGCTCGCCGCGAATGGTGATGCGCGTGACGATGCCGTGGCGGTCATTCTTGCCGATCTTCAGGCAGTCTGTCGTCCATTCACCTTGAAGGTCGACCTTGCCTTCAGCGGCGTGGGCGGGAAGAGAGGGGAGAATGCCTGCCGCCGCGACAAGTGCGGCGAGCAGCGGAATGCGGGCAGGTTTCATGGAAATACCCTTGGAATCGCGCAACCATCAGCAGAGAGATGGGGCGCGATGCGGGCAAAATTGGGGTGGAAAGCGGCGGGCGGTTAAGACTCGCTCGCCGCAACCTCCACGGCCTCGACCTTCTTGCCGGCGAAACGCAGGGCGACTTCGCCATTGATGAGCTTCAGCGCCACATCGCCGAACAGCTCGCGCCGCCAGCCGGTCAGCGCCGCGACGGTTGCGTTCTCGCCCTCGGCGGCGATCTTGTCCAGATCGTCGCTATTGGCGATGACCTTGGCTGCGACGCCGTGCTTGTCTGCCGTCAGCTTCAGGAGAACTTTCAAAAGCTCCACGGCAGCACCGGAACCTTCCGGCGCGTGGCTGTGGCGCGGCGCCTTCGGCATCTCTTCTTTCGGCAACGCCAGTGCCGCATTCACCGTCTCGACGATGGCGGTGCCGGAGGCGGATCGTTCCCAGCCCTTGGGAATGGTGCGCAGCCGCGACAGCGCCTCGGCATCCTTCGGCTGCTGCTGGGCGATTTCAAAGATGGCGTCGTCCTTCAGCACGCGGGAGCGCGGCACGTTGCGCGACCGCGCCTCACGCTCGCGCCAGGCGGCGACGAATTTGAGGATGGCGAGCTCCGTCGGCTTGCGCAGGCGCGATTTCAGCCGCAGCCAGGCATCGTCGGGATGCATGTCATAGGTGTCGCGCGATTCCAGAATATCCATCTCTTCGGTCAGCCACAGCGAGCGGCCTTCGCGCTCCAGCTGCGCCTTCAGCGCCAGATAGGCATCGCGCAGATGGGTCACATCGGCCAGCGCGTAATCCAGCTGTTTCTCGGTCAGCGGGCGGCGGCTCCAGTCGGTGAAACGCGAGGATTTGTCGATCTGCACATTCTTGATCTTCTGCACCAGCTGGTCGTAGGAGATCGAATCGCCGAAACCGCAGACCATGGCGGCAACCTGCGTGTCGAAGATCGGGTGCGGAATGAGCCCGCCGAGGTGGTAGATGATTTCGATATCCTGCCGTGCGGCGTGGAAAACCTTCACGACGTTTGGATTGGCCATCAGTTCGAACATCGGCGTAAGATCGAGACCCTTGGCCAGCGGATCAACCAGTACTTCGAGCGTCGGGCTCGCCATCTGTACGAGGCACAGCTCCGGCCAGAAGGTCGTTTCCCGCAAAAATTCGGTGTCGATGGTGATGAATTCCGATTTCGCCAGTTCCGTGCAGGCTTCGGCGAGGGCGGCAGTCGTTTCAATCATTGCAAATGGCCACTCGTGAAAATTATCCGTCTTACTTTCCCTTTGCCGGGCGCATGTCAATACAAAGCCCGCTTTTCCGGCCTCAAGGATCGTTTTTCTCGGGCGGATCGGGCTCCTGTCCATCCTTTTTGGGTGGCGGAGCTGTGGCGAGCTTCTGGAAATAGGCTGAGGTGCGCAAAAGTGAGCTGAACCGCCAGTTCCGCTCCTCCACGGGAACGCCCTCGCGCACCTGCAGCCGGTAGATGGTATAGGCGATGAAAACGATCTGGATCGCGGCCGTATAGCTGAACAGTGCCTTCGGGCCGAACTGGTCGATCAGCACGGAGGCGAGAAGAGGTCCGACCGTCGCGCCCACGGACCAGAAGAACAGGAGCCCGGCCGACATCATCGCATGCTCGCCTTCCTTGGCGTGATCGTTGCCATGCGCGGAACTCAGCGAATAGAGCGGCAGGGCGAAGGCGCCGAAGACGAAGACGCCGACGATGTTGCTCCACTCGTCGGTGCCGGCGAAGAAGGCGAGGAACAGGCCGACGATGACAGAGCCGGCGGTGGTGGCGAGAATGATGATGCGGCGGTCATAACGGTCGGAATAGACGCCGAGCGGATATTGCAGCACCACGCCGCCGATGATGCCGGCACTCATGAAGGTGGCGATGGCGGTGACGGACATGCCGATCTGTTCGGCATAGATCGGCCCCATATTGCGAAACGCCGCCATGCTGAGGCCGACGGCCACGCAGCCGACTACGGCAAGCGGTGAGATGCGCCAGACCGCGAAAAGATTGAAGGGAATCTGCTTCGGCGGGGTGGGGTTGGATTTGTCGGCAAGCGAGATCGGCACCAGCGAAAGCGACAGGGCCATGGCGATCAGCGAAAACACCACCGGTCCGCCGATGCCGGCGATGGGAATGATATATTGCGCAAGCGTCACGGAGCCGAGATCGACGAAACGATAGATGGAGAGCGTGCGCGCCCGGTTGGAATTTGTGACCTGCGCATTGATCCAGCTTTCGATCACGGCAAAAAGACAGGCGACCGCAATGCCGATGACGAAACGCATCAGCATCCAGAACACGGGGTGGATGACGAGCGGCATGGCGATGGATGCCGCGGAAGCGACCGCGGCCATGGTGGCGAAGGTGCGGATATGGCCGATCCGGCGCATGAGCTGCGTTACCGAAATGCAGCCGAGCGCGAAGCCGATACTATACGCGGCGCTGATGAGGCCGATGGTGCTGGCCGAAAATCCCTCGGAAAGGCCGCGCAGCGCGATATAGGTTCCCTGCAGGCCATTGCCGCCGATCAGAATGCCGGCGGTGACGAGAAGCGGGATAAGAGGTCTGATCTGGCTCATTGCGGGCCGACTCGGTTTGGCGGGCTGGATTAGCCCTATCTAAAGCGAAGGCGGGGGAAAGGACAGCCGCAAGGCGACATTGTTGCGCTTTGCCTTGACAAATCAGGCTGGCCATGCGCTTTTCCGGCAAATTTCGACAGTGCCGCCCATCTGGCCTCCAACAGGCCCACGACACGTTCCAGGATAAAAAAATGCATCGTTACCGCAGCCACACCTGTGCCGCTCTCCGCAAGTCCGACGTTGGCGAAACCGTTCGCCTTTCCGGTTGGGTTCATCGCGTGCGAGATCATGGCGGCGTTCTCTTCATCGACCTTCGCGACCATTACGGCATCACCCAGGTGGTGGCCGATCCGGACAGCCCGGCCTTCAAGGTTGCCGAAACCGTGCGCGGCGAGTGGGTCATCCGCATCGACGGTCTCGTCAAGGCCCGTTCGGAAGACACCGTCAACAAGGGCATGGCGACCGGCGAGATCGAGCTTTATGCGCGGAAATCGAGGTTCTGGGCGTTGCCAAGGAACTGCCGCTGCCGGTCTTCGGCGAGCCCGAGTACCCTGAAGATGTCCGCCTGAAGTACCGCTTCCTCGACCTGCGCCGTGAAACGCTGCACAAAAACATCGTTCGCCGCACGCAGATCATCTCCGCCATGCGCACCGGCATGGGCGATATGGGCTTTGCCGAATATACGACGCCGATCCTCACCGCATCCTCGCCGGAAGGCGCGCGCGACTTCCTCGTGCCCTCGCGTATCCATGAAGGCAAGTTCTTCGCGCTGCCGCAGGCGCCGCAGCAGTACAAGCAGCTTCTAATGGTCGCCGGTTTCGACCGTTATTTCCAGATCGCGCCGTGCTTCCGCGATGAAGACCCGCGCGCCGACCGCCTGCCGGGCGAGTTCTACCAGCTCGACGTCGAGATGAGCTTCGTGACCCAGGAAGATGTCTGGACCACGATGGAACCGATGATGACGGCCGTGTTCGAGAAGTTCGCCGAAGGCAAGCCGGTTACCAAAGAATGGCCGCGCATTCCCTATGATGAGGCAATCCGCAAATACGGCTCCGACAAGCCGGACCTGCGCAACCCGATCGTCATGGAAGCCGTGACCGAACATTTCGACGGCTCGGGCTTCAAGGTCTTCGCCAACATGATCGCCTCCAACCCGAAGGTTCAGGTCTGGGCGATCCCGGCGAAAACCGGTGGTTCGCGCGCATTCTGCGACCGCATGAACGCCTGGGCGCAGTCCCAGGGCCAGCCCGGTCTTGGTTACATCTTCTGGAAGGAAGAAGACGGCAAGGTCGGCGGTTCCGGTCCGCTCGCCAAGAACATCGGCGAGGAACGCACCGAGGCGCTGCGCCAGCAGCTTGGCCTCGAGGCGGGTGATGCCTGCTTCTTCGTCGCCGGCGATCCGGCCAAGTTCTACAAGTTCGCCGGTGAGGCGCGTACCCGCGCTGCCGACGAGTTGAACCTGATCGACCGCGACCGTTTCGAGATGTGCTGGATCGTCGATTTCCCCTTCTTCGAATACAACGAGGAAGAAAAGAAGATCGACTTCGCCCACAACCCCTTCTCCATGCCGCAGGGCGGCATGGAAGCGCTGGAAGGGCAGGATCCGCTGTCCATCAAGGCGTTCCAGTATGACGCGGTCTGCAACGGTTTCGAAATCGCCTCCGGCTCGATCCGTAACCAGTCGCCTGAGCTGATGGTCAAGGCCTTCGAAAAGGTTGGCCTGAGCCAGACGGATGTGGAAGAGCGCTTCGGCGGCCTCTACCGCGCGTTCCAGTATGGCGCGCCTCCGCATGGCGGCTGCGCATTCGGTATCGACCGTGTCGTCATGCTGCTGGTTGGCGCCAAGAACCTGCGCGAAATCACGCTGTTCCCGATGAACCAGCAGGCGCAGGACCTTCTGATGAACGCGCCGTCGCCGGCAACGCCGACCCAGCTTCGCGAACTGGCACTGCGTGTGGTTCCGTCCAAGAAGGACTGATCTGGATTTATTCAGGTTTCAAACAAAGGGCTGGCGGCGACGCCGGCCCTTTTTGTTTTTGCAACGAACGCGGCAAAGTCACAATTTTACCGCGCATTAAACCGAATTCCGCGCACAATCAGCCGAAATCCGATCCCAGTATAGGCCCTGCGTTCACCTGGGGGACGCAAGACTATTTGGGGTTTTAAACTTGGGACAGCGCCGGCCGAACTTCGTTCTTGGTTTCGGCGCGATCATATTTAGAAGGATTTCAGAATGGCACATGAAACGGAAAAAGACCTTGTACCGGCGGGAGGGCAGGCGCCTCCGGCCCAGCCACGCGGCAATTTCGCCGTCAGCCTGCGTTCGCCGGGCGCCAAGTTCCTGATGATCGGCTTCATATCCATGGTTCTGCTGGTGCCGCTTCTGCTCGTCTGGGGGCTGACGGAAGAACGTGCCTCACGGGCGGAAGACGTCTCCGGGCGGATCGCCAGCGGCTGGGGCGGCGATCAGGTGGTGAACGGTCCCTATCTCGCCGTACCTTTTGATGTGGAACGCCGCCGGGAGGTGGATGGCCGCAGCATCGTCGATCGCACGACGGAGTGGGCGCTGGTGATGCCGGAAACACTGCAGGTCACGGCCGACCTGAAGACCGAGGAAAAGCGCCTGTCGATCTATAGCCTGCCGGTCTATAACGGCAATCTTGTCCTGAACGGCCGCTTCGGCCCCGGCATCCTGCAGGATCTCGCTCGTTTCTCCGGCACGCCGCGGCTGGACAGTGCCATTCTGGTTCTCAGCATTCAGGATATTACCGGCATCCGCTCCAGTGCCGGTGTCAGCATAGACGGCGGTCCGGTTCTGCCCTTCGATCCCGGCATGCGGGATATTTCGGCAATGACGACCCGTGCCGGTCAGGACATCGCGATAAGGTCGGATGCCGGGGTGCACAGGTCGATAGGTAAAGGCCTCATCGAAACCGGTTTCGCCTTCGACATCGCATTCTCCCTGAACGGGTCCGGCAGTTTCGCCGTGGCGCCCGCCGGTCAGACGACAGGCTTTTCGGCGAAGGCCGACTGGCCGCATCCCGGTTTCGAGGGACTGTTCCTGCCGGAGGCAAAGACCGTTACCGCCACCGATTTTACGGCCAGCTGGACGATCCCCTATCTCGCAAGGGGCATAGACCGCGTGGTGGAGGGGACGCGTCTGCCGCTGTCCAGCAGCCTGATGACGATCAACCTCGTGGAACCCGTGAAGTTCTACCAGATCATCGCGCGGACGCTGAAATATTCGATCGGCTTCATCTCGCTGGTTTTCCTTGCCGTCTTCATCGTCGAACTCAAGGGCGGTACCGTCGTGCACTGGATACAATATGTGCTGACGGGGCTGGCGCTGATCGTCTTTTACGTGCTGCTGCTGGCACTCTCCGAACATACGGGCTTCACAATCGCCTATGCCACGGCCTCATTATCGACGGCGGTGCTGATCTCGTTTTACCTCGGGAGCGCAACCAATAGTCGCAGGAACGGTGCGGCCCTGTTCACGGTTCTCGCGGTCGCCTATGGCGTCATGTATCTGGTCCTGAACGAAGACGAATATGCGCTGCTGGCGGGCGCGGTGATCTCCTTCATCGCTATTGCCGCAACCATGTTCGCCACCCGGAGGGTCGACTGGTCGGGAGCCGGCGCTCTGCAGGTGCCACGCGCTACCGACAAGGCCGCATAGCCTCCACCCGGTCCCGTCGGATCGGCATGGATCGGCTGGATAAATGGGGCGGGAGAGGGAATGCTCGCCCGTCCCTTATCCAATCCGCATGGCAGCGGGCAGCGGCGTTGCGGGTGATTTCCCGGATCGTTGCGGTCCGCTGTCGCCCGTGGATTGTCATAAAAACTTAATCAAACTGACAAACCCGGTAGAGGAGTTCTTAAGCCTTGTGCCCCCATTTATCCCTCATGAAATTCTGCAAACGAGGGTTGAATGTTTCTGCTGGTTTCAACGTTCAGGATAGGTCACCGTATCTCGGTGCTGGCGCTGGCTGCGCTGGTCGGTATTGCCGTCATTGCCGGCATGCTGCTTTGGCAAAGGCATATGGAGGCGCGTTATCGCGTCGCCGAAGACAGACTTATCCAGCGGGACGGGGTGCTGATGAGGCTGGTGGACGATCTGCATGAAAGCCGCCTGCACCAGCGGGACTTTCTCCTCTCCAGGGATATGAGTTCCGTGGCGCAGTTCGAACAGACGATCGAGAAGATGCACCAGTCCCTGAGCTTCCTCGAAGGCAGTGCGACGTCCCAGACCCGGACGCGGCTCGAAGCGCTGGCGCAGGGTGCCGTGGCCTATGGCGAACGCATGAAGGCGCTTGTTGCCAAGAACAGGGAGCTTGGCCTCACGCCCGCCGAAGGCCTGGAAGGCGCAATGCGCAATGGCGTGCATTCCATCGAAAAGCTCGTCGATGTCGTCGCCAATGCCGAAATCCGCGCCAGCATGCTGATGATGCGTCGGCACGAGAAGGATTTCATCCTGCGGCGCGACGAAGCCTATGTGGAAAAACATGCCGCCGAGGTAGAGACCTTCAAGGCGCTGGTGAAGCTGGAATACCGGCCGGGTGCGGAACGTCAGCGCATCATGGATGCACTGGAAATATACACGGCGTCCTTCCGTTTTTACGCTGCGGCCGTGCTGGACGAGCAGAAGGCGCGCGAAACCCTCGCTTCCGCCTATAGTGCCCTGCTGCCCATCGTCACGGAGATTTCCACGGCCTATCGGCAGGAGAGGGAGGCAAGCGCGCTCGAAAACCAGGTTGCGGCGGAAACGACGGTTTCGATTGTCGTTGCCCTCATCGCCCTTGCCGTCGTGAGCCTTTTCGCGGGCGTCTATTTCATCGGCCGCTCGATAACCCGGCCGGCAACCGCAATCACCGGCGCGATGCGCCGTCTGGCCGATGGCGAAACCGAATTCGCCGTTCCCGGCCTGCGCCGCAAGGATGAATTCGGTGCCATGGCCCATGCGCTGGAAATCTTCCGGCAGGCGGCCATCGCCAAGATCGAACTGGAAGATCAGGCACTCGCGGCCCGGCAGCAGGCCGAGGCGGAAAAGACCCGCTTCCAGCGCGAGGCGGAGGCCGAAGCGCAGGCGAAGCTGATGCAGGCGACGACCGGGCTTGCGGCGGCGCTGCGCCGCCTTGCGGCTGGCGATCTCTCCTTCGAACTGAACGAGCCTTTCGCACCGGATTTCGAGGCGCTGCGTCACGATCTCAACCTGACGATCCGTCAGCTTGATGCGGCCATGTCCGGCGTCGTACAGTCGACCGTGGCGATTGACGGCGGCAGTCAGGAAATCAGCCAGAGTGCTGCCGATCTCGCACATCGCACCGAGCAACAGGCCGCCTCGCTGGAGGAGACCGCCGCCGCACTCGATGAACTGACGGCGAATATCCGCATTTCGGCGGACCGTGCGGTGGAAGCCCGCACGATCGCCCATTCGGCCGATGAGGACGCCAATCGTACGGCTGACCTCGTCGTCGACACGATCACGGCTATGGAAAAGATCGAGCAATCCTCGGGCAGGATCGGCAGCATCATCAGCGTCATTGACGAGATCGCCTTCCAGACCAACCTTCTGGCGCTCAATGCCGGTGTCGAGGCGGCCCGCGCCGGCGAAGCGGGCCGGGGCTTTGCCGTCGTTGCCCAGGAGGTGCGCGAACTGGCGCAGCGCTCCGCAAAGGCGGCGGCCGAAATCAAGATACTCATCCAGACCTCCGGCAGCGAAGTGAAGGAAGGGGCGCGTTTCGTCCGGGAAACCGGCGCGGCCCTGTCGCGCATCAGTGGCTCGGTAAAGACGA
The DNA here is from genome assembly GCA_017744915.1 of Agrobacterium tumefaciens. Classification (GTDB taxonomy): domain Bacteria; phylum Pseudomonadota; class Alphaproteobacteria; order Rhizobiales; family Rhizobiaceae; genus Agrobacterium; species Agrobacterium tumefaciens_I. The sequence continues at coordinate 69,106 of JAGIAH010000018.1, forward strand.
TCAATGACCACATCGAGGCCATCGCGGCAGCCACGAGGGAGCAGTCGCTTGGACTCTCCGAAATCAACACCAGCGTCAACCATCTGGATCAGGGCACACAGCAGAATGCCGCCATGGTCGAGGAGAACAATGCCGCCAGCGCCATGCTGGCCGGCGAGACCACGCGTCTCAAGGAACTGGTGCAGCTGTTCCGGCTAAGCGAAGCTGGCTTACAGGAATACGGCCTGCACGAAGCGGCCTGATCGACCCGCCGCTGCATCTCGCACAAATAAAAAGCCCCGGCATGACCGGGGCTTTTTGGTTTTATTCGTTTGCCGTCACCGTCACGCCGAGCATTTTCGGCAGGGTGTTCGGCGCGCCCATGGCGGCACCCATGATCATCGGGAAGGGAACCGGCTTTTCCGGCTCTGCCGTGATCGAGAAGTTCTTCGGATTGTCGATGTAGGCGTTGATTGCCGTCGACACCATGTTCTGCAGCTCCGGCACGTTGAGCGAGGCCATCATGATGGGGGCCATGCCCTTGATGGTCTGGGCGAGCTGATCGCCGGTCATGCCCTGCTGGCTTGCGGCATAGTCGATCGCGCGCTTGGTGATGCTGGCATCTTCGAAGCTGATTTCGGCATTAACGAAGGACAGCTGCTGCATCAGGCCGAGCATGGCAAGGCTTGCCGCCTGGTCTGCCTGTTCCTTGTTCGGGTTGGCAGCCTGCGCCTTTACCGTCTCCTGCATCGACTTGATGAAGTCGAGCGTGTAGCCGGAGAAACCAAACGACATGTTGAGACGGCCGACGTCATCGAGATCGATGGCGTATTCCTCGACATCAACAGTACCGGAGGCCACTTCCCAGCTGCCGCTCATGGTCATGTCGCCGGACAGCGCCTGCAGCTTCAGCTTTTCGATGGCATCCTTGGTCGCCGGATCGGTGACTTCGCTGAGATCAGCCTTGAAGCCGGATGCGTCGAGTTCGAAACCGATCGAGTTCTTGTCGTCGCTGACCGACATCGTCGCGCTGGTTTCCTCAAGCGAGAAAGCCTGCTTGCCGTCGACGGAAACGGAGATCGGGCCGCTATGGGCTTCGTCATAGAACATCAGCGCATCGACCTTGCCCGTGGTGGCATCGGCCGGAATGACAAGGCCGGACATGTAGATGTCGCTCGCCTTGATCTCGATGTTTTCCTGCTTGTAGTCGATATTGTCGAAGCGGGCGTTCTTGATCTTGTAACCGCCGTTGTTTTCCTCGACGCCTTCAAGCGTGATATTGCCGACCGGGATCTTCTTTGCCGGATCTGCTGCCGCGTTGAAGGTCACGCTGTTCAGCGTCACCGTCGAGCCGTTGACGGCGACGGAGCCGGCGGCGATCTCACCGCCCTGCGCTGCGTAAGCTGCATTGATCTTCTTCAGCACATCCCCGCCATCAAGCGCAAAGGCCGGCGCCGAAAGCGTAAGAAGCGCGGCACTCGCAAAAAGAACCTGCCGGGTGGATTTCAGTCTCATGATGTTTCTTCCCTCAACGTACGGCTGTGCACCGTGTCTCAATGCTAATGGTGATACTTATATTCGCGATTATTCAAAGGTCTATAGGATTTAGATCGATTCCCATGACGGCGGCATTGCGGCATTTGCAACGCGGTTAACAAAAAATCGCATGAAAAGGTTGCTTTCATCCACAGCTGCACCCCCTGAATTTCTTGCCGGTTATCGGCATTTCCGCTAGTCAAGCACCATGGGAAAAGATCTTGTACCTCCGTCCGGCGGAGACGATAATATTCATCCGGTCGATTTGAAGGCGGCGCTTGAAGAGCGCTACCTCGCTTACGCCTTGTCCACGATCATGCATCGTGCGCTGCCGGATGTGCGCGACGGCCTGAAGCCGGTTCACCGCCGCATCATTCACGCCATGAGCGAAATGGGCATTCGTCCCAATTCGGCCTTCAAGAAATGCGCCCGTATCGTCGGTGACGTCATCGGTAAGTTCCACCCGCATGGCGACCAGTCGGTCTATGATGCGCTGGTGCGTCTCGCACAGGATTTCTCGCAGCGTTACCCGATCGTCGACGGGCAGGGCAATTTCGGCAACATCGATGGCGACGGCGCCGCTGCCTATCGTTACACCGAAGCGCGCATGACCGAAGTTGCGGCGTTGCTGCTGGAAGGCATCGGCGAGGATGCGGTGGATTTCCGCGCTACCTATAACGAGGAAGACGAAGAACCCGTCGTCCTGCCGGGCGCTTTCCCCAATCTGCTCGCCAATGGCGCCTCCGGCATTGCCGTCGGCATGGCGACATCGATCCCGCCGCACAACGCCCACGAACTTTGCGACGCGGCACTTTATCTCATCAAGCATCCCGATGCGACGGTGGAAAAGCTGGTCGAGTTCATTCCCGGTCCCGACCTGCCGACCGGCGGTGTGATCGTCGAAAGCCGCGAGAATATTCTCGATGCCTATAAGACCGGCCGCGGCGGTTTCCGCGTGCGCGCCAAATGGGAAACGGAAGATCTCGGTCGCGGCGGTTACCAGATCGTCATCACCGAAATCCCCTTCCAGGTGCAGAAATCGCGCCTGATCGAAAAGATCGCCGAGTTGCTGATCGCCCGCAAGCTGCCGCTGCTCGAAGATATTCGCGACGAATCCGCCGAGGATGTGCGCATCGTTCTGGTGCCGAAGAGCCGCACCGTCGATGCGACGCTCCTGATGGAATCGCTGTTCCGCCTGTCCGACCTCGAAAGCCGCCTGCCGCTCAACATGAACGTGCTGTCGCTCGGCAAGGTGCCGAAGGTGATGGCGCTGAACGAGGTGCTGACCGAGTGGCTGGCGCACCGCAAGGATGTGCTGGTCCGCCGTTCCCGCCATCGTCTGGCAGCCATCGACCGCAGGCTCGAGATTCTGGGCGGCCTGCTCGTCGCCTATCTCAATCTCGATGAGGTGATCCGCATCATCCGCGAGGAAGACGAGCCGAAACAGGTGATGATGGCCAAGTGGTCGCTCACCGACAATCAGGCCGAAGCCATCCTCAACATGCGGCTGCGCAATCTGCGCAAGCTCGAGGAATTCGAAATCCGCAAGGAGTTCGATGAGCTCAGCAGCGAGAAGGCCGAAATCGAAGGTCTGCTCGCCTCCGACGACAAGCAGTGGCAGACCGTCGCCTGGGAAATCGGCGAGGTCAAAAAGAAATATGCCAAGGCAACCGAGATCGGCCGCCGTCGCACCCAGTTCGCGGATGCGCCGGATGCCGATATCGAGGCCATCCAGCAGGCGATGATCGAAAAGGAACCGGTCACCATCGTCATCTCGCAGAAGGGCTGGATCCGGGCGTTGAAGGGCCACATGTCCGACACATCGGCGCTGACCTTCAAGGAAGGCGACGGCCCGAAGCTCGCTTTCCCGGCGCAGACCACCGACAAGCTCTTGCTGCTGACGACCGGCGGCAAGGCCTATACGCTCGGCGCCGACAAGCTGCCGGGCGGGCGCGGTCATGGCGAGCCGATCCGCATCATGGTCGACATGGAGAACGATCAGGACATCCTGACCGCCTTCGTGCACGATCCGTCGCGCAAGCTGCTGCTCGTCTCCACCGCCGGCAACGGCTTCATCGTACCCGAGAGCGAAATGGTCGCGAATACCCGCAAGGGCAAGCAGATCATGAACGTCTCGATGCCGGACGAGGCGAAACTCGCCGTGCCGGTCACGGGCGACCACGTCGCCGTCGTCGGCGAAAACCGCAAGCTCTTGGCCTTCCCGCTGGCGCAGGTACCGGAAATGTCGCGCGGCAAGGGCGTGCGCCTGCAACGCTACAAGGATGGCGGCGTCGTCGATGTGAAATGTTTCGCGCTCGCCGAGGGCTTGTCATGGTCAGACACGGCCGGGCGTCTCTTCAACAAGGTGGGTGAAGAACTGCGCGAATGGCTGGCCGACCGCGCGACGGCGGGCCGTACCGTGCCGAAGGGCTTTCCGCGCAGCGGGAAGTTTGGCGGATAATATGTGAATGACGTTCCCGGTGGCAAAGCCGGGGACGTCTTTCCTGCCTTACTTACAAGAGCTCAGCATTCACTGAGGCTTTGACGACAGCTCATTTTTCTTCCGGCACATAAACCTCCCACCCGCGCGGTGTCAGATGCTCCTGCGGGTGGTAGCGGGTCTTGTAGCCCATCTTTTCCGAACCATCGACCCAATAGCCGAGATAGACATGCGGCAGGCCGAGTGCGCGGGTGCGGGTGATGTGGTCGATGATCATGAAGGTGCCGAGCGAGCGTTTTTCGAGCTCGGGATTGAAGAAGGAATAGACCATCGACAGGCCGTCGCTCATCACGTCACTGAGCGCCACCGCAAGAAGCTCGCCACGCTTGCTGGAATCGATGCCGGAGCCGGGTTCGCGCACGCGATATTCGATGATGCGGGTGTTCACATGTGTGTCTTCCACCATGATCGCATAATCCAGCGCCGACATGTCGGACATGCCGCCGGACTGGTGGCGGTGGTCGAGATAGCGGCGAAACAGGGCGAATTGTTCGGTGGAGGGTTCGGCGGCATGAACCGTGGCGACGACATCCCTGTTGGCGGCGAGAACACGCCGCATCGATTTCGTCGGCTGGAACTGTTCGGTGAGGATGCGCACGGAGACGCAGGCGCGGCAGTTTTCGCAGGCCGGGCGATAGGCGATGTTCTGCGAGCGCCTGAAACCGCCCTGGGTCAGAAGATCGTTCATTTCCGAAGCGCGCGGGCCGACCAGATGGGTGAAGACCTTCCGCTCCATCTGGTTCGGCAGATAGGGGCATGTGGCCGGCGCCGTAAGATAGAATTGAGGAGAGGGCGTCGCCTGCGTGTTCATCGAACCGTGATCGCCTCCTGCGTCTGTTATAAAGCGCGCCGCAATTTCACGGGGCTGGCGGCGGCGCTTCAAGCGACATGCATAATGTCACAGAATGGCAAAATGCCGGAAAACGTCAATGCGAGATGCGGCATTTGCCGGGTTTGCAAGCCACGTTTTCGCAGCTTTCGGCAATATCAGCGCGTTCTGACGATGACGGTGCCAAGCAGGAAGTCGTGAACGAGGCGCGAGCGCTCGGTAAACAGGCCTGCAAGCAGAATCAGCGGCGTCAAAACCGAGTTGATGACCCAGAAAAGCACGATGTGCACGGTCGACAGCAGGAAATCGATTCGCTGCCCATCCATGCGCGCCATCGCAATCCCCATCGCCCGCATGCCGGGGGTGGCCTGTGACGGGCCGCCGAGCGTCATGCCGAAATAGAGCACCGCAACGATGACGAACAGCGCCGGGAAGAGGAACCAGCCAAGGCCGAAGGTAATCACGCCGAGAAAAAATACGATGACCGCGGCCGGGATGCACAGAAGCAGAACGATCGCATAGTCGATCAGGAACGCAAAAACCCGCCGGCTCAGGACGCCGCTATAGGCGCGCCAGTCATCCGGTGCGGCATAGGTGGGGTTCTGTTCGAGGCTCATCGGTCGTTTTCTCCTGAAAGGATCTGACAGCTCGGCATGAATGCCGTGTCAGCAGACAATATGGGAAGAAAACGACCGAATACAATAAGCGTTGACCTCAGCCCTTCGCCAGTTTGCGCGCGGCCTCGATGGCGAAATAGGTGAGAATGCCATCGCAACCGGCACGCTTGAAACAGAGAAGCGTTTCCATCATCACGCGCTCACCGTCGATCCAGCCATTCATGGCCGCAGCCTTGATCTGGGTATATTCGCCGGAGACCTGATAGGCGAAAGTCGGCAGTCCGAAATTTTCCTTCAGCCGCCAGCAGATATCGAGATAGGGCAGGCCGGGCTTGACCATCAGCATATCGGCGCCTTCCTCCACGTCGAGTGCTGCGTCGCGGATCGCCTCCATGCCGTTGGCGGGGCTGATGTAATAGCTGTTCTTGTCGCCCTTCAGCAGGCCGGCGGTGGAAATCGCCTCACGATAGGGGCCGTAATAGCCGGAAGAGAATTTCGTCGCATAGGACATGATGCCGACATTCTGGTGCCCGGCCGCGTCAAGACCGCGACGGATGGCGCCGATACGGCCGTCCATCATTTCCGACGGAGAGATAATGTCCGAGCCGGCCTCGGCCTGCAGGATTGCAGCCTTGACGACCTGTTCCACCGTCTCGTCATTGACGATCTCGTCACCGCGCAGAATGCCGTCATGCCCGTGACTGGTGAAGGGGTCGAGCGCGACATCGGTGATCATGCCGATATTAGGAACGGCTTTTTTGACCGCAATCGTCGCCTGATTGATGAGATTGTTGGCCTCGAGCGCGTTCGAGCCGGTTTCATCGCGCAGCTCCATCTCGATATTCGGAAAGGTCGCGATTGCCGGAATGCCTAGATCGGCGGCTTCCTTTGCCGCTTCCACCAGCCGGTCGACGCTCATGCGGTTGACGCCGGGCATGGCGGGAATGGGCTCGACAATATTGCTGCCCGGCACGATGAAGACCGGCCAGATGAGATCGTCAACGGTCAGGCGATTTTCCTGAACCAGACGGCGCGTCCAATCCGCCTTGCGATTGCGCCGCATGCGGCGATGGCCGGTGATCTCGTCGACCAGGTGCGTTTTGTCCTGCATGTCAGAATGTCCTTCGGTCAAATTTCGAAAGCTGCATAGCATGAAGCGTTGCCCATGCGAATGCGACAATCTTCCCTCATTGACGTACCGCGTGGGCGATCATGCTTTGACAAGGCAGGCGGCTGAATTCAATATGGACTGGTCGCCCGCCCATCGAGACCGTATCTTCCGGCCATGGAACCTGATTCTCAACCTCTGCCGAAGCGTCCGCTTGCCGAAATTCTCTTTCTGGTCTTCATGAGACTGGTCGCGGTTTCCTGTTTCTGGTTCGGCCTGCAATATTGGGCGATGCTGACGGGTTATTCGCTTGGCGGCCATGGGCGCTTCGATATGCTGAACCTGCCCTGGCGCGTGGCGGGCAGCGCACTGGCGGTTATTTTCCCGGTCGCGGCGCTCGGACTCTGGCTCGGTGCCTCCTGGGGTGCGGTCATGTGGGTCATGGGCGCGGGCGCGCAGATCGCCATGTATAAGGTTTGGCCGCATATCTTCGGCGCCAACACGCTGGTTCCCGTCATGCACGGTCTCGTGGCAACCATTTATATACTATTCCTGGTCGCTTTCTGGCTGGATCAGCGCCAGAATGAAGAACGCGCAAGAATTGATTTACCATAAGAATAAAGCAATTCGGCCTGTTTTCGGGCCTGTTTTCATTGTTAAGTCATTGATTTATAATGGTCTGTATATGGCCATTCCCGCTTCGCCACAAGTTGGGCCCTCTGGGGAAAATGCAGGTAAGCATTTGTTAATCGTAGCTTTTAAGTAGAATTTTATGCGCATTGATTAGGTTCTCACTCAAGGCGGGAGACAAACAAACACACCGCCAAACAAAACAGTGAGGCAGTCATGATCAATAGCAAAGTTAAGCCCCAGGCCGTTGTTGCCGATGCACATGAAGATACCATCCGCTCGCTCTACATGGAGTCGCTGCACCTGGTGGAACGTCTCCACCGCCGCCTCCTCGATGTCATCAAGGATGAGTTCGACCGTCAGGGTCGCGATGACGTCAACGCCGTTCAGGCCCTGCTGCTGTTCAACATCGGCAATTCCGAACTGACGGCCGGCGAGCTTCGTTCGCGTGGTTATTACCTCGGCTCGAACGTCTCCTACAACGTCAAGAAGCTGGTCGACCTCGGTCTCATCAACCACCAGCGCTCGCGTGTCGACCGTCGCTCGGTCCGCATCAGCCTGACGGAAAAGGGCCAGGAAATCGCCGAAACGGTTGCCCGCCTTTATGAGCGCCACGTCGGTTCGATCGAAAAGGTCGGCGGCATCGGCACCGGCGAGTTCTCCGAAATGAACAAGCTGCTGCAGCGCCTCGATCGCTTCTGGAACGACTCGATCGCTTACCGCCTGTAATACCGCGACGGTTTCACTGTTTAAGCCGGGGGCATTCTTTGCTCCCGGCTTGCGGATTCCACACCCTGCCGCCACGCATTTTTGCCTGTCAAGTCCGACCATCCGCCAGGCCTTCGCCCTGTTTTTCAGGGGAACACAGCTTCGTGAGAAGAGGGCCGTGACACGAATCGGCCATATTGATATGGGACGCGCAAGTCTAAGGAGCCGGCTGTTCCTCCTGTTGTTGCGGCAAGTGCCGATTGTACTGCCAGACACCAGCGCCCTGATCATGCGTATCGGGTAATACCGGCCGGCAGACACGTTGTACGTGTTTGTTAATCATATTGATTTAGGCATTGTTCAGAATGCCGAAGAGAGTGGCTGGTAGGTAGAATGACAAAGAAATCCGTTTCCGATTCCGTATCGCGCCGCGCGCTTCTGCGTTCGGCCGTTTCCGTTGGTGCAGCAGCACTTGCCGCGCCGGCCTTTGCGCAGAACGCGCTCAACGATCTCATGGGCTCTTCGCGCCGAGGCAACTGGGATGACCAGTTCGACGCGAATACCTCGCGTTCGGCCGTGGGCGTCGTTTCCAACAATCCGGTTCTCGGACGGGAAGCCCCTGTCTACATGCAGCAGGCGATCATGCAATATCAGCAGATCGTTCAGAATGGCGGCTGGCCGGAAGTGCCCACGTCCCAGCAGCGTCTGCAGATCGGCGTCTCCGATCCTTCCGTTCAGGCGCTGCGTCAGCGACTGATGGTATCGGGCGACCTGCCGCGCGAAGCCGGCATTTCCAGCGCCTTCGATTCCTATGTCGATGGCGCGCTGAAGCGTTTCCAGGCCCGCCATGGCCTTCCGGCGGACGGCGTCAGCGGCGAATACACCACGAAGGCACTCAATGTTTCCGCGCAGATCCGTCTGGCGCAGCTGCAGACCAACCTCGTGCGCATCCAGTCCATGTCCGGTGATCTCGGCCAGCGTCACCTGATGGTGAATATCCCGGCTGCCGCCATCGAAGCCGTTGAAAATGAACGTGTCGTGCTGCGCAACACCGCCGTTGTCGGCCGCGCCAGCCGCCCGACCCATGTGATCAATTCCAAGATTTACGAGGTCATCCTCAATCCTTACTGGACCGCGCCGCGCTCGATCGTCGAAAAGGACATCGTGCCGCTGATGCAGAAGGACCCGACCTATCTGGAGCGGAACAACATCCGCCTCATCGACGGCAAGGGACAGGAAGTCTCGCCGACCGCGGTTGACTGGTTCGCCCCGAAGGCCCCGAACCTGATGTTCCGTCAGGATCCCGGCAAGATCAACGCCATGTCCTCGACGAAGATCAACTTCCACAATCCGAACAACGAATATATGCACGATACGCCGCAGCAGGGCCTGTTCAACAAGCTGATGCGTTTCGAATCCTCCGGCTGCGTGCGCGTGCAGAACGTTCGCGACCTGACGAGCTGGCTGCTGCGCGACACGCCCGGCTGGTCGCGTCAGGAAATGGAACGCGTCATCGCCACCCGGGTTAACACGCCGATCAAGCTGGCGCAGGAAGTTCCTGTCTATTTCGTCTACATCACCGCATGGTCGGCGAAGGACGGCGTGGTTCAGTTCCGCGACGATATCTACGGCAAGGACGGCAATGCCGAACTGGCGCTCAACACCACGAGCGGCATGGAGCAGCCGGCCGGTGCGGTGGACGACGATCTGCTGCCGCGCAACTGATCGGTCTTCCAGAATTTTCGATAAAGAGAGCCGCGCCATCCTGGTGCGGCTTTTTTCTTTGTCGATCATAAAAACAACTGTCGTTTTTTGTCGCAACGTCGCAGTTTGACGGGCAAATCTCGCTGCCCGTATTGCTCTTGTCGGGGCAGGGCGCTAAGACGCCATCGCATTACTGTTTCAGGAGCCTTCACCATGTCGAACACAGATGCTTTCTTCTCCCGTCCGCTTGCCGAAGTCGATCCGGATATTTTCGGCGCGATCGAGAAGGAACTGGGTCGCCAGCGCCACGAGATCGAACTGATCGCCTCGGAAAACATCGTTTCCCGCGCCGTGCTCGAAGCGCAGGGTTCGATCATGACCAACAAATATGCGGAAGGTTATCCGGGCAAGCGTTATTACGGCGGCTGCCAGTTCGTCGATATCGCTGAAGAGCTCGCCATCGAGCGCGCCAAGAAGCTGTTCGGCGTCAACTTCGCAAACGTCCAGCCGAACTCCGGTTCGCAGATGAACCAGGCCGTGTTCCTCGCGCTTCTGCAGCCGGGCGATACCTTCATGGGTCTCGACCTGAACTCGGGCGGTCACCTGACGCATGGTTCGCCGGTCAACATGTCCGGCAAGTGGTTCAATGTCGTGTCCTACGGCGTGCGTGAAGGCGACAACCTTCTCGACATGGACGAAGTGGAGCGCAAGGCCAAGGAACACAAGCCGAAGCTCATTCTCGCCGGCGGCACCGCCTATTCGCGCGTCTGGGACTGGAAGCGTTTCCGTGAGATCGCCGATGAAGTCGGCGCTTACCTGATGGTCGATATGGCCCACATTGCCGGTCTCGTCGCCGGTGGCCAGCATCCGTCGCCGTTCCCGCATTGCCACGTCGCAACGACGACCACGCAAAAGTCTCTGCGCGGCCCGCGTGGTGGCATGATCCTCACCAATGACGAGGATCTGGCCAAGAAGTTCAATTCGGCCGTATTCCCCGGCCTGCAGGGCGGCCCGCTGATGCATGTCATCGCCGCCAAGGCCGTCGCCTTCGGTGAAGCGTTGCAGCCGGAATTCAAGGATTATGCCGCACAGGTCGTGAAGAACGCCAAGGCGCTGGCCGAAACCCTGATCGAAGGCGGTCTGGATGTCGTTTCCGGCGGCACCGACAACCACCTGATGCTGGTTGACCTTCGCAAGAAGAACGCGACTGGCAAGCGTGCGGAAGCAGCCCTCGGACGCGCCTACATCACCTGCAACAAGAACGGCATTCCTTTCGACCCGGAAAAGCCCTTCGTCACCTCTGGCGTCCGTCTCGGCACGCCGGCCGGCACGACGCGCGGTTTCAAGGAAGCGGAATTCCGCGAAATCGGCAAGCTGATCGTCGAGGTTCTCGACGGCCTGAAGGTTGCCAATTCGGATGAAGGCAATGCCTCCGTCGAAGCTGCGGTGCGTGAAAAGGTCGTCGGCCTGACCGATCGTTTCCCGATGTACCCGTACATGTAAGGAAAAGAAGACGATGCGCTGCCCATTTTGCGGTTCCGAAGACACACAGGTCAAGGACTCGCGTCCGGCGGAGGACAACACCTCCATCCGTCGGCGGCGCATCTGCCCGGATTGCGGCGGCCGCTTTACGACCTATGAGCGCGTGCAACTGCGCGAGCTGATGGTCATCAAGAAAAGCGGCCGCAAGCTGCCCTTCGACCGCGAAAAGCTGGTGCGTTCCTTCGAGATCGCGCTACGCAAGCGCCCGGTCGATCGTGACCGGATCGAGCGTGCCGTGTCCGGCATCGCCCGCCGCCTGGAAAGTTCGGGCGAGACGGAAATCCCTTCGGAAGAAATTGGCCTGCAGGTTCTGGAAGCGCTGAAGAGCCTCGATGACGTGGCCTTCGTGCGTTATGCCTCGGTCTATCGCGATTTCAGCCATGCCGAGGATTTCGAGAACGTCATTGCCGAAATCAACGCCAAGATCGCCCGTGATACAGATGGTGGAGCATAGATGTGACGAGCCGTGCCGATGACGAAAGATTCATGGCGCGGGCCATCGAGGTTTCGCTTCGCCACCAGGGCCAGACGCTGACCAACCCCTCGGTCGGCTGCGTGCTCGTCAAAGACGGGAAAATCATCGCCGAAGCCGTGACCGCCATCGGCGGCCGGCCGCATGCCGAACGGCAGGCGCTGGAAATCGCCGGCGAGGCGGCGCGTGGCGCGACCGCCTATGTGACACTTGAACCCTGTTCCCATTGGGGCAAGACCCCGCCCTGCGCCAATGCGCTGGTGGAATACGGCGTCGCCCGTGTCGTGGTGGCAGTGGATGATCCCGATGAGCGCGTTTCGGGCCGCGGTTATTCGATTTTACGCGATGCCGGCATTGTCGTGGAAACCGGCCTGCTGCGTGATGAAGGCAAGAGAGCGCTCGCCGGTTACCTCACACGTCAGATGAAAAAACGCCCGCATGTGATTCTGAAGCTTGCTGTTTCCGCCGATGGCATGATTGGCAGGAAAGGCGAGGGGCAGGTGGCGATCACCGGTCCCGAGGCCCGCCATGCCGTGCATGAACTGCGGGCGCGCTGTGATTGCATCCTTGTGGGTATCGGTACCGCGATCGCGGATGACCCTGAACTGACGGTGCGCATTGCCGGTATGGAGGAGCGCTCGCCGGTGCGCATCGTGCTGGATCGGCAGTTTGAGTTGCCGCTGACGTCTAAGCTGGTGCGAAGTGCGCGTGAAGTTCCGGTGATCGTTGCGGCGATACCCCCCTCTGCCCTGCCGGGCATCTCCCCCACAAGGAGGGAGATCGATGGAGCGCCGCTCCATCCTGCATCGACGAGCGGAGAGGATGAACCGAAGGCGCGATTTGAGCGAGTGGCCGGCCCCTTGCCGATCTCCCCCCTTGTGGGGGAGATGCCCGGCAGGGCAGAGGGGGGTAACCCCGAGTCAAAGCGCCAGCTCCTGATCGCCGCAGGCGTCCAGATCCTCGAAGCCCCATCGCTCGAAAACCTCCTGCAAATCCTCGCCGAAAGCGGTATGTCGGAACTTCTGGTCGAAGGCGGCGCTCTTGCCGCAAAATCATTCCTTGAAGCCGGGCTGGTGGACCGTATCATGCTGTTCGAAAGCCCGGTCGTGATCGGTGAGGGTGGCATTGAAACGCCGCTCAGCCGTGCCGATATTCCGGGCGATTATGCTCTTGTCAGCGAGACAGCCTACGGGCCGGATCGCTGCTTCGAATATGAAAGGCCGATTTGATGTTTACCGGAATTGTCACCGATGTCGGAACTGTGTCCGAACTGGAAGCGCTGCCGGAGGGTGTCCGCCTGCGGGTGGCCACCAATTACGATCCGAAGACCATCGACATGGGCGCTTCGATCTCGCATGGCGGCGTGTGCCTGACCGTGACAAAGCTGCCTGACGACGGCAGCAATGAGCGCTGGTACGAGGTCGAGGCGTGGGAAGAGGCGCTGCGCCTCACCACGATCGCAGGCTGGCAGAAGGGCACGCATGTCAATCTGGAGCGGGCGCTCAAGATCGGTGACGAGCTCGGTGGCCACATCGTCTCCGGCCATGTCGATGGCAGGGCGGAAATACTGTCGGTCGAATCGGAAGGCGAGGCGGTGCGCATCCGCCTGCGCGCGCCGGACCATCTGGCGAAATTTGTTGCCCCCAAGGGTTCCGTGGCGCTCGATGGTACCTCGCTCACCGTCAATGCCGTTGAAGGCACCGATTTCGATGTGCTGCTGATCCGTCACACACTTGCCGTCACCACCTGGGGTGAACGCCAGCCGGGCGATTTCGTCAATTTCGAAGTCGATACCATGGCGCGTTATGCCGCAAGGCTTGCGGAATTTCCCTCGGCGTAAACCGACAAGGGACACGGCGGGTTATTATGCTCGCCGACGCCCAGTCCACCCGTCATTCCGGCCCCCGAGCCGGAATCCAGCCAGCCCAAGTCCTTGGGCTGAAAGAGGGCGTGACCGCCGCGCAGATGCGCGTCGACTGGATACCGGCTCAAGGCCGGTATGACGGAACGATCGCGACGAGTACAGCAAACCGCATAATGGTCGCTACCTTGCTTCCGATGAAGCTCAAAACACTATAAGACGTCTCTTCAGCCGTTTTCACCCAAAACGGGGAGGGGAAATACAACATGCCGTCTTTTGAACTGCTGACAGCCTTTTTCATCACCACTGCCCTGTTTGCCTATATTCCCGGCCCGGCCATGCTTTATGCGGCCGCGCAAACCATGGCGCGTGGCCGGTTTGCCGGGTTGATGGCGGTGCTTGGCATCCATGTCGGCTGCTATTTCCACATTTTCGCGGCTGCTGCGGGTCTTTCGGTGCTGTTTCAGGCGGTGCCGTGGCTTTACCTTGCGGTGAAGCTGTGCGGCGCGCTTTATCTGGTCTGGCTCGGTTTTTCGATGCTGCGCAGCAAGATGGAAGGCGAGGCGGTCAATCTGACCATCGAGCCGAAATCGGCCCGCCGCGCTTTCATCGACAGCATCATCGTTGACGCGCTCAATCCGAAGACGGCACTGTTCTTTCTGGCCTTCCTGCCGCAATTCGTCGATCCGGCGGCCGCCTTTCCGGTCTGGCTGCAGTTCCTGATCCTCGGCATCGCCGTCAATTTCATCTTCTCCTCCGCCGATCTCGTCGGCGTGCTTCTGGCGGGCGCCATGGTCGGGCGTCTGAAGCGATCCAGTGCCGTGCAGGCACTCGCCCGCCGCGCCGCCGGAACGGTGCTGATGGGGCTCGGCGTACATCTGGCTTTCCAGAAAAGCTGATTTTTCAGCCGCGCCACACGGACATCAAGCCTTGCAGGATGCCGCGCAAACGGGTCATGCTGCGCGGGCAATGCATGAAAATACTTGCCAAGAACGGCCAGCCGTGGTTTGACCGCCGCAAATGCCGGTATGATCCGGCGTAAAGCTTTTCGGGAAAATCCCCAGGAACCCTCACATGTCCAAACCCCATCTTCTTATCGTGGAAGCACGTTTTTATGACGATATGGCAGATGCCCTTCTCGAAGGCGCGAAGTTCGCGCTCGATGAAGTCGGCGCCACCTATGACGTCATCACCGTTCCCGGCGCGCTGGAAATCCCCGCCGCCATCGCCATGGCGCTCGATGGTGCCGACAATGACGGCACCGAATATGACGGCTTCGTCGCACTCGGCATGGTCATTCGCGGTGAGACCTATCACTTCGATATCGTCTCCAACGAATCCTCCCGCGCCCTGATGGATCTCGCCGTCAGCGAATCGCTGCCGATCGGCAACGGCATCCTCACCGTCGAAAATGACGAGCAGGCATGGGCGCGCGTGCGCCGCTCCGACAAGGACAAGGGCGGTTTTGCCGCCCGCGCGGCGCTCACCATGATCGAGCTGAAAAAGAAACTGGGTGGCTGAACGCATGTCGGATGTTGAAAATGGCGGCGAACCGCGCCAGCCTTCGGTAAAGCCCGCCAACCAGCGCGGCGCGGCCCGCCTTGCGGCCGTGCAGGCGCTTTACCAGATGGATGTCGGCGGAACCGGCGTGATGGAAGTCGTTGCCGAATATGAGGCGCATCGTCTCGGCCAGGAAGTCGATGGCGATACCTATCTGAAGGCCGATCCTTCGTGGTTCCGTTCGATCGTTTCGGGTGTGGTGCGCGACCAGACGAAGATCGACCCGCTGGTGCGATCCGCCCTTCTGGAAGACTGGCCGCTTTCGCGTCTCGATGCCACCGTGCGCGCCATCCTGCGTGCCGGCACCTTCGAGATTCTCGAGCGCAAGGACGTGCCGGTTGCCGTCATCGTCACGGAATATGTTGAAATCGCCCGTGCGTTCTTCGAGCACGATGAGCCCAAACTGGTGAATGCGGTGCTTGACCGCATCGCCAAACAGGTGCGCGGCGAGGCAAAACGCTAATAACAGGCAGGTGAGGAAGAGATGAGCGCAGTTTCCGTCCCCGGACTTGAAGTTCAACTGGACGAGGCGAAGCGCAACGTCTTCCTCCTCTCCATGGCGCAGGCGATCATGGGATCGGCCGCGCCCTTAAGCTTTTCGGTCGGTGCGCTCGCGGGTTATCAGCTGCTCGGCGCCGACAAGTCACTGGCGACCGCGCCGCTCACCGGCTTCAACATTGGCGTGGCGCTCGGCGCCATCTGCGTGGCGGCAGCATCCCGTTTCCTCGGCCGCAAGGCCGGTTTCATGGTCGGCGCGCTGATGTGCTCCATCGGCGGCGGCATTGCCGCGGTTGCACTCTTCCGTTCGGATTTCTGGCTGTTTGCAGTTGGCCTGCTGCTGATCGGCATTTCCGGCGGCTTCACGCAGAAAATCCGCTTCGCCGCTGCGGACGCATCGCCATCCTTCTACAAGCCGAAGGCAATCTCGTGGATTCTGGCAGGCGGCATCATCTCCGCCATTGTCGGGCCGCAACTGGCGATTCTCGGGAAGGACCTGCTTGCACCGGTCACCTTCGCTGGCGCATTCATCGCGCTGGTGCCGCTCGGTCTCGTCTCTATCGCCATTCTGGCATTTCTGAAATTGCCGGACCCGAAGGCGGCTTCCACCCATACGGGGGCGGTGAGACCCCTGTCGGAAATCGTTCGCACCCAGCGTTTCGTCACCGGCATGATTTGCGGCATTGGCTCTTATGCTCTGATGACCTTCATGATGACCGGCGCGCCGCTTGCCATGGTGGTCGGCTGCGGTTTCCCGACCGAACTCGCCACGCTCGGCATCCAGTGGCATGTTCTCGCCATGTTCGGCCCGAGCTTCTTCACCGGCATGCTGATTTCCCGATTCGGCGCGGAAAAAATCGTGGCGACGGGCCTCATCGTGTTGATGGCCTGCGCCATTGTCGCCCATATGGGCATAGAACTGTGGAATTTCTGGGCGGCGCTCATCCTTCTTGGTCTCGGCTGGAATTTCGGTTTCATCGGCGCAACCGCCATCATCACTTCCAGCTACCGCCCGCATGAGGCGGACAAGGTGCAGGGCTTCCACGATATCGTGCTGTTCGGCACGGTGGCATTGTCGTCATTCTCGTCCGGCAAGGTGTTCACGGCCTGGGGCTGGTCGGTGATGAACCTCGTCATCTGGCCGGTTGCGGGACTTTGCCTTGTGCTTGTCCTCTCCCTGCTTCTGACAACGCGCAAAAAAGCCGCCTGAGTCGCGCGCGGCACTCTACCCCTTTCAAGTTTCAGGCAAATTTGTGGGCTTGACGCGAGACCTCGCGCCAACGCAATCTCCGTGCGAGGACATTTTTCCTTGGGAGGGGAACAAATGCCCAATGGGGGACTTCGGACAGGCCGTCCGTCTCCCTCTGCACAAGGTTTCGCCGCGCCGGGGAGGGAGTGAGACCCGGCCTTTTGGGAGGTAAGTGCGCATGACCGTAATACCCATAGTGATTTTATGCGGTGTCCTGTCCGTGGTTTACGCGGTATGGGCAACCAAGAGCGTTCTCGATGCCGATCAGGGCAATGAGCGCATGCGTGAAATAGCAGGTTATATCCGTGAAGGTGCGCAAGCTTATCTCACCCGCCAGTATCTCACCATCGCCATTGTCGGCCTGATCGTCGCCATTCTGGCCTGGTATCTTCTCTCATCCATGGCCGCCATCGGCTTCCTCGTCGGCGCGGTGCTGTCGGGCGTCGCCGGTTTTGTCGGTATGCATGTGTCCGTGCGCGCCAACCTGCGCACTGCGCAGGCCGCCTCGCACAGCCTTTCCGCCGGTCTCGATATCGCCTTCAAGTCGGGCGCCATCACCGGCATGCTGGTGGCGGGCCTCGCGCTGCTCGGCGTCTCGATCTATTATTACATCCTCACCGCAGTGATGGGCCATCCGGCCGGATCGCGTGAGGTGATCGATGCGCTGGTGTCGCTCGGCTTCGGCGCCTCGCTGATTTCCATTTTCGCCCGTCTCGGCGGCGGCATCTTTACCAAGGGCGCCGATGTCGGCGGCGATCTTGTCGGCAAGGTGGAAGCCGGCATTCCGGAGGATGACCCGCGCAACCCCGCTACCATCGCCGACAATGTCGGCGACAACGTTGGCGATTGCGCCGGCATGGCGGCCGATCTGTTCGAGACCTATGCCGTCTCGGTGGTCGCCACCATGGTTCTCGCCGCAATCTTTTTCGCAGGAACACCGGTGCTGGAAAGCGCCATGGTCTATCCGCTGGCGATTTGCGGCGCCTGCATCCTGACCTCGATTGCCGGCACCTTCTTCGTCAAGCTCGGCACCAACAATTCCATCATGGGCGCGCTTTATAAGGGCCTCATCGCCACCGGCGTCTTCTCGGTCGTGGGCCTTGCGGTCGCGACCTATGCGACGATCGGCTGGGGAACGGTGGGCACTGTCGCCGGTGTGGAGATCACCGGCACCAATCTCTTCTTCTGCGGATTGGTTGGCCTCGTCGTCACGGCACTGATCGTCGTCATTACCGAATATTATACCGGCACCAACAAGCGGCCGGTCAACTCCATCGCCCAGGCCTCGGTCACGGGCCATGGCACCAACGTCATCCAGGGCCTTGCGGTCTCGCTGGAATCGACGGCATTGCCGGCCATCGTCATCGTCGGCGGCATCATCGGCACCTACCAGCTCGGCGGCCTGCCGAACCGATGGCATAACCCTTGGTGACCGCCTTGGTGGTGTTGCCGACGGCATCCAGCGCATCCGTCGCCTTGCGCACATCCGGATCGAGACCGGCCATTTCGGCGATGCCG
>JAGIAH010000019.1 GCA_017744915.1 Agrobacterium tumefaciens
ATATTGTCCTTCACCGTCATGTGCGGATAAAGCGCGTAGTTCTGAAAGACCATGGCGATATCGCGGTCGCGGGCAGGCAGGTTGCTGACTTCGCGCGAGCCGATGTGAATTTCGCCGTCGCTCAGCTCCTCAAGCCCCGCAATCATGCGCAGCAGGGTGGATTTGCCGCAGCCGGATGGGCCGACCAGCACGACGAATTCGCCATCCTTGATGTCGATATCGATGCCGTGGATGATGTTGACTGCGCCGAAGCGCTTCTGGACGTTTTGAATATTGACCGGTGCCATGTGCAGGTTCCCGTTACGAGCAATTCCAGCAAAAGTGCGTCGCGGTTTTGCGTCCGGAATTGCGTTAAAAGAGTAAGGGCATGGACTGCCCTAATTGGTTGGTTCAGCCGCCCTTGACGGCGCCGGCGGTCAGGCCCGCCACGATCTGTTTCTGTGCGAACATGGTGAGCAGCAGCACCGGCAGCGTGACGATGAGCGCGGCTGCGGCAAGCGGACCCCAGCTGACCTGCTCGAAGGACAGCATGTTGTAGACCGCGACCGGCAGGGTGCGCGTTTCACGGCTGGCCAGCACGATGCCGAAGACGAAGTTGTTCCACGAGAAGATGACCGCAAGGATGAAGGAGACGACGATGCCGGGCTTGGCAATCGGCAGCGCCACCAGCCGGAACACCTGCCAGGAGGATGCGCCGTCTATGCTTGCCGCCTCTTCCAGTTCCTTCGGCGTGGTCTCGAAATAACCGATCATGATCCAGACGACGATTGGTACCGTCACGACAAGATGGATGATGATCTGCGGCCAGAGCGTGCCGAGCAGGTTCAGCCATTGGAACAGTAGGAACAGCGGAATGAGGAATGAGAGGCCGGGCGTCATGCGGGCGATCATGATGACGACGGCGGATTTTTCCGCCTTCAGCCGGGCGATGCCGTAACCGGCGGGTACGCCGATCAGCAGCGCCAGAATGGTGGCCGCACCGGTGACGAGGACCGAGTTCCAGAAATAGAGGAAGAAATTATTCTCCTCGAACACCTTCACATAGTTCGACCAGGCGAACCGTTCGGGGATCAGGATCGGCGGATAAGCGCCGTTGTCGATTTCATATTTCAGCGACAGCGAGATCATCCAGATGAAGAACAGGATGACCGGCGAGATCATCACCAACGCCACGAAGAAGAGGCCGATGCGGTCGAGATTTTTGCGTTTCAGGATCTTTGCGGACATCAGTGTTCCTCCATCTCGTTCCATTGCGAGCGCTGGCGCACCATCAAAAGCACGAAGGAGAGCGCCACGATGATGATGAAGAAGACGACGGCCATGGCCGAGCCGTAACCGATGTCGTAATAGGAAAACGCCGTATTATAGAGGTAGATGTTGATGGTTTCGGATGCCGTGCCGGGTCCCCCTTGAGTCATCGCATAGATGATGTCGAAGCTTTTGACGGCATCGATGGAGCGGATGATGACGGCGATCATCAGGAACGGCGCGATCATCGGCATGGTGAGGTAACGGAATTTCTGCCAGGCATTGGCGCCGTCGATTTCAGCACTTTCATAGGGTTCGCGCGGCACGGCGGCGAGACCACCGAGCACGATCAGCATGACGAGCGGTGTCCACTGCCAGGTTTCCACCAGCACCAGCGAGGGAATGACGGTGGACTGGTTGTAGATCCATTCCAGCGGTCCGATGCCGATGAGCGACAGCAGATAGTTCAGGACGCCGAGCTGCGGGTGGAACATCATGGTCCAGACCAGCGCGATGGCGACCGGGGTCGCCATCATCGGCATGACGAAGACGCCGCGCAGGAAACCGCGCAGCGGAAACTGCGCATCGAAAACCAGCGCCGCCAATGTTCCGAGAAACAGCGGAGCGACGACCGACAGCACGGTATAGACGAGCGTGTGCCACAGCGATTCCCAGAACCTGAAATCGCTTGCGAGCCTTATATAATTCTCGAAACCGATGAAGCTCTGCTCCTGCCCGAGCGTCCAGCGATGCGCGCTCATCCAGAGTGTAAAGACCCATGGAAAAACGATGACAGCCGAAATGACGACAAGTGCCGGTATGACAAAGGGCCAGTAGTTGGGAGCAAGCCTTGCCGGCCTGCCCCCTTCTCTGCGGCTTACGCCTGTTTTGGTGTTTTCGATGCTCACGGAGGCCATTATCCCTCGCTACGTGCCAGAACGGGTGCGAACTGTTCCGTCGCCTTTTTCAGCTCGGCTGCCGGGTCCGCGCCGCCGATCATGTTGGTGAGGCCGACGCCGTAGATGTCGCGGAACTCCGTCACCGGAATGATGACGGGAAGCGCAAGCTGCGAGACCTTGCCGGAACCAACGACCGCATCCAGCCAGGCGGCCGGCATCTTCACGCCTTCGCGGACCTTCTGGTCTTCGAGGATCGACTGGCGGAACGGAACACCGGCACCGGCCTGCAGCAGACGCGCGCCCATGTCATGCGAGATCGCCCACTGGCAGAAGAGGTAAGCGGCTTCCTTCTTGCTGCTGGCTTCGACCACACCGAGACCATCGCCAAACGTGCCGGCGGCCTGCGCGGCCGGGCCCTTCGGCATGACGCCGTAACCGACCTTGCCGACGACGCGGGATTTTTCCGGGTTCTCGATCGGCGGTGCGAAACCGACGCCATCGAACCACATGCCGATCTTGCCCTGCAGGAAGGCCGATTGCGCTTCGGCCCAGTTGAAGCCCGAGACGCCGGGAGGGGCGGCCTTGGTCATCAGGCGCTGATAAAGCGCTGCCGCTTCCACCGCTTCCTTGGATTCGGTGTCGATCTTGCCGTCGGCGCTGATGGGCTTTGCACCATAACCCAGCATCAGCGAGGTCCAGACTGGAGTATTGGCGTTCTTCAGGCCGCGGGCGACGAAACCATAGGTGTTGGTTGCGGGATCGGTGATCTTTTCCGCCGCCGTTACCAGTTCCTCGAAGGTTTCAGGATATTTCAGGCCCTTTGCTTCGAAGAGTTCCTTGTTCCAGTAAACGATCCAGTAATCCACCGAGAAGGGCAGCGAGCGCAGCACGCCGTCGCTATCCTTGGCAAACAACATGCCTGCCTCGGCGAAATCCTTTTCGACCAGCGAAGGATCGGTGAGCGACGGATCCTTCAGGAAGCCGCTGATATCGGCCAGCCACTTGCCCTTTTCAAATTGACGCTTCTGGACGTGATAGCTCAGATGCACGACGTCGAAGCTCGGCTTGCCGGAGGAAAGCTCGATGACGACTTTCTGGCGCTGCTGCTGCTCAGGCGTGGCTTCGGCATTGACCTTGATGCCGGTCAGTTCTTCGAATTCGCCGAGATATTTGATCAGCGTTTCGCTGCGCGGGCTTTTGACAAGATTGACCTCAAGGGTGGTGCCGGCGTGTTTTTTCCAGTTCACCGCCGCCGATGCCGGGCGAATGCCGAGCATCGCGCTGCCGCCAATCGCGGCCGTGCCTGCCAGAAAGGCGCGACGCGTGGGGTTGAGCAATGAATGCGTCATGTCAGTTCTCCTCCAGTTAGCCGGAAATTCTCCTCACCCCGGCTTGTTGCTTATTTTCATGCAATTCCGGCGCAGACCCTCTTTAGTCCCTGCCGGAGTTGCCTTACACCGCCAGCGCCCTGTCCCTTGCGTTGCGGATATGGGCGGTCAGCCGTTCCACGGCGTCTTCCACGGATCGTTTCTCGATGGCTTCGAGAATGGCGAGATGTTCCTTCATCACCGACTTCACATGGCCGGCGATGCGAAAGCGCTCCTGGTTGATGAGGCGCATCTTGATGGAATTGACGCGGTAGGCATTCGAGATGATCGAATTGCCAAGACTATCGATGAAGGCATCGTGCATGCCCCAGTCCACCTGCTGCGCATGCTGATCCAGCTCCGGCGATTCCCCGCCATTTTCAGCTGCCTCGGCAATATCGCGGTGCTGTTTCAGAAGCTTCGCGATGGCCTCGTCGGAAGCCGAGCGTGTGAACAGTGCCACGGCTTCCTTTTCAAGGAAGATACGGAACTGGAATGCTTCGCGGATAAGGTTGATGTCGATATGGGCGACCTGCAATCCCCGCTGCGGCACGGTCTTGATCAGGCCTTCCGCCTCCAGTCGCGGAATTGCCTCCCGGATTGCGCCGAGCGGCAGTCCCGTCAGTTCCACGAGCCGGCGCTGCGAGATGAATTGCCCCGGACGAACGTCACGCGAGAGAAGGTGATGCGTAAAGCTCTCATACGCCCGTTCCCGCAATGTCTGTTCGCCGGTATCGTCCATGCTCAACCTTTCAGCTTTGTTCAGGCGGCCTGCCTGCGAAACAGCGCGTCAAATGCGCCTTCGATCTGCCGCCGTCCTTCCGGTGAAATCGCGACGAGCGGCGCGCGCACATCCGACCAGATAGCTTCCCCTGTCGTGTGTGATACCAGCACCTTGACGGCGGGCGTAACCGGGAATTTCAGAAGTTCCACAACAAGATCGACGATGCGTGGGTCGTCCTTGCCGTCAACGGCCATGGCGCGCACTTCCTGCGTCAGGAAATTGGCGACGCCGGAGATGGCGCCCTGACCGCCGAGGCGAACGCCCCTGGCCAGATCACGCTCATCGCCGATCAGGATGGCAAGGTCACCATGTTCCTTCAGCAGGCGCTCGGTATGGCTCCAGTTGCCGGAGGAATCCTTGACGCCGGTGACGATGCCCGGAAACGCCGCCTTAAGCCGTCCCACGAGCTCGACGGAGAGCGTTACCATGGTCACGGAGGGGATGTTGTAGACGAGGATGTCGCGTGCATCCTTGCCGATCTTCGAAAAGACCGCCGAGAACCAGGCAAACAGGCCGTCATCGCTGACATTCTTGAAATAGGAGGGCGGGGCGAGCAGAATATTGCGGGCGCCGGCTTTCAGAGCCTCAGCCGACTGGTCTGCCGCATCCTCGATGGAATCAACGAGAACGCCGGTGACGATGCGCGACGGCGCAATGCCTGCTGCGATGAAGCTGGAGAGGATTGCCTGCCGTTCGCGGCTGCCGACGGAGCAGCCTTCACCCGTCGTGCCGAACAGTGTCACGCTGTCGCAACCATTTGCAAGGCAGCGGCGGGCATGGGCGATCATGGCATCGATATCGACCGTTCCGTCCGTTTTGAAAGGGGTCGTCAGGGCTGCCGAAAGGCCGAATTTCTGGGTCAATTAAGATGCTCCTCCAAGGTGACGGCAGATTGATGGCATACTGACATGTTAGTTGTAAAGAGCTAATTGCAATATGATTGTTCGGAAGATGGAGATGAAGGGATTTGCTTCGGAGGCGGGTGGGAACGTGTTTGTAAGCGCCGGCAAGGAATGATCGGGTCGGTCCGCATGGACATGGATTTATCGCGGTGCGAGACGATGACAGTCGCCTCGGCAGGGGAAGGAAAAATGCGAAAATAAAATTTGACTGTTGGAGTAAAGATTTTTATCAGGCAGTCTGAATAGAGGGATAAGGGACCATCATCATGACCATTGCGGAGCCGGCAGCGCCTGTAGCAGAAATCGAGCAGAGCCGCGTCAAGCGCCTGAAAGCGGCGACACGCGGTGCGCATGGCGATCTCGATAGTTTCATCATGGCATCGAAGCCGTTCGAGAGCCGCGAGAACTTCGGCAAATTTGTCGAAACACAATATCTTTTCCATCGCGATCTTGATGCCTTTTTCTCCAATGCAACGCTTGATGGCCTGCTGCCCGACCTCAAGGGCCGCCGCCGTCTTTCCATGATCGAGCAGGATCTTTCCGATCTCGGTCTTGCTGTTCCCGAAACGGCTGAGCCGCGTTTTACTGCCGAGACGCCTTTCGATCTGCCGGAGGCCATGGGCTGGCTTTACGTGGTCGAAGGCTCCAATCTCGGCGCGGCCTTCCTGCTGAAGGACGCGGCGAAGCTCGGTCTTGGCGAAGAATTCGGCGCGCGCCATCTGGCCGGCGCTCCCGAAGGTCGCGGCCTGCACTGGCGCACATTTACCGCTGCGCTTGATGAAATTTCGCTGACGGTCGAAGAGGAAGAGCGCGTCGTCGCCGGTGCTGAGGCCGCTTTCCGGGCGGTTCACGCCTATGCGCAGCAGCGGCTGGGTTGAGTTTTTGGCATAGCTTGTCGCGGGAAGCCCCTTGTTCTTGGCATGCCGTCGACAGCGCTCCATACGCGACGTCATCCTCGGGCTTGACCCGAGGATCCATTGGTTTCAGTGGGTTATGGATCCTCGGGTCAAGCCCGAGGATGACGGCAAAAAAGTCGGGGCTCTTCCGTCCCAAAATTCGAGGCCATCGAAGGATCGACTTTTCCTTTTATTTCTGCCGAATAAACAGGCAAATATTTTGACCAAATGATAAATTTTTTATCTTTCGGTCAAGGCTCCTTCGTGCCCCCAAATTTTATCCATTTGATAAAATTATTTTATTTGGTCTGGCACAGAACCTGCTACTCTTTTGTCAAGTCAGGAGACACCTGACGCTAAAAAGGGAACAGCAAAATGGAAGTTGGTGTTTTTATCCCGATCGGGAACAATGGGTGGCTTCTTTCCGAAAACGCGCCGCAATACAAGCCGAGCTTTGATCTGAACAAGGCGATCACGCTGAAGGCGGAGCAATATGGTTTCGACTTCGCGCTGTCGATGATCAAGCTGCGCGGTTTTGGCGGCAAGACTGAATTTTGGGATTATAATCTGGAATCCTTCACCCTGATGGCGGGGCTTGCCGCCGTCACCTCCAAGATCAAGCTGTTCGGCACCGCCGCCACTTTGGTCATGCCGCCGGCGATCGTCGCGCGCATGGCGACGACGATCGATTCCATCTCCGGTGGCCGTTTCGGCATCAACCTGATTACCGGCTGGCAGCGTCCGGAATATAGCCAGATGGGGCTCTGGCCCGGCGACGATTATTTCGGCGACCGTTACGAATATCTCGGCGAATACACCACCGTCCTCAAGGAGCTGCTGACGGACGGGCAATCGGATTTTAACGGCAAGTTCTTCAAGATGGAGGATTGCCGCATGAAGCCGGTGCCGCAGGGGGATGTGAAGCTCATCTGCGCCGGTTCCTCCAACTCCGGCATGGCGTTCTCGGCCAAATTTGCCGATTACAGCTTCTGCTTCGGTGTCGGCGTCAATACGCCGAAGGCCTTTGCTCCCACCAATGAGCGACTGCTGGCGGCGACGGAAAAGACCGGCCGCGAGGTGAAATCCGTCGTGCTGACGATGGTGCTTGCCGAGGAAAAATCCGAAGATGCCTGGGCGAAATGGGAGCACTACAAGGCGGGTGCGGATGAAGACGCGATCAAGTGGCTCGGTCTGCAAAGCGCGGTCGACACCAAGTCCGGTTCGGACACCAATGTCCGGCACATGTCCAATCCCGTCTCGGCGGTCAACATCAACATGGGAACGCTGATCGGCTCCTATGAAGAAGTGGCGGCGATGCTGGACGAGATGAGCGAAGTGCCGGGAACGGGTGGCGTGATGCTGACCTTTGACGATTTCCTCGAGGGCGTCGAAAAATTCGGCAAATATGTGCAGCCGCTGATGAAGAGCCGGGCGCATGTTCAGGCGGCACTGGAGGCAGCGGAATGAGTGAAGCCGTCGTGGCGGGTTACAAGGGGCCGGAGAACCGTTCGGAAAGTGTCACGCTTCCCGCAAGGCCGGAGCCGATCACCCTGAAACCCAGCGAGACCGCCGTTGTCGTGGTTGACATGCAGAATGCCTATTCGACCGAAGGCGGATATGTCGATCTTGCCGGTTTCGATATATCGGGGGCCAAGGGCACCATCGCCAACATCAAGAAGACGCTGGATGCCGCACGGGCGGCGGGCGTTCAGGTCATTTATTTCCAGAATGGCTGGGACAAGGATTATGTCGAGGCGGGCGGGCCGGGCTCGCCCAACTGGCACAAGTCCAATGCCCTGAAAACCATGCGCAAAAGGCCGGAACTGCAGGGCCAGCTGCTGGCCAAGGGCACATGGGATTATGCCATTGTCGATGAACTGCAGCCGCAGCCCGGCGATATTCTGGTGCCGAAGACGCGCTACAGCGGTTTCTTCAACACCAATATGGACAGCGTGCTGCGCGCCCGAGGCATCCGCAATCTGGTCTTCGTCGGCATCGCCACGAATGTCTGCGTCGAAAGCTCGCTGCGTGATGCCTTCCATCTCGAATATTTCGGGGTGATGCTGGAGGATGCCACGCATCATCTGGGTCCGGACTATATCCAGCAGGCGACGGTCTACAATGTCGAGAAGTTTTTCGGCTGGGTCGCCACCGTCAACGATTTCTGCGGCGTCATTTCGCAGGCCGCACCCGTCAGCGCTTGATATCCAACCACAAAGAGGAGAACGAAATGCCGAAAAAGATCGTCGTGCCTGCCGGTACCAGCAAACCCATCGCACCCTTTTCGCCGGGAACCCTTGCCGATGGCGTGGTTTATGTGTCCGGCACGCTGCCCTTCGACAAGGACAATAATGTCGTGCATGTGGGCGATGCGAGCGCCCAGACCCGCCATGTTCTGGAAACCATCAAGTCCGTCATCGAAACCGCCGGCGGCACGATGGAGGACGTGACGATGAACCATATCTTCATCACCGACTGGGCGAATTACCAGGCTGTGAACACGGTCTATGCCGAATATTTCCCCGGCGACAAGCCGGCGCGGTATTGCATCCAGTGCGGCCTCGTGAAGCCCGACGCACTGGTGGAAATCGCCACCGTCGCCCATATCGGCAAATAGACGAGACGGCAGATGATGCATTTCGAGGTTCATGGCCGCACCGATGCCGAGGCGCCCACCATCCTTTTGTCTTCGGGGCTGGGCGGATCGGGTGCCTATTGGGTGCCGCAGATCGAAGCCCTTTCCCGTGATTTCCGTGTGATCACCTATGACCATCGCGGAACCGGAAGGACGGGCGGCGAGGTGCCGGAAGATGGCGGCATATCGGCGATGGCGGATGATGTACTGGAAATCGTCTCGGCCCTGAACCTCGAAAAATTCCACTTCATGGGCCATGCGCTTGGCGGTCTGATCGGCCTCGATATCGCGCTGCGGCGGCCCGGCCTCATCGACCGGCTGGTGCTCATCAATGCATGGAGCAAGGCTGATCCGCATTCGGGGCGCTGCTTCGACGTGCGGATCGAGCTTCTGGAAAAATCCGGCGTGGAGGCCTTCGTCAAGGCCCAGCCGCTGTTTCTCTATCCGGCCGCCTGGATGTCGCAACATCAGGAGCGGCTGGCGCGGGACGATGCCCATGGGGTCGCGCATTTTCAGGGCAAGGCGAATGTGCTCCGCCGCATCGCGGCGCTGAGGGCCTTCGATGTGGACGCCCGACTTGGTGAGGTCGGCAACCCGGCGCTGGTGGTGGCGACGAAGGACGATCTGCTGGTGCCCTACACCCGCTCGCTGCGGCTGGCGGATGGCCTGCGGCAGGGCGAGCTCTGTCTTCTCGATTTCGGGGCGCATGCGGTCAACATCACTGAGCCCCAGCTTTTCAACAAACGGCTTTTGCAGTTTCTGCTGCCGGCCCAGCAAACATTCTGACAGGATTTTTAGGACAATGACGACAGCACTCGACGACAAGGCACTTGCAGCACTTTTCACCGCGGCACGCACCCATAATGGCTGGGCTGACAAGCCGGTCGGCGACGAGACGCTGAGAGCGCTTTACGATCTGACGAAGATGGGTCCGACCTCGGCCAATTGTTCGCCCGCGCGTTTCGTGTTCGTACGCAGCCAGGAAGCGAAAGAAAAACTGAGGCCGGCGCTTTCTTCGGGCAATCTTGAAAAGACCATGGCAGCCCCCGTCACGGTGATCGCCGCCATCGACCGCGAATTTTACGAGAAACTGCCGGAACTGTTTCCGCATGCCGATGCCCGTTCGTGGTTCACTTCCAGCCCGGCCGTGGCCGAGGAAACGGCCTTCCGCAATGCCACGCTGCAGGCGGGTTATCTCATCCTGGCAGCCCGCTCACTCGGGCTGGATACCGGCGCCATGTCCGGTTTCGACAAGGCCAAGGTGGATGCGGCGTTTTTTGCCGGCACGACGTGGAAATCCAATTTCCTGATCAATCTCGGTTATGGCGATCCCTCGAAGCTCTTCGGCCGCCTGCCGCGTCTTGCCTTTGAAGACGCCTGTGTGCTGGCTTGATGGCCTGTTAAGGAAGGATGGGTTAGATGCAGAGGATGTCTCTTGAAAAGGAAGCGGAAATGGAGACGAAGACTGCTGAGCAACGCAGCCTCGATTATAGAAACGCCATGGCGCGGCTCGGTGCGGCGGTCAACATCGTTACCACCAATGGTGCGGCAGGCCGCACCGGTTTTGCCGCGACGGCCGTTTGCAGCGTTTCCGACAATCCGCCCACACTTCTCATCTGCCTCAACCGCAATTCTTCCACTTACAAGGTGGTGAAGGCCAATGGCGTCGTCTGCGTCAACACGCTCGCCGCCCATCACGAGGTGCTGAGCACGCTCTTCGGCGGCAAGACCCCGGCGGAGGAACGTTTTGCCGCCGGCAGCTGGGGCGTGCTCGAAACCGGCGCTCCGGTTCTGGAAGATGCGCTCGTCTCCTTCGATTGCCGCATCCGCGAAGCCCATGATGGCGGCACGCATGACATCCTGATCTGCGAGGTTGTTGATACAAAGATCAATGCGGGCGATGAGGCGCTGATGTATTTTAATCGGCGTTATCGGGTGCTTTGAGGGCGGTCTATCCGCGAAGTCCCGCAGGACGGTTCCGGGTCGCGGGGGCGTAGCATCCGCGCCGCGTCACCCCGGACTTGTTCCGGGGTCAAAAAAAGGGCGTTCCCGGTCTCCCGGAAACGCCCTTTTCATTACTTGATCAGCGGCAGAAGATCGTTGATCGACTTCTTCGCATCGCCATAGAACATGCGCGTATTGTCCTTGTAGAACAGCGGGTTCTCGATACCGGAATAACCCGTGCCCTGGCCGCGCTTGGAGACGATGACGAGCTTCGACTTCCACACTTCCAGCACCGGCATGCCGGCGATCGGCGAGTTCGGATCGTCCTGGGCAGCCGGGTTGACGATGTCATTGGAGCCGATGACGATGACGACGTCGGTATTGGGGAAATCGTCGTTGATCTCGTCCATTTCCAGCACGATGTCGTAGGGCACTTTTGCTTCAGCGAGCAGCACGTTCATGTGGCCGGGAAGACGGCCTGCCACTGGGTGGATGGCGAAACGCACGGTCTTGCCGTCGGCGCGCAGCTTGCGGGTCAGCTCGGAAACCGCCGCCTGCGCCTGCGCCACCGCCATGCCGTAACCGGGAACGATGATGACGCTGTCGGCGTCGTTCAGCGCTGCCGCCACGCCTTCGGCGTCGATCGCCACCTGCTCGCCCTCGATTTCCATCGCCGGACCCGTCGTGCCGCCGAAGCCGCCGAGGATGACCGAGATGAACGAGCGGTTCATCGCCTTGCACATGATGTAGGAGAGGATCGCACCCGAGGAGCCGACCAGCGCGCCGGTGACGATCAAGAGATCGTTGCCGAGCGTGAAGCCGATGGCGGCGGCCGCCCAGCCGGAATAGCTGTTCAGCATCGAAACGACGACAGGCATGTCGGCGCCACCGATGCCCATGATCAGGTGGTAACCGATGAAGAAGGCGGCAAGCGTCATCAGGACGAGGGTCCATGCGCCGGCGCCGTTGCAATACATGATGAGCAGCACGAGCGACAGGATCGCAGCGCTCGCGTTCAGCAGATGTCCGCCGGGCAGCTTCTTCGCCTTGCCGTCCACCTTGCCGGCAAGCTTGCCGAAGGCGACGACGGAGCCGGTGAAGGTGACCGCGCCGATGAAGACGCCGAGGAAGACCTCAACCTTCATGATCGCCAGTTCGACCGGCGTCTTGTGGGCGAGGATCGCGGAAAAGCCGGTCAGCAACGAACGCGCCGCCTCATCCAGCGAGGCGACATGCGCTTCCTCGATATGGGCGTTGAAGCCGATGAAGACGGCGGCAAGACCGACGAAGGAGTGAAGGGCTGCCACAAGCTGCGGCATTTCGGTCATCTGCACGCGGCTTGCGACGAAATAGCCGAGAACCGAGCCACCTGCCAGCATCAGGAGCACGACGAGCCATTGCCCGACGCCCTTGCTGATTTCAGGGCCAAAAACGGTGGCGACGATGGCGAGGCCCATGCCGACAATGCCGTACCAGACGGCGCGCTTGGCGCTTTCCTGTCCGGAAAGGCCGCCGAGGGAAAGGATGAAAAGAACGGCTGCGGCGACATAGGCCGCGGAAACGATACCAATGGTCATTTATTTAAATCCCCGCACGCTCAGGACTTCTGGAACATGGCGAGCATGCGCCGTGTCACGAGGAAACCGCCGACGATGTTGATCGTCGCGATCAGGACGGAAAGCGAGGCAAGGATCACCACCAGCCAATTGCCGGAACCGATCTGCAGCAGCGCGCCGATGATGACGATGCCGGAAATCGCGTTCGTTACCGCCATAAGCGGCGTGTGCAGCGAATGGCTGACATTCCAGATGACCTGGAAGCCGACGAAGCAGGCGAGTACGAAGACGATGAAATGGCTCATGAAGCTTGCAGGCGCATAAAGGCCGACGAGCAGCAGCACCGCCGTGCCGGCGGCGAGCAGCCCGACCTGGCTCTTGGTCTGCGCTCTGAACTCGGCCCGCTCCTTGGCGTGTTTTTCCTCGGGCGTAAGCTCTTTCGCCTTTTCCTTCGGCTTCTGCGCGGCAATCGCCTGGATTTTCGGCGGTGGCGGCGGGAAGGTGATCTCGCCCTGATAGGTGACGGTCGAGCCGCGGATAACGTCGTCTTCCATGTTGTGAACCGGCTTGCCATCCTTGGCGGGCGTCAGGTCGGTCATCATGTGACGGATATTGGTGGCGTAGAGCGTCGAGGCCTGCGTCGCCATGCGGCTCGGGAAATCCGTGTAGCCGATGACGATGACGCCATTGTCGGAAACCACACGCTGGTCGGGAACCGTGAGGTCGCAATTGCCACCGCGTTCGGCGGCGAGGTCGATGATGACCGAACCTGGCTTCATCATCGCCACCATGTCGGCGAGCCACAGTTTCGGGGCGTCGCGGCCCGGAATGAGCGCCGTGGTGATGACGATATCGATCTGAGGCGCCAGTTCGCGGAACTTCTCGAGCTGCTTCTCGCGGAATTCCGGAGAGGAGGGAGCGGCATAACCGCCTGTCGCCGCACCATCCTGCTGCTGATCGGCGAAATCGAGATAGACGAATTCGGCGCCCATGCTTTCGATCTGTTCGGCCACTTCCGGACGAACGTCGAAGGCATAGGTGATGGCGCCGAGCGAGGTGGCGGTGCCGATGGCGGCAAGACCGGCAACGCCGGCACCGATCACCAGAACCTTGGCGGGCGGCACCTTGCCGGCGGCGGTGACCTGACCGGTGAAGAAGCGGCCGAAATTATTGCCCGCCTCGATTACCGCGCGATAACCGGCAATATTGGCCATGGAGGACAGGGCATCCATCTTCTGGGCGCGGGAAATGCGCGGCACCATGTCCATGGCGATGACATTGGCGCCCTTTTCCTTCGCCTGCTCCAGAAGGTCCTTGTTCTGGGCGGGATAAAAGAACGAGATCAGCGTCTTGTCCGAAGACAGGCGATCAATCTCCGATGTTTCCGGCGGGCGAACCTTGGCGATGATGTCGGAACCGTTGTAGAGCGCCTCGGCGGTGTCGACCACGGTGACGCCGGCCTTGCGATAGGCGTCGTCGGAAAAACCGGCCGCCTTGCCGGCGCCGGCCTCGATCACGCAATCATATCCGAGTTTCTGCAGTGCTTGCGCGCTGTCGGGCGTCATGCCCACGCGCGCTTCGCCCTCATATAATTCCTTAGGCGTTCCGATTCTCAAAACTGCTCTCCCATTTCCCGTCCTGATAAGCCGTCATAGCCCATTTCGGGCGTTTTTGTCTTGTTATTGCTGTTTTTCTACCTGCGGCGGATTGACAGGCGGGAAAAGGCCATTTCGGGCGGTGGCGGTACGGCGGCAATAAAAAACCCGGCGCTGTGGCGCCGGGTGGTTGTTTCGGTGCTTTCCGCTCAATCCATGGTGTGGATGTCGCGATCCTTGGTTTCCGGCAGGAACAGCAGGCCGACGACCAGCGTGATGCCCGCAAAGATGATCGGATACCAGAGGCCGTAGTAGATATCGCCCTTCGCCGCGCTCATCGCAAAGGCGGTGGCGGGCAGAAGGCCGCCGAACCAGCCGTTGCCGATGTGGTATGGCAGCGACATGCCGGAGTAGCGGATGCGGGTCGGGAACAGTTCGACCAGAAGGGCCGCGATCGGGCCATAGACCATCGTCACATAGATGACGAGGACGGTCAGCACCGCAATGATGACGACCCAGTTCACCGCAGCCGGATCGGCCACCATGGAGAAGGCACCACCACCGGCAATGGTATAGACGGCCATTTCCGCCGCACCGCCGGTCTCGGTTGCGGTCAGCAGCTTGTCTGCTACCAGCTTGTCGGTCGCAACCATCTTCTTGTCGGTGGCGCGAACCGCATCGGCATTGAGGCCGAGTTCCGGGTTTGCGGCAATGAAGGCGTCCAGTTTCGCGTCCGGCACCTGCGCCGCGCCGCGCACCAGCGGGTAACCGCCGTCATGCAGGGCGATGTTGACCTGCTTCTGGAAGGCCTTGTCCTTGGCACCCGCATCCGCACCGGCTGCGATCGCGTCGTAGCTGGCGATGGTGGCGTCACCGATCTTGACGCTGGCCGGCTCGCCGGCGGCTCCCGCAACCACGTCATAGGGCACGGAATTGCGCGTCAGGAACGAGGTAGCGATATCGCAGGACGTGGTGAACTTTGCCGTACCCGTCGGGTTGAACTGGAACTTGCAGTCGCCGGGGGCGGCGGTCACGGTGGCGCGAACGGTGGACTGGGCTTCGGCCAGCGCCGGGTTGCCCGCCCATGTCAGTGCCTTGAACAGCGGGAAGTAGGTCAGCATGGCGAGGACGAGGCCGGCCATGATGATCGGCTTGCGGCCGATCTTGTCGGAAAGCCAGCCGAAGATCACGAAGAAGCTGGTGCCGAGGATGAGTGCCGCCGCGACCATGATGTTGGCCGATTGCCCGTCCACCTTCAGGATGCTCTGCAGGAAGAACAGCGCGTAGAACTGGCCGGTGTACCAGACGACGGCCTGGCCGATGACGGCGCCGACAAGCGCAAGCAGGGCGATCTTGGCGTTTTTCCACTGGCCAAAGGCTTCGCTGAGCGGGGCCTTGGAGGTCTTGCCCTCCTCCTTCATCTTCTTGAAGGCGGGGGATTCGTTCATTTTCAGACGGATCCAGACCGATACTCCAAGCAGCAGAACGGAAACGAGGAAAGGAATGCGCCAGCCCCAGGCGGCGAAGGCTTCCTTGCCGAGTGCGAACTGCACGCCGAGAATGACCACCAGCGACAGGAACAGGCCGAGCGTTGCCGTCGTCTGGATCCACGAGGTGTAATAGCCACGGCGGCCGTTCGGTGCGTGTTCGGCCACGTAAGTTGCGGCACCGCCATATTCACCGCCGAGCGCCAGGCCCTGCAGCATGCGCAGCGCGATCAGGATGATCGGAGCGGCAATGCCGATCTGCGATGCACTGGGCAGAACGCCGACGAGGAAGGTCGAAACGCCCATGATGAGGATCGTGATGAGAAAGGTATATTTTCGGCCGACAATGTCGCCCAGGCGGCCGAATACCAGCGCGCCGAAGGGCCGCACGAGGAAGCCGGCGGCGAAGGCCAGCAGCGCAAAGATGTTGCGTGTCGTTTCTGGATACTGGCTGAAGAAGTTCGCGCCGATATAGATCGCGAGCGAGCCGTACAGATAAAAATCGTACCATTCGAAGACTGTTCCGAGAGAAGAGGCGAAAATCACCTTCTTCTCTTCACCCGTCATTGGACGGGCGGCGCCGCTCACGGCTGCAATATCTGCCATTGTCTGTCCTCCACAGATGTCCCAATTGGCGCATTGCGGAGCCCATCTCTCTCCTCCGGACTCACCTTGCGGCTGCAATGCGCGGAGTGTCAGAGTGACAGAAAATTAACCCCAATAAGAGCGATGCTTTCGGATTATGACTTTAGTCTAATGAAAGGCGTCCCGAAAATGTCGCGGGGCGGATCGCAGGGCACCGGCAGGCCGCGCCTTTTTCCTTGACAGAAACGAGAAACCTTCTAATAGCTTCTCGCGAAGAAGGAGCATCACCTTGCGCATGCATGTTGCAGACATGTTCGTCATGGAAGGACCGGCACATTTGGCCGGCGATGATCCGCGCCTTTCTTATTCTATCCGAATTACGGCCAAAACGACGATTAAAACCGTCTGACGTCTCTGGCCACCGCTCTCTCCCCGGTTTGGCCGGGGATCGAGGAAGCCGCGATCTTTGCGGGTTCCCCACCTCACCAAAAAGAGGAGAGACAGAAAGAGAGCTTGATCATGGGTTTCAAAGTTGCAATTGCAGGCGCCACCGGCAACGTCGGTCGCGAAATGCTCAATATCCTGGCCGAACGCGGTTTTCCCGCCGATGAAGTCGTGCCGCTCGCTTCCGCCCGCTCCCAGGGCACGGAAGTCTCCTATGGCGATCGCACGCTGAAGGTTTCGAACCTCGAAAACTACGATTTTTCCGATACGGATATCTGCCTGATGTCGGCCGGCGGCGATGTGTCCAAGAAGTGGTCGCCGAAGATCGGCCAGCAGGGCTGCGTCGTCATCGACAACTCGTCGGCATGGCGTTACGATCAGGACGTTCCGCTGATCGTTCCGGAAGTCAATGCCGATGCGGTTGCCGGCTTCACCAAGAAGAACATCATCGCCAACCCCAATTGCTCCACGGCACAGCTCGTCGTCGCGCTGAAGCCGCTGCATGACTTCGCCAAGATCAAGCGCGTCGTCGTCTCCACCTACCAGTCCGTTTCCGGTGCCGGCAAGGAAGGCATGGACGAGCTGTTCCAGCAGACCCGCGCCGTCTTCGTGGCCGATCCGGTCGAAGCCAAGAAGTTCACCAAGCGCATCGCCTTCAACGTCATTCCGCACATCGACGTCTTCATGGAAGACGGTTACACCAAGGAAGAGTGGAAGGTTCTGGCCGAAACCAAGAAGATGCTTGATCCGAAGATCAAGGTCACCTGCACGGCTGTCCGCGTTCCCGTCTTCATCGGCCATTCGGAATCGGTCAATATCGAGTTCGAAAACGAGATCACTGCCGATCAGGCAAGGGACATCCTGCGCGAAGCACCGGGCTGCCTCGTCATCGACAAGCGCGAAAACGGCGGTTACATCACCCCGGTTGAATCCGCTGGCGAAGACGCGACCTATATCTCGCGTATCCGCGAAGATGCGACGGTCGAAAACGGCCTCAACCTTTGGGTGGTTTCCGACAATCTGCGCAAGGGTGCTGCCCTCAACGCCGTCCAGATCGCCGAACTGCTGATCAATCGTGGTTTCATCAAGCCCCGCAAGGCGGCTGCCTGATCCACGATACGATTTTTTAAGGTTCGTTAAGTATAACCCGTCTGTTCTGTGTGGGGCAGGCGGGTTTTATAATTGGCGAGATCACGGCCAGTTTATTTGCAGGCCTTGCTGCCGAAAGGCAATTTAGGCCGCCAAATAACAATTTGGCACCTGAATCATACAGTATTTACGGTTTGGGTCTCGGGATGAATTCCCCAAAGGATATCAAAGGCAGATTTTGATGCGGGCAATGAAGGCAATTCTGGCTGGTGTGGCCATGGTCTCGGTTTTGGCAGCGACGCCGGTTATGGCTGCGCAATGCGGCAACACTTCGGCAGGCTTCGAGGCCTGGGTCGGCACCTTCAAGCAGGAAGCGGCGGGCCGCGGCGTCAGCGCTTCGGTGCTCGACCGCGCTTTCTCCGGGGTCTCCTACAACCGGGCGACCATCAGCGCCGACCGTGGCCAGCACAGCTTCAAGCTGTCTTTCGAACAGTTTATGCAGAAGCGCGGCGGCCAGACGATCATTTCGCGCGGCAAGGCCATGAAGAAGAACAATGCCTCCCTCTTCGCCTCGATCGAGAAAGCCTATGGCGTGCCGGCCGGTCCGCTTCTCGCCATCTGGGGCATGGAAACCGGTTTTGGCAGCTTCATGGGCAAGCAGCACACGCTTTCCGCCGTCTCCACGCTCGCCTTCGACTGCCGCCGCTCGGATTATTTCACCGAGCAGCTTTATGCGGCGCTGAAGCTCGTCGGCAGCGGTTCGCTGAACGTCAACGCCAAGGGCGCTGCCCATGGTGAAATCGGTCAGACGCAGTTCCTGCCCTTGAACGTCGTGCGCTACGGCGTCGATTTCGACCGTGACGGCCGCATCGATCTCGTAGGTTCGCGCGCCGATGCGCTGGCCTCCACCGCCAACTTCCTCGTCGGCCACGGCTGGCAGCGCGGCGCGGGTTATCAGCAGGGTCAGGCGAATTATGCCGCCATCCAGGGCTGGAACGCCGCAAGCGTCTACCAGCAGGCCATCGCCTTTATCGGCAAGGCGATCGACGGCCAATAAGGCTGTTTTCTACGAACCAAAATTTCACTTCCGTCATGCCGGACTTGATCCGGCATCCAGCCACGGCGCGTCTGCGCCGTGAAAGGACTCTCCCGCGATCAAGGGTTTGATCGCGCTGGACCCCGGATCAAGTCCGGGGTGACGGAATGCGGATAAGGCGACGGGCGGCTTTTCAGCAATTACCGCTTCATTCACAGGTCCGGGCGGCGGAAGTCGCCCGTTTTGCTGTCCATCACCCACAATTCACCGGTCGAAATATCGAACCATGCGCCGTGCAGCTTGACCTTTCCCGCGGTTTCCTGCGCCTTGACGAAGGGGAAGCCACGCAGATTGGCGATGGAATTGCGGATCGAAACGCGCTCCAGCGCTGTCTGACGCTCAGAGGCGGTCATGACGTCATTGCTCTGGATCTGTTCGGCCGCGGACTTGACCATGTTCATCCATTTGCCGATGAAATCGCCCGGCGACAGCGGCTCGAGATTGGGATCGAGTGCTGCCTGAATGCCGCCGCAGCGGCCATGTCCCATGACGACGATATCCTTCACCTTCAGAACCTGCATGGCATATTCGATGGCCGCCGACGTGGCGTGATACTGGCCGTCGGGCTCGAAGGGCGGCACCATGTTGGCAACGTTGCGGACGACGAAAAGCTCTCCCGGTCCGCAGTCGAAAATGGTTTCCGGCGCCGAACGGGAGTCACAACAGGCAATGAACAGCGTCTGCGGTTTCTGTCCGGTATCTGCCAGAACACGGTATCTGTCGCGCTCGTCGGCATAGCGGCCGCTCATGAAGTTCTTGTAGCCGTTGAGAAGGGTTTCCGGAAAATCTTTCATCTATCGCAGTACCGTTATGGTTGGACCAAGATCAAGAGAAGAACTCGGTGCGTTGAAGACCAATCCTCTAGAAGCATTTTCGCTTTTCTTCGAACCGCGAAACCGCTCCAACTCCTTGTTTGCCGCATTTCCGGACGGAAAACCGGGGTCCACTTTTCGTGGAAATGCTCTAGCCGCTATTTGCGCTTGCTGCGCGAAGGATGCAAGAGATGACGCATCTGCACCATGGCCATGGGTGTGGAGAGGCTTGAGGAGTCCGTCTCCAGCGTCAGTTCGTTCATGTCGCGTTTTTTGGTGCGGGCCAGAATTTCGAACACGCTGGCGGTCGCCAGTTGCAACGCCTTTTCATCGTCCAGCCCCTCCAGCAGGCGGGCGAGGAACAGCGCCGACATCAGGTCGCCGAGGCCGTTCGGCGCATTTTCGATGGCGCGGTGTTCGGCAAGCAGCGCATGGCGGCCGCTGAGGTAAAGATTGCCGGTGCCGCCCGTCATCATCGGCACGGCCGAAGTGACCAGCATTTTCGGCGGACCGAGCGCGAGCGCGGCATCCATGATGGCGTTGTTGGTTTCAAGCTCGGCGCCGCTCATCCATGCCAGTTCGTAACGGTTCGGTGTCGCGACGGTGGCAAGCGGGATGAGGTGATCGCGGATGGCTTCGGCGGTCTCGAGGGGAATGTAGAGCCCGCCCAGATCGCCCATGACCGGGTCACAGGCATAAACGAGCGCCGGGTTCTTTTCCTTGAGATTGCGGATCAGCCTTGCGACGGAGCGTACCTGTGCGGCGCTGCCGAAATAACCGGTCAGAACGGCCTTGACCTCGCCGACCCATTTGGCGTTTTCGAGGTCGGTCATCGCCTTGTCGAAATCGTCATCCTGAAAGCGCATCCGCGTCGAGGGGCCGTGGCCGGGATGCCAGGGCATGACGATGGTCGGCACAGCCCAGACGGGATAACCGAGCGTCTCCAGCGCGAAAACGGCAGCGCGGTTGCCGACGGAGCCACGCATGACGTGGCTGGAAATGACGATGACGGCGCCTTGGGTATTTTCCTGCATCACGGCCTTCTTGCTTTCCAACGTCGCAGAAAGCCCGCAAGTGCACCCCGCGTTGCCACTGCCCACAGATCAAGATGCGCTCTCATGACATATCGCAAGGCCGGTTTCCACCGTTAATCCCGCAAGGGTCTGTCCCGCAAAAGCGTGGGCGGGAAGCGCACGCGCCGCTTGCCCTTGCGTCCGCCTGCCGGGTCATCATGGCGGGACCGGTGAATTGCCTATCTTTTTGTTTACGCGTCCGCTTCTCCGAAAACCGCGTTACACTTTTCGGCCCGATGCCCTATAGTTGCATCATGCTCGACCTCGTCATCGCCTATTGGCCCCATATACTTGCCGTCCTTTCCATCTTGATGGGAACCGTGGCGGCCGTGCATGCCACGATGACGAAGGAAGAAGTCCGCTCGGCGCTCGGCTGGGTGGGTGTCATTGTGCTGTCGCCCATCGTCGGTGCGGTGATTTATGCGATTGCCGGCATCAACCGTATCCGCCGGTCGAACATCACGCAGCAGCGCTCCTTCATGCTGGACGAGATCATGGATCGCGTGGCGCGTCTTGATGCCAGCAACGACATGATCGCCACGCGTTTCGGCCGCCGTTTCGAAGCGATGAAGACGCTGGGAGACCGGGTGACACGCCATGCGCTGACGACCGGCAATGGCATAGAGCCGCTGGTGACCGGTGATGTCGCCTATGCCGCCATGCTGGAGGCGATCGGTGAAGCGAAGCGGTCGATCATTCTCGAAACATATATTTTCGACAATGACCGGATCGGCGCGCGTTTCGTCGCAGCGCTGGAAAGGGCGAAGCTGCGCGGCGTGGAGGTGAGGGTGCTCATTGATGCCGTGGGCGCTCGTTATTCGGTGCCGAGCATCCTGCCGACGTTGAGAGAAAAGGACATCGTCGCTGATGTCTTCAACGGCAATGTCATCATGGGGCTGCGGCTGCCCTATGCCAATTTGCGTACCCACCGCAAGATCCTGGTGGTGGACGGGCGCATCGCGTTCAGCGGCGGCATGAATATCCGCGAGGGCTTCACCCTGGAATTTGGCGGCGAAAAACAGTCGCACGACACACATTTCAAGATTACCGGGCCGGTCGTCTCCGATTTTTTCTCCATCGCCGCGGAAGACTGGCGCTTCACGACGGGGGAAGTTCTGGACGCGCCGGTCTGGGATATTGCCATTCCCGACGGCGTGCCGGGCTCTGAGATCGTCGCCCGCGTCTGCTCCTCGGGACCGGACAAGAGCATCGAGACCAGCCACAAGATGCTGATGGGTGCCTTTTCCGTCGCCCGTTCCTCCATTCTCATCATGTCGCCCTATTTTCTCCCCGATCGAGAGCTTATTTCGGCGCTCATAACCGCGGCGAGGCGGGGGGTGGTGGTCGATATCATCGTGCCGAAAAGCAACAATCTGGTGCTTGTGGACCGGGCGATGACGGCGCAATTCGACCAGATGCTGCAGAATTATTGCCGTATCTGGCGGGCGACGGGGGCTTTCAATCACTCCAAGCTTTTGGTGATCGACGAATGCTGGACCTATATCGGTTCTTCCAACCTCGATCCGCGTTCGTTGCGGCTGAACTTCGAGATCGACCTCGAGGTCATGGACGAGCCGTTCGCCGCGATGATCGGGGAGCGCATCCGCGATGCACGGGCGACCGCAATACCCGTCCGGCTGAGCGAACTGAATGCGCGGCCATTCGTTGTCCGTTTCGTGGAGCGTGTCCTGTGGCTCGCTTCGCCCTATCTTTAGAGCGCCGTGCGTCCGAAAGGACGATGCGCCAGACCGGAGGCATTGACGCGTGAAGAAGAACGGCTTGCTGGATAACGAAAAAACGGCGCTGGCGAAGAACGCCAGCCTGCCGGCCTTCGTCATGCAGTCGCTGCGCGAGCGCCGCCAGCGGCAAAATGCGGTGCCGGCGATAAAAGACCATTCCTTTCCGGTCATCGCTTCCTACAATGTGCATAAATGTGTCGGCCGCGACCGCAAGTTCGATCCGGATCGCACCAGCCGTGTCATTCAGGAAATCGGCGCGGATATCATCGCCCTCCAGGAGGCGGACAGCCGTTTCGGCGAGCGCACGGGCCTGCTCGATCTTGCCCGGCTGGAACGGGAAAGCGGGCTCATCCCCGTGCCGGTGCAGGCCGGCGTGAAGGCGCATGGCTGGCACGGCAATGTCGTGCTGTTCAGGGAAGGGGCGGTGAGGGACGTTCATACGCTGAAATTGCCGGGGCTTGAGCCACGCGGCGCACTCGTCGTGGAGCTGGACCTGAAGAGTGGCGGCACGTTGCGGATCATCGCCGCCCATTTCGGCCTTCTCAGACATTCCCGCGCCCAGCAGGCCAAGGCGTTGGTCGGGCTTCTGGAAGCGCGCAACGAATGCGCGACCATCCTCATGGGGGACCTGAATGAATGGCGTCTCGGCAACGGTTCGTCACTCAATACCTTCCGGGACGCTTTCGGTGGCTTGCCGCCAGCAGTGCCGAGTTTCCCGTCCAACCTGCCGGTGCTGGCGCTCGACAGGATCATCGCTAATCGCGAAGGGCTGATCGAGCAGGTGGAGGCGCATGACAGCGCATTGGCACGCATCGCCTCGGATCACCTGCCGCTGAAAGCCGCGATCCGGACCGATCTGCTTCCGGCCTGAGCCGCTGCCGTATCCGGCGCGACTGGCAGTCCTTCACGCCGCCGTCAGGTAATCGCCGCGCGAACGGGCTTCGAGTAGCGACGTGCGGATGGCTTCCATCAGCCGCTCACGATTGTTCCTGGTCTTGCCTCTGTCCAGATTCTGCGCGGAAAGCGCGAGATCAAGACCCTCATGCATCACGATCGAATAGGCAACGGTGGTTGCCCAGTTTTCGTAATCCTGCTCCATCATGTCGCCCCTGAACTAAATCATTTAGTCCGAATCACCCCGTTCTTGGAAATTACCACAAAATACAAAGCATAAAATACCACTGTTTCTTTCTGCACCAGTTGACCGTTTCAGATATATTGTCTTTCGTCAGTTTTAATGCAGTGCAATATAGGGCTGTTCTCTACTTAAGCATTTGAAACGGATTCTATTTCAGCGACGTCGCATGAATGCCTCCAGCCATGAAAAACGCCGCGCATCGGGGGATGCGCGGCGGGCTTGCGTCGAAGGTGGCGGTGGATGGGAGGTGAGGCGTCAGCCGGCCTTTTCGAGCTTGTAGTCCGAATTGGCCGGTTCTTCCTGCTTGTGCTGGATGAGCGGGCGGTTGCCCGCGAGCTTCCGCACCAGCACGTAGAAGACCGGTGTCATGAAGATGCCGAAGAACGTCACGCCGATCATGCCGGAGAACACCGCGACACCCATGGCCGCGCGCATTTCCGCACCTGCACCGGTGGAGACGACCAGCGGCACCACGCCCATGATGAAGGCGAGCGAGGTCATCAGGATCGGGCGGAGACGAAGCCGGCTTGCCTCGATGGCCGCCTGAAGCGGCGTTCGTCCCTCGAATTCCAGTTCCCGGGCGAATTCCACGATCAGGATCGCGTTCTTCGCCGAGAGACCCACAAGGACGACAAGGCCGATCTGCGTAAAGATGTTGTTATCCCCTCCCGTCAACCAGACGCCTGTGAGGGCCGCGAGCACACCGAGAGGTACGATCAGGATGATCGCGATCGGCAGCGTGAGGCTTTCATATTGCGCGGCGAGCACGAGATAGACGAGCAACAGCGCCAGCGGGAAGACCACGATGCTGGAGTTACCGGCGAGGATCTGCTGATAGGTCAGGTCCGTCCACTCGTAATCGACACCGGCGGGCAGGGTTTCGGCAAGGATCTTCTCGATCGCCGCCTGCGCCTGTCCCGAGGAGAATCCCGGTGCCGGACCGCCGTTAATATCGGCCGCAAGGAAGCCGTTATAACGGTTGGTGCGTTCCGGTCCCGTCGTCGCATCCACCTTCAGCAGAGTCGAAAGCGGGATCATCTGACCCGTTGCCGAACGCACCTTCAGGCGGCCGATATCTTCGGCATGGGCGCGGAACTGCGCATCTGCCTGCACACGCACGCTGTATGTCCGCCCGAAGGCGTTGAAGTCGTTGACATAAAGCGAGCCCAGATAGATCTGCAGCGTCTGGAAGACGTCGCTGACCGACACGCCGAGCTGTTCGGCCTTGGCGCGGTCGAGATCGGCGAAGAGCTGCGGCACGTTGATCTGGTAGCTGGAGAAGATACCCGCCAGCTCCGGCGTCTGGTATGCCTTGGCGATCACGGCTTTCGCCGCCTCGTCGAGCGTCTGGTAACCGTAACCGGCGCGATCTTCGATTTGCAGCTTGAAGCCGCCCGTCTGGCCGAGACCGTTGACCGGCGGCGGCGGGAACATGGCGATGAAGGCATCCTGAATGCCGGCATATTTTTGGTTCAGCTGCATGGCGATGGCA
The DNA here is from genome assembly GCA_017744915.1 of Agrobacterium tumefaciens. Taxonomy (GTDB): domain Bacteria; phylum Pseudomonadota; class Alphaproteobacteria; order Rhizobiales; family Rhizobiaceae; genus Agrobacterium; species Agrobacterium tumefaciens_I. The sequence continues at coordinate 24,782 of JAGIAH010000019.1, forward strand.
CCGCCGGACAGTTCCGGTGTCTTGCGCTTTTCGAAATCATCGAGAACCGCAAAGACGATGCCGGAATTGGAGCCGATGGTGAAGCCGTTGATCGACAGGCCGGGGAAGGCGATGGCGTGGCTGACGCCGGGCGTTTCCATGGCGATGTCGCTCATCCGCTTGATGACGCTTTCCGTGCGGTCGAGCGTCGCGCCGTCCGGAAGCTGGGCAAAACCGATCAGATATTGCTTGTCCTGTGCCGGCACGAAGCCGCTCGGAACCGTGGTGAACATGCCATAGGTGGCGGCCACCAGTGCCATATAGACCAGCATCACCAGGCTCTTGCGCGTCACCAGCCCGCCGACGGTCTTGCCGTAGCCGTTCGAAGCCGCGCCGAAGGCACGGTTGAAGCCACGGAAGAACCAGCCGAAGATCTTGTCCATGAAGCGGGTGAGCCAGTCTTTCGGCGCACCGTGTTCCTTCAGCAGCAGGGCCGCAAGCGCGGGCGACAGCGTCAGCGAATTGATGGCCGAAATGACGGTGGAGATGGCAATGGTCAGTGCGAACTGCCGATAGAACTGGCCGGACAGACCGGAGATGAAGGCAAGCGGCACGAAGACCGCGACCAGAACCAGCGCAATCGCGATGATCGGTCCGGAGACTTCACGCATCGCCTTGTAGGTGGCGTCACGCGGCGAGAGCCCGTTTTCGATGTTGCGCTCGACGTTTTCGACGACCACGATCGCATCATCCACCACGATGCCGATGGCGAGCACGAG
>JAGIAH010000001.1 GCA_017744915.1 Agrobacterium tumefaciens
CAAACACGGCGATACCGTCTTCATCACACCCGATGATACAAAGATACACAGGTTCGATGATAAAGGACGGGCGATTTAGGCCGAAGCCTCACACCTCGCCGATCCTGACGCCATTTCTGTCGAAAACGTGCAGCCTTTCCTGCGGGAAACCGACCCGCAGGGACTTGCCCGGCTGCAACAATGCCCGGTCTGACGAAAACAGCTTGAAGGGCAATCCGTGCACGGTGAGATGCAGGATGACACCGAGGCCGGTCGGTTCGACGAGATCGACAGTCGCTTCCACACCGCCTTCAGCCGGTGCAACGACCACATGTTCCGGGCGGATACCGAGCGTGACCGGCTCGCCATCGGCAAGCTTCACATCGCGGCCAAGCGCAAGGCGCGTGCCGTCACCCAGTACGACGAAACTGCCGCCATTCTCCTGCCCAAGCCTCCCTTCGAGGAAATTCATGCCGGGCGAACCGATGAAACCGGCGACGAAAAGATTGGCGGGACGATCGTAAAGATCGAGCGGTGCGCCGATCTGCTGCACATGGCCGGCATTCATGGCGACGATACGTGAGGCAAGCGTCATCGCCTCGATCTGGTCATGGGTGACGTAAACCGACGTTGCGCCAAGATCGGCATGCATGCGCTTGATCTCGGCCCGCATCTGCTCGCGCAGCCGGGCATCGAGGTTTGAGAGCGGCTCGTCGAACAGGAAGGCCTTTGGCTGGCGCACGATGGCGCGGCCCATGGCGACGCGCTGGCGCTGGCCGCCGGAGAGCGCCTTCGGGCGGCGGGCGAGATAGGGATCAAGGCCGAGTTTTGCGGAAGCACCCGAGACCGCCGCCGCGATGGTTTCTTTCGGGCTGCGGCGCAGACGCAGGCTATAGCTCATATTATCGGCGACGCTCATATGCGGATAGAGCGCATAGGACTGGAAGACCATGGCGATATCGCGATCCTTCGGGCGGCGATCATTGACGCGTTCGCCGTCGATTGACAGGTCGCCCGACGAGATTTCTTCCAGACCGGCGATCATGCGCAGCAGCGTCGATTTTCCGCAGCCGGAGGGGCCGACGAGGACGATGAATTCGCCATCCTCGATCTTGAGATCGACGCCGTGCAGCACGGCGAGATCGCCGTAGGTCTTGCCGACATTCTTCAGCTCGATGGAAGCCATGGGATTATCCTTTCACCGCGCCGGCCGTCAGGCCCTGCACGAGATAACGTTGAATGAGCAGGAAGAAGAGGCAGGCCGGAATGAGCGCCAGAACGCCCGCCGCCATCATCTGCCCGAAATCGACGGAGAATTTGGAAACGAAGGTCAGAAGGCCAACCGGGAAAGTGGCGCTCTGATTGCCGGAAATCAGCATCAGCGCAAACAGAAGTTCGCTCCACGCGGCGGTGAAGACAAAACCGAGCGTCGCGGCAATGCCCGGCAGAGTCAGCGGCAGGATGATCTGGCGGAAGGCCGTAAACCGGCTTGCCCCGTCAATCATCGCCGCCTCTTCCAGATCCTTCGGAATACCGTCGAAGAAGGACTGCATCAGGAAGGTGGCGAAGGGAACGTTGAAGGCGGTGTAGACGATGACCAGACCCGTCAGGCTGTTGGTGAGGCCGAGCGGCGACAGCATCTTGAAGATCGGCGCGACCAGCATGACCAGCGGAAACATCTGGGTGATCAGCATTAACGCCACGATCCAGTATTTGCCCTTGAAACGGAAGCGTGACAGCGCGTAACCCGAGAGCGAAGAAAGTATCGTTACGGCAATTGCCGTGGAGCCCGCGACGATGACGCTGTTCTTAAAAAACGTCGGGAAGGCACTGTTTTCTATGACGAAACGATAATGATCCCATGTCGCCCGCGATGGCCACATCCGCACACCTTCGCTATAGAGCAGATCATTCGGCGTCACGGAAACCTTGAGCAGCCAGAACAGTGGAAACAGTGCAAAGGCGATATAGGCAAGGATCGCCAGACGATGGGCAAGGGTGAGAAATATCCTTGATGTCATCGGTTAGTCCTTCTCGATCAGGCGCTGGCGCAGCAGCACGATCAGCATGGAATAGGCAAGCAGCAGCACCAGCAACACCAGCGCGATGGCCGAGGCATAACCGAAATCCAGACGCCGGAAGGCCTGAGTGAAGATGTAACTGGCGACGATCTGCGTGCGGTCGGCCGGTCCGCCATTGGTCATGACAATGATGAGATCGGCGAAATTGGCGATCCAGACGGTGCGCAGCAGGATGGTGATGGCGATGGTCGGCGCCAGAAACGGCAGGGTGATGGAAGTGAAACGCTGCAGCGGGTTTGCCCCGTCAATTTCCGCTGCCTCATAAAGATCGCGCGGGATGGCCTGAAGTGCGGCAAGCAAAGTGATGGCGAAGAAAGGAATGCCCCACCAGACATTGGCGATGATAGGCCCCCACATGGCAAGCTGCGGATCAGCGAGGATATTGTTGGGCGCGGATAACAGCCCGAGCGAGACCATCCAGTGCGGCAGCGGCCCGATGACCGGGTTGAACAGCCACGCCCAGTTGAGACCGGCAAGGAAGGTCGGCACGGCCCATGGCAGGAATACCAGCGCCTGCGCCAGCCCCCTGCCCGCGAAGGGTTTATCGAGCAGCAGCGCCAGAATAAGGCCGAAGAAGAATTGCAGGAAAACCGAAGCGCCGGTCCACCACAGCGTGTTTTTCAGCGCCCGGTAAAAGGCCGCATCCTGCGACAGCGCCTCCAGATGTTTGAGACCAACAAAACCGCCGGAAAACGGATTGAGCAGCTGCACATCGCGAAACGCATAGGAGAGGCCAAGCACCAGCGGCACCAGCATGACGGCGACGATGAGCACCAGCACCGGCGCGCTGTAGAGCCAGGGTTCGGCCCAATCGACAAACCGCCGCATCGCGGGCTTGCCAGCCGGTTTGCGCGCAGCCACCGGCCCGGCGCCATGGGCATAGGACATTGTATCGCTCCCTGATCGGACGACGGAACGGACGGGTTTTCCAGCCTCTCGGCTTACCGATCCGAAAAATTGCGAGGAAAAGGCCTGTCGCAGCGAAGGCCGGCAAGACCGCCGCACGGGCATTTGCGCCCGCACGGCCGGTCAATGTCGTTACTTCGAGGCCAGGAACTTCTGCTGCGCCTTGGTCATGTAATCAGCCCATTGCTTGGCAAGGTCTTCCGGCGTGATGTCGCCGAGCAGCGCTTCCTGCGATGTCTTGATCACAAGCGAATCCTTGAAGAAGGCGAATTCTTCAAGATAGGTCGGCATCGTCGTCGGCACGGCGTTCTTGTCGGCCAGTTCATCGAACCAGCCCTTGAACTGCTCGCTGGCATAGAAGGGGTCCTTCTCCGCCGACTTGTGCACCGGCAGCGCACCGGTCTTCTTGTTCCACTCGATATTGCCTTCCGGCCCTTCAAGCGTCTCGATCAGCTTCCAGGAAAGGTCCTTGTTTTCGGATTTCGACATCATCGACCAGCCGGCGAAACCGATCGTCGGGAAGGTCTTGCCGTCGGGGCCCTTGGGCATGGTCATGACGCCGAAATCTTCCGGCTTCATGCGCTGGGCAATGGCGATCAGCGCATCCGGATCCTGATCGAGGAAGGCGCAGGTGCCGGAATAAAAGCCGGCGACGATCTCGTTGAAGCCCCAGTTGACGCTGTCCTTTGGCGCGTAACCGTTCTTGTAGAGATCGATCACATAGGTCAGGCCCTTCACCCAGCCGGGGCTGTCGAAGGTGGAGGTGCCGTCCTTGGTGAAGAACTCGTTCGAACCGGCCATGGATGCGCCGAACATGACCCAGCCGTTAAGGCCGCCCGGGCCGCCGCGCAGGCAGTAACCGGATTTGCCGGGAAGGGCTGCAACCTTCTTGGAGGCATCGGCAAATTCGTCGAGGGACTTCGGCGGTTCCTTCACGCCGGCTTCGGCCAGCAGTTTCTTGTTGTAGAACATGGCGCGCAGATAAAAGCCGTAGGGCAGCATATAGGCCGTGTCCTTGACATCGCGGCCGAGTTCAAGCGTGCGCTCGCTCAGGCCCGCGGTGTGCTCCCACTTGGCGAGATAAGGCTCAAGGCTTTCGAGCATGCCGTTATTGGCATAGAGCGACAGCCAGGTGTCAGGCATTTCCATCACGTCAGGCACATCGCCGGCCGAGACCATGGTGGCGAATTTCTGGAAGGCCTCGCTCCAGGGCAAGGAGATGATCTCCACCTTGGTGCCGGGATTGGCCGCCTCGAATTTCGAGACGATACCCTTCAGCGTCTCGGTGCGCTCCGGGCTGGTGATGACCTCGACCAGTTTCAAGGTCGTGTCCGCCAGCGCCGTTCCGGTCATCAGGGCGGTGAAGATTGCTGCTGTTACCAGTTTTTTCATGTCGTTCTCCCCTTTTTGTGGTCAGTTTAAAAACACGTCAGGCGGCGGTGGCTGCCTTTATCGCGGGTTCGAGATCGTTCCAGAGCGCTTCCGTGCCCTCCAGCCCGACATGCAGGCGCACCGAACGCGCGCTGATGCCGAAGGTGTGGGCGGAGTTTGGCTGCGCCTTCTGTTCGAGCACCACTTCACCGGGAACGATCAGGCTTTCATGCCCGCCCCAGGAAACACCCAGTTTGAAAAGCTTGAGGCGGTCGGCAAAAGCGCGCACATCCACCCCTTCCTTGAAGATGAAGGAAAACAGGCCGGAGGTGCCGTTGAGGCCCGGCGGCAGACGGTTCGCCAGCCCCGGATGGCAGACCGTTTCCACCACATCCAGCGCATGAAGACGGGTCGCGATATCCAGCGCCGAGGCTTGATGCGCCCTCATGCGCAGCGGCAGGGTGCGAAGCCCGCGGATAAGCAGCCAGGCATCGAAGGGCGACATCTTGCCACCGAGATAGGGATAGGTTTCCGCCCGGATGCGATCGATCATCGCCTTGGAACCGGCCACCACGCCGGAGACCACGTCGCTGTGGCCGCCCAGATATTTCGAGGCGGAATGCAGAACGAGATCGACGCCGAGCGAAATCGGCTGCTGGAAGACCGGGCTTGCCCAGGAATTATCGATGACGGTGACGGCACCGTGCCGTTTGCCGATGGCGGCCAGCGCGCCGACATCATGGGCCTCCATCACCCAGCTTGTCGGGCTTTCCATGTAGAAGAGCTTCGCGCCCGGCATCGCCTTTTCAACCGCCGCCTCGTCGCGGCCGTCGACATAGACAACCTCGATATTCATGCGCTTCATGAAGGTGCCGAACAGGCGGAACGCATCGGGATAGACATGGCGCACCGCGACGATCCGATCACCCGGCGAGACGAAGGAAAGCACGGTGGATGAGATGGCCGACATGCCGCTTGCAAAACCCAGCGCATCTTCCGCACCTTCAAGCTTGGCCAGCATTTCTTCGAACAGTCGAACAGTGGGGTTCAGCCCGCGCGTATAGACCGGTCGCACCTTCTCGCCCCGATAGGTGGAGACCATTTCATCATAGCTGGAAAAGGTGAAAAGCGAGGTCTGCACGATGGGCGGCACCACGGCCTCGAAGGCGTGAGCTTCGTCATGGGCGACGATCAGGGAGGCGGGATCGAAGAGATCGTTGCCATGGTTCATTTCGACATGTCCTTGATATCTTCCTCGACGACGGCGAGGATTTTCAGTGTTTCTTCCCGCGCCGTTTCCGCATCACCGGCGGCGATCGCGTTGAACAGGGTGCGGTGAAAGGGAAAGGAGCGGCTTGCGAAATCCGGCCGGTCGAAGGGCTTCAGCCAGAAACGTTCGAAACCTTCGCGCATCTGCTCCAGCAGCTGCTTGAACAGCGAATTATGCGTGGCGTCATAAATCGAAAGATGGAAGGCAAGGTCGGCCTTGCCGGAGGTGCCTTCGGCCAGATGCACGCGTTCCATCTCATCGAGCCGCGCTTCCATGGTGGCGATATCCTCCGCCGTGCGGCGGCGGGCGGCAGCCATGGAGGCTTCCACCTCGATGCCGCGCCGCACTTCCAGCGTCATCAGCAGCGCGTCACGCAGGCTTTCGGCATCGATGGAAATAGGCATATGCACGGTGGCGGCGGAAATCGGCTTCAGCAGATAATTGCCGCTGCCCTTGCGGCTGTCGATGACGCCGAGTGCCTGAAACTTGCGGATGACTTCGCGAATGGTTGACCGGCCTACAGCCAGCGCCGCCATCAGTTCGCGCTCCGCCGGCAACCGGTCTCCCGCCTTCAGCCCGGCCCGCTCGACATAATCGGACAATGCGGCCTCGACCTGGCGCACACGGTCGCTCGGCGGAATGGGCTGCATGAGTTCGCGGTTAGGCCTGTCCAAGACGCATCCCCTAAATTGGTCTGACATCTTACCATTTCAAACGGCAAATCGATTGTCAACCGTCAACGAAGGGGTGACCCGCCACTCTCCAGGCGCGGGGTCCGAAACGACCTCCAAACCCCTGAAACAATTCAGGCAACCGCGCGCGTGGTCATGTGGGCTCACGGTCCGGCAAAAGTATCGGCACAATCGCTCGATACGGAAAAGGTCGAGACTGGGGACGGTTGAAATGAATAATTTTAGGTGCTGGATGACGGTGACTGGCGACCGCCGGCTAGGTCGCCGCCCTACCGGCGACATCACGCGCCAATGCATCGGCACGTTCATTGCCGGCTGTGCCGGAATGCCCTTTGCACCATTCCACGACCACATGGGGATGCCGCTCGAGCAGCTTGTCGAGCTGCTGCCAGATTTCCCTGTCGGGGATCGGTCTTCGGCGGGCGCGCTGGTTGGGCGTGATCCGCTTCCAGCCGTTGTTGCGCCAGATCGCCCTATAACGGCGGCAGCCCTCAATCACATGAACTGCATCCGTCCAGAGCGTGACTGCGCGCGTTGGCGCCTCGGCGGCGATCCAGGACATTGCGTTCAGGACGGCGAGCACCTCGAAACTATTGTTTGATATGCCAACCGTCTTGCCCGAGGCGGAATGGACTTGGTGGCCTGCCTCATGAACAACGAACGCCCATCCTCCGGATCGGGAGGCATCATCGAATGAGCCGTCGGTGAAGATGTGAAGCGCATCGGACATGAAAGGGTGTGTAGCATCGAAATGGAAATCGTTAAAGGAAACAGGCGATTGTGAAGGGATCGCTCGTTTCACAAAAGCAAAGAGGGCGGCGCAAGCCACCCTCCCCTGGTTCAGGCCGAAACTTCGCCTTTTACTGGCCGAGAACGGCGGCCGTAATCGTCTGCATGTTGTGGTTGACCATATCGATATAGGTCGCAGCTGGACCTTCGGCTTTGGAAAGCGCATCGGAATAGAGCGTGCCGCCCACCTTCAGGCCGGTTTCCTTGGCGATCTGGTCGATCAGCCGCTTGTCGGTGATGTTTTCGACAAAAATGGCTGAGGCCTTGTCGTGTTTTACCTGATCCACCAGCTTGGCGACATCTGCGGCCGAGGCTTCGGATTCGGTCGAGATACCCTCGGGCGCGAGGAAATTCAGGCCATAGGCATGCTCGAAATAACCGAAGGCGTCATGCGAGGTGATGATGACACGTTTTTCCGGCGGGATGGCGGCGATTTCGGTCTTCACCTTCTCGTTCAGAGCGGCAAGCTTGGCGACATAGGCATCCGAATTGGCGGTGTATGTGGCGCAACCAGCCTTGTCGACCTCGCAGAAGGCGCCGGCAATGTTCTTCACGTAGATTTCGGCATTCTTGATCGACTGCCAGGCATGTGGATCGTATTCACCGTGATGATGTCCCTCGTGGCCGTGATCGTGATCATGAGCCTCGGCCGTCTCGTGTTTGTGGCCGGCTTCTTCGGCCTTGTGGTCATGGCCTTCTTCCTCCGCTTCCGGATGGGCGTGACCGGCCGGCTCGTCGGAAAGCTTCAGCGGCTCCACGCCCTTCGTCAGCTCAACGACGGGGGCCTTGGTGCCGCTCGTTTCGATCAGCCGCTTCAGGAAGCCTTCAAATTCCAGGCCGTTGACCAGCACCACATCCGCCTTGCTGACGGCGACGGCATCGGCCGGGCGCGGTTCGTAGACATGGGCATCGCCATCCGGGCCGACGAGCGTGGTGATGTCGACACGGTTGCCGCCGACATTCTTCGCGAAGTCAGCGATGATCGAGAAGCTGGCCACGACTTTAAGTTCGGCAGCCGAAGCCTGCGCCATCACGACCGGGGAAAGGGAAAGAAGGCTGACGCAGGTGGCAAGACGGAAGGTTTTGAACATTGGAAGTTCTCCTTTTTTCAGAGGCTGTTTTCAGGTCGTTCTGTGGCGACCGGAACCGAGAAGATCGACGAGCACGCCACGCGTGCCGAAGAGGATGGACAGGACATAGATGACGCCCGCCGCAAGGATGATCGCCGGACCGGAGGGCAGCGACGCGTGGTAGGACAGGAGCAGGCCGACAAAACACGAGACCATGCCGATGCCGATCGAGATGAAGCACATGGGTGCCACGCGGTTGGACCAGAAGCGGCTGGCGGCGGCGGGCAACATCATCAGCCCGACCGAAAGCAGGGTTCCGAGCGCCTGAAACCCGCCGACGAGATTGAGCACGACGATGGCGAGGAAGAGGAAATGCACGGGGCTGCCCCAGTTACTGACCGAGCGCAGGAACAAGGGATCGAGGCATTCCGCCAAAAGCGCCCTCCAGAACACCACCATCACCACCAGCGTCACGATGCAGATGCCGCCGATCAGGCCGAGCGCCTCATTGTTCAGCGCCAGCACGGTGCCGAACAGGACATGCATGAGATCCACGCTGGAACCGCGCCATGAAACGAGCAGCACGCCGAGCGCCAGCGAGATGAGATAAAAGGCGGCAAGCGACGCGTCTTCCTTCTGAATGGTGAAACGCGACACCGCACCGGCACCCAGCGCAACCAGCAGGCCGACAACCAGCCCGCCAATGGTCATCGGCAGGATTTCCAGCCCGTAAAACAGAAATCCAACGGCCGCCCCCGGCAGAATGGCATGCGCCATGGCATCGCCCGTCAGGCTCATGCGGCGCAGCATCAAAAACACGCCGACCGGGCCACAACTTGCGGCAAGGATCAGCGCACCGGCAAGCGCCCGTTGCATGAAGACGTATTGGATAAACGGTTCGATAAAGATATCAGCCATGGGCATTCAAATTCGGGTGGGAATGGACGGGGCAATCTGCGGGCCTGCCCCGATTGCATGAAGCGAAGGCGTGTCGGCGGGCTCACACCACGACGCATTTTCCTCCCAGGCCTCGTGGAAGTTTCGCGCCTGCCGCAGGTTTTCGGCCTTGAGCACATCTGCCGTCGAACCAAACCCGACGAGTCTGCGCGCCAGAAACAACGTCTGGGGGAAATGCTGCCGCACCAGCTGGTGGTCATGCAGCACGGCCAGCACCGTGCGCCCCTCCGCCACCCATGCCTTGATGAGCACCATAAGATCGGTCACGGTGCGCTCATCGACCGCATTAAAGGGTTCATCCAGCAGGATCAGCCGGGCATCCTGAAGCATGGCACGGGCGAAAAGCGCGCGCTGCATCTGGCCGCCAGAAAGTGAATCGATATTGCGCTTTTCAAAGCCGGAAAGGCCGACCGCCTCCAGCGCACGGGCCATCGCCGCCCGATCATCGGAACGGTGACGGCCGAGCAGGCCGCGCTTCGGCCACAGGCCAAGCGCAACCAGGTCCCGCACCTGCGCCGGGAAAGACCGGTCGAGCTCCGATTGTTGCGGCAGATAGGCAATGGAGACTTCGGGGCTGACCCGGCATTCACCGCCGAGCGGCTTCAAAATGCCGGCAATGCTCTTCATCAGCGTCGATTTTCCCGAGCCATTGGCGCCGACGACCGCCGTGAGCGAGCCGCGCGCGACATCGCCATTGAGATGATGCACCGCCGCGCGGCCGGCATATCCAAGCGTGAGATTTCTGAAGATAAGGCACGGATCGTCCATCGATCCCTCCGGGCAGGTGTCATTCGATGGCCCTTGATATGTAATGTTATTACATTCGTCAAACGAATATGTAATGAAATAACATTAATCATCGAAAATGATCGGACTCGCCGCATGCGAGCCGTCACACCTGCCCTCGTCCAGAGAAGAGTTTTGCCGTCGCCAGTTGACATGATGTGATCATGTAATGTTATTACGTTACAAAAGAAACACGATGCAGCATCCTCCATCGTCTCCAATCCGCCTGCAGCGGCCGTCGTGACGGCCGCCCGACCGCTGCCACAGAACGAGGTTCCAATGTCGAAAAAACTCCCCGTCACCGTGCTTTCCGGCTTTCTCGGCGCCGGCAAGACGACGCTTCTCAACCATATTCTCGCCAATCGCGACGGGCTGCGCGTGGCGCTGATCGTCAACGACATGAGCGAGATCAATATCGATGCGGCACTGGTGCGAGATGGCGGTGCCAATCTTTCCCGCACCGAGGAACAGCTGGTGGAAATGACCAATGGCTGCATCTGTTGCACGCTGCGCGACGATCTCCTGACGGAAGTGCGGGCGCTGGCCGAACAGGGCCGTTTCGATTATCTGCTGATCGAATCCACCGGCATTGCCGAGCCCCTGCCGGTGGCTGCGACCTTCGATTTTCGCGATGAAAACGGCCGCAGCCTGTCCGATGTCGCCAGGCTCGACACCATGGTGACCGTGGTGGATGCCGCCAATCTTCTCAGGGATTACGGCTCTTCCGATTTCCTGGCCGACCGGGGCGAAACGGCCGGAGATGGTGACAACCGCACCATCGTCGACCTGCTGGTGGAACAGATCGAATTTGCCGATGTCGTCGTCCTCAACAAGATCGGCACGGCAACGCCGGATGAGCGGGATGCGGCCCGCAAGATCATCGTCGGGCTGAACCCGGATGCGAAGCTCATCGAGGCCGATTTCGGCAAGGTGGCCCTGATGGAGGTTCTCGGCACCGGCCGCTTCGATTTTGCGAAAGCCGAAGAACACCCGCTCTGGTTCAAGGAACTGCACGGTTTCAAAGACCATATTCCCGAAACCGAAGAATATGGCATTCGCTCCTTCGTCTACCGCGCCAGAAAACCCTTCGATCCGGTGCTGTTCCAACGTTTCATCGATCGCGCCTGGCCGGGCGTGGTGCGCGCCAAGGGTTTTTTCTGGCTGGCAACCCGGCCGCGTTATGTCGGCGAGATCAGCCAGGCGGGTGCCTTGGTCCGCACCGGCAAGATGGGGCTCTGGTGGTCCGCCGTGCCGAAGGAGCAGTGGCCGCGCGAAAAGCAGTTCCTCGACATGATGAAGCCCTACCTCGACCCGATCTTCGGCGACCGCCGGCAGGAAATCGTCTTCATCGGCTCCGATCCGATGAGCGAGGCCCGTATCCGGGCGCAGCTAGACGCCTGCCTGATCGATACCGAGGCCTTCACGCCGGATGCATGGCGGCACCTGCCCGATCCTTTTGCAAGCTGGGACCGGCAGGCGGCCTGATTGTCCTCACCGCCCGTATTCTGGGCGAGCGGATGCGTCTTTCACCTTCTCCCCGCCGGGGAGAAGGTCGCGGCAGCGGGATGAGGGGCAAGGGTAGAGATATTCGCCCCCCCTCATTCGACCCTTCGGGCCATCATCTCCCGGCGGGGGGGAGAAGAATGGGGGGCACCCTCTCGCGAAAATACGCAATTGAAAAATTATAGAAAATTCAACGTCACCAGCGCCAGAACGACATATCTCCCGACCTTGGCAATGGTGACCAGCAGCAGAAACACCGGCAGCGGCTCCTTCATGATCCCGGCTGCCACGGTCAGCGGGTCGCCAATCAACGGCGCCCAGCTGAGCAGCAGGGACCATTTGCCGTAACGCCTGTACCAGTTCTGCGCCCGCTGCAGCGCAGCTTCCCCGGCCGGAAACCAGCGTTCATGCCGGAAACGCTCGATGCCGCGGCCAAGCAGCCAGTTGGCGAAGGAGCCGGCGACATTGCCGGCGCTTGCCACGGCGACCAGCAGCCAGACAGGTTGGGATTTCAGCAGGATGAGACCGGCAAGCGCCGCCTCCGACTGCATGGGCAGGATGGTCGCCGCGATGAACGCCGTCAAAAACAAACCCGCATATACCGCCAGATCGGCCATTGCCCGCCCTTTATCATCCGCGAATCCCGCCGCGGCCTCTGAAGTGGCGGATGAGGGCAGCGGTGGTCAAGCGCCTCAGACACTTACAAGCGGTTTCTCAAGCCGAATTTGGGGCAATGGCACACACGATATCGTCATGATCCACCTCCAGCAGTGCCTTGTGGATGGATATTTGCCGGGTTTCGCCCGAGGTAAACAGGACGACAATCACCGTTTCCCGCGGCGGGCAATCCGGCAGCACACAGGAAAGCTCGCTGACGGTGACGATGTCTTCGGACTGAAGATGCAGCAGATCGCGGGACCATTGCTTCAGGAGACGGGCCTGCGAGATGATCGCGGAGCCGCTGCGCGCAAGCGGGTTGTTCATGCCCAGCCCTTTCGCCCAGCCTGTACGGCCAACGTGTTGAACAGATCGCGGATCGGCTGCTGCGGCATATCCATGCCGATCAGGACGATGCGGGTCGAATGATTGCCATCCGGCCAGCTTTCCAGCCGGGTCAACGGATAAAGCCGGTGCTGTACGGCATGGGCGACAACCGGCCGCTCCGGGTCATCAGTCGCGCCGAAAATTCCCTTGAGCCGCAGTAGGCCGGAATGCACGTTGCTGGTGACGAGTTCGAGAAAGGTGACGATCGCCTGCGGATCGAGCACGCCATCGAAGGTGAGATCAAAGGCCTCCACCCCTGCGCCATGGCGGTTGATATCATGGTCATGGGCGGCATGGAGGTTCAGCCTGTCAGCCGCGAGCCAGCCCGGCACATCCTCCGCCTTGCCACGCAGCGAATAATTCTTCGCTGCAAATAACGACATAAGATCAAAACCGGTCGCATTGCGGTCATGCAGGCAGGCGGTGGGATTGAGATCGGCGAGGCTCTCATGGTCGATTGCCGTCGCATCGACGAGATCGGTTTTGGTGAGGACAATGTGATCGGCAAAGGCCAGCTGCTTCCATCCCTCGATGAAACTGTCGAGCATCGCCCGGCCTGAAGTGACGTCGAACGCCGTGACAACGCCCGAAAGATGAAAGTGCCGTGCAACGATATGGTCGCGCAGCCCAAGCGCCGGCGTACCGCCGGCAATCAGGCTGTTGATGATCGGGGCGGGATCGGCAAATCCCGTGGTCTCGATCACGACACGCGATATTTCCGGCATCACTCCTTCGAGAAAGGCCTGATGCAACTCGTACAGCGAAGTGCGGATATCGCTCGTGGCCGTGCAGCAGATACAGCCCGTCGTGGTCTGGAAATAACGCTCCGAACCGGTTCGGACCAGACCATGATCGATGGGCACCGAGCCGAATTCATTGACGATGACGGCCGCGTCGCCCATGGCCGGTTCGGCCAGAAGCTCGTTCAGCAGCGTGGTCTTGCCGGCCCCGAGAAAGCCGGTGAGCAAGGTGACCGGCACGGTGTGGGCGGGTGGCGCGACATCAGGATCAGCGTTGCGGTCAACTGCCTTTTTTCGCTTCATTCCGAACACGTCTGCACCTTGCGATTCATAAAATTCGCAGCATCATAGTATGTTATGTAATAACATATCAATAGCGCTTAAACATTCCGCACATATAGGCGCTTGTCCGCACACCCAACCTCACGCCAACGAACACACGAAAAAACCGGGACGCCCTCAAAATGGAATAATAAAATCATTCCCTTCACTTTCGTTTTAATCGTTCCACGTTCTCTTGCATTTTCGTTAGAGTTCGCTTTTAATCAGCAATGCTAATACAGAAAAGATCGCCCGCAGCCGGATCGAGGAGGATAGGCTGCAATAAGGGCATGTATCTTTTACTGTTTTTAAAACGGGAGGAATCACCTTGAAAAAACTCAGCTACCGCCTTGCCGCGGCATCCGCGCTTTCGTTTTTTGTCACATCGAACGCATACGCCGTAACGGAAATCCAGTGGTGGCACGCCATGACCGGTGCCAACAACGAAGTCGTGGATTCACTCGCGAAGGAATTCAACGACAGCCAGAAAGACTACAAGGTCATGCCCGTCTTCAAGGGCACCTATCCCGAAACGCTGAATGCCGGCATCGCCGCTTTCCGCGCCAAGCAGGCACCGGCCATCATTCAGGTCTTTGATGCCGGCTCGGGTGTGATGATGGGTGCGGCCGGCGCCATCAAGCCGGTGGCGGACGTGCTGAAGGAAGGTGGCTACACCTTCAACAAGGATGAATATCTGGCCGGTATCGTCGCTTATTATTCCAAGCCCGATGGCACCATGCTGTCCTTCCCCTATAATTCGTCCTCGCCGATCCTTTATTACAACAAGGATGTCTTCCAGAAGGCCGGGCTTGACGCCGCAAACCCGCCGAAGACCTGGCCGGAAGTTTTCGAAGCTGCGAAGAAGATCAAGACCAGCGGTGCCGCACAATGCGGTTTCACCTCCACCTGGCTCACCTGGATCCAGACCGAAAACTTCGCCGCCTGGAACAACGTCTCCTACGGCAGCAATGAAAACGGGCTTGGTGGCACGGATGTGAAGCTTGCGGTCAATGCGCCGCTCTTCGTCGAACATTTCCAGGCGATTGCCGATCTCGCCAAGGACGGCACCTTCCGTTATGGCGGCCGTACCTCGGAAGCCAAGCAGCTCTTCATGTCCGGTGAATGCGGCATCTTGACCGAATCCTCCGGCGGCCTTGGCGATATCGTCAAGACCGGCATGAATTACGGCATCGGCCAGTTGCCCTATTATGAAGGCCACGGCCCGCAGAACACCATTCCCGGCGGCGCCAGCCTCTGGGTATTCGGCGGCAAGAGCGACGCCGAATATAAGGGCGTGGCGGAATTCTTCCATTTCCTCTCGCAGACCAAGATCCAGTCTCGCCTGCATCAGGTCTCCGGCTATATGCCGGTGACGATCGCGGCCTATGAGGAAACCAAGAAATCCGGCTTCTACGACAAGAACCCTGCCCGCGAAACGCCGCTTTTGCAGATGATGGGCAAGCCGCCGACAGAAAACTCCAAGGGCGTTCGTCTCGTGAACCTGCCGCAGGTGCGCGACATCATGAACGAGGAGTTCGAGGCGATGCTGGCCGGCAAGCAGGATGCCAAGACGGCTCTGGACAAGATCGTCCAGCGTGGTGATGCGGCCATCAAGCAGGCTGCCGGCAACTAAGCGATCCCCTGCCCCGCCCGCATCCCTTTCAGGTGCGGGCGGCATTCCCATGTCATCAGGAGATCGCCGTGCAAAGCGTCGTATTCCCCAACAAGATCCTGCCCTATCTGCTGGTCGCGCCGCAGATCATCCTCACGGTGATCTTCTTTTTCTGGCCAGCAAGCCAGGCGCTTTACCAGTCGACCATGCGCGAGGATGCCTTCGGGCTGAACAGCAATTTTGTCGGGCTGGCCAATTTTTCCGCCGTTCTGTCGGATGAGAGTTATCTCAACTCGCTGCAGGTCACGGTCATCTTCAGCATTCTCACCGCGCTCGTCTCCATGGGGCTGGCGCTGCTTCTGGCGACCGCGGCCGACCGTGTGGTGCGCGGCAAGGGTTTTTACCGCACCATGATGATCATGCCCTATGCCGTCGCGCCCGCCGTGGCCGGCATGTTATGGCTGTTCATGTTCAACCCGGCCATGGGCACCTTCTCCTACATCCTGCGCCGCAACGGCATCATGTGGGATCCGCTGCTTAACGGCAATCAGGCCATGCTGCTCGTCGTCGCAGCCGCCGCATGGAAGCAGATCAGTTACAATTTCCTGTTTTTTGTCGCTGGCTTGCAGGCAATTCCGAAATCACTGCTGGAAGCGGCCTCCATTGACGGCGCGCGCGGTTCGCGGCGCTTCTGGACCATCGTTTTCCCGCTGCTTGCACCGACCACCTTCTTCCTTCTGGTCGTCAACACGGTCTATGCCTTCTTCGACACCTTCGGCATCATCCATGCCGTCACTGGCGGCGGCCCCGCCAAGGCCACCGAAACGCTGGTCTACAAGGTCTATAATGATGGCTTCGTGAACCTCAATCTCGGCTCTTCCGCCGCGCAATCCGTGATCCTGATGGTGATCGTCATCGCGCTCACCGCCTTCCAGTTCCGCTTCGTCGAGAAGCGCGTGCATTACGGCTGAGGATTTCCCATGATTGAAAACCGCCCCGTCGCACGCGTGATTGCCCATCTGATGCTGGTGCTTGGCATCATCATCGTGGCCTTCCCGATCTATTATACCTTCATCGCGTCTTCCATGACGTCGAACGACATCATCCGCCCGCCCATGTCGCTTTTGCCCGGCGGCCATCTCGGCGAAAACTATAGCGAGGCCATGGCCGGCGGTGTCGAAAGGGTCGTGGGTGTCAGCCTCGAACGGCTGCTGTTCAACAGCTTCGTTGTCGCGCTCGCCATCGCCATCGGCAAGATCATCATTTCGTTCCTGTCGGCCTTCGCCATCGTCTTTTTCCGCTTTCCCTTCCGCATGGGCTTCTTCTGGATGATCTTCATCACGCTCATGCTGCCGGTGGAAGTGCGTATCCTGCCGACCTACAAGGTCATCGTCGATCTCGGACTGATCGACACCTATGCGGGGCTCACGCTGCCGCTGATGGCATCTGCGACCGCGACCTTCCTGTTCCGGCAGTTCTTCCTGACCATTCCCGGTGAGTTGGTCGAGGCGGCGCGCATCGACAATGCCGGGCCGTTCCGCTTCATGCGGGATATTCTGCTGCCGCTGTCGAGAACAAATATCGCCGCCCTGTTCGTGATCCTGTTCATCTATGGCTGGACCCAATATCTCTGGCCGCTGCTCGTCACCAACGATGCCAAGATGAACACGATCATCATCGGCCTGAAGCGCATGGTGGATTTCACCGATGCTTCGACGCCGTGGAATTATGTGATGGTGACGGCGATCCTCGCCATCATCCCCCCTGTTTTGGTTGTGGTGCTGATGCAGCGCTGGTTCGTCAAAGGTTTGGTGGAGACCGAGAAGTAATGGCAAAAATTGCGCTGAAAGACGTCCGCAAGGTTTATGGCGGCAATGTCGAGGCCATCAAGGGCGTGTCCATGGACATCGCCGACGGCGAAATGATCGTGCTCGTCGGTCCCTCCGGCTGCGGAAAATCCACCCTGTTGCGCATGATCGCCGGGCTGGAAGGCATTTCGGGCGGCCAGATCGTCATTGGCGATCGTGTCGTCAACGATCTCGAACCCTCCGACCGTGACATCGCCATGGTGTTCCAGAACTATGCGCTTTATCCGCATATGACTGTGCGCCAGAACCTTGCCTATGGCCTGAAGAACCGCAACACACCGAAGGAGGAGATCGAGCGGCGCATCACCGAGGCGGCCAAGGCGCTGGAAATCGAACAGTTCCTGGAGCGCAAGCCGCGCCAGCTTTCCGGCGGCCAGCGCCAGCGTGTGGCCATGGGCCGCGCCATCGTGCGCAAGCCGGCGGCCTTCCTGTTCGACGAGCCGCTCTCCAACCTCGATGCCAAGCTGCGCGTGCAGATGCGGGTGGAAATCCGCCGCCTGCAGCGCTCGCTCGCCACGACAAGCGTTTATGTGACCCATGACCAGATGGAGGCCATGACGCTGGCGGACCGGCTGGTGGTGCTGAATTCCGGCCGCATCGAGCAGATGGGCACGCCGATCGAGCTTTACGAAAAGCCGGCCACCACCTTCGTCGCCACCTTCATCGGTTCGCCTTCCATGAACCTGCTGAACCATGGTGCGGCACCGGCTAATGGCTCGGCCGGCTGGTCGGTGCAGGGAACCACAGCCTTGCCGCAGGGCGTCGCCACGCTCGGCATCCGCCCGGAAGACATCACACTTGCCGATGAAGCCCCGGCCGATGCCGCATTCACCGGCACCGTGCAGGTGGATGCCGTGGAACTGGTGGGCGCGGAAAGTTATGTGCACGGCTCCTTCGCCGATGGCACCACCATCGTCTTCCGCGTTCACGGCCGCTCGCAGCTGCGCATCGGCGCGACGCTGAAGATCGCCGCGCAGGCAAAGGATTTCCACCTGTTCGATGCGGCGGGCAAACGGATTTAGGCGCTAGTAAGGGACCCATGACATCCCGGCACGGCCGCCTGTTGCGGTCGCGCCGGGCCAATTTCACGGAGATGACACGGCCGGAAGGGAAGACTGGCGGAAGGCGAGCTTCTTACCGAATGTCTGGAACGGCAGCTCGATGAAACGGTAGCTCAGATAGGCCATGATCACCGTCAGGACGCAGGTCAACACGATGGTGACATGGATGGGATAAGGAGCGAGTTGCCGGTAGGGCAGAATATATTCCACGATCGGTTGGGCCACCGGGCCAAGCAGATAGACAGAATAGCTTATCGCGCCCAGCCAGACAAAAACCGGATGCGTGATGCGGAACCTGGTCGTGAACAGCGCAAAAAGCGCCATTCCCGCATAATAGGCAATCGTATAGCGATACCAGGTCTCGCCGAAACCCATATCCACATTATAACTTAGAAGACTTATGACAGGCACGGTGACGACCACGAGAAGGGATGTGGCGAGGATAAGCTTTCGCAGCTTCGCCCCGGCCTGGTCGCTGGCCCCGTGACGCCACAACAGCCCCCAGAACATGACAGTCAGCCCAAGCGGTATCGCGACGGGCAATTTGATGCCCACGGCGTAGCGGGTTGCAGCCATCCCAACTGCGCACAACAGGAAAAACACCACGGCCCCCGCCGCTCCCTCCGGTTTATGCAGAAGCCTGACATAAAACAGCACGCCACTGACGACATAGAAGACGATCTCTATCTGCAGCGTCCAGTAAACGCCGAGAATATTCTGCTGCCCCAGGAATTGCTGCAGCATCGTCACATTGGCGATGATCTGCTTCAGCGTGAACACATCTCCCCGCACCAGCGGAATAATCGCCAGAGCCAGCATCATCGACACCCAATAAGCGGGATAGAGCCTGAAAAACCGTGAAATTGCGAAACCACGCAAGGGCGCATTGCCCGCTTTCAGCAAGGAGAATGGAATGACAAAGCCGGAAACCGCAAAGAACATGACGACGGCGATCTTTCCGAGGTCGACATATTCGGTGAAGACGTAAAACAGATAACACTCTGCCGAATTCGAGATAAATCTGCCTTTATACGCTACTTCCGCGATGTGAAAATAGATCACCGCCAAAGCCGCCATACCTCGAATGGAATCGACGTAAATCCAACGCCCGGGATTGCGATCCGCGCTCATCAATGCCTCATCCAAAATTATTTATAAAAATGTAATATTAGTACTTCTCAACGAACTATAATGTCGCCGGGGCGCAAATTGCAACCTGATACACCATTTTGTATTCCCAAATAGAAAACTGCATCCCGGAGCGAAGCCGGAATGCAGTGCGGTGGTTGCAACGGGATCTTAGAAGCCCACAGTGAGGCGCGATCGCAGGTTTCTACCAGACCAGTTCCACCTGCGGCCGGCCATTGGAGGTTTTCTCCATCGTGCGTCCGGACGTGTCGACATTGCAGTGAACACGCTGGCGGAAGGCGGAGAAGCTTTCGAAAGTCACGACATCGACGGGATCATCAAGATGAAGCGTCAGCCGGTAGCGTTCGGGATCGCCGCCGAGCGCCTGAACGCCGAGCACGGAGGCCACGAAGGGCTGGCCGAGATAAAAACCTTCCACCCTTGAGCCCAAAAGATAGGGATTGAAGGCGGGTCGGTTGCCGGCAGCCGCGTGGAGGGTGTTCCAATCACGGAAGCCATATTGCGCGGCGATGAGTTCCAGCGCTTTCGAGTGGGTGATTGCCTGCCCCTGCTCCTCAAGAGCGGCGCGCAGCCGTTTTGCCTGTTCTTTCAGTCCCTCAAGCGCGGGAAGCGGTTTGGACACGTTCATAACGGTTCTCCAACATGCGCATGCCGAATTTTCCGAAGGGGGCCCGCGTTGCCATCGACGACATGCAAAACATGGGGATGACCGTTATTCAGGAAAGAGCTTCACCAGGGGCGATAACGCCTGCGGACGGCCGGGGCTCTTCTGCCCGTGGCCGTCCTATAGTCCAGAAAGCGCCGCCAGTCAAAGGCGGCGCGTCAACAGGCCCTGATCAGAAGCGGTAGGTGATACCGGCGCCGATCAGCCACGGATCGAGCTTGGCCTTGCCGCTGATCGGCGTGCCGCCCAGTTCGGCGGTCCAGTCCGTCTTCAGGAAGATCTTCTTCACGTCGAAGTTCACACCCCAATGCTCATCCAGCATATAGTCGAAACCGACCTGCACAGCCGCACCGAGCTTGTTCTTGACGTCCAGATTGCTGAAACCGGGCTTTTCCGACTGGTTGTAGAACAGCGAGTAGTTCACGCCCGCGCCGATATAGGGCTTGAAGGCGCCGAAATCGGTGAAGTGATACTGCAGCGTCAGCGTCGGCGGCAGTAGCCAGGTCTTGCCCACCGGTGTGCCGGCCAGCACGCCCTCGCCATTGATCCTGGCATAGGTGGTACCGAGGATGAGTTCGGCGGCGAAGTTTTCGGTGAAGAAATAGCTGATGTCGAGTTCGGGGATCACGGTATCCGAATAGGACAGGCCAGCACCCGGCACGCCGTCGACGCTGCCGCTGTCATGGGTGATGACGCCGAGGCCGCGCACGCGCAGCATCCACGGGCTTGCCGCGGCAATCGCCTCTTCGGCGGTGGGCGCCGGTGCTACCGGGGCCAGATCGGCGGCCAGCGTACCGCTCGCCATCATCATTGCCGCAACGCCAGCCAGCAGGGCGGTCTTCTTGTTCATCTTCGTCATTCCATCTCTCCTATAGCGCAGCGCGGCCGGGAGGCCCGGAACCGGCTGATGACGGCGGACCGGCGACTCTTCGCCTGCCAAACCGGATCGCAGCCACTATGGCGATGGACGGGGTGGGCCGATTGAGATGGATCAAATGGGAATGACGATCGCCTTTCAGACCGGCGAAGCAGGCGGCATAGTGACAATTGCGCCACAGGCGATGTCCCGCGAGGCCGCTTTCACACAGCCGAAAAGCAAAAAGGGCGCCGGTCCGGCACCCTCTCTTTGCCCTCAGGCCGCCTGCGGCGTCAGGGTGGCGGAACCCGGCTTCCTCAGAAGCAATACCGAGACAGCGGCGAGCATGCACATCAGGCCGGCGATCTGCAGCGCGGGCATATAGGTATCGAAATCGCTCTTGAAGAAACCGGCGCCGAAGGCGGCGGTGGCCGCCCCGAGCTGATGGCCGGCGAAGACCCAGCCGAAAACGAGACCCGCCTTTTCGCGGCCGAAATTCTCGGCAGCCAGCTTCACCGTCGGCGGCACGGTCGCCACCCAGTCCAGCCCGTAGAACACGGCGAAGACCGAAAGCTCGACGAAACTGAACCCGGAGAAGGAGAGATAAAGCAGGGAGAGGCCGCGCAGACCGTAGAACCAGAACAGCAGGAAGCGGTTGTCGAAACGGTCGGAAAGCCAGCCGGCGAAGATCGTGCCGAAGAAATCGAAGATACCGATCACTGCCAGCGTGCCGGCCGCCGTGACCGCGGCCATGCCGAAATCACCGCAGATCGAAATCCAGTGAGTCTGGATAAGACCGTTGGTCGAAAGGCCGCAGACGAAAAATGTGCCGAACAGGACCCAGAAGACCGGGTTGCCGGACACGCTTTTGAGCGTCACCAGCGGTGAAACCAGCGTGGCGAGAAGATTGTGGTCCTGCTTCGGCGGCTTTATCACCGCCGTCTCGCCATAGGCCGGCAGGCCGACATCGGCAGGGTGGTCGCGCATCAGAAGAAGCACGAGGATCATGGCGGTCGCAATCACCGCAACGGAGAGCGTCAGGGCTGTTCGCCAGCCATAGGCTTCGGTCAATGCCGCCAATAGCGGCAGAAACACCAGCTGACCGGTGGCGTTGCTGGCCGTCATCAGGCCGATCACGAGGCCCCGGCGTTTGGAAAACCAGCGTGCCGCCACCGTCGCACCCAACACCAGCGCCGTCATGCCGGTGCCAACACCGATCACCACGCCCCATAGAAGCAGTAATTGCCACACCTCAGTCATGAAAAAGGAAGCCACGATGCCGCCCATGATGAGGGCAAGCGCCGTCGACACCACCTGCCGGATGCCGAAATGGTTCATAAAGGCGGCGGCGAAAGGCCCGAGGAGGCCAAAAAGCACCAGACGCACCGCCATTGCGGAGGAAATATCGGCGATGTCCCAGCCGAATTCCTGATGCAGCGGCTGGATCATCACCCCCGCCGATCCCATCGCGCCGGCGGTGGCCAGCATGGTCAGAAAAGTGGTGGCGGCAACAAGCCAACCGTAATGCAGGTTTCTGCCGGCCATCCAGCTGGCAAGGCGTGTGGAGAGCATGTTCAAAATCCCTTTCCCATGGCCTTTGGCCGAGTCCTGCGGGTATATACCCGATTTTGCGGGCAGGTACCCGCTTTATGATCAAAAAATTACAGGGCTGTGAGCAGTTCCTGCAATTGCGCGGTCTTTTCCGGACCCAGCCGGGCTTCGATTTCGTCCTGTACCCCATCCCAGAGCGGCGCGCCCGTTTTCAGGATCGCCTGCCCCTCCTCCGTCACCGTCAGCACCGCCTCCCGCTGGTCCTCGCCGTGGCCGATGGCTACCAGCCCCATACGGGCCAGCACCTTGGCATTACGGCCAACGGTGGAGCGATCCAGCTCCACCCGCGCGGCAAGGTCGGTCAGCGAAACAGGGGCCGTCCGGTTGATGTTCCGCAGCAGGCTGAACTGGCCGATATTGACGCCAAGCGGCGCCAGCGCCTCGTCATAATAGGACGAGACCTTGCGGGATGCTTTGCGCAACAGGATGCAGTGACAGCTATCGTTTGGCATTTGTCTCGGGTATATACCCGCAAATTGCCGAAGGCAAGAAGCGTTCGGAAAATTCTCGACGAAAGGCCATGGGCGTCACCCTAGACCGTAAACTCATAAGCCCGGGGCCAACGCCGCACTGGGGAGAGCGGAGCCAGAGTGAGGAAGTTTGCGGTCTATGAGGTCATAGCGCCTACTGCCCAGATCTAATCATCTCACGAATTTTAGTCGCCTTCTCGAAATGATCGAGTGCATGGGTTTTGATCCACCACTCGGCGGCTTCCATAAGAAGGTCGGGATCGTCGTTCCTGTTTGCAAAGAACGCATAGAATGACAGGCCAACGCCCTCACCCTTTTTTACGATTTTGTCGTCGCAGACTGAGATGGCCTTCGCCCTTAGGGTCGGTCTCATGGTGTGCCCTATGCTTCGCAAGTCGCCTTCGGGCGACCATACATTTCTCGCTACAGAAATGCTGATCTGCGAACAGATCGAACATGAGAGCAATATCTGCTTTCGCGGAGGAGCAACCCCGGCCATTCAGCCGGGGCATGACATCAACGGATATCGCTCAGGCTGAAAGCCTGCGGCCATTCGCGACCAGAAGACCGGCGGCACCTTCCAGCCAGCCGGCTTTCAGTTCCAGCGCCAGGAAACGGCTGCGCTCGAACGGGCCGGGCATGATCAGGTGCTGGGCCTTGTCAGCGAAAAAGCCGAAGCGCTCGTAATAAAGCGCGTCACCCACCAGAAGAACGGCGCCATGACCGCGCTTGGTCGCTTCGGCAATCGCCGCGCGCATCAGCGCCGAGCCGATGCCCTTGCCTTCATGGGCGGCGTCAACGGCGAGCGGGCCAAGCAGCAGCGCGTCAACCGCGCGGCCTTCGCGCGAAATGCCGGCTTCGACATTCCACAGGCGCACCGTGCCGATGACATGGCCGTCCTCATCGCGGGCGACGAGCGCCAGGCCTTCGGCCGGAACGCGGCCGGCGCGCAGCTTTTCGGAAGACTTGCGGCGACGGCCGGCGCCCATGGCGCGGTCCAGCAGGTTCTCACGGGCGACAACATCGCCCGGATTTTCCTGATCGATATGAAATGTCTGCGGTGTGAAAAATGCACGTACCGAATTCAGAAGAGCGGCCATCTCTCGGCCCTCCGTCACACAACCGCCCACACGCGGCCCTTGATGAAAAATGGTGAAACCGTTCCGGCCCGCCGACACGCTTTCCTCGGCTGGAAGAGGTGCAGCAAGCAGGGATTTGCGCAACAGCACAATCGGCAGGGCCGGAACGGAAGCTTGGTCGAGACGCCGCCCTGTTCAGCGGGCGGCGTTCGAATCAGATGACGTAGGCCTTCAGCGGTTCGAAGCCATTGAAGGCAACCGCCGAATAGGTCGTCGTATAGGCGCCCGTGCCTTCGATCAGAACTTCGTCGCCGATGGTCAGAGAGACCGGCAGCGGATACATGTTCTTTTCATACAGCACGTCGGCGCTGTCGCAGGTCGGACCGGCCAGAACGCAGGGCTCCATCTCGTCCTGATCGCGCTCGGTGCGGATCGGGTAACGGATCGCCTCATCCATCGTCTCGGCGAGACCGCCGAACTTGCCGATGTCGAGGAACACCCAGCGGTGGTTGTCATTGTCGGACTTGCGCGAGACAAGAACGACTTCCGCCTTGATGACGCCTGCATTGCCGACCATGCCGCGGCCCGGCTCGATGATCGTCTTCGGGATCTGGTTGCCGAAGTGCTTGCGCAGCGCCGCGTCGATCGCCTGGCCGTATTCTTCGGCAGCCGGAACGTCGCGCAGGTACTTGGTCGGAAAACCGCCACCCATATTGACCATCTGCAGGTGGATGCCCTGCTTGGCAAGCGATGCGAAGACGCGCTTGGCATCGGCCAGCGCCGCATCCCATGCGTCGAGGTTCATCATCTGCGAACCGACGTGGAAGGACACACCGTAGGACTCAAGACCGAGCTGATGCGCATAGACCAGAACGTCGACGGCCATCTGCGGCACGCAACCGAACTTGCGCGACAGCGGCCATTCCGCACCTTCGCCATCCGTCAGCACGCGGCAGAAGACGCGCGCGCCGGGAGCGGCACGGGCAACCTTCTCAACTTCCTCATGACTGTCCACGGCGAAGAGATCGATGCCGAGCGCATAAGCGCGTGCAACATCGCGTTCCTTCTTGATGGTGTTGCCGAAGGAGATACGGTCGGCCGTTGCACCCGCATCGAGCGCCATCTGGATTTCAGCCACGGAGGCGCAATCGAAGTTGGAGCCAAGAGAAGCGAGCAGCTTCAGGATTTCGGGAGCCGGGTTTGCCTTCACGGCGTAGTAGATCGCGCTGTTCGGCAGGGAATGCCGGAACGCGTTGAAATTGTCGCGCACGACGTCGAGATCAACCACGAGGCAAGGGCCTTCGGGACGTCGGGTCTTGATGAAGTCGAGAATGCGTGCAGTCGTCATCGATATATTCCCTATAAAACCGGCTCCGGAAAAATCCGGAGGACAAAGGACGCTCGAGATATGCATTCGAATCAGCCGGTGGAGGCGCAGAATCGATAGCATACGCTCAAGGCGCGAATATGAACGACGCCCTGCCAGAGCATCATTCGGCTTTGTCTGCCATCGATTGGAGGGATTGACCCGACCGCACTTCAGGCAATGATGGTGTGCCTCTTCAGTACCCCGGCTGATGGAAAGCCGGCAGAGAACCAGAAAGGCCCGCACCGTCGTTGCTTCATATGTCCTCGCATTTCCCGGTTGGCCGGAATAGCGACTGGAGGGGTTAGTTCCAGGTACCTTACCTAAATCCTCACCACATCGAGGACTCGGCGGACACACATGGGCACGTGCGACTTTGGGCAGCCCGTGAAATAAGAATATTCGCAGTCATAATCAAGAGGATTTTTTCATCAAATAGCGGATTTTTTCGGCAGTGAATTTAAGGTTGAACAGTCGCTCCCCGGCGTTCAATTATATGGAACGAACCGGAGGATTTTCATGGACACGCTCACCCGCATCCGCGCCTTTATCGATGTCGTCGAGGCGGAGGGTTTTTCCGCAGCCGCGCGCAAGACGGGGCGTTCCAAGGCGCTTTTGTCCAAATATGTGCGGGAACTGGAAGATGATCTCGGTGCATTGCTCCTCAATCGCACCACCCGGCAATTTTCGCTGACAGAGGCCGGACATACCTATTACCGCACCGCTTCCGATATTTTGAAGGAGATCGACAACCTCGCCGATCTGGTGCGCGAGAAGAATGCCGACCTCAAGGGCAAGCTCCGGATTTCGGTTCCCCGCACCTTCATCGATGCCGATGTCGGCCAGAGCCTGATCGATTTCGCCAAGGAAAATCCGGAACTGTCGCTCGAAATCGTCGCCGAGGATCGATTCGTCGACCTGATCGAAGAAGGTTTCGACCTCGCGGTTCGAATCACCCGGCTCGAAGATTCGGGCCTCATCGCCCGCAAGCTTTCCGATTTCCGGGTCTATGCCGTGGCGACGGCGGATTTCGTGGCGCAGCACGGACCGCTCGACGGGCCGCAGGATTTCGGCCGGGTTCCCTTCATCATCGACACCAATACGCGCTTCCATAATTCCGTGCGCTATTTCGAACCGGATGGCGGTTCGAATTCGGTCGCCATCAGCGGCCCGATCGAGGTCAACAGCCCGCAGGCGACGCTGCGCGCCGCGCGTGCCGGGCTTGGCATTGCCATGGTGCCGGATTTCATCGCCCGGCCCTATATCCAGTCCGGCGAGCTGGTGACGCTGTTTGACGATTATATTTCCAAGGACAGGGGCATCTACGCGGTCTACCCGCACCGCCGTTACCTGCCCGCCAAGGTGCGCAGCTTCGTGGACTATCTCTCGGCGTGGTTTCGCAAGAACGGCTGAGAGCATCTCCGCCGTCATGCCCGGGCCTGTCCCGAGCATCTGCAACCTCTCTGTTTTATGAAACATTGACAGATCCTCGGGACAGGCCCGAGGATGACGTCGCTTGCGGGCAAACCTCCGTCACACCCCGTAACGCCCGCCTTCCGGCGGACGTCACGTTGCGTGAACTCACCGTGTCAGAACGGCGAATCCGGGAAGTGGAACTGCTTGGCATTGTCCTTGGTGATGAGCGTCGCGTCGAGAATATACTCGCCGGCAACCGGCACCTGATCGTAGAAATGACCGGCCGTCAGCTGCATGGCAGTCGCCACCATCGCCGGCGGATAAAGCACATCGACCGGCACCAGCTTGTCGCCGTCCATGACCTTCTTGATCATGTCCTTGGAACCGGCACCCGCGACGATATACTTGATATCGGTGCGTTTCGCCTGCTGGATCGCTTCCAGCACGCCGATCGCCATGTCGTCGTCCTGACACCAGACCACGTCGATCTTCTTGTATTTGGTCAGATAGTCCTGCATCACGCGGAAGGCGTCGTCGCGGTTCCAGTTGCCGTACTGGCGGTCGAGAACCTTGACGCCGGAGCCGGCAATACCCTTGTCGAAACCATCCTGGCGCTGCTGGTCGATCGGGATCGGCAGGCCGCGAATGACCACCACTTCCGCGTCAGGCGTGGTCTTCTTGATATATTCGCCCGCCACCTGTCCGAGCGCGGGGTTGTTACCCGCGACATAGAGATCGCGGATGGAATTGTCGTTAACGCTCGGCGCGCGGTCGACGAGCGCGACGAAGGTGCCCTTGTCCTTGATTTCCTTGATGGCGTTGACGAGCGGATCGGGGTCGGACGGCAACACGACCAGTGCGTCCAGCCCCTGCACCGCAAGATCCTGAAGCGCGTTTGCCTGGTTGGCGGCATCCGGCGAGGTCTTCACGATCACATTGAGGCCCGGATGCTCCTTCATCAGGAGCTTGGCCACACGCTCGGCGTGATAAACGACGCCCGCCGTCCAGCCATGGTCGGCCGCCGGAATGGACACGCCGATCGTAACCTTCTTGTCCTGCGCATGAGCAGAACCCGCAAGGACGGCAGCCAGCGCGACAAATGCCACGCCGATGAATTTTCTACGCATAGTCTCTTTCCTCCCAAGACCGGGGCGTTCCTCCTCTTACAACCGCGCCTGCCCCACATGGCGCGGCCAAACTCCCCATCCTCCTGCTACCTGCGGCTCAAAGAGCGCTGCACCAGCATGGCGATGATGATGATCGCGCCCTGAATGGCGCCGATCAGATATTCGCTAACGAAGTTCGACAGGATCATGATGTTGCCGACGATCTCCAGAATGAAGGCGCCGCAGATCGTGCCCCAGATGCGCCCTACCCCGCCGCGCAGCGCCGTGCCGCCGACGACGACGGCGGTGATGGCCTGCAATTCCCACAACATGCCCGTCGTGGCGGATGTGGAGGCAAGGCGCGGCACGTAAAGCAGCACGGCAACGGCGACACAGAGCCCCTGCACCACATAAGCGATGGTGCGGACCCGGGCGACCGAAATGCCGGAATAACGCGCCACATCCTCGCTGGAGCCGACGGCTGTCAGATGCCGGCCGTAACGGGTGCGGTAAAGCACGAAGGCGGCGATGGCGGCCGTCACGAAGATGACGATGACCGGCACCGGCACGCCGAGGACATTGCCGAAATAGACCGGGCGATAAAGCGTCTGGATTTCCGGGTTACGCAGCGTGATCGCTCCGCCCTGCGACAGCCAGGTGGTCAGGCCGCGATAGATGCCCATGGTGCCGAGCGTGGCGATGAAAGGCTCGATGCGGCCGATGGTGGTGATGAGGCCGTTCGCCAGTCCGCAGGCCGCGCCAATGGCGAGCGCCAGCGCCATGGCGGTGAGCAGCATCAGAAGCGGGCTGGCGATGGCACCGCTGTTCATGAACAGGATCATCAGGCTGGCGACGAAAGCGACCATGGCGCCGACGGAAAGATCGAGCCCGCCCGACGTGATGACGTAAGTTGCGCCAAGCGCGATGATGGCAATGAAGGCGCTGCGGGTCACGACATTCAAAAGATTGTCGATACCGATGAAATTCGGATTGGCAATGGTGCCGAGCACCAGCAGCAGGGCCAGCGCCACGAAAGGCGCGACGGCACGCAGGTCCCAGTCCTTCGAGGTCTTCGGCGTTTTGCCGTTATCAAGTGCGGCCTCAGTCATGTTTTCCCTCAATTGTCTTTTCTTCAGGCCATATTTAAAGGACACGGAACCTCAGGCGACTTCCTGCGTATGAACGCCCGTCGCCAGCGCCACGATGTCGTTTTCGGTCATGCGCTCGCCCGTCACCTCTCCGACGATCCTGCCCGAACGCATCACCAGAATACGGTCGCAGATGCCGATCAGTTCCGGCATTTCCGAGGAGACCACGATGATCGACCGGCCCTCCTCCGCAAGCCTCGCGATGAAGCGGTAGATCTGCTCCTTGGTGCCGATATCGATGCCACGCGTCGGTTCATCGATGATGACGATGGACGGATCGAGCAGCATCATCTTGGCCAGCAGCAGCTTCTGCTGGTTTCCGCCGGAAAGCTGGCCGGCGAGCAGATCCTTGCGACCGGTGCGGATGTCGAAATCATGGATCGCATCGTCGAGCGCCGCCGTCTCCCGGCGGGTGTCGATCTGGAGCAGCCGACTGAATTTCTTAAGCGAGGCAAGCGTCAGATTGACCCGCAAGTCCTTGGAGAGCAGCAGGCCCTTGCCCTTGCGGTCTTCGCTCAGATAAACGATGCCGGCCTTCAGACTGTCTTCCGCCTTTGCGAAGTGCACCTGATGACCCAGATGGCGGATCGTTCCGCGCCCGGCCCGCAGGCCGAGTATCCCTTCCATAAGCTCGGTTCTGCCCGCCCCGACCAGGCCGGCGAAACCGAGAATTTCGCCCTTGCGCAGGCTGAAACCGGCATCCTGGGCATAACCGGGAACGGTGAAATGCTCCACCTGGAGAACCGGTTCGCGCTCGCCGCCGGCGTGCCGGTCCGGATAGAGCTTGGCGACATCGCGCCCCACCATCAGCCGGGCCATATCCGCCGGCTCCAGCGCCGATGCCGGATGGGATGCGACCAGTCTGCCATCGCGCAAAACCGTCACCCGATCGGCAATCTCCTTCACTTCCGGCAGACGATGCGAAATATAAAGGACGGCAACACCCTTTGCCCTGATGTCGCGGATGACGTTCAAAAGCGCGTCGGTTTCGATGGGCGTGAGGCTCGCGGTCGGCTCGTCGAAAATCACGACGCGATGCGGCACCAGCAGAACGCGAGCGATCTGCACCAATTGCCGCTGGGCGATCGACAGATTGCCGACGATGGCATCGGGATCGATCATGCCGCCAAGTTCGCTGACCGCCTTGCGCGCGCCGTCGCGCATGGCGCGGTCATCCACCATCGGGCCTTTGCGCAATTCGCGGCCGAGATAGATGTTCTGCGCTACCGTCAGATCAGGCGCCAGCAATATTTCCTGATGCACGAGAACGATGCCACGATGTTCCGCATCCACCGGGCCGCTCAACGCAGCCGCCGTGCCGTCAATCAGGATTTCGCCGCCAGATGGTTTTTCATTGCCCGCAAGCAGCTTCATCAGCGTCGACTTGCCGGCGCCGTTCTCGCCGATGATCGCGTGGACCTCGCCGGCCCGCACCGCAATCTCGATATCCTTCAGAACCTGTACCGGACCGAAAGACTTCGACAGCCCGACCGTCCGGATCAGGGCCGGGTCTGGAGTTTCTTCAGCAAAAGCCATCTGTCGTCACCGGTATCCGGCACGAACGAACGGCGCTTGCCCCTTGATTTTACCTGAAATGACCATCCGCGAACTCCTCCCAAAGCTCGAGAAAGAAGCTAGCGTCCGTTTTGAGGTACGTAAAGCAATTTTCGCTGGTCTTTTAGAATACACTCAAATTTGACCGGCGCGGCAGGATGATGCAGCGCTCCGGTCACGGTGCTGGAGGATGCTGGAACCCCTTCATGAGGCGATGCATGGCCTCGGCCCCTTCCTTGACCAGATCGAAACGTTGACCGAACAGCAGCCAGTCGTAGACTATGCCTTTCAGCATCCAGTAAAGCGCACCGAGCGCCGACTCGGCCGTCCAATTATCGTTAAAGACACCCTCTGACTGTACACGCTGAAAAGCGGCCTCCAGCACATCTTTGTGGTGACGGTCCAGCTCTTCCTGTGCATGCAGGACCGGGGCGAATTCGTCGGAATAATTGGTGCGCAGACTGATCGTCATGATGCGCTGGCGTTGTTCGTCTTCCGCCAGAAGCGCAAGCCACTTGCAGGTCGCTTCCTCGATCTTGGCCAGCAGTGCCGTTCCCTTGAGGTCGGGATCGCCAAAATCCAGCAGATCCGATTCCGGCAACGCCACGGATTCATAAAGGCCGATAAAAAGGTCGGTCTTGCTGGAAAAATGCCAGTATATCGCGCCACGCGTGACGCCGGCCGCGGCGGCCACCTCATCAAGAGAGCTGTTGGCCACGCCCTTTTTGAAGAACACCCGCTCGGCAGCGGCAAGGATCGCCTGACGCGTCTCTTCTGCCTCGGCCTTGGTTCGGCGCATGCTGATGTCTCCTTTCAATCACGGCACGGTGCTTTCGCACCGTGCCTCTTTGCGGTGCCTGGCTGTCAATCAGATGAATGCTTTCATCGGATATCAACCCGGCCTTCCCATTCGTTTTATTCGGCCGGCGACACGGCGTCAGCAGCAATCTCGCCGCCCTTCTTCCGATCCCCGAAAATCTTCATGACAAAGACGAAGAAGACGGGAACGAAGAAGATCGCGAGGATCGTCGCCGAGATCATGCCGCCGAGAACGCCGGTGCCGATGGCGTTCTGGCTCGCCGCGCTGGCGCCCGATGCAATTGCCATCGGCAACACGCCGAGCGAGAAGGCGAGCGAGGTCATCAGGATCGGCCGGAAGCGTAGGTGCGCCGCTTCCACCGTCGCATCATAGGTGGATTTGCCCTCCGCCCGCAAATCCTTGGCAAATTCGATGATCAGGATCGCATTCTTGGCCGAGAGACCGATGATGGCGACGAGACCCACCAGGAAGTAGACGTCGTTCGGCATGCCGCGCAACATCACCGCCGCCACCGAGCCGATGACGCCGAGCGGCACCACCAGCATGACCGAGAGCGGGATGGACCAGCTTTCGTAAAGTGCTGCGAGCAGCAGGAAGACGAAGAGTACGCTGAGGCCGATAAGCGCCGGCGCCTGCGAGCCGGACTGGATTTCCTGCAGCGACTGGCCGGTCCATTCGAAACCGAAACCGCTTGGCAACTCGCGCGCCAGACGTTCCATCTCGGCAATCGCATCGCCGGACGAATAGCCCGGTGCGGACTGGCCGCCGATACGGATAGCCGGATAGCCGTTATAACCGACCACCTGCGAGGGGCCGCGCACCCATTCCACGGTAGCGAATGAGCTGACCGGCACCATGCCGCCATTGGCGTTGCGGACGTTGAGGTTCAAAAGATCCTCGGTCTTCATGCGCTGGCCCTGTTCCGCCTGCACGGTCACGCGCTGCATGCGGCCGGCATTGGGGAAGTCGTTGACGTAGGACGATCCCATATTGGCCGAGATGGTGGCGTTGATGTCGCTGAAGGTCACACCGAAGGTATTGGCCTTTTCACGGTCGATGATGAGGTTGACCTGCGGCGAATCCGGCATGCCTTCGACACGCAGGCCGGCGAGAACAGGGCTTTGCTGCGCGGCCGCCATCAGTTGTGCCCCGGCGGCGCTCAGCGCCGCCTGCCCCGCACCCGCGCGGTCCTGCAGGCGGAAGGTGAAGCCGCTGGAGTTGCCGAGACCCTGAATGGGCGGCGGCGACAGCGTGAAGGACATGGAACCCGGCAGACCCCATAGCTTGCCATTGATGCGTTGCGCAATGGCTTCGGCGGAATCCTCCGGCCCGCGCTCGCTCCAGTCCTTCAGCGTTGCGAAGGCAAGACCGGCATTCTGACCGGAACCGGAGAAGGAAAAGCCCGAGACCGCAATCACGCGATCGACCGCCGGTTCCGCGAGAAAGATCTTTTCGATCTGCTGGATGGATTGCAGCGTGCGTTCGCTGCTGGCTTCCGCCGGCGCCTGGATGTCGACGATCAGGTAACCCTGGTCCTCGTTGGGCAGGAAGGAACTCGGCAATTGCATATAGGCCCAGCCGAGACCGGCAAGCAGCGCCGCATAAATGATCATGAAACGACCGGAGCGCTTGATGATGCTGCCGACCGAAGACGAGTATTTATGCGATGCCTTGTCGAAGCCGCGGTTGAACCAGCCGAAGAAGCCCTTTTTCTCATGGTGACCGGCCTTGATGGGCTTCAGGAACGTCGCACAGAGCGCAGGCGTGAGCGACAGTGCGAGGAAGCCCGAAAACAGGATGGAGACCACCATGGTCAGGCTGAACTGCTGGTAGATGATGCCGACGGCGCCGGGGAAGAAGGCCATGGGCACGAACACCGCCGTCAGAACCAGCGTGATGCCGATGATGGCGCCGGAAATCTGGCCCATCGCCTTGCGGGTCGCCTCCTTGGGCGACAGATGCTCTTCCGCCATGATGCGCTCGACATTTTCCACCACGACGATCGCGTCATCGACGAGAATGCCGATGGCGAGAACCATGGCGAACATGGTGAGAACGTTTATCGAGAACCCCGAGACATACATGATGGCGCAGGTGCCAAGCAGCGCCACGGGCACCACCAGTGTCGGGATGATGGTGTAGCGAATGTTCTGGAGGAAGACGAACATCACCACGAAGACGAGGATGATCGCCTCCACCAGCGTGTTGATCACCTTCTGGATCGAGATTTTCACGAAGGGGCTGGTGTCGTAGGGAATTTCATATTCCAGACCCGCCGGGAAATACCGCGACAGCTCCTCCATGGTGGCGCGCACGCCCTCGGAGGTCTGCAGCGCATTGCCGGTGGGCGACAGCTGCACGCCGATGGCTGCACTGGGTTTGCCGTTCAGGCGGCTGGAAAAGGCGTAGCTTTCGCCGCCCACTTCCACCCGCGCCACATCGCGCAGCCGCACGGACGAACCATCCGGATTGGCGCGCAGCACGATGGAGCCGAATTCCTCCGGCGTCGTCAGCTGGCCCTGCACGTTGACGGTGGCCGAAATCTGCTGGCCGATCGGGTTTGGCGACGCGCCGATGCGGCCCGCCGCAACCTGCGAGTTCTGCGCCTGAATGGCGCCGATCACGTCGGACGAGGTGAGGCTGAGGCCGAGCATCTTGTCCGGGTCCATCCAGATGCGCATGGAGCGCTGGGTGGCGAAGAGCTGCGCGCTGCCGACGCCCGGCACACGGCGCAATTCACCGACCACGTTACGGCTGAGATAATCACCGAGGCCGATGGCGTCGGTATTGCCGTCGACGGAGGTGAGCGCCACCATCATCAGGAACGAGGTGCCCGCCTGCTCAACGCGCAGGCCCTGCTGCGTGACCGCCTGCGGTAGCCGCGGCTGAACGCGGGCGATGCGGTTCTGCACCTCCACCTGCGCTTCACCGATATTGGTGCCTGGCGCGAAGGTGACGTTGATGGAAATGCTGCCTGAGGATTCAGAGGTCGATTCGAAATAGAGAAGACCCGGAACCCCGTTCAGCTCTTCCTCGATGGGACGCGTGACGCTCTGATAGATGTCTTCGGGCGCGGCACCCGGATAGTTGGTGCCGATTGAAATCTGCGGCGGCGCCACATTCGGATATTGCGCAATCGGCAGCATGGGAATGGCGAGCAGGCCCGCCAGCATGATGAAGATGGCGACGACCCAGGCAAAAATGGGCCGATCGATGAAAAAACGTGCCATTGAAATCGGTCCTTATTGCTTTGCGGCGGCCGGGGCAGCACCCTCGCTGCTGACGGCAGCGACATCGGGCTCCGCCGACCACGGCTCAGGCTTCACCTTGGCGCCCGGCGCGGTTTTCTGGAAACCTTCGGCTACAACCCGGTCGCCATCCTTAAGGCCTTCGGAAATCACCCAGCGGTCACCGATGGAGCGGCCGACGCTGACGCGCCGCTGCTCGACCGTGTCTTCGGCATTAACGACGAGAACACTCGCCTGCCCGCCGGCATCACGCTGCACCGCCTGCTGCGGCACGGCAAAGGCCGCCTTCTCAATGCCCTGCTGGATCTGAACGCGGACATACATGCCCGGCAGCAGATCGCCATTGGGGTTGGGGAATTCACCGCGCAGCGTCACCTGGCCGGTGGTTTCATCCACGGCCGCTTCGGAGAACAGCAGGCGACCGGGAACCGGATAACGGCTGCCGTCATCAAACAAAAGGTTGACTTCGGCCTCGTTCTTGCCGGTCATCAGCTGGCCGTCCTGCAGCGCCTTGCGCAGGCGGATGAGATCGGCGGCCGGCTGGGTAAAGTCGGCATAAATCGGATCGAGCTGCTGGATCGTCGCCAGGCTTTCCGAACCGGTGGCGCTGACCAGCGCACCTTCGGTGATGCGCGCCCGGCCGATGACACCGCTGATCGGGGCCTTCACATCGGCATATTGCAGGTTGAGCTTTGCTTCCGCCACGCCGGCCTCCGCAACCGCCACTTCGGCATCGGCCTGCGCCAGCTGGGCAACGGCATTGTCGAATTCCTGCTGCGAACCAACATTGGACCGGCGCAGCTGCTGTTGACGGTCGGCCGTCTGCCGCGCCTGCAGTTGCGCGGCCTGCGCCCGGCGCAGCGTGCCTTCGGCGCTATCGACACGCACCTGGAACGGCGCGGGATCGATCCGGTAGAGTACATCGCCTTCCTTCACCAGCGAGCCCTGCTCGAACACCCGTTCCACGATGATGCCCGAAACACGCGGCCGCACTTCGGCAAGCCGCGTCGGCGCGATGCGTCCCGGCAATTCGTTGGTAATGGGCAACTCTTCCGGCTTCACGGCCACGACCTTGACCGCGCCGGGCGGCGGTGCACCGGGCGCAGCGGCCTGCTCATCGCTACATCCGACCAGAACGATGCCCGTCAACAACACCGCTACGATCTGCCCAAATCTCTTCGCCATACTGCGCTCCGAATCCACAAAATAGGTCACATTTACATACATACTAAGACGTATGTAAAATTCTGGCAATGGAATTGTTGCAGCGCAAAAGCGCGTTCACGCGCTTGTGAAGGGGTGTGCGACGGGGTGGAAACGACGTTGTGACCGGGAAAAGAAATCAGGAAGCGAACGCCGCAGCCAGGCGTTCTTCGCCGCCCCTTCGCTCGCAAAGGCGCTTAACGACCATTTCAATGATGCTCGTCGCGATCTATTCGAAAGGGGATGAAATAGATAATTGCCGGCCGAAACCGATATTGCTGCCGTTGCCGACATGCTGGCGACCTGCAGCACAGCTTGCGCAACGCGCGCGCATCACACGGGCGGAGCTCGAGCTTATCGCACGCAACAGCATTGCACTGGTTCTCAAGGCGGCGGGTGCCAGCCCAACATCCTGGCTGCCTTCACCTGCCTGTTCAGGACAGGCGTTTCATCGAAGTGGCTTCCGGTTGCGAGCCGCTCTTCGTCGTGTCGCTATTGTCGGCAGACCTGTTGCGGAGAGCCGCGTAATAGGCGTTCTTCTGCTCGTACATGTTCATGTCAGCCCGGCGCACCAGCGATTCCATCGTCTCGCCAGCCTCGCTGGTCGCCACGCCCAACGACAGGCTGAGCGGCGCGCTGGAATAGAACTGATTGTTGATCTTCAGCAGTTCATAGACCGTGTCGACCATGGCGGCGGCCACCTGCCTGTCGGCGCCGGGAAGAAGGATGGCGAATTCATCGCCGCCGATGCGCGCGGCATGGTTCGGCGCGGTCACCACGCCGTTCAACACCTCGCCTACCCGCCGCAGCAACGCGTCGCCGGCATCGTGGCCGAGCCTGTCATTGGCGTCCTTCAGGCCATTGAGATCGATGACGATGGCCGAAACCGGGCGAAGCGCGCTGCGCTCCAGCCGGTTCAGCTCGTCCGAATAGAAGGCGCGGTTATGCAGCTTGGTCAGCACATCGTGCTTGCCGAGATATTCGAGATAGGCCTCGGCCTTCTTGCGCGCGGTAATATCGGTCAGCGCCACCTGCACCAGCGACCAATCCCGCTCATGGCCGGGGAAGACGGAAAAATGCAGGAGAAGGTGCCGTTCCGAACCGTCGAGCGCATAATTCACCACCTCGCGGTGGTGGGTGAGATTGCCGTTCCAAAGCTCGATCAGCTGTTCCCGGAACGGCTTTTCCATCTCGCCACGGAAGATATCGCCAAGCCGCTGCAACAGGACTTGCCGATCCGGCGCGCAGAACAGGTCGAGCGTCGCACGGTTGACGTCGATCACCCGGATTTCGCTCATGCATTGCCGCACGAATTCCGGATGCACATCCATGAACACCCGGAAATCGACGATGCCTCGATCCCTCACCTCCTCGATCAGCCGCCGCACCCGGCTGAAGTCTTCCACCCAGAGGGAGACCGGCGAATGTTTGAACATGCCCTCGGCGTAACGGCGGTTGAGAAGCTCCTTGCGGCGGGCCTCTTCGCGCTCCGTCACATCCTCGGTGGTCAAAAGCAGCCGGCCGAGCGTGTCTTCATAGCCGGGTATGACCGCACCGCGCAGCTGGATATCGAGCCGCCTGCCGCCGAGCGAATAATTCACCGCGTTGCTGGTGAATTCAGTCCTGCCCGCCCAGAGTTCGGAAAGCTCGTTCACATGGCTTTCCAGCATGTCGTCGCGGAAAATCCGGTGCAGATTGTCGACGAGATGCGCCTGGTCTCGCGCTTCGAACAGTTCCAGCGTCTTGGCATTGACCTGGACGACGCGGATTTTCTGCGAACAGGCCGCCACCCGCGACAGATCCTCCAGAAGAAAGGCCCTGATATCCTCGACACCCTCAGCCCGCCAGATATCGAACTGGTTTTTCACATCGCTGAAATCCTCGATCCACATCGCCACGGGTGCAAGATTGAAGACATTGGTGTCGATCGTCTCATTCATACGGGCATTCTTTTCGGGGTAGCTGCAGGCGGATGCCGGAATGGTACGGAACGGCGACAGCCGTCCGCATAACCGGATTTATTAGGGATATTCGATTTAACGCAAGCATTTATCGCGCAAACCGCCGGATTGCGCGATAATTCACGGGTTTGAAGCGTGGAGGCCCCTTACCAGAGCTTCACGTGCCGGTTCACATCCTTGTAGAGCAGGTAACGGAACCGGCCGGGCCCGCCCGCATAACAAGCCTGTGGGCAATAGGCGCGCAGCCACATGAAATCGCCCGCCTGCACTTCCACCCAGTCTTCGTTGAGCCGGTAGACGGCCTTGCCTTCCAGCACATAAAGACCGTGTTCCATCACATGGGTTTCCATGAAGGGAATGGTCGCGCCGGGCTCGAAGGTAACGATGTTGAGATGCATGTCGTAACGCACGTCTTCCGGATCGATGAACCGGGTCGTCGCCCATTTGCCATCCGTATCCGGCATGGGTGACAGAGTGTTCTCGTCCTCATGCGTGAAGATTGCCGGCGGCGGCTCCAGACCATCGACTGCCTGAAACACCTTGCGAACCCAATGGAACTTGACGGGCGCCTTGCCGGAATTCCTGACCTGCCAGCGCGCGCCGGCCGGCAGGAAGGCAAAGGACCCTTCCCGCAGGGCATGCTGCTCGCCTTCGAATACCACCGTCATCTCGCCTTCCACGACGAAGATCGCCGCTTGCGCCCTTTCGTCCGGCTCCGGCCGCTCACTGCCGCCGCCCGGCTGCACTTCAACGATATATTGCGCGAAGGTCTCGGAAAAACCGGTCATCGGCCGGGCGATGATCCAGGCCCGCGTACCGGCCCAATGCGGTAGCACGCTCGTCACGATATCGGACATGACGGTCTTGGGGATGACCGCATAGGCGGTCTTGAACACCGCCTTGCTCGACAGCAGTTCCGTCTGTCCCGGCAGACCGCCCATATCCGAATAATATCTCTTCATCTCAGCCATTCCATTCTGCAACGCATTCGGCGCGGATTCTTAAGGCTGAGGCAAGGTTTAATCAAATGGTTATTGGGGAGAGGCGGCCGCGTTCTGATGGGAAGTCGCGACGACAACGACATCGGGCGCGACATCCCAGCGTATTTCTTCTTCCCGCCGGAGAAAAGGTGGCCCGAAGGGTCGGATGCGGGGGGCTACGGCAGAGATATGCGGAGAGCAAGCCCCCCTCATCCCGCTGCCGCGACCTTCTCCCCGGCGGGGAGAAGGCGAAACTTTCTGTCTCAGCCCTTTTTCCGCATCGTCGCGTAGACGATATTGTGGTTCTCGCCGAAAAACACCTCCGCCTCGATGCTGGAAGGATCGGCGCTGGCATTGACGATCCGCCACATGTCCGCCTTGGAGCGCAGGAGCAACGCCCAGTTCATGAAGGTTTCCATGTAGCCGTCGACGACGATGTCTTCGGAGAAATTGGCGAAGAGGAACATGCCGCCGGGTTTCAGCATCTCCATGCAGCGCCGCGTCAGCTTGATCGCCACGCGGTCGTTCAGATAATCATAGAGGCCCGCCGCATAGATGAGATCGAAGGTGCCGAGTTCCTGCGTGCGCAGGACGATATCGCGCACGGACCCATCGATCGCCTCGACGCCGCTGCCGGCGAAATCCCGGGCAACCGAACCGACGCTGAGCGGATCCTGATCGAGCGCCACCCAGCGCTTGATCCTGCCCTCTTTCAGCGCCACGGACGCATCCGCCTCGCGCAGATGGCCGGAGGCGATGGTGAGGATTTCCGTCTCCTCGCCATGCCGGACCGCAGCCTCGTCGACGAAGCGCGTCAGCAGATCGCGCCGCTCGCGCACCGCGACCGACGAACTGGCATCCTTCGTATAATCGTAAAGGGCCGCACCAAGCGGCGTGGCCCCGTTCACCAGCTCGGCGACGCTGTTGTGGCCGTAGATGAAGTCGAGCAGTTGCGCGTCGCCGGAATAACCGCGTGGCTTATCGAAGGACCAGCGCGTGAACGGGTCCTCCAGAAAATAGTGCGACACGGAGTGATTCTGCACCAGGGGGATCAGTTCAGCCCACACGCTGGAGTGGAGCTTTTCGCGCAGAGCATGCAGCGCGCCCGCCGTTCTGTGTATTACATCATGTGCTGAAACACCATTGTCGAACTGCTGCTGTGCCAATTCGAGAATGAGCGCGATTTCTGCTTTCGCAACCGCGAACTGCTCATCGAATGTTTCCGTTCTGCGTGCAAAAATCTCTTTTGCGACAGTATCCGGGGTGATCAAACTTGCGCCGTCCAGAATTCTCTTCTTTACCCGCCTCACTTCAGCCTCCAGTATTAACACATTGTTAACTATACGTTTCTGGGAGGCGGATGGCCACTCGCTTTCGATTTTTCAGCGGTGTAGGGATACATTAGTGAATTAGCGTATTTTTTTGGTCACACTCGTGGGCAGAGGAAAAGCGGTTACGCGATTTAGTGAAACTTAATGTTGCGAACGTATGATGCGTTCTTCCTCTCTGTGCTTTCCGCTCGCAATGGAAGAGGTCGACAGGAACCCGCGCCGGGTGCGAGAGCACACGGAAAAGTGGAATAAGCAGTTACTTGATTAAGTATACGCAACACTATGGGAAAGTGCATGAAGCACACATTGGGAGAGGTGAGTGGACAGCAAGACTATCGGCAGCCGGATTCCCGGTTTTCTGATGAACTTCTTGCCCTTTACCAGCAGGAAGGTGAGCGCAGCCGCCGTGGTTCAATCCGGCGGGGCCTGTGGACCGCTGTTGTCATCTATCTGCTGTTTGCCGCGACCGACATCATTCTGATACCCGACGTCGCTTTTTATACCATTCTCGCACGCTTCTCGGTCGTCCTGTCATCGCTGCTGACACTGGAAATTCAGCTGCGCAGGGGCGCCAGCACTGCAGCGCTCGATCTTACCTGCGCGACCGCTCTCGTCATGGGATATATCGGCTGGCTTTTGCCTTCGCTGCTCACCGACAATATCGAAAACATGTCCTATTACATGGTTTTCGGGGCGATCTTCATGATGGGCGCCAACCTGTTCTTCACGTTCCGCTTCCATCTGTCGCTGGTGTCTTCGGGCATCATTCTCGTCACCTATTTTCTGGCGGCGACGCAGTTTCCCGAGGATGCCTTCTATAAGTTCGCTTTCGGCACCTTCTACATATCCTGTTTCGTCTTCACGTCTTACGTGAACTGGAACCTGAACCGCGAACGCTACCACGTCTTCGTCAACGGGCTGGAGGCCAAGGCCCAGCAGAAGGCGGCGGATGAGCGGGGCCAGGCGCTGCTGCGGCTTTCCAACACCGATTCCCTGACCGGCCTGCAGAACCGCCGCGCGATTGACCATCATCTGCGCCTCCTGTGGGACAACTGGAGCAGGAAGGAAGAGGGTTTCGCCGTCTTTCTGATCGACGTCGACTTCTTCAAGAAATACAACGACCGCTACGGCCATCAGGAAGGCGACAAATGCCTGGTGACGGTGGGCAACGCCCTGCAGGATGCGATCACCGACCACGGCGCCTCCATCGGCCGTTATGGCGGTGAGGAATTCATCGTGCTGGCGCCGTTCAAGTCCAAGCAGCAGGTGGGCGAGCTTGCCGAAACGATCCGCCGCACCGTCGAAGACCTGTCGCTCGCCCATGACCAGCGCCGGGACGGCACCTTCATCGTCACGGTCAGCATCGGCGCCTCCTTCACCCGCCCCAATCCGGACGGCAAGCTGGAGAAGATCATCAACGAAGCCGACCGGGCGCTCTATATCGCCAAGGGCAACGGCCGCAATTGCATGAAGCTGTTCGATCCCGACGACCCGCAGACCAGCGACGAGACGGAGAACATTGCCGCGCTGCTGAAGATCGCCATTGCGGAAAACCTCGTTTCCCTCGTCTATCAGCCGATCCTCAACATCTCGACCAACGAGACGGCGGGTGTTGAAGCGCTGATGCGGCTTCGCCTGCTGGACGGCAGCCCTGTTTCACCCGGCATCTTTATTCCGATTGCCGAGCGCACCGGCACGATCATGGAACTGGGCCTGTGGACCATCAAGACCGTCTGCAAGCAGCTGCTGGCCGATGACCGGGTGGCTGTCGTCAGCGTCAACGTCTCGCCCATGCAGCTGAAAAACCCCGGTTTCTCCACCTCCGTGGCCGCCATCCTCGTGGAGGCAGGCATTGCCGGCAACCGGCTCGCCTTCGAAATCACCGAAGGCGTCGACATGGAAATGCATTCCGACGTGCTGCGTTGCCTGAACGACCTGAAGACGCTCGGCATCAATATCTGGCTGGATGATTTCGGAACCGGTTTCGCCGGCCTTTCCTGGCTGCGCATGACGGATTTCGATACCGTCAAGATCGACCGCTCCTTCCTGCAGGACAGCAACACGCCGCGCGGCCGGGCAATGCTGCAGGACATGATCCGCCTCATCCGCAATCGCGGCCACAAGATCCTCATCGAAGGCGTGGAGACGGAGGAGCAATTGAGGCTCGTGCGCCAGATGGAGATCGATTACGCACAGGGCTATTATATCGGCCGTCCCGTCGTCGCCGAAAGGCTGGGCGCGGCGGCAACGCCCTACCCGCGCCCCAACATGCTGCTGCGCCCCGCCTGATCTTGCGATGGCGGCCAGCCGCCGGCCGCCTTAATGATAGGCGGGCGGCGTGATCGAGAATTTCGCCGCAAGTTCCGAGAAAGCGGCCCGCGTGACGGGATCGACAGGCGCACCTTCCCTCTCCCGTTTTGCCGCCACGGCCCATTCCCGGTCGCCCGGCGCCATGACCTTGCAATCGTCCCGGGCCGGCGATCCCCGCAGCACTTCGAGATAACGTTTCATCCCTTCATCGAACACGTCACGTTCCAGGAAGGCCTCCGGCTTCAGCGCCAGGACGAAGGCTCCGAGCCCGCGCGGCGTCGAAAAATCCGGCCCGCCCATGGGGGCGAGATCGAAGCTGAGCTTCATGCCGGAGAGAACCGCGCTGAAAATCTCGACCACGCCCGCCAGCGCCGCCCCCTTGAAACCAAATTCGCCACCGACCGGGGCAAGCATCTCGACGGCATTGGGATCGCGCGTATCCACGCCATCGCCATTCGAGGCAACACCCTGCGGCAGTTGCTGGCCAAGGCTCCGGTAAAGCAGGACGCGATTATAGGGCACGGCGCTGGTGGCCATATCGAGAAGCCAGGGCATGTCGTCCACCGTCGGCACACCGACCGCGATGGGGTTTGTGCCATGAAACCGCATGGCACCATCATGCAGACGCACGAAACTGTCCGAATTGCAGAAGGCGAGGCCGATATAGCCCTGCCTGGCCGCTTCCAGCGCATAGGCACCGGCGGGGCCGAAATGCGAGGAGTTGCGGATCGCCACCGCACCGATACCGAATTTCCCGGCAAGCGCCATGGCATTCTCCATGGCCGCATAGGTGGCGCGAGCGCCATGGGCATGGTCG
Organism: Agrobacterium tumefaciens; assembly: GCA_017744915.1. GTDB lineage: Bacteria > Pseudomonadota > Alphaproteobacteria > Rhizobiales > Rhizobiaceae > Agrobacterium > Agrobacterium tumefaciens_I. The sequence goes on from JAGIAH010000001.1 coordinate 43,140, forward strand.
GCATCGAGCGTTTCCACCGCGCCGAAGCCGGATACGCGGTTGATCCGCGGCCGCCGATTGAGGCGCCCGCCTTCAAGTGCGGTGACATAATGGGCGAGCAGGCGAACGCCGTGGCTGTCTACACCGAGCCTTGTGCCATGCATCATCGCCCGGGTCGCCGCCTCGGCGGTTTCCTCATCGGTACCGACGGCCAGGAAAACGGCGTGGCAAAACCGCTCCAGCTCAGAAAGCCTTGCCAGAACGGTGATGTTTTCATTGCTGTGTGACATGAGGGGGAAATCCTCCCAATTCCAGAATCCGTGTGGCACAGGCTAGTCACGGGGCGCGTTTTTGCAATGGAGTTCGTGCGAAAAACCCGGATAAACGCAACGGGATACGGCACGCGCTCACACCCGTCATTCCGGGCTTGGGGGAAGATTTCCGAGATGCGTGGGCTGCTCTTGCGAACACGTCAACACCGTCAGCCGATCGCAGATCCCCGGGGCAAGCCCGAGGATCAGGGAGGCGTATTTGGCAAGTGTCGCCATTCATCTGGCGGCGCCCCTATGTTCGAAGCTTAGTTACTCCGAACATCCTTAAGCCAATGCGACGATCAATCGTCCGCAGCCATGGCGTCGTATGCACCACGCTCGCCGGCGATGATGGCGCGCTTGCCGACATGGTTGGCCGGACCGACGATGCCTTCCTGCTCCATGCGCTCGACCAGCGAGGCGGCACGGTTATAACCGACGGACAGGCGGCGCTGGATATAGGAGGTGGAGCACTTCTTGTCGCGCATCACCACCTTGACGGCCTTTTCATAAAGATCGTCGCTGTCATCCTCGCCCATGGCGGTCTTGTCGAAGACGGCGGCTTCCTCTTCCGCCTCTTCTTCGCCCTCGTCGGCGTCTTCCGTCACGGTGCCGAGATATTCCGGACGACCCTGCGTCTTCAGATGCGCCACGACCTTTTCCACTTCCTCATCCGAAACGAAGGGGCCGTGGACACGGGCGATGCGGCCGCCGCCCATCATGTGCAGCATGTCGCCCTGGCCGAGCAGATGCTCTGCGCCCTGTTCGCCGAGGATGGTGCGGCTGTCGATCTTCGAGGTCACCTGGAAGGAGATGCGGGTCGGGAAATTCGCCTTGATCGTGCCGGTGATGACATCGACCGAGGGACGCTGGGTAGCCATGATGAGGTGGATGCCGGCGGCGCGCGCCATCTGCGCCAGACGCTGGATCGCCCCTTCGATCTCCTTGCCGGCGACCATCATCAGGTCGGCCATTTCGTCGACGATGACGACGATGTAAGGCATGGCCGTGAGGTCCATTTCCTCCTGCTCGTAGACCGCTTCGCCGGTGGCGCGATCAAAGCCGGTCTGCACGTTGCAGAATACGGTTTCGCCCTTGGCGCGGGCGGCTGCCGCCCTTGCATTATAACCGTCGATATTGCGCACGCCGAGGCGCGACATCTTGCGATAACGGTCTTCCATTTCGCGCACGGCCCATTTCAGCGCCATGACCGCCTTTTTCGGATCGGTGACCACAGGCGTCAGAAGATGCGGGATGCCGTCATAGACCGAAAGCTCGAGCATCTTCGGATCGACCATGATGAGGCGGCACTCTTCCGGCTTCAGACGATAGAGCAGCGACAGGATCATGGTATTGATGGCGACCGACTTACCGGAACCGGTGGTGCCGGCGACGAGCAGATGCGGCATCTTTGCCAGTTCGGCGATGACCGGTTCGCCGCCGATGGTCTTGCCGAGGCAGAGCGCGAGTTTCTGGCGGGTTTCGCTGTAATCCGTCGCTTCGATCAGTTCGCGCAGATAGACCGTTTCGCGCACCGGGTTCGGCAGCTCGATGCCGATGACATTGCGGCCGGGTACGACGGCGACACGCGCCGACAGCGCCGACATGGAGCGAGCGATATCATCGGACAGACCGATGACGCGCGAAGACTTCACACCGGGGGCAGGTTCGAATTCGTAAAGTGTCACCACCGGACCGGGACGGACATCGATGATTTCGCCCTTGATGCCGAAATCTTCCAGCACGCTTTCGAGAAGCCCGGCGCTCTGTTCCAGCGCTTCGGGCGTCATGGTCGTGGTCTGCTGGACGCGGGCTTCCTGCAGAAGATCAATGGAGGGATACTCATATTCCCCGTCCGCAAAGACGGGCGCCTCGCGGAACATCGGCTGCGAGGCCTGAATGGGCGCGCGGGCGGTGAAACGCGGCTCGGCCGCAATTCTCTCCACCGGCTGAACCTGTTCCACAGGTTGCTGCAGTTCGGCAACCACAGGCGTTTCCGCCACGGGCTGCGGCACGACTTCCTGTTCGCGAACCGGCATGGCGACAGGAACGACGGCATGACGCACGCCGATCTCACGATAAAGCCTGATCGCGGAACCGCCCGGCACGGCGACGACCGGCGGCTCGGCCGAAAGCACGATGGCAGGGGCTGCGAGCTGTGTGGGGGCAACCGGCGCGACAGCCACAGGCGCGGTGACGACGGCATTTGCAAGCACGGCGCGCGCGGACTCGGACACGCCTTCGCCAGTGCTTTCAGGCAGATCGAGCGTCATCACTTCCCAGAACAGCTCATCCGGCAGATGGGCGGCGAAAGCGGGAATGGTCGCCTGCGGTATGACGGCCTGAACCGCATCGACAAGCGGCACGATGGTTTGCGGTTGAACCGGCGAATACACCTGATGGGGAGCTGCCTCCACGGCAATCGCAGTTTCCGCCCGCGCCGGCATTTGTGCCGCGGCGGCGGCCTCTTCCGCCTGCTTGCGGGCAAGCTCCAGCCGCAATTTATAGGTCAGTGCCCGTGCACCCCGCGCATCCGGCGGCTGCGGCAGAAATGGCATGCGCGGCGGCGCTACGCGCTGCTCCGCCGGCTTCACCACTGGCTGGGAGACGGGAACGGCGTCCTGCGGCACGGTCTGCTGCTGCACCATTGCCTCCGGCTCCGCCGTTTCAGGCAGAGCGACCGTGGTGATGTCCTCTTCCGGAATATGGGGCGTCTCAACCGGCATGCGGCGGGCAAAGGCGCTTTCCGGCGTGCGGGTGAAACGGACATTCGGACCGAGTACGAAAGCATTCTGCCAACCGGGCATCTCGGCGCGGCCTTCAATGGCGTCGGCTGCACTGATATCGGCATTCGGCCGGGGTGCGACACCCGCCTTCATCGCCGCTGTCTGCTGGCCGGCAGCGGTATGGCCGCCGGCACGACGAGCCTTCTCGCTCCCCTCCCCTACGCTATTGGACGAATTCTGGAATCTGGATCGGGAGAAGCTCATGGCAGCGTGCACACTCATCATAAACGTACATATTTCGGTCCCTTTGAAATAGAAAATAAAGGTTAATTACCCCTTTCCAAACCGTGGCGCCGGGGCATATTTTCCTGCGACCAACCGGCGCGATATCAAATCAAGCAATTGTTTTATTTTATTAATTCCATTTTTCGAGACGGAATATTTACCGGCGCGCCGAAAGAAAGCGGTCCAACCGATCGCGAGCCCGAGGACAACGCCCGAAAACCTTCCTCCGTCATGCTCGAGCCTGTCCAGAGCATCTGCAACGTATTGATTTTACGATACATGATTGGCTCCCCGGGACAGGCCGAGGACGGTGCCGCGTGCCGGGGATGGCTGTCGGCAATCTGCGAGGTGATTGTGCGTAAAGCATACTGTTTCTCCAAACAGCCCGGCAACGTAAAAACATTGCTGTAAAGCCAGTGATTTAACGTGGACACTGCCGAGGTTGCAGTCTTAAGATCGGGCAGGCCGCGGCCCCGCGGAAAGGCCCGCCCACCCTCGTTTCCGGAGTGAATTCATGTCGCCTGTCCACTTGTCCCGCCGTTCGCTTCTCAAGACCACGCTCGCTCTTGCCGCAACCACGGGACTGGCGGGCATCGCGGCCGCCCAGCAGGCGGCACCGGGCGGACGGTTGATCGTCGCAGCCGATTCGGAACCGAAGAACCTCAATCCGGCCATCGTCGCCTCCAACGGCGTGTTTTACATCGCGAGCAAGATCATCGAGCCGCTGGCGGAAGCCTCCTTCAATGGCAAGGACGGGCTGGAGCCACGGCTTGCCACCGAATGGCAGGGATCGGATGACGGCTTGAGCGCCACGTTCAAACTGCGCGAAGGCGTGACCTGGCATGACGGCAAGCCATTCACTTCGGCGGATGTGGCCTTTTCGGCGCTTTCCGTCTGGAAACCGCTGCAAAATCTCGGCCGGCTGGTCTTCGCCAATCTCGAAAAGGTGGAAACGCCTGATGACCACACGGCCATCTTCCGCTTTTCCAAGCCCACGCCGTTCCAGCTCATCCGCAATGCGCTGCCGGTCGTCACCAGCGTCGTGCCGAAACATCTTTATGAAGGCACCGATATCGCCACCAATCCGGCCAATACCAAACCGGTCGGCACCGGGCCTTTCGTCTTTGCCGAATATAAGCCCGGTGAATATTACCGCCTGACCCGCAATGCGAATTACTGGAAGAAGGATGAGCCGCAGCTCGAAGAGATCATCTATCGTGTATTGCCGGACCGGGCGGGCGCGGCCTCCGCGCTCGAAGCGGAGGAAATCCAGCTTGCCGCCTTTTCCGCCGTGCCGCTGGCCGATCTCGACCGTATCTCCAAGGTTCCGGGCATCAAGGTGATTGCCGATGGTTACGAGGCGCTGACCTATCAGCTCGTCGTGGAAATCAACCATCGCCGCAAGGAACTGGCCGATCTCAAGGTGAGAAAAGCCATCGCCCACGCTATCGACAAAAAATTCGTCATCGACAAGGTTTTCCTCGGTTATGCCACGGCATCCACCGGTCCAGTGCCGAAGAACGCGCCGGAATTCTACACCGACGATGTCGAGACCTATGATTTCGACGTGGCCAAGGCCAACGCCCTGCTGGACGAGGCGGGTTATCCGCGCGGCGCGAACGCAACGCGTTTTTCGCTGAAGCTTCTGCCGGCGCCCTATTTCAACGAAACCAAGCAGTTCGGTTCCTATCTTCGTCAGGCGCTTCAGCAAATCGGCATCGAAGCCGAGCTGGTCAATAATGACTCAGCCGCGCACCAGAAGGCCGTCTATACCGATCATGCCTTCGATCTTGCCATCGCGCCGCCGGTCTTCCGCGGCGATCCGGCGATTTCCACCACCATTCTCGTGCGTTCCGGTATTCCGGCCGGTGTCGGCTTTTCCAATCAGGGCGGTTACGAAAACAAGGCGCTGGACGACTTGATCGACAAGGCGGCAGTGACGGTGGACACGGCGGCGCGCACGGCGCTCTACAGGGATTTCCAGAAACAGGTCGCCGCCGATCTGCCGCTGATCAATGTCGCCGAATGGGGCTTCATCACGGTGGCGCGCGATACGGTCAAACATGTCGCCAGCAATCCCCGCTGGGCCGTTTCCAACTGGGCGGATACGGCGGTCGACACCTGAGGACACGTCGTGAAACGCGCAGCGACATTGCTGAAGAGAAGGGCAGTCAGCGCCATTCCGGTGCTGCTGATTGTTCTCATCTTCACCTTCGTACTGCTTGAAAATGCATCTGGAGACGCTGTGGATGCCTATCTCGTCTCCATCGGCGGCGGCGATGCCGGGCTCAGGGATGTGTTGCGCGAGCAATATGGCCTGAACGGTTCGATGTTTGCCCGTTTCTGGCTCTATGCCAGCTCGGTGCTGCGGCTCGATCTCGGCTGGTCGCTCGCCTTCGACCGGCCAGTGCTGGGGCTGATCCTCGAGCGGCTGCCGAACACGCTTCTCCTGATGGGCAGCGCCACGGCGCTCGCCTTCATCCTCGGCACCGCGCTTGGCATCGTCGCCGGTACTCGCCCCGGCGGGCTGACGGACCGTGTGCTCTCCACGCTGTCGCTCACGCTTTATGCTACGCCGGGCTTCTGGCTCGGCCTCGTTCTCGCCATCGTCTTTGCCGTACAACTGAAGTGGCTGCCCACCTCCGGCATCGAAACCATAGCGTCGGGCAAGCAGGGATTTGCAAGGGCGCTGGATGTTGCCCGCCATCTCGTGCTGCCCGTCACCAGTCTCGGGCTGATCTATATGGCGCTTTTCCTGCGCGTCATGCGCACCGCTATGGCGGCGATCTGGCCGCTGGATTTCGTGCTTTTCGCCAAGGCCAAGGGGCTTTCGAAACGACGGATCGTGCTGCGCCATGTCGCCCGCAATGCCGCGCTGCCGCTCGTCACCGTGCTCGGCCTGCAGGCCGCAACCATGCTGGGCGGCAGCGTGGTGATTGAAAGTGTCTTTGCCATTCCCGGCTTCGGCCGGCTGGCGCAGGAGGGCGTCAGCGGCCGCGACACACCGCTTTTGATGGGCATCATCCTGACCAGCGCCGTCTTCGTCATCCTCGTCAATCTCGCCGTCGACATTCTCTATGCCGTGCTCGATCCGCGCATCGGCAGCGGGGAGCAAGAGGCATGAGTTTCGTTTTCCGGCTCCTGCGCAGTTTCGAAGGTGCTGCGGGCGTCATCATTCTGGCGCTGCTTGCAGCAACGGCGTTTGCCGCTCCCCTTGTTTTTCCGGGCGACCCGCTCGCCATCGTCGGCGAGCCGCTGATTGCACCCTTTACGAATGCGGCCCTGCCGCTCGGCACTGACCGGCTGGGCCGCGACGTGCTGGCAGAACTTGCCCATGGCGCGCAGGCATCCCTGCTCGTCGGCATGGGTGCTGCCGCCGCCGCGCTGATGATCGGCACCGTCATCGGCACGATTGCCGGATTTGCCGGTGGCCTCGTGGACGAGGCGCTGATGCGCGTCACCGACGCCTTCCAGATCGTGCCGAATTTCCTGCTCGCGCTCGCCTTCGTCAGCACCATCGGCCCCTCCATGCCCATCGTCATCCTCGCCATTGCGCTTGGCGCATGGGCGGATCCGGCGCGGCTGATGCGGGCGCAGGTCTTGAGCATTCGCGAGCGCGACTATGTGCAATCCGCCCGCGCCATCGGCATGCATCCGCTGGAAATCGCGTTCCGGCAAATATTGCCCAATGCGCTGCCGCCTGTCCTGGCGCTCGCCGCCATCATCGTCGCCGCCGCCATCCTCACTGAAGCCGCTTTGTCCTTCCTCGGGCTTGGTGATCCGAATATCGTCACCTGGGGTTCGATGATCGCGGAAGGACGCAACGTCCTGCGTTCTGCGGCGTTTTTATCCGTCATTCCCGGCATCGGCCTGCTGGTCACGGTTCTCGGCGTCTATCTTCTCGGCGAAGGCGTCAATCGGGCGATGGCGACGAGGAGGCAAACGCCATGAGCGGCAATGCCCTTTGCCGGATCGACGATCTCCACGTTCGCTATGTGGCAAGCGAAGCGCCGGCGCTGCGGGATATTTCACTGACGATCCGGCAGGGGCAGAGACTGGCGATCATCGGTGAAAGCGGCTCGGGAAAATCCACGCTCGGCAAGGCAATCGCCGGGCTTCTTCCCGGAAGCGCGCAGGTTTCAGGCGATATCTCCTGGAGCCGCGACAGCGGCCTCTTCGCCGGCAGGCCAATGCCGGGGCGCGATATCGGCACGATCTTTCAGGACACCGGCGCGACGCTGAACCCGGTCCTGACGATCGGCGAACAGGTGGCGGAAGGTGCCGTACGGCATCTCGGCCTTTCCTGGAGGCCGGCGCGCGATCTTGCCCGCGACCTTCTGGAACGGGTGCGGCTGCCGCATCCTTCCCATCTGCTTGCCGTCTATCCGCATCAGCTTTCCGGCGGGCAAAGGCAGCGTGTGGCGATTGCCGCCGCCATTGCCGCCAACCCCACGATCCTGATCGCCGACGAGGCGACGAGCGCGCTGGACACGGTGACCCAGGCAGCCATCGCCGCGCTGCTGGATAATCTGGTGCGCGAGGGAAACAGAACGCTGGTCTTCATTACCCATGATATCGGCCTTGCCTCCAGCCTTGCCGACGAGATCGCGGTTCTGCGCGCTGGACAGCTGGTGGAGCACGGACCGACGCGGAGTGTGCTTTCCGCGCCCGCCCATGAGTATACGCGCGCGCTGCTTGCCGATTATCTCGATCTCTCCACGCCACCGCTCATCAGCGAGGCCGCGTCATGAACGAAGCCCTTCTGAACGTTGACGGACTGTCGAAGACCTATCGCACCGGCGCAAGAACGGTTTCGGCGCTTTCCGAAATCTCCTTTTCGCTTCAGCCCGGCGAAACGCTGGGCCTTGCTGGCCCCTCCGGCTGCGGGAAATCGACGCTGGCGCGCGTTCTGATGCGGCTGATCCCAGCCGATGCGGGAACCGTCCATTTCGATGGCCGCGACTGGCTGGCGCTTGACGGCACTGAGTTGCGCGCGGCACGGCGGCAGATGCAGATGGTGTTTCAGGATACGCATGGCGCGTTCAATCCGCGTGCCAGTGTCGAGGACGCCATAAGCGAGCCGCTGCGCATTCATCGCATTGTCGAAAGACGCGAATGCGCAGCGGAAATCCGCCGCCTTCTCGACCGCGTCGGCCTGCCCGCCGCCTATGCCGGCCGTTCGGTCTTCGAGCTTTCCGGCGGCCAGAGGCAACGTGTCGCCATCGCACGCGCCATCGCGCTCAAACCGTCGCTTCTCATTCTGGATGAAGCCGTATCGGCGCTCGATGTTTCGGTGCGCCGGCAAATCCTCGAACTGCTGGTGGAAATACAGCGGGAAACGGCGGTTTCCTGTATTTTCGTTTCCCATGATCTCGCGGTCATCCGCGCCGTCTGCCACCGCGTCGCCATCATGGAGGCGGGGCGGATCGTCGAAATCGGCAGGACCGCAAACATCGTTGCCGCACCACAATCCTCGACCGCCAGAACCCTGATCGAGGCCGCGCCGCGGCTGACCGTCACCACGCAAGGATAAGACATGCCCACCCCGGATTACGCATTGCTGCTCGACCCGCCCGCTTTTCCCGCAGAGCGCTACGCCGTGCTGGCCGACCAGCTGGCCGCACTGATGGGCACGGAGAACGACGTGCTGCTGATACAGGCGGAAGCCGTGCTGGCACTTGAGGCGGCGGCCACCAGCCTTGCGCGGCCGGGCCTGAAAGCGCTCAACATCGTCACCAGCCCCTATGGCGCATGGTTCGGCGGCTGGCTGGAACGGGGCGGCGCGACGGTGCGCAACCTGACCGCCAGCCCGGCAAAACCCATCACGCTTCAGGAAGTCGAGCGAGCACTGGACGAGGGTCCGGACTTCGATCTTCTCGCCATCGTCCATGCGGAATCGGCAAGCGGTATTCTCAACCCCCTGCCCGCCATTGCAGCGCTCGCCCGGGAAAGGGGTGTCGTCACCCTCGTCGATGCCGTAGCCTCCATCGGCGGCCATGCCTTCGAGGTCGACCGGCTGAGCGTCGATATCGCCGTCATCGGCCCCCAAAAGGCGCTGGCCGGCCCGGCCGGAATCTCCGCCATTTCCGTCAGCGAGAGGGCATGGGCGCTTCTTTCGCATGGTCAGGCCCCGGCAAACTCCATGCTCTCGCTCATGGACCAGAAGAAGCTCTGGCTCGATGCCGGTCGCGGCGCGCTGCCCGGAACGCCGGCACCGCTGGAATTCTACGCGCTGGAGGCAGCGCTCGACCGGATAGAGGCGGAAGGTCTCACATCCGCAAACGAACGCCACGAACGGGCGGCGGCCGCCACCCGCAACGCCATCAGGGCGCTTGGCATCCCGACATGGGTGGAGGAGGCACATGCTTCAGCGCTGGTTTCCACGGCGATCCTGCCGGATAGGGTCGAAGCTGGGGCGTTTCTCGCCGCTGCCTCCAGGCAGCAGGGCGCGGATATTTCCGGCGGGGTCGGCCCCGGCGCGGAGCGGCTGATAAGGCTCAATCACACTGGCCGCCGTGCAAACCCGCATGCGGTGAAAGCCAATATCGCCGCCCTCTCGAGCGCCCTGAAAAGCCTCGGCCATGCCGCAGATACCGATTCCGCGCTGGAAGCCGCCGAAAAAACCTATTCCGACACCGCTGCGAACGGCGCTTGACGATGCCGATAAACGTTCATTGCGCGAAATTCGTCAGCGGTGGAATGTCAGTCACAACATTGTTGTTAAAAATAGTAGACAAATTCCCCGGCCAATCTTGACGAAATCATGGCAAGGCGCGAAACTTAACGCACTGTTAACTCGCGTGAAGAAGGGAAACGGCCATGGTAGCAGGGTTCAACATGCTCTCCTTTGACCTCTTTGGCATCGGCCGAAGAATGCCCGTCATAAACGAGCGGGTGGAGACCGATTTTCAGGACAAGACTCCGCGCAGACCAGATGACGAGTCAAACGATGACGACCGCGATCAGGAATATGAACTGTTTTTCTGGTCGCTTTATCCGGTGATCTGAGTTTCCGGCGCGGGTCGCTGACGGGTCGGACTACGGTTTTTGGCACTGGCGGTGAGCCTTGCCAGGAACGTCCGGTTCATTCAATGATTGGCGCATGCGCCGGTCCGGAAACGAAAAAAACTCTGCAAACAGAGACCTGAAACTGCTGCGACGCCTTCTGCGCGCCAAGGACCATATGGACTCGGCGCCTGATGAGGCGTGGCCTGTTTCACGCCTTGCAAGCGTCAGCGGCGCCTCGCAGGCCCATTTCGCAAGATCGTTTCGCGATGCCTTCGGCATACCCCCTCACCGTTATCTGCTGACCCGCCGGGTGGAGCGCGCCGTGGCGCTGTTGCGTGACACGGATCTTCCTATCATCGACATCGCCTTGCAGACCGGCTGGAACAGCATCGGCACATTTGGCCGCGTTTTCCGTGATGTGACCGGGGAAAATCCGAGTGAATTGCGGCGGCGAATGCGGATTTCGCCGGGTGATCTTGAACATGTTCCCCATTGCTTCGTCAGCGCCGCCCATCGCCCCCATCTCAAAATGGCAGTTTCGGAGAAGCGCCGGGAGACGAAAAGCGGTAGGCACGACGAGCAAAAGGGAGATAGCTCATGAAAAATGGTGTTCAAGTCGTCGGGCTTTATGTTCATGACCAGGACGAAGCGTTGCAATTCTATGTCGAGAAAGTTGGCTTTCGAGTGCATACGGACGCACGCAATGGCGATTATCGCTGGTTGACCGTCCAGCACCCGGACCAGCCTGACTTCCAGCTGGGCCTGTTTCGGCCTCAGGCCCCGACCGTTGACGAGGCGACGGCGCAAAACCTGAACGAAGCCGTGGCCAAGGGCGCGATGCCGCCGCTGGTTCTGGTGGTCGAGGATTGCCAGAAAGCCTTTGACGCCATGCACAGGCGCGGCGTCGAATTCACCCAGGAACCCATCGCCCGCTACGGCTCGGTGGATGCGAGCTTCCGCGACCCTTCCGGCAATGGCTGGAAGCTCGTTCAGGCCCGTTGAAGCGCCGATGTGTCACATTCCATCATGGATGCTTTTTCTTGGGGGCAACTTTGATCTCGCGAAACTGGATAAGGCAGGGCCATCGATGGCTGGGCATTCTGCTAACCGTCACCATTCTGGCGAATTTCGCTTCGATGGCCTTCGGCCCGACGCCACCGGTGATCATTTATGCCCCGCTGGCGCCGCTGACTTTGCTTGTTTTCAGCGGGCTGTACATGTTCTTCCTGCCATATCCGGGAAAGCCGCAGGCCCCTTCGAGAAAGTAAGCAGATAAGCGACGGGCTGGCTCCCGCGGTTGCGGAAGACGTTACTCAAAATGTTTCAGCCCCGGGGTTGAGCCCGGGGCTGATTGAAAAAAGCGATCCGCCGAAACGGCCCTGCCTTTAGTGGTTGTCGCGCGGCAGGCCCTTGGTCTGGGCGATGCGCTGGTACTTGACGGCCGGTTCCAGAACCGCGCCGGTTTCCATCTGACTGACGATGCCGCGCTGGATTTCCTGCCATGGCGTCTGGTGGTCGGGGAACTTGTAACCGCCCTGAGCCGTCAGCGCTTCGTAACGCTTGGCCAGTTCCTCGCCGGAAATCAGGATATCCGCCTTGCCGCGACCCACATCGATACGGACGCGGTCACCCGTCTGCAACACGGCCAGACCGCCGCCAGCCGCTGCTTCCGGCGAGGCATTGAGGATGGATGGGCTGCCCGACGTGCCGGACTGGCGGCCATCACCGATGCAGGGCAGCGAACTGACGCCTTGCTTCAAAAGATAATCCGGCGCGCGCATGTTCACCACTTCCGCCGCACCCGGGTAACCGATCGGACCGGCGCCGCGCATGAACAGAATGGTGTTGGCGTCGATATTCAGCGACGGATCGTCGATGCGGTGATGGTAATCCTCCGGACCGTCGAACACCACGGCGCGGCCTTCGAAGGCTTCCGGATCGTTCGGGTTGGAGAGGTAACGGCCACGGAATTCTTCCGAGATCACGCTTGTCTTCATGATGGCCGAAGAGAACAGGTTGCCGCGCAGAACGCGGAAGCCGGCACGCTCCTTGAGCGGCTGCTCATAGGGGCGGATGACCTTCTCGTCCTCGATGATCGCGCCGCGGCAATTGTCGCCGATGGTCTTGCCGTTGACGGTCATGGCGTCTTCCATGATCAGTCCCTGGCTCATCAGCTGGTTGACGACAGCGGGTACGCCGCCGGCATGGTAATAATCCTCGCCGAGATATTCGCCGGCCGGCTGCAGGTTGACGAGCAGCGGCACGTCCTCGCCATAGGTCTGCCAATCATCCACCGTCAGCTCGACGCCGACATGGCGGGCAAGGCCATTGAGATGGATCGGCGCATTGGTGGAGCCGCCGATGGCCGAATTGACGCGGATGGCGTTGATGAAGGCATCCTTGGTCATGATGTCGGAGGGCTTCAGGTCTTCCTTGACCATTTCGACGATACGCAGGCCGGTGAGGTAGGAGACTTCCTGACGGTCACGGTATGGCGCCGGAATGGCGGCGGAGCCGGGAAGCTGCATGCCGAGCGCTTCGGCGAGCGAGTTCATGGTCGTTGCCGTGCCCATGGTGTTGCAATAGCCGGTGGACGGGGCCGAAGACGCAACGAGCTTGACGAAGCCCTGGTAATCGATCTCACCCTTCGCCAGCAATTCGCGGGCCTTCCAGACGATGGTGCCGGAGCCGGTGCGTTCGCCACGGAACCAGCCGTTCAACATGGGGCCGACGGAGAGCGCAATGGCCGGAATGTTGACGGTGGCCGCCGCCATAAGACAGGCAGGCGTGGTCTTGTCGCAGCCGATGGTCAGAACGACGCCATCGAGCGGATAACCGTAAAGCACTTCCACGAGGCCGAGGTAAGCCAGGTTGCGGTCGAGACCCGCCGTCGGGCGCTTGCCGGTTTCCTGGATCGGGTGGACCGGAAATTCGATCGCAATGCCGCCCGCTTCACGAATACCTTCGCGCAGGCGGTTCGCCAGCTCCAGGTGGTGGCGGTTGCAGGGCGAAAGGTCCGAACCCGTCTGCGCGATACCGATGATCGGGCGGTCGGACTGAAGCTCGGCCTGGCTGAGACCGAAGTTCATGTAACGCTCGAGATAAAGCGCGGTCATGTCCGCATTGGCGGGGTTGTCGAACCAGGCGCGCGAGCGCAGCTTGCCCTGAGTTGCAGGAAGATTATCGGATGTCGTCATGATGCGGGTCTCCAGCCGGAAGTGGCCAACGGTAAAATATTACGAATTGCGACAAGCTTATGTTGTGCGCAAGAAAAATGGAATCAGCGTCTCGGAGATCACGCATAACCGACAGTGCAGGCCCAGACGAGTGGCATTAGGCTGCTCTTCGGCTTTAACCGAATATTTTTCGGCATTTACGGCCATCGCGGGACTGCGCAACGGAATCTCCCTCCCTATTTTGCCGGCTCAATCGTGGTCCTGCGACCGATAAATCCCGACAAAAAACATCTTCTTATTTGTATTACTATTAGACGTTACCGCACCCTGTCAAGCGATATGGCATTTGACGAAGCGGCAATGCCGGTTGTTCAAACCAGAAAACATGAAATGCTTATTATATTGATTTTCATTGATTTATTTCAGAATCCCGCACTCAGAATGTCACTTTAAAATTGAAATATGCGAAAATGCCCCTTTTCAAGAGTATTACTATATGCTCATAGTGTGGCCGTCACGCTGACATCATCTCTGGGAGGAATAAGATGAGAAAAGCTCTCGCGACAGCCACTGTCGCCGTTTCGCTGTGCCTTGCATCCAGTGTTTCCGCAAAATCGCTCACCGTCGGCTTCTCGCAGATCGGTTCGGAATCCGGCTGGCGCGCGGCTGAAACCACCGTCACGAAACAGCAGGCCGAAAAACGCGGCGTCACGCTGAAATTCGCCGATGCGCAGCAGAAGCAGGAAAACCAGATCAAGGCCGTTCGCGGCTTCATCGCGCAGGGCGTGGATGCGATCCTGATCGCACCCGTCGTCGCAACCGGCTGGGACGCCGTGCTGAAGGAAGCCAAGGAAGAAAAAATCCCTGTCATCCTGCTCGACCGCCAGATCGAGGCTTCGGACGATCTTTACCTGACCGCTGTCACCTCGGACCAGGTCCACGAAGGCAAGGTTGCCGGCGACTGGCTGGTCAAGGATGTCGGCTCGAAGGACTGCAAGGTCGTCGAACTTCAGGGCACGACCGGCTCTTCCCCTGCCATCAACCGCAAGAAAGGCTTCGAAGAAGCCATTGCTTCGCACAAGAACATCAAGATCGCGCGTTCGCAGACCGGCGATTTTACCCGCACCAAGGGTAAGGAAGTGATGGAAAGCTTCATCAAGGCCGAAGGCGGCGGCAAGGATATCTGTGCCGTCTATGCCCACAATGACGATATGGCCGTCGGCGCTATCCAGGCCATCAAGGAAGCCGGTCTGAAGCCCGGAACCGACATCAAGGTCGTCTCCATCGATGCCGTTCCTGATATCTTCAAGGCCATGGCCGCCGGTGAAGCCAATGCAACGGTGGAACTGACGCCCAACATGGCAGGCCCCGCCTTTGACGCGCTCGAAGCCTATCTGAAAGACAAGAAGGCGCCGCCAAAGTGGATTCAGACCGAATCCAAGCTCTACACGGCGTCCGACGACCCGATGAAGGTCTACGAGGCGAAGAAGGGCCTGGGCTACTGAGCCATTTCTTCGGAGGAACGGCGCAAGGTTTGCGCCGTTTCTTTCGGCAGTTTGGGGAAAGGGAAAACTTTCCGGCTCAGCATGCAGAGTGATTGCGTATGGAGCGGGCCGGCGCCGCTTCACGCGATCACCAAGCGCCCTTATGGCGAGACCTATATTTCGATACGGAACCTGCTCAATGTCCGAAACGGCACCACTTCTGGAAGCACGCGCCATCGGCAAATCCTTTCTCGGGATCACGGCGCTCGATAATGTCGATTTTTCGCTCGGGCACGGTGAAATCCATGCGCTTCTCGGCGAAAACGGCGCGGGCAAATCGACGCTGATCAAGATTCTGACCGGAGTTTACCACCGCGACAGCGGTTCGGTGTTTCTGGAGGGCGGCGAGATTTCGCCCGCCAATGTCGGCGAAGCGCAGGCGCTCGGCATCGGCACCGTCTATCAGGAAGTAAACCTTCTCGAAAACCTGACGGTTGCCGAAAACCTGTTTCTCGGCCGCCAGCCGCGCCGCTTCGGGCTGATCGACCGCGGCACGATGCAGAAAAAATCGCAGGCGCTGCTTGCCCAATATGGGCTTTCCATCGACGTCAATGCCCTGCTTTCCAGCTATTCCGTCGCCATCCGGCAGATCATCGCCATTGCCCGCGCCGTCGATCTTTCCGGCAAGGTTCTGGTGCTGGACGAACCCACCGCCAGCCTCGACGCCCATGAGGTCGAGATGCTGTTCGGCGTTTTGAAGAACCTGCGCGCCCGCGGCATTGGCATCGTCATCATCACCCACTTCCTCAATCAGGTCTATGACATCGCCGACCGCGTGACGGTGCTGCGCAACGGCCGCCTTGTCGGTACGCGTGAGATCGGCAGCCTGCCGAGATCCGAACTCATTTCCATGATGCTGGGCCGCGAGCTTCAGCACATTACCCATGAGCACCAGGCGACCGACGATACCGTCGCCGAGGGCGAACCGCCGATCCGGTTCGAAGGTTACGGCAAACGCGGCAGCATCGCCCCCTTCGATCTCGGCATCCGGCCAGGAGAGATCGTCGGCGTCGCCGGCCTTCTGGGTTCCGGCCGGACGGAAACGGCCTTCCTGCTGTTCGGCATCGACCGGCCCGATACCGGCACGGCAACGATCGACGGCAAGGCGGTGACGATTTCGTCTCCCGAGGCGGCGATTGCGGAGGGCTTCGGCTTCTGCCCTGAGGAACGCAAGACGGACGGCATCATCGGCGACTTTTCCGTCACCGACAATATTGCCCTGGCGTTGCAGGCCCGGCAGGGCTGGGCGCGACCGCTGTCTCGCCGGCAGAAGGCGGAACTGGCCGAAAGCTTCATCAAATCTCTCGATATTCGCCCCGCTGATCCCGACCGGCCGATAAAATTCCTGTCCGGCGGCAACCAGCAGAAGGCCATTCTGGCCCGCTGGCTCGCCACCCATCCCCGGCTTCTGATCCTCGATGAGCCGACACGCGGCATCGATATCGGCGCGCATGCGGAAATTCTGAAAATGATTGAAAAACTCTGTAGCGAGGGCATGTCGCTCATCGTCATTTCCTCCGAACTGGAAGAGCTCACCGCCGTTGCCCATCGCGTCGTCGTGCTGTCCGACCGCCGCCATGTCAGCGAATTGAAGGGCGGCGAGGTGACGGCCGACAACATCATGCGGGCGATTGCGGATGCGGCCAGAACGGAGGCGGCGTGATGGTGGCTGTAACCCGACGGCTGAAAAGGCTTGCACCCCAGCTCGCCGCCCTCTTTATCATTCTGGCAGCGATTACAATCATTTCGCCGGGCTTTCTTCATGTTTCATTCCAGAACGGGCGGCTCTATGGCAGTCTGGTGGATATTCTCGTGCGCGCCGCCCCCGTGGCACTTTTGACCATCGGCATGACGCTGGTCATCGCCACCAAGGGTATCGACCTGTCTATCGGCGCGGTGATCGCCATCTGCGGCGCGGTCGCCGCCACGCTCATCAGCAACGGCCATTCCATTCCCTCAGTCATTGCCATCTCGCTTGCGGTGGGCATTGCCTGCGGTCTGTGGAACGGCGTGCTGGTCGCCCTTCTCGACATACAGCCGATCATCGCCACGCTGATCCTGATGGTGGCGGGACGCGGCATCGCCCAGCTCATCACCGAAGGCGTCATCCTCACCTTCAACAATGACAGCTTTTCCGCCATCGGCTCCGGCGCATTTGCGGGCATTCCGTTGCCCGTCATCATCTGGCTGGCGGCGGCGCTCGTCATCGGCCTTCTGGTCCGCAAGAGCGCGCTCGGTTTCCTGATCGAGGCGACCGGCATCAATCGCCGTGCGGCAGCGCTTGCCGGGGTCAGGGCGCGCTTCCTTCTGTTTTTCGTCTATGCAGTCTCCGGTCTCTGCGCAGCCATTGCCGGCATGATCGTGACCGCCGATATTCGCGGCGCGGATGCCAACAATGCCGGCCTGTGGCTGGAACTGGACGCGATCCTTGCGGTGGTGATCGGCGGAACCTCGCTGAATGGCGGCCGCTTCTCCATCACCGCTTCGCTGATCGGCGCGCTCATCATCCAGACTATCAATACCGGCATTCTCGTCTCGGGCTTCCCGCCGGAATTCAACCTCATTATCAAGGCGGGCATCATCATGGTGGTTCTGACGCTGCAATCGCCGGCGATCATGGCCGTCCTCGGTTTCGTGAAAGCGCCGAAGCCGCACGCCAAACCGGCCGCCGCCAACGGCATGACCAAGGAAGGAACCGCGCGATGATCCACAGCCGCAACCTGCCCTTCCTCACCACGCTGACGATCTTCGTCATCGCCTATCTGCTGTGCGTGCTGCAATATCCGGCGATCTTCTCGACGAGGGTGATCGGCAATCTTCTGACCGACAACGCCTTTCTCGGCATTGCGGCCGTCGGCATGACCTTCGTCATCCTGTCGGGCGGCATCGATCTGTCCATCGGCTCGGTCATCGCCTTCACCAGTGTCTTCGTAGCGGTGATGGTCGGCACCTATAATATCCATCCGCTTCTGGCCTTCGCCATCGTGCTGGCAATTTCCACGCTGTTCGGCTGCCTGAT
Organism: Agrobacterium tumefaciens; assembly: GCA_017744915.1. Classification (GTDB taxonomy): domain Bacteria; phylum Pseudomonadota; class Alphaproteobacteria; order Rhizobiales; family Rhizobiaceae; genus Agrobacterium; species Agrobacterium tumefaciens_I. The sequence goes on from JAGIAH010000001.1 coordinate 61,188, forward strand.
GGGGGCGATGATCCGCTTCCTGTCGATCCCGCCCTTCGTGGTGACGCTGGCGGGCATGTTTCTGGCGCGCGGCGCGGCCTATCTTATATCCACGCAATCGGTGCCGATCTCGCATCCCTTCATCGACGCGATACAGGGCTTCTATTACCGTTTTCCCGGCGGCGGCAGGTTGACGGCGCTAGCCATGCTGATGCTTCTCGTCTTTGCCGCCGGCATGCTGATTGCCAGCCGCACCCGCTTCGGCGCCAATGTCTATGCGCTGGGTGGCAACCCGCAATCGGCCGAGCTGATGGGCGTACCGATCGGCGCAACGACCATCGGCATCTATGCGCTCTCCGGTTTCCTGTCGGGGCTCGCCGGCATCGTCTATACGCTCTACACCTCTTCCGGTTATTCGCTGGCGACGGTCGGCGTTGAACTCGACGCCATCGCCGCCGTCGTCATAGGCGGCACGCTTCTGACCGGTGGCACGGGGCTGGTGGCGGGCACCTTCATCGGCCTTCTGATCCAGGGGCTGATCCAGACCTACATCGTTTTTGACGGGACGCTTTCCTCCTGGTGGACGAAAATCGTCATCGGTGTGCTGCTTTTCGTCTTCATCGTGTTGCAGCGCGCAATCATCTGGTATTCAAACAGGAGACTGGCCGGACCGCATCCGGCATAACGGCAAACGGAGGCTTGCTTGGGGCTGCTCGAAACGACGATTAGCGGGCGAAAACGCCGGAACAGCCACGCCCATGTGGTCTCCGAACTCGGCAGCGCCATCGTCTCGGGCAGGATCGCGGAGGGCTCGCTGCTGCCCAATGATGCGGAACTCTCCATGCGTTTCGGCGTCTCGCGCACCGTGCTGCGCGAAACCATGAAGACGCTGGCGGCCAAGCGGCTGGTGGAACCCAAGGCCAAGGTCGGCACCCGCGTTCTCGACCGTTCGAGCTGGAACTTCTTCGATCCTGACGTGCTGGGCTGGCGCTGCGAGGCCGGCATTGACCAGGAATTCGTCAAGCATCTGGCGGAAATCCGCCTGGCGCTGGAACCGGCGGCGGCAGCGGCGGCGGCCCTGCAGGCCTCCAATGACGATATTGTTTCCCTCTACGTGATCGCCGCCAAATTCGACAATCCGAACCATACGCCGGAAAGCATTGCCAAGGTCGATCTCGAATTCCACCTTGCTGTTGCGCATATGTCCGGCAATCCCTTCATGCGTTCGGCAAGCGGGCTGATCGAAGCCGCACTTGCGATTTCCTTCCAGCTTTCGTCACCGGCCGCTTCGCCCGGCACCATTGCCGAGATCGCGTCCAACCATCTGCGCATCGTGCATGCAATTGCCGCGCGTGACGCGGATGCGGCGGTGAAGGCCATGCGGCACGTGATCGAGGTGGGAAAAGACCGGACGCAGAAGGCGATCAAGACGGTTTGAGGAACAGATCAAGGACTTGATCGCAAAAAACTCTTTTCACGGCGCAGACGCGCCGTGACTGGATGCCGGATCAAGTCCGGCATGACGGAAGGAGAGGTTTTCATCACGAAATAGGACCCGCACGGATGTAGGTCCTTTTTCTTCGACCAGCATATTACCCCTGCGAGGCCTCGACCTGCGGCACCGCGCCCCGGCGTGACGCCATCAGCGACGCGCCGAGAAGGGCGGAGATCGCCACGAAGACGAAGACCATGGTCGCGCCATGAAGATCAATCAGCAGACCACCCAGAACCGCACCGCTGGAAATGGCGATCTGGAAGGTGGTGAGCAGCAGCGCGCCGGCACTTTCCGCCTCATCGGAAGCAGCGCGGGTGATGAAGCTCTGCACGCTGACCGGCACCGCACCGAAGGCAAAACCCCAGGAGGCGATGGCAAGGCCGGCGATCAGGGGTGAGGCACCCGCAACGACCAGAACGGAAGCCGATGCGGCAATCAGTGTCGCGGCAAAAGTTACCGCCCATGCCGTGTTTTTCTCGGCGAGGAAACCACCGAAGAGATTGCCGAAAAAGCCGCCGATACCATAAGCCAGAAGGACGAGCGAAATCGCCTCTACGCCAAATCCCGTCACATTTTCCAGGAAGGGGCGGACATAGGTGAAGCCGGCAAAGTGGGCCGCAACGATGAAGAGCGTCGTCAAAAGACCGATGCGGACCTGTGGACGCTGCAACAGCCGGAACATGGTGGAAAGCCCGGGAGCGCCGGCCGGGGGCAGCGAGGGCACGGTCAGCAATTGCACGATGAGCGCGATGACGCCGAGCGCACCCGAAACGACGAAGGCCGAACGCCAGCCGAGCGTCGCGCCGATCCATGCACCGACCGGCGCGGCACAGACGGTGGCAACGGAAACCCCTGTCAGGATGATGGCCATGGCGCGCGGCATTTTATCGAGCGGCACGAGCCGGAGCGCCAGCGCCGCCGACATGGCCCAGAAGCCGCCAAGGCCGACGCCCAGCAGGACGCGCGAGGCGAACAGCATGACGAGACCATTGGCAAAGGCGGCCAGCGCGCTGGAAATGATCAGCAGTGTGGTGAGCCCAAGCAACGTCCAGCGGCGGTCGATACTGCGTGTGCCGATGACAACGCCGGGGCCGGCAACCGCCGCAACCAGCGCCGTAACGGTGATGGATTGACCGGCAATGCCGGAGCTGACGGCAAGATCGGCCGAAAGCGGCGTCAAAAGGCTGACCGGCAGGAATTCCGCCGTCACCAGCCCGAAGACGCCGAGCGCCAGCGAAACCACCGCGGCCCACTTCGCATCCGGCTCCGTCTGACGCGGCACATATTCGAGTTCGTTTATGGTCCGGTTGTTCATCAAAATCTCCTGATGCGCATCGTTAAAAAATGCGCGCTGAAACGGAAACGCAAAGTGGTGAGGCCGATGGGGAGGCAGGTTCAGGGCCCGCAAATCGATGCACCCAAGCTACGCGTGACAGACCGGCGTTTCCATGCTAGAAAATCCATATTCCTTAACCAATCGTCCGAATTTGCGAGAGCTGCCATGAATGATGCCCTGACGGAAATGCTGCGCGGCCTGAGGCTTGATGGCGTGGAATATGGCCGCTGCCGCATGGCCACACCCTGGGCGACGGCTTTTCCCGAGCAGGAGGCAGCGCGCTTTCATTTCATCGGCGTGGGCCAGGCGAAACTGCAAAAACCCTCCGGCGAATGGCTGACGCTGACATGCGGCGATGCCGTGCTTCTGCCGCGAGGACACGCCCATGTGCTCGCCAGCAGCGAGGAGGTGACGCCCTCCCCCTTTGACCGGTTCGGCAAGAAGGAAGTCTGCCAGGGCATTTTCGACATGGAATGCGCATGCGCCGGCGGGGATACCATTGCCTTCACCGCCTCCATGCGTTTCAACATGGACAATCTGCATCCGCTCCTGCAACTGATGCCGGATGTGATGCTGACCAGCGATCTGGCCAAAAGCGACCCGGCCATTCCACATCTTCTGGAGGCCATGGCGCGCGAGGTGGAATTGAACCGCGTCGGCGCGGGCGGCATTCTGGCGCGGCTTGCCGATGTGCTGACAGCGACCCTGATCCGCACATGGGTGGAATATGGCTGCGGCGATTCCAGCGGCTGGCTGGCCGCCGTGCGCAATCCCGAACTCGGCAGGGTGCTGGCCGCCATCCATCTCAACCCCGAAAAGGACTGGAACGTGGAAGAGCTTGCCTCCTTGATGGGCGCATCCCGCTCCAGTTTCGCGGAACGCTTCACCCGCGTGGTGGGCGAAAGCCCGGCGCGTTATGTGGTGCGCGTGCGCATGCATCAGGCGCGGCTGTGGCTGCGCGAAGGCATGCGCGTGACACTGGCGGCGGAAAAGCTCGGTTATGATTCCGAAGCCTCCTTCAGCCGCGCCTTCAAACGTGTGATCGGCGCGCCACCCAGCCAGTTCCGCAGGAAAGACACGGCCGGGCTGGAGGATGCCGCTTAAAAGCGTCGGACAAAACGGATAAGGATATTGCGTGAGGACAGATCCGTCTGAAGCGGAATGGCGCCGTCCGGGGAGCATCCACCATGAGCATTGCCGACGACGCCCGTTTCTGGAACCGAACCGCCCGGAAATATGCCAAGGGCAGGATTTCGGATGAAGCCGGATATGAGCGCACACTGGAGCGGACTCGCGCCCTGCTGAAACCAAATGACAGGGTATTGGAGCTCGGCTGCGGCACCGGCACAACGGCGATCCGGCTGGCGGGCGGTGTCAAAGACTATCTGGCGACGGATATTTCCGCCGGCATGATCACAATTGCCGAGGAGAGGAAACACGCCGCCGGCTCTTTCCCGAACCTCGTCTTCAGCACCGCGACCGCACAAACGCTTGAACCCGGCCCTCAGCCGTTTAACGCGGTTCTGGGTTTCAACTATCTTCATCTGGTTCGCGACCTGCCCGGCACAGTGAAGCACATTCATTCCCTGCTAGCCCCGCAGGCGCTCTTCATCACCAAGACACCCTGCGTCGGAGATATGAACCGGCTCATCCGCCTTGTTTTGCCGGCCATGCGCGCGATCGGCAAAGCCCCCTATGCCGGCGTCTTCAGCGCGCCTGAGCTTTGCCGGCATATAGGCGCCGGCGGCTTCGACATTCTGGCTATGGAAATCCACGCCACACGGGGCAATGATAATCGCCCTTATATCGTGGCGCAAAAGGTGAGCTGAACCGCCGCCTTAGAGCATTTTGGCGCATTTCCGGACGGAGAACCGGAATCTACCTTTCCTGAAAATGCGCTAGTGAAAATTACGGGAAATCACCTTTATCTGCTCCACCGCATCGTCATCATGGTCAGCAGGTGGCGGGCGTTTTTTGATATTGCGATGATCCTCCGGCGGAATTCCGTGGTGGAACTCATCGCCGCGCCCATGTGGCAGGGGAAAGGCGCGATTGCGCTCGCCCACGCTGGCCAGTGCCTCCGACAGATCGGTCAGCCGGTGGGCGACCAGATGCACCACCTCGCCTTCCCGCTGGATCTTGCCATAAATGCCGACCATGCCGGCGGACAGCACCACGCGCCGGTATTTTTCGAAGGTTTTGACCCACAGCACCGCATTGGCAATGCCCGTCTCATCCTCCAGCGTCATGAAGATCACCCCCTTTGCCGAGCCGGGGCGCTGGCGCACCAGCACCAGACCGGCCGTTTCCAGCCATGCGCCGTCCCGGGCACGCACCGCCTCCGCGCAAGTCATGATGCGGCGTTGGGAAAGATCGCGGCGCAGGAAGGACATGGGATGCTCGCGCAGGGTGAGCCCCACATGGCCATAATCCTGCACCACCTCGCCGCCATCCGTCATGGGCCTGAGCGTGACGGAGGGTTCCTGAAGTTCATCCACCACGGTGTTTTCCCGGCTGGCGGCAGCGGCAAAAAGCGGCAGCGGCTCATCCCGCAGGGCCTTGATGGCCCAGAGCGCCTCACGCCTGGAAAGCGAAAGCGACGGCAGAAAGGCATCGGCTTCGGCCAGACACACCAGTGCGGCAGCGGGAACGCCCGCCCTTCGCCAGAGATCGTCGACGGAGGCAAAGGCTCTATCCTGACGGGAAGCGACGATATCGGCAGCATGTTTGTTGGAAAGCCCCTTCACCATGCGCAGGCCAAGCCGCACGGCAAAACGCTCCTCCCCTTCCGCATCCTTCCTGCCCGTAGGTTCCAGCGAGCAATCAAAACGGCTGTTATTGATGCAGACGGGGCGCACCTCCACGCCGTGGTCGCGTGCATCGCGTACGATCTGCGCCGGAGCGTAAAACCCCATCGGCTGCGAGTTGAGAATGGCCGTACAGAAAATATCGGGGTGATGGCATTTCAGCCATGAGGAAGCATAAGCGATCAATGCGAAGGAGGCCGCATGGCTTTCGGGAAAACCATAGCTGCCGAACCCTTCAAGCTGCTTGAAGATGCGCTCGGCAAAGTCCTGCTCATAACCGCGCTCCACCATGCCCTTGACCAATTTTTCCCTGAATTTGGAAATGGTGCCGACATTCTTGAAAGTCGCCATGGCTCGACGCAACTGGTCGGCTTCATCCGGAGTAAAACCGGCGCAATCCATGGCGATCCGCATGGCCTGCTCCTGAAACAGCGGGACACCCATCGTCTTTCCCAAGACGCTCTCAAGCTCTTTTTTGGGAAAATGAACCGGCTCCTTTCCCTGCCGCCGGCGCAGATAGGGATGCACCATATCGCCCTGAATGGGTCCGGGGCGAACAATGGCGACCTGAATGACGAGATCATAAAATTCCTTCGGCCTCAGGCGCGGCAACATCGACATCTGCGCCCGGCTTTCAATCTGGAACGTGCCGAGCGTATCGGCCTTCTGAATCATGGCATAGGTGGGCCCGTCATCCGGCGGCATGGCGGCAAGATCATATTTCTCTCCCGTGCGCGTCTCCAGCAGGTCAAAACCACGCTTCATGCAGGACAGCATGCCAAGCGCCAGGCAATCCATCTTCATGAATTTCACGACATCGATGTCATCCTTGTCCCATTCAATGATCTGGCGATCGTCCATGGCGGCGGGTTCGATGGGTACCAGTTCGTCCAGCCTGTCATGGGTCAGAACAAAACCACCCGGATGCTGGCTGTGGTGGCGCGGTGTGCCGACAAGCTGATTAGCCAGTTCGAAAGCAAGCTTGAGGCGGCGGTCCTCCATATTGAGATTCAGTTCTTTAACCTGCTTTTCATCCACCCCTTCGCTCCAGCGCCAGACCTGCGAGGAAAGAAGTTTCGTCAGGTCTTCCGGCAGGCCCAGAACCTTGCCGACATCACGCAGCGCCCCGCGTCCCCGGTAACGGGTAACGACCGAACAGAGTGCTGCCTTGTCACGACCATAGGTGTCATAGACCCACTGTATGACCTCCTCGCGCCGCTGATGTTCGAAATCCACGTCGATATCCGGCGGCTCTCCCCGGTTCTCGGAAATGAAACGTTCGAAGACAAGATTGCTAAAAAGGGCAGGATCGATGGCGGTAATGCCGAGTACAAAACAGATGACAGAATTGGCGGCCGAACCACGTCCCTGGCATAGAATATCTTTTGAGCGCGCATAATGGACGATGGTGTTTACCGTCAGGAAATAGGGTGCATATTGCAGTCTGCCGACAACCGCCAGCTCATGTCTGAGCGCCTTTTCCACCTTCTCCGGCAACCCATGCGGATAACGCACCGGCACCGCTTCCCATACGAGTTTTTCAAGTGCCTGCTGCGCCGTCAGCCCCGGCAGGCTGCGCTCCTCGGGATATTGATAGACCAGCTCCTTCAGCGAAAATTTGCAGCGTTTCGCAATTTCGAGGCTGCGGGAAAGCGCTTCAGGGTAACGGGCAAACAGCCGGTGCATTTCCTCCGGCGGTTTCATGTAACGGTCGGCGTGGCGTTCGCGGCGGAAACCCGCTTCGTCGATGGTGCAATTATGCCTTATGCAGGTGACGACGTCCTGCAGCATGCGCCGCTCCGGCACATGAAACAACACGTCATTGGTCACCACACTCGGCACGCCAGCCACTTCAGCCATAGCCGACAGTTCAAAAAGCCGCATCTGGTCGTTGGGACGTCGTCTGAGACTGAGCGCCATATAGGCCCGGTCGGCAAAAGCAGCTTTGAGCCGGCGCAGGCGAAGCGCGCAGAGATCGTCGGCCAGATCGGCGAGCAGCACCACGATCAGGCCTTCGCCATAGGTGACGAGATCATCCCATGTCAGCCGGCACTTGCCCTTGCCGCCCCGTTTCTTGCCCACGGAAAGCAGCCGGCAAAGCCGCCCGTAAGCCGGACGATCCATGGGGTAGACAAGCACGGAAAGGTCGTCATCCAGATCGAGGCGACAGCCGATGACGAGACGGATGCCGAAATTGTTCGCCGCCTCGTAAGCGCGGGGAATGCCCGCAAGGCTGTTGCGGTCGGTGATGCCCAGCGCCTCTATGCCGAGGTTTTTGGCCTGTTCGAAAAGTTCTTCGCAGGAGCTGGCCCCGCGCAGGAAGGAAAAATGCGTGGTCACCTGAAGTTCGGCATAACGGGGCGTGCTCATGCGAAAACCCCATGGATGAACCAGCCCTGCGAGCCCGTTTCGGCATGTTCGCCGTCACCGGAGCGAAAAATCCAGAAACGTTCGCCGCCTTCATTTTCCACCGTGAAATAATCGCGTACCGCGGCCTTTTCCCGGTCACGTTTCCACCATTCACCAAACACCCGTTCCGGCCCATCGGCGCGCCGCACATTATGGCGCACGCCTTTCCAGAGGAAATAACGCGGCGGGTGGTCCGGCAGCAGCGCCAGCGTCTCGATGGGTTCCGGTCTTGCAAAAAGCCTGACCGGGCGCGGCCAGTGGCCGGGCCAGCCGAGCGTATCCTCAGGCGCAAGCGCCGCAACGGGGGCAATGGAGCGTTCCGGCACATCACTTGCCACCGCCGCATAACGATAGACCCTGTGGCCACGATTGAGGATGACATCGACCGTATCGGCGATTTCCGCACGCCCTTCCTCCAGCAACGAAGAACGGGCCTGCGCGGCGACAAGCGGCTCGGCATGGGTGGCGGTCAGCACCATCATCTCGATGCCGAAACCGGGATCGATGGTGTCAATACGGTCGGTCAGAAGCCGGACAAGCTGTTTGACATCGCGCACCGGTCTGGACGTGCCAGCCCGTATGGCTTGTAGGCCGCTATCCACACGATGCAGCACCAGATCGACCCGGCGGGCGCCGAGGCCGCGCTTTTCCAGCGCGGTGCAAAGCCCCGTTACCAGCTTCTGCGTATAACGGGCAATCGTCTCCGCCGCCGCAATCGGTTCGGGAAAGGCGCGCCGCACCTCCACCAGTTCGGCCACGCGCACCGGTTCGATGGGTTCGCCGATCTCCCCGAAAGCCTGGGAAAGACGACGGACGAGTTCGGGGCCGAAACGCAGGGTCAGCGGTGCGCGCGGGGCTTCGGCAAGCTCGCCGATGCTGCGGAAACCCAGCACCTTCAGCCCGGAAACGATACGCTCCTCCAGCCTCAGCGCAGAAAGCGGCAAACCGCTGATCGCCGCTTTCTGGCCACCCGGCGGTACAATGCTGATCTCATCACGGCCGAAGCGCGCCAGCGCATGGGCCGCCCCCCAGCTATCGGCAATGGCGGCGCGCGCGGCAAAACCGGCGGCATGCAGGCGGTTAACCATGCCGCTCAGCATCAGCGCCTCATTGCCGTGAAGATGGTCCGCACCCGCCGTGTCCAGCACCAGCCCGTCCGGCGGATCGGCGGCAACGATCGGGGCATAGATGCGCAGGAAATGAAAGGCCAGCTGCTGCAGGGCGCGTGCATCGGCCACTGCGTCCAGATTTTCGACGAGAAGGCCGGGCACCAGCGCCTGCGCCTTGCTGACCGGCGTGCCGGGCCGGATGCCCGCCGCCTTTGCCGCCCTGTCGAGCGCCAGCACCAGCCGGCGGCTGCCCTGGCGGCCGATCATGACCAGCGGCTTTTCAACCGGCGGCGCGTCCTTCCCCGAAAGACGCCGGAAGCGATCCGTCGGCCATGTCGGCAGGTAGAGCGAGACGACCCTTTGCATCACAGGCTTCCACTTCAAATTCGGCACTTTCGCCGCCGCGACATCGCAAGAGTTCCAGAAACCAGCGCGGCCTGCCCACTCCCGGCACCGGCAGGGGCGATGAGGGCCGCACGGAGATGCGCCAGCGGGTGACGGCCGCCGTCGGCTCGCCGAACAACGCCGCATCGGCCGCACGCCGGAAGCGGCGGATGGCGATGCCGGTCACACCGGAGGTTTCCGCCGCCAGTTGCAGCCGCCGCGAGGCGGTCATCGGCAACTTCGCCAATTCGCCCATCACCGCACCGAAACCATTGCAGCGCAGTCCCTCCTCGAAACAGTCGAGCACGCCTTTTTCATCACGGCATTCAACGATGATGAGCCGGTTCTGAGACAGGCCGGCCTGCATCAGGCCCGGCATGAACAGGTCTCGCCGGGTGACGCACCACAAAACCTTGCCGGAAAGCCGTGCCGCCACACCGGCCGCAAACAGCGCTGCCGCCGCGCCATCGGCAGCGCCATTGCCGCCACCGCTCAGCTCATGCAGGCAACCGAGCTTCAGCCCGCCTCCCGGCAGGTGACGGTCGATGGCATCCACGCCGAAAGGCAAGGTCTCGTGCAGCCGCTCAGGGCCGTTACCGATCCTTTCCAGCCTTTCACGCAGCTCTTCGACAACGAGCAACTGGTCCGCGCGCTTTTGCATGGCATGACAGGTTTCAATTCCGGTTATTCATCTTTATTGTTCTTGTTTTGTTCCTATTTCGACCAAGAGTCAAGCAACGAGCTGCCGCTCTTCAACAGTTTGCACGGGAAGAGGAGATTCTGGCCTTGCAGCTCTTCGTCCCACCGTTAAAACGGAATTGTCCGTTCGCCGTAAAAAACGCGGCAGGGGCATCATGGTTTGGAGGAGCCTGCCGATGATCGCCAGCATTCTAATTGCCGTGGTTGCGGCCATCCATATCTACATCGTCATTCTGGAAATGCTGCTGTGGGAAAAGCCGGCCGGCCGCAAGGCCTTCGGTCTTTCAGCGGATTTTGCCCGGCAGACGAAGGTGCTCGCCGCCAATCAGGGGCTTTATAACGGGTTTCTGGCGGCCGGGCTGATCTATGGGCTCACACAGGGCGATGAAGGGCTGAGCTTCAAGGTGTTTTTCCTGCTGTGTGTGCTGGTGGCCGGTATTTTCGGCGCCGTTACCGCCAATGCTATGAAGATCCTGTTCATTCAGGCGCTGCCCGCCCTTTTGGCGCTTGGCGCGCTCTGGATTGGAGTATGAACCGATGACCGCATGGAACGACAGCCGAGCCAAAGACGCCCTCAACCGGATATTCATGGCGGCAGTCGCAAGCGCTGATCCGGCGAAGGTATTGCAACAGCATCTTCCCTCCCCGCCCAAGGGTCGCTGTGTGGTGGTTGGGGCCGGCAAGGCATCGGCCGCCATGGCAGCAGCGCTGGAAGCGGCATGGCCGCATGTCAATCTCTCCGGTGTGGTGGTGACGCGTTATGGCCATGCGGTCCCAACCTCCCGTATCGAGATCATCGAGGCCTCGCATCCCGTACCTGATGACAAGAGCGCAGAGGCGGCCAAACGCATTCTCGCCGCAGTCGAAGGGCTCACCGACGACGACATGGTGATCGCACTGATTTCCGGCGGCGGTTCCGCGCTGATGGTCGCCCCCGCCGAAGGCATGACGCTTGCCGACAAGATGGCCGTTAATCGTGCCCTTTTGGCCAGCGGTGCGACGATTTCCGAGATGAACGCAGTGCGCAAACACCTCTCCCGCATCAAGGGCGGACGGTTGGCGCTGGCTGCCAAACCGGCGAAGGTTGTCTCGCTGCTGATTTCCGACGTGCCGGGTGACGACCCCTCCGAAATCGCCTCCGGCCCGACGGTTGCCGATCCGAGTGATATAGCGACCGTGCGCGAAATCGTCACCCGGTATGCGCTCGATCTTGCCGAAAATGTGCGCAGGGTGCTGGAAAAAGGTGAGGAAACCCCGAAGACCGGTGATATCGAAGAGGATGTCAGGATGATCGCGGCGCCCTCGCTTGCGCTGCAGGCCGCGGCGGATGAGGCCGTGAAGCTCGGCCTTACGCCGCTCATCCTCGGGGATTCCCTTGAAGGCGAATCCAGGGATGTCGGTGCCGTCATGGCCGGCATCGCGCTTTCCGCCAGCCGCAAGGGTCTGCCGGTCAAAGGCCCGGCCGTGTTGCTTTCCGGCGGCGAAACCACCGTCACGATTGGCAAGGGACCAGCCGGTAAGGGCGGCCGCAACACGGAGTTCCTGTTAAGCCTCGCGCTGACACTGAAAGGCGCAGCCGACATATGGGCGATTGCCGGCGATAGCGACGGCATAGACGGTGTAGAAGATGCGGCGGGTGCCGTGGTGACGCCGGATACGCTGGCGCGCATGCGCGCCGCCGGTATCGATCCGCGCCAGTCGCTGGTGAACCACGACAGCTATACCGCCTTCAAGGCGGCGGGCGATCTTGTCGTGACCGGTCCGACCCTGACGAATGTCAATGATATCAGGGCGATTTTGATCGGCTGAAAGCGGAAGCCTTCGGCCGGCTCTCCCGCCCGGTCGCGCGCGTCACCAGGCAGAGGCCGTTTTGACTATGCCGCCGGACAGGTATAAATTAGCGGCATATCTTTGGGAGCCTCAGCCATGCGTCTTGGAGTGCTCGTACCCGGCCTGATCATGGCCCTTAGCCCCGCTTTGGCGGATGCCCATAATTGCAAATGCCGTAATCGCGGCACCATGTTCGAACTCGGCCAGACATCCTGCCTGAGGGTCGATGGCGTTTCTTATCTCGCGCGCTGCGAGATGAAGCTCAACGTGTCGTCCTGGACCAAGATCGAGGATGGTTGCCCGGTGACAGAGCGGACGCAGCCGCAGTCGACACGCGTTAATTGATGTCGCCGTCAGATGGCAGCAGACCGGGCTCTGGAGCGCGGAGGCGTACGCCATAGCCGCCAGCTTCCGACTGCGATCCATCCCGAGCAGAACTGAGCGATGACAAAGGAAGCGAGCGGATGCCGCTTGCTTCTTCTCCCCGAGGGGGCGAAGGTCGCGGCAGCGGGATGAGGGGGCAAGCTTTCCGCATGTCGCTAGCGTTGCCCCCTCATCCGACCCTTCGGGCCACCTTCTCCCCGGCGGGGAGAAGAAAGACGCGGCAATGTCGTTTTACAGCTTCACCCATCCGCCATTCTTCTTGCCGGATTCGATGCAGGCCGTGACGAAGGCGACACCTTTTACGCCGTCGTCCACCGTCGGATAGATGACCGCCTTGTCCAGCGCCGAACCGGTGCGGCGCGCCTCGATGGCATGCGCCGCCTCGGTATAGATGGTGGCGAAGGCTTCCAGATATCCTTCCGGATGGCCGGAGGGAATGCGGGTAACCCGCGCTGCGGCAGCCCCTGCCCCGGCACCGCCGCGGGTAATCAACTGCTTCGGTTCGCCGAGCTTCGTGAACCACAGGTAATTCGGGTCGGCCTGCGTCCACTCGATACCGGCCTTGTCACCATAAATGCGGATCTTCAGCCCGTTTTCATGGCCAACCGCCACCTGGCTGCACCAAAGCATGCCCTTGGCGGCCTGCTTGCCGCCCTTCGGCTTGAAGCGCATCATCACATGGGCATTGTCATCCAGGCGACGGCCTTCGACGAAGGTGTGCACATCCGCTGCCAGCTCATCCGCTTCCAGACCGGAAATGAAACAGCCGAGATTATAGGCATGGGTGCCGATATCGCCGGTGGAACCGCCAACGCCGGATTGGGCCGGATCGGTGCGCCAGACCGCCTGTTTCGCGCCAGTCTGTTCCACCGCTTCCGTCAGCCAGTCCTGCGGATATTCCATCTGCACCAGACGGATGGTGCCGAGTTCACCGGCCTCCACCAGTTCGCGCGCATGCCGCACCATCGGATAACCGGTGTAGTTATGCGTCAGGATGAACAGTGCATCGGCCTTGTCGGCCACCTGCTTCAGCTTTTTCGCGTCTTCCAGATTGGAGGTCAGCGGCTTGTCGCAGATGACATGGATGCCGCGCTCCAGAAAGGCCTTTGCAGCGGGATAATGCACATGGTTGGGCGTGACGATCGCCACCGCCTCGATACCATCCTCCCGCAGCGCTTCCTTTTCGGCCATTTCTTCGAACGAACCGTAGCAACGCTCAGGGTCGAGCCCCAGCTCACGGCCGGAAGCAAGGGATTTTTCCGGTGTCGAGGATAAGGCCCCGGCCACAAGATCGAAGCGATTGTCGAGCCGCGCCGCCATGCGGTGAACGCCACCGATAAATGCGCCCGAACCACCGCCGACCATACCAAGACGAATCCGCTTGTTCGCCCCGTCGGTTGTCTTTCCTTCAATAGCCATAATATCTCCCCTGAAATGCTTTCAAAGCCCAAGCATACGGCGGTTGGCCGCATCGTCGGTGCCACCAGATGCGAAATCGTCAAAGGCTTTTTCCGTGACGCGGATGATATGCGCCTTGACGAATTCGGCACCTTCGCGCGCGCCATCTTCAGGGTGTTTCAGCGCGCATTCCCACTCGACCACGGCCCAGCCGTCGAAATCATTGGCCGCCATTTTCGAGAAGATCGCACCGAAATCAACCTGCCCGTCGCCCAGCGAGCGGAAACGACCGGCCCGGTTCACCCAGCCCTGATAACCGCCGTAAACACCCTGCCGTCCGGTCGGATTGAACTCCGCATCCTTGACGTGGAACATCTTGATGCGATCCTTGTAGATGTCGATATTGTCAAGATAATCAAGGCATTGCAGCACGTAGTGCGAGGGGTCGTAGAGCATGTTGGCGCGGGGATGGTTCTTCACCCGTTCCAGGAACATCTCGAAGGTGACGCCGTCATGCAGATCTTCGCCCGGATGGATTTCGTAGCAGACATCCACACCCTGCTCGTCGGCATAATCAAGGATCGGCGTCCAGCGTTTCGCCAGTTCGTCAAAGGCGGTTTCCACCAGACCGGCCGGGCGCTGCGGCCACGGGTAGACGAACGGCCAGGCAAGCGCGCCGGAGAATGTCGCATGCGCCTTGATGCCGAGATTTCTCGAGGCTTTCAGCGCAAGCTTCACCTGCTCCACCGCCCATTGCTGGCGCGCCTTGGGATTACCGCGCACTTCCGGTGCGGCAAAACCGTCAAAGGCCTCGTCATAAGCGGGATGAACCGCAACGAGCTGCCCCTGCAAGTGGGTGGAAAGCTCGGTCACCTCCACGCCGTTCTGGCGCGCCACGCCGGCGAATTCATCGCAATAATCCTTCGATTCCGCCGCTTTTTTGAGATCGATCAGCTGGCCTGCCCAGCTTGGCACCTGAACGCCGACATAGCCTTTTTCCGCCGCCCATTTGGTGATTGCATCCCAGCTGTTGAAGGGGGCAACATCACCGGCAAACTGGCCGAGAAAAAGACCCGGCCCCTTGATCGTTCTCATAAAAATCTCCTCCTGCATCGATACAGTTGCGCGGTAACCCGCTTTTTTCTCCAGCGCCAAGCTAACCGCTCGTGATTTTCAAACAAGCCCCAAAAGCGGAGGGACAAAAGAATTTTCGCATTTCATTAAAAATGCGCGTGGCGCTTAAAGCGCCAGGCCGCTGGCCCTGTCGAAGACATGCACACGTTCATGATGCACGGTGGCGGCAAAGGGCGTATTGACCTTCACCGGTTGCTCGCCATCCACCACCGCCGTCACCTGATCACCCGCCAGTTCAAAGACCACATGTGTCTGCGCGCCCGTCGGCTCCACCAGCAGCGTCCTGCCGGATAGCGAAATATCACCGCCGATGGTCGAGCCGATATGTTCCGGTCTCAAGCCAATCGTCACCGGCTGGCCACGTTTGACCTTTCTGGAAGCCGCAATGCGGATCGCGGTTCCATCCTTCAGCCGGGCGGCCGGCTGGTCGCCCTCGCCATCGACCACGCCTTCGATGAGGTTCATGGCGGGCGAACCAATGAAGGCGGCGACGAAGAGATTGGCAGGTGTCTTGTAAAGCTCGAGCGGTGTACCCTGCTGCTCGATGCGACCGTGATTGAGCACCACCACCCGGTCTGCCAGCGTCATGGCTTCGATCTGGTCATGGGTGACATAGATGGAGGTCGTACCGACCTTCTGGTGCAGAGCCTTGATTTCACTGCGCATCTGTACACGCAGCTTCGCATCGAGGTTGGACAGCGGCTCATCGAACAGGAAGACCGCCGGATTGCGCACCACCGCGCGGCCCATGGCGACACGCTGGCGCTGGCCGCCGGAAAGCTGCGAGGGCTTGCGATCCAGAAGCTTGCCGAGATCGAGCATGCGGGCGGCTTCCGCCACACGCTCTTCGATGACGTTTTTCGGCTGGCCGGCAAGCTTCAGGTTGAAACCCATGTTTTCGGCCACCGTCATATGCGGATAAAGCGCATAGGACTGGAACACCATGGCGATGTTGCGTTCGCGCGGGGTCATACCGTTGACCACCTTGTCGCCGATGAGAATATCCCCTTCGGTGATTTCCTCCAGCCCGGCGATCATGCGCAGAAGCGTGGACTTGCCGCAGCCCGAAGGCCCGACCAGTGCGATGAATTCGCCGTCCGTTATATCAAGCGAGATGCCGTGAATGACATCGAGCGCGGCATAGGACTTGCGGATATCCCTAAGTTCGACGGAAGCCATGTTTTGCTCCTTTCACGTCACGATTTGACGGCACCGGCCGTCAGGCCCGCGATGATGTGTTTCTGTGCGAGGAAGAAGACGATGACGGTCGGCAGGATCGTCAGCGTGATGAAGGCAAGCACGAGCTGCCATTCCGTGCCGAATTCGCCGCGATAAACCATGATGCCGAGCGGCCAGGGATATTTCGATTCCGAATTCAGCATGATCAGCGGCAGGATGTAGCTGTTCCAGCTGCCGACGAAGGAGACGATGCCGACGGTCGCCACGATCGGCCGCGAAAGCGGCACGGAAATATGCCAGAAGAAGCGCAGATAACCGCAGCCATCCACGAAGGCCGCCTGGAACAGCTCGTCCGGCAGATTACGGAAATAATTGCGGAACAGAAGGATGCTCATGCCAAGCCCGAAGGCCACCTGCGGCAGAACCACGCCCCAATAGGTATCGAGCAGGCCGAGATCGCGAATGCGGATGAACAGCGGCAGGATGGCGGTGGCCGCCGGGAACATCAGCCCCAGCAGGAAATAATTGAGCAGGAAGGACGAGCCGAAGAACTTCACATGCGCGAAGGTGAAGGCGGCCATGGCCGAGACGGTGAGCGTCAGGAACACCGTCAAGAGCGCGATAACAAGTGAATTGAAGATCTGCAGCCAGTAGCGTTTGCCGAGCAGAATGTCCCCGTAATTGGCCCATTGCCATTCGGCCGGAATGCCGAAGGGGTTGACGCGCAGGTCTCCCAGTGTCTTGAAGCCGCCGAGCGCCGTCGTCAGAAGCGGGATGAGCACGATGGCCGCAATCAGGCTCAGCGATATATAAAGATAAAGCTTGGTTTGCAGCGGCATGCGGACGGAAGTGGATGTGTCAGTCATGGCGCATGAAAATCCTTTTGTAACCGAAGGCGAGCGTCACGCAGATGACGAAGAGGACGACGCCGACCGCACTGCCAAGCCCCACCTGCATGCGCATGACGCCGTAGGTGTAGAGGAAGGTGACCATGGTCTGCGTGGAGTTGGACGGGCCACCGCCGGTAAGCGGCATGATCATGTCGAACAGCTGCAGCGAGCCGATGACCGCAAAAAACACGGAAAGGCGCACCGTGGAGCCGAGCATCGGCAGCGTAACGTAACGGAATTTCTGCCAGCCGGACGCGCCGTCGATTTCGGCCGCTTCCAGCACGTTCTTGTCGACGGATTGAAGGCCGGCGATGAACAGCATCATGTGGAAACCGAAATATTTCCAGACGATGACACCGAGCACGGCATAGATCGCCACATCCTTGTCGGCCAGCACGTAAGGATTGGCGAAGCCGAAGAAATTGGAGATGGCGGCGAAAAGACCGTAATCGCCATCGTAAACGAAACGCCAGATCAGACCCGCCGCAACGTCAGCCAGAACATAGGGCAGAAAGAAAACCAGCCGGAAGGCGACGACTCCGGGAATGCGGTGCGCCAGCATCATGGCAAGCCAGATCGCCAGCGGAATCTGGATCAGGATCGAGATGAGGATGATCAGGCCATTATTCATCAAGGCCTGCGAGAAGGCGGCATTGCCGAACAGGACCTGGAAATTCTTCAGGCCCACGAAATCGGTCGGCGTGCCGTAACCGTTCCAGCGGTAAAGGCTGTACCACGCCGCCTCGCCCATGGGCAGGATAACGAAGAGGGTAAAGAGCAGAAGTGCTGGCGGCAGAAACACCAGCAGGGTCAGCGCGCGGTCATGCGCGACCGAACTTTGCTTGCGTCTGGTCTTTGTCGCGCCGCGCGCCGGTATGGACGCAGAAGTCATGGAAATATCCGTCATCTCTATCCGCTTTCATTGAGGCAGATAAGCGGCGCCGCATGTTCGGCGGCGCCACTATGGAAATCGTCAGATCAGCGCAGTTCGAATGCGTCCTGAATCTGCTGGGCGCCTTCTTCCGCGGTCATCTGGCCGGACACGATCTCGACCGAAATATCGTTGACGACGCGGCCGACGGCGGCACCCAGTGTCTGGTCGAAGAAGTTCTGGTGCCAGGTGGAGGCGGCAAGCTGCTTGGCCGAATCCGCCAGCAGCGGGTTCTTCACCGCACCGGCAGCGCCCGTCGCGACCGGCAGGATCATGCCGGCGGTCGCCATCTTCTCTTCGCTTGCCTTGCTGGTCAGGAAGGTTGCGAAATCGATCGCTTCCTTGGAAGCATTCTTGGTGACCGCCCAGCCGTTCAACCCGCCCAGCGTATCGGTGGCCTTGCCGGCACCGCCTTCAACGACCGGGAAAGCGAAACGACCGATATTTTCAGGGGCGAGACCCTTGCCGTCGCCGGCATTCTTGCGCTGGTTGGCTTCAGTATTGTCGAAGCCGAGAATAATGGCGGCCTTGCCGTCGCCGAAGACGCCGAGCGCCTGTGGCCAGGTGGAGCCGAGATAACCAGGCTGGAAGGGTTCGAGCTTGCCGAACTCGGCCAGCTGCTCACCCGCCTTGATGATGGCCGGGTCCATGAAGCCTTCGCCTTCGCCCTTGCGCGCGGCATCGAAAACGGCCTGCCCGCCATTTCTCATGACGAGATAGCTCCAATAGAAATGGATCGGCCATTTTTCACCGCCGCCACCGGCGATCGGCACGATGCCCGCTTCCTTGATCTTCTTGACCGTGGCGCTGAAATCGGCCCAGGTCTTGATGTCTTCCGCCTTCACACCGGCCTTGGCAAACAGCGCCTTGTTATAAAAGAAGCTGACGAGGCTGACGCGATAAGGCACGGCCCAGGCCTTGCCGTCAAAAGACAGGCCATCGATGGCCGATGCATTATAGGCCTGACGCAGCTTGCCGCCGTCGGCATCGAAAACCTCGGTCAAATCCTTCAACGCGCCGGTCTTGGACTGTTCCTCAAGGACGCCGCCGCCCCAGCTGTAGAAGAAATCCGGCACGTCGTTGGATTGCAGCAGCGTCGGCAACTTTGCCTTGAATGCCTCGTTTTCGAGGAACTGCAGCTGAATATCGACATCGGGGTGCTTGGCCTCATATTCCTTGGCAATCTCCTCCCAGACGGCCACGGATTTGGGGTCCAATTCCACATGCATCCATTTTACGACCGTCGCGGCCGAGGCGCTTGCGGCGCCGAGCATGAGAGCAATGCTTGTCGTTGCGGCAAAGGCAATCTGCCTGCCGCTCAGGCTTGCGCCTGCGTGCCAATACGTCATGATCGTGATCCTCCCTGGGGTTCCTCACCATTTATTCCCCAATGCGGATTAATTCACCCCACACCCTGCCCGATGTCAAGGCGGCGCGCCGATTTTTTACGCGAATGGCTTGACACACCCCTCCCGAGAGACGTTATTTAATCCGCAATCCGATATAAATTCGTTTTAGATCGCACCCGATCGCAGCAGGACCTCATGAAGACCGCAGACCCCGAATTGATGCGCGCGATCAACAGGCTGAGCGTGCTGGACAGCATCCGCCGCCATGGGCCAATCTCGCGGGTGGAAATCAGCGAAAGAACGCAGCTCTCCACCACGACCGTTTCGGCAATCACCGCTTCGCTGCTGGATGACGGGCTTATCCTCACCCGCCATATCGGCGATATCCGGACGGAAGGCGCACGCGGCAGACCGCGCGTGATGCTGGAGCTAAACCCGGATGCCGCCCGCGTGGTGGGCGCCAAGATCGCCGCGAACCGCATGGTCTTCGTCGTCACCGATTTTTGCGGCAATGTGCTGTCTACCCTTTCCCTGCCGATCCGCGTCGATCGCCAGCCGATCGGCGTCATCGCAGATCTGGTGGAGGACGGGGTGCGCCGCTGCGTCGTCGATGCCGGTTTTTCGCTTGAGGACGTGGACATGGTCTGTCTCGGCCTGCCCGGCGTCATCGAGCATCGCACGGGCAAGATCCGCAGCAGCCCGATCCTGCGGGAGGTGAACGTCAATTTCGCCGAGGAAATGACGGCGCGGCTGAATTCGCCAACCATCATCGAAAGCGACGCACACGCCATCACGCTCGCCCATCATTGGTTCGGCCATGCGCGCGATCTGGAAGACATGGTGCTGATTTCGCTCGAACAGACGCTCGGACTTGGCGTGCTGCATCAGAACCAGCTCTTCCGCGGCGCGGGCGGCCTCAGCCACAATCTCGGCGACCTCGTCATCGGCCTTGCCAATGAGGGCACGGTGCGGCTGGCGAGCCAGGCGGGTGAAAATGCCATTTTGGGCTCGCGCCCGGCGGACGGGCGTTTTGCCGAGGCGATCCGGCTCGGTCGCGGCATGCAGCATGCCCATGCGCTGATTGCGGCGGAAGACCACGATCTTATCGCGGCCGCTTTGCGCGCCGGAGCTGCGCTTGGCCTGACACTTGCCAATATCGTCACGCTGTTTGCGCCACCACGGGTCATCATCACCGGCTCCAGCCTTGAACTGGGCGAGCCATTCATCACCAGCATTCGCGACAGCTACAACGCTGCCGTACCGCCCTCGCTGGCCGGTGTCGCGGAACTGGTTTTCGACGTTGCAAGCGACGAATTATGGGCGCAGGGGGCTGCGGCCGTCGCGCTTTATGAACTTTACGAATCGCCATGGAACACCACGGGACCGGCGCTTTAGCCCACAAGGTTGAGCACGGGATTCGGCATTTCTGATTTACGGGAGGAATCACATGAAAAAGGTCGGTATCGGCATCATCGGCTGCGGCAACATCTCCAGCGCCTATCTCAAGGCCATGGCCTCGTTTCCGATTCTCGATATTCGCGGTCTTGCGGATATGAACGAGGAGGTGGCGAAGGCCCGCGCCGCAGAATTTGGCCTTCAGGCAACGAGCGTCGACGCGCTTCTTTCTGACCCTTCGGTGGAAATCATAGTCAACCTGACAATCCCCAAGGCGCATGTGGAAGTGGGTCTGCGGGCGCTGGATGCCGGTAAACATGCCTATTCGGAAAAACCGCTGGGCATCAATTTCACTGAAGGCAAACGTCTTGCGGATGCCGCAAAAGCGAAGGGCCTGCGCATCGGCTCGGCCCCCGATACATTCCTCGGTGGCGGCCACCAGACCGCACGCCGGCTGATCGACGAGGGCGTTCTGGGCCAGCCGGTCGGCGGAACGGCCACCTTCATGTGCCCTGGCCATGAGCGCTGGCACCCCAACCCCGCTTTCTACTACGAGGTTGGCGGCGGGCCGATGCTGGATATGGGACCGTATTACATCACCGATCTCGTCAACTTGTTTGGCCCGGTCGCCAAGGTCGCGGGTTTTGCCATAGCGCCGCGCAACGAGCGCCTTATCACCAGCGAACCGAAAAACGGCGAGAAAATCCCGGTCCATGTCGCGACCCATGTCTCCGGCGTTCTGGCTTTTGAGAATGGCGCCGTGGTGCAGGTGGGAATGAGCTTCGATGTTGCCGGCCATAAACATGTGCCGCTGGAAATCTACGGCACGGAAGGCACGCTGATCGTGCCCGATCCCAACCACTTCGGCGGCGAGGTGCAATTGCTGAAAAAGGGCGGCCAGTTCGAACCACAGACGCTGTCATCCCCCTATGCCGACGGCAATTACCGCTCCATCGGCGTGGCGGACATGGCCCATGCCATCCGCGAGAATCGCCCTCACCGCGCCAATGGCGATCTTGCCCTACATGTGCTGGAGGTCATGGAAGCCTTCCAGACGGCATCGGACAGCGGCACCACCGCTTCCATCACCACCAAGGTGGAGCGCCCTGCTCCGCTTGAAACATCGCTGGTCGACGGCCAGCTCGGCAAATAATCCTGAGGAGGAAATAAATGCGCGAAGCACTCATCGTCTGGGGCGGCTGGAGCGGCCACGAGCCACAGGAATGCGCCACCATCGTCAAGGACATACTGGAGGAAGACGGGTTCAAGGTCTATGTCGAGCACAGCACGGAAGCCTTTGCCGATCCTTCCGTGCATGATCTCAGCCTCGTGGTGCCGATCGTCACCATGTCGAAGATCGAGAAGGAAGAAATCAAGAACCTGACGGCCGCCGTCGAGAACGGCGTCGGCATTGCCGGCTTCCACGGCGGCGCAGGCGACAGTTTCCGCGAATGCGTGGAATATCAGTTCATGATCGGCGGCCAATGGGTCGCGCATCCCGGCAATATCATCGATTACACGGTCAATATCACCCGGCCGGATGATCCGTTGATGCAGGGCATTTCCGATTTTCCCTATACGTCGGAACAATATTACATGCATATCGATCCGTCGAACGAGGTTCTGGCGACAACGAAATTCACCGGCGACCATGCCTGGTGGATCGACGGTGTTGTGATGCCGGTGGTCTGGAAGCGCAAATACGGCAAGGGCCGCGTCTTTTATTCGGCACTCGGCCATCAGGCCAAGGAATTTTCCGTGCCGCAGATGAAGACCATGTTCCGCCGCGGCGCCAACTGGGCGGCACGGTGAGGTTATCGGAGCGACAGCCTTTACCAAAGCGCTATCCGCTCACTCGACGTCATCCTCGGGGTTGTCCCGAGGATGAGGGAGGAGAGGTTTTCACGAACTCGTGGGGTGAGCTACAGCCCCCGTCTCAGCCCCGCACGATCTTCTCCGCAGCCATCGCCACACCCAGAACGCGATCATCCGTCCCATGCAGCCCGGAAAGCAGCAGGCCGACCGGCATACCCGCCTCGCCTGCCCCACAGGGGATCGACACGCCGCAGTGATCCAGGAAATTGCCGATCTGGGTGTTGCGCAAGGTCTTGGCATTCATGGCAAAAAATGCGTCATCATCCTGAAGCAGCGGCGCCACCTTGGCTGCTACATGTGGCAAAGTCGGCGAAACCAGCAGCTCATCCCTGCCGATCATGCCGGAAAACGCCGCCGTCATGCGTTCGCGCGCCTCGAGAATGGCGATATAGTCAGCCATTGAGATATTCGCGCCGAGCCTTGTTCGGGCAACAACGCGCGGGTCCATGCGTGCGGCATCCGCACCTTCCAGCCGGGCTTTATGCAAGGCGAAGGCTTCCGCCGTTACCAGCGCGCCCTTTTCCTTGATGAGATCAAACAATTCCGAAAAGACCGGAAATGCCTGTCGCCGCACCGAGGCGCCGGCACGCGCCAGCCGTTCCACGGCCTGCTCGAAGGCGGCCGCGACACCCGCCTCAATACCATCGAAAAACACCGTTTCCGGCACCACCAGCGACAGGCCGGAGAGAGATGCACTCTGCAAATCGGCAACCGTCCTGCCGCGCATGGCGGTATCCACCCAGACGGCGTCCTGCACGGTGCGGGTGAGCGGCCCGAGCGAATCGAGGCTTTTTGCCAGCGGATAAACACCGCGCATCGAATAACGGCCGCGGCTTGCCTTGTAACCCACCACGCCATTGAAGGCGGCGGGAATGCGTACCGATCCGCCGGTATCCGTGCCGATCGCCACCGGCACCAGGCCCGCGGCCACGGCCACACCCGCGCCGGAGGAAGAACCGCCGGGCAGACGATGGCCATCCGTGGAAGCGGGGTTGCGCGGCGTACCGTAATGCGGATTGATGCCGAGGCCGGAAAAAGCGACTTCGCTCATATTGGTACGGCCAATGGAGACCATGCCCGCCTGTTGCAGCGCCGTCACCACATCCGCGTCGCGAGATGCCGCAGCATTCTCCGCCAGTACCGTCGATCCGGCCGTGGTCGCCATGCCCTCAAGATCGAAGAGGTCTTTCCACGCCACCGGAATACCATCGAGCACGCCGCAGGAACGGCCCTCGCGAATGCGTTTCGAAGCCGCTTCCGCCTCCGCCATGGCCCGCGCCGCCGTCAACCCGACAAAGATCGCCTGATCATCCTCTTCCCGGATCATGTCGAGCGTCTCTTCCGCCAAGGTACGCGGATCGAGATGGCCGCTCTGGATGAGAACGGAAAGCTGCGCGATGTTTTTGCCCCTGTATGCCATGATATCTTCCCTGAAAACGGCGTGTTACGCACAACATGCCGTTTGGCGGCGGATTGGCAAGGCCAGTCACCACGCCTTTGATGATCCGGCGAGGAGATCGTGACGTTTTGGGCTGCGGGCATCGCAACCGTCTTCAATCCATGATTTTTTCAACCGGAGGTGTAGCGTCGCAGTTTCTTATATAAGCTACGACTATAAAAAGACGGATTAATTCTTAATCGCATCTAAACTTTGTTGAATTATTTAGCAGACACCATTGAAATGCATGCCCTATAAAATTCCATAAAACAATTATAACGCGACATCGCGGGGGACTATCGCGAATGGAAGAGACTGCCTATCGCGGGGATAGACAGGTTGAACCGGGCCACACGCTTCGCTCAACGACGCAACCGGAAACAGGCCGGTTTTCGCGACGGCGCTCGCTCGCCAGCAAGATAACCCTGATATTCCTCGGCGGCGTGATCTTTTCCTACAGCATCGGCGCGCTCGTCGGCTGGTACATGTTCGTTGCCGCCGCCAGCGAACAATGGCTCAACCAGGCCCGCGTCAATTCACAGATCGCCAGCGCCACGCTACGCAGCATCTATACCTATGTCAGCGTCACGGCCGATACCGACGGACAGGTCAACGGCATATTGACCGACAAGCCGATCGGTGATGACGAATCCATTCTCGTCACCGGCTTCAATCCCAGCGACGTTCTCGCGCTTATCGGCGCGCAAACCAAAAATGCGGTCTGGCTTTTCCGTTATGACGAGGCCGATTCCGGCTTCCGGCAGATTGCGGCCGCCTTCGACAACGCCACCGATGACGATGAAAAACCGCTTGCCACCGATCCGATCTTTTCCAGAGATGCGGTCGCCGCGCGCTTTTCCACCGGTTTTGCGACCATCGGCGAATCCAGCCATTATATCGGCCTGCTGCCGATCATCAGCACGGAAACGAAGAAGCCGATCGGCGCCGTCGCCGTCAGCATCGGCGGTTCGGACGCGCTTTATGGCGCGCAGCGCAAGCTGATCTACAATTCGCTCGCCGCATTGATCGTGGTGCTGACCGTTACCGGCGTGCTGGTAACGGTTATCGCAAGGCATTTCCTCAAACCGGTCCCGGCACTGGTGCAGGCGACGCTCCGGATCGCCCGCGAGGAAACCGATGTCGCTACGCCGTTTCAGGAGCGGCGGGACGAGATCGGCGACATGGCCACCGCCATCGAAACACTGCGCGAGGCGGTTCTGGAACGCGGGCGCCTGCGGCAGATACGCGACATGGCGCAGCAACTGGAGCACATGGCCCATCATGATGCGCTGACCGGGCTGCCCAACCGCGTGCTGCTGATGAAGACGCTGGAAAACCGGCTCGAACATCTTTCCGCATCGGGCCAGCCTTTCAATGTCATGCTGCTCGATCTCGACCGCTTCAAGGCCGTCAATGATACGCTCGGGCACGCTGCCGGTGATGCCCTGCTGGTGGCCGTGGCCTCGCGGATTTCTTCCGTCCTCGGTGAAAACGACATGGTGAGCCGCCTCGGCGGGGACGAGTTCGCGATCATACAAGCGACAAACGGTGACTGCGAGAGCGATGCGGCTATGCTGGCCGCGCGGGTGGTGCATGCCGTCTCGCGCAGTTTCAGCCTGGAAGGCAGCGACATCAGCATCGATATCAGCATCGGCATTGCCTGCGCACCGGGCCATGGCACGTCCGCCACGCAGCTTTTGCAACATGCCGATCTCGGCCTTTACCGGGCGAAATCCATGGGCTGCGGTTATTTTGTGTTTTATGAACCGGGCATGGACATGGCGGTGCAGCACAAGCATGCGCTGGAAATAGACATGAAATCCGCGCTCGAAAACCACGAATTCGAGCTGCATTACCAACCCGTGGTCAATCTGCAGAGCGGCCGCATCGTCGCTTATGAGGCATTGGCCCGCTGGCGGCATGGCAAGCTCGGCCTCATCTCGCCCGATCGCTTCATCGCACTTGCCGAAGAAAACAACTTCATCAAGCCGTTGGGCGAATGGGTTCTGGCACAGGCCTGCATGGACGCGATGACGTGGCCGAAAGATATTCGGCTCGCCGTCAATCTATCCGCCGTTCAGCTCTGCAATGACGACATCGTCCCGATTGTCGACCGGGCACTCGAGAAATCCGGTTTCCCGGCGGAGCGACTTGAACTGGAAGTGACGGAAACCGCCATGCTGGAGCGCGACAGCAGTGCGAGAGCTTTGAAGCTGCTGAAGGAAAGGGGCGTCCGCCTCGCGCTCGACGATTTCGGCACGGGTTATGCCGGGCTCAGCACGCTGACCCATGTCGCCTTCGACAAGATCAAGATCGACCGCGAATTCGTCTCCGGCCTGCCGGCCAATCCGATGTGTTCGGCCATCGTCAACACCATCATCGATATGGCAGAACAGATTGGCCTGAAGGTCACTGCCGAGGGCGTGGAAGACCGGGAGCAGCTCGAAGCGCTCAAGCTTTCCGGGTGCGACGAAGCGCAGGGTTATTATTTTGCCCAGCCCGCACCGCTGGCCCGGATTCTCAAAAACCGCGCCGTCATCGCCCCGATCGGGAAAGATGAATTCAGCGATATCGTCCGGCCGACACAGGAAACCTATTGCCCCCCACAAAAAGCCATTTGAGAAACCGGCCGCCGGCCAAGAGGACATGAAATGCGCCTTTCAGTATTTTGCCTTTTCCTCACATGCTTTGCCCCCATCACCCCGCTACAGGCCGCCGGTGAAGTCGATACGCTTCAGCAGATCGCCAGGACCGCAAAAATCCGTATCGGCTACCGCGAGGCCGAGCCTCCCTTTTCCTATCAATTGCCGAGTGGCGAAGTCACCGGTTTCTCAACCGATCTCTGCCGGGCGATCAGCGACGATATTCGCAGGCAGCTGAAGCTCGAGAGGCTCGAACTTGAATATGTCAAGGCGACGCCCGCCACCCGCTTCATTCTCGTTCGCAGCGGCCAGATCGACATTGAATGCGCAGCAACGACCAATAATAGCGAACGCCGCAAGATCGTCGATTTCTCCTATCCCAACTTCATGACCGCAACGCAGTTTCTCTCCCGCAGGCAGGACAATCTGAAAAACCTCGCAGATCTCGCCGGCCGATCCGTCACATCCGCCTCCGGCACCGTCAATATCGAGCAGCTCAATGCGGTGAACCGGGCAAAGAACCTCAATATCTCGGTGATGCCGACAAAGACCAATGAGGAGGCCTTCGAACTCGTCGTTTCCGGCAAGGCATCCGCCTTCGTCATGGATGGCATATTGCTCGCGGCGCTGGCGGCAACATCGGAGAACCCGAACCTCTATGCGCTCTCGGAAGAAACGCTGAGCGCGCCCGAACCCTATGGTCTGGTTTTCCGGCGCAACGACCCGGCATTCAAGGTAGCGGTCAATGAAAGCCTTCGGCATATCTTCACCGGACCCGCCATCCACGGGCTTTATGAGAAATGGTTCACCAAACCCATTCCGCCAAACGGCATGAATCTGAACCTGCCGATGGCCGCCTCTTTGAAACAGGCCTACGAAAACCCGAGCGAATACCAGGACTGAGAGCGCAGGGCGCCAACCCGCATTGATTTTCATGAAAATGTTTTGATGGATTATTTTGGCTGGAGATGCGCGATGCAGAGATCGACATTGTGGCTTTTGCCTGTTTTTTTAAGTCTTCTGCCGGCCCCTGCGGTCAGCAATGATGCCCAACCGCCGACACTGGAAACCATTGCCAGAACCGGCACCATCCGGCTCGGCTATGGCGACCGGAATATTCCGTTTTCCTATCTGGGCACCGGCCCGGAGCCGATCGGCTACAGCATCGAGCTGTGCCTGAAGGTAGCGGATTCCATCAAGAAGAAACTGAGCCTGCCGGAACTGAAGGTCGAGTTCGTCAAGCGCACGCCCAGCAACCGCATCATGCTTCTCAATGACGGCACGATGGACATGGAATGCGTGGCGAGCACAAATACGGAGGAACGGCGCAAGGCCGTGTGGTTCTCCTACAGCCATTTCATCACCGGCACCCGTTATGTCGCGCTGAAATCCAGCGGTCTGAACACCGTCGCCGATCTTGCCGGCCGCACCGTGGTCGTGACGACGGGAACCATCAACATCAGCCAGTTGAATGTGCTCAATCGCAAATTGGGACTGAACATCGCCGTTCTGCAAAATGACAGTACGGAAGGCGGTTTCGACATGGTGACGGAAAACCGCGCATCAGCTTTCGTCATGGACGATATCCTCCTGCGATCCTTCGTCGCCGAGACCGGTAGACCGGGAGATTATGTCATCTCGAACGAATATCTCGCCCCGCCGCAGCCCTATGGCCTGATGCTGCGGCACGGCGATACCGGTTTCCGGGATGCGGTCAATGAAGCGCTGAAGCAAATCTACGCCAGCGGCGAAATCGAGGAAATTTACGACAAATGGTTCAACAAGCCGATCCCGCCAAACGGGATGAACCTCCAGCGTCCCCTGCCCGGCGATCTGGCCGAGGCGTTTCGAAGACCCGTGGATACCACGGCGGAATAGGAAACGGCGGCAAGCGCGAGTGTGATGAGTAGGCTTGCCCTCACACTCGACGTCATCCCTTGGGCTTGCCCCGGGGATCTAATCACATCGCGTTAAATCATGACGTTGCAGATGCTCGGGACAGGCCCGAGCATGACGGAAGAGAGCTCTCACTTCGTCGACAGTTTGGCGCCGCCCGGTAGCGGGCGGCGTCCTTCATCGAAGACCTCACGCAGCGCGCAGATCGGCGCCCAGCGGGATTTCGACATCGATCTCCAGGATGGAGACATGTTCGTCGCGATCCATCTTCACATGCACCCGGTCATTGTCGATCTGCACATGTTTGGCGATGACGCCGAGAATTTCTTCCCTGAGGATGGCGACGAGATCGGAGCCCGACGACGCCCTTTCGTGGGCGAGCAGCACCTGCAGGCGTTCGCGCGCAAGCGGTGCCGACTTCTGTTTGCGGAAAAGACTGAAGATGCTCATGCAGCCCTCCTTGCGAAGATCTTGGAGAAGATGCCACGCTTCTCACCCGGGATGACGACCGGAATTTCCTCGCCGGAGAGGCGGCGGGCGGCGTCGAAATAGGCCATGGCCGGCGCGCAACGGGCATCCGCCAGCGTCACCGGCGCACCGACGTTGGAAGCGCGCAGCACATCCGTGCTTTCCGGAATGATGCCGAGCAGCGGAATGGAGAGGATTTCGAGAACGTCGTCCACCTTCAGCATGTCGCCGCGTTCGGCGCGGGCGGAATCGTAACGCGTCAGGAGCAGGTGCTTTTCCATGCGCTCGCCGCGTTCAGCCTTCAGTGTCTTGGAATCGAGCAGGCCGATGATACGGTCGCTATCACGCACCGAAGAGACTTCCGGGTTGGTCACGACGACGGCCACATCCGCATGGCGCATGGCCAGCGTCGCGCCGCGCTCGATACCGGCCGGGCTGTCGCAGATCACCCAGTCGAAGTGTTTCTTCAACTCGTTGATGACCCATTCGACACCTTCCGGCGTCAGATTGTCCTTGTCGCGCGTCTGCGAGGCCGGCAGGAGGAACAGCGTCTCGAGGCGCTTGTCGCGGATCAGCGCCTGCGTCAGCTTGGCATCGCCCTGGATGACGTTGACGAGATCGTAAACCACGCGGCGTTCAGCGCCCATGACGAGATCGAGATTGCGCAGGCCGACATCGAAATCGACAACCACGACCTTCTCTTTGTTCTGCGCCAATGCGGCGCCAAGCGCTGCGGTCGAGGTGGTCTTGCCGACCCCGCCCTTGCCGGAAGTTACAACGACTACCTTCCCCATATGGCTCTCTCCTGTTCCTGTGTGTTTATCTGTTATCAGCCGAGTTTCGCGGCCTTGATCGTATCGTTTTCCAGCCAGAGCTGAACGGGCTGGCCACGCAGCTTGTCGTCAATGTCCTCGGCGACCTTGTAGACGCCATCGATGGCCAACAGCTCCGCTTCCAGCTTGCGGCAGAAGATGCGTGCCGAGACATTGCCGAGCGAACCGGCCATGGCCCGTCCGCGCAGCGCGCCGTAAATATGCACCGAACCGCCGGCAATGATTTCCGCGCCCGAAGCAACCGAACCGATGACGGTGACGTCGCCTTCCGGGAACATGATCGACTGGCCAGAGCGCACCGGCTCATTAATGACCAGTGACTGCACCACGGCGCGAACCTCACCCGAAGCGCGCGGCTTTTCTTCCGGCAATTCGGCAGCGACGGTAACCGGCTCCACCTCGACATCGGAAGCGGGCTTGCCGCCCTTCAGCGACGGCGGCATGCCCGGCTCTATCATCGAAGGGCGAACACCCTCGATGCCCATGATGCCGACATTGCGTTCGGTCAGCGCCGCCAACAGCTCCTTCAGCCCCGCCTTGTCGAGCGACAGCTCCGACACATCCAGAACCACCGGACGCGACAGGAAGAAACCGGCCGATCGGGCGGCCAGATCATCGAGCCTTTCCAGCCATTGATCGACCGGAGATTCGGGGGACAGGACGACTGCGAGGAAGGAGCGGCCTTTGATACGGATCGAACGCTGGTCTGTTAGCACTTTGGTCATCTTGGTAAACAAATCGTTGACAATCAGGTACCTCGAATATGGTTAACAAATGGTTAACGCCAGTCCCAAAGAGGGGAAACCGTTAAGAAAATTCCCTTCGCGAGCATCCTCACGCGGAACTTTCAAAAACTCCCGCTACCTTTTGATTTGACGATATTCTGCCCTCTGTGAATGCCTATAATGACACGTCATCCTTGCTGCAGGCTGACGTCCCCGCGGCGTCGCACGCCTCTTCCGCCTCCCCTGCCCCTTCCGCTCGACTCGCTGCGATCCCGACACGTCCGATTCTGGCACAACATTTCCGACCCGCCTTGAGCCAGCCATCGATTCCGGGGTGGAAAAGCGATTCCGTTATGTCTTCCGATACTGTAGATACGGTCTGTCCCGACAGTTCCAACGGAAGAATGAGATGCACAGCAAAGTCCCGCCGCAGAACCAGATTTTTTCGCAAGATTTTGCGGCCTTCCTGTTCGACATGGATGGAACGCTGGTCAATTCGATCGCCGTCGTCGAGCGGGTCTGGCGGGAATGGGCCGTTGCAAACGGCATCGAGCCGAATGCCTTCCTGCAGCGCATTCACGGCATGCGGGCTTCCGAGGTGATCCGCCGCGAGGCCGTTCCCGGTCTCGATGTGGATGCCGAGGCCGATATGATACTGCGCGCCGAGATGGATGATGTGGAAGGCATCATTCAGATACCGGGTGCGGCAGCTTTTCTTGCCTCTTTGCCGGCGGGAAAGTGGGCCATCGTCACCTCCGCCGTGCGCGAACTGGCTGAGCGCCGGCTTGCTGCGGCCGGTATTACGCCGCCACCCGTCATGATCTGTGCAGACGATGTGGTCAACGGCAAGCCGGACCCCGAAGGCTACCGGAAGGCCGCCGAAAGGCTGGGCGTCGCGCCGGAACGTTGCGTCGTGTTCGAGGATGCGCCCGCAGGTATTCAGGCCGGCGAACGCATGGGGGCTGCGGTGGTGGTCATCAACGTGACCCATTCCCACCCGATCGAAACACCGCATCTTTCCATCGGTGGTTACGGTGAGCTGGATGTGGTGACTGATGAGAATGGCGGCCTGAAGCTGACAAGCAGCAAAGTCTGAAGAGCGGCCGGCGACCACCGACCCGCTGAACCGCCCTCACATAGCCCAAAGACTTTTCCAAAACGGCTAATTGACAGCATCGCATAAATGCGTCCTAATGAAATTGGTAAGACCATCTTACCGCTTGCGCGATCGGGGGAGACTTTCGCGCTGGGAGGGAAATCATGTTTGTGGCTCTGGAGCCGCGCCGCCTTTACCGGCTGGTCGCGGAACAAATTCGCTTGCTCATCGAAAGCGGGGAGCTGACCGAGGGTCAGCGCCTGCCGGCGGAACGGGACCTTGCGGAGCGCTTTGGCGTATCACGCCCGACCGTTCGTGAAGCCCTGATCGTTCTGGAAGTGGAAGGCCATATCCATATCCGCATGGGTTCGGGCGTTTATGTCAGCGCTGCCGGCAAGCAGGCCAAGGAAAAGCCGCCGGTGCCGGATGCGCATGGGCCGTTCGAAATCCTGCAGGCGCGCTGCATCATCGAGAGCGCGATTGCCGAAGAGGCGGCACGGCTTGCCACGCCCGAATGCATCGCCAAACTCGATGATATCATCGAACGCATGGCCGGCGCGCTCGACAGCTCACCGCAGGCGCTCAATTTCGACCGGGCCTTCCACACCGCCATCGCCGATATCATCGGCAATTCGGCGCTCAATCGCTTCACCGGCCTGATCTATGACGAGCGCAGCCTGTCACCCTTTTTCGAAAAGCTCGCCAGCTATTTCGAGGGTCCGCACACCTGGAACCTTGCCGTGCAGGAACATCGAGCAATCCGCGACGCCATTGCCGCCAACGACCCGGAAGGGGCCCGCGAGGCGATGCGGCAGCATCTGACGCTGTCGCAAAAGAGATTTTCCGAGAGTTTCGGGGAGGAAACGATCGGAGAAGAGTGACCGTTGCCGCGACCGGCGACGGAAAAAACAACACATCTGGCTTTAATTCGGGAGGAGTTAAGAATGAAAATCAGATTGTCGACTTTGATGGGTGCAACAGCCGCCATCCTGCTTTCCGCCCTGGCGGCGCAGGCGCAGACCACGCTGAAATGGGCCCATGTCTACGAAACCTCCGAGCCGTTCCACACGGATTCGGTCTGGGCCGCGGAAGAAATCGCCAAACGGACGGACGGCCGCTACAAGATCGATGTCTTCCCGGCCTCGCAGCTCGGCAAGGAAGCCGATATCAACCAGGGCCTGAAGATCGGCACCGTGGATATCATCATTTCCGGTTCGAGCTTCGCCGCGCGTGACTTCAAGCCCATCGGCGTCACCTATTTCCCCTATATCTTCCGCGATCCGAGCCACCTCATCTCCTATACCAAGAGCGATATCTTCAAGCGTCTCGCCAAGGGTTATGAAGACAAGACCGGCAACCACATCGCCGCCGTCAGCTATTACGGAACGCGCCACACCACATCCAACAAGCCGATTGCCGCCTGCGCCGACATGGCGGGGCTGAAGATGCGCGTTCCCGATGTGCCGGCCTATCTCGCCATGCCGCGCGCCTGCGGCGCCAACACCACGCCGATCGCCTTCGCGGAAGTCTATCTGGCGCTGCAGAACGGCACCGTCGATGCGCAGGAAAACCCGCTGACCACCATCGAGGCGAAGAAATTCTTCGAAGTGCAGAAGAACATCGTCCTGACCGGCCACATCGTCGACCATCTCAACACGGTGGTCTCGAAAAACCTGTGGTCGCAGCTTTCGGATGACGACAAGAAAATCTTCACCGAGGTCATGCAGCAGGCCGCCGAGCGCACCACCAAGACCATCGAGGGACGCGAGAAGAGCCTCGTCGAAGACTTCAAGAAGCGCGGCCTGACCGTCGCTGAAGTCGACAAGGCCGACTTCGAAAAGAACGTCATCGAAAAAGTGAAGTTCGAGGACTTCGGTTACGACAAGGCCGACTGGGAAGCCATTCGCGCCGTCAAGTGAAGCAAGATCCGGTGCGGCTCCTTTGCCGCACCGCCCTTTCTCTCCAGACGGGATATCTCAATGTCGCAGGAAATCCATACTCAGGTCACGCCTGAGGAGCTCGCCCATACATTCGATGAGGCGCCGCCCGAGGTCGATCTCAAGGTCTATTCATTCGAGGACTGGGTCACGCTTGGCCTTTTCTGGCTGATGACGGGCTGTGTGTTCCTTCAGTTCTTCACCCGCTACGTGCTTAACGACAGCTACGCCTGGACGGAAGAAATCGCCGTCAACTGCCTGATCGGCGTGGTGTTTCTGGGTTCTGTCATGTGCGTGCGCATGTCGCGCCACATCCAGGTGGATGTGCTTTATCACTATGTGCCGCCGCAGGTGGCCCGCGTCATGTCGATCCTTGTCGACGTGCTGCGTATCCTGTTCTTCGCCTACACGTCCTGGCTGATGTGGCGATATATGGAAATCGTCGCGGACGAGGAAATGGTCACCGTGGCGCTTCCGCGCAGCATTGTTTTTTATACGGTTCTGGCCGCTTTCGTTCTGATGTTCTTCCGGTCCGTACAGGTCTTCATCGCCAATATGCGGCGCGGTTATTCCGTTCTGGAACGGCCTGAAGAATTCCAGAGCGCGGGAGATTGATCACATGCTGCTTCTTATCGGTTCATTTCTTCTGCTGATGCTGATCGGCCTGCCGGTCGCCATTTCCATGGCCTCGGCCTCGCTGCTTTACATCGTGTTCTATAATGTCGCGCCTGATATCATCGCGGCGCAGCGACTGATCGCGGGCGTGGAAAGCTTTCCGCTCCTTGCCGTCCCCTTCTTCATCCTTGCCGGCAATCTCATGAACACGGCAGGGGTGACGGGACGTATCTATTCCTTCGCCGTGGCACTCGTCGGCTGGATGAAGGGCGGGCTCGCGCAGGTCAACATCATCGGCTCGGTGATCTTTTCCGGCATGTCCGGCACGGCACTTGCCGATGCCGCCGGTATCGGCACCATCGAAATCAAGGCCATGAAGGATCACGGTTATCCGGTCGAGGCGGCTGTCGGCGTCACCGCCGCTTCTGCAACGCTCGGCCCGATCTTCCCGCCCTCGCTGCCCTTCGTCATCTACGGCATGATGGCCAATGTCTCGATTGGCGCGCTGTTCATGGCCGGCATCGTGCCCGGCGTCGTCATGACGCTGCTGATGATGATCACGGTTGCCGTCTTCGCCTATATCAAGGGCTGGGGTTCGGATACACCCTTCAGCCTCAGGACCATCTTCGGCGCGTCGATCGAAGTCTTCGTCGTGATGATGGTGCCGCTCGGCATCTATATCCTCACGGCATTCGGCCTGTCGCTCAACCTGTCGATCCTGATCGTGCTGGTTATCCTGCTCGCCTGCGACTGGTATTTCGACTTTTCCGCCGTCATGGCGCTGATGACACCGGTCATCCTGATCGGCGGCATGACCATGGGCTGGTTCACACCGACGGAGGCAGCCGTCGCGGCCGTTCTGTGGTCGCTGTTCCTCGGCCTTGTCCGTTACCGGACCATGACGTTCAAGACACTGGCGAAATCGACCTTCGATACGATCGAAACGACCGCTTCGGTGCTCTTCATCGTCGCGGCGGCATCGGTCTTCGCATGGTTGCTGACAGTCAGCCAGGCAGCGCAGCTTCTGTCGGCGGCAATCCTGACGATCACCGACAGCAAGTGGATCTTCCTCGTGCTGGTCAACCTGTTGATGCTGTTCGTCGGCTGCTTCCTCGACACCATCGCGGCGATCACCATCCTCGTGCCGATCCTTCTGCCGCTCGTGCTGCAGTTTCATATCGATCCGGTGCATTTCGGCCTCATCATCACGCTCAACCTGATGATCGGGCTGCTGCATCCGCCGCTCGGCATGGTGCTGTTCGTGCTCTCGCGCGTGGCGAAACTCTCCGTCGAACGCACGACGGTGGCCATCCTGCCCTGGCTGGTGCCGCTGTTCGTGGCGCTGCTGCTCATCACCTTCATTCCGGCCATCACACTGTGGCTGCCGACGGAAATGGGCCTGATCCGGTAACGAAAACATCCCTGCCCGCGCGGTTCGCCGCGCGGGCTTCTTTCATTCCATATATATGAGGGCATCGTCATGCAGACACGCGTGGCACGTCTATATTCCCGTGAAGATATCCGCGTCGAAACGCAGGACGTGGCCGCCCCCGCCCCCGGCGAAGTGCTGCTGGCCATGGCGGCGGGCGGCATCTGCGGCTCCGATCTGCATTATTATCAGGATGGCGGTTTCGGCCCTGTGCGGGTGCGCGAACCGATCATCTGCGGCCACGAAGCCTCCGGCCATGTCGCGGCTTTGGGCGCGGGTGTCAGCGGACTGACCATTGGTCAGCTCGTCGCCGTCAACCCTTCGCAACCCTGCGGCCATTGCCAGTTCTGCCTGAAGGGCCAGCCGATCCATTGCCTCGACATGCGCTTCATGGGCAGCGCCATGCGTCTGCCGCACGAACAGGGCATGTTCCGCGACCGGCTCGTCGTTGCGGCAAAACAATGCGCCACATTTTCAGATGCCACCTCACCCGCCGAGGCCGCCTGCACCGAGCCACTCGCGGTCTGCCTGCATGCAGTCACCCAGGCAGGCGACCTGACGGGCGCTAAAGTGCTGGTGACCGGCGCCGGCCCGATTGGCCTGTTGACCATCGCCGCTGCCCGTCATGCTGGTGCAGGCATTATCGTCGCGACCGATCTCACCGATGCGGCGCTGGAACGCGCGCCCGCCATGGGTGCCGACCGCACCATCAATGTCGCGAAGGATGCCGAGGCGCTTTTGCCCTATCAGG
This sequence comes from Agrobacterium tumefaciens, assembly GCA_017744915.1. Classification (GTDB taxonomy): domain Bacteria; phylum Pseudomonadota; class Alphaproteobacteria; order Rhizobiales; family Rhizobiaceae; genus Agrobacterium; species Agrobacterium tumefaciens_I. Next base: position 97,601 of record JAGIAH010000001.1, read on the forward strand.
ACAATAAGGGTTATTTCGACGTCATCTTCGATTGCTCCGCGGCCGGCCCCGCACTTCGCAGCGCCTTCGCCTGCGTGCGCCCGCGAGGCACCATCGTGCAGGTGGGCGTCACGGGTGACATCACCATTCCGCTCAATGCGCTGGTGGGCAAAGAGATCGTCTGGCGTGGCTCGCAGCGCTTTCATGACGAATTCGCCATCGCCGCCGGGCTCATCTCGTCGCGCAAGATCGATGTGCGACCGATCATTTCCCACAGCTTTCCCCTCGGGGAAGCCAAAGCAGCCTTCGAACAGGCCGGAGACCGCTCCGCCGCCTGCAAGGTGCAACTGACATTTTCCGCAGAATGATATTTGAGGATAAAAGATGAGACATACATGGCGCTGGTTTGGCCCGGTCGACAAGGTCACGGTTCAGGATGCGGCTCAGGCGGGTGCGGAAGGCATCGTCAGCGCGCTGCATCACATCGCCACCGGCGATGTCTGGCCGGTAGACGAGATTGCCAAACGGCATGAGGCTATCAAGGTCGGCGGGCTATATTGGGACGTTGTGGAGAGCGTGCCGGTTTCCGAGGATATCAAGACCCAGACCGGTGACTGGAAAAGCCACATTGCCAACTGGCAGGAGACGCTGCGCCGCCTCTCCGCCTCCGGCATCCGCACCGTTTGTTATAATTTCATGCCGGTGCTGGACTGGACGCGCACCGACCTGCGCTGGGAAACGAAGCACGGCGCCAAAGCGATGCGTTTCGATCTCACCGATTTCGCCGCCTTCGACATCCATATCCTGAAGCGCCCAAACGCGAAGGCCGATTACCCGGACTGGCTGATCGAAGAAGCGACAAAACGCTTCGCCGAGATGCCGGACACCAAAATCGCCGCGCTCGGGCGAAACATCGGCGCGGGCCTGCCGGGTTCGGCGGATGGTTATACGCTTGCTGAGCTTCTGGAAAAGCTGCGTTCCTATCACGGCATCAACCGGGAACGGCTTCAACAGAACCTGATCGACTTTCTCTCCGCCGTGACGCCGGTTGCGGAAGAGGTTGGCATCAATATCTGCGCTCATGGCGACGATCCGCCGTGGCCGCTGCTCGGCCTGCCGCGCATTCTGTCAACGGAAGCGGACTATGCCCATATGCTGTCCCAAGTCGACAGCCGCGCCAATGGCGTGACGCTCTGCACCGGTTCCCTTGGCGCACGGGCCGATAACGACCTGCCCTTCATCGCCAGCCGTTTTGCCGATCGCATCCATTTCGTGCATCTGCGCAATGTGACGCGCGATACCGATACCGTGCCATGCTCCTTCTTCGAGGACGAACATCTGGAAGGCGGAACCGACATGGTCGCCGTTATCGCCGCACTCCTCACCGAAGAGGCCCGTCGCCGGGCGGAGGGCCGCGAAGACCACGAAATTCCGATGCGGCCCGACCATGGACAGGAAATTCTCGACGACCTGACGCGCGGCGCGCAGCCCGGTTACCCCGCCATCGGTCGGCTGAAGGGGCTGGCGGAATTGCGCGGTATCGAGCGCACGCTGTCCCACGGCCGTTTCGGGCTTGCGAGCGGCAGAGGCTGAGCAGGTAAACTTGACCGCGGGCTATTACGTCAGCCTGCAGCCAACCGTGCCCGCAACGTGAGATAGGAGAAGGTTGCCAGTCCGCCGGCAACCGCTCCAGCGGCTTTGACGGCGGCGTCCATCAGATGCGGGTGACGCGTCGGCGAGAGGAATTGCAGCGCCTCGATACCGAAAGCCGCGACAATACCCGCCACGATGACCGCCAGCCAATAACGCGGATAGGCCAGCACGAAGGCCGCCGAACAGAAGGCGAAGGCGGCGGCGCGATCGAGGCCAACAGTCGTCAGCGTGTGCGGACGAAAGCCGATCGGGCAGATTGTAACGATCACGATCAGCAGAAGAACCGACCAGGCGACATATTTCGGAAGTCTGTTTGTCATCATGACGTCATATAAAACGCCGTGCGCGTAAACGGAAGCAGGTCTTTTTTACGTCTCGCCCAATTAATCACACTTTTTGGCCAAATAGTCGAAAAACCGGCTTTCGCTCAGGCCTCACACGGGCTAAGGCAGAAGGCAACCGGACAAGGATCGCGGCTGATGGCCTTGGCGCTGTCGCCTTTCGGTGCGATGTCACGGTGTCGGGTGGATTTTCCACACAGGATCAGATTTTCAGGGAAGAGCACAATGAGTTTCAAGCCGCACGGCAAACATCTGGTTGCAGGAGAATGGGTCGCAACGGAAGCAAAATTCCGCAGCGAGCCTGCACATGGCGAAGCTTTCGATTTTTCGGTCGGCACCGTCGATCTGGTGAACGCCGCCTGTGAGGCAGCCGAAGACGCTTTCTGGAGCTATGGTTACACCACCCGCGAAGAGCGCGCCGCATTCCTCGACACCATCGCCGATGAGATCGAAGCCCGCGCCGACGCCATCACCGAAATCGGCTCGTCGGAAACCGGCCTGCCCGCTGCCCGCCTGCAGGGTGAGCGCGGCCGCACCGTTGGCCAGCTCCGCCTTTTCGCGTCGCATATCCGCAAGGGTGACTATCTCGACCGCCGCCACGACGAGGCCCTGCCGGATCGCCAGCCGCTGCCGCGCCCGGATATCCGCCTGATGCAGCGCCCGATCGGCCCCGTCGCCGTTTTCGGCGCTTCCAACTTCCCGCTCGCCTTCTCCACGGCAGGTGGTGATACGGCCGCCGCGCTCGCAGCCGGCTGCCCTGTTGTCGTCAAGGGTCATTCCGCCCATCCCGGCACCGGCGAAATCGTTGCCGAAGCCGTTCTCGCTGCTGTCAAGAAGCACAATCTGCATCCCGGCGTCTTCTCGCTGATCCAGGGCGGCCGCCGCGATGTCGGTTCCGCGCTCGTACAGCATCCGCGCATCAAGGCGGTCGGTTTCACCGGTTCGCTCGCCGGCGGCCGCGCGCTGTTCGATCTCTGCGCCCAGCGCCCCGAGCCGATCCCCTTCTTCGGCGAACTCGGCTCCGTCAACCCGATGTTCCTGTTGCCGGAAGCCGTTGCCGCCCGTGGCGAAGCCATCGCCAAGGGCTGGGCCGGTTCGCTCACCATGGGTGCAGGCCAGTTCTGCACCAATCCGGGCATTGCCGTCATTCTCTCCGAGCAGGCGGATGCGGTTGCTGAAACCGCCCGCGCGGCACTTTCCGAAGTCGGCCCGCAGGTCATGCTGACGGACGGTATCGCCGCCGCCTATCGCGACGGCCGTGACCGTATCGCCGCTGGCAATGGCGTGCGCGACGTGCTGACCACCACCTGCAACCTGCGCAACGCAACGCCTTATCTCTACCGGGTTTCCGGCAAGGACTGGGTTGCCAACCACGCGCTTGCTGAAGAAGTCTTCGGACCGCTCGGCCTGATCGTGACAGTCGACAGCGCCGAAGAAATGCTGGAAGTGGCAAAGAGCTTCGAAGGCCAGCTGACGGCAACCCTGCATCTCGATGCCGGCGACGCCGAACTCGGCCGCAAGCTGCTGCCGATCCTGGAGCGCAAGGCGGGCCGCGTTCTCGCCAACGGTTTCCCGACCGGCGTTGAAGTCTCCGAGGCCATGGTTCACGGCGGCCCTTACCCGGCCTCGACGAACTTCGGTGCGACCTCGGTCGGCACCATGTCGATCCGCCGCTTCATGCGTCCGGTTTCTTACCAGAACATCCCTTCGGACGTTCTGCCGCAGGATATCCGCTAAAACAAAGGGGAAGGCGCAAAAGCGCCTTCCCCTCTCATGTCCGATACGGTGGCCTCAGGCCTGCTGTATCGCCTCGATCTTTTTGAGGCCGCCGACAATTCCGGCAAAATCCTGCCAGACACCCTGCGCGCCCCTGCGCCATTCATCCAGCACTTCCGGCTGCAGCACCTTGCCGCCTTTCGAGAGCGCAAGATCGACGGACTTTACTTCATCTTCAACGATCAACTGGTTGAAATAACGGGCACCTTCGCTGGAAGCCTCGGTGAGTACCGCCTTTTCCTCGTCATCCAGCTGGTTCCAGAAGGTTGCACCGTAATAAACCACGCCTGAAGCCCAGATATGGCCGGTCTCGGTCAGATAAGGCACGACCTCATAGAGCTTGAAACCGGCATAGGCCGATTTGGTGAGGTCCATGGCGTCGGCCACCCCGGTTGCCAGCGCATTATAGGTCTCGGTGATCGGAATGCCGACCGGTGTCATGCCGAAGGCGCTCCACAGTCTGGTGTGCAGCGGGCTCTGGATGACACGGATTTTCTTGCCCTTCAACTGTTCCGGCCGGGTCACAGGCTCCTTGGTCAGAAGATGGCGTGCGCCGTAATTGATGAAATCGGCGGCAATGAATTGCTGTGCGGCGAGCTTCGCCTTCAGCTCTTCGCCGGTCTCGCCCGTCACCACCTTGCGCACATGCTCGCCGTCGCGGAACAGGAAGGGCAGATCGAGTATCTGCAGTTCCGGCACCCAGCCGGACAGCGAAGAGACGGTGGAGAGGCTGGCCTGAACCGAACCGAGGCGGATGTTTTCCGCCACCTCCTTTTCGCCACCCAGGGCCCCGCTCTTGACGATGTTGAAGCGGAAACGGCCGGGCAGTTTCTCCTCCACCAGCTCGCTGATCCTGACCCATATTTTCGTCTCCGGCTTGTCGTCGGCAAACAGCGACGCGACCGTGAGGTTACGGGTTCTGGCATGCGCCATGCGCACCAGACCAGGTGCGGCAAGCGTTGTGGCGCCGAGGGCGGAGAGCTTGAGGAGACGACGGCGATCGATAATGGTCATGACGAAAACCCCTGACTTAAAAGAATATGGCCCAGACGCACAAAATTGCGAGGGCAACGAGAAGCGAAACGAGATAGGGAATGACCGCCCGGAAAAGTGCGGAAGCCGGAACACGGGTCACGCCGCTGACCACGAAGATCAGCATGCCGAGCGGCGGCGTCAGGCCGTGGATCATCAGATTGACCACCAGAATGACACCGAAATGAATGGGATCGATGCCAGCTGCGACAGCAGCCGGCAGCAGGATCGGCCCGAAGAGCAGGATCGCCGCGCCGATATCCAGCACCAGACCGACCGCGAGCAGGATGAGGTTGGAGAGCAGCAGCACCGCGATCTTGCTGCCGCCAAGCAAAGTGACAAAATCCGTGACGAGGCCGGAGACATTATCCACCGCCAGCAGGAAGGCGAAAGGACCAGCGGTGCCGATCAGAAGGCCGATCGCCGCCGCCTCCCCGGCCGATTGCCGGAAGGTCGCGAAAATGCGGCCCACGCCCAGCCGGTAACCGAAGCACAGAAGCAGCGTATAAAGTGCGGCAAGGGCGGCGGCTTCCGTGGTGGTGACGATGCCGATGCGGATGCCGACCACCACGATGACACCAAGGCCGAAGGCCGGTATCGCGGCGATGGCTGAGCGCCATCGCTCTGCCCCGGTGGCGCGCGGCAGGGTATCGACGCTGCGCACGCTCAAATGGATCGCCACGCCGAGGCAGGCTGCCATCAGCCCGCCGGCGAAGAAGCCGCCGACCAGCAGCGAACCGACCGAAAGATTGGTGGCGGTGGCGAGGATCAGAAAAGCGATGGAGGGCGGAATGACGTTGTCCAGCACGGATGTCGCGGCGATGATCGCGCCCGCCTGCGCCGGCGGATAGCCATGTTTGACGAGTTCCGGCTGGAAGGTGGAAGCGCCGAAGGCGGCGTTGGCGACCGACGAGCCGGATGCGCCGGAAAACAGCACGCTGGTCAGAAGCGTTGTCTGCGCCAGACCCGCCCGGCGGTGGCCAACGACGGAAGCGGCGAAACGGACGAGCTGGTTGGCGACACCCGATACCGTCAGCAGGCTTCCGGCCAGCAGGAAGAAGGGGATGGCCAGCAGCAGGAATTTCGACATACCGGTCACGGTCGAGGAAACGATGGCCGGCTCAGGCAAGGTACTGCCGAAGGCAATAGCCACATAAGCGGCGGCAAGAAAAGCGTGAGCGAGTGGTGCCGCCAGGACCAGTCCCACCGCCGCCGTCAGCGCCAGAAACAGGCTCGGCGGCAGGTTCGTGTCGATAAACACTTCCGGCAGGCCAATATAGGCCACAAGTGCGATGGCCATGGACAGCAGAACGGCGAATATCTTGCCTTCGCTGAAACGCTGAAGCGCCAGATAGACAAGGATCAGCCCGCCGCCCGCGCCGAGAAAGCCGAAACGCACCCATTCCGGCAGACCAAGCGTCGGAGAAGTGCCACCCAGCATGGCCGCGATCTCTACCCCGCCGAAAGCGAGGATGAGTGCAGCAACAAAGGAGAAGGCATCGGCCAGAATTTCAGTGACGACATGAAACCGCTGCGGCAGGAAGCGCACGAAGACATCGAGCCGCATCGCCAAAGCGCTTTTGAGGCTGAGCGGTGCACCGACGGCGATCATCGCCACATTGAGCCATATGCCGAGATCTTCCGCGCCGATGAAGCCGGTATGGAGCAGATATCGCAGGGTGACATTGACCAGCACCACCACGAGAAGGGCCGCAAGGATCAATGCGGCCACCGCGCCAAGCACGGCGTCGAAACGTGACAGCATCACCGCCGCTGCCGTCTCGAAGCTTTTGCGCCACTGCTTTTCCACCACAGCCATAATCCGCCTTCCGCGCGTGATCGGTGTCACGCGGCCAGAAGCGGTATAGAAGAATGTCCCCCCGTGTAAAGCGCCGCGCTCTGGGAAAACGGGGCAGCAGTTAGAGCGCCACGAGATGGCCGGGCGAAACCTCGCGATATTCACGCGGCTTGACGGCATAATCGACAGCGCGGATCGGGCTTTTCAGCTCGTCATTCGCCGCACCGCGCCTTGTGTTGCGGCGGTCCGGGTCCGGCACCGGCACGGCGGCCATCAGCTTGCGGGTATAGTCGTGCTGCGGATTGTCGAATACTGCCGAGCGCGGGCCGATTTCGACGATTTCGCCGAGATACATTACCGCCACCCGATGGCTGACGCGTTCCACCACGGCCATGTCATGGGAAATGAACAGGAAGGCGAGATCGAGGCTCTGCTGCAGATCCAGCATCAGGTTGATGACCTGCGCCTTGATGGAAACATCCAGTGCCGAAACGCTTTCATCGGCGACGATGACCTTCGGCTGCAATGCCAGCGCGCGGGCGATGCAGATGCGCTGCCGCTGGCCGCCGGAAAACTCATGCGGGTAACGCGCCGCCATATCGGGCGAGAGGCCGACCTTCTTCAGCATGTCGGCCACCACCTCCTTCGCTTCGCGGGTGCTTCCCATGCGGTGTTCCAGAAACGGTTCGGCAATCGCCGCCCCCACCGTCATGCGCGGATTGAGCGAGGCGAAAGGATCCTGAAAGATCATCTGCACCGTCTTGCGCATCTCACGCATGCCTGATTTGTCGAGGGTGAGAATATTCTCGCCATTGACCACCACCGAACCGGCATTCGGTTCGATCAGTCGCATGATGGCGCGACCGGTCGTCGATTTGCCGCAACCGCTTTCGCCAACGAGAGATAATGTTTCACCAGCCCTGAGATCGAACGACACATTCTCCACCGCATGCACGCGTCCGCTGAGTCGTCCCAGAAGGCCGGAGTGGATGTCGAAGCGCTTGGTCAGCCCCTCCACCTTGAGCACCGGCTGCGCGCTGGCATCGACGGTATCGGCCGGGCGGGCCGGTTCCTGTGTTTCCCCCGTGGTGGTGTTGACGATAGGGAAGCGGAGCGGTCTTTCCTCGCCCTTCATCGACCCCAGAACCGGAACGGCGGACAGAAGCGCCCGGGTATAGGGATGTTTGCCACGATGGAAGATATCGGCCGTCGCGCCGACTTCCACCTGCTCGCCGCGATACATGACGACCGTTCGGTCGGCGATTTCCGCCACCACGCCCATATCATGGGTGATGAACAGGACGGAGGTGCCCTCCTCTTCCTGCAGCGTCTTGATGAGATCGAGAATCTGGCCCTGAATGGTCACATCGAGCGCCGTCGTCGGTTCGTCGGCGATGAGCAGTTTCGGCCGCGAGGCCAGCGCCATGGCGATCATTACACGCTGGCGCATGCCGCCGGAAAAGCGATGCGGATATTCATCGAAACGCGAGGCGGCGGAAGGGATGCGTACCTTTTCGAGAAGGCGGACCGTCTCTGCCCTTGCTTCTGCTTTCGACATCGGCTGATGGCACAGCAAAGCTTCGGAAATCTGGTCGCCGATGGTGAAGAGCGGATTGAGGCTGGTCATCGGCTCCTGAAAGATCATGGCGACCTCGTTACCCCTGACCCGCCGCATGGCGTCTTCGGAAAGGGACAGAAGATTGCGACCTCCGAGCAGGATTTCACCCTTTACCCTGCTGCTTTCGCGGTCCAGCAGCCGCATGATGGAGAGCGAGGTTACGCTTTTGCCGGAACCGCTTTCGCCGACGATCGCGACCGTCTCGCCGGGGCCCACATCGAAGGAAATATCACGCACAACAGGTTTCCAGCCGCCATCCACGAAGAAGGACGTGGTGAGATTGTGGACGGAAAGCACGGCATCTTCGGCACCAAGCGGTGCGGCCTGCGGCATGGTCATGATTGTTCCCTTCTTTTCTTCTCGTTTGAACTGTTCAGGCTCGGCGTTGCCGCCTGTTTCTTCTCCCCGCCCGGGAGAAGGTGGCCCGAAGGGTCGGATGAGGGGGCACCGTTTCCGAAATCCGGTGAGGGTGCCCCCCTCATCCCGCTGCCGCGGACTTCTCCCCCTCGGGGAGAAGAAACTCGCGGCACCCGCTCGCTACATATGCAGTCGTTACTCAATCAGGCCAGCGCAGCATGCCGTCGAAACGGTGGCGGCTACGGTCTTCGAACGGCGTGGCGATCACCTCGTTGGAGGCGCGCGCCTTGTCGAGCTCTTCCGCCAGACGGGACGCGACAATGGTCTCCTGACCGGGATGCAGGTTGCAGGGATCGAGATAGAAATAGCGATGCTCCACCTCGTGATCGCGGGTGATGATCGGCGGATTGCCCCTCGCCAGCGCCGTCGTCAGGTCCCACGCGGTGATATGCGCGTCCTCGGCATCGATGATGACACGCAGCCGGTCGAGCGGGTTGTTGGTCGGGTCCGGTTCGATCAGCGCCGTCACGCCCGGGCGTCCGTCCAGCGTCTTTTTCCAGAGGTTGAGATAGCCTGTTTCCCGCTCGCGAATGCCGGCATGGTCACGCTTTTCCCACGCTTCCAGCGCGGCCATGACGCCATAGATGCTTTCCTTGCCGACCTTCATGCCTCGGCCGATACCCATATTCTGCAGGAAGGCATGGCGCACCAGTTCCTTCTTGCCGGCAACGATGCCCGACGTGGGGCCGCCGAGGAACTTGTGGCCGGAATAAAGCACCACATCCGCGCCGGTGGCCAGAAACAGTTTCAGGTCATATTCGGAAGCCGCATCGACGATGACAGGTACGCCCCTGGCATGGGCAATCTCGACGAATTCGGAAAGATGCAGCAGGCCGTAGTCGACCACATGATGCGAGACGACATAAACCGCCGCCGCCGTTTTTTCGGTGATGGCGTTTTCCATGTGAAAACGGTGGGTCGATGTCGCCTGCCCGATCAGCACCACCTTGCCGCCGCCGAGCCGGATCGCCTGATCCACCGGCGCGCCATAGCTCACCACATGACCCATCTGCACCAGAACCTCATTCTTTTCAGGCGCGATATCAGGCAGCTTTTCGATGGCCAGCAGATTATTGCCGGTGATCGCGCCCGCCACCGCAAGGCTGATGCCGGACGAGCAGGAGGCCGTGACGAAACCGGCCTCGCCGCCCGTCAGCCTTGATATTACCGCGCTCGCCTTGCGTTGCAGATCGTTGATCTCGACGAATTGCGGCAGGATGGCCGCCATGGCCTGAACGGCCTCGGGAACGACAATCGAAGCGCCGAGCGAGGTCATGGTGCCCGAGACGTTGATGACCGGGCGAAGACCGATCCTGCTTCTGATATCCTCGGTCATGTCTTTCTCCTGTTCTTGCGATGCGATGGGCATCGACATATATGCCATAATAATGTAATAGCTTCTCAGAATTCATGAGGAGCCAAAATTGGACGCCCATAAACTGGACGAAATGCCTTCAACCGCCCTGCCCGACGCCGCTGAAAACGCGGACACGAAGGCGGCCAGGCGCTCGCGCGTCAGCGGCATCGACCGCGCTCTTCAGGTGATTGATTATCTTTACGAAACCGGTTCTCCCGCCGGTGCTTACGCCATCGCCAAGGCGATCAAGGCGCCGCTTTCCACGGTCTATGTGATCGTCGACGATCTCGTCGAAAAGAACATGCTGGCGCGCAATGCCGATGGCAACATCTGGCTCGGCGCGCGGCTTTACCATTATGGCCTTGCCTATGCCCGCTCTCTGGATTTCATGGGTGTCGCCACCCACGAAATGCACGATCTGTGCCGCCATGCGGGCGAGACCGTGCAGCTTTGCGGCCGCGATGGCGACCATATGCTTGTGCTGGCCATGGCCGATGGTCCGAGCCATTTTCAGGTCGCGTCGCGCGTCGGCACCCGTGTTCCCCTGAACTGGACGGCGTCCGGCCGCCTGCTCGTCGGCCATCTGCCGGAGGCGGAGCGCCTCGAACTTTTTCGACGTTGCGCCCGCTCCTCGCCGACCGGCCGTGCGGAAATCAATCCCGAGACCCTGTCGCAATCGGCGGCGGCCGCTTTCCATGACCGGCTGTCGATACAGGTCGCCGAATCCGATTATGCCGTCGCCTGCATCGCCTCGCCGATCTGCGACAACAGGGGCGAATGCGTCGCAACGATTTCCATCGTGCTGCCGGAACAGAAGGTTCTGGCGGACGAGAACCATTATACCGAACAGGTCAGGGTCTCGGCGGAACGGATCGAAAAGCTGATGGGCTGGCGCAACCATTGAATAGCCTCAACCCTTCAGCGCGACGATGGCTTCGATCTCGACGGTGATGTTGCCCGGCAGCGAGCCGAAACCCACGGCGGAGCGGGCGTGCTGCCCGGCATCGCCGAACACATCGATGAAGAGATCGGAACAGCCGTTGATGACGCTCGGGTGATCGCGAAAATCGCTGACGGCATTGACCATGCCGAGCAGCTTGACCACCTTCTTCACCCGCGACAGATCGCCCAGCGCCTCATGCATGACGGCAAGCAGGTTGATGCCGGTGAGGCGCGCATGGTTATAGGCCTCTTCGAGCCCGATTTCCGCGCCCACCTTGCCGGCGTAGAGATGGCCATTTTCCTCCCGTGGCCCCTGGCCCGAAAGATAAAGCATGTTGCCTTCCACCACATGCGTGACGAAATTGGCAATCGGCGGCGGCGGCGGCGGCAGGGAGATGCCAAGCGCGGCGAGCCGGTCATAGGGCGAAAGGTGCCCTTCTGCATCAAGCGAAGACTGTTTCACGCGAATTCCTCATAATGCCGGGACGGGTATCCCGTAATTTCTGCGGAAGGCGGAGGGCATGCTCCCGCCTTTCCATTCGGGTTCAGCGCCAGGAATAACCATGGCTGTGGCGCACCAGCTTGCGCGCCCTTGGAATATAACGGCTGGCGGCGATGGCATCGGCACCGATGACCGCGTAACGCGGCTCGAACAGGCGCTTCAGACGCGAGACGTCGCCATTGGAATCCGTCGCTTCCAGATCGGAATCCACCAGATCGAAAATCGTGAAATCGGCTTGGCTGCCGACATCGAGGCGGTTTTCCATGTCGAGACGGATGATGGAGGCCGGGTTGCGGGTGACCGCCTCGACTACGTTTTCGAAGGGCATATCGACCGACAGCAGCTTCGACATGGTGGTCGCGAGATCCCAGACCGGGAAATTCATCGAATGGCCGTGCAGATCCGTCGAGATCGAGAAAGGCAAAAGGCCGCGCGCAATCGCCGCTTCCGCCACCTTGAAGGAGAAGGATGCCCCGCCATGGCCGATATCCAGCCGGATGCCTTCACCGGCGCAGCGTTCGGCAAGGTTGAACAGGTCCTCGTCTTCCATGATGCTGGAGCCCGATTTGCCGTTGAAACAATGGGTCACGACATCGCCGGGACCGAGAATTTCCAGCACCTCGTCATAAAGTGCGGGTGGTTCGCCCACATGCACCATCATCGGCACTTTCAGGATCTTGGCGATCTTCTTACCGAGCTTGACCGGCGTCACACCCCAGGAGCCGGTAATGACATGGCTCGCCCGCACCTTGATGCCGACGATATGTTCGCTGTTTTCGGCATAAACTTCGAGAATGCGATCAAGGTCAATGTCCTTGATATCACGCAGTTCCGGCACGCGGTTGCAGGCAACAAGGCCGATGGAGCCGAGATTGAGGAAGGCCTTGATGCGCTCTCTCGAAGGCTCAATGATATATTCCCGGAAACCATGGAAATTCGCTTCGCCGGCCGAGCCGGCATCCACCAACGTGGTCACGCCACGCTCGGCCCCGCATTCGGAAGGGCGGATGGAGATATCGGTGCCGCCGTGCCAGATATGCACGTGCAGATCCACCCAGCCGGGCGAGATGAAGGCGCCCTTGGCATCGATGCGCTGCGCGTCCGTAGGCGCCTGCAGGGCAGAGCCAACGGCGGCGATCTTGCCGTCTCCGCCGATCAGAATATCGGTCGAGGACTGGGACGCCCCCTTTCCGAAACCGACGGGTTTGACATTGGTGAGAAGAATGGGAGCTTGAAGAGGCGTTTTCGCCTGTTCGCCGGACGACATATTACAAATCCCTTCGCAGTCTTGGGTCGAGCATGTCCCGCAGCCCGTCGCCGACCATTTGCAGCGACAGCACGGAAAGAATGATGGCAAAGCCGGGGAAATAGGTCATCCAGTCGGCCTGGCCGATATATTGGCGGCCGGCGGAAATCATGGTTCCCCAGGTCGGTATTTCAGGGCTGACGCCAAGCCCCAGGAACGACAGGCCGGCCTCGGCCAGCATGGCGCTGGCGAAAAGGAAGGTGCATTGCACGAGGATCGGCGAGACCAGATTGCGCAGCACATGCCGCGTCATGATGTGGAAGGTGGAAATGCCGAGCGCCTTGGCCGCCTCCACATAGGGCAATTCACGGATCACCAGTGTCGAGGCGCGCACGATGCGGGCAAGGCGCGGCGAGTAGACGACAGCCAGCGCGATGATGACAGTCGTGAGCGACGGGCCGAGTGCCGCCACCAGCGCAATCGCCAGCAGAATATCCGGAAAGGCCATCATCGCATCGATCAGCCGGGCGATCGGCGTGTCCAGCTTCTGGAAGAAACCGGCAAGCAGCCCGAGGGTGATGCCGATCAGCGCCGAAAGCGCCACCACGGCGGCCCCCACCAGAAGCGACAACCTTCCGGCATAGATGGTGCGGGAAAAGACGTCGCGGCCGAACTCGTCGGTGCCGAACCAGTAGAGTTCGCTTGGCGGCTTCAGGCGGTTCACGATCGACAATTTCGATGGCGAATAGGGTGCGATCATCGGCGCGAAGACGGCGAGCAGCACGAAAACGAAGAGAACAATGACGCCGGCGGCCACAGTCTTGCGTTTGAGAAAGCGCCGCAGGAACAGGATGGTCGGGTTGCGCGCCGGTGGGGTGGTGGAAACAATATCGGCCATCAGTAACGAACCCTCGGATCGACCAGCAGGTAAAGCATGTCGATTGCAAAATTGATGAGCACGTAAAGCCCGGCGATAACGAGAAGCGCACCCTGAATGACCGGATAATCACGCCGAAGCACAGCGGAGACGACGAGGTTGCCGACACCCGGCAGGCCGAAGACGGTTTCCGTGACGACCGCCCCGGAAATCAGCACAGCGGCGGTGAGGCCAAGCACGGTGAGGATGGGAATGAGCGCATTCTTCAGCGCATGTTTCATCACCACCCGGCGCTCCTTGACGCCCTTGGCTCTGGCGGTGCGGACATAATCGTCGCCGAGAACATCCAGCATCGAAGCGCGGGTGAAGCGCAGGATGAGGGCAGAGGAAACGAGGCCGAGCGCGATTGCCGGAAGGGTCAGGTGATACATGCGCTCGAGGAAACTTGCACCCGGCCCGCCGTAACCCGACACCGGGAACATATCGAGCCGGACGGCGAAGACCTGCATGAGGATGAGGCCGAGCCAGAAGCTCGGAATGCTTGCCGCCAGCATCGCCACCGTGGTCGCCGCCTGATCCACGAAAGAACCGCGCCGGTAAGCGGCATAGATGCCGATGGGAAGGGCGATGACACTGGCAATCAGCAGTGAAAATATCGTCAGGAAGAAGGTCGGTTCCGCCCGGTCAAGAAGCGCTGAGCCGACCGGCATGTTGAGAAAGATCGACTGCCCGAGATCACCCTTCAGCAACTGGCCAATGTAATAGACATATTGCACCCCGAGCGACTGGTCGAGGCCGAGCCGTGCGCGCAGTTCCGCAATGTCCTGCGCCGAGGCATCCGGCCCCAGCATCACGGCGGCCGGGTCTCCGGGTGTGACGCGCAGGATGACGAAAACGATGGTGACGACGAGGAACATCACCACGATCATTCCCGCAAGTCTCTGGAAAATATAGCGTATCACGTATGAAAGCTCCGAAGCGCGTGATTGCCGCAACCAGGCGACGGTTGAACTGGGTTGACGATGAGTGTCGGCACCTCGCACTCAGGGTCGGGAAAAACGCTTGCTTCCGTCATGCCGGACTTAATCCGGCATCCAGCCACCACGCGTCCGCGTGGTGAAAGAGACTCTTGCGATCAAGGACTTGATCGCGCTGAATCCCGGCTCAAGGCCGGGATGACGGGGGTGCGGATGTAACACCCTGCACCCCGAGACCAAGCTGATCCTACTTCTTAACCGAGGCGTTCCAGAAATAAGGCCATGGAGCCGGATCGACGCCTTCCAGCTTGTTGGACTTGGCGGCCACGGCGTTGAAATCGCCGATCTTGATGAGCGGCAGCTCCGCATAGATCGTCTTCTGCACATTGGCCCAGAGTGCGACGCGCTTGTCCGGATCAGCCTCGGAAGTGAAGGCATCAACCGCCGCCTTGCGCGCCGGCGTATCCCACCAGCCCGGCGAGCCGGTGGAGAGCGCACCGATCAGCGCCGGTTCCGGCAGGAAGGGGCTGTGGGTGATGTAGATGTCCCAGAGTTTCGGATCGGCGCGGCGCTGCGTCAGCGTCGCCCAGTCCACCACCTGCATGTCCACCTTGAAACCGGCAAGCTTCAGATATTCGGCGGCGACCTGCGCCATCTTGTAGTGGAATTCATATTGCCGGCTGGTGAGAATACGCAGCGGCTCGCCATTATAACCGGCCGCCTTCAGCTTTTCAGCAGCGGCCTCCGGGTTTCCGATATTATAATTGCCCTCGACACCCTCTTCCGAATGCCAGGAGAAATTGTCAGGATAATAGGCGCCATCAAGCGCATAAAAATCCGTGCTGCCGAAAGCGGCCGCCAGCATGTCTTCCATGTTCAGCGCTTCGGTTACCGCCTTGCGGACCTCAAGCTTGGAAGACAGCCCCTCCTTTGTGTTGAACACGAAGACCGGATAACCGAAAGGCTTCAGCATCAGCGGCTGCGAGGCCGACGAGGATTTCACCTTGTCGAAGGATTCTACCGGAATGGAATCGACGTAATCATATTGCCCGGAAACGGCGGCTTCGACGCGGGTGTTCGGATCAGGCACCGGAACGAAGCGAATTTCATCGAGATATTGGTGGCGTGCGCCACCGTAACCGTCACTATCCCCCTCGCGGGACTTGTAGCCGTCAAAGCGGACGAGCTGGATATATTGATCCGCCTTGCGTTCCTTCAGCATATAGGGGCCGGTGCCGATAAATTCGGCCATCGGCTCCGCCTGCTTTTCCGCCGGCAGGATGATGGCCGCCGAATTGTTGAAGGCGAGCAGCGAGGCCAGCGGCGCATAGGGCTGCTTGAGGGTGATCGTCACCGTTCCGGCATCGGGTGCGGAAATGTTGTCGATGAAACCGGCGGCCTGCTTGCCGCGCGAGGCGATCTTCATCCAGCGGCCGAGCGAGGCGACGACATCTTCAGACGTCATGTCGCTGCCGTCATGGAACTTGATGCCCTGGCGCAGCTTGATCGTGTAGGTTTTGCCGTCCGCGCTGATCTCGGGCAGGCTTTCGGCCAAAAGCGGCGTCACCTTCCAGCCCTTGTCGAAGGTATAGAGCGTCTCGAAAATATGCTGCGTGACGATGCCGACGAGATCGGCGGTCGAGGCCATGGGGTCGAGTGTCGGCGGCTCGCCGATCGTAGCGACGTTGATCACGCCGCCCTTTTCCTGAGCCATCATCACCCCCGGCGCAAGCAGCAAGGCGGCGGTGGCAAGAAATGCAAGTTTACGTCTCATGGTCAAGCTCCCAGCTCTTTGTTCCAACCTGATGTTCTATTATTATGTTATATACATCTTTATAACAGAATATCTCGATAAGACGCCTTGTCAATGACCCTCACCGGGGAAGATGGAAGCCGGGGGGCGCCGATAGGAGAAGGAGGCTTTGCGAGAAGGGAGAACAGGGGGCAAAAATAACGGTGATTTTTGCTGGAAAACGAGTGGCCGCACGCTGCATCGACAGGGGGGCAAGGAAGCCGGACGATAAAGATCGATGGCAGATAGCGAATTAAGAAGGCGGGATATTTCGCATCTGCGAACAAAGTGTTATTGGAATAGCTGGAAAGACAAAATTCCGACAGACATCGCCTGCCATTGATATTATAATTACGTCATTCGTTTCCATCAGCCGTGTTTTTAAGGGCTGCAGACAAAGCCGATATTCCACACCGCCGAACTTTATCCAAAGGCGGATCATAAATTTTTTATTACGTTGAAATTATTGAGGAAATCATGAAGACGGCAATCGTGCATGACTGGCTCACCGACAGGGGTGGGGCCGAAAAGGTGCTTCACAATCTCCTGGAGATTTATCCGGACGCGGATATTTATTGCCTTGTCGACTTCATGAGCGAGCGCGACCGGGGATTTCTCGGCGGCCGGCAGGTCCACACCTCCTTCATCCAGAAACTGCCCTTCGCCCGAAAAAAATATCGCTCCTATCTGCCGCTGATGCCGCTTGCCATCGAGCAATTCGACATGAGCAGCTACGATCTGGTGATTTCCTCAAGCTATGCGGTCGCCAAGGGCGTCATCACCGGCCCGGGCCAGTTCCACGTTTCCTATATCCACAGTCCCATTCGCTACGCCTGGGATCTTCAACACCAATATCTCAAGGAAACGCGGCTCACGCGCGGCTTCACCTCCTGGATCGCCCGCGCCATTCTTCATTATATCCGCATGTGGGATATCCGCACCGCCAATGGCGTCGACCTGATGACGGTCAACTCCAAGTTCATCCGCAACCGGGTGCGCAAGTGTTATGGCCGTGATTCCACCGTGATCTATCCGCCGGTGGACACCTCCCACCTGTCTCCTTCCGACCGCAAGGGCGACTATTTCGTCACCGCCTCCCGGCTGGTGCCCTACAAGAAGGTGCACCTCATCGTCGAAGCCTTTGCGAAGATGCCCGACAAGCGACTGGTCGTCATCGGCGACGGGCCGGACATGAAACGCATTCGCGAAATCGCGACGCCCAATGTCGAAATCCTTGGTTTTGTCGGCAATGAGGAGCTTCATAAATACATGGCCGAAGCCAAGGCCTTCGTCTTTGCGGCTGAAGACGATTTCGGCATCGTACCGGTCGAATCCCAGGCGCTCGGCACGCCTGTTATCGCCTATGGCAAGGGCGGCGCGCTCGAAACCGTCATCCCGCTCGGCGCCTCCAACCAGCCGACCGGTCTTTATTTCCGCGAACAGACGCCCGAAGCAATCCGTGGCGCCGTGCAGGAATTCGTCGACAATTCAGACAGTTTCGACAAAAGCGCCTGCATCGACAATGCCGCACGCTTCTCACGCGAAAGGTTCCTGCGGGAATTCGCCGATACCGTGAATTTTGCGCTCGCCGAAAGGGCCTGACCAGCGCTGGCAAAATTAAAAAATCTTTACGCAACAATTAATTAGAAAGATTTTTAGCCAGACAGGGAAGAAACCTCGCAAGCGTGACAAAACTGCACTAGCGCAATGTAGCCATTGCGGGGATTATTGCAGACAACCGAATATTGACGAGCATCGATACTGAAAACATTCGCGAACGCGAATATTGAAAATGGCGTGGATTCTTCCAACGCGATTTAGCAATGAATAAACTTGAAGCGTCGCCAGAACTTGGGCATATGCCCTGAGGAAAGCGTTATTATTCCACAATGCGATTCTGCTGATCGATTGGTAATGTCGGCGGGGGTTTCTTTACCAAATTATTTTATAAAGTGATTATTTTAGAAACCTATACGATGTCCGGATTGTTCCCGCTTTTTGGACGATATTCATTTTGAGGACCAAATGCGTTTATTGAATGTTTCGATTCTGCTTGCCTCTGCAGCGCTGGCCGGTTGCACGGTTACCGCGGCATCCGGCCCCGATGCCGCGTCAATCGAATCCAACGCCTCCGTGAAGTTCACCTCCAAGGACAAGAAGAAAACCGCAGGTGTCGACTACGCGCTGATCGACATAAACAGCTCCGTTCTCAATTACATCGGCGATACCACCTCCTCCACCCTGCTCGGCAGCTTCGGCGGTGGCAAGGGTGGCGTTCCGGCGCTGCCCATGGGTGTCGGCGACGTGGTCCAGGTTGCGATCTTTGAAAGCCAGGCGGGCGGTCTGTTCATTCCAAACGACGCCGGCAGCCGTCCCGGCAACTTCATCAGCCTGCCGAACCAGACGGTGGACCGGGAAGGCAATATCAGCGTTCCCTATGCCGGCAAGATCCGCGCCACCGGCCGCAATGTCGAGGACGTGCAGAGCGAAATCGAGGAGCGGCTGGCCAACCGCGCCATCGAACCGCAGGTTCTCATCACCAAGATTTCCAGCCGCTCCGCGCAGGCCTCCGTGCTCGGCGACGTCAAGGAAGCGACGAAGGTTCAGCTTTCGGAAGCGGGTGACCGTGTTCTCGACGTCATTTCTTATGCGAAGGGCCTCAGCGCGCCGAACATCGAATCCTACGTCACGCTGATCCGTCGCGGAAAGACCGCCCGCGTCAACTATAACCACCTGGTCAGCACGCCGTCCGAAAACATCTATGTGGTTCCGGGCGATACGATCATGGTGGAGCGGGAACGCCGCACCTATCTCGCCTTTGGCGCTTCCGGCCTGAATGGACGTTTCGAGTTCGAAGATGCCGATCTCAAGCTTTCGGATGCGCTCGGCAAAGCGGGCGGACTGGTCGATTCCCGTGCGGACCCTGCACAGGTCTATGTCTATCGTATCGTCAAACGCGACCTTCTCGTGAAGCTCGGCATCAATACGTCGAAATTCCCCGGGGAGGACGTTCCGGTCATCTTCCGCGCCAATCTGCGCGACCCGTCGACCTTCTTCGCCAGCACGAAGTTCCCGATGCAGGATCGCGACATCATCTACGTCACCAATTCGCAGGCCACCGAACTCTACAAGTTCCTGGATCTCGTCGGCTCCGTTCCGGCAACGACGGGCAATATTGCCGACGACGTGGTTACGACGCGCAACGCCATCCGGGCATTCTGACCTCGGCATGCCCATACGCATACCAAAGCCGCCCCGGAAACGAGGCGGCTTTTTCTTTGGCCAGAACCCGCGGCGAAAGGAAGCGTGACAGAGTAGGCCTGGCACCTGGCCCGAAAATCACTCCAGCCCCTGCATCGCAGGGCGATCGAGCCACGGACATTGTCGCGGCCATTACAAAAGTTTAAGGTGATTTCGCAGCGCATTGGGTGTCTTGTGGGGGAAAGCTGCTCCCAAGGCTTGCCGCACATGTTCGGGAAACATGTATCGCTCTCATTTCGCGGAATCGTCAGATGAAACGTTTCTGGACCGCCCTCAGCGTTCTTGCCATCGCCGCCGCCGGCGCTTGGTACTTCAAGGACCGCCTGCCGCTCGACCAAATTCCCTACCTTAAACAATTCGCCAGCGTTTCTCCGCAGGCCGGCACCGAAACTGCAACACAGTCCTCCCAGAGCGGCCAGCCAGCCCGGCAGCAGGGACAAAGACAGGGCGGCGGACGGCGCAATGGCGGACCACCCACCGTCAGCACCATCGCGGTCAGCAAGGCAACGCTGCCGATGGATGCAACGGCGACGGGGTGGGCGATTGCCGCCGACATCACCAATATCGCACCGCTTCAGGCTGGTCTCGTCACCGAAATCGAAGCGAAGGACGGCCAGCATATCAAGGCGGGCGATTTGATCCTCAAGATGGATGACCGCATCGCCCGTGCCGCCGTCGACAAGGACAAGGCCAATATCGCCGCCGATCAGGCAACGCTGGAGCAGACGGAAGCCGCCTTCCAGCGCGCCGCCAATCTCGTGAAGCAAAGCGCCGAATCCCAGCAGGTGCTGGATCAGGCAAGGGCGGCGCGCGATAGTGCCAGCGCCAAGATCGATGCCGACCGCGCAATGCTTGCCTCCGACGAAGTGGCGCTCGAACATATGGAAATCCGTGCCCCCTTCGACGGACGACTCGGCGATATCAGCGTCAGTCCCGGCGCCTATCTCAGCGCCGGCATCAATATCGTGACGATCACGAAATATGATCCCATCTCGGTCAGTTTCCGCCTTTCCCAGCGTTACCTGCCGCAATTGCGCGAGGGTGTGGCGAAGGACACCGCCGTCGATGTCGACCCCGCTGCGACGGGCGGCGAGCCCATGCGTGGCGTGCTGCGGTTTTACGACAACACGGTGGACCAGACCTCCGGCACCGTGCTGGCCAAGGCGGAATTCAAGAATGATCGCGGTCTTTTATGGCCCGGCCAATCCGTCAATGTCACCGCGCATTTCATTTCGGATGTGGAAATGATCGTGGTGCCGACGGTTGCCGTGCGGCCGGGTCCAAAGGGCAATTTCGTCTATACCGTCGATAGCGACCACCATGCCCATATGACGCCGGTGGAAGTCGCCCGCTCGAATGGCGATCTCACCGCCATTGCAAGCGGCCTCAATGGCGGCGAACATATCATCGTCGAGGGTCAATCCGAACTTGCCGACGGCCAGTTCGTGGTCGAGCAATTTTCCGACAAGGGCGGAGCGGCCGGCAATCTGGCCGCCAATATTCCGCAGGAACAGGTTGGCGGCCAATGATCCCTAATTTCTGCATTAACCGGCCCGTCGCCACCACACTTCTCGCCATCGGCCTCGTGCTCGCCGGGCTTGCCGGCTTCCGCCTGCTGCCCGTTGCCGCCCTGCCGAAGGTGGATTTTCCGACGATCAACGTCTCTTCGTCGCTCTCCGGCGCTTCGCCACAAACCATGGCCACATCGGTCACCACGCCGCTGGTCAAGCAGTTCGAGACCATTCCGGGCGTCAGCGAAATCAGCGCCACCAACACGCTCGGCAACAGCTCGATCGTGTTGCAATTCGATCTCAACCGCAATATCGATGCGGCTGCGGCCGACGTTCAGGCCGCGATTTCGCGCGCGCAACGGCAATTGCCGAGCAACATGACGACGACGCCGAGTTATCGCAAGACCAATCCGGCCGATGCGCCGGTGCTGCTGCTTGCCGTCAACAGCAAGGAAATGCCGACCAGCAAGGTGGATGAGATCG
Organism: Agrobacterium tumefaciens; assembly: GCA_017744915.1. Classification (GTDB taxonomy): domain Bacteria; phylum Pseudomonadota; class Alphaproteobacteria; order Rhizobiales; family Rhizobiaceae; genus Agrobacterium; species Agrobacterium tumefaciens_I. The sequence continues at coordinate 119,163 of JAGIAH010000001.1, forward strand.
CTGAGAACATCATCTCGCCGCTTCTCTCCACCATTTCCGGCGTTGCGCAGGTGAGTATCTATGGTGCGCAGACCTACGCCGTGCGTATCGGCCTTGATCCGACGCAGCTTCAGGCAAGAGGGCTCGGCGTCGATACCGTCACAACGGCCATCGCCCAGGCGAATAATCAGGTGCCCGTTGGCGCCCTGCAGAACGATAACCAGCGCCTGACGATCGAGGCCGATACCCAGCGCACCGATGCGGCCGCCTTCCGCTCGCTGGTCGTCTCAACCAACAAGGGCGCGCCCATCCATCTCGGCGATATCGCCAATGTCACCGACAGCATCGACAATACCAATGCCGGAAGCTGGTTCGATGGCGAACAGGCCATCATTCTCGCCGTGCAGCGTCAGCCGGACGCCAATACCGTCGAAGTGGTTGATGCCATCAAGGCCAAGCTGCCGGCGCTTCACCAGCAATTGCCGCCATCGGTCAATATCCACGTCATGAATGACGCTTCGACCGCCATCAAGGACGCGATCTCGGACGTCCAGTTCACCCTGTTCCTCACCATCGGGCTGGTGGTTGCGGTCATCTATCTCTTCACCGGGCACCTGACGGCGACCATCATTCCGGGCCTTGCCGTGCCTTTGTCGCTCATCACCGCTTTCGGCATGATGTATGTTCTGGGCTACAGCATCGACAACATCTCGCTGCTCGGGCTGACACTATCGGTGGGTCTGGTGGTGGATGACGCCATCGTCATGCTGGAAAACATCCTGCGCCTGCATGAAAAAGGCCTGCCCATGCGCGAGGCGGCGCTGCAAGGTGCGGCAGAAGTCAGCGGCACCATCCTGTCCATGTCCATCTCGCTGGTGGCCGTCTTCATTCCCATTCTGTTGATGGGCGGTGTGATCGGCCGGCTCTTCAACGAGTTCGGCATGGTCGTCACGCTCGCAATCATGGCCTCGGCGCTGGTTTCACTGACTGTGACGCCCATGCTCGCTTCACGCCTGTCGGGCCATTCCTCCCGGCCGCCAGCCATCATCCGCTGGTTCGATGCCGGCTTCGAGCGCACGCTTCGCCTCTATGGCAAGGCGGTCGGCTGGTGCCTTTCCCATCGCCGCACCGTGCTTGCCTCGTTTCTCGCCTCGGTCGCCGCCTCGGTCTTCCTGTTCGAAACCCTTCCCTCCAGCTTCTTCCCGCAGGAAGATATCGGCCGTCTTTCGGTCTCGACACAGGCGCGTGAGGATATTTCCTACACGGCAATGCGCGATCTCCAGGCACAGGTTGCCGATCAGATCCGCAAGAACCCGGCCGTGGTGCATGTCACCTCCATCGTCGGCGGCAATTCGCGCAATCCGCTGAACAACGGTTCGATGTTCGTGGAGTTGAAACCGAAGGAAGAACGTGCCCCGCTCAGCCAGGTGCTGACCGAACTGGGTCAAGCCACCTCGAAAGTGGCTGGCATTCGCACCTATATCAACCCGCAGCAAAGCCTGCGTTTTGGCGGGCGCAGTTCCGCCAGCCAGTACCAGCTCGTCGTTCAGGGCCTGAATGCCGATACGACCAATGAATGGTCGAACAAGCTGATGGAGGCAATGCGCCGCGACCATACATTCACGTCCGTCACCTCCGACGCCCAGAATGGTGCGATCGCCGCCACGATCTCTGTCGATTCAGAAAAAGCGGCTGCCTTCGGCATTACCAATGACCAGCTACGCAAGACACTGGAAATGTCCTTCGGCGGTTATACGGCGGCGCAAATCCAGTCGACCGGTGACAGCTACGATGTCATCGTGGAATTCGACAGTTCGAAACCCTGGAATGATGATTTCCTCAGCGATATCAACATTCTTTCCGCAAAATCCGGGGTTCTGGTTCCGCTTTCCAACTTCGCCTCGCTGACCCGTACACAGGCGCCGGTTACCATCAACCAGACGGGCCAGCTCGTCTCCACGACGATTTCCTTCAACCTGCCTGATGGCGTGGCACTTTCCGATGCCACAAGCCGGATCGACCAGATCAAGACCACGATCGGCCTGCCGCAGGATGTGTTCACCAGCTATGGCGGCACGGCGGCGATCTTCCAGCAGAGCCAGGGCAATACCGGCATCCTCATTCTGGCGGCGGTGTTGACCATCTATGTGGTGCTGGGCGTGCTTTATGAAAGCTTCATCCACCCGCTGACCATCCTTTCCGGCCTGCCGGCTGCGGCCTTCGGCGCTCTCGTGGCGCTGAAGGTGATGGGCATGGATTTCTCGATCATCGCGCTCATCGGCCTCCTCATGCTGATCGGCATCGTCAAGAAGAACGCGATCATGATGATCGACGTGGCGGTGGAGCTGATGCGCGAAAAAGCGGAACCGCCCGCAACCGCCATTCACGAGGCCTGCGTGCGCCGTTTCAGGCCGATCATGATGACGACTTTCTGCGCATTGCTGGGCGCTTTGCCCATCGCGCTCGGCTCCGGCGCAAGTTCGGAACTGCGCCAGCCGCTCGGCATCGCCGTGGTCGGTGGTCTCATCGTCTCGCAATTGCTGACGCTGTTCATCACACCCGTCATCTTCGTGGAGATGGACCGGTTCGGCCACTTCCTCACCGGGCTATTTTCCCGCCGGAAGAACGTCGAACCCCATGCTGAGCAGCAAAAACCGCAAGGCAAGACCGAGCCGGATTCCGTGGCGGCCTAACGCACTTCCCCGAGGCGTTTCAGCGCCTCGGGAAAACCTTTGCCCTGCAGCTGGAACGACACGATACGGCCCTGCAGATCGGGCGCCTCGATGGTGAGTGTCTGTTCCGCCTTCAGCGCCGACACCAGCTCGATGAACGGCGTGAAGGACACGATGCAGCCAACCGGCAGACAGGTGCTGACCTGTACTTCCTGAAGGCGCATATTTCCCGATTTCACCGAAAACAGCTTGGTGACGGCCAGGCCGAACGGCAGCACCATGGTGCCGGTGAGTTTGTCCGGCGCTGCCGCATTGTCTATCCGGAACTCGACGGAAACGACCAGCTTGCGGGTTTTTTCCTCCAGCTGCACCTGGGCGATGGCGCAAACCGGCTTCGTCTCTCCCCCTGTGGAGGGTGCGGCATCGGCGCCGTCTTTTTTTGCGGGAGCCGCACAGGCAAGCTGCCAGCTTCCGTAAGCCTCATGTAATGGCACTGCGCTTTCCGCCGCCTGCTGCGCAGCCGCGCCACTCGCCGTGACACCGGCATGAAAAAGAACCGCAAAGGCCGTTTTCGCGATGCGGTTTCGACGATGTCCCATCAGAAACGAACTCCAAGTTCCGCAGCAGCGGATTGATCCAGCACGCCAGCCCCGAAAACCGCACCATAACGAAATGTCAAAGTGGCGGAGGGGATGAGATCGTAGCTCAGCCCCAGGTTCAATATTGCGGCATCGCGCGGGCTCGACGTACTTGAGACTGAAAATGAACCGCCACCCTCGTAGAACAGGCTGCTGCCCACGGCAGGGTCGCCATAATTGTGGCGCCACGCCAGATCGAACATCGCGCGGCCAAGCATGCCTTCAAGCGCGATATCGCGGCTGATCCGCGCACCGAGCGTGGTGTAAAACTGATCGTAGCGCGCAGAGCCGGCGGAAACCGCTGCAATGCCACCATTTTCCCGGAAGGCATCCGTGCGGCTATTCACATAGGCAATATTGGCATAGGGCTCGATATGGGTGAGGTCGAAATCGAAGCGCCAGGCGGCTTCAGCAAAGACCTGTGAGGTGGAGCCGGCATAGCTGGCGGAAAGGTCTTCCTTCAACGTCGAAAAAGAAATCGCCCGGCGGGTTTCGGCATCCTGGAAAGCGTGGATTGCGCCAAGCCGCAGAGAGGCGGGGCCGATCGCCGTGCCCGCATAAGCGGCCACATAATAGCTGTCGACATCGGCCGAGGCGGCAAGCGCGGTCTGGTTGATATCGTCATGGCCATAACCGGCCGCCACCCCGGCGCGCCAGCTTTCACCAACTTCTCCATCCAGACCGAAGAGAACACCACCGCCTCTCATATCGACGGATGAACCATTGCCGTCGCCATCGATACGCCCGCGAGACCCGAAACCGCTGGACCAGAAGGTAAGCGCGCCTTCATCAAGGGCGACAGGGTTCTCGCCGCCTTCCGCATAAGCGACCGGCAGGATCGGCCGCGCATCGACACCCTCGAAAGCGCTGCGCAGCCGGTTGAGAATGACATCGCGGGTTTGCCCGCTGCGATTGATCAAGGCCATGGCGAGTGAAGGATGGATTTCTCCGGCAAGCTGCGAAAAGGCCGATTGCGTTTCGCCCTCCTGGAGAAAGACGGCGGTCTGGTACAAAGGCGCGTTTTCTCCAAGCGCTTCGACCGCATTGGCGGCGGCACGTGCGTTGGCTGTCGATTCTCCCGCTGCAAGGAAGCCGGCAGCCTTAGATGTCGGGCTGAACGACAGATAAGCGGTGCCCGTATCGGCGCTTTTCGCGACGCTGGCGGTAAGAAAGGCAAAATTTTCGTCGATGCGGGAAAAGGTGCCGGTTACGCCGCCCGTCGCGGTCAATATCGCATAGGGCGTATTGAGACTGAAGGCGGAATGGTTCGTCAGCGGGGTGACGACAAGGCTGACATCGTTATCGATGGTGATGGTGCCGGTCACGGCGAGCTTGTCGGAATTGCCATTGGCGTCTATTTCAACCGCATAGCCTGAGCCGCTCGCAAATGTCGCGTTACCCGTAGAGGTCAGCGTGCCGATCGAATTGCCCGGTGCAAGCGTGCCGCCCGAGCCGACCGTCACGCCACCAATCGTGCCGGAACCGCCGAGCGTCGCGCCGCCCGCCACCGAAACGGCGCTTGCGAGCGAACCATTGACGCTGAGTTTTCCGGCTGAAACGGCGGTCGTACCGGTATAGGTGCTGTCTCCCGTCAGGACCAGATTGCCCTCGCCGGTCTTTTCAAAACTGCCGCTGCCGCTCATCACGTTCGAAAATGTGCCGGCCCCCTCCACGATGAGCCGCGCATTATTGGCGATATCGCCGGAACCGAAACTTCCTGCCGTGCCTTGCAAGGTGCCGCCCGAAATCGTGGTACCACCGGAATAGCTGTTATTGCCTGCAAGCCGTGTGACGCCGTTTTCCGCAACGACGCTGCCCGCCCCGGAAATATCGGCCGAGAGCAAATAAGCCGTCTCGGAATGATTGAACACAATCCTGCCATTGCCGGCGCCGAAGCTGATTGTCCGCGCATCCACGGTACCAGCCGAACGGGCCGTCTGCCCGGACGCGGCACCAATGTTCAAAACACCCGTCGAACCCGCTGCCGAGGCAATGACGACCGTAGATGCAGCAAGCGCCGCCCCGCCCGTCACCTCGACGGAGCCACTTCCGGCAGCGCCGATCACCAGCATGTCGCCGACCGAAGCGCGCGAACCCGTGCCATTGACGAGCACGGCTCCATCCGACCCCGCCGCCGAGCCGACATAAAGCTGATAGGCATTCAGCGATGCGCCATTTGTGACCGTAAGATCGCCGGAACCGGATTGTCCGACCGTCATGCGACCGGAAGTGCCGAGACCGCTATCGACATAGGCGGTGACATTCGAGCCTGCGCCGGTAATGGTCATTGTCCCGGAAGAACCGATGAGATCCCCAAGGACCACCTGTCCTGCCCGGATGTTTCCTGCAGCGCTAACCATGACATTTGCCGAAGAGGTGTTTTGATAACCCGCAATCAAGGTGCCGGTCATCTTCCAGCTGGAACCGCCGCCGGTGATGGTGACCGATGAAGAGGACCCGCCGAGCACAGCAACGATACCGTCATTGCTCTCCAATGTACCACCAGCCTCGACCACCAGCGTACCGTTGCCGCCACGTCCCACAGTGAGGTCACCGTTACTGCGCAGCGTGCTGCCAGTGCCGGAAATCCGGGCGGAGCCGCTGCTGCCGGCACCGTTGGCAAGCACAACGTTTTGGGCTTCGACGAGGCCTCCGCCGGTGACGGCCAACGATCCCGCCCCTTCGGCGCCGATATTCAGGCCGCCGCTACCGACATTCCAGGCCGACCCCTGCCCGTCAACGACGGCGACCCCTGTTGCCCCGGCAACCGCGCCGAGCCGGGCGGAGGTGCTTTGTACCGTTCCGCCCGCAGTGATGTTCAAGGTCCCGTTCCCTGCCGCCCCGCCGGAAACGGCAACATCGCCGCCGACCTGCAGGTCGCCGGTCGTCCAACTAGAACCGTCACCGGTTACCGTCGCCACGGATGTGGAATGGCGGCCGATGATCGCGCTGCCACTGGTGGCTGTCGCTGCCGCCTCAACGGTCAGGCGCGCGTCCCCTTCATTTCCGACGATCAGCCCGCCGCTTTCCAGTGACGAACCAAGTCGGCTGAGCGTAACTTCACTCCCCGATGCGGAGGCAAGATTGGCGATGATGGTTGTGGTCTGACTGACGAGTTTCCCGCCGCCCGTGACCGTCAGTGTGCCTATACCGGCATTGCCGACAACCATGCCGTCCGCGACCGTCCAGCGGCTGCCTGCACCCGAGACGAGCGCCGTGCCTTCCGTCCCGAGCCCCTGCCCCAGGACGGCTTTATTACTGTCAACCGTGCTCCCTGCAAGGATGTTCAGGTTGCCCTGCCCGCCGGTGCCAGAGGGTGTGGAACTGCCACCGTACCCCACGAAAACAGTACCGAAGCTGGTGAGGTTGGACGAATTGTCCAGCGTGAGCGATCCGCTTCCCGTCGGCCCTTCGCCGATATAGACGGTGCCGGACGACGCGGTGGTTCCGTGCAGGAGGTCGAGTCTGCCAGTCCCATCGCCACCAATGGACAACACACCACGATTCTCCATATCCGCGCCGGACATCGTCACCGTACCGGAAACACCATTGGCGATGCCGAGGCTGAGCGAGTTGGAAAGCAGGCTGCCGTTTACAACCAGAGTGCCGGACGCGCTTTGCCCGACCGAAACGGCATTGGCGACGGCAGCTGAGCCGATTGCGACCGTCGGCCCACCGCTGTCGATCACCACATCGGCGGCGGCCGTGGGCACGCGGGGTGAAGCGGCCCAGTTCGTACCGGTCGACCAATCGCCGCCCGCAGCACCGGCCCAGTTCAGTGTTTGCGCCGTGGCGTTCTGGCCGGCGGCGACGCAAAGCATGACTGACAAAAATCCGGTCGCGCCGCTGGTTGCGATCCGGCCGAACGCCGTTCTGCGCGCGCGTCTTTCCGGAGAGGTTTCCCTTTCCAAAAAGAGGCAGAAACAACCGGACATTCAATCTTCCCCAATGGAGCGGCGCACTATGTCTATGATTCGGCGAATCATTTTTCGCCGAACCAAGTGCATTAAGCCATTTCGGAAGGTGAACGCCAGCTATAACATCATGACGACCCTGTTTTACTATCGATGCCAAGATGAAGCGGAAGAAAAGCAGGCATCACGCCTTGCGTTTCCAGTAGATATTTTACCGCAACGGCAGAAAGGACCACCCCTGCCTATTGCCGGGAGAACCGGCCGAAGGCCCCGCCCGAAAAGCACAGCGGATCACCATCGCGATGGGCGGCACGCAGCACCTCGCCAACGATGATGGTGTGGTCGCCCGCATCATGGGCCGCAGCCCGGCGGCATTCGAAACGGGCGAGCGTTCCGGGAATGACCGGCACACCTTCGTCGTTGATTTCCCAGTCCAGATCATCAAAAGCACGGCCATTGCGGGTGAACCGGGCGCTCAGAACATCCTGATCGGCACTCAGCACATGAATGGCGAAATGGGTCGCATCACTGAAAGCTGAGTAACGGGACGAGCTTTTCGCCGGTGACCACAGGACCAGCGGCGGATCGAGAGAAACGGACGCGAAACTGTTGACCGTCATGCCGATAGGACCGTTCGGCGTCGTGGCGGTCACCACCGTGACACCAGTGGTGAAAGCGCCAAGCGCATTGCGAAAGCTGCGGCTGTTTTCGCCACCGGGAACGAATACATGCTCATTGGGCATTTTCATCGCCTCTGCCACTGTCATCACGGCACCTCTTTTCCAATCGCAAGGGTGTAGAGTTCGAACCAGGTCTGGCGGTCCATCGTCACGCGAAGCGCATCGGCAGCGGTTCTGATACGCTCGATATTGTTGGTGCCCAGTACCGGCACGATCTTTGCCGGATGACGCAGCAGCCAGGCGATCGCAACAGCTGTTGCATCGACGCCCTGTTCCTTGCCGATGCGCTGCAGGGCAGCCATGGTGCCGCCATGCGCGCCGGAGAACAGCGAGCCACCGCCGAGCGGCGACCATGCCATGGGCGAGACGCGCTTTTCCTGCAGGAAGGCCAGATCGCCATTGGTGAAGCAATCGGTGGCAAGAAGGCTCATTTCGATCTGGTTCGTCACGAGCCGGTTGCTCATTGTCGATTGCAGCAGCGAAAAATCCCATGGACGGAAGTTCGATACACCAACAGCCTTGACCTTGCCGGAAGCCACCAGCGCATCGAGCGCCTTGCCGGTTTCTTCCGCGTCGATCAGTGGGTCCGGACGGTGAATGAGCAGCAGATCGACGTGATCGGTTCCCATGTCGCGCAACGATGCCTCGACCGAAGCATTGATGTGGCCAGCCGTCGTATCGTAGTGCTTGACGCGGGCGGCGGAGTGACGGCCGGCCGGTGCAACGATGCCACATTTGGTGACGATTTCGATCTTGTCGCGCAGTCCGGGGGCCGCCTTCAGGCCATCGCCGAGAATGGCTTCCGCCGTATATCCGCCGTAGATGTCGGCCTGATCCATGGTGGTGATGCCCTGCGCGAGGCAAGCCTCGATCTTCGCCTGCACATGCGCCGGCGAGGTGTCGGTATCGTCACCAATGCGCCACATGCCATAAACAATGCGGCTGAGTTCGAGTTTGTCAGAAAGAGCGATACGTTCCATCAGTGGCGTTCCCCGTTGCCGAGCGGCGTGGCTGGCGTTTCAGAAGGTACCCGGCCGTAAGCATGCGGCAGGGAGCAGGTTTTCATCTGCGGCAGAACCTTGGTGCCGAAATGTTCCGCCTCGTCAAGATGCGGATAACCGGAGAGTATGAAGGCGCGGATACCCATCTTCTGATATTCCTCCAGCGCCGAAAGGACCTGATCCGTCGAACCCACCAGCGCCGCACCGCAGCCGGAGCGTGCCCGGCCGATGCCGGTCCACAGATTGGGCTCGACATAACCGAACTTGTCGGCGAGTTCGCGGGCCCGTGCCTGATGCGAGACGCCGAGCGAGCCGCTGTCATGGGCGCGGTTGCGGATCAGCTGGCCATATTCGTCATCGAGCTTCGACACCAGATGGTCGGCATATTCGCGGGCTTCCTTTTCGGTATCACGCACCACCATGTGAACGCGTAGACCATAATCCAGCGTGCGGCCATGGGCGGCGGCGCGCTCATTGGCGGCGCGCATGCGGTCTGCCAGCTGGTCCTTGGTCTCCGGCCACATCAGATAGACGTCGCATTGTGCGCCGCAGAGTTCCAGCGCATCCGGAGAGTAACCGCCGAAATAGAGAAGCGGCCCGCCATTCTGCTGGTACGGTCTTGCGGGTTCGGTGGAGACGCCCTTGAACTGGTAGATTTCACCGTCATGGTCGATGGTATCCCGCGTCCAAGCCTGACGCAAAATCTCGACGACCTCGTGGCTGCGCTTGTAACGGAAGGCGCTGTCGGCAACTTCGCCGGGAAAATCCGAGCTGATGACGTTAAGCGTCAGGCGGCCCTTCAGCATATGGTCGAGCGTTGCCACGGTCCGCGCCAGCATGATCGGCTGCATCTCGCCGCAGCGAATTGCCGCGAGGAAATTGATGCGGTCGCTGATCGGCGCGCAGCCGGCAACGAAGCTCAGCGTGTCCTGTCCGACCTGATAGGACGAAGGGCAGAGAATGTTGCGGAAACCGAGTTCCTCTGCTTTTTTGACGATATCGGAGCAATGTTCGAAGCTGGAACGCAAGCTGCCATCCGGCACGCCGAGATAGGCGTAGTCATCGGAACACAAAGCGGAAAACCAGGAGACCTCTGCAGCATCGAGATCAGCGGATGTAACGGGTACGACGGTCATGCAATTCCTCCTCAAGGCCGCTCTCGTTTTTCTTGCATAACATCAAGAAATATGTAAATCAATGATGTATCAATTTTTGTTTCGGGGAGGAAACGGCATCATGAAACACACTGGCGGCAGCCTGCCCATGTATATGCAGATCGCCGAAATGCTGGTGCGCGAGGTGGCTGCCGGCCGATTGATCGATGGTGAAAAGCTGGCGCCTGAGCGCGATATGGCGGCCGATCTCGGCATTGCCGTCGGTACGCTGCGCAAGGCGCTTGCCGAATTGCAGGAGCGCGGCCTTCTCGAGCGCGTGCAAGGGTCAGGCAATTACATCCGCGCGGTCAGTGACCCGCAGAGCGTTTACGCCTTCTTCCGGCTTGAACTGATCGAGGGCGGCGGCCTGCCAACGGCGGAGGTTCTGGATGTGGCGCGCCTTGCCAAGCCAGCCGACCTACCCGCCTTCGGCACATCGACCGAGGGACACAGGATTCGCCGTCTTCGCCGCATCGCCGGAAAACCGGCGGCCATAGAGGAAATCTGGCTGGACGGTTCCTATGTCGATGCGATCGCCATCGAGAACATGTCGGAATCGCTTTATCTTTATTACCGTACCCGCCTCAATCTCTGGATATCGAAGGCCGAAGACCGCGTCGATCTGGGTGAAGTGCCCGAATGGGCGCCTGAGGTTTTCGGCCAGAAGCCGGGCGTGTCTGTGCCCAGAGTGTTGCGCCTCAGCCAGGCGCAGGATGGCGCGGTGGCTGAAGTTTCATGGACCTGGTTCGACCATACCGTGGCGCGCTATGTTTCTCGCATACGTTGAGATTGCGCAAATTTCGCGTGATCTACATGGGTGAAGGAATTTGACGGGAGGCAAGCAAGCCGTTGCCTGCTCAGCAGGTAGTTTTGCAGTTATATTTCTTTGAATCAATGGCTTAGTAGTTTTTGATTTCTGTCAGAAATAAAATTGATATACTATTGATTTCCTTTTTATGAAAGGTAATATCACGACCTCAGGGAGACAGGCGTTTTGCCATCCCACGATATCGCCGGACAATCGGGATCGATTTTCGAAGATGCGATACGGGGAACTTGAAGGTTGATACCGGCTATTGCGTCCATTCAAAATTCGGGCGCGCCGGTCGTGAGGAGGAAAATATGGCTTCGGTCAGCCTGCGCAAGCTGGACAAGAGTTACGGTGCGCTGCGCATCGTCAAGGGCATCGACCTTGAAATCAACGATGGCGAATTCGTCGTGTTCGTCGGCCCTTCCGGCTGCGGCAAATCCACGACGCTGCGTATGGTCGCGGGGCTGGAGAGCATTACCGGCGGCGAGGTGAAGATCGGCGACCGCGTTGTCAACAAGCTGCCGCCGCGCGAACGCGACATCGCCATGGTGTTTCAGGACTATGCGCTTTATCCGCACAAGACGGTGCGTGAGAACATGGGTTTCAGCCTGAAGGTACGCGGCGTCAGCGCCTCCCAGGCCAATGCCAGCATCGATGAAGCGGCGAAGATGCTCGGCATCGAGCATCTTCTCGACCGGCGGCCCGGCCAGCTTTCCGGCGGCCAGCGTCAGCGTGTGGCCATGGGACGCGCCATCGTGCGCCGCCCGCAGGTCTTCCTGTTCGACGAGCCGCTTTCCAACCTCGACGCCAAGCTGCGCGGACAGGTGCGCACGGAAATCAAGCGCCTGCACCAGCAACTCGGCACCACCATCATCTACGTCACCCATGACCAGGTAGAGGCCATGACGCTCGCCGACCGCATCGTCATCCTGCGCGGCGGTGATATCGAGCAGGTCGGCACGCCGGATGAGGTCTACAACCGCCCTGAAAGTGTCTTCGTCGGCGGTTTCGTCGGTGCGCCCGCCATGAATTTTGCCCGCGCCAAGGTGAACGGCGACCGGTTGACATTCTCCGACGGCAATTCACTGCCGATGGCGGCCATCCGGCCATCGCGCGAAACGGGGCTCGAAGGCCGCGAAGTCATCGTTGGCATTCGTCCGGAACATTTCGGTCCTGCCGAGGGCTTCGACAGCCAGCTTGCCGTGAAGGTGCAGGTGGTGGAGCCGCTGGGTTCGGACACGCTCGTCCATTTCAGCCTCGGCGATGCGGCGCTGACCGCGCGGATGCCGCCGCAGCTTCGGCCAACCCCGAACGAGGAACTGCGGATCGGCGTCGATCCATCCAAGGTCCATCTTTTCGACGCGACGACGGAACGCTCTATCCACTGATTGCCGGGCGAAAAACGCTTCGGCCAAGGGTTTAATAACGGGAGGAACTCATGACATTCAAAGCTATCCGGGGCAAAGCCCTGATGGGTGCCGCACTCTGCGCAACCATGCTTGCCTTTTCGGGACAGGCCTTTGCCGATGCCGAACTGAAGATTTTCGTTTCCAGCCAGCATCAGCCTGATGTCTGGCGCAAGGCGCTGGACCAATATGAGGCAAAGACGCCGGGCGTGAAGGTGGTCATCGAGACCGGCGGCAACACCTCGGAAATGCAGGCGCAATATCTCAACACCGTCATGTCGGCCAAGGATTCGAGCCTCGACGTGCTGATGCTCGACGTCATCCGTCCCGCACAATTCGCCACCGCCGGCTGGACCAGCGATTTTTCCGGCAAGGACATGTCGGCCTATCTGCCGACCTATGCCGAAGCCAACACGGTGGATGGCAAGATCGTAGCGCTGCCCGCCTTCGCCGACTCCATGTTCCTCTATTACCGCAAGGACCTGCTCGACAAATACGGTATCAAGCCGCCGACCACCTGGGATGAGCTGAAGGAAGCCTCCAAGAAGGTGATGGAAGGCGAAAAGAACCCCGAACTTCAGGGCCTGTCCTTCCAGGGCAAGGCGATAGAAGGCGCGGTCTGCACGTTCCTCCTGCCCTATTGGAGCGAAGGCAAGTCGCTGGTTGAAAACGGCAAGCTGAATTTCGACAACAAGGCAGCGGTGGATTCGCTGAAGCTCTGGAAGAGCTTTGTCGACGAAGGCATTTCCAAGAAGAACATTTCGGAAGTCGCGACCGACGACACCCGCAAGGAATTCCAGGCCGGCAAAGTTCTCTTCGCCGTCAACTGGTCCTACGCCTGGACCCATTTCCAGGGCAAGGAATCGCAGGTGAACGACAAGGTCGGCGTCGCCCGGCTGCCGGCCGTCAAGGGTGGCGAGCAGACGACCTGCCTCGGCGGCTGGGAATTCGGCGTCTCCGCCTATTCCAAGCAGCAGGATGAAGCCAAGAAGCTTGTCGAATATCTCTCCGGTCAAGATGTGTCGAAGTTCATGGCCATCAACGCAGCGCTTCTGCCCACCTATGCCGCACTCTACAAGGATGCGGATGTGACCAAGACCATCCCGTGGTTCGCGGATGCCCTGCCAGTCGTGGAAACGGCAAAGGCCCGCCCCGTGACGCCGCGTTACAACGAGGTCAGCGAAACGATCCGCACCACCGTCAACGGTGTGCTTGCCGGCGTGATGACACCGGAGGATGGCGCAAAGCAGATGGAAAGCCGTCTGCGGCGCGTTCTGCGCTAAACTTCAGGCCGGAAGGCGGCATGCGTGCCATGCCCTTTCCGGCCGTTTCGACTGACAGGAATAAAGCCGCCTGAACGGCGCGATAAACGGGCCGGGCATAAACCGGTCCGATCGGGAGACGATGACGTGAATCCAGTTGCGGGAGCGGCAAACGTGACGATGCCGGAAAGAACCATGGTCCGGGTGGACGAAAAGAAGTTGCCGCGCTGGACGCGGTGGCTCGATCTCGGCGACCAGTCACTGGCCGTGCTTCTGCTCGCGCCGGCCGCGATCCTGCTGTCGCTCATCATCGTTTATCCGGTGGCAAGACTTGTCTACACGAGCTTCTTCAGCCTTTCGCTGACCTCAGGCCTGCCGGCGGAATTTATCGGCTTTGAAAATTACACGGCGATGTTCGATGATCCGATCTTCTGGGAAACGACCTGGAATACGGTTCTCATCACGCTGATCACGGTGCCCGGCGCGCTCTTCATGGGCCTTGGCCTCGCGCTGCTCGCCAACCTGCCTTTCTCCATGCAGTGGCCGATGCGGCTTTCGCTTCTCATTCCCTGGGCGCTGCCGCTCTCCTTTGCCGGCCTTATCTTCGCGTGGTTCTTCCATTACGAATATGGCGTGGTCAATGATGTGCTGAACCGGCTGGGCTTTGAAGGCATCATCTGGTTCAACTCGCCGAACTGGGCTTTTGCGGCCATCTGCCTGACGATCATCTGGAAGACATCCTCCTTCATGGCGCTGATGATCCTTGCCGGTCTTCAGACCATTCCGCGCTCGCTCTACGAGGCAGCGGATGTGGATGGCGCCGGCAAGATCAGGCAGTTCTTCGAGATCACCCTGCCGCTGCTGAAGCCCTCGATCGTCGTCGCCCTCATCTTCCGCACGATCACGGCGCTGCAAACCTTTGATATTCCCTACATGATGACCGGCGGCGGCCCCGGTACCTCCACCACCACGCTTGCCATGTATATCCACCAGAACACCGTTTCCTTCCTCGATCTCGGTTACGGCTCTGCGCTGGCGGTCATGATGTTTGCGCTTTCGATGTGCGTCACGGCCGTTTATCTCCGCATTATCAGGACGAAGGACTGATCCATGAGCATCGTTGCAACCTCCTCCGGTCTGTCCTCCTTTTTCTCCGGCAAGCCGCTGCGCTTCATCGCCGCCTCCATTCTTCTGGTGAATGGCCTCTTCCCCGCGATCTGGATTCTCTTCACTTCGCTGAAAACGGAAGCGGAACTAACGGTCAAACCGATCACCTGGTTTCCGCACGCGCCGACGCTCGCCAACTACATGCAGGCCTTTTCCGATCAGCCGCTGCACCTTTTTCTGTTCAACAGCTTTATGGTGGCGCTGCTCTCCACCGCGCTCACCATCCTGATTTCTGTGCTGGCGGCTTATGCGCTGGCGCGGCTGAACCTCAAATACCGGGCGCTGATCCTGTCGCTCATCATCGCCGTTTCCACCTTCCCGCTTGTCACGCTTCTGGTGCCGCTGTTCGAAATCATGCGTGCCTTGAATCTGCTCAACAGCTGGACGGCGCTGATCCTGCCCTACACGGTTCTGTCGCTGCCGGTCTGTACGCTGATGCTAGTATCCTTCTTCGAAAGCATTCCGCGCGACCTCGAAAACGCCGCCATGATCGATGGCTGCACCCGCATCGGCGCGCTGTTCAAGGTGGTTGTGCCGCTTTGCGCGCCGGGTGTCTTCACCGCCGGCATTCTTGCCTTCGTGAATGCCTGGGATGAGTTCCTGCTGGCGCTCTCCTTCAATTCCAACCCGGCACTGCGCACCCTGCCCGTCGGCATCCAGCTTTATCAGGGTGAGTTCGCTTTCCCCTGGCCGGTGATTTCGGCAGCGCTGGTGGTCGGCATCGTACCGGTTGCGATCCTGATCGTCATCTTCCAGGAACGGGTTGTCTCAGGCCTCACCGCCGGTGGTCTCAAGGGCTAAAAGGTTAAGTCATGCATTTCGAAACGACCCAAGACGGCTTCACGCTCACGATCGGCAACCGCACACTCCTTTCCCACTCGCCTGAAAGTCCGGCCTTCTTCGCCGGCTTCGGGAAAGAGCGGATGGATATGTATCGCGGCAATTTCGATATCGAGGACTATGTCATCGAGCGCACCGCCCTGCGTCATGCCGAGGTCAGCGATAACAGCGTCACGCTCTCATCCGCACCGGGACAGGCACCGCGCCTTCGCCTGACGCTCGATGGCAACACTGTCCGGCTAACGGCGCTGGACGAGACAATCAACCGCCTCTGGCTGCGTATCGTCGCGGAAACGGATGAGCATGTCTGGGGCGGCGGCGAGCAGATGTCCTATTTCGACATGCGCGGCCGGCGTTTCCCGCTCTGGACCTCCGAGCCCGGGGTCGGTCGCGACAAGACCACCGAGATCACCTTCAAGTCTGATGTCAGCGGCAAGGCGGGCGGTGATTATTACAACACCAACTATCCGCAGCCGACCTGGCTCTCTTCGCGCAAATACGCGCTGCATGTAGAAACGAGCGCCTATTCGGTCTTCGACTTCCGCAATGGTGATTTCCACGAGATCGAAATCTGGGCCATCCCCGAAAAGATCGAATTTTTCGCCGGCGACCACTTCACCGATATCGTCTCCGCCCTGTCGCTGCGGTTCGGACGCCAGCCGGAATTGCCGGAGTGGGTCTATAACGGCGCGATCATCGGGTTAAAGGATGGCACCAATTCCTTTGCGCGACTGGAGAAAATCCGCGCCGCGGGAACGAAGGTGTCCGGCCTCTGGTGTGAGGACTGGGTGGGGCTTCGCCAGACGTCCTTTGGCGCGCGCCTCTTCTGGGACTGGCAGGCGAATGAGACCCGCTACCCGCATCTGCGCCAGAAGATCGCCGAGCTTGCCGATCAGGGCGTTCGTTTCCTGGGTTATGTGAACCCCTATCTCTGCGTCGACGGCCCACTCTTTCCTGTCGCCGAGGCGGCCGGTTATTTCGCCACCGATGCGGATGGAAAGACGGCGCTGGTGGATTTCGGCGAATTCGATTGCGGCGTGGTTGACTTCACCAACCCGGCCGCCGCCGACTGGTTCGCCGAAGAGATCATCGGCAAAAACATGCTGGATTTCGGCCTTTCCGGCTGGATGGCCGATTTCGGCGAATATCTGCCGATCGACATCAAGCTTTCGAATGGTGTCGACGCCAAGCTGATGCACAATGCCTGGCCCACGCTCTGGGCCGAGGTCAACGCGAAGGGCGTCGAAAGTCGCGGCAAGACCGGTGAAGCTCTGTTCTTCATGCGCGCAGGCTTCACCGGCGTGCAGGCCCATTGCCCGCTCATCTGGGGCGGTGACCAGTCGGTCGATTTCTCCCGCCATGATGGACTTGTCACCGTCATCTGCGGCGCGCTTTCCTCCGGCCTCATGGGCAATGCCTATCACCATTCCGACATCGGCGGTTACACCAGCCTGTTCGGCAATGTCCGGACGGCGGAACTCATCATGCGCTGGACGGAGATGGCGGCTTTCACCCCGGTCATGCGCACCCATGAGGGCAACCGGCCGCGTGACAATCTGCAGATCGATCAGGATGAAACGGTTCTTTCCCATTTCGCGCGCATGACGGTGGTCTATGTCGCGCTCGCCCCCTATCTGAAGTCACTTTCCGCCGAGGCCGCAAAGACGGGCCTGCCGGTGCAGCGCCCGCTTTTCCTGCATTATGAGGATGAACCTCAGACCTACGCCATTCAGGATTGCTATCTCTACGGTGCCGACATGCTGGTTGCCCCCGTCTGGAAGGCGGGCGAAACGCAACGTGCGCTCTATCTTCCGGGCGACGGCGAATGGGTGCATCTGTGGAGCGGCGCACGCCATTCCGGCGGGCGCGAAATCATCGTCGAAGCTCCGCTCGGTCAGCCGGCGGTCTTTTACCGTGCCGATAGCCTCCATGTGTCGCTGTTTGAACAGCTTCGCATCATCGGTTGAAGAAGGCTGCGCGGATTCCAGTGGAAACGCCGCGCTCAGCCTGTCAGACGGGGCGATGTAATGGCCTTTTTAAAAAGCGCCGACATCGCGTCGCTGATGCCCTGCGACGGGCTGACCTCGAAGAACAGGCCGGGTGAAGCGCATGTCTGCATACGTGCGCCGATTTCCGACTGGAAAGGCTTGATCCAGCTATTATACCAGTCGTTGGTCGGCAGCGGCAGATAGGTGGTGTAGAGCACCGCGATCCGGAAACCCTTTTCCTTCAGCTTCGTGCAATATTTGATATCGATCGGCTCCTGACAGCGGCCGCTTGTCGTTTTTTTGGTGCATGTGGACGGCTTGTAGCTATCACCGACACCATCCGAAACGAAGAAAATGATCTTGTCCGGGCTCGCCGAACTCGCGCCTGTCCCCGAACTGCCGATCTTGTCGCCTATCTGGGTCAAAGCCCGGTCGAAATCGGTCTGCTGGTCGTTATTATATCCCTGATAGGGAATGGACATCAGGTCGACTTCGCCCGCCTTTTTCTTCGCTGTCGCCAGATCCGAAGTGAGGGGAACAACTTCGAGCAGCTTGGTGTCTTCCGCCTTCTCACCGAAGGTATAGACCGCCATGCGATATTGATTGCTGCTTTTCCGCGTGGCCTTTGCCGTGTCCATCAGGCTTGCCGTGGCCTGTGCGACCACATTGATGCGCGTCGTGACCCCAAGGCTTTTGGCCCTGTAATAATAGCTGCCCGTGTCCACCACCCCGTTTTTCACGATGTGACAGGCGAAAGCGCATTTGTCGCTGGTATTCGCAACCATGGTGGCAACATCGGCGGGGGTGGCGCCGACACCCATCGAGGGCGTGTTATCCAGAAGGACATAAAAATCACTGAAGGTTTCCGTCTCGTACTTGGCGGTCGCCTTGCCCGAAACAGTGATGAGATCCTTCGCGAGAACCTGCGAAAGCGTCGTGCCGACGGAAGCCGTGAAACTGACGGAAGACTCGATGACATTACCGTGCTTGATCACCGATATATCGAGCGACAGAAGCTTGTAGTCGGCATTGGCGCGTTGATTGCCTTCGAAGAAAGCCGAGGCCTCGCTACTGCCAAGGCTGATGACGCCATCTCCCGACATTTCTTTTGCAGCCTTGACACTCGCGGACGTATCCGCCACCACCGCGAGGGCCGCCGCATCGGCCGCCATCTGCAAATCGGACTTCACGGCCATGCCGTGTGTCACATCCAGGGCCACGCCGGCCACTCCGATCAGCGGCACCATCAACAAAGCGCTGAGAATGCCAAAATTCCCCGATTCATCCTGCCAGATATTTTTCAAATTCGCCCCCGGAACCCTGCTGGAGGCGAGACTTAGCCAAAGATTATTGAAAGGCAGTTTCAAGGAATAACTAATTTTCGATAAATCTAATTTCCGGAATAACTAATATTGCACTCAAAAGCGTTTTCCGTCACACCGACAGGCGCGATGGACAGCGTGTTGAACAGCAGCCCAGCATCGGACGCGCGGCCATTCAACTCGTCAGGCGCGGCGTGCTGATTGCCTTTTTGAAAAGGGCCGACATCGCATCGCTGATGCCTTGCGAAGGGCTGACTTCAAAGAACAGCCCCGGAGAAGCGCAGGCCTGCATGCGCGAACTGATTTCCGTCTGGAACGGCTGTATCCAGAGCCTGTACCAGCCATTGCCCGATAGCGGCAGGTAGGTCGTATAAAGCACGGCGATACGGAAGCCCTTTTCCTTGAGCTTGGTGCAGAGCCTTGTGTCGATCGGCTCCTGGCAACGCCCGCCCTGCGTCGTTTGTTTTGTACAGTTATTTGGCTTGTAGCTGTCGGCAACACCGTCAGAGACGAAAAACACTATTTTTTCCGGGCTGGCGGAACTGGCGCCGCTACCCGAATTTCCCATCTTTTTCTCGATCTTGGTAAGCGCCCGGTCGAAATCGGTGTGCTGATCGTTCTTATACATATGGGAAGGAACCGACATGAGTTCGATTTCGGCAATCTTCTTCTTGGCCTCCTGCAAATCCGAAGTCCGCGGCACAACTTCGAGCAAATCCCCGCCTGACGCAACATCGACTGCCGTTTTCCCGAAAGTGTAGACGGCAATACGATATTGATCATTGCTCTTGCGCGTGGCAGCGGCCGTATCCATCAAACTCGCGGTTGCCTTGGCAACCACGTCGATGCGCGTGGTCGCGTTTATGCGACCCTTGGCATCGGCGTCTTTATTCTTGATCCTGAAATAGGTGCTGGTCGGGTCTGACGCGCCGTCTTTCGTTGTGAGATGGCAAGCGAAAGCGCATCCTATCGTCTTTTCCATCACCGCGACATCGGCGGGCGTGGCGCCCACGCCCATGGAAGGCGAGTTGTCGAGAACGAGGTAAAAATCGGTAAAGGTTTCCGTCTCGTATTTGGCGGTTGCACTCCCCGAGACCGCCAGGAAGTCCTTTCCGAGAACTCTGGAAAGCGTCGTATTCACTGAGGCCGTAAAATTGACCGAAGACTCGATGATGGTCCCGCGCTTGATGACAGAGATATCGAGAGACAATAGCTGATAGTCCCGGTTGCCCCGCTGATTGCCATGGAAGAAAGCGGCGGCTTCTTCTTCGCCGACAGCAATGACGCCATTGCTCGCCATCCGCTTTGCAGCCTGGGCGCTTGCCGAACTATCGGCAACCACCGCCAGAGCAGCGGAATCGGCCGCCATCTGCAAATCGGACTTGACGCTGAGGCCGCGTGTTATGTCGAGCGCAACACCGGCGGATCCGATGAGCGGTATGATCAACAAGGCGCTGAGAATGGCAAAATTTCCGGACTTGTCCCGCCAGATGCTTTTCAAGTTAGTCTCCGAGCTTCTCTGAATGCGGGCTTAGTTACTCGAACGACGTTGCAATATAGTTTATTGATATAACTAATTGTCGATAAATTCGATATATCTAATAACTATATTTCCTCCGGCCGCATAATAGCGGGGTACCGATCACCGGTTGGTAGAGACCGTTGACATTTTTAAAACTTGACCTACAAAACAAGCTCTTCCGAGGGGAGCACCGCACGGTGCTGAGATGGCGATGAGCCGGACCCTTGAACCTGATCCGGGTCATGCCGGCGTAGGAACGGAACTGTCGCGCCTTGGAGGCGCTGCCCTTTCTCTTCTCCGCTATGCCTGATCTCCGTGATTGCCACATCTGGAGACGACCGATGATGCTGAAACCTTCCGCCTTTCGCACATGGTGCATCTGCATCTGAGGCCCGGCTCATGCGTGCCACCCATGCGTTGAACGGTGTCGGTCTTCTGCTCCTTCTCTGGCAGGCGGGAACGTGGCTGTTTTCGCCGCCCCGTTACATCCTGCCGTCGCCCGCCGATGTCGCCGCCGCCTTCCTGCGCCAACCGGGTTTCCTGTTCGGTCAGGCCCTCGTGACGCTTGGCGAAATGGCGCTCGGGCTTGCCGCGGGCATTGCCGCTGGTATTCTCGTTGCCTTCACGATTGCCGCCATCCCGCGTCTTGGCCGCCTCGTCTGGCCCATGGTTCTGGTATTGCAGGCCTTTCCGGTCTTTGTGCTCGCCCCCATTCTCGTCCTCTGGTTCGGCTTCGGCATGGCCTCGAAAGTGGTCATGACGGCAATCATCATTTTCTTCCCCGTCGCCTCCTCTTTCACCGACGGCCTCAACCGCACGGATCGCGCCATCCTCGACGCCGCCTCGCTGACGGAGGCGAGCCATTGGCAGACCCTCACCCGGTTGCGCGTGCCGCTGGCGCTCCCCTCACTGATTTCGGGCTTGAGGGTGGCTGCGCCGCTTGCCCCGCTCGGGGCCGTCATCGGCGAATGGGTGGGCGCATCGGCCGGGCTCGGTTTCGTCATGATCCAGTCCAATGCCCGCATGCAGACCGACACCATGTTCGCCGCCATGGCCATTCTCGCCGTCATGGCCGTGCTGCTCCGGCTCATCGTCGACCGGGCGACGGCCAATCTCGCCCCCTGGGCCAAAGAAACAGAACACACCATTCCTTTCAGATATTTACGGAGACTTTCGGGACCATGAAACGAACGCTTCTTTCCCTCGCCATCGCAGCGGCAAGCGTGCTTGCGCCCATGCAATCCCAGGCGGCCGACAAGCTGACCGTATTGCTCGAATGGTTCGTGAACCCCGATCATGCACCGATGGTGATCGCCAAGGAACGCGGCCTGTTTGCCGATGCGGGACTGGAAGTGGAGCTGGTTCCTCCGGCTGACCCTTCCGCCGTGCCGCGCCTCGTCTCGGCAAAACAGGCCGATATCGGCGTGCATTACCAGCCGAACCTCTATCTCGACCACGAAGCCGGCCTGCCGCTCGTGCGTTTCGGCACACTGGTCGAAACCCCGCTCAACACCGTCACGGTTCTCGCCGACGGACCGATCAAAAGCCTGAAGGATCTGAAGGGCAAGAAGGTCGGTTTTTCCGTTTCCGGTTTCGAGGATGCGATGCTGAAGCGCATGCTGGAGAAGGACGGGCTGACGAAGGACGACGTCGAACTGGTCAACGTCAATTTCTCGCTGTCGCCTTCCCTGATCGCCGGCAAGGTGGATGCCACGCTCGGCGGTTTCCGCAATTTCGAGCTGACGCAGATGAAACTCGAAGGACATGAGGGCCGCTCCTTCTTCCCCGAGGAACATGGCGTACCGGCCTATGACGAGCTGATCTTCGTCACCCATCGCGATCTCGCAAAGGACAGCCGTCTGCCGCGTTTCCTCTCCGCCGTGGAGCAGGCCGCGATCTTCATCACCAACCATCCGCAGGATGCCTGGCAGCTTTTCATCAAGGCCTATCCGAACCTTGACGATGCCCTGAATAAACAGGCCTTTTTCGACACGCTGCCACGTTTCGCCAAGCGTCTCGCCGCACTGGACCGCGCCCGTTATGCCCGTTTCGGCGCCTTCATGCAGGAAATGCAGCTGATCAAGCAGGCGCCCGCAGCAGACGATATCGCCGTGGAGCTGCAACAGCCATGACCGGCAATTTTCCGACAGCGGCAAAAGCCGCCGAGATTCTGGAACGCGTGCGGCAGAAGCGTCCGCGCGTGCATTGCCTGATGAACACCGTGGTGCAGAAATTCACCGCCGACGGCATCACCGTCATCGGCGGCATTCCCTCGATGACCACCTCGCTGGAAGAGATCGAGAGCTTCGTCACCAAGGCGGATGCACTGACCGTCAATCTCGGCACGCTGGACGCCGAACGACGCAAGGTCATCCGGCTGGCGATCGAGATCGCCAATGCATCCGGCAAGCCGTGGATCGTCGACCCCGTGCATGTCGACTATTCACCCTCGCGGCTGGATTTCGCCCGGGAACTTATCGCCCATTCGCCCACTATCGTCCGTGGCAACCGCGCAGAAATGAGCCTGATCGGCGATGTGCCGGGCGCGGTGCGGATCGAGACCGGACCGGTGGATCATCTCCGCGACACGACGCGCAATGTCAGGATCGTCAATGGTCACCCGTGGATGGCGAAGGTGACCGGCACGGGCTGCCTTTCGGGCGGTGTCATCGCCGCCTTCATGGCAGTGGAAAAAGACGCGTTGACGGCAGCGGCTTCCGCCCTTGCGGTGACAGGCGTTTCCGCCGAGCTCGCCGCGAAACAGGCCAAAGGCCCCGGTACGTTCGAACCGGCATTTCTGGATGCTCTTTCCGAAATCTCCAGTGAGGACATCATAGATCACGCGAGGATTGAGCATGAACAAGGTTGATTACCGCCTTAATGCGCTGGTCGATACCAGTCTTGCCGATGTCGCGCCGTTGCCGGAGCTTGCTCTGGCGGCCGCGCTCAACGGGGCAACGATCCTGCAATATCGCGACAAGCATGGCTCGACGCGGGAGATGATCGAAAATGCCCGTGCCATTCGCGAGGCCATCGCTGGCACTGGCGTGCCGCTGGTCATCAACGACCGGGTGGATGTGGCGCTGGCTGCGGGGGCTGATGGGGTGCATCTCGGTGCCGACGACATGGATGCAAAGACCGCAAGGCGTATTCTCGGGCAAAAGGCAATTATCGGCCTTACCGTCAAGAACCGCGCCGATGCCGAACGGGCAGCCTCCATGCCCGTCGACTATGCCTGCATTGGCGGCGTGTTCGAGACCGTTTCCAAGATCAACCCGGACAAGCCGGTCGGCATCGATGGCTTTATGACGCTGCGCGCCCTGTTGCAGGAGTGGCGGCCGGATATGCCGGTGGGTGCGATCGCCGGCATTGATCTTGCCCGTGTGCCCGCCGTTGTCGCCGCCGGCGCGGATGGGGTCGCCGTCATTTCCGCAATTTTCCGCGCCGCCGATATCGCCAGCGCAACCAGGGATTTCCGCTCCGCAATTGACGCGGCGCTGAAAGCGAGACAGCCATGACAGCCATTGCATTGACCATTGCCGGCTCCGACAGCGGCGGCGGCGCAGGTATCCAAGCCGACATCAAGACCTTTTCCGCACTCGGCGCCTATGCCGCCAGCGTCATCACCGCCATCACCGCCCAGAACACCAGGGGCGTGACTGCCGTGGAGGATATTTCGGTCGCCACCATCGTCGCACAGATGGATGCGGTTTTTTCCGATCTCGCGGTCAATGCCGTGAAGATCGGCATGGTCTCGCGGATCGAAACCATCACAGCCATCGCGGAACGGCTCCGGCGGCAATCGCAGCCGGTAGTGCTCGATCCGGTCATGGTAGCGACGTCCGGCGACCGGCTGCTGCATGAGGATGCCATCGAGACCCTGCGGCGCGACCTGCTGCCACTCGCCGCCATCGTCACGCCGAACCTGCCGGAAGCGGCGCTGCTGACCGGCACGCCGATGGCGGAGACGGAGCGGGAGATTACCCGCCAGGCCGAGCTGATCCTGAAGGCCGGTGCGAAGGCCGTGCTCATCAAGGGCGGTCATGGCGAGGGGCCGGAAAGCACGGATTATCTGTTTACGGACGGCACCATGCAGGCACTTTCCGCGCCGAGGGTGGAGACGAAAAACGACCACGGCACCGGCTGCACACTGGCCGCGGCAATTACGGCGAATCTGGCGAGGGGGCATGAATTGCGGGAGGCGGTCGGGCTTGCGAAGGATTATCTGAACGGGGCGCTCGATGCCGGACGGGGGCTTGCCATTGGACATGGGCGGGGGCCGGTGCATCATTTTTATCGGTGGTGGGAGTAGTGACGCGAGAGCAGAGCTTGGAGCTTACCCCCCCTCTGTCCTGCCGGACATCTCCCCCACAAGGGGGGAGATCGACAAGCGGCTTGCTCCCTACATTCAGTGAGCCTCAGCATCCTCTAGTGAAATGGTTGCTTCGAACCGAGTGGCCGCCGCACCCGATCTCCCCCTTGTGGGGGAGATGTCCGGCAGGACAGAGGGGGGTAAACCCCACACTCGAGGCTACCGCGCCTTCGGCGTCGCCAGCACATTCCGGATCGCAAAACTCGAATGAATGCGCGAAACCCCCGGCAGTTTCGACAATATCTCCTTGTGAATTCGCTCGAAATCCCCCGCACTCTCCGCCTCGCAGCGCAGGAAATAGTCCGAACCGCCGGTCATCAGATAACATTCGCGGATTTCCGGATAGCGCCGCACCGCATTTTCGAAGCGGTTGAGAAAATCCTCCGTCTGCCGGTCGAGCGTGATCTGCACGATGACCGAAATTACCTCGCCGCCGGCAAGGCCGCTGGTCAGCGCGGTATAACCGCGGATAATCCCCTCCCGCTCGAGAATATCGACCCGGCGAAGGCAGGCGGAGGGCGAAAGTCCGACTTCCACTGCCAGTTTTGCATTGCTGATGCGGGCATTGAGCCGAAGCAGGCGGATGATGTGACGGTCGGTCGCATCCAGTGACGACATAGAATATTCCAATTGATCAACGAAAATTGCGTGATTTCTAATTCTATCGCATTTTCTTCGAACAATCGCCAAGAAATTCGATAATCGTTGCAATACCCTCAGAGGATAAAAATGAGGGTGAACGACCATGGACATGCAGATCAGCCGCCAGCAGGCAGCCGGTGGTGCAAGCGGCCATCTGACCATCAATCTCGGCGCATTGCGCGACAATTATCTGACCCTGACGGCGATGGCGCCAGCCTCGAAGACGGCGGCGGTCGTGAAAGCCGATGCCTATGGCCTCGGTGCGGATATCGTCTCGCAGACCCTGTTCGAGGCGGGTTGCCGCAATTTCTTCGTCGCCCATATCGATGAGGCATTGTCTCTCAGGCTGCGGCTTTCGGCAGAGGCGCGGATTTTCGTTCTCAACGGGCTTCAGCCCGGCAATGAGACCTCCTGCGCCGCCATGGCGGTCACCCCGGTCCTGAATTCGCTGGAGCAGATCGCGCAATGGTCGGTCCATGCCGGAAAGCTTGGCAAGACGCTCCCCGCCGCCGTGCAGATCGATACCGGCATGTGCCGCCTTGGGCTGTCACCCGAAGAGCTTGAAGTCCTTGCCGCGCAGCCGCAACGGCTCGATGGTATCGACATCGCCTTCGTGATGAGCCACCTCGCCTGCGCCGACGAGCCGGATCATGCCGCCAATGCCGCGCAGCTTTCGGTCATGCATAAAGCAGCCGGGGCCTTCCCGGATGTGCCGGTGTGCTTTTCCAATTCGGGCGGCATTTTTCTCGGCAATGACTATCACAACGCTCTGCTGCGCCCGGGCATCGCACTTTATGGCGGCGCCCCTTCCGCTGCCCGCCCCAACCCGATGAAACCGGTCGTCCGTCTCGACCTTGCCGTCATCCAGACCCGTACCGTCCCTGCCGGCTCGCTGGTCGGTTACGGCGGCTCTTTCGAAGCGACCAGCCCGACGCGTCTTGCAACCATCGCCGCCGGTTACGCCGATGGCCTGCCGCGCGCGCTCAGCAATCGCGGCGCGGCGTGGTATAACGGCGTGCGCTTGCCGATTGCCGGGCGCGTTTCGATGGACAGCATTATTCTCGACATATCCGCCCTGCCCGAGGGAACATTGACCCAGGGCAGTCTCGTACAGATGATCGGGCCCGACCAGACGCTGGAAGACATTGCCGAGGACGCGGGCACGATCGCCTATGAAATCCTGACCAGCCTCGGTCGCCGTTATCGGCGTAGTTACATTCAGCCGGGCGAAACCCCGGCAACCGCTTCAACATCAGCAAATCACAAGTGAGACGATCATGAACGTCACTATCCTCGGAGCCGGCGTCGTCGGCGTGACATCCGCCTGGTATCTGGCCAAAGCCGGGCACAAGGTGACGGTGATCGACCGCCAGCCGGCCGCAGCCCTCGAAACCAGCTTCGCCAATGCGGGCGAGGTATCCCCCGGTTACTCCTCTCCATGGGCGGCACCCGGCATCCCGGTCAAGGCGATGAAATGGCTGTTCATGAAACACGCGCCCCTCATTATCCGCCCGACGGCGGACCCTGCGGCATGGCGCTGGATGAGCCAGATGCTGCGCAACTGCACCTCGGCACGTTATGCCATCAACAAGAGCCGCATGGTGCGTGTTGCCGAATATAGCCGCGATTGCCTGATGGCGCTGCGCGAAGAGACCGGCATCGAATATGACCAGCGCATGCAGGGCACACTCGAGGTGTTTCGCACCCAGAAGCAGTTCGACGCCATCGGCAAGGATGTGGACGTGCTGACGGCGGGCGGCGTGCCTTTCGAGATTCTCGACCGCGACGGCTGCGCCGCCATCGAGCCGGGCCTTGCGCCCGCCAAGGAAAAGATCGTCGGTGGCCTGCGACTGCCCGGCGACGAGACCGGCGACTGCTTCATGTTCACCACCGAACTTGCCCGCATGGCGGAAGAGGCCGGCGTTACCTTCCTTTACGACACCGGCATCATGCGCCCGATCGTTGAAGGCGGCCGCATCAAGGCCGTGGAAACCACACGCGGACTGATGGAGGCGGATATCTTCGTGGCGGCGCTTGGCAGCTATTCGCCGCAATTCGTACGGCAGCTCGGGTTGACCCTGCCGGTCTATCCGGTGAAGGGCTATTCCATCACGGTTCCGGTCGTGAAGGAGGAGCGCGCGCCCGTCTCCACGGTCATGGACGAAACATTCAAGGTGGCAATCACCCGGCTCGGCTCGCGCATTCGCGCGGGCGGCATGGCGGAAATTGCGGGTTTCAGCAAGGATTTGCCGGCCGCGCGCCAGGAAACGCTGGCCCATTCAGTGGAAGACCTGTTCGGCGGTGCGGGCGATCAAAGCCAGGCGAAATTCTGGTGCGGCCTGCGCCCGATGACGCCGGATGGCACGCCGGTGATCGGCGCCACGCGCTACAGCAATCTTTATCTCAACACCGGCCACGGCACGCTCGGCTGGACCATGTCCTGCGGCTCGGCCCGTGTGCTCGCCGATCTGATCAGTGGCGAAAAACCGGAGATCGACACGCACGATCTGGCCATCAGCCGTTACGCGGCCTGAAGCGAATAGAAACGCCCACTCCCGCCGGAAAGGCGGGATGGGCGGCGATCAAAGCGCCAGCGCATCCTTCAGCGCCAGCCCTTCCTTCATGCGAAGATCGAGATCGGCTTCGATATGGTCGAGATGCCGCAACATCAGCGCGCGGGCTTTTGCGCCGTCCTTCACCTCCAGCGCATCCAGCAGATCGGCATGATCGTTGTGGCCGCAGCTTGAAACGCCCGAGCGTCCGTAGAGCGCGATGACCAGCGACGAGCGGGCGACCAGCTCGTCCATGAATTTTTCGAGAATGGCATTACCGGCAAGCGAAGCCAGCATCAGGTGAAAATCGCCCGATGCCTTGATTTCCGCGCGCCTGGCGTTCGGGCCGCGCTCGTGTTGATGGCGGCTTTCCTGCACCAGATGTTCCCTCAGCCGCGCCGCCGCCGCAGGTGTGATTTTTTCAATGGCAGCATCCACGACCCCCGGTTCGATCAGCCGGCGCGAAGCGAAAACCTGCCGTGCCTCGTCCGGTGTCGGATTGGAAACGAAAGCGCCCCGGTTGCGTTCTGCCTTCACCAGCCCTTCATAGGCCAGCATCTGAAGGGCGGCGCGCACCACCGTGCGGCTGACATCGAACAGGGTTCCCACTTCCGATTCGGATAATTTCGTTCCCGGTGCCAGCCGCCGGTCGACAATGGCGTCGCGCAGCGTGTCGCGAATGGCCTGGGCGCGGTCTTCATGGGAGGAATCGGGGCTGACGGTTATGTGGGCAAGGCTCATGGGCGTGTCCTGTTTGTTCTTTGTTCTAGCGCGAAGCGCGGTCCGCGCAAACAGGAATTGCGGGCCTGCACCGCTCTGCCACAATTCATTCAGCGCCCGTTCAGCAGGCGGGCTGTATTTCCTTAACCATCGAATTTGCAACTGGCAGCGCCCTGCCACCTGTATGGAAGAACACAACATGTCGTCCTTTGCAGCCAAAACCGTTATGGCCATCGCCGTCGCCGCCGCCGCCATCGTTCCTTTCAACAGCGCATCCGCTGGCGACTGGGACCGTCACGACCGTCGCGATGCCGCCATTGTGGGCGGTGTGCTCGGCCTTGCCGCCGGCGTGGCCGTTGGCTCCGCCCTTTCCCGCCCGGCACCGGTGTATGAGGAACGCGTCTATGTCGATCCGGCACCGCGCCGCTACCAGGCCTATGAGCCGGGTTACGTCGATGATGAGCCGGACTACCGTTATTATCGCGCAGCACCACAGCCGGTTTATCGCCCCGCGCCCGTCTATCGCGCCCAGCCGGTCTATGACAGCCGCCCGGTCTATAACCAGCGCCGCGCCTATCGCACCATCGAACCCTGGACCAATGCCTGGTACGACTATTGCTCGCAGCGTTACCGGAGCTTCAACTCCCGCACCGGCACCTTTACGGATTATGACGGCCAGCGTCATTTCTGCGTAGCCGGCTGATCGGGTAAAACCGCAGCTTAAGGCTTGTTGCCTTGCGCTCTCCATCATCCTCGACCTCGTGCCGAGGATTTGGTCACCTATCGTAAATGGGTAGGGAACAGATGCTCGGGAGAGGCCTGAGCATGGTGCAGGAGAGGTTTTCGGATCAAGCCGAAGGCCTCCAATACGTCACGGCCGCCTCACGCCGTGCCGTTCTTTATATAATCCGCCCGGTTGATGCCGTGGCGTTGCAGCTTGTCGTAAAAAGTCTTGCGGGCGATGCCGAGCGACGCGATGGTCGCGGCCACGTCCCCGTTCGATTGTTCCAATGTTTCGCGAATGATACGCGCTTCGATCTCGTCCATGCGCTCCGGCAGGGTGCCGGAAGCAGGCAGCGCGGATTGCGAAGCGGGCGCTGCCGCAGGTTCCGCCTCCAGCCCCAGCACCACCCTTTCGGCGAAATGGCCGAGTTCGCGCACATTGCCCGGCCAGTCATGGTCCTGAAGCCGGCGGGAAATACCGGCGCTGATCTGCGGCACCGGCATGTTGAAACGGTTGGCCGCCTTGGTGACGAAGTGCGAGAACAGCAGCGGAATATCCGCCTTGCGTTCACGCAGCGGCGGAATGGACAGGGTCACCACGTTCAGCCGGTAATAGAGATCCTCGCGGAAGCTGCCGCGCTCGGCCGGATCGCCAAGATCGACCTTGGCCGCCGCCACCACGCGGATATCGACTGGCCGCTCCTCGTTCGACCCGAGCGGTGAAACTTCACGCATTTCCAGCACGCGCAGCATCTTCACCTGCACCGCAAGCGGCATGCTTTCGATCTCGTCCAGAAACAGGGTGCCGCCGCTGGAATGTTCGATGCGGCCGACGCGCTTTTTCTGCGCGCCGGTAAAAGCCCCCGGCTCATGGCCAAAAAGCTCGCTTTCGATCACCGTTTCCGGCAAAGCGCCGCAATTCAGCGCCACGAAATTACCCTTCGCGCGCTTCTTGCTCCAGTGATGCAGCGCCGTCGCCACTACTTCCTTGCCGCTGCCGGTTTCGCCCGCCACCAGCACATCCACATCCGTATCGGCAATATGGCGCAGCGTGGTGCGCAGGCGCTCCATGGCCGGCGTCTGGCCGATCAGCGGCAGATCGTCTTCCGCCTGCCCGGCAGCCCGGCGAAGAGCGCGGTTTTCCAGCACGAGACGGCGCTTTTCCAGTGCCCGGCGCGCACTTTCCACCATGCGTTCGGCGGGAAAGGGTTTTGCGATGAAATCATAAGCGCCGTTGTGAAGCGCATCGACGGCCATTGGCACATCGCCATGGCCGGTGATGAGGATGACCGGCAGATCGGCATCGATCTTGCGCACATGATCGAAAAATTCGAGACCTGTCATGCCGGGCATGCGCACATCGGTGATGACGACGCCGTCGAAATCCTCACTCAAAGCCGCAAGCGCCTGTTCGGCCCTTGAAAAAGAAGTGACCGGCAACCCATCGAGTTCCAGCGTCTGCACCATCGCCTTGCGCAGCTGCGAGTCGTCATCCACCAGGAATATGGTTCCATCCGTCGTCATGTCATGCTCGCTTCAGATATATGGAAAAAGCCGTGCCGGCCGCGCTGCTTACCACCTCGATACGTCCGCCATAATCAGACGCGATATCGTTGGAGATGACGAGACCAAGGCCGAGGCCACTTTCCTTTGATGTATTGAAGGGTGAAAAAAGCTGGGCGCGGATAGCCTCCGGAATGCCGCTGCCATTGTCGCTGACCGAAATCACGACCATGTCGCCCTCCTCTCGTACACGCACCTCGACACGAGCCGTCTCAATTGTTTCCGTGGCTTCCAGCGCGTTTTGCAGAAGATTGATGAGGATTTGTTCGAGCCGGATACGGCTGCCGAGCACCTTCAGATCCTGATCCGGCAAGGCGATATCCAGCGCATCCATCTGCCCGGAAAAACGGCTGCGCAACAGCATGACCGCGCCTTCTATGACCAACCTGGCGCTTACAGGTTCGGCAGCGGTGCGGCCCTTGCGCGCGAGTATCTTCAGGTCGGTGGTAATGGTGCCGATACGTTCGGTGAGGGCGGCAATGTCTTGCAGATTTTCGGTGGCTTCGGCCAGACGATCGCGTTTCAGCAAAGTGCGGGCATTGTCGGCGAAAGCGCGGATGGTGGCGACAGGCTGGTTGATTTCATGTGCCACACCCGCCGCTACCTGCCCAAGAATGGACAGGCGGTTGGCCTGCACCAGCTCGTGCTGCACATTGCGCAATTCGCCGGTGGTCTTTTCATGCAGGGCGATTTCGGCCTGCAGATGATCGCGCGTTTTCGTCAGGTCGCGGGTTCGCTCCTGCACCTTCATTTCCAGTTCCGCACGGGCGCGCTGTTCCTCTTCCTTCTCCCGGAGCGCCTTGTGCCTGCGCCACAGCCAGAGTGCGGAAAGCGCCATCAGCGGCATCAACGTCGCCAGCGCCACCACCCTGCCCTCACGGATTGTGGCATTCAGCGCCGGTGCGACGGGCTGCAGATAATGCAGGGTCCATGACGTCGTCGGCACCGGCATTTCCAGCTGCAGATAATCGCCGCGCTCGCGCCCCGGTCCATCGACATGGATGAGTGGAACGCCATCACCCGACGAACGAGCAGCGCGGAACGGCAGGGTTGCGAGCGTCTCATTGCCGAATTGCAGGCTTTCGGCAATGATCTTCCGCTGTGCCTCGTCGATTGGCGCAACGGTCTTGAAACGCCATTCCGGCACGCTCGTCATCAGCACGACGCCATTCCTGTCGACCACATAGACCGGTTTGCCGCCGATGTTCCAGTCCGTTTCCAGACGGTTGAATTCCACCTTGGCGATGACGACGCCCAGCGGCCGCCCATCGCTGGCATCGATGCGGCGGGAGATGTAAAGACCCGGCCGGCGGCTGACATTGCCGAGCGCATAATGTTCGGACATGCCCGTCTTCATCGCCGCCTGGAAATATTCGCGGAAGGCATAGTTGGAGCCGACGAAGCTGTCGTCCTGTCGCCAGTTGCTGGAGGCGATGGTCAGGCCGGTCGGCCCGGTGACATAGATCACCGAGGACTGCGTGCCTTCGATCAGGCCTTCCAGCTTGCGGTTCAGCCGGTCGAGGGCGGGCGGACCGCCGCCGTCAAGCGCGGCCGCTAGATCGGGATCGCCGGACAGGACCAGCGGAATGGCGCGCGGCCGCTCCAGCGCAACATTCAGGAGCGCGATCTTCAGTTCGGCATCCGTGGAAGCCTCGGAGGCAGCGGTGCGCATCGCCTGAAGACGGGCGAACTCGTCAGCCACCAGCAGCACGCCCAGGCTGACCAGCAGCCACAGACCGGCCAGCGCCAGCCATTGCGCCCGCCGTTTCGCCTGGGAATGAGGTGCCCGATCCTGATAGGTCATGGGATAATTGTGCGGATTTACGCACGGACCGCAAGAGATTTTGTCCGGAATTCCACACAAATGGCCGTGAGCCAGCAAAGCTTCAATAAAAACTACTTTTGAAATCAGCCAGTTACGACAAATAAGCAAGTCTGGCATGCGTATTGCACATGACTCCGCAATCGGCGCGAAGCCGTCAACGACACGGCGATCCCGGGAGGCCAATCAAGGCAGGGTGAGGCCGAGGAGGAAAAAACATGATCGATACGACAGCCGTGGCCGCAGGCCACGCCAAGCAGCCATTTTACAAGCACCTGTATTTTCAGGTTCTGGTGGCCATCATCGCCGGTATCGCGCTCGGCCATTTCTATCCGGCCTTCGGCGAACAGCTGAAGCCGCTCGGCGACGGCTTCATCCGCCTCGTCAAAATGATCATCGCTCCCGTCATCTTCCTCACCGTCGCAACCGGCATCGCCGGCATGAATGACATGAAGAAGGTCGGCCGCGTGGCCGGCAAGGCCATGATCTACTTCCTGGTCTTCTCCACCCTTGCACTGATCGTCGGCCTCATCGTCGCCAACACCGTGCAGCCGGGCGCCGGCATGAACATCGATCCGTCCACGCTGGATGCCAAGGCCGTCGCGACCTACGCCGACAAGGCCCATGAGCAGACCATCACCGGCTTCCTGATGAACATCATCCCGACCACCATCGTCGGTGCTTTCGCCAGCGGCGACATTCTGCAGGTGCTGTTCTTCTCCGTACTTTTCGGCATCGCGCTCGGCGTCGTCGGCGAAAAGGGCAAGCCCGTCACCGATTTCATGCATGCCCTGATGTATCCGATCTTCAAGCTGGTCGCGATCCTGATGAAGGCCGCCCCCATCGGTGCTTTTGGTGCCATGGCGTTTACCATCGGCAAATACGGCATCTCGTCCGTCACCAACCTCGCGATGCTGATCGGCACCTTCTACATCACGTCCTTCCTGTTCGTGTTCGTGGTTCTCGGCGCCGTCTGCCGTTATAACGGCTTCTCCATCGTGGCGCTGATCCGCTACATCAAGGAAGAACTGCTGCTGGTTCTCGGCACCTCGTCTTCCGAAGCCGCCCTGCCCGGCCTGATGAGCAAGATGGAAAAGGCTGGCTGCAAGCGCTCCGTCGTCGGCCTCGTCATCCCCACCGGTTATTCCTTCAACCTTGACGGCACCAACATCTACATGACGCTGGCGGCCCTCTTCATCGCCCAGGCAACCGGTATCCACCTCTCCTTCGGTGAGCAGATCCTGCTGCTGCTCGTGGCCATGCTCTCCTCCAAGGGTGCTGCCGGCATCACCGGCGCCGGCTTCATCACGCTTGCGGCCACTCTCTCCGTTGTACCTTCGGTTCCGGTCGCCGGCATGGCGCTCATCCTCGGCATCGACCGCTTCATGTCGGAATGCCGCGCGCTCACCAACTTCGTCGGCAATGCTGTCGCCACCATCGTCGTCGCCCGCTGGGAAGGCGAACTGGATCAGGACCAGCTCGCCCGCGTGCTGAGCGGCCAGGAAGAGTTCACCGGCATCGCCGATGTGGATTCCCTGCCGGCTTCGGTTCAACCCGCCGAATAATACGACCTCCCAAGGTCCTGCCTGTCCCGGTCCGTCCGGGCGGGCCTCGCATGAAGGCCGGTGTATCCTGTGGATGCACCGGCCTTTCATCGTTCCGCCCCTGAACGAAAACGGTTTTATCGGCCTGGCGATGCTATAGAGCCAGACAGGGCGCAATACGATGGACGGAGCAACCGCATGAAGAACCTGTTTCTCGCCTGGCAATTCTGGGCGCTGTTATCTGCAGCTTTCGCAGCGCTGACAGCCATTTTCGCCAAGATCGGCATCGAAAACGTCAATTCGGATTTCGCCACCTTCATCCGCACCATCGTCATTTTAGCCGCAGCAGGCCTGATGGTTTATGTCACCGGCAACTGGCAGCAGCCTTCCAGCATTTCGGGGCGGACATGGGTGTTTCTCGTGCTTTCGGGTCTGGCGACCGGTGCCTCGTGGATATGTTATTTCCGGGCGCTGAAGCTCGGCGATGCCGCCCGCGTTGCACCCATCGACAAGCTGAGCGTCGTTTTCGTCGCGGTCTTTGCGGTGCTGTTTCTGGGAGAAAGGCTATCACTGCCCAATTGGCTCGGCGTCGTGCTGATCGCCTGCGGCGCGGTGCTTGTGGCCTACCGGGGATAGATCAGAACCGGAGCCTTTGGTGCAACGCATCATCCTCACTCCGTCACCCCGGCTCAAGGCCGGCATGACGGAGGAGCGGTTTCGTCCCCTATTACATGTTCCCGGCTGACGTGCTCCATAGAACCTCTAGCTGCGGGCAGCCGCGGCCTTGTCGAGACCGCGCTTGACGCCTGCAAACAGCTCATCCAGCTGCTCGGCCGTGATGATGAGCGGCGGGCAGAAGCAGATGGATTCACCGATCGGCCGGGTGATAACGCCTTCGCTTTCTATGGCCGCTGCAAGCGCCAGCGTCGTATCACCCGGTTTCATGCCCTCCCACGGCTTCACTTCCAGCGCACCGATGAGGCCGATGCCGCGTGACGAATGGATGAGCGGGTGATCGGCCAGCGCCTTCAGATGATCGAGAAATTTGCTCTCCAGTCGGGCGACATTGCCGACAAGATCGCGCTCCTGAATGATCTTGAGGTTTTCGAGGCCTACCGCGGTCGCGACCGGATGGCCGGAGGCGGTGTAACCATGGCCGAAGGAGCCGATACGGTCTGACTCATCGGCGATCGGCTGGTAGAAATTGTCGTTCATGATGATCGCCGAAAGCGGCATGTAGGACGACGAAATCTGCTTGGAAACCACCAGCACATCCGGCTTGATGTCATAGGTCTCGCAAGCGAACATCCTGCCCGTGCGACCGAAACCGCAGATCACCTCATCCACGACAAGAAGAATGTCGTATTTCTTCAGGATCGCCTGCACGCCCTCCCAATAACCTTCCGGAGGCAACAGAACCCCACCGGCACCCATCACCGGCTCACCCCAGAAGGCGGCGATGGTCTCGGGGCCTTCGCGCAGGATCAGGTCTTCGAGCTCCTTCAGGATACGTGCGGTGAATTCCGCTTCGCTTTCACCATCCTTGCCAAAATGCACATAGGAGGGGCAGGCCGTGTGCAGCATGCGGTCCAGCGGCAGGTCGAAGCTTTCATGGTTGCGCGGCAGGCCGGTGATCGAGGCGGACGCGATCGTCACGCCATGATAGCCCTTGATGCGGCCGATGATCTTTTTCTTGTCCTTCTTGCCCAGCGCGTTCGAGCGATACCAGACCATCTTCGCAACGAGGTCGTTGGCCTCGGAGCCGGAGGAGGTGAAATGCACCTTGGACATCGGTACCGGCGAAAGCTCGATCAACAACTCGGCCAGATCGACGGACGGGCCATGGGTCTTGTAGGAGAAGGTGTGGTAATAGGGCAGCTTCTGCATCTGCTTCGTTGCCGCTTCCACCAGCCGCTTTTCGCCGAAACCGAGCGCCACCGACCACAGCCCCGCCATCGCCTCGATATAGCGCTTGCCGCTGCTGTCAGTGACATAGATGCCGTCGCCGCTTTCGATCACCAGACCGCCGGTCTTCTCGAATTTGCGCAGATTGACATTCGGGTGCATCTGGTAGGCGATATCGCGTGCCTCGACGGAATTCGGCAGGATGGTCATCGATAAGGGCTCCGTTTCGGTTGATTGGCTGAGGCGTCAGACGTGCTGGCCGCCATTGATGTGAATTTCCGCGCCGTTGATGTAGCTCGACTGTTCCGAGCACAGGAAATAAATGGTCTGCGCCACCTCGGCGGTGGTTCCGAGGCGGCCGAGCGGCACCTGCGCATCCACCAGTTCGGCCGTTCCGGGAGACAGGATGGCGGTATTGATCTCACCCGGCGCAATGGCGTTGGCACGCACGCCACGCGGGCCGAATTCATGCGCCAGTTCCCGCGTCAGCGCCGCAAGCGCCGCCTTGGAAGCGGCATAAGCAACACCGGCGAATGGGTGAACGCGCGACCCGACGATGGAGGTGACGTTGACGATGGAACCCCCAGCGGCCTCCAGTTCCGGCAGCAGCGCACGCGCAAGCAGCGCGGTCGAGATGAGATTGACATTCATCACCCGCATCCAGATATCGGCCGTCGTATCCATCACACCGAGACGGCTTCCGCCTTCGCCCTTGGGCGAAATACCGGCATTGTTGACGAGGGCGGCAAGCTTGCCTTCCGGCAGGCGCGAGCGCACCTCGTCTGCCAGATCATCGATCCGCGACAGATCTTCGAGATCGGCCTGGATATGGCTTTCCCGTGCGGACGGCCAGCGGCACTCCTCCGAAAAAGGTTGCCGGGACACGGTGAGAATCCTCCAGCCCTTTTCCTGAAACAGCTTGACGGTGGCATGCCCTATTCCGCGGCTCGCGCCGGTCAGAAGCATGAAAGGAACAGCCATTCGAGAACTCCCGTGCCATGCGAACCGTTGAGCCGGCCGCGCATTCCGCCCGCATGTTAGAGAGTTACAACCGGCGGACAAGAGCTTTTTTGTCGCGGCGTGGCGGTGGCAAAGGTGCGGCGGGCTAATCCTATTTGATGCGAAGCTTTCACCCGAAGGGAATATTTGAAGCCTGCCATTTGCCCATAAAATGAGGCCTCCCGAATGTGTGATCAGTATTGGGAGGGGGACGAATGCGCATCGACATCATCGACACGGATGCCGGCTTCGAGGCGATCCGTGAAAACTGGGACGCGGTGTTCATGACCGATCCCCACGCCCGGCATTTCCTTTCCTGGGGCTGGCTCAGGGATTATATGCCGCGCCGCAGGCGCTGGTTCATCCTCGCGCTCCGTGAACGCCCGGAAGGCTCGCCCTATGTGGCGTTTTTCCCGCTGCGCATCGTCACCGAACCGGACAAGAAAACCGGCCGCTTTCACGACAGCATCGTCATGGCCGGCAATGCAGCGGCGGACTACACCGGTTTCATCACCCTGCCGGACTATGAAAATCACGCCGTTGCCGGTTTCTGCTCCTATATACGCCAGCAGAACTGGACCGAGCTGAAGCTCGACTATCTTTCCGGCCCGCCGGAACGGCGCGACGCGATGATCCGCGCCCTTCAGGGTCCGCTCGTCATGTTCCGCGACAACATGCCGACCAATCCTTACAACATCAACAATTGCATCTGCCCGGTAGTGGCCCTGCCGGATACGTTCGACGGTTATCTCGACAGCCATATGAGCAGCCAGACACGGCAGAAGCTCCGGCGCTTCCTGAGAAAGGTGGAGGGCGGTGACGAATATCGCATCACCTTCGCGACAAAGGAAACGATCAAGCGGGACATGGACATCCTGTTCGATTTCTGGCGCATCCGCTGGGCGCCACACAAGGGCAAGGAGCGCACGGAACTGTTGATCGGCGCGACGCGGCAAATGCTGATGGATGTCTATATTCGTGGTGATCTGGAAGTGCCGGTGCTCTGGTTCGGCGACCAGCCGCTCGGCGCGCTCGCCAACATCATCGACCGACAGAAGAAATCGGTCCTCTTCTACATCACCGGCCGCGACGAGAACTGGAAGACACCTTCCCCCGGTCTCGTGCTGCACGGGCACTGCATCCGCAGGGCGATCGAGCAGGGCTTCAGGACCTATGATTTCCTGCGCGGCAACGAACCCTATAAATATTTCTTCGGCCCGGAGGAGCAGAAGCTGAGCTGCACGCTGTTCCGCACCCGCTCGGGCGACAATCTCGGCGGTAGGCTGCACCCGCGCAGCGTCCGCTTCGTTTACGAACAGGCCCTCAAACTTTATAAGACCGGCAAGAAGGCCGCAGCCCATATTGCCTTCGGGCAGGTGCTGGCCGCAGCGCCCGACCATCTTGGCGCGCAATTCGGCCTCGCCAATCTCTCCTTCGACCGGGGTGAGTTCCGGGAAGCGGAAATCGCCTTCCTCTCCCTTTTGGCCGCCGGGCAGGAACCCGTTGTCCTGTGGCTGCGCATCGGCGAAACGCGAATGGCTCAACAGCATTATCATGAGGCATCCGAGGCCTTCCGCCAGGTAACCAATCGTGCTCCCTTCCATCGTGAAGCGCTTTATAAATGCGCCGTGGCGCTGATTGCCGCCGAAAGAACGGTGGAAGGCGCGGAAATCCTCGACAGGCTGCAGCACTATCATTCGGATGACGCGGCCCATCTGGAATATGCGGAGAAAGCCCGTGCGGCGCTTGCGCGGCTGGAACTGGCAAAGGCCAAGGTTTTGCTGCCGGCCGATGTCGTCACGCTCGCCGTCAAACCGAAAACGACGGCCAAGCGCTGGCACCCGCCAAAGGTTTTGCATTGAAGGCAATGCCCTGTAAGTTGCGACCGGGAAAACCTCCCGGCCGGCTTGCAAGGATATTCGATGTTTCTGACCAACAAGGACATGCTCGATCTTGTCGAGCTTCGCCATGATCTGCACCGCCATCCGGAAATTTCCGGGGAGGAAAAGGAAACGGCGCGGCGCATCCGCACCTTCCTCAAACAGGCAAAGCCCGACCGGCTTCTCGCCGATCTCGGCGGTCATGGCGTGGCGGCGGTCTTCGACAGCGGCAAGAGCGGTCCGGCGATCCTCATCCGCTCGGAACTTGATGCCCTGCCCATTCATGAAAAAAGCGAGGCCGAATACCGCTCGGGCATCGACGGCAAGGGGCATCTTTGCGGCCATGACGGCCACTCCACAATTCTGACGGCACTCGCGCTTGGCCTTTCCCGGCAGCGGCCCGAGACCGGCAGCGTCATCCTTTTATACCAGCCGGCGGAAGAAACCGGCGCGGGCGCCGCCGCCGTCCTCGCCGATCCGCGCTTTCACGAGATAAAACCGGACCATTCCTTTTCGCTCCACAACCTGCCCGGCCTGCCGCTCGGTCATGTCAGCGTGGTGGAAGGGCCGGTCAATTGCGCATCACGCGGCATCAAAATCCGCCTTTCCGGCAAGACCGCGCATGCTTCCTCACCGGAACACGGCGTTTCGCCGATGCGGGCGATGGCCGAGCTGATGCCGGCCCTGGCCGAGCTCGGTTCCGGCTTCCCGCCCGAACCCGATTTTTCGATGGTCACGATCACCCATGCCGTGATGGGCGAAGCCGCATTCGGCATCTCCCCGGCCGACGCGGAAATCTGGGCGACGCTCAGAACGCTGACCGACGACCGGATGGAAAAGCTCTTCGCAGCAGCGGAAACACTGGCAAGAAAGGTGGCAGAGGAACAGCAGCTGACGCTCGCCATCGCCTATGACGATATTTTCCTGCATTGCGAAAATGTACCTGAAGCAGTCGGGCATATCCGACGGGCGCTTGACGAGGAGAAAATCTCCCACAATTCGGAAGGCCTGCCCATGCGGGCATCCGAGGATTTCGGCCGGTTCCGCGCCGTCTCGTCATCAGCCATGTTCTTTCTGGGCGCAGGCAGGGATTACCCCAACCTGCACAATCCCGATTATGATTTTCCGGATGCATTGATCGGCATCGGCGCGCGCATCTTCATGCGCATCATCCGCAACCTGACGGACGTGGCGTAAGCAGCAAGCCAGCACTGTACCGACTGCTCTCACCCGCCCTGCGGGCCGTTGCTCGGCCGGGCGGCGCGCACGGCCGCCAGCCCCCTGATGCCATCCTGATTTCCGATGGCCGTCAGGCTTTCGAAAATCTGCGCCGCTTCGCCATAACGGCGCATGGCGAGGTAGGAGTAACCACGCAGCACCATCAGGTCCGCGCGCTCATCAGCCAGCCGCGCCCGCTGGTCAAGCAGCAGGAGCGTTTCCGCATAACGTTTCGACTGGAAGGCGGAAACTGCCCTGTCGGCCAGGATCGAAACCTGCAACTCGGTCGCGCGCGGGCGATCCATGCGCGATTTCGTCGCCGAAACGGCGGCGTGGTCCGTCAAGCCCATGCGCAGATAGGCAAGGCTCTGGCCATAGGCCGCATCGCTTTTGACATTGGATTGACCGCCTTCAATGGCGGATTCGAAGGCTTTCAGCGCCTCTGCCGGCCGGTTTGTTTCCATCAGGCACCAGCCGAGATCAAGCGCCTGCTGCGGCGGCAGACGCTGCGGATCAGGATAGGCCGCGCAGGAACGCGGGCGCGAGGCGGCGCTGGTTTCCCTTTGCACCTGCACCGGTCGGCGCGCCTGCTTGCGTGAAGGTTCCGGCTGCTGGACGACAGGCTGGTCATAGACCACCACCGTCTCACCCTGCGGCGCAGAGGTCGTCGCGGGCGCCGTTATCTGTGCGGCAGCGGGCGGTGCGATTGTGGGGGCAATCGTCCGACCGGACTGGTCAA
Organism: Agrobacterium tumefaciens; assembly: GCA_017744915.1. GTDB lineage: Bacteria > Pseudomonadota > Alphaproteobacteria > Rhizobiales > Rhizobiaceae > Agrobacterium > Agrobacterium tumefaciens_I. Next base: position 160,198 of record JAGIAH010000001.1, read on the forward strand.
CCATACGCGCGGTCCCAACATCCGCGATACGTTGGGAGCGGCTGGCCCATTGCTGCTGGATGCCGCGCAGACCGGCAAGATTGCGAAGATCGTGATAGCTGACGGCCATGCCGTAGGCTGAAGGCTCATCATCGGGTTTCCAGCCAAGGGCCGTGCTGAACCATTGCAAGGCAAGCGGCGTCTGGCGGAATGCAAGCGAATACCAGCCGAATTGCTGCGCGGTCGCCGCATCCTTGCGCGCCACCGTCTGGGCCGCGATGCGCTGCAGCACATCCGGCGGCAAAACGACAGGCGGCTGCAACGCCAGAAGATTGGCCGTCGCGGCAAGATAGGTCGCAAGCGCATCGTCGGAGGCCGTGCGCCATTTATACATGATGTCCTCAGCCTCACGCGGCTCGTTACGGTCGATCAGCGCCAGCGCCAGACCCTGCGAGGCCGACGCGCTGTCTTCTTCCTCGCGCGCCTTGCGGAACCATTTTTCCGCCTCCGTCATGTTCTTCTGGCGGATATTGTACCAGCCGAGCAGCAGGGCGTCGCTTGCAAGCTTGTCGGTTTCGGCAAGCCTCTCAAGCCGCATCAGATAGGCGGAAGGAACGGTGACGCTCTCCTTTTCACCCTCTTTCGCTTTTTCTCCGGCCTTGGCCACGAACTGGCGGGCGAGATCGTTCTTAACCGGTTCGAATTCCAGTTGGCCGTCCGCTCCGGGTTTCTCCCTGGCCAGCAACTCATCCATCACCTCCGCCGGCAAAAGCGCGGAAGCCTTCTGTATCGTCGCGAGCCTGTCGCTGGCGGCCGTGCAATTATTGAGGATGTAAAGATAGGCGTCGCGCGCCCGTCCCATTCGATCGGTATTGGCAAAAGCATCCGCCACCCGCCACAGGACATCGACCTCGCTGCAGGTCAGCAGGCCGGAATTATTGGCGGCCGTATCCACCACCGTCGCATATTGCTTGAGATCGGAAGCATTGACGAGCCGCTGGCGGGCTTCGGCGAGCGAAACCATACCGATGAGATTGTCAGGTGGCTGCCAGCCGGGCTCCGCCTGCTGGCGCTCGGCGATCGCCTTTCTCACCTCGGCATAGCGGCCATCGGTATAAAGCTGCCACATGGCGTCGAGTTTGGGGTCGCCATTTTCGGGAATGGCGAGAGGATCGGCGGGCGGCGTCCAGTTGGGATAAAGCGTGCGCAGGCGCGCGATTTCGGCCTGGAGGCGCTGGGTATCACCCTTGGCCGCGAAATAACGCAAAGCACTGAGATCGACTTCCGGCATATCGCCAGATGCGGTTTGGGCCGCGCGGGGGGCCGGTGCCTGTGCCATCTGTGCTTGCGGCGCTTGCCCGGCGGGCTGCGTCACCGGCAGCGGATCGCTCGCCGGCACGGTTACCGGCGGTGTCGCAGGCTGGGTTAGCTGCGCCATCTCGCGGTATTTAAGGAAAGCATTGATCTGCGCCGGATTGGCCACGGCAGGCGAAATGCGCTGCACCGCCCGGTTATCGCCGACCGCTGACGTATGCACATCCGACACCCGACCGAGAATGCTGTCGCGCCAGTGGAAGGCTGCGAGCCCGATCAGAAGCAGAATGAGAGCCGAGGTCGACAGTGGCTTGTTCATCGGCATTCCCCGTTATTTCCTGCCAGAAACGACAATGCCAGAAGATGCAATGTGGAAGGATAATAAAGTGTTGGCTGGAAGTTTTTAAGTTCGGCGGAAATGGCCGGACCGCCCGCGACGCAGGCCGCCAGCGCCGGAATGATGCGATAACCGGGATCGGAGAGAACATCCTTCACCGCACCGCTTTTCAGATCGAAGGTGCCGGCAGCGCCGCTTTCCAGCGTCATGCCGTCTTTCAGCCGGGCGAGCAACTCCGGCGAGCCCATATGTGCCCTTGCAAGATAAAGCGGAATGCGCACCGCATTATAACCGAATTCGGGCGGGAAACCCGAGGCCGGCTGCGGCTTTGTCTTCACCGACACCCAGTCGGCCGGCAGTTTTTTATCGCTGAAGGCGAATGCGCCGATCTGCGCCACGCCGTCATCGGCAAGCGCTTTCCAGAGTGGCGATGGCGCGACAAGATTGAGCACCGGAAATGCTTCAAAAATCAGATAGGAAGGATTGACCACCGGACCATCATCCCGGTCACCCTCGCCAAAACCGCTGGAAGCCGGCAAAAGCAGCGTGCGTCCGCCACGCTGCGCCACGGCCTTCCTGAGGATGGCGGATGCGATGACAGAAGATGCCTCGGCATAATCCTGCCGGTTCCATTGCCCAGCGGCCAGCGCCAGCGCATAGGCGATCAGGATATCGCCATCCGTGGCGTTGTTGATGTCTGTTACGTGCGGTCTGGTGCGCGGATCCCATTTCCAGGCGGAAAGGCCGTCGTCGCGCACCAGCAGTTCGGTGCGCGTGAAACTCCAGATCAGCTCGAAATCGGACAGGTTGTCGGCAAGCACGGCAAGCCACATGCCGTAACCCTGCCCTTCGCTATGGCTGATATTGCCGTTGCCGGTATCGATGATGCGCCCGCCAGGATCGAGGAACGCACCTTTATAGGACGCCCATGCCTCCGGCGTAATGGAAGCGGCGCGGCTGACGGAGATGCCCGTAATCAGCATCATGACCGACAGGCAGAAAAGACCGGCAAGTTTTGAAATCCCGCTCTTCATCGATGCCGCCCCATCAGGCGCAGCATCACGAAGGTGGCGAAGCCGAGCAGCGACACGAAGCCGATGAATGCCAGCGAATAGGACAGAACATTGGAAGACAGCCAGTTGGCAGCGATCAACCTCGCGTTCGAGAGTGAAAATGCCCGCGTGCCATAAAAATACGGCCGTTCCACCTCCACCGTTTCCACCTTTCCGGCAGCGGCATCGTAGGCCACGACACGCCCGGTAACATCACGCCAGCGGTTTTCCCGCGTCATCGCCGCCATGCCGTCGAGAAGTTCCGCCGAAGTCGGCGCGGTGGCAAGCGTCCAGACCCCACCGCCGGAGGGGCTGAGCCCCTGCGCCAGCATGAAGGAAACGTTGCCGGGCGGCGCATAGGGCTGTTCGGCCGCCGGCAGGAAGCGCAGCGTATCCGAACTCAGGTCGAAATTCCGCTTCATCCATTCCTCGAGAGAGGACACCTGCCCCTCCCAGACGCCACCATCCACCCGTTCCCGCCAGTCATTAAAGAGGGTTTCGCTGCTTTGCGCGGGCTGCTGGACGCCGGTCCCCGCCTTCCAGGATATCTGGCTGGAGGGAACAAGATTGAACTGGCTGATCAAAGCTTGCGGGAACTGAGAAATCGTCCCGACAAACAGGGCGTCGCGGTCGCCGATCACCAGCGGCGAGGCGACGGTCTCGATATTGATGGGATGTCCCGCGACACTCGCCAGCCGGCTGACGAGCGTGGCGGCCGCCGACATGGTGTCGGTGTCGAAACGGTCGAGCGACAATGCAACGGGCGCGCCGCCGCTTCGGTAGGGTTGCCCGGCACCCGCCATAGCGGCGAGATCCGGCTTGCGGCCGATCTGGGCATAGTCCGGAATATGAATTTCCGACGTATCGAACAATGCGAAACGCGGGGTCGTGTTGGCGGGCGCGCCCGGCGCACAGGCCTGATCCTGCGCCGTCATCAGCACCGCCTCGATGGTCACCCTGTTCGGCCCCGGCTTGAAGTGACGCATTGTCACCTTGATCGGCAAATGCCGGAAAATGCCGCCGCCATTGTTGGAAATCGGCACGGTCGAGGCGATCTGGTCATTGACGTAAATATCGACATGGCTGCCAGGCAGGACCTGCGACGAATAGGCGGCATCGAGCAGCAGCGACGCTTCACCATAGGCCGATGCGTAAAAATCGGCGGGCATGCCCACATAAAATTCATTGCGGAAACGCCGGCCGCCGAATTCGGTGCTTTGGAGACCGAGTTCGGAAAGCGCAATGCGGCGATCCGACATGACGAGCGGCACATCCGGCGCATGCCAGCTGCGGGTCGAAAAGGTCGTTCTCTGGGTGCCGGGCGTGCGCGAGATCGAGGAAAACAGCGTCTCTATTGCCGCCTGCACCGCCTGCGGAGTGGGGCCGCTGACGAACAGCGGTGAAAAACCGCCGGGCGCTGCCGCGCCAAAGCCGGCAAAGGCGCCTGCCGATGCCTCGGGCGGCAATGTCCCGGCCATACCGGCAATCTCGCGGGCGGTACCGACGATGACCGAGAGCGTTCCCGCCTTGCGCTCAGTGGAAGGGGCGGTCACGAAACGGATCGTCTGGTTCGGCATCTGGGTTCTCAGTGCCAGCGCCTGCGAAAGGCGCAGAAGAGAATCCGCAAAGGCCGGGTTGCCGAGCGCCGGCGCGACAATTTCGATCGACGTTGCCGCCTTGCCATCCGCACCCGTCGCCTGAATGTCGTCTATATTGGCAAAACTGCCGGCAACATCCGCGTTGAAGCCGATATAGCTGTTCGCGGGGTTCACATCGGTCCAGAGATCATAGGTGGACTGGATCGTGCAATCGGTTCGGTGGCGCTGCTGCACGCCGAGCGTCACGACATTCGCACCGACCTGCAACACGCCCGGCGGAATCTTGAGGGAAACGTTCCCCTCGCTGTCGGGCGCTTCGATGCGGGCCGCCTCCAGCGCGACATTGTTCAGGCTGACCTGAAAATTCGAGTTTTCCGGCGCCACCACAATGGCGTTCTGATAACCGATATTCAGCGAGACGGCGGCATTCACCTGCTCGGGCGTCAGATAGATGCTCCATTGCCGCCGGTCTATCTCACCGGAAAGGCTGAGCTTCTCATAGGGCAGGATATATCGCCGGCGGCTGTCGGCATTGAGCGCCGGGGTCGAGGCGGGTCTTATACCTTCCTGGCGCGGAGGAACCTGAACCGGCGGCGATGGCGGAATGGCGGGGCGTTGCGGCGGCGGCTGAACCGCAAAGGGCGGTGGGGCCGACGGTTGGGCCGGTATCTGGGCAGGAGGCTGCTGGCGCGGCGCGACAGGTGGAACGGCGGGTGGCGGCACGGGCGCAGGTGTCGTCTGCGCCGGCCTTTCGGGCGACATGTCGAAGGGCGAGGACTGCGCGAAAGCCCCGGTCGCAACGGCTCCCCACATCAGCACTGTCAGAGAATCCCGGATGGATTTGCGGCCGCTCATTTTACGGCTCCGACGGGTTTGACGCTCTTGGGAGCGGGCCGAAAGCCCCGGATCAGATAATAAAGGCCGCGCTGGGTCTGGAAGAGCGCTATCGCCAGAAAAATCGCCGTACCGCGGATGAGGCCCGGGTTTTTCCGGCGCACGCGCTGGAATTCGCTCCATTGTTCGGAATTGGCGAAGATCAGGTCGGCGATCAGCCGGTGATCGACGGCACGTTGCGGCGAAAAGGTGCAGCCGATCGAGACGAAGCCCTCGCCCTTTACCGTGCGCACCACGTTGACAGGCATGCTTTCCGGCACCCCTTCACTATGCGGCTTGACCTTCACGATGGCGGTGGCACCTTTTTCAATGCCTGTGGCGCCGTCGAAGAGATTGATCAGCAGGCCATGCACCGAGACATTGTCGATGGAAGCCGGCAGCCAGGCATCGCTGCCCTCAAGCTGGACCTCGCAGCGCCGCTTGACGGTGATGCGCCGCGACGCCGACTTGTCGCCGCGCTCGGAAACAACGCCGAGCGCGCAGCCCGCGAAGATGAGGTTGAGCAGGTTCCAGCCGCCGACAACGAGCGTTACATCCGCCTTGTAGGGCTCGCTGTAGATGCGCCATGCGGCAAAGGCCATCGCCACGACAAGCAGCGCGAAAATGACGAAGAACGGCCGGCTGATTTCCGAAAGCCGCGCCTCGGCAATGGATTCATCCTTTGCCGTTACCTTGAAGGTCGGCTTGCCCGGATTGAAGATCACCGAAACAACGGCTGGCAGCAGGTGAACCGTCTGCACATATTCGTAAAGTTCCGAAATCCATGGCCAGCGGAAGCTGCCGTAGAGATAGTTCTGCATCATCAGGTTCACGAGCATATAGGCCGCCGTATAGGCCAGGAACTCGCCGCCCGAGGCCACGAAAATCTGCAGGTCGAAAAACAGATAGAACAGCGGTGCGAACAGGAAGATGGTGCGCGGGAACGGGAACAACCAGAACAGCGTCGACGACATGTAGCAAAGACGCTGCGTAAACGAGAGACCACGCCGGAACAGGGGCTGACGGAAGATCAGGATCTGCATCATGCCCTGCGCCCAGCGGCTGCGCTGGCCGATGAAGCTCGTAAAGGTGGCGGGTTGCAACCCGGCAATCAGCGGCTTGTCGACATAGATACTGTTCCAGCCGCGCGAATGCAGCGCCAGCGCCGTTTCGCAATCTTCCGTGATGCTGACACCGCTGAAGCCTTCCGTCTCCTGCAACGCCTCGCGCCGCAGCACGGCGGCGGAACCGCAGAAGAAAGCGCCGTTCCATTTGTCGAGGCCGCGCTGAATGATGCCGTAGAACATCTCGTTTTCGCTCGGCATGGTCTCGAACGTGCGCAGGTTGCGCTCGATAGGATCGGGATTGACGAAGAAGTGCGGTGTCTGCACCAGAAAGAGCCGAGAATCCTCCTCGAAATAGCCCACAGTCTCCAGAAGAAAATCACGGGCAGGCGCATGGTCGGCGTCAAACACCGTCACGAGTTCGCCGGTCGAGTGGGCAAGACCATTATTGAGATTTCCGGCCTTGGCATGGACGTTGCGCTCGCGCGTCAGATACCGAACGTCGAGGTCCTCGCAGAGCTTTTTCAGCTCCTCGTGGCGGCGTTGCGCCGCCTGCGCCTCGACGATATTGCTGGCATTGCGCTTCTGCACGGAGCCGCCATCGTCCAGCAGCCAGACGGTGAACCGATCGGCCGGATAGTCCATATTTTTAGCCGCCGCCAGCGTATTGGCGAGAAGTTCCGCATCTTCATTATAGCTCGGCACGAAGACATCGACCGTTGGCCGATATTCTGGAGAACCGGGCCTTGTCTTGCGCGACGGCAATGGCATCGAGACGATGACGAGGCTGAGGCCCAGCATCACGACGCTGTACATTTCCGCCAGATAAAGCAGAAAGCCGGGAATGAAGTTTTCAAGCTGGTTGACGGGCGGCAATGTGCTGGTGGTGCGCCAGTAGACATAGCGCAGAACGACGGCCGTGCCGAAACCGAGCGCCACCAGTCGCCATGGCCCCTGCCCGTTGAAGCTTTTGATCGTCGCCAGAAGGATAAGCGAGATCGCGGTGGCGACCAGGTGCGTCTGCAGGCTGACCGGCATCGTGATGATGGCCAGAACGCAAAGCGATACAAGCAACCAGACAATGATTGTAATGGCCTTGCTCATCCAGAAACTTTCCGTTGTCTTCCCCACCCGGAGTTTCGGCCCGGAATCACCACGAATTGCACGTCTGCGCCGTCTTTCCCGCTGGCTCCGGCGATCATCTGCATCCCTGCACCGCCCCCGAACCGGACAAACATGAGGGCGAAGGAATGGATACCTGCGGGACCTGTGATGGCGGCTGCCCGCTTTCCGTCACCCCGCCATCCATACGCCTTCCCGCCACCGCTGGCCTTGCCGGCTGGGCGGGCGCCCCGGCCGAGGCGGGCGACGGAATACTGACTGCAGCAACGGGCGGCAGCGGCTCCGGTTCCGGCTGCACTGGCGCGATGGCCACGACGCGACGAACGGGCCGGGGCGGCACGCTGGCCGTCACGTCCCCGCCGCCCGGCCGCATCGGCACATCTTCCGCCTTCACGGGATAGACCGGATGACCCGGCCGGCCGAGATTTTTGTCAACCGCCTGCGGCGTGCCGTAGGGGTTCCAGCTTGGCGAAGCATAAGTGCCGGTGATCGTGTAGTTATACATCACCGCCAGCAGCCGCTCGACGCTTGCGCCGGACTGGCAAAGGCGCAGTCGCACCTTGATGCGTCCGAGGTTGCGGAAATCCTGCCGCATGCTTTCCGGCGAGCGTATGTCCTGCCAGCCATAAAGACAGGTATCATCGCCGCGCCCCTTGCCGGCGGCATAGGAAAAGGCGCCATAACCGTTCTGAAAGTAGTTTGCCGACATGGCGATGCTTTCGCCCGGAAATTCGGCGCGGATTTCACGGGCGACGGAGGATGCCCTAAAACCGGTGAAAGCCAGGGCGTCACCATCGGTATCGCCGGCCTGCTGCGGACCGAAAAATTCCGCCTTGATATAATTCTGCCCGGGCGTGGCGGCCTCGGAGCGCAAGATGACCTGCTGCGCCACCGCGTTGGAATAGGTGCGATTGACCACGGTGACGATTTCAGGACCGCCCGGCGGCGGAAAAACCAGCGCTTCGGACGGCGACAACATCTGCGCACCCCCGAACGATCGAACGCCCGCGGGAGTATTGCAGCCCGAAAGAACCGCAATGGAGAACAGCAATGAAGTATAGGCAGAAAATCTCACTGCCTTGCGCCCCTTTATTTCCCCAACGCCGCCCAGGTTAAAAGGAGACCGAATCACTAATGACCAGACCATTGTTACGAAATACGTGAGGACTACGAATAAGCAATCTCAAATTTGCGTTGTAATTTCTGATACTTTGTGGCTTACGAATCATCTGCGCAGCAGTCCGGACTTGCACAATAATGGAACCATTCACGCCGCCATGGGTTGGCCCAGCGTAGGATCGATAATTTTTACGGTTGCAGCGCAATATGTCCCATGATCTATTTGCCTCCATAATTACGTATTTTTATTGGTCTATTTTTTCATTCCGCTTTAAAAACAGAGAGTTACCGGATGACTGTGCAATTTCCGAGCATCGCGCAGACGCTTGCCGAAGAGATCGCGGCCTTACGCAAATGGCTGGACAAGGACGCCCTGCCTTTGTGGTGGGAGGCGGGAGCGGCCCGCCCGGATGGCGGATTTTACGAGCGCCTCGGCCAGGATGCGAAACCGGTCTTTTCCGACGATCGCCGCGCCCGCGTGCAGCCGCGCCAGGCCTATTGTTTCGCCGCCGCCGGCCAGCATGGCTGGCAGGGGCCGTGGAAAGACGCACTCCTGCATGGCTTAAGCTGGTTCGAGAAGGTCTACCGCCTCGATAACGGCCTTTACGGCAACCTTGCCGACCAGACGGGCCGGCTGATCGATCCCTCCTTCGATCTCTACAATCAGGCTTTTGCGCTTTTCGTCTCCGCTCAGGCCGCCACGAGCCTGCCTGAGCGCCGGGACGAGATGCGTGGCCGGGCGCTCGATATTCTTGCGCTCCTTAAACGCGACTATAGACACCCCCTCGCCGGCTTCGAGGAGGAAAACCCGCCGCGCGCACCGCTCTGCTCCAATCCACACATGCATCTTTTCGAGGCGATGCTGGCATGGGAAGAACAGGATCCGGATGGTCCGTGGTCGGCGCTGGCCGACGAGATCGCCGACCTGGCGCTCACCCGCTTCATCGATGGCGGCAATGGTGGCCTGCGCGAATTCTTCGGCCATGACTGGAAACCCTACGAGGGCGAGAAGGGCCGCATCATGGAGCCGGGCCACCAGTTCGAATGGGCCTGGCTTCTGGTGCGCTGGGGCAGCCTGCGCGGTAATGGCGAGGCGATTGAAAAGGCCAAGAGACTGTTCGAAATCGGCGAAGGGCATGGCATCTGCCCGCGCCGCAAGGTGGCGGTGATGAGCCTCTTTGACGATTTTTCGGTGCATGACGGGCTGGCGCGGCTGTGGCCGCAGACGGAATGGCTGAAGGCGGCGGTGCGGCTGGCGAGCGTCACGAATGGCGAGGAGCGGCAGCGTTACCTCACCTCCGGCCTTAGGGCCATCGGCGCGCTGCAGCCTTTCCTCGACACGCCGGTCAAGGGTCTGTGGTTCGACAAATGGCCGGCCGACAGGCCGATGCTCGACGAGCCGGCACCGGCAAGCACATTCTACCACATCGTCTGCGCCATCTATGAGGCGGAGGCCGTGCTGGCGGCGGGTAACTGACCACGGGCCACCGGACGAGCGGCATGGCTGCCGCTCGCCGGTTTTCGAAGTCAGTCAGGCCTTGGCCGGACGTACGACGCGCCAGTCGGGTTTGCCGAGGTTGTGCGGCCAGGCGTGAACATCCTTGTCGTTGAAATAGACGACCTCTTCCAGTCTCGGAAAATCCGCCTGTTTCAACGTCACGTCGTTCATCCACGGACGAACATAGGAATCGCCGCCCTCATAGCCGAGTTCGGCAACCCAGATCGGCTTGTTGAAGGGTTCGACAAGTCCGTAGCCCTTGCGCAGCAGATCGGAGAACTTCTGCGGTCCGCCATATTCGATCTTGTCATAATCCTCGAGACCGAAGACCGAGAGACCGACCAGATCGGCGTAGCTGTCGCCGGGATAATAGACCCGCAGGCCATCGAGACCTTTCGGAGACCACATCACCTTGACGCCGGGCACCGCCTTGCGGGTCATGTCCACCATACGCTTGTAGGCCGTGATGTAGTCCTGAGGATTCCAGCCCGACCATGAGAAACGGCCGGACGTGTCTTCCATTTCCTGCCCCCAGCGCAGGATGAGCGGGCTCTTCATTGCCGACATGCGCGCGGCGATCGCCCGCATGTTTTCGTCGTAATCGCCCCTCAGCACCTTGCGGCGCAACTCGTCGGAGGTGAGCCGCCAGTTGACGTCCCACGACCAGGGTTCCACCGTAATCAGCACGTTGCGCTTGCGCTCCAGGGCATAGGCGTCCGCGAGCGCGAGGCTATCGAGATCCACGTCTTCCCAGGGCAGGAACAGATGTTCCGTTGCCACCCCGGCCTGGGCGGTGAAATCGCCATGCGGATCGTAGGCGCCGAAGCGGATACCCTCCGCATGCAATGTCGGGCGTTTGTCGGCAAGCGTCTTCATGCCCGTCGACGTCATGGGGGCGACGCCCTGCGCGTCGAGCTTGAGCACCGGATACATACCGGCGGTAAAGGCTGCGGCGGCACCACTTGCGAACAGAAGTCTTCTTCTTGTTATCTGCATGACACCTTACTCCTTACCTTGTTGCCGTCATCGCCTTGTCGTAAGCGGCGATCTGCGGCGTTACATCGTCCTTGCGGACGAGCTTGAGGAATTCATCGCCAGCGCGTGGCGGGTTGTGTCGGAACACATACCAGGGCCCGCCCTGCTTGCGCTGGTAGAGCACCTTGCCGATGCGGCCATGGTCGAAGCAGGTATCGGCCTTGCCGTTACCGGCTGCGCTTTTCCAGGTGGCGCGCATGCACAAGGTGCCGTTGGCATCCACAGTCCAACGGCCTTCACCGATGGATTTCTGGCCCTTTTCTTCCGTTGCGGCGACGAATTTACGGCCGTCGGCAATGAAGCGTCCGCCGCCCGTATCCCATTTCCAGGTCTTGTCGAAGTACATGTCCACGACTTCGCTGGTTCTGAGCGGTTTCGGCGTCTTCGTGCCGCCTGCAGCATGGACGGCGCTTGGCGCAACCACTGCAAGACAGAGTACGAAAGCGGAGAATCCGCATTTGCTTATTGTTGTTTTCATCACAGCCTCCTCCTTCATTGTCCGACCCTATTGTCGGCCAGCATGATTTCTCCAGTTGCCACCGCCGGCGGCGGAACAACGATGGGTTCCGCCTGCATTTCCTGTTGTCCGGGCAGTCCCGGCAGGGCGATGCGCAGTTTCAGCCGTACCGATCTTGCGCCTTCCACGCCCGCACCGGCGACCGTGAAGCGTGTTTCGGTAAAACTGACATAGGGTTGCCCGTGCGACAGGGCTTCCAGCCCGCCAATCGCATGGGAGCTGAGCTGCGCCGCACCTGCACCCACCAGCAGCAGGGAACAGGCGGCGGCGGTTGCTCCACCACGCAATGCCGGCAACCTTGGCACGCCGTTTTCCATCGCATGGCGGATGAGCAGAAACACCGAAAGGCCCGCATAGATCGCCACATTGATGGCGGCGAAGACGAAGAACCCTTCCGCGCCGTTTTCCCGCGGCGCCAGAACCATGGCGAGAAGGCTGAGCGCCGCCAAAGCCATGTAAGGTGCAACGACCCGCAGCGGCAGCGGCGGTTTTGCCTGCGTGCCCTTGGGCGTAATGCGGAAATCGACGAAATCGCCACGGATCGTGTCGCGTATCGCCGCCAGCACGCCCATCAGCGACCAGGGCCAGCGCAGGAACAGAAACACCATGGCTTCCCAGCCAAAGAGCTTGGCATCATGCGGGCGGAACGCGCCCGTGGCCCGCCAGAAGAATGCGAACACGATCATGATCAGCGAAATCGGCATGAAATGCGCCAGAAACACCGGATAGGATGCATTGACGAGGACATGACCGCTTATGAGCGCGATGGCGGGAAGCACGAACATCAGTGCCATGAAGCCGGAAAACAGCGGATACCAGAGCTGCGAAAACAGGAACTGGAACTTCAGCAGCGGCGGCAGCTTCGGCACGTAATGCCGTGAATATTGCAGCAGAATGGTCATCAGGCTGCGCGACCACTGAAACTCCTGCACGATGAGATCGGCAAAGGTCACCGGCCCGTCGCCATGCGCAATGGCATTGGCCGCATGGACACCGCGCCAGCCGCCGGCATTCATCAACAGCGTGGTGGAATGATCCTCGGCAAGCTCCGGCCCAAGACCGCCCACTTCCCGCAGGGCTTTCGTGCGCACGGCGTAATGCGAGCCGATGCAGAGCGGCGCCCAGCCATTATTATAGCCCAGCTGCAGCGCGCCATGCAGGCTTGCCTCGGCATAAAGCCTGCCGCGCGCGGCCCAGCTTTCACCGGCATTGGCATCGCAGATGCTCGGGGCCGAGACATAGCCCACCTTCGGATCGGTAAAGGGACGCATGATCTCGCGCAGATAATCCGGTTCCGGCACATGATCGGCATCGAACTGGGCGACGAAATCATAACGCTCGTAACCGTAATGATCGTAGAAATAGGCGAGATTGCCTTCCTTGCAGCGTGTGCGCCGCGGCCAGGTCTTGCGGTGATATTCCGCGACGCCCTGCCGGGTGGAAACAAAAACGCCGTGCGCGCCGCACCATTTCAGCGTTTGCTCATCCGGAGCCTCATCCGCCAGCCAGACATCGAATTCCAGACCGTCCTGCTCCAGCATGGCCAGCAGCGTCTTGCGCACCACGGCAAAGGGTTCCGATGGCGCCTTGGTGACGACCATCGCCACCCGGCCCTTCGGCAGAGGCGACTGCAGATCGACCACCTTCGCGTTCAGGAAGATGAAGATGAAATAGGACGGCAGAAGCGTGATCCACGCCAAGGTTATCGTGACGACGGTGTAATAGGGCCAGTCGATGACGCGATCGCGATCGAGCCACCAGATCCAGAAATAGGCGAGCGTCACCAGCCAGCCGCCGATGCCGAGACGATAGGCCATGCGGTTCCAGCCGGTGAAAACCGGTTGCATACGCAGATCGTCAGTGATTGCAACCGCGCGGGCCGATGGAACGGAATGGGTGGAACGGGCTTTCATGACCGCACCTCCAGTCCGAAGCCGGGACCGGCCGTGCGGATGATCGTGTCGATATCCGAACGCTTCGGAATAAAGCCGAGCGTCTCTTCCGCCCGCCTTATATCGGCAAAAAGGGCGGGCGGATCGCCGGCGCGCCTTGCGCCGAAATGCACCGGCACTTCCTGCCCCGTTACCCGGTGGATCGCCCGGAGGATATCGCCGACCGATGTGCCGTGGCCGGAACCGAGATTGACGCGCAGCGTCTCCCCGCCTTCGGCAAGATAGTTGACGGCAGCCACATGGGCATCGGCGAGATCGCTGACATGGATATAGTCGCGAATGCAGGTGCCGTCGCTGGTGTCGTAATCCGCCCCGAAGACATCGAGTTGCGGCAGCCGTGCGGCGGCGGCCATCAGCGCGCGCGGGATCAGATGGGTTTCAGGCTCGTGCCGCTCGCAAAGTTCGCCATCCGGATCGGCGCCGGCGGCATTGAAATAACGCAACGCCACGAAACGCAGGCCATAGGCAGCGGCATAATCATCAAGCGCCATTTCGAAGATGAGCTTGGTGCGCCCGTAAGGATTGACCGGCATCTGCGCCGTTTCCTCGCGGATCGGTAATTGCGGCGGCACGCCGTAGGTGGCGCAGCTGGAGGAAAATACCAGCCCGCCGATATTCTGGTCGAGACAGGCATCCAGCAACGCCAGGCTGCCGCCGACATTGTTGCGGTAATATTTGCGCGGATCCTCAACGGATTCGCCAACATAGGCGTTGGCGGCGCAATGGATGACGAAGGCCGGCGAAAATTCCTTCAGCGTGGCCCCCAGGAGGCCACGATCGAGAATGTCGCCCTCGATAAAGGGCCCCCAGCGGACGGAATCCGCATGACCGGTCGAGAGATTGTCGTAAGCAATGGGCTTGAAGCCGGATTGCGCCAGCGCCTTGCAGATGTGGCTGCCTATGAATCCGGCCCCGCCCGTGACGAGGATTGTGCGGGGCATCTCATACGGCCTCCACCACATTCCTGCCGGCCAGCAGCGCATCGAAATAGACGATGGTTTTTTCCAGGCCGATTTCGAGTGGTACACGCGGCTGCCATCTCAGCAGCTCCTTTGCCCGTGAAATATCGGGGCGACGCTGCTGCGGATCGTCGATAGCCGCCGGCAGGTGCACGATGCGCGACCGGGAACCCGTCATGCGGATGACGATATCGGCGAGCTGCCGCACCGGAATTTCTGTCGGGTTGCCGAGATTGATCGGTCCGGTGCAATCTTTCGGCTTGGCCGAAAACCGCAGGAAGCCGTCGATCAGGTCGTCGACATAGCAGAAGGAGCGGGTCTGGCTGCCATCGCCATAAATGGTGATGTCGGTGCCTTTCAGCGCCTGGACGATGAAGTTCGAAACCACGCGCCCGTCATCGGGACGCATACGCGGCCCATAGGTGTTGAAAATGCGTCCCACCTTGATATCGACGTCGTGGCAGCGGTGATAATCGAAGAACAGCGTTTCGGCGCTGCGTTTGCCCTCATCGTAACAAGCTCGCGGCCCGATTGTATTTACATTGCCCAGATAGGTTTCCGGCTGCGGATTGACGTTCGGATCGCCATAGACTTCCGATGTCGAGGATTGCACTACCGTCGCCCCGCATCTGCGGGCCACTTCCAGCACGTTGACCGCACCCAGCACATTGGTCAGCAACGTGCCGACGGGATCGCGCTGATAATCGGGCGGCGAAGCCGGCGAGGCGAAGTTGAAGATCAGCGAGACATCGATGTCATAGGGCTTGCGCACGTCGTGCTCAACCAGCAGAAACCGTTTATTGTCCCGCAAATGCGCCACATTCGCCGTACGTCCGGTCGAAAGGTCGTCGAGACAGATAACCTCGTGACCGCTGCTCAGCAGGCGCTCGCAAAGATGCGAGCCCAGAAAACCGGCACCGCCGTTGACGAGAACGCGTTGACCAGGTCTCCATTCGGAGTAGATGGTGACGCCGTTGTCGTGCTCGTTGGGAACGAAATTACGCATTACACACTCCTCCCCATGAGGAATCAGCATGGCTGATTCAACTAAACTGGATCAAACTTCCGATTGTGCGATATCTTGAATATCATCCTCCGGTTTTTACTTCTTCTGGAGGTTTAATATTTCAGTTCGATAAATTTCAACTTTCATGATAGGCGTAGCAGAAGGCAGGTCAACTTCATTTTATCAAAATATTACAATTGATTACCCAAAATTACTCAAAATAGCCTCTTGATTTAATACTTTTTAACTATGCCACCATTATGCCTTTCTTATTGAGCATTAGCGCAAGCTTCGCTCAACCAGTCGGGACTATCCTGGTTTTGTAAGGCTCGGTCCACCGGGACAAAACCGCCCGGCGAGATGCGACAGACAGTCGATTTCAGGGGACACACATGACGAATGAAATGCCTTATTCCCGCGGCGGCAAAACAGCCCGCCATTGTCGTCTCGCGCTCGTTGCCGGCGCGCTTTTGACTTTCACTTTCGCGACGGCTTCATGCTCCGTGGTCGAAGACGCCGTTCTCATCAAGACCGCGTCGGCAAACACGACGACGATCAAGAACCGGGTTGCTCCGGCGAAGACGTCCTACGGTTATCAAAAAACGGGCAACGCGGCCGTTACGCTTGTTGCCGATGCCTCGGGTACGCCCGCTGTATCGCGGCAGTCCTATTCCGGCTCTTCTCCCTATATCTGCTCACCGAGCGGATTCGGGCAGAAATCCCGCTGCTTCCTGAGGCCCTGAGCCTCCGGCAGAGACACCGGAGGGAACTGGCGTCCGGACGGCTCTTGCCGCCCTGACGCTCAGTTCTTCCAGCCGCCGGAGAAGGTCGCGTCTTCATCCTTGTGGAAGAAGCGCGAAGCCGCCTCCGTGCGGTTGCGCACGTTCATTTTCTTATAGATGTTGCGAACGTGAACCTTGACGGTGTTCTCGGACAGATGCAGCCGATCAGCGATGATCTTGTTTTGCGTTCCCTTGCACAGCAGGTCGAGGATTTGTACCTCGCGCGTCGTCAGCGTCGCCGCCTCACCCCGGCCTGCGGCCAGGGCATCGGCACGGTTGGCGATCACGGCATTGTTTTGAACGCTCTTGCCGTTGACCGACGGTGAATAAGGCGTGAGCTTGCCGAGAAGAGCGGCTGGAAAATGTTCTCCGCCCTTCATAAGCAGATCCACGGCCGCCATGAAGACATCAAGCCTGAGGTTGAGCGGCAGCACGCCATCGATGACGCGCATGCCCACCAGTCGCTTCAGCGGCTCCTCGAATTTATCGATGGTTTCGACGACGAGCGCGATCGGCGCATCGGGATGTTTTTCCCGAACCTCCGAAAGAACGGTGTGAAGTCGCTCGCCCGACATCCGGTAAGGCAACACCAGGCGGACATTATTACCGTAATCATCGTCGATCTCGGCCGACGATGTTATGTTGACCACCGCGAATGTTGGGAACTTTTTGCCCAGCGCCTCCATGAGGCACTCGGAAAACAGGTCCGGATCCGCAATGACCAATAAAGTTCCATTTATAGGAGCAACGGTGTTTTTTTGTTTTGCTGTATAATCTGACGTTCCCATGAACATTGACGCCTCCCTAAAGCGCTTACGCATTACTTTCTTTTGGTTGTGCAGTCTTTCGTCCGCCGGGTATCTTTCCCCTCAATACGTGGGGGAAATTCCCCGTCTCAGGCCATGTCAATTATCATTAATCACCCGTTAATTCAGGAAAGCTAATACGAAAAGCTGTGTAAATAAATGGCCCAAACGGGTTATTTTTTACAATTGACATACAAAATAGGTTACGACGGGATAGAATCATTCATCCGGTAAGCGCTGCAAAAACAAAGACATCGGAAAAGGTTTCGCTATGGTTTTGCAATCCGCGAAAATATAACTTTTAGTTGATATCTCTTTACATAGCTCGCCGGCGAACCAGACTTGAAGCTGTTCCTTTTCGGGATAAAGACCCTTTCCGACCGAAATAAACCATGTTTTTCAAAAAACAGCTTTTTCCTGCCCAAGCGAGCTTCATTTACGGCCAAACAGGATGAAAAAGACCGTGGGACGGCCCCCGCGGCACATATATTTGGACGAAAACGCCGATATGTTTAGCCCGAATTGATATCTAGGAAGCGCAATTTTTCTGCGGCACAGTCTGACCGTCGCTGAACGGCGGCCGATGGAAAGATATCTCCGGCCTTGACGTGTGTTTGAAAAACGCCGGTCCCTTTTCAAGAAAACATGCAAGCGAAAAGACGAAGCCACCGCGCTCCCCCGTTGGAGCGAGGAACGGATTTGTGCGCCTTTTTTACCGAGTAGCGCACAAGGGCTGAACGAAAAGAGCCCGATCACGGGCCAATACCGAACCGCAGATGATGCGTACCGAGTGCATCTGCAAACATCAATCTTCATGCTATCCGGGGCAAGCGCGAAAAAATCCCGTTTGAGATGAGAGGGATTTCGAAAGCTGCTCCGAGCTTTTTCGGAGGAAATGAAATGGGTTATGATCCAAAGTCATCCGGCGACGAGATCACCAAGATCGGCGCGCTTTCCGATGGTTTCGCCAACACGTCGACCAATGACGCCAAGGTGGAAGACAGCAACGTCGGCACCGCGAATGGCGAAAACCGCAACAACGACAACAGCGACAACAGCACCAATGTGGATGTTGACGCCAAGATCGATGTTGAGGCCAATAACGGCGACAATCGCGACAACGACTATGACTGGAGCTATGACAGCAAGTCCTATAGCGACAACGACACGACCACCAAGACCAGCACCGAAACCAACACCGATATCAAGGTCGATTACGACTGGAGCTATGAAAGCAAGTCGTACAGCGACAACGACACCAATGTGAAAACAATCACGGATACGGACACAAAGACGTCCAACTATTCCGACAACGACATCTCCACCAAGACCACGACGACCTCCGACAGCTTCAACTCCGCGGACAGTTTCTACAAGTCGGATGACGACTTCGGCAACATCACGGGCGTCAAGGATGTCGGCAATCTCGGCATCGCCGGCGGAGATCTCACCTTCAATCTGGGTGACGACTTCTCCTTCACTCTCGATGTCGACAATATCCTCAACGGCTCGCTGAATGGCGACGGCAACGACACCGGCTTCAGCATGGTGCAGGCCAACCACCTGGCGGATCAGGATGAGGCCTATGACATCAAGATGCAGAACGGTGGCGCTGAAAACCACCTGAGCGCCAATGCAGGCGACGCCTTTGGCGCCGAAGGCATCGACGGCAAGGGTTGGGACCTCAAGGCCGGCGACGATGCAGCAGGCACCAGCACTGCGGACGCATCGGCAATCCTGGCAAATTCCGGCTTCCATCTGGAACTGGTGCAGGGCGCCAACATGCTCTCCAACGCAGTTGATGTCACGATCACAGGCGGTAACTCGCATGTGTCTGATGTCGGTGAGGATCACTCCTGATACCCACCTCTTGACGAAAAGAGCTGCACCGGCACCCGCCGGTGCAGTTCGCGGTTGAAGGACCGGGTCTGCATAAAAACGAAGCGCCGCCTCTGAGACGTGCGCCGTCCGCAGCCTCCAGGCTCTGCCGCGATGATCAGGGAGGGACCTCCGATGCATATCGACAAGATTTCGGACATGATCGCGCATTTCATCGGCCTGTTCGACACGGTGATCGAAGAAGCGCGTCTGAGAACCAATTATACCGAAGGCCCGGCGCAATCCGATCCGGACCGTCTGCCGGACGATGAAGCGGCAAAGCTGCTCGACAAGAACTACGACGTTCCGCTCGAGGACTACGACCCCGGTGTCAAATACCACGCCGGCTATTATGATTTTGACTATATCCGGCCGCATTTCGCCCGCGCTGTCGAATACGACATGCAGCAGCTTGCAAATGCCATCCCGGTCGATATTTCCGCAGCCCATTTCCGTTTTCCCGGCCGTCTTTCCTTCGAGGAGGAATATGAACTGGTGGTTCACCCCGGTCCCGGTTCGGTCATCGCCCATGTCGCGCAGGTCAACATTCTCCAGGACGACGACTATCTGAACATGACGGACGGCCCCTATGCGGGCCGCGATACGAGCTTCGTCACCGAACGCACCGTCGAGTTCTACAATGAAGCGGCCGTCTTCACGCCCTTTGCCGTTTTCCAGCGCACCGACAGTTACGACGCCCTGCAGGCGCTCGCCAAGTCCGCGCATGACTATATCGACCATGCCCGCGAAAACGACGTGACGTCGCTCGGCACCGGTGCGGATCAGGATTTCGTTCTGGCCGGCAACGACATTGACGGGCTCTACATCAACGGCTCGATAGCCAGCGAAAAACCGATACTCGACGACTACATGCCTGATCGCGGTATCGCCAAGCCGGCGGAAGAGCCGGAAAAGAGCGATGTTTCGCTGCACGAGGACAGCCCGGCCGGCAATAGCCTCGATGTGGCCGCAGGCGCCAATGTCGTCGCCAACATCGCCACGCTGGTCAATACCGGTGTCATGACCTCGGTTACCGCCGTCATGGGCGATTATCACCAGATCGACGCGATCACCCAAGCCTATATCTATAGCGACCGGGACGAGATCGACTCCGTTTTCACACAGTCCGAGGACCAGGCGGCAACGGCAGCCTTCAATATCGCCAGCTTCGAGCGCAGCGTCTATCCGGGCGCAGAAAACACGGAGAACAGCGGCCAGGAAAACGGCGAACCGCCGATATTCCCCACCGCCTGGCGCGTCAGCGTGCTGGAAGGCGACGTTTCCTTCGTGCACTGGATCGAGCAATACCAGTTCGTCAGCGACAACGACACGATGACGATCACCACCTCGGGAGCGACCGTCAGCCTGCTGACGGGCGGCAATGCCGCGCTCAACATTGCGAATTTCCTCGGCATCGGCATGCAATATGATCTGATCATCATCGGCGGCAATGTGCTGGATATGAACATCATCAGCCAGATCGCCGTGCTTTACGACAATGACTGGGTGCGCGCCAATCCCGATGCGCCGGAAGGCGCCACCATCCAGTCCGGCAACAACCTGTTGTGGAACGATGCCGCCATTCACAATGTCGGCGGCAACGACCGTTTCGAAACCATGCCGGACTACATGACGCAGACGGTGAACGCGATCAACGAGCGCGATCCCAACATGCCGGATGCGCTTGCCCATGACGTCAATTTCGCCGGCTATGAGGGGCTGAACGTCCTCTATATCACCGGCAATCTTTACGATGTCAGCATCATCAAGCAGGTGAGCGTGCTGGGCGATTCCGACGATGTGACACAGGCCGCCGCCAAGGTTCTGGAAAACAACGAGGACGCCACCGTCCATATCGACACCGGCAGCAACGCCGTCGTCAACCTGGCGCAGATCGTCGATTACGACAGCTTCGGCTCCACCACCTATGTCGCCGGCGGCGTTTATTCCGACGCCATCCTGATCCAGGGCGGCATTATCGAAAACGACACGTCGCAACCGGCGCAGCAAGGCCAATTGGCGAATGAGGTCATCGCCTTTCTTCACGACGATCCCGCCACCATCGAGAACGAATCCGATGGCGTCATCAATGCCGGTCACGACCTGTCATGGTCGAACGCCCATTCATCCGACGTCATGCAGGCGGTCACCGCATAGGTTTTGGCGAGCGGGGAAAACCACAAGAATGCGCCCCGCCGCAACCAAAACGGCAAACACCGCAAGATCACCGAGGGGACCGATATAAAATGGATCATATTTCAAGAAAAACCATTGCCGATGGACGCTCGCTGGATTTGCCGCTGGATCAGGACGCGGAAGACAGCAAGCTGACGGATGCCTGTATTTCAGCGATCAATGAAGCCGTCGAAAACCTGCGCCAATTATCCGGCGCCGAACAGACGGCAAAAGCAGAAACACCCTCCCCCATGCCCGCACCGATCATGCCTGCACCGCCGCAGCCCGCGCTGCAGGCTTCCCCCGAGGCCACCCCGCAATTGCGCAGCGCACCGCAGGAAAGGCCGGCCCCGCCGGAACCGAAAGCCAAGATCGACAACGCGGAGCTGAAAGCCACACCCGATCTGCCCTTCACCAAGACCATCGACAATAATGACGGGCCGATCCGTGAAAATGAACGCCGGCCCGTGACGGGCGGCGGCGGCAACGGCAGGGAACCGTCAGACAATGGCGGCGGTGGCGGCGGCGGTGGTGGGAACCAGAGCGGCTTCCACAAGCGCAGCGAACCGATCAACTTCGCCGCCAGCCTCGCCAAGGGCATCGCGGCCGTGCGGCGCAACATGGTGGTGGTGATGCTGTTCACCGTCGCCATCAACATCCTGCTGCTCGCCATACCGCTTTATCTGTTCCAGATATCGGACCGGGTGCTGACCAGCCGCTCGATGGATACGCTGGTGATGCTGACGGTCGCGGTTCTTGGCGCGGTCCTGCTGCAGGCCTTCATGGACGCCATCCGCCGCTTCATCCTGATGCGCACCGCGGTCGAACTTGAGGTGCAGCTCGGCGCACCGATCCTTTCCGCCGCCGCCCGCGCCTCCCTGCATGGCAGTGGCAAGGACTACCAGACCTTGCAGGATCTGCAGCAATTGCGCTCCTTCCTCACCTCCGGCACGCTCATTGCCTTTCTCGATGCGCCGCTGATGCCGCTTTTCATCGTGGTGGTTTATCTTGTCCATCCGCATCTCGGCATCATCATCATGGTATGCTGTGTCGTGCTGTTCACCATTGCCTGGCTGAACCAGCGCTTCACCGCACGGCAGTTCTCCGAAGCTTCCGGTTATCTCAGCCGCGCCAATTTCCATCTCGATTCCATGTCGCGCAATTCGCAGATCATCAATGCGCTCGCCATGATCCCGGAAGCGGTGAAGATGTGGGGCCGCGAAACCGCAGGGTCCCTGAAATCGCATGTCGCGGCGCAGGATCGCAACATCATGTTTTCCGGCGTCTCCAAGGCGGCGCGCATGATAACCCAGGTGGCCTTGCTCGGCTGGGGCGCGCATCTGTCGCTTTCCGGCGAGTTGACCGGTGGCATGGTCATCGCCGCCTCCATCATTTCCGGTCGCGCGCTCGCCCCCATCGAAGGTGCGATCGAAGGCTGGCACCAGTTCAACAAATCCGCCGCCGCCTATGGCCGCATCAAGCAGCTTCTCATCAATTCGCCGCTCAACTTCCCCCGCCTGCGCCTGCCCAATCCGGAAGGGCGCCTCGATGTGGAGCGTATCCTCTTCGTGCCGCCGCCGCAGAAGAAGGTGATCTTGAACGGCATCTCCTTTTCGCTGAAAAAGGGGGAATCGCTCGCCATCATCGGTAATTCCGGTTCCGGCAAGACGACGCTCGGCAAGATGCTGGTCGGTTCCATCCTGCCCACCTCAGGCAATGTCCGTCTCGACCTCATGGATCTGCGCAACTGGGACCAGCGGCAGTTCGGTGAAAGCATCGGTTACCTGCCGCAGGACGTGCAGCTTTTCCCCGGCACCATCAAGGCCAATATCTGCCGCATGCGCGACGATGTCGAAGACCGGCAGATTTACGAGGCTGCGGTACTGGCCGACGTGCATGAGTTGATCGCCGGTTTTCCGCAGGGGTATGAAACCGTGGTCGCCGCCGACGGCGCGCCGCTTTCCGGCGGCCAGAAACAGCGTATCGCGCTAGCCCGCGCCTTTTTCGGCGATCCCAAATTCGTGGTGCTGGACGAGCCAAATTCCAATCTGGATACACACGGCGAACAGGCGCTGGCCAAGGCGCTGTTGCACGCCAAGAAACAGGGCATCACCACCGTCACCATCACCCAGCGGCCCGCCCTTTTGCAATGCGTCGACAAGATCATGGTGCTGAAGGACGGATCCGTCGCCATGTTCGGCGAAAGGCTGGAGGTGCTGAAAGCGCTTTCCGGTAATGGCCGCCCGGCCAACCAGTCGCCACAGATCGAGGGTTGAGGTTCGTCATGTTCAAGAAGAAAAACGCCATTGCCGAAATCAAACCCCAGGGCCAGCTGGAATGGTACAGCGAGGTGCCGCGCTCCATTCGTCTGCATAGCTCGATCGGTCTTGCCGTGCTGCTCGCCTCCTTCGGCGGTTTCGGATATTGGGCGGGCACCGCACCGCTCTCTTCCGCCATCATCGCCCAAGGCAGCTTCGTCGCCACCGGTAACAACAAGGTCGTGCAGCATCTGGAAGGCGGCATCATCAAGGAAATGATGGTGAGCGAAGGCGACACGGTCAAGGTGGGCGACGTTCTCCTGACGCTAGACAAGACGACGGCACTTGCCAATGAGCGCATGCTGCAGCTGAGACGGCTTCGCCTCGAAACCATCGTGACCCGCCTGCGGGCCGAAGCCCAGGGCGCAAAAAGCTTCAAGGTGCCTGACATCGTCATGAAGGAGGCCGGCGACCCGGACATCAACGCCATCATCCAGAGCCAGAACATCGTGTTCCACAGCAAGCTCGTCAAACTGGAAGAGCAGCTGAACCTGATCGACAAAAACATCAGGTCGCTGGAGTTCCGCTATAATGGCTATGACGGGCAAAAGCAGTCCTTCGACCGCCAGCTGGCGCTTCTGACACAGGAGCGCGATTCCAAGGAGCGGCTCGCCAAGGATGGCGTCATCCGCAAGACGGACATGCTGGCACTGGAACGCGCCATTGCCGACGCGATGGGCGACATCGCCCGCCTGAGCGGCGAAATGAACCAGAGCGAGGCGGAAATCGCCAAGTTCCGGCAGGAAGCGATCATCGCCGTTAACGCCAACAAGCAGGCCGCGCTCGATGCGCTGGAAACCGCCGAATCCGATCTCGACAGCGTGCGCGAACAGGTACGCGGTGCAGCCGAAGTGCTGGAACGCACCGTCATCCGTTCCCCCGTCAACGGCACGGTGGTGCGCGCCTATTACCACACGCCGGGCGGCGTCATCACGACAGGCAAGCCGATCATGGAAATCCTGCCGGCCCATGTGCCGCTGATTCTGGAAGCGCAGGTGCTCAGAACCTCCATCGACCAGCTTCATGAGGGCCAGACCGCCGCGATCCGCCTCTCCGCGCTCAACCGCCGCACCACGCCGGTTCTGAACGGTAAGGTCTTTTACGTTTCGGCCGACAGTATCGAGGAAAATGCCGGGCTTCAGGTCAAGGATGTCTACATCGTGCGCGTGCAGATCCCTGACGAGGAAATCGCCAAGGTGCATAATTTCCACCCCGTGCCCGGCATGCCGGCCGACGTTCTCATCCAGACCTCGGAGCGCACTTTCTTCGAATATCTGACCAAACCGATTTCCGACAGCATGTCGCGCGCCTTCAAGGAAAGATGAAGAAATAACAGTGATGTACACTGTCATTCCCGCGCTGGTCGGCATATAATATCACTATATTTCGTCGGGGCGGGAGAAGCGGCATGGCGGCGATGTCGGATGTATTGCTGCTGGTCGGCAGGCTGAATTACGTGTGGACCAACACGGAAAGCCTGATGATCTATCTGATCGTCCATCTCCTGAAAGTGGAGAAGGAAGCGGCTATCGTCGTGTTCCTGACGCTCAACACCACGCGGGCGCGCATGGATCTGATCGAGCGCCTGGCGAAGCTTCCTTCCACCGATGCGAAAGACCGCAAGACCATCCTCTCCGTCATGGCGCGGCTGAAGAAGGAAGCCAGGACGCGCAACAAATACAATCACTGCATCTATTCCTTCGATGAAAAAGGCGAAATCGCCAGTACGCAACTGATGCGGCTGGTGGAGGATGACAGCCAGGTGCGTTACGGCAAGGTCGAACGCATGGACGAGAAGGAAATCGAGCACCTTGAAAAATCGATCGCCGATATCGTCGCGGTCAGCAAGGACATGTGGAGCTTCATCCACGCCAGCCCGCATGTATCGGCGGATTACCTATAGGATAAGCAACGGAAGCACCCTCGCCTCCGCCGCCCGGCCTTTCAGCCCAATGATTTGGGCTGGCTGGCTTCCAGCTCCAGGCCGGAATGGCGGTGGTAGAACCCGTCACGAACCCCGGACAGCCCCATACCGCCCTGCGCATATCTGGCCGGAAGGCACAGTTTCCCGGCCGCGAAATAAAGCAGGAACGAGCCGATCTGGTAGGGGAAGATGATGTCGATCTCCACGAAGGAGCGCACCACGAACAGCGCACAGATCGCAAACAGGATGACGCCCTGCGGATCGCTCCTTCGCATCAGCACCGAGCGCAGATGCCCGAGCAGCGTTCCGTAAAGCACCATGGCAAGCAGGAGCATGCCAACGAAGCCGTTTTCCACCACGGTTTCGATATAGGTGTTGTGGAAATGGAAGCCCGTGCGGCCGGTAATGAAGAAATCGTTCCACAGGCGTTCGGCATCGGCAAAACCGGCGACCCAGAACCCCTGATAACCGACGCCGAGGATGGGCGTCTGTTTTGCCGCCTCGATGCCCTGCTGCCAGAGATAGGTGCGGCCGGTCAGCGTCGAATCCTTGCCGAAAATGCCGAGAATGGCATCGAGCAGGCCGAATTGCAGGGAGGCGACGGCCAGCAATGCGCCGAGACCGCCGAGCGCGAAAAACATCATCTTGCGGTTTGCCGGCGACAGCATGCCGATGGGAATGAAACCGATGATAAGGGCCACCACCGCCGCCGTGGTGATGGCGGATGTTGCCGATTGTGAAGCCACAAGACTATAAGCCGACAACAGCCCGGTGACGCCGGCGACCGGCAGCCAGATACCCCTTTGCTTGAGGATCAGCACCGAGGCGGCGGCAAAAATGACGCCGAGCGAGGCGTAGAAGCCAAGCTGGTTCTTCGATGAAAAAGCACCGACGAAACTATAGGTGCCGTCCAGCGCATCGAAAAGATAGATGCCGAACAGCAGCGAATAGAGCAGAACGAGGATAATGCCGATCAGCGCACCGCGCGTCAGCGTGCGGATGGAGATGACCCGCATGGCGATCAGCGCGCAGACGATATGCGTCAGATACTGGATCGACGCACGCATCGTCACCGAGACCGCTTCCGACCAGAAACTCGACAGCACGGTCAAAATGCCGAAGGCGAATATCCAGAGATAACGCGGATAATTGCCGAGCACGCGCCGATAGTCGACCACCACCAGCGGCAGCCACATGCCATAATAGGCCAGAACCGAGATCTGCCCGAAACGCGACGAATAGGCGAAAACGAAGAATGACAGCGCAATCGCCGCCATTCCGTAAATCTCGTTGCGTTCGGGATCGATCAGCGCCGATTTGGCGATCCGCATTGAAACCTCACTGCATCAGGATTTCAGACGAGACCTTGATGACGTCGCCGGGCTGGAGCATGGCGTTTTCGTCCACCTTCAGCTCTTTCGGTTTGCCGTTTTCCTCACGCACCACGACATAACTGATCGTGGCGGATTTGCCCGAGGGATCAAAACGGATCGCTTCGGCCGATTGCGCCAGCGCTTCCGACATCAATTCGCGGCTGGTAGTCAGCTGCAGATTAAGCTTGTCGAGTTCCGCTTCGGTGTCCTGCAATTCCTTGGAACGCTGTGCCACCCAATCGTTGCGCAGGTTGATCTCGTCCTGCGTCGCCTTGTTGATATCCTGCTTGGCGCGCAGCGACTGCGTGTCGATATCGAGCAGGTTGGATTCCACCTCGGCCGCACGTTCTTCCGCGGAAATACGCCGCTGCGACAGCGCAAGCCCCTGCTCGTTCAGCCGGTTGACGCGGTCGCGATCCTCATTGGCAAGCTGGAGCTGACGGTTCTGCGTTTCGGATTTCTTTTTCAGGGATTCGACTTCGCTCTGCAAAAGCGCATGCAGGTCGGTCAGCGCCTTGAGCTGCAAGGTGTAACGCTCGGTGCGCGATTTCATCAGTGCACTTTCGCTGGCCAGCAGCACATCAATCTCGGCAATCTTTTCCATTTCGGGCGTCTTGGCGATGGCCGTGTCACCCTTGACCTCGGCGATCAGCCGCGCCTGGCGGGCAAGCAGCCTTGCCCGCTGGTTGTCGTAAACGGCGGCATCGCCGCGCGCATTGATGAAGTCGCGGGCAAAACGCTGCCCGGCATCCGAGCGACGCAGGCCACCGGCAAGGCTGACGGCTTTCAGTACAGTGAGATTGGCAGCATAGGGATATTCACCCGGCGTCTGCACATCACCGCTCAGGAAGATCGGCCTGAACTGGGCGATCTCGACGGAAGCCGAAGGCAGGTTGCGAAGGGCGAACTTGCTCTGAAGCTGGGCTCCGATGGCCTCTCCGACCTCGGCGGGCGTCTTGCCGGCAACATCGAGCTGGCCGATGAAAGGCAGGGACAGCGCGCCCGAGGGGCCGACGGAATAATCACCGTTGATCACATCCCAGTTGCGAATGCTGCCATCGGCCGGCTGCCACTCGGCAACGCGGATACGCAGCTTGTCGGCAGTGCCGAGCTTATATTGGGAGCCTTCCGCCGCCATTGCGGACAAAGGCGCGGCAAAGGCAACGGAAGCGGCAAGAACGAGGGCCACAAACGGGCGGTGGGCGGCAAAAAGGCCGTTCATCGGGAAACTCCCTGTTAGCTGACCGCCGCACAGGCGGTCAGGCCGTAGCGCAACCGGACAAGGCCGGTCGCACAGCGCCGCAAATAGCGGCCGGTATGATTAGCACCAATGACGCACCCGAAGACCGGACTTGGGATCCCGGTCGGGGTGCGTGTCGAAACGAAGATCGATAAAGCCGAACTCAATATCGGTTTTCAGTAGCTTCCGCGTGAAAGGCACACGGCGGGAATGGTCTTGACTATGATGAAAACATCCTGCCGCATCGACCAGTTCTGCACATATTGAGTGTCGAAAGCCACGCGGGTCTTGTAGGATACGTCGTTGCGGCCGCTGATCTGCCACAGGCCGGTCAGGCCAGGGCGGGTGCTGAGATAATAAGCGGCAGCGCTTTCATAATAGCTCAGCTCCTCGTCGACGACAGGGCGCGGACCAACCACGCTCATTTCGCCGCGGATGATGTTGAGAAGCTGCGGCAGTTCGTCGAGGGAGAGCTTGCGCAGCACGGCGCCGACGGCCGTGACACGAGGATCGTTCTTGAGCTTGCGGGTCGCGCGCCATTCCTCGGCGGCTTCCGGATTGGCGGCAAGATACTGCCGCAAAATCTCATCGCCATTCATCGCCATCGTCCTGAATTTCAGGCAATGGAAATAACGGCCATTATGTCCCACACGCCGGTGACCATAAAAGATCGGACCGGGATCGGAAAGTTTCACCAGCACGGCGATCAACAGGAATATCGGGCTGAAGATGAGCAGCGCAAGCGCAGCAGACGTCATATCGAAGCTACGTTTTGCGATGCCCCCGATAGGGAAGCTGACATCGAAATCTTCGGAGCTGCTGAGTGTCTGTTCAGCCGATTGGGTCGCGGACTTCATAGAGAGAACTCCATTTATGTTTTGCGATTGGTCGGTGCCCGGAGGCGCGTCTTTCCGTCTAAAAGAGATAACAAGTCTGTGTTCGGAATTTGATGCTAATGGATTTTTTGTAAGGCACATTGCCCATAACCGTCTATGCGATTTCTTGCGCCAGCGGCCGATCAACGCCAGGGCAATATTAACGGTTGCATAAAAAAGCAACAAATGCGCCGGTGGCCATGTGTTGAGAGCATGGGTGTCGCCGCCGCATGTATTGGGTTTTGCAGCGTCGACAGTCTTTTCTTATGTGTTTCTTATGACTTGAGGAGATGAGACAAGAACGCCAAGAAGAGTCGTGCCCACGGCAGACTATTAAAGTTTTTTGCGTCGCAGCAAGATTGTGGCAATGCATATAAAATTTGACATATTGGCCGGGATTTTTTTACCCGCCATTATCGCTGCGCCAATAAAAAGCGATGGAAAAATCGCAAGGAAGGCGCAAACACGGCCAAATAGTGGCGTGACAGTGCGTTTTGCTCATGGCAGCTACGCAAAAATGGCAGAGCTGGCGGTCGAATTTTCGCCTCCTACCCCTTCCGGCCCATTTTCCGAGCGGCAGAACGCGCTAAATCCGCAGGAATCAGAAGGTTGGCGGGGTGCAGGCGCTGATGACCTCACAGGGCACGGGACCGACACAACGGAAGCGGTGCGGCCTGCGGCTTTCGAAATAATAGGCATCCCCCGGGCCGAGCACCCGCCTCTCCTCATCCACCGTCACTTCCAGACGCCCGGAGAGAATGATGCCACCCTCCTCGCCATCGTGAACCAGCGGCACCTTGCCGGTGTCGGCGCCCGGCTGGTAACATTCCTTCAGGATCTGCAGGCTGCGGCCGAAAACATTCTCGCCCACCTGCCGGAAGGAGATCTGCCCCTTGCCGATTTCAACCAGCTCGTCCGCCCGGTAAAAGGCCTTACGGCTGGTTTCCGGTTCGAAGGCGAAAAACTCGGCAAGGCCGATCGGTATGCCGTCGAGAATGCGCTTCAGCGCGCCGACGGACGGGTTGGAGGTGTTGCTCTCGATCAGTGAAATGGTCGAATTGGTGACACCGGCACGTCTTGCCAGTTCCCGCTGGGAAATATTGTGGCGCAACCGCAAATGCCGCAAACGCCCGCCTATATCCACCGACATACCCGAGCCCCCGTTGCCCTTGTTCGAAATATCGAAAATCTGCCTTCACACCTATAGCATTTTCAATGGCTTGGCCACAGAGAGAAAAGGGCTTGTTCAGTCGATAAAATAGCTTTCAATCACCGTCAACGAACAGGAGACCCGTTATGGACAACCCCAGCCGATCCAATTCCACCTCGCTCGACAGCTACTGGATGCCCTTTACCGCCAACCGGCAGTTCAAGGCCAATCCCCGCCTGCTGGCGAGCGCCGAGGGCATGTATTACACCAGCACCGATGGCCGCCAGGTACTCGACGGCACGGCAGGCCTGTGGTGTGTCAATGCCGGCCACGGGCGCCAGCAGATCGCCTCCGCCGTCAAGCATCAGCTCTCGACCATGGATTATGCCCCCTCCTTCCAGATGGGCCATCCCGTCGCATTTGAATTTGCCGAACGTCTGGCGGAAATCGCTCCCGGCCCGGAAGGCGGCAAGCTCGACCGCGTGTTCTACACCGGCTCGGGTTCGGAATCGGTCGATACGGCGCTGAAGATCGCCATCGCCTATCAGCGCGCCATCGGCCAGGGCACCCGCAGCCGCCTGATCGGCCGCGAGCGCGGTTATCACGGCGTCGGTTTCGGCGGCATCTCCGTCGGCGGCCTCGTTAACAATCGTCGCGTCTTCCCGCAGATCCCCGCCGATCACCTGCGCCATACCCATGACCTTGCCAGGAACAGCTTCGTGAAGGGCCAGCCCGAGCACGGTGCGGAGCTTGCCGACGATCTGGAGCGCTTGGTCGCCCTGCATGGCGCGGAAACCATTGCCGCCTGTATCGTCGAGCCCGTGGCCGGCTCCACCGGCGTGCTGGTGCCGCCGAAGGGTTATCTGGAGCGCCTGCGCGCGATCTGCGACAAACACGGCATCCTGCTGATCTTCGATGAGGTCATTACCGGTTTCGGCCGCATGGGCTCTTCCTTCGCCAGCAACTATTTCGGTGTTACGCCGGATATCGTTACCACCGCCAAGGGCCTGACCAACGGCGCAATCCCCATGGGCGCGGTCTTCACCAGCCGCAAGGTACATGACGCATTGATGCATGGGCCGGAAAACCAGATCGAGCTGTTCCACGGCTACACCTATTCCGGCCATCCGGTCGCCTGCGCCGCCGGCATTGCGACCCTCGATATCTACCGCGATGAAGGCCTCTTCACCCGCGCCGCGGAATTGCAGGATGTCTGGCACGACGCCATCCACTCCCTGAAGGGCCTGCCCAATGTCATCGACATCCGCACCATCGGCTTCATCGCCGGCATCGAGTTGCAGTCGCGCGACGGTGCCGCCGGCGCTCGCGCCTATGATGTCTTCGTGGATTGTTTCGAGCGCGGCCTGCTCATCCGCGTCACCGGCGATATCATCGCCCTTTCACCGCCGCTGATCGCCGAAAAATCCCATTTCGACGATATTGTTTCGATCCTCGGCGAGGCGCTCAAGCGCGCGCACTGAAAAGTATAAACTGCTAATAAAGAAAAGGCTGCAATACAAATTGCAGCCTTTTTTGCTTTTATCAAACCTGAAGCGAAAATAGATCATTTATTAAGCATGTTCTATTATTTTCCTGAAGTATAAATTACAACGCGGGAACGCTCCGATGGCATCGATTCAGAAAAAGATAATATTGGCAAGCATTGCAATCTTTTCCATCACCGGCAGCGCCGCCGGCGTCGGCATATGGGCGTCGGAAAAGCTCAACCGAAACAGCGAATATGTGGCGCTTTCAGCCGATGTGCTTCGCAACCACATGCAGGCGGACATGATGCATGACGCGCTGCGGTCCGACGTGCTGGCCGCCATTCTTTCGGCTGATGCCAGGATGGGTCTCGATCTCAAGGCCGTTAAGGCCGACCTTGCCGAACACGAGGCGAGTTTCCGTGAGATGATCGAGGCAAACAGGTCCCTGTCGGCCGGCACCAACGTCAAAACCGTCATAGACGGTGTCGAAAAGCCGCTTCTCGCCTATATGGATGCGGCCAATGCGGTGGTCGGCCTTGCCGGCTCCAGCCCGGAAGAGGCCATCAAGCTGATGCCGGAATTCATGCGGCAATTCTCCGCGCTTGAAAAAGCGATGGAAACGGCGGGCGACCAGATTCAGGCGCTCTCCGACGCCGCATCGGCTGAAAGCGAAAAGACCAAGGCGGCGATTAACCTCACCTTGAAGGGGCTTCTGGTTCTCGCAGCACTTTTCTCCGCCGGGCTTTTCCTCCTCACCCGCAAATCGATTATCCGTCCCATCCTGCAATTGTCGAAGAATATGGAAGCGCTGGCGGGCGGCGATACATCACAGCTGCCCTCCGGCATCGACCGCAAGGACGAAATTGGCTCCATGTCCGGCGCGGTCGAGATTTTCCGGCAGGCGGCCATCGCCAACAGGGCGCTCGAAGAACAGACGGCAGCGGCCCGCCGGCAGGCGGAAGTCGATCAGGAAGCAACCCGACGGCACGCAGAAGAGGAAGCCTCCGAAAGGCTGCGCATCGCAACCTCCGGTCTCGCGGCCGGCCTCAAGCGGCTCGCATCCGGCGATCTGGCCTTCCAGCTTGATGATGCCTTCGCTCCGCAATTCGAGGCCCTGCGCCACGATTTCAACAGCTCGGTCCGGCAACTGGGCGAAACGCTCTTCGCCATTTCCAGCGGTATCGGAACGATCGACGGCAGCAGCCAGGACATCGCAGCCGGCGCGGGCGATCTTTCCCGCCGCACGGAAAATCAGGCTGCTTCCCTTGAGCAGACCGCGGCCGCGCTCGATGAAATCACCGTCAACGTATCGAATGCCAACAAGCGTGCCGCCGAAGCGCGGCTCGCCGCCACCGACGCCAACCAGAGCGCCCTGAAATCGGTGGAAGTGGTGAGCCATGCCGAAGAAGCGATGCGCCGCATCGAGGCCTCATCGCGGCAGATCACCGGCATCATCGGCGTCATCGACGAAATCGCCTTCCAGACCAATCTTCTGGCGCTGAATGCCGGGGTGGAGGCCGCCCGCGCCGGCGAGACCGGCAAGGGCTTTGCCGTGGTGGCGCAGGAAGTGCGCGATCTCGCCCAGCGCTCTGCAAAAGCCGCAAGCGAAATCCGTGACCATATCCGCCAGTCATCCGCAGAAGTGGAAAGCGGCGTGCAACTGGTTCTCGATACCGGCACCGCACTGAAGGATATCGGCGAACGCATCGCCGGCATCGACCGCCATATGAACGCCATCGCGACATCGGCCACCGAACAATCGACCGGTTTGGCCGAAATCAACGCAGCGGTGAATTCCATGGATCACGCCACCCAGCAGAATGCGGCCATGGTGCAACAATCCATCGCCGCCTCGACAACGCTTGCCGCGGAAACCGCAAAGCTGCGCGCACTGGTGTCACGCTTCCGGCTGGATATGGAAATTGCCGGCGGCCGGGAAGAGGCGCGCCGGGTTGCATGATGGCAATGGCGAAGGAAGATAATATCTCCTCACCTCATGCCGGGCCCTGAGCCGGCATCACCCACGGGCGCAGCTGCCCGCGGGTGAAGCTTTTACGATCAATAAGCCTGTGCCGGTTGCGACAGGCCGTCGCCGATGACGCCATTGCCATATTGCGCCACGGGCACGCCTTCCTGGCCGATCGGCACGCCCTGCTGCGCCGGGCCGAGCGCCGTCACCACGATCGGCGTCCTATCCGGCACGCGATTATAAAGGTCGATGATATCCTGGTTCAGCAGGCGCACGCAGCCGGACGAGACCGACTTGCCGATGGTCCACCATTCCGGCGAGCCATGCAGGCGGTAGATCGTGTCCTTGCCGTCCTTGAAGATATAGAGCGCGCGCGCACCGAGCGGGTTCTTGAGGCCCGGCTCCATGCCACCATTGCGGCTGCTATAGGGCTCCAGTTCCGGCTGACGGGCGATCATCTCATCGGGCGGCGTCCAGCGTGGCCATTGCCGCTTGTACTGGATGACGCCACGACCGGCCCATTCGAAACCGGCACGGCCGAGACCGACGCCATAACGCATGGCCTGACCGTCTTCATAGGTGAGATAAAGGAAATGATTGGCGGTATCGACGACGATCACGCCGGGACGCTCGCCGGTCGGGTTCGCCACCATCTGCCGCAGGAACTGGCGCGGAATGCGCTTATAGGGAATTTCCGGCAGCGGAAACTGCTCGTCCGGCTTGGGGCCGTACATCAGGGCATACATCGGGTCATCGGCGGGCGGTGCGGGCCTCGTGGCCTCACGCGCCGTTGTGTTGCAGCCCGCAAGGCCGGCAAGCGCCAGTCCACCTGCTCCAAGCAGGAAACCCCGCCGGGTCGTCATCGTCTCGTTCAATTGAAAAACCTCATTTACGTCATCTCACGCTGGCAAAGGGATCTGCCAGCGCCGCCTCCGGGCGGCTGATAGGGTACTTCGTGCCGGAAACCTGCGAGGCCATGACTTTGGCGCCGCTCGATTTCAGAATGGCCCGGAAGCTCGGATGCATGCCGCCGTCTACATACGCGCTGAGCGGGGCGGAAGTTCCCTCGCTCATCGCGGCGGCAAATTTTTGTTGCTCTTCCGCCAGCTTCGACGCCACCTGCGGGTCCTGCTGGTTGATGGCCGGCGGGCAGGCCGCCAGCGGATCGGCAGGCTCACCTTCGGCAAATTCACTGTTGAAAACATAGCGGCGGCCGCAAACGGAGACCTTGGGCTGGCGGCGGGTCACCTCGAAATAGTCGTAGCCTTCCTTCAGCGTCTTCCAGAACGACATGTTGGGATCGTCCCGATGCGCCACCATGTTCCTTGCACTCATGCGGAAGGGATAGGCCTGCACCTGGAAACGGTCCTGCCCGCCCTGCAGCGCACGCGCAACGATGGCGTAAATCTCGCCCACCTGGGCATCGGTCATGGCGTAGCAACCGGAAGAAGAGCAGGCGCCATGCACCATCAGCGCTTCACCCGTGTAACCGAGCGCCGATTCCAGCCGGTTGGGATAACCGAGATTGAAAGAGACGTAATATTGCGAGTTCGGGTTAAGCATGCCGGCCGAGACATGATAAAAACCTTCCGGCGCCTGCCGGTCGCCCGTTTTCATCTTCGGGCCGAGCTTTCCGGACCAACGGCACATGGGATAGGTCTTGAGCAGGGCGTAATTTCCGGTCTTGTCGATCTTCCAGACCTCAAGCTCGCTCTCCTGCTTGAAGATACGAACGAGGACCGGGCTTTCCGGGCGCATGCTCTTGGCCGACATCTGCGCCATCATCTTCGATGACAACTTCGGCGGGTCCTTCTTGACGCTGTCGAGGCCCATCGAGGTACACGCGGCAAGGGTGCCGCCGATCGCGACGACCGCAGCCATTCTTGCCCCTGTCCTAACCTTTTGCCGCAACCCCGCAACCGCGAAATCCAGCAATGCCTGCATGCCCATGGATCGTTCTACCCGCCTGATTTGCCCGCCTTTCCGGCTGACGCTTAACTACCGAAGGTGGCCACAACACGGCAACCTCGCCCATGGACAAAGTCTCGTGAACAGACGTTACCCTTTCGTTAATCATAGGGACACAAGCCCGTGATGCCGATAATGCTGGGCGCGTCCAGGCAGCCCGAGCGCGAAACCCGCCGCAGACAGGTGACGTGCGGCAGCCCGCCCGATACCGGTGCCGGCACCGGTGACGAGAACGACCTTACGATCGGTCACTATCACAGCCCTCCCTTTCGGGAGGCGATCGACGTCACCGTCGCCGAGACGGGGTCGCTCGCCGGAAAGCTGTCTTCCAGCCCCTCTTCCAGTTCTTCCTCCAGAATGTCGCGGTCCTTCGATGTGCGGGCGCTGGCAATTCCGTGCGGGGTCTCATCCTGTGTACCGAGGGCGGAGAATTGCGCGGGCGCATCCACGCCGTGGCGCGTTCCGAAGGCGGTCAACTGCCCCATCACCGCACTCGCCCGCCTGATCGCCTCCGCATCGTCGATCCCTTCCAGACCGTCGGCGAGGCGAACCGAGACCTGATCACCGTCGCTGCCGACGAACTCGACGGAGATAACCCCGTTATTGCGTTTTACATAGGTCGTCGAAAGTTGCATGACATGCCCTCCGGCTTGGAAAGCACCGGTACGAATCCGATGCTGGAAAACGGTTAGAACCTGAATTCACAACGACGGCAGAGCGGAAGGGGTTCCGGATGGATGAGGCCTTTGGTCTGGAAATGCAGGAGAGTTTCTTCCTGCGTGATGCGGTGGACGTGGCCCGTGCCCTCATCGGCGCGGAATTCCGCATCGGCAATACCGGCGGCATCATCGTGGAAACGGAAGCCTATCACCCGGACGACCCGGCATCCCACAGTTTCAACGGGCAGACCCCGCGCAACAGGGCGATGTTCGGCCCGGCCGGCCATCTCTACGTCTACCGGTCCTATGGTATCCACTGGTGCGCCAACTTCGTCTGCGCCCCCGGCTCCGCCGTGCTTCTGCGCGCCATCGAGCCGCTGACCGGTATAGACATGATGAAACTGCGACGGGGAACTGACAAGCTGAAACTTCTCTGCTCGGGCCCGGGCAAGCTCTGTCAGGCGCTGGCAATTACCGGGGATATGGACGGTGCGCCGCTGAATGCGTCGCCGTTTTTCCTGCGGCTGCCGAAAAAAGCCTCCGCCATCACCAGCGGCAGGCGCATCGGTATCAGCCGTGCAATGGACTATCCCTGGCGTTTCGGACTGGAAGGCTCGACTTTTGTCAGCAAGAAATTCGAGACGCCACAGACGCGGGGTTCTTAAAGCACCTTCGGCGGCTCGTCGTTTTCGTCGGGATTGGGCGTCGGCACCTCATCGGGCAACCAGTCGGGCTCCGGTTCCTCGACCGGCGGAATCTCCGGCTGCGGCGGCACTGGCATCGGCGGTTCGGGATGGGGTTCGACGGGAACTATTGACATCGCGGCCTCCTGATATGAACGCGCCTCGCCCGAAGCGGACAACCGGCTGCGTTTTCATCTATCGGGACAACGCGTTCGCGCCGTCCCCATTCAGGCGGCGCAACACCCAATTTGCCCACCGGTCAAATGCCGGCCAAGTCCCTTCGGTCCGATTGCGCCGCCCTGCGGGTCGTACAGGAAAACGCGGGGACGGCAGGTCCGTTCCGTATTTTAGGAAGGGTTTTGCGACAGCTCAGGCGAAGCCGAGCGCGCTGCGGGAAATATCGCGGTTTTCGCAATAATCGCGGGAATGGGCTTCATGACCATGCTCGCGGGCGGTCGAACGGTTAAGTTCCGGGCTCGGAACGTTGAGAAGCGCATCGGCATAGGTGCCGGTGGCCTCGACATCGTCGATCACAGTCTGCTGTTGCGGCTTTAAAAATTCAAACATCCGTCATCCTCCTTCGACGCATCCCTCCAACGCGCCGGCACGGGGCCTGTTCCATATACCCGTGACTGTTCCGATTATACATGAGAAGGGATTAACGTATAGATGACGAAAGGCGAACGTTATCAACTGACGTTCACAAAATGGAGTGGAATCAGTGAGCTATGGCGAGAAGCTCAGGCCGGGCCGACCGATTCCCGCAAGATCAGTTCCACCGGCCACA
The DNA here is from genome assembly GCA_017744915.1 of Agrobacterium tumefaciens. GTDB lineage: Bacteria > Pseudomonadota > Alphaproteobacteria > Rhizobiales > Rhizobiaceae > Agrobacterium > Agrobacterium tumefaciens_I. Next base: position 197,697 of record JAGIAH010000001.1, read on the forward strand.
ATTCCTGGACCTCACGGACCGGGCGGCCGCCGATGATCTGCAAAATAAGGTCCGTCACCCGCATGCCCGCCATGCGCATGGACGAGCGGGTGGTGGAAAGCGGCGGCATCATGCTTTCCGGCGTGAGGTAAGGAAACACGTCGTCATGGGCGATGACGGAGACATCCTTGCCGATCACCAGCCCCATCTGGGTGGCGGCGCGATAGACACCCTGCGCCGTCATCATCGCACCCGCCACAAAGGCCGTGGGGCGCGGCGTCTGCTCCAGAAGCGAGCGGGCGAAGCGGAAGGCCGTCTCCTCACTGAAGTGCTCGTTCATCATGAAACGCGGATCGGGCACTATACCGTGGGTTGCCAGCGCATCGCGGAAACCCTGCTCGCGATCCTGTACGAAGGTGCGGCCCACCGGGCCATTGATGAGGGCGATGCGCCGATGGCCGCGCTCCAGAAAATGGGTCGTCGGGCGATAGGTCACATCGTGGTTGTCGATATCGAGCCAGGCATGTTCAAAGGGTGTCTTTGAGCGGCCATGCACGATGAAGGGCACACCCAGCCGGTTGAGCAGCGCGATGCGCTCATCCTCCGGGCGCGGCGAATGCACGATGATACCGTCCACCCGGCCGCTGGCCGCCAGCCGACTGAAAATCGCCAGTTCCTCATCGAGATTATTATCGACGGTGACGCTGACGAGGATGTCGGTCTCTTCCCGTTCCAGGCGGGTCGCCATGCCACCCATGAACTCCGAAAAGAAATGCCCACCACCCGAACGACCCATGACGACGCCGATGGCGCCGGCCCTGCCCGTTGCCAGCCGGACAGCGTTGGCATTCGGCCGGTAGCCGTATTTCAGCGCAGCCTCCATCACCCGCTGGCGCGTCTCTTCACGCACCTCGGGGTAGCCGCCAAGCGCCCGGCTGACGGTGGTGGGCGACAGCCCGACCTTTTCTGCGAATTCCTTGAGCTTCATGTTTTTTGCCAATTTGCCCCTGCATGCGTTGCCGCCGCGGATTTTTCAAGCCGACAAAAATTGAAAACGATTTCAATTTTCCCCCACCTGAAACCTTACAGTTGATCATTGCGAATGGCAAACGCCGAAAAATTGCAGACGAAAACAGCCAATTTCCGGGGGATTAGAAAGAGTATTGACAGATTGCTCGGCTTTTGAGAGCCTCACGTCAGTCAAAAGCGCTTTCAATTTTGAGGACAATCGAAAGCGTCAACGGAGGAGTTTGACAATGAATATTTCCATGAAGACTTTGTTCCTGTGCGGAGTCGCGTTTTCCGCCGCCATTTCGGCTGAGGCGGCCGAGCTTTCCATCGCCGCCAATTCGACCGGTAAAAACGTCGCGTTCTTCCGCGAACGGATCGCCGCTTTTGAGAAAGAGACCGGCCACAAGGTCAATCTCGTCACCATGCCGTCTTCTTCAAGCGAACAGTTCAGCCAGTACCGGCTGTGGCTTGCCGCCGGCAACAAGGATGTCGATGTCTACCAGACAGACGTGATCTGGGCGCCGCAGCTCTCCGACCAGTTCGTGGACCTGACCGAAGCGACGAAGGATGTCATTGGCGATCATTTCCCCTCCATCGTCGCTTCGCAGACGGTTGACGGCAAGCTCGTTGCCATGCCGATGTTCACCGACGCGCCGGCGCTGTTTTATCGCAAGGACCTTCTGGACAAATACGGCAAGCAGCCGCCGAAGACCTGGAAGGAACTGAGCGAGACCGCCAAGGAAATTCAGGACAAAGAGCGCGAAGCGGGCCAAAAGGACCTCTGGGGCTTCGTCTTCCAGGGCAGCGCCTATGAGGGCCTGACCTGCAACGCGCTGGAATGGATCGCGTCCGCCGGCGGTGGCCATATCGTCGAAAGCAATGGCGATATCTCCGTCAACAACGAAAAGGCCGCAGCCGCCATCGAAACCGCCAAGGGCTGGGTCGGCACCATCGCACCGCAGGGCGTGCTGGCCTACAAGGAAGAAGAAGCCCGCGGCGTCTGGCAGACGGGCAATTCCGTCTTCATGCGCAACTGGCCCTATGCCTATGCACTGGGTAACGGCGCCGACAGCGCAATCAAGGGCAAGTTCGGCGTCACGCCGCTGCCGGCAGGTACGGAAGGCGAAGCTCCTGCCTCGACGCTCGGCGGCTGGAACCTCGCCGTCTCGAAATATTCCGACGACAAGGAAGCGGCCATCCAGCTGGTGAAATTCCTGGCTTCGAAGGACACCCAGAAGCTGCGCGCGATCCAGCTCTCCAACATGCCGACGATCGCTTCGCTCTACGATGACAAGGATGTCGCGGCGGCCCAGCCTTTCATGCCGACATGGAAACCGATCTTCCAGACCGCCGTTCCGCGTCCATCCGCCTCCGCCAAGGTGAAATATAACGAGGTTTCGGCCAAGTTCTGGGGCGCGGTGCACAACACGCTCTCCGGCAACGGCACGGCGGCTGAAAATCTCGAACTTCTCGAGGTTGAACTGACCGATCTCAAAGGCAACGGCTGGTAATCCGGCCCGCGCGGGAGGCGGCCTCGCCTGGCCGTTTCCCGCGCCCCAACCGCGAGATATCCCCATGAACGACATCGCCCTTCAAAGACCGGTCGCGGCATCCGGCACCGGCTCCGATCTGCAGTCGGAACGCCTGAAATCCGCCTGGCTGTTCCTTGCTCCCACATTTTTGGTGCTGGCGCTGGTGGCGGGCTGGCCGCTGGTGCGCACCGTCTGGTTCAGCCTCACCGACGCTTCGCTCACCAATCTCGATGGTGCGCAGTTCGTCGGCCTCAAGAACTACCTCACCTGGATCACGCTCAGCAGCGGCCGCACCATCTATCGCGGCCTGCTCGCCGATCCCGCCTGGTGGGGCGCCGTTCTCAACACGCTGAAGTTCACAATTCTCTCCGTCAGCCTCGAAACCGTGCTCGGCCTTATCGTCGCGCTGGTGCTGAATGCCGAGTTCAAGGGGCGCGGCCTCGTGCGCGCCGCCATTCTCGTGCCGTGGGCCATTCCCACCATCGTTTCGGCGCAGATGTGGGCATGGATGCTGAACGACCAGTTCGGCATATTGAACGACCTGTTCCTCAATCTCGGCCTGATCTCCAACAAGATCGCCTGGACCGCCAATCCTGAAACGGCCATGGTCGCCGTGCTGATCGTCGATATCTGGAAGACCACGCCTTTCATGGCGCTGCTCATCCTCGCCGGCCTGCAGATGGTGCCGAAGGACATGTATGAGGCGGCCAAGGTGGATGGCATCCATCCTGTCAAGGTGTTCTTCCGCGTCACCCTGCCGATGATCCGGCCGGCGCTGATGGTCGCCGTCATCTTCCGCATGCTGGATGCGATGCGCGTTTTCGACCTCATCTATATCCTGACACCGAATAATGCCCAGACCCGCACCATGTCGGTGCTGGCGCGTGAGAACCTGTTCGATTTCGACAAGTTCTCCTATGGTGCCGCCGCCTCCACCATGCTGTTCCTCATCATCGCCTCGATCACGGTCATCTACATGTGGCTCGGGCGCGTCAACACCGATGGAGCCGCGCGATGACCCTGCCAAGCATCCTGAAAACCACCGCTTTTTATGCGCTGGTCGCCATCATCATGGTGATCTCGGTATTCCCGTTCTATTATGCGATCCTGACGAGCCTGAAGTCCGGTTCGGCGCTGTTCCAGGTCAATTATTGGCCGCGTGACTTCTCGTTGGCCAATTACAGCTTCGTCATCGGTAACGGCACTTTCCTGCGCAATCTCGGCAATTCGCTGTTCGTTGCATCTTCCGTCGTCGTGCTGTCGCTGTTCCTTGCGGTAACGGCGTCCTATGCTCTCGCCCGCGTCCGCTTCCGGGGCCGCGCGCTGCTGCTTCTCACCATCCTGTCGGTTTCGATGTTCCCGCAGATCGCCGTTCTCGCCGGCCTGTTCGAACTGATCCGTTGGGCGGGTATCTTCAACACACCGCTCGCGCTGATCTTTTCCTACATGATCTTCACCCTGCCCTTCACGGTCTGGGTGCTGACAACCTTCATGCGCGACCTGCCAATCGAGATCGAGGAAGCGGCGATCGTCGATGGCGCGACACCATGGGTCATCATCACACAGGTGTTCATGCCGCTGATGTGGCCGGCACTCGTGACGACAGGGCTTCTCGCCTTCATCGCGGCATGGAACGAGTTCCTCTTCGCGCTCACCTTCACCTCATCGAACGAGCAGCGCACGGTTCCTGTCGCCATCGCGCTCCTGTCGGGCGGCTCTCAGTTCGAAATCCCGTGGGGAACGATCATGGCCGCGTCCGTCATCGTCACCGCACCGCTCGTCGTCCTCGTTCTGATCTTCCAGCGACGCATCATCTCCGGCCTCACCGCCGGCGGCGTCAAAGGCTAGGAGAAATCTCATGACCACCATTCAACTGCGCAATCTTCGCAAATCCTTCGGCGCCTTCGATGTCATCAAGGGCATCGACATGGACATTCGCTCCGGCGAGTTCATGGTCTTCGTCGGTCCTTCCGGCTGCGGCAAGTCCACTCTGCTGCGCCTCATCTGCGGGCTGGAAGAAATCTCCGGCGGCACGCTCTCCTTCGACAGCGAGACGGTGAACCGCCTGCCGCCCGCCAAGCGCGGCGTCGCCATGGTCTTCCAGTCCTATGCGCTTTATCCGCATATGACCGTGTTCGAAAACATGGCCTTCGGCATGAAACTCTCAGGCGCGGACAAGGAGCAGCGCCGCAAGCGCGTGGAAGCGGCGGCCGAGATGCTGCAACTCACGCCCTATCTGGAGCGCCTGCCGAAGCAGCTTTCCGGCGGCCAGCGCCAGCGTGTCGCCATCGGCCGCGCCATCGTGCGCGATCCGAAGGTGTTTCTGTTCGACGAGCCGCTTTCCAACCTCGATGCGGCGCTGCGTGTCGCAACCCGTCTCGAAATCGCCAAGCTGCACCGCTCGATGCATGACACGACGATGATCTACGTCACCCACGACCAGGTGGAGGCAATGACGCTTGCCGACCGCATCTGCGTGCTGCGTGACGGCCGGGTCGAGCAGATCGGCACACCGCTGGAGCTTTACGAAAGCCCTGTCAACACCTTCGTCGCCGGCTTCATCGGCTCGCCGAAGATGAACTTCCTGTCAGGCAAATATGCCGAGACGGAAGGCGCGAAAACCATCGGTATCCGCCCAGAGCACATCACCATCACCACCGACGGCAGCGGCTGGAGCGGTGAGATCGTGCATTCGGAAATGCTTGGGTCGGACAGCTACATCTATGTCGAGATCGGCGCCGGTGAACCCGTCGTCGTTCGCGAAGAAGGCGTGACCGACCGCAAGGCGGGCGAGCGTATCGCCCTCGTTGCGGATGCGGCGCAGATCCATCGTTTTGATGCCGAAGGCCGGGCGCTTTCCCGCAACCCCGCCCGGGGTGCGGCCTGAACATTCAACTTTCGCCGGGATCACCCAAGGTCCCGGCTTTCACCGAGGAGCATGACAATGACCATCAACACCGTTGTATGGGGCGAAAATATCCACGAACACATCAATGAGACGGTGCGTTCGATCTATCCAAACGGCATGCACAACACCATTGCCGACGCGCTGAACCAGAACCCCGAGATCAATGCCACCACCGCCACGCTGCAGGAGCCAGAACATGGCCTGTCGCAGGAGCGCCTCGACAAGACCGACGTGCTGGTCTGGTGGGGCCATAAGGACCATGGCGCGGTGCAGGACGAGATCGTCGAGCGCGTCGCCAAACGCGTCTGGGAAGGCATGGGCCTCATCGTCCTGCATTCCGGCCACTTCTCCAAGCCGTTCAAGCGGCTGATGGGCACGCCCTGCGCGCTGAAATGGCGTGAGGCGGGTGAACGCGAGCGCCTTTGGACCATCAATCCGCGCCACCCGATTGCCGCCGGTCTGCCTGAGCATTTCGAGCTGGAAAACGAGGAAATGTACGGCGAACAGTTCTCCGTGCCGGAGCCGCTGGAAACCGTGTTCATCTCCTGGTTCCAGGGCGGCGAGGTCTTCCGTTCCGGCCTCACCTGGCGTCGCGGCGCGGGCAATATCTTCTATTTCCGCCCCGGCCACGAGACGTACCCCACCTATCACGACGCCAATGTCCAGAAGGTCATCAGCAACTCGGTGAAATGGGCCTATAATCCGGTTGGTGCACTGAAGAGCATTCACGACGCCCCCAATGTTCCCGTCGACAAGGCGCTGGAGCCGATCGAAGAACGCGGCCCCAAGCTGCACAAGGCAGGCGAAGCAGGTTACAGGTAAACAGCCATGAGACTTCTCATTCTCGGAACCGGCGGCATGGCCAACAACCATGCCACATATTTCTCTGAAATCCCCGACGTTGAACTGGTCGCGGCGGTGGATGTGGACGATGTGGTGGTGCGGGGCTTTGCGCTGCGCCACAATATCCCGCTCTCCTTCACCTCGCTGGACGATGCAATCGCCTGGGGTGAATTCGATGCGGCGGCGAATGTCACGCCGGACGCCATCCACCATCCCACCAGCCTGAAGCTGCTCGCAGCCGGCAAACATGTCTTCTGCGAAAAGCCGCTGGCGGAAAACTACGCCAAGGCCGCCGAAATGGCCGATGCCGCCGAAAAGGCCGGCCTCGTCGCCATGGTCAACCTCACCTATCGCAACGTCGCCCCCTTGCAGGCGGCGCGTGAGATGGTGCTGGCCGGCAAGATCGGCAAGGTTCGCCATCTGGAAGCCTCCTATCTCCAGAGCTGGCTCGTTTCCAAGGCCTGGGGCGACTGGATGACGGAGAGCAAGTGGCTATGGCGGCTTTCCACCAAGCACGGCTCCAACGGCGTGCTGGGTGATGTCGGCATCCACATTCTCGACTTCGCCTCCTATGGTGCGGGCAGCGACGTGGAACGCATCTTCACGCGGCTGAAGACCTTCGACAAATACGAAGGCAACAAGATTGGCGTCTACGACCTCGACGCCAATGACAGCTTCACCATGACCGCCGAGCTTGAAAACGGCGCCATGGGCGTCATCCATGCCAGCCGCTGGGCGACGGGGCACCTGAACGAGCTTCGCCTGCGCATCCATGGCGACAAGGGCGCGCTGGAAGTGATCCACACGCCTGACTATTCCAGCCTGCGCGCCTGCATCGGCGAGGATGTGGAGAAGGCGATCTGGAAGACGATCGATGTCGACCCGGTGCCGACAAATTACGAAAAATTCGCCAAGGCGGTCATGGAAGGCGGTATCGCCGACCCGGACTTCCGTCACGCCGCCAATCTGCAGAAGGTGCTTGATCTCTCGATCATCGCGGATCGGGAACGGCGCGAGCTGGCCGTTTCGGCTTGAGTTCAGGAGAGCGGCGGCGGAAGCCGCCGCGAGGGAGGGGTGATGTTCCTCCACGTCCCCCTGCCCAATCGACGTCATCCTCGGGCTTGACCCGAGGATCCATGTCCTTCAACGGCGTGTGGATTCTCGCTTCAAGAGCGAGGATGACGTCGAAATGTTTTTGCCAAATACCTGCAGCTCACACCCCGCGCTTGTTCCCCCACAGAAGCACATGCAGCTGCGGCAGCACGCGGGCCGAAAACCAGCGGTCTTCGCTGACCTTGTCCACCAGCCACAACATCCGGTCCATCACCCCGTCGATATCCACTCGCGCATCGTCGTCATCGGGCGGCGGCGGAGTGTGGTTGCCGGGCTGGAGATAGACCGGCAGATGCGGGAAGCGTGCGGATGCCGCTCTGGCATAGGCATAATCCGCATCATCGAACACCACGATTTTCAACGCCACCTGCGGTCCGTTGCCCGCGGCGGCAAGACAGTCTTCAAAGGTCTGCCAGTTCGTCTCCATGCCGCTCGATGGAGGCTTGGGGCTCAGCACCAGATAGTCGAGATCGCCGAACCAGTCCTTCGCGATGCTGCCCTGCGTTTCCAGCGCAAAACGATAACCCTCGCCCTGCCCCCTTGCGATCAAGGCCCCGAGCGGCTGAATGGCGGGATTGCCGCCTGACAGTGAGACGGTCAGCGGCACACCGCCGGAAAGCCGCCGCACCTCCTGCCAGATCGCGTCTACCGTCATTGGCAACCACGTATCGCGATAATCGCTGTCGACCGCGTGCAGCGTATCACACCAGGAACAGCGGTAGTCACAGCCGCCGGTTCGCACGAAAACAGTCGGCAGACCGATCAGCAGACCTTCGCCCTGAATGGTCGGGCCGAAGATTTCACTTGTGCGGATCGTGGTTTCCTTGGCTGCAATCATCCCCGCAGCCGCCGTCATGGCCGGTATTCCGCCCAGGTCTTGGCGGTTTCGCTGACCCGCACGGCGCTGGTTTCCCGCAGGCGATCCTTGCACCAGTCATAAAAATGCTTCGCCAGGCATTCCGCCGTCACCCGGTCATGGCCGAGGACATCGTTCAGATGACGATGATCGAAATGATCGTCGATATAGCGCTTCAGCGGCGCAAGCTCGTGATAATCGCGTACGAAACCATGCTCATTCAGTTCTTCGCCGGTCAGTTCCACCTCGACGATGTAATTATGCCCGTGCAGGCGGTTACACTGGTGATCCGACGGCAGGCTTTTCAACTGATGCGAGGCGGAGAAGTGAAATTCCTTGGTGATGCGGAACATCAGCGCACCTCCTGCGCCGCATAGGCATGGGTGGCGGCAACCCAGAAATCCGGGTCTTCATAGTCGGTCGGATCGGTGACGCCGGCCAGATGAAAGGCCTCGCGCCGTTCCACGCAGGTGCCGCAGCGGCCGCAATGGGTAAGACCGCCCTTGTAACAGGACCATGTTTCGCCAAACGGCGTGCCGTATTTCACGCCATCGGTCACGATTGCCGCCTTGGAGACCGTGACATAGGGCGCAAAGAGCTTGACGTCGGCGTAGCCCTCAAGAGCATGCGCCTGCATGGCGTTGAAGCTGTCGATGAAGCCCGGCCGGCAATCGGGGTAGATGAAATGATCGCCGCCATGTACGGCAATCGCCACGGCATCCGCCTGCTGCGCGGCAGCCAGCCCGAAGGCGATGGTGAGCATGATGGCGTTGCGGTTCGGCACCACGGTGGAACGCATGGTCTCTTCCGCATAATGCCCGTCCGGCACCTCAACGTCGTCGGTCAGCGCCGAACCGGTGAGATGTGCGCCGATGGTTCTGATATCGATGACATGATGCGGCACGCCGAGCCGTTTGGCGCAATCGGCGGCGAAATCCAGCTCCTTCTTGTGGCGCTGGCCATAATCGAAAGAGACGAGAGCGAGAAGTTCATGTTCCGCCGCGATTTTATGCGCAAGCGAAACGGAGTCCAATCCGCCGGAGCAGATGACGATGGTTTTCATAATTTGGGATCCCTTGTTTTGACCGGGTGGGCTGCGACCGGATACGGCGCGGCTTTAAACCAAAGCGAAGGGATTGTGAAGGGATTGTGAAGGGATTGTGAAGGGCCTTGCGCATATGCAGCCAAGCCGCGCCATCACGAAAATGCCCCGCGACAGCAACAAGACGAAACAAACGGGACATAAGCGGGAAACCGGCACGATCTAGAACAATGCCGAATTTGCTGTTCTTGAAGGGTCTTGCCAATGGTGGCGGCTGATACATTCCTGTTTTCGCTGAGCAACCTCAGCTCTCTTGGCGCCGGCCTGCTGATGGCGATGGCGGGCATGCTTTACGTCACGCTCACCATTCGCGGGCTGGTTGCCGCCCTTCGCCATGGATAAGGCCCTCGACACAAAACGCCACCGGTTCAGGCGCAATCTCACCACCGCGCTTTTCGTCGCCGCGGCAGGGCTTGTCGCGGCGGTCGGCATAGCCCCGTTCGTTTTCCTGATCTGGATGATCAGAACCGTGGCGCGCTGGCTCGGCCTTTTTATTGGAATTTGAAGGTTCCATGAACCCGCGACGCTCGCCGTAGCCGGCTGAGCGGAAAGGCCCGGCGGACTGACAGTGCGCCGGGCCTTTTATTGTAAACAGGCTCAGCGCAGCAGCGCCTGCGCCTCCTCGATGCCGAGTGCGGCCGGCTGAGTGCAGGTCGTCGTCATCTCGATGAAACGACCTTCCTCGCCTGACTTCAGGATCGAGGTCATGACATCGATGCCGTGCAGCGAGCGGTCCAGCGAGCAGCGGGCATCGCGGCCCTCCAGAATGGCAATCGCCATATCGGCAAGGCCGGCCGTGCGGTAATTGGCGCGTGGGCCGTTCGGGCTTTCCTGATTGGCGATGCCGAAGGGATGCACCCAGTCTTCCAGCGGCTGGATGTTCTTGTCACGACCGCTCGCTTCCACCACACCGCCAAAGAAATTCGGGTCCGGCACGTAGATGGAGCCTTCCGTACCGTAGAGCTCCATATTGGCGTGGCGATGCGACCACACGTCCCAGCTGGCCGAAAGCGTGATCGTCGCGCCGTTCAAGAATTCCAGAAGGGCGTGGATGTTGGTCGGTGTCTCGACGGGAATGATCTCGCCGTTCAGCGGCTGGCTGGTCACCGTACGGGTGGGGTTCGCCATCGAGGTCAGCGCCCCGACACGTTTGACCGGGCCGATGAGGTTGATGAGGTTGGCGATATAATAGGGCCCGAGATCGAGGATCGGCCCGCCGCCCTTCAGGAAGAAGAAGCCCGGGTTGGGGTGCCACATTTCCATGCCGGGGCTCATCACATGGCAGGTGCCCGACGTGATGCGCCCGACCTTGCCGTCATCGATATATTGACGGGCAAGCTGATGCGCGCCGCCGAGAAACGTATCAGGCGCGCAGCCGACGGAGAGGTTCTTCTCCCGGGCGATACGCCGCAGTTCTTCACCCTCTTCCAGCGAAAGCACGAGTGGCTTTTCAGAATAGACGTGCTTGCCCGCCTCAAGGGCTGCTTTCGACACCGGAAAATGCGCGGCGGGAATGGTGAGGTTCACCACCACGTCAATGTCCTTGTTGGCGAGCAGCTCGTCGATGGACTGCGCGACAACACCGAATTCTTCTGCCCTCAACTCCGCCGCGTTGCGGTTGAGGTCGGCGCAGGCCAGCACCTTGATGCCCTTGAAGAGCGGTGCAAGCGAGAAATATGCAGACGAGATATTGCCGCATCCGATGATGCCGACGCCAAGATCTCTGGCCATGATGAAACTCCGAAATTGAAACTCAGTAGGTTTTGAAGGAAGCGATCGAGCGGGTGATCAGCCGGTCGATATCCTTCGGATTGTCATGCTCGACCACGAAATGTTTCGTGGCGGATTTCGCCTTCAGCGCCGCGATGAGGCCTTTCCAGTCCACTGTACCATGGCCGACATCGGCCCAGCCATCTTCGTCGGCATTTTCACCGGCCGGCGCGATGTCCTTCACATGCACGGCGGTGATGCGCTTGCCGTAGCTTTCGATCCAGGCGAGCGGATCGGCATTGCCGCGAATGATCCAGGCGATATCCGCTTCCCATTTCAGGTCCGGCCCACCGGCCAGTATCTGTTCCTGCGGAGTAGAGCCGTCGCCGAGTGCCTTGAATTCGAAATCGTGGTTGTGCCAGCCGAAGGTCAGCCCGGCATCCACGAAGGGTTTTCCAGCTTCCTGGAGGCGCTTGCCGAAAGCGAACCAACCGGCCACGTCGGTCGGGCGCTGGTCGGGCATCAGGTAAGGGCAATAGATCGCTTCGACGCCGAGGACCTTTGCGATATTCAGCGCCTTTTTCGGATCACCTTCAAGAAGGTCGAGGCCGAAATGGCCGGTCGGCATGGTCAGGCCGTTGGCGTCGAGTTCGGCGCGCAGGCCCTTCAGCCCGGCATCATCCAGAGAGGCGTACATGGCGCCATAACCTTCAACCTGCCTGTAACCAGCCGTCGAAAGCTTCTTCAGAATATCGGAAAAAGGCTGGAAATTGCGGGCGCTGTAAAGCTGGAAACCGAGTTCTGTCATTGTCTCCTCCATAGAGATGCTGGGTCTTGGGATTGTGTGTGGGGGAATAGTTGGTGCGTCTAAAGCCGTTCCTCGCTTTGCGCGTCGAACAGCGAAGCCATGGCCATGTCGAGGCCGAGGCGAACCTTGGTACCCGGCGAAAACCGCCGGTGGCCGCCAACGCGCACAGAGAGCGTATGCCCGGCATGTTTCAGCCAGATCAGATTATCGGCGCCCATCGGCTCCTCGATATCGACAATCGCCTCATGCACTTCGCCGCCGACAATATCGGCGTCCACACGCACATGTTCCGGGCGCACGCCGAGAACCACAGCGCGGCCTGGTGCAAGCGGCGTGTCCGAATGATAACCATCGAGCGCAAACGTCACGCCATTGGTGGTGAAGACGACTTTGCCGTCCTTCTCGATCAGCTCACCACGCAGGAAATTCATCGATGGCGAACCGATGAAGCCGGCAACGAAGAGGTTCCTCGGCTTGTTATAGATGGTGACGGGGTCGGCCAGCTGCTGGATGACGCCGCTTTTCATGATGGCGATGCGGTCGGCCAGCGTCAGCGCCTCGATCTGGTCATGCGTCACATAGATCATGGTGTTTTTCAGCGACTGGTGCAGCCGCTTGATTTCCACACGCAGTTCCGAGCGCAGCTTGGCGTCGAGGTTGGACAGCGGTTCATCGAACAGGAACACATCCACATCCCGCACCAGCGCCCGGCCGATCGCCACGCGCTGGCGCTGACCGCCGGAAAGCTCGGCCGGCTTGCGTTTCAGCAGCGGCTCGATCTGGAGAATGCCAGCCGCCCGTTTCACGCGCCGGTCGATTTCCTCCTTCGGCACCTTTGCTACCTGAAGGCCGAAGGACAGATTCTTTTCCACCGTCATCTGCGGATAAAGCGCATAGGACTGGAACACCATGCCGATGCCACGATCCTTCGGCTCCTCCCAGGTGACGTTGCGATCCTTGATGAATATCTGTCCGTCGGTCGGTTCCAGAAGGCCGGCGATACAATTGAGAAGGGTCGACTTGCCGCAGCCGGACGAGCCGAGCAGCACGAGGAATTCGCCGTCGTAAATATCCAGATTGAGGTCTTTCAGCACGGTGACGGCACCGAAGGACAGGGAAAGATCGCGGATGGAAACGCTTTTATTCATATAGCTCAACCTTTTACTGCGCCGGCAGCAATGCCGCGGACGAAAAGCCTGCCGGAGACGAAATAGACGATCAGCGGCACGGCCCCGGTCAAAAGGGTGGCGGCCATGTTGACGTTGTATTCCTTCACGCCCTGCACGGAGTTGACGATGTTATTGAGCTGCACCGTCATCGGGTAATATTCCGGCCGCGTGAACACCACGCCGAACAGGAAGTCGTTCCAGATGCCGGTGACCTGCAAGATCATCGCCACGACGAAGATCGGCAAAGACATGGGCAGCATGATGCGGAAATAGATCTGCCAGAAGTTCGCGCCGTCGATACGCGCCGCCTTGAACAACTCCTCCGGCAGCGAGGCGAAATAGTTGCGGAACAGCAGCGTCAGGATCGGCATGCCGAAGATGGTGTGCACGATCACGAGGCCGGTCAGCGAGCCGTAAATGCCCAGTTCGCGCAGCACGATGACGATCGGATAGATCATCACCTGGTAGGGGATGAAGGCACCGATGATGAGGATCGAGAAGAACAGTTCCGATCCCTTGAACTTCCAGTTGGCCATGGCGTAGCCACTGACGGAAGCAACGATGATGGAAATGACGACGGAGGGCACGAGGATACGCACCGAGTTCCAGAAGCCGCGCGAAAGCCCGTCGCAGTTCAAGCCCGTGCAGGCATTGGCCCAGGCCTTCACCCAGGGTTCGAAGGTGATTTCCACAGGCGGCGCGAAGATATTGCCGAGGCGGATTTCCGGCATGCCCTTCAGCGAGGTGACGACCATCACGTAAAGCGGCAGCAGGTAATAGGCGGCGGCGACAAAGAGCGTGCCGTAAAGGATGATGTTGCGGCGAGAAAAGGTTTTCCTCGGCTTCCTGCCGCGCGGGCCGGAAAGTTCCTTGGCAACCGCATCATTGGCGGCGACAACCGTATTCAATGTGGTGATATTAGCCACGCTTCTTGCCTCCGAATTCGAGGTAGGCCCATGGAATGATGATGATCGCGACGGTGAGAAGCATCATGGTCGAGGCGGCGAAGCCCTGCCCCAGGTTCTGTGCCTGGAACATGTAGTCATAGACATATTTCGCCGGCACTTCAGACGCGATACCCGGCCCGCCGCTGGTCTGCGCCACCACCAGATCGTAAACCTTGACGATGCCGCTGGCGATGATGACGAGCGTGGTGATGAAGACCGGCCGCATCATGGGAATGATGATGAGAATATAGGTCTTCCACATCGGAATGCCGTCGACGCGCGCCGCCTTCCAGATATCCTCATCGATGCCGCGAAGACCTGCGAGCATCAGGCACATGACGAGCCCTGTGCCCTGCCAGAGTGCCGCAATCAGGATGCCATAGATGACGATCTCAGAATTATAGAGCGGATCGAAGGTGAAGCTTTCCCAGCCCATCGAGCGGACCACGGACTGGATGCCGAATTCCGGGTTCAGCAGCCATTGCCAGACAAGGCCGGTGACGATGAAGGACAGCGCGAAAGGATAGAGAAAAATGGTGCGGAAGGTGTTCTCGAAGCGGATCTTCTGGTCCATCAGCGCCGCCAGCACGAAGCCGATGACGAGGCTGAAGATCAGCGACAGAATGCCATAGATCGCCAGATTCTGGATGGAAACGATCCAGCGCGGCGCAGCCCACAGCCGCTCATATTGATCGAAACCGATAAAGTTCGCCCGCGGCAGAAGCTTGGAATTGGTGAAGGAATAAACGACCGTCCAGATCGTTCCGCCGAGGAAGATCACCATGGCGGTCAAAATCATGGGAATGGAGGCAATCTTGGAATTGAGATTGCGAAAGAGCTGGTTGGGGCGCCCTGAGCGCGCTTGACCTGCCATGTTACCTCCTCCTGTAACGTTACAGTAAGCGGTCAGGTAAAAACCTCACCGCATGAAACGCCTGCCCGTATTGATGACAATCGCACGGAGCGGACGCTTCGGGAGGGGAGCGGTGAACCGCTCCCCTCCCGGGAGATCACAATCAGTCAGCCGAACCGATAATGTCCGCGAAGCGCTTCTGCCCATCTTCCGCCGACATGGAACCAGCAAAGAATTCCGCCATCAGGTCTTCCTTCTGTTTCTGCGTATCGGCAGAAATCAGCTGGTCGGTGCTGGTCAGCGCGTTGCCCTTGGCCAGAATTGCCAGACCCTTCTTCATGCAGTCATTGGCTGCATTGAGGTCCACGTCGCCACGGATCGGCAGGGAACCCTTTTTCAGGTTGAATGCCACCTGGGTTTTCGGATCAACGATGGTTGCGGCAAGCACGTCCTGCGCCTTGGTTTTCGCCTCGTCTTTCAGAACCGGGAAATAGAAGGCATCGCCGCCGGTGGTGAGGTATTCACTGAGACCAAGACCGGGAAGGCAGGAATAATCCGTGCCGGCCTTCTGGTTGGCCAGCTGGAATTCACCCTGCGCCCAGTCACCCATGATCTGGCCGCCGGCCTTGCCGGTGATGACCATGTTGGTGGCCTGGTTCCAGTCCTGAACATTGGTGCCCTTGGCCATGTCGCGCGCTTCGACGGCAGCAGCGAAAATCTTTGCCATCTCAGGACCGGCCGCCGCTTCGGCATCCTTGTCGCCATAAACCTTCTGATAGAGATCCTTGCCGCCGATCGAAAGCGTCAGCGTGTCGAACAGGCCGTTGGCCTGCCAAGCCTGACCGCCGAGGGCAAGCGGCTGGATGCCGGCCTTTTTCAGCGCCGGTGCGGCCGCGACGAATTCCGTCCAGTTCTTCGGAACCTCGACGCCCGCCTTCTTGAAGGCGGCGTTGGAAAGCCAGAGCCATTGCCAGGAATGGATATTCACCGGCGCGCAATAAATCTTGCCGTCGATGGTGCAGCTGTCGAGCAGGCTTGCCGGCTTGATGACCTCTTTCCAGTTGCCCTTGGCGGCAACGTCGGACAGGTCGCGCATCAGGCCCGCCTGTACCAGCTCTTCCGCCTGCCGGCCGTGGTTGAACTGGGTGGCGCCCATCGGGTCGCCGCCGGTGATGCGGCTGATCATGATCGGCCGTGCCGTGCCGCCGGAACCGGCGATGGCGCCATCCACCCATTTGTTGCCGGTAGCGTCGAAGGCCTTGGCCAGTTCGGCGACGGCGGCGGCTTCGCCGCCCGATGTCCACCAATGGGTCACCTCAAGATCGGTGGCCCCCGCAATACCCGCCGGAATCATCACACTGGCCAGAAAAGCCGCAGAAATAACACGCATTCGCATGAGTCTCCTCCCTCACTGAAACGTTGCAGTTGGAACCTATGCGAAGATTTTTGATTAGGCAACCGCCTAAAATACGAATCTCACCACCGCTCTTAGGAGGCCTTTCAAACGGCTGAAAGATGCGCGGAACAGGTGTCGACACAGGGAATAGAGCCGCGTAACCCACCTGCAATGCCAGTCGTTTACGAAACGCACGACGAAGAAAACAGGCGAAAGAGACCATGGCACGTTGGCACGTTCTTTTGATCATCGGATTGGCGGGTGTCGCATCGCTGTTGCTGGCGTCATTTGACCAGCTCGCACCGGGGCCGCAGCTTTCATTCGCGATGCGCCTGCTGATCCTCATCCAACCGGCGATCCTGACTGTCGCAGCGGTGGCCACCGGTCGGGCTCTGGCAGTAAGAACCGGGCTTGCTGCGCCGCTGGTCGATAGCTGGCTGCAGGGAGCCAACCTGCGCCCGATATTGCGAAAGCAGGCGCCACCCGCATTGGCGGCAGGCCTTGCCGTAGGTCTGCTGATGAGCGCCTATGCGTCCCTGATCCTGCCATCGGTGACGGATGCGACGACCATGGCAAAAATGACCGCTTTCAACGTTCCGCTGGTGACCCGGATTCTCTATGGCGGGATTACGGAGGAGATTCTGACCCGATGGGGCCTGATGTCGCTTTTCGCATGGGCACTCTGGCGCATGGCGGGCAAGGGAAAGCTTCTGCCAAGCCTGTTATGGGCCGCCATCACCATGGCGGCCGCCCTATTCGCTGCCGGCCACCTGCCGTTTCTGTTTGCGATTACCTCTCAGCCGCGGCCATTGCTGATCATTGTGATCCTGCTCGCCAACTTCATCCCCGGCCTGCTGTTCGGCTGGCTGTTCTGGCGGCGGGGCCTGGAAGCGGCGATATTCTCCCATGCCTTTGCCCATTGCGTGAACGCGCTTGTCTCCTGAAACGGAAAGGGCGAGCCGGACCATAATCCGCCTCGCCCTCATCACGTCGTTTCGCCAAAATTATTGCCGTCTGTAATCATCCTCGATGCGGATGACGTCATCCTCGCCGATATAGGCGCCGGTCTGGATTTCGACGAGTTCGAGCGGAATCTGGCCCTCATTGGCAAGCCGGTGCGGCTGGCCGATCGGAATATAGACCGACTCGTTTTCCGTCAGCAGCCGGGTCTCGTCCCCCATCGTCACGGTTGCAGTTCCCTTGACGACGATCCAGTGTTCCGAGCGGTGATAGTGTTTCTGGAACGAGATGCGGTGGCCGGGATCAACGGTGATGTGGCCGACCCGGTAACGCTCGTCCACATACATGTGCTCGATGAACCCCCAGGGTTGGTATACCCGCTTGTGGGTCTGCGTATGCGGCGCATGTTCGCCGCTCTTCAGCGTCTCCACCAGACCCTTCACATCCTGCACCCGGTTTTTCGGCACCACCAGAACCGCATCCTTGGTGGTCACCACCACGAGATCCTTCGCGCCCACCACCGTCGTCAGCAATTGCGTGGAATGGATCAGACAGCCTTCGGAATCGATGAAGACGCCGTTGCCTTCCAGCGCATTGTCATTGCCGCGCTTGTCGGCAATCTCCCAGATAGCATCCCAGCTGCCGATATCCGACCAGCGGAAATGGCCGTGCACCACCGCCATGCGCTTCGTCTTTTCGATCACCGCATAGTCGATGGAGTTCTTGGGGGAAGCCTCGAAGCTTGCCTGATGCAGGCGCACAAAACCGAGGTCACTCTCATATTGCTCGACCGCCTGCGTCACCGCTGCAAGGATTTCCGGGGCAAAGGCCTTCAATTCGGCAATCATCACGTCGGAGCGGAACAGGAAATTGCCGGAGTTCCAGAGATAACCCTTTTCGAGATAGGAAATCGCCGTCTTCACATCCGGCTTTTCCACAAAGGCCTCGACGGTGCTCAAATCCGGCTCGCCATCGATCGCCTCCCCCGGCTTGATATAACCATAGGAGGTGCGCGGCTCGGTCGGCACCAGGCCGAAGACGACGATATTGCCCTGATCGGCAGCTTTGGCGCCAAGCCTGACGGCGTCGGAGAATTTGTCGGCATCGAGCACCACATGGTCGGCGGCAAGCGCCAGAACCAGGCATCCCGGCTCGCGGCGCTCAGCCAGCACGGCGGCGGCGGCCATGGCGGCGGCGCTGTCGCGGCGGGCAGGTTCCAGCACCACCGTCGCCGGCAGATCGATCTCTTCCGCCTGGCGGCGGGCAAAGAAACGGAAATCCTCGTTGGTGATCACCAGCGGTTCGGAATAAAGCCCCTTGTCGCCCACCCGCTTCAACGTCTGCTGATAGGTCGAAAGATTGCCGACCAGCGGCTGGAACTGCTTGGGCAACTGATCGCGCGATACAGGCCAGAGCCGCGAGCCGGCGCCGCCAGCAAGAAGAACCGGCGTGATCTTTCGAGAGTGTTCCTTCACAACAAAACCTTTCCAACTCTAAAAAATTTCCCGGCGCGCCGGACAATATACATATTCCGAAATACCGCCATCATCGGTTCACGGGCGGACAAGCGCAAGCTCATAAATTCGCCTTGTGAAAGCTTGGTGAACGGCAGGGCGGTTGCCGGCGGACCCGTTTGCTAACGCAAGGCGGAGAGCGAGGTTCCCTGCGGAAGGGTCCATCTTGTTTTTGGGCGGCAAAGAAAAACCCCGGGGCAACGCCCCGGGGTTTCGTTTTTTCAACGTGACTGGCCGTCAAGATCAATCCGGCAGCGCATAGGCGATCACATAATCGCCACGGTCGGGAGACTGGCGTGCGCCGCCGGCCGAAATGACGACATATTGCTTGCCGGTCTTCGGAGACTTGTAGCTCATCGGGCCGCCCTGGCTACCGACCGGAAGACGCGCCTTCCAGACTTCCCTGCCGGTCGCCGTGTCGAAGGCGCGCAGATAATAATCCTGCGTGCCGGCGATGAAGACGAGACCGCCCTGAGTGGTGAGCGTGCCGCCAAGCGTCGGCATGCCAATCGGGATCGGCAGGCCCATCTTGATGCCGAGCGGACCCGTATCCTCGACGGTGCCGACCGGCACCTGCCACTTGATCTTCTGGGTCTTCATGTCGATCGCGGTCATCGTACCATAGGGCGGAGCCTGGCAGGGAATGCCGAGAGCCGACAGGAAGCGGTTCTTGTCGACGGCATAGGGCGTGCCCTTCATCGGCACGAGGCCCATGCCGGTATTGACGCTTTCGCCGCCGCTTGCCGTTGCCTTGGTGGGTGCGGCTTCCTTCATCTGGATCCAGAGGCCGAGACGCATGTCATTGACGAAGATGGTGTTCGTCGTCGGGTCTGTCGAAAGGCCACCCCAGTTCATGCCGCCGAGCGAGCCGGGGAAGCTGAGCGAGACATCCGTGCCGGGTGCGGTATAGAGCCCTTCATAGCGCATGCCCTTGAAGGCAATGCGGCAAAGAAGCTGATCGAACGGGGTGGCGCCCCACATATCCGCCTCGGTCAACGTCTGCGCGCCGATTTCCGGCATGCCGACAGAACGTGGCTGGGTCGGCGAATAGGGTTCGTTCGGAATATTGGCCGGCTTGACCGGAACCTCTTCCACCTTGGTCAGCGGCTGGCCCGTGGCGCGGTCGAGGACATAGATCTGAGCCGCCTTGGTACCGAAGACCAACGCCGGAACGGTCGTTCCATCCGCCTTCGGGAAATCGATGAAGCTCGGCTGCATCGGCACGTCGAAGTCCCAGAGGTCATTATGAACCGTCTGGTAGACCCATTTTTCCCGGCCTGTCGTGGCATCGAGTGCCAGCATCGAAGCGCCGTATTTATGGTCGAGCGGCGTGCGTGTCGCGCCATAGAGATCGACCGAGGGGCTGCCGACCGGCATGAAGACGGTGTTCAGCGCCGGATCGTAGGACATGGACGCCCACACATTCGGGGTGGAACGCGTGTATGTCTGCCCTTCGGGCGGCAGTCCGGTGATCTGCGGATTGCCGGGATCGAAGGCCCAGCGAAGCGCGCCCGTCACCACATCGAAACCGCGCATCACGCCGCCCGGCATATCCACCTGCACATTGTCGGCGATGCGGCCGCCGACCACAACGGTGGTGCCTGCGAGCGTGGGGGCCGAAGTCAGCACATATTGCGGGTCCGGCGCATTGCCGAGGCCAATCTTCAGATCGACACGGCCATTGGTGCCGAAATCCGGGCAAAACGCGCCGGTGTCGGCATCGAGTGCGATCAGTTCGGCATTGATTGTATTCATCAGAATGCGGCGCTGGCAAAGCGCTCCGTCGGCCACCACCGCTGGTGTGACAGGCGTGGAGCCCGGCGCGGTCGGCTGCTTCAGCGGCGCCTTGGCATCAAAATAGGCAAGGCCGCGGCAACGCATCCAGACGGAGGATTTCGCGTTGATTTCCGTCTTCCATTTTTCAGCACCGGTATCGGCATCGAGAGCGATGACATTGTTGTGCGGCGTGCACAGGAACACGGTGTCGCCCACCTGCAGCGGCGTTTCCTGATCTTCCGCGCCGTTCGCGCCGGGGCTGATCGGGGTGTCGCCAGTTCGATAGGTCCATGCGACTTCAAGGTTCTTGACGTTATCGCGGGTGATTTCGTCCAGCGCGACAAAGCGGCTGCCGCCGGACGTATTGCCGTAATGTTCCCAGTTCTTCTGCTCGGTTTCCGGCTTGACCGGCGTCAGCGCCGCCGGTTCGCCACTAAAGGCGACGGTCGGATGCGGCACGAACATGCCGGCAAAACCGGCGCCGGAAGCGATGGCCAGAACGGCGGCAATGGCGAAGGACGTGCCGTAGGCAGGTGTTTTACCGGCTGCACGACGCAGCAGCGGATAAGACAGCGCCACGACCGTGGCGCCCACACCTATAGCAAGCAGGCGGGAAATCAGCGGCCAGAAGTGCAATCCGGCTTCCCAGACCGCCCAGACCCCGGAAAGGATGAAGATGAGACCAAAGAGAAGCGCGCCGGCCGGCTTGCGCAGCAGGATCAGCAGGCCGGAAACGATCAGCGCGATACCGGTCGTGACGAAATAGGGGCTGCCGCCCAGCGCAACGAGCTTCCCGCCGCCAATGGCGAAGAACAGGCCCGCAGCGATGATGACCGCGCCAAGCACCAGCAGCCATAGTCTGGCTGGAAGCGACAGTGAAGTTGCAGAGTGACTCATGGAATGAATATCCGGTTAGGAGGGCCGCCGCAAAGGCTGATGCCCGATGATCGTTCAGTGTCCGGCAAAGCCGGGACAGCCAGCCGCAGCAGCGGCCAGGCGCGAACGCGATGAGGGCGGCGCGGCTGAACGGGGAACAATAGTGGGGAAGACTTCCGTTGTGACTGTCATTTGACCCATTCACTGCAGATACCACCGGCCCGTTGGACGGCAGCCAAGATGCTTGAACAAATCCTCCCCGGCCCGGTCGCAACGCCCGTCT
Source organism: Agrobacterium tumefaciens (assembly GCA_017744915.1). Taxonomy (GTDB): domain Bacteria; phylum Pseudomonadota; class Alphaproteobacteria; order Rhizobiales; family Rhizobiaceae; genus Agrobacterium; species Agrobacterium tumefaciens_I. The sequence goes on from JAGIAH010000001.1 coordinate 219,333, forward strand.
GTGGGCACGGAGCGTACCAAAACCCTGGCTGCGGTATAACGTCGCCTGCGACAAGATGACAATGCGCAAGACGGGCAATTTTGATAAGCTGAGCTTATACCACATCCGACCGACAACACAAAGACCCGTCCGCCGATGGATATTCGTCAACTTACAATCTTCGTGGAAGCCGCAAGGGCGAAAAACTTCCGTGCCGCCGCCCTTCAGCTCGGCATTGCCCAGCCCGCCGTTACCCAGCGCATCCGGCAACTAGAGGAAAATCTCGGCTTCAAGCTTTTTCAGCGCATCAATCGCGGTGTGGAACTTACCCAGGCGGGGCAATCCATGCTCATCGAGGCGGAGGAAATCCTCGCCCGCACCAAGGGCGCGCTGGAAAAGGCGCAGCAGATAAGGCGCGGCCAGCTCGGCACGCTGCGTATAGGATATGGCACCAGCGTGATGGCGGAACGCAAACTGCCAGCGCTGATCACCCGCTACAGCGATGAAAACCGGGATGTGACGCTGGAGCTTCTGCCCGGCATGACGATGGAACAGCTGATCGAGCAGGTGGCGACACGCAAGACCGATGTGGCCTTCATTCGCGCACCGCTGCCGCTGCTGCCACAGACCTTGAGGGCCATGCCCTTCGACCGCTCGAAATTATGCGTCGCCGTGCCCGAGCAGCATGCGCTTGCCGCCCGCTCCCGGGTCCCGGTCAGCGATATCGTGCGGGAAAAACTGCTGCTGCCGGTTGACGAGATCGGCCTCGGCCTCAGCAGCAATGCGCTTTCGCTGTTCGAGGATGCCGGCTGCGAGCCGCAGATTGGCATGCGCATTGCCAACGTCAATACGATCCTTGCGCTTGTGGAAGCGGGTGCCGGAATTTCCATCCTGCCAGAAAGCACGGTGCGCGCCACGCGGGGCATCACCGCCGTACCGCTGGAGAACGCGGACGCCTGGTCCGATTGCATGCTGGTCGTCCGGCGCGGCGCGCTCGCCCTCCATGTGGACGCCTTCGTGAATATGGCGCGGCAGGCCTATCGACCCCGCCTCTAACGTGAACCGAGAACTAATCGATTGAATCGGCCACTAATTTCATCACGGCTCATTTTGCTGCACTGAACAACATTCAAGGCTTGGCAGGCGCGCGAAAAATACAATAACAACGACGGATATTTTTACACGATTATCGACAGGAAAGCACACACAGCCCATGTCCGACACGACCAAGCCCGCCAGCACCAGAACATCGGTTACGGATCAGGAAGCCCTGGATTTCCACGCGGACGGCAGACCCGGCAAACTGGAAATAACCCCGACCAAGCCGATGGCGACGCAGCGGGATCTGTCGCTCGCCTATTCGCCGGGCGTGGCCGTGCCGGTGAAAGCCATCGCCGAAAATCCGGCAAGTGCTTACGATTATACGACGCGCGGCAACATGGTTGCGGTCATCTCCAACGGCACCGCGATTCTTGGCCTCGGCAATCTCGGCGCGCTCGCCTCCAAGCCCGTCATGGAAGGCAAGTCAGTCCTCTTCAAGCGCTTTGCCGATGTCGATTCCATCGATCTTGAGGTCGATACCGAAGACGCGGATGAGTTCATCAATTGCGTGCGCTATCTCGGCCCCTCCTTCGGCGGCATCAATCTGGAAGACATCAAGGCGCCGGAATGTTTCATCATCGAAAGCCGCCTGCGCGAGCTGATGGACATTCCCGTTTTCCATGACGATCAGCACGGCACCGCCATCATCGCCGCAGCCGGCCTCATCAACGCCATCGAACTGACCGGCCGCGACTTCAAGACCACGAAGCTCGTCTGCAACGGCGCGGGCGCTGCGGCCATCGCCTGCATGGACCTCATCAAGGCCATGGGTTTCAACCCGGACAACATTACACTCTGCGATACCAAGGGCGTGATCTATCAGGGCCGTACCGAAGGCATGAACCAGTGGAAATCCGCCCATGCGGTAAAAACCGACAACCGCACGCTGGCCGAAGCCATGAAGGGTGCGGACGTGGTGTTCGGCCTCTCCCAGAAGGGAGCCTTCACCGAAGAGATGATCCGCTCCATGGCAAAGAAGCCGATCATCTTCGCCATGGCCAATCCGGACCCGGAAATCACGCCGGAAGAAGTGTCGCGCGTCCGCGACGACGCCATCATGGCGACGGGCCGTTCGGACTATCCGAACCAGGTCAACAACGTCCTCGGCTTTCCCTATATCTTCCGCGGCGCGCTCGATGTCCGCGCCCGCCAGATCAACGACGCAATGAAGATCGCCGCCGCACAGGCGCTGGCCGATCTGGCTCGCGAGGATGTGCCTGACGATGTGGCTGCCGCCTATCAGGGCAACCGTCCGCGTTTCGGGCCGCAATATATCATTCCGGTTCCCTTCGATCCGCGCCTGATCTCGGCCATTCCGGTGGCAGTCGCCAAAGCCGCCATCGAAACCGGTGTCGCCCAGCGCGAATTGCCGGATCTCGACGCCTATGCCCGTGAACTTTCCGCCCGCCGCGATCCGATGGCTTCGACGACGCAGCGCCTTTACGAACGCGTGCGCCGCTCGCCGAAGCGCGTGGTCTTTGCCGAGGCGGAAGAGGAACAGGTCATGCGCGCGGCGATTTCGTTCACCGCGCAAGGCCTCGGCACCGCCATCCTGCTCGGCCGCGATGACATCATCAAGGCCAATGCGGAGCGCGCCGGCATCGATCTCGACCGCGCCAATATCGAGATCACCAATGCGCGCCTTTCCAGCCGCGTCGATGCCTATGTCGATTATCTTTATGCGCGCCTGCAGCGCGGCGGTTTCCTGCTGCGCGACGTGCAGCGCCTGGTCCACAACGACCGCAACCATTTCGCCGCCTGCATGGTCGCGATGGGCGATGCGGACGCCGTGGTCACGGGTGTGACCCGCAACTATTCGACCGCGCTGGAAGATATCCGCCGCTGCATCAACACCAAGCCCGGCCATCGCGTCATTGGCGTTTCGCTGGTCGTCTCGCGCAACCGAACCGTCTTTGTGGCCGATACCGCCGTGCATGACATGCCGAATGCGGAAGACCTTGCCGATATCGCCGAAGAAGCAGCCGGCCTCGCCCGTCGTTTCGGCTACGAGCCGCGTGTGGCCATGCTCGCCTATTCCACCTTCGGCCAGCCGGTCGGCGAACGCTCCGACAAGGTGCGCGAGGCGGTGAAAATCCTCGACAGGCGCAATGTCAATTTCGAGGTCGAAGGCGAAATGTCGGCTGATGTGGCGCTGAACCACCACCGCATGCAGAGCCAGTATCCCTTCGCCCGGCTTTCCGGCCCGGCCAATGTGCTGGTCATGCCCGCCATCCATTCCGCCTCGATCTCCACCAAGATGCTGCAGGAACTGGGTGGTGCCACCGTCATCGGCCCGCTCCTCGTCGGCCTCGACAAATCCGTGCAGATCACCTCGATGGGCGCGAAGGACAGCGATATCGTTAATATGGCGGCGATCGCGGCCTATAATGCCGGTCGCTGAGGCGGGCTGAACGTTACGGCGCTTTTCTTCTCCCCGCCGGGGAGAAGAAACAAGCGGCATTCGATCGCTCCCCCACTGACCATCTGGCGCTTCTGTGGCCAGGGGCAAACAGCGGCGACAAAGAACAGGATTCTACGATTTCCTATTATTAGGATATTTTTTCGCCCCTGAGGCTTTATTGGAACGCGATTTTATTCATATTATTTTTTGCGCAATGCCAATTCTCGCTCTTGGCGGGTGCCTCATGTAGTTTCCACCTACACTCAAAAGGAAATACCCATGGCCCTCTCTTTCTCCAGACTAGCCGCAAAACTCATCGCCGGAACCGTCGTCATCGCTTCGATGGCCACCGCCGCGCACGCGGATGCAACGCTCGACCGGATCAAGGGTCGCGGCAAGCTGACCGTCGGTGTCATCCTTTCCGGCGCGCCTTTCGGCTTCATCGATCCTAAGACGCAGGAGCAGAAGGGCCTCAACATCGACGTCGCCAAGGCGCTCGCCGCCGGCCTCGGTGTTGAACTCGTCACCGAGACGGTGACCCCGCCCAACCGCGTGCAGTTCCTGCAGCAGGGCAAGGTCGATATCCTCATCGCCAACATGCAATACACCGAAGAGCGCGCCAAAACGCTCGGCTACGTGCCGACCCCCTATGACCGCCAGGGTGGCGCTGCCATCGGCCGCAAGGATTCGGGCATCAAGGACTGGCCGGATCTGAAGGGCAAGATCGCCTGCGTTTCGCAAGGCTCAAACTACACCCAACCGCTGATCGAGCAATATGGCGCCCAGGTGAAGGCCCTGCCGAGCCAGCCGGAATCGCTGCTGGCGCTGAAGGGCGGCAATTGTGACGTCTCCGTTCACGTCAACGGCACGTTGAGCCTGATGCTTCAGGACCGCGCCGACGAGTGGAAGGATTACGGCATCCTCATCCCCACCGACCTCATCCCGTCGGATTCCGTCATCTGGCTGCGCAAGGGCGAAAACGACACGCAGGCCGCCCTCGACAAGATCGTCAAGGAGCTGCACGCTTCCGGCAAGATGATCGAATTCGCCAAGGCCAACCGCCTGCCGAGCATCGGCTACATGGAAGAGCAGCAGAAGAAGCTTTCGGCCGCGCAATAAGAGACTGGGCAGTTCCGGTCACTCCGAGCTTGATCCGGGGTCCAGCGCGATCAAGCGCCTGATCGAAAAAGGTCGTTCACGGCGCGGAGACGTCGTGGCTGGATGCCGTGATCTAAGTCCGGCATGACGCAGGGGCGTCTGCCATCAAGGCGTTTTACCCCAACCCCAGAGAACGGCTGGTTTCGCCCGCCGTTCTTTTCTGCTTTATAGCAAGACAGGCCATTTCTGGTGCCGCCGCCGGGCGGCACCGCGACAACAGCATGGATTTCCAATGCAGGATGCATTTATAGCGCGCTTCATAGAACTGGCCGCGCATATCGGCCTCAACTATGACTTTCTGAACAGCGGCTACGAGGTTCAGATCTGGCTCGATGGCATGAAGATGACGCTCATTCTCATTGCCGTCACCTTGCCGCTCAGCCTTGTCTTCGGCTTCATTTTCGCGGCCATGCTCACCTCCGGCAAGACCTGGCTCGCCGGCCCGGTGCGCGCCTATGTGGAACTCACGCGCAACACGCCGACGCTGGTGCAGCTGATGTGCGGTTTCCTCGTACTCAACATGCTGATTTCCAATGCGCTGGGCGGTGCGCAAAACAATCCGCTGACCCCGTTCTTCTGGGTCGTCGCCATCACCGGCCTGCATGTTGCCGCCTTCCACGCGGAAGCGTTGCGCGGCGGTATCGAGGCGGTACCGGCCACCACCATCGAGGCGGCGCGCGCGATCGGTTTCAGTTCGTTCGAAATCCTGCGTTATGTGGAGTTTCCGCTGGCGATCCGCACGGCGCTGCCATCCATCATCAACAATCTCGTCAATCTGGTGAAGCTCACCACGGTCGGCTCGGCCATTGCGGTGGGTGAAATCACCTATGCCTCGATCCTGATCTGGACGCAGCGCGACAATGTGGTCGAGCTGATGATCGTCATCCTCATCTTCTTCAGCGTCATCAATTTCATCGTCGCAAGGGTCGGTCTCTGGCTTGAACGGCGTCTCGCAGTTCCGGGGTTCGGTCAATGAGCGCGGTGGTTTCTCCAACACAGGTGGCGAAGAAGCCGCCGTTCGGTACCATTCTGCTGCTCGGTGTGCTGATTGCCGTCGTCCTGTGGCTGATCCTCGATCCCTCGCTCGGGCAGGTGCTGCTGCAATGGCTGCCCTATCTCGGCAAGGGTTTTGCCATGAATGTGCTGATCAGCGTTCTGGCGATCGCCATCGGTACCTTCATCGGCGTCCTTCTCGGCATCATGGAGCTTGCGCCCTATCGCCTGGTGCGTGCGCCGGCGCTGACCTATGTGCAGGTTTTCCGCAATGCCCCGCATCTGGTGCTGATTTTTGCCGCGACCTACATCTTCCCCTTCGAGATCGTCGCCTTCGGCAATTACATTCCCTTCCCGGACTGGATCAAGGCCGTCGTCGGTCTCGCCATTCCGGCGAGCGCCCACATCGCGGAAATCACCCGTGGCGCCATCCAGTCCATTCCGACTGCGCAATGGGAAGCGGCACAGGGGCTGGGCTTTTCGCGTAACCAGACGCTGCGCTGGATCATCCTGCCGCAATGCGTGAAACGTTCGCTGCCGCCATGGATGAACCTTTACGCATCGATCACCATGGGCACGGCGCTTGCCTCGCTGGTCGGCGTGCATGAGCTTCTGCATGCCGCCACGGACGCCAGCACCGCCGTGCAACGCAACGATTTCACCGTCGTGGTCTATCTCACCGTGCTGATGGCGTTCTTCCTGTTCTGCTATCCCGTCTCCCGTTTCACGCAGCGCCTCGAGCGGCGCTTCGCCTCCCGCTGATTGGAACAAGCCATGTCCGCATCCGCACCACAAACCGCCGCCAACGCCCCTGCCGCCACAGCATTGGTCGAACTGGAGGGCATACACTTGTCCTTCGGCGACAATCAGGTTCTCAAGGGCATCGATCTGACCGTCAACAAGGGTGACGCCGTTTCCATCATCGGCCCTTCCGGCTCGGGCAAGTCCACGATCCTGCGCTGCATCAACGGCCTGCTCATTCCGCAATCGGGCAAGATCACCGTCGGTGGCACCCGGGTCGACCAATTGAAGACCGAGGCTGAGCGCATCGCGCTGCGCAAGCGCATCGGCATCGTCTTCCAGCAGTTCAACCTCTTCCCTCATCTGACGGTGATGGAAAACATCACCATTGCGCCGATCAAGATTCTCGGTACGCCAAAGGCGCAAGCCGAGCGTCATGCACGCGAATTGCTGGAAAAAGTGCGTCTTTCCCAGAAGGTCGATGCCTATCCCGGCCAGCTTTCCGGCGGTCAACAGCAGCGTGTCGCCATTGCCCGAGCACTCGCCATGCGGCCGGAGCTGGTGCTGTTCGATGAAGTGACTTCAGCTCTCGACCCGGAAACGGTCGGCGAAGTGCTCGCCGTCATCCGCGATCTCGTCAATGACGGCATGACCAGCATTCTCGTCACCCACGAAATGCGCTTCGCCGAGGAAATCAGCGACAAGATCGTCTTTACCGAAAACGGCCTGATCGTCGATCAGGGCACGCCCGACCACATTTTCTACAAGTCGACCAATCCGCGCATCAATGCCTTCGTCAAGGGTCTCGGCGGACAGGTGGCGCGGGTGACCGATGGCGAAGGAATTTGATGCCATGACCGCCGATGAGAAACTCACCCTGCATCTGGCCGAAGCCATCGCCGCCTCCGATCCGCTGCGTGACGAAGAGGCAGTCAGAATCGCCCGCACGGCGCTGATCGATTTTTTCGCCTGTGTATTGGGCGGCGCTGCCGACAGAAGCACGAAAATCCTGATCGACAGCTTTACTCCCGGTACATCCGGCACGGCGGGCATCATCGGCCACGATCTGCGCACCGATGCCTTTACCGCCGCCCTCATCAACGGCCATGCCGGCCATGTGCTGGATTATGATGATGTCCATGGCAGCGTGCGTGGCCACCCCACCGTCGCCATCATTCCCGCGCTGCTGACTGTTGCGGTCGAGGCAGGTTCGACGGCGGATGCCTTCATTGCCGCCTACATCGTCGGGCTGGAGACCATGGCGCGTCTCGGCCTGTCGCTCGGCACCAAGCACTACGAAAACGGCTTCCACGCCACCGCCACGCTCGGCCCGATCGGCGCTGCGGCGGCCATCGCCCATCTTCTGAAGTTCGATCCGCAGACCACGGCCGTGGCTCTTGGCCTTGCCGCCACACAATCGGCCGGACTTCGCCTGCAATTCGGCTACGATGCCAAGCCGCTGCATGCCGGGCTCGCCACACGCGCCGGCCTCACCGCCGCGCGGCTGGCGCGCGCCGGTTTTCAGGGTGCCCCGGATTTTCTGGAAAACCCCATCGGCTTTTATTCCGCCTTCGCCTTCGGCGCCGAGCAGCCGAAACGGGTTCTCTCCGGCTGGGGCGCGCCCTGGCAGATCGTTTCGCCCGGCCTCACCCTCAAGGCTTTTCCCTGCTGCACCGCCGCCCATCCCGTCGCCGTCGGCGCACTGGCGCTGCGCAGCGGACATGAGCTGACGCCCGACGAAATCGAAACGGTTGTCATCACCTTCCCACCGGGGGGCGATGCCGCCCTTGTCGGGCCGGCCACGCCCACGACCGGCATCGATGCACGTTTCAGCCCTGAATATATCTTTGCCGCCGCCTTGGCGGACGGAGCGCTTGGTATCGGCCATTTCGACGAGCGCCCGACACGCGCCGACCTGCTTGCCCTTTCCGCAAAAGTCTCGCGTCGCCATGACGAGACGGCGCGCCGCCTCTCACCCGATCCGACCACCCGTTTTGTGGTCATCGATGTGACGAAGAAGGATGGCACGGTGCTCTCGCGCCGTATCGACGGCCTGCCGGGCATCGATGACCCGACGGAAAAATTCGCCGACGCCACCGGCAGCAATGAAAAATTCGCCGGAATTCCGGCACTGGTGCGGAGCATGAAGACCGTAGCCGACCTCAGGAAGCTCGAAACGCTTCTGGTATCGCAAATATAACTCGACCGACATGAAGGCATGACCCCATGACCACTACGACCCGCAAAAGACAGATGCATCTCGGCCTTTTCCTCCAAGGCGCCGGACACCACGTTTCCGGCTGGCGTCACCCCGATGCGGAAGCCGGCAGCGAGAATTTCGACCTCTTGACCCGTGTTACGAAAATGGCGGAATCTGCGAAGTTCGACATGGTGTTTCTGGCCGACGGCCTGACCAGCGGCGTCGACGCCCATCCCTCGATGATCGCCCGCTTCGAACCGCTGACCCTGCTTGCCGCACTTGCCATGGTGACCGACAGGATCGGCCTGGCCGCCACCGCCTCCACCACCTATGGCGAGCCCTACCATACCGCCCGTGCCTTTGCGTCCATCGATCATCTGAGCCACGGCCGCGCCGCCTGGAACATCGTCACCACCTCCTATGCCCGCACGGCGGCCAATTTCTCCAAGGACCATCCCGAGCATGACGAGCGTTATGCGGTGGCGGAAGAATATGTGAATGTCGTTCGCGGCCTGTGGGACAGCTGGGATGACGACGCCTTCGTCAAGGACAAGCAGGCGGGCCGTTACGTCGATCCGGAAAAGGTCCATATTCTCAACCACGAGGGCAAATATTTCACGGTCAAGGGACCGCTCAACATTCCGCGTTCGCCGCAGGGTCACCCGGTTCTCATTCAGGCCGGTTCCTCCGGACCGGGGCAGGACCTTGCTGCCCGCACCGCCGATATCGTCTTCACCGCCCAGCAGGCGATTTCCGAAGCACAGGCCTTCTATACCAGCCTCAAGGCGCGGGTGGCGAAATTCGGCCGCGATCCGGCCAGCGTTGCCGTCATGCCCGGCTTCATGCCGATCATCGGCCGTAGCTTCGAGGAGGCCGGTGAAAAGCTGAAGGAACTGAACCGCTGGACGGACATCAAGAGCGCCATGCCGCTGCTTGAAGAACGCATCGGCCACAGCCTGGCCGACTATGATCTCGACGGCCCGCTGCCCGACCTGCCGATCTCCGACCAGCTGCGCAGCCGCGCCGAACTTCTGACCGAACTCGCACGCCGCGAAAAACTGACGATCCGCGAACTGGCGCTGCGCGTTGCCGCGGGCCGCGGCCACCATATCGTCATGGGCACGGCCAAGGAGGTGGCGGACCGGATGCAGGATTGGTTCGAAAACGGCGCGGCCGACGGCTTCAACGTCATGCCGCCCTTCTTCCCCGGCGGGCTGGAGGAATTCAACCGCGAAGTCGTGCCGCTTCTGCAGGAGCGCGGCCTGTTCCGCAGGGAATACGAAGGGTCTACGCTGCGCGAGCATCTCGGTATCGCAAGACCGGCCCTGCGGGGATAGGCAAGAGCTTCCCCGGCCTGCGCGTTTACAGCCTATGGGTTGGGTCCATGCGCGCCGGCCGTGGAAAACCAGATGTCGGGGAATATAGCGACAGCCGTATCATCGGGCGCTTGATCCGCTGTCAGGCGAAGCGAGCGGATGGCTCGCGTTTCGGACATGCTGGGCGCTCTCGCGCAGAGGCGCGCATCCGATGCGCCGATACAGGGAATAAACCGCACCGGCATCAAAGGCCGCGCAATGAAAGCGGATTGCTCGCGCGTCACCAGCATAGCGACGCCGATGCCCTCGGCAGGCTGCCATGGAAAAATCATCCGGCCACCCGGTTTGAGCGCCTGTAGCCACGCCACGGGCGGCACAACGACGCCGGCATTGACGTAAATCAGATCGGATGCCGGAAGAGGCAGCAGGGTTGCATCACCCTGCGTCAGAAAAACACCTTCGAAAGGCTTGAGGTTTTCCTGTGCCCGTCTGGCAAGGCTTTCCTCAATCTCAAAAGCGTGAACGCTGCCGCCCGGCAATGCCAACAGCGACAGGATTGCCGTATAATAACCCGTCCCCGCACCGATATGGGATATGGTATCACCAGCTTTCGGGCAGGCGGCACCGATCCAGCTCGCATGCAGCAGGGGCTCCCCGTTGTTGATATCCTTACTGGCATCAAGGGCTACAAGCACGTTCTGATAGATATGGACAGGGTTGGCGCTCGGGGTTTCGATATAACGGCGGTTCACCCTGATCTTCCATGGTCCCGGTCCAAGAAATATCTCACGCGGGACCAGTTCGAAGATCCGTTCAAGCCTCTCATCCGTGGAGTTGCTGGCCGCCGCCATCATTCTGGCGTGAAAGGCACGAACATCATCCAGATTGGAACGAAACGGGGGAATCGCAATCTCCCTTCATCCTCAGTCGCGGCATTTTCGATTGAAACGATATTTTGCGCGGTGACTGTGGCAACGTTTTGAAGTGGGGGCGTCAACACCTTTAAGCCCCCCCACCGCCTATATAACCAGATTTCAAACCCTATCGACCATGGGATTGCAGGGCGCGCACGATCTCCGGCGCGCCCGCTTTCTCCTACGCCGCAGAGCGCTGGGGAATAGTATCTGCGCCGTTCCGCTCCGAAACCGTCCTTGCGGTGGATGATCCGTCTTCGCGCTGCACCGTGCGGCGGTTCAGCTTGAACAGGCTGACAAGCTGCGCCAATGCATCGGCGCCCTGCGCCAGCGTGGTGCTGATAACCGTGGTGCGGGCGCTCATTGCCGCGTTCTCCTGCGTCATCCGGTCCAGCCGGTTGACCGCCTTGTTGATCTCGCTGATGCCGACCGCCTGTTCATCCGCCGCCTTGGCGATCATGTCGACATTGCCGTCAATATGCCTGACCAGCGCATCGATCTGCTTCAACGCCTCGCCGGTCTCGCCCACCAGCCTGACGCCTTCCAGAACCTCGGTGCCGGAATTGTTGATCAGCGCCTTGATTTCCTTGGCGGCATTGGCGGAACGCTGTGCCAGCTCGCGCACTTCCTGCGCCACCACGGCAAAGCCCTTGCCGGCTTCGCCCGCACGAGCGGCTTCCACGCCGGCATTCAGCGCCAGCAGGTTGGTCTGGAAGGCGATTTCATCGATCACGCCAATGATCTGACTGATTTCCCGCGATGCCGTCTCGATACGCTGCATGGCATCGACCGTGCGCTCAACGACTTCGGTGGAAGCCACGGTGGACGTCCGCGCGCTCTGGACGAGTTTGCGCGTCTCTTTCATGTTTTCAGTCGACGAACGAACGGTCGAGGTGATTTCTTCAAGTGCTGCCGAGGTTTCCTCAAGCGCTACCGCCTGCTCGCGAGAACGTTCGGCGAGATTGACGGAAGCTTCGCTGACTTCTTGGCTGCTGCGGGTCAGATCACCGGTCTGGCCGAGAACATTCTCCAACGTCTTCTGGAATTCGGCGATGGACTTGTTGAAATCGCGCCGCAGCCTTTCGAACTCGCCGACGAACGGCTTGTCCAGCGTAACGCGGATATTGCATTGCGAAAGCCGCTCGAGCGCCGCACCAAGTTCCTCGACCGCATGCACCCGGTCCGTCACGTCGAAAGCGAATTTCACCACCTTGAAGACGCGGCCCCGGTCATCGATGATCGGATTGTAGGAGGCCTGAATGAAAACGCGGCGGCCTTCCTTGCCAAGCCGCATGAACTGTCCGGTGGAAAAGCGGCCCATGCGAAGCTCTTCCCAGAAATTCCGGTAATCCTGCGACTGGGTATAGGCCGGCTCGCAGAATATCGAATGATGTTTGCCGATGATTTCTTCCGCCGTGTAACCCAGCGTCGCGAGGAAATTTTCGTTGGCGCCGAGGATTTTTCCGTCTGGCGTAAATTCAATCATGGCCTGCGCCCGGGAAAGTGCGGCCAGCTTGCCATCATCCTCGGCACTCTTGCGCTTCATCGCGGTGATATCGGTGGCAATCTTGACCACCTTGTAGGGCTTGCCGAAACGGAACACCGGGTTGTAGGAGGCTTCGATCCAGATTTCATCGCCATTTTTGGCCAGGCGCCGGTACTGACCCTGATCATATTCGCCGCGCGACAGCTTCGCCCAGAAGGTCTTGTATTCAGGCGAGGAGGCATCTTCGGCAGACAGGAACATGCTGTGGGAGCGCCCAACGATTTCAGACTGCTGATAACCGACGGCCTTGCAGAAATTATCGTTCGCTTTCAAAATCTTGCCGGTCAGGTCGAACTCGATGATAGCCTGCGAACGGCTGAGCGCATCAAGCACCGAAGAAGCGTCCAGACCAAATTTGGAAAAGTGAGACATATGTTTGAACCCCCAGCGGTAACCAATATGCGGACCTTCTCCACCCCTTAAATATCAGGATGGAAACGGTCGGCCTGCCCGCCCGCGAAACTAGTGGCACACCGTTAAATTGCGATTAATGATGAGTCATAACTATTAACCTGGGCATGCCGTTCAGTCCGGCCGGAACCCGCTTATTTGCCACAGTGCTTATATTTCTGCGGCAGCGGCACGTTGCGGCCTTTCATCAGCACCGCATTCGTTGTTATGGCGGGGTTGAAAGATTTGTGTTGCAGGAGCGCCGATGACCAAAACCCTGAAATGCGATGTGCTGGTGATCGGCACCGGCATTATCGGTTCCATGGCGGCGCTTTATCTGCAGAATGCCGGACGCGAGGTGGTGCTTCTGGAACGTGGCGAGGTTGCCCGCGGCGCCAGCTCCGGCAATGCAGGCATATTGGCCTTTCCGGAAATCATTCCCATTCCATCGCCCGGCATCATGAAAAAAGCGCCGCGCTGGCTGTTCGATCCGCTCGGCCCGCTCAGCGTGCCGCCTGCCTATGCGGCGAAGATCGCGCCCTGGCTGTGGCGTTTCTGGCGCGCCAGCGCCGAACGCAGCTTTCGTCACGGGCTGAAATCCCTTACTGACATCAACCGGCTGGCGGCCGCGGAAATGGCCCATGTCGCCGCCATGCCGGAACTTTCATCCTTCGTTTTGAAAACCGGCACGCTCGATCTTTACGACAGCGAGGCAAGCCTCAATGCCGCCCGCAAGGATTGGGACGAAAAGGAAAGCGCCGGCTATTCCTTCGAACGCATCGGCCGCAACGAAATCGAGGAGCTGCAACCGGGTCTCGCGCCGCAGTTCCGCCACGCCGTGTTTTCGCCGAACGGCCTGCAGGTCTCCGATCCCTACGATTTCACCCGTGCCATCTTCGATCTGGTGCTCGCCCGTGGCGCCAGCCTGCGCAAGGGTGAGGCCGAACGCATCGACGCCGTCGGCGAAAGCACGATCGTGACGCTGGAAAACGGCGACAAGATCGACGCCGACAAAGTGGTGATCGCCGGCGGCGCGTGGTCGAAAAAGCTTGCCGCGACGCTTGGCAACATCGTGCCGCTGGAGACCGAACGCGGCTACAACACCACCCTGCCCGCCAACGCCTTCAACCTGACGCGCCAGCTTTATTTCAACGACCATGGCTTCGTCGTCACCCCGCTATCGACGGGCATTCGTGTTGGCGGCGCCGTCGAACTCGGCGGGCTCGAACTGAAACCGAATTTCCGCCGAGCAGAGGCCATGTTGAAGAAGGCGGGACGTTTCCTGCCCGGTATCAAGCTGGAAGGCGGACGGCAATGGATGGGCTTCCGTCCGTCCATGCCGGACTGTCTTCCCGTCATCGGCACGGCCCGCGCCACGCCCTCCGTCATCTATGCCTTCGGCCACGGCCATCTGGGGCTGACACAATCGGCAGCGACAGCCCGTCTCGTCACGCAGTTAGCCAGTGGCGAGGAGACGGCAATTTCGGTCGACCCCTTCCGTCCGGGGCGCTTTTCCTGAGTGAAGGCCGTTCGCCGGCAAGGCCGCACCTTTGAGAATGCGGGCTATTTCACCGGCTGCATGGAACCGTCGGGAAACGTCACGTCGGCGAAGGACGGATAGACCTTGCGCAAGATGGCGACCTGCTGCTGGTCGCTGACCCGCAGCAAATACCACGCCGTGCCGTCCATCAGCGCCAGCGTGTGTGATTTCGCCTCGATCGTCTGGCCGCCGGTTTCCATCACTGTCTTCGTCGGAACGAGCGCATAGGGTGTTCCATCCGGCGTTTGCGCAAGGCTGATCGCCTCCGTATCCATGGTGAATTCGGTTATCTTGACCGCCGCGAGCGCCATCTGCATCTGCGTGGTCAGGGCGCTGCGCAGCTGCTCCACGGTAACGCCCGCATCGCTTGCGATGAATTCAAAGATTTTTGGCGGCACCGTCTTGCTGACGACCTCGAAATCCTGTGCGCTCAAAGCCGTCTGAAATCGCTCAATCTGTGTGCGAAGACTATCCTGCTCAGCAGACGAGAGATCGCGTGACAAAGCAGGATGCGCAATCGCCACCAGCAGAAACAGACAATATAGCAGACGCTTCATGGCTTGGCCTTTCCGGTTATCCGGCGTCGCCCGGTCCCCGGAACGGGAACCGCTCATGAACGGGATTGTTCAGCGCAGCAGAAAGAAACCCGCTGCCGACAGTACGACGAAGACGACCAGACCACCAAGGAAGCCGGCGGAGGTGAAGAAACCCGCGACCATGGCCAGCATCAGCACGCACAACATCATTGTGCCGTACTTCGTCAAGGCCAGAAAACCGTTATAGGTCTTTTCGTGCTCGGCGTAGTTCATCTCGGCGCCGACTTCGACAGGACCCGTGTGGTGTTCACTCATTCCGCTTCCCCTTTGCTCCATCCGTCATGCCCGTCGCGCGGGACATTTTGCCCGCGGACGATCGTGGGGCAATGCCGGATTCTCCGTAGCCAGACCTAACATGAAGTCGCCGAAAAGCGCAATGCGTTCCGCGCGAAAGTGCGGCGATGGCATGCACCATGACCGCTGCTGCGGGCAAAACATGCCGTCCGGCAACATTCTTGCGTAAACGGTTGAAAATGGCGGTCGCTCGCGCTGTTTCATGGCGGTTTCGGTTGCTTTTCGGACCGCCTGACCATACACGGATTCTGTGGGGAGGAACTCCGGAACTTGTGGCAGCGGATGCGCGTGGAGGCGTGGCCGCCGCAAGGGCATGGGGCTTTGCTCTCCGCCATAAACCCGCAAAGGGCCCGAAAAGGGAAGAGGGGAAAGTCATGAAATCGCTTTTAAAACTAAGTGCGCTGATAGACCTTGCAAGTGAAGCTCTGGGCAAGATCGCCGGCTATCTCGTGCTCATCTGCTGCCTCGTCAGCGCCGGCAATGCCATGGTCCGTTACACTTTCAACTACAGTTCAAACGGCTGGCTGGAAATCCAGTGGTACATGTTCGCCTTCATCGTACTGATCGGTGCATCCTATACGCTGCGGATGAACGAACATGTGCGGGTGGACATCATCTATGGTGCTATTTCGCCGCGCAGCCGCATCTGGGTGGATATTATCGGCATCGTGCTCTTCCTGCTGCCGGGCTGCTTTTATCTTGCCTGGCTTTCCTGGCCCATGTTCACGCTGTCCTGGCATCAGAGCGAAATGTCCTCCAATGCCGGAGGCCTTATCCGCTGGCCGGTGAAACTCGTCATCTTCGCTGGCTTCGCCCTCCTGGTTCTTCAGGGATTTTCCGAACTCATCAAGCGCATAGGCGCCCTCAACGGGCTTTATGCGCTGGATACGAAGTACGAAAAGCCCCTGCAATGATCGCGCAGATCTGAACCTTCAGGATATTTCCCATGTTTGAATATGGCATTCTTCCACCACTGATGTTCCTCGGCATGATCATCTTCATGCTTTACGGATTTCCGGTTGCTTTCTCGCTTGCCACCGTCGGCCTCGTTTTCGGCGTCATCGGCATCTTCACCGAGCATTTTTCGCCGGCCTTTCTTCAGGCGCTGCCGCTGCGCATCTTCGGCATCGTGTCGAACGACCTGCTGCTGGCCATTCCCTTCTTCACCTTCATGGGAGCGATCCTTGAGCGATGTGGCCTCGCCGAGGATCTGCTTGAGGGAACCGGCAAGCTGTTCGGCGCCATCCCCGGCGGCCTCGCCTATGCCGTCATCATTGTCGGCGCGATCCTTGGTGCCATCACCGGCACGGTTGCCGCATCCGTCATCACCATGGGCGTCATCTCGCTGCCGATCATGCTGAAATACGGGTATAATCCGCGGCTCGCCACCGGTGTCATCGCGGCCTCGGGAACGATCACCCAGGTCATTCCGCCCTCGCTCGTGCTGATCGTCCTTGCCGACCAGCTCGGCAAATCCGTGGGCGACATGTATCTCGGCGCGATCGGTCCTTCGATCCTGCAGGTCGCGATCTTCATGCTGTTCATCCTCTTCATGTCGGTCGTGCGGCCCAAGGACTTGCCGGCCCTGCCGCCGGAAGCGCGTGGAGAACTCAACCGCGCGCTGGTATTCCGCGTGCTGGCTGGCATGATTCCGTCCATCGTGCTGATCTTCCTCGTGCTCGGCACCATCTTCCTTGGCCTTGCAACGCCGACCGAAGCGGGGGCGCTCGGTGTCGTGGGCGCGATGGCGCTTGCGGCAGCACATCGCCGCCTCACCTGGGACCTCATCAAGCAGGGCATGCATTCCACCATGCATATCACCTCGATGGTGGTGTTCATTCTGGTCGGCGCCACCTGCTTTTCGCTGGTCTTTCAGGGCATGGATGGTTCTCTGTGGATCGAGCACATGTTGTCGGGCATTCCGGGCGGCCCGATCGGCTTCCTGATCTTCGTCAACATCTTCATCTTCTTCCTTGCCTTCTTCCTCGACTTCTTCGAGATCGCCTTCATCGTCATTCCGATGCTGGCGCCGATCGCCCAGTCGCTCGGTATCGACCTGATCTGGTTCGGCGTGCTGATCTGCATCAACATGCAGACGAGCTTCATGCATCCGCCGTTCGGATTTGCCCTGTTTTACCTGCGCTCCATCGCGCCGCGCACGGTCAAGACATCGGATATCTACATGGGCGCCATCCCGTGGCTCGGAATGCAGCTCATCCTCGTCGCCATCGTGATCTTCTGGCCGGAATCCGTCACCTACTGGATCGACAAGGCGCCCGACGTGGATCTGAACTCCATCAAGATCGAGGTGCCCGCCTTCGGCAATCAGGGCGGCAACACCATGCCCAATTTCGGCCAGCCGGGCGGGTTGCCGGGCATGCCGAATCTCGGCGAGCCGCCGAAGATCGGGCCTTGACCGGCGTCTTGTAAGGGCTGGGCGAAACGCTTATAGTCGCGGAGTGGAAGACAGGGTTGCACCCCTGCCTTCCGTTTATTCTCTTTAGAAATTGAACCGGACAGTCACTGACCAGCCTGTCCGTTTTTTCTAATGACGAATGCAATGCTCAGCGTTTTCCACATCGCATCACCTCCACAGTTGAGAGCAGGGCCTTTGCCGAGGTCGGCGTGGCCAATCCCCGCCGACGCTCCGGCTGGTCACGGAACCTGCTGCTTTTGCTCACAACAGACCCGATCGTAAATCATCCTTTGTTGTCGGACGCGTGAAGGCATGTGCACACAACAAAAACCCCGGAGACCGAAATCTCCGAGGCTTTTGCCCGGTCCGCCGCCGTTACCGAATAATCAGAGCTTGCCGTTACGCTGCTGGATCATCATGAACGTATCGAAAGTATATTCCGCAAGCTGCATCCACAGATAACCCTCGCGCTTGAAGGCGACCTGGTCCTCATAGATCTTCTTGAAGTCAGGGTTGGACGCCGAAATGTTGGCGTAAACTTCAAGTGCTGCCTTATAGCAGGCTTCGAGGATTTCCTGGCTGAAGGGCCGGAGCACTGCACCTTCCGAAACCAGCTGCTTGATGGCGATCGGATTTTTCGCGTCGTATTTCGCCATCATGCTGGTGTTGGCGAAGGCGCAGGCATCCTGAAGCGCCATCTGGTAGTTCTTCGGCAGGCTGTTCCACTTGTCCAGATTGACGAAGGAATGGATAACCGGGCCGCCTTCCCAGAAAGCGGGATAATAATAATATTTCGCCACCTTCTGGAAGCCGAGCTTGTGGTCGTCATAAGGACCGACCCATTCCGCGGCGTCGATGGTACCTTTTTCCAGCGCCGGATAGATGTCGCCGCCGGCGATCTGCTGCGGCACGACGCCGAGCTTTTCCACCACCTTGCCGGCAAGACCGGCAATACGCATCTTCACGCCCTTGAAATCGTCGACCGTGTTGATTTCCTTGCGGAACCAACCACCCATCTGGGCGCCGGTGTTGCCTGAGATCATGCCGTAGAGATTGTGCTTGGCGTAAAATTCGTTGAGCAGCTTGTTGCCGTTGCCTTCATAGAACCAGGAGTTGGTCAGGCGGGCATTGAGGCCGAAGGGTATCGCCGTACCGATGGCGAAGGTCGGATCCTTACCGACGTAATAATAGGAGCAGGTGTGGCACATTTCCACGGTGCCCGAAGAGACGGCATCGGCCGCCTGCAGGCCCGGCACAATTTCACCGGCGGCAAAGGGCTGGATGGTGAAATTGCCATCGGTTGCGGCCGCAACGTGTTTGGCAATATCTTCCGCGCCGCCATAAATCGTGTCGAGCGATTTCGGAAACGACGACGTCAGGCGCCAGTTGATCTTGGTGTTCTGTTGTGCAATGGCGGGCGCGGCCAGAGCAGTTGCTGCTCCCGCAAGCGCACCTTTTTTCATAAAGGAACGGCGATCCATCTATATCCTCCCAGATATGAACGCTGCCCGCAGCTTTGAATTCCCCTCGTTGCTGTTCAGGCATCGCAGCAAAGTAAGCACGGTTACCGGCCAGCTGACAAGCACCCGCACCAAGAATTAATCACGGAAAAACCGGCCTTTTCGGGAACTCAGCTTCGCATTTTATTTGCAACTGAAATATCTCGGCACCACCTCATACTTTAGGCGCATATATGGCCTGCAGGCCGCAAAACACATGCTTGACTCGGCCAGCCGGCAGTCGCACAAATTTCGAAGATTCGCCCCGGAGCCACCATGCCAAAACCCATTATCGCCGTTCCTGCCGACATCCGGCATTTCGCCGGAGCCGACTGGCACGCCGCGCAAAACCAGTATGTTTCCGCCGCATTGAAAGTGGCGGGTGTGATGTCCTTCATCGTCCCGGCCTTCGAGGACGGTAACGAGGTCGATGCCATTCTCGACCGGGTGGACGGTCTGCTCGTGTCCGGATCCGCCACCAATGTCCACCCTGCCCTCTATGGAAAAGAGGCGCAGGAAAGCGACGGTCCCTTCGATCCGGGCCGCGACGCCACCAGCCTGCCGCTCATCCGCCGCGCCATCGAGCGCGGCATCCCGATGCTCGCCATCTGCCGCGGCATTCAGGAGCTGAACGTCGCGCTGGGCGGCACGCTGGCTTCCGAGATTCAGGAACAGCCCGGCATATGGGACCATCGCAAGCCGGAGCACGACGACCGCGATGTCGCCTTCGCCATTCGCCAGCCCGTATATGTGCGGGAAGGCACCTGCATTGCCGAGCATCTCGGCATGTCGGGTGAAATCCAGATCAATTCGCTGCACCGGCAGGCGATTGCCGAGACCGCACCGCGCTTGCAGGTGGAAGCGACGGCCGAAGACGGCACCATCGAGGCCGTTTCCGTCATGGACGCCAAAGGCTTTGCCGTTGGCGTGCAGTGGCATCCGGAATATTGGGCCGAGACGGATGCGCCCTCGCGGGCCCTCTTCGAGGCATTTGGCAAGGCTGTTCACGCTTATCGGAACAGCAAGGCCTGAACCTTTGCCCCGTTTCATCCGCCCATAAAAAAGGGGCAAGCCCGGAAGCTTGCCCCAAGGTCTGGGAGGAGGACTTAGCGCTTTGCGCGTTTCTTCTGCCGGTAGACGTCGGCGACGACGGCGGCCACGATGATCAGGCCCTTGACGATTTCCTGGTAATAGGCGTCCACCCGGAGGAAGGTGAAGCCGGATGTCATGACGCCGAGAATGATGGTGCCGATGACCGTTCCGGTAATGCGGCCGGCGCCACCGGAAAGCGACGTGCCGCCGATGACCGCTGCGGCGATGGCATCGAGTTCATACATCACGCCCATACCGGCCTGCGCCGTCTGTGCACGGGCAGCGGTGACGACGCCGGCAAGACCGGCCAAGAGACCTGCAATGGCATAGACCTTGATCAGATGCGCCTCGATATTGATACCGGAAACCCGGGCCGCCTGCTGGTTGGCACCGATGGCGTAGGTGAACTTGCCGTAACGCGTATAACGCAGCGCCACATGGAAGATGACGGCGACGACGAGGAACACCACGACCGGCCAGATGCCCGTGCCGATGAAGTTGAAACCGTCGGTCAGGCCGGAGATTGGCTGACCCTTCGTATACCACTTGGAAAGACCACGCGCCGTCACCATCATGCCGAGTGTTGCGATGAAGGGCGGAATCTTGGTACGCGCGATAAGCTGCCCGTTGATGAAGCCAGCAAGGGCGCCGGCCAATACGCCGACAGCCAGCGGAATGAAGAAGGGCAGATCGGTCAGCCCCGGATAAAGCGCCCGCGGCCACGTGGATGATTGCCCCACACTCGCGGACAACATCGCCGTCAGGCCGACGACGGAGCCGGAGGAAAGGTCGATACCGCCGGTGATGATGACCTGGGTCACGCCAACGGCGATGATGCCGATCACCGACACCTGCAGGATCATGATCGTCAGGCGCTGCTGGTTCATCAGGAAGCTCTGGCCGATGAAAATCCAGCCGAGAATTTCATAAACCAGCGCAATGCCGATCAGCACGAAGAATATATTGGCCTCAGGCGGGATGCGCCGGTGCGGCTTACGTCCGGATTTTGCATCCAACTCCACGTTGGCGGCGTTCGTAGTCATAATCGTTCCTCCTCGAGAAATCCCGGCGCGCCTCACCGCGATGCGAGATCCATCACTTTAACCTGCGTGGCTTCACTTCTATCAAGGAAGCCGGTCACCCGACCTTCATGCATGACCATGACGCGGTCGCTCATTCCCAGAACCTCCGGCATTTCGGAGGAAATCATGATGACGGCGACGCCCTGGCGCGCCATCTCGCAAACCAGCTTGTGAATTTCCGCCTTGGCGCCGACATCGATGCCGCGCGTCGGCTCATCCAGAATGAGAATACGCGGCTTGGTCAGCATCCAGCGGCCGATCAGCACCTTCTGCTGGTTGCCGCCCGAGAGGTTCTCGATGCGCTCGTAAAGATGCGGCGTCTTGACCCGGAGCTTGCGGCACATCTCCTCGCAGGCATCCGACAGCGCGTTTTCCTGCACGAAACCGTTGGCGACATATTTGTCCTGCAGAACGGCGATCTGCATGTTTTCCAGAATATTGAGGATCAGAAGGCATCCCGTATCCTTGCGGTCTTCCGTCAGAAACGCCATGCGGCGACGGATGGCTTCCGTCGGGCTGCCGATCGAAACGGGTTTGCCGTCGATCGAGATCGTACCCGAGGAAGCGGGCGTCACGCCAAACACCGTTTCCGCCACATTGGAACGGCCAGAGCCGACAAGACCCGCGACACCGAGAATCTCACCGGCCCGAACCTCGAAAGAGACGTCGTGGAACACGCCGTCGAGCGTGAGGTTCTTGACCGACAGCACGACGTCACCAATCGGAACCTCTTCCTTCGGGAACATCTGGGTGATTTCACGGCCCACCATCATGCGGATGATGTCGTCGCGCGTCACGTCGGTGGAAGCGTGGGTGCCGATGTATTTACCGTCGCGGAACACGGAAAACTCGTCGGCGATCTCGAACAGCTCGTTCATCTTGTGGGTGATGTAGACGATGCCGATACCGCGTTCACGGAGGTCGCGGATGATGCGGAAGAGATGCTCGACCTCACGCTCCGTCAGCGCTGATGTCGGCTCATCCATGATGAGAACGTCGGAATCGTAGGAAACCGCCTTGGCGATCTCCACCATCTGCCGGCTGGCCACCGAAAGCTCGCCGACGCGGGTTTCCGGGTCGAGATCGATGCCGAGCCTTTGCAGCAGCGCCTCGGTGCGGCGATACATTTCGCCATGGTCGATGAAGCCAAGCCGGTTTTTCGGCTCACGGCGAATCCAGATGTTTTCGGCGACCGTCATATAGGCCATCAGGTTCAGTTCCTGATGGATCATGGCTATCCCGTTTTCCAATGCATCAAGCGGGGAATCGAGCCTTATACCGGCGCCTTTCAGGCGGATTTCGCCGCCATCCGGCTGGTAGATGCCGGAGAGAATCTTCATCAGCGTCGACTTGCCGGCACCGTTTTCGCCCATCAGCGCATGCACGGTGCCGCGCTTGAGGTGGAACGAAACATCGTCCAGCGCCACGACGCCTGGAAATTCCTTGCGTATGCCTTCCGCCGCGAGAAGAAACTCCGCATTCGGCACGGCTCCGCTGGCGCGCACGGCGGCCATTGTCGATGGACTGACGACCATCTCATCCTCCACAATAGACAAAAATGACCGGAGACAGGACTTTGCCAAACAGCACGCCTCGCCTCCGGGGAGGCTTACAGCGCCGTGTCGGTCACGACAAAATGGGCGCTGTAACATTTTGAATTCACTGGAATTCAATCGCAATCCACGCACGCGCCGAAGCTTGTTCTCCGGCACCGTCGAAAACCGGCATCCGCCTCCGATATCACCTGAAACGGGCGCAGATGCCGGAAAGCGGCCTTTAGTTCTTGGCCACGTAGTCCTTGACGTTTTCAGGCGTGACGAGCTGGAAGGGAATGTAGACCTTCTTCTCGATCTTGTCGCCCTTGACGAGCTTCAGCGCGGCATCGAGCGCGCCCTTGCCCTGTCCTGCGGCATCCTGGAAGACCGTAACGTCAAGATCGCCGGCCTGCATGGCGGCAAGCGCGTCCTGCGTCGCATCCACACCGGCGACGACATAATCCTTCATGTCCTTGCCCGCGGATTTCAGCGCCTGAAGGGCGCCGATGGCCATTTCGTCGTTGTTGGCGATGACGGCATTGAACTCGACGCCGCTGGAAAGCCAGTTGGTGACGAGGTCGGAACCCTGAGTGCGCTGCCAGTTTGCGGTCTGTTCTTCCACGATCGAAATACCCTTGCATTCGTCGGTTTTCAGAACATCGTGAACCGCCTGCGTGCGCATGCGAGCGCCCTGGTTGGACAATTCGCCCATCATGACGACGGCCTTGCCCTTGCCACCGAGAAGGCGGCAGACTTCCTTGGTTTCCAGCGTGCCGGCAACTGTTTCTTCAGAAGCCACAAATGCCTGGCCATCCGGCAGGCTGTCGACGTTCACCGGCTGGCGGTTGACGTAAACCAGCGGGATTTTCGCATCGGCGGCGAGCTTCGACATGGCCGCGGTCGCATCCGTATCGACCGGGTTGACGATGATCGCGTCGACCTTGGAAGCGATGAAATTCTGAATCTGGCTCTGCTGCTTGGCAACGTCGTTCTGCGCGTCCTCGACCTGCAGGGTGACGCCCTTCAGCTCCTTGGAATAATCCTGCATGCCGTTACGCAGCACGGTCAGGAAGTTGTCGTCGAACAGCGCCATCGAGACTCCAACGGTCTCCGCATGTGCCGCCGTGCCGAGAAGCACAGACATGGCTGCGCCGATGATAAGCTTCTTCATTTGTTTTTTCTCCTCCATGGCGTCCGGCGCCACCTCTCCCAGCCGGAAGCGAACCCGAGAGCCCGCCGCTACCTCCTCACATCCAGAAAACGGAATAATGAAACCGATTTTCTGTTTGTTCGATATATTTATTCCATTTTTGGTCCGAACGTCAATGCTTTCTTCACGGCAGCGCCGCAAAGCGGCACACAAGGCGGTGATGAAAGGTGTTTCCGCAAAGACAGATGCACCGCATTCCGCCTTGAGAATGCGGGATGCGCTTCAAATCCTTATGAAATTTTGTCGGAAGCCGCCGGAGGAGCCGCTGGGGAACTCAACGTTCCGCAGGCTGCGATGCCGCCTCGCAAACCCTATCGTAGGTTGCAGGCTGTTCTACGGGAGACGCAGACACGTCGAACAGGGAGAGCACCCTGACGTTCAAACATCCCGGAATGGGCGGTGAGATTCCATTTCGGAAACCTGTTCCGAAAGTTCTATTGCGAACGCCGCGCGGGGGTGATCCGCGCGGCGAAAGCCTTGGCTGGCTTTGGGCTCAGCGGTTGTTCTTCTTGCGCCATTCGGCAAAGGCCGTCTGGTGCTCTTCCTTCGTGCAGGGATAAAGCCCGATGATGGTCTGGCCCGCCTTGACCTGCTCCACCACGAAGTCCTCATAAGCCGTCATTTCCACCGCTTCCGTCGCCACTTCATCGGCAATGCCGGCGGGGATGACGATGACGCAATCCGCATCGCCGACGATGATGTCTCCGGGGAAAACCGGCGCATCACCGCAGCCAATCGGGCCGTTGATCTCGATCGCCTCGTGTTTGGTGAGGTTGGTCGGGCTGGAGGGCCGGGTGTGGTAGGCCGGAATATCCAGCTCGGCGATGGTGGCCGCATCACGGAAACCACCGTCGGAAACGATGCCGGCACCGCCGCGAACCATCAGGCGCGTGACCAGAATATCGCCGGCCGAGGCGGCAGTGGCGTCCTTGCGGCTGTCCATGACGAGCACATGGCCCGGCGGGCAGGTTTCGATGGCGACGCGCTGCGGATGGGCGGGATTGCGGAATTCGACAAGCTGGTTGCGGTCTTCGCGGGCCGGCATGTAGCGCAGGGTAAAGGCCGGGCCCACCATGTTCTTGCCCTTGTAACCGAGCGGGCGCACGCCCTGGATGACCTGGTTTCGCAGGCCGCGCTTGTAGAGCGCCGTCGCCAGCGTGGCGACGGAAATCGTCAACAGTTTTTCGCGCGTTTCATTGTTCATGTCTGTCTCCTCGCAATGGCGGATAAATGCGTTTCAGGTTCTGTGAATGGGCTCGTCGATAAAAACGCCGCCCTGATATTTCGCGATCGCGGCCTCCGGATCGGGGCGCGGCACATCGCGTTCGATTTCCGCCCGGTAGTGTGCGGCGTTATCGCGACGCTGCCAGCCGAGAAAATCGACATGGGAATTATCCCACCAGCTGTCGTCATTGGCCGAAACGCCCCAGATGACCGGGCAGCCGAGTTTCGGCACACAGAAGGTCGCCTCGATCAGCGAGACGAAGTCGCCGTAGCTGAGCCAGGTCGACAACATCCGCCAGTTGGTGGGTTTTTCTTCGCAGGAACCGATGCGGACAATCGCCGTCTCCTGGCCGAACTTGGAATGGTAAAGGCTCGCCATCGCCTCGCCGAAAATCTTCGAGACGCCATAAAGGCCATCCGGCAGAAAGGGTGTCTCGGGCGCAAGCTGCTTGCCCTGCGGATGATAACCGATCGTGTGGTTGCTGGAGGCGAAAAGAATACGCGGCATGCCGTTCAGCCGTGCGGCCTCGTAGAGATTATAAACCCCACGCAGATTGGCAGCCTCGATCGGATCGAACGCCCTCTCGACGGAAACGCCGCCGAGATGGACGATGCCATCGCAATCCTTGACGAGATCATGCACCGCCTGCTCGTCTTCCAGTGCGCAGGAAACGAGTTCCTCGTGAGGGGCTGGCGTACCGAGATCAACGACATCGGAAAGGCGGATGGTCTCGGCGACATGGCCAAGCCGTCCGCGCAGCATGCTGCCCAGCTTGCCGCCGGCACCGGTGATGAGCAATCGCTTCAACATGTCGCGTCCTTAGAAAATATCCGGCTCGCCGGCGGTGCGGCCGAAATCCGTCTGCAGGAAGTCGAAGTCACAGCCCTGATCGGCCTGGGTAACATGCTTGGAGAAGAGATAACCATAACCACGTTCATACCGCGGTGCCGGCGCCTGCCACGCCGCCCGGCGGCGGGCGATTTCCTCTTCACTGACCAGCATGTCGAGACGACGCTGCGGCAGGTCGAGGCGCACGATATCGCCGGTTTTCAGGAGCGCAAGCGGGCCGCCGACAAAGCTTTCCGGCGCGACATGCAGCACGCAGGCACCGTAGGACGTGCCGGACATGCGGGCATCGGAAATACGCACCATATCACGGTGGCCCTTCTTGATCAGTGCCTTGGGGATCGGCAACATGCCCCACTCGGGAAAACCGGGGCCACCGAGCGGGCCGGCATTGCGCAGCACCAGAACATGATCCGGCGTGACATCGAGGTTCTCGTCGTCGATGGCTTCCTTCATCTCCGGATAGCTGTCGAAGACCAGCGCCGGGCCTTCGTGAACATGATATTTCGGATCGCAGGCGGCGGGCTTGATGACGGCGCCGTCAGGGCAGAGATTGCCGCGCAACACCGCAAGCGAGCCTTCCGCATAGACGGGATTATCGAGCGAGCGGATAACGTCGTCGTTATAGACCTTCGCGCCTTCGAGATTTTCGCCCATGCTGCGACCGGTCACGGTCAGCGCCGAACAGTCGAGACGGCTTTCAAGCTGCTTCATCAGCGCCCGCAGGCCACCGGCGTAATAGAAGTCCTCCATCAGATAGTCTTTGCCGGAGGGGCGGACATTGGCAATCAGCGGCGTGACCCGGCCAAGTTCATCCAGCTCATCCAGCGTCATCGGCACGCCGGCGCGGCGGGCCATGGCGATCAGGTGCACAACGGCATTGGTGGAGCAGCCAGTCGCCATGGCGACGATGGCGGCATTGCGAAATGCGTTCGCGGTGAGGATACGGTCCGGCGTCAATTCCTCGCCCACCATCTCCACGATACGCCGGCCGCAACCTGCCGACATGCGCTGGTGTTCCGCATCAACCGCCGGGATGGAGGATGCGCCCGGCAGGGTGAGGCCAAGCGCGTCCGTGATAGCAGTCATGGTCGAGGCGGTGCCCATGGTCATGCAGACACCGGCAGAGCGGGCGATGCCACCCTGTACGCCGCGCCACTCCTCGTCGGTGACGTTACCGGCGCGGCGCTCGTCCCAATATTTCCAGGCATCCGAACCGGAACCCAACACCTTACCGGCATAATTGCCGCGCAGCATCGGGCCGGCGGGCAGATAGATCATCGGCACACCGGCTGAGATCGCACCCATGACGAGGCCCGGCGTCGTCTTGTCGCAACCGCCCATCAGCACCACGCCGTCGAGCGGATGCGAGCGGATCATCTCCTCCGTCTCCATCGCCAGCATGTTGCGGTAAAGCATCGATGTCGGCTTGGTGAAGCTCTCGTCCACCGAGAGCGACGGCATTTCGACAGGGAAACCGCCGGCCTGTAGCACGCCACGTTTCACATCCTTCACCCGTTCGGGGAAATGCGAGTGACAAGTGTTCAGCTCCGACCAGGTGTTGAGGATACCGATGACGGGTTTGCCGACAAAATCCTCCTCCGCATAACCGAGCTGCATCATGCGCGAGCGGTGGCCGAAGCTGCGCAGGTCGTCGGGGGCGAACCAGCGGTCGGAGCGGAGTTTTTTATCGGTCATGTCAATGGTCCTGCGTTGCGGGTTGCACCTAAGGCTGTCAGTCCTGCCGGAGCGTCAGCCCGCTCGTCGTATCGAAAAGATGAATGTGTTCCAGCGGTGCCGACAGGCGGATGACTTCGTCCGCCGATGTCGAGGTCTGGCCGGAAAGATGCAGCGTCACCCGGGTGCCATCACCGAGAGTGCCGTAAAGATAGGATTCGCCACCCAGCTGTTCGGCGGTGCGCACAGACATGGTCAATGCACCTTCGCCACCCGCCTGCACATGGTTCGGGCGGATGCCGAGTGTCACTTTCTGACCGGGCTTGTAGGCAAAACCGGTCTGCGGCAGCGGGATCAGTTCGCCCGTTGCGATCTTGAGCGACGGCGTTGCATCAGAAGTTACTTCGCCAGCAAAGAAGTTCATCTTCGGCGAACCGATAAAGCCCGCCACGAAGAGGTTGGCCGGGCGATTATAAAGATCGAGCGGCACGCCGAACTGTTCGAGCTTGCCGGCGCGCAGAACGGCGATCTTGTCGGCCATGGTCATGGCCTCCACCTGATCGTGCGTAACATAGATCATGGTATTGCCGAGCCGCCGGTGCAGGCTGGAAATCTCGCCGCGCATATCGACGCGCAGCTCCGCATCGAGGTTGGAAAGCGGCTCGTCGAAGAGGAACACACGCGGCTCACGCACCACGGCACGGCCGATGGCGACGCGCTGACGCTGGCCACCCGACAGATCCTTCGGACGACGCTCCAGAAGCTGGTCGATCTGCAGCATCTTGGCGACCTGGTTGATCTTCTCGGCTATGTCCTTCTTGGGGGTGCCGATGTTTTCAAGCCCGAAAGAGAGGTTTTCGCGCACGGTCATATGCGGATAAAGCGCATAGGACTGGAACACCATGGCAAGGCCACGGTCCGCGGCCGGCACCGTGTTGACCACGTCGCCGCCGATGACGATATCGCCGCCGCTCAGTTCCTCGAGACCCGAGATCATGCGCAACAAGGTTGACTTGCCGCAGCCGGAAGGGCCGACGAAGACGCAGAATTCGCCGTGCTTGATATCGAGATCGACACCCTTGATCACGTCGAGGGCACCATATGTCTTTTTGACCTGACGAAGCTGAATACTTGCCATTGTCGTGTTTCCTCCCTGAGGATTATTTGCCGCCCGTCGATGCAATGCCGGTGGCGATGTATTTTTGCAGGAACATGAAAACCAGCGCGATCGGGGCGAGTGTCAGCACCGTCATGGCCAGAAGATTGCTCCATTCCGTCGTCATCTCCCCCTGGAAGGAGTTGAGCGCCAGCTGCAGGGTGAAGTTGTCGTTGCGGGTCAGCACGATCAGCGGCCAGAGGAAGTCGTTCCAGCGCCACATGATCGCAAGGATCGCCAGAACCGCGAGAGCCGGGGCCGAGAGCGGCAGGATGATGCGCCAGTAGATCTTCCACTCGCTGGCCTTGTCCATGCGCGCCGCATCGAGGATTTCATCCGGGATCGTCAGCATATATTGCCTGAGCAGGAAGACGCCGGTCGGTGTCGCCGCACCCGGAATGATGACGCCCCAGAGACTGTTGATCATGCCGAGCTGGCTGGTGATGAGGAACAGCGGCACGAGCACGACGGTCTGCGGGATCATCAATGTGCCGACGACCAGCGCCAGCACCACGCCCCTGCCCTTGAACTGATACTTCGAGAGCGCGAAGGCCGCCATGGAATTGACGATCAGCATGATGAGGGTGGAGGTCACCGTGATGAAGGTCGAGTTCCAGAAATAGAGCGGGAAATTGAAACGCTGGAAAAGCTCGGTGTAGTTTTCCGTCGCGAGCGCCACCTTTTCGGCCGGCTTCAGCTCGTTGAACGGCATCTTCAGCACTTCCGCCGGCTTGGCAGGGTCGACCACCTGGGCCACGAGGCCGATGCGGCGCACCATGCCGAGCTTGCGGCCATCCTTGTCGACATAAGCCGGCAGCGGCGCTGCCTGCCCATCCACCACCACGGTTTCCTGCGTATAGGGCAGAAGGCGCGGCGGAAAGCGCTGGAGATCGGCTTCCGTCTTGAACGAAGAGAGCACGAGCCAGACGACGGGACCGAACATCATCAGCACGGCCACGCCGAGATAGGCGTAGGACAGCCAGTCGGTCCAGTGCAGCTTGCCGTTGCGGCCGCGGGTACGGGTCAGAAATGCGCCAATCCTAGCCATCGACCTTGCTCCTGTTTGCCCGGAATTGCAGGGCGGTCAGCACCACGAGCACCACGGCGAGCAGCAGCGAAGCGGCAGCCGCAAGGCCGAAATTGCGGGGCGTCCCGGCAAAGCCGGTCTGATAGATGAACTGAATGATGAAGGTGGTCGCCGAACCCGGGCCGCCACCCGTGAAGGCAAAGACTTCATCGAAGGTCTGCACACCCTTGATGAGTGACAGGACAAGAACGACGAGCATGGTGGGTGCGAGCAGCGGCAGGGTGATGCGCCTGAAGATGCGCCACGGGCTTGCCTTGTCGAGCTGCGCCGCCTCGTAGACATCACGCGGGATCGCCTGCAGGCCGGCCAGAAGAATGAGCGTGTAGAAGCCCATATGCGCCCAGACCGACAGAAAGACGGACCAGCCGAAGGCAAGATTGGCTTCGAGCAGCCAGTCCACCGAACCGAGGCCGAGCCCCTCCATCGCCGCATTGAGAACGCCGAAACGCTGGAGAATCCACTTCCAGATCAGCGCGACAACGACGGGCGACAGCAGAACCGGGAAGAAGAACACCGCGCGGAAGAAACCCCGAGCCCGGATATCGCGGTTGAGGACGATGGCCGTGATCAGCGAAAAACCGACCATGAAACCCACCTGTAGCACCACGAAGAACAGCGTGTTCCAGACGGAGCGCCAGAACAGGTCGCGCTGACAGGAATTGGGGTCAAGGTAATTCTGACAGGAGAGAAGGACCGAAAAGTTTTCGCCGCCCACGGAAGGGCGTTCCGAAAGCAATATGTGTTCGCTGCCGGTCACGGAATAGGCCATGTTCAGCGCGATCGGCAGAAAGGCGAAGACCGCAAACAGGATCAGGTTGGGTGTCAGAAACACCCACGCAATCCGCCTGTGGCCGAGAACCTTCTGCAGGAAGGCAAAGGGCAATTCGACAATGCCCATGACGGGCGCAAGAAATTTATACATGAGGGTCCTCCTTCGATCCGGCGCGGCGCGGCATGCGCCACGCCGGAAGGCGATGGATCACTTCGCCTGTTTCAACGCTTCCTCAAGGTCCGTCTTCGCGCGGGCCATGGCTTCATCAACGGTGCTTTCACCGACGATGGCCTGCGTGATGCGCTGGACGGAAATGTTGAACATGGCGCGGTTGTTCTTGTAGCCCTGATAGGCATAGGCAATCGGGCTGAGGCCGGGGATCTGATCGAGCCAGGCGTTCATGGCCTTCTGCGTCGCAGGCGTTGCACCGGTATAGGTCACGCCCTTGTCGGCCACGGACTTGTTGGCCGGAACGTTGCGGGTGCGAACCGTGAAGTCGAGATAGTTCTCATCCTGGGCAAGGAAGTTCAGGATATCGGCAACGATCTTCGGGTTCTTGGTCTGCTTGAAGCCGACGACGCCGGTTCCACCCGGCATGCCGGTGCAGGCAGCGCCACCGCAGGGCTGCGGCACAACTTCCCAGTCGAAGGCATCACCCACCTGGCTGTCGAAACGCGCGGTCTGCCAGCTGCCCGAGTAATAATAGACGAGCTGGCCGTTGATGAATTCCTGTGCGGCGTCGCGATAGGTATTGCCGCCCTGTCCGGCCCAGACGTCACGCGCCATGGTGCCGTCCTTGTTCCATTCGACGAATTTCTTCACGAAAGTGGTGAAGCCTTCATCGACCAGGATGGGCTTGCCATCAGCATCGAAAATCTTCGCGCCGTAGGAAATGGCCGGGCCGGCAATACGGTGGCCGGAACGGTCGATTGCCATCGGATAGGGCGTGCCGGTTGCCTTGGCGACGGCATTGGCGGCCTTCGCCCAATCGTCCAGCGTCGCATCCTTGCCGGGGACGGCCACATTGGCCTGATCGAACAGGGTGCGGTTGATGAAGGCGCCGGTAATGGTGAGCTGGGTATGCATGCCGTAGATGCCCTTGTCATCAGGGCCGCTGCGGTACCATTTCAGCACGTTGGAGAAATTGTCTTCCCAATATTTCGCGTCCACATAGGGCGTGAGATCGAGATAATAGCGGTTGAGACCGCCAAGGTCGGTCACCGTCGCGAAATCAGGGCCGCTGCCGCCGGCGAGCTGAACGGGCAGGCCTTCCAGCAGCGCCTTATAGGGCACGACGTCGGTGACGATCTTGACGTCCGGATGCTGCTTTTCGTAACGCGCGAGAATGTCCTTGAGGATTTCGCAGCCGTTTCCGTCATAAGCGCACGTGAAGCGCACTTCCTGGGCCGCCTGGGCGACGCCTGCAAAGGACGCCGCGCCAATGGCGAGCGCCAGTGCCATGCTGTATTTTCTGGTCATCTGGTTTCCTCCCTTTAGATGATTATGTGTTGGCGGGTGCGCGCGGAGCCCAGCCCTTGATCCACTCGCCTTCGGCGGCGTCGGACAGGCGAACCGGCTTTCCTTCCCTGACCGAGCGATAGATGGCGGTGACAAGTTCGATGGACTGCAGACCGTCATTAACAGTCACTTCCTTGCCGCCGCGTCCTTCCATCGCGTCGGCAATGGCTTCGACAAAACCGGCAAAGCCGTTTTCGCCATCGGCCACCGTTGCCAGAACGGCGTCGATCTGGTCCTGCGTCGTCGGTGCACGGGCGATGAAACGCCATGTATCTTCAGCCGGGCGATAGGGCAGCGTGCCGCTTTCGGCGGTGAAACCTTCAAAGCAGAAGCGCAGACGCGACGTGTCTTCGGCCGCGCCGAGTGTAACAGAACTCGTCGCCAGAGCACCGCTTTTCATGCGGAAGCTGAGGGCTGCGCAGTCTTCGGTTTCGATCGTGTTGACGCGCGTATCGGCCATCGCGAAAACTTCTTCGATCGGGCCGAGAACATGGCAGAGAAGATCATGGGCGTGGATGGCGTGGCCGAGGATCGCGCCGCCGCACTCGCCCTTCCATGTACCGCGCCACGGAATGTCGTAATAGCTGGCGCCCCGGTTCCAGTGGACTTCCGAGCTCGCGACGAAGGCCTTGCCCGCAAGACCGGCGTCGATCAGCGCGCGCAGCTGCCGCATTGCCTGTCCGAAACGGTACTGGAAGACCGGGAACACGCCGCGGCCGGTCTTCTTGACGGATTCGATCAGTGCATTTGCCTCTTCCAGCGAGCGGACGAGCGGCTTTTCGCAGACCACGTCCTTGCCCGCCGCATGCGCCTTCAGCGTCACCGGGAAATGCAGGTGCGGCGGCAGGCAGACGTCGATGAGCTGGATGCTCTCATCTGCCAGAACCTCATCGAGATCGGTGGTGAGGCGGATGGAGGTATCGTCGCCGGCAACAGAGCGGGCGCGTTCCAGATCGAGATCGCAGATCGCCTTGACGACGAAGCGCTTCGGCAGAGCCCGATAACCGCTCAGATGCTGGGCGCCGATGCCGGCGCCAATGATGGCAACACCGATCATTTCGATGCTCCCTCAGCCTTGGCCTGTGCCTGCAGCGACAGGTCGCAGACCTTGAAAACGTGCTCCTGCGTCATCGCCGTTTCGGTGCGGTTGCGGATATCGTCGCAGATACGGGCGAAATAGGGCAGACCAGCATCGGAAGCGTCGATGTACTCGCAGCGATCGCCGTTTACGAGAACGAGGCGGTCCGTGCCTTCGGTGTTGCCGACATCTACATATTTGCGCAGTTCGATGTAACCCTCGGTGCCGAGGATGGTCAGGCGGCCGTCACCCCAGGTCGGCAGCGCGTCCGGCGTGTACCAGTCGACGCGGATATAACCGTGGCCCTTGTCGCCGCGCAGCACGACTTCGCCGAAATCCTGCAGGCCCGGATCGCCGGGGTTGGCGTAATTTGCAACGGTGGCAGCCACGATCTCCACTTCGGTCGAGCCGGTGAAGAACATGAACTGGTCGATCTGGTGGCTGGCGATATCGGTGATGATACCGCCGTAAGCTTCGCGCTCGAAGAACCACTTCGGACGGATCTGGCGGTTCAGACGATGCGGGCCGAGGCCAACGGTCTGGATGACGCGGCCGATGGCGCCCTGCGCGACGAGTTCAGCCGCCTTGGTCACGCTCGGAACTTCAAACCGTTCGGAGAAATCGACGGTCCAGATACGCTTGGTCTTCGCCACGGTCTGGCGAAGGCGATCAAGCTGTTCGAAGGTGGTGCAGCCAGGCTTGTCCGACATGACGTCCTTGCCGGCTTCCATGGCGGCAATCGCGAGATCGGCACGCTTGGACGGAATATCGGCGATCACCACGAGATCGATGCTGCCATCGGCCAGCAGAGCCTCCTTCGATGCCGCACGCGGCACATTCGGAAAGCGCTTGACGAAGCCTTCCACCACATCCGGTTCGCCTTCGGTCCACCAGCCAGCGAATTCCGCGCCGGCGTCCAGCAGGTTCTGGGCCATGCCAAAAATGTGCCGGTGCTCTATGCCAAGAGCGACGAACTTGATTGCTTTAGTCATCCTGCAGTTCCACTTCCTTACCGATGTCGGCCGAGTTGATGATCGCGTCGATCAATCTGTGAGACAAAAGAGCCGCTTCACCGGTGACGACCGGCGGGCGTCCTGAAGAGATGGCGTCTGCGAAATCCTCGAAGACGCCCTGATGCCATTCATGCGTGAAAGCCATGGGGTCAGCGCCACCGCCCGTGCCGGAGGCCGCGCCGCCGAAGGTCTCGTGCCGGCCATCGCGCCAGTCGACATGCAACAGGCCCGAGGCGAGCCGCAGGCTGCCATTGTCGAAGTGGAGCAGGATCGATTCCGCCGCACCGGGAAAACTTGCCGTGCTCGCCACCAGCGAACCGACGGCGCCATTTTTGAAGCGCAGGCCGGCCGCGACATAATCTTCGGTTTCCATGCGATGGAAACGCGTTGTCGCCGCCATGGCCTGGACCCGCGAGACCGGTCCCGTGAGGCTCAATGCCAGATCGATCGTATGGATTGCCTGGGAGATCAGAACACCGCCGCCATCACGCGCCAGGGTGCCGCGGCCGGGTTCATCATAATAGGATTGGGCGCGCCACCATGGCACGGAAATTTCGCAGAGACCGAGCGCTCCGAGCGTACCGCTGTCGACCAGTTCACGGGCCTTTTGCGATGCAGCCCGCATACGGTGCTGGAAGATGATGCCGAGCGTAACGCCCGCCTCGCGACAGAGGGCGACGAGACCATCGGCTTCCTCAGTGTTACGGGCGACGGGCTTTTCCATCAGAATGTGTTTGCCGGCTTTCGCAAGCTGTCCGACGATATCGATGCGGGCATTCGGCGGCGTCGCGATGATGGCGAAATCGACATCCGCATCGCGCGCGGCGTCCTCGACCGAGGAATAAACCGCAACTTCATATCCGGCGTGTTTCGACGCTTCGGCGGCCAGTGCTCTTGCGCGGCCGGAACCGCCATCGACGATGCCCTTCAGACGAATTTTTTCCGGACTTGCCGCACAGGCGAGCACATGCGTCTTCGCCACCATTCCGGCGCCAACGATGACGCAGGTCTTGATATTTTGCATTTCGGGAGCCTCCTTCCCAATGCGCGATCAATTGCATACCGGTATGCCGGTTGTCAACAGACTTGTGTTCCGGTATACCGGTTATGAAAACACTGGAGGGTATATGCCGAAAATTCCCGTGACAGGCGGCACCGTGCCGACGATGGAACGACTGGACCTCAACCGTCCGGTCGTGGATCAGATCTATTCCGCGCTGAAATCCGCCATCCTCTCGCGGGAGCTTTTCCCCGGCCAGGCGGTTTCGGAAAACGAGATCGGGCAATCCTTCAGCTCCAGCCGCACCCCGGTGCGCGAAGCGCTGAGCCGGCTGAGAGATGACGGCCTGATCGTAACCCTGCCAAGCCGTGGCACCTATGTTTCCAGATTATCGGAAAAGCACATCCGCAGCGCGCAGTTCATCCGCGAGGCGCTGGAGGTGGCTGCCGTCTGCAGGCTGTGCCAGATCGGCATTACGCCGGAAGCCGAACAGGAGATCGAACATGCCCTGAGCGGCCAGCGCGCGGCCATGCGCAGGGGAGACCGAAAGGCCTTCCGTGTGCATGACGACCAGTTCCACAGCGCGCTTGCGGCTGCGACGGGGCTGGAAAGACTGGAGACCCTGCTGATCCGCGAAAAGGCCGGACTGGACCGGCTACGTGCGCTCGCCATCACCGACGAGGCACATATGGCACGGCTGCTTTCCGAACATGAGGCGGTTTACGAGGCGATCAAGGCCGGGGACGAAACCCTTGCGGCCGAAGAATTGCGCAAACATCTGAGGCGCGTCCTCGGCATTCTGTCGCAGGTCTTCGAGAACCATCAGGATTATTTCGAATAGGCTGCGGCATCATTTTCAACGGTTCGAGCATCATGAATACGACAAATCCCGGACAAGTGCTTGCCATGTCGCAAGCAAAACTTCTGTGCGACACCATGAGCACGCTGGCGGAATCCCCTGTTTGGGACGAGCGCCGACAGGTGCTTTTCTGGTGCGATATCCTCGGCAAGACGGTGCGCTCCGCTGCGCTCGCGCCCGGCCAATATCGCGAATGGTCATTTCCCCACACCGTGTCGAGCCTCGGGCTTTGTAAAAACGGCGATCTCGTCGTCGCCTGCGGCATGGATATCGTCATCCTCGACCCGGAGAGCGGCAAGACGCGTGTTCTCCATTCCATACCGGCCCCGGAGGGTATTCCGTGCCGGTTGAATGACGGGCGCGTAGGCCCCGACCGCGCTTTCTGGGTGGGGACGATGCATAATGTACCGCTCTCGGACATGCAGCCTTATGGCGAACTCTGGCGGGTAACGGAAAAGAGCGCCGAGCGTGTGCAGACCGGGCTGACTTGTCCGAACGGGCTGGCCTTCTCCCTCGACGGGTCCATCATGTGGCAGAGCGATTCCGTCCAGAAATGGATACGCCGGCGCAAATTCGACAGCAGGAACGGCAGTTTCGATGAGGGCGTGCTGGTGGCGGAGATGACGGAAGAGACAGGAAGGCCCGATGGCGGCTGTCTCGACAGCAACGGCACCTATTACAGTGCGGGCGTTTCCGCCGGTCTGTTGAACGTTTTCACGCCAGACGGCAAGCAGACGGACGCGATCGCGGCGCCTGTTCCGCACCCGACCATGCCCTGCTTCGGAGGGCCCGATTTCACGACCCTTTTCCTGACGTCACACCGTCACAATATGTCCGAAGACCGGCTCAAACAGGTTCCATTTTCGGGCGGCGTGTGGGCAATCCCCACGGACACACAGGGCTTCGCCGCCTTCCGCTTCGGCGAGGCGGCGTAACGCCAAAAAAGCAGCGGCGGACACATGCCCGCCGCGAACTCCAATGGTTACTGGGGTCCTCAGCGCGCCCGAAGTGCGCCGGCCACCTTGTGAATATGCGCCGCGCCGATGCCGCAGCAGCCGCCGATCATGGTTGCGCCGGCATCCGCCCAGGCGCAGGCAAAACGCGAATAGACATCGTCCGTCAGATCCGCACGCGTGCCATGCAGTCCCTCATTGGCGGCGGAATCGCCCTGTTCTCCCTCAAAGGCATTGGCATAAACGCCGATCTCGATGGATACGCCCTTTTTCCTGAAGACGGCGTCCGCCGTCTCCACTGCGGCCTTCATCACCTCCGGCTTGCTGCAGTTGAAAAGAAGCGCTGCCGCTCCCGAGCCCGCGGCCCATTCGGCAGCGGCGCGTACGGTTTCGCCGGACCTGAGTTTCGGTTCACCGCCTTTCACCTGCTCCGGTTCATCATCCAGCGTGAAGGAAACCCAGAACGGTTTGCCCGTTTCCGCGACAGCCTGGCGCACGGCCTCCCCTTCGGCGATGAGGCTCAGCGTCTCACCAAGCCAGACATCGACATAAGAACCGAGATTGTCGACCAGAACCTTCAGATAATCCTGAACGCGGGACGGATCAAAATTCTGCGGCTCGTAGGAGCCAAAAATCGGCGGCAATGAGCCGGCCACGGTGATCCTGCGGCCCGCTGCATCGGCAGCCTCGCGCGCAAGCCGGCCGGAGAGCGCGATCAGCGATGCGCCTTCCTTCCGGAAGCGTTCTTCGCCGATGTGAAACGGTACGAGCGCGTAGGAATTGGTCGTGACGACATCGGCGCCGGCTTCGATGAATTCCGCATGCACCTGCCGGACTATTTCCGGGGCGTTGATGAGCGCCAGCGCCGACCATTCCGGCTGCTTCAGCTCCGCACCGAGCCGCTGCAATTCGCGGCTCATGCCGCCATCCAGAATACGAATATCGCTCATGGGAAACTCCTTGGTAAGCTATCTGCGCACCGGCACCTGCGCTTCGATGAAACCGAAGCAGCGGGCAATGATGGCGGTGAGGATGAGGTAAAAAACAGTGACGACGAACAGCGGTTCATAGACCAGCAGCGTATCCTGCCGCACCTTATAGGCGACGGCATAAAGATCCATAACGGTAACGGTGAAGGCAAGCGGCGTGGCTTTCAGCTGCATCACCACTTCGCCGGCAATCGTCGGCAGCGCCGTACGGATCGCACGCGGTAGCCATATGCGCCGGGCAAGGGTGAAGCGGCCCATGCCGAAGGCTTTTCCCGCTTCCAGTTCGCCTTTCGGCACACCGAGCAGCGCGCCGCGCAGCACCTCGGCTTCATAGGCGGCATAATTCAAGGTGAAGCTGACAGCGGCAAAGAAAAAACCTTCGCGCAGCACCGGCCACAGGAAGCTCTGCCGCAAGCCGGGCACCATCGGCAACAGCGAGCCGACGCCATAATAAAGCAGCCAGAGCTGGATGAGCAGCGGCGTGCCCCGGAAGAAGGTGCAATAAGCCCGCGCCAGCGCCCGGGTCATCCGGCCGCCGCTGACCTGCGCGAAAGCAAGGCCGATCGCCAGAATGAAACCGAGGCTGACGGAGATCACCAGCAGGGCCACGGTCTGCCACGCGCCCGTCAGCAGAAGCGGCCAGTATTTTTCGATCCAGGAAAAATTCATCGCCCCACCCTCACGCCAGAACCGGCTGGCCACGGCGGACACGCCGCTCGATCAGCCTGAAGACGCCATTGGAAACGAGCGTGATCGCCAGATACAACAGGGCGGCCGCCATGAAGAACAGAAAATACTGCTTTGTGCTGGCGCCGGCGAGACGGGTTGCGAGCGCCAGTTCCTGATATCCGACAACGGCGACCAGCGCGCTATCCTTGGTCACCGCAAGCCAGAGGTTGGAAAGACCCGGCAGGGCGTTCGGCAAAAGCGCAGGCAGAACGACACGACGAAACCTCAACAACGGCGACATGCCGAAGGCCCGCGCCGCTTCGACCTGGCCGTTCGGTATCGCCAGTATCGCGCCGCGCAGCACTTCCGTCATGTATGCGCCCTGCACGAAGCCGAGCACCGCGACGGCGGCGACGAAACCGTTGACTTCCAGCGGCGGCAGGCCCGCCATCACAAGCAAACGGTTGAGGCCGTCGGTTCCGGCATAATAGAGCCCGACAATCAGGATCAATTCCGGGATGGACCGGATCAGCGTCGTGTAAAGATTGAGGATGAAACCGAGCGGCCGGTTGTTCGAGAGCTTGCCCAGGGCGCCCGCCATGCCGATGACGATACCGATGACATAGGCCCCGGCGGAAATGGCAAGCGTCGAGAGCGCTCCAGTCAGCAGCGTGCCGCCCCATCCCGGAGGATAGGGAGACAAAAGCTGCACCATGTTTTCGAAACTTGCCATTTGCGGGATCTGTCGAGCTTACTTCGCGCCGTAGATATCGAAGCTGAAGTATTTCTTCGTGATCTCGTCATATTTGCCGCTGGCGCGGACGGCAGCGAGGGCGGCATTCAGCTTCTGCTTCAGTTCCGCGTCGTCCTTGCGAATGCCACCGGAAACGCCAAGGCCGAGGATTTCCGGATCGTCGGCGACATTGCCCGCATCTGCACAGCAATCCTTGCCGGCATCGCTTTTCAGGAATGCATCGAGAACGAGCGAGTCGCCGAACACATAGTCGATACGGCCGGCCGCCAGATCCTGGAAAGCCTCGTCCAGCGTCTGGTAGGTCTTCTCGTCGGCCGCATCCTTGAAATATTTCGCGTAATAGGCGGACTGGATGGTGGCGACCTGAATGCCAATGGTCTTGCCCTTCACGTCCTCGGCCGTCGCGCCCGGCTTTCCGTCCTTGGCGCCGATCAGCTTGCTCGGCGTGTTGTAATATTTGTCGGTGAAGTCGATGACCGCCTGGCGTTCCTGCGTGTTGGACATGGAAGACCAGATCACATCGAACTTCTTGGTTTCCAGCGCCGGGATAAGCCCATCCCAGGAAAGCGCGACGATGGAGCATTTCTCCTTCATTTCGGCACAGACGGCATCCATCAGGTCGATTTCCCAGCCATGCCACTTGCCGCTGGCGTCCTGCGCAAAAAAGGGCGGATAGCTCTCATTCATGACACCGAAGCGGACTTCGGCGCTGGCGGAAAAAGCGGATAGTGCAAAAGCCGTTCCGGCCAGCAACGAGGCGACGAATTTCATTTCATTCTCCTGTGACGAAAGACGTAAGATCAATTGATGAGTGTGCCGGTGAATTCCCGGCACCTGGCGCTGAGGGGATTGCCGAATATCTGTTCCGGCGGGCCTTCTTCCTCGACGCGGCCCTGATGCAGAAACATGACGTGGCTCGATACATCGCGTGCAAAGCGCATCTCATGGGTGACCAGAAGCATGGTGCGGCCCTCATCTGCGAGATCGCGGATGACCTTCAGCACCTCTCCCACCAGTTCTGGGTCCAGCGCCGAGGTGGGCTCGTCGAACAGCATCACGGCGGGCTCAACACAGAGCGCGCGGGCAATCGCGGCCCGCTGCTGCTGCCCACCGGAAAGAAAGGCCGGATAGGCATCCTTTTTCGCGTAAAGGCCGACCTTGTGCAGCAGCGCTTCAGCCTTTTCGACAGCCTCCGCCCGCTTTACGCCCATGACATGCACCGGTGCCTCGATGATGTTTTCGAGCACGGTGCGGTGCGCCCACAAATTGAAATTCTGGAAAACCATACCGAGGCCGGTGCGCAGACGCTCCACCTGCCGCCAGCTCTGCGGCACGGCCTTGCCATGCCGGTCCCGTTTCATGGCCACTTCCTCGCCATTCACGATCACCCTGCCCCGGTCCGGAATTTCAAGGAAGTTGATGCAACGCAAAAACGTGCTCTTGCCGGAACCGGAAGAACCGATGATGGAAATGACGTCACCCTTGTGGGCGGTGAGCGAGATGCCTTTGAGGACTTCATGTGTGCCGAAACCCTTGTGGATATCATCCACGGCAAGGGCGCAGGGGGCTTCAGCGGTCATTTAAACGGTCCTGACTCGGTCAATAGGCTGCGAATGTGTACCAAAGCGTACATTTTCTGACGCGGAAATAACCGCTCTATTGCACGATCAAAAGGAAAAAACATTCTGCCGGCGCGAAAAGAAACAAAATTGCGCACCATGACGGCTATCGAGCCACAAGCCGCGCAGCCGAGACATCCGGGCCGCCGGTGTCGTCACCGCCACCGGTTTGCCACCAGTGGCGGCGCTATTCCTCGCGGAAAGCGCGGCTGATCTGGTCCGTCAGGGGTTTCGCGATATAGGACAGCGCCGTCCTCTCGGTGGTCTGGATGAATGCCTCGGCCGGCATGCCCGGCACCAGCGGGGCATTGTTCAGCTTCTCCCGCTCGGTGGCCGGCACGGAAATCCGCGCCAGATAATAGGAGAGGCCGGTGCGCTGATCGGTGGTGATATCCGCCGCGATGCGGCTGACATGGCCTTCGAGTTCCGGCGTGACGCGCTGGTTGAAGGCGCTCATGCGCAGCATGGCTCTCTGCCCCACCTGCAACTGGTCGATATCCTTCGGCACGATCTGCACCTCAAGCGCCAGCTCGTCCCCGTCAGGCACGATGAGCATGATCGGATCGGCCGGCGTCACGACG
This sequence comes from Agrobacterium tumefaciens, assembly GCA_017744915.1. GTDB lineage: Bacteria > Pseudomonadota > Alphaproteobacteria > Rhizobiales > Rhizobiaceae > Agrobacterium > Agrobacterium tumefaciens_I. Next base: position 261,132 of record JAGIAH010000001.1, read on the forward strand.
CCACCGACGGTGTGCACGGCCATTTCATGCACCATGCCGGATTGCGGCGCGATGATATCGATGCGCTTCAATTCGTCTTCGGCGGCGACCTTGCGTTCGACGAATTCACCCATCTGGGCCTGTATTTCGCGCAGTTCCCGCCCGACCTCGGTGCGCAATTCCTGATCGATCTGCAGGATCTGCAGTTTCGTTTCGGTGATGCGCCCCGCGGTCTGCGCCTGATAGGCGATTTTTTCACCGCGTTCGCCGCCAAAAGTCGCGGCCTGCGTCTGCAGGCTGTTCAGCCGCTGCACGGAGACGACACCCTGTTCGCGTAGGGATTTCTGCGAGGTGATTTCCGCCTCCAGCACGGCAAGGCCTTTATCATAGGCGACTTCCTGCGCCCGCAACCCTTCGATTTCATGCTCGAACTGGGTGATGCGTTCGGCAAGCTGCGCCTTGCGCCCCTCGCGGTAGGATTTGCGGAATTCAAACAGCTTCGTTTCGCTGCGCATGGCGGAAGCGACATCGGGATCATCCCGGCGCGCCATCAGGGCCTGCGGGAAGAGGAGTTCCGGCAGATCGTCGCGCTCAGCCTCCAGCCTTGCCATGCGCGCACCCAGCTCATCCAGACGCTTGGTCACGATGGCGAGATTGGCACGGGTCTGGGTCGCATCGAGACGCATGACGACATCGCCGCTCTTCACCCTGTCGCCTTCATTCACCAGAATTTCGCCGACGACCCCACCCTTCGGGTGCTGCACCTTCTTTATATAGGAATCCACCACCAGATGGCCGGAAGCGACCACCGCGCCGGCAAGATTGGTCGTCGCGGCCCAGCCGCCGACGCCGGCCAACAACACAACACCTGCGGCAAGGCCGGCCAGAAGATGTTTGTGGATGGAACGGGACACATGGGTTCGCTGGTCAATGTTTGACATCCGCGTCTCCTTCCTGACCGTTCTCCTCCGGAGCTTCTTCCAGCACCGCCACCTGAGACTGGGCATTGGCAACGACGCGCAGCGGTGAAACCGTCTGGGCAGATGCGCTGAAACCCTTGATCGCCTGCACCTGCGGAACGCGCAGCACTTTCGACAGCACCTCGTCGCGCGGGCCGAAGGCCTTCATCCGCCCCTCTTCCATCATCAAGATGAAATCGACCGCGCCGATGGCGCTCGGCCGGTGGGCGACGACAACGGCAATGCCGCCCCGCGCCTTGACCGAAGCGATCGCCCGGACCACGGCGGCCTCACCTTCCGCATCGAGATTGGCGTTCGGTTCATCCAGCACCACGATGAAGGGATCGCCGTAAAGCGCGCGGGCAAGACCGATGCGCTGGCGCTGCCCGGCCGAAAGCGCGGACCCCGCCTCACCGATATCGCTGTCATAACCCTTTTCGAAACGCAGGATCAGCTCATGCGCACCGGCCGCCCTGGCGGCCGCGATGATGGCTTCGGGATCTGGATTGTCCTCGAAACGGGAGATGTTTTCGGCGATCGTGCCATCGAAAAGCTCGACGCCCTGCGGCAGATAACCGATATGGCGGCCGAGTGCGGCGCGATCCCATTGATCGAAACTCGCGCCGTCCAGGCGCACCTTGCCGGTGGCCGGCATCCAGGCGCCTGTGAGGATGCGCGAAAGCGTGGATTTGCCCGAGCCGGAGGGGCCGATGACGCCGAGCGCATTTCCGGCGGTTACGATGAAGCCAAGCCCGGTGACGGTCGGTTTTCTTTCTCCCGGCGGGACGATGGTGACGTTTTCGACCCGCAACTCCTTTTCAGGCCTCGGCAGCGCCATGGCGGCGGCATTGGCCGGCATCTGCGCGAAAAGCCCCTTCAGCCGCGCCCAGCTCTGCCGGGCAGCCACGAAGGACTTCCAGTTGGAGATGGCAAGATCAACGGGCGCCAGGGCCCGGCCCATCATGATGGAACTGGCGATCATCACGCCGCCCGAGGCTTCCTGGTTGATGACCAGCCACGCGCCGACCGCAAGGATGGCCGATTGCAGTACGACCCGCAGGGATTTCGCGATATTGCCGAGACCACCGGCCACGTCACCCGCCTTGCGGTTGGCGACGAGATAAGCCTCGTTGGAATTCTGCCAGCGTTTGCCGAGCCTGCCGCCAAGCCCCATGGCCTGCACGACCTCGGCATTGCGGCGCGAGGTTTCCAATTGCCGGTTGCGCGCCATGTTTTCCACAATGGTGTCGCGGATCGGCTTCTGTGAAAAGATGTTGGTCAGGATCGTGAGGGAGACGAGCAATACGGCGCCGGCGAGCGCGGTCACGCCGATCCAGACATGGAAGAGAAAACAAATACCGAGATAAAGCGGCATCCACGGCAGATCAAAAAAGGCGGTCGGCCCCGTGCCGGATAGAAACCCGCGCACATTGTCGAGATCGCGCAACGGCTGCAGACCATCGCCCGGCATGCGGTTGACGAGCGGCAGGCGCACCACGGCATCATGCACCCTGCCGGAATAACGCATGTCGAAATCTTCGCCGATACGGATCAGCACCCGGGCGCGAATGATATCGAGCAGGCACTGAAAACCGTAAAGGCCAAGCGCCAGAAGGGCGAGCCCGATAAGCGTCGGCAGGCTGCCGCTGGCCAGCACCCGGTCATAGACCTGCAGCATGAAGAGCGGCGACGTCAGCGCCAGTATATTGACCACGCCGCTGACGAGCGCGACGCCGAGAAATGTGCTTTTGAGGGGCGAAACAACCGCCGCAGTGAGGGACTGCGGCGGCGTCTGCTGGTGGTTTTGAAATCCCACAGCTTGATTTTCCTTTACGCGGCAAGCGCCGTTGCGCTGGCGAAAATAAAGTCCGATGCGTCGAGCACATTTGCATCGACGCCATTCAGCGTGATGGAGACGGACGTGTCTGTGGCCGAAAGGATAACGGCATTTCCGCTATCATTATACCACAACAAATCGTCCACCGATGTTGCGCCCCAGGCGGAGACATCAAGCGTATCCGTACCGTCCTGATAACCGTATGTTCCGGTCGGGCCAGCCGTCACAATGTCGTTGCCGCCGGAGAATACGAACGTATCCGCGCCGGCAAAGCCGGTCAGAGTATTGGAGGCAGCCGTATCCTCGATGACCGTGCCGGTGGCCGCGAAGTAGTCATAGAAACCGGCCAGCGAGCCGAAGCGGGCGAGCTGGTAAACGGCGAGATCGAGAAGATCGCGCGCGCCGGCCAGCGAATAGGCGCCATCGGGATCGATCAGCAATTCCTGCTGGCTGACCGCGATGCCGCTGGTGGACTGGCTGTAGCCGGTACCGAGAACGATGCTGTCGACCGAACCCGTCAGGCTGCCCTGGGAGTACTGCAGGGCGCCGCTCATGACGATGCCCTTGCCGCCGGAGCTGCCATCGCCCCATGCCTCATAGGTCGTGTTCGGATCGATGGTGGTGGTGGCGAGAGAGCTGGTCTGAGCGTCGTAGAACGCACCGTAGGTCGAACCGAAACCGCTCGTCCAACCGTTGAGGTAACCGATCAGGTCGGAGGAAGACTGCGTCAGTTGAATTGTGGTAGCCATAGGTGTACTCCTTTGCTGGCCAATAGAGGTACCTTCGTCCTGTAGCGAAGGCGTTTCATCTCCGGGACGGGCTGCAACCCAGCCCGGAGAATTCTTCCGCTTCTCAGAACTTCACGTTCATCGTCGCGATAAAGGTGCGGCCCGGCGCGGTGTAGGCGCTGGCTGCCGGGATATATTTGCGGTCCGTCAGGTTGTTGACGGCGAAGCGAAGCGTCGCCTTGTCGTTGAAGGCGTAGGACCCATAGAGATCGACCGTCGTATAGGGATCGGTCACCTCACGCAGATTGCCTTCCGTATCCAGCACACGCGACTGTGTGGGCGTGACGTGGTTGAGCCGTGCACCGAGAGAGAATTTTTCATCGAAGAAGCGCATGCCGCCATCGAGCGTCAGCTTCACCTTGGGCGCGACATCCCCCGGCCAGGCGACGATTTCGCCCGTTGTCGTCGTCGTTGCATTGGAAAAAACCTGCGTTTTTTCCGGCCATTCGGTCTTCAGCACCGTTGCCGATCCACCGATCCAGAAACTGCGCGCATCATAATTGCCCTCGAATTCGAGCCCGCGCATATAGGTCGTGCCGTCCAGATTGACGAAGCTGGTATAGGTGCGATCCAGAACCTGATCCGTGACGAGGTAACCGAGCGCGATATAATCCTTCACCTCGCGGCGAAAGGCAGCCATTTTGATGCGGATGGAATCGTCATCCAGCAGCACGCCGTCGAAGCTCATATTCGCGCCGATCTCGTAGGTCGTCGCCTTTTCGGCGCGCAGGGCCTGGTTCGGAGCATATTCATAGCCGGGGCTATCCCCCGGCCGCGCACCGGCGAAAAACGCCTCGAGAATTGTCGGCGGACGCAGGCTCTGGGAATAGCTCACATAAGGACGGAACCAGTCGACGGGTTTCAGTTCGATGGTGGCGGAGGGCAGCCAGGCGCTGTAGGTGCGATCGATATCGACATCGTAAGAAGGATATTCAGTGACCGGTATCGGCGGATTGTCAACGCCGGTTCCAGGCATGCAGCCTGCCGAGATATTGGACCAGGCGCGCGCGAGGAAAAGGGCGTACGACCAGCGCGGATTGGCGGGGCGGAATATCTGGTTGTAATAGTCGAGAGGCGTATAATTGGCTCGGACCGGATTGCAGGGGATCGAAGTTTGGATCTGATAGCTTCGAATATTATAATAGGTCGTAGATCCCTTCAGTCGCGACCAGTCGTAGCGTACGCCGCCACTTAGCGTAATCCAGTCGGCCGGCTCCAGTTCACCGTTTAAAAACAGGCTGGCGACATCGCGCCGCCCAGCGGGGCTGAAAGCCGTGTAACTGCTGGCAAATGTGGGATTCTCCGCGATTTTGGCACTTTTTGCGACAGAGGTCGCAATATCGCGGAAGGCTTCGGCTCCATAATTCAGGCTGAGCGCGCCCGCCGCAGTGTCGAAGCGGCTGGTATTTTCCAGACTGCCGCCAAAGCTGCGAAGACCCATGTCGAGATTGGTTTCGGCCGCGTATCTCGCACGTTCCGCACGCAACTCATGCGTCATATTGTCGTTCAGCCACAGCGACGACTTGAAGTCGATGAGTTCGCTTTCGGGATCCCAATCGAGCTTTGCGACGACGCTGTCGTTTCGCACGCTTTCGCGGTCGATCACCGTGGAAGCACCCTGAACGAAATCATTCTCCTGATGCATCCATGACAGCGAGGCCTGCACATCGCCGAAGTCACCTTCGCCCTTGAAAAAAGTCGACCAGCCATCCCGGCCGAGCAGATCCTTCATCGTCAGCGCGGTGCTTCTGGCCTCGCCTTTTGTTCCGATCTTGTATTCATCCATGATCGTGCGGCTGTAACCGGCGACGAAGGAGAGAGGGCCTTCCGGCGAACGAACGGCGCCCAGAACCGAGCCCTGAAAATCATACCCATTGGTGCCGCGGGAAACGTTGACCTCGCCACCCTTGTTTTCACCGTCAGCGATCAGATCGTCGGCGCTGACGGTGCGGAATTCCACCTTCCCGCCCAAAGAACCCGCATTCCCCGACCGCGCACTGGTTATTTTCTCGATCTCGACGGCACGGATGAAGGCGACGTCGACATAACCCTGACCGGCGCTGGCGGTGTAGCTCGTGGCGCCGCCGAAAGCCGCACCGCGCTGTGCATTCTGCCGTGCGCCATCGATGGAGACGACCACGCGCCCGCTTTCCTGCAAGCCGCGCACATTGGGCGAAACGGTGGGAAAGCTGCCATTGCCCTCGCCGGCATAGACGCCGGAGACCCGGTTGAAAACATCACGCGTATTGCGCACGCCGGCCGACTGGATCGCCTCACGGCCGACCACGCTGACGCTTGCGGGTGTTTCATACACCCAGTCGGGTGTCCCCTGATAACCGGAACCGGTAAGGGAATTACGCCCGGTTTTACCGGTCAGGGTAATGGTTTCAAGAACCGTCGTACCCGCCGCCCCGGAAAGATCGACGGTGGTTTCCCCCGTACCGATGATGACGCTTCTGCCATTTCCGGCAATACGGAAATTGACACCCGTGCCGGCCAGGAGGCGTGACAGGGCGTCCCGGACCGTAAAACTGCCGGTGACGGCATTGGTACGCACATTGCCTGCCGATGGCGTTGCGAGCGTGACCTGTAGACCGGATTGCCGTCCGAAAGCCCCCACGACGGACGCCAGCAATTGTGCCGGAATATTGAACGGACGCGCTGCCCCCTGTTCACCACCCCGGCGCTCGGAATTTGCCGCAATAGCACCGGTCTGGGCAAAAACAGGCGTCACGCAAGAAACGGCGATCGCCGTCGTTGCCAGCAGCGCCGCCCCGCGGACCCGCCTTATCGCTTTTTCCCCTGAACCGGTCTTGCATATCTGGAGGCGCATAATGTTCTTGTCTTCCTGTCTTTCGCTCCGGATATATCTTGACCGGATTACTCAACAAAAAGACGATTGCCTCGGAGATTTTTTTCAGGCTTTCGGAAGAAATTTTATAAATAACTGAAAATAAATATAATTTTTTGCTTCAGCTTCAGAAACGGGTGATGATGCGGGCGGTGCCGCCGATCGCGTGCACCTTGCCCCTGTAGGGTTCCACCAGGGCTTCCAGCGCGCGGTCCGGATCGCGCAGATTGTAAAATCCCGTCACGCGCTGCTCGGCAAGCCGCTTGTCGGCCATGGTCAGCCATGCCGGATGGTAACGCTGGATCTGCTCAACGACCGAACCTATCGTCGCGTCGACCACATAGAGTTCGCCCTTGCGCCAGCCGCCAATATCCTCGACGGATACATTCTCTTTGCGAATTGCGCCCGAAGCGTCGACGATCAGCATTTCGCCCGGCACAAGCCGCGTTGGCGGCGCATTGCGGAAGGAAGCCTCCACGGAACCGTGCGCCAGCGCAACCTGCGTCACGCCATCCGTCAGGTCGACATCGAAAGCCGTGCCCAGCACCTGAACGGTCACGTTCTTGGCCTCCACGACAAAGGGACGCGTCTTGTCCGGCACGACGTCGAAAAAGGCTTCGCCCTTCAGCACCTTCACGGTGCGGCGGCCATCCTTGAAATTCGTGGAAAGTGCGCTTGCCGCGGCAAGCTCCACCCTGCTTCCGTCTTCGAGGGTGATGGTGCGGGCTTCGGCGGTGCTGGTCTGATAATCCGCTTCAAAACGCACGAAAAATGCGGGAACGAACAGCACCGCAAGACAGAGGGAAGCCGCCGCCACAGCCACGCCGGCATAATGCCGCACGGACCAACGCCGCCGCGATGGCTTTGTCGCGGCCTCGCCCGGCAGATGCGGAGCGTCTTCCCAGAGGTTCTTGAATTCCGGCTCGACCAGGCCGAGGTTCCGCCAGACCTTGCACGTCCGCTCCCAGGCGAGACGGTTTCCCAGCGAAGCCGCCAGCCACCGTTCGAATTCCGCCTTCAGACGCGGCTCCGTTGCGCCCTTCTGCAGCCTGAGCAGCCAGTCGGCCGCCTCCTCCGCCTTCCCGGTCGGCAATTCAATTTTCTTATCGGGATCAACAGTCATTGAACCGGGCCAGTTCCTTTGCGGGGCAGACGGGAAGCGTCGTCTTGCTCAATTGCTATAAAGACGTTTGACGACGGGATTTTTTTCACAAGGCAGGACAATAAGGCAATTTTACTTCATTTCTCTGGTAATCGCGACAATGCTGCCTTTGATGAGGCGGTGGGCGCTGGCCACCGAGACGCCGAGATGACGCGCGATTTCCTCCATATTGTAACCACCGAATCTGTGCATTTCCAATGCCACCCGCGCCTGAACCGGCAGGCCGGCCAAAATAGTCTGCATCTGCCGGACTTCATCGCAGAAGAGGGCATGTTCCTCCGGTGTGCCATTGTCCTGCGGCATGCCCCAGAAGGGGGTATCGTCCGGCCGTTCCCTGAGGTCCTGCCGGCTGCGCCGGCGATTATCGAGTGCAAGGTTGCGAACGATACGGAAGAGATAGGATTTGAGATTGGTGGGACTGCCGGAGGCTTCGGGCACAAATTTCAGAAACGCTTCCTGAACCACGTCCTCCGCATCCGCCCTCGACCCTAAAATGAGCGTGGCGTATTTGATCAGGTCGACCCTATGCGTGACGTAAGCGTTATAACGCTTGTCATCTTCCCGTATGCCCATGTCTCAACCGAGAGAAATTTTAAGGATCGACGAAACCTGCCGGACCGCCGAATGACCGCGCAGTTTTACCGTTCAAAGCTCTAGCATCCAAACCTGGGACCGAACAGATATTTCATGACTATTATCATCAAGAATCCGTGCGAACAGCGCCCGTGCGTAACGGATATAGGGCTTTGGCAAGCGAACCCGGCAACGGATGCCGCCGGGTCTCAATCAGTCAGATAGCCCCGTCGACGATGACCATCGGCCGACCCTGCGAGCAGGGTTCGATGCGTGCATCGATGCGATAGATATCCCGCAGCATGGCAGGCGTAATCACCGCCTCGGTGTTGCCGCTCACCACCATTTCGCCGCGCGCGATCACCATCGTGTTCGCGCAGTAACGCAGCGCGTGATTGAGGTCGTGCAAGGCGATCAGCACGATCATGCCGGTTTTCTGCGCGAGATCGGAGACGAACCCCAAAACCTCGATCTGCCGGTGAAGATCGAGCGCCGAGGTCGGCTCGTCCATCAGCAGCACTTCCGGCTTGCGGGCGAGCGCCTGCGCCAGCGACACGAGCTGCCGCTGGCCGCCCGACAATTCGCCGAGACCGCGAAAGGCGAGATCGTGGATTTTCAGCGCCTTGAGAATGGCGTCGATCTCGAACAGCTCATCGTCATGAACCCGCCAGCCACCACCCTGCTTGGCGGAAAGAAGCACGGATTCGTAAACCGTCAGCACGGCATTGGCGCCGGTATCCTGCGGCATGTAGCAGATGGCGCGGTTGCCGCGGGCCGTGTCGGACAGTTCGACAAGGCCGGGGCCGGAAATGAGGCTGGCGATGCGCTTGAACAGCGTGGACTTGCCGGCGGCGTTGGGGCCGATCACGGCCGTGACGCTGCCGCTTTCCAGCGTATCGATGCCGACCTTGGAAAGGACCGTGGTGCGGCCATAGGCTGCGCCGACATCCTTCAGTGCGAGCATTACCATGCGCGTCTCCTGTTGCCGAAAATAAGCGCGAAGAAGAAGGGTACGCCAACAAGCGCTGTGATGACCCCAATCGGCAGGATCGCGCCGGGAATGAGGATCTTGCTGATGACCGAGGTTGCCGACAGAAGCAGCGCGCCGCAGATGACCGAGCCCGGCAGGAAGAACCGCTGATCCTCACCCACCACCATGCGGGCGATATGCGGCCCAACCAGCCCGACAAAGCCGATGGTGCCGACGAAAGAAACCGGAATAGCGGCGAGAAGGCTGACCGTCAGCATGGTCGTCAACCGCAGCCGGCGCACATTGATGCCCATGCTGGCCGCCTTGTCATCGCCAAGCCGGAGCGCCGTCAACGCCCAGGCGTTGCGCATGAACATCGGCACGGTGACGAGGAGGATGGCGGCGGTGATATAGACTTTGTCCCAGGTCGCCTTGGTCAGGCTGCCCATGGTCCAGAAAACGACGGCGGCGAGCGCCTGTTCGGAAGCCAGATATTCGAGCAGCGACAGCGCCGCATTGAAGGTGAAAACCAGCGCGATGCCGAGCAGCACGATGGTTTCCACCGTCACACCGCGCATGGTGGAGGCGAAATGGATGAAGAGGGCCGCAACCATGGCCATGATGAAGGCATTGATCGGCACCATGTAATGCACGGCGCCCGGAAAGATCGCCACGCCGCCGACAAGCGCCAGCGCCGCGCCGAAGCTTGCTGCGGCCGAAATGCCGAGCGTGAAGGGGCTGGCAAGCGGGTTGGACAGGATGGTCTGCATCTGCGCGCCCGCGACCGAAAGCGAAGCGCCAACAGTGACCGCCATCAGCGCGATCGGCATGCGGATATCCCAGATCACCACCCGAAGCTGGTTTCCGACGGCCGCCGGATCGGCAATGGTCGCAAGGACTTCGGAGAGCGTATATCGCGCCGGGCCGAGTGCCATGTCTGCGGCCATGCTGAAACACAGGGCGAGGAAAAGCCCGACGAGGATGAGGATCCTGCGCGCGGCAAGGGCGCGATATTGATCGCGCCCGCTGACGCCATCGGCGCTTTCATTCAGCGAAGTCATTGGTTCAAACCTTTTTCGAGCGAGGCGAAATAGCCCGGCTTGTAGGTGACGGGGAGGAATTTCCGGTGGAATTCCTCAAAATTCTTTTCCGGATCGAGATCGGCGAAGAGATCGGGATGGAACCACTTGGCAAATTGCTGGATCGGGAAGAACTCGTAAGGCGCGCCATAGAACTGGTGCCAGACGGCATGGACATTGCCCTGCTTGACGGCCTTCAGTTCCGGAAACGGCGTGCGCTTCATCAGATTGGCCAGTCTCTCACGCGAAAGCGCCATATCGGCGCCGCGCCCGACGGGAACGAACTGGTTGATATCGGATTCCGCCGCCCAGTTGGAGCCGGTGACGATGACGTGGTCGGGATCGGCAATCACCAGCTGCTCGGGATTGAGATCACCGAAGGTCGTCTTGATGATGCCGTCAGCGATGTTGTGGCCGCCGGCGAGATCGACCATCGCACCGAAATTGACCGGACCGAAGGTGCGGCAGCAATTATTCTCACCGGAAATACCGGGCGCGCGCTCGATGAAGACATTCGGACGCTTCAGATCCTTGACGCCGGCAAGGCGGTCGGTCACGCGGGCGATTTCAGCGCGGCGATAGGCGATGAATTCCCTGGCGCGCTCTTCCGCGCCGAAGAGTTTGCCGAGGATTTCGACGGAAGCTTCGCTGTTCTTCTCGGGATCGATGCGAAAATCGAGATAGATGACCTTGATGCCGGCGGCTGCGGCCTTGTCTTCGAAACCGCTTTCCTTCGCGGACTTTTCCGCTTCAAGATTGAGGGTGATCACATCAGGTGACAGGGTGATGGCCGTTTCCAGGCTGAAATCGCCCTGCGGCACATAACCGAAACGCGGCAGTTTTTCGATCTCAGGAAAACGCTCGACATAGGCGGCGTAGCTGTCCGGATCCTTCTTGAGGAGATCGTCACGCCAGCCGACGATGGTATCGAAGGTCTTGTCGCCCTTCAGCGCCGCGATGACATGCACCTGGCGGGCTTCACCCACGATGACGCGTTTGGCCGGCAGGTCCAGTTCCACCTTGCGCCCGGTGACATCGGTAATCTCCCCGGCATGCGCCGCGGTGGCGAGAAGGGAGAAGGCCAGCACCGCAAGATGCCTGAGAGCGTTGAGCCGCATGAGAAATCCTCACTGAGTTCCTAAACAAAACGATGAAGCCGCAGGGCTGCGGCTTCATCCATCGGTCGGACGGCGCTCCCCTTCACCGTCCCTGTATTACTTGGCGTCCTTCAGCGAAACGAAGTAGCCGGGCTTGTAGTCGAGCGGCAGGAAGCGGGCGTGCAGCTCCTTGAAGGTCGCCTCGGGATCGAGGTCCTTGAAGAGGTCCGGATGCAGCCACTTGGCGATTTCCTGAATGGCCACGAACTGATAGGGGTTGTTGTAGAACTGGTGCCAGATGGCGTGGACATTGCCGTCCTTGACCGCCTGCACGCCGGTGAAAGCCGGGCGCTTGGTGAGGTTCTCCAGCTTGCGATGGGCTTCCTTCAGATCTGCGCCATAACCAACGCCAACCCAGTTGCCGCCGGGAACATAACCGTTCCAGTTACCGCCGGTGATGATGATCTGTTCCGGGTTGGAAGCGATGATCTGTTCCGGGTTGACGGTGCCGAAGGTGCCGGGAATGATGCCCTTGGCCATGTTGATGCCACCGGCGAGCTCGACCATCTTGCCGAAATTCTCGTCACCGAAGGACATGCAGCAATCATCGGAGTAACCGCCGGCACGTTCCATGAACACGACAGGCTTCTTCGGATTGGCCTTTTCAAGCGTATCGGTGACCTTGGCGATGGAGTCGGCGCGGAACTTGATGAAGTCCTCGGCGATCTTTTCCTTGCCCGTCAGCTTGCCCATGACGCGCATGCTCGGCTCGGTATTTTCCATCGGCTTTTCGCGGAAGTCGACGTAAACGAGCGGAATGCCGACCTTGGCGAGCTTTTCGATATAGCCCGCTTCTTCGGTCGCCGTCTTGGCGTCGATGTTCATCAGGATCACATCGGGCTTCAGTGCAACCGCCTGCTCGATGTCGAAGGTGCCGTCCTTCATGCCGCCGAAGGTCGGCAGCTTGGCGATCTCGGGATATTTGGCGAGATAGGCCGCATAGGTTTCCGGGTCGGCTTTCGCCAGGTCATCGCGCCAGCCAACAACGTGCTGGAAAGGGTTTTCCTTGTCGAGCGCCGCCAGGAAATAGATCTGCCGGCCTTCGCCGAGGATCACATGCGAAACCGGCACATTGACTTCGACATCGCGGCCGGTCACATCCTTGACGATGACCTTTTCGGCCAATGCCGGCCATGCGGCGGATACGAGAAGGCCAAGGGCAAGTGCCGCGGATTTGGCTGAGATGCGCATCGGATATTGCTCTCCAGTGTTGACTGGCGCGGCTGTATTATTTTCTGACTGTACTAGTCAACATTTATGTTTTAGAGCCATTCTTAACTGACCGGTACATGAGCTGAAGACCGATGATCGACACTATCCAATATGGCAAAAACGACAGCCTGAGAGACGAAATAAAGGCCTATTGGTCCGGCCGCGCCGCGACTTTCGACCTTTCACCCGGGCATGAAATTTTCTCCGAGGACGAGCGCGCGGCCTGGCACGCGCTTATCCTGAAACATCTGGGCCGCGGCGAGGGCCGCAAGGCGCTCGACCTCGCCAGCGGCACCGGCGTCATCTCGCACCTGATGGACGATCTCGGCTTTCAGGTCACGGGCATGGACTGGTCCGAGACGATGCTGGGGCTTGCCCGAGAGAAGGCGAAAAGCCGTGGGCGCAACATCCGCTTTTTTGTCGGTGATGCCGAAAATACGATGGAGCCGGACGAAAGCGCCGACGTCATCATCACCCGCCATCTGGTCTGGACGCTGGTGGACCCGCAGGCAAGCTTTGCCGAATGGTTCCGTGTTCTGAAACCCGGCGGGCAACTGCTGATCGTCGACGGCGATTTTGTGAATACCGGCTGGCGCGAAAGACTGGTGAAGAAACTGGCCGCCGGCCTGGAGAACATCGGCCTCGTCAAACCGGACCAGCCGCACAAGCCGGCGGACCCGGAAAACACCTTCAACAGCATTCTCTCTCGAGTCTATTTTTCGAAGGGTGCGAGGGCCGGCGATGTCGCGACGATGTTGCGTGCGGCCGGTTTCGAGCCTGTCTTGATCGATCAGGAGCTTCAGGCCATTCACCGCGCCCAGGCGAAAAATTTCAGCCTGCTGAAGGGCATCCTGCGCGGTCTGCAGCACCGTTACGCGGTCTGCGCGGTGAAGCCCGGCGACAACTCCGTCACCCCGGACTAGATCCGGGGTCCAGCACGATCAAGTCCTTGATCGAAAAAGACTCTCTTCACGGCGCAGACGCGCCGTGACTGGATGCCGGATCTAGTCCGGCTGACGGATAAGAGCTCGGCGCGACCTCATTTTCCCGCCTGCTCGAAAAGATCATCAAGCCGGGTCTTGGCACGACCTGGCACGTCGATTTCCTTGTAGCTCTGCGGCAGGGTCGCCTCGCCCACCTTGATCAGCATGACCATGCCCATGCCGTAATGCGGAGAGCATTTGATGCCGTAAAAGCCGGGCTTTTCGAACCCGGTCTCGAACTCGTCATTGATCCGGCTTTTGAACCCTTCGACACCTTCGGGAACCATGCCGTCAATGGTCGCGGCATTATGGCTCTTGTGGGTGGGAACGAAGCGCACGCGGTCGCCGGGGGCGATTTCCAGGAAATCTGGCTCGAATACCATCGGGCCTTTTTCACCCCGGTTCAGCATCTTCACCTCGAAGGTCTCGGCCGAAGCATGAAGGGGAAACCCTGTGGCCACCACGGCAATTGCGGCAGCGGCGCAAAACCCTCTGGCCTTTGCAGCGGCGTCTACGAGCGTCGTGAATGTCATCATCGTGCCAGTACTTTCCTTGCTGGATCAGCCCGCCCATGGGCCGGCAGAAAACGAATATGGGAAAAACCGCCCTCATCCATGGTGACCGCACATTTCACCCCGAAGACGTCCGCGATCGTTGCGGCCGTCAGGACCTCCCGCGGTGGCCCGACCGCGATCATCTCACCCCGATGCATGATGGCGACGCGGTCGCAGAACATGGCGGCGTGATTGAGATCATGCAGCGCCGCCACGACCGTCAGCCCCTGCCGGCGCACCAGGTCGAGCAAGCCGATCTGGTGGCCGATGTCGAGGTGATTGGTCGGTTCGTCCAGCAGCAGGATATGCGGCTCCTGCGCCAGGGCTCGGGCAATATGCAGGCGCTGCCGTTCGCCACCGGAAAGGTGGTGCCAGCTGCGTTCCGCCTTGTCGGCCATATCCACATTGGCAAGTGCTGCATCAACGATGGCGCTGTCATTCTGCGACCATGCGGAAAGCGGGCCGAGATAGGGCGTGCGCCCAAGTTCCACCGCCTGCCGCGCGGTGATGCGCTCGGTGGTTTCGGCCTGCTGCTCCACGAAGGCCAGCCGGCGCGCGAGTTCGCGCCGTCCTAATGAGCCAAGCGGCTCCTCGCCAAGCGTAACGTGTCCCCGGCGCGGTTTGCGGATGCCGGCCAGCATGGACAGAAGCGTGCTCTTGCCGGAACCGTTCGGGCCGATGATGCCGAGAAACTCCCCGGAACCGACATCGAGCGAAACGCCGCGGACGATATCGATATTGCCGGCATGGAAATGCAGGCCGTGGGCGGATAATTTCATGACCGCCCCCTTTTCTGCCCCAGGATGAAGGCGAAGGCGGGCGCGCCGACCAGCGCGGTGATGACGCCGATCGGCAGCACCTGGCCCGGAATGACGATGCGCGAGAGAACATCGGCGATAATCATGAAAACTGCACCTGTCAGCGCCGTCACCGGCAGCAATATGCCATGACGGACACCAACGAAGATGCGCGCGGCATGCGGAATGACGAGCCCGACAAAACCGATGGAACCGACCAGCGACACCATCGCGGCCGTCATGATTGCGGAAACGGAGATCAGCACCGCATAGACCCAGCGCACCGGAATGCCGAGCGAGGCTGCCGCCTGACCGCCGAAGGCGAAGGCATCTAGCGCCCGGGCATACCAGAGGCAGACCGCAAGGCCCGCAAGGCTGACCGGCAAGGCCAGCCAGACATCCGGCCAGCGCACGCCGGAAAGATTGCCGAGCAGCCAGAACATGATGCCGCGCGCCTGTTCGGCATTGGCGGATTTGGTGACGACGAAAGAGGTCATGGCGTTGAACAGCTGCGAACCGGCAACCCCCGCCAGAATGATGGCGCTGTTACCATGCCCCGCGCGCACGGCGAGAAGGCTGACCAGCGAAAAAGCCACGAAAGCGCCGATGAGCGCGCCGGCCGGCATCGTCAAAAACCCCGCGCCGAAACCCAGAAGCGCTACGGCGACGGCACCGGTGGAGGCCCCGGCGGAGATGCCGAGAATATAGGGATCGGCAAGCGGGTTGCGCAAAAGCGATTGCAACACCGCCCCGGCAAGCGCCAGCGACGCCCCGCAACAGGCGGCAACGACGGCGCGGCTGAGGCGGTAACTCCAGACGATGCCCTCATCCAGCGGTTCAAGCGGATAACCCGCGTGGAAGACGCGGTTGGCGATGGTTTTCGCCACGACATCGAAAGGAATGGCAGTCTCGCCGATGGCCGCTCCGGCCATCAGCGCGACAAGCAGCAGGGCAAGCGCGGCAAATGCCAGCCCCGCCCTGCCAAGATGGGTAGAGAAACGGTTCACTTGGCGAGGCCAGCGGCCGAAATAGCCTCGGCCAGCGTTTCGATACCTTCGATGGTGCGAATGGTCGGGTTCATCGCCTGCGCATCCATGTCGAACACATGGCTTTCCTTGACGGCGGGCATGATGCTGGCCACGGGATCGGTTTCCAGGAACTTGCGCTTGACGGCGATATCGTCTGCCGGGAAGCGGCGGCGATCCATCTTGCCGGCCACGATCACGGTCGGATTGGCCTTGGCGATGGTTTCCCAGCCAACGGTCGGCCACTCCTCATCGCTTTCGATGACATTCTTCAGGCCGAGCGCGGACATGATGTAACCGGGAGCGCCATTGCGGCCGGCGACATAGGGGTCGATATCCAGTTCGGCGCTGGAGAACCAGAAGACGGCGGAAAGCTTGCCATTCGCGGAGGCGATCTTGGCGCGGGCGGCTTCTTCGCGCTTTTTCAGGTCGGCAACGACGTCTTCACCACGATCCTGCACGTTGAAGATCTTGGCGAGGTCGCGGATTTCCTGAAAGATCAGCTCCATGGTGAAGCCCGTGTTGCGTACGCCATCACCACCGCCGGAATTGTCCTTGCCGACGCAATCGGCAGGCGAGGTATAGACGGGAATGCCGAGTTCGGCGAATTGCGCCGGCGTGCCAACAACACCTTCCGGGCCGATCTGCCACTGGAACTGCGTCGTGACGAGGTCCGGCCTCTTGCCGACAACCGCCTCGAAGCTCGGATCATTATCGGCCAGCCGTTCGACCTTGGCATTGGCCTCCTCATAACCCTTCAGAACCGGGCCGATCCACAATGCCGTGCCCACTACCTTGTCAGCGACACCGAGCAGGTAAAGAACCTCGGTCGTGCTCTGGCCGACGGATACGGTGCGGGCGGGAGCCTGCTTGAAGGTGATCTCCTGGCCGCAGCTGTTGATCGTCAGGGGATAGGTGGTTTCGGCAGCATTGGCGCTGACAACAGGCAAAGCCGAAAGCACGGCGGCCAGAAAGCCGGCATGGACCGGCAGGCGTCTAGAATGAAACATGTGTTCTCCAGTCGAAAGTAAAACTTATTCCAGAGCAGCAGGCGTCAGAACGCGCAGCGACAGCGGGACGTCTTGTACGGAGAACGGTAATAGGACGCAAACGAATGTTATGAAATAACATTACAATCTCCTCTTCCGGGCTTCCCCGCCCGTAACGATGGTTTATATTTTGACGGCAGGTCTCCTGGCTCACGGATTTGCGTCACTCACCTGCCTTCCCGTATTCCGGAGAATACAGTGGCATGACGCCTTCAAGCGTCACGGGGATGAACGACAATCCGCTTACAGTTGCGGGGGCAGCCACGGCATTGAACGAAAAAATCGCCCGCACCATGTTCCCTATTAATCCCTTCGCCTTTCGGCTGCAGGAACCGTCGCTTTCTCACATAAGGGGCAAGAGGCGGGGCGTCAATTGCGATCGTGTCGCAGCTCAACACAAAGTCAGAACAGGGAAGGACCCGCCAGCGCAAAAACTTTCGCCGTGCCGGAGCCCGTGGGCTGCGGTTCGTCTTTCGTCATGGTCGTCAGCGTTTCGATCGCCACCAGGCCGGATTGCGCAAGAAAATCAGCGAAGGGACCGCTGTCGCGCACGGCATCGAGACGGACAAGCTGTTCTTCCAGATCGACAAAATGCCGCCTGACGAGCGCAATCGCATCCATTTCCTCCACGGCAACGACCGGACCGATGATGTGGCCTCGCCCCGCCGCCCGGCGCAGCGCAAAGGCGACAAGCCGGCCAGCCTCAAACAGGCCATAACCCGTCTTTTCCCTGAGAAGGCGCGACAGGACATTGCTACGCGAAACGCCGAAAGCCACCCGGTCCAGGTCAGCCACATCGGCAAGGTGTTCTTCGGATAGCGGCTCGATCTTCTGTTTTCTGCCAATGGGCGACATCTCCGCCGGGCATTGCGCCTTTCCCCGAAACAGATGCACTTTTTCCGTCTCTCCGGCGAAACCCAGCCCGGCAAATAACCGTCTCGACTCATCCGTGGCATTGAGCCGGAGCGATACGGCAGGGAACTTCGCCAGAAGCCGCCGCACCAGCCATGGCGCCACGCCCTGCCCCTGCAGGCGCGGCGAAACGATGACCATGCCGAGTGTTGCGAAACCCTCATCATAGGGAAACAGCATCGCGGTTGCGACCACGCGATCAATTTCGTCAAGTGCAGCGAGGCCAACGCCGCATTGCCGCAGAAAACACCATTCGTTCGCGTGATATCGCCACCCCACAGCCATGGAAAGAGCGTGCAGATGATCGGCCTCGACATCGGCGATATCCACGGTCCGCAACTCGAAACTATCGACCTTGAGCAGCTCCATAGCAAACGGCTCTCATTTCCTCCGGCGCGGAACCTTGATCCCGGCAGCCCAGCCACGACATCCGAAGATAACCAGGCTTGCCAGCAGGAATTTTCCGAAAGCACTGGAAGGACACAACAATCTACCGAAATCATCCGCATTTCAGCAGATAAACGCCGC
This sequence comes from Agrobacterium tumefaciens, assembly GCA_017744915.1. Classification (GTDB taxonomy): domain Bacteria; phylum Pseudomonadota; class Alphaproteobacteria; order Rhizobiales; family Rhizobiaceae; genus Agrobacterium; species Agrobacterium tumefaciens_I. The sequence goes on from JAGIAH010000001.1 coordinate 279,547, forward strand.
TCACCACTTTAAGCTTTCGACGTTGAAACGACGGGGGCAGCCATGAACGCAATCGAAATTCTGGAGCGTCTTGTCGGCTTCCCATCGGTCGTCGGAACCGCCAATGGCGATATCGCCGGATGGATCGCCGACTATCTGGAAAATCACGGCGCGAAAGTATCGCTGCTTGCCGGCCCTGAAGGCGACCGCGCCAATCTCTTCGCGAGCTTCGGCCCGACGGACGTCGCCGGATACATCCTCTCCGGCCATATGGACGTGGTGCCCGCCGGTGAGCCCGAATGGTCCTCCGATCCCTTCACGCTGAGAGCCGAAGGCGAGCGTGTTTACGGACGCGGAACCACCGACATGAAGGGTTTTCTCGCCACTGTTCTCGCCGCAGCACCGACATTTTCGCGCCTGACACTGAAGCGACCCGTGCATATCGCCTTTTCCTATGACGAGGAGGCGGGTTGCCGCGGCGTGCCACACATGATCACCCGATTGCCGGAACTATGCGCAAAACCGGCGGGCGCGATCATCGGCGAACCGAGCAATCTGCGCGCCGTGCGCGCCCACAAGGGCAAGGCCGCCGCGCGCATCACCATTCGCGGCCGCTCCGGCCATTCGTCGCGACCCGATCAGGGCATCAACGCCATTCATCTGATGGCTGACATCATGGCAAAGGCGGTCGCAACAGCGCAGGCACTGACACATGGCCCCTTCGAAACGACCTTCGAGCCTCCCTACTCTTCCCTGCAGATCGGCACGGTGAGGGGCGGACAGGCGCTCAACATCATCCCCGATCATTGCGCCATCGAACTGGAAGCCCGCGCGATTGCCGGTGTGTCGCCGATCGCACTGCTTCAGCCGGTGCGCGATGGCGTGCAGGCGCTTGCCGCCAAGGGCATCGATATCGAATGGGCGCCGATGAGCGACTATCCGGCATTGTCCCTCGCCGCCGATGCGCCGCTCGTAAAGCTTCTGGAAGAATTGACCGGCGCTCCCTGCATTCCCGCCGTCAGTTACGGTACGGAGGCCGGGCTTTTCCAGGCGGCGGGCATCGACGCCATCATCTGCGGTCCGGGTGATATCGGCCGCGCCCACAAGCCGGATGAATATATCACCGCCGGTGAGCTGGCGGCCTGCCAGTCAATGCTGGAAGCACTGGCAAACCGCTGCACGGCTTGAACCTTCGGAACATGGATTTCAGATGACGTTTTTCTTCAATTCCGACGCCAGGCGCGGCGAAATTTTCCGGCAGGCTCTGGCCCGCGACCTGCCGGAACTGCCCTTTTCGATGGATGCCGCAAGCGTAGATCCGGATGCGGTTCGATACCTCATCAGCTGGACAGTGCCCGAGGATATAGGCCGCTACCGCAATCTCGAAATCCTGTTCTCGATCGGCGCCGGTGTCGACCAGTTTCATATCGACGCAATACCCTCCCATGTGAAGGTCGTACGCATGGTGGATGAGGGCATCATCCGCATGATGCAGGAATATGTCAGCCTCGGCGTGCTGGCGCTTCACCGCAATTTGCCCGCCTATCTCGGCCAGCAGCGTCAAGGCCTGTGGAAGGCCCTGCCCCAGCATCAGGCGGAAGAATGCCGGGTGGGCGTTCTCGGCCTCGGCATGCTGGGCGTTGCGGCGCTGGAACGGCTGAAACCCTTCGGTTTTCCGCTGTCCGGCTGGAGCCGCTCACCGCGCGAGATCGACGGCGTGACCTGCCATCATGGCGAAGCCGGATTGGCCACGATCCTCGCGACGAGCGACATTCTCGTCTGCCTGCTGCCGCTGACGGAGGAGACCACGGGTCTTTTGAATGGCGAACGTCTCGCAATGCTTCCCGAGGGCGCGGGGCTGGTCCATGCCGGGCGCGGTCGGCAGCTCGATCACGATGCCCTCATCGATGTGCTGGATCGCGGCAGGCTTTCCGGCGCGGTGATCGATGTTACCGAGCCCGAACCGCTGCCGGAAGACCATCGTTTCTGGACACATCCGAAAATTCTCCTGACGCCGCATATCGCCAGCGTCACCCAGCCGCATTCGGCAGCGCGCACCGTTGTCGAGAACATCAAACGATACCAGTCCGGTCTCGAGCCGCTCGGCCTCGTCGATCGCAACCGCGGATATTAACCCACCCGTTCCAGGAAAGGACACCCATGCCGCTTCTCAAGACCATCGACACCAATCCCGCCTTCGAACCGAAGGCCTCCAAGGCCCTGCCCGAACGCCTCATCTCCGGCGACCCGGCCTTTAAGACCTGGGCGCTGGACGAAGCCCGCAACGGCACCGTTCACACCGGCATCTGGGAAGCGACCCCCGGCGAAAGCCGTTCCATCAAGGGCGAGACCTTCGAATTCTGCCATATTCTCGAAGGCGTCATCGAAATCACGCCGGAAGGCGGCGCGCCGCTGCGTTACACGGCGGGTGACAGCTTCGTCATGAAGCCGGGTTTCGTTGGTGTTTGGAAGACCATCGAGACCGTGCGCAAGATCTACGTCACCGTGAACGGATGAGCTGAAATCCTGCATTTTCGGTATCACCCGTGAAGGTTCGTGCCGGGAAAATGCCGGCGGACATGCGCACCGAAGATTGCGCTGTCCGCCGGCGGCAAAACAGGATTTTCGTTCACCGCCCCCGCCGCAGTCGGTCGATGCTGCTTGCCATCCGGGATTAGCCTTGAGGCATATCCACAGGGGATTTCCCATGACGCTCAGCTTCGATCCAGACAGCCTGTCTTTGCCGATCGGCCATTTCATCGGCGGCCGGTTGATCCCGGCTCAAAACGGCATCGACATGCACCGCCCCTCGGACGGCATCGAATATGCCGGTTGCCCCAGGGCGGATGCCGCACTGGTCGATGAAGCGGTCCAGACCGCCAAGGCCGCGCTGAAAAGCAGCAACTGGGGTGGCGTGCGCCCGCGTGAACGCACGAAGGTTCTGCAGCGCTGGGCCGACCTGATCGAGCAGGAAGCCGAGACGCTGGCGAAGATCGAAGCGCTGTCCTCTACACGGCCCGTCGGCCAGTTGATTGCCGGCGACATCGCCGTGACCGCCGAACAGATCCGCTTCTTCGCCGAATTCGCCGACAAGGAAGGCGGCGATCTCGTGCCGACCGACGATGCGAGCCTCGGCATGATCATAACCGAACCCTATGGCGTGGTCGGCGCGATTACACCGTGGAATTTCCCCGTCTCCATGGCTGGCTGGAAACTCGGCCCGGCGCTCGCGGCCGGCAATGCCGTGGTGCTCAAACCATCGGAAATGACGCCTTTCTCCAGCATTTTCATGGCGGAACTGGCCATCAAGGCCGGCCTGCCCGCCGGCCTCATCAACATCGTGCTGGGCGACGGTCCCGTCACCGGCAACGCCATCACCGGCCATCCCGAGATTTCCAAGGTCAGTTTCACCGGCTCTACCGCGGCAGGCGCCGCCATCATGGCCAATGTCGCCCGCACCGGCATCAAGCCCATGACGCTGGAACTTGGTGGAAAAAGCCCGCAGCTGGTCTTTGCCGATGCCGATATCGAAAAGGCGGCGGCGGCGATCGCCGGCAATATTCTTTCCAATGCGGGACAGGCCTGCGTCGCCGGCTCGCGCATCATCGTTGAGGAAAGTGCGGCCGACGCCCTTTCCGCTGCGATCATCGCCCGCATGAAGGCGGTAAAGCCCGGTCCGACCTGGGACGAGGCCACCCAATATTCGCCGATCATCTCCGAAGTTCAGCGCCAGCGTATCGACGGCATCGTGCAGGCAGCCGTCGCCCATGGCGGTGAATGCCTGACGGGCGGCGCGATCATGGATGGTCCCGGCTATTTTTACCAGCCGACGCTGATCGCCAATGTCGACCAGACCTCGCCCGCCGTTACCGAGGAAATCTTCGGACCGGTGCTGACGCTGCAGACGTTCCGCACGGAAGAAGAGGCTCTGGCGCTTTCCGATCATCCGACCTACGGTCTGGCGGCGGGCCTTTTCAGCCGCGACGTCTCGCGCGTCCTGCGCCTGTCGCGCGCGATCCAGGCGGGAACGATCTGGGTTAATCGTTACGGGCGTTCGCGCGATCACATCTTGCCGACCGGCGGTTACAAGCGTTCCGGCATCGGCAAGGATCTTGGTCGGGAGGCCTATCTCGCCAACCGCAAGAGCAAAAGCGTCCTCATCGGACTGTAACAGGGGAATTCTCTTGAAAACGCATCGCATCGCACTCATTCCCGGGGACGGCATCGGCCAAAGCGTGACGGACGCCGCGTGGCAGGTTCTCAACGCCGTCGCCAAAACCTCCGGTTTTGCGCTTGAAGGAACGGAATTCCCCTGGTCCTGCGCCTTCTACAAGGAAACCGGGGCGATGATGCCGAAGGACGGCATCGAAACGCTGCGCGGCTTTGACGCCATTCTGCTCGGCGCCGTCGGCTGGCCGGCGGAAGTGCCTGACTCGGTGTCGCTGCATGGCCTGCTGCTGCCGATCCGCAAGGCTTTCGTGCAATATGCCAATATCCGCCCGCATCGGCTTCTGCCCGGCGTGCAAGGGCCTTTGAAAGCCGATGGCTTCGACATTCTCTGCATTCGCGAAAACACGGAAGGCGAATATTCCGGCGCCGGCGGCCGCGTGCATCAAGGCACGGAGGACGAGGTGGCCGTCGAAACCTCGATCTTCACCCGCAAGGGCGTGGAGCGGATTTTGCGTTTCGGCTTCGAACAGGCGCAAAAGCGTCGCGGCAAGCTCGCCTCCATCACCAAGTCCAATGCGCAGAAATATTCGATGGTGTTCTGGGACGAGATGACCCACAAGCTCGCGGCGGAATATCCTGACGTCGAGGTTTCAAGTTACCATATCGACGCCATGGCGGCGCGCATGGTGATGGCGCCGGAAAGCCTTGATGTCGTGGTCGCTTCCAACCTCTTCGGTGACATTCTGACCGATCTCGGCGCCGCCATTCAGGGGGGCCTTGGTTTTGCCGCTTCCGCCAATATCAATCCCGACCGCACCGCCCCCTCGATGTTCGAGCCGGTTCATGGTTCAGCCCCCGACATCGCCCATCTCGGCATCGCCAACCCCATCGCCGCCATCTGGTCCGGCGCGATGATGCTCGAGCATCTCGGCGAAAAGGATGCAGCCGCAAAGATCATGACGGCGCTGGAAACGGCGACCGGTCGCGGCATCGGCACGGTGCCGGGCAAGGACAAGACGGACACCATCACCGCCGCGGTTCTTGCGGCACTCGCCTGATTTCGGAGAATTATGATGCAGGGCTTGAAGGACAAGGAACTCTTTCGCCAGACGGGTTTGATCGGCGGCGCATGGAAGGCGGCAGCATCGGGCAAGGTGGTGGATGTCATCGATCCGGCAACGCAGGCGGTGATCGGCACCGTGCCGGATATGGGCGGCGCAGAGACCCGCGCGGCAATCGAGGCCGCCAACGCCGCCTTCGGGCCATGGAAGAAAAAGACCCATGCCGAGCGTGCCGCGCTGCTTGAAAAATGGTTCGCGCTGATGATCGAGAATATCGACGATCTCGGCCTGATCCTGACCATCGAACAGGGCAAGCCGCTTGACGAAGCCAAGGGCGAAATCCGCTACGGCGCGTCCTTCGTCAAATGGTTTGCGGAAGAGGCCCGGCGCATCGGCGGCACCACCATTCCCTCACCAACGCCGGACCGGCGCATCGTGGTGCTAAAGGAGCCTGTCGGCGTCTGCGGCATCATCACGCCGTGGAATTTCCCGAATGCGATGATCACCCGCAAGGTTGCGCCCGCGCTCGCCACCGGCTGCACCGTCGTCATCAAGCCGTCGGAATTCACGCCCTATTCGGCGCTGGCGCTTGGTGTGCTCGCCGAACGGGCGGGCATTCCCGCAGGCGTCATCAACATCGTCACCGGCATGCCGACGGATATCGGCAATGAAATCATGGCCAACGAGACGGTTCGCAAAATTTCCTTCACCGGCTCCACCCGCGTCGGCTCGCTTCTGATGCGCGGCGCTGCCGATAGCGTCAAGCGGCTGTCGCTGGAACTCGGCGGCAATGCGCCCTTCATCGTTTTTGATGATGCCGATCTCGATCTCGCCATCGAAGGCGCGCTCGTTTCGAAGTTCCGCAATGGCGGTCAGACCTGCGTCTGCGCCAACCGCATTCTCGTACAATCAAGCGTCTATGACGCCTTTGCGAAAAAGCTGGCGGATCGCGTCGACGCCATGCGGGTCGGTCCCGGAACGGAAGCGGGCGTCTCCATCGGCCCGATGATCAACGAGCCGGCCATCGCGAAAATTCGCGCCCATATCGATGACGCCGTTGCCAAGGGCGCAACCATCATCACCAGGCCGCGCAATCTGCCGGAAGGCCCGCAATATACCGCACCCGTGGTGCTGACGGGCGCGACGACGGCAATGCAGCTGGCTAGCGAAGAGACCTTCGGACCGGTCGCGCCGCTCTTCCGTTTCGAGACGGAAGAAGAAGCGCTCGCCATTGCCAATGGCACGCCCTTCGGCCTTGCCGCCTATTTCTACACCGAGAGCCTCAAGCGCGCATGGCGGGTGGGTGAAGCACTGGAATTCGGCATGGTCGGCCTCAATACCGGGCTGATCTCCACCGAGGTCGCCCCCTTCGGCGGCGTCAAGCAATCCGGCCTTGGCCGCGAAGGCGCGCAGATCGGCATCGAGGAATATCTGGAAACGAAGACGTTTCATATCGGTGGGCTTGCCTGACGCCCGCTTCTTCCTCCCCGCCTAAAGGGCCGCTCTGCGGCCCTTCTTTTTTACACAAAAAAGCGGCCCTGAGGCCGCAGTGCGATTGATGCAAAGTCCGAAAACCTCCCCTCGCTCGTCATGCTCGGGCCTGTCCCGAGCATCTGCAACGGTTTGATTTTACGAGACGTGATTGGATCCTCGGGACAAGCCCGAGGATGACGTCAAATCTGGGTGAGGCTTTGTCTGACGGAGGCGGTCGCCTTCTACTGAAACTTGTCCAGCATCTTGTAATAATAACCCACCAGCGGCAGGAACCAGGGCTTGCCGAAATGACCGGGCACCGCCGGCCAATCGAGCCCCTTCAGCGGGTTCCTGTCCGGCCGTCCCAGAATGGCGTCGGCCATGATCATCCCGAGATGGGTGGAAAGCTGCGCGCCATGGCCGGAATAGCCCATGGCATACCAGACGCCGTCATGAAAACCGGCACGCGGATAACGGTCCTTGGTCATATCGACCAAACCGCCCCAGCAATAATCGATCGGCACATGCGAAAGCTGCGGAAAGATGCGATGCAGGCTTTCCGTCAGGATCGCACCGCTCTTGGCATCCGAACGCTGGTCCGAGGTCGCGGAAAAACGGGCACGGCCACCGAAGATCAAGCGATTATCCGGCGCCAGACGGAAATAATTGCCTATGTTCATGGAGTTGACATAGGTGCGGTTGCCCGGAACCGAAGCCTTGATCTCGGCATCCGTCAGCGGCCGCGTGGCGATGATGAAACTGCCGACGGCGATGATACGCCGGCGGAAATAACCGAAGCCGGATGGCGTATAAGCGCCGGTCGCGACCAGCACATTGTCGGCCGTCACCATGCCGCGCGGGGTTTCGAGCTCATGAAGTTTGCCGTTCTGGGTGTGTTTCGTCACAGCCGCATTTTCGAAAATCACCGCGCCATGACGGCTGGCAGCCTCGGCAAGGCCGGCGACATAACGGCCCATATGCATCATGGCGCTCTTCTTCGAGAGCATCGCGCCGTAAAAGGGCGAGCCGATCTCCGCCTTCAGATCCGCATCGGACAAAAGCGCCGTATCTGGATCGACCTCGGCGTGAAGCGCTTCGAAATTTTTAGCCAGGCCTTCGAAATGCTGCGGCTTGGAAGCAAGCTTCAGCTTGCCCGAGCGGCGGAAATTGCAGTCTATGCCCTCCTCCGCGATCAATGCCTCCAGCGTGTCGATCGAATCGTCCAGCGCCCTGTAAAGGGCGATGGCGCGTTCCTTGCCGAGTTCCGCCCTGGCGGAAAGATAGGAGTGGGCAAGACCATTATTGAGGTGCCCGCCATTGCGGCCGGAGGCACCCCAGCCGACCCGCTGCCCTTCGAGGACAACCACGCGCGCACCCGCTTTCGCGAGCTGGCGCGCCGCACCGAGACCGGTGAAACCGCCGCCGATGACGGCCACATCATAGTGGCCCTCCACAGGTCCCTCCGCCGCTCCCGAAAACAGGGGAGCGGTGTCGTGCCAGTAGGAGACGAGCTTCATGGTCATGGTCCTTTCCTTACAGTCCGACGACACCCGCAAGACCGGAAATATCGGCAATTTCCACATAACCATAATAGGGGTTTGCGGGCTCGTGACCGCGATTGACCCAGACCTTGTTCTTGATGCCGAGATCATGGGCCGACATCAGGTCATAACGGAAGGAGGAAGAGACATGCAGCATGTCCTCCGGACCGCAGCCCAGCATGTCGAACATATATTCGAACGCCTGGAAGCGCGGCTTGTAGGCCTGCGCCTGCTCGGCGGTGTAGACCGCGTGGAAAGGCGCGCCGAGTTTCTCGACATTCGACATGATCTGCGAATTCATGGCGTTGGACAGGATGACGAGGGGAATTTCCTTCGCCACCTTGGCAAGACCGGCCGGAACATCGGCATGCGGACCCCAGGTCGGAACGCGCTCGTAAACGAAAGTGGCGTCTTCATCCTTGAAGGTAACGCCGTTGCGCTTGCAGCTGCGCGAAAGAGAATTATGGACCACCTCGGCATAGGGCTTCCAGGCACCCATGATCTCGTCCAGACGGTAAGCCGCGAAATTCTTGATGAACTGCTGCATCTGCGCTTCGTTCAGACGATCGCCATAGAGATCGCGGGCGGCTTCGGCCATCTGGAAATTGATCAGCGTGCCGTAGCAATCAAAGGAGATGTATTTCGGGCGGAAGATGGTCATGTCGTCGTCATCCTTGCTTGGGGATCGGCCGTGCCGGAATAAACTGATCATAGAAAGCCTTTGCCCGGTCGGCGCACCGCAATTGCCATTCGCGGAAGCAGATTGTTGCGTATGCAGCCGCCAGTTTGGCAGAGAGTTGCGTTGGGGCAAACCGAAAGCCGTCGCCCGCCCCAGGTTTACCGGCTGGCGCGGACAGGATGCGGCATAAGATGCGGCGGTGGATAAAAGCAACAGCGAAACATATCGAACCTTCCCATTTGTCGGGACAATCTTCTTCCGGCATCAGTCTATCAATGAAGAGTGAGAACAAACGGAGTTCCGGCATGCAAGCGAGCCTGATCGATATCCAACCATTTCAACCGGAGCATCTCGATGCGGCCGTTGAACTTTCCCGTCAGGCCGGATGGCCGCACCGGAAAGAAGACTGGGCGCTGGTCCTCTCCTTAAGCAAAGGTTTCGTCGCCCTTGAAGACGGTCGTGTTGTCGGAACCGCCATGGCGACGCAGCTCGGCGAGACCTGCGCCACCGTCAATATGGTGATCGTGGATGAGAGCATGCGCGGCCGCGGCCTCGGGCGCCAGCTGATGCAGGCGGCGCTGGATGCAGCGGAAAATCGCGAGTGCCGTCTTGTCGCCACGGCCGACGGCCTGCCGCTCTACGAAAAACTTGGCTTCGCCGCCTGCGGCGAGGTGCGCCAGCATCAAGGCATTCCTTCTGCGGCCGAACACCCGGTCGGCGTGGCCTGGGTGGATAGTGTTGACCCGGCCGGACTTGCGGCGCTGGATGCGCAGGCTTTCGGCGCGGATCGCGCGGCGCTCTTTGCGGAACTTGCCAGCCGGGCGCGTTTCGCGCTTGTGCGGGAACAGGGCGTCATCAAGGGTTTTGCCGCCCTGCGCGCCTTCGGACGTGGTGAGGTCATCGGCCCGGTCGTGGCGGAAGATGTTGAAATCGCAAAAGATTTGATTGCCTTCATCTTGTCCGAACGGGCGGGCGCATTCCTGCGCGTGGATACCACGGTGGATACTGGCCTTGCCCCCTGGCTGGCCGAACGCGGCCTTGCCCATGTCGGCGGCGGCATCGCCATGCGCCGGCCGAAAGCCGACATCTCAGCCGACAAGAAATTCAGAACCTTCGCATTGACCAGCCAGGCACTCGGCTGAATCTGGAGAGACCCATGTTAAGCAATTCACTGATCGAACTGGACCGCGCCCATCTGGTGCACCCCGTCTCCTCCTTCCGCGGCCATGAAAAGCTCGGCGTGCGGGTGCTGAAATCGGCAAGTGGCGCGACCGTCACCGACATGACCGGCCATCAGCTGATCGATGGTTTTGCCGGCCTCTGGTGCGTCAATGCCGGTTACGGGCACGACAGCATCGTCGAAGCGGCGGCAAAGCAGATGCGTGAATTGCCCTATGCCACCGCCTATTTCGACATTGGCAGCGAACCCGCGATCCGGCTGGCCTCGGAACTTGCCGACCGCGCGCCGGGAGATCTCAACCACGTCTATTTCACGCTTGGCGGTTCCGATGCCGTGGACAGCACAATCCGGTTCATCCGTTATTACTGGCATGCGAAAGGCCAGCCGCAGCGCGACCAGTTCATTTCCATCGAACAGGGCTATCACGGCTCCACCACCGCCGGCTCGGGCCTCACCGCCCTGCCCGCATTCCATGCGGGTTTTGGCGTGCCCTATGACTGGCAGCACAAAATTCCGTCGCATTATGCCTATCGCAATCCGGCAGGCAGCGATCCGGCCGCCATCATCGCTTCCTCCCTGCAAATTCTGAAGGACAAGATCGAGGCCATCGGCCCGGACCGGGTCGCCGCCTTTTATGCGGAACCCATTCAGGGCTCGGGCGGCGTCCTGGTGCCGCCGCCGGGCTGGATCAAGGCCATGCGCGAGCTCTGCCGTTCCTATGGCATTCTGTTCGTCGCCGATGAAGTCATCACCGGTTTCGGCCGCACGGGACCGCTCTTTGCCTGTGTCGACGAGGACATCGTGCCCGACTTCATCACCGCCGCAAAAGGCCTCACCTCCGGCTATGTGCCGATGGGCGCCGTCTTCATGGCAGACCATGTTTATGATACAATTGCCGACTTCGCGGGCGAGGCAGCCATCGGGCACGGATATACCTATTCCGCCCACCCCGTCAGCGCCGCCGTCGGTCTCGAAGTGCTGAAACTTTATGAAGGCGGATTGCTGGAAAATGGCCGCCGTGCCGGTCAACGGCTGATGGCCGGCCTTGAAGGATTGAGAAGCCACCCGCTGGTGGGCGATGTACGGGGCCGGGGCATGCTTGCCGCCATCGAACTCGTGACCGACAAGGACAAGAAGACGCCCTTGCCGGCCGCAGCCACCCCCGCGCGAAAAGTTTTCGACCGCGCCTGGGAAAACGGCCTCATTGTGCGCGCCTTCGCGAACGGCATCCTCGGCTACGCGCCGCCGCTCTGCTGCACCGATAACGAAATCGATGCCATCGTCGAGCGGACGCTGAAGACGCTCGATCAGACGCTTGAAGACCCCGCAGTGCGGGCGGCGATGGCCTGAGAGGAAAAGCGGGCAGCGTTGCGGCACCCTCTCGAAATGTCGCAACGCACCGCATATTCGCAATATTCTGCCGAACAGCCGATCCATTTCGGCGTATCCAACGTGCTGGAAGTGCCAAACTATCAATGCAAACGGCACTAAACGCCATAAAAAAGGGCGTAATCACAAATGGGAACGGGGCAAGGATCCCGTCCGGGAACAGAATAATCTGCCGCAGGCTCCCCAAGAGGCCGAAGCGGCGAAGCGGAGACCGACATTGCCCAAAAAACTGAGCGACTTCAAATATATGAGCTTCGACGTGGTGGGAACACTCATCGATTTCGAAGGCGGTCTGAAAGCGACGCTTGCCGAGATCGGCACGGAACACGGCGTGGAGGTCGATGGTGAAAAGGCGCTCGCGCTTTATCGCGCAGCCCGTTATTCCGATGCGACAGACCTTTTTCCGGACGATCTCGTCCGCGTTTACCTGATCATCGCTCCCGAACTCGGCCTGCCGGCGGAACGCGCGCTCGGCGAGCGCCTGCGGGACGCGGCAAAAAGCTGGAAAAGCTTTGAAGACAGCCGCGCCGCCATGGCCGAGCTTGCAAAGACGCACCGCCTCATCGCCATGACCAACGCCCAGCGCTGGGCCTTTGAATATTTCTCGAAGGAGCTCGGCAATCCCTTTCACGCCGCCTTCACAGCGGATGACACCGGCACGGAAAAACCGGACCCGGCCTTCTTCGAAAAGGTGTTCGCCTTTGTGGAAAGCGAGGGCGCATCGAAGGACGACATTCTGCACGTCGCGCAAAGCCAGTACCACGATATCGGCATTTCCCGGAAACTCGGCATGACCAATTGCTGGATCGAGCGCCGCCACGCCCAGAAGGGATATGGCGGCACGATCGAGCCGGAAAACTTCACCGAGCCGGATTACCACTTCACCTCGATGGCCGGCCTTGCCGGGGCCGTGAGGCAAACGGACGGCTGAACCGCTCCGCCCATGGCGTGCCGCGAACTGGGATGCGGCATGCCGGACATTTCTGCTGACGCATTTCAACAAATCATACAAAAGGGGAAGACCATGAGTGACAGAATTACCAACTGGACCCGTTCCGACGATGCCGCCGTTGAACAGGCGATCCGCCGCGGTGCGACGCGGCGTGAGCTGCTTCACATGATGCTGGCGGGCGGCGTTGCCCTTTCCGCCGGCTCGGCCATTCTCGGCCGCGCCTCAAAGGCCGTGGCCGCAACACCGGTATCGGGCGGCACGCTGAAGGCGGCCGGCTGGTCCTCCTCCACCGCCGATACGCTCGACCCGGCAAAAGCCTCGCTTTCGACGGATTATGTCCGTTGCTGCGCGCTTTTTAACCGGCTGAGCTTCCTCGATGCTTCCGGCACGCCGCAGATGGAACTTGCCGAATCCATCGATTCCAAGGACGCCAAGACCTGGACGGTCAAGCTGCGTTCCGGCGTCACCTTCCATGATGGCAAGGCATTGACGGCCGATGACGTGGTCTATTCGCTGAAGCGCCATCTCGATCCCGCCGTCGGCTCCAAGGTCGCCAAGATCGCCGCGCAGATGACCGGCTTCAAGGCAGTCGACAAGAGCACGGTCGAGATCACGCTGGCCAGCGCCAATGCCGACCTGCCGACGATCCTTGCCATGCACCATTTCATGATCGTCGCCGACGGCACGACCGATTTTTCCAAGGGCAACGGCACCGGCGCCTTCAAGCTCGAAAAATTCGAACCGGGCGTGCGCTCGATCATGTCGAAGAACACCAATTACTGGAAATCCGGCGGACCGCATGTCGACAGCTTCGAGTTCTTCGCGATCTCGGACGACAATGCCCGCGTCAACGCCCTTCTTTCCGGCGATATCCAGCTCGCGGCCGCCATCAACCCGCGCGCGCTCCGTTTGCTCGACAAGCAGGAAGGTGTGACCCTGTCGAAGGGAACGTCCGGAAACTACACCAATCTCAACATGCGTCTCGACCAGGCGCCCGGCAACAAGGCCGATTTCATTGCCGGCATGAAGTCGATCGTCAATCGCGAGCAGATCGTCAAGGCTGCTCTTCGTGGTCTCGGCGAAGTGGGCAACGACCAGCCGATCCCGCCGATGAGCCCCTACCATAATCCCGACCTCAAGCCGAAAGCCTTCGATCCCGACAAGGCGAAATTCCACTTCGAAAAGGCTGGTCTCATCGGCCAGTCCATCCCGGTCATCACTTCGGATGCGGCGAATTCGGCCATCGACATGGCGATGATCATCCAGGCCTCGGCTGCGGAAATCGGCATGAAGCTGGACGTCCAGCGCGTTCCCGCCGATGGTTACTGGAGCAATTACTGGCTGAAGGCGCCGATCCATTTCGGCAACATCAACCCGCGCCCGACGCCGGATATCCTGTTCTCGCTGCTTTACGCATCCGATGCGCCGTGGAATGAAAGCCAGTACAAGTCGCCGAAATTCGACAAGCTGATGCTTGAAGCGCGTGGTTTGCTCGATCTCGAAAAGCGCAAGCAGATCTATTTCGAAATGCAGACGATGATCGCCGACGAAGCCGGCACCATCATCCCTGCCTACCTTACCAATGTGGACGCGATCAGCTCCAAGCTGAAGGGCCTGGAGGCCAATCCGCTCGGCGGCATGATGGGTTACGCCTTTGCGGAATACGTCTGGCTCGAAGCCTGATAAACCATGGAGCCGGGCGTGAAACAACGCCCGGCAACTTTCCGCAGCATGCGGGAAGTCTCCACCATCAGGCAGATCGCAGGAGCATGTGAATGAACAGCCGTATATTGTCCCTTATCGCCAGGCGGCTGGTCGTCATGCTGACGACGCTGCTGATCGTGTCGTTCATCGTCTTTTCCGCCACCAGCCTGCTGCCCGGCGACACGGCGACGATCCTTCTCGGCCAGGCGGCGACACCGGAGGCCGTGGCTGGCCTGCGCACCGCCATGCATCTGGATGATCCCGCACTTCTGCGCTTCGTGCGCTGGCTTTTCGGCCTGCTGCACGGCGAACTCGGCACCTCCTATGCCAACAACATGGCGATTGCCGATCTCATCGGTCCGCGTTTCGTCAACTCCATGAAGCTTGCCGGTATCACCACCATCATTGCCGTGCCGCTGGCACTCACACTCGGCATCAGCTCCGCCATGCTGCGCGGAACGCTGTATGACCGGGCCGTCACCATCCTGACCATCGGCGTCATCTCGGTGCCGGAATTCATGATCGCCACGCTCGCTGTCCTGCTTTTCGCCGTTTACCTGAAATGGCTGCCGGCGCTGTCGCTGGTCAGCGAGATTCACTCGGTTTTCGATGTGCTGCGTGTTTACGCCATGCCGGTCATCACGCTCACCTTCGTCGTCTCGGCGCAGATGATCCGCATGAGCCGCGCCGCCGTGATCGAAACGCTCGATACGCCCTATGTGGAAATGGCGCTCTTGAAGGGCGCGCCGCGCATGCGCATCGTGCTGCGTCATGCGCTGCCCAATGCGCTCGGCCCCATCGTCAATGCGGTGGCGCTGTCACTTTCTTACCTTGTCGGCGGCGTCATCATCGTCGAGACGATCTTCAATTATCCCGGTATCGCCAAGCTGATGGTCGATGGCGTGGCGACCCGCGACCTGCCGCTGATCCAGACCTGCGCGATGATCTTCTGCGTCGGTTATCTCCTCCTCATCACCACAGCGGATATCATCGCCATCATGTCCAATCCGAGGCTGCGCTGATGACCGATCATATCAAGACATATCAGGGAACTTCGCGTTTGGGTTACAAGATCAACGCAGTCGGCGTTTTCGGCTTTCTCGTCATTTTTCTCTGGGCGATGGTTGCGATTTTCGCGCCCTATCTCATTCCGCATCCGGTGGGTGAAATCGTCGATTTCGATTATTTCGGGCCGATGACCTCCGATCTCTGGCTTGGTTCCGATTATCTCGGCCGTGACGTCTTCTCCCGCATCTTGATGGGGGCACGCTTCACGGTCGGCATTTCGCTGGCGGCCGTCACCATCGCCTGTGTGTCCGGCGTTGTGCTCGGCATGTGCGCGGCCGTCATCGGCGGCTGGTTCGATGCCGCCCTCAGCCGGTTTCTGGATGCGGTGAATTCCATTCCAAGCAAGCTGTTCGGCCTCGTGGTCGTCGCCGCCGTCGGTTCGTCCATTCCGGTGCTGATCATCACGCTTTCGGTCATCTATACGCCGGGTGCCTATCGTTTCGCCCGGGCGCTGGCGGTGAATGTCAACACCATGGATTTCGTCACCGTCGCCCGCGTGCGCGGCGAAAGCCTGCTCTACCTCATCAGCTCCGAAATTCTGCCGAACATCATCCGTCCGGTGCTTGCCGATCTCGGCGTGCGTTTCGTCTTCATCGTGCTGCTTTTGTCGGGCCTCTCCTTCCTCGGCCTCGGCCTGCAACCGCCAAATGCCGATTGGGGCGCGCTTGTGCGTGAAAACATCGGCGGCCTGCCTTTCGCAGCACCCGCAGTGATCTTCCCGTCGCTGGCAATTGCCAGCCTGACGATCAGCGTCAACCTGCTGATCGACAATCTGCCGCAGAAAATCCGCGACAGGAGCGAAGCATGAGCAATCTCGTTGAAATCCGCGGACTGAAGGTCGAAGCGACCACCGATTCCGGCCGCCGCATCGATATCATCAAGGGCGTCGACATCGACATCGCCGATGGCGAAATCGTCGCGCTGATCGGCGAAAGCGGCTCCGGGAAAACCACCATCGCGCTGACGCTGATGGGTTATGCCCGGCCGGGCTGCCGCATTTCCGGCGGCAGCGTAAAAGTCGCGGGCCGCGACATGGTACAGCTTTCGGAAGCCGAGCGTGCCAGGGTGCGCGGCACGAAAGTGACCTATGTGCCGCAAAGTGCCGCCGCCGCCTTCAACCCGGCGCAGAAGATCATCGATCAGGTCATCGAAGTCACACGCATCCACCATCTGATGCCGCCGCAGGAAGCGCGGGCCCGGGCGGTGGAACTCTTCAAGGCCCTGTCACTGCCCAATCCGGAGACCATCGGCGAGCGTTACCCGCACCAGGTCTCCGGCGGCCAGTTGCAGCGCCTTTCCGCCGCCATGGCGCTGATTGGCGACCCGAAGCTGGTGATCTTCGACGAACCGACCACCGCCCTTGATGTGACGACCCAGATCGAGGTTCTGCGCGCCTTCAAATCGGCCATGCGCAAGGGCGGCATCGGCGGCGTCTACGTATCGCACGACCTCGCCGTCGTCGCCCAGATCGCCGACCGGATCGTCGTGCTGAAAGGCGGCGAGGTGCAGGAAACCGGCACCACGAAGGATATTCTCGAAAATGCGCAGCATCCTTATACAAAGGAACTGCTGACGGCCTTTCACGACAAGGCGCGCGTCATCGCCCCGGCCAAACAGGAGCAGGCCACACCGCTGCTGAACATCGACAAGCTCATCGCCGGTTATGGAACCAAAGGCGAGGACCGGATGCCGCTGGTGCGCGCGGTGGATACCGTCAGCCTGTCGGTCTACCCCGGCCGCAATCTCGGCATTATTGGCGAATCCGGCTGCGGGAAATCGACGCTGGCGCGCGCGATTGCCGGTATCCTGCCGGCGGCAAGCGGCCATGTCGTCTTCGAAGGCAAGCAACTGGATGCCGATGCCCGGCGCCGGACCAGCGACCAGCTGCGCCGCATGCAGATCGTTTTCCAATATGCCGATACGGCACTCAACCCGTCAAAACCCATCGAGGATATTCTCGGCCGGCCGCTGACCTTTTATCACGGCATGAAGGGCAAGGCCCGCGACGCACGGATCGACCAGCTTCTCGATATGGTGAAGCTGCCGCGCTCGGTACGCCATCGCCACCCCTCCGGCCTTTCGGGCGGCCAGAAACAGCGCGTCAATTTCGCCCGGGCGCTCGCGGCCGAACCGTCGCTCATCATCTGCGATGAAATCACCTCGGCCCTCGATACCGTGGTCGCGGCCGCGATCATCGATCTTCTGGGAGAACTCCAGCGCGAGCTTGGCTTGTCCTATATCTTCATCAGCCACGATCTTTCGGTGGTGGAGACCATCTGCGACGAAATCGTCGTGATGTATGGCGGGCAGAAGGTGGAGCATCTGGAAACGGAAGCGATCAAATCGCCCACCCATCCCTATTCGAAACTGCTCTTCTCCTCGGTGCCGAAACTCGACCCGACATGGCTCGACAATCTTCAGCAGGATGCAGAGCTGGTGCGGGCGTTTTCTAAGCGGTGAGAAACTCTCCTCCGTCATGCCGGCGTTGAGCCGGCGTCCAGCCACGGCGCGTCTGTGCCGTGGAAAGACGATTTTTCGATCAAAGACTTGATCGCGCTGGACCCCGGATCAGGTCCGGGGTGACGGAGTGGGGATGCAACAACCTTGCCAAACCCATCGGTTCTGCGGACGGCCGAGGCCCCTCCTCCGCCTCAAAGCGGAAACAGGCTGGTCAGTGGCATATGCGATTTGATGATCGGCGATTTCAGCACCACGAAGCTGAAATATTTGTCGATGCCGACATCCATATCCGTCAGCCGCTCCATGATCGACTGATATTCGACGATGCCTGAGGTGACGAATTTCAGCAGATAATCATAACCGCCGGAAACGAGGTGGCATTCCACTACCTGGTCGATCTTTTCGACAACGCCAAGGAAACGGGCGAAATCGATCTGGCGGTGATTCTTGAGCGTGATCTCCGTGAAGACCGTCAACGTCTGACCGAGCTTGTTGATGTTGATCTGCGCCGAATAACCTTCGATATAACCTTCGGCCTGCAGCTTCTTCACCCGCATCAGACAGGGGCTGGGCGACAGGTTGACGAGCTCCGCCAGTTCGACATTGGTGATACGACCGTTTTTCTGCAGTTCGTACAGGATCTTGATGTCGATCCGGTCAAGTTTCATCATGTGTGGAACCCCTTTTTTGTTTTTGTAAAGCGCAGCATAAAATTCTGGCGCGTTGACGGAAATCTTATCACATGGGCGGGCCCTGTCGACGTGGGGATATTTTTTTGATGCAGCATAAAGAGTTGCAGAAGCATCGCCGAACAGCAGGAGATTCCGGCAAGAGGCCCAGTCTGGCAGCGTTTACACGTCGGCTGAGGTAAATTAGGACGAATATAAGGAGTCCGACCATGCCCGCCCCGCTGCAACAGATCACGACATCGCCGGAACTGCCGAAATCCGCGGACGCCGTCATTATCGGCGGCGGCATTGTCGGTGTCTTCGCGGCCTATTACCTCGCCCGGCGCGGTATGAAAGTGGCGCTGGTCGAAAAAGGCCTGATCGGGGCGGAGCAATCCAGCCGCAACTGGGGCTGGTGCCGCCAGCAGAACCGCGATGCCCGCGAATTGCCGATTTCGACCCAGAGCCTGGCACTCTGGGAACAATTTGCCGCCGAGAGCGGCGAAGACACCGGTTTTCGCCGCTGCGGGCTGTTTTACCTGAGCGACAATGAGGCGGAACTTGCCGGCTGGGCGCGCTGGCGCGATTTTGCCATCACGGCCGGCGTGACGACCCATATGCTGAGCGCCAACGAGGCCAGCGAACGCGGCCGTGCCACCGGAAAACGCTGGAAGGGCGGCGTCTTTTCGCCCACCGACGGCACGGCAGATCCTTCCATGGCGGCACCCGCCGTTGCGCGCGCCATCATCAAACTGGGTGGCACCGTGCATCAGAACTGCGCCGCACGGGGACTGGAAACGGAGGGCGGTCGCGTCAGCGCCGTCGTCACCGAAAAAGGCACCATCCGCACCAAAACCGCCATCATGTCCGGTGGGGCCTGGGCCTCCTCCTTCTGCCGCCAACTCGGCATTCGTTTTCCGCAGGCCTCGGTTCGCTCTTCCATTCTGGCCGTCACGCCGGGCGCGGAAGGCCTGCCGGATGCGCTGCACACCGCCGCTGTTTCGGTAACGAAGCGGCACAATGGCGGCTACACGCTTGCCATCAGCGGGCTGGGGCGCATTGATCCGACGGCGCAGCAGATGCGGTTCTCCCGCGAATTCGTTCCGATGTTCCTGAAGCGCTGGCGCAGCCTGCGGCCGGGCGGGTTGGAGGGCATTCGCGGCGGCCATGAAACACTTAAGCGCTGGCGGCTCGATGCGCCGACGCCGATGGAGCGGGTGCGTATTCTCGATCCGAAACCCAATGCCGCTGCCATCCAGGAAACCCACAAAAGGGCGCTGGAACTTCTGCCAGCGCTAAACAAAACGCGGATTTCCGCCACCTGGGCCGGTTTCATCGACAGCACGCCGGATGGGGTGCCTGCCATCGGCGAAACCAGTGAATTGCCGGGCTTCATCCTCGCCGCCGGTTTCAGCGGCCATGGTTTCGGCATCGGGCCCGGTGCCGGCCATCTGATCGCCGATATCGTGACGGGTTCAAACCCGATCGTCGACCCTGCTCCCTATCATCCCAGCCGTTTCCAGGGCTCGGCCTGGGGCAAAGTCGCGGATTTCTAAGGCTGCCGACGAAACAATATCCGCAGGCCGGAACCCGCGGATATTGCCGTCCACCGCATTTACTCGGGCAATCAGCTTTTCGGCAGACCGGGCGGGTTGGTGCGTGATTCTGGCAGCGCCTCTTCCGAAAGCTGCCAGCGATTCAGAATTTTCGCGTAGGCGCCGCTCTTGATCAGATCATTGGTCGCAAGCGTCAGCGCATCGGCGAGGCCCGACCCCTTGCGCGTGGTGATGGCGACATCGGAACGCTCCGGCCAGCCGGCGGAGAGGGTTCCCACACGCTTGATGGTCTTGTCACGCGCGGCGATGAAAACCAGCTGCGCATGCGGCTGGACGATGACATCTGCCCGTCCTGCCGAAAGCGCCACAAGCCGGGTCGCCTCGTCGTCGTAATATTGCAGCTCGATCGGCTTCAATCCGGCGGCGACATTCTCGTCGCTCCATTTCAACAGGATACGCTCCTGATTGGTGCCGGCGCCGACGATGATCCTCAGACCTGCGGCGTCCTTCGGCTCCTTGATGGCGGTGATGCCGCTGTCTGACTTGACGAAAAAGCCGTGCAGGCCCTGGCGATAGGTGGAGAAATCGAACTTCTCCTTGCGCTGCTCGGTCACGCCGACATTGGAGATGACGGCATCGTATTTTCCCGAAGCAAGGCCAAGCGGCCAGTCCGCCCAGGCAACCGCCACCAGCTCGAGCTCAAGGCCAAGGCTGTCTGCTACCGCAAGCGCATATTCAGGATCGGCACCCACCACCGTCTTGGCGTCTGTTGCATAGGTGGCCAGTGGCGGCCCGCCCGGGGAAACGGCGACAGTGAATTTGCCCGGCGTGACGAATTTGAAATCCTTCGGCACGGCGGCAATCGCGCCGGGGTCCTTTTCAACCCTGATGCGGCCGGGCTGATCCGGCGAGAGATCGAAGACATCACTGGCGGAAGCCGAGCCGAAACCGGCAACCGAAAGAAAAGCGCCGAGCGTGACCGTGGCGAAACGAGAGATGAAGGTCATTGTGTGCTTCCCGATTAGGATTGCGGGACAGAGGGTAGCGCGGGCGGGAGGATGCCCGCGCTACCGGCTGAGTGATGTCCCACCTTCAACTCAGCATTTGGCAGTTCAGCTTTTGGGCACTTCGCGCTCAGCTCTTCGGCAGGCCAGGCGGGTTGGTGCGGGATTCCGTGATTGCTTCCGAGCCGAGGTTCCAGCGGGCGAGAACCTTGCCGTAATTGCCGTTCTTGATCTGGGCGTTCAGTGCCGCCGTGATGGCTTGGGCAATGCCGGCGTCTTTTTTCGAGGCAACGGCGATTTCCGCCGCTTCCGGCCAGCCGCCCGAGAAGGTGCCGACAAGCCTGGTCTTCTTCTGGCTTGCCGCCTGGAAGGCCGAAGTGGCGTTGGGGCCGAGATAGGCGTCCGCGCGGCCGGATTGCAGGGCGACATCAAGCACGGCCTGATCGTCGTAATATTGCACATCGGTATCGGCCAATCCCTTCGCCTTGTTCTCCTTGATCCATTTCAAGAGGATCTGCTCCTGATTGGTGGCCGCGCCGACGATGACCTTCAGCCCGGCGACGTCCTCGGGCTTGCCGATTGAGGTGACCTTGCTGTTATTGCCCACGTAGAAACCGAGCAGGTCGTTGCGATAGCTGGAAAAATCGAATTTCTGCTTGCGCTCTTCCGTCACGGTGATGTTGGAGGTAACGGCATCATATTTGCCGGAAGAGAGACCAAGCGGCCAGTCCGCCCAGGCGATCGGAACCAGCTGCAGCTCCAGCCCAAGGCTGTCGGCGACCAGCTGGGCAATATCCGGCTCAACGCCGATCGGTGTTTTAGTATCGCTCGCATAATCCACCAGCGGCAGGCGGAACGGCACGGTCGCAACCGTCAGCTTTCCATTGGCGATGAATTTATGGCCTGCAGGCAGAAGCTTGATCGCCTCTTCCACCTTTTCGGCGCGCACCCGGCCCTTCTGCTCCGGTGACAGGTCCACCTCCTGCGCATGCGCGGCCGGGACAAGGGAGGCGGTGGCGGTGAAAAGACCAGCAGCGAGCAGGGATAATAATTTCGATGAAAATGCCATGTGAGTGTTTCCTTGTTTTTGATTAGAGAACTTTTGCGAGGAATTCGGCGGTGCGGGGATGATCAGGGCTGTTGAACAGCTTTTCCGGCGTGCCCGTTTCGAGAATGCGGCCCTGCTCCATGAAGACGACGCTGTCAGAGACTTCGCGGGCAAAACCGATTTCATGGGTGACGATGATGAGGGTGACGCCGGAGCGGGACAGTTCCTTGATGACGTCCAGCACCTCGTTGACCAGCTCAGGGTCGAGCGCCGATGTCGGTTCGTCGAAGAGCAGCACCTTCGGCCGGAGCGCCAAAGCCCGGGCAATCGCCACGCGCTGCTGCTGTCCACCGGAAAGCTGGCGGGGATAGGCCCCGGCCTTGTCGGCAAGGCCAACACGGGCCAGAAGATCACGCGCCTCGGCCTCGGCCTGTTCTTTCGAGATGCCGCGAACCGCGACCGGCGCTTCAATGACGTTTTCAAGCGCGGTCAGATGCGGGAAGAGATTGAAGCTCTGGAACACCATGCCGACTTCGGCGCGGCGCTTGAGGATTTCGCGCTCCTTCAATTCGTAGAGTGTGTCGCCCTTCTGGCGATAACCGACCAACTCGCCGTCGATGGCGATGAAACCATCATCCACGCGTTCCAGATGGTTGATGGAGCGCAGCAATGTCGACTTGCCGGAGCCAGACTGGCCGAGAATGGTGGTGACGCTACCCGCCGGAATGGAGAGGCTGATATCGTCAAGCACCTTCAGCGATCCGAAGGATTTCGAAACCCCGTGGATATTGACCGAACCACCACGATTACCGAGCTGGAAGCTCGCGGCACGGGCCGGTGTCGTACGCTCGGGCTTGGCCGCGACCGTTTCCACCGCCTCAGGCGCGGATTTGCGCGGCAGGAAGGTGCGGAAGATCGTGACAAACAGCGAGGGTGGCGGATTGCGCAGCGCACCGCGCGAGAAGTGTCGTTCGATATGATGCTGGACGATGGAAAGCGCGGTCAGGATCACCAGATACCAGACGGTCGCGACCATCAGGAGCGGGATCACTTCCAGATTGCGGCGATAGATGATCTGGATCGTGTAGAACAATTCCGGCAGCGCGAGGATATAGACCTGCGACGTGCCCTTGGCGAGGCCGATGATGTCGTTGAAGGCCGTCGGCAGGATGGAGCGCATCGCCTGCGGCAGAACAATGCGGGAAGCCTGTCGCCGGCGTGGCAGGCCGAGTGCGGCAGCCGCCTCAAGCTGGCCCTGATCGACCGAGAGAATACCACCACGCACGATCTCGGATGCAAAGGCGGCCTGATTAAGCGTCAGCCCCAGAACGGCAGCCGCAAAGGGCGTCATCAGCTGGGTGGTATTCCAGCTGAAGAAATTGATGCCGGTATAGGGCACGCCGATCGTTACGGTCTCATAGAGATAACCGAGATTGTTGAGGATCAGCAGAAGCACGATCAGCGGGATAGACCGGAAAATCCAGATATAGGTCCAGGATACGGCAACCAGCAATGGCGAGCGGGAAACGCGGGCAAGCGCCAGCAGCGTTCCCAGCACGAAACCGAAAAGGGCGCCAAGTGCGGTGAGCAGCAGCGTCCGGCCAAGGCCGACCAGCACGGGTTCGGCGAAGAACCATTCGGCAAACACGTCCCAGCCCCAGCGCGGATTGCCGAAAACCGAATGAAGGACGGCGGCGATGACGAGAACGGAGAAAACCGTGCCCACCGTCCGCAGCGGATACCGGGCCGGGACGATGCGGAAATGGGAATAACCGCCTTTGGCCAGCCCGCTCTCAACTGGAGCGGCCTTCGGTTCGTTCAATGCAACATGCGGAAAATCAGAGGCTATTGTCATTGGAACGGGCCTTTCAGGGGTGGGCCGGGGAAGATTGTGACCGGGCAGCCGGTATCGACGATCCGTCCAGAACCGTATCGGAAAGCCATTTTTCGAAGGGCAGAGACTTGATCGTCTCGGGGTCGGCCGCCGTATCGAAGAGCGCGCGGTAACCATTGGTGAGATAAAGACCGACCGCCTCCGGCTGGCGGAAACCCGTGGTCAGATAGACGCGGGCATAACCCTGCCGGACCGCCTGCTCTTCCAGTTCGCGCAGCACGCGTTTTGCAAGCCCCTGCCGGCGATGAGCGGAATGGGTCCAGACCCGCTTGAACTCGGCGGTCTCATCGTCGTAGCGCATGAAGGCACCGCCGGCGATCGGCTTGCCGTCCCGCAGGAGCAGCAGGAAATTGCCCGAAGGCGGACTGAAGGCCTCCGGCGGATATTTGTTCAGCTCGGCTCGCGCCCCTTCCGCGTTGAAAAAGGTGCCGTAACGGCTGTCATATTCGAACAGCAACTCGTCCAGAAGCGGGGTTGCGAGCGGATCCGTGACCGATGTGTAGAGAAAACTGTCGCTCATGTCCTTGTCCTCAATTTTGCGTCAGGAGAGGTAGGCTTCGGCCAGGCGCACCCAGAAGCGTGCTGCCGGTGCGATGATCGCGTCGTTGAAATCATAGTGGGGGCTGTGCAGCGGCGCGCTTTCGCCATTGCCGACAAAGAGATAGGAACCGGGCCGCTCCTGCAGCATGAAGGCAAAATCCTCGCTCGCCGTCCGAGGCTGAAAGGCGTCGGCGATCTGTGCAGCAGGAAAATGCCGTCTGGCGACATCGCGGGCGAAAGCCGTTTGCTGGGCGTGATTGATGACCGGCGGGAAACCACGCGAATAGGAGACATCCGCCGTTGCACCAAAACTTTCCGCCTGTGCTCTGGCAAGGGCCGGAAGCCGCTCCTCCAGCCTGTCGCGCACGGCAGGTGAAAAGGCACGCGCGGTAATTTGCAGCTCCACGCTTTCGGGAATGACGTTGGAGGCGGTTCCCCCATGGATGGAACCGACCGTCAGCACCGCCATCTCACGCGGATCGACATTGCGCGAGACGATGCTTTGAAGCGCGGTAACGAAGCTCGCCGAGGCGAGAACCGGATCGACCGTCTCATGTGGTGCGGCGCCGTGGCCGCCCTTGCCGACGATCCGCACCTGCGCCTTGTCGACCGATGCCATGGCCGGGCCTTCGACAAAGCCGAACTGGCCGGTTTCGACACCCGGCCAATTGTGCAGGCCGAAGACGGCGTCGACGGGAAAGCGCTCGAACAGCCGGTCCTTTATCATCGCCCTCGCACCGGCACCGATTTCCTCGGCGGGCTGGAAGATCAGCGTCAGCGTGCCGGAAAAATTCGAAGTTTCGGCAAGATAACGGGCGGCAGCGAGCAGGATCACCGTGTGGCCATCGTGACCGCAGGCATGCATGACGCCCGGTGTTTCGCTGGCATAGGCAAGGCCGGTCTCTTCGTGGATCGGCAGCGCGTCGATATCGGCGCGGATACCGAGACGTTTTTCACCATGGCCACGTTTCAGCGTGGCGACGACGCCATGGCCGCCGACCCCCTCCGTCACCTCATATCCAAAAGACAGGAGATAACGGGCGATGAGCGCCGCCGTGCGCGTCTCCTTGAGTGAAAGCTCCGGATGCCGGTGAAGATCGTGCCGGATCGCGATGCTTTCCTCGATGAAGGCAAGGATTCCCCGTTCGGCGTCGTCCTGCGGACGCACGCCGTCAATGCGGATATTCATGGTTCTGTCTCCTGCGCAGCGCCTTTTCGCGCCGCGTCTTGAAATCTGCGCCGGGCTGCGATCACCGCCGCCCGGCCACGACCTTATGCGATGGCTTTGTCCGCGCTGGATTCGCCGCCGGAATAGACACTTTCCTTGAAAGGCAGGCCAAGATGATCGCGCAGCGTCGCGCCTTCCAGATGCGGATCGAAATAACCGCGCCGTTGCAGCACCGGGATGACGAGGCGGATGAAATCATCCAGCCCTTCGGCAATCACCGGGAAGCCGAGAATGAAGCCATCAGCCGCATCATGTTCCACCCAGCGGATGATTTCGTCCGCCACCTTGTCCGGCGTACCGATGAAACCTTCGCGCGGCGTTGCGGCCTCCAGTGCCGCTTCCCTGAGCGTCTGGTTCTTTTCCTTCGCCCGCCGCTTGATGCGGTCTGTCGTCGAGCGGAAACTGTTTTTGCCGATCTCGCCGAGCTCGGGGAACGGCTCATCCAGCGGATAGACGCTGAAATCGTGATGATCGAAGAAGCGGCCGAGATAGGCGAGCGCATCCTCGATGGTAATGAGGTTGCGGATGACGTCGTATTTCGCCTCCGCCTCCTCCTGCGTTTCGCCGACAATCGGGCCAATGCCGGGGAAAATCTTCACGTCATTCGCGGACCTGCCCTGCGCGACGGCGCTCTGCTTCACCCGCTTCAGGAAGGTCTGGTTTTCCTCCAGCGAGGCGGAATTGGTGAAGACGGCATCCGCATGTTTGCCCGCAAGGCCGATGCCGGCATCGGAAGAGCCGGCCTGGAACACCACCGGCTGCCCCTGCTGCGAACGCTGGATGTTGAGCGGGCCTTCCACCTGGAAGAAACGGCCCTTGTGGCCGAGTGTGTGGAGTTTGGTGCGGTCGAAAAATTGCCCCGTCTCGCGGTTGCGCACGAAGGCGTCGTCGTCCCAGCTATCCCACAGCCCCTTGATGACTTCGAGATATTCGTCGGCGATTTCGTAACGCAGCGCATGTTCGGGGTGGTTGCGGCTGTAGTTTTTCGCCGTGCCTTCAAGCGGCGTCGTCACCGCATTCCATCCGGCCCGGCCGCCGCTCAGAAGATCGAGCGAGGCGAACTGGCGAGCGATCGTGAAGGGATCGCTATAGGAAGTGGAAACTGTACCCGCGAGGCCGATCTTCGAGGTGACGGCAGCGAGCGCGGAGAGGATGGTCAGCGGCTCGAAGCGGTTGAGGAAATGCGGAATGGATTTGTCGTTGATATAGAGCCCGTCCGCCACGAAAGCGAAGGCGATGCCGGCCGCTTCGGCCTTCAGCGCGGTCTTCTTGAAGAAGTCGAAATTGACGCTGGCATCCACCGGGCTCTTGGGGTGCCGCCAGGCGTTCATGTGCCCACCAGGGCCCTGAAGCATGATTCCGAAACGGATTTTCTTTCTCGTCATGTCATTTTCTCCTGAGGACAAAATCACGCCGCCCGGGACAGGCGATGCGTGGCCAAGAGTTCGATAGAGGCAAGCCGCTGATCGGCGCCGACATGCGGCGGTTCGATGATGAATTCCTCAATGCCATGTTCTTCCGAAAGCGCGCGCAGCGCCCGGTGAATATCCTCCGGCCCGCCATGCAGGACATTGGGCTTGCGCTCCTCGATGCGATAATCGCTGTCGCCGGACTGGCGGGCGAATTCTTCCGCCTGCTCCCGGCGACCGAGATTGAAGGCCCTGCCATCGCTCAGAAATACCCGGTAGATGCGCTGGCCCTCGACCTCTCTTGCAGCGTGATCCGGATCGCTGGCTGCGAAGGCGGACAAAGCGAGGATCGGGGCGTTTCCGCCACTTTCTTCGCGAAAAGCCGACAGGCTGAGGCGAAGAACCTCCGGGTCACCATTGAGGTGGCCGGCAAAAACGAAATTCCACCCTCTCGAAGCCGCAAGCCTTGCGCTTTGCGGGCTCGCGCCGAGCAGAAATCTCTCCGCCGCAACCGGCGGCGCGGGTGTTGCCTGCAAGCCGGGCTGGGCATGGCCCTGCGGCGCGGCGCCGGCGAGGAATGTCGTGAGCTCACCGAAGGCCGTTTCGAAATCCGGCTTGCGGGCGGGATCATAGGCCTGCTGCAAGGCCGAAGTTGCCAGCGGCAACCCACCCGGCGTCTTGCCGATACCAAGATCGACCCGACCGGGTGCCAGCGAGGCAAGGACGTTAAAAACCTCGGCAACCTTGTAGGGGCTATAATGCTGCAGCATGACACCGCCCGAGCCGACACGGATACGGGAGGTCTTCGCCAGAATCCATGCCACCAGCGCCTCTGGCGCGGAACTGGCAAGCTCCGGCGAATTGTGATGTTCAGCCACCCAGAAGCGGTGGTAACCCAGTTCTTCGGCGCGTCTGGCAAGATTGATCGTGTCGCGGAATGCGCTCGCCGCATCCTCACCCGCCGGCACCGGGCTCTTATCCAGCAAACTGAGCGTATACATCGTCACCTCGCGTGTCTTTAATGCATACTTTGTCTACTGATTTTATATTCTAATAAAGAACGTTCGTTCCACGTTGCGAGGCGATGAGAGAAAATATTGTTTTCCCTCCCGCTTTCAGAGGGTGTGGCGGGTAAAGCAATCCACAATGGAGACATACAAGCCGGAAATAACCGGATCGAAACCGTTCTCGGCGCGCAACCGGCACGAAACGGGCTTGCGTTGGAATTCGGTAAAAACTACTTAGTAAGTTGAAAACACCATCATCCGGCAGTGTAAACCTGCCGACTCTTTTTTTCGGATCAGGCGATGTTGACCAAAAAAGGCAAATACGGATTGAAGGCTCTTGTCGATCTGGCGCAGCTGCCCCAGGGAGAGACCGCCTTTGTGACGGAGATTGCCAAGCGCAACAATATTCCGAAAAAATTCCTGGATACTATCCTTCTGGAGCTGCGCAACAGCGGCATATTGCGCTCCAAGAAGGGGCCGAATGGCGGTTATTCGCTTTCGAAAATGCCGTCCGAGATCATGATCGGACAGGTCATCCGCACGCTCGATGGGCCTCTGGCCCCCATTCGCTGCGCAAGCCGCACGGCTTTTGAAGCCTGCGACGATTGCGAGGATCCAGAAAACTGTCAGGTCAGGGTTTCGATGACCGACGTGCGCGACGCCATCGCGACCATTCTGGACAATATGACACTCGCGCAATTCGTGGCCAAGGGCGGGCAGGACGCCCGCTTCATTCCGGCCGGCGAATAGGATTTCGCACCGCCCATGTTACCGGGCGGCGCAAAGCTTACTGCCGGCGCAGATCGTCGCCCAATGATGCGATCAACCCGGATTCGCTGACGCCTTCGATGAGACCAAGGCGCGCCATCAGGATTTCAAGCGTGATGGCATTGTTGCGAACCGAACGGAAGGTGACGTTTTCCGACCCCACCTGCGCCGCATCGATATTGGTCGCAAGGCTGGAGATTTGCGCCTTCAGCAGTTCAATGGTGAGGAATATTTCTCCTATGACGGGCCGCGTCGCGCCTTCATCGGCGAGCCTGTCGATCAGAAGCGCTGAAAGCTCCCGCTGCTTCTGCCCAAGGGCCACAGCAGCTTTCAACAGGGTGGAGACGGAAGCAGCCAGATTTCCGGCGCCCTGGGCAAGGAACACCACCTGATCGGCACGCAACAGGCCCTCCCATGAGGTATTCGGGCGATTGCGCAGCACGATAAGCAAGGGTTGCCCCGCAGTGTTGACGGCCGGCACGACGATCCAGTCCGCATCGGCCCTGACCGATCGTGCTACGTCATCGGGGAGCCGCAGGGCGTAGTCGTCATCCGTCACCAGAACCGCATGGTCCGGACCCGCGCCGGGCGATGCCAGCGCGAAGGTCTCGCCAAGATCGAGACGGGCAAAAAGGCTCCTGCGCTGGTCCTCGTTGCCCGCATTCCGGATGAATTCAAGCGCGGTGAAATGTTCGACGAGATCATTTGCCGCCCCGGCATCGGCTGCGGAAATGATCGAAAGCGCCTGTGAGAGAACATCATTGGTGATATCCGCCCCACCCAGTTCCGTTGGAACCGAGAGAGCGAGAAGACCGGAGCGGGCAATGCGCGCATGGATTTGCCCGACACTTTCAACGGCGCATTTTTCGGCGATCGTCCGGGCAACGGCCAATACATCGACATCCGCGCCGAGGCGTGGAGGAACGAAACGAAGTCTTTCGCCGAGAGGCGTGACGGATCCCATGCTCAACTCCCTCAAAGAATGACAAAGTGAAAGCGCCGGAACGACCGACGCTCAGTCCAGCGAATGATAACGACCGTTTTGATAGAGCAGCGAATGGCCGGAGCCGATACGGATCGCCTCCACCTTGCCGATGACGATGACATGGCTATGCCGCTCGATCGCCTCTTCGATGGTGCAATCGATTGCCGCCACGGCGTCTTCGAGAATGGGCGCACCGCTAGACAGCCGCGTCCATTCCGCTCCACGATACCTGTCCGGGCCTTTCAGACCACCGATACCGGCAAACTGGTTGGCAACGAACTGATGGTTCGCGCCGATGATATTGACGGCGAGATGACCGAAACGCTGCACCACCGGCCATGTGGACGAGGAACGGTTGAGCGCCACCAGAATTCGTGGCGGATCGACTGAAAGGGCGGTGGCCGAGGTTACCGTCGCGCCGGTGCGCTCGTCCCCCTCGCCCGCCGTGATTACGCTGACACCACCGCCCAGCGTCCTGAGCGCCGCTTTCAGGCTGTCGGCATCCGCCGCCTTGCCGGAAACCGGGTCGCGCAGATTGATGAATTGTTGATCCTTGGCCGCATATTGCAATGTCATCGGGTCACTCCTGAAAACGGCTGAATTGTTCAATAGCTAGCAGCGGCGGCGGGGTGTGAAACAGGCATCGTTTTTTATAATGCTGATAGTCTATAGAAATAATGTTTTATTGCCCTGCACCTTGCCTTTGGAACCCGGCCTGATTCTCATCCACGCCACAGACCGAAGGTACGACTGACCGGAATGCCGACGATGAAACCCTAACCAATTCCACCGCATATTTAAGAAATTTCGTTCCAATTTCCCTGCGGCAAAGAGTGTTTATCTCCACCTATCGGCCTTGGGCGCAGGGAAACGGAAATCCCCTGCCACCGGCATCAGAAGACCGGATAGAGACCGAACATCGCAAAGTTCATTTCGCAAATCTCTTCGCGTTCAAGCTCGAGATCGCTTTTCTCCGGCCTGATCCGCGCGGAATAATCCAGCGGATGAAGATGAAGCTGTTCTTCTTCGCTAGGCTGACGCCTGGTCAAACCGAACAGATCGAAAGTAAACGCATGAAGTCCCTGCGGCATGTGCGCCTCCTTTGCTCAACTCTCCCTTATCCTCCGGCGATCGACAAAAATCGTCAATATTTTCCATAAAATTACTATTCTATAATTGATGCATCGCGGGCAAAGGTGGACCAAGGATGCGGCGGCAGGAAAAATTCCGTTTCAGAGCGCGCCAGCGTCACCCTGAAGATGCGCACCATGTATCGCGGACAATCCGTGCATTTTCGACCCGGTCGTGGTCTTTTCAGCCGTCGCTTTCAGACGGTCGAAAAGCGCATAGCCACCGGGCCACCTGCCAAAGCCCGCGGCAATGTTGATGTGCCCGACGGCGCCGAGATTGACGAGATCGCTTCCCCAGTTGGCGGCGGTGTGGGCAAGCTCTTCAGGGTTCATGTAGGGATCGTTCATGCTGCCCACGACGAGACTGGGAAAAGCAAGCGGTTGCTGCGGAAACGCGCCGAACCGGACGATGCAGGGATGCATCGCCTCCACCCGATCAAGATGGGCGGGGGCGATCAGAAGCGCGCCCTTGATTTTGGTAGCCGAAGGTCGTGACGCCATATTCGCCACGAGCAGACAACCGAGGCTGTGGGCAACGATATAGGCGCTTTCTTCCGCGGCCAACGCTACCTCAAGACGGTCAACCCAGTCTTCGAGAACCGGGCATTGCCAATTGTCCTGATCGACCAGCTGAGCCTGAGGATCATCCAGCAACCAGTGCCGCTGCCAATGCCCCTCATCCGAACCGTTCAGACCGGGAACAATCAAGGTGGTACACATGCCTACTCCGTGGTTTGCGGGCGGTGTGTACCAAGAATGGTGAATTACGCGATTCCCGTCGACTATTGCCTTGCTCACCTTTGCTAGCCTTCGGAAAAATCAACCCACCTAATGCTGGAAGCGTAGAAAATGGGTTCTCATAGGCTTTGGCATCGTCCCAAAAACGGAATCTTTTATCTCAATTTTTTACATGGAAAATATGTGCAATATAGGCCGCGTCTGAGCAAAGCTTTTCCGCCGTCGTACGCCAAAAGAAACGCCGCTGCTTGGCCGCGACGACGCAGCTTTGCCATTCTCCTGCCATCGGAGGTTTTCGCCTCCCAAACCGGACGTTGCGACGGCGGCCCCCTCCTCCGCGCGACAAACCGACAATTCAGGCGGATGATGTGAGCAGCACGAGTGAATTTCTCTGGTATATTCCCAATGATGTCAAAGCCGGCCATCGCGGCGATGCCGTCAGCGACGACCATAACAGCCTCGATACATTGACCAGCCACGCCAGGGCGCTGGAAAATCATGGCTGGAAGGGCGCGCTGATCGGCACCGGCTGGGGCCGGCCCGACACCTTTACGGTGGCGGCCGCCCTTGCGGCGCGTACCACCACATTCGAGCCGCTGATTGCCATCCGCCCCGGTTACTGGAAACCGGCCAACCTCGCCTCGGCCGCCGCCACGCTCGATCAGCTTTCCGGTGGGCGGGTAAGGATCAATGTTGTCTCCGGCAGGGACGAACTTGCAGCCTATGGCGACGAGGAAGGTGACCAGGCGCAGCGTTATGCCCGCACCAAAGAGTTCATGCGGCTGGTGCGCCGGCTCTGGACGGAGGAAAATGTCACCTTAGACGGCGAGCATTTCCGGGTGAAAAATTCCACCGTCCTGCCTCGTATCGACGCACGCGCCGACCGGCCGCATCCCAGGCTTTATTTCGGCGGCGCCTCCGAAGCGGCCGAACAGGTCGCCGCAACCGAGGCCGATGTGCAATTGTTCTGGGGAGAGCCGCTCGCTGGCGTGCGCGAAAGGATAGAAAGGCTCAGGCATTTCAGCAAAACGCTTGGCCGCGACCTGCCGCCGCTGCAATTCGGCCTGCGGATTACCACGCTGGTGCGTGAGACGACGGCCGAGGCGTGGCGCGACGCCGAAGCGAAGGTCGCCGAAATGGCTGCAAATAACGGCGTGCGCTGGAACGACCATCTGCAAGGCGTGGCGGTCGGCCAGCGGCGGCTGCTGGATTTGCACCACCAGAGCGACGTACTGGACGACAACCTTTACACGGCGCCCGGCAAATTCGGCGGCGGCGGTGCCGCAACGACATGGCTGGTGGGTTCGGCGGAGGATGTCGCCGCGTCGCTGCGCAAATACCGCGCGCTTGGCATCACCCATTTCGTGCTTTCCGACACGCCCTATCTGAAGGAGATAGAGCGGCAGGGCGACAGGCTGCTGCCGCTGCTGCGGGATTGATGAGGAGACTATGCCGGGCGCTCTTGCCGAGACAAGACCGCCCGGTGTTTTAACCGATCAGCCGCCCGCCGCCTTGATGCTTTGGCGGCCGAGAATCGTGCGGATCATGTGGCTTTGCGGCGCATGCGCCCTTGCCGTAATGGCATCACGGTGATGGCGTTCGAGATTGTAATCCCGCCGCAGGCCACGATTGCCACCGAGTTCCAGCGCGAGATCCGTCACGGCCACGGCATTGTCGATCACCACATGGCGAACGGCCAGCGCATCCGTGCCCACCCTCTCTCCCGCATCGATATCCCGGGCGACGGAAAGAAGCAGACGACGGTTTGCAGCCAGCAGCACCTCGATCTGGCCGACACCCTCCTGGATACGCGGAATGGAGGAGAGCGACGCACCGAGGCTTGCGGGAACATGGCCATTCAGATGGCGCAGCAGATCATCCCGCGCCGAAAGTGCCACACCGTGATAAACGGAAGCCAGCAGCACGAAGAAATTATAACCATCGGCCTCATCACGCCGCAGCGGCTCATCCGCCGGCTGTTCGGCAACGATGTCGGCAAGCGGTACCCTCACCTCCTCCAGGATAAGATCATGGCTCGCGGTAGCGTACATGCCGGTCGCCTCCCATGCCTTTTCCTGGCCGATGCCCGGCGCGTCGAGCGGCACCAGAAGCTGGATGAGGCGCGGCGTTTCTTCCGTCGTCACGGCAAGCACGATCGCCCATTTCAGCCCCGGCAGGCCGGTGACGAAACTCTTGCGGCCATTGACCACCCAGACATCGCCCTCGATCCGCGCCGTTGTTTCTGGCAGGCCGCCATGGGCGGGTGAACCGATACCCGGTTCCGCCTGCGCATTGTTCAAAAGCGCCGGCTCCCTGTTATTGGCGGCCAGCACCTTTGCTGAAAGAGCGGCCGGCCACTTGCCGCGCCGGATCGCCGCATGAACGCTGTAATGCATGGCGAGGATGAGCGCTGTGGACGGATCGCCCTTGGCTATGGCCGTAATGACGGCATGCGCCGTTTCCATGCCCTCGCCCCAGCCGCCATCTTTCTCAGCCGTCACCAGGCCGAGCAGACCCGACCTGAAAAGCGCTTCGAAATTGCCGGCGGCGAATTCGCCG
This sequence comes from Agrobacterium tumefaciens, assembly GCA_017744915.1. Lineage (GTDB taxonomy): Bacteria > Pseudomonadota > Alphaproteobacteria > Rhizobiales > Rhizobiaceae > Agrobacterium > Agrobacterium tumefaciens_I. The sequence goes on from JAGIAH010000001.1 coordinate 313,737, forward strand.
CTTTTGTCATGTTCGGCCGCCGTCTGGCTAAAATCTTCTGCCAGTGCGGTTGCGATGGCCACGGGGCTGGATTGCTGTTCCGGCGGGCGCGAAACGGCAGACAGAGCACCACTCATGCCACCGCCCTCTCACTTGCCGTCACGAAACGGGCGTCGATCCACGCAGCGAGATCGAAGTCGTTTTCAAGGAAACCCCATTGATGCAGGAAATCCTTGTAATGGCCGACAGCGGCCACAAGGTCCGCATCAAGGCCGAGGCCAAGGTGGCGGTGAACCTCCGGCCCATTGGCGGCCAGAACCTGTTCTTCCGTGGCGCCCGCCTCCCGCGCGATGAAACGACGTGTCTCTTCCGGATGCTGCTCCGCCCAGAGCGAGGCTTTGCCGATAGCACCAACCAGCCGTTCCACCAGATCGGGACGTTCATCGGCAAGCCGTCCGTCCACCGTCAGCACCCGGGGCGAACCGGAATTGATGCGGATCTTCGGATCCGGGTGAAAACCGAATTCCACCACCTGCACCGCACCGATCAGATTGGCGGCGGCAATACCCGCCGTTCCCTTGACGAAGATCGCATCGACCTCGCCCCGCAGCAGCGCGATGATCTCCTCACCGAAGGATTGCCGGCGCTTCAGGCCGAAAAGGGACGGCCCCTCCTGCGAGGCCAGCACCGAATCCTTGATGACGATATCCGTCAACTCGACATCCTTAACCGTCAGCCCTTCCAGCGAAAGTGCGGAGACGATGCCCTTCAGCGCCGTCGCCCGCATGAAATCGACGATGCCTTCCGGCCGGCGGGGCACACCGAAACGACGGCCAACAAGATCGGCAAGCGAGCGGATACCGGTCTCCGGCAGGGTGATGATCGCCTGAAATTCATCCGTCCAGGTAATACCGACAAGACGTGTACTGCGCCCTTCCGAGCGGGCACGGATGGGCGGCACATTGCCACCATGGCGGAAGGACCATTCCAGCGTGTGGTTGAAATGGCTCTGGCGAACCGAGCGATCCGGAGAATCGATGATGGATTTCAGCGATATGCCGACCTCCTCGAAGGTCTCGCCGAGATAACCCAACTGCGCCGCCAGCCCCACGGGGGTCGGCACCGGGCAGCGCGTGTACCAGATTTCAGAAAGTGTCGTGCTCATGGCTTTGGCCTCGATGAAAGGGAAAGGGGCCGGCCCGCCGCAAAGGGCGAATCGGGTCTGGCGAGGCGATCAGGACGCGGCGATATGCGCGAAGGCGAGGCTTCCCGCCACACCTTCGGCACCGATGGTGTGATCGGCGATACGCTTGTTGAAGATGGTGATCTCCGGTGCCGCGACGATGTCGATGGCCGGCACGTCCTCAACGAGGATCTGCTGGATTTCCTTCCATTGCGCCACGCGCTTGTCCGGATCGATCTCGATGGCGGCGGCTTCGAGAAGCGCATCCACCTTCGGATTGCTGTAAGCCGCACCATTGGAGAAAGGCACGCCCTTCTTGAAGTTCTTCGACCAGTAAAGCCGCTGCACGCCGACAGTCGGATCGAAGAGATTGCTCATGCCCTCATAGGCAAAATCGAAATCGCGATCCGTGTAGATGCGTTTGGTATAGGTGGCGAAATCCTGCGTGCGCACCGTCACATCCACGCCGACCTTTGCCAGCGCCTGGCGGATATAATCCGCGCCACGCGGATAGGCTTCGGTGCTCGGCACATAATCCAGATTGAGCTTGAAACGGATGCCATCTGCACCGCGTTTGTATCCGGCCTCATCGAGCAGCGCTTCGGCCGCCTTCAGATCGATTGGATAGGTCTTCAGATCATCCACGAACCATTTCGTCAGCTTCGGATTGATCGGCCCGGTGATCGTCGCGCCATAACCGAAATTGACCGTGTTGAAGATGACGTTGCGGTCAATCACATGCGCGAAGGCACGCCGGACGCGCACATCCTTGAAGACATCCTTTTCGAGGTTGAACTCCACGCGGCTGATCGAATTGGTATATTGATAGCCGTTGGTCTCGAAGCCGAGGCTCGGCAGCTGCTTCAGACGGTCGAGATCGCTATAGGCAACCGGCGTGCTCGGCGCGAGATCGATCTCGCCGGTTTCGATGGCAATCGCGCGGGCCGACGCATCCGGAATAAAACGGACGATCAGCTTGTCGAGATATGGGCGCGGCGCATCCCAATAGTCGGCATTGCGCTCAAAAACGATATGGCTGCCGCGCACCCACTCCTTGAACCTGAACGGGCCAGTGCCGATGGGCGCGAGATTGGCCGGATTTTCCGTCACTTTCGTGCCTTCATAGAGATGTTTGGGCACGATGGGCGTTTCGGCGGCGGCAAGTGCCGTGATCAGGTATGGCGCGGGCTTGGAAAGAACCAGTACCGCCGTCAGCTCATCCGGCGTCTCGACGGCGGTAAGGTTCAGGAATGTATTGCGACCGCGCGGATGCACTTCCTTGATGGTGTTGATGGAAAAAGCCACGTCGGCGGATGTGAAGGGCTTGCCGTCATGCCACTTCACACCGGGTCGCAGCTTGAAGGTATAACGCAGGCCATCCGCGCTCACTTCCCATGATTTGGCGAGAAGCGGCTTGGGATTGAGATCAAAATCATAGGTCAACAGACCTTCGGTGACCTTTGGCGATATATAGACGGAATTATAGGCCGTATGTGCGATCGTCGTCAGCACCGGCGGTTCCGATGAGATGAGCAGGGTGGCCGTGCCGCCGCTTGCAGGCTCCGCCGCCTGCAGCTTCAGCCCCGGCAACGACACCACGCCGAGCGCCACCGACGCCAGCAGAAATCCGCGACGCGTCGTCTGGTTGAAAATAGTCATGCGATACCCTCTCCTTGATTGAACCGGCGACGAACCGGCGAAACTGAATGGCTGCGCTTAGGAAGAAGTTTGTTCTGCAGACGAGAGCGAGATTGGGATGAAGCACCAATCATTCTCAAAATCAGGAATTATCTTTTCTTTATGTCGCATAATTCGGTAATTTTCAGAAAATAATTCTATTACTCTTTGACAAATTCCATAAAATTAGTCAACTAATGTCCATGCCTTCACCGGCGGATTTATGTTTTCACGATTGCGGACTGGAGCCGATGTCAAATTCGAAAAGGATTTTATCGCAGGCGAAACGGGTGGCCATTCAGGCCGTTCCGACGGTTCTCGGTATCGTCATCCTGAATTTCTTCCTGCTGCAGCTGGCGCCCGGCGACGCGGCCGACGTGCTGGCGGCGGAAGCAGGTTCAGCGACCGTCGAGACCATGGCCGAAATCCGCTCCCGCTTTGGGCTCGATCTGCCGGTTCTGCACCAGCTGATGAATTATCTCAGCAATCTGGCCCAGTTCAGCCTCGGCTTTTCACCGCGCTACGGCATGCCGGTCGCAGACCTTATCGGCCAGCGACTGCCGGGCACGCTTGCCCTGATGGGAGCGGCCCTTGGCATCGCAATCTTCGTCGGTGTGTTCCTCGGCTCCATCATGGCGCTCTTTTCCGGCAAGCTGCCGGACCGGATCATTTCGATCGGCTCGCTGATCTTTTATTCCGTGCCGGGTTTCTGGATCGGCCTGATGCTGATCCTGACCTTTTCGGTGAAGCTCGGCTGGCTCCCGTCCGGTGGTGACAGCACCATCGGCAGCAGCCTTACCGGTTTTTCAGCCTTTCTCGACAGGTTGCGCTACATCGTTCTCCCCGCCCTGTCGCTGGCGCTCTATTTTCTAGCCATCTATGCCCGCCTCACCCGCGCGGCAATGCTGGAGGTGAAATCGCAGGACTATGTGCGTACGGCACGCGCCAAGGGCGTTTCGCCAATCAGGCTCACCACGCGCCACATTCTGCGCAATGCGCTCATCCCCATCACCACCATGGCCGGCATGCATATTGGCGGCCTGCTCGGCGGCGCCGTCGTCGTCGAAACCGTCTTCAGCTGGCCGGGCCTCGGCCGCCTCGCCTTCGAAGCCGTGATGGCGCGGGATTTCAGCGTGCTGCTCGGCATACTGCTTCTCTCTTCCCTCGTCGTCATCATCGTCAATGCGGCCGTGGACCTGTTGCAGGCATGGCTTGACCCCCGCATCGGAGAAAGCCGATGAATTCCTCCCATACATCAGCAATTCTCGACACGGCCGAACTCGGCGCTGAAGAGACCAATCCCAAACCGAAGAAGCCTGAAGAAAAGGCCTGGCCCTATATCCATGCACCGGACGCGCTTTCAGCCCGTTCCGTCTCCGTGCCACGGCGCGGCCTGCGACGCGAACTGAAAATCTTCCTCACCAATCCCAACGCCATCGTCGGCCTGCTGTTTCTCGCGACCGTCATCGTCACGGCGCTGATCGCCCCCTTGATCTATCCGGGTGATCCCCTGGAAATGGTGGCCCGCCCGTTCCTGTGGCCCGGCCAGAATGCCGCCTATCCGCTCGGCACCGATTCCATGGGCCGGGATGTTCTGGCCGGCATCGTGCACGGCGCGCGCATCTCGCTCACCGTCGGTGTCGTGGCAACGCTGATCGGGCTCACCATCGGCATCGCGGTTGGCGCTTTCGCCGGTTATTTCGGTGGCGTCATTGATGATATCCTCGTCAAGCTGATCGAAATCTTCCAAACCTTGCCGAATTTCGTGCTGCTGGTGGTGCTCGTCGCCATCGCCCAGCCATCCGTCACCACGGTCACGTCAGCCATCGGCATCATCACCTGGCCGCTCGTTGCGCGTCTTACCCGTGCGGAATTCCGCGCCATCCGCGAAAAGGATTATGTGCTCGCCGCCCGCAGCCTGGGTTACGGCCATGCCCGCATCGTTTTTCAGGAAATCCTGCCCAATGCGCTACCGCCGATCATCGTCACCTCCTCGGTTATGGTGGCGGGCGCGATCCTCATGGAAGCAGCGCTGTCTTTCATGGGGCTTGGCGATCCCAACCGTGTCTCCTGGGGTTCGATGATCGGTTCCGGCCGTGACGTCATCCGCACCGCCTGGTATCTGACCGCCCTTCCCGGCCTCGCCATCGTCTTCACCGTCATTTCGCTGAACCTCATCAGCGATGGTCTCAACGATGCGCTCAACCCCCGTTTTTCGGAGGAACGCCGATGAGCAAACTGATCGAAGTCCATGATCTCTCCGTCAGCTTCGGCTCAACCCAGCCGGTGAAAGGCGTCAGTTTCGATGTCAGCCCCGGCGAAATGCTGGCGATCGTCGGCGAAAGCGGCTCCGGCAAATCGCTGACGGCGCTTGGCCTGATCGGCCTCCTGCCCTCCCACGCCAAGACCGGTGGCCGGGTTCTGCTCGAAGGACGCGACCTGCTGCCGCTTTCCGAGCGGCAATGGCGCGGCATTCGCGGCCGGGATATCGGCATGATCTTTCAGGAGCCGATGACCTCGCTCAACCCCGTGCTGACGGTCGGCGAACAGATCATCGAGGTGCTGCGCATCCATGAGAAGATCGACCGGCATCAGGCCCGCAAACGCGCCATCGAGCTTCTGGACCTCGTCAACATTCCCGATGCCGGCCGCCGGGTGGATGATTATCCGCACCAGCTTTCCGGCGGCATGCGCCAGCGTGTGATGATCGCCATCGGCGTTGCCTGCAATCCGAAACTCTTGATCGCCGACGAGGCGACGACAGCACTTGACGTGACGATACAGGCGCAGATCCTGCAACTGCTCGACAATCTGCGTCGCGATCTCAACATGGCGGTCATCCTCATCACCCACGATCTCGGTATCGTGGCACAATGGGCAGACCGGGTGATGGTCATGTATGCTGGCCGTAAAGTGGAGGAAGGGCTGCCGGAACCGGTTTTCTCCAACCCCTACCACCCCTATACGCGCGGCCTGCTTGCCGCCTCGCCGCGGGCGGAAGATGGCCAGCATTATCGCGACGGACCGCTCATTGAAATTCCCGGTTCCATCGTTTCCGCCACCGGGGAACGCGGCTGCGCTTTCCGACCGCGCTGTCCGAGCGCCCGTGGCTTCTGCGGGCAATATGTACCGCCGCTGCGGCAGGTTTCAGACGGCCGTTATGCCGCCTGCCCCTTCGTTGCTCCCACATCCCAGGAGGTACCCAATGGCGCTCTTGTCGGTGCATAGTCTTTCCACCCATTATACGGGCGGACGCGGCACGGTTCGCGCCGTCGATGATGTCTCGCTCGATATCGAGGCGGGCGAGACCGTTGCGCTGGTGGGCGAATCCGGCTGCGGCAAGTCCTCGCTCGGCAAATCGCTGATGCGGCTGGTCGAGCCGTCTTCCGGCAGGATCACCTTCAAGGGCGCCGACGTCACGGCAATGACGTCATCGGAACTGCGCGGCATCCGCCGCCGCATCCAGATGATCTTTCAGGATCCCTTCGCCTCGCTCAATCCGCGCCAGACGGTGCGCACCATCCTTACCGGGCCGCTGAAGGTACACGGCATCGGAGACAGGGCACGCCAGCGGGAGATTGTTGAAGCCATCGTCGCGCAGGTCGGCCTGCCGGCGGATTCGCTCGACCGTTATCCGCATGAATTTTCCGGCGGTCAGCGCCAGCGTATCGGCATTGCCCGCGCACTGGTTCTGGAACCGGAACTGGTAGTATGCGACGAGCCGGTCTCGGCACTCGATCTTTCGATCCAGGCGCAGATTCTCAACCTTCTGGTGGAGATGAAGAAGCGGCTTTCGCTCTCTTATCTCTTCGTCTCCCATGATCTGTCGGTGGTGCGTTATTTCTCCGACCGGGTGCTGGTCATGTATCTCGGCAAGATCGTCGAAAGCGCACCGACAGCAGAACTCTGGGCCTCGCCGAAGCATCCCTATACCCGCGCCTTTCTCGCTGCCGTTCCCGATCCCGCCCGGCGCAAGCAAGCGGCACCGATTTCCGGCGATCTGCCGAGCCCGCACGATCCGCCATCCGGCTGCCGGTTTCACACACGCTGCCCACTCGCCACCGATCTCTGTCGCGAAAAAGCGCCGGATTACACCCTTTTCGGCAAGAACCACGCCGTGGCCTGCCACCATGCCCAATAAACTGAAGGAGCAACCATAATGGTCGACTATCGCTATCTCGGACGCAGCGCGTTGAAGGTTTCGCCGCTGAGCCTCGGCACGATGATGTTCGGAGGCCCGACGCCGGATGACGTGGCCTTCCGCATCATCGACAAGGCGCGCGAGCAGGGCATCAACTTCATCGATACGGCCGATGTCTATCACGACGGCAAGTCGGAAGAAGTCGTCGGTCGCGGCATCAAGGCCAGCCGCGATCACTGGGTTCTGGCCACGAAATTCGTCAATTCCCATACCAAGGGGCCGAACCTTGGCGGCCATTCCCGCAAATGGGTGATCGAGACGGTCGAAAATTCGCTGCGCCGCCTCAACACTGACTATATCGACATCCTCTATTTCCACCGCGCCGTCTTCGATGCGCCGCTGGAAGAACCGGTGCGTGCCATCGCCGATCTCATCCGCGCCGGCAAGCTGCGCTATTTCGGCGTGTCGAATTTCCGTGGCTGGCGTATCGCCGAGATTTCGCATCTGGCCGACCAGCTCGGCATCGACCGGCCCGTTGCCAGCCAGCCGCTTTACAACATCGTCAACCGCACGGCCGAAGCTGAGCAGCTGCCGGCGGCCAACCATTATGGCCTTGGTGTCGTGTCCTATTCACCGCTCGCACGCGGCGTACTGACCGGCAAATATCAGCCAGGCGAACAGCCGGGCGCCGATACCCGCGTCGGCCGTGGCGACAAGCGTGTTCTGGAAACGGAATGGCGTCCGGAATCTGTCGAGATCGCCCAGAAGGTCGCGGCCCATGCCGCTTCGAAGGGCGTTTCGGCAGCGGATTTCGCGCTCGCCTGGGTGCTGAACAACAAGTTCGTCACCGCCGCCATCACCGGCCCGCGCACCGAAGAGCATTGGGACGGATATATCCGCGCGCTCGATGTGAAGATCGATGCAGAGGATGAAGCGCTGGTCGATAGCCTCGTCACGACCGGTCACCCCTCTACACCCGGTTTCAACGATCCGAGCCACCCCGTCGAGGGCCGCGTGCCGCGCAATCTCGAACCCGCACACCGGCCGGCGCTCAAGCCGCGCGCGGTCGCCTGATCATCCAGAAGAACATGCCTGCGGCGCGCCGTGCCGCAGGCCCTCATATCCGCTCAGGGAAACCCGCAATGTCCAATCCGAAACTGCAGACAACCACCACCGACAATTCCGGCGTACCGAGCCGGGACGAGATCCTGGCCCGGGCAAAGGACATTGCGGCTATCGCGGCAAAGGATGCCGCCCGCCGCGAGCGCCAGCGGGAACTGCCCTTCGACATCTTCGCCCTTATCAAGGAGGCAAAGATCGGCACGTTGCGCGTTCCCGAAGCCAAGGGCGGACCGGGCGGCTCGATTTCCGATTATATCGAGGTCCTGATGATCCTCGGCGAAGCCGACAGCAATATTCCGCACGCGCTTCGCAGCCATTTCAATTTCACCGAAAACCTCGCTCTCGCGCCCATCGAGCTGGAGGACCGGCGGCATTTCGAACATGTTCTCGCCGGCAAGCTCTTTGCGGGTGCCAGCACCGAACAGGGCACCAAGCGCCCCGGTGAAATCACCACGCGGCTGAGTGCCGATGGTGACCGTTACCGGCTGAACGGTCGCAAATGGTATGCGACCGGCACCGCCTTTGCCGATTTCGGCACCTTCAGCGCCATTGGCGATGACGAGCAGCCGATCGGCGTGCTCATTCCGCTTGATCGCGCAGGCATCACCATTCTCGACGACTGGGACAGCATGGGCCAGCGCATGACGGCGAGCGGCGGTGTGCTGCTTGAGAACGTCGAGGTGCTGCCGCATGAGCTGACAACCCGCAAGCTCGGCACCCGGATCGGTCGCCACAGCTCTGCGATGCGGCAGCTGCATCTCGCCGCGTCCGCTGCCGGCGCCGTTCAGGGCGCGCTGAATGACGGCGTGGAATATGTTCTGCGCCAGGCACGCACGACACTTCACAGCAGCGCCGAAACCGCCAATCAGGACCCCTTCGTGCAGAAAATCCTCGGCGAAATCAGTGCCGGCGCCTTCGCGGTGAAAACCCTGATCCGCGAAGCTGCTCGAACACTCGACCGCACCGCCGCCGCCTTCGCCACCGGCGATGAAGAGGCGATCGAAGCGGCCCTGCTGGAAGGTTCTCTGGCCACCGCCCGAACCCAGATCATCGCTTCACAGCTTTCGCTCACGGTCGCCACCAATCTTTACGAACTCGGCGGCGGCTCGGCGACATCGAGCGACCGGAATTTCGACCGCCACTGGCGCAACATCCGCACGGTCTACAATCACAATCCGCTTGCCCACAAGGCGCGCGTCATCGGTGACTATTACCTCAACGGCACGACGACGCATCTCAGGGAAGGCCGGGTATTCTGACCATGCGGAAGATGCAGGCGGCAAAGGAGGAACAGCAATGAGAACGGAATTTGCCGCTCCCGCCGCGAGCCGGGCGGCTTTTCGCCTGCCCACACTTTCCCGGCTGCCACCGTTGACCGCCTTGCGCGCCTTTGTCGTGGCCGCGCGCCATGCCAGCTTTTCGCGGGCGGCGGAGGAACTACATGTCTCGACCGCCGCCATCGGCCAGCAGGTCCGCATTCTCGAAACCCATCTCGGCCAGCCGCTCTTCAGCCGCCAGCGCGGTGAATTGCTGCTGACAGACGCTGGCAGCGCGCTTTATCCCGGTCTTGCCGATGCTTTCGAGACCATGATCGGCAGTCTTTCCGATCTGATGGTTTCGAACGCCCGGCCGCAGCTTAAGGTACTGGCCGAGGGCTGTTTTGCGGCCCGCTGGCTGGCGCCACGGCTGGGCAGCATCGTTCCGGCCCTCGGAGACGTTGAGCTTTCCATCGAATCCCTTGAGGGCGAAACCATCGACCTCACCCATTTCGATGCCGATTGCGCCATCGTTGCAACCCACACGCAAATTCCGGGATTCATTCACGAGCCGCTTTTCGCCGATACCGTCAGCGCCGTCTGCACTCCGGAATTCGCAGCCCGCCATGCGCTTGCAGGCGAGCCCGCCCAATTGCGGGATCTCGGTTTTACGATGTTGCGCGGCAATGGCCTGGACCCGGCCTTCGAATGGGCAAACTGGCTGCGTGCCTGCCGCATTCCGCTCCGGCTTTCAGCGACAGGCCCACGTTTTTCACGGCAGACGGCGCTGATAGAAGCAATCTCATCGGGCCACGGCATCGGTCTTGCGCGCCATTCGCTGATTTCGGAAGAACTGAAAAACGGCCGCCTGATCGCCCCCTTCGGCGCACCGCAGCCGACCGCCAGCCGTTACCACCTGCTGACCAGTCCTGACAGGCGGCGGCTGCCGGAGGTCGCATCTCTACTCGCTTTGTTGCGCGAGGATATGCGCTCCCTTGAAGCCGCCGCCTGAACACGCCCGTCCCACCTCAGGCGCGTTCCCTTTGCAACTCTCTGGCCGCGTAGATATTGTCCGGTCGTGGCAGGCCATAATGGTCGCGCAGCGTATCGCCTTCGTAATCCTCACGGAACAGGCCGCGCCGCTTCAGGATCGGCACCACCTCGTCCACGAAGATATCGAACCCGCCATTCAGCCATGGTGGCATGATGTTGAAGCCATCGGCCGCGCCTTCGCGGAACCAGGTCTCGATCCAGTCCGCCACCTGTTCCGGCGTTCCGGAAATCACCTTGTGGCCACGCCCGCCGGCAAGCCGGTGCAGCAATTGCCGGATGGTCGGGTTTTCCCGGTCGATGACATCGAGGACAAGCTGATGACGGCTGCTATCCGCCTGCGCCCGTGTCGCCTCTACGGCCTCGTGCGGCAGTGGCTGGTCGAGATCGGCCGATGACAGGTCTATGCCGGTGATGCGCTGCAATTGCCCGAGCGAAAAGGCCGGCTGGATGAGATCGTTGAAGGACGCTTCCAGCCTGCGTGCCTCCTCTTCCGTGGAAGCGATGAATGGGCTGATGCCCGGCAGGATTTTCACATGGGCCGGATTACGCCCCGTGGCCGCCACGCGCCGCTTGATATCGGAATAAAAAGACCGCGCACTCTCCAGAGTCTGATGCGCGGTAAAGATCGCCTCGGCATATTGGGCGGCAAAGCCGCGCCCCTCCTCCGAGGAGCCGGCCTGAACATAGACCGGCCGGCCCTGCGGTGAACGCGGCACGTTCAGCGCACCCCGCACCCGGTAAAATTCACCGTCGTGATTGGCGGGATGGATGCGGTCGGTCTCGGCGAAAAGGCCGCTCTCCTTGTCGGCGACGATGGCATCGTCTTCCCAGCTGTCCCAGAGCTTGGTCACCACGTCCACAAACTCAATGGCCTGACGGTAACGGTCGGCATGCGGCGGATGTTTCTGGAGATTGAAGTTGCCGGCCGCCGCATCGGCCGAAGTCGTTACGATGTTCCAGCCCACCCGGCCGCCGCTGATGTGATCGACGGAAGCGAACAACCGCGCGAGATTATAAGGCTCGTAATAGGTGGTGGAGGCCGTGGCGATGAAACCGATCTTTTCCGTGACGGCGGCAAGAGCGGCCAGCATGGTGATTGGTTCCAGCCGGTGGCGGGCGGCATAGCGGATATTGGCATCCAGCACCGGTGCATCGGCAAAGAAGATGGCATCCAGCTTCGCCGCCTCGGCCTTGCGGGCGATATCCTGATAAAGCCTTATATCGGTGACGCGATGCGGCTCCGAATCCCGATGCCGCCAGGCTGCCTCATGATGTCCGCCCGGATAGATGAACGCATTGAGAACCAGCTTTTCGGATTTTCTGCTCATGGAAATGACCTCTTCTTCGCTCTGACGCGCTTGAAACCGAAAGTGAGGAGGCTCACGCCTCCTTCGTCACCCAGGCCTTGGCGAGATTGCCGCTGAGCCCCTCCGCGCCGGTCGCATAATCCTTGATGCGCACGCTGCCGACGACCGGCTGGATGGGAGAGACGAGATTGATGACGGGAAGATCCTTGGCGACGACGGCCTGAAATTCCTTGAAGAAGGCGGCGCGTTTTTCGATATCCGGCTCCACCGCCGCCGCTTCCAGCAGCCGGTCGACCTCTGGATTTGAATAGTGGCTGGCATTGGAGAAGGGCAGACCGATCTTGAAGTTCTTACTCCAGTAGACGCGCTGAACGCCCGCGGTCGGATCGAAGGTGTTGGAGAGGGATTCCACCGAAAGGTCCCAGGCGCGGTCGGTATAGACCACCTTCACATAGGTGCCGAAATCGAACTTCTGGATATCCGCCTCGATGCCGATCTTCGAAAGCGCCTGCGCGATGAAATCCGAATAGGTCTGCGGATTGAACGGGTTGGTGGTGACGCGGAGCTTGAAGCGCTTACCGCCGTCCTTGCGCGGGAAGCCCGCCTCATCCAACAATTTTTCCGCCTGCGCGACGTCGAACTTGGCAAAACCGATATCCGCATTGTGGAACTTCGCAAGACCGGGACTGATCGGCGTGGGCGATGGTACGGCGTAACCGTAAAGCACGGTATCGATAAGCGCCGAAACATCGATGGCGTGGGCGATGGCCTGCCTGACCTTCAATTCCTTGAGATATTCGTTCTCCAGATTGATCACCAGCTGGTTCTGCTGGCCGGCATAGGCATAGATGCGGTCATCCACCTTCAGTGTGGGGATGGATTTCAGCCGTTCCAGATCGGCAAGAGCGACCGGGTTGGGGCCAATGTCGCCTTCGCTGGTTTCCAGCGCGGCCGCACGGGCGCCCGCATCGTTGATGAGGCGGATGATGACGCGTTCGAGATAAGGACGCGGCGCGTCCCAATAATCCGCATTTTTCTCCAGCAGGATATGGCTACCGGGTACCCATTCCTTCAGCACGAAGGGGCCGCTGCCGATGATCTGGGCGGGTTTGGGATTATCGGTCGGCTTGAAGGTCTCGAAGATGTGTTTTGGCACAACGGGCGATTCCGAGGAAGCCAGCGCGGTGATAAGGCCCGGCGCAGGCTTGGAGAGCTTCACCTTCGCGACCAGCGGATCGGAGGTATCGACACTCTCGACATTCGCGAACGTCGCCCGGCCGCGCGGATGGGCCTCTTTCAGCCGCAGGATCGAAAACTCCACATCCGCCGATGTCACCGGTTTGCCGTCATGGAATTTCGCATTCGGCTGCAGATGGAAGACATATTCCAGCCCGTCGGCCGAAACGCTCCATTCTTTCGCAAGGCTCGGCTTGGGTGAAAGCTCGTAATCATAGGTCAAAAGCCCATCGTAAATCTTCGAACCGATGAACTGCGGGCCACCAGCGCTAGTGTTGATGGCCACGAGCTGCGTCGGTTCGGGGAAATAAACAATCTTGAGTGTGCCGCCCGAGACGGGTTCTTCGGCAGCGGCAAAAGAACCTCCGGGGAGCGCTACGAAAGCGCCGGCGGCGAGGGCAATTTTATGAAACTGGCGTCTGGAAAGGGTCATGTCTGTCTCCGAAAAAATCCGATGTGCGGGTGCGGCAGCTCAATGCAGCTGCGGGAACCCGTGGCGCTCGGCGAGGATTTGCAAAATGCGTTGGGTGTCCTGAATGAAGTGGGTGTCGCCCTGGGTTGCCGCATCGGCGGGCGCATCGCTGGCAAAGATGAAGAGCGGCAGCGACTGGTTTTCCTCCCCCACGGCGGCAATGACCGCCTCACGCGGGCGTTGGAAACCGACACGGTGAACATCAATACCGGCGGCAAGGTCCGGAAAGGCGGCAAGCAGGCCTTCGATCTGGTTACAATGCGGGCAGACGAACCGGACACCGGGGTGCTTGGGGTCCTCAAAACCGGGGGCGATCAAAAAAAGCGTATCCTTGGCCATGGCATCCATCATTTGCAGGTGAGATTTCCAGCTCACAGTGCAGGCGGCCAAAGCGTGGGTCCAGAAAGCAATTCTTGCTTTGAAGTGAAGAAATGCTTTGCGTTAAATTATTGATGAAACTGAATTTTTCAGAATTCAACCAACAGGGACCACTGTTCTGAGCGACTTGTCTCACGAGCAATGTTTTTCCCGAAAACGAGCTTGGCGCGCGAAGGCGCAAAACGGGCTGGCGGCCGTTTCAACAAAAAAAACCGGCAGAATTGCCGGTTTTGTGTTGGTTCTGGCGGAGCTCTCCTCCGTCATGCCGGCCTTGAGCCGGCATCCAGCCACGGCGCGTCTGCGCCGTGAAAAAAGTCTCTCGCGATCAAGGACTTGATCGCACTGGACCCCGGATCTAGTCCGGGGTGACGGGGCGTAGATTGCACCGCTTTGCCAAATACTCACTCGCTTTTCCACGCCGTCGCCAGGTCGCCATAGGCAATATCGATAGTCGTCACGAGGGACTTCAAACTGGTGTTGCGCAGGATAACGGTCGGCAAAGCGACGATCGAGAAATTCGGCAGGTCATCGCCGACGACTTTCTGGATTTCGTGGAACTGCCCTGCCCGTTTCTTTTCATCCACCTCGACGGCAGCCGCACGGAAAAGATCGTCAACTTTCGGATTGTTGTAATGCGCGGCGTTGACATAGGGGGCCGGGTTTTTGATACCGTCGGACCAATAGAGGCGCTGTACGCCTGCCGTCGGATCGAACAGCCGGCTGATACCGTTCACCGTCAGGTCAAAACCACGCTCCGTATAGACGCGCTTGATGAAGGTGGCGAGATCGCCTTCGACGATATCCACCTTCACGCCGAGCTTGCCGAAGGAAGAGCGCAGATATTCAGAGGTCTTGCGGAAGACATCGGATGGCAGAAAGGCCAGTCGCAGCGAAAAACGGGTGCCATCGGCGCCTTTCGGGTAACCGGCCTTGTCCAGAAGTTCATTCGCCTTGGCGAGATCGAAAGGATAGGTGAAAGGCTTCTCGTCATTGTACGCGGTGAAGACCGCCGGAATGTTCGAGCCGGCCGGCTTGGCCGTGCCGAAGAAGATGGCGTCGTTGATGAAATCCCGGTCGATGGCATGGGCCAGCGCGTGGCGGACCTCTTTCTTCGCCAGGATCGGATTCTCCAGATTGAACTCGAATATCGCGGCATTGTTGAGATAGGCGTCGGTATAGACCTCCACCGCGAGCTTCGGATTTTGCCGAAGGCGCTCCAGATCGCTGTAGGAGACATCGGCGGTATAATCCGCCTCCCCCGTTTCAACCGAAATGGTGGTGGAGGCCGCGTCCGCAACGAAGCGCGCCACGAAACCGTCGAGATAGGGCAGATCGGCCTGCCAGTAATTGGGGTTCTTCTTCAGCTTCACATAGCTGCCGCGTTTCCATTCCTCGAAGACGAAGGGGCCGGTGCCGATGGGGGCGTTGCCGTTCGGGCTCTCATTGAAGTTCTCCGAAGGATAGGCGTGGGCCGGCAGGATCGGTGTCTCGCCGCCGGTCAGCGCCCGCAGAAGATAGGGTGCGGGCTTGGAAAGCACCACCACCGCCGTCAATGGATCGGGCGTTTCGATATCGGCGATATTGGCGAAAGTGATGCGCCCGCGCGGGCCGGCCTTCTTGAAGGCGAGTAGCGAAAATTTCACGTCCTGCGAGGTGAAATCCTTGCCGTCGTGCCATTTAACACCCTTGCGCAGCCTGAACGTGTGGCGCAGCCCGTCGGCAGAGGTCTCCCAGCTTTCAGCGAGAACCGGATGCGGTTTGAACTCGCTGTCGAACCGCACCAGCCCTTCGAGGATTTTCGTGGAAATGGCACGGGTGCGCGTGTTGGAGTCTGAAAGCGGTACCAGCGTCGTCGGTTCGCCAAGACCCGCAAGGGTGACGATGCCGCCCTTCTTGGGCGTTTCCGATGCCAGAGCGGGCATTGACGGCAACAGCATGGCCCCGGCCAGGGCAGCACTCAAAAGCAATGTCTTACGTCTTGTAATATCCATGGATGTTTCCCTTTGCGAATTTGTTTTCAAATACTCAGGCAGCCTTCAGCCGGGTTTCCACCAGACGGGCAAACAGGGTTGCGCCAACCGGAAGGATGGCGTCGTCAACGATAAAACCGGGATTATGGGCCGGAACGGTGCCGGAATGGCCGAGCGTGAAAAATGCGCCGGGCGCATGTTTCAGGAGATCGGCGAAATCCTCGCTGCCCATGAAGCGGCCGGGTTCGGTGGAAACGCGCTCGTCTCCGAGAACCTCGCGCGCTACCCCGGCGACGATATCCACCGATGCATCATCGTTGGTCAGAACCGAGAATATGTCGCGAATATCCACCTCGGCGGTCAGGCCATGGGCGGCGGCAATGTGATCGGAAATCGTGCGGATGCGCTCCCGGATGGTTTCACGCACGCTGTCGGAAAAGGCCCGCACTGTTCCGGCAATCGCAGCCGTTTCCGGGATGACATTATAGGCAGATCCCGCCTCGATGCGGGTGATCGACAGCACGGCGGGATCGGTTGGTGACACGTTGCGGCTGACGATGGTCTGCAAGGCCTGGATGAGTTCCCCCGTCGCCGGCACCGGGTCGCGCGAGACATCCGGATGGGCGGCATGTGCGCCCCGGCCCTTCAGCCGGACATCGAAGAAATCCGCCCCCGCCAGAATGGTGCCGGGCGAAACCTTCAGATGATTGGGCGCGGCGTGGGTGGAATTGTGCAGCCCATAAATCTCGTCAACCGGAAAATCCCTGAACAGCCCGTCGGCAATCATGGCGCGCGCGCCGCCGAGACCCTCCTCGGCCGGCTGGAAAATGAACACCACCGTGCCGGCAAAATCACGGGTTTCGGCCAGATAACGGGCGGTGCCGAGCAGGATGGTGGTGTGCACATCATGTCCGCAGCCGTGAAACTTGCCGGGATAGACCGACGCATAGGGCAATCCGGTTTCCTCCGGCATCGGCAGGGCATCCATATCGGCTCGCAGCCCGATGGAGCGATTGCCCGCATGTCGGCCGTGCAGCACGCCGACCACACCGGTCTTGCCGTAACCGCGATGCACCTCGATGCCCCAGGAAGCGAGTTTTTCGGCGACGATGCCTGACGTGCGCACTTCCTCGAAACCGATTTCCGGATGCTGGTGCAGATCGTGGCGGATAGAGACCAATTCGGGAACATAGGTCCCGATCCGGTCGATGATTTGAGGTGCTGGTGTTTTGACGGGATCGACGGCGATATTCACGGTATCTCCTCAGGGCAAAGAACATCGTTTTCGCAATCGGGCGATTGCGAAGGGCAGGTTTCGGGGCTGGAAAATGCGGCAGGAAAGGCGTCAGAGCCTCAGGCCCGCCTCCTTCATCAAGGGCAGAATACGCTCGGCGAAATAATCGAGGTCTTCGCGGAAATCGTAGAAATTCAGCTGCACGCCATCGATGCCGGCCTTCTTCAAACCGACAAGCTGCTCAACCACCTGTTCCGGCGAGCCGATGATTTCGATATTGCCGCCAAGATTGCGCCCCTGCTTGTGGCGTGCATCACCGCGGCCGCGCCAGGCATGGGCGTCGCTGTCGTAATTATTGGTGGCGAAAGCGCGCGTGCCGGGCTGCGGTTTTCCAGCCTCGATGGCATCGGCATAGGCGATCGCCTCCTTCTCCGTATCGCGGCTGACGATGATCGGGTTGATGATCGTTTTCACCTGCCGGCCATAGGCCTTGGCGCGGTTCTTGATGGTGGCGATATGATCGGGAAGCGTTTCCAGCGCGCTGTCTATATGCGCGCCGCCGGGTGAGGTGACGAAAACCAGATCGGAATGGCGGGCGGCGAAATCGATACCGGCGGGCGAACCGGTCGCCGTCACCAGCGGCGGGCGGCCAAAGGCGGGCTTCGGCGTGATCCAGCCATTGTTGATGGCCCACGGGTTGAGCTTGCCCTCATAGGAAAAATTCTCCGTTTCACCCCAAAGGCGGTGAAGCACATCGAACAATTCCCCAGCCATATCGTAACGCTTGTCATGATCGATCCGCTGCCAGCCGAACATTTCATGCTCGATGGCGCGGTGGCCGGTGACGATGTTGATGCCCCAGCGCCCCTTGGCGATATGATCCAGCGTCGCGCCATATTTGGCGAGATGCAAAGGGTGCAGGGGCCCGTAAAGAACATGGATGGTGGAGATCAGCAGAATGCTCTTCGTAACCGCCGCCATCGCGCCAAGCGCGATGAAACTGTCGAGAGAGGATTCCCCGTCATAACCGCCCTTGGGCAGCCATTGCGTGCGGCTGAAGGCGATTTCGAAACCAAGCTCCTCCGCCCGCTTCACGAGTTCAACATTGTAATCAAAGGTCCAGCTATTGCTGGTCGGCAGGCTGGAAAAATTGATATCCTGCAGATTGAGGAACAGGCCCAGCATCAACGGCTGTCTTGCCGCCCGGCTGAGCGGGCTTTCCGCAAAATCGGCAGGGCCTCTCAGCTCGAGCCCATCGGGCAAAGCAACGGTCAGCGCCATGTCTTTTCTCCTTCGGAATGATCGCCCTGCGGGGCGGCGGCCAACCGGGCACGCAGATAATTCTCCACACTGCGGGGTGGGCGACCGATAATCTGTTGAACAGCACCTGTGGTGGATGCCGCGAGACCTTCGCCGATCAGCTGCCCGAATTCGGCGATGGCCTTCTGTTCGAACGCGCCGATATGCGCCGGAAAGGTCGAAGCAGCCTTGTGCGAGACTCCGACCGGGCGATGCAGGATACGGGCCGCGATGCGGGCGATTTCCAGCACCGCCAGAGCTTCGCCGCCGGTCAGCACCAAGGGACCGGCAGGCGGCGCGCCGGCAGTCAGCGCCTGCACCGCGACATCGGCGATATCGTCGGCATCGAGGAAGGAGACGGCCGCATTTCCGAAGCGGGCGGGCACATCCTCGCCGTTGCGCAAGGCGGCAACAACGGGTTCCAGCGCCACCTGCATCCAGGCATTCGGTCGTAGCACGGTATGGGCTATGCCGCTTTCCGCCAGATGCTTTTCCACCGCGGCATGGGCGGCACCCGAGATCGAGCGTGCCACATTTTTAATGGTCCAGTCGGAGCCGGATATTTTGACGATCCGCGATACGCCGGCGGAGAGAGCCGCGTCAATAACCGCATTCTGGTCCGCCGCCAGCGTTTCGCCGATGGGGGAAAGCAGGAAGACCCTGTCTATACCGCGTGAGGCCTCTTTCAGGCTCGCCGGATCGGAGAAATTTCCCTCGGCAATATCGACCCTGTCGCCCCAGAGCTTCAGCGCATCCTCGCGCCTGCGGGTCAGTACCCGAACCTTTGCCTGTTTCTGCAAAAGACGGTTGACGACACGCTGACCAAGCTTGCCGGTTGCGCCCGTTACGAGAATGGTGGTTGTCATGGCACCCTCACTTTCCCGCATCGTGTTGTGCGGCATCTTGCAATGAAGAAAGGGCGCGTGGATCGGCCCAGTCCCGCACATCGAAATCTTCGGGGATGAATTTCCATTCCAGCAGGAAATCCTTGAAATGGCTGAGCGCATCCAGCTCGGCCGGATCGAGGTCGAGCCTCAGATTGCGGTGCACATCCGCGCCATTGGCGGCAAGAACCGCCTCCTCGCTGACGCCAATTTCACGCGCGATGAAACGCACGGCTTCCGCCGGATTGTCATTCGCCCATCGGGCAACCCGCTGGACCGTGGCCACCAGTTCAGCAACCAGATCGGGCCGCTCATCGGCAAAGGTGGCGTCCACCGTCAAGGGACGCGGCGTGCCATTATTAATGCGGATTTTCGGATCGGGGTGAAACCCCGTCGACACAACGACCTGCGCACCGATCAGGTTGGCGACCGTCACACCTTCCGCACCCTTGACGAAAAACGCATCGATCTGCCCCCGGTGCAGTGCTGCAATTTCCTCGCCATAGGGAAGTCGCCGGCGCAGACCATGGAACCGCTCGTCCTTCGGGCCAAGCAGCACCGGCTCTCTTGCCGTCAGATCGACAAGCTCGACATCTGTAACGGAGAGGCCCGAGACGGTGAGCGCCGACACGATGCCCTTGAGCGATGTCGCCCGCTGGAAATCGATGGTTTCATTCGGCCGTTTCGGCAGGCCGATGCGCCGCCCCTTCAGATCGCCGCCCTTGCTTATGCCGCTTGCGGGCAGCGCTATGACCGCCTGAAACTCATCAGTCCTCGTCAGCCCCACCAGCCGCGTTTGCCGGCCACCGGATTTCGCCCAGATGGGGGGAATATTGCCGCCCTGGCGGAAGGACCAGTCCAGCCGGTGATCGAAATGGCTTTGCCTGATGGCCGGATCGGCGGAATCACGAATGGAGGAAACGGAAATACCATGGCCGGCGAAACGCTCCTCTATCCAGCCGAGCTGCACCGCGACGGAAAGCGGCGTCGGCGCCGGGCAGCGTGTGTACCACAGGGTTACCGGTTGGGTTACCTGGCGAAGGGCAGCATCGGCCATAGTGTTCGTCCTCGAAATTGCGATCTGGACGGCACGCTACACGCCATAGGATATTTTCTATAGATAAAGTGTACTATTTGAGACGCGATTGAGGAAATTCGTTTCCATCCAGCTATCGCCTGAGCGTGGTGACGGAATTTCCTTTCGAGAACTGCGGGATTTTGGGTCGGATCGTCACCCTCAATTCTTATCGCCTCCTCCATTCGGCTGCGCATCGCACTGAAAGTTTTTCTTCTCCGGACAGCAAGGATTTTTAACTCGCGACCGCAACCCCGGCTGTTAGGTTTTCGGACAATTGCACCGGCCGCAGGCCGGAGATCCCACGCGGACCGAAAAGAAAAGTAGAAGCATGAGCAAGACCAAACGCCGGCTCAATCTCAATGTCGGAATCAACACGACGGGATATCTTCCCAATGCCTGGAAATACAGGAGCGGAGACCGGCACGATATCAATGATATCGGCTATTACCGGCGGCTGACGGAACTGGCCCACAAGGGCCGGTTCGACGCTGTTTTCCTGTCCGATCACCCCGCACTGCTGACCGATCCGGCCAGCCGTCCGTTTCACACCATCGATCCGCTCATCCTCTCCACGTCGCTTGCGGCGCAGGTGCCGGATATCGGTTTTGTGGCGACGGTGTCTTCCACCTATAATTCGCCCTATAATTTTGCGCGACGGACGCAATCCATCGACGTGGTCACGGGCGGCCGGCTGATCGTCAACATCGTCTCCTCCTTCAATCCCAATGTCGCGGCCAATTTCGGCAACGACCCGCTGCCGCCGCGCAGCGAAAGATACGCCAAGGCCACCGAATTTCTCGATGTCGCGAAAAAGCTCTGGTCGAGCTGGGATCCGCGCCGGGAAGGCGAGGTGCCGGAAAACCGTTTCTGGGATGCGGCAACGGCCGAAACCATCGACCATGAAGGAGAGTATTTTCACGTCAAAGGCCCGCTCAACGTTCCGCGCGGGCCGCAGGGACATCCCGTCATCGCGCAGGCAGGCGCATCCGAAGGTGGCATTGATCTCGCCGCGCGCCATGGCGAGATCATCTATTGCAACATCCTCTCCCGCCCGGCAGGTCAGGCCTTCGGCAAAAAGGTGCGTGACCGCGCCGTCTCTTTCGGTCGCGATCCCTCCGGCATCCGCATCGTTCCCGGCCTTGTCGTCATTCTCGGAGAGACCCGCGAAGAAGCGCTGCGCAGACATGAACTCTACAGCGGAACCAGCTCGGAAAACGGCCTTCTGGCGCGTTTCGCCAAAGAGAACGGCATCGATCCGCGCGATTTCGACCCCGATGCGAAACTCGAAGGCGAGCGCTTCATTCCCGACCAGAACCGGCAATGGGCGGTTGGCATGGGGCTAGGCCTTTCCGAATTGCTGACCCATGAAAAGCTCACGGCCCGCGAGGCGGTGCGCCGCTCGGAAGGTCACCACCGGCTGCTGCTCGGCACACCGGAAGAGGTGGCGGATGGCATCATCGACCTTTGGCAGGATGGCACGGTGGATGGCTACACCCTGCAGCCGCCGCGCGCGCCCGACGATATTGCCGAATTTGTCGAAAAGGTCGTGCCGGTACTGCAGGATCGCGGCGTTTATCCACGTGAATACGAAGGCGCGACGATCCGCGACCGTTATGGTCTGCCTTATCCCGATTGAACCGCAGATATGACGCAATTGAAGGGCAACGAATCCTTCCCCGCATTCCCGCTACACATGGGAGTAACGGGTATCAGGCATATTATTGACCCGTCGCCGCCTTCCAAGGGTACGCCCCGTTCCAGATGATGCTGGCGAACCCAGGCGCTGGGATAACCCCACGCCTCCCCGGTTTCGAAAAGCTGCCGGGTCTCCTCCATTCCCCGTTCAGGGTCGTCATCGTGATAATTGCCGGGAACCAGAAAGGTGAGCGGCTGTCCTCCTGTGTGGCCCGGCATGGCCTCTTATAGTGCCGGCGATTGTTGAAAGATCGTTGCGCAGCTCATTCCGCTACGGCTGACATTGTTCATGCGCCTCCTCTCCCTTGAGGTGAAGCCGCCCCTCGCCCGGCCAAGGACGCACGCTCCCAACAAGGACGTCATATCGCGTTCCGAGCAAATATCCTTGATTTCTCCGCTAAACATGTAATACAGATTATCATATATGTTGACAAATAGCGCAAACATGTATGACATTGCAGCAACCATGAATGCTGCGACATCCGCATGAGGGAGAAATTATGATCATCACCGACGTTGAGGTCCGTGTTTTCCGCACGACGACCCGTCGGCACTCGGACAGTGCCGGTCACGCGCATCCGGGGCCGGCGCATCAGGTGGAACAGGCCATGCTGACCATTCGCACCGAAGATGGGCAGGAAGGCCACTCCTTCACCGCACCGGAGATCGTTCGCCCGCATGTGATCGAGAAATTCGTTAAGAAGGTCCTGATCGGCGAGGACCATCGGGACCGGGAACGCCTGTGGCAGGACCTTGCCCACTGGCAGCGCGGCTCAGCCGCGCAATTGACGGACCGCACGCTGGCGGTGGTGGACTGCGCGCTGTGGGACGTTGCCGGCCGTTCGCTGAACCAACCTGTATACAAGTTGATCGGCGGTTACCGCGACAAGGTGCTGGCCTATGGCTCCATCATGTGCGGCGACGAACTGGAAGGCGGGCTGGCGACGCCCGAAGATTACGGCCGCTTTGCCGAAACGCTCGTGAAGCGTGGTTACAAGGGCATCAAGCTGCACACCTGGATGCCGCCGGTCAGCTGGGCGCCGGACGTGAAGATGGACCTCAAGGCCTGCGCGGCTGTACGTGAAGCGGTCGGCCCCGATATTCGTCTGATGATCGACGCCTTCCACTGGTATTCCCGCACCGATGCATTAGCGCTGGGGCGTGGCCTCGAAAAACTCGGTTTCGACTGGATCGAAGAGCCGATGGATGAACAATCACTGTCCTCCTACAAATGGCTTTCTGACAATCTCGATATTCCCGTCGTCGGCCCGGAAAGTGCGGCCGGCAAACATTGGCACCGCGCCGAATGGATCAAGGCCGGCGCCTGCGATATTCTGCGCACCGGCGTCAATGATGTCGGCGGCATCACCCCGGCGTTGAAGACCATGCATCTGGCCGAAGCCTTCGGCATGGAGTGCGAAGTGCATGGCAATACCGCCATGAACCTGCATGTGGTTGCCGCCACCAAAAATTGCCGCTGGTATGAGCGCGGGCTCTTGCACCCCTTCCTCGAATATGATGACGGCCACGATTATCTGAAGTCGCTGTCCGACCCGATGGATCGCGACGGCTTCGTCCATGTTCCTGATCGGCCGGGTCTTGGCGAGGACATCGATTTTATCTTCATCGACAACAACCGGGTGAGGTAACGGGCGATGAAAACGGTGCTCGCCTTCGGAGACAGCCTCACCTGGGGTGCAGACCCCGCCACGGGTCTGAGGCACCCGGTCGAGCATCGCTGGCCGGAAGTGCTGGAGGCCGAGCTTGCCGGAAAGGCGAAGGTCCACCCCGAAGGGCTCGGCGGGCGCACCACCTGTTACGACGACCATGCCGGCCCCGCCTGCCGCAACGGCGCACGGGCGCTGGAAATCGCGCTGTCCTGCCACATGCCGCTCGATCTCGTCATCGTCATGCTCGGCACCAACGACATCAAGCCGGTGCATGGCGGGCGAGCGGAAGCCGCCGTTTCCGGCATGCGGCGGCTGGCGCAGATTGTCGAAACCTTCATCTACAAACCGCGAGAGGCAGTGCCGAAGCTGCTGATCGTCGCGCCGCCGCCCTGCGTTGTTGGTCCTGGCGGAGAACCGGCGGGCGGGCGGGATATCGGGCAATCGCTCAGGCTTGCGCCGCTTTACCGCAAACTCGCGGCAGAACTCGGACATGCCTTTTTCGATGCCGGATCGATCGCCAGCGCCTCACCGGTGGATGGCGTGCATCTGGATGCGCCGGCAACGGCGGCAGTCGGCCGGGCGCTTACAGCACCGGTCAGAGACATTCTTGGCTGATCACGCGCAGCCTGAGGAGGAACCAGGCGCGTGGATCAAAACGTGGAAAGGCCGTATGAAGCGGCCCTATTGGGAGGAAAGATGAAACATTTTCTTGCAACCGCGGCGCTTGGCGCGCTGCTGATCGGCGCCATGCCGCTCAGCAGCTTCGCGGAAACGCCGAAGGACCAGCTCATCGTCGCCACGACCATGAGCAACATCCTGACCCTCGATCCCGCCGCCATCACCGGCCGCGAGACCGTGCAGGTTCTGAACAACGTCTATGACACGCTGGTTGTGCTTTCACCGAAAGATCGCAGCGTCCAGCCGCGCCTTGCCGAACGCTGGGAGATCGCAGAGGACCGGAAATCGATCCGCTTCCATCTGCGCGGTGATGCCAAATTTGCTTCCGGCAATCCCGTGACGGCAAAGGATGTGGCGTGGACCCTGAAGCGCCTGCTTGCCCGCAATCTGGCGCAATCGTCTTTCCTGAAAACCCGTGGTTTCAAGCTGGAAGAGGCCGACAAGCTCTTCGTCGCCGAAAATGACCAGACCTTCGTGCTGAATATTCCAAAGCCCGATGACCCCAACCTGCTGCTGATGATCCTTGCGCAGAATGGCCCCGGCTCGATCATCGACAGCAAGACGGCGCTTGAGAATGAAAAAGACGGCGATCTGGGCGGCGCATGGCTGACGCTGAATTCCGCCGGCTCCGGCCCCTTCAAGCTGACACAGTGGAAGTCCAACGAATATATCATCCTTACCCGCAATGACGATTATTGGGGTGAGAAGGCCAAGATGAAACGCATCCTGATGCGCCATCTGCCGGAATCGCAATCGCAGCGCCTGATGCTGGAAAAGGGCGATATCGATGTTGCCTATTCCCTGCAGGCGCCGGACCTGAAATCGCTTGAGGCCGACAAGGCCGTCACCATCGAATCCACCCCCGGCTCCGGTTTTTATTACCTCAGCGTTTCGATGAAGGACGAGAAATTCGCGAACAAGAAGGTGCGCGAGGCGTTGCGTTACCTGATCGACTACGAAGGTCTCGACAAGGCGGTCATGCCCTATTACGGCAAGCTGCATCAGCGCTCCCTCAGCACGGGCGTGATGGGATCGTTGCCGGATCAAGGCTATAAGCTCGATGTGGCAAAAGCCAAGGCGCTTCTGGCCGAGGCAGGATATCCCAACGGTTTCAAGACGACCCTGCGCGTACTTTCGGAAGACCCCTTCATGAAGGCGGCAACGGCGATCCAGAACACGCTGGCGCAAGCCGGTATTCAGGCTGAACTGATCAGCGGCTCCGGCGACCAGATTTACGGCGCGATGCGCGAGCGGAACTTCGAACTGCTGCTCGGCCGCGGCGGCGGCGGCCAGCAGCCGCATCCGGACAACAACCTGCGTTCCATCGCCTATAATCCCAACAATGCTGATGACGCCAAGCTCACCAATTACCAGAGCTGGCGCACCAGTTTCTTCGATGAAAAGCTGAACAAGATGATCGAAGAAGCGCTGGTAGAGCGCGACGTGGCGAAACAGACGAAGCTTTATGAGGACCTGCAGGGCTATATGGACGAGATCGTCATGTCGATCCAGCCCTTCTCCGAAGTCATCGATACGGCCGCCTTCCGCAGCGATATCAAGGGTATGATCGTCAGCCCCTGGCTTTCGCGGTTTGAAGAGGTGAGCAAGGAGCGGTGATGCATCCCGTATCCCGTCATCCTCGGGCTTGACCCGAGGATCCATGGCTTCAACCGCTTATGAATCCTCGCCTCAAGGGCGAGGATGACGGCGGGGGGAGCGAATATGGTAGTGGAATTTCGTCTGTAATCCCTGAGGCGCGGCTAACCCCGCGCCTTTTCTTTTTCTACCAACGCTCGGCATCATCACAAAAAAATGCCCGGCAGGGAGGCCGGGCAAGCAAGGAGGATGTTATTATCCGCAACGCCCCGGAGGAGGACGCTCACGTTTTGGGAGCCGTCATGCGCCTTCATATTCCAGCGAGGCGCCGATCAGTTCGCGCGCATAGGCATGCGTCGCGCCATTGCCGGCGATGGCCGCGCGCGGCAGGATTTCGGTGATTTCACCGCGCAGCATCACCGCGAAGCGGTCGCACATGTGATCGACGACAGCGAGGTCATGCGTCACCATGATGTAAGTGAAGCCGCGCTCTTCGCGCAGGCGCTGTAACAGATTGAGGATTTCCGCCTGCACCGAGACATCGAGCGCCGAGGTCGGCTCGTCCAGCAGGAGCAGCGACGGCTCGAGGATCAGCGCACGCGCAATAGCCACGCGCTGCCTTTGGCCGCCGGAAAGCTGATGCGGGAAACGGTCCAGAAACGACACGGGCAAGCCGACATCGGTGATGACCTTGCGCATACGCTCTTCACGGTCGTCGAGCCTGTGGATCGCAAGCGATTCCGAAAGCACGGTGCGCACCGACTGGCGCGGATGCAGCGAACCATAGGGGTCCTGAAACACCATCTGCAGCGTGCGGCACCGCTCGATCAGCGGCATGTCGCGCACCGACCTGCCGTCGATGAGGATGTCGCCGGTCCAGAAATCATTGAGCATGGACACGCAACGAAGCACGGTGGATTTGCCCGAGCCGCTTTCGCCGACCAGACCGAAACATTCGCCCGGCTCGACGCGGAAGGATACCGAAGGCAGCACTTTCAGCGCCGTGTGGCCGCTGCCGAAGGTGATGGAGAGATCGCGGGTTTCGACGGAAACGGCCATTATACGTTCTCCTCAAGCCATTCGGGACGGCGATCCAGCACCGCAAGCGGCGCGCGTGTGCCGCCGATACGCGGCTGCGCCGCCAGAAGGCCGCGCGTATAGGGATGCTGCGCCTGATCGAGATCACGCGCCGCCAGCGTTTCCACCACCCGGCCGGAATACATGATGAGCACCCGGTCGCAGAAATTCCGCACCAGATTAAGGTCGTGGCTGATCATGATGAGGCCGATGCCGCGATCACGCACCAGACCATCGAGAATATTCAGTACCTGCAACCGCACCGTCACATCCAGCGCCGAGGTCGGTTCATCGGCAATGACAAGATCGGGATCGGCAAGCAGCATCATCGCGATCATGACACGCTGGCCCATGCCGCCGGAGATTTCATGCGGATATTGCTCATAGACACGCTCAGCATCGCGGATTTTCACCGCATCGAGCATGGCCAGCGCCTTTTGCCGGGCTTCGGTCTTCGAAACCTTGAAGTGGCGCAGATAGGTTTCCGCCACCTGATCGCCGACACGGCGGATGGGATTGAGGGAGAATTTCGGATCCTGAAGGATCATCGACATGCGCCGGCCACGGACCTTCAGCATCTCCTTCTCATCGAGGGAGAGAAGATCGAGGCCATCGAAATCCAGCCTGTCCGCAGTGATCGTCGCCGATGGCAGGAGGCGCAGCAGCGCGCGACCGACAGTGGATTTTCCCGAACCGCTTTCACCGACGATGCCGAGCCGTTCCCGGCCAAGCGTGAAGGAGATGCCGCGCACGGCCTCGGTGGGCGAGCCACCATAACGGATGCGAAGATTTTCGACGTCAAGGATTGGTTTTTCCATGGTCCTATCTCCGGTTCATCTGCTTCGGATCGAGCGCATCCCGCAACCCATCGCCTAAAAGGTTGAAGGCAAGGCTGACGGAGAGGATCGCGATGCCGGGGAAGGTCACCAGCCACCAACTGTCCAGCATGTAACGCCGGCCGGTGGCGATCATCGCCCCCCATTCCGGCAGCGGCGGCTGCGCGCCGAGACCGAGGAAACCGAGGCCGGCGGCGGTGAGGATGACGGTCGCCATGTTCAGCGTCAGGCGGATAAGAACAGACGGCAGGCACATGGGCATGATCGATTTGACGATGATGCGCAGCGGCGACGCCCCCTGAAGCCGTGCGGCGGCAATGTAATCCGCTTTGCGGAAGGTCATGGCTTCGGCGCGGGCAAGACGCGCGATCGGCGGCCAGGAGGTGAGCGCAATCGCGATGATCGCATTGTTGAGGCTCGGCCCGAGTGCTGCGACGAAGGCGAGCGACAGGATGAGGCTGGGGAAAGACAGGAAGATATCCGTGATGCGCATCATCACCATATCGAACTTGCCGCCGAGATAACCGGAAGCCGTGCCGACCAGAAGACCGACGGGACCGACGATGATTGATACCAGCGAGATGATGGTGAGCGTGATGCGTGCGCCCCAGAGAAGGCGGCTGTAGATATCGCGTCCCAACTCGTCCGTGCCGAAGACGTGGCCATTGCCCGGCGCCTTCAGCGTATTGGCGAGATCCTGCGCATAGGGGTCGTGCGTCGCAAGCCAGGGCGCGAAAATCGCGGCGATGACGAGGAGCAGCAGGACAGCCATGCCGAAAGCCGATGTCGGGCTTTTCAGCAGAAAGACGATGATATTCTTCAGCGCGTTCAAGGGCACCGGAAGGCGGAAGGAGGTTTCTGCACGAGCCGTCATCAGCGGGTCCTCGGATCGAAAAAGCGGTAGAGAATGTCGGACAGGAGATTGAGCCCGATGAAGATGACACCGACGATGAGCACGCAGGTCATCACGGCACTCATATCCCCTATGATAAGATTGCTGGTGAGATATTGCCCGAAACCCGGCCAGGCGAAGACGGTCTCAATGAGCACCGCCCCTTCCAGCAGCGAACCATAGGCAAGGGCGATGATGGTGACGAGCTGCACGCGGATATTGCCGAAGGCATGCAGCCACACCGTCTGCCGCTGCGACAGACCCTTGACGCGGGCGGTCGTCACATATTCCTGGCCGAGCTGGTCCAGCATGAAGCTGCGCGTCATGCGGGTTATATAGGCCGAGGAGGAATAACCGAGCAGAGCGGCGGGAAGGATGAGGTGGTTGATGGCCGACCAGAACACTTCCATATCGCCGGCAAGCAGGCTGTCGATCAGCAGAAAACCAGTCCGTTCCTCCACCAGACCGATATAGAACTGGTCCATGCGGCCGCCCCCGCCGACAAGGCCGAGATGGGCGTAAAAAACGATCAGCGCGATCATGCCGGTCCAGAAGATCGGCATGGAATGGCCGAACAGGCTGAGCACGCGCACCAGATGGTCCTGCCAGCGGTCTTTGTTCACGGCGGCATAAACGCCCATGGGAATGCCGAGGCCGGCGCCGATCAGGATGGCGAAGGTCGCAAGTTCCATCGTGGCCGGCATAACCCGGATGATATCCTCGATAACGGGACGGCCGGTGCGGATCGAGGTTCCGAAATCGCCGGTGAAGACATCACCGAGATAATAGATGAACTGCTGCCACAGCGGCCGATCGAAACCGAGCGCATGATAGACCTGTTCATAGGTTTCGCGGGTTGCGTCCTCGCCGACGATAGCCCGCACCGGATCGGCGGGCATCAGGCGGCCGATAAAAAAGGTCAGCAGCAACAATCCAAGCAGCGTAACCGCAATGCTTCCGATCTGGCCGGAGAGGCCATACAGCGAAAGGCGTCTTCTTGACATGATTCCTCCCTTGCCAGAGATCGACTGTGCAAGTGATGAAGGCACAATCCTGTCTGACAACTATTCGCAAGTTGTCACAGGTGTCGGAGGCTGTCAAGCATGTGCCGCCAAAATCGATAGTGCCAGGGGCAGCGAAATGCATGCACCCGCGTTGTTTCGGGTCGCGGTTGCGGCAGCCTTGTTTCCCAGAAAAATCACCCGCATTGCCGCAAATCGAAAAGCCTGTATTCTCCCGCTTCACAAGAGGCGGACATGGAAGCTTGCGGCGGTAATGTCAGCCACCTCGGGGGGAGGAAAATATGATCGACGTGACACTTCTGGCCTTTGCCGTGGTCGCCTTTATCGGCATTGCGACACCCGGCCCCACCGTTTTGCTCGCGCTTGCCAATGGCTCGAAATTCGGCGTGCGTCGCGCCATGATCGGCATGGCTGGCGCTATCCTTTCCGATTTCGTCCTGATCGGCGCGGTTGCGCTGGGATTGGGGGCTCTCCTCGCCGCCTCGGAATTCTGGTTCGGCGTCGTCAAATGGGTGGGTGTTTGTTACCTGGTTTTCCTCGGCATCATGCTTTTGCGCTCAAGAGGAACGCTTGACGGCGCTCTTGGCTCGGCAGAAGTGAACGGGGCCGCATCGGCGCGCTCGATCTTTCTGAAAAGCTTCCTCGTCGCCGTGACCAACCCCAAGGGATATCTGTTCTTTTCGGCCTTCCTGCCGCAATTCATCGATCCCGCAGCGCCGCAAATCCAGCAATATGCCGTGCTTGCGCTGGTCTTCGCCGGCATCGATTTCATGGTGATGTTCGGATACGCGCTGCTGGGTGCGCAGGCGGTCAGGATATTGCGCAAGTCCGGCGCCCTGTGGCTCGACCGCATCTGCGGCGGCGCGCTGCTGACGCTTGCCGCTTCCCTTGCCCTTTACCGACGGGCCAGCGCATAAGCCATTGCCGTTTCTGCTATTTCCGCCTCACTCGGCCGTGGTGCGGGAACGCAGGAGCACCTTGTAGCGTTCAAGACTGCCGCGCAGATGCGCCGCCATATGTTGACGCGCAGCATCCGCGTCCCCCTCGATGATGGCATCGACGATCCTCGCATGCTCCTCCTGGAGATGCAGATTGTAGTCCTTGGGGCGCGATCCGGGTGCGGCACCCTGCAATTCGCCACGCGGAATGATGCCGGAACGGATGAGCTGGAGAAATTCGGGGAACCGCCGGTTCTGGGTCGCCTGCGCAATGGCCAGATGGAATTCGAAATCCGCGTCCCGCGTCGGCAAACCTGCGGAAAGACAGTCCCCTACGCGCCGATGCGCATCGACAATCGCTTCCACCTGCACGGCGGAACGGCGCGAGGCCGCAAGGCCGGCGGATTCGACCTCAAACACCGTGCGCAATTCCAGAAGCTCGATGACAGAGGAAATCCGCCCCACCGCCAGATCGTTGAAAGGCACTTCCTTGGCCGGTTTCGCCTCCACGGCAAAAACGCCTGCCCCCTTGCGGGCTTCCACCAGGCCATCGGCACGAAGAATGGCGATGGCCTCGCGCACAACCGTGCGGCTGACGGAATATTCCCGCGTCAATTCGCTTTCGCTCGGAAGCCGGTCACCCGGGCGGAACACCCCCTCCGCCAGATCCCGTCGCAAGGCCGAACTGATTTTCGCCGCAAGCGATACTTGCTTGGTGCTGCTTTCAACGTCCATTCCGGCCCACCTGTTTCAAACCTGTCTGGCATGTTAGCAAACACCCGCCACATTGCAAGGGCCAGCGTCGGCGTCGGCGCTGTCAAAGCCGCGGGTGAGGCTCAGGCAGCCGCCATGGCCGAGCTGCTGGAAAAGCGGCTTCTATATTCACCCGGCGAAAGCCCGAGAATGCGGTGAAACACGCGGCGGAAGGCGGCCGCATCCTCATAACCCACCGACCAGGCGATCTGGTCGACCGAACGGCGGGTGAATTCCAGAAGTTCCCTCGCCTTGCCGACCCGCAGATGCTGGACATATTCGATGGGCTTCATGCCGGTCGCCGCCTTGAAGCGACGCAGGAAGGTTCGCTCCTCCAGCCCGGCATGGCCGGCCATGTCGGTCACACTCGTCGCACGCCCGGCACGTGCCTGCAACCAGTGCTGCACTTTCAGGATCGGCTCGTCGCCATGCGTCAGCCTCGGTGCGAAACTGCTATAATGGCGCTGTTCCCGCCCGGAAGGGTCGATCAGCAGGAATTTACCGGTCTCGATCATGACCGAAGGGCCGAGCAGCCGGTCGACAATGCGCAGGCCAAGATCGGTCCATGCCATCAGCCCGCCGGCGGTGATGATGTCGCCGTCTTCGATGACGATCTTGTCTATTTCCAGCCGCACATCGGGAAAACGCTCGCGAAACCGTTCGGCAAACAGCCAGTGGGTCGTGGCCGGGCGGGTGGCCAGAAGCCCGGTCGCGGCGATCATGAAGGAGCCGCCGCAACTGGCGGCCAGCGTCGCGCCCTGCGCATGCCTGTCCAGCAGCCAGCGGGCATAAGGCTCGGCCTCCTCGATTTCGGCGGGTCCGGTCAAACGGCCGGGCACAACGAAGATATCGGGCTGCCCCGGACCTGGATCGGTATCATGACAGCGGGAGAATTCACCGCCCTCGCCCATGCTCCAATGGCTGACCCGCAATTTCGGCCCGCCGCGATCCTGCGAAAATACCGATGCGATGGCGAAAAGATCGGTAATGCCATGCACCATGGCCACCTGACAGTCCCGATAGAGAACCAGACCGACTTCCAGCGCACTTCCCGTTACACCCGCCATGCCCATTCCCCTGTTTTGTCAGTTTTGGCTCGCTTTCTGTCAGAAGCGCCAATCCAGCCCCGGCTGCCTCCAGAGTATCTCTATTCCCACGGGACGCAAGCAAGCTCCCTGCAACAGGAGAGAGAGCCATGACAACGATCACCACCAGAGACGGAACACATATCTTCTACAAGGACTGGGGCCCGAAGGACGGCCAACCCATCATCTTTTCCCATGGCTGGCCGCTCAGCGCCGATACCTGGGATGCGCAGATGGTGTTCTTCGCCAATCACGGTTTCCGCACCATCGCCCATGATCGCCGCAGCCATGGCCGCTCCGATCAGGTCTGGCACAACAATACCATGGATCAATATGCCGACGACCTGGCAGAGCTGATCGAACAGCTCGATCTCCACGACATTATTCTGGTCGGCCATTCCACCGGCGGTGGCGAAGTCACCCGTTATGTTGGCCGCCACGGCACGGCCCGCATTGCCAAGATCGCCCTCATCGGCGCGGTGCCGCCGCTGATGCTGAAGACGGAAAGCAATACAATCGGCCTGCCGATCGATGTCTTCGATGGCATCCGCAAGGGCACCTATGACAATCGCAGCCAGTTCTTCAAGGACCTGACCATTCCCTTCTACGGCTACAACCGCGAAGGTGCGGTGATTTCGGAAGGCATTCGTGAGGAATTCTGGCGGGAGGGCATGATGGGCGGTCTCAAGGGCCAGCTCGACAGCATTCGCGCCTTCTCGGAAAGCGATTTTCACCAGGACCTGAAGGCCTTCGACAAGCCGACGCTGGTGCTGCATGGCGATGACGACCAGATCGTGCCGGTCGGCGCTTCAGCGCTCTCCACGGTCAAGATCGTCAAACACGCCGTCCTCAAAATCTACGAGGGCGCCGACCATGGCCTGACGCAGACCCATCAGGACCGGTTCAACGCCGACCTCCTCACCTTCATCAACGCCTGAAACCAAGAGATAGCGGAGCCAAGGACATGACACAGAATACGTTTCTCATCACCGGCGCATCCGATGGTATCGGCGCCGTTTATGCCGAACGCCTCGCAAGACGCGGCCACGATCTCATCCTCGTGGCGCGGCGCGCCGAGAAGCTGAAGGCATTGGCAGCGCAGTTGGAAAAGGACCACGGCATCGCTGTCGAGGTTCTCAGTGCCGATCTTTCCAGGGCGGAGGACCTCGAAAAGGTCGAGGCCCGGCTGCGCGACGACCGCCGCATCACCGGCCTTGTCAACAATGCCGGCATCGCCGGGGAAGGTGGGATCACGGCGCTGGACCCGGCCTATGTGACGACGATGATCAACCTCAACATTCTTGCCGTCACCCGGCTTGCGGCGGCCATCGCGCCCCGCCTTGCCGCCGAAGGCAAAGGTACGATCATCAACATCACCTCGGTCACGGCACTGATGCCGGCGGCGTTTACCGCCGTCTATCCGGCCACAAAGGCCTTCGTGCTCGCCTTCACCGAGGCGCTGCAGGCGCAACTTTCGCCTTCCGGCGTGCGGGTTCAGGCCGTCCTGCCCGGCATCACCCGCACGGCAATCTGGGAAGAGGAAAGGCTCGAGGCCATTCCGGCGGCTATGGTCATGGATGTTCATGAAATGGTGGATGCGGCCCTTGCCGGTCTCGATCTTGGCGAGACGCTGACCATTCCTTCCTTGCCGGATACGGCCGATCTCGAAAATTTCCTTGCAGCGCGCGCGGCGTTGAGGCCCAATCTGTCGCATGCACTTGCCGCCAGCCGGTATCGTGCAGGCAAAACCGAATAGAGGGACGTATCATGATCCTTGGACTGACCATTCCCCAATTCACGGCACTGCATGTGGGCCTGAGCTTCATCGGCATTGCAACCGGACTGATCGCCCTGCCCGCTTATGCGGCGGGGCGGTGGATGCCGCGCATGATGGCGGTTTTTCTCGTCACCACGCTCGCCACCACACTCACCGGCTTCCTGTTTCCCATCGGGAATTTCACCCCGGCACTTGGCGTCGGCATCATCTCGACCCTCGTTCTGGCGATCGCGCTGGTCGCGCTTTACGGATATGGCCTCAACGGCAGGGCGCGCATCATTTATACGATCACCGCCACGATCAGCCTTTATCTCAACATGTTCGTGCTGATCGTTCAGGCCTTCCTCAAGGTCGAAACCCTCAACAACCTTGCCCCGAACGGCAACGAACCGCCCTTCGTCGTCGCCCAGACGGTCCTGCTTATTGCGGCAATCTGTCTTGGCTGGAAGGCGACCCGCCGCAGGCTGGCCGTCTGAAGCACGCCGGCTTCCGGGAAAACGCCTTGTGCCAGAATAGTTTCGGGCACAAGGCGTCTTTGCGTGCCAAGCAGAAGGCCATTCGGCACAAAACGCTCTCCACCCCTTGCGGGAAAACAATATACATTATATGATATTATATATTAATTTATAACAACAGGAGATGCTGATGAATGCCGTGAAGATCAACGAGCATCTGACCATCGCGGGCCAGCCGGCGATTGCCGATTTCCCATCGCTCTCCGCTCAGGGCTTTAAAAGCATCATCAATGCCCGACCCGATGGCGAAGAGCCCGACCAGCCGGGCAATGCGCAGGAAAAAAGCGCCGCCGGCGCCGCCGATATGGATTACGGCTTCATCCCGGTCAGTGGCCCCACCATCACCGAGGCCGATATCCGCGCCTTCCAGCAGAAGATGGCCGAGGCGAAAGGTCCCGTTTTCGCCCATTGCAAGGGCGGCACCCGGGCATTGACGCTTTATGTTCTCGGCGAAGCGCTCGACGGGCGCGTGCAGCCGGAGGATATCGAGGCTTTCGGCAAGACACATGGTTTTGACCTTTCCGGCGCCACGCGCTGGCTGGCACGGCGGGCCGCGGCCGTGCCGCACGTCAAGGCATTCTTCGATCCGCGCACCTGGAGCGTGCAATATGTCGTTTCCGACCCCACGACCGGCGGCTGCGCCATCATCGATCCGGTTTATGATTTCGATGAAAAATCCGGCGCGACCGGAACGATGAATGCCGATGCCATTCTGGATTATGTGAAGAGCCGGGGGCTTTCGGTGGAATGGATACTCGATACCCATCCCCATGCCGACCATTTTTCCGCCGCCCATTATCTGAAGCAGAAGACTGGCGCAAAGACGGCCATCGGCGCCAAGGTCACGGGCGTGCAGAAGCTCTGGCAGGAAAAATACAATTGGCCTGATCTCGAGACCGACGGTTCGCAATGGGACCGGTTGTTCGAGGCCGGCGATCGGTTCAGCATCGGTTCGCTGGAGGCCCGCGTGCTGTTTTCACCCGGCCATACGCTGGCTTCCGTGACCTATGTGGTGGGTGATGCTGCCTTTGTGCACGATACGCTTTTCATGCCGGACTCCGGCACCGCTCGCGCCGATTTTCCGGGTGGCAGCGCCAGAGAGCTTTGGGCATCGCTTCAGGACATTCTCGCCCTTCCCGACGACACACGGCTTTTCACCGGCCATGATTATCAGCCCGGCGGCCGCGCCCCGAAATGGGAAAGCACGGTGGGCGAACAAAAGCGCAGCAATCCGCATCTGGCCGGCATGACGGAGGAGGGCTTCATCCGTCTCAGGGAAGCGCGGGATCGCACCCTGCCCATGCCGAAGCTCATTCTCCACGCCCTGCAGGTCAATATTCGCGGCGGCCGCCTGCCGGAGCCGGAGGCGAACGGCAAGCGCTATCTGAAATTCCCGCTCGATGTGCTGGAGGGCAGCATATGGTGAGGGAGAACACGCTGGAAAAAGCACCGCATGTCAGCGAAATTCCCCTTCCCGCCATGGAAGAGCGCGCCGTCGAAGTTGCTATACTTTTAAAGACGCTGGCCCATCCCGCCCGGCTGATGCTCGC
This sequence comes from Agrobacterium tumefaciens, assembly GCA_017744915.1. GTDB lineage: Bacteria > Pseudomonadota > Alphaproteobacteria > Rhizobiales > Rhizobiaceae > Agrobacterium > Agrobacterium tumefaciens_I. The sequence continues at coordinate 350,090 of JAGIAH010000001.1, forward strand.
CTGCACGCTGGCGCAGGGGGAATTTTCCGTCGGCGAATTGGAAGCCAAGCTGGATATCCGCCAGCCGACGCTCTCCCAGCAACTCGGTGTGTTGCGGGAAGCCGGCGTCGTCGAAACGCGGCGCGAGGCCAAACAAATCTTCTACCGGCTGGCGGAAGACAAGGCGGCGCGGCTGATAGAGGCTCTTTATGCCATTTTCTGCGCGCCGGAGGAAAACCCATGACGCTCTACTGGCCTTCTCTTTTCGGCGGCATGCTGCTCGGTCTCGCCAGCATTCTGCTGTTCCTGTTCAACGGCCGCATCGCCGGCATCAGCGGCATTCTGGGCAAGGCGCTCGGCAGGGAGCGGCACCTGGCCGATCTCGCTTTCGTGGTCGGCTTGCTGGCCGGACCTTACCTTTATGCCGTCGCCTTCGGCCGGCTTCCCGCCGTCACCATGGCAACGTCATGGCCGCTGGTCGTCATTGCCGGGCTATTGGTGGGTTTCGGCACACGCATGGGCTCCGGCTGCACATCCGGTCACGGCATCATGGGGCTGGCGCGATTTTCCCACCGCTCGATCGCCGCCACGGCGACCTTCCTGATCACCGGCATTTGTGCCGCAACGATAATGGGAGCCCTGTCATGAAACATCCGGTCATGGCGCGCCTTATCCTGGCGCTCGCCGCCGGGGCGCTGTTCGGCTTCGGCCTCTCGCTCTCCGGCATGGTCGATCCGGCCCGCGTTTCAGGTTTTCTCGATGTGGCGAGCGGCCATTGGGATCCGAGCCTGATCTTCGTTCTCGGCGGCGCGATCATGGTGGCCGTGCCGGGCGTCCTGCTCAGCCGTTTGCTAACCAGACCGATCCTCGCCGAAGATTTCAGCCTGCCCGCGAAAACCCGCATCGACCGGCCGCTCATCGTCGGTTCGGCGATTTTCGGCCTGGGCTGGGGGCTTGCCGGTTTCTGCCCCGGCCCGGCACTCTCGGCTTTCGCCCTAGGGCTTATGCCCGTCATCCTCTTCGTCTGCGCCATGATCGCCGGCATGCTCGTTCACGACCGGCTCTACGCAAAAGAGCCATAACGCCGACGCTTGCTCGATGGACAAAACGAACGGTCGCGCGGGCAAAACATCCGCGCGACCGCGTTTGATTACAGGTCGATCAGGCTCTTGCCCGTCATTTCCGGGGGCAGCGGCACATTCATCAATTGCAGCAGGGTGGGCGCCACATCGGCGAGAATGCCGTCATGCACCTTTGCGCCTTCCGGGCCACCAAACAGGATGACCGGTACCGGGTTGGTCGTGTGGGCCGTGTGCGGGCCGCCGGTGACGGGGTCGACCATGGTTTCGCAATTGCCGTGGTCGGCAATCACCAGCATCGCGCCGCCCACTTTCTCCAGAGCGGCAACGACCGCAGCAAGCCCGCGATCCACGGCTTCGCAGGCCTTGATCGCCGCCTGCAGATCGCCAGTATGGCCGACCATGTCAGGATTGGCGTAATTGGTGACGATCAGGTCATAACCCTTGCCGATCACCTCGACGAATTTTTCCGTGACCTCGGCAGCGCTCATTTCCGGCTGCAGGTCATAGGTCGCGACCTTTGGCGATTTCGGCATGAAGCGGTCTTCACCCACTTCCGGCTCTTCCTTGCCACCATTCAGGAAGAAGGTGACATGCGGATATTTTTCCGTTTCGGCGAGGCGGAACTGCGTGAGCCCCTGCTTCGCCACCCAGGCGCCGAGCGTATTGACGATATCGCGCTTGGGGTAAGCCGTTGTCATGAAATCATTGTGGCGAGTGGAATATTCCACCATGCCCAGCAGCGCCGAAAGGACGGGCTTTTCACGCGCAAAACCGTCAAAATCATTCGCGCCGATGGCGAGCAGGATTTCACGCGCACGGTCGGCGCGGAAATTCAGGCAGAACAGCCCATCACCGGCCTTGAACCCTTCATAACCATCGATCACCGTCGGCAGGATGAATTCATCGGTGACGTTGTTTTTATAGCTCTGCGCAACGGCACTCACCGCATCCCGCGCGTGTTCGCCTTTTGCCAGAACCATGGCATCATAGGCTTTCTCGACACGCTCCCAGCGATTGTCGCGGTCCATCGCATAATAACGGCCGATCACCGTGCCGATGCTTGCCCCCTGCGGCAGGCTTGCCACCAGTGCCGCCACAAAATCTTCAGCCGATTGCGGCGCGACATCACGGCCATCGGTGATGGCATGCACGATAACTTTCAGCCCATGGCTGATCATCAGCCTCACCGCCGCCTGGCCGTGAAGAATATGGCCATGGACGCCGCCATCGGACACGACACACATCAGATGCGCCACGCCGCCCGCAGCCTTTACCTTGGCAGCGAAATCGAGCATCGCGGCATTGCGGAAAAAGCTGCCATCCTCGATTGCCAGATCGATCTGGCCGAGATCCATCGCGACGATGCGGCCGGCGCCGATATTGGTGTGGCCGACTTCGGAATTGCCCATCTGCCCGGTGGGCAGACCGACTTTCGGGCCGAATGTGGTCAGCCTCGCATTCGGGCAGGTGGCGAAAAGCCGGTCCATGGTGGGCGTGTTCGCCAGCACCGGCGCATTGCTGGATGTATCCTCACTCAGCCCCCAGCCATCGAGAATAGTCAGGACAACGGGTTTGGGAGTGCGCATGGGAGGACCTTCTTCATTCGGTTGCCGGCGGACAGCGGACCGCCGGGCACCGGAGCGCCCTCGTCCGCCACTATGATCATGATGAGAAAACATGCTTCTCGTTCTTCTCTTCTATACCCGAAGATGACGAACGCAAGCCTATACCGACAGCGAAACAGTTCCATGAAGGTCGAAAACGACCATCATCCGCTCGATGCTCCACCTCCCCCATTCCTGTGTTTGTCACGGGAATGAGGGCATTAAGCGCATCGATCAAGAACGGCCTCTCACTCGATGAAAATCAGCGCCGGCTTCTCCAGCAACGCCTTGACGGCCTGAATGAAGACCGCCGCATCCCAGCCATCGACGACCCGGTGGTCGAAGCTCGACGACAGGTTCATCATCTTGCGCGGCACGAAACGCGTGCCGTCCCAGACCGGCCGCGTCACGATCTTGTTGACACCGATGATCGCCACCTCCGGATGGTTGATGATCGGCGTCGAAACGACACCGCCCAAAGCGCCCAGCGAACTGATGGTGATGGTGGAGCCCATCAATTCTTCCCTATGGGCTGTGCCGGTGCGGGCGGCTTCCGCGACGCGCGCAACCTCCTCCGCACAGTCCCAGAGACCGAGCGTTTCCGTGTGGCGCACGACCGGAACCGTCAGGCCCGCCGGCGTTTGCGTGGCGATGCCGATATGAACCGCTTCATAGTGGCTGACGATGCCCTTGTCGTCATCGAAGGTGGCATTCATGCCGGGATGATCGGCCACGGCTTTCACCAGCGCCCGCATCAAAAACGGCAGGATCGTCAGCTTCGGCTGTCCGGAACGGCGGTTGCCGTTCATCGTCGCGCGCAGATCCTCCAGATCCGTCACGTCGATTTCCTCGACATAGGTGATGTGGGGAATCCGGGAAGCGGAAAGCACCATCTTCTCGGCGATCTTGCGCCGCAGCCCCGTTACCTTCACTTCCTCGACCGCGCTATCGTGGGACACGATAGTCTCGGGACGTTCGGGCCGGCCCCGCACGGTTAAAAACCCGTCGAGATCCGCATGGGTGACATGGCCGTCCGGCCCGGTCCCCTTGACCTTGGTGAGATCGATATCGAGATCGTCGGCGCGCTGGCGGACGGCGGGGGATGCCAGCGGTTTATGGTGCAGCTCCGCTGCGGGCGTCGGCGGGGCCTTCTCGGCCGGGCGCGCCGCCGGCTGGGTTTCAACGGGTGGCGGCGCGTCCGTCATGTCGGCGGGCGCTTCCGCTTCCGGCATCTGGGTAGGGGCTTCCGCCTCCGGCACGCTGCCATTGAGAACGATGGCCGCGGCAGCGGCATCGGTTTCGATACGGACCAGCGGTGCTTTGACCGGCACCGTGTTTCCGACCGTCACGGCCAGCCAGGTGACGACACCCGCCACCGGCGAGGGGATTTCCACCGTCGCCTTGTCCGTCATCACCGCGGCGAGCACCATGTCTTCGTGGACGATATCGCCCGGTTTGACGTTCCATTCCACCAGTTCGGCTTCCGCCACACCTTCACCGACATCAGGCATGGTAAGAACATATTCCGCCATGATCAGGCCTCCATGACTTCGACAAGGGCACGCCCGACGCGGGCGGGTCCCGGAAAATAGTCCCATTCCTGCGCATGGGGATAAGGCGTATCCCAACCCGCGACGCGGACGACGGGAGCCTCGAGGTGATAAAAACAATGTTCCTGCACCAGCGACACGACTTCCGCCCCGAAGCCGGAGGTCAGTGTCGCCTCGTGCACCATGACACAACGGCCGGTCTTGGAGACGGACTTCACGATGGTATCGAGATCGAGCGGCAGCAGGCTGCGCAGGTCGATGATCTCGGCGTCCACGCCGGTCTCTTCCGCCGCAGCCAGCGCCACATGCACCATGGTGCCATAAGCGATGACGGTGACATCGTTTCCCGGGCGGCGGATTTCAGCCTTGCCGATGGGGATGGTGTAGTGCCCTTCCGGCACCTCGCCCATCTCGTGTTTGGACCAGGGCGTGACCGGCCGGTCGTGATGGCCGTCGAAAGGGCCGTTATAAAGCCGCTTCGGCTCCAGGAACATCACGGGATCCGGGTCTTCGATGGAGGCGATCAGCAGCCCCTTGGCATCATAGGGGTTGGAGGGAACCACCACCTTCAGCCCGCAGACATGGGTAAAAAGCGCCTCCGGGCTCTGGCTATGCGTCTGCCCGCCAAAAATGCCGCCGCCGGTCGGCATTCTGAGAACGATAGGGCAGGTGAAATCGCCGTTGGAGCGATAACGGATGCGCGCCGCCTCCTGGGTGATCTGGTCATAAGCGGGATACATATAATCGGCGAACTGGATTTCGACACAGGGGCGCAGCCCATAAGCGGCCATGCCGATGGCCGTGCCGACAATGCCGGATTCACTGATCGGCGCGTCGAAACAGCGGGTCTTGCCATATTTCCCCTGCAGCCCCTGCGTGGCGCGGAAGACGCCGCCGAAATAACCCACGTCCTCGCCGAACACCACGACATCGTCGCTGCGTTCCATGGAGACATCCATGGCGCTGCGGACGGCTTCGATCATCGTCATTCTTGTCATGTCTTACCACCCTGCCTTCTGGCGCTGGCGGGCGAGATGCGGCGGCATCTCGGCGTAGACGCCCTCGAAAATATCCTTTTTCGGCGGCTTGCCACCCTCATGCAGCGTGCCGTGGCTTTCCGCCTCGCGTTGCGCTTCCAGCACCTCGTCAGCAATTTCCGCCTCCGCCTGCCGGTGCCGTTCCTCCGACCAGACACCGCGCAGGATGAGGTGTTTCTTGAGCCTCAGGACCGGATCGCCCAAAGGCCATGCCTCGGACTCGGTCTTGGGCCGGTAAGCGCTCGGATCATCGGAGGTGGAATGGGCACCGACACGGTAGGTGACATATTCGATCAGCGTCGGCCCGAGATTGCGGCGCGCCCGCTCCACCGCCCAGCGGGCCACGGCATAAACGGCGAGATAATCATTGCCATCGACCCGAAGCGCCGGAATGCCGAAACCAAGCCCGCGTGCTGCAAAAGTGCCGGAACCACCACGCGCAATGCCCTGAAAGGTGGAAATGGCCCATTGGTTGTTGACGATATTAAGAACGACCGGAGCCTTGTAGGTGGAGGCGAAGACCATCGCCGAGTGAAAATCCGACTCCGCCGTCGAACCGTCGCCGATCCAGGCGGCCGCGATCTTCGTATCGCCCTTGATGGCTGAGGCCATCGCCCAGCCGACCGCCTGCACATATTGCGTGGCAAGGTTGCCGGAGACGGTGAAGAAGCCATGTTCCTTCGAGGAATAAAGCACCGGCAATTGCCGCCCATGCAGCGGGTCGAGCTCGTTGGAATAGATCTGGTTCATCATGGTGACGAGCGGATAATCATCGGCGATCAAAAGACCCGCCTGCCGGTAGGTCGGGAAATTCATGTCCCCCTTGGAGAGCGCCTTGCGGAAGGCGCAACTGACAGCCTCTTCTCCCAGATGCTGCATGTAAAACGAGGTCTTGCCCTGCCGCTGCGCCATCAACATGCGGGCATCGAAAGCCCGAAGCCGCATCATGTTTTTCAGGCCGACCAGCAAATCCTCATCCGAAAGCAGCCCCGCCCATGGCCCCACAGCCTCGCCCTGATGATTGAGCACGCGGATGATCGAATAGGCGAGATCGCGCATGCTTTCCGGCGCTGCATCCACATCGGGGCGCGGCACGGAACCGGCCTTGGGTATCTTCACATTGGAGAAATCCGGCTCCCCGCCGGGCCGCACCGCAGGTTCCGGAACATGCAGGCTGAGATGTGGCGTTTCGGTTATATCCATTCTACTCCTCCCGTCACGATCTCCTCCAGACCGTGAAACAACTCTCAAAGGTTCCGCGCGATCACCATCCGCTGGACATCGCTGGTTCCCTCGTAAATCTGGCAGATGCGCACATCGCGATAGATCCGCTCCACCGGATAATCCGCCATGTAGCCGTAACCGCCGTGAATCTGGATGGCGTCCGAGCAGACGCGCTCGGCCATTTCGGACGCAAAGAGCTTCGCCATAGAGGCTTCCGAAAGACAGGGCTCGCCCGCCTCCTTCAACGCCGCCGCATGCAGCACCAGTTGCCGCGCTGCCTCAATACGCGTCGCCATATCCGCCAGCCGGAACGCTACCGCCTGATGTTCGATGATTGCCTGACCGAAAGCCTTGCGCTCGCGGGCATAATCCCGTGCCACCTCGAAAGCGGCCTGTGCCATGCCGACGGCCTGCGCGGCGATGCCGATGCGGCCACCTTCCAGATTGGCAAGCGCGATACGATAACCCTGCCCCTCTTCGCCAAGCCGCAGTTCGGCTGGAACGGCCATGTCGGCAAAGGCGATCTGGCAGGTATCGGACGAATGCAGACCAAGTTTTTCCTCGACCCTTATGACCTCGTAACCGGGCGTATCCGTCGGCACGATGAAAGCGCTAATGCCCTTCTTGCCCGCCGCTGCATCGGTAACGGCGAAAACGATGACGACATCACCGTTCTTGCCTGAAGTGATGAACTGCTTCGCGCCGTCGAGAATATAGCGGTCGCCATCCCGCCGCGCCCGGGTCTTGAGATTGGAAGCATCGGAACCGGCCTGCGGTTCTGTCAGCGCAAAACCGCCGATCCATTCGCCGGAGGCCAGTTTCGGCAGGAAGCGTTGCTTCTGGTCTTCGGTGCCGAATTTCAGGATCGGCACGCAGCCGACCGAATTATGCACGCTCATGATGGTGGAACAGGCGCCGTCACCGGCGGCGATTTCCTCCAGCGCCAGGGCATAAGCAACGGCACCGGTTTCCGACCCGCCATAGTCCTCGGAAACCAGCATGCCGAGGAAACCGAGTTCGCCCATTTCCTTCAATTCGTCTTTCGGGAACCGGCTTTCCCGGTCACGCGCAGCAGCGCCGGGGGCGAGCCTTTCCCGGGCGAAATCACGGGCCATGTCCCTGATCTGCTGCTGGGCTTCGTTCAGGATCATCGCCGCCTCCCCTTAATGCCGCTCGATGCCGAGCGCGGTTGCTTCGCCGCCGCCGATGCAGACGGCGGCCACGCCGCGTTTCAGCCCATGACGTTGCAGGGCGGCCAGCAATGTGACGACGATCCTTGCGCCGGAAGCGCCGATCGGATGGCCAAGCGCGCAGGCGCCGCCATGCACATTCACCTTCTCATGCGGCAGATCGAGATCGCGCATCGCCGCCATGGCCACCACGGCAAAGGCCTCGTTGATTTCGAACAGATCGACATCCTTCGCCGCCCAGCCGGTCTTATCGAACAGCTTCTTCATCGCGCCGATGGGAGCCGTTGGATATCCGGCGGGTGCATCCGCATGGGAGGCCTGACCGATAATGGTTGCCAGTGGTGAAAGGCCGCGCTTTTCCGCTTCGGAGCGGCGCATGAGAACGAGAGCGGCCGCACCATCGGAAATGGAACTGGAATTGGCCGCCGTCACCGTTCCGCCATCGCGAAAGGCGGGCTTCAGCTGCGGTATTTTTTCAGGCTTCGCCTTGCCCGGCTGCTCGTCTACGGAAATATCGCCGACGGGCGTGATTTCCGCGTCGAAGGCACCTTCTGTTATGGCGCGCCGCGCCCGTTCCAGTGAGGCGAGTGCAAAATCATCCTGCATGGCACGGGTAAATTGGTAGGCTTCAGCACAATCCTCCGCGAACGTGCCCATCAGCCGGCCCTTTTCATAGGCGTCTTCGAGGCCGTCGAGAAACATGTGATCGGTGAGCTTGCCGTGGCCGAGACGATAGCCGTTGCGGGCGCGGTCCAGCAGATAGGGCGCGTTGCTCATGCTTTCCATGCCGCCCGCAAGCACGATGGAAGAGCTTCCCGCTGCAATCTGGTCGTGCGCCAGCATGATCGCCTTCATGCCCGAGCCGCACATCTTGTTGACGGTTGTCGCGCCGATCGAATTGGGAATGCCGGCGGCAATGGCCGCCTGCCTGGCCGGAGCTTGCCCCTGTCCGGCCGTGAGCACACAGCCCATCAGCACATCCTCGATGTCGGAAAACGGAACCTCGGCCCTTTCGACGGCTGCACGGATCGCCGCCGCCCCGAGATCGGGCGCGGCCACCGATTTGAATTCGCCCTGGAACCCACCCATAGCAGTACGGGCAGCCCCGACGATCACGACAGGGTCATGCACAGCCAAATTCACCTCCCTTTAGTCGCCCTCCCGCTTGAGAAAACGACCATCGCCGCGATCTCCTCCAGACCGCGACTGATGTGAACGCTATCACTATCTCGAATTCATTTCAAAGCTATTTTGATTGACAGTTTTTTGATTGGCGATATCTTTGATCCAACAAATAGTCATATCATAGAGCAAATGATCCATGATTGAGCTCGACAGTTTCGACCGGAAGATTCTGCATGTGCTCGGCGATGACGGGCGGGTGAGCTGGCGCGATCTCGCGGCCCGCATCGGCCTTTCCTTCACGCCGACGCTGCGGCGTGTGCGCAAGCTGGAAGAGGAAGGCATCATTCGCGGTTATACCGCCGTGTTCGATGAGAACCGGCTGCTCGGCAATATGGGCGTCTTCATCTCCGTCACGCTGGAACGGCAGATCAAGGAAGCGCTGACGACCTTCGAGCACCATGTCGCCTCCATTCCCGAAGTGGTGGGCGGTTACCAGACGAGCGGCAGTTCCGATTACCTGATCCACGCCATGGTTCGGGATCTGCCGCATTATCAGGAGCTTCTGGATTTTCTGACCACGGTTCCCGGCGTGTCGCGCATCCAGTCCAATTTTGCCATCAAGACATTCGTGCGCCGTTCCGCCGCCTTCACCGGAGGTGACGCGCCATAATCATGGGTTGCCGGCGCGGAGGAGGCGCCGGCTGCTGACAAAAGGGACGGTAGCTGTTGCCGTCCGGAGGAGGAGACGCGATGAGTTTGAACCTCGCCGCCATTTTCGATGCCGATCTCGGTCCGGAAATCGCAGCATTGCGCGACAGCGCAAGAGCATTCGCCGACGATAAAATTGCCCCGCTGGCCGCCGAAATCGACCGCGATGACCGGTTCCCACGAAAGCTCTGGCCGGAAATGGGCCAGCTCGGCCTGCATGGCATCACCGTATCGGAGGAATTCGGCGGTGCCGACATGGGTTATCTCGCCCATTGCGTGGCGATGGAGGAGATGAGCCGGGCTTCCGCTTCCATCGGCCTTTCCTATGGCGCTCATTCCAATCTCTGCATCAACCAGATTTATCGCTGGGGAACGCAAGAACAGAAAAGCAGATATCTGCCAAAGCTCATTTCGGGCGAACATGTCGGCTCGCTCGCCATGAGCGAGACGGAAGCCGGGTCGGATGTCGTGTCGATGCGGCTGAAAGCGGAACGCAGGGGCGACCGCTATGTGCTGAACGGCGCGAAAATGTGGATCACCAATGGCCACGAGGCCGATACGCTGGTGGTCTATGCCAAGACGGATCCCTCTGTCGGCCCACGCGGTATCACCGCCTTTCTGATCGAAAAGGGCTTCAAGGGGTTTCGCCCGGCCCAGAAACTCGACAAGCTCGGCATGCGCGGCTCGCCCACCTCGGAACTGGTGTTCGAGGATTGCGAGGTGCCGGAGGAAAACATTCTCGGACGTCTCAATGATGGCGTGACGGTGCTGATGAGCGGGCTGGATTACGAGCGTGCCGTACTGGCCGCCGGCCCTGTTGGCATCATGCAGGCGGCAATCGATCTGGTTTTGCCCTATGCCCGCGAACGCAAGCAGTTCGGCAAGCCAATCGGCGAATTCCAGCTGGTGCAGGGCAAGCTTGCCGATATCTATTCGGCCATGAATGCGTCGCGCGCCTATGTCTATGCCGTGGCGCGGGCCTGCGACAATGGCCGTATCACGAGACAGGACGCGGCGGGCGCGATTTTGTTTGCCGCCGAGCGGGCGACACAGGTGGCGCTGGATGCGATCCAGCTTCTTGGCGGCTCCGGCTACGTCAATGAAAGCCCGGCCGGACGGCTGCTGCGCGACGCCAAGCTTTATGAAATCGGCGCAGGCACCAGCGAAATCCGCCGGATGCTGATCGGCCGCGAACTCGTCAAGGGCAACGGGTGAGGAATGCGATGAAGCTTACATCCAGTCTGAACCGCGATCCAACCTTTGCCGCCAATGTGGAATTCATGTCGGATCTGGTGGATGACCTGCGGCAGCACGTCGAAAAAATCTCCAGAGGCGGCGGCGAAAAGGCCCGCGAACGGCATCTTTCCCGCGGCAAATTGCTGGCGCGCGACCGCATCGAAGCACTTCTCGATTCCGGCAGTCCATTCCTCGAATTTTCGCAATTTGCAGCTTACGAGGTTTATGACGAACCTGTTCCGGCCGCCGGCATTGTCACCGGCATCGGCAGGGTCTCGGGCCGAGAATGTGTAATCGTCGCCAATGATGCGACGGTGAAGGGCGGAACCTATTATCCGCTGACGGTGAAGAAGCATCTGCGTGCGCAGGAGATCGCCACGGAGAACCGCCTGCCCTGCATTTACCTCGTGGATTCCGGCGGCGCGAACCTGCCCAATCAGGACGAAGTCTTTCCCGACCGGGATCATTTCGGCCGTATCTTCTATAATCAGGCCAATATGTCCGCCGCCGGCATTGCCCAGATCGCCGTGGTGATGGGCAGTTGCACCGCGGGCGGGGCCTATGTGCCGGCCATGAGCGATCAGTCCGTCATCGTCAAAAATCAGGGCACGATCTTTCTCGGTGGCCCACCGCTGGTGAAGGCAGCGACCGGCGAGGTGGTGAGCGCGGAGGATCTCGGCGGCGCGGATGTGCATTCCCGCCAATCCGGCGTTACCGATCATTATGCCCGCGACGACCGCCACGCGCTGGCGCTGACCCGGCGGATCGTCTCCACCCTCAACCGCCGCAAACAGGTGCAGCTGGATATCCGCGAACCGGCAGAACCGCTTTACCCGCCCGACGAGCTTTACGGCATCGTTCCCGCCGATACGCGAAAACCCTTCGAGGTGCGGGAAATCATCGCGCGTCTGGTCGACGGTTCGGAATTCGATGAGTTCAAGGCACTTTACGGCACAACGCTGGTCTGTGGTTTCGCCCATATTCACGGCTATCCCGTCGGCATCATCGCCAATAATGGCATTCTCTTTTCGGAATCGGCGCTGAAGGGCGCGCATTTCATCGAACTCTGCTGCCAGCGCGGCATTCCGCTGGTATTCCTGCAGAACATCACTGGCTTCATGGTCGGCAAGGCCTATGAGGCGGGTGGCATCGCCAAGGATGGTGCCAAGCTCGTCACTGCCGTCGCATCGGCAAAAGTGCCGAAATTCACCGTCATCATCGGCGGCTCTTTCGGGGCCGGCAATTACGGCATGTGCGGCCGCGCCTACTCACCGCGCTTCCTGTGGATGTGGCCGAATGCCCGCATTTCCGTCATGGGCGGCGAACAGGCCGCCTCGGTTCTTGCGCAGATCCGCCGCGACGGCATCGAGGCCGACGGCCGTCACTGGTCGAAGGAAGGCGAAGAGGCATTCAAGCAGCCGATCCGGGAAAAATATGAGCGGGAGGGCCACCCCTATTATGCCAGCGCGCGGCTTTGGGACGACGGCATCATCGACCCGAAGGATACCCGTCTGGTACTCGGCCTCGGGCTTTCCGCCGCGCTCAACGCGCCGATAGAACCCACCCGTTTTGGCCTGTTCAGGATGTGAGGCGACCATGTTCTCGAAAATACTGATCGCCAATCGCGGCGAAATCGCCTGCCGCATCATCCGCACCGCCTGCGGCATGGGCATCCGCACAGTGGCGGTCTATTCGGATGCCGACCGAAACGCCATGCATGTGGCGCTGGCCGATGAGGCCATCGGTATCGGTCCCGCGCCGGCGCGCGCCTCCTATCTCGATGCGGAAAAAATCATCGCGGCGGCAAAAATAACCGGCGCGGAGGCGATCCATCCGGGTTACGGCTTTCTCTCCGAGAACGCCGCGTTCGCCGAAGCCTGTGCCGCCGCAGGGTTCGTTTTCATCGGCCCGCCGCCACAAGCAATCCGCGCCATGGGCGGAAAGAGCGAGGCGAAGGCGCTGATGGCGAAGGCTGGCGTTCCCGTCGTGCCGGGTTATCACGGCGATGAGCAGGCGGAGAAACGGCTGGCAAGCGAGGCCGACAAGATCGGTTATCCGGTGCTGCTCAAGGCGTCTGCCGGCGGCGGCGGCAAGGGCATGCGTGTCGTCCGGCAGAAGCGCGACTTTGCGGCGGAGCTTGCCGGTGCCAAACGCGAAGCGCTGGCCGCCTTCGGCAATGACCGCATGCTGATCGAAAAATATCTGGAGCGGCCACGCCATGTGGAAGTGCAGGTCTTTGCCGATGGCCATGGCACCTGCGTTTCGCTTTTCGAGCGCGATTGCTCGATCCAACGCCGGCACCAGAAGGTGATAGAGGAGGCCCCCGCCCCCGGCCTGCCGGACGAGCTTCGGCAGCGCATGTATGAGGCAGCGGTCGCCGCCGCCCGCGCCATCGATTATCGCGGTGCGGGAACAGTGGAATTCCTGCTCGACCCGTCCGGCGATTTCTATTTCATGGAAATGAATACCAGGCTTCAGGTCGAACATCCGGTGACGGAATATATTACCGGCCTCGATCTGGTCGAATGGCAGGTCCGTGTCGCCAATGGCGAAGCGCTGCCGGAAGACTGGGCCGATCTCCGCATCAATGGCCACGCCATCGAGGCCCGCATCTATGCCGAAGACCCGGCGCATGATTTCCTGCCGTCGATCGGCACAGTCAGCCATCTCGTCTTTCCGGATGAAAGCCCTCACCTCAGGATAGACAGCGGCATTCGTGCCGACGACGCCATCACCGTGCATTACGATCCGATGATCGCCAAGCTGATCGTCTGGGACACGGACCGCCCCTCCGCCGTGCGACGGCTGCGGCTTGCGCTGGAAAAACTGGCGATCTGCGGCGTGACCAGCAATGCCGCCTTCCTGACGCGGCTTGCCGGGCTCGATGCCTTTGCTGCCGCCGATCTCGATACCGGCTTCATAACCCGTAACGAGGCAGTGCTTTTTGCCTCCGCCGCCACGGATGAGAACCGGATCGCCATGGCCGCGCTCGGCCTGCTGCTGTCGCGGCGGAAAACCGGCAATATCCATTCCCGACCACCGGCCGATCCCCATAGCCCATGGAACACCACCAACGCCTTTCGCCTCAACGCACCGGCGCGGGAGAACCTGCATTTAATATTCGATCACCAGCCGCACGAGGTCGGGGTCTCGCATGAGGCGGACGGTTTTTCACTGGAGATCGGCACGCGGACCATCAGCACCTGTGGCAAGCTCTCGGACGACGGTGAATTACAGGCGACCGTGGGCGACGGGAAAAGGCAGGGCCATTTCTTTGCCGAAGGTAACAGCCACGCGCTTTTTCTGGGTGGCGAGCACTATCGCATCAGCCAGCCGGACCCCGTCGATATTGCGGATTCCTCCACTCATACCGGTGGTCTGGAAGCGCCCATGCCCGGCGTCGTCCGCGCATTGCTCAGCGAGAACGGAGCGGCGGTTGAAGCCGGCGCGGCGCTGGTGGTGATGGAGGCGATGAAAATGGAGCACACGATCCGCGCGCCGGCGAAAGGCATCGTCACCGCCATCAATTGCGCCGAAGGCGATATGGTCGCGGCCGGCGCGGTGCTGGTGGATTTCGAGCCGGAGGGCGCGTGAGATGAACTGGCCCCGCAGCGTGAAGATCGTCGAGGTGGGCGCGCGTGACGGCCTGCAGAACGAAAGCGCCGAGATTTCCACCGCCATCAGGATCGAGCTGATTGAGCGGCTGGCCACGGCGGGATTGGCGGCGGTCGAGGCGGGCGCCTTCGTGTCGCCGAAAAAGGTTCCGCAAATGGCGGATTCGGCGGCGGTGTTTCGGGGTCTCCAACAGCGACCCGGCACTGCCTATCCGGCGCTCGTTCCCAATATGAAAGGTTTCGAAGCCGCCCTTGAGGCAGGCGTGACGGAAATCGCCGTTTTCGTCTCCGCATCCGAAGGCTTCAGCCAACATAATATCGGCTGCTCGCGCGCCGAAAGCCTTGAACGCCTGCGTGATGTCGCGGAGGCAGCAGCTGGCAGAAACATCCTTGTGCGCGGTTACGTCTCCTGCATCGCAGGCTGCCCCTATGACGGCGCGGTGGCACCCGACGAGGTGGCCGCGATGGCCGAGGCGCTTGTCGCCATGGGTTGTTACGAAATCTCCCTCGGCGATACGATCGGCGTCGGCACGGCCGGCCTGATCCGCAAGGTCATCGAACGGGTATCCGCCCGCATCCCGCGCGAAAAAATCGCCATGCATTTCCATGACACCTATGGGCAGGGCGTCGCCAATGTGCTGGCCTCGCTTGAGGAAGGCATAATCGTCTTTGACAGTTCCGTGGCGGGGCTCGGCGGCTGCCCCTTCGCGCCGGGCGCAAGCGGCAATGTCGCGACCGAAGATGTCGTTTATCTCTTGCAGGGGCTTGGCATCGAAACCGGTGTCGACCTGATGGCGGTGGCGAAGACCGGGGACTGGATCGGCCGGCATCTGGGCAGGCCGAATGCGGCGCGCGCCGGCAAGGCCCTGCTTGCCGCAAAGAGGGAGGGAAATGCGCATGGCGGATGAGTTGTTGAGCGAGACACACCAGGATGTTCTGTGGCTGACGCTCAACCGGCCAGAGGTGCACAACGCCCTGAATGCTGCAATGACGGATGCATTGACGGCCGCAATCCGGAAGGCATCCGGCGACGACGGCCTGCGCGCCGTGGTGATAACGGCGGCAGGCGACCGCAGCTTCTGCTCCGGGGCCGACCTGAAGGAGAGCGCGGGCGGCATGTTCCTTTCACGGGACGGAACGAACCCCATCGCCGACGTGATGCGCGCCATCGAGGGCTGTGACAAACCGGTCATTGCCCGCATCAATGGCCGGGTTCTGGCCGGCGGGCTCGGCCTTGTCGCCGCCTGCGACCTTGCCTATGCCGCCGATCATGCGGAATTCGGCCTGCCGGAAGTGCGGGTCGGGCTTTTCCCGGCCATGGTGGCGGCGCAGCTTCTGGCGAAAATACCCATGAACCGGCTTCAGGAAATGGCCTATCTCGGCCTGCCGATCACCGCTGTCGAAGCCCACCGCCTTGGTCTCATCAATCGCGTCGTGCCATCGGCTGAACTCGACGGCGTGGTCGAGGCGGTTCTCGCCCTCCTGCGGCAGAATGCGCCGGGCGCCATCGCAGCCGGAAAGACGGCCCTGCAGACGATGCGCCGTATGCCATCCCGCGAGCGGCTCGCTTTTGCCGAAGGCGTCATTGCAACAATCAGCGGCAGCGACGAGGCGCGGGAGGGGCGGCTCGCCTTTGCCGAAAAAAGGAAACCGCTCTGGGTGAAATGACTACCGTGCTTTTCGAACGCCGCCATCGGCTCAATCGATATAAATCCGATGCGTCCGTTGACCCCGTTCAGCAAATCGCGTTCTATCCAGCACCTTTCGCCGGACGGCGATCGGGGAGCCGGAGGAGACCCTATGCGCCTTGTTAAAACCGTCGCCGAATTGCGGGATGCGATTGCCGCCTTTCGCCGCGAGGGCAAGACGATCGGCTTCGTACCGACCATGGGTTTTCTCCATATCGGCCACCTCACACTGGTTGCCAAAGCCAGGGCGGAAAACGACGTCACGGTGGTCTCGATCTTCGTCAACCCGCTGCAATTCGGGGCGAATGAAGATCTGGCCCGTTATCCGCGCAACCTCGCCCGCGACAGCGCGCTTTTAGAGGAAGCGGGCGTCGATATTCTCTTCGCGCCCGAAGTCTCGGAAATGTATCCACGCCCGATGTCGACGGTTGTGGATGTGCCCGAACTGGGCAGCCAGCTGGAAGGCGCGGTGCGACCGGGGCACTTTGCCGGTGTCACAACGGTCGTGACCAAGCTTTTTAATCTCGTCCAGCCGGATGCCGCCTATTTTGGCGAAAAGGACTATCAGCAGGTGACGCTGATCCGCCGCATGGTCGAAGACCTTGCCCAGCCGGTGCGGGTCGTGCCCGTCGCCACGGTGCGGGAGGCGGATGGGCTCGCCTGTTCTTCGCGCAATGTCTATCTGAGCCCCGAGGAACGCGCCGCCGCCGTCATCGTGCCGCGCGCACTCGAAGAGGCGGAACGGCTTTATAATGAGGGCTTCGACAACCCGGCAACCTTCGAAGCGGCAATAGAAAAATTCATCGCCGCCGAGCCGCTGGCATCGCCGGAAGTGGTCGCGGTGCGCGATCCCGATACGCTCGCCCCCATCGCCTCATTGCAGGCGAGCGCCGTGCTTGTGGCGCTGTTCGTGCGGGTCGGCAGCACGAGGCTTCTCGACAACCGCGTCATCGGGCGCGACAGGATCGGTCAACGGGAGGCTGCCCAATGAGCGCCCATGGAAAACACAAGCGGCTGACGACGGCCTCCATCCGCCAGATGAAAGGCGAGGCGCGCATCGTCTGCCTCACCGCCTATACGACGCCGATCGCCCGGCTGCTCGATCCGCATTGCGACCTGCTGCTTGTGGGCGATTCCGTGGGCATGGTGCTTTACGGCATGGAGACGACGGTCAGCGTCACACTGGACATGATGATCGCCCATGGCCGGGCCGTCATGCGCGGCGTCGAACATGCCTGCGTCATTGTCGATCTTCCCTTTGGAACCTACCAGGAATCCAAGGAACAGGCCTTCCGCAACGCGGTGCGGCTGATGCAGGAGACTGGCTGCGATGGCGTGAAGCTGGAGGGTGGCGAAGAAATGGCCGAGACCATCGCCTTTCTCGTCGCGCGCGGCATTCCCGTCTTCGGCCATGTCGGGCTGATGCCCCAGCTCGTCCACACCGCCGGCGGCTTCCGCTCGCTCGGCCATTCGGATGCGGAAACGCAGAAAATCTGGCGCGACGCGATTGCGGTCGATCAGGCCGGCGCCTTCGCCATCGTTGTTGAAGGCACCGTCGAACCGCTTGCCCGCGAACTGACCGAAAAACTCGCAGCCCCCACCATCGGCATCGGCGCATCGCCGGCCTGTGACGGGCAGGTGCTGGTTTCCGACGATATGCTCGGGCTTTTTTCCGATTTCAAACCAAAATTCGTGAAACGTTACGCCGATCTCGGCACCGCGGCTTCAGAAGCCGCAGCGGCTTATGCCGATGAGGTGCGCTCCGGCGCGTTTCCGGGGCCGGAGCATACGTTTCAGGTGCGCCGGCGGTCGCCTTCGGGGGAGTGAGGCAACCAAAACCTTCACCTTCGTCATGCTCGGGCCTGTCCCGAGCATCTGCTACCCATCGACTTTGTAAAATCTTGGCAGATCCTCGGCACAAGGCCGAGGATGACGTCGCGTTTGAGGCAAGGTTTGTAAGCGGCTCAACTCCCACCCATCATCTCAAACCACGCCCCTAAACGATACCCCCGCTACCGCCAACCGAAGCCGGACGTTCCGCCGCCACCCGCTTGCGATAACCGCTCGCCCGGTAAGTCGCGACCGGATCGATCGCGCCGCCGGCCAGTTGCCGGGCCTGCGCAAGGATCGGCTCGACATCGGTACGGTAGGCCCGCTTCAGCGTATCGGAAGCCATCAGCGCGTCATTGTCCTGCTGGTAGCCATCGAGAGCCGCGCGATCCACCAGCAAGGCCTGCGCATAGGCGCGGCGGATTTCATTGGCGCTGGAGATCAGGCTTTCGATCGGATCGGTCACATTGTGCGACTGGTCGATCATATGGGCCGGATGGAAACCCTTCACGCCGCGATGTTCGGCATCCACCAGCTCGTTGAAAACCAGGAACAGGCGGTAAGGCTCGATCGAGCCGGCATCCAGATCGTCATCGCCATATTTGCTGTCGTTGAAATGGAAACCACCGAGCTTGCCGAACTGAATGAGCCGGGCAACGATCATCTCGATATTGGTGTTCGGCGCATGGTGGCCGAGATCGACGAGGCAGAAGGCCTTTTCACCGAGCGTATTGGCGATCAGGTAATTGGTGCCCCAATCCTGCACGACGGTGGAATAAAAGGCCGGCTCATACATCTTGTGTTCGGAAAAGATGCGCCAGTCATCCGGCAGTGCCTTGTAGATATCGGCCATGCCGGCGAGATAACGCTCGAAGCTTCTGGTGAAGTTGCTCTGGCCCGGGAAGTTCGAACCATCGCCCACCCACACCGTCAGCGCCTTGGAGCCGATGGCGTTACCGATTTCGATACATTCGATGTTGTGCTCAACCGCCTGCCTGCGCGTGGCGGCGTCCGTGTGGCTGAGCGAACCATATTTGTAGGAATTGCTCTGGCCCGGCGCATCCGAAAAGGTGTTGGAGTTCATGGCGTCGAAGCCGAGACCCAGCGCGTCGGCATGGGCTTTCAATCGCTTCGGGTCTTCCTTGTCCCACGGAATATGCAGGGAGACGTTGGGCGTTGCCCGCGTCAGCTGGTTGATGACGGCGCAATCGTCCAGCTTGTCGAAAATGCCGCGTGGCTCCCCCGTGCCCGGAAAGCGGGCAAAGCGCGTGCCGCCCGTGCCGACGCCCCACGAAGGCACGGCGACGAAAAATTCCGCCACCTTGGCCGTAACGGCATCGATGTCGATGTTGCGACGCGCAAGCTGGTTGCCCAGCGCCCGATAATCGTCCTTCTGTGCGCCGGCGCGCTTTTCGTTTTCGGCCGCGATCACATCGGCGGCGATTTTCGTCTCGGTCATCTCTTCCTCCCCGGTCATCCCGGCGGTGCCCCGCCTGTCACCGTCCCCTATTATCGCGTAAAACTCTGCGCATTACCGGCATCGACATTGATGATGTTGCCGGTCGATTTGGCGGAAGCGTCGGACGCCAGGAAGTAGATCGCTTCGGCGATATCTTCCGGAAACACATTGAGCTTCAGCATCGAGCGCTTGCGGTAATGTTCCTCAAGATCAGTCACCTCGATCTTGGAGGAGGCCGCGCGCTGTTCACGCCACTCGCCGCTCCAGATTTTCGAGCCGCGCAGCACGGCGTCGGGATTGACGGTGTTGACGCGAATGCCGGCTTCCGCCCCTTCGAGCGCAAGGCAACGGGCGAGATGAATTTCCGCAGCCTTGGCCGTGCAATAGGCCGATGCATTGGGCGAAGAAGCAAGGCCGTTCTTGGAAGCGACGAAGACGACGTTGCCACCGAGATTCTGCCGCCGCAGCAGCCGGAACGCTTCTCGCGAGACGAGGAAATAACCGGTGGCGAGAATGTCGATATTCTTGTTCCACATGGCAAGCGTCGTATCTTCCACCGGAGCGGAAGAAGCGATGCCGGCATTGGAAACGAGAATATCCACGCCGCCGAATTCCACGCTCGCTTCCGCGAAAGCGGAAATGACCGCATCTTCCTGCGTCACGTCAAGCTTGACGGTGCGCACCGCGTCAGTGCTGTAACGCTTGGCAAAATCGCCCCTGGCAGCCTCCAGCGCGGCTTCGTCAATATCGGCCAGAACCACGCAGGCACCCTCGCCCGCCAACCGTTCCGCCGTTGCCCGGCCGATGCCACCTGCGCCACCGGTGACGAAGGCCACCCGGCCGGCAAGGCTTTTTGGCTTCGGCATGCGCTGCAGCTTTGCTTCTTCCAGCAGCCAATATTCGATATCGAAGGCTTCCTGCTCCGGCAGGCCCTGATAGTCCGACACGGTGGATGCACCGCGCATGACGTTGATCGCGTTCACGTAGAATTCGCCGGCGATGCGGGCGGTGGCCTTGTCCTTGGCAAAGGACAACATGCCGACACCGGGGATCAGGAAGATCACCGGGTTCGGATCGCGCATTTTTGGCGAGTTATCGTGGCGGCAGGCCTCGTAATAGCGGCTGTAGTCGGCGCGGTAAGCCTCAAGCGCTTTGTCCAGACCAGCCGTCAGCGCGTCCACATCGGGTTTCGCGGTATCGAGATCGAGGATCAGCGGACGGATTTTTGTGCGCAGGAAATGGTCGGGGCAGGATGTGCCGAGGTTCCCAAGCGGCTTCAGGTCCTTCGAATTGACGAATTCCAGAACTGCATCCTGATCGTCGAAATGACCGAGCTTGCGCTCCTCGCGGCCGATGCGGCCACGGATTTCCGGCATCAGCCGGGCGGCAACGGCGCGGCGTTCGGCCACCGGCAGGCTTTTGGCCACCGCACCACCGAAAATTACCTTGCCTTCGGTCTTCGCCGCAAACCATTCGATCGCCCTGTTGATGATGGCAAGCGTCAGTTCGTAGCAGGCCTTGGCGTCATTATCCCAGGTGAAGAGACCGTGGCTTTCCAGCACGACGCCCTTGGCCTTGGGGTTGGCCTTGACGAAAGCCTCCAGATCGAGCCCCAGCTGGAAACCGGGGCGACGCCAGGGCAGCCAGCCGATCTCATCGCCGAAAATCTGCTGCGTCAGCTCCTTTGAGTTCTTCGAAGCGGCAATCGCGATGATCGCGTCCGGATGCATGTGATCGACGTGATCATAAGGCACGAAACCATGCAGCGGCGTATCGATGGAGGCGGCGCGCGGGTTGAGATTGAAGGTGCAGTGCGGCAGGAAACCGACCATGCGGTCTTCATCCTCGACACCCTTGTAGATGCCCTTCAACGCTTCCAGCTTGTCGAGATAAAGCGTGGCGAAACCGTCCAGCTTGATGGTGCCGACATCACCGCCGGAGCCCTTCACCCACATGACGCGGACCTTCTCACCGGTCAGCGGATCGGCCTCCGGCACCTTCGCGGACGTATTGCCGCCGCCGTAATTGGTGATGCGCTTATCGGCGCCCAGCAGATTGGAGCGGTAAAGCAGCTTGCCGGGCTCATCGAGCGTTTTGGCGTAAGCATCGTCCCAACGGCTTTCGAGAAGGCGGGATTTACCCGTCATGTCTTCCTCCCACATCTATGTGCATTCGCGGAGCCGACACCGGCCCGCCTCCTTTGATGGCAGGTATCGCGCATCCAAAAGCACAATGTCAATCAAAAACGATCATAAATTTTCATGTTGCAGCGCGATATTGATTAATTTGATCGTTCTTGATTGACAACGTAAAGAGATTGCGAATAAATCACGGTCAGGAGGACCCCATGCACGAACGCGAACGCCATCGCATCATCTTGAGCGCCACACAGGAAAAAGCTGTCGTGACGGTGCAAGATATTGCCGAACTGACGGATGCGTCGGAAGCGACGATCCGCAGGGATATCGCGTCCTTGCACGTTCAGGGAAAGTTGCGGCGTGTGCGTGGCGGGGCGGAGGCGGTGCATCCGCCGCAGCTCGGCAATCTCGCCGCACGCCCCTTCCGCGTGTCCGAATCAGTCAACATCGACAAGAAACGCGCAATTGCGCGCAAGGCGGTTGATCTCTGCAATGATGGTGACGCGATCATCCTGAATGGCGGCACGACGACATTTCAGATGGTGCATTACATGGCGGCGCGCCGCCTGCAGGTGATGACCAATTCCTTCGCCATTGCCGAGCATCTCGTCAAACATTCCAAATGCAACGTCAATGTGCCGGGCGGCGCGATCTATCGCGATCAGAGCCTCATCCTCTCGCCCTTCGAGAACGACGCAATCCGCAATTTTTATGCGCGACGGATCTTTCTCGGCGCGCAGGGCGTGGGCGCGCTCGGCATCATGGAATCCGACGCGCTGGTGATCCAGAGCGAGCAGAAGCTGATGCGGCAGGCCGAGGAGCTGATCGTCATGGTCGATTCCTCGAAATTCAGGAAACGATCCAGCCTCATTCTCTGCCCGCTCGAAAACGTCTCGACCATCATCACCGATGACGGGATTTCGGATGAGGCGGCGAAAATGGTCGAAAATGCCGGTGTCGAATTGCTGATCGCCGGTGCGGTGGGGGATGGCAAGATCGCCGGTCCGCCGGATGAGGAGGATTCCTCTTCGGTTGCCTGAGGAGCGCCGAAGGGAAGAACAGGTTTCAAAACGGGAGGAAAAAGGGTCATGAAACTTACACGCAGAACATTGACGAGCGCTCTTGCGCTCAGCGCTGCTCTTTCTGTCGCAGGACTTGGCAGCGTTGCCCAGGCCGCCGACGTCAAGATCGCACTGGTGGTCAAATCGCTCGGCAACGGCTTTTTCGAAGCCGCCAACAAGGGTGCCGAAGAGGCCGCGAAGGACCTTGGCGGCGTGAAGATCATCTATACGGGTCCGACCAGCACCACGGCGGAAGGCCAGATCGAAGTCATCAATTCGCTGATCGCACAGGGCGTCGATGCCATCGCCATTTCCGCCAACGACCCCGACGCGGTCGTTCCGGCGCTCAAGAAGGCCACCCAGCGCGGCATCAAAGTCATTTCCTGGGATTCCGGCGTGGCGCCTGAAGGCCGTATTCTCCAGCTCAATCCGTCCTCCAACGCGCTGATCGGCAAGATGTGCCTGCAGCTCGCCGCAGCCCATCTGGAAGGCGGCAAGGGCGACTTCGCCATCCTTTCCGCCACCACCACCTCCACGAACCAGAATGTCTGGATCGGCGAGATGAAGAAGCAGCTGAAGGATTTCCCCGGCCTCAACCTCGTGACCACCGTTTATGGTGACGACCTGGCCGACAAGAGCTACCGCGAAGCGCAGGGACTGCTCTCCTCTCAGCCGAACGTGAAGGTCATCGTCGCTCCGACGACGGTCGGCGTTCTCGCCGCTTCGCAGGCCGTGAAGGATGCGGGCAAGATCGGCCAGGTCTTCGTGACCGGCCTTGGCCTGCCGTCCGAAATGGCCGGCGCCATCAAGTCGGGCGCCACCAAGGAATTCGCCATCTGGAACCCGATCGACCTCGGTTATTCCGCCACCCAGATCGCCTATCGCCTCGTGAAGGGCGAAACCGATGGCAAGCCGGGCTCGGAAATCGAAGCCGGCCGCATGGGCAAGATCAAGGTTGGCGAAAACAGCGAAGCGGCCATGGCCGATCCGTTCATCTACGACGCGAAGAATATCGATCAGTTCTCGAAGATTTTCTGATCTGAGAAGTGACGGCAGTGCGTGGAGGGCACCCCCCTCTGCCCTGCCGGACATCTCCCCCTCAAAGGGGGAGATCGATATGCGGCACTCGCTCGTTCCATAGGGCGAGGTGCTATCCGCTTGCCGATCTCCCCCCTTGAGGGGGAGATGCCCGGCAGGACAGAGGGGGGTGCCCCTCGCCGTTTCAATCAAATAGACCGGTAAGACGGAATGATGCGTGCTGAAACCCAGACCATAAACATGACAGAGGCTTCCAGCCCCACGCCCATTCTGGAAATGCGCGGCATCAGCCAGATATTCCCCGGCGTCAAGGCGCTGGATGGCGTCGATATCGCGCTTTATCCCGGCAAGGTCACCGCGCTGATCGGCGAGAACGGCGCGGGCAAATCCACGCTGGTCAAGATCCTCACCGGCATCTACCGCCCGAACGAGGGCGAAATCATGCTGGATGGCAAGGCCGTCCACTTCCACAGCGCACAGGACGCCATCGATGCCGGCGTCACCGCCATTCATCAGGAAACCGTGCTGTTCGACGAGCTCTCGGTCGGCGAAAACATCTTCCTCGGCCATGCCCCCAAAGGCCGTTTCGGCCTGATCGACTGGAAGACCATCAATACGCGCGCCAGAATTCTGCTGGAACAACTGGAAAGCACCATCGATCCTACCATCCGGCTGAAAGACCTGTCGATCGCCCAGCGCCATCTGGTCGCCATCGCCCGGGCACTATCGGTCGAGGCCCGCATCGTCATCATGGACGAGCCGACCGCCGCTCTCTCCCGCAAGGAGATCGACGATCTCTTCCGCATCGTCGAAAACCTGAAGCGGCAGGGCAAGGCGATCCTCTTCATCAGCCACAAGTTTGATGAAGTCTATGAAATAGCCGAGAATTATGCCGTCTTCCGTGACGGGAAAATGGTCGGCGCCGGCACGCTTGCCACCACCCCGCAGGATGAAATCGTGCGGCTTATGGTTGGCCGCGACGTGACGAATGCCTTCCCGAAGCAGGCCGTCACCCTTGGTCCGACGGTACTTTCAGTCCACAACTATTCGCACCAGACGGAATTCCGCGACATCTCCCTTGAGCTGCGCAAGGGCGAAATTCTCGGCCTTTACGGGCTGATCGGCGCCGGACGCTCCGAACTCTGCCAGTCGCTGTTCGGCATCACCCGGCCGGCGTCCGGGCAGGTGACGCTGGACGGCCAGCCGCTCACCATCCGTTCGCCGGAAGATGCGATCCGCGCCGGCATCGTCTACGTGCCGGAGGAGCGCGGCCGCCACGGGCTGGCGCTGGATATGCCGATCTATCAGAACATGTCGTTGCCCTCCCTCACCCGCACATCGCGCAAGGGGTTTCTGACCGCAGCCAATGAATTCGCACTGGCGCGCAAATATGCCGCGCGGCTCGATCTGCGCGCGGCTGCGCTTTCGGTGCCGGTCGGCACGCTTTCGGGCGGCAACCAGCAGAAAGTGGTGATCGGCAAGTGGCTTGCCACGAAACCGAAGGTCATCATTCTCGACGAGCCCACCAAGGGTATCGATATCGGCTCCAAGGCTGCCGTGCATGGCTTCATCAGCGAGCTTGCGGCCGAAGGCCTATCGATCATCATGATTTCATCCGAACTTCCCGAAATCCTCGGCATGTCCGACCGCGCCATCGTCATGCGCGAAGGTCTGATGGCGGGCCAGTTCGAACGTGCCGATTTTTCTCCGGAAAAGCTGGTGCGCGCCGCCACCGGCAATGCCTGAGAGGGGCCACGAACATGCAACGTCTACTCAAAAATCGCGAATGGCTGCTGGCGGGCATCATCCTCATCATGATCGCCGGCTTTGCGCTGCGCGCGCCCGGCTTCGGCCGGCCCGGCAATCTCGTCAATATCTTCAATGACACGTCCATCCTCATCATTCTGGCGCTTGGCCAGATGGCGGTCATTCTCACCAAATCCATCGACCTTTCAGTCGCCGCCAATCTCGCTTTTACCGGCATGGCGGTGGCGATGACCAATGCCGCCTTTCCGGGCGTGCCCCTGCCGCTGCTCATCGTCATGGCGGTCGGCATCGGTGCGTTTCTGGGTTCGCTCAACGGCGTGCTGGTCTGGTGGCTCGGCATTCCGCCCATTGTCGTGACGCTCGGCACGCTCACCATCTATCGCGGCATGGCTTTCGTGCTGTCGGGCGGCGGCTGGGTGAATGCACATCAGTTTTCGCCGACCTTCCTTAATGTGCCGCGCACGATGATCCTCGGCATGCCGGTTCTGTCCTGGGTCGCCATTCTCATCATCGCCGGGGCCTGGCTGGTGCTTACCCGCAGTTCCTTCGGCCGCTCCGCTTACGCTTCCGGCGGCAATCCCAGTGCTGCCGTCTATGCGGGCATCGATGTCGGCCGCACCCGCTTCTTCGCCTTCGTGCTGTCGGGCGCTTTGGCCGGTCTCGCCAGCTATCTCTGGGTGTCGCGTTACGCCGTCGCCTATGTGGATATCGCCGCCGGTTTCGAGCTGGACAGCGTCGCGGCCAATGTGATCGGCGGCATCTCGATTGCCGGCGGCATCGGCTCCGTGGCTGGTGCGGTACTCGGCGCGCTGTTCCTCGGCGTCATCAAGAACGCGCTGCCCGTCATCGGCATCTCGCCCTTCGCGCAGATGGCGATTTCCGGCGTGGTCATCGTGCTCGCCGTCGTCTTCAACGCCCGCGCCGAGGCCAGAAAAGGCCGCATCATCCTGCGTGACCGCGCCGCGGCAGATCATGGCAAGGAAGCATCTGCATGAGCACGAATTCCCAACCCTCACAGGCATCGCGCATCATTCCCGACAAACTCGGCACACCGCTCAGCCGTATCATGGCCAGCTGGGAAGTGTTGCTGCTTGGCGTCGCGATCCTCATCTTCATCGCCAATTCGCTCGCCTCGCCCTATTTCCTTAACGCCTGGAACCTCTCCGACGCGACCTTCAACTTCACCGAAAAGGCGATCATCGCCTTTGCCATGGCGCTGCTGATCATCGCCGGCGAAATCGACCTGTCGGTCGCCGCCATCATTGCACTGGCCTCCACCGCCATGGGTGCGGCGGCGCAGATGGGGATCGGCACGCCCGGCCTCGTCGCCATCGGCATCGGCACCGGGCTTTTCTGCGGCGCCTTCAACGGCTTTCTGGTCGCGGTGCTGAAACTGCCCTCCATCGTCGTCACCATCGGCACGATGAGCCTGTTTCGCGGTATTTCCTACATGGTGCTGGGGGATCAGGCCTATGGAAAATATCCGTCGGATTTCGCCTATTTCGGTCAAGGCTATGTGTTCTGGGTGATCTCCTTCGAATTCGTGCTGTTCATCGCCATGGCCGTCCTCTTCGCCATTCTGCTGCATGCCACCAATTTCGGCCGGCAGGTCTATGTCATCGGCACCAATCCCTTCGCCGCACGCTTTTCCGGCATTCCCGTCGAGCGCGTGAAGTTCATCCTCTTCCTGCTCACCGGCCTGATGAGCGGCATCGCCGCCGTCTGCCTCACCTCGCGGCTGGGCTCCACGCGCCCGTCAATCGCGCAAGGCTGGGAACTTGAGGTGGTGACCATGGTGGTGCTGGGTGGCGTCTCCATTCTCGGCGGCTCCGGCACCATCGCGGGCGTCGTCATCGCCGCCTTCGTCATGGGCCTCGTCACTTTCGGGCTGGGGCTTCTGAACGTGCCCGGCATCGTCATGTCGATCTTCGTCGGCCTGCTGCTGATCATTACCATTGCCATCCCCATCGTCGTTCGTCGCCTTCGTGCCATGAGAGGCTGAGCCATGCCGGAACTTGAAAAACACGCCTTCAAGATGAAGCTCTTCGCCGGCAAAGAGGCCGAATATAAAAAACGCCACGACGAGATATGGCCGGAGCTGATAGCACTGCTGCACGAGGCGGGTGTGAGCGATTACTCCATCCATCTTGACCCGGAAACCAACATTCTTTTCGGCGTGCTGACCCGGCCAAAAGTCCACGGCATGGCGGCTTTACCCGAACATCCCGTGATGAAAAAATGGTGGGCGCATATGGCTGATATCATGGAGAGCAATCCCGACAACTCGCCCGTCGCAAAAGACCTGGTGACGGTGTTCCATCTGCCATGAGCGACAGCATCAAACCGGGCCGCGTCGCGGTCATCGATATCGGCAAGACCAATGCCAAGGTGGTCGTCATCGATACTGGCAACGGCGAGGAAATCGCCGGCGAGAAGCGGACGAACCCCGTTCTTCGCGATGGCCCCTACCCGCATTACGATGTGGAGATGCTCTGGAACTTCATTCTTGACGCACTTGCACGGTTTGGTCACGAGCCGGGTTTCGACGCGATTTCCATCACCACTCATGGCGCTTCAGCAGCACTTCTCGATGCAAACGGCGACCTCGCCATGCCGGTGCTCGATTACGAGCATATCTACCCCGAACCGGTTCAAGAGGCCTATCGCGGCCTCAGGCCCGATTTCGCCGAAACAGGTTCACCGCAGCTCCCCGCGGGACTGAACCTCGGGGCGCAGATCCACTTTCAGAAAACCATGTTTCCAGACGATTTCGCCAGGGTGCGCAGCATCGTCACCTATCCGCAATATTGGGCGGGACGGCTGACCGGGGTGCAGGCAACCGAAACGACCTCGCTCGGGTGTCATACCGACCTGTGGAACCCGCGCCGGAAAAGCTTCTCTTCGCTGGTCGGGCGTCTCGGCATCGAGCGTCTGATGGCGCCGGTCCGTTCCGCTTTCGATGTGCTGGGAACGATCCGCCCATCGCTGGCGCAGGAAACCGGGCTGTCACCGGATATGCCGGTCTATTGCGGCATCCATGATTCCAATGCGTCGCTCCTGCCGCACCTCCTTCGCCGCGATGGAGATTTTTCCGTCGTCTCCACCGGCACCTGGGTGGTGAATTTCGCCATTGGCGGCAAGGCGGATGCGCTGGATCCCGCCCGCGATACGCTTTTGAATGTCGATGCGCTTGGACGACCCGTTCCCTCCTCCCGCTTCATGGGCGGCAGGGAATATGAGATGCTGGCGCAGCAATTCGGACCAGCAACAAGCGACGAAATCGAAGTCGCGCTCGGCGGGGTTATCGAAAAAGGCATGATGCTACTGCCGAGCGTGGTCAGCGGCTCAGGCCCCTTTCCGGGAAACGAGGCGCGCTGGATCGCCGATAACGACGCAACAGGGGTGGAGCGACATGCGGCTGCCTCGCTTTATCTCGCCCTGATGACGGAATTCTGTCTTTCGCTCGTTGAGCGGAGAGGGCCGGTTGTCGTCGAGGGTCCCTTCGCTGGAAACACGCTGTATTTGAAGGCACTCGCCGCTTTCGCCGCAACCGACGTCATTGCCATGGAAGGTTCGACGGGAACCAGTGCGGGCGCGGCACTCCTCACCGGCATCAAGCCGGTTGCCGGTCGCGAGCGTCATTTCACGGCTGGGGATATGGCGGCGCTGACTTCCTATCGCACCAACTGGCGGGGTCATCTGACCTGATCCGCATAAAAATGCGGCCGAACAATCGGCCGCATTTCGGCTCTGCAGAAGGTTCAGCCCTTGATGAAGGCCAGCAGATCGGCGTTCAGCGCATCGGCATTGACGGTGAGCATGCCGTGCGAGAAGCCGGGATAGGTCTTCAGCGTGCCGTTTTTCAGCAGCTTGACCGACTTATGAGCCGAGTCGGCGATTGGAACGATCTGGTCGTCTTCACCGTGCAGAACCAGCGTCGGAACGCTGATGGCCTTCAGGTCTTCGGTCTGGTCGGTTTCGGAGAAAGCCTTGATGCCATCGTAATGGGCCTTTGCGCCGCCCATCATGCCCTGCCGCCACCAGTTCTGGATAACGCCTTCATGCACGGTCGCACCATCGCGGTTGAAGCCATAGAACGGGCCGGCCGGCACATCGCGGAAGAACTGCGCGCGGTTTGCGGCGAGCGCTGAGCGGAAGCCGTCAAAAACCTCCATCGGCAGGCCTTCCGGATTGGCTTCGGTCTTGAGCATCAGCGGCGGCACGGCGGAAACGAGAACGGCCTTGGCAACGCGGCCAGCGGGTTCGCCATGCTTGGCGACGTAACGGGCGACTTCGCCACCGCCGGTGGAATGGCCGATATGGACTGCATTCTTCAGATCGAGCGCCTCGACAACGGCGAAGGCATCGGCGGCGTAGTGGTCCATATCGTGACCATCGGCAACCTGGGCGGAACGGCCGTGACCACGGCGGTCATGGGCGACAACGCGAAAACCCTTGGAAACGAAGAACAGCATCTGCGCATCCCAGTCATCGGAGGAGAGCGGCCAGCCATGGTGGAACATGATCGGCTGGGCATCCTTCGGGCCCCAGTCCTTGTAGAAGATTTCGGTTCCGTCTGTCGTCTTAACAAAGCCCATGATCGTTTCTCCTTTGGTTGCGGTGGCATCTTCCAGCGCAGCCTCTGTTGTGCGCCGGTTTGATGGAGGGATAATGACGCAGCAAAACAGCCCCAACAATTACAATAATAATTCGGAATGAATTGCGTTTTTAGCAATAATGATGGAGCCGCCCGCTGCCTGCCGGATTCCGGTATCGGCGCTAAACGGCACCAAGCCGCAAAGGTTGCGACAGATGGCGCAAACGGGTCATAAAAAAATTGCAGGCAGAGCGCTCCGCGCCCTGCCCTCAGTTTAAAGCAAACTCTCCAACACCGTCTCTCGGGGCGGCGTGGCCAGAGCTTTCAATCCACCTCGGGATCGTATTCCCTCGGGCTGTCATCCTTCGAGAACAGCACGCAAGGACCGCGTGAACCGCGCGGATCATAAGCGTAGCCCTTGGCCGTCAGCGCCTGCATGATATCGCGAACGCCTGCAAGGCCATAAAGGTGATCGTGCAGCTCGACGAATATACGTTCCACTCCGGAAAGATCGGCCCTGCCGAGCAGATCGCGCTCGGCGCCTTCAATATCCATCACGAGCGCCGTGATGCCCTTGCTGGCAACGAATTCATCGATATTGGCGGAGGAGATTTCGATACGCTGCTCATAGGGGCCCTGATTTTCGTCCATGGACGACATCCAGAGATCCTTGCGGACGTAGAAAGGATAGGAACGCGGTTGGTCGGCGGTGAGAAGCCCCTGTGAAAACACGACATTGCCGCGGCAATTGGCCTTGATGACCCGCTCCGCCAGCGCCGCCGTCGCAGGGTTGGCCTCGAAAGCCCAGACGGAAACATCCTCTATGCCGGCGATGATGGAAGTGATGATGCCGATGCCGGAGCCCAGCTCCAGAACACGGTCACCCGGCTTGATGGCTTTCAGGACGCTGCGGGCCTCTTTGGCCTCATAGCTGCCGTCGGTCAGCGCCTGCCAGATGACGGGCGATACCTCATCGGAAGAAAGAGGCAGGGCAACTCCATGCACGTCCAGTATTTCCATGTCTCAAGCCTTTTCGCAAAACCCGGTCGCTTCGTCCGAATGATCCATATCGACCGGGAATGCTCTACAACATCGGCGCCGTGACCGATATCGGTTTTAGCAGGCAATGATATATCGGTTAAGAATTCGCCACGCTCCCAATGCCGCAAAACGGGCCTGTTTCAGACGGAGCTCCAGGCCACCAGCTCCTTGGCCGGCAAAGGCCTGCTGATCAAATATCCCTGCACCTGATCGCATCCGAGACGCCGGACACATTCATATTGCTCTTCCGTCTCGATACCTTCCGCAATCGTCGTCATTCGCAGGCTGCGACCAACGCCGACGACGAATTCCACGATGGCCAACGCATCGCGGTCGCTGGTGATATCGCGCAGGAAGGACCGGTCGATCTTGATCTTGTCGAAAGGCACGCCGCGCAGATTGGCAAGCGAGGAATAACCGGTGCCGAAATCATCCATGGCGATCTGGATGCCGACGGCCTTCAGCCGGGACAGCGTGTTGATCGTCTGGTCGCTCTTGTTGAGCAGGATCGATTCAGTGATTTCAAGCTCGAGCCGGCTCGGCTCCAACCCGCTTTTCTCAAGCGCGCCCATCACGTTCTGGATGAGACTGGTGCTGTGGAACTGAACCGGCGAGAGATTGACCGCCACCTTCATGTCCTCGTCCCAGCCCATCGCCTCGCGGCAGGCCGTCTCCATCACCCATTTTCCGAGCGAATGGATGAGGCCCGTTCTTTCCGCCACGGGAATGAACACGCTGGGCGGCACATCGCCCCTGACCGGATGTTTCCAGCGCAGCAGCGCTTCGAAACCGCAGAGTTTGCGGGTCTGCGTCGCCACCTGCGGCTGGTAATAGACTTCCATCTCGTCATTCTGCAGTGCCGTCTGCAGATCGGCCTCGAAGGATTTCTTCTCGGTCAGCTGCTTCTGCATGCGGACCTTGAAGACGCTTGCCCGGCCCGGGCCAATGGCCTTCGCCTCGTAAAGAGCCAGATCCGCACGCTTGAACAATTCATCGGCATCGACGGCGCCATGCGAGATGGCGATGCCGATGCAGGTGCCGATTTTGACCTCCTGCTCACCCAGCTGATAGGTGCGGCTGATCTGATCGATGAGCTTGGTGGAAAGGCGGCGGGCGGCATCCTCGTTCAGATCGTCGGAGACGACGGCAAATTCGTCGCCGCCCAGACGGCAGACCATGTCATAATCGCCGCCGATGGCCGAAAGGCGCTGCGCCACGGCCTGAAGCAGCGCATCACCCGCATCGTGGCCGAGCGTGTCGTTCACGTCCTTGAACCCGTCGAGATCAAGCAGGAGGATGGCCGTCGTTCCGGTGCCGCCGAAGGAGCGGCGCAACCTCTCGATCAATTCCTGCCGGAACAGCGCACGGTTCGGCAGCCCCGTCAGCGCATCGTGATAGGCATCATGCTCAAGCCGGACGTTCTTCGCCTGCAATTCGAGCGTCGCGGCGCGCAGATCGTCCGTCAGGCCGCGCATGCTTTTCTGCGCCCGGTTCAGGAGATCGTTCTGGCGAAGCAGCAATATGACAAGGGCGATACCGCACAGGATCAGGCCGCCGGCCAGCGCGGTATAAACGATATGCAGCTTGCGCACATCCTCATGGGCCGTGTCGATCAGATTGACGTCATAAGCGACGGAGGAAGAGGCAAGCGTTGTCATCGGCGCATCGAGCGCGCTCATCGCCGAGAGCAGATCCGGAACTTCGGCGGGATCAAGGGTGTTCACCTCCTGCTCCAGCCGCTCCAGAATGGCATCGAGGCGGGTTACAAGATCCCGCCACTGCTGTTTCTCATTGATGAAGGCCCCGAGGTTGCCCTGCTTCAGAAGCTCAAGCCGGCTCAGCATGATGTCCAGACGCAGCTGCAACTCGTCCCGGTCTATCTTGCCGGGATTGAGCGCGAAGACGGCCAGCTTGTTCTGCAGGCGCAGATATTCCGCCACCGTCTGGCTGACGGCCCAGGAATCATTGTAGCGGGCGAATTTCTGCAGAGCGGTCTGCCGCTCGGCAATCACGAAAGCGATATAGCCCGTTGCCAGGACGAAGCAACAGATGATCACCGCCACAAGTTTTCGCAAACGGCACCTTTATTCCACGTTCAGTTTGGCAACTTGCCATGCGGACCGCGAATAATAGGTCTGCTTCTGCAGCTCCGGGTCGCTGTCATAGGGATAGATGACGAACAACGGGCCTTTTTCGCGAACTGTCATGTAATTGCCATCCAGCTTGATCGCGAGGATAACGTTAAATTTCTTAAAATCTTCAATCGGTATCGTGCTGACATAATCGTTGAGGGCGACGGCCGTGACGCTTGTGCCCTTTGCCCCGACGACATCCATCAGTTTCGCCAGCGACACGCCCTCGAAACGAACGCGGCCATCGTGCCATGGCGTCGTCGTCTCCACCGTCTCCATGCCGAGCGCTTCCAGCATGTCGCGGTCAAACTGCGCCGCACCCTCAGCATTCGTGTTGGTGATGTTTCCGGATATGGTTAATATCGGCTTGCCTTGCGGTTTGGCGATCTCTGCGGCCCCGGCACAGGAAAGCCACACGAGCGACAGGAACGCACTGAGAAGTACCCGGGCGAAACTCATACTTTTTCTCCATCGATAACGTTCAGGTCGAGGGTTTTCGCCAACCTCTGAAGGTCAAGGGAACCGACACTCGCAATATATATCAGGAACCAATATTATATCCTCACTGAGATTTTATCCGTATTTTCTCTAGGTTTTGAGTAAACCCTTTTGATAATTTTTCCGTCCCATTGTAGTTTTTTAGGCTTGGCGCCCTGTTATGAGGCAAACGACAGGCGCTAAAAACTTCTGTCGACAATCCGTCCGGTGCGACAAAGGCCGAATTGTGGCGAGACCTGTTCCGCCCTCGGACAGAACTGCCTGATTCGCGCGCAAGGCGGCTGGCCGATCGTTACCTTTTCAGATGCAGAACCGGAATGACAAAGACGGGTTCCCCGCCACAGAAAAATCATGGCGATTGCCGGGGCGCATGGTTGAAACATACCGCCCGGAACTTAATATAAAGGCTGTCATTTCCGTTTCCGGCCATCTCGGATGCCGGAAATATCCAGACACCCGTTCCGCGCAGCGCAAGCCGCGACGCCGGATACGTCCGGTCAGGACAATTCTGTTCACGTCTCCGGGCCGGACGGCACCCGCCGTATCGGCCGCATCATGAAGGTAGCCCCTATGCACACCTATCCCGACATCAAACTTCTCATTGATGGCGAATGGCGAGACGCCGTTTCCGGCAAGACGATCGCCGTATCCGATCCGGCAACCGACGAGATCATCGGCGCGATCGCCCATGCCGAAAAGGAAGACCTCGATCTGGCGCTTGCCGCCGCCGAACGTGGTTTCAAGCTGTGGCGCGACACCTCGCCCTTCGAGCGTTCGAAGATCATGCGCAAGGCTGCCGACATCCTGCGCGAGCGCAAGGACAAGATCGCCTACATCATGACCCGCGAGCAGGGTAAGCCGCTGGTGCAATCCGGCACCGAAATAATGGGCGCCGCCGATACCATCGACTGGTTCGCGGAAGAAGCCCGCCGCACCTATGGCCAGGTCATTCCCGCGCGTGCGACCGGCGTGTCGCAGCTTGCCATCAAGGTGCCGGTCGGCCCCGTTGCGGCGTTCACGCCCTGGAACTTTCCGCTCAACCAGATCGTCCGCAAGCTTTCCGCAGCGCTTGCCACCGGCTGCTCCATCATCGTCAAGGCACCTGAGGAAACCCCGGCGTCACCGGCTGAACTCATCCGCGCCTTCGTGGATGCGGGCGTACCGGCAGGCGTCATCGGCCTCGTTTACGGCGTTCCGTCAGAGATTTCGGAATATCTGATCCCGCATCCGGTCATCCGCAAGATTTCCTTCACCGGCTCCACGCCCATTGGCAAACATCTGGCGGCCTTGGCCGGCAAGCACATGAAGCGCGCCACGATGGAACTGGGCGGCCATGCACCAGTGATGATCTTCGACGATGCCGATATCGAAAAGGCGATCGAGGTGACGTCGCTTGCCAAGTTCCGCAATGCCGGCCAGGTCTGCGTCGCCCCCACCCGCTTCCTCGTGCAGGACGGCGTGGCGGATCGCTTCCTCGAAGGTTTCGTAGAAGCAACCAAAGCCATCAAGGTCGGTAACGGTCTCGAAGAGGGCGTCATCATGGGCCCGCTTGCCAATGAACGCCGCATTCCCGCGCTGGAAGGCCTCATCAACGACGCGGTTTCCCATGGCGCGGAACTGAAAACCGGCGGCCGCCGCATCGGCAACAAGGGCAATTTCTTCGAGCCGACGGTTCTCGCCAATGTGCCGGTGACCGCCAAGATCATGAATGACGAGCCCTTCGGTCCGGTCGCGATCATCAACCGCTTCTCGAGCTTCAATGACGCCATCACCGAAGCCAACCGCCTGCCCTTCGGCCTTGCATCCTATGCCTTCACCGGCTCGGTCAAGACCGCGCATGCGCTCGGCCAGCAGGTCGAAGCCGGCATGCTGACCATCAACCATAACGGCCTTGCGCTTCCCGAAGTCCCCTTCGGCGGCATCAAGGACTCCGGTTATGGCACGGAAGGCGGTTCGGAAGCGGTTCAGGCCTATCTGGAGACCAAATTCGTCAGCCAGATGAGCTGAATGCTATCGAAATTTCTTCTCCCCGCCGGGGAGAAGATGCCCGAAGGGCAGATGAGGGGGCAAGCTCTCCGTATATCTCTACCGTCGCCCCCTCATCCCGCTGCCGCGACCTTCTCCCCCTCGGGGAGAAGATGAAAGTCGCACCCGCTCGATCCATCCTTACCTCTGAAAATTGCTCAGCCTTATCTTGCCCCCAACCCCATCATCGCCTAAAAGAACAAAAAGTGAACCTTGGGGGATTACATGAGCGACACGGCGGCACCGGCACTGAAGGAAATCTTCAACCGCGAAAAACTGCAGCATATCGCCGACCAGACCAAGGCCGTTCATCCGCCCTTTGACGTTTCCGCCTTCATGGCGCACGCCACGACAAATCTCGAGGCGCTTGGCATCATGCAACGCATGCGGCAGGTGGCGACGAGCTTGCATGCCACGCTGCCCGGCGACTATGCCCGCAACATCGAAATCCTGACCGCCGCAGCGCCCGGCATCGGCAACGGTTTTGCCTCAATTTCACTGCCGGAATATGTGGCCCTTTACGGTCTCGATGATTTCGATCTTTCCATGCAGGCCTTGTCCTATTTCACCCGTTTCGGTTCCTCGGAATTCGCCATTCGCCATTTCCTGCAAAAGGACTTGAGCGCCACACTCGCCGTGATGGAGACATGGTCACGGCATGAAAACGAGCATGTGCGGCGACTGGCGAGCGAAGGCTGCCGGCCCCGCCTGCCCTGGTCGTTCCAGCTGAAACCGCTGATTGACGATCCCTCGCCGGTCACCGCGATCCTCGACACCATGAAAGCCGATGATGCACTTTATGTGCGCAAATCCGTCGCCAATCACCTGAACGACATCACCAAGGACAATCCCGCCTTTGTGCTGGCGCTGATAGAGACATGGCCGAAGGACAACCCGCATACGCGCTGGATCACACGGCAGGCCTTGCGCACCCTCATCAAGAAGGGTGATGCCGCAGCGCTTGCCCATCTCGGCGCCCATGA
This sequence comes from Agrobacterium tumefaciens, assembly GCA_017744915.1. Taxonomy (GTDB): domain Bacteria; phylum Pseudomonadota; class Alphaproteobacteria; order Rhizobiales; family Rhizobiaceae; genus Agrobacterium; species Agrobacterium tumefaciens_I. Next base: position 386,696 of record JAGIAH010000001.1, read on the forward strand.
GGAAGCGCAGATTGCACTTGCGGCGTTTCAGGTATCGCCCGAGACGGTCGCTCTCGGTAATCCGGTGCGGATTTCCGCCTCTTTCACCTCAACGGCGAAGAGCCCGCAGAAGCTGGTGATCGACTACGCCGTGCATTACGTGAAGAAGAGCGGCGATGCCTCCGCCAAGGTCTTCAAATGGAAAGAAGTCGAGCTTCAGCCCGGCGAAACCTGCGCGCTGTCGATCAGCCGCGCCATGCGCGATTTCACCACCCGCAAGCACTATGCCGGTATTCACAGGGTCGACCTGATGATCAACGGCAGGCTGGTGGCGGAAAGCGCCTTCGAGCTTCTGATCTGAAGCCGGTCAGCGTCCCGCCCTATCTCACGCCGTCGGAAAAATCTTCGCCCGGCGGATGATGACCGAACCGCGATCTCCGGCGGCTACGTCGTTTTCCGGCGGCACGTCGAATTCCAGGCGGTCGCCGCCATCGGTGCTGGCGATCACCCGGCGCTCGCCGGCGCGGTCGAGAACACGCTCCACCGAGGCCGGAATGCCCTCATGCAGATCCTCCCATTCGAGATCGCCTGGGCGGGCATAGATATCGACGGCGCCATCGCCCTGGGCATAGGAGAAGGGCAGCTCATTATCGCCGACATAGACCTTGCCGCCGCGCGCCACGCCGGACACCCGATTGGCATCGCCGAGAAAACGCATGACGAAAGAACTGTTGGGCTGTCGGCACACCTCTTTCGGCGTGCCCTGCTGCACGATTTCGCCCTGATTGAGAATGACCACGCGGTCGGCCAGATCAAGCGCTTCTTCCTGGTCATGGGTCACGAAAATCGTGGTGATGCCAAGCGAATCGTGAATTTCCCGCAGCCAGCGGCGCAGGTCGCGACGCACATTGGCGTCCAGCGCCCCGAAAGGCTCATCGAGCAGCAGCACCTTGGGGTCGACCGAAAGCGCACGCGCCAGCGCCACGCGCTGCCGCTGCCCACCGGAAATCTGCGCCGGAAAACGGTCGCCGAGGCCATCGAGCTTCACCAGCCGCAGCAGTTCCTCCACGCGGGCGTCAATCGCCGCCCTGTCGCGCTTCACCCTGGACACCTTCATGCCGAAGGCGATGTTTTCATGCAGCGTCATATGCGGGAACAGCGCATAATGCTGGAACACGAAACCGACGCCGCGGTCTCGCACCGGAATATTGGTGGCGTCCTCTTCCCCGAAAAAGATGCGGCCGCCATCGCTATATTCGAGACCGGCGACCATGCGCAGAATCGTCGTCTTGCCGGAGCCGGAAGGGCCGAGCAGCGCCAGAAGCTCACCGCTTTCGATATCCAGCGAAACATCGCGCACGGCGCGGAAGGTATCGAAGGTCTTCACCACATTTTCGAGGCGGATTTTCATGGGGATCAGGTCTCCGTGGCGATGGCGGCATCGCCGTTGGTCTTTTTGGCACCGCGCCCGGCGCCGCGCCGTTCCAGCGCCACCTTGGCGATGATGGTGACCACGGCAAGCAAAGCGAGGATGGAGGCCGACGCAAAGGCGCCTGCCGTCTGGTAGTCATGATAAAGCAGCTCGATATGCAGCGGCAGCGTATTGGTCTGGCCACGAATATTGCCCGATACGACCGATACCGCGCCGAATTCGCCCATCACGCGGGCATTGCACAGCACGACACCGTAAAGCAGCGCCCATTTGATATTCGGCAGCGTCACCGAAAAGAAGGTGCGCCAACCGGATGCGCCAAGCGAAGTCGCGGCCTCCTCGAGATCGCGGCCCTGCGCCTGCATGAGCGGGATGAGTTCACGCGCCACGAAAGGTGCGGTCACGAACATCGAGGCGATGACGATGCCGGGCAGAGCAAAAAGAATCTTGATGTCATGCGCATCGAGGAACGGCCCGAACAACCCCTGCAGACCATACACGAAGAGATAGGCGACACCGGCGACGATCGGCGAAATCGAGAAGGGTATCTCGATCAGCACCAGCAGGAAACGCCGGCCGGGAAAATCGAACTTGGTGATGGCCCAGGCCGCCGCAACCCCGAAGGCCGTATTGACCGGCACGGCGATCAGCGCCGTCAGCACCGTCAGCATGATGGCGTGGCGGGTGTCGGGATGGATAATGGTGGCCGAGTAGGCCTTCCGGCCCTGCGAAAAGGCTTCGACACCGATGATGATGAGCGGCGCCACGACCAGCAGCGCGCCGATGATGAGCACGAAGGCGATCAGGCTGCGGCGAACGAGAGGCGCGTCGCCGACGCGCGGCGGCTTGCGGTGTCGGGAAACGGTGCTCATGCCTCAGCTCCTCACCGTATAACGCAACACCCGCGCCTGAAGATAATTGGTGACCGCCAGCATCACGAAGGCGGTGATCAGCAGCACGGAGGCGATGGCGGCGGCCGCCTGATAATCATATTCCTCCAGCCGAATGAAGATCAGCAGGGCGGTGATTTCCGTCGAGAACGGCTGGTTGCCGGCAATGAAGATGATTGCCCCGAATTCGCCAAGGCTGCGGGCGAAGGAAAGAGAAAGACCGGCCAAAAGCGCCGGTGTCAACAGCGGCAGGATGACCTTGCGGAAAATTTTGAGATCGGAGCCGCCGAGCGACTGCGCCGCTTCCTCCAGCGCCGGATCGAGATCTTCCAGAACCGGCTGCACGGTGCGCACGATGAAGGGCAGGCTGGTAAAGGCCATCGCCACCATGATGCCGAGCGGCGTATAGGCCACCTTGATGCCGAATTGCGAAAGCACCGAGCCGAACCAGCCATTGCCCGCAAACAGCGTCGTCAGCGCAATGCCGGCAACGGCAGTGGGCAGTGCAAAAGGCAGATCGACAATGGCATCAACGATACGCCAACCGGGAAAGCGGTAACGCGTCAGAACCCAGGCAAGCGCCAGCCCGAAAATCACGTTGAACAGCGTGGCAGCCAGCGCGCAAAGCACGGTGACGCGGTAGCTGGCAACCGCGCGCGGCGAAGAGATGATCGACCAATATTCGGAAGGACCAAGGCTCGCCGCCTTGAACACCAGGGCCGAAAGCGGCAGCAGCACGATGATGGCGACGTAAGTGAGGGTAACGCCAAGGGACAATTTCAGCCCCGGCAGAACATTCCGCTTCAAACCCCGCCCCCATTTCATCAAAAAGCGACCCGGCAGTTTCCCGCCGGGCCTTTTACCTGTCGTATATCGTCGTGATTAACGGCTGCCGTAAAGCGTATCAAGCGTCGCGCCGGATGCAAAATGCTCTTTCTGGATTTTGTCCCAGCCGCCGAAAACATCATCGACGTTGACGAGACGAATGGCCGGGAACTTGTCCTTGAACTCGCCGACGACCTTTTCATCATGAACGCGGTGACCGAATTCGGCGGCGATGCGCTGGCCTTCTTCGGTATAGAGGAAATCGAGATAGCTCTTCGCCAGATCGCGCGAACCGCGCTTGTCGACCACCTTGTCCACCACGGCCACCGGGAATTCGGCCAGCAGGCTGACGGAGGGCACTACGCCTTCCACCTTTTCGGCGCCATATTGCTTGGCAATGCCGCGGGTCTCGGCTTCGAAGGTAATCAGCACGTCGCCGATTTCGCGCTCAACGAAGGTGGTGGTGGCGGCGCGGCCTCCGGTGTCGAAGACCGGTGTGTTGTCGAAGATTTTCTTGACGAATTCCTGAACCTTCTTCTCGTCACCGTTGAACTTCTCCTTGGCGTAAGCGGTGGCGGCGAGATAGGTGTAACGGGCGTTACCCGAGGTCTTCGGATTGGGGAAAACCACCTTCACGTCATCGCGGGCAAGATCATCCCAGTCCTTGATACCCTTGGGGTTGCCAGCGCGCACCAGGAAGGACGGGAAGGAATAGAACGGCGAAGCGTCGTTCGGGAAATCCTTCTTCCAGTCGGCGGAAACGAAACCCTGCTTCACCAGAAAATCGACGTCGGTGACCTGATTGAAGGTGACCACATCGGCTTCCAGTCCCTCGACAATGGCGCGCGCCTGCTTGGAAGTGCCGGCATGCGACTGATCGACCGTGACACCCGGATGCTGCTTGATGAACGCCTCGTTCTCGGCCGCAAAAACTTCGCGGGCAACATCATAGGACGCGTTGAGAATGGTGGTCGGAGACTGCGCCTGCGCCGCACCTGCAAAAAGAGCGGCAATGGCAGTACCGATAATGAGAAGACGTTTCATGAATACCCCCGGCAATTCGAATGGTGCTCAACATAGCGGGCGGCGGCTATAGCGACGAGAAACAGCCGTGCTTTGCGGAGGCACGGATTGGAAATTTCGCCCAAAGAATTTGAGTTCAAAAGGCGATGATTTCATATGGCGCAGGAAGCCGGATTTCTTTTGCGCCGGGCTAAAGACGATGCTCGGGAAACAGATTGCCGGAATGCGCGGCAAGATAAGGTGCAAGGTCCTCCTCACGCACCTCTTCCAGCTGCACCGGTCGCCAGCGGGGATTGCGGTCCTTGTCGACCAGAGCCGCACGCACGCCTTCGTAAAAATCGTGCTGCCGCAATATCTCCGTGCCGGCGGCGAATTCTCGCTCCAGGCACTCGATCAGGCTCGCGCTTTCCCGGCCGAGGCGCAGCAACTTCAGGGTCAGTTTCAGACTGGTGGGAGAGCGTTTGCGCAGGACTTCGAGGGTCTCGCGTGAAAAAGCATCATCACGCGCCGAAAGGGCGGCGAAGATTTCCTCGACCGTGTCGAAGCGGAATGTCGCATCAATGACATCCCGGTTTGCGGCCAACACACCTTCGCCCGCATCAATGGCAGAGGAGGTTATCGCCGCCTCGACACCTTCGATATCAGCAGCCTGCGACAGAGCCCGCACCAGCGCATCGAGACGTTCGGAGGGTATGCAATAATCGGCAAAGCCGGCATAGACGGCATCGGCGGCGGTGACCGTGTTGCCGGTCAGCCCCAGCCAGGTGCCGCATTCGCCGGGCGCTCTCGGCAGAAGCCATGAACCGCCGACATCGGGAAAATAACCGATACCCGTTTCCGGCATGGCGAGCCTTGTCCGCTCGGTAACGATGCGGTGGCTGCCATGGGCGGAAATGCCAACACCGCCGCCCATGACGATGCCGTCCATCAAGGCCACATAGGGCTTGCCGAAACGGGCGATGCGATAGTTGAGCGGAAATTCCTCCCGCCAGAAATCCAGCACCTGCGGGTCACCGGCCTTGCCGAGATCATGGATGATACGGACATCGCCGCCGGCACAAAGCCCTCTTTCGCCTTCTCCCCTCAACACCACGCAGGAAATGGCCGGATCGTCCTCGAAACGCTGAAGTGCCTGAAACAGGGCGCGTACCATCGGCAGCGTGAGGCTGTTGATGGCCTTCGGGCGGTTGAGGCTGATGATGCCGGCCGCTCCTCCTGTCTCGACGATGACCTCAGTTTCCACTTCCCTTGCCAGTTCCAAGACCGCCTCCTCCGCTGCCATGCATCCGCCCATCTTGGCGGCCTTGGTGCAATCACGCAACGTTGATCTTGTGTTGCGGGAACGTCTTTCGCTGAAACGGCTTTGAAGGGGAGAAAATGCCGAAAATCCTCTTTCGCAATGCAGCATGTTTGCTTGACGCCCGGAAGATCATGGCATGTAATGGGCTCTGGAAATGCCGGCATTGATTCCTGTCGAGCGTGTGCCGGACCAAGCGGAATGTCGCCTTCTCAAAGGCGCTGTAAACAGCAACGGGAGACGAGTATGCAGGTTTCGGAACACGAATGGATCAGCAAACGGGCATATACACTCTGGGAAAAGGAAGGCCATCCCCATGGGCGCGACGCGCAACATTGGGAACAGGCCAGGCATGAATTTTCGCTGCTGAAGACATCGGAAGCGACTAAACCCGCCACGCGCAAGAAGGCTGCTCCCAAGGCCGCTGATGCTGACGCCGCCGCACCCGACGCGGAAGCCCCGGCGAAACCCAAGACCCGCACCCGCAAGGCCGCCGCGAAGTAAAAGGCTCGCAAACCTGAGCTGAAGCCGCAAATGAAAAAGCCCGACGAAATCTCGCCGGGCTTTGCCTGTTTAGCGGGGGTCGCAACCCGGATCACCGATCCGGCAGCCGTCCTGAAAGTTTTCCGGGGCCGGTGCGCGGCGCGGATCGTCCCACTGACGACGATCGGGACGGCGCTGGCCTTCATCCTGATTTTGCTGGCGATCGCGGTTTTCGTCTTCCCAGCGGCGGCGGTCGTCATCGCGACGCGGCCTGTCCTGATTTCGGTCACCCTGGTTCCAGTCGCCATAACGACGCTCCCAGCGACCGTCATTTGGACCGCCCTGGCGGGGATCGCGCAACTCGTCGCGGCGTCCGTCACGCCAGTCGTCCCGGCGGCCATCACGCCATTCGTCGCGCGGACGCGGGCGATCCCAGCCGGCACTCGGAGGTGGTGCGTTCCAGTAACCGCCGGACGGCGGCGGACGACGCCAACGGTCACGCTCACGATAGAAATCGCGGTCGCGGTAATAGCGGTCCCAATAGCGGCCGACTTCGAAGGTGATCACCGGCACGCCCAGATCGCGGTAATAACGCGGCTCGACATAGACCCGGTTCTGCCGGTAGGTCGTGGCGATGTAACGCCCGGCGACCCAGCCGCGACCGCCGACGAATGAAACATCGCACCACGGCGTATCTGACAGGCAGCCATGGACGGTGAGCGGCGCGCCATTGGGAATTACCACGACAGCCGGATAGGCCGTGCTCGGGCCGGAGCGCATATTCACATTCGCGGTGGCGAAGCCGCGTGCCGCAGCTTCGGCAAGCGCCGGTGCGGCGAGCATGGCCACCAGCGCAATTGCGCCAAACAGTCTTCTCTTCACTTCTTTCTCCTCAAGCAAAGGCCCGCTTTGCCCTTGTCGGCATTCATCACTTTCGACGAACGAGCATGCTTCCGCATACTGCCACGAGCGGAAAATACGCGTTCCTCGATGAACACAGCATGAAACAAACCGGCATCCACATCAGTTCCACCTGCGGCAATGAGCCCCCGACAATTTGCCGCCGGAATGGACCGCCGGTCTTGACTTCGGGGGGCAATCATCCGACTTCAATGCAACAGCAATATGGAGCAGAACCATGAGCGAAACCGCACAGACGACCGTCGACCAGAGCGAGGTGGATCGCTTCTCCGCGATGGCTGCGGAATGGTGGAGCCCGACCGGCAAGTTCCGCCCGCTGCACAAGTTCAACCCGGTGCGCCTTGAATATATCCGCAACCGCATCTGCGAGAATTTCGGACGTGACCCGAAAGCACACCGCCCGCTGGAGGGATTGCGCGTGCTGGATATCGGCTGCGGCGGCGGCCTTCTGTCCGAACCCGTCGCCCGGATGGGCGCCACCGTGGTGGGCGCCGATCCCTCGGAGAAGAACATCGGCATCGCTTCCACCCATGCGCGGGAAAGCGGGGTCAGCGTCGACTACCGCGCCGTGACCGCCGAACAGTTGCAGGAAGCCGGCGAGACCTTCGACGTCATCCTCAACATGGAGGTGGTGGAGCATGTGGCCAACGTCGATTTCTTCGTCACCACCTGCGCGAAAATGGTGCGCCCCGGCGGGCTGATGTTCGCCGCCACCATCAACCGCACCCTGAAGGCACGGGCACTGGCAATCTTCGCCGCCGAAAACGTGCTGCGTTGGCTGCCGCGCGGCACCCATCAATATGAAAAGCTGGTCCGCCCGGAAGAGCTCGAGCGGCCGCTGGTGGCCAGCGGCATGGATATCATCCACCGCACCGGCGTCTTCTACAACGTGCTGCAGGATCGCTGGAATCTCTCGCCGGACATGGATGTCAATTACATGATGCTGGCGAAACGCGCGCCGTAACAATCCTCGTATATTCCTCTGACCTGTTCTTGCGGATGATCCTTGTCAAGCAATTATTGACCGTAAGTCAAAAATTGACTATAGGTCAATTCCACCATACGGGTCGGCAAAATGAGCGGCATTTCGAGAAAACAGCGCGAATTCGCCAGGCGAGAACAGGATATTCTCGACACTGCGCTGCGATTGTTTGATCAGGAGAATTGGCAGGCGGTCAGCATTGAAACGATCGCGAGCACCTTGGGCATCGCAAAGGGCACGATCTACAACCACTTCGACAGTAAAGACGAGATATATGCCCGTCTGGCGCTCACTTTTTTCCAGATGGAAAACGCCAAGCTGCAACATTTGCGTCACCGAAACGCGGACCCCGTTGCTCAAGTGAAGGACATCCTCCGGATATTTTGGGAACGTGTCGACGCGCCGCCGCAAATGCAGCGTCTCGTCCAATATGTCTGGCGCAAGGACTTTCTGGAACGCCTCCGTCCCGAGACCCGCGCTTTGCTGCAGGAGACGGACCATGTCGTAAACCAGACCATTGCCGCTATTGCGGCCGAGGGCGTCGAGGCCGGTATGTTCCTTGATAAACCCCTGCCGCTATTGCTTTTTCCAGCACAGGCCACGCTTGCGGGTGCCCTGCAGCTCGCCTTTAATGGATATATTCCAGACAACGACAAAAACGCGGCGCTGGAAGCGTTAACCGGCGCAGTCCTGGCCGGACTGACCTGCAGTCAAACAACAACGGATTGAGCGGCAGAGGGATTTCATGACTTTGGCGATAAACCGTAACCGATTTTTGATGGCAGGTTCCGTCGCCGGATTGGCGCTGAATGGCATGAACATGCTCAAAAATGCGATCGTTCCAGCTTTTGGTAACCGTTGGGCTGCTGCATTGGAACATCTGGGAATTGATCTACCAAGCCAGATGCAAAACCCTGTTTCGCTCATCCTGTTTCTGGCGATCAGTACCGTCTACGGTTTTTTTGCAGCATGGCTTTACGCCGCGGCAGTGCCGCGCTTTGGAGAGGGCCTGCCAACCGCCCTTCGCATCGGCGTGGCATTGTGGATGATCGGTTATCTCGCACCGATGGCAGGCTATGCGTTGCTGGGATTGTTTCCAATCTCCCTTGTCCTGTTCAGCGCACCGTTCAGTCTTGTCGAATTCTCACTATGTGCCATCCTCGTCAGCATGATCTACCGTGATCATCCACAACCAACGAGATTCTAAAACTCAATTGACGTCATCAGGCAGCGTCGGCAGCGGCGCGATCTCGATACCCTCGTCCAGCAAGGCCTTGGCTTCCTGCGCCGAGGCATTGCCGATGATGCCGCGTTCATCCGCCTCGCCATAATGGATCTTGCGGGCTTCCTCGGGAAACTTGTCGCCGACATCTTCCGCGTTGGCGCGAATATTGGCGACGGCGTCGCGGATTTTCGCAAGCGCTTCTTTTCTGGCAGCATCCATGGCCAGCGTCTGGCGTTCGTCTTTCTTGCGGGCGGTGGAGACCGAAGGCGCCATCAGGAGCTTGGAGACCTGCAGGGAATTGCAGACCGGGCAGGACAGGAAACCGCGCTGCAACTGATTGTCGAAATCGTCGCTCCCGGAAAACCAGCCTTCAAACTCATGGCCCTTTTCACAGGCCAGCGCATAACGGATCACGCCGCCTCACCTCCGGCAGGTTTCAGGGGAATAACGGTGTCCAGCCCAAACTCGCGGGCATTGCGGAGATTGGGGATTTTGCCGCGCGCAGTCGCCACCAGTGCGGTATCGATGTCGGCGAAGATGATCTCTTCCCCGGCACCGCCGGCGATCGCCAGAACCCTGCCCCATGGGTCGATGATGATGGAATGGCCGTAGGTCTCGCGCCCGTCCTCATGCACGCCGGCCTGAGCGGCGGCGATGACGAAAGCACCGTTTTCAATGGCGCGGGCGCGCAGCAGAATTTCCCAATGGGCTTCCCCGGTCTGGCGGGTGAAGGCGGCGGGAACCGTCAGGATTTCGGCACCGGCGAGTGCTTCCGCCCGGAAAAGCTGCGGGAAACGCACATCGTAACAAATCGCGAAGCCGAACTTCGCCAGCGGAATTTCCGCAACGCGGGCCGCGGCACCCGGTTCATAAGCGGCGCTTTCACGCCAGCTCTCGCCATTGTCGAGATCGACGTCGAACATGTGAATCTTGTCATAGCTGCAGATGCGCGAACCGTCCGGCGCGAAGAAAAATCCGCGATTGGCGATCTTGCCATCCGGCCGGGCAATTGCAGTCGAGCCCACATGCACATGAATGCCGAGTTCGCGCGCCAGCCGCGCGGCGGTCGCAACGATGATATCGCCATCATCGTCACGCAACTGGGCACGAAGCGCCTGCCTGTCCTTCTGGATCGCACCTGTCATTTCCGGGGTCTGAACGTAGACAGCCCCTTTGGCCGCGGCGGCACGCACCAGCCGTTCCATATCGGCGGCGTTCTTCGCCGGATCGACACCGGAGCGCATCTGAATGGCCGCAGCCTTGAAACTCATCACGTCCTCCATAAATCGGGCCGATCAGGCAGCCAGCATCGCATCCAGTTTGCCGGCACGCTCAAGCGCGTGCAGATCATCACAACCGCCCACATGCTGGCCGTTGATGAATATCTGCGGGAAGGTCGTCCCGCCGGATTTTTCCATCATTTCCTGCCGGTATTCCGGCGTGGTGGTGGCGTTATATTCGGCATAATCCACGCCCTTGCTGTCCAGCAGCGCCTTGGCGCGTGCGCAATAACCACAAAAATCACGCGTATAGATCGTCACCGGTGCCATGTTTTCAAAACCTCGCAAACGTGCGGTAAAACGCACGATAAAGTCATGTCATTCTGGTTTCATATAGGGCCGGAAATGGCCATTGCAAAGGTCAAAACTGTCACATCCACGGCACCTGCCTTGCGCAGGGCGCGGCTTGCCGCACCGACCGTTGCACCGGTGGTATAGACATCATCCACCAGCACCACGCGCTTGCCGTAAACATCGGCCTCGCGGCCGGGAGCCAGGGAGAACGCGCCCCGCACATTGTCCCGCCGGGCGAGCGCCGAAAGCCCCACCTGCCGTTCGGTCGGCTTCACGCGCAGCAGCGTGCCGGCGAGCAGCGGCTTGCCGGCGGCCCTGGAAAGATGCCGCGCCAGCTCGGCGGACTGGTTGAAGCGGCGGCGCAGGAAACGGTTGCGATGCAGGGGAACCGGCACGATGCAATCGCATGCCGCAACCGTTCCGTCACTTGCCCGCAGCATCCACAGCGCCATCAGCCGGGCAAGATCGGTCCGGTCCTGATATTTCAGCCGGTGCACCAGCTTGCGGGCGGTGCCCTCGTGGCTGGCGACGGCGCGCAGGCGGTCAAACGGCGGTGGTTCGGCAATGGCCTGCGCGCTCACGACACCTTCCCCGTGATCCCGTGCGAAGGGAATGCCCAGAACCTCGCAAAAAGGGCGATCGATAAAGGCCACATCCCGCCAGCAATCGGGACACAAAGCCCCCTCGCCGCCGGTCAGGCGATTGCAGCCCGCGCAGGTCGGCGGGTAAACCAGCCGGAAGATCGGGCGCAGCATGTCGCGCGCCGCCGCCGGTACGACGGCAGACTTCGACAGCAACCCCGAAAACAGATCGTCACCAGCACCCATGAGGTTGACTTTAGCGCCGAACGGGTGCCTTTGCGAGGGCGATACCTTCCGGCCCGATGCCGGAAAAACAATGCCCGAAGCGGCATGATAGCAACGACGCGGCCCGCCCATTCCGAAGGCACAGAGGCCGAGCAGGCAAGACGATGGATATTCTCTTTGACGAGGCCCTGATCGAACAAAACCGGCGCCGGGCATGGAACCGGCGCGATGACAAGGCCCTGTTTCTTCTCGACATGGCAGCCGAAGAACTGGCCGACCGGCTCGCCATCGTCGAGCGCAAATTCGAGACGGCCATCGAACTGCACGGCGGAACGGGCGTAACCGCCCGGCGGCTGGCGGAGACCGGCAAGGTGGATGCCATCCACCGTATCGAAACCGACCGCGGTTTTGCAACGGATGAGAACATTCCCGAAGCGGCCTCCATGGAGCATCTGCCGCTTGAGGAAGCCTCCGCCAATCTCATCGTTTCACCGCTTGCCCTGCACCTGACCAATGACACGCCCGGTGCGCTGATCCAGATACGGCGGGCATTGAAGCCGGATGGCCTGTTTCTCGGCGCCATTCCCGGTAGTGGCACCCTGCAGGAACTGCGCGACGTGCTGCTGACCGCAGAGGCGGAGTTGACCGGCGGCGCAAGCCCGCGCGTCATTCCCTTTGCCGATGTGCGCGAGGTCGGCGCGCTTTTGCAGCGTGCCGGTTTTGCACTTCCCGTTACCGATGCGGAAACCTACACGGTGCGTTACGACTCGATTTTTCCGCTGATGCGCGACCTGCGCGCCATGGGCATGGCCAATCCGCTGGCAAGCCGCAGCCGCAAACCGCTCAACCGCGCCTTTTTCCTGCGGGCGGCGGAGCTTTACGCCGAGCGTTATTCCGATCCGGACGGGCGGATAAGGGCGACATTTTCCATCATTTATGTGTCGGGCTGGGCGCCGCATGAGAGCCAGCAGAAACCGCTGAAGCCCGGCTCGGCCAAGGTGCGCCTTGCCGACGCCTTGAAGACCACCGAGGTGAAACTGTCCTGATCTTCAGAGCCCGTGGCTTCAGAAGTCGGCGAGAGTATCGGCGATGAACTGAAAGGCGGTGTTGATATTGCCGCTGATCGCGCTTGCGCCGCCGATAATGGCGGCGGAAATCAGGCCGATGATCAGGCCATATTCAATAGCGGTCGCACCGTCTTCATTGTTGCAAAATCTGATAAAGGAATGCAGCACGATAATATGTCCAATCCGCCATCCGTTGCGTTCCGGCAGCCGGCATCGTCTTGTTAAAACCGGTTCCATCCTAAGTGGCCAATGTGAGAAATCCGTTACCCGCGATGGTAAACGATCAGCAACCGCTCTCGTTGCTGTAACCCGTGACCACGCAGGGCATCTCCGGCATCGGCTGGGTGATGCTGCGGCGGATGGAATAGGTCTTGCCGACATCGGTCTTCTTGATGGAGCCGGTGCTGATCATGTCGTAATTGTCTGGAAACTGCGCCACGCGTGTGGAGGATTTCCCAGCAAGCATGGGGGTGATGATCAGGGAGAGCGCGATGACCGCCGTGCCGAACAGCAGCGCCACATTGAGCGCGCCGGTGCGACGGGATTTGTTGGAATACAAATGACGACCTTCCACCGTCTTCCAGAAATCCTCGTTCATGACCAACCTCGTATCGCGCAGTTTACCGCTTCTTTAGCTTAACAATCTGCCAGAGGGTGCTGAACGATCTCTTAACGAAGCCCCGTTTTGGCACGGCAAAGCAGTGGAAGAAGGGCGTTTTCACGAAGCTGTGACGGGGACAGGCGGGATGGCCCGAAGGGCCCTCCCGATTTTACAGCAAATCCTGAAGGAAGGGGATGAGCGGCTCATCGGCCGGCGGCATGGGATAATCGCGCAGCGCCTGGGGTTTGACCCATTTCAGCGCCTGCCCTTCCCGGCCATGGGCGATGCCCTCATAACGGCGGCACACATAAAGCGGCATCAGGAGATGGAAGGTCTCATAGGTGTGGCTGGCAAATGTCAGCGGCGCGAGGCAGGCGACCTTGGTTTTGACGCCCAGTTCCTCGTCCAGTTCACGGACAAGGGTTTCCTCAGGCGTCTCGCCATGCTCCACCTTGCCGCCGGGAAACTCCCACAGCCCCGCAAGCGACTTGCCTTCCGGCCGCTGCGCCAGAAGAATACGGCCATCCTGATCGAGAAGCGCGCAGGCGGCGACCAACAGAATTTTTTTGCCCGCCTCGCTCACTTTTCAGCACCCTTGCGCCAGTAGCGGTAACGATAGGCTTCGGTGAAACCGAATTTCTCATAAAGCGCGATCGCCGGCACATTGGTGGAAACGACCTGCAACCAGGCGGTTTTTGCGCCGCTTATTCTCGCCCAGCGCAACGCCGACGAGAGAATCTGCGTAGCAAGACCCTTCTTGCGCTGCGACTTTTCGACATCAAGCGAAATGATGCCGGCAAGATCATTATCCTGCACGCAGATCACGGTGGCGAGCGGGCTGCCCTCCACTTCCTCATTGATGAAGAGGCCAAGCGTCGGCTTGATGGAACTGACGATTTCCGCGATTGCCGGGCGCAGTGCCGAATCGCCATCGCTGACCTTGATGCTCGCTTCGACAAAACGACCGATATCATGGCTTGGCAGGCTGACCAGCGTTTCCGGCAGTTCCATGTTGGAGAGATCGGCCGTCATGACCTTGACCTCTTCGAACACGGACCAGCCATCCTCGACCAGGAAATCCATAAGCTGTGGCGGCATCAGCGTCGTTTCACGCACCACCAACGGCCGGCCGAAATCCTCGAAACGCTTACGCGCCTTTTCCAGCCGCACCGCGCTGTTGCCGTAATCGGAGGGATCGAGTGGCACCACGCAGTTGATGCGCTTGGAGGGATGCGAACCCGTGAGGCGGATCTGCCAGCTGCCGTCATAGATCACTGACGAGGCAGGCCATGCCCGGAAGCTGACGGCTTCCAGACGGCGAACCAGCGGCAGATTGACGGCACTTTTTTCCTGCATTCTCCTCGGCTCCAACGGTCAGCTCCGGTAGTCGCCGTTGATCGCAACATATTCCTTGGTCAGATCGCAGGTCCAGACCGTGGCCGTGCCATTGCCGAGACCAATATCGACCTTCACCGGAATGTCTTCCAGACGCATCACCGCGCTGGTCTCCGCTTCGGAATAGTCCGGGTCGCGCTCACCATTCACGGCCACGCGCACGCCGCCGAACCAGATGGCGAGACGGTCGCGGTCGGCCATTTCACCGGATTTGCCGACGGCCATGACGACGCGACCCCAATTGGCGTCTTCGCCGGCAACGGCAGTCTTCACCAGCGGCGAATTGGCGATGGAAAGGGCGATCTTCTTGGCGGCGGTATCATTTTCCGCACCGGTGACGGTGACTTCCACCATCTTGCGCGCGCCTTCGCCGTCACGGACCACCTGCAAGGCAAGGTCTTTCAAAAGATCGTTCAGCGCAGCGCGGAAGGAGGAAAGGCGCTCGTCGTCGGCGCTCGTCACCTTCACCTGGCCGTCTTCAGCGGCAGCACCGGTCGCAAACAGCATCAGTGTATCGGACGTGGAAGTGTCACTATCGACCGTCACGGAATTGAAGGTCGGGCCGACACCGGCCGAAAGCAGGGACTGCAGGGCGGCAGGCGCAATATCGGCGTCCGTCACCACGAAGGAGAGCATCGTCGCCATGTCGGGCGCGATCATGCCCGCACCCTTGGAAATACCGTTGATCGTGACGACCACGCCGCCGATCTCGGCGGTGCGGGTCGCGACCTTCGGATAGGTGTCGGTCGTCATGATCGCCTTGGCGGCTTCCTGCCAGAAATCGGCTTCCGCCCGAACGTTCATATCGCCGAGAACACCGGCAAACTTGCTGGCATCCAGCGGCTCACCGATCACGCCGGTCGATGCCAGGAAGACCTCGCCTTCGAAGCAGCCGACAGCAACGGCGGCGGATTTCGCCGTCAGCTCGGTCGCGGCCTTGCCCTTGAGGCCGGTAAAGGCGTTCGCGTTGCCGGAATTGACCACCACCGCACGCGCCGCGCCGCCGCCGAGATTGGCGCGGCAGAAATCGACCGGGGCAGACGGGCATTTCGACTTGGTGAAGACGCCAGCGACACTCGCCGGCTTGTCGAACACCATCAGGAGAACATCCGTGCGGTTCTTGTACTTGATGCCGGCGGCGGCCGTCGCCATGCGCACACCGCGCAGCGCGGGCATGTCGGGATAGGATTTCGGAGCGAGCGGGGAAACGGCAACGGACATGGGAAGCGCCTGAAATTCTGGAAAGGGAGGGTCTGGGAATGCCTGAGATGAAACGGGGCGGCCCATAGCCGCCCCGTAACCTGAATTTTTACTGCTGCGGCTGAGCCTGCTGTTCCTTCGTGGCTTCGTCGTAGCCCTTCTTCAGCGTCTCATCCATGATTTCGATCTTCTGGTCAGCCTTTGCCTTCTCGATGAGGGCAACGTATTTGTCACGCATGACAAGCTGACGAACCTGCGGTTCGACCTGCTCGAAAGCCGGCGGCGGAGCGATACGCTTGTCTTCCAGCTTGATGACGTGGAAGCCGAACTGGGTCTTCACCGGGGTCTTGGTGTAGGCGCCCTTTTCGAGGCCGAAAGCGGCTTCTTCGAATTCCGGCACCATGCGGCCCTTGCCGAACCAGCCGAGATCGCCGCCGTCATCCTTGTTGGAATCGGTCGACTTTTCCTTGGCGAGCGCTGCGAAATCCTTGCCCGAATCAAGCTGCTTGATGATGTCCTTGGCTTCGTCCTCGCTGGCGACGAGGATATGCGCGGCCTTGATTTCCTCTTCCTGCGGCAGGGCTGCGACTTCCTTGTCGTAGCGGGCCTTCACTTCGTCAGCGGTGACGGCATCGACCACATGCTTGCGGAAATAGGCGTTGTGCAGCTCACGGTCCTTGATGAATTCCATGCGCTTCTTGAAATCTTCGGTCTTTTCCAGGCCTTCAGCGCCGGCATTCTTCACCAGAAGCTTGACGTCGATCGCGCCGGAAAGGGCAGCGACCTTCTTCTGCTCGTCGGGAAGCTGCGCGAGCTGCGGGTCGAGATTGCTCATGGCGAGGTCGAGTTCGGACTGGTGGATTTCCAGATCGCCGACCTTGGCGACAACCTTGTCTTCCTGCGCGAAAGCCGGAAGCTGGAGGCCGAGCGTGGCCACAATCACCGCAGCCGCAATTTTATTATAGCGCAACATTTTGAACCTTTCGGGGACAATGCCGGCTCCAGACATGGTTTCCGGCTCTGAAAAAACTTCCAAACACCGGATTGTGGCCATTCTGTAACGGGCAGAACCGTTGACATCATTTGCCCCCCCTCTTATCTGTCACGCAACCTCGCGTCCAGATACGTTGAAGGGCGAAGTCCGTCATTTGTGCTGAAAACAGCGTGACGGAGAAAAGCGCCCGGCATAACGGAATTTCAGAAAGGGCCAGTAAGATGGTCAGTCTCGGCGGAATAGCCCGCAAGTTGTTCGGTTCGGCAAATGATCGCCGCGTCCGCTCCTATAAAAGCAAGATCGCAGCCATCAATGCGCTGGAAGAGGCCACCAAGGCGCTCTCCGACGAGGCGCTGGCGGCCAAGACCGCCGAGTTCCGCCAGCAGCTGGCAGACGGCAAGTCGCTGGACGACATTCTGATCCCGGCTTTCGCCGTCGCCCGCGAAGCCTCGCGCCGCGTGCTGCACATGCGCCCCTTCGACGTACAGCTGACCGGCGCGATGATTCTGCATGGCGGCGCCATCGCCGAAATGAAGACCGGTGAAGGCAAGACGCTGGTGGCGACCCTTGCGGTCTACCTCAATGCGCTCGCCGGCAAGGGCGTGCATGTCGTCACCGTCAACGACTATCTCGCCAAGCGCGACGCCGCGACGATGAGCAGGCTCTACGGCTTCCTCGGTCTCTCGACCGGCGTTATCGTCCACGGTCTCGACGACGACCAGCGCCGCGAGGCCTATGCCTGCGACATCACCTACGCAACGAACAACGAACTCGGCTTCGATTATCTGCGCGACAACATGAAATACGACCGCGCCCAGATGGTGCAGCGCGGCCATAACTACGCGATCGTCGACGAAGTCGACTCGATCCTGGTCGATGAGGCGCGCACGCCGCTCATCATTTCCGGCCCGCTGGACGACCGTTCCGACCTTTACAACACCATCGACGCCTTCATTCCGCTGCTGACGCCGGAAGATTACGAAATCGATGAAAAGCAGCGCTCGGCCAACTTCTCCGAAGACGGCACCGAAAAGCTCGAAAACCTGCTGCGGCAGGCGGGCCTTCTGAAGGGCGAATCGCTTTATGACGTCGAAAACGTCGCCATCGTCCACCACATCAACAACGCGCTGAAGGCTCACAAGCTCTTCACCCGCGACAAGGACTACATCGTCCGCAACGACGAAATCGTCATCATCGACGAGTTCACCGGCCGCATGATGCCGGGTCGCCGTTATTCGGAAGGCCAGCACCAGGCTCTCGAAGCCAAGGAAAAGGTGCAGATCCAGCCGGAAAACCAGACGCTGTCCTCCGTCACCTTCCAGAACTATTTCCGCATGTATGAAAAGCTGGCCGGCATGACCGGTACGGCGGCGACGGAAGCGGAAGAATTCGGCAACATCTACGGCCTCGACGTCATCGAAGTGCCGACCAACCTGCCGATCCAGCGTATCGATGAGGACGACGAGGTTTATCGTACCGGCGAAGAGAAGTTCCAGGCGATCATCACCGAGATCAAGGCGGCGCATGAGCGCGGCCAGCCGGTTCTCGTCGGCACGACCTCGATCGAAAAATCGGAGTTGCTGGCCAATCTGCTGCGCCAGACCGGCTTCACCGATTTCCAGGTTCTGAACGCCCGTTACCACGAGCAGGAAGCCTATATCGTTTCGCAGGCCGGCGTTCCCGGCGCCGTCACCATCGCCACCAACATGGCCGGCCGCGGTACCGACATCCAGCTCGGCGGCAACGTCGACATGCGTCTGGAGCGTGAGTTGGAAGGCATGGAGCCGGGTCCTGAGCTTGACGCAAGGGAGCAGGCCATCCGCGCCGAAATCAAGGTGCTGAAGGAAAAGGCGCTTGCCGCCGGCGGTCTTTACGTCATCGCCACCGAACGCCACGAAAGCCGCCGTATCGACAACCAGCTGCGCGGCCGTTCCGGCCGTCAGGGCGACCCCGGCCGTTCGAAATTCTACCTCTCGCTTCAGGATGACCTGATGCGCATCTTCGGCTCCGAGCGCATGGACTCGATGCTGCAGAAGCTCGGCCTGAAGGAAGGCGAAGCCATCGTCCATCCGTGGATCAACAAGGCTCTGGAACGCGCCCAGAAGAAGGTCGAAGCCCGCAACTTCGAGACCCGCAAGAACCTTCTGAAATATGACGACGTGCTGAACGACCAGCGCAAGGTGATCTTCGAGCAGCGCCTCGAGCTGATGGAAGCCGACAATATCGGCGAGACCGCAGCCGACATGCGCAACGAAGTGATCGAAACCCTCGTCACCAAGCATATTCCCGAAAATGCCTATGCCGAACAGTGGGACATTGCGGGCCTGAAGGCCGGCATCGCCCAGTTCCTGAACCTCGACCTGCCGGTGGAGGAATGGGCCAAGGAAGAAGGCATCGCCGAGGACGACATTCTTCAGCGCGTCACCGAGGCGGCCGACAAATATGCCGCCGAACGCGCGGAACGTTTCGGCCCCGAGATCATGACCTATGTCGAACGCTCGGTCATTCTCCAGACGATCGACCATCTGTGGCGCGAACATATCGTCAACCTCGATCACCTTCGTTCCGTCGTCGGTTTCCGCGGTTACGCCCAGCGCGATCCGCTGCAGGAATACAAGGCCGAAGCCTTCGAACTCTTCCAGGCGCTGCTCGCCAATCTGCGCGAGGCCGTCACCGCCCAGCTGATGCGTGTGGAACTGGTGCAGCAGGAACCGCAGCAGCCGGAACTGCCGGAAATGACCGCGCATCACCTCGACCCCAACACGGGTGAGGACGAGATGGCACAGGGCATGCAGGCCGCGCCTGTCGCTTTCGTGCCGGCCGAGGAACGCGACCCGAACGACCCCGCCACCTGGGGCCGTATCGGCCGCAATGAAATGTGCCCATGCGGCTCCGGCAAGAAATACAAGCACTGCCACGGCGTCTACGAACAGGCCTGAGCCGTTCCGGACAGATAAAATGGATCGCCCGCACCTTTGGTTGCGGGCGATTTTCTTTGCACCCCTTGATCGCTGTTGACGGATATCGGCAATTTCCAATAAGGGAGCCTGATCGTCTTCCGGAAAATGCTTTCATGGCCCCTCGCGATCTTGCCGCTTATCTCTTTCTCGCGCTTGCGTGGGGAATGTCCTTCCTGCTGCTTTTGCATGTCGTCGAGGCCTTTGGCTGGATCGGCGCGGTCACGCTTCGCTCGCTCGTCACCGCCGTCACTCTCTTCCTCATCGCGCGGGCAGTGCGGCGGAAGCTTGCATTTTCCGCGAGCTGGAAGGCCTTTACAGTCGTCGGCGCGACGACAGTCGCAGGGCAGCTGATCGGCCTTTCCTATGCGACACCGCTGATCGGCACCGCCATGGCCGCCATTCTGGTGGCCACCATCCCGCTTTTTTCCATGCTCATCTCGCAGGTCTGGGGGCTTGAACACCTTACGAAACAGGGCTTTGCCGGCCTCGCCATCGGCTTCGGTGGCATCGTCCTGCTTGTCGGCTTTCCGGCCGTTCCCGTCACGACCGGTTTCATCATCGGCTGCGCCGCCGCCGTTGCCGCCTGCATCTGCGCCGCCTATGGCAGCAATTATGCCAGCCGCCATCTCAAGGGCGTAGGATCCTGGGAAATCACCATCGGCTCCTTCCTGACGGGCGGCCTGATGACGTTGCCGCTGCTTCTGGTTGTGCCCGTTCCCGCTACCCCCCGCCTTATCGATTATGGTTATCTTCTGATCCAGGCGGTGGTGATGAGCGGGCTGACCTACATCACCTATTTCCGCCTCGTTTCCGTCATCGGTGCAACGAGGACGATCAGCGTCGAATTCGCCGTGACCGTGGTGGCGGTGCTCGTCGGCGCGCTGGTGCTGGATGAGCCGCTTTCGCTTCCCCAGCTCTTCGGCGCCGGCATCATCATTTTCGGCTGCGCACTGGTTCTCGACCTTCTGCCCAAAAAAAAGGCCCCGCCCACCCCTTCCGGGGCGTGAAGGTTTTATTAGCGTTTTCCACCAATAGTCGTGTCGGTCGTCATGAAGCACGCGGGATCGCGTTTTCGGCGCGGGGGAAAAATGCAACCAGGTAAGTCAGCCTACGAGCATTACTGGGATCCGCTGAGAGCTCTCCTCATGCTGCTTGGCATCCCCTATCACGCCTCCCTGCTCTACAGCCACGTGCTGCCCTGGGATATCAAGGATTTCGAAACCAGCACGTTTCTGAGCATGCTCGGCGCCGCACTCGCCACCTTCCGCATGCCGGCGTTTTTTCTGGTGGCCGGATATTTCTCCACCATGGTCATCGGCAGGAAAGGCAAGAGGCGCTGGCTGAGGCAGCGTTTCCTGCGCCTCGGCGTGCCCTTCATCGTGGCCCTGCTCCTGCTCGGGCCATTGCAGCTTTTCCTGCTGCAACTGGCCAGCGTCGCCAAAGGCGATATTCCCGCCAACCGGCTGTTTGAGAGCCTGCCCGATTTGCTGCGTCCGAGCGAACAGTGGATCATGCATCTATGGTTCCTGCCGGCTCTCATCGCCTATTCGGTCCTGCTTGCCGGTCTGTTGTTTCTCGCGGAACGCCGGCCATTGGCCTATGTGAGCAATTGGTTCGACAGCCTGCGGCAGCGGCATGCGACGCTGTTTTTCATCGCGCTCTGCGCCCTGCCGGTTTTGTGGGAGCTGATGACGTATGGTTCCGGCCTGCTTGCCGCCAAAAGCGGAAGCCGCCTCTTTCTTCTCTATGAACGTGCCTCCGACCCCTATGCGCGCTACCTGCCGTATTTCCTCATCGGTGCCCTGCTGCACCGGGATCGCGCTCTCTTTCACCGTTTTCGTCAGACGGGTCTTCCCACGGCCATCGTGGCGGCGGCGGCCATCGCAACGGCAGTGGCGCTGCGGCTGCAACATCCCTTTTCGAACTCCGCCCTGCTGGTGCTGGTTTCGGCGATTGCCGCAGTGGCGGCGAGCCGCCTGCTGATCGACCTCGCCTGCCGCTATTTCGACAGGCCGAGCCGGTTTGCCAGGCGGATGACGGATGCCTCCTTCACCATCTATCTGTTTCATCACCCGTTGATTTATCTCCTCGGCACGCTCTTCATCCTGATCGCGCTACCGCCGGTCCTGGAATTCGCCGTCATCGTCGCGGCCACCACGGCAACGGCCTATTTGCTGCACCAGATGATACGCCTGAGCCCGCGCGCCCTTTTCCTGTTCAACGGCATCCGCAAGCCGCCGGCGGCAAGCGATGTCGGGACACAACTCCCCACCTCCCAAACCCTTCGTTAAGGATAAGGCGCTTACAATCTGGCTGCCTATTCAACTGGAAATGATGGCGTGTGGATCATGGCTATCCTCAACACGGCGGAAAAAGCCTTACCCGCAGGCCTGCGCGCGAAGCTTTCGCCGCTGGGAACGAAAATCGCCGTCCTTCTGTCCGGAAGGGATGAAGTTTCCCGCGCGCAGCGCATGGCGCTCGTCACCTTCGCGGTGCGCATCATCAGCGCCGGCATCGCCTTCATTTCCCAGATCATTCTCGCGCGGCTGATGGGCGAATTCGAATATGGCCTTTTCGCCTTTGTCTGGGTTCTGGTGATCCTGTTCGGCAACCTCTCCTGCCTCGGTTTCCATACCACCGTCATCCGTTTTTTACCCGGCTACCGTCTGGAGGACGCCCATGACAAGATCATGGGGCTCACCTCGACCGCACGCATCTTCGCCATGCTGTCGGCCAGTGCGCTTGCGGTTTTCGGCTTCGTTTTCTTATATTTCTTCGGTGAGCATATCGCCTCCTATTACCTCATTCCTGTTTCGCTGGCGCTCTTCACCCTACCCATGGTGGCGCTTGGCGACGTGCTGAACGGCACCGCGCGCGCCAATGGCTGGGCGGTCACCGCGCTCAGCCCCACCTATATCATCCGCCCGGTGCTGATCCTGCTGTTCATGCTGGCGGCAATCGCTCTCGGTGCGGAAAAAACCGCAACGACGGCCATGCTCACGGCCCTTCTTGCCACCTACGTCACCACGCTTTTCCATTTCGCCTTCATGAACCGCCGGCTTAACCGGAATTTCCGCAACTCGGCCCGCAGGGTTCATTTCCGCCACTGGATAAGGTTCGCCTTCCCGATGTTCCTGATCGACGGCATCGGCTTCCTGATGACCAATTCCGATGTGGTGATCGTTGGCCTTTACCTGCCGCCCGATCAGGTCGGCATCTATTTTGCCGCGGCAAAGACCATCGTATTGATGCAATTCGTGTTTTTCTCCGTGCAGGCGGCCGCCGCGCCGCGCCTTGCCGCCCTGATGTCGGCCAATGACCGGCAGGGGCTTGCCGGTTTCGCCAGCCAGGCCGCGCGCTGGGCCTTCTGGCCGTCGCTCGCCGTCGGCAGCGTGGTGCTTCTGGCCGGTCCGTTCCTGCTGTCGCTGTTCGGCCCCGGCTTCGTCCAGGGGTATGAGCTGATGTTCTTCCTTTTTGCGGGCTTCCTCGCAAAAGCGGTGATCGGCCCGGGAGAGACGCTGCTGAATATGGCCGGCAAACAAAAATTGTGCGTTGCGCTCTATATTATCATCTTCGGTTGCAACATTGCACTCAACATGGCGCTCATTCCGGTCTATGGTCTGGCAGGGGCCGCGGCAGCGGTGGCGATAGCCATGTGCATAGAAGCTGTGCTATTGCATATTGCCATTCGCCGTACACTCGGGATCGTCCTTTTTGCCTTCAACGATCCCCGGGCGGGTCAAGACACTGGGAAGGCGGTGTAACATAAGCATGTCCAGCGACCCAAAGAATCCGGATTTTCAGGACCCGCGCATCGCTGCGCTGATGGCGTCCGCGGAGCGTGACCGGCCGGTGGCCGACAGCAGCCGGCGCGTGGGGCGCGACGGCCGGGAATTCTGTATCTATCCGGGACAGCTCGGTTACGACATGCAGGAAGAGCTCGACTTCCTGTCCAACCGCGTCATGGAGGCGAACGTCTTCTTCACCGGGCGGCTTCTCGCCCCCGCCATGCCGCGCATCGATGACAAGTCCGTGCGCTTCGCCCTCATTCGCGACGAGAACGGCGCCAGAAGCCGCATGCGCTTTCTGATGCCCTTTACCGTGGAAAAGCCGGGCTTTTCCATCGGCCCCTCCATCGTTCGTGTCTGGGCCAATCCATTCGGACCGCTCGGCACGCCGCTGGTCGACACCGAGGGGGCGGCCGAAACCCTCGACAATCTTTTCGACGCGCTTTCCGACAGGGACATGCGCCTGCCGAATGTTCTGGTGCTGCCGGATGTGCGACTGGAGGGACCCTTCGCCCGCATGTTCAGGGCCATTGCGCTCAGCCGCAATCTGCCGGTGACGACGACGGGCCATTATCACCGGCCGATGCTGGAAAGTCTCCTCGATGGCAGGGCCTATCTACGAAATGCCCTTGCCCCGCACCACTTGCGCGAAATGAGCAGGCAATGGCGCCAGCTCGAAAAACTTGGCCCCCTCTCCTACACCGTGACCCGGCAGCCACAGGACGTGCGCTACCGCATGGAGGAGTTTCTGGCGCTGGAGGCGAGTGGCTGGAAAGGCCGCAAACGCACCGCGCTGGTCAATGACCGATATCGCGCCGCCTTCGCCCGCGAGGCGATCACCAATCTGGCCGAAGCGGATGCAGTGCGTATCCACACCATCGATCTCAATGGCAGCGCCATCGCATCCATGGTCGTCTTCATCACGGCCGGCGAGGCCTATACGTGGAAGACCGCCTTCGACGAAAACTATTCGCAATTTTCTCCCGGCAAGCTGCTGGTGCAGAAACTGACCGACTGGCACCTGGATGACGCCAATATTCTGCGCAGCGACAGTTGCGCCGTGCCCGATCATCCGATCATGAGCCGCTTCTGGCAGGAACGGCAAGAAATGGGCACGCTGGTCGTCGGCCTGACTCAAAACAGCGACCGCGACGTGCGGCAGGTTTCCACGCAGGTGGACATGTACCGCAACACCCGCAACCTCGCCCGCAGCCTGCGGCAGAAAATCCTGTCCTTCGGACGCAAGGGCAATTGATCCGAAGGACGCCGGGCGCCCTTCGGATTGACCCGGCAAGTGAAGCCAGTTTCAGCGCGACGCCGTCCGGATCATCTTGCACAATTGCGTCAAGGCCGCATCGTATCCGCCTCCCAGAATGTCGATGCAGCGGCGGGCGAGCTTTATCTGCTCGGTCCGCGACATGTCGTTATAGGCCTGCAAGGCGTTGCGCACGGCGCCGGGCGACACCGTGCCCGAGCCGCCGGGATTGGAAGGACTGCCGCCCGGATTTCCGGGTGTGCCGGTTGAGCCCGAGCCGCCGATGCCAACCCCGACACCGAGGCCAAGTCCGCCCGATCCACCGACATTCGCCCCGACATTGGCATTGATGCCATCAGAGCCGCCAACGGAAGCGTTCACACCCGCATTGACGCCACTGGAACCGCCAACGGATGCATTGACATCCGCATTGACCCCGTTGCTGCCGCCAACCGAAGCGTTGACATCCGCCCCCAGGCCGCCGCTCCTGCCGCCGACATCGGCGCTGGCATTGACACCACCGCTGCCACCAACGGAGGCATCAACCCCGAGCCCGCCGCTGCCATTGTCACCCACACTGGCATTGACCCCATTTTCGCCACCAAGGCCGATATCCAGCGCATGGGCATGGACCGGCAAGATCAGGCAGGCAGACAATAATAAATTGCGAGAAAGCGCCCTCATAATTTCCTCCCTATGAGTTTAGCCATTCCCGCCCCGCGTGGAAATTCCACCCTGACATCATAATTCAATTAGTAATTGCGTATATTCTAATTTATTAGAGGTCCCTAATATTACCCTAATACGGCGACCGTGGGTGTAGTGAACCGGCACAGTCACCGCCCGCGACATTTTGATTGGCAGCATGGCAAAGACGGAAAACCGCGCGCGCAAACACGCGCAATTCAGAAGGATAAGTCAGCTTTGGGGTTGCACGCATGGTCTTGCCCATGATAGACGCCGTGGCATTACCACCGTTGCCCCAATGGCGGAATTGGTAGACGCGCCGCACTCAAAATGCGGTTCCGAAAGGAGTGCTGGTTCGATCCCGGCTTGGGGTACCATTTCCGAACAGAACTGACTTCCTTATTTTGTCCAGCGCATTCCCGTGGCCACTTCAATGGCCCTGCGCCACCGGCAAGCTCACGAAACTTTGCTTACACATCCCCCGAACATTGCCGGGCTTTCATTTGCCAGATGCGGCGGACTGGATTAGACGAATCCCGTTACACCCCGTGAAGACCGGCGACTTAATTTCGCCATCACGCCCGCCTTTTTGAAAGCCCGTCCGGGATATCTGCTTCTTCGTGAAGTTTGAGGAAAACAACATGGCCAATGCGACCACCGCCGACAATAGCCGCACGCTCGCCGCTCTCGGCGTCACGGCGGGAATGATCTTCACCGTCGGCTCCGCCCTCGGTTTCCAGCATATTGGCGGTTATACGCCCTGCGCACTGTGCCTCTTGCAGCGCGATCCCTATTATTACGCCATTCCGCTGGGCATTTTGGCCGTTGCGGCCAGCATCTTCAAGCTGCCGGTGCAGATCACCCGGCTGCTCCTCGCCCTCATCGGCGTGGCGATGCTGATCGGCGCTGGGCTTGGCGTCTATCACGCCGGCGTGGAATGGGGTTTCTGGGCAGGCCCGATCACCTGTGCGACCGGTGCTCCTTCCATCACCACCAATGCCGGCGACCTGTTGGGCAATCTGAACGCCATCAAGGCGCCCTCCTGCAACGACGCCGCCCTTCGGGTGCTCGGCCTTTCTTTTGCGGGCTGGAATGTCATCGCAAGCGTTGCACTTGCGGCAGTCGCCTTTTTTGGCGCGAGCCGTAAAAGCCGGTAAGCGGAAAAACCATGTTGCAGTCCTGAAGGATCAGGGCTGCAGCTCGGTATCCCAGTAAAGATAGTCCATCCAGCTTTCGTGCAGATAGTTGGGCGGGAACAGACGCCCGTTATTGTGCAAATCCTGAACCGTCGGCTGGAAGGGCTTCTGGGCCGGGAACATGCCCGCCTGTTTGGGAAGCTTGCTGCCTTTTTTGAGGTTGCAGGGAGAGCACGCCGCGACGACGTTGTGCCAGGTGGTTTCACCGCCATGCGCGCGGGGAATCACGTGGTCGAAGGTCAATTCGTCCCGCGTGCCGCAATACTGGCATTCGAACTTGTCCCGAAGGAAAACGTTGAAGCGCGTGAAAGCGGGGTTGCGGGTTGGCTGCACGTAAGTCTTGAGGCTGACGACACTCGGCAGCCGCATGGAAAAGCTGGGGGACGACACCGCGTGATCATATTCTGCAATGATGTTCACACGGTCTAGAAAGACAGCCTTGATCGCGTCCTGCCAGGACCATAACGACAAGGGGTAATAACTCAGTGGCCTGTAGTCTGCGTTCAGAACGAGCGCCGGCAGGGCCTGTGGTGAAACTGCAATCGTCAAGGGCTTCTCCTGAGCGATTCGGCATCTGCACTTGTATATTAGGTCCGTTGTTACAGGATTGTGAAGCCTATAAATGCAGCGACGAAGAGCTTAATTTTTGAGCCGCAGAAAGGTCATTTTTGCATTGCTGGCGATCGTGCCGCCCGGCCGCACCCGGTAGCCACACGACATCTTCGGCCGAAGCAGCAGGCAGGTGATTCGCCCGCCGGCCGGCACAAATCCTTCTCACGCCGGACGCAATATCGGTGATATGATGATCCCGACCAGCGATTGGAAATGAATGCGCGCCGGCCGTGGCAAATATGCGGCGGAGGCATCTATCGTTGCATCAATGGAGGAAACGGCCATGATGTTGCGCAGACGGCAAGCGACGAGGTTGCGGCACAGCCTGGCGGCCGGGGCCTTCACCCTCATGATCGGCCTTGCCACGAGCGCCCATGCCCAGCAATACCAGAATTTCGAAGTGACGCCGGATGGCCGGGGCGGCGCGCAGGGAACGATCGGCGGGCATAATTTCGAAATCTACCGAAATTACGACCGGCCACCGGCAGGCCGCAGCGCCTCGCCCGATACGCGGCGCGAGCTCAGACGGGCCGTTCCGCAACAGAGTTGTATTGTCGACGCCGAGGGCCGCACCCGGTGCAAGTGAGGGCCGCCGCCTGTTCCCGTCACGCGGCAGCAAAATTAGATTTCATTAAAATGCAATCTATCGACTTAAACGGCCCGCAACAAAGGGCCGCTATGGTGCCAGGCACAAGGAAAAGCAACTGTGCAGGGGCAAGGACATGGCGAATAAGGCAATCCGTCTGGCAAGGGTTTTTGCCATCGCTGCCAGCGTGACGGCAGGCATGGCAACAACGGCATCGGCGGTCCAGCTTGGCGGCCTGACGCATAAGCCTGCCACACCGAGGCCCGGCCAGTTCATGACGACGACCCGCTCCACCATCGCACCCATCGCCTTTGCGAAATTTTGTGAGGATGCTGCCGACCAGTGCATCCGCATCGGCGATCGCGACACAGTGGAACTGACCAAAGAGAACCGCGCGGAACTCCAGCGCATCAATTACGAGATCAATACGTCGATCAGCTATGCCGGTGAACGGGACGGTGAAGACGACTGGAAGCTGAACCCGGCAAGCGGCGATTGCGAGGATTTCGCGGTGACCAAGAGACAGCGCCTCCTGCGCGCCGGCTGGCCTTCCGGCGCCCTGCGCATCGCCACCGCCCGCACCACGGAAGGTATAGGTCACGCCGTTCTGATCGTCAGCACCAGCCAGGGCGATATGGTGCTGGATAACCGCACCAATGTCGTCAAACCGTGGAAAGCGGTCGATCTGAAATGGATCAAGATCCAGTCGCACGAAAACCCGCGTGTCTGGCTGAAACTCTAGGGCATTTGTATTCCGAAGCTGCTGTGCGGTTTCGGGCGGCGGGCACGGACCACGGGTTAAAAACCACCTGTCTTTCAAGCACCGGAGAGGGTATTTTATCCTCCGGAAACCTTTGCATCCTGCCTTCCTGAGCCGCTTTTGGTTGCTTCATTCGGCAGGGCTTCGGTGGGTGGTCGCGCATTGCCTCAGCTGCGCTTCGGCGGGTGATGCGGCGGCGGCCTTCAACGCTCTTGACCTTGTGCGGGAGAGACAGTATCGCCAATTATGCCCAAGGTGCTCAACTGGATTCGCGGTCGTAAACAACCAGCCCCCCGCGACGACCGGAGGCGGCGCAGATTGGACCTTGGCGACAAACCAGCCTCATTCCCGATCTACGCCATTGGTGACGTGCATGGCACTCTCGACCTGTTGTTGCAGGCGGAGCGGAAAATCCTTGCGGACCTGGCTCTCGACCCCTCTCCTGCACTGGTCGTTCTCCTTGGTGACTACGTTGATCGCGGCCGCGATTCCTGCGGGGTTCTGGAACATTTGCTGCAGGCGCCGCCGGCACCGCTGCGCCGTATCGCGCTTTGCGGCAACCATGAGCAACTCTTCAACGATTTTCTTGAAAACCCGCAGGACAACATGCATTGGCTGGATTTTGGCGGCCGCCAGACGCTTTTGTCCTACGGCGTCGATATCGATTATTTCCTGCACAGGGGACGCCTGAGACTGCAGCCATTCAAGGACGCCCTGCTGGGCGCTATTCCGCAAGCCCACCGCCAGCTTTTATCCAGCCTGCCCATCAGCGCCCGTATAGGGCCTTATATCTTCGTGCATGCCGGTTTGAGGCCAGGCGTGCCGCTGGAAGCGCAGACCGATGAGGACATGTTGTGGATCAGGGAGCCATTCCTCTCGCAAGGCGCGGGCCTGGATCTCCTGGTCATCCATGGCCACACGCCGGCCGCCGAACCCGAAACCGGCCCACAGCGGATCGGCATCGACACCGGCGCCTTTACGACGGGCAGGCTCACCGTCCTTAAACTTTCGGACGCGGGCTTGCAGCTGCTGAGCTGAGGTGAGCAATCGGCTCATTATCCCGAAAGACGGCCGTCATGCGTGTGCGAGAGGCCGTAACGAATTGCGGGTTCTCACGCGCTCTTGAATTGCCGTTTCCAGGTTTCGATTGCGTCCACCGGCAACTTTATCGGCGGCACGTCGCTCCCGGAAATCCAGTTCGACATTCTGTCGAAGTCCTTGCGATCCATTGTCGGCAAACCGGTATCCTTGGAAATTTCCGTGGCCCGGTTATCGACTTTGACGATCAGGGCGCGGCAAAATTTCTGCATCGCGCGAATGCCGCCATGCAGGCGCGTGCCCACAAAATCCACATCCTCATTATCAAGAAAGTGATTATAGGCCGCGAGAGTCGGATCGATGAACTTTAGCCCGGAAATATTCATCGAAGCGAGATAGGCCGTATCCTCGCGTTGCTGCGGCCAGAAATAGACGGTGTCGTAACGATCCTTCAGAATTTCAATCATCTTTTTGTCCTCCTCCTGCCGATTGAGGTAGAAGGTGAGCGTGGTGACGACGGAAGAGGCCTTGCCAGTGGGAATGGATTTGCAATGGTCCGGGCCAAGACCCCACATGGTCGGGCATGAGGTGTTCAGAACCTGTTTCCCCATGGATCGGAGTTTTTCGGCGGTGTAGTTGTCACGCACCGCATGTATGAATTTATCCGACAGGATTTTCTTCAAAATCCAGCGCGAATAGGCATTTGGCTGTTTCATGTAGTTCATCCAGCCGCAGCCAAGAAGAACGGTGTCGCGGAAGGCGAATGCATCCCATGGCAGCAGCTTCCACAACACGCGGGCTTCCATGTTCGACGCGAGAATATTCGTGCCGGCCACGAAGGCGGCTTCGCTCTGGCGCAGCAGCGACTTCGAGACATTCGTCATATATTCATGGGTCGCCACATGATAGGGATAGGCTTGCGGAACGACCTCAAGCAACACGCCCTTGACGGCATCAAGAATGATCTGATCGCCAAGATTGTCCGAGGCTACGGTTGTATCGAGAATGGTAATCGTCTTCATTAGAACCTCGTCCTGAAATTAAGCCGTTCTGCAATTTCATTTTCGTGAAAGAAGCGCTCTGGCCTCCCTGAGCACCCCCTTTATGTCCCGGGGCATGGTGACAAAAAGCAGAGCCGGATAGATCACCGCCCCTGCCGAAACCAGCAGGCACAGCGTTACCGGCTTGGAGAAACGTTCGCCCATTATCCAGGAGAGGCCGCTCACCAGAACAGCCATGGCGACGGCCGCGATGAGCGGCGGCATGCAGGTGCGAAACGTACCGCCTATCGATATGCCTGCACTGTTCCTGACACTGACCAAGGCGACCGGCCACGTCAGATAGGCCCTTACCACATGGGCCAGAGTAACCGGCAACAAGCCGAAAGGTGCGGCGGCGAGACCAAGACCGCAACCGATCACGACCTGCAGAAACGACAGAAAGAGGGTTTTGCCACCCTGCCTGATGGCGGTCAAAAGCGGCCAGACGAATGAATTGGCGACAAACGGCAGAGCCGTCAGACATAATAATTGCGTGACCGGCGCGGCGGCTGCCCAGTTTTCGCCGAAGGCGACGGGAACAAGAACCGGCGCCGTGGCTGCAAGGCCCAGGAAACACGGGAAAGCGATGACACCCGACAGCCGGATGAAACCGAAATAGGCATTTTCGAGCGATTTGTTCTCGGCATTGATACGGGCATAACTCGTCAACGCCACCGATGTCAGGGGAATGACGGCCAGCTGACTGACGAGATCGATGCACCGCCATGACAACCGGATATAGCCCACGGCCGCAGTCGAGAGAAAAGTCGCGGCGATCAGCTCCTGCAGGCGGACATTGAGACCCATCAGAAAATTTGCGGCGAAGATGCGCGAGCCGAAACTCCACTGATCGGCCACATAGGCGCGCACGAAACGCAGGCGTGGCACCCATCCGCTGGCAATCCAGTTCATAACCGTCGTCACGAGACTGGCGATCAACCGTTGAACGACCATTGCCCATACGCCCCAACCATTCAGGGCAAGGGCGATTGCGATCACACCGGCAAGAAAATTGGACAGGAGCGCGCGCATGGCAAGCTTGCGAAAGGCGAACTCGCGCTGCAGCCTGGCCTCATGGATGGTGCCGGCGCCCATGATGAAGAGAACGGTGGAAAGCGCCATCAGGACCGGGCTGAGTTCGGCAATCCCGAACAGGCCCGCAAGGAAAGGCGCCGCCAGCGAAAGCAGGGCACACAACACCGCTCCCCACAGGAGTGAAAACCAGAAGGCGGTGTCGGCATAGTCTTCGTCCAGCTTTGGCCGCTGCAACACTGCCTCCGGCAAGCCGCCGCGGGCAATGACGAGGATAATATCCACGAAAACCGTCGCTATGGCGACAAGCCCAAACTCACCCGGCGCCAAGAGGCGCGCCAGAATAAGAAAGACAATGAAGGACAAAAACACATTGCCATAGCTGCCAACCGCACTCCACAAGGCGCTTGTGATCGAGCGCTTTTCCAGACGGGGAGAGCTGTCGTCCAACCTTACCATTTGCAAAGCCCCGGCCCACTGGATCGCGCCTCGCCAGAGGCTGCGGGATCAGGGTTTGGCCACAGCAGGCTCATCATGCAGCCGCAGCCTTGCTTTTCGCCAGCACGTCCTCATAGAGTTTCACATAATTTTCACCGACCCGGCGCGAGGTGGATTCCTCGACGATGTTTCCGAAATCTGCCTCCGTCGGCAGTTCCTCGCGCGAAAGCGTCAGCACCCGGCGGATGCGCGCAGCAAGGTCGGTGGCGTTGCCCGGTTCGAACAGCCAGTCATGGTTTGTCTCGCCGATCAGCTCCGGAATACCGCCCGAGGCCGCGCCAATAACCGGCACGCCCATGGCATAAGCCTCGTAGATCGTGCGCGGCGAAGGCTCGGCCCAGAAGGAGGGAACGATGAGCACGTCGATCTCCTCGAAAAACTCCTTCGGTTTTGCCCAGCCGATGAATTCGATCGGCAGATCGCCGGCCTGTGCCGTGAACCGTTCGATGGAATCATCCATCGCCTGGCCGGCCACCAGACAGCGCCAGTTGCCGTGACCGATTTGCCTGAAGGCATCGACCATGTTGCCGACACCCTTTTCGGTATTGATACGGCCGATGTAACCGAAGGTCAGCGGCCGGCCCGTGCGGTCGATCTTGCGGCGTGCGACAGGATCGCCTTCCGGAACCGTGCAGGAATAGAAGATGACGCGGCGCAGACTTTCCGGAATATGATGGAAAAGCCCGTGATTGACATGCGTCTTGAGGATTTCCGTGCCGACGCTTGCCACCGCGCCAATATAACGCTGCGTGAATTTCTTGGTGAAGTTCACCACCTGACAGCCGAGA
Organism: Agrobacterium tumefaciens; assembly: GCA_017744915.1. Lineage (GTDB taxonomy): Bacteria > Pseudomonadota > Alphaproteobacteria > Rhizobiales > Rhizobiaceae > Agrobacterium > Agrobacterium tumefaciens_I. The sequence continues at coordinate 419,630 of JAGIAH010000001.1, forward strand.
TGGATGTGTTCGCAGGGCTTGCCGCCCTTGAACATGGCGGCGTTGCCGCACAGAAGATCATATTCACAGATCGTGTGGACGATCGGAATGCCGCGCTTATGCGCCGCCCGCCACACCAGCGTCGTCACATCCAGCAGCGAATGGGTGTTGAGGACATCCGGCCGGAAATCGTCGAGAACGGCCTCGAACTGCTTTTCGACATCGAAATTCCACTGCTGCTTGAGCTTCTGCACACGCCGCTGCTGCGGCGTATATTGCGGCCAGTCCTCAAGCCAGAAATCGTTGTTGTGGAACATGCGGTAAACGGTGACGCCGTTGCGCACCGTTTTCGGTTCGGCCTGCCGCTCTATGCAGGCGGCGCCGACCGTATGTCCCATGGAGACGAGTTCCTCGGCAAGATGTTCGACCGAGCGTTCGCATCCCCCGACAATATGCGGCGGATAAAGGCTGCTGAGATGGAGAATACGCATGCGGATACGCTCTGTTTTCCTTCATCGAAAATTTATGGCATCCGCCCCGGCCCCGCCCGAAATTCCCAAATATTACGGGAGCGACAGGGCATCAGAAAATACAAAACCGGGACAGATTTAACGTTAGAAAATATGAATACAAAAAATCCGCTCTCAAAAAGCACGGGATTTACCGGCATTTCAAGTGATTTTTTCGCGACGCGACAAAAACCATCCCGTGTTGCGAAAAGAACTGGTCTCGGTTATCCTGATATCCGCAGGCAAATCGTCCGGGACCAACATTTGAAACTCCGCTGCCTCCCGGAATTATATTAATGATTTATAACATTATTTCGTTTCGAACTTGTGAATTTGGATGACGGTCTCATTGCCGGAAGTTTTCAGGACAATCTGATCTCAACGTTCAAGAGGCATCTTCGCCGTTTTACACGGTGATGTCCGCATGATGGCGGGCATCCATCATTTTTGCCATGTTGCCGGGAGGCGCAGATGAATGGAAACCAGCCGATCGCGATGGGCCGACTGACACGCCGCGGCCTGCTTTCAGTGCCCTTCGCACTGGCGGTCGCTTCAGGCGCACGCCCCGTCACCGCACAGGGCCAGACCGTTGTTTCCGCCGATACGGAAACCTTTCTGGACAGTATTGGCGTATGCAGTCATTTCGCCCGCACGAAAGGCGTCTATCCAGAATATTTCGACCGCATCCTGCCAGAAATGGAGGCACTCGGCATTCGCCATCTGCGCGATGAAGGCATCATCACCGCCAAGGACAGCCGCGACAGCGCCGTCTTCCAGCGTCTGCGCCGGATTGTTGCGGCCGGCATGCGCCTCACCATCATCTGTTATGACAATCTCAACCCCTATTTCGCGACACCGCTCGATAAGATCGCGGATTTTTACGACTGGTGCGATGGCGGTATCGATCTTTTCGAGGGCAGCAATGAGCCGGTGCTGATCAAGGACCCGCAAAACGCGCCACGCATCTCTGCGCAGCATCAGTTTGCGCTGCACCAGACGATCCGCTCCCAGCCGCGCCTGAACGCTGTCGGCATAGTCGCACCTAGCTATATTCAGGGGAACGTACCGCTGGCGCAGAGCCTCGGAGAGGTGTGCGACTACGGCAATATTCATGCCTATGTGGGAATGGAGAACCCAGAAACGACCGGGCCGGAAGAACTGTCAAAATTTGTCGCCGCATCGGCGCATGTAGTGACGGGCCGACCCGTTCTCGCCACCGAAATCGGCTATCATACCGCGCTGAAGACCAAGACCTTTCATCTGCCTGTCACGGAAGGCATCAAGGCGCGTTATATGCCGCGCACGCTGTTATGGTCTTTCATCACCGGCATCCGCAGGACCTATATTTATGAAATGGTGTCGAGTTTCGCCCTGGACGAAACGAACCCGGAATCGTCCTTTGGCCTGCTGCGTCACGATCTGAGCCGCACACCCGCTTATGATGCCGTTCGTGGCCTTCTTTCGCTCTGCACGGCAAGGCAGGAGACGGCGCCGGCGGAACGCAGGCTCGATTTCCTCGAAAACGCTTCCGACTGCGTTTCCCTGCGGCTGACAAGGCCCGATGGCGCGCTGCTGGTGCCCGTGTGGCTGGCGATCCGAGCCTGGCGATGGCCGGCGCAGATCGAAAACCCGCCGGCCGAACGGCCCATGGCCTTTACCGTGGCCGGCTCCCATAGCGAGGTCATCGCGCACCGCTTCCTCGATGACGGTTCGGTGAGCCGACAGAGGCTTTCGCAGGAAGGGGGGCAATACCAGCTTTCCGCCAGCGATCAGCTCACGGTTCTGGAAGTTTTTTGAAGGGCGGTGTCCCGGCGTTAAGGATAGGAGGAAGTCCCTGCCCGAAGCCTATTTTAGCACTTGATCCTACGCTTGGTCTGTGCGATTTAAGAGCAGATTTTTAGATGTTGAGTAACCATACTCGATATTTTCGTACTTAAATTTGTATTTTAATAATTTGGAGAGATGTGATGTCTCGGCTTCGTAACGGCTCAATGCTTGCTGGCGCGATGTTGGTTGCCAGCATCGGTTTTATTTCCACGGTCGCCAACGCACAGGACGCAACAACCGCGGCTGCGAGTGCAGTAACCGGTGCGCCCGTTAAGGCCGCTGATGAAAGCACCGCCGCGTTTCTGGCCCGTGTCAATGGCGTAAGCCCGGACACGGTTTCGATGACCGCCGCGGAACTGTTCAAACAGTCTCCCACACAGGGCACGATCAGGGATTTGATCTCCATCGCTTCCAGCACGGATGCGGCAGCTGCCGACGTGACCGGCAAAGTGACGAGCGGGTTTCCGATCATCGCCGTTTCCACCAGCGCGGCACAGTTCTCCGAACAGCTTTCGGCACTTATCCTGAGCGATTCGAGTGAATTGCCCGCCATCGTCGCGCTGGCTCAGAAAGTCGGCAACAAGGACTTTTCGGAAGTCGTCGGTGAAGGCCTCGCCCTCACCCACGCCGCCGCGATGCGGAGCGGCAATACGATACTTGCAGCCGCCATCCAGTTGCAGACAAAGGCTACCAGCGTACCTTCCGATCTTCTCATAGCCTTTAGCGAGAATATAGCGGGAACGGCGGCTGCGCCTGCGGCAGCTGCTGCCGCAGCAGCGCCCGCATCGCCGATCGGTGGCGCCGGCTCCACCCCCGCCAGCGCCAACAGCATTGGCGGCTCGGGAACCGATGCCGGCAGCACCGGTACCGCACAGGCTGGCGGCGGAAGCGCCCCGGTCGGCGGCGGCGGTATTGGCGGAACGGCCGGCAGCACAGGCACATCGTCCGCGCTTTCAACCGGCAGCACCAGCACCCCTACCAGTACAAGTCCCGTTTGAGTTTGGCTTTGCGGCCTTTCCCAGGGAAAGGCTGCCGCCGGTTCTGTGACATAACCGCGATTCGGCAGGCGCCACGCCCGCCGAAAAACAGCGAGGCTGACAGTTGTTGCAAAGGCACGATCCCCTGACGACGGCCGACTACGATAAAAGCGGCTTTTCGAGCGACTTTATCGACATCGACGCCGTTCTTGCGATAACCCGCCGGCAGTGGCGCGTCGTATTCGCCGCAATCGCGGTTGCCGGGGCCATCGGTCTCGCCTTCGCCGCAACGACCGTTCCGATCTATTCAGCCACGGCAACCCTGCTGATCGACCGCAACAACAGCCAGGTCGTCGAGCAGCTTTCCACGATCGGCGGTGTTGTCGAGGACGAGGTTTCCATTCTCAGCCAGGTCGAGGTCCTGCAATCGGAAACCATCGGGCTTGCCGTCGTCAACAGTCTCAATCTTACGGAAAATCAGGAATTCAATGCCACAAGGGCATCGTTTCTGAGTTCAGTGCTGGGCACCGTCCGCTCGCTCGTGAACGTATCGCAATGGTTCTCGTCAAAGAAAAAAGCGACTGTTGTCGATGATGAAACGCTGAAGAGGGAGCTGTCGGATCGGCTGCTCGGCGACCTCAGCGTCAAGCGCATCGGCCGGACCTATGCGCTGGAACTCACCTACAATTCGACATCACCGGTTCTCGCTGCCCAGATCGTCAACGCCGTGGCTTCAGCCTATCTGGTGGACAAGCTGAATTCCAAATATGAAGCGACGAGGCGCGCCAGCGACTGGTTGTCCGACCGTATTTCGGAACTGCGCCAGCGGGCACTCGACACCGATCTGGCCGTGCAGAAATTTCGCGCCGAACATAATCTGATTTCGACCGGCAATAATGGCCTGCTTTCCGATCAGCAACTGGCCGAATCCAACAGCGCGCTGATTTTGGCACAATCGGAAACGGCCAAGGCGCGGGCGCGGGTGCAGCGCATCGAGCACATTCTCGCCACCGGAGATGACGATGCCGTCGTTACCGATATTCTCGACAGTTCCGTCGCAAACGAGCTGCGTAAAAAATACCTCGAAGCCTCGAAGATCGAGTCGGAGATCGCAAGCCGGCTTGGTCGCAACCACGTTCAGGCGGTGCGTCTGCGCAACGAAATGCAGGAATACCGGCGGCTGATGTTCCAGGAAATCAATCGCGTCGCGCAAAGTTACAAAAGCGATCTGGAGGTTTCGGAGGCAAAGGAAAAATCGCTGGCGGAAAGCGTCGTCAGAGCCACGGATATCAGCAACTCGGCCGGCGAGACACAGGTTCAGCTGCGTGAATTGCAGCGTGAGGCTGAAACCTACAAGAACATGTACCAGACTTTCCTGCAGCGCCATCAGGAGGCGATGCAGCAGCAGTCCTTCCCCGTGACGGAAGCGCGCGTGATTTCCAAGGCGATGCCGCCCAAGGTTCCGAGCAAGCCGAACAAGGCTTTGATTTTGGCGATGTTCATGATCATGGGTGGCGCAGCCGGCGGCGGCATCGCCGCGTTCCGCGAGTTCCGTGACCGTTTTTTCCGGACGGGAGAACAGGTCCGCGACGTTCTCGGACTGGAATTCCTCGGCAATACCCCGCTCATCCCGAACAAGCAGGCCCTGGATTCCCCGCCAACGGGACAGGAAAGCGCTGCCGGCATCACGCGCCCTTCCGGCGTCGCGCGTTATGCGGTCGACCACCCGCTCTCCTCCTTCTCCGAAACGCTGCGCAGCACCAGACTGGCCATCGATCTCGGCATTCCCACCAAAAGCGGGGCGCGGATCGTTGGCGTCGTGTCGACCTTGCCCAGCGAAGGCAAATCCACCATCTCCATCAACCTCGCGCAGCTCCTTGCGGAGCAGGGCGCGCGGGTGCTGTTGCTGGATGCCGATATTCGCAACCCCGGCGCCACGCGCGCCATGGCGCGTCATGCCGGCGAGGGCCTGCTCGAAGTCCTGCTGGAGGGCCGCAGCCTGCAGGAGGTGCTGCTTCGTGACGAAAAGACCGGGCTTGCATTCCTGCCCACAGTGATCAAGCAGCGCGTGCCCCATTCCTCCGAACTGCTGACTTCGATGCAAATGCACAAGCTGCTGGCCGAAGCGAGCAACGTTTTCGACTATATCATCGTCGACCTGCCACCACTTGGGCCGGTGGTCGATGCGCGGGCGATGGCGGGGCGGATAGACGGTTTCATCTTCGTCACGGAATGGGGCAAAACGGCCCGCAGGGCGGTGCGAAACACCGTGGAGAATGAGGTCCATGTTCGCAAGAAGTGCCTCGGCGTCATCCTCAACAAGGTGGATACCGAAAAGCTGAAGCTTTACCGGGCCTATGGTTCCAGCGAATATTATCATTCGCGTTACACGCGATATTACCATGACTAGGCGTGACGGCGTGATGCGCCTGCGGACAATCCTCGCGGTCGTGCCGGTCCTCGTCATTTCCATCTTCGTCCTGTCCGTCGCGGCACAGGCATTTTCGCAAAGCCGGCGGTTTTCCGATGTTGTCGCCATGGCGAGGATCGCTGACGATGGCAACGGCCTTGCGCCGGATCTGCTTGCGAAAACGGTCGAGGACCTTCGCCCCGTCGTTACCGAAAAAATCTGTCGTTCGGATATCGTCAAAGCCGGGCTGAGGCTTGTTCTGGCCGATCTCGATGCAAATGGCAGTGATTTGGCATCCGTTTCCGGCCTGGAGCGTCTCGGTTTTGCCGAAACCTATATTCGCCATGCACTGTTTTGTTTTCCCGCCAATGGCGATGTATGGCTGCGTCTTGCCATGGTTCGTTCGCTGCGCAACGCCTCACCCATGGAAATCGCGGTATTGATGAATTTTTCCCAGCTCTACGGGCCGGCCGATGCCAATCTGATCCGTGGGCGTTTCGTGATGTGGCGGCAATTTCCAAAGGAAACCTTGCCACAGGCCGAGACAGCCCGTGAGGCGGATACAGCCGTGGTCTGCGGCAGGCAAGGAGAAATCCTGCGCTGGACGCTTGCCGATATCTGCCCAAAACCGCCGCTGTCAGGCGCGAAACGCGCGACGCCGCTGTCATGATCCAACATGGCGAAAGGGCCATGCCATACCCCCGTTCGCACATAACCACCACAAATAGCACCGATAAAGCCAAAAAATGTCGCTTACCGAAGCCCGATCAGAACCGCTCTCTTCACCGCAGCCTCGGCCGGTGGCATTTCTGAGCTATCTCCGGCAGGTCGCAATAATCGTGCTCTGGGCCATTTTTCTGCTCGCACTTCTCAATCGAGGTGCGACGGAAATCGAAAGCCGCATCGTTGTCACGGCCGCCATCTATCTGCTGCTGGTGCCGGCGATCCTTCTGTTCGGCCCGCCCAGGGCGGGTGCCGGCAAGGTGCTTGTCGCTGCCTGCTTTTTATTGGCGGCACTCATCGTGCAGATGTTGCTGCAGGCCTCGTCCATGCCGGCAATTGCAGCCCCCAACCCGGCCTGGTCCGTCGCCACCATGTTCACGCAGATTGCGCCGGTCGCCACGATCTCACTGACGCCCGCAGATGACCGGCTCGGGCTGATGAGCGCCGCCCTGCCCTTCGGCGCTTTTATGGCCGGTCTCGTGATTTTCGATACCGATGAGCTGGCGGCGAAAACATTGCGATGGTTCGCAATCGCCGGCGGCTGGCTCGCGCTGTTTTCGATCCTGCAATTTGTGCTTTTTCCCGAAGCACTCGGCGTGGTTCAAAAGCGCGCCTATCTCGGCAGCCTGACCGGCCTTTTCGTCAACCGCAATACTGCCGCGACATTTTTCGGCCTCATCCTTCTTACGCTCCTTGTTTTATTACACAAAAGGCTTCTGGCCCCGGACTGGGGAAGGGTGAAGGCGCTGGTGGCAAATCGTCTGACCGTGCCGGACGACCAGAAACGCCTTGTCCGCCAGGCCGCCTTCATCGGCGCGCTCACCGCCTTCTGCTTCATCGCATTGATGCTGACCGGATCGCGGGCAGGGATCATGTCAAGCTTCGCGGCACTGGTCGTCCTGATCCTGCTGACCATCTTCAACTCTCCTGCCAGGATCGGGCGAAATACGGCTTCCCCCCGGCGCAGGCGGCGCGGGTCGAGACGTTGGGCCGCGCTGATGATCGCGGTCGCCATCGCCCTCTTCTCGCTTTTCGCCAACCGGGTGGCGCTGCGCATGGAAACGCGTATGGAAGACGATATGCGCTTCTGCTACATGCCGGGCATCACCCGTGCCATCGCCGACAATTGGCCGCTCGGGTCGGGCCTTGCAAGCTTTGCGGAAATTTATGCACCCTATCACCTGGCGCGATGCGGCGTGGACGCAGTCGTCACCCATGCCCACAATGTCTATGCCGAGGGCTTGTTGACGGTCGGCGCCGCCTTCCCCTTCTACGCGGCTTTTTTTATTGTCGCCCAATTGCTGATTTTCATTCGCGGGGCGCGCAAACGCAAAAACTATCGTTATGCGTCTCATCTCGGCCTTGCCGGGCTGCTGCTTGTCCTGTTGCATTCGACGCTTGATTTTTCGCTGCAGATTCCCGGCTTCGCCATGACCTACGCCGTTTTCCTCGCACCCGTCGTCACGCTCTGCCTCAATCCGCCAGGAGTGGAACGGGGCGGGCGCAGAAGGCGGATGCAATTTCCCGGGAGTGAAGGGCCTGCGAAAGATGCGGCGCATCTGCCCGGAGGGCTAGGTTCGGCATAGATTTCGCAAATGTTTTATTGATTGGAAAATTTGGACGCAGGAATTTGGGTATGCGGATATTGCAGGTAACCTCGCTATTTTCTCCCGACCGCGTGGGCGGGGCCGAAATATTCGTGGAAGACCTCGCCCGTGGGCTGGCCGACAAGGGACACAAGGTTGCCGTGGCCGCCATTTCCCGCGAACGGCAGGCGGCAGAGCAGCGCGACGGTTTCGCCATTCACCGCCTCGGGCATACCACGCCGTTTTTTATCGGCGACTGGGCGCGACAACCGGAGTGGAAGCGAAAATATTATAAAGTCGCCGTGCAGCTGGATCCGCGCCTCGTTCGCCGGCTCGCGCACATCATCGATAATTTCCAGCCCGACGTGGTCAACACCCATTCGCTCTCGGAACTGACGCCGCTGATCTGGCCGATGATCCGCAAGCGCGGCATTCCGCTTGTCCATTCGCTGCATGATTTCACCAGCATGTGCACCAACGGTTCCCTGTTCCACGACGGGCATATCTGCGATGGCAGCAGCAAAAAATGCCGCGCCTTTTCCTATCTGCACCGGCGTTGCCAATGTGCGGTCGATGCCGTTGCCGGTGTCGGTCGCGATATCGTCGAACGCCATGTGCGGGCAGGCTTTTTTACCCATGTGCCCGAAAGCCGCCGCGCGGTGATCTGGAACGCCATCTCACCGCCGGGTGAGCCAGAGCCGCGCATTGCCCGCGCGCCGGGAGAACCGCTCGTTTTCGGTTATCTCGGCCGCATCGAGGCACCCAAGGGGGCGGATCTGCTGATCGAAGCATTGCGGCTTCTGCCATCGCAGGGCTGGCGATTGGTCATGGCGGGCCGGGCGCCGGAAGGCATCGAGGCCTATCAGCAAAAGACAGCCGGTCTCCCGGTCGAATTTCCGGGCTATGTGGAGGCCGATCGTTTCTTTGCCGGCATAGATTGCCTCATCGTGCCGCCCTTGTGGCCGGAAGCTTTTGGACGCACCGTCGCGGAAGCCATCCTGCGCGGTATACCCGTCATCGGCGCCAATCTTGCCGGCGTTGCCGAACAGATCGGCCCGGACAGGCCGGAACGCCTGTTTGCACCGGGCAACGCCGCCGAACTCGCGGCACGCATGGCGGACGCCATGCGCAATCCCACCCTGCTTGCGGAGACGCCGGAAACCAGAGAGAGAATTTCGCAGAGCGTCGCACCCGAACGGGTGGTTGCGGCCTATGAAAAGCTCTATTCGGATGTGCGCAAGGCGTGAGCCCCCAGTTTCGGGACAGGACGGGCCTCCATACTCCCCGGCCCAAGCCGTCCATTCCGGGAATGAGGAAGTGACGGGTATCGGCCGCGCTTACGGCGTTCCCTTCCGGGTGTCGGGCCTTTGCCGGAAAAGCTGGGCATAGCTCTCCGCCGCCTTCTGCCATGAATAGAGCTTGCGGTTTTCATATCCCGCCTGGCGAAGATCGCCTGCCAGTTCGGGATCCGCCAAAAGCCGCTCAAGCGCGGAAACAAGGCTTTCAGCATCAGCCGGATCGAAGGTGAGCGCACCCTTGCCCGCGATCTCAGGCGTTGCCGAACGATTGGAACAGACAACCGGGCATCCCAGTTGCTGCGCCTCCAGCACCGGCAGGCAGAACCCCTCATAGGTGGAAGGCACGCACAGGCAGGCGGCGTGGCGGTAAAGCTCGATGAGTTGCCGGTCTTCTATGCCGGAAAGCCGGATCAGCCGGGTCTTCAACTCCGGATCATCCAGCATACCGGCGATTTCCTCGGCCTCATCACGGCCCACATGCACGAGATGCAGATCCGGCCGGTTTTTACCGACTGTGGCAAAGGCTTTGCCCAGCAGGCCGAAATTTTTATTGGAGGTCGCGTTTCCGACCGCCAGTATATAGGGCCCGGCAACGGGTGGCACGGCTTCAAAGGCCTCAGGATCAACATTCAGCGTGCTGTCGGAATGGATGGTGAGGCTTTTGCCGGCAGCGGCGGGGAAAAATCGCGCCAGATCCTTCCGCGTCGCTTCGGACACGCAGGCGACCCGGTCCGATCCGGCCAGCATCAGGCGGAAGATGAAATCGGTCGTCAGGGCCGCCCGCCAGCCGATCTGTTCAGGAATGGTTTTGAAATAGAGATCATGAACAAGGGTGACCCGACGTCTGCCGCCGAAAGGGCTTCCGAAGGGATCGGCATTAAACAGCACGTCGATACTGTGCCGACGGCAAAGTGCAGGCAGCACAGCGGCCTGACGCAACACGTCGAAAACCATGATGCGCGGCCGGGGCGTTTCGATGAGCTGAAGCCGGCTGTCGCGCAGGTTTTCGGGCAGTTGCGCCCGCGTCCAGGGAGAGCGCAGGATGTAGTCGTCATCCGTCTGCTCCAGCAGCCGCTCCAGCAGGCTGAAGGCCACACGGGCAACACCGGAGGCCTTGCCGCCATATTGGCTCGGCATGTTTACGAGAATGCGCATTCTTACCCTTCCGCCTGCCGGCATTGCCTGCCGCACTGGATCACCCGGCGGAACATCACGCCGCTTCCTTCAACAGCGCGGAAACGGACCGGCAGGTCTCCTCCAGCGAGAAACGCCGGCTCACATCCTCACGTCCCTTCTGCGCCAGCCTTGCCGCCAAGGCCGGTTGCGACAGGATGCAGCCGAGTGCTGCGGCCAGCGCCGATGCATCCCCAGGCGGCACGAGCAGGCCCGTTTCGCCATCGCGAATGATTTCGGTAACCCCACCGCCACGCGTGGCGACAACCGGCCGCCCGCACATCATCGCCTCGACCACCACCCGGCCGAAGGGTTCGGCGACAATCGAGGTGTGGGCAACCACATCCATGGCCGCCATCAGTTCCGGCACGTCCGAGCGGAAGCCGAGGAAGCGGACGCGATCATCAAGACCAAGACGGCTCGCCTGTTCGCGGATACGCGCCTCATAGGCTTCCTGTCCAAAAAGCGCGCCGCCAACAATGACCGCCTGTACGCCCTCCATCGCGGCAATCGCCTCCAGGAACACATGCTGCCCCTTCCATTCGCTCAGCCTGCCGAACAGGCCGACAAGCGGCTGCGGACCAAGGCCCAGTTCCGCGCGCAGCCGCGCGGCCATGCCGGGTTCGTGAACACTTGCCCTGGCAGGATCGAAACCATTGTAAACGATGCGCACCTTGCCGGCCTCACCGCCGGCCTCGATGAAAGCCCGGCCCGTTTCCTCGGAATTGACGGCCACCAGCCTGGCGAAAAGGCGCGCAAATGCCAGCGAAGCCCGGCGGTTAACGGCACTGAAGGCGGGATCGGTGACGATATCGTGCAGAACCCAGACGAGCGGACGGCCGCTGAGTTTCGCCGCCAGCGCACAGACGAAAAGCGCCTTTTGCGAATTGGCGCAGATCACATCGTAATGTTTCGCTTCCCGGCTCAATTGCCAGGCAACCGCCATCACGTCGGCCGCGCCGCGAAGCAATGCGCCGAATGACGAATCGCGACGGATCGACAGCATTTTTTCGCCGGCGGACAACATCACCGCAGGCCGCCCGGCACCCGCCAGATCATCGGCGGCAGCACCGCCGCTCAGAAAACAGGCGCGCCAGGAATGCGGCCCGGCCTTGACGAGGTCCGTCAGGAAAAGTTCGGCACCGCCCTTCTCGCCGGTATGGCTGACAAAAAGCGCGGAGGTCATGGCATCACCCCTGCCGGATGAAAGCAATCAACGCATCCTTGTCCGCAATTGCGGGCATGAACGGACGTCCCATGAAAAAAAGGAGCCTGTTCGTCACCGACAGCGGTATCTTCAACGGGATAGGACGCCGCAGAGCGGCACCGGGTGCTTAAGACTAAAAAAGATGTCATTCAAACCTGTGCGTAAATTAAAAATCCAATAGAGCAAATACAAAAGAAAATTATTCTGTTTTTATACTTTAGAAAATATCGAAGAAAAATTCGCGACGTTCAGCTTTTTGAGTCAATCGCCGTTTCGTTCCCGGCATGTTTTCCCCGTGCCCCATGGCGGAGTTATCCTGAGGCCAGACAGGAGAACGAACGATGACACCGCTCGAACACAACATATGCATATATATGGCGCGAACGGAAGAGGTGGCGGCATGATCGGCGTAGCGCTCGGCCTTCTTCCCCGCACCCTGGGCAGCATGAGACCCTCCTTAAACGCGTTCTCCCCCTTACGCGCCCGGCTGACGGCGGGTCGGAATGCCACGATCTTCGTGAACGGCGACAGCACCGCTTATCCCGAAGCCGGGCCGTTTCAGCAATTCGCGACGCTGCTCGGCGATCTACACGATGCGAAAGTGGTGCTGTATCGATGGGCAGAATGGCAGACAAGCGCCCCCACCGGGCCAAAGGCCTATGCGGATCCGGTCACGCTGCGCGCCGGCACGGGTGCGACGCTGACCCTCTATCTCGCAACGCTGCCGGGTGCCGTGGCAGGCAATATGTTCGCCGAACAGCGCGCGGCGGCGCTGAAGATTCCCCGTCCCGATCTGTGCATCCTGCATCAGGGCCACAATATGCAAAGCTTCGAGACCCCCGGTGGTATATTGAGCGCCGGGCGAGCCACGCTGCTCGGTCCGCTGGGCATGACCGAATGGCAATGGCCGGGCGTTCCGCAACTCATCACCACCCAGAACCCCTGGCGTGATGGGACGGATTACGACAAGGTCCACCAGGTAATTCTCGATCTGACCCGAACGCACCCGAACCTCACACTGGTGGATACGCATGCCGCCTTTCTGGCCAAGGGCAAGGATGCCGGCCTCTACCGGGACAATATCCACCCAAACGAAGCCGGCTTCCGGCTCGTCGCCCGGGCCCTGTTCGATTCCTATCTGGCTTCCGCATCCGATAGCGGCTTCCAGACGCCTTGCTGGCCGAAACTCCCCGCCGATAATCTCATTGGCAATGGCGATTTCACCGATTGGTCCGGCTCCCTTCCCGGCGGCTGGGCTTCGTCCTCCTCGGGTTCCGCCGCCAAAAGCGGGGATGTCGTCTTTTCCCCATCCTTCACCCACAGCCTCGCCGTCTATGCGAATGGAAACCAGACAGCCGGGCTTCTTCGGCACTTTCGCAATGCCGAAGCCGCGGCAATGATCGGCCGGACCGTTTCTTTCGCCCTGTTATATAAAAACAGCGAAAAGCAACGTTTTCCCTATATTACACTGAATGTGAAAAGCGGCGGGACAATCCGGACGATCACCTGCTCTTCCCTGCAATTCAGCAACGCCAACACCACCGGTAGTAGCGGCTGGATGTGGGCCACGGCCAACGGGATCACCATAGATTCCGATATCAGCCCGGCCGGATATAATTTCTATCTCAGAATCCTCCCGGCATTCGGCAGCAGTGCCCCGGCCTCGAACGAGCCTGTTTACGTTCAGCGGATCATTGCAGTCGAAGGGGACCTGCCGAAAGGCAACCTGGTCGGTTGAAAAATGGAGAATATCTTGCACGGCAATGCCATCGCGCAGGACTTGTCCTCACCTGCTCCCCCCCAACGGAACGCTTCAGGCGACCTCGATGATTTCAATCTCCCCGCCGCCCAGGCTGGCCAGATCGCCAACCGCTTTTCCCATCAGTACCCGCGCAACCGGAGAGACATAGGAAATCGTTCCCGCGGCAGGGTCGGCCTCATCCTCACCGACGATCCGGAAACGCTGCGTTCGCCCGTCATCACGGCTGAATGTCACCAGACTGCCGAAGGCAACGACACCCTTTGCCTGTGGATCGGGCATCAGCTGTGCCGTGCGGACCCGCTCCGCGAAATATCGCATGTCCCGCAACGGGCCGGCGGCGATGCGCCGTCTTTCATTGATATCTTCGATAACATTGGCGGCTTCGCAGGCTTCGCGCGCCTGTTGCAATTGCCGTTCCAGCGCCTTTAGCCCGGCCTGCGTCACCAGATTGGGATGCGGAGAGATCACCCGGTCCGGCAATACGGTTTCGGCTGCGGTTTCCGCACTGTCTTCCTTGGTAAAGGCTACGCTCAATCCTGATACTCCACTCCCGAGACGCCGCGTTAGACGTCTGCAATTCGACCCAATCTTGCCATCGCCCACAGGCGCTGGGCAAGAGCGCGCTCCGCCGGTTCAAAAACGGACATGTAACAGGCGGACGCGGCCGATGACAACGCGCCCGTTTAACAGCGCGATACAACCACAAGGGAAGATACCCCTCATATTTCGGCCTAACGGGAGGCTTTTTGCCCTGTTAGGGTGTACCGCAGGAGGAGTGAGGGAGCCAACGCCAACGGACAGGAGACGGTTCATGGCCCGGACAGTAGTGAATGCGCTTGGAGACACACTCTATTACAGCGGCAGTTCCACCGGATTTTTTTCCGCCACGGGCTCCGGCCCGCTGCTCACCGGCACCGCCGGCAATGATTCCATGTGGGGCGACAGCTCCGTGAACGTGACGATGGCGGGCGGCACGGGCGACGATATTTATTATCTTTATTCCAGCATCAATCGCGCCGCCGAAAACGCCGGTGAAGGCATCGATACCATCGATACCTGGATGAGCTATACCCTGCCGGACAATTTCGAGAACCTGCGGGTAACGGGTGACGGGCGTTACGCCTTCGGCAATTCGCTCGACAATATCATCACCGGCGGATCGGGCCGCCAGACAATCGATGGCGGGGCCGGCAACGACGTGTTGATCGGTGGTGGCGGGGCCGACACCTTCGTCTTCACCAGCGGCAACGGCACCGATCTGATCACGGATTTCAGCGCCAATGACACGATCCGGCTCAATGGTTACGGCATCACATCCTTCGACCAGCTTGTCGGCAATGCCACGCAGCAGGGCAGCGATCTGTGGCTGAATTTTTCGAATGGTGAAGCCATCGTTCTCGCCGGAACGACCGTAGACGATCTTCAGGCGGGTCAGTTCGAACTCAGCCTCGACCGATCGTCCCTCACCCAGACCTTCGCCGACGACTTCAACACGCTGTCGCTGCGCAGCGGCGATCAGGGAACCTGGGACGCCAAATATTGGTGGGCGCCGGAAAAGGGAAGCTCGCTGACAACGAATGGTGAGGCGCAATGGTATATCAACCCCGCTTATGCCGGCACCTCGCAGGTCAATCCGTTCAGCGTCGACAACGGCGTGCTGACCATCACCGCCGAAGAGACCGCGCCGTCGATCGCCGATGAAGTCGAGGGTTACGACTATACGTCGGGCATGCTGAATACCTATTCCTCTTTCAGCCAGACCTATGGTTATTTCGAAATACGCGCGGACATGCCGACCGATCGGGGCGCCTGGCCCGCCTTCTGGCTTTTGCCGGAAAACGGCTCCTGGCCGCCGGAACTCGACGTCATCGAAATGCGCGGCCAGAATCCCAATACGCTCATCATGTCCGCCCATTCCAACGCGACCGGCACGCAGACCTCGGTCATCAACAATGTCAGCGTACCGAGCACGGACGGGTTCCACACCTATGGCGTATTGTGGGATGCGGAACATATCACCTGGTATTTCGACGATGTCGCCGTCGCCCAGACGGATACGCCGGACGACATGCACGACCCCATGTACATGGTCGTCAATCTGGCCGTCGGCGGAACGGCGGGAACGCCATCGGCCAGTGATTTCAGCGACGGTTCGCAGATGATGATCGATTACATCAGGGCCTATTCGCTCTCCGACTGGGCCGCCTGAAAAAACGCCGGCAGCCTTCAGGGCTGCCGGCATTCTAAATATCAGCCTATCTGAGCTGTAACCCGTCCAGGCCCGTCATTCTGCCGCAAGCTGCGTGCGTGCGGCGTTAAGCGACATCAGATGCCTTGCGGTTTGAAGGCTTGCGGGCTGCTCGGCGCGGTAACGGCGGCCGATTTCCATCATCAGCACGGTATCCGGCAGGAAGCTGAGTTCCGAGAAGACGTCCTGCCAGTCGATATCGCCCCAGCCGAGCGGCATATGCAGGTCGCCGATGCCGAGCGCCGTGCTTTCCTGCGGGAAATAGGCCTCATAAAAGCCCTGCGGGCGACCGAAGGAATCGTGCACATGCAGATGGCCGGCAACCGGCGCCATGGCGCGAAGCTCGGCGCGGAAATCGAGGCCACGATAGGTGGATTCGAGATAGGCATGGCTGAAATCGATCAGCGCCACGACATTGTCGTGACCGACGGCCTTCACGGTCGCGGCAACCTCGGCCGGTGTCTGACGATACTGGCCGGGTTCGGTGGAGAAGATGTTCTCAAGGGCGATACGCACGCCATAGGGCTTGCAGAATTCCGCGAGTTCGAAAAGGGCTTCCCGCTCACGGGCATCGGCATCGGCCCGCTCGGCGATCTGGTCTGCGCGCAGCGCGCCGCTGTGCTGAACCAGAATGCCGGCGCCGATACGATCGCAGAGAACAGCAAGCGCCTTGGCCGCGTCGATCTGGTAACGGCACGTCACCGGATCCATGAAATTGGACGACACCAGACCGTGCACGGTGTAACGGAAGTCGAACTGCTTGGCGAGCGCCACGAAACGCTCCGCGCGTTCCTCGATGATACGGCCGCCGGCGATCAGATCGAGGCTCGTCACGGCGATTTCCACGGTGTCGCAGCCAATATCGGCAAGCGCCGCCAGATCGCTTTCCAGCGTGGCCAGTTCGCCGTCATCCGAACTGGCGTTGAATCCGGTACCTATAAGATTGCTCACTTCGTCATCTCCAGGGCTAAAAAAGATCATGCGAATTCGTGCGGCAGCGCAGCGCGCCATGCCGCATCGAAGAGGTCCGAGCGGTCGACGTAGATGTGCTCTACCCCGGCCGATACGACGTCATAAGGAAAGTCCACGGTCGTCGCCCGTAAAGAAGCTGGACCATGGTGATGCGTTTCCGTTGAAACCGATCACTCAATTAAGTTTCTTCATTTACAGCTTTATGACATTTTCGCGGGGCGAGGCTCGGAGGAGCGGCATCGTGAACGAATGCGCGGGAGGCCGGCGGTGGCTGGATTATGGACGCTCGGGTCCATTCAAGGGCGCATTATGGCCGCAAATTCTGTTGCCCGAAATGGCTGCGAACCCTGCCGGAACGCTTGAAATAGGGTCTTCCGGCGAGAGGCGCTAACCGAGATTATGCACCATGAAGTAGATCAGCCAGCAATGTGCGATCGCCAATATCGCCCAGGCCCATTTCGCGACCCTGATATCGGCATCGACAACCCCGTTGCGAATATCGGCCCTGCCGGGGTTATCTTCCCCGACGCGTTGGTCCGGGGCGGGAGACGCGGGCGATGCACTGGAAGCCGGCTCGCTGACAACATACAGCCTGTCGTTGCGCACGGGCGGATGCAGCTCATCGACAACGCTCTCCACCTCGGAAAGCGCATCCTCGCCGGAAGCGCAGTTCACCGCCATAAGCCGCGATGACACCCCCCTGTTACGCATGTTACCTTGATTGGGCATCATAATTTTCCAAACAATAAAAATAAAAAATTCCCCAGTCTCTCCCGATAAAGCAGTGCTTTGCCGGCCATGCCGCAACAGGCGCGGCTCCACCGCGCTCATCGCTCATTCCCCATGCCTTCGCGCATCCTGACGCAAAGGGCCCCGCTCTCAGGGCGTCAGAACACCCGGCAAATCACGCTTGCCCGCGTAAGGTTTCGCCTCCCGCTGGATCAGGAAGACGGATTTTTCCACCGGCAGCGGCTCGATTGTCCGGTAACGCTGAAACCTTCTGGAATATTCGAAGCGGATGAGCCTGTCGTCGAACTTCCCTGCCAGAACGCGATAGCCGTTGACGAACTCGTTGAGGATTTCCAGCTCTTCTCCCCATACCCAGCCGCCATAGGACGTCCCTTCATTCGAACGCAGCACGATCTCGAAAAAATGCCCGCCCGCCACCAGCGGCATGCGGAAGAGAATATCGAGACTGTCCTCGTCTTCCTCGTCACCTTTCTCCACCGACAGCCTGGCATGGGCGACCTTCGCGTGGACCAGCGCCGAAACCGGATAAAAGGGCCGGCCCTTGAACCACATGAATTCGCTGACCGCGTATCCGACATCATCGGCACGCTGGTAAGGTTCGATACGCGGCTCGAACGCCATGTAGCTTCCGTTAAACGCTATCACTGTCGAAAATTCCCGATGCCTGCCCACCGCATGTCCGCTGTTTTCCGCCCGTCATTCATGCTTCTGTTTCCGACAATAGGCAGGGCCGCGTCACACCAGCGTCAAATGGAACGCTATGATGACTTTCAATTTTCCGGGCACGTTGTTAGATGATGATTCATGAGGGGATGAACGTGGCTGGGAACGCTGAACTGATACCGATCCGGCTTTTTGGCACCCCGCGCTGTGATGCGGTGCGGGAAGCGTTTTTCCCGTCCAAGGGCTTTGCCCTCACCGCCGCCCTGATCCTTGCCCCGAACCAGTCGCTTTCTCGCCAGCACGCCGCGTCGCTGCTGTGGGAAAATGTCGAGCAGAAGCGGGCTCTCGGCAATTTGCGGCAGCTCATCCTGCGCCTGCAGAAACTTCCCAATGAGGACGAGGCCATCCTTCTGACCGAAGGAAACGATCTGAAGGCCGGAAAGCTGGCACAGCGCACTGATCTTGCTATCTTCCTTGCCGGCGCAAGAGCTGAAGACCCGATGCAGCGGCTCAACGCGCTGCTCGAATTCGGCGGCGATCTGCTGGAGGGGCTCGAGGCCGGGCAGGATCACCTTTACCTGTGGCTGCTTTCGGAACGCCGCCGTCTGAAAGACCTGTTCTTTTCAAGCTATACCCAGCTTCTGGAGGAATTGACGCGGTTCGGCCGCGCGAGTTCCAACGACATCGCCAGACTGGCCGAATGCGCCTGCAAGATCGAGCCGGAGCGCGAGGAAACCTACCGCGCGGCCATGGCCGCCTATGCCCGGATAGGCAATATCAGCGCCTGCGAAGGCATGTACCAGCTTCTGATGGAGCAGCTCCGCCAGGAGGCCCGCGCACCCGAGCCGGAAACCGTGGCCCTAAGGCGACGCATACAAAGCCTGGCCGCAACGATAGCGACCCCCGCCGAGCCGGAAGAAGGCAACCGCCGAAAAACCCTGACAAAACCGCGCGTCGCATTCGTGCGCCCGGCCAGGGTCGATGGGCAGCCGGTCTCGCCGGTGATGCATGCCTTCGTTGAGGATGTCGCCAACAGCCTCGTCCGATACCGCACCTTCACCGTGCTTTCGCCGCACAGCACCTTTGCCCTGGCGCATGACCGGGCCGACGACAGCTACGCCATGCTGCGGGCAGATTACCGCATCATGTCAGCCGTGTTCGATGACACCCGCATGTCGGTTGCGCTGATCGAGGAGGCGAGCGGTGAAATCGTCTGGTCGCTGGAGGCGGTCCTGACCGAGCGGCAGATTCACGCCGCCTTCCGGCTGCTGTCCAAACAGGTGGCGGCAGCGCTTGCCCGCGAAATCGAGCGGCTTCAGGTGGAGCCCGACCGTAACCATAGCGGCGAGGCCTACCGGCAATTGCTGGAGGGCCAGCAGCTTCTGCGCGGCAAATGCGACCTGCCGCTTCTCAGAAGAGCCCGTTCGATGTTCCGTAAGGCCGTCGACCTCGACCACAGCATGGCGGTCGCCCGCGCCCGGGTGGCGCAGAGCCTGCAGCTGGAATGGCTGATGCTGGGCGGCAATGATCCCCACCTGTTGCACCGCGCCAAGGCAGAGGCCGATGCCTCCGTCGAGATCGATCCGGCGCTTGGCGTCGGCCACTGGATGTGCGCGGTGGTGGCGCTCTACCAGCGGGATTTTGACATATCCGCCGAAAAATTCTTCGAGGCGGAGGCGCTGGCGCCCAACTCCGCCGATCTGCTGCTTCAGCATGCCGATGCGCTTGCCCATTTCGGCGAGGCGGAAATCGCCTGGGAGAAGTTTCAGCAGGCCATCGACGTCAACCCGCTGGCCCCGGATATCTATTGGTGGGCCGGCGCCAGCATCGCGTTCAAGCGTCAGGATTACGGCACGGCAGTGGAACTGTGCGGGCGGATGGAAAATGACGAGCCTGCGCTGCGTGTCCTTACCGCAAGCCACGCCCTGCATGGAGATTTGGCCGCCGCCCGGGAAAGTGGCAGCAGGCTTCAGGAAAACTATCCGGGCATGACGGCGAGGGAGATCAGCAGCCTGTCTCCGGACCGCGACCCGATAGCGAATGAAAAATTTTATCACGCACTTCGATTAGCTGGGATCAAATAGGAGACACTATGTCCTCGCATTTCTTTATCGTCGGAAAAAAGGGTTTTGGCGTTCTTTTCATTCGTACGGCGCCGCTTCGGGTCGCGTCGGTATCGCATGAGACGATTGCCGCCTATGAAGCCAACCATCCGGGCGTGGATGGCTATGCCCGTGTGGCCGCAGCCGCAAAATCCATGCTCGTTCGCCAGGACGGCCAGCCCGAGGCGGAACTGGATCAGGTGCAGATCCAGGGCATCGAGGCTCTCGTCGCCGGTGGCGCCGTGGTTTCCGAAGCCGATTTTGCCTTCATCGGCGAAGTGGTCGACGCCGGCTGGGATTTCAACCGCATGGTGCAGGCGCCGATCGAAGCGGCCCTGAAGGCTGTCGGTCCGGCGGGTTCCGTCACCGGCGAGCTGTTCGACGCCATCCTTGCCGACGACAGCAACACGGCACGCTGATCGCGGTCCCGCTGCCTTGACCGGCGCCGATGCTCCCATGTCAGCGCCGCCGGCAAGGCGTGCAGACGCTTCATTCTTCGATCCCGGACTGCTTCGGCGGTTCGGGATTACCCGCGTCGGCGATGTGACCGGTCTCGATATTATCGGCATCCCCGTCTGGTTCGCGGTCCGGCCCAATTCGCGCGGTTTGTCGGTATCGCAGGGCAAGGGCCTTTTTGCGGAACAGGCCCGGCTATCGGCGATCATGGAGGCGATCGAAGGCGCTGTCGCCGAAGACACCCGCAGACATATCGCCGCTTTCGGCTCCATCGACGAGATGCGCAACAAGGGCGCTCCCCTCATTCCCTTCGAAACCGTCGGTCGGATCGATCCCGATGCTCTCGATCAACTGAAGGAACGCGCCTGGGTGAAGGGAACTTCCATTCGCCGCCAGCAGGAGGTCCTTGCCCCTTACGAACTCGTCGGCATGGATTTCCGCGCGGATTTCCCGTGGGACCGGCAGGCTTTCCGCATGAGCTCCCAGGGCCTCGCGGCCGGGTTCGACCATGACCATGCGGTTTTCCATGCGCTGCTCGAACTCATCGAAAACGATGCCTGCTTTCTCGTCGACACCTTCGAGACCCGCACCCTCGCACCACAACCGCTTCTCCTTGCGGCGGGCGTCGCCCCATCCTTCGACGACCTCATTCGGCGCCTTTCGGATATCGGCCTGCCGCCCTCATTTTTCGACCTGACGAATGCGCTCGGCGTGCCGGTGGTGATGGCGAGCCTGCCCCGGTCGCTTCAGGCTGAAGACGGGCCGGCCACCCGCAGCGCCGCAGGCGCCGCCTGCCGTCCAAGCACCCATGCCGCCGCTATGGCTGCGCTGCTGGAGGCGATCCAGTCGCGGCTGACCGATATCAGCGGCGCAAGGGACGATCTCTCCCCGCTCCGCTACCGGCGGGATATGTTTGCGGCACGGCCTGCCGCCGCCGGCTTGCGGCCGGTGGAACCGCTTCCGGCCGGCCTCGACTTTACGGCGCCCGGCAATATGTCCCTGCCGTCCTGGCACCGGCTTGCGGAGCACCTCTTCGCCTGCGGTATCGAGGATGTCTATGTCTTTCCGCTGGAAACGGAGGTCTCTGGCCTGCATGTCGTGCGGGTTCTGGCAAGCGGCCTCGCCCCGGCGGGCGGCGGCCTGCAACACATCTCGCCGCGCACGCTCGATCATCTGCTGAACCTTGGGGGTACTTGATGAAACCGGTGGTTTTTGCAGGCCCCTCCATCCACGGCGAACTTATATCCGGGCTCGATCTTCGCGGACCGGCCGCCTGCGGCGATATTTTCGATGCGGTCCGGCAAGGCGTCCCGGCAATCGGGCTGATCGACGGTCTTTATGGCGATTGCGCCGCCGTCTGGCATAAGGAAATCCTGTTTGCGCTGTCGAGCGGCGTCACCGTTTTCGGTGCCGCCAGCATGGGTGCGCTGAGGGCGGCGGAATGCGCCGCCTTCGGCATGATCGGCATTGGCGATATCTTCGAGGCCTATCGCGACGGGCGCCGGTTTTCCGATGCCGATGTGGCGGTGAGCCACGCACCCGGCGAGCTCGGCTACCGCCCGCTGACAATCGCACTGGTCGATGCCGAGGCGACGCTCGCCGCCTGCCGTGGCTTGGTCACGCCCGAAGAATTCGACGCGCTCGCGCTTGCCGCCGGCACCCTGCATTTTACCCGCAGAACATGGCGCGCCATCGCCGCTGAAGCGGGTCTCGGCCCTGCGACGGCCAATCTGCTCGCCGCGCATGCCGTGTCCGTCAAACGAAAGGATGCGGCCAGACTTCTGGCGGCGCTGACAGGCGAGACAGCACCATCCACGCCGCCGCAATCATGGAAGCTGCAAAACACCATGTTTTTCCAGCAACTGGCCACGCGGCGGATGGCCGGGGAAAAAACCTCTTGAGCGTCGCCGGTCCCCTGCCGCTGGTGCCCGATTGCGGCGGGCCGATCCGCACGATCGCACTAGCATTGCCAGCCGCTTTTTTTGCGGAAAGCCGAACGGATGACACTGTTTTACCGCTCATTCCAATCGGAAACCTGCTCTCGGCCCTGCCATCAGATGTCACCGCCGCCATTGTGATCGATCACGCCAGTTTTGCCACGGCGCAAGACTGGCTCGACAGCATGCAGGTTCCCTGCGCGGCCACGCTGGTTCCCTTGGCTGAAGGTGACAGTGTTCCGCATCCGTGGATACAGGACATGTTCCATGTACGGACCGGCAATCGGGAGGAAGGCACCGAGGCGGAATTTGTTTCAGCTCCGCAAAGCGCCCTCAGCGCGACCCTGGCCGAACATCTCGGAGCGGCAGTTACGCGTCTGGATGTGGCCCTGGCGGGCGGCAACCAGCTCGTCGGGCCGGATTTTCGGCTGGTGGGCCATTCCAGCCTGGCGGATGACAGGGACTTCGTAAAAGCTGCGGCCGCCCCATCGCAGCGGTGGCGAAAAGTGCAGGCTCTCGATGGCAGACGCGTGCACAGTTTCGGATATCGGCCGGAAGACCTCGGCAAGGTCCCGGTCCCCTTCGATCTTTCCACAACGCGAATTTGCGAACCGGTAATAGCCGGCGGGAAAATACACCAATGCGGCTTCCATGTTGACCAGTTCGTTTCCGTCACCGGTCTCAAACGAGGGGACCGGCCGTTGCTACTCGTTGCCGATCCGGTCGCCCATGGCGAATGCGATGCCCGCGCAGCAATCGATTTGAAACGAAAACTGGACGCCTCCGCCCTCTCGCTTGCTCGGCAAGGTTTTGCGATCGAGCGAAATCCCATTCCGGTCTCGCCCGCCATCGATACCAACAAATGCCTGCCCAGGCTTTACAACAATGTCCTTCTTGAAAATGTCACACGGCCCGGTCAAAAACGACCATCCGTCTGGCTTCCGCATTTCGGCGACAGGGAGGCACTTGAGGCATTCGACGTGGTCAATCGGCAAATTTGGGACGGACTTGGTTTTCAGGCTATCGGCGTGGCCGGCTGGAGCCATCTTTCCAGCCGCAACGGGGCGTTGCGATGCGCAATAAAAGTGATAGATCGCGAGAGGAACACAAAGTTATGAACAGAAAACTGTATTACTTTGTCAAAAAAGCATCATAATACCCGTGGAAATTGTGTTGAATACATACCTTCAACAATATTAATTGATAATGATCGAATTTAATAACCTCACACAGGAGGAATTTGTAATGCAGGCCAAACTACCCAGCCCGATCGACGTACATGTCGGCGCACAAATCAGAATGCGCCGCAAGTCGCTCGGCATGAGTCAGAGTGCGCTGGCCGGGCGATTGGGCATCACCTTCCAGCAGGTCCAGAAATATGAAAAGGGCGCCAACCGCGTCGGCGCTTCGCGTCTGCAGGCCATTGCGTCGATTCTCGGCGTTGAGGTCAGCTCCCTTTTCGCCAATGCCACGCCCGATGGCGGCGCCGCCAACCCGGCGCTGGGCACGATCAATGCCATGCAGACCTTCGTGGCCTCGAATGAAGGTTTTTCGCTGAACCAGGCCTTTTCGCGCATCAAGAGTGCAGCCGTGCGCCGGAGCATCGTCGCTCTCGTCACATCGCTCGCAGCAACCGAAGCGGCGGAAAATGCCGGCGCAGCAGCGGACAAGAGCGACGATTGACGCAGGTGTGACGCTCGCGTGACGCTCGATGTGGTCAAAAATGAACAACGCGGGATCAACGCGTTTTCATACTGTCGACTGTCGAGAGGGAATCATGGTGGCGTCTACCTCAGCAATACTTGAACAGGACAATGCAGACGAGATTTTGGCACTCGGGCGGATGGTCTCCTATCTTTGCCAGCGTTCGAAATCACTGGAACTGGGCATGTCGACCTACTTCCTGGAAATGGCGTTGCTGTCGCTGGCCCAGGATATCAATCAGCAGGGTCTGCCGCCTGCAGAGCTGAATGCCAGCGCCTTCGCATCGACAGATCTGCATTGAGCACTTCTGCAACAGCATAGACAGGCAGGATTGAGCGTTTCCATTCCGACCTCCAGTCGTGAAAACCCGGGAACCTTTCTCTTCTCCCTATGCCCTCCCCCTTTTTCTCGGCGAAAGCCATGACAGAGGCCCGGTTTTGCCGGGCCTCTGTCATATCAGGGCACTGCGCGGCGAAGTTCGGCCGCCGCGGCGACCATATTGACCAGCGCCGGCCTCACCTCTTCCCATTTGCGGGTTTTCAGGCCGCAATCCGGGTTGATCCAGAGCTGCCGATCGTCAAGCCTTTCCCGCGCCAAAGCCAGAAGATCGACCATTTCCGCGACTGCCGGCACGCGCGGCGAATGGATATCGTAAACGCCGGGGCCGATCTGGTTCGGATATTTGTAGGTCCGGAAGGCATCCAGCAGTTCCATCTTCGAACGCGAGGTCTCGATGGAGATCACGTCGGCATCCATCGCCGCAATCGCGTCGATGATCTGGTTGAATTCGGAATAGCACATGTGAGTGTGCACCTGCGTCCGGTCGCCCACGCCGCTGGAGCAAATGCGGAAGCAATCCACCGCCCAGCCGAGATAATCCTGCCAGTCCCGGTGCCGAAGCGGCAGGCCTTCACGCAATGCCGCCTCATCGATCTGGATCATCTGCGCGCCGGCTGCCTCGAGATCATTGACCTCATCGCGGATGGCGAGCGCGATCTGCCGGCAGGTCAGGCTTCTGGCGATATCGTCACGGACGAAGGACCAGTTGAGGATCGTCACCGGCCCGGTCAGCATGCCTTTAACGGGCTTTTCGGTGAGCGACTGGGAATAGTCCCACCAGCGAACCGTCATCGGCTTCGGACGCGACACATCGCCGAAGATGATCGGTGGGCGCACGTAACGCGAACCGTAGCTCTGCACCCATGCATGTTGGGTGAAGGCGAAGCCGGAAAGCTGCTCGCCGAAATATTGCACCATGTCGTTACGCTCGAACTCGCCGTGGACGAGAACGTCGAGGCCGATTTCCTCCTGCCAGCGGATCGTCGCTTCGGTTTCCTTCCGCAGGAAGTTTTCATATTGCGCGTCGGTCAGGGCGCCCTTGGAATGCGCGGAGCGAGCTTTCCTCACCTCCGGCGTCTGCGGGAAAGAGCCGATGGTCGTCGTCGGGAAAAGCGGCAGGGCGATGGCCTGCGATTGCAGCTTCTGCCGCTCGGCAAAGGCGCTTGCCCGTTGCCTGTCGGCGGCGCCGATCGTCGCGATGCGTTTTTGAACGGTGGTATCCGTTACCTTTGGCGAGGATGCGCGTGCGGCGACCGCCCGCGAGGCCGCTTCCAGTTCCGGCGCAACAGTGGCCCTGCCCTCACCCAAAGCCCGGCCGAGCGTGGCAAGCTCGCCGAGCTTCTGGGTGGCAAAAGACAGCCAGCTCTTCAGATCGACATCGAGGCCGGTTTCCAGTTCGAGGTCAACCGGAACATGCAGCAGCGAGCAGGACGGCGCGATTTGAAAGGCCGCCGCACCCCGTTCGGCAATGGCGGTTTCCAGCTTGCCGATGATCGCGGCGAGATCGGCACGCCAGATATTGCGGCCGTCAATGACGCCGAGCGACAGGACGCGGTTTGCGGGCAAGGCCTTCAATGCGGCCTCCAACGCTTCGGGCGCGCGCACCAGATCGAGATGAAGACCCGCGACCGGAAGCGCCGCGACGGCCTGCAAATTATCCTCAAGACCGCCGAAATAGGTGGCGATGAGGATTTTGAGATCAGGCGCGGCCTTTGACAGAGCCTGATAAGCGACGGCGAGCGCATGGCGTTCGCCCTCTGAAAGATCCAGCACGGCCACCGGCTCGTCGATCTGCACCCAGTCCGCCCCGGCGGCGCGGAGACGACGCAGCAGTTCTTCATAAACGGGCAGCAGCTTCGCCAGAAGATCGAGCGGCTTGAAGGCCGCCTCTCGCGCCTTGGCAAACTTCAGAAACGTGACCGGGCCGAGGATGACGGGCCGCGTGTGAATGCCGAGCGCTTTCGCCTCGCGGAAATGGTCGACCGGTTTTTGCGAGGTGAGCACGAAATGCTGCTCCTCGGAAACCTCCGGCACCATGTAATGATAATTGGTGTCGAACCACTTGGTCATTTCCAGTGCCGGAACGCCCTGGCCGTGATGCGCATGTCCTTCATGAACATGGTCGCAGCCGGCATGGGCCTCGCTCTGACTTCCGCGCGCCATGGCGAAATAGGTCGACAGGGAGACATCCCCGCCCGTCCATCCGTAGATCGGCGGAATGGCCCCCACCATCACGGCCGTGTCGAGCACATGATCATAGAGAGAGAAATCATTGGAGGGGATAAGGCTGATCCCCTCTTCCCGCTGAAGCGCCCAGTTTTCGGCGCGCAGCCTTCCGGCGGTTTCGAGAAGGTCTGTTTCGGAAATCTTTCCGGACCAGAAGCCTTCAAGCGCGAACTTCAATTCACGATGACGGCCGATCCTCGGAAAACCGAGCGATGCGACTGGAATGGTCTTGTCTGGCATTGTCATACCCCATTTGGTTGGGGGGCATGGGTAAAGCGGACGCGTGCAGGCCCGGCCTTGCCGAACCATTGCGCAACCACCGGGACACCCCGCCCGTGGACGTTATTTTGTCCTGGCAGGTCTCCTGGCTCGCGGGTCGTCGCCTTTGCCCGTCTTCCCGGGGCTTTCACCCCAGTGACGTTGTGGACAAAGGCTCACCGCTTACAGTTGCGGGGGCAGCTCCGGTCTTGCCGATCTTCGGCGCACCGGATTCCCTCTTAGCTCCGGGCTGAAACAATCATCCCGGAGAACCATGACACCCGCCATTCTCAACAGGGGTGTCACAATGTCAATAGACATAAAGAAATCTTTATATCTTTATTTGATTGAGACCAACGATCTCAGAATGTGACCGCGCCCGGTCCCGGCACCGCGCCCGATGGCACCTTGCCCAGAATGATCATGCCGAGAACCTCGTCCTTGGTCACATCCTGCGTGCGGGCATGGCCGACCACCTTGCCGTTCTTCATCACGAAAACCCGGTCGGCCAGATCGAAGACATCGTGAATATCGTGGCTGATGAGGAAGATGCCGATGCCCTGCCGTTTCAGCTCCTTGACGAGATCGCCCACCTGCGCCGTCTCCTGCGGCCCGAGTGCTGCCGTCGGCTCGTCCATGATGAGGATGCGGGCATCGAACAGAATGGCGCGGGCGATGGCGACGGATTGCCGCTGGCCGCCCGAAAGCGCTTTCACCGGCTCCTTGAACCGCCGGAAATTGGGGTTGAGACGGCCCATGACCTCACGCGCCGAGGCTTCCATGGCGACATCGTCCAGCGTGCCCCATTTCGTCTTCAGCTCGCGGCCAAGATAAAGATTGGCCGCCGCATCGACATTATCCGCCACGGCCAGCGTCTGGTAGATGGTCTCGATGCCATATTTCTTGGCATCGCGGGGATTGCGGATATCGGCATCCTCGCCATTGATGAGGATATCGCCGCCATCGCGCCGGTAAGCGCCGGAAAGTATCTTGATGAGCGTCGATTTGCCGGCGCCATTATGGCCGAGAAGGGCAACCACCTCACCGGGGAAAAGATCGACAGAGGCGTTTTCCACCGCGTGGATGCCGCCGAAGGAAATGGAAATATTGCGCATTTCCACGAGGGGCGTGACTTGGTCCGTCATAGGAGTTCTCCTCGGTTCTTACTTGGCGCGGGCGCGGTAGATGGTGTCGAGCCAGACGGCAACGACCAGGACCACACCGACGACGATGCGCTGGAAGGGCGTATCGATACCCACCAGCACCATGCCGGATTGCAGCGACTGCATGACGAGCGCGCCGAGCATTGCGCCCGCTACGGTTCCGACACCGCCGGCGAGCGAGGTGCCGCCG
Organism: Agrobacterium tumefaciens; assembly: GCA_017744915.1. Lineage (GTDB taxonomy): Bacteria > Pseudomonadota > Alphaproteobacteria > Rhizobiales > Rhizobiaceae > Agrobacterium > Agrobacterium tumefaciens_I. The sequence goes on from JAGIAH010000001.1 coordinate 448,089, forward strand.
ATGACGGCCGCCGCGATGGTGTAAAGTTCGTCCAACTCACCCTGGGCATTGGTGGCGGCGTTGAGGCGGGCGGTCGAAATCGCCGCGGCGATGGCGCACAGAACGCCCATCAGCGTGAAGATCTTCACCGTGACCCAGCGGGTCTTGATACCGGCCAGTTCCGCCGCTTCCGGATTGCCACCAATGGCGAAGACATAACGTCCAAAGCGCAGCCTTGTCGCGATGAAGGTCATGACCGCGCCGACCGCGAGCGCCATGAGAACCGGAATGGCGATGCCATGCGCGATAAACAATCCGCCTTCCGGCCAGGCAATGCTATTGGCGTCGGCATAGTTGCGGGCGATGTTCACCGGCCAGGGATAGCTGTTGACCACGGCCACGAAACCGATGACGACGAGGCAGCCGAGCGCCACCAGAAAATATTCCGCCCAGACGGGCCGCAGCGGAAAGCCGAAACGGCGGCGCTGGCGGCGGGAATTCAGGATTGCCGCAACGATGGCGACGCAGGCAATGGCGGCCGCGATCCAGCTCCATGTCGCGCCAATCGAGCCGCTGGTACCGCCGCCCATCAGGCGGAAGGTGGAATCCATCGGCGCCACGGTGCGACCGCTGGTGATGAACCAGGTGCCACCGCGCCAGACCAGAAGCCCGCCGAGCGTGACGATGAAGGAAGGCACATTCAGGAAGGCGACGATCGAGCCCTGCAGCATACCGATCGCGCCACCGACCAGAATGCCGACCAGAAGCGTGACGATCCATGTGGCCCAATGTTCGAAGCCCAGGATCTGTGGCAGGATTTCCGCCTGCATGACGCCCATGATCATGCCGGAAAAACCGAGGATCGACCCGACCGACAGATCGATATTGCGGGTGACGATGACAAGCACCATGCCCGTCGCCATGACTGCCACGGAAGCGGTCTGCACGGAAAGGTTCCAGAGATTTCGCGGCGTCAGGAAGAGGCCGCCGGACAGGATATGAAATCCGATCCAGATCAGAAGAAGCGCGCCGACCATGCCGAGAAGGCGGGTATCCAGCTCCGTAGCGCTGATGAAACGCGCAATCGAGCCTGTCTTTTCCGTCTTGGCGGGCGCTGTGGAATTGGATTGGGTCATGTCGGCCATGAACTGCCGGTGCTCCTCACATCTTGGATCGTTTTGGCTTTTCTTCGAATCGCCAGAACGATCCAAGTTTTTGTTCTTACGCATTGTCCGGATGAAAGCCGTTTCGCTTCCCCTGAAAATGCTCTAAAGGGCGCCCCGCCATGAACCATGGCGCGACGCCCAGCCGGGACCTATTCGATCAATTGCAGGCCTTGACGGATCCGGCCTTCACACCCTGGCAGGCCGTTTCCTTCTTGATCCAGCCGGCATCGATGACAGTGCCGAGATTGTCCTTGGTGATGGCGATCGGCTTGAGGAAGACCGACTGCATCTTCACCTTCTTCGGGCCGCCATCAAAGGTGGTGACGCCCTTGATCTCGGTCATCTTCTTGCCGCCGGCGAGTGCAAGCGCAATGCCGGCCGCTTCCTTGCCGAGTTCACGGCTGTCCTTCCAGACCGACACCGTCTGCGTGCCGAGCGCAACGCGGTTCAGCGCGGCGAAATCGGCATCCTGACCGGAGACGGGAACCGAACCGGCCATGCCCTGCGCCGCAAGAGCGGCAATTGCGCCACCGGCGGTGCCGTCATTCGAGGCGACGACCGCGTCGACCTTGTTGTTATTCTTGGTCAGGAACTGTTCCATGTTCTTCTGGGCATTTTCCGGCTTCCAGCCATCGGTATAGGCTTCGCCGACATTCTTGATCTTGCCGCCACCAATGGCGGCCTTCAGCACTTCCTGCTGGCCGGCGAACAGGAAGTCCGCATTCGGATCGGAAGAGGAGCCCTTGATGAAGACGTAATTGCCTTCCGGCTTGACCTTAAAGACTTCAGCAGCCTGAAGACGGCCCACTTCCTTGTTGTCGAAGGTGATGTAGAAGGCGCTCTGGTTTTCGATCAGGCGGTCATAACCAACGACCGGAATACCTTCGGCAACGGCCTTTTCAACAGCCGGGCCAATCGCATCGCTGTCCTGCGCCAGGATGATCAGCGCATTGGCGCCCTGGGAGATCAGCGATTCCACGTCGGTCAGCTGTTTTGCGGCAGACGATTGCGCATCGGCGGAAATGTATTTCGCACCGGCCTTGTCGAGCGCAGCCTTGATTGCCGCCTCATCCGTCTTCCAGCGTTCTTCCTGGAAATTCGACCAGGAAACGCCAACGACGAGATCGGCCGCGATGGCGGCGGTATGCAGGGAAACGAGTACGGCCGTACCCGCCAAAAGCTTGGCAAAAGAATTCATGATGTCCTCCCGGTAAGGGCGCAGCCTGCACCTCCATGCAGGGAAAACGCCCGGAAAAAGCTGCCGGTCTCTGTGATTTCACAATTTTCTCGACAGTCGAGAAAATTAATGTCAGAGATTCCCCATGCTGTCAACAACGGCTGCGGGCAGCATCCGGGTGCCTTGATCTTCTCTGTGGCATGGGCCATCAGACAGGGTCAGCACGACAGGAAAAAGCCGTTCAGGGAGCAGGCCCCAGCCCATGTCCGCCATTGCAAGTACGGAACTGGTGCGCCAGAAAAACAGCCTGTCGGTGATGGCGGCACTGCGCCTTCACGGCAGCCTTTCCCATACCGAAGTGTCGTCTTTCACCGGGCTTGCCTCCGCCACCGTCTCCGCCATCACCACGGAACTGGAGCGGGCCGGCCTCATCTTGCGAAAAGAGCAGCTTGCCACCACCGGCCGCGGCCGGCCGCGCATTCTCTTTGGGCCGCGCGGTGCTTTCTGCCACGTCGCCATCGTCATCATTTCCTCCGACAGCGTGCAATATTCGCTGGTCGATTATTCCGGCAAGCTGGTGGACCGTTTCACGGAACAGCGGGTGACAGCCGAAAAAGGCGCATTCGGCGGCGTCATCCTTGCCGGCCTCGCAAGGCTTGCCGATCGCTCACGCCTTGACCGGAACGATATTCTTCAGGTCTCGATCAGCAGCAAGGGGCTGGTGGATGCGCCGGCGGCAACGTTGCTCTGGTCGCCGGTTCTCGGCGATGAAAGGATTGATTTCCAGCGACTGGTTTCCGAAGACGGCCGCATCCGCGTGACGCTGAACAATGAAACCCTGCTTGCCGCCAAGGCCATCTGGATGCGGGAGCAGGCAAAAGAAGGTCCCGCGCCGGAAGCGCTCGTCACCCTGTCGCTCGGCCACAGCATCGGTCTTGGCATTGCCCGCTCCACCGGCGGCGCAATCGAGGTGAGCGCCCCCAACTTCGGCCATATGCTGCATCTGGCCGATGGCGCCCTGTGCCGTTGCGGCACCAGAGGCTGTATCGAGGCCTATTCCGGCTTCTACGCCATCCTGCGCTCGGCCTTCGAAGCGCCGCCGCAGGCGGAACCGGCAAAATTCGTGCCGATTGCGGAGGTGGACAAGATCGCCGCTTCGGCCCGCGCCGGCGCCCGCATGGCACGGTTCGCCTTCCGCACCGCCGGGCTGGCGCTCGGCAACGGCCTTTCGCGCCTCTTCAGCCTGCACGGCCACATGCCGGTTTTCGTTACCGGCCCCGGCACGCGCTATTTCGATCTTCTGGAAAGCGGCCTGCGCGACGGGCTTGCACAATCGCAGGCAGTGCGTTTCGGCGGCATGCCGAAAATCGCCATAGCACCCAACGAACCGGAACTGGTGTTCGAAGGACACATGGAACACGCGCTGTCCGCCGCCGACGACTATATATTAAGCGCCGACAGCCCTGAGAGACCTGTGAGGAATTCGGGGGGCTAGCTGCTACCAAACGCACGCGCGCAATGCGACGAGCCATTCGCCGCACTCCTAAAGGCGGCGCAGGCCTTCGCGAGGCATCATATTTTCCGGTAGTTTAACCGCACTGGCAATCCCAAGCCACATCAGCAATTGGATGAAATTCCAACCTAAATCGATTTGTCCCCTCTCGAGTCCAAGCCGGGCCGAGCCCGGAAAAGCGTGATGATTCCCATAAAAGGATTCGCCGAAAGTAACCACTGCTGCTTTGGGAATATTGTAGCCCTGTACAGCGACATTATCGACTGCCCATCCCTGATGCCCCCCACGATGAGCAAAGTGGCCGATAAGCCAATGCCCGGTTAGAGAAACCGAAATACGCACCGCAGTACCCCATACCACCCAACTCCAGCCACCCAAAAGATAGAACAACAGCATCCAGGGTAGTTGCTGCGCCATCCAGGTTCGCTCCAGGAAGCGGTAAAATCCATCGTTCGCAACCTCCGGCTCGATGACGAACGCTGGGGGATGTTTAAGTGCAACAGCGCAATGCATCTGCCACCAAGCATCCACGAAGAAAGAGCGCCGATGCGCATACAAGTCATGACATATCGTCTGTCTTTGGGCCCAATCGCGAATGTCATGTGCGTAAATCATACCAAAAGGCCCGGCCATGCCGACCAGCGTGCCAAGATAAACCAACACGCGCTCGACCAACTTGCTGGTACGGAACGAGCGGTGGATCAGCAGCCGGTGCATTCCCACCGAATGTCCGGCACAAATGGTGATCGCGGTCGTGATGACGAACAAAGTGAAACCACTCCAGGAAAATGTCAGCGGGCCGAACACCAAAGCGACCGCCATCATCACTCCTGCCCAGATCGATTTTGCCGGCCTCCAGCACACTTGGCCTTCGTTTGCATTGCCAAAGGGATGCGAGATCATACGTCCTGTGGAAATTGTCGTCATTCATCACGCCCTTTCCATACCCTACCCGGACGCAATCTTGCGCCAGCAACCAACAGATGATATTCATTTAGGCAATAAGCTAATTACCTTTGTAACCCATTTCCAAAATTAGGCAATTAGTTAATTAACTTAATATCTGATATTTTTTGCTTCATCGGCGAAAGAAGGGCAATGTGATAGATAAAGAGAACGATTCTGAGAGGCTGGCGGAGCAAGTGACGACTCCGCTTATGCAGTTGGTTTTTGAGGCATTGGCCTCTGCCCCACGCCGTAAAATCCTGGCCTATCTCGCCCACACTGACCTTACGGCCGGCGAAATCGCAGCCCGCTTCGAAATGTCGAAACCCTCCATCTCGCAGCATCTGAATGTGTTGGAAACCGCCGGCTTGATCTCAGGCAAGCGCGAGGGTCAATTCATTCGCTACTCGCTGGCGCCGAATAAATTGGTAAATACGCTCAACAATTTTGTTCAAGACGTCTGCCCCGTCGGCCGGCCGCTTAAGAAAGAAAGCAAGGCATTAGCCGAGTTCAAGTCCAGCACAAAGAAGTGAGAGTGATGCGTTAGGCACCATGCTTTTGATCGGGAAGCACTGTCTGCGAGGGGCGCATGGAACAAGCATTCGGCCGACAGCTACACGTTGAGCGCCGACAGCGCACGGAAATCCCGTGAAGAATTCGGGAAGCGGAGAGGGCAGTCGACCGTTCTTCAGGCCCGCTGCGCCATGGCCTCGGGCTTTTCCCCGGCACCGGTCAGCAGCGTCACGAATTCGTCGAGAGCGACGGCCTCATCCTTGCTCAAACGCAGGCCCTGTTTCGTGCGCCGCCACAGAATATCCTCGGCAGAAAACGCCCATTCGCGCTCCACCAGCCAGCGCACCTCGCATTCGTAAAGCGTGCCGCCGAAATGACGGCCTAGGCCCGATGCATCGGTGGCGCTACCCAGCAGTTGCGCAGCCTTCGTGCCATAGTTTCTGACGAGCCGCCCGGCATGGCCTTGATCGAGGAAGCCATAACGCGAGACGAGCGCCCTCACCTGAGCCTCGTATCTCTCTGCGCCGAAATCGCCGCCCGGCAGGTGGGATCCCGCCGTCCATGGCTTGCCCTTCTCACCAATCGCCGCGCCGATCTTTTCCAGCGCATGTTCCGCCAACCGCCTGTAGGTGGTGAGCTTGCCGCCGAAAATATTGAGGAGCGGCGCTTCGCCTTCTGTTTGTTCGATCTTCAGCACGTAATCGCGGGTGGCTTCCTGGGCTTTCGATGCACCATCATCAAAGAGCGGCCGCACGCCGGCATAGGTCCAGACGATATCTTCGGGCCGAACCGGCTCGCTGAAATATTCGCTGGCCGCGTTGCAGAGATAGGAAATTTCATCCTCGGAGATGCGCACCTTGGCCGGATCGCCCTGATAGTCGCGATCCGTGGTGCCGATCAGCGTAAAATCGCGCTCATAGGGAATGGCGAAGATGATGCGATTATCCGGGTTCTGGAAGAAATAAGCGCGCGGATCGGAAAACTTCCTGCGCACGATGATGTGGCTGCCCTGCACGAGGCGGACATTGTGGACATCGTTGCGGCCGAAGACGCCCGAAAGCACCTTGTCGACCCAGGGACCGGCGGCATTCACCAGCATGCGCGCCCTGTGCGTGGCTGGCCGTCCGGTTTTTTCGTCCAGCGTCTCGATGAGCCAGATTCCGGCCTCACGCCGCGCGGAGACAACCCGCGTGCGGTTCATGATCGTTGCGCCGCGGTCCGCCGCGTCCCGCGCATTGAGAACCACGAAGCGGGCATCATCCACCCAGCCATCGGAATATTCGAAAGCCCTGGCGAAGACGGGCTTCAGCGGTTTGCCGGCCGGGTCTTGCCTGAGATCGAGCGTGCGGGTCGGCGGCAGGAGCTTGCGGCCGCCAAGATTGTCATAAAGAAACAGGCCGAGCCGGACCATCCATGACGGACGCACGCCGCCCTTTTGCATGGGCAGAACAAAACGCATGGGCCAGATGACATGCGGCGCCATGGCCCACAGGATTTCCCGCTCCATCAGGGCTTCGCGCACTAGGCGAAACTCGTAATGCTCAAGATAACGCAAGCCGCCGTGAATGAGCTTGGTGGCTGCCGAAGAGGTGCCGGAAGCGAAATCGCCCTTTTCCGCAAGCGCCACGGAATAGCCCCTGCCCACCGCATCACGGGCGATGCCGCAGCCATTGACGCCACCACCGATGACAAAAAGATCGAAAATATTCTCGCCGGACATAGGGGCTCCACGACAGCGCCGGGGGATCGCCTCCCCCATTATTGAAAGACAATTGCTATAAAAGCGAAAATAAAACGAATGTCAAAAGAAAACAAATGAAACACGTTCCGGCAAGGCGAGCGATCGCCGCTCACCGTCCGCCGCATGGCCAGCGTCTTACGGGGTCTGTGTTTCAGCCGTGTGTCGGGAGAACCTGCTCAAGCTCGTAAAGCACGCCGCCCATGTCCTTCGGATGCAGGAAGAGAACGGGGTTGCCGTGCGCACCGATCTTCGGTTCGCCATCGCCCAGGATACGGATACCTTTTCTCACGAGATCGTCGCGGGCCGCGATAATATCGGGCACCTCGAAGCAGAGATGATGCGTGCCGCCACCCGGATTTCTTTCGAGAAAAGCGGCAATCGGTGAATTTTCCCCGAGCGGATGGAGAAGTTCGATCTTGGTGTTTTCCGCCTGAATGAAAACCACCGTCACCCCGTGTTCGGGCAGCGATTGCGGTTCGGAAACCTGCGCGCCGAGCGCCCGGTAACGGGCGACGGCGGCGTCGAGACCGGGCACCGCAATGGCGACGTGGTTCAATCGTCCGAACATGGCCGTCTTTCCCTCACGCGTTTCGCCGGATGCCTTCCAGCAGGTCCAGCACCTTGTTGGCCGCATCCATGACATTGGTGCCGGGTCCGAAGATGGCCGAAACGCCATGGTCGAGCAGGAACTGGTAATCCTGACGCGGAATGACGCCACCGACAACGACGATGATGTCGTCCGCACCCTTCTGCTTCAGTGCCTCGACCAGCTGTGGCGCAAGCGTCTTGTGGCCTGCCGCAAGCGACGACATGCCGACCACATGCACACTGTTTTGAACCGCAAGATCGGCGGCCTCGGCCGGCGTCTGGAACAGGGGACCGGCCAGCACATCGAAACCGATATCGCCAAAGGCCGAGGCAATGACCTTCGCGCCGCGATCATGCCCATCCTGCCCGAGCTTGGCGACCATGATGCGCGGTTTGGTGCCGATCCTTTCCGCGACACCGGAAAGGCGGGCGGCGAGCGTGGCAAGCTCCGGCTCATCCTTATAGGCCTCGCCGTAAATATCGCTCACCACCTCCGGCACCGCGGCATGGTCGCCGAAGGCCGCACGCAGCGCATCGGAAATCTCTCCCACCGTGGCGCGGGCGCGGGCGGCAACAACCGCCGCTTCGAGAATATTGCCCTTGCCGCTGCGGGCCACTTCCGAGAGCGCCTCCAGGGCCAGGGTCACTTCCCTGCCATCGCGGCGGCGGCGTGTCTCTTCGATGCGGCGGATTTGCGCTGCGCGCACGGCGGCATTGTCGATATCGAGAACATCGATATCCTCTTCATTTTCGAGGCGGTAACGGTTGACGCCGACGATGACCTCCTCGCCCTTGTCCACCGCCGCCTGCCGGCGCGTCGCCGCTTCTTCGATCAGCCGTTTCGGCAGGCCTTCGGCCACCGCTTTGGTCATGCCGCCAAGCGCCTCGACTTCCTCGATCAGCGCCCAGGCCTTCTCGGCTAACTCGTCCGTCAGGCTCTCGACATAATAGGAGCCCGCAAGTGGATCGACGACTTTCGTCACACCGGTTTCGTGTTGCAGGATAAGCTGGGTGTTGCGGGCAATGCGGGCGGAAAATTCCGTCGGCAGCGCAATCGCCTCATCGAAGGAATTGGTGTGCAGCGATTGTGTGCCGCCAAGCACGGCGGACATGGCCTCGAAGGCGGTGCGGACGATATTGTTGTAGGGGTCCTGTTCCTGCAACGAGACACCGGACGTCTGGCAATGGGTGCGCAGCATCAGCGACGAGGCGTTTTGCGGCTTGAATTCCTGCATGATGCGCGACCAGAGCAGGCGCGCGGCGCGCAGCTTTGCCGCTTCCATGAAAAAATTCATGCCGATGGCGAAGAAGAACGACAGGCGGCCGGCGAAATCATCGACATTCAGCCCCTTGGCCAGCGCCGCCCGCACATATTCCCGGCCATCCGCCAGGGTGAAGGCCAGTTCCTGCACCAGCGTCGCGCCGGCTTCCTGCATGTGATAGCCGGAAATGGAAATGGAGTTGAATTTCGGCATCTCCTTTGCCGTATATTCGATGATGTCGGCGATGATCCGCATCGAGGGTTCGGGCGGATAGATATAGGTGTTGCGGACCATGAACTCCTTGAGGATATCGTTCTGGATGGTTCCGGAAAGCGCCGCGCGGGGCACACCCTGCTCCTCCCCCGCAACAATGAAACTGGCGAGCACCGGAATAACGGCACCGTTCATGGTCATCGAGACCGAGACTTTTTCGAGCGGAATGCCATCGAACAGGATTTTCATGTCCTCGACGCTGTCGATCGCCACACCCGCCTTGCCGACATCGCCCTCCACGCGCGGATGATCGCTGTCATAGCCGCGATGGGTGGCGAGATCGAAGGCCACGGAAACGCCCTGCTGGCCGGCGGCGAGCGCCTTGCGATAAAAGGCATTCGAGGCTTCGGCCGTGGAAAAACCGGCATATTGGCGGATGGTCCAGGGCCGCCCGGCATACATGGTGGCGCGCGGGCCGCGCGTGAAAGGCGCAAAGCCCGGCAGGCTGTTCAGGTGAGACATGTCTTGCAGGTCGTCGGCCGTGTAGAGCGGCTTAACCTCGATACCCTCGGGCGTGTGCCAGACAAGCGTTTCCGGTGAACGCTTCAGCTCTTTTTCGGCAAGCTGCAGCCAATCCCGCACCGTTTTTTCACCCGACATGCATCTCTCCCCTTCTGCATTTCATTTTAGCACTGTGACGGGCCATCGTGACGAAAATCGAATGGCTCACCAGTGCCCGTAAATCGCTCCGGCCCACATGCGTTCCGAAGAAACGGCAGCGGCGTCACTCGAATTCGAGGATGACTTCGTCCACCGCGAGGCTGTCGCCCGGTTTTGCCGCCACTCTGGCGACGCGGCCGCGTTTTTCCGCGCGCAGGATGTTTTCCATCTTCATGGCCTCCACCGTCGCCAGTGCCTGACCTGCCTCCACCTCGTCACCCTCACCCACCGAGATGCCGGTAATGACGCCCGGCATGGGGCAGAGCAGCAGTTTCGACGTATCCGGCGGCAATTTTTCCGGCATCAGCAGCGCCAGCTCCGCAACGCGCGGGCTGCGCACGCGGGCAAGAATATCCATGCCGCACCAGCGCAGGCGAACCGCCGACCCGGCAAGATCGACCTTGGCGGCAATGACCTCACCCGCCACCGTGAACAGGCCAAGGCTCTGGCCCGGACGCCAACCGGTATCGACGGTCAAGGCCGTCCCGTCCTCAAAACGGACCGCCGTGCCATCCGCACCGGTTTCAACACTGACCCCGTGGCGGACTGCGCCAAACGAAACCACCCAGTCTTGACCGACGATGCGGCGGTGATTGCCGATGGTGCCGGAAATTTCGACGGCGCGGTTCTGCAAGCGCTGATTGACGATGGCGGCGATGGCGGAAAGCCTGCGTGCGGCGGCCTCATCCGGCTCGACCCCGGAAAACCCTTCCGGAAACTCTTCCGCGATAAAGCCCGTCGTCAGCCTGCCAGAGCGAAAACGCTCATGCTGCATGACGGCCGACAGGAACGGCAGATTGTGGCCGATGCCCTCCACCTCGAAACGGTCCAACGCCTGTCCCATGGCATTGATGGCGGTTTCGCGATCCTTGCCCCAGCTGCACAGCTTGGCGATCATCGGATCGTAATACATCGAGATTTCACCGCCTTCGAACACGCCGGTATCGTTGCGGATGACGGTGCCACCTTCCTGTGCGCCTTCTGATGGCGGGCGATAGCGCGTGAGCCGGCCGATGGAGGGCAGGAAGTTGCGATAGGGGTCTTCAGCATAAAGCCGGCTTTCGATCGCCCAGCCGTTCAACTTCACATCCGCCTGTCCGAAGGAAAGGTTCTCACCGGCGGCAACGCGGATCATCTGCTCGACCAGATCGATACCGGTGACGAGTTCCGTCACCGGGTGCTCCACCTGCAGACGGGTGTTCATTTCAAGGAAATAGAAGTTGCGGTCGCCATCGACGATGAATTCCACGGTGCCGGCCGAATGATAGCCGACTGCCCTTGCGAGCGCCACAGCCTGCTCGCCCATGGCATGCCGCGTCGCCTCGTCCAGAAAGGGCGATGGCGCTTCCTCGATGACTTTCTGGTTGCGGCGCTGGATCGAGCATTCACGCTCGCCGAGATAAAGAATCGTGCCGTGCTTGTCACCCAGCACCTGAATTTCGATATGGCGCGGCTGCGTGACGAATTTCTCGATGAAGATGCGGTCATCACCAAAGGAGGATTTCGCCTCATTTTTCGACGACTGGAAGCCTTCCCGCGCCTCGGCATCGTTGAAGGCGATGCGCATTCCCTTGCCGCCGCCACCGGCAGACGCCTTGATCATGACGGGATAACCGATCTGCGACGCGATCTTCACCGCCTCATCCGCATCCTCGATCAGCCCCATATGGCCGGGCACGGTGGAAACACCCGCTTTGGCCGCCAGTTTCTTCGAGGTGATCTTGTCACCCATGGCCTGAATGGCACCAACAGGCGGGCCGATGAAGACGACGCCCGCTTTTTCCAGCGCCTCGGCGAAGGCGGCATTTTCAGAGAGGAAACCATAACCGGGATGCACCGCATCCGCCCCGGTCTTCCTGATCGCATCGAGGATTTTATCGATGACGATATAGGACTGCGACGAAGGCGCCGGACCGATATGGACGGCCTCATCCGCCATTTTCACATGCAGCGCATTGGCATCCGCATCCGAATAGACCGCGACGGTGGCAATGCCCATCTTCTTCGCGGTCTTGATGACCCGGCAGGCGATCTCGCCACGATTGGCGATGAGGATTTTCTTGATCATGCGGTTATTCTCCCCTCGCATCGTCATCGTCGTCGCGGAATTTCTTTTCATAGGGCATCATCAGGATCGCCGAGGCGGTGGCGGCCGCGCCGAACAGGGATGCGATGGGCATGACCACCAGCAGCACCGGCACGACGGGATTTGCAGCACGGCCGATACGCGCGCCGATGCCGCCGATATCAAGAAGGATCAGTCCCGCACCAACGCAGATGCCAATCAAGACGCCGACGGCCGCATTGACCGCCATGAAGCGCAGCATCTGGCGGTGATCGTGCCGCGCGGCTTCCGGCGTCATCCTGGGTTTGAGGCTGCGGTTGCCGGGCGATTTACGGGCACCGCCACTACGCCGCGAGTTCAACCAGCGATGCAGCCAATCCATGTCGATCTGAAATATACCGGCATCCATTTCGCCTCCCTCCTCCATTCTCAACCCTCAGCCCGTCATCCGCCGCTTTCCGCGGAGGGGTCCTCGAACAGGGTCAGATAGGAAAAAGGCACCGCGTCGGTCAGCCAAACGCCATTATCGGCTCTGTAGAAACTGTAACCGTCCGTAAACATCAGACGGGCATCGACAATCAGGACCACAGGCTTTCCATGCCGTTGTCCGACGGCAGTCGCGGTCGCCCGGTCAGCGGAAAGATGAACCTGTTGCCTTTCCCCCGGGCGCAAGCCTTCCCGCAGGATGGGTTCGAGGAAACGGGTCGCCGTACCGTGAAACAATTGCAGCGGCGGCTCGACTGGCGGCTGGCCAACATCGACCTTCACGGAGTGTCCCTGAGCCGCCCGGATGCGGCGGCCATCATCCGACAGCGTGAAGCGTTTCTTGTCGCTTTCTGCAACGACGGCAAAGAGGCCTGCCTCATCGAGCGACGTGCCGCTCGCATTCGCTTTTGCCAACAGATCTGCGACATCCGCCCAACCCTGAGCATCCAGGGTCAGGCCGATACTCTCGGGTGCATGGCGCAGAACATAACTCAGGAATTTGCTGGTCGCTGTCGACATCGAATTTCATTCCCCGTTGGCAGATGACAGCACACTCAAATCTCGAAGAAATTCTCGAAGGATTCCGGGAAATTCTGCCGGGCGACACGCTCGTCGATGACCAGCATCGCCTGATAGGAAAGCGGATCGAAGTTCTTTTCCGCCGCCACGACCTCGCGGCCAAACAGCAGGTTGAGGCGGGCAGCATCGAGATTGCCACGCTCGAACGGTTCCGGACCGAAATGGTGCCAGAGCGAGTGCAGGAAGGCGGCATCGATACGATGCTCCTTGGAATCGTCGCGCGCCCGGCGGGGTATCATCTTGATGGGCGTTACCCCTTTGGGGTTGGCGCGACGGATGGTGAACTGGACGCCCGTGCTCGGCATGCCGGAGGGAAATCCCTTGTGTTTGGTCATTTCGGGCAGGTTCGCCATCTTTTGTCCTTCCAGAACATTTCCAGTAAAAGCAGCCCTGCTTTTACGTCCGGAAATGCCTCAATTCAAATAGTTAGAGCGCTTTTGGCGCTCTAATCCTTTTCTTATGCCTTGCCGATCTTATCCTGCGTCTTCGTGTCGAAGTCGGAGGCATCGTGGCGTTCATGCAATTGTTCGGACGGATCGCCCGAGGTCTTATTGACGATAACGCCGCGCTTGACCGCCGGGCGTTCGCCGATTTCCAGCGTCCAACGCATGACGTTCTTGTAACCGTCGGCTTCAAGGAAAGCACCGGCATCACCATAGGCCTGGCCGAGCGCGATCTTGCCATACCACGGCCAGACGGCCATATCGGCGATCGTATATTCCGAACCTGCCAGATAACGGTTATCGGCCAGATGTCGATCCAGCACGTCCAGCTGGCGTTTGACTTCCATGGCGTAGCGGTCGATCGCATATTTGATCTTGATCGGTGCATAGGCATAAAAATGGCCAAAACCGCCGCCGAGGAAGGGCGCGGAACCCATCTGCCAGAACAGCCAGTTCAGCGCCTGCGTGCGGGCATTGCCCTCTTTCGGCAGGAAAGCGCCGAATTTTTCCGCTAGATAAACGAGGATCGAGCCGCTCTCGAAAACCCGCGTCGGCTCAGGCGTCGAATGATCCAACAGCGCCGGAATCTTGGAATTCGGATTGACGCCGACAAAACCGGAACCGAACTGGTCGCCTTCGCCGATCTTGATCAGCCAGGCATCATAGTCTGCGCCCTTGTGGCCGGCGGCCAGCAATTCTTCCAGCATGATGGTGACCTTCTGGCCGTTCGGTGTCGCCAGCGAATAAAGCTGCAGCGGGTGCTTGCCGACGGGCAGTTCCTTTTCATGGGTGGGACCGGCGATCGGGCGGTTGATATTGGCGAACTGGCCGCCATTGCCCTTGTCCCAGGTCCAGACCCTGGGCACTTCATATCCGGCGGGGAAATTATCTGCGGAGGAATTTTCGGCCATCAAAAATTGTCCTTGTTCGTTTCGGGAGGACATCCGGACATCCGGGCGCCTGAACATCCATATAGTAAGGTGGCCGAAGCATTTTTCCAGCCCCGCAGCGGGTCAGAGCGGAATAGTATCGTGTTTCTTCCAGCGGGTTTCGACGCTCTTGTTGCGCAGTGAGGCAAACGCACGGGCGATGCGGCGGCGCGAGGAATGCGGCATGATGACCTCATCGATGAAACCGCGCTCCGCCGCCACGAAGGGATTGGCAAAACGTTCCTCATATTCCTTCGTGCGCGCAGCGATCTTCTCGGGATCGGCAAGCTCTGAACGATAGAGGATTTCCGCCGCCCCCTTGGCGCCCATGACGGCGATTTCCGCCGTCGGCCAGGCGTAATTCACATCCGCACCTATGTGCTTGGAGGCCATCACGTCATAAGCACCGCCATAGGCCTTGCGGGTAATCAGCGTCACCATCGGCACCGTCGCTTCCGAATAGGCGAAGAGAAGTTTCGCGCCGTGCTTGATGACGCCGCCATATTCCTGCGCCGTTCCGGGCAGGAAACCCGGCACATCCACCAGCGTTAGCAGCGGAATGTTGAAGGCATCGCAGAAGCGAACGAAACGGGCGGCCTTGCGCGAGGCGTCGATATCGAGGCAGCCGGCCAGCACCATAGGCTGGTTGGCGACAACCCCCACCGTCTGGCCTTCGAGACGGATGAAGCCGGTGATGATGTTGCGGGCAAAGGCCTCCTGCAGCTCGAAGAAATCACCCTCATCGGCCAGCGCGTGGATCAGTTCCTTCATGTCGTATGGCTTGTTGGAACTATCAGGGATCAGCGTATCGAGCCGCGCTTCCAGCCGCGCCGGATCGTCGTGGAACGGCCGCACCGGCGGCTTTTCGCGGTTGTTGAGCGGCAGGAAATCGAACAGCAGCCGCACATGCTCCAGCGTCTCGATGTCGTTTTCATAAGCGCCATCGGCGACGGAGGACTTTTTCGTATGGGTGGAGGCCCCGCCCAGCTCTTCCGCCGTGACGATTTCGTTGGTGACGGTCTTCACCACATCCGGCCCGGTCACGAACATGTAGGAGGTATCGCGCACCATGAAGATGAAATCGGTCATGGCCGGCGAATAGACCGCACCGCCCGCACAAGGGCCCATGATAACCGAGATTTGCGGTACGACGCCGGAAGCAACGACATTGCGCTTGAACACATCGGCATAACCGCCAAGCGAAGCCACGCCCTCCTGAATGCGCGCGCCGCCGCTGTCATTGAGGCCAATCACCGGCGCGCCATTGCGCACCGCCATATCCATGATCTTGCAGATCTTCTGGGCATGGGTTTCCGACAGCGAACCGCCAAGCACGGTGAAATCCTGAGAAAACACGTAGACCTGCCGGCCATTGATGGTGCCCCAGCCGGTGACGACACCGTCGCCCGCCACCTTCTGCTCCGCCATGCCGAAATCCACCGCCCGGTGGGTGACATACATGTCGTATTCTTCGAAGGAACCTTCATCCAGGAGCACGTCGATGCGCTCGCGCGCCGTCAGCTTACCCTTGGCATGCTGCGCCTCGATGCGCTTGACGCCGCCGCCGAGCCGCGCCTCTTCCCGCCGCGTTTCCAATTGCTCCAGAATGCCAGGCATGTTTCCTCCATGCGTTTCCTCAAAATCAATAGCTTAGAAAACATTCGCCTAGAAGCCTTGATCGTGCGCGTATGCGTGCCATAAATATTTGCAATATTTAATTTTGCAAAGTTGCAACATGGCGACGGAAAAACTCTTCATCGGCCGCAAGGTGCGTGGCCTCCGCGAAAATGCCCGCGCCACGCAGGCGCAATTTGCCGAACGGCTGGGCATCTCCGCGAGTTATCTGAACCAGATCGAAAACAATCAGCGCCCGGTTTCGGCCAGCGTTCTCGTGACGCTGGTGGAAAAATTCCAGCTCGATATGGCGGAGCTGGCGACAGGCGAAAGCGACCGGCTGGTTTCCGCCGTGCGCGAGGCGCTGAAAGACCCGCTCTTCATGAATTACGAGCCGGGGCTTCAGGAACTGAAGCTGATCGCCCAGAACGCGCCGGGATTTGCCCATGCGCTGCTGCGCGCCCATCAGGCCTATCGCCAGAATAGCGAGCAGCTGGTGCAGCTGGATGACCGGCTGGGGCGCGGAACCGCGCAGGTGGAAAGAACCCCCTATGAGGAGGTGCGCGACTTCTTCCACTTCGTCGATAACTACGTCGCCGAGATCGATCTTCTGGCCGAGGAACTGGCGGAAGAACTGGAGATAGAAGGCGGCGAGACCTACGGCATTCTGGCGACGCATCTCAGGAGCCGTTACGGCATCCATATCACCCGAAGCGAGGCGGCGGGTGGACTGATCCGGCATTTCGACCCTGCCGGCAAGACGCTCGCCCTCAGCTCCTACATGGCGGCTTCGACCCGCTGTTTTCAGCTTGCGTTGCAGATCGCCCAGCTTCACGCCGGCGCGACGGTGGACAAAGTGCTTTCCGGCGCCGGTTTCCGCCATGTGGAAGCGGCGGAAATCTGTCGCATCGGGCTGCATAATTATTTCGCCGCAGCCCTCATCCTGCCCTATGGTCGTTTTCATCGAGCGGCACAGGAACTACGCCACGATCTCGAACTTCTCGCCGTGCGGTTCGGTGCGAGCCTCGAGCAGGTGGCACACCGACTGAGCACCTTGCAGCGGCCGGGCATGAAGGGCGTGCCGATCTTTTTCGCCAAGATCGACCGCGCCGGCAACATCACCAAACGCCACAGTGCCACGCGGCTGCAATTTGCCCGTTTCGGCGCGGCCTGTCCGCTGTGGAATATCCATCAGGCTTTCGAAAGCTCCGACAGGATCGTGCGGCAGCTGGCGGAAACGCCTGACGGCGTGCGTTATCTTTCCATCGCTACACAGATCGAAAAGGCTGGCGCCGGTTTCAATACGGAGAGACCGCGTTATGCCATCGCTCTCGGCTGCGAAATTTCACACGCGCAGAATTTCGTTTATGCCGATACGCTCGATCTCGGCAATGCGGCCTCCTTCAAACCGATCGGCATTTCCTGTCGCGTCTGCGAGAGGGTGGATTGCGTGCAGCGCGCCGTGCCGCCGCTGAAACGCAAACTGCAATTCGACCACCTTTCGCGCGGAGCCCTGCCCTACAGTATCGCCGATTTTTAACCCCGCTCAGGGCAGCGGCACCATGGCGCGCCGCATGATGTTAGCGTAATAGCCCCAGAAAAGCCGCGCGGCCACGGAGCGCCATGGCGACCAGATTGTTGCCCGCTCCGCCAACCATTTCGCTTCCGGCCTCACCTCCAGGGCAAGCGCATGAGTCACCGCAGATCTCAGCGCCACATCGCCAACCGGAAAAATATCCGGATGCCCGCCGCAGAACATCAGATAGACCTCCGCCGTCCACGGGCCGATACCGCGAAGCGCAACCAGCTCGGAAAGGGCGGCGTCCGCCTCCTTACGCACCACGCCGTCAAGATCGATCTGCCCTTCCGTGACGGCGCGCGCCAGCCCTTCCAGCGTCGTCGCCTTGGCACGCGAAAGCCCGAAGGTGGCGCGCAATTCTTCCGGAGCGCCGAGATAATTTTCCGCCGTGACCACGCCGCCCGTGCCGGCAAGGATACGCACCCATATGGCATTGGCGCTGGCGCGGGACACCATCTGCGAGACGACGATATGGGCAAGGCCGGCAAAGCCGGGCTCGTGAATGCGCAACTCCAGCGGACCGGCTTTCTCGATGGTGAGGCTGAGAGCCGGGTCGAGGCGGGCGAGATGTTCCAGCCCTTCGCTGATGTCAGCCATCCCGGTAATGATTTTCATATCCGTCATTCCATATGCCGCAAGCCCGCTGGTGGGGCGCTTTAAAACATGGCAGAAGAAACCATGCCTTCGTCTCTCCGTCAAAAGCCGGTTTACCGTTTTGCGCCAAGCCCCAATGGCCCGCTGCATCTCGGCCACGCGCTTTCCGCCTTCCTGAACCACGATATGGCGCGGGACAATGGCGGCCACTTTCTGCTGCGTATCGAGGATATCGACCAGACACGCTGCACGCCGGCGCTGGAGCAGGCGATTTATGATGATCTGGGCTGGCTGGGTCTCGACTGGGAAAGACCGGTCAGGCGGCAATCGGAGCATTTCGATAAGTACCGGGTGGCGCTGGACAGGCTGATCGACGCGGGCCTTGCCTATCCGGCTTTTCTCAGCCGTGGAGAAACCAAGGCCATCGTTCGTATTTTTGAGGCGGGCGGAGGCGTGTGGCCTCGCGATCCGGACGGCGCGCCGCTTTATCCGGCTGTCGACCGGCAGAGACCTGAGGCAGAACGGGCCGCCCTTCTCGCCTCCGGCCGGCAGCATGCCTGGCGGCTCGACATGGAAAAGGCGATCCGCGCCGTCGGCGTTCCCCTGTTCTGGCAGGAGGGCGGCGATGGCGAGAGGGGACGGATCGAGGCCCTTCCCGCACTCTGGGGCGATGTGGTGCTGTCGCGTTCCGATGCGCCTTCGAGCTATCATCTTTCTGTCGTGGTGGATGATGCGCTGCAGGGCATAACCCATGTGGTGCGCGGCCTGGATCTCTTCCATGCAACCGCCATCCACCGGCTGCTGCAACACCTGCTGGACCTGCCGCAGCCCGTCTATCACCACCATCGGCTGATCCTCGGTGCGGACGGGCGCAAGCTTTCGAAAAGCGAAGGCAGCACCGGCCTCTCCGCCCTCCATGCAGAAGGTGCTGCGCCCTCAGATATCCGTCGGCTTGTCGGCCTCCTCTAGCGCCCGTTCCCGCCGCGCGCCGCTGCCGCCGATATTGCGGCGGATGATCTGCCGGACCTTGTATTTCATCAGCGCGGCGTTCACCTCGGCACCGAGCATGAAGATGACGCCAACCATATAAAGGAAGACCAGAACCACCATGACAGAGGCAAGGCCGGCATAGGTGGCGGCATAATTGGCGAAGGTGGAAAGATAATAGGCGAAAATCGCCGCGCCGATCACCCAGAAGATCATCGTCAGAAGAATGCCGGGCCAGACATCCCAGATGCGGCGCTTGCCGGCGGGCAACCAAAGATGCGCTGCCACCAGTCCCGCCGTCAGCACCACGATCGTGCCGTAAAGGCCGAGGCTGGAGACAGTGTTCAGCACATCCGTCAGCCACGGGAACCGTCGCTCGGCAAAGGACATGGCGACGGGCACGGCAACGAGTACGATGCTGATGCCGGCAAGGACCACGACGGCGATCAGCACATAAAGCAGGCTGAGCAGGCGGGTGACATACCACCAGCGCGTCTCGGTGACGCGGTAGGCGCGGTTCAGTGAAATCCTGAGCGCTTCGACACCGTTGGAGGCGAAGTAAGCGGCGGCCAGCACCGAAATCGTCAGCAGCCCGCCGCGCGGAATGGTCAGCACCTGCTGCACCTGCGCCGCCAATGGCCCGGCAATCGCCTCCGGCCAGGTATCGAAAATCAGATGCACCGTCGTTTCGGAAAACTGGTCTGCGCCGAGAAAACCGGCGAGCGCCGTGCCGAAGATCAGGAAGGGAAACAGCGCCAGCAGGATGGAAAGCGCCATATGGCTCGCCATCGCCCAGCCGTCATCCTCGGCGAAATGGGAATAGGCATCGAAGGCAACCTTGCCTGCCAGGCGCACTGCGGCAACCATGTCACCTCCATTCATCGGCATTTCATTTGTAACTTCGCCCCGAATATGGGAAATCAGCTTCGTTTTGTACAGCGCGCAAGCCCGCCTTTCGGTTCCCGTCCGGACACGGATTTCGCGCATTGCGATTTTCAGGGGCCGGACCATCGGGCCAGAGCGATATTCGGTTTCCCGGAGCGGCAGATGTCTGAAAAACCCGTCATCATCATTACCGGATGCTCCTCGGGCATCGGCGCCTATTGCGCCGGCGCGCTGCACCGGGACGGCTGGCGGGTCTTTGCCACCGTGCGCCGCATCACCGACATGGCTGCGCTGGAAAATCAGGGCATAGAAACCCTGATCATGGATTACACCAAACCGGAGACCATCGCCGCGGTGATGGAGACGGTGACGACCAGAACCGGAGGCCGCATTGACGCGCTCTTCAACAACGGCGCCTATGGCCAGCCGGGTGCTGTGGAAGATCTGCCGGTGGAGGCGCTGAGGGCGCAGTTCGAAACCAATGTCTTTGGCTGGCACGATCTCACGCGGCGGGTCATTCCCTTCATGCGTGCCCGGGGCGCGGGCCGCATCGTGCATTGCTCCTCCATTCTCGGCCTCGTTCCCTATCGTTATCGTGGCGCTTACACCGCATCGAAATTCGCGATCGAGGGGCTGGGCGTGACGTTGCGCATGGAGCTTCAGGGCAGCGGCATCCATGTGAGCCTGATCGAGCCGGGGCCGATCACCTCGAAATTCACCGCGACGGCACTCACTTACATCAACAGGCATATCGATCTGGAAAACTCGGCCCATGCGGCGAAATACAAACGCCAGCTGGCGCGCATGGATGGTTCCGGCCCCGTCAACCGCCACAAGCTCGGCCCGGACGCCGTTTATGCCGTGCTGAAACATGCCCTGACCGCCGCAAGGCCAAAGCCGCATTATCCCGTCACCGTTCCAGCCAAACAGGGGCTTATCCTGAAACGGCTCTTGCCTGCCGGACTGTTCTATCGTCTGCTGCGCAGATTCGATTGAGGAGGAGTACCCCCTAAATGTCCGGCTTCACCACCGTTCTGGCCCTTATCGTCATGGGCCTTGTCGTCATCGTGCTGATACGTGGCCTCTTCAACATGCTGAAGGGACAGGACGCCAACCGTTCCAACAAGCTGATGCAGCTTCGCCTTCTCCTGCAGGCCATCGCCATCGTGCTGATCATGCTCACGCTCTGGCTCACCGGCGGCGGCCGCTGACATGGTGAAGCTGAACAAGATCTACACCCGCACCGGCGACAAGGGCACGACGGCGCTGGTTTCCGGCCCGCGCCGGCTGAAGCACGATCTTCGCGTCGAGGCTTATGGCACGGTGGACGAGACCAATTCGGCCATCGGTGTCGCACGGCTTCATACCGGCGGGCTGGAAACGCTGGATGCCATGCTGTTCCGCATCCAGAACGATCTTTTCGATCTCGGTGCCGATCTCGCCACGCCTGATGATGGCAAGCCGCTTTCCTATGAGCCGCTGCGCATTGTCGAAAGCCAGGTCACGCGGCTGGAAAACGAAATCGACGACCTCAATGCCGCCCTCGAACCGCTCACCTCCTTCGTGCTGCCGGGTGGCAGCGCGGCAGCGGCCAATCTGCACATGGCGCGCACCGTCTGCCGGCGGGCGGAGAGGTTGATGGTGGAACTTTCCGTCACTGACAACGAGATCGTCAGCCCGGCGGCCCTGAAATATGCCAATCGCCTGTCCGATTTCCTGTTCGTCGCCGCCCGCTTCGCCAATGAGGCCGGCAGGGCCGACATTTTGTGGGTTCCCGGCAAGAACCGCTAAAGCGCATCCATGGCGCAAACGAAGGGTATTCGATGTTCATACCGCTGCACGACGCGAATTCCCTCAAACATATCCGGCTGCAATATGTCACCATCGGCCTGATCGTGGTCAATGTGCTGGTCTGGCTGTTTACCGGCGTGCTGGCCAGCGATGTGGAGGCCAATGCCGCAGCGCTCGGCCTCGGTTTCATTCCCGCCGTCGTATTCGATTACGCCTATCTGGAACCCGCCCTGCAGGTGGTGCCGGATGATCTGACCGTCGTCACCTATGCGTTCCTGCATCTCGATTTCTGGCATCTGGCCGGCAACATGCTGTTTCTCTGGGTCTTCGGCGACAATGTCGAGGATGCGCTCGGCCATTTCCGGTTCCTGATCTTCTACCTCGCCTGCGCGATTGTCGGCGCATTGTTCCACGGTTTGGTCGCCCCCACCTCCGAAGGGCCGCTGATCGGTGCATCGGGGGCGGTTTCCGGTGTGGTTGCGGCCTATTTCCTGCTGCATCCCAGGGTGCGTGTCTGGGTGCTGGTCTTCATGCGCATCCCGCTGCCCCTGCCTGCCTTCATTCCGCTGGCGCTGTGGATCGGCCAGCAGTTCCTGATGCTGGCGCTGGGGCTGGAGGAAAACGTTTCCTGGGGGGCGCATGTGGGCGGCATTCTGGCGGGCGCCATCATGGTGATTTTCATGCGCAGGCCGGGGGTTCCCCTGTTTGACCGCAGCATTGTTGCGCCGAGGGCGGCGCAGTTCAAGAATACGTCGCAAACGGCAGGGTTGTCGCAAATCGAACGGGGCTATGACGGGGGTAGATGAGACCCGTCGTCAGAGATAGAGTATTTACGTTAACGTCAACGTAAGATATGCCTTACGTGCATGTGATAATGAAGATTGCTCCGTTGTATTTGCGGGAAAAATGCTTATCCATGTCGCCAACCTGTTTTTGGAGGTCCGCGCGGTCTACCCGCCCCGCGGACAGGAGTTTGAGGAAAGCCGCCGATGAAAATCCTTGTTCCCGTTAAACGAGTCGTCGATTACAACGTGAAGATCCGGGTGAAGCCGGATGGTTCCGGCGTCGAGCTTGCCAATGTGAAGATGTCGATGAACCCGTTCGACGAAATCTCGGTGGAAGAGGCCCTTCGCCTGAAGGAAGCCGGCAAGGCCGAAGAGGTCGTGGTCGTCTCCATCGGCCCGGCCAAGGCGGAAGAAACGCTGCGTACCGCGCTTGCCATGGGTGCTGACCGCGCCATCCTGATCGAGACCGACGAAACCGTCGAGCCGCTCGCCGTCGCCAAGCTCCTGAAGGGCGTGGCTGAGGCTGAGCAGCCCGGTCTCGTCATCGTCGGCAAGCAGGCGATCGACGACGACAGCAACCAGACGGGCCAGATGCTGGCAGCCCTGCTCGGCTGGGGCCAGGGCACGTTTGCCTCCAAGGTCGTGCCGACCGACGGCAAGGTCGCGGTCACCCGTGAAGTTGATGGCGGCCTGCAGACGGTGGAGCTGAAGCTTCCCGCCGTCGTCACCACCGATCTTCGTCTGAACGAGCCGCGTTACGCCTCGCTGCCGAACATCATGAAGGCCAAGAAGAAGCCGCTCGACAAGAAGGCCCCGGCCGATTTCGGCGTCGATGTTTCACCGCGCCTGAAGGTGCTGAAGACCGAGGAGCCGGCAGGCCGCAAGGCCGGCATCAAGGTCGGCTCGGTTGCCGAGCTGGTCGAAAAGCTCAAAGCCGACGGCGTCCTCTAAGGTTTCGGAAAAGGGAGATATTCTCATGGCCATTCTTCTTCTGGCAGAACACGACAACGCAACCCTTTCCGACCTGACGGGCAAGACGCTGACGGCGGCAACCCAGATCGGCGGCGACGTCCACATTCTGGTCGCCGGTTCCGGTGCAAAGGGCGCAGCCGACGCTGCGGCGAAACTCTCCGGCGTCTCCAAGGTGCTGCTCGCCGACGACGCATCCTATGCCAATGCGCTCGCCGAGCCGCTGGCGGCGCTGGTCGTTTCGCTCAGCCCCTCCTATGACGTCATCATCGCGCCGGCGACGGCATCCGCCAAGAACGTGACGCCGCGCGTTGCGGCTCTTCTCGACGTCGCGCAGGTCTCGGAAATCATCGAGGTCGTATCGCCCGATACCTTCAAGCGCCCGATCTATGCCGGCAACGCCATCCAGACGGTGCAGGCAACCGACGCCAAGAAAGTCATCACCGTGCGTCCGACCGCCTTTGCGGCCGCCGCCGAGGGTGGTTCGGCAGCGGTCGAGACGATCGCGGCTGCTGAAAACCCCGGTGTCTCCAGCTTCGTTTCCGATGCCCTGGCTTCTTCCGATCGTCCGGAACTGACCTCTGCGAAGATCATCATCTCCGGCGGCCGTGCGCTCGGCTCGTCCGAGAAGTTCAAGGAAGTCATCCTTCCCGTCGCCGACAAGCTCGGTGCCGCCGTTGGTGCCAGCCGTGCGGCCGTCGATGCGGGTTATGCGCCGAACGACTGGCAGGTGGGCCAGACCGGCAAGGTGGTTGCGCCGCAGCTTTACATCGCCGCAGGCATCTCGGGGGCCATCCAGCATCTGGCCGGCATGAAGGATTCGAAGGTCATCGTCGCCATCAACAAGGATGAAGAGGCGCCGATTTTCCAGGTCGCCGATTACGGTCTCGTCGCAGACCTCTTCGAGGCGCTGCCGGAACTGCAAAAAGCCCTTTGATTTGAAATACATGATGAAGGCGGCGCGTTTTTTGAACGCGCCGCCTTCTCTTTTTCGGCGATATGCGTAACATCGCCAGCGAATTTGCAGATGAAGCACATGGGAGAACCGCATATGACCGCCCCCTTTAAAAACATCGGTGTCATCGGAGCCGGTCAGATGGGATGCGGCATTGCGCATGTTTCCGCCATTGCCGGCTACAGGGTCCATATCTACGATCTTTCGAAGGAAGGCATCGAAGCAGGCCTTGCCACGATCAACGGCAACCTCGCCCGCCAGGTCACCAACGGCAAGCTTTCCGACGAGGCCCGCAAGCAGGCGCTGACGCTCATCAGCGGATCGACCGACATCAACGATCTGGCGCCGATGGATCTGGTTATCGAGGCCGCCACGGAAAACGAGGAGATCAAGCGCAAGATCTATGCGCAGGTCTGCCCGGTCCTGAAGCCCGAAGCACTTCTCGCCACCAACACGTCGTCGCTTTCCATCACCCGGCTTGCATCGGCCACCGACCGTCCCGAACAGTTCATGGGTATCCACTTCATGAACCCGGTGCCCGTGATGAAGCTGGTGGAACTGGTGCGCGGCATCGCCACCAATGAAAAGACCTTCGACGCGGCAAAGGACTATGTGCGGACGCTGGAAAAGGCGATCACCGTCGCCGAGGATTTCCCGGCCTTCATCGTCAACCGCATTCTTCTGCCGATGATCAACGAGGCGATCTATACGCTTTATGAAGGCGTCGGCTCGGTGGAAGCCATCGACACCGCGATGCGGCTTGGCGCAAACCACCCGATGGGCCCGCTGCAGCTTGCCGATTTCATCGGTCTCGACACCTGTTTGTCGATCATGCAGGTGCTGCATGACGGTCTCTCCGACAGCAAGTATCGCCCCTGCCCGCTGCTGGTCAAATATGTCGAGGCCGGCTGGCTCGGCCGCAAGTCCGGCCGCGGCTTCTACGACTATCGCGGCGAGACGCCGGTTCCGACACGCTGACCCCGGACCAATTTAGCTTTTGCCTGAACTCTCCGTTCAGGCGACCAGCAGGTAAGTGACCGCTCCGACGCCGGCCGCGAGGACGGATGCAGCGGTGAGCAGCCCGCAATAAACCAGCGTTCCGGAAACGCCGGCGACGAATACGCGTCCTACCGCGTTGGTGGCGAGAGCGGCGAGGATCGCGCTCGCCACGATATCCGGCGAGAGATTCTGCGTGTTGGTTCGCAGCGCGCTGAGAACGGCGACATCCGCATCGAATATGGCCGACAAAGCCGTGAGGACGATGAAGCCACCCGCGCCGATCCAGACGAGAAGGACGGCATTTAGCGTTCTTGTCGCGGCAAAGAGCGTGGCGAAAATGGCGAGGGGCACGAGGTCGAACGGGTTTTTTGCGTCGATTGCCTGTCCGGACTGCATGGTCTGCAGCCTTATGAGACCGGCTCCGCTCAACCCCAGAACCAATGCAGCGGCCAGCGTTGCCGGTGCGATGAGGGAAAACGTCGTCAGCGAAAGGGCGAGAACGATAACGAGAACGCGGAGCAGTGAGACGGCCGCTGCCAGCGCCGCCACACCGGCCAGAGGCCACACGTTTTCACCGCTTTTCGCCTTCTGACCAAAGCTGGCGGTTACGGCCGTCGAGGAGACGAGGGCGCCAGCCAGCCCGGTCACCAGCAGGCCACGGGTTGAGCCGAGGAGGCGCACGGCGATATAGCCGCAATAGGAAATCGTGGCGCTGATCACGGTGAACAGCCATATTTCCCAAGGGTTGAAACCACTCCACGGATCGATTGTCCGGTTCGGAAGGATCGACAGGCCAACGGCGGTCATCACGGCAAGCACCAGCGCGGAGCGCAGTTCTATCCATGTCAGCCGTTCCAGCAGACGGTGGAGAACTTCCCTGCCCGCGAGCAGGGCCGCAAGGGCCGCCCCACCAGCCGCCGCCGCCTGATATTGCTCCGTTACCGCAAGCCCGCCGAGGGCAAAAACGCAGAGCGCCGCAACGACGCCGGTGACACTGAAATCATTGTCATGGCGCGCCTCGCGCAGCTTGAACCATGAAAAACTGAATGCGAATCCGAGAAAACCCGCCGCAAAGGCGAAAGCATTGCCCTGCTCATCGGCCAACGCACCAAACACACCTCCGAGCAATCCTGAAATGCCGTAGGTCCTGATCCCGGCGGTACGGCTGCCGGCCGGTTCATCGCGTTCCCTCCAGCCCCGCTCGAGACCAACGAGCAGGCCGATGGCGAGGGCAAGACCCAGCCGGGGGATAAGCAACTCCATGTCGTCACCCATTCATGGCGAAGGCCGATCATTATACGAAGGGGACGCAGATTTGTCTGCATCCGCCTGCCCGGATGGACCACCTGTGCGGGAGGCGATTTGCGACCCGTGCCGCTCGCCAGCCCGCCACCGATGTCATTTTGCCGTCGCCGCCGATACCAGCGCCTTGGCATCGTCGCTGTCCCAGGCGGCCGGGCCGTTCATGGCGGCGAGCAGGCAGCCGTTTTCATCCAGCAACAGGGTTGCCGGCAGGCCAAAAGCGAGGCCTTCCTTCTTCAGGACGTTGAAGACGCTCATGGAACTGTCGCGGTAGTGCTTCAGCGCATCGATCTTGTATTCATCCATGAAGGCTTTCGGTTTTTCATCCCCGCCGACATCGATATTGATGGCCACGACCTCAAAACCGTCGCCGCCCTTTTCATGTTCCAGCGCGTTCAGCGCCGGCATCTCTTCGCGGCAGGGCACGCACCATGTGGCCCAGAGGTTTAAAAGAACCGCCTTGCCCTTGAGGTCGGCAAGCGTCATGTCCTTGGCCTCAGGCCCCTTGAAGGAGAGCGGAACGACACGCGGCTTATCCGCCGCCGACATCGCCGCCACCTGCCCCTTCAGAAACGGTTTCAGCGAAGCGATGCGGTTTGCAGCACCCTCACATAAACCGCCCTCGGCCACCGCTGCCCCTTGAACCGGGCTCTCAGACCCAATATGCCTGAACCAGACCGCGCCCGCGCCGCTTAAGAGACCGGCAACGGCAGCAATTGCAACCAATCTGGCGGAAGGAAGCCTGAACGGCCTTTTTTCTGTCATCGAATACTCCAGGGCACTGCGAACATGGCTGACGGCACAGATCAGAAATCCTCCAACCAGATGTGGGGCGGACGTTTCGCTTCCGGGCCATCTGCCATCATGGAAGAGATAAATGCCTCCATCGGCTTCGACAAGAAGCTTTACGCCCAGGATATCCGCGGCTCTATGGCGCATGCCGCCATGCTGGCGGAAAAGGGCATTATTTCGCACGAAGATAAAGACAAGATCACTCACGGCCTGAACACGATCCTGTCAGAGATCGAAAGCGGCGGCTTCGAATTCTCGCGCAAGCTCGAAGATATTCACATGAACATCGAGGCGCGGCTTGCAACATTGATCGGCCCGGCCGCCGGCCGCCTGCACACCGCCCGCTCGCGCAACGACCAGGTCGCGCTCGATTTCCGCCTGTGGGTGAAGGAAGAATTGCAGAAGACCGAAGGTATGCTGACGGCGCTCATCGCCGCCTTCCTCGATCGCGCCGAGGAAAATGCCGATACCGTGATGCCCGGCTTCACCCATCTGCAGACGGCCCAGCCCGTGACCTTCGGTCACCATTGCATGGCCTATGTGGAAATGTTCGGCCGTGACCGCGCCCGCGTGCGCCACGCCATCGAGCATCTGGACGAAAGCCCGATCGGCGCTGCAGCACTTGCCGGCACCGGTTACCCGATCGACCGCCACATGACGGCGAAAGCGCTTGGTTTCCGCGAACCGACCCGCAACTCCATCGACACCGTCTCCGACCGCGATTTCGCGCTGGAATTCCTGTCGATCGCCTCGATCTGCGCCACGCACCTTTCGCGGCTCGCCGAAGAAATCGTCATCTGGTCGACGCCGCAATTTGGTTTCATCCGCCTGTCGGACGCCTTCTCCACCGGCTCCTCGATCATGCCGCAGAAAAAGAACCCCGACGCCGCAGAACTGGTGCGCGCCAAGACCGGCCGTATCAACGGCTCGCTGATCGCACTCCTGACGGTCATGAAGGGCCTGCCGCTCGCCTATTCCAAGGATATGCAGGAAGACAAGGAACAGGTTTTCGACGCCGCCGAGAGCCTGGAACTGGCGATTGCCGCCATGACCGGCATGATCCGCGACCTCGAGGTACGCAAGGACCGCATGCGCGCCGCCGCCGGTTCGGGTTATTCCACCGCCACCGATCTTGCCGACTGGCTGGTGCGCGAAGCGGGCCTACCCTTCCGCGATGCCCACCATGTGACCGGCAATGCCGTGGCGCTCGCCGAAAAGAAGGGCTGCGATCTGGCCGATCTTTCGCTTGAGGATTTGCAGGCCATTCACCCCGGCATCACCAGCGGCGTTTTCGATGTTCTGTCCGTCGAGGCATCGGTCGCCAGCCGCACCAGCTTCGGCGGTACGGCGCCTTCCGAAGTGAAGAAGCAGATCGCCTGGTGGCGTGGACGCAACTGATAAAATCGCGTTACGCTGCGATCACAAGAAACAGGGTGCACAAGCGCCCTGTTTTTCGTTATCAGAGAGGCACATATTTCCTTTGGACAGGCCCATGCTTTCAAAAACCGCGCGCAAACTCATCGTTCCCATCGGCATGACGCTCGCCGTCAGCCTTGCTCTCAGCGCCTGCGGGCGTAAGGGCGATATCGATCCGCCGAGCACGCCGGTCGAAATGCGCAACAAACGCGCCGCCGATGGCAGTGAGCCGAAGCCGGCAACGGCGGAACGGCCCTTCATCCTCGACAAGCTTCTCTGACGGGTAAAAAGCCGTGAACCATTTTGGCTATATAGACGGTGTGCTTCACGCCGAAAACGTGCCTGTGCCTGAGATCGCCAAGGCGGTCGGCACACCCTTCTACGTCTATTCCACCGCGACGCTGGAACGCCACTACAAGGTGTTCTCAGGTGCTTTTGCCGATGTGGACGCCATGGTCTGTTACGCCATGAAGGCCAATTCCAACCAGGCGGTGCTGAAGACGCTGGCGAAGCTCGGTGCCGGTATCGATGTCGTCTCCGGCGGCGAACTGCGCCGCGCGCTGGCTGCCGGCGTGCCGGCAAACCGCATCATGTTCTCCGGTGTCGGCAAGACCGTCGCCGAAATGGATTACGCGCTGGAAGCCGGCATCTACTGTTTCAACATCGAATCCGAACCGGAACTGGAAGTCCTCAACCTGCGCGCCATCAAGGCCGGCAAGCGGGCGCATGTCTCCTTCCGCATCAACCCCGATGTGGATGCGCGCACCCATGCCAAGATTTCCACCGGCAAGAAAGAAAACAAGTTCGGCATTTCCTATGAGCGTGCGCGCGCGGTCTACGCCCATGCCGCCACCCTGCCCGGCATCGAAGTCACCGGCATCGACATGCATATCGGCAGCCAGATCACCGAATTGCAGCCTTTCGAGGATGCCTTCCGGCTGCTGCGTGAACTCGTCGAGGCGCTGCGCGGGGACGGCCATGCAATCAGCCACGTCGATATCGGCGGCGGACTGGGCATTCCCTACCGCGACGACAACAATCCGCCGCCGCTGCCGGATGCCTATGCCCATATCGTCAAGAACGAGCTGAAGAGCCTCAACTGCAAGATCGTCACCGAGCCGGGCCGCCTCATCGTCGGTAATGCCGGCATTCTGGTGACAGAAGTGATCTATGTGAAAGATGGCGGCGAAAAGACCTTCGTGATCGTCGACGGTGCGATGAACGATCTTATCCGTCCCACGCTTTACGAGGCCTATCACGGCATCCGCCCGGTGGTGCAGCCCTCCGAAGATGCGCCGCGCATCAAGGCCGACATCGTCGGTCCGGTCTGCGAAACCGGCGATTATCTGGCGCTGGACCGCGAAATGGCGGCACCACAGCCGGGCGATCTGATCGCCGTCAGCTCCGCTGGCGCCTATGGCGCGGTGCAGGCTGGCACCTATAATTCGCGCCTGCTGGTGCCGGAAGTGCTGGTGAAAGATGACAAGTTCCACGTCATCCGTCCGCGCGGCACCTATGAGGAGTTGATCGCTCTCGATTCCGTGCCCGCCTGGCTGGACTGATACCGCTCGCTATCCGGCGTCACCGATCACAATCAAGCGAAGCTGCCTAAAAAATGGGGGTGAGGGCTTAGGTGCCCTCGTCTTCGCCACAAAGAATGTTATCCTTGCCTCCGTGATATGAAAAGCGCGTCATTCCACGAATGGCGTTCGACGTGGCCAGAACCGGGAGAACGGATTGATGACCACTGCCGGAGAGGACAAGACTGGCGGAGAGGACAGGACAGGCAGAAAGCGCCCGACCGGCGCATTCGCGCAGCGGCCGGACCTTGCCCGCCGGGTTGCCGCCAAGCGCTTCTTCGCAAAAATCGTCCTGCTTTCGGAAAAAATTGCCCCGAAAACGCTCTGGCCACTCTCCATTGTCGCCGTGTTTCTGGCGCTCGCCTGGTTCGGTCTTTACCGGCACATGCCGGATTTCCTGCGGCTCGGCATCGTTTTCGTTCTGGTTTTCAGTTTCATTGCCACGCTTCTACCGATCCTGCGACTGAAATGGCCGACGGATCATGAAGCCTCCCGCCTTCTGGAAGATCGCAACGGGCTGGCGCACCAGCCGGTCGGCGTGCAGGAGGATGAACCGGCCTTCGACACCCCGTTTTCCCGCACACTCTGGAAAGAACACCAGATCCGCATGGCGGAGCGCATCGCTGCGCTTAATGCCGGCCTGCCGAAACCCGATATTGCCCGCTACGACCGTCTGGCGCTGCGCGCCATCCCCGCCCTCGTTCTGGCAGCAGCATTCGGTTTCTCCTACTCGAATGGTGCGGGCACAATTGCAGATGCCTTTCGCAGCCGGCCGGCCGTTGGTCCGCTCAATCCCGATATTCGTCTCGATGCCTGGGTCACGCCGCCCGCCTACACCGGCCGCGCGCCGATCTTCCTGACCGGACGCGATGCGAGCGGCCGCGACGCGGTTTCCGTGCCGCAATCTTCCAAGCTGACGATCCGCATGACCGGCGGCGATGGCGGCGAGGAAGTGACCTTCGAGCCGGAAATGGCGGGCGCATTGCAGAAGCTTGCGCCCGAAGCGGCGCGTGCCGACAGCGCAAGCGGCGACGTTGCCGTTCAGGCGCCGGCACGTTCGGCCGATCAGCCCGTTGCGCCGCGCACTTTCGCCATGGATGTCACCGAAAGCGGCATGATCACCGCCAATGGCGAGCAATGGGTGTTCAACGTCATTCCCGACCAGCCGCCCAGCATCGCCTTCGACAACATGCCGCGCCGCGCCGTCAACGGCGCGCTGGAAGTGGGCTTCACCGCCAAGGATGATTATGGCCTGAAGGAAGCCCATGCCATCATCGAGCCCGTCGGCGTGGCGGAAGGCGCGACGGCACTTTACCCGCCGCCGGAATTCAAGCTCGATCTGCCACGGCAGAACAATCGCGAAATCAAGGGCCTGACCAGCCGCAACCTGACCGAACATCCAATGGCCGGCAAACGCGTGCGCATCACGCTGGTAGCAACGGATGGCGCCGGCCAGACCGGCCGCAGCCCCGCGCATGAAATGGTGCTGCCGGGCCGCAACTTCTCCGAACCGCTTGCTGCTGCCATCGTCGAACAGCGGCAGATCTTCTCGCTGGATACGCGCCAGATGCCCAAGGCGATCGCCTATAACGAGGCGGTTGGCCTGCGCCCGGAAGAGACCATTCCCAACACCACGCATTATCTCCTGCTGCAATCGGCGCAGACGCGGATGCGTCTCGCTTATAATCAGGAGATGCTGAAGAACACGGCGGATTATCTCTGGGAAATCGCGCTCGGCATCGAGGATGGCGATCTTTCACAGGCGGAAAAACGCCTGCGCGATGCGCAGAATGCGCTTTCGGAAGCCTTGCAGCGCAACGCCTCCGACGAGGAGATCGCCAAGCTGATGCAGGAGCTGCGCGAAGCGATGCAGCAGTTCATGAGCGAACTTGCCCAGCGCATGCAGAACGCGCCGCAAGCCAACTTGAATAACCAGGCCCAGAACGTTCTGCGCCAGCGCGATCTGGAAAACATGATGAACCAGATCGAGAACCTCGCCCGTTCCGGCAACCGCGATGCGGCGCAGGAAATGCTCTCGCAGTTGCAGCGCATGATGAACAATCTGCAGGCCGGCAGGCCGCAGCGTCAGGGCCAGCAGGGGCAGCAGCAGAGCAGCAAGATGCGCCAGCAGATCGACAAGCTCGGCGAAATCCTGCAGCAGCAGCAGAAGCTGATGGACGAGACCTTCAAGCTTGATCAGGCGCTTCGCGACCGCATGCAGCGCGGCGACCCGCAGCAGGGCGGCGAAAACGAAGACGACCAGCAGATGGGCGAGAATGGTCAGCCGCCGCAACAGGGCCAGCAAGGCCAGCAGGGTCAACAGGGTCAAAACGGCCGGCAGGGCGGACAGCAGCAGACCGACCGGATGACCGCCGAGCAATTGCGCGACGCGCTGAAAAACCTGCGGGCGCAGCAGGATGCGCTCGGCAAGCAGCTCGGGGAATTGCAGCAGGGCCTTCGCGATCTAGGCATGGAACCGGGCGAAAACTTCGGCAAGGCCCAGCAGGAAATGCAGGGCGCCGGCGAAGCGCTGGGCAAGGGCCAGGGCGAACAGGCGGTCGAAGGCCAGGGCAATGCGCTGAACGCGCTGCGACAGGGCGCGCAGGACATGATGGGCCAGATCATGCAGGCCATGCGCCAGCAGGGCCAGCAGCCCGGACAGGGACAGGAAGGCATGGCCGGCCAGGGCGGACAAAATGGCCGCGACCCGCTCGGTCGCCCGCGCAGCACGACCGGCCCGGATTTCGGCGATCAGGTGAAGGTGCCGGATGAGATCGACGTGCAGCGCGCCCGTGAAATTCTCGAGGCCATCCGCGAAAAGCTCGGTAACAACCCGCCGGGTGAAGTGGAACGGCGTTATCTGGAGCGGTTGCTGGATATTCGGTGAGAGGTGCGCACGGATTATGGTGCGCTACGTTACGTTCTACCTAGAAGCTAAAGTTTCTCCGTCATGCCGGACTTGATCCGGCATCCAGCCGACGCGCGTCTGCGCGGCGAGAGGCAGTCCCTTCAGCCCAAGGGCTTGGGCTGGCTGGATTCCGGCTCAAGGCCGGAATGACGGAAGTGGGGAATTGCGCAGAACCGCAGACGAAGTCGGACCAACAAAAAAGGCGGCCCCTGGCCGCCCTTTCAATCTCTGTAATCTCGCCGTTCAGGCCGCAAGCGCACGCGCCACGGCCTTGCGAATATCTGGAAGTGCAAAAGGCTTCGAAACGACGTCAACGATCTTCTCCGCCAGATCATCGGCGCGTTCGCGCTGTTCGGCATAACCGGTCATCAGCAAAATGCGCATGGCCGGGAAGCTTTCGGCAGCGCGGTGCGCCAGCTCGATGCCATCCATGACCGGCATGCGGATATCCGAAAGAAGAAGATCGAAACTGGTTTCCTGGAGCTTCTCCAGCCCCTGCTCGCCATCTGCCGCCTCATGGGTCTCGTGACCGTCGAGACGGAGCGCCCGCGCCACGAAAGAACGCAGCGCATCCTCGTCTTCGGTAATCAGAATCTTCGCCATTACTCATTGCTCCTGGGCATCATTTCCAGCCGTGAGCAACATCGCAGGCTCCTCTTTTCAAGAGGTAAACACCCAGGCTTAGGCTGGGTGAATGGTTAATGAGGCGTCTCCGCCCTGTGCCGTTCCGGCACGGCAAATAAGCTCAGGCGTCGCCGGTCACGACGCCGACGAAGGGCAGTTCGCGGAAGGCATAAGCCACGTCCATGCCATAACCCACGACGAAATAATCAGGACATTCGAAACCGACATAATCGGCCTCCAGATCTTCCTTGCGCTTCACCTTCTTGTCGAGCAGCACGGCGATGGTGACGTTGCGGGCGCCACGCTCGAAAAGCAGTTCCTTGGCAAAACGCAGCGTGCGGCCGGATTCGAGAATATCGTCGATCAGCAGCACATCGCGGTCTTTCACGTCACTGTCGATATCCTTGACGATCCTGACGCCTTGGGAAACCGTGCCGGTGCCATAGCTGGACAGCGTGATGAACTCGACTTCGGGGGCAAGGCCGCTGTCATGCAGCGCGCGGATAAGATCGGCCGCGAAAATGAACGATCCCTTGAGCACGGCAATGACCAGCAAATCCTTGGTCGGGCCGCTGGCAATGTGCTTGGCCATGTCGCGATTGCGCTCGGCGATCTGCTCGGCGCTATAAAGCGGCTCGATGTTTTTTCCACGGACGACGGGCATTCTTACTCCTGTGCTGCGTCTTGCCGATTTTACCTTTCAGTAAAAATAGAAGACAGGCGTTAGCACAGTCAGCGTTCGGACGCACCCGCCTCAACGAAGGAAAGCTTGATCTCAGGCGTTTTTCCACCGGGATGGCGCAGTTTTGCCGAAAAACCGTGGCTGAAACCGGGCTGCATCTCTTTCACCGGCGGCTCGATGACCATGCTCGCCACCAGCTGTCCCTTGGCGGCGAAGAGATCGGCGCGAAGGGCGGGCACCTCTTCCAGATTGCCACCATTGTTTTCCACAATGCCGCTGATGAGCAGAATATCCATGCCACCCGCCTCCTGCGGGGTCACGGTGACATGGGAAATGGCGAGCGGGTTGACCGAAGCCGCAACAGCCGTCTTTTCCGGCACCACGACAGACAGGCCGCCCGAGCAGACGAAAACGAGAATGGCGAGCCCCGCCACCAGCGCCGAATAGGCATCCGCCGAAAGGCGCGACAATCTGCGATCCAGCCAGCCGATGAAAGCAAGGCCGAGCACACCGATGGTCACGGGTGGCTTTGCCATCTGCCGGCGCGCTGCGCCACGATTGTCATTTCCGGGCTGGCGCGCACGGTTTTCCTTGATGGTGACAAATTCCGCGTCTACCACATCGCGGTCGGGATTTGCCGCCCGTGCCGTTCGGCGCGCCGGTGTTTCCGGCATCAGGAGGTCAAAATCGAATGCCGCTTGCCGGCGAGATGAACGGAACATAGCCATAGAATTCCCCGGTCAGGTTTTCCGGCCCGCAAAACTGGGCATTGCAACGAATCCTGCCAAGTTTTAAATTTAATTGGTTAATGCTTCGCAAAAACGGCTCGCGCAGGCCACCGGAACCGGTTTAAACCCCGACATCCGAACCCACGCGCCGGCGGCTTGCGAACCACCACGAAACGAAGAGACTGGAAGTCCGTTGATCCATTTCGAAAATGTCGGGTTGCGTTACGGCATGGGACCCGAGATCCTGAGGGACATGACCTTCGACATTCCCAAAGGGTCGTTCCAGTTTCTGACCGGCCCGTCGGGTGCCGGCAAGACGACGCTGCTGCGCCTGCTCTTGATGTCGCTGCAGCCAACACGCGGCAATATCCGCATGTTCAACCGCGATGTGTCACGCATTCCGCGCAGTGAGCTGCCGATGCTGCGCCGCCGCGTCGGCATCGTATTTCAGGATTTCCGTCTGCTCGATCATCTGACCACCTATGAAAACGTCGCCCTGCCGCTGCGCGTACGCGGCAAGGAAGAAAGCGCCTATCGCAACGATGTGATCGAGCTTCTGAAATGGGTTGGGCTTGGCGAGCGTATCAATGTTCTGCCGGCCATCCTTTCCGGTGGGGAAAAGCAGCGCGCCGCCATTGCCCGCGCGCTGATGGACCAGCCGGAAATATTGCTGGCCGATGAGCCGACCGGCAACGTCGATCCGCCCATGGCCAAACGCCTGCTGAACCTCTTCCTGGAACTCAACCGGCTGGGCACGGCCGTCGTCATCGCCACACACGATTTCGCGCTGATGGACCAGATCGATGCGCGCCGGATGATCCTGACCGAAGGGCGGCTCGATATCTATGAATGAGATCAACCGCAAAGCCTTGAAGCCCGAAGCGGCGCAGCCGAAGCGCCCGCCCATGCGCATCCGCCCCATGGCGCCCATCCTGCCGCCTTCCAACATTCAGGGCAATGCGCTGATGGTGGTGATTGCCATCATGGCCTTTCTCGCCTGCCTGACGCTTGGCGCGGTCTCCATGGTGCGCGCCACCGCCGCCACCTGGCAGAGCCAGATTTCCCGCGAGATCACAATCCAGATCAAACCCGAGGACGGGCTGGACATGAATGCGGCGCTCACCAAGGCGCGCAATCTGGCGCTCACTTTCGTCGGCACCCGCGACGGCACCATCCTCGACGATGCGGCGACCTCGCGCCTGCTGGAACCATGGCTCGGCAGCGGTCTCGATCTTTCCGAACTTCCCATACCGCGCCTCGTCGTCATCACCATCGATGAAAACAACCCGCCCGATTTCCAGGCGATGCGGGATATGCTGAAAACGGAAATCCCGCAGGCCTTTCTGGACGATCACCGCACCTGGGTGGACAGGCTGGTTTCCATGGCCAGAACCACCGTCATGATCGGCGTCGGCGTGCTCATCCTCGTCTTCACCGCCATGGTGCTGACGGTGGTATTCGCCACGCGCGGCGCGCTTTCCGGCAACCGGCACATTGTCGAGGTACTGCATTTCGTCGGCGCCGAAAGCAGCTTCGTGGCGCGCGAATTCCAGAAGCATTTTCTGAAGATCAGCCTCAAGGGGGCAGCGGCAGGCAGCGCGCTGGCCGCCGCCGTGTTCCTTTTGGCCGGATTCTGGCAATCGAGCACGGTCGCCACGCCGCAGAGCGACCAGGCGAGCGCACTTTTTGGCTCGTTTTCGGTCGGTCTCGGCGGTTATTTCGGCATCGCCATGACGATGATCATCATCGCGCTTCTCACCACCATTACCGCGCGCATGACCGTCATCCGCACCATTGACGATATTGACCGCGTCCGGTCCGATCCGTCGAAAAGCGATGGCCTTGCGTCGTGAGATTATCCTCCGAAATTCCGCAGAAAAACTGAAGCCGTCACACACCGGATGTAACCTGCGGACGGTGGACAAAATTGCCTGTTCCTTGCCTTAATCGGCGAGTATTCAGGAGGAATGTTTGTGAGTCGGATGGACCAGGATCAGACGACGGCGCGGCCGGGCCAAAAGGGCCTGTTGTCGCGGCGCGGTCCTCTGCGCCGTTTTATTCGCGGTCTCATTCTGCTTTGCGTCATCGCGCTCGGCGCATTTTCCGGCGGCTTTTTGTGGTTTGCCGATTCCGTCGCCTCCATGCGTCCGCCGGAGGGGGCGAGAGGCGATGCCATCATCGTTCTCACCGGCGGTTATCAGCGCATCGAACAGGCTGTCGGCCTGCTGAGAGACGGTGTGGGCAAGCGGCTCTTGATTTCCGGCGTCAACCCCGCCACCACCCGGGCGCAGATCCGCAAGATGACGCAAGGGTCATCCGACATGTTCTCCTGCTGCGTGGACATGGGTTACAAGGCGATCGACACGATCGGCAACGCCAATGAGGCGGCAAGCTGGATACGCGATCACAATTATTCCTCCATTGTCGTCGTTACCAATAATTATCACATGCATCGCAGCCTGCATGAATTGCGCAGCGCCAGCCCGCAGACGGAATTCATCGCCTATCCCGTCATCAGCGCCGATCTCGCCCGCACCAACTGGTTCGTGGAGCCGGATGTGGTGAGAACCATGCTCTACGAATATCTGAAGTTCGTGGCGGCGGCCGGACGCGACCTCACCGGCTTCGGCAAGGGCGACGGCCTGCGCAAGGTCGTCACGGACCACGCCCCGCCGAAAGTGACGGCGGCTTCGTCGTAAGCGTCCAGAAACACGCTTGCTGCCGCCCCTTGTTTTCGTGTAGGCGTCTGGCATCGGCATCCGGCACCGGGCTTAAGGCTTCGGACGGCTGCATCCCGGGAAGGCTGTTGATGCTCAAGCTGCGCTCTTTTCTTTTCAATACGCTGTTTTACCTCAATCTGATTGTCCGCATGATCGTGCTGACGCCGATCTATTTCATCCTGCCGCGCAAGATCGCCTTCGAAATTCCCAAGAACTGGGCGCGGTCCAACCATTGGCTGATGAAAACCATCGTCGGCACCACCTTCGAGATCGAAGGGCTGGAAAATATTCCCGAGACCGGCTGCATCTTCGCACCCAAACACCAGTCCTTCTGGGATACCTACGCGCTGCTGCCCAACCTGCCAGACCCCGTCTACATTCTGAAACGGGAATTGATGTGGATTCCGCTGTTCGGCTGGTATGTGATGAAACAGCGCATGATCCCGGTCAACCGTGCCGCGCGCGGCAAGGTGATGCTGAAGGTGATGGAGCGGGCGAAAGAGGAAATGGCCGCTGGCCGCGAACTCATCATCTATCCGGAAGGCACACGCCGCCCGCCCGGCGCCGAACCCGAATATCGTTACGGCATCGCGAGGCTTTACCGCGATCTGCAGGTGCCGGTCATTCCCGTTGCCATGCATCCCGGCCTCTTCTGGCCGCGCCGGTCCACCATGCGTTATCCCGGCCACTTCAAGGTGCGCATCCTGCCGGCAATCGAACCGGGGTTGGACCCGGACGTGTTTTTCAAACGCCTGATCGATGTGACGGAAAAGGCGAGCGACGAGTTGCTGCTCGAAACCGTGCGCAACAACCCGCACCTGCCGCTGCCGCCGACCGCCGTGAAGCGGATCGCCGAACTTCAGGGCAAGGAAACCGCAGCCGGCTGAGCGGCGAGCGTGCCGACATTTTTGGCGATGCTCTCCAGGAGCGAATCGCGAATGCCCATCTCCTGCAGGTGCTGCACGGTGTTGAAGACATAATCCGTATTCGGTCCGGAGCGACCAGTCGCAGCCGCGATGATGACAGCCGATTCGGCAACGCCGAGACCGCCGATATATTGCTCATGCGCGGGATCGGCCACATAGGTCACCGCACTGCCGCGCCGGCCATTGGCGAGCGCGATGGAAACCACCCGCTCCTTGTAGACATTCGTCACCAACTCGCGCTCGCGCAGATAGGCCATGACGGGATCATGGTCCGCACCCCGCACGCGGAAGGCGACGCCGAGGCAGGAGCCACCACGCTCCAGGCCGAGAACGAGGCCGGGCTTTTCCTCCGTGCCTCTATAATAATTGGAACTGATGCAGAGCGAGCGCCGATACCCGTGCAGCCGCGCCTGCTGCCTCTCTTCAAAGGCGAAGCCGGGGTTCCACATCAACGAACCGTAGCCAAAGACCCAAAAATCGTCCATATCCCAAGCCAAATCGAAATTGTCTGAAGTCTGTTCATCGGAGATCAATATGGCAGCGTCAAGCCAATCCGGCACGGCCAAAAAATTCCTCTGGCTCGCCATCGCCATCGTGGTGGTAATCGGACTTTATACCGCCGGGTGGTTTTACGCCGCCGACAGGTTAAAGCAGACGGTGCTGAACGTCATCGCCCCCTCGCAGGCCCGCAGCGTCAGCGGCGAATGCGGCGATATCGCCTTCAAGGGTTATCCCTTCCGCATCGGCCTTTTCTGCTCCAAGGTGACGGTGGACGATAAGGAGAACGGCGTTTCCGCCTCCTTCGGCGAGCTTCGCTCGGCGGCGCAGGTCTATAATCCCGGCCATATCGTCTGGGAACTCGATTCGCCGGCGGAAATCCGCTCGGCCCACGGCCTGACAATTTCGGCCGCCTGGAAGAACATGCAGTCCAGCATCGTCACCAAGCTGAGGGGCATCGACCGCAGCTCGCTCGTCATCGACGGGCTGAAGGCGCAGGCGGTTTCTTCCGTCACCGGCCAGACCATCGATTTCGATGCCGTCAAGACGGAAATGCATCTGCGCCAGAACGGCGCCGATCTCGACGGCGCGATCACGCTCACCGATTCGGCAACCGTCATCAAGGACTGGCCGCAGGTTCTTCCCCGCCTCGACGCCATCGTTGACGTCACGCTCGCGGGCAAGGCGGGCATGGTGGATGGCAGCGACAAATCCGGCCTTTATGGCACGAGCGGTGAGCTTCGCCGGCTGGTGGCGGATATTGGCGAAGGCCGCACCATGCGCATCAGCGGCCCCTTCTCCTTCGACAATGAGGGTTATCTCTCCGGCCAGTTCAAGCTGGAAATCGAAAAGCTCGGCGCTTGGTCGGACAATGCCAAGCAGGCATTTCCGCAGCTGCAATCCACCATCGATACAGCCCGCAAACTGCTCGGCGCGCTTGCCGGCGGCGGTGACAGGGCATCCGTTGACCTCGTGGTGGATCGCGGCCGCGCCACCGTCAGCGGCTTCATTCCGCTTGGGAAAATCCCGCCGATTTGAGCTGTAGCGCCCCGCTCCGTCACCCCGGACCTGACCGGGGTCCAGCGCGATCAAGCCCTTGATCGCGTAAGACTCACCTCACGGCGCAAACGCGCCGTGGCTGGATGCCGGATCAAATCCGGCATGACGAAGAGAGAAGATCGCGCCTTGTCTTGCAGGCTTACTTCTTCTGATCCAGCGCATGACGCCCGAAGTCCGGCGTATCGACGTCCTGACCGGCCTCGATGATGGAGCGGCGGATGGAGCGCGTGCGGGAAAACAGTTCGAACAGCTTGTCGCCCTCTCCCCAGCGGATCGCCCTTTGCAGGGAAGCGAGGTCTTCGGAGAAGCGCGCCAGCATCTCGAGGATCGCATCCTTGTTGTGCAGGCAAACATCGCGCCACATGGTCGGATCGGAGGCGGCGAGACGCGTGAAGTCACGGAAACCGGAGGCGGAATATTTGATGACTTCCGATTCGGTCACCGTCTCCAGATCATCCGCAGTGCCAACGATATTATA
The DNA here is from genome assembly GCA_017744915.1 of Agrobacterium tumefaciens. Classification (GTDB taxonomy): domain Bacteria; phylum Pseudomonadota; class Alphaproteobacteria; order Rhizobiales; family Rhizobiaceae; genus Agrobacterium; species Agrobacterium tumefaciens_I. The sequence goes on from JAGIAH010000001.1 coordinate 489,279, forward strand.
GGCGATGATGTGCGGCAGATGCGAAACGATCGCCAGAACCTTGTCGTGGTGTTCGGCATCCATTTCATCCACGCGCGAACCGAGCGCCCGCCAGAAATCCTGCAGCCTTTCCAGTGCTGCAGCATCCGTGCCCGGCAGCGGCGTGAAGATGCACCAGCGATCGCGGAAAAGACCGGCAAAACCGGCATCCGGACCGGATTTTTCCGTACCCGCCAGCGGATGGCCGGGAATGAAATGCACATTGTCAGGCATATGCGGCGCCATCTGCGCGATGACCGAAGCCTTGGTGGAGCCGACATCGGTGACGATGGCACCCGGTTTCAGATGCGGCGCGATCTGCTGCGCGACGCTTTCCGAAGCGCCGACCGGCACCGAGACGATGACGAGATCGGCGTCCTTCACCGCTTCCGCCGCCGAAACCGTGTAGTCCGTACCGAGCGCCAGTTCTTCCGCCCGTTTCAGCGTGTCTTCGCTGCGGGTGGAAATCGTCACATGGCGGGCAAGGCCGAGCTCCTTGATATCGCGGGCAATCGACGAGCCGATCAGGCCGATGCCGATCAGCGCGATGCGTTCAAACATGATTTCACCCATCACGCCTGCCCCATGAACTCGGTGAGAGCCGCGATGACGCCGAGATTGGCCTCTTCAGAACCGACAGTCATTCGGAGCGCATTCGGGAAACCGTAACCGCGCACCGCACGCAGGATGTAACCGCGGCGGCTCAGGAACTCATCCGCATCCGTCGCGCGCTTGCCGTCCTGATCCGGAAAATGGATAAGGATGAAGTTGGTGACCGACGGCGTGACGGTGAGGCCGAGACCGGCAAAGGCCGTGACCAGCTTTTCCATCCACAGCGCATTGTGCGCCACGGCCTTTTCAACGAAAGCCTGATCGCGGATGGCCGCAGCACCGGCGGCAATGGCCGGCGCGCTCATGTTGAAGGGACCGCGCACGCGGTTCAGTGCGTCGATGACGGCGGCAGGGCCATACATCCAGCCGACGCGCAGGGCAGCGAGGCCATAGACCTTCGAGAAGGTGCGGGTCATCACCACATTGCGGTTGCCGGAGACCAGTTCAAGACCGGCCTCATAGTCATTCTTGCGCACATATTCGGCGTAAGCCGCATCCAGCACCAGCACGACATGCTTGGGCAGACCGGCCTGCAGGCGGCGAATTTCCGCGACGGGAACATAGGTGCCTGTGGGGTTACCCGGATTGGCGACAAACACCATCTTCGTCTTCGGTGTCACGGCGGCGAGGATCGCATCCACATCCACCGCGCAATCCTTTTCCTTCACCGTCACCGGGGTCGCGCCCGCACCCATGATCTGGATCTTGTAGACGAGGAAACCATGTTCGGTGATGATCGCCTCATCGCCGGAACCCAGATAGACGTGGCAAAGCAGGCCGAGAAGCTCGTCCGACCCGTTGCCGCACAGGATGTTCGCAATGTTGAGACCATGCACGTCGGCAATCGCCTGGCGCAGCGCAATCGCCTGACCGTCCGGATAGATTTCCAGATGGCTGGCGGCCGTGCCGAAAGCCTCGATCGCCTTCGGGCTCGGCCCAAGCGGCGTTTCATTGGAGGAGAGCTTATAAACCTTCGCGACGCCGTCCACATGTTCCTTGCCGGGAACATAAGCGGCGATATCCAGAATACCCGGACGCGGAACAGGTTGGCTAAGCTCTGCACTCATTTGATCGACCTTTGGAAAAACGCCGGAGAACCCGGCAACAGCAATGCCGGAGGCATTAGACCGGAATGGGCGCTTTGTCGAGGGTCAGCGCGGCTTTCCTTGGCTTGCAGCCGCGCGGGTGGTGGGCACGCCCTGCGGCGCGAGCACGGGCACAAAAACGCGGCGCGAGGCGCGCTGGGTGACGGGCAATCCCTGATAGAGACGTTTCTGGGCTTCCACCACGATGACGCCGGAAAACAGCGGCCAGAGGCGACGGCCGGTCAGTTCGAGGTAACGGCGGAATTTCAGCACCGGGCGGCTTGTGGTGGGGGGAAAGAACAGCGCCTCGGCGGAAGCACCCGGCGTAAAATTGGTTTCGCGCAGCAGCGCCGTCAGCTGCCCGCGCGAATAGGGCCGGCCGGAACCGAAGGGCGTATGCTCCATGCGCGCCCAGACCCCGCGCCTGTTCGGCACCACGATCACCAGACGGCCACCGGGCGCCAGCACCCGCCAGAGCTCCTTCAAACTCTCACGCGGATTTTCGGCAAATTCCAGCGCATGCACCATCAACACCCGGTCTATCGACGAATCGGGCAATGGCAGTTCCTCATCGAACACCAGCGCGGTGGAGGAAAATTCGCCCGCCGGCCAGTTCACTGCGCCCTGCCCCGCCGGCATGAAGGCGAAGGTACGCTCCGTATCGCGGCGGAACCGTTCCAGAAACGGCACCGCATAACCAAGGCCGACCAGCCGCTCTTCCGGCAAGGGCGGCCACAGCGTCGAAAGCGCCATGGTGATCGCCTGCTCGGCCGAGCGGCCAAGCGGTGAATGATAGAATTCGCGCAGATCGACGATATCGGTATTCATGGCGAGAATGTAGCATCAGGCGGTTGGACTTCAAGGCGTCAGCCCCTACATTGGAAGTCAGTTGGGAAAGTCAGGCGGGCGAATGCGCCGGTTTTGGCCGGCAAACGGAGAGGATACGATGAAACCTTTGGAAATAGACGTCTTTCTTTGCCGCAGCGACAATTTCGGGGTTCTGTTGCACGATCCCGAAAGCGGGGCGACGGCCACCATCGACGCGCCGGAAGAAGGCCCTATCCTGCTCGCTCTCGACGGCCACGGCTGGAAGCTCACCCATATCTTCACCACCCACCACCATCAGGACCATGTGGAGGCCAATCTGGCGCTGAAGGACAAGTTCCGCTGCGAGGTGCACGGCCCCTATGACGAGGCGATTGCGATCCCTGGCCTCGACCGCTCGCAGGCCGATGGCGACGAATTCGAATTCGCCGGCCGCCGCGTTCAGGTCATCGCCACACCCGGCCATACGGCGGGTCATATCTGCTATTATCTGCCGGATGACGGCCTGCTGTTTGCCGCCGATACGCTGTTCGCCATGGGCTGCGGCCGGCTGTTCGAACGCCCGGCGGCCGATATGTGGCACTCCTTCCAGAAATTGATGGCCCTGCCGGATGAGACCAAGGTCTATTTCGGCCACGAATATACGCTTGCGAATGCACGCTTTGCCCTCACCGTCGATCCCGACAATGCCGTGCTGAGCGCGCGTGCGGCAGGCATCGAGAAGGCGCGTCAGGCGAATGAATTCACTATTCCCACCACCATCGGGCTCGAAAAACAGACCAACCCCTATATGCGGGTGGCCGATGCCGGCATCCGCAGACATCTGGGCCTTGAAAGCGCCACGGACGCCGATGTCTTTGCCGAAATCCGTACACGCAAGGATAATTTCTGATGGCAACGGATCTGTCAGCGCAGGCGATCATTCGCGAACTGGGGCTGGAGCCGCATCCGGAAGGCGGATTCTACCACCAGACTTTCCGCGACACGGTCGGCGGCGAGCGCGGCCATTCCACGGCAATCTATTATCTTCTGGAAAAGGGTGAGCGTTCGCACTGGCACCGGGTCGCCGATGCGGTAGAGGTCTGGCACTATTATGCCGGCGCGCCGATCGCGCTGCATCTTTCGCAGGACGGCCGGGAGGTGCAGACCTTCACGCTTGGCCGCGCCATTCTGGAGGGAGAGCGTCCACAGGTGATCGTGCCGGCCAATTGCTGGCAATCGGCGGAAAGCCTCGGCGATTTCACGCTCGTCGGCTGCACCGTCTCGCCGGGCTTTGCCTTTTCGAGCTTCGTCATGGCCGAACCCGGTTGGTCGCCTGGGCATGTGCCCTGAACCTACAGAAATCGCCTGTGGAGTGAGTGAGCACCACAAGTTTCTTCTCCCCGAGGGGGAGAAGTCCGCGGCAGCGGGATGAGGAGGCTAGAGTCGTGAGATACGGCAACGGCGCCCCCTCATCCGACCCTTCGGGTCACCTTCTCCCCGGCGAGGAGAAGAAATACGCCGCAACGTCTGCTTTTCTTACGCCACCGTCAGCTTTGGTCAGCCGCCATATTTCGTAGCGGTAATATAAACCTGCCCCACCCGCGTCGGGATGATCGCATAAACGGGCGCATAGACATCCATATTGTTCGACTTGGCGAACCAGATCTCCATGGAAATGGATTTCAGATATTCGATATCCTTGCGTCCCTGCCGGTAACCCGACTTCGGCACGTAACGCGCCTTGCAGACGATGGCGTCGCCGCTGAAGCCATTGGTCTTGAACGGCTTGGTGCCGCTGGAGCTCAAAACGAGATCGAGTCGCGACTCACCGTCATAGATCGGCAGACGCGTCGGGCAGATGCGGCCGCCGGCGGGAATGATGAGGCCGGAAATCGGATCGAGAACCGAGCGAAGATCACGGTCCTTCACGTCCACCCAATTGTCCGGCCGGGCCTTCGGTTCGGGTTTCACCGTCGTCGATGTGACGTTACCGTTGCGATAGACCACATCATAGGTTCGCACGCGCTTGCCGTCCTTGTAGACCAGCGAATATTCGTTGGCCTGCAGCCGGTGGCCGCGCTTGGCGCCGGAGACCGTCGTCTTGCCGGAAATATCCTTCAGAATGCTGGCAAGGCCGGCGGCGCTGAAGGAACCGGAGATCGAATAGTTCGGTCCGTCCATGCGAGTCGAAAAACTCGCCCGCGCGATCGGCAGAATGCCGAGATTGATGCTGTATTCGCTTGTGTGGCGCGCTTCGGCGGCGAGCGAGGGGGAGACGCCCGCAAACACCATAGCAGCGGCCACGAAAATGCTTTTTCCTCTGGCAATCATTTCGATATCACCTTAAAAGAGGCGCGGAAGCGGCCTTATCGGGCGATCATATACGCTGACTTGTGGCAATAAAAAAGCGGACGACGGTTGAAAACGCCGGAATTTCCTTTGATTTGATCGCGAGCGGCTTGACTGTTCAGTCTCGTCTGACTATAGAACCGCAACTTTCCAATCATGGCCAGTTGGATTGCCACCCCGGTTTTGCCGGTGGCGAGCCAGTGGTGAAACAGACGAAACGAAATAGGTGTACCCATGTCCCGTGTATGCGAATTGACCGGCAAGGGCGTCCAGACGGGCAACAACGTCAGCCACGCCAACAACAAGACCAAGCGCCGGTTCCTTCCGAACCTCTGCCAGGTCACGTTGATCTCCGATGCTCTCGGCCAGCGCTTCCGCCTGCGTGTTTCCGCAGCCGCTCTGCGCTCCGTTGAACACCGTGGCGGCCTCGATGCCTTCCTTCTGAAGTCCGGCGAAAACGAACTGAGCATGCGCGCTCGTCTCCTGCGCCGCCAGATCGCCAAGAAGACGGCTGAAGCTGCTTAATAGCGGTTTTGACATCATCTGATATTCAGAAGGCTTGAATGGCTTTTGCCGCTCAAGCCTTTTGTTTGTTCCAGATTTTAGGTACATCGGGTCTATGGAAACCGTTTGAAACGTTTCCTTTCGATGTTTGGCTCCAACTGGTGGCATCACCCAGGATAAAAAAATGCCCTATCTGCGCTTTACGCTTATCTACGTTCTGCTGATGACGCTCGTCGTCGTCGCCTCCAATATTCTGGTGCAATATCCGCTGTCGGGCTCGCTGTTTGGTATCAACCTCGGCGACCTTCTGACCTGGGGCGCCTTCACCTATCCGGTCGCCTTCCTCGTCACCGACCTGACGAACCGCCAGTTCGGCCCTTCGGTCGCGCGCCGCGTTGTGCTTGCCGGCTTCGTGGTTGGCGTCACGCTGTCCTTCTGGACATCCATCCCCCGCATCGCCGTCGCCTCCGGCACCGCCTATCTGATCGGCCAGCTGCTCGATATTTCGGTCTTCAACCGCCTGCGCCGCCAGCGCTGGTGGCATGCGCCGCTTGCCGGTTCCATGCTGGGTTCGGCGCTGGATACGGCCCTGTTCTTCTCCATCGCCTTTGCGGCAAGCTTCTCCTTCGTCGGCCCCAATGATGCCTTCGCCATCGAGAACGCGCCGGTGCTCGGCGTCTTTGCTCTGGAAGCCCCCCGGTGGATTTCCTGGGCGCTGGGTGATCTTTCGGTGAAGGTCCTCGTCGGCCTCGTCATGCTCCTGCCCTATGGCGCGCTGATGAACACGCTGAAGCCGATGCCACGCGCCGCCAAATCGGCCTGACATATCCGTTGACCGGGTTTGCAAGCGTGGATCAAATCGCGCTTGCAAACCCGCTGACGGCATTGCAGTCTGCCGTCCGTGGCACAGCGCGGAGGCAGGTCGACATGCAGATCAAGGACATTATCGACATTGTGGATGCGACGAGCGCCACGCTTTCGGGCTCCAGCTTCGATAACGTCAATCTGTCGGGGACGGTCTTCAACAATGCGAATCTGGCCGGCACACGCTTCAACGACATCAACTTTTCCGGTGCATCGTTTACGGACAGCAACATGTCCGGCTGGTCGATCGATGACGTCAATTTTTCCGGTCTGAAACTGAGCAATTCAAATCTGTCCGGCGCGCAGATAACGGCATGCCGGATGACCGGCATGAAGATCGACGGCATCCCTGTCGAGGATCTCCTGGCTGCCTACAAGGCCACACAAGAGCAGGCCTGATATTCACTCCACCAGCTTGAATTCCAGCATCAGATTGCGCTGGAGGAACGAGTGGTTGTCATCGGAAACGATGATGAGACGCGTGGAGCCATCCGGCCCCTTCACCACATCCATGCCTTCCATATTGTCGATCTGGTAGGCCATGCCCGCTTCCAGCAGGATTTCGCCATCCACAACCGCACCCGGCTTGATGTCTCCCCCGCGGATGCGGCGGATGCGCATGCCAACGCCTTCGGCGAAGTTGAAGCGTCGCTCCAGAAGCAGCAGATCACCATTGGGCAGGAAAGCGCCGTCCGTCACATCGAATGACGGGTGGTGGGTGACGGCAAATGTGCCCTTCAGCGGACCTTCCAAAATGGCGGCGAGAAGATTGCCATCCGCATCGATGCTCTTCTCAGCCACCACGACCAGAGCGCCGGCGAGCGGTGAATCGGTTGGCGATAACGCCAGGGCCTCCATGCCGCCATTATGGCGCAGCTCGTTACTGGGGATGAGATATGGCAGGCGGCCAAGCGGCTTTGACGTTGCAAAACCCGGATCGGGATAGATATCGATCCTGTGCCGCTGCTCGTAGCTGACGAAGACCCTGTCGCCGCGCAGGGCCAGCCCTTCCGCGTCCATCTCCATCTTGCGTGGCGGTTCGCGTCCGCCCATGTCCAGCATGGGGGTGATACGGACGTCAGCAAGTCCGGACAGCGCGCCGGCCGCATCGCGCGTGACCCTGCCCGTCAGCCAGTGGCCGGTATCCAGCACCGCAATAAACTCCTGCCCGTCGGGGCGGAAACGGATGGAGGATATCGCCCCGAACAGCTTTTCGGGCGCGCTCATCACCATACCGCCGACAAATTCCAGCTTGCCGAAACGTTTTGTGCTGGTGCCGACCTCGAAAGAGGACAGGAGACGCGCGCTCACCGGCACATCGATGGTGGAGGCGCCGATGGAAACCGGGAATAGTGCTCCAGCCGCCAGAATGGCGGCCATCATGAAAGTTTTGCAGGCGGAAGAAGCCCGGCCCCGCTTATCCCGCACGGCGAACCCTGCGGGACGAACCGGAAGCACCGCTCGTATCCTCGAAGAGGGCCGCAAGCTGCTCGGTCATTGCGCCGGCCAGTTCGTCCGCATCCACGATGGTGACGGCGCGGCGGTAATAACGCGTCACATCATGGCCGATACCGATCGCCAGCAGCTCGACGGGCGACCGCGTTTCGATCTGCTCGATGACGGCGCGCAGGTGCCGTTCCAGATAGTTGCCCGGATTGACCGACAGGGTCGAATCATCCACCGGCGCACCGTCCGAAATCATCATCATGATCTTGCGCTGCTCGGGGCGGCCGATCAGGCGGTTATGCGCCCACATCAGCGCCTCGCCATCGATGTTTTCCTTCAGCAGGCCTTCGCGCATCATCAGGCCGAGATTGCGCCTCGAACGCCGCCATGGCGCATCCGCCGACTTGTAGATGATATGGCGCAGATCATTCAGACGGCCCGGCGAAGCGGGCTTGCTGTTCGCCAACCACTGTTCGCGCGACAGCCCGCCCTTCCACGCCTTGGTGGTGAAGCCGAGGATCTCCACCTTCACGCCCGAGCGCTCCAGCGTGCGTGCCAGAATATCGGCGCAGGTGGCTGCAACGGTGATCGGACGGCCGCGCATCGAACCGGAATTATCGATGACAAGCGAAACCACGGTATCGCGGAACTTGGTGTCGCGCTCCTTCTTGAAGGAAAGCGGCTGCATGGGGTCGATGATGAGCCTGACGAGACGGGCCGGGTCGAGATAACCCTCTTCCAGATCAAAATCCCAGGAACGGTTCTGCTGCGCCATCAGGCGGCGCTGCAGCCGGTTCGCCAGCCGCCCGACGGCGCCCTGAAGATGGGCAAGCTGCTTGTCCAGGAAGGCGCGCAGACGGTCAAGCTCGGCCTCGTCACAGAGTTCCTCAGCGCGGATTTCCTCGTCGAACTCCTCGGTGAAGATGCGATAATCGACCTTCTCGTTGAAATCGTCGAAGGGGCTGTTGGGGCGGCGGGTCTCGCCGGGCGTTTCGGAATCCTCGTCGAGATCGTCGGACATTTCCTCGTCCGACATCTCGGCGCCGTCCATCTCGCCTTCTTCCATTTCCTCCTGCGAGGCCTCGTTTTCATCGGCGGGCGTCGCATCGGAGCCGGCCTCTTCCTCGACCTGCTCTTCTTCGGTCTCGTTGGTGCGCGGCTGGTCCTCGTTGGACTCCGCTTCCTGGCTCTCAGGCTCGTTATCCTCGTCGCCGAAATCCTCCGCCATCTGCATGGAGGTCAGCATCTTGCGCACCAGCCGCGAAAACGCCTTCTGGTCGGTGATAACGCTTGAGAGATCTTTAAGGTCGCCGGCTGCCTTGTCCTCGATGAAATCGCGCCACAGATCGACAACCTTGCCGGCGCTTTCCGGCGGCTTTTCGCCGGTCAGCTTCTCGCGCACCAGAAGCGCCACGGCTTCCGCGAGCGGCGCATCATCCTTGTTGCTGATGCCGGCGAAATTCGCCTTGGCGTATTTCTCGGTGTTCATGGCATGGATGTTGGAGGCCATGCCCGGCATGCGCAGCGCGCCGATGGATTCCACACGCGCCTGTTCGACGGCATCGAAAATCAGCCGCGCTTCGGCGCCCTGCGGCGACATTACCGCATGGGTATCGGCATCATGGCAGGCGAGACGCAGGGCCATGGAATCGCCGAGGCCACGCGTGATGGCGATTTCCTGTGCGGTGGGTTTCTTGGAGATTTCCGGCAGGCGCATGCGCTCGCCGGCAAGGCCCGGCCGCTCATTGGCGAAAACGACCTCGACTTCGGCATCGCCGGCAACCGATCGCACACATCCGGCAATCGCCTGACGCAACGGCTCCGTATCGATCGCCGTACCCGGTTTCGCTCTGGAATTGTCGCCGCGCCCTGCCATTGTCTTTCCTGTCATTCGTCGGCGCCTGCGGCACGCCCATCCTCAGGATGCGCGGCCGGCCGGCGTCTTCAAGTCATCGGTGATCTTCTCCGGACAAGCCGGGGAGATCAGGCGCTGAGAACGATGTTCGCGGCGCTTTCCTTCAGCTCGACGCCGAAGGCTCGCTGATATTGCTCGGCCACCAGCGTGCGCTCCAGTTCATCGCACTTGTTGAGGAAGGTCACGCGGAAGGCAAAAGCGAGATCGCCGAAGATTTCCGCATTTTCCGCCCAGGTGATGACGGTACGCGGGCTCATGACGGTGGAAAGATCGCCATTGATGAAGGCCGAACGGGTGAGATCGGCCACGCGCACCATCTTGGAAACGGTTTCACGGCCCTTCGGATTGTCAAAGCTCTTCACCTTGGCGGCGATGATGTTCACTTCCTGCTCATGCGGCAGATAGTTCAGCGTGGTGACGATGGACCAGCGGTCCATCTGCGCCTGGTTGATCTGCTGCGTGCCATGGTAAAGGCCGGTCGTATCGCCAAGACCGATGGTGTTCGCGGTCGCGAAAATGCGGAAGGCGGGGTGAGGACGGATGACGCGGCTCTGATCGAGCAGGGTCAGGCGGCCGGAGGATTCCAGCACGCGCTGGATGACGAACATCACGTCCGGGCGGCCGGCATCATATTCATCGAAAACGAGCGCGACATTGTGCTGGTAAGCCCAGGGCAGGATGCCGTCCTTGAATTCGGTAACCTGCTTGCCGTCCTTCAGAACGATGGCATCCTTGCCGACGAGATCGATACGGCTGACATGGCTGTCGAGGTTGACGCGCACGCAGGGCCAGTTGAGGCGGGCCGCAACCTGCTCGATATGGGTGGATTTACCCGTGCCGTGGAAACCGGAAACCATGACGCGTCGGTTGTGAGCAAAACCGGCGAGGATCGCAAGCGTCGTATCGCGGTCGAAAAGATAGTCGGGATCGAGATCCGGCACATAGGCGTCGCCCTGTGTATAGGCGGGAACCCGCAGATCCGTATCAATGCCGAAAACCTCCCGCACGGACACCGTCGTGTCGGGCAGGTTGGAAATATCAAGGTCGATTTTGCTCATCACGTCTCCAAGGCGGGCGGCAGCCACCCGGCCACATCATCAATCAGGCGGTAAACACGTAAGTTGGCTTAGCAGAAACCTGACTGCTTTAACAATTGATATGCTTGAACAACAGCCCGAAAACGCTCTTCCGAACCACGATCGCCACCATTAGCATCAGGATGGTGCTTTTTGACAAGCTCCTTGTAGCGCCTTTTTATGTCTTCCTGCTTTGCGCTGGAAGAAAGACCGAGCGTATCGAAGGCTTTTGCCTCCAGCGTCTTCAGCTTGCGGTCCTGCTGCATGCGGGTACCGCCTGCCCTCGATCCACCCGCAAAACCGCCGGCAAAGCCGAAAGGATCGCGGATACGGGCATTGCCGCTCGCCGTGCCGGAGCGCAGCGTGGAATGCAGCGGGCTGTCGCGGGCCGTCTTGTTCACGCCCACCGTCCAGGTGGGGCGATGGCCGGTGATCGCTTCCTTCTGGTAACGGGCGATCTCGCTGTCGGAGAGGCCGGAAAAATAATTATAGCCCTTGTTGTATTCCTTCACGTGCTCAAAACAGAACAGGAAGAATTGCCCCTCGGCATTGCGGCCGACGGGTGCCCGGTGAATACCCGGCTTGTCGCATCCGTCCCACTGGCAGGTCGGGGCCTGAACCTCAGGTTCCCGCTCCCTTTTCCGGCGCGTGCGGATGCGATCGAAATATTTCGAATCCAGTTTCATGATGCCCTGATTATGGGGTGCGAAAAGCCGCACAACAAGAATTGACAAAGCGGAATGTTACAGGCTTTTAGGGAGCCCCCTTCAAAGACCGGCAAACAGAATTGGAGCCCTTCGAATGTCCCTACGAGAGCGCATAGAAACCAAGCTCAGGGAGAGCTTTTCACCGGAGCGCCTGAGGGTTGTGGATGAAAGCCAGATGCATGCGGGCCACCAGCCGGATATCACCGGCACGGGCGAGACACATATGCGTGTTCAGATAGTGTCGGAAAGCTTTTCCGGCAAGTCTCGCATCGAGCGCCACCGGGCGATCAACGCGCTTTTGAAGCCGGAACTCGACGCGGGGCTGCATGCGCTCGCGATCGAGGCAGCGGCACCGGGGGAAACGGTGCGGTTCTAGCCGCGCAGCATTACTTTCGTATTTTCGGGCTAAAAAGCCAGTTCGCTGAAAGATTCTGCATTACAAGAGAAACTTAACTCGACGGATGACCCGAATGTCGGCAGCAGACGCCTCCTCGCTCCGCATCGCCATAATCGGCAATAGCGGCTCCGGCAAAAGCAGTCTCGCGTCAAAATTCGGTTCGGCGCTGAAATTGCCCGTTTACGATCTCGATCACCTGCACTGGCAGGAGGACGGCCGCAAACCGGACGAGGAGGAAGCCAGACTTCTGGCGACCAGCCACGCCAATACCAGCGACTGGATCATCGAAGGCGTCTATGGCTGGCTGGTTGAAACGGCGCGGCCTAAAGCAAACGCGCTGATATGGCTCGACCTGCCCTGGGCCGAATGCCATGACGGCCTGTTGCGGCGCGGCGCACAGCACGGCGAGACCGGGAGCGATCAGGCGGCACTTCTGGCATGGGCAGGAGATTACTGGACGCGAACGACGTCATCCTCCTTTGCAGGGCATCTGCAGCTTTATGAAGCCTTCGGTGGCGGCAAGGTCCGCCTTCAAACCCGGGCCGAGGCTGCGGCGCTATCGCCTCAAGCGATAGAGCGTCTGGCCAATGAGGCCGGGGCCTTCTGATCAGGGAGTGATTTCAGGTGGTTCACCCCGGATGCTTCTCCGTCAGGAAGGACTGTACTTCGGACGCCGCAACATCGTCGGCCACGAAGGACTGGCCGATGCCGTGGGTGAGGATGAAGGTGAGCTTGCCGCCCTTGACCTTCTTGTCCTGCGCGATTGCCGCCATCAGGGTTTCGACCGGCGGCAATTCGCCGGGAATGTCCTTCATCGTCGTCGGCAGGCCGACGGCCTTCAGATGCGCCTCGACGCGCGCGGCATCGTCAGGGCTTGCTAGGTTGAGGCGGGCGGAGAACTGGTGCGCCAGCACCATGCCGATGGCGACACCTTCGCCGTGCACCAGCCGCTTGCTGTCGTAATTGGTCGCCGCTTCCAGCGCGTGACCGAAGGTGTGGCCGAGGTTCAGAAGAGCGCGGACACCGTTTTCCTTCTCGTCGGCCACCACCACATCGGCCTTGGCTTGGCAGCTCGTGGCAATCGCCTGGATGCGAGCCGGGCCACCGGTGCGGATGTCGTCCCAGTTCTTTTCCAGCCAGAAGAAGAAATCCGGCTTGTCGATCAGACCGTATTTCACCACTTCGGCATAACCGGCGCGGAATTCCCGCGGGCTCAGCGTGTCGAGCACCGCCGTATCCGCCAGCACCAGATCGGGCTGATGGAAAACACCGACGAGGTTCTTGCCGTGGCGGGTATTGATGCCGGTCTTGCCGCCGACGGAGGAATCGACCTGCGACAGAAGCGAGGTCGGGATCTGAACGAAGCGCACACCACGGCGGACGATACCTGCGGCAAAACCCGCAAGATCGCCGATCACACCGCCGCCGAGCGCGATGACCGCATCGTTGCGCTCCACCCTTGCGGCCAGAACCGCGTCGCAGACGGTAACGAGATGCTCGAAGCTCTTGGTCTTTTCACCGGCCGGCAGGGTCAGCGAAACGGCCTCGATGCCGTCCGTCTGCAAACCGTCCATCAGACCTTCGAGGTAAAGCGGCGCAACATGCTCGTCGGTGATGATCGCCGCGCGTCTGCCCTTCAGCCGCGCTGAAATCTCGCCGCCCGCCCTGCCGATCAGCCCCGGCCCGATCAGAATGTCATAAGCGCGCTCGCCGAGCGGCACATGGACGAGACGTTCATCGGCGTGGATTTCGGAAGGCGTCATGGTGGTCAGTCTTTCTGTTCGAGGCCGGCTATGGCCGTCAGCACTTCGGTCGCGATGATCTCCTTGCGGACATCCCGGGACATGATCGTCAGATCCGCTTCCGCATAGATCGGGTAACGTTTCTCCATCAAGGAGGCCAGCGTGGCCTTGGGGTTCTCGGTCTTCAGAAGCGGACGGTGATCGCGCTTGTTGACCCTTTCCCACAGAACCTCGAGATCGGCCTTCAGCCACAGCGAAATGCCGCCGCGCCGGATATGCCCGCGGGTATTGTCGTTGATGAAGGCGCCGCCACCGGTGGAAATGACCTTGGGGCCGCCACGCAGCAGGCGCTTGATGACCCGCGTTTCCAGCGCCCGGAACTCCTCCTCGCCATAGGTGGCGAAAAGCTCCGATATCGTCATGCGCGATACGCGCTCGATTTCGACATCCGTATCAATGAAAGGAACCTTGAGCTGCTGGGCAACCATGCGGCCGACCGCCGACTTTCCAGCCCCCATCAGCCCGACGAAGACGATGTTGCGCCGTCCGAGCTTTGCCCGTGCTTGCTCCCCGAGTGTGGCCGGGACGGATAAATTCGTTTCATTCATAAATTTGAAAGCCCGTTTGGCATGGATATCTGCAAATGTTTACGAAGCGTCAAGCCAAATTGCTGACTGAATTGCGGTGAATCACAATGATCGCCGCATGCGGCGCGGGGTGGAGCGGGCTTTTTGACCTTGTCGCCACTTTCGCCGCACCGCATATAGATTTCGACCGCCACCTGCACGGAGCCGCCATGCCCACCCTCTTCCGCTTCACGATGATACTGGCGACCATCGCGGGGCTGATCTATGGCGGCATGGTGCTGCTTGTCATGGTCGTTCAGCCGCGCGACCGCGAGGTGACCGTGCGCATTCCCTCCGAGCGGCTGAACCCGCCCGCCACGGAACCGGCAAGGCGCACCCCATGAGCGGACAACAGACGGCAGGGCGCGACGGCGCGCGGCTTGAAAGTTTTCTGGAGATGATGAGCGCCGAGCGCGGTGCCACCGCCAATACGCTCTCTTCCTATGAGCGCGACCTTTCCAACCTGCGCGAATTTCTCTCCGGTCGCGGCCAATTCCTGACGGAAGCGCAGACATCGGACCTTTCCGCCTATCTGACCCATCTTTCCGCTCAGGGGTTTGCCGCAACCTCGCAGGCGCGGCGCCTCTCCTCTATGCGGCAGTTCTATCGCTTTCTTTATTCGGAAGGGCTGCGCGGCGATGACCCGACCGGCATCATCGATGCGCCCAAGAGGGGCCTCGCCCTGCCAAAAACGATGAGCGTGGCCGATGTGAACCGGCTTCTTGGGCTTGCGGCACAGGAAGCGGCAACCGCAGGTCCCGGCCAGCTTGCCCGCATCCGCATGCATCTGCTGCTCGAACTGCTTTATGCCACCGGCATGCGTGTCAGCGAGCTGGTCTCGCTCCCCGTCAAGGTGCTGCGCCAGGAAGGCCGCTTCCTGATGATCCGCGGCAAGGGCAACAAGGACCGTATGGTGCTTCTTTCGCGCGCCGCCATCGAGGCCATGGAAAAATACGAGGCCGCCCGAAAGGCGCTCGTGCCGGAGAAAAGCAAGGCGGCCGCTTCTCAGAAAAAACCGGAGACACCGGAGAGCCCGTGGCTCTTTCCTTCGAGCGGCAAGGAAGGGCATCTGCCCCGCCAGGTCTTCGCCCGTGACCTCAAGGACATCGCCATTCGTGCGGGCCTAACCCCGTCCGCTGTATCGCCGCATGTGCTGCGCCACGCCTTCGCCAGCCACCTGCTGCAGAACGGTGCGGATTTGCGCGCGGTACAGGAACTGCTCGGCCATTCCGACATTTCCACGACACAAATCTATACACATGTGCTGGAAGAACGCTTGCAAGAGCTGGTACAAACACATCACCCCCTTGCCAAACAGGGCAAAAACCTTGATTAGAGCGACCGGAACCGCCGGATAATCCGGTCAAACCTTGCGCAAAACGATCGGAAACGGATCTCATGCACAATTATCTCGACTTCGAAAAACCTATCTCGGACCTTGAGGGCAAGATCATCGAGCTGAAGAAGCTTGCCGATGAAGACGAGAGCATAGACACCTCGGAGGAGATCAACCGCCTGGAATCGCGCGTCAACGACGCGATGCAGGACATCTATTCCAAGCTGAACGCCTGGCAGAAAACGCAGGTCGCGCGTCACCCGCAGCGTCCGCATTTCGTCGATTACGCCAAGGCGCTGTTTACCGATTTCACGCCGCTGGCCGGTGACCGCAAATTTGCCGAAGACGCCGCCATTCAGGCCGGCCTCGGCCGTTTCAACGGTCAGCCCGTCGCCATCATCGGCCAGGAAAAGGGCAACGACACCAAAAGCCGCCTGAAGCACAATTTCGGCAGCCCGCGCCCGGAAGGTTACCGCAAGGCGATCCGTGTGCTGGAACTGGCCGACCGCTTCTCGTTGCCGGTCGTCACCCTCATCGATACCGCAGGTGCCTATCCCGGCGTCGGCGCGGAAGAGCGCGGACAGGCCGAGGCCATCGCCCGCTCGACGGAAATGTGCCTCAACGTGAAGGTGCCGATCGTTTCCGTCGTCATCGGCGAAGGCGGCTCGGGCGGCGCGATCGCGATCGCCACCGGCAACCGCGTCTACATGCTCGAACATGCGATCTATTCGGTGATCTCCCCGGAAGGTGCCGCCTCCATTCTCTGGCGCGATTCGACCCGCGCCAAGGAAGCCGCGACCAACATGAAGATCACCTCGGAAGATCTGAAGTCGCTCGGCGTCATCGATGGAATCATCCCCGAGCCGATCGGCGGCGCGCACCGCGCACCGGAAACCGTTATCAAAGCGACCGGCGACGTGATCGCCAAGGCGCTTGCCGATCTTTCCCAGCGTTCCGGCACACAACTGCGCGCTGAACGCCGCCAGAAGTTCCTGGATATCGGCCGGAATCTCTAGAGCATTTCCGTCAAAAGTGCGTAGCGGTTTTACGCCCGGCAAATGCGTTCAAAGAAAAAGTCAGATCGTTTGGCGGTTCGAAGAACAGCTAAAACAATCTGACTCCGGCCTTAATTTCCGGCAAGATCGCCCCAACTCGGCCATAGTCCGGTCACATCAACAGATGTATCGGCGGCCGCGGGGGCGGATCCGATTTGAGTTAAGAAGATGTAAACGGTTAATACCGTATTTAAATTGCACACGGAACGGTATAGAACTGCCGCCGTTTCGTGCCATCGTCTTTCGGATCAGATCATGCGTTTGACACATTTTGCACTTCTTGCCTGCACCGCGCTCGTTCTTGCCGGCTGCAACGATACGCTCGAAACCGTCGAACGCGACGTTTCCCACGTTAAGAACAAGGTCGATTACCCGCTGTCTCCGGCTATTCTGGCCGAGATCGACAAACGGGGCATGGATCGCACCTCGCCGATCATGATCCGCATCTTCAAGGAAGAAGGCGCGCTGGAAATCTGGAAGGCCAGGCGCGACAACCGCTTCGAGAAGATCGCCGGCTACGAGATTTGCGCCTGGTCCGGTAAACTCGGCCCGAAGGTGAAGGAAGGCGACCGCCAGGCCCCGGAAGGTTTCTACAACCTGACGCCCGCGCACCTGAACCCGAATTCCAAATATTACCTCGCCATCAATACCGGTTTCCCGAACCGTTACGATGCCGCCAATGGCCGCAACGGCACCAATCTGATGATCCATGGCGCCTGCTCGTCCTCCGGCTGTTATTCGATGACGGATGCGCAGATTCTTGAAATCTACGGTTTTGCGCGCGACGCCTTCAAGGGCGGCCAGAAGACCGTGCAGCTGCAGGCCTTTCCCTTCCGCATGACGGCGGAAAACATGGCTCGCCATCGCCAGAGCGAACATCTCGAATTCTGGAAGATGCTGAAGGTCGGTTACGACAATTTCGAAGTGACGAAGCGTCCGCCGGAAGTGAATGTCTGCGAGAAGAAATATGTCTTCAACCAGCAGACGGAAGGCGGCAGCTTCAACGCCGCCGCCCAGTGCCCGCCGATGAGCACGCCGCCGGCACTCGTCAGCGCGCTTTCGAGCTACGAAAAGACCTATGATCTCGCCTATGAAAAGGCGATGAAGAAATATGACGGCATGGCCTGGTACGACCCGAGCGAGGCCGAGCGCAAGGCGCTGGTGGCCGAAAAGCGCAAGGGCCGCGAACCCGCATACGCCCCGACCGGCTCGGCGCTGAAGGCCGGCAAGCTGATGAAGGAAACGGAATATGCCGCGCTGATGGAGAAAAAGGCGCAGCAGGTTACGTCGTCCTCACCAGCGACGTCCGCGACCGCCTCTGCCCTGCGCGGCCCGCGCCCTTCGGCGACCCAACCCGCCGCCCCGCAATCGAACCCGGCGCCAGCGGCCCCGACCATGGTTGCCGCGGCTACCCCCGCAGCGGCTGGCCAGACCAGCACTGCCGCCCAGGGCGTACCGGTCCCGACCATGAACCCGCTCGCCTATTCCCCCGCCCCGGCACCGGAAGCACCGGAAAAGAAGCCCTTCTGGAAGTTCTGGGCCAAGGAATGAACGACACGGCCGAGATTGTTTATGATTTGAGGGGGCTTAAATGCCCCCTTCCGGTTTTGAGAAGCCGCAAGAAACTCGCCACCCTCAAGGCCGGCGATATTCTGACCGTCGAGACGACCGATCCGCTGGCGGTGATCGATATTACCCATATGTGCAATGAGGACGGGCATCGGTTGGTCGAGGCCGTTGCGGTGGACAAGGGGCATCGGTTTCGGATCGTGAAGGGCGGGTAAACCGACATTTGACGGCACCAGCCGCGGTTACCCCCTCTGCCCTGCCGGGCATCTCCCTCTCAAGGGGGAGGGAGATCAGCAAGATGTATCGTCGTCACTACAATCGCAACGGTGAAGTTGGGCGAGACCCAGCCGCGAGTCGATCTCCCCCCTTGCGGGGGAGATGTCCGGCAGGACAGAGGGGGGTGAACCATACCCGCCGACCTCGCCCATCACGGCACGACCTAAAACCGCAACCCCGAAACCGCCAGCGGATTATCCGTCATCGCCTGTCTGTCCGGCCGGTCAATGCCCGGCGTTCCCGTGAAGGCCGCAAACAGGTCCTTCACGAAGGCCTCCGGCAGATCCTTCGTGATCAGCACCATACGTGTGCGCTGGTCCGCCGGGTCCGGCCAGGCCGCGAGGCGTTCCGGCGTGTGGAAAATGTTCTGCACCCCATGCAGCACCAAAGGCCGGCCCGGATTGTCCGACAATTTGACGATGGCCTTCATGCGCAGCAGCTTTTCGCCATGGGCCGAACGCAGCAGGTCCACAAACATATCGATCGCCATCGGCTCGATCGGCTTGTCATGAATGATCGAGAAGGAGCGGATCGACGCGTCATGCCGATTCACATCATGATGATGATCGTGGTCGCCATGATGGTGGTGATGGCCGTACGCGTGATCATGCTCATGATCATCGTCATGATCATGACCAGTCTCTTCCCCCAGCCAGCGGCCGACATCGGCATTTTTGCTGGAGACATCGTAGAGGCCGTTGTCGAGAAGCCCGGCGGCACTCCAGTCGGTTTTGTCGCCATCCTCGATTGTCGCGCGCGGGTTCAGCGCCTCAAGGCGCGCCGTCAGTGCGGCAATCGTGGCAGCATCGGCAAGCGCCCGCTTGGTCATCACCAGCCGGTCGGCCACCGCCGCCTGTTTCACCGCTTCCTCGTGATTGTCGAGCGTGGACAGGCCGTTGACGGCATCCACCACCGTGACCATGCCGTTCAGCATGAAATTCTGCGCGATGACCGGATTGCCCATGACCGACTGCATGACAGGGGCGGGATCGGCAAGACCCGTGGTCTCGATCACCACCCGCTTGACCGGCTTCAGCTTGCCGGTCTGGATACCATCCATGAGTTCCGCCAGCGTATCCACCAGCTCACCCCGCACCGTGCAACACAGGCAACCTTCCGCCAGCTCGATGATGCCTTCGCCGGCGCTTTCGACCAGCATGTGATCGATGCTGACATCGCCGAATTCATTGATGATGATCGCGGCATCGCTCATCTCAGGGTCTTTGAGAAGCCGATTGAGCAGCGTCGATTTTCCGGCGCCGAGAAAGCCGGTGATGATGGAAACCGGAATGCGATCGCGAGACATGCCTTGCCTGTATGGTGATGGCTGCCCCGGCATGCCATTGCGTAAGACAAGAGCCGGAACCGCACGGAACAAAAAGAAATCGCCCGGGGCAAAAGCCACGGGCGCCATCGTAATATCATAACATCAGCAAGCTGCGAATACATAAACCGCATCGCGGCGGCCGCGAAGCCCGTTGCGGACGATCAGAATGTCGGACGCGGAATCGGGATCGGCACATTGGCCACTTCGCCCTTGCCGGCAGCGCCCTTGGCGGTATTCACCGCCACGGTCTCGCTGCCCGGAATGAGACCGGCGAAGGAATATTCCGGCGGCCGGGTCATTTCCTTGACATAGGGCGAATGGATGACCATACGGCCCGTCTCATCGCGGCTTTCGCTGCGCACCTTGGCGGCCTTCGGGTTACAAATCTCGGCACTGACGTCGTTCACATCACCGGTCTCGCCATAGGGCGCTAGCGCGGCAAGCGAAACACCCTGACCGGAAGGCGCCGTCAGCCCCATCTGCAAGAGATCGGCGGACTGGTCGGTTCGCCCGGCAAGGCTATCCGCGCCCAACACCACCGTGATGACCGAGCGGCCATTGCGCACGGCGGACGAGACCTGGTTGAAGCCCGAGGCACAGATGAAGCCGGTCTTCATGCCATCCGCACCATCGAAACGGCCGACCAGCATGTTGAAGTTGGCGTAGTTCTTCTTGCCGGTGCTGACACCTTCCAGCGAGAAATAGCCGGCATATTCCGGGAATTCCCGCTTGATGATCAGCGCCAGCAGCGCAAGGTCACGCGCCGTCGTATATTGCCCCTTGCCGGGCAGGCCGTTGGCATTGATGTAGTGGGTGGAGCTCATGCCCAGCCGCTGCGCCTGCGCATTCATTTGCGCCACGAAATTGTCGCTGGTGCCGCCGATGGTTTCGGCGATCGCCACGGCGATGTCATTGGCGGATTTGATCAGCAGCAGCTTCAGCGCGCTGTCCATCGTCAGCTTCTGGCCCGGCTTGAAATACATTTTAGAGGCCGGCTGGTCGGCGGCCTTCTTGCTCATCACCACTTCCGTCTGCGGGCTGATCTTGCCGGCCTTCATCTGCGAAAAGGCGATATAGGCGGTCATCAGCTTGGTCAGCGAAGCCGGATACCATTTGCGGAAGGCTTCCTGATGGGAAATCACCTTGCCGGTTTTGACATCCACCACCATTTTCGGATTGGCATTGGCCACGGGCACTGCTGCAACAAGGCCTGCGGTGACGATGGCAATGGTTGCGGAAAGCCGGCGGGCGGCGTTTGGCGATTTCACTGTGTTTGGCAAGGCTAGTCCTCGAATTCCCGTCTTCGGTCGGGGAATGGCAATATTCACCATATATGTCCTAGCAATGGCAAAGTACATTGATTACGTCAATTATGCGGCGCACTATCCACCACGGAGGATGGGCTTTTACCACATGCCGCACCGATGAACCCAGGAATGAACGAATGCCAATTTTGAACAGAGCCGCCGAACTTCAGCAGGAAGTCAGCGAATGGCGGCGTCACCTGCATGAAAACCCCGAGATTTTGTATGACGTCGACAACACCGCGGCCTTTGTCGCGGAGAAGCTGAAATCCTTTGGCGTTGACGAAATCGTGACCGGTCTCGGCCGCACCGGGGTAGTGGGCATCATCAGAGGCAATCTTCCGGGCAATCGTACCATCGGCTTCCGGGCGGATATGGACGCGCTTCCCATCCTCGAGGAAACCGGCAAGCCCTGGGCCTCGAAAACGGCGGGTGCAATGCATGCCTGCGGCCATGACGGCCACACCGCAATGCTGCTCGGCGCCGCCAGATATCTCACCGAGACCCGCAATTTCACCGGCTCGATCGCCGTCATCTTCCAGCCCGCCGAAGAAGGTGGTGCTGGCGCACTCGCCATGGTCGAGGACGGCCTGATGGAGCGTTTCGGCATCGACGAGGTCTACGGCATGCACAATATGCCGGGCATTCCGCTCGGCGCCTTCGCCATCCGCAAGGGCGGCATCATGGCGGCACCGGACAAGTTCTCCATCACCGTCAAGGGCCGTGGCGGCCACGCGGCGCAACCGCACCGCACCATCGATCCCATCACCATCGGCGCACAGATCGTCGGCAACCTGCAGATGATCGCCTCGCGCAATGCCGATCCGATCCGCTCGGTGGTCGTCTCCGTCACCCGGTTCCACGCCGGCTCCAGCCACAACATCATCCCCAACGAGGCGCTGATCGCCGGTACCGTGCGCAGCCTGGATGAAACGGTGCGCGATCTCGCGCAGGAGCGCATAAAGCAGATGGCGGAAGGCATAGCACTCGCCAATGGCGCGGAAGCGGAAGTCGTCTATGAGCGTTATTGCCCTGTCACTTTCAACCATTCGGCCGAAACCGACCACGCCATCCTCGTTGCCCGTGATGTGGCGGGTGAACCGAATGTCGATCCCGATGTAGACCCCTCCATGGCGGGCGAGGATTTCTCCTTCATGCTGAAGGAAAGACCGGGCTGCTTCATCTTCATCGGCAATGGCGATTCGGCCGGGCTCCACAATCCCGGCTACGATTTCAACGACGACGCCATCGCCTACGGCATTTCCTACTGGGTGAAGCTGGCCGAACAGCGTCTGGCGAACTGACCGTCCGCTTACGGAAAGAAAGCCGAGGAAGAGATCAACCGCGATGCAGAACGCGGTTGATCCGCAGGCATCGTCGGGTTAAAGAGCGATTCAGTGTCCACGTAGCTCAGCAGGATAGAGCACAGGATTCCTAAGGTAAATTGGGGGTTGCGCCCGGAAACGACGCAATCGATCTGCTCAAAGTCGGGGAAAGCTTCGCTGGTCTTCCAGCATGCCAATCCCGAGCCAAGCTCCGGAGAAATCCGGTGAAGGTGTAGAGACTGGATGGGCAGCACCTAAAGGCCGCAAGGTCCATGGTGAAGGGACAGTCCAGACCACGAACGTTCTGTCGTTAGCGGCGGGACGGCGGCTAAAGCCGAAGTGGTATGAATCCTGGGGTCGGAGGTTCGAATCCTCTCGTGGACGCCATTTCTCCTGAATTCTCCTCATAGTAGAAGGTGGGCACAGGGTGAAATTCACCTCCTCTCCTGAAAAAATCTCGAAAAACCGAAATAAAAAATACGATCTCCGATTTTTATTTTGAATTCATCCATGCAAGAAAAATACTAATCCCAACAAAGACCGAAATAATAAATTATA
This sequence comes from Agrobacterium tumefaciens, assembly GCA_017744915.1. Classification (GTDB taxonomy): domain Bacteria; phylum Pseudomonadota; class Alphaproteobacteria; order Rhizobiales; family Rhizobiaceae; genus Agrobacterium; species Agrobacterium tumefaciens_I. Next base: position 512,177 of record JAGIAH010000001.1, read on the forward strand.
ATTCCATTATTTTCTTTATTTTCGTAATAATATTTTACAACGTTAGTATAAAAAATCGAACCAATATATCAATTGCCGATCGTATTTCAATTTGTAAATTAAATTTACTGTCGACCGAGGCGCACGCCCTCAGGTGCAAACCCAATAAAACACGCCAAAGTTGACTAAGGATACAGAATCATCCTTACTACTGAGGATTTATTTTTTGGGGGGAATAAATGCAAAGATTTTTTTTAGCATTCATCGTCACCGGCATGCTTACCTCTTGCGAAAGTAGTAGCATTTTAGTTCGTCCTAATCCTTTTATTGGTCAGACAGCAGCGCAGCAGGCGTTGGACGGTTCCGCACACAATATTGCGCTCGTCAGCCCCAAAAAACTTCTTCCAGGCCATATTTACAAAGTAGCTGACAACGATTTCAAAGAAATTTGCGGAAAAGATATCGAGCAACAGAACAGGTTGAAAACACTCGCCCCAGTTAAGGTCGACGAGAAAACCGAGACTATTGCTGATCGTCCAAGAGATTTGGAAATCGAGGTATTGGGGCAATCCCTCGCGACCTACAATAGTATCAAAGTAAAAGGATATCAAACCTATGATGTCCGCGACGGAAATACGCCTGTCGATGCGTCCTATATCTTGTCCAATGTAAAACGAGGGAAAGATAGTTGTTTCGACGCCGTGTTGCCTCGCAACAAACCATATCTGGTTGTTGATCAGGTTGCCGTCGGCAGTGAAATCGAAACCTGGTATAAACGCGGCTTCGGCGCGAGTGTCGGTTTCGGTCCTTTCAGGGCTGGCTTCAAGCCGAAGGAAGAAAAAACTGGCACCCGCAGTGACCGAGTATTCGGAGCCACTGGCACTCTGGTGCGCTGAACAGAATCAGGCCGACGGGACGCGCCGTCTTTTGTGCGTCGTAGAATTCACTCGACGAAAACCCGCACACTCGAGGCGCGGCCGTCGGCGTCGATTACCGTGAGCGTTGAAAACCCCTGCCCTTCCGGCCGCCATTCGCTGTTGCGGCGGTGGGAAGGGTCCGGCAGGGGCCTGCCATTGGCAAGCCAGCGGAAGGGCGCGCGGCCGCCCTGCAGTTTCAGCACCAACGGTGAAATGCCGGACTGGCTGGAGAGTTCCACCCGCGCGCCTTCCGGCGGATACACGATGCGGGGGGCGCTTTCGCGTCTTGAAGCAGAAAGCAGACCGCTTGCGGTTGTCGTGAAACGTCGCTGGTTGGCGGGAAGATCGCTTACGGCTACGCGCGCAATGCCGGAGGGTGCGGCGGGCATCGGCGTCACCGCCACACCGGATTTCGCAAAGGCCTCGAAAAGGATTGGGGCCGCCGTCGCATAACCGGCAATGCCCGGCACCGCGCCATTATCGGCACGGCCGACCCAGACGCCGATGACGTGCCGCCCGTCATAACCCACCGACCACGCGTCGCGATACCCATAGCTGGTGCCGGTCTTGTAGGCGATGCCACGCTGTTTCACGCCAAGCGGCGGCAGCACGCCGGAGAGTATGTCGGTGACGTTCCAGATCGCGGCATCGGAAAACAGCCGGTCACCCTCCAGCCGTTCCGGTAACGAGCGGACACCATCGCCGAGCCGCACGGGGTCGCCGCTACCGGCAAGCCCGGCGTAAAGCTGCACCAGATCCACGAGAGAGATACCGGCACCGCCAAGCGCAATGGCAAGGCCGGGCGCTTCGTTGGCCGGAAGCACGAGCTTGACGCCCGCCCGCCGGAAACGCACCATCAGCGCCGAGGGGCTGACGGCATCAAGCAGCTTGACCGCCGGCACGTTGAGCGACAGTTGCAGCGCCTGCCGGATGCTGACATCGCCCTGATAATGCATATCGAAATTGCGCGGCCGGTAACCGGAAAAATCGGCCGGGCGGTCCTCGATGATGGTCTCCTGCCCGACAAGACCGTCTTCAAAGGCAAGCCCGTAGATGAACGGTTTGAGGGTGGAGCCCGGCGAACGAACGGCCCGGCTCATCTCCACGAAACCGCGCCTCGCCGTATCGAGATAATCCGCCGAACCTACTTCCGCCAGAATATCACCGGTCTGCGCATCAGCCATGACGATGGCGACGGAGACCTTGTCACCCAGTTTTTCCGCCGCGTGGCGGGCAACAGCTTCCAGTTCCCGCTGGATCGGCAATCTCAGCGTCGAATGCGCCTCTCCGGCATTTTGAAATTTGGCACGGGCGGCGACGGCCATGTGCGGCGCATAGGATGGCAGGTCCCGGCGGTTGACCGGCACGGCCGCCGATGCGGCCCGCCCCGCCTCTCCCTCGCCGACCACACGTTCGACGGCAAGCCGTTGCAACACCCGCTCACGCGCTTGCCTTGCCGCCTCCGGGAAGCGATCCGGGCGGCGCTTTTCCGGCAATTGCGGCAGCGCCACCAGCAAGGCCGCCTCCGCGGTGTCGAGCCGGCCCGGCTCCTTGCCGAACCAGGCAAGGCTTGCGGCGCGAATGCCTTCCAGATTGCCGCCATAGGGCGCGATATTCAGATAAAGATCGAGAATCTCCGCTTTACCGAGCCGCCTTTCAATTTGAATGGCCCGAACGGCCTGAAGAAGCTTCGCCGAAAAGGAGCGATCAGCGCGCGGCTCGACCAACCGCGCCACCTGCATCGACAGCGTCGAGGCGCCGGAGACGATCCGGCCGTTACTGGCCAATTGCCAGGCGGAACGCAAAAGCGCCCAGGGGTCGACGCCGTGGTGATCGTAAAAGCGCTGGTCCTCATAAGCGACCAGCATGCGCAGGAACTGCGGATCGACCTCGGCAGCCGTGGTCTTCAGCCGCCAGCGGCCATCCGGCGTCGCGAAGGCGCGCAACAGTTTTCCATCACAGTCCAGCACCTCGAAGGAGCGCTGTCGCGCAGCCTCCAGCGGCGGCGGATAGGCCTTGTCGAGCGCATCAAGACCGAAGGCCGCGCCGCCCAAAAGCAACGCGGCCGTTACGAAGCCGATGATGACAGCCTTTTTCCGCCTCATGGGGTTGCCGAGCGCACCTCCATGCGGCCGGTTGCCGTGCGGGCGGCAAATTGCGGCCGGTACATATCTTCAACCGAGGCTGCCGGGTGATCATAGGTGCCCGGGGTGACGGCGCGGACCACATAAGCGAGCGCAATCTCCGAACTGTCACCGGCCGAGCGGTCGAAGGCCGCGACGAAACGGTCGTAGCGGAATTCGGTATGTGCGGCTTCCGTTTCCGGCAACCAGTCGAAATTCGACAGTTCGGCCGAATTAACGAGGCTCGGATTGTCGATTTCGAAACCGGAGGGCAAGAGATCGGTCACCAGAATGCGCGACTGCCAGGTATTCTGCGGCACCACATTCAGCACCACCACATAACGCTCGTTCTGCGTGACCTCGCTCGGGTTCACCTCCTCGCCATCCATGGAATAATAGGTGCGGGTGATGGTGAAGCCCTCGCCGCCGGCGGCGAGCGGCTGTACCGGCGGTGCCACCGTGGTGACGACCGCCGTGACCGGATCGGCAGAGGCATTGGCGATCTTCAAGGGAGCTGCCAGCAATTCATCGCCGCTCATCCGCTTGCCGAAACCACCCGTCTGCAAATCGCCGTTCACGTCGAGGCGGATATCCTTGTCCTCGCCTTTGACGGCGCGGGCGGCGAGCAGCATCCAGGCCTGTTCCTGCGTGCTGGTATAGGGCTTCTTTTCCCATTCCTTTGCCACGGCACCGGCAAGCTGCGGCACGACGGCCGGCACCGGCCGGCTTTCCGCCGCAAGCGCCAGCGTCGCTGCGCCATCGCGCAGGGCAGAGCCATAGTCCGAACGCGCGAAGCTCACATTGGTGGCACGGCTTGCCATATCCAGCGAAGCGCCGAAAACGCTCTTGGACCGGACCTGATCGCCATAAAGAGAAAGGGCGGCGGCAATATGCGCCTTGGCCAGCGGCGTCGGGAAATCGGCCAGCGCCGTATCCGCATAATAACGCAGATCGTTGATTGCAGCCTTGCGGTTGCGCGCCAGCACATAGAGCGAATAGGCGATCTCGTTGCCGCGGTCCTTGACGTTGCTGTCATAGGAAAGGCCGTTCTGCAGGTTGTTCAGCGCCTGCACCATGGCCGCTTCGGGCACGTCGTAACTCTGCTCGCGGGCGCGGGTCAGGAAGTCGGTGATATAGGCATCGAGCCACAGATCGCCATAGCCGGGCGACCAGAGGCCGAAGCTGCCCGAACTCGACTGGAAGGACAGCACGCGGTAGATCGCTTCCTGCACCCGCTTGCGGGTATCAGGGTCCTCAGCCATGCCACTGTCTTTCGTCAGTTCCGATACGTAAAGCAGCGGCAAAGCGCGGCTCGTCGTCTGCTCGGCGCAGCCATAGGGATATTTATCCAGCATCATCACCAGCGCCGGAATATCGAAGGCCGGCGAACGCGTGACGTTGACCGCGACGGAGGAGCCGAGCAGCATGCTGTCGGCCAGAAGATCGCCATTGATCGTCAGGCTGCTATTGGGCGCAATCTTGATTTCGCGCCGCGTCGTGACCGGCAGAACGGCCGGGCGGACCGGAACATTCAGCACCTGCTCCAGCGAGACACCTGATGCGTTGGAGACCTTGATGGTGATCGCGCCATTGCCGGGTTGTTCACCCGTCAGGGGCACGGTCAGTGACGACTTGCCGCCTTTTTGAAGCGCCAATGTCTGCGACATCTCGCCCTGATCGACCGTTAACGCCGTGTTGCTAGTCACATCCAGCCGGTAATCGCCGGCCTCGCCATCCGTATTGGCGATATCGAGCCGCAATTGCGAGACATCACCGGGGGCGAGGAATTTCGGCGCGCTGGCGATGACCACGACGGGATCACGGATGATGGCATCGGAGACGGCATGACCGACACCCGTCTTCGTCCAGGCCACCGCCATGATACGGGCCGTGCCGTTGAACTGCGGAATATCGAAGCTGATTGTCGCCTTGCCGTCACCGTCGAGTTCGACCGGACCGGCAAAGAAGGCCACCAGCTTTTCGGTGGGCGGGCTGCCCTGAAGGGCCGCCCCTGCGCCATCACCGCCGGTGCGCAACCGGCCGGTGGCACCAAGCGAACCATCGATCAGGCGACCATAGAGGTCGCGGATTTCAAGCCCCAGCCGGCGCTGGCCGAAATACCATTCATCCGGCTTCGGCGGCTCATAGCGGGTGAGGTTCAAGATACCGACATCCACCGCAGCAACGATGGCATAGGCCTTTTCGCCGACGCCGGCACCCGCAACGGTGATCGGAATTTCAAGTGGCTGGCGCGGCAGCGTCTTTTGCGGCGCGCCGAGGGTGACAGCAAGCTTGCGCTCGGCCGGATCGACTGCAAGCCACTTGATGCCGATGGCGCGCATCGGCATGCGGCTTTCCTGCGCATCGCCAGGCCGGAACAGCGTCGCCGTCACATAAGCACCCGCTCCCCATTCCTCGGTGACCGGAATGTCGATCTCGCCGCCATCCTCACCGATCTCGGCATTCTGAACGGAAATCAGCTTCTCGGAACCGGAAGTGATCATCAACTCGCCGGCAAAACGCGAGGAAACCTTAAGTTTCGCCGTATCGCCAATCTTGTAGTTCTGTTTGTCCAGCGCGATTTCCAACGCATCGGGCGTTTCCGTCGAGCTTGCCTCGACGTAGAAACCGGCATCAAATTCGACGCTGGAAACCGGCGCGCCATTGCCGGCGCCCTCCACTTCCAGCCGGTAGCGGCCCCAGGTGACGGGCACGGAAATCTCGCCGCCATTGGCATCGACGGACAGGGTGCCGGCTTCCTGCTGCTTGGTATATTCCACCGGCTCGTAACGCCAGGAATTGCCCTGACGATACCATTGATAGTTCCGCTCGACCTTGATGAGCTTCCAGGTGAGACCGTTCATCGCCTGCTTCGCCCCATCGGCGCTGACGCCGATGATATGGAAACGGCCAACGGAATTCTGGGCAAGATCGCCGGAAAATTGCGGCTTGATGCCGATGACCGGGGCATCCGCCTTGATAGGCAACGTCAGCGAGCGCTCCACGGCGCGGCCGCCGGCCTCTTGCATGCGGACGGTAATGTTGGCCGAAAGAAGCTGGGTGGTGGAAGGCAGATCGGTGAGATCGACGTTAAAGCTCGCCTTGCCCTCTTCGTCCAGAACCGGCAGCTCGGCAAGCGTGCTGCGGTTTTCCTCTTCGCTTTCCTCATCCGCCAGACCGAAGAAATAACCTTCGAAATCGGCACTCGTGCGCGTCGGTTTGATCGCCACCTCGCCTTCCAGCGTCAGGCCGGCAGCGGGCGCGCCATAGAGATAACGGCCATCGACGTCGATTGCCGTTTCCGCGCCCGGGTCGATCTGTTTTGCCTTGCTCGAGAGGTCGAACTCGGTGCGATCAGGCACAAAATCGTCGACAAGGAAGCTCTTTTCGCTGATGGCAGCCGTCTTTGGATCGGTATGAATACGCAGCGTCCAGGTGCCACGCATGGCATTTGCCTGCAGCGGCAGATCGACCGCATGGCCGCCCAGCGCCTTGCCATCGCTGACGAAACGCCGATCCTCGACGCCATCCGGGCGCGAGAAGATGAAGGTGAGCGGCAGATCCTCGATTGCCTTGCCATCGACATCACGGGCAAGCGCTGCCGCGTGCACGGTCTCGCCGGCGCGGTAGATGCCGCGCTCGGTCCAGCTGAACACGTCGATGGCACCGGGGGCTGCCCGTCCCGTCACGCCACGGTCTGAGAGGTCGAAGCCGGCGCGGGTCATGTCGAGGAAGACGTAATCCTTGTCGCCATTGCGCGCGGTCAGGATTGCCGGTGCCTGTGCGGCCGTGCCGCGCATCAGGCCTGCGGAGAATACCGCGCGGCCATCGGCATCCGTCTTTGCCGTGCCCAGCACCTCGTTATTCTTGGCGAGCAGCTGCAGATCCACATCCGCGAGCGGCTTGGCGCTGCCAAGCGCACGGACGAAGACATTCAGCCCATCGGTGCCGGCGTAGGTGGTGATGCCGGTGTCAGAAACCAGGAACCATTGCGTGGCGCGGGAATCCCATGTTTCAGGTGCTACGCCCGGCGGCACTGCGGTCAGCACATAGATGCCGGGTTTGCGCTCCGGCAGGGCCTCATCCACCGGGAAGCTCGTCACCACATCCTTGTTGAGATCAGGCTTGATCTCGATCGAGCCCTGCCAGACGAGTTCACCGATCTCGTTTTCGATACGGTCGGCATTGTAACCGTCCATCTGCGTCAGGAACTGCGAATTTGTGAGCAGCGAGGTAATGTTGCGGTCGCCGACGCGATAGAGCTTCAGGTCGGCCTTGTCGGCATTGACCGAGACGATCGGGATGCCGCGGCGCGCGGTGCCCGGCAGCACGAAATTCTCACCCGTGAAGCGTACGGTCGCGGCGCGGTCACGCACGTAAATATCGAGATCGACCTGCTTTTCCAGCGGCTCTTCCACCGAAGACGGCAGGCCGGCGCGCAGCGCAATCTTGTAACGCTGGCCATGGGTCAGGCCTTCGACGCAAATCTCGCTGCCCTTCGCCTCAATGGCTTTGGGGGCCGCCCCATCCAGCGTGATGAAGGAGGAATAATCGACGCCATTCTTCACCAGCGGTTCGGAAAACTGCACGCAGGCGCGTGGGCTGACGCTGTCCGTATCCACGGTATTGTTGATGACGCGGAAACCCTGGCGGGTGCGCAGGTCGGCATAGGCGGCCTTGATGCGTGCATTGTTGGAAAGCGCGAGGCTCTCCTTATAGGCGTTCAGTGCCGCGCGATAATTCTGGGTTTTTTCGAAGGCCTGCGCCAGCCGGTTCAGGGCTTCGGTTCGGGCGCTGACCGTACGGCTCAGCTGATAGGCATTAATGGCGGCGGAAGCGGCCTGACCGGCAATGGAATAATTATCGGTGACCTGCACCGCCTTTTCCGCGAACTCCGCCCAGAGTGCACCATCGTCCGGCGTGATTGCAAGGGCCGCCTTGTAGGTCGCCACCGCATCGGGAATATTGCCAGATGCCGCCTGCTGCCGCGCCGTCTCCACCAGCGCTTCCACACCCTGCCCTGTCTCGCCGTCATTTGCCGCAAGGCCGGATTTCAGCCGGCGCGCTTCCTGCTGCAGGCTGTCAGTGACGAAAGACAGGCGCTGGGGCGCGCCGATATCGGCTTCCGTAGCCACTTCCACGATCTTGCCGGCAACAGCGCCGGGGAAGGCATTCAGCTGATTGAAATCGGATTTGAGGAAGCACCATTTCACCTTGGGATTGTAGGTGAAGGCCTTGCAGGCAGCGTCGCCCACACAAATCTCGCCGCATTGCTCCAGCGAGACATTCTGCTCCGTTCTAAGATCGAAGCCGAAATAATCGCCGTTCTGGGTGGTTACCACCTTTCGAGACGATTCTGCTGCCGTGGCTGGAAGAAAAAAGAGGGCGGTAGAGACCGCAACCAACGAGATCCGGACAAGAGCGCGCAACGACATCGGTATTCTCCCCGCAACAGACATGTCGGGCGGGACTCTGGTCAAATCCACGCATGGTTGTCAACGCATCTTCGTCAATTTGCGACGTGACAATCGGTGGAGGCCTGAAGACGGGGAGACTAGTCTTCTATTTTGCGCGCTTCGGAAATCAGCATGATCGGCACGCCGTCACGGATCGGATAGGCGAGCCTCGCGCTTTCGGAGATGAGCTCGTTGTGGGCGCGATCATAAGAAAGGCGACCCTTCGTCAAAGGGCAAACCAAAAGCTCCAGCAGCTTCGGATCGACATTGCTCATCCTGTCGTCCATGGCGTCGATCCTATTGCAGCACGGTGCCGCCCTCGCCCGAACCCTGGGCAAGAACGATCTCGGTGATGGCGATCAATGTTTCAGCCCGCGTCTTCAGATCAGGCGCTTCCAGCAACGCCTGTTTTTCGGCCGGCCCGAAAGGAGACATCATGGAAAGTGAATTGACGAGAACGCGATTGCCGGCCCTCTCCACGCTTTCCCAATCCGCTTCCAGCTGATTAGCATCCAGGAACGAGCGGAATACGCGCAGCAGGTTTTCACGGTCCACCGCCTCCTCGTCATATTCACCGGAAAGATCGGCGATGAAGGGCGCATGCCGGAAGCTGCGATAGGGCTCGCCCGCCTCGACCTCTTCCAGCAGGCGGAAGCGGCAGACACCGGTGAGTGAGATGATGTAACGGCCATCCCCCGTTTCGGAAAAGGAGGTGATGCGGCCAAGACATCCGACCGCGCTGAGCGGACCGCCCTCAAGCCCCGCCTCGATGACATGAAGCGCCGGCTGCACCATGCCGATGAGCCGGTGGCTCGCCAGTGCCGTGTCGATCATGGCGAGATACCGCGGTTCGAAAACATTGAGCGGAAGATGGCCTTCCGGCAGAAGCAGCGCGCCCGGCAACGGAAAGACCGGCACGGTTTCCGGCAGGTCGTCATTCTTCACATATCTTGCATTTCCGATATGCATGGGATCAAGCCCCCTGTTCACTGCTGCCCGGCCGGCGGCTCAGCCGCCACGGCCGGGATATGCCCGCATTACGAAAACAGTATCGCCGAAAGCTTCCTGCGGCCGGCAACCGTCGCCGGATCCTTGAAGCCCCAGGCCTCGAAAAATTCCAGAAGCTGGCGGCGCGCACCGTCATCGTCAAAGGTCCGGTCCTTGCGCATGACGTAAAGCAGATGGTCCGCCGCTTCGTCACGCCGTCCCTGCGCATTCAGCACCTTGGCAAGCTTCACCCGCGCCTCGTGGCGGTCGGGATCAAGCGCCAGATCACGTTCAAGCGCCACGGGATCACCAATCTTGCGGGCTTCCTCATATTGCGCGATCTTTTTCGAAACGAGCTGAATGCCCGCATCGTCATTGAGTTCCGCTGGAAGAGAGGAGAGCAATTCACCCGCCCGCTCATATTGGCCGGCGGCGATCATGCATTCGGCGATACCGGCAATCGCTGCGGGGTTTTCCGGATCGGCCTGCATGACGGCGCCGAAAAGCTGTGCCGCACCATTAAAATCGCCATCCGCCAGAAGCTGCTTCGCCTCGGCCAGAACGGCTTCGATCTCGGCCTTGGGGTCACCCGCGTCGGGTCCGGCAATCTTGTCGATGAACTGCTTGATCTGGCTTTCCGGAACCGCGCCCATGAAGCCATCCACCGGCCGGCCATCCGCAAAGGCAACGATGGCGGGAATGGACTGGATGCCGAGCTGGCCGGGAATGGACGGATGGTCGTCGATATTCAGCTTCACAAGCTTCACGCGGCCATTCGCCTCGTTGATGACCTTTTCGAGCACGGGCGTCAGCTGCTTGCAGGGGCCGCACCAGGGCGCCCAGAAATCCACCAGAACCGGCTGGCGACGCGATTCTTCAAGAACGTCCCTGGTAAAACCCGCGGTCGTCGTGTCCTTGATGTGGCCGGAGGCCGCGCAGTTCAACTCGCCATTGTGATGAACGCTTGCGGTCATCTGCCCGCCATAGGAACCGCCGTAAGGATTATTCGTGCCGCTCATGCCGGTCTCCTGAACTCTCTGTCTGTGTTAATTGAAGCAAAGATCGTATTTCACTCGCTGACTTTCAAGACGAGCGGCGCATGTCCGGTCGCCTCCAGAAAGCGAATGAGATCGCTCGACGCGATCGTCGTCGTCTGATCGTTGGAAAGCGGATGGCCGTTGACCAGCTCGTTTTCCAGGAGATCGCTGTCGAGCACGAAGGTGACCTGCCTGTCCGTATCGTTGATGGCCCCGAAGACCGTGACCGAGCCCGGCACGACGCCCAGATATTCGAGCATTTTTTCCGGCCTGCCGAAGGAGACGCGACTTGCCGCGCCGATGGTCTTGTGGACGCTTTTCAAATCCACGACGGCATTTTCCTCAACAGTCAGGACGAAATACTGATCCTTCTTGTCCTTCACGAAGAGGTTCTTTGTATGACCGCCGGGAATGAGATCGCGCAGCGACTGGGATTCCGCGACGGTAAACACCGGCTCGTGCTCTTTCGTGGTATGAGAAATGCCGAGCCCGTCGAGAAACTCGAAGAGTTCCGTTGCCGTCTTGGGAGAATTTTCTGCCATATCCTGCCGCCTGCCTCTGTCGATTCCGTTGTCGTTCCTTACCTGATTAAGGGGGTGACCGGCACTTGGCAACGCTGGAAAAAACGGAGAGATGAAAAATTCTCAATCATTTCCGCTGCTTGTCGCATTTCTCAAAGAAATTTTCGCGTTTTTGTCATTTCCCTGTTGCATTCCAAAATCGATTGAGCGATATAGCGCCCGTCGCCACTTGGCGGCCCACGGTTCAGCGAACTACCCCGGACCGGTGGATTTGAGCGGGTGTAGCTCAGGGGTAGAGCACAACCTTGCCAAGGTTGGGGTCGAGGGTTCAAATCCCTTCGCCCGCTCCAAATTTCCCTAGGAAAATCGATATTTGGGCGATCGTCTCTTAAGATGTCGCGGCTTTGGCTTGCAATCGGCGTTTCCATTCCACGCTGCCGAAGAGCGCGCTCTCGCCCATCGCCATATTGATATCTACATTGACCGCTTGTTCACCACACAGCACCGTTGACTGAACGTCCCGCGAGGCGGAGGTTGTTCCTGGAAATACGGATTTCGTATGGGAGACGCAGGATGTCAAATATCGAAACAGTCCCCGCTTCTATCGAAATGAAGCCGAACCCCACGATCACTGTTTTTGCACGCTCTCCCGATGGTGGCCGCGGTCTCGCGCGTGATATGCCGGTGCGGTGGGCGCTCGAAGAAGTGGGTCAGCCCTATCATGTCCGGCGCCTGTCGTTCGAAGCGATGAAGGAAGCTTCGCACCTCGCTTGCCAGCCTTTCGGCCAGATCCCCTCCTATGAGCAGGGCGACCTCATTCTGTTCGAGTCGGGGGCGATTGTGCTCCATATCGCGCAAAATCATGGGGGCCTGCTGCCGGAGGACGAATTGCGACGAGCCCGGACCATTGCCTGGATGTTCGCCGCATTGAACACGATCGAGCCGCCCGTCCTCAACTTTGGTACGACCTGGCTTTTCGAGCGCGGCGAGCCCTGGCACGAAGCCCGCCTTGCCCGGGTCAAGGAGCAGCTCCTGAAGCGCCTTGGCGAATTGTCCGCATGGTTTGGCGAGCGCGAATGGCTCGAAGGTTCTTTCAGCGCCGCAGATATTCTGATGATCTGCGTATTACGCCGGCTGGAATCATCGGGCGTATTGAAAGGCTATGGAAACCTTTCGGCCTATGTTGACCGAGGCAAGGCCCGTCCGGCGTTCAAGAGAGCCTATGACGCCCAACTGGCGGTCTTCACCGAGGCCTCAAAGAACTGACCCCGGCGCTGCCCAGCTTCTGATCCAAAATCAGCCAAGGGCCGCGACGCATCACAAGAATATATTCGCCATGATCTTGCCATATTTCATTTCATGTGCTTTTGTGCAGCCGCCCTTGTGGGAGGGGGTAGAGGTTGAGACCCGCTAGCTGCATTTGACAGCAAGCGGGTTTCCCTTTTTTAGGGCAAGACTTATCGGCTAATGTTACGCGCATGAGTACTTATTTGCCTTTGACGGACGATAGCGCCTCGGAGCCTCTCAAATACAATGTGTGTAAGTTATCGCTTACTTTCCCTTATTGAAGGCCTGCGCCCTTCTTCTCCATCCTCTGCACAATGACCTTAATTTCCCGAAGGCCGCCAGATTGGGCGGACACGGCTTGCCGGGATATCCCTGATTGTCTGTACCAAGCCGCCCGCAGCTTGCTAGCCGCTCCAGAAGCCATCTTGGCATTGCCGGGAGCATTGTCCGTACAGGGGAAACCCGAGCGCACGCCATCAGCCTGCTGATGATGCCGATATCGGTTGAACAGCGACAGACCGAGAAGCGTTCGGGTGCCGATAGTCAGTTCTTGTCTAGTCTGGATAAATTGCCCGACCATTTGGCAAGATAACTGGCGCATTCCCTGAATCGCGGCCGTTTCTGGCGCTAGGCTCTATGCGGGGCTGCACCCGATCGCGCCACTCCGTTTGGTTCCGTTCTCGGTCTCGCCACTCTCTGCGGTCGCGATGATCGCGCCATTCTCTCCGTTCGCCCCAGTACCGGCGATCGTAATCGCGATAGTAGCGATCACGATCATAAGACCGATAATAGACGCCGGATGAATAATATCCACCTCGGTATCCGCTATCGTCGACGCATCCAGTCAGGACACCCAGCGACACCAGACAAATAGCTGCGCTCAATAGCTTCATGATTTTAGCTCCCAATGACCGACTCAAACGCATTGCAAATGCAGCGGTTCCATTGGCTAATACTGACGCACGCGATGTTAATCGGGCCTGAACAGCCAAGTGAACGTTTCAATTGGAGGGGTTGGAAGCGCCCAACCGCATTTCCCGTGACATGGCCGACCTTGCGCATATCCACAAGGCGCTCAAATTCTGCGGTGTCGAAATGCACCGTGTGAATGGCGGCGGCGTGGCTCGCGTGCAGAGAATTGATCGCAAGCGTCATCTCACACCTGAGAAAAACAGGCGAAGACTATATGGCAGATCAAGGTATCTATCGGTTTGATGCAGCCCGAATATCGGCTGTTGTTTGGTAGCGGGAGAGGGACTTGAACCCCCGACACGCGGATTATGATTCCGCTGCTCTAACCACCTGAGCTACCCCGCCACAGGGGAAACGTGACAGTCATGTGACTGGCCGCTCCATCAGGATGAGCGGCTTATAAGGTGCCGCTCCCCAAAGTGTCAAGCGCAAGATGCGCAAAAAATTCGCTTTCCGCAGTGCTGCAAAAAGTACGCTGTTTCAGGCGGCAACCGGCTTTTCCAGAAGAGCCTTGAGCGAAGCTTCCGCTTCCGCCGAGCGTTCCGAACGTTCGATGAAACCGCCGCCGTAAACACGGGCATCTGCGCCCGGCGCGGAATAGAGCACGCAGGCCTGCCCTGGCGCAACGCCGGCCTCGCCGGTCATCAGCTCCACATAGATACCGTTTTCGTCCGCATGCAGCACCGCTTCCGTCGGCGGGCGGGTGGAGCGCACCTTGGCAAAACAGGCAAAGCCCTGCCCGGCATCATTCGCCAGTTCGCCATCGCCAAGCCAGTTCATGTCACGCAGATAGACGCGACGGGTTTCCAGCGCCTCACGCGGGCCAACGATGACCCGGCGGCCCCGGGCATCGAGATGTACGACGTAAAGCGGCTCGCCCGTCGCAACGCCGATGCCGCGGCGCTGGCCGATCGTATAGTGCACGATGCCATCATGGCGGCCGAGCACGCGGCCGTCGAGATGCACGATATCACCCGCCAGAGCCGCATTCGGCTTCAGCTTGTTGATGATGTCGGTATATTTGCCCTGCGGCACGAAACAGATGTCCTGGCTGTCGGCCTTCTTGGCCACGACAAGCCCCATTTCTTCCGCCAGCGCCCGCGTTTCGGCCTTCGAGAGGCCACCCAGCGGAAAGCGCAGATAATCGATCTGTTCCTGTGTCGTCGCAAACAGGAACCAGCTCTGGTCACGGTCGCTGTCGATCGGACGATACAGCGCGCGCCGCCCCGATTGGCCGGGAACGGGATTGGGGCGCGAGCGGATGTAATGACCGGTCGCCAGCGCATCGGCGCCCAGTTCCTGCGCCGTGGCCAGCAGATCGGCAAATTTTACAGTCTGGTTGCAGGCAACACAGGGGATCGGCGTTTCGCCCATCGCATAGGCTTCGGCAAAGGGATTGATGACGGTTTCACGGAACCGCGCTTCGTAATCCAGCACATAGTGTGGAATGCCGAGCGTTTCGCAGACTCTGCGCGCATCATCGATATCCTGCCCCGCGCAACAGGAACCGGCGCGATGCACGGCAGCACCATGGTCGTAAAGCTGAAGCGTAATGCCGAGGACATCATAGCCCTCGCGCTTGAGGATACCGGCCACCACGGAAGAATCGACGCCACCGGACATGGCGACAACGATCCGGGTATCTTCCGGCCTCTTGTCAAAATCGAGCGTATTCACGTTTTTTCCCATCGTCAGTCATAACGGGGGTAAAGGCCCCGCCGCCTGTCGGTCATCCGCCGCGAGAAAACTGGCCATCAATCGGGCCGTCCTGTCTCGCCATCCTGCGGATTTAAGGGCTGCATATAGAAAGGAATGGCCGCGCACGCAAGTACGGGGCGGAAAACCGCCCCGTAAAGCCATCAGATTCGGGACGTGACGGGCCGTTAAGCGCCGGCCGTCTTCTGGCCGCTGCTGCCGAACCACCTGTCGCGTTCCCGCCACAGGGCGGGCAAAGCCAGCAATCCGATGGCCGTGAAGGCAATCAGCGTCTTGTTGAGCTGCGACAGTTCCGCCGTACGACCATCCAGATAATAGACGCCATAAACGATCGCCACGTGCCAGACATAGACCTGCAGCGAATGACGGCCGAGCAATTGCAGGAACTTCAGCGAAAGCACCCAGATAACCCCTTCGGCAATGGAACGCACGAGCGGGCGGTGGTGCTTCGGACCGGCAATCACCAGCCAGGTCAAGCCGACGCCGACGGCGAGGAAGTTGATGAGATAGACCGGGCCGAAATCGGCGCGGATTTCCATGGTGGAAAATTTGCCCATCATGAATTCCGGCATCAGGCCCCAGGCGGTGGCGATGCGCAGCGGCATGAAGAACAGGCAGATGACAAGGGCGGCCTTCGGCAGCCATGTATGCTCAGGCGAGAAGATCACCTTCCACGGAATGCGATTCTGCGCCGTCATCGCGCCCATGACCAGCGCCGAATAGAAGACAAGCTGCCAGCCGAGCAGGTTGAAGCTGACGCGAATGCCCTGCTCGTCAGCACCCTTGACGAGTTCATTGAGCGGCGTCGTCACGATCTGCTGCAGGCCGAGCTGGCCGGCCATCCAGACCAGCAAAGAACCGGCCATCACATAGGCCCACTTGCCGTCGAGGCAAAGCTTCACCAGCAGCGGAGCAAAGATCATGTAGACGATATATTGCGGCAGGATATCCATGAAGGTCGGCTGGAAAAGGAATGTCGCAATCGCCGCCAGACGCAGCGGGTCGTCAAACGTCGTCATGCCGAGCCAGTTGTACCAGATATAGGGCGCATGCGGGATGACCATACGGAAGAACAGCACGGCAATGACGAGGCCCATCGCATAACGATAAAGCTCCATCGCCCGGTTCCAGATCATCTGTTTACCGGCATCATAGCCGTATTTCATCATTTTCCGCGCATAGACCATGCCGATCAGGAGGCCGGACAGGAACACGAAGCCCTGCGCATCCTCAACAAAGGCAAACTGCCGGTGATTGATTTCCACCAGCCAGAAACCGCCGGCAAACACCAGATGATTGATCAGCATGAAGACGAGGAAGTAACCACGCATCCCGTCGATCAGGTCAAAGCGTTTCATCTCGATAGCTCTCCGTTCTCGCGGACCGCACATTGCCGGGCCACCCAGCCCGGCTTGGGAGGCGCCGGGGATTGGATTGTCAACGCTGTTTTGCGGCTGAGGTTCCCTTTCCAAAGCGGTTTAGAACCGGCGCGAAAAGTCACATTGACGTGTAGGCGTTCTGGTTAGGATGCAGGGACTGAATGCCGGATGAATGAAAAAAGGCAATTCCGTGGAGTGGCCAAGCCATGCGTCAGCGATATGCCTCGACAAACAGGACTTAAAGCCTTGCATAGCAGGGCGAAGCCAAAATCGCGACCCGTCATTGGCGGAGATATCACCCGTTAGATTTATCAGTCGATTTTTTTACGCCTGCCGGTCTTGCGCGGGGCGAAGCTGAAGTGTGGCCAACCTCGGGACGGAGATCATTGTGGGTTCTCACAAACAAAAGCCCGGAGGTAGGGGAACCTCCGGGCCGTTTCATTCAATAAAGATCGAATCCTTAGCCTCAGGCAGCGGCCTGAATGGCTGCGACCTGCCAGTTGTCGTTGCCCGCGCGGCGTACGAAGGTCCACATCTCGACGGCTTCGGACGGATGCTGCTCGTCGCCTTCGATCACCTTGCCAGAGTTGCGGTCGCGCATCACATCGATGGCGGAATAACGCATCGCCACCGTTGCATAGTCCTGCCCCTCTTCGTGCCAGGCTTCGGCGACATCACCCTGCAGCAGCGTCACGTCACGCACGTCGTTCTTCACGCCGCTGGTGGCATTGTCGCTCAGCTCCTCGGCGAGGTAGGACATGGCTTCCGGCGTCGTCAGCTTGCGCAATGTGCCGTAATCCTCGGCGGCATAGGCAGCCTGTACGTCTTCCAGCATCTTCTGGAAGATTTCGAGGTCACCCTGGGTAATGCCGATTTCATCGCCTTCCGACACGGCATTGGCATGTGGCACCGGCTTGGCCGCAGTTGCAGCAGCCACACCGCCCGCAGCGCCGGCAAGCGCGCCGATCTTCGGGATCTTGAACGAGGATGCGGAAGAGCCCGCCTGCGAACCGCCGTTAAAGGAGGAACCGGAGTTATCCGTGCGCTGCGATCCGCCTGCCGAACCATAGGCCGGCTGGCCCTGACGGCGCGAGGCGAAGAAACGCATGGCGAACATGACCAGAAGACCGATCAGCGCCACCTGCAGCAGCATGCCGAAGAAACCGGCCATGCCGCCAAAACCGCCGCCCAGCAGCATGCCGAACAGGCCGCCCATCAACAGGCCGCCCATCAGACCACCCATCATGCCGCCGAACAGGCCACGGTTCTGCTGCGGGGCCTGCGCGCCGGGGCGTGCCGGCTGGGCCGCGCCCGGTGTCGCCTGGTTCTGGTTCGTATTCGGGGTCATGCTGCGGTTGATCGGCGCGGTCTGGCCTGGTGCCGTGCTGGTCGAAGGCGGAGCGGAATAGGTCCGCGTGCCGCGGCTGCCGAAACCGCCGCTGGCGCGGCGCGCCTCTGCCATGTCAACGGCAACGAAAGACACCGCGATACCAAGCGCAGCGACTGCGAACAAACCCTTGAAGCGCCGAAAGGCAGCAAACATTGTTATCTCCTGTTGGCCGCCCTCCCATGAGCGGCATGTCAGCAGGCGATATAGCAACTCATGATCATCATTTTTAGAGCACTCGG
The DNA here is from genome assembly GCA_017744915.1 of Agrobacterium tumefaciens. Taxonomy (GTDB): domain Bacteria; phylum Pseudomonadota; class Alphaproteobacteria; order Rhizobiales; family Rhizobiaceae; genus Agrobacterium; species Agrobacterium tumefaciens_I. Next base: position 530,180 of record JAGIAH010000001.1, read on the forward strand.
CTTAAATTTTTTGTGATATGCAACCAATGCGATAATCTCACGCATTTTGCGACGAAACAGTCATTGGAAAAACGAAAAACCCGGCACAGGGTTTCCCCTGCACCGGGCCTTATTGTCCCCTTGGGAGGAACGATAGGCGTATCAGTCGACGTTAAACGTCAGCGGCTTGACCTGGCGGATCGCCGGGTTGGCGCGCAGCTTGTCCAGCACGGTTTCTGAAACCGGGCCATCGACATAAAGAAGCGCGATGGCGTCGCCGCCTTCCTTTTCACGGCCGAGCTGGAAGTTGGCGATGTTGACACCAGCCTCGCCGAGCGTGGTGCCCATGAAGCCAATCATGCCGGGAACGTCGGTATTGGTGATGTAGATCATGTGCGATCCGACATCGGCATCCATGTTGATGTTCTTGATCTGGATGAAGCGCGGCTTGCCATCCGAGAAGACCGTGCCGGCGACAGAGCGGATCTGGTTTTCCGTCTTCACCGTCAGCTTGATGTAACCGTCGTAGACGCCGGTCTTGTCGCGCTTGACCTCGGACAGGATGATGCCCTTTTCCTTGATCATGACGGGGGCGGAAACCATGTTCACATCCGCAACCTGGCTGCGGATGAGACCGGCCAGCAACGCGCTGGTCAGCGCCTTGGTATTCATGTTGGCAGTTGCGCCATCATAAAGGATTTCGATTTCCTTGGTGGCGCTTTCCTGCACCTGACCAACGAAAGAGCCGAGAACATCCGCCAGACGGATGAAGGGCTTCAGGCGCGGCGCTTCTTCCGCGGTGATCGACGGCATGTTGATGGCGTTGGAAACGGCACCCTTGACGAGGTAATCCGACATCTGCTCGGCAACCTGCAGGGCAACATTTTCCTGCGCTTCGGTGGTCGAGGCGCCAAGGTGCGGCGTGCAGACGACGTTCGGCAGACCGAAAAGCGGGCTTTCGGTGGCGGGCTCGACTTCGAACACGTCGAAACCGGCACCGGCGACATGGCCGGACTTGATGGCTTCGGCAAGAGCCGCTTCATCCACCAGACCGCCACGGGCGCAGTTGACGATACGCACGCCCTTCTTGGTCTTGGCAAGATTTTCAGCGTTCAGGATGCCGCGCGTCTTGTCGGTCATCGGCACATGCAGCGTGATGAAATCGGCCTGGGCCAGCAACTCGTCCAGCTCAACCTTGGTGACGCCCATTTCCTGCGCGCGCTCCGGCGAGAGGAAGGGGTCATAGGCGAGAACATGCATCTTGAGGCCAAGCGCACGCGAGCAGACGATGGAGCCGATGTTGCCGGCACCGATGACGCCGAGCGTCTTGCCGGTGATCTCAACACCCATGAATTTCGACTTTTCCCACTTGCCGGCCTGCGTGGAGCTGTCGGCGGCCGGAAGCTGGCGGGCGACGGCAAACATCAGCGCGATGGCGTGTTCGGCGGTGGTGATGGAGTTGCCGAAGGGCGTGTTCATGACGATGATACCGCGGCGCGAAGCAGCCGGAATATCGACATTGTCGACGCCGATGCCGGCGCGGCCGATGACCTTGAGATTGGTCGCGGCTTCGATCAGCTTTTCGGTCGCCTTGGTGGCGGAACGGATGGCGAGACCATCATAATTGCCGATGATTTCGGCAAGCTTGTCCTTGTCCTTGCCGAGCTTCGGCTGGAAATCGACTTCGACGCCACGATCACGGAAAATCTGGACGGCGGTTTCCGACAGTTCGTCGGATACGAGTACGCGAGGTGCCATGGTTCACGGGCTCCTTGAAGGAAGTGATGGAAATGTACGAAATGGGGAATGTGCGGCCCTGCATCCGCGCAGGGCCGGTATCAAAATCAGGCGGCAGCCTTGGAAAGCGCTGCTTTCTGCGTCTGGTAGGCCCAGGCGAGCCAGGGCATGACGGCTTCCATATCCGCCGTCTCGATGGTGGCGCCGGCCCAGATGCGCAGACCGGACGGTGCGTCACGATAAGCGCCGATATCGAGGGCGACATTTTCCTTTTCGAGCAGGGCGACGACGCCCTTGGCGAAGTCCGCCTGCGCGGCGGCATCCAGCGCCTGCACCTCGGGATCGACGATCTTCAGGCAGACGGAGGTGTTGGAGCGGGTTTCCAGCTTGACGGCCAGATTGGCGATCCAGTCATTCTTCTCGATGAAGTCGTAGATGACCTTGGCATTGGCATCGGCACGGCCGATCAGCGCCTTCAGGCCACCGAGGTTCTTCGCCCACAGCAGAGCGTCGATATAGTCTTCAACGCAGAGCATGGACGGCGTGTTGATGGTTTCGCCGGTGAAGATGCCTTCGATCAGCTTGCCGCCGGAAACCATGCGGAAGATTTTCGGCAGCGGCCAAGCGGGCGAATAGCTCAGCAGACGCTCGACAGCACGCGGCGACAGAATGATGACACCATGGCCGCCCTCGCCGCCCAGAACCTTCTGCCAGGAGAAGGTGACGACGTCGAGTTTCGTAAAGTCCATGTCCTGTGCGAAGGCCGCCGAGGTGGCATCGCAGATGGTCAGGCCCTTGCGGTCGGCCGGAATGAAATCGGCATTGGGAACGCGAACGCCGGAGGTCGTGCCGTTCCAGGTGAAGACCACGTCACGGTCGAAATCGACTTCGACGAGGTTCGGCAGCAGGCCGTAATCGGCCTCGAACTTGCGCACGTCCTTCAGCTTCAGCTGCTTGACAACATCGGTGACCCAGCCGGCGCCGAAGCTTTCCCAGGCGAGCATATCGACACCGCGTTCACCGAGCAGCGACCAGAGCGCCATTTCAACGGCGCCGGTGTCGGACGCGGGAACGATACCGATGCGATAATCGGCAGGAACGTTCAGAATTTCACGGGTGAGATCGATGGCCTGCTTCAGCTTGGCTTTGCCAACCTTGGCGCGATGCGAGCGACCGAGCGGTGCATCAGAGAGAGCATCTAGCGACCAACCGGGACGCTTCGAGCAGGGACCAGAAGAGAAATGCGTATTGCCCGGACGGAGGTCCGGCTTCACTATATCTGTCATTTGACTACCCTTTCAGATAGGCGCTCCACGTTAGGGTGGAGTGTCCTGACGCCGTTGCTATTCCTGTCGCCGGCCTCCGTCAAGCGGAATATGTCGCTACGCATGGAAATTTTAGTCCATATGCGTCATGCGACGCGATCAATGCCGCCGAAACAAAACCGCCCGCACCCGGAGGATGCGGACGGTTTGAAACTACCAGCTGGGCGTGACGTTTATTTATAAACGGCCGGCTGCAGCGGAATATCGGCAGGTGGCATGTATTGCGCGGTATCGCAGCCATTGAAGACATAACGGCCACCGACACGCACTTCGTGCGAATAAAGGCCCTTGTCACGGCCCGGGCCGCCGCCATTCTCATAAGCGAACATGTCGCCCTTGTTGATGTGGCGGAAACGATAGCCGATATCGGCCTTCAGGTTACAGGTGACGTCGATGGAGGCACCGGCCATCAGCGCGTAAGCGAAGCGCCACTTGCCCTTGCCGCCATGCTCGGTGGTCGGATCGCAGCCGAGACCATTAACGCTGCACGAGGTGTTGCGCAGCTTGTCCCACTTGACATAGGAGCCGCCGATACCACCGCCGACATAAGGCGTGACGCGACCATAGGTGCCGAGATCGACATAGGCGTTGGCCATCAGCGTATAGGCGCTCAACGAGCTGAGATCAGCCGAGACGCAGCGACCCGGAACGGAGCCGCAGAAACCGCTCGTGGAACCGCGGAAATCCGATTTCCCCATATAGTCAAAGGTCACGTCGCTGCGGAGATAGTTGTTGAACTGATAACCGACACCACCACCGATGACATAACTGTCCTTGATTGTCGCGGTATCGAAGTCCCGGAGATAACCACCCGGTCCGCCCTGATAATAATGGGCGCCGCGCAGCTTGTTGAAGGAATAACCGACATCGCCGCGCAGATACCAGCCGCTCGCCTGGGTGATCGCAACTTCGGGGGCCTCGACGTAGGCCGGCGCAGGCTCGGCTTGATAAAGATCGGCAGCAATAGCGCTGGTGCCGGTCAGCAGGACGGCCAGAAATCCGGCCAGGGCGTTTTTCATGACTTCCACTCCAGAAGAGGCACGTGCGGTTTCGGCAGCAGATGCCAGTGAACGGTTCAGTCATGGAGATTGACGTAAAATGGTTAAGTCCCGATTAACCACGATCATTCACTATATTTATTAGCGAATACTCAAAGAAAAAGCCGGCGTCGGGGCCGGCTTCTTGTTGCGTTATTGCCAGCAAGCCTTACGCGGCCGATCGGGCATTGGCAATGACACCAACGAGGTCGTTGACGATCTGCTCCACCTTCGCGCTGTCATCACCCTCCGCCATGACGCGGATCAGCGGCTCGGTGCCGGAAGGGCGGATGACGAGACGGCCATTATTGGCCAAGGCGCTTTCCGCATCCGCAATCGCCTGCTGCACGACAGGGTTTTCGAGCGGCTTGCCGCCGGAAATTCGCACATTCTTCAAGAGCTGCGGCACCGGCTCGAACTTGCGGCATACTTCGCTGACCGTGCGGCCGGAACGCTTGACCTTGGCGAGAACCTGCAATGCCGCCACGAGGCCATCTCCGGTTGTGCCATAATCCGACAATACGATATGGCCGGACTGCTCACCGCCGACGTTGAAATTGTGATTGCGCATATGTTCGACGACATAACGGTCGCCGACCTTGGTGCGGGCAAGGGTGAGGCCCTTGTCGCCGAGGAAGCGTTCCAGGCCGAGATTGGACATGACGGTCGCGACAATGCCGCCACCGCGCAGTGTGTTGTCAGCAGCCCAGCTATCGGCGATGACCGCCATCAGCTGGTCGCCATCGACGATTTCGCCGCGCTCATCAACGATGATGACGCGGTCCGCATCCCCATCGAGCGCGATGCCGATATCGGCCCGCACTTCGTGCACTTTCTTCTGCAGGGCTTCCGGGTGGGTGGAGCCGCATTCGAGATTGATATTGATGCCGTTCGGCTCGTTGCCGATGGTGACGACTTCAGCACCCAGTTCCCAGAGCGCTGCGGGCGCCACCTTGTAGGCGGCACCATTGGCGCAATCGATGGCGATCCTGAGCCCGCTCAGCGTCACATCACGCGGCAGGGTACGTTTGACGAATTCGATGTAACGATAGATGTCGCCATCGACACGCTTGGCGCGACCGATTTCACTCGGCTTGGCCAGCTGGGCATAGATATCCTTGTCGAGAAGATCCTCGATCTCGAGCTCCAGCTCATCGGAGAGCTTGTAGCCATCCGGTCCGAAAAGCTTGATGCCGTTATCGGAAAACGGGTTGTGCGAGGCCGAGATCATCACGCCGATATCGGCGCGCAACGAGCGGGTGAGCATGGCAACTGCCGGTGTCGGGATGGGGCCGAGCAGGAAGACATCGAGGCCGGCTGCGGTGAAACCTGCGACCAGCGCGTTTTCCAGCATATAGCCCGAAAGGCGCGTATCCTTGCCGATCACGACGCGATGGCGATGGTGGCCCCGGCGGAAGATCGTGCCAACGGCAATACCCACGCGCATCGCCAGATCCGGCGTCATGGGAAAGACGTTCGATTGTCCACGGATACCATCGGTTCCGAAATAACGGCGTGCCATTTGAACTCCAAATCTCTCGGGCATTCCGGCAAAAGATAAAAATAGCCGGAAGCGTTTTTGGCTAGATGCCACAAACCACGATAAACAGCACGTAAATTAGCGCAAAAATGGCTTATATCTTGTTACCAAAATGAAAAGGCCACCCGGAAACCCGAATGGCCTTTTACAATCATGCGTTTGCGAAAGCGATCAGTGCGGCTGCGGCTCCATGCCGCCTTCGGCTTCGCCGTCACCCTTGGTCTCGCCATCGCCCTTTGCTTCGCTGGGGCCGTCCTTTTTGGTGCCGGCCTTCGGAACCGCAGAACCACGACTGCCCGGAGAATCGTCGCCCAGATCGCGGGCAGGCTTTTCGCCCTTCAGCAGCGCCTTGATTTCGTCGCCCGTCAGGGTTTCGTATTCGAGCAGACCCTCGGCAATCGCAACGAAACCATCGTGGTTTTCCGTCAGGATGCGGCGTGCCTCGGCATAAGCCTCGTCGATCAGGCGGCGAACTTCCGTGTCGATGGTCTGCGCCGTCGCTTCGGAGACATTCTTCGACTGCGAGACGGAGTGGCCGAGGAAGACTTCCTGCTGGTTTTCGCCATAGGACACCTGGCCGAGAGCATCGGAGAAGCCCCATTGCGTAACCATGGCGCGGGCAAGCTTGGTGGCCTGCTCGATATCGGAAGACGCACCGGAAGTGATGTTCTCCTTGCCGAAGGTCAGTTCCTCGGCAACGCGGCCGCCCATCATGATGACAAGACGCGACACCATCCACTTGTAGCTCATGGAATAGCGGTCGCCTTCCGGCAGCTGCATGACCATGCCGAGTGCACGGCCGCGCGGAATGATCGTCGCCTTGTGCAACGGGTCAGCCACGGCGACCTTCAGCGCGGTGATCGCATGTCCCGCTTCGTGATAGGCAGTCAGCTTCTTTTCGGCCTCGGTCATGGCGGAAGAGCGGCGTTCCGCACCCATCATGATCTTGTCCTTGGCGTCTTCGAACTCCTGCATGGTGACCACGCGCTTGTTGCGGCGGGCGGCCATGAGGGCGGCTTCGTTGACGAGGTTCATCAGGTCAGCACCCGAAAAACCGGGCGTACCACGGGCCAGAACCTTAAGATCGACATTCGGCGCCAGCGGCACGTTGCGAATATGCACCTTGAGGATGCGTTCACGGCCGACAATATCCGGGTTCGGCACGACGACCTGACGGTCGAAACGGCCGGGACGCAGAAGTGCGGGGTCCAGAACGTCGGGACGGTTGGTGGCGGCGATGAGGATGATGCCTTCATTCGCCTCGAAACCATCCATCTCGACCAGCAACTGGTTCAGCGTCTGCTCGCGCTCGTCGTTACCACCGCCGAGACCGGCGCCACGGTGGCGGCCGACGGCGTCGATTTCGTCGATGAAGATGATGCAGGGCGCGTTCTTCTTGGCCTGTTCGAACATGTCGCGCACGCGGCTGGCGCCGACGCCGACGAACATTTCAACGAAGTCCGAACCGGAAATGGTGAAGAACGGCACGTTGGCTTCGCCGGCAACGGAGCGCGCCAGAAGCGTCTTACCGGTGCCCGGAGGACCAACGAGCAGCACACCGCGCGGAATTTTACCGCCGAGACGCTGGAACTTCTGCGGATCGCGCAGGAATTCCACGATTTCCTCGAGGTCCTGCTTGGCTTCGTCCACGCCTGCAACATCGTCAAAGGTGACGCGGCCATGCGCTTCCGTCAGAAGCTTGGCCTTGGATTTGCCAAAGCCCATCGCGCCGCGCGAGCCGCCCTGCATCTGCCGCATGAAGAACAGCCAGACGCCGAGGATGAGGAACATCGGCAGAAGCGTGCCGAGGTAGCTCAGGAAACCGGAGGAGCCATCGCTTTCGGGACGCGCCACGATGGTGACGTTCTTGCTCTGCAAGCGCTCCATCAGGCTGTCGTCGATGACGGGGGAATAGGTCTGAAAGGCCGTGCCGTTTTCGGTATAGGTTCCGAGAACCCGGTTACCGGTGACGGTCACGTCGCGAACTCGCCCGGAATCCACATCGCGAAGAAACTGGGAATACGGAATTTCCCGCGAACCCGTTTGCGTCGGCGACGTCTGGAACATGCTGAACAACGCGATCAGCAAGAGGGCAATCACGGCCCACAAGGCGAAATTTCTGAAATTTGGGTTCATCGAACTCCCCGAACTCACACGGGCATATCTGCTGCCCGCCATTATGTGCCCCTAACATAAGGACGACATATGCCCTTGCCAAGGCAAAGCGCATTATCTGATGCGTTTTGGTGTAAAAACTATTCCATGGCAATTCACGAAAAAGAGGCCGGATTTAAACCGGGGGCTGTGGATAGGCCGGCCGTCCGAATAAATTGGCGATTGCATTCGCCAACTCAAGGTCGAAACGCGGCAGGAAAAGATCGAAAGGGGCAAGCCTTGGCGTGATGACGGTGACCTCCGGCATGGAAACCCGCCCTTCGGCCGCTGCGGCAATTTGCGGCAGCCCCCCCATTGCCGGTTTCGCCACCCCGGCGGGCACCGATGGAAAGAGCGCCGCGGCCTGCTCAGCGGTGCCAGCTCTGCCCGCCATAACATCAATTGCAAAGTCCGCTCCGTTTTTCACCAGGAAACGATCATCCCAAAGGGCCTGCCCGGACGGCTCGATTTCAAGCTCCGGCAGGTTTCGCTGTTCACGGAAAATATAGAGCCCGTCCCGCCGGCGCTCGAGCAAAACCCGGCCGACGGTCATTCGCCCGTTTTCACCCGTTTTGAGAAAGAGCAGAACGCGCTCCATACTGCTTGCAGCCGGAAAATAGGATCTGCCGCCAAGTGTGGCGATCAACGCCGCCAGTCCATGCCGAAACTCGGGAAGATCGGGATTGACGTTATCGCCGGCCAATCTGGCAAGGGCGGCATGAAAAACCTCGGCATGTTCGTGCAGGAAAACGGCTGTTCTTTCGGAAAGCATCCGCCTTCTGACGGCAGCGCTGTCATCAAGCGCAATCAGGGAGTGAGGCAGCACCTGCCGCACGCGGACCCGCTCATATCTGACATTTTCATTGCTCGGGTCGTCCAGCCAATGCCGCGAGCGTGACAAGACGTAATCACGGATCGCCTGTCTCTCGCAGGTGAGAAACGGCCGCATGATCCAGAGATGTGCATCATAGAGGACAGCATCCGCCATGCCGGAAAGGCCGAGATTGTCACTGCCGCCGCTCCGGGCGGCACGCATCGCCACGGTTTCGCGCTGGTCGCCGATTGTGTGCCCGGTCGCAACAAGATCGGCGCCGGTTGCCCGGGCAACGTCGGCAATCAGGCGATAACGCGCAAGCCGGGAGGCTTCGGACAGGCCGGAGGCCGGCTTTGCGCCATCCCATCGGCGTGTCGTGTGGGGAATTCCAAGTTCGGCGCAGAGCACGGCGACCTTGCGCGCCTCATCGGCGGATTCTGCCCTCAGCGCATGGTCGATCGTGACGGCGGAAAGTCGCAACCCATCGCCGCCAGCCGATCTTGCCTCGTTTAATGCCAGCAACAGGCCGGTGGAGTCGCTGCCGCCTGAGATTGCAACGAGGATATGGGTGGGTTTGTGGAGATTTTCGACAAAAGACTTCACCGCCGCAAGCGGCGCGACTGTCTCTTCATTCGAAATGCGGGCATCAACCGGCATGGAAATACCCGCCATGGCAGGAAAAAATCAGCAGCTCAGCCGTTTCTGTTCGCTGGCAACCTTGGTCAGCACGGTCTTGGAGGCATTGGGATAACGCTTCGGCACCTCGCGCAACGTGGCGCAGGCGGTTTCGGTATTGTCGAGAGCAGCAAGCGACATGCCGAGCTTCATCAGCATTTCCGGCGCCTTCGGAGATTTGCCATAGGCCTGATGGCCGTTGAGGAAAGTCTTCGCCGCCTCGTTGAACTTGCCCTGCGAATATTGCGCCTCGCCCAGCCAGAAGCTCGCATCGGCCGCCTTGGCGCCCTTGGGGTAGCCCTGAAGATATTGCTGGAAGCCCTGCTCCGCCAACTTGTAGTCCCCGGAAAGCACATGGCCATAAGCGGCCTGATAGATATCGCCTTCGCTGGTCAGCGCCGCCGTATTGACCGGATCGGTCTTGCGGGTGCTGTTACCGGTGGTCACGCCGGGAAGGCTGCCGGAGGAATTGTTGGCGCCCTGGTTCAGCGTGCCGCCAACCGGCATTCCTTTGGAATCGAGCTCGATCGAACCGAGCGTCGTTTCTCCCGGAGCGCCCGTTGCGCCATTGGACGGAGCGGAGGACGAGACGGAAGCGCCACCCTCGGGTGGCGTTTCGATGATCGTTGCAACGTCGTCGGTCGGCGGCGAGGCCGGGTTGACCGGACTGGCTTCCGCCTTCTTTTTCGGTGCAGCGGCCGGGCTTGCACCCTTGCCACCGCCATTGCCGCCTTCCAGTTCCTGGAAGCGGAACTCGTTGTCTTCCTGTGCCTTGCGGATCGTTTCCTGCATCTGCAGAAGCTGGAAGCTCATTTCTTCGATACGGCCGTTGAGCTGCCGGATCTGTTCTTCAAGCTGCTGAACCCGATAAGCTTCATTGGCCTGAACCCGGACGACCGGGGGCTGTTGCTGAGAGTTGATCGTGCCGAAGCTACCCCCCGCACCGAACAGCGGACCCGAAACGGCGATGCCGCTCAAGCCGGTGCAGGCTGCAAGCCCCAGCATTCCCGCCACGACAAGTTTCTTCATCTCATTCGTCCTGCCTTAACTGATTTGCACCGGAATGGCGCAAGCCGGATTTTTTCCATATCAACCGAAAAAGCAACTTAACTTCGGCCAAACTATGAAAAAAACAAAAGGCGGCCCGAAGACCGCCTCTCGTTCACGTTCACAATAACGTCAGGCAATCACATGCCCGCGCCACCGAGAACCGTCACAGCGCGGCGGTTCTGCGACCAGCAGGAAATGTCGTCGCAAACCGCGACCGGCTTTTCCTTGCCGTAGGAGATGGTCTTCATGCGGTTTGCCGGAACGCCCTGGGAAGCCAGGAAGTCACGGGTTGCAGCGGCACGACGGGCGCCGAGCGCCAGGTTGTATTCACGCGTACCGCGTTCGTCGGCATGGCCTTCGACGGTGATTGCGTAGTTCGGGTAACGGGCCAGCCACTGGGCCTGACGCTGCAGGGTCTGCTGGGCGTCGGCGCGGATCGAGGTGGAGTCGGTGTCGAAGAAGATGCGGTCGCCGACATTGACCGTGAAGTCCTGCTGGGAGCCCGGCGTTGCGGAACCCGCGCCACCAAGGCCAAGTTCACCGGCGCTGTTCGGCATGTTCTTCTTGTTCGCGCAGCCTGCAAGAGCAAGCGCGAGCGTCATGGCGATGACAGCCGGGTTACGGGCCAGTTTCTGCATGGGGCTGAGTGCCGAAATGTGTGTACGGCTCATCGCCGGTCTCTCCTTAGGATTTCAATAACGTTGTCGGACACTAACTGATCGCGGTTAATAGCCGACAAACGCTTATGGTTAACAGAAAGGAAATGTCCCACTTTTTTGCTCCCTCACAACACTTTGCGGCAAGAAAGAGGCGCACTTCCCCATGGCATGCGTAAAACATGACGGCGCCGGTTCAGACCGGCGCCGCTGTGGCAGTCAATATCAGTCCAGAAGCGGCGACCAGGCCGGATCCGAAGCGAAGGTCGGCGTCTTGATGAGCTGTTCGTTGTAGCCCGTCAGATCGATCGAATAGAGCTGCGGACCACCCGCACCGGCGTTCTGACGGAAGAACATCAGCACGCGGCCATTCGGCGCCCAGGTCGGGCCTTCATTGTGGAAACCGCTGGTGAGGATACGTTCGCCCGAGCCGTCGGTCTTCATCACGCCAATCGAGAACTTGCCGCCTGACTGCTTGGTGAAGGCGATCAGATCGCCGCGCGGAGACCAGACCGGCGTGGAATAGGAACCATCACCGAAGGAGACGCGCTGCTGGCCGGAGCCATCGGCATTCATGACGTAAATCTGCTGGCGCCCGCCGCGGTCGCTTTCAAAGGCGACACGCTGACCGTCAGGCGAATAGGAGGGCGCAGTATCGATCGCGGCCGTATTCGTCAGACGCGTCGTGGTGCGCGAGCGCAGGTCCATGGTGTAGATATTGGCGTTACCATCCTGCTGAAGGCTCATGATGACCTTCTGACCATCCGGCGAGAAGCGCGGCGAGAAGGTCATGCCGGGGAAGTTGCCGACGACTTCACGCTGTCCGGTTTCCAGCTGCAGCAGGTAAACGCGCGGCTGCTGGCCTTCGAAGGACATGTAGGTGACTTCCTGACGGTTGGGCGAGAAACGCGGCGTCAGAACGATATCGTTCGAATTGGTGAGGTTGCGGACGTTGAAACCGTCCTGATCCATGATCGACAGCTGGCGCTTGCGGGCCGTCTTCGGGCCGCTTTCGGAGACAAAAACGACGCGGGTATCGAAATAGCCCTTTTCACCGGTGACGCGCTCGTAGATGGCGTCCGCGATGATATGGGCGACACGACGCCAGTTTTCCGGCTGGGTGAAGAATTGCTGTCCAGCCAACTGCTGGCCGGCGAAAGTATCCCACAGGCGGAATTCGGCGCGCAGACGACCGTCGCTCTCGCGCGTCACGCGGCCGGTGACGAGCGCCTGTGCGTTGATGACCTTCCAGTCCTCGAAACGCGGCTGCTGATCCGGATTGCTGATCTTTTCGATGAAGGCATTCTTGTTGACCGGCGCAAACAGGCCGGAACGCTGCAGGTCGGCGGCGATGACGGCCGAAACCTGCGCACCGATGCCGTCACTCGACATGAAGTCGGTGATGGCGATCGGCAGCGGCTCGACGTTGCCCTTGTTGATGTTGATTTCCACCCGTGCAAAAGCCGGTACGGAGAAAACCGACATGAGGGCCGCGACAGCGAGCACCAGCCGGATCGGCGAAAATATCTTCATGTTGCCAGGCCTTTCAGCATTCATAGCAATTCACTGGGATCGAAGTTCACGACAACTTCGCTCCATGCATCGTATTTTTCGGCGGGAAGGTTCGTGAACGGAGCAGAACGCATAATGGCGCGATAGGCTCCGCCGGAAAGAGCACGGCGCGTTCCTTCCGAACCGCCGGTTGCCTCGATCTCGGGCCGACCAATGATGGTTCCGTCACGGTCAAGCTTCATGGTCACCCGGACGCGAACGTCCGAAGCATCCGCCATACCGGGAATGATCTGCCAGTTCTTCTGGATCGCACCGCGAAGCGCATCCATTTCCGTCTGGCTGAGCGTCGAGCCGCCGGTCGATTTCTTGCCGCCAAGGGCTGCCTGCTGGGTGGAGCGCTTGGCACCGCCACCGGAGGGTGCCTGCTTGTTCAACAGGGCGGCAACGTCATCGGCGTTAAAATCGCTCTCCTTCGAAGAGGCGGATTTTGCAGTCTCCTGCTTCTTCTCGCCGGGCTTCTTGTCGGAAGGCTTATCCGTGGACTTTGCCTGATCCGGCTTTTTCTCAGCCGGCTTTTCGGCCGGCTTCTGCTCGGCGGGCTTGGTCTCGGCCTGTTTCGGTTCCTCCGGCTTCGGCGGCTCCGGGCGGGAATTCGGGCGCGGAACGTTTTGCGGCACGGGAATTTCGGCCGGCTCCTGCGTTGCCGGCGGCGGCTCTTCCGCCTTGGTTTCCTGCGGCGGCGGTTCCGTCTTCGGCTGCGGCGCTATTTCGGGCTTGGTCTGCGGCAAGGCGGCCATTTCCTGCGGCTTGGGGGCCGAGGTTTCTTCCTTGACGATTTCCTTCACCTCGTTCGCCTTGGTATCGACGACCGGCTGCGGCTTCTCCTGCTTGGGCGGAGCGGCTGCGGCGATATTGTCGTTGGGCTTGGCGGTCGGGGTCGGAGGCGCTTCGATATCGGCGGTGTTATTGCCGATATTCTGCGCATTCTCGATGATATCAGGACGCGTGGTGGGAACAGGGGCGGACTTCTCGGCCTTCGGCGCGTTCTTGTCGCCCTGCTGGATCTGGGTCAGTTCCTCGATCGGCACCAGCTCCACCGGCAGTGCCTCGGCCTGTGACACGTCGAGCGGTTCCGGCGAGCCCAGGGAGACAAGGGCGAAAGCCAGAAGCGACGCGTGCACGATCGCGGATGTGGTAAGGCTGCCCTTCATCGTCTTACGTCAATTGTCCTGTTTCTGCTGGGTCACGAGGCCGATATTCTTGAAGCCTGCCGCCTGGATACGCGCCATCACATCGGCAACGACGCCATAGGCGGCAACGGAATCTGCGCGCACGAAGATGCGTTCGTTATAACCCGTGGTGGCGATCGCCTGCAGCTTGTCGGCCACTTCGGTTGCCTGGATTTCCGTTTCCTGCAAATGGATCTGGCCATTGGCATTGACGGAAATGGTGATCGGTTGGGTGTCCGAATTCAGAGCATTTGCGGAGGTCTGCGGCAGGTCGATCGGCACCCCGACCGTCATCATCGGCGCTGCCACCATGAAGATGATGAGCAGCACGAGCATGACGTCGACCAGCGGTGTCACGTTGATCTCGCTGATCGCGCCGCCTCTGCGCCGTCCGCCGCGCCCACCCCGGCGTCCACCGGAACCGCCGCCGCTGCCACCTGCTGACATACCCATATCATCTACTCCATTTTGCCTTGCGGCAAATTACTGCACGGCATCTCAATCGCGGCCGCTTATTGGGCGGCCTGCCGCGTCTGAAGTTTTTCATCGATCTGGCGCGACAGGATCGCGGAGAACTCGTCGGCAAAACCTTCCATGCGAGCGGAAAGCTTGTGCGCATCGGCCGTGAACTTGTTGTAGGCGATAACCGCCGGAATAGCCGCGACGAGACCGATAGCCGTCGCCAGAAGCGCCTCGGCGATACCCGGCGCCACGACCGCAAGGTTGGTCGACTTCGAACCGGCGATCGCCTGGAACGAGGTCATGATACCGACAACCGTACCGAAAAGACCGATGAAGGGACCAGCCGAACCGATGGTGGCGAGCGAACCGAGGCGGGCCTCGTATTGTTCGCCTTCACGCGCGATCGTCACATCCATCGCCCGGTCGATACGCATCTGCAGGCCGATGGGCGAACGTGCGCCACGCTCGAAGGATTTTTTCCATTCCCGCATGGCAGAAACGAAAATCGCCGCAAGACCGCCATTCTGGCGCTCCGCCAGCGTGCGATAAAGCTCCTCGAGCGACTGCCCGGACCAGAAGACCTGTTCGAACTGGTCGAACTGGCGCTTTGCCTTGCCGAAAGTCACATATTTGTCGAAGACGATCGCCCACGTCCAGACCGAGGCGGCGATAAGTCCGATCATAACGAGCTTTACGATGAAGCCCGCCTGCATAAACAGCGCCCAGAGACTTACATCATGCGTCGCCGCTGCCAAACCTGCCTGTTCCATAAATAATCCAATCCCCGAATCCAAACGCCCGGTACGGGACCGGGCGATTCAAACGCGTGTTAACGCTCGAAGTCGTACGGCCGTAGCCGTTAACCCCTTAGCCATACCCCGATACTTGCCAGTAAGCCTTACTTGCCAATAAATTTGGTGAAAGGAAGGCGTGCGCCGCACAAATGCCAGTTGCTAAAGTAAGACACCATTATGGTTAAAGGAGTGTTACAGCCGGGCCACGCCGGGTGGATTTACTGCGCCCGGCCGTCAATTACTTCATGAATTTTTCCGCCACCGTCTCCGGAAGCCGCCTTGGGCGGCCATTGGCATTGATGACGGCGATGATGACCTTGGCAGCGACAAGCAGCGTTTCGCCACGCCGGATTTCCTGATTAAGCACCATTTTCGCGCCGCCCGCCTTCTCGGTCACGGTGGTGATGGTCAAGACGTCGTCCATCCGTGCCGGGGTCTTGAAATCGATCTCCATGCGGTGAACGACGAAGACCAGACCTTCCTCATCGGCGGTCAGAAGCGCGCTCTGTTCGCAGCCGAGGCAACGCAGATAATCGGTGCGGCCACGCTCAAGAAAATGCAGATAACGCGCGTGATAAACGAGACCGGAAAAATCCGTATCCTCATAATAGACCCGCTGCGTCAGACGGTGGCCATGTTCGATAAGCTCACCCGAAAGCGAAACCACAAGCCCGCTCATACTGTCTCCTTGAGAATTTCGGCCGCAGGGGAACGACCTTCGCGGACGATAAGATGCTCGTGACGCTGAGGCAGCGCCCCGATGCGCTCCGCTATAAACCGGGGCCGCAGATCGTTTTTCAGCAGCACGGAGGGCTGCGCCGGCAGCCAGCGGAACTCCACCTCGGTGCCATCCACGATCCGGTGCACGATATCGTTTTCATGGAACGGAAAAGGTGCCGCAAGCGAGATGAGATAATAAAATGCCAACTCGTGCGCAGCATAACCGTCATAGGCAAAAAAGTTTTCGGCCGACCAGAGAAGGCGCTCGATCGAGCAATCCCGCTCAAGTTCCTCGCCGATCTCGCGGATGATGGTTTCTTCGGAGCTTTCGCCGATTTCCGCCCTTCCGCCCGGCAAGGCCCAATAATTGTCCTTGGTGCCACGCTGGACGAGAAGATGATCGTTCTGCAAGATCAGCGCCGCGACCCGCATGCTGAAGAGCTGCGGTTTCCGGTCCAGCCGGATCATGTGGCGTTCAGGGGCAGAAGTCATTTATCGTCCAGATCGCCGTCATGCCAGACGAGGTGTCTTGTGGTCTGCGGCAGGTGTTCTATTTCGTCGGCGATGAAATAGGGCGGAATATCAAGCTCCGTCAACGCCTGTCGCGTGGCTTCGACCCAGCGGAACTCCAGTTCGTTATCACCGTCCTGAACGCGGTGAATGACAGCCGTGGGATGAAAAGCCAGCGTCTGCGGCAGGTCCATCAGGTAATAAAAGCCGAGTTCGTGCCAGTCCTTGCCTTCATAGTGGAAAAAATTCTCCACCGCCCAGAGAAGCCGTCCCACTTTAGCCTCGACACCCAGTTCCTCCACCATTTCACGCGCCAGCGTTTCTTCGGAGCGCTCGCCCATTTCGGCGCGGCCACCCGGGAATGTCCAGAATTTTTCATGCGACGCCCGGTGCACCAGCACGTGGCCATCACGAAACGCCAATCCCGCAACGCGCATCTGGAAGATGCGCTTCGGCTTGAATTTCATGCGGATGCGGGTGTCCTGTTTTTTCGTATCGTGCGTCATTGTACTGACCTGCGGGCCGGAAACATCAAATCGGGTTCCGCCCATCCTAACGCATCCATCTCGACTTTTCTCGCCTGTGCATCATCTCCCACAATGAATTCATCCAGTTGCGGCGGTTTTACCGCAGTGCCGGACAGCATCGCATGCACCTGCCCGCGATGATGCGTCTGATGCTGGAAGAGATGGGAGAGGACATCGTCGCAGCGATCCTGCTGGATGCGCGCGCCGCGGTGAATATTGACCGGGGCCGCGAGATCGCCCTCATCGAGCCCATCGACAAATGCGATCAGCACCTCGTCAAGCTCCGTCTGGGCGTCGTGCAGCGCCGCCATGGTGGCGAAGGGCTCCGCTACCGCAAAGGCGGCAAGGCCGAGCGTTCCGCCCTGCAGGGCGTCAATATAAAAACGGTCGACGGTATGGATGTGGTTCAACGTCGCCCGGATCGTCGGGAAGAAGCTGACGCGGCGCGCAATGAAGGCCTCCTGCGAAAGCTGAAGACAGGCTTGATGCAGCCGGAAATTGGCCAACCGGTTGTTGCGCGCGAGTTTGCGAAAGACCCGTAGCGGATCGTAAGCCATCACTATTCCTCCATCCTGCAAAAAGCCGGCCTCGTTCAATCGGAATGCTCAAGCTCCGGCCTGCGTTCAGAACCTTTGCACCGTCTTCCTGCCCGGTCAGATAGGCAGGCCCCTGCGGGCATGCCGGCTTTTTCCCTCAATCATCCTCCAGCGTCAGCCGGAACTGCGCCGCCTCGAGATCCTTCGGTGGCTGCATGCCGAGATGTTTCCAGGCCGTCGCGGTCAGGATGCGCCCGCGCGGCGTGCGCTGGATGAAACCCTGCTGGATCATATAGGGTTCGATGATGTCCTCAATGGCATCACGCGGCTCCGAGAGACCGGCGGCGATGGTTTCGATGCCGACGGGGCCGCCGCCGAAATTGACGGCGATCATGGTGAGATACCGCATGTCCAGCTGGTCGAGACCCATATTGTCGACCAGAAGCCGCGTCAAAGCTTCATCGGCAATCTCGCGGGTAACGGCTTCCGCGCGCGCCACCTCGGCGAAATCGCGCACCCGGCGCAAAAGCCGCCCGGCAATACGCGGTGTGCCGCGGGCACGCCTTGCCACTTCGCGTGCGCCCTCGTCGGTCATGTTGAGCCCCATCAGCCGCGCCCCGCGCCGGACGATCCGCTCCAGTTCATCGACCGTGTAGAAAGCCAGCCGGACGGGAATGCCGAAACGGTCGCGTAGCGGCGTCGTCAGCAGGCCGAGACGGGTGGTGGCGGCCACAAGGGTGAATTTGGAAAGATCGATCTTCACCGAGCGCGCCGCCGGTCCCTCACCAATGATCAGATCGAGCTGAAAATCCTCCATGGCCGGATAGAGGATTTCCTCCACCGCCGGATTGAGTCGATGGATTTCGTCGATGAAGAGCACGTCGCGCTCCTCGAGATTGGTGAGGAGGGCCGCAAGATCGCCCGCCTTGGCGATGACCGGTCCCGAGGTGGACTTGAAATTGACACCAAGCTCCTTGGCCATGATCTGCGCCAGCGTCGTCTTGCCGAGGCCGGGTGGGCCGACAAACAGCACATGATCCAGCGCCTCGCCACGGTTCTTGGCCGCCTCGATGAACACCTTGAGATTGGCGCGGGCTTCCGCCTGGCCGGTAAAATCATCCAGCGACTGCGGGCGCAGCGTGGTGTCGATATCCTCGCCGCGCTTTTCGGGGGTGATCAATCTTTCCGCATCGCTCATTCAGGGCATTCCATTGTTCTCGTCAAATTCATCAGGTGACCGCCGTCGCTATATCACGACTATCGCGACAACGCGCTTCACGAAATTCAGGATATGTATGGGCTCTACGTCCGATTGACAGACCGTCCTTACCGCGAAAGCTCCTTCAGCCCAAGCCGGATGAGCTTGGCGCTGTCGCCACCCTCCCCGCCATTCTTCAGTGCGGCGGCAACCGCATTGGCGGCCTGATCGCGCGAATAGCCGAGATTGGTGAGTGCTGAAACGGCATCCGCAACGGGCGCGGAGGCGACACCCTCTCCAAGTTCCTGCTTGAGGCCGATGGAGGCAGAGGCCTCTCCGGCAAAGGCGGGTGCCTTGTTGCGAAGCTCGGTCACGAGGCGCACCGCCACCTTGGGCCCGACGCCGGGCGCACGCGAAATCATCACCTTGTCCTGAAGCGCGATGGCATTGGCGAGTTCCGAAGGAGAAAGCGTGGACAGGACGGCCAGTGCCACTTTCGAGCCAACCCCCTGCACACTTTGCAGCAGGTTGAACCATTCCCGCTCCAGCGCCGAGAGAAAGCCGAAGAGCTTCAGCTGGTCCTCACGCACGTAGGTTTCGATGAACAGCACCACCGCTTCCCCGACGGAGCCGATTTTCGACAGGGTGCGCGCCGAACAATAGGCGACGTAACAGACGCCATGCACATCCACCAGCACGTAATCCGTGCCGATTTCTTCGATACTGCCCTTTAGTTTTCCGATCATGATGCCGCCCGCTCAATAAGACTTATATTCAACCGGCCGCCAAGAGCCGCCGCATCCTGTCACCGCCGCGATTATGGGCGTGGCAGATGGCGATGGCGAGCGCGTCCGCCGCATCGTTACCCTTGAATTCGGCCTTCGGCATCAGGATTTTCAGCATCATGTGAATCTGCTGCTTTTCGCCGTGCCCGACGCCGATGACGGCCTTCTTTACCGCATTCGGTGCATATTCGAAGACCGGCAATCCGGCGCGCGCCGGAACCAGCATGGCAATGCCGCGCGCCTGGCCAAGTTTCAGCGTGGCGACAGCATCCTTGTTCACGAAGGTCTGCTCCACGGCCGCTTCGTCGGGCTGATGGCTATGCACGATATCCGCCAGCCCGTCATGCAGCTGGCAGAGCCGGGAGGCGAGGTCCATATCGCCATCCGACGTCACCGTGCCGGAAGCGACAAACCTGAGGCTATTGCCGAGGGTGTCGATGACACCCCAGCCGGTGCGCCGCAGCCCGGGGTCGATGCCGATGATTCGAATCGTCTTTTGCATGAGCTACCTTATCTTTCCGGCTGCGACCCTGCCAGCGATAAGTGAACAAAACGACAACATTCATCAAATTTGCAGCGCAGCATTTACCTCTGCTTAAACCACGTACCGCATTGTTCTCCACAAAATCAAAAAAGGGGAGCTGCGGACATGATGATCCGCAGCACAATAGTTTCGCCATATCAGCCGTCCGATGGCGCCATCCATGCATGGCGTAGGAACTGATCCGGCATTGGGGGCTGTATCGGCCATGCTGAACCGTTTTCATTCCATATCCACCAAGGTTCTCGTCATTTTCCTGGCGCTGATGGCGATCTCGACCGGGGCTCTCACGCTTCTCGGTTATCAGAGCAGCAGCGGCGTTCTGGAAGAACAGGCGTCGAAATCCATGGAGAGCATTCTCGTCTTCCGCGGTGACATGCTTCAGGAGCGTCTTGAACAGTTGAAGACGCAGGCGGATTCCATTGCCAAGATCGAAGCCCTGCAGATGGCTGTCGTTTCCATGCGCAGCGGCTGGGCGACCGTGCAGAAAAATTCCGGTGACGCGAAGGCGGAGTTGCAGCGCGTCTTCGTCAAGGAGAACCCCTTTGGCGACAGGGAAAAGCTGATCAAGCCGGAAAGCCCGAGCGGCTTTTATTATTCCACCCATGAAAGGACCCAGACGGATATAGCCGGTTATCTCAAGGGAACGCCGTTCAGCGACGTCCTCTTCATCGATCCCGCCGGGGCGGTCTATTATTCCTATCTGAAAGGACCGGCTTTCGGAGAAACCGTAACCTCTGGCGTCTGGACGGAAAGCGGCCTCGGCGCAGCCTTTGCGCGCGGCGTGACGAATGCGGAAAAGGCGGTCAACGATGTGGCGCAGACCAGCTTCTCCGGGTTGCGGATCGATGCTGCGACAAAGGAGGCCGGTATTTATTTCGGCGTTCCGGTCGTCAAATTCGGCGCGTTCAAGGGCATCGTTCTTTTCCGCGTCAAGGAGGACGTTTTCGGCCAGATACTTACCAAAGGCATCGCAGTCGGCAGTTCCGAGCAATCCGCCATCATATCCGCCGATGGCAAGGTTCTCGGCGTGGAAGGCGAAAAGCTGGTGAGCCTCGACCCTGTCGTCTACGGTTTCCACGGCGAAGCCCTGAACGCGGTGGGCATGACCATTGCCAAGATCGACCGCGCGGATGGCGAGGCCAATGCCTATGCCCGCCCCTTCTCTTTTGCCGGCGAGAAATATCTCGCGGTCGAAAGCATGCTGCGCAGCGAGTTAAATGCCGGCTCCGTCTCGATTGCCGGTACGCTTGCCGTGATCGGCCTTTGCGTTCTGGCCGCCATGTGCGCGGCGACAGCCTTTTTCGCGCGGCGCCTGTTCGCACCACTGGAAAAACTTGCAGGGTTAACCGGTGAGGTGGCCGCCGGCCGTCTCGATATGGAAATCGGCAATCAGGATCGCGGGGACGAGATCGGCCGGATGGCGCGTGCGCTCGGCAGTTTCCGTGAAAAACTCATCCTGCAGCGGGAAATGGAGGAGACCGCATCGCGCACGCGGGAGGAAGCCGAAACGGCGCGGCGCGCGCATCTTGCTGAGCGCGAGGCCGAGGCCGGCACCCTGCAGATGGTCGTGCAGTCTTTGGATGAGGGGCTCGACCGGCTGGCGAACGGCAATCTCGCCCATCGCATAGAGACCGTTTTTCCAGATGATCTCGAAAGCCTGCGCCACAACTTCAATACGGCGCTTGCCCGGCTCAGCGAGACCATGGAGGCGATTGGCGGTAACTCCGCCGCTGTTCGTGGCGGCTCCGAGGAAATGCGGGTGGGGGCCGATCAGTTGGCGGAACGCACCGAGCGGCAGGCGGCTTCCATCACCGAAACGGCAAGCGCCATCAAGGCGATCGCCGAGGCCGTCCGCGACCAGATCGAACGCGCCGAGCAGGCAACCCGGATCGCGCGCGACGCCAGCACGGAGGCAACCACATCCAGCCGCGTCATGGAACAGACCATCGCCGCCATGGAGGCGATCCAGACCTCGTCGCGCCAGATCAACCAGATCATCGGCGTCATCGATGAAATCGCCTTCCAGACCAATCTCCTTGCCTTGAATGCCGGGGTGGAAGCAGCACGCGCCGGTGATGCCGGCAAGGGTTTTGCCGTCGTGGCGCAGGAGGTGCGCGAACTGGCGCAGCGTTCGGCCGCCGCGGCGAAAGAAATCACCAGCCTTTTGAAACGCTCCACCGACGAGGTTTCCGCCGGCGTGGCGCTGGTGGAAAAGGCCGGCGCTTCGCTGACCGGCATCGGCAAACATGTGCAGACCATCAGCGCGCGCATCGAGGAGATCATGGAATCCACCCGCGAGGAAGCGCATACGCTCTCGGAAATCAACAGCACCGTCACCAGCCTCGATACCATGACCCAGCAGAATGCCGCCATGGTGGAAGAGACGACAGCGGCCATTCACAATCTCGCCTCCGAAGCGGGTGAAATGGATGGCAGGCTCGGAGAGTTCGTGCTGGCCTCGGAGCAACAAACGGCGCGGCATCACGAGAACAGGCAATTCCGGCGGGCGGGCTGAGGCGACCGGCAGGCGAAAGCAGGGGCCTCTCCGGAGGCCCCAATTTTTTTGAACCATGCTTCAATTCTGCGCGACTTCTCTGGTAAATCAGGACACGCGCCCTACATCCGCAGCAAAGACTTAAACTTCTGCAGGAGCGTCCGATGATCCCCTTTTCCATTCTCGACCTTTCGCCGATCGGCGAAGGCGAGAGCGTCAGCGCGGCGCTCGAAAATTCCCGCCGCATGGCCATCAAGGCCGAAGAGCACGGTTATAACCGCATCTGGCTGGCGGAACATCACGGCATGCCGGGCATTGCAAGTGCCGCGACCTCACTCGTCATCGCCCATGTGGGTGCTGCGACGAAACATATCCGTGTCGGTTCCGGCGGCATCATGCTGCCCAACCACTCACCGCTCGTCATTGCCGAGCAGTTCGGCACACTTGCGGCACTTCTGCCGGGCCGCGTCGATCTCGGTCTCGGCCGCGCGCCGGGAACCGATATGCGCACGGCACGAGCCCTGCGCCGCAACCTCGATGCCGGCGCGGAAAATTTCCCGCAGGATATCATCGAGCTGCAGCGTTACCTCGGCCCGCCGCAGCCGGATCAGGCGATCCTGGCCGTGCCCGGCATGAATTCCAACGTGCCGCTCTGGCTGCTCGGCTCCAGCACCTACAGCGCGCATCTGGCCGCAGCGCTCGGCCTGCCCTATTCCTTCGCCTCGCATTTTGCCCCTGATATGCTGATGGAGGCGATCCACATCTATCGCGAGCGGTTCCAGCCTTCCGAGGTGCTGGACAAGCCCTATGTGATGGTGGGTGTGATGGGTGTCGGCGCCGAGACCGACGAAGAGGCACAGCATCTCTTCACCTCGTCCCAGCAGCAATTCGTCAACCTGCGGCGCAATGTGCGCACCCAGTTTCCGAAACCGGTGCACAGCATGGACGATTACTGGAACGAGATGGAACGTTTCTCCGTCGAACACACGCTGCGCTTCGCCGCTGTTGGTTCACCCCAGACGATCGAGCGCCATCTTGACGGTTTCCTCGCCGAAACGCAGGCGGATGAGCTGATCGTCTCGATGCCGATCCACGATATCGAAAAGCGGCTGCGTTCCGTGGAGATTTTCGCCGATGTGCGAACCTCCATCAGAAAGGCCGCCTAGACTTTTCGCGTTTCCTGGAAGTGCTTTAAACAAAAAAGCCCCGGAGCCATGTGGCTGCCGGGGCTTTTTCTTGGAATATCAGACGTCAGGCGGAAAGCTTGGCGAGAATTTCTTCGGAAACTTCGAAGTTGGAATAGACGTTCTGTACGTCGTCATCATCTTCGAGGTTGTCGATAAGCTTCATCAGCGACTGCGCCTTTTCTTCATCCACAGGCACCGTGTTCTGCGGCTTCCAGATGGCCTTCACGCTTTCGGCTTCGCCCAGCACGCCTTCCAGCGCCTTGGAAACCTCATTCATCGCTTCGAAACCGCAGATGATGGTGTGGCCGTCTTCAGACGATTCGACATCATCGGCACCAGCTTCGATGGCGGCTTCCATGACCTTGTCGGCATCGCCGACTTCGGCCTTGTAGGCGATCTCGCCAACGCGGTCGAAGGAGAAGGATACCGAGCCGGTTTCGCCGAGCGCGCCGCCTGCCTTGGTGAAGATGGAGCGTACGTTGGAGGCGGTGCGGTTGCGGTTGTCGGTCAGGGCCTCGACGACGACAGCCACGCCACCCGGGCCGTAACCCTCGTAACGGACTTCATCGTAGTTTTCGCTGTCTGCACCGGAAGCTTTCTTGATCGCGCGCTCGATATTGTCCTTCGGCATGGACTGGGCCTTGGCGTTCTGGATTGCCAAACGCAGGCGCGCGTTCATGTTCGGGTCGGGCATGCCCGACTTTGCCGCAACGGTGATTTCACGCGCAAGCTTGGAAAACATTTTGGACCGAACGGAGTCCTGCTTGCCCTTGCGGTGCATGATGTTCTTGAACTGTGAATGACCAGCCATGGAAAACCCGATTATCTTAATTTGGAGATTGCGGGCCTTATAAGTGCGATAGACGCATCGTTCAAGCCCGCAGGCGCTTTCTCTTGCCGCAACAATGGAAGGAACTGATTTATCTGCTTCTCGTTCTGGTCATGAACGCGAAGGAGCCGGCCCTGTTCATCCGCTCCGCCGCCGTATCAAACCGGAAGGAGAAAACACATGGTCAGCCTGACTGAAGCAAGAGAAACCCCGGCCCGCCAGCTCTGGGACGAGGTGAACTCTGTCCATGCCGGGATGCTCGGCCTCGAGGGCCTGCACAACCATATGCAACCAATGGCGCCGCATGCCGACCCCAGGACCAACACCATCTGGTTTTTCTCGAAAAAAGACGCCCATCTCGTAAAATCACTGAAGTCCGGCTCCCGCGCGCATTTCTGCCTCGTCGGCAAGGATCATGATTACCACGCCTGCCTATCCGGCATTCTGGAAGCCCGTGACGACAGGGCAAAGATCGACGAATACTGGAACTCCGTCACGGCTGCCTGGTACGAGCACGGCAAGGCCGATCCGCAACTCGCCATGCTCGCGCTTCATGTCGACGACGCCGAAATCTGGGCCTCGACCGACAGCACGCTCAAATTCGGCTGGGAAATCGCCAAGGCCAACATGTCGGACGACAAGACGCCTGATGTCGGCGTGCGCCAGCACCTCACCTTTGCCTGATCGTGGTGCCCGACCAACATCTCTCCCGGCTTCGTCGCCGGTTGCCAGCTACATGCCTTTCGGCACCAGTATCTGCGGTTGGCGGGGAAGGTTTCTCATCGAAACCCGGATCACCGGATCGCCGGCATAGGCAATCCGGAAACTCTCACCGAACATCGTCAGAAACTGTTCGAGCGGCGGTCCGGTGCGATGCATCGGCAGGAT
This sequence comes from Agrobacterium tumefaciens, assembly GCA_017744915.1. Lineage (GTDB taxonomy): Bacteria > Pseudomonadota > Alphaproteobacteria > Rhizobiales > Rhizobiaceae > Agrobacterium > Agrobacterium tumefaciens_I. The sequence continues at coordinate 555,362 of JAGIAH010000001.1, forward strand.
CAGCGCTGAGCGCAGGCGCTTGACCACCCGGCTCATGCTGTCGGCCCCCATGGTCAGGCCGCCATCCACCGGCACCATCAGCACATCCAGGCGCCCGATCTCGGCATAATGTGTATCCGTCAGCTCGTGATGCAGATGGCCGAGGTGACCGATGCAGAGGCCCGCAACTTCGAAGATGAAGATGGAATTGCCGTTTTCCTGAAAGGATTCGTAGTCGCCCCAGCGGTTGCGAATGTCGGTCGCGACGTTGCGGATATAGACGTCACCCACCAGCACCTTGTGATCGGCCTTTTCTCCCGGCGTGTCGTTCCAGCCATGCAGGACATATTGAATGGCCGGGTCCGGATTGAGGGTGAAATGGGTGGAGTGGGCCCGGTTCATCGTCACCACCGTCGGCGTGACGGGCGGACGGTAGACGCCATTATAGTCGGTAGCGATCGTCACGCCACCGGGGCTTTCGATCAGATAGGTGGAATGGCCGATGAAGCTGATCTTCACCTCTTCCTTCGCCGCCGCCTGGGCAAGCTGGACACCGGGCTGATTGAAGCTCGCGAACGTGACACCGGGAATATTGCGGGCAATCGCCTGGCACTGGCTGACGGGAGGCCGGCTTGCCGTCTGGGAAAAGGCGGCTCCCGCACAGGCGATCAGCCCTGTCATTGCAAGCATTAGCACGCGCAGCATCATGCCACTCCCCTGAACTTGCGAAGGTTGAGAGGATGGGGCAGGTTTTGCGGGGCGTCCAGTTACAAGAACGACGGAAGGCTCACACTCTCGTCATTGTGAACGCTTCCGGCAGACGTTCAGGCCCAGAAGGAGGGCAATGTTTCGGAAAGCCGCGGGCCGATGCGCAGCGGCGCGATCTTTTCGGCAAGTCCGGTGCGATCGGAGATTTCAACGCCAACGCCGCAGATCGTCGCCGGCCCGCTTGCGGCCTCGAAACGGCCCTTCGGCATTTTGGAAATGAAGCGATTGATCGGCTCTTCCTTCTCCATGCCAAGCGAGCTGTCATAGTCACCGCACATGCCGGCATCAGACATATAGGCCGTGCCGCCGTTGAGGATTTGCGCATCCGCCGTCGGAACATGGGTGTGGGTGCCGACGACGAAGCTCGCGCGGCCGTCGACGAAATGGCCGAAACACTGTTTCTCGCTGGTCGCCTCGGCGTGGAAGTCGAAGATGATGGCGTCAGCCTGTTCCTTCAGCGGACAGGCGGCAAGAATGTTTTCCGCCGACTTGAAGGGATCGTCCAGTTCCGGGTGCATGAACACCCGGCCCATGATGTTGGCGACGAGGATACGCGCGCCGTTGCGGGCATAAAAAATGCCCGAGCCCTTGCCCGGCGTGCCGTCCGGATAATTGGCGGGCCGCAGGAACTGGTCGTGCCGCTCGCAGAAAGAAACGGCCTCCTTCTGATCCCAGACATGGTTTCCGGTCGTCACCACATCGGCGCCGGCATTGATGGTCTCGAGATAGATATCCTCGGTGATGCCGAAACCGCCGGCGGCGTTTTCACCGTTGACGATGACAAAATCGAGCTTCAGATCGGAAATCAGCCCCGGCAATCGCTCCCAGACCGCCGTGCGTCCGGTCTTGCCAACCATATCTCCGAGAAAAAGAAGCCTCATTCACCCGCCCCGATCTTGCGCATGTTGTTTGAATTCCGCTCCCTCTAACGGGTAAGCGGTCATTTAAAAAGTGCTAAAGCGCCTTTTGCCCATTGTCCGGCATCGATGGCGGCCTGGAAAACCAGCGCAGACCGCTCTCCGTCAGGACGGCGTGCAGCGGCACGTCATGCGGCTCGGCCGGCACCGAGGGCACCTCCTGACAATCGAAGGCGATGCCGATGAGAACGGGCTGTCGACCTTTGTCATGCAATCGCGCGATGGCGCGGTCATAGTGCCCCGCACCATAACCGATACGGCGGCCCTCCGCGTCAAATGCGGCAAGCGGCACAAGCAGTATATCCGGGTCGAGAACCTCAGCCTCTTCTCCCGGCCCCATCGTTCCGAAACCGGTCTTGACGAGGGGCGCATCCGCGGCAAACGCCCGGAACACGATGGTTTCGCGTGTCAGCACCACCGGCAGGACAAGGCGCCCGTCCTTGTGGCGCAGGACATCCATCAACGGACGCGTATCAACTTCGGTGCGGATGGGCATGAAACCGGAAACAATGGTTCCCGGCTCGAAATTTATGCCGGAAACCGCATAGGCCGCGACGGCCAGACTTCTTTGCCGGCGATCCGCCTCGCTCAAGGCGTCGCGCGCGGCAAGCCGCTCACCGCGCAGTCTGGCCTTTTCCGCAACATCGCCCGACATCATGCAGCCCGGCTCACAAGAACCTTGTCGATGCGGTGACCATCCAGATCAATGACCTCGAAACGCCAACCGTTGCGGGTCACATGTTCGCCCAGTTCCGGCAGGCGGCGGAACTCGTCCAGCACCAGACCCGCGACGGTTTCGAATTCGGCATCCTCGTCGATCTGGAAACCCATGCGATAAGCGAATTCGTCGGCGGGCATCCAGCCGGCGACGAGGAACGAACCGTCCTCACGCTCGACCATGGCCGGCTCCTCGTCATCTTCTTCCTGGAAAGCGCCGGTAATGGCCTCCAGTACGTCGCCGGAGCTGACGATACCTTCGAAATGGCCATATTCGTCATAGACCAGCACCATATGCACGGTGGAACGGCGCAGCGACTGGATGACATCCACCGCGCTCGTCAGGTCGGAAACCACCGGAACCTCGCGCAGAAGCTCGCGAATATTGAGGTCCTTGCCGGACGCCAGCGCATCGAAGGCATCCTTGGCGAAAAGCACGCCCAAAATTTCGTCGGAGGCGCCGTTGCGCACCGGCAGGCGCGAACGCTGCGTCTGGCGAAGCTGCTCGCGGATCTCCTCGGCGCTGTCTTCGATATCGACCACTTCCACATCGCGGCGCGGCGTCATCAGGCCGCGGGCATTGCGGTCGGCAAGGCGCATGACGCTGGTGATCATCGCCGATTCCTCGGTCTCGATCACGCCGGCGCTATGGGCTTCGGCCAGAACCGTGCGGATTTCATCATCGGTGACCGACGCGTTGGACTCGCCGCTATGGCCAAGAAGCGCCAGGACGGCCTTGCCGGACCTGTCGAGCAGCCAGACGAGCGGCGCACCGATCTTGGACAGCAGCGTCATGGTGGGCGCAACGCGGGCCGCGACCTTTTCCGGGTCGCGCAGCGCGATCTGCTTGGGCACCAGTTCGCCGACGATCAGCGACAGATAGGTGATGGCGACGACCACCGAGCCGACGCCGAGCGCATCGGCCGCACGGTCGGGCACGCCCTGCTCGGCAAGCCAGGTCGTGAAGCGGGCGCCGAGCGTGGCGCCCGAAAAGGCGCCCGAAAGGATGCCGACCAGCGTGATGCCGATCTGCACCGTGGAAAGAAAACGTCCGGGATTTTCGGAAAGGCTGAGCGCCAGCGTGGCGCCCCTGCTGCCCTGCGCGGCAAGCACCTTGAGCCTCGCCGGTCTGGAGGAGACAACGGCAAGCTCGGACATGGCAAGCACACCGTTCAATACGGTGAGCAGGACCACGATCATAATTTCAGTAAACAAGTTTAGCTCTTTGGGCTGTTGAACGGCACGTCGCGGTTTTGGCCGCAGCGCCCTTTTTTAAAGGGCATGACAGACATACCAATTCGGATAATAGGCAATTGTTCCGCCATTGCAATGACGGCAGTATAAAAAAGCCGCCTCCGGCAGCGATGAAAATGACTGTCGACAATATTAAAGGTCAGGAGAAGCATCGGCGGGTGATCCGAAACTTCAAGCGCGATCCACGGCGACCGATGGAGATTTACGATCCTGGGTGCCTACAAAAGTAGGTGGGCACCGTGTGTCCAGCCCCACGGGACTGGCCAGGGACAGCTCCCTTTGGATCGAGTATGGCCCCAGGGATTGTGGTTCCTGTCGGGAAGCGCAGAACGCTAGCAAGATATAGGACGGATTGGAGAAAACCGCCAGAGGGCGCGGCGCGAAATTTTGCCGCCGCAGAACCCTGCAGGCAATCAATGCGCCGCGGGCTTCGGCCGCGCCAGCAGTTTTTCGGTAATGCCGTTCAGCCGGTCGGCCAGATCGCCGATGGCGAGCGCCACCATCTCGTCCGATTTCGCCTTGTACTCGGCCATGCCGTCGCGATTGTGGGAAAGGGCAGCAACCTCGCCTTCCAGTTTCTCGATCTTGCGATTGAGTTCGGAAAGCTCGTCCATCACCATGATGCCGGCCATGACGGTGAGCCTCAGATCGCCGATTTCGCCGAACTGGCTCTTGAGATGCCCGACATAACGATCAAAACGGGTGGCGAGATCGGTCAGGTGGTCTTCCTGCCCCGCCTCGCACGCCATGCGATAGGCCTTGCCGTCGATCATAACAGTGACTTGCGCCATGAAACCGCTCCTATCGATCCAGCACCGCGCGGATCGTCTCCATCGCCGTCACCAGCCGGCGGGAAACCTCGCGATTGACTTCCTCAAGACGGTTGGCGCGAAATTCGGCCTGATCCAGCTCGTGCGCGAGCCTTGCGCGGTCGACATGGACCCGCTTGACCTCGTTATCGATCTCGCCCGTCTCCCTTTGCCGCTCGATACGCATATCGATGGCATTTTCGAGATTCGTGATGGCAGCATTCAGCTCCGTCAGCGCAGATTGTAAGGTCTTCTCAGCCGACATCGTTTTTTCCAACTCGCACGCAACCGGCCGAATCGTCCGGTTTCAGGCCTTTTCCACGTTCACGAGGTTATTACCCGATTTACCATCCCGTCAATCAAACCAGCGCATTGAAGCGTTTTGCTCTGTGGATGAACGAAGCAGCGCGGCCCATATCGCACGATTTTTGTCGGGACAGCCGATTTTCTAAACGATTTTTATCCTTGGGCGAACCGCAATTGCCCGTGGATTTATTGACTTGCCTGCCTCACCTGCTATGGATCAACCCGCTTTTTGGATAGTTGCGTAAAACTATCTCCTTTCACCCGGAACAGACGGAAAAGCCATGATTTCTCGCGACAAACACAACCGGATGGCAAATGCGATCCGCTTTCTTGCCATGGATGCAGTGGAGAAGGCCAATTCAGGCCATCCCGGTCTGCCGATGGGCGCCGCCGATGTCGCCACCGTTCTCTTCACCCGTTACCTGAAATTCGATCCCAAGGCACCGCTCTGGGCGGACCGCGACCGCTTCGTGCTGTCGGCGGGCCATGGTTCGATGCTTCTTTACTCGCTGCTCTATCTGACGGGCTACGAGGACATGACGATCGACGAGATCAAGCGTTTCCGTCAGTTCGGTTCCAAGACCGCCGGCCATCCCGAATATGGCCATGCGACCGGCATCGAGACGACCACCGGCCCGCTCGGCCAGGGCATCGCGAATGCCGTCGGCATGGCGATTGCCGAACGCAAGCTGGAAGAGGAATTCGGCTCCGACCTGCAGAGCCACTTCACCTATGTTCTGTGCGGCGACGGCTGCCTCATGGAAGGCATCAGCCACGAAGCCATCGCGCTTGCCGGCCACCTGAAGCTCAACAAGCTCGTTCTGTTCTGGGATGACAACAACATCACCATCGACGGCGAAGTCGGTCTTTCCGACAGCACCGACCAGATCGCCCGCTTCCAGGCCGTTCACTGGAACACGATCCGCGTCGACGGCCATGACCCGGACGCGATTGCCGCCGCCATCGAAGCCGCGCAGAAATCCGACCGCCCGACCTTCATCGCCTGCAAGACCGTGATCGGCTTCGGCGCGCCCAACAAGGCCGGCACCCACAAGGTTCACGGCAACCCGCTCGGCGCCGAAGAAATCGCCGCTGCCCGCAAGAGCCTGAACTGGGAAGCCGAAGCCTTCGTCATTCCGGAAGATGTCCTCGATGCATGGCGTCTTGCCGGCCTGCGCTCCACCAAGACCCGCCAGGACTGGGAAGCCCGCCTCGAAGCCGCTGAAGCCGGCAAGAAGGCTGAGTTCAAGCGCCGTTTCGCCGGCGACCTGCCCGGCAACTTCGACAGCGCCATCGATGCCTTCAAGAAGAAGATCATCGAGAACAACCCGACGGTTGCCACCCGCAAGGCTTCCGAGGATGCGCTCGAAGTCATCAACGGCATCCTGCCGGAAACCGTTGGTGGTTCGGCCGACCTGACGCCGTCCAACAACACCAAGACCAGCCAGATGAAGTCCATCACCCCGACGGATTTCTCAGGCCGCTACCTGCATTACGGCATCCGCGAGCACGGCATGGCTGCGGCGATGAACGGCATCGCACTGCATGGCGGTCTTATCCCCTATGCCGGCGGCTTCCTGATCTTCTCGGACTATTGCCGCCCGTCGATCCGTCTTGCCGCGCTCATGGGTATCCGCGTCGTCCACGTTCTGACCCATGATTCCATCGGTGTCGGCGAAGACGGCCCGACCCATCAGCCGGTCGAACAGATCGCGGCACTGCGCGCCATTCCGAACCTGCTCGTCTTCCGCCCGGCGGATGAGACCGAAACGGCGGAATGCTGGCAGCTCGCCCTTGAGCAGAAGCATCGTCCGTCCGCGCTGGCGCTTACCCGCCAGAACCTCGCGCCTTCGCGCAAGGAATATGAAGAAAAGAACCTCTCCGCTTACGGTGCTTACGAACTCGTATCCGCAAGCGACGCCAAGGTTTCGATCTTCGCTTCCGGTTCGGAAGTCGAAGTGGCGCTGAAGGCTGCCGCAACGCTGAAGGACCAGGGTGTTTCCACCCGCGTCGTCTCCGTTCCCTGCTTCGAACTCTTCAAGGAGCAGCCGGAAACCTATCGCAACGCCATCATCGGCAAGGCTCCGGTCAAGATCGCGGTGGAAGCCGCCATCCGCCAGGGCTGGGATTACTTCATCGGCAATGACGGCGCTTTCGTCGGCATGCACTCCTTTGGAGCCTCTGCGCCGGCGAAGGATCTCTTCAAGCACTTCGGCATCACGGCGGAAGCCGTCGTCGCCGCAGTCGAGGCAAAACTTGCGTGAGGGCTTCCCAGGCCCTCACCATTCAGCAAAGACCACGCCCATTCTTGTTCGGGAGACTGTAAATGACTGTAAAAGTTGCCATTAACGGCTTCGGCCGCATCGGCCGCAATGTTCTGCGCGCCATCGTCGAATCCGGCCGCACCGATATCGAAGTCGTTGCCATCAACGACCTCGGCCCGGTTGAAACCAACGCCCACCTGCTGCGTTACGATTCGATCCACGGCAAGTTCCCGGCCGAGGTGAAGGTCGAAGGCGACACGATCATCGTTGGCGGCGGCAAGCCGATCAAGGTAACGGCCGTTCGCGATCCGGCAACGCTGCCGCACAAGGAACTGGGCGTCGACATCGCGCTCGAGTGCACCGGCATCTTCACCGCCCGTGACAAGGCCGCTGCCCACCTGACGGCCGGCGCAAAGCGCGTCATCGTGTCCGCTCCGGCTGACGGCGCTGACCTGACCGTCGTTTTCGGCGTGAACCACGACCAGCTGACGAAGGACCATCTGGTCATTTCCAACGCGTCCTGCACCACCAACTGCCTCGTGCCGGTCGTGAAGGTTCTCGATGACGTTGTCGGCATCGATCATGGTTTCATGACCACGATCCACTCCTACACGGGCGACCAGCCGACGCTGGACACCATGCACAAGGATCTGTACCGCGCCCGCGCCGCAGCCCTGTCCATGATCCCGACCTCGACGGGCGCCGCCAAGGCCGTTGGCCTCGTTCTGCCGCACCTCAAGGGCAAGCTGGACGGCACGTCGATCCGCGTTCCGACCCCGAACGTTTCGGTCGTCGACTTCAAGTTCATCGCCAAGCGCGACACGACGGTTGCGGAAATCAACGAAGCGATCAAGGCCGCCGCCGATGGCAAGCTGAAGGGCATTCTCGGTTACACCGACGAGCCGCTGGTTTCCCGCGACTTCAACCATGACAGCCATTCGTCGATCTTCGCGAACGACCAGACCAAGGTCATGGAAGGCAAGTTCGTGCGCGTTCTGTCCTGGTACGACAACGAGTGGGGTTTCTCCAACCGCATGTCGGACACGGCCGTCGCTTTCGCGAAGACCATTTAAAGCGGGACATAGTCCCGTCAAAAAGCCGGCAGGAGCAATCCTGCCGGCTTTTTATTTGTAAAAAATGCCGACGGAAACGAGGAAACCCGCCGGCACCGATCCAGAAGCAGGGCGACGGGCGCTTCGGATCGAAAACCATTGCAGCAGCGAGACGGACCAAACCGTCCCCCAGCCGGCCGGATGCGGCAACCGCCTCCGCTACTTTCTATTGTTGATGATGACCGGACCCGAATTGCGGGCGCTGCTCCAGATCGTATCGAAAGTCTGTTGCCTCAGTTCGCTTTGCTGCATGGACAATTTCATCATGCAGTCGGCGAAGTCCCGCGAGCCTTCGTAATAGCCAAACACCCGGCAACGTTCGCGTTGCGCGGCCATGTTTTCAGCCGTCTGTTCGGTGCTCGAGCAGCCCGAAACAATCGAGCCTGCCGCCAGCAATATAATCAATGTAGATATCCGTTTCATCCGATCGCTCCGGTCATGGTGAAAAGCAATTCGGACGCGAGAACTAACGCAGCTGCATTGTCTCTATGTTACGTTGAAACACCGGCAGGCGAATTGTTTCCAAGCCAAATCGCCACGCTGCGCGCTGTCTCCGTTTTCACTCGCACGCCGAAAAAATTCCCATTTCCTGCCTTTGTCTGGTCCATTTTGAGACGGACAAGAAACATAGGGATAACGGTCGTGCGCAATGCACTTCGGCCCTGCCGTATCATTCGATACACCCCGCCTTGCGTCGCCTTTCAACGCCACCCAGACAGCGCTGACAGACCGCAACCCGTGGCGCATTGACTGCAGACGCGCAGAGCGGCGATTGCGGCGATCAAAGCGGTTCGAATGAGGCGGTGGACGTGGAATCATTTTATCTTCTGTTGCTGGTGGCAACCGTTCTGGTTCTCGTCGCAGCCTTTTCCAGCCTCATCGCCTTCCGCTTCGGCGCGCCGCTCCTGCTGCTGTTCCTGATGATCGGCCTTGCGGCGGGTGTGGACGGCCTCGGCATCGAATTCACCAATAATCCACTCGCCTACATGCTCGGCTCGCTCGTGCTCGCCGTCATCCTCTTCGATTCCGGTTTCGGCACGTCGATACAATCCTTCCGGCTTTCGGCAGCACCCGCCGTCGCGCTCGCCACCGTCGGCGTCATCCTTACTTCCGTGTTCTTCGCGGGTGCGGCCGCCCTGCTGCTTGGGCTCTCCTGGCTGGAGGGCCTGCTGCTCGGCGCCATCGTCGCCTCCACCGATGCGGCGGCCGTCTTCTTCCTGCTGCGCATCGGCGGCATTCACATCCGCGATCAGGTCCGCTCGACGCTGGAAGTGGAATCCGGCACCAACGATCCGATGGCCATCTTCCTCACCGTCGCTTTGGTCGAAATCATCGCCAAGGGTCAGGGGCTGGCGGGCATCGACGGCGGGTTCCTGCTGCTCTTCATCGAGGAAATGGGCCTTGGCCTGGTGCTCGGCCTGCTCGGCGGCGTCATGATCGCCACCGTCGTCAACCGTTTCGCCGCCGACCGCGGGCTGGCACCGATCTTCGTGCTGGCGCTGGCGCTGCTCGTCTTCTCCTCTACCGGGGCAATCGGCGGCAGCGGCTTTCTGGCGGTCTATGTGGCGGGCATCGTTGCGGGCAACCGCAGGATCTTCGCCAAGGAGACCATCCGCCGTTTCCACGAGGGGCTGACATGGCTTGCCCAGATCATCATGTTCCTGATGCTCGGTCTCCTCGCCACCCCGTCGCAATTTCCGGCGATCGCCATTCCCGCCGTGCTGCTGGCACTTTTCCTGATCTTCGTCGCCCGCCCGCTCGCGGTTTGGCTTAGTCTCATGCCCTTCAACTATACCCAGCAGGAAACATCCTTCGTGGCCTGGGTGGGCTTGCGCGGTGCCGTCTCGATCCTGCTCGCCATCATGCCGATTCTCGGTGGGCTCGACGATGCGCAGATCTATTTCAACGCCGCCTTCATCATCGTGCTGGTGTCGCTTCTGGTGCAGGGCTGGACCATCAAGCCGGTGGCCACAAGGCTCGGGCTGATCGTGCCGCCGCGCATGGGCGAGGTGGACAAGCTTGAGGTCGATCTTCCGGGCACCGCCAATCACGAGCTGATTTCCTACCGCGTCGCCAAGGGCAGCGCCATCATGCAGGGCGAACGGATTCCGCGCTGGGCCATGCCGTCACTGGTTGTGCGCGACGGCAAGTCGATCCGCTACCAATATGCCGGGCGGCTGCGGGAAAACGATCTCGTCTATCTTTTCATCGCGCCCGGCTATACCCGCCTGATCGACCGGTTGTTCGCAAGCGCGCTGCCGGTTGCCGACGACGACGCCGATTTCTTCGGCACCTTCGCGATCTCGCCCGCCCGTCCGGCAAAGGAGCTGGACGCGGCCTATGGTCCCGGCCTGCTTTCTCCCGCCGAACAGGCAATGAGCGTCGCCGAACTTATCGAGGCACGCCTTGCCGGAAAGGCCGATTATGCCGACCGCGTGCGCCTTGGCTCCATCGTCCTGATTGTCCGCACACTCGACGAGCATGAGGCAATTATCGGCGTCGGCATTTCCCTCGAGCCGGTGGAGCCGGCAACCAGCCTGCCGATCTTCATCAGCTTTTCGGAAATTCTGGGTCGCGTGCGCAACTATCTGGCGCAGAGGCGCCAGCAGCAGCCCGCCGACACCGAAGAAGGCATCCCCGCCCCTGCCAATACAGTGCGAGAAAATGACGCCTGACCGGCTTGCGTCGGCATTCAGGCATAGTATGGTCCGTGCCGAACTCGCAACAACATCAGGATCGACCTATGCCCGCTTTCAAGACCCTCGACGACCTTAACGACATTGCCGGAAAACGCGTCCTCCTCCGCGTTGATCTCAACGTGCCGGTCGCGGATGGGAAAGTGACGGACAAGACCCGTATCGAACGTGTTGCGCCGACCATTCTGGAACTTTCCGGAAAGGGTGCGAAAGTCATTCTGCTCGCCCATTTCGGTCGCCCGAAGGGCGAGCCCGTTGCTGAGATGTCGCTTTCCCAGATCGTGCCTGCCGTCGAAGAGGTGCTGGATCACGCCGTCTCCTTCGCAGCCGATTGCATCGGTGCGGCGGCGGCGGATGCGGTCGCAAAACTGAATGATGGCGATATCCTGCTGCTGGAAAACACCCGTTTCCACAAGGGTGAGGAAAAGAACGATCCCGCTTTCGTCGAGGCCCTCGCCGCCAACGGCGATATCTATGTGAACGACGCCTTCTCCGCCGCGCACCGCGCCCATGCTTCCACCGAGGGTCTCGCCCGCCACCTGCCCGCCTATGCCGGCCGCACCATGCAGGCCGAGCTTGAGGCGCTGGAAAAGGGCCTCGGCCAGCCGGTGCGCCCGGTCGTCGCCATCGTCGGCGGCGCCAAGGTTTCGAGCAAGATCGACCTCCTGATGAACCTCGTCAAGAAGGTCGATGCCCTCGTCATCGGCGGCGGCATGGCCAATACATTCCTCGCCGCCCGCGGCGCGCAGGTCGGCAAGTCGCTCTGCGAGCATGATCTGGCAGAAACCGCAAAGCAGATCATGATCGAGGCCGCGACATCCGGCTGCGCGATCGTCCTGCCTGAAGACGGCGTCGTCGCCCGCGAATTCAAGGCGGGTGCCGCCAATGAAGTCGTCGACATCAACGCCATTCCCGCCGACGCCATGGTTCTCGATGTCGGCCCGAAATCGGTTGAAAGCATCAAGGCCTGGATTTCCCGCGCGGAAACGCTGGTCTGGAACGGCCCGCTCGGCGCCTTCGAAATCGAGCCCTTCGACGCGGCGACCGTGGCTGCCGCAAAACATGCGGCAGAATGCACCAAGGCCGGCAAGCTCGTCTCCGTCGCCGGCGGCGGTGACACCGTTGCAGCACTCAACCATGCCGGCGTTTCCGAGGATTTCTCCTACGTTTCGACGGCTGGCGGCGCCTTCCTCGAATGGATGGAAGGCAAGGAATTGCCGGGCGTTGCCATCCTTGCCGCCGCCAAGTAAACTTCTTCTACTTGCCTGACACGAGGCCGGACAAGCCATGCTTGTCCGGCCTTGCTTTTTGGTAAGCGGTACCTTGAGAAAAAGTTTCAAACGATTGAAATCATTTCAATCGTTTCAATGAGTTAGCGTGCCATTTCCCTGCCCTGGAACTTCTGTTATCGGGAATTTATTGTGCCTTGGGAGAATAGCAAATGACCGAACGTCTCGAAGACATTGCAATCAAGATGGTCGCCGACGGCAAGGGCCTTCTTGCCGCCGACGAATCCACAGGAACGATCAAGAAGCGTTTCGACAGTATCAATCTGGAGTCCACCGAGACCGCCCGTCGCGACTATCGCGAGATGCTGTTCCGCGCCGACGACGCCATGAAGAAATACATTTCCGGCGTCATCCTTTACGAAGAGACCCTGTTCCAGAAGGCCGCCGATGGCACGCCTTTCGTGGACATCATCAAGGCAGCCGGCAGCCTGCCGGGTATCAAGGTGGATATCGGCGCCAAGCCGATGGCCTTCCACCCGCATGAATTCATCACCGAAGGCCTTGACGGTCTTTACGAGCGTCTGCGCAAATATCACGAGGCGGGCGCCCGTTTCGCCAAGTGGCGCGGCGTCATCACCATTGGTGAACAGCGCCCGAGCTGGGGTTCGATCAAGGCAAACTCCCAGTCGCTCGCCCGTTACGCAGCTCTCTGCCAGCAGGCCGATATCGTGCCGATCGTCGAGCCTGAAGTGCTGATGGACGGCGAGCCCGGCACCCATGACATCGATCGTTGTGCGGAAGTCACGCAATGGGTTCTCCAGACCGTATTCGCCGATCTGTTCGACGCCCGCGTCAACCTTGAAGGCATGATCCTCAAGCCGAACATGATCATCGACGGCAAGAACGCCCGCAAGGCGTCCGTCGAGGAAGTGGCGGAAAAGACCGTGAAGGTTCTGAAGGCCACTGTTCCTTCCGCCGTTCCTGGCATTGCCTTCCTTTCCGGCGGCCAGTCCTCCGAAGAGGCGACCGCTCATCTCTCCGCCATGAATGCCGGTTACAACCTGCCCTGGTCGCTGACCTATTCCTACGGCCGCGCCCTTCAGGATACCGCTCTCAAGACCTGGGGCGGCAAGCAGGAAAATGTCGCCGCCGGCCAGCGCGCCTTCACGCACCGCGCCGCCATGAACAGCCTTGCCGCCAAGGGCAACTGGAAACAGGAACTCGAAAAGGCAGCCTGAGGCTTTCGCCGCAGACATGCGCTAAAATGAAGCCGCCCTTCCGGGCGGCTTTTTCTTTGGAACCAATGGCAAAGGCCATGCGCGGTTTCGCCACCCGCTTTTGTTCCGGCCTATGGCCGCAAGAGCAGCGTCGCCGACCAGATGACAAAGGCGGCAACCGCAATCTTCCAGCAATCGCCTCTTTTTTTCAGGCCCGGCAGGCCCAAAGGCCGGATGATCTGGACCATCATGGCCAGCAGTAAAAAAAGGCCGATTGCCTTCGTCATTTATTGAGCCTTTTCTTTATTTCTGCATCGTCACAGGCTGGACATTTTTACCGTTCACCAGAAGAGTGCAACTCATTCGGGTAACCCCGTTCAATGGCCTGTCCGACCGTCCGCCGAACGTATGAGAGTGTCTTCATGAGCAGAAATCTTCTACCCGTATTCGCTCTTTTATCCAGCACTCTGTTTCTTTTTCTCGGCAACGGCCTGCAGGGCCTCATCCTGCCGGTGCGCGGTTCGGCGGAAGGTTATTCCAACGAAACTCTGGGCTTTCTCGGCACCTCCTGGGCGGCAGGTTTCGTCATCGGCTGCTTTGTGGCGCCGGCCATAGTGCGCCGCGCGGGGCATGTGCGGGCATTCGGATCCTTCGTGGCGCTGGTGTGCCTGACGGTGCTGATGACCGGCCTGATCATCGACGATGCCTCGTGGATCGCGCTGCGCGCGCTCACCGGTTTCTGCACAGCCGGCACCTCGATGATCATTGAAAGCTGGCTGAACGAGCGCGCCACCAATGAGAGCCGTGGCATGATCTTTTCGCTCTATATCGCCATCACGCTGCTCGGCGTCGTCGCGGGGCAAATGATCGTGCCGATGGGCGATATCAGCAATACATCGCTGTTCATGATCTGCGGTATCATCTATTGCATCGCCATTCTGCCTGCCACGCTTTCCAAGGCTGCCAGTCCCCAACCATTGCAGAAGGTCAAGCTGGATTTGCCAGCCCTTTACCGCAACTCGCCGGTCTCCTTCGTCGGCATCCTGATGATCGGCATCGCCAACGGCGCTTACGGTACGCTCGGCGCCGTCTTCGGCGCAAGGGCAGGTCTCGACCCGACCATGATCGCCATCATGGTCTCCGTCACGATTTTCGTCGGTGCGCTGGCGCAATTTCCGGCGGGCAGGCTTTCAGACCGGATAGACCGCCGTTACGTGCTGGCTGGCCTCGCCGGGCTTGGCGCCGTCGCTGGCCTTGCCGTCGCCTTGGTGCAGCCACATGACGTCTATGTGCTGATTTCCATGATCGCCATTTATGGCGCCGCCGCCAACGCGCTTTATCCCATCGCCGTGGCGCATGCCAATGACTTCGCCGCATCGGAAGATTTCGTCAAGGTCTCCGGCGGCCTGCTGCTGCTTTATGGCATCGGCACCATTATCGGCCCGACGCTGGGCGGCACGATCATGACCTACTCCGGCCCCTATGCGCTGTTTCTGGTGACGGCGGTGGCGCATCTGCTGATCACCGCTTATGCCATCATCAGAAGCCGCCAGCGCGCCGCCCTTTCCACCGAGGAAAAGGACAATTTCTCGACCATGATGCCGACAACGCCCTCGCCACTCGTCACGCCGGAAAGTATTGCACTTGACCCGCGCGCGCCGCAATATCCCGAGGAGGATGGCGACTATGTGGAAAAAGGAGCAGGCATATGAGCCTCTTTGACGACGACCGCCCGCAAAAACCCGTGGCACACGAGATCGGCGGCGATCTCAGCCTTCTTTCGGTAGACGAGCTGAGCAGCCGCATTGACCTCCTGCAAGCCGAAATCGCCCGACTTGAGGAGGAGAGGAAACGCAAATCCGCCGGCCGGCTGGCGGCGGAGAATCTCTTCCGATCCTGATGCGCGCCTCAGAATAGATACGGGCTGCACGTCTTCCAATGCTGGTTGAGGCGCCCCGGCAGCGTCTTAAAATAAAGATCCTGGCGCAGTCTTTCGTTTACCATTAACCAAAAATTAAGCTTTCTGAGAGATTACTATACATGTCCAGTTCTTCTGGACCTCAGGCATCTTCTCCATACGGCGAATTGGTCTGATTTTTCTCCCTGTTTTACCTTGAGAGCCGCTTTCGCGGCTCTTTTTTTGCCGCCCTGCGGATTCTGTAAAACTGTGGGTATTAACCCTTCTTTAATAATTGCCTTGCGCATTTCGGGTAAAGATACCATCCTGAAAACACTAAAGGCCGGAACAAAATATCCGGGTCGTCGTTGCCTGACAGTGTGGTGCGTGAGCAGGGATTTAAAGAAAATGTCGGAACAGGTTTTAAATACCATAAGCTTTGCGGGTCGCGCGGCTGCTTCCAACCAGTTCAAGACCCTCTATACCGAAGGCATGACCTTGGTTGAGGAGACGGCAAGTTATCTCGACGGCGCCGGCCGCGCAGCCTCCAAGGTTCTGCCGCGCATGGCATCGGTCCTCTATGCGGCAGAATCGATGCGCCTCACCACCCGCCTGATGCAGATGGCCTCTTGGCTGCTTCTGCAGCGCGCCGTCAACAATGGCGAGATGACGCGCGATCAGGTTCTGAGCGAAAAGAACAAGGTACGTCTCGACAGCTTTAATGTCGACCGCAACGCGCCCGGCTGGAACGACCTGCCTGAATCCTTCCGCGACCTCATCGAGCGCTCGCTGCGTCTCCAGAATCGCATCGCCCTGCTCGACCGCGAAATCTATCGCCCGTCCGAAGCCGCCAAGGTGCCGGACAACGAAAACAGCGTGCAGGCGCAGCTCAACCTGCTGCGCACGGCTTTCTCAATCAACTGAGAAAAGACCACATTATCCGGACAACTTGAAAGCAGGCTCACGGGCCTGCTTTTTTGTTTGCGATGGCAAAGCAGTCGCCGCCACCCAAGTATTGCCCAAATTCAAATAAATACGTGAGATTGGTATTTAATTTTTTATCCTATTTCAGCATACAGGCGCACTCAAAGAGGGAAAGGATGAAAATCCTAAAGTATATCTCAATCACGTCTTTATCGGCGCTGCTCGTTGCTGCCTATATTTATGGAAAACCACTTTGGGACGCCAACGAGAGAATCGATCGATGTTTCGATGACTATTCTCCGGCATATATCCATGATGACGCCGCAAGAGCCGCTGCCTGCGCCGATTAGTGCCGGGCCGAAGCGGAACATGAGAACGAGGGTCGCCATACAAAAGAATATTGTCGTGGCGACAACAAGCCAGGCGGGACGAGGCAACAAAAAAAGCCCGGCAAAGCCGGGCTTTTTTAAATGATCCGTCCACAAGGGGATCAGAGGCCGAGGCCGCCGAAACGCTTGTTGAACTTGGAAACGCGACCACCACGGTCCATAAGCTGCTGGTTGCCGCCCGTCCATGCCGGATGGGACTTGGGGTCGATTTCAAGGTTCATGACGGCGCCTTCCGAACCCCAAGTAGAGCGGGTTTCGTATTCGGTGCCATCGGTCATGACCACCTTGATCGTGTGATAGTCGGGATGGATATCAGCCTTCATGACAATCTTCCTGGTTAAGTGACGTGCGGTCCATTTGCCGCAATTGCGTCAACTGAGCCATTTCAATAAATGAAGCCATAGACCAGATGGGCTATGGCTTCCCAATTCGATGCGGAGCCTATACATGAAGGTCGCCCAGATAACAAGAGCCTGCTATCCCCTTGTGAAAGGAGATGGCCAAAGGGGCGGGAATTTTACCGAACATCGGAAATTCGCCCGCAAAAGGCCGAAAACGGCATGGAACGAGGAGCATAAGGGACGTGGCAGATATAGAAGCGCAGAAAGTGGCAAAACAGAGAAGCCTGAAACCGCTTCTTAACCTGTTTCCCTATCTCAGGCGCTATCGCGGCCTGATGGCGGCAGCCCTTTTTGCGCTTGTGCTTTCCTCCGCCACCACTCTCGCCCTGCCGCTTGCCGTCCGCCGCATCATCGATCACGGCTTTCAGACGCCGGATGGCGGCATGATCAACAGCTATTTCGCCATGCTTCTGGCGATTGCCGTTGTCCTCGCGCTCGCCAGCGCCATGCGTTATTATTACGTGATGACTATCGGCGAAAGGGTCGTTGCCGATCTGCGCCGTGATGTCTTTGCCCACCTCACCACGCTGTCACAGCAGTTTTTCGATAGCAATCGATCCGGCGAACTCACCTCGCGGCTGACCGCCGATACGGTGCAGATCCGCGCCGCCTTCGGCTCTTCCGCCTCGGTGGCGCTGCGCAACATCATCATGTGCTGTGGTGCCGTGGCGATGATGATCTATACCAGCCCCGGCCTTTCCGGCCTCGCGCTGCTTGCCATTCCCTTCATCGTTTTTCCGCTGATCGCCTTTGGACGATCCGTTCGCGCCCGCTCCCGCACCACGCAGGATACATTGGCCAATTCCGCCGCCTATGCTTCCGAAACGATCGCAGCAAGCCGCACCGTGCAATCCTTCAATGCCGAGGCACTGGCGAATGCCCGTTACGGCGCCTCCGTAGAAGCCGCCTATCAGGGCGCGCGGGCGGCGATCGGTGCCCGTTCCATTCTTACCGCTGTCGCCATCGCTCTCGTCTTCGGCAGCGTTGTCGGCATTCTCTGGTATGGCGCGCAGAACGTTCTGTCGGGCAGCATGACAGCGGGTACGCTTGGCCAGTTCGTGCTTTATTCCGTCATCGCAGCCAGCGGCCTCGGCCAGCTTTCGGAAGTCTGGGGCGAACTCGCCCAGGCGGGCGGCGCGGCCGAAAGGCTTTCCGAGCTGCTGAATGAACGCTCACCCGTTGCAGAACCCGCATTCCCCGCTGCCATGCCGCAACCACCGCGGGGCGAAGCGGAATTCGACAATGTCGATTTCGTCTATCCGCTCGCGACAGGACGGCCGATTGTCTCCGGCCTTTCCTTCAAGATCGCTGCCGGCGAAACCGTTGCCATCGTCGGCCCTTCCGGTGCCGGCAAAAGCACGGTCTTTTCCCTGCTGATGCGGTTTTACGATCCGCAGCAGGGCCGCATCACCATCGACGGCATGGATATTCGCAACGTCAGCTTGGCCGATCTGCGCGCGCGGCTTTCCATCGTACCGCAGGATGTCGCGATCTTCGCCTCCTCCATCCACGACAATATCGCCTTTGGCCGGCCTGAAGCGACACGCGAAGAGGTGCGCACCGCCGCCATCGCCGCGCAGGCCGACAGCTTCGTCGAGCGTCTCGGCGATGGTTACGATACGCAGGTGGGCGAGCGCGGTGTGACGCTTTCCGGCGGCCAGCGCCAGCGCATCGCCATCGCCCGCGCCATCCTGCGCAATGCGCCAATCCTGCTGCTAGACGAAGCGACCTCGGCGCTGGATGCAGAAAGCGAAACGCTGGTGCAGAAGGCCCTCGACGAGCTGATGAAAACCCGCACCACCATCGTCATTGCCCACCGCCTCGCCACCGTGCTCAAGGCCGATCGCATTCTGGTGATGGATGAAGGCCGTATCATCGAGGAAGGCACGCACCAGAGCCTCATTCGCCAGAACGGCCTTTATGCCCGCCTCGCCCGGCTGCAATTCCAGACCGGACCGGACGAATTGCGCGCCCAGGCCTGATTTGGAGCATTTCCAGCAGAAGTGTACTCGGTTTTGCGTCCGGAAATGCGCAAAACAAAGAGTTAGAGCAATGGAGGTGGACAGGTGTTCACCGGAATTGCTTTAGCCCAACACCCTGCGTCCCGCAACGCGGCCTGAAAACAGGCAGCCGCCAAGGAATGTGCCCTCCAGCGCATTATAACCATGCATGCCACCGCCGCCGAAACCCGCCACCTCACCGGCGGCATAAAGGCCCGGCACCGGTTGACCCGCGGCATCCAGCACCCGTGCTTCGAGATCGGTATGCAGGCCGCCGAGCGTCTTGCGCGTCAGCACATGCAGGCGCACGGCAATCAACGGCCCCATTGCCGGATCAAGCAACCGGTGCGGTTTTGCCGTCCGCATCAGCCGGTCACCCAGATAACGGCGCGCGCCATGGATCGCCGTTACCTGCACATCCTTGCTGAAGCCGTTTTCGATTTCTCGGTCCCGCGCTTCTATCTGCCGGCGGACATGATCGATATTGAGCCGGTCCTCACCGCTGACGGCATTCATTCCCATCACCAGCTCTTCCAGCGTATCGCGAACGACAAAGTCTTCGCCCCGCTCCATGAAGGCCCGCACCGGACCCGGCGGCTCCTTGCCCAGCCGTTTTAGCAGCAGCCGTATATCCTTACCCGTCAGATCCGGATTTTGCTCCGAGCCTGAAAGCGCAAACTCCTTCTTGATAATCGCCTTGGTCAGAATGAACCAGCTGTGGCCGCTGTCGCGCTCACCCAGCATCTTCAACGTGCCGAGCGTATCGAAGCCCGGCATGGCGGGAGCATCGAGCCGGTTTCCACCGGCATCGCACCAGAAGGATGACGGGCCGGGAAGAATACGAATGCCGTGGTTCGGCCAGATCGGATCGTGGTTTTTCACGCCCTCGGTATAGTGCCACATGCGGTCCCGATTGATGACGGCCCCGCCAGCGGTTTCAGTAATGCCGATCATGCGGCCATCCACATGCGCGGGCACGCCACAGACCATATTTTCCGGCGGCCTGCCCAGACGTTCCACCGGCCAGTTGCGCCGCACCAGTTCCTGATTGCCACCGATGCCGCCGGAACTGACGATGACCGCGGGGGCAGAAAAGCGGAAGTCACCCTCGGCATCGCGGCTGCTTTTTTGACCACGAAGAACCGGATCAGCGGCAAGCACGACGCCGGAAATGCCAGCGATCCGGCCATCGGTCCTTTCCAGACGGTCGACCTGATGGCGGAAGCGGAAAGTCAATCGACCGCTTGCCGCCATGTCCTGTGCTTTCTTGACGAAGGGCGCGAGCACTCCGGGACCGGTGCCCCATGTGACATGAAAGCGCGGAACGGAATTGCCGTGACCATCCGCCAAAGAGCCGCCGCGCTCGGCCCAGCCAACCACGGGAAACCAGCGCATGCCCATGCGATGCAGCCATTCGCGTTTCTCGCCGGCCGCGAAATCAAGATAGGCCTCCGCCCAGCGACGCGGCCAACGGTCCTCGGGGCGATCGAAACCGGCCGAACCAAACCAGTCCTGCCGGGCAAGATCGAGACTGTCTCGCACCCGCATCCGGCGCTGCTCGGGACTATCGACGAAAAACAGCCCGCCCAGCGACCAGAAGGCCTGGCCTCCGAGGTTCTGCTCCCCCTCCTGATCTACGACACAGACGCTGAAACCACGCTCGGCCGCCTCAGTGGCCGCCACCAGCCCCGCAAGCCCCGCGCCGACGACAATCACATCATAACGTTCCATCAGCCCCTCCCAGATATGACGGAATTACTTTTACGCGAACGTAAATTTACTTTCGCCAGAAGGCAACGGTCATGACGGGGCCGTGATTCAGCGCTCGGTCAGCTTGAGTTCGATACGGCGGTTCTGCTGGCGCGCTTCCGGTGAGTCACCTTCGGCAATCGGCTGATATTCGCCGAAACCGGCGGCAACCAGCCGGTTTGCCGGTACGCCCTTGGAAATCAGGAATTTCACCACCGATGTCGCACGGGCAGAAGAAAGCTCCCAGTTGTCGCGGTAGCGGCCGGAACCGGAAAGCTGGACATTATCCGTATGGCCATCCACGCGCAGCACCCAGTTGATCTCCGCCGGAATTTCCTTGGCGAGATCGAGCAGCGCAACCGCCAGCTTCTCCATCTCCGCCTGCCCTTCCGGATTGAGTTCGTTGCCACCGGAAGGAAAGAGCACCTCCGACTGGAAGACGAAACGGTCACCGACGATGCGGATGTTTTCGCGGTCCGAAAGGATTTCACGCAGCCGACCGAAGAAATCCGAGCGATAACGGTTCAATTCCTGCACGCGCTGAGCCAGCGCGACATTGAGGCGACGGCCGAGATCGGCGATCTTGACCTGAGACGAGGCGTCCTTGGCCTCCGATGCCTGCAGGGCAGCTTCGACGGAAGCGATCTGCGCCCTCAGCGCCGCAATCTGCTGGTTCAGCAATTCGATCTGCGCGGAGGCGCGGGAATTCGCCTGCCGCTGCTCATCCAGCTCGCCGGTCAGGCTGCCGATCCGGGCATTGGCGTTGGCATTATTGCCCGATCCCGCGTCGAGAAGCGCCTGCAGGCGCGAACGCTCGTTTTCCGAAGCCGCAAGTGTGGATTGCAGGCTCGCAAGCGCATCCTCGATATCCTGCTTGTTGCCCTTTTCCATGGCGAGAAGTTCGGTCAGTTCGGCAATCTGGCTATTGAGGCGGGTCAGCACCTCGTCCTTGCCGGTAATTTCCCGCGACAACACGAATTGCGCCAGCACGAAAACCGTCAGCAGAAACATGATGGCCATGAGCAGCGTCGACAGCGCATCGACGAAACCCGGCCAATAATCCACACCCCTGTCGCGGCGGCGGTTGCGCGCAAGCGCCATGGCTACTCGCTCCCGTTGTCGTGCCGGGTGCGTCCGGGGGATTTTGTCTCGCTGTCGATACGCGTCGAAAGCCGGTCGAGCGTGCGGCGGAGCGATTTCGATTCTTCCTGCTGCGCCTCGATCCAGTCGCGCAGCATCTGCTGTTCGCTGCGCATATTCTTGACGAGGCCCTGAATGCCTTCGGCAAGGCTGGTCATGGCCGCCAGCGAGCGCTCGGTGCTGACCACGGCGCCCGGTTCAGCGGCCTTGAACTCCCTCGGCCCCTCCGCCGACGTATCCGTTACCGATGAAAGCCAGTTTTCCAGCTGGGTATAAAATCGGTTCTGTGCGCGACCGGCCTGAAGATCGAGGAAACCGAGAATCAGCGAGCCCGAAAGACCGAGCAGCGAGGAGGAGAACGCCGTTCCCATGCCCGCCAGCGGCGCGGTGAGACCAGCCTTCAGCGAGCTCAGAATATCGTTGCTGTCGCCCGCGCTCGGATCGAGCGACTGGATGACATTGCTGATGGCGCCGATGGTGCCGATCAGACCCCAGAATGTACCGAGCAGGCCGAGAAACACCAGCAGGCCGACGAGATAACGCGATGTGTCACGCGATTCATCAAGACGTGTGGCGATGGAATCGAGGATCGTGCGCTGCGTGACGGTGGACAGCCGGACTTCGCCGCGCTTGCCGATAAGCGTGCTCATCGGTGCCAGCAGTTTTGGTGCACGGCCGACCTTTTCGACGCTGCCGGCGGCGCGGAAAGCGTTGAACCAGCGAACTTCAGACCGCAGGCTCATGGTCTGCGTAAACACCAGAATGATGCCGATGGCGAGCACGCCGAGAATGAAGCCGTTGAGCCCCGGATTGGTCATGAAGGCGGTGTGCGCCTGCCGATAGAGAATGGCCGCCAGAAAGCCGACGAGGATCAGAAACAGAACCATCGTCCAGAGAAAGGGTGTGGGGCTGGACAGCTTGTGGCTGTATTGCCGCGTGGTCACCGGTTTCTCGACACCAAGATCGAGCAGCTCCGAATCCGCCATAACGTTCGCATTCCCTCTGGTCACGTATCAAGCGGAAGCTATTTGAAAATTGCGACGATTTGAAGCGAAAAGCCGGTCTTTCGTCACAGGCATTTCAGGAAACTGGATGAGCAGCCGGCAATGGAAAACGAAAACGCCCGGCGAATATTCGCCGGGCGTCTAAAACTTGCAGAAAACGGCAGGTTATCTGCCGAAAATGCATCAGCGACCCGGCACCGGGCGATTGGCGACCTCAACAAGCGCCTTGTGGATATATTCGTTACCGGCAGCAACGCTGCCGCTGCCGAAGATATCCGCGCCGCCCTTGGCATCGGAAGCAAAACCCCCGGCTTCACGAATCAGCACCAGACCGGCCGCCATGTCCCAGGGCGAGAGGTCCGCTTCCCAGAAACCATCGAGACGGCCCGCCGCAACATAAGCGAGGTCCAGCGAAGCCGCGCCCATGCGACGAATGCCTGCGGCCTCACCCATGACGTGGCGAAGCTCGACCAGGAACTTGCCGTGATTGCCACGGCCAAGATGCGGCACGCCGCAGCCGATGATGCAATCGGTCAGCGCCTTGCGCGCGGCAACGCGGATGCGGCGATCGTTGAGGAACGCGCCGCCGCCGCGCTCGGCGGTGTAAAGCTCGTCGGTGGCCGGGTTGAAGATCACGCCGGCAACAACTTCACCGTTCCGCTCCAGCGCGATGGATACCGCGAAATGCGGAATGCCGTGCAGGAAGTTGGTGGTGCCATCAAGCGGATCGACGATCCAGCGATGCGCGCCATCGGTGCCCTTTTCCTCGCCGCCTTCCTCGCCCAGGAAGTCGTAGGTCGGGCGGGCCTTCATCAGCTCTTCACGCACGATCTTTTCGGCCTTGAGGTCTGCCTGAGACACGAAGTCGCTCGGTCCCTTGACCGAAACCTGAAGGTTCTGCACTTCACCGAAGTCACGCGACAAAGACTTACCCGCCTTGATGGCGGCCTGAACCATGACATTGAGAAGGGCTGAACGGGCCATCGATGTTGTTTCCTGGAAAGCTTGCGAGCCGCCCGAAGCGCAACGGGCAGGCACGTCATTATTTTCTTGAATTGAAAGTTTGCGGTTCAAGACCACAAAACGCGCGGAAATTCAAGGCAAAAAGCCCGAATGAGAATGTCGGCGGCAAAGGAAAGGCAGCTGCATCACGTCGGGCGGAAACGATTTGCCGCTTCGATCGCCTTTTTCTGCTGCTCGTCGGTGATGCCGAGATAAAAGTCCTCGAGCCTCGGATCCTTCAGACCGGCGCGGCGGGAAAGCACATACCATTTGGCCGCCTCCACGGGATCCGGCCGGGTGCCAAGCGCCTGCACGTAAAGATGCGCCACCTTGTTCTGCGCCACGACATTGCCGCGTTGTGCCGCGCCATAAAGCCAGCGGAAGCCCTCATCCAGATTGCGCTCGCCGCCAAAACCATTGACCAGCCAGATGCCGAGATCGACCTGCGCCGTATCGTAACCCGCCTTCGCGGCCCGCATCAGCCAGTCCCGCGCCTTGGCTTTCTTTTCGGCCGGCACATCCTTTACCGTCCAGTAGATCTGCGAGACCGCATATTGCGCGTCGGCAATGCCCTGATCGGCGGATTTTTCGTAGAACGGCAAGGCCATCAAGAGCCCCTTGGCACCGGGATTTTCCGAAACCAGAATCTGGCCCCAGTTGAACTGGGCAGAGGCATTGCCGGCTTCCGCCGCACGCCGCATGAAACCGTCAGCCTTTGCCTTGTCACGGGTGACGAATTTGCCTTCCATCAGGATCAACGCGAATTTGAACATGGCGACGGGATCGCCGCCGCCAGCCGCCTGCTGATACCAGAAAGTGGCGGTCTTTTCGTCGCGGGCGATGCCGAGACCCCGCGACATCATTTCCGCCACCAGCGTCTGGGCGGCCGCATCGCCGTTCTGGGCACGGTTCAGTGCCTTGTCGAGCGCCTGCACATATTCGCCGCGCTGGAAATGGCCATAGGCTTCGTCTACCCGGCCCTTGAATTCCTTTTCCGGCGGCAGGGCCGGCAGATCCGCACCCATGCGCTGATAGACATTCACGCCTGCAGAAGGCTGCAAGTCCTTCTGCTCTTCGGATTGCACCCTGCCCTGACGGGTCGGCTGAGCCTCACTTTCCAGCTGGCGGGAAAGCGCATTGCTTTCGCTCTGCGGCCCGGATTGGGCAAAAGCGACACCTGCCGGCGCGCCGAAAGCGAGCACCAGCAGCGAAACGGAAATGCAGAGGTGAACCGAGCGCATGATCATCGCCTGTATCAACCGTCAAACCGTGGCGCTTTTTCGTCAAGCAAGGCGTTGATTTCAGAAACGGCCTGGGCAGCGCCGGACGCATTGTCGAAAACGCCGCTGCGCATCGCCACGAACTCCACGCCCGTTTCGGCAACGGCAACCACCGACGACGGATCCGTGCCGCCCATGACGATGGCCGGGATTTCGATCATCGACGCCCACCACTCGCCGAGCGCCAGATTTTTGGGATGCGCCTCCGGCTTGATGTCACCCTCCAGCTTTCCAAAGAACACATAGTCCGGATTGCACTCGCCCTGCTCCAGCGCCTTGTGACGGTCGTCCGCAGTGCCGCCGCCAACGATCAGCTTCGGCGTGAATTTTTCCACCGCCTCGGCAAGCGCCTCGGCATTGCCTACCACATGCAGGCCATCCGCCTTGACCCGACCGGCGACCCGGCTGTCACCGGCGATGAGCGCCGCCGCCCCGGCCTTCTGGACGACGGGTACGATCAGTTCCGCGCGTTTTTGGAAGGCGGCGTCATCCAGACCATATTGCGGAATGATGACCGAAGCGACATCGCCGCCCCGCAGCGCGTCTTCCACATCTGTCACCTGCTTTTGCACATCGTCCGCTTGCGGAACGATCAGGACAAGGCGGCAACGGTCTTCAACAATGCTCATCGTTTCGTCCATTTCAGGCAGAGGACGCTTATGGCGCGATCTGCACTCGTTTTCATATGACAAATCCGATAAACCGGACCGGCGAAAGGATCAACCATACATCCATGCTGACCGATTTTCATTTTTATCTCGTCGCCATCCCCGCTGTCGTGCTTGTCGGCCTTTCCAAGGGGGGGCTTGGCGGCGCGCTGGCGCTGATGGGCGTGCCACTGATGGCACTTGCCGTTTCGCCCGTGCAGGCGGCGGCGATCTTCCTTCCGATCCTGATCGTCATGGATATCGTGGCGCTCTGGGCGTGGCGAGGGCACAATCACCGGGAAACGCTGCTCATCATGCTGCCCGGCGCCATCGCCGGCATCGCACTCGGCTGGGCGACATCCAGCCTCATTTCCGCAAATGCCATGCGGCTTGTCGTCGCCTCGGTCACGATCCTGTTCGTGCTGCGTTATTTTTACGAGAGCTTCAAAAGCCGCAAAGGCCAGGAAATTCCGGCCAAACCGCAAAGACCGGCCGCCGCGACACTCTGGTCCAGCCTGTCCGGTTATGCGAGCTTCGTCGCCCATGCCGGTGGACCGCCCTTTCAGATTTATGTCCTGCCGCTGAAGCTCGATCCCAAGACCTATACCGGCATGAGCGTGCGTTTCTTCGCCATCATGAACGCAATCAAGCTCATCCCCTATTTCGCTCTCGGCGCGCTCGATGCAACGAACCTTAAGACCTCGGCCACCCTGCTGCCGGTGGCGATGCTGGCGACGCTTGCCGGCGCAAGGGTGGTGAAATATCTGAAACCGGCCGTGTTTTACCCGCTGATGTATGCGATGGCGCTGATTGCGGCGCTGAAACTGCTGTGGGACGGGCTGCCGTTCTAAATCCGGCAATAAAAAAGCTCTGGCAGCAGGTTTTCGCCGCCAGAGCTTGAGAGGCTCAGACCGCCCGCCCCTCATTCATCGAGGGCCGGCGGTCTGGCATAATTCAATGTCTTGTCGAGGCTTTGAGCCTCTGCAGTTCATCCTTCAGGCGCAGTTTTCGACGTTTAAGGTCCGCGATCTCTCTATCGTCAGACGACGGGGAAGCAAGAATACTTTCGAGCTCCTCCTCCAGAGCACCGTGTTTCTTTTCGAGCGATGCAATATGAGCCTGAATGGTCATGCGGCACGTCCTTCCTTTTTGAACCTACCTCCAGCTCTCCATCGCTGGAGTTTCAGGTTTACGACGGCAATGTGACACGGATCGCGCCGCTTGTCGAAGGCGAAATGAAGGCAATAAGTGGGCAATTTGGTCGCAAGGGATAACTTCCCGTTACCGCGATTTGATGATAGAGCCTCCAGAACGGATGACATACACGCCGGAGCCGATCCGGCGGCATAAAATGGGGATGACGAGATGCCCGATCAGGACCAGGCGGACATCAGGCTCACGCTGGCGCGGCTGCGCCAGGAGCATGAGGATTATGACGCGGCGATCAACGCGATGATCCAGACCAGCTGCGATGCGCTGAGAATACAGCGCATGAAAAAGAAGAAGCTGGCCGTCAAGGACAAGATGACCCAGCTGGAAGACCAGGTCATTCCCGATATCATCGCCTGAGCCGGAGAGATTACGTGACAGCAGAAACGCCCCCCGTCGCCATCATCATGGGCAGCCAGTCCGACTGGGAAACCATGAAGAACGCCGCCGATACGCTGGATGCGCTCGACGTGGAATATGAAGCCCGCATCATTTCCGCCCACCGCACCCCGGACCGGCTTTATGACTTTGCCAACGGCGCAAAGGACGAGGGCTTCAAGGTCATCATCGCCGGTGCGGGCGGTGCTGCCCACCTGCCAGGCATGACGGCCGCCATGACCCCGCTTCCGGTCTTCGGGGTTCCTGTACAGTCAAAGACCATGTCCGGTCAGGACAGCCTCTATTCCATCGTGCAGATGCCCGCAGGCATTCCGGTCGGCACGCTTGCCATCGGCAAGGCCGGCGCCATCAATGCCGCCCTTCTTGCAGCCGCTGTCCTGGCGCTCAGCGATGAAGACCTCGCCGACCGGCTGGATGCCTGGCGCGCTCGCCAGTCGGCAGCCGTCGCGGAATATCCCATGGATAGCGCCCAGTGACGAAAAACGTGATGGCAAAGACGACCAACCTGACCATCGGCATCATCGGCGGCGGACAGCTTGGCCGCATGCTCGCCATGGCCGCAGCCCGCCTCAACCACCGCACCGTCGTGCTGGAGCCGCAGGCCGATTGTCCGGCCGCGCAGGTTTGCAATGACCAGATCGTCGCGGAATATGACGACGAAAAGGCGCTTGCGGAGCTCGCAAGCCGCTGCGATGTCGTCACCTACGAATTCGAAAACGTGCCTGTCGCGGCCGCCGAAAAACTCAGCGCCTCCGTGCCCGTCTATCCGCCGGCGCAGGCGCTCAGCGCTTCGCAGGACCGGTTGACGGAGAAACGCTTCCTCAACGGTTGCGGCATTCCGACCGCCGACTTCCACGCCGTGGACAGTCAGGATGAGCTGGAAGCCGCTCTCGCTGCGTTTGGGGGCAAAGGCGTGCTGAAAACCCGCCGGATGGGTTATGACGGCAAGGGCCAGCGTCTCTTCCGGGGCGGCGAAGACCTTACAGGCGCCTTTGCGGCCCTTGGTGGCGTGCCGCTCATCCTCGAAAGCTTCGTCGCCTTCGAGCGGGAAATTTCGATCATCGCCGCCCGTTTCAAGGACGGCACCGTCACCTGTTACGACCCGGCCGAGAACGTTCATCTGAACGGCATTCTGCACACCTCGACGGTGCCGGCCGCCCTTTCCGATGCCGCAAGGGCTGTTGCCGTACAATCGGCGGAAAAACTTCTCGCCGCGCTCGATTATGTCGGCGTCATCGGCATCGAATTCTTTGTCCTGCCGGATGGTTCGCTGGTTGCCAATGAGATGGCGCCACGCGTTCACAATACCGGCCACTGGACGGAAGCGGCTTGCGTGATCTCGCAGTTCGAACAGCATATCCGCGCCGTTTCGGGCCTTGCCCCCGGCAGCACGGATCGCCATTCCGATTGCGTCATGATCAACCTGATCGGTGACGACATCAACGATGTGCCGGCATGGCTTTCGAAAAAAGACTGTCTCGTGCATCTCTATGGCAAGACGGAAGCACGGCCGGGCCGCAAGATGGGCCATGTGACCGAGCTTCTGCACACAGGAAAAGCCTAGTCTTTTAAGGCAAAGACGCGGCCAAGTGTTGACAGGCATGGCTCAAACGGGTATCTGCCTGCCAACCGAAAAGAGCGCGCCCCGTTGCGCGCTTTTGATTGTTTGAATAAGCACGGCAGAAACCGTGCAAAACTGCGGACCAGTAAAATGAAGATCAAGAATTCGCTTAAAGCGCTTAAGGCCCGTCATCGCGATAACCGCCTGGTTCGCCGCAAGGGCCGCGTCTACATCATCAACAAGCAGAACCCGCGCTTCAAGGCTCGTCAGGGCTGATTGATCGCGACTGCGGTTCGCGATCAATCTCGCGGATCACTTTGTTGACAGTGCAGAAGTTTGCATTTGATATTGGGCGCAGCCGGGTTAAGCTTTAACCCATGCGCCCAAATCGTTTTTGCACGGCTATCATCCTCGCTCAGGGTTTCCTGCTTTCCGGCCTCCCGATTTCGGGAGCGGTCGCCATTGGTCATGCGGCGGACGGACAGCCTGCTGCAGCGGTAGAAGCCGCGCCTTCCCCCGCCAAAACCATCGACACGCTTTTCGCATCGTTGAAAAAAGAGCGGAATGCCGTCAAGGCGCGCAGCATCGCCAACCAGATCGCCTCCGAATGGAATGATTCCGGCAGCGCGACCGTCAATCTCCTGATGCAATGGGCCGGCGAAGCCGCGGACGAAAAGCGGAACGCAGCCGCTTATGATTTTCTCGACCAGGTCATCCTGCTCGACCCGACCTATGTGCAGGCACCCTATCGCCGCGCCATGGTCCATTTCGCCGATGGCGACACCCGCAAGGCAATGGCGGACATCAACCTGACTCTGGAAAAGGAGCCGCGCTATTTTCCGGCGCTGGCGAGCCTCGCCAACATCCTCGAAGCCTCCGGCCGCGACGAGCTGGCACTGAAGGCCTGGGAACGCTATCTGGCGGTTTACCCCGCAGACAAGGACGCCCGCAAGGAAGCCGCCGACCTCTCGGAAAAGCTGGCGGGCACGCGCGGCTGAATTTGACAAAAGCACAAATAAAAATCGCCGCAAAAGCGGCGATTTTTCATTGAGGCATTTTCAGCCGATCATTCCATGCCGAGCGCGGCCATATAGGTCTGGAGAATCGTTTCTTCCTCGATACGCTCATTGGCATCCTTCTTGCGCAGGCGGATGATGGTGCGGATCGCCTTCGTGTCGTAACCACGGCCCTTCGCCTCACCCATGACATCCTTGATATCACCCTGGATGGCGGCCTTTTCTTCTTCGAGGCGCTCGACGCGCTCGATGAACTGACGCAGTTCTGCGGCGGCGACGGTTTCTGTGGTGCTGGTTTCGTCCATCATATCATCCTTTATTGGCGGCCCGCATCTGAGCCCTGTTCATTATATCCGGGCGAAGCCTTCGCCGGTCGCCGCCAGCCGGCGGCAAAACTCAGCCCTGTGAACTGCCCACTGAAAGGCGTCCAGTCAAGTCGTTTCCATCGATAAGGGGCTATTCCCTGGGTCGGTTCTGCTCAAAGGCGGCTTTCTGGGCATCGCTCGCCTCCGCCTGATATTTCTCTTTCCAATCCTCATAGGGCATGCCGTAGACGATTTCCCGGGATTGATCCTTGCTGATCGCAACGCCGGCTTCCTCGGCGGCTTCCCGATACCAGTTGGAAAGACAATTGCGGCAGAAGCCCGCGAGATTCATCAGGTCGATATTCTGCACATCGTGGCGCTCACGAAGGTGCTTGAGGAGGCGGCGGAAGGCGGCCGCCTCGAACTCGATCTGCCTGTTGTCGTTCTCATTCGTCATGGCAAAACTCCAGGCTCAATAGGGGCCGGTGCGAGAGGCGAACAGCTGATATTCATGTAAAACGGGATCGTCATTCATTGCGGCGAAAATGGGAGCGAGCCGGTCCGACCATTCGGCGATCCCCTTCTCATCCGCGATCAGATCCTGCCGAACCTCCAGCAGCGCATGCGGTATGCCTTTCATCATGCAATGGCGATACATGGTATCGCCCTTGAGCGCCCCGTCATAGGGTTCGTTGTCGCCAACGAGGATGTCGCCGGTGGCGCGCAGATGTGCCAGAAGCGGATCGACCGCACGGTGATCCGTATCCCACAGAACGGCCGCATGCCATGGCCGCGGCGTTTCTTTCCAGAACGGCGTGTAGGAATGCAGCGACAGGACGAGCGGCGCTTCTTCGGACGCTTGCGCCACACCGGTCAGCACTCGGTCCACGGCATTGTGATAGGGCCGGTGAAAAATCTCGATGCGCCTTTGCCATTCCTCATCCGAAATCGGATGGTTGCCAGGGACGATCGCCCCGTCCGAAATCTTCATGATGAGGGTGGGGTCGTCCTCGCCGCGATTCGGATCGATCAGCAGCCGTGAGAACCGCCCGAGCACGGCCGGCACGCCAAGGCGTGCGGCAAGCGAGCGCGTCAGCCCTTCTATGCCGATATCAAATGCGATGTGGCGATGAAAAGCGGTTTGCGGAAGGCCAAGATTGCCGTAGTGTGCCGGCAGGAGGTTCATGGCATGGTCCGCCAGAAGAACCATGCCTTTGTCATAATCGCCTTCTATGGTTTCATAGGGTATGAAGTCGTTCATCGATGATTTTCTGGGGCAGGATTGAGGAGAGAAGCTTGATGGCATGGCTTGAGGCCGGGCGCAAGTTGCGGCGAAAGAACAGCCATCTACCTTATCGCACTCATGATCCCACGAACAATATAATCGATTAAACTCGCGTTGACTTTCTTTGGCGGCCACGCCAAGAAGTGTGTTCATTATAACCATGGAATCCGGATGGAAGCCGTGACTCAGTCATCTCTCGCTCTTCCTCGCCACTTTCGGCATATCGCCCGTCTTTTTTCCGCAGCGGCATTGTTTCTGACCCCGTTCATGATGGCGGCACCCGCCCATGCGGATTTTCGCGTGTGTAATAGCACGCAGAATCTCGTGGGGGTCGCAATCGGCTACCGCGCTCAGGAAGGCTGGGTTAGCGAAGGCTGGTGGCAGGTTCCCTCTTCGACCTGCGCAACGCTGATCGAGGGTGAGCTGCAGTCACGTTATTATTATCTCTATGCCGAAGATGCCGCCCATGGCGGCCGCTGGACTGGTGACGTCAACATGTGCGTGGCGGAGAACGAGTTCAAGATCGCCGGCGTAGATGATTGTTATGCCCGCAGCTTCCAGAGAATGGGTTTCAAGGAATATGACACGGGCAGACAGGGCAGCTGGATGGTCCAGCTTTCCGATACGCCAGGCACACAGGGAAATCAAAACTGATGAAGCGTAACCGCAAAGTCAAAATTCTTGCAACTCTCGGCCCGGCCTCTTCCGAAGAGGCCATGATCGAAAAGCTGCATCTTGCTGGCGCCGATCTTTTCCGGATCAACATGAGCCATGCGAGCCACGACGTGATGCGGACGCTCATTCAGCGCATCCGCTCCGTTGAGAGCCGTACCGGCCGTCCCATCGGCATTCTGGCCGACCTGCAGGGTCCCAAGCTGCGCGTCGGAAAATTCGCCGAGACGAAGGTCGATCTGGTTCCGGGCCAGACCTTCACCCTTGATAACAAGGACACCCCCGGCGACAACACCCGCGTTTTCCTGCCGCATCCTGAAATCCTCGAGGCGGTGAAGCCCGGCCACCGCCTGCTGATCGATGACGGCAAGCTGCACCTGCGCGCTGAAAAGAGCGATGGCAAAAGCATCGTCACCACGGTCGTTTCCGGCACCCGCATTTCCGACCGCAAGGGCATCAGCCTGCCCGACACCCTGCTCGGCGTCGGTGTTCTCACGGACAAGGACCGCGTCGACCTCGATGCCGTTCTGGAGACCAACGAAGTGGACTGGGTTGCCCTTTCCTTCGTTCAGCGCCCGGAAGACCTGGCGGAAGTTCGTAAGATCGCGCGCGGCCGCGTCGGCCTGATGTCCAAGATCGAAAAGCCGCAGGCTGTCGAGCGTATCGAAGAAATCATCGAGCTTTCCGACGCATTGATGGTCGCCCGTGGTGACCTGGGTGTGGAAATGCCGCTGGAAGCCGTTCCAGGCATCCAGAAGCAGCTGACCCGCGCCTGCCGCCGCGCCGGCAAGCCGGTCGTTGTCGCCACGCAGATGCTGGAATCGATGATCACCGCCCCCGTGCCGACCCGCGCCGAAGTGTCCGACGTCGCCACCGCCGTCTTCGAAGGCGCCGATGCCATTATGCTCTCGGCTGAATCCGCCTCCGGCGACTACCCGGTCGAAGCGGTTTCCACCATGGCCTCCATCGCCAGCACGGTGGAACAGGACCCCTATTATTCCAACATCATCTATGCGCAGCGCGCCCAGCCGGAGCCGACAGGTGCCGACGCCATTTCGCTCGCTGCCCGCCAGATCGCCGAAACGCTTAAGCTTGCGGCGATCGTCACCTATACGTCCTCGGGCACGACCGGCCTGCGCGCCGCGCGCGAACGTCCGCAGGTGCCGATCATTGCCCTGTCGCCGATCATCCAGACCGCACGCCGCCTGTCGGTCGTCTGGGGCCTGCACTGCGTCGTCACCGGCGATGCCAGCGATCTGGACGACATGGTGAACCGCGCTTGTCGCATCGTTGTTTCCGAAGGTTTCGGCAAGCCGGGTGATCGCATCATCATCTCCGCCGGCGTGCCGCTCGGCACCCCAGGCGCAACCAATATGGTACGCATCGCCTATATCGGCTCGGATGGCCAGAGCGGCGTTTAACGCCGCGTACTATGCAGCATAAAAAAACCCGCCGCCGCCGGCGGGTTTTTTATTGGCCTTTCGGCCATCTTATAAAACTGGCTCAGTGCATCTTCACCGGCGTGCTGAAGCGGCTGGATTCGATGGCCACGGCACCCGGCTTGAAGCTCGCCGAGGTGGCGGAAGCCGACATGGCATTGCTGAGCATACGGTTGGCGACAACACGTGGCGCCTTTACCGAGCGTCCGGTCGTACCCTTGTTCTGGTTGAGCGCCCAATCCGAAATAAGATCCTGCGTCAAGCGACCACCGCCCACCATCGCCTGCTCGGAAACGGCCGCATCCTGCTTGCTCGGGCGCGAACCCTTGGTCGGCATGCCGGCGCTGAGACCGCCATTGATGGCGGGTTTCAGATCGAAGGCATCGCCAAAGCCCTGCTGCGGCTCAGCCTTGGCGGTTTCGGCAGGCGCGACGGTAACCTTGTGGTTGACGGCAGCCGGGAATTGCGCGGCCGTCGGCATGGCGGCGGACTGGACCTGCGACCGGGCAGCTTGACCGCTCTGTTCAAGAGCCGCAACCACGGTCGGCGAAAGCGTATCCTGTTGTGCCTCGGCAAGATCGTCTTCGCCTTCCGGATCCGCATTGGCCGCCGCCAGCAGGGCTTCCGCCACGGCCGGACGATTGGCCGGAACCGGAACGGAGGCGAGTTCGCCGGTCGCGGCTGGCGTCGCACCATCAGCAGAAGCCGTCAGGATCGACCCTTCCGCATCACCCTTCATGCCACGCGGGCCGAGAAGTGTGGGCACAGGCACCGAGACTTCCGCGAGATCAGCAAATTGCTGGCGCTCGGCCGGAGCTGAGGTCGGCGTCGGCGTCGTCGCCGCCTGCAGGGCATCCTGCGCGGCATTGCGGGCCGGAGAATAAAGGGCAGTCGCAAGGCCGGTATTGGCTGGCGGCTGGTTGCCAAATGCGGGACGAGCCGTCGGCAGCGGCGCATCGTTCACGCCGGGAAGTGCCTGTGCCGAAGCAACGGCGATAGTGGGTTCAGGCTCGGGAGCCGCCTGCTGCGGTGCCGCCGGGCGAGCGACAGCCGGGCGTTCTGCGGGCTCCGGCGCTGCGATGCTATCGGGATCTTCATCCTCGTCACCACCACCAAAGAGAGCCTGCAACAGGGTCTTGCGCTTGCCCTCACCGGAAGAAGCGGGGCCGGCTCCGGCACTGGAAGCAACCTGAATGGAGGACGAGCTGACGCGCTTCTTGTAATCGGCGAGCGCCTGCTCATAACCTGGAAGCGGCTTGCCGTCGGAAGGAAGATGCAGCGTATTGCCGTTCGGGAAGATGCGGACGAGCTCCTGACGGCTCATGCGCGGCCAGGCGCGAACGCCGCCAACATCCATGTGCACGAAGGGAGAGCCCGATGTCGGATAGAAGCCGACGCCACCGATCTGCATCTGCATGCCGATTTCACGCAGGCGGGCAAGCTTCACGCCGGGAATGTAAAAGTCCATGGCCTTGCCAAGCATATGCTGGCTTTTTTCCGCAACGCCCTTGGTGCGCGTGCGCAGCAGTCCATTGGTCTCGGGTGAACGGAAGGCCGAAACGACATTGATGTAATCGGTCGCGCCGCTGCGGCGATAGACTTCCCAGACAAGATCGAAAAGTCGCGGGTCCATCCGCGTCGGCTGGTTGCGGCGCCAGTCACGCAGGAAGCGGTTCAGTTCCTGCAGGCCTTTCTGATCATATCTGCCATTGCGCTTGAAGGTGATGACCGCCTTCTCGCGTGTATGGATATAATACAGTTTGAGGCTACGCGTCTCGGCGGCGGCTTCCGTCGCCGAAACACCTACGAAAGGCATTGCGGCGAGCATCAGGCAGGCAAAGGTGACAGCGCGCGCCGACAGCTTCGTGCATATATCCTTGATCAAGCCGCGCGCGATCCTAGTCGAAAGCGCGTTATTCCGATGCAGATATGGCAATTCGATCCCCGCCTGGAAGACAATTTCTGTCACATTGCCTCAAATGAACGTCAAATACGGTGACACGATGGCAAAATTGCCACACACATACAACCTTCCTCTACATAGTGAATCAGCCACTAACAAGAGGTTTATAGACGGTAAGCGGATATCCTTGCTCAGAAGTTAACGAATTTCACGATCTGCCTTGGAATAAGCGGTTTGGGCCTCAGGCGGCATCTCGAAGCGGATCATCCGGATCGATGCCATAATCCTTGAGCTTGCGATAAAGCGTCGAGCGGCCGATGCCGAGCTTTCTTGCGACCTGGCTCATCTGGCCCCGATAAAAACGAAGGGCGAAACGGATGAGTTCCTCTTCGATCTCGGCCAGTTTCCGGATATTGCCCGAATCGTCCATGCTGGAGATCAGGTTTCCGCCCCGATAGATGGTGGTGGAAATATCCGACTGTTCGTCGATGACGGCATGGCTTTCGGCAGC
The DNA here is from genome assembly GCA_017744915.1 of Agrobacterium tumefaciens. Lineage (GTDB taxonomy): Bacteria > Pseudomonadota > Alphaproteobacteria > Rhizobiales > Rhizobiaceae > Agrobacterium > Agrobacterium tumefaciens_I. The sequence goes on from JAGIAH010000001.1 coordinate 591,363, forward strand.
CGGCGGCGGGGGTGGCGAATAGGCCGCAAGCTTCAACGACGACCCGGATGGCGAGTGGATGACATCGTCCCCATCATCGCCGTTCGAAAACTCCGGCAATTGCAGCGCGATCTGCGGAAAATCGGAATCCGACAATTCTTCGCCCTGCGACAGCACCACGGCGCGGAAAACGGCGTTTTCGAGCTGGCGGATATTGCCCGGCCAGTCATAGGCCGTCAGCAGCGCCAGCGCGCTAGCATTAAGACCGACGGAATTGGGCAGTTTCTGTTCCGCCGAAAAGCGTTCGGCGAAAACCCGCGCCAGATGCGGAATGTCTTCCTTGCGGCGGCGCAAAGCGGGGATGGTGATCGGAAAGACGTTGAGGCGATAATAAAGATCCTCGCGGAAGCGGCCTTCCTTCACCTCTTCGATAAGGTTCTTGTTGGTGGCGGAAATCAGCCGCACATTGACCTTCTGCACCCGCGCGGAGCCGACGGTTTCGATTTCGCCCTGCTGAACGGCGCGCAGAAGCTTCACCTGCACGTCGAGGGGCAGATCGCCGATTTCATCGAGGAACAGCGTACCGCCATCCGCCTCCATGAACTTGCCGACATGTTTTTCCGTAGCACCCGTGAAGGCGCCCTTCTCGTGGCCGAAGAGGATGCTTTCCACGAGATTGTGCGGGATTGCACCGCAATTGACGGTGATGAACGGCTTGTTCGCCCGGTCGCCGGCCGACTGGATGGCGCGGGCGACCATTTCCTTGCCCACGCCGGATTCGCCTTCCAGCACCACAGGAATGCTGGACTGGGCGGCGCGCTGCGCGAGCTCAATGACCCTCAGCATTGCGGGGCTTGCGGAAACGATATCGGTAAAATTCACTGCATTGCTCCGTCCGCGCCTGCCCGTGCGGGCCTTTGCCTCTCTCCTGTCCAGCTTGAGCGCATTGGAGATGGCGGCGCCGATCCTTTCCGGCGAGACCGGCTTGACGACAAAATCGAAGGCGCCGGCGCGCATGGCCTGCACAACGGTCTCGATGCCGCCCTGTCCTGTCTGCACGATGACGGGAACATCGGTGCCGAGTTCGCCGACGGCCTTCAGAAAGGTAAGCCCATCCATTTCCGGCATCATCAGATCGAGGACGATGACGTTGATCTCACCACTATATTGCTTGAGCAATTCCAGCCCCGCCTTGCCGTTTTCGGCAAGCAAGGCCATATGCCCATAACGTTCCACCGCATTTTTGAGCAGGCGGCGCTGGACGGGATCATCGTCTATCACGAGAACATGCGCGGTCATTTTTAGCTCCGGTTTCCGGTTTATGGACCTGCTTCATGCGGTCCCTTATTCCGCACTCTGGCATGGGAGACTTGAACATCCAGTTTTGAGAATTGCTTGCATTTTATCCATTGCCGCGGGAAACAAGGTCCCCATATGCTTCGCACGCATAATCAGAAGGACACGTTCGATGACCCTCAACCTCGCCACCCCGCAACCCGTATTCTCCCTTGCCGAAACCGCCGGTCCGGCGCTTGGCGATCTGCCCGGCTGGAAGCTCTCGGACCTTTATCCGTCGGGGGATTCGCCGGAATATAAGGGCGATCTCGAAAAGGCGGCGTCGATGGCGACGGCTTTCGAGGAGAAATGGAAGGGCAAGCTGGAAGCTGCGGCGAAGGCAACGGGCGAAAAGGGCATCGGCGCCGCGCTGAAGGACTATGAAGCGCTGGACGATCTTATCGGCCGCATCGGCTCCTTTGCCGGGCTCACCTATTTTTCCGATACATCGAACCCGGCAAACGGCAAGCTTTACGGCGATGCCCAGGCGAAACTGACGGATATTTCCGCCCATCTCCTGTTCTTCACGCTGGAACTCAACCGCATTGACGATGCCGTGATGGATGCGTGCATGGCGAATGATGCCGCGGCCGGTCACTACCGCCCCTGGCTGGTGGATCTGCGCAAGGACAAGCCGCACCAGCTCGATGACCAGCTGGAACAGCTTTTCCTCGAAAAATCGATGACCAGCGCGGCAGCCTTCAACCGCCTGTTCGACGAAACCATGGCCGATCTGCATTTCGACATTGATGGCGCAAGCCTTCCGCTGGAAGTGACGCTCAACATGCTGCAGGAGCCGGAGCCGGAAACCCGCAGGAAGGCGGCCGAAGCGCTGAGCGCCACCTTCAAGGACAATCTGCGGGTCTTCACCCTCATCACCAACACGCTTGCCAAGGACAAGGATATTTCCGACCGCTGGCGCAAGTTCGAGGATATCGCCGACAGCCGTCATCTCGCCAACCGCGTCGAGCGGGAGGTAGTCGATGCCCTGGCGGCAGCCGTCAAGAAGGCCTATCCGCGCCTTTCGCATCGTTATTATGCCATGAAGGCGAAATGGCTCGGCATGGAGCAGATGAATTATTGGGACCGCAACGCGCCGCTTCCCGATACATCGAACACGATCATTCCCTGGGATGAGGCAAAGGACACGGTACTTTCCGCCTATGGCAATTTCGCCCCTGAGATGGCCGATATTGCCCGCAGATTCTTCGATGAAGAATGGATCGACGCCCCCGCCCGCCCAGGCAAGGCGCCCGGCGCATTCGCCCACCCAACCGTGCCCTCGGCTCATCCTTATGTGCTGGTCAACTATCTCGGCAAACCACGCGACGTGATGACGCTCGCCCATGAGCTTGGCCATGGCGTGCACCAGGTGCTGGCAGGCCAGCAGGGCGCACTGATGTGCGCCACGCCGTTGACGCTTGCCGAAACCGCTTCCGTCTTTGGCGAAATGCTGACCTTCCGCAAGCTGCTCGACGACACCAAGGACATCAGGGAACGCAAGGCCATGCTCGCCCGCAAGGTCGAAGACATGATCAACACGGTCGTGCGCCAGATCGCCTTTTACGAATTTGAGCGCAAACTGCACACTGCGCGCAAAGAGGGCGAGTTGACTTCGGAACAGATCGGCGACTTGTGGCTCTCCGTTCAGGCCGAAAGCCTCGGCCCGGCTATCCGGATTTCCGAAGGCTACGAGACTTGGTGGACATACATCCCCCATTTCATCCACTCGCCCTTCTATGTTTACGCCTATGCCTTCGGCGATTGCCTGGTGAACTCGCTCTATGCCGTCTACCAGAAGGCCGAGACGGGCTTTCAGGAGAAATATTTCGAACTTCTGAAAGCCGGCGGCACCAAGCATCATTCGGAGCTTCTGAAACCCTTCGGCCTCGATGCGACCGATCCTTCCTTCTGGGACAAGGGGCTTTCGATGATCGAAGGGCTGATCGACGAGCTGGAAGCGCTGGACAAGAAACAGGCTTAATCTCTTCCGCCGGCAGAGCTATCCTGTTTCGGACAGGTTTGCCGGTTGATATTGCCGGCAAAGCCACCGGTAAACCATTCAGGCGACGAGCATGGCCATGAAACGCAAACCCGCCGATCTGACCTTGAGGGAAACCCTGCGCTGGGAGCCGCAAACCGGCTTTCAGCGCATCGACCAGCATATGCGCCGGCTATTGCGTTCCGCTGATGCGCTTGGTTTTCGCGCGCCCGTCAATGCGGTTCAGGTGCTGGAAAAGAAGGTGGGTGGTGAAAACCCGCTCTGCGTCAGGCTGGTCATGAACTACAAGGGCGAGCTGGATATCGAAACGGCCGAATTCCAGCCATTGCAGGAAAACACCGTCTGGCGCGTCCGCATTGCCAGACAGACCACACTCGATTCCGCCGATACTTTCTATCGCCACAAGTCCTCACGCCGCGAGCCCTATGATGCCGCCCGCGCCGAATTTTCGGCCAAAGAGGCAGACGAGGTGCTGCTGCTCAACGAGCGCGGTGAGCTGTGTGAGGGATCGTCGACCAGCATCTTCATCGAAATGCCGGATGGGCAATTGCTGACGCCGCCGCTCGACAGCGGCATTCTGCCGGGCGTGCTACGCGCCGATCTGATCCGCGAACGCAAAGCGCGCGGACAGGCGCTGAAGCCGGAGGATATCGCCGGCCGAAAGCTTTTCGTCGGCAATTCGCTGCATGGTTTGATTGCAGCGGAGCTTGTTTAGGCCGTTACCGACAGAAGCCGGTCGCGGCCTTTCTCCTTGGCCGCATAAAGGGCCTGATCGGCACGCATGAACACATCGTCCGCGCTTTCCCCTACCCGATATGCCGTCAGGCCTGCCGAGCAGCTATAGGAGAAATCCGGGAATTCCGAGAGAGGCCTGGAAAGGCGCACCTTCTGCAGCAGCCGCTCGACGATCTCCCGGCCTTCGGCCACTGTGCTGCGCGGCAGGACAAGCATGAATTCCTCCCCGCCGATCCTGCCGAAACAATCCACCCGCCGGATGACGGAATGGGCAATGCCGACAAAATCGCGCAGCACCGCATCGCCGCTCCTGTGACCGAAACGATCGTTGATCTGCTTGAAAAAATCGATGTCGAGCGTGCACAGGCAAAAGGGCGCTTCAAGCCCCTTGGAAACCCGTTCCACCTGCAGGGCGAGCTTGGCGAAAACGAAGCGACGGTTCGCCGTGCCCGTCAATTCATCCGTCTGCGATGCGCGCACCGCCAGATCCCGGTCCTGCCGCAGGGTTCTGTAACCCTGGCGCAATTCGGTAACGTCGCTTGCAACGCAGAGCATCCAGCCATCCTGCTGCACCGTCTCGGTCATCCAGAACCAGCGGCCGTCATAGAGGTCCATCTCAAAGGCACGATAGGGCAGCTTGCCACGCCGGGATTGCGCCGAGAGCAGCCATCCCTCGAAATCATTGTTGCGGATGACGACACCGGTGCGCAGCCGGTGGTTCAGCCGCATGATATCCGCCCAGGTCGGGAAATCATCGGCGGCAAGCTGAAAGCTTTCCCGAAACGACGGGTTGGCATGGCGCAACCGGTCCCCGGAATCATAAAGGGCAATAAGAACGGGAGTGGCATCCTGAAGCGCTGCGACACGCTCGATAAGATCATTCAACAGGCGGCTCCCTGCGCTGGCGAAAATTTCCCGTCGTCATCCGACCAAAGTCCCCCAAACCTTTGGGCCTATGAACGAGAAGAATACCTCGATTATAAACGCACTCCCTCAAATGCGAAGAGGCAGAATGCGGTGGAAAGAACGCCGGCGCCCATCTCTCCCCCGCCATCGTCATATCTCCGTCATCCACCTGCCCTTTATTGTGGCACGCTTTTATGATCTAGCTTACTTATTGGCTGAAAAAGGAAAATTGACGAATGACGGACGCAAACTACCCGATTTACGGTGATATTGACGGCCCCATCATCATGATCGGCTTCGGCTCCATCGGGCGCGGCACTCTTCCGTTGATCGAACGTCATTTCAATTTCGACAGAACCCGCCTCGTCGTCATCGATCCGCGCGAGGACATCGCTGCATTTCTGGCGGAGAGAAATATCCGTCACGTCCAGACGCATCTGACCAAGGCGAACTATAAGGAAGTTCTCAAGCCGCTTCTCAAGGGCGTGCAAGGTCAGGGCTTCTGCGTCAATCTTTCTGTCGATGCCGCCTCCGTTGATCTGATGCGGATCTGTCGCAAGCATGGCATGCTCTACATCGACACCGTCGTGGAACCATGGCCCGGTTTTTATTTCGACGCCGATGCCGACAATGGCGCCAGAACCAATTATTCGCTGCGCGAGACCATGCTGAAGGAAAGGGCACGCAAACCCGGCGGCACGACCGCGGTTTCCACCTGCGGTGCCAATCCCGGCATGGTGTCGTGGTTTGTGAAGCAGGCACTCGTCAATCTTGCCAAGGACACCGGCCTCGACATCGAGGAGCCGCAGCCGCAGGACCGGGAAGGCTGGGCAAGGCTGATGAAGCAGCTTGGCGTCAAGGGCGTTCATGTGGCCGAGCGTGACACCCAGCGGGCGAAGGAGCCGAAGCCCTTCGGCGCTTTCTGGAACACCTGGTCCGTGGAAGGTTTCATCGCCGAAGGTTTTCAGCCGGCCGAACTCGGCTGGGGAACGCATGAAAACTGGATGCCGAAAAACGCGAAAAAGCAGAAGAAGGGAAGCAAGGCGGCGATCTATCTCGATCAGCCCGGCGCCAATACGCGGGTGCGCACATGGTGCCCGGGGCTCGGAGCGCAATATGGCTTCCTCGTTACCCACAATGAGGCGATCTCGATTTCGGACTATTTCACCGTCCGCAACGATGATGGCGACGTGACCTATCGGCCGACCTGCCATTATGCCTATCACCCCTGCAACGACGCCATCCTGTCCCTGCATGAACTGTTCGGCAATGGCGGCAACCCTCAGCCGATCCAGCATGTGCTCGGCGAAGACGAACTTGTCGACGGTGCCGACGAACTGGGCGTTCTTCTTTATGGCCATGACAGGAACGCCTATTGGTATGGTTCGCGGCTGAGCCTCAAGGAGGCGCGCTCGCTTGCCCCCAGCCAGAATGCGACCGGACTGCAGGTCAGTTCGGCGGTTCTGGCCGGCATGGTCTGGGCCATCGAAAACCCTCAAGCCGGCATCGTCGAGGCCGACGAGATGGATTATCGCCGTTGCCTCGAGGTACAGCGCCCCTATCTCGGCCCGGTCGAGGGCCATTATACCGACTGGACGCCGATCGACGGTCGCCCGGGCCTGTTCCCCGACAATATCGATACGTCCGATCCCTGGCAGTTCCGCAACATACTGGTGCGCTGAGGGATCGGCGTCACATATTTGTCACGCCGGGCTTTCCTTACGCGACGACAGGAACCGGGGAGAGCGAACAACGTTGCCTTGAAATAAGCAACGCTTCACGGCATGGTCGAAGCACGGAAGGTTTCATCGAATCGCAGGAGAACAGGCTCATGAACTTCAAGACAAGCGCTGCATTGCTTGGTGCCGCCATCGCGGTGTCTTCATGCGTCGCGCCGGGTCCCTCGCAGCAGACCTCGATGGCGCCTTCGCTGGCACGCGGGCCGGCCGTCGACGGCCGCTGGATCGACAGGAACGGCATCGTATCGACATTCCAGAACGGCGCCTTCTCCACCCGTTCGACCGACACCAACACGCTGCTGGCCTCCGGCACCTATGTCACGATTTCGCCGACGCTTTACGAGATCAACATGACTTCGTTGGTGCGCAACACGCAGTCGCGCGTCAACTGCGCTCTCGTCTCCCCGTCACAATTGAATTGCACGACGGACACGAACAGCCAGTTCTCGCTGACGCGTCAGGGCTGATAACCTCGCCTTTTCAATAAGATGATATTCTGAAACGCACGCCTCAGGCGTGCGTTTTCCTTTATTGCGAACCTGTCATAATTTCGCTTGCGGCGGCTGTCGCTAAATGGAAACATCCCGCTTTGAAAGACTGACATGTTTTCGGATTAGGAATGAGCACGGCCGGAGGATGATCGACCGGTCCGGGCTTCCGCTTTGAAGAGGAGAGAGGGACCATGAAGAAAATTCTGAGACTGGGCATGCTGAGCGTTTCGGCGATGACGCTTTCGGCTGGGGCGGCCCTGGCCGACTACGAACTCAACATTCTTCACATCAATGATTTTCACTCCCGTATCGAATCGATCAACAAATTCGACTCGACCTGCTCGGCGGAGGAAGAGGGCAAGAACGAATGCTTCGGCGGCGCAGCCCGCCTGCTGACCGCCATCAACCAGACGCGTGATGCCCTGAAGGCTGAGGGAAAGAACGTTCTCCTGCTCAATGCCGGCGACAATTTCCAGGGTTCGCTGTTCTACACCACCTACAAGGGCACGGTGGAAGCGGAAGTGCTGAACGCCATGAAGTTCGACGCCATGACCGTCGGCAACCATGAGTTCGACGATAGCGAGGACGGGCTTGCTGGCTTCCTCGACAAGGTGCAGTTCCCCGTCGTGACCGCCAATGTGGTGGCCACCGCCGCCTCGAAAATCGGCGACCGCGTCAAGCCGTCCATCGTGCTTGAGGTCGGCGGACAGAAAATCGGCATCGTCGGTGCGGTTGCCAACGACACGGCGGAACTGGCAACGCCCGGTCCCAATATCACCATCGCCGAAGATGTCGCCAAGATCAGCGAACAGGTGCAGAAGCTGAAGCAGGACGGCGTCAACAAGATCATCGCGCTCACCCATGTCGGTTATCCGCGTGACCTCGAATTCATCGCCAAAATCCCTGATGTCGACGTCGTGGTCGGCGGCCATACCCATACGCTGCTGTCCAACACCGACCAGAAGGCCGAAGGCCCCTATCCGACCGTCGTCGACAATCCCGGCGGCTACAAGGTTCCGGTGGTTCAGGCCGGGCAGTACAGCAAATATCTCGGCGACCTCAAAGTGGTCTTCGACGACAATGGCGTGGTCAAGGAAAGCAAGGGCGACCCGATCCTCATCGATTCCGCCTTCAAACCCGATGAAGCCACGCTGAAGCGCATCGATGAGCTGAAGGCGCCGATCGAAGCCCTGAAAGCAAAGGTCGTCGGCACTTCGGAAGGCCCGATCGAGGGCGACCGCAAGGTTTGCCGCGTGAAGGAATGCTCCATGGGCAATCTGGTGGCCGATGCGACGCTGGCGCGCGTCAAGGATCAGGGCGTCACCATCGCTTTTGCAAACAGCGGCGGCCTGCGCTCCTCCATCGATGGCGGTGATGTCTCGATGGGTGAAGTGCTGACGGTTCTGCCGTTCCAGAACACCGTTGCAACCTTCCAGCTCAAGGGCGAGGATATTCGCGCTGCCCTCGAAAACGGCGTCAGCCAGATCGACGATGGCGCGGGCCGCTTCATGCAGGTTTCCGGCATGAAATATTCCTTCGACCGTTCCAAGCCGGCCGGCAGCCGCGTCGTTTCGGTCGAGGTCAAGGAAGGCGATGCCTTCGTGCCGCTCGATCCCGCCAAGACCTATATCGTCGCGGCCAATAATTACGTGCGCACCGGCGGCGACGGCTTCAAGGTCTTTGCGACGAAGGCGATCAACGCCTATGACTTCGGCCCCAACCTCGAAGAGGCGGTCGCGGCCTACATCACCGCCAACAGCCCCTATAAGCCCTATACGGACGGCCGCATCAGCGAAGTGACGCCTGCCGGTTATGTGGCTCCGGCAAAGCCGGCGGCACCTGCTGCAGCCGCGCCAGCCGCCGCACCGGCCCCCGCCACCGCCGCGGCACCTGCACCCGCTGCAACCGCGCCGGCATCCCCAACACCGGCCGCAGCCGCTGCAGCAGTCAGCAAATATGTCGTCGCGAAGGGCGATTCCCTCTGGAAGATCGCAGCGGAGAAATATGGCGACGGCGCGCTCTGGACCAGAATTGCCAAGGCAAACACGCTGAAGCAGCCGAACCACATCGAAATCGGCGAAGAGCTGGAGCTGCCGGCGCAATAAGCCGGACGTGAACGGACAGGGCAATTTGCCGCAGATATGACGCCGGCCCCGAACATCGGGGCCGGCTTCTTATTTTCCCTTAAGAAACAAATCACTACGCGTCGCATGCCGACAAAGGATAGCCCGCGGCTCCCCCTGCCCCCGAAATAGCCTCCGCTGGTGGTTTAATCCTGAAAAATTTCGTCTAGAACACGTGAACAAATAGACGGCCCGAGCGTATAGCTTGGGCATTTCCGGCAAAACCCGTCACGGTGCGCGTCCGGCATGCATAAAACACACGATGGAGCGTTTCGCCCTTCCCAGGCGGAACCGCTCCTCACACAACCAGTCCGAGTTTCAGGGTATCATTCATGGCGACAGAACTATCCGCACTCCCCGCAAACCATCCCCGCACAGCTTTTGGCAAGGTGGGTGTCCTGCTCGTCAACCTCGGCACGCCTGACGGTACGGACTATTGGCCGATGCGCCGTTATCTCGCGGAGTTTCTGAGCGACAAGCGCGTGATCGAATGGTCGCGTCTCTACTGGTATCCGATCCTTTACGGCATCGTCCTCAACAAGCGTCCGCAGAAGGTCGGCAAGGCCTATGAGGAAATCTGGAACCACGAGCGCAACGAAAGCTACCTGCGCACCTATACACGCAGCCAGGGCGAGTTGCTGGCAGAAGCATTGAAGGACCTGCCCAATGTCGTGGTTGACTGGGGCATGCGTTACGGGCAGCCCTCCATCGCCTCGAAAATCGACGCGCTGAAGGAACAGGGCTGTGAAAAAATCCTTCTCTTCCCGCTTTATCCGCAATATGCCGCATCGACCACGGCAACCGTGAACGACAAGGCTTTCGAGCATCTGATGAAGCTGCGCTGGCAGCCGGCCATCCGCACCGTGCCACCCTACCACGACGATCCGGCCTATATCGAGGCGCTCGCCGCTTCCGTCAAAAACCATCTGGCGACGCTGGACTGGGAGCCGGAGATGCTGATCACCTCATTCCACGGTATTCCGCAATCCTATTTCAAAAAGGGCGATCCCTATTATTGTCATTGCCAGAAAACCGCCCGCCTGCTGCGGGAAGCTCTAGGGCGGACCGAGAAGGATTTCATGATCACCTTCCAGTCACGCTTCGGGCCGGAAGAATGGCTGCAGCCCTATACCGACAAGACGGCGGAAAAACTGGCCTCCGAGGGTATCAAGCGCATTGCCGTCATGAATCCCGGCTTCGTTTCGGATTGTCTTGAGACGCTGGAAGAAATCGCCGGTGAAGCCGGCGAAATTTTCCTGCATAATGGTGGAGAGAAATTCACCCATATTCCCTGTCTGAACGACAGCGTCGAGGGCATGAATGTTCTCGAAAAGGTTGTAAGACGGGAGTTGCAAGGCTGGGTGTAATCTTGCCATAAGGTTGTTGGGATAAATCCCGGACGTTCTGATCCTAGGAGGAAAGTGATGATTGCATTGGGCGGTTTCGACATCGTCGTCATAGCGGCGGTTGTTCTGGTTATTCTGGTGCTGTTTGCCGGCATCAAGACCGTGCCGCAGGGGCATCGTTACACGGTTGAACGCTTCGGGCGCTACACCCGCACGCTCGAACCCGGCCTGAACCTCATCGTACCGTTCTTCGAAAGCATCGGCTCGAAAATGAATGTGATGGAGCAGGTGCTCCACATCCCGACGCAGGAAGTCATTACCCGCGACAATGCCAGTGTCTCGGCCGATGCCGTCACCTTCTATCAGGTGCTCAATGCCGCACAGGCCGCTTACCAGATATCCAATCTGCAAATGGCGATCGAAAACCTTACCATGACCAACATCCGCTCGGTGATGGGTTCGATGGACCTCGACGAGTTGCTGTCGAACCGCGATGCGATCAACGATCGCCTGCTGCGCGTGGTGGACGAGGCGGTGGGACCATGGGGCATCAAGGTCACCCGTATCGAAATCAAGGACATCGCACCGCCGAAGGACCTCGTCGATTCCATGGCGCGGCAGATGAAGGCCGAGCGCGAAAAGCGCGCGCAGGTGCTGGAAGCTGAAGGCGCCCGCAATGCCCAGATTCTGCGCGCGGAAGGCGCAAAACAATCCGCCATTCTGGAGGCGGAAGGCCAGCGCGAAGCGGCGTTCCGCGATGCCGAAGCACGCGAACGTCTGGCCGAAGCCGAAGCCAACGCCACCCGCATGGTCTCGGAAGCCATTGCCGCCGGTAACGTCCACGCCATCAATTATTTCGTCGCCCAGAAATATACCGAAGCGCTTGCCGAGATCGGTACCGCCAAGAATTCCAAAATCGTGCTGATGCCGATGGAAGCCTCGGCGCTGATCGGCTCTCTCGGCGGCATCGGCACGATTGCGAGAGAAGTGTTCGGCGACAAGGGCGATGCTCCGAGCGCGCCTGCCCCCTCCACCTCATCACGCTCCGTGCCGCCGACCCGATCTTCCGGCCAGAGCATCAATGTTTCCATTCCGGGTAATCCCTTCGGCTCTTCATCGGAGAAGTAACGATGTTGCAACGGCTTGCCACTGAGCTGGGACCCTGGAGCTGGTGGATCATCGGCTTCGTGCTGCTCGCCGCCGAACTCATCGCCCCCGGCGTCTTCCTGATCTGGATCGGCCTTGCCGCGCTGGTCATCGGCGCGCTTTCGCTGCTTTTATGGGATGCGGCATTCTGGGCCTGGCAATTGCAGCTGGTGCTGTTTGCCGCGCTCTCCGTCATCTTCGCCCTGCTCGGCCGGAAATATTTCGGCCGAAACCGTGCGGCAAGCGATGAGCCCTTCCTGAACCAGCGGGAGGCAAGCCTTGTCGGCCGCACTGCGACCCTTCAGGAACCGATTGTCGAAGGGCGCGGCCGGATAAGGCTGGACGACACCTGGTGGCCGGTGAATGGCGAAGACCTGCCGGCCGGAACCCGTGTCAGGATCGCGTCTGCACGCGGGCGCACCCTAACAATCGAGCCGATTGACCGATAGGTTTTCAGGGTCAGCGATGGCCTCAGGCCACACCGATCCTCAAGAGATCGTGGAAATGCACCAGCCCAACCGGCCGGTTGTCGTCATCAACGACGATCAGCGCGCCGATGTGGAATTTTTCCAGCGTCGCCAGCGCACTGGTCGCCAGAACGGATTTTTTGACGGTCTTCGGGGTGCGGGTCATGATGTCGTCAACCGTCAATTCGGCGAGGTTGCGCGACAGGTTGCGCGCCATGTCGCCTTCGGTGACGATGCCGCACAGGCGCCCATCTTCGTCCAGAATGCCGACGCAGCCGAAATGCTTGCGCGAGAGAACGCCCACCGCTTCCGGCATCGCAGTTCCCTTGCTGACCAACGGCACGCGATCACCGGTATGCATGATATCGCTGACCAGCGTGAGGCTCGCACCCAGCTTGCCGCCGGGATGAAACACCTTGAAATCGCCGGCGGTAAAATTGCGCGCCTCCAGCAGCGCAACCGCAAGGGCATCACCCAACGCCAGCTGCATCAATGTGGAGGTGGTGGGCGCAAGACCGAGCGGGCAGGCCTCCTGCTCATTGGGCACCAGAAGCACGATATCGGACGCCTGCGCAAGCGATGAAGTTTCCGAACAGGTGAGCGCGATCAGCGGAATGGAAAAACGGCGCGAATAATTGATGATGCTGCGCAGTTCCGCGCTTTCGCCGCCCTTGGAAATGGCCAGCACGACATCATCGCCGCCGATCATACCAAGATCGCCATGATTGGCTTCTGCCGCATGCACAAAAAAGGCAGGCGTTCCGGTGGAGGCAAAGGTGGCCGCAAGCTTTGCGCCTATGTGGCCGCTTTTACCGACCCCGGTGATGATGAGGCGGCCATTCGACTGGCCGATGGTCTCGATCGCCTTGCAGAAGGGGTCGGAAAGACCGTTCCTCAGGGCATCCTCAAGGGCGGCAAGGCCAGCCCGCTCCATCGAAATCGTCCGCACGGCGGATTCGATGGCACTATCTTCAACCAGTTTGACGGCGCGCGTAATCATGGCCGACTGTTACTCTTTCAGCCGGAATAAGTCCACTCTTCAGCCGGTCAGCGCCAGGTTTTCGCAAATGCGGCCCGAAATTGTGCGGCAGCTTCGGGATCAATGACGCAGATCCGGTGGAGAAATCTCCTCCATCGTTCCAAGCCGTTTGAAGGGGATGTTCTCCTCATCGACCAGATATCGCCCGAGCGTCCTTACCCACAAGACGGAGCCATCGCTACGATGAACGGCATATTCCTGATTATAAAAACTCGCCGCCTTCAGGGTGGTCAGTGCCGTCTCGATCACGCGATTTCGATGATCCAGATGCACTTTTTCGAGCATCTGAAAAATGCTGATGCCCTGCATCGCCTGCCTCAGCGAAATCCCGAAGAATTCAGCGCATATCTCATCCATATAAAAACGGTCGTTGGTAATATCCCAACAATAAAAACCGACCTGCTTGATGTTCAAAACGGGATTCATAAATCGAGGCGTCACACAAAATAAATTCAATACGATTTGCTGAGCAAAAGAGGATCAGCTCCTCTAAATCATAGGGCGATTCCGCGCCAAATTGAAACGTTTTAATCTTCTCATATTAGAAATATTTTGCACTTATGACCATTTTCCAACAGCAATCGAAATCGGTGAAATCGGGCTGCCAAGACGGCCGACAGGTCTCGCCGATATTTCGCCCCTGCGGACGCGCTGAAATCCTGGCGATCTTTATCAACTGTTAACCATAAAAAACCTATTGTTAAAGCGATGTTAAAACTTGCGTCGCCTGTCTGGTCCCTGGTTCGTCAATGTCATTTCACCGGCCTCATTTGGGCTGAGGGGAGACATTGGCAAATCTTCGATCCGGCATCGGCCAAATTCGCCGGGTGAAAAGGAATGAGTGTGAAGGGCACCGCCACACGTCTGCCGACGTCGCGGAAAGCAGCAACCCTGCTGCTCGCCTGCACGTTTTTTTCCCCGAGCGCTTTCGCGCAGACTGCGGCGACAGCCTTGCCGGGCGCTATTCCCGCCGGCAACGGGACATTATCAGCCACACCCACAACGGAACCAGGGGCGACCACAGGCACGACGCAGGCGGCGCCTGCGCCTGCACCCGTCCCGCAACTCTGGCGTCCCTCGAGCAATCCCGGCGATCCGATTTACGAACAACCGGACGAAGCTGGCCAACCTTATGCCGATGCCGAGAACCCCTATGAGCCGACGGTAGATGGCGGTGAAAACCCGCGAATGACAACCGAACCAGGGCAAACGCCCGGCATCCGGCTCGGCACATTGGTTCTGCGACCTTCGATCAGCCAGACGATCAACACGGAAAAACAGACGAATACCGGCGGCCCTTCCAGACGCAACTATCTGACGACAGGCATACGCGGTACGTTGACCAGCGACTGGTCCCGCCACGCGCTGACAGTGACGGGCGATGGCGCCTGGGAGAGAAACTTCGGCAGCGAAAAGGACGGCGAAGAGCCAAGGGCACGGATTGAGGCCGATCTGCGGCTCGATCTCGGCGCGGAAACAACCGCCAATCTCAAGGCGGGTTATGAATTCAGCCGCGAGGACACGACGGACCCCAACGCCCTGACCGGCGCCGCCGTGCAGGGCGGCGAACACCGCTTCACCGCCGGCGCATCGATAGAGCGCGATTTCGGCAAGCTGCGCGGGCTGGCAGCGCTCGATCTTTCCCGCACGGTCTATACGGATGCCAAGGGTATCGACGGCCGGCCGATCAGCCTCAGCGACCGCGACCAGAACGGCGCGAACCTGCGCGGACGCATCGGCTATGAATTATCACCGGCTTTGATCCCCTTCCTCGAACTGAATGTGGGGACGACCCAATATGACAGGCGTCTCGACAATTCGGGCTATGCCCGCTCCTCCAACGCCTATGGGGCGAAGGTCGGCGCGGAAGTCGATCTTGGCGAGAAGACCCGCGGCGAAGCCGCCATCGGTTATCTGCGCAAGCAATATGACGATGATCGCCTGGCCTCGATCGGCGCATTGACGCTGGATGGCAAACTTAACTGGTCACCCCAGCGCGGCACGAACGTCAATCTCGGCTTGCGTACGACGATAGAGGACTTCGCCGGCGGTCCACAGGGCGGCTGGGTTTCCTATCGGCTGGATGCCGGCCTGACTCACGAATTGCGCAGCAATCTGGTCGCGCGCCTGACGGGGCAGATCGTGCATCGCACATTCCCCTCCTCCAACACGGAGGATG
Source organism: Agrobacterium tumefaciens (assembly GCA_017744915.1). GTDB lineage: Bacteria > Pseudomonadota > Alphaproteobacteria > Rhizobiales > Rhizobiaceae > Agrobacterium > Agrobacterium tumefaciens_I. The sequence goes on from JAGIAH010000001.1 coordinate 606,850, forward strand.
CCGTGGAATATACGGCAGGCGCCGGCCTGACCTGGGGGCTGAACCGCTATCTCGACCTGACCGCTGACGTCAGCTACCAGTGGACGCCGGTTTATGACAGCAACGAATTGCGTGTCGGCGCCGGACTTGTCCTGAAGCGATAATGAGCCCCAAATGAAAATCCCGGCACGAAGGCCGGGATTTCCCTGTATGTTCGGTCGATTATTTCAGACCGTCGATCAGAGCCTTGATCGGCTCCTCGATCGCCGGGCGGATATCGCCGCGTTCCAGTGCAAAAGCGACGTTGGCCAGGATGAAACCATCCTTGGCGCCGCAATCGAAGGTCTGGCCACGGAAATGATAGCCGGCGAACTGCTGCGACTGTGCGAGCGTCAGCATGCCGTCCGTCAACTGGATCTCGTTGCCGGCCCCGCGTTCCTGATTTTCGAGAATATCGAAAATTTCCGGCTGGAGGATATAACGGCCGTTGATGAAGAAATTCGACGGCGCCGTACCCTTGGCCGGCTTTTCGACCATTTCGGTAATCTTGAAGCCTTCGCCGACGGCATCACCTACGCCGACAATGCCGTATTTATGCGTCTGGTCGGGAGCGCATTCCTGCACCGCGATGACGTTGCCCCGGGTCTGGTCGTAAAGTTCGACCATGCCTTTGAGGCAGCTTTTCTGCGAATGCATGATCATGTCGGGCAAAAGCACCGCAAAAGGTTCATCACCAACGATGTCGCGCGCACACCAGACCGCGTGGCCGAGACCAAGCGGCACCTGCTGGCGCGTGAAGCTTGCGGTGCCCGCCTTGGGCAGAAGGCCGGCCAGCAATGTCAGCTCGGCATTCTTGTTGCGCTCGCGCAGCATTTGTTCGAGTTCAAATTGAATATCAAAATAATCTTCGATCACCGCCTTGCCACGGCCGGTGACAAATACAAAATGCTCGATGCCCGCTTCCGCCGCCTCATCGACGACGTATTGAATGACCGGCTTGTCGACGACAGTGAGCATTTCTTTCGGAACTGCCTTGGTTGCGGGCAGGAAACGGGTGCCAAGACCCGCGACCGGAAATACGGCCTTCCGAATTTTCTTCTGTTCTACCACATATCCCTCCTGAGAGATAAAACTTGATCACAATCCCCGCACGCTGTTGTTATTTCAAAAATAACAACGTTTTGTAAAGGGTGACGCTACCATCTATTAATGGTAAAGAATTTGTTGACGTTCTTTTGTTATCCATGACGACGCCCGATGCGTTTTCGCAATCGAAATGACATTCGAGAGAACGAAAGACAGACGATGACAAAGATGATCCTTTCAGGTGTCCGCAAATTCGGCTGCATGATGGTTGCAGGTCTGGCAATCTCGCTGGCTCCCGTCTCGGCCCGGGCCGATCAAGGGTTCAAGCAGTGGATCAACCAGTTCTACGCAACAGCCGCCAAAGAAGGCATTAGCAAGGCGACCTATCAGAAGGCCTTTGCCGGTGTCAGCGAGCCGGATCCGGACGCGCTGCGCAAGGCAACCTTCCAGCCGGAATTCACTACCCAGATCTGGGATTATGTCGATTCCCGCGTCAATCCGTATACGGTGCGGATTGGCCGCGAAATGAAGATGAAACACGCGACGACACTCAACTGGATCGAGCGCAACTTCAACGTCGACAAACACATCATTCTTGCCATCTGGTCGATGGAGTCCAATTACGGCGCGGTTCTCGAAAAGCCGGAGCGGTTGCACAACATTCCGCAGGCGTTGGCGACGCTCGCCTATTCCGATCCCAAACGCGCCAAATTCGCCCGCACCCAGCTGATCGCCGCACTCAAGATCCTTCAGGCCGGCGATGTCACGCCGAAACAGCTGACGGGTTCCTGGGCGGGCGCGATGGGTCACACCCAGTTCATTCCGACCAGCTACCTGCTCTATGCGGTCGATGCGGACGGCAATGGCAAGCGCGACATCTGGCATTCGGTTCCGGATGCGCTGGCGACCGCTGCCAATCTTCTTTCCAAGAACGGCTGGGAACCCGGCCGGACCTGGGGTTATGAGACCGCCGTTCCGCGTGGCGGCGCCCGTTACGAAGGGCAGACGAAGACCATCGCGGAATGGTCGAAGCTCGGCTTCACCCGCCCGAACGGCAAGACGTTCACCCGCGGTTCCGATCGCGCCATGCTGAAACTGCAGGGCGGAGCGAACGGCCCCGGTTTCCTGATGATGAAGAACTTCTTCACCATCAAGAAATACAACGCCTCGGACAGCTATGCGCTGGCCGTCGGCCTGCTTGCGGACGAAATCGCCGGTTATGGTGGCATGCAGCAGAAATGGCCGCGCCCGGACGGCACACTGGATATTCGTGAAAAATTCGAACTCCAGACCCGCATGAAGGAACTCGGTTATTATGATGGCGAGATCGACGGCAATTTCGGCTCCGGCTCCAAGGCCGCCATCAGCGCCATCCAGTCCCGCATGGGCATGGAAAAGGACGGCGAGCCGTCGCAGCGATTGCTGAAAGCACTGCGCAATTGATAATGTGCCGGCGCATTCGGCGACGTCATGGACGCCGCCGATGCATCCGGAAGGGTTGATGTCATGAGTAGGAAACCTGCGGCGAGAAACGGAAAGACGGGTTGGCGTTTCTGCGCCATCATTCTTTCCGCCGTCCTCTGTGTGCCGCTCGTTCCTTCCGAGACCTTCGCACAGGAGCAGCGACGCACCCTTTTCGAAATGCTGTTTGGCAAGCCGGTGGGCCGCGACGGTGGCTCAGGCCGCGAATATCAGCCCCGCAGCCGCCGGGATTTTCCGGCTGCTCCGCGTGAAAGATCGGTCACCCGCCCACAGCCAACACGGAAAGCTCCCTCGGTCGTTCAGATGCGAACCGCAAAACCGGAGCCTGCCGCCAAGCTTGAAAATGCGAGACGCGTTCTGGTCATCGGCGATTTTCTCGCCGGCGGCATGGGGGAAGAGCTCGTCAATGCCTTTGCCAGTTCGCCGGCGATCGCCGTCGATGTGCGTGCCAACGGTTCCTCCGGCCTCGTCCGCAAGGATTATTACGACTGGTCCGCCAATCTGCCGCAATTCATAAGCGAGACCAATCCGGCCACCATTGTCATCATGATGGGCTCGAACGATCGCCAGCAGATGCAGATCGGTGATGTCAGGGAAAAATTCGGCACCGAAGTCTGGTTCAAGGAATATGAACGGCGCATCGACGAGCTTCTGACCCTTGCCGGCCGCCCGAAGGTGCCGGTGCTTTGGGTTGGCGTGCCCGCCTTCCAGTCGCCCTCGCTTTCGGCCGATCTCGTCGGCTTCAACCGGCTTTATCGCAGCCATGTCGAAAAATATGGCGGTGAATTTGTGGATGTATGGGACGGCTTCGTCGACGAGGCCGGGAAATTCGTCATTACCGGTTACGACATGAACGGCCAGCAGGCCCGCCTGCGTGAGGCTGACGGCATCGGCATGACGCAGGCCGGCAAGCGCAAGCTCGCCTTTTACGTCGAGAAATTCGTGCGCAGGCACCTCGACAGCGCCGGACCGGACCTCGTGAAACTCGACGGCAGCAATTTGCCGGCGCTCACCTCCCTGCCGGCGCTCGGCATCGATGCGGGGCAGGTGCGCACCCAGCCGATCAGCCTGACCGATCCCAATCTCGATGGCGGCGACAAGCTGCTTGGCGATACCCCTTTGACGGCTGGTCCGTCACGCGTATCCGTGGTGGAATCGCCCCGCGAAAGGCTGACCAAACGGGGCGAGATGGCGGATGCCCCGGCAGGCCGTATCGATGACTACCGCGTGATACCGGATACCACGCAGGCGAAACAATAGACGCTTTTTCCGTGGCCTGACGGCCCGTGACAGGCGTAATGTTTAGGCAATCCGACCATGGCAGGATAAGTATAGCTTTGCAGGAATGTGGGGTTGGTGGCCTGCCTTCTCCCATCCTCCTTTTGCATGGCTATATTGACCCAACGGCGGCGCGCCAATCGCTCAGAGCGTCAACTGCGCCGTCGTTTTTTGACTTCACGCGCGTTCTTCCTCTTCGGGAGACGAAGCCGGACATTGCCGAGACGAATTCATGCGCCTGCTGCTTGTTGAAGACGAACGCGAAATGGCAGCAGCCCTGTCCGCCGCGCTCCATCGGTTCGATATTATCGTGGATACGGTCAGCACGCTCGATCTTGCCCGTCATGCCATCGTGGACGGTGTTCACGATCTTGTCGTGCTCGACCGGCAATTGCCTGATGGTGATGGCATCGAGCTTATCGAAGATCTGCGTCTCCTGCCCGTCACCCCACCCGTCATCGTGCTGACAGCCCAGGGTGCGCTTGCGGACCGGATCAACGGCCTCAATCTCGGCGCGGACGATTATCTGGCCAAGCCTTTCGCCGTTGAGGAACTGCTTGCCCGCATCCGTGCCCTGATGCGCCGGCCGGCTGGCGCCGTGACGATGACGGCGAGACTGGGCAGGCTGGAATTCTGCTTCGAAACCCGCGAAGTGCGCATCAAGGGTGAATTCCTTCCCCTGACGAGACGGGAGCTGCTGATCCTCGAAGCATTGTTGCGGCGACAGGGCAGAACGGTGCTGCGCCCGCTGCTGGAGGAGGCCGTCTATAATTTCGATGATGAAATCCAGTCCAATGCACTCGATTCCCATATTTCCCGTTTGCGCCGCAAATTGGCAGCTGCGGATGCGGGCCTTGAGGTTCACGGCATTCGCGGTGTCGGATATCTCCTGAGGGCGACCGCGTGAAGAGGAAATCGCTGAAGCGCCGCCTGACCATTCAATTGCTGCTGTTTCAGATCGGCAGCCTCTTCGTCGTCACCGCAGCCATCGTCACCTATTTGTCGACCGGCGGGGCTGGAAGCGCCCTGCTGAGCCCCGAGGCAGCCCAGATTACTGCCAAAGCAATCGTGCGGGATAAGGATGGCCAGCTGGTTCTCAAAGAAACACCAGAATTCACCCAGCTCCGCAACAACACGTCCGATTTCTGGTTCACCGCGGTTAGCGAAAAGGGAGAAGTCGTAAAGGCCGGGCAGGTACCGGATGCATTCAACATGGACCAGCAGCTGAGCGATATCAGGATTTCCGACGTACGCGACGCGGCACTGTCCTATTCCTATCTCGCCGTGGTACGAATAGCTGTCGTGCGCCGCGCTTCGGGGCCGGCTGGAGAGTTCGTCATGATCGGCAAAGGCGGGCCGTTCAGCATGACCTTCCCCGTCCTGCTATTCTCCAACATCTTGATCATGCCGGTTCTCATTCTCATGTCGATCGTGACGATCGTAACCATTCCCTGGATCATTCGCCGGGAATTTCGCGCCCTCTCGACCATCGCGCGCACGGCGGAAACCATCGATATCGACAAACGCGGATATCGATTGCCGGACGGCAACATTCCACGGGAGGTGCAGCCACTCGTGCATGCCGTCAACGGCGCATTGCAGCGGCTGGACGATGGCTATGAACGGCACAAACGTTTCATTCTCGATGCCGCCCATGAATTGCGCACCCCTGTCGCCATTCTCCAGACCCGTGTTGAAACGCTGCTGGAAGGCCCGGCCCGCAGCAGGATTTTGGCCGATGCCAGCCGTATTGCCGTGCTGGCCGAACAATTGCTCGACCTGCAACGTCTGGGCGGCCAGAAAGCACCGCTTATTCCGCTTGATCTCGTCAGCCTTTGCAGATCCGTCGTTGCGGATATGGCGCCGCTTGCGATCTCACAGGGATATAATCTCTCTTTCGAGCCGGAAGAAGAGCCGATCCTCGCCCTTGCCGACGACGCCTCGCTGCAGCGCGCGCTGATGAACATCGTGCAGAATGCCATCGAACATGGCGGCAATCGCGGCACGATCACCGTCAAAATCGCGGCGAACCGCGTGATCGACATCTCCGACGAAGGCAACGGTATTCCCGAAGAGGACAGGGAACTGGTGTTCGACGCATTCCATCGCCTGCGGCCAAAGGATCGTGGCACCGGGCTCGGTCTCAACCTCGTTCAGGAAATCGTCCGCTACCACGGCGGCGAGATCACCATCAGCGATTCATCCACCGGTGGCGCCTGCTTCCGCATCAGCCTTCCCTATTGCTGAACCCATCCCGCATTACTGGCAAAAAACTGCTTTTCGGGAAACGCGTAATGTCCTTGCAATTCACAGGCGCGATATCTTGCCCGTCCCCATGAAAGCGACGCCCCAATCGCTTTTTTGGTCGTCCAGTCAGACAAAAGGCCTGTTGTATCTGACAACAGGCCTTTTGTTATGGTTCGTGCGGCTTATGCCGCATTCATTCGCTTAGCGCGGCAGAACGGTGGCACCCATCAGCGCCTCGTCGATCGCACGCGCCGCCTGGCGGCCTTCGCGGATCGCCCAGACCACCAGGGACTGGCCACGGCGCACATCGCCCGCAGCCCACAGCTTGTCGACCGAGGTCCGGTAATCCGTTTCGTTGGCAACCACATTGGTGGAGCCGCGGCGGTCGGTGTTAAGCGTCAGCTTGCCGTCCATCTCCTTCAGCACGCTGTCGGTGAAGGGACCGGAGAAGCCGATGGCGATGAAGGCGAGATCGGCCTTGATGATGAATTCCGTGCCGGCGATCGGCTTGCGGCGGTCATCCACCTGGCAGCACTTCACGCCTGTCAACACGCCGTCTTCGCCGACGAATTCAAGCGTCGCCACCTGGAACTCGCGAATGGCACCTTCGGCCTGCGAGGACGAGGTGCGCATCTTTGTTGCCCAGAAAGGCCAGACCGCAAGCTTGTCTTCCTTTTCCGGCGGCATCGGGCGGATGTCGAGCTGGGTGACTTTCACCGCGCCCTGACGGAAGGCCGTACCGACGCAGTCGGATGCGGTATCGCCACCACCAACAACGACGACATGCTTGCCGCCGGCAAGGATCGGATCAGCAGGCCAGCCGATGCTGTCGATGTTTTCACGGCCGACGCGGCGGTTCTGCTGCACGAGATAAGGCATGGCATCGTAAACACCAAGCAGATCGGCGCCACCGATACCGGCCGGACGCGGGGTTTCCGAACCGCCGCAATAAAGAACCGCATCGTGGTCGGAGAGAAGCGCCTCAACCGTCACATCAACGCCGACATTGACGCCGCAATGGAAGGTGACGCCTTCGCCCTTGATCTGCTCGACACGGCGATCGATGAAGTTCTTCTCCATCTTGAAGTCCGGGATACCGTAACGCAGCAGGCCGCCGGGCTTGGATTCACGCTCGTAAACGTGCACCTCGTGACCGGCGCGGCCGAGCTGCTGAGCCGCCGCCATGCCCGAAGGGCCGGAACCGATGATGGCGACCTTCTTGCCGGTGTGGATCGTCGCCGGCTTCGGCACGATGAAGCCCAGCTCATAGGCCTTGTCGGCAATCGCCTGTTCTACGGTCTTGATGGCGACCGGTGCATCCTCGAGGTTCAGCGTGCACGCTTCCTCGCAGGGCGCGGGACAGACGCGGCCGGTAAATTCCGGGAAGTTGTTGGTGGAATGGAGGTTACGGATCGCCTCTTCCCAATTGTTGTTATAAACCAGATCATTCCAGTCGGGAATCTGGTTGTGCACGGGACAGCCCGTCGGGCCATGACAGTAGGGAATGCCGCAATCCATGCAGCGCGCCGCCTGCTTCTGCACCTCGGCATCCGACATCGGAATGGTGAATTCGCGGAAATGGCGGATACGATCCGATGCGGGCTGATACTTGCCCACCTGCCGGTCGATTTCCAGAAAACCTGTAACCTTGCCCACGTTTATGTCCTCACATCAAAGCGGAGCGCCTGTCGGGCCCCAGTACCAGTAGGCGAAACCGAAAGCCGCCCCCAATACGATGAACTCAAATCCGGTCTCGCCGCTCGTCCAGTAGACCGCCGTGGGAACGGCGGCCGCGATCATCAGCGAGACCAGTTGGTGTAATGTCCTCACGCGGCGGATTACTCCGCCGCCACGCCCATGCGCATGCGCTCCATTTCCTCAAGCGCACGGCGGTATTCGACCGGCATGACCTTGCGGAACTTCGGACGGAACTCGCTCCAGCGGTCGAGTATATCCTTGGCGCGCGACGAATTCGTGTAATGGAAGTGGTTCGAGATCAGCTGGTAAAGGCGCTCCTCGTCGTGGCGCGTCATGTCCTCGGAAACGTCCACACGTCCCTTGTGCATGAGGTCGCCGCCGTGATGGTGCAGCTTTTCCAGCATGTCGTCTTCTTCCGGAACCGGCTCAAGCTCGACCATAGCCATGTTGCAGCGGGTGGCGAAGTCACCCTTCTCGTCGAGAACATAAGCCACGCCGCCGGACATGCCGGCCGCGAAGTTACGGCCCGTCTCACCGAGAACAACGACGATGCCGCCGGTCATATATTCGCAGCCGTGGTCGCCCACGCCTTCGACAACCGCGACCGCGCCGGAGTTACGCACCGCGAAACGCTCACCCGCGACACCGCGGAAATAACACTCACCGGTGATCGCGCCGTAAAGCACGGTATTACCGACGATGATCGAGTTTTCCGCAACGATGCGGGTGTTTTCCGGCGGGCGCACGATGATGCGGCCACCCGAAAGACCCTTGCCGACATAGTCGTTGCCGTCGCCCACCAGATCGAAGGTGATGCCGCGGGCAAGGAACGCGCCGAAGGACTGACCGGCCGTACCCTTGAGGGTGACGTGGATCGTATCGTCCTTCAGGCCCTTGTGACCCCAACGCTTGGCAAGCGCACCCGAAAGCATGGCGCCTGCGGAACGGTCGACGTTCTTGATCGGCACTTCGAAGACCACGGGTTCGCGGTTTTCGAGCGACGGCAAGGACTTCTCGATCAGCTTGCGGTCGAGAATATCGTCGATCGGATGCTTCTGGCGTTCGGTCCAGAAGGTTGCTTCCTTGGGTGCCTCAACCTTGTGGAAGATGCGGCTGAAATCCAGACCCTTGGCCTTCCAGTGCGCCAGCATCTCATCCTTTTCGAGCATCTCGGAAGCACCGATGATCTCATCCAGCCTGGTAACGCCAAGCGAGGCAAGAATTTCGCGCACTTCTTCGGCCACGAAGAAGAAGTAGTTGATGACATGTTCCGGCGTGCCCTTGAAGCGCTTGCGCAGAACCGGGTCCTGCGTCGCGACGCCCACCGGGCAGGTATTGAGATGGCACTTGCGCATCATGATGCAGCCCGCCGCAATCAGCGGCGCGGTGGCGAAGCCGAATTCATCCGCACCGAGCAGCGCGCCGATGATGACGTCACGGCCGGTCTTCAGACCGCCATCCACCTGCAGGGCAACGCGCGAGCGAAGGCCGTTCAGCACCAGCGTCTGCTGGGTTTCGGCAAGGCCGATTTCCCAGGGCGAACCGGCGTGCTTCAGCGAGGTAAGCGGCGAAGCACCCGTGCCGCCGTCGAAACCGGCAACGGTGATATGGTCGGCACGCGCCTTGGCGACACCGGCAGCAACCGTGCCGACGCCCACTTCCGACACCAGCTTCACCGAAACATCGGCTTCCGGGTTGACGTTCTTCAGGTCGTAGATCAGCTGTGCCAGATCTTCGATCGAATAGATGTCATGATGCGGCGGCGGCGAGATGAGGCCGACACCCGGGGTGGAGTGACGGGTCTTGGCAACCGTCGCATCCACCTTGTGGCCGGGCAGCTGGCCGCCTTCGCCGGGCTTTGCGCCCTGCGCCACCTTGATCTGCAGCATATCGGCATTGACGAGATATTCCGTCGTCACGCCGAAGCGTCCGGAAGCAATCTGCTTGATGGCGGAGCGTTCAGGGTTCGGCTGGCCGTTCAACAGCGGCATGTAACGGTCAGATTCTTCGCCGCCCTCACCGGTGTTTGACTTGCCGCCGATACGGTTCATGGCGATGGCGAGCGTGGTATGCGCCTCGCGGCTGATCGAGCCGAAGGACATGGCCCCGGTCGAGAAGCGCTTGACGATATCTGCCGCCGGCTCGACATCATCGATGGAAACCGGCTTGCGGCCGAGCGCTTCCGCCGACTTTACCTTGAACAGGCCGCGAATGGTGTTCATGCGCAGCGCCGTCTCATTCACCATGCCGGCGAATTCGCGGTAGCGATCCTGGCTGTTGCCGCGCACGGCGTGCTGCAGCGAGGCGACGGCATCCGGCGTCCAGGCGTGGCTTTCACCGCGCATGCGATAGGCGTATTCACCACCGATATCGAGCGTGTTGGCAAGGATCGGATCCTTGCCAAAGGCCGCCGTGTGGCGCGTTACGGTTTCTTCGGCAATCTCCGTCAGGCCGACACCTTCGATGGAGGTGGCGGTGCCGAAGAAATACTTCTCGACGAATTCCGAGGAAAGGCCGATGGCGTCGAAGATCTGCGCGCCGCAATAGGACTGGTAGGTGGAAATGCCCATCTTGGACATGACCTTGAGGATGCCCTTACCGACCGCCTTGATGTAGCGATAAACCACTTCGTCGTCGGAGACTTCCTTCGGGAAGGCGCCGTGCTTGTGCATGTCGAGCAGCGTGTCAAAGGCGAGATAGGGGTTGATCGCCTCCGCGCCATAACCGGCGAGCAGGCAGAAATGATGGATTTCGCGCGGCTCACCGGTTTCCACGACGAGGCCGACCGAGGTGCGCAGACCCTTGCGGATCAGGTGGTGGTGCACGGCGGCGGTCGCCAGAAGGGCGGGGATCGCAATGCGGTCCGGGCCAAGCTGACGGTCGGAGAGAACGATGATGTTGTAACCGCCACGAACGGCGGATTCCGCCCGCTCGCACAGGCGTTCCAGCATTTCCGGCATGCCTTCCGCGCCACGCTCCACATCATAGGTGAAGTCGAGCGTCTTGGTGTCGAAACGGTCTTCCGTATGGCCGATGGAGCGGATCTTCTCCAGATCACCATTGGTCAGGATCGGCTGACGCACTTCCAGACGCTTGGCGCGGGCCGCGCCTTCGTGATCAAGGATATTCGGGCGCGGACCGATGAAGGACACGAGGCTCATGACAAGCTCTTCGCGGATCGGATCGATCGGCGGGTTCGTCACCTGCGCGAAGTTCTGCTTGAAATAGGTGTAAAGCAGCTTCGACTTTTCCGACATGGCCGAAATCGGCGTATCGGTGCCCATGGAGCCGATGGCTTCCTGGCCGGTCGTCGCCATCGGCGACATCAGCAGCTTCGTATCTTCGCTGGTGTAGCCGAAGGCCTGCTGACGGTCGAGCAGCGACACGTCGCGGCGAAGCGCGCGCGGTTCGACCGGCTTCAGCTCTTCGAGGATGAGCTGCGTGCGGTCGAGCCAGGTGCGGTAGGGGTGCTTGGCGGCAAGTTCGTGCTTCACTTCCTCGTCGGAAATGATCGAGCCCTTTTCCATGTCGATCAGCAGCATCTTGCCTGGCTGCAGGCGCCACTTCTTGACGATGCGCTCTTCCGGCACCGGCAGCGTGCCCGCCTCGGATGCCATGATGATGCGATCATCATCGGTGACGAGATAACGTGCCGGGCGAAGACCGTTGCGGTCGAGCGTCGCGCCGATCTGCTTGCCATCGGTGAAGGCAACGGCGGCCGGGCCGTCCCACGGCTCCATCAGCGCTGCGTGATATTCGTAGAATGCCTTGCGTTCGGCAGACATGGACTGGTTGCCGGCCCAGGCTTCCGGGATCAGCATCATGACGGCATGGGCCATGGAGTAACCGCCGCGCACGAGGAATTCGAGCGCGTTGTCGAAACAGGCGGTGTCCGACTGACCTTCATAGGAAATCGGCCAGAGCTTGGAAATGTCATCGCCGAACAGCACCGACGAAACCGAGGCCTGACGCGCCGCCATCCAGTTGACGTTGCCGCGCAGCGTGTTGATTTCACCGTTATGGGCGACCATGCGGTAGGGATGCGCCAGCTTCCAGGACGGGAAGGTGTTGGTCGAGAAACGCTGATGCACGAGGGCAACGGCGGATTCGAAGCGCGGATCGGCCAGATCCTTGTAATAGGCGCCCACCTGATAGGCGAGGAACATGCCCTTGTAGACGATAGTCGAAGACGACAGCGAAACCGGGTAGAAATCCTGCGTTTCCTTGCCGCCGCCCTCATCATAGATGCGGTTGGAGAGAACCTTGCGGATCAGGAACAGCTTGCGCTCAAAATCATGATTGGTCGCGGCATCGCGGCCTGCGCCGATGAAGACCTGAACATGGTGCGGTTCGGTCGCGGCAATATCCGGCGCCTTCGACAGCGAGGAATTATCGACAGGCACGTCGCGGAAGCCGAGGAACTGCTGCCCCTCTTCGCCGATGACGTCGACGATGACCTTCTTGTAATGCTCGATGCGGGAAGGATCGCGCGGCATGAAGATGTGGCCGACGGCATATTCGCCGGCCTTCGGCAACGTCACGCCCTGCGCCGCCATTTCCTCGCGGAAGAAACGGTCGGGGATCTGCACGAGAATGCCCGCGCCATCACCCATCAGCGGGTCAGCGCCAACCGCACCGCGATGGGTGAGATTTTCGAGGATGAACAGGCCGTCACTGACGATCTGGTGCGACTTGACGCCCTTCATATGGGCTACGAAGCCGACGCCGCAGGCGTCATGTTCGTTGGCGGGATCGTAAAGACCCTGCCGTTCCGGCAAGCCGCCCGCGAAACGCGCTTTCGCAGAAACGGGTGCGGCCGCAGCCGCGGTGGGACAGTCTGTGGTCAGGGTTGCGGCGGCGATATCCGCCTGCGGCTTGTTCGTCATTTTTGTCCCTCCTGCAAAATTACTTGCACGGTTTCATGCGAAGATCCGGCTCGATGCGGATTTCTGCTTCCCGCAAAATCCGCATTCAGGCCGGCTGGATCAAATTTAGGACAGCAAGACTGTCTCAATTCCCGCTGATTTTGGCAGAAACGACTGAATTTTGCAAGGGTCCGAATCCAATTAGTGAATGTCCCGATTTGCAGCGAAGTTTCGATACTGACCTATTGTGCGAAACTTTCTTGTCGAAAGAGCCGCTGGGCCATTGCTTTCATTGCCCGATTTGCCAATCGCGATCTTAGGTCCTAGAACTTTGTCCGTCATAGCTTCACGCAGCCCAACACAGACCCTCAGCTATCGGAAAGCCTTCAGAGATGTTTTTTGCTTCAGACAATTGGGCTGGCGCCCATCCGGCCGTCAATGAGCGGCTGTCTCGGGAATCCACACGCTTTGCCGCCGCCTACGGCACCAGCGAGCTCGATCTCTCCATCGAAAAGCGCTTCAACGAAATCTTCGAACGCGAAGTCGCAGTGTTTTTCGTCGCCACCGGCACGGCGGCCAATTCGCTTTCGCTGGCCAGCATCGCCCGCGCCGGCGGCCTGACCTTCTGTCATTCCGAAGCGCATGTGATCGAGGATGAATGCGGCGCCCCGGATTTCTTTTCCGGCATGCGCATGGTCGCCGTCGAGGGGCCGAATGGCAAGATGCTGCCGGAAAACCTGATCGAACGCATTGCGCGTTATCCGCAGGATGCCGTGCACCATGGGCGCGCCGCTGCCATCACCATGACACAGGCAACCGAGGCCGGCACCGTCTACACGCTCGATGAAATCGACGCGATATCGAAGATCGCCAAGGAAAACGGCCTGCCGCTGCATATGGATGGCGCGCGGTTTGCCAATGCGCTTGCCGCCCTCGGCACCACACCCGCCGAAATGACCTGGAAACGCGGCGTCGATGTCCTGTCTTTCGGCGGCACGAAAAACGGCTGCTGGTGCGCGGAAGCGATCGTCTTCTTCGATCCTTCGCTCGCGCGGGACTTCTCCTTCCTGCGCAAGCGCACCGCCCAGCTCTTTTCAAAATCGCGCTTCATCGCCGCGCAGTTCGAAGCCTATCTGCAGGACGATCTGTGGCTCGGCCTCGCCGGCCACGCCAATGCCATGGCCAACCGGCTGCGCGCCGGTTTCGGCTCATTGAACAGCGCCCGCCTCGCCTGGCCGACCCAGGCCAATGAAGTTTTCGCCATTCTGCCAAAGGCAGCTGCGGAAGCAGCGACAGAAAAGGGCGCGAAGTTCTATGACTGGCTGGAGCCGCGCGACATGCCGGAAAAGGTCGGCAAGGACGAAGCGCTGATCCGCATGGTCACCAGCTTTGCGACGACCGAAGCCGATGTGGACGAATTCCTGTCGATCTGCGCTGCCGTTTGAACTATCGGAGGGCGTCGCCTTTCGGCGCCCTCAAACCTCCTGCAACCGGTAACCCACCCCGGTTTCCGTCAGTATATAACGCGGCTGATCCGGGATTTTTTCGATCTTCTGGCGCAACTGGCGCACATAGACCCGCAGATATTGCACGTCGGTCAATTCATCCCAGACATGTTCCAGCAGGAAACGGTGCGTCAGCACCTTGCCGGCATGCTGCACCAGAACCCGCAGAATATCATATTCCTTGGGCGAGAGCTTCACCTCGCGATCCTCCACCTTGACGATGCGCCGGACAAGATCGACCGAGAGATCACCGGTCTGAAACACCGGCCTTTCGCCCTGGCTCTGGAGGCGATGACGGAGCGCGACACGGATGCGAGCGACAAGCTCGTTCATGCCGAAAGGCTTGGTGATGTAGTCATCCGCCCCGAGTTCCAGCGCCCTGACGATACCCGCCTCATCCGTGCGGCTGGAAAGGATGATGACCGGCAGCGCCAGCCCTTCTGCCCGCCACTTTTCCAGAAGATCATGCCCCGACATATCCGGCAGGCCGAGATCGAGAACAACGAGATCGGGCCTGTCTTCCCGGACCAGCTCCACCGCCACCTTCGCATTCATCGCTTCGCTCACCGCATATCCCTGCGTCGACAGGCCCACCCGCAGGAGCTTGCGGATCGGCGGCTCGTCATCGACGATCAGAATACGAACGGCGGAATTGGTCATTCCCGATCTCCTTCAGCGTCATGGCAGAATGCATGACCATCTCTCGCCGGCAATAGCGCCTTAATCATGATCCAGCACCGGCGTATCGACGGCGACGGGCAGGCCTATGATGAATTGCGCTCCGCTACGGCCCGATCTGTTTTCCGCGCGGATCGAGCCGCCCATCGCTTCGATGAAACCCTTGCAGATGGAGAGGCCGAGCCCCGTTCCCGCCTGCACATGATCCGCCTTTCGCACCCGGTAGAAACTGTCGAAGACCCGTTCGATATCATCGGGCGGAATGCCCGGCCCCTCGTCGGCAACCGACAGGAAGATATTTTTTCCCTGCCGCCAGCCGCGTATCGCAATGATCGTGTGTTCGGGGGCGTATTTGGCCGCGTTGTCGATGAGGTTGAAAAGCACCTGTTCGAAAAGCACGGGATCGACCTTCAGCATCGGCAGGTCGGAGGGGATATCAAGAACGACCTCGTGCCGGACGACGATCTTCGCCGCACGCGACAGCGCCGTTCCGACCATGTCGCCGAGGAAATGCAGCCCGTAATTCGGCTCCATCGCGCCCGAACCGATCCTCGTCATATCGAGAAGGTTGGAGATGAAACGGTTCAGCCGTTCGGATTCCTCGACGATCGTCGACAGCAGTTCGGCGCGCGCATCCGGCGGAATATCCTCGGCAAAATCCTTCAGCGTTCCAGCCGAGCCCAGAATGGCCGCAAGCGGCGTCTTGAGATCATGGGAAATGGAGGTCAGGAGCGCCGTGCGCAGCCGGTCGGTTTCCGCCGCGAGCCTTGCCCTGTCGACATCCGAGACGAGTTGAATGCGCTCTATGGCGAGCGCCGCCTGATCGGCCAGCGCGTCAAACAGCCGTTGCTGTTCCGGCGTCAGCAGCGGCCCGAGCCGGTCGTCGTCCAGCCCCACCACACCGACGGCGCCACTGCCGGTGCGCAACGGCAGATAGAGCCGCTTGGCGCCGGGAAGCGTATCTGCGCCCCTGCCCGCGGCCTTGTTGTGTTCCCATGCCCACTGGGCGGCAGCAATATCGGCATCCACCAGCGTATCGTCCGGCGGATATCCCGCCTTGACCGCTATCGTATTGTTTTCCGGCAGAAGCAGAACGATCCGTACCTTCAGCATCGAGGCCATCTGGAAAGCGGCGGCCCACAACACGTCGTCCAGCGTTCCGGTCACCGAGAGCTTCTTCGAGAACAGATACAAATCTTCCGTCGTTCGCGCCCTTGCCCGCGCGGCGGCGGCCTGCCGTTGCACGGCCGCCGTGAGATTGGAGGCGACAAGCGCGACACCAAGGTAAAACAGCAGCGCCACGACGCTTTCCGGATCGCGAACGGTCAGCGTGTAACGCGGCTCAAGGAAGAAAAAATTGAAGGCAAAAGCGCCAAGCAGCGAAGCATAAAGCGCCGGCCCCAGGCCGCCGCGCACGGCAGCGGCCAGAACCGCCATCAGGAACACCAGCGCCAGATTTCTAACATCGAGCGTCTGGTCAAGCACGATGCCGGCCACGATTGCCAAACCGACAAACAGCGTGCTGTTGAGATAGGGCCTTATGGAACGATGCGATTGGGCCAGCGCCGGCTTTGCGACCTGACCCGGCTTCTCTTCTTTTTTATCGCCGGAAATGACATGCACGCTGATATCGCCGGCGTGGTCGATCAGATCATGCGTCAGCGAGCGCTGAAAAATCCTCTGCCACCAGGATTTTCGCGGGCGGCCGATGATGATGTGGGTGAAATTATTGGCGTTGGCGTAGGAGATGATCTCGCGTGTGAGATCAAGCGCCGGCAGGATCACCGTTTCGCCGCCAAGCTGCTGGGCAAGCCGCATGGTGCCGGCCAGCCGGTCCTTCTCCGCCTCCGACAATTGCTGTGAACGCGGCGTGTCGAGATGCAGCGCCGTCCACGGTGCACGCAGGCGGTCCGCCTGCCTTCGGGCATAACGCACCAGCCCCGGCCCGTTGCCGCCATGGTCGAGGCAGACCAGAACCCGGTCTCCCGCCGCCCAGGGGCCGGAAATGGCATGGGACTGCATGTGGTTGAGCAATTGCTCGTCCACCCGCTGCGCCGTGCGGCGTAGTGCAAGCTCGCGCAGCGCCGTCAGGTTACCTCGGGAGAAATAGTTCTCGATGGCGCGCCGGGCGGTACGCGGCAGGTAAACCTTGCCATCCTGCAGCCGCTTGATCAGATCATCGGGAGTAATATCGATGATTTCCACATCGTCGGCCCGGTCGATGATGCTGTCAGGCACCGTTTCGCGCACGCGGATGCGGGTGATCTGCGCCACCACATCATTCAGACTTTCGACATGCTGGATGTTCAGCGTCGTATAGACATCGATGCCCTGCGCGAGGATTTCCTGAACATCCATATAGCGCTTGGGGTGGCGGCTGCCGGAGGCATTGGTATGGGCAAGCTCATCGACCAGAACCAGAGCGGGGCGGCGAGCGAGGATGGCGTCGAGATCCATTTCCTCCAGGACCTGACCGCGATAGTCGATGCGCCTGCGGGGGATCACCTCCAGCCCTTCGACCAGCGCCTCGGTTTCCCGGCGGCCATGGGTTTCCACGACACCGATAACGGTGTCGACACCATCCGCGAGCTTCGCCCGGCCGGACATCAGCATCTCATAGGTCTTGCCGACGCCGGGGGCAGCGCCCAGAAAAATCTTCAGCCGGCCTCTCGCCTCGCGCCGGGCATTTTCCAGCAGCGCATCGGGCGACGGTCGGCTCGGCATATCGCGATTGTCGTCAGGCATTTAACCACCAGTGGTCGAGGCTATGGCTTCCAAAGAAGCCATAGCCATTTCAGTTTATGAGCCGGCGGCGTCAAGTGCCATATTGAGCGCCAGTACATTTACGACGGGCTCACCCATGAAGCCGAGTTCCGGCGCTTCGACATGACGCTCAACGAGGGCACGCAGCGCGGCCTCATCCATACCCCTTGCCCTGGCGACACGCGGCACCTGGAAATAGGCGGCCTCAGGTGAGACATGCGGATCGAGACCGCTGCCCGATGCCGTCGCCAGATCGGCGGGAACATCGGCTGCCGGGTTTTCGGCTTTTGCGGCCTCGTAATCCGTCTTCACCCGGTCAATGAGCTTGGCGCTCGTCGGGCCGAGATTGGAACCGGATGATGAGGCGGCATTATATCCGTCGCCGGCGGCGGAGGGGCGCCCGTGAAAATAGGTCTCGCCAGTGAAGGCCTGACCGATCAATTGCGAGCCGACTACCTTGCCATCCTTCTCGATCAGGCTGCCATTGGCCTGAACGGGAAAGAGCGCCTGCGCCAGACCCGTCATGCCGAGCGGATAAGCAAGGCCGGTAATGGCAGTGGTGGCGAGGATCAGCACCAGTGCGGGACGAAGCTGTTTGAACATTGTCTTTACTCCTCAGGCGAGACCGAGCGCGGTAATGGCGAGGTCGATGGCCTTGATGCCGATGAAGGGAACGATGATGCCGCCGAGGCCATAGATGACCAGATTGCGCGACAGCAGCGCGCCGGCACCGATCGGGCGATATTTGACGCCCTTCAGCGATAGCGGGATAAGCGCGATGATGATGAGCGCGTTGAAGATGATGGCCGAGAGGATGGCGCTCTGCGGCGTTGAGAGCCCCATCACGTTCAGGACGCCAAGCTGCGGATAGAGCGCCAGGAACATCGCCGGAATGATGGCGAAATATTTGGCTATATCGTTGGCGATGGAGAAGGTCGTCAGCGCACCGCGCGTCATCAGCAATTGCTTGCCGATTTCGACGATCTCGATGAGCTTGGTCGGATCGCTGTCGAGATCGACCATGTTGCCGGCCTCGCGGGCCGCCACCGTGCCGGTGTTCATGGCGACGCCGACATCGGCCTGCGCCAGCGCCGGCGCATCGTTGGTGCCGTCACCGCACATGGCGACGAGCTTGCCCTTGGCCTGCTCCTCGCGGATCA
The DNA here is from genome assembly GCA_017744915.1 of Agrobacterium tumefaciens. Classification (GTDB taxonomy): domain Bacteria; phylum Pseudomonadota; class Alphaproteobacteria; order Rhizobiales; family Rhizobiaceae; genus Agrobacterium; species Agrobacterium tumefaciens_I. The sequence goes on from JAGIAH010000001.1 coordinate 625,591, forward strand.
GTTCCAGCTTGTTTTCCGGCGTCGCCTGGGCAAGGAAATCATCGACCCCTGCTTCCGCAGCGATGGCAGCCGCCGTCATTGGGTTGTCGCCGGTAATCATCACAGTACGGATGCCCATGCGGCGAAGCTCGGCGAAACGTTCGCGAATGCCGCCCTTGACGATATCCTTCAGCTGCACGACGCCGAGCAGCTTGCCATCGCGCACCACGGCAAGCGGCGTGCCGCCGGCCTTGGCGATGTCTTCCGCTATTGTGCGGATAGCCCGCGTAACGTCCGTTTCGGTTTTGAGGGCAAGCGCCGCATTGCCATGTTGCAGAGCGCCGCCATCGACATAAGCGAGAACCGCATCAACCGCACCCTTGCGAATGGAGGCGCCTTCAAAATCGACGCCGCTCATGCGGGTCTGGGCGGTGAAGGGCACGAAGCTGGCGTGCAGCTTCTGCATGTCGCGGGCGCGGATGCCGTATTTTTCCTTGGCCAGAACCACGACGGAGCGGCCTTCCGGGGTTTCGTCGGCAAGCGAGGCGAGCTGCGCGGCATCGGCAAGTTCCTGTTCGGAAACGCCGGGGATGGGGCGGAACTCGGTCGCCTGCCGGTTGCCAAGTGTGATGGTGCCGGTCTTGTCGAGCAGCAGCGTATCGACGTCACCCGCCGCCTCGACGGCGCGGCCGGACATGGCGAGCACGTTGAAACGCACCAGCCTGTCCATGCCGGCAATGCCGATGGCGGACAGAAGCGCGCCGATGGTGGTTGGGATCAGCGTGACGAACAGCGCCACCAGCACGATGATCGGGATGGAACCGCCGGCATAGGTCGCAAAGCTCGGAATGGTCGCAGTGGCGAGAACGAAGATCAGCGTCATGCCGGCCAGCAGGATGTTGAGCGCGATCTCGTTCGGTGTCTTCTGGCGCTCGGCACCTTCGACCAGCGAAATCATCCGGTCGAGGAAGGTGGAGCCGGCAGCAGCGGTGATGCGCACCCTTATCCAATCCGACAGAACCTGCGTGCCGCCGGTAACAGCCGAGCGGTCGCCGCCGGATTCGCGGATGACGGGGGCGGATTCGCCGGTTATTGCCGCCTCGTTGACGGAGGCGACACCCTCGATGACTTCACCGTCGGAGGGGATGATATCGCCTGCTTCGACGAGAACGACATCGTTCACCTTCAAGCTGTCGCCCGCAACCATTTTATACTGGCTGCGATCATCGCCGGTCAGAAGTTTCGCCTGGGTTTCCGTGCGGGTCTTGCGCAGGGAATCCGCCTGCGCCTTGCCGCGCCCTTCGGCGACGGCTTCGGCGAAATTGGCAAACAGCACTGTGAACCAGAGCCAGAGATTGATCTGGAAGGAAAAGGCGAGATTGGCGCCGCCGATGATGAGATCGCGGATGAACAGCACTGTTGTCAGCACCGACACGGTCGCCACCACGAACATGACCGGGTTGCGCGCAAGCGTGCGCGGGTTGAGCTTTTTGAATGCGTCGGCGATTGCCGGCACGAGAATGCGAGAATCGAGGATGCTCGCTTGTTTGGACTGGCTCATGAAGAGGCTCCAGCGTTTGAAACAGGGCGACCGATAAGGATCGATCAGCCCGTGATAACTTCGAGGGCGACGACGGCGGCGAACAGAGCCGCCATCATCGCAAGAATGAGATTGGAGGCGCACCAGCCGCCGGGCGTGGCGCTCCCCTTGCCGGGAGCGCTTTTGCGGGCGGGAACGATGCGGTTACTTCGGGACTTGTCGTTCATGGCATCACCTCAGAAGAGCTGACCTGCCGCCATCACCAGATGTTCGGCAACGGGGCCAAGCGCGAGCGCAGGCAGGAAGGTGAGGCCGCCGACAATCAGGATCGTGCCGACAAGCAGGCCAACGAAGAGCGGGCCATCGGTCGGGAAGGTGCCTGCCGATGCCGGAACGGTCTTCTTGGTGACCAGCGAGCCAGCAATGGCGAGTGCCGGGATGATGACCAGAAAACGCCCCATCAGCATGCCGAAACCAAGGGTGATGTTGTACCAGGTCGTATTGCCCGTCAGACCGCCGAAAGCCGAGCCGTTATTGGCGGCCGCCGAAGTATAGGCATAGAGGATTTCGGAGAAGCCGTGCGGTCCGGCCGTGCCGATCGACGCCACCGCCGAGGGCAGAACCGTGGCCGTGGCGGTGAAGGCCAGCATGGCGAGCGGCAGGCAGAGAATGGCCAGAACCGCCATCTTCATTTCCTTGGCTTCGATCTTCTTGCCGAGATATTCCGGCGTGCGGCCGACCATCAGCCCCGCCACGAAGATGGCGATGACGATGAAGAGCAGAATGCCGTAGAAACCCGCGCCGACACCGCCGACGATCACCTCGCCCAGCTGCATGTTGATGAGCGGAACGAGACCACCAAGCGCCGTGAAGCTGCCATGCATGGCATTGACCGCGCCACAGGATGCAGCCGTGGTGATCACCGCAAAGAGTGACGAAAGCGCCACGCCGAAGCGGACTTCCTTGCCCTCCATGTTGCCACCAGCGAGACCAAAGCTGTGCATCAGCGGGTTTCCGGCCGCTTCCGCCCAATAGGTTACGGCGACGCCAGCGATGAACAGCACGCCCATCGCGGCAAGGATCGCCCAGCCCTGACGCTGGTTGCCGACCATGCGGCCGAAGACATTGGTGAAGGCGGCACCGATCGCGAAGATCGACACCATCTGGATCATGTTGGAAATGGCGTCCGGGTTCTCAAAGGGATGCGCGGAATTGGCGTTGAAGAAACCGCCACCATTGGTGCCGAGCATCTTGATCGCCAGCTGCGACGCCACGGGGCCGACGGCAATCGTCTGCTGCGCGCCTTCCAGTGTCTGCGCCGTGACATAGGCGCCGAGCGTTTGCGGCACGCCGAGCCACACATAGACGAGTGTGAGAATAATGCAGAGCGGCAAGAGCACGTAGAGCGTGGAGCGGACCATATCCACCCAGAAATTACCGATCGCCTTGCCGGAAGCGCGCGAAAAAGCGCGGATGAGGCCGATGGCGATCGCCATGCCCGTGGCGGCCGAAACGAAATTCTGCACCGTGAGACCGGCCATCTGGGTCAGATAGGACAGAGTGCTTTCCCCGCCGTAATTCTGCCAGTTGGTATTGGTGACGAAGCTGACCGCCGTATTGAAGGACAATTCAGGCCCGACGGCCGGCATCGCCTGCGGATTATAGGGCAGCACGGCCTGAAAGCGCATCAGCGCATAAAGCAGAGCGAAGCCGAGCAGGTTGAAGAGAAGCATGGAGAACGCATAGGTCGTCCAATGCTGTTCCTCGCGCTCGCTGGTGCCGGCAACGGCATAGAGACCGCGCTCGACGGGTGCGAGAACCGGCGACAGCAGGGTGCGTTCGCCGTTGAAGACACGCGCCATGTAGAAGCCGAGCGGCTTCACCAGCGCAAATACGATCCCGCAGAAAAGCAGGACCTGAAACCATCCATTGAGGGTCATTGTATTGAACTTTCAATAAAGCATCGGACCGAAAAGTGTCATACGGTTTTCGGATAATCCGATGCTCAGACAGAAAGAGAGAGCGGCGGATCCGATTCCGTTTATCTCCGCCACTCGAACCGCCGCTTCCCGATCAGAAGCGTTCGGGGCGAATGAGAGCGTAAGTGAGATAGGCGGCGACAAAGACGGTGACGGCACCACTCAGGACATAATCGAATATCATCGCGGCCTCCGTCTAAAGCCGGTCGCAGGCGCGCGTATAGGCAAAGCAGAGGGCGAAAAACACCGTCGCTGCGCCGATCAGAACAAGATCCATCATCGATGGGACTCCTTTTTCATCTGGGAGCCGGACAGGAAGAAAAGCGCCGTCATGTGGGACGTCGCTTTTCATTCTTTCTGGCTGAGAAGGGAACACCATCCCTTCCCGCACAGAAGAATGCACCCGAACCGCATAAAGGTTCGAGACGGCGACAGATGGAATAAAATAGGAATCCTATAGGAATTTTGATGCCCGCGGAAACGGGCATCCTTACCGCTTCTTAATGAGAGAGCGGTTCGCCAAAGGCGGACATGATGGTTTCCGCCGGGCTTTTGCCGGCGAGCAGTGCTGCCAGCAGAATGCGGGCCTGCCCCGGCCGAAGCGTGGATGAATGCACGGCACCCGCCACGACGAGATCATGCCCGCCGCCGCCGCCGCCATAACTTGCAACCAGCAGGCCTTCGGGCACACGGCTGGAAACCACGACCGGAACGCGGCGCTCTGCGCAGCGCTTCACCGCGTCAGCGATAAGCGGATTGGCATTGCCGGAACCGAGTGCGGCAAGCACGATACCTTTTGCGCCGGCCGCAAGGCTGGCATCGATATGGGTCGCGTCACAACCGGGATGAATGGCGACGATATCGACCCTGATATCCGTGACGGGAGCAGCAAGCTTCGGCGCTGCGGCGTGGATAAGCGGCCGCGCCGAACGGAAGGCATCCGCCGCATCCGCACTCAACTTGTAAAGTCCCCAGGCCGGCAGACAGCGACCACCGAAGGAAAGGAGTACACCCTGTTCGGCATTCCGCTGATCGAGCGCGGTTTCTATCGCCTTCGCCAGATTGGTCGGCCCATCCGCATCCTTGTGATCCGCCGTAAATTGCGCGCCGGTGAAAACAACGGGCTTGGCAAGGGCGTGCTGCAGATGCACCAGCAGCGACGATTCTTCCATCGCGTCGGTTCCATGCAGAATGACGATGCCCGCCACGGCGGGATCGCTGAGTTCGATGCCAACGGCATCGCTGATGCGCTGCATATCAGCCAGGGTCAGGCTGGACGAATCCTTCGCCATCAGGTCGACCGGCTTCAGCCGGGCGTTGACATGCGGAACCAGCGCCAGCAGGTCCTCGCCGGAAAGGCTGGGGGTGCTGGCGCCATCGGCGCCACGCCGGCTGGCGATGGTGCCACCGGTGGCGATGACCGCCACCAGTGGAGCTTCACCCTGCCCGCTCAATGCGATGCTCCTGCGCCCGCACGTTCGCCCGCAAGGCGATAGATGCGGTCACGCAGCAGATACCAGCCGATGACCAGTGCCGGGATGATGACGAGCAGCGAGGCGATGGTCCAGGAGCCGACGGGATAATCGAAGGCCATCAGCACCAGCACGCCGAACAGGAAAATGAGCGTGAGAATACCGGTATAGGGCGCGCCGAACATGCGGAAATCCGGACGCACGAGTTCACCCCGCTTGGAAAGCTGCCAGAGCTTCAGCTGGCAGAGCACGATGACGGCCCAAGCGCAGATGATGCCGAGCGCCGAAAGGTTGAGCGCGATCTCGAAGGCGGCAGAAGGAACGACCGCGTTCAAAGCCACGCCGAGAACCGTGACGACGGCGGTGACCGCAATGCCGCCATAGGGCACGCCGTTCTTGTTCATCTTCGCAAGTGCGGCCGGCGCCGAGCCGGAAACCGCCATGGAGTGGAGAATGCGGCCAGTGGAATAAAGGCCGGCATTAAGGGAGGACAACACGGCGGTGAGAACAACGAGGTTCATGATCACGTCAGCGCCCTGCACGCCGATGGAGCCGAAGAAGGTCACGAACGGGCTCTCGCCGGCCTTGTAGGCGGTGTAGGGCAGAAGCAGCGCGAACAGCAGCACCGAACCGACGTAAAAAACCACGAGGCGCAGAACCACGGCGCGGATGGCGCGCGGCATGACCTTGCGCGGATCTTCGGTTTCGCCCGCAGCCGTGCCGATCAGCTCGATCGAGGCGTAAGCGAAGACGACACCCTGTATGATCACGAAGGCGGGAAGAATACCGTTCGGGAAGAAGCCGCCATTATCGGTGATGATGCTGAAACCGGTGACATGGCCTTCGATCGGCGTGCCGAAAATGACGAAATAAATACCGACGACGAGGAAGATTGCGAGTGCCAGCACCTTGATCAGGCTGAACCAGAATTCAAGCTCGCCGAAGACCTTCACCGACAGCATGTTCATCGCCAGCACGACCAGAAGTGCCGTCATCGCGAATACCCACTGGTCGATACCGGCGAGCCACGGAACATATTGCTTGAAGAAATTCATATAGAGCGCGACGGCGGTCACGTCCGCCACCGAGGTCATGGCCCAGTTCAACCAATACATCCAGCCGGCCGCAAAGGCCATCTTCTCGCCGTAGAATTCACGGGCATAGGAGACGAAGGAACCGGAGCTCGGGCGATGCATGATCAGCTCGCCAAGCGCGCGCAGCACCAGAAACGCGAAGAAACCGCAGAGCGCATAAACGAAAACCAGCGCCGGGCCAGCCTGCGCGAGACGCCCGCCCGCACCCAGAAAGAGCCCCGTGCCGATGGCGCCACCGATGGCAATCATCTGGATTTGGCGCGGTTTGAGGGCCTTGTGGTAACCGAGATCCTCTTCGATGAAGACCTCACGTTCGGCGGGTGCCGTTTTTCCAGAATGCATGGATTTATCCTCCCGATAAAACGCTTGTAATCGGCAATAAGCCGGAAATCAAAGTGGAACTGGCGTCGTCCCCAAGGCTGGAAATATGGCCAGCGAATGCATGCATGCTGTAAAGCTGCATGACAGATTTTCGCCCTCATAATGGCAGATAATGCCGTTCGTCAAGGGTATTCGATATGATTGACCTTCTCCCCCACCACGATTAAGGTCGAAAAATCTGTAAGACAGCTTTACAGATATTGCAACGCTTAAAAGCCAGTGGAGGAAAAAGTGAGCGTGACGCGCAGGGAGCATGATTTGCTCGGAACGAAGGAAATTCCGGCAGATGTCTATTGGGGTGTGCACACGGCACGCGCGGTGGAAAACTTCAAGATCACCGGGGTGACCATCGGCCACAACCCTTATCTCATCAGGGGACTGGCCTATGTGAAGGAGGCGGCCGCACGCGCAAATCACGAACTCGGCCTGCTGGATACGGAGCGTATGGAAGCAATCGCGGAAGCCTGCCGCGAAATCCGCGCCGGCGCGCTGCACGAGCAATTCGTGGTGGATGAAATTCAGGGCGGAGCCGGCACTTCCACCAATATGAACGCCAATGAGGTCATCGCCAACCGTGCGCTTGAACTGCTTGGCCACGAAAAAGGCGATTACGCCCGTCTTCACCCGAACGACCATGTCAATCTCAGCCAGTCGACCAATGACGCCTATCCGACGGCGGTCAATGTCGGCCTGATCGAATCAATCGACGATCTGGCGGCCTCCATGGGCGTGCTGAAGGACGCGTTCGACCGCAAGGCGCAGGAATTTGCCGGTTTCATCAAGATCGGCCGCACGCAGCTGCAGGACGCCGTGCCGATGACACTCGGCCAGGAATTCCGCACTTTCGTGGTGATGCTCGGCGAAGATCAGGCCCGCCTGATCGAATCCGCCGCGCTGCTGCACGAGATCAATCTCGGTGCCACCGCCATCGGCACAGGGCTCAATGCGCCACGCGGTTACGCCGCGCTTGCCTGCCAGCATCTGGCTGAGCTGACCGGACGGCCGCTCGTGACAGCTGCCGACCTGATCGAAGCCACACAGGACCCCGGTGCCTTCGTGCATCTCTCCGGCGTGCTGAAACGCGTTGCCGTCAAGCTGTCGAAGACTTGCAACGACCTTCGCCTGCTCTCCTCCGGCCCGCGCGCCGGCATCGGCGAGATCACCCTGCCCTCGGTTCAGGCAGGGTCCAGCATCATGCCGGGCAAGATCAATCCGGTCATTCCCGAAGTGGTCAACCAGGTCGCCTATGCGGTGATCGGCAATGACATCACCATCACCATGGCCGCCGAAGCCGGGCAGCTGCAGCTGAACGCTTTCGAGCCCATCATCGTGCGGGCGTTGTCGCAGAGCATCAGCCAGCTGAGCGCCGCCTGCCGCACCCTGGCGGAACGCTGCGTCGAGGGCATCGTCGCAAACCCCGCCATCATGGCACAGCGTGTGGAAGAATCGATCGGTCTCGCCACCGCGCTTAATCCGCTGATCGGTTATTACGCGGCGACGGAAGTGGCGAAGGAAGCGCTTGCCAGCGGCCGCACCGTGCCGCAGGTGGTTCTGGAACGGGGTTATCTGACGGAAGCGCAATTGCAGCAGGCGCTGAGCCCGCGGCATCTTGCCAACCTGCCCGCCGTCACGGCTGGCGAAGCCGATCTTCGCCAATGATCGTCGTCACCACCTGCTTCACCTGGCCGAGGTGAATTTCCATCGCCTCACGCGCCTCGGGTGCTGAACTCCGCCGGATTGCCTCGACGATCCGGCGGTGCTCGAAATTCGAGGCTACACGGCGGCCCGCCATCAGGTTCACCATCTCGGACTGCTGGGAAAGGGCTTCGCGGGCATCTGCCACGACCTTGGCGAACAGCCCGTTGGCCGAAGCCTCCGCAATGGCGCAGTGAAATTGCCCGTCAAGCAGCACCCAGGGATGCGGCCTCTCTTCGGCCTCCATCCGGTCGCAAAGATCCAGAAGGGCCGCCAGTTGCGCATCCGTGCGCCTCAGCGCCGCCCAGCCGGCGGCCGGCACCTCGATGAAGGGGCGGGCCTCGATCAGATCGCGGGCGGAATAGGCTCCGTAATTCAGTTCGGAAGGCGGCGCCAGCGTCATCACATAAGTGCCGCTGCCGGTGCGGGTCTGCGTCAGACCCAGCGTCTGAAGCGAGCGCAGCGCCTCGCGGATGATCGGCCGGCTGACGCCATATCGCACCGCCAGATGGGATTCGGCAGGCAGCCGGGTACCGACCGCAAGCTGCCCCGAGGTGATGGCGGAGCGGATATCCTCGAACACCGCTTCCGCGGCATTCTTGCGATTGATCGGCTGTGCCTCCGCAAGCCAATCCGACAACCCGCCCATCTTCAAACCCTCCCGCACCCAATGTGATCCGCAATATCGGCGCAAAATCCTGAAGGGTTTTACAAGGCGCGACATGCGGATTCGATACGCAAGATCATACGACCGCCCATAAACGAAAGGACGGCCGCCGCTCTTACGGCTAAGCCGACCTTCCTAACATTATCCTGCCCATGGGAACAACGATGGCGGATATTTTTATGGGGAGTGAGGAAACCTGCCCTCACTCCATTTCCGCTGTCACGCCTTTACTTCCGCTCCCTCCGGCTTCTCATCCTCGCGCGGAATACGGAACCACGCGACATAGAGCGCCGGCAGGAAAAGCAGCGTCAGCGCCGTGCCGATCACGATACCGCCCATCATGGCATAGGCCATCGGACCCCAGAATACTTCCCGGGATATGGGAATGAGGGCAAGCGTGGCCGCCGCCGCCGTCAGCATGATCGGTCGCATGCGGTGCTCGGTCGCCTCGATGACGGCACGCCAGGCCGAGACCCCCTCGCTTCTCAGATGCTCGATCTGCACCACGAGGATGACCGAGTTGCGGATCAAGATGCCGATCAGCGCCAGCACGCCCAGAATGGCGACGAAGCCCATCGGCGCATTGGAGAAGAGCAGCGCCACCACCACGCCGATCAGCGCGGTCGGCGCCACGGCGAAGACCAGGAACAGCCGGCTGAAGCTTTGCAGCTGGATCATCAGGATCGTCGCCATCGCAAACAGCATCAAGGGCACGACCGCAACGATCGGCGCTTGCGAATCCGCGCTGGATTCAACCGAGCCACCAATCTCAAGCTTGTAACCGACGGGAAGCATTTTCTCGAAGGCTTCGAGTTTCGGCTTCAACTGCTCCACAATCGTCGCAGGCTGGGTCGGGCCGATAATGGCAGCCTTGACGGTAACCGTCGGGATCCGGTCACGACGCCAGATGGTGGGCTGTTCCAGTTCGTAGCGGAAATTGGCAATCGCCGAGAGCGGCACGGCCTTGCCGTTGGTCGCGGGCAATTGCAGGTTCTGCAAGGTCTCGATGGAGCCGCGTTCCGCCAGCTGCGCCCGCGCCACCACGTTGACGAGATAGATATCATCCCGAACCTGGGTGACAGTGGAGCCCTCGACGATGCTGTTCATGGCATTGGCGATGTCTTCCGAGGAGACGCCGAGCTGGCGGGCCTTGTCCTGCAGAACATCGACCTTGACCACGCGCGTCGGCTCGTTCCAGTCCATGACCAGATTGGACAGCAGCCGGTGTTCTCCAACGATGCCCGACAATTCCTGGCCAAGTTCACGGACTTTCTGGATATCGGGACCGCTCAGGCGATATTGCACCGGTTTTCCGACCGGCGGGCCGATATCGAGCAATTTCACGAAGGCGTCAGTGCCGGTAAATGTACGGTCCAGATAATCCTGCAACTCGGCGCGCACCTTGTCGCGCACGTCCAGCCCCTTGGTGACGATGACCGTCTGGCCGAAAGTGACGTCAGGCGTCTGCACGTCGAAAGACAGGATGAAACGCGGCGCACCTTCACCGACATAGGTCGTCCAGTGATCGATATCCGGATTCTTGGCCAGCATGTCCTGCTCGAACTTGGCCATCTGCCGGTTGGTTTCAGCAATCGAACTGTTCTGCGGCAGGTTCCAGTCAACGATAAGTTCCACACGGTCTGATGACGGGAAGAACTGCTGCTGCACCAGGCTCATGCCGCCGATGGACAGGGCAAACAACGCAACCGTGGCGATGATCGTCACCCAACGCCAGCGCAGCGCCCGGCCGAGAAGCCAGGAAAAGGCGGAGGCAAAACGGCCCTTCTTCTCATGGTGCGATTTCATCGTCTTCGGCAGGATCGTCACGCCGAGCAGCGGCGTAAACAGCACCGCGACGATCCACGACACGATGAGTGAAACGGCGATCACGACAAAAAGCGTGAAGGTGAACTCACCCGCCGCGCTGTTGTTGAGACCGACGGGAATGAAGCCGGCAACGGTGACCAGCGTACCCGTGAGCATCGGGAAAGCGGTGGACGTGTAAACATAGGTCGCCGCTTTCCTGAGATCGTCTCCGACCTCAAGCCGCGCCACCATCATCTCGACGGCGATCATCGCATCGTCGACGAGAAGCCCGAGCGCGATGATGAGCGCACCCAGCGAGATACGTTGCAGCGAGATGCCGGTATATTCCATGTAGACGAAAGTGATCGCCAGCACGAGCGGAATGGAGACGGCAACCACCATGCCGGCCCTGAGGCCAAGGCTGATGAAGCTGATGACGAGAACGATGGCGATGGCCTCGAACAGAGCCGAGGTAAAGCCGGAGACCGCCTCATCGACCACGGCCGGCTGATCGGACACGCGGTGCACATCGACGCCGATCGGCAGATCCGCAACGACGCGCTTCATCTCCGCGTCCAGTGCCTCACCGAAATGCAGTAGGTTCGCACCGGTTTTCATGCCGATCGCAAGGCCGATGGCCGGCTGGCCGTTAAAACGGAACAGCGAGGATGGCGGATCGGCATAACCGCGCCGGATGGTCGCCACTTCCGTCAGTGGGAAGAAGCGGTTGTTGACGCGCAGATTGATGGATCGCAGGCTGTCTTCCGAGGTGAACTGGCCACTGACGCGCAGCGCCACACGCTCCGGCCCGGCATTAACGAAACCGGACTGGGTGACGGCGTTCTGGGATTGCAATGTCTTGATGATCGATTGCTGGTCGATGCCGAGCGCCGCGATCTGGCGCGTGGAAAATTCCAGATAGATCGCCTCATCCTGCGCGCCGATGACATCGACCTTGCCGATATTGTCGACGGTCAGCACCTTCGCACGCGCATCTTCCACCAGGTCGCGCAATTGCCGCTGGCTGAGGCCGTCGCTGGTGAAAGCATAGATATTGCCATAGACATCGCCGAAACGGTCATTGAAGAAGGGGCCGACGACGCCCGAGGGAAACTCTCCCTTGATGTCGCCGATCATGTTGCGCACCCGAACCCAGGTGGGCTCGACATTGCGCGCCTTGGTTTCCGGCACCAGCTCCACGAAGATGGTCGTGCGGCCGGCCACCGTCTGGCTGCGCAGATAATCGAGATTGTCGAGTTCCTCGAGCTTCTTCTCGATCCTGTCGGTGACCTGGCGGGCCACTTCTTCCGCCGAAGCGCCCGGCCATTGCGCGCTGATCACCATGGTCTTGATGGTGAAGTTCGGATCTTCCTCACGGCCGAGGTTGAGATAGGAGAAAACGCCGGCGAGAAGGAAAACCAGCATGAAATACCAGATGAGCGAACGGTGTTCGAGCGCCCAGTCGGAAAGGTTGAATTTCTTCACTGACGGACCTCCTGATCGATCCTGATGGCTTGTCCATCCTTGAGCTTGTGAACACCGGCGCTGGCGACGCGTTCGCCAGGCTTGACGCCTCCGGTGATGCGCACGCTGCCGCCCTCGGCGGGTTCGCCTTCTATCGTGACCGGGCGGTAGGTCACCGTCGCCGTATCGGTATTGACGATCCAGACGCCCCAGCCATTCTCGGTTTTCAACAGTGCTGACGCGGGAAGCGTGATTTGCGGTTCGGAGGCGGCAAGCGCGAGCGCCGTGACGACGGAGCCCAACCGGAAGGTCGGCGGGGCATCCTGCAAGCTGATTTTCGTGCGGCGGGTACGGGTTGCCGTTTCGGCTTCCGGAGCGATCTCGCGTACCACACCGGTGGTGCGGATTTTCGGATCGAGCTGCAGGGCGATCTCGAAGGTGGAGCCGATTTCCAGCCGCTGTGCCGCAAATTGCGGAACATCCACCACCACGTCGCGCACTTCCGGGCGCGCGATGGTCACCACCGTCTGGCCGGCGGAAACGACCTGACCGATTTCACCTGATGTGGCGGTTACCACGCCGTCAAATTCCGCACGCAGCTGCGCATAACCCAGCTGCTCCTCGGCCTTGTCCAGATTGGCGCGGGCCTTGGCGACGGAAGCGTTGGCCGTGCGTGTGGCCTGCTCCGCCTCTTCAAGTGCCGCTTCCGTGCCGCTGCGGGCTTCTGCCAGCACACGCTGGCGCTGTTCGGTCGTCACCGCATTGGCGAGCTGCGCCTCTGCATTGGAAAGATCGGATTGCGCGCTTTTTACCGAAAGTTCCAGTGCTAACGGATCGATCGACGCCACAACGTCGCCTTTCTTCACCAGATCGGCCACATCGACATTGCGGGCGATGATGCGGCCGAGAACGCGAAAACCAAGATCGGTCTGAATGCGTGATTCCACCGTGCCCGTCAGCCGAAGCGCATCCGCCGACTTTTCCTCCACGACAACGGAGAGCACCGGGCGTGGCGCTTCAGCGGCCGCTTCCTGCTTTTCCTGGCAGGACGAGAGCGCAATGGCCGGAATGAGCAAAAACAAGCTTCTGTTTATCCTGAACATTATTTTGCCTGCCCCTTTTCATAGGCGACCTTTTCACCGGTGCGGAGAAATTTGGTACCGACAGTGACGACGAGATCACCAGGATTGAGCCCTTCCGTGACAACGAATTGACCGGTCTCATAATCGGCGACCTGAACCGGGCGCATCGCGACTTCCGAGGACCGTGGATCGACCAGCCAGACGGCGGGGAGACCATCCTGAGAGGTCATTGCCGACCACGGAAGCTCGATCGCATCGACCTGCTTGAAGCGAAAATGGCCGGATACGGGCGCGCCGAGCGGCATGGTCATGTTGCCGTTCAGCCCGACCTTGACCCGGATCGTTCCATTATCCGGATCGATCGTCGGGGAAATTTCGCGCACCGGCGCCGCAACGGCTTGGGCAGGATCCGAAAGGAGGCTGACATTGACGATATTGTCGATATCGCGCTCGAGAAAGAGGGATTCGTAGACATCGAAGACCGCATCGCGTGGCCCGTCATGCGCCAGCGTGAAGACGAGCTGGGCGGCCTGTGCCACCTGGCCAACCTCGACATTGCGCGCCGTGATCACGCCATCCGCATCGGCCTTGAGCTCGGTATAGGACAGCGCATCGCGCGCCGTATCGAGCTGCGCCTGCGCCGATCTCACCGCCCCTTGTGTGGTGAGCAGGGTTTCCTGAGCCTTGTCGACCGCCGAGCGCGAGGTCACCTGCGTCCTGAACAGGCTCTGCTGGCGGTCGAACGTCAGCTGCGCCTGCGTCTGCTGCGCTTCGGCCGATTGCAGGTTGGCCAGGGCAACATCGATGTCGGCCTTCTGTTCTTCGGGGTCGATGCGGGCGAGCAATTGCCCGGTCTTCACCCGCGCCCCCACATCCACCAGCCGCTCGGTTATCTTGCCGCTGACCCGGAACGACAGGTCCGTCTGGACCCTTGCCCGCACTTCTCCGGTTATGACGCTGCCGCGATCGACGGGCTTTTTCTGGACCGCCACCACATCGACGGTGCGAAGCGGCTTTTCGGCGGGCGGTTCTTCATTACTGCAGGACGACAGGGCGAAAATGCCGCCAAGCGCCGCCGCGATAAGGATGGTTTTCATGGTAACCTCTTGATCTTCGCCTCATCCTATAATATTTGACTAACCGAATAGTCAATGAAATTCTCATGCCGCCGATTGGGGATTTGGCCGGATATCGGGCCAGCTTCCCGAATGATCATTTCCCGTCGTCCGGCACATCCCTGCGGGCGCATCGGCGATGTTCCGGCATATTGAACCATGCGTGCGCCTCCACAAAATCCATTCCGGTTTTTGCGCCGGTGCTATAGGCAACCATCACTCGTTTCCGCCAATCGACGGACAAAAGGGGCACGCGCCAAAAACAAAGAAGGATCCGGGGCCATGGCGAAAGAAAAACTGACACGCGCTGAACAGAAGATACAACGTCCGCTGCAAATTCTCGACGCCGCATTCGAGGAATTCACCAAAAGGGGGTTCACGGCGACGCGGGTGGAGGATATCGCCGAACGGGTGGGGGTGACCAAGGGCACGGTCTATGTCTATTTCGAGACCAAGGAGGCGCTGTTCGAGGCGATGGTCAAACATGCCTCGTTGCCGTTTCAGGAGGCCTTCAAGGCCTATACGCATAAATCCGACGATCCCGTCGAGGAGCTTCGCTCGCTGCTCGAATTCCTGTTCGACGCCTTGGTCGACAACCGAAAAATGCGCGAACTGTTCCGCCTGATCGTCGCGGAAGGCGCAAAATTCCCTGAACTCATCGACCAGCACCATGACACGCTGATGGTGCCGGTCTTCGCGCGCATCGATACGATCCTGGATGAGGGCGTGGCGAAGAAAAGATTCAGAGCCAACCCCCCTGAACTCGCCAAGGTGGTGATGTCCCCCATGGTGGGAACATTGGTGTTCCGGCTGATCTTCGATGACCGGCGCAGCCTGGACAGGCGAGCCGTCCTGTCGATTCATCTCGATCTGATCATGCGCGGGCTACTGGCCTGATCGTCAAAGGCGCCGCAGCATTTTAGCAAGACTAAGGGCTATTCCTGGCTTTCGAGCCGGTATCGCGAACCGGGATACAACAGCCGCACGGATGTGACGGCACGGCTTGCCGACCAGGTTCGGCGGCGCACGAGAAGGCAAGGCTCGTTCCGACTAATGGCCATCAATTTACATTCCCATGGCTGGGGCGATGCGGCCTCGATGAATTGCTCCGTCCGGGAAATGGGTGCCGCCGCCGTCAGATAGGCATTCGGCGTGAGCGTATTGAAATCCTGCATCAGATAATCCGGCGCAATCTCCGCATTAACGAAACGATCCTCCAATTGGATCGGCACATCATCCTCATGGTGGACGATGATGGAATGAAACACCTTCGCTCCCACAGCGATCTCCAGCGCGGTTGCGAGATCCGGCCCGCAGACCTCCGTCTGAGCCAAAATCAGGCTCGGCCGATGCGTCGAACCGCGCTCCTTGATCTCGTCAGCGATGTTTCGCACGCCCATCATGCCGGCGCTTCGCTTTTTCGGGGCAACGAAGGATCCGCGCCCCTGCACGCGCACGATCACACCCTCGGTTGCCAGTTCCCGCAGGGCACGGTTTGCCGTCATGCGGCTGACACCCAGCATGTCGACCATCTCGTTTTCAGAAGGTATCCTGTGGTTCGTCAACCACTCTCCGCTGGCGATCTTTTCCTTGATCTGTTCTTTCACACGCTCATAGAGCGGCAGGGAGGAGCGATCACCCGGGACAGAAAACTCGCTTTCGGTGACGGGCAGCATTGAAACTCCTAAAAATCGGGCGACTGCACAAAACGCAGCCAGAATCCGTACGAGCACAAAATTATCACATCCTATCTTGCTTGTCTTTTGTAAATGTGTGAAGTTACATATACAACTTGAGGGAAAAATAATGGCGAGCGAGGACACGATCTCTAGCAGCCGCAAGTCAGCCGCCGGCGTTCGGGGCGAGAGCCGCATGCCCACCCGGCACCGTGGCGGGAACTACCCTGGCAAAGCTGCCGCCGCATGGGCGACCGAACCAGTTCGTTGCCCACCGCAAGATCATTCTTCCCAAAACCAGCCCACCGCATGCGCCACGGCCACAATATTTCCAAAGCATCCGCGCCATGCGAATATTTCAAAGTTGTATAGTGAACTTTCAATAAGCCGATTTACGGCGAGCTTCGACTTCCACAGCGATTCGATGACAATCGGCCCCAAGGCTTATCACTTGAACGGAGCGCCCGGCCGAACCTGAAAAACGCATGCCAGCAAGTTGCCAATCATCAAACCAAAAGGGGAATGCAATGCTGAATTCAAAACTGAAAATCGCGCTGGCCACGACCGCGCTTGTCATGGGAGCATATGCCGGCGCCGCTAAGGCGGAAGGCTATTGCAGCGCCGGAAAGACCATCACCTTCGCCGGTATCGACTGGGAAAGCGGCGCCTTCATCACCGAGGTCATGAAGGAAATCCTGTCCAAGGGCTATGATTGCAAGGTCGATTCCATTCCCGGCAATTCCGTGACGCTCGAACAGGCGACCGCCAATAACGACGTGCAGATCTTCGCCGAAGAATGGATCGGCCGTTCCGACGTCTGGAACAAGGCCGCCGAAGCCGGCCAGGTGAAGTCGGTCGGCAAGACCTTTGTCGGCGCCGCCGAAGGCTGGTTCGTGCCGGAATATCTGGTCAAGGGCGACCCCGCAAAAGGCATCGAAGCGAAGGCTCCCGATCTGAAGAGCGTCGACCAGCTTTCCGATCCGAAGATCGTCGAATTGTTCAAGGATCCGGAAGAGCCGACCAAGGGTCGGTTCCTCAACTGCCCGTCGGGCTGGACCTGCGAAGGCGTCAACACTGCCAAGCTTCAGGCCTACAAGCTCGAAGGAAACTATGTGAACTTCCGTCCCGGCACCGGCACCGCGCTTGATGCCGCAATCGCCGCCGGCTACCTTCAGGGCGAGCCGATGCTGTTCTATTACTGGAGCCCGACGGCGATCATGGGCAAATACAAGCTCATCCAGCTGCAGGAGCCCGCCTATAGCGACGCCTGCTGGAAGGAACTGACAAGCGCGGACGGAAAGCGCGATGCCGGCTGCGCATTCCCCTCCGTCGAGGTGGCCTATGGCGTGAACAGCACCTTTGCGAAGGACGCGCCGGAAATCATGGCGATCCTTGAAAAGGCGACTTTCCCGCTGGCGGAAATCAACGCCAGCCTGGCCTATATGACGGACAAGCAGGTCGATGCGACCGCCGCTGCCAAGACCTTCCTGCAGACCAAGGCCGATATCTGGGGTGGCTGGGTTTCGGCCGACGCCAAGGCGCGTATCGAAGCCGCCGTCAAGTAAGGATGGCAGGCGCGCCGGGCTTCCGGCGCGCATTTTCCCGTCAGGACAGGGGTCGGCTCCGCAGATCGGAGTCGGCAGGCGCGAGGACTACACCGATGTTTCCTGAAGTTTTCCATATTTCCATCCGCGGCCCGATCAATGAAATCGTGCGCTCGCTGGTGGTGAACTACGGCTACGTTTTCAAGGCGATCTCGCAGACGATCCTGCAGGCGATCCTCTTCGTGGAATGGGCCCTGCGCGGGCTGCCGTGGTGGGCCATTTTTCTGGTCTTTCTGGTGCTCGCCTGGTTTGCCGCGAAAAAGATTTCGCTGGTCATCATGGTCGCCGTCATGCTGTTCATCGTTGGCGCGCTCGGTCTCTGGGACCTGACGATGCAGACACTGGCGCTGATGCTGATTGCCAGCCTCATCTCCATCGTCATCGGCGTGCCCATGGGCATCCTGCTTGCGAAAAGCGAATGGGCGCGGCGCATCACCCTGCCGATCCTCGATGTCATGCAGACCATGCCGAGCTTCGTTTATCTCATCCCCGCCATCATGCTGTTCGGCCTCGGCAAGGTTCCGGCCGTGCTTGCCACCATCATTTATGCCGTGCCGCCGCTGATCCGCCTGACCGATCTCGGCATCCGGCAGGTGGACCGGGAAGTGGTGGAGGCGGCGACCGCCTTTGGCGGTAGCCCGAGACAGATCCTTTTCGGTGTCGAATTGCCGCTTGCCACACCGACCATCATGGCCGGTCTCAACCAGACGATCATGATGGCACTCTCCATGGTCGTCGTCGCCTCGATGATCGGCGCGCGCGGCCTTGGCGAGCAGGTGTTGAACGGCATCCAGACGCTCGATGTCGGCAAGGGCCTCGAAGCAGGTCTCGGCATCGTTATTCTCGCAATCGTGCTCGATCGCATCACCCAGGGTTTTGGCCGATCCAGCCGGAAGGAAATGGGCAATGACTGATATCCATATCCGCAACGTGTCCAAGATATTCGGCGGCAACTGGAAAGCTGCGCTGAGCATGGCCCAGCAGGGCGCAGAGAAAAGCGAAATCCTGGCAAAGACGGGATGCAGTGTCGGCCTCGACAATGTCAGCCTCGACATCGAAGCCGGCCGCATTTTCGTGATCATGGGTCTTTCCGGCTCCGGCAAGTCGACGCTGGTGCGCCACATCAACCGCCTGATCGAGCCGACAAGCGGCGAGATTCTCGTCGGTGGAGACAATGTTCTCGCCCTCAAGGCGAAGGAGCTGCGGGATTTCCGCAACCGTCGCGTCAGCATGGTATTCCAGAATTTCGGCCTGATGCCGCACCGTACCGTGTTGCAGAACGTCGTTTATGGCCAGCGCGTGCGCGGGCTGACCAAGGCGGATGCACGGCCCATCGGCATGAAGTGGATCGAGACCGTTGGACTTTCGGGCTATGAGGACAAGTTTCCGCACCAGCTTTCCGGCGGCATGAAACAGCGTGTCGGCCTCGCCCGGGCGCTCGCGGCCGATACCGATGTCATCCTGATGGACGAGGCCTTTTCGGCGCTCGATCCATTGATCCGCGCCGACATGCAGGACCAGCTGCTGCAGCTTGAAAAGAACCTGCACAAGACCATCGTCTTCATTACCCACGATCTCGACGAGGCGCTTCGCATCGGTGCGCAGATCGCGATCCTGAAGGATGGCAAGCTGGTTCAGGTCGGAACCCCGGACCAGATCCTCAACAGCCCAGCAAACGACTACGTCGCCCGTTTCGTGGAACGCCGCGCGGGTGCGGCGGGAGAAAGCCAGCATGGCTGAGACGATCACCATCGATCGCCCTCTCACCTGGCAGCAGATCGCCGCTGTCGCAAAGGGTGCGACGCTTCACCTGTCGGATGATGCCTGGCAACGCATTGCCCGCGCGCGCGCCATCGTCGATGCCCTCGTCGAAAAGCGCGTGCGCGGTTATGGCATCAATACCGGTGTAGGCGCGCTCTGCGATGTGATCGTGGATATTCCCCAGCAGCAGGCGCTCTCCCGCAACATCCTGCTCAGCCATTCCTGCGGCGTCGGAGAGCCGCTCGGGCGCGAAGAAACACGCGCCATCATGGCCGCCCAGATCAACAACTTCGCGCATGGTTATTCCGGCGTGCAGGTGGAGACAGTGAAAACACTGCTGACCCTGCTGAACGGCGATATCCTTCCCCTCATTCCCTCGAAGGGTTCGGTGGGTTACCTCACCCATGCCGCGGCCATAGGCCTCGTGCTGATCGGCGAAGGCCGGGCCCGCCACCGGGGCGAATTGATCAGCGGCAGGCAGGCGCTCGAAGCGCTTGGCCTGGCACCCATGGTTCTGCGGGCGAAAGAAGGGCTGAGCCTCGTCAACGGTACACCCTGCGCCACGGGCCTCGCCAGCCTCGCGCTTGCCCGCACCACCCGCCTGCTTGACTGGGCCGATGCGGCAGCGGCCATGAGCTATGAAAATCTGGGCGCACAGGCAGACCCCTTCGCTGCGGGACCGCTCGCCTTGCGTATCTCGCCCGGCATCCAGGCCGTCGGCGAAAACCTGCGCCGTCTTTTGGCGGCAAGCCCGCTTCTCGCCCGGTCGGCCGGTTCCCGCACGCAGGATCCGCTGAGCCTGCGCGCCGTGCCGCAGGTGCATGGCGCCGTACGCGACAGCGTGGCGCAGATCGCCGACGTCGTGAACCGAGAACTCGCAAGCGTCACCGACAACCCTGTCGTCGCCGGCACGTCGCAGGCGCCCGAAGTCCACTCCCAGGCCCATGCCGTGGGTGCAGCCCTTGGCCTTGCCATGGATGGGCTGGCAACGGCCGCGGCCGAACTTGCGGCGATTTCCGAGCGTCGCATCGACCGGCTCGTCAATCCACTCGTGAGCGGTCTACCGGCCTTTCTCGCGGATGGTGACGGTGTCTGCTCCGGTTTCATGATCATCCAGTATACCGCTGCAGCGCTTGCCGCGGAAAACCGCCGCCTCGCCGCGCCTGCCAGCCTTGATGGCGGCATCACCTCCGCATTGCAGGAGGATATATTAACGCACGCCACAGTCGCTGCCGACAAGACGCTTTCGATTATCGGCAATCTGGAAACCATTCTCACGATCGAGATCATGTGTGCGGCACAGGCTTATGACATGCAGCCCGACCGGGATGGCCGAGCACCCGGCACGGATGCGCTCTACCGGCATGTTCGGATGACGGTGCCGTTTTACCGTGACGACCGCCCGCTCAACGATATGGTGACCGCCGTTCGTGACCTGCTGCAAGAAACCCGTGCGACTGAAGCCTTCAACTGAAGGCATCATCGCTCTCACCCTGTTCCAACAGCGGGCAGCGCGTTCCTATGTCCAGATACTTTCGGGCGTCAGTATCTCGAAAGGAACGATCCGCTGCTCGACGGAGGACGAATCTCCGTTTTCGATGCGCCGTAACATCACGTCGATCAATTGATGCGGCATCTTGTCGAGGGGAAGCGGAAGCGCGGCGGTAATCAGCCCTTCGTTCAGGCCCTTGCGCGTTTCCGGACCGATATCGTTGCAGACGATCTTGATGCCGCACTGTTTCTCGGCCGGCAGTTCCCGGAGCGCACGCAGGACCCCCGATATGCCGCCGCCATTGACATAAATCCCCCTGAGGCCGGGTTCGGCAGCAATCATGTCCCGGATGATAACATAGGCGTTTTCCGGTTCCTCGTGGGTCAGCAGCGTTTCGGCCACCTGAAGTTCGGGCGTGTTTTCGCGCATATAGGAGCGGAAGCTTGCGTCCGAGACATCCTGGGTCTGATAGCGGTTGCTGCCGATCAGCGGCACCACCACTCCCTCCCCTTTCACCGTCTGGCTGAGAAACCAGGCCGCCGTGCGGCCGCGTTTCCAGCTGTCGGTTCCCACAAAACCCGCACGGCTCGCCGCCGACAGATCGGACACATAAGTGACCACCGGAACGCTCCTGCTCCGCAGCTCGTCAATCGCCTGGCTGACGAGCGGGTGATCGGCCGTGATGACCGCAATCGCGCTGCAGGATTGCCCCATCTTCAGAAGATTGGCGGAAACCGCCTCCGGTGAGAGATCATCTTCGAAAACGACATCCGGCTCTATGACACTGTCCGTCCTCTGGCGCGCCGCCGTGACAATGCCTTCCGCCCACAGCCTGTAAAGCGGCCGATGGGATTGCTGCAACAGGAAACCTAGCCGGAAATGGGGCATGGCCTCGCGGCGCCGGTCCCTGATGGTGCCAAGACCATAAAAACCGATCTCCTCCGCCGCCTGCAATATCTGGTCGATCGTATCCTCACGCACGGCGCTCGAACCGTGCAGCACCCGGTTCACCGTGGAAATACTGACGCCGGCGGCTTTGGCAAGATCGGCAATGGTCGGTCGATTCATCTGGCCTCACAATCGTATCATTCGTGAATGACATTAAATGGTATTAAATGCAACATCAAATGAAATATAAATTCCATTTCCGAAGGAATGAAAGATATAAATCATCCTGTCATTTTCGTCCGTCGGGAGAACGGACAGGGAGGAAACAATGGCATTTTTCAGGAAATTTCTCATAGCGGGCGCCGCATCGCTGGCGCTGGCATCCGGCGTATCTGCGGCCAATATCGCCGTCGTTGGCGGCAAAAATGACGATGCGTTCTGGAACCTCATCAAAAAAGGTCTGGATGACGCGCGCCTCGTGGTCGAGGCGAACGGCGGCAAGGTCAATTACCTGCGCCTGCAGACCTATGACAATTTTGCGCCCGATGTGGTGCAACTGATCCAGACCGCCATCAGCCAGAAGGTCGACGGTCTCGTCATTCCGAACTGGGTCCCGGAAGGTGAGGACCCGGCGATACGGGAGGCCATCAGTGCCGGCATCAAGGTCATTCTCATGAATGCCGGAGGGCACGAGAAGGCCAGGGAACTCGGCGCGATCAACTATGTCGGCTCCGATGAATATATTGCCGGCGTCGCGGGCGGCGAATATTTCGCGAAACAGGGCAAAAAGAACGTCATCTGCGTCAACACCGTTCCAGGAGCCGCCAATCAGGAGACGCGTTGCAAAGGCGTCATCGACGGCATCACCAAAGCCGGCGGCGCCGGCAAGCAGCTGCCGCTTCCGGCCACCAGTTTCGGCGATGCTACCGCTGTGGCCGAGGCGATCAAGGCAACCTTGCTTCAGGACGGCAAGATCGATGGCGTCCTCACCATTTCGGCAGGCGACGCGGATTCCGCCGCCATCGGCGTCATGCAGGCCGGGAAGACCGAAGCCGCCCTGCTCGGCACTTTCGACCTCAACCAGTCCGGCCTCGACCGCATCAAGGACGGCACGCAGGGTTTTGCAATCGACCAGCAGCCCTATCTGCAATCCCTGCTCGCCGTGACGCTGCTTGCCTCGGCCATCGATTTCGGCACCGACCTGCCAACCGCGCCGATCCTGACCGGACCCAAAATCGTCGACAAATCCAACATCGAAGCCACGCTTGCCGGCGTCGCCAAGGGTGCGCGCTGAGCGATGACCCACGCCCTGTCCCGATCCCGAATTCGGGCTTGGGGCAAGGCGGCAGGGACATCGCAGCAAACCCCAGCATCAATAGTGGAGTGAACGACGTGAAAAATCTCTCTTTGGGCGACCTTCTGCGCCGCCCGGAATCAGGCGCCTTTCTCGGCCTTGTTTTTGTTCTTGTCTTCTTCGTTGTCTTCGGCAGCATTGAATTCCTCAAGCCCGCAGGTGCCGCAAGCTGGCTGAATGTCGCCGCCAATCTCGGCATCGTCGCCATTCCCGTCGGGCTGCTGATGATTTCAGGCGAACTGGATATTTCCATCGGCGCGATGATCCCGGCCGGCGCTCTGACCGTCGCCATCATCACCGGTTATTACGGCATGCCGATCTGGCTCGGCATCATCGGCGCGCTTGGCCTTGGGGTGCTTGTCGGGCTGATCAACGGCTTTCTGGTGATACGGACCGTGGTGCCATCCTTGATCGTCACGCTCGGCACGCTCTTTGCGGTGCAGGGGCTGATCCTCGGTTTTTCCGTGCTGCTGACCGGCACGACCAGCGTGGCGTTGAGCCCCGCCCAGTCCGGCCCGATTGCCAAATTCCTGTTCGGCCAATTCATCGGCGGCAGTTTTCAGGTCAGCATCGTCTGGTGGCTGCTGCTAACGGCGATCTATATCTTCTATGTCCACTATTCGCCCTTCGGAAACTGGATATTCGCCATGGGCGGCGACCGGGTGAGCGCCCGCAACGCTGGCATTCCCACCGACAAGCTGACGGTCACGCTTTTCGTTCTTTCCTCCGTCAGCGCCGCCTTCGTCGGCGTCTGCCAGGCCATATTGTTCAATGTCGCCCAGGTTTCGGCCGGCATGACCTTCATCTTCAACTCCATCATCGCGGTCGTCGTGGGCGGGGTGTTGCTGACCGGCGGCTTCGGTTCGGTCATCGGCATATTTCTCGGCACCATCACCTTCGCCATCGTCAATCAGGGCATTTATTTCACCTCGTTTGACCGCAACTGGTCGAGCCTCATCATCGGCGTCATGCTGCTTTTGGCGGTGCTGATGAACAACACCTTCCGCGTCATGGCGCTCACCTATTCACCGAAGAAGAAGTGAGGCCGGACCATGACGACACCCATTCTCGAACTCAGAAACGTCAACAAATCCTTCGGCCCCATCGACGTGCTTCACGATATCTCGCTGAAGGTGCGAGCAGGCGAAGTGCTCTGCCTGCTGGGAGACAATGGCGCGGGCAAATCCACGCTCATCAAGACGCTCGCCGGCGTCTACCAGCCCAGTTCCGGCGAAGTGCTGATGGATGGCAAGCCGGTTCATTTCGACGGGCCGCGCGATGCGCAGCGCATGGGCATTTCCACCGTACACCAGTTCGGCGGAACCTTTCCGCTGATGAGCATCGGCCGTTCCTTCTTCGTCGGCGCAGAACCGACCACGGGCTTCTGGCCCTTCCGGATTTACGATCGCAGGAGGGCCAATGAAATCGCCGTCAAGGCGGTGCAGGAATTCGGCATTACCCGCATCGATGACGGCGACCGGCTGATCGGCGGGCTTTCCGGCGGCGAACGGCAATCACTTGCCATAGCCCGCGCCGTACATTTTGGTGCCCGTGTTCTGATTCTCGATGAACCGACGGCGGCACTTGGCGTGAAACAGGCGTCCCACGTTCTGCGTATCGTGCTGGAAGCGCGCAAGCGCGGCATCGCGGTGATCTTCATCACCCATCAGGTCACCCACGCCATCGCCGTCGGTGATCATTTCGCCGTGCTCATCCGCGGTGCGGTCGCTGCCAATTTCCGCAAGGGCGAAAAATCCCGCGAGGAAATCACCGATCTGATGGCCGGCGGCGAGGCGCTCGCCGATCTCGGCGCCGAGGTGGAAAATTACATGGCCAGCCATG
Organism: Agrobacterium tumefaciens; assembly: GCA_017744915.1. Lineage (GTDB taxonomy): Bacteria > Pseudomonadota > Alphaproteobacteria > Rhizobiales > Rhizobiaceae > Agrobacterium > Agrobacterium tumefaciens_I. The sequence continues at coordinate 650,482 of JAGIAH010000001.1, forward strand.
ACGGCCACCCGCCGCAGCAGCCATCCAATTAAGATGTAGAGAAGGATCAAGACCGATGAAAATCGCCATCGACCCCCACATGCACCGTTTCACCAGCCTCGATGAGCTGCCCGCCAAGGTGAAGGAACTCGGCTACGACTGGATCGAACTCAGCCCACGCGCCGATTTCCTTGAATGGTTCAAGGCGCCGCGCGTCTTTCCCGAGCGCATCCGGTCGTTCAGGAAGGCGCTGAAAGACGCCGATGTCGGCATCGCCTCGCTGCTGCCCATGTATCGCTGGGCTTCCAATGACGAGACCGAACGCCAGGCAGCGGTAAAGCACTGGAAACGCGCCATCGAGATCGCCATCGAACTCGAGGTCGACACGATGAACTCCGAATTCGGCCGCGGACCACATCCCGACAAGGGATCATGTTACTGCTGCCATACCGGCTCGATGATCGAGGCCTGCGAAGACGCCTGGTGGCGCTCGATGGAAGAACTAGTGCCGATCTTCGAGCGCGAAGGCATCAATCTGCATGTCGAGCCGCATCCCGAAGACTGGTGCGAAACGCTGCAGCCGGCGCTCGATATCATCCGCACCGTCAATTCGAAGAACGTCAAGTTCCTCTATTGCGCCCCGCATACCTTCTATTTCGGCGACGACACCAAGGCGATGCTGCGCGAGGCGAAGGATGTGCTCGCCCATGTACATGTGGGCGATACCTTCAACCATAAGGCCAGTTCCGGGCTGCGTTACATTCTCAATCCGCCCGGCACGCAGGCGCGGGTGCATCAGCATCTCAATATCGGCCAGGGCGAAGTGCCATGGGACGACTTCTTCGGCACGCTTTCCGAAATCGGCTTCGACGGCATCATGACCTCCTGCGTTTTCGCCTGGGAGGACAGGGCGGATGAATCGAGCCGGTTCATGCGCAGCAAGATGCAGGACTATATCGACCTCTATTTCAAGAAATAGCGCGGCAAACCGGCACCGATGCCGAGGCGGAGCTTGCCTGCGGCCACGGGCCATTCGGAACATCCAATCAAAAGGCGACTGACATGATCAATGGAGAAAGACTGATTTCGCGCCCGCTGCGCTGGGCCATGGTGGGCGGCGGACGCACGGGACAGGTGGGCTATAAACACCGCACCGGTGCGCTTCGTGATGGCAACTACCAGCTCGTTGCAGGCGCCTTCGATCTCGATGCCGAAAGGGGCCGCGATTTCGGCGTCAATCTCGGCGTGGCGGCGGAACGCTGCTATCAGGATTACAAGGCGCTGATTGCCGGCGAAACGGCACGCGAAGACGGCGTGGATGTCGTATCCATCGCCACCCCCAATTTCACCCATTACGAAATCACCAAGGCGTGCCTTGAGGCCGGGCTGCATGTCATCTGCGAAAAACCGCTGTTCTTCACCGTGGCCGAATGCGACGAGGTGGCGCGACTGGCCGAACAGAAGGGTCTGATCGTTGGCGTTACCTATGGCTTCACCGGGCATCCGCTCGTCCACCAGATGGCGGCCATGGTGAAAAAGGGAATGCTGGGCGACATCCGCATCGTCGACCTGCAATATACCCACGGCTTCAACGCCGGTGACGATGTGGGCGCGGGTGAGGCCGTCAAATGGCGCACCAATCCCCGCACCGCCGGCCCGACCTTCGTTTTGGGCGATATCGGCACGCATCTCTATTATCTCTCGGAAGTCGTGCTGCCCCATATGCGGGTGGAACGCCTGCTCTGCGACCGGAAGGCCTTCATCCCCACCCGCGCGCCGCTGGAAGACCACGCCACCGTTCTGATGCATTATGACAATGGCGCACGCGGTCGCCTCTGGGTCTCCTCCATCAATGCCGGCAATATGGGATCGCAGCGTTACCGTTTCGTCGGCTCCAAGGGCTCGCTTGAATGGTCCGATTCCCATCCCGACCAGCTGATCTACGAGGTTCAGGGGGAGCCCGGCCGCATCCTGCACCACGGCATGCCCTATCTGGAACAGGAAAGCCTCGCCATCGATCGTATGGGCGCGCTGCATACCGAAGGTCTCGGCGATAGCTGGTCAAACATCTATCTCTGGATCGCTCAGGCGATCGACGCGGCCAATCGCGGCAACAAGGTCTTTCTGAAGACCCACCATTATCCCGGCATCACGGCTGGTACCGAAGGTGTTCGCTGGCTGGAAAACTGCGTCCGCTCGGCCGATGCCGGCGCCGCCTGGATCGACTTCGCATAATCGGCTTGGGGACGCGGCGGACAACTCTCCCGTCCTCCTCCTCAAGCGCGTCCCCATTTTTTTCAGAAAGACGACACGATGAAACTCGCGATTTGTACTGATGTCATGGCAAACCTGCCCTTCACCGAGATGCTCGACAAATGCGTCGCGCTTGGCGTCGAAGGCATCGAGATGACCGGCGGCGGCTGGTCCAGTGGCCCGCATTTCCGCGCCGACGAACTTCTGGCGGACAAGGGGTTACTCAAATCCAGGCTCAAGGAAATCGAGGCCCGCGGCCTCGAAATCGCCGCGCTGAATTGCTCCGCCAACCCGCTTGATCCGGGCGACATGGGCAAACGCCACCTGAAGGAAATGCAGGACACCGTCCGGCTGGCAGGCGAAATCGGCGTGACGAAGATCGTCACCATGTCCGGCCTGCCGGAGGCAGCGCCTGGCGACACCGTGCCGAACTGGCTCGTCTACACCAAAAGCTGGCCGAACGAGATGCCTGAGCGCGACCGTTACCAATGGGAAGATCGCGCCTTCCCGCTCTGGCACGGGCTCGTCAAACTCGCCAAGGAAGCGGGCGTCGAAAAATATGCACTCGAGAATTTCTCGGCCATGCTCGTCTGGAACCCGGAAACCCTGTTTCGCCTGCGCAACGAGGTCGGCCCGACGGTCGGCATGAATCTCGATCCGTCGCATCTGATGTGGATGGGGGCCGATCCCATCGCCTCTGCCCGTGCACTCGGCGGCGCAATCCATCATTGCCACGGCAAGGACACCCGCATCGAACGCGGGTTGGCGGATGTCAACGGCCTCTTGGAGCTGAAAGAGGTGACGGATGTCGCCAACCGCAGCTGGAATTATGTGGCGGTGGGCGCCGGCCGCGACCTGCAATGGTGGAAGGAGTTCTTCTCCGTGGTGCGCATGGCCGGTTACAACGGCTGGGTCAGCCTGGAAATGGAAGATTTCACCATGTCCACCGAGGCGGGCATCCAGTCCTCCATCGATGCTCTTCAGGCCACCATCAGCCGCTGAGACCCGCTCCGGGCCGCAGAAATGCGGCTCGATACCGATCGCGCCACGAGGACACCATGACCAACCCGATCACCATCACCACCGCTCCCTGCTGCTGGGGCGTCGACGACGTCAAGAACCCCCATCTGCCCGATTGGGAAAAAGTGCTGGACGAGGCAAAGGCCGCCGGCTTCGGCGGGCTGGAACTTGGTCCCTACGGCTATCTGCCGCTCGATCTCAGCCGTGTTTCGCAGGCGCTGAACGAGCGTGGCCTGAAGATCGTTGCCGGCACGATCTTCGATGATCTGGTCTCACCGGAAAACCGCAACAACCTGCTGCGCCAGACCGACGAGATCTGCGCACTGATTACCCGCCTGCCGAAACCGGAAACCCATGCCGGCCAGCGTTTTCCTGCCCCCTACCTGACGGTGATGGACTGGGGCCATGACGAACGCGATTATGCCGCCGGCCATTCAGACCGCGCGCCGCGCCTCGATGAAGCCGCATGGAACGGCATGGTCGAAAACATCCGCGCCATCGCAACGCTCGCGCGTGACAAATATGGCGTGCGCGCCACGATCCATCCGCATGCCGGCGGCTACATCGAATTTGCAGACGAGCTGCAACGGATCATCGAGGATATTCCCGCCGATCTTGCGGGCCTCTGCCTCGATACCGGCCATATGACCTATTCCGGAATGGACCCCGCCGCCACGCTTCGCCGCTATTGGGGCCGTGTCGACTATATTCATTTCAAGGATATCGACGCCGCGGTTTTTGAAGAGGTGACGGGAGAACACATCCGCTTCTTCGACGCCTGCGCCAAGGGCGTCATGTGCCCGATCGGCCGCGGTTCGATCGATTATCCGGCTATCCGCAGCCTCCTGACGGAACTTGGCTATGGCGGCTACATCACCATCGAGCAGGAGCGCGATCCGCGTAACGCCGGCGGCGTTCTTGCCGATCTGGCGGCCAGCAGGGCATTTCTCTCCGCAAACGGATTCTGAAGCGCAGTCACGCCGGACACCGCCCATCCCGTGGTGCCGGATCAAGCCCCGTTTGCTCGATAAAGCGAAACCTGTCTGCGCCGCCACGTTGCGTCAGGCCGCGCCCTCGGCAGTTTTCCACGCCCACCCTCCGGCAAGACCATCCCTGATCGCACGTCAGAGCGAGAGCGTGATTTCCTCTTTTTAAATTCAAAATACTAGTATAATAGTTCCTCTCACAGTCAGGTGGAGGATGACATGAACAGGATTGATCTCGACGGACAGGTTGCCGTGGTGACCGGCGGCGCACAGGGAATTGGCCTTGCCATTGCAAGGCGACTTATCGAATCCGGGGCGAAGGTCAGCCTTTGGGATATGAGCGAGGCAGCGATCGAGCAGGCCTGCGGCGTGCTTGGGGAAAGCGCCAGCGGCAAGGTCGTTGATGTCACCGATTTTGCCGACCTTGCACGCGTTCATGCCGAGGTCGAAGCCGAGACCGGTCCCGTGTCGATCCTCGTCAACTCCGCCGGAATTGCCGGGGGCAATGCCACCCTTGAGGACTATGACATTGAGGAATGGCGACGTGTCGTCGAGGTGAACCTGAACGGCACCTTTTATGTCAACAAGACCGTGATCCCGTCCATGAAGGCTAGGAATTATGGCAGAATCGTCAATATTTCTTCGGTCGCCGGCAAGGAGGGCAATCCCAAGCTCTCAGCCTATTCCGCAGCCAAGGCTGGCGTGATCGGCCTGACCAAATCTCTCGGCAAGGAACTTGCCGGACACGATATTGCCGTCAACGCGATCACGCCGGCAACGGCACGCACCCGGATTCTCGAAACGCTGACGCCGGAATTCATCGATTACATGCTGACGCGAATTCCGCGTGGTCGCTTTCTGGAAGTCGAAGAGGCTGCCGCAATGGTCGCATGGCTGGTGAGCCGCGAAAACAGCTTCACCACCGCCTCGGTTTTTGACCTTTCCGGCGGCCGGACGACCTATTGAGGAACCTCCGATGACGCGCATGGGATTTTGCCTCAACCTCAGGCCCGGTACGGTCGAGGAATATAAGAGGCTCCACGCCAATGTATGGCCGGAGGTACTGGAGGCCATCACCCGCGCCAATATCACAAATTATTCGATTTTTCTGAAAGAACCGGAGAACCTGCTCTTCGGCTATTGGGAATATACGGGAGATGATTTCTCCGCCGATATGGTGGAGATGGCGAAGGGCCAATGGATGCGGGAATGGTGGGCGATCTGCGAGCCTCTGCAATTGCCATTCCCAACGCGTAGGCCGGAAGAATGGTGGACGCAGATGACCGAGGTCTTCCACATGGATTGACCACGGCACCGTCCTCTTCCGGGCGCGCCTCAAACGCCGGCGAGACCACTGGCTTCAATACTGCCGAGCAGTTTCAGCGTATTGCTGAGCGAGGTCTCCAGATGCTCCTTGATCGCCCTTTCGGCCGCTTCCGGGTCATGCGCCTCCAGGGCGTCAACAATGGCGCTATGCTGCTCGATCGTCGTTTCAGCGGCTCCCGGCGAAGGCAGCGACAGAAGGCGGCAACGATCCATCTGCGCCTTGGTAATGTCCACCACGCGCCACAGCATGGAATAGCCGTTGACCTCGGCAATGACCCGGTGAAAGGCATCATCGTGATCGATCGCATCCTCGAAGCGACCTCTTTTGACTGAAAGGGCGTGGAGATCGATAATGTCGCGCAGGCGCTGCACCGCATCCGCGCTGATGGTTTCCGCCGCACGGCGAACGCTTTCCCGCTCCAGCGCTATGCGGATGATATAAGCTTCCTGCACCTGCCCGCGGCTGATGGGTCTGACGAAGGTTCCGGCCTGGGCGCGGACGTCGATCAGCCCCTCATCTTCGACACGTTTCACGGCCTCGCGTACCGGCGTGCGCGACGTGCCGAGACGCTCGGCAATCTCTATTTCATTGACCGGTGAACCGGGCGCAAGCCTGCCGGTCACGATGGCGCGGCGAACGAGCTGGTATATCTGGTCGCGAAGCGGCATATTCCGCGTGATCGTCACGCCATTGAGGAACCCGGTCAAATCGGATTTGTCCTGCAAGGAACGGCCGGCATTCGCCTCTTCTTTTGACACTCCGTATTCTCCCATCAAAAACCGGACTCACCGGCAGAAATTTCTTTAGCCGGTTTCTGGCCCGCAACCAACCTCCCTCATGATTTCGAAGCAAGCCGTGCATGGAAGAAGACACGATGAACCCGGCGGCTTTTGATTTTCACCGCCATCGTCTTGGAAGTGCCCGGTCCCGTCATGGCAATTCTGCGTCGATGCTCCTCATGTTTCGGTCAAGACCGGCATCGGCGCCAGCAGGCCGTTTTCCTGCAAGGCCTGCCACAATTCTTCCGGTATGTCCGTCTCGAACCATCCGACCGATTGCAACAGCTTATCGGGATGTTTGGCCCCCACCAGCACCGAAGCGACCGCGGGATGAAACAGCGGGAACTGCACCGCCGCCGCCCCCAGCGGCACGTTAAAAGCGGCGCAGACCCGCGCCAGTTCCTCCGTGCGCCGGACGATCTCGGCAGGCGCATCCTTGTAGTTGAACTTGGCGTTGGCCGCTGTGCCCGTCGCCAGAATGCCGGAATTGAAGACCCCGCCAATGACGATGGCCGTGCCCTGCCGCCGGGCGCGATCAAGCAACGGCACCGCATCCTGTTCAAGCAGGCTGTGCCGGCCGGCCAGGAGGCAGCAATCGAGGCGAACCTCATCCATGGCGGCGGCGATCACCTCCGCCTCGTTGACGCCGAGCCCGAAGCCGGCGATCAGGCCCGCCTCACGCAATTCCGAGAGTGCCCTGAAACCGCCCGACGTCAATTGCCGCCAGAGCGCGGCATTTCTTTCACCGTGGGTGAGGACGCCAATGTCGTGGATAAAGAGAATATCGAGATGATCGGTACCCATGCGCTGCTGGCTGTCGTCAAAGCTGCGCATGATGCCGTCATAGCTGTAATCAAAGATTTCGCGAAACGGCAGCCCATTCTGCCAGCCCGGATCCAGCGGATTTTTCGGCGGCTCCGGTGGCAGGTGGCGACCTGGCCGGTCGTTGGCGAAAAGCCTGCCGACCTTGGTGCTGACGACCGCCTCATCGCGCTGCGGTTCCTCGCGCAAAAACTGCCCGAGCAGATGCTCCGCCCGGGTGAGCCCATACATGGGCGCCACATCGAAATAACGGATGCCGCTATTCCATGCCGCCTGAAGCGTCGCCAGCGCATCGGCGGCACTCACCGGCGTATAAAGCCCGCCAAGCGACGCGCAGCCCATGCTGAGTGCCGTTACGGAAAGCTTCGTGGCTCCCAGACGTCGTTTATCCCCTGCCCGCATCGCAATCTCCTGTGCATTGGCGGATCGTTACACTAATATAATATGAAATCAAGATTCTTTGGAGGAAGCCGCCGATGCAGGTGTAGCGCCCGTTTTCACGTACTGAAAATGCTTGCGTCACCCCTTGCAGGCACCTCTTGACCATGCTTCATTATACTAGTATTCCAATATACAGCGAAGACCGAATTTCCGGTTTCCGCCTGTTTCATGCAGAGAAATCATGGCTCGCTACATCCAACTGACTGAGACCGACAACATCATCGTCGCCATAGAACCGATCGCGCCGGGCGAGACCGTGGCGGAGATTGCCGTTCGTGATCGTATTCCGCGGGGTCACAAAATGGCCGTGCGGGCAATCGCAAGCCGTGCGCCCATCATCAAATATGGCCAGATCATCGGCTTCGCCACGCAGGATATCGAGCCGGGACAATGGGTCCACGAACATAACGTGACGATGCAGAGCTTCGAACGCGGTTATGCGAGCGGTGAGGAAGCAAAGCCCACGCGTTATGTCGAGCCGGAAAAGCGACGCAGCTTCGATGGCTTCCGGCGTGCCAGCGGGCGCTTCGGCACCCGCAATTACATCGCCGTCCTCACCTCGGTGAACTGTTCCGCCACCGCCTCGCGCTTCATCGCCGACGAGATCAATCGCTCGGGCATTCTCGGCCAGTTCCCGAATGTAGACGGCGTCATATCGCTCGTTCACGGCACCGGATGCGGGCTGGATATTCATGGCGAGGCCTATGAATTGCTGAAGCGTACCCAATGGGGCGTGGCGCAGAACCCGAATATTGGCGGCGTGCTGATGGTGGGGCTGGGCTGCGAGGCGTTTCAGATCCCGCGCTGGATGGATGCTTTCGGCGCCAAAGAAAGCGAGACCTTCCGCACGTTCACCATTCAGGAACTCGGCGGCACGCGCAGGACGGTGGAGGCGGGCGTCGCGGCCATCCGCGAGATGCTGCCAATGGTCAATCTTGTCAGCCGGGTTCCCGCCCCCGCTTCGGAACTGATGCTTGCGCTGCAATGCGGTGGCTCGGACGGTTATTCCGGCATCACGGCCAATCCGGCGCTTGGCATTGCCGCCGATATATTGGTCGCCGAAGGCGGCACCGCAATCCTCTCGGAAACCCCGGAGATTTACGGCGCGGAGCATCTTTTGATCCGCCGGGCGGAGCGGCCGGAGGTGGGCGAGAGGCTGGTCGAACGCATCCGCTGGTGGGAGAACTACACCCGACGGCACGATATGGAGATGAACAACAATCCCTCTCCCGGCAACAAGGCGGGCGGCCTGACGACCATTCTCGAAAAATCGCTGGGAGCGGCGATGAAGGGCGGCTCGAGCAATCTGACGGCGGTGTTCAACTATGCCGAACCGGTAGACGCCAAGGGACTGGTCTTCATGGATACGCCCGGTTACGATCCCGTTTCAGCGACCGGCCAGGTGGCGGGCGGGGCCAATATCCTGTGCTTCACCACCGGGCGGGGCTCCGCTTTCGGCTGCAAGCCCACCCCCTCGATCAAGCTCGCCTCCAATTCCTACATCTTCGACAAGATGGGGGAAGATATGGACATCAATTGCGGTGACGTGCTGGACGGCACGACCTTGCAGCAGAAGGGCGAGGAAATCTTCGCCCGAATACTGGCCGTCGCCTCCGGCGAACGCACGAAATCGGAGCTTCTCGGCTATGGCGACAGCGAGTTCGTTCCCTGGTCCATCGGCGCGACGATGTAAGCCCATTAAGCAGGAGATGTCATGAAACTCGTCCGATATGGCGCAGCCGGCGCCGAAAGACCCGGCCTGATCGATGAGACCAGCATTCTGCGCGATCTCTCAGATCATGTCGGGGATATCGCCGGAGAAACGCTTGCCCCGGAAAAACTGGCACAGCTTGCCGCCATTCCCGCCGACCGGCTGCCACCGGCGGAGGGCACACCGCGTTTCGGCCCCTGTGTTGCGGGCACCGGCAAATTCATCTGCATCGGCCTGAGTTATGCCGATCACGCCGAAGAATCCGGCATGGTGGTGCCGCCCGAGCCTGTCATTTTCATGAAGGCGACCTCGGCGATTGTCGGTCCGAACGACGATGTTCTTATTCCCCGCAATTCGGCCAAAACCGACTGGGAAGTCGAACTCGGCGTCATCATCGGCAAGACCACCAAATATGTGAGCGAGGCCGAGGCGCTCGACCACGTCGCCGGTTATTGCGTTTTGCACGACGTCTCCGAAAGGTCGTTCCAGACCGAACGTTCCGGGCAATGGACCAAGGGTAAATCCTGCGACACGTTCGGGCCGGTCGGGCCATGGCTGGTGACGAAAGACGAGATCGCCGATCCGCAAAATCTTAGGCTTTGGCTGAAGGTCAATGGTGAGACGATGCAGAACGGATCGACGCGCACCATGGTCTATGGCGTTTCCTTTCTGGTCTCCTATCTCAGCCAGTTCATGAGCCTGCATCCCGGCGATATCATTTCCACCGGCACGCCGCCGGGTGTCGGCATGGGCATGACGCCGCAGCGCTGGCTGAAGCCCGGCGATATCGTGGAACTCGGGATCGAAGGGCTTGGCACGCAGATCCAGCGTGTCCGAGCCGATATTTGAAGGGCAAGCGCATGGATGCCGCCGTCATCGATTCCCATCAGCATTTCTGGCGGATCGCACGCGGCGATTACGGCTGGATGTCGCCGGCGATGGGTGAGCCGCTCTATCGGGATTATCTGCCGAGCGATCTCACCCCACTTCTGCGGCGCGCCGGCGTCCACCGCACCATCGTCGTGCAGGCGGCAGCGACCGAGGCGGAAACGGCTTTTCTTCTCGATCTGGCCGCCAGCGAAGATTTCATCGCCGGTGTCGTCGGCTGGCTCGACATGGAAGACCCGGTCTTTGCCACCAAGCTGGACGCACTCGCGGCCCACCCGAAATTCGTCGGACTGCGCCCGATGCTGCAAGATATCGATGATGATGCCTATATTCTGCGTCCGGCGGTGCTTTCCAGTCTCAGCGCGATCCGCGACCGTAACATCGCTTTCGATTTCCTGACCTATCCGCGCCATCTTGCCCATGTGGCCAAGGCGCTGGAGGCGGTGCCTGACCTCCGCGCCGTCATCGACCACCTGTCGAAGCCGCCTATCGCGACCGGGATGACGCAGGGCTGGGCGGATGACCTGCACCGTGTCGCGCAGCATCCCAATGTGTTCTGCAAACTGTCGGGAATGATCACCGAGGCCTGCCGTGACAGCTGGTCGCCGGACGACCTTGCGCCCTTCGTCGCACATGCCGTCTCGGTGTTCGGGGCAAAACGGCTGATGTTCGGCAGCGACTGGCCGGTCTGCCTGCTTGCCGGCTCCTATGCGGAAGTCATCAATGCGCTGCGCGCGGTTTTGCAGAACCATATTTCCCATGACGAGATGGCCGGCGTTCTGGGAGGCAACGCTGCGCGATTCTACCGTCTGAACGGCGCGCGGAAATAAGTTCCGGCGGCACGCGGGCGTCCGCTTGCCATAACTATTATATTAATGTAACAAAGCTTGGAATGCTCTGGGAGGAGAACATGGCGGCAACGGCGAGTGCGCTGCGCATGCGGGGGATCAGCAAGATTTTTCCCGGCGTGAAGGCGCTGTCCAACGTCAATTTCACGGTCGAATACGGACGCATTCATGCCGTCGTCGGTGAAAACGGCGCGGGTAAATCGACGCTGATGAAAATTCTGAGTGGCAGCTACGTGCCAACGACCGGCACGACGGAAATTGCCGGCGTGGAGGTGCATATGCGCCGGCCGGCCGACGCCCAGAAACTCGGCATCCGCATGGTACATCAGGAACTGAACCTCGTCCCGGACCTTACCGTTGCGGAAAATATCTATCTCGGCCGCATGCCGCGCCGTCACTTTCTGGTCGACAGGCAGGCCATGCTGCGTAAGGCGGCCGCGGTTCTGAAGGAACTGGAAGCGGCAATCGACCCGAAAGCGCGGCTCGGCGATCTGACGATCAGCCAGCAGCAACTCGTCGAGATCGCCAAATCCTATTCCGCCGATCCACGCATCATCGTCCTCGACGAGCCGACATCCAGCCTGAGCGAACACGAGACTGCAGCGCTGTTTTCCATTCTGCGCAAGATGAAGAGCCAGGGCATCGCCATCATCTATATCAGCCATCGGCTGAAGGAAGTGCTGGAGATTGCCGACGACGTGACCATCCTGCGCGACGGCAGCATGATCGAAACCCGACCGGCGGCCGGCATCACCGCCGCCGAAATGATCCGCCTCATGGTCGGGCGCGAAGTCGTCAATGTCTTTCCCAAAACGCCATCGAAGATCGGCCCGGTGGCCTTCAAGGTCACGGGACTGAGCGACGGCGACAAATTCCACGATGTCGGTTTCGATGTTCGATCAGGTGAAATCCTTGGGCTGACCGGCCTGGTAGGGGCCGGTCGCACCGAGGTCGCCCAGGCGATTTTCGGCCTTGCGCTATTGACGGCAGGCCGCATCGAGATAGACGGCAAGGCCGTTATCGTCGGCTCGCCGGCGGCAGCCGTCAAGGCCGGCATAGCCTATGTTCCCGAAGACCGAAAAGGCGACGGCATCGTGCCGTCCATGAGCGTGCGCGAAAACATCAGCCTGCCGGTGCTGCGGCGCTTAAGCCGTCTCGGCCGCATCGGCATGAGCGGGGATCGCGGGCTGGCGGCGAAATATACGCGCGATTTTTCCATCGTTCCGCCCGATCCGGAGCGGCGCATCAACCTGCTTTCGGGCGGCAACCAGCAAAAGGCGATCATTTCACGCTGGCTGGCGGCGGGGCCGAAGGTGCTGATCCTCGATGAACCGACACGCGGCGTCGATGTCGGCGCCAAGGCGGAAATCCACCGCATCATCGGCGAACTCGTGGCCGGCGGCATGGCGGTGGTGATGATCTCCTCCGAACTGCCTGAAGTGATGGGGGTTTGCGACCGGGTGGTGGTCATGCGCGACGGACGCGCTTCCGCCCCGATTGCACGTGGAGACTTGACGGAAGAGCGCATCATGGCGCTAGCAACAGGGGAAGAACCAGCGTGAGCGACATCACCGCAATCACCGAAAAACAGAATGTCGCCCCGCGCTTTCATAGCGGCGGGCGGCTGGCCGGCCTGTTCGCCAAAGGCGGCCTCCTGCTGGCCATTCTTCTCGTGACCTTATACGGCTCGCTTTCAAGCCCCGTCTTCTTCACGACAGGCAATTTCATCAACATCCTGACATCCATGGCCATCGTCGGCATCGTGGTTGTCGGCATGACCTTCGTTCTCGTCACCGGCGGGCTTGCCGATCTCTCTGTACCGGCGACCATCGCCTGTGGCGCGATCCTGTCCCTGGCGTTGCAGCCGGAGATCGGCGCCGTTCCGGCCTTCCTGGTCGCGGTCGCACTCGCCGGCGCCTGTGGTCTCGTCAACGGATTGCTGATCGGTTATGTCGGCGTCAATCCCATCATCGCCACCCTCGGTCTCGGCACCATCATTCTCGGCATCGTGCAGGCGGCGGTCGGCGGTGTCATCGTTTATGGGACCGATCCTGCCATCGCCGCCTTCGTCAAAAGCCGCATTCTCGGCATTCCGCTTGTCGTGCTGGTATTTCTCGCCGTCGCGGTGGCCGGCCATTTCGTCCTGTCGAGCACCATCTGGGGCCGATGGACACTCGCCACCGGCGGCAGTTACCGGGCGGCGCGGGCCAGCACTGTGCCGGTCAGGGCGGTCAAGGCCGGGGCTTTCGTCATCACCGGGCTGGCGTCCGGCCTCAGCGGCGGCCTGCTAGGCCTTACGCTGCAAAGCGCGCGTCCACTGGTCGGAACAGGTTATGAGTTCAGCGCCATCACCGCCGTCGTGGTTGGCGGCATCTCGATCATGGGTGGTTTCGGCTCCGTGCCGCGCGCCATCGCCGGCCTTATCCTCGTCCAGCTCTTGACCAATGTCATGGTGCTGCAGGGCGTTCCGACCCCGATCCAGGGTTTTGTCCTCGGGCTGCTCATCGCCTTTGCGGTGGCGCTCGACGTCGCGCTTCACCGGAGGGCCGTGGCATGAACGAATTATTGTCTGCACTGTCGCGCTATCGGGTGGCGATCATATTGAGCGCGACGCTGGTCATCGCGGCGTTCACCGTGCCCGGCTTCGTCAGCCTCACCACCGCAAGCCTCGGTCTCGATCGCGGTGCGTCGATCGGCATCGTCGCCATCGGCCTGACGGTGCTGCTTATCGCCGGCCAGATCGATCTTTCCGTCGGCGCGGTTTTTGCCCTCTCCGGCATCGTGGCGATTTCCCTGCAGGCTGAGCTTGGCATATGGCCGGCGGCCGCGCTTGGCGTGCTGACGGGCGTCGCCGCGGGTGTCTTCAACGGCATTCTCACCGTCGGGTTGAAGATTAACGCGCTGGTGGCGACGCTCGCCAGCATGCTGATTTTCCGCTCCCTGGCGCATTGGGTGACCGGCAGCCAGCCGGTCTCGGGTACCGATATCATCTTCGCCGTCACGCTTTCGCAGGTCTATGCGGAGTTCTTCACGGCCCGCAGCGCCCTGTTTCTGGCCGGCATCGTGCTGCTCGATTTCTGGCTGAGGCGCACCGTTTCAGGCCGCAACCTGTTCGCGGTCGGATCGAACCCCATCGCCGCCGAGGCGAGCGGCATACCATCCGGCAGGACGCTGTTCCTGAGCTTCGTTTTCGCGGGCGCGCTGGCCGGTCTGGCAGGCGTTTTTGAAAGCCTGACGACCAATACGGGTTCGCCGGTCTTCGGTGCGGAAATCACCGTCGTCATCATTGCCGCCGTAGTGGTGGGAGGCACCCGGCTGGAAGGCGGCCGCGGTTCAGCGCTTGGCACGCTCGGCGGGGTTCTGACGATTGCAGCGCTGACCACGGCAATGGAGTTCCAGTCCGTACCCGCCTATGTCCAGCAGATCGTCAACGGCCTGATCCTGATCCTGCTGGTCGTGCTCGACCGCACCGTGCGCGCAAGGCCGCGCCCGGCAATGCCGATACTGAAATCCCTTTAACCGGACATGTCACTTAAGGAGGAGTTTGTGATCATGAATAAAAAGACCCTGTTTGCCGGTATGGCAGCGCTTATTGCCTCGGCCGGCTTCGCCGAGGCCAAGACGGTGTGTTACGTTACGGCCGCTGATTCCCACGCCTATGTCACGCCGGCCAACAAGGCCATCGATGCGCGGGCCAAGGAACTCGGGGTAGAGGTTCTCAGCCTCAGCCAGAATTTCGACGTTCAGACCGGCGTGCAGCAGATCAATACCTGCATCGCCCGCAAGGCGGCCGGCATCATTTTATGGCCGCTCGATCCGCAGGCCTATATTCCCGGCCTCGCAAAGGCCAAGGCGGCCGGCATTCCCGTCAATCTCATCAACTCGCCGATGAATGACGCTGCCAAACCTTTCGTCACCTCCTTCACCGGCCCGGATGTCCATTCCGAAGGTGAGATGGCGGCCGAAGCGCTTCAGAAGGCGCTGGACGGCAAGGGTTCCATCGTCATCATCGCCGGCCAGGCCGGCAACGGCACCACCATCGGCCGCGTCGACGGCTTCAACGCCAAGCTGAAGGCGCTCGGCAGCAAGATCGAGGTTCTCGATACCGTCAATGCGGATTTCGACCAGCAGAAGGCGCTCGTCGCCAGCCGCGACCTGATCACCCGCTTCGGCGACAAGATCACCGGCGTCTACGCCAATGACGACACCATGGCGCGCGGCTTCATCGACGCCTGGAAAGAAGCCAAACCCGGCAAGGCCACGCCGCCCATCGTTGGCATCAACGGCCAGAAGGACGCCTTCGAGTCTATCCGGAACGGCGAAATGTACGCCACCATCGTGCAGTCCCCGATCGAGGATGGCCTGCTGGCGATCAACGCCATGGCGGATGTGCTGAACGGCAAGACGATCGACGCCCGCCTGCCCATTCCGCTGACGGTTGTGACGAAGGCGAATGTGGAGAAGGAAAAGCCCGCCTTCTGAACGATGCGCATCGGAGATAAGCGGGGTCTTCACACCAGCAGATAGAAAAGGGCCGCGCAACAAGTGGGTTGCGCGGCCCTTTTAATGTCATTGGCGGGAACCGGCCTTGCCGACTTCAGGCGTCGGCAGGTTCGCGAACATCATCCAGAAGAAAATATACCACCACATAGCGCGTCGTATATTTCTGACCGCTATCAGAAACGCTCTCGACGCTGCCGCCATCGGAGGGATGCCATTTCTGGTAATGCGGGTTGTTGGCGATCAACGTGATCGCCTTGCCTGAAAACCTGCCGCTCAGCCGATAGCGAGCCTCTGCGAGAGGCCAGATTTTCTCAAAATCCTGCTGGCTGATACGGGCCTTCAAGGCCTTTCTGGATATCATTTTCCCCGGCGAACCATCGTCATGTTCTGCCGATGGAATATGCAGGTCAACCTCTTCCGCATCATCCAGCAGAAAGGCAAATTCGTCTGGCCACATCCGTCTCACGTATCACTCCTCCCAAAGCTCACCGTCCTACAGCATGGTCATGATAACGCCTCTGCCACGAGAGGCAATGGCACAGATAAAACTGCGCCTGCTCTTTCGCTCGATCCTGGATATGACGATATCCAAAGGATTGAGCCTTTTCAGTCCGGCAGGAAATCTTCCTGAAGGTTTCGACTTCAGGAAGTTCCTTACCGGCAGTCCCAAAATTAAAGAGGCGGAAGCTGAAAAGGATAAACCCCGGGAAAACAATAGCTTCTTAAGCCAAGGAGTGCGCCAGTAGTGTGGCCCTAGACAACCTGTAGGACCCGCCTCAACGGCCAAGGCCAACAGGACGATTTTTGTCGTTTGCCCTTTCCGGTGTCGTCCTTGCTTTTGATAGTTTTCGTACCAAACCAAACATCACCGACATCCAGACTCATATGCTCAAACACAGATATTTAATCTCCGTGTAATCATCGAGGCCGTATCTCGAGCCTTCGCGCCCCTGCCCGGATTGCTTGACACCGCCAAAAGGCGCGACTTCTGTCGTAATCAACCCGGTATTGATGCCGACCATTCCGTATTCCAACGCTTCCGCCACGCGAAACACTCTTGAGAGGTCTCTGGAATAGAAATAGGAGCCCAGGCCGAATTCCGTATTGTTCGCCATGGAGATAACCTCCTCCTCAGTTTCAAAACGGAAGAGCGGGGCGACGGGACCAAATGTTTCTTCCCGCGCGATCCTCATGCCGGCATTCACGCCGGTTAGAACTGTCGGCTGGAAAAACAGGCCACCGAGCACATCCCGCCTTCCGCCAACGGAAACGGAGGCACCCTTGCCGAGGGCATCGGCAATATGCTCCTCCACTTTGGCCATGGCCTTCTCGGTAATGAGAGGACCGGTACTGACGTCCGGCGCGAAACCATCGCCGACCTTCAGCGCCGACACTTTTGCGGCAAGCTTTTCTGCAAATGCCTCGTAGACCCCCGCCTGGACATAAATCCGGTTGGCGCAGATGCAGGTCTGACCGTTGTTTCGGTATTTCGAAACCATGGCGCCTTCGACTGCGGCATCCAGATCGGCGTCATCGAAAACGATGAACGGGGCGTTGCCGCCGAGTTCCAGCCCCAGTTTCATGACCTGGTCGGCCCCCTGTCGCATCAATATCTTCCCGACATTGGTCGAACCGGTAAAGGTCAGCTTGCGCACCTTGTCGTTGGCAGTAAATTCCTTGCCGATCGCCACCGCATCCTGCGAGGTGATGACATTAAAGACACCGGCCGGCAGGCCTGCGCGTTCGGCAAGCACGGCAAGCGACAGTGCCGAAAGTGGCGTTTCCGCCGCCGGCTTCGACACCACGGCGCAGCCAGCCGCCGCTGCGGGGGCGAGTTTGCGGCACAGCATGGAATTCGGAAAATTCCATGGCGTGATTGCCGCAACGACACCAACCGGCTGTTTGATGACGATGAGGCGCTTGTCCTGCTGATGCCCGGGGATGGTATCCCCATAAACCCGCTTGGCTTCCTCACCGAACCATTCGACATAAGCGGCGCCGGAGAGAATTTCGCCCTTTGCTTCGGCGAAGGGCTTACCCATTTCCATGGTGAGGATCGTTGCGAGATCGTCGGCGTTGGCCACAAGCAGATCATAGAGCTTGCGCAACACCATCGCCCGCTCTTTGCCGGTCTTTTTCGCCCACTGTTTCTGGGCCTGATAGGCCGCGTCTATGGCTCGTGCCGCCTCAGCGCTGCTCATATCTGGCAGCGTTGCGATGACCTCACCGGTGGATGGGTTGGTCACCTCGAAGGTCTTTCCGTCATCACTGGCACCGACCCAGGCGTCACCGATGAGCGCCCTGGCCGTTGCAAGCGACGGGTCCTTCAGTTTTGACAGCAGCTTTTCGGAAATGGTCATGGGTCAGGCCTCCGCAGCACATTGCCGCAATGTCGTTTCGAGAACGCCGAGCGCTTCGTTGAAAATCCCGTCCTCGATGGTGATCGGCGCCAGGAAACGGATGACGTTTCCATAAACCCCGCAGGTCAACAGGATCAGACCATTCTCCAGTGCCTTCTCCCGCACCCTGTTGGCGAAATCCGGGTTGGGCGCTGCCGAGCCGGGGACATTGAACTCGACGGCATTCATGAAACCCGGACCGCGAACATCGGCTATCTGCGGAACGGTGTCGGTCAGCGACTGCAGTCTCTGTTTCAACCGGTTGCCGAGTTGCGTTGCCCGCTCGCTCAACCCTTCTTCTTCGATCACATCCAGCACGGCATTGCCGGCAGCGACGCCGATCGGGTTACCGCCATAGGTTCCACCCAGACCACCCGGCCCCGGCGCATCCATGATCTCGGCGCGACCGGTAACAGCCGCAATCGGAAACCCTCCGCCAAGCCCCTTGGCCATGGTGGTGATATCGGCAACCACGCCGAAATGCTCCATGGCAAAAAGCTTGCCCGTACGGGCAAAACCGGTCTGAACCTCATCGGCAATCAGCAGGATACCATGTTTGTCGGCGATTTCGCGCAGCTTCTGCATGAAGGCGCGTGGCACTTCGTAAAAGCCGCCCTCCCCCTGAACCGGCTCTATGATGAAGGCCGCAACACGACCGGGATCGACATCCGCCTTGAACAGCTTGTCGAGAACCGTAAGCGAGGCCTCCACCGTCTGGCCATGCAGTTCGACGGGAAACGGAACGTGAAAGACATCGGGCATCATGGCGCCGAAACCGGCCTTATATGGAACGACCTTGCCGGTCAGCGTCATGCCCATGAAGGTGCGGCCGTGGAATGCACCGCTGAAGGCGATGACCGCGGAGCGGTTGGTCGCGGCACGGGCAATCTTGACGGCGTTTTCCACCGCCTCGGCACCGGTGGTGACGAAAATCGTCTTCTTCCTGAAATTGCCGGGAACGGCCTGATTAAGGCGCTCGGCCAGACGCACGTAATTTTCGTAAGGCACGACCTGATGGCAGGTATGGGTGAAATGATCGAGCTGATCTTTCACCGCAGCGATGACTTTCGGGTGCCGGTGGCCGGTGTTGACGACGGCGATGCCAGCCGCAAAATCGATGTAACGCCGACCCTCGACATCCCAGATTTCAGCGTTCTGCGCCTTCTCGGCATAGATCTGGGTGGTAACGCCGACACCACGCGAAATCGCGTCGGCCCTGCGGGCGGCTATAGCCGAATTCGACATTGCTGTTCCTCCAATTGACCTGTGAGTGTTGGGCAGGCGCTTTTCCTCATCGCCCGCGTCTGTTCTTGCGTGCCGCGCCAGCGGCTCAGTGCCGGTCAATAACCGAGCGCGCAACCATCCTTGCGGTGGTCGGATGCGCCGAGCAAAGACCCGTTATCCCAATCGATCCAGATTGCCTGCGCGCCGCCAATTGCCCAATTGGGCGGCTGTACGCTGAAACCACGCTGCGTGAAGACATCCCCGACCTTGAGGCGAATATTTTCCTCCATCTCCACCTTCGCCGTTCCCGGCAGCGGAAACAGACGCGGCAACTCGATTGCCGCCTGCATGTCCATGCCGTAATCGAACAATTTCGACAGGAACTGGGCGTGGCCCATGGCCTGGTAGTGGCCACCCATGACCCCGAAGGACAGCACGCTCCTGCCGTCTTTCGTCACCATGCCTGGAATGATCGTATGCATCGGCCGCTTGCGAGCGCCGATCGCATTCGGATGCCCCTCCTCCACAACGAAGCTCTGGCCGCGATTATGGAAAAGCACGCCGGATTTGGGGGCCATCAGGCCGCCGCCGTAAGGGTGGAAGATGGAGTTGATAAAGCTCACGCAATTGCGATCCTTATCGATGACCGAAATATAGACCGTGTCTGAGTGGGCAACCCCGCCGACTATCGCCCTTGCATCGACCGGGCGCTTGAGATCGATCTTCGAGGCCAGCTCGTCGGCGAGCGCATCCGACAGCAAGAAATCCGTAGGTACGCCCGATGATGCAGGGTCGGCAAGCCACCGGTCACGGGCGGCATAGGCAAGCCGCGTCGCCTCCACTTCCCGCATCAGATTATCGGCATCAAGCGGGTCTCCAGCCGGCCTGTGCCGTTCCAGAATTTTAAGGATCATCAAGGCGATGATGCCCTGCCCGTTCGGCGGGCATTCATGCACCGTCCAGCCGCGATACTCCGCGCTGATCGGCGTCACATATTCGCCCGCTGCCTCGGCGAAATCCTCTTTCGTGTGAAGGCCGCCCTTCTCGCGCAGATAAGAAACCATCTCCTCGGCAACGGAACCGCGATAAAAAGCGTCGCGTCCATGTCGGCCGATCGCTTCAAGCGTATCGGCGAGTTCGGGCTGATACTGCACGGCTCCGACCTGCGGCACCTCATCGCCTGCAAGGAATGTGCGGCGCGTTGCAGGTTCGCGCAGGAGCATGGCCTTCTGGTGCGAAAGGTCCGACGCGACACGCGGCGTGATGGCGTATCCGCCCCGTGCAAGTGCGATCGCCTGCGACAGGATTTCGGACATCGACATGCGCCCATGGTCGGCGACAAGCCGCGTCCAGGCGTCGACCGCCCCCGGAATGGTCACGGCATGCGGGGAAGAACGGTCGATCGCCTGAATGCCATTTTGCCTGTACCAGGAGAGCTCGGCCGCCGCCGGTGTGCGGCCGGAACCGTTGAAGGCCGTTATCCTGTCGCCGCCGTTTGCCGCCAGCAGGGCGAAACAATCGCCGCCGATACCCGTCGATCCGGCTTCGACCACGCATTGAACGGCACAGGCTGCGACCGCCGCGTCGATTGCGGCACCGCCTGCCTTCAGGATTTCAATCGCGGCGAGCGTCGCCAGGGGATGAGAGGTGGCAGCCATGCCGTTGCGTGCAACGACAAGCGAACGTCCGGGCTGTTCAAAGTTCCGCATGGTTTTCCCCGTCAGATGAGATTGCTGGTCTTTGCCCAGTCATAGGTTTCGTCGAGCGCTTTGGTCGAACGATCGAACATGTCGTCGATCTCCGCTTCGGTCATGATCAGCGGCGGGCAGAAGGAGAAGTTGTCGCCGAGCGCGCGTGTGATGACGCCGTGCGCCTGCGCGCGCTTGCCGGCATAGATCGCAACACCATCAGTGGGCTTGAACGCCTCCTTGGTCGCCTTGTCACGAACAAGTTCCAGCGTACCGATCATGCCGCGCCCGCGCACATCACCAACCAGCGGGTGATCTCGAAGCTCGTGCAGCCGTCGCTGAAACAGCGGGATGACGGAATTGACGTGGCCCAATATGTCCCGCTCTTCATAGATCTTCAGCGTTTCCAGCGCGACGGCCGTCGCAACCGGGTGGCCGCTATAGGTGAAGCCGTGTCCGAAGGTGCCGATCTTCTGGCTTTCGGCTACCACCGCCTCGTGCACCCTGCCATTGATCATGACGGCAGAAATCGGCTGATAGGCCGCCGACAATTGCTTGGCCATGGTGATGATGTCCGGCTTCATGCCGAAGCTTTCGGAACCGAACATGGTACCCAGCCGACCAAAACCGCAGATTACCTCGTCGGCGACAAGCAGGATGTCATAACGCGACAGGATGGCCTGGATTTTTTCGTAATAGGTCGCAGGCGGTACAATGCAGCCGCCCGATGCCATCAGGGGCTCGGCGAAAAAGCCACCGATCGTTTCCGGACCTTCCTTGAGGATCAACTGCTCGAGCGATGCGGCACATCGGCTGGCAAATTCCTCTTCGGTTTCCCCTTCATGGCCATAACGGTAAAATTCAGGGCAATCCGTATGGAGAATCCGGTCTATCGGCAGGTCGAAGTCGCGGTGATTGTTGGCAAGGCCCGTCAGGCTTGCGGAAGCGATCGTGACGCCGTGATAGGCCCTCTGCCGCGAGATGATCTTCTTCTTCTCCGGCTTGCCGATCGCATTGTGATAATACCAGACCAGCTTCATCGCCGTGTCGTTGGCTTCCGAACCGGAATTGGCGAAAAACACCTTCGACATCGGCACCGGCGAGAGCTTGATCAGGCGCTCGGCCAGTTCAATCGCCGTTTCATGCGATTTGCCGCCGAAGCTATGGTAGAAGGGCAATTCCTTCATCTGCCGATAGGCTGCCTCGACGAGGCGCGCTTCGCTGAAACCCAGCGACGCGCAAAACAATCCACCCAGCGCCTCGATGTACCGGTTGCCATCATTGTCGATGACATAGACGCCTTCACCCTTGGCAATGACCATCGGGCCATCCTTCAGGTGTTGCGAGGCATTGGTATATGGATGAAGCACAAAGGCGGTGTCGCGTGCTTCCAGTGAATTTAGCAGAGCCGTCACGTCGGTTTCTCCATCGGTCGTTCAAGGCGCGGGCGCGCATTCGGTCAGCCCGGCAATCTCCCAAGGTGCCTGCCGGGCCTTTATCTTGGTTACGATCGTCCGCCTTAGTTGACGGTCGTCTTGATCCATTTCTGGGCAAGCCTGTCGATCGTCCCGTCGGCCTTTGCCGCGTCGATCGCCGTGTCGAACATCGACTTCAGTGCCGCGTCGTCCTTGCGCAGACCAACGCCGATGCCCTGGCCGAAGACGCCGCCGGTAAATGTCGGGCCGGCCAGCGTGTAGTCCTTGAATTCGGCTTTCCCGAGCGTTGCGCTCAAAGCCGTCTTCTGGGCAACGACGGCGTCGATACGCCCGGACTGAAGGTCGAGATCGTGCTGTTCGGTCGTCTTGTATTCGCGGGTCGTCACCGCATCCTTCAGATATTTGTCGAGGAATGCGACGTTGGCGGTCGAGACCTGGGCTCCGACGCTGCTGCCCTTGATGGCATCGCGCACCGGCTTCAGGGCGGCATCGACGGCAGCGGCGTCGCCGTTCAGATCGACGGTTGTGCCGGTTCCCGGCAGCTTTGCCAGCGGTCCATCCTTCTGCACCATGAAAGTCGCGGCAGTGGACGCATAGGGCTTGCTGAAGGAAATAACTTCGAGGCGCTTCGGCGTGACGATCATCGACGCCATGATCGCGTCGAACTTCTTGGCGTTGAGCGACGGGATCAATCCATCCCAGTCCTGGGCAACGATGGTGCACTTGACCTTCATTTTGGCGCAGAGGTCGTTGGCGAGATCAACTTCGAAGCCGGCCAGCTTGCCGTCAGGCCCGGTGAAGTTCCATGGCTCGTAAGCACCTTCCGTCGCGATGGTGATTTCTTTGGGTGCCGACTGTGCATGGGCGCCGGTTGCTGCAAGCAGCATCGCGGCAGAGATGAGTTTCATTTTTTTCATTATCATTCCCCTTTGTTGGCCTCGCATCGATGCTCGGCGGTTGAATTTCAAATGTTCAGGCATTTCTCCCTGGTACTTTTCTGATTGTGAAAGCCTCCGCCGTCAGGCAAAGCAGTTCGAACAGGACCTGTGCGGCAACCTGCGCGGTGTTCGTCGAGGGATCGTATTGCGGCGCTATCTCGACCACATCGCCGCCGACAATATCGAGACCCTTGAGACCGCGAAGAATTCCGAGCGCCTGCGCAGAGGTGAGGCCACCCACCTCCGGCGTTCCGGTTCCCGGCGCAAACGCCGGATCGAGCGAATCCACATCGAAGCTGACGTAAGTGGGGCCGTCACCGGCGATTTCACGCGCTTTGGCGATCACCGCCTTCAGCCCCATTTCATCCACTTCTTCGGCATGGATGACTGTCATTCCGGAAGCGTAGGAAAACTCCCAGAGATATTCGGAGTTGCCGCGAATGCCGATCTGGATCGTCCGTCGCGGATCGAGAACGCCGTCCAGCACGGCCTGACGGAACGGGCCGCCATGGTGGAATTTGCACCCTTCGAAGGAGCCGCCCGTATCGCAATGGGCGTCAATATGGATCATGCCGACCGGCCTGCCGCGCCCGATGGCGCGCAAAATCGGCAACCCCATAGAATGATCGCCGCCGACGGACAGTGGCACCACCCCGGCAGCAACGATCGAACCTATGAAGTGCTCGATATCTTCATGTGATGCGGCAAGATCGAAACGGCTGCGGAACGGCACATCGCCAACATCGGCAACACGGACATGGGCCGTCGGCACCGCCTTCAGAACATGTTCGTAGGGACCGACGCGCTCGACATTGCGGACCGCTCTTGGCCCGAACCGCGCACCTGGACGGTTGGTGACACCGAGGTCCATCGGCACACCCAGAAGCGCCACATCCAGCCCTTCGAATGAAGGCGCGAGATCCGGACGATAGGGCGCGCGCAGCAGCGACGGCAACCCGCAATAGGGTGCCTGCCGGCTATCGCCCTCACCAAAAACGAGCTTGGCCACCTGCGCGAATTCAGGATCGAAGACATCCCCGCCGGATGCTTTGCCGAAGCGGGCGCGAAGCGCGTCCATGTCCAGAATTTCCGTCATTTACCCTCCCGAAACTCGTCTTTCAGCATCCGAACGAGCGCCGCAACTTTCATCTCTCAAGACCGAGAAAAGATGATTGATTGATGTGCTCAATGTTGTATACATATTTGTACATCAATTTGGATGCAAGCTCGAAATTTGAACCGGCCTTGCCGAAACGAACCAGAGCAAGCGACGGAAAGCTTCGCCAGTGGCGAGAGAAATGAGGCGACGGTGTCCGCAAAAGTTAACGAGCCCAAAGTTTCGCTGCGGGAAGCGACATATAGCCAGTTGAAGGATCTGATCCTCAACGGGCAGCTTCGCCCATCGGAGCGCCTTTCGGAAAACACGCTCGCCAAACGTTTCGGCGTGAGCCGGACCCCCCTTCGCGAGGCACTGATGAAGCTGGAAGAAGAAGGCCTGATCACCGGCCAGCGCAATCTCGGCTATACCGTCGCGGATCTCGATATAACCGGCTTCTGCAACCTTCTCGTCGTGCGCGAGGCAATTGACGTGTGTGCGGCGAAACTGGCCTGCGAGAAGGCAACCGACGAGGATCTGGACCGCCTGCGGGACGTCATCGACCAGATGGTGGCGCTGAAGGATACCGACACCATGGCGCCCTCGGCAGCGGCGGAGAACCTTCACCTCGGCCTCCACATCCACCGTGTCATTGCCGAGGCAACGAAGAACGAAGCGCTCGTCCGGGTAACGGACCAGATTTACCAGCAACTTCGGCTGGCGCTGTGGCTCGAAGTTCTCTGGGTGGATCTCGAACATACCGACCTCGACGAGCACCGGGCAATTGCGGACGCCATTATCGCCCGTGACCCGGAAGCGGCCGCCAAGGCGGCCAGCGCGCACATACAAAGCTCCCTCAAGAACATGTCGAAGCTTGAGAGGATATGGCAGCACCGGCGACTATCCGGGCTGGCCTGAATTATAAAAAAAGGGGAACCAATGGATGCAATCAAAAACTATGTCGCGCTTGTCGGCTTCGGACAGGGAGGATGGGGCGGCCTTCTGGCCTCGGCAATGATGGTGACGATCGCCGTATCCGTGTGCGGTTTTCTAACCGGATCGGTGCTCGGCACGATCGTTGCCGGCATGAAGCTCTCATCGATCGCCCCGCTGCGCTGGATCGGCGGCTGTTATACGACCGTGCTGCGTGGCGTGCCCGATCTTCTCGTGGTCTATCTCTTCTATTTCGGCGGCGGTGCGCTGCTCAGCTACATCGGCGCCTTTGCCGGCTATGATGGTTACATCGGCATGCCGGCCTTCCTCACGGGAACGATTGCCCTCGGCATTGTCTCGGCAGCCTATCAGGCAGAAGTCCTGCGCGGCGCCTATCGCGCGGTTTCACGTGGAGAACTCGAAGCGGCGGATTCGGTCGGCATGCGGCCATGGCGGAAATTTCGCCGCATCGTTGTTCCGCTCGTGCTGCGTTACGCCACACCCGGGCTTGGCAACACCTGGCAACTGGTGCTGAAGGAATCGGCGCTGATATCCGTCACAGGCCTCGTTGAAATCCTGCGTCAATCGCAGATAGCCGCCGGTTCGACACGCAAACCATTCGAATTCTACCTCACGGCACTTGTCCTTTATCTGGTGATCACCTGGGTCTCCTCGATCCTGTTCGGGCGATTGGAAAACCGGACCATGCGCGGCTTCAGGAGGGCAATCTGATGGAAATCACCTTCCTTCTGGAAACCTTCGAGACACTTATCAAGGGATTGCCGCTGACTTTGAGCATGGCGGCGATTTCGATATCGGCGGGAACGCTGCTCGCAACAGGCCTCGCTGTCCTTGCCGTTTCCGGTGGCGTGGCCGGCAAGAAATTCGCCAGCGCCTATGTGTTCGTGTTCCGCGGCTCGCCTCTTCTGGTGCAGATATTCCTCATCTATTATGGGTTGGGACAGTTTCGCCCGACGTTACAGGCATGGGGCCTCTGGACGATCCTGCGCGAACCCTATTGGTGCGCGGTCATTGCGCTGACGCTCAACACGACGGCCTATTCCGGCGAGATTTTCCGCGGTGCGTTGCAATCGGTTCCGGCACAGCAGGTGGAAGCGGCACGCGCCTGCGGAATGTCCGGCCTCCTGCTTTTCAGGCGCATCATCTTCCCGATTGCCTTCCGGCAGGCACTGCCCGGTTACGGCAACGAGATCGTCCTCATGGTCAAGGCGACGGCACTCGCCTCTGTTATCACGATCATGGAGGTAACGGGACTGGCCGGAAAGCTGATTGCCGACAGCTTCAGGGCCTTTGAAGTGTTCTGCGTCGCTGGTGCGATCTATCTGGCAATCAACCTGATACTCACGCGCATCGTCGCAATTGTCGAATACGGACTTTCACCGCACCTGCGTCTGCAACCGGCGCAAGCCGCATGAAGGAGGGAATAATGTCCAGCACAAAGCTGAACCCCGTCGCCGTCGAAGAAAAGAATGTGGCCGCTGTCTCGGTGCGCAATCTCCACAAGTCGTTTGGCCCGGTCGAAGTCCTCAAGGGTATCAATCTCGAAGCGTGGGAAGGAGACGTGATCTCCATTCTCGGTTCGTCCGGTTCCGGAAAATCGACCATGCTTCGCTGCGTGAACATGCTTGAGACGCCCGACAGCGGCGATATCACCATCGCCGGTGAAACCATCAGAATGAAAAAGCGCGGCAACAAGGCGGTGCCCGCGGACAGACGGCAGGTGGACCGTATCAGGCAACATGTCAGCATGGTTTTCCAGAGCTTCAATCTCTGGTCACACATGACCATTCTGGAAAACGTGATCGAGGCGCCGATCCACGTGCAGGGCCGTGACCGCGGCGAATGTATCGCGGAAGCGGAAGCCCTGCTCGAAAGGGTGGGGATTGCCGACAAGCGGCATGCCTATCCCGGCCATCTCTCCGGCGGCCAACAGCAGCGCGCTGCAATCGCCCGTGCGCTCGCCCAGCGGCCAAGGGTGATGCTGTTCGATGAGCCGACATCGGCGCTCGATCCCGAACTCGTCGGCGAAGTCCTGAAAGTCATGCGCTCACTCGCTGAAGAAGGACGGACCATGTTGGTGGTGACGCACGAAATGGCTTTCGCACGCGAGGTTTCCAACAAGGTCGTTTTCCTCCACAAGGGGCAAATCGAGGAAGAAGGCGAACCCGCGCAGATGTTTGCATCTCCGACGTCCGCACGGTTCAGTCAATTCCTGGCAACGGAACGACTTTAACGAGTAGACCGACTGCTCACCACACCACTCTCGACCTGCCTCGCTGCGCTACAATATCGAGAGTGACGGCAGATGGAGAGACAGCCTGGTAATGAGGCCCGAGCTAGGCACCCGCGATCATATCGGCGAGACACTTGCCGAGCACCGAAGTTGGGTCGCCGAGTTCGAG
Source organism: Agrobacterium tumefaciens (assembly GCA_017744915.1). Taxonomy (GTDB): domain Bacteria; phylum Pseudomonadota; class Alphaproteobacteria; order Rhizobiales; family Rhizobiaceae; genus Agrobacterium; species Agrobacterium tumefaciens_I. The sequence goes on from JAGIAH010000001.1 coordinate 678,176, forward strand.
CACGACGCTCATGTGGTTGCGGTGGGGCACATCCATGATCCTTGCAGACTGGCTTTGGTCCCGCAGCATCGTGTGAAGGCTGGCGGCCTGATCGAGGAAGGGTGATGTTTCATCGGCCCCGAATGCGATGAGCCGCATCGGGCATTCGACTGGAATCGCAGACAACGGCGACCATGCCTCCGCCTCCGCAGGCGTCATCCTCGCCTCGTCGCGCAGGAAACTGTCGGGTATTCCCGAGAGGTCGTAGATGCCGCTGAGCAGGAGAAGACCCTGCAAGGCCGGCAACGGTGCCGTTTCCACCTCCCTCGGGCCTCTCGCCGCCAGGAACGAGGCGAGATGCGCACCCGCGGAATGGCCGCTGACGGTGAGGCGTCGGGGATCGGCGCCGAAATCGCCGGCGTGCCGCTGCAGCCAGGAAACACCCCGTCGCACCTGATCGACCAGCACCTGGAGCCGCGCGCCGGGCATGAGGTCGTATTCGATCAGCGCCGCAACGCCGCCGGCAGCAAGAATGGGCGCTGCCACAAAGCGATAGTTTTCCTTTTCGCCCGAACGCCAGTACCCGCCGTGGACAAAGACGTGCAGAGGTGCTTTGGCGCTCGGCCGCTCCGGCAGGATGATGTCAATAACCTCCCGGCTGCCGGGACCATATCGTATGTCGGCCCGCACCTCCGCCCTGGCCGAAAGCTCCCGGCTGCGCGCCGCGAATTCGGCCGCAATTGCGTCAAAGTCAGGTACGAAGTCACGAATCCGGTAGAGGTCCTGTGGCGTCATCGTCTGTTCCTGCACGATCAATAATCCACTGCGTAATACTTTGCCTCCATGAATTCCAGTATGCCGGTAACGCCGCCTTCCCGGCCAAGGCCGCTCTGCTTGACACCGCCAAAGGGTGCCGCCGGGTCCGACATCAGGCCTCTGTTGATGCCGAGCATACCGGTTTCGAGGCGCTTGCCCACCACCAAAGCACGTTTCAGGTCGCGGCTGTAGATATAGGCGGCAAGACCATATTCGGTATTGTTCGCCAGACGAACGGCATCGTCCTCGCTCTCGAATTTGTAGACCGGCGCGACGGGGCCGAAGATTTCCTCGCGGGCGATTGCGGCATCCGTCGGAACGTTTTCGAGCACGGTCGGCGGATAGAAATAGCCGTTTTCCGCAAGCGGTTTGCCGCCGGTCGTCGCACGCGCGCCCAATGCGATCGCGTCCGTCACGAGTCTGTCGATCTTGCGCACCGCATTGGTGGTAATCATCGGGCCACATTGTGTGGCCGGATCGTAGCCCGGACCGATCTTGAGCGCCGACATGCGGGCCGTCAGACCGGCAACGAAGGCATCATGTATGCCCGCCTGAACATAGAAGCGGTTGGCCGCAGTGCAGGCCTCGCCGGCATTGCGCATCTTGGCAATCATCGCACCGTCAAGAGCGGCTTCCAGATCGGCATCATCGAAAACGAGGAAAGGTGCGTTGCCGCCAAGTTCCATCGAACAACTGACCACCGATTTGGCGGCTTCAGCGAGAAGCGTGCGACCGACACCGGTCGAGCCGGTGAAGGAGAGTTTACGCACACGCGGATCGGCGAGCATGGCATTCGTCACCCCGCTCGGATTGCTGGTGGTCAGCACGTTGACGACGCCGGCCGGCACACCTGCCTCCTCGCCAAGCCGGGCCATGGCATAGGCCGTCAACGGCGTCTCGGAGGCGGGTTTCAGGATCACCGTGCAGCCTGCCGCAAGTGCCGGGCCGATCTTGCGGGTCGCCATGGCGGCCGGAAAATTCCATGGCGTAATCAGGACGGCGATCCCAATCGGCTCGTGGTCGACGAGGATATGGTGCGAACCGGAAGGGGTGCGGCGGAATTCGCCTGGAATGCGCGTTGCCTCTTCCGCATACCAGCGGAAAAATTCGGCGGCATAGGCCACTTCGCCGCGTGCATCGGGCAGCGCCTTGCCGTTTTCCAGCGCAATGAGCGTGGCGAGTTCCTCGGCGTGCTGCGTCATCAGCTGGAACCAGCGGCGCAGGATTTCCGAGCGCTGCCGGGCCGGGGTGGCACGCCATGCGGTGGCCGCCGCCTCCGCCGCATCAACGGCGCGCATGGCGTCTTCGACGGAGGCATCCGCCACTTCAGCGAGCCTGTTGCCCGTCGATGGATCCATCACGGCTATTCCGCCGCCCTTGTGCCATTTGCCCCCGATATAAAGGCCCTCGGCGTGAAGGGCGGGATCGGCATAACCGGTGATCTTGGTGTGGAACGTCATGGCGGAGATCCTTGTTGATTCAGTTCAGGCGTGACCGGTCGCCATTATAGGCGGCGGCGACGAGGGTGTGCATTTCTTGCGGGTTCAGGGGCCGTGGATTGTTCTGTATCAGACGGGTGATGCCGATACTTTGTTCCGCCACCCAGCCGATCCGGCTCTCCTCAAGACCGAGCTCGCAGAGCGTCGACGGAATGCCGATCCGCGCAAACAGCGACAGGAGTTCGGGGATGACGTCATCCGGCCCATCGAGACCGGCGGCCTGCGCTATCCTCGCAAGCTCGGTTCGGATGACCGGCGCGTTCCAGGTCATGACATAGGGCATGAGGCAGGCGACGCCGAGGCCGTGGGCTGTATGGGTAAGCGCCCCGACAGGATACTGGATGGCGTGGGCAGCGGCGGTTCCCGCCACGCCGAAGGCAAGCCCCGCAAGCGTCGCGCCCAGCATCACCTTTTCACGCGCTGTCTGATCAGCGCCATTCCGGCAGGCGGCTTCAAGGCCCTGCCACAGCAATGTTATGGCACTGAGCGCGAAGTGATCCGACATTTCGTTCTTGCCGACGAAAACGCGCTGCTGCGCGATGCCCGGAAAGGGGTCGCGCCGGATCGCCGTGAAGGCTTCGATCGCATGTGTCAGCGCGTCGGCACCGGCAATTGCCGTCAGTCCCGGCGGACAGGACAGGGTGAGTTCCGGGTCGCAGATGGAGACGGTCGGGATCAGATGGGGGCTCGAAATACCGACCTTCAGGCTGCGCTCGACATCGGAAAGCACGGCGACGGGTGTCACCTCCGAGCCTGTGCCGGCGGTGGTGGGAATGGCGATCAACGGCATCACGGCCCCCGGCACGGTGTGCTCGCCATAATAGTCCTGCGGCCTGCCGCCATGGGTGAGAAGCAGAGCCAGGCATTTTGCCATGTCCAGGCATGACCCGCCGCCGATGCCGATAACGAGATCGGGTGCAAAGCTGCGGGCACGCGCGGCGCTGCTTGCGGCGGAATCGACGGGAACGTCCGGAAGGGTGGAGCTGTCGACCAGGATTGCAAGACCGGCATCTTCAAGCTGCCGCACAAGCAGGAGGAAATCGTCATCCGTCGCGAGGCGTGTATCCGTGACGATCAGCGCCCGCTTACCGAGCCTCACGGCGATGCTGCCGAGGGCATGCCGCTGCCCGGCGCCGAAAAGCAGTTCGCGCGGCGCCCTCAATGTGCCGAAAAGGTTCATTCCGTGTCTCCTCCGATAATTCAGGCGGCCTCGAGCGCCATAAGCTGATCTAAAAGCGGCTGCGGCAGCTCTATTCCCGCGCATTGCGTCTCGGCGCGGCGCTGACGCGCGCCGTCCCCCGGGATTGCGACCGGACTGGCGGGATCGGCCGGGCGGGACAGGCGCAGACGGTCGAGATAGGTCGCAAGCGACCGGACGCTGCCATCTCCCGCTGCCGTATCGATAAGAATGAGAAGATCGCCCTTGTTGGCCGGATGAGTATCGTCGAGCGTTCCGTGGACGTCGGGCGCAAGATCGGAACCGGCGAGCGCCGCGACCAGAAGTTCGATCGCGAGGCCGAGGCCGTAACCTTTCGCACCACCGAAAGGCGCTATCGCCCCGGTCTTGGCCGCCCGAGGGTCGGTGGTCGGGTGGCCTTCAGCGTCCATGGCCCAGCCAGACGGGATCGGCACTCCGCGCATTGCGTGATTGTTGATCTTGCCCATGGAAACGACACTGGTAGCGAGATCGAGCACGAAAGGCCGGTCACCAGAGGGAATACCGATTGCGATGGGATTGGTGCCGAGCATTGCCTGCGTCCCGCCGAAGGGATGCACGAGCGCCTCGCTGGTCGACATGACGATGCCGATCAGGCCGTCCCTTGCGGCGGCCTCCGCATAATAGGCCAGCATACCGATGTGATTGGCGTTGCGGATGGCAGCGACAGCGATTCCCGTCTCGCTCAGCACGCTTCGCACGGTCCGCATCGTGTGCATTACCACCACGGGTCCGAGGCCACGGTCGCCGTCAACGCTGAGAAAGGATTTCCTGCGCCATGTCGCGGTCCCTTGTGCCCGGGCGTCTGCAATTCCCTTGTCCAACCGGGAAAGGATGAGCGGCAGCCGTTGCAAGCCATGCGAAGGCAGCCCGCGCAACTCAGCCTCGATAAGCAGATCGGCCTGGAGGCGAGCACTGTCAGGCGGGACGCCCCGTCCTTCGAGCAGGGCCGTTGCCAGACGCCGGAGCCGTTCCGGTTGCAGCTTCATCTTAAAATCCTATATCAGATCATATACGATATTGTATTTGACATACGATATCTTATTTGTAACAAATGCCGACGTGTCAAGAAGCAATTGGAGAGTGAAAGTGGCATTTACGGCGGAACGGGAGGCGAAAGCGGCAAGCATTCGCCCGAGCAGCGTGGTCGATGGCGTTTACGACAACATCTACCATCGGCTGATGTCCCTGGAGATCGCGCCCGGCGCGCGTATTCCGATCGATGTGCTGGCCCGCGAAATCGGCGTCTCCCAAACGCCGATCCGCGAAGCCTTGAGCCGTCTCGAGCGTGAAGGGCTTGTGCGCAAGGAGCATCTGGTCGGTTACAGCGCGGCGCCGCAGTGGACGAAAAAGCAGTTCGAGGATCTTTATGCCTTCCGTCTTCTGGTCGAGCCGGAAGCCGCAAGGCTCGCAACTCTCAACATGACCCCCGAGGCGTTGCGGCAGCTTGAAAATTCCGCAGCGGATATGGGCAATGGCGAGGCACCGGTTGACCGCAACACGCGGTATTCGCGCTTTGCCCGTGCGGACGCACAATTCCACGACAAGATTCTCAAGATTGCCGGAAACGATGTGATCCGCAGTACACTGTCGAACCAGCATGTCCATCTGCACATCTTCCGGCTGATGTTTCATACACGCGTGACGCAGGAGGCTCTCGAGGAGCACGAGAATTTGCTTGCGGCATTTCGGTCTGGTGATCCGCAGGCGGCGGTCGATGCCATGCGCATCCATATCGAACGTTCGCGCGACCGGTTGCTTTCGGCTTTCGAATGAACGCGGTCCTGTCGCCCCACCCCCTGGCGTCGCCGGAAAGTCCGGCGGTCGCAACCCTTCGGGCCGATGGGCTTTGTAAAGCCTATGGCCCGATCACCGTCCTGTCGGACCTGACGCTCGATGTCCGCGCCGGAGAGGTTCACGCCATCATCGGCGAAAACGGCGCCGGCAAGTCAACGCTGATGAAGCTGTTGTCCGGTCACGTCGCGCCGACGGAAGGCCGGCTGTTCATGGATGGCCAGCCGGTAGAGTTTCGCAACGCAGTGGAAGCGGAAAACGCCGGCATCGTGCTGGTGCATCAGGAAATCCTGCTCGCCGCGGACCTTACGGTTGCGGAAAACCTGTTTCTTGGACGTGAAGTCGGCCGTGGCCCGATGGTCGATGACCGGGCGATGAACCGCCGCACGGCCGAGCTGCTGGCAAGGGTCGGCTCGACGGCGCGCCCGCGTGACCGTGTCAGTGAATTGCCGCTTGCCCAGCGCCAGCTTGTGCAGATTGCACGTGCACTTCTCGACGACCGCAAGGTCGTCATTCTGGACGAGCCGACGGCGGTTCTGGCCAATGACGAGGTCACGGCGCTGCTCGATATCGTCAGGAGGCTGCGCGATCACGGTGTGGCGGTTCTTTATATCTCCCATCGTCTGGATGAGGTGCAGGCGCTTGCCGACCGCATCACCGTCCTGCGGGACGGCTGCATGATCGGCACCTGGCCGGCCGCCGGCCTCAGCCAGCGTGAAATGGCCGAACTCATGGTCGGGCGGGAACTGGAGATGCTTTATCCCCACAAACGCCCGCCTGCGGAAGGCGCGCCCATTCTCTCGGTCACGGATCTGGCGGTCGACCACGGCGCAGAAACCGCGAGCTTCAGCGTCCGTCCCGGGGAGGTGCTCGGCATCGGCGGCATGATTGGGGCCGGGCGTACCGAACTGATCGAAGGGCTGATGGGCCTTCGTCCGTCACGGGCAGGCAACGTCATCCTCAACGGCAAGGAGATCAAACACCGCTCGGTCCGAACGATGATGGAGGCTGGCCTTGTCTACCTGACTGAGGATCGAAAGGGAAAGGGCCTGCTTCTGGAGGAGAAGCTTGGCCCCAACCTGACGCTTCAGGCACTGGATACCGTCAATCCGCGCGCGGTTCTCGACAAGCGGCGCGAGCTTTCCCGCCTCGCGGATGCCGTGGCGGACTACGATATCCGCGTCCGGTCGCTGCGGCTGGAAGCTGGAAAACTTTCGGGAGGCAACCAGCAGAAGCTGCTGCTCGCCAAGGTCATGCTTACCGACCCTTCGGTGGTGATCATCGACGAACCGACACGCGGCATCGACATCGGCAACAAGAGCCAGATCTACGAATTCATCGACGCGATGGTGCGGGGAGGCAAGGCCTGCATCGTCATCTCGTCGGAAATGTCGGAACTGGTGGGGCTCGCCGACCGCGTTCTCGTGATGCGGGCCGGCAGGATCGTCGCCGAACTTTTCGGCGCTGAAATCAATGAGGAAAATGTCGTCTACGCCGCCACGGTCGGTGGACGCGACGTCGTCGGGGAGGACGAACATGACCGCAGCGACAGCAACAACGACAATCATACCCGTTGACGAGGGCAACCGCATCCGCTGGGCGGATCTGGCACCCTTCATCGCGCTCGCCGTGATCGTCCTCATCGGCGCGCTGGTGAACTCCAATTTCGTGGCGTCGGCCAACCTGATCAACGTCATCACACGCAGCGCCTTCGTCGCCATCATCGCCGTCGGAGCGACCTTCGTGATCTCGTCAGGCGGTCTCGACCTGTCGGTCGGCTCCATGATGGCCTTCGTGACCGGCATCATGATCATGGTAATGAACCATCTCGCCCCGTCTTTCGGCGGCTGGGCCATCCCGATGGGAGCGGGCGTGGCGCTGATGGTCGGTGCGCTCTGCGGACTGTTCAATGGCCTGATCGTGACGGTGGGACGCATCGAGCCCTTCATCGTGACGCTCGGCACAATGGGGATTTTCCGCGCCTTCATCACCTTCATGACGAATGGCGGTTCGCTGCCCATCGACCGTGGTCTGCGCGAAGCCTATCGGCCGGTCTATTTCGGCAGCATTTTCGGCATTCCCTATCCGGTGCTCATTACCTTCGTCGTCGTCATGATCGGCGCGTTCCTGCTTTACAAAACCAAATATGGCCGCCGCCTGACATCGGCCGGCTCCAATGTCGAGGTCGCGCGCTTTTCCGGCGTCAACGTCGCGGCCGTGCGCACCGGCGCCTACGTCATTCAAGGTGTCTGCGTGGCGATTGCGGCGATCTGTTACGTGCCGCGCCTGGGTGCAGCGACGCCGACGACCGGACAGCTGTGGGAACTGCAGGTCATCACCGCCGTCGTGATCGGCGGCACCCTTCTTCGCGGCGGGCGTGGGCGCATCGGCGGCACGGTGGCCGGCGCGCTCATTCTCGAGGTCATCGCCAACGTCATGGTCCTCTCGGACATGGTCTCGGAATACCTCGTCGCCGCCGTACAGGGTGCGATCATCATCATCGCCATGCTGGCGCACCGCTTTACTGCCAACCGCTGAAAACAGCACTGACTTCAAAAGGAGGAGAAAATGAAGTCTATTATCCAGAAAGCCGGACTGTTGTTATCAACTGCCGCATTGGCCCTTGTCCTGCCTCTTGGCGGTGCTCAGGCCGAAGACAAGAAGGTGACGATCGCCGTGTCGATCCCCGCCGCGACGCATGGATGGACGGGGGGAGTCGTCTATCATGCCGAACAGGCCGAAAAGGAAATCGAGGCCGCCTTCCCGAACATCGACGTGGTGCTGTCGACGGCGGCTTCGGCCACCGCGCAGGTCTCGGCGCTTGAGGATCTTTCGGCAAGCCGCAAACTCGATGCGCTCGTCATCCTGCCCTTCACGTCCGAGGAACTGACCGGCCCGGTAGAGCAGATCAAGCAGAAGGGCACCTTCATTTCCGTCGTTGACCGTGGTCTGACCGATCCGAGCGTGCAGGATCTTTATGTCGCCGGCGACAACATCGCGGTCGGCGCCAACACGGCCCACTGGCTCGTGGACAAGCTGGGTGGCGAGGGCCAGATCGTCGTGTTGCGCGGCATCCCGACTGTCATCGACGACGAGCGCATCAAGGGCTTCTCTGACGTCGTCAACAAGAGCAATATCAAGACCCTCGACATCCAGTATGCCAACTGGAACCAGGACGAAGCCTTCAAGCTGATGCAGGATTATCTGGCGAAATATCCGAAGATCGATGCCGTCTGGGCCAATGACGACGACATGCTACTCGGCGTTCTCGAGGCTGTCGACAATGCCGGACGCAAGGACATCAAATATGCTCTCGGCGGCAACGGCATGAAGCAGGTCATCGAGATGGTGAAGGAGAAGAACGTGCGCACGCCGATCTCGACACCTTACCCGCCATCGATGATCAAGTCGGCAATATATATGACGGCCGCGCAGTTCAACGGACAGGCGCCGGTGCGGGGTTCGTTCCTGCTCGGAGCGCCGCTGATCACGCCGGAAAATGCCGATCAGTTCTATTTCCCCAATTCCCCATTCTGATCCGAAACGGTGCCCGGCCGGCTCCGGGCACCACCCAAAATCAATGACAACAGGAGACATGACATGAGTGGCAAGAAAATCCTCATGCTGACAGGCGAGTTCACCGAGGAATATGAAATCTTCGTGTTTCAGCAGGGGATGGAAGCGGTGGGCCACACAGTCCACGTCATCTGCCCCGACAAGAAGGCCGGTGACCGCATCAAGACCTCGCTGCACGATTTCGAGGGCGACCAGACCTATACGGAAAAACTCGGCCACTATGCCGATATCAACAAGACGTTTTCCGAAGTCCGGGTCGAGGATTATGATGCGGTCTATGCCGCCGGCGGTCGCGGTCCGGAATATATCCGCACCGACAAGCGCGTTCAGGCCATGGTTCGCCATTTTCACGAGACCGGCAAGCCGATCTTCACCATCTGCCATGGTGTGCAGATCCTGATGGCCGTGCCGGGCGTGCTCAAGGGCCGGAAGGTCGCGGGTCTCGGCGCCTGCGAGCCTGAGGTGACGGCCGTCGGTGGCATCTATATCGACGTGAAGCCCACCGAAGCCCATGTCGACGGGAACCTGGTTTCGGCCAAGGGCTGGACCGGGCTTGCCGCATTCATGCGCGAATGCCTGAACGTGCTGGGTACCAAGATCACACACAGCTAGCCGCCAATGAACAGCAACGCGGCCGCTGGGTATCCGCCCGGCGGCTAAGGTTCGGCCTTCCGGGCCTCAATTGGAGAAGGCTCACGAAGTCCCGAGGTCCATATCGACGGCATTCGACACCATTCATGTTGCAGCCTGCCCGGATAGCCGAAACGGCGGCATCGGACGACGTGATGCCCGGGGAACCTATGGCGTTTCGGCCAACGGTCTCTCTAAGGCCAGGTCATCCATTGGCGCGGGCCGTGGAGGAACTTCGAAGCGATGGAATTCGCCATTTTGGAACAGAGCGGCTGGTTCAACCACCGACGCCTCCTGGAGCCCACCGAAAACATACCGTCAGCCGGAGCCCCGGAGCCGAAACGCCGAAACGTAGCATGACGTCATTCTGGACGCGCCAGCCATGGCTGCATGACTTAAACCAAATGGCCTCCGGCAAACCCGGTGTGGTTCGCCTTGTCGTTTAAGGCCGGCCTTGGACGATTCAGACTAGATAAGGTTTGCCTTGAGCCGATTTTCTTCGGTAACGTCGATCGAGACTATCGAATAGCCGATCTCCTTGCCGCCGAGGTCGAGAACCCTGGTATTAATGACTTGAATGTCGCGGGTTCCGACAACATATTCCCGAATGACCGGTTCACCTGTTGCCGCTGCTTCCATCAGCACCGTGATGACTGATTCCAGCACCTCACCTTCCAAGAGGTCATAGATCGTCTTGCCTTCAATTTCCGCGCCGGTCAGACCCAGTATGCTGCCAAAGCGATCATTGACGCGGACGTGCCTAAAGTCCATGTCCAGGAAACACAGCCCGACCGGTGCTTGCTCATAGAGGCTGGCAAGTTGGTGGAATTGCTGGAACGGCGAGGTATCTAAGGATCGGCCGCTTGCGTCGACGACACCCCGGCGATTGAGCTTGCAGAGTGCTTGGTGGGCCGGCAAGCCCTTGCTGTAAAGCCATCCCTGCGCAAGATCGCAACCGAGATTGCGCAAGATGGATTCTTCGTCCGCAGTTTCGACTCCTTCGGCAACGACGGTCATGCCCAGGCTTTGGCCAAGGCCGATCACTGCCGCCGCGATCCGGCGCTTGCTCGGTTCGACGTCGAGTGTGCTCACGAAACGTTTGTCGATCTTCAGCTTATGAAAGGGGAAGGATTCCAGGCGGGCAAGGCTGGAATAGCCAGTCCCGAAATCATCAATGCCGATCTTTACGCCGAGGGCGTTCAGTTTATGCAGGGTTCTATAAGCCTGATCATCGTCGGAGAGCAACGACCCTTCGGTGACTTCCAGCTCTACCCGATTCATCGGGAAACCAGTGGTAGCGATGATTTCGGAAAGACGGTGCGGAAAATCCTCGTTTGTGAGTTGAAGCGGCGAGATATTGAAGGCGAGCGAGAATTGGCCTGGCCAGCCGGTGGCCTCGCGGCAGGCACGGCTTATAAGGGCGTCCGAAAGGATATCTATCAGCCCATATTGCTCCAGACGCGGAATGAAGGTCATGGGGCTTATTTCAGCGGTACTCGGTTCGCCCCAGCGGGCCAGGATTTCAAAGCCAGCGACGTTGCCAGATCGAATATCCACGATCGGTTGAAAGGCCGGCCACACATGTCCTTGATCGATGCCGGCCATGAGCAGCTTGTGCAGAGCGGTCTTGCCGGCGGTTTCGACTGTGGCGATTTCAGGATTACTTTGCATGGCACTGGCGCTCTATTTGCATGGCGGGTTGTTTCAACGATCGTGATCTACCCGGCCCCTCGCGATCTGGTCGAACGGAGAGTGCTGGCCAAGCGGGAGGGCGACGGCCTCCAAACCCCGCCCGCAGCGCTATACTGTTCATTCATCAGAACTCCTCCCAGTTGTCCTGCTTGAGGGCGGCATTCCCCGCAAAAGCGCTGGTGACCTTGCGGACGATAGCCCTTGCCGGTGAGGCAACTGCTTTCTCAACTGCTGCCGAAGGGTGAACGACAGCTCGCACATGTGTTGGTCCCGAGAGTTTGAAAAGTCTCAGGAGCTCGTTGAGCGAAGTTACCTCGCGCGACAGACTGTGGGTCGCAGCGGTTGTCTCCTCGACCATGGCCGCGTTTTTCTGCGTGTTCTGATCCATTTCGTTAATGGCGGTGTTGATTTGTTGAAGACCTGAAGACTGCTCCTGTGCGGCATCGACAATTGCACTGACGTGTCGATTGATCTCCTGCACCTCCGAAACGATAGTCTCAAGCGCGCGGCCTGTCTCATCAACAAGCTGGACACCTTCCTGTACCTGGCCGTTGGATGCATTGATTAGTGTTTTGATCTCTTTGGCGGCACTGGCAGAACGCTGGGCAAGCTCACGTACTTCCTGGGCGACGACAGCAAAACCCTTTCCGGCATCGCCCGCGCGGGCGGCTTCGACACCCGCATTCAGGGCCAACAGATTGGTCTGGAAGGCGATCTCATCAATCACGCCGATGATGTTGCTGATCTCGCTGGAGGACTTTTCAATCTGCCCCATGGCGATGACAGCGCGCCGTACGACCTCACCAGATTGTTCCGCTCCGACTTTGGCTCGGCTGACAAATTGACCGGCTTCCTGCGCGCGCCTGGTTGAATCTCTAACAGTGGTGGTGATTTCTTCGAGTGCGGCGGCAGTCTCCTCGACGGCGGCGGCCTGTTGCTCGGTACGTCTGGCAAGATCGTCGGCCGCAGATCGGATTTCGTTCGAGCCACTTTCGATAGCACGGGCATTCTCGGCCACCTGTGTCAGCGCGGTCTCGAGCTTCTCCGCCGACCTGTTGAAGTCCTGCCGAACGTGATCCATCTGGCCGACAAACACGTCAGTGATGCGATAGGAAACATTGCCATCGGCAAGGGCTGCGAGGCCTGCGGCAACATGGTTAGATGCGAATTCGATATCGCCAGCATCTTTGGCGCGCTGTTGTTCGCGCTCAACCCGCTCTCGCTCCGACAGGCTGCGATTGGCTTCAACCTCCCGCTCCAGTCGGATGCGCTCCAGGGCGTTGTCGCGGAATACCGCGACGGCTTTAGCCATCTGGCCGATTTCGTCCCTGCGGTCCGCTCCGTCGACCTCAGCACCCGTCTCGCCGCCTGCCAGCGACGTCATTCGTTCCCGAAGGCGCGCAACGGGCGTCGTGATACCCCGCGAGGAGATGAACAGGCCAAATCCAATCAAGACTAGAGATACAAGGATCAATCCAGCTATACCGATAACAATCGTGGAGTTGGTGAGCTGCGTCAGGCGCTCACGACCTTGGTTCATCGACGCTATCAGTTGCTCGTTACCGGCGCTGATCTTCGGTGACACTTCTCCCAGTTTTTTCAGGAGATCCAGAGCCATTTGCTGAGCCTGAACTTGTTGACCAGCCTGGGCCAGACTGATGACCTTATTGCCGATTTCTTCTACTTCGGCGACACCCTTCAATATATCACGCGCAGCATCCGCGCGCGCGGGAACCAATTGAACGATCGTGTTCTGCCGCTCTTCAAGCTGTTTCCTGTCGGCCCTAAACGTCTTGACGGCCGCTTCGAAATCACTGCCCTTTGGATCTGTCAGGCTGGCGCGGAGCATCTGCATTCCCAGCGCGTTGAGATTGCCACTTGTCCTGGCATTCAACACTGCCGCGAGCGCGTCATTTGCGATGAAGTTACTGTAGTTGCTGTCCGTATTCTTGTATTGCAGGCTGACATAGGTCAGGCCGAGCAGCGAAGCTAGGCTTGTTAGCGCGATAACGGCCACGACTTTCGTTTGGATTTTGGTGTTTTTCAGGAGCGACATTTCAGACCTCATGGCAAACTTCGTCAAGCTGCCGGAAAGGCACTTGGCTGGAGATAGGGAAACATTGCAGATGGTTGCGCTCGGTCATCGGACGCCAGTCGCCAAACAGTTGCTCCACCAAAAGCAGTCGCAAATCTGAGTGACATTTTCGCCCCAACGATACAGTGAGGCCTGCCTTTGCAACCTTTACGAAATTTCTGAATTAAGTATTACTATTATTGATTGTTGACGAGAAATTCGCGCGCCAACTTCAACGAACACATTGGAGGTGCCTGGACATGTACCGAAAGGTGTGCCGGGTGCGATATCTGCATGATTTTCACTCTTCAAGGGCCGCTGGCGAGCAGAGGTTTTACGAGGAAATCCAAGGCTTTACAGGTAACTGGCGGAGAGTGATTAGAACTTGGCGGAGAGGGTGGGATTCGAACCCACGATACCCTTGCAGGTATGCCGCATTTCGAGTGCGGTGCATTCGACCACTCTGCCACCTCTCCGCATGCGCGAACGCTTGCGTTGCGCGCTCCTCTTAAACATCAATGGTCAGGCTGACAAGGGAAATTTCGTGTTTGTGTCACAAATTATTCGTCATATGCGGGACCATGGAAGCGCTTCCGAGTTTTGCTGTTTCAACCGGTTATTTTGACGTGGCGAGCATCGGTCTTTCCCGTGCGCGTCACATTCTGCACCGGGATCACAGCCGTCGATAGCGCCGCAGGATTTCCAGAATTTTTGCATCCTGTTCCTGATCCGGCAGAAGGGCCGGCTGGCGGCTGGCTCCGACGGAGGGGTCCTGGAGGTAAAGCGAGCGCTTGACCATGGCGGGTGCAAAACCGAGAGCGTAGAGATCGGTGCGAAAATTGGCATAGATCGCCTGCTGGCGTTCAGCTTCGGCTATGTCGCCGGCGTTGAATGCGTTGAGAATGCCAGCGAGCACATCTGGCATAGCGTTGCCGAGGCCGGAGATGCAGCCGGCGGCACCATTCTGCAGTGACCAGAGCACGAGGTGGTCCGGGCCGGAATAGACCTCGAAACCGGGCATGTCCTTCGCCACCTGAAGATAGGCTTCGAGCGTCTGCTGCGCGCCGCCGGAATCCTTGATACCGGCGATATTGCCATGGGATGCGAGCTTGCGCGCCGTTTCCGGTTCGATGTGGTTCTGGGTTCGGGCGGGAATATCATAGAGATAGACCGGCGTTTCAACGGCATCGGCCACCGCCGAGAAATGGCGGATCAAGCCATCCTGCGTGCAGGCGATGAAGAAAGGCGTGATGACGGCGATGCCGTCGACACCGATACGGTCAAAGGCTTTGGCGAGTTGCAGGGTTTCGAATGTGGCCGGCATGCCGGCATTGACGATCACCCTGGCGCAGCCGGCCACCTCGTCCACCACCTCTTCGGTCAGCCGGATTTTCTCCTCATGCGTCAGCGCGGTGAAATCGCCGTTTGTGCCGGCGCACATGATGTTGTTGCCGGCCGCCACCTGGCGGCGCACCTGCGCGCGGGTCGCCTCGTAATTGATGGTTTCGTCCTCGTTGAAACAGGTGACGAGCGCGACGAAAGCTTGTTTGCTCATGGGAGAACTCCGCTTGAATTTTCAATGGTGTGGCCGGCCGCATGATGATGCCGGGATTGCATATCGGGATCCGGATCGAGGCTGGCGGCAAGCAGCGCGCGGGTATAGGCCTCGCGCGGGGCTTCGAACACCTGCCGCACCGTGCCGAACTCCACGACCTCTCCCCGCTGCATGACCATGACATGATCGGCAAAATCCCGCACGACAGGAAGGTCATGGGCGATGAAGATAAAAGAGAGGCCCATGTCGCGGCGCAGCCTGTCCAGGAGTGCGATGACCTGCGCCTGAACCGAAACATCGAGCGCCGAGACCGCCTCGTCGCAGATGATGAGCTTCGGCTCCAACGCAAGCGCACGGGCAATCGCGATCCTCTGCCGCTGGCCGCCGGAAAACTGGTGCGGATAACGGCGCATGTGCTCCGGCGAAAGGCCGACCTGCTGCAGCAATTCGCCGACCCGTTCGCGCCATTTCGCTTTCGGCAATATATCGGGATGGATGACCCAGGCTTCGGAGATGAGCTGGAACACCGTCATGCGGGGGTTAAGCGACTGGGTGGGGTCCTGGAACACCATCTGAAGATCACGCCTCAGCGCGAACAATTCCGCCGGCGACAGCTTGAACAGGTCCCGCCCCTTCCATACGGCGCTGCCCGCATCCGGCTCGTCGAGCCGCAGTAGAATGCGCGCCAGCGTCGATTTGCCGGAACCGCTTTCGCCGACGACGGCAATGGTCTCACCTGCCATCAGGTCGAAAGAAACACCCTTCAGCGCTTCGAATGCGCCGTAACGCTTGCGCACATCGCGCACGCTGAGCAGCGGTTCGCCCTTCGCGTCCGGCTGATGCATGTCGCCCTTGCCCGGAGCGGCATTGATGAGCTTGCGGGTATAGGGATGCTGCGGATTGCGGTAAACCTCGCGAACCGTGCCGGCTTCCACCAATACGCCCTTTTCCATCACCACCACCCGGTCGGCGATTTCGGCGACAACACCGAGATCGTGGGTGATGATGAGCACGGCCATGCCGGTTTCCCGCTGCAATTCCTTGAGAAGCGCAAGCACTTCGGCCTGCACCGTCACATCAAGTGCGGTGGTCGGCTCGTCGGCGATCAGAAGATCGGGCCGCAACGCAAGCGCCATGGCGATCATCACACGCTGGCGCTGGCCACCCGAAAATTCATGCGGATATTTCGAAAGCGCCCGGTCGGGATCGGGAATGCCGACACGGGCGACAAGCCGCCTCGCCTCCGCTTCAGCTTCCGCCTTGCCCATGCCGTGGGTGGTCATCGCTTCGCGGATCTGCCAGCCGACGGTATAGACCGGGTTGAGATGGCTGAGCGGATCCTGAAAGATCATGGCGATGCGCCGACCGTTGATCTCGCGGCGCACCTCATCCGGCATGGTCAGAAGGTCTTTGCCGTCGAGCAATATTTCGCCGCCGCTGATGCGGCCGGGCGGCATGTCGATGAGGTTCATGATGGCCGAGGAGGACACCGATTTGCCCGAGCCGCTTTCGCCTAGGATCGCCAGCGTTTCGCCACGGTCGATATGATAGGAAACATCCTTTACCGCATGGACGACACCGCTTGCGGTGTGGAACTCCACGGAAAGGTTGCGCACGTCGAGAAGATGGTCAGCCATGCTTGCGGCCCTTCATTTCCAGCCGCCAGCGCTGCACGGGGTCAAGCGCGATGCGCAGCCAGTTGGACAGCAGGTTGAGCGACAGGGTGGTGAGAATGATGGCAAGCCCCGGCCAGAAGGACAGCCACCAGGCATTGGTGAGATATTGCCGCCCCTGCGAAATCATCAGGCCCCAGGTGATTTCCGGCGGCTGAATGCCGATGCCGAGAAATGAGAGAGCGCTTTCCGCCAGCATCACATAGGCGAAATCGAGCGTCGCCAATGTCGTCAGTGTCGGCAGTACCACGGGCAGGATGTGACGAAACAGGATGCGTTTGCCGGATGCGCCCATGACCCTTGCCGCCTGCACAAACATACGTTCGCGCACCTCCAGCACCTCCGCCCTTGTGGTGCGGATATAAACGGGAATGCGGGTAATCGCCAGGACCAGCATCAGGTTGAGAATGGAGGAACCGAGCAGATAAAGCACGATGACCGCGATCAGCAGCGACGGAAAGGACATGATCACATCCGCCAGCCGCATGATGATCTGGCCGACGCGATTGGAGGAAAACCCGGCGATCAGGCCGAGCACCGTGCCGGTGACGGCGGAGAGAAGCACGGCGCCGGCGGCGATCATTAGCGTATTTTGCGTGGCGGCGACGATGCGCGCCAGAAGCGAACGGCCCAGCGCATCCGCTCCCAACCAGAAATACCATTCGCGCTGCCAGTCAAACGGGGCAAGGTTGCGCCCGCGCAGGTTCTGTTTCGTCGCGAGATCACCCAGCCAGGCCGGACCGACAAAAGCGAGGACAACAACAATAACGAGGAAGATCGCAGCGCAGAGCGCGAATTTGTCCGCCCATAACATACGCAGCATGCGTGTTGCGAAGGAGGGCTCGTCGATGATCTGGGTGTCGGCGTTCAAAAGGCTCATGGCTGTATGACCTCCTCAGTGCCGGATACGCGGATCGAGCAGCGCATAGGCGATATCGATCAGAAGGTTCATCAGGAAGATGGCCAGCGCGGTGACGAGAATAGCGGCCAGCACGACGTTGAAATCCCGCTGGAGGATGGAATCGATCATCAGCTTGCCGACACCGGGAAAACCGAAGATGGTTTCGACGATGACTGCACCGTTGAGAAGGCTCGCCGCCTGATCGCCGATGACGGTGATGACCGGCAGCATGGCGTTGCGCAAAGCATGGATGAAGATGATCGGCCCGGATTTCACGCCCTTGGCGCGTGCCGTCTTGACGTAAGCGGAAGACAAGGCGCCGATCATCGAGCCGCGCACCACCTGCACGATGATACCGAAGGGACGCACGAAGAGTACTGAAATCGGCAGGATCCAGTGCAGCACCGAGCCGGTCCCCGATGTGGGCAGCCAGGCGAGATTGACGGAAAAGACCACGATCGCCACGATGGCAAGCCAGAAATCCGGAACCGAGGCACCGATGAGGGAAATTGTCGACGCCATGCGGTCGAAGAAGCCGCCGGACCGGAAAGCTGCAAGCGAGCCGACAACGATGGCCGCCGTGGTGACCAGCGACATGGTGATGACCGCGAGCCAGAGCGTCCAGACAAAAGCTTCCAGCACAACATCCAGTGCCGGACGGGCCTTTCTGAGCGATTCTCCAAGATCCCCCGTCATCACATCGCCCGCATAACGCAGGAACTGCACCATCAGCGGATCATTCAGGCCGTGCAGCGCACGAAACTGCTGCTTCAACTCCTCCGAAGCCTCAACCGGCAGAAACAGCGCGGCCGGGTCCCCCGTCAGGCGGGAGAGGAAGAAAACCATCACGATGAGGCCGATCAGGGAGATCAGGCTCGCAACGGAACGTTTTCGGATGAAGCTCAGCATGGTTGCCTCCGGTTTTTCAACGAGGGCGGCGAAGCTTGAGCTCCGCCGCCGCTCTTTGGCTCATAAGATACCGGCTTACTTGATGCCGATTTCCGAAAGCTGCAGCATCGAGTTGGTGGCGATGGTGGGCTTGAAATCCAGCCGTTCGGAGACGCGGGAGAAACCGACCATGTGGAACAGCAGCACGTCCGCCACCACGTCATCATGCAGGTAGGCGATGAGTTCGGACCACAGCTTGGCGCGCTCGTCGCCGACGGCCGCGGAGGCACGTTCGATCAGGTCATCCACCTTCGGGTCAGAGAAGCCAGACTGCGTGCCCTTGGTGGCGTATTTGAAGAACATGGTGAAGGACGGGTCACCCTTGGAATTGTCGTGCATGGCGGCGACGATCTGCGGTCCGCGCCCTTCCTTGAAAGGCTTGGAATAATAGCTCTCGTGTTCGGCCACTTCCACGAATTTCAGGTCGATCTTGAAGCCGACTTCCTGCAGCTGCTGCTGGATCGCTTCCATGATCTCGGTGACGTTCGGGAAATTCGCCGTGCGCGCGATGATGGTGATCGGCGTATCCACCTTCACACCGGCAGTCTTGGCTTCCTCGAGCAGTTTTTTTGCACCATCGGGGTCGTAAGGGAAGACCTTGACGTCGGGGTTCCAGCCAAGCGTGGTCGGCGGAACCAGCGCCGTCGCCAGCACCGCACCTTCAGGTACCAGCGTGCCCAGGAAGGCCTGCCGGTCGATGGCAAGATTGAGCGCGCGGCGCACCCGCACATCGTTCAGCGGCGCGATATTGTGATCGAGGCGCATATAGACCGTTTCACTGTCGAGATAGGAAAAATCGGTCTTCGAATTTGTTGCGTCGAGCTGGGAAATGGAGGGCGAAAGATCGGCTTCACCGGTCTGCACCATGGCAGCACGTACCGAGGGATCGGCGCGGAAGAGGTAGGTCGCTTCCGTTACCTCAGGCTTCTTGCCCCAATAATCATCACGCGCGGTCAGTACGATCTGCTGCCCGGGCGTCCAGTTGGTCAGCTTGTAAGGCCCGGTGCCGACAGGCTCGCGGATAAATTCCATCTTGGTTTCTTCCGGAACGATCGTGACGAGCGACATCAGGAGCGGCAGGATGGGCTGGGCCGGATCCGTCTTGAAATCGATCGTGTGGTCGTCGACAACCGTCGGCGTCACCGTCATGCCGCCGAAATAGCGACGGGATTCGCAGGCATTCTTGTCGCTCATGATGCGCTCGAAGCTGTGCTTCACATCCTTGGCGTCAAAACCCGTACCGTCGGAAAACTTCACGCCCTGGCGCAGATGGAAACGCCAGCTGCCATCCGAGTTCTGTTCCCATTTTTCGGCAAGGCGCGGCTGCACGCCGTTCTTGCCGCGTACATCAAGCTCGGTCAGCGTCTCGCTGACATTTTCCATGATGATGCGGCCAATATTGGAACGCGTGGCCATGCAGGGTTCCAGCAGGTCCGCCTCTTCCGCCAGCACGATCTTGATCGGCCCCGATGCCGCAAGCACCGGCGAAACCGTGGCGCTGAGCGAACCCAGAACAAGGGCGCCCGCAATCAATGACTTCTTCATTCCGTTCTCCTCCCAGATCAGAAATTCAGCAACATGGCGGCGCACCGCAAGGGGTATTCTGAAAAGCCCCATCTCCTGCATCGAGGAGCATGGCGTGCGGATGACTGTCTCCTCCACCCGTGAACAGAGCATCGGCGTTATCACATTTTTTGTCAATTTATTTTTCGAAAGCAATTTTTATTCGCAGCAAATCACATACTTTTATCATTTAAAAACAAATATTTAAGTTCGTATATCAAAAACAAACGACGCTCTTTTTATATCAAATAAACTTGACAACTTTTTAAATATGTCATTTTCATCAGGGCAAGAGGAGACCACGATGACCCCTGATGACATCGCTCACGCCATGACCGGAGCCATGCACGCCGTGTCGGAAAACCGGCAGGAAGCCTTCCTTCCGTCACCGATGATCCAGAACCATGCGAGCTTCCTGCACCTTCTCAATGATGGCACGCTGCTCTGCGCCTGGTTCGGCGGTACGCTGGAAGGCAAGTCGGATATTTCGATCTTCGCATCCGTGCTGACGCCTGGCGCTACCCGCTGGGGAGCCCCGCAGCGCCTCAGCCACGACCCCGCCCATTCAGAACAGAACCCGGTGCTCTTCACTGCGCCGGATGGCGGGTTATGGCTGTTTCATACCTCCCAGCCTTCAGGCAATCAGGATGAATGCCGCATCCGCATGGCGCGCATTCACCGCGACGCGGCGGAAGCGGAAAAACTCACATCCGAGGAAGGGCGCTTCCTTGATCTTCCGAAGGGCTGCTTCATCCGCGCGCCGCTTCGCATCCGCGATGACGGTGCCTGGCTCCTGCCGATCTTCCGCTGCATCCAGCGTCCCGGCCAGAAATGGAACGGCAGCCACGACACCGCCGCGCTCGGCATATCCACCGACAACGGCGCGACATGGACATTGCAGGATCTACCTGACTCGACCGGCTGCGTGCATATGAGCCCGGTCGCGGCAGAGGAGGAGCGCTACGCCGCCTTCTTTCGCCGTCGCCAGGCCGATTTCGTCTATCGCACGGAAAGTGCTGATGGCGGCCGCTCCTGGTCGAAACCGCAGCCGACCGACGTGCCCAACAACAATTCGTCCATTGCCGTCATCAGGCTCGCTGACGGCCGGCTGGCAATGATCTGCAATCCCGTCAATGCACAGGAATCCAGCGACCGGCGCGCTTCGCTCTATGACGAGCTGGGCGAAGAGGACGACAGGCCGGATGCCGATCCGAGCGGCGGATGCGTGCCGATCTGGGGCGTGCCGCGCGCTCCGGTCTCCGTCTGCCTTTCCAATGATGATGGGTTGAGCTTCCCCACCCGGATACTGATCGAGGATGGGCCGGGCACCTGCCTGTCAAACGATTCGACGGATGGCCGCAATCTGGAAATGTCCTATCCATGGCTTCTGGAAGCGCCGGACGGTACGCTGCACGCAAGCTACACCTATCATCGCCGCGCAATCAAATATGTCCGGCTGGCGCCCGGCTGGGCCGACGCCACGGACGGGAGAAAAAGATGAGCAACATCATTGGCATCACCATGGGCGACCCGTGCGGCGTCGGCCCCGAGATCACCGTTCGGGCGCTGGCGGACATGTCCGCTGCCGATCGCGCCGCAACCCGGATTTACGGAAACCTCCCCACGCTGGAAGCAGCACGGGAGGCGCTCGGTGTTGATATCGATCTCACCTCCCATGTGGTCGACCTGCCGGTGGAGGGCGCGCCGCTCCCATGGGGCACGCTGTCGCCGGTGGCTGGCGACGCCGCCTTCCGTTTCATCGAAAAAGCCGTGCGCGATGCCGAAGCCGGAACAATCGGCTGCATCGTCACCGCGCCGATCAACAAGGAAGCGCTTAATCTGGCAGGCCACCATTATGATGGTCACACCGGCATGCTGCGCAGCCTAACCGGCTCATCCGCCGCCTATATGCTGCTCGCTTCCGAGCGACTGAAGGTGATCCACGTATCGACCCATGTTTCCCTGCAGGACGCCATTCGCCGGGCGACGACGGAGCGGGTGCTGGCGACCATCCGCGCCGGCAATGCCCATCTGAAGCGCATCGGTTACGAGCGGCCGCGGATCGCCGTTGCCGGCATCAATCCGCATTGCGGCGAAAACGGCCTGTTCGGCACGGAAGATGACGATCAGATCGCACCGGCGGTTGCAGCCGCCCGCGCCGAAGGCATCGAGGTGCAGGGGCCGATTTCCGCCGATACCGTGTTTCACCGGGCCTATTCGGGCGCTTTCGATCTCGTTGTCGCGCAATATCACGATCAGGGCCATATCCCGATCAAGCTTGTCGCCTTCGATACCGCCGTCAACGTCTCCGTCGATCTGCCGATAGACCGCACCTCCGTCGATCACGGCACCGCCTTTGACATTGCCGGCAAAGGCATCGCCAATCACGGCAACATGAATGCGGCCATCGCCTATGCGCGCAAGCTCGTGTCGAGCAAGGCCCGGAAGGGATGAGCACCATGTCCACAGCTCCCATTCTCATCCACCAGCCGCGCAGGCTCGCCGTCGGTGCGGGCACGATTGCGCAGGTAGGGGCCTTCGCCGGCAAAAACACCTCGACCCTGGTGATCGCCACGCCTTTGACGGCTAAATTTGTCGACCGGCTGCAATTGCAGGGTCCCTTCACCGTATTCGACGCCATTCCCGGCGAGCCGGATACCGCGACACTCGATGCAGCGCTTGCTGCCGCGCACGCGGCCAAACCCGATCTCATCGTCGGCCTCGGCGGCGGTTCCGTCATGGATGTGGCAAAGCTTGTCGCGGCGCTGTGGAATTCCGGCCAGAGGCTTGAAGACGTCGCCGGGCCGGACAGGGTTGCCGGGCGCGATACGCGGCTCGTGCAAATCGCCACCACCGCCGGCACCGGGTCAGAGGCGGGTATCCGCTCGCTCATCACCGACCCCGTCAAGGGCAGCAAGATCGCGGTAGAAAGCCCTTATCTGATTGCGGATTTCGCCGTTCTCGATCCGGAGCTCACCTATTCCGTACCACCGGCCGTGACCGCGGCGACGGGCGTGGATGCCATGGCCCATTGCGTGGAGGCTTTCACCAATCGCAAGGCCCATCCGATGATCGACGGTTTTGCCCGCATGGGCTTTGCGCTGGTCGGCAAATATCTGGCGCGCGCCGTTCGCGATGGCGCGGATACGCAAGCGCGGGAAGGCATGATGCTCGCCTCCTATTACGGCGGCATCTGCCTCGGCCCGGTCAATACGGCCGCCGGCCACGCCATCGCCTATCCGCTCGGCACACTTCTCAACCTGCCGCACGGGCTGGCCAATGCCATCGTCTTTCCGCATGTTCTGGCCTTCAACCAGCCTGCCGTTTCGGCGAAGACAGCGGAAGTGGCCGGCGCGCTCGGCCTTCGCGATCATCTCTCGCAGGACGATCTCCGCAAGGCGGCGACGGATTTCTGCGCCGGGCTCGGCATTGAAATGTCACTCGCGCGGCATGGGGCGACGGAGGGCGATCTGCCCCGTTATGCCGAGGACGCACATGCCATCCGCCGGCTGATGGACAATAACCCGGTGGATATGAGCCTTGAGGACGTGCTCGGCATCTACCGCCACGCCTTCTGAGGAGAAAGCCCGTGCGTGGCTAAGCGCACCGGCCCTGGGCCGCAGCCTTAATCCGCATGGGACGATTCAAACAGGCGGTCACGCGAGCCCGTCAGGTGCTGGAGCATCAACTGGCGGGCCGCTTCCGCATCGCCATCGGCAATCGCCTTTGCAATGGCCTCATGCTCGGCGAAAACGCGCGTCAGGCCGGACGCCTCCCGCTTTACCGACATGCCGTGAAACTTCATGCCCACCGCAATATGGTCCTTGAGCGCTTCCATGGCGGTGGAGAAATAACTGTTCCTGGCCGCCCGCGCGATTGCGAGGTGAAACTGGTAGTCGGCATCCTCGCGGTGGGACTGGCGATTGGTAGCGTCCCGCATCAGCTCGAGCGCCTTCCTGATCGCAGCCAGCCTTTCGGCATCGTGCCGCAATGCCGCCGCAGCGGCAGCGGCCGGCTCCAGCGTCAACCTGAATTCATAACAGTTCAGAAGATCCGCGACATTTTCCAGCTGGCCGAAACCGAGCGGCTCGCGCAGGCCAAACGCCCTGACATAGCTGCCGGAACCCCTGCGGGAATAGATGAACCCCTGCTCGCGCAGGCGCCGCAGCGCCTCGCGCACGACCGGGCGCGAGACTTCGAATTCCATGGCGAGTTCATGTTCGGTCGGCAGCCGCTCATCCGGCTTATAGGCCCCGGATTTGATCGCCCGGTGCATTCTCTCGAAAATAATGTCCGGAAGTGCCTTGCGCGCCGTTTCTTTCATCAGCCCCA
Organism: Agrobacterium tumefaciens; assembly: GCA_017744915.1. GTDB lineage: Bacteria > Pseudomonadota > Alphaproteobacteria > Rhizobiales > Rhizobiaceae > Agrobacterium > Agrobacterium tumefaciens_I. The sequence goes on from JAGIAH010000001.1 coordinate 702,424, forward strand.
TCTGGTCAGCTCTCTCCAGCGTCGTTTTCGCCAAGCATCATTTTCGCAATCCGTTTCAACGTGTCAGCTTGCCCAAAACCGCCGGACTTCGCAATGATGCATTGGTCACCAGCCCAGCCGACGCCAAGACCCGGCAGGCATTCGCCGGCAAGACGCAGGCGCGAGATGCCCATGGCCCGCAGCACGACTTCGGCAGTCGCCCCGCCCGAGAGAAGCAGTCTTTTCGCCCCGGCGGTGAAATGCGGCACGACGCCTTCCGCCAGATGATCGGAAACTGCAAGCGGCGAGAGATCGTCCGCACCCTGCGTTGCCTGAACCAGTGTCAGATCAGAATCATCGCTGGCTTGATGCGGCACGGCACCATTGGGCGCCTCGATGATCGAGACATTCCCGACGCTCCTGAGAACGTCGATCTGCCCGACCGTGATCGGATCGCGCGAGCCGATGACAAAAACGCCCTTGCCGGGTGGAATGGTCGCCGCCTGCGGAGCGCGCTCGGCCGCCATCGTCTCGGCCAGCGCTTCGGCAAGCCCGCGCGCACCCACCAGAAGATCGATCCCCTCTGCCTGCGCGGCGATGAGGGCCTCGCGAATATCACCTTGCGAGCCCGTATCCGGTATCGTGCAGCGCGCGGCATGCCCGCCGAGTTTTGCAGCAACCGGAATGGCGGTTTCGACACCGAAGCCGGAGACGGCGCCGCCGGTGACGATACGTCCGAAATCGGGAATGGCGGGGGCGACCAGTGCCTGCCGATAGGAAATCGCGTCCATTTCCGCCGCAATATGTCCCTTCAACCGGGAATCGATCTTCTTGAAAAACATCGTACCGGCCGGAACCAGCGCCATCAGGTCCCGCGTGCGGCGGTGGGCCTCCTCCGCCTCGCCATCGCGGCAGCCGAGATTGACGCTAAGGACCGCAGGCGCATCCACAAGCGCTTCGCGAACACCATCAAGCCCGATCGCAACCTCGGTTGCCAGCCCGCGCCCGGCGAAGGGGGCGGCGGCATCAAGAGCACCGGTCAGATCATCGGCGAAAATCAGCAGCACGGGCAGAGCCTTCATAAAAGTTGTAATGTTTTACCTCGATAAATTTATTTATAATCAATAGATAAAAGGATGTGAATAACAAAAATTGTCATGCGCATGCAAAAGGCCGACGGCAGCCTCGCGTTGCCGCGGGGCGGGCGAAAGAAGGAAAGCATATATAGCCGCTAGATGAACCGGAAAGGCAGGCCCGAGATGAGCGCCTTGACGAAGCGCTTTTTCTGAAAGCGTCCGTTCAACGAAACGCGCGGCAGCTGGGCCGGCTTTTCGAGGCTGTGAGGGCCGAGAACACCGGCCTGCGTGGTGACCGCCACGGAGAAGCCCGCATCCGATACCGCTTTTGCTTCGCGCTCTCCCACGGCCCGGACCCAGCCATAGGGATAAGAGAAGGATTGCGGCCGCTGGCCGACATAAGCTTCCACCCGGCGCGTCGATTCCTCGATCTCATGGGCGAGGCGCGCCGCATCGATCTTGCGCATATTCACATGTGTCATGGTATGCGCGCCAAAATGCACGAGCGGATCGTCCGACAGCCCCCTGAGTTCGGCCGCATCCATGACGAGGTCGTCCACCATCGCGATGGGGTCGAGGCCATGCTGCCTTGCGACGCGATCGATCCTTTCCACCGCGTCATCTTCCGCGGATTCCTGGACGAAGTTTTCAAGCCGGGCGAATGCCTCCAGCTTCTGTGACGGCGTGGCACATTCCACCTGCTCCGGCCCTGCCCCAAAATCAAATTCGAACGATGCGGCTTTCTGCGTCAACGCCGCCGCGGTTTCCCACCACAGGCTGCGGCTGCGCTCAACAAAACCCGGCGTGATGAAAATCGTGTAGGGAACCGCGTATTTACGGAAGATCGGCGCGGCATGTTCGGCATTGTTGCGATAACCGTCATCAAGCGTGAAGGCGCAGAACGACCGGCCTTCGCCGCTGTCGGCAAGCAAAGCCGGCAGATCATGCAGATGAACGGGCACGAGACCGGATTCGAGCGCGGCCTCAATGGCATCTTCCAGAAATTGCGGCGTGACGGACAATTGCACATTGGGCGCAAAAGCCGAAATCGGCTGCCCCGGGCGCACATGGTGAAGCGTGAAAATCACGCCCCGCCCGGCAAGGGATGGAAATGCCGAGCGGACAGCCGGAAGAGAAGTCACCTCCAGCCCCGCCCTTATGGCCCCATATTTCACCAGGCGTTTGACCGGCGGCAACATGGCCCTTGCCGATTCTCCTGACACCAGACCGGGAAGAATGCGTTTTCTCAGCACCCGCAAGGCGGTCAGCGGCAGATCGATCAGGCCCGGCAGGGGATCGTTCGGTGCAAAAGCGGCCCAGCTGCGAATTTTGCCGAGGGAGGTGAGATAATCGCCAAGTCTCACCTGTCCCCTCCGTACCAATGTGAAGGCGGCAACGGTATCGCGGATGAGATAGGACCAGGAAGTGCCCTGCCGCGCAGTGACCGCCTGCCCGGTGGGCATATCATTGGCCACCCGCCACAACAGCCCGCCAAGATCGATGCCGGCGGCCGAACAGAGGCCGAACCACGACCACGGGCGCGGATTGACATCGAGAAGTTTCAGCGACCCATCCCTGCCGTCGAATTTGAATTCCACTTCGACCAGCCCGCTGTGACCTGCCGATTTCAGTATTTTCCGGGCCGCTTCGACCGCTTGCCGGTTATCGACAACCTCGACGCGCGTGCTGGTATAACCGAAATCGACGGGATATTGCCTTGCGCGTCGCGCGGTGAATTCGGCAACCGGCTCCCCGTTCAGCCACAGGGCCGCATAGGAAAACTGGCTTTCTCCTCCACCCGGAATGAGTTCCTGCACGACGACATTGTCAGGGCCGATCTCTCCACTGGCATCAGCGAAAGCGGTTTTAAGCCCCTCTCGGTCATCGGCACGAATAACTTTCGCCCGGGCGATCGAAGTATTCCCGCCGCCCATATTCGGCTTCAGAATGACGGGAAACATCACATCCAGCCCGTCGATATCGGCAGCCGATGTCAGCGCATAGGTTCGGGGAATGCTGACGCCGAGTTCCGCCGCACGTTTATAGAGCAGCGGTTTTTCACACAGCCATTGCAGGTTCGTCCATTCCGGCAGAATGATTTTGTAAAGCGCCGAAAGCTCCTCGCGATGCTGCGAAACAAGCTGAACCTCACCATCGCCCGATGGCACCAGCAGGCAGCCCTTCAGACCCGGTTTTTCAGCCATTTGCCGCAGAAACGCCATCGCCCCATCATCATGCGGACCGGCCCAGCGGATTGTTTCCCGCACGAAGCGCGACCAGCCCGGCAGCGGTGAATCATGGGTAAGGTAATAGACCGGCACATTCAGGACACCGAGGCTGCGGGCAAGGGCAAGCGTGCCGTGAGCGCCGCCGATAATAACAACACCTGGAATGGTCAAAGCCTGATCCCCGTCCTATTCCACATCTTGATCGCAAAAATTGATAAATAAATTGGATATTTCTAAAGTATTGGGCGGACGACTATCGAATGACGAGAAAGCCAAAGCGCCTACGCTCTTCCAGCAGGCGCTTCGGAGTTTGCTTTGAAAAAGGCGCTGGCCTCACGCTTCCTTGCGCACCTCCTTGCGCACCGGGCGTGGCTCGCCATTCTCATCCACGGCGACCATGATGAAGACGGCCTCCGTGACCTTTTCGCGCGAATCCTGATAGTGCCTGCGGGTCCAGGCCTCGATCTTGAGCGTGACGGAGGTGCGGCCGATCCTTTCGATCCGCGTGTAGACGCAGAGCGTATCGCCGATCTTGACCGGCTTCTTGAAGACGATTTCATGGACCGCCACGGTGACGGTGCGGCCGCCGGCCACATCATTGGCGCGCACGAAAGCCGCAAGGTCCATCTGCGACATGACCCAGCCGCCGAAAATATCGCCGGCCGGATTGGCGTCGGCGGGCATGGCAAGCGTTCTGAGCGTCAGTTCCATATCGGCGGGCGGTTGCTGGTCCATGTCTCGAATTCCTTTCACAAACCTCCCGCTGCCGGACTTAAAACAACCGCGCCCCATCAGCCAATAGCCGATTTGTCGCGGCAGCCCTTCCAAAACAGCAAGGAATCACAGGCCAATCGTAAGCTTCGGTTAACCATGATGGGGCACGATTCCAGAAAACGCGAGGGCGTGCGAATGGCCTATGACTGGAGTGGAAACAACACGATACAGCAGCGCTACGACCGTATCGTACTGGCGGTCGCCAGCATCGTCGCCATCAGCCTGGCGACCGGCACGCTGGCGCTCCGTTCGCAGGTGGAGCCGGACACCACCATAAGCATTGCCAAGCAGCAACGGCTCGGCTCGGACAAATGGCATTTGCGGCTTTGAGCCAAAGCGATCAGGCCGGTCACGCCTGACGATATTTACTTCTGTGAAGCGTGGTCCAGATGGGCCACAGCCGGGGTAAGAACCGACAGGAATGTCTCCGACCGGCCGATATAAACGATCGCCGCACCGTCTATCCCGTTCAGAACCTCCGCCAGCGTATCCTGCGTCTGTTTTTCCAGACCTTCCAGCAAATCGTCGACAACGACGAATTTCGGCTTCAGCAGCAGGGCATTGGCAACGCGGATGCTGGCCTGCTCATCCGAATCCAGCTTCTTGTCCCAGCGGATATTTTCATCGAGACGGGAAACCATTTCGCCGAGCCCGCATGCGGTGAGCGCCGAGAGGTAGTCCGCATCGGTAAACCGCTGGGGCGCACGCGGATAGGCCAGGATTTCACGCAGCGAACCCGCCGGCAGATAACCGTGCTGGGCAATGAAGAGTGTGTCGGATTGTTCGGGCATCTCGATCCTGCCCTGCCCCCAGGGCCAAAGCCCGGCCATGGCAGCAAATAACAGCCGCCGGTTCACGCCCTGCTCGCCATTGATCATCAGCCGCTCGCCCGGCCCGATCTCGATATCGCTCTCGCGCAACCGGAAGCCGCGCTCCATGTCCTGCCCGCCCGCATCACGGCAGATGGTGACCGATTGCAGGCGGATTTTTTCATTCTCCGCGCTGCGCTGCAGATCAATCGTGAGGCCGTGCTGCTCCACGCTGTCCATCTGGATAAGAGCGTTGCGGAACACCGAAACGCGCTGCAAGGTCGCCTTCCAGCTGGCAATAGGGCCGAAATTGTCGATATACCAGCGCAGCGCCGTATTGACCTGGTTAAAAGCGCCGACGGCCATCATCAGCCCGCCGAAGGTGAGGTTGCCGGAAAAATAGACCGGCGCGGCAATCAGGATCGGTGCAACCACCGCCAGCCAGCCATAACCCGCCGATACCCATGTCAGATGCGTCAGCGCTATGGCGAGCCCGCGGATGACGCCGAGCACCGCATCAATATCGATGCCGATCCGTCGCCTTTCGTTCTTTTCGCCGCGGGCAAGGGCAATGGCGGCAAGGTTTTCGCTGGCCCGCATCAGGGAAAAGCGCAGTTCCGCCTCTTTGGAATAACGCTCGGCATTCAGCCCCACCAGCCGGTAACCAACGAGATTGCTGAGCAGCGAGGCGGACCCGGCATAAAGGATTGCTGCCCAGACCATATAGCCGGGGATCGCATAGGTATCGCCGCTGATGGTGATGGCAAAACCCGCCGAGAGCGACCAGAGGACACCGATGAAGCTGACGAGCAGGATCGTCGCATTGACGAGGCCGATCGAAAGCGCCGTGCTGCTTTCGGCAAGATTGCGGACATCGTCATGCAGGCGCTGATCCGGATTGATCGCAATCGTGCCAAAACCGGCAAGACGGGCGGCGCGCCCCGGTTTCAGCCATTGATCGACCATGTCCTTGGCAAGACCCTCGCGCATGTTCAGCGCCGTCATCTGGTTGAGCCATGTCTGGATGACATTGAGGAGAAGCAGCAGCCCGGCGATGATCGCAAAAACTTCGAGCTGATGAATGAAGGCATCAAGATCGCGCCGCTCCAGCGCGTTGTAAAACGGCGCATTCCATTCATTGAGCCTGATCTGCCCATAGGCGGTGAGCAAGATGACCGTGAGCAGTGCTATCGACAGCATGATCAGCCGGTTGCGCACCGGCGACGTCCAGAAGGCACGCCCCATCATCCGCAGCTGCGCCGGAAAATCGAGATCGAAACCCGAAAGGTTCGCCGCGCTCTTGCGCTGGTCGTCGGTCACCGTTGTTGCCATTCATTCCATTCCGAAACGTCAATCGGCAAAGAAAGCGGGTCGCGATTCTGCGCCTTGCGATGCCAAGCAATAACACGCCGTTGAACCTTGTCCACAATCCCGGCGAAATCTGAGCGGCGATGATTAAAAAGCCCCAGGCCATTCTTCCTGCGGGCAGACATCGCGGCCTCAACCAACAATGCAGTTACCCCCGGAAATGATCCTTGCTTTCTTTTCCTGCATTGCACAAAATCCCGATAATTTCAGAGGGGCGGATAACCGCATAAACCGGAAAAACCGGGCAAGGCAGATTAATGGCGATCAAAGCGAGCATCTATCATCTGACGCATTATAAATATGACAATCCGGTTCGCCTTGGACCACAAATCATCAGATTAAAGCCCGCCTCGCACTCCAGAACCCGCGTCATCAGCCATTCGCTCAAGGTTTCACCCTCCAATCACTTCGTGAACCTTCAGCAGGACCCTTACGGCAATTACCTCGCCCGCTTCGTTTTTCCCGAGCCAGCGACGGAGTTCAAGATCGAGGTCGATCTTGTCGCCGATATGACGGTTTATAATCCATTCGATTTCTTCGTGGAGGAAGAGGCGACCAAGTGGCCCTTCGATTATCCGCAGGAATTGCGCGACGATCTTTCCATCTACATGAAGCCGGAGCCGACCGGCCCGTTGCTCGCCGCCTTCATGGCCACGGTCGACCGGACCCCGGAGCAGCCGACGGTGGATATGGTCGTCGGCCTCAATGCTCGCCTGCAACAGGAGATCGGTTACGTTATCCGCATGGAGCCGGGCGTCCAGACGCCGGAGGAGACGCTCGCTTCCGGCAAAGGCTCCTGCCGCGACACCAGCTGGCTGCTGGTGCAGGTGCTGCGGCATCTCGGCCTCGCCGCCCGTTTCGTGTCGGGATACCTCATTCAGCTAACGCCCGACCTCAAGGCGCTCGACGGTCCCTCGGGCACCGAGGTGGATTTCACCGATCTGCACGCCTGGGCCGAGGTCTACATGCCCGGCGCCGGCTGGGTCGGCCTCGACCCGACCTCCGGGCTTCTGACGGGTGAAAGCCACATTCCGCTGGCGGCGACACCGCATTATCGCAATGCCGCCCCGATTTCCGGCGGTTATTTCGGCCATGCCAATACGGAATTCGCCTTCGACATGCAGGTCCGGCGTGTTGCCGAGACACCGCGCATCACCAAACCCTTTTCGGATGAAAGCTGGGAGGATCTCAACGCGCTCGGCGAAACGGTTGACGGAGTTCTGAACGCCAATGACGTCCGCCTGACCATGGGCGGCGAACCGACCTTTGTTTCCATCGACGATTTCGAATCCGATGAGTGGAACACCGGCGCGGTGGGGCCAACGAAACGTGAAAAGGCGGACACGTTGATCCGCCGCCTGCGCGAACGTTTCGCCCCCGGCGGTTTTCTACATTACGGGCAGGGCAAATGGTATCCGGGCGAAAGCCTGCCGCGCTGGACCTTCTCACTCTACTGGCGAAAGGACGGCCTGCCGATCTGGCAGAACCCCGCGCTGATCGCCGAGGAAGGTGCCAATACCGGTGTGAAGGCCGAGGATGCGCAGAAGCTCTTGGGCGGCATCGCCACCCAGCTCGGCATAGATACGGAGCTGGTGCTGCCGGCCTATGAGGATCCGGCCGAGTGGATCGTCAAGGAAGGCAGCCTGCCCGACAATGTCGATCCGTCAAATTCGAAGCTGAAGGACCCGGAAGAGCGCAACCGCATCGCCCGCGTCTTCGAGCGTGGTTTGACGACGCCCACCGGCTACATCCTGCCGGTACAGGCGTGGAATGCGCGCGCCGCCGGCAAACGCTGGATCAGCGAAAAATGGAAGACGCGGCGCGGCAAGATTTTTCTCGTTCCGGGTGACAGCCCCGTGGGTTATCGCCTGCCGCTCGGCACCCTGCCCCATGTGCCGCCATCCGCCTATCCCTATATTCACGAGGCCGACCCCTCGATCCCGAGGGGACCTCTTCCCGATGTGTTGAAGCCTACGGGCCGCGCCATGCCCGAAGCCTCCTTCCACGCAAGCGAAGGGGCCGGACAGGAGCGCATCGAGCAGACGCTCGGCGAAATCGGCGGCGCGGTGCGCACCGCCCTGTCGGTGGAACCGCGTGATGGAAGGCTTTGTGTCTTCATGCCGCCGGTGGAGCGTATCGAGGATTATCTTGAACTGATCGCCGCGGCGGAAGCGGCCGCCACCGAGCTTGGACTTCCGGTCCATATCGAGGGTTATGCGCCGCCGCATGATGAGCGTATCAATGTCATCCGTGTCGCGCCCGATCCCGGTGTCATCGAGGTCAACATCCACCCCGCCTCCAGCTGGAAGGATTGCGTCGATATCACCACGGCAGTCTATGAGGAGGCGCGCCAGTCGCGTCTCGGTGCCGACAAATTCATGATCGACGGCCGCCATACCGGCACCGGCGGCGGCAACCATGTGGTGGTGGGTGGGGCAAGCCCCAATGACAGCCCTTTCCTGCGGCGGCCCGATCTTCTGAAAAGCCTCGTTCTGCACTGGCAGCGGCATCCATCGCTCTCCTATCTGTTCTCCGGCCTGTTCATCGGCCCGACCAGCCAGGCACCGCGCATCGATGAAGCCCGCCACGACAGTCTCTACGAGCTGGAAATCGCGCTTGCCCAGGTGCCCGCTCCCGGCGGGGGCGTTCCGCCTTTGCCATGGCTCGTCGACCGGCTGTTCCGCAACCTGCTGACGGATGTGACAGGCAATACTCACCGCGCCGAAATCTGCATCGATAAGCTTTTCTCCCCTGATGGACCGACCGGACGTCTCGGGCTGGTGGAATTCCGTGGCTTTGAGATGCCGCCGAATGCCCGCATGTCGCTCGCCCAGCAATTGCTGGTGCGCGCGCTGATTGCCCGCTTCTGGAAAAATCCGGCCGCCGGCAAATTCGTGCGCTGGGGAACCGCGCTCGCGGACCGTTTCATGCTGCCGCACTATATCTGGGCGGATTTCATGGATGTGCTTGCCGATCTCCGGGAAAACGGCTTCGACGTGAAACCGGAATGGTTCACCGCCCAGCAGGAATTCCGTTTCCCCTTCTTCGGAGAGGTGGAATATGAGGGGGCGAAACTGGAACTGCGCCAGGCGCTGGAACCCTGGCATGTGATGGGCGAGCAGGGCGCCATCGGCGGCACCGTGCGTTATGTCGATTCCTCCGTCGAGCGCCTGCAGGTGCGGCTGGAGACCTCCAATCCGGCCCGTTACACCGTGGCCTGCAACGGCCGCGCCGTGCCGCTGACGCCGACGGAAAACCGCAGCGTCGCGGTGGCCGGCGTACGCTTCAAGGCTTGGCAGCCCGCTTCCGGCCTGCATCCCGTCCTTCCCGTCAATTCACCCTTGACCTTTGACATTTATGATACATGGTCGAGGCGATCGATCGGCGGATGCATCTACCATGTTGCTCATCCGGGCGGGCGCAATTACGAGACGTTTCCCGTCAACGGCAATGAGGCCGAGGCACGCCGCCTCGCCCGTTTCGAACCATGGGGACATACGGCAGGGCAATATCCGCTTGCGGCGGAGACCGTGTCGCCAGAATTTCCGCTGACGCTTGATCTGCGCCGGCCTTACGGAGTGTAAATTGTCCAAAGCCCCGGCAACGGAACGCAAGACGGAAACGAGCGCGCAACCGCGCGGGCTTGAATATTCCCCCCTGCCGGGCGTTGCCGACGAAATGCTCGATACCAACGGCAAGGTGAGGCCGGTCTGGAAGACCCTGCTGGACGCCCTGTCGCGCATGTCGGAGCGGGAGCTGCATGAGCGTTTTGCCCGCACCGACCGTTACCTGCGCGATGCCGGCGTCTTCTACCGCGACTATGGCAAGGGCAGCAGCGAAAGAAACTGGCCGATCTCCCATATTCCGGTGTTGATCGATGACCGGGAATGGGCGGTTCTTTCGGAGGGGCTGAAACAGCGCGCCAATCTTCTGGAAGCCATGGTCGCCGATTTTTACGGCGAGAACCGGCTGGTGAAGGAAGGTTACGTGCCGCCGGCGCTGATCGCCTCCAATCCGGAATATCTGAGGCCCATGGTCGGCGTGAAACCGGCAAGCGGCCATTATCTGCATTTCTGCTCCTTCGAGATCGGCCGTGGCCCGGACGGCAACTGGTGGGTGCTGGCCGACCGCACACAGGCGCCTTCCGGCGCAGGTTTCGCGCTCGAAAACCGGGTCGCGACCACCCGCGCCCTTTCCGATATCTATGCCGAGAGCCACGTCCACCGGCTCGCTTCGTTCTTCGGCGCTTTCCGCGACGCGCTGCAGGCGCACCGGAAACATCCCGACGACCGGATCGCCGTGCTGACGCCCGGTCCCGCCAACGAGACCTATTTCGAACACGCCTATATCGCCCGTTATCTCGGTTTCATGCTGCTGGAAGGCGAGGACCTGACCGTCGTCAACGGTCGCGTCATGGTCAGAACCGTGGCCGGGTTGAAACCGATCGGTGTGCTGTGGCGACGTCTCGACGCCTCCTATTCGGATCCGCTGGAACTCAACCAGCACTCCCACATCGGCACGCCCGGCATGGTGCAGGCGTTGCGCAATGAGGCGCTTACCATCGTCAACGCGCTCGGCAGCGGCATTCTCGAAACGCGGGCCCTGCTCGCCTTCATGCCACGCATCTGTCACCACCTTCTTGGTGAAGAACTGAAGCTGCCGTCGATCGCCACCTGGTGGTGCGGACAGGAATCCGAGCGCCGCCACGTTGCCGGAAATATTGAAGGCATGGTCATCGGCCCGGCCTATTCGCGGCTGCCTTTCTTTGATGACAACGGCCAATCCGTGCTCGGCTCGTCGCTGCGCGAGACGGCGAAGGAATCGATCAGTGACTGGCTTGCCTCCGACGGCCACAGGCTGGTGGGCCAGGAAGTGGTGAAGCTTTCAACCACCCCGGCCTATATCGACAACAAGCTCGTGCCGCGCCCGATGAGCCTTCGTGTCTTTGCCGCCCGTACCCAGGATGGTTGGCAGATCATGCCGGGCGGCTTTGCCCGCATCGGCAGCGGTGACGATGTCTCCGCAATCGCCATGCAATCGGGTGGCAGCGCGGCGGATGTCTGGATCGTCAGCGACAAACCTGTGGAACGCACCACGCTTCTGCCGGCAGAAGAGAGCTTTATCCGCAATATGCCGGGCAGCCTGCCGAGCCGCGCAGCGGATAATCTCTTCTGGCTCGGGCGTTATATCGAACGTTCGGAAGGCGCGTTGCGCATCCTGCGCGCCTGGCACGGACGTTACGCCGAATCCGCCGATCCGCGCCAGCCACTGCTCGCCCATGTGACGCGTTATCTCGAAGCGCTCGACGTGGAGATGAACGATGCTGTGCCGGAAAGCCTGCTCAACAACATCAACAGCGCACTTTATTCCGCCAGCAACATTCGCGACCGCTTTTCTCCGGATGGCTGGCTGGCGCTGAACGATCTTGCCAAGACCGCCCGCCGTTTCCACGCCAAGGTGGCGCCGGGCGACGACGCCACCCATGCCATGACGATCCTCTTGCGCAAGCTCGCGGGCTTTGCCGGTCTGGTGCACGAAAACATGTACCGCTTCACCGGCTGGCGTTTTCTGTCAATCGGCCGTTATCTCGAACGCGGCCTGCATATGACGCGGCTTCTCGGCCATATGACCGGACCGGATGCGCCTGATGGTTCCTATGACATGCTGCTTGAAATCGGCGACAGCGTCATGACCCATCGCCGCCGCTACAACGTCAATACGGCGGGTCTGACCGTGACTGATCTTCTTGCACTCGATCCGCTCAATCCACGCTCGATCCTGTTTCAGCTGAACGAAATCCGCACCGAGGTGGAGCAGCTTCCAAATGCCTTCGTCAACGGCCAGATGTCTCCCTTCTATCGCGAGGCGATGCGTCTGCATTCCGGGCTCGCCGTGATGACGCCGGAAAACATGAACGGCGCGATCTATCGTCAGCTCGAAACCGACATGGAACATCTCTCCGATGTTCTGGCCCGGACCTATCTCGGATAATCCTATGCTTTACGATCTTTCCCTGCATATGGGTTACACCTACGACACGCCGGCCCACGGCGCGCGCCACATCATCCGCGTTCTGCCGCTCTCCATCCCCGGCCGGCAGCGGCTTGTTGCCGGTTCCATCGATGTTTCACCCGCGCCGGAAGAACGTGTCGGTTTCGAGGATTTTTTCCATCAATCGGCTACCTCGGTGCATCTGCGGGCCCCGCATGAGAAGCTCGATATCCGCATGCAGGCCCGCGTGATGGTGGAGGCACCGGCGCTGACGGCCGATTTTTCGCCCGAGCTTTCGCGCCTGCCGCAGGAACTAGCCGAAGTCTGGTCGCTCGATTTCCAGTCGCCGCACCATTTCATCGGCACCAGCCCCAGAATAGGCACGGACGCTGCAATTTCGGCCTATGCCCGGGACTTGCTGAAGCCGGGAATGACCATTCGCGAAATCGCACTGGCGACGTGCAAACGCATCCATGGGGATTTCACCTATGATGGCGAGGCGACGACAGTGGATACGACACCGTCGGAAGCCTTCAAGCTGAAGCGCGGCGTATGCCAGGATTTTTCGCATATCATGATCATGGCGCTGCGCAGCCTCGGCATTCCCGCCGGTTATGTCAGCGGTTTCCTGCGCACCATTCCTCCGCCAGGCAAGGAGCGGCTGGAAGGTGCTGATGCCATGCATGCCTGGGTTCGTATCTGGTGCGGCGAAGCCGCTGGTTATCTGGAGCTCGACCCCACCAACGACATCGTGGCGGGAAGCGACCATATCGTCGTCGGTTATGGCCGGGACTATTCCGATGTCGCCCCGGTGATCGGCGTTTTGAAAAGCTATGGCAACCAGCAGATAAAACAGGCCGTCGACGTCATCCCCGTCCAATAACGATACGATGTGTATTATTACGGGCATCACACAAAACAATTCTTGGAAAATACTTCAAAACTGCGCCAAATTGAACGATGCATAAAATTTAACCCATCGTGTTAGCGGATTTTACATCGTTTGCGGGTCTCCTGCGCTCAATCTAATATTTCCAATCGGTGAGCCCGTCATGACCGCTTCCGCACCTCACAAACTCAAGCGCCGTTTTCTTGCCGATACGAGCGGCAATTTCGGCATGATGACGGCCATCCTGCTACCGGTTCTGCTGGGTGTCGCCGGTGCCGGCCTGGAGCTTGCGAATGTCATGCAGGCGAAAGCGGACATGCAGAATACGGCGGATTCTGCAGCTCTTGCAGCGGCCACCGAGGCTCGTCTGAAAAAGGGCGAACTGAGCGACGAACAGCTCAAGGAAATCGCCAAGGCCTTCATTGCGGCCCAGATGGAAAAGACCCTGACCGAGCAAGAGAAAAAGGAACTGGACCAAAACTCTCCAACCATCATCTCAGCAACGGAAAATGCGCGCGGCAAGACCTATACCGTCGAGACGACGATCAAGCGCCAGATACAGCTCAATCCGCTGCTCGGCTTCATAGGGGTGACAACACTCGACCTCTCGGTGACCGGCACCGCAAGAAGCACCGTCAACAAGGGCGCACCGATCTCCATGTATCTCGCGCTCGACCGCTCGGGATCGATGTCCTTCAAGACGGATACGGTTGATACCAAAAAAACGTCGTGCCAGAACTATACGGCTGATAATTGGGTTAAATATCCCAATCTGGCCAAGACTTCCCCCTGCTATGTCAACAAGGCCACATCGCTGAAGACCGCCGTTGGTTTTCTTGTCGCGACGTTGAACAAGGCTGATCCGACCTATACCGCCAGCGGTGGTTCAGAACTCGTTCGCACGGGCGCCTCGGTCTATACACACGAGAGCTATAACGCTCAGCCCATCGGCTGGGGTACCAGTGGCGTTGTCAGCTATGTCGACAAACAGATCCCGGAATTTCCCTCCGGTGGCACGGATGCCCGCAGCAGCCTCAATGCCGCTTACAACGCCCTTAAAAAAGCGAACCCCGACGAAGCGAAATACCATAAAGATCAGGGCAATGAATCCTTCGAGCGCTATATCGTCCTCATGACCGATGGCGAAATGACGGGAAACAGCGCCGCGTGGAATTTCAGCATCGACCAGGCCGTGCGTACCACCTGCGAGACCGCCAAAAAGGACGGGATCAAGATTTTCAGCGTCGCCTTCATGGCGCCGGACAAGGGCAAGTCGCTGCTGCAATATTGCGCCTCGAGCGCCGATAATTATTACGCGCCGGAAAATATGGAGCAGATCGTGACAGCCTTTGGCGAAATCGCCCGCAAGGCCGCCGGCAGCATAGCCACGCTCACCAACTGACGGCGAGCGCCGAAACCTTCGACGGGCTATGAGCGCGTGTTTTCCCTGCATGGCTGACAGGACAAGCACGACAGGTGACAGCGGCGGCGGCCCGTGGCATAGGAGGGCCGCTCCCATTCATAGGCCCTGTCATGATCCGCATCGAAAATATCAGCAAGTCGAACAGCCACCGCATTCTCTATATCGAGGCCTCCGCCGCGCTCAATCGCGGCGAGAAGATCGGCCTTGTCGGCCCGAACGGCGCCGGCAAGACCACCCTGTTCCGCATGATCACCGGCGAAGACCAACCGGATGAAGGGCAGGTCGTCGTCGAAAAGGGTATGACGGTCGGTTATTTCGATCAGGATGTCGGTGAAATGTCCGGCCGCTCCGCCGTGGCGGAAGTCATGGAGGGCGCGGGCCCGGTCAGCGAAGTGGCAGCAGAACTTCGCGAATTGGAAGCCGCCATGTCCGATCCCGACCGGATGGACGAGATGGACACCATCATCGAGCGTTACGGCGAAGTGCAGGCGCGGTACGAAGAGCTGGATGGCTACGCGCTGGAAGGCCGCGCCCGTGAAGTTTTGGACGGGCTGAGCTTCAGCCAGGAGATGATGGACGGCGATGTTTCAAAACTCTCCGGCGGCTGGAAGATGCGCGTGGCGCTTGCCCGCATTCTCCTCATGCGTCCGGATGTGATGCTGCTCGACGAACCGTCGAACTATCTCGATCTCGAAAGCCTGATCTGGCTCGAAGACTTCCTGAAGAACTATGACGGCGCGCTGCTCATGACCTCGCATGACCGCGAATTCATGAACCGTATCGTCACCAAGATCATCGAGATAGATGCCGGCAACCTCACGACCTATTCCGGCGATTACGGCTTTTACGAACAGCAGCGGGCACAGAACGAAAAGCAGCAGCAGGCGCAGTTCGAGCGCCAGCAGGCCATGCTCGCCAAGGAAATCAAGTTCATCGAACGCTTCAAGGCGCGTGCCTCGCACGCCTCGCAGGTGCAGAGCCGCGTCAAGAAACTCGAAAAGATCGACCGCGTCGAGCCGCCGAAACGGCGCCAGACGGTGGCTTTCGAATTCGCCCCCGCTCCCCGGTCGGGTGAGGATGTCGTTGCGCTGAAGAAGGTGAACAAGGCCTATGGCAGCCGCACCATCTATGGCGAGCTCGACTTCATGGTGCGGCGCAAGGAGCGCTGGTGCATCATGGGCGTCAACGGCGCCGGCAAATCGACCTTGCTGAAACTGGTGACCGGCACGGCCGAGCCGGATTCCGGCAATGTCACCCTCGGCGCCAGCGTCAAGCTCGGCTATTTCGCCCAGCACGCCATGGATGTCCTGGATGGCGACAGCACCATTCTGGAATGGCTGGAGGAACGTTTTCCAAAGGCGGGCCAGGCGCCGCTGCGCGCCCTTGCCGGCTGTTTCGGCTTTTCCGGCGACGATGTGGAAAAACGCTGCCGCGTTCTTTCCGGCGGAGAGAAAGCCCGTCTCGTCATGGCGGCCATGCTGTTCGATCCGCCGAATTTCCTGGTGCTGGACGAACCGACGAACCATCTCGACCTCGACACCAAGGAAATGCTGATCAAGGCCCTGTCGGACTATGAAGGCACGATGCTGTTCGTTTCGCACGACCGCCACTTCCTGGCCGCCCTTTCCAACCGGGTGCTGGAGCTGACGCCGGATGGTATTCAACAATATGGCGGCGGATATACCGAATATGTCGAAAGCACCGGGCAGGAAGCGCCTGGCCTTCGCAGCTGAGGCGCCCGCCGGACACATCGCCCTGTAACGGCAGCTTTCGTTTGGAGACTGGAGAAACAGATGCGGATCGTGGTCTACAGCGCCAAGCCCTATGACAGGCAGTTCCTTGACGGGGCGGCAAGCCCCGGCATGTCGATGCAATATTGCGACGCGCGCCTGTCATCGGAAACTGTGGCGCTGGCAGACGGGGCGGCGGCGATCTGCGCCTTCGTCAATGACGACCTGTCGCGGCCGGTGCTCGAAAAGCTTGCGGAAATGGGCGTGCGGCTCGTTGCCCTGCGCTGCGCCGGTTTCAATCAGGTCGATCTCGCCGCCGCCGAAACGTTTGGCCTCACCGTTGCGAGGGTGCCGGCCTATTCGCCCTATGCGGTCGCCGAACATACCATGGCGCTCATCCTGTCGCTCAACCGCAAGATCCACCGCGCCTATAACCGCGTCCGCGAAGGAAACTTCGCCCTTGACGGCCTGCTGGGTTTCGATCTCCATGGCAAGACGGTCGGCATCGTTGGCACGGGCAAGATCGGCGCGATTTTCGCGCGTATTGCCGCTGGCTTCGGCTGCCGCCTCATCGGCCACGATCTTCGGCCAAATCCCGATTGCGAGGCGCTGGGCATGAGTTACGTCATGCGCGAGGAGCTGTTCCGGACATCGGATGTTCTCGCGCTGATGTGCCCGCTCACACCGGAGACCCGGCACCTGATCCGCAGGGAAACGCTGCCCCTTCTCAAGAAAGGCGTGATGCTTATCAATACCAGCCGCGGCGCCATCATCGACACGCGGGCTGCGATTGCGGGTTTGAAAGACGGCACGATCGGCAGCCTCGGCATCGATGTCTATGAAGAGGAAGCCGATCTCTTTTTCGAGGACCTTTCCAATGACGTGCTGCGCGACGATGTCTTCGCGCGACTGCTGACCTTCCCCAATGTTCTGGTGACCGGCCATCAGGGTTTCTTCACGCAGGAAGCCCTCA
The DNA here is from genome assembly GCA_017744915.1 of Agrobacterium tumefaciens. Classification (GTDB taxonomy): domain Bacteria; phylum Pseudomonadota; class Alphaproteobacteria; order Rhizobiales; family Rhizobiaceae; genus Agrobacterium; species Agrobacterium tumefaciens_I. The sequence continues at coordinate 719,664 of JAGIAH010000001.1, forward strand.
AAAACATTGCCGACACGACGATCGGCAATATCGAAAGTTTTTTTGATACGGGCAAAGCCCTTTACGCCGTGTCGAGGGAGCAGCTTGCCGGCTCTGCCTAGCCGGTGGCTTTCGGCCAAACGCCTCGGTGCAGAACAGTTCCTACCATTCCTTTCCGGGGCATTCATCGCTTTGAACCTGCGAAAATCGTCGGCAGCATGATTGCCCGGCCCAAATCCCCGGTATAGGTTTCCGACAATCTTTTGAAAGCGTTCAAACCGGACCGGTCGAGCAACAGATGCAACTTAAAGACTGCTATAATTTCCACGATTTTCGCCGCATGGCCAAACAGCGTCTCCCCGGACCGATCTTCAATTACATAGACGGTGCGGCCGATGACGAGGTGACGTATCGGCGAAACACGGCCGCCTTCGAAAATTGCGATCTCGTTCCCGATGTACTGCGGGGCGTGGCGGATGTGGACATGTCGGTCACCGTCATGGGGCAGAAGCTGTCGATGCCGGTCTATTGTTCCCCGACGGCGCTGCAACGCCTCTTCCACCATCAGGGCGAGCGCGCGGTCGCGGCAGCAGCGGGAAAATACGGCACGATGTTCGGCGTCTCCTCGCTCGGCACCACCAGCCTCGAGGAAGCGCGCCGGATCAGCGGCGGCCCACAGGTCTATCAGTTCTATTTCCACAAGGATCGTGGCCTCAACCGCGATATGATGGCGCGTGCCAAGACCGCCGGCGTTGAGACGATGATGCTGACCGTCGACAGCATCACGGGCGGAAACCGCGAGCGCGACAAGCGCACCGGCTTTGCCATTCCCTTCAAGCTCAATCTTTCGGGAATTGCGCAATTTGCCATCAAACCGGCCTGGGGCATCAATTACCTGACGCATGAGCGCTTCAGCCTGCCGCAGCTCGACGACCACATCAAAATGGATGGTGGCGCTCTCTCGATCAGCCGCTATTTCACCGATATGCTCGACCCCTCCATGAACTGGGACGACGTGGCGCAGATGGTGCGCGAATGGGGCGGCCCTTTCTGCCTGAAGGGGATCATGTCGGTGGACGACGCCCGGCGCGCGGTCGAGATCGGCTGCAGCGGCATCGTGCTCTCCAATCACGGCGGACGCCAGCTCGATGGTTCCCGCAGCGCCTTCGACCAGCTGGCTGAAATCGTCGATGCGGTCGGCGACCGGATCGACGTGATGATGGATGGCGGCGTCCAGCGCGGCACCCATGTTCTGAAAGCGCTGTCTCTGGGTGCAAAAGCCGTGGGGCTTGGCCGCTATTACCTTTTCCCGCTCGCCGCTGCCGGGCAGCCCGGAGTTGAAAGGGCGCTCGAATTGATGCGTATCGAAATTGAGCGCGGCATGAAGCTGATGGGCTGCACCACCGTTGATCAGCTTACGCGGCAAAATCTCAGGTTCCGCTGAGGGACGGATACGAAGGAGCGTTCAGGGCGCGATGCGGTCACAATCGAGCGCTGGAACCGCATGCCGTGTCCGCCGCATTTTGCCAATGTTCCTGAAGCGCAGCGCCGATGTTCCAGACGAGCGCGAGGCACACCAATCCGCAAAAACCCGCGGAAATCAGTGAACGATGGCGCCTGACGCCGGAGAGAAACATCCAGCCGATAATTGCGTAGACCGCAAGTGCCGGTACGGCAGCAATCAGGACGGACATGGGCCCGTCGCAATCGACGGCCTCGATGCCGACAGCACGATATTCATTCGGCGTTCCCACCAGGCCCATGAATGCGACAGGAAACATTGCGGCCAAAACGGCGTAGCGGAAAAATCGTGGCGTGTCAGGCATACCTTCTCCATAGCCGGATAATCAACTATCGCGAAGCGCGATCTCAGAGAACATCATCTTTCCGATAATCGCAATTTAAGTGTCCCGAAGGGCGGATTGCCCGCTTTCGCGGAGAACGCCAGTATTTTACGCAGCCGCAATCTTGGCAAGTCAGATGAAATATGATTATGGTTGCATCATGCAACCATAATGGATTGAACGTGTACCAGCAACCCTTTCCCATAAATGACATACGCTCCACCTCACGCCGGCTTGTGCGCGAACTCGGTTTCATGGGGGGAGATTTTGCCGGCACCGATTTGCCGCCTTCAGCCGTGCATGCCCTGATCGAAATAGAGGCACGCCCCGGCATCACGGCGCGGGACCTGGGAAAATTGCTGCGGCTTGAAAAATCAAGCGTCAGCCGCATGCTCCGCAAGCTTGTCGTCTCGGGTGATATTCTCGAAGAAATGGATGAAAAGGATAGCCGCATCAAGCGGCTGCGCCTCACGAAACAGGGGCGGGAACGGGTCGGCGCCATTCACGGCTTCGCGAACCGGCAGGTGTCGGGCGCCCTGACACAGCTTTCGTCAGCGGATGCCCAGACGATCCTCGAAGGGCTTCGTCTTTACGCGGACGCGTTGGGCAACCGGGTCAAGGCCGCTGCTACCGGCATAGAGATCGTTGAAGGGTACAGGCCCGGCCTCATCGCCCGCATCACGCAGATGCATGCGCTTTATTACGCCCGGACATCCGGTTTCGGGCAACGTTTCGAATCCGTCGTCGCCGAAGGCCTCGCCTCCTTTTGCAATCGGCTTGAAAACCCGCAAAACGCAATCTGGGTCGCAATGCGCGGCGAAGAGATCATCGGCTCCATTGCCATCGATGGCGAGGATCTCGGAGCGAATGTCGCCCATCTGCGCTGGTTCATCGTCGATGATGGCGTGCGCGGCGGTGGTGTCGGACGCGGGCTGCTGGCGACCGCACTGGCCTTTGCCGATGAAAAGGGTTTTGCCGAAACCCATCTTTGGACATTCAACGGTCTTTTGGCCGCACGGCATCTTTACGAAGCCCATGGTTTTGCATGCACGGAGGAGTATCCGGGTAGCCAATGGGGAAGCGAGGTTCTGGAACAACGCTTCGTCCGGCCACGGCCCGAATGATCTTTCAATCCGGACGGCGCTTCAGCATTGGTGAGTGAGGGTTCTTGCGGAGCGATACGGTACACGCGATCGCCACCGCTGAAGCCCTGCATTCTCACGGCAAGCGCAAAGCACTCCAGAACCCGCGCAGTTGCTCGGTCAATTGCGCGTAGAGGCCGTAACGCCGCCTGTAGTGCGAGACCTGCGCGGCGTCCGGCCGGTAGGCATTCGCCACGCGCGTCATCGCCGCGACGGCCTCCTCATAGCCCGGATAGAGCCCCGTCGCCACGGCTGCACCGATCGCCGCACCGAGCGCGCCCGTCTCGCGGGCTTCGGCAACGCGAAGGGGGATTTCCAGAACATCCGCCATGATCTGTGGCCAATGCTGGCTGCGGGAACCACCACCGGACATGACCGCACTTTCGACCGGCAGCCCCGCATCCCGCAGGACGCCGATATGGCGGCGATGCTCGAAACACACCCCTTCAAACAGGGCCCGCACCATATGGCCTTCGCCATGCCAGCCGGCAAGGCCGTAAAAGCCGCCGCGGAATTCTGCTCCCAGCCGCGAGCCGAAGATGAAGGGGTGAAAAAACGGATCGTCGGCACGCGGCTTGACGGAGCCGACCAACTCGTTGCAGCGCTCGAAAGCATGTTCGCCATGATCCGCACGAACACGATGCACATACCATTCGAGATTGGCGGCGGAGGTGGCGCTGGATTCGATGTTGACATAACGGTCACGGCCAAAGGTCGTGACCATGAAGACATCCGGACTGATGACCGGCCTGTTCGCAAAGACCTGATTGATGCTCCAGGTGCCAGCGATGATGGATGCCTCCCCGGCATTGATGACGCCCGAACCCATGGCGCTGGAAACGACATCGAAGAAACCGCCAATGACGGGCGTACCTTCGGAAAGCCCGGTCAGGCTGGCAGCCTCCCGCGTCACCTGGCCGACAATATCGGCCGATTCCACGAGGCGGGGGAAGAACGCCAAGGCATCTTCGAGGCCATAGAGTGACAGAAGCTCGCGGTCGAGCCGCGCTTCCGGCAGGGCCAGCAGCCCCGCGCCGCTGAGATCGGAAATATCATTGGCAAGGCAGCCCGTCAGGCGGAAATTGACGAAGTCCTTGCAGAACAGCACCGTGCCGGTCTGCGCATAGAGATCGGGTGCATGTCGTTTCACCCAGGCCAGAAGGGTGGGCGTCTGCGCTGGCCACGGCCGCTGCAGGCAACGGGCCTGCAGCAGGGCTCCGCTTTTTCGATCAAGCTCTGCCGCCACATCGGCGGCGCGGCTGTCGAGCGACTGGATGCCGAGGAGCGGTTGCTGTTCTTTATCCAGAAGGTAGAGGCCATTGCCATGGCCGGCACAGCCCACCGCCGCGATGCTGCGGGGATCGACCGCCGATTTAACCAGAAGCTGGCGGATCGCCTCACAGCCGTTCCGCCACAATTCCTCAAGATCGCGCTCGACGTAGCCGGGCTGCGGGAATGTCGAATGTCCGTCGATGGCGTGCTGGGCGATCTGCCGGCCCGCCGTGTCGAACAGCACCGCCTTGATGACCGTGTTGCCGACATCGAGACCCAATATATGATTTTTCTCAGCCACGATTATAGATGTCCCATGCTTCCTCACCGCTCGCACCCTGATGGATGATGGCCATCAAGGCCGCGACCACGGCCTTGGGATTGTCATGCTGATAGATGTTGCGGCCATAGACCATCCCGTTCGCGCCCTCCGCCATCAAGGCCGCCGATTTTGCCAACACATTGCGCAAATCCTCACGCCCCCCGCCCCGCACCAGCACCGGGCAACGCGCCGCCTCGATCACCCTGTGGAAATCCTGCGGGTTGCTGGTCGGATCGGCCTTGATGATATCGGCTCCCATTTCCGAGGCAAGGCGTACCAGCGTGACGATCTTCTCGGCGTCGCCATCCACCTGGTACCCGCCGCGCACGTCATTGGGCAACATCACCAGCGGCTCGATCATCAGCGGCATGCCGAAACGATGGCAATCGGCCCGCACCCGGCTGATGTTCTCGACGCATTGGCGAAACAGTTCCGGCTCATCCGGCAGCATGAACAGATTGACGACGACGCAGGCCGCATCCATCTCCAGCGCACCGATGATCGGGTCATGATAATTCTGAAGCTGCGACCACATGGTTCTGTGACGGGTGGAATTATAGGGATTGCCCATATCGATGCGCATGACGAGGGCCGGCTTGTCGCGCTCCGGTCTCTGCTGCAGCAGATCCGCCTGCCCATAGGTCATCTGGATCGCATCGGGACGCGCTTCCACCAGCTTCTCGACCGTCTGCGCCATATCCTCCAGCCCGACGAGGAAGCTCGGCTCGTTGCAAACCCCGTGATCGATGGCCACATCAAGGCAACCGCCATTGCGGAACAGCCGGTTCATGCGCGCCTTTTTCGAAATCCGCATCATCATGCATTCTCCTTGCATCTGTGTTGAAGCATTGCCGGGGTGACCCCGTAAAAAGTCTCCAGCTCCTCAATGAGCCGCTGCCGCTCCACTGCGGCCCGGGTGGATGACCAGCCCAGTTCGCGCGCGGCAACATCGAGGATGGCGTCGATCAGACCGGCATCGATGAGGCCGGTTATGGCGAGTGTCGTGCGCCGCAGAATGAGGTCCGTCAGGTGCCGCACATGTTCTGAGCGGATCAGCCAGAGGACTTCCGCGGCCGTTATCGACGATTTTTCCGAAAGCGGCGCGTCATCCGCTCGTCCCCGGCAAAAGCCCATCAATTCGAAGGCACGGGAGCCATAGGCCAGGGCGAGATGTTCCGCCCGGCGCCGGTCGATAAAAGACTGCTCCGACAGCAAAGCGGGCAGGCGCCCTGCACCCGTGGGGAAGTTCCTGCCGCCACCAATAGGGCGGTTCATCGTGCCGGTCAGCCGCTTGCGCCCTAGAAAGGCCAGAACCTCATCGCTCACCTGTTCGCCGAAAGCCCTGAAGGTCGTCCACTTGCCGCCGATCATGCAAAGCTGTGGCGGATCGCCGGCGACACGGTGGATAAAATGGCTACGGGAAATTCTACCGGTAAAAGCGGCATCGCTGCGCGGCAGCGGGCGTATGCCGCTGAAACTGAAGACAATGTCCGAGGGATCGACGGTAATGTCCGGAAACACCTGGGCAACCGCTTCGAGAATATAGTCCCGCTCCTCCGGCTCGCATCGCACCCGTTCGGGGCGGTCCACCTTGATATCGGTTGACCCTGCAAGAACCCGACCGAGATAAGGAAAGAGGATGCAGACGCGATTGTCGGCATTTTCAAAGAAGATCATGTGGCCGTTCAGCGCCTTGAGGAGCGCATCATTGGCGATGATGAGATGTGACCCCTTGGTGCCGGAAACGGTCGGTTTCTGCTTCTCCGCGGCCGGGGCGGCGGAAAGCGTGCTGATCGTCTCGTCGATCCATGCCCCCGTGGCGTTGACGATGATGCGCGGCCGGATGGGCAGCATTTCATCCGTTTCCTCTGCCCGGAGATGATATTCGTTGCCGTTGCGGATAAGCTCCGCATAGTTGAGCGCGATGCTTTGCGGCGCATCTGCCGAGGTATCGATCAGCAGTTCCAGTGCAAGCCGCTCCGGCTGGCTTATCCATGCATCGTAGTAGGTGGCCGAATATCGGATGTCAGGCGTCAGACCCGGCCAACGCTTCAGCGTCTTGTCGGCGCCGCGAAATTCATGGCGGGGCAGGATGCGGTTCTTGCGGGTGACGAAATCATAGAGGGTAAGGCCCGCCTTGATGGCGAGCGCTCCCCGGCTTGCGGGTTTGCCGCCGGAGCCGAAAAACGTCGCCGCCGCATTGAACAGGCCGCTAAACATCGAAAAAATCGGGATCGTCGTCGGCAGCGGCTGCACCATATGCGGCGCGAGCGTCAAAAGAGCATCGCGCTCGCGCAAGGATTCCGCCACGAGGCCGAATTCGCCATTTTCAAGATAACGCAGACCGCCATGAATCATGCGCGAGGGTGCTGCGCTGCAGCCGGAGGAAAAATCATTGCGTTCGACCAGGAGCACCCGCAGCCCCTGCAAGGCGAGATCGCGATAGGCTGCGATGCCGTTGATACCGCCACCGATGACGACGGCGTCGAAATCACCGTCTTGCCGGATGCGGCGGAGAGCGTCCTCGCGAAAACTGGGCATAGGAATACCGTTCGCTGGCTAATGACCAGCGTCCCAATGGTGTTGATCGTTTAAAGCGATGGGAGAGACGGGAGGCGAAAATTATGTGCTGTTCGCCAAAAGCCCCGCCTCACCTACATGTTTCAGCTATCGAGCCCGACGAGATGCTCGGTGACGCCAGCGCTGATGAGGGCCAGTTCACTCGCTGTAAGTCGCAGGCGGGCGGCAGCGGCGTTTTCCACGGCCTGCGCCGGATCGCGCGCGCCGCATAGCGAGAATGTTATGCCCGGCTGGGCAATCGTCCAGGCAATCACTACCTGTGCGACCGAAGCCCCATGCGTGGCCGCCACCGGCTCCAGCACCGCCATCAACCGCGCGATCTTCTGACGGTTCGCCTGGCTGAAACGCGGATTACCGTGGCGCTGATCGTCCTCCGCAAACACGCGCTCTGGCCCGACCTTGCCCGACAGGAGGCCGAGTGCCAGCGACGAATAGCTGAGGACGGAGACAGAATTCTTCCGGCAAAGCGGCAGAAGCGTCGTCTCGATATCACGCTTCACCATGGAATATTCTTCCTGAATGGCATCCAGCGCACCGGTGGCAATATAAGCCTCCAGATCACCCGGCGAGACGTTGCTTGCGCCGATAGAGCGGATCTTCCCCTCCTCCTTCAGCCGAACCAAAGCCTCGACCGTCTCGGCAACCGGCGTCGTGGCGTCCTGCCAATGGGTGACGTAATGGTCGATATAGTCGGTTCCGAGCCGCTTCAGGCTTTCTTCGACCTCGTAACGGATCGAAGCAGCGCCGAGATAACGGTGAACGGGCTTACCATCCTGATGGAAGAAATAGGCACCCTCGTTGACATGCCAGACGAGACCACATTTGGTGACCAGCACCACCTTGTCGCGCCGGCCAGCAATCGCCTTGCCAACGATGGTTTCCGCAAGCCCCATGCCATAGGCCGGGGCGGTATCGATCAGGGAAATGCCGGCATCGATAGAGGCCTCTATGGCGGCGATGGATTGCCGCTCATCCGTGCCGCCCCACATCCAGCCGCCGATGGCCCAGGTGCCCAACCCTACGGCGGATGCGCTGATGCCGCTGCCGCCGATCGTCCGGGTCAATATTGCGTTCTCCGTCACGACGTTTCCCCTTCCCCTTGATTCAATAAATAACCGGCAATCGCCTCATCCACGACGAGCGAGGTCAGATAACGGCCGGCAAGCGTGGCCGCCACCGGTCCGGCCTTGATCGCGCCAGCCGCCACGCCGATGATGTTCGGGCACCGGGCAAGCTGCCGGGGGTCCAGCGCCACCACGCGTGAGTTGAGATCAATCCGCGCCAGTTGCCCGTCCGACATGGTGAGATGGGCAAGGAATTCGCCGGCAATGCCCACATCCATCAGCGCCTGTCCGCCACGTGCCGCATCCGGCAGAAGATCGTAATAACCGGAGCCCGGAGCCTCCACGGAACCGATGCCGACCAGTGCCACCTGCGCCTGCCGCGCCAGATCGAAAACTTCGCGGATCGACGCGACATTCATCAAGAGATCGCGCTGTTCCTCATCCTCGGCAAACAGCGGCGCATGCAGGAGCGAGGCGCTGCCACCGAGCTTTTCCGCAAGCTGCGTGGCGAGATGATTGACGTCCGTATAATGCTTGCCCTGCACACCGCCGGTCAGCGGCACCACCCGCACATCGAAACGCCGCTCCGCCTCCAGATTATCAACGACGGCGCTGACCGCCTTGCCGCCGGTAATCGCAATCACGTCGCCATCCCGGATTGTCTCCAGCAAATGGTTGGCCGCCACCCGCCCGACCATCTGCAGCACGGTTTCCGGATTGTCGGAGACCGTTGGCGTCACCACCGACTGCGTGAGGCCATAACGGCGACTGATCTCGTTTTCGAGATCCACCAGCCGCTGATAGGGACTGGCGATGGTGATCTTCACCATGCCCGCCTTGCGGCCCGCCGCGATCATACGGTTCACCTTGGTATGGGAAAGATTGAGCCGCTCGGCGATCTCCGACTGCTTCACCCCCTCGATGAAATGCAGCACCAGGACGGAATACATCTGCCTCTGTTGATCGAAGTCGTCCTTGATATCCAGCATGATCGTCTTTCTCCAGTTACCCTCGGGCGCGCGAAGGGCGCTCACCGGCGGCGCCTGACCAGATAGTGGTCGAACAGGACCGCTGCCAGCAATATGCTTCCCCTGATGATGTCCTGCCAGTAGACAGACACGTTGAGCAAGGCAAGCGAGCTGGAAACGACGGACAAAAGGATCGCGCCGAGGATTGCACCCAGAATGGTGCCCGAACCACCGGAAAGGCTCGCGCCGCCGATGACCGCCGCGGCGATGACATTAAGCTCCATGCCGACGCCGAAGCTCGGCTGGGCGGAACCGAAGCGGGCCATGTAGATGACGCCGGCAATGCCGCACAGCATCGAGCAAAGCGTGGTGGTGGCAAACACCACCCGGCCGACACGAATGCCGGAATAGGCGGCCGCCTTGGGATTGCTGCCGGTATAAAACACCTTGCGGAAGGCGGTCGTGCGCCGCAGCAGCAGGTCGAAGACAACAACCACAACCGCAAAGATGATGAGCACCAGCGGAATGCCACCCAGCGCGCCCTGGCCGATGAACTTGAATTCCGGCGGCAGAGAGTAAAGCCCGAGCGGCCGCCCGCCAGTTGCCAGCAGGCAGACACCGCGCGCAATGACCATGACGCCGAGCGACACTATGAAATGATGCAGACCGACTACCGTGGTCAGAAATCCCATGACCATACCGACCAATGTCGTGAGGCAGATTGCGAGACCCGCAGCAACCCAGGGATCGACACCATTGAGGAACAGCCAGCCGGCCGCCACCATCGCAAGTGCTGTAACGGAACCCACGGAAAGATCGATACCACCCGAGATCAGCAGGATCGTCATGCCCACAACGACGATGCTTTCGATGGCGAAGACCATGGCCATGGCCCGCAGATTGTCCACCGTCAGGAAGTAGGGCGATATGAAAGACATCACTGCAAAAAGCGCGAGAATGATGACGATCAGCCCGGTTTCGCGCGCCTTGATCGCCGGCTCCCACCAGGCCGTGCGGCGAACCGCCGCCTCGGCAAGGCTTGAAGGTGTTTCCGATGTTGCCATTTTCCCGCTCCCTCAGGCTTCCGCCGCATTCTGCATGATATTGATCGATGCGAGCTGCATGATCTTTTCCTCCGTCATGTCGTCTCCCGCGACCTCGCCGGTGATGCGCCCCTCGCGCACGACAAGTACACGATCGCTGACGCCGATAAGTTCCGGCAGCTCCGAGGAGATGACGACCACGCCAACCCCTTCCCGCGCCAGTTCCCGGATCTGGCGGTGGATTTCCGCCTTGGCGCCTACATCCACCCCGCGGGTCGGCTCATCCAGAAAGATGACTTCCGGTTCCACCGACAGCATCTTGGCCAGCGCCACCTTCTGCTGGTTGCCGCCGCTCAAGGTCGATACCGCGTCACCGACGCTGTTCGCCCGCAGTTTCAGCCGGCGTCCCAGCTCATCGGCACGTTTCATCTCCTTGCGCCGCTCGATGAAACCCATGCCGTTCGATATCCTGCCGATATCGAGTGCGGAGACATTGGAAGCGATGGACATGTTGAGGAACAATCCGTCGCCCTTGCGGTCCTCGGAGAGATAAACGATCCCCTCCCGGATGCTGTCGCGATAATCCCTAAGCTTCAGCGGCCGGCCGCGCAGTGCGACCTCGCCTTTCGGTTTTCCTTCCAGCCGGCAGACAGCCCGCGCAATCTCACTGCGGCCGGCACCGATAAGCCCGGCAAATCCTAAGATTTCGCCGCGACGCAGGTCGAAATCGACGTCGAAAACACGTTTTCCTTCGTTCAAGCCCCGAACCGAAAGAATGACCTCATCCGATTTTTCATCATCCGCCAGTTTCGCCGGATAGAGCTTGTCGAGTACGCGCCCGACCATGCTGTTGACCACCTCTTCCGGGGAGATATCGGCAATATTCTCCGTCCTGATATGGCAGCCGTCGCGCATGACAGTGATGCGGTCGCAATGTTCGAAAATCTCCGCCATGCGGTGGGAGATATAGATGATGGCAATGCCGCGTGCCGCCAGCCGGTGCATGATCTTGAAAAGCGTCTGTGCCTCGGTCTCGGTCAGCGCCGCCGTCGGCTCGTCGAGGATCAGGATACGGCAATCCAGCGTCAGCGCCTTGGCGATCTCGACGATCTGCTGCTGCGAAATCGACAGGTCGCCCGCCCGACGAGCGGGATCGATATCGCCGATCTCCCGCAGCACCGTTGCCGCCCGTTTTTCCAGATCGCTATAATTCATGAACCAGGAGCGGCTCTGGCCGGTCTCCGACATGTACATGTTTTCGGCGACCGAAATCTCCGGGCAGAGTGCGATCTCCTGATGCACGAAACCGATGCCCAGTCGGTTCGCCGCGTTGGGTGAAGATATGCGGACCGGCTTGCCATCCAGCAGGATTTCTCCGCCATCTGGCTGCAGAATGCCGTCGATGATATGCATCAACGTCGATTTGCCGGCGCCGTTTTCACCGGCGAGTGCGTGGATTTCGCCGCGCCGCAATTCAAGTGCGGCACTGCGCAACGCCCGCACGGGCCCGAACGCCTTGTGAATATTCGTCATGCTGAGGATGACCTCACCCATAACGCCCTCCCGAACCTGCTTCCCCTGTGACCGGCGAGGCCAAAAAACCCCGCCGGTTTTTCAAGAGCGACGCGTCAGCGTCCTTTCATATACTCATTGAGATCGAAGGAAGCGGCATTCGCCTTGGTAATGACAGCGAAACCATTATCCATCGAAGGTACCTGCATCGGATTGAAGCCGGAAACCTTATAGTCGTTGAATGGATCGATCAGGTCCGAATGGGCGCCCAGAAACGTGTTCATGAAACCCATGAAACCCTGAACCCCCTGATTGGGATTGATGGACATGTAGATATTGCCCTGCTTGATGTGTTCCAGCGTTGCCGGCGTGATATCCGCGTGCAGGATGAGCACTTTCTTTTTCGCTTCCAGAACCGCAGTCGTCGCACCTTCGGCAGAACCGGCTTCCGGAATCCAGAGCGCGCCCAGATTGGGGTTTGCCTGCAGGAGAGCGCCGACCGCCTGATAGGCGACATTGGCGTCCTGGTTTGTGGCCTGCCTGCCAACCAGCTTCATCTGAGGATAGGTACGCCCCATATAGTCGATGAGGGCGGTGACGCGCAGATCGTGATTGCTCTGGCCCGGATTTTCCAGAACCGCATATTCACCCTTTTCACCGAGCTTCTTGACGATTTCATCGGCCGCAAATTTCGCCTCGGCAACATTGTCCGAAGTGATATAGGCGGTACGCTTCGACTTCGGGGAATCCGCTGCGAAGGTCGTCACGGAAACACCGGACGCAATTGCCTTGTTGATGGGTTCGATAAAGGGATCCGCCTGCATCGGGTGCAGCAGGATGCCTTTCGGCTTCTTCACCAGCTCCTGCTCGAAGGACGCGATCTGCTTGGTGATGTCATATTCCGGCGTACCGGTGAAGACGGCCTCGCAGCCAAGCGCCTTGGCCGCCTGCTTGAACCCCTCGAAGACCGGCACCCAATAAGGGTGGCTGGAAACCATGACGTTCATCACATAGGTCTCACCCGGCTCGCACGCGAATTTACCCGCGGCAGCCGCCGGCGAAGTGGCACCAGCGGTCATCGCCACGGTCAAAACACCCGCGGCAGCGGTCAATTTCAGAAAAGCCAACATATTCCCCTCCCAAGGACAATGACTTAGTCCGCAATAAATTTTACTATGCGTAATTTATTGCATGACCACTGAGATAGCGGGAAAAACCGGGCACGTCAACGGCTTTGAATTTTATTTTGCATTGTGAAATTTATTGCAAAAGAGCATTAAGCGAAAAAGCCGATCACCAGCGACCATGTGGCCAGCGTGAATAGTGAGTGCCGCATCGGCTATAGGTTTGCTCACGGATAAGAAGGGCTGGACCATGGCTGAGCCAGAAACGCAAAAAGGGTTTCTGATTGCTCAGAAACCCTTTTCATAAATTCGGATGGTGGGCGTGACAGGGATTGAACCTGTGACCCCTACGATGTCAACGTAGTGCTCTCCCGCTGAGCTACACGCCCTCCGTGGCGGCGGATAGACCACAAAACCGGTTCATGCGTCAACTGCTTTTTTTCGGTTTTGTGAAGGTTTTTTGAGAGGCCCCTACGCCACAAGGAGTTTGTTGACCTCATCCACGAGATCACGCAGATGGAACGGCTTGGAAAGCACCTTGGCGTCCTTCGGAGCCTTCGAATCGGCGTTCAGTGCAACGGCCGCAAAGCCGGTGATGAACATCACCTTCAGGTCGGGGTCGAGTTCGGTGGCGCGACGCGCAAGCTCGATGCCATCCATTTCGGGCATGACGATATCGGTCAGCAGCAGCGAAAAAGGCTCTTCGCGAAGCCGGTCATAGGCGCTTGCGCCGTTGTCGAAGGAAGAAACCTTGTAACCGGCTTTTTCCAGCGCCTTGACGAGAAAGCGGCGCATATCGTTGTCGTCTTCAGCGAGAAGAATTTTCTGATTCATCATAAGTGACCGTAACTGCTCAATGTTTGGAATACCCTAGCCCGATTATAGGATTTTCACGGTAAATATCCTGTGAACGCGTGAATCGGTATAGCGCTGCTTGGGCGATAGTATGGACTTGCCGCACCGTAACTGGCAACATGAACATCCTGATAGTTTGCGACATGGTAAATGGCACGGAATGGACTGGGTCACGGGTGAATATGAGCTGTTCGAAGTAACGGAACCTGCCGTTCAAACCCTGCCATTTGTCTATAATTCACCCCATAGCGGCCGCTGTTATCCCATCTCCTTCCTGGAATCGGCGCGGCTCGATTCGCATGAAATCCGACGCTCCGAAGATCACTTCGTCGATGAACTATTCGCTGCGGCGCCTGAGATCGGCGCCCCGCTTCTGAAAGCAAATTTTCCGCGCGCCTATCTCGACGTCAATCGCGAGCCTTATGAGCTCGATCCGCGCATGTTCGAGGGCACGTTGCCGCCTTACGCCAATATCGGCTCCATGCGGGTCGCCGGCGGCCTCGGAACCGTGCCACGCATCGTCGCCGAAAATATGGATATCTATGCCCATCGCCTGCCGGTGGACGAAGCGCTCTCGCGGATCGAAACGATCTACAAACCCTATCACGCCTGTTTGCGCCGGCTGCTTTCACGCACCCATGCCCATTTCGGCATGGCGGTGCTGATCGACTGCCATTCCATGCCGGGCAATATCCGCGTCGCCGGCTCGAATCTGAGACCGGACGTGATCATCGGCGACCGTTACGGCACCAGCGCATCCCAGGAAGTCTCCCGCGCCGCCCTGCATTTTCTCGAGGAGCTGGGTTTCGTCGCAGTCTGCAACAAACCCTATGCCGGCGGCTTCATCACCGAACATTACGGGCGGCCGATTCGATCTCTCCACGCTCTGCAGATCGAGGTCAACCGGGCGCTTTATGTGGATGAAAAGACGCTTTTGAAAAAAGCCGATTTTCCCGCCATTCAGGCATCGCTGGAGATCTTCATGCGCCAGCTCGGCGCCTTCGTTTCGGAATACGCGATCGAAACATCGCTCGCCGCCGAATAGCACCCCGAATTACCGGTATTCCAGCTCGTTATCCCGCATCGCCCGGCCGTGTCCGGGCAAAAAAAACCGCGCCTTGGCGCGGTCAAGTCTAGGGAGGAAACACCCAAGGAGGGTATTTACAGTCAAAGACTGTAGGGTGAATTTACGCAGCCACTGCACAATTGTCAATCACTTTATTTTTTGCCTATTTTTTATGCTTATGCCCAAAAATATGGAAACGCCGGCTCCGGCATCCGTATGAGTGGACGGCGGGCGTGATTCCGGTTTATGCATTGCGCCACAGAGTTTAGGCCACCATTCAGGCAATGAGGTTTCGCATGCTGCTGCCCGATCGGGATTTCTTCTTCAAACTTGCCGATGCCGCCAGCGCCGAGACGCTTCCCCGCTTCCGCACGGGCATTGCCGTCACCAACAAGCAGGATGGTGGCTACGATCCGGTGACGGAAGGCGATCAGGCGGCGGAAACCGCGATTCGCGCGCTCATCGAAGACCGTTTTCCGCAGCACGGCATTCTTGGCGAAGAACATGGCAATGTCGGTCTCGACCGCGATCATATCTGGGTCATCGACCCGATCGACGGCACCCGCGCCTTCATTTCCGGCGTACCGGTCTGGGGCACACTGATCGGCTTCCAGTCAGCCGGGCGCGCCACGATGGGCATCATGGACCAGCCCTTCACGAAAGAGCGTTATTTCGCCGATGGCGAAGCGGCGTGGTATTTCGGACCCGACGGCGAAAAGAAGATCCACACGCGTGATTGCGCGTCTCTATCGGATGCGGTGCTATTCACCACAAGCCCGCATATCTTCACCGCGGAAGAAAGACCCTTGTACGAAAAGGTGCAGGGCCAGGCTCGCCTTTTCCGTTACGGCGTGGATTGTTACGCCTATTGCCTTCTTGCGGCCGGCCATGTCGATCTGGTGATCGAATCCGGCCTGAAGCCCTATGATGTCGGCGCGCTTATTCCCGTGATCGAGCAGGCCGGCGGCATCATCACCACCTGGGACGGCGGACGTCCGGAAGATGGCGGCCGCATTCTGGCTGCCGGCTCCAAGGCCGTGCACGAACAGGCGCTTGCCATTCTCTCAAAACTCTAGGCGCTTGGCTCAAGCGGCCATCACTCCGGCGCGAAAAACGCGTCGATGGCCGCCAGGGCCTGTTTGCGGAAAACGTCACGCTCATGCAGCAATTCGTGGCGCGCACCGGTGATGGGAAGAAGCTGCGCCGCCCGGAAATTGCGCGAGAGCTCTTCCTGCGCCTTGTAAGGCGTGATCGTATCCAGCATCGGCGCCAGAATGAGGGTGGGAATATTTATGTTCGTCAGGTGATCCTGGCGGGTCACCCGCGCCATGGTCTTCAGCGCCTCATGGACCCACCGCGCCGTGGGCGCGCCGATGAACAGTTCCGGAAACTGCCTGTGTAGCGAGAGATTTCGGGCAAAACGTCTTGCATCCGAGGTCAGCGGATTGCCATCGAAATCCCGCTCACGCTGATCCTTGCCGAGTTGAATCCTTCCCAGACCGACAAGGCTCAAGGCCGTCGCAACCACCCGGATGACGGGCGCGGGAACGGATTGCTGGTTATCCAGCTCGATGAATGGCGAACACAGCGCCAGACGGTCAATCCGGTTCGACAGGCCGGGTGCGGCGGCAAGCGCCGCGAGCGCGCCGGTGGAATGGGCAATCATGAAGAAAGGTAGCCGCGTATCCGGCAGCACCACCTGTTCGAGAAAAAGGCTTATATCGCGCTGATAGTCTGAAAAGCGCCGCACATGCCCGGCGCCCGGTTTTTTCAGGAGCCTTTCGGAGCCGCCCTGCCCGCGCGTGTCGAAGGTTGCGACCCAGAAGCCCATGGCCGTCAGATCGGTGACGGTCTCGAAATATTTCTCGATGCATTCGTTCCTGCCATGCAGCAACACCACCGTTCCGCGGGCAATGTGGCGGCTGGAACGAAAGATCGCATATCGAAGCTGCTTGCCGCCATGGCCGGTAAAATATCCGACAGTATGGTTGTCGGGAACCGGGTTGTCTTCACTGGCGTGCAATGTGGCTTCGATCATCGGTCTTTTCCGGCTTTTCTGCCCTTTCGGGATAGGTCGGCGGCGCGGGAAGGTCAAAGAAAAAATTGCCGGAACCGTCGGTTAAAGCAGTCGCGGTTCCGGCCAGTAAGACAGAAGAAGAAGGGACGTTATTGCTTCTGTCCACGGAGAATGTCTCCGATGACCGAAGTTTTATGGCTCTCAAACTGAACGATGCCGGAACCGGATGTTCAGCCATGGTTCATGTTGCCCTCGTCTTTTCACGCCCCCTTGACGCCGCGCATGACCATTCCCATCTCCTTCATGCGGTCGCCAGAACGGGACCGCGCCCAATGTCCGGCCGTCGCCAGAACGGGACGCCAGACTTAACCGCAAACAGTCGCTTCTTAAGGAGGACACCATGCGTCACGTTGATTTTTCCCCCCTCTATCGTTCCACCGTCGGCTTCGACCGTCTTTTTTCGATGCTCGACGGCCTCGGCCAGCCCGAACAGGCACAGTCCTATCCGCCCTATAATATCGAGCGGACCGGTGAAAACACCTATCGCATCACCATGGCGGTCGCCGGTTTCGATGAAACCGAACTCAGCATCGAATCCCGCGCCAATGCACTGACGGTGAAGGCCGAGAAGTCCGCAGATGAAAAGGCCACTGAAGGCGAGTTTCTCTATCGCGGCATCGCCACGCGCGCTTTCGAACGCCGCTTCCAGCTTGCTGACCATGTCGAAGTCCAGACCGCTTCCCTGAAGAATGGCCTGCTCCATATCGACCTCGTCCGCAATATTCCGGAAGCGATGAAGCCGCGCCGCATCGCGATCTCGTCCGACAGCGCCGATGCGCCGAAGACGATCGAAGCCCAGATTTCGCCTGCCCAGGTCAACTAAGCTTTTCTGACATGTAAAACGAACGGCCCCTTCACGGGGCCGTTTTTGTTTGTGGAAATCCCGTCAGCGAGCGGATGCCGTCACACCTTCAGCAGCCGTCGTTTGCGCGATCGCGGCCTTTTCATGCGCCTTGCGGGCATAACGCTGGGCCAGCACCGCACAGACCATCAGCTGAATCTGATGGAAGAGCATGATCGGCAGAACGATTGCACCAATGCTCTGGCCGGCGAAGATCGCACCCGCCATGGGCACGCCGCTGGCAAGGCTCTTTTTCGAGCCGCAGAAAGTGATGGTGATTTCATCCGCCTTGTCGAAGCCGAGCAATCGACTGCCGAACATCGTCACGCACAGAACCAGCGCCAGAAGCAGGATGTTGATGAGGATGACCACGCCGATATCCCGGAGAGAAAACGTGTGCCAGATACCCTCGATAACGGCATCGGAAAACGCCAGGTAGACAACCATCAGGATCGAACCGCGATCGACGGGGGACAAAAGCTTCTTGCGCGCCCGGATCCATTCACCGATCCACGGCTGCAGCACCTGACCAACGATGAAGGGCAAAAGCAGCTGCAGGAAGATTTGCAGGAACGCATCCAGCGAAAATCCGCCGCCATGGCCGCCCACCGTGAACAGAAAGCCGACCAGCAGCGGTGTCAGGAACATGCCGAAAATATTCGAAGCCGAGGCCGAACAGATCGCCGCCGGCACGTTCCCGCCCGCCATGGAGGTGAAGGCGATGGAGGACTGCACGGTGGATGGCAGCACGCAGAGAAACAACACGCCCATATAAAGCGGGGCCGGCAGGATGCTTTCGGGAATGAAGCCCAACGCCACGCCGAGAAGCGGGAAAAGGCCGAAGGTGACAAGCAGGATCGCCAGATGCAGGCGCCAGTGCAGAATGCCCGCAATCACCACATCCCGCGAAAGCCGCGCGCCGTGCAGGAAGAACAGCAAAGCGATGGCGAGTTTTGTCGCAAGCCCGAAATATTCCGCCGGCTCGCCGCTGATTGGCAGGATGGAAGCCAAAATCACGGTGGCCACCAGCATCATGGTGAAACGGTCGGGCAAAAAGCGGGTCATGGGAGGTCTTTCCGGCATCGGTTTTGCTTGAAACGCGTGTCACTATCGCTCATCATGATTTCGGATGCAAAGATTAACAGTTATCATGATTTGAGATAATGCTGAACCTTCAACATCTTGCCAGCTTCGTCATGCTTCAGCAAACCGGCAGTTTCACACTTGCCGCCGAGCGGCTCGGCATTGGCCAATCCACGGTCAGCCAGCATATTCAAAGGCTTGAGGCCGCGCTTGGCCGCCGGCTGATCGCGCGTAGCACCCATCAGGTAAAACTGACCGGCGAAGGGGAGGCGCTGCTCGGTTACGCCCGCAACATGCTTGATATCGACAGCAAGGTCTCATCGCTGTTTAGCGAAACCCGCCTGCGCGGGCGATTAAGGCTCGGGGTTTCGGAAGATTTTGTCGCCAGCCGGCTAACGGCCATTCTGGAGGAATTCATCCGCCTTTATCCGCTGGTGGATCTGGAGCTGACGGTTTCGCTGAGCGGCGTGCTTTACCAGATGCAGGACAATGGCGAGCTGGATGTGGTGCTGGCCAAACGCCGTCTCGGCGACAAGCTCGGCCATTTTCTCTACCGCGAACCGCTCGTCTGGCTGGCGCGCGACCCGGAACGCATGCTCGCCCAGCCGGATGCCCTGCCGCTGATCGCCTTTCCGCCACCGAGCATTACCAGAAAGGCGGCGCAGGAAGCATTGGACCGGGCCGGCCTATCCTGGCGGATCGTCTGCACCTGCGGAAGCCTGAGTGGACTTACTGCCGCTGCAAGAGCGGGCATGGGCATTCTGGTGCAGCCCCGCAGCATGGCGCCGGCCGGCCTCAAGGAAATTGCACCCGGCTTGCTGCCAGCTCTGGAAGATGTGGAATTCGTGCTCCAGCCGAGCAAGGGCGCGGATGCGAAGCTGGTGCGCGCCCTTTCCGACCTTGTGTCGAGCAAGAGCATCGCACCCGGCAGCTTCGTATAGATTTCCCTGCGTGTTACCCAAACATAAAACCGCAACGCACTTTTGCTGGAAATGCCCTAGTTTTCCCGTTTCGAAAGGCACCGACCGACGCTGTCGCGCCAGCCGGCAATGGCGTTTTTCCGCTCGCTATCCTCCATATCGGGACTGAACCGGCGGTCACGCCGCCAATGGTCGGCAAAGGCCTTGCGGTCCGGCCAGATGCCCGCGCGGGAAGCCGCAAGCCAGGCCGCACCGAGAATGGTCGTTTCAAGAAAGACTGGCCGGTCCACGGGTGCCGCAAGAATATCCGCCAGCCGCTGCATGGTCCAGTCGGAGGCGACCATGCCGCCATCGACCCTCAGCACCGTCTTGCCATTGTCACCCGCCCAGTCCCTGCGCATGGCGTCCAGAAGGTCAAAGGTCTGATAGGCAACGCTTTCCAGCGCCGCGCGCGCGAATTCCGCAGGTCCTGTACCTCGCGTCAGGCCGAAAATCGCGCCGCGCGCCTCGGCATCCCAATAGGGCGCGCCAAGACCGGTAAAGGCCGGTACCAGATAAACACGCTGATTGGGATCGGCCTTTTCGGCAAGCGCACTGACTTCAGACGCAACCGAGATGAAACCAAGCTCATCACGCAGCCATTGCACAGCGGCACCGGCAATGAAGATCGAACCTTCAAGCGCATAGGTCGTCACGCCATCGAGGCGATAGGCAATCGTTGTCAGCAACCGATTGGTGGATGCTACCCGGTCGGTGCCGGTATTAAGGAGCGCGAAGCAGCCCGTGCCATAGGTGGATTTCATCATGCCCGGCTCGAAGCAGGCATTGCCGATCACCGCCGCCTGCTGGTCGCCGGCGACGCCAAGGATCGGAATTTCCGCACCCAGCAGCGATTTGTCCGTCACGCCAAAATCGGCGGCGCAATCAAGCACTTCCGGCAGCATGGCGCGCGGAATGTCGAGGATCGACAGGAGTTCGTCATCCCAGATGTTGTCTTCGATATTGTAGATCAGCGTACGCGAGGCATTGGTGGCGTCGGTCACATGGCGTCGGCCACCGGTGAGACGGTAGATCAGGAAACTGTCGACCGTGCCGAAGCAGATTTCTCCCTTCACGGCTTTTTCGCGAAGGCCACTGACGCTGTCGAGAAGCCATTTCAGCTTGGTGCCGGAAAAATAGGGGTCGAGCAGCAGCCCGGTCTTTTTTGAAAAAAGCGGCTCCAGTCCGCGGCGTTTCAGATCTTCGCAGATGGGTGCGGCGCGCCTATCCTGCCAGACTACGGCACGATGCACGGCCTCGCCGGTGTTGCGGTCCCAGAGCACGGTCGTTTCGCGCTGGTTGGTGATGCCGATGGCCGCAATATCGGATGCGGCGATACCGGCATCGGCAAGCGCCAGCCGGATCGTTTCAAGCACGCTTTTCCAGATATCCTCGGCATCGTGTTCGACCCAGCCGGAGGCCGGGAAATGTTGCGGAAATTCTCGCTGTCCGACACCGATGACCCGCATGTCGCGATCAAAGACCATCGACCGGGTCGATGTCGTTCCCTGATCGATCGCCAGAATATAACCGCCCATCATGTCACTCCCTTTCAAACGCAATGACGGGGCGGCAAAGCCGCCCCGGTTTAAGATTTCATGCAGAATTACTTCTGCCAGCTTTTGACCAGTTCGTCGTAATTGACGGTGACCGGCTTTTCCTTTTCGTTGGCGATCTTCAGCTGCGGCGCCAGATTGCCCTTCGAAACGGCGTCCTTGTTCCAGTATTCGATATCATGTTCTTCCGCCAGCTTCGGGCCAATATCGCCCTGCACGCCAGCGCGTTCCAGACGGCTCATGACCTTTTCCTGCTCGGCGCAGAGAGAGTCCATCGCCGCCTGCGCGGTCTTCGCACCCGACGAAGCATCGCCGATTGCCTGCCACCACAGCTGCGCCAGCTTCGGATAATCCGGAACGTTGGTGCCGGTCGGAGACCACTGCACACGGGCCGGCGAGCGATAGAACTCGATCAGACCACCGAGCTTGGATGCACGGTCGGTGAAGCTCTTGTGGTGGATGGTGGTGTCACGAATGAAGGTCAGACCCACATGGCTCTTCTTTACATCCACGGTCTTGGAGGTCACGAACTGCGCATAGAGCCAGGCGGCCTTGGCGCGGTCGTCGGGCGTGGATTTCATCAGCGTCCACGAACCCACATCCTGATAACCGAGCTTCATGCCGTCCTTCCAGTAGACGCCATGCGGCGAAGGTGCGACGCGCCATTTCGGCGAACCGTCCTCGTTCACGACCGGCAGGCCGGGCTTGGCCATATCGGCGGTAAACGCCGTGTACCAGAAGATCTGCTGGGCGATATTGCCCTGCGCCGGCACCGGACCGGATTCGGAGAAGGTCATGCCCTGCGCTTCCGGCGGCGCATATTTCTTCAGCCATTCAAGATATTTCTCGATGGAATAGACCGAAGCCGGACCGTTGGTATCACCGCCGCGCGCCACGCAGGAGCCGACCGGCTGTGACTTGTCATTGACCTTGATGCCCCATTCATCGACAGGCAAGCCGTTCGGCAGGCCCTTGTCGCCGTTGCCGGCCATGGAAAGCCAGGCATCGGTGAAGCGCCAGCCAAGTGACGGATCCTTCTTGCCGTAGTCCATATGGCCGAAGACCTTCTTGCCGTCGACATCGCGACCGGTGAAGAATTCAGCAATATCCTCATAGGCCGACCAGTTGACGGGCACGCCGAGGTCATAACCATATTTGGCCTTGAAATCGGCCTTGTTCTTTTCGTTGTTGAACCAGTCGTAACGGAACCAGTAAAGGTTCGCGAATTGCTGGTCGGGAAGCTGGTAGAGCTTCTTGTCCGGGGCCGTCGTAAAGGCGCTGCCGATGAAGTCCTTGAGGTCGAGGCCGGGATTGGTGACGTCCTTGCCTTCATTGGCCATGAAGTCCGTCAGGTTGCGCACCTGCTGGTAGCGCCAATGGGTGCCGATGAGGTCGCTGTCATTGACCCAGCCGTCATAAAGGTTCTGGCCGGTCTGCATCTGGGTCTGGATTTTTTCGACGACGTCACCTTCCTGGATCAGGTCGTGCGTGACCTTGATGCCGGTAATGGCGGTGAAGGCCGGAGCCAGAACCTTGGATTCATATTCATGGGTCGTGAGCGATTCGGAAACGACCTTGATTTCCATGCCCGCGAAAGGTTTCGCGGCATCGACAAACCATTGCAGCTCCTTTTCCTGATCGCCACGCGAAAGCGACGACATGTCGCCGATTTCCTTGTCCAGAAACTGCTTTGCTTCCTCCATTCCGGCGAAAGCGGAACCCGTCATTGCCAGCAGCATGGCTGCCGTCGTCGTCATCAGATGCCGTCGCATATCAATCCTCCCAAGGGTTGCGATTGCATGAAGTCTCCCGGGTGCGGTTTTCCTCCGCCGCACCTTTCTTTTCTGCTCTAGACAAAACGGAAAACGCCGATGGCGTAGACCAAGGATAGAGCAAGAGCCCACCACAGGTTCGGGCCAACCAGCCCGAGCCATGCGAGATGAATGAAGGCGCTGCCAAGCAGCGAGATGAACAGCCTGTCACCGCGCGTTGTCTCGAAGCGCAAAAGGCCGAAGCGGGGATTGCCGCCGGGCGAAAGATATTCCCAGAACCACATGCCGACGAGCAGCAGGGCAATGGCGGCGAAGAACGCAGCTGTCTGCCAGGTCCATGCCATCCAGGTAAAATCGGGCATCTTCGTCATGGTCAAACCCTCCCCAGCGCAAAGCCCTTGGCGATGTAATTACGCACGAACCAGATCACCAGCGCGCCCGGAATGAGCGTCAGTACGCCGGCAGCGGCAAGCAGGCCCCAGTCCATGCCGGCGGCGGAGACGGTGCGCGTCATCGTCGCGGCAATCGGCTTGGCGTCGGTCGTCGTCAGCGTACGGGCGATCAGAAGCTCGACCCACGAGAACATGAAGCTGAAGAAGCAGGCGACACCGATGCCGGAAGCAATGAGCGGCATGAAAATCTTCACGAAGAATTTCGGGAAGGAATAGCCGTCAATATAGGCGGTCTCGTCGATTTCCTTCGGCACGCCGGACATGAAGCCCTCGAGAATCCATACCGCGAGTGGCACGTTGAAGAGGCAATGTGCGAGTGCCACGGCGATATGCGTGTCGATCAGCCCGAAGGCCGAATAAAGCTGGAAGAACGGCAGCGCGAAAACGGCGGGCGGCGCCATGCGGTTGGTCAAAAGCCAGAAGAACAGGTGCTTGTCGCCCAGGAACCGGTAACGCGAGAAGGCATAGGCCGCCGGCAGCGCCACGGCCACCGAGATCACCATGTTCATGACAACGTAGATGATCGAATTGATGTAACCCGAATACCAGGACGAATCTGTGAAGATCGTCCTGTAGTTCTGCAGCGTCGGCTGGTGTGGATAAAGCGTCATGGAAGACACGATTTCCGTGTTCGTCTTGAAGCTCATATTAACGAGCCAGTAGATCGGCACCAGCAGCAGCAGAATATAGATCGTCGGCACCAGCCAGGAAAAACGCGACGACCCATGGTGGCGACGCCGCGCATTGACGGCGAGGCCGGAACGTCCTGTGGCTGCCGCTCTCACCGGCGAATTGCCGATGCCGTTGCGTTCCACACCTGTGGTGACATTGGAGGCGCTCATGTCTCAGGTCTCCGCGTCGTGGCTGGTCATCACGGTGTAGAACACCCAGGACAACAGCAGGATGATGAGGAAGTAGATCAGCGACATGGCCGCCGCCGGCCCGAGGTCGAACTGGCCGAGCGCCATCTTCACGAGATCGATCGACAGGAAAGTGGTGGAGTTACCCGGACCGCCGCCGGTGACGACGAAGGGCTCGGTATAGATCATGAAACTGTCCATGAAACGCAGCAGGAAGGCGATCAGCAGAACACGCTTCATCTTCGGCAGCTGGATGAACCGGAACACCGCAAAACGCGACGCGCCGTCGATCCGTGCCGCCTGATAATAGGCATCAGGTATGGAGACGAGGCTGGCGTAACACAGGAGGACCACAAGGCTCGTCCAGTGCCATACATCCATGATGACGACCGTAATCCATGCATCGACCGGATCGTTGACATAGTTGTAGTCCAGCCCGAGCTGATTGGCATAATAGCCGAGCAGCCCGATATCGCTGCGGCCGAATACCTGCCAGATCGTGCCGACGACGTTCCACGGCACCAAAAGCGGCAGCGCCATGGTAACGAGGCAGATCGGCACGCCGATGCCGGACTTCGGCATCTTGAGCGCAATGAAGATGCCGAGCGGAATTTCAATCGCCAGGATGATACCGGAGAACAGGAGATTGCGCCCAAGCGCATCCCAGAATCGGTCCGATGCCAGAATTTCCTCGAACCATTGCGTTCCTGCCCAGAAGAACTGGTTGTTGCCGAAGGTATCCTGCACCGAATAATTCACAACGGTCATCAGCGGAATGACGGCGGAGAAGGCGACCAGCACCAGCACCGGCAGCACCATGAACCACGCCTTGTTGTTCCAGCTTTTTTCCATGGTCAGGCTCCCATCTTCACACGCCAGGAATCAGCGAAGACGCCGATCGCAGCAGGGTCGAAGCGAACACCCGCTTCCGCCGGAATTTCTTCGTCTTCGGCGACAACGATTGCCAGCTTCTGGCCGGCAAACCGGGCACGGACGATCTTCTGTCGGCCGATATCCTCGACCTTGTCGATGCTGATCGGCATGCCGCCGCGCTCCAGCCGGACGAATTCCGGACGGATGCCGATCTCGATGCGCTGTGCCGCGTCAACCTTTGGCGCACCGGCAAGCGGTACACCAAGACCGCCGACCACAGCCGTCGTCCCCTCGATGCTGGCGGGCAATACATTCATGCCCGGCGAGCCGATGAAATAACCGACGAATGTATGTCCCGGACGCTCGAAAAGCTCGGCGGGCGTGCCGATCTGAACGATCTGCCCGTCATACATGACCACCACCTTGTCGGCGAAGGTCAGTGCTTCGGTCTGGTCGTGCGTGACATAGACCATGGTGAAACCGGATTGGCGGTGCAGGCGCTTCAGCTGCGAGCGCAGCACCCATTTCATATGCGGATCGATGACCGTCAGCGGTTCGTCAAAAAGAATGGCGTTGACGTCCGAACGCACGAGACCGCGCGCCAGCGAAATCTTCTGCTTCTGGTCTGCCGTCAGCCCGCGCGCATGGCGTTTGGCCATGCCGGAAAGATCGGTCATCTCAAGGATTTCCCGGACGCGTCGGTCGACCTCCGCTTCCGGCACATGCCGGTTGCGCAGCGGAAAGGCGAGATTGTCGTAAACCGTCATCGTGTCGTAAACGACCGGAAACTGGAACACCTGGGCGATATTGCGATCTTCGGTCGCGAAATCCGTCACGTCGGTTCCATCAAACGCGATGCGGCCTTCGGAGGGGCGCAGCAGGCCGGAAATGATGTTCAGCAGCGTGGTCTTGCCGCAGCCCGAAGGCCCGAGCAGCGCATAGGCCCCGCCATCCTCCCATTCGTGATGCACTTCTTTCAGGGCATATTCACCGGCGGCCTGCGCCTTGGCATTATAGGCGTGGCGGATATGATCGAGCGTGATACGTGCCATGACCGATCTCCCCTCAAGCCGCTTCGCCGATGGCGCGACCATTCGCGTCAAAGGCCATCAGGTGTTTTGTATCGAGAAACAGCTCGATATCCCTGTCCGGTTCAATGTCGTGGATGCCATGCGCCAGCATGACCCAGCGCCGGCCGAAAAATTCCACATGCACAAAGCTTTCCGATCCCGCGATTTCCGAAATCAGCGTCCGCGCGCGGATGGATTGCCGTGCCTCGCCCTTCGCATGCGGGAAAAGATGATGCGGCTGGAAGGCAATGGTCAAAGGTCCATCCGGCACGGCGGCAAGATGCGCCGGCACGGCAACCACCGCCTGGTCGGCGCGTGTGAAAGCGTTACCCGTCTTGATGACCTCGATGGTGTTGAGCGGCGGATCGGCAAAGATTTCCGCAGTCACAATATCCACCGGCTGCCGATAGACCTCGATCGTGCGGCTGAACTGCGTCACCCTTCCCTCGTTGAGGGTCGCCGTATTGCCGCCCAGAAGCAGCGCTTCGGAAGGTTCCGTCGTGGCATAAACGAAGATCGCGCCGGACTCTGCGAAGATGCGCGGCAGCTCCTCGCGCAATTCCTCGCGCAGCTTGTAATCGAGATTGGCGAGCGGCTCATCGAGCAGCACCAGATTGGCGTTCTTGACAATGGCGCGGGCAAGCGCCGTGCGCTGCTGCTGGCCACCAGAAAGATTGAGCGGCGTGCGGTCGAGATAGGGCGTCAGCCTCAGAAGCTCGGCGGCCTTCCTCACCTCCCGGTCGATGGTCGACTGATCCTTGCCGGCAACCCGCATCGGCGAAGCGATATTCTCATAAACGCTCAGCGCCGGGTAATTGATGAACTGCTGGTAGACCATGGCGACGTTGCGCTTCTGCACCGGCCAGCCGGTCACATCCTCACCATTAAAGAGGATCGAGCCGCCGCTCGGCTTGTCCAGCCCGGCCATCAGCCGCATCAGCGTCGTCTTGCCCGAAAGCGTCGGTCCAAGCAGGACGTTCAGACTTCCGCGCTGCAACGTCAGATCGGTCGGATGAATATGATATTCACCACCCACCATCTTCGAGACGTTTCGCAATTCAAGCATGGTGATCCAAAGCCTCCTCCGCTTTTCGATCGGATCGTCAGATTGCCTTCAAGCGTTCACCTGCAATGTCTTCGATATAGCTTTCCAGCCCGCGCACCTCTTCAGAGGTCAGGAAAAGCCCCTGTTTGGTGCGGCGCCACAGAATATCTTCCGCCGTCAGCGCCCATTCCCGCGCCATCAGCCAGCGAACCTCAGCCTCATAAAGCGTGCCGCCGAAATGCCGGCCCAGCGCCGCCGTATCCGTAGCAGAACCGATTATGGCCATCGCATCGGTTCCGTAACAACGGACGAGCCGCTCGGCATGACGCTTATCGAGGAAGGGATACCGCGACCGCACGGTCCTGACCTCTTCCGCATAGGCTTCGGCACCGAAATTTCCGCCCGGCAAATGCGAACCCGCCGTCCATGGCGCGCCCTTTTCACCCAGCGCATCGCCGATTTTTTCAAGAGCATGTTCGGCAAGCCGCCGATAGGTGGTGAGCTTGCCGCCGAAGATATTGAGGAGCGGCGCTTCGCCTTCCGCCCCTTCGGTTTTCAGCACATAGTCGCGGGTCGCTTCCTGTGCTTTTGATGCGCCGTCATCGAAAAGCGGCCGCACGCCGGAATAGGTCCAGACGATATCGGCGGGCTTTACCGGTTCGGCGAAATATTCACTCGCGGCATTGCAGAGATAGCTGATTTCCTCGTCGCTGATCTTAACAGCCCGGGGGTCACCGGTATAGTCGCGATCCGTCGTGCCGATCAGGGTAAAGTCCTGTTCATAGGGGATGGCGAAGATGATGCGGCCGTCCGGATTCTGGAAAAAATAGGCGCGCGGATCGGAAAATTTCTTGCGAACGATGATGTGGCTGCCCTGCACGAGGCGGACATTGTGGACATTGTTCTTGCCGAAGGTCGAAGACAGAACCTTGTCGACCCATGGGCCTGCAGCATTCACCAGCATACGCGCCCGGTGGGTCCTGCTTTCGCCGTCCGCATTTTTCGTTTCGACCCACCAGAAGCCGCCTTCGCGCCGTGCGGAAACAACCTGTGTGCGGTTAAGGATCAGGGCACCGCGATTGGCGGCATCGCGGGCGTTCAGCACCACCAGACGGGCATCGTCCACCCAGCCGTCGGAATATTCGAACGCGCGGGCAAAAATCGGCTTCAACGGCTTTCCGGCAGGATCACGGCGCAGGTCGAGCGAGCGGGTGGCCGGCAGAAGCTTGCGGCCGCCGAGGTGATCGTAAAGGAAAAGCCCGAGCCGCACGAGCCAGGCCGGACGCACGCCCCCCTTCTGGAACGGCAGCACGAAGCGCATCGGCCAGATGATGTGAGGCGCCATGGCCCACAGGACCTCGCGTTCCATCAAGGCTTCACGCACGAGGCGGAATTCATAATGTTCGAGATAACGCAAACCGCCATGGATGAGCTTGGTGGCGGCGGATGAGGTGCCGGAGGCAAAATCGTTCATTTCCGCAAGTGCGACGGAATAGCCTCTGCCGACGGCGTCGCGCGCAATGCCGCAGCCATTGATACCGCCGCCGATCACGAAAATATCGTGAATTGCCTCGTCAGACATGCACCCTCCCGTGCTTTCATCGATGCTCTCCTCATCGATATATTGAAAGCACGACCATCTAATTCGAAGACGAAACGAATGTCAAACGAAATCCCGATGCCCCGTGAGTCAGGCGTCGTGGGCCTCTGTTTCGATCAGCCGGACATCATGATCGGCACAGATGCTGCGGATGGAATCAACCGGACAATGATCGGTAATGAAGGTGTGAACCTGCGAAAGATGGCCGATACGTACCGGGGCGGTGCGTTCGAATTTCAGCGAATCCGACACCAGAATGACATGGCGGGCATTGGAGATGATCGCCTGCGCCACCTTGACCTCGCGGAAGTCGAAGTCCAGCAGAGCCCCGTCCTCATCGATCGCCGAAACGCCGATGACGGCGAAATCGACCTTGAACTGGCGGATGAAATCCACCGCCGCCTCACCGACGATACCACCATCGGAGCCACGGACCACGCCGCCGGCAATCACCACCTCGATGCCCGGGAACACCCTTAACCTGTTGGCGACGTTTATATTATTCGTGATCACCATCAATTCGTGATGGTCCGCCAGTGCTTCACCCACCGCTTCAGTCGTCGTACCGATATTGATGAAAAGCGAGGAATTGTTGGGAATGAGAGCAGCGGCAGCGGCCCCGATTGCCTGTTTCTCGACAGA
This sequence comes from Agrobacterium tumefaciens, assembly GCA_017744915.1. Lineage (GTDB taxonomy): Bacteria > Pseudomonadota > Alphaproteobacteria > Rhizobiales > Rhizobiaceae > Agrobacterium > Agrobacterium tumefaciens_I. Next base: position 749,265 of record JAGIAH010000001.1, read on the forward strand.
AGCAATCGCCCGGCGCGCCTCGTATTTGACGTTTTCATTGCCGCTCGGGAAAAGCGCGCCGCCATGGATGCGCGTCAGCACCCGCGTATCGCAAAGATCATTGAGGTCCTTGCGGATCGTCTGGGGGGTGACGGAAAACCGCGCCGCCAGCTCATCGACGAGCACCCGCCCGTTCGCTTTCGCCAGCGCAACGATTTCATCCTGACGCGGTGTGAGCAGCATTTCACCCTCCCTCCTCTTTCTAATTTTTCGTTTTATTGAAGAGCGAACGAAAAACCAATGTCAAGGGAGGGTCTTGTGGCGGCAAAAACAACCAACTTGCGGGCACGCGCGAAAGACACGCCCGCACCACCTGATAAACTTATTAGCCGGCTCTTTGAACTGGTGCCGCAACCGACCCCTCAGCACGAAGGCCCGAAACTGCCGGGGATGCGACACCAAACGCATCACCGATGCCGATCAGCACAGGCTCGTTCACGCCCAGCCTCTCAATCGCTGCAGCCAATTGCTCGAGCGAACCGCACCAGCGCCGTTCATTTGAACGGCTGACGGAAATCATGATCGCAACGGGCGTTGAGGCAGGCATGCCATGAGCAAGCAGGGAGGATTGAATCCCGGCTGCGGTGCGCCCGCCCATATAAAAGACGGTGGTTATCGAGGGGTTGGAAAGCGATTTCCAGTCGATATTCTCCGGCAGCTTTCCCTGCCGGGAGTGGCCGGTGACGAAGCGAACCGACTGGGCATGATCTCGATGTGTCAGGGAAACACCAAGGCGCGAGGCCATGGCGCTTGCGGCAGTGATGCCGGGCACGATCTCGACCGGGATGTTTTCGGCCTCCAGCGCCACAATCTCCTCGCCGGCGCGACCGAAGATCATCGGATCGCCGGATTTCAACCGCACCACCCGTTTGCCGGCCTTGGCGAGACGGATCATCATATCGTTGATGTCTTCCTGTTTGCAGCTTTCCCGGCCGCCGCGTTTGCCGACCAGCATGCGCTTGGCTTCCCGCCGCGCCAGTTCCAGCACCTCTGCCGAGACGAGATCGTCGAACAGGATGACGTCCGCCGCCTGCAGGGCGCGCACCGCCTTCAGCGTCAGCAGCTCGGCATCCCCCGGTCCGGCGCCCACCAGCGTCACCCTTCCGCCAGCCGGCTCCCCCCGCCCGGCCTGCGTTGCGATATCCGCAAGCAGCCGCTCTTCGCTGTCCCCATCCAGCCTTTCGGTAAAGGCGCGATCGACGAATTTTTCCCAGAAAGACCGCCGCGCCGGTCCGGGCGCTAGACGTCGATTGGCGCGCTCGCGGATCGTCTGGGCAAGCGCGCCCCAATCTTTCAGCGACAGCGGCAACAATGTCTCGATCCGCCGGCGGATGGCCTGCGCCAAGATGGGGGCGGCGCCATCGGTGGAGATCGACACCACCACCGGCGAGCGATTGACGATGGAGCCGAATTGGAACTGGCAGAATTCCGGCTTGTCTATGACATTGACGGGCACACCGGCCCCCCGTGCGGCGGAATAAAAGGCTTCAGCCTCCACATCCGTTTCGCAATCAGCCAGCGCAAGTTCAGCATTTTCGAATATGCCCGGATGCCAAGGCTGATCATGGATGCTCAGGCATGAGTTTCTTGCGACAAGAGCCGCAAAGGTCTCCGACAAATCGCCTTTGCAGCAATAAACATGCACCTCCGCCCCGCAGGCCAGCAGAAGTTCCGCCTTCCAGGCAGCGCCTTCCGATCCGCCCGCCAGAACCACACGCTTGCCCTCGAGCCCCCAGAAGACCGGCAGCTTGGCCAGTCTTTCCATGCGGGCCGGTTCATTCCGCTGCGGTTTTAAGGCATCCATCGATGATCCCCCTGATTTCGGCGCGGCAGGAGCCGCAATTGGTTCCGGCGTTCAACGCCTTGCCGATGGCTTCGACACTGTGGCAACCATCACGGATGGCGGCGGTGATCTGGTTCACCCCGACATTAAAGCAGGAGCAGACAGTTGCGCCCGGATCGGCACGGCCAGCACCGGGACGGCCGGCGACCAGCGCAAAACGCATGCGCAAATCCTCGTGGCGCTCGTTCAACTGCGATATCGCCCAGCTGCGGGCAACGGCGACCGGCTCTTTGGCGATAAACAATGCCGCAAGCAGTGTCTCACCATCGAAGAAGGCGAGGCGCAGGTCACCCGTCTGCCAGTCGTTGTAACCAAGCGGCTCGATGCGGACGTCGATGCCGAAAACCTGCCGCGCCCAGAGCGTCCAGTCCTGGGGCTCGCTCTCGAAAGCAAGCTCCATGCGATAGCCGCCATCCGCTTTGGCCATGGCCCAATAGGCACAATCCGGTGCGTTGGGCCGGCTGCGGCAAATGGCAAAACCATAGGCATTCGCTTCGAAACGCCTTGCTTTCACCGCCACGTTTTTCGAAGCGGGCTGACCGGAATGCGGGTCCGTTACCGGCGCGACCACCACATCGATCCGCGCTTTCGAGGCAAACTGATCGTTCCAGTGCATCGGCGCGAAGACCGAGCCGCGCGCCTGCCTTTCGCTTACCAGCGCCCGCAGCAGCACCTTGCCATGCGGGCTTTCCAGCTCCACCAGATCAGCACTTTTTATGCCCAGTGCCTGCGCGTCGCGCGGATGGAGCTCGGCGAAAGGCTCGGCGATATGGGCGGTGAGGCGGGCGCTTTTGCCGGTGCGGGTCATGGTATGCCATTGATCGCGAATGCGGCCGGTATTCAGCGTCAGCGGATAGTCTGCCGATATCCTGCCTGTCTTCGGCAAGGCGGTGGCGATGAAGCGGGCCTTGCCATCGGCATGGTAAAACCGGCCATCCGCGAAAAAGCGGGTCACTTCAGCCTCGCCGGGGCCGACTTTCGGCCATTGGAAGGGTGCCATCCCATCGTAGGAATTCCCATCGATGCCGCTGATATCGAAATCGCGGCTCCCTGCATTCTCGAAACCGGAAAGAGCCGCATGCTCTGCAAAAATCTCCGATGCCTGACCAAAAGTGAAGGCAGCGTCGAAACCCATGCGCCGGCCCACTTCCGCCATCTGCCACCAGTCGGCCTTCGCTTCGCCGGGCGCATCGAGAAAGCCGCGCTGGCGGGAAACGCGCCGCTCGGAATTGGTGACGGTGCCGTCCTTTTCGCCCCAGCCGAGTGCGGGCAGAAGAACATGGGCGTGGCGGGCGGTATCCGTATCGGCCGTGACATCGGACACAACGACGAAAGGACAGGCCTTGATCGCCGCCTCGACGGCACCGGCATCCGGCATGGATACGACCGGGTTTGTGGCCATGATCCACAGCGCCTTGATACGGCCATCGGCCACCGCCCGGAACATATCCACCGCCTTGAGGCCGGGTTTCTGCGCGATGGCAGGTGAGGCCCAGAAGCGCTGCACGCGGTTGCGATCTTCAGCACTTTCGATGGCCATATGGGCGGCCAGCATGTTCGCCAGCCCGCCGACCTCGCGTCCGCCCATGGCGTTGGGCTGGCCGGTCAGTGAAAACGGCCCCATGCCCGGCCGGCCAATGCGGCCAGTGGCGAGATGGCAATTGATGATGGCGTTGACCTTGTCGGTGCCACTTTCAGACTGATTGACGCCCTGGCTGTAGCAGGTGACGGTCTTTTGCGTGCGCTCGAACAATTCGTAAAAGGAGATAAGCTCCGCAAGCGTCAGGCCGGTCGCCTCGGCGATCTCCGGTAGGCTGTGCTCGCTTGCGGCCCACATCGCGGTTTCAAAACCGGCCGTGTGGCTTTCGACATAAGCGCGGTCTATTGCACTACCGCCCGAGAGATGCGCCAGCAGGCCGGTAAACAGCGCCACATCTCCATCCGGGCGGATAGCAAGGTGCATATCGGCAATATCAGCGCTCATCGTCCGGCGCGGATCGATGACGATCACCTTCATCTCCGGCCGCGCTGCCTTGGCTGCGGCAAGACGCTGATAGAGAACGGGGTGACACCATGCGAGGTTGGAACCGGTGAGGATCACCAGATCGGCAAGCTCCATATCCTCGTAAGTTCCCGGCACCGTATCCGCCCCGAAGGCGCGGCGGTGGCCGGCGACGGAGGACGACATGCAGAGCCTTGAATTGGTATCGATATTGGCCGAGCCGATGAAACCCTTCATCAGCTTGTTCGCCAGATAATAATCTTCCGTCAGCAATTGGCCGGAGACGTAAAAGGCAACCGAATCCGGGCCATGCTCGGCGATGGCTGCAGAGAAACGGGACGCGACGAGATCGAGCGCTTCATCCCATGCCACCCGCCGGCCGGCGATTTCCGGGTGGAGGAGGCGACCGTCGAGATCGATGGTTTCCGCCAGAGCCGAACCTTTGGAACACAGGCGGCCAAAATTGGCGGGGTGGTCTTGATCGCCCCTGACGGAAACGACGCCATTCTCGTTAACGGTAGCGATAACCCCGCAGCCGACACCGCAGTAGGGACAGGTGGTTTTTGTTTCAGCGGGCATGGGCTTGCCCTCTCAATCTGCGGCTTTTGATCTCCCCCCTTGAGGGGGAGATGTCCGGCAGGACAGATGGGGGTATCTTCGCCATCGCCGCCATCGCAATTCACTCCGCCGCAATCATCAAAGTTTCAAGCGCGATGGAAAGCCGTCCATCCAGATTGCGCACCGGAATGGTCCGCACCTCGCCCTCGTCTGCCCCCAGCGCCTTGCCGGTCTCCAGCGAAATGACCCAATTATGCAGCGGACACGTCACCGAAGCCCCATGCACGATGCCCTGGCTCAGCGGCCCACCCTTATGCGGGCAATGGTCCTCGATGGCGAAGACCTGATTTTCCGCCGTGCGGAACACGGCGATCTTGCCCATCGGCGTCTTCACGCAACGCGCTCCACGCAGCGGAATATCGGAGATGTCGCCAATATCGATCCAGTTGCTGTCCATCGTTCTCACTCCGCTGCCTGATTGAAACCGATTGCCGCCATGGGCCTGAATTCATGCTTGTCATGGCCGGAGACACGTTCTGACCAGGGATCAACCTGCGCGAATTTCTGGCTGAAGACGAAGCGGTCGAAATAGGCCTTGCGCTTTTCGGCATCGTCCATGATCTGGCGGCGGACTTCGTCGTAACCGATGCGCTTGGCCCATTTGTAGATGCGCTCAAGATACCGCGCCTGTTCACGATACATCTGGGTCAGCGCCACGATATGCTCCAGCGCCTCGTCCTCGGTATGGACAAGACCCAGAACTTCCGTGCCCTTGATATCGAGACCGGCGGCACCGGCGAAATGGATCTCGAAACCGGAATCGACACAGATGACACCGATATCCTTGCAGGTGGCCTCCGCGCAGTTGCGTGGACAGCCGGAAACGGCGAGCTTCAGTTTGGCGGGCGTCCATGAGCCCCACATGAATTTTTCGATGCGGATGCCGAGGCCGGTGGAGTCCTGCGTGCCAAAACGGCACCATTGCTGGCCGACACAGGTCTTTACCGTGCGCAGCCCCTTGGCATAGGCCTGCCCGGAGATGAAACCGGCCTTGCCGAGATCCGCCCAGACGGCGGGCAGATCCTCTTTTTCGATGCCGAGAAGATCGATGCGCTGGCCGCCGGTCACCTTCACCATCGGGATATCGAACTTGTCGACCACATCCGCAATTGCCCGAAGCTCGGAGGAGGAGGTGACCCCGCCCCACATGCGCGGCACGACGGAATAGGTACCGTCCTTCTGGATATTGGCGTGGACGCGCTCATTGATGTAACGCGACTGGTAATCGTCGGCATATTCGTCGGGGAAATCGCAGACGAGGTAATAATTGAGCGCCGGCCGGCACTTGGCGCAGCCGCAGGAGGTCTTCCATTCCAGTTCCTGCATCACCGCGGGAATGGTTTTCAAGCCCTTGGCCTTGATGAGACGGCGCACATCGTCATGGCCGAGATCGGTGCATTTGCACATGGGCTGCACGGCGGCGGGGTTGTAGCTGTCGCCGAGCGTCAGCGTCATCAGCTGCTCGACAAGGCCGGTGCAATTGCCGCAGGAGGCGGAAGCCTTGGTGTGGGCGCGCACATCATCCAACGAGGTCAGCCCCTTGGAGGTAATAACCGAGGTGATCTTACCCTTGCAAACGCCGTTGCAGCCGCAGATTTCCGCATCATCCGGCAAGGCTGCAACGGCCGCCATAGGGTCCAGCGGTGACCCTCCCTGATAGGCCTGGCCGAAGATCAGGGTTTCGCGCATGGCGGAAATATCGGTCGATTTCTTCATCAGATCGAAGAACCACGATCCGTCCGCCGTCTCACCGTAAAGCACCGCGCCGATGATACGATTTTCCTTGAGGATCAGGCGCTTGTAGACACCAGCGGTGGCATCACGCAGCACGATTTCCTCGCGGTCGTCACCCTCCGCGAAATCACCGGCGGAAAAAAGGTTGATGCCGGTGACCTTCAGCTTCGTATTGGTGACGGAGCCGTGATATTCGGCCGAACCGCCGCAAAGCCGGTCGGCGAGCACGCGGGCCGATTCATAAAGCGGCGCGACCAGCCCATAACACATGCCACGATGCTCGGCGCATTCGCCGAGCGCGTAAATCGAAGCGTCGGACGTCATCATGCCGTCATCCACGACGATGCCACGATTGACGGCGATGCCGGCTTCCTTTGCGAGACCGGAGGCGGGACGGATGCCGACCGCCATCACCACCATATCGCCCCTGATAACGCGGCCGTCTTCCAGCTCTATGCCTTCGACCTTGTCTTCACCGAGGATGCATTTGGTGTTGGCCTTGGTGATGATGTCGATGCCACGCTCGTTCAGCGCCTTTTCCAGGAGATAGGCCGCTGCCGGATCGAGCTGACGCTCCATGATCGTCGGCATCAGGTGGATGACGGTGACATCCATGCCCTGACGCTTGAGGCCATAGGCCGCTTCCAGCCCGAGAAGACCGGCGCCGATGACGATGGCGCGGCCTTTCCCCTCGGCGATTTCGAGCATCTTCGTGACGTCGTCGAGATCGCGATAGGCGAGTACGCCAGACAATTGATGGCCGGGAACGGGGATGATGAAGGGCAGGGAGCCGGTAGCGATCACCAGTTTGTCGTAGGAAACCGTGATGCCGTTTTCGCTGGTGACGGTCTTTTTGTCCCGGTCGATGCCGGTGACCTTCGCGCCCTTGTGCAGGGTCACATTATTGGTCGCGTACCATTCGTCATTATGGATGACGATATCCTCATAGCTCTTTTCGCCGGAGAGCACCGGCGAGAGCATGATGCGGTCGTAATTGACGCGCGGCTCGGCATTAAAAATGGTGACGTCGTAAAGGCCGGGGGCGGTCTCGAACAGGTTTTCCAGCATGCGCCCCGGCGCCATGCCATTACCGATGATGACGAGTTTTTGCGTCATGGTCGTTACTCCGCAGCTTCGACGAAGCGGTGACGTTCGTAAAGGAACTTCAGCACGGCCTCGCGGCATTTGAGGTAGGTCTTGTCGGATGCGAGCTCGATACGGTTGCGCGGGCGGGCCAGCGACACATCAAGCACTTCGCCGATATGGGCGGCGGGGCCGTTGGTCATCATCACGATGCGGTCCGAGAGCAGCACCGCCTCGTCGACATCATGGGTGATCATGACCATGGTGTTGCCGAGCCGGGCGTGAATTTCCATCACGGCGTCCTGAAGATGGGCGCGGGTCAGGGCGTCGAGCGCACCGAAAGGCTCATCCAGCAGCAGGATTTTCGGCTCCATCGCGAGCGCCCGGGCAATGCCGACACGCTGCTTCATGCCGCCGGAAATTTCGGACGGCTTTTTGTCCTTGGCATGGGCCATCTGCACGAGGTCGAGATTGCGCATCACCCAGTCGTGCCGCTCAGTCCGGGTCTTGGTGTTGCGAAACACCTTGTCGACGGCGAGATTGACGTTTTCATAGACCGAAAGCCATGGCAGCAGGCTGTGGTTCTGGAACACGACGGCGCGCTCCGGACCCGGCTCGTTGACCTCGCGGTTTTCGAGAAGCACGGCACCGGCCGAAACCTTCGTCAAACCGGCGATGAGGTTGAGCATGGTGGACTTGCCACAGCCGGAATGGCCAATGACGGAGACGAATTCGCCTTTTTCGATGGTGAGGTTGATGCCTTTCAGCACCTCAGCGCGCGAACCGCCCTTGTCGAAATATTTGTCGATATGATCGAGCTTCAGATAAGCGTTCATGATGGTCGCCCTCTCAGTTGGCCGCAGCGCCGCGGGTGATGACCTTGCCAAGCGCCGCCACCAGCTTGTCGAGCATGAAGCCGACGACGCCGATGTAGGCGAGTGCCACGATGATGTCGGGCAGGCGCGAGGAGTTCCACGCATCCCAGATGAAGAAGCCGATACCGACGCCACCGGTCAGCATTTCCGCGGCGACGATGGCGAGCCAGGAAAGGCCGACACCGATGCGCAGACCGGTGAAGATGTAGGGGGCTGCCGATGGCAGCATGATCTTGAAGAAGAATTCGAGCTGGTTGAGCCGCAGCACCTTCGCCACGTTGCGGTAATCCTGTGGAATGTTGCGCACACCGACCGCCGTATTGATGATGACCGGCCAGATGGAGGTGATGAAGATTACGAAAATGGCGGAAGGGTTGCTGTCCTGAAATGCGGCCAGCGAAAGCGGCAGCCAGGCGAGTGGCGGCACGGTGCGCAGCACCTGGAAGATCGGATCGAGACCGCGCATCGCCCAGACCGACTGGCCGATCACCGCGCCGAGCACGATGCCGGCGATGGCAGCGAGGCCGAAACCGTAAGCCACCCGTTCGAGCGACACCAGCACACGCAGACCAAGCCCGATATCCTGCGAACCATTATGGAAAAACGGCGATACGATGAGATCGTAGCTTTCCTCGAAAACCTGGCTCGGCGGCGGCAGGGATGCGCCGGGGGCGGAACAGAGCAACTGCCAGATACCGAGCAGGATGGCGAGGACAACCAATGGCGGGATGACATTGCGCGCGGCAGCGGCGCCCCATTTACGCGGGTCGATCCGCGATGCGGGTTTCGGTGCAAGCGCCACGACGTTTGCCTTCTGCGCCACCGGCTGCTGCGGCTCTTCCTTGAATTTTCGGGCCAATGCGGACATGGGCATTTCCTCTTGATTTCGGTTGCGGTCTGGGGCTCGCCCCTCATCCGGTCTTCAGTCTCGGCCGTTGACCGGCAGGCGCTGGCGGATGAAGGGCGACCCTTGGGTCTCCTCCTCAGGAGGCCGCCTTGATGGACAGGCTTTCGAGATAAGCCGACGGGTTTTCAGGGTCGAAGACCTTGCCGTCGAAGAAGGTTTCCTTGCCGCGCGAGGTGGAGGCGGGAAGATCGGCAACGCCGAGATCCTTGGCCGCCGCGCGCCAGATATCCTCGCGGTTCACCTTCTCCACCAGCGCCTTCACGTCGGTGTCAGGGGCAAATTTACCCCAGCGGATGTTTTCGGTGATGAACCAGCTGTCATGGCTGCGGAAGGGATAGGAGGCGTGATCCTGCCAGAACTTCATCTGCAGGCCGGTATTTTCCAGCACGCGGCCGTTGCCGTAGTTGATATTGCCCTTGAGGCGGCCGAGAACATCCTTCGGCGGCACGTTGAACCATTGGCGTTTGCCGAGAATGGTGGACATCTCCTCCTTGTTCGCCATCTCGTCGCACCATTGCTGCGCTTCCATGACGGCCATCAGCAGCGCCTTGGTGGCGTTGGGGTTCTTTTCCACCCAGTCGGCGCGCATGCCGAGCGCCTTTTCCGGATGGCCCTTCCAGAGTTCGCCGGTGGTACAGGCGGTAAAACCGATGCCCTGATTGACGAGCTGCTCGTTCCACGGCTCGCCGACACAGAAGACGTCCATATTGCCGACCTTCATGTTGGCGACCATCTGCGGTGGCGGAACGACGATGGTGGAAACATCCTTGTCGGGATCGATGCCACCGGCGGCGAGCCAATAACGGATCCACAGATCATGCGTGCCGCCGGGGAAGGTCATGGCAGCCTTGATTTCCTTGCCTTCGGCCTTCTTCTTCTCGAAAGCCGCCTTCAGCCTGGAAGCATCGAGCTGGACGCCGGTCTCAGCATATTCCTTGGCGACGGAAATGCCCTGGCTGTCGAGATTGAGGCGGGCGAGGATTGTCATCGGCACCGGCACATTGTTCTGGGTCACCTTGCCGGTATGCATGAGATAGGGCATCGGCGTCAGGATATGCGCGCCATCGATGCCGTTCGATGCACCGCCCAGTACGAGATTGTCGCGCGTCGCACCCCAGGAGGCCTGTTTCAGAACCTCGACGTCAGGCATGCCGTGCTTGGCGAAAAGTCCCTTCTCGGCCGCGATGATGAGCGGCGCGGCGTCGGTGAGCGCAATGAAACCGATTTTTGCACCCTTCACTTCCGGCTCGGCAGTGGCTGCGAAAGCGCCCGACGGAAAGGCCGTGCGCACGGCGCTGACGAGGGCTGCGGTGGCTGTCGTCTTCAGTATCGTGCGGCGGCTGACTGCGCCGGAGAATATCTTTTTCATTCGCATGTTCCCCTTATTGGGCCACCTCTGCGGGTGACGTTTTCGCTTGCGAAAAAACCTGAAAATAAAAAAACGCCGCTCGGTGTTTGCACCGGCGGAACGGGAGGTGTTCCGGGCAGCAAAACCTTGCGACGTCTGTGTCTTCTGAAGGCGCCTATGCCGCGCCCTGCTTGCTCCGATCGCCGTTGACCGGTGCAAACAGGAAGAAGCAAGAGCCGTGCCAGTTTATAAAATAGAATATAAGCGATTGAAAATAGATGGTAATTTACGAAAAGAATGCGTGATTAAATTTTAATCAGCGATTTTTTTGTCTTCCGTTTGTGCAAACTGGAAAAATTCACGCTTGAAATTTGCGCAGCCTGCGAAGCGGGAAGCCAATCATGCCTCTCCCGAAGCGGGGGAAACCGGCGCGGATGTGCGCACGGAAAAGCCGTTCACATAGCCCTCGATGTCAGCAGGGTTGAAGACCATACCATCCACGAAACGGTCTCCCCCTTCCTGCCCTTCGATGCGGATATCGGCATCGGCAGGCGCTTTCCCGTCGCCCAATGCCGCCCGATAAATATCCGGGCGATAGGCGGAAAGAGCGGCATCTGCGCCCGCCTGAGACAGTTCCGCCTGCCCCCAGCGGATCATCTGGCTATAAATCCACAATGCCTGACTTTGCCGGGGATAATTGGCATGGTCGCCATGGAAGGTGAAATATTTGTCGATCACCCGTCGGTTACCCTGACTGTCGATGCTGAATTCACCGGCAAGCACATGGCGGATGATGCTTTCCGGCGCGCCGATATAACGGGGGTCGGCCAACGCCCGGCTCAACGCATCGTGGTTGTCCGCCAGGTCGCACCAGCGTGCGGCGGCGTCGAGAGCTGTCAGCAGCCGGCCGACCGTTTCCTGCTGACTTTCCGCCCATTCAGGTCGCATGCCGATGACCTTTTCCGGTGCGGAAGGCCACAAATCCTGCTTGGCCGCCACAATCCTGCCAACGCCACGCTCGGCGGCGACGATGTTCCACGGCGCACCGACACAGAAACCATCGATGGCCCCCGCGGCGAGCACATCCGAGGTCAAGGGCGGCGGCACCACCACCAGCTTGACGTCATGATCTGGATGAATGCCGCCGGCAGCAAGCCAATAACGGAATTCGTAATTATGCGAGGAAAACGGATAGGTCATGCCAAGCGTCGGCGGCGGTTCGCCACGCGCCCGCATATCATCGAGCACCCGCTTCAAGGCCTTGGCATTTTCGAGCGCTCCCGCCACCTCGGAAAGCCCGGTCAAAGCCTTCATTCGCGCAAAGAGACGGGTCGAAAGCGTAATCGCATTGCCGCCGCGTCCAAGCGAAAAGGGCGTGATCGTCGGCGACGGATTGGAGCCGAGCCCAAGCATGGAGGCGACCGGCATGGGCGACAGCATATGGGCGATATCGAATTGCCGGAAGGCCAGCCGGTCGCGCACATTCGCCCACGAAACATCCTTGACGAGATCGAGCACCAGTCCTTCGCGTTCGGCAAAACCGAATTCGGCGGCGGCAATCAAAACGGATGCATCGACAAGCGGGATAAAACCGGCACGCAGGATTTTCTGTCGGTCGCTACCCACCAGCGTGGGTGCGCCGAGGGCCGACGTTGCCGCGCTTCCCGATCCAGCCGTTTTTTCCGGTGCCGCCATATCCTACACTCCACACTGTCCGACCGGCGGGTTCGTCACATCAACAGACCGGCCGCGGTGACCACGCTTTGCGCGATCTCGGAAATCTTCTTTTTCTCGTTCATCGCCGTCTGCCGCAGAAGCGCAAAGGCTTCCTCTTCGGAAAGGCCGCGCATCTTCATCAAGATGCCCTTGGCCCGCTCGATGACCTTGCGTTCCTCCAGCGCCGATTTGGCATCGGCAAGTTCCCGCTGCAGGCGGCTGAAGGCATTAAAGCGGCTGACCGCCATATCGAGAATGGGTTTCACCCGCTCCTTCTTCAGCCCGTCCACCACATAAGCCGACACTCCCGCCTCGACGGCCGCCTCGATGGAGGCGGTATCGGAACGATCGACGAACATGGCGATGGGGCGGCCGACCGTGCGGGTCAGCTGGAACAGATGCTCCATCATGTCACGGTTGGGATTTTCGAGATCGATGAAAATGACGTCGGGCTGCAGCGTCTCGATGGTGCGCGCCACCCCGTTCACCTCATGGATAACAGTGACGCGCTGATAGCCGGCCTCGCGCAGCCCCTCCTCGATAATGGAGGCGCGGATCGCGTTTTCGTCTATGACAAGAATGGTCAGGTCGCGAAGCGTCATGTCAGCATTGATGACGCAGCGCAGCAAACTTGGCAATCGCCTGAGCGGGCAAAAATGGAGCGGAGCGGCAAGGGAGGTTTTCCCACCTGCCGCCCGTCATATCAGGATGCGTGTTCGACGGCGCGCTCAAGTGCCTTCAGGACCGTGCGCTCGGAAAGATTGAGATAGATTTCCATCTCGTCGCCCGCTTCCTGCGCCTTGCCTTCCTCCATCAGCGACAGGATCTTGCTGTTCATGTCGACAAAGGGGGAATGAAGCTGTTCAGGATCTTTCAAGAGCCCGAAACAAAGCCTGAGTTCGGCGGCGATGCGTTCGTAAAAATCGCTGAGCCGGGCGCTGTCGAGGAGATCGACCACCGCCGCATGAAATTTCATGTTGGCGCTGCCCACACCCAGCCAATCGGCAACCTCGCGCTTGACCTTGGCATCCTCGACGGCTGCACGCATCGCCTTTATGGCGGGGTGCTTGTGCCAGGCCTGACGCAGCGCGCCGCATTCCACCATGCGCCGCACACGGTAGATATCGATGACCGAAGACATGGTGGGCACGGCGACGAACACGCCGCGATTGGCCTCGTGGCGCAACAGGCCATCCTTGGTCAAAAGCCGGAAGGCTTCGCGCAGCGAATTGCGGGAGACGTCGAAACGTTCGCTGAAGGCTGCCTCTGAAAGGCGCTGCCCCGGCGCCAGCTCGCCGGAGATCAGCAGGGTACGGATACCCTTGGCCAATCGATCCGCAAGCGGCAGACCCTCTATCGTTTCCGTCATGGCGCTCCTTTCTTAAGAGCAATGCAGCATCGGGAATTCCGTGACAGGCATGTTCGGACACGGCATGATCTGCCCATAGCACAAAGCATTAGCAAAGCACGAAAAAAACGTGATGAATTCATGCGCATACCGTCCAACAAATAGACAAAATGAGAGAACGATTATTATTTATTGTTGAACAATATTGACAATTTCACGGAACAGGACAAACTCGACCGCATAAAGCATCCGCGAGGGGCGGATTGCGATTGGAGCGGAGAAAATCCATGGAGCAGAAAATGCCCACGCCCGCCGACCCGAACGAGGTTGCGCGCAAGGCGAAGAATCAGCGTTATGCCTTGCTTTCGGCAATGTTCCTGATGTCGATGTCGGCCGTCGGACCGGGCTTCATCACGCAGACTGCGAATTTCACGGTGAAACTGGGCGCCGCCTTCGCATTCGCCATCATCATTTCCATCCTGATCGACTTCGTCGTGCAAGCCAATATCTGGCGCATCGTCACCATCACCCGCATGCGGGCGCCGGCGATTGCCAATGCCGCCATTCCGGGCTCGGGTTACCTGCTTGCCATCCTCGTCATCATCGGCGGCCTGTTCTTCAACATCGGCAATATCGGCGGCGCCGGCCTCGGCTTCAACGCCATGATCGATCTCGATCCGAAGATCGGCGGCGCCATCGGCGCGCTGGCCGCCATCGGCATCTTCCTGTCGCGTCGGGCGGGCATCGCCATGGACCGCGTGGTTTTCGTCGCTGCCTTCGTCAAACTGGCGCTGATCCTTTATGCGGCATATGTCTCCGGCCCGCCGGTGGCGGAAGCCTTCCGCCAGACCTTCCTGCCTGATACCATCGATTTCGTCACCATCACCACCATCGTCGGCGGCACGGTCGGCGGTTACATCACCTATGCCGGCGCACATCGCCTGCTGGACAAGGGCATGGTAGGCGTTGAAAATATCAACGCGGTCAATCGCGCGGCGCTGAGCGGCATCGCCATTACCGGCGTGCTGCGCTACATCCTGTTCCTCGCCATCCTCGGTGTCGTCGCCAGCGGCGTGGTCATCGATCTCTCGGGCAAGGCAGCAAACCCCGCAGGCCAGGCCTTCCATGCCGCTGCCGGCGATATCGGCTTCCGCCTCTTCGGCGCGGTTTTCCTCGCCTCGGCCATGACAAGCATCATCGGTGCGGCCTATACCTCCGTGTCGTTCCTGACCGCTTTCAAGCCTGACATAACGGAACGCCAGCGTAATCTGGCAACGGTTGGCTTCATCGCCATCTCGCTGATCGCCTATATCATCATCACCACACCGCCTGCAGCCATGCTCGTCTTCGTCGGCGGCCTCAACGGTCTCGTTCTGCCAATCGGCCTTTCGATCTTCATGTATGCCGCCTGGAAACGCGCGGATCTGATGCACGGATATCATTACCCGCGCTGGCTGCTGGTGCTTGGCGTGCTGACCTGCGCACTCACCTGGTATATGGCCTATAAGTCGGCGGGCGCGATCTTTGCCCTGCTCGGCTACTGATAAAATCAAAGGGAGGCAAACATGGCCGCTATCGATCTCAACAGCGATCTTGGCGAAAGCTACGGCGCGTGGCGCATGGGCGATGACGAGGCGATGCTCGCCATCGTTTCCAGCGCCAACATAGCCTGCGGATTTCACGCCGGTGACCCGGCCGGTATCTACCGCACCGTCAAGGCCGCTGCCGAAAAAGGCGTGGTTGTCGGCGCCCATGTCTCCTATCCCGACCGCGTCGGCTTCGGCCGCCGCGATCTGGACGCAACCTCGGAAGAGCTGATTGCAGACGTCATTTACCAGATCGGCGCGCTGAAAGGTGTCGCAGCAGCAGCCGGCACCACGGTGCGTTACGTGAAGCCACATGGCGCGCTTTACAATCGCATCGCCAATGATGCGAAACAGGGGCAGGCCGTGATCGACGGCATCAAGGCCATCGATCCTTCACTGGTGCTGATGGGCCTTGCCAACGCGCCCATTCTCGATCTTGCCCGCAAGGCCGGCCTTGCCGTCGTTGCCGAAGCCTTCGCCGACCGCGCCTATACGCCTGAAGGCCAGCTCGTCTCCCGCCGCGAAGCCGGTGCCGTGCTGCATGATGCGGCGAAAATCGCCGACCGCATGGTGCAGCTTGCCCGCGAAGGCACGCTGGAGGCGATCGATGGCAGCATCATAAAAATCGAGGCGCAATCCATCTGCGTGCATGGCGACAGCCCCGGCGCGGTCGCCATCGCCCAGGAAATCCGCCGCCGTTTCGAGGCGGAAGGTATCGCAATCCGCTCCTTCGCATCCGATCGCTGAAAGGATAGCCGATGACGATACCAACATCCTATCTCAAACATACGGATGCCGAGGCCGCACGAACGGCCCGTGCTACCTATCGCGATGGCCTTGTCGCCCCCACGTCCGGCATCGCACCCGGCTTCACGCAGGCGAACATGATCGTGCTGCCGCGCGATTGGGCCTTCGATTTCCTGCTTTATGCGCAGCGCAATCCCAAACCCTGCCCGGTGCTTGACGTCTCCGATCCCGGTTCGCCCACCACGCTTCTGGCGCCCGGTGCCGATCTGAGAACCGACCTGCCGCTCTATCGCATCTGGCGCGACGGCAAGCTTGCCGAAGAAACCGCGGATGCGACGGCCGCCTGGGCGGAGCGCGACGATCTCGTCGCTTTCCTCATCGGCTGCAGCTTCACCTTCGAGACGCCGATGGTGGAAGCGGGTATCGAAATCCGCCACATGACCGACAAGAGCAATGTGCCGATGTATCTGACGAACCGACCCTGCCGCCCGGCCGGACGGCTGAAGGGCAATATGGTCGTTTCCATGCGGCCGATCCCGGCATCGCGTGTCGCCGACGCGGCCACGATTTCCGGGCGTTTTCCGGCCGTGCACGGTGCGCCCGTGCATGTCGGTGCGCCGGAGGAAATCGGTATTTCCGACCTTGCCAAGCCTGATTTCGGCGATGCGGTGCGGATCGAGCCGGGTGAAGTTCCGGTCTTCTGGGCCTGCGGCGTGACCCCGCAGGCCGCCGTGATGGCGTCGGGTGTGCCCTTTGCCATCACCCATGCGCCGGGCCACATGTTCATCACCGATATTCCCGATTCCGCCTATCACTCGTGAGGATATGATGCGTTTTCTCCCCGTCAGCCTCACCACCATTCTTGTCGAACTCGCCGATCTCGATGAAACGCTGGCGCTTTTCGCCTCGCTTCAGAGTGACCCGGTCGAAGGCATCGAAGAAACGGTGCCGGCTGCCCGCACCCTGATGATCCGTTTCCGCCCCGAAAAGATCGGTGCGGAGATGCTGGCCACGCAGCTCGCAAGCCGCGATCTCTCGGCAAAGATCGCGCCTTCCGACAATCTCGTGGAAATCCCCGTTCATTATAACGGTGAAGATCTCGCCGACGTCGCCGAACTGACCGGCATGAGCGTCGAAGAGGTCATCCGGCGCCATACCGAAAGCGAGTTTACCGTGGCCTTCTGCGGTTTCGCCCCCGGTTTCGGTTATCTGGTCGGCGGTGACCCGACCCTGCATGTGCCGCGCCGGCAAAGCCCGCGCACCCGCATTCCAGCCGGCTCCGTGGCGCTGGCCGGTGCTTTCAGCGGCGTCTATCCGCAAAACAGCCCCGGCGGCTGGCAGATCATCGGCACCACGCCGGTCAAGATGTGGGATATAGATCGTGATCCCGGCGCGCTGTTCCAGCCGGGTTACCGGGTGCGTTTCTTCGAGATGGACAAGGCCGGCAGAACGGTCGAAATCTCGGCACCGGCACCGGACAGGAAAGAACCGAAAAAGGACGGCCCGCATTTCGAGGTGCTTGCCGCGCCCATGCCCGCCATCTTTCAGGATCTCGGCCGTTTCGGACAGACCGGCCAGGGTGTTTCCGCCTCCGGCGCGCTGGATCGCGGTGCGTTCAATGCCGCAAACCGCATCGTCGGCAATCCGGTCAATACGCCGTGCCTTGAACTAACGCTCGGCGGCTTTTCCTTTAAAAGTACGAGCCGCGCCGTCATCGGCATAACCGGCGCCCCCTGCCCCGTCACGATCAAGACGGCGGAACGCAGCTTCGCCGCCAAAACCCATGGCCCGGTCTCTCTTGAGGCCGGTGACGAGGTCACTTTCGGCCAGCCGCCCAAGGGCATGCGCTGTTATCTTGCCGTCCGTGGTGGCTTCGATGTCGAGCCGGTGCTCGGCAGTTTTGCGACGGATACGCTGGCTGTCGTCGGTCCGGAGCCGGTGGGTGCAGGTGCCATCCTGCCGCTTAAGGGCGAGAAGTCTGGTCTTTCCAGCGTATCGATCGGCGAGATTCCGGCCTTTGAACCACCGGCAACCGGCGAGGTCGTTACACTGGACGTCGTTCTCGGCCCCCGCACCGACTGGTTCACGCAAAAGGGTATCGAGACACTGACCGGCCAGCTCTGGCAGGTCTCCCCGCAATCAAACCGCGTTGGCATTCGCCTTGCCGGCGACGTGCCGGTGGAACGCAAGGACAGCGCCGAATTGCCGAGCGAAGGCACCGCGACAGGGGCGATCCAGATTCCCCATAGCGGTCAGCCGGTTCTCTTCCTTGCCGATCACCCGCTGACCGGCGGTTATCCCGTCATCGGCGCGGTGGCGGAATATCATCTCGATCTTGCCGGACAAATCCCGGTCAACGCCAAAATCAAATTCCGCCCGATCGGCCCCTTTGCCGAAATCGTGGCCAAGAACACAGAATTCGGAGGAGAAGAGCGATGAAAAAAGTGCTGATTGCCAATCGCGGCGAGATCGCGGTGCGTATTATCCGCGCCTGTCGCGATTACGGCCTGCAGTCGGTCGCCGTTTATGCCGATCCCGATCAGGACGCGCTTTTCGTCCGGCTGGCGGATGAGGCCTATGCGCTGGAGGGCGTGCGGCCCGCCGAGACCTATCTCGATATCACCAAGCTGATCGCGATTGCCAAACGCGCCGGCGCGGATGCCGTGCATCCCGGTTATGGCTTCCTGTCCGAACGCGCCGAATTTGCCCAGGCTGTTCTTGATGCCGGACTGATCTGGATCGGCCCCGATCCTCAAGTCATCGAGGCACTGGGCGACAAGGTCGAGGCACGGCGCATCGCCACCGGTGTTGGCGCGCCACTGGTCGCCGGCAGCGATGGCCCCGTCTCTTCCGCCGCCGAAGTCACCGCCTTTGCCGAACAACACGGCTTGCCCGTCGCCATCAAGGCGGCCCATGGCGGCGGTGGCCGCGGCCTGAAGGTTGCATGGAAAATGGAGGAGATCGCCGATCTCTACGAATCCGCCGTGCGCGAGGCGACTGCCGCCTTCGGCCGTGGTGAGTGTTTTCTGGAACGTTTCCTCGACCGGCCACGCCATATCGAAGCGCAGGTTCTGGCCGACAAACACGGCAATGTGCTGGTGCTCGGCACCCGTGATTGTTCGTTGCAGCGCCGGAACCAGAAGCTGATCGAAGAGGCACCCGCCCCG
This sequence comes from Agrobacterium tumefaciens, assembly GCA_017744915.1. GTDB lineage: Bacteria > Pseudomonadota > Alphaproteobacteria > Rhizobiales > Rhizobiaceae > Agrobacterium > Agrobacterium tumefaciens_I. The sequence continues at coordinate 768,278 of JAGIAH010000001.1, forward strand.
TTCCTGTCGGATGAACAGCGCCAGAAAATCCACGCGGCCGCCAAGGCGATCTGCGCCGCAGCCGGGTATTCCGGCGCCGGCACCGTCGAATTCCTGCTCGGTGTCGATGGCACGATTTCTTTCCTCGAGGTCAATACCCGCCTGCAGGTGGAACATCCCGTCACCGAGGAAACCACCGGCATCGATCTCGTCATCGAGCAGTTCCGTATTGCCGAAGGCCATAAGCTTCGTGTGCTTGAAACGCCCGAACCGCGTGGCCATTCGATGGAATTCCGTATCAATGCCGAAGATCCGGGCCGCGGCTTTCTGCCGACACCCGGTTCGATCTCGGTTTTTGATGCACCCTCCGGCCCCGGCATTCGCATGGATAGCGGCGTCGTCAGCGGCTCCAGCGTGCCTGGTGTCTTCGATTCACTGATGGCGAAGTTGATCGTCACCGGTGTTGACCGCGATCAGGTCCTGCGCCGTGCCCGCCGTGCACTGAAGGAATTCCGCATCGAGGGCATCGCCACGGTCCTGCCGTTCCATCGTGCCGCAATCGAGACGGATGATTTCATCGGCACGGATGGATTCAAGGTCCACACCCGCTGGATCGAGACCGATTTCGCCGCCATGCCCGACGCCATGGAGCGCCCGGCACCGGCCGATGATCCGTCGATCACCCGAACTTATCTCGAGATCGACGGCAAGCGTGTTTCGGTTGGCCTGCCCAGCATTCTGCTCTCCAGCCTCGGCAGCGTCAGCGGCGGCAATGCGTCCGCTTCCGGTGCCGCGGTCGAGAAAAAGGAAGGCGAAATTACTGCCCCCGTTTCCGGCACCCTGCAATCTTTCAAGGTGAAGGACGGTGACACGGTTTCCGAGGGCGATCTTCTGGCGATCATGGAAGCCATGAAGATGGAAACGCAGATTGTCGCCACCCGGGCCGGCAAGGTCCGCCTGATCGTCAAGGAAGGCGATTACCTGCAGGCGGGAGCAGCCCTTATCGATATAGCCGGCTAATATACAGCCGGCGCGCCGGCCTCACAATCGCAGATCGCACGGCACCGGCGGCGGAACCCTTTCGCCGCCGGTCCGTTTATGGCGCGACCTGCTAACCATCGTGAGGGAAATATGGCCGGACGCACCTTGCTTCAGTTCTTCCATTGGTATTATCCGGACGGAGGGAAATTATGGAGCGAGGTGGCCGAAAAGGCCGAAAGCCTTGCCAAAATGGGCGTCACCGACGTCTGGCTACCGCCGGCATACAAGGGCGCCGCAGGCGGTTATTCGGTGGGATACGACACCTACGATCTCTTCGACCTCGGCGAATTCGACCAGAAGGGCACGGTCGCAACCAAATACGGTGATCGCAGCGCCCTCGAACATGCCGGCAAGACGCTGAAAGAGAATGGCATCCGTGTCATTCACGACGTGGTTCTCAATCACAAGATGGGTGCCGACGAGAAGGAAAAGGTGCGGGTTCGCCGCGTCAATCCCGAAGACCGAACCGATATTGACGACGAGGATTTCGCAGCGCTCGCCTATACGCGCTTCACCTTTCCCGGCCGTAACGGCAAACATTCCAAGTTCATCTGGGACCTCAAATGCTTCAGCGGCGTAGACCACATCGAGGACCCGACCGAAGACGGCATATTCCGTCTCGTCAACGAATATGGCGACGGCGAGTGGAATGAAGAAGTCGATGAGGAAAACGGCAATTTCGATTATCTGATGGGCGCGGATGTCGAGTTCAGAAACCGGGCGGTTTATGAGGAGCTCAAATATTGGGGCCGCTGGCTCTCCGAGCAGGTACAGGTGGACGGCTTCCGTCTCGACGCCGCCAAACACATTCCGGCATGGTTCTTCCGCGATTGGGTGGGCCATATGCGCGAGACGGTCGATCCCGATCTTTTTGTGGTCGCGGAATATTGGCACCCCGATCTGGAGGCGCTGAAAAGCTATCTTGAACTGGTCGACAAGCAGCTGATGCTTTTCGATGTCGCCCTCCACCATAGTTTCCACGATGCCTCGAAACAGGACGGCGATTTCGATATGCGCAGCATTTTCGATGGCTCGCTTGTCTCCGCCGTTCCCGACCACGCCGTGACGCTGGTCGACAATCACGATACGCAGCCGCTGCAATCGCTCGAAGCACCGGTGGAGCCCTGGTTCAAACCTCTCGCCTACGCGATCATCCTGCTGCGCGAAGAGGGTGCTCCCTGCATCTTTTATCCCGATCTGTTCGGCACGAGCTACACCGACACCGGCAATGACGGCAACGAGTATAAGATCGATATGCCCGCCATCGAATGCCTGCCGAAGCTCATCGAGGCTCGCAGCCGCTTTGCCAACGGTCCCCAGACGGACATGTTCGACGATGCCAGCTGCGTCGCCTTTATCCGCCACGGCACTGCCGATGCACCGGGCTGCGTGGTGGTGATGTCGAATGGCGAAGCGGGCGAAAAGCAGGCCGACCTCGGCCCGGAGCGGGCGGGATCGGTCTGGCGCGATTTTCTCGGCCACTGTGAGGAGCAGATCACCCTCGATGAAAGCGGCAAAGGCACCTTCCCGACAAATGGGGGCAGCGTCAGTGTCTGGGTTCCCGCCGATACCGAATAAGGATCGACCTTCTCAACCCTGACATCGGCTCATTCGGCGGATACGAGGCGGCGCGGCCCAGCGCCGTCATCTGCCAGAACATCGTCCGGATTACGCAGGGGACACTCTTCCAGCGACAGGCAACCGCAACCGATGCAGCCGGTCAATTGATCTCGCAGCATCACCAGATTGTTGATGCGCGTCTGGAGCATTTCCCGCCAGGACTGCGAAAACCTTCGCCAGTCCGCCGTCGTCGCCACCCGGTCCTGCGGCAGATCAGCCATCGCGTCCCTGATGATGCTGAGCTGGATGCCGGCGCGCTGCGCGATGCGGATGATGGCGATGCGCCGCAGGACGGCGCGGTGATAACGGCGCTGGTTGCCGGCGGTGCGCCAGCCTTCGATCAGCCCCTTCGCCTCATAAAAATGGATGGTGGAAACGGCAATACCGCTGCGGCGCGCAACATCCCCCACCGACAGGCTGTGTTTGAAGATGGTATTTTCCATTCTGGCTCCTGCTTCCGGAACGATTTCCGCTCGAAAGATGCGGAAAAGCGTCGAAGAGCAGCCGGTATAATTCCTCAACTATAGTTGAGGTCAATAGGCGAATGGGCAAAAAAAGAGGCGCCCGGCGGGCGCCCCTGAAATTCGGTAACGATGGCGCAGTCAGAACTTCGCCGTCATGCTGATCCAGAAACGGCGGCCTTCCATGACGGTGTTGAAGTCGTCGGTGCCGACATCCTTGTCGAAGACATTATAGACGGCTGCATTGAGGTCGACATTTTCAGCGACCGCATATTTCGCGCCGATATCCAGCGTGGTGTAGGCGTCGTATTTCCGTCCGGCCTTGCCGTTGATCGTCACCGGCGTACCGTTGGTGCCGATGCGCGGGCCGGCATTGATTTCCGATCCGTGGTAATTCAGCGAAGCCCATGCTTCCAGCCCATCGATCGGGGTTACCCAGTCACCGCGCAGATTGGCCATATGTTCAGGTGTCCGCGCCAGCGGGAAACCTTCATAATCGCCGGTCTTCTGTTCGGAATGCGTATAGGTGTAGTTACCGCGCAGCGTCAGTTCCGGCGTCGCATACCAGGTCGCCGTCAGTTCCACGCCCTGAATGACCGCATCGTCGATGTTGTAATTATACCAGAGACGATAGTTGCGGTCCTCGCTCCAGCGGGCCGGCGTCCCATCCGGGTTGAGCACCAGCGCGTTGGAAATCTTGTCCTTGAAATCGGTGTAGAAATAGGTGGCGCCGAGGGCGACGTCGCCATTGTCCCAAAGGGCAGCCACTTCATAGCTCGTGCTCTTTTCCGCTTCGAGATTGGGATCGCCGATGATCACGCCGCAGGTGCCGCTCGGCCCATAGCTGCAACCGCCACCACCCGTGGTATAGGCGTAACCCGGCGCGATCTGGCGGATTTCAGGAGCGCGGAAACCGGTGGAAACGCCGCCTTTGATCGTCAGCTCATCGGTGGCGCTCCAGACACCATAAAGCCGCGGGCTGAAATGATTGCCGTATTTCTCGTGATTATCGAGACGGAGACCGCCCGTCAGCGCAAAATTATCAACGATGCGCCATTCATCCTCGACGAAAAGCGCCCATTGCGTTGCGGAAAAGGTTTCGTCGAGGCCGGTGCGGCGGCCCGGATTCTGGTCCGTCAGCCGCGCCTCGAAATATTGCCCGCCGGTCACCAGCGTATGGTTGCCGAATAGTTCGAACGGCGTGGTGAACTTGCCGTCGAGGACGGTGTTGCGGACCTCCGGCGAACGCGGATTTTCCGTCACCCTGCCGGTTCGGATGTTTCTGGTGAAGTTGGTGCGCTCCGCCCATTCCTGCTGGAACGAGAATTCGGACGTGGTCGGTCCCCAGCGGCCAGTATGCGACAGCGACCAGTGATCACGCGTATTGGTGTTGTAGGTGCCATTGGCATCCGTCGCCGCCAGCGTATCGCCGGGTTCGGCGTCGCGGCGCAGGCGGGTCTTGCCGCCTTCCAGATAGATGTCGTGGTCTTCATTCGGCGTAAACGTCAGGCGGCCGTTGAAATCATATTCCTTGGCGCCCGTGGTGCCGTTCAGAATGCGGTCTTCGCCCCGCGTGAACCCCCTGCCCCAGAGCTGCAGACCGAGCTGATCCTTCAGGATCGGCCCGTTCGCATACCAGGAAACCTGGCCGCTATTGCCGAACTTGGAATGCTGCTGGACCGTGCCCTCTGTGGTGACGGAACCGGACCAGACATCGCCGACCTTGCGGGTGATGATGTTGATGACGCCGCCCATGGCATCCGAACCGTAAAGCGATGACATCGGGCCGCGCACGACCTCGATGCGCTCGATTGCCGAGACCGGCGGCACGAAGCTCTGTTCGAAGCCGGAATTGCCATTGGTGCGGGCGTCGCGCGTGCTCTGCCTTTTGCCGTCGACGAGGATCAACGTGTAAGCGCCGGGCAGGCCACGAATGAAGACATCCTTTTCATTGGCGATGCCGGTGACGGACACACCCTGCACTTCCCGCAACGCGTCGGTCAGATCGCGATAGGACCCCTTTTCCAAATCCTCCCGCGTCACGACCGTGATGCTGGCCGGTGCATCTTTCACATTCTGCTCGAAGCCGGATGCGGTAACGACGATCTGCTGAAGAACCGTGGTTCCGTTGGATGCCTGCTGCGCGAAAGCCGGCAGAGCGAAACCCAAAGCAGTGCCCGCCATTGCGGCCGAAACACCGGCCTTTATTATTGTCGCAGTCCTGTTCTGGCTGCGGTACTTCAATTCCATGTTATGCCCCCGCATTTAACTTGAGAATTAGACCCCACTTATTTAGGAGGGGGTGCGGGCGCAATGCGTTTGTTTTCGAACAGTTCTAAATTCCAGAAATTGCAAAAAGGGCTCCCCGGATAAAGCGGCGGAGTAAAAAATCGCAAGATGACAACCGGCAAGAGAAAAGAAGAACCAGCCTCCACGGTAAAACCCGACAGGCTTGGACAGCTGAAATTACTTGTCGCTTTCGATGCGTTGTTACGGGAAGGCAGCGTCAGCCGGGCTGCGGCCGGTATGGGACTGCCGACATCTTCCATGAGCCGGATATTGCAGCAACTCCGGGAAAAATATGGCGATCAGCTTTTCCTGCGCACCGGCCAGGGCCTGCGCCCCACCCCCTTTGCCGAAAACATGCGGCTGCGTATCCGCTCGCTGGCCGCGGAAGCGGAAAATCTGATCGAGTATTCGCAGGAGAAACCGGAAGGGCCAGCGGCACCGGATAAAAGCGGTTGGGAACAGCCGGTGCTGATGAAGGCGCCACCGCTTTCGCTTCGTCCCAGCGTTCTTCTGGAAGGCCAGCCGACACCGGAGCACATTGCCGACCGGCTCGCGCGCATCGGCCACAATGCCGATCCGCTGCACCGGCTCGCAAAATATATCGCGACCTCGGCGATGGGCATAGGCAACAGCCGCCCGCTTGCCCAGGAGGAGGCAATGGATGCGCTGTCGATCATTCTCGACGGCGAAGCCGACCCCATACAGGTCGGCGCACTGCTCGCCACCATGCATTATCGCGGCGTGACCGCAGCAGAACTTGCGGGCTTCATCGAAGCCATGTGGCAGCATATCGACAGGGACCGGCAGCCGCCCGCATCCGTCGATCTCGATTGGCCGGCCTATATGTCGCCGAAACATCGCGATGCGCCATGGTTCCTGCATTCCGCCCGTCTGGTTTCCATGGCGGGATATAGCGTCCTTTTGCACGGCCATGTCGGCCAGGGGGACAATGGCGGCAAGCTGGAACTCGCCGCACAGGCGTGCGGCATTCCTCTTTGCCATTCTCTTTCCGAGGCGAGGGAAGCTACATCCTCCCAGCGCATCGCCTATCTGCCGATCGGCGGCCTGTCTCTGCAATTCCAGAGCCTGCTTGGCCTGCATGGCATTCTGGAAATGCGCCTGCCGCTCAACACGGTCGTCCATCTCCTCAATCCGCTTCGTGCCAGAAACACCATGATCGGTGTGGCCCGCCCCTCCTATCAGGAGCTCCACCGCGATACCGCGCGGCTGCTTTCGGTGGAGAACCTTGCCATTCTCGGCAATACCCGGGATTTTGCGCAGTTCACACCGTTCCGCGCCACCCGGATTTTCGGCCTTTCAAAAGGCAGGGATGTCGAATTGCTCATTCCCGCCCGCGAAACCCCGCCCGCCGAAATGCCGACCATGTTCACCACCTTCGAATATTGGCGGGCAGTGTGGACGGGTGCCGCAAGGGACGAAAGGGCGGAGACCATCATCATTTCCACGGCCGCCATCGCGCTGATGCTGGTCAAGGATATGGCCCTGCCCTTTGAGGAAGCTTATGCCCGCAGCCTGCAGCTCTGGAACGACAGGGCGCGCAATCTGGTTCAGGCCTGATCCGGCTCAGGCATTGGCCACCGCTTTTTTCAGCGCCCGTGCACTGTCGGGATAAAAACGCGGCCCGACCAGACCACATAAACATCCGTAATGTGGTGCTGTGAAGTGAATACAGCCTGCGGCTGCTTTGGTTCCGCCACCCTTTCAGTTGTCGCCTTCAAGATAGGAACGATATTGCACATAATCGGCGCTTGGCCGCCCATCGACAATTTCGGGTGGCCGTCCTTCACCGCCGGGCAGATGGCCTGTCTTTTCAAGCTCTGCTTTCACGAGTTTTTCAATGGCCCCATGACGGGGCAAGGCATGGTCCGCCATGTAGAGAGCGATAGCCAGTTCCACATCATCTGGAAAAATCATCAGCGACGATCCCTTGAAACAATCAAGGCAAACGCGGAACCCTGCAGAAGGTTCAACCACCGCGCATTCCGGTGGGGGAATGGATTGCCTTCATACTGAAGGGTTACTTCCGACAACCAAATCACGGCATCGGAGGTAGCAGGTTCATGTTTCAACCCGGCGTCATGCGCGAATTTCGAAGTGAGATTGATACGGAAACCCGCCTCATTCTACCCCTGCCGGCGCAGTTCCCGGCAAAAATCACGCAGACTCAAGCGATTGAAACCAATCAGGGAAAAACGCAAACGAAAGCTAAATCGCAATTAACTTTCATTACTTTGCATTAACCATAGGAAGCCCCTGGCTGGACCCTTGATGTCAGCAGCCTGCAAGCGAATCTCTGGTACCTGTGGAAACGGCGTTAATGTAACTTCGGACTGGTTTTTCCGCAAGCCGGGACGTTTTACAGGCCCTCACGAACTCAGCTCGTCATGTTCACCTCCATCTTGTCCTGACGCCCGCGCAGCTGCGCCAGAAGCATGGTTTGCACCTCGAAACTACCGTCCTGGGCCTTGCGCGTCAGATTACGCAGATATCCGCCGAGCGAGCTTATCTGGTCCGCCTTTTGCAACAGGCAGGCAAGAATGGCCGCCGTTCCCTGCCGGCCGAAGGTGGTAAGCGCCTCCTGATAGGCCGACTGGCTGATGTTGAACATGGTTTTGATCACCGAGGTCGCGACTTCGAGATCACGCCAGCCGGTGATGGCTCCACCGGGCGCATAGAGCGAGATATCCGGGCAAGCCTTCAAAACCAAAACAATATCAGGAACAAAAAATTGCTTATGAAGAACAGCCTTTGGCGATGGTGGTTCAGGTTCTGCGGTGACGGGAACCGCATATGTTGGCTGGACGATGACGGTGCTGGCAGGTGCAACCGTAACCGCCTCACGCAAATCTGGCCGTTCAGATATGGATTCGGATTCTGAATTCTTTATGAGGCGCTCATTTTGGCAGTCATTGCCGCCCGATTTTTCCGATTTTTCAATATTTTCCAGATAGTTGGTCACCTCCGCACGCAAGGATGCCAGAAAACCGGCGATTTCCTTGAGTTCCGCAGGCTTCGAATTGCGGCCGAGAGAGCGTGCAATGGCATTGTAGCGGGTCTGAAACCCTTCGAAGATTTCGACATCACCACGTGCGGCAATCATTTCGCAGAGTTTCTGGATATCGCGGCGGCAAAGGCTGATGCTTTCACGAAGCCGCTGAAGATCGAGCCGTTCACGAATGATACGCTCGGCCAGTTCCTCGATTTCCGCTTTGCGGGCAAGAAGCGGCGCCAGCGAAAATCCATAGGCTTCACTGATCTCCCCTCCCCTGTGTTTGCGGGCGTAGCGTTTTCCGTTCGGGCTATCCTTGCGAATGATGAGACCGGCTTCGACAAGCGCCGAAAGATGCCGGCGCAATGTCTGCTCGGCCATGCCATGTGCTCGCAGCGACAATTGCGTGTTTGATGGAAACACGACCAGGCCGGCTTCGCTGGAAAGTTCGTTCTTTGGATAAAAACTCAAAAGCGCGTTCAAAACCGCAAGGGAACGATCGGTCACACCGAGCAGAGGCCGGGCTTCACAGACCGAACGATAGAGTTTCCATTTGTCGACCGCTTCAACCTTCCTGGTTTTCTGCGCGGCAAACTGAGTTGCGAGGACGCCAAACGACATCGCTCGCCGCCCAAAGGGCGTCGTTACACATGTGCTGTCCATGTCTTTCACCTTTCACAAGGCAAAAGAAAATCGCTCACCGAAAAATTCGATGCCAAGACTCTTGACTATGATTCGCGGAAATGAGATTCTTCGGGTGCTTAAATCAAAGAAAGGCTTCCGCGCGGCAACGTTCGGGGGCTTTTTTCTTTTGTGATGCGTCTCCTGTTAGTCGTTCGCGTTAAAACTCACTGTTTGGACCGGTATTCGGCAAACAGCGTCTGAAGATGTTCGAGAACGAATTCGGCAAATTCCGGGGCTTCGTTCTTGTCGATCGAGATATCCAGCTTGCGGTCACTCTCGACCACCTTTGCTAGTCGCCCCCCGGTTTCCGAAGACCAGACGCCCATTTTTTTGGCCTGTGCCTTGGGCTTCAGAAAATCGAGCAGCGACTTGAACCGTTCTTCCGATGGCAGAGCAGCAACGGACGCATCCTTTACATAGGCGCGGGCCGCTTCCTTGACCTGTGATGAGGAAAGCTGGTCGGCAAGGTCCATCCAGTTGCGGCGGCCGACACTTGGCGCCGGGCCGATGAGATCGACCAGATCCTCCGGAATGCGGCCGACAACCGACAGCATGTTGGAAAGATCGCCCTTGTGCAGCGACATGGCGGCCATGATCGTGTCGCGCGGGAACCGCATCTGCAGTTTCTGGGCGAAGCGCGCCTTTTCGATATAGGTGAGATCGCGGCGCTCGTTGTTTTCCTGGCCCTGGGCGACGACCAGCTGTTCGTCACTCAGATCGCGAACGACGGCCTTGACCGGAATACCGAGGCTCGAAACCGCACGCAGACGGCGATGGCCGAAGGCGACCTGATAACGGCCGGGGAAATCGGGATGCGGGCGAACCAGAATGGGAACCTGCTGACCCTGCTCGCGAATGGCTTCCACCAGACCGGCATCGGCCTCTTCAGAAGCTGGCATGCGATCCGGTATGAAGGATGGATCGATATCCGCAGGGCTGAGCGAAACGATCGTCAGGCCTTCCGCAAGCTGCTTTTCGATCTCTTCCGCCCGCTTGGCGCGTTCGGAGACTTCGTTGAGCGACTGGCCGATCATGCCGACCGGTGAATTCAGAACATCCGTCACGAGCTCAGGAGAGCCGAGAATGGGCCTGATGCGCGGACGCGACCGCTCGGCTGCGGTGTCATTGCTATCTGCGGCCGGGGTGCCAAGATTGGCGAAGATCTGTTTTCTGCTCATGCTGCCCTACCCCACGCTTTTTTAATCAGTCCTTCGATTTCAGCGTTTACATTGTTCATGGCTTCCAGCGCGCGGTCATAGGTAGACCGGGTGAACTGGGTTCTTTCGACTTCGAAAAGTGTCTGGTTGGTCAGTCCCGCATCCGAAACCGCCGTGCTTTTCAGCATGGGGTGGATGAGGACGTTTTCCCCGAAGATAGAGCGGAGGAAAGCGACCATCTGGTTCTGTGGGCCGTCGCTCGGCTCAAAGCGGGTGATCAGGTAACGCATCCAGTTATAATCCGAACGCGCACCGGCCCTGCCGATTTCCGCGAGAAGATCGCCGGTCATGGCAAGAAATTGGTTCATGGACATGACGTCCAGCATCTGCGGGTGAACGGTGACGAGAACCGATGTGGCGGCCGTCAGCGCTGAAAGCGTCAGATAACCGAGCTGCGGCGGGCAATCGATGACTACGACATCGTAGAAGTTCTGCGCCTGGGCGATGGCCTGGCCGATGCGGGCGAAAAACAGCGTATCACCGGGAGCGCGGCGCATCAGCGCGCGGGGCGTATCATGTTCGAACTCCATCAGTTCCAGGTTGCCGGGAACGATATGGAGATTGGGAATATAGGTACCGCGAACGATCTCGGCGATCGGGCGACGCTCATCGTCGTAGCGGATCGCGCCGTAAAGTGTTTCGTTCGGGCCGACATCGATCTCCGGCTGATGGCCGAAGAGGGCGGAGAGACTGGCCTGCGGATCGAGATCGATGGCAAGCACGCGATAACCGCGCAGTGCCAGATATTGTGCCAGATGCGCCGAGGTCGTGGTTTTCCCCGAACCGCCCTTGAAATTCATGACCGCGATGACCTGCAACTCTTCGCCGTCCCGGCGATGCGGCAGATAACGGCGGGTGCCGCGTGCACCCTGATCAAGCAGTTTTCTGATCTCGTCCATATCCTCAACCGAATAGGAACGGCGGCCGGAAGCCTGCGCGGCGTCAAGCTCGGGACGCTCGGCAGCGATCTGGCGCAGATAGGCCTCGCCAATGCCGATCAACCGTGCGGTTTCGGCCGGCGAAAAATGGCGCATGCTCTTTTCGGTATGCGGTGAAAATGTATTTGCATTATGAGCCTGCAATTGGGCTGACAACGCAGCCGAATGCTGTTGTATAAGACTGGTCAGGTCCGGTGCTCCTGCGGCACGTCTTAAATCGGCACTCTGTGTCATCGGTCTTCTTTCGCTCGAAATTGCAGTAGCGGTTTTTTTCGAAAAAGGCGGTTTTTTCCGCAACTGAGATATAAGCGCCGATTCTCTTTTTGGCGCAATAGGCTTTTTTCTCAGGTGCGAAAGTGCCGCTAAGGCATTGTGGAAGAATCACATTTGGTTTTGTGACGGTTTGACGGTTAGCCGCGGCTAACTTCTCTTTCTCGACGTCAATAATGGAGTGGCGGCTGGATTGTTTCCGAGTGGCTAGCACCTGCCGCTGAAGTTTGCCGCGGCTAACTTTTGGCTCGATCTGTGCCCCATACAATGAATCATAATGGCGGAAAGTGTGGGGTAGACATTGGCGGGCGTTTAATCTCTACTTGTTGACTAGGGTATTGTTCAGTTGGGCGCCCGCCGCTCGCTTGTCTAAACTGTCGCAGGTTGGAGGAATGAATGTCCTATGATGTCGCTCTTGTCGGGTCGGGTTTCTCGGCCATCTGTACGGCCGCTCATCTTTTATCTTCATTGCCGGCGGAGGCGTCGATTGCCATCGTTGGTGATGAATCGGATTTCGGTCGCGGCACTGCTTATCGTACGGAGTTGCCCTATCACCGGCTGAATGTGCCAGCGGGAAGAATGAGCGTCTTTCCCGATCGGCCCCAAGACTTTGTCGACTGGCTGATAGAGAACGGTATCACGAGAGACCCGCTGGCCTTCGCTTCGCGCGGGGACTATGGCCTCTATCTTCGAGACAGACTGGCAAACCTGCTGAGAAGCAGGGAGCAGCGCGCAAGGGTGGATTTCATCCGGGCCAAGGCTTCCGCCTGTCGGCCGGACGGTGTCGGTGGCTTTTCTTTTGTTCTGGAAAATGACGAGCAGCTACATGCGAAGAATGTGATTTTATGTCTCGGCGTCGGCTCGGCCAGTTTGCCGGTGCAAACCGTTGCGAAGGACGAAGGTGAGCCACATCGTATCGTCAGCCATTGCTGGCAGCCGGGATGGCTGTCCAAGGTGAAAGCGGGTGATCGCATCTGTATTCTCGGTTCAGGCCTGACGATGATCGATCAGGTTTTGACGCTACGGGGGAAGGGGCATCAGGGGCCGATCCATGTCCTGTCCCGTCGTGGATTAGTACCGCACCCACATGTCAGTCCGCCATCGCCTCCCGCGGAGCCGAACTTGCCCCAGGGTGCGCTGGAAATCAGCCGGATATTGCAGACCCTGCGCAGGCAGGTGAGAGAGGGAACGCCGTGGCGCGCTGTGATGGATGGTTTGCGGCCAAGAACGCAAACGCTCTGGCAGAGCCTTACACCGGCGCAACGCAGCCGTTTCCTTCGGCATGCCCTGCCATGGTGGAACATTCACCGGCACCGCATCGCGCCTGAAGTTTCCGATGCTTTCGCGAAATTGCTCTCGGATGGCGTTCTGGAGATCCATGCGGGTTACCTTCGCGCGATTGAGGAACAGGAGGAGGGGATTTCGGTGGGCTATCGCCGCAGGCACACGCAGGTGCTGAAGGAGCTGCAGGTGGATTGGGTCATCAACTGCACGGGCATGGAGCGGGCCGGTATCGGCCACTCGCGCCTTCTTGAAACCATGCGGGACGACGGGGTTCTTGTGCTCGATCCCTTCGGGCTGGGGGTCGAGGTGGATGATGAGTCCCGTTTGTTGCGGACAGACGGGAAACGTTGGCTTGGTCTGTTCGCCGCCGGTGCGCTGACGGCGGGCCGGTTCTGGGAAATAACCGCTGTTCCGGATATTCGCGTGCAGGCGCAGAAGATTGCGCAGATCGTCACCGACAAGGTCGTTTCAACAATCGATCGGGTTTCCGCGCGGGGCTGATGGGCTGAAAGGGCCAGCTGAAACATATAGTCTCTTGTCGCGGCGGGCGGTAAAGATCTCGCGCCATGTTAGCCGCGGCAAACTTTTCGCGCTTGTGTGTGGAAGCTTGCGACATGCCGGTCACGAGCTGGAGAACCGTGCGTGAAGGTATTGCGCAGGTTGGCGCGCGCTGTAGAAGGGCGGTATTCCTTTGAGATAGAGCCCGCTTCCGTAAGCGAACCGCGTATTTCATGCTTGCAAATGAGAATGGGCCCCAGCGGTGCGACATGCCCGCACGATTGCGGTACGCTAAATAATTTACATGACTTATGGAAATGCGCCATAAAATCGGCTACAAAAGCTGAAATATTCTGAGATTATGAAAATAATTTGCGAGGGCGCGTGGAAAAACAGAAACTGGTAAGATACGAGACGGCCGATAATCAGGCGGGCGGACAGCGTCGGCCCTTTGCCAAGGCCGTGCGGGCTGGCGATTTCGTTTACGTGTCCGGTCAGGTGCCGACCGTCGACGGTGAGGTCGTGACTGGCGGCATCGTCGCGCAGACGGAGCAGGTCGTCGCCAATATCAGGGATGTTCTGGCGCTTGCCGATTGTACGCTTGCCGATGTGGTCAAGGTCAATGTCTGGCTGGATGATGCGCGGGATTTCTCAAGCTTTAACGCCGTTTTCCAGAAACATTTCATCGATCATCCGCCGGCGCGCTCGACCGTGCAATCGCCGCTGATGGTGGATGCCAAGGTGGAAATGGACGTTATCGCCTATAAGCCGCTGGCTTAAGCCTCCGATTTTGCAATTTTGCGAGTAGATCATGAGCTATCCCTGGCCTGATGCGGGCACAGCCCTCAATGCGATTTCGACGCCCATGCCCGTCATTGATGAGGACAGGCTCGCCGCCAATATCCTCAGGGCGCAATCCTATCTGGATGCGCATGGCAAGGCGTTCCGGCCGCATATCAAGACACACAAGATACCCGCCATTGCCAAACAGCAGCTTCAGGCGGGCGCGATCGGCATCAATTGCCAGAAGGTCAGTGAGGCAGAGGTTTTCGCGGATGCCGGGTTTGACGATATCCTGATCACCTATAATATTCTCGGTGCGGCAAAGCTTTCGCGGTTGAAGGCGCTGAATACACGCATCGGCAGGCTGAGTGTCGTGGCAGACAGTGCCGTGACGATTGCCGGCCTTGCCGATACATTCGATGCGGAAAGACCGCTGGCCGTGCTCGTCGAATGCGATACGGGCGGCAAGCGCTGTGGTGTGCAGACGCCGGAAGCGGCACTGGCGCTTGCGGAACAGATCGTCGCGGCACCGGGCCTGACATTCAAGGGCATTTTGACCTATCCGGCACCGGGCGGCGCCGGGACGGTGGAAAACTTCATTCGTGAGACCATGGCGTTGCTTGCGGCAAGGGGAATTGATTGCCCGGTTCGATCCAGCGGCGGCTCGCCGGATTTTTATTCGGCCCATCTCGTTCCTTCCGCCACCGAACATCGGGCCGGCACCTATGTCTATAATGACCGTTCGATGCTGCGCGCCGGGCATTGTAGCGCTGGCGATCTCGCCATGCATGTGCTGGCCACGGTCGTATCAAGGCCAACAGCCGATCGGGCGGTACTGGATTGCGGTTCCAAGGCCCTGACCTCAGATCTTCTGGGTTTCAGCGACTATGGGCTGATCGAGGGTTATGAGGGCGCAAGAATCATCTCGCTTTCTGAAGAGCATGCGGTTGTCGATCTATCCGGCTGCACTGGGGGTCGGCCTGAAATCGGTGATGTGCTCCAGGTCGTGCCGAACCACACCTGCGTCGTCAGCAATCTTTTCGACCGGATGGTGTTCCATCGAAACGGCGTTGTAACACGGGTAGAACAGGTCGCGGCGCGGGGAACGGTCTGGTAAAATTACCCGGCTAAGTAAATTTTGAATCGGAAGCTGCGGGAATGCAGATACCGGCAACGAGAATCGAAAGACATGCGCATCTTCACGGCGTCGCTCGCCACGGAAACCAATACGTTTTCACCCGTCCCGACGGATATGGATGCATTTCGCGCGGCTTTTTATGCCGGACCGGGGGAGCATCCGGAAACGCCGACGCTTTGCTCGTCACCCGTGCCGATTTTGCGCCGTCGCGGCAAGGCGGAAGGGTTTACGGTGATCGAAGGTACCTCCTGCTGGGCGGAACCGGCGGGTCTCATCCAGCGCCAGACCTATGAAACGTTGCGGGATACCATTCTTGCCGAGCTTGCTGCGGCCCTGCCGGTCGATGCCGTGGTGTTTGGCTTGCATGGCGCCATGGTGGCACAGGGTTATGACGACCCTGAAGGGGATTTCCTGTCCCGTGTCCGGGCTCTGGTCGGACCGGATGTGCTGGTCGCGGCGGAGTTTGATCCGCACAGCCATCTGACGGCGCTTCGGGTCAAAAATCTCGATATCATGGCAACATTTCTGGAATTTCCGCATACGGATTTTGAGGAACGCGGCGAGCATGTCGTGGAAATGGCGCTGCGTACGCTTCGGGGGGAGATCAGTCCGGTCATCTCCACTTTCGATTGCCGCATGATCACCATCTACCCGACCAGCCGCGAACCGATGCGTTCCTATGTCGACCGATTGAAGGCGATGGAGGGCAAGGACGGTGTCCTGTCGATTTCCGTTATTCACGGCTTCATGGCCGGCGACGTGCCGGATATGGGAACCCGGATCGTTGTCGTCACCGACAATGACAAGGCAAAGGGTGATGCGCTGGCCGAAAAACTCGGCCACGAGCTTTATGCCATGCGCAAGCTGACCGCGATGCCGATGCTGGATACGGAATCGGGCCTCGACCTCGTTCTCAACCTTCGCAGCAACAACCCGGAGAAGCCGGTCGTCGTATCGGACATATGGGATAATCCCGGCGGCGGTGTTGCCGGCGACGCCACTCATATTCTGCGGCGCATGGTGGAGCGCGGCATGGACAATTTTGCCGTCGCGACGATCTGGGATCCGATTGCGGTGTCTTTCTGTCACGCCGCAGGCGAGGGGGCCGAGATCGATCTGCGCATAGGCGGCAAATCCAGCCCCGAGGGCGGGGAACCGCTCGATTTCCGCATAAAGGTGATGCGCACGGCCGAGGCTGGCTGGCAGAGTTTCCGCAATAGCCGCGTAACGCTCGGCCGCGCCGCTGTCGTCCGGCCGCTCGGCACGGAGATCGATATCATCCTCATCACCAGCCGAACGCAGACTTATGAGCCGGATATCTTTTCCAATCTCGGCATCGATTTTGCGAAAAAGGACGTGCTGCTGGTCAAATCGACCAACCATTTTCACGCCGGCTTTGCGCCGATCGCCTCCGAAATCGTTTATATAGCGGCTCCGACGTCCTATCCGACCGATCCGGCAAAAACGCCCTATCGCAAGGCGAGCCTTGAACTCTGGCCGCGCGTGGCCGATCCGCTAGGTCTGGATTGAGGCGTCAGCAGTTTGCGCCTTGTCTAAGCGGAACCGCGACACATGTTCTGGAAAGACTTCAGATATGCTCGAGCGTGATCAGAAAAAACGCGTCTTCGCTCTGATCCGCTTCGATGGAGAACGGCAAACCAGCTTCCATCAGCAGGCCATCGAGCTTCTCCAGACGGCTCTTACTGTCGCCGGTGGAGACCGTCAGAGGTTCCAGCGCGAGAACAAGTGTGATGTTTCCGGCTGCTTCGCCTGAAAATGGTCCGGAATGCCTTTCCACCACATGACGAAAGGTTGCGCGCCGGGTCATGACGTTCAGATCGGTAATCGGGCCATCCGGTAAGGTCGCGTTCACGGGAACATCGGCCGGAAAGGGCAGGGGCGAGCTTTCCACTGTCAGCAGCAGCGGATCGCCAGCCGCGATCGAAAGCGCCATGCCGTTTCCCTGAAGAACGGACAGGGTACGGTCAATGCCTGAAAAGATCGAAAACGGCCCATCATTCGCAACCGTCGCCATGCTGATGCGCCAGTCGAAGTCCTCCACGGAAGAGCCGGGCGGAAAAATGGCGATTTCCACTGTTTCGCCGCCGCCATTTTTCCAGGGCATTCGCTTGTAGTCGCTTGCGCGCAGCAGGGTCATGGTTTCCATCTCTAAGAAGGACCGGCCGGAAATGGTGTTCCATTTCCGGCCGTGGGCGGATCAATTGCCGAGAATGCCGGGCAGGCGCAGGCCCTGCTCCCTGGCGCATTCCACGGCGATGTCGTAACCGGCATCGGCATGGCGCATGACGCCGGTTGCCGGATCATTCCACAGCACCCGTTCCAGGCGGCGAGCGGCATCATCCGTGCCATCGGCGCAGATGACCATGCCGGAATGCTGCGAGAAACCCATGCCGACGCCGCCGCCGTGATGCAACGAAACCCAGGTCGCACCGGATGCGGTGTTGAGCAGCGCATTGAGAAGCGGCCAGTCGGAAACGGCATCCGAGCCGTCCTTCATGGCTTCGGTCTCGCGGTTGGGCGAGGCGACGGAGCCCGAGTCGAGATGGTCGCGGCCGATAACGATCGGCGCCTTCAATTCACCGTTCTTGACCATTTCGTTGAAGGCAAGCCCGAGGCGATGGCGGTCACCAAGCCCAACCCAGCAGATGCGCGCCGGCAGGCCCTGGAAAGCGATGCGCTCGCGCGCCATATCCAGCCAGTTGTGCAGGTGTTTGTTGTCGGGCAGCAGTTCCTTCACCTTGGCGTCGGTCTTGTAGATGTCTTCCGGATCACCGGAAAGGGCAGCCCAGCGGAACGGGCCGATGCCGCGGCAAAAGAGTGGGCGGATATAGGCCGGCACGAAGCCCGGGAATGCGAAGGCGTTTTCCAGCCCTTCATCCTTGGCGACCTGGCGGATATTGTTGCCGTAATCGAGCGTCGGAACGCCGGCATTCCAGAAATCGACCATGGCCTGAACATGCACCTTCATTGAGGCGCGGGCGGCAGCGGCAACGGCCTTCGGGTCGCTTTCCTGCTTGGCGCGCCATTCGGCGACCGTCCAACCGGCCGGAAGGTAACCATGCACGGGATCATGCGCCGAGGTCTGGTCAGTGACGATATCGGGGCGGACGCCGCGACGGACGAGTTCCGGGAAGATTTCCGCGGCATTGCCGATCAGGCCGACGGATTTCGCCTCGCCTGCCTTGGTCCACTGGTCGATCAGCGCCAGCGCCTCATCCAGCGTATGCGCCTTCGCATCGACATAACGGGTGCGCAAGCGGAAATCGACGCGCGTTTCATCACATTCGACGGCAAGGCAGCAGGCGCCAGCCATGACGGCGGCCAGCGGCTGCGCACCGCCCATGCCGCCAAGGCCGCCGGTCAGGATCCATTTGCCCTTCAGGTTGCCGTCATAATGCTGGCGGCCGGCCTCGACGAAGGTTTCATAGGTGCCCTGCACAATGCCCTGCGTGCCGATGTAAATCCACGAACCGGCCGTCATCTGGCCGTACATCGCAAGGCCCTTCTTATCCAGCTCGTTGAAATGATCCCAGTTCGCCCAATGCGGCACCAGATTGGAGTTGGCGATCAGCACGCGTGGTGCATCCTTGTGGGTGCGGAACACGCCGACCGGCTTGCCGGACTGTACGATGAGGGTTTCGTCCTCGTTCAGGTCCTTCAGCGTCGCGACGATACGGTCGAAATCGTCCCAGGTGCGGGCGGCGCGGCCGATGCCGCCATAAACCACCAGCTCATGCGGGCGCTCGGCGACGTCAGGATCGAGATTGTTCATCAGCATGCGCAGCGGCGCTTCCGTCATCCAGCTTTTGGCATTGAGTTCAGTGCCCTGCGGTGCGCGGACGTCGCGAATATTGTGGCGTGGATTGTTCATGTGCTTTCCCCTTATCATTTCGTGTCGAGCGCAAATTTTTCCATGCGCGTGAGAATGGTCTTGAGATGGGTGCGAAGCTGTTCGGCTTTGCCCGTGTCATAGGCAAAAGGCGGGTGCTCGTTTTGAAGATGGGTGGATTGCGCCAGCTCCATCTGAATGGCATGCATGCCGGTCTCCGGTTTTCCGTAATGGCGCGTCGTCCAGCCGCCTTTGAAGCGGCCGTTCAGAATGCTGTCATAGCCCTGTGCCGCGGCGGTCACCTCAACGGCGATTTTCTCGATCTCCGGATCGCAGGTCTTGCCCATATCCGTGCCGATGCTGAAATCTGGCAGCTTTCCCTCGAACAGGAAGGGGATATGCGAGCGGATCGAGTGGCAATCATAAAGAATGGCGATGCCATGAATGGATTTCACCCGTTCGATTTCCGCCGCAAGCGCTGCATGATAGGGCGCGTGGAAGTTTTCAAGGCGATAGGCGATGTCGGCTTCGTTCGGTTCCGCTCCCTCTTTCCAGATGGTCTTTCCGTCGAAATCCGTTTCCGGGATAAGGCCGGTCGTGTTCTGGCCCGGATAAAGGCTCACGCCAGCCGGATCGCGGTTGGCATCGATCACGTAGCGGTGGAAGGTGGCCCGCACGGTCGTCGCGTTGTCGAGAAGCCCGGCATAAAGCTCGTGGATATGCCAATCCGTATCGGCGAGAATTTTGCCGTTGTCATTCAGACGATCCCAAATCTCCACCGGCACATCCGTACCGGTGTGAGGCAGGCCGAGGATGATGGGTGAGGTGCCCTGGTGAAGAGAGAAAGGGGTGGTCATCGATCAGCCCTTTCTGTCGGGGGTAACCCCAGTGCACAAACGGTGTTGGAGGAGGATAAGACGTCCATCACCTCAAACCTCCAGCTTCGGCAGAATGCCGCCCGAAATGGTTGAGACCAGCGCGCCGGAGGCGATCAGCTCTGCCGCCGCTTTCAAATCCGGCGCCATATAGCGGTCTTCTTCCAGCGAAGGGATCGCCGCACGCAACACGTCAATCGCCTTTTGCAGCTCGGGGCTGGTTTTGAGCGGCCCGCGCAGTTCCACACCCTGAACGGCGGAAAGCACCTCGATGCCTAGAATGGCAAAGAGATTGTCGGTCATCGGCAACAGGCGCCGCGCACCATGGCAGGCCATGGAGACATGGTCTTCCTGATTGGCCGAAGTCGGTGTCGAATCGACCGAGGCCGGATGCGCCATCTGCTTGTTCTCGCTCATCAGCGCAGCGGAGGTGACTTCGGCGATCATCAGGCCGGAATTCAGTCCGGGCTTCTTGGAAAGAAAGGCGGGCAGACCATAAGAAAGCGCCGGATCGACCAGCAGCGCCACGCGGCGTTGGGCGATCGCACCGATTTCGCAAATGGCAAGCGCCGTCTGGTCCGCGGCAAAGGCCACTGGTTCGGCGTGGAAGTTGCCGCCGGAAACGACCGAATTGTCCGATAGTACCAGCGGATTGTCGGTCACCGCATTCGCTTCGATTTCCAGTGTGCGGGCCACCTGCCGCAGAAGATCGAGGCAGGCGCCGTCGACCTGCGGCTGGCAGCGAATGCAATAGGGATCCTGCACCCGCTCGTCGCCTTCGATATGGCTGACGCGGATTTCCGAACCTTCGAGCAGCCGGCGCAAAGCTGCACCGGCGTCGATCTGGCCTTTGTGACCACGCAGGCTGTGAATATCGGGATGGAAAGGCGCGGATGAGCCCATGGCGGCATCGGTGGAAAGCGCGCCGGTAATCAAAGCTGCCTGTGCGGCGCGATGGGCGCGGAAAAGACCGGCCAGCGCCAGCGCCGTAGAAGTCTGTGTGCCGTTGATCAGCGCCAGCCCTTCTTTTGCCGCAAGAACCACCGGGGTCAGCCCGGCTTTAGCGAGTGCCTCGCCGGCTGAAAGAAGCACGCCCTCATAAAAGGCCTCGCCTTCGCCCATCATAACGGCGGCCATATGGGCAAGCGGCGCGAGGTCGCCGGATGCGCCGACCGAACCCTTTTCGGGAATGACGGGGATGACGCCCTTTTCCAGCATGCCTTCGATCAGCCGAACCAGTTCCAGCCTTACACCGGACGCGCCGCGGCCGAGCGAAACCAGCTTCAGCGCCATGATCAGCCGCACGATATTTTCAGGAAGCGGTGCGCCGACCCCGCAGCAATGCGACAGGATGAGATTGCGCTGCAGCGTCGCCACATCGGCGGCGTCGATCTTGATGGAAGCAAGCTTTCCGAAACCGGTATTGATGCCATAGACCGGCGCATTGCCGGCGGCGATTTCGGCGATGCGGGCAGCCGCTTTTTTAATGCCGGCATCGAAGGAGTGGTCGAGCTTTGCCGAACCGTTTTCCCAGTAGATCGCGGCAAGATCGGCAAGCGTCACGGCGCCTGGATGAAGCGTGATGGTTTTCATGGTCATGGGGAAACCTTCTGTCCCTTGAAAATACGGGCATGGAGCGGGTTAAAACCGATGCGATAGACGAGCTCGGCCGGGCGCTCGATATCCCAGATGGCAAAATCGGCGGATTTTCCGGCCTCCAGTGTGCCGGTTTCCGCAAGCAGACCGAGCGCCTTTGCCGAATTGCGCGTCGTCGCCGTCAGGCACTCTTCCACGGTCATGCGGAAAAGCGTGGCGCCCATATTCATGGTCAGCAGCAACGAGGTGAGCGGCGAGGTGCCGGGGTTGCAATCCGTTGCGAGCGCAATCTCGGCTCCGGCATCACGCAGCGCCTGCATCGGTGGCAGCTGCTTTTCCCTGAGCGCATAGAAGGCACCGGGCAGAAGCACGGCCACCGTTCCCGCTTTTGCCAGCGCCTTCGCACCGGCCTCGTCGAGATATTCCAGATGATCGGCCGAAAGTGCGTTGTAGGATGCCGCAAGCTCGGCACCGCCGAGATTGGAAAGCTGCTCGGCATGCAGTTTGACGGGGAGCCCCCGCTGCTTAGCTGCCGCGAAAACCCGGTCGATTTCCGCGACGGAAAAGGCGATGCCTTCGCAAAAACCATCCACCGCATCCGCCAGTCCTTCCGCATGGGCCTCTTCCAGCCCGGGCAGAACGACTTCAGTAATGTAATCGGCGTTACGGCCCTTATAGTCTGCGGGTGTCGCGTGTGCGGCGAGGTAGCTGGTGACGATGCGCACCGGGCGCAGCGTCTCAAGCCTGCGGGCGACACGCAGCATTTTCAGCTCGGTTTTGATGTCGAGACCGTAACCGGATTTGATTTCAATGGTGGAAACGCCTTCGGAAAGAAGCGTGTCGAGACGCGGCAGCGCCTGCGCGACCAATGCCTCTTCCGAAAGCGCGCGCGTGTCGCGCACCGAAGAAACGATGCCGCCGCCCGCTTTGGCGATCTCTTCATAGGTGGCGCCATTCAGCCGCATCTCGAATTCCATGGCGCGATTGCCGCCAAAGACAAGATGGGTGTGGCAGTCGATCAGGGCGGGTGTGATCCAGCGGCCGCCGCAATCGGTCGTCTCATCGGCTGTCGAGAGCTCGGCGGGCAGATCGCTTTCCGGGCCGGCAAAGGCAATGCGGCCGTTACGCACGGCAATAACGGCATTTTCGACAGCGCCGATGCCGGCAATGGCAGGATTGAAAGTCGCCAGCCGGGCGTTGCGCCACAAAGCCGTGGCGTTCCCCATCGCCGTTCCCTTCGTAGAATTGTTCCCTGGCATTTGCTTTTCGCCTTTCCTTTGTGAGTTAAATGTATATACATAATAATCGGCTTGGCAAGCTGCAATTTCGGGTTTGAAATGGCCTTGCCGGAAAGAACCAAAGGAGAGGGTGGCATGACGGCAATTCACGCGGGCGCGGCGCTTCTGGCTGGTGGATGGGCGAAAGATGTTCGCATCATCTGCGAGGACGGCGTTATTTCATCCGTCGAAACCGGCGTTTCTCCGCAGCCCCAGGATGAGCGCCACGCCGTCATCGTTCCGGCCATGCCCAATCTCCACAGTCACGCCTTTCAGCGCGCCATGGCCGGGCTTGCCGAAATTCGCGGCCCCGGTGACGACAGTTTCTGGAGCTGGCGCACGGTCATGTATAAATTCGCGCTCTCCATGACACCGGACCATGTCGAGGCGGTCGCCGCCCAGCTTTATATGGAAATGCTCGAGGCGGGTTTCGGCCGGGTCGGCGAATTCCACTACCTGCATAATGACAGGGACGGTTCGCACTACGGCAATATCGCAGAAATGGCCGAGCGTATCGGCGCGGCCGCTTCGCAGACGGGCATCGGTCTCACATTGCTGCCGGTCTTTTACGCCCATTCCGGTTTTGGCGGTCAGGCGCCGATCGACGGGCAGAAACGCTTTATCCATTCACTCGACAGTTACGGAAAGCTGATACAGGGCGCCCAAGCCGTGGTGGACAGCCTGCCGGGCGCCATGCTTGGCATCGCGCCGCACAGCCTGCGCGCCGTGACCGGCGACGAGCTGGCGGCCATCGAACCGCTGGCAAAGGGTGGGCCGATCCATATTCATGTGGCGGAACAGACGAAGGAAGTGGACGATTCGCTCGCCTTTTCCGGCGCCCGGCCGGTGGAATGGCTGCTGGACAATGCGTCAGTCGATGGCCGCTGGTGCCTTATTCACGCGACGCATATGACGGAAACCGAAACGAAACGTATGGCGCAAAGGGGTTCCATAGCCGGTCTCTGCCCGATCACCGAGGCCAATCTCGGTGACGGTATCTTCCCGGCCCCGGTCTTTCTCGCCGAAGGCGGCCATTACGGTGTCGGATCCGACTCCAATATCCTGATTTCCGTACCGGAAGAGTTGCGGACGCTTGAATATTCGCAGCGCCTCTCGCTTCGGGCGCGTAACGTCATCGCCGATGCCGGTTGTTCCACGGGTGAAAAACTCTTCCTGCAGGCGCTCGAAGGCGGTGACAGGGCTTTGGCATCGCCAAATGGCGTGGAAAAGGGAAAAAGCGCCGATTTTGTCGCTCTCGATGTGTCCGCCGTCTCCTATCTTCCAACTTCCCAGATTCTCGATCAGTGGATATTTGCCGGCGGCATCGCGGTCGATTCCGTCTGGGTGCGCGGCAAAAAACTGGTGCAGGCCGGCCAGCATATCCGTCGCCGTGAAATATCCGGTCGCTTTAACAAGGTCATGGCCGAACTCCTCGATAGCTGATATGGCCTCGGCAGCAACGGAAAAAAGCCGGTGGGGAAAGGCATTTCGGACGTGACGAAAGCATCGGCCGGGCAGACCCTGCACCAGCGAATCCTCAGCGACATCGAGGGCCGGATCGTTTCGGGAGAATGGCCGCCGGGTCATCGGCTGCCTTTCGAGGTGGACCTTGCCGATCAATATCATTGTTCGCGCATGACCGTGAACAAGGTCATGGGCCAGCTCGCCAAGGCCGGTTTGATCGAACGCCGCAAGAAGTCCGGCAGTTTCGTTCGCCAGCCGCAGATCCAGTCCGCCGTTCTTCAGATTCATGACATCGGGGCCGAGGTTGAATCGCTCGGTCTCGACTATGGTTTCAAAGTCCTGGAAGGCACGAGACGCAGCGCCAAAAGCGGGGATCGTGAAAGGCTCGACGTTTCCGCCGGCACAGACCTGCTCGAAATCATCTGCATCCATTTCGCGGGCGCGCGCGAATTTTGTGTCGAACAGCGCCTCATCAATCTGGCCGCCGTGCCGGAAGCGGCTGAAACCGACTTCAGCGAAATCGCACCCGGCCCCTGGCTGCTTGGCCATGTGCCATGGAGTACCGCCGAACACCGGATCAGCGCCGAAACGCCATCCAAGGAGATCGCGCGCCTGCTCGCTATTTCGGACAGGCAGGCCTGTCTTGTCGTGGAGCGTCGCACCTGGAGCAATTCAGGCGCCGTCACCTATGTGCGTTTTACCTATCCTGGCAATGCGCATGCGTTGGTCGCCCGTTTCAGCCCATCTTCCGATTGATTTCTGCATGGGGCCGCTGGCCTGTTAGGGCCAAACGCAAACCCTATATAGGGGAAGCCCCATCAAGCTTGCGGCCCGCGAGCCTGAAATCGTTAAAAGCCGTTAATTTATACGATAAATCTCAAATTACCTTTTAATTACAGTCGTTTGTATGTTTTTGTAAGTTTTTCGAATTTGGGCTGTTGACTTGTTCGGTGCGGTTCTCTTATAAGTC
>JAGIAH010000020.1 GCA_017744915.1 Agrobacterium tumefaciens
AACCCAATCTCGAACTTATCGACCGGCTTCGGCCGTGCCTGATCGTGTATAGCGATGATTTCGCCATGGCCGCCGGACAGCTTGCCGCCATCGCTCCGACCCATCGTTTCGATGCCGGCGTCGTGGCGGGCGAAAACCATCTTACCAGCGGCGGAAACGCTCTTGTGGCGCTTGCCGCGCGGATCGGTGATCCCGGCC
Source organism: Agrobacterium tumefaciens (assembly GCA_017744915.1). GTDB lineage: Bacteria > Pseudomonadota > Alphaproteobacteria > Rhizobiales > Rhizobiaceae > Agrobacterium > Agrobacterium tumefaciens_I. The sequence continues at coordinate 199 of JAGIAH010000020.1, forward strand.
GGTTTGACGCGTTTCAGGAAAGTTTCGACGCCGAAATGCAGCGGGCACGCGCACGGCTCGCCGCCTATGATGGACGCCCCCTGTTGCTGGCAACGGTGATAGACGGCAGGCGGCTGCTGGTTTTCGGCAAGAACAGCCTGTTCCAGAATGTCCTAGACCAACTCGGCATAAAAAACGCCTGGGACGGCTACACCTCTCAATATGGTCATACAACGGTAACGGCCGACCAGCTTTCCCGCCATCCGCAGGCGCGGCTTTTATGCATCGGCGATACCAGCAGCGAGAAATTGGACATGCTTCTCGCAGCACCGGTCATCAAAAGCCTGCCCTTCATTCGTGAAAACCGGTTGGTGCGCATTAAGGACGTACTGTTTTACGGCGGGTTGCCACCGGCAAAACGCTTCGCCCGTCTCGTTTCCACAGCCCTTGCCGGTAAGGCATCGCCATGAGCAGGAGAGTAAATCTATCCGCGATCGTGATCGCTTCGCTCGCCATCGTCTGCGCCGGCCTCACCGGCCTCAACCTTTATCTGCGCATGCCGGATGGAATGCCGCTTGCAGCCCTGTTCCTTCCCGATCCGGACGTGACGGCTCAGGTGCTGCTTCATAATACCCTGCTGCCGAGGATCGTCGTAGCGCTGATGACCGGCGCGACGCTCGGCCTCGTCGGGACTATCCTGCAAAACATCCTGCACAATCCGCTGGCCGAGCCGGCGACACTCGGCATTTCGGCCGGCTCCTATCTGCTGCTTGCCATTACAACACTCTGGTTCCCGCAATGGGCCGGCGCACAGGAATGGGTCGCCTTTGCGGGCGCGGCGCTGTCGCTTCTGGCGATCCTTGCACTCTCCTGGCGCAAAGGCCTGTCGCCTGTCACGGTCACGCTGGCGGGCATGATCGTCAGCCTCTATTGCGGTGCCGCGAGTGCGGTTCTGGTGCTGTTCAACCATGATTTTCTCGTCAGCATCTTTTTGTGGGGCGCGGGCTATCTCGATCAGCAGGACTGGAGCGCGGTTACCTTTCTCGCGCCTCGCCTTGCCGTACTCGTCCTTGCCGTAGCCCTGCTTCTTCGCCCGCTGACGATCATGACGCTCGAAGACGCCAATGCCAGAAGTCTCGGCCTGTCGCTTGCGGCCTACCGGTTGATGACACTCGTTGTGGCAGCGGCCTTGACTGCGGTGGTCACCGCCTCCGTCGGCATCATCAGCTTCATCGGCCTTGCCGCACCGGCACTTGCGCGTGCCTGCGGCGCAAGACGAATGGCGGCGCAGCTTCTCCATTCAGCCGCCCTTGGCGCATTGCTGCTGACCTTGACCGACCAGATCGTCCTGTTTTTCCCCGTTACCTATCGCCTGTTCCCGACCGCAGCCGTCACCGCGCTTCTTGGCGCGCCGCTGATGTTTGCGCTGATCCGGCGGCTGAAGATGCCGGCCCCACCGCAGCCGGGTGCCCAGCCGGTGGCGGCGCGTCTTGCCCGGCCCATGCCGGTCCTGCTCGGCCTCCTCGCCATTCTCTGCCTTGCCGCCGGTGTGGCATTGTTCGTCGGGAAAAGCACGGAAGGCTGGTTTTTATCGGGGCTCTACGACACGCATAGCCTCGGCTGGCGCTGGCCAAGGGCGCTCGCAGCCTTCAGCGGCGGGGCCATGCTGGCGCTTGCGGGCGCCATTCTGCAGCGCGTCACCGGCAATCCCATGGCATCGCCGGAAGTGCTCGGCGTCTCTTCCGGGGCGATGCTCGGCGTCATCGCGGTTCTTCTCACGCTTGCCGCGCCCAGCCGCTCCGCGCAAATCCTCGCCGGCGCGGCGGGCTCGCTGACGGTTCTGCTGCTGATGCTGACCCTGTCACGCAAGCCGGGTTTTTCCGGCGACCGGCTGCTGCTGATCGGCATTGCGCTGAGCTCGGTCTCCGGTTTCGTCATGGCGGTCTTGATGACATCACAGGACCCGAGGCTCGGCCAGCTTCTGGCCTGGCTTTCCGGCTCCACCTATGCCGTCGCGCCCGGTGAGGCCATCATCTCCGCACTCCTGCTGTCCGTCGGACTTGCCCTGGTTCCCTTCATCCGCCGCTGGCTGGAAGTGCTGCCGCTTGGCGAAGACTTTGCCAGAAACACCGGCGTCTCGATCATGGCGAGCCGCAATAGCCTCTATTCGCTGTCGGCCATTCTCACGGCAAGCGCCACGATCCTCGTCGGCCCCTTGAGTTTCGCCGGTTTGATGGGACCACATCTGGCACGGCTTGCGGGCTTCCAGCGCGCCGGCACGCAATTGCCGGCAGCAGCGCTGATCGGCGGGCTGATCCTGCTTATCGCCGACTGGCTGGGTCGCAATCTTATCTTCCCGTTTCAGATCCCCGCAGGCCTGCTGGCCACGGTGGTCGGCGGGCCGTTCTTGCTCATACTGATTGGAAGGCGCACATGACCATTTTGATGGATGAGAGCTTTCGCGTGCTAACCCTGGTCGAGAGCCGCAGCATCACCCCGTTCATGCAGCGGCTGAGATTTACGGGCTCCGAGCTTCATCGTTTTGATACGCTGGAGAACTTGCATGTCAGGCTTCATTTCGCAAAACCGGGTAATGGCCCACAGGATACCCAGGCCCTGAACGCAAATTCTTTCCATGTTCGCTATTATACGATCCGCGCGATAGACGCCGATAGCGGATGGATCGATGTCGATTTTGTCATGCATGACGACGCGGGACCGGGGTGCTCCTTTGCCCGCAGCGCACGTCCTGGCGCGATCTGCGGCATGACAGGCCCCTGCGGACTCGGAATAAAGCCGGCAAAACAGTATCTGTTTGCCGGGGACGAAACGGCCCTGCCGGCAATTGCCCGCATCTGTGAAAATCTCCCACCGGGTGCGACGGGTCAGGTTTTCCTGCGGTCCGAGAACGTCGGATATGATATGCCTGTTCCATCCGGCATAGGCATATCCTGGCTACCGCGCTCCACCGTATCGCCATCCATATTTGTCGACCATGTTTGCGATGCTGCGATGACGACAGCGGCTTCGGCCGAGAGCTACTTCCTCTGGCTCGCCAATCCATTCTCGCATTGGCAGGATTTCCGAGACAAGCTGAACCGCTTGTCAAAAAAAAGCTGTCTCAATGCCTGCTACTGGCGTGATGACGCGACAGCGGGCAATTGATGCGAAGCGCTCGCGGTTACCGATAGGCGTAAACATACCGCGCGATGCTGTCATAGACGTTGGACAGATACGCGGGGATCCGCTTCAAACGGGCAAATTTGGTGTCTTTATATTCCGCCCGCGTCCCGACCAGCGTATCCGGGTTGCCAAATGGCAGGAAATCCCTGTCGGCCACGTAAACCTGCGTGCCGTAACCCCAGCCGCATTCCAGAGCCCGGTCAAAGGGCAATGTCATAACCCTTGCGGCCTTCAGAAAACGTTGCGCGGCGCTGCGTGAAATGAGGTAGCAGGCGGATGATCCCTGTGGCCCGTAGATGCAGCGCCCCAGCGTATCACCAAGACTGGTGGTCTTGCGACCCTTGAAACCGCTGCGCCGGTGGTTGGTCAGCTTCACGATGGAATTGTCCGGCATCACCGTAATCATCGCCTTGATCCGCCCGGCAAAATCCGGAGTGAAGGCAACGTCGTCTTCGACGATCACCGCCACGGGCGCATCGGTCGCGAGGAAGATTTCGAGTGCCTTGATATGGCTGGCATAACAGCCATATTCCCCCGGCAGGGCATACCGGCCATTGCGCAACTCGAAGCCGCGCCGGTCGAAATCCCGCCAGTCATTCGGCGACAGGCTCTTGCCGTCCACCCCATCCACCGGCCGCAGGTCCAGGCCCAGCCCGGAGGCACTCTCCAGCATCTTATCAAGCCGCGCCCGCGCCCGGGCAATTGAAATGATGTATATCGGGAAGGTGGAGATCGGCTGCATTCGCAAGGCACCATTAGCTTAAGATGAAGGACAGCCTCCTATAGCAAGCAAGGCCGGACGTCCATGCGGAAGGGATGTCCCGTCTCGACAGCGCGCGAAACCGCACGATTCTCGACGGGAAGGCTGAGGGAGATTATTTACGCGCAGCGGTGCGGCGGCAACGCCAGTTCCAGTCTCTCGGTTCACCCGTGTCCATATGCACCGATTCGGTGTGGCAATAGGTGCCGACGCCACCGCGATCAGGCAGGGAACGCAGATAGGTGGCAAGCTCCCATTTGGAGACGCCCTTGATCTGGATATCGGCGGCATCGCAGGTATAGTGCTTGGAGCCCTGCCTTATGCCCTTTGGCGGGCGATAGCCCGAGGTGACGATTGCGGGGCTGTTATAGTGGTGTTCCACATCCTTGATCATCCGCACCAGTTCCGGCTTGAAGCAGCCGACTTCGACCCGGTCCGTCTGCAGGAAAAGCCCGTTCGGGGCAACGCGGGTGAGACCGGAAAGCGAAGCGAGCTTCATCAGGCCGGTCGGCTGGTCATCCTCTTCGTCGAGATGGGCATCGTCAAATTCATCGGACATCATCGAGCGGCCGGAAAGCGCAATGCCCATCGAGCCGTCCGTGGCACCGGGAAGTGCGGCGACCTGCGTGTTGCCCGCCGTGCCGCTTTCAATCATCTTCGGCAGGCGCTTCTTGGCCGCGCCGGCGAAAAACGCCGCAAGCGTCACGCCCTTGCCTTCGCTTTCCTGCCCCTCGCCCGTCGTTCCGGCATTGGCCGCCGGCTCAGCGGCGGCGAGCTGCGCCGATGGCGGCTGCGGCACCGGCACGGCTGCGGGCTGGCGATTTTCGCTGTGCTGTTCCGCCGGCACCTGCGCGGCTGCCGGAACCGGAACGGATACCGGCTGTGGCTGCGCCGCCTGCACCGGCGCGGAATAGACGCTGCTGACAGCGGGCATGATTTTCTGTGAAGGAGCGCCCGCTGCGGCGGGGGCCGTGCCCGGTGCACCCGCCACAGCGGCGGGCGCGGCGGCAGATGCCGTGGAATAGATGCTGGCCGTCCCGGCCGAAATCGCTGTCGGCTGCGTCGTCAATCCGCCAATATCGGCGGCAGCGCCATAAACCTGGGCGGGACCTCCGGCGTGCTGCGGCTGGGAAGGCGTGGCCGCTCCGGCGGCCGATGCCACGGCGGGATCCACATAGTGCCCCGGCTGGGCGCCGGATGTCTGGGGAGCAGCGGCTGCGGTTTGCGGCTTATGCTGTGCGGCAATTTCCGGCTTCTTGGTACTGGCGGCCATCTCGTCATCCGTCACCGCCGAAACGCATCCGGAAAGCCCGAGCAGCGAAACCGCAATGACGAGACGCTGACAGGAAACGCGTTGTTTCGCGCCCTCGACAGTTTTCATGGGTGGCCTCCGTATCTTGCATTTCCAACAGCAGCACGGGAACGGAATCGTGTGCTTCCCCCAAAACGGGACTGGCCGTTTCGATTCGCGGACTATGCCTCATCCCCTCGGGATAAGGCAAGAGCGCCCGAAAACGCCGCTATTGGCCGGAAAATCCCTACCAGGAACCGGTATTCTGCATAGATATCCATGGTTCGGCTGGTGCGAGGCTTTCGCCCTTCTGCAGGATTTCAAAAGAAATGCCATCCGGAGAACGCACGAAGGCCATGTGTCCGTCGCGCGGCGGCCGGTTGATGACGATGCCGTTCTGCTGAAGGCTGGCGCAGAAATCGTAGATATTGTCGACCTCGTAAGCCAGATGGCCGAAATTGCGGCCGCCGGTATAATCCTCGGTATCCCAGTTGTAGGTGAGCTCCAGGCACGGCGCCTTGTTTTCCTTTGCCGCAGCAATGTCGTCACGCGCGGCAAGAAACACCAGAGTGAATCGGCCTTTTTCGTTCTCGATTCGGCGTATTTCCGCAAGACCCAGCAGGTCGCAATAGAATTTCAGTGATTCGCCAAGGTCTTTGACGCGAACCATTGTGTGCAGATACCGCATTTTCTTCCTCTCCATTACACGGGTCCGGGACCGTTAAACGCCTGGCGGCAAGCCCCGGACAAGGACGGCGACATAAAAGCAGCTGCGCAAATCAAAAACTAGGGCTTGCGTGGAACCGTTACCAAGATGTTAATCTGGCGCACAGGAATCAGTTGACCGATGTGTGGCGCGTAATCGAGGGGTTGGCAGGATATGGCTGATAGGATGTCATCGAAAACGATAGTCGATGTCGAGGACCTTTCGGGCGATGCCGTGGACCTGACCGAAATTACCGGCGTCGTGAAATGGTTCGATGTCGCCAAGGGTTTCGGTTTCATCGTGCCGGACAATGGCACGCAGGACGTGCTGCTGCACGTCTCCTGCCTGCGCCGCGACGGATACCAGACCATTCTTGAAGGTACGCGCATCGTCGCGCTCATCCAGCGCCGCGACCGCGGTTTCCAGGCTTTCCGTATCCTGTCGATGGATCAAACAACCGCCGTTCACCCCTCGCAGCTGCCGCCGGTGCGCACCCATGTGCAGGTGACGCCCTCGAGCGGGCTCGAGCGCGCCATCGTCAAGTGGTTCAACCGCACCAAGGGTTTCGGCTTCCTGACGCGCGGCGAAGGAACGGAAGATATTTTCGTGCACATGGAAACATTGCGCCGTTTCGGCCTGACGGAGCTTCGCCCCGGCCAGGTGGTGCTGGTGCGTTTCGGCGATGGCGACAAGGGCCTGATGGCGGCGGAAATCCACCCCGACAACCCGGTCTCCATCGGGATGTCGCATTGATGGCCGCCCTGCCCCAGATGGTGAAAAGCGCCGTTCTGGCGCTTCTTTTTTTCACGCTTGCGGGCGCCGCCCAGTCTCAGGAACGGCTGACATTCACGTCCGAGTCACTGACAATTGAAACCGCCTCGGGCAAAACCCACGATTTCACTGCCGAGCTGGCGCTGGACAATGCCCAGCGCGAACAGGGCCTGATGTTCCGCAAGTCGATGCCGCCCGAAAGCGGCATGCTGTTCGATTTCGGTATGTCACGCGACGTCGCCATGTGGATGCGCAACACCCTCATCCCGCTCGACATGCTGTTCATCGCCCGCGACGGGCGCATCACCCATATTCATGAGAACGCGGTTCCGCATTCGGAAGCCATCATCAGCTCCCGCGGCCCGGTGAATTTCGTTCTTGAACTGAATGGCGGCACTGCAAAACGCTATGGCATCAAGCCGGGCGATATGATCCGCAGTGCGCAAATCGGCAACCGAAAGTAAGATTGCCGCGTTATTGCGTCTTAACGGGCCGGACGACGTTTCACCCGGCCGACGCAATAATCAGTAGACCGGCTCGATGTGGCTCAAAACCCGGCAATTGGAAATGGAAGAAGCGAGATTGATGGCGATGTCGATCGCCTCGACCGAATCGGCCGTGCCTTCCAGATAGATCACGTCATTTTCGACGCTTGCCGAAATACGTGACTTTTCGAGGCCCGATTCGAAGGCCAGCGCCGAGGTAATCGCCTGGCAGACGCCCGCCATGCGGTCCCCGAAGAAGCTTTCCTGAATGCCTGACAAATTGAACATATGCGTTCTCCTTCTTATGGACACAACAACGCCTGAAGGGCGGTTTTGTTCATCTCCGGTTCATCTATTCGTTCATCTTCCATTCATCTTGGAAAATTGGAACCCCCTGATCGATCACATTTTAGGTGATCGGGAACCATTTCGTGAGGCAAACATTTCGCGCATGGGAGTGAGAAAGGCTGTCGAGACCAGATAAACAGGGAGGAGAATGATATGCTGATTAACAGAACGGAGCCGTGTCACCACGCCTTGTGGATGAAGCCGGTGGCGATCCACCTGCCACTGTCGGCGGCCGTGGAAATCTACAGCCCGCTGGTGGCGCTGGACATGCTGATGTACCGCTGGCCAGAGGAACACGGCCCGGAACATCAGGAAGCCTGCAAAAACTGCCTCGATGCGATCGCCGGCAAATGCGACATCGAAATAGCGCGGGAATCGTTTCTCGTTGCAAGCAACCATGCCCATATTCTGAACATCCACTAGAATTCATGTCATCGCGACGATTGGGCCCTTCACCACGGAGGGCTTTTCTTTTGCGGCCATGTGTCTTCACCAGGTTTTCACACGCGGCGCAGCCCGTCCGCCTGCGGATGATGACATGTAACTGTCACGCAAACGTTATAATCGGCAGAGACGAATTCCATGGAATCGATTGGCGGAATAACCGCCGAAAGCTTGGGAGTGGAACTGGCCAGCATGGAAACTGTCTTTGCCCTTTGCGCAATTCTGCTCCTTGCCTTCAATCTTCTCGGCATCGTTCTGGCCGGCTGGCGGCTGACGAGACGCGATGCCGAAAACGAGCTTGTGCGGAAGAAACCGCCGGTCTCGCTGGTCGTGCCGCTGCGCGGCGTCGAAAACTTCACGCCGCTGACGCTGTCACGCGCCTTCCAGCTCAACTGGCCGGATTACGAGCTGCTGTTCTGCGTCGCCGATGAATTCGATCCCGTGATCGCGGAAGTGCGCAAAGCCCAATCGGCCTTCCCCGCGGTGCCGGCGCAATTGCTGATCGGTGACGACCGCATCAGTGCCAATCCGAAACTGAACAATTGCGTCAAGGGCTGGCGCGCCGCCCGCCACGAATGGGTCATTCTCGCCGATTCGAACGTGCTGATGCCGAAATCCTATATAACGACCATGATGTCGGCCTGGCGGCAGGATAGCGGGCTGGTCTGCTCGCCGCCGCTCGGCTCGCGGCCGACGGGTTTCTGGGCACATGTGGAATGCGCCTTCCTCAACGGCTCGCAGGGGCGCTGGCAATATGCTGCGGAAGCGATCGGCATGGGTTTTGCGCAGGGCAAGTCGATGTTGTGGAACAAGCCGTTTCTGGAGGAGAATGGCGGCATTCGCGCCCTCGCCGCCGAAATCGCCGAAGACGCGGCCTCGACGAAACTGGTGCGAAGCGCCGGCCGCAAGGTGCATCTGGTCTCCGCTCCCTTCGAGCAACCGCTCGGCCAGCGCCATGCCGGCGAAATCTGGTCGCGCCAGACCCGCTGGGCGCGGTTGAGACGCGTGACCTTCCCGCAATATTTCGCACCGGAAATCCTGACCGGCACGCTTCCCCCGCTCCTCCTCGCGCTCGCCGCCGCTGCCATGATGGATATGAACCTCGCCGCGACCGCCTTTGCCGTGCTCGCCCTGATGTATGGCCCAGAACTGGCGCTCGCCGCCCTTAATGGCTGGCCGGTATCGCTCCACACGCTGCCAGCCATGATCGCCCGCGACATGATCATGCCCGTCGTCTGGGCGCGCAGCTGGATCGGCAGCGCGGTGGCATGGCGCGGCAATGTGATGACGATCGGCACGGCGGAAAGCACGCTGGCCGGACCAACGGCAGAATAAATACTGGCTTCTTGAAAGAGGTTACGCCGGAAAGCTGATGTTTTGCTTTAAAATGGTCGGAGTGGAGAGATTCGAACTCCCGACCCTCTGGTCCCAAACCAGATGCGCTACCAGACTGCGCTACACTCCGCCGAGGCGATAGCTGGGGAATACACGGTTCACCTGAAGTCCGCAACAGGGAAATTCATCTTTGTTCAGTCGCGACCTCGATCGGCAAAATCCGTCGCCGGCGTTGCGGTGGCGCGAAAGGAAAGCGCGGGATAATCGTCTTGACTCTCACCTGAAGTCAGTCCATTTCAAATTCAACGTTCCTGACACGATTTGGTTATTCTATTCAGGTACGTGAAGAATAATTCGGGGTGTTGCGCCCCACTGTCCAACCGGAGCAGTTTCGACATGTCTGCGAAGATTTACCGCCCTGCAAAAACCGCCATGCAATCCGGCAAGGCGAAGACCAATGTCTGGGTTCTGGAATTCGACGCCGAGGTTCCGCGCAAGATCGATCCGATCATGGGTTATACCTCCAGCTCCGACATGAAGCAGCAGGTCAAGCTGACATTCGAGACGCAGGAACAGGCCGAAGCCTATGCCCAGCGCAAGGGCATCGAATACCGCGTCATCCTGCCGAAAGAAGCAACCCGCAAGGTGGTTTCCTACACCGACAATTTTCGTTTCAACCGCACCCAGCCCTGGACGCACTGAAACACGACGATCAAAGTTTTTGCCGGAGTATCGATTGCCCGGCATGACGGCCCCTTAGCTCAACTGGATAGAGCAACTGCCTTCTAAGCAGTAGGTCGCAGGTTCGAGTCCTGCAGGGGTCGCCACCGCTTCTCTACTTTTCCATGAATGACTGTTCGCATTGATGTCCGATTGCTTCTTCGCCGCAGGAAGCAGTCCGCCTGACTATACGGGCGAACCGACGAGAAGTGTGCCGTTATCGTAAGGTAGACTGCACCTCTAAATGCCACAGGTCAAATTTCCAATGGTGGTGCTGGCTATCGGCCATGTTTCGATAGTTACAGCCGGATGATGTTGGGCTTTGACGCGTGGTCGAGTATTTCATTTGCCAAGGCGAAATTATCTAGTTTTATATCCGGATTGTAGACGAGATCCGTTATGGAGACGGTCGGAAAATTCTGCTCTAAAATGCGAAAGCAAAAGCTTGCGCGTGGCTCAGCCGCACTCTCCACAATATCCAAGCATGCAGCAATTTCGTCCACGGTTAAGTCAGGAATGTTAGGGGGAGGCCCCATCGAGATCAACTCGGCGAACTCTCTTTCACTCGTCCAGCTATAGAGCTTAAAAAACGTTTCTTTGTTATAATTTTGATTGCCAGAAAACGTGTTAATAGCCGCAAGCTGATCTGTGCAATCTCGTCCCTCATCGATGCTTGTGACAACATCAATGATAAGGCGTTCCAATTTATCAACTACTTCCGGAACTAGGTTGGGGATAGCGCTTTGAACTCTGTCGTGCATTCGGGAGGGTTCCTTTGATTTGATGGCCGAGAGTTTTGACTTGCTGCACAATCGCGGTCATTGGAATAATGGCATTCAGGAACGCCATCCGCCCGCTTCGGCGAACTTTTCGCCCTACCCCTGCCCCATCAGCGTGAAATAACCCCACGCAACCACGAAAAACAAAATGACAGCCGCAATCGTCAAAGCCTTCCTCGCTTTCGGACCCAGCGGTTCGCGCGGTTTTTTCGGCGGCACCGGTTTGCGGAACTTCACCACATTGTCGTTCATTTCATCATCGTCCTGACTGTCGCTGCTGAAACCTTTTGCCGTGTCGGTGGCATCGGGCTTTCCAGTGCCTATCTCTATCAGACCAGAACTATCATAAATATTACCAAGTTTTCACTTCACCCTTGAGGCAAGCTATGCCACTTCCCACAATCAGAGGAATACAGAACGACAGATGGACGGATAAACCGCACAGCGGAAACAACCCTCTGTGGTATTTTGAATTTTGCGGGTGACGAGAATGAATGACGCCAACGGCAGTGGCCGCGAGACACCAAACAGCCAGCCCGATCTGCGTGAGATTCTGGGAACGAACAGAAACGGCAGGAAGAAGAAATCGCGCCGTTATCTTTATGTGGCCGCCTTCCTTGTTCTGATCGGCGGTGGCCTGGGTTATTATTACCAGTCGCGTGCGGCGGGCGTCGCCTATAGCTACACCACGGAAGCGGCGCGCCAGGGCGATCTGTCCGTCATCGTCACCTCCACCGGCTCCGTCCAGCCGACGGATCAGGTCGATATATCGAGCGAATTGTCCGGCACGGTGCGCAAGGTCAACGTCACCTATAATAGCCCGGTCAAGGCCGGAGACGTTCTGGCGGAGCTGGATACCAACAAGCTGGAGGCCGACGTGCAGAGCGCCCGCGCCAAGCTCGCCTCCGCCAAGGCCAATGTGCTGAAGGCGCGCGCCGATCTCGGCTCGGCAAAGACATCCATGGAACGCCTGCGGTCGCTGGTGCAGAACCGGGTCTCCAGCCAGCAGGATCTGGATGCCGCACAATTCACCCACGATGCCGCCGCTGCCACGCTGGAGGTGAACGAAGCGACCGTGCTTTCGGCGGAAGCGGACCTCAGGCTCGCCGAAGTCAATCTCGGCAAGGCGAAGATCGTCTCGCCCATCGATGGCGTCATCCTCACCCGCAGCGTCGATCCCGGCGCCACCGTCGCCTCTTCCCTCAACGCCCCGGTGCTGTTCACCATCGCCGGCGATTTGCGCCATATGGAATTGCAGGTCTCGGTGGATGAGGCCGATGTCGGCAAGGTCGAGACCGGGCAGAAGGCCACGTTTAATGTCGATGCCTATCCCGACCGCAGCTTCCCGGCCGAAATCGAAACGGTCCGTTTCGCCTCCGAAACCGTGTCCAATGTGGTGACCTACAAGGGCATATTGACGGTCGACAATGCGGAATTGCTGCTGCGTCCCGGCATGACGGCGACCGCCAATATCATCGTCGAGGAAATCAAGGACACACTGCTGGTGCCGAATTCCGCACTTCGTTATACGCCGCCGCGCGAATCCGCCTCCCGTGGCGGTGGTTTGATGAGCCTGTTCCGCCCGCCGCGCATGGGACGCTCGCAGAACCGCGATGCCGGTCAGGCCGCGACCGGCAAGAGAACCGTGTGGGTGCTGCGCAACAACACGCCGGTCTCCGTCGCCATCGAAACCGGTTCCACCGACGGCCAGCATACCGTGGTAAAATCGGGTGAGTTGAAAGCCGATGACCAGGTGATTACCGACGCAACGGCCCGCAACGCCGGCTGACGGAGGAGAACCGCATGCAACAGCCGCCGCTCATCGAATTCCGCGATGTCGTCAAGCAATATGGCCGCGGCGAGGCGACGATCCGCGCGCTCGACGGCGTCAGCCTCTCCATTCGCGAGAAGGAATTCGTCGCCATCATGGGGCCATCAGGCTCGGGCAAATCCACCTCGATGAACATCATCGGCTGTCTGGACGTGCCGACATCAGGCGAATATCTGTTTCAGGGCGTGCCGACCAGCGGCTTCGACAATGAGCATCTGACGCTGCTGCGCAGGCATATGCTGGGTTTCGTATTTCAGGGCTTCAATCTTCTTTCCCGCACCTCGGCGGTGGAAAATGTCGAGCTGCCGCTGATCTATCGCGGCATGAAGGCTTCCGAACGGCGTGAACGTGCCATGGAGGCGCTGGCGCAGGTGGGCCTGAAAGGCCGCGAGGATCACACCACGCAGGAGCTTTCCGGCGGCCAGCAGCAGCGTGTGGCCATTGCCCGCGCCATCGTCACCCGCCCTGCCCTGCTTCTGGCCGACGAGCCGACCGGCAACCTCGATACGAAAACCAGCATCGAGATCATGGAGCTGATCACCGCACTCAATCGCGACAGGGGCATCACGGTCGTCATGGTCACCCATGAAGAGGATATCGCCGCCCACGCGGGACGCCTGCTGCGTTTCGTCGATGGGCATCTCGCCTCCGACAGCGCAGCGGACAAAAAGGAGACTACCGATGTTCTTTGAAACGTCGCGTCTTGCGCTGCGCGCCATCAGCCGCAACCTCCTGCGCTCCTTCCTCACCGTGCTCGGCGTCGTTATCGGCGTGGCCGCCGTCATCGCCATGGTCACCATCGGCAACGGTACGACCGAACAGGTGAAATCGGAGCTGTCGCGGCTCGGCACCAACATGCTGTTCGTGCGCCCCGGCCAGTTCGGCCCCGGACGGGCAAGCACCGAAGCCAAACGCTTCGATGACCGCGACGTCGAGGCCATCCGCAACCAGGTCACAGGCATCCGTGCTGTCGCGCCCCAGAACCGCAGTTCCGCAGCAACCGTCATTTTCGGCGGCAAGAACCACCAGACAAGCGTCATCGGCACCACCAATGATTATCTGATCGCGCAGGACTGGACCATCGCACTCGGCCGCGATTTCCAGCCTGCAGAAGATCGCGGCGGCCAGATCGGCTGCATCATCGGGGAAACGGTACGGCAGGAACTCTTCGGCGCGGAAAACCCGGTGGGGCAGACAGTTCGTGTCAGCAACATCTCCTGCCCCGTCATTGGCGTTCTCGCCAGAAAAGGCCAGTCCGGCCTCGGCGACGATCAGGACGACACCATCATCATGCCGCTGAAAATCCACCAGCGGCGCATCGGCGGCACCACCACCATTTCCTCGATCATGGTCTCGGCGCAGGATGGTGTTTCCACCGCCAAGGTGCAGAGCGACCTGCAGAACCTGCTGCGTGAGCGCCGCCGCATCGGCATCGGCCGTGAGGACGACTTCACCGTCAACGACATGACCCAGATCGCCTCGGCCATGACGGGCACGACGACATTGCTGACCGGGCTTCTGGGCGCGGTCGCGGCCGTCAGCCTGCTGGTCGGCGGCATCGGCATCATGAACATCATGCTGGTGTCAGTGACGGAACGCACCCGCGAAATCGGCATTCGGCTTGCCATCGGCGCGCTGGAAAAACAGGTGCTGACGCAGTTTCTGGTGGAAGCCGTGATGTTGTCGGCCTTCGGCGGCCTCGTCGGCATCCTCACTGGCCTCGGCCTTGCTTACGCCGTCGTCGGTTATCTCAACGTGCCCTTCGTCACCAGCCCGTCGATCATCTTCCTCGCCTTCGCCTTTTCGGCGGCCATCGGGGTGATTTTCGGCTATTTCCCGGCACGGCGGGCGGCGAGTCTCAGCCCGATCGAGGCGCTCAGGCATGAATGAAAGCTGGATTTCAAACCGCAACCGGCTTTTGGGACAATAAACGGAAACCTCCGGTTCTTCCGGGGGATTAGCCGAACCGCTTTAATCGCTCGCTAAGGCGCGCGCAGACCAACCCACTCTTCAAGTGCGCGATTTATGTCATCCTGATAGGACGGCACATTTTCCCTCTCACTGATGGCGCGGAGATACACTTCCACGGCAGTCCGTTGCAAAGGGGTCAGCAAGGAAAACTTCTCCTGGCACCCGCATAAATAGGGTGCGAATTCATGCCTGTAGTCGCCATCAAGATCAGCGATCATATAGGCAGGCAAATGAAATCGCATTCCTTCAGCATCAAGGAAGGCGGGGCTGCCGGAATGTCTGTTGAGGTCCCTTGGCGGGATCGCCGCCCAATCATTCTTCTCATCGCCAGCGCGGCATGTCGCGCGACCTTCATCATTCGCATAGTCGTCAAGCGCCTGCGCCTCGGAGAGACCGATGCCGCCACCCAAAGTGACACCCGCAAATGCCGCCCGCACAGCGGCTTTGGCATTCGCAATCATATCGGGTTCCAGCCTCATCAAATAGTCTGCCCGTTCAATGATGCGCTCCCCCACTCGCGTCGCCGTGCACTGTGGGCCAGTCTCCACCCTCAGTCCGTTCGAGCGAGGGGCTATTCAACGCATCACCCTTCGATGCCGCAGATCCCTTTATCTCCTCCCAGTAAAATGCAAGGCAAATAATACCAACGATCAGCGTCAGGCCAGCCACGACGCTGGCGACGATCAGTCCTATCGTCCAGATATCAATCGAGGCGCTACTGATGTCCATCCCGGTTCACTCCCCACGATCAATCCCGCCGGTGGCCCGAAACGCCTTCCCGGAGCATGGAAGGCATGCGGTTCCGTACCTCCGCCAAACCTCGCAGAATATCCGATATCCTTGCTGATCTTGCGTCAGGGCGTCAATCGGATAGGCTCGCCCTCAAGTTTACCGGATGGAGTTTGGATGTTCAAATCGGTATCAGACAGCGCTGCCGCCGCTGACGGCGGTTCGCTCGCCCTCTTCGTGGAGCGCGTTGACGGGCAGACGGAGCGGTTTGTGATCAATCGCTCCTTCGCGGCGCGCGGGACGCCAGATTATAACAAAATCGTTTCAAGCCTTCGGTCGCTCTCGGCAGACGATTGCCAGACGATCGCCGCCGCTCTCGAACCGTTATTGACGACGACGCCACCGATTCATCCTCTGGCGGATTTTATCAACACCCTGAAACAGCAGTCATCGTCCTTCGAAAACTGATTTCCGGTGACAATCAGTTCCGGGAAACGAAAGCTCAGACCTGTCCTCCGTCATCCTCGGGCTTGACCCGCGGATCTACGCACATTTCAAGCGATGTGAGGGGAATGGATCCTCGGGTCAAGCCCGAGGATGACGTCGCGTTTGCAGGAATGCTGCGTGCACAATGAAAGGACCCCGCGCCATCGAAGAGCCCACGCAAGCGATCAAACGCTCGCCTCAGCCTCGCGCTGCTTCGCCAGTGCCGCCAGATCGGCAGGCTTCAGCTCAACCGATTCACCACAGCCGCAGGCCGAGGTCTGGTTGGGATTGTTGAAGGTGAAACCGGAACGCATCTTGGTCACTTCGAAATCCATCTGGGTGCCGAGCAGATAAAGCACGGCGGAAGGCTGAACCCAGACCTTCGCCCCTTCGAATTCGACCAGATCGTCCTTTGCATCCGCCTCGGTCACGAGGTCGATGGTATATTCCATGCCTGCGCAGCCACCCTTCTTGATGCCGACGCGCACGCCCTTGGCGTCCGGCCCGGAATTTTCGACGATTGCTTTAACGCGAGAGGCCGCAGCCCCCGTCATGGTCATGATCGCAAAGCCCATGGGCTCATTCTCCTTCGACAATCGAGTTCAAGGCTCGATGTTTATGGAATTCAATCTAATAGCGCCTGAGAATGTCATCAAGAGATGACACCCGTCAAAATCACGTCAGTACCAGCCGACGGCGACCTGTGCTTCTTCCGACATGCGATCCGGCGTCCACGGCGGATCGAAGGTCATTTCAACGGTGACGCCGGAAACACCCTCGACGGCGCCAACGGCATTTTCCACCCAGCCCGGCATTTCACCGGCCACCGGGCAACCGGGAGCGGTCAGCGTCATGACGATCTTGACCATCCGGTCGTCTTCGATGTCGATCTTGTAGACGAGACCGAGTTCGAAGATATCGGCCGGAATTTCCGGGTCGTAGACGGTCTTCAGCGCCGCGATAACGTCGTCGCTGAGGCGTGCCAACTCTTCCGGTGGAATGGTGGATACCTTTTCCTGAGCTTCGGTCGCATCCTGGGTCTTTGCAGTGGCTTCGGCAGTCATGGTCTTAAACCTCAATCCTGATCTCTTTAATCCCGATATCAGGCGAAAAATTTGCGCGCATATTCCAGCGCCTCGACAAGAGAGTCTACTTCGGCGCGGGTATTGTAAAGGCCGAACGATGCCCGGCATGTGGAGGTGACGCCGAACCGTTTCAAGAGCGGCATGGCGCAATGGGTGCCGGCCCGCACGGCGACACCGCGCCGGTCGATCACCATCGAGACATCATGGGCATGGATGCCCTCAAGCTCGAAGGAGAAGATGCCGCCCTTGTCCGGTGCATTGCCGATGATGCGCAGCGAATTGATCTCACGCAGCCGCTCAGCGGCGTAAGCCGCAAGATCCGCCTCATGCGCAGCAATCGCGGCGCGGCCGAGATTGTCCATGTAGTCAAGCGCGTAACCCAGGCCGATGGCCTGCACGATGGGCGGCGTGCCGGCTTCGAAACGATGCGGCGGCTCGTTATAGGTTACATTGTCCTCGGAAACGTCGAGGATCATCTCGCCGCCGCCCTGGAACGGCCGCATCTCGCGCAAGCGGTCAGCCTTGCCGTAGAGCACGCCGATGCCCGACGGACCGTAAAGCTTGTGGCCGGTCATCACATACCAGTCGCAATCGATATCGCGCACGTCGACCGGCATATGAACCGCGCCCTGCGAACCATCAACAAGCACCGGAATGCCGCGCTCATGGGCAATGCGGCAGATTTCCTTGACCGGCACGATGGTGCCGAGCGCATTCGACATATGGGTGATGGCAACGAGCTTGGTACGCTCGGTCAGGCTCTTTACGAAAGCCTCGATATGGAACGCGCCGTCATCATCGACAGGCACCCAGACCAGCTTGGCACCCTGCCGTTCGCGGATGAAATGCCACGGCACGATGTTGGAGTGGTGCTCCATGATCGAGATGACGATCTCGTCGCCCTCGCCGATCTTGGGCATGCCGTAACCATAGGCAACCGTATTGATCGCCTCGGTGGAGGATTTGGTGAAGACGATCTCGTCCACCGAACCGGCGTTGAGGAACCGGCGCACCTTTTCGCGCGCCGCCTCATAGGCGTCGGTTGCGGCATTAGAGAGGAAATGCAGGCCGCGATGCACATTCGCATATTCGTTCGCATAGGCATGCGAGACGGCGTCGATCACCACCTGCGGTTTTTGAGCGGACGCGCCGTTGTCGAGATAGACCAGCGGCTTGCCATAGACCTCGCGCGACAGGATCGGAAAATCCCGGCGCACGGCTTCGATGTCATAGGGGGCCGCCACTGCGGCGCGTTCGCTCTCAGGCATGATGTTCCAGCCAGCCGGAGATGATCGTCTCCAGCGCCTCTACCAGTTCTTCTTCGTCTTCCAGTTCCTCGACGATCTCCGCGACGAAGGCGTTGACGAGCATCGCCCGTGCCTTGGCCTTCGGCACGCCGCGCGCCATCAGGTAATAAAGATGGTTGTCGTCGATATCGGCAACCGTCGCACCATGGCCGCACTGGACATCATCGGCGAAGATTTCGAGTTCCGGCTTTGCCGAGAACTCGCCATCATCAGACATCAGCAGCGTGTTGCAGGCCATCTTCGCATCGGTCTTCTGGGCATCGGGGGCCACCCGGATCATGCCCTGGAAAATGCCCTTTGCACGGTCGAACACCACGTTGCGGAACACTTCCGTTGAGGTCGTGTTCGGCACGTTGTGGCCAAGAACCATCGTCACGTCGGTATGCGTTTCACCACCCAAGAGGTTGACGCCGCGAACGATGAGATCACTGCCCTCGCCTTCCACGTCGATACGCAGTTCCTGACGCACCAGCTTGCCACCGGCATTGATGATGAAAATGCGAATCTTGGCGTCCGCACCGATTTTCATGCGCAGCTGGCCAAGATGGATATCGGCGGCACCCTGCTGCTGCAGGATGATCCAGGTCACTTCCGCGCCATCCTCAACGACGATGTCGCTGACGGAGGAAACAAAGGCCGCGTCCGAAGTCACCGAAAGGTGACGTTCGATGACGGTTGCCTTGGACCCCTTGCCGAAACGCACCGGGAAGCGGCTGTGAACCTGACCTGCACCATGGATCGCCTGCAATTCGATCGGCTTTTCGATTTCGGCCTCGGCCGGAATGTCGAGCACCAGACCGTCGCGCACGAAGCTGCCATTGATGCGGCCGATCGTGTCATCCTTGCTGGCTTCTGCAAGACCTGCCGCGGCGGAACCGTCGGCCAGGCTTCCGGCAAAGCTCGAAACGCGAACCTCGTCGATCTTGCCGGTATTGGCCGTCCCATGCAGCACGTAAGCGACAGGCGAACCGGCAATGACGGATACAGCCTTCTCGATGACGGGCGCAGGCTGGTCTTCCGGGATGGTCCGCAGCAGGCTTTTCAGATCGGTATAGTGCCAAGCCTCGATACGGCGGGTCGGAAGACCACCGGTCTTCAGATCGTCGAACAGCACGTCACGCGCGGCAACCACGGCGCCATCGCCCGGCAATTCGCTGAACTTGGCGGTATAGGCATCGACCAGCGCGGTTTCCGCGGGCGTCAGCCGGTTGGTAGCTTGAATGTTCATGGACATCACCTCCTGGCCTTCGGCTTAGGCCGCTTCACCGATGATGTCGGCGTAACCGTTGTTTTCCAGCTCCAGCGCCAGCGCCTTGTCACCCGAGCGGATGATCTTGCCCTTGTAGAGAACATGCACGCTGTCAGGCACGATGTAATCCAGCAGGCGCTGATAGTGGGTGATGACGACAGTGGCGCGATCCGGCGACTTCAGCGCATTGACGCCGTCAGCCACGATCTTCAGGGCGTCGATGTCGAGGCCGCTATCGGTTTCGTCGAGAACGCAGAGCTTCGGCTCCAGGAGCGCCATCTGCAGGATTTCAGCACGCTTCTTCTCGCCACCGGAGAAACCGACGTTGAGCGGACGCTTCAGCATTTCCATGTCGATCTTCAGATCGCCAGCCGCTTCCTTGACGCGGCGGATGAAGTCCGGCGTCGTCAGTTCGGACTCGCCACGCGCCTTGCGCTGCTCGTTCATCGCAACCTTCAGGAACTGCATGGTGGCGACGCCGGGAATTTCAACCGGATACTGGAAGGCAAGGAAGATGCCCTTGGCGGCACGCTCGGCGGCATCCAGTTCCAGAATGCTTTCGCCGTTATAGAGAATGTCACCAGAGGTGACTTCGTAATCTTCGCGGCCCGACAGGATGTAGGACAGCGTCGACTTGCCAGAACCGTTCGGCCCCATGATGGCAGCAACCTCACCGGCGGCAACCTTCAGGTTGAGACCCTTGATGATTTCGGTTTCGGTATCGGCGATCTTTGCGTGCAGGTCGATGATTTCAAGCATGGATTTATCCTAAGAATAGTGTGAGCGAAGGTGCGCGAGCGTCGCGCACTCAGGTGCGTATTTGGGTGACTATCAGCCGACCGAACCTTCCAGCGAAATGCCGATCAGCTTCTGCGCTTCCACGGCGAATTCCATCGGCAGTTCCTGAATGACTTCCTTAACGAAGCCGTTGACGATGAGCGCGATGGCCGCTTCTTCCGGGATGCCGCGCTGCAGGCAATAGAACAGCTGGTCTTCGGAAATCTTCGACGTCGTCGCCTCGTGCTCGAAATGCGCAGACGAGTTCTTCGCCTCGATATAGGGCACGGTGTGAGCGCCGCACTTGTCGCCGATCAGCAAGCTATCGCACTGCGTGAAGTTGCGGGTATTGGTCGCCTTGCGATGGGCCGAGACCTGGCCGCGATAAACGTTTTCCGAGAAGCCAGCAGCGATGCCCTTGGCGATGATGCGGCTCGACGTGTTCTTGCCGAGGTGGATCATCTTGGTGCCAGAGTCGATCTGCTGGTGGCCGTTGGAAACCGCGATCGAATAGAATTCGCCACGGCTGTCATCGCCGCGCAGAATGCAGGACGGGTACTTCCAGGTAATCGCAGAACCGGTTTCCACCTGTGTCCACGAAATCTTCGAACGGTCGCCGCGGCAATCGCCACGCTTGGTCACGAAGTTGTAGATACCGCCCTTGCCTTCCTTGTCGCCCGGATACCAGTTCTGGACGGTGGAATATTTGATTTCGGCATCGTCGAGCGCCACCAGTTCGACAACTGCGGCGTGAAGCTGGTTCTCGTCGCGCTGAGGGGCCGTGCAGCCTTCCAGATAGGAGACGTAAGCACCCTCTTCGGCGATGATCAGCGTACGCTCGAACTGGCCGGTGTTCTTCTCGTTGATGCGGAAATAGGTGGAAAGCTCCATCGGGCAGCGAACACCCTTCGGCACGAACACGAAGGAACCATCGGTGAAGACGGCCGAGTTCAGCGTCGCATAGAAATTGTCCGTCGTCGGGACGACCGAGCCGAGATATTTCTTCACCAGTTCCGGATGCTCGCGTACGGCTTCCGAAATCGACATGAAGATGACGCCGGCTTTCGCCAGTTCCGCCTTGAAGGTGGTGACGACCGAGACGCTGTCGAACACGGCATCCACCGCCACCGGGCGCTTTTCGACGCCAGCGAGGATTTCCTGTTCCTTCAGCGGAATGCCGAGCTTTTCATAGACCTTCAGAAGCTCCGGGTCGACTTCGTCCAGCGACTTCGGGCCGGGCGCGGTCTTCGGCGCGGCATAATAATAGAGATCGTTGAAGTCGATCTTGGGGTAGCTTACGCGTGCCCATGTCGGCTCTTCCATCGTCAGCCAGCGCTTGTAAGCCTCAAGACGCCATTCCAGCATCCATTCCGGCTCCTGCTTCTTGGCCGAGATGAAACGGATCACCTCTTCCGAAAGGCCCTTCGGAGCCTTGTCGACTTCGATGTTTGTCTCGAAGCCGTATTTATACTGGTCCACATCGATCTGGCGGACCTGATCGATCGTTTCCTGAACCGCTGCCATGTCGTTCTCCAATCTCGCCGGAGCCAAGGTCCGGTGGCTTGTCAACGTATCAAGGCGGAAAGCCGCCTTATTCATCTTCGGGCAAATCGTTCCGAGCCGTCAGCCGGGGCGGAGCTTATACCCATGTAGGTGCGGGATGGCGCTTTTCACACATCCCGGCAAGCGGAAAATTGCTATTCCGCAATTCTTTGCCACATTTTACGCGGCCTGACCGGAAAGCTTGCGCCGTCCGGCAATTTTCGTGAACGCCGCGAGCGTCCTGTCTATATCGGCCTCGTCGGTCGCGTGGCCGAGGGAAATCCTGAGTGCGCCGAGCTTGGGATCGTGCCCCATCGCCGTCAGCACATGACTTTCCCCCACCTTGCCGGAAGAGCAGGCCGAACCGGCAGACAACGCTATACCTTCGATATCGAAGGCAATCTGTCCCGTTTCCGCCTTCAGGCCCGGCAGGGTGAAGAAGGTCGTATTACCCACACGGGCAACATCCGCACCATGGATGATGACATCGGGCGCGTTGACCCGCATGCCCTCCTCCAGCTTCGCCCGCAACGCGCCAAGACGCGTCGCTTCGTCCGCCAGTCTCTCGGCCGCCACGGCAGCGGCGGCACCAAAACCGATGACCGACAGGGTATTTTCCGTGCCGGAACGATGTCCCTTTTCCTGCCCGCCGCCATGGATCAGCGGCTTCGGCATCATCACCTCGCCGCGCGAGATGAGAGCGCCGGCGCCCTTGGGGCCACCGAGCTTGTGGGACGAGATGACGAGGAAATCCGCATCCAGCGCATTGATATCGAGCGGAACGCGGCCCGCTGCCTGAACCGCATCGACCACCATCAATCCGCCTGCCGCATGCACAAGCCGCGCGGCCTCCGCCACCGGCTGGAGAATGCCGGTCTCATTATTGACCAGCATGCAGGTGACCATCGGCAGGCCGGTGGACTTGTCATGCGATGAGAGCAGCGTCTCCAGTTCGGCGAGATCGAGAATCCCCGCTGACGTAACGGGAATTTCCGTAACGTCAGCCTTCGCAAAGCGACCGCCTTCCCGGAAGGCGGGATGCTCGATGGCCGAGACATAAAGCCGGCCATAACGCACAGGCGCGCGCCCCATTTTGAAATCCGGCGTCAGCACCAGATTGGCGGCTTCGGTCGCGCCGCTGGTGAAGGTGACATGGGATGCCAGCGCGCCAGCAAGTGCGGCAACGTCGCGACGGGCAGCCTCCACGGCGGCGCGGGCGGCACGCCCTTCCCGGTGCACGGAAGACGGATTGCCGGCAAGATCAAGCGCGGACACAAGGATATCGCGCACGGCGGGCAGAAGCGGCGCCGTGGCGTTCCAGTCCATATATGTGCGCGTTAAACCCGTCATAGCGGAAAAGCTTCGCTCAATCTTATATGCGCCAAAACGCATTTTTCTTGAAATTACAGTTGCGCTTGCCTTATGACACGACCCGAGTGCTTGAGCACACGCAAAGTTTCGAATTATTCTAAACTGCGTTCTAGAAAAGATGACACAGTTCGTCAAGTCTTCTCATCGGAAGAATGCGGTTCGGGAATGAAAAAACACGACCGGAGTACCAATGCCCGAAGTCATCTTTAACGGCCCTGCGGGTCGCCTCGAAGGCCGTTATCAACCCTCCAAGGAAAAGAGCGCGCCGATCGCGATCATTCTTCATCCGCACCCGCAGTTTGGCGGGACGATGAACAACCAGATCGTCTACCAGCTCTTCTATCTTTTCCAGAAGCGCGGCTTCACGACGCTCCGGTTCAACTTCCGTTCCATCGGCCGCAGCCAGGGCGAATTCGACCACGGCGCCGGCGAACTTTCCGATGCCGCCTCCGCGCTCGACTGGGTGCAGAGCCTGCATCCCGATTCGAAAAGCTGCTGGGTCGCCGGTTACTCCTTCGGCGCCTGGATCGGCATGCAGCTTCTGATGCGCCGTCCGGAAATCGAAGGTTTCATGTCGATTGCGCCGCAGCCCAACACCTACGACTTCTCCTTCCTCGCCCCCTGCCCGTCCTCCGGCCTCATCATCAACGGCGATGCCGACAAGGTCGCGCCTGAAAAGGACGTGAACGGCCTCGTCGAGAAGCTGAAGACCCAGAAGGGCATCCTCATCACCCACCGCACCCTTCCCGGCGCCAACCACTTCTTCAACGGCAAGGTGGATGAGCTGATGGGCGAATGCGAGGACTATCTCGACCGTCGCCTGAACGGCGAACTGGTTCCGGAACCGGCGGCCAAGCGTATTCGGTGATAGTGCTTTAGCCACAATGATCCCCGGCAGGCTTGGCTCACCCCCCTCTGCCCTGCCGGGCATCTCCCCCTCAAGGGGGGAGATCGAATCGTGGCACAACCTTTCGGCCATCTTGAACGTCCCAGCTGAGGCGAAGAGTAAGCCTCCTGC
>JAGIAH010000021.1 GCA_017744915.1 Agrobacterium tumefaciens
CCTCGCTTGCTCTCATGGACGCCGGCGTTCCGCTGGCCAAGCCGGTTGCCGGTATCGCCATGGGCCTGATCCTGGAAGGCGACCGCTTCGCTGTGCTTTCCGACATTCTCGGTGACGAAGACCACCTCGGCGACATGGACTTCAAGGTCGCCGGTACCGCCGACGGCATCACCTCGCTGCAGATGGACATCAAGATCGCCGGTATCACCGAAGAGATCATGAAGATCGCTCTGGAGCAGGCACAGGGCGGCCGCAAGCACATCCTCGGTGAAATGGCCAACGCCATCACCGAAAGCCGCGGCCAGCTCGGCGAATTCGCACCGCGCATCGAAGTGATGAACATCCCGGTCGACAAGATCCGTGAAGTCATCGGTTCCGGCGGCAAGGTCATTCGCGAAATCGTCGAAAAGACCGGCGCGAAGATCAACATCGAAGACGACGGCACCGTCAAGATCGCTTCTTCTTCCGGCAAGGAAATCGAAGCGGCCCGCAAGTGGATCCACTCGATCGTTGCGGAACCGGAAGTCGGCCAGATCTACGAAGGCACGGTCGTCAAGACCGCTGACTTCGGCGCTTTCGTCAACTTCTTCGGCGCCCGTGACGGCCTCGTCCACATCTCGCAGCTCGCTTCCGAGCGTGTCGCCAAGACCTCCGACGTCGTCAAGGAAGGCGACAAGGTCTGGGTCAAGCTGATGGGCTTCGATGAGCGCGGCAAGGTTCGCCTGTCCATGAAGGTTGTCGACCAGGCAACCGGCAAGGAAGTTGCTGCCGACAAGAAAGACGGCGAAGCCGCTGCCGAATAAGGCCGCGTCGCCAGACCCTATCGAGGCGCGGGTTTTGCCCGCGCCTTTTTTTCGTTTTGTTATCGTTTGTCTGTTCGGGAAAACCGGTTTCCACTTTTCCCCGACAAACTCCATCCTACTTTAAGGACGCTCCAATGAGCCGTGACGCCGTGAAAACCCTTTTCCATCCCTTTGCCTCGGACATGCTTGCCATGCCGAAAGAAGGCGAACGCGTTCTGTTTCTAGGAGCGGAAGCCGGTCCGCGGCTGGATGGTTTCGACGCGGAGATCGTCGCGGTTCAGCATCTTCGGCCGCTTTACCGGGCTCTCGAGGCCCAGGGCGCGGAAGTCACCCCGGATGTTTCGGGCGAAGATTACGATGCGGCACTGCTGCTTTGCGGCAAACATCGTGGTGAAAACGAAAACCGTGTCGCCGAAGCGCTTTCGCGGGTGAAGGCCGGCGGCTTGATCGTCGCGGCCGGATCGAAGGAAGACGGGATCGTAACCCTGCGCAAGACTCTGGCGAAGCTTGGTATCGAAGCGGAATCGACGCCGAAATATCACGGTGTCGCGCTCTGGTTCCAACGGCCGGACGATGTATCGGCCGCCGTCTCCAAGCTTGCCCAGAAGCCGGCGACGGTCGAGGGCCGCTTCACCGCCCTGCCCGGCATGTTCTCCCATGATCGCGTGGATGACGGTTCGGAACTGCTTGCCTCGCGCCTGCCGACCGACTTTGACGGCAATGCCGCCGATTTCGGCGCTGGCTGGGGTTATCTCTCCATCATGCTGGCGGAAAAATCGCCGCGTACCGCCCGTATCGATCTTTTCGAAGCGGACTGGAATGCGCTGGAATTCGCCAAGACCAATCTTCTCGAAAACAATCCGCGCCTGACGGCACGTTTCTTCTGGCAGGATCTGGCCAACGAGCCGCCGAAGGAAAAATACGACCTCATCATCATGAACCCGCCTTTCCATGCGGGCGGACAGGCGGCGGAACCCGCACTTGGCCAGGCCTTCATCAAGGCTGCGGCGGGCGCGTTGCGCAGCGGCGGCAAGCTGCTGATGGTGGCCAATCGCGGCCTGCCTTATGAACCGGTTCTGGCGGCGGAATTCCGCACGACCGCCGAAGTGTGCCGCAACGCCCGCTTCAAGATTCTGAGCGCCCAGAAATAATCAGCTCAGCTCAGCAGCCAGGCCCATAGCGACACGGACAAAACGCCGGTCGCCGTGGAAATGCTGATGGTGGAGGCCGCGACACTGTGGCCGATACCGAAGCGGTTGGCGATCAGCCAGGCATTCACGCCCGTCGGCACCGACGAGGTGAGCACCAGCGCCGCCGTCCATTCACGGCTGAGGCCGAGCACGTGGCCCATGGCCCATACGCAGGCAGGCAGAAGCAGCAGCTTGAAAACGGTCATGGTGACGGCAATGCCCATATTGCCGCGAATGGTGTATTTCGTCAGCGCCATGCCGAGCGAGATGAGAGCAGCCGGCCCCGCCATCGAGGCGATCTGATCGACCACGGTTTTCAAAATGGGTGTCAGCGCCACGCCGGAAACATTGGTCGAAAGCCCGATGACGAGACCGATCACCAGCGGATTGGTGACGAGATTGCGGCCCACCTGTTTGAAGACCGCAGTCATGCTCCGTTTTTCGCCACCGACCGCCTTGTGTGTGGCGTTTTCCATCAGGATGGTGCCGGCGATCATCATGACCGGCAGATGGATGGCGAGCAGGATGGAGAGAGCGACCAGCCCCTCATCTCCCACGGAACGCCCGACCAGCGGCAGACCGATGAAGATATTATTCGCAAAGGCCGAGGAAATGCCGGCGATAACGGCGATGCGGACATCCTGCTTGAAGACATACCGGGTGACGATATGCCCGACCGTCCAGGTGACGGCCACGCCGGCGAAATAGGTGATCCAGAGGCGGAAGGGCGATGCGCCGTGAAAATTCGCTTCCGCTAGCGTGCGGAAGATCAATGTCGGCACCGCGATCTTGAACACGAAATCACTCAGGATATCACCGGCATCCGCCCTGAACAGGCCGGCCTTGACGGTCAGCCAACCGATCAGGATGAGAATGAAAATCGGGGCGACATTCGCGGCAACGGCAGACATGGAGGGAAAGCTTTCGCGGCTTTTGCGGGAGATACTCCGCTTTAGAGCCTTTTCCGCGGGAATGGAATCGCGAATACGCTTTCGCCCTTTGTTTTCGCCAAATGAAGTACGTCGGGATGGGAAGAACTTGGTGAGTCGCTCGGGCGGAAGTGCCTCCGTGCCCGCACAATACGGCAGGCCGGAACGTGCCTTAAAAGAAAAAGCGGGGTCACCCCCGCCTTTTGTGTCCGTTAAATGCCGCCAGTACATCCGTGGCGGAGATAACGGTTGAGCCAGAAGACCTCATGTCTTCTATTTCGGTACGCATTCACACACCTTTTGCTCTGATGGGAGTAATAGCTTAACCACATTACAGAGAAATGACGTGCTTCCGCCTGTCGTGGAGAACCGCATATTTTCTCTTTGGGCTTTTCTTGCCGCCAGAAATGTTTAAGACCATTCGAAAAAAACGCACACCCCCGTGCGAAACGGATAGGGCCTATGACGAAATTCGACGTACTGACTGTCGGCAATGCCATCGTCGACATCATCTCCCGCTGCGATGATCACTTCCTCAACGACAATGCCATCACCAAAGGTGCGATGAACCTTATCGACGCGGAACGCGCCGAACTGCTTTATTCGCTGATGGGACCGGCGCTCGAAGCCTCCGGCGGCAGCGCGGGCAATACGGCGGCAGGCGTTGCGAATTTCGGCGCCAGGGCCGCCTATTTCGGCAAGGTTGCCGAAGACCAGCTCGGCGAAATCTTCCAGCACGATATCCGCGCGCAGGGCGTCTATTTCGAAACCAAGCCGGAAGGCACATTCCCGCCAACCGCACGTTCGATGATCTTCGTGACCGAAGACGGCGAGCGTTCGATGAACACCTATCTCGGCGCCTGCGTCGATCTCGGCCCGGAAGACGTGGAAGACGACGTCGTTGCGCAAACCAAGGTCACCTATTTCGAAGGTTACCTGTGGGATCCGCCACGCGCCAAGGACGCCATTCGCGAATGCGCCCGCATTGCCCATGAAAACGGTCGTGAAGTTTCCATGACGCTCTCCGACAGCTTCTGCGTCGGCCGCTACCGCGACGAGTTTCTGGACCTGATGCGCTCCGGCACGGTGGACATCGTTTTCGCCAACAAGCAGGAAGCACTTTCGCTTTACGAAACCGACGACTTCGAGCTGGCGCTGACGAAAATTGCCGCCGATTGCAAGATTGCTGCGGTGACGATGAGCGAAGAAGGCGCCGTCATCCTGCGCGGCACGGAACGCGTGAAGGTCGAAGCCTATCCCGTGCATGACGTGGTCGACACGACGGGTGCGGGCGATCTTTTCGCCGCCGGTTTCCTATTCGGTTATACGCAGGACCGTTCGCTTGAAGATTGTGGCAAGCTCGGCTGCCTTGCGGCTGCCGCCGTCATTCAGCAGATCGGCCCGCGCCCCATGTCATCGCTGAAGGCGCTGGGCGAAAAACACGGCCTTATTTAAAGGCTTCGCCGGGGTAAGCACCCCAGATTTCCCCCTGGGATACCCAGCCCGAGGCCTGACCGGCCTCGGCACGGCACCAGTCGCCATTACATTCGCCGATCCGGAAGACGACGCCCGGCTCCAGCCGGGCGGTAACGGCAGCGCCCGACTGCGCCTCGCGGCGCATGTTCACGTAGACTTCCTTGCCCTTGCCGCGCATCCACGGAGCGGCAACGGCCGTACGCTCACCAGAGAGCAGGGCCTGATTGACCCAGCCTTCCGTGCCGTCGGCATCGCGGATGCGTCGCCAGTTTTCATATTCCTGGATGATTTCGACCGGCATTCCCGATTTCAGATACATCCATGACACGGCATAATCCGTGCTGGGGCCGATGCGCATATTGACGCGCTTGGATTTCAGGCTGACAAATCGCGGCAGCGGCAGGCCGCTTGCGCCCTTGGCGGCACCCTGCGCCATGGCTTCGCCGGCCGCACCGAGAAGGCCCAGAGACAATGCAATGCAAACGATAGAAACCACACTGCGCATGCCCATTTCCGTTTCCCGCCTTCTGCAAACCGGATGATATTCGAGGAGGCTCGGTTCCACATGCCTCGAGCCACGGCGAGTTTTGTTTGTCTTCGCCGGCGGGTCTGGTAGAAACGCCCTGATTGAAAGAAATTATCGCTCTTTCTGGTTAATGACTTCTGAACAAGGCAGCGGCAAACGATGACCCACAAGAAGAGACCGACAGTCTATATCACCCGCAAATTGCCTGACGTCGTCGAAACCAGAATGCGCGAGCTCTTCGACGCGGAACTCAATATCGATGATACGCCGCGCAGCGAGGAAGAGCTCGTCGCCGCCATGCAGCGCGTGGACGTGCTGGTGCCGACCGTGACCGACCGCATCACCGCCGCCATGATCGAGAAGGCCGGGCCGCAGCTGAAGCTGATCGCCAGCTTCTCCAACGGTATCGACCATGTGGATGTCGATGCCGCCGCCCGAAAGGGTATCACCGTTACCAATACGCCGAATGTGCTGACGGAAGACAGCGCCGATATCACCATGGCGCTGGTGCTGGCCGTGCCGCGCCGCATGATCGAGGGCACGCGCGTGCTCGCCAACGGCGCCGATGAGTGGCTGGGCTGGTCTCCGACCTGGATGCTCGGACGGCGTATTTCCGGCAAGCGTATCGGCATTGTCGGCATGGGCCGCATCGGCACGGCGGTTGCGCGGCGCGCCAAGGCCTTCGGCCTTTCCATTCATTATCACAATCGCAAACGGGTCAATCCAGCAACGGAAGCGGAGCTTGAGGCGACCTATTGGGACAGTCTCGACCAGATGCTGGCGCGGGTGGATATCGTGTCGGTCAATTGCCCCTCGACGCCCGCGACCTATCACCTGATCTCGGCACGGCGGCTGGCGCTGATGCAGCCGACCAGCTACATCGTCAACACCGCGCGCGGCGATATTATCGACGAAGCAGCGATGATCCAGTGCCTGCGCGAAGGCAAGATCGCCGGCGCCGGCCTCGATGTCTATGAAAATGAGCCTGCCGTAAACCCCAAGCTCATCAAGCTCGCCAAGGAAGGCAAGGTCGTGCTGCTTCCCCATATGGGTTCGGCAACGATCGAAGGCCGGATCGACATGGGCGACAAGGTCATCATCAACATCCGCACATTGTTCGATGGGCACCGCCCACCGAATCGGGTGCTGCCGGGGCGGAGCTGAGCCGGTCGGGCAGACATCGTTCGATCACCACAGGGAGGAAGAGTTCAATGGGAATCCAGGCGAAATTTTTATTGCTGATCTCCGTCCTGTTGATGCTGGTCAGCGTCCCGGCCCGGGCTGCGTCGCCCTCACCGGAGGAAACCGCCGAACTCTATTATCGTGCCTGGCTTAATTTTGATCGCGCCAGCATGGCTCGCCTGAACAAGGAATGGGGATCTTCGGGCAGCGGCCAGCGCTACACCGATATGGAACTGGTTGCGGACCCCGTCGCATGGCAGCGCAAATATAGGGGCATGCATTCTCCCAAGGGGACGACGAGTGAACAATCGGACCAGTTCGCAAGGCTTTGGGTGGCGAGCACGGAGCGGGTGCGCTGCGAGGCTGAGCCTGCACGTATCGGTTCAAAAACGCCTGCCGGTCTTTTTGTGGCGCGAATAAAGATGAACTGTTCTCTGCCGGATGTCGGGCCAGCCTTCCAGCGGCTGAAGGCTGCCGCAAATCCGGATGAGATTGGTGATAGGACCCGCATGCCCTCCGTAAAACTCATGAAGCAGATGGTGGAGGCCACCAAGGCGGCGGCGCTGAGCCACAAGGTCACGACGGAAATCCAGCTCGTCAGCGGGCCGGACAAGGACATCTGGCGGGTGGGAACGGCGGAAATCCAGCCGCAGGCGGGTATCGACCGCGTTTCTTCCGTCTTTCTCTCCCAGATGATGCAGTCCGGCCTTTTGCAATAAGAGCGGCTTTAAAAAGCGGCTTCAGTCCAGGAATTTGGTCATTTCGATCGAGGTCGTACGATCATAGCCCGCATGGGCATTTTCAGCGGTCTTGACGAAACCCCAGCCGGTAAATTTCGCATGGTTGGCGAGAAGCTCGATGCGCGTTTCCAGCCTGAGCGCCGGCAGCGCCAGTTCTTGTGCCAGCATTTCGGCTTGCTGCAGAAGCAGCTTGCCGATGCCCTTTCCCTGCGCTTTCGGGGAAACACAGAGCTTGCCGACATAAAGCGAAGCCGGCGGCTCCGGCCGGCAAAACAGGCAGCCCAGCAACTCATCGTCGTCCTGAACCACAAAAGCGACCTCCACCCTCGCCTTTTCGGCAAGATTTTCGGGTGTCAGGCGATGGGCCGAAGAGGGCGGGTCGATGACGCCATCCATGTAAGCGAAGGACGCCATGATGAGCGCCAGCAAATCCTGCCAGCGGTCGAAATCCTCGCCGATCCTCGTGATCTCGATCATGGTTTCTTTCCCGCTGTCCGGCGCTTGTATCGCACCGTTTCGAAACGCGCCGACAGGGCATCATAAAGAAGCAGGCGGCCTATGAGGGGCTCGCCGGCACCGGTGATGACCTTGATCGCCTCCATGGCCATCAGGGTGCCGATCACGCCGGTCAGCGCGCCGACAATGCCCGTTTCCGCGCAATTCGGTATCAGCCCCTGCGGCGGCGGTTCCGGGAACAGGTCACGATAACCGGGCAGCAAAGTGCCCTCCGCATTCGTCTCGTAGGGTTTCAGAACCGTGACCGATCCATCGAAACGGCCGACAGCACCGGTGACCAACGGCCTTTTCGCAGCCTCTGCAGCATCCGCCGCGGCATAACGCGTATCAAAATTGTCCGAGCCATCGATCAGGAGATCGAAGGATGGCAGATGGTCATGCGCCCAGACCTGCGAAAAACGCTCCTCATAAACAAGCGTGCGGACATGCGGATTGAGCCGGGCGATGGCCTTGCGCGCGCTTTCCGTTTTCAGCTCGCCGATCGTGCCGGTATCGTGGATCACCTGCCGCTGGAGATTGGACAGGGAGACCACATCGTCATCGATCATGCCGAGCGTGCCGACACCGGCGGCAGCAAGATAATGAAGGACAGGCGCGCCTAGACCGCCGGCCCCGATGACCAGCACCCGCGCCGCCTTCAGCCGTTGCTGGCCGACGCCGCCGATTTCCGGCAGCAATATGTGGCGCTTGTAACGTTCGATCTCTTCCGGGCTCAGCGGGTCCATGTCGCACTCCATTTCTCTGCCGTCATGCCGTGATGCTCCCATGGGAAACATTGAAGAACTGTGCCCGCTCGCCGAGGGCGGAGAACATGGCCGCATCCGTTCCGGTCATGAAACTCTGACCGCCCAGCGCGTGGATGAGATCAAACAGGGCGGCCCGCCTGCCCTCATCCAGATGGGCGGCAATTTCATCCAGCAGCAGAACCGGCGCATAACCGGTCATGTTGGCGGTGAGCTGCGCATGGGCGAGCACCAGCCCGACCAGCAGCGCCTTCTGCTCCCCGGTAGAACAGCGTTCGGCTTCCATGTCCTTTTCCGCGTGGCGCACGAAAAGATCGACTCGGTGCGGCCCATCCAGCGTGCGGCCTGCCGCCGCGTCCCGGTACCGGCCTTCCCGCAGCATAAGGCCATATTCGTCTTCCAGATCGACAGCCGGGCGGTTGAGCCCGTCATCCATGAAACCCGAGAGCGACAGCGCCGCCGACGGGAAGGCCGCATTGCCGGCCCGCCCCTCGATCAGGGTCTTCAACAGGCCGAGCATTTCATAACGGGCAACCGCCATGGAAATGCCCAGTTCGGCCATCTGTTTTTCGATGCCATCCAGCCAGACCGGATCGAAGCGGCCTTCCGAAAGCAGACGGTTGCGGCCGCGCATGGCCTTTTCGAAATCGCTTGCCCGCCGACCATGAGCGGGATCAAGCGACAGCACCAGCCGATCGAGAAAACGCCGGCGGTCCGATGAGGAGCCGGTAAAGAGACCATCCATGGCGGGTGTCAGCCACAGAACCCGCAGATGGTCGGTCAATTCATCGACGGATTTGACGGGCGTGCCGTTCAGGCGCAGGCGACGCGACACCACCTCGCCATCGCCTTCGATCCCCGTGCCGATGGCGACCTCTCCATCCATGCCATCGACATCGGCAAAGATCGAGAAACCGGTGGCTTCCGCCCCCACCCGCGTCACATCGGACAAGGTGGCCCGGCGCAGGCCGCGTCCTGGCGAAAGAAAGGAAACAGCCTCGAGCAGATTGGTCTTGCCGGAGCCATTATCGCCCGTCAGCACCACATGCCTGTCATCAAGCGTGAGCGCCCCCGCCGCATAGTTGCGGAAGTCCGTGAGTTTCAGCCGTAAAAGCGACACCTTGTTCGTCATCTGTACGGCCTAAAACGAACATGGCCGGATGGCAAGGAGGGGAATGCCCAACCGCGCCGAAGACCAATCCATTCTCCAGTAGCAACTTTTCCAGCGGGAAGTTATTTATGAGCCCGTTCCCTGTCACCGGTAGCCATTCATGCGCCTGATCCTTTCGCTCCTTCTCACGCTCGGTCTTATTTCCTCCTGCGCGGGCCGACCGGGGGCAGATGTGCTACAAGCGGTCAATACCAAGACCCGTGGCACGAAAATAGTGACCGCCTATGTGGCGAGCACGCGGGAGAAGGACAAGGACGCGAAAAAAGGTTTCGGCACAGGGCGCGCGGTCGAGCCCAACTATGCACGCTTCGACATTTCCATTCCGCCCACCCATAAAAGCGGGAAAATCGAATGGGCCAGCGGCAAGCCGGATCCGAACAGGGACTTTGTCGTCACCAGAGCCGATATGCTGACGAAGCCGCAACTCAACGCCGATCTTGGCGACATTGCCCGCTCCGGCAGGCAGATCGCGCTTTTTGTGCACGGTTACAATTACAGCTACCAGGAAGCCCTGTTCCGCGCGGCGCAGATGGCTGCCGATGCCAATATGAACGGCGTGCCGCTGGTCTTTTCCTGGCCGTCGCAGGCCAATGTCACCGGCTACGTCGCCGACAAGGAATCGGCGACCTTTTCACGCGATGCGCTCGCCGCGCTGTTGACCGACCTAACCCGCCAGACCCCGAAGAAAAGCGTCGTCCTGTTCGGCCACAGCATGGGCGGCTGGCTGGTCATGGAAGCACTGCGGCAACTACGCTTCCAGGGCAAAAACGATGTCATCGCCAAGCTGCAGGTGGTGTTGGCTGCGCCCGATATCGACGCCGATGTCTTCCGCAAGCAGATCGAGGTGGTCGGCCGGCTCGACCCGCCGCTCACGGTGCTGGTATCCAAGGACGACCGAGCCCTGAAAGCGTCCTCCATCCTGGGTGCCGATGTCACCCGCATCGGCGCGCTGGATGTTACCGACCGCCAGGTGCAGGAAGCTGCCCTGAAGGAAGGCGTGCAATTCGTCGACATCTCTAATCTCGAAGCGTCGGACCCGCTCAATCACGACCGCTATGCGGCGCTGGCCTCCATGGTGCCGCAACTTGAGGCAAGCAGGCGCGGCGGCGACATCAACAGTGCGGGAGCCTTCGTTTTCGATGCTATCGGAGCGACCGTTTCCAGCCCCTTCCGCCTTGCAAGCCAGGTGGTGAACCCGCAATAGCTTCTGCGGGTTCTTGGCGGCACACCGGTTTCAGAAATCCCAGTCTTCATCCTCGGTGGCGACCGCCTTGCCGATGACATAGGATGAGCCGGATCCTGAGAAGAAGTCGTGATTTTCATCGGCATTGGGCGAGAGCGCCGAGAGGATCGCCGGATTGACCCGGCAGGCCTCGGCCGGAAACAGCGCCTCATAACCCAGATTCATCAGGGCCTTGTTGGCATTGTAATGCAGGAACTGCTTGACGTCTTCCGTCAGGCCAACGCCGTCATAGAGGTCTTCGGTATATTTCGCCTCGTTGTCGTAAAGCTCGAGCAGCAGATCGAAGGCAAAATCCTTGATTTCCTGTCTTTGCGCCTCGCCAAGGCGGTCCAGCGCCCGCTGGAACTTGTAACCGATATAATAGCCGTGCACGGCCTCATCGCGGATGATGAGACGGATGAGGTCTGCCGTGTTGGTGAGCTTGGCGCGGCTTGACCAGAACATCGGCAAATAGAAGCCGGAATAGAACAGGAAACTTTCCAGAAACACGCTGGCGATCTTTTTCTTCAGCGGATCACCGCTGTCATATTCGCGCATGATGAGCGCGGATTTGCGCTGCAGGAACTCGTTTTCTTCCGACCAGCGATAGGCGTCGTCAACATCCGGTGTGAGGCAGAGCGTTGAAAAGATCGACGAATAGGAACGGGCGTGCACGGCCTCCATGAAGGAGATGTTGGAGAGCACGGCCTCCTCATGCGGCGTAGCCGCATCCGCCATCAGGCGCACGGCACCGACGCCGTTCTGGATCGTGTCGAGCAATGTCAGCCCGGTGAAGACACGGATCGTCAGTTTCTGCTCTTCCGGCTTCAGCGTTCCCCAGGACGGGATGTCGTTGGAAAGCGGCACCTTTTCCGGCAGCCAGAAGTTCGAGGTCAGGCGGTTCCAGACTTCGAGGTCCTTGTCGTCCTCGATGCGGTTCCAGTTGACCGCGCGGATACGGGACGCGGGTTTTACGGCGATGTTCATTCTCTTGTCCCTCAAATCAGAGCGTGCAGGAAACGCAGCCCTGAACCTGCGTGCCTTCCAGCGCCATCTGGCGCAAACGGATGTAATAGATGGTCTTGATGCCCTTCTTCCAGGCATAGATCTGTGCCCGGTTGATATCGCGTGTCGTCGCCGTATCGCGGAAGAACAGCGTCAGCGACAGGCCCTGATCGACATGCTGGGTGGCCGCTGCATAGGTGTCGATGATCTTCTCAGGGCCGATCTCATAGGCATCCTGATAATATTCGAGATTGTCGTTCGAAAGATAAGAAGCCGGGTAATAAACGCGACCGATCTTGCCCTCTTTGCGGATTTCGATCTTCGAAACAATCGGGTGAATGGAAGAGGTGGAGTGGTTGATATAGGAGATCGAGCCAGTGGGCGGCACGGCCTGCAGGTTCTGGTTATAGAGACCCGATGCCATCACGTCCTGCTTCAACGCTGTCCAGTCGTCCTGTGTCGGAATGGCAATGCCGGCCTTTTCGAACAACTCACGGACCTTTTCCGTCGCAGGCAACCATTCCCGGTCGGTATATTTGTCGAAATAATCGCCCGAGGCATATTTGGAATTCTCAAAGCCCTTGAAGCTCTGGCCCCTTTCCGCCGCGAGCCGATTGCTGGCGCGGATGGCGTGATATGTCACGGTGTAGAAATAGATATTGGTGAAATCGATACCTTCTTCCGAACCGTAGAAGATGCGCTCGCGCGCCAGATAGCCGTGCAGGTTCATCTGACCAAGGCCGATGGCGTGGCTCGCATCATTGCCCTTTTCCACCGAAGGAACGGAAGAGATGTGGCTCATATCCGACACCGCCGTCAGCGCGCGGATCGAGGTCTCGATCGTCTTGCCGAAATCGGCGGAATCCATGGCAGAGGCGATGTTGAGCGAACCGAGATTGCAGGAAATATCCTTGCCCATATGGCTATAGGACAAATCGGCATTGAACTCGCTCGCTTCACTGACCTGCAGGATTTCCGAGCAGAGATTGCTCATGCTGATACGGCCGGCGACCGGATTGGCGCGATTCACCGTATCCTCGAACATGATGTAAGGGTAACCGCTTTCGAACTGGATTTCGGCGATCACCTGGAAGAATTCACGCGCCTTGATCTTCTTCTTGCGGATGCGGCTGTCGGCGACCATCTCGTGATATTTTTCGGTGACCGCAATCTCCGTCAACGGCACGCCATAGACCCGCTCCACATCATAGGGCGAGAACAGATACATATCCTCATTGTTGCGGGCGAGCTCGAACGTAATGTCGGGGATGACGACACCGAGCGACAGGGTCTTGATGCGGATTTTTTCGTCGGCATTTTCGCGTTTGGTATCGAGGAAACGCATGATGTCTGGGTGGTGGGCATGCAGATAGACCGCACCCGCGCCCTGGCGCGCGCCAAGCTGGTTGGCGTAGGAAAAGCTGTCTTCCAGAAGCTTCATGACAGGAATGACGCCGGAAGACTGGTTTTCGATCTGCTTGATCGGCGCTCCGAATTCGCGAATATTGGTCAGGGAGAGCGCCACGCCGCCACCGCGCTTGGAAAGCTGAAGTGCCGAATTGATGGAACGGCCGATGCTTTCCATATTGTCTTCCACGCGCAGCAGAAAACACGAGACAAGCTCGCCGCGGCTCTTCTTGCCGGCGTTCAGGAATGTCGGGGTAGCCGGCTGGAAACGGCCGGAAATGA
Organism: Agrobacterium tumefaciens; assembly: GCA_017744915.1. Lineage (GTDB taxonomy): Bacteria > Pseudomonadota > Alphaproteobacteria > Rhizobiales > Rhizobiaceae > Agrobacterium > Agrobacterium tumefaciens_I. The sequence continues at coordinate 13,193 of JAGIAH010000021.1, forward strand.
TCTCGTCCATGAGATCGCGGGCAAGCTGCTCATCACCGCGGGCTAGAGCCAGCGCCACCATGCAGACGCGATCCTCGTAACGCTCGAGATAACGTTTTCCGTCGAAGGTCTTCAGCGTATAGGACGTGTAATATTTGAAGGCGCCTAGAAAGGTCGGAAAACGGAACTTCCGGGCGTAGGCCTCGTCATAGAGGTCGCGAACGAAATTGAAGGAGTACTGGTCCAGCACTTCCTGCTCGTAATATCCTTCCATTACCAGATAATCGAGCTTCTCCCGGAGATTATGGAAGAACACGGTGTTCTGGTTGACGTGCTGGAGGAAATATTGCCGGGCGGCCAGGCGATCCTTGTCGAGCTGGATCTTCCCATTCTCGTCATAGAGGTTCAGCATCGCATTCAGCGCATGATAATCCAGTCCCGTATCAACCGGTTTCTGGCTTGCGGCTACGGGCTGTTTTGCATCCTTGCGCAGCGCGCTTGAGGTCAGCGTGTCCAAAATCGTTCCAATCCATGTTTGACGTTGGCGACATCTTCTTCCGTGCCGAGAAGCTCGAAGCGATAGAGAAACGGCACTGCGCATTTGCGCGAGACGATATCTCCGGCGGATGCGAAAGCTGCGCCAAAATTCGTGTTGCCCGCCGCGATGACGCCGCGAATGAGATTTCGGTTGGAGGGCTCGTTCAAGAACCGGATCACCGGCTTCGGCACGGCCCCTTTGGTGCCGCCGCCCCCATAAGTAGGGGTAACGAGCACATAGGGCTCCGACACCTGAGGCACGTCATCCTCGGCGCCGAGCGGCAGGCGAAACAGACGCCGTCCCAGCTTCAGAAGGAACCGATGGGTGTTTTCAGAACGGCTGGAATAATAGACGATCAGGCCCATCGCCCCGCCGCCTCAGCTGATCGAGCCGATCATATCAGGCCGGAAACCCGCCCAGTGGCGTTCGCCCGCAACGACCACCGGAACCTGCATGTAACCGAGGCCACGAACATGATCGAGGGCATCCGTATCTTCGGAAATGTCGATAATCTCATAGGGAACGCCGATGCGGTCGAGCGCGCGATAGGTGGCGGTGCATTGGACACAGGCGGGCTTGCTGTAAACGGTGACGGTCATAATTTCCCTTTCGAAGCCGATTTCGGACACGGCTCAACATTGCCGATTGCAATCGCAATCGGGCGGCGATGGATCTGTCATTCAGGCGAGGCGCGCAGCCCAGGCGACTTGTCGCATCTCTGGATGGAAACCGGGGTCCGGTTTTCCTGAAAACGCTGCAAGCCGCGCAAAATCACTCTCTACGCCGACGAGCGTAGCAACTTAAAGAAATGCACTGGCATGACTTCACCCCGAAGCTTGTTCTGGAGGGGGCAGAAAAGGGCGTACGCAAATCATTTGCGTCATACACCTTCCTCCGGACACCCCGCCCGTGGACGTTTGCGCTCAAGGCAGGTCTCCTGACTTGCGGGTCACAACATCTATTCCGGCCTTCCCGGAGCTTTCAGCCCCAGTGACCCAAATTGGAACGATGCTCACCGCTTACAGTTGCGGGGGCAGTTTCGGCCTTGCTCCGCCATGATGGCATCACGCACCGAATTCCCGTCTTAGCTCCCAATCCTTGCGAATCGGAAGAACCTCGAACACCACATATAGTATATGAGGAAATTTTCCCGTCAATAAATAGACACACAAAAGCCCCACCCTGTGGATCAAAAAGATTCAACACATGGTCAACAAAGGCTTAACGGCAAATGCGCTTTGTGGCTTAGGGACGGGAAAGCGTTAATCTATTCCCAGATATCGATGTGGATATCGGCGGGACGGGCGTTTTCGATCACCCTTTTTCCGTTGGGAAGATCGTTCTCAAACAGTTTGGCGTGGATTTGAGCGTCATCGAGACCATAGCCCTGCCATCTGTTACGCAGCCTCTCTTCAAGCACCGCGACGGATGGACCCACAAAAATGGTGAGATCGAAGCTGCCGGACAGTGTCGTCCAGGGTGTCTCGTTGAGCAGCAGATAATTGCCTTCGGCAAGGATCAGGCGCGTGTCCGGCGCAATCGCGCGGGCCGAGGCGATGGCGATTTCGCGGGAGCGGTCGAAAACCGGAACAAGAACCTCCTGCCCGCCCTTGCGGACGGCGGAGACGATATCGAGGAAGCCGCGCACGTCGAAGGTTTCGGGCGCGCCCTTTCGCGGCAGCAACCCCCGTTCTTCAAGAATGCCATTGTCCATATGGAAGCCATCCATGGGCAGCACGGCGGCCGTTTCGCCCCGCGCCAGCAAAGCATCACAAAGCGCATCCGCCAGCGTGGATTTGCCGGCCCCAGGGGGACCGGCAATGGCTATGATGAAACGGGATTGACCCTCTGCCCACCGAAGAACGTCTTCGACGATCGTCTCGAGCTTCAGTGTCATGCGGCAAGCGTTTCCTGCGGCGCTTCCTTCGCGCCGGTCATGAAGGCGACAGCATCCGACATGGAATAGTCCTTCGGATTGATGACGCAAAGGCGTTTGCCCAGCCGGTGGATATGGATGCGATCCGCAACCTCGAACACATGCGGCATGTTATGCGAGATCAGGACGATCGGCAGGCCACGTGAGCGCACATCGAGAATAAGCTCCAGAACACGCCGGCTTTCCTTGACGCCAAGTGCTGCCGTCGGCTCGTCGAGGATGACGACCTTTGAACCGAAAGCCGCCGCACGCGCCACGGCCACACCCTGGCGCTGACCACCAGACAGCGTCTCCACTGCCTGATTGATGTTCTGGATCGTCATCAGGCCAAGTTCGGACAGTTTCTCGCGGGCGAATTTTTCCATGGCGGGGCGGTCCAGCGCCCGGAACAGGCTGCCCTGAATACCGGGTTTGCGGATTTCACGACCGAGGAACATATTGTCAGCTATGGAAAGCGCCGGCGAGAGCGCCAGGTTCTGATAGACCGTCTCGATGCCCGCCTTGCGCGCCTCAATGGGCGAGCGGAACTGCACGGGCTGGCCTTCCAGCCGAATTTCCCCTTCATCGGGTGTCACCGCACCGGAAATCGCCTTGATGAGCGAGGACTTTCCGGCGCCGTTGTCGCCGATCACGGCCAGGATTTCGCCCGGATAGAGGTCGAAATCTGCATGATCAAGGGCGGTCACGCGACCATAGCGCTTGACGAGATTGCGTGCTGTGAGAATGGGTTCTTTTGCCATCAGCCTGCTACCTTTCTGATCCACTGGTCGATTGCGACAGCCATGATGATGAGGACGCCGATCAACAGATAGGTCCATTGCGGGTCGGTTCCGATGAGTCTCAGGCCGAGCGAGAACACGCCGACGATCAGGGCACCGAAAATCATGCCCATGATGGAGCCGCGTCCGCCGAACAGCGACAGACCGCCAATAACCACTGCCGTGATGGATTCGATATTGGCGAACTGGCCCGCGGTCGGCGAAACTGAACCGATACGGCCGATCAAGGCCCAGCCGGCAAAGGCGCATATAAGGCCGGACAGCGTGTAAACGGTCGTCAGCATGCGCTTGACGTTGACACCGGCAAGTTCTGCGGCGTCCGGATCATCACCCACCGCATAAAGATGGCGGCCCCAGGCGGTTCGGTTCAGCACATACCAGAGCAAAGCGACGAGCAGGACCATGGCGATGACGCCATAGGTGAAAACCGCATTGCCGAAACGGATATTGGCGCCGAAGAACTGCAGGATCGGCGCCTGCTGGGCGATATCCTGGGCACGGATCGTCTCGTTCGCGGAATAAAGGAAGTTGGTCGCCAGCACGATCTGCCACATACCGAGTGTGACAATGAACGGTGGCAGGCGCATACGCGAGACCAGAACGCCATTGATGAAGCCGCAGAATGCGCCAACGGCGAGGCCACAGAGAATGGAAAGTTCCGCCGGCAAACCGTAGCGGAAGGTGAACTGCCCCATGATGACGGAGGACAGAACCATGATCGCACCCACCGACAGATCGATGCCCGCCGTCAGGATGACCAGCGACTGCGCCGCGCCGACGATGCCAACGATCGCGACCTGCTGCAGGATGAGGGTCAGCGAGAAGGCGGAGAAAAACTTACCGCCGAGGAGCAGGCCGAAAATGATCAGCGACAGCACCAGAACGATAAGCGGCACGGCCGCCGGGCTGGAATGGAGAAAGTGCTGGAATTTTTCCAGCGCGCTCTTGTCGTGCGTATCGAAAGCGGCGACCTGCGTCGAACTTCCCGAAAGCACTTTTTCAAATTCATTATGCGGCTGAGCCCGCACCGGCTGATCGCTCATGGATTTTCCTCCCGATCGCTCCATCGCAACGCCCCGAAACCGGGGCTCTTTCTCCAAAGAGAGTAATGCGTGGATTCAAAGTGTTGTGAAGCGGCCTATGTCATCCCCGCGGAATGTGTGGCGCGCCCGTTTGTTCCTTTGTCCGATCCCCCGGATCGTGCCTGAAATCATTCTGGTCCAAGGGCGGGGGCAAAACTGCCCCCGCGGGTTTCAACGGTGAGGCATCAGCCCCAGCACTTGTTGAGACCTTCCTTCGTGTCGATGGAATCGAGACCCTTGACCGGCTTGTCGGTCACCAGCGTCACGCCGGTGTCAACGAAGCTCTTGCCTGCCGTCGGCTTCGGCTTTTCACCCGTGTCGGCGAACTTCTTGACGGCTTCGACACCGAGCGCCGCCATCAGCAGCGGATATTGCTGCGATGTCGCGCCGATCACGCCTTCCGCCACGTTCTTGACGCCCGGGCAACCGCCATCGACGGACACGATCAGAACATCCTTTTCACGACCGACCGCCTTCAGCGCTTCATAAGCACCGGCGGCTGCAGGTTCGTTGATGGTGTGGACGACGTTGATGGTCGGGTCTTTCTGCAGCAGATTTTCCATCGCTGCGCGGCCGCCTTCTTCGTTACCGTTGGTAACGTCATGGCCGACGATGCGCTTGTCGTCTTCATCGCCGATCTTGTTGATGTCCTTCACGTCGATGCCGAAGCCCTTCATGAAGCCCTGGTTACGCAGCACGTCAACCGTCGGCTGGGAGGGGGTGAGGTTGAGGAAGGCGATTTTTGCGTCCTTGGCCTTGTCGCCAAGCGTGCCGGCGGCCCATTTGCCGATCAGCTCGCCGGCCAGAAGATTGTCGGTGGCGAAGGTGGAATCGGCGGCGTCGACGGGCTCCAGAGGCGTGTCGAGGGCGATGACCAGAAGGCCGGCGTCACGCGCCTTCTGTACGGCCGGTACGATGCCCTTGGTGTCCGATGCGGTGATCAGGATACCCTTGGCGCCATCGGCGATGCAGGTCTCGATCGCAGCAACCTGGCTTTCGGAATCACCGTCGATCTTGCCGGCATAGGACTTCAGCGTCACGCCGAGTTCTTTCGCCTTGGCGGTCGCGCCTTCTTTCATCTTGACGAAGAAGGGATTGGTATCGGTCTTGGTGATGAGGCAAACCGACGTGTCGGCAGCAGATGCAGCGGAAGCGAAAGAAACGCCAAGCGCAAGCGCGCCCAGAAGAGCGGAAACAGTGGTCTTCATGAGATCCTCCCAATGGATATTTGAGCACCGTGACGGTTACCCGACGATCCCGTCTCCTCCGAGATCGACGACCGTTGATGCAGATGGAACCACCAAAGGAAACGGCTGTCAATAAATAAATCCGATTGAATTATTAATTCCGTATGGCATTCTTATGTGCGGCAGGGAGGAATATCGCCGCGTCGTTTAACGTTGCGATAGCAAGATTGCCATAAAGCCTCATGTATCGGTCGCGGCGGATATGACGGGGCGGGAGGATGACATTATGAGACAATCTGTCGAGACGGCGCCGCCCGCGCCGCCCACCACCATGGATATAAGCGGCGGCGCCAACCAGATCGGCGTGCGCGCCTATAATGAGCGGCTCGTGCTGTCCCTCGTCCGCCGCCATGGCGGACTGTCGAAAGCGGAAATATCAAGACTTTGCGGCCTTTCGGCGCAAACTGTCTCGGTCATCATGCGCTCTCTGGAAAAGGATGGGCTTCTCATTCGCGGTGAAAGGCTGCGCGGCAAGGTGGGGCAACCCTCGACCCCAATGCGCCTCAATCCCGATGCCGTATTTTCCTTTGGCGTCAAGATCGGTCGGCGCAGCGTCGATCTCGTGCTGATGGATTTTGTCGGGCGAATCAGGCTCAAGCTTCGCAGAACCTATCCCTACCCTCTGCCGGAATGGATATTGCCCTTCGTGATAGACGGCATAGCGGAGCTCGAATCGAAGCTGTCGCCGGCCGAGCGGCAAAAAATCGCCGGTGTCGGCATCGCTGCTCCATTCGAATTGTGGAACTGGGCCCAGGAAGTGGGTGCGCCGCAGATCGAGATGGAGCGGTGGCGGGACGTCGATATCCGTTCGGAAATTGCCGAAGGCGTCAGCTACCCGGTTTTTCTACAGAACGACGCCACCAGCGCCTGCGGCGCCGAACTGGTTTTCGGCGCGGGACAGAACCATGCGGATTTTCTCTATGTCTTCATCGGCTCCTTCATCGGCGGCGGTGTCGTTCTGAATTCGGCGCTGTTTTCCGGAAAGACAGGCACCGCCGGCGCCATTGGCCCGCTGCCGGTGCAGGGGCAGGACGGCAATACGGTTCAGCTTCTGAAGATCGCTTCGATCTTCGTTCTGGAGAATATGCTGCGCGAAAGAGGCATCGATCCGCGCCCTCTGTGGTTTTCTCCGGATGAGTGGATCGATTTCGGCGAACCGCTGGAAAGCTGGATCAGAAAAACCGCCGCCGCGCTGGCGCAGGCCGTTATCGCGGCCGCCTCCATCATCGATTTTTCCAGTGTTATCATCGATGGCGGTTTTCCCGATTGGGTCAGAACGAGGATCGTCACCGCCACCCGGCTCGCCCTCAAACACCACGATCTTCAGGGCGTCACGTTGCCGGAGATCATCGAAGGCGCGGTCGGCAGCCAGGCCCGGGCAATTGGCGGAGCAAGCCTGCCCCTGTTTTCCCGTTATCTCATCGATCAGAATGTTCTGTTCAAGGACACGACAGGCTGAGGCTTTAACGGCATACTTACCCGGCTATTCATTATTCGCTTCGGCGATCATTCCCCGTCGGTGTGTTGCATGATGGCATCCAGAAAGGCGGGACCGTACCGCTCCAGCTTGGTCTCCCCGACGCCGGGGATCTGCGCCATCTCCTTCGCCGAGGTCGGTCTTGCCGCGGCAAGCTCGATGAGTGTCCTGTCGTGGAAAATCACATAAGGCGGAACATTCTGCGAGCGCGCAATTTCCATCCGCTTTGCACGCAGCGCCTCAAAGAGACCACGGTCGGTTTCCGGAAGAGCCGTGGACGTCGTGTTGCGCGGCGTCTCCCGTCGTGCGGCGCGGGGCGCGGATGGAATCCTCAGCATCAGAGAAGGCTTTTCGCGCAGGAACCGTCTTCCCTCATCGGAAATGGACAATCCGCCATGTCCGGACAGATCCACGTCGATCAGGCGCAACGCAACCAGCTGGCGCAGAATAGCGCGCCAGGTGCGATTATCATGTTCTTTGCCGATACCGTAAGTGGTGATGCGATCATGCCCGAACCTGGAAATCCGCTCATCCTCCACGCCCAGCAACACGCGGATGACATAGGCCTGCCCGAAACGCTCTCCCGTGCGGTAAATGCAGGAAAGCAACTTCTGGGCAGCGATGGCGCCATCAAATAAAGCGGGCGGTGCCGCGCAGGTATCGCAATTGCCGCAGGGCTCGCATCGGTCGCCGAAATAGGACAGCAGAACCTGCCTGCGGCAGCTTGCAGTTTCCGCGAGACCAAGCAGCGCATCGAGCTTCTGGCGCTCCATATATTTGCGCTGGTCCGCAGCGTCCGACTCCTCAATGAAGCGGTTGCGCAGGGCAATATCTTCATAGCCATAGAGCATCAGCACGTCCGACGGCAGACCATCACGACCAGCCCTGCCCGTTTCCTGATAATAGGCCTCGATGCTGCCGGGCAGATCGATATGGACGACAAAGCGCACATCCGGCTTGTCGATGCCCATGCCAAAGGCAACGGTAGCGACGATAATCACCGCCTCACCATGCTGGAAGCGGGTCTGGTTTTCCTCACGGGCGGCCTTGTCCATGCCGGCGTGATAGGGTAGCGCATCGCGCCCCTCTTCCCGAAGCCATGCCGCCGTTTCGTCCACCTTGCGTTTCGACAGGCAATAAACAATGCCGCTTTCATTCTCCCGGCCGTTGAGAAAACGCTTCAGCTGGGCGCGGGAATTGTCCTTCTCCATGATCGCGTAGCGGATATTGGGACGGTCGAAGCCGGCAATGAAGGCGTCACCTTCATCGATGGCGAGATGGCCTAGGATCTCGGTACGGGTCGGCTCATCGGCCGTCGCCGTCAGCGCCATGCGCGGCGTGTCTGGAAAACGCTCGATCAACATATCGAGCTGGCGATAGGGCGGCCGGAAATCATGCCCCCATTGTGAGAGGCAATGAGCCTCGTCAACGGCGATCAGGGACAGGTCGATGGACTGAAGGGCGTCAAGAACATCCGGCTTGAGGAGGGTCTCCGGCGCCGCGTAGAGAATATCGACATTGCCGGCCCGCATATCCCGCCAGAGCGCACGCCGCTCTTCCGGCGAAAGGTCGGAATTGAGGGCTTCGGCCCTGACGCCGGCCTGACGCAGGGCGGCAACCTGATCGACCATCAGCGCGATCAGCGGCGAGACGATCAGTCCCATGCCCTCTCTGGCAAGCGCCGGGATCTGGTAGCACAATGACTTTCCGCCGCCCGTCGGCATCAGAACGAACGCATTGTTGCCCGCCACCACATGCCGGATGATTTCGCCCTGCCGTCCGCGAAACGCATCATAGCCATAAACGGTCTTGAGGATATTTAAGGGATCGGCGTTCACGTTGTTTTTTCCGCGCTGGAATGATGGCGCATCTTGTCCGTTTTTGGGTTTATGGCAATGCCGCAGGCGGAATTTGTGAGCGTTGTTTTGCCCATAATGCCCGAACGCAAAAACCCCGCTGTTTTAAGAGCGGGGTTTCAGATATTTGGTTGCGGGGGCAGGATTTGAACCTGCGGCCTTCAGGTTATGAGCCTGACGAGCTACCGGGCTGCTCCACCCCGCGTTGATAGTTTTATTATAGCATAAAGGCCGCAGTAGCGGC
>JAGIAH010000022.1 GCA_017744915.1 Agrobacterium tumefaciens
CAGGTGCAGCCGATGCGATCATCGAGGCGATCGAGGCCGAAATCCCGTTCATCACCTGCATCACCGAGGGCATCCCGGTCATGGACATGGTGCGCGTCAAGGCCAAGCTCGACAAGTCGAAGTCGCGCCTGCTCGGACCGAACTGCCCGGGCATCCTGACGCCGGAAGAGTGCAAGATCGGCATCATGCCGGGCTCGATCTTCCGCAAGGGTTCGGTCGGCATCGTTTCCCGTTCGGGCACGCTGACTTACGAAGCCGTGTTCCAGACCTCCAACGAAGGCCTCGGCCAGACGACGGCTGTTGGCATCGGCGGCGACCCGGTCAAGGGCACCGAGTTCATCGACGTGCTGGAAATGTTCCTCGCTGACGAAGCCACGCAGTCGATCATCATGATCGGCGAAATCGGCGGCTCGGCTGAAGAAGATGCGGCACAGTTCCTGATCGACGAAGCCAAGAAGGGTCGCAAGAAGCCGATGGCCGGCTTCATCGCAGGCCGCACCGCTCCGAAGGGCCGCACCATGGGCCACGCCGGTGCTGTCGTTTCCGGCGGCAAGGGCGACGCAGAGTCCAAGATCGCAGCCATGGAAGCAGCCGGCATCAAGGTTTCGCCTTCCCCGGCGCGCCTCGGCAAGACGCTGGTTGAAGTCCTCAAGGGCTGAGACCACATGAGACCGGTAACGGGCGGCGCGGCTTCAAGCTCGCGCTGCCCGATGCCGCAAGAAGACAGACAGATGGCATACCGCTCCGGCGGCAGACAGCAATAATCAAAGCGGCAGGCCGGCGAACGGCCCTAACGGCATCGAGGAGGCGGACGGACAAGTCCGCAAGAACACAATGGCAAGGCAAGAAGCGAACGAGCAGTTTCAGATCACGTCGTTTCTGGACGGCGCGAATGCAGCCTATATCGAGCAGCTCTATGCCCGGTACGAAGAGGACCCCTCTTCCGTGTCGCCGGAGTGGCAGAGCTTCTTCAAGGCGTTGTCCGATAACCCGGAAGACGTGAAGAAGGCGGCCAAGGGCGCCTCCTGGAAGCGCGCCAACTGGCCTATCCCGGCAAATGGCGAACTGGTTTCCGCACTCGACGGCAACTGGGCCACGGTCGAAAAGGCCATCGAAAAGAAGGTTCAGGCGAAGGCTGAGGCCAAGAGCGCCGACACCGGCAAGCCGGTCAGCGAAGCCGAAGTGCTGCAGGCGACCCGTGATAGCGTTCGCGCCATCATGATGATCCGCGCCTACCGCATGCGCGGCCACCTGCACGCCAAGCTCGATCCGCTCGGCATCGCGGTCGCGGTTGAAGATTACAACGAGCTGTCTCCGAAGTCCTATGGCTTCGAGGAAAGCGACTACGACCGCAAGATTTTCATCGATAACGTGCTCGGCCTCGAATATGCGACCGTGCGCGAGATGATCGATATTCTGGAGCGCACCTACTGCTCCACCATCGGCGTCGAATTCATGCACATGTCCAGCCCGGAAGAAAAAGGCTGGATTCAGGAGCGTATCGAAGGTCCGGACAAGGGCGTTGCCTTCACGGCTGAAGGCAAGAAGGCCATCCTGTCCAAGCTGGTCGAAGCCGAAGGTTACGAGCAGTTCCTCGACGTGCGTTTCAAGGGCACCAAGCGTTTCGGCCTCGATGGCGGTGAATCGCTGATCCCGGCGCTCGAGCAGATCATCAAGCGCGGCGGCCAGGAAGGCCTGGAAGAAGTCGTTCTCGGCATGGCCCACCGTGGCCGCCTGAACGTTCTGACCAACGTCATGGGCAAGCCGCATCGCGCCGTGTTCCACGAATTCAAGGGCGGTTCGTTCAAGCCTGACGACGTTGAAGGTTCGGGCGACGTGAAGTACCACCTCGGTGCGTCTTCCGACCGCGAATTCGACGGCAACAAGGTTCACCTGTCGCTGACGGCCAACCCGTCGCACCTCGAGATCGTCAACCCTGTCGTCATGGGCAAGGCCCGCGCCAAGCAGGACCAGCTGGCCAAGGTTTGGGACGGCGATATCATTCCGCTTTCCGAACGCGCCAAGGTGCTGCCGCTCCTTCTGCACGGCGATGCCGCTTTTGCGGGTCAGGGCGTGGTTGCTGAAATTCTCGGCCTTTCCGGCCTGCGCGGTCACCGCGTTGCCGGCACCATGCACTTCATCATCAACAACCAGATCGGCTTTACGACGAACCCGGCCTTCTCGCGTTCGTCGCCCTATCCGTCCGACGTTGCGAAGATGATCGAAGCGCCGATCTTCCATGTTAACGGCGATGATCCGGAAGCTGTGACCTATGCGGCCAAGGTTGCCACCGAATACCGCATGAAGTTCCACAAGCCTGTCGTCATCGACATGTTCTGCTACCGCCGCTTCGGCCATAATGAAGGCGATGAGCCGGCGTTCACGCAGCCGAAGATGTACAAGGTCATCCGCGCTCACAAGACGGTCGCTCGCATCTATGCGGATCGTCTGATCGCCGAAGGTCTGATCAGCGAAGGCGAATTCGAGAAGATGAAGGCCGACTGGCGCGCTCATCTTGAGCAGGAGTTCGAGGCAGGCCAGTCCTACAAGCCGAACAAGGCCGACTGGCTTGATGGTCAGTGGTCGGGTCTGCGCGCCGCCGACAATGCCGATGAGCAGCGTCGTGGCAAGACCGGCGTGCCGATGAAGCAGCTCAAGGAAATCGGTAAGAAGCTGTCGACCATTCCGGAAGGTTTCAGCGCCCACCGCACCATCCAGCGCTTCATGGAAAACCGCTCGCAGATGATCGAGACGGGTGAAGGCATCGACTGGGCAATGGCGGAAGCGCTTGCCTTCGGTTCGCTCGTTGCCGACGGCCACAAGATTCGTCTTTCCGGTCAGGATTGCGAACGCGGCACCTTCTCGCAGCGTCACTCGGTTCTCTACGATCAGGAAACCGAAGAGCGTTATATTCCGCTCGCCAACCTTTCGCCGACCCAGGCCCGTTACGAAGTCATCAACTCGATGCTTTCGGAAGAAGCCGTTCTCGGTTTCGAATACGGCTACTCGCTGGCCCGCCCGAACGCGCTGACGCTCTGGGAAGCCCAGTTCGGCGACTTCGCCAACGGCGCGCAGGTGGTGTTCGACCAGTTCATCTCTTCGGGTGAACGCAAGTGGCTGCGCATGTCCGGTCTCGTCTGCCTTCTGCCGCATGGTTATGAAGGTCAGGGTCCGGAGCATTCGTCCGCCCGTCTGGAGCGCTGGCTGCAGATGTGCGCCGAAGACAACATGCAGGTTGCCAACTGCACGACGCCGGCAAACTACTTCCATATCCTGCGCCGCCAGGTGAAGCGTGACTTCCGCAAGCCGCTGATCCTGATGACGCCGAAGTCGCTGCTGCGTCACAAGCGCGCCACCTCTTCGCTGGCCGAACTGGCGGGCGAGTCCTCCTTCCACCGTCTCCTGTGGGACGATGCGGAGGTCATCAAGGACGGCCCGATCAAGCTGCAGAAGGATTCGAAGATCCGCCGCGTCGTCATGTGCACGGGCAAGGTCTATTACGATCTGCTCGAGGAACGCGAAAAGCGTGGCATCGACGATATCTACCTGCTGCGCGTCGAACAGCTTTACCCGTTCCCGGCCAAGGCTCTCATCAACGAGCTGTCGCGCTTCCGCAATGCGGAGATGGTCTGGTGCCAGGAAGAGCCGAAGAACATGGGTGCGTGGTCGTTCATCGATCCTTACCTGGAGTGGGTTCTGGCGCATATCGACGCCAAGTACCAGAAGGTCCGTTACACGGGCCGTCCGGCTGCCGCCTCTCCGGCGACCGGCCTGATGTCCAAGCATCTGGCGCAGCTTGCTGCGTTCCTGGAAGACGCGCTGGGAGAGTGAGAACTCTCCCGCATCGCCCCGCAAAAAAGACACCTGAATAACGGAACTAGATCATGGCCACTGAAATCCGCGTACCAACCCTCGGCGAATCCGTCAGCGAAGCGACCGTCGGCACCTGGTTCAAGAAGGTCGGCGATACCGTCAAGGCCGACGAACCGCTCGTTGAACTGGAAACCGACAAGGTTACCGTAGAAGTCCCGGCGCCTGCGTCCGGCGTTCTCACCGAAATCGTTGCGCAGAACGGCGAGACCGTCGGTCTCGACGCGCTTCTCGGCCAGATCGCCGAAGGTGCCGCCGGCGCTGCAACCTCCGCACCGGCAGCAGAACCGGCAAAGCCTGCCGCTGCGGCCGCTGCCGCCCCGGCACCTGCTGCTTCGACTGCCAGCGCCATGCCGCCGGCACCTGCCGCTGGCAAGCTGCTTGCTGAAAACAACCTGTCTGCCGATCAGGTCGACGGTTCCGGCAAGCGTGGCCAGGTTCTGAAGGGCGATGTTCTTGCCGCTGTCGCCAAGGGTGTTTCGGCTCCTGCCGCCGCCCCGGCACCGGTTGCTGCTCCCCGTCCGGTTTCGGCCGAGCAGGATCAGGTTCGCGAAGAGCGCGTGAAGATGACCCGTCTGCGCCAGACGATCGCACGTCGCCTGAAGGATGCGCAGAACACTGCCGCCATGCTCACCACTTACAACGAAGTGGACATGAGCGCGGTCATGGACCTGCGCAACCGTTATAAGGACGTGTTCGAGAAGAAACATGGTGTCAAGCTCGGCTTCATGGGCTTCTTCACCAAGGCCGTCACCCACGCGCTGAAGGAACTGCCTGCTGTCAACGCTGAAATCGATGGCACGGACATCATCTACAAGAACTATTGTCACGTCGGCATGGCTGTCGGCACCGACAAGGGTCTCGTCGTTCCCGTCATCCGCGATGCCGACCAGCTCTCCATCGCCGGTGTTGAAAAGGAACTCGGCCGCCTCGCCAAGGCTGCGCGTGACGGTTCGCTCGGCATGGCCGACATGCAGGGCGGCACCTTCACCATCACCAATGGTGGCGTCTACGGCTCGCTGATGTCTTCGCCGATCCTCAATGCACCGCAGTCGGGCATTCTCGGCATGCACAAGATCCAGGAGCGTCCGGTTGCCATCGGCGGTCAGGTCGTCATCCGTCCGATGATGTATCTTGCGCTCTCCTACGATCACCGTATCGTTGACGGCAAGGAAGCCGTGACCTTCCTCGTTCGCGTCAAGGAGAGCCTGGAAGATCCGGAACGTCTGGTTCTCGATCTCTAAGACTGGATAGGGGAGAAGAGGGATGGAAAACCTGGCCGGCGGGAATGGACCTTTCGTGTTCCTGCTGGCGCTCAGCGTTATTCTTCTTCTCCTGCATATCTGCCTTCAGGCCATGTCCGCCACGCGGGAAGTTGGCCTTGCCTGGAATGCGGGCGCGCGTGATGTGCGTCTGGATTTCAAAGGGGTTCTTGCGGGACGCGCGCAGCGCGCCTCGGATAATTTTCGGGAGACCTATCCGGCTTTCGTCGGTCTGGTTCTCGCTCTTGCGATCGTCGGCGATGCCTCAGGCTGGGGGCTGACGGGCGGCTGGATATGGACCGTGGCGCGCCTCGTCTACATCCCGCTTTATCTTGCAGGCGTTCCCTATGTGCGGTCGATCGCGTGGGTCGTTTCCCTTGGCGGTCTGGTCCTCATGCTTGTCGCGCTGATCTGAGGTTGAGCCTATGCATCAATATCTCATCGAACTCGCATCCCTGATGGCGATCTTCTCCTTCGCGATCATCTCCCCCGGGGCTGATCTTGCGATGGTGATGCGTCAGGCCATGGTGCATGGGCGCAAACAGGCCATCATCACCAGCTTCGGTGTGGGAACGTCGTTGATGTTCCATGTCACCTATACGATCCTCGGACTTGGCCTCATCATTTCCCAGTCGATCTATCTCTTCAATATCGTCAAATGGCTCGGCGTTGCCTATCTCATCTACATCGGTATCAAGGCGCTGCGCGCCGGCAAGACCGAGTTGCCCGCCGCGGAAGGTGAGGCAGGCGTTCAGATGAAGAGCAGCCAAACCGCCCTGAAGGCTTTCACGCTCGGTTTTGCCGCCAATGCGCTCAACCCCAAGCCGGTATTTTTCTTCCTGTCGATCTTTTCGACGGTGGTTCACGCCCACACGCCGGTCGCCATCAAATTCGGCTACGGTCTCGTTATGGCAAGCTGCCTCATCCTGTGGTTCGTCGGTGTCAGCCTGTTCATGACGACGCCACGCATGCGCGCCGCATTTCAGCGCGCCAGCCAATGGATCGACCGCACCAGCGGTGTGGTCTTCATCGCACTCGGTATAAAACTCGCAACGGAAAAAGCGGCCTGAGTTTCAGGTCAAACGCAAGCAGGGCAATGATCCCGCATCTTGCCCGACATCAATCAGGAAAACGAACATGGCATATGATGTAGTTGTAATCGGCACAGGCCCCGGCGGTTATGTTTGCGCGGTCAAGGCGGCACAGCTCGGCCTCAAGGTCGCCGTCATCGAAAAGCGCGCGACCTATGGCGGTACCTGCCTCAATGTCGGCTGCATCCCCTCTAAGGCGCTGCTGCATGCGTCCGAAACCTTCGCCCATGTCGCCCACGGCGTCGATTCGCTCGGCATCGAAGTTGCAGCACCGAAGCTGAATCTTGAGAAGATGATGGCGCACAAGGACGGCGTGGTGAAGGCCAATGTCGACGGCGTCTCCTTCCTGTTCAAGAAGAACAAGATCGATGCCTTCCAGGGCACCGGCAAGGTGGTTTCCGCCGGCAAGGTTTCCGTCACCAACGACAAGGGTGAGACCCAGGAAATCGAGACGAAGAACATCGTCATCGCCACCGGTTCTGACGTTGCCGGCATTCCCGGCGTCAAGGTCGATATCGATGAAACCGTCATCGTGTCCTCCACCGGCGCAATCGCCCTTTCCAAGGTTCCGGAAAAGCTGATCGTCGTTGGCGGTGGCGTCATCGGCCTCGAGCTCGGTTCGGTCTGGTCGCGCCTTGGCGCGAAGGTCACCGTCGTCGAATATCTCGACAACATTCTCGGCGGCATGGATGGCGAAGTTTCCAAGCAGTCGCAGCGTCTGCTCGCCAAGCAGGGTCTCGATTTCAAGCTCGGCGCCAAGGTGACGGCCGTTGAAAAGACCGCCGCCGGTGCAAAGGTGGTGTTCGAGCCGGTTAAGGGCGGCGCTGCCGAAACGCTGGAAGCGAATGTCGTGCTGATCTCCACTGGCCGCAAGCCCTACACCGAAGGTCTCGGCCTTGCGGAAGCAGGCGTTGTGCTGGACAGCCGCGGTCGCGTCGAAATCGATGGCCATTTCAAGACCAATGTCGATGGCATCTATGCGATCGGCGACGTGGTGAAGGGCCCGATGCTCGCGCACAAGGCCGAAGACGAGGGCGTTGCGCTTGCCGAAATTCTCGCCGGCCAGCGTGGCCACGTGAACTACGACGTCATTCCGGCAGTCGTTTACACGCAGCCGGAAATCGCTTCCGTCGGCAAGACCGAGGAGGAACTGAAGGCCGCTGGTATCGCCTACAAGGTCGGCAAGTTCCCCTTCACCGCCAATGGCCGCGCCCGCGCCATGCAGGTGACGGATGGTTTCGTGAAAATCCTTGCCGACAAGGAAACTGATCGGGTTCTCGGCGGCCACATCGTCGGTTTCGGTGCCGGCGAAATGATCCACGAGATCACCGTGCTGATGGAGTTCGGCGGTTCTTCGGAAGATCTCGGCCGCACCTGCCATGCGCACCCGACCATGTCGGAAGCCGTCAAGGAAGCAGCACTTGCGACGTTCTTCAAGCCGATCCACATGTGATCGGCGTTGAGCCCAACGTTTGAATATTAAATTTCAGTCATCTGTTGAACCCCGGCTTGCCATGCAGGCCGGGGTTTTTCATACTCGTGCCATAGCCTGTCTAACCTTTTGATAAAAGGCAATAAAATGGCATCTTCCAGTCAAGTTTCCTTTTCCGTTCCGCAGCGTGCCATTCATTGGGCAATGGCGCTTCTGATCCTCTTCAATCTGCTGTTTCCCGACGCCATGACCCATGCCTACCGGCTGATGCGACGGGGCGAAACATTGACGCCGGATCAGATTTCTTCGGCCAATATCCATGCCTATGTCGGCTTCGCCATCCTGTTGCTTGCGGTCCTGCGTCTCTGTCTGCGCTTTTTCCAGGGCGTGCCGCCGCATCCGGCCGAAGAGCCGCGGCCGTTTCAGATCGCCGCGAAGGTAGCGCATTTCACCTTCTATGCCCTGTTCTTCGTCCTGCCGCTATCCGGCATCGCCGCTTATTACTTCGGCGCGCAGCCGGCCGGGCAGCTGCATTCCGGCCCGTTCAAGGTGCTGATGTGGGTGCTGATCGCCGGCCATGTCGCCGCCGTTCTGGTTCACCAGTTCTACTGGCGCACCAACCTACTGAAGCGCATGACGCACGGCTAGGGGTCCGAGCGGCGGTTTGTCGCGTTTCCGCCCCATTGGAAAAAGAGGATGGTGGTCCTTGCCGCACCGGGCGGCTGGGGTACAGAGATGCGAAACAGCGAAGACATATTGCCGGGCGCCGACTGGCGCGATCGCTTTCAGGGAGAGATGATGACGCCGGGAGTGACCTCGCTCGATGTGAGCAGGCTTCTTCTCGATCATCCTCCGGCATGGATTAGCGGGCTGATGGCACTTCGAAACCGCATCGTTTCGCTTTTCGGCTTAAAAACGGTCGAGTTGGTGGCTGGCGCTTCGGCGGGCGGATTTCCGGTCCTGTTTTCCACACCGGAACGGACCGTGCTGGGCTTCGATGACCGCCATCTCGATTTCAGGATCGTCGTTGACCTCGAAGAAAAGGGAAACCGCCAGCTGGTGAGTGTCACCACCATCGTTCGGCGCAAGAACCTGTTCGGGCGGCTTTATCTTCTTGCCGTCGGGCCGTTTCACCGCCGTATCGTGCCGGCGACGATGCGGCCGTTCTGCAGCGATGTCCGACCGGCCAACAGCGGGACCTAGTCGTTCAGTCAACCCGCGTGAGTGTGAAACCCTTTGCGCGCAGCAGTTCGACAAGGCCTTCTTCACCCGGCAGATGTAATGCACCGACGGCCATGAAGACATTGCCCTTGGCAAGCTCGGGGGTGGCCCTGTCGGCCATGACGTGATTGCGATCGGTGATGATGCGTTGTTCGAAGGCGGCGTAGCCCTGCTCGCTTTCCGCTGCGGCCTTCTTTGGGTCCAGGCTTTTCAGCATGGGCATGGTCATGCCGATATCGCCGGTGACATAGAGATCGGTCATGGTCGTCATCACGTCGTCCATGCGGTCGCCGAGTTCCAGCGTCTCGATCAGCGCCTGAAGATGAAACTCCATCGGCAGTTCGGACATGGCCGTCAGCTGCTCGACCATGGTCTCAAGGCCAACGAGCCGTTTTCCATCCGCAATCGCATCTTCGGCCAGCTTCTTGTCGAGAAAGGAGAGGCCGGTCGCCTTGCGGGCGAATTCGCAGGCGGGCAGGGCGACGAAGCTCGACAGCATCCAGGGCTTCATCCGCGAAACCGCATTCAGCGGAATGCCGCGTTCCTTGAGACCCTTTTCCAGGCGGGAGACATTTTCGGCCGACAGGATGTCGGTGATCGATTTGCCATCCAGAAACATGGTGAGTTCGGGCTTGCCCAGCAGCGATGCCGCGACCTTCCTGTCGTCGACGATCTCGTCCGACTCCACGATCACCGTTGCGGCCTTTTCGAAGGCGGGGCTGGCGGCGGCCGGCATTTCCAGAACACGCGGATCGGTGACATGCATGGTGCCGAGAAGATAGGACGGGGCCGTGCCTGTTTTTTCGATGCGCCAGAAATTGCCCTTGCCGTTCGGGATGGCGGCCGCTTCCTGCTCGATCTTTGCGAAAGCTTCCGGATCGGTCTTGCGCATCTCCACAAGAATGTCGCTGCCCGTGCAGGTGATATTCTGCTCCGCGGCTTCCGCTTGACCCAGCGACAGCAAGGTCATGAGCAGGATGGCAACGGCGGTGACATGCAGGGCCGCCAGCAGCCAGAGCAGGGCGTCGCCGGTTTTGCCCATCAGGGTGGCGGTGAGATTTTGAGGTTTTATCAGGCTGTGCATCGGTCCAATCCGGTTCTTGTTCGCTTATAGAACGGTGGCTTGGACGTCTGGTTAATGTTTATGGTTAACCATTTCCTGCTTCATGCGCGCGGATGGGCGTTGTCGTAGATTTCCAGCAGTCTCGCGGTATCGACGCCGGTATAGACCTGTGTGGTGGAGAGGCTCGCATGGCCGAGCAGTTCCTGAATGGTGCGCAGATCCCCACCGCCGGCCAGAAGATGGGTGGCGAAGGAATGGCGCAGCGCATGCGGGGTGGCGTTTTCCGGCAGGCCGAAAGCGCCACGCAGCTTCTGCATTTCCCGCTGGATGATAGCGGGCTGCAGCTTGCCGCCGCGCGCGCCAAGGAACATCGGTTCATTCGCCGCCAGAGCATAGGGGCAGAGCTTCCTGTAGGCATCGACTGCTTCCGTGACCACTGCCAGCAACGGCACGATCCGCGTCTTGTTGCCCTTGCCGGTGATACGCAGGTTGCGGGTGCCGGGCGGGAAATCGGTGGGCGTGAGACTGAGCGCCTCGGAAATACGCAGGCCGCAGCCATAAAGCAGTGAAAGGACCGCGGCGTTGCGGGCGGCAATCCACGGTTCTTCGTTCAGTTGCGCTTCGGCCGTGGTGATTTTCAGCGCCTGCCGGTCGGTCAGCGGTTTCGGCAGGGATTTTGGTTGTTTTGGCGCGCGCATGGCGGTGGCGCCCGCCGCGTTGACGAGACCTTTTTTCTGCAGGTAGTGCAACAGCGAGCGCAGGCCGGCCAGATGCCGTCCGAGCGACCGTGCGCCGGCCCCCTCCTTGCGCCGGTTGGCCAGAAAGGCACGAAGATCGACGGGGCGCAGATCGGCTATATCGCTTATGGCGGCTGGCTTGCCGTTATAGCCGGTGAGGAATGTCAGGAACTGGCGCGTGTCGCGCTCATAAGCCTCGACGGTATTGTCGGCAAGGCGGCGCTCGCCGGCAAGGGCGACGAGCCAGGACTGGCGCTCGTTCAGGAGATCGGGTTCGGCAAATGTCAGGATTTCGGTCACGCGGCGCTCCATTCCATGCGTCAAAGCTATGCCCTTATGGTCAGCATTTGGTTAAGAGGTGGACTTTGCCGGGCGCGCCCACTACATCCGGGCGGTTTCCTTTTTCCTGTCGCCGGGGCATGGTCGCCACATCATGGCAAAAGATTCGTCCGATCTGTTTGGGGCTCTGTTCGACCCGCCGTCGCCCACGCGCACGGTGCCCGTTCTGGTGCCCATGCCGGCGCCCGGGCCTTACAGCTATGCCGTGCCGGAGAATATGGTGGTCGAGACCGGTTCCGTCGTGCAGGTGCCGCTTGGTCCCCGGCAGGTCTTCGGTGTGGTGTGGGACGACGCTGGTGAGAAGGGCGTCGATCCGAAGAAGTTGCGGCCCATCACCAAGAGTTTCGAGTGCCCGCCGTTGAAGGCGGAGATGCGCCGCTTCGTGGACTGGGTTGCCGCCTATACGCTTTCTCCGCCCGGCCTTGTGGCACGCATGGCGCTGCGCGCGCCCGCCGCCTTCGATCCCGAGCCGATGATCGAGGGGCTGCGGCTGACCGAAGGTAGGCCGGAGCGCCTGACCCCCGCCCGTGAACGGGTGATGGAGCTGGCGGCCGAAGGGCATGGCTGGACGAAAAGCGGGCTTGCCCATGCCGCCGGCGTCTCGACCAGCGTCATCGACGGTCTCGTGAAGCAGGGTGTGTTCGAGACGGTTTTCCTGCCCGCGCCGCCAGTGGTGCCCGAGCCCGACCCTGACTATGTCGAGCCGCGTCTGGAGGGTCCGCAGCGGCAGGCAGCATCGGAGATACTTGAAGATGTGCGCAAGGGCGGTTTTCATGTCTCGCTGATCGACGGCGTCACCGGCTCAGGCAAGACCGAGGTCTATTTCGAGGCGGTGGCCGAAACGCTGAGGCAGGGCAAGCAGGTCCTTATCCTGCTGCCGGAAATCGCCCTGACGGCGGCGTTTCTCGAGCGCTTTCAGGATCGTTTCGGCGCGAAACCGGCGGAATGGCATTCGGATCTGTCGCCGCGCATGCGCGAAAAGGTCTGGCGGCAGGCGGTGACGGGTGAGGTGAAGGTGGTGGCCGGCGCGCGCTCGGCGCTTTTCCTGCCCTTCGATAATCTCGGTCTCATCATCGTCGATGAAGAGCATGACCCTGCCTACAAGCAGGAAGATCGCGTCTTTTATAATGCCCGCGACATGGCTGTGGTGAGGGCGCGTATCGCCGAATTCCCTGTCGTGCTGGTCTCGGCCACGCCTTCGGTGGAAAGCCAGGTCAACGGCAGTTCGGGGCGTTACAACACCATTCATCTGCATACGCGTTTCGGTGATGCGGCGATGCCGGACCTGCATCTTGTCGATATGCGCCGCCATCCGCCGGAACGGGGAGGATTTCTCTCACCCGTCCTGCTGCGCGGCATCGGCAAAACGATCGAGAAGGGTGAGCAGTCCCTCCTCTTCCTAAATCGTCGCGGTTATGCGCCACTGACGCTTTGCCGGGTCTGCGGCCATCGTTTCCAGTGCCCGCAATGTTCCAGCTGGCTGGTGGAGCACCGTTTCCGCAATCAATTGCAATGCCATCAATGCGGCCACAACGAGCCGACGCCCGACCATTGCCCGGAATGCGGCACCTTCGATCATCTGGTGGCCTGCGGGCCGGGGGTGGAGCGCATTGCCGAGGAGGTGGAGAAACATTTCCCGGACGCCCGCACCATCGTGCTCTCCTCCGATCTCATGGGCGTCAAGCGGCTGCGGCTGGAGCTGGAGGCCATCGTCAAGGGCGAGGCCGATATCGTCATCGGCACGCAGCTCGTCGCCAAGGGCCATAACTTCCCGCTGATGACGCTCGTCGGCATCGTCGATGCCGATCTCGGCCTTGCCAATGGCGATCCGCGCGCGGCGGAGCGAACCTTCCAGCTGCTCTCGCAGGTGACCGGCCGCGCCGGACGAACGGGGTTGAAGAGCCATGGCCTGCTGCAGACCTACCAGCCGCAGCACCCTGTGATGCAGGCGATCGTTTCGGGTGATGCCTCGGCCTTTTACGAAAGGGAGATCGTGGAGCGGGAAAAGGCCGTGCTGCCACCCTTCGGCCGCCTTGCCTCGATCATCGTTTCCGCCGATACGCGCGGGGAAGCGGAAACCCATGCGCGTGGTTTAAGGGCCGCAGCCCCGCAGGTCACCGGCATCATGCTGCTCGGCCCGGCGGAAGCGCCGCTCGCGCTCATCCGCGGCCGCCACCGTTTTCGTCTCCTGGTGCACGGGCGGCGCAATTCCGACATGCAGTCTTTTCTCCGTACATTGCTCGCCAATGGTCCGAAGGAGCGGGGCAGCGTGCATGTGCAGCTCGATATCGATCCGCAAAGTTTCCTTTGAACTTTGCCAAAGAGGGCGTTTTCCCGTTGTCATGACCGTGTCATAACGCGAGCGAACAACACAATGATTTGGGGAACGAGATGGAGTTTTATTTTCCGGCCGAGTTTGGCGAGCAACTGGCCTTCGGTGCAGCGGTCGTATCGGCGGTCATCGGCCTGTTTTTCATGTTTGCACCGGGGCTGACGCTGCGTGCCTTTGGTCTGCAGCCGGCCGGTGAGCGCAGGGATGGTTACGCGCTCGTGCGCTCGTCGCTTGCCGGGTTTTATCTCGGCCTCGGTGCCGCCGCCCTGCTTCTCGCCCAGCCGATGGTCTATCTCGCCTTTGGCGCCGCATTCGGCCTCAGCGTCTTCGGCGGCATTCTCTCCATACTGTCGGACGGTGGCGCAACCATGCGGAATTTCTTACTTCTGGTTGTGCACTTTCTGCTGTCCGCACTTGCGTTGAGCTACGTCTTCGGGCTGGTCTGAGGCGGGCTTTTTGGCTTTTGTGCCGCACATGCGCCGCATCCTGAGCGAAATCGGAAAATTTAAACGCATTCCCCCTTGCCCAAACGGCGCTTTCCGCTATTACGCGTGTTGCGAGTCCCGGCGTCCTATGCTAGACGGACCGCGAAATTGGGAAAAGGCAGGGGGGAATTCCGGTCTTTTTCGGGGAAATTGAAACGATTTCAAGAATTTGATGCGGTGGAGCCCCATCGCGGATGGTCTTGGACGATTAGCAGGGAAAAAGTGCCCGTGGCAGAGACCTCCCAGGGAACATCCGGTGTAGCGGAAAGGTATGCGTCGTCGCTTTTCGAGCTTGCTTTGGAAGCGGGTACGGTCGAAGCGGTTCAGGCCGAACTGGACAAGTTTGGCGCACTTCTCGACGAAAGCGACGATTTGAAGCGTCTGGTTGCGAGCCCGGTGTTTTCCGCCGAGGATCAGTTCAAGGCAATCACCGCGATCTGCGAAAAGGCCGGCATCGGCGGTCTCGCACTCAATTTCCTCAAGGTTGTTGCGAATAACCGCCGTCTCTTTGCCGTTCCCGGCATGATCCGCGCCTACCGCACCATTGCCGCCGCCCACCGCGGCGAAATCACCGCCGAGGTCACCTCGGCACATGCGCTCGACGAGGCGCAGGAAACTGAACTGAAGGCGGCGCTGAAGAGCGTTACCGGCAAGGATGTGGCGGTTTCCGTTACCGTCGATCCCTCGATCCTCGGTGGCCTGATCGTCAAGGTCGGCTCCCGCCAGATCGATACGTCTCTTCGCACCAAACTTTCCACCCTTAAGCTTGCACTGAAAGAGGTCGGCTGATGGATATCCGCGCCGCGGAAATTTCCGCAATTCTGAAAGATCAAATTAAAAATTTCGGCAACGAGGCGGAAGTCTCGGAAGTCGGTCAGGTGCTTTCCGTCGGTGACGGTATCGCCCGCGTCTATGGCCTTGACAATGTTCAGGCCGGCGAAATGGTCGAGTTCCCGGGCGGCATCCGTGGCATGGCGCTCAACCTCGAAGCCGACAACGTCGGTGTGGTTATCTTCGGTTCGGACCGTGACATCAAGGAAGGCGACACCGTAAAGCGGACTGGCGCTATCGTTGATGTTCCCGTTGGTCCGGAACTGCTCGGTCGCGTCGTTGACGCGCTCGGCAACCCGATCGACGGCAAGGGCCCGATCAATGCCGCCAAGCGTTCGCGCGTTGACGTTAAGGCTCCCGGCATCATTCCGCGCAAGTCGGTTCATGAGCCGATGTCGACCGGCCTCAAGGCCATCGATGCCCTCATCCCGGTTGGCCGCGGCCAGCGCGAGCTCGTCATCGGCGACCGCCAGACCGGCAAGACCGCGATCATTCTCGACACGATCCTGAACCAGAAGGCCATTCACGACAATGGCCCTGACGGCGACAAGCTTTATTGCGTCTACGTCGCTATCGGTCAGAAGCGTTCGACCGTTGCCCAGTTCGTGAAGGTTCTGGAAGAGCGCGGCGCGCTGCAGTATTCGATCATCGTTGCTGCGACCGCCTCCGATCCGGCTCCGATGCAGTATCTGGCACCGTTTGCCGGCTGCGCCATGGGCGAATACTTCCGTGACAACGGCAAGCACGCTCTCATCGGCTACGACGACCTTTCCAAGCAGGCCGTTGCCTATCGTCAGATGTCGCTTCTGCTGCGCCGTCCTCCGGGCCGTGAAGCTTATCCGGGCGACGTTTTCTACCTGCATTCCCGTCTTCTCGAGCGCGCTGCAAAGCTCTCCGACGAAATGGGCGCCGGTTCGCTGACGGCTCTGCCGGTCATCGAAACCCAGGGTAACGACGTTTCGGCCTTCATTCCGACCAACGTGATCTCGATCACCGACGGCCAGATCTTCCTTGAAACCGACCTGTTCTATCAGGGTATCCGCCCGGCCGTTAACGTCGGTCTGTCGGTTTCGCGCGTTGGCTCTGCCGCCCAGATCAAGGCGATGAAGCAGGTTGCCGGCTCGATCAAGGGTGAACTCGCCCAGTATCGCGAAATGGCTGCCTTCGCCCAGTTCGGTTCGGACCTTGACGCTTCCACGCAGCGCCTGCTGAACCGCGGTGCACGCCTGACCGAGCTTCTGAAGCAGCCGCAGTTCTCTCCGCTCAAGACGGAAGAGCAGGTTGCGGTGATCTTCGCCGGTGTCAACGGTTACCTCGACAAGGTTCCGGTCGCACAGGTCGGCAAGTTCGAGCAGGGTCTGCTCTCCTACCTCCGGTCGGAAGGCAAGGCGATCCTCGACACCATCCGCACGGAAAAGGCTATCAGCGACGATACCAAGGGCAAGCTCAAGGGCGCTCTTGATAGCTTCGCCAAGTCTTTCTCGTAATCAGGGCTCTTTTACTCGGACGGATAACGGATGCCTTCACTAAAGGATCTGAAAAACCGCATTGCCTCCGTAAAGGCGACGCAGAAGATTACCAAGGCGATGAAAATGGTCGCCGCGGCGAAGCTTCGGCGCGCCCAGGAAGCTGCGGAGGCCGCCCGGCCTTATTCTCAGCGCATGAGCGCCGTTCTTGCCAACATCGCCACGGCGGTCGAGGCGGACGTTGCTCCGGCGCTGATGACCGGCACCGGCAAGGACGACGTGCATCTGCTCGTCGTCTGCACGGCTGAACGTGGTCTTTGCGGCGGTTTCAACTCGCAGATTTCCCGTTTTGCCCGCGATCACGCCCGCAAGCTGATTTCGGAAGGCAAGACGGTCAAGATCATCACGGTTGGCAAGAAGGGTTACGACAGCCTTCGCCGCGAATTTGCAGCCAACATCATCGAGCGCGTCGAACTGCGCGAAGTGAAGAAGGTCGGTTTTGAAAACGCCGACCAGATCGCCAAGAAGGTGATCTTGCTCTTCAACGCGGGTGAATTCGACGTCTGCACGCTGATCTATTCGGAATTCAAGTCCGTCATCAGCCAGATCCCGACCGGCCTGCAGCTCATCCCGGCCGCAACGCCTGTTGTGGAAGAGGATGCCGCGACGCAGAACGCCGTCTACGAATATGAGCCCGATGCGGCTTCTATTCTGGAAGACCTTATTCCGCGCAACATTTCGGTTCAGGTTTTCCGGGCTCTGCTCGAAAACGTTGCCGGTGAAATGGGCGCCAAGATGAGCGCGATGGACAATGCAACGCGCAATGCCGGTGAGATGATCAACAAGCTGACGCTTTCCTACAACCGTCAGCGTCAGGCTCAGATCACCAAGGAACTCATTGAAATCATTTCGGGCGCGGAAGCGCTCTGAGGTAAGGAAAGAGGGTAAGGATAATGGCTAAGGCAGCTACCCCCAAGAAAACCGCAGCGGTGAACGGCGCGGGCAAGGTTACCCAGGTTATCGGCGCTGTTGTCGACGTGGCGTTCGAAGGCGAACTGCCTCCGATCCTGAACGCGCTCGAAACCGAGAACAATGGCAACCGCCTGGTTCTGGAAGTCGCGCAGCATCTCGGTGAAAACGTCGTTCGCACGATTGCCATGGACTCGACCGAAGGTCTGGTCCGCGGTCAGGCCGTCACCAACACCGGCGCGCCAATCGAAGTTCCGGTCGGTCCGGAAACGCTCGGTCGCATCATGAACGTCATCGGTGAACCGGTTGACGAAGCCGGTCCGATCACCACGGCCAAGAAGCGCGCCATCCACCAGGACGCACCTTCCTACGTCGAGCAGTCGACCGAAGCGCAGATCCTCGTCACCGGCATCAAGGTCGTCGACCTTCTGGCTCCTTACGCCAAGGGCGGCAAGATCGGCCTGTTCGGCGGCGCCGGCGTTGGCAAGACCGTTCTCATCATGGAACTGATCAACAACGTCGCCAAGGCGCATGGTGGTTACTCGGTATTCGCCGGCGTGGGTGAACGTACCCGCGAAGGCAACGACCTCTATCACGAGATGATCGAGTCGAACGTCAACAAGCTCGGCGGTGGCGAAGGCTCCAAGGCCGCGCTGGTTTACGGCCAGATGAACGAACCGCCGGGTGCCCGCGCCCGCGTCGCTCTGACCGGTCTGACGATCGCTGAAAACTTCCGTGACGAAGGTCAGGACGTTCTGTTCTTCGTGGACAACATCTTCCGCTTCACGCAGGCTGGTTCGGAAGTGTCGGCTCTGCTCGGCCGTATTCCTTCGGCCGTGGGCTATCAGCCGACGCTCGCAACCGACATGGGCCAGATGCAGGAACGCATCACCACCACGACCAAGGGTTCGATCACCTCGGTTCAGGCCATCTACGTTCCCGCCGACGACCTGACCGACCCGGCTCCGGCCACCTCGTTCGCACACCTTGATGCAACGACGGTTCTGTCGCGTTCGATCGCCGAAAAAGGTATTTACCCGGCTGTTGACCCGCTCGACTCCACGTCGCGTATGCTTGACCCGATGATCGTCGGCGAAGAGCACTACGAAGTGGCTCGTAAGGTTCAGTCGACCCTGCAGCGTTACAAGGCTCTCCAGGACATCATCGCCATCCTCGGCATGGACGAACTGTCTGAAGAAGACAAGCTGACGGTTGCACGCGCCCGTAAGATCGAGCGCTTCCTGTCGCAGCCGTTCTTCGTTGCCGAAGTCTTCACCGGTTCGCCGGGCAAGCTCGTTGCTCTCGAAGACACGATCAAGGGCTTCAAGGGCCTGGTCAACGGCGAATACGACAACCTGCCGGAAGCTGCTTTCTACATGGTCGGTTCGATGGAAGAAGCCATCGAAAAGGCGAAGAAGCTGGCTGCCGAGGCTGCCTGATTATGAATTGGCGGGCGCGTGGTTTTACCGCGCGCCTTCCAACCAATGACGGCGAAACCGGAACGGCTTTCGCCTACGGTGTAAAAGACAAGTCCGTGACGCCCGCGTAATTGAAAAGAAGTGAATAGCCATGGCTGACAGTTTCAAATTCGATCTCGTTTCCCCGGAGCGTCTGCTCGTTTCCGAAACGGTTACGGAAGTCGTCATCCCGGCTACGCTGGGTGAAATGACCGTTCTGGCCAATCACGCGCCGACGATGACCACGATCAAGCCGGGTCTGGTAACGGTGAAATTCGCTTCCGGCGAGACCCATAAATATGTGGTTTTCGGCGGTTTTGCCGATATTCTTCCGACCGGCTGCACGCTTCTCGCCGAATCCGCGATTTCGGCCGATGATATGTCTCCCGACACGCTGCAGAAGCGTATCGATGCGGCCAAGGCCGAAATCGAAGAGGGCAATCATCACCACGAACATTTGACCAAGCTTGAAAAGCACCTCTATGAGCTGACGAACCTGCATGAGGTTCTCGTCGCTGCTTGAAAGCACCGGGCGGGTTCGAAAGAATGACTGCCCACAAAAAACTTAAAACAGAAAGCGGCCGTTTCGGTCGCTTTTTTGTTTTTGGCGCTGCCTGTCCTCACATGAGTGAAACACACCAGCCGCCACGTGGCTGCATGTCAACTGGCCCAGTCGGTCCGAGCGTCGCGACTCATGTCGGCAAACGGAGTAAGGACGACGACGTAGAGCGCGGCCAATAGTCCCGCTTTAGCGAAGCATGCTTGGGGAAACCGATTCCGCTTCTCGGCGCTATAGGCTAGATGTGATGTCGGAAAGAAACGCTGCCTTTCGATCGCAAGCGAAGCAAGGCGGTTTTTCATCATGGAGGAATGATCGCGGTGTCGACAAAGGCAAGTTACCGAAGGGTCGCAAGAACCGCTCTGCGGGAAGGGGGAGTAACCGAGGGCGAACGGGCGGTGCCTGAGGAAGTGCCGGTTGCCTTTTCTTATGGTGGCAGCACCCATGCCGTGATGATGGCCAGTCCAGCCGATCTGGTCGATTTCGCGGTCGGTTTCAGCCTCACCGAGGGTATCATATCGGTGAAGGCGGACATCCGCGCCATCGAAGTGGTGGAGGCCGGGCAGGGCTACGATGTTCAGGTGGATTTGCAGGATACCAATGCCGATGCCCTGCGGGCAAGACGGCGGCATATGGCCGGCCCGGTCGGTTGCGGTCTTTGCGGTATCGAATCCATAGAACAGGCGGTTCGTGTGGTGCCGGATTTGAACGACGTCAAAATCTCAGTCGGCGGTCATGACATCGTTGCCGCGATGAAAGCGCTGAACGAGGCGCAGAGTCTCAATCGCGAGACGCGGGCTGTTCACGGCGCGGGTTTCTACGATGCGCGGAAGGGGCTGCTTGCGGCGCGCGAGGATGTCGGCCGCCATAATGCGCTGGACAAGCTGGCGGGTGCGGTCATCAATGCGGAACTGTCTTCCCATGCGGGCAC
>JAGIAH010000023.1 GCA_017744915.1 Agrobacterium tumefaciens
TCTCGTCGATGAAGATCAGCGCGTTGTCGGGGATGTATTCGAACAGCGTCGGCGGCGGCTCGCCGGGCTTGCGGCCGGTCAAGTAACGTGAATAGTTCTCGATGCCGGCGCAGGAACCGGTCGCTTCCAGCATCTCGATATCGTAGCGGGTGCGCTGCTCCAGCCGCTGGGCTTCCAGCAGTCGTCCGGCCTTTTCCAGCTCGGCGAGACGGACTTTCAGTTCTTCCTTGATCGACTTGATCGCGCCATTCAGCGTCGGGCGCGGCGTGACATAGTGCGAATTGGCGTAAATCTTGACGGATTGCAGGTCGCCGGTCTTCTGGCCGGTCAGCGGGTCGAATTCGGTGATGGAATCGATCTCGTCGCCAAACATCGAGATGCGCCAGGCGGCGTCCTCAAGGTGGGCGGGGAAGATTTCGATGGTATCGCCGCGCACGCGGAACGAACCGCGCTGGAAATCCATGTCGCGGCGTTTGTATTGCTGGGCCACGAGGTCGGCCAGAAGCTGGCGCTGGTCCAGTCGATCGCCCACCTGCATCTGGAAGGTCATGGCGGTATAGGTTTCCACCGAGCCGATACCGTAGATGCAAGAGACGGAGGCGACGATGATGCAGTCATCACGCTCCAGCAGCGAGCGGGTGGCGGAGTGGCGCATCCGGTCGATCTGTTCGTTGATCGAGGATTCCTTCTCGATGAACGTGTCGGAGCGCGGCACATAGGCTTCCGGCTGGTAATAATCGTAATAGGAGACGAAATATTCCACCGCATTGTCGGGGAAGAAGTTCTTGAATTCGGAATAGAGCTGTGCGGCCAGCGTCTTGTTGGGTGCGAGGATGACGGCGGGGCGCTGCGTCGCCTCGATCACCTTGGCCATGGTGAAGGTCTTGCCCGAACCGGTAACACCGAGCAGAACCTGGCTGCGCTCGCCGGAATTGATGCCCTCGACAAGATCGCTGATGGCGGTCGGCTGGTCGCCCGCTGGCTGGTAATCCGAAGCCATGCGGATGGCGACGCCGCCTTCCGATTTCGGCGGGCGGGCGGGCCGGTGCGGTGTCCACATCTTGCCGTCCTTGAACAGCGGATTGCCGCTCTCGATCAGCTTGGACAAGGCATCCACGGTGGCAGTGACGGCCCCCGGCGCGAGGTTTGCGGCCTCCTCCAGCGAGACATCCAGACCGGCCACCGGGTTGAGGCCTGCCGCCGCGCGGGTCTTCGGATCGCTCGACCCGCCGATGGAAACGCCGCGCGCCGTCTTGGACGCGGTGGTGTTCTTGGCCGTTTTGGTGGCGGCCTTCTCCGTTTCCTTGCGCGCCTCGATCTCGATCTTCTTGCGGTGCTTGCCCGCCTTGGAAGCGATTTCGCGCTGGGTTTCGACGGAGGATGCCTCCGCCTCCGCCTCAAGCTGCTTCACCCAGTCGGCAACGCTGCCGCTCAGCGGTGCGCCTTCGAACGACGATTGCGGGGCTTCCTCGAAGCCCGAGGGCGAGGAGGTGGAGTTTTTCGGTGATCTGGCCATGCGCGAAATATGGAGGGAGTCACGCGCAAAGGGAAGGGGAGGCGGCGAAAAAATGAGTACAAAAAGGAAACGAAGCACGAGGAACAAAATTCGGCCGAATGCGTTGCGTAGCGGCTGAAGCGAGCTTTACGGAAACCCTTCAAAAATCCATTCCGGTTTTTGTTGCGATACGCTAGAGCAATCTCCACGGGCAGAATGATGGTTGCGTTTTCAAACTGCCTTTTAATGACCTCCCTTCTTATTTTTCAGGAACCATCATGCCGTTCTCGATCAGTCCCGCCCACATCTGGCCTGTCCTGATGCTTATTGTCTCCAATGTTTTCATGACCTTTGCCTGGTACGGCCACCTCAAGCACAAGGGCAGCGCGCTCTTCCTGGCGATCGTTGCGAGCTGGGGCATCGCCTTCTTCGAATATGTGCTCGCCGTGCCGGCGAACCGTATGGGATCGGAAGTTTATTCCACGGCACAGCTCAAGACCATTCAGGAAGTCATCACGCTTGCGGTCTTCGCGCTGTTCTCGATCTTCTGGCTGAAGGAAAGCATCACCATCAACCATGTGATCGGTTTTGCGCTGATCGCTTTCGGCGCTTCCTTCATTTTTCGGTCCTGAACCCGCATTCTCCAGCCGTGGCGGCGCGTTCCGCCGCGGCTGGCGCATTTCATTTTATGACGAGGTTCTAGGCGTTGGCGACGTAGTCCAGCCGCGCCTTGCAGATGCGGACATGGTTCTCATCGGCCCATTGCACCAGCAATTGCATGGGCACCAGAAACGAGCGGCCGAGATTGGTCAGCTCATATTCCACGCGCGGTGGCACCTCCGCATAGAGCGTGCGACGGATGAAGCCATCCTCCTCCAGCCGTTTCAGCGTGCGTGACAGCATCTGCTTGGAAATATCGTCGATCCTGCGGTTCAATTCGTTGAAGCGAAGCACGCCACCCTGCAGGGCTTCGAGTACCAAGAGGCTCCATTGATCGCCGATGCGGTCCAGCACATCGCGGATGGGGCAGGGCTGGTCGAAGGCGAATATTTCTTTCGTTTGCATATCCGGCATTTTTCTTACCCCTTGCCTGTTTTTACCCTTGCAGGTCATCGCCATGTGACCAGATCAGCCGCCGCTGACTTCTTGCGGTTATGGTTGCGATACCATAGCTCTTCCTCGCGGTCTATTATTTAGACCAATGAAGATATCAATAAAAGGAAAGAAGCCATGGCTAACATCGCGCTCATCGGCGCTTCCGGCAATGCCGGGTCCCGTATTCTCAAGGAACTCTCCGATCGTGGGCGTCAGGTGACCGCGATTGCCCGCAATCCCGAAAAGATCGCCAAGCTGCCGAATGTGGTGGCAAAAAAGGGCGATGTCTTCGATCAGGCGGGGCTTGCGGACCTGCTGAAGGGTCACGATGCCGTGATCAGCTCGGTTCACTTCACCGCCAGCGATCCCGTGACGCTGATCGAGGCCGTGCGCGCCTCCGGCGTTCAGCGTTATCTCGTGGTCGGCGGCGCCGGCAGCCTTGAAATCGCACCGGGCCAGCGTGTGGTCGATCTACCGAATTTCCCCGCTGCCTACAAGGAAGAAGCGACCAAGGGCGCTGCGTTTCTGGATCTGCTGAAACAGGAAAAGCAGCTCGACTGGACCTTCCTGTCGCCTTCGGCCGAATTCGTGCCGGGTGAAAGAACCGGTAAATTCCGGATCGGCAAGGACAACCTTCTGAGCAACGACCAGGGCAGCCGTATTTCTTTCGAGGATTACGCCATCGCGCTTGCCGATGAAATCGAGAAGCCGCAACATTCCCGCCAGCGTTTCACCGTCGGTTATTGAGAGGTATCACCCATGAATTTCGTAACACGCCGTCTCGCCATCGCCACGCTTGCGCTCGCACCCGCGCTGATGGCCGCCCCCGTTCTGGCGCAAACCGCCAAACGCGATCTGGCGCAGGAAGAAGCCAACCGCAAGCTGGTGATCGAGTTTTACGACACCGTCTTCAACAAGCATGAGGTGGAGAAGGGCGCGGCCGTCATCGTCGACAGCTACAAGCAGCACAATCCCATGGTGCCCGATGGCAAGAAGCCGTTCGTGGATTATTTCACCGGCCACTTCAAGGAAAACCCGCAGTCGAAGGCACGGATCGTCCGCAGCGCGACCGATGGCGATCTCGTTTATCTGCATATTCATTCGACGGAAAAAGACGGCGATCGCGGCACCGCCATCGTCGATATTTTCCGCGTCACGGATGGCAAGATCACCGAACACTGGGACGTGATCCAGCCCGTGCCAGAAAAGGCTGCGAACAACAATACGATGTTCTGAGCAGCCTCACATCGCAACGCCGATAGCCAGTGTGACAGCCGGGATTTTCCCGGCTGTTTGCATTTTCAAAGGGCTCGTCGTTTCTGACGGGACTGTATGACCAGATCCAGCACAAGCATCGCCAAAAGGCTAGCACCCACCAGCGGGAAAATGATGCCACCGATGGCAAGCATCGCCAGAAGACCGCGCAGAACGCGTTTTTCCTGCGGCAAGGGTGGCACGCCGAGCGACCCCTTGGGGCGGCGTTTCCACCACATGATGCCGGCGGACACGGCAAGCAGGACGATGCCGATACAGACCGCAAGGAGTACGATCTGGTTGGCGAGGCCATATTGCTGGCCGAGATGCACGTTGATGCCCCATTCCAGCGCCCTGCCGAGCGGGCCATAATCGGCGTAGCTCATGTCGATCAGCGGTTCGCCGCTATATTGATCAAGATGAATGACACGCTGCTGCCCGAGATCGTCGGGATAAACCGAGCCGCTATAAACACCGGTCGATTTCCCCGGCAGGGCAATGGTGTAACCGGCGGCAAGGCCGAGCGTGTCGAAACGCGCGATCGCAGCATCAATGCCGATCGGCCGGGTTTCGGTGGAGGCGGTGGATTCGGGTATTTTTGCCTGTTCCAACGACCAGCTGGTCTTGGCGACGTGGTCGAGATGCTCACCGGACATCGGAACATCGGTGCGCAGGCCGGCCGGATATCCGAAATTGCTGCCATTTGCCCATTCATTGACCTTCGCGCCCCAGACGCCCGACCAGGGCATACCGGTGATCGCAAGGAAGACGATGAAAAAGCCCACGAAAATGCCGGTGACGGCATGGGTATCGCGCCAGAACACCCGTTTCTTCGGCGTGCCGCGCACAGTGATGACACCGCCCGTCTGCTTGCGCGGCCACCAGAGATAAATGCCGGTGGCGACGAGAAGGATGGACCAGCCTGCGGCGATCTCGATCAGATAACGGGCATAGGTGCCGAAATATTTCAGGCTGTGGAGATAACGGATCGTCCACATGACGGTGCCGCGATCCGGCAGGGAGCCGGCAACCTCAGCCGTATAGGGATTGACGTAAACCGCCCGCTTTCCCTCCACCGTATTGACGGTGATTTCCGTGGAAGCACCCGGATCGGTGGGTGTCGTATATTTGACGGCGGTACCCGGTACGGCCGCCAGCGCCGCAGCGATGATGTCCGAAGGAAGCGCTTTCGGCGCGTTCTGCGCCACCTCCACCCGTTTCAGATCGGAATGGATGAGATTGTCGAATTCATCCCGGAAGAGATAAAGCGCGCCGGTGACGGCAAGCGATATCATGAAGGGCAGGACGAGGAGGCCAGCGTAAAAATGCCAGCGCCACACGGCGCGATAAAGATTGATGGACGAGGACTGCGCAGGCGCGCGCTCGTCCTCGAAAGAGGTCGTGATGGACATGAATGTCTCCGCAAAAGGGTTGATTTCCGGCGGGCCGGGAAGGTCTCAAGCGTGCGGAGAAGCGGGTGGTGCGCGCGGGCGCGATTCCAGATTGGGCGGCGATGGCGGTGACGCGGCATCGAAGTTTACAAAGGCGATTTCGCCGATCGCAATGATCCGGTCCGCACGTTCTACGGGCGTAATCGGAAGAGTAGCGATTGTGGTCGATGCCAGTCGGCAGAGCGTGCCGCAGCAGTCGGCGGCGATCTTGCCTGCCGGGTCCTGCTTGCCTGCGCCGCCATCAGGCATATGGGTGGAGCAGATGACCTCATCCGCCGCCAGCGCGGCCATTGCCATATTGCCGCTGGTCAGGCCATTGGCGAGACCCTGCAACAGGAAAAGCAGGATCGCCAGCGTGGCGATGGCGCCCGCCGAACTCCTGTCCTGCATGATCCTGCGAATGAATCCCATGCAATCGCAATGTCATATTCGCGGCGAAATGTCACCGCGACACAATGACGGTAGACGGGCGGGTGTTCCTCAGGCCAACAGGTCGTAGGTGCGGAAAATCCAGGCGATCTGGTAGACCAGCGCGAAGATCACGAGAAACCGGTGAAAACGGCGATTGTCGATGAAGACCGCAAGCGTGAAGAGAACGACGTAAATGGCGGTGCGGATGAGATATTCCGGGCCGAGCGAGGCGAGGTAATCCTGCCCTTTCAGCAGGGTGTCGCCGACATCCGTGACGAAAAGCGCGGCCAGAAAGGCGAAGAACCAGCTTTTGCGGGAGAAGAAATAATCTTCATATCCCTTATATTCCTTCATCTCCGTGGGAAACAGCAGCACGCAGAGGAAATAGAACAGCGAGCAGAACAGGATGAGGAAAAGGAAGGCACCGAAATCCAGCACATGACCGGTGGCGGAAAGTCGGTGCTCCCACCACCAGAAATGCACCAGCATCAGAAACAGGAACGCCACCCAGCCGAGATGCAGCGGATAGATGCGCTCCTTCTTCGGGTGCTGCACGAAGCCGGCAAGGCCGGTCAGCAGGCGTGCGAGGCTGAGGCCGACCACCATGCCCATGACCGCGCGGATGTGCGAATAGGCTTCTGCGGCGTTGACGGCGGCCTCCATCGTGTTCACTCCGCCGGAGGAATGGGCGTCGGCTGCCCGTTCTCGTCCATTGCCACCATGATGAAGGTGCCGGCAGTGACCTTTTCCAGCTTGTCGAAACGCGACCGCTGCGCCCAGGCCTCCACCGTCAATGTGATCGAGGTGCGGCCGACGCGGGCGATATCGGTATAGATGGACAGCGTGTCGCCGATCTTCACCGGCAGTTCGAAGGCCATTTCCTTGACCGCGGCCGTCACGACGCGACAGCGGGAACGTTCGGCGGCGCGGATGCCGCTTGCCAAGTCCATCTGCGACATGACCCAGCCGCCGAAAATATCACCGGCCGGATTGGCGTCGGCCGGCATGGCGAGCGTCCTGAGCGTCAGCTCGCCCGTCGGTTTGATGGTCTGCTCGGTCATGTTGAGATGTGCTCCATGCGAATGACAAAGGCGCAGCATGCGATGCGCTTTGCGATTTCGCAAGGAAAGGAAAGCCTCAGGACGAGGCTTTGCCCAGAAATTGCTGCGTTGCGTAAAGGGCGATGGCCGCCGCATTCGAAACGTTGAGCGATTTGATCTCGCCCGGCATGTCGAGGCGGGCGAGTGCCGAGACCGTTTCGCGGGTCTTCTGGCGCAGCCCCTTGCCTTCGGCGCCCAGCACCAGCGCGATCTTGTCGCCGCTGAAGGTCTGTTCGATGGGGGCGGGGCCTTCCGAATCCAGACCGACGGAGAAGAAGCCGAGCTTGTGCAACTCGCCCAGCGCATCAGCGAGATTGGTGATCTGTATATAAGGAATGAGTTCCAGCGCGCCGGAGGCGGATTTCGCCAGTACGCCGGACTCCGTCGGGCTGTGGCGCATGGTGGTGATGACCGCGCCGGCGTTGAAGGCGACGGCCGAGCGCATAATAGCGCCGACATTGTGTGGATCGGTGACTTGATCGAGCACCAGGATGAGCGGGCTGTCCTTCAGCGCGCCGAGCCGCTTGACCGGCAGCGGTTTCGTTTCCAACATCACGCCCTGGTGGATGGCCTCGGGGCCGAGTACCCGGTCGATATCCTGCGGGGAAACCATCTCGACCGGGAAGGGCTGAGCATCCGCCTCGCCAATATCCAGACGCGCAAAGGCGTTCTGGGTGACGGAGAGCTTGACGATCTGCCGTTCGGGATTGGCGAGTGCCGCGCGCACGGTATGCAGGCCGTAAAGATGCACCTGATCGGGCGCAAGCTGCGGCGGCTTCCAGTCGTCAGCGCCACGGTTGCGGCGTTTCGGCTGCGGCGGTGTCGGAATTTCACCGCGCTCGCGCTTGGCATCGCGCACGGCACGGCGCAGGGTGGCGTAATGCGTGTCGCGGGTGGATTTGTTCTTGGGATCGTCTTTGCTCATGGCGCCTTATATCTCCGGCAAGAGCCGCGCACCAGCCCCCGCGATAATCCACAGGGCCGCAAAGGGGTTTGAATTTTTTCCCGAAAATTCGTGAAAGGGCGTGTTGACAGAAACGAACGAGGCCGTCATATACGCGCCACAGACGACGCAACGGCGCTTCGCCGCAGCGAAATCTGAAGAGCTTGGTCGCTCGATCCTAGCAGAAAGCTGGAGGGATGCCCGAGTGGTTAAAGGGGACGGACTGTAAATCCGTTGGCTACGCCTACGTTGGTTCAAATCCAACTCCCTCCACCATTCTGCACGGATCGAAATCACCACCGCGGGTATAGCTCAATGGTAGAGCAGCAGCCTTCCAAGCTGAATACGCGGGTTCGATTCCCGCTACCCGCTCCAGCAATCTCCCAATAAAATCAATAATATCCGCTTAGCGCCTATCTTTCAGCCTCTTGGCTCGATGGCGAGTTGTGTCCGCCTTCCGATGTTTTGGCAGTCTTGCGAAGGCCTTCTGGCCTGCCTGAATGTTCCTGACTGCGTTAGGCAGCATCAATAGGGAGAACGGCACTGGGTGCGCGTGCCTGCCGGCGCGATATAACTGTTATCGGTCGGATGATAGGAAGCGTAACGCGCTGCGCACCACTTCACATGATTTATTTCGGCCTGCGACAGGGCGTATCCGCCGGACGTGGCTTCTTCGCCGGTTCCGGCGGCGAAGGCGGATGCGGGGTAGCTGCGTCCGTTGGAATTCTGCGCCTGTTCCTGCGGCGCATAGGCCGGTTGTATGAGGCTCAGCGCATGGGCGGGCACGACGGAAGCGGCAGATAAGGCGACGCCAAGAGCGAGCGCACAGATGGTCTTCGGCATCCTCAACATCGGTAAATCCTCGTTATTCGTTCGGGACGTTAACGAAAATTCAGGACATTCGTTCCGGTGGAGGATTGACGCCATACGCAGACGTGATTCTTGGAACAGCAACTGATCTATGCATGACGGCCTGCCGGCCCGATGCCGCTTTCGCCGGGAAAATGTCGTGAGCGATGAGCCGCTTATTGCCGTTTAACGGGACTTTTCGTCCTTATTGCACTGCTCGTTGACAAGCGGAAAATCCGGTCGGATAGTCGGCCCGCAATCATGCAAACGGGAGTCTTCAATGATTAACAGGGTTGTCATTCTCTCATCCTTTGCGCTGCTGGCATCGGCGGCGTTTGTCTCCCCCGCAGCCGCACTCACCATGAAGGAGTGCAGCGTGAAGTATCAGGCGGCGAAAGCCGACGGGTCTGCCAAGGATATCAAGTGGAACGACTATCGCGCCAAGTTCTGCGGCAGCGAGGCGGCCGCTGAAGATGCCGCCGACGACAAGCAGGTCGCGGCCACCAGCGAAAAAGAACCCGCAAAAGCAACGATCAAAGCTCCGAAGGGCGTCGCTTTTCCGAGTGCTGTCGATAAGAAATATTCAAGCGAGACGCCCGGAAAGGCCCGCCTGAAGACCTGCGTCGATGCCTACCACAAGAACAAGAATGACGGCACGCTCGGTGATCTGAAGTGGATCCAGAAGGGCGGCGGTTATTGGAGCCTGTGCAACACGGCCCTGAAGAGCTGAGACCGGCAGGGGCGTCGGTTGATTGCCGTTTGCCCGACATTGGGGCGTTATCCGAATAACATCGGATAACGCCCGTGCCGATTCGCTTGGCAGCTATGCGGCCTAGGTGCTTTGCCGCCAACGCCAGGCATGAGCGCCGGTTCTTCAAGCGGAACTGCCCTGTTTGGGTGAAGGGCCGGCCCTTTGACGGGGCGGTGTCGCGTGCCATCGGCAACCCCGTTTTCGGGCGGGTAAAATCTGTGAATGGTTTATGATTCAGTCTCTTGCTAGAAACGGCTGATCATGCGGTTTGATCCGCATCCAGCAATTTAACGGCTTACCGCTCCTGTGCTGCGGTCGGCCGCAATGTGGGCGGATGACCAGACGATTTAGAAATTATCTCGCTGTGCTGGCCATATCATTGTTGATGTGGACGGTCATTCTTGGCGTCGTTTATTGGCTGTTTCGCTAGCCTTTCCCTGTTAGGCGAATCGTAAGAGTGAGCTGACTCCCTGTTTTATTGCGTCTCCGGACGAAAAATCGGGCTCCGCCTTTCCTGAAAATGCCCGGTTTTTCTGCGGCTTGCCGGTCAAAATGAAAGTGCTGTGCTGCGTCAGCCGCGATAAAGACGACATGCTTCCGCGGCCTAGTTCCTGAAAATTTGATATGTGGCAGGCGGCCGCCCCATTTCGGCTTTGCCGGCATGGCCTTATGGTTCGGCGCAATCAGGAAAGGGCTATCATGAAAAAATCCGTTGCCGCCACAAGCCTTGCATTCTTCCTGTCGATCGCGACCGGCGCCCTTGCGGAGGATCTGGTGATTCCGCTGCCGAACGATACGACCGTCGAAAAGGTGGAGAACGTCTATCAATGCGGCGCCGACAGGGTGGAGGCCGTTTATTTCAATGCTGGCGATGTCAGCCTCGTGCGGCTGGGGCTGAAGGATGGCGTCACCGTTGCCGCGAACGTCATTTCAGGGTCGGGCGTCAAATATCAGGGCGGTGTTTATGTCTGGTGGTCGAAGGGTGATGAAGCGGATCTCTATGACTTGATGGCGGATCCGGAGATGAAGCAGCCGGTTCATTGTGTTGAGGCCGGGAAATCCTGATCGCCGGTGATTCTCCCGAAG
Organism: Agrobacterium tumefaciens; assembly: GCA_017744915.1. Classification (GTDB taxonomy): domain Bacteria; phylum Pseudomonadota; class Alphaproteobacteria; order Rhizobiales; family Rhizobiaceae; genus Agrobacterium; species Agrobacterium tumefaciens_I. The sequence goes on from JAGIAH010000023.1 coordinate 10,436, forward strand.
GAGCGGCGGCAGGGCGGTGTGGGAAACCTTGCCATGCCGCCGGTCAGCGTTGGATTGCGCGCGTGGCGCGTTCAGCCAAGAACGAGCGACGCAAGAAGCGCCAGCAGGATGAGAGAGCTGGCGACGACGCCAAATTTCATCCGGCGAAGGCGGCGGGTGCGACCGCCGCTCCAGTCATAAGCCATTGGCAGCTTTACCTTTCTTTTTATTATTATGACTTATTGCCTAGCTCCCTAGGCTTGCCCGTGGCTGACCTCAATTGCCAGAAACCATAGGCGAAAAATCACGATTTCCCTGTCTTCTCCAGATGTTGCAGCGAGGATGGCGATTGATTCTCGTTCTCTGCCAGCAGCGGGGGCAGGCGCTGCGGGCGAGGCGGCCGGATGACACGAAAAAGGCCCGGAAACGGGCGTTTCCGGGCCTTCTGAAGAAACATTGCTGCCGGTGATCTTAGCCGAGATAGGCTTGGATATGGGGCAGAACCTCGAGCGTGCCGTGATACAGCATGTTGAGCGCCACATAGATGATGACCATCAGGCCGAGATAGGAAATCCAGCGATAGCGGTGCAGCAGTTTGGCGACGAAGTTGGCGGCGAGGCCCATGAGGGCGATCGAAACGACGAGGCCGATGATCAGCACCGTCACATGTTCCTGCGCGGCGCCGGCGACGGCAAGCACGTTATCCAGTGACATGGAGACGTCGGCGATGACGATCTGGGTTGCGGCCTGGAAGAAGGTCTTGTGACCCTTGGTCAGATCGGCCTCTTCGTCCGTCACCTCGTCTTCGATGGAGCCTGCGGCCTCGCGCAGTTCGGTCCACATCTTCCAGCACACCCAGGCGAGCAGCAGACCGCCGAACAGTTGCAGGCCGACGATGGCGAGAAGCTGCACGGTGACGGCGGCAAAACCGATGCGCAGCACCGTTGCGGCGATGATGCCGACCAGGATCGCCTGGCGGCGCAGATGGGCGGGAAGGCCGGCGGCGGCAAGGCCGATGACGATGGCATTGTCGCCCGCCAGAACGAGATCGATCGCTATGACCTGTAAGAATGCCGTGAAACCGGCGGCTGTAAAGATTTCCATGGAATGGTCCTGAAACGGATAGAAAGATAGCGCGGGGAAAGCGGCGGAGCGGGATATGTTGGTTGGGACGGCGCGACCGCGCCTCGTTCCACTCGCCCGTCTCCCCCCGGCGATGAAATGTCCTTAAGCCATCATGCCGGTGCAGGTAAAGAAGTTGTGATGGAAATATCTTGATTAGTGATCGGAAATGGTGGGAGGAGGTCCTCTCCGGACCTGCGTCGACTTTGCCGTTCGGAGGGTTTAAATGTCGAAAACCATACACCATATACGCGGCTCAGGGCACGCTTTGGACGCGCGCGCAGGCGGTTTCACAATTAAGTCTTGCGCATTCGCTTACAAAGCCTTAAACGGCGACACCAAACCGGTTCGCCGGGGAAACTACTTCACGTTCACAGGAAGCAATTCACATGGCAAAGAGCAAGTTTGAGCGGACGAAGCCGCACGTCAACATTGGCACGATCGGTCACGTTGACCATGGCAAGACGTCGCTGACGGCAGCAATCACGAAGTTCTTCGGCGAGTTCAA
>JAGIAH010000024.1 GCA_017744915.1 Agrobacterium tumefaciens
CCCATGCGCTCACGGCGAACGCGCGACAGCGTGACTTCGACGCCGCACTTTTCGCAGATGATGCCCTTGTACTTCATGCGCTTGTACTTGCCGCACAGGCACTCGTAGTCCTTGATCGGTCCGAAAATGCGCGCGCAGAAGAGACCGTCACGTTCCGGCTTGAACGTGCGGTAGTTGATGGTTTCCGGCTTCTTGATCTCGCCGTAGGACCACGACAGGATTTTTTCCGGCGAAGCGATCGAAATCCGGATGGAATCGAAATGCTGCGCAGGCACCTGAGGATTGAAAAGATTCATGACCTCTTGGTTCATGCCTTGTCTCCTTGAGAGGCTAGCTGCTGCCCCTGTTTGCATCTGGACCGGCTTCTTCCCGGGTCGCCGTCCAGAGCTTTAAATACGGATTAACCGCACAATGCGGCGAAAGTGTCCCTCGGCAACCGGAGGCTGACGGGGAACCGGCAGGCGCCCTTCAAGGCGCCCGCCTCTCTCATTTTATTCCGCCGCGTCGGGCAGCTGGTCTTCGGACTGGTTCTCGATCTTCGAGTTTTCCAGCTCGACCGAAAGACCAAGCGACCGCATTTCCTTGACGAGAACGTTGAAGCTCTCCGGAATACCGGCTTCGAAGGTATCGTCGCCACGGACGATCGCTTCGTAAACCTTGGTGCGGCCCGCCACGTCGTCCGACTTGACGGTGAGCATTTCCTGCAGCGTGTAAGCCGCGCCGTATGCTTCCAGAGCCCACACTTCCATTTCCCCGAAGCGCTGACCGCCGAACTGCGCCTTGCCGCCCAGCGGCTGCTGGGTAACGAGCGAGTAAGGACCGATCGAGCGAGCGTGGATCTTGTCGTCGACAAGGTGGTTCAGCTTGATCATGTACATGTAGCCGACGGTGACCTTGCGGTCGAACGGCTCACCGGTACGGCCGTCATAAAGAACGGACTGACCGGATTCATGCAGACCTGCCTTCTTCAGCATCGCAGCAACGTCGGGCTCATGCGCACCGTCGAAGACCGGGGTCGCGATGGAAACACCGCGCTTGGCTTCTTCGGCAAGCTTGACCAGAGATTCGTCGTCGAAGCGCTGGACCTCGTCATGCGATTCACTCGCATAGATTTCGGTCAGTTCGCTGCGAAGCTCGCTGATGTCCATCGTCTTGCGATACTCTTCGAGCATCTCGCCGATCTTCTTGCCCATGCCTGCGCATGCCCATGCGAGGTGGGTTTCAAGGATCTGACCGACGTTCATGCGCGAAGGCACGCCGAGCGGGTTCAAGCAGATGTCGACATGCGTGCCGTCTTCGAGGAACGGCATGTCCTCGACCGGAACGATACGCGAGACGACGCCCTTGTTACCGTGACGGCCGGCCATCTTGTCGCCCGGCTGGATCTTGCGCTTCACAGCGACGAAGACCTTGACCATCTTCATGACGCCCGGAGGCATTTCATCGCCGCGCTGGACCTTTTCGACCTTGTCCATGAAGCGCTGCTCAAGGCGCGACTTGGATTCGTCGTACTGGCCGCGAAGCGCTTCGATTTCGGACTGGGCCTTCTCGTCCTCGACTGCGAACATCCACCACTGCGAGCGGGGATATTCGGAAACGACGGCGTTGGAAAGCTCCACACCCTTCTTGAAGCCCTTCGGACCGGCGATGGAAACCTGGCCACGCAGCATGTCGATCAGACGGCCGTAAACGTTACGGTCGAGGATCGCCTGCTCGTCGTCACGGTCCTTTGCCAGACGTTCGATCTCTTCGCGCTCGATAGCCATCGCGCGCTCGTCCTTCTCCACACCGTGACGGTTGAAGACGCGGACTTCCACGACCGTACCGAACGTGCCCGGAGGCATGCGCATGGAGGTGTCGCGAACGTCGGAAGCCTTTTCACCGAAGATGGCGCGCAGGAGCTTTTCTTCCGGCGTCATCGGGCTTTCGCCCTTCGGCGTGATCTTGCCGACGAGGATATCGCCCGGCTGAACTTCCGCACCGATGTAAACGATACCGGCTTCGTCGAGGTTCTTCAGCGCTTCTTCCGAAACGTTCGGAATGTCGCGCGTGATTTCTTCCGGACCAAGCTTCGTGTCACGCGCCATCACTTCGAATTCTTCGATGTGGATGGAGGTGAACACGTCGTCGGAAACGATACGCTCCGACATCAGGATCGAGTCTTCGTAGTTGTAGCCGTTCCAGGGCATGAACGCGACGAGCGCGTTGCGGCCGAGAGCCAGGTCACCGAGGTCGGTCGACGGACCGTCCGCGATGATATCACCCTTGGAGATGATGTCGCCAACGGACACCAGCGGACGCTGGTTGACGCAGGTATTCTGGTTCGAACGCTGGAACTTCTGCAGACGGTAGATGTCAACACCGGACTTGCCGGCATCGAGGTCTTCCGTGGCGCGGATAACGATACGGGTCGCATCCACCTGATCGACAACACCGCCACGACGGGCTGCAATGGCAGCGCCGGAGTCACGGGCAACAATCGGCTCCATGCCGGTACCGACGAACGGTGCCTCGGCGCGCAGAAGCGGAACGGCCTGACGCTGCATGTTCGAGCCCATGAGAGCGCGGTTGGCGTCGTCGTTTTCCAGGAACGGAATGAGAGCCGCTGCGACCGAAACAAGCTGCTTCGGCGAAACGTCCATCAGGTTGATGTTGTCACGCGGTGCAAGCATAACTTCGCCCGAGTGACGGCAGACGACGAACTCTTCAACGAAGGCGCCTTCGGCATCGAGCTCGGCATTGGCCTGCGCGACGTAATACTTGGCCTCTTCCATGGCGGAGAGGTAGATCACGTCGTTCGTAACCTTGCCATCGGTGATCTTGCGGTACGGGCTTTCGATGAAGCCGTACTTGTTGACGCGGGCAAAGGTTGCAAGCGAGTTGATCAGACCGATGTTCGGGCCTTCCGGCGTTTCGATCGGGCAAATACGGCCGTAATGGGTCGGGTGAACGTCGCGGACTTCGAAGCCGGCGCGCTCGCGGGTCAGACCACCCGGTCCAAGAGCCGAAAGACGGCGCTTGTGGGTGATTTCCGAAAGCGGGTTCACCTGGTCCATGAACTGCGACAGCTGCGAGGAGCCGAAGAATTCGCGAACGGCGGCAGCTGCCGGCTTCGCGTTGATCAGGTCCTGCGGCATGACCGTGTCGATTTCGATCGAGGACATACGTTCCTTGATCGCACGCTCCATGCGCAGAAGGCCGAGACGATACTGGTTTTCCATCAGCTCGCCGACAGAACGAACACGGCGGTTGCCGAGGTTGTCGATGTCGTCGATTTCGCCCTTGCCGTCACGCAGTTCGACCAGCATCTTGACGACGGCGAGGATGTCTTCCTTGCGCAGCGTGCGCACGGTGTCTTCCGCGTCGAGGTCGAGGCGCATGTTCATCTTCACGCGGCCAACGGCCGACAGGTCATAACGCTCCGCATCGAAGAACAGCGAGTTGAACATCGCTTCCGCCGATTCCATGGTCGGCGGCTCACCCGGACGCATGACGCGGTAGATGTCGAAAAGGGCTTCCTGGCGGTTCTCATTCTTGTCGGCAGACAGCGTGTTGCGGATATAGGCGCCAACATTGACGTGGTCGATGTTGAGAACCGGAATCTCGTCAAAGCCGGACTGCAGGATGAGGCCGAGGGTCTTCTCATCGATTTCGTCGCCAGCTTCGAGATAGATTTCACCCGTCTCGTAGTTGACGATGTCTTCGGCGAGGAAGTTGCCATAGAGGTCCTCGTCAGTCGCCTTGAGTGCCTTGAGGCCCTTTTCGGTCAGCTGGCGGATGAGGCGCGGGGTCAGCTTCTTGCCACCTTCGACAACGACTTCGCCGGTATCGGCGTCGATCATGTCGGTGATGACCTTGGCATTCTTCAGCGTCTCAGGCTGGAACGGAATGCGCCAGCCATCGCCGGAGCGCTCGTAGGAAGCCTTGGTATAGAAGGTCGACAGAATGTCTTCGCCATCCATGCCAAGCGCCATCAGCAGCGAGGTCACGGGCAGCTTGCGGCGACGGTCGATACGCGCATAGACGATGTCCTTGGCGTCGAACTCGATGTCGAGCCAGGAACCGCGATACGGGATCACGCGGGCAGCAAAGAGCAGCTTGCCGGAAGAATGGCTCTTGCCCTTGTCGTGATCGAAAAAGACGCCCGGCGAACGGTGCATCTGAGACACGATAACGCGCTCGGTGCCGTTGACGATGAACGTACCGTTATTGGTCATGAGCGGCATGTCGCCCATGTAGACGGACTGTTCCTTGATGTCCTTGATGGACTTCGCGCCCGTATCTTCATCGATATCGAACACGATGAGGCGCAGCGTCACCTTGAGCGGCGCTGCGTAGGTCAGATCGCGCTGACGGCATTCCTCGACGTCGAACTTCGGCGCTTCGAATTCGTAGGATACGAATTCGAGCATGGAGGCGCCGGAAAAATCGGTGATCGGGAATACGGATTTGAATACGGCATTCAATCCCTCGTCGGGACGGCCACCCTTGGGCTCGTCAACCATGAGAAACTGGTCGTACGAAGCCTTCTGAACCTCGATGAGGTTCGGCATTTCCGCTACTTCTGGAATTTTGCCGAAAAACTTGCGTACGCGCCTGCGACCGTTAAACGAAAGGGTCTGAGCCATCGTCGCTCCTTTAAAAATTGCATCCGGGCCTGCAACGGACGGGAACCGATGGCCAGTCGATCCCGTCAAGCAATGGGTATCATCAATCTCGTTCCACATCCCGGATCGATCAGGCCGGATTGCCTAGATGAGCCGGTTCGGAACCATTCTCTTGAAGAACCCATTACCCAAAAGCCATTTTCACGCGGCTTTTGGGTAATGAGTTTTAAAAACGATAACGACGGAAAGGGGCACGAGGCCCCTTCCCGCCAGCAATCGCAAGATTACTTAACGTCAACCTTGGCGCCTGCGTCCTCAAGCTTCTTCTTGAGATCAGCAGCTTCAGCCTTGGAAACGGCTTCCTTGACCGGCTTCGGAGCGCCTTCAACGAGGTCCTTGGCTTCCTTGAGGCCGAGGCCGGTGATGCCGCGAACTTCCTTGATGACGTTGATCTTGTTGGCGCCAGCGTCAACCAGGATAACGTCGAACTCGGTCTTTTCTTCTTCCGGAGCAGCAGCAGCAGCAGCGCCGCCAGCAGCAGCAACGGCTACCGGAGCAGCAGCGGAAACGCCCCACTTTTCTTCGAGAAGCTTGGACAGTTCTGCAGCTTCCAGAACGGTCAGCGAGGAGAGGTCTTCTACGATCTTTGCGAGATCAGCCATTTTGATAGTTCCTTTTGTTCAGTTCGAACCAGTTTGAATATTTACAGCGAAAAACCGCCTTAAGCGGCTTCGTCCTTCTTGGCGTAAGCCGAGAACACCCGTGCCAGCTGGCTTGCAGGTGCTGCGACAACCGTAGCGACGCGAGTTGCCGGGGCATTGAGAAGGCCCAGCAGCTTTGCGCGCAGCTCGTCCAGCGAAGGCAGGGTCGCAAGCGACTTGACTGCTTCGGCGTTGAGCGTGGTTGCGCCCATGGCACCACCGAGAACAACGACTTTGTCGTTGGTCTTGGCGAAATCCATGACGACTTTCGGAGCGATCATCGGGTCAGTGCTGTATGCAATCAGCGTCTGTCCCTTGAAGAGATTGGTCATCCCTTCCGACTCCGTACCCTGAAGAGCGATCTTGGCCAGGCGGTTCTTCGCGACCTTGACGGTGCCTCCGGCAGCGCGCATCTTCGAACGGAAGTCGTTCATCTGCGCAACGGTGACACCAGCATAGTGGGCCACGACAACCGAACCGGAAGCCTTGAAGACTTCGTTCAGCTCCGTGACGAATTCGCGTTTTTCCGCTCTTTCCACTGTCTGTCTCCAGTAGACGGGAACACAACATGTGAACCCGTCGGGTTTGCCTTTGCCCCAAGGGACCTTTTTACAAAGATCCCGAGCGACGCTCGAGGATCCTGTCCCCCGCTCTGTCGCCGCAAACGGCTTCAGGCACAGGCACACCAGGTTCGAACCGGACAGTCAGGCATCGACAGATGCCTCAAATCCAGCCTCACCCGTCTCATGCAGGCTAAATGATTAAGGCCAAATCCCGAAAGACAAGGCCACCCGCAATCTCGGACAGGAGTTCCGGGTTTCCCCGGAAATCTCCGGCTCCCTGGGAGCCGGAAATTCTTTTATTCACGCCTCATGACGAAGCGCGAGAATTGATTAAGCGGTGACCGACGAAGGGTCGATCTTGACGCCCGGACCCATGGTCGAGGAAATCGCGACGCGCTTGACGTAGTTGCCCTTGGCACCAGTCGGCTTTGCCTTGATGACGGCATCGGCGAAAGCCTTGATGTTTTCTTCAAGAGCCTTGGCGTCGAACGAAGCCTTGCCAACGCCAGCGTGTACGATACCGGCCTTTTCGACGCGGAACTCGACAGCGCCGCCCTTGGACGCCTTGACGGCGCCGGCAACGTCCATGGTCACGGTTCCGACCTTCGGGTTCGGCATCATGCCACGCGGGCCGAGTACCTTGCCGAGACGGCCGACGAGCGGCATCATGTCCGGGGTCGCGATGCAACGATCGAAGTCGATCTTGCCACCCTGAACGATTTCAACCAGTTCTTCAGCGCCAACAATGTCAGCGCCAGCAGCCGTGGCTTCATCAGCCTTGACGCCGCGGGCGAAAACGGCAACGCGAACGTCACGGCCGGTGCCGTTCGGCAGGTTGACGACGCCGCGAACCATCTGGTCCGCATGGCGCGGGTCAACGCCGAGGTTCATCGAAACTTCAACGGTTTCGTCAAACTTGGCAACAGCACGTTCCTTGACCATCGAGATGGCGTCGGTGAGAACGTAAAGCTTGTTGGGATCCACACCTTCGCGGATCTTCTGAATGCGCTTTGCTACCTTGGCCATGATCAACCTACCACTTCCAGGCCCATGGCGCGGGCAGAGCCCTCAACCATTGCCATTGCGCCTTCGATGTCGGCTGCGTTCAGATCCTTCATCTTGGCTTCAGCGATCGTCTTGACCTGAGCCTTGGTGATGGAGCCGACCTTGGCGCCCTTGCCAGGCGTCTTGGAACCGGAGGTGATCTTCGCTTCCTTCTTCAGCCAGTAGGTCATCGGCGGCTGCTTCATGACGAAGGTGAAGGACTTGTCCTGGTAATAGGTGATGACGACCGGGATCGGCATACCCTTTTCCATTTCCTGCGTGGCGGCATTGAACGCCTTGCAGAATTCCATGATGTTAATGCCACGCTGACCAAGTGCCGGACCGATCGGCGGGGACGGATTGGCCGCCCCGGCCTTTACCTGCAACTTGAGCTGGCCTGCAACTTTCTTAGCCATATCTCTCTGCCTTTCAATTCAAACCGGTTACCCGGCTTCTCTTAAGCCGGATCGCTCCGGCGGCTGCGGTTGCGTGGTGCGGCGCCCTGCCCCGGCTTAAAGAGCCAGTTTGCCTTCCACGCGCTTGGGGCTTTACCCCGCCAATCAGACCTTCTCGACCTGATTGTATTCCAGCTCGACCGGCGTAGCGCGGCCGAAAATCGAAACTTCCACCTTCAGGCGCGAACGCTCTTCGTCGACATCCTGAACCACGCCGTTGAACGACGCGAACGGACCGTCGGAAACGCGAACCTGCTCGCCGATCTCGAACGAAACCGAAGACTTCGGACGCTCGACACCTTCCTGAACCTGACCGAGGATGCGCTCGGCTTCGTAATCGGGAATCGGAACAGGCTTGCTGTCCGAACCGAGGAAACCGGTGACCTTCGGCGTGTTCTTGATGAGGTGATAGGCCTCATCCGTCAGGTTGGCGCGCACAAGCACGTAACCCGGAAAGAACTTGCGCTCGCTATCGACCTTGCGGCCGCGACGCACCTCGACCACCTTTTCGGTCGGCACGAGGATTTTCTCGAAAAGATGATCAAGACCCTTCTGACGGGCCTTTTCCTCGATCGACTCGGCGACCTTCTTTTCGAAATTCGAATATGCGTGAACGATGTACCAGCGCGCTGCCATTTTTATTCTCCGTTCGATCCTTCTACCGGGCCTTTGACCGTGCCGTTACCGGCCTACGTTCAGCACCAGGCTGAGCAGCCAGCCGATGAGCTGGTCCGCAGCAAAGAAGAACAGAGCCGCAAAAATGACCATCACCAGCACCATAGCCGTCGAAATCATGGTCTCGCGGCGCGACGGCCAAGTGATCTTTGACGCTTCGGCGCGAACCTGCTGCAGAAACGTAAACGGATTGGTTTTGGATGCCATTGACTGCCCACGCAATTACGGCGCGTAAAGCCGAACTAATCAGCCCCACGCACCGCGTGTCTGTTTTGACCCTACATAAACGCCGATTCCACTTTTAACAAGAGGAAATCGACATTCGGCGAAATTCGCCGGAAAACCGGCCCCATCTGCCATGCAGCGAAAACCGCGCTTGCGAATGGAAAGTGGCAGGGGCAGAGGGGCTCGAACCCCCGACCTGCGGTTTTGGAGACCGCCGCTCTACCAACTGAGCTATACCCCTTAGTCACCTGAATCGGCCGCGAAATCGCTTGGCCAATTCGGTATGGGCTCCTTTAAGGTGCAGGGAAAAGAATGGCAAGCGCTTTTTTACGCAGCATCTGAAGAATATGCGACACCCCTCTTCCGGGATTTTCGCGAGACCCTCGGTGATCCGGGCGGAATCGCCGGACACGCTCCACAGCTTTGGTTTTACGCATTTTCCGGCCAGAAGCCGGCTCGCCCTCCCCGAGCGCCCACGGGACCAGTGCGGGGCGACCGGCGTTTCCCACCCTGTCGATAAACCCGGCACACACCGGAACGGTTAACCGCTATTTTCGGGTGTCGAGCGTCTTTTTTGCCGCCTGCTGCTCGCGATATTTGCGCTTGAAATGCGCGACGCGACGGGATGCCGAACGCTTCCATTTCTGAATCGTCGCGATTGAGAAGAAGCGGTTCACCTTCTTGAGCACCCCGGCAAAGCCCGGACCCGACTTGGAACCATAATTGCTGCGCCCGAAGCCGGAATGCTTGACGTCCGTGCCGGCAAGCCAGGCCATGACCGCGCCGCGATCCTTGTAGTACAGGCTGATCTCAGCCTCTGTGCGGAAACCGGCATAGCCTTCAGGCAATTCGCGGTAATCCGCCAGTCGTTTCACCGTGGGGTTGAAGGTGAAGCTGTGCCAGACGCGGTGCGCCGTCGGCGGTATACGCCAGTATCCGATATCGCCGGGCGCCCGGGCCATGTTGCGAATGTTGCCCGGCATGTCGGCATCCGTCCGCAGCTGAACGAGCTTAACCACCGGGTCGCGTTTCAATATCTCGACACCCCTGCGCACGACACCGGTGACGGGAAAGGCCCAGTCATCTTCCAGATGCAGAATATAGGGCGTCGTGACTTCCGAATAGGCCCTGTCGATCGACCGGTGCTGCCCCATATTGACGCCGTTGAGAATGACCCGGATCGGCTGGTCGGGATAGCGCTTCGCCACCTCCAGAACGGATACGTCGTCCGAGTCCTCTATGATGATGAACTCGTGCAGGGGATAGTCATTCGTCGAAAAAAAGCTATCGAGAGTCCCGGCAAGAAGATCGGGACGGCGGCAACTCGTCAGCACAACAGTTAAATCGGACATGGAAACGGTCTCAGACGGAAAATCACGAATAATGGGATCGGGCGACCGGTTTCATGTCGTCCAGACGTCCCGCGCGACACCCCTCATGGATGCGCTGCCGGACAGACGAACAGTCCCGGAAAGACCTTTTCAGTAGCCGGACTATGATCTCAATAGAAACAGCGCCTGGAAACACCGCAACACATCAGATGAGACCAATAACAGGCTGCTTTTATCCGGGGTGAAGCTAGGAAATTCTTCGTCCTGTTTCAAGCGACCTGCCGCCGACGGGATAATTTTCAACAAACAAAAGCGGCGGTGCCGATGACACCGCCGCTTTTGAATTTACGATATTCAGTCAAGTCATCGCCGAATGAACATTCGACGACGACCACAATCGAATATTACTCGACGATCGAAGCAACGATGCCGGCGCCGACGGTACGGCCGCCTTCGCGGATAGCGAAGCGCAGCTTTTCTTCCATCGCGATCGGAACGATCAGCTCGACTTCAACGGTAACGTTGTCGCCAGGCATAACCATTTCCGTGCC
>JAGIAH010000025.1 GCA_017744915.1 Agrobacterium tumefaciens
AGCGTATGCTGCAGGAATCCGTCGATGCGCTGTTCGACAACGGCCGTCGCGGCCGCGTCATCACGGGTGCCAACAAGCGCCCGCTGAAGTCGCTCGCCGACATGCTGAAGGGCAAGCAGGGCCGGTTCCGCCAGAACCTGCTCGGCAAGCGCGTCGACTATTCGGGCCGTTCGGTCATCGTGACCGGTCCGGAACTCAAGCTGCACCAGTGCGGCCTGCCGAAGAAGATGGCGCTCGAACTGTTCAAGCCGTTCATCTATGCCCGCCTCGACGCCAAGGGTTACTCCTCGACCGTCAAGCAGGCCAAGAAGCTGGTTGAAAAGGAAAAGCCTGAGGTTTGGGATATCCTCGACGAGGTCATCCGCGAGCATCCGGTTCTCTTGAACCGCGCACCGACGCTGCACCGCCTGGGCATCCAGGCCTTCGAACCCACGCTGGTCGAAGGCAAGGCCATCCAGCTGCACCCGCTCGTCTGCACGGCCTTCAACGCCGACTTCGACGGTGACCAGATGGCTGTTCACGTGCCGCTTTCGCTGGAAGCCCAGCTGGAAGCGCGCGTGCTGATGATGTCGACCAACAACATCCTGCATCCGGCGAACGGTCATCCGATCATCGTTCCTTCGCAGGACATGGTTCTCGGCCTGTATTACCTGTCGATCATGAACCAGAACGAGCCGGGCGAAGGCATGGCCTTCTCCGACATCGGTGAGCTGCATCACGCGCTTGAAAACAAGGTCGTGACGCTGCATGCCAAGATCCGCGGCCGCTTCAAGACCGTGGATGCCGATGGCAAGCCGGTTTCGAAGATCCATGAGACGACCCCCGGCCGTATGCTCATCGGCGAACTTCTGCCGAAGAACGTCAACGTGCCTTTCGACGTCTGCAACCAGGAAATGACCAAGAAGAACATCTCCAAGATGATCGACACGGTCTACCGTCATTGCGGCCAGAAAGACACGGTCATCTTCTGCGACCGCATCATGCAGCTCGGTTTTGCCCATGCCTGCCGCGCCGGCATTTCGTTCGGCAAGGACGACATGGTCATTCCGGACAGCAAGGTGAAGATCGTCGGCGACACCGAAGCTCTCGTGAAGGAATACGAACAGCAGTATAATGATGGTCTCATCACCCAGGGCGAAAAGTACAACAAGGTTGTCGACGCCTGGGGCAAGGCAACCGAGAAGGTCGCCGAAGAAATGATGGCACGCATCAAGGCTGTCGAGTTCGATCCGGAAACGGGCCGCCAGAAGCCGATGAACTCCATCTACATGATGTCCCACTCGGGCGCTCGTGGTTCTCCGAACCAGATGCGTCAGCTGGGCGGCATGCGCGGCCTCATGGCCAAGCCGTCGGGTGAAATCATCGAGACGCCGATCATCTCGAACTTCAAGGAAGGCCTGACCGTTAACGAGTACTTCAACTCGACCCACGGTGCCCGTAAGGGTCTCGCAGACACCGCCCTGAAGACCGCGAACTCGGGTTACCTGACCCGTCGTCTCGTCGACGTCGCGCAGGATTGCATCGTCAACTCCAGGGATTGCGGCACCGACAAGGGCCTCACCATGACCGCCATCGTCGATGCCGGTCAGGTCGTTGCCTCGCTCGGCGCACGTATCCTCGGCCGTACGGCTCTGGACGATATCGACAATCCGGTCACTGGCGAGAACATCGTCAAGGCTGGAACGCTGATCGACGAAGCCGACGTTGCTACCATCGAGAAGGCTGGTATCCAGTCCGTCCGCATCCGTTCGGCTCTGACCTGCGAAGTGCAGATCGGTGTCTGCGGCGTCTGCTACGGTCGTGACCTTGCACGCGGTACGCCTGTCAACATGGGCGAAGCGGTCGGCGTCATCGCCGCACAGTCGATCGGTGAACCGGGCACGCAGCTTACCATGCGTACGTTCCACCTTGGTGGTACGGCGAACGTGGTCGACCAGTCGTTCCTCGAAGCGTCGTATGAAGGCACGATCCAGATCAAGAACCGCAACATTCTGCGGAACTCCGAAGGCGTTCTCATCGCCATGGGCCGTAACATGTCCGTTACGATCCTGGATGAGCGTGGCGCGGAACGTTCCACCCAGCGTGTGGCCTACGGTTCGAAGATCTTCGTGGATGATGGCGACAAGGTTAAGCGTGGCCAACGTCTTGCAGAGTGGGACCCCTACACCCGTCCGATGATGACGGAAGTGGAAGGTACCGTTCACTTCGAAGACCTCGTCGACGGTCTCTCCGTTCTGGAAGCAACCGACGAATCCACCGGCATCACCAAGCGTCAGGTCATTGACTGGCGTTCGACGCCGCGCGGTTCGGACTTGAAGCCCGCGATCGTCATCAAGGACGCTTCCGGTGCTGTGGCGAAGCTTGCCCGTGGTGGCGAAGCCCGCTTCCAGCTCTCGGTCGACGCCATTCTGTCGGTCGAGCCGGGTTCCAAGGTCTCTCAGGGTGACGTGCTTGCACGTTCGCCGCTGGAAAGCGCCAAGACGAAGGACATCACCGGTGGTCTGCCGCGCGTTGCGGAACTGTTCGAAGCCCGTCGTCCGAAGGATCACGCCATCATCGCCGAGATCGATGGTACGATCCGCCTCGGCCGCGACTACAAGAACAAGCGTCGCGTGATGATCGAGCCTGCGGAAGACGGCGTCGAGCCGGTCGAATACCTGATCCCGAAGGGCAAGCCCTTCCATCTTCAGGAAGGCGACTACATCGAGAAGGGCGAATACATTCTCGACGGCAACCCGGCACCGCACGACATTCTGGCGATCAAGGGCGTGGAGGCTCTGGCTTCCTACCTCGTGAACGAAATCCAGGAAGTCTACCGACTGCAGGGCGTTGTGATCAACGACAAGCACATCGAAGTGATCGTTCGCCAGATGCTGCAGAAGGTTGAAATCACCGATGCCGGCGACAGCCAGTACATCGTTGGCGACAACGTCGATCGCATCGAGCTTGACGACAACAACGACCGCCTGATCGAAGAGGGCAAGAAGCCTGCCTATGGCGAGCCGGTTCTGCTCGGCATCACCAAGGCTTCGCTGCAGACGCCGTCCTTCATCTCGGCAGCATCCTTCCAGGAAACCACCAAGGTTCTCACGGAAGCTGCGATTGCCGGCAAGACGGACACGCTGCAGGGCCTCAAGGAAAACGTCATCGTCGGCCGTCTCATCCCGGCCGGTACTGGCGGCACCATGACGCAGATCCGCCGCATCGCCACCTCGCGCGACGACCTCATCCTCGAGGAACGCCGCAAGGGAACGGGTGCTGGCTCTGCCAACCAGATGTTGCAGGACATGACGGACCAGGCTCCGGCCGCCGAATAAGGTCAGACAAGGGCAGGGGCTTTGCGAAGCCCCGCCAAAGTTCAATGAAAAACGCCCGGAGCAATTCGGGCGTTTTTTGTTGTTCGGCTTTCTGCATCAGGAGCTATCGGGTCTTCCGTACGATCAAACCCGCGCTGTTTCATGATCTCGCCGGGGCGGCGCAGTCGTCAGCCCTGTTTTGCCACGCGCCTGGAGTCCGGGGCGCGAAGCGCCCTGTCGCCCTTGATGCAGCTGATTGCGACGTGGTCGGCAACATTGCCGGTGATGATCTCGATGCAGTCGCGCTGCTTTCGAAGAACCACACCGATAAGCAGACGACTTGACGCTTCCGGCAAATTCGCGCGGCGGAATATGGCGAGCGTTCCTGGCCTGACATCGTCCTGCGGAAGCTCCACACCCCAGTTTTGCCAGGCAAGAAAGGACGGCGCCGCCCGCGGCGGTTCAAATCCGGCGCGGGTAACGACCCAGCTGAGAAAAGCCCCACCCCAGGGAACACCCTCGGTCGGCGTGTTCCAGCCGGCAACCGATCGCCAGTAGTCCGATATACGGTCCTTGTCCTGCTGGGTGCCGTTTTCATCAACGCCAACCTCGATCAGGGCGGCGCCGAGCAACTCCTTGGCTCCCTTGTCGAAGATCGACGAAAGGATAGCGAAGTCATCCGCGGTTGTTACCCATCTCGTGCTGGCGACGACCATATCGGTTGCGGCGGCTTGAGACTGTGTGGGGGGTGCAGCGGGGAGGTCCCTTGCAAGTTCACCCGGCTTTTTCCAGTCGTTTGGAAGAAATTTCACGGTGATCTTTTCGCCGCGCCGCTGGATGCCAACGGCATCGCGGGCGATTTCAACCTGGCCGTTGTTTATTCGTTTGACGGTCATGATGTAGTTGTCCGGTTCGGCGTAAACGACGATGCTTCGTTCCGAGACCACGTCATAACGTGAATACCCCTCGGGATCGGCCTCTTCCGACGGCTTGCGCAGATATAGACCGCGCTCGGCCAGAACTATCGGCTCATCGAATGACAGGTTCGCAGTGTGCGGATCGTAGAAATTCTCTATCTTTTGTGAAATCGCGGGTATGATTTTGGCCGTGAGATTATCGAATACTCCGATGGCCAGCAGCGACAGGATCCAGATCACAGTGGACAGGACCCCTCTGCGTTTCAATTGGCTGATAATGCGCTTCCAGTCAGGCATTGCTCACCCTCTCTATCTTTGCTCACCGATAGTATAGCGTGTCAAAACGGAAAGGCGGCGAACGAGATCGGCCTGGCCAGTACTGCCGGTTTTGGCGTAGATCGACTTGGCGTTGCTGCGCACCGTTTCGTGGGAAATCTGCAATTGCTTCGCCACGGAGGGAAGTGAAAGCCCTTTCATGATTTCGAGCGCGACGCGGGCCTCGGCCTTGGTGAGATCGTAAAGCCCCTTCAGAAGCGGCGTGGCGTCGAGGACTGTGTCTGACGGTTGCGATATCAGAATGATGGCTGAGCCGTTCGGGGAAAGGTCCAGCGCATCCTTGCGCAGTGGTATGACGTGCAGGATGCAGGCCCTGTCTTCGGTCGGCAGGGGGAAAGAGCTGACGTTATGTCCGGCAAGAGCCTTGTAGAGCAGCCGGTTCACTCTCTCGTCGGAGATCACGATCCTGTCGCGGGCGCGGGTGGAAATACATTTCTGGATTGTCTGAAACAGGGTGTTGGCGGAAAGAACGCGGCCACTCGCTTGAATGACCGCGGCGGGCGCGCCGATGACGTTGAGGCCGAGCGCCATGGCATCGGCTTTCTGCCGCTGCAGCCGGGTTGCAAGGGTGAGGCTGCGGGCAATGTGCGGCCTCAACCCGCCGAGCGCCGCCATGGTCTCCGGCCCGATGACGCCGCTCTCCAGCTTGCGTTCAAAAAGCACCGTCATTTCCGGATGGTCGGGCGGCGCAACCTGGGTCGCTGCGCCATACCCCAATCCGCGCGGGATGAGGAAATCACGCACGATCGGCAGCCCGGCCCATTCATCATGGGTGAAGACGTCGAAATCCTGCACGAAGGAAAATTGTCCCTCGCGGATCGCGCGGGTGAGGCGGTCGTTGCGACGGTTCCAGCCGCCCTCCATGAAGGCCTGCATCAGCTCCTGCAAGTTCGGTGTGTAAAGCCAGGCTTCCTCCTCACCCTTGCCCCAGGTGAGGGCGCCACCCCAGAAATCCAGCCGTTGGCCGATGGTGGCAATCACCTTCGCCCAACGATCAGGGAAAAGCGCTGCCTCGTAAATGTCATCGATAATGTCTGCCGACGATATAGTATTCAACCCGTCACCGGAATCTTGTGTCGGGATTATTCTAAGCTCATATTTCGGTATTGTTCAACGGATAAAGTAATAATACTATTGTATCCAAAGTATATAATCTATGCGTGACTTAATATATTGATCAGCTTGCCGAAGGGATCGCGCAGAAACAGCCGGCGCACACCCCAGGTTTCGGTAATAGGTCCATATTCGATCGGCAACCCTGCCTTCAGTATCTTCGCGTGGACCTCGTCGAAATCATCGACCTCGATGGAAAGGTCCGGCACTGCCGTGCCGGAACCGCCTTCGCGTGCGAAGCTGACCTGGGCGCGCGCCTCGAGCGGGCTGGCATGGGTGACGATCCAGCCGTGATCCATGGCGACGGACATGCCGAGAATATCGCCATAGAACGCCTGCGCCAGCGAGGGCTCCGGCGTTGCTATATTGGCGACGACACGTCTGACCGCCATGGCTCCCGCACCTCAGGCGAAACGGATGATGGCGACTTCGCCTTCCAGCGCACCCTGATAGGCGGAAGCATGCGGCTCTTCATCCGGAACGTCGGTCAGCATGCCGATCTGGTCGAGATCGGCTTCGATGAAACCTTCCTCGGACAATGCGTTCAGCGTCTCGCGCACGGCGGTGTCGTCGTCCGGCGCCCTGAGGATGACGTGGATGTCGATGCCTTCGGAATTGTCGGTCTCGTATGCCTTGCCGATGACGATGAAGACCATCGGCTCGTCGCGTCCATTATCGTTGTCGGGGAGGTTGCTCATGACGCGGTTCCTTGATCTTTCGTTGCTGTCATGCGGGCCGATGGAATCGGTCCCGCGGGTGGCGGAGCCGATCCGGCCCGCCCTCAGGGAATCAATAGACGGATTTTATGAAAAGCCAAAGCACGGAGGTCAAAATCGCTGCCTTCTGCGCCGACTTATGTTAAAGCGCGTTGGAAATGGCCCGGACGTGGGCTTTGCGGCCATGGGTGGTGGCGCAAAATGTGGATTCACCCTTGACGAAAGCTGGCTAAAACAGTAGTACGCCCGCCATCGGAGCCTCTGTGGGTGCTGGCCGTTCGGGATGCTTTTTCCCGAGCATCATCTCAAACGGGTCTCCATTGCACGTAGAAGACACGAATGTTGCACGCAAGACGCCTCATCCGGTGTCCTCTGCTCTTGGTGGTCCATCCGTGAAAACGGATCGGGCCACGTTTTGCGCATGAGGATATATGCGTGCATCGTCGCCGGCAACGGCATAGCCGCCACCCGTGAGGGTGGCTAAAGTAGTTTTTGCAAGGGATGGTTATATGCCTACCGTAAACCAGCTGATCCGCAAGCCTCGCCAGGCACAGGTAAAGCGCAACAAGGTTCCTGCTCTTCAGGAAAACCCGCAGAAGCGTGGTGTTTGCACCCGCGTTTACACGACGACCCCGAAGAAGCCGAACTCGGCTCTGCGTAAGGTTGCCAAGATCCGCCTCACCAACGGCTTTGAAGTCATCGGCTACATTCCGGGCGAAGGTCACAACCTTCAGGAACACTCCGTGGTCATGATCCGCGGCGGCCGCGTCAAGGACTTGCCGGGCGTTCGCTATCACATCATCCGTGGCGTGCTCGATACGCAGGGCGTCTCGGCCCGCCGTCAGCGCCGCTCGAAGTACGGTGCGAAGCGGCCGAAGTAAGTATCGGTCTCGTTTGGGCCGGTTCGTCTGGCCCGTAAGATTTAAGAAGAATTCGAAGCGAAGGATCAGTCAGGATGTCTCGTCGTCACGCGGCGCAAAAGCGGGAAGTGATCCCCGATCCGAAGTTCAACGATGTTGTCGTCACCAAGTTCATGAATGCGGTGATGGAGCATGGTAAGAAGTCGGTCGCTGAGCGCATGGTCTACGGTGCGTTCGAGAAGATGTAGCAGCGGGGCAAGGCAAACCCGATCGATCTCTTCCGTCAGGCGCTCGACAATGTCATGCCGTCGGTAGAGGTTCGCTCCCGCCGCGTCGGTGGTGCGACCTACCAGGTTCCGGTCGAGGTGCGCCCGAGCCGCCGTCAGGCGCTTGGCATCCGCTGGATCATTTCGGCCGCGCGCGACCG
>JAGIAH010000026.1 GCA_017744915.1 Agrobacterium tumefaciens
GGTGACGACACGCTGAGCGGCGGTGCCGGCAACGATGTGCTGACCGGCGGCAGCGGCGCGGATCGCTTCGTCTTTGCGGCCGGCAGCGGCCGGGATGTGGTGACGGACTTCCAGGCCGGCGTTGACGGCAAGGATGTGGTTGAGCTTTCGAAGGATGTGTTTGCCGATTACCAGGCGCTGATCGCCTCCGGCGCCGTCACCGATGGCGCAAACGGCGCGGAAATCGCCTTCAAGGATGGTTCGACCATCACCTTCGATGGCGTCAGGACCGAGCAGTTCGTCATCGACGACTTCCGCTTCGCATGATCCATGAAGGGCGCATCCTGAAGGTTGCGCCCTTCAACTCTGCCATGGGACGGCCCCCGCTCCGTCAGCGGGTGTGAGACGGCGCGCCTGGGCCAAACCGCATGCCGGGAAAGCTGATGTCACAAAGACGCGGATCGTCATCCGGGCGCGTGGGTCGATTACCCGCGCCACCTCCCGCGCGAAATTGTTGACTGAAAATGAAACAGCGAGCCGCTGCCGTTCGGCCTCAAACCGCGAAAGGATGGGCAGCGGCGGGACGGGGCCGTTCGCGGCCACGCGTAGATGTCTGCCAGCGAAGCCCGTATCGCCGCGCAGGAGGGCCTGGGCATCGTTCTTCGCCTGAAACAGGCGCTCTCGCTTGCGGGCTAAGGCGCACCCCGTGCGGTTTTCTCTCCAGACGCCGGCATCGCTGATGGTCTCCGGCTCCCGCACGGCCTTCGAAAATCGTCAGTTGCTCGATCGATGGCATTCTGCGGCAGGACTTTTCAACCCCGCTGCAAAACCGATGGAAGACATCGGAAATCGCTATGGCGCATTTACGCTTTGTTAGGAATTCGTCATCGGGGCGTTAGTGCCGGCCTCTAATCGTACCGCCCATGGCCCCTCGGCCACCCGGTTTCACGCAAAAAGGCCAAAGAGATGACGACTTCTCAAGACTCCATCGCCAATCCCATCGAGACCTCTTCCGATTGGCTTCTGACCATTCCGCGCCTGTCGCAACAGCAGGGCATTCTGGTCTCGCCGAACGGCAGCGGCATGGCGACCTCCTACAGCCTCGTTTATGACGTATATTTCCCTACGGGCGGCTTTGCGGCGAACGGCGCCAAGTGGATACCCTTCCTGCAGACCGACACCAACAATGCCACCGATAACGATATTTTCGGCAAGACTGTCGGCAATGAGCGCTATGGCCTCGGCTGGAACGGCAATTATCGCGGTACGGCGAAACTGGATGCCTGGAACCGTATCAGCCTGACGATCGAAACCGCCTCCAACGGCGTGGTTTCGATGAAGAAATATATCAACGGCGAATTCATCTCCAATCAGGACATAGGCTCGTCGAACGGCACGCGTTTCGCGATCGACCTCTCCAAGGGCTTCCAGATTTTCGCCGATGATAGCGGGCAGACTTCCGCCGGTTACCTCAGCAATTTCCTCTTCATCAAAAGCGTACTGACGAAAGAAGAGATGTCCTCGCTCGGTGGCCCGAACGCGAAGGGTATCCTGCTTGAAACGATGAAAGAGGCCGCTCTGGCCGCCAACGCGGTTGAATTCCAGTTCGGCAATGGATCCACCACCCCGGCAGTCGGGGCCGGCACGATCAGCGGCCGAAATGTGACGCTCAGCACCACGACGGCAGCCGAAGCCGGCATTCTGGCTGTTGGCCAGCAAGTCGTCGTCGATCCGACCGCCCCGGCCAGGACGGTCGCCATCAAGGATATGATGGTAACGCCCGATGCGGCGAATGTGACGATCGATCTTTCAGAGCATTTTTCCGGTGAAAACCTCACTTTCACCGTCAGGAACAGCATGGGCGAGACCGTTACCGCGGTCGTGACGGATGGAAACAAGCTGACGCTCGACTTTTCGGCTCTCGGTTACTCCGATATCCGTGTGACAGCGACGGATGGCGCCGGCAGGAGCGTGACGGACGACTTCCGCGTGCGCGTTGCCGGCCCGAACGCCTACACCATCGCCGTTTTTCCCGACACCCAGGATTATACGTCCAATGACGGTGTCAAATACATGTTCGGCGAGATGACGCAGTGGCTGCTCGACAACCGGCAGAACCACAATATCATCTTCATGAGCCATGTCGGCGACGTTACTCAGAACAACCAGAGCAGTGAATGGGACCTTGCCGAGGCGGCCTTGCGCAAGCTCGACGGCAAGATTCCCTACGCATTGCTGCCCGGCAACCACGATCAGGGCGGCGGCGCGGCCAACCATTCCTCCGACCAGCTGGATAGCCGTTTCTCGGCCGTCAACCAGGCCATTGCCAACCCCGGCGTCTTCGGCGGCGCTTACGACCAGGAACAGACCGCCGGCCGCAATACCTACAGCACCTTCACGGCACCGGACGGCACCAAGTGGCTGTCGATCTCGCTCGAATTCGGCCCGCGCGACGACGTCATCCGCTGGGCGGGCGACGTGATCGAGATGTTCCCCAACTACCGCGTCATGCTCGCGACCCATTCGCTGACGAGCTATGCGATGCGCCAGGACAATCTGGCCCTGCCGCTTTACGACGAGGGTGCGGGTTACGACTATGGCATGCGCACCGACCAGCGCGGCGCTAACGACGGCGAATATGTCGCCCGCGCCTTGCTGTCGCGGTATCCGAACATCGTCATGACCTTCTCCGGCCACATCTTCGGTGACGGCGCGGAAACGGACATTACCTACAACCAGTATGGTGAGCCGGTCTTCCAGTTTCTGGTCAACTACCAGAACGGCGTATCGCGCGAAATTACCGGTAATGGCGACATAGACAAGGGTGACAATGGCGGCAATGGCGCGATCCGACTGATCACCATCGATCCCGACAACAATCGCATCACCACCGAAACCTATTTCGTTGCCTTTGACGACTATCTCGACGGATACCGCACCAAGCCGGAACTCGATCGTGACGGCCTGACCGGTTATTATCGCGGTCACCAGGAAGTGTTCGAGAACGTCTATGTCGGCGAGGGCAAGGCGCGCGTTCTGGCCGAGGCCGGGGACGATATCGTCGCAAACGCCGCTACCGGCGTATCTTCCGCAAGCGTCAACCTGTCCGCTGCGAAATCGCTGCTCGCCACGCAAGCTGTCAGCTTCGTCTGGACCGACGGGAACGGCGATATCGTTGCCGAAGGTAAGGAAGCCGTGGCCGACCTGGCGCTCGGCAAGCACAAGCTGACGCTGACGGTGACGGATGCGGATGGCGTTAAGACCCGCGATACGGTCGATGTCCTGGTGCGTGGCGACCGCACGCTGCTGGTTGAAAACTTCAACGACGGCAAAGCGGATGGCTGGGCTACCGATTTCGGTGCGACCGACGGCAGCACCGGAAATTTCCTGCTCAAGGGAACGGTGTTTTCGCGTTCGACCGCAAGCGACGGCCTTGATGCGCCGGAGGCGGCACTTTTTGACCAGAGCGATGCGACCGGCAACAAGCTGGTTTATATCAATGCTCAATCGGCCGGCTGGAGCGACTACGTCTTCGAGACGACGCTGACCCAGCTGGATAACGACGCGATCGGTGTTTATTTCTATTACAAGAATGCGAGTAACTACTATCGCTTCACCCTGGACGGGGAAACGAACCGGCGCCAGCTGGTAAAGGTTGCCAATGGCAACACGACCGTGCTGGCCTCTGTCAACGAAGGCGCGCCCTATAATATGGAAATCCCGCTGACCGTTGCGGTTGTCGGCGGCGTCATCAATGTCTTCATGGGTGACAGGAACGTCTTCGGCGGCCCCGTGATGGATGCGACCTCTCCGCTTTCCGGCGGCACCGTCGGCGTTTATTCCAGCGGCCAGCGCGCATCGGTCTTCGACGATATCGTGGTTACCAAAGCTGACACGACCGCGAAGGCGGGTATCGATCAGCGGGTCTACGACCTCGACGGTGATGGCAAGGCGTCCGTCACGCTCGACGCATCGAGCTCTTTCGGGGCCTCGCAGCTGACCGGTTTCGTCTGGACCGACCTTGACGGTAATGTCGTCGCAACCGGCAGGAAGGTCGATGTCGATCTCAATGCAGGCATCAACAAGCTGGTTCTGAAGGTTACCGCCGCCAACGGTTCCGTTTCGACGGATCGCGTCGACGTTACGGTCGTGGACAAGACGAAAATCCTCGTTGCCGAAGATTTCTCCTCGTCCGAGGCGATGGCGCGGTTCAAGATTGTTGATGAAGGCGAGTTCGGTGGTATCGGAACGGACGGCAAGTCCTCCGAATGGCTGATTTCCGATGGCAAGCTGCTTCAGACCACCGGGCTTGCGAGCCGTGAATTGACGTGGAGCGGTGCAACCGCTTCCGACTATTACAAGCGCGGATGGAGCCCGATGGGCGACGGCGTCAACGTGCTGCGCCTCGGCACCTATGCCCTCTTCAACGACCCGGCGGCGCTCGCCTGGACGGATTACGCCATCGAGACGAGCTTCCAGACGCCTGACAAGGACGGCCTCGGCTTCCTGTTCCGTTACAAGGACAGCAAGAACTACTACAAGCTTGAACTCGATGCCGACGGCACGCTTGATCGTTATGCCAGCAACGGCGCCGGCAGCATCTTCAATCTCATTCGCATGAAGGATGGCATCGAGGAAATTCTGGCGCAGGTGCCGGGTAAATACGAACCGGGTCAGGAGATGAAGCTCCGCGTCGAGGTTGTCGGAGACAAGATCACGGCCTTCCTCAATGACGATGCACTGTTTGCCTATCCGATTGCCGACCGGGAGCTCGACGCCGGCACGTTCGGCCTCTATTCTTGGGGTAATGCCGGCCTGACCTTCGACAATCTGACGGTGGTCGACCTCAAGTCCGGTCTCGACACAACCCGGCTCACCGGCACGGACGGTGCGGACATGCTTGCCGGGAGTGCTGCCGATGAGACCATTCTCGGCCTTGGCGGCGATGACGATCTTCAGGGTTTTGGCGGCGCTGACCGGCTGGATGGCGGCGAGGGCGATGATGCGCTGGCGGGTGGTGAGGGCAATGATGCCCTTTCCGGCGGCGCCGGCAATGACGGGCTGTGGGGTGATGCCGGCGACGACATGATCGCCGGTGGCCTCGGTGACGATTTCATCGAGGGCGGCCGCGACAATGACCTGCTGATCGGCGGCGACGGCTCGGACCGCTATCGTTACGGACGCGGCGACGGGTCCGACGTGATCCTGGAGACGGCCTCGACATCCGGCGCGGTTGACCGCCTGTCGCTCTACGACATCGATCGCGGCGA
>JAGIAH010000002.1 GCA_017744915.1 Agrobacterium tumefaciens
CGTCACCATCGCCAGCATGAACTGGCAGAGCGCCGAAGTGCTCGCCAGCCTGGACAAGTTTATCCTGACCGAAGGTTACGGTTGCAACGCGGAGATCATACAGGGCGATACGGTCCCGACGATCACGTCGATGACCGAGAAGGGGCAGCCTGACATCGCGCCCGAAGGATGGGTCGATCTTCTGCCCGATGTCGTCAACGCCGGCGTCGCAAACGGAAAGCTCGTCGTTGCATCGACCGTCCTGACCGATGGTGCGGTGCAGGGCTGGTGGATGCCGAAATACCTTGCTGACGCTCACCCGGACATCAAGACGATCGATGACGTCCTCAAGCATCCGGAGCTGTTCCCGGACCCGGAAGACAAATCGAAGGGTGCCATTCACAACGGCCCGCAAGGTTGGGGCGGCACGGTCGTGACCGGCCAGCTCTACAAGGCCTATGGCGGCGAGGCGGCAAACTTCACGCTCGTCGATACGGGTTCGGCCGCCGGCCTCGACGGCTCGATCGCCAAGGCATACGAGCGCAAGGAGGGCTGGGTCGGCTATTACTGGGCACCGACGGCGCTTCTCGGCAAGTACGACATGGTCAAGCTCGACTATGGCGTGCCGCACGATGTGGCCGAGTGGAAGCGCTGCAACACCGTCGCGGATTGCCCCGACCCGAAAAAGAATGAATGGCCGAAGGATACGGTCCAGACGCTGGTGACCAAGCCTTTCTCCGAGCGCGCCGGGGAGGATGTCATGGGCTATCTCAACAAGCGCGCCTGGTCGAACGACACCGTCAACAAGCTCATGGCCTGGATGACCGACAACCAGGCAAGCGGCGACGACGGCGCAAAGCACTTCCTCGAAGAGAACGAGGCCATGTGGAAGGAATGGGTATCGCCTGAGGCAGCCGAGAAGATCAAGGCGGCGCTTTGATCTCGTTCAAGACGTTGCCGGTGCCTATCGCGCCGGCAACGAACAGCGCGTCCGAGGATGCGCTCGCCGTTATCGAGGAGGATAGATTTTGGATTGGCTGTTCAGCTTTCCGCACATGGACGATACGTCATTGCGCGATCTCAAGAAGGCGATCGACGAAGGGTTCCGCGGGTTCACGCGGGCCTATGGCGACGGACTTGAAGCAATATTCGAGCCGCTACAGCACTTTTTGATCTGGTCCGAGCGCTTCATGACCAAGACGCCGTGGCCGATCATCCTGCTGCTGATCGCCGCCGTCGCGTGGTTCGCCAGCCGCAACTGGAAGATCGTTGCCGGTACGGTCGTGACGTTGCTGCTCATCGGCTATTTCGACATGTGGGACGACACGATGAAGACGGTCTCGATGATCTTCGTCTGCACGGTCCTGTCGATCGTCGTCGGTATTCCCATCGGCATCGCCATGTCGCGGTCGGATCGCGTGCAGAACGTGGTCAATCCGGTGCTCGACGTCATGCAGACCATGCCGAGCTTCGTCTATCTGATCCCGGTCGTCATGCTGCTCGGCATCGGCAAGGTCCCCGGCCTCATCGCGGTCGTCATCTACGCCATCCCGCCGATGATCCGCCTCACCAATCTCGGCATCCGCCTCGTCGACAAGGACGTGCTGGAAGCGGCCGACGCCTTCGGCTCGTCGAGCTGGCAGAAGCTGAAGAACGTGCAGATGCCGTTGGCGCTGCCCACCATCATGGCCGGTATCAACCAGACGATCATGATGGCGCTCGCCATGGTGGTCATCGCCTCGATGATCGGCGTGCAGGGCCTCGGCCAGCCGGTTCTGAAGGCGATCTCCAACCAGTATTTCACGCTCGGCATCTTCAATGGCCTCGCCATCGTCGGCATCGCGATCATCTTCGACCGCGTAAGCCAAGCCTTTGGCGCGCGCCTTCAAAAGCACCGGGAGGTGGTCCATGGGTAACAAGAAAATCGGCGGCTTCGGCATCGAAATCAAAAGGCTCTATAAAATCTTCGGTCCCAATGGTGCGGATTGCGTAAAGCTCATTGAGCAGGGTGTTACGAAGACAGAACTGAATGCAAAGCACGGCCACGTCCTTGGTCTGAGAGACATCAATATCTCCATGCCTGCCGGTGGCATTCAGGTGATCATGGGCCTTTCCGGATCGGGAAAGTCCACGCTCATTCGCCACATCAATCGCCTGATCGATCCGACGTCTGGTGAAGTCGTCATCGGTGACGAGGATGTGGTCCAGATGGATGCCGTGCAGTTGCGCGAATTCCGTCGGCATCAGACGGCAATGGTGTTCCAGAAGTTTGCGCTTCTTCCGCACCGCACCGTCCTGGAAAACACCCTCTATGGCCTGGAGATACAAGGGGTGCCGCGGAACCGGCAGGTCGACTGTGCCATGCGGTGGATCGAGCGGGTCGGGCTCAAGGGCTTCGAGAGCAAATTCCCCAATCAACTGTCCGGCGGCATGCAACAGCGCGTCGGCCTAGCCCGTGCGCTGGCGAACGACGCGCCGATCCTCTTGATGGACGAGGCGTTTTCCGCGCTGGATCCGCTCATTCGTGTCGACATGCAGACTGTGCTCCTCGACCTGCAGAAGGAGATCAAGAAGACGATCGTCTTCATCACCCATGATCTGGATGAGGCGCTGAGACTGGGGGATCGCATCGCGATCTTGCGGGATGGGGAAGTCGTGCAGCAGGGCACAGGGCAGGACATCGTGATGAACCCGGCCGACGATTATATCGCCAGCTTCGTCCGGGAGGTGAACCGCGCGCGCGTCATCAAAGTCGAGACCGTCGCCACCGCGCCGAAGGGCTCGTCCGGCGAGCTGAAGATTTCGGTGCCGGCCGGCTCGACGCTGGAGGAAGCGGCAAGAGCGATGACATTGGCCGGGACAAGCGAGATTGCCGTCGTCGATGCCGACGGTCAGGCCATAGGTGTGCTGACGCTTCCCGAGGCGGTTCATGCCATGGTCAATGCGCAAGTTGCCTGCGCAACATCCGACGCCAAGAAAGTTGCATAGGAAAATAGGAAATCCAGGAATGGGAGCCTCAGATGTTTGACGCCGTCTTGATTGAAAAGTCCGACAGCGGGCAGGAAGCCGGTCTTTCCAAGGTCGAGACCGCGCAACTGCCACAAGGCGACGTGCTGGTAGACGTCGCGTGGTCGACCCTTAACTACAAGGATGCCTTAGCGATCACCGGTGCCTCGCCGGTCGTTCGCAGCTTCCCGATGGTGCCGGGGATCGATTTTGCGGGCGTCGTGGCCGAAAGTTCCCATTCCGACTTTAAGCCGGGTGATCGGGTCGTGCTGAACGGCTGGGGCGTTGGAGAGCGGCATTGGGGTGGGCTGGCGGCCAGGGCGCGCGTAAGCGGAGACTGGCTCGTGCCTTTGCCGGAAGGGGTCAGTCTGCGGAACGCCATGGCGATAGGGACGGCCGGCTACACGGCGATGTTGTGCGTCATGGCGCTCGAACCCAACGGTGTGCTGCCGGACAGCGGAGAGGTGGTGGTAACCGGCGCGGCCGGTGGTGTCGGCAGTATTGCAACCATGCTTCTGGCCTCACGCGGCTATAGCGTTGCTGCCGTTACAGGGCGGATGACCGAAGCGGATTATCTCACCGGCCTCGGTGCCACCGCTATCATTGACCGGGCTGAGTTCACACAGGTCGGCCGGCCCTTGGCCAAGGAGCGTTGGGCAGGAGCCATTGATGTGGCAGGCGGAGTGGTGCTGGCCAATGTACTGGCTTCGATGCGCTACCGCGGTGTCGTCGCCGCGTGCGGGTTGGCCGGCGGCATGGAACTACCTACGACTGTCGCGCCGTTCATCCTGCGCGGTGTGACGCTGGTCGGAATCGACAGCGTGATGTGTCCAAAATCCGAGAGGCTGACTGCCTGGCAACGACTAGCGCAGGAACTCGACACAGCAAAATTGGATGCCATGACGACCGAAGTCCAGCTCGCCGACGTTGTCGCGGTGGCACCGCGGTTCCTTAAGGGCGAGGTGCGAGGCCGCATTCTAGTGCCGGTCAACCCGCATCTTAAATGAGTGTCGGGAATGGTGACGCCGGCATGAAGTGGAGTGAATCGCCCCGGCGTTGCCGGCGCCCCAAACTCGTAAGCAGGCGCATGATCGCCAGCCTGACTGTGTCGACGACAGGCTGACTAGATTCGGAAATCGAAGACACTGTAGCGACGGTTCCAGTGTCTGGCACCGTAATCGCTCGCTCGTTGGCAAGGATCGGTACTTATGCTGCGGTCCGAAAAAGCAAGTTAAGATGGGTGCATGCTCCCGCAACCATCTTTGCTGGCGTCGATTGCAAGTTATGATCGACGCCGGTCCCCGCAACCATCTTTACTTGCTCGGGCAGCAAGTGAAGATTAGATCCAGCCCCCGCAACCAAATCCTACGCTACACTATCCCACATTATCCCAAAGCCACGATCCAGTACGCTAAACAGCTACGATCAAACAGGCTAAATCCCCGACACAAAACACAAATTCTGAAATCGGCAGGTGCAAAGCGGGGGCATCCGGAGGCGCTGATGATGCCGCTTGCTCGCCATCGTGCATGGCCTGATCGCGGCTGTTAAGATCGGCCTCAAAGAGAATGACAAGCTGGCGCTGGCGCGCGTAATGATGCGGCGGAAGTTGGAGGGGCAGCAAACGTCTTCAAAGCGGCCGAAACCGTTCGAGATCGCTATCTCGCGGCCGCCTGTTCTGCCGGCATGTAACTAAGGCGCTGGAGGTGACGCCTTGCACAGCTTTGCGGATTGTCGATGAACTCGGTCTGGGTGATTTGACGGGCACGGGGAGATTTCGGACATAGTGGGTGTGGCAATTCATTTCTTTGCGCCTCTATCGAGGATTTGCAGGACAGTGATCGTGGTTGTGCGTTAGATAAGGCGGTGAACCGCCTTATCGCTTTTGTTTGCGCACGGCTCGGAACCTCTCGAGGTCAACGGCAAAAAGATGGTGGTCGCTGTCGATTGATCACAATGCGTGAGAGCGGTTTAGTACGTTGGTCAGTCCTTTTAATATCAGAATGATGGCCTGATCTACATGGGGCGTTCTTGCCAAGATTCTATTCTCTTCGTGTGATAGGCCGTTGTTTAGGTCGTAACCCTTGAATCCGGCGAACTTCTCGCGTCCAAGCCAATCTCGTCCGATTTGACTATCAAGTGTTCCAATTGCCTCAGCTATGTCGCGCGCACAACCACCGAATCCGCCCATCACGTAGAGCGGCTGGTGGCCTTGCAGTGAATACAGAGCCTCCTCCGCAAGCCCTGGCATCTCGCCCTTGAACTTGTCGACACGTCCGCCGAGAATTATTCGCGCGTGCGTATCCGCCATCATGGTGTGCCGCATGGCAGATAACCCTCTTGCCCACTCCGGTTCCGTCGGCTGTAGTGTTTGCATGTTGTGTCTTTCCCGCAGGTCAAGAGGCTTGCCGTCTATGTCAAGCAGCCGCAGTTCTGCTACACCTTGGAGATCGGCGACGAACTGATCGATCTGCTCAGGTTGCTGCACGATGTGGACCGGCCACGCTAGATAATTTGTCACGGCGCTGGTGGTTCGATCTCTCGAATCCCGTCGGTATCTCGCCGCCAGTTCAAACAACAGATTGCTGAACCCGTTCGTACGCAGATCACCGCCGTACACAAGCTTCGCGCCCAACGCGAGCATGTGCCTCGCAATTTCGGCCATCGCATCCCGCAAATGCTCCATTTGGAGACCGAGACCTGCCATGTCAGGGCTATCCGAAGTAGAAACCGCAATCGATTTGCCTTCCAGGACTTCGCGATAGGTCATCGGACCGCTCCTGCTAACCATTCGGTGGCGCTACGCAGTTGTATGTGCGGCGCTATCGCATAAAACAACCGCTCCTCTTCGACGCCCAGCGGCGGATCCGGATAGACTATGACCGCTGGTTCACCGTTGGTCGCGGGGACGAGTGAGGCGAGAGAGATTAATTCGGGTGGACGGGGAAGGAACCTCACAGCCGGTCCTGCTTTAGGTCTCATCAATTCCACGCGACATTGCCAAAGGAAATCGCGGAGAATTTCGTCCAATAGCGCCCGTATCACAACGTCAACGCGTCTGGGCCTCTTCTGATCCAAACGAATGATTGGGACGTTGCCTAAGTAGGGGAAGCCGCGCTCGTCTTTGTCGGAAAGGCAATTGGCGATCACGAGGGGACGATTGTGGCGTTTGGCTTCGATGGTCTCCCGGCGGCACCACTCTCTGGACGAAAACGTATCCGTATGGATGACGATGACCGCACTGACCTCAATCTGGGTGAGCAGCACATCCTGAAACTTCAGGCCGGGGGGAATGTCATAGACGTCGAAAAAGCTGCCCAACCCATCACGATTGCTCAACTTTTTCCGGATGGATGTTGCCACCTGCACCCCTGTGTCACTTTTGTCGTGTTTCGAATGGCTTAGAAAAATGTCGACCTTCTTGAGATAATCAAGCAAGGCGCGCGCAGTTTCTTCTGGCCGCCTGAGATGCTCCAAATAATGTCGAAGCATCCGGCAGAACTGGAACGTCAGGTGACCGACCAGGACAGCGATCTGATCTTCCGTGGAGCCCTTCCAATCAGACCATCGGATAATTTGCTCGTCGAGTTTTAGTGCAGCGATAGTTCCCGGTTCCATTGAAACTGGAAAAAGCCTGGTTGACAGACCTGTGGCGGAAGTCTGCGCGGCTATCGTCTGGAGGAAATTCATCCAAACTGGATCGCGGACGAAATTGTCATCCGCCAGGACGATCACGGCGGAGGTCTCGGCCTCATTGAAATCGATCGGCAGCGGATCGGGTGAACCGTCAGCAGCTGCGAACCGGTACACGACGCTGATGCCGGTGCCTCCGGTTATTCGTTCATAGCTCTCTCGGCGGAAATGCTCGAACAGTGCTTTCGCTACGTGCGGCCCGAGATTAAAGTTCGGATGCCAAACGACGTAAATCACAATAAAGGGGCGAGCTAGTTCAGTCATCGTTTTCCCCTTTTTGCACTTTGGGCTTGGCGGCGGCCAATCACCGATCTCTGCTTTCAAATGACGCGAAGCAAACGCAGTCGGTCCGCTACGCGACCTTACCAGAAGGAACACATGATTTGTTAGTTTCTACGGCGGAAGATTTGGCCACCCCTGATCGACAAACTTTTGCGAGAGACGCTCCGGGCATTTTTAGGAGACAGTCCCTCTAGTACGAAGCTTTTGGATGAGGGAAACGCCCCGCTTGGGCCTCGCCTCAATTTAGCGAGGCGATATCTATGAACGCAAGGTTATATCTTTTTCACCCTTTACCCAAGACGGATATACTGCATATTTGTTTTTCTCCTCCCAGATCCAAAGGCGCTTGACGCCATTTGTATTATTGGCTTGCCCGACGTAAGGGTAGACACCCAGGTATTCCTGACCAACGTAAGTTGATCGGGACGTCTTCGTTATCGGAAAGATGGCAACCTTTGACCGGTATCCGTCGAAAAAGCCGAGTTCCCATGGCATCCACTTGGAAAGACCTGAGTTTTCGCTGTGAAGATATAACAGCGACTTCGACTGGCGAAGGCGGCTTCTGAGAGTCTCTGCAGTATCTTTGCTTACATCATTCGGTTTCATGTGAGGATCATCGAATTTATCAACATAGACAGCCAAGCCGTGCTTTATCAGCGTGTTTTTTACCCCAAGGATCAGTTCATCGGATTCATGCGATGAATAGCTCAAAAAAACGTCGTAACCACCCGGAGGCGCGACTGAAGCCTCTTCCAGGATGGCCTTTGCGGTTTTTTTGATTGAAGATGTCGATACGCGCGCGGCGTCCTTGATTTCATCCTCGGTAAAAGTCGCCAATGGAAAACTCCGAGCATTATCGTGTCACCTAAACAGCGGCACTATTTCGCTTCAAAAGGGTGGGGCTGGACTTTCAGGTGAACTTTAAAACATCGCGAGTTGCTGGGGTGACTTTGCGCTACTCGGCAAACCATACAAACCTTCAATCCCGGAAATGAAGTCGCTCTGGCCACCATAACTCGGATGACGGACCTGCATCGCATCAATACCTAAATCGGAAAGCGCGACCTGTGCATCGCGGCCGACGGCAACGACCACGCGCGGGTCCAGGACGTCGAGAAGCCAACTCAGCAATGGGCGGCAAGCGTTTCGTTCAGAACGTGTATGGCAGCGATTTGATTGCGGATCACCGTGTTCATGCGGGTGGAGCGGGAACACGTTCCAGAGAAAAACCGGGCGTTGGATGCGATTGAGTGTTTGCCAGATAACACTGGCGGTGCGCTCAGCCAAAGCGGGACCTTTGGTCGCTCTGACAAGCGGCAGGTCCCCGTAGAGAACCGAATGATCAGTCAGATGTGCTTCATCGGTCAGGGCAAGACCGGTGCGCCGTCCACCCCGATAGCCAAGATCACGGGCAATCCAGATCGAATCGACTTTCCGCTCGATTGCCGCGTCGAGAACAAGCTTCAAATTCTGACGACGAATGGCAGGAGCGTCGTCATGGTCGAAATCGTCACAGGATTCAGAGTAGGGATTGAAGGCATCCGTGAAGGACATGTCAGCCAGTGTCTCTACGAACTGAACGGTATTCATCATGGAAGTTCCTCTATCGACAGCGACCGCTTCTCTACATCAACCGTGATCCGGCCGCGACGGTTTTCTCCAAGAAATCTGAAAGCATTGTTTCCCTGGAGGATAGCTTCTTCCCAAAGCCATAGAGGTGAAGAGTGAACCTCGTATCCTCGAACAAACTGCCTCACGTTTTTCAGAAGAGTTAGACTAAGATCGCCGGGTTCCTGGTCTGCGAAGAATTTGAATTCCTTGGCGACCCCAAAGATATAGGTGGCAATGCCCTCTTCAATGAGTACAGCTCGAGCGCCATCCTCGCCCTCATCAACTCGCCCAACACTCTTTCGTTTTCGCTTGAGAAGTGCGCGGGTCACGGGGGACCAACCAAGAACGGCTGCGTAAGCGTAGTGAAAAACATCGTGGAACCGGTAGTCATCCGGCTTCATGATGTTATCGGTCAAGCGATCCCCGATGAAGAGGCCATTGCAACTTTGGAGAACGTAGCTTTTCCCGTTGCTGCCGACACGTTCGTAGATGTCAATCGTCAAGGAGCGTGGAAGCTGCTCGTCAGCCGGAAATGAGTTATCGAACAGTGCAGGATATCGGCGCTCCTGCGGCCATCGATCCTCAGTCTTGCTAATATTCGCTCTGGCAGCATCTTCGAGCGAGACTTCGGCTTCGTTCGCTGCCTGGACAAGATGGCTCAGGACATTAGCCAGTCGCGTCTGGAGAAGGGGCCTATCGCCGTGAGACCCGTCGACGGCGGCCGCGAGCTCGCCCGTCGCAGCCGCAAGCCGCAGGAGGGTTTTCTCGAATTGTGCACTTGGGGTATTCATTGGTAAAGAGTGTTGCGGCTGTAAAACCATGACTGGAAGGTCCAGGCCCTGGTCCGCACCCGCCAAGGTCGCTAGCTTGATTTCGGCATGGTCAGCTATAATCGCGAGGTACCAGAGCGTGTCGCCCAGTTCCTCAAGGACGGTCTGCTCATAGCCGATAATGGCAGCGGTATCGCGTTGCCGTTTCTTAACCTCACTGAGCAGACTGCCAACTTCGCCGACAAGTCCGAGAACCGGCAGATCGAACCCATTTCCCTTATCGCGGGTACGATCGCTCCTCGATGCTAGGCTTTGATATTCATTTAGGCTCAAAGACCCGACAGCCATCGCTTGCACTCCCTATCGCAAAGTCGACCATTCGAACGGCGATCCCCGCAGCCCCATTGGACCGATCGAACCTAGCCAGCCTATAAGTCGTGTCTCCATGGCGGCGTCTTCGAACTTGGATCGCCCTATTCCGTCCTTGCAGATGTGCCTACCTTTACTGTCTAGTAAATCGTCTGGAAATGTCGGGCCTTCGCCACCGAAGTAGATAAAGTGGTTGCTCACAAGGACGCGGTCGACCTGTGTATCATTGGCAACATGTCGTGGGTTTGGGAGGCCTTCTGAGTTGCTGTGAAAGGAATCGCGCTGAGACCATCCATCGGTCCCTGTAACCGTAAAGTAGATATTATCTCCCGCACTTTGCTTTCGGCTGCCGTTGCGGATCGGCTTTTTTCGTTGAAAACGTGCGTCGGCGTCGTATTCCTGGAAAGTAAGGGTCTCTGTGACTCTCATAGCGTGGACCATGTGGCCACCACGGCGGACAGCGCGATCCGCACTTCCGCAGCCAACAACCCAGTCCCCAATCTTGGCGTGCTTTCGTATCAGCGGCTTGCATGTTGCAAGCGTACAAAAACCGTAGAAAGGATTTGGAGCGAAACCACTGTCATATCGGACGATGTAGGAATAGATGCTCATTATTTCACACCGCACGGATGTCTTTTGATCGGAAGAATTGGAGCGGCGTTGCCGTTCGGAAGTTCAGTTTTGTCCTGATCCTCTACAATGGCCTCAACTATGGAATTTCCGTGCCATCCCACCATCGCGTCGTGATATTCCTTGAGAGCATCCGGCAACTCGCAGCCTAGCTCTCCTTCCCCCCAAACGCCGACAATTCGCTTGCCTTGCTTGGCCGCGTACTCGATCTCCCAATTCACCCATTCGCTGTGGCGGGTATCCGCGGTCACGTACACTACCAACGTGCTCGCCCACTGAATCTGCGGCGCCAAGATCGAGCTTTTGATGTACTCGGGATTATTGGCGTTGTTCGGATTGCTTGAGTTTATCGAGGAATCGCGGATCGCTAGACCGTGATCACTCAGAATTTTCTTGAGCTTTTCCAGGCCGTGGTCGTCTTCATGAATATGGCTGATGAAAACATTCTTTATGATTTCCGTCATTTTTCACAACCTCGGGGGAAAAAAGCTTCTATAATTCCATCGATTTTGCCCGAGCACCGGGAGCTTTAGTCTCAGTGTTTTCAGGCATTAGCTACTCGACCGATATGCGAGCAATTTTTGCTTCGATCTGGTCGACCGCTTCTGCTACGGAGGTGATATTCCTTACCGTATGCACGGGATATTTCTGGGTTTCCCTCGTTGCAAGTTGAGCATAGTTCGTACGAAGTTGTTGCCAGTACGTAAGGTCCTCCCTCCGATTGATTGGGCTGTCCCGATCGATCAGAAAAGCTGCCCTTGGCAAGAGAGGTCCCCAGACAGTTTCTTCGGCCGCAACAAGTTCGCTCAGCGCCTCACATTGACCGCCGCCCACTGTTCCGTAAACCAGCGTGGACCACCAAAAGCGGTCAAGTACGACATTTTTTCCTTCCGCAATCCAAGGCTTGATCCGGGTCTCGATGACGTCGATATGAGCGGCGACATGGAGGGCTTGTCGCGCAAGTTCCGACATGGTCAGGATACCGAATTCTTCTGGATGGTGATGGATACGATAGATGGCCTGGCCGAGTGTTCCCTCGTCACATCCCGGAAAGCTCAAGAACTCAAAAGACTTGCCGGTCAGTCGTCTTTTCAGGTCTCGGACAATGGTTGTCTTGCCGACGCCGTCCGGTCCTTCGAATATAAACAACTTTCCGGCCATAAGTCCCCCCGAACCATCGCGCTCTAATTCAACCCATGGTATTAGATTCGTCAAGTAATCGGAGGTGCAAATGGCAAGTAGGAGACACGTTTTTATCAGTCATCATCACGCAGATGATGAGCACGTCACAAAGCTAACTGACTCGCTCAGCCGGAAAGGCTACGAGATCCGGAATAGTTCCATCCGGGCTAAGCCTGCCAACAAGGAACGATTAGCCAAAGGGCTCGTCAGCGACAATGCAATTAAGCGTTTGCTACGGATCAAGATGGCTTGGGCGTCGACCGTAATCGTTCTCATTGGCAAAGACACGCATGCTCGTCCTTGGGTCAATTGGGAAATCAAGAAGGCACATGAGCTCGGAAAGCGAATAGTCGGGGTTTTTACCCGAGGAGGTACCAAAGCTGACATTCCACCCGCCTTCGAAGATTATGGAAGCACCCTCGTGAATTGGAACCCGGACGCAGTTATTGATGCAGTCGAAGGCAGCGACAACGATTTCCAAAATACAGACGGTTCTTCCCGGCCTCCCGTCCACGTTCCTTCTACCTCGCGATGCTAATAAATGGCAGTCTACATGTACGTTGTCGCACGGGACTTTGGTTTTGCCCCGAATCCGTTCCACGGGGTTTGTACACTGGCTACATGCAAGCCAGTGGTGCGGCGGATGGCTCAAGAGGGTGATTGGGTTATAGGAATGGGCGGTACCAAGTTGGGGGCGGTGGGCCGCTGCATCTTTGCGATGCACGTTTCTGAGGCGCTGTCGTTTGACGAGTATTGGTTGGATACCAGATTCAAGGACAAGCGGCCTGTTAGAAACGGCAGCCGGACGATGATGCTTGGTGACAATATTTATCACCAAGAGAATGGCAGTTGGCAGCAGCTTGATTCGCACCATAGCCGCCCGGACGGCTCTCCCGACATCCACAACATCAAGACTGACACGGGGACAGACCGCGTATTGATCTCGAACCACTTCTTTTACTTTGGCAAGCAGGCGCCCGAAGTTCCCAAAAGAATTCTCGAAGATATTGGTTACACGAATCTCCGGGGACATCGCGTGTTCATGGAGGATGAATGCTTGGATTTGCTGAACTGGTTGATGACGACACAGGCTTCAAACTTGAATCGCGTTGTCGACGACCCGTTCCAGTTCCATCAGAGCGCTGCCCGCTATTCAGGCGGCGATGACAAGATTTTGGACTGACGGTCCGAAGCGGCTTACGACGCTTGCAGGACCGATCACGAGCGGGAAAGAACTGTTAGTATGACTGAAGGCGATCAGGAGCCCGTTACGAAGAGTACGTTTCACTCGGAACTCTCGAAACTTTCGAGCGCACAGGTTTTTGGCAACGAATTCCTAGCGGTGTACGGCAACATGGATTGGATTGAAGACAAGCCAAACCGTGCTGCCGCGCATAAATTTCGAACGACACTAATCTCCAGGATTGCAACGGCTCGACTTCCTTATGGAAGCGGTACTGAGAAACGTGCACTTGAGAGCGTCGTCGAACTTTTCAAGAATGCCCGCGAAATCACCGCCGAGAATGTTGGTTGCGGAACTTTCGAAATCTTAGTTTGGCACGCCCTGAATTCGGTTGTCAGGCCCTTCACCGCAAAATGGCACCCTCTTAGCAATGCTGGAGCGCTTGAAGCCCTCGATGCTACTGATGATTTTCGCGCCGAGTTGTATGATCTGCAAATTGGTCTTCGAGAATTGGAGCGTGCCCTAGCTCGTCTGCAGGGCGCGGATGCCACCTCCTATGATCCTTCGCTCGCGATGGCGCTGGGCAACGGCGAAGAACGCTCGCCGATGGCAAAGTGGCGACCCGCTGGAAATATTGCTGATTTTAAGGCGACAGAGGAGGAGGCGGTTATCAGCCGTCGGCGCAGCTATGTCGTCGAGACTGAGCAAGACAGTGCAGCCGGCCTCGCGCTTTCCGGAGGGGGGATCAGGAGTGCCACCTTCTCGCTCGGTGTCTTAGCGGCCCTCGCTAGGAGAAATCTATTGCCTCAGTTCGATTACCTATCAACGGTGTCAGGCGGGGGATATACCGGCTGCTTTCTCGCTTCCCTTCTGGGTAAGAAAAACCTGCCGGAGGATATGGGGCTGGAGAGCGAACAACAGCCATTCAAGCGAAACGAGCAAGAATCTGACCTTTTGATGGGCGTGCGCCAACGCGCCAGTTTTCTCTCGGCGGGATTTGTCGAGCGACTGCTTCTGGTCATGCGTTCGACATATGGAGTTTTCGTAAATGTCCTGCTGCTCTTTGGCATGATAGCTTTCTTTGCCGCGGGCGAACGCAGCGTCAAAAGCCTCGTCGATTACTACGCAATTCCGTCCTGGGTCGCGTGGATTTGCCCAGTCTTTGCGTTAGCCATTCTAGCTTTTGTGGCACGCACACAAAAGTTGGGGCTCGAGGAGTTGAACGGAATTCACGGTGCTCTGGGTGCAGTTTTTTGCCTCCCGCTGGTGTGGAAAACGCTGCAAACCTTTCATAGCACGATATTCTGGCTTGCCGGCGATGGCTCCACCGGCCAACCATTGGATGGTCTCTCTGCCGCTATATTGGTTGCCGCGATTCTGATTGCCATACTAGGCGCCATTTCCGCAGTGTACGCGAAGATGAGGTCGGCTGCAGTCATTGGGATCGCCATTGTGTTTCTTTTGTTCGTTGAACACTCATTTTATGTTGTGTTTAGCGACCCAGAACCTTTTCACACGGCGATTACGCTTGCCGTTATTGCTGCCAGCCTCCTCCTGCTTTGGTTATGGGTCGATGTCAATGAGACTTCACTCCATCGGTATTACCGATCTAAGCTCGCGACGGCTTTTATTCATGTTGCGGTCGGGAACGGACCACCAAAGGTGAGTGAAATAGAATGCAGCAAGACATTGTATCCCATTATCAATTGCGCTCTCAATGCTCCCG
This sequence comes from Agrobacterium tumefaciens, assembly GCA_017744915.1. Taxonomy (GTDB): domain Bacteria; phylum Pseudomonadota; class Alphaproteobacteria; order Rhizobiales; family Rhizobiaceae; genus Agrobacterium; species Agrobacterium tumefaciens_I. Next base: position 14,432 of record JAGIAH010000002.1, read on the forward strand.
GGTCAAAACAGCCAAAAATGCGGGGCCGTCTTGCTGACGTCTTTTCCTTCACCCCGCACATGACTGGGAGTAATCTGCTCGGTTATAGTAAGACTTCCGCTTGGGAAGTCTGCAACCCCTTGCTGGACCTGGCATCGGCGATGGCTTTGTCTGGCGCGGCTGTTTCACCACAAATGGGACTGCGAACGACAAGACGCAGCAGTTTCTGGTTAACCTTGTTCAATGCTCGCCTGAACGCTTGGTTGAGAGATCCACAAAAGGTTGCGCCGAAAGCTATTCCGCCAACCGACTCTTTTTTTGTAAGAAATGGGCCTGGCCTTGGTTATCTAGTGCACGAGTTCTGGGGAAACGCTGATGAAAGTCTGCCCTATTCGAACATTTCGGATGGCGGTCATATCGAAAATCTTGGTGTCTACGAACTCCTCAGACGTCGCTGCCGCTACATCGTTGCGGTGGACGGTGAGGCCGATCCCAAAATGACCTTCCATGCGCTGACAAACCTTCAGCGCTTGGCATATATCGATATGGGTATTCAGATTGATGTGGACCTGGATGAGCTACGCCTCCAAGACTCCGGCTTTAGCCGGTCGCACTTTCGCTTTTGTCGAATTCGTTATCCGACCGGCAATAACGAAAATCCGTGGGAGATCGGACATCTTCTCTATGTGAAACTATCTCTCACGGGAAATGAAGGCGAATTTCTCAAGAGGTACCGTCTTGATGAACCGATGTTCCCTCACCATTCGACAGCGGATCAATTCTTCTCTGAGACCCAGTTCGAAGCATACCGCGCTCTTGGTGAGCACGTTGGCGATAAGCTTTTCATGAAAGCGATCATTGGGGAGCTTGCGAAGAAGCGATCAATAAAGCTGGACAAGTGGATGAACCAATACGCCGAGAATTTTCCAATGAGGTCTTCGGTGGATCAGCCTTGGGAGCGAGATGAACAACACAGTCGCGGTAAACAGTGAGACCCCAGGAATAAACGCGCCCTCGAAGTCGGGTCCGAATTATATGGGTTAAGGCGGCAAGTTGATACGCAGGCAACGTAAATGCAGTTGTGATAATTAAGGGCGCCCAGATGCCAGATGTCTCTTCGCAGGAAGTGCTTCGTGCCACACTGCCCTCTGAGACGACGGAAGCGGTCGATCATAGGGTGTTTCTTTGCCATAACAACAGTGACAAGCCGATCGTTCGAGAAATCGCGGAGCAAATTGAGAGCGAATACGGTCTCGCGAATTTTTTAGACGTTTACAGTATTCCTGCGGGCGCCACCTTCATGCCGTTCATTGAGTCGGAGTTAAACGTTTGCACATGCTGCGCAATTTTTCTCGGTGGAAATGGTTGGGGTCCCACGCATCTTTGGGAAGCTGAGCTGGCTGTCGCCCGTTACAAGGCAGATCCAAAATTCAAGCTGATTCCGGTCATGTTGCCCGGCGTTCTAGACAGCGACATTGCCCGGTTAGCGTCTGGCAGTGTGTTCCGGGCGCTGAACTATGTCGATTTCCGTGGTTCGCGGCTGGAGCCCGACAGTATCAGGAAGTTACACCTTGCTCTGACTGGCCTCAATGATGGGCAAATTTCCCGTCGTGGGCTCACCCCCTTCATCCTGCATCGTGACACGAAATTGTGGCATCAGCGGCAGCGCAAGGACAGAAGCCTGCTCTATTCCGGAGCTAAACTTCTCGCAGCACAGAAGTTGCTGGAGACAGCTGCTGGTCTCCTTGATGCGGGGGAAGTTGCCGCTTTCGTTCAAGCTGGCTTTGAGGCACAACGTCGCTTTTGGCGGAACGTCTTCACGGCGTCGTCAATAGCTGCATTAGCGCTCATCATAGCTGGAGGTGTTGCGTTTTACCAATGGCGACTTGCCGAAAGCAGGCACTTGGTAGCCGTCTCTCGGGGTTTGGCACTGGAAGCAGACTCAGCAAGAGGTGTAACCCAGCAACTCTTGATCGCTGCAAACGCAGTAAACGTAACTAGTACGGCAACAGCACGCGCGAAGTTGCTGGCAAAGCTAGACCAATGGAGAAACTTAGTCGCTACTTCGCAACTGCGAAATTTTGAGTTTACCGCGGCTGAGTATCGAACGGAGACTCGCTCGCTCCTACTCGGAACTTCAGATGGGACAATTGTGGAAGTGCCTTTGAAGTTCAACGATGACAATGCGGCTTCTGGCGCTGCGTTTCTAGAGGCAAAGCCGTTGCTTCAAACCCGCGGAGAGGGCGAGGTTCGTGCAATGGTCATGGTCTCTGGAGGCTCGGTGCTCATCGGCTTTCAATCGGGGCGAGTGGAAATGTTAGGTCCTGATGGTCGTCATCGAGAAGTTCGACCCGCACCACACCCTGTATTGACAAATGTAGGAGCGATGAAAGACCAGGGGGTGCGCTCATTGGCCGTTTCGCCAACTGGTGATCAGATAGCGATGGGCGATGGTCGTGGAGTAATGGAAGTAAGAGATTATCCGTCCTTCGCGCTCAGCTTCCCGGCAATAGACTTGTCCGACCAACTGCGCGTCAACGCAGTAACCTTTCTTGGAGTGGATAAAATCGTTGCTGGCACCGGTTCAGGCTACGTGAACGTGTTTGATGCTCGAAGCGGTACGCCCATCGCAAAAATCCCGAAACAAGGATCTGAGGTTTTCAATGTTGCCGATATTGGTGATACCAATCGGTTCGTCGAGGTTACTGACGAAGGACTGGTGCGGACTATGAAGGTGGACGCCCAGCAGCAAGCCATTTTGTCTGACCCCATGGGCTTCCTTTTTCAGCTACCTCCCATGATCGTAAATACGAAGATACAAATGGCAGGAGGGGCAATAGCTGTTGGGTATCCAGACGGCGTAATGGAGGTTAGGGACAATTCTGGGTCTCCTCTTTTGGATCGAATGCAGCCACATAGCGATCAGGTCGGTGCCTTCGTATTCGTCCCCGGTACCCGTCTTCTCGTATCGGCTGGAAGGGATGGAGTATTGGCACTCTGGCGTTTGGACGGACATGGTTCTGGGGCAAGACCCGTATCGCACTTCTCGCACGGGAGTGTTGACACACTTGCTGTAGACAAAAGCGGTAAGATCTTCGCTGTCAGCAAAGGCGATGATAGTGCCAGTGTGTGGGAATTTGCATCTACAGGATGGGTTCAGCTGCTGGATTTGCTCGATCTCAGAAGAAAGTTGACAGGCGAGTTAATCGAAATGCCTGATCGGCAGCCCGATGACGAGGGGTTTGTTGACGTTACGAGCCAACCTGTCGAAAACGTCGTTATCGCAGCTGATGCACAACTCGCGCTGTGGAGCACCTTTGATGGGATGGTGTTCTCAAGCAAGCTGTCGTCGGAAGCGGTGGCGAAGCAGAATTTAAAAGCGGGTACCCGAATCGCGGATCTCGCACTCAGCGCAAACGGCCAGTTGGCAGCGGCCCTCCAAGATAGCCGCACAGTAGTGATCTTTGCTCCTGGCTCTTCTATCGAGACTGCCAAGCGCGAGATCAAGCTGAACTTTGACGCGCGGAGCATCGGTCTAAGTGCCGATGCCGAGAAATTGGCTGTCGGAGGAACGGATGGTGCGGTTCGGCTTTATGACCTGCAACGGCCCTCTAAAAAGCCGCTAACGAACTCGCTTATCTCCAGCGAGATCGCTTCTGTAACCTTCACGCCAGAGGACAAGTCTCTGGTAATCCAAGGTGCAACCGCAGGCAAGGACCCGCGGTCGCTCGCAATTGCGGAGACGAGCTTACAAAATGTCCGCTACTTGCCGATGCCTGACGCGATGGCTGGAGGCCCAACATCAATAGCGATTTCACGCGATGGAAACACACTGGCAGCAGCGGATGTCGGTGGAAATGTACTTCTGTGGGACCTGAAGGAACGAAAGAGCATCGGTGTCAGTTCACTGGATGGGTCTCAGATATCTGCCTTGGCGTTTAATCTGTCAAACGATGTGGTGGCAACAGTTTCGACAGGGGACAACATTGTCGAATTCGCTACCGCGCCAAGCGCACTCACAAAACGTGTCTGCGACCTCGCGGGTAGGGACCTCGATGACACGGAATGGTCGGATTTGGAGACAGACTTGGACTATAGGCACATATGTAGGGACGATGTTGCTTTGAGCACGGGAACCGTACGGTAAGGGGGGCACCTATCCCGAAACCGATGGCGTTCTTCAAATACTGATAGTGGTCAGACTCATTGGGGCTTTGGGGTCGTATCGCGCAATGTCGCAATCAGGCTGTCAGCGACCAGCTTAAGCATTTGCCGCGCTTCAACGATCGAAGCCTCTTCGTGGATTTTTTCAATATTCGCGACTGTCAAACCGGTTTCGGTTGTATGGTTCGCCTGCGCGCCTTCCATCGCGCGTCCTAGCGTCTCCGAGAATATTTGAGTTACCTCCTCGTTGGCGAAATCCGAGGTTGCGCTCATAAGAGAAATAATGCGAGATTCCATAGAAGGGCGTTCGTGGGCGTGAACTAGACGATGCCGTTCACGTAGCCTACGTTGGAATTGCTTCTCAAAAGCACGATCAAACGCGCTTCTCTGATTGCTTACTGGAAGGCCGCAGTCGCTACAAATTTGTGCCAAAAACGTCAGGAGTTCGGCCGTTCGAACCTGAACGATGTAGAGTTCTCCGCTGCGAAGGCTCTGGCTGTGAATTTGCCAGGCGTTCATCAGTTGCGCGTCTGATCGCAGCTCTTTTCGATACTGGGTCACGTATTGATAAGCCAGAATGCGATCTAAGATCTGTGTAAGTTCGTCGGCCACAATGACCCAATATCTGTCCAAGGTGGCAAAACTCAGCTTGTTGTTGGGCGATACTCGCTTGAGCATTAGCTTAGTCGCTTCATTTGACGGAATGCGCCCTGGAGAAGCTTCGCATGCCGCTCTTAACGGGGCAGTAATTAAGTAGACCAGTCTGGCTGTCGTGGCGGGGGTGAGGGGAGGGAGATCTTCGTCGCTGTTTTTCATATCCCTATCGTCACGGCTTGTTCAGAACGCCGTTGAAAATCAAATCGGCTTCCAACAATAACTGTGGGTTCTCGGCAACGGCAATACCTTACAAGGAAACAGTTCTCGACTTGCTTTAGATGGGGATAGCCTTGGAAACGAAGGTGGCTCCCTTGAATTCCGTTCTTGCTTCGTTCATATGGATTTCGATGCATCGCGGACAGGAGGTAGACTTGGGAGTGACTTACAATGGACGCCCCTTCAACTCCAAGGATTTCGCCTCTGATCTTGAGAAGGCCATGGTCGATGGAGTGAAAGATCAACTCTGGGAGAAAATCTCGGCAATTCGGCACCCGGAAACAGACGAGTTCCCGACCGTTTTGGTCCACGGTGACGACCTCGAAGATATCCGGCTGACCATCGAAGGATCGCCGGAGTTACTGCAAATCGTGAGACTGAGCTTGTCGGACGACGAACAAAACGCAACCCACTTCAGTTCGCTGAACAGAGGAACGCCTAAAGCTTTCCTTAGCTACTCGTTCGAAGATCGAGAGTTTGCAGGGAGAATCGCCAGAGGGCTCATGGCAAAGGGGATCGATACCTGGTGGGCCGAGTGGGAGATCGGCCCGGGCGATAGTTTACGTCGAAAGATCGATGAAGGATTGGGAAATTGCACCCACTTTATCGTGCTGCTCACACCGAGCGCATTGGAGCGACCTTGGGTACAAGAGGAAATGGATGCGGGTCTCGTTAGACAGATCAGCGGACAAGCTCGCTTTATCCCTCTACGGTACGGAATTTCAACGAGTGAGCTCCCTCCACTGCTGTCCGGAAAGCTTGCTCCGGAAATGACTCTTCCGTCATTTGATAACGACCTGCGCAATTTGGTCAACGCGGTGCATGGTCTGTCACTCAAGCCGGAGCTCGGACCGGCGCCCACCACGACAGAACTTCCAGCAACTGGATTTTCTAAAACCGCAACCGCGGTAGCGAAGGTATTCGTGGAATCCACGCAGACGGCCATGTTCGGAGATCCGCAGAAGACGATCGAAGAGCTAGCTATAGCCGTGGATACGTCCGAAGAAGACGTCGAGGACGCATTGCATGAGTTGCGTGATATGGTCACAGAAAGCTTTAGGCGTGTTTTGCCTAAAGATAGTTTGTTTGCCCAGTTTGATAAATATTTCATGGACTGGTCGGCTGAGGAGGATGCCTTAAGGATCGCCGCCGACTTGGTCAATGATGATGAGTTCCCCCATGAAGCTAGCAAGGTGGCTGAACGGTACGGCTGGGATCGTAGGAGAATGAACCCCGCTTTGAGCTATCTGTTGGCACGACGGCTAATCGTTGACTATCAGGTACTCGCTCATGAATTTGTTTCGTATCGCGTGGTGAAAACCGACGCGACCCGCCGCTTCGTAAAAAGTCGCAGCTAGTTTCAATGGACCACTATTTTGATAGCCAGAAGCGCCGCAAAGTTTTCGTCAGCTACCACCATCGGAATGACCAGGCTGCGTACGATAGCTTCTCTGCTCATTTCCACGATGGCCTTGAGACGATCACCGATAATTCCCTAGACCGCGCGATCGACAGTACCAGCTTTGAGTACATCATGCGGCGCATCCGTGATACCCATCTCCACGGCAGCTCATGTACGATCGTGCTCTGCGGCGCCGAAACTCCAAAACGCCGCTATGTAGACTGGGAAATTCATGCCTCGCTGGGGCAGGAGATGGGCCTCGTTGGTGTCGGGCTGCCAAGTATCGTTTGGGAGGGAAATGGGACTTGGAAGCCTGCCCGACTTCAAGACAACATTGACTCAGGCTACGCCGCATGGGTCTTGTGGCGCGATCTCGTGGTAAATCCTCAACTGCTTATTGCAAAAATTGAAGAAGCCCTCGCTAATCCTAAGTCGAAAATCTCGAACCATCGACAACGTATGGCGCGAAATGTATAGCGGCAGTTTTTCCGTGTTCTCAGACGAAGAAGCGCGTAATTTTGGGAATGCAGGCAAGAAGACGTGTACGAAATCGCGAGCTGATGTCACCCAGTATAGTTTCTTTCGATGGCCTGGGGCGGCAATCCAAAGATCATTCTCCACGATCTGCAACATTTTGTTGGTTATACGGTCCGGCCATGCTTCCACCCATCGTGGGGCATGACACTTCGCATTGAACTTGATTTTACATGGGTTTACGCTGCGGTACGAAATAGGCCGCTGCGGTTACCGGCAGAAAGAGATTTTAGTAGAGCATGTGGTGGATGCGATGATCGCAAGTTAAGATTAAATCCTGCCCCCGCAACCACTGAAACTTGAATATTTTGCCATTCAAGCCGTTTGACAGAAAGCTCCTCCGTGTAAGCGTCGAGGAGCTTTTTGCGTTTCTGCTCCGTCTCGAGCTCGCCGGCGCGAAGCTTCTCCAGATAGTCGTGCTGCTTGAGCGCCTCGAACTGTTTCTCCAGAATCGTTGCGGCTTCCATAGCAGCCAGGATCGAGGCGATGCGGCCGTGGACTTCGAGGGATGCCGGCTGGTGGCCCGGCGTCTTGCCGATGACGACCTTCTGGATGAACTGGCGCACGATGTTGATGAACGGCTGCTTCGTCACGGAATCGGCGTGTTCACGCATGTAATAGAAGGCGGAGTTGATGACCAGTTCGACCGCTTCCGGACTGACCTCCGCCTTCAGCTTCCTGATCTTCTCCCCGAAATCTTCTTCCGCCGGCGCCTGCTTCAGCCGGGCCTCGAGGCCGGCACGGCGTTCCTCAAGCGTGTCGAGCATATCGTCGAGGGCGGGAAGGCGCGGCCGGCCCTCGGCCGCGCGATCGCTGATCTGCTGGATGATCTGGCGCTGTTCCTGTTCGGCAGCCTTCAACTCCACAGAAATGCGTTGGCGCTCGTCGGGTTCATTCTTGACGGACGCTGCAAGGTTGCGGCGCGCCTGCCCGGCGACATCGTCGAATAGACCCATACCGAAGAAGGCGGCGGGCAGGCAGGACAGCACCCGATCCTCCAGGTTCTTGCGGAGAATGGTCTTCTGGTTGGAGCAGCAGGCGCCGTCGAGTCCGTCGATTGGCAGCTTGTTCTTGTGGTTGGAGCAGCCGTAGCGTTCCTTGGCCATGATGGCGTAGGATCCGCCGCATTCGGCGCACTCCAGCATGCCGCTCAGCAGGTAGCTCGGCCGGTGTGTCCTGTTCAGCGGATTGGTAGTCGTGCGGGAAAAGTTCTCGAGCGTCGCCAGTTGCCGCTCCTTCACGCGCGCCCAGAGTTCGTCGCTGACGATGCGCATGGATGGAACCTCGGTCACGATCCACTCGCTTTTGTCGTCGAGGCGCGCGGTACGACGTTCCGTCTCCGGGTTCTTCCGATAGTTCTGCTTATTCCAGACGATCCGGCCGACATAGAGTTCGTTGTGGAGGATGCCGGCCTGCCGCTTGCCGTCACCACGGATCGTGTCGTCGCGCCAGTACTTGTGCTGCGGTGCAGGGATATGGCGCGCATTGAGGCTCGCGGCGATCGCCGCGGGACTGACCCCATTTGCATATTGCTCGAAGATCCAGCGCACGATCTCTGCCTGGGCCGGGTCGATCTCGCGCAGGCCCTTGATCCGGTCGCCGTTGGCGTCGCGCTGCTGGCCGAGGCGGTAGCCGTAGGAGAGGCGGGTGGTTGCGATGCCCTTGCGCGCCGCTGTCTTCATTCCTTCTCTCGTGCGGTAGCGGATCTGCTCAACCAGTTCATGGCTGAGTGTGGAGCGCATATGCAGCTCGATATGGCTGATCTCCTGGCCGGCCTGAACCGTCCAGATTGCCGTGTCGTGGTAGTTAAGTTCCTTGAGGATTTTTGAGCTGTGCTCGACGTCGCGCGACAGTCGGTCGACCGTGACACAGAGCACGACATCGATCCGCTCGCGCTTTACATGCGCCAGAAGCTGCTGGATGCCGGGACGCGATGTGAAGGAGGTTCCGCTGATCGCGGAGTCGGCATAGGTCTCGACCAGCTTCCAGCCCCTGTCGGCGACAAACGTCTTGCCGAGTTCGATCTGCGTTTCGATCGACACTTCGTTCTGGCGGTCGGTGGAGTAGCGGGCGTAGAACAATACAGTCTTGGTCATCGGGTCTCTCGTATCGAGATGAAAGTAGGGACATGGTAACCGGCGGCGCGGGACCTGGGAGCCCCAGGCGCCGCCAGGCAATCATGGTCCGGCATGAGCGAGCGCCGGCGGCAATTATTGCCGCCGGCGCTTCTTCTATTGGGCGGCAGACTGACGATCATCGATCTCCTCGAGACGGACCAAATAGCGGCTCTGTTCTTCCATCTCACGATCGAGAAGCGCACGAATAGCCGAACCCGGGTCCGTCACCGGCGTGTCGCCGGCCATGGTCTGGAGCTCCACGCCGTGATCGAGGAGCTCCTTGTAAATCTCTGAGCTGCGCGCGACGTCGCGCGACAGACGATCCATGGAGATGCAGACAACCACGTCGATCTCTCCTTCCGAAGCGCGCTTGAGTAACGCCCGGAGACCGGGGCGCGTCTTGTGGGTCGTGCCGCCGCCCATATGGTCGGTGAACACGTCCACGAGCTTCCAACCCTGCTTGCGTATGAATTCCTTGCCGAGTTCGATCTGTGTTTCGATCGACACTTCATGCTGAGGGGCAGTCGCGCAATGCGCGTAGAACAGTACTGTCTTAGTCATGCTCTTCTCTTCATTCGAGAGTAATTTGGGGGACATGGTAGCCGGCGCCACGGGGCTTGAGAGCCCCCCGCCCGGCTGCCAGGCCATCATGGCCCGGCATTCGGGGGCGGGTTAGCGCGTCAGGAAATCCGTCGCCAGCCAGTGGGCGGTGGCTTCCATCTGGGCGATATACTCGGGCAGGAGACCCTCCAGCGTGCCAGCGGTGGGTTTGCCGACGCTGTAGATGATATCGCAGACACGCACTGCATTACGGATGCGCATCGCTGCAATGGCGAATGCGTAAACGATGGCCGGCGTGCCGTGCACACTCGGATGGCGAGCCGTGAGCATGAGGGTCACGCTATGACCTGCGCCGACAACCAGCTTCTGTTTGGGTGCCTTGCGTGACAGACCCACCGTCTTTGCGGCGATGGTCATATAGACCGGCTGTGCAAGGACATGACGGCCATCGATCAGGGATGCCGGCGCCTTGTTGAAGACGCTGGAGAGGCGATCGAGGAGGCCGCAGTGCTCGCGGATGAATTCCAGAATGTCCTGGCGATCGCCTTCAGACTGGAAGAGCGTGAAGGTATCGTTCTTGTGGTGTGGCGTACGCGACATGGTTGGTCCTTTCTCTCGCGGTTCGTCGTCTTCGACGACGGACCGCGCGAAGAACTTCCTCGCGCATGCGGCCGGTGCAGATTCCGAGACCGGAATCGTCCTTGCACTCGATGTCCCGGGACGGCTGGATCGTGGCGCCGTCGACATGGAAAACGTGAACCATAGGCGCCTCCTTTCCGTTGCGGGCTGGCCTGTTGAACACTTGTCGGCGCCAATAGCGCACAAAGCCCGGCACTTCTCAAGTGCCCTTATCTGTATGGCTTTCGACGCCAGTTTGCTGTGTACCGAATCGTGACGATGCCGATTAGTTGGATCGGAGCTAGGCAATGATTTCGTCTGCCTCGTGCAATAACCGGTATCTGGATATTGAGCATAGCGAAGGTGTTTATGGTTTTACAGTTTTACCCGTGGCCACCTCTGATATACGGCGGGCAGCGTTACTCCCAAAGGCGGGAATCTCCTCGCCCCGATGGGATCAGTTCGTCTATTGATGCGTAGTCCTCCCCTGGAGTGACGATCAGCTTCGATGTTTGAGATTGTTGATTGCACCATAGCGCAGGCCGTCGACGAATAGCCCAGCCATTCGTTTCGGATCAGTGGGCTCGCCGCAGATAGGGAGCACGCATAACATGGCGACTGCGTGAATAAGCTCGCTTGATTTAACTCCGGCGCGCATTTCACCCTCCGTTGCGGCCTCATCAAGTAAGGTCTGAACGGCAGGGCCCAATTGCTGCTGAAAATAGGCGGGCAGACTCTCCAGTGTCGGTTCACCCGAATTCAGAGCTGCTGCCAGTCCGCGATGGGCAACGATGAAGTCGACGTAGTAATCCACCCACAAGGCCAATGCATTGCCGGGAGAATGATTGTTCCCCAGAGCGGATATTTTTTCGACGCATTCGTGCACCTCTTTGCGCAGCACGGCGACGATAAGATCGGATCTTGCCGGGAAATGGCGATAAAGTGTGCCGACACCCACCCCCGCTTTGTCCGCGATCTCACGCATCGGAATATTCACGCCTGAGCGGGCGAAAATCTCACTGGCGGTCTGGAGAAGTGCATCGATATTACGTTGCGCATCGGCTCGCACATGGCGCCGCTTGCCGGTTTCGATCATCGCTTCGTCCAATGATTCCCTGTTCTCACCAGACATTGGCATAGCCCTCTTGATAAACGGAACATGATTCCACATATTGATATCCGGACGGATGTTCCACATATAATGTATGAAGGCGATTTGCCTAGCACTCATTCGGAGATTTCTACCATGCATGAAAAACGCGTTGCGCTCGTTACCGGAGGGAATAAGGGGATTGGCCTGCAGATCGCCAGGGACCTTGAGAAAAACGGCTTTTTTGTCCTCATCGGTTCCCGCAGAATAGAAGCGGGCGAAGCGGCTGCTGAGAAGATTGGTGCTGACACCAAGGCGATCCAGCTTGACGTGACCGATCAGGCCTCCATTACGGCGGCGGCTAAACATATCCGCGACGTTTATGGTCGGCTTGATGTTCTCGTGAACAATGCCGGCATCTCCCATGCGGGCGCGCAAAGCCGGACACCCGAACAGATGATGGGTGAGACTTTTCTTTCGGTCGTCGACATGGATGAGTTGCGCGCCGTGTATGAAACGAACCTCTTCGGTGTCGTTGCGGTCACTCAGGCAATGTTGCCGATGCTGCGAGAAGCGCCGGCCGGAAGAATTGTCAACGTATCGAGCATGACGGGCTCATTGACGATGAACGCCGATCCCGGACACCCCATGCGCCGCTATGCTGGAACCTATTCCTCCTCGAAAACCGCGTTGAACGCCGTCACGCAGGCGTTCGCCATCGAATTGGAAAATTCCAGCATCAAGGTGAATGCTGTTTGTCCGGGTTTCACCGCAACCGACAACAACAAGTTTTTGGGGCCTGGCACTGTCGAGGATGCCGCACGCGAGCCCGTTCGGCTCGTCATGCTCGGACCCGATGGCCCATCGGGATGTTTCTCCAATTTCGATGGCCTGATCCCCTGGTGAGGCAAACCGGCGAGTGACGAAATGAAAAGCCATCGACACCTGTGTGCCGATGGCTCTCGGGAGGATCGCTCGTCAGGCTTACTGCGTTACACTTGCAGAAGTTGCGACATTCAAGCGTCCAAAGCAGTGGGCCATGTCGGGTCCTGGGGGCCGGCTATTGGAGCCGATGACATCAGGAAAGCTGGTAGCTCGTCTTTACCCGCGTGAAAAACTGGCGGGCATATGTGCCCTGTTCCCGAGGGCCAAGGCTTGAGCCGCGATTTCCGCCGAACGGAACGTGGTAGTCGACACCAGCGGTTGGCAGGTTGACCATGACCATTCCGGCCGATGAGTTCCGCTTGAAATGTTCGGCGTGTTTCAAGGAGGTCGTGACGATGCCGGCGGAAAGGCCGAAAGGCGTGTCTTCCGCGGCCGTAAAGGCTTCCTCGTAGTTTTTGACCCGAAGGACGCTCAGCACCGGTCCGAAAATCTCCTCGCGGTAAATCCGCATGTCGGAACGGACTTCCGTGAAGATCGCCGGCGTGAAGGAATACGCGCCCTTTTCGTTTTTGACATGTGCGCCGCCATGGAGGAGATTGGCGCCTTCCTGAAGACCGATCCCGACATAGGACAGGTTCTGTTCAAGTTGCTTGCGGTCGACGACCGGACCGATATCCGTCTGCGGGTCGAGCGCGTGGCCGACACGGAGTTTCTCGGTCCGCTCCCTGATTTTTTCCACCAGCCTGTCATGGATATTTTCGGTAACGATCAGGCGGGAGCTTGCCGTGCACCTTTGTCCGGTCGAATAAAACGATCCCTGCACCGCGATATCGACGGCGAGATCGATATCGGCGTCATCAAGAACCACCAGCGGATTTTTACCGCCCATTTCCAGTTGCACGCGCGCGAGGCGCTGCGCTGCGGCCTCAGCCACGCCACGGCCGACCTGTTCGGAGCCGGTGAAGGTGATGGCGTCCACGTTTTCGGACCTCGCAAGCGCATCGCCGACGATGCGGCCGGAACCGATCACCATGTTGAAAACGCCGGCCGGCAACCCGGAGCGCGAAATGATTTCGGCAAGCGCCCAGGCGGACGAGGGAACGAGTTCGGCAGGCTTGAAAACGACCGTATTGCCGAAGCACAGCGCGGGGGCGATCTTCCAGGCGGGAATGGCGATCGGGAAGTTCCATGGCGCGATGATGCCGACGACGCCAACGGCCTGCGTGGTCACATCGATGCCGACGTTTTCCCTCACGGAGTCGTATTTTTCGCCATTCGCCCGCAAGGCCTCCTGGGCGTAAAACTTGAAGGAACGGCCGGCGCGATCGACTTCTCCAAGGGCCTCGCGCAGGATTTTTCCTTCTTCCCGTGCGAGCAGCGTTGCCAGCTCCTCGCGCCTTGCCAGGATTTCCGTTCCGATCCGGTCGAGAATGTCGGCACGGAACTGGGGTGTGCTGCGTGCCCAGCGATAGCTCGCATCCTTTGCCGCCGCGATGGCCCTTTGCGTGAGCTCGGCGTCAGCGCGTGCAAACCGTTCGACCACATCCTTCGGTTCCGACGGGTTGATATTCTCGAGAATGGATCCCGTATCGGTGCCAGATACGAATTCCCCGGCGATGAAGCTCGATTTAATGGTGCTCATTATGCGACTTCCTTACGAAGGGCGGCCTGCGGAATCTTGCCTTCGACAAATTCCGATATGTGCCTGACGGCGCTGTCGATCAGCCCCTGCATGGCGTCCTCGCTGCTCCAGGCGACATGTGGGTTCAAGATGAAATCCGGTCTATCGATCAACTCAAAAATGGGATCGTCGGGCTCGATGGGCTCATGCTCGATTACGTCCAGTGCAGCGCCGGCAATACGGTTGGCTTTCAGGGCGGCGATCAGCGCAGGCTCGTTGATGACGCCGCCGCGCCCCGTATTCACGACGATTGCATCCGGTTTCATGCGGTTGAAGGCGGATCCGTCAATGAGATCGCGGGTTTCGTCGGTCAGCGGGCAATTGACCGAGATGACGTCGCTGATACGGATGAGCTGGTCGATCGGAATGAATTCGTCGCCTGTAATGCGGCCGAAGAAATCCTGATAATAGACGGTCATACCGAAGGCCCGGGCGAATTCCGCCAGGCGGCGCGCAATCGGTCCGCTACCGACGATGCCGAGCACTTTGCCGCGCAGATCGCGGATGCGGTAGTCGAAATAGATGTTCTTGGGTTCGGCCTCTCCGCGATGCACGCGGCGCATGAGATCGTGGTAGTGGCCGGTACGGCGCATCAGATCCAGGATCAGGGCGATCGTGTGCTCGGCAACCGTATTCTGGGCATATCCCGGCACGTTGGTGACCATGATGCCGTTCTCGAAACAATAGTCGAGATCGACGATATCGGTGCCGGTCAGGGCGAGCGAGATCATCTTGAGCTTCGGCAATTGCTTCAGGTGCTCTTCACGCAGCGGGACGCTGCAGGTCAGCGCGACGGTTGCGTCTTTCAGACGTTCGACGACCTCTTGCGGCTGCGTATAGGAATGGTTTTCCCATGTATGGGCGAAGGAGGGAACGGGGAGCTTGACCGTCGGGCCAAGGCCTTCGCTGTCGAGAAATACGATATGCTGGCTCATCTGGCTGTTCTCTCCTTATTTTTTGTTGGGGACGTAACCGGCAGGCGCCAGGCTGGCGAGCAGGTTGGTCACGATGCCGGCATCGCGGTTCGCGTCCTGCAGCGTTTCTTTTTTCACCAGCGCATCGCGGACGAGGTGGGCGCCGAAGTAGCGGAAGGGTTCGGGCGGAAGAAGCTGCATCTTCTGATCGACGAGGCCGCATTTCGACCATTCGTCATTCGCCTCTTCAACGAGCGACTTGATGATGCGGCTGGCGAAGACGGTGGTTGCGACGCCGCTGCCCGAGAAGCCGATGCCGTAGACGATGTTCGGATGACCGCCCAAATGACCGAAATTCGGAATGCCCTTCATGGCGCGGTCCAGCGGACCGGTCCAGGTGCTGACGATCGGCACGTCGGCAAGCTGCGGATAAAATTTGCGAAGCTCGGCCGTCACCCTGTCGGCTGCGGGCGTGGGCCGCTCATAGAGATTGCCGATTTTGTTGCCGAAGGCGAATTTTCCGAGCGGCTTGCCGAAGACTATGCGGCCATCGGGCGTGTTTCTCCAGTAGTTCAGGACGGTGCGCGAGTCGGTGATTGCCTCGCCTCCCTTGAAGCCCGTTGCATCCAGCCGCTCCTTGACGGCTGCCGTTGCGACCATGTCGCTGGACATGACGGCGATCATCCGCCGCAGCTCGGGGAACTGCGCGCCCCAGGCGTTCATGGCGATGACGACTTTTTTTGCCGTCACCTGGCCCTGCGTTGTCTTGACCACCGGCTCTCTGGAGCGCTCGAGATGGATCAGGGGCGATTTTTCATAGATGGTGACGCCGAGTTCCAGAGCGACGCGGCGGAGACCGCGGGCCAACAGAGCCGGCTGGACTGTTGCAGCGTTCGGATCGTAAATCCCCTCCAGCGTGCGTGGCGAGCCCGTGCGGGATTGCATTTCTTCTTTGCTGACCGGACGGAAGGGGTTCACACCATGTTTTTCGAGGCTTTCGACCAGGCCATGCCAGGAGCCGATCTGGCGCTCGTTGCTGGCTGCCCAGAGCCAGCCTTCGCGGCGATATTGTGCATCGATATTATGCTCGTCGCAGAACTCGCCGATCTCGCTGACGGCGGATTCGGCGGCGGCGCAGATGCGCCTTGCTTCTTCCTCTCCGCAGATGCTCGATAGCGAAAGATATTTCGGCCACCAGTCAGCGGCGTCGCCGCCGTTGCGGCCACTCGCGCCCGATCCGCAACGGTCCCGTTCGATGATGACGATCGATAGCGCGGGATTTGCCTTCTTGAGCCGGATGGCCGACCACAGGCCGAGATATCCGCCACCAATGACGCAGACGTCGGCTTTCACATTTCCCTGAAGCGATGGCGCAAGATGGCTGTCGCGATCAAGCGCCTGCGCATACCAAAAACCGCGGTACATGGTCATACCTCCCCAAAAGTTTTAATTTCTTCCTTGAGGCGTATCGCGCCGACCGCGCCGCAGCTATCACGCCTATGACAATTTTTAGAACGGTCCTGACGGTGCAAAACAGATTCTGGAAATCGATGTCCGGCGCACCGGTTTTCGATGCGCCGGGGCACGGATGAAGAGCGGTCAGGAGGCGCGAAGGACGTCAAGAAGCGCTTCGATGGGGTGGCGAAGCCGGCGGTTCTGGAACCTCTTCACCTGGCTGCGGCAGGAATATCCGGTCGCCAGACGCTCGATATTCCGGTCATCGCCATTGAGCTTCTGCTCCCAGGATTGGCCGAATATGATCCGCGACGTTTCGGCGTTTCTCGCCTCGTGACCGTAGGTACCGGACATGCCGCAGCATCCCGTGGCTTCGATCGTCAGGCGAATGCCAAACCGCGAGAACAGCGCCTGCCATTGGCTTGTGCTGTCGGGCGCGTTGGTTTTTTCCGTGCAATGGGGCATAAGCTGGAACTCGGTCGTTCCATTTTTTCCGCCCCTTGCGGGCAGTACTTCGGTTAGCCATTCCTGCGGAAGCTGGATCGGGGGTGTAGTTACGCCTTCGAGATATTTATATTCCTGCCGATAGACCAGGGTCATCGCCGGATCCACGCCGACCAGCGGAATGCCGAATGCCGACAGGGTCTCAAGGCACGATGCATTTCTGGCCGCAGTCTTCGAAAAGGCATGGAGGAAACCCTGTACGTGCAGGGGCTTTCCGTTGGGCCTGAAGGGAGCGAGCCATACCTGAAAGCCAAGACGGCTCGCAAGTTCGATGAAGGCTGAAAGAAGCTCGGTCTCGAAATAGCGGGTAAAGGCGTCCTGCACGATGATGACGCTTTTCGAACGCTCTTCCGCCGACAGCCGATCAAGTGCCTTCGGCGTCGCCGTACGGACATTGTGCCGGCGAAGCACGGCGCCGAGATCGTGGCGGCTGAGGAGGGGTGTATCGATGAGGCCGATACTGGCTTTCGTTAGCTTGGCAGCCGCAGCGTTGCCTATGACCAGATTATAGAGCCATGCGGCCTTGCTGACATAAGGCAGGACGAATTCCAGCGAACCGATAACGTAGTCACGCGGCGACCGCAGGTATCGGCGATGATAAAGATCGAGAAACTTTGAACGGAATTCGGGGACGTTGACCTTGATCGGGCATTGGCCGGCACAGGATTTGCAGGCGAGACAGCCGGCCATGGCGTCGTAGACCTCATGGGAGAAATCGGCCTCCCCCTGTCTCTTGCCCAGGCTGTTGCGCATCCGCGCGAAAAATGTCGCCAGAAATGCTGGTTTCCGGCGAGCAGCCGCGAGGACGTCGATACCGGCCTGCTGTTGCAGGCGGAGCCACTCGCGAATGAGCGACGCCCGGCCTTTCGGCGAATGGATGCGCTGCCGCGTTGCTTTCCAAGAGGGGCACATGGCGTCGTCCACATCGAAATTATAGCAGGAGCCATTGCCGTTGCAGTGCATGGCGGCGCCATAATCGCGCCAGACGCGTTCGTCGATCTGCCTGTCGCGCTCGCCGCGCGTCGGCACGCCGTCGATCCTCAAAAGACCGTCGGTGGATGCCGCCGGTGTGGCGATCTTGCCCGGATTAAGCTGGTTGAAGGGATCGAAGGCCGCCTTCAAGTCCTGAAGTGACGGATAAAGCTCGCCGAAAAAGGCCGGAGCATATTCCGAGCGGACACCTTTCCCGTGTTCTCCCCATAACAGGCCGCCATATTTCTGCGTGAGTGCTGCGACGGCGTCCGAAATGGGCCGTATCAGGGCTGCCTGGGTGGGGTCTTTCATGTCGATCGCCGGCCTGACGTGCAACACGCCGGCATCGACATGGCCGAACATCCCGTATTGCAGTTTGTGACCGTCGAGAAGCGCCCGGAACTCGGCGATGTAGTCCGCAAGCTGTTCGGGTGGAACGGCCGTATCTTCCACAAAGGGAATGGGCCGGGCTTCACCGCTGACATTGCCGAGCAGGCCGACGGCCCGTTTGCGCATCATATAGACTTGCTTCACGGCCTCATGGCCCTTAGCAAGCGTATGGCCGAGGCGCATCACACTGGTATCGTGGCCGATATGGGCGATGAAGCGTTCGACCCGGTCGTCCAATGCTTCCGCGTCATCGCCGCTGAATTCGACGAGATTGATGCCGAGCGTCTCGCGCTCGTCCTCGGACGGGAAATAGGCCGCGACGGAATTCCAGACGATATCCTGCATGGCCAGCAGCAGAACCTTGGAATCGACGGTTTCTATTGAAAGCGGGCTGTGGGCCAAAAGCGCCTGCGCGTCTTTCAGCGCATCCATGAAACTGGCGTAACGAATATTGACGAGAATGCTATATTTCGGAATGGGCAGCACGTTCAGCTTGGCTTCGACAACGAAGCCGAGCGATCCTTCAGCGCCGCACAATATGCTGTTCAGATTGAAGCCGCCGTCGTCCTGCCGCAGATGGGCGAGATCATACCCCGTGAGACAGCGATTGAGCTTGGGAAATTTCGCGTCGATCAGGTCGGCGCGGTCGTCGCTGATCCGGCGCGCGGTTCGGTAGACATGTCCGACCGCGCTGTCGGCTGCGCAGAGAGAATCGAGTTCATCGACGGTAACGGGGCGACCTAAAAAGCGTTCGCTGCCCAGCAATACGAAATCGAGTTCGAGAACGTGATCGCGCGTCTTGCCATAGGTGCAGCTTCCCTGACCGCTGGCATCCGTATTGATCATGCCGCCGATCGTGGCGCGGTTCGAGGTGGAGAGTTCCGGGGCAAAGAATAGGCCGTGCAATTCCAGGGCGGCATTTAGCTGGTCCTTGACCACCCCGGCCTGGACGCGAACCCAGCCCTCCTTCGGGTTGATCTCCAGGATGGCGTTCATGTGCCGCGAGAGATCGACCACCAATCCCTCCGTCAGCGACTGGCCGTTGGTGCCGGTGCCGCCACCGCGCGGCGCTACCACGATCCGGCGATATTCGGGCTTTCCGAGCAGGGCCGCGACAATGGTCACGTCCTCCGCATCGCGTGGGAAAATCGCCGCCTGCGGCATTCGCTGGTAGATGGAATTGTCCGTCGCCAGCACGGTTCGTATCGCGTAGTCATCCTCCACTTCGCCCTTGAAGCCGGAAGCCTTGAGAACAGAAAGAAACTGCCGATAGACGTCATCCACGCGATCGGAAGAGGGGGGCAATCGGGCGATTGTCATTGTGTTCAATGTTTTAGAACAGGACATAGGTCTTGCGCAGGGTTTCCCGGATGTCCCAGATCCCTTCGCAATTGGCCGGGAAAAGAACGGCGTCTCCGGCCCGGATGTCAACCGGTTCGCCACCATCAGGCGTGAAGATGCACCAGCCGCTGATGATGTGGCTGAATTCCCGGTTCTTGAGGAAGCGCCGGAAGACGCCCGGCGTGCTTTCCCAGACGCCGGCGCTCACACCTTCGATTTCCTGATGCTGGGATGTGGCCTGTCTGGCGACGACGTCTCCGATGGGAAGCCTGGCGGCTTGCGCTTCGCCCATGGCGGCTGCCTCGGCATTGCGAACGACGGTGATAACTGAAGTCATTTTAAGCCTCTCGTTTCCCTTGAAGGGGGCGTGACGGGGTTGGCCGGGCCGGACGAGCCATCGTCTTCCAGCCCGGCCGGGGAGGATTTGCGGATGGGTCGCGTTACGCCCAGATATCGCCGATCGTGAACCCTTCAGTGAACGGATCGTCGTTATCGAGAACGAAGGTGTTGATACCGTAGATCCAGCTTGTGCCGGTGACCGTCGGAACGACGGCGGGTTTGTCCCCGACCTTCGCTTCTTCGACGAGGCGGCCCGTATAGATGTTGCCGATGATGCCCTCGTGGCGGAAAGGCTTATCGAGCGGAAGTTCGCCCTTCGCGTGGAGAACAGCCATCTTGGCGCAGGTGCCCGTACCGCAGGGGCAGCGATCGAGTGCGCCTGTCCAGGTTGCGGGGTTGTCCCAGGAGAGTTCGCCCGAGGCCATCGTCACGACGTTTTTCCAGTCCGCGTTCGGATTGCTGCTCGGCCCTGAAAGCTGGGAAATGGTGATGCCGATGCCCGGATAGTCGGGATGCGATACCGGCAGTTGCTCGGATGCGGCGTGGCGGATCATCGCGGAGATGCGGGCGATTTCGCTGCCATGTTCGGGGATCAGCTCTAGCCCCTTGAACTGCCTGACATCCGCAATGGCGTAGAACATCCCGCCCCAGCCAACATCGACCCGCACCTTGCCGAGATGGGGAACGTCGATTTCGGCATCCAGATGGGCGGCGAAGGCGGGCACATTGCGGAAGGTGACGTTCTTGACCTTGCCGTTGCTGCATTCGGCCGAGACGCGGATCAGGCCGGCCGGCGCTTCGAGCGTGAGTTCGGTTACCGGCTCCTTCATGGGAAGCATGCCCATTTCCAGCAGAACAGTTACGACCGAAATGGTATTGCCGCCGGACATGACCGGATATTCGACCTGCTCCATGATGATGTAGCCCGCATCCGCTTCCGGATGTGACGGCGGTACGATGATGTTACAGCAGTGAGCCGGATAGCCGCGCGGTTCGCGAAGCATCAGCTTGCGCAGTTGATCGTCATTCGCTTCCAGCCATTTCATCTTTTCGTAGACGGAATTGCCGGGGATATTCGGTACGCCGCCGGTTATGACCCGCATGGGGGTTCCGGCATGGGTGTCGACGGCATGTATCGTACGTTTGAAAGCCATGAGAATCCTCCTGTAGGCCTTTCGATTTCAAATAGTATCCATCAGGCCGTTTGGGCTGCGCGACTGAAGACGGCGCTGCACGGTCGGGCCGGACGGTCCGTCGTCAATGTTTCAGCGAGCCAGCGCGATGCAGGTCCATCGCGCGGGTTTCCGGCGCCATTGCCAGGCTCACCACCAGTCCAACCATCGAGATGCCGAAAGCCACGAACATCGTATGCGCTATGCCGATCGAACTCAGCGCCAGCGGGATCAGATAAGTACCGATCGCAGCGCCAATCCTTGACAGGGAGGTTGCCAATCCGACCGCGGATCCGCGAATTTCCGTGGGAAACAATTCGTTGGGATAGACATATTCCAGAACCTGGGCGCCGCCGATGAACAGGGCATAGGCGCCGAACAGGAAAAGGGTAAGCATCGACGGACCATCGGGAAACACGCCCAGCAGCAGCAGGGCGAGACCCGACCACAGGAAGCTGTGAATGAGAAGCTTTCTGCGGCCAAGCGGATCGATGAGCTTCACCGCCAGCAGGCAGCCGAGAACGAAAATCATCGTGATCGCGACCGAGCCCCAGGACGCCCAGTCGCCCACCAGACCCATGGCATGGAGGATCCTCGGGGCGAAGGCATAAATTGCGAACTGAGGTACGATCGCGCAGGTCCAGAAGACGGTCACGAAGAAAATCCGCCTGCCATAGGCGCTGTGGAACAGCGACCAGGCGGATACATGGCTCTCGGGCGCATTTTCCGAGATATTCTCGACGGAATAGTCTTCGCCATAGACCCTTTTGATGACCTGATCGGCTTCCTCCACGCGTCCCTTGCTCAAGAGCCAGCGTGCCGATTCAGGTGTGCCTGCACGCAGGGTCAGGAAGATGAAGCCGGGAACGGCAGCACTTGCGAGCGCCCAGCGCCAGGCGTCTTCCCCTGCATTGCGCATGATGAGTTCGCCGACGATATAGGCGGCGGCCGCACCGACGAACCAGATCATGACGAGACTGGCAAGAAGTGGCCCACGATGTTTCTTGGGAAGAAACTCCGCCAGCAGCGATGTGGCAAGCGGATGGTCTGCCCCGATGGCGACACCCAGAAGCAGCCTCAGCACGATGAGCATCCAGGCGGCAGTGACCCAGAATTGCGCGGCGGAGAAGATCGCGAGCGCGGCAAGAACGAGAAGATAAAGCGTCTTGCGGCCGATCTTATCGGTGAAAATACCGCCTATGAAGCCGCCAAAAAACATTCCGATCAGGGATGACGCAGCAACCATGCCCTCTTCGAAGGTCGTGAGGTTCAACGCTGCGTTCATTTGCACCATGACGACGCCGATAATACTCAGAACATAACCATCGAGAAACGGTGCTGCAGAGGAATATACGGTCAGGCGTTTGTGAAAACTGTTCAGCGGAGCATCTTCGAGAGATACTCTGGTCCTATGTAGCATCAAATTCCTCCCCGACCAAAGACACGTCTTCAATCGAACTTAAACTGGCAATCACATTGCCCGGCGATACGGATGAGCTCGAGAAATTCCTCAATTTCCGGCTCTTAAATGCTGACATTTCAGGGGGGCAGTGCGCTATAACGGGAGTGACCAATAGTGTCTCGTTTATGCCATCTGTTGCATCAAAAACCGACCTGTCGCGGGACCTCCGACAGGCTCGCAGCCCTGGATTGAAAGGGGATTTGCTGAACATGTGCTCCTGATCGCAAATGGTTGTGGGCGATGAGACGACCTTGCCGCGTTTGCAAAAGAACTTGCTAGAGGCGGCTGAAATGTTCTATTTTTAGGAATTATATTGCGATTGGGACGCACTTAGTGCGGCGGAGGTTCGGCAATGACAGAATTCCCGACTATAGTGGATGACGAGGCCTGCGAAGCAGAGCCATTTTTTTTGCATGAGACTGACGACCCGTCCGCAGCCAATTCCGGCCATCCGGATCTGCGCGTGGCATTCGTGCTGATGAACCAATTCACGCTGGCTCCGGTCGCGGGATTTGTGGACTCGTTGCGTTTTGCCGCCGACAAGTCGTTTCGCAGCCAGCAGATTTATTGCCAATGGGACTGGATGACCTGCAACGACCAGCCCGTTACCGCAAGCTGCGGCATGCCGATAGTCCCGACCAGACCGCTCGATCTCAGCGCGAATTACAATTATGTCGTCATCGCTGGCGGATTGCTGAGCGAGACCCGTAATCCTCCGGAGTGGTTGCTGGATTCCCTGCGTGTTCTCTACGCCAAGGGAACGCCGATCATCGCGCTCTGTTCAGGCTCCTTCGTGCTTGGAAAGGCCGGACTGCTGGATGGGCATCGCTGCGCCGTGCATTTCACGATCCGGGATGAGTTCGTTCAACGTTTTCCGGGTGCGACAGCCATGGTCGACAAGACCTTCATCGATGACGGACGCATCATCACCTGTCCCGGCGGACCTGCGATTGATCTTGCCTCGCACCTCATCCGGCGCCATTGCGGCGCTTTAAGAGCCCGCAAAAGCATCGAATATCTGCTGATTGGAGACGAGAGAGGAAAGCAGGCTGGCGGCAGCTCGACACCGGATTCCTCGGAAACGTCCGTCTATCAAAACGACCTCGTTTTGCGGGCGATCGGTTACATGAAGGACCACCTCGACGCTAATGGATCGCTCAAGGAAGTAGCGAAGTTCGTCGGAACCCATCCGCGGCAATTACACAGGCTCTTCATTGCCAACACGAATACGCCGCCCGCAAACTACTGGCGGAAACTCAAGCTCGAACGTGCTCGCAAACTCCTGGCCGATACCAGCATGAACATCACGTCCATCGGCTTCGAATGCGGGTTTTCCGACGCGTCGCATTTTATCTTGTGGTTCCGAAAACTTTACGGCGAAACCCCGCATGCCTACCGGAAGCGTCGTCACGAGGTCGAGCGGCTGCTTATCCCCGCCTGATCCGGTGCTTGAGGAGATCTTGCGCCTCGCTGCCGGCGTTTATGACATAAACAACATAGCATTGGTCGCTTCCGTTATAGGCGTGCGGCTCCACAGATGGCAGTTTATTCGCAGGGAGTGGAGTTTGAAACAAGTGCATGAAATCGGTGTCGGTTCTGTAAAATAGTTCGGCTAGCCAATAGCTTAACGCGGATTGGAGCGCGGGGCCGAACGGCTAAAGCGATTTTTTAAAAAACATGACGGTCATAACCCGAAGACTCAAGGGGTCTTCAGGTGCGGCTACATCCCGCGTCCGGTCGGCGGCGTGCACAGGCATGTCACGCAATCGGTTGAGAGAGTAAACACCGCAGCATGGTGAGCAGAAAGGATCGGCAATTCGGCCGAGACTGCGATTGCTTGCGCCTTGTTATCAACCCTCCAGAAAATTTCGACAGGTGGAGGAACGCGGCGAACCTGTCGTTTGCAATAAAGCCGCGCAAGAGGGAAGAACATGAAGAAACTACTTGCTACCACCTGCCTGACCATTGGAGTTTTGCTGAGTTTCGGCGGAGCGAAAGCTGCGGATTGCGGTTCCGTCTCCATCGTCAGCCTAAGTTGGGCGTCATCCGAACTTCTTGCCTATGTCGATGAATTCATTTTGAAGAACGGCTATGGCTGCGATGCAAGCGTCGTTGTCGGTGATACCGTGCCGACGCAGACCTCCATGGCGGAACGCGGGCAGCCCGATATCGTATCGGAGTCCTGGACGAGTACGCGTCCTCCGGTCACGCAACAGGCCATCAAGGATGGCAAGCTCGTCGTTGCCGGCAAGGTCTTCACGGATGGCGGTGTGCAGGGCATCTATGTGCCGAAGTTCCTCATTGAAAAACACCCCGACATCAAAACCATTGCGGATGCGCTGAAACATCCCGAGCTCTTTCCCGATCCGCAGGATTCCTCGAAGGCGGCCTGGTATGCCGGCGCGCAGGGCTGGGGCGCGACTATCTTTGCGACCCAGTATTATAAGGCATATGGGGCAAAGGACGCCGGCTTCAATCTCATCGATAGCGGTTCCGCTGCCGCCCATGACGGCGCCTTGATCAATGCCTATAACAAAGGTCGCGGCTGGATCGGATATTACTGGGATCCGACGGCTCTGCTCGGGAAATACGACATGGTTCGGCTGTCAGCCGGTGTTCCCTACGATGCCGCCGAATGGGCGCGCTGCAACGAAGTCGAGAGCTGCCCAGATCCCAAGCCGAATGAATGGCCGACTGACGAAGTCGGAACAGTCGTGACCAAAGCCTTCGCCGAGCGTGGCGGATCTGCTTATGAGTTTCTGACAAAACGTTCTTGGCCGAACAAGGTCGTGAGCGAGATGCTGGCCTGGATGACGGACAACCAGGCGACGGGCGCGGATGCGGCGCAGCAGTTCCTCAAGGCCTATGAGCCCGTCTGGACGGCATGGGTTCCCGCAGATGTCGCGGCAAAGGTGAAGGCCGCCCGCTGAGGTAACGGCGGAGCATCCACGCGATGTTCCGCCAGCCCTTCAGGCAAGAAGGCCATGAGTTTCAGGGAAGGCACGACTATATGGAATGGTTTTATCAATTTCCGCAGATGGACAACGAGTCTCTGCGGAACTTCAAGAAGCTGATCGACGAAGGTTTCCTCACGTTCTCGCGCTCCTACGGTGACACTATCGAGAGCTTCTTTTCGCCGTTGAATCAGTTTCTGCTCGCATCCGAGCGGTTCATGACGCAGACGCCCTGGCCGATTATCGTCGGGCTTGTTCTCGTCATCGCCTATGCGGCGAGCCGGAGCGTGAAGCTCGTGCTGGGCTGCTTCCTGATTCTGATGGCGATCGGTTATTTCGGGATGTGGGAAGATGCGATGCGCACCATCTCGCTCATCTTCGTCGCCTCCACTCTTTCGGTCGCAATCGGTTTGCCGATTGGCATCCTGATGGCCCGCTCCGACAGGGTGCAGAAGATCGTCAATCCCGCCCTCGATATCATGCAGACGCTGCCGAGCTTCGTCTATCTGATCCCCGTCGTCATGATCCTGGGCATCGGGCGTGTCCCCGGCCTGATCGCCGTCATCATCTATGCCATTCCCCCGATGATCCGTCTGACCAACCATGGCATTCGTCTTGTGGACAAGGATGTGCTGGAAGCTGCGGACGCCTTCGGATCGTCGGGTTCGCAGAAACTCTTTAAAGTACAGCTGCCTCTTGCTCTGCCGACGATCATGGCCGGCGTCAACCAGACCATCATGATGGCGCTTGCTATGGTTGTCATCGCGTCGATGATCGGTGTTCAAGGGCTGGGGCAGCCGGTTCTGCGTGCCATCGTCAACCAATATTTCAGTCTCGGCGCGCTCGGTGGGTTAGCCATTGTCGGTATAGCGATCATCTTCGATCGAGCTACCCAGGCTTACGGCCGCCGCCTTCAGAAACACCGGGAAGTTTTTCATGGCTGAGCACACGTTCGGCGGTATCAAGATTCGCCACCTTTTCAAGATTTTCGGATCCAATCCCGACGTTTACATCGAAGCCGTCAAGCGCGGCCTCGGCAAGAGCGAACTCAACGAAAAACATGGACATGTTCTCGGTCTGAAAGACATCAACATCGAAATTCCATCGGGCCAGATTCAGGTTGTCATGGGGCTTTCCGGTTCCGGCAAGTCGACACTGATACGCCACATCAACAGGTTGATCGATCCGACCGCCGGCGAGGTGCTCGTCGATGGCGTTGACGTCGTCAAGATGAACGATGCTGAGTTACGCGACTTCCGCCGGCATCAGACCGCGATGGTGTTTCAGAAATTCGCTCTGTTGCCGCATCGGACCGTGCTGGACAACACAATATACGGGCTCGAAGTCCAAGGCGTCACCCGCGTGAAAAGCGTTGACATCGCGATGCGATGGATCGAGCGGGTAGGACTAAAGGGTTTCGAGAAGAAGTACCCCAACCAATTGTCCGGCGGCATGCAGCAGCGCGTCGGCCTTGCCCGCGCCTTGTCGAACGACGCTCCTGTCCTGCTGATGGACGAAGCCTATTCCGCGCTGGACCCCCTCATTCGCACGGACATGCAGACCGTTTTGCTCGATCTGCAGAAGGAGATCAAAAAAACGATCGTGTTCATCACGCATGATCTGGACGAGGCGCTTCGTCTCGGAGACCAGATCGCGATCCTGCGCAATGGGGAAATCGTCCAGCAGGGGACCAGTCAGGATATCGTGCTCAACCCTGCCGATGACTACGTTGCCAGTTTCGTAAAGGAGGTCAATCGCGGAAGGGTGATCCGGGTCGAGCAACTCATGGAGCCGCGACACCAGAGCGACGATAACGCGCGCGAAATCTTGAAGCTTGGTACGACGATCGAGGATGCCGCCCGGCTTATGACAAATTCGGCCAGTGCCGAGGCCGATATCGTTGATGAGACGGGTGCAAGGGTCGGACGTGTCGAGTTCCGCCGTCTTGTCGGTGCGCTGGTCGGCAGCACGTCCCTTGAGGAGGCGAGTTTCCTGGAAAAAAAACCGGGCTTTGGTGATCGCCGAAGCTCGTGAACATGAGTTCCGTCGCTGTCGAGCTCTCCATTCCCACCAGGTAGCGCGCCAGGTGGCAACAGAGGCTATTTCCTTTCCAGAGCCGCGGCGATCTCGCGCCGCATTGCTTCAAGGCTTGGGGCGCCGGTAATTTTCTTGCCGTTGATGAAGAATGTCGGCGTACCCTCTACTTTGAAGTCGTCCTGCGCCTGATTGGTAAGCGTCTTGAGGTTGTTTAATACAGATTGGTCCGCCACCGCCGCATTAAAAGCGTCGCGATCGATTCCCACAGAGGCTGCGATTTCGCGTAACGTCTGTTGCAGATCATTGGAGTTCGCGATCTCGTCCTGACGGGCGTAGAATCTGTCCAGAACGGGCTTCGGTTGCGGCTGCGTCTCTGCCAGCATGAAAATAACAAGGTCCACATTATTGCGAACCAAAGGCCGGAACAGAATTCTAACCTGCCCGCTTTCAACAAATTCCTCCTCGATCTTCGGCGCCGTCTCGTTCCTGTATGTCGCACAGTGAGAACAGGTGGGGGATGAGTATTCGATCACCGTTACCGGGGCAGTCGCAGAACCTGCCGGGCGGTCCGCACGGCCGAGCGGTTGCAGGAGATCGGTTGCTCCGGCGGCAAACGGTAAAACGAGCGCGATACCGAGAATTACCGCGGCACGGCGGATGGGTTTGAATAGCAATGTAACCATCTTCAGTCCGTCAAAAACTCAATGTCCCAATATCTGACCGAGGAATGCTCGCGAGCGCTCCGATTGTGGCGCGCTGAAGAAAGCCTTCGGTTCGTTCTGCTCGACGATCTGACCCTGGTCCATGAAGATCACCCGGTCAGCCACCGCCTGGGCAAAGCCCATCTCGTGGGTCACGCAAAGCATGATCATCCCTTCTTCGGCAAGCGTGATCATTGTATCGAGTACCTCCTTTATCATTTCCGGATCAAGCGCGGAGGTGGGTTCATCGAAGAGCATGATCTTCGGCTTCATGCACAATGACCGCGCGATCGCGACGCGCTGCTGCTGGCCGCCTGACAATTGGCCCGGATATTTGTGTGCCTGATCGGGTATCCTGACCTTCTCGAGGAAGTGCATGGCAAGCTCTTTGGCCTGTTTTTCCGGTATCTTGCGGACCCAAACCGGGGCAAGGATGCAGTTTTGAAGGATGGTCAGGTGCGGAAAGAGGTTGAAGTGCTGGAATACCATCCCGACTTCACGACGGGCTTCTTCGATTTTCTTCAGGTCGCTGGAGAGTTCGAGGAGACGACCTCCTATATCGAAGGTTTCCTCGAACTTGCCCGAGAGATAGGGCATTCGCTCCTGCCGTGATCCGGATCGGGAAGGAGTGCCGACTCGGTGGGAGCTGGCCCCCCTTTTCCTCCCGCAAATCCTAAGCCTGAATCCGAAACTCCGTCATCATGCCGGTTTCCAGATGACCCATATGGTGACAATGGAGCATCCACGGCGCGGCCTCACCGGCATCGAATGCGATCGTCACCCTGTTCATCGGCGGGATATGGACGGTATCGCGTAAGGCGCCCGCTATACGCCGCATGCCGATGCCGACCACCTGGAAGACATGGCCGTGCAGGTGCATGGGATGGGCCATCATCGACATGTTGTGGAATGTCATCTCCACCCGCTCGCCGGTGCGGGCAGGGATGGGGGCATGATCGCCCCAGCTGCGGCCGTTGATCGTCCACCGATAGGGCATCATCGAACCATCCAGCATGACATCGTGGCGTCGGGCGACCTCGCGCTCTGCCAAGGGCGTCATGGCGCGCAATACGCTCTCCTGGGCGAGATTGCGGGAGAAGGCTGGATGTTGCGTGTCCGACAGATCGGCCATCCGGGCGATGGGTGCGCGTTCGGGCGCAAGGACGATACCCGTCCGCTGCCGCCCACCTTCACGAAGGCAAAGCACGGGCAGCGCCGATCCGTCAGCCGGCATGTCGATCTCGATGTCGAGCCGCTGGGCGGAGGCGAAGCCGAAACGGGTCGCCTCGTGCGGGACGCAGGTTTCGCCATCGGTGGCCACGAGCCGTCCGCGCACGGTCCCGAGATCTATCCAGAAAGACGTCATCGACGAGGCGTTCACCGCCCGCAGGAGAACCCGTCCGCCGCGTTCGACGCGCACCACCTCCGGGTCGTCGAGCGTACGATCATTCGCCAGATAGGCGTCAAACTCGAAATCGTTCAGATCCATCTTCATGGATGCCATGTCCATTATACCGGACATTTCCGGCATCGCTTTTGTGTCCGGTGCGCCGCCATGATCCATCGCGGCGTGATCCATGCCCGTTCCGCCTGCCACTTCGCGGAGCACGGCCTCAGGCGCCTTGAAGGAGAAGTCGTGCAGAAACAGCACCACCTCCTGCCGGTCAGCAGCAAGATCGGCTTCAGAACGCACGATCAGCGGCGCAGCCAGAAGGCCGACCTCCTGTGCCGGAATGTGGCTATGCATCCAGAAGGTGCCTGGTCTGGCGGCATAATCGTAAGAACGCGTTTCGCCCGGGCGCAGCATCGGGCTGGTGTTGGGCACGCCGTCCTGGGCATTGGGCGGAATCTGGCCGTGCCAATGGATGATTGTCTCTCTGTCGAGCCCGTTGGTCAGATCCACGCGAAAGCGTTGTCCGGGATCAAGGGTAAGTCCGAGCCCGCCTTTCGCATTGACGAGCCCCATGACGGTGGCGGCGCGTCCTGCCACCTCGATCGTGCGCGTCGTGGCGGTGAGCGTGGCTGCGCTGGGGGTGGACCCGACGCGGGCGGGTAAGAGCAATGCTGCTGATGCCGCTGCGGAAGCCGCAAGAAAGCTGCGGCGTGAGATAGGATGGGTCATTGTTCAATCTCGCGATTTTTCCCACAATCGGACCGTCATTGAGGTCGGGTCCGCAGGTGGCAGGAGGACCAAGGCTATGAAAGCATAGCCGGCGACTGTCAGTCGGGCTTTGCCGGAGACTGGGTAAGCGAGGTGATCAGTAAAACGGTCAGGGTAACGAAGCCGCCGAAGGTGAGGAGCATGGCGAGCGGCCCGAACAGTATCATCCAGCCCATTTCATTCCTCATGCCGGTCATGGGTGACATTCCGTTAAAGCCCGCCGGTACCGGAAAGGGCGGAACCGGGCCGAAACTGTGATACAGGGCCATTGTTGTCACGCCAGTGAGCAGCGAGAGGATGGAAATCGTGGCGAGTTTCGTTCTGCGGTTCATGGTTTTCTCCAGATGGTTTTAGCCGTTCAATGGCCACCATCTGGCGCGGCAAACGTCACCCAAGTTTTTCAGGGCGCCGCGCTTTTGTGACAAGTTGTTACAGAGAGGCTTTCAGGCAAAACTTGTTTCATCTTTTCCCGGCAGTCTCTTCACGATTGGGATAAGTTGAAAGTCATGCAAAGCAGTCCTCATATACTCATCGTCGACGATCACCGCGAAATCCGCGAACTGGTTTCGCGTGCGCTCGTCAAGAACGGGTTTCGCACCAGTGCCGCCGCCGACGGGCGGGCGATGCGAAAGGTCATGGCGGATGCTCACATCGACCTTATCATCCTTGACTTGATGCTGCCGGGGGAGGACGGCCTCTCGCTCTGTCGCGGGTTGCGCGCGCAATCGACGATCCCGATCATCATGCTGACGGCCAAGGGAGACGAGATCGACCGAGTCGTTGGCCTTGAGCTCGGCGCCGACGACTATGTCTCGAAGCCTTTCGGCAGTCGTGAATTGATCGCCCGGATAAGGGCGGTGCTGCGCCGGAGCGAGAATGAGGGGGCGGCAGAGCAGACTCGGCGCGCCAGGCAATATTGTTTCGACCGCTGGCGCCTCGACACCGGTGCAAGAGAACTCCAGCGTGACGACGGGATTACGGTGCCGCTCAGCACCGGCGAGTTCGATCTTCTGCTTGTCTTGATAGAAAGGCCGGGACGGGTGCTGAGCCGCGATCAACTTCTGGATCTGGCCCGGGGAAGGGCCGCCGGCTCGTTTGATCGCAGCATCGATACGCAGGTGAGCCGGCTGCGTAAAAAACTTGAGGTCGATCCCACCCAACCGAAAATTATCAAGACCGTCTGGGGCGGCGGCTATATGTTTGTGCCAGAGGTAACATCCGCATGAAGCGCTTGCTTCCACAGAGCCTGTTCGGCCAGACTTTGCTTATTCTTCTGGCCGGTCTGTTGGCGTCCCATCTCATTGGCACATGGATATACAGCGCCGACCGTGGACAGATTGTGCGTGCGGTCGGCGGTTTCGCGATAGCGCAACGGATCACGAACCTGACACGGCTCGTGCGCGATGCGCCTGCGGAGTGGCGGGATCGTATCACGCAGGATTCCAGCGACGAGACGTTTAACGTCGCGCTTTCGCCGGAGCCGCCCCCGGCGATATTGACCGACAGCGACACATCTGCGGCGGAGGCACTGAAACAGCTCCTTATCGAGCGCCTCTCGCTGGATGGTTCTTCCGAACCGCGGGTCTCGGCCTCCCGGCCGCGCGGCATGATGGCGGGCATGGCGGAACGAATGATGGCGCAGCATGGCATGGGCGAGACCCCGATGATGTCCGGGTTTGGCAGCTTGGGTCCGTTCGCGGGATTTCGCGAGTTGCAGGTCGCCATTCCGGTTGAGCAAGGACAGTGGCTGACCTTTAAAACGGTTCTGCCCGAAAGCGGCGGTGCCTTTTCCCTGCGCTTCCTCGTGTCGATGGGGATGATGGCAGCGATAACCGTGCTGGTGACGATCTGGGTCGTCCGGCGGGTATCGTCACCGCTGACGGCGCTTTCAAAGGCGGCTTTGCGACTGGGGGAAGACCTGAACGCTCCACCGATGCCGGAGGTCGGAACGGTCGAGACCCGGCAGGCCGCACGCGCCTTCAACGCCATGCAGGCGCGCTTGCGCGGCATGATCGACGATCGCACGAAAATGCTGGCCGCCATCTCTCACGATTTCCGCACGCCGCTGACGCTGTTGCGGTTAAGGGTGGAGAATGTCGAAGATGCGGCCGAGCGGGAGAAAATGCTCTCGACCATAGCCGACCTCAATAAAATGGTCGCAACGACACTGGAATTCGCGAGCGGCGCGACACAACAGCCTGTCCGTCGTCCGACGGACCTTGCGGCCCTGATCGAGAGCATGGCGGATGATCTTGCCGATGCCGGCCTGCCGGTGGCGTGTATGGATGCCGCTCAGCCGATCATCCATGCCTGCGACCCGGCAACACTGAAACGCGCATTGACCAATCTGATCGACAATGCCGTGAAATATGGCGGCCACGCCGAGCTTGCAATCCATGAGACGCCGGGGAAGATCGAAATCACGATCGATGACGCAGGCCCCGGTATTCCCGAAGAGGAACTCACGCATGTTTTCGAGCCGCTTTACAGGCTGGAAAGTTCACGCAGCCGGGAAACAGGCGGGATGGGGTTGGGGCTTGCGATCGCCCTGTCCATCATTCGCGCCCATGGAGGGCAGCTCACGCTGTCAAACCGGGCGGAAGGCGGGCTTCAGGCGCTGATATCTTTTCCGCGGACCGAAGCAAGCTAGCCAGTAGAACCCGAACGCTCGTTTTCGCAACACAAAAGTCAGTTGCCGAGCGTCGCCTGGAGCCCCCACATGAAACCCGGCCTCACGGCGCTGATATGATCTGTGCCCTCTATGACCTTCGAGGACATATTCAATCCCTCGTAGCCGCGTGAGCGAAGGCGGGACTGGAACTTCTGCATGCCGGTGACCATATCGCGCGTCTTTCCCTTCCGCGCAGGATCATGGCGAGACGTCTCGAGGCCCCCGACATAGAAGAGTACATGCGCGTTAAGTTGGTGGCGCCTTTTGGCATAGTCGTCTTCGAGCCTGTAGATTGCTTCGTCGGCGAACCAAAAGGACGGGCTGCCGAGGATGTAGGTCTGGAAAAGCGAAGGTTCGGTCAGAAGGATATGGGCACCGAGCAGCCCTCCATAGGAATGTCCCCAGAAAACGCGGCGGCCGGATGCGATCCGGTAGCGATCCTCGACATAAGGCAGGACGACTTCGCGCAGATAGTTTTGATAGGCGGCGGCACCGCCATAGATTCTGCCGCTTTCCGGGAGCCGTACAGGCGTGTAATCGCGACGGCGACTGTCCTCCAGCTTCTCTCCGAGCGCATAGGAAAGGCCGACGATAACGGCCTCATCGACTTGGCGGCTTTGTGCGAGGATGCGGGCGTCGCAGCTCAACTTTGGAAAGGCGCGGCCGCCATCGGCGATGACTAAGAGGGGATAGTTTCTTTCTGGACGCTCCGAATAATCTGCGGGCAGACTTATATAGATTTCGTAGCGGCGGCCCGACGCTGGATCCGGTAGTGGCACGGTCAGGACTTCACTTTTCGAACAAAGCGATTTCGCTTCAGACGGCGAGGAGAATGCGAGCGCTGCTGTCGTGGCGAATGCCGCCACGAAAACCAACGCGGATCTCCCGATTGATATGGATGTCATCTTTCGTCGCTCTGTTTATTGGCTCTTCTTCAATCGGGCGGCCTGCCAGACCAAAGGGACAAGAATGATCGCAACGGCGGGCAGGACGAGCCTGTTGATGCTGCCCCATCCCGAATTATAGAGAAGCGAGCCGGCGAAGAACGAAGCGCAGGCGACCGTTCCGAAAACCAGAAAATCGTTTGCGCCCTGTGCCTTGCCGCGCTCTGCCGGCGTATGGCAATCCGCGACCATGGCCGTGGCGCCGATGAAGCCGAAATTCCAGCCGATACCCAGCAGGATCAGCGAACCCCAGAAATGCGCGATGTCGAGACCGCCGAGCGCGATCAGGGCCGATATGCCGATCAATAGAAGGCCGGTGGCGGCAACCCGCTCCTTGCCGAAACGCGCCATCAGACGACCGGTGAAGAAACTGGGCCCGAACATGGCCAGGACATGCCATTGGATACCGAGGGCAGCGGAATCGACGGAATGCCCGTGGCCCACCATCGCCATCGGGGCGGCGGTCATGACAAAGGTCATGAGCCCGTAAGACACGACACCTGTGGCGACGGCCAGCATATAGCGCGGCGAAAGCAGTATGCCGGAGAGCGGACGGACGCTTGTCGTTTCGGCCCGCGCCTCTCCGGACAAAGCCGGGCGGCGGAGATAGAGCAGGACCGGTATGGCAAGGCCGGCCAGCACCGCCTGGCTGAGAAAACTGCCCGCGAAAGAATGACCTGGAAAAGCTTCGCGCGTCCAGATCACCAGTTGCGGCCCGATCACGGCCGCGATCAGGCCACCGATCATCACACGGGAGATCGCCTTGTCACGATCGGCGCCTGTGAGGCCGTCCGTGGCCGCGAAGCGGTAGCTCTGCACGTAGGAACTATAAAAGCCGGCGAGGAAGGTGCCGATGCAAAAGAGCACAAAACTGGACTGGACGACGCCGGCCGTCGCCACCAGGCCGGCCGCGACGCCAAGGATTGCGCCGAGGAGATAACCCGCCCTGCGGCCAAACCGGAGCATCATGGCCGCCGCCGGAAGCGTTCCGGCGGCAAGCCCGAGATTGAGCAGACTGACCGGCAGGGTAGCGGCAGCCGGGTTTGAGGCCAGTTGCTGACCGACCAGCCCTCCCAGCGAAATGACGATGGGAGAGTTGGCTCCGCCAAGGGACTGCGCCGCCGTCAATATCCAGATGTTTCTTGACGCAGTGGTCTTGTATTCCGATGAGCCCGCGTCCTCGCAGGGTGTCGGTTTGACGATATTCATTCGTCATATTCCTTCAGATCGAGATATTCATATGTGGCGGCAGTCGATGCGCCTGCTCCGGCATGCGCAACACGTCAGGATGCAGGAGAGGGCCTTGCTTCAGCCATATCCGCACGCCATCGGCGCCGGTGGTGACGTCCATATCCGCTCCGGCCGGTAATCGCCCCCAGCATTCGCAGGACATGACTTCGCCTTCTCGGATCATGCTCCCCGAAATGACGAGGAATTCCAGCCCGGAAGGGTTTTCGACGCGGACCTGTGTGTTCCGACGCCATTGTTCGATGCAGACGCGCTCATGTCCATCATCGAACAGAATCTGAGAGGATACGCCTCCGCTGCGCGCCGCGTTTTGAACGCCGTCTCCCACCCGTTTGACGATCTGCACGTCATCGCCCTCACGAAATTGCCAGAGGCGAACGAAAATCGTGCAGCCGTTGACGGATGCCGGCACATGGGACGTGCCCGGCGGGTTGCGGAAATAGGTGCCGGCAGGGTAGTCGCCGTGCTCATCCTGAAATACGCCTTCGAGAACCAATATTTCCTCACCGCCGGCGTGGACATGGCGCGGAAAGGCGCTGCCCGGCGCATAACGCACAATCGACGTTGCTCGCGCCACTTCCGCTCCGACGCGATACAACATACGCCGATCAACGCCGGCTGCCGGGCTCGGAATCCAGTCCAGCCTGGATGCATGGACGACGACGGGGACGCTCAGGTCTTCATTGATCAGCATCGGCCCGATCTCCCATGGTCAGCACCATCCGGAACTGGACATCGCCGGATCTCATGCGTTCCACCGCCTCGGAAGCGCGCTCCAGCGGCATGGTTTCGATCATCGGCCGAATTCCGGTCAGCATACTGAAATCCAGCGTCTTTTCGTTTTCGAAGGGAGAACCCGTGATCGAGCCGATCACCGCACGCTCGCCGCCGACGAGGAAGCCCGTGGAAACGGGAAGGGGGTCCTTGCCGATACCGAGCACGACAAGGCGTCCGCCGGGAGCCACCGAGAGCATGAGATCGGTGACCGCTGTAACATTGCCGATCGTTGTCAGGATTGCCTTCGCGCCGCCCATCCCACGGAGGATGTCGACCGCGCTTTCGGCATTTGTATCGATGTATCGGTGGGCACCAAGGCTGAGCGCGACCTCGGCTATATCCGCACCGCGGCCAATGGCGATGACACGAAATCCCATCTTCCGGGCATATTGCAACGCCATATGACCGAGGCCGCCAATGCCGAGGACGACCACCGTATCGCCTGCTTCCGCGCCGCTTTTCTTGAGCGCATTGAAGGTGGCGATGCCGGCGCAAAGGATGGGGGCCGCTTCCTCCGAAGAAAGATCGTCGGGGATCGATACAAGCCCGGTTGCTCTGGCCGTCATCATTTCCGCATAGCCGCCGTCCCTTGACGATCCCAATACGGGCTGGTTGCGGCAGAGATTGAAGCGGCCGCGCCGGCATTGGTCGCACTCGTTGCAATGGCCGCCGAGACGGCCGACACCCACGCGCTGGCCGATTTTCCAGATCGCCGGCGTATCGGCGCCGAGAGCGACGATCCTTCCGACGACCTCATGCCCCGGCACCCGGGGCGGCTGAAGTGCCGGATCGGCGCGATCGATGTCGCCGGCATCGGCACCGCAGATGCCGCAGGCTTCCACGGCGATCAACACTTCGCCGGCCGGCGGTGAGGGCGTCGGCCGCTCGACAATCTCCAACTTTCCGGGGCTGGATATCTGCACGGCCTTGTAGGTGGATTTCATGCGCTATTGCCCTTTCGGTGAGGCAGGTTCAATGACATCTGAATTACCGCGAATAAGGTCTGCTGCGGCCCGCTCGCCTGCTTCAATGGCTCCCGCCAGATAGCCGGGCGAATTGGCTGAGGTTTCACTGCCGGAGAGGGTAATCCATCGGCTCCAGTCCACATCGACCCAGTCATGTTGGCCGCCCGCGGGATGTCCTGCGGCCGTCAGGTCAAGCTCCGTCGCGGTCAGGGTGTCGATGGCCCAGTCCTTGTAAAGCGTGGCAACAGGATGGAGTGCTTCCGCACCGAATATCTGGCCGAGTTGGGCGATGGAGGCGGAAAGCAGGGCCTTTTCATTGAGTTGCATCCGGCTCCGGGCGGCAATGCCGACAAATCCGAAAAGCGCAGCCTTGCCGGAGGCCGTCGTCGCATCGTGGATTTCAACCAACGGTCCGGCCATGCTTTGCGCAGCACCTGACAAGCCGGCTTCGCGCCAGAACGGCCGCTCGTAAACGGCGAAAAACTTCGCATGCGGGGCCATCCAGGTCGGTGTGGCTCGCCACAGGGCGAGTGTCGCGTTCCGGGGTGGTGGCGAGAATTCCACCGTGGCCTCAAGGAGACGTGGCGGCAGTGCGAAGACGACATGCGTGGCTTCGATTGTTTCGACACCTGATGCCGTCGAAACTGTCACGGTAAGGCTGGCCTGCGTGCGGGCGATATTGGTAACCCTCGATTCGAGGTGCAGGCAATCCTGCGGGAGACGAGCGGCCAACGCCGAGACCATGGCGCCGGTGCCGCCCGCCAGCCGCATCGATGAAGGTTGATGGCGAAATGAAGGATAGCGCTCCGGCATTCCGCCTTGCGAGCGCTGGAAAAGCATCAAGCCATCGGTGTGTTGCGGAATGAATGTCAGCCCTAGTTCATCGACAAGAGGCAAAATCTCCGGCGTCATATCCGGCCAGAACCAGGACGGTCCAAGATCGAGGCCATCATTCGACGGGCGGTTGTCCTCGCCCGCCGACAGGATGCGGCCGCCGAGACGGCTGCGGGCTTCTATCAGGCAAACGGGCAGGCCCGCCTGATGCAGCCTGTAGGCCGTCACCAGGCCGGAAAGTCCGCCGCCGACAATGAGTATGCGTCTGGTGCCGATAGGGATCATCTGATTGCTAAAACCTGAGGTCAGCACTCCGCCGGCCCTCAGACAACCTCGTAGATGCGGATTTCAGGTGCCGCCACAAGCAGAGGCTTCAATCCGGTCACGACATCGTCGTTGAACATTGCGCTTTCGAGATAGGCTTTCGCATGGTCGCTCGTGTCGAAGCCGTGCAGGACCTGAACGTCATCCGGACGGATCAACAACTCCTTGGATGTGGCTCCGGCGATCTCGGACAGGAATGATTGCTTGTATTTCTGATAGATGTTCGCCGCAGCGGCGCGGTCGCTTTCCTTGATTTGAAGCGTAATTTCGAGGTAGGCCATGATTTCCCTTTCGGTTCGCGCACGGCCATCGGCCGTCAGCAGTTTGCATGCGCAAACTTCAACGGAAGTCGCCGCTTGGACAAATGAGACTTTCTTCGTCGCGGGAAAGAAAAACTATCTCACGATAGGAAGCGGGCCTGCGCTTCATCGAATAACCAGTCGCGGAAGGCTTTCAGTTTAGGCAGCGCGGCATATTCGGTTCGGTAGACAACATAATAGGCCAGTTTCGAGGCCACCCGAACATCGGGAAAAAGCCTTTTGAGCCGGCCGGCGGCCAAATCGTCATGGGCGAGAATGCTGCGTGCCAGGGCTATACCTCGTCCCTCTATCGCGGCTTGCAGCACAGCGGCCGAGTTGTTGATCCTCATGCCCCGTTGTGGCGGTGGCCCGGCGACGTCCGCAGCCTCCAGCCAGGCCGGCCAGCCAATGAAACCCACCGAAGGGTCAACGGACAGATCATGAATGAGAGGCGCGTTTTGGAGGTCCTGTGGTGACGCCAGATGATGTGCGGTGTGAAAACCGGGCGAGCAGACGGGAAAAACATCCTCGTCCATCAGTTTCTCGGCGATAAGCTCCGGCCATGTCCCGTCGCCGTAGCGCACGCCGATATCGAGGCCCTGCGCCTTGAAATCGGCGAGTTTCAGGCTCGTCTCGATCCTGATATCCGTGTCCGGGCATCTAGCCTGAAAACGGTCGATCCGAGGCATCAGCCATTTGGCCGCAAAGGCGGGACTGACGGTAACATTGAGGATGCCGCTCGTCGTCGATTCGTGCAGGCGCTGCAGCCCGATACCAAGCTTGTCGAGACCGGCGCGAATATCCGGAAGCGCATTTTCCGCCGGCTCCGTCAGCTTCAACCGGGTTTTGCCCGAGGTGCTGCGATGGAAGAGCGGCATGCCGAGCCACTCTTCCAGTCCGCGTACAAGTTGGCCGACCGCCGCCGCGGTGACGTTGAGTTCCTCTGCCGCCGCGGAAAAACTGCCGTGCCGGGCGCTGGCCTCGAAGGCGCGCAGCGCATTGAGATAGACCGGCGCTTTCTTCTGCATAGCGGACTTTTCTCCCTAGGCGGCCATGCTCTCATACGAGGGCAGCGCTGCCATTCTCGAATATTGACGGGTTCTCCAGAACGTTTGCGATCAGCATCGCGCCTTCCAGCGTCGCAAGCGCATGAAACGCCTTGTCCCTGCCGAGGCCGGCGGCCTCCAGTTTTTCGATGCCCAGCAGGAAGAAACGTTTCACTTCCATGCGCACCTCTTCCGGCAGGTCGTGTGCGGTCGCCGCCAGCGTGCCGCACAGACACATGCGCCCGTCACGCCGCAAAGCGGTGAAAAAGGTCCTTTTCCAGGCTTCTATGGCACCCGTTCCCCGGTTGATCTCGGCGTCCACGGCAGCCATGAAACGGTCCGTGTAACGTTTGGCCACAGCCGCGGCGAGCTTCTCCTTCGCCGGAAAATGGTAATGGACGGAAGACGCTTTCACGCCGACATCCGCAGCCACGTCCCTGAAGCTGAAACCGCTGTAGCCGCCGCTTCGAATTCGTCGTTCTGCAGCATCCAGAATAGCGGCTGTCGTATCGGTCATTTTCAAAAATCCTCTCTATCTAATGTTAGATAGGGCTTGCATCCGCGAAACGCAATCCATAAGTAGGTTGTCTATCTAACGTTAGATAGACAAAAAGGAGACAGAGAATGCGTTTTGAAAACAAGGTTATTGCCATCACCGGTGGCGGCTCTGGCATTGGCAAGGAAGCTGCGGCCCGATTCCTGGTGGAGGGCGCAAAGGTCGCCATTAATGGCCGCGATCTGGCAAAACTGGAAGCTGCTGCGAAGGAGATCGATCCGAGCGGGCAGAATGTCGTGGTGTCCGCAGGCGACATTGCAAAGCCGGAAACCGGTACCGTGCTCGTTGATGTTGCGGTTTCGAGGTTCGGCAAGCTCGACGTGCTGGTGAACAATGCGGGCGTCTTCAATCCGAAACCGTTCCTCGACCTGACCGAGGCGGATTACGATTGGTATCTGGACACGATCCTGAAGGGCAAGTTCTTCACGGCACAGGCCGCTGCGAAGGCGATGAAGGAAAAGGGCGGCGCGATCGTCCAGACCGGCTCCCTATGGGCGATCCAGGCGATTGGCGCAACGCCGTCGGCCGCCTATTCCGCGGCCAATGCCGGCGTCCATGCCATGGTTCGCAACCTCGCCATAGAGCTTGCGCCCTATAATATCCGCATCAATGCCGTCGCTCCGGCCGTTGTCGAAACGCCGGTCTACAACACCTTCCTGTCGGACGATCAGGTCAAACAGGTTCTGCCGACCTTCAATGCCTTTCATCCGCTCGGTCGTAATGGCCAGCCGCGCGATGTCGCCGAAGCAATCCTTTTCCTGGCCTCCGAACAGGCTTCGTGGATTACAGGCACGATCCTTCCGGTCGATGGCGGCGTCACCGCCGGCCGCCAGTAGGAGGTTTTCATGAGCAACATGCAGGACTGGAATTCATACCGCGACGCCCTGATCGGTCGCGTCGGCGATTTCGCAAAGCTTAGCCCCGATGTTCTTCGCGGGTTGAACATCATGGAAGCCAGCGGCAACAAGACCGGCAAGATTGAGCCGAAGATGCACGAGATCATTGCTCTGGCCGTTGCGGTCACGACCCGCTGCGACGGATGCATCGCCGTTCATGCCAGGAAGGCCATCGAACTGGGTGCCAGCGAAGAAGAGATCGCCGAGGCCCTCGGCGTGGCTATCTCGCTTAATGCCGGCGCTGCGCTGACCTATACGGCTCGCGTGTTCGATGCGATCAAAAGCCTGCCGAGTGAGTGATGTAAGTTCGATCAGCGCGGGATTATCCTCGCGCTGATCGTGCATGTAGCTGGATTGTTTCTCGAATTCTCTATTTTTCGACACCCGACGAGGCCGTACTCATGTGTGGTTCACTGGAGCCAACGCTTGGAATCAAAATTTTCGGACAGCCAGACCCATTGGAGTTTATTTGTCGGCAACTTTAACGAGTTCTATTTATGATTGATTTCGTGACGATCTACCCTTGACGGATTCTTTTTTTTGCCGAAATTTCCCAGGGACAGGGGGACGTCTTGGCAGAAAGCGGTTCTACATCTTCAGTTGAAAAATCTACCACACGGCTGTTTGGGCA
This sequence comes from Agrobacterium tumefaciens, assembly GCA_017744915.1. Classification (GTDB taxonomy): domain Bacteria; phylum Pseudomonadota; class Alphaproteobacteria; order Rhizobiales; family Rhizobiaceae; genus Agrobacterium; species Agrobacterium tumefaciens_I. The sequence goes on from JAGIAH010000002.1 coordinate 55,929, forward strand.
GCTTGAGCCGGAGATATTTACACTGTTCGCGGGTGCCAATCGTGTGCTTTATGAACGGGTAGTACTCTCGGTCTATAGGAACCTTTACCGATCGGATTTACTTTTTCCCAGTCAAGCCGAGGTCGTGAATGTAATCTACGATTGCCTCGGTCGAGAGCCCGGCCTGTGGGCGGAGGAAGAAGTTGCTGTTGATCTCGATCGCCTCGTCGTGCGAACGGGCCGGCGAGTACGACGACGTCGAGTCGAAGGTGTGAACGACGAAGCAACAGGAATTGCCATCAGTCGCAGTCGTCATATTTATAATCGAATGCTCCAGACCGGTTGGCTGGATGAGGCCAGTTACGGACTAAAAACGACCGTGGAAATGCCGTCGGGTTCAATGCGCCTGGCAGAGTTCCTATGCTCGCTTAAGGAAGGTGTTGTGGAGCAACTCGGCGGTCTCGTCATCGAGGTCCGCAACGCCATACGCGCGGTTGGGGAGAAGCCCGCGGAAAATGCACTGGGCTTGAACAAGGCGGCGCGTGATGCGGCGGCTTTCGGACGATATCTTCGCAGCGTGCTTTCGGCACTTAGGGATATCGACCGTCAGGTTCTTTCCTCCGATACGCTCGCCGATCGCCTGCGATATTATTTCGAGGAATTTGTCGAGCAGGTGCTTCTGCGAGACTATACCGCAATTACGACCAATGCTCACCCTTATCGCCATCGCCGTGCGATCTTAACCGCCTTGGAAAGGCTTGAAGATTCCGGCATCGATACGGATGCCATCGCTGACGCCTATCTTGAAGCAAGGCTGGCGCCGAACGCGGCGGCAGCGCGCGATCTGGTCTACGAAGACATATCAAGTATTCGTCACGTGTTTGAACGAATTGAGGAAGCTTTCGAGGCCATTCAGCAGCACCGCACGCGGCTTGAGACGAGGCTGCGCAACGTGGTTCGATATGCTGGCAGGCGCACCAGTTTTCTTCAGCGTAGCGAGCGTCTTATCCAGAAGCTGGATGAGGTGATGTCGTATCCCGGCAGTGAAGTGGAAGTTCGAGGGTCGCTTGAGCAACGGACACCTGTTGTTGCGCCAGATCTGCTAGCGAAGCCGCGCGGCGCACGCCCCAGCCTGTCGGAGGGCGATATTTCAATAGCTCCGCCAGATCCAATCGCGGAATACCGCCGGCTGTTGGAAAAGGAATATCTTGAGCGTCTGATCATCTCACCGGCAAAGGTTAGCCGGTTTCTGGAGCGACAGGTGCCGCCGTATGGAGAGGTGCATGGTGCATCCCTGACCATCGAGACCGCGGACGATTTTCTTGTGTTCGAAGCTTTGCGGCTGCTTGTAGCCAGCGGCCTCGGCACGGATGACAGTTCTGCACTATCGATCGCGATGCGGAACCGCTTTGAGTTCATTCGTGACAACACGCGGGACATCTCCAATGATTGGCTGGACTCCCCGGGATTTATCGTCAAACGCCTCGACGGCGGCATTGCATTGGAGATAGGTCATGCTTCATGAGTTCGCCTTGCTGGAAGAGACCAATGCACGGGACTCCCAACGGGTTACGCAACTGATAGCACATTTGATGCGCGATCAGTTCGTGCACGTAGAGGATCGCGGCTCTGCCACGCTTCTGGAGACGTTATTTCGTCCGAAATTGAAGGCGTTGATAGAGGATTACTTCGACGTCGCCGGATATCGTCTGGTGCATCGTGAAACCGAAGGATGGGCAGGAATATTGCCGGATCCGGAGCGGATATCTCTGCCGCGAATGCGGGCCGACGAAACCGTGGTGCTGCTGATATTGCGCCGTCTCTGGGAGGAAGCACTGCAGCTCGGGGAGATCGAAGATAGAGGCACAGTACGGACGAGCTTGAACGAAGCCTATGCGGCTTATCAGGAAATTGTCGCTGGTGCACGTCGGGCGAGTCTGTCTCCAAACGCTTTCCGTGAGGTGCTCGAAATGCTGGAGAAACGCGCACTGGTCCGATTGGGCGCACTCGATCCGGAAATGCAGGACATGGATCTCGATATTCGTGCACTTGTCGCCACAGTCGCGGGAGACGATTTTGTGGCGTCGCTGGAAGCACTTCTGTCGGGCGTTGTCGCTGCTCCTCCTGAGGCGAAGGAGCAGATAACCGTGGAGGTCGTATCGTGATAGAACTCAGGCGGATTGTCCTCATCAATTGGCATCTTATGGTGTGCGCCGATCTTGATCTGGCTGGTGATGCCGCGATTCTTGGAAGGAACGCGGCAGGCAAATCAACAATCATCGACCTGATCCAGGCGGTTATGGCCGGTGGTTCGCCACGGCTCTACAAGTTCAATCGATCTGCCGGCGAGGGCGGCCAACGGTCGGAACGCACCCTCACCGGATATTGCCTCGCGCAACTCAACGACGATACGTTTCTTCGGCAAGATGCGCGGAGCTATATTGCGCTGGTTTTTGAGGACACGGCTGGGCAACGGCGACCGGTCACGCTTGGATTGGCGATTGAAGCAATGCGTGGGCAGGCGGCGGATATCGTAGGCCGTTTCGTTGCGGACGGCGTTCGCCTGGATTCCGGAATGCTGATCGATGAGAACGACGGAGTGCGGCGACCGACGGAATGGCGCGCGATGAAGCGGCGACTGGAACAGGCGTGCAATGCGGCTGATGGCCAGCTTCATACACACGATGACGCAAGGACATTTATTCGCGAATACATGCGTGTACTCTTTACGAACAAGCTGCGCGGTGATCCGGAGCGGTTTATCCGCACGTTCATTGCGGCACTTTCTTTTACGGACATGCCGTCAGTCGAGCAGTTCGTCAAGAAACATCTTCTCGAACCAAACCCGATCAAGATAGGGGAGTTGCGGGATTCTATTAAGCGTTATCAGGAAATCAAAAAGACCATCGGTAATCTTGAGGAGCGTCTGGAGGTTCTGCAGGCAATCAGTCTTCAGATCGAGGAATTCATAAAGCTTGTGAACGAAGAAGCGGCCTGCCGCGCCGTCGAGAAGACGGCCTTGCTCCGGGAAGCACTAGGCGCTCTTTTCGGCAACCTTGCGGATAAAAGGCTGAAGCAGGATAAATTGCGTGAGGCGGAGGCCGAACTTAACCGTGTCGACGAGGAGATCGAGCGGGAAGAGCAGACGCAGAAGGCAATACAGGATCAACTGGCAGCGAGCGGCGCGCAAGCCCAGAGAAACGAGGTCGAGAGATATATCAAAGAGCTTGACCGAGAGAGCGCAACCGTTGTGGATAGGCTTAATCGAAGGCATTTCTTTGCTGCGAGAGCCGTACAGCTACTTACGCTGCGTGACCGGCTGGCAATCATCAATCCCGGCGAGTTGATCAGTGCGTTGGATCAGGTTGAGGAAGCCAGTCGGGGCGTGACGCCACCCGAGTGGCCCCGTGACCCTGCCGCCATGGAAACGATGCTTGAGGCTGTGGCAAAAGCAGCCCGCTCGCGCATGGACAAAGTCACACAGCAGCGCGACGAAGCGATCTATCAGAAACGTATAGTCGACGGCGACATAAAACGGGACAGCGAACAACTCGATGCTGCACGGCGGGGACAGGTGCTCCTTGATTCAGCAACAGTGAGATTCATGGATGCCCTCCGCCGTGAAGGGATGCGGCCTCGAACGCTCTGTGAGGTCGCGGAGGTTCTCGATGAAAACTGGCGTAATGCTGCGGAGGCACTGCTGGGCCGAGACCGGGAAACGGTGATCGTCGATCCTGACCACGCTTATCGGGCAACCGAGATTCTCAGGCGCGGAAGAGGTGACTATCCGGGTTGCCGGGTCGCAAATACCCGCAAACTCCAATCCCGTTCAAACACGCCCGAAGCCGGAACACTGGCTTCGATCATCCATAGTGACGATTCTTTGGTGATGGCATTCGTGGTTTTCAGGGTTGGAAACGTTCGTCTCGCCTCGAACCAGGACGAACTTCTTTCTGGAGGTCGGGCCGTCATGGCTGATGGGGCCTACTATGATGGCCTCGTCACGGAGGTGCGGCGTGCCCAGGGCGTGAAGATTGGGCGCGCTGCTGCGCCACTCATGATTGAAACGCTGCAACAGCGGATTCGTGAGTACACCAGCCTGTGGCAAGTCCATTATGACAAAGAGCGCTTTTTTGACGATGTTCTGCGTCGGCTCGAACAATGTGCTGAGCCGGTTGATGAAAAGGACAGGCTGGAGGCCATCACATCCACCTATAGTGACCTTGCCGAAAGGCGCGCCGAGGCCCGCCAGCGTCTTGGAAGGATCAGCGCGCAGGTCGATCCGCAGCTTATTGAGGCCGAACAGCGTGCATTGCGCACGATCAAGAGCCTGAAGGACGATCGTGACGGACTGATCACCACACGAGCGTCTGTGACATCAGAACTTCAGCAGATTGCGCAAAAGTTGAAAGGTTCCGATGAGCACCCCGGTTCATGGCTTTGTCTGTCTCACCGCCGTCGCCAATTCAAAAACGAAATTCGTTCGGTATTGCACTTTCAGACTGTGCGGAAGCGCTATGGTGAGTACGCTTCACGTTCGCCCCGGAAAATTGCGGAAGATATGGCGAACCGCGCCAGTCAGGCCAAGGAAGAATATCAGGAACTGCGGGGGAGTATCAGAAACGCATTGGGGCGTTATGCCATGGCGTTTCCAGACCCGCTGGAGGGCTACGCTCAGGCCTTGATTGTCGAAACGGTCAAACCCTGGGTTCTGGAAGGCATTGCAACGCTTCAAGGCAACGAGCTTATCCGCTACCGGGAGCAAGCCGATGAAGCGGCAAGCCGCGTCACCCTGCTATTCAAGACCACGTTCATTCATGAGCTGAACAGCCGGTTCGGGCAAATGGACGTCGAGATGGAGAGGCTTGCGAAAGCGCTCCGGTCGCGTCCATTCAATAACGAAACCTACAGCCTCAAGGCTTCGATCAAGCAGGAATTCGAGGATATTTATCGTCTCGTGCGTGATAGCGAAACCGACGACAGCGTGCTTGATGCATTGTTTGGGCAGGTGCCGCCTCGAGATGAGCGACATGGCAGGGCCATAAGGCAGGTCGAGCAATTGCTGGCGGACGACACCTTCGATTTTACGGTGTTTGAGGAGTATCAGAACTATTTCACCTACGATCTGAAAATATATGATTCTGCAGCCGATCGCACAACGAGTTTCGACCGGCGACGCGGGGTCGCAAGCGGAGCTGAACGACAGGTGCCGTTCTATGTGGTGATAGGCGCAGCACTTTCCGTCACCTATCACGGCGCGCGGCAGTCAGAGGATAATACCGGGATCGGCATGGGGCTTGCCGTGTTTGACGAGGCGTTCAGCAAGATGGACGGGCCGAACCAGCGAACGCTACTGAATTTCTATCGCGATATCGGACTTCAGGTCGTCATCGCTGCGCCGACCGAGAAGCGTGCCGTTGTCTATGAAAATCTGAATTACATCATCGATATATTTCGTAGCGGTGATGTCTCTATGGCGGAATCCATCAAGATAAAAGATCGGGTTCGTCAGGAGATGCGCGCGGCCAATCCGCAATATATAACAAAGGAAGAGTTGGCTATGCGCCTGAGCGCGGAGGCCCAGGCTGCAGAATGAGCCGCCGCCGTTTTTCCAATATGGCATCCTTGATCGACTACCTGCTCGACGGATACGAGAAGAACCCGGATGCGAGCCGTTGGATAGCCGCGATCGATCAGGATAGCTTGACCGTCAATGCGAGTGATGCGTTCGAAGAAGCTCTCGCTCTTCTTGAGAAGGAAGGTGGACTGGAGATTGTTTGGACCGGTCCGAAATGGGAGCGCTCGATAAAGAGCGTGAAACTTCGAAATCCTGAGGTGCTTTATCGACAGACTGAGCGGCGGCCAGCCCAGGAATTTGCGATGGCATCTTTGGCCGCACTTCGCGCTCGACAAGACCTTCCAGCCAAGGCTGCGCTGCTGATCGATGAAGCCGCTCTCGCTTGGGGCCGTAACTGTTCGTATATGAACATTGCACCGGGGGAGAGTAGAACACTTGATCAAGTCCTGCGTCTTGCCGACGCAATATCTGCACGCCTTGCCGAACCCTCCGCAGGTGACGTCGATTTTCGCAGTTTTTCCAGACTTGTATCGGGCGATAGTAAAGCGCTCGAAAGCAATCTCACCTCGGTTGCGTCCGCAATCTCGCGGCTTTCTTCATTAAGCGAAGTGCAAGCCGCGCTGGATGCGGAGGAGCTTCTCGCCAGCGTCGGGATAAAACGACTTCCCCAACCTGTTCTTATTGGTGGCGCGGTCTCGCTGGATGAGCAGCCGTTTCCGAAAATGCCTTTTGTTGGCGTGCCTGCCGAATGCGCCGGGCGCGTAAACCTTTATAAGAGGCCGGAATACCTGTTAACCATCGAGAATTTTGCCTCCTTTGTTCGGTATGTCCGCGAGATCGGGCAAAGCGAAAATGGACTGGTGATTTATTCAGGCGGGTTCCCGTCGCGGCCCGTGTTGGAGACGATAGTGAGGCTAACGGGGCAGGCTTGCGCACCGACCTACCATTGGGGAGACATGGATGGGGGCGGTGTGCGCATCTTCCGTTATATCGAGCAACATCTTGCATCGATCGGAGTAAGCTTGCAGCCGCACATGATGAGTACAGATCTTCTTCGGCAAGTCGGTTCGAAAGCGAAGCGTGCAAATCGCGTCGGTGGCGATATGACGGAGAGCGCAATCGCAGAGCTCGCTTCGCTGATTGAGCAGGCAGGGCTGGTGCACGAACAGGAGGAGTTTAATCCACAAAGTCCGCTTGCAGCTTTACGGCGCGCCGAGATGTAATCAATCGCTGCCTTCTCCGTCTTGAGGAACTGTTGTCGGTGACGGGGCTGGAGATTTGAAGGCGGCCTATATCTTTGAATTAACAAGTCTCGGTGTACTCAGGCCCCCGCAACCAAATTCTATCTAGAGATTATCATAGGGCTCCGAGGAAACTCGGAGCTCTTTTTGTGTTCAAAAGACCTTGGAAAATGAGAACGTCAAGCGCAAGAAGTTGCTTGCCGAGGCTATGCTGGATGCCAAACCCACCAAAGAGTACAGCTTCCCAGTCGTGGTTTTAAGCGGGTGCCGGTTCCGCAAGCTAGAGCAGGAAAGACGAACACTCTCCAAAGCGTGGCCGCATCCACATTTTTGGGGATGGCGCGTCGTCTCAATTAAAAGGAACGTGTTCCGAATAAGAAATAAAGGGAACACAAATGAAAACCATGATGCGGGAACGCGCGCTGATTACGCGGCGCACACTCTTGGGCTCTGCTGCCGCCGGAGTAGCTGGAATGGCTAGCTCCAGCGTTTTTCCAACACCAGCTTTGGCTCAAGGCGCTAAACTGAAAATTGGTTATGTGAGCCCCGTCACGGGCCTTTTCGCGACCTTTGCCGAGGCCGATCCGTTTTTTCTGAAGCAGGTGCGGCAGGCACTGAAGGGCGGTATTGTCAACAATGGCAAGACATATGACGTCGAGATCATCGCCATCGACGATCAGACCAATCCCGACAGATCGACGAGTGCGGCCCAGCAGCTCATCAATTCGGATGAGGTGAACATCGTTCTCGCCCAGGGGGCTCTCGGCATCAAGAACGTTAGTGCCCAGTGCGAACTCGCAGGCGTTCCCTCGATTACGACGATGGACCCCTGGCAGGGCTGGCTGTTTCCTCAAGGGGGCAAACCTGAAACGGGCTTCAAATATGCCAATCATTTCTTTTGGGGCATCGAGGACATAATCTCCACATATGTGGGAATGTGGTCGTCGCTCGACACCAACAAGAAGATCGGTTCCTGCTTCACCAACGATCCGCCGGGACAAACCTTCTTCAGCAACGAGATCGGCTTTCCGCCTGCCCTGAAGAAGGCGGGGTTTGAAATGGTCGATGTGGGCCTCTTCGAGCCGGGTTCGAACGATTTCTCGCGCCAGATCGCGGCTTTCCGCGATGCGGGCTGCGAGATCATGACGGGGCTGTTCGATCCGCCGGATTGGGTGGTCTTCTGGCGCCGGGCCATGCAGGCGGGCTTCAAGCCGAAGGTGGTTACCATCGCCAAAGCGCTTCTTTTCCCGGCGGGCGTGCAGTCTCTCGGCGCGGCGGCGAACGGCATGTCCACCGAGGTTTGGTGGACGCCGGATTATCCTTTCAAATCTTCGATTACCGGACAATCCTGCGGAGAACTGGCCAAGGCCTATGAGGCGGAAACCGGAAAACGCTGGACGCAGCCGATTGGGGTCGTTCACGCGCTACTGGAGGCGGGGGTTAACGCCCTCAGAACGGCTGACGATCCGACGGACCCGGATTCTGTCGCCGATGCCATCAAGAAGATGAAGCTGGATACGGTTGTCGGAACACTCGACTGGGCCAATAGCCCGATCAAGAGCGTGGCCAAGATGGCAATCGCTGGCGGCCAGTGGCGCGTGGAGCCAAATGGTGATTTCAACCTGGCCGTCGTCTCCAACCAAGGCATACCGCAGGTTCCCGTTACCGGGCCATTTCAGATGAAGATCGGGGCATGAGCGCCATGCGTGGGGGCACTATGCACTCGCAAAACAGGTCTCTCGTCGTTGAAAACATCACAAAATCCTACGGTAATGGGCTTCCGGTTCTCAAGGAATTGAGTCTGGAAGTCCATCCGGGCGAGTTATTGGGTGTCATCGGACCCAATGGATCAGGCAAGACGACCTTGTTTGGCGTCATCGCCGGACAGCTTGTGCCCAATTCCGGAAAGATATTTGTGAATGGCGAGGACGTCACGCGGCTTGCGGCATCGGAAAGGGCAAGGAGCGGGATCGGGCGTACTTTTCAGGTGCCGCAGTCCTTTTCAAACATGTCCGTGTTCGAGAACCTGCTTGTCGGCGCGCGCTTCGCTGGGAACCTCAATCATGAGGCTGCAACAGTCGTGGCGCGGGATATTCTGGATCGTACCGGCTTTCATGGTCGCGGCCATCTTCTCGCCGGGGTGTTGCCGCTGCTCGACAGGAAGAGGCTGGAACTGGCGCGGGCATTGGCGACGAACCCGACGCTCCTGCTTCTCGACGAGATTGCTGGCGGATTGACCGATAACGAGGCGGCAGAGATTGCGGAACTCGTCAAGCGTGTGAACAGCCAGGGTATTGCCGTGATCTGGATCGAGCATCTGGTGCACATCCTCACCTCGACAGTCTCTCGAATTGTCGTGCTCGGTGAAGGCAAGATCATTGCTGACGGCGAACCGAAGGCAACGATGGCTGCACCGGCCGTACAGAAGATCTACCTTGGGATGGAGCCCGACGCAGATGCTTAGCATTCGTGATCTGGAGGCGAGCTATGGCTCGATGTCGGTATTGTTCGGTGTGAACCTTGACCTGCGGCCGGGTGAAACGCTGTCATTGATCGGCTCCAATGGAGCCGGTAAATCGACGCTATTCAGCGTGATAACTGGCCTGTTGAAACCGACGGCGGGAGAGGTAACCCTCGATGGCCTCCCGATGCTCGGCAAATCGACCTCGGCAATCGTCGATCAGGGAATAGTCATGGTGCCGGAAGGGCGAAAGCTCTTTCCGAGCCTGTCGGTTGAGGAGAATCTGATCCTGGGCGCCTATCGCAAGAGGTCGGAAGCTTTGAGACCGGGAATGAGATAATGTTGACTTTATTAAGCGGTGCCGAGGCCGGGATGGCTATTCCCAGCCAGGTCCTCCCAAACTACGCGGCGAGTATGCATAAGGCGCAAAACTCGACCCAGATTGCTGCCCAGCCCCCCCTGATCCTCGACTTCAGTTCAAGCAACGCCACGCAAACTGTACATTTCGACGATCAAAACAATATGTTTGTCCTTGGCGGTCTACCATCGTGATATTACAGGGTGCACACACTTCCCTTTCAGGGGTGGCTCCCTCCGGAACACTTCGGCCAGTGTTCTGTAGTCGCGGCATTTTCTCGGCTGATCGTTGAGATGGCGCGCAGGCTGGACGAGCTTGCGTTGCGACACGGCTGCGAGATACGTATCACCTGGCATGAACCGGCGGATGCGCTTGTTGGCGTTCTCCACCGCACTCTTTTGCCACGGTGCAGTGGGGTCGCAGAACCAGCTCCGCGCGCCGATGCCATCTTTCAAAGGTCCCTTGCAGGAGCGTCAATTGACCTGTTCCTCGCACATGTCGACAATCCGGTCGCGGTAGTACGGCGCTCCATCCACCCTTCTTGATCAAACTCAAGAATGGCGTTGGTTACCGATGATTGATTCAGGATGGTGATCGTCCGCATCCGGCACCGATAAGCCGTCCGATTATTCAGAAAAGATCGGAGTTCCTGTGCTTCTTGGTGTTGTCCTCGCGGTCGATCCCGGCGTCAGCGCATCGATACGGCATGGTCCCGTTGGCGCGGCACGGCGCTACCCTTGCGTCTGAAAAACTTGATAAGCGGTTTCTCGAACAGGAAATGCGCCAAGACCGACACGGCCAGTGCAACGACGATGATGACCGCTCCTGCGAGAATACCGGGCGCCAATATCTTATGAATGATTGAGATCACCAGGCCATGCAGAAGATAGAGGGCGTAGGATGAGTCCCCGATAATCTCGAGTGGTTTCAGCAGACGTCTCGGCCATAATCCGGCATTTTCGAGCCACACGCATCCGGCCACAAGGAAAAAGGCAGGTACGCCCCATGTTATCAGGCGCAGCATTCCAGATTGCTCGCTTATCATGGCCGCGGCAACAAAACCCGTCAGTGATATGACAAGCGCGGCGATACCCGCTTGTCCGCCCTGGAACATAAAGCGCGACAGCAGAAGCCCGCCAAGGAACTCCAGCAAGAGCGGCGAGGTCCAGGTTTGTATGAAGGGGGATTGTGTGGGTAAAACCTGTCCCGCTAGGGCCATGACGGACAGGATGCCGACCGTTACGGCCAGCGGCGCGCGCCAGGCAAGTCCAAGCGCGAAGACAATATAGAAGAACATTTCCATATTAAGGGTCCAGCCCACAACCAAAAGGGGAGCTACTTCACCGTTGTCGCCTGCATAGGGAATAAAAAGCAGCGATTTCCATAAATGCTCGGGGGTAAAGGTAAAGGTGGAAAAAACGCCCGCCATCGCACCGGCGCACATCACCAAGGTCACGGCCCAGTATAAGGGCACAATACGGACCAGCCTGTGATATAAAAACGCCCCCGGTCCCGCCGCCGTCGCGAAAGAACCCATGATGAGGCCGGAGATGACAAAAAAGACATCCACACCCGCCGCCCCAATCGTAAATGGGCCACCGATTATATGAAACAGCAGGACCGAAAACGCCGCGAGCGCCCTCAGAAACTGGATGGAATAAACCTTTTGCATTGCCGCTCCTGAAGTACTCAACCGTTCACGTCCTTCGCCTCAAATGCAGACAGAGGCAGCGAGTCGCGCCAACTCGAAAAAGCTGCCGAACTCTCCTGATTACGATGCTTGCAAGGATTGATGAGGTATACGTTCAAAAAAATACCTAAAATCTGAAGAGCCAGATGACCAGAATTATTCTTGCCAGAAGCAGCCATCTCATGTGTAATTGACTAACGCCCTGGTTACGGACGTCTATATGTCGCAACCTAGTCGATTTTGACAGTGTTGGGATAATGCCGGGCCCGACGTCCCCGGTCAGGTCTGTAAAGAACCCCTCACGATACCCTCATTCAAAGACATCTTCTAGTTGAGGCCCATAAGCCTGAACTGGCATCTTCCCGTCAAGTGCCGAGTTGGGAGTTCGTCGCAAAGGCACCACTTTATCGAGTTTATCGGGACGACAAGAGAATCTAACCCGAGCCAGAATCTGCACACTGTTTGATTGCAGAAAAGCATCTGTTTCTCCGCTTAGGCCTCTTTCCTTCATAACGGAATTGCTATTCATCCGTGCATTCGGGATAACTAAAAAATAGGGTTTTCTCGGGATATTGATGTCACCGGAATGAAGCATCGGGCACACATGGGAAAAATGGCAGAGAAGATCCCCTTATGGATGCAGCGCACGAAGAACAGACGCGTGGAAATTGGCGGAATACACTGTTTTATGTGACGTTCCTTTATTTTACGGTCGGTTTCTCGCCCTATATTTCTCTCTCGTCGACCTATCTGGGCTCCGCCATGGCGGAGGGGTCCAACCTGCTGAACCAGCTTACCGCGATCATCCTGCTTTTCAGTTTCATGGTGTTCATGGTGAAGGAACGGTCTTTCTCCATCGTCTTCACGCCGCGTCTGCTGATGGCGGCGATTTTCGGCTGGTATATCTTCACCTCTGTCGTGGGGGAGGCGCCGATGTTTTCGCTGCGGCGGCTCGTCATGTGCGCCATCATCTGCGTGCTTGCCGGTTGCTTTTTGCAATTGCCGCGCACGGAACGGCATTTCGCCACGCTGCTTGCCAGCTGCGCGATGATTATCCTTTTCCTGTGCTATTTCGGCGTCATCGTCCTGCCGTCACGGTCGATCCACCAGGCGAGCGATGCGCTTGAGCCCCTTCTTGCGGGTAACTGGCGCGGGGTCTTCCAGCACAAGAACGAGGCTGCCTCGGTCATGGCGGTGTTGATCATCGTTGCGATTTATCTCTGCAAGCGCTGGTCGTTCATCGGTGGTTTGCTGGTGCTGCTGCTATCAATGTTCTTTCTGATAAAATCAGGCGGCAAGACCGTACTCGGGCTGGTGCCGATCATCATCGCAACGGGCTGGTTCATCGTCGGCTGGCCCGGCTGGCGCTATATGGTGGTGACCCTGCTTTTGTTGGTCTTTACCGTTGTGGTCGTCGGCACCACAATCGATCCGGTCTTTTCGCAGATGCTGACAAGGATGGGGCTCGATGCCAGTTTCACCGGAAGAACCGATATTTGGGCCGTCGCGATCGATTATATCCGCCAACGCCCGATCCTTGGCTACGGTTATCAGGCGTTCTGGCGCAGCGACACCTTGATGTCGAGCATCACCGATAGCAACAGCTGGGCAACGACCGCGCCGGCGGCACACAACGGATATTTCGATCTGCTGCTTGCGGGTGGCATCCCGGGCCTGGTGCTGGTGATGGTGTGGATTTATCTGCTACCGCTTCATTATCTCGGCAAAATGGATGAGGTGACGCGCAACAGCCCGTTGACGCGGCTTTACGTCGGTATCTGGCTTTATGTGTTGCTCTACGGCTTTCTGGAAACTCTATTCTTGCTTAGCGCAGGCTTCGTCTGGTTTTTTCTCCTCGTGGCCGTGATGGGCCTGCATTTGCAGGCGAACGCCAGCCTCGTCGAAAACGAGGCAGAGCCGGAACCTGCCCGAACCGGCGCTGATGCGGACAGGGCTACGATACCGCACTTGCGATTGGCTGTTGCTCGAAAGAAGTTCGCAACTGCCCAGTTGGCACGAAACTCAGAGTCCGGCCAAAAAAGAGCTGAGTGAATAAGCCAGCTATGATTTTGTGCGTTTGCCTGGGACGAGCGCCAATCCGCGGAGCGTCAGGGATGGAAGGTCGTTCAATACTATCGCGATGAAGCCATTCCGGCGCCAGCATGCGTGGCAGGGAGGGAATCGCCCGGTTGCTGGATGATGCACAGGCAGGGCGGTTCGACATTTTGTGCGCCGAGGCGCTCGACCGAATTTCCCGCGACCAGCAGCGTTAGAGATACCCAAGTCGGTTCGATTGACGACCAGAGAGGATCGTAAATTGTCGTAGCTTGGCGCCGGCCTAGGGCGGCGACGTCATGTGGTGCAGGACGAGCGCTGCCGCGCCGAGCGCGGCGCTGTTCGTGGCCGGGATTTCCGACAGAAGAATGCGGGGCTGGCCAAGCGTGGCGCCGTCGAAAAGCGCTGGGCGCGAGAAATCCATCCATCCGATCAGGGCGCGGCGGACACTTTTGGGAAGCGTGCCGCCGATGTAGATAGCGGGCGGATCGAGAATGGCGCCGGCTGCGAAGGCGAGGCGTGCGGCTTCCGGCCCGGCCCGTTGCAGCCACCGTTCGACGCTTTCCGGTGCGGCGGCCAGCACGGTCTCCCATTCATCGGGATCGCGACCCTGTGGCAGGACCACGCCATCGGCCTTGAGCCAGGCGGCAAGGTCGTCGAATGACGGCCGGCATATGGAGCGGGGGCGCAGCGCGCCGATCTCGCCGGCATTGCCGATGGCGCCGCGATAGAGATTGCCGTTGAGAACGACCGCGCCGCCGATACCGCTGCCGAGATAGAGGTGGAAGAAGCTCTTGTGATGTTCCGGGTTGCCGACCGTCAACTCGCCGATGGCGGCGGCATTGGCGTCATTTTCCACGATCACGGAGCAGCCCAACGCATCCGACAAGGTGGTCGCAATGTCGATGCCGCCCCATCGGCCCACGTCCTCGGCCAGATCGAGGGCGGGCTCCGTGCTGCGGAAGCGGATGGGCAGCGCAAAACCGGCGCCGATCAGGTCGGCGGCCGATATGCCGGTTCGCGACAGGAGCGCTTCCGCGCCTCCCGCAATCGTCGCCGCAACGTTATCGAAGGTTGCGAAGCTGTTGCGGATCTGGTGTTCGCCGCGGAGCGTGCCGCAGAAATCGAGGAGCGTCAGATAGACGGAATAGTAGTCGGCATGGATACCGAGCGCATAGCCCGCATCCGGTGAAAGCCGCAAATCGATTTGCGGCGGTCCCCGATGACCTTGCCGCCGCCCGCTCTCGACAACGATGCCGCGCACCATCAGCTCGTGGATCAGCATGCTGACCGCCGCCGGGGTGAGGCCGGAGAGGGCTGCCAACTCTGCCCGTGACGCGGGCGCCGAGCGCCGCAGAAGGTGGATGAGCCGCTGATGGCTGCCGCTCAGTCCCATTAAATCAGTTTTTTCATTCAGCATTTTCGATGTCTCAAAAAAATCGCGCGCGACAACAAAATTGTCATTCGATTGTTAAGTAAGCAACTTAATTAATTAATCAACAATCGCTATTCCACCAAATCCAAGTGAGGTAATCATGTTTCGAACTCTGGCTCTTGCAGCGACGGCCGTCGCCCTTCTTTCATCGGCCGCAAATGCCGAAGAAATCAAGCTGAAGTTGTGGACCCTTGCCGATCGCAATGGCCCTGCGCGAATCACCAACATCGAGGACGCCGCCGCCATCCTAAACAGCCAGTACAAGGCCGCCGGCATCGACAAGACGATCGTGATCGAGGTAAACAACAGCGGCCAGAAGGGTTGGGACGACTACGCTCTCGATACGCTGAAGGCTTTTGCGGTCAATCAGGGCCCGGATATCTACCTGCTGCCGCACGAATGGATCGGCCAGTTTGCGACCGACGGCTATGCCAAGGCGCTGGACGAGGAAATCGCCGCCAAGCCATGGGTCTACGGCGATGTGCTGCCGGTACTGTGGAATTCCGTCAAGGGCACCGATGGCAAGGTCTACGCGATCCCGCAGGACGCCGAGATTCGCATGTTCTTCTACAACAAGGATATGCTGCGCAAGATCGGCAAGGACGAAGCCTTTATCGATGCCATTCCCGCCAAGGTCGAGACGGGTGAGTTCACGCTCGACGATTTCACCGCACTCAGCAAGGAAGTGGTTGAAAAGGGTGCCGCCCAGTACGGGATGCTGCATCGCCCGAATGTCGGTATCGATTATCTGATGGTCTTCGCGTCGAATGGCGTGAAGTTTACCGACGAGAAAACCGGCAAGCTGCTTTTCCCCAAGAAGGAAATGGAAGCGGCCCTCTCCTGGTATGAGCGCAACGCCAAGGAAGGCGTCACCCCCGTCGACAACACGGCGATGAGCTGGGAGGCGATCCAGACCGCCTTCAAGCAGGAAAAGGCCTTCGTCTTTCATCAGGGCGTGTGGGCTGTTGCCTGGCAGGTCGGCGACAAGCTCGGCGCAACCTGGCCGACGGACGGCAAGGGTTATTTCAACAAGATCGGCTGGATCCCGGCGCCGGCCGCCGAAAAGGGCGGAAAACCCGCCAACCTGTCGCACCCGATCGCCTACGCGATCAACCCGAAGGGAACGAATGCCGCGATCGCTGCCGATCTGGTGGCGCTCGCCTCGCTTCCCTATTTCAACACCAAGCACGCCGTTTCCTCTTACCACACCGCCATCAGTAACGCCCAGACTGCCATGCTGGACTACAAGGCGAACTGGGCGCTCGAAGCTGCATCGCCGATGATGGTGCACGCCAAATTCGTACCCAACCACACCAAGTTCGGCAGCTATAACAAGGTGCTGTTCAGCGGCCTCCAGGCCGTCGAGACCGGCCGCATGAGTGCTGCCCAGGCCGTCGAATTCATCGCCGACGAGCTGGAAGTCCAGTTCGGCAGCGACGTGGAAATTCGCGACGCGCTCTCCAACTGACGATCAGCGAAGGCAGGCGGGCCAAGCTTTCGCCTGCCTTCGGCATTCAGGACCCCATCCATGATGTCACGACCGCCAAGACACCACCGGCCCGCCCGCCCGATCCTCTATCTGATGCCCGCGATCATCATATTGTCGGTGTTCTTCATCGCGCCGATCCTGATCGATGTCGTCATCGCCTTCACCAATATGGGCGCAAATCTGAAGGTGGAGAAATTCACCTTCGACAACGTCATGCGCATGCTCGGCCGCGACAGCCGCCTGCCGATGGTGCTGATGACGACGTTCATCTACGTGACAGCCACGCTGTTCCTGTTCAATATCGGCCTCGGGGCCATCCTTGCCGTTACGACGACGGCGGTGCCGGAGCGGCTTGGCGCCTTCTTCCGCGGCCTCTGGCTTTTGCCGCGCATGAGCCCGGCGGTGCTTTACGGCGTATTGTGGATCTGGGTCGCCGATCCGACTTCCTACGGCCTCATCAATCAGATCGGCGGCGCTCTCGGCTTTCCGCTGCTCAATCTGCGCAACGACCAGCCGCTGCTTCTGATCGTCATCGCAAACGGCATGGTTGGTGCCTCCTTCGCCATGGTCATCATGACCTCGACGATCCGTTCCATCCCGTCGCATCTGTTCAGCGCCGCCCGCATCGACGGCGCTGGCGAATGGTCGGTGCTGCGCCATGTGGTGCTGCCGGCGCTGCTGCCGCCGCTGCGCTTCATCACCATCTACCAGGCGCTCTCGCTGATGACGACCTACGAATACATCCTGCTGATTACCCGCGGCGGACCGGTCTACGATTCCACCACCTACGCGCTCTACGTCTATCGCCGCGCCTTCGAAAGCGGCGCCTATGCCTATGGCGCGGCGCTGGCGCTCGGCCTGATGGTGATCGGCGTTGCGGTCACGCTGCTGCAATGGCGCATGACCGGCATGAAGCAGAGCTTCACCGCCCCGAAGATCGAGGTATTGTAAATGACCGTGACCACCATCGCAGGGGCTCCGGACCGAAAAACCACGGATTGGAGCCGCCTGGCCCGCCGGACGCTCTGGAACCGCACCGGCTTTCTAGCCATCGTCATCGGTTTCCTCACCGTCATTTCCCTGCCGATCGTCCTTCCTTACCTCTGGCTGCTGGCGATCTCGCTGACGGACAAGGGCGGCGATGGAACCGCCATCCTCTGGCGGCTGTTTGCTGTTGCTGCGGCCGGCTATCTTGCGCTGATCGCCATCGCCCTCTTTGCCCCCGAGGGGCAAACAGCCAGGCGGCTGCGGTGGGGGGTGATGCTTGCAACGGTTGCCGTCTTCTCTGCCGGAGTAGGCCCCTACCTGACCGTCGACAATTTTGCCTTTCTCTGGGACCCTGCCAGCGTCGCGGCCGAACGCGGCAGCCAGAGCCGCATCGGCCTCATGCCGTCGGTCTGGTCGGCGATGGGTAATTCCTTCGCCTTTGCCAGTGCGCAGACGCTGATCGTGACAGTCGTTGCCGCACCCGCCGCCTATGCGCTGTCGCGCTTTTCCTTCGCCGGGCGGGAAAGTTTTCTGCGCGGGCTGTTGTTGCTGCACGCCTTTCCGGCGCTGGCGCTGACAGTGGCCATCTTCATCCAGATGTACTGGATGGGTCTTCTCAACTCGCTCTCCGGCGTCATCCTTGTCCTGTGCGCGCTCGAACTGCCCTTCGCGATCTTCGTGCTCAAGGGCTTCTTTGACGCCGTTCCCTGGGACATCGAGATGAGCGCGATCACGGACGGCGCCTCGCGTTTTCAGGCCTTCCGCATGGTGGTGTTACCGCAGGTCGTCGGCGGGCTGATCGCGGTCGGGACTTTCACCTTCCTGCGCGGCTGGGAGGAATATGTCTTTGTGCAGACCCTGCTGATCGAAAAGACCAGCCTGACGATGAGCCTCTACCTCTTCTTCGTTTCGGAGGACAGCATGGGCGTCGACTACAGCCTCGTCGCCGCCGTTGGCGTCGTCTACGTGCTGCCGGCGCTCGTCCTCTATATCTTCACGCAAAAATACCTGACCCAGATGAGCTTCGGCGGGATCAAGGGATAAAAGAATGGCAAAGATCACACTCGACAAAGTCACCAAAAGCTGGGGCCAGACCCAGGTGCTTCGGCCGATGGACCTCACCATCAACGACGGCGAATTTGTCGCCATCCTCGGTCCTTCGGGGTGCGGGAAATCGACGACGCTGTTCCTGCTCGCGGGCCTCTATGCCCCGACCTCGGGACAGATCCTCTTCGACGATCACACCGTCAATCGTGTCGACGCCCGCGACCGCAATGTCGGCATCGTCTTCCAGTCCTATGCGCTCTATCCGCATCTGACGGTGCAGCAGAACATCGCCTTTCCGCTGCGCTTCAAGGATGTCCCGAGGGACGAAGCCGACAGGCGGGTGCGCGAGGCGGCGGCCCTCGTGCAGGTTGACATGTTGCTCGAGCGCCGTCCCGGCCAGCTTTCCGGCGGCCAGCAGCAACGCGTGGCGCTGGCCCGCGCGCTGGTGAAGGAACCGAACATCCTTTTGCTCGATGAGCCGCTCTCCAATCTCGATGCGACGCTACGCATCGCCATGCGCGCCGAAATCAAGGCGATCCAGGCTCGCCTCGGCATCACCACGCTGATCGTCACCCACGACCAGATCGAGGCGACGACCATGGCCGACCGGATCATCTGCATGAACAACGGCTGCATCGCGCAGACCGGTACGCCCGACGAACTCTACCGCAGCCCGCGCGACATCTTCGTCGCCGGCTTCATCGGCTCGCCGCCGATCAACCTGATCAAGGGCGAGGCGCGTGTCGACACGGTGCTGGTCGGCGAACGGGTGATGAACCTTTCCGCGACTTACCGCGGCGATATCACCTTTGGCCTGCGGCCCGAGGACATCGCAATGATTGCACCGGCGGAGGCGGCGATGACCGGCAAAGTATCGCTGATCGAGCCGATGGGCCGTGAGATATTTTACACGCTGGACACCCCGTTCGGCCGTCTGCACGCGCTGGAAGCCGGTGAGAAGGCGCGCTTCGCGATCGGCGAAGCCGCGGGCCTGGCCTTTGACGCGGAGCGCACGCTGTTCTTTGATGCCGAGGGTAACCGGCTTCCGGGCCTCCACGCCGACATCACCACGACCATCCATGAGCCGGTGCCGTCCGTGTTCCAATCTTCCCATGCGGCGGAGGTCGCCCAATGACGCTGATCGTTTCCCACCGCGGTGCAAACGTCTTTGCACCGGAAAACACCTTTGCTGCGGCGGATCTGGCCCTGAAACAGGGGGCGGACTACATCGAACTCGATGTTCGCGAAAGCGCCGACGGCGTGCTGTACGTGCTGCATGACGAGACGTTCGAGCGGACGACGAACGGCATCGGCCCCATCGGTCACGCCTGCGCGCAGGAGATCGACAGGCTCGATGCGGGGGCCTGGTTCGGAGTGGAATTCGCGGGCGAGCCCGTGCCGCGCCTCGATGCCTACCTGGAGCATCTGCGCGGCCGTTGCGGCGTCTATATCGAGCTGAAGCTTTGTGACCCGGTCAAGCTTGCGGCACTGGTTCGCGATCTCGGCATGGTAAGTGACACATTTTATTTCTCCTTCAGCGTGCAGATGCGCGACGGTCTTCATGCCGCTGCCCCCGAGTTTCGCAAGATGATCACGCTCGACATGGCGAAATCGCCGTCGCTGGCGGGGCCGCTGCATCATGCGTCGATCCTGGAAATTACGCCCGCGCAGATGATGCGTCCGGGTCTTGTCGACACCTGCCGTGCTGCGGGACTGGACGTCATGGTCTATTACGGCGGCGACGATCCGGCCACGCATCTCGAAATCGCCGGAGCCGGCGTGGACTACATCAATCTCGATCGTCCCGATCTATTTGCCGAAGCACGCGGGAGGATCGCGGCATGAAGCTTGTTTCCTACAATATCCAGTACGGGCTCGGCGCTGACGGGCGTTACGACCTTGCCCGCATCGCCGATGAAATCCGCGATGCCGATATCATCGCGTTGCAGGAAGTGGACCGTTATTGGGCGCGCTCCGGCATGGTCGATGAGCCGCAGGTCATCGCCGACGCGCTTGGCGACCGCTATTGGGTCTATGGCGCCAATGCCGACATGGATGCGAGTTTTTGGAGCAGCGAGGGACGCCTCGTCTCCCGCCGCCGACAGTTCGGCACCATGGTCCTGTCGCGCTTTCCGATCCTTTCCAGCCGCAATTTTCCCTTGCCGAAATTCGCCACGCTGACGCAGCACTCGATCCAGCAGGGCATGCTGGAAACGGTTATCGCTGTGGGCGAAGGGGCGTTGCGCGTCTACAGCGTCCATCTCAGCCATCTTTGCGCGGAGACCCGCCTGCCGCAGGTGGAGGCCATGCTCGATATTTTCGCGCGGGCGCCGGCGGAGGGAGGAGCATGGTGCGGCGGCCATCCCGATCCCGCCGCCGGCTGGACGGAGGGCGACATGCCGCCGATGCCGCGCGACATGGTGGTGATGGGCGACATGAATTTCACCGCCGACAGCGCTGAATATGCCCGCATGATCGGACCGCACGCGGGCCAATACGGCCGCCTGGTCAATCGCGACGGGCTTGCCGATGCCTGGGTTGCCGGGGGAAATTCGGAAGGTGAGGGCAGCACCCATCCGCAAGGGGGCCGCATCGATCATTGTTTCGTTTCCGCGTCACAGGCAGGAAAGGTAAAACGCTGCTGGGCTGACAAAACGGCAAAAGGCTCGGATCACTATCCCCTCTGGACGGAACTGGACGACTTGAGCGCATAAGGACCCGTGGCGATCTAAGGGCAGAATGGCGTCAGGCTCCATTCCTCCACGCTTCAAAACGGCGTTCCTTGAAGGCGGCAGTCGCCATCTTTTGGTCGCTGGCCGCCAAAGGTGGCCCTTGTGTTTTCGCAAGCGCGACATAGCTGGCATCATATGAGGTCAGTGTGTAGCGTGTCGCCAGTTCCAGGATCAGGCTAGCATCTAAATCCGCTTCTAGTGCGAAATGGAAAATGTCGATCTCGGCTGACTTGGGCGGAGAGCCTACAAGTCTCCATGCGTTCAGGCCTCCGTCCCGGCTCCTCGGGCGCAACTTCAGTTCGTAGCAAAGCCTGGTTTTTTGCGGCTTCAGAGGCAAACCGGAACAGGGTACTCAGTAGCGACTGGAACGCGTTGATGTTGCATAGAGCGGGGACCGATGATGACAAATCTTCCTCGCATCTATGATCAACTTCGAACGGTTTTTATAACTGCAGGCGAAATCATATGACGGCATGCAAGGCAGGATAAAGACTGCTTTGACGTGCCGAAAGGGCGCGCCAATCGTCACGCATGTGCAAATCCGGATCAACCTGCTCGGCGAGGCGGGTCATGGCGTTGGTTGCCGCTGCAAAAGTTTCGTACCAGCCGTGACCGACGGCCGCGCTGATGCCGGCGCCAAGGGCGGAGGCTTCGTTGGAGAGGCTGCGGATTACCGGCAGGCCGCTCGCATCCGCTACGATTTGCCGCCACAGCGCGCTTTCGGCCCCGCCGCCGATGACAAAGATACGATCTGCTTCAATACCGGCCGCGCGCATCTGCTCGAGTGAGCGGACAAATTCCAGCGTGATCGCCTCTATCGAGGCGCGGTAGAGATGGCCCATGCGCGTTTCGGGGCCCATACCGACGAAAGCGGCGCGCGCGGTCATATCCCAGTGGGGGTCCATGCAGCCGAGAAGATAGGTGGAAACGGTGACACCGCCCGAGCCGATCGGCAATCCGCGCGCCTCCGCTTCGAGTTTTCCGAAAAGTTCCGCGCTGCTGCGGCTGCCCGCGAAGGTTTCGAGCAACCAGTTGATGAAATAGGCGCCCCCGCGCTGGCAATTCTCCAGAAGATAACCCTCCCCGCTCGGCGAGGTGAGCGTGCGCCAATATCGGCTCAGTTCAGCCGTCGGCGACCAAAGACCGCCCACGACGGCGGTGCCGAGATTGAGATAGGCGATGCCGGAACTGATGGCGCCGACGCCGAGAGCCGCGCAATGGCCGTCACCGCCTGCCGCATAGACGGGCGTGCCGATCCGCAACCCTGTCGAAGATGCGGCATCGGCCGTCACGTGACCGATGAGAGAGCCTGGGCGATGGGCGGGCGGCAGTTTTGTCGGCGGGATGCCGAGATGGTCGAGAATTTCGTGTGACCAGGCTTTTTTCTCTATATCGAAAATGCCGAAGGGATCGCCGCTCGTCCAGCTTGCCGCTGCTTCCCCCGTCAGTTTCCGTACGAGGAAATCATGGACGCTGAGTATCTGTGCGGCTTTGTCGAGGAGGGCGGGATCGGTCTCGCGCAGATGATGCAGACGATAAATGCAGGGAATGACATCGACCGGCTTTCCCGAAATGGCGTGTATGCGCTCGCCGCCAAGTTCTCGCGCAAGGACGGGAACCATTTCGGCGGCGCGGCGGTCCAGCCAAAGGGTTGCCGGCGCAAGAGGCGTGCCTTCGGCATCGAGCAGGACCATGGTTTCGCGCTGGTTGGAAATGGCGATACCATCGATCCTGTCGGCGGCGACCTGTCGGGTGAGGGATTTCAGCGCGTCGGTGGCGGCAATCCACCAATCCTCCGCATTCTGTTCCGCTTTCAAAGGGTGAGGTGTGCTGATGACGTGTGGCGCGCGACCTTCCGCGCGCGGCGTGCCGTCCATGGTCCAGGCGATCGCTTTCACCGACTGGGTCGATGAATCGATGCCGACGACATAGCGTTCCCTGTCCTGCATAAGCACTCCTCCATCCCCATGCCCCGGTTCCGCTTTCTTCCAGCCCGGTGAATTCGCAATGTTACGAGCCTTTGTCCCCGGGCGGCGTCTCCCTCGCCATCCGGGTGCCCCGTCGCGGCCTCAGCCGGACAACAGGATTTCAGCCGTTGCCATGTCCGTCACGAAATGCGTGGCGTAACCGGCGTTCAGCGTTGCCCTGATCGCGGCGATTTTGGCCGATCCTCCCGCCAGACAGATACGGTTGCGCACCCGACGCAGCTCATCAAGCGTGATGCCGACCATGCGCTCGTCATGATCGCCGCCGAGCGGGCGGCCATCCGCACCGATGAAGCGGCCGATGATGACGGCGACCGCGCCACGCGCCACATAATCTTCCATCTCTTCTTTACTGGCGATGCCGGAGAGACGCACGGTGCTTTTCGGTCCGATATCGCCGACACCGAAAAGCACGTGATTGGTCGAATGCACCAATTCCATCTGTTTCTTGAGGATAGGCTCGGCAAGCAGCTGGGCCTTGAGTTCCCGCGTCGTCAGGAAGGCGGGTGCGAGCAGGTTGACGCAACGCGCATGAATGCGGTTCGACAGGAGTGAGGTGCAGAATTCCGGCGAGAAATCGCGCTCGCCTGTCGAACTGCCCGAAACCTGCACCACCGTCAGGTCGCTGACCGGGCGGGTGAGCGAAATGCGGTCGGCGGCGGCCAGCACCGTGCGACCCCATGCGACGCCGATCGTATCACCGTCCACCAGCATATCGGCCAGAACCCGCGCCCCGGCATCCCCCAGCCTGTCGGCGAGGTTTTGCTCGTCAGCGCTCGGAATGACGAAGGCACCGTCGAGACCGTATTTTTCCATCAGTGCCCGGGCAATCGTGGTGCGGCTGCCGGCGGCCGGGCTGATATGGACCGAGACGACGCCGCGTTCCCGGGCTTCCTGCAGATAATTCACGATTGTCGCGCGCGAAACGCCGAGCTGCTTGGCGATTTCGCTCTGGGTCATCTGATCCGCATAATAGAGCCAGGCGGCCCACATGATGGCGTCGCCGAATTCCGTGGGCACCATGGCCCCGGTCTCTCCGGCCGGTCTTCCTGAAGTTTTTTCCTGTGTCATGCCGCTATCTGGCGCATGCGGGTGTCATTTGTCAACTGCTCCTGTCATGTGTATTGACAAATGACAGACGATGTTGTCACTTGTTGAAAATAGACATGGAAGGCGAGGGCTTGGGAGATGGAAAGAGCGATGACGGCGGCATTGGGAACGGAGGCGCCTCAGGGTGGCTGGACGGCGCTGATCGACGATCTGGTGGCCGGCAACTGGACCAATCCCGAGACCGGCAAGCGCGCCACCGTTCCTTATGAAAAGATCGTCATCGAAGACACGCTGGACGGCGCGGAGGCCGGTCTCGTCGCGGGTCTCGATCTCGGTGAGCGCTTTACCGTCGTTGCCGATCCCGATACCTGGGATGCCATGGGGTCGCGGGTGGCCGGGGCGCTCAGGGCGCTCGGCCCGGTCGAAACGGTGATCCTCGATCATCCCCATGCCGACATGGCCGCCGTCGCCGACCTCACCGAAAAGCTGAAACATGTCGGGGCGGTGATCGCCGTCGGCTCCGGCACGATCAACGATCTCTGCAAATTCGTGACCGGCAAGACGGACCGGCGTTACGCCGTCTTTGCGACGGCCGCGTCGATGAACGGTTACACCTCGACGACGGCCTCGATCACGCTCGAAAACGGCTTGAAGGTCTCGCTGCCGTCCCATGCGCCGGCCGGTTTCTTCGTCGATCTGGGGGTGACGGCGGCCGCCCCCACCTATCTTTCGGCATCCGGCTTTGCGGATTGTCTGGTGCGGTCCGTCGCTCAGATCGACTGGTGGATGTCGCACCGCCTGCTTGGCAGCCTCTACTCGACCGTTCCCTATATTCTTCAGGAGAAGGACGAGGCGGAGCTGAACGCTCGCGCGAAAGGGCTTGCCGCCGGCGATGTTGCGGCCAATGGCTATCTGCACCGCGTGCTCGCCTTTTGCGGTCTCGGCGTGTCCTTCACCGGCATGTCGAACCACGGGTCCATGGGCGAGCATCAGATTTCCCATTATATCGACTGCTTCGCTGGCGAGCGTCATCGCGGCACGCTGCACGGGCAACAGGTCGGAGTTGCGACGCTGACCATGGCGCGGCTGCAGGCGCATTACCTCGCCAGCGAAACGCCGCCGGTCATCCGGCCCAGCGTCATCGATCCGGCCGACATGGCGCGGCGCATGGGCGGCGATATCGCCGCGCATTGCCTTGCGGAAATTCAGCCGAAACTGTTCGACGCGCGCGCCGCCGACGCGATGAACGAAAAATTCGCCGAATTGTGGCCGACCCTTCGCGAGGAATTGCAGGCTTTCGCGCTTCCGGTTGCGGAAATGGAGCAGCTGCTTCGCGATGCGGGCGGGCCGATGACGGCGGCCGATCTCGGCCTGCCGGTGGAGTTCTACCGCGAGTCGGTTCTTCATTGCCGTGAAATGCGCAATCGCTATTCCTTCCTCGATATTGCCGCCGACGAGGGCATCCTCGCCGATTTCGTGTCCGGGGAGGCTTGATCAGATGCAGGCGATCGCGGATATGCCCATCGAAATTGCACGCCACGTCACGGTGCTGTTTTGCGATATCGACGATACGCTCACCAATGAGGGGCGGCTTCCGGCCTGCGCTTACGCGGCGCTGGAGCGGCTGACGCAGGCAGGCATCGCGGTGGCCCCGATCACCGGCCGGCCGGCCGGCTGGTGCGACATGATCGCCCGCCTCTGGCCTGTGGCCGGTGTTGTCGGCGAAAACGGTGCCTTCTATTTTGCGTACAATGAGAATGCCCGTCGCATGCGCCGCGTCTTCGCCATCGAGGACAGTCAGCGCACGCTGGATCGGGAAAAGCTTGAAAAGGTTCGCGCCCGGGTGCTGGCCGAGGTGTCGGGGGCGGCGGTCTCGGCCGACCAGCTTTATCGCGAAGCCGATCTCGCCATCGATTTCAGCGAGGACGTGCCGCCTTTGCCGGTCGCTCATATCGACCGGATCAAACGGATTTTCGAGGAGGAGGGCGCGGTCGCGAAGATTTCGTCCATCCACGTCAATGGCTGGTACGGCGCTTACGACAAGCTGACAATGGCCCGCCGTTTCGCCGCCGAAATCCTTGATCTCGACATCGAGCGGGATCGTGACCGCGTGGTCTTCGTTGGCGACAGCCCGAACGACGCGCCGATGTTCGGCTTCTTTCCCCATGCCTGCGGGGTCGCCAACGTGCTTCAGTTCCGCGGCCGCATCGAGGCGGAACCGGCCTATGTGACGGTTCGGGAAGGTGGCCACGGTTTTGTGGAGGTCGCGGATCGCATTCTCGGCGCGCGCGGCGGGAGGGACGCGGCATGACCGAACCCGTGTACGATCTCGCCATCATCGGCGGCGGCATCAACGGCGCGGGGATCGCGCGCGATGCGGCCGGCCGTGGGTTGAAGGTGCTTTTGGCCGAACAGGCCGATCTCGGTTCGGCGACATCGTCGAATTCGACGAAGCTCATCCATGGTGGCCTGCGTTATCTGGAGCACTACGAGTTCAGGCTGGTGCGCCACGCGCTGGCGGAACGCGAGCGCCTGTGGGCGATTGCGCCGCATATCATCTGGCCGTTGCGGTTCGTGCTGCCGCATCGCAAGGGGCTGCGTCCGGCATGGCTGCTGCGCCTCGGCCTGTTCATCTACGACCATCTGGGTGGACGCAGGCTTTTGCCGGCGACTGCGACGCTTCGGCTGAAGACCGATCCCGCCGGTGCGCCGCTGCGTGACGTGTCCTCGGTGGGTTTCGAATATTCGGATTGCTGGGTGCAGGACAATCGCCTCGTTGTCCTCAACGTTCGCGATGCGGCGTCGCTGGGCGCGGATATACGGGTTGGAACGCGGTGCGTCTCCGCCCGTCGCGACAATGGGCTTTGGGTCGTGCGGCTTGAGGATGCCGAGACCGGTGCTGGCAGCGACGTGCGCGCCCGCGCCATCGTCAACGCCGCCGGTCCATGGGTGGACAAGGTCGTCGGCGATATCACGGGCAGCGGAGCGCCGGAGCGGGTCCGTCTCGTGCAGGGTTCGCATGTCGTCGTGCGCAGGCTCTACGATCACGACCGCTGCTATATCTTCCAGAATCCGGACGGCCGCATCTTCTTCGCCATTCCCTATGAGGAGGATTTCACGCTGATTGGCACGACCGACCGGGATTACCATGGTGCGCCGGACAAGGTCGAAGCGTCAGCGGAGGAAATCGACTATCTCGTGGCGGCGGCGTCTTCCTATTTCAAGCGGCAGCTGACAGCGGCGGATGTGGTCTGGACCTATTCCGGCGTGCGCGCCCTCTATGATAATGGCGCCGCCAAAGCGCAGGAGACGACGCGCGACTATGTGCTGCTGCTCGACCGGCCGGAAAGGCAAGCGCCGCTGCTTTCGGTTTTCGGCGGCAAGATCACCACGTTTCGCTGCCTGGCGGAAGATGCGCTCGACAGGCTTGCCGCGATCTTTCCCGACTGGAACAGGGATCGCGGCTGGACCGCCAGACGCGCCCTGCCGGGTGGCGGCTTTCCCGTTGGCACGGCCGACGATCTCATCTCCGCCCTTCGTGCGGATTTCCCGTTCCTGTCGGTTCGCGAAGCGCGCCGATTGGTCCGCCATTATGGTCTCGAGGCAAGGGAGATACTCGGCACAGCAGGGAGCAGGGAAGACCTCGGCCGCGATTTTGGCGGCTCGCTGACGGAGGCGGAAGTGAATTTCCTGATGGAGCGGGAATATGCGCGCACCGCCGCCGATATTGTCTGGCGGCGCACGAAGTCGGGCCTGCGAATGACGGTTGCGGAGATCGAGGCGCTGGACAGCTGGATGCGCCAGCGCCGTTCGGTTCCGAAAAGGGTGAGTGCTGCACGATAGGAATACCGTCACCCTTGGGAGAGGTGGGCGCAGTTACACGGATATCCGTGGGACTTTAAAAAATAAGGGGAGGACGCGGGATGCGCCATGCGTGTTCCACGACGGCCCGAGGAGGAGGAACAGCATGTCTGTTGCACAGGTAAAACGCATCGCGATTTCGGATTCGCCATGGCCATGGCTGTTGCCGCTGATCGCGCTGTTGATCGTCTTCACCATCTATCCGCTGATCTACAATGTCTGGCTGAGCTTCCATGAATTCGTGCCGCGCAAGCGCACGCTCGCTTTTGTCGGCTTCGATAATTGGATCCAGCTCTGGAACGACACCCGCTTCTGGGGCGCGCTTGGCGTGACTTTCGTCTATTTCGTCGTGGCGCTGACCATCGAGATCGTCCTCGGCATGGCAGTTGCGCTACTCCTCGATGCCGAGCTGCCGGGTTTCGGGGCGCTGCGCGCCATTCTGTCGATGACGCTGGTTATTCCGCCGGCCATTGCCGGCATGATGTTCCTGCTGATGCAGGATCCGCAATTCGGCATCATTCCTTATCTTCTCGATACGCTCGGCCTGCTCGACAAATCGACGCCGATCCTTGCGACATCCTCGCTGGCGCTGGCCGGGGTCCTCGTCGCGGAAATCTGGCAGTGGACGCCGTTCATGGTGCTGATTTTCATGGCGGGTCTGCGCTCGCTGCCAAGCGAACCCTATGAGGCGGCGATGATCGACGGGGCGTCGTCGTTCCAGATGTTCAGCCGCCTGACATTGCCGATGATGTCGCGGGTGATCGCGGTGGCGGTGCTGTTGCGCGGCATCGATCTGTTTCGTGTCTTCGACTACGTGTTCGTGATGACCTCCGGCGGACCGGGCACCTCCACCTACACGCTCAGCCTCTATGCCTGGCAGCAGACCTTCTCCTTCCTGAAATGGGGTTACGGCGCAACGCTCAGCCTTACCAGTCTGGTGATCGTCATGGTGCTCGCCAATCTGTTCATCCGCGTTGCAAAGATACGGTGGTAATCATGCATCAGAGCCGTTTTGCCCGTACCCTCAGAACCATTGCCGGCTGGCTGGTCGTCGGGGCGTTCTTCTTCCCGATCTATTTCTGGACCTCGGTGGCTTTCCGGGACGCCAAGGACATATTCAACTGGCCGCCGATCATCGCCGATTTCCAGCCGACGGTGCGCAATTTCGAGCAGGTCTTCGGCATCTCGTTCGGTTTTGCGCGTGATGCCAGCGTGTCGCCCGGCGGCGGCAATTTCTACATGGGACCGCGTCTCTGGGATTCGATCGTGGTCGCTTCGCTCTCGACCGTGCTTGCCATCGTCGTCGCGACGCTTGCCTCCTATGCGCTGTCGCGGATGAATTTTCGCGGCCGCCACGATTTCGTCAACTGGGTTCTGTCCACCCGCATGATGCCGCCGGTTGCCGTGGCGATCCCGATGTTCTTCATCTTCAAGCAGTTCAGCCTGCTCGATACCTATATCGGCATCATCCTCATCCACGGATTGATGAACCTGCCGCTCGCTGTGCTGCTGCTGAAGAGCTTTTTCGACGACATTCCGGCCGAGATCGATGAAAGCGCGCTGCTCGACGGCGCCTCGCGCTGGACGATCTTCCGCCGCATCGTTCTGCCGATGGCCAAGGGCGGCATCGCGGCCACCGCGGTCCTCTGCTTCATCTTTTCGTGGACCGAGTTCCTGTTCGTACTGACGCTGACGCAGACCGGCATCAAGACCGTGCCCGTCGTCTCGTCCACCTTCGTAACGTCGATCGGCACCGCCTGGGGCAACATGGCCGCCCTTGGCGCTGCGGCGATCGTACCAGCCTTCATCGTGATCCTTCTCGTCCAGCGCCATCTGGTACGCGGTCTGACCATGGGTTCGCTGAAACAGTGACAAAACTGCGCATGAGGAGTGCGCGGATCAACAGGGGAATCCCGTCGTCAAACACGGCGAGGGAAAAGAGGAGGAGAGAAAATGAAAGAGGAAGACAGAAAGCTTTATCTCGCATCCATCACCGACCGGTTCGTGCGCGGGGGAATGGATCGCCGTTCGTTCCTGAGTTCGGCCGGCAAGCTCGGCCTTGGAGCGGCCGCGCTCGGCATGGGCATGGGCAGCCGCCCGTTCGTCATGAACAGGGCGCTGGCTGAGGAGCAGCTGACCCCCAGCCCGGACATTCTCACGTGGCTGAAGGACGTCGGCAAACCTTTCGCCGGCACGACGCTGAAGCTTGCGACGGAATCGACGCCGCCATCCAACGCCATCAACTCGCAGCTCAAGAAATATTTCGAGGAAGCGACCGGCATCAAGGTCGAAATCGAGGTTTTGCCGCTCGAACAGGTTCTGCAAAAACTGACGCTCGACGTCGCCTCCTCGCTCGGTACCTATGACCTTTATTACATCGACCAGAGCTGGGCGGCCTCGTTCAGCCAGGATGTTTTCGACCCGCGCGAGCAAATTCAGGCAAAGCCCGACCTCGCCATGCCGAACTACAATATCGACGACTTCATGCCGGCGCTGGTCGATGGTATCGCCAAATACGAGGATCGCTGGGTGGGCGTGCCCTACGATATCCCGATCTTCATCATGATCTACCGCAAGGATATCTACGAGAAGCTCGGCCTGAAGGCCCCGACCACTTTCGAGGAGCTCCTCAACAATTCCGTCACCATCACCAAGGAGATGGGACCGAAGGTTTACGGTTATGCCGGCCAGATGAAATCGGGCCATTATGCGCTGGAATGCGAATGGACCTCCATGCTGTGGGGTCACGGCGGCTCGGTCTTTACCGCCGACAAGAAATTTGCCGGCAATGACGAGCGGGGCATCGCCGCGCTCGATTATTATACGGCGCTGCGCAAGGTCATGCCGCCCGGCGTCGATCAGTGGACGTGGGACGGGCAGGGGCAGGCGGTCGCGCAGGGCGTCGCAGCCTCCATGCTCTCCTGGGGCGAGTTCTTCCCCTATTTCGACGATCCGACGCAGACCAAGGTTTCCGGACTTTGCGAAGCGGTCATTCCGCCGCAGCCGATTGCGCTGCGCAAGCCTTCGGAATGCGGTTACGGCGAAATCCCCGGCGTCGGCCACCAGGGCGGCTCCTCGCTTGCCGTCTCGCGATATTCGAAAAGCCCGGACGCGGCATGGCTGTTCATGCAATGGGCGACCTGCGCCGATACGCAGGCCCTCATCACCACGCTGGGCGGCGGCACCGGGCCGACCCGCACCTCGGTCTATAACGATCCCCGCGTCAAGGCGCATGCCCGTGTGGGTGCCGGCACGACCCGTCACCTGCCCGTCGTGCGCGAGACCATCGACAAATACATGGGGTCGGAGCCGGACCTGCCGGAGTGGGCGCAGCTTTCCAATGACACGATCCCGGTCGGTCTCGGCAAATATTTCGCCGGCAATTACGGCTCGTCCAAACAGGCGATGGACGACATCGCCTCCCAGGTTGAAGCGGTGCTGAAGGGCTGATCCGAGAAGTGGCAAGGGCGGCGGCGCGGCCGTCGCCCTTCCAGACGGAAAGACAAGGGAAAACGGGAGGACAATCATGGCGGATAAACCGTTGATCGCGATCACGGGTGCGAGTTCCGGTATCGGCGAGGCCGTGGCGCGCGCTTTTTCCGCAGCGGGCCACCCGCTGCTGTTGATCGCCCGGCGCCTCGAGAGGCTGGAGGCGCTCGGTCTGCCGAACGCCGTCTTGAAAAAGGCCGACGTGCGCGACCGCGCCGCGCTTGCCGAAGCGGTGAAAGAGGCCGAGGCGACGTTCGGGCCGGTGGACATGATGTTCGCCAATGCCGGCATCGCAAGGCTCGGCGATATCGGCCGCCAGCCGCCGGAAGAATGGGACGAGATGATCGACATCAACACCAAGGGCGTGATGAACAGCGTCCATGCGGTGATGAACGGCATGATCGCCCGCAAATGCGGCACGCTCGTCATGATGAGTTCGATTGCCGGCCGCAAGGTCTATCCCGACCATACCGTTTATTGCGGCACCAAGTTCTTCGTGCATGCCGTGTCCGAGAGCCTGCGCGAATATCTGGCGCCGCACGATGTCCGCGTCATCGTCGTTTCTCCCGGCATCATTGATACGGAAGTGCTCGATCACGTGAAGGACGAGGCGACGCTCGCCGGCTACAGGGCCAACAAGCAGGCCATTGGCGGGGGAATTTCGGCGGATGTCGTCGCCGGTCTCATCCTCGACGCCTACCGGCTGCCGCAGCGGGCCATCGTTCAAGAAATCGTCATCACGCCGACCCGGCAGAAATATTGACCGTGCCGCCGGCGGGTCCGGCAGGCTGATAAAAATGGAGTGGGAACCCTATGGCGACCGTGGAATATCAGGGCATCGGGAAATCGTTCGGCGCCTTTACGATCATGCGCGACATTTCCTTCAAGATCGAGGACCACGAATTTGTGGTGCTTCTCGGTCCCTCGGGCTGCGGCAAGACGACTCTTTTGCGGATGACGGCGGGTCTTGAAACCGTCAGCGGCGGCGATCTCCTGATCGGCGGCAGACGCGTCAATGAGGTTCACCCGCGCGACCGTTCGATTGCGATGGTGTTCCAGAACTACGCGCTTTATCCGACCATGAAAGTCTATGACAACATCGCCTTTAGCCTCGAGGTCGCCAAGGTGCCGCCGGCCGAGATCAGGAAGCGGGTGGAATGGGCGGCCGCGACGCTCAATCTCACCGCCTATCTCGACCGTTACCCCAAGGAACTGTCGGGCGGACAGCGCCAGCGCGTCGCCATGGGCCGCGCCATGGTGCGCGAGGCGCAGGTTTTCCTGTTCGACGAGCCGCTGTCGAACCTTGACGCGAAGCTGCGCGCCCATATGCGCACGGAAATCCGCCAGCTGCATAACCGCCTGAAGACCACGACGATCTATGTCACTCACGACCAGATCGAGGCCATGACCATGGCCGACAAGATCGTCGTGATGCGGGCCGGCAAGATCGAGCAGATCGGCTCGCCGGACGACGTTTATGACCGTCCCGCCAGCAAATACGTCGCCGACTTCATCGGAAGCTCGTCGATCAATTTCCTCCCCGGAACGGTCGTCGCATCGAACGGCACACCCGCCGTCGATACGGCGACCGGACGGGTGCCGCTTGAAGCCACGACGACGGCAAGGGCCGGGCAAAAGGTCATTGTCGGCCTGCGCCCCACCGATGTCGTGGTGGACGAGGCAGGCCCGCTTGCCGCGAAATCCGTGCTGCTCGAACGGCTCGGCCATGATGCGCAGCTTTTCTGCGACGGGCCGGACGGCCGCTTCCTGGCGGTGGTGGACAAGGCGGCGCGGTTTGCCGAGGGCAGCGACGTGCGTTTTTCCATCGCGCCCGCCAAGGTTCATGTCTTCGATGCCGAAACGGAGGTCCGCATCTGAGGGTGCGCGCTCCAAATCTCACAATATCGCGACTATCGGGCCGGGCAGACGGCCGCAGGAAAGGAATTTGCAATGAAATCGCGCTGGTCGGACTCAGAGTTCAAATCCGTGGTCGATGCCTATGTCGCCAAGGGAATCAACCGCGACCTCGCCATCCGCACCTATACGACACGGCTTCTCGGTGTCGATCCGGAGCTGGTGCTGCACGGCGGCGGCAACACCTCGGTCAAGACGGTGTTCACGGAAATGGACGGTTCCGAGGTCGATGTCCTGTGCGTCAAGGGTAGCGGCTGGGACATGGGCACCATCGAACCGCCGGGCCTGCCTGCTGTGCGCCTCGATCCGCTGAAGGCCATGGTCGGTTTCGAAACGCTGACCGATGACGACATGGTGATGCTGCAGCGCCGGCTGTTGCTTGATCCGGCAGCACCCAATCCTTCCGTGGAGGCGATCCTGCACGGGCTGCTGCCGTTCAAACATATCGACCACACCCATGCCAACGCCATCGTGTCGTTGACCAACCAGCCGCACGGCGAAGAGATCGTGCGCGAACTCTTCCCCGACAGCATCATCGTGCCCTATGTCATGCCGGGTTTCGATCTTGCCAAGGCCTGCGACGCCGCCTTCCGGGCGAACCCGAAGGGCGACGGGATGGTCCTCCTAAAGCACGGCATCTTCACCTGGTCGGAGGACCCCCGCCAATCCTATGAGGACATGATCGAGAAGATCGACAGGGCCGAACGGCGCATCGCGCAGGGCCGGGCGAAGCCGTTCAAAAGCATCGCCATTCCCGATAGGCTTGCCACCGCTGCCGATATCGCGCCGATCCTGCGCGGCGCAATCGCCATCGACACCGGCATCGAGGGCGCGCCGAAACGTTTCGTGCTCGAACACCGCACCGGCGAGAAGATCCTCGACTTCTGCAATGCCGAAAATGTCGAAAGCCTCGTCAAGCGCGGCAATGCGACGCCGGAACACGTCATCCACATCAAGCGCTTCGGCGTGGCGCTGCCGGCCCCGGCGGAAGGAGAACTGGAGCAATGGGCCGAAACGGTCCGTGCGGCGGTGAGCGCCTATCAGGCCGAATACACGGCTTATTTCGAGCGCAACAATGCTCGCGTCGGTGGCATCAAACATATGCTCGACCCCATGCCGCGCGTGTTCTACGTCGCCGGCATCGGCCTCTTCGCGGCCGGGGCGGCGCGCAAGAACGCCATCGTCGGTGCGGATGTGGCGGAAGCCACCGTATCGGTCATCACCAATGCCGAAGGCATCGATGCCTTCGAGGCGCTTTCAGAGGCCGATCTCTTCGACATCGAATATTGGTCGCTCGAACAGGTGAAGCTGACCAAGGTTCAGGAAAAGCCGCTGACCCGCCAGGTGGCCATCGTTACCGGCGGGGCGAGCGGTCTCGGTCTTGCCGTGGCCGAAGCGCTGAAGGCGGAAGGCGCGGAAGTCGCGCTGTTCGATATTTCCGACGAGGCGGTGAGGCGGGAGGCCAAACGGATCGGCGCATTTCCGGTGGTCTGCGACGTTACCAGCCCCGCTTCCGTGGATGCGGCGGTGACAAGCGTGGCGCGGCATTTCGGCGGCGTCGATATTCTGATTTCCAATGCCGGGGCCGCCTTCCAGGGCAAGCTGCTTTCCGTCGATGAGGCGACATTCCGCAAGGCGTTCGACCTCAATTTCTGGGGCCATCACTACATGGCACGCGCCGTGGTGCGGGTTATGGAGAAGCAGAAGACCGGCGGGGCGATTGTCTTCAACGTCTCGAAACAGGCGGTCAATCCCGGCGCCGATTTCGGTCCCTACGGCACGTCCAAGGCGGCGCTGATGGCGCTGATGCGCCAATATGCAATCGAGCACGGCGTATCCGGCATCACCTCGAACGCCGTCAATGCCGACCGTATCCGCACCGGCCTGATGACGGATGCGATGGTGCAGCAGCGCTCGAAAGCGCGCGGCCTGACGCCGGAGGCCTATATGCGCGGCAATCTCGTCGGCCGTGAAGTGACGGGCGAGGATGTGGCGGCGGCCTTCGTGCACCTTGCGAAAGCGCGCAGCTCAACAGGAGCGGTGATCACCGTCGATGGCGGCAATGTCGCGGCGATGATGCGCTGAAGCCTGTCTCCCAAAGGTTTGAAGGAAAAGACCATGGCAAAAATACTCATTCTTGGCGCCGGCGTGATGGGCAGTGCGCTAAGCGTGCCGGCGGCGGACAATAGCCACACGGTCACCCTGGTGGGCACGCCCCTCGATGGCGAACCTGTTCGCCGCATGCGGGCGGGCGAGGCGCATCCGAAGCTCGACCGGCCGCTGCCGGACAATGTTACGATCCTTGCCGATCACGAATTAACGCCCGAGCATATGGCGTCCGCCGATTTAGTCATCATCGGCGTCAGCAGTCCGGGGATTCCATGGGCAATCAAGCGGCTCAACGAGACCCTTTTGACGCCGAAACCGGTCGCCTTCGTAACCAAGGGACTCGACCGCAAGCATGGTCGCATCGTCACTTATGCGCAAACGTTGCCGGGGCAGGTGGCGAATATGGCAGCCTTCATCGGCATCGGCGGACCCTGCATTGCGCGGGAACTGGCCAATCGCTATCCGACGATGAGCGTCTATGCCTGCCGTGACCGACAAACCGCCGCTTTTGCGGCTGCATTGCTGCAAACCCCCTATTACCGCCTTGCGGTCAGTGATGATGTGATCGGGGTCGAAGCCTGCGCCGCCCTCAAGAATTTCTTCGCCATCGGCGTCAGTGCCATGCAGACCCGTTATCCCGATACCACGCGCGCCGACGGGCAATCCAAAAACCCGACGGCGGCCGCCTTCACGCAGGCCGCCGGTGAAATGGCGATACTCTGCGAGCGGATCGGTGGACGGGGCGACACCGCCTTCGACCTTGCCGGCATCGGTGATCTGCATGTGACCGTTGGTGGCGGTCGCAACAGCCGGCTTGGCCACGGTCTCGGACGCAACCGAACGGTGAGCGGCATGATGGCCGGTGAACTCGCGGGCGAGACGGTGGAAGGTATCGACACGGCCCGCGTGCTGGCCGAATTGCTCAGCACCGTTCCTTCGGCGAAAACCGATTTTCCACTCGCCTGCGCGATCATCGCCGCCGTGCTCGATGGCGGCGCGCTGGACTTCGATTTCTCCACACTTTTTGCCTGAGCCTCAGGCCGCGCCGGTTGCGCAGCCACGAATTCGTTCTTCAGACACAGGGAAGGAAACCGCCATGAAAATTGCCCTGGGAGCCGACAGTGCCGGCAAACCCCTGCTGGATGTGATTGCTGCCCATCTGGCCGGGCGGCCGGATATCGAGGTCACCGACCTTAGCCAATCCGGTTATTACGCCGATCTTGCAGCCAGGATCGGGCAGGATATTCTGGAGCACAGGCACGATCGGGCCATCCTGTTTTGCGGCACCGGAATCGGCGTCTGCATTTCGGCCAACAAGGTGGCAGGCATACGTGCGGCTCTCACGCACGATACCTATTCGGCGGAGCGCGCCGCCAAATCGAACGACGCCCAGATCATCACACTGGGCGCGCGCGTCGTTGGTCCCGAACTGGCAAAGACAATCGTTGATACCTGGCTGGCTTCAAGTTTCGATCCTGACGGCCCATCGGCAGGCAATGTTCAGGCGATCAACAGGCTGGATGTGACACGGTAACGCGTTTTTTGGGAAAATCGATATCGCTATTAACGATTAGGGCATCCTGTCGTCACAGGCGGCATGTCGGAATATGGACGCCGCTGAAATTGATCAAGGCAGGCTGCGGTTCAAGGTTCCCAAGCATGCGGGCGAAGCCATCAAAGCATTTGCCTTGATTGGAACAGGCCAGGAAAAGATGGTCGCGCGTTCTGGCAATCGCGGCTTCGAACATCAGCCGTATTCCATCGGGTTGGGCAAGGGGCTGCACCGTTGGTGCCCTCATCGGTGATCGTGGTTCGACTATGGATGAGAGCCGCTACTTTGTCGGTTATTTCAAGCAGTTGCAAAACCCTTACAACCGGGCCATGAAATGAATTACCTGAAGATCGCCTTTCATTAACCGTTTCAAGGAATCGTCCATGCCGACTGTCGAAAGCCTGCTCCCCTTGTCGCTGGATGGGCCGTCGTGGATTCGGCTGCGCCAGCAGGAGGAACTGCGCAGGGCGATGCTTGAGCGGCGTTTCGACGAAGTCGAACGTCTTTTGGCGGAACTGGAGGAGGCATGGTGGCAAGTCGCCGCCGTTCCGGACGATCGCTATACCTTTCTTGCAACCAGCTCCGCCCTGTTCGACAATACGGGTGTCGATGCGGCCCTGCGGCTTGAACTGTTGAACGAGTGGGTGCGATCCCACCCTGCCTCCTACCATGCGCATATGGTTTCCGGTGATTATTACTTTCGCCGGGCCTGCGATATCCGCACGGCGTCCTGGGCATCGCAGGTGGGGGAAGATCAGTGGGTCGCGGCCCATATGGCCTGCATCAACGCAGCCGAATATTTGTTGAAGGCAATGACGCTTTCGCAGAGGCCGGCGGTCGCCTGCGAAACCATGATGCAGATATGCCAGTATCTCGGTCAGCCGGATTTTGTCGATGCGCTGTTTGACGGCGGGCCGGTTCAAAACACCATGCAGCGGGATAAATTCGAGCCGGATATTTACGAGGCGGCTTGCGCCCAGCTTGCAAGGCACGGGCTGAAACCACCCGGCATCGCCACCGCAACGCTTCCCGCTTCCGCACCGCCGGTACAGGAGGTAGATCTTCAAAATCCCGGCTATTACTGGCTGCGTTATTGTTTGTCGATCAAGCCCGGCTGGGCGGATGTGCTGGCGGATTATGCGCAATATCTGAGCGCGCGGTGGGGCGGTTCGGAGGGTGAGGTCGAAAAATTCGCTTCCGGCCCCCTGTGCGCGCAACTGAGTGAGAAGGAGCGCAACGCTGTCCGCTGGCCGGGCGTTCACGATACGCTGACAATTCCCGACTATCCCGAGCCGGGTGATGTTCGAGGCGCTGCCGCGCGGCAGAAAAAATTCGAACAGTGGCTGTCACGAGACCTTCCCGACCGACTGCGGTTCATTGCTCTCGGCAAATACGCCAATTTCACGCATTATTCCCTGCAGGACACAGAACTGGCGCATCAGCGCCATGTCGAATCCGTCCGTTACCTGAAGGAACCGGGCACATATCCCGGTGTGGACGGGCCTTTCCGGGACTTCACCAATCTGATGTTGATCCACCATGTCGAGGATGTGGAAGGTGCCTATGCGCGGGTGCTGCAAACTGCCGTGCGCCGTTTCGACGAACCGACGATGCTGACCATGGCGGCTTTTGCCTGGCAGTTCGGCATGTGGGGCATAGGGGCGGACCCCGAGATCGCCACACGGTTGATCGACCGGGCGGCGGAGCTTGCACCGCTTTACGAACCGGACGAATTCACGCCGATGCACGCCTGCCGGATGATATGGGACGGTGGCTTTCAGGACGAGTCCGCTTATCTCACGCGCGCCTTTGCGGAAAGACGTGCCTATGCGGCGGCGGCCAGCATGTATGATATCGTCAGGGGTACGCGGGACGACGCCAAACCGCATCTGCTTGACGAGAGCCAAGCGGATTATTGGCTTGAGCGGGCCGTCGAGGAAGGGGACCCGGTTGCGTTCTATAACTACGCCTGGCGCCTTGAAAATGTTCAAAACACCGATCTGACGATCCGCGAGAACTTCGAACAGGTTCGCAATCTTTATATCGGGGCAATGCATGGCGGCCTGGAGCTATCCGCGATCAAAGTAGCCAGTGTCAGCCGCCGGCATGGAACGCCGGAGGAAAAGCAGCAGGCCGTTGCCGACATGAAATCCCTTGTTGGCCACGATGACGATCATCTCGCCGGCGAAGCCTATGGGCAGGTCGTCCTCGCCTATAAATACGGCGACGGTGTTCCCAAGAGCGAGTTTATCGCCATGCAGTGGTTTGATCGATACAAGGAACTGTTCCCCGATCATTCGTCGCTCGACTGGATGGAAACGCAGGTTTACGGTTCGAGTGGCTGGCAGATGGCCGGGCGGGCGATCCGCGCTTTCTTCGGCAACAAACTTTCCAGTGACCATTTGCCGCCGAAATAAGGGCCATGAAAAAGCACTCGCCGCCGCATGATGGTCGATGGAGAGCCTTGATCTGGCTCGCTTTCGGTGACGCCGTTCTGCTGTTTTCCGGCGTCCTGCTGGTTTTGTCCCCACTTCTGCTGATCTTTTTTCTGAGTTCGCCGCTGTTGCTGGCGATTTTCGCCCTGCCGTCGCTGTCGTGGTTCTTTTATGGGCTGATGGTCCTGCGCGCCCGCGCCGTGCCACCACCATCGCCGGTCTCGGGTGAAATATTGCTCGATCCCGAAAAGTTTCCGGCTCTGGTCCGCGACCTCGAACGGTTGCGGCTTGCCTGCGACGCGCCCGGTTTTACAGAGGTTTGCGTCAACGCCGAGCTCAATGCGTCCATTTACCAGAGGGGAGCGCGCTCCGGTTCGCGCAAGCACATTCTCGTGCTTGGTCTGCCGCTTCTGGCCTTGCTGACGAAGGCTCAGGCTGAAGCTGTGCTTGTCCATGAATATGCGCATATTTCCCGGTTGCACGGCCATTTCGCCCGTTGGGCCTATATGGCGCGGCAGCGCTGGGCGAGGCTGGGCGAACTGCATGAGCGCAACCATCGGCTGATTACCGCGCCGCTGCGGCTGTTTTTGTCCTGGTACGTGCCGCGCATGATGCGCGAGACGCTCGAATTCTCCCGCCGTTGTGAGAAGGTCGCCGATGCGCAGGCAGTCGAGATATGCGGTTCGGAACTTGCCCTGAAGGCGGAACTCGCCCTGGCTCTGCGGCAGAGAGCAATGACTGACGGCTTCTGGCCGGGTATATTCGAGTGTGCGGGAGAAGCGGATATTGGCTCCGCCAGGCCGTTTACGGCGCTACTTGCCGAGCCCGCGACAAGCCATCCGCGCGATGGTGCGCAGGCGGCCGTCTGGCTGCACGAGAGCCTCTGCGAAAAGCCGGACCCCGGCAGCACACATCCATCCCTTTTCGAACGTGTCGAGACGACCGGTTTCGATCCCTCCGGTCCGCTTCCCGATCGCCTGCCCTGGCGACTTGATCAGGCGTCGGCTGCCGCAAACTGGCTGAGGAAGGAGGCGCCCGCCCTGGCCACACAACTCGATGAGAGCTGGCGCGAGAATGCCATGCAG
This sequence comes from Agrobacterium tumefaciens, assembly GCA_017744915.1. Taxonomy (GTDB): domain Bacteria; phylum Pseudomonadota; class Alphaproteobacteria; order Rhizobiales; family Rhizobiaceae; genus Agrobacterium; species Agrobacterium tumefaciens_I. Next base: position 96,461 of record JAGIAH010000002.1, read on the forward strand.
GACTGGCGAAATGCAAAGCGCTGGCAGGTGAACCGGCATGACGAATTTAAAACCCTGCTACACCGTCGCAGGCAGCAGCTATTTGACGAGCAGGACTGGCTGCAACTGGCGTTACTGGCGAAGAAGTTCGATCAGACAGGGGTGCTTCGCGCTGAAGCGATTACAGAGGGATTGCAACACTTTCCCGAAGACCAGGCGCTTTTGCAGCTAAAAGCTGATGATCTGGAGCAGGCCGGCGACAGCCATGAGGCGATTGCGCTGTGGCATCGCATCGGCCAGCCCTCTTCTTCTTTCCAGGTCCGGGCTCATCGCCGTCTTTGTGAACTTTATCTGCGGCAGGGGGACAAGGCAGCGGCAGAAGATCACCGGCACATTGCAGACCGATTGTGGGCAAGCGAGGAGGTGAGGCAAACCGCGGCAGCCGGCCTTTTTCCACACGGAATGGAGGCGTCCGAACTCGCATTGCTGCAGAGCAAGCTCCAGCCGCTCCATCAGCATGCGCGCGCCATCTGGCTTTGCCGCGACACGCCGCCGAGCAGCCAAAAGCCGACCCGATGGTTTTTGTATGTTGAGGCCTATGACGGTTGGTTCATGCGCCTCGTCGGCAGGCTGACGGGCGAGAGGGACTATAATGCTTCCGCATGCGAACGGTTGATCGAGCGCTTGTCACCACGGCTACATATTGACCACGAAGTCAAATTTATCGGACCATCGGAACAAATTCCGGTCCATTGCACACCCGACAGTTTGATCGCGCGGGCCGGCCTTGTGGTGACGCAAATCACTGACAAGCCTTGAAAGACGGTGAAAGGGACATTCAGGCGGGAAATTTCAGCACCTGTAATATGCCTCAATTACTCCTGCACTGGCGCTTCGAGCCCAGTTCCGGCGTCAATCAACGCGACGTGCTCACGGTGCCAACCGCACAATGATCGCGGCCCCAGAAGACGATAACTGTCGCTCGATGGCCAGAGCTTGCGCTGAATCAATACCACCGATGGGGACTACGCCACCCATAATTGGCTCTCTCACCACCGGCTCGAAGATGACTTCGCCATCAATCAGTAGCTGGATTTTTTGCCCGAGAGCTGCATGCGTGAAATTCTCGAAAGCCTTTGTGCTTTCCCGTGTCAACGCAATTTCCACCCTAGGCCCGGCAGCGGGATCGACCGAGGCTTTCGCCCTTGCGACCTTGAGCGAAACGGGTGCAATGTCTCCGGCGCCGTCGATAGAGGTTTTGCCGCCATCGGTCTGGTTGGGCGAGGGAGGCGTATCGGCATCGGTCTTCGGGCGGTACTGATCCAGATCGATCGAAGTTTGCGCATTGTTTTTGGGCAAGGGTTCAACGAGCTGGCCAGACAGGGCGTTGGCGTTCCATGCATGCGGCGCGGGCAGGACCGGTGGCTGATCCTCCTGCCATATGTGCACAGCCACGGTGACGGTCATGCCACCGACACTTGCGACCGTGTTTTCCAGCACTTCGAGTGTCGAGCCGTCGCGTGTCGAATTGACATAGGTCACCGTCCGTGACTTCGCGGCGCTTCTGACCTGCGCCAGCTGGGTGTCTGTCAGTTGCTTCGCCCGGTCTCCGAAACTTGCAATGATGCCATCGATCGACGCTTGCTGCGATTGCAGCAGGGTAACCGGATCGTAGGTGACCTTAGCGATGAAAGTGGCCGTTTGCCTCGTTTTGTCGGCAGCTTCGAATTTCCACACGGTGCTTGTCGGGACGAGCATGCCTTTCAGCTCTTCATTGCCTGCAACCGTCCACTCCTGTCCGATATCGGCCGTGAAAGCTTCAGAAGACTGTCCAAGCCCCAGGGTCATGATTTCAGGCGCAAGAACGTCGATAATCGTGAGAGGACTATTTTTGACGGTCTGCAGCATGCGAGAGGCTGTGCTATCTGGTGCGGAGGTGGACAACAGCCTTTCCATATTGGCGACGATCTGATCCGCGCCGATCAGCCCCGTCGGAGTACCGCTCGGATCGGCCTCGAATTCCAATTGTTGAACGCCGTAGGCGGCGAGTGAATTGCGAAACATGGCATTCATCGGATAGGAATCCGCAGCATCCGCCACATCCGGCGGGAGATCGGCGGAAAGCCTCCATTGCACCCGCATGCCCTCGTCGTCCCGCGATAGCACGGTTGCCGATTGACGGAAATCGCCACGCAAGACAACGGAGGATGCTTCCGGCTTGTCGAGCCAAAGCGACATGTCGGTCTCGGTCGTCTTTTGAACGCGATAATGACGCTCAGTCCCGACGGCAGGCGCATAAGGCGGAACGGTCACGCTCTCCGCCGCCTGTGCGAGGCCGACTGTTATCGTTGCCTGGAATATCAGCCCGGCAGCGAGAAAGAGGGGAGAGACCAGACCGATAGTGCGGTGCGTTGCGTTCTTGCGAATTTGCATGCCCTCCGGTTACGGCTTTTCCAACAGGTGACATGCCGATTTCGTACTGTCTATCCCAGGTTCAATGCTACACGGCTCCCATGAGCAGTGATTTTTAATCATTGAATCCTGTCCTGCGTCGCGATTCCGCGATCATTGCACTCAGGCGGTGCTGCAGTTCGGGCGGTACACTTTCAAGCCCGGTTTGCGATGGCGTGTCATGGCGAGCGGCCATTTCCCAATTCCGACAGATGCTTGAACGCGCCGACGAACACCTTGGCGTTGGTAATATGCCGCTCGTCCAGCAGATATTCCCTCTTGAGGGTTCGCAGCCTCAGCATCGATGTCTCGTCACCGCGATCGGATTGACTGGTAAAATGGAAATCCGTGACGGAATCCAACGGCAGAACCTTACCCTTGATGTGCACTGCCTTCTGGTCGAGCGCCAGCTTTGCGCCGAACGAAACACGTTTGCCCGCCCGCAACTGCGCGATTGCTGCCGATAACAGATGGGATTGGCAGCGATGTTCGAGCAGATCCACAAATAGCGCGCTGTCATGCCAGATCGGCCATCGAAGCCTGATCGAGGGGCCTTCATCCAGCAAGAGGCGGGTGGAGGACCTCCCGACATCGTTCTGCAGACCACGAACCTGATCGAACCTCAGTTGCCGCCGACCGTAACGGAAGCCATCGCGGTTAATGATAAAGGGGCGCGGTGCCGACAGGAAAGCCAGGAGTGTCGGCAGATAATAGACGGTGCCGGCCAGGGCCGCGAAGGCGAAAAAATAGGCGTATCCCATGTTCGGGAAGTTGCGATGCGGTGAATTCAGTTTGGCGTTTACGACAACCGCCGCCAAAAAACCGGCGACCAGAAGGCCGCCGAGGCTCCACAAGAAAGCGCCGATTGGAAACCGGCGAGAGACACGCATCTCGTCGATGCCCTCGAGGTCCAAGGCATCGTAGCCTCTCTTTATGCCGATGGAGCGCTCACCGAGGATGGATGTCATGGGTGTCGGGCACCGCTGTGAGTGGCAGGGCCATCGTCGGGGTGTTGTCCACTGCTCTGCTCATAAAGCTCGCAAAGGCGCATATATTCCCTCGCGGAGCAATTGAAGGTGATGGCCTCGCGCTTGATCTTCCTGTCTGAGGTGCGGACATGCAGCGCCGCTCCCGTGGTGAGACCAAAGCCGCCAAGGCTCACCCATTCGTTTTCGATGATGTCATGCCAGCGCATCAGCGGTTTACCGCGAAACGTCAGACCTTCCTGTGAAATCATCAGAACGGGCGCACCGAGCGTGAGCCATTTCGGCAGCGCACGCAGGCAGAAGAACAGGAAGCCGGCTCCTGCTGCGATGAGAAGCAGCCATACCGGCCTGTCGAGCGGTGCACCGGACGGCGCCTTGCTGAAAATGCGATAGGCAAAATAAAGGGCAACCCCGCACGTTCCCAGCAACAGAATGCTCAAAAGCGTGAGCTTGACGACAGAGTGATAAATGGCGTGCGGGCTGGATAGCTGGCTACGCATCGTTTTGGAAACATAGGTCACGGCGATTTTTCCAATTGGGGTCCGTTAACAAGCTATAGCAATGGCTTAGCTGAATATAGCGTAATCGGATGTCATGCGGGTAATTGCGATATGGTGTTTGGTTCAGACGGGCACGTTGCAAATTTTCCTGTTTGGCGCGTGTTGACGAATTGTGATGGCGTCTTTCGTTTCAGCGGGGGGCGCCCGGTTTCATCAACGTTAGTTGAGGCGTTGACTGGTCGCGGCATCGAACAAATGGATCGATGCCAGATCCGGCTGAACCTGTATGGTCGCGCCCGGCTGCGCCTGCACACGCTCGCGGAAGACACCGATGACCTGGTGTTGGCCGAGCATCATCGTGACCTGCGTTTCCGACCCCATCGGCTCCACCAATAAAACGGTCGCGGGGAGGCCATGGTCGGCCAGTTCGAAATGTTCCGGGCGGATGCCGTAGATCGCGTCGCCCGAGACGTGGCCGGGCGGGAGGGGCAGGACGACGCCGTCAGCCTCGAAGCCGTCGGCGGTAAGCCGTCCCTTGATGAAATTCATCGCCGGCGAACCGATGAAACCCGCGACGAAGGGATTGGCCGGCCGGTCATAAAGCTCGAGTGGCGCCCCGCATTGCTCCACCCGTCCGGCATTCATCACCACGATCTTGTCGGCCATGGTCATGGCTTCCACCTGGTCATGCGTGACATAAACGGTGGTGACGCCGAGGCGCTGGTGCAGCCCCTTGATTTCGCCGCGCATCACCACACGCAGCTTGGCATCGAGATTGCTGAGCGGTTCATCGAACAGAAAAACCTGAGGATTACGGACGATTGCGCGGCCCATGGCGACACGCTGCCGCTGCCCGCCGGAAAGCTGGCGGGGGAACCGCTCGAGCAATGGCGTCAACCCCAATATCTCCGCTGCCCATTTCACCCGCCCGGCGACCTCGGCCTTGCTGCCGCCGCGATGCTCGAGCGAGAAGGCCATGTTTCGGGCGACGGTCATATGCGGATAAAGCGCGTAGTTCTGGAAGACCATCGCGATGTCGCGGTCTTTCGGCTCGATCTCGTTGACGACACGGCTGCTGATCGAGATATCGCCGCTGGTCACGGTTTCAAGGCCCGCGATCATCCGCAGCAGGGTGGATTTGCCACAGCCCGAAGGGCCGACGAGGACAACGAATTCGCCATCGGCAATATCGATATCGACGCCATGGATGGTGGCGAATGCGCCATAGCTTTTCTTGACGGATTTAAGGGTAACGGGTGCCATGGGTCAGCCTTTCGATTAGCCTTTAAGGCCGGTATGGGCGAGGCCTTCGACGAATTGTTTCTGCGCAACGATGAAAACGATGAGGACGGGAATGGCGGTCATCGTCGCAGCGGCAAGCTGGATGTTCCACATCGGCCCGCCATAGGCGTCGGTAAATTGTGTCAGCGCCTGGGGCAGGGTGAATTTGTCGGGGCTGGAAAGAAAGACGATGGGTTCAAGATAAAGGTTCCAGCTGCCGAGAAATGTGAAGATCGCAACGGCGGCCAGCGCCGGACGGGCAAGCGGCAGGGCGATGGTCCAGAATATCTTGAACCGGCCGAGGCCATCGACCCGGGCGGCTTCCTCCAGTTCCACGGGCAGGGAGATAAAGAACTGGCGCATGATGAAGGTGGCGAAGACCGCCGGCGCACCGAAGATCGGCACCAGGATCAGCGGCCAGTGCGTATTGATCATGCCCCATTTGAGAAACATCCGGAACAGCGGAACCAGCGTCACTTCGGACGGGATCAGCAACCCCACCAGCACCACCATGAAGATGGCGTTGGCGAAGGGGAACCTGATACGCGCAAAGGCATATCCGGCCATCGAAGCCACTGCCATGGTGCCGATGGTGACGATTGCGGCGATATAGGCGGAGTTCCAATATTGCAGCGCGAAGGGCTGTATTCTGAAAACGTCGGAATAGGACGAAAAATCAAAGGCGCGCGGCCAGATATCAGGCGGAAAGGCAAATATCTGGCTGACGGGTTTGACCGACGACGTGACCATCCACCAGGTCGGAAAGACGAAGGGGACAAGCAGCACGCAGAGTATGAAATAGATCAGCGTCTGCGCGCGTGGGCTGAGTTCAGTTTTCATAGAATACGAACTTTCTGCGCAGGTGCCATTGGATGAAGGTGAGCGCGCCGACAATGACCAGCAGGATGATGGAGAGTGTCGAGCCATAACCGAAGAGGTAGAACTGGAAGGCCTGCTGATAGAGGTAATAAACGAGAACCGTGGTGGAAAAGCCCGGCCCGCCCTGCGTGAGGATCATGATCTGCGCAAAGACCTGCAATGCGCCGACAATGGTGACGATGGAGGCGAGCAGGATCGTTGGGCTGATCATCGGCAGGGTGATGCGATAGAACTGCTTGAAGCGCGGCACACCGTCGACGCGCGCGGCTTCGAACAGTTCCCGCGGCACGCCCTGCAGCGCGGCCAGAAACAGGATCATGTTGAGGCCGAGATTCTTGAGCGCCTGCACCACGATGACCGAGATCATCGCGGTTGTTGGGTGGCGCAGCCAGTTGGGACCTTCGACGCCAATCATTTGCAGGAGGCCGTTGATGCCGCCATTGTTCTGCAGAAGGAAGCTCCACACGATTGTCCAGGCGACGAGCGACACCACGACCGGTGAAAAGAACAGCGTGCGGAACACTGTCATGAAGGCCAGTTTCTGGTTCAACAGCAACGCAAGCCCCAGTGCCAGGCTCATATTGAGGAGCGCAAGCCCGGCCGAGAACACGGCGGTCACGGCCAGCACTTCGCCTATGGCCGGGTCGCCGAGCAGCTTCTGGTAATTGGCGACGCCGGTGAACCGGAACGATCCCGCCAGCACGTTCCACTCATGCAGTGAATACCAGAAGACCAGCACCAGCGGCACGAGCACGAAGACAACGATGCCGATGAGTTGCGGCGCTATGAACAGATAACCGGTGACGGCGTCACGGCGCGCCATGGTCCAGAAGCCGCGCCTTGCCTGTGTCTGCACTGTCTGGAGGGCAAGCGTCATGGCTTTTCTTCCTTCTGCCTTTCGCATCCACCGAAAATCGGGTGACTAGGAAGCGTCAATTGGCCGCCAGCAAGGGATCGAGACGGCCGCAAAGCGCTTGCAGGGCAGCCGCGACATCGGCATCGGGGCGCCAGAGACCGTCGAGGCCAGCGCGAACAGTCTGTTGCAGCCGGGCAAAATTGAGAACCTGCTGCGTCGACTGGCCCGTGGCGACGCCACGAATGACCACGGCCTCTATCTGTTTACGCGACAGCAATGGGTTGGCGGCCGCGAGGACATCGGCGGTAAGCAAGCTCTGCCGTGCCGGCGGGAAAAACCGCGCGAGCTTGGCTACATTAGGCTTGGAGGAGAAAAACGCCAGGAATTCCGCCGCGAGCTTCGGGTTTTTGCCGCTGGCCATGACGCCAATGCCTGCCCGACCTGTTACGGCATAGTCACCTGCAGGTCCTTTAGGCAACGGCACGAGATCCCAGTCGAAGGCCTTGTCGCCTTTCGGCAGAAGCGCTGCGCGGCTGATCTGGGTGGTCGTCATCGCCGCATCCCCGGCAAAAAAGTCGGCAGAAACCCCAGGTCCCGGTATGGCTTTTTTCACGAAGATCGCGTCGTGGATGAAGCGCATGGCATCAACCATCTCCGGGCTGGCAAAAGCGCAGGACTTTGTGTCTTTCGACCAGGGATAGGCATTCCAGCCGGTATAGACTTCGGCAAGGTTCTCCCAGGCCTTGTATTCGAAATCACGAATGATCAGTCCCTGCTTGCCGGTGGCGGCGACTTTCGCGGCCGTCGCAATGGCGTTGTCCCAGTTCCATTCTCCGGCAGCGATCATCTCGGCGGGTGTCTTGGCACCTGCCGCCCGGATCATGTCGTTGTTGACGAAAACGCCGAAGGGCGATGTCGAAAAGGGATAGAGATATTGTACCCCTTCATACGACCAGGCGGTGAGTGTTGCCGGGGGGAAGTCGCCCATGTCGTAACCTTCGGTATTGGCAAAGGTTTCGGTGAGGGGATAAAGCGCCCCGGCCGCCATGAAGTCGGGCGCGGTCGTGTCGAACAGCCAGGCCAGATCGGGCGGATTGCCGCCGGCGATCTGGGTGGTCAGGGTGGTGGCATAACCTTCGTAGGCGAGCGAATCGTAAGTGATCTTGACGCCGGGATGGCTGGCCTCGAACTCATCGGCGATCTCATTAAACAGAGCCAGATGGGCTTCGTTGGCGCTCCAGATGGCCATTCGCAATTCCTGCGACAAAGCCGGCGAAACCAGCCCGGATGCGACCAGAAAACCGGCCACTGCAATTTTCACTATAGTCCTGCGCATGAATAATCCTCCCAGATTATACGTTTTGGCTAGTAGCCGCGAATATCAGGCCAATGGCGCTCCACCCCTTGGTGTTCGATGTGGGTGTGAAACTCCGCCAGCCGCTTTTCATCGGCATGCACGCCATGCGGCGTCTCGCCCCTGTCCAGGCAATAGGCGGCCAGCATGCCAGCCACTTCGCCGATGTTCCATTCGACCGGATGCAGCCTGTAACAACCATTGGTGATATGCGTCGTGCCGATATTCTTGGATGCCGCCAGCAGGTTCGTTTTGTGGCGGGGAATAAGGGCACCGAGTGGGATTTCGAAAGGGCAGGCCCCCACATCGATATAGTTATCGCCGCCCGTCGAGGGGTGCAGGTCGATGCGGTACATACCGATACCGATACTGTCGGGGTAATGCACCGCGCCGCGATCGCCGCGCACGGCAAGCGACAGATCCTGTTCGACCACTGTGGTCAGGGCACGAATGCGACGGCTTTCACGGATATAGGGCGCCATGGCCAGGCCATGCTCCGTGCCGGTAATATCGCCGCGCAGGCGCAGACCCGGAAAACCCTGACCACCATCCGGGCGAGGCGCCTCGGTCTGCATCCAGTAGAACATGGAATAGGAGAGGCTTGCCGCATCGGCCAGCCGCTCGGCATATTGTTCGGGGGTAACGTCGATGATCGGCGCCTCGAAATAATCGATCATCGGCCAGTTCACGAGGCAGATATCGCTGGCATAGGCGCCGGGCCGAAATGTATGGCGGGCTGCAATGCGGCGGAATATCCAGAGACTCATATCGCCGGCGCTGTGGCGCTGGTCGGCAACGTCGCGTGTTGCATTGTCGACCGGATTGGGATCGAAAAAGCGGCGGCTGCGCTCCAGCGTCCGCGGATTGGGCGAGTCCCAGCTCAATAGCGGGCCGCCCCAGAATTCGGGGGCAACCTGACGCCAGTGGTCATACCGGGCGGGTTTGTCGATGATATGATTGCCGTCAACCTGATCGACGGCGAAGCAGATCGAGACGGCCTGCTGATTATCCGGTTGCGCCTCCGCCGGCGCGCTCGGCTCGCCGGTTTCGGATTGGGCTTCAAAACCCGTGACATAGTCGGTTGCGGTCAGCGGCAGCAGATCGCCCAGTTCGGTGGCGTCGATGATATAGCGGGCCGAACAGGAGATGAGATCGCCCCTATTGCAATGGCGCAGCGTTACGGCCCGCACGGTGTCGCCGTCGACCTCGGCCGCAATTGGCTCATAGGGCTTGAGGATGGTCAGCTTGCCGCCGGCCGCGTAAGGGGCAAGCATTGCCTCCATCACCGCCAGCGAAACCCGTGGTTCATGGCACAGGCGAGATACATTGCCGTCGCCGGGGTTGAGCGTCAGATCCGCCCGGGCGGCGTCCGTCAGCGGATAGTGGTCGCGGTAATATTGCCGCACGCCCGTGCGCAGGGCGCGATAGCTGGCCGTGATCCCGAACTGTTCGACCCAGCTGTGCTCATCGGGCGGCACGGCCTGGCTGGTCAACTGGCCGCCAATCCATTCGAATGCTTCGGTCAAGATAACGCTGCGGCCGTTGCGCAGGGCTCCAAGCGCCGCCGCCACGCCGCCAAGTCCGCCGCCAACCACAAGAATATCTGCATTGTATTCTCTCACGTCAGGTTCTCTTTCCTTGAGTTGGGGCTTGAGTTGGGGAGCCAAGCGTCTCGCCCACCACGATGTCGCAGCCCAGCAGTATCTGCAGTACGGGGCCGGGGGGGCTGGTGAGGGTTTCGACCAGCATGGAGGTCGCCTGCCTGCCCATTTCTTCGCGGGGGATGGCATAGGAGGTAAAGACGCGTTGCAAGCGGAGCGTATGCGTGCGTGTGCCGCTGCCCAGCACCACGATGGAAAGATCGCCGGGAACGCTCACCCCCTGCGCACGGGCATGATTATCGAAGACCACCGCTTCGGCCACTTCGGCAAAAAAAACCACGCTCGCTCCGCTGGCGCGAACGGCGGCCAGTTGCTCTGCCGGATCGCCATTTTCGCTTTCATGGGAGTAGACAAGCTCCGCCGCACCTTCGATCGCGGCCAGAAAACCACGCCAGCGGTCGCTGATGGATTCCGCCGGACCCGTCGCGCCGATAAAGGCGAAGCGCCGATGGCCGGCGGCAAGTGCTTCTCGGACAAGAGCATGCGTGGCGGTGACGTAATCCGCGCCAACATAACGCACCGGCCCCCCGGCATCGTCGCGGCGACCGACTGCGACATAGGGATAGTCACCGGCAACCAGCTGGGCCAGCTCATCGCGATCGAACTGACTGCCCAGAATGAGGCATCCGTCAGCAAGTCGAAGCCGACCTGTTTCGCCGAAGATACGCTTACGCCCGTTATCGTCACGGGCCGCTGCCGTCATCAGCAGAAGGTCGTAGCCCAACCTCTCCGCTTCCTCCTCGATCCCCATCAGAAAAGGCGTGTAGAAATCGGCCTGCGCGATCGGAAAAGCCGGCTGATAGGTGAAAACGCCCAGGATCCGGTTGGCACCCTTGACCATGCTGCGCGCAATGGGGTCCGCCACATAACCGGTGTCCCGAATGGCCTTCAGCACACGCTCTCTTGTTTCAGGCGGGATACGGCCTTCAGCGGATTTTGCCTCGTTGAGCACGAGCGAAACCGTTGCCTGACTGACCCCTGCGAAGATCGCAATGTCCCGTTGCGTCAGCCGCCTAACCATCGAAGCCTCGTCTCTCGTCGTTTGCTAATTCGTATTAGCTGCTTATGCGTATAAACAGAGTTTACGAGAGGATGTCAAGAGTGAGTCGCTCCACGATGATGTGTCAGGTTCCGGCACGGAGCATGTCGCAGCAGGCAGTTCGCTGGCGGCATGATTCACGACGTTCAGACGCCGTTCGGCATTTCAGCGATGATGACAGCAGTCAGCTCCGAATTGAATTATTGAGCGATGAGGCGGTCAAGACCTCCCCTGGAAGCCCAATAGACAACGCTCGAACGGATCGATTTCGTGGGCGGTTTAACGAGCGCCAAGAGATGTCGAACGCATATTTCGAGAGGGTGTCGCAGGCTTCAAGGTTGGGCTCAGCGTGGAAAACTACATTTCGATCACTGCCACATCGCTCCCGTTCGTCATCTGTCCCACCACTCCGTTGGCACAAAAACGAGCACGTTAAAGCCTTCATCAACATTGAAGGTCTGTAGGTCGAGTAGTTTGTTTGCGTGTTCGGAGCTGAACCAGAACGCGGTGTTCTCGTCATGAATTGCCGTCACGCTCTCCCGTACGCTCTCCTTGATCGTGTCGATGATGTCGACCCGGGTCTTGCCTCGCCTGTTGAGATGCCTGAGTTTTTTATGCGCGGGGCTACCCGCGTCGGAAACCGCAATGGATATCCTGTCTGTTGAGTAGCTTTTGACCCGAACGCGCAGGCGCTTCGGCCGCTCCGCGTCAAAGCGATCGTTGATGGCTCTGATACGTGCCTCAATGTCCGCATCGCTATAATGCGCTTCCGGCATGACATTGTCTACAGGTGCAAGCTCGTCTCCAAACTGCATACGCGCCACTTCTGCAGCGTGATGGGCATAGGCGAGATGGGTCACGGGCAGCGCCTTCAGCCATTTGCGGCGTTGTGTGATTGCCATCGATTTTGCCGCTTCCTCGCCCAGTTTGGCGATGGAGAAGTTTTCTCTTTTCTGCCCCTCACGGGTCATCAGCGTTGCCTGCCAGGCATCGCCGTCGGCGGTCTCGACACGCCTGACGCCGGAGATGCCGCTTCGGTTGTTCGTGCGCACAAGTACGGCCTGCTCGAGGTTGGTGGCGGGCGGAATGGCAAGGATGATGGCGTCGCGGTAGGCGCGTGCCTGACAATAGGCGGCATGGCCCGAACCATAGACGCTGTCCTTGAACAGCCTGACAATCCTGTGGCCACGCCGCCTCAAACTGACCCACCATCCACCACTACGGCGAGCGCCGACAGCCTCTTCCCGACGCAGGCCGTAATTATCGGCGTCGTGTTTCGTCTGCCTCGGTTGTTTTTCGATCGTCACTCCGTACCCCAGCCTGTCAGATTTCATCGATGGAATTTTGGCATATCCAGGTTGCAGAATTCGTGGTGAATCCTTGGTTTCGCCACAATGTTTGATTGCATTCTGTCGAGATTTTGACAGCTGATTGATTTTTTGGCTCTGCTATCGAGGTTCGCGATGAATGACCAGCCCGCAGTTTCCGATTTCGTTCAGGCCAGCCGCGTTCTCAAGGTCAGGTCGCCTTTGGGCGAAGATCAATTGTTGCCGGAGCGCCTGTCGGTCGAGGAGGGCGTGTCGCAGCTCTTCGATATCCACCTGACGGTGCGGGCCAAGAAGGAAGCGGTCAAACCCGAGGAACTGATCGGGCGGCTGGTCGATGTTTCGGTCGAGATCAGCCAGGGCGATGGCGATGGCGGCGGTGTTCGCCGTCCGTTCAACGGCCTGGTGACGGAACTGCACGAGGGACCGCCGATTACCCGTGGCATGCGCTCCTATGCGCTGACCATCCGGCCGCAGATGTGGCTGCTGTCGCGCCGGTCCGATTGCCGCATCTGGATGGACAAGACGGCGGTCGAGATCGTCGAGACGCTGTTTTCCGAACACGGCATTCCGGCACCCGATACATCCGGCATCATCTCGCCACCGCCTGCGCAGCATTATAGCGTGCAGTTTAACGAGACCGATCTCGATTTTCTCACCCGCCGTTTCGAAGAGGACGGCCTGTTCTACTGGTTCAGCCATGAGGATGGCTCCCACAAGCTGCATGTGGCCGATAGCGCCAGCGGCTGGCTCGGGCCATCACCGGCCGCACAGGGCGAGGGAACGGTGCGGCTTGCGCAGGGCTCGTCGGATCGCAACCACATAAATGACTGGGCGCGGCGCTTTTCTTACGTCTCCGGCCAGCGGGCGGGTGCGGACTGGAATTTCGAGACACCGGGCATGGTGCCGGGCACGATGACGCCATCGCTGGTGCAGATGCCGGATGCGACCAAACGCGAACTTTACGAATATCCGGCCCGCATCAAGACGGTGGAAGAGGCGGAGCGGGCGCAGAAACTCAGAACCCAGTCCATCGAAGCCGATCATGACCGGGTGTTCGGCTCGTCGACCGCGCGTATTCTGGAAGCTGGCCGGCGCTTCACGCCTTTCGAGGTCGCCCATCCCGAACATGCCTATGAGGAGCATGTGATCATCAGGGCAAGCCACAGCATCGTCGACCTGTCCTATGAAACAAACAGCAACGAGCCGGAATATCGCAACCACTTCGAGGCGATCCCGGCCCGCGTGCCGCTGACGCCGCACCGGGCAACGAAACGCCCGCGCATCGAGGGCACGCAGGTGGCGATCGTCGCCGGGCCCGAAGGCGAGGAAATCCATCCGGATCAATATGGCCGCATCAAGCTGTGGTTCCCCTGGGACCGCAAGGCGAAGAAGGATGGCACGGATACGTGCTGGGTGCGGGTGGCGCAGAACTGGGCGGGCTCCACCTGGGGCGGCCAGATCATTCCGCGTATCGGCATGGAGGTCATGGTTGCCTTTGTCGATGGCGACCCGGACCGGCCGCTGGTGACCGGCGTGGTGCCGAATGCGCGGCAGACCGTTCCGTATGATCTGCCGGCGAACAAGACGCGCAGCACGTTCCGCACCAATACGCACAAAGGGTCCGGATTTAACGAATTGCGGTTTGAGGACGAAGCGGAGCAGGAGGAGGTATTTCTCCACGCTCAGAAGGACACGAATTTTGAAATTCTGAACGATTATTCCAAACGCGTGGGACACGATAAATCGGAACTCGTGGCCAACGACAAATCGACGGAAGTTGGCGGCGACCATGATGAGGTGATCGCCGGCAACATGTCGATTGCGGTAGGCGAAAATGCCTTGTCAAACCTTCTGAGGGACAAGACGAAGCTCGTCTTCGACAAGGTTGGCGCTGCGTTGGGCAAAATGAAGATCCCGGACCCATTCAATTTCGCGAAAGGGAATTTCCAGCTTTTCGTGGAGAAAAATCACTCGCAGGTCGTCGGTATCGGGTCCTCGGAAGTTGTCGGCGGGGCGAAATCAACGGTCGTTGGACACACTTATCAAACGACGGTGGGTAAGTCTCACAGTGTCATCGTCCGGGGGCGCTCCGATACGGATATCGGGCGCATCATGAACATCCGGGTAGGCGAACAATTGACGATCAAGGTGGGAGAGAACTCGATGCTGACGATGTCGCGCGAGGGGCATATCGTGATTCAAGGGAAGCATATTCATTTCCAAGCCGACCAGATTACACAGAACTGAGTGTAGGCCATGGCTGAGAAACCATCAGGATTGCCGCCGTCTCGCATGCTGGGTGTGCCGTTTTCCGCATATGACGACGACAATGTTCTGGATATGTTGAAAACCGACCTGTCGACGTTCAAGCGTCATCCGTTTTTTCCGGTATCTCCGCGGATCACGCCGCCATATCGCGCAGATGCGCCCCAGCAGTCGTTCAATTCCAACGGCGGAATGTGCGAATATATACCGGCTGTGGACGAGACCGTGCTTTTCGGACGATCGTCCAGCGCAAACAAGCTCCTTCCCCAGAAAGAACGTGAAAACGAGACCAAGGAAAACGCCTGGAAGTTTGGTGAGCTGAGCAAGGACTACAAGGATGCGGGCGTCGGCAAGAAATATCAACGGGGCGTGAGAGAGTATCTTGCTTCGGGTTACACACGCCGCAATCCGGACGGAAAGACCGCCCACGACACTGACTGGCGCGGCAAATGGAAGGAACGCAATTTCCAGGTTGCCGAATTTACCTGGTGGAAAGCCGATAAAAAATTGGCCGGAGACAGCTTTGGCGACCCGGCAAAGGATTGGGCTTCAGGAGAATACAAGCTCGGTGCACTGGAAGGTGATGGAAAGGCCGGTTTTTCTGTCACCAAAGGCGGAATTGATGCCAAACTAAGCGCAAAAGCCAGTGCCGCCGCCGCCCAGGGCAAGGTCGAAGTTCTCAAGGACCAGGTCATCTCCGGCGCCGCGAAAGGTGCTGTGCTGAAAGGAGAGCTCGAGGGCGAGGTTGCCTTTGTCGGTAACCCTGAAGAGGTAACGGGAACACTGAAACTTGCCGCCAAGGCCAATGTCATCGAGGGCTCGGTCAACGGAGAACTCTGCCTGACGCCAAGCCGTGTCGGCAACCCTGTCATCAAAGCGTGGAACTGGTTGTTCGAAGAGCACAACCAGCTCATCGAGGACAAATGGGATATAGGTGTTTGTGTTGGCGGTGAGTTGCAGGGAGCTGTTGGCGCTCAGGCTGAGGCATCTGCTGAAGCTGGCGTGAAAAAGGGCAAGGCGCGCGCCGAAGTCGGCGCAAAGCTTGGCTTGGGCGTGGGTGGCGGCGCGAAAGTGTCTGGCGGCCTGACGGGTCTTGATAAGGCGGCAGACCTCGTCAAGGGATGGTGGGGAAAATGATACGGAGAACCGAACGTTGAAGCCTCTATTTTTGGTGCTGCGCCGACTGTCTTTTTCGGCGATAGTTTTAATGACGACCGCAATTGGATTGGATGTTATGGCTGAAGATTATACGAGCCGTTTGACCCTCGACACCACAGCGAAGGCGTCGGAGCCATATACATTTCAAGACGCCAAGGATCTTAACTTCCACTCGGTCAAGATCGACAAGTTCATGTGGTTCAAGGAACAGCGGGCACTGTCCGAATGGGACAAGTACGAAACCTTCGACAATGTTACCCTGCAGACGATCGGCTATGATCCCGCCAATCGCGATCATTTCGAAATCCAGATCATCACCGCCGAGATCAAACCGGAAAAGGTTGCCCGTGGGGTCGATTACGCCCGGCTCTTTGCGAAAGAATGGGCACCTTCGGTCGCCGCGATGAAGGAACATGGTCGCGATGCTGGCGATGTGTTTGCCCTCGGGCCGGATAATGGATTCAACCGCCGTGAGAGGGTTGCGGTTTGGCGCGAGGACAAGTCTCTGCTCATTGTGCGTGCCGGCTATGCAGAAGAGGAGGCCGCCCGCGTCGAACCCCAGATCGGGCAATTTTTCGGAGCTTTGAAGCTCGACAACGAAACGGCTGACAGCATTGAAGGCTCGATGCATTGGGAAAAATTGCCGTCGAGTGGCGGCACGGTCTACTCCGCGCGCCTGCCGGATGGATGGAAAAAACTGACACAGAACAGCGATCCCAATCCGTCCTATACGGGAGCGATATTCACAAATTCCAATGATCCGGACGGAAACGCGGCCGTATCCCTGTTCGCCTTTCCAACGCCCAAGTCGGACGTGTCGCCAACTGACGACCAGTTGCGTCAACTCGCTGCCAAAGTGGTGGAAATAGAGCTGCAGAATCTCATGCCGGACGTGGGCTTCAAGTTGGACGAGGACGTCAGTTTCGTTCCCGGCGAAAAAGTCGGTGACGTGGACAAAGGTTTCATCGACATCGTTACTCTCCAGGGCAGCGAACAGAAGATACGTGCCAGGACCGTATTGAGTGTCGGGAAAGGCGTTGTCACCGCAGTGGCTTCGCTTACTGCGTTTCCTGCTGCGCCGAAGGACGTTGCAACAATGATCCATACCGATTTCGTTACGCGTACCATCGAAGAAGGTTTGGTGAAACAACTGAAATAGAGATCTGTGGTCGCTGGAAGTGCCGCTCATTTTGGGATCGGCCTTCCATCTGGATGAATTTAGAGGGAGTTCGCAGGTATGAATCAAATCCCTGATCGTAAAGCGCTGTTGGCACAAGCTCTTCCGTTATCGGAGGATGCCTGGGGCAAGCTACTGAAGCTTGCGGCAATGATCGAGTTTGACGGTTCCGGTGCGTTGGCAATCCGTAATGGCGAAGCCCGCATCGTGCTGGGTGCTGATGGAGTCGTCAGAGTGGAAGGCAAGAAAATCATCCAGACGGCTCGCCAGAATATCGCACTGGACGCTGCCTATATCGACCTGAACTGACCGGCATGTGGGCAGTCAGCAACAACACGCCTTTCTCCGCGGACGGTTATTTCATTCGGGATCGTGATGGAAAGGAATATTGGTGTGTCGCCGTGCGCGGGCGGTTTCGTGCGCGTCCCGACGGCATGACTGATCTTCTTGAGCCGCAGCCTGTCCGGCTCTCGCCGGCTTATCGTGACGCCGAGGCAAATGAGCTCCTCGCGGATGCTGATTTCGCACCTTTCAGGCCCGCCGCAGATATTCTTCTCCATGGCTCGGCTGTGGCGCTGGACGAAAAGCCTTTGGACCGTATCGATGTCACCGTTGCTGTCGGTACAATGACCAAGCAGGCTGCCGTCACGGGCGAAGCGCGCATGATCAAAAAAAGGCGCGGCTGGGAGGCTGCCGAAAGAGAACGGGTTTCACGCGTTGAACTGTCATGGACGCGTTCGCTCGGCGGAAGCGATCTCTTTGCGGATGACGATGGCGCCGAGTGCGAAGCCAATCCAATTGGCCGGGGCTGGTCCCGTCATTTCGAGCGTGCGCCGGAGGGCGCGGAATTGGCCATGCCGCAGATCTCGGCTCCCGCCGATGTCTTCGATCCTGGCCGTCCGCTTTCGCAGCCGGTCGGCTTCGGCGCGATTCAGCCGGCCTGGGCAACGCGGCGTATCCACGCCGGCACCTATGATGAAGCGTGGATGAAACACAGGTCGCCGCTTTTGCCTTCCGATTTCTCGGAAAATTTCCACCAGACCGCGCCGGTCGATCAAATCTATCCCGGCGAGTTGCGTGGTGGCGAACCGGTGCGACTGGAAGGGCTTCATCCGGAAGGCGGTTACGCATTTCGCCTGCCGCAATGTATCCTCGAAGCGGACACTCGGATCGCCGGCAAGACGCTGACGCACAGGTTCAGGCTCGTTCAGGTGGAAATCACGGGCGATGAGCGTCTCGTGGATCTGGTATGGAACGCCCATGTGCCCTGTGGCGGGCGCGATCAGGACGTTGAAGTCTCTTTCCTTCGATTGAGGCAAATGGCCGGGGTCGTTTCATGAGGGCAGCGGTTTCAATTCTGGCGGCCGGTCTGACATGTCCGGCGGGCAAAAATTTTGAAACGGCAATTGCCGCCTATTCGCGTGGCGAACGGTTTACCGAGAAGGACCGCAACCTGGTGATGGCGGACGGGCGACCACCGACCCTTGCGCCGGTCTATCCGTTGACGGAAGAGCGGGACTATGTCGAGCGGCTGCGAAAATTACTGTCCTGCGCGCTTGCCGATTGCCTTGCGCAATTGGCGCAGCGGGGGCAGGAAAGCGCGGATTATGCGATGCTTCTGCTGCTGCCCTATTGGATGGAGGGCGGGGTTGTCGCCGAGGCCTTTGATGCCAGGCTTAAGCAAACCCCTCTGACGCAGGTGAAGAGCCTCTCCGTTTCCTTTGGCGGACAGGCGGAAAGCCTGCAGCTTGTTGGCCGGGATGGTCCGGAAATCGTGAGGAGAACGGATAGAGTTGTCCTTGTTGCGGTTGTCGACAGTTATATTCACTCGGACATGCTCGACAGTCTGGCCTATCACGGTGAACTGCTGACACGGGACAACCCCTACGGCATGGTTCCCGGTGAAGCTGCGGCTGTGCTGGCGCTTGGGCCGGAAGACAATACGCGGCTCGGCCGGATTGCGCGCCTTTCTATCATGGAAGAGCCTGAAAGCCCTGTTGATCCCGAGCGCGGATTGATGGGCCGCGCCCTTGCGAGCTGTTATGGGGCCCTCCTCGAAGGCGGCTTTTCTCCGGATCGCTTCATTGTCGATCTCAATGGTGATCGCGTCCGCGCCGAGGAATTTGGATATGCGATCACAACCAATGCCGCGCAAATGGCCGACCTGTCCGACAGGGCGGAAATCCCGGCGCTTCAGCTGGGTGACCTTGGGGCCGCGAGCGGGCTTGTGATGGCGGCGCTTGCGCTTGGGCCGGCGCCCGGATCGCGCGTAGAAAAGGCGGAGCCGGGGGGCGTGGAATTTCTCTACAGCCTGCTGTCCGCCAGTTCCCGTGACGGGTTGAGAGCGGCGACAATCGTGGAAAGCGTCCAGCGCGACATGGAAACCGGCAGGATAGACGCATGAAGGAAACAATCCGCATCAACGGGATTACACTCTGCCATAAAAACTCGAATGGCTATGTCCGCTCGACGCTGCCGGATGTATGCCTGACCCCGCCCAAGCCTGTGCCCGTGCCGTATACGAATACCGCATTCGCCCGCGACCTCGCCGATGGCACCACCACGGTGTTTTCGCATGGCGGGGCGATGAATGGCGTGCGCGGCTCCCGGTTCGCCAAATCGATCGGTGACGAGCCCGGTTCGTCCGGAGGGGTCAAATCCGGCACGCATCTGCATGAGGCCACTTTCCTGTCCTGGTCTCCCAACGTATTCATGCAAGGCCGCGCGGTGACGCGCCTTACCGACAAGATGCTGCTTAACAAGGGCAACACCGTATCGGTCGGCGGCTACAAGACCGATCTGCCCGAAGGCGATCCCGAACGTTATCTCTGCGAGGTGGGCTGCCGCTGTTATGCGCTGCATCGTCCGAGAAACAGCGTTACCGAGGGGCTTGAATGGATGGATCAGGTTTTGCCACGCGACGACGAGGCGAGCCCGGGCCGATACCAGCGCTGTGTCGATGCGACGATCCAGGCGCAATATCCGAACACGGTCCTTGGCAGCAGCATGCCTGTCGGCGATCCGCGCACCAATTACGGCTATATTTCCGAACTTGGCTTCTGGGACCCGAACAATCCGAACAACACATTCCCGGACAAACCGCCCGGCAATGTCATCCTGCAGGGAGAGGAACACGACATTCCCAAGGTTCCCCGCCGGGCGCCCTGGGGCGGTACGCGATGGTTCAACGTGCGTGGCTCCCGCTGGCTCGACGTGGTGAAAGTCGAGAACGGCCAGATGACCCATATGTACGACATGAAATTTCCGGGAGACAAGTTTCCGAATGATGCGGCGAAGGCCAGGGCATATGAAGATATCGCTGACCGGCACGGTGCTGAATATAGTGAGTTCGTGGTGCTGGATGAGTGTGACAACTGTGAGGAAGCGGTAAGGCAGCGCGAACAGGAGCGGCAGTGGGAAGCTGAGAGACGGTGGCGCGAACTCCAGAAAGGTCTGGAGAATCCGATCTGGTTGCCCTTGCCCGGTCGTCGGTTCCCCGGCCGCCCGATACCGATCAAGTAGGATAATATCATGAATTTAAACGAACTCATCACCACGATGGCCATCCTCGAGGAGCGGGGTGAACTCGAAAAACTGGATGAAATCGGATTGCCGCCCGGCAATGCCATCCAGTGGCTGTTCGGGCTGACATCCGGGTTCTATTTTGCCAATGGAGAAACGCATCAGATACGCCAATCCATGCTCGGTTTGGCAGTGCGTTATTACGATCTCGCAGAGGGCAACACCAATTTATTGTCGTTTAATGAGCGGACACGCCGTATCTCAGCGGGAAAACAGATCGAGGAATATCTGTCGCAGGGCGACTATTACGACGAGAAGGAGACGGCGAGTTTCTATATAAGGCATATGCCAAAACAGGCTTTGCGTTCGACGGATCCGGTCCACGACTACTTCACTGCCCTTCTTCCCGGCGCCGGTTATCGCGGCGGCAATGGACACCTCATGTGCCAGACGAGACTATCGGCGTTGTCGCGCGATCGGGATGGCGTGGTCCGTTTTTTCGTTGACGCCTGCCGCGATCTGCGGGTTTTCTACGCCGTATCGGGTTTATCGCTTTTTTTCTATTCCTACGCCTCGGGCGCAACGGCAAAAGCCTACCCTCTTTTTCGCAGGTTTCCCGGGCTGCTTTACGAGGATGGCGCGCGTTTTGGATTGGCGATACGAGACAGGACGGACACTATCCGCGACGTGAACTGGCTGACAGCCGTCAACGATGAACTGCTCGCGCGGGTTGGCGGCCTTGAAAAGGCACGAACGGTACTCGGCGAGGAAGTCATCCTTCACCCTTACGAGGGCGGCGTCGTTTTCCAGGCTGGAGACCAGCCTGTGCTCGGTGACTTGAACAAGGGGCGGGTGCCCGCGGCATATCGCGCGGTCAACGATTTTCTCAAGCCCCTGCGTTATGAGAACTGGGAGCGCGCCTATCTTAGAGCGCCACATGATGTCGATAAGATGGAGTACACCGAATGGTGGACACGCCGGTTTGATGGTGGCGAGCGTTAGGGCGGTTTCTTGGATATAGACGAACTCATCACCACGATGGCGATCCTCGAGGAGCGCGGTGAACTCGAAAAACTGGATGAAATCGGCCTGCCGCCCGGCAATGTCATCCAATGGCTGTTCGGGCTGACATCCGGGTTCTATTTTGCGGATGGTGAAACACGGCGTACGCGCCAAGCCATGCTCGATCTGGCGTTACGTTACTACGACCTTGCGGAAGGCAACACAAATCTGTTGTCCTTTAACGAGCGTGTGCGTCGCATCTCGTCACGGGAAGATGTCGCGCAATATCTGTCACAAGATGAATATTTCGACGAGGCCGAGACGGCGAGCTTCTATATCAGGCACATGCCAAAACAGGCGCTGCGTTCGGCGAATCCGGTTCGCGACTACCTTACGGCCCTTCTTCCAGGCATCGGTTACCGCGGCGGCAACGGGCGCGTGATGTATCAGACGCGGCTATCGGAATTATCACGCAATCCAACTGGCGTGGTTCGCCTCTTTGTTGACGCCTGCCGTGATCTCCGGGTTTTTTATGCCGTGTCCGGCATGTCGCTTTTCTTCTATTCCTACGCGGCAGGCGCAACGGAACGGGCCTATCGCCTGTTCCGCAGGTTTCCCGGCCTCCTCTATGAAGACGGCACCGGTTTTGGGTTATTCATTTCGAAGCGCACCGATGTGATCCGTGACGTGAATTGGCTGACAGCCGTCAACGATGAATTGCTGGCACGCGTCGGTGGTCTAGAGAAGGCAAGAGACGTGCTGGGAGACGAGATTGTCCTCCATCCCTACGAGGGAGGCGTCGTTTTCCAGGCGGGTGCCCGGCCTGTGCTTGGCGACTTTAACAAGGGGCGGGTGCCCGCAGCATACCGAGCGGTCAACGATTTTCTCAAGCCCCTGCGTTACGAGGCCTGGGATTATCCCTATCTGCGAGCGCCTTACGGTGTCGATGAGATGGAGTATACGCAATGGTGGACCCATCGATTTGACGATGGTGAACGTTAAGGTCGACCACTCTAGTGAATTTAAACGAACCCATCACCATGATGGTCTATTGGGCGAAAGCGTCAAGCAGGCGAACCCAGCTGCGAATGCCTTTGTGAAAGCTCGTCAGGTCGTACTTCTCGTTGGGCGAGTGAATTCGGTCATCATTTTGGGCGAAACCGATGAAGAGGGTGTCCATGCCCAGAATGCGCTTGAATTCACCGCCAACGGGAATTGAGCCACCATCTCCGATGATGACGGCGGGCTTGCCCCACTCGCGCGTGAGTGCGGCAAGGGCCTTGTTGAGTAGCGCGCCTTCGGAGGGAACGGTCAGTGCCGGGCTCCCACCATGATCAGTGAAGGTCACCGAACAATCGGCAGGGATGCGGGCGCGCGCATGAGCTCTGAAGGTGTCCCGGATCTTTCGTGGGTCCATATTGGAGACAAGGCGGAAAGAAATCTTTGCGCTGGCCCTGGCGGGTATCACTGTTTTGAACCCTTCGCCGGTGTATCCGCCAAAAATGCCGTTGATCTCGCAGGTGGGGCGGCTCCAGAGCAGCTCGAGCACCGAGCGGTCTCGTTCGCCGGCTGGCAGGGAGAGGCCGGCACCCGCAAGAAACGCATTTTCATCGAAGCCGAGGCCGCGCCACTGCTCTTTGACGTTGGTCGGCAGTTCTGCGACGTCATCGTAGAAGCCTTCGAGCGCAACGCGCCCATCCGCATCATGCAGCGATGCAATGATCTCCGCCAGGATTTGGTTCGGATTGCGCGCAGCACCGCCATACGTGCCCGAATGCAAATCCCTGTTGGCGCAGAAGATGGTTATCTCTTCGCCCACGAACCCGCGCAACATGGTGGTGACGCAAGGTGTCTGGCGGTCCCACATGTCGGTATCGCACACGAGTGCGATGTCTGCCTTAAGCTCTTCCATGTTCGCTTCGATGAAAGCGGGCAAATTCTTGCCACCGCTCTCTTCTTCCCCTTCTAGAAGGATGGAGACCTTGACCGGCAGCTTGCCAACGACGTGACGCCAGGCGCGGCATGCTTCGATGAAAGTCATGAGCTGCCCTTTATCATCGGAAGCGCCGCGGCCGGTGATGACCTTGGTGCCGTCGGCAATGGTCTTGACTTGCGGCAGGAACGGGTCGGTGCTCCAGAGATCGAGGGGGTCGACGGGTTGGACGTCGTAATGGCCGTAAAACAACACATGTGGATCGGTCCCATCACGATCATGGGCGACGACGATCGGATGGCCCGGCGTCAGGTGCGTCGCGACTTCGAAGCCGCATGCGGTGAGATCGTCAACAAGCCACTGTGCGGCCGCCTTGCAGTCCTCAGCAAAAGCGGGATCCGTCGAGATTGATTTAATCCGCAGCAGTTCCTGCAAACGCTCCACGCTTTGGTCAAACCCGGCATCGACATGAGCGAGGACAGTATCGACTGTGGCAGTATGGGGCATGATCCAGCGATCTCCTTTCTTTAGATTTCCGGCTAATTCGGCTTGTGTATCGCGACACCGAGCATGACGAGGGCAACGCCTGCGAGATCGATAAATTCGGGTATCTGACGCAAGACGACCACACCGATGATTGTCGCCGTTGCCGGCAGGAGCGCCAGAAGCAACGCAAAGCTGGAGCGCGGCAGGCGCGACATTGCAAATTGATCACAGACATAAGGGATCACCGAGGAGCAGATCCCGACCCCGATCCCAGCAAGAACCAAAAGCGGCGCACCGAAGGCATTGAGCGCATCGAGAAATCCGATCGGGATCACGAAGATGAAGGCCGCCGCCATCGCCGCGCCCAGACGCTCCACCCCCTTTGATGCGCCGCTTTGTGAAATCCTGTGTCCAAGCACGATATAAAGAACGAAGAGGCCACCGTTCACAAATGCCCAGACGAGGCCAGGCGGATCAGCAGACCATTCTCTGCCCCCACCCATGCCAATGAGCCAGGGCACGTCAATCAGCAGGGCGACGCCGAAAACTGTCAGGGCGAAGGCGAGCCAGTTTCTGCCGGTTCGCAGGCCCCAAAGTGCTATTCCAATCGTCCCGACGAACTCTATTGCCGCAACGAGCGCAATCGGCAGGCGGTCAAGTGCCAGATAAAATGCGGAGTTCATGACCGCGAGACATGCGCCCAATGAGAGAAGGAGCAGCCGCTCCCTTGATGAGGCAAGCGCGAAGGTCCGCCACGGCTTGGTAAACGGCGCAAAAATCAATGCGGCCGAGGCAATCCGGAACCAGGCAACACCGAGGACGCCGACAGCAGGAAACAGCAACACAGCAAATGATGGGCCAAGATAGTGAAAGACGGCCGAAACGCCGAACCACGCGTGCGGCGGAACCCGCTCGGCAATGTGGGTTGACTGTTGTAAAGGGGGAGCGGGTGAGACTTGATTGTTCATGCCAGCATGATACCAAGGCAATTCAGCCTTCGGAATAATGATAGAACTCCGAAATGGATGATAATGCCTCATGATCAAAGGTGAAAAAGACAATGCACTTTCAAAATAGAAAGGGAGTGTTGGAGGCCGGGTTTGATGAGATCGACGCGCGCCTGCTGACTGCTCTGTATAAAAATGCGCGCCTGTCGAATGCGGAACTGGCACGCCAGGTCGGACTTTCGGCGCCCAGCGTTTCAGAGCGGGTCAGGCGGTTGGAAGATCGGGGCGTGATCACCGGCTATGGTGCCCGTGTGGATCATAGCAAGCTGGGGCTTGCGCTTACCATCATGATCCGGGCGCGGCCCCTGCCAGGCGAAATGAAGAACATGATTGAGGCGATCCGCAACACGCCTGAAATCGTAAGGTGTGACCGCGTGTCGGGGGACGACTGTTTTGTTGCTATCGCGCATGTCCGGGACGTGCAGCAGATGGAAGCTGTCATTGACCGAATAGTTCCTTACGGATCAACCAACTCGGCAATCGTCCAGTCCGCCCCCTTCGAGGCCAGATTGGGGGCGTTTGCGGAAGCACTCTGAAAATTTCAGAAAAACAAGCTCACCCATCTGAATATGGCGCGGCAGGAAAGCTCAGATGCCCGACCCGTCAAGCTCGCGGGCGTCTTCGCCTTCCCAGGGAGTGGGCATCGAGAGGCCGTCGACATCTGCTGAGGGCATGGGCATCCAACACTTCAATTCCGGCTCCGGATACTCGATGATCCGCCCTGGAGACGAGTCAGAAGCACGCCAGCCTTCTGAACCGTGCTGGTCACCCTTCGACCAGTACGCAAGGTCCACCTGGGACGGACCTTGTTCGGATGAGCGGATCGTGACGAGAATGCGATCGCCATTTTTCGGCGCGCTTGCCATATGACGCCATCGGCGTGGTTGATCCATTATTTTTCCTCCGTCTTGGCTTTCAATTGTGACCTCGCTGTCAAAGAGGTCAACCAAAACTTTGCATGGTCCTCTGTCGATCCGACGGGTATTCGATCCAGATTTCTACGCGGCGGTATGAAATAGGCCACTACGGTCGCCGGCAGGAAGAGGTTCAGGCGGCCCCGCCGACAATTGGCTTGCTGGCGGTGCCGAGCATCATCAGGTGCGTTCCCCGGAAAACATCGGATGCGATATCGCGGTCATGATGCCGCGCAGTTCCGCCAGTCCCTTGAGGCGGCCGATGGCCGGATAACCGGGGCGGGTCTGGCGCACATGATCGTCGAGAATGTTCTGGCCATGGTCCGGGCGGAAGGGTATCTGCCAGTCCTTCCGGCCTTGCCGTTTGCGTCGGGCTTCTTCGGCAAGTATCGCGGCGATGACGGCAACCATATCGGTATTGCCTTCCAGGTGGGCGGCCTCATGAAACGAACCGCCGGCGCGTCTGTCTTCCAGCGCCACGTTCCGCAGATGCAGGAAATGCACCCGGCTTCCGAGCCTCGCCATCATGCCAGGCAGATCGTTGTCCCTGCGGGCACCAAGCGAGCCCGTGCAGAGCGTGATACCGTTTGCCGGAATGTCGATGGCGTCGATCAGATCGCGATAGTCTTTTTCGGTCGACATGATGCGCGGCAGGCCGAGTAGCGGGAATGGGGGATCGTCCGGGTGGCAGCATAGTCTCAGGCCGAGATTTTCGGCGAAAGGCGCGACCTCGCCCAGAAAATCCAGCAGGTTCTGGCGCAACCGGTCGGCGGATATGCCGCTATAGAGATCAAGATGCGCCTTTACCTCATCGATGGTCATATGGGTCGCCGCCCCGGGCAGGCCAGACACGACGTTTGCGACAAGCTGCTGTCTGCGGCGATCGTCCATCTCCGAGAAACGCTGCCGCGCTTCTTCGATCAGCTCTGCATCGAAATCCCCGTTGGCGCCGGGGCGTTCGAGCAGGAAAAGATCGAAGGCGGTGAAATCCACGGCATCGAAGCGCATGCAGGTTGCGCCGTTGCCCAGGCGGTAGGCGAGATCGGTGCGTGTCCAATCGAGAACCGGCATGAAATTATAGCAGATCGTGCGAATGCCGGCGTCGGCCAGATGGGAGAGGCTGGTCTTCCAGTTTTCGATATGCGTGCGCCAGGCGCCGCTCTGGCGCTTGATATCCTCTGAAACGGGCAGGCTTTCCACCACCTCCCAGGTCAGGCCGGATGGCTGACCGTCGCGCATGACAGAAAGATCCCGCTGGTGCCGGGCGATTTCCTTCGGTGACCATATTTCGCCGGGCGGGATGTGGTGCAGCGCCGTTACGACACCTTCGACCCCCGCCTGCAGCATGTCATCGACCGATACGGGATCGGAAGGGCCGAACCAACGCCAAGTCTGCCGCATCTTTAGTCCTTTTCTGATTGTGTGAATGAAGCTTGGCGGACGAAGGAAGAGGGGAGGTTGGGCCTCCCCGCTATTCCTTCATGCCGCTGGCGGCGACACCCTTGACGAAGTTCCGCCGCATCGCGCCGAAGAAGATGACGCTCGGGATCAGCGACAGGGCCGCAGCGGCGCTGAGGCGACCGAGATCGACGGTGAAGCCTGTCTGGAAAAGGGCAAGCCCGACCTCGAGAACGTATTTGTCGCGGGCGGTATTGACGACCATCGGCCATGCGAAGGTCGTCCATGCCTGAAAGAAGGCGAGAACGGTCAGCGTGCCGATCGGGCCACGCATGAGCGGTAGAACGATGCGGAAGAAAATCCACCATTCCCCGGCACCATCCATGCGCGCGGCTTCCATCAACTCGTCGGGGATGGAAGAGATCGCGTATTGCCGGATGAGGAAGATGCCGAAGCTCATCACCAGATAGCCGGCCAGAAGTCCGCCGAGGGAGTTCAGCAACCCCAGTTGCCGCACGCCGAGATAAAGCGGGATCATGTATACTTCGAATGGCACGATAGCGGTAGCGAGTACACCGAAGAATATCAGGTTCACGCCGGGAAAGCGGAATTTCGCCAGGACATAACCGGTGACGGACGACGTAAGAACGATGGCGACCGTCGAAATGGCCGCGAAGGCGAGGCTGTTGCCCACCCAGATCAATAGCGGCGTTTCTGTAATGACGGAGGAGAAATTATCCAGCGTCGGCGATTGCGGAATGAGCCGCGGCGGCCACGCCAGGAGTTCCGCCGGTGTCTTGAAGGCGTTGGCGGTGAGCATGATGAGCGGCAGGATCATCAGCACGCCGAAGACCGTCAGAATGACGTCCACGGTGAGTTTCTTGAAGGAAAAGCCCCCGGATTTCCGGTTCTGTAACGTGTGGTTCATCGGCGCGCCGCCTTGTCACGGAAGAAAACGAATTGACCGGCCGTCAGGAGAAGCACGATGGCGAGAAGCACCACGGCTTCCGCTGCGGCGTATCCGACGCGGTAATTGCGGAAGCTGTTTTCCAGCATGTCGAGCACGAGTACCCTGACGAGCTTGCCGGGCGCGCCCTGGGAGTCCGAGGCGAGCACGAAAGCCTGTCCGTAAATATTGAAGGCGGCGATCATGGTGACGACCGATACATAGAGCGTCACGGGCCGCAGCTGCGGCACAGAAATATGCCGGAAACATTCCCATGCCGTCGCACCGTCCAGCCGGGCGGCTTCATAGAGCGACACCGGGATATTGCGCAGGCCGATTAGGAAGATCAGGACCGCGTAACCGAGCGCCTGCCAGGAACACAGGACGATGATGCAGACGATCGACCAGACAGGATCAAAAAGCCAGGCCTGCGCAGGCATGCCGAAGAGGCCGAGGAAAGCATTCAACGGTCCGAGTTGCGCATCGAAAACCCATTTCCAGGCCATGGCCGCCGGCACGAGCGACACGATATGGGGAATGAAGAGGCTGGTCTCGTAAAACCCCGCCAATGCGCTGCCGAAGCGATATTGGATGAGTGCGGCAAGACCGAGCGCAAGGGGGATCGTCAAGGCCAGCACACCGAAGGCGATGATTGTGGTGTTGCGCAGGGCTTCGAGAAACAGCGGATCGCCCGCAAGCTCCTGAAAATTGGCAAGGCCGATAAAAGGTTTGTTTCGGGAAATGATATCCCATTTGAACAGGCTGAGCCGTAACGTCTCGAAGATCGGTACGACACGGACGAGCACGAACAGCGTCAGCGGCACGGCCAGCGCGCTTATCACGAAGCTCAATTGTTTGCGGCGTTTCATCTGACAGTCCTTTTGCCGCGGGGACAGCAAGGCTGTCCCCGGCACGTTACTTCAGGCCCTGGCGATTATTTCGCCAGCAGGCCTTCCCGTTCGAGGATGGAGTCGATTTCCCTGGCGGCGTCGGCAAGCACACGGTCGATACCCGCATCGTCCGTCGCGAGCGCCGGATTGGCGAAAGCAGCTTCCAGACGTGCGGCGAAACGGGTCAAGATTTCGCTTGAGGGTGCGATCGGCGGCAAGCTGAAATAGGTGTAATCCTTTGGTGGGGCAGCAAATGCTTCCAGCGCCGGGTTTTTGGCGATGATGGACGCGTAGTCGATATTATCCCGTGAAGGCAACCAGCCGACATTCTGCAGCAGCCATTGCAGATTCTCAGGAGCATTTGTCATCTCGACGAACTCCCAGGCAAGCGCGCTTCGGTCGTTTTCGGCCGGCACGAACAGCGATGCCGGCACCACCAGAGAGCCCTTGGGCAGCGGCGCGGTTGCGTATTTCAGGCTCGACGCCTTCTTGACGATGTCGCCGATGACCCAGGATTCACGGATAAACATCGCGGTCTGCCCAAGCTCGAATGCTTCCGCATCCGCCTTCATCTGCGGGCTGACGGTCTTCGTTACAAAAAGCTGCTCGAGATATTGCTTCAGCGTCTTGTGCCCGGCCTCACTGGCAATCGCCGCTTTCCAGCCTTCGCCCCTCTTCTCGATCAACGTACCGCCGAACTGGTGAAGATTGATCCAGAACTTTTCGCTGATGCCCTGGCCGCCACCGGAAAGCCGCATGGACCAGCCGCTGGCGGCGGGATTTCCAGAAGCATCCCGCTCGGTCAGCCTGGCGGCATATTCGGAATACTCCTCCATCGTCTTCGGCGGGCCGGAAAGGCCGGCCTTGGTGAATTTCTCGGTATTGTAATAGAGCGCCGCCTGTCCGTGATAAAGCGGCACGCCGTAGACATGCTCGCCATCCGAGACGGCGGCGGAATAGACGGCGTTGAAGTTCTTCGGGTCCTTCACGAAGGCGGCCACTTTATCCGGCGCGGGCGCCAGCAAACCCGACTGCACGTAACGAGGCGCCTCGGACTGCATTTCGACAATATCGGCGGCGGAACCAGCGGGCAGGGCAAAGGCCAGACGCTTTTCATGTTCGCGCAGGCTAATGGTTTCGACTTTCAACTCGAAATCCGGATGCTTGGCTTTCATTTGTCCGGCTACGTATTGGTAGAAGGGGTCGAGCTCGGGCGATCCGCCCCAAAGCGTCAGGGTTTCCGCCTGCGCTGTCCAGGAAAGGCCAGCCAGAAGTGCGGCAATCGGTAGTGTCTTGAAGGGATGCAATGCCATTTCTGTTCTCCTCTTAGGTAATCGACTGTTTTTTGTCGTTATATTTATCGGTTAACGCTGATCGCCTTCGATCCTTGCGCCGGTTGCCTTGTCGAACAGGTGCGTTCCGGCAGGGGATAGTTTCAGCGACAGGGTGGCACCCGGATTGTCCGGCAATCTTTCCCGGAAAACGGCGGTCACTTCCTCTCCCCCGAGCTTCAACGTGGCATGGCTTTCCGCGCCTGTCGGCTCGACGGAGACAATGGAGGCCTCGATGCGTGCCGGATCGTCGGGTGCGCAGAGGAGCAGGCTTTCGGGCCGGATGCCGAGCAGTATCTCGCCGGAGGGGCGGCCCAATCGCGTCGGAAGCGGTATTTTTGTGCCGTCACGCATCACGAAATCCGTTTCCATCGAAAGTCCCTCGAGAAAATTCATCGCCGGTGAACCGATGAAGCCCGCAACGAAGAGATTGGCGGGCCGGTCGTACAGTTCCAGCGGGGAGCCGACCTGCTCGATGATACCGCCCTGCATGACCACGATCCTGTCCGCCATCGTCATGGCTTCGACCTGGTCATGGGTGACGTAGATCATCGTGTTGCCAAGCCGGCGATGCAGCGACTTGATTTCCGTGCGCATCTTCACGCGCAGCTTGGCGTCCAGATTGGACAGGGGTTCGTCAAACAGGAAGACCTTTGGCTTGCGCACGATCGCGCGTCCCATGGCGACGCGCTGGCGTTGGCCACCCGAGAGCTGGCGTGGGTAGCGCTTCAGGTAGTCGCTGAGGCCGAGGATCGCGGCCGCGGCCTCCACCTCCTTGCGGATGCGGTCGGCCGGAGCACGGCGCAGCTTCATCGAGAAGGCCATGTTGTCGTAAACCGTCATGTGCGGATAAAGCGCGTAGTTCTGGAACACCATCGCGATATCGCGGTCTTTCGACTCGATGTCGTTGATCACCCGGCCATTGATGTGGATTTCGCCATCCGAAACGTCCTCAAGTCCCGCAATCATTCTGAGGAGGGTGGACTTGCCGCAACCGGACGGGCCGACGAGTACGACGAATTCGCCATCTTCCATCGCAACGTTAAGATCGCGCAGGGCGTGAAAGTCGCCGTAATGTTTATGCAGTTTGCGGATTTCCACCCGTGCCATCTTACTTCCCCACTATGCTTGTTGAGAGGCGGACGGTTCCGCCCCCGATTCTGGCTCGCAAAGACGCAGGCTCGTTTCTCCCGGCACCCAGCGGAAGGCAATGAAATCCGCCCGGGCGCCCTCGCGCAGACCGGTTTCGAGACCTAGTGCTTTTGCCGGATTGACTGCGGCCATGGTGATCGCATCCCTAATGTTGAACCCTTCCAGGCCTGCGACCAATGCGACGCCATCCGAAAGCGGTTTTGCCGCACCGGCAAGCAGTCGCGTGCCTGCCATGGAGAGGCGGCCTTCGGCCGAAAGCTCCACGTCGCCGCCGACCGGCTGCCGGTAGCGGCCCGGCGGCATGCCCGCAAGCGCGACCATATCGCTGACAAGGATCGATCGCTGCACACCCTTCGCTCTCAACATTGCAGTGAGGGTTACCCGGTCCAGGTGGTGGCCATCGGCGATGAACATTGCCTGCAACCCGTCATTGGCGAGCTGCGCCCATATCAGGTTCGGATGACGCGGCAATGTCTGAGAGACGCCGTTGCCGAGATGGGTGCTGAAGCCGGCTCCCGCCTGCGACGCCTCGGCGATATCAGCGGCTTCGGCCGAGGAGTGCCCAATGGAAACAAGGCAACCCGCATTGCGCACATGACGAATGAAGGCGCGTGCATCGGCCTGCTTCGGGCAGAGCGTCACCAATCGCACAATTCCGCCCGAGGCCTTTTGCCATTGGTCGAACTCCTCGCAGCGTGGAGAACGAACATGCTCCCGCGGATGCGCGCCCCGTGCCCCGTCTTCCGGCGAGATGAAAGGGCCTTCGACGTGAACGCCGGGGATCATCTCGGCGAGCCATTGATGTTTTGTACGGGCGGTCGCGATGGCGGAGAGCGCATTGCAGATCGCATCGCTCGATGCGGTGATCAGCGTCGGCAGGAACGCCCTGATGCCTTGGCTGCGCATCGCCGCCGCAACGGCGAGTACCGTCTCCTCGTTGATATCGTGACGATTGAAATCGTGGCCGCCCCATCCATTTACCTGCAGATCGATGAGACCGGGCGCCAGCCAGGGGAGATCCTTATCGAGGTTCTCCTCGATAGGGCGCAGAGTGGCGATCCAGCCGTTTTCGACGGCAATACCGATGACCTTTCCGCTTATGGCGTCACGTCCGACAATCATGCGGCGCTCCTGTCGATGTCGGGCATGGAATCAGCATCGATATAGAGCCGCGCCTGATTATGGGTGCGCAGAATACTCGCGGGGCAGTCTTCCTCAATCGGCCCGGTCAGCATGCGGGTCACCGCCTCTTTCTTGAGCGCACCGGGTACGACACATATCATGCTGGTCGCGGCGAGAAGTGCGGGAATGGTAACGGTGATCGCCTGTTGCGGCACGTCGGCCAGTTCGGCGAAACATTCGTCCTCCACCTGCTGCACACGGCAATCCTGCGCGAGCGTCACGACCTTAACCGCCTCTTTTTCGTCGAAACGCGCTTCCGGCGGATCGTTGAAGGCAAGATGGCCGTTGATGCCGACACCGAGGCATATGAGGTCGAGCGGTTCATCGGCGAGGCGGCGGGCATAATCGGCAGCACAGGCTTCGGGCGACGCGAACCTATGCGGTTCGATGTGATGTACGGTTCCGAAGGGCAGGCGTGAGAACAGATGCCGGTCGAGCCAGTTGGCGAAACGCGCCATATGGCCAGTCTCAAGCCCGATATATTCGTCCATGTGGAAGGCCGTGATCCGCGACCAGTCGATATCCTTTTCCTGGCAGAGAAGGGCAAGCGTATCCTGCTGGCTGGGGGCGGCGGCGAACATGACCGAAGCGCGATCCTTCGTGGCGAGAAGCTGGCGTAGCGTGGCGGCAAGATCAAGGCTGGCCATTTTGGCCATATCGTTGCGCGACGCTCCGCTTCGGACGATGAGACGATCAACCTGCCATGACGGCGACATATGTAAACTCCCCATTTGTTGCTTCGAGCAAAATGCAACCGATTGCATAAGTCAATAGTGCTTTTGTGCAATTTTTTGCGAAAACCTGTCTAGATTGCCGTAATTTCCTAGGAATTCATAATTTTTGCTCGGCGCCTATTGCAAAATTTTATGAAATCGGTTGCATAGATGTTATGTGCACTACACTCGCTCAGGAAGGAGATAGACGTGTCGGTCATCAAGGTCGGGCTGGTTGGGCCCGGAACAATTGGCAGGGTTCATCGCGATGCGATCGGTGCTGTTGAAGGTATCGAACTGACCGCCGTCGCAGGCGGCACCGCAGAGGAGCTGGAACTCTTCGCCGCACCGCAGGGCGCGCGCCTCTTCACCGATGCCGCATCGATGCTGGAGCAGGCCGACCTGGATGCGGTCGTGATCGCCACCCCGAGCGGCACCCACTATGCGCCGGCGCGGGCGGCGCTGGACCGGGGCCTGCACGTCGTCGTCGAAAAGCCGCTGGCTGTTGATCTTGAAGAGGCGACCGATCTTTATCGGCGTTCGCAAGCGGCTGGTCTTGTCTGCTCCACCATGTCGCAGCGGCGTCTGGAGGCTCAGCACCAGGATATCCATCGCCGTCTGCGCTCTGGCGAACTGGGGCGGCCCGTTGCTATCGAAGGTCAGGTCTACTGGCACCGTTCGGATGCCTATTACGATGAAAAGCCGTGGCGAAAGCTCGATCGACAGGGCGGTGGATCGCTGTTCAATCAGGGCATCCATACGCTCGATCTCATGCTCTGGCTTTTCGGTCCAGTCGTAAGCGTGATGGCGGAAACGACCAATGTTGCGGGGCGCGAAGGCGGCAGCGAGGATCTCTGCCAGGCCCTTCTGACCTTCGGAAACGGTGCTCGGGGCATCATCGTCACCAGCACGGCCACGCCGCCGGGACGCCCCGCCTCGTTGATGCTGTTCACGGATCGCGGCCACGTGGCGATCAATCATACGGATGTCGTTGAGTGGACATTCCCGGATCAGCCGCTGCCGGTCGCTGCCGATGCCTCGATCAAAAGTGGCGCGGGCAGCCAGGTCAGCATTGGCATTCAAGGTCATGTCGACCAGTGGCTCGATATCCGCGATGCGATCCGCGACGGACGTCCGGCGGATATTACCTTTCGGGATGGTCTCGAAGCGGTGCGTGTCATCACTGCGATCTATCGATCTGCTGAATCCGGGCGCAGAATTGTCATGAGCGACGTGGGAGACGCATGATGTCCGTGAAGAAACTTGCCATACTGGGCGCGGCGCATGGCCATGTCAGCTATATCACAGATGGCCTTGCCGGACGCAAAGACGTCGAGCTTGTGGCGCTGGCCGATCATGATGGGGAACGCCGCCGCACCTTCAGCGAAAAATTCGGCGTTCCGGCCTATGCGGATCTCGATGCGCTTCTTGCTGCGCACGAAATCGATGGTGCCGCCGTGATTGCCGAGCCCGGCCTGCGCGCAGGGCTCATCGAGGCATGCCTTGAAAGGAATATTTTCGTTATCGCCGACAAACCCCTTGCCTTGACCATGGAAGAGGTCGACCGGATCGGCAAGGCAGATGGTGGCCGCAACCGCGTGGCGCTCATGCTGGAAAAGCGTTTTTATCCGGTAACGCGAAAGGCGCGAGAACTCTTTCTGAACGGTGAGATCGGCGACCTCGTCGCCGTTACCGCGACAGGTCCCCACAAGCTCCTGCCATCGGCGCGTCCGGCGTGGTTTTTCGATCCAGCGCTCTATGGCACAATCGTCAACGATCTTGCTATCCACGACATCGATCTCGTCCTGTGGCTGACGGCGGCATCGTCAGGCCGCATCAGCGGTTGGAAAAGCCCGCGCCATCCTGAGGGGCACCCGGCATTTTCGCTGGCGGGGCGTGCGCTTTTGACCCTCGATTCCGGCGTGCAGGCGGCGATCGACATGGACTGGCGTCAACCCGAGGTCGCGATCCGGCATGGCGATTACGCAATGCGTCTTGTCGGAACCCGCGGACGCATGGATATTCTGTTTGGAGAAGGACGCCTGCTGGTGGAAACCGATAAGCGCCGCCTCTGGGA
Organism: Agrobacterium tumefaciens; assembly: GCA_017744915.1. GTDB lineage: Bacteria > Pseudomonadota > Alphaproteobacteria > Rhizobiales > Rhizobiaceae > Agrobacterium > Agrobacterium tumefaciens_I. Next base: position 131,928 of record JAGIAH010000002.1, read on the forward strand.
GCCGGAACTGCCATCGCCCATCGGGCCGGCGCAGGATGCTCTTGATGCATTGACAGGGGTAGCGCCTTTGCAGGTATCGACAGGGGAAGCGCTTCTGGCAAGTCGTATCGCGGCATTGGCCGCTCTCAGCGCGGAAGACGGGGGACAGGACTATCACTGGTAAGAAGGAACAGAAGTCGAAGGAGCGTGCGAAGCCGACGCTGGAGGAAATAGCGTATCGGGCGAATACCTCCCGCTCGACGGTTTCACGCGCCTTCAGCCGGCCGGACCTGCTCAATCCGAAGACGGTCGAGCAGATATTGTCGATCGCGGAGGAACTTGGCTATCGGCCGAACAACATGGCCCGTGCGCTTTCCACGGGCCGAACGGGCAATATCGGGCTGCTCGTGCCGGATATAGCCAATCCGTTCTTTCCGCCGCTCATCAAGGCCATTCAGCAGAATGCCGACGCCTACGACCTCTGCCTGTTCCTGGGGTCTTCCGGCGAAAGCGCGACGCGGGAAAACACGCTCTTCCAGCGTCTGGCGAGCCAGACGGACGGTATCATTCTGGCCTCGACCCGGCTCAGCGAGGCGCAGGTGCGGGCCCACGCCGAAAGACACCCTGTAACGCTGATCAATCGCGACATCGCGGGATTGCCGCGTGTGCTGATAGACACGCAGGCGGCGGTGAGGGATGCCATCGGCTTCCTGCTCGAGAACGGCCATCGTGATATTGCCTATCTCTCCGGTCCAAAAGAATCCTGGTCGAACCAGCAGCGACTGGAGGCCGCGGCCGAAGCGTGCCGGAAGGCAGGCGTGCGGTTTGAGGTAATACAATTATCCGACCCCACCTTCGAAGGCGGCGAGAAGGCGGCGGAAGAGGCTGTGACCGCAGGCGTGACAGCCATTCTGGCGTTTGATGACCTGACCGCGCAAGGTGCACACGCCCGACTTTCCGCTCTGGGAATCGTGGTGCCGCGGGACATGAGTCTAATCGGTTGCGACGATGCGCTACCCGCCATGACCTACCCCGCCCTTTCGACCCTGAGCGGCCTGTCGCAGGAGGCAGGGCGACATGCGTTGAAGCTTTTGCAAGACGCTATCCAGCATGGCAAAAGCCTTCAGGACATGAAGGTCGTTCTGGGTGCTCGCTTTATCAGCCGCGATACCGCGGGGCCGGCGCGGCGTAGGTAGGGATCGCAACATTGGTTGTGACCGCAAGTCGGAACTCCTGCGGTCGGCGCGACAAGTTGAGGTACGCTGCGGGCCGTCTTTCCCACTCGATGTCCATATATAGGCCGTGTGTCGAGCCGCCCGGCCCTGCGGGTGGCGGCGTCTCACGTCTTGCCGAGTATACGGGACAGAACACGCCGCGCATTGGCTGCACAATCCATGTCGCCAGGCTTGGCCTCGATATCCTCGAGGAGTGCGACGAGCTGCGTCTTGTTTTGGGCCAGCCGCGTTTCCAGTGCCTCGATATCCGCCACCTTGCGGCGGAGCGCCTCAATCAGGCTGCCATGGTCCCATCGGTCCAGGTCGGACGGCAGAAGCGTGCGGATTTCATCAAGGCTGAAGCCGGCGGCCTGCGCGGTGGTGATCAGTTCCAGCACCGTCACCGCTTCCGACGGATAGCGGCGGTAGCCGTTCGGACGGCGGTCGACCATCTTGAGCAGGCCGGCGCTTTCATAGAAGCGGATGCGCGAGTTCGTCAGCCCCGTACGCTTCGCCAGTTCACCGATATTCATCTGCAAAATTCCTTCGGGAAGTCGCTTGACCTTCAACTTAGCTTAAACGTTAGGGTCTGTCCAAATCTAGTTTGGAGACCTTGTCATGTCCCTGTTTTCCCCGCTGACGCTGCCCAATGGCGCTATTATCCCAAACCGCATCGCCAAGGCTGCGATGGAAGAGAATATGGCGGACGGTGACCACGCGCCGTCCGCCGAGCTCATCAGCCTCTATCGTGCGTGGGCCGCGGGTGGATCCGGGCTCATCATCACTGGCAATGTGATGATCGATGCCCACGCCATGACCGGCCCGGCCGGTGTTGTCCTGGAAGACGACTGTTACCTCGACCGCTTCAAGACATGGGCGGACGCCGCGCGAGCAGGCGGTGGCGAGGTCTGGATGCAGATCAATCATCCCGGTCGTCAGATGCCGGCTGGGCTTGGCCAGCCGACACTGGCTCCATCCGCGATCGCGCTCGATCTCGGCGCGCAGTCCAAAGTTTTCCCCGTGCCGCGCGAGATGACGTCCGACGACATCGCCGAGATCGAGCGCCGCTTTGTCAACACTGCGGTTCTGGCGGAACACGCTGGTTTCACCGGCGTCGAGATTCACGCGGCTCATGGCTATCTGCTGAGCCAGTTCCTTTCCCCACTCGCCAACCACCGCAAGGATCGCTGGGGCGGAAACCTCGAAAACCGTGCGCGTCTTTTGCTGGATATCGTTCGCAGCGTGCGCGCGGCCGTCTCGCAGGGCTTTGCCGTGGCGGTCAAACTCAACTCGGCCGATTTCCAGCGTGGCGGTTTCTCGCCTGACGATGCGCAAGCCGTGGTCGCCATGCTCGGCAACCTCGGTGTAGACCTCGTTGAGTTGTCCGGCGGCAGCTATGAAGCGCCAGCGATGATGGGTGCGGCGCGCGATGACCGCACCTTGGCACGCGAAGCCTACTTCCTCGAATTTGCGCGCAAGATCGCAGAAGCCGCGACGATGCCGCTAATGGTCACAGGCGGCATCAGGCGTCGCGAGGTGGCGGAGACGGTGATCGAAAGTGGTGTGGCCATGGCGGGGATCGCGACGGCGCTCGCTATCGAGCCGAACCTGCCGCGTAACTGGAGCCTCGGGAAAAACGACGCTCCGGCGCTGAAGCCGATCACCTGGAAGAACAAGCCAGTTGCATCTTCGGCGCACATGGCCGCTGTCCGCTACCAGTTGGTCCGCCTCAGCCGTCGCCGGCGCACGGCTCCGAATGTGTCGCCGGTCTGGGCGCTGCTCACCTCCCAGATATGCGCAAAGCGCAGCACGCGTCGGTATCGTCACTGGATGGCGGAGCGGAAGGCGGCCTGATCGCCCACCGACGAATTTGCGCCAGTTAACGGGAGTTGCCCGGCTCTTGACCCTGGCGCTGCCACCGCGCCTCAGGCCGTCTTCAGGATTGACAGGCCGGCCGGATGTGCCGATCGCTCATTCTCGCCCGTTTTCCAGCGCTCGAAGGCGGCTCGGCCGAGAATGGCGACGGACGTATCCTCCTGGGGAGCATGGACGAGAACGGACTGGATATCCCGGAAATGCCGTTCCAGGCCGAGATCGGCGTTGAGACCGGGATTGCCGATGCCGCGGACAGCCAGTTGCACGGCTTCCCGGATTTGCCTGCCGGCGAGAAGCCGGGCCCTTATCAGGTGTTCGGCGTCGCCGATATGGCTTACGAGTGTGTCGAAGATGATCTGCCGGGCGCCGGAGACCAAAAGGTCGATCTCACCCGAAAGCGTGACAAAACGTTCTGTCCGCGCAATGGGATGGCCGAGATTGGCGGGCACGCGTTCGTGGGCGAAACGAATGAATGCTTCCTGAGCTGCTTCGGCCGCGCCCAGATAGATTGCCGTGAGCGCGAGCGTCATTGCCGCGTGGCTGCGATTATCCTGCTGGGCAACCGAGGGGTCGACGAGCTCCAGCACATTTTCTGCCGGGATTTCAACCTCGCTATATTCGACGTCGTGCGAACCGGTCGCCCGCATTCCGAGGCTCTTCCAGTTCTCTATGATCTTGATGCCGGGCAGGTCGTTGGGGACCACGAAGGTGCCGACCCGCGCCTGAACCTCATCGGTGTGCGCCCAGACGAGAAAGTGTGTGAGGCCATGCGCACCCGTCACGAAGCGCTTGCGGCCCGTGATCGACCAGCCATTTGCCGTCCGGTGCGCGCGTGTGGCGGGCAATCCACCGCGTGCCGGAGAGCCCAGCTCGGGTTCCACGCGGGCGGCATTCAGCAGCAGTGGTTGATGTTTGGCCCTAGAAAGAAGATCCCTGTAAAGGCCGTCAGGCCAGTGGTCCTTCGTTGCCTGCCCCAGATGCGTGAAGATCGTCATCGCGCTGATGAGGGCCACAGAGGGATCACCGCGCCCAAGCGCTGCCAGAATATGGGCTGCGGTGCTCAGGGTCCCTGCCGGGCCGCCGTAACGTGTGGCCACGGTGCTCTCGAGAAGCCCCGCCTGATGAACGGCGCGAATACCTGTCCAGGGAAACTGGCCGGTCTGATCGGCATCCGGTGCGGCTTCGGAAAGGACGCGCACGGCTGCGTCAAGTGCGGTGGGATCAAACGACATGCGGATAACGGCTTTCTGGAGGTCGAGAGGCGGGATCACCCGTTACGGGCACGGATGATCCCGTCCTGGAAGGAAAGTGCATAGGTCCGACGGCGTGGCCGGACTGCCGCGATCAGGCGGCGGCCTTCTTTTTTGCCTCTTCACGTTCGCGAATGCCTTCGCGGACGAGGGGCAGGATGTATCGTCCATAGTCGACGGCATCGTTATAATTGTCGTATCCACGGATCGAAATCAGATCGGCGCCGAGATCGATATAGTCGAGAATGGAGTCGGCGATTGTGCGCGGTGACCCGACCAGAGCGGTTGTCGCGCCGCTTGCATTGGTGGCGGTGACTGTCGGATACCAGAGAGCGCGGTCATGGACATCGCCGCGTTTGGCGATATCGAGCAGGCGCTGGGAGCCGATATTGGCGGGGGGCGTTGCGTTGACCGGCGCGCGAGAAAGACCCTTCTGGCGGTTCTCGTTCAGACGGTCGAGAACCCTGTGCGCCTTATCCCAGGCCAGTTCGTCCGTTTCAGCCACGATCGGCCGGAAGGTAACCCAGATGCGCGGGCGATCGGTCCGGCCTGCCTTTGCGGCCTCGGCATAGATACGGTCGATCTGCTGCTTGGTTTCAGCCAGAGGTTCGCCCCAGAGGCCGAAAATATCGCACAGTGAGCCGCCGATACGATAGGCGGCGTCCGACGAACCGCCGAGCGAAATCGGGATCACACCGTTGATGGGGCGCACGGCGCTGCGGAATTGCTTGAACTGGTAATATTTGCCGTCGAAATCGAAGGGTTCGGTCGACGTCCAGGCAAGGCGGAGAATGCGGATATATTCTTCCTGACGTTCGTAACGCTCTTCCTTGTTGAGGAAATCTCCCTCGCGCGCCTGTTCCTCGTCGCTGCCGCCCGCGATGAAGTGGACGACGACGCGCCCGCCGCTCAACTGGTCGAGCGTGGCGAGCGATTTGGCCGCAACCGTCGGATAGACGGTGTTGGGCCGGAGGGCGACGATGATCTTGATGTGCTTGGTATGCGCAAGCACCGTCGCGCCCAAAGTGAAGGGATCGAATGAGGAGGAGGAATAGGGAATGAGCGTGTAGTTGAACCCGTAGTCGTCCAGCGCACGCGCATAACGTTCGAGGAAAAGCGGATCGACCGGAGCATCCGGGATGGGGTTCAGATCATTGGACGCGTTGGGAAAGCTGACGCTGATGAATTCCGCAGCCATGGGAGCTCCTTGGTGTTTCTATGTGTCGGGTAAAAGCTAAAGCCGGCACGGCATATGAGGAAGACAGGTCTTTCTATTTCTATGGAATATGTAGAAAATATTGCCCGACTATGCTGATGGTCTAGAAGCCTCGATTGCCGTCTGTTCCGGTTCGTCGTGATGCGGAGTAGGTCTCCACCCCAGAGACGGAGCAACCGTCGTTGCAAGATCGGTAAGCAATCTTATGTTTTCGGACAGTCCGAAAGCGGGAGGCAGAAACAGGACAAGTTCGTCTGCTGCTGCCAGCCCCGGGTCGCTCAACACCGCCTCGATGACGGCATCCGGTGTTCCTTGAAAGACCGGAGAAATCATCGCACCTACCGGCTGGCCGGCGGGAGCCAGTGCTCCCTTTGGGCGCGAGGCGGCAATTCCCGCCGTGCGGCGTTCAAGATCGTAGGCTGCGTATTTCTCCCGCAGCTCCGGGGTGGTGCCGACCAGAATGGAAGCGGCAACGGCGACCGGCGGCGGCGTCGTTTTCCAGATGCGCAGCCAGTGGGTGCGATAGGCTTCGATGATCCGCGCCTGATATTGACTGAAAGTCTCGCCCTCGGCCTGATCGTGAAGCACGGTTCCTGAAATCAGGCCGATCCCGAGTTCGGCAGCCTGTATCGCTGAATCGAGGCTGGCAGAGCCTTGCCGGATACGGCCGCGCAAACTGGGGCTATGTGGGGTCACGCGTAACTCGGCTCCCGCAGGCGCGCCTGTGTCCCGCTCCGTAACCGTGTGCAGAACATCGCCGGCAATGGCGACGAGGAAACGCGACTGGCGCCGCTTTGCCTCTGTCCGGGCATCGGTATCGACGGTTCCAAAAACGGCGTCGAACGCACCGTTGGCCCCGGTCGAAATGGCAAGTTCAAGCCGGCCGTCGATCAAAAGATCGGTTGTTCCCGCCGCCTCAGCCAGGAGGATAGGGTCCTGATAACGCATCGGGATAACGGCGGAGCCGAGCGTGATGTGCCGCGTATGCTGGCCGACTGCCGCAAAGAAGGGTAATGGCGAAGAAAGGTAGTGATCGAAGTGACGTTGATAGGCCCAGCCTGACTGATACCCCAGCCTTTCCGCCTGCCTGAACAGTTCTATCCCCTGTCGCAGCCCTTTTGCCGGACCGTCATCGTCGTTGAACGACACCCGCGTATTGAAACCAAGCCGCTGCTTCGGCCGAAACAACACGGGAAGGCCACCGGAAGGTGCAGCAATATTCATGCGAGTTGCTCCTTGCGCAGAGCGTGCCGGGCCGCGGGAACGCGAACCGTCCCGGCAATGCCCGACGGGATGGAGTTCAGCAGCGACGCGGTATATTCATGTTTCGGATTGCCGAAAATCTCGGTGACGGTGCCATGTTCGACAATGCGTCCCCGCTGCATCACCGAAACGCTATGCGCAAGTTGCCGGACCAGAGCGAGGTCGTGCGAAACGAAAACATAGGTCAGGCCGAGCTTCGCCTGCAGCGACAACAGAACCTCGACGATATCTGCCTGAACGCTGACATCGAGAGCGGAGGTGGGCTCGTCCAGTACGATCACATCCGGTTTGAGGACCAGCGAACGGGCGATTGCCACACGCTGACGTTGCCCGCCGGACAGGGCCGACGGTTTGCGCTCCAGCAGGTGCTCGCTCAAGCCGACATTCGCGAGCGCTTCCCGTACCCGCTCGGAGCGCTCTTTCGGCGTCCCGATTTCGAACCGGTCGAGTGGTTCACGAACAAGCTGTCCCACCTTCCATGTCGGGTCGAGTGATGTAAACGGGTTCTGGTAAACCAGTTGAAGATGCCGCCAGACGGACCGCAGCGAAGCGCGGCTTTTGCTCGTGACGGTCTCGTCGGCAACCGTGATCGTACCGCTTTCCGGCTTTTCGAGCCCCAGCAGCAGGCGGATCGTCGTCGTCTTGCCGGAGCCGGATTCGCCGACGAGGGCATGGGTCGTGCCGGCCGGAACCGTAAACGAAATATCGTCCACCGCCGTCAGGGTTTTGCCATCGACGGTGAAGCGCTTGGTGACGCCGCTGACGGCGATCTTTGGCGACTTGTCGCTCTCGAGAAGGCTGAAGCCCGGATCGCGGAGCTTGGCATAACGCTCCGGGTTGAGCGCGGGCACGTCGCCATGAAGCTTTTTCGCATAGGGTGAGGAGGGGGAGGAAAAAACGGCCGATGTCCTGCCCGCTTCCTGTACGACACCGTTCTTCAGCACGACGAGATTGTCTGCCCTTTCTGCCGCTATTGCGAGATCATGGGTAATGAGAAGCAGGCTGATGTTCAGCTCGTCGCGAAGGCGGGAGAGGAGATCGAGGATTCGCTTCTGGATCGTGACGTCGAGTGCCGAGGTCGGTTCGTCCGCCACCAGCAGTGCAGGGCGCGGCAATATTGCCAGAGCGATCAGCACGCGCTGCAGCATCCCTCCGGAGAGCTGGTGTGGATAGGAATCGTAGACCCGTTGCGGATTGTCGAGACCCACCTTGGCGAATGTGTCGAGGATAAGTGTCTTGCGGATCGCAGGATTGGCCTCTTCCGTCAGCGCTGCGGCCTCCAGTGCCTGGGAGCCGATTGTTCTCACAGGATTGAGAGCGTTGCCCGGATCCTGCGGCACGAAGCCGATTTCACGGCCACGAAACGGCCTGAAGCGGCGCTCCGGTAATGCAAGAATGTTCTGCCTGTCGAAGACGACCTGGCCCGTGGCGTTCGCACCGTTGGGAAGAAGCCTCAGCACGGCTTTCGCGATTGTCGATTTTCCAGAACCGGATTCTCCGATAAGGGCGAGGCTTTCGCCGCGCCCGATTTCGAAACCGACATTATGGACGACCTCCTGCCTCCCGTAGGCAACGGCAAGATTTTCGACCTTGAGGAGGGGCGTTGCGTGTAGTGGAGACGCTGCCACGATCTCGGGTAGGACTGGCGCTGTTTTCAGTGCGATTTGCGAAGCCATCGGCTGATCCTGTTGACAGAGAGGACGGTCACGATCGTAACGAACGCGGGCGCATAAACGAGCCAGGGCCATTTGAGGTAGTCCTTGCCGATTGAAATCAGCAGGCCCCAGTCGGAAGAAGGCGGAGGGTCGCCGTAGCCGAGGAAGGCGAGGCTGGCGATGACCAGGATGGACTCGCCGAATTGCAGCACGGCGAGCGGCAGCATCGAGCGGGATGCATTTGGAAGGACGTGTCTGAGAACGATGTAGCGGCGTGAACCGCCCAGCAGAAACGAGGCCTCCACGAAGGTCGCCTGACGGGTCTTGATGACCTCGGAGCGCGCCACGCGGGCGAAAAACGCAATGGCCGATATGCCCGTCGCGATCGCCGCATTGATCGTTTCGAAGCCGATGGCCGTGACGATGATGACCGCGAGCAGGAACTTCGGGATGGACAGCAGCACGTCGACAAAACGCGCAAAGACGATATCCACCCAGCCGCCGAAAAACCCGGCGAGCAAACCGATCACGCCACCGATGAAGACGCCGATGACGACGGCGACCAAAGCGCTCGATACGGATGAGGCTGTGCCATAAACGACCCGCGTATAGAGATCGCGCCCCAGATGATCCGTGCCGAACCAGTGCGCAAAGCTTGGCGCAAGAAGCTTGTCCGCCGGAACGCCGTTGATTGGGCTCTGGCTGGTGAACAGTTGCGGCGCAATCGACCAGGCGACGACAATCGCGATGACGAGGAGGGAAAGCGCAACCGTTGCGGTGATGTTGAGAGCTTTCAGCTTCTCGAAGGGATTGCTGCCGGAGACCGGGCTGGAGATAAGGCTCATGGTTTGGCCCCCGTTTCAAGGCCAAGCGGCGTGTCATCGATGGCTGCCAGACGACGTTTTCGGCCGGCGATAATTTTCACCCGCGGATCGAGCAGCGGATAGAGAAGATCGGCGATGAGGTTGACGACAACGAACACCACGGCTCCCAGCGAGACGATGGCCTGCAGGACGGGCAGGTCCTGCGTGCTGACGGAGCGCTGTACGAGACTGCCGATACCGGTGCGGCCGAACACGGTTTCCGTGATCAGCGAATTGCCCAGAAGTTCACCCACGGTCAGGGCGATGACGGTTACGACCGGCAGCGATGCGGGCTTGAGCAGATGTGTCGCGAAAAGCCGTTTCGGCCCGATGCCGCGGCTGCGGGCAACCGCTGCGTAATCCTGCTCCGCTTCATGGTCGAGATTGGCGATCAGGACTTCCGCGATCTGTGCGGAAAACGGTATGCCGATGGTGATTGCCGCAAACAGCGTCGCCCAGAAGCTGTCAGGCTCGATGACCCGGAACAGCCTGAGCTGAAAACCGAAGAGATGGATCAGAAACAGGCCGATGACGAAATTGGGTGTCGACAGGAATAGCGAGGGGAAGGCCCGCAGCAATCCCTGCCCATATCGTTTCGGCGCGACCTGCGTGCCATAGGCAACGGCGAAGGCGAGGATCAACGCCACCGTGAGCCCGGCGGAGGCCAAAACCAGCGTCGATGGCAGCACTTCGGCAATCAGGGTCGCCACGGGTCGATTGGATCGCATCGAAACACCGAGATCGCCCGTCAGGAATGCCGACAGGGAGTGCCAGAGCTGCACGATGATCGGCCTGTCCAGCCCCTGTGCAGCAATAATTTCAGCGATCTCCTGTTCCGAAAAACCGTTCTGAGGGTTGCGCAGAACGCTGGTGATCGGGTCGCCAGGCAAAACGCTGACGACCACGAAGGTGAAGACATAGGCCAGAAGGATGACGACGATCGCCTGGCCGAGCCGCTTTGCGGCGTAGGTTAGGTAGGCATTGCTCATGCCGTCACCTCCTTGACGTTACTCGGTGGGTGCTGGCCTCATTCGGCGATGAACGCTGTGTAATAGCTGGCGTAAGCGACGCCGTTATAGACTTCGCCCTTCAGCTTCGGCGACTGCACGTAAATGCGCTGAACGATTTGCGTGCGCGGTATGAAGTAGCCCTGTTCCAGCAGGTATTTTTGCAGGCCGTCCAAAAGAGGCTTTCGTTCTTCGACGGAACCCGCACCGGCGATTTTGTCGCGCAGGTCGTTCAGCTTGGCGTCACGATCATCCAGCGCAAACCAGTTCTCGCCATTGTTGGCGTTGGTCAGGATGCTGGCGACCGTGCCGGCATCGATGAAGCTGCGCGTGACTTCATATGTGGGAACTGCGGCGCCACCGAATTTGACCTTCTCGCCATAGGTCACGACATCATAAGCCCTGATGTTGACCTTCCATCCGAGCTTGCCAAGCTGCTGGGCAATCAACTCATCGACGGATTTCGAAGTTGCCAGGTAAGGGTTGGAATGGATCGTCAATTCCAGCGGCTTGCCGTCTTTCACCCGAACGCCGTCCGCGCCCTTGACCCATCCGGCTTCGTCCAGAAGTTTTTCCGACTTGTCCGGGTTATAGGCGAGGAGATCGCTGTGATCCGTGGCACCCGGGACGTTGCTCTGGATGAATGATGTCGCAAGCTTCCAGTCCTGCGTATAGACGGTGTCGATGATCTCCTGGCGATTGATGCCTGCCTGGAGTGCCTGACGCACCTTCACGTCATCATAGGGTTGAAGCTTGGTGTTGACCGCCCAGCCATTGACGAAGCCGAGATAACGCGGGGTCGCGACGGTAAAGCCTTCCTCCTTGAGCGATTTCAGCTCCTGGGGCGAGGCATTGTAAGCGACATCAGCCTGACCGGACTGAACGGAAGCGACGCGGAGGGATGGCTCCGACACCAGCTTGTAGGTGATGGTATCGAGATATGCGGGGCCGGTGTGGCCGACTGCGGCAGGTCCCCAATTATAATCCTTGCGCTTGACCAGCGTGACATGGTCGCCTTCTTTCCAGGACTCCACCACGTAAGGCCCGCTGCCGGCGGTCTTGCTGAGGTCAGCCTGCTGGCCGGCCGGCTGGGCAATGCTCTTGGGAGAGATCAGGATGGAGCCGTGATAACCAAGGGTTGGAATGAAACCGAGCGTGGGTTTCTTGAAGAATACCTTGACCGTCGTGGCATCGACCGCTTCAGCGTGATCATAGGTCTTGGGGAAGAGGCCGATCGGGTTGATCCCCTCGCCCTTTCGGCCGGCATACCAGATGTCGAGATTGGCAACGACGGCCTTGGCATCAAGCGGTTCGCCATCGGAGAAAGTCACGCCGCTTTTGAGGTGAAGCGTGAATTCCGTTGCGGTGTCGTTCTGCTCCCAACGTTCGGCAATCCATGGGCTGACCTTGCCTTCGGCATCGACGTAAAGCAGCTTATCCGTCACATGACCCCATATATGGCCCTGGAAACTGGAGATGGCGCTGTTGTTGGGGATCCATGTATCGCCCAGTGAATCGATCAGAAATGTGATGTCACCGCCATCGCGCGGCGTATCCGCGGCGATTGCCGTCAGAGGTGCTGCTGTCGATAAAAACAGCGAGGCCGAGACTGCAAGCGAGGCTGTGAAAAGCAACCGGCGACGCGAGATGGAGAATGAGAAAGAACGTTGTGTCATGATATGATCCTGAAAAATTCAAAGTTTTTTCGTTGTAATTTCGGCATCTCCTGCGGTCGCACATGCTGTTGCCGTCGTTGGCACAACGCATGTTAAACCGTTGCCGCACCGACCTTTCAGCCGAGCGGGGGAATGCTTGAGTTCATTGGGTGGGCGGGTTGACCGCGAGGGTTAGCGAGCGGCTCCTGGCAGCTTGCCTGGACGAGGAGCGCGCCCGCTTCTACATATTTCAGTCATGACGCGGCCCCTTCGTTGCGGTGTTTATCTTGCCCATAACCTAACAGCCGGGCGTGAGGGAGAAAGACTGGTTATTCTTTTTCTATCGATTTGGTGAATTATTTTATCGCCATTTTGCCAGCAGTTTGGATTGGTGTTTCAGACGCATGTAAATTGCCGTCTCGCACCGGCGATAGATGATGTCGCAGTGCCGAAGATACTGTGTCACGCGGCACAAAGGTCATGGCTTCGAAAACCCTGACCGGCGGCAGGTCGCCAGTGAAAAGCTCAACCTCCACCTTGGCGATCTGGCCGGTCGAACCTTGCGCCAGTTTCGAAGTGCCGATGTCGCGGGTGAGGATGTTAGGGTTGCCATGGATGCAGACGGCATTGTCCGCAATGGGATCCAGCGGCTCGAACCATGCGCCGGTGGCAAGCTGCATCACGCCCGGCATGACGTCATCGCTCAGGATAGCGCCGGCGAGGCAGCTTCCGCGTGCATTAAAAAGCCTGACGACGTCGCCATCAGATATTCCACGGGCCGAAGCGTCGGCCGGATGGATGCGGACAGGTTCTCTATCTTTGATCTTGGTCGAGCGGCTGAAATCGCCGTAGTCCAGCTGGCTGTGCAGACGCTGATACGGCTGATTGCAGACGAGATGCAGGGGATGGAGGCGTGCGTCATCCGATGCCGCCGCTCTTGGCGGATACCAACGCGGGTGACCTTTGCAGTCATCGTAACCGAAGCCCTCGACAGTTTCGGAAAAAATCTCGATCTTTCCTGAAGGCGTTGGCAGCGGTTTAGTCTCGGGGTCCAGCAGGAAGCTGCGGGCCGGGCCTCCTTCGTCGGTTTTAACCGGAAGAAGCAGTTCCCCACGCTCCCAGAAGGTTTCAAAATCAGGCGCATCATGCCCGCCTGCCGCGAGCGCGTTACGGGTGGTCTCGTACAGGAAGGCGAGCCATTCCCTGCTGCTACGATTTTCGGTGAAGGCGTCGAACCTGCCAATTTCCCGCGCAATGCCGGCGAATATCTCGTAATCATCGCGTGCTTCACCAACGGGGTCGATCAGGCGCTTCATGGCGATCATCAGGGGATCGCGATCTGCGGCGCCGATGTCGTCACGCTCAAGCGTGGTGGTGGCGGGCAGCACGATATCGGCATGTCGCGCGGTGGAGGTCCAGGCCGATTCGTGGACGATGATCGTTTCGGGACGCCGGAAAGCGGCCCGCAACCGGTTGATATCCTGATGATGATGGAATGGATTGCCGCCTGCCCAATAGACGAGCCGGATATCGGGATAGCGAAGCGTGTGGCCGTTGTAATGAAACTCGTCGCCGGGATTGAGCAGCATGTCGGCAATGCGTGCGCAGGGGATATAGTCCGGCACGGGATTTTTGAATTGCTGCAGCGTTGGCAAGGGGACGGCGAGAAGGTTTTTGCCGATATTGCCCAGTGCGCCGAGGGAATAGGAAAATCCGCCGCCATCCAATCCGATCTGGCCGAGCATAGCGGCAAGGACAATGCCCATCCACACCGGTTGTTCGCCATAATCGGCCCGCTGGAGCGAATGGCTGACCGTGATCAGTGTTCTCGAGCTCGCCATCTTCCGCGCCAGCTCGCGGATCGTCTCCGGTGCGATGTTGCAGATAGCGGCCGCCCATTCCGGGCTCTTGTGCTGGCCGTCCTCCCTGCCGAGAAGATAGGTCTCGAACCGGTCATATCCAACCGTATAACGCTCCAGAAACGTCCGGTCGTGCAGCCCTTCCGTGACGAGGACGTGCGCAAGCCCGAGCATCATCGCCACGTCCGTGCCGGGAGTTATGGAAAGCCACTCGGCATTCACATCACTGGGAAAATCGTCTGCCAGCGGGCTGATAAATGTGAAATGCGCGCCGCGAGCGCTCGCGCCGGCCAGTTTCTGCCGGACCGTGTGCGTGCTGATCCCTCCACCATGGACATCGGCGTTCTTGATCGCCATGCCACCGAAGGCAAGCACCAGCTCGCTGCTGCGTTCGATCGCATCCCAGGTCACGCTCTTGCGGTCGAAGCTGTCATACGGTCCAAGCACATGGGGGATTATCACCATGGCCGCGCCGGAACTGTAAGTGTTGACGGACCGGACATATCCGCCAAGGACATTCAGAAAACGGTGTATTTGGCTTTGTGCGTGATGAAACCGGCCGGCACTCGACCAACCATAGGAGCCGCCGAACACCGCGCCCGGGCCATGATCGTCATAGACCCGTCCAAGCTCGTCCGCGACCAGTTTCGTTGCTTCGGCCCAACTGACCTCGACGTAATCGTCAGCGCCGCGTCGCTGTGTATGGCCCGTTTCGCGCTCAAGCCAGCCACGCCGGATCGCAGGCCGCCGGACGCGAGCCGGGCTATGGGCAACTGCGGGAAGATTGCCCAGAAGCGGTGACGGGTGCGGGTCGCCGGGGTGCGGCTCTATCTCCAGTCGCCCATTTGCAAACCGACCGGAGAACGCGCCCCAATGGGAACTGTGAGTTTTGAAGGAATTCATCGCGTGACCTCACGATCAGGATTGCTAAACGGCAATTCTATTTCGGCAGGATTTTTCCCGGGTTCATGATACCGGCGGGATCGACCGCATGTTTGATGAGCGCCATCAGATCAACCGCGTCGCCATGTTCTTCACGCAGATAAGCGATTTTGCCGGTGCCCACGCCATGTTCGCCAGTCGAAGTGCCGCCGACAGAGAGGGCATATTGCACCATCTTCTTGTTGATGGCCGCCACTTCGCCGAGCTCTTCCGCATTGCCGGGATCGACGGCGAAGACGACGTGATAATTGCCGTCGCCGACATGGCCGAGGATAGCCGCCGGGACGCTGCAATCCTTCAGAAGTTCGCGGGTCTTCAATATGCAGTTGCTGAGCTGCGAGACCGGAACACAGACATCCGATGACCAGCCTTTGGCATTTGGCCTCTGGGATACGACGGCATAGAACGCATTATGCCTCGCTTTCCAGAGACGATTGCGTTCTTCGGGCGCATTGGCCCACTCGAAATCCTTGCCGCCATGGTCCTCCACGATGGCGGATACCATATCGACCTGCTCCTGAACGCCGGCGGGCGAGCCGTGAAACTCGAAAGCCAACGTATCCTCGATCTTCAGGTCCAGCCCGGAATAGGCGTTGACGGCCCTGATCAGGCCACGGTCCATAAGCTCCATGCGGGCGACCGGGATGCCCAGCTGAACGACCTGAATGGCAGCCGCCACCGCCTGTTCGACGCTCTCGAAAGAGCAGAGTGCTGCCGAGATGGTCTCCGGTATTCCGTAGAGGCGAAGCGTTATTTCGGTGATGATACCGAGAGTGCCTTCCGAGCCCACAAATAACCGCGTCAGGTCATATCCGGCGGAAGATTTTCTGGCGCGACCGCCGGTCCTGATGATCTGGCCGGACGGCAGCACCACGGTCAGCCCGAGCACGTTTTCCCGCATCGTTCCATAGCGGACGGCATTGGTGCCGGAAGCGCGGGTTGCGGCCATGCCGCCAATGGAGGCGTTTGCGCCGGGATCGATGGGAAAGAACAACCCCATGTCTCGCAGGTAAGTGTTCAGCTGCTCCCGCGTTACGCCAGCCTCAACCGTGCAATCCAGATCGTCACTGCTGATACGGGCAATCTTCGACATGCGTGAAAGGTCGATCGAGACCCCGCCTTTAACGGCCGTCAAATGCCCCTCGAGCGAAGTGCCGGCGCCGAAAGCGATGACGGCCACGCCTTCTGCCGCGCATAACCGCACGATTTCGGATACTTCTGCCGTGGTTTCAGCGAAAGCGACCGCGTCGGGAAACGCGGCTGCATGATGCGCTTCGCCACGCCCATGCTGCTCGCGCAGGGCAAGTGACGTCGATAGACGCTCACCGAGCAGGTCCTGCAGGGATTGAATAAGAGGAGCGGGCAGATCGGGCATAAGGAGATTCCATGGGAGCCTTGCGGGAGAAAGCCGCGAGAGGCTTTATGAACATAGGACGAAACGCCTTGGCAGGACCGCGAAACCGTCTCCTGCCGTCCGGCGGCGATATCAGGCGGCGAGCTTCTCACCGCTGAGGTGACGCTCGAGGAACGGAAGACTATCCTGCCCCCAATAGAGTTCATTCTGATATCGGTAGGTCGGCACGCCGAACACACCTGCTGTCCTGGCGGCTTCGAAACTGGCCTTTTGCCGGGCCGCAACCGCATCGCTTTGGCCACGTTCATCGAGCGCCGCCGCATCAAAGCCCGCGGCTGTCGCAATCGCCCGCCGGACATCCGCATTGCCGATGTCTTCACCGCGAACCCAGAAAGCCTCCTGAAGCGCAAGTGCAAGCTTGAGCCAGTCCTGACCCGCCTCGATCGCTGCCGCAACCATCAGGCCTGCCGGTGAGGGATCGGAGAGAGCTGCGCGATTGTCAAAATTGAGCACTTTTCCGCGCAATTCCGCCCAGCGCTTCAGATCCCTGATCCAGTAGGCACGTCTGGCCTCGGGCCGGTTTCGCGAATAAATGCCGCCATTTTCCTCGATCAGCGGAATGACATGCGGGTGGATCGTGGCACCCTGTTCTTTCGCTAGGGCAGCAAAGGGTTCGAGACCGATGAACGCCCAGGGAGAGCCGATGCTGAAAAAATAATCGATCGTCTTTGTCATTGTCTGCTGCTTTCAGTTGGATTGATTGGTGGAGGCGGCCATGTCGAAGACGGAGAGAGCACAGTCACGCGCAATCAGGACAGCTTCAGGATCCCGCCCGACGGCGACGGTAGCCAATGCCCCTTCGTAAAGAAGCGAAAGATGGGCGGTGGCAATCTGCGCAGTGCTGCCGGCTCTTGCGAGGACAGCGGCAAATACGTCCCTGACCTTGGCCTTATGGGTACGTGCAACGGATACGACACGCTCGGACTCGCCATGTTCCGCAACCGCAAGAGCGAAAGCGCAGCCGCGAAAATCCGGGCTGTCGGCTTTTTCGTGGAGTTGATCGAAGATCAACCGGATCTGCTCCTTCGGAGCCATGTCCGCATCCAGCACTTTCTGAAACGAATAGATTACCCGCTCGTGCCGTGCCTCTAGATAGGCCGCAACGAGGTGATCCTTGGACGGGAAATGCCGGTAGAGCGTGGCTTTCGCAACATTCGCTTCTTCAATGATCCGATCTATGCCGACAGCCCGGATACCTTCACGATAGAAGAGCGTACCGGCGGCGGCAAGGATATGGTCTGATATGGCTTCTCTCATTTTATCGTTTCACACTGTCGTTTCATAAATCGCACTGCTACGGGTTGTCGTCATGAAGGGCGGCAGGACCGGGATGTGCCGCCCGGCCCGGAGCGACGATGAGAGAAGTGATCGCATCGAGTGGCAGCGGTTTTGAAAACCCGCCCTGATGCGCCAGATTTCCGGCAAGCGTTTGAACGGCTTCGTTATAGGGCGTCGGAACATTGTGAAGCCGGCCGAGCAAAACGATTTCGCCGTTGAGGAAATCCACCTCGCTCGAGGCTCCGCGTTTGAAACTCTGCCATGTTGATTGCTGGCCCGGATGAATGCCGCTGTTCGGCGCTACGTGCCAGTTGGAGATGTCGAGGGTCCGCTCGGAGGGCAAGGCAAGGGTGTAACCCGCTGCCTCCAGCACATGGCGGGCCTCATCCACCAGAGCCGCGCTGATCCTGTCGTTCAGATCCCGGGGACCGTCGAAAAGTTCCAGGGCATTGCGAACGTTGTGGAGGAGTTTTGCTGATTTCCACCGGCGGATATCGTCGCTCGCCTCGGCCAGATATCCCGCCCTGTTCAGGTCCGCCGTGACCTGCGTGGTCACGTCATCCTGTCCGTCCGGAAAACGCCCAACCGTCACGATGCCCAACTGCGGCTCGCCACCGACCACTACCTTGCCGGTTTCCGTGAACCGCGCCGGTGTCAGAATGCTTGCGCCATATACCCTGGAAAATGTTCTCAGCGCATTTGCTTCGGTCGCCAGTCCGTTTTGAAAGGTCACGACAGGAAGGTTTGCCGCTGCCGGCGTCGTCGTGTTCGAGACGCTTTGCCAGGACCAGAAGGCAAGTGCGCTGACGGCATCCTGAGCTTTCACCGTGAGCAGGAGGATATCATCCAGTGTCAATTCCGGAAGATCCGCCAGGTCGAAAACCTTGAGATCGATCTGCCGCGTCTCCGCGGGGCGCTGGAAGGTAAGGCCATGTTGCCTGATATGATTGATCTGCGCACCCCGTCCGAAAAGCGCATAGTCAATGCCGGAAAGTGCAAACTGTGCTGCAAGGCTCGCGCCCACCGCACCGGCGCCGATGATAACGTAACGTGGCATCTGTTGTTTCTCGTCTTTTTTCACGCCCCGGATTTTCCGGAGGGCGTCGGCTGTTCATTGGTTGGCGGTCTGCGCGGGCGGCAATTGGGGATGGGGGTGGAAGCGGTTCAGAATTATTCTGGAGCGGATCGTAAAGCCTGCCCGCCGTGTAAAGGAAGACCGGTCATTCTATATCTACTAATTTTATAGAAAATCAGTTCCCGAAATCAGCGATTTCGGGAGAGATCGCGCTGCTCCTGGCCGGCGCTTCTTTCTGGCTGACAGGGACGCATCTGCATTCGATGCCGGCAGCCGCAACAATCTTTATTTGATACCGAAACCGAGGCGACGCAATGTTTGGCTCAGTTCCGCGCGGCCTTTCAGCGCGGCGGCATTTTCCACGCGCTGGGCAATGGGTGACGTCCAGCCGTTTTGCGGCAGGCCCTGTTTTTCCTGAAACACCTTCAAGACCTCATCATAGGAACTGAGATCATCGCTTGCCGGTTCTGAATAGGTTTCATGAAACAGAATGGATGATTGCGACAGGCGCGGCTTGACGTCGGTTTTCACCGCCGGGTCGGGATAGCCGACCGTGAGGCCAAAGACGGCGATGGTCTCGGGAGGAAGGTTCAGTTCGCGGGACACGTCTTCCGGCCTGTTGCGGATACCGCCGACATAGCAGGAGCCAAGACCGAGTGAATCAATGGCGGCAACGGCATTCTGCGCGGCCAGCGCCGCATCGATGGCGCCGATCAGGAAGCTCTCCAGATAATCCAGCCCTTCGCCCCTGTTGCCTTGGTTGGAAGCGACCGTGCGCAACCGCTTCAGGTCGATCAGCCAGACGAGGAAAACGGGTGCGTCCTTTATGTGACCGTTACCACCCGTGAAATCTGCCAGTCGCGCCTTGCGCTCTCTGTCCTGAACCGCCACCACGCTCCAAGCCTGAAGATTGGACGATGTCGGTGCAGATTGTGCGGCTGCGACCAGAAGTTCCAGAGTGCCCTGCGGCAAAGCTTTTGGCAGATAGGCGCGGGCGGTGCGATGGTTCAGCAAGGCGTCGATGGTGTCGTTCCAGAAGGGCGGAGAAAAGTCGGCCTGCGCTCCGTAACGGGCCTCAACCCGCTGCTGTGGAGTTTCAAGTTTGGTGATCGGACTGGACAGGGTCATCGCGTTAAACTCCGTAATATTGGGATGGGTTGCAACGCCTATGGTGGGAAGGCCGTGCAAGGCCTATCATTTTATGCCTCCCCAATTCACCTGCCAGCTTCGCGCCGACTCGATTTAAGCCGTAGCCGTCAGATGACGTGGGCGTTGTGCAGGGCGGTCAGCACCTCGTTCTTGAGGCTGGCGAGTTGCGGTGACCTTCGGTCGCGCGGACGTCGCACGTCCACCTCTATACGCTGCTGGATGCGGCCGTCATGGGCACCCATCATGTAAATCCGGTCGCCGAGGTAGAGCGCTTCGTCAATGTCATGGGTGACGAGCAGGAAGGAAATGCCGCGCTGTTCGACGAGCTTCAGCACCAGATCCTGCAACTTCATCCGCGTGAAAGCGTCGACCGCACTGAAGGGTTCATCGAGCAGCAGGATGCGCGGCTCGGTATAGAGCGCCCTTGCTATCGCCACACGTTGCGCCATGCCGCCCGAAAGGGCTTTTGGCAGCGCGCCGCCATGGCCGCTCAAACCGACATCGTCGATCAGCTTTTCCACGCGCCCGACATCATATTTCCTGCCGGCCGCATAACCGATGTTTTCGGCAACCGTCAGCCAGGGCATCAGGCGGGGTTCCTGAAAGACGAAGGCAATGGGCGGTGAGCCCGATGCCTGCGCCTCGTCCTCCTGAACCTTGACCGCGCCTGAAAAACGCCGGTCGAGGCCGGCGGCGATGCGCAACAATGTGCTCTTTCCGCAGCCGCTGGGGCCAAGAAGCACCGCCGCTTCGCCATCACCCAGCGTGAGCTGGATATCCTGAAGGACCACCGTGTCGCCGAAAGCCTTCTCGCGTACATCGACATTGAGCAAACTCATCGCAGGCGTCCTTCCTGCTGAAGCGGATAGGTGTCGCGCCAGCGCAGGCAGCGGTCTTCGACGATCTTGAAGAGACTGTCGGAAATTTTGCCCAGCACCGCAAGGCAGATGATGGCGATCATGACGAGATCGGGTCGGGAAAGCTCCCGCCCGTCGGACAGCATGTAGCCGATACCTTCCGAGGCGGCCAGAAGTTCCGCCGCGACGACGCTCAGCCAGGCCAGCGACAACCCGTAACGCAGGCCCGTGAAGAGATGCGGCAGCGAGGCGGGAATGAAAATCCGCCACACCAGCACGGGCAGCGGCTGGCGATACATCTCACCCACCTCCACCAGCTTGCGGTCGACATTCCTGATGCCGGAAAAGAGGTTGAGGTAGACGGGAAAAAACGCGCTTTTGGCGATCAGCACGATTTTCGAGGTTTCGCCAATGCCGAACCAGATCATCAGCAGCGGCACCCATGCAAGGCTCGGGACCGCGCGCAACGCCTGAAACGTCGGCTCGAGATAACGTTCGGCGGCGATCACCAGCCCCACCAGTGAACCGACGACGATGGCGAGCAGGGAGCCGATGACGAAGCCGACGAAGACGCGCGCGGTACTGGCCGCAACATTCGTCCATAAGGGGCCTTCCGCAAGCCGCAGGAAGGTGTCGTAAAGTTCGGAAGGCGGGGGCAGCACGTAGGGGTTGACCCAGCCGAAGCGAACGAAAAGCTCGAGCAGCAAAAGCGAGCCGACGGGCACGATTGCGCCGCGCAGGTCGAAACGGCCAAGGAAATTCCCCACCCTTTGCGCGAGCGGCAATCGGGAAGGGAATTGTCCCGCAGTCTGTTTCACGCGCTGGAATTCGCGCGGATGGGAATTCATGCGCCAAGTGCCTTTTTCGCCGGTGCCGGATCGATCAGCGAAGAAAGGACATTGTCGACATTGACGCCGGGGCGCAGAACATCGTCACCCAGGAGCGGCGTGACGATGCGGATCGAGTTCAGCAGTTCCTCGCCGGGAACGGGATCCTTCCAGTCGCGCTTCTCGATCGTGAGCTTGGTGATCTTGGGATCGTTGCCGGTGACCTGCGTGACGAAATCGATGAATTCGCCCTTGTTTTCACGGATCCATTTCTGCGTCTGCACCCAGACACCGAGAAGCCTGTCGACCGCTTTCGGGTACTTTGCCAGAAACTCTTCGGACACGCTGAAGACGCTGCCGTCGCGCCAGCTGCGCTCGTCGAAAATCGCCCGGTCGCCGGCAAGCTCGGCCTGGGATGTGTGCGGATCGATGCCGACCCAGGCATCCACCTGACCCTGCTGAAGCGCGTTGAAACCTTCCGGATGCTGCAGGTTCACGACCTTGAGGTCGTTGATGGACAGCTTGTTCTGGTCAAGCGCGCGGACGAGGGTGAAATAGGGTGCGGTGCCCTTGGTCACAGCAATGGTCTTGCCCTTGAGGTCGGCGACGGTCTTGATGGGTGAATCCGGGCGTACCTGGATGATGGAGGAGCCACCCCAGCTCGCCACATAGATCACCTTCAGCGGCACGCCGTTGGCGCGCGCGAGAAAGGCGGAAAGGGCGGCCGAACCGGCAAAGTCCGTCGAGCCGACCTTCAGGAATTCGAGCGAATTGTTGCTGCCGCGGGATTGCACCCAGGTGATCTTGGTGCCGACATCCTTGAAAGCTTCCTCAAGCCAGCCCTTGTTCTTTATCAGCAGCGTATGGGAGGAGTAAAATCCCCAGTCCAGCTTCAGCTCGGCAGGAAACTCCTGTGAATTCTGGGCCAGCGCCTTGCCCGTGGCAAGCGGTGCCGCAAGAGCGCCGGCAATGCCGAATTTGAGGATCTGGCGGCGGGAATGTTCAGCCTTCATATTAATTCACCTAATTTATGTATTTTGTGTATTTAAAGGGTATGGGCGGGTGTTTTTAAGGTCAATCCGCCCTTCTGGAACCTCATGCCAAACTTTGCGACCGGCGTGGAAAATCTCCCTACCGGGAGAGCGATCGGCGCGACGGCGCTTTATTCAGGTGAAAAATCGATTGGCCGGTCGTTGCAGGCCAAGATGGTCGCGCAGTGTCGGCCCTTCATAATCCTTGCGGAACAGCCCGCGCCTTTGCAGTTCCGGCACCACCTGCGTCGTGAAGTCGTCCAGACCGGCAGGCAGGAAAGGGAAGGTGACGTTGAAACCATCCGAGCCCTCTTCATGAAGCCATTGCTCCATCTCGTCGGCGATGGTCTTTGGCGTGCCGACGAAGGCTAAGCCCGCATAACCGCCCAGCCGCTGGGCAAGCTGGCGCACCGTCAGGCCCTCGCTTCGGGCAAGTTCGATCACCCTTTCACGGCTGGATTTGCTGGCATTGGTCTCGGGAATATCAGGCAGGGGACCATCGGGATCGAAGCCTGAAACATCGTGGCCGAGCGCAATGGAAAGTGAGGCGATTGCGCTGTCATAATGGACAAGGCTGTCGAGCCTGGCGCGTTTCGCCTTGGCCTCTTCCACGCTGTCGCCGACGAGAACGAAAGCGCCCGGCAGGATGACAATTCCGTCGCGCGAACGGCCAGCGGCGACAGTCCTGTCCTTGACGTCCTTATAAAAGGCCTTTCCCGCCGCAAGCGTGGGTGTTGCGGCAAAAACCACCTCTGCCGTCTCGGCGGCAAGCTGGCGTCCAGGCTCGGAAGCTCCCGCCTGCACGATGACGGGCCAACCCTGCACTGGACGCGCGATGTTGAGTGGTCCGCGCACGGAAAATTCCGGTCCCTTGTGGTCCAGCACATGCATCTTTTCGGGATCGAAGAACAGCCCGCTATCGACATCCCGGATAAAGGCGTCGTCGGAAAAGGAATCCCAGAGACCGGTGACGACATCGTAAAATTCCCGCGCGCGGCCATAGCGCTCGGCATGATCAGGCTGTTCCTCGCGGCCGAAATTCCGGGCTGCGTCGGGATTTGACGTGGTGACGATGTTCCAGCCGGCGCGGCCGTTGCTGAGGTGATCGAGCGAGGCGAAACGCCGGGCCACATGATACGGCTCATCGAATGTGGTGGAGGCGGTGGCGACCAGCCCGATGCGGGAGGTGACGGCGGCGAGCGCCGAAAGCAGGGTGAAGGGCTCGAAGGAGGTGACGGTGTGGCTGCGGCGCAGTGCTTCCGTGGGCATGTTCAGCACCGCCAGATGATCGGCCATGAAGAAGGCATCGAACTTCGCGGCCTCGAGCTGTTGTGCGAAGCGCGCCAGATGGGCGAAATTGAAATTCGCATCCGGGAATGCGCCCGGATAACGCCATGCACCCGTGTGGAGACTAACGGGCCGCATGAAGGCGCCGAGATGCAGTTTACGATCATTTGCCATTGGGCTTCACTTTCGTTGATGTTTTTGGCTTGCGCGACTCGTTGCCGATGGCCGCAGCCGCAGGCACGCCTTTGCTGGTGGCGACGATATCCCTGCCGGAGGATCGGCGCGGCAAAGACTATTCCGATTATGATTTCCGAACCGAAAGATTTTTGCCGAAATTCCGCATTTGGCGATGATCCCGCCACCCACGCTGCTTTGTTTCCACCCTGTTGAGCGGGAGAACCAAAGGGTCGGACGTCACTTCCGGCCGCCCGCGCCAAAATTTGCCGAAAACCGCAGATGATTAGAAGAATTTTGCTTTCCGGATCTCCGCTTCTGTGTTTCTTATAATGCTTAAATAGAATTTTTAACGCTCATTAATTCAGAAATAACATGATGGAAGATCGCAAAACCGACGCAGTGTCTGTGAATGCGGGCGGCTTGCCGGCGCTGGAGGCGAGGCTTGCGCGGGAACTCGCCCTGCTTGAGCGACCGGCAAAGCCGTGGGTGCCGCGCACCTCTCTCAACGGCTCTGAAGTGCTTGACGTCGCCGTCATCGGTGCCGGGCTTTGCGGGCTGACCGCGCTTGCCGCTCTTTCATTTGCCGGGATCGACAATGTCAGGGCTTTCGACAGGGCGCCCAGCGGGCGGGAAGGCCCATGGGTGACCAGCGCGCGCATGGAGACATTGCGCACCCGCAAGGAACTGGCCGGGCCGGCGCTCGGCGTGCCCTCCCTGACATTCCGCGCGTGGTTCGAGGCACAGTTCGGCGCGCGCGCCTATGATGAGATGGGGCTGATACCGCGTGAAGCCTGGATGGCCTATATGGTCTGGTATCGCACTGTGCTGGCGCTGCCGGTGAGCAACGATACCGAACTTGCCGGTCTCGTTTTGCGCGAAGATGGCCTGCTCGCTCTCGATTTTGTTGGGCCGGAAGGTCCTGCCAGGGTTCTGGCGCGCCGGGTGATCCTGGCGACGGGGCTCGATGGTCTCGGTGCGCCGCGCCTGCCGGATGTGGCGAAAACGGTTCCCACCCGTTTCGTGTGCCATAGCGGCGATGTATTCGATGTGAGCGCATGGCGCGGCAAGCGCGTCGCGGTGGTCGGTGCCGGGGCTTCGGCCATGGACAATGCAGCCGCAGCGCTGGAAGCGGGGGCCGCCCGTGTCGATCTTTTCATTCGCAGGCCCGATATCCCGCGGGTCGAAAAATTCGGCGGCATCGCCAGCCTTGGCATGACCTACGGTTATATCGGTCTGCCTGACGCCGACCGTTGGGCCTTCATGGTTGAGGCGGAGCGGACGCAGATACCGCCGCCGCGCCACAGCGTCCTCAGGGTCTCGCGCCATGACAATGCGTTCTTCCATCTTGGCAGTCCCATTCTCAGCCTGACGGAAGTGGGCGATGTGGTAGAGATCGAGACCCGGAAGGGGCGCTATCTCGCCGATCTCATCATTTTCGCCACCGGCTTCGATGTCGATTTCGCCCGGCGTCCGGAATTTTCAGCCCTGAACGACCGTGTCCTGCTCTGGCGCGATGCCTATCAGCCGCCGGCCGGGCAGGAGAATGACGCGCTGGGGTCCTATCCCTATCTCGGGCCGGCCTTCGAGTTTCTGCCGAAACCGGATCTGCCGCCCGCCGAGGCGGAGGCGATTTCCCGCATCCATTGTTTCGCCTATCCGGCCGTTCCCTCCCACGGGAAAATCACCAGCGGCATTCCGGCCATAAGCCCGGGGGCGGAGCGGTTGGCGCAGGGCATCGCGCGGTCTCTCTTCGTCGAAGATCGCGCCCGTCATTTCGATACTTTCATGAACCACGACGCCGCTGAAATCACCGGCGAGGAATGGCGCGATGCGGACGCGCAGGACAGGATCAAGGAGCATGCCAATGGCTGAAGCGGCGCTGAAACTGGAGATATTTTACGGGATTTCTTCGCCATGGGCCTATTTCGGCGCACCACGAGCCATCGAAGTCGCCCGCACACATGGCGCCGCAATCGTGCTGCGGCCCATCCGCATCATCGAGGCTAATGGCGGAATTCCGCTACGCAGCCGCCCGGATGCCCGGCAGAGCTATCACGCCGTGGAGCTGGACCGGTGGCGTCGATATCTCGACATGCCGCTCAACCTGACGCCGAAATTTTATCCCTGCGCCACCATCGAACGCGCTGCCCAGCTTATCATCGCTGCGCAGAAGGCCGGGCTCGATGCGATCAGCCTGTCCTTCGCCATCCAGCGCGCCTTGTGGAGCGAAGAGCGTGACATTGCCGATCTCGAGACGCTCCGCGCCATCGCGCAGGCGGTTCTCGGCTCGGAAGGTGCGGCCCTCGTGCGCGATCCGCAACGGCAAGACATCGTGGCGGAATGGCAGGGAAATCTCGCCGAAGCCGAACGTCTCGGCATTTTCGGCACGCCGACCTATGTGGTGAATGGCGAGCTTTTCTGGGGGCAGGACCGTCTGGAATTCGTGAGCCGCGCGCTCGCTACCCTGAAACATCAAATTTCATCATCCGCAGTGAGGACATCCGCATGACCGATGCCGCAAAACTTCACAATGAGGCTATCGTCATCGACGGTCTGCAGACCTGCCAGTGGAGCAGGTCCATATTCGAGGACATGCGCGCCGGCGGCCTCACCGCCGTCAATGTCTCCAGCGTGATCTGGGAAAATTTCCGCGAGGGCATCGGTTATGTCAGCGAATGGAAGCGTTTCCTGCGGGAAAACGACGACCTTATCCGCCCGGTGCGTACGGTTGCCGATATTCACGCGGCCAAGGCCGAGAACAGGACCGGCATCATCATCGGCTGGCAGAACACTTCGCCGCTCGAGGACAAGCTGGATTATGTCGAAATCTTCAAGGATCTCGGCGTCGGCATCATGCAGCTGACCTACAATACCCAGAACTATTCCGGTGCCGGGTATCTGGAAGAAAATGACAGCGGCCTGACAGGCTTCGGCCGCGAGGTGCTGGCGGAGATGAACCGTGTCGGCGTTCTCTGCGATTTGAGCCATGTCGGCGACAAAACCACGGCGGATGTCATCGCCCGCTCGCAAGGGCCGGTCTGCATTTCGCATGTGCTGCCACGGGCGCTGCGCGACGTTAAGCGCAACAAGCCGGATGAACTGTTCAAGGCCTGCGCGGAAAAGGGCGGCATCATCGGCATCAGCCTTTTTGCGCCGGGCCTTGCCGCCGGAAACGACGCTACGGTCGAGGATTATCTCGATGCCATGGCCTATGTCATCGATCTCGTCGGCGAAGATCATGTCGGCATCGGCACGGATTTTTCGCAGGAGCGGCCGCGCCCCGGCCCCTGGCAGCTCTGGGCCAACCGTGACAAGGGCACGGCCCGCACGCTGACGGAATTTGCGACCGTCAAGATTTCCAAGCCGAAGGGCATCGAGCGCATCGGCGAGGTTCCCAACATCACCGCCCGCATGCTGGCGCGCGGCTGGAGCGAAACGCTCGTCCTCAAACTTCTCGGCCAGAACTGGCTGCGCGTGCTGGACGCCGCCTGGCGGCCGGCAAACTGACAAGATCAAAAACAAACGGAGGCAACTGAAATGAAAAATGCTCATCAGCGCCGCAAGGCCGCTTTCTTCGTCGGTATCGTTGCCGCCGGGATCGCATCGCTCTCGGGAACCGTCTTCGCACAGGATGCGACAAAGGGCACCGTCAACATCGTCGGTTTCTCCGGCGTCTTTGCGGATAACTATCAGAAATTCATCATCGACGCCTTCAAGGCCAAACATCCCGGCATCGAGGTGAATTATCAGCAGAGCAAGAATTCGGCCGAAACGCTGGCGCTTCTCACCCTTCAGCGTGCCGAGCCGAAGGTCGACGTCGCCCTGATCGACGTTTCGGTGGCGATCAAGGCGAACAAGGAAGAGCTGTTCACCAAGCTTGATCCCGCCAAGGTGCCGAACCTTGCCGAACAGCCGGAATGGGCGCGCATCGACGGTGACCGCGCCGTCGCCTTCTCGCAGGACAATCTGGCTATCCTCTATAATACCGACGCGGTGAAGGAGCCGCCGACAAGCTGGGCCGATCTTGCCGATCCGAAATACAAGGGAAAGATCGCCGCCAAGCTTTCCGATACGCGCGGCGTCATCCTGCTGCCGATCCTCACCAAGCTGAAGGGCGGGGACTACAAGACCTCCGTCGATCCGGCCATCGATTTCCTGAAGGAAGTTGCGCCGAGCGTCTCGACCTTCGAACCTGCGCCGGATTGTTATGCGGTGGTGCAGAGCGGCGAAGTTGATCTTTCCATCTGCTGGAACGGCCGCGCGCAATATCTGCACGACACGCAGGGCGGCAAGATCGGGATCGCCCTGCCGAAGGAAGGCTCCATCGGTCAGACGAACACGATCGGTCTGGTCGAGGGTTCCGCCAACAAGGAGGCTGCCGAACTTTTCGTCAATTATGCGCTGAGCGCCGAGGCACAGGCGACCTTTGCCGAAAAGAGCTTCTACGGTCCGGTCAACAGCAAGGTTGCGCTCAGCGAACCGGTCGCCGCCCGCATCTATGGTAGCAAGGAGGCCCAGGCCGCGCAGTCTTCTCTCGACTGGAACTTCGTGGCGGACAAATATTCGGCGTGGATACAGCGGATCAACCGCGAGGTCATCGCGGCGAATTGAGACAGGAAGCAGAGGACGCCATGGCCGATCATCATGTCGAGATCGACAATCTCGTGAAGACCTATCCGGGCGCCCTCAAGCCCTCCGTGGATCACGTCAGCATTTCCCTGCCGCGCGGGGAAATGCTGGCGTTGCTGGGGCCTTCCGGCTGCGGCAAGACGACGATCCTGCGCATGATCGCCGGCCTCATTCCGGTAACATCGGGTGAAATCCGGCTGGACGGTCGCGATATTTCTGCGACCCCGGTGCACAGGCGCAATATGGGCATGGTCTTTCAGGCCTATGCCCTGTTTCCGCATATGAATGTCGCCGAAAACATCGCCTTCGGGCTGGAAATGCGCGGCATCGCTAAGTCCGAGCGCAAGGAGCGGGTGGCGAAGGCGCTCGATCTGGTCAAGCTTTCCGGTTTCGGCGAAAGGCGCGTCTCCCAGCTTTCCGGCGGCCAGCAGCAGCGGGCGGCGATTGCCCGCTCTCTCGTCATCGAACCCGCTCTGCTGCTGTTCGACGAGCCGCTCTCCAATCTCGATGCCAAGCTGCGTGATGAGATGCGCGATGAAATCCGCGATATCCAGAACCGCACCGGCGTCACCAGTATTTTCGTGACGCATGATCAGGACGAGGCCCTGTCCATGGCCGACCGGCTCGCCGTCATGTCTGAAGGGCGGCTGGAGCAGATCGGCACGCCGCGCGAGATTTTCGACCGCCCAAAAACGGATTTTGTCGCCTCCTTCATTGGCGCCGGCTCGTTCCTTGCGGGCACCGTGGTCGCGCCGGGACGCGCCGAGATTCCCGGCCTCGGCTTCCTGCATTTCTCGGGCACTGTCCCGGTTGGCCAAAAAGCGCGGTTTCTGGTCCGCCCGCATCGCTTTCTCCTTGGCGATGGCGTCAATGCTTTCTCCGGCATCGTCGAGCATGTCACCTATCGCGGGCAGATGCTGACGCTCGGTGTGCGCGCCGGCGATCATCGCCTTCAGGCCGATCTGCCCACCCATGCCGCCGCTTTGCCGGCGAAGGGGGAGCGCGTGACGTTATCAGTTGCGCCGGAGGATGTGACGCTGATCGGGGAGGCGGCCTGATGGCGGCGGCAAGCCATGCTTCCGGTGGCGGCACGTCGCATCGCGGCGTTTTGCTTCTCCTGCTTCTGCCGGGCCTCGTCGCACTGCTAACGACGTTTCTGTTGCCGCTCATCTGGTTGGTGCGCGCCTCCTTCGCATCCTCGTCCATGGCCGCCCTTCGCGGCGGCGACTGGACGCTCGAATCCTACAGAACCGTGCTGTTCGATCCGTTTTACTGGAAGATTGCCTGGAACACGCTTTATCTCGGCGTGAATGTCGCCATTTTCGCGGTCGTTCTTTCCTATCCCATCGCGCTTTTTCTGGCCCGCACCCAAAGCCGATGGCGGGGGGTGCTGACGGCACTTGCCGTTGCGCCGCTTCTCACCTCCTCGGTGGTGCGCACCTATGGCTGGATGGTCATTCTGGGGGACAGGGGCGTCATCAACACGGCGCTGCAATCCTCCGGACTGACGGACGGCGTCATCCGGCTGACCAATAATTATTTCGGTGCAACCGTCGCGCTGATCGAAATCCTGATGCCCTACGCGATCCTTGCGATGCTGAGCGGTTTCGGCCGGCTGAACACGCAGCTGGAAGAAGCCGCCGCCATGCTGGGCGCAAACCGCCTGCGCGTCTTCACCCGCATCGTGCTGCCGCTTTCGCTGCCCGGCGTTCTCACCGCCGCACTTCTCGTCTTCGTGCTGGCGATTTCCTCTTTCGTCACGCCGCGCCTGATGGGCGGCGGCCGCGTCTTCGTCATCGGCACGGAGGTTTATAACGAGGCGACGGTGACGCTGAACTGGCCACTGGCGGCGGCACTTTCGGTGCTTTTGCTCGTGCTATTTGGCAGCGTGATCGTGATTTACCAGCGCGCCATGCGCGCGCTTGAGACGTGAGGCCGGCCATGGACGCAAAATTCGGACGTCTCGCCCACGCGCTTCTGCTGACACTGCTTTACCTGTTTCTTCTGGCGCCGATCATCGTTGTCCTGATCATTTCTTTCGATACGCGGCAATATCTGGCTTTTCCGCCGGAAAGCCTGTCCTTCGGCTCCTATGCCAAGGTTTTCGCCAATGCCAAATTCATCGGCGCCTTCTGGCGCAGCCTCGGCATCGGTCTGCTTGTCGGTTTCGTCTCTATCTTTGCCGGGCTGCTTTTGTCGCTGGCGCTGTCACGGCACGAATTCCGCGGCAAGGGCGCGATCAACTTCCTCATCCTCGCACCCTTCCTCGTGCCGCATATCGTGCTTGCCGTCGGCGTGATGCTGGTGCTCGGGCCGCTCGGCCTGCTCGACAGCTATACCGGCATTTTCCTCGCCCATCTCGGCATCACCACGCCCTATACGGTGCGCACCATCACTATGAGCCTGATGGCGGTGGATCGCCGTATCGAGGAAGCAGCGCGCGTTCACGGCGCATCGCCCGCCATGGTCCTGTGGCGCATCACGCTGCCGCTGGTCAGGCCCGGCCTCATCGCCGGGGCTGTCATCGCCTTCCTGATTTCCTTCGATGAAGCGACGATCTCGCTCTTCATCGTTTCGGTCAAATCCTCGACCCTGCCGACGGAAATCTATCACTATCTGGAATACTCCACCGATCCGCAGATTGCCGCTCTCTCCGTCATCCTCATTCTAATTTCGGTTATCGTCGTGGTGGCGGTCGAGCGGTTGATCGGGTTGCGCAAGGTGTTGTGACATGACGATGGTAAAAATCGCGGCCGGTGCGCTGCAGGGTGTCAGGGAAAACGGAATTCACGCCTTTCTCGGTGTGCCCTATGCCGCGCCTGTCACGCCGGAACGCCGCTTCGAAGCTCCGCAGCCCGTCCTGCCATGGCAGGGCACGCGGGACGCCACCCGGCTTGGGCCCGTCTGCCCGCAAATTCCCACTTACGGTCCGGTAGGCACCGCCGCCACCTCGAAACTGGCCTTCGGCGAGGATTTCCTGACGCTCAATATCCGCACGCCGGATCCTGCTGGCCGGGCGCCGGTGCTCTTCTGGATCCATGGCGGTGGATATGCGGTCGGTTCTGCAAACGAGCCGGTGCTGCAAAGCGGTGCTTTCGCGGCAAGCGGCATCGTCGAAGTTACCGTCAATTATCGCCTCGGTGCACTCGGCTTCCTCCATGTCGAGGGAAAACCCGATAATCGCGGTCTGCTCGATCTTGTGGCCGCGCTCGAATGGGTGCGCGACACTATTGCCGCCTTTGGTGGTGACCCTGAACGGGTGACCCTCGCGGGGCGCTCGGCAGGCGGCTTCGCGGTCGCGACGCTGATGGCCATGCCGCGTGCGCAGGGGCTTTTTCACCGGGCCATGCCGCAAAGCGGTGCAAGCACGGCGATCGCCTCGCAAGAGGATGCCGCCAAGCTTTCGCGCCGCTTTCGGGCGGCGGCGGAAACGGACGATGCGTCGCTTGCCGAGCTTCCCATGCAGAGGCTGCTCGAAATCCAGCGCGATCTCTGCAACCAGTCCTATGAGCAACATGATTTTGCCCGCGACGGGGCGGCCGCGATGCTCGGCGTGCCCTTTGTGCCTGTCGTCGACGGGGTGACCCTGCCCGAACATCCGGAAACTGCCGCGCAGGCAGGGCGCACCGCCGCCGTGCCGATGATGATCGGCTGCACGACCGGAGAATACGTCACCCATGCGACGGCGCAGCCGGAAATGGATTTCGCGCTCTGCGCAAAGCTGCTGCATGAGCGTGTTTTGCCCTGTGGCCACAGCGGTTCCGGCATTGTGGAGCGCTATCGCGCTGCCTTGCCAGGCCACAGCCCACGCGGCATCTGGCGCGCGGTTGCCGGAGATCTGGTCTTCCAGCTTCCAGCGATCCGTTTCGCCAAGCTGCATGCCCGTTTCAACCCGGTCTATAAATATCTCTACGGCTCTTTGGGTGCCAATGAACTGGGTGCGCCGCATGGGGCGGAAGTCGGTTCCGTCTGGTATCGCGATGGCTCAAACAGCCGCGACCTGCCGGAGAGGCAGCGCGTGCCGGATGCGGGCTTCGCAAGAGCGATCCATGATCTGTGGGCCTCATTCATCACGGGCGTACGGCCGACCGCGCCGAACGGCACGTGGCCGCTTTATCATGACGAAAAGCCGATGGTTCTGCGGGCGGGGCCAACAGGGTTTGGTGTCACTCTCGATCCCTTCGACGGGCGCGAGGCGCTCTGGCTGCCGGCTGGTCATGAAGATCGTCGGCCGGTATAGCGCTTGGTGGCGATGACGAAGAAACACAGGTCTCGGGGCGGAGTGGAAAATGGTGTCTGACTATCTCGATACACGGCAACTCGAGGCTTTCGTGGCTGTGGTTTCGATCGGCAGCATTACGGGTGCAGCAAAAGCGCTGGGCAAATCCCAACCCGTCGTGACGCGCCTCATCCAGGACCTGGAGGGCGAAATCGGTTTTGCGCTGCTGCATCGCAACGGACCTCGCATCGCCCCCACCGAAAAGGGTGTCGCTTTTTTCGCCCAGGCGGAACTGTTCCTCGGTGGCCTCAGAACGATTAGCGAAAGCGCAAGGCGCATTCAAGGCGCGCGCCGTACGGCCATCGAGGTGGCGTCGATTCCGGCGATTGCGGCCAGCCTTTTGCCGAAGGCGCTTGCCGCCCTACCGGCCGACAGGTTTCCCGATCACGTGCATCTGCAGAGCATTTCCTCGGAAAATGTCGTGCAGGCGGTGATGGCGGGGACGGCGGATCTGGGCGCCGTCAGTCTTCCGCTCGACAATCCCGGCATCGACATCCACTGGCTGGGGGAGGTGCCATGCGTGGCCGTGGTTGCGGAGGATCACCCGTTGGCGCAAAAGGCGGTGATCTCCGCGGAAGACCTCGCCGGACATCGGCTTATAGCGTCTGCAAATCCCTTCCGCCTTCGTATGCGGATCAACGACGTGCTTTCCAATCTCGGCGTCGACCTGTCCTCCGTGATCGACAGCAATGCGACCTATGTTTCCCTTTCGCTTGCGCGCATGGGGCTCGGCATCGCCATCGTCGAATCGATCACCCTCTGGGGCCTGCCGGTGGAGGGTGTCCGCGTTCTGCCTCTTTCATTCCACATACCGTTCCAGTGGGGCCTCGTCACGGCGGCCGGCCGGCCGGTCATCTTCGAGGTGGAGCAACTGGTGGCCACCGCAAGGCGAATGGTGGCGGACATACCGCAAGCGGTGGTGTACGATAAAATATCGCAAATCCAATTATTTGATTGAGTTTTCCCAGATGCGGGCGTTTCGATTGTTCGGCATCTCTCGCCTCCCGCCTTGGGGGCAGTCCATCTGTTGAGCGAACTTTTGCAAGCGTTCGAAGCGCCTACACCTGTTCCAGTCCACTCATCGTGATCGCCCAACAAGCGCTATCCCATCAATCAGCAAGACGGCATCCGACGTCAGTCCCGGTCTGCTCGGGGCATGTTTTAACTTGTCTTCGGCCGTAACGCCGCCCTCGATGCCTGTGTGAGCAGGCCTGTATCGCTTGCAGTTGTCACGAGGCTGTAGCCTCGATCAAACATGTCGCCGAGATCCGAAGGGTCGATTGCCGCACCGCCGAGCAACCGGCCGGATGCGAGAACGCGTTCCTCGATATGGGCGATCGCTTTTTTGAGTTCGCTCGAACCGAGATCGCCATAAGGCCCGAAGCCGGAGGTGAGGTCGAGCGGGCCGATGAACAGCATATCAATGCCTTCGACCGCCGTAATGGCATCGATCGCTTCGGCTCCTTCGCGTGATTCGATCATGGCGACAACCAGTGTCCGGGATCGGGCCTGTTCCACATAGGTAATCCGGTCCAGGCCGTAACGCGCGGCACGGGAAACCGTGAACTGGGCGCCACGTCGTCCGAGAGGTGGATAATGGGTGGCTTCGACGAGTACGCGTGCCTGTTCCGCGCAACGGACATCCGCCGCGACGATGCCGTCGAACCCGGCATCCAGCAGCGGTTTGATGTCCGCCGCCGAGGCGCCATGCACGCGCGCGAGCGCTGGCACGGTGCTTACGGACTTTATCGCGCGCAACTCGTGCAGTGCGCCGGAAAGGCCGGCTGCCGCATGTTCCCTGTCTATGACGAGCGCGCCGTAACCCGCCAGCGCCATGATTTCCCCCACGTCGGGAGAGGCCAAAAACAGGAATGCGCCCTGCACCTTTGCGCCGGAGTGCAATTGCGCGCGGAGATCGGGGCGATCGGTTTCAGGCATGCTTGCGTCTCCAGAGGGTTTCTGGCGAAAAGAGCGCGCGTTGGCGCGGGACGCAATCCTGTAATTCTTTGCAGGTAGGCAGCCCGTTTCAGCGCTGGCATGCTGTGGGCATATTGAACTCACACGGATGACATATTGATGCAGCAGAGGCCTGAAGTCCTTGAGGGATATGCCCCTTTTCGGGAATACAAGACCTGGTTTCAAGTGACGGGAAACCTGAATTCCGATAAGGTGCCGCTGATCGTGGCCCATGGTGGCCCCGGCTGCACCCATGATTACGTGCTGTCTTTCGCAGACATTGCGCAGAGTGGCCGTTGCGTCATTCATTATGACCAGATCGGAAATGGCCGCTCGACTCACCTGCGCGATGTGCCCAAGGGTTTCTGGTCCGTCGATCTGTTTCTCGATGAACTGGACAATCTGCTGCGCCATCTGGGCATAGGGCAGCGCTATAATCTGCTTGGACAGTCATGGGGTGGAATGCTGGCAGCGGAACATGCGGTCCGGCGCCCGGAGGGGCTCAATGCCCTCGTCATTGCGTCCTCACCATCCTCCATGCCGGTCTGGGTGGCCGAGGCGCTGAGATTGCGCAAGGCCCTACCGCTCGACGTGCAGGAGATGCTTGCACGCCACGAGGCGGACGGCACCTATGATCATTCGGACTATCAGGCGGCAAGCGATGTCTTCTATCGGCGTCATGTGTGCCGCCTCGACCCCTGGCCCGACGATGTGGTGCGAACCTTCCGGGCGCTGGCGGAAGACCCCACCGTCTATCATGCGATGAACGGACCGACGGAGTTCCACGTCATCGGAACGCTGAAGAACTGGACCGTGGATGACCGGCTTCACCGTGTTGCCGTACCGACGCTCGTCATGTCCGGTTATCATGACGAAGCGACGCAGGCCTGCGTTGAGCCCTTCGTGCAGCTCATTCCGAATGCGCAGCAGATCGTGATGCCGAACTCTGCGCATATGTGTCATCTGGAGGAGCGCGCCGATACCATGGCTGCCGTTGAAGGATTTCTGAGCCAACACGACCTGAGGGTTTCCGCATGACCACCGCCACCCGTTTTGCCGCCATCCAGATGTGCAGCACCGCAGATGTGGCATCGAATAACCGCGCCATTGAAGGGTTCGTCCGTGAGGCGGCCGGGCTGGGAGCGACTATTGTCAGTCTGCCGGAAGCCGCCAATATCCTGTTGAAGGATAATATGCAGTATGCCGGTACCTGCGTTGCCGAAGATGACGATACGACCCTGGCGCTTTGCCGCCGACTGGCCGCCGAACTGCGAATATGGCTGCACGACGGTTCGCTTCTGATCAGAACGGAAGACGGTACGCGCATCTGGAACCGCACCCACGTCATCTCTCCCACGGGAGACATCGTTGCGCGTTACGACAAGCTGCACACCTTCGACGTGAAGCTCGGCGATGGGCATGATTTCCGGGAATCGCGGGCCGTGCAGCCGGGCGAGGGCCCGCCTGTCGTTGTCGATCTCGGCGCCTCAAATGTCAGGCTCGGATTGTCGATCTGCTATGATGTGCGGTTTGCCGCGCTCTTCCGGGTGCTGGCCAGCGCCGGTGCAAATGTGCTGATGATCCCGGCATCCTTCTCGCCTGTTACCGGGCCGGCGCATTGGGAAACTCTCCTGCGGGCGCGTGCGATCGAAACCGGAAGCTATGTCGTTGCTGCTGCCCAGTGCGGTACGCGGGATGGTGTGCAGACGCATGGTCATGCCATGATTGTCTCTCCGTTCGGAAAGGTCATTTCTTCACTGGGTGAAGAGCCCGGTGTCATTGTCGCAGATATCGATCCGGCCGAGGTGGAGGAAACCCGCCGTCGTTTGCCCGGTCTCACCCAGGGCCGGGATCTGCGGCCGACAATGACAGTGTTTGCCGGAAGTCTCTCATGACGGCGTCGCTTTATCAGGTCAACCCGCCCGCAGCGCCACTTTCATCTGATCTTGTCGACCTGATGTCGCGGACTGAAACGGCAACCATCGGCCATATCCTGCATGATGGTTTCTGTGATCCGGCTCTGGCCCCGGTGGTTACCGGCAAGCGTGTGGCCGGCACGGCGTTCACGGTTCGCATTCCGGGCATGGACTCGGCGACATTGCATTATGCGCTGTCCATGGTTCGCCCCGGGGATATCCTCATCATCGATCGCGCCGGCGATGATACGCATGCCTGCTGGGGCGGAGTGGTCACCCTCGCGGCCAAGCTGGCCGGCGTTGCCGCCGCCGTCATCGATGGGCGAGCGACCGATTTTGCCGAGATACGCAGTCACGATATGCCCGTCTGGTGTCGCGGAACCTCGTCGAAAACGACGAAATTCGTCGGCCTCGGTGGTGCCATCAACATCCCGGTCAGCGTCGGCGGAATATCGGTGATGCCAGGCGATGGCGTTCTCTGTGACGAAAATGGCGTCGTGGTGCTGAAACCGGAACAGATCATGCCGATCTGTTCGCGGGCAATTGCCATGCAAGAGAACGAAGCATCCGTTATTGCCCGCCTGCGGCGCGGTGAGCGCCTCTGCGATATTTCCGGGGCAACCACCATGGTCGAAGGTCGCTAGAATATGAGCAACGGCACTCGCCTCAGTTTCCGCAAACAAAATTGGCGCCAATTTTGTTTGCCTTATTGGTTTGAGAAGTTCAGATTGCTTGGGCCAACAGGAGCAAGAACGACGTGACGTTTCATTCGACGAGCCCGATCCATGCGTTTACCGACGGTGAGCCGCGTTTCGGTTTCCTGTTTTCTCCGGCAGGCGCTCCTGTTGAGAAAGGGGCCGATCCGAGCGCGGCCAAGGCGCCTCTGGTCATTGTCGCTCACGGCTCCGATCGCGATGCAGCCGGCATGCTCGAGGCCATGCGCGAAGGGCTTGGGGGGAGGGCAGTCT
Source organism: Agrobacterium tumefaciens (assembly GCA_017744915.1). GTDB lineage: Bacteria > Pseudomonadota > Alphaproteobacteria > Rhizobiales > Rhizobiaceae > Agrobacterium > Agrobacterium tumefaciens_I. The sequence goes on from JAGIAH010000002.1 coordinate 169,549, forward strand.
CCATTCTTGCACCTCTCTTTGCCTCCGAGATCGACGGAGAGGATCATTCCGACGGTTATAAATTCCTGGTGTCGGCCGGTATCGATTATATTTCGGTGACGAAATCCATGATTGCCGCAGCCTCGCGGCTGGGCGGAGGTTTTGGCAGCGTCTATCTCTTCGGATTTTCGGGCGGTGCGCAGTTTGCCCATCGATATGCGCTGTTTTGTGCATCGGAACTGTCAGGGCTTGTTGTCGCCTCACCCGGAAATGTGACGCTGCTTGATGAAACGCTCGAATGGTGGCCGGGGCTTGGCGGCGCTGCCGCGGCGATTGGCCGTGCAACGGATATTACTTCGCTGCGCAAGCTTCCGGTCGAGATCATCATCGGATCGGAAGACCGGGCAGGCGGCCTCGTTGCGCGGCCCGCCGGTGCCCCGCATGGATCCCTTTACGAAGGCGTGGCCGGGGCCAGTCGTCTGGAGCGTGCGCACAGCCTGAGCCAAAGCCTCCGGAGCCACGATATTCAGACCGTTCTCCATGAAATCGAGGGTGTGGGTCATGAACTCAGGCCCGTCACCTTGAAAGCTGCGGAGTTGATCGCGCGATGGATCGATGCCGGGGAATGCCAGACATCGCTGATAAAAAAAGGGGAATGAAGCCGTGAAATACAGATATCTTCTGACTGCCGCCGTCATACTCACCGCCGGTGCCGTCAAGGCGCAGGATGTGCCGGCGGGTTATCCTGCCAGCTATTCCAAACTCGTTGCGGAGGCGAAAGCCGAGGGCAGCCTGCGCATCTACACGAACCTCAGCGAAGACAATATCGCGCCGGTTATCAAGGCTTTCAACAAGGCCTATCCGGACATCAAGGTCGGGAGCCTGGAAATGGGACCTTCCGAAGCCTTTTCCCGTTATCGTGCCGAGGTGGGGAGCGGTGTTGAATCTGCCGATCTCCTGATCTCCAGCACGATCGTCGACTGGATGAGCGCGATCAAGGATGGCCTTTTAACCGACTATAATTCGCCGGAACGGGAAAGACTGCCCGAATGGAGCTATCCGCACGCCGGCCTTTATACATTCTCCGCTGACCCCATGGTGACCATCTACAACAAGCTGACGGTTCCGGCGGAGCTTCAGGTCGACAGCATGGAGGCTTATTTCGCCAATATCTCCGCGCATCCGGAGGTGTTTTCCGGCAAGATCGGGACCTATGACGGCCGTTATGCCTTCGGTGGTGCGCTCAATTACGCCCTGGTGGAGCGATATGGCGACAAGGCCTGGGGCTGGTTCGAAAAGGCCGGCCCGTCCATCAAGCCCGGCGGCGGTGCGGGTGGCATGATTGAGCGCACGTTGAGCGGAGAACTCTCTTCGGCCTATTTTGTCTCCGGGCCGGTGGTGTTCAGCAAGATCGCCGACGGGCTTGGTGACATCATCGGCTGGAATTTCCCGAAGGATGGCACCGTCATTTTTCCGCGCGGAATGGGCATAACGGCCAAGGCTGCGCACCCGGCCGCGGCCAGGGTTTTCCTTGATTTCCTTCTCTCCGAGGCAGGCCAGGCGGCGGTTGCAGCCGGAAAGCTCACGCCATACCGCCCCGGCTTTGTCGCGGAGGGAGACCTGTCCTATTCGCTGGACGAGGTGGCCAAGGCCGTGGGCGGAAAACAGAACCTGCTGATGATTAGCTACGACCGAAAGATGATCGATGGCAATGCGGCCTTTTCGGCCCGCTGGGGCGCTGCTTTCAAAATGTGATTGACGGTCCGGCGTGATGTCGCGCCGGACCCTGACAAAAGGGTGGACAATCATGGGCCGCAGCCCTCGTATTTCTTCGGCGATCCCTCAAGGGGAGGCGCCGTCAACCTTGCCGGACTACTCTCGGCTCATTCAGCTGCTGATCTTCGTCGTGACGGCGATCCTCATGCTGGCGCCGGCAATTCCCATCGCCGTTCAGGTTTTTATCGATCGGCCGCTTTATTCCGAAGGCTGGGTCTTTACCTTCGCCAATTTCGGCAAGCTCTTCGGGTCTGAGCAGCTCGTTTCGGTTCTTGGCACAACGGCTGTCTTCGCCGTGATCACCGTCGTCATCGCGCAGGTCGGCGGCGTGGCGGCCGCCCTTCTGCTCGGGCGCACCGATCTTCCCGGCAGACAATGGATAGGCGGCGTCCTGATGTGGCCGCTTTACCTTTCCCACCTGATCTTCGGCATGGGGTGGGTCATTATGTATGGTCCGTCCGGATTTGTGACCCAATGGCTCGCGCGCATGCTGGGCGTGGCACCCTGGAACCTCTATTCCCTGACGGGTATGGGGATTGTCGCCGGCGTGTCGCAGATCCCGCTCGCCTATCTCTATTGTCTTTATGGCGCCGTTCGATCCGTCGACCCCGTGCTTGAACATGCGGCGCGCACGGTCGGTGCCCGTCCCTTGAATGTCCTGGCGCGCGTGACCCTACCGTTGATGATCCCTTCGATCATAACGTCCGCCGCGCTCAACCTCATCATTGCGGTCGAAACGCTGTCCATCCCGCTTTTTCTCGGCGGACCTGCACGGATCGAGACGCTGTCGACGTTCCTCTATCATCAGGGCATTGCGGCAAGCGACCCGGACCATGGTCTGATTGCGGCCTCCTCCCTGCTTCTCGTCGTGCTCGTGGCGGCGACACTGTTTGTCCAGCGGTTATTGCTGCAGAACAGCCATCGCTACGAGACGGTGAAAGGCAAGGGTAGCCGTCCGGCTCTCCTGAGGCTCGGCAGCTTGAAGTGGCCGATTGTCGTCATCGTGGCACTGCTGGCTTTCTTCCTCGTCATCGTGCCGGTCTTCGGTGTTGTTCTGCGCGCATTCACCACCTTCCTTTCGCCGCTCGTCGCACCCTGGACCACGTTGACGTTGAAGAATTTCAATACGTTGCTGGCTTCGGAGGCTTTCGTCCGGGCGATCCGCAACACCTTCTTCGTGTCTTTCTTTTCCGCGTCGGCGGGAACGATACTGGCGGTGATGGTGGCGTTGCTCATTCAACGGTCGGACTTTCCGTTCAAACGCACGCTGGAGACGCTTGCCTATTCGCCACGCGTCATCCCCGGCCTCATCACCGGACTGGGTATCTTCTACGCGACCGTCATCTTCGCACCGTTGGGCTGGCTGCGTGGCAGCCTGTGGATACTCGTCCTCGCTTACGTCATGGCGACGCTGCCGCTCGCGCTCGGCGCCATACAGCCGGCCGTCATCCAGATCAGCGCGGATCTCGACAAGGCGGCGCGCACGGTGGGGGCGAACTGGTTCAGTTCGATGCGCATCGTCATGGTGCCCCTTCTGCGATCGGCCATGCTGGGCAGCTTCGTGCTGTTGTTCATCTTCCACCTCAAGTCCTACATCATCGCCATTTTCCTCATCGTTCCCGGGCTGGAAGTGATGGGTGTGACGATGCTCAGCCTCTGGACAAATGGTGATGTTGGCGTAACCGCCGCCTTTGCAACGCTTCAGATGGTTCTCATTGCTCTCTTCCTCGTCGCGACGCGGCTCGTTTTCCGGGTAAAACTCTATGACTGATCTCGTCCTTTCCGATCTCACCCGCAGCTATGGCGCCATCAACGCCATAGACAACATCAACATCACGGTCGGCGCCGGAGAGTTTCTCACCCTGCTTGGTCCGTCAGGCTGCGGCAAATCGACGACGCTTGCGGCGATCGCCGGCCTCGACCAGCCGACCCATGGCCGCATCAGCTTTGCAGGCCGCACATTGTTCGATGCCGCTACGGGAATTGCGCTTCCGCCCGAGGCACGGGGGTTTGGCGTCGTTTTTCAGTCCTACGCGCTCTGGCCCCACATGACGGTGGAAGACAATGTCGGCCTCTCTCTCAAGCTGCGGAAGGTCGCGGCGTCCGAGCGAAACCGGCGGGTAGGCGAGGCGCTCGAACTTGTCGGACTGACCGCCTATGCAAAACGTTATCCCGGCGAATTGTCCGGTGGGCAGCAGCAGCGTGTGGCCCTGGCGCGCGCGGTGGTGTTCCGCCCGGCACTGCTTCTGCTGGACGAGCCACTGTCCAATCTGGATGCCCAGCTTCGTCAGGAGGCACGCGTCTGGCTGAAGAGCATTCAACGCGAGCTTGGCCTGACCGCGATCTATGTCACCCATGATCAGGAAGAGGCTCTATCGATGAGCGACCGGATCGTGGTGATGCGCGGAGGCCATATCATTCAGATGGGCACCCCGCAGGATATTTATGAAAGGCCCGTACATCCCTTCTCGGCGAGTTTCATCGGCAGCGCCAATCTGATCGCGGGCGGGTCTGTTTCCGAGGTTTCCGAGCAAGAGGCGGTCATCACGTTCGGGGACGGGCAGGCCATTCGTGGAGTTGCGCCATTGCCGCTCCAGTCGGGCAGCCCGGCTGTCGTTGCGGTGCGGCCCCAGAATATCCGGCTGGCCGAGGTGCCAGATGCAAATCGCCTTCTCGTTCACTTCGGCCCCGCGAATTATCTCGGCGACCGGTTTGAGCAGGAAGCCTTTCTCGGAGAATGCCGTCTTCGTCTTCAGGCAATCCGGCCGGCGCCTGAAGGGCCAGGTAATATCTGGATCGATCGGGCGAATGCGCTTATTTTCCCGCCGGATGAACGCGCGAAAGACAAGACCTGATGAACAGCGGCAAGGACAGAGATTTGGATAGGCCGGAAACGGCGAAACCGGCCGAAGTGGTACGCCCGCTTACCGAGCGTATCCGTTCGGACGTTTTGGTAGGCACCTATCGCCCCGGTGAGTGGTTACGGCAGGTCGATCTGCAGGAGACCTACGGCGTAACCCGGGCGCAGATCCGCCGGTCGCTGGACGACCTGGTACTGATGGGTATGGCGGAGCATGTGCCCAATCGCGGTATCCGCCTGATGATGCCGAGTACCGAGGCACGGTCGCAGATTTCGGAGATCCGCACTATTCTGGAGCGGGAAGCGGCGCTCCTCATGGTCAAGGATATACGATCGAGTGATATCGAGAAGATAGCCTCGGCAGCGGCGGCTTTCGAACAGGCCATCGAAGTGGGGTCGTATGTGGAACTACGACGCCTCAACCACGAATTTCACAGGACCATGAATGCCTCGCTTGCCAACACGATGATGGCGAACCTGCTCAATGACCTGAGGGAACGCGATCTGCCGGGTTCCTGGTCGGGCTGGGTCAGCACGAGCACTCTGAAAGCCTCGTCGGATGATCATTTCGACATGGTGGAGGCGTTGCGCAGGCGCGACGGTCCGCAGCTCGCGGAAATCGTTGGTCGACACATTAACCGCTGGCGTGCGCATGCGGCCGAGGCATAGGAGAACGCGCTCCGGCCCGCCAGGCAATATCTATTGCAATATTCCGTAGTGGGCGGCGCGGGCAATCGCCTGCGCCCTGTTGCGTGCTCCGAGCTTTCGCATGGCTGACTGGAGATGCATCACGACAGTCGAGATCGAGCGGTCCAGCGCATATGCCACCTGCTTGTCCGACATGCCCTCCGCGCAAAGGCGGACACATTCCGTTTCGCGCGGGGTCAGCCGCACGGCAACCGTTGCCAGGTCTTCCTGACTGGCTTCTGCCAACAGCTTTCCATGCAGTTTGTGGGCAAACAACATGAATTCCGCCACGAACAGGCTTTCCAGAACCTGCCTGTCAGGTGGTCGTCGCCAGAAACCGGTCACCGTGGCGCAGCCTTTTGATGGGGTCTGAACCGGTACGGTCAATCCGCGCGCCATTTCGGAGTCCCGGAGATAGTTCGCGACCGCCCCCTGGGCCGTGGGTGTCAGAACCGATGGTTCGTCGAAATGATAAGACCAATAGAGTGGCTGGATTGATCTGAGCGCCAGAATCTGGACCGGGTCTGAAAGATAGAGCCCTCCGTCAAACCACATGGATTCCATATCTTTGGGCATGTTGCGCATACCGACGATGGTCGGAGGCACCACTTGTCCATCGGGCGTGAACGGTACGGGCGTATAGTCGTAAATCAGGCCTTCAAGCCCGAATGCAGCAGCCTCCACCATGGCACTGTCGAAAAAACCGTCCAGGTTCTGTGGCTGATTGCTTCGTCTTCTGCCTTGATCCTGAAGCGCGCTTTTCATCCCGATTCCGCCGTTTGCCTAAACTCCACCCCTGATGATTTTATGCTGAAACTTTGAACCATCGCAATGAGCTTCGACAACTCTTGCAGATCGAATGCGTAGGAATATTCATACGCTCGGCAAGCTCCTTCGCATCAACACATATGCCTGCTGCCGATACCAAACGGTTCGGACATTCAGCCCCCGACGGATCGCGCCGCCTTATCGTTGGCATTGCGAAATTAAGGCTCAATCAGTCTGCTTGCCGTGGAGCCCAATCAAGCTCACCCGCCGGCTTAAAATTTTCCCGCATCGGCCCGCATTTGGAAAATCCTGTCTGTTGGTGCCATATTCCATATTTTATTTATGGATTATATCTATTTTGGGGACGCACATGACAGAAGATATTTTCTCCGGGTTTAATCGCCGCAACCTCCTGAAACTGGCGGCGGTCACTGCTGCGGCCATCGGCACGCAGGCCGCTTCCGGTTCGAGGGCTTTCGCCGAGCAGGAGCTTTCCCTGAAGGGAAAGCGCATCGGCATCAGTGCCACGGGTACGGATCATTTCTTCGATCTGCAGGCCTATAATGCCCAGATCGAGGAAGTGAAGCGTCTCGGTGGCGAGCCGATCGCGGTTGACGCCAGCCGCAATGACGGCAAGCTGGTGTCGCAGCTCCAGACGTTGATCGCCCAGAAACCGGATGCGATCGTGCAGCTTCTGGGCACCTTGAGCGTCATCGATCCCTGGCTGAAAAAGGCGCGTGATGCGGGCATTCCCGTCTTCACCATCGATGTCGGCTCGACCAATTCGCTGAACAATGCCACATCCGACAATTGGGGCATCGGCAAGGATCTGGCGTTGCAGCTCGTTTCCGATATCGGAGGCGAAGGCAATATCGTCGTGTTCAACGGTTTTTACGGCGTGACGCCCTGCGCCATCCGTTATGACCAGCTCGTCAACGTCACGAAATATTTCCCCAAGGTGAAGATCATCCAGCCGGAACTGCGCGACGTCATTCCGAACACGGTGCAGGATGCCTTTACCCAGATCACCGCAATTCTGAGCAAATATCCTGAAAAGGGCTCGATCAAGGCGATCTGGTCGGCCTGGGATATTCCGCAGCTCGGGGCAACGCAGGCGCTGGTTGCGGCGGGCCGCACGGAAATCAAGACCTATGGTGTTGATGGCAGCCCAGAGGTTCTCCAGCTTGTGGCGGATCCCAACTCTCCCGCTGCGGCCGATGTCGCCCAGCAGCCAGCCGAACTCGGCAGAACGGCCATCCGCAATGTCGCGCGTTATCTGGCCGGCGAAACCCTTCCGCGCGAAACCTACGTACCGGCGCTCATCGCCAACAAGGGGAATGTCAGCGAGGTCTCCAAAAAGCTCGGCATTGGCTGAGGCGTGAACCCGCAAGGCGCGATGCAGCCGCTTCGCGCCTTCAGGCTCTGGTTCGGATGATCTGAACCGCCGTGCATGGAGAATTTGCCGTGGCTGTCGCAACATATCCGGACCATCCGGTCGAGGCTCGCGAGACGGACGACATCATTCGTCTGCGCGATATTACCAAATCCTTTGGCGGTGCCCAGGCTTTGTCCGGTGCATCGCTTGCCGTGCGTCGCGGCACCGTTCACGGCCTCGTTGGCCAGAATGGCGCCGGCAAGTCGACCCTCATCAAGTTGCTGGCCGGCTTGCACGGGGCGGATGGCGGTTCAATCGAGATCGATGGACAATCCTACGATCGGTTGACGCCGCATCTCGTGGAAAAGCTCGGCATCCATTTCATCCATCAGGACCGGTTGCTGGTGCCGACATTCACGGTGGGCGAAGCGCTTTTTCTGGCGCGTGAACCGCGGATCAAAGGGACGCCGTTTCTTGACCGCACCCTGATGCGCCGTCGTGCCGCCGAGGTGCTTGAGCGCTATTTCGGTTTGCACCTGCCGAATTCAGCGCTGATTTCCGATCTTTCGGCAGCGGAAAAACAGATTATCCAGATCACGCGCGCGCTCATCGACAATCCCAAGGTGCTGGTGTTCGATGAACCCACCGCAGCCCTTGTGCGGCGGGAGGCGGAACTCCTGTTCTCGCTGATCCGGCGGCTGCGGGAGGACGGCATAACGGTGATCTATATCTCGCATTATCTGGGCGAGATCGTCGATATCTGCGATACGGTGACGGTTCTGCGCAACGGCCGCGATGTCGCAACCCTTTCTGTCGCCGATACATCGGCGGCTGAAATCGGCGCGCTGATGGTCAACCGCGATATCGCCGAATTTTACCCCAAGCCCCGGATCGTTCCGGGGGAGGATCTCCTGTCGGTGAAAGGTCTTTCGCTTGCCGACAGATACTCGGATGTCGGCTTCACGCTGAGAAAGGGCGAGGTGCTTGGCCTCGCCGGGTTGGATGGTTCAGGCGCAAAAGAAGTCATCCGCACTCTTTTCGGGCTGGAGACACCGTCGTCCGGGACCGTGGAGGTGGGTGGCGAGACGATATCGGCCGCCAGCCCGGCACATGCGGCGGCGCGGCGGCTCGCGCTCGTTCCTGAAGATCGTCGTCGCGATGGTGTGGCGCTCGATCTCACCGTCGCTGAAAATACAACACTTGCCAGTCTCGGGCGCTTTTCCCGCCTGGGCTTTCTCAGGAAGACAGACGAACGGCGCCAGGCCGAAGATCTGATCAAGCGGTTGCAGATCAAAACGGAAGGTCCGGATGCGCTGGTCAGAACCCTCTCCGGTGGCAACCAGCAGAAGGTCGCAATCGCCAAATGGTTGAGCCGTCAGTCGGAAATCTATCTTCTCGATGAACCGTCGGTCGGTGTCGATATCGCCGCCAAGGTCGAGATTTATACGCTGATCGGCGAACTCGCGGCGCGTGGTGCCGGTGTCATCGTCCTCTCCTCCGATATCGAGGAGCTTCTGGGCATAACGGACCGGATTCTGGTCTTTTTCCGCGGACGGATCACGCGCGAGTTCATTTCGAAAGACACGCGGCAGGAACAAATTCTATCGGAGGTCACAGGTGCTTCGGACGCCCATACTCACAGTCGCTGAAGCCGCGTCCACCGCGCCTCACGATCTGAATTTCCCGCAGCAGGCGCCCTTCCGGTTTTCGCGCGAAGGCAATATCCGTCGCAGGCTTGCGACCTTTGCCCTGCGCGGCGGCGCGCTTGCGGTTTTTGTCGCGGTTTTTGCCTTCTTTTCGCTTGCGGCCCCGTTTTTCCTGTCAGTGGGCAATATCGGCAACGTGCTGGCGCAATCGGCCATTGGCGGCGTCCTCGCCATCGGGCTGACGATCGTGATCATTGCCGGCGGTTCCAACGTGGTTACGGGGGGCATCGATCTGTCGCTGGCGGCAAATATGGGATTGAGCGCGGCGGTTTACGCAACCCTCACGCAGGCCGGTTATGGTGATGCCACGGCGGCTGCAGGAGCGCTTGCAACGGGGGCCGCAATCGGTGCCGTAAACGCGCTCGCCGTCACGGTCGTCGGCATCGTACCGCTTCTGGCGACGCTGGCGGTGATGAATGTCGTGGCCGGGCTCGAACTGGTTCTGACGCAAAATACCGTCATCCCGGCCTCCACCGAATTCCTCTCGGCCCTTTCCGCCACCGGTCCTGCCGGAATACCGGTGCTGGCCTATGTCCTCATCCTTTTTGCGGGGCTCGTGGCAGCGGTGGTGCAATATACACCCCTGGGACTGCGGCTTTATGCCGTCGGCGAATTTCCCGAGGCGGCGCGGGCTGCCGGGTTGCCGGTAAAATCCTTCGTGGCTGGCGCATTCGTGACGAGCGGTCTGTTCGGTGGTTTCGCAGGCATATTGTCCGTGTCCTACCTTAGCGGCAGCACCACCGGCTCCGGTGAAATGCTTCTGCCCGTGGTGGTCACCGCGCTTCTCGGCTCTGTCTTTTCACGTCGCCTGGTGCCGACGGTGACCGGCACGCTGCTGTCGGCGCTCTTCGTCGGTTTCCTTGTCAACGGTTTCCAGCTTCTCAACATTTCCAGCACGCTGGTGAGCGGCGTCCAGGGTCTCCTAATCCTGCTCGTCGTGTCCGCCACGACCCTTTTGCGTCGGGAGAACCGCTAATATGTCGTCTGCTGCCATCGCTCCGGGCAATAGAGCCACGATCATCTCGGTCGTGCGGACGGTCGCGCGCTTTGCGCTACCGTCGGCTCTGTTGATCGTTTTTGCCCTGTTCGCGAGCCTTGCGCCCGGATTTCTGACTACGACGAACCTCATCAGCGTGCTGGTCAATAATTTCGTGCTGCTGGCAATCGTCTCCATCGCCATGACTTTTGTCGTGGCCTCCGGCGGCATCGATCTTTCCGTTGGCGCCGCGATCGATTTTGCAAGTTTCGCATTCGTGTCGCTGGTTCTTGCCGGGCAGCCAGTGGCAATTGCTGCGCTGGCGGGGCTTGCGGCCGGTGCGCTGGTCGGCATTTTTAACGCCATTCTCATTGCGGGCATCGGCATTTCGCCTTTCCTCGCCACGCTCGGCACCCTGTTCGTCGGCCGCAGCATCCAGCAATTGCTGACCAATGGCGGTAATCCCGTCTATCTGCCTCCCGCCGGCGTGCCCGAAGCCTTTCGGTTCCTCGGTCATGGCAACCTGTTCGGCGTTTCCGTTTCCTTGATTGTCGCGCTCGCCGTGCTCATCGCTGCCTGGAGCATCCTGTCCGGCACGCGCTTCGGCCGCGTCGTCGTTTCCTCCGGAATCCAGGCCAGTGTCGTCCGTTATTCGGGCATCCGGCTTTCCGGTCATGTGGCGGCGGTTTATGTTCTGGCGGCCACCGTCGCCGCCATTGCGGGGCTCATTATCACCTCGACGGTGACCGTCTACATCCCGTCATCCGGCAACGCCTTTCTGCTGAATGCGATCGGCGCAACCTTCATCGGCACGACGCTTGATCCAAGGGGACGACCGAATGTGCCCGGCACCGTTCTTGGTGTGCTGCTGCTCAGCATCGTCGCCAATGGTCTTCTGCTGTCAGGCCTGAATTTCTATTGGCAGCAGGTCGGTACGGGACTGCTGATCTTCCTTGTCCTCGCCATCGGCTTCGCCAATCGGAAGGCAACCGCACATGCATGAACCGCCCCGGAAGGGGCGGCTCGGGGATGGAGTTTTTGGATCACAGGCGCGAGACGGCCGGGCGAGAGGCCGTTTCAGACCGCGGCACTCTTTGGTATCGCGCCGGCCGCTTCCGCCTCTTCCCGCTTGATCGCTTCAATGTCGCGATAGCGGTTGGCCGGATGGTTGGTCGCCAGATAGTCGCCATCGCCGAAAAGCTTTTCCCGTAGTGTGCCTGGCTTGTATGCCGTGGGATAAACACCGCGTTTCTGGAGTTCAGGGACGATATAACCCACCACATCCTCGAAACTGTCGGGTGTCACCGCATAGGCGAGGTTGAAGCCGTCGACGTCCGTGTCATCCACCCATTCCTGCAGGATATCGGCAATGCGCGAAGGGGAACCGACGAAGACCGGTCCCATCCCGCCGATGCCGCCGAATTTCGCCAGTTCGTCGATCGTCCAGGACTTGTCGCCGCCGGCGATGTGCTCGACGAAGGAATGGATTGCATTGGTCTCGACCTTCCGCACCTGGTCCGTCGGTGCATATTGGCCGAAATCGATGCCACTCCAGCCCGACATGAAGACCAGAGAGCCGTCATAGGAAACGTAATCCCGGTATTCCTCGAACTTTTTCTGCGCCTTTTCGTCCGTCTCGTCGGTGATGATCGTGACCAGCGTGTAGATATAGACCTTCTTGGGGTCACGTCCGGCTTCGGCGACGCGTCGGCGGGTTTCCGCAACGTGCTGTTTGAGAACGGATTTGGTCGGGGCGGCGACGAAGATGCATTCAGCATGTTCGGCGGCAAAGGCCTTGCCGGGGCCTGAAGCGCCCGCCTGATAAAGAACGGGGGTGCGTTGCGGCGAGGGTTCACTCAGATGATAGCCCGGCACCTCGAAATATTTGCCCTTGTGACCGATCTCGTGAACCTTGGCGGGATCGGTGAAGATGCGTCGGTCACGGTCACGCAGCACCGCGCCTTCTTCCCAGCTTCCTTCGAAAAGCTTGTAGAGCACTTCGATATATTCGGCGGCCACTTCATAACGGTTGTCGTGACGGCGCAAGCCGCCCTGGCCGATATTCTTCGCCCCGCTCTCCAGATAGGAGGTGACGATATTCCAGCCGATCCGGCCTTTGCTATGGTGATCGGCGGTCGAAAGCCGGCGCGCAAATGTGTAGGGATGCTCAAACGAGGTGGAAGCGGTGATGCCGATGCCCAGATGTTCCGTCGCCAGCGCAATGGGGGCGGCAAGCTGCAGCGGATCGTTCACCGGTATCTGCGCGGCCTGATGCAGGGCGTGATAGTTCGAACCCTTGTAGACATCGTAATAACCGATGACATCGGCAATGAAGATACCGTCGAACACGCCGCGTTCCAGCGTGCGGGCCAGATCCTGCCAATAATCGAGATCCTTGTATTTCCAGGATTTATCGCGCGGATGCGCCCAAAGGCCCGGTGACTGATGCCCTACACAATTCATGTCGAAGGCGTTGAAGCGAATGGTCTTGCTCATGCTAAACTCCCAGATATGTCGGAGCCGAGGATAAAGGGGGCATGACGCGCGCGACAGTTTCCTGATGTTTTTTATAGACTAACTTGGAGAATAAAATTCCGCGCCGGGTGGAGCGGGCAACAGCCCTGTCCCGTCACCCCGGACACGCGCGACAGGTGCCACTGAATGAAACCGATGCTGGATGACAGGCGACGCGGATGATTTTTTCGTTCCGCCCGCCAAAATTGGAAGTTCGTAAGGCTACTAAATCGACAAATGTTGTAGATTTTCTCCAGTCGCGAGGCGACAAGATCATGCGGATTGAGATGCCAGTAAACCGGAAGAATGCGATTGTCGCCATCATTGGCGGTGGGTTTAGCGGAGCAGCGCTTGCTGTTCATCTCCATCGCGCTGCCGCGCGGCTGGAAGGGGTGCGGATCGTCGTGTTCGAACCGAGGGAGATGCTGGGCGCCGGGCTTGCCTATTCCACGCCGGAGCCTGCCAACCGGATCAATGTGCCGGCCGGGCGCATGACGCTTTATCCCGACGATCCGGATAGTTTTGTCCGTTATATCGAGAAAACCAATGTGCTGGCGGAGGATGCGGCTGCGCTTCTGCCGGATGGTCAGGCCTATCCACGGCGCCGTGTCTTCGGTGCCTATGTTGCCGCTGAGATAGCTCCCTTGCTGGAAGCGGGCATTGTCGAACACGAGCGCAGCCGCGTGGAACATGTGACCCGCCACGGCGAGGGCTGGGAACTGCTTACCGCAGACGGCAACAGTCACGTCGCGGATATCGTGGTGGTGGCGACAAGCCATCCGCCGCCGGCCCTTCCGCAGGTGCTGCGACCGCTTGCCGGCCATCCAAAACTGGTGGCTGACTTGAATGCGGATGCTGCGCTGGACAACATCACCGCAGATGATCGCATTCTGATCGTCGGTAATGGCCTGACGGCGGCCGATGCATTTGCCGCACTGAAGCGCCGTGGCCATCACGCACCGGTCGTCTCACTCTCACGCCGGGGTTTGCGGTCGCGTGGCCATCCCGCCGCGCCGCAGGAGCCCTATGGGGATTTTACCGATCCGCCGCTGGGAAGCGCGTCGGAATTGCTGCGGCGGATCCGCGAGGCTTTGCGCGCAGCGCAGGCAACCGGTGTTACCTGGCATGGCGTTCTGGATGCCGTGCGCCTGCAGGGGCGCGACATATGGCGCAATCTTCCCTTGAATGAACGGCGCAGGGTCGTGCGCTGGCTGCGTCCCTTCTGGGACGCGCATCGCTTCAGGATTGCGCCGCAGGTCGAGGCGCTCCTGGATGAAGCCGTCGTTTCTGGTGAGTTGCGGATCGTCGCCGGTTCGCTCGTATCAGCACAGGATGACCGGAACGGTTCGCTGCTTGTCGATCTCAGGCTTCGTGGCCAAAAGGACATTGCGCGGATCGATGTGGAGGCGATCATCGTCACCACCGGGCCTGCCCATGGCGGGATTCTGAAATCGCAGGCCTTTCTTTCCGGGCTGGAGCAGGCGGGTTTTCTGACACTCTGCCCGACCGGCCTCGGCATCCGTTGCGACGAGCGATCACGCGCCGTCGACCGTCAGGGTCAGGCCGTCGAGACGCTGTTGATCGGCGGTCCTCTGGCTCGCGGAACCTTCGGAGAATTGATGGGCCTGCCACAGGTTACGGAACATGCGGTCTATGTGGCCGCAGAGATTGCGAGCAGCCTTGCATCGGCCGCGACGGAAAGCCGCCGCTGAACGGACAACACGAAAGGATATTCCAGATGGCGAAAACAGACGCTCCGCTTGATTTTTTATGGTTCATCCCGTCATCGGGCGATGGTTCCTATCTCGGTTCCGATGATCTGTCGCGGCCTTCCGATCCCGGATATTTCCGGGAAATAGCCCAGGCGGCGGATCGGCTCGGTTACTCCGGCGTGCTCATTCCCACTGGCGTCGCCTGTGAGGAATCCTTCATTCTGGCGGCCAATCTCGCTGCTTTTACCGAGAAGCTCAAATTCCTCGTCGCCATCCGTCCGGGCGTTGCATCACCCGCCTATTATGCGCGGCTGGCTTCCACGCTCGATCGTGTTTCCCATGGTCGGCTGCTGCTTAACATCGTGGTTGGCGGCAGCGCGCAGGAACTGGCCGGCGACGGCATTTTCCTGCCGCATGACGAGCGTTACGATCACGCCGACGAGTTCTTTCAGGTCTTCAACTCACTGATCGAAACCGGCAAGGGGAATCTCGACGGCAAATATATCAAGGCGCTGGATGCCCGGCTTGGTCTGCCGCCGGTGCAGGAGCCGCGCCCGCCGATTTATTTCGGTGGCTCTTCCGATGCCGGCATCGAGTTTTCGGCCGGGATCACCGACAAATATCTGACCTGGGGCGAGCCGCCGGCACAGGTGGCGGAAAAAATTGCCAAGGTGCGTGCCGCTGCCGCAAAAAGGGGGCGGAAGGTTACCTTCGGCATCCGTCTGCATTTCATCGTGCGTGAAACAGACGAGGAGGCCTGGGCCGATGCCGACAGGCTGATTTCGAAGCTTTCCGATGAGACCATCGCTTCCGCTCAGGAGGTCTTCTCCAAGGCCTCGGACTCCGTCGGGCAGGCGAGGATGCAGGCCCTGCACAATGGCCGGCGCGACAAGCTGGAAGTCTCTCCCAATCTATGGGCGGGTATAGGGCTGGTTCGCTCGGGCGCAGGCACGGCACTTGTCGGTTCCCCGAAAACGGTCGCGGCGCGGCTCAGGGAATATCAGGAGCTCGGCATCGATACCGTCATTGCCTCCGGTTATCCGCATCTGGAGGAGGCCTATCGCCTGTCCGAGCTGCTGTTTCCGGAAATCGGCCTCGGCGGGCCGCGAAACGAGATTCGCTCTTCCTTCGGCGCGAAACAGGTGTTCGGCGGCGGCGGCCATGGCGGCAATGTGAAAGTCGCATCAGGTTCCTGAAGAAAATATCTGGCGGAAGAAACCTCTTCCGCCAGACATGAGGCTTAAGACGCCAAGCGTATTTTGGCCCGTTGATCCGCCGAGGCGCTCTTTCGTTTTTTTCGATATTCAGAGAAAAACCTTCTCTAATATAGAGCATAAAAAACATAGAATTACTGTTCTGCGCCGCGCCTTGTGCGATGCTCACGCCATCATTCACCGTGTTTGAGAGGCGTCCCATGGGCACGATTTCCGAGACCAAGATCGACTATAGTGTTCATCCGCGCGTCAATTCTGCGGACCCGATTGCGCCGCGTCCGCGGCCGGCGACCCAGGCGCATATCGTCTCGTCGGACGCGGAAGCGATAGAAATCGCGCAGCGGCTGGCGGAAAAATTCAGGGTCGGTGCGGCGCTGCGCGATCGCGAAGGCCTGTTGCCGATTGATGAGCTGGACGAATATTCCCAGAGCGGTCTCTGGAGCATCAACGTTCCCAAAGCCTATGGCGGGCCGGAAGTATCGTACGCCACGCTTGCCAGGGTCATCGCAACGATTGCGGCGGCCGATCCCGCCATTGCCCAGATCACCCAGAACCATCTGGCAATCGTCGCCACCGTCGATCTGGACGGCACGGAAGACCAGAAAAAACTGTTTTTCGGCTGGGCGCTTCAGGGTATTCGTTACGGCAACGCCTTCTCCGAGTTGAAGAGCAAGACCGTCGCCGATTTCGAGACGAAAGTGGCCCATGACGGCGACAGCGTGATCGTCAATGGCGAGAAATTTTATACGACCGGAGCCCTTCTCGCGCATATCGTGCCGATTGTCGCCCTAGATGAAACGGGGCAGGGATATCTCGTTTTCGCCGACCGTGACGCTCCGGGCCTGACGGTGACCAACAACTGGTCGAGCTTTGGCCAGCGCACCACGGCATCGGGATCGGTGAAGATCGAAAATGTCCGTGTTCCCAAGGAGAGGGCGGTAAAGGTCACCTCCTTCGATCACCCCACCATTGGCGGCCCGGTCTCGCAGATCATCCAGTCGGCAATCGATGTGGGCATTGCCCGCGGCACGATCGATGACACCATCGCCTTCATCGGCAAGCACAGTCGTCCGTGGCTCGACAGCGGCAAGCAGACGGCGGGCGAAGATCTCTTCACCATTGCCGCCATCGGCGATCTGAAAATCCGTCTGCATGCAGCCGAGGCGCTTCTTGAAATCGCCGGTCACAGCATCGATGCCGCAAAGCGGAACACGACGCTGGAAACCGTTTCGGAAGCGACGATCAGGACCGGGGAATCGAAGGTTCTGACCACCGAAATCGCTATTCTGGCAACCAACAAGCTCTTCGAACTTGCCGGCACCCGTTCGACACTTGCCGAACACGGGCTGGACCGGCATTGGCGAAACGCCCGTGTCCACACGCTGCACGATCCGGTGCGGTGGAAATATTTCCATGTCGGAAACTATTATCTGAACGGCGCACACCCCCCGCGCCATGCCTGGAATTGAGGCCGTTTCCATGACAACGACTGACCGGAAGCTGCATCGCGAGGCCGCGTTGACCTCGGGAAGACCTGCGCCGCATATCCCGCCGCGCCGGACGAAGGCTCACATCATAAAGGACGATGCCGAGGCTATTACCGTTGCGCAGGAGCTTGCGCGCGGCTTCGCCGTCGGGGCGGCGGAACGCGACAGGGAGCGGCGGTTGCCGCTCGCCGAAATCGAGCGTTTTTCGCAAAGCGGGTTGTGGGCCATCACCGTGCCGAAGGATTATGGCGGTGCCGGCGTTTCGGCCGTAACGCTGGCGGAAGTGACCGCGATCATTTCCGCCGCCGATGGCAGCATCGGGCAAATTCCGCAAAACCATTTCTACATGGTCGAGGCCTTGCGGTTGGCCGGCAGCGAGGAACAGAAGCGGCATTATTTCCAGCGCATTCTCGACGGAGACCGGCTGGGCAATGCCTTCACCGAAATCGGTACAAAAACCCCGGTCGATTACAAGACGCACTTCGCCGAGCGGGATGGCAGGCTGCTGTTGAACGGACAGAAGTTCTATTCCACCGGTTCTCTGTTTGCCCACATCATCGTTGTCGTCGCCAAGGGGCCGGATGGGCGGGTGAATATCGTCTTTATCGATCGCGCAACGGCTGGGCTTTCGCTGGTCGACGACTGGACGTCCTTCGGCCAGCGCACGACAGGCAGCGGCACTGTCACCTTCGATGAGGTAGAAATCACACCGTTCCAGGTCGTGGATCACGATGTCGTCTTCGAGCGGCCGACACCCATGGGGCCTTTTGCGCAGATCATTCATGCCGCCGTTCAGGTCGGCATTGCACGCGGTGCTCTCGCGGAAACGATCTCCTATGTTCGCGCCCATGCTCGCCCGTTTTTCGAGCTGAGCATCGAGCACGGTTATGAAGACCCGCACACCATCCATGCTGTCGGAGACGTTTCCATCCGCGTGCATGCGGCCGACGCGCTTCTCGCAAGGGCCGGCCGCATCCTCGACAGTGCGAGTGCGGCACCGGACGAAAAATCGGTGGCGGCAGCCTCCATCGCGGTGGCGGAGGTCAAGTCGCTGGGTACGGAAGCCGCTCAACTTGCGTCTACGAAGCTCATAGAACTCGGCGGGGCGCGTTCCACGCTGGAAAGCTACGGGCTCGACCGTTACTGGCGCAATGCCAGAACGCATTCGCTGCATGATCCCGTCCGCTGGAAATATCATCATATCGGCAATTTCTATCTGAACGGCACGCTGCCGCCGCGTCACGGGGCCATCTAGGGTCCAGTTTCAAAATCACAAATTCCCCACCCGAACCGGCGGTCACCGATCGCCGGACGACCATTCAACGCCATCAGGAAACAGAGACCATGACGTATCATCCAGATCCCAACCGCTATGAAGACGCCACCTTCCGCCGTGTCGGGCGCAGCGGCCTGAAACTGCCAGCGATTTCCTTCGGCCTCTGGCACAATTTCGGCGATACGACGCCGCTCGAAACTCAGCGCTCCATTCTTTTCAAGGCTTTCGATCTCGGCATCACCCATTTCGACCTTGCCAATAATTACGGCCCGCCCGCCGGCAGCGCCGAGGTGAATTTCGGCCATATACTGAAACAGGATTTTGCGGCCTATCGCGATGAGCTGATCATCTCCACCAAGGCCGGCTGGGACATGTGGCCCGGTCCCTATGGACGTGGCGGCGGCTCGAAAAAGGCGCTGCTTTCCAGCCTCGATCAGAGCCTGACCCGGCTGGGGCTGGACTATGTCGATATTTTCTACTCGCATCGTTTCGATGCGGAAACGCCGCTTGAAGAAACTGCCGATGCGCTGGCGCAGGCCGTTCGTCAGGGCAAGGCGCTCTATGTTGGCGTGTCGTCTTATTCCGGCGTGAAGACGCGTGAAATTGCGGCGCTGCTGAAAGAGCGCGGCGTGCCGCTTCTCATCAACCAGCCTGCCTATAATCTCTTCAACCGCTGGGCCGAAAAGGACCTTCTGGATGCGACCGACGAGGTCGGTGCGGGTGTGATTGCTTTCACGCCGCTGGCGCAGGGACTGCTGACCAATAAATATCTGAACGGCGTGCCGCAGGATGCGCGCGTCAACCGTCCGGGCGGGGATTTCCTGCGGCCGGAGCATCTGAAGCAGGAAAATATCGATCGAGCCCGCGCTCTCAATGAGATTGCCAGAAACCGCGGGCAGTCGCTGGCGCAGCTCGCCATCGCCTGGGTACTGCGCGACAAGCGCGTCACCTCGGCGCTGATTGGCGCAAGCTCCGCCAGACAGGTGGAGGAAAATGTCGCGGCGCTCAAGAACCCGTATTTTACGGCGGAAGAGCTGGCGGAAATCGATCGTTATGCCGTCGAAGGTGGCATCAATCTGTGGGAAAAACCGTCCCACGACGAAGTGGTCTGATGCATTCTGTCTTACCAACAATCGCCCGGGTTTTCCCGGGCGATTTTTTCGTCAGGTCACGTTGCTTCAACCGCCATATTCGATGATTTCAAGCCCGGCGTTATAGTCGGTCGCGTAGATCAGCCCATTGGCATCAACAAAGACATCGGCCGACTGGATGACCTTCGGCCGGCCCGGCCGCCGGTCCGTCATCGTTGCCGGCCCTGCCGGAACGAGCGCGCCGGTTTCGACGGGATGATAGGGATCGGAAATATCGAAGGCGCGGATGCCGGCATTCTGCCAGGTGGCGAAGATCAGCGTTTCCGACACGAAGGAACCTGGCCGGTTTTCATGCAGGTTATGCGGGCCGAAATGGCCGCCTTTCTTCGCGTAATCGATCTCGTTCGGGATCGGGAATGTCGAAATGCTGACCGGATTTTCCGGAGCGCGGATGTCGAAAATCCAGGTGTGCTTGCGCCCATCCTCCTCGTTGTCCAGCACGGCCTCGTCGGCGACTACCAGCAGGTCGCGGCCCGGCAAGGGCAGCGGCGAATGGGTACCGCCGCCATAGGGCGGTGACCAGTTACGATGGGCGATGAGCTTGGGAGCCGAATGATCGCTGACGTCAAGCAGGGTCAGGCCGCCATCACGCCAGCAGGCATAGGCGGTGTCGCCATGCACCAGCGCGTGATGAAGGGCATAGCGTTTTCCCTCGCCCCATGCCGGTTTTTCACCCTTGGCCGTGTTCATGCCCGGCAGCCACCAGCGGCCCAGCAATTGTGGCCTCGTGGGATCGGCAAGATCGATGGTGACGAAGATATAATCGGAAAAGCCGTCCAGCAGCGCCGAAGCGTAGGCGTAACGCCCGCCCACATACCACAGGCGGTGGAAACCGATGCCGTCGACATCCAGCTGGCCGATTTTCCTGGGCTTGTCGGGTGTCGAGATGTCGAACACCGTCATGCCCGCAGTCCACACCCGCTCGCGTTTTTCCGCAGCGACCGTCTCACCGACCGATTTGGTATAATAGGCCTTTTCGTCGGTGAAGGACTGGACATCGGCGAAAAGATCGAGCGCATTGATGACCAGCAGCAGGTCGTCATGGGTCTGGAGGTGAATGTTCCAGGTGTTGGACGGGGCCTGCACGTAGTTGACGGTGACAGGGTTTTTAGCGTCGCGCACGTCGATGATCGAAAAACCCTGCGACCATGGATGTGCCACATAGGCGTAACCGCGATGGACCATCAGTTGCAGGCCATCGCCACGGCCGCCGATATCGCTATGGCCGATGAGTTTCATGTTGCGGGTGAAATCGGGTTTCGGAAGGTCTGGGGCGGCCATGGTCTGCTCTTGCGTTGCTATGGGAAAAGCGCCGCCTGCGGGCGGAGGCGCATCTTGGTAAAGGCGGTCAATGTTTGACGGCGGGGATCCAGGCGGCGGTAGCGGCATCGCTTTTCAGAAATGCCGGGAATTTCTTCTGGAGGTCCTCGATGGTGCCGATGTCGTTTTTCACCAGATCGTCACGGGTGATGAGGGTCGGCTGCAACAGCACCGACCGGCCGGGGAATTGGCCTGCGATCGAAAGCGAGACGGCACGCACCGACACTTCACCGACGACGGCGGCGTTGGTTGCGGCGGTGGCGACCCAGGCGCTGTCCGGCTCGGTGATGAGCTGGATGTCGGCGGTCGAAATATCGACGCCGTAAATCTTCACCTGCTGGGAAAGGCCAAGTTCATCGATGGCGAGCTTCGCGCCCTTGGCGAATTCATCCCACGGGGTGAAGATGACGGAAATATCCGGATTGGCGCGCAGGACGGCCTTCGTCTGATCGGCGACGGAGGCCGGCACCGTATCGTTGACCACGCCCCAGACGGCCTTTTCCTTCAGATTGTGTTTGACGATGAAGTCTTTCCACACGGCGTAACGCCGGTCGAGGGGCGCGAAGCCGGCGACATAGACCGCCCCGCCGACAAAGCCGTCGCCCTTGTCCTTTACGGCCTGGTCCAGCACCAGCCTCGCCATGTCCTTGTCGCTCTGCTCGATCTGCGGGATTTGCGGGTTTTCGAGGTCCACGTCATAGGCAACGACCTTGATACCCTTGTCGAGCGCCTTTTGCGCCACGTCCTTCAGCACTTCCGGGCGGCCATTGTTGATGATGATGCCGTCGACGCCGAGATTGATCGCCTGCTCGACGAGGTTTCTCTGGGTGTCATTGTCATTGCGGGCCTGGGAGACGGTGAGCTTGACGCCGAGCGTATCGGCCTGCCGCTTGACGCCCGCCTCAAAGGCCTGCAGCCAGTCGCCGCTGCCGAGGAAGCTGACGACGGCAATGTTGACCGTCTTCTTGTCGAAGGGTGCCGGGGCGCCTTCGATGCCGGCGGAAAAGGCGCTGGTGGAGAGGAAGCTAAGCGAGATGACGGCCGCGGCCAGTGTCTTGACGGTCTTGAACATGGTTTCCACTTCTCTGGACGGATATTGAAAGGTCAGATTTTTGTGCGGGCAACGCCGTAGGTCAGCGCCAGCGCGCCAACCAGAACGGCGCCCTTGATGAAGTCCTGCGTGTAATAAGGCGCGTTCAGCATGGTGAGGCCATTGAGCAGCACGCCGACGAAAACGGCGCCGACAAGCGTGCCGAGAACATTCGGACGGCGAAGCGCCAGAACCGCAAAGCCGATCAGCGCGGCCGCGACCGAATCCATCAGCAGCGACGCGCCGGAGGAAACGTCACCCCGGCCGACGCGGGCGGCGACGATGATGCCGCCAAGCGCCGCGAGCGTGCCGGAAAGCACGTAGGCGAAGGTCTTGATCCTGTCGACATTGGCGCCAGCAAGCCGCGCCGCCGTTTCATTGCCGCCGGTGGCGTAGATCAGGCGGCCCAACCTCGTTTTTTCGGTGAGAATGAACAGAACGACGGCGACGATGGCCATCAGCACCACGGGCAGGGGAATGAGGCCGAACAGGCTGGAGCGTCCGATGGTGAGAAAGGCGGGATCGTATTTGCCGCTGGCCGTCGAACCGTCAGGCAGGATGAGGCCGACGGAGATGGAACGGCCGGCTGTCGGAATGAGCTGGAGGCCGGTCAGCAGGAACATGGTGGCGAGTGTCGCAAGCAGGTCCGGCACCTTGAGCCTGACAATCAGGAAAGCATTGGCAAGGCCGACAAGCGCGCCGAAGGCCAGCACCAGCGGCACCGTCTGCCAGGCGTTCAGCCCCAGCACGATCATCGCATAACTTGCGGCCATGACGCTGGATGCCGCGACCGCCCCGACCGACAGGTCGAAACCGTTGATGGCAAGCGTGATGCTGACGCCCGCGCCGATGATGGCGACGACGGAGACCGCCTGCAGGATGCTCATGAGATTGTTGATGTTGATGAAGGCGGGCTGCGCGAGCGAAAAGCCGACGACCATCGCCGCCAGCAGCAGGAAAACCGCGCCGCGTCTTATCGCGTTTCGCAGCGTTTCCAGTGTCGCCGTTTCTTTTGACTGTTCTGAAATCTCTCGGGTGCCGTCGACCATCAGGCGGGTTCCTTGTGAAGATGCGGCGTTCCGGCATCGTTGGTTTGTTCGAAAAGGGTGTGCCCATCCATCACGAGAACCCGGTCCGCCACCTCATAGGCTTCTTCCGGATCGGATGTGGCGATGAGCGTGGCGCGCCCGGAATGGCGGCGAATGGCGGCAATGATATCCTGCCGTGCGCCGACATCGACGCCCTGGAACGGTTCGTCCAGCAAAAGCAGGCGGCTGGGCTCGGCTTCCCAGCGGCCGATGACGACCTTCTGCTGGTTGCCGCCCGAAAGCGACCAGACAGAGGCATCGGCTGATTGCGCCTTGATCGACAGGCGCTGGATCGCTTTCCGGCCTTCCTCTTTTTCCCGGTTGGATAACAGGAACCCGGAGGGATACCATTTTCCGAGATGCGGCAGGCTGATCGTTGCGGCAATGCTTTCGCCCGGCCAGTCGGCATGGATGAAAGACGATCTGTGCCGGTCTTCGGCGGCCATCACCACGCCGGCGGCGATTGCTTCGGCGGGACTGCCCGGCGCATAGGTCTTGCCATCCAGAAATACCTGTCCGCCCGAAAAGGCGCCAAGGCCGAAGAGCGTGGACAGAAGACGGCTTTTGCCGGCGCCGAGAACGCCGGTGATGGCGACCACTTCTCCCTCCCGGACGGAGAGGGAGAAGGGCGCGCTTTCCGGCAGCAGACGCGTGTTTTCCAGTCGCAGCACCGTCTTTTCGAAATCACGCCGCCGGTCCGGGCGCGCCGCATTCAACGAGCGGCCGATCATGGTTTCAATGGCGGCGCTGAAATCGACGGGCCGGACGAAGGAACCGACATTGCGCCCGCCGCGCAGGATTTCGACCCGGTCCGCGAGCGCTTCGAGATCGGCGGTTCGGTGCGAAATATAGAGCACACCGATCCCGCGCGCCTTCAGGGAGCGTACGAGATCGTAAAGACGGGCCGATTCCCGAGCGGAAAGGCTGGCCGTCGGTTCGTCCAGAATGATCAGCCGAGCCTTGTTGGCGAGTGCGCGGGCAATGGCGACCTGCTGCCGGTCAGCGGCGCTCAGCGTCTCGAAATCCCGGTCGAGCGGCAGATCGAAACCGGTTTCGGCGAGAATGGCCGCAGCCTGCCGGCGGACCGATTTTTTCGACAGGAAGAAGGGGTGACGGCCATCAACGAAATGGTTGAGCAGAAGCGCGTCCGCGACCGTCAGACCCGGAATGCCAACAACATCCGTTGACTGATGGACCGTGACGATGCCCTGCAATGCCGCATCCGCCGGGCTTTGCGGTGAAAACGGCTTGCCTTGCCATGTCATCGTTCCGGCATCCGGCCGATAAAGCCCGGAGAGAATTTTGACGAGCGTGGATTTTCCAGCACCGTTTGCGCCCATCAGTGCGACGACTTCACCCGCCTCGATCGCGAGATGCGCATCGGTGAGGGCCTTGGTGGAGCCGAACGCGTGGGAGATGTTCTGAACGTCGAGAAGGGGCATGTGCGGAAATCCATCCTGTAACAATCCAGTTTGGTAATACTTTTGCAGCGGCAAACAAGAATGGCCCTTCTATTGTGCCGTCAAAGCAGGGAATAAATTTCCATCGTCCTTTGCGCGGGTTCCAAGGGATTGAAATTCATCATTTTTACGCGACCCTGGCCAATTGATCAGACCAGCGTTGCGAAGAATCTCCGCCCTCCCGGCTTGAGCAAAACCTGTCATTTCCTGTGCCCGCGAGACAAAAGAAAACTCGTTTCCCCGCGCAAAATAGCAATATTAAACCCATAAAAACGATAGATTATATGCACATAATTTGAGGACTATCCAGCCGCCACTCAATTGGAGAAAAATCCCGATGTCTTTGAAACCCGGTCACATCGCTCTTGCGCTTTTGCCTTCGCTTCTGGCCGCCGGGGCCGTAAGCGCACAAGGGCTGAAAGGCGCGCCCGATCCCTTCGACAAGGGTGGCGTCAAGATCGCGCTGATCAGCTATATTTCCGCCGGCGATTTCTTCCAGGCCTATCAGTCTGGCGCCGAGGCGCAGGCAAAGGCGCTGGGCGCAGACCTCAGGATATTCCCCGGCAGGCAGGATGCAGCGCAGCAGCGTGAGCAGATCCTGCAGGCGATCAATCTTGGTGTTGAGGCCATCATCATCGATCACGGCCAGCCGGAATCGCTGACGGATGTGGTTCAGCAGGCACTGGACAAGGGTATCAAGGTCGTCGCTTTCGACGTGAACCTCAACAATCCGAAGATCCCGCAGGTCGAGCAGTCGGATCATCGTCTGGCTGAGCTGGCGCTTGATCAGGCCTTGAAGGATAACGGCACGAATTTTAAGGCCGGTTATGCCTATGTGGCGGGTTTTGCGCCGCTCGACCGCCGTAACGAGGTGTGGGACAAGGTGAAGGCAGCCAATAAGGGCATTGTCGAGAAGGCCCGTTTCGGAACGGTGAGCGATACGACCGCAGCGGCCACGGCGGATCAGGCCAAGGCCGTTCTGCGCGCCAACCCGGAAATCTCGGTGATTTTTGCACCCTATGATGAATTTGCCCGTGGCGTGAAACTGGCCGCGGCCGATTTGGGTATCGGTGACAAAATCAAGATTTATTCTGCCGATGTTTCCACGGCCGATATTCAGGAAATCGTCGAGCCGGGCAGCCCCTGGGTCGCCACTGCGGCGACCAATCCCGCTGTGGTGGGTGCCGTGTCGGTGCGCGCCGCCGCACTTGAAATCGCCGGCGAGAACGTGCCGAAAACCATCGTTGTCGATCCGGTTCTGGTTACCCAGGAACAGTTACGGGCGGCAGGCGTGAAAACCATCGAAGAGCTTGCGAAGAAAATTCCCGCCTTCTCGACCAGCACAGCCGCCACCGCGAGCTGGATACCGGCCGCAGCCTTTTGAACCGCCTGGAAAAACGGATGTGAAAAGCGCCCCGGCCCGCCGTGCCGGGGCGTTTTCATGTCGGGATGTGCGTTGAAAGCGTTGTCGCCAACCGCCAAAGACTTCCATCATCAAAGCTGGCTCAAATGGCCTCCGGGTCTCTCTAGCGCGCAATTGCTTATCTTTCGAATTGTTGGCACGCCGTTGCTCTGGAAAGAGGGGGATGGTTCCACTCCTTTCCAGCCGCGCCCTGTTAAAGAAGGGAAGGACCGTCAGGCCTTCCCCTTCCAGGGAACGAGAACCCGCTCCAGCAGTCGGACTGAAAAACCGAAGCCGAAAGCGCAGACGGAGATGATGGCGATGCCGACGAACACCACATCGGTTGCCAGGAACTGTGCGGCGGACATGATGAGGAAGCCGATGCCGCGCGTGGAGGCGATCAACTCGGCGGCGACCAGCGTTCCCCAGCCGATACCGAAGGCAATGCGTACACCGGTGAGGATTTCCGGCAGGGCGCTTGGCAGCACGATATGTGTGAAGAGCTGCAGGCGCGATGCACCAAGCGAGCGCGCCGCATTGGCGCGCTCGACCGAAACGGAACGCACGCCGGCTTGCGCCGAAAGGCAGATCGGGGCGAACATGGCCAGAAACAGCAGGGCCACTTTGGATGTTTCTCCGATGCCGAGCCAGATGATCATCAACGGCAGATAGGAAAGCGGCGGCAGCGGCCAGTAGAACTCGATAGGCGTATCGAGAATGCCCTTGGCCCAGCGGTTCAGGCCCATCAGAAGGCCGATTGGAATGGCGGTGACGACGGCAAGCGCGGCGGCAAGACCGATGCGAAACAGGCTGGCGCCGATATGTTGGCCAATCGATGCGCCGGCATAACCGTCGGTGTAGATCACGGTGAACTGGTGCAGCACTTCGCCGGGGCGTGGCAGGAAGAGGCTCGGCGCGAGTTTGAGCGCCGTTGCCGCCCACCAGGCGAAAATCAGCACGGCGGCGGTGGCGATGCTGATCGCGACTGTCGGCCTGCCGTCCAGCCCGAAACCGGCCATCCTCACCGTCCTGGGCTTTGTGGGGGCGGTTTCCATCGCCTTGCCTTCAAGTTCCAGCGTCGTCATGCGTGAAGCTCCGTCTTGCTGTGGTCGTGATGCAGAATTTCGCGGATCTCTTCGCGCAGTGTGTTGAATTCCTGCGAGAGATGGATGGAACGCACATCGCCGGTTTCAACGAAGCGGCGCACGAAATCGAGATCATAACGCGCGACGACCCGGCCGGGCCGGGGCGACATGACGATGACCTGTGTGCCGAGAAAAAGTGCTTCCTCGATGGAATGGGTGATGAAAAAGATGCGTTTGCCGGTTCGGTGCCAGACGGAAATCAGCAGTTCCTGCATCTGCTCGCGCGTCAGGCTGTCCAGAGCGCCGAACGGCTCGTCCATCAGCAGAATAGCGGGCTCGGTGGCCAGCGCCCGCGCGATACCGACACGCTGGCGCATGCCGCCTGAAAGTTCATGAGGGAAGTTCTCGGCGAAATCCCTGAGGCCCACCAGCGCAAGCAGTTCCTCGGCTTTTTCTCGCCTTTGTTTCTTGCCGATACCTGCGAATTTCAATCCGAGCGCCACGTTGTCGGCGATGTTGGACCAGGGCAGCAACGTATCTTTCTGGAAGACGACGCCGCGGTCCGCGCCCGGCGCTGTGATTTCGCGGCCGTTCAAGGTGATGGACCCCTCGGAGATGGGCAGGAATCCGGCAATTGCGTTCAAAAGCGTGGATTTGCCGCAGCCCGAAGCGCCGAGCGCCACCACGAAAGCGCCTTCGGGGATATCGAGGTTTACACGGTCGAGCGCGTGGATTTCCTTGCCGTCGTGCCCGTCGAAATAAACGGTGGCGTTCTGGATTTGCAGCATTTTATCGTTTCCAAAGTGGCAAACCCGCCGGTTCCCTGGGAACAGGCGGGCGCGTGTTTTCTCTTGCCGTGCTTACTGGGTGAGCTTCAGCGCGTCCGCCGTCGTGAAGGCCGCGTAGCTCGGCAGAACCTCGGAAATCTTGCCCTGGTCCTTGAGGAACTGCGATGTCGCCTTGAGGATTTTGGCAACGCCGGAATTTTCTCCGCCGCCGAGCCATGCGTCGGAAGCCTGGACATCCGGCGTCAGCAGGTTGAGATTGTTAAGTGCGGCTGCCTGCTGTTCCGCAGTGCCGCCAAGGAGCTTGGCAAGTGTTTTGGCATTTTCACTTTGAGGCCCCCATGCAGCCTTGTCGGCGGCGAAGGAGGCGTAATATTTATTGATGACACCGGCGAATTTGATCAGGAATTCGTTGTTGTCATCGGCGAATTTGCCGGTCGCAACCCAGGCGCTGAAGGTTGGAGCGCCCTTTTCGGCCACTTCCTTCGAGGTGATGAGAACCTTGCCGTTTTTCTTCAGCTCGGTCAGCGCCGGATCCCAGACGAAACCGCCGTCAATGTCGCCACGATTATAGGCGGCGACGATTTCCGGCTGCGGAATGGCCAGAACCTGCACGTCCTTTTCCGAAAGGCCGCGCGACTTGATCAGTTGCAGAAGCTGATAGTGGTCAGTGGAAACAGGCGCGGCGGCCAGCTTTTTGCCCTTGAGATCATCGAGGCTTTCAATGCCCGAGCCGTTGCGAACGACGAGAGCCTCATCGATGCCGGAGATCGAGGACAGGTAAAAAGCCCTCACGTCGAGGCCGCGCGAGGTGGAGGAAGCGAAGGGGCTGGAGCCAACATAGCCGATCTGCACATCGCCGGAGGCGATGGCCGCGAAGATTTCCGCGCCCGAATTGAATTTGCGGAAGTCAATATCGTAGCCGGTTTCCCTGGCGAATTCGCCGTTGGCGATCGCCACGGAGGAGGGCAGCGCATCAGTCTGATAAGCGACGACCACCTTTTTTTCTGCCGCTTCGGCCATAAATGCCGGAGCCGTCATGCCAATGGTCGCTGCGATCACAGCGGAAAAGAGTGTTCTGGGCGTCATGTCTCTGAGCTTTCCGGCGGTAGCGCCATTTCTTCGGAATTCATGTGAATGAAGAAAAGCATAAGTGACGCGCCGGGAATTGGCAGGAAAACCAATCTATAGAATTCCGCCGAACGGTAAATTCTTGGCGGAAAAACCATAAAAACTATAGAAAATTATCCGATCGAGATCGTCGTCTTGACGGCAAAGGCCGTGAAGACACCCATCGGGCTTTGGCAAAGGCCGGAACTGTCGTGTGCCCCTCCGCCTGCGACCTGCGTGCCACAAAGGCCACCTTTGAGGCGGACGCAAAATGCATCAGGCGCAAGAACGGCGGAGGGGGGATCGCGGTTATGTCACGACTTTGCCGCAGTCGCCTCCTTGCCGAGGGAGAGGGCCTCCTTTACCGCGAGCTCTGCCATGGCCAGTGCGGCATCGCGGGTTCTCGCCGCTGCGACAAACCGGCCGTTATGGCAGAAGCTTGCGCCTTCGACGCCACACGCCGCTTCCAGATCCTTGTCCGTCAGACCGGCCCAGGCCGCCGGCAGGTCCGCACGCAGATCAAAGCCTTCATCCGCGCGGCGGATACCGGTCAGGCACCAGTCGTTGTTGCGTGGATGAACGACAAAGAGCAGATGGTCGGCGCCGGACTTCACGATGGCGGGCCGAAACGGCATGCCCATCGGCAGTTCCAGAATATGCCCTTCACCGGCATCGATGATAGCCTGCTTCACCAGCGCTTCGGCCCGCAATTTCGCGGCGCTGTTGGCGATTTTTGCCTCAACGAAGCTGCGGGCAACGGCCAGCGCCGCATGGAAACTGCGATTGTCCGCTTCGGGATCGGTCTCGTCGAAAACAGGCTTCAGCGTTTCCAGCAAGACAGGCAGGGTCAGCCCGGCAAGCGGCCCGGCGATGGACGGGCTGAGCGCGCCATTATCGACCAGATCGACCGGCAGCACAAAGCTGGTATCGAAAGAGGCATGGACGGTTTCGATATGGTCTTCCGGTACATCGAAGGCGGCAAGATAGTCACGGCCGAAATGCTTCCAGATCAGGCCGAACGAGCTATATGGCTGGCCGTCGTCCCGCAACGGTGCGCCACGCTGGTGGTGGTCAAAGATGCCTTTTGCCGCATCGTAGATGCCGCCGACATCGTAGATGATACGGTCTTCGCTGGGTGTGATCCATTCGGGCGCCCTGCTGCGGACGAGACGTGCCAGCGGAAAAAGCCGGGTCAGTACGACACTGGACAGAAGTTCGTCGGCATGGAAGCCACCGGAATGGGTGACGAGGAAGTCCGGGATCATGTCGGGATACGCCTTGTTGCTTGCGGAAGGTCCGGCTGGAAAACTGGGCACCTGATACCTGTTGCCGGACGCCATCTCAACCCGCCATTCGCCACGGAGACCAAAAGCAATGACATGCTGTACCGCGTCTCCGCGGCAGCTATCTCAATCCGCTGAGGTACGTTTCTCCCCCGTCAGATTTCGCCGATTGCCTCACGATTCATTTCAACGCATTATTTTCCGGCAGTACCCGCTGCATTGGTTTTCATTTGATTGAACCTATGGAGGAACAAATGGAAGGTGCACCTGTACGTTTTCGCGCTCTCGAGGATTGTGAGGCCTCGGGCATTCCCATACCTGCCGGCCCCTATGTTGGGACGGAGAAAATTCATGAACAGGACGATCAGCCGTTCGTAAAAATATTTCGATACAGTCTTGATCTGTCGGGCGAGGGGCAACGGCTTGACGTTACGCCCCTGGTGGAACTTGGCAAAATCACCGTCGTTCGGCAAAGCTCTCTCTGACGCCATCATTTTTGTCGTTTGAGAGCGCCGCATACTTCGATATGCCGCCAATCAGAAACTCTCCTCGCGGAGGGTTTCTTTTTTATCCACGCTCACCCGGTTTGCGCGCAAAAAAGGAGAGGGGGCGGGAAGTCAGCGAAGACGTTGCGGCGTGGCATCCGCCGGTATCAGCGGGATGTAGCTTTCTCCTGCCAGCTGCTCGCGGTGTTCGCCCTTCGCCCTGGTGATCAGTTCCGGATCGGTCAGCGCACGCACGGCTGAGGCGGCAAGAACCTTGCCGGCTTGCAGCATGCCCTTGTGGGCGTAACCCGAAGTCCCCTGCGAGACCATCTGCCAGGTATGCGGCGGCGTGCCGTAAGCCTCGGTCGCAACATATACCTGACCTGTCGGAACGAGCCAGCTTACGTCACCGACATCGGTTGAGCCGTGCAGGAAGGTCGGCACTTCTTCAAAGGCGTTCAGATCCTCCGAAAGGACCTTGCCACGTTTTGCAATGCGGGCCTGAACTTCACTGGTGAAGGTCTTCTGGATATTTCCAGCGAAATCTTTTTCGCTGTTGGAAAAACCGGCAACGCCGATTTTTTCGAACTCCCGATGCATCATGCGCGCCAGAGTGACGTTGGGCACAAGGTCAGCCGAGGCCGCGTCGAAAGTAATCTCCAGCTCGGTGCCTGTCATCAGGGCGGCGCCGCGCGCGACATCCTTCACCCGTTCGGTGATGTCGCGGACCTGATCCATCCGCGGTGCGCGTATCTTGTAAAGCACCTGCGCCTGCGCCTGAACCACATTCGGTGCCCGTCCGCCGGTGTCGGTGATGGCATAGTGAATGCGGCCATCCTGAATGATGTGTTCGCGCAGATAGTTGCAGCCGACATTGGTCAGCTCGACGGCATCCAGCGCCGAGCGTCCCAGGTGAGGTTCAAAACCTGCATGAGCACTCGTTCCCCGGAAGGAAAAATAGAGCTGGTTGGTTGCCAGCATGCGGGCGTTATAGGCGAGGTTTTCATCCCAGGGATGCCAGGTGAATGCCACATCGACGTCGGAAAACAATCCTTCACGTGCCATATACGCTTTGCCGCCACCGCCTTCTTCGGCTGGGCAGCCGTAATAACGGATCGTGCCCGCCAGCCCCAGTTCGTCCTTGCAGGCCTTGAGGGCAAGGATGGCGGCGAGCGCACCGGTGCCCAAGAGGTTGTGACCGCAGCCATGTCCATTGCCGCCTGCGACGACGGGATCGTGATGGGTGACGCCGCTCTTCTGGCTGAGGCCCGTCAGCGCATCAAATTCACCCAGTATCGCGACGACCGGCTGGCCTTCGCCGTAACTGGCTACAAAAGCGGTCTCTATATTGCCGGCATTGCGCGTGACGTCAAAGCCTGCCTTTTCCAGTTCATCCGCCAGAAGCGCCGCCGAACGTGTCTCTTCATAACGGATTTCCGCAAAAGACCAGATTGCATCGGACACCGACTTCAGATTGTCGGATTGGGTGGCGACGGTTCGTTCGATAATGTCGAGATAGGTCATTTTCTTCCTTCAGGCGGTCTGTTCGACAGGTTTGTTGCCATGAACGGCGGGAAAGGTGGTGGCGATAACGCAGACGAGAACGGCACAGGCAACGATCACCGAAAACGCAATCCCGTAATTTTGATTGGTGGCCGACAGAACGGCGCCGATCAGCATGGGGGATGCAAACGAGCCGAGCTGTGCGAGCGAATTGATCAGACCCGTTGCCGTACCCACTGTGTTCTGCGGGAAGTGTTTCATGATGCTGACGAATACGCTGATCGAGATCGCATTCAGGAAAACGTTGGAAACCGACAGGTAAGCGAAGGCGAGCGGAATGGATTCCTCATTGGCCATGAGATAGATGAATATCGCCGATACGGCCGCGCCGATGCAGATCAGATACTTTTCCTTCTGGTGGAAGAAGCGGTCGAGCAGCCAGCCGCAGGTGAGGAACGAGATGAAGCCCAGCGCCGGCGGGATCATCGAATAGGCGCCCATTTGCACCATGCTCATGCCCTTGACCTTCACCCAGTAGGACGGCAGCCATGACTGCAGACCCCAGAACACGATATTGGTAAAGAAATAGACCAGCGTGATCTTCCAGGTCAGCGAGTTTTTCAATAGCGCGCCGATACGCTTCTTTTCCGAAACCTTCTCCACCTTCTCCTTGACGACAGGCGTGTCGTTCGCCGGCTTCATGACGAAGAATAGCGCAGCCGAGAGGAGAAGACCGACGCCGCCGAGGACAAAGAACATCATCTGCCAGCTATGTGCGGCGATCAAAGCCGTGATGACGATCGAGCCGACTGCAAAACCAACCGACGCCCCTGACTGGAGTACCGACTTGGCGCGCGCCATCTGCGACTTCTCGAAGTGTTCGGTGATTGCCACGGAGCCGCCCGCAGGAAAGACGGCCTCGCCGGCGCCGGTCATGGCGCGTGCCGCAGCAAGGCCTATGGCGTTGTGCACAGCGCCGGATACGGCCGTTCCCAGCGACCAGACCGCAACGGCGGAACTGAGCACGCGCCGCGCCCCGAAACGATCCACCAGATAACCGCCAATCAGCTGCGTCATCGAATAGGCCAGGAAAAAGGCGCTGATGATCATGCCCTGGTGATCCGGGGAAAGGCCGAACTCCTCACTGATGGGAATGATCGCGATATTGATGGCGGTCTTGTCGATGAAGCCCACGACCCAGCACAGGAACAGCATTCCTATGATGACATGGCGACGCTGTATTTTTGAAAACATATCAGAAGTTCCCTTTTATTGACTTTCTGCCTTTGTCGCATTGCCAGGGAAAAAATCGATGTTTATTCCTCTATAATATTTCAGAGTAATATGTGCATATCACCATGAGGTCGCCCGTGGAAATTACGCTGTCTTCCCATCCGGAACTGAGCAGGATGCAGCACGAAGGCGTGCTTCGCTTCGAAGATGTCGATGTGGAAACCGAGCAGACAGTGGCACTGCTGTCCCACACAGTTGAGCGAAGTGACGACAGGCTCCACCTGGTGGTGGACCACTCCTATTTCACGGCGAAACGCACGATTTTTGAGGTTTCCGCCCAGTGCGGCGAACAGGTCACCACCCGCGTCGTTGCGGCCGTTCAAGAGACGGTCATTGCCGTACAGACCAAGACCGTGGAAATGCTGGCATCTGTCAATGCCGCGGTGATCAACTCCCTGGACGATCAGGAAATCGTCCATAGTGTCCTTGCCGAGGTAATGAACGTGCTGCCGCACGCGGATGCCGGGGTCTTTCGGTTGTTCGATGAAGAAAGCGGTTATCTTATCCCGGTGTCACATCAAGGGCTGCCGGATGACTATACGCATTACCGCCTGCAGCCGAATGAATCCGTCTCCGGCGAGGTCTTCGTAACCGGCGTCCCTGCCATTCATAATGGAAGGCAAAACATCATTGATGCCCACCGTGTGATGAGCCCCGAAAGCCAGTCTTTCATGGAACGATCGCGGATTGCCAACGCATTGCTTTGCGTACCCGTTGCCGCGGAAGGCAAGCGTCTTGGCACATTGACCACATTGTGCTTTTCACCACGTGGCACCTTCTCGCCGTTTGATCGTACGGTTTTGGAGTCGTTGGCTGCTCAGGTTGCCGTCGCATATCAGCGTTCGCTCGCCTATAAGAACGCTATCGCGACATCAAGCCGGCTTGAAAAAATGCGGAGCGACCTGGCAAGCAAGAATGCCGAGCTCGACCGCGCCGTGGAGTTGCACGACAAGCTTTTACGTATTTTCTCCACCAGCGGAAGTCTGGTCGAACGGCTGGATCTGGTTGCGGGCCTGTTTGGCGTCGAGTTTCGATTTGAGAACGTGCTCGGCGTGGATTATCGCTCCCGCGGCTGGACAGATCACCATGACAGTCTTGAGCAGATCGTTGAGGTCGCTGAAGCCCCCGTGGGGTTTTTTCATTTCCGCCCCATTGAGGATGCGCTCTTTCAGCGCGCGCTTTTCGGCACGCTTTCTGCGTTCGTGGCATTGGACTTTGTCCGCGACATGTCGAAGCTCGATGTCCTGAACGCAAGCAAGAGAGCCTATTTCGACGATCTTTTGAAAGGTGTAGAAAGTCATGGCCGGCTCGAACATTTCGGGTTCCGGCTGGAGCGCTTTCATCAGATCATGGTCGCAAAAGTGTCGGGCCCGCTGTCGCCTGATGCTCGCCTCTCTCTCCATAGATCTCAGACAAATCTGCAGAACGCGATCAGGCTGTTGAATGCACTTGTTTTCCATCAGGACGATGAGATCATCATCGTCTTTTCCGCGTCCACTGCGGCTGCCCTTGCCAGAAATACCAACGCAATGATGGACAGGATGTTGCACCTCAATATCCAGGTGGGGGCAAGCGTGGTTTACGATCTGACCGGATTCCACTCGACGGCGAAAACTCAGGCCCAACGAGCGGCAGAATGCCTCGTGCGGCGCGGACAGTCCGGGATTTTGTCACATCAGGATATGGGGATCGAAGCTCTGCTGAGTGGGCGCGACCGGTATGAAATCATCGACTTTGCCCACGAGGTTCTCGCTCCGCTTCTGCACGATCAGAAACATGAATTTCTCTATGAAACCCTGCGCAGCTATATACGGGAGGGAAAATCCGCCACGCGTGCAGCTTCCTGTCTGAAGATACATAACAATACGCTGTATCAACGACTTGCCAGAATCGAAATGCTGACCGGCCGGAAAATTTCAAACGCGGAAGACTTCACGCTGTTAAGCGTCGCCTGCCAGCTTTACTCAACTTACTCTGGCTGAGGCGCCTAGGCGCCTTTTCACCAGCCGGCTAGCGGGAGTTGTCGGGTTCCCTGTGCGCGAGGCCGAGCCCCGCCGCAAGCCGGCCTCCAGGGCAGGACATGAAGGTGAAGATCCCGGAAATCGTTTGGCGAACAGCCCCAGGTGATCAGTAAACCTCGGGAACATACATTTCCGGAGGAACGGGATGGCGGGTGTAGTCGCTGTTGCGTACACGGTTCGGCAGGACGATGTCCGGCTTCGGCACATCCTCGTACGGGATCTGGCCGAGAAGATGCGCGATGCAGTTGAGGCGCGCCTTTCTTTTGTCGACGGCCTGAACCACCCACCAGGGCGCTTCTGGAATGTGGGTTCGTTCCAGCATTTCTTCCTTGGCCTTGGTGTATTCCTCCCACCGGGCCCGGCTTTCCAGATCCATCGGGGACAATTTCCACTGCTTCAGCGGATCGCTGATACGCATGTTGAAGCGGAATTCCTGCTCCTCGTCGGTGATCGAGAACCAGTATTTGACGAGAATGATGCCCGAACGCACGAGCATGCGCTCGAATTCCGGCACGGAGCGGAAAAATTCATCAAGCTCGTCGTTCGAGCAAAAGCCCATGACGCGCTCGACGCCGGCGCGATTGTACCAGGAGCGGTCGAAAAGTACCATTTCCCCGGCGGTCGGCAGATGCGCGGTGTAACGCTGGAAATACCACTGGTTCCGCTCCCGCTCGGTCGGCGCCGGCAGCGCCACGACGCGGCAGACGCGCGGGTTGAGACGCTGGATGACGCGCTTGATGGCGCCGCCCTTGCCCGCGGAATCGCGGCCCTCGAACAGTACGACCATCTTCAGCTTTTTATATTGCACCCAGTCCTGGAGGCGAACCAGTTCATGCTGAAGCCGGAAGAGTTCGCGGAAATACGTCCTGCGATCCAGCGTCTCATCGGCTGACCGAGGCATGGTTTCGGCCACGAGATCGTCCAGACGGTCTTCATCGAGCTGCATTTCCAGCTCTTCGTCGAAGCTGTCGATGATTTCGTCCTTGATGCGGCTCAACTGGTTGTCTTCGATCATCTTGTATTTCCGCCAGCAAATGGTTGCGATACTGTCATCAAGCACGATCTTACAACAAGCGCATGACAGAATGGCGGCGATCGCAAGGACCGCGGCGATCGTCCGTGAGTTCTTCGCACTCTGGCGGACGACCCTTCTGGCAGGGGATGGTCTATGATGCCACTTCCGCCGAAAACGCGGATTTGATGAGCGTTTCGGTATATTCAGCCGTAGGCTTGTTGAATATGGCGTCCGTTTCTCCCTCTTCCACGATCTTCCCATTTTTCATGACGATGACGTAGTCCGAGATGGCCTTGATGACGGAAAGGTCGTGGCTGATGAAGATGTAGGAAAGGCCATGCGTCTTCTGCAAATCGCGCAGCAGGTCGATAACCTGTCCTTGAACGGATCGGTCCAACGCGGATGTAGGCTCATCAAGAATGACGACGTCCGGCTTGAGGATGATTGCGCGGGCAATCGCGATACGCTGACGTTGCCCACCTGAAAACTCATGAGGGTAGCGGTTGCGGGCTGCGGGATCGAGACCGACTTCTTTCAGTGCTGCGATTGCCCGCTTGTCCCGCTCCGCCCGGCTCAGCTGTTGCTCATGCACAAACAGGCCTTCGGTGATGATCTCCCCGACTGTCTGTCTTGGCGACAGCGAGCCATAGGGATCCTGAAACACAAGCTGCAAATGCCGCCGCAATGGCCGCATGGCCTTTCGGTCAAGGCCGGTGATCTCCGTCTTGCCGAAGAAAATACGGCCATCAGCTACGATAAGACGCAGAAGCGCGCGACCGAGCGTAGACTTGCCCGATCCGGATTCACCGACGATGCCGATGGTCTGTCCCTGGCGAAGGCTGATATTGACGTCGTCCACAGCCCGGAACCAGCTGGATTTCGCCAGGAAGCCACCTGGAATTTTATAATCGATCGTCACGTTCCGGCCGGAGAGGACGACCGGCGCCTCTGTGCCAACGGCCGGTTTGTGTCCACGGGGTTCGGCATCGAGAAGCATCTTGGTGTAGTCCGCCTGCGGACGATCGAAGATATCTTCCGTTGTGCCGGACTCGACAATCTCGCCGCGGCGCATGACGGCGACGCGATTGGCGAAATGGCGGACCACGCCAAGATCATGCGTGATCAGGACGATGGCCATGCCGAAGCGTTGCTGCAACGACTTCAGAAGGTCGAGGATCTGCGCCTGGATCGTCACATCCAGCGCAGTAGTCGGCTCATCGGCGATCAGAATGTCCGGCTCGTTCGCGAGAGCCATGGCGATCATCACACGCTGGCGCTGGCCACCGGAAAGCTCATGGGGGTAGCTGTCTATACGCCGCTCCGGGTCAGGAATTCCCACAAGCTTCAGGAGTTCGAGGACGCGTGCGCGCGCTTCCTTCTTATTGCCACCCCTATGGTGGAGGATCGGTTCGGCGATCTGCGCGCCGATCCGGTAGAGAGGATCGAGCGAGGTCATCGGCTCCTGGAAAATCATGGTGATTTTCGAGCCGCGAATATTGTTCAGCTCGCTGACCGGCAGGCCGATCAACTCGCGCCCTCGATATTTTGCCGAGCCCTCGATCATGCCGTTGGATGCAAGCAGCCCCATGATGCCCATCATGGTCTGGCTTTTACCGGAACCGGATTCTCCGACGACGGCGAGCGTTTCGCCCTGTTTGACGTCAAGATCGATGCCTTTGGC
This sequence comes from Agrobacterium tumefaciens, assembly GCA_017744915.1. Taxonomy (GTDB): domain Bacteria; phylum Pseudomonadota; class Alphaproteobacteria; order Rhizobiales; family Rhizobiaceae; genus Agrobacterium; species Agrobacterium tumefaciens_I. Next base: position 207,651 of record JAGIAH010000002.1, read on the forward strand.
GGCGCTCACCGCGCCGTCCGGCGTCGTGAAATCGACCTTGAGATTGCGCACGGTGAGGATGGTTTCAGATGTCGTATTCATGTCAACGATCCTTGGGATCCAGTGCATCACGCAACCCATCGCCCACAAAATTGAGCGAAAACAGGGTCAACACGAAGAAGATCGCCGGAAATATCAATAGCCACGGTGCCGACTGGATATTGTTGGCACCTTCGGAAATCAGCGCCCCCCAGCTCGTCAGCGGCGCCTGAACGCCAAGGCCGAGGAAGGAGAGGAAGCTTTCCAGAAGAATGACTTTGGGCACCACGACCGTGACGAACACGACGACGGGGCCGATCGTATTGGGAATGATGTGGCGGCGGATGATCTGCCAGTCGCTCAAACCCAAAGCCTGTGCGGCCCCCACAAATTCGCGCCGTTTCAAGGCAAGTGTCTGGCCGCGCACGATACGCGCCATGTCGAGCCATTCGACGGCGCCGATCACCAGGAAGATCAGGATGAAGCTGCGGCCGAAAAACACCACCAGAACGACCACCAGAAAGACGAAGGGCAGCGAATAGAGGATTTCGACGAAACGCATCATCACATTGTCGACACGCCCCCCGATATATCCCGCCGTCGCGCCGTAAAGAACGCCTATCCCGAGCGAAACGAGGCTGGCCAGAACGCCGACGGCGATCGAGATCTGCCCACCCAGCATCACGCGGGCCAACAGGTCGCGACCGTTCGAATCCGTGCCGAAAAGGAAATATTCGCGGTTGACGTCGCCTTCCAGCTTCAGTGTCCGGCCTTCATCTTCGGTGGCAACCACCCTGGTGTTTTCAAATTCGTTGGCGCGGTCGAAATAGCGTGTCGCGCGCGGGTCGATCGCACTGCTGGAGGTGATGGTTGCCGTGAAGGCCTGCCCCTCCACGGAAAATTCCTTCAGCTCCACGCGTGCCCGGCCGGCAACGCCCTCCATCACGCCCTGGAGGTTGTTCACATCCGGGCGGGGCTCAAGGCTTGGCGCCACCGAGACATAGGATGAAAACACCTGGTCATAGGTATGCGTGAGGAAATGCGGACCGATAAAGGAGAAAAGCGTAATCAGCACGAGCATGATGGAACCCGCCATGGCGGCCTTGTTCCGTCTGAAACGCAGGGCTGCCAGCTGGAACAGGCTTCGGCTTTTCACCAGCGGTTGAGGGGCAAGATTGCCGGAAATATCAGTCATGTCTGACCCTCGGATCAAGCAGGCCGTAGAGAATATCGACCACGAGATTGAACACGATGACAAAAATGGCGACGAGAACGACGGTTCCCATCACCAGCGTATAGTCACGATTGATAGCGCCAAGAACGAAGTAACGGCCGACGCCCGGGATGGTGAAGATCGTCTCGATGACCGCCGAACCCGTCAGAAGGGCGGCGGCGCAGGGCGCGAGATAAGAAACGACGGGCAGCATCGCCGCGCGCATCGCATGGAACACGACTACGCTGCGGGCCGGAAGGCCGTAAGCCTTGGCGGTGCGGATATGGTCCATCCGCAAAGCCTCGATCATCGCGCCGCGCGTCAGACGCGCGATAACCGCAAGCTGCGGCAATGCAAGCGCGATCATCGGAAGAATGAGATATCTGAGCGATCCATCACCCCAGCTGCCTGCGGGCAGAAGCCCGAGTATGACGGCGAAGATCAGAGTGAGAACGGGCGCGACAACGAAGTTCGGCACGGTGACGCCGATTGTCGAAATGGACATGATCGAGAAATCGAAGGCGCTGTTCTGCCTGAGGGCGGCCAGGGTGCCGGCAAGAACGCCGCCCACCAGCGCCAGCAAAAGAGCATAACTGCCGAGTTCCAGCGAATAGGGCAGGCCCTTGCCGATCAATTGCGCGACGGTATTGTCCTTGTAGATATAGCTCGGACCGAAATCGCCGGTGACGGCATTGCCGAGATAGATGAGATACTGGCGCCATAATGGCTCATCCAGATGATAGGTTCTCATCAGGTTTTCCATCGTCTGCGGCGGCAGGGGGCGTTCAAGGTTGAACGGACCACCCGGTGCGAAACGCATCAGGAAAAACGAAATCGTGACGACGATAAACAGGGTCGGCACGGCGCTCGCCAAACGGCGCAGGATAAACGAGATCATGGTTTTTCGGGCTCCGGCATGGCACGGTGGTGTCGGCCACCGTGCCAGCGCTGCTTATTCGGAAACGCTCAGGAAGCGGCTGAGGTGTTCGTTGGCAGCATTGTCGACCCAACCCTTGACGCGGCTGGAAACCAGCCAAAGATCGGCCTGCGTCAGAAGCGGGGCGATCGGCTGTTCCTTCATGAGGATGGTTTCTGCCTCATGCAGCAGCTTGGAGCGTGCCGCAGGGTCCTTCTCGTCATAGGACTTCTGCATCAGCGCGTCATATTCCGCATTGTTGAACTTGGAATAGTTGAAGGTCTTGTTGGAGGATACCGAAAGGGCAAGGAAGTTTTCCGCATCCGCATAATCGGCAACCCAGCCGGCACGCGCGACGTTGAATTTGCCGCCTTCCTGCAGGTAGCCATAGTGCGAGGCGACGTCGAGGTTCACCAGCGACACCTTTGCGCCAAAGGTGTTCTTCCACATGTCGGCGATAGCCGTCGCGACGCGTTCATGGTTCGGGTTGGTGTTGTAACGGATTTCGATGGAAAGCGGCTTGCCACCCTCACCGTAACCGGCATCCTTCATGAGCTTGAGCGCTTCGTCTTCACGATCAAGCTGCGACTGCGTGGCAAAATCGGCCTTTGCCGGTTCTCCATAGGAATCCATGCCCGGGGGGACCATGGAGTAGGCCGGAATCTGGGAGCCGCTATAGATTTCCTTGGCGAGGAAATCACGGTCCACTGCCATGGAGAGCGCCTGACGGACACGGACGTCGTTATACGGCGCTTCGCGGGTATCGAAGGTGTAATAATAGGTCGCAAGCGTCGGCGAAACGTGAACCTGCTCGCCATAGGACTTGCGCAAGCGGTCTATCTGGTCCGCGGAAAAATTGTAAGCGAGGTCCATTTCCTTTGCTTCGAAACGACGAACGGATGCAGCCTGGTCGTCGATCGGGTAAAAGATGACCTTGTCGATCTTGGTGTTCGATGCGTCCCAGAAATTGGTGTTCTTGACGACCGTCAGGCTGTCATTGGGAACATGCGTTTCGAGCTTGTAAGCACCGTTCGAGACCATGACGCCCGGTTTTACGAAGTTGGCGCCGTTCTTTTCGTAGCTCGCCTTCGAGATTGGCAGAGCCGTCTGGTGCGCAAGGAGCTCGAGGATGAAAGGTGTCGGGCGCTCGAGTGTGATCTCAAGGGTCTTGTCATCCACCGCCTTGACGCCAAGCTGGTCAACCGGCGTTTCGCCCTTGTTGATCTTTTCGGCGTTCTTGATCGGGTAAAGGATGTTTGCATATTTTGCAGCGGTCTTCGGGTCTTCGACGCGCTGGTAAGAGAAAACAAAATCTCCCGCCGTTACCGGAGTGCCATCCGACCACTTCGCATCCGCGCGCAGTTTGAAGGTGTAGACGGTGCCGTCCTCAGACAGGGTCCAGCTTTCCGCCGTGCCGGGAACGATCTTGCCGGCAGCATCGTAAACGGTGAGACCTTCATAAAGGTCTTTCAGGATGAATTCTTCGATGTTGATCGAGGTCTGTGCCTGATCAAGCGTCTGCGGCTCACCCGCATTGCCGCGGTGCAGAACTGTTTCTGCAAGCACGGGACTGGCCCCGATCAGAAGCGATCCTACCAGCAGGGCGGCGCGAGTTGTTGTTGTTATCGACATTGTTTTCTCTCCCCATGAAGATTTTTGAGTCTACAAACAAGGCGATATTGCTCCGAAGCGCAACCACAATAAATTGTGAATTCATGTGGAAACTGCGACTTTCACGTCGGTTGAGGTATCCGGCGACAAGATGTCTCACGGCAAAGATGCCAATTCTTCGGTGGCGCCAGTGCGGATCCCATACGCTTTCTCGGCTTATTCATTCGTGGACCGGCGGGGAAAATTCCGCTCCATCGAAGCGGCCTTCAGGTCGTCATCCCTGATCCGTCCCGGTACGCACTAATCCACAAGCTCGTAGTCGCCAGCTGTCGGCACCTGGCTGGACAGGCGGGGGCGAGGGTTCGAATCCTCTCGAGAGCTCGCGATATTCCGGTATCAAGAACGATATATCGTCGTGTCTCCAGGGCGGGCTTGGTTGCCCTGTCTGTGAAGCACATCCATGTCTTCCTCCAGGTGACGAATTCGCCTTTCGAGGTTTGATATTTCCTCGCCCTGAAGATCGTCCGCTCCCAGGAAGGCGTCTTCCCATTGGCGCCATTTTTGCAACAAGCGCTTTATCATGGTCCTACCCTTCATTGCCGGGGTTGAGGTGCCTTTCGGCCGCAAGGTCCTGAGCGTGAGGTATCATTGTACCGTGAACGCGGTCAGCAAGATGGATGATCTCCGCTGGCGGGCGCAGGCCGGTCGCGATGATCGAGACACGGAGATTCGGGCCAAGGCCTTCGTCAAAGGTCGCGCCCAGAACGATCTCGGCGCCGGCGTCGACTTCATCGCGGATAACGCTTGCTGCCTCGTCGACTTCAAAAAGCGTAAGGTCGCGGCCTGCTGCCAGTGAAACCAGAACACCCCCGGCGCCGTACAGGGAGGCATTGCCGAACAGCGGATTGTGCACGGCTGCGCGGGCAGCGGTGGCGGCCCGCGCGGGGCCGGCTGCCTCTCCTGTGGCCATGACGCCGCGGCCCATGTTTCTCGTCACCGACCGGACGTCTGCAAAGTCGAGATTGATCAAGCCATCATTGCCGATCAGATCGACGATGGCGCTGATGCCGGAGTGGAGCACGTTGTCAGCGAGGGAGAATGCCTGTTTCAGGGGCGTTTGGGCATTGGAAATTTGAAGGAGCTCCTGGTTGGGAACCACGATCACGGTATCCGCCACCTCTATCAATTGATCGATACCGATCCTCGCCTGCCGGGCACGGTGATTTCCTTCGAAGCGAAAGGGTTCCGTAACGACCGCAATCGTGAGCATGCCGGCGGCGCGTGCCGCCGCCGCAACGACCGGAGCTGCGCCGGTGCCAGTTCCGCCACCCATACCCGCTGTCAGGAAACACATCTGTGTGCCCGATAGATGGGTCATCAGCGCCTCGATGGATTCTTCGGCGGCTATTCGGCCAATCTCGGGAAGGGAACCTGCCCCAAGACCTCCGGTGGCTTGAAGCCCGAGCTGGACGACATAATCGGCTTTCGAGGCTGAAAGCGCCTGCGCGTCCGTATTGGCTGCAATGAACTCCACGCCGCAGAGGTGACGCGCGATCATGTTGTTGATGGCGTTTCCGCCACCTCCACCGAGACCGACGACTGAAATCTTTGGCGTCCATGCGGCCTTTGAAATCAACGGCACCACGTTTGTCTCCATTATGCATTGATCGCTGTGGTTTGCAGCACTCCTGCCGCGCCGATGTCGTGGTCCCGCGAAATTTCAGGGGATCCAGCGGCGGAAAATGGCGCTGGCGTTCACGCCCCCGAAGCCGAAACCGTTCGTGATGGCGTATTCCATCGAAAGTGATCTCGACCTGTTGGCCACGATATCTATCCCGTCCGCTGCCGGGTCCGGCGTGTTGAGATTAAGCGTTGGCGGAGCCATCTGGTCACGAAGGGCGAGGATCGTGAATATTGCCTCCAGTCCTCCGGCCGCACCGAGAAGGTGCCCGGTCGCAGACTTCGTTCCGCTGACCGCGATCCGTCCGCCTGTGCCGAAAACCTTTTTGATTGCCTCTATCTCACCCCGATCGCCGGCGGGCGTCGATGTGGCATGGGCATTGAGATGCTGTATGTCTTCCGGGCGAATCCTCGCCTGGTCAATTGCCGATTGCATTGCCCTTGCGGCGCCTGAGCCATCCTCCGGACCTGAGGTGATGTGGTAAGCGTCGGCCGATGTTCCATAGCCCACCAGTTCCGCCAGAGGTGTAGCCCCACGCGCGAGTGCATGGCTCAGGGCCTCGATCACCAGAATTCCGGCACCTTCGCCCATGACAAAACCATCCCTGATCATGTCGAATGGACGCGATGCCTGGGCGGGAACGTCGTTGAAACCGGTCGAGAGCGCCCGGGCTGCGGCGAAGCCGCCGAGGCTGACGACGTTGATGCAGGCCTCCGTTCCGCCGCAGACGGCAATGTCTGCCTCACCGGCGCGGATCATCCGCGCTGCATCACCGATTGCCTGGACGCCGGCTGCACATGCCGTTACCGGTGCGCCAAGCGGGCCTTTAAGGCCGTGCCGGATCGAAACCTGGCCGGCAGCGAGGTTAACAAGGAAAGAGGGAATGGTGAAAGGAGAGAGGCGACGTGGCCCCTTCTGATCGACGGTTCGCACCGCATCGGTTATCGCTGGAAAGCCACCGATACCGGACGCAATGATTGTCGCAGTCCTGACGCGATCCTCCTCCGACACAGGTTTCCAACCAGCCTGGGCGAGCGCCTCGTCTGCCGCGGCAATGGCAAAGAGAATAAATCGATCGACCTTTCGTTGGTCCTTGTGTGCAACATACCGGTCAGGGCTGAAGCCCGCATCGGGCTCCTCTTCCAGCGAGGGCACCGCACCTCCCGCCTTTGCAGGAAGGTCCCCGACGATGTCGTCGCTCAGTCTGCGGATCCCCGATTTTCCGGCCAGCAGGTTCGTCCAGGAGTTCTCGACGCCGGCACCGAGCGGGCTGACCGCTCCCATGCCTGTAACAACGATACGGCGCATTATGCTTCCATTCTACTGTTCGATATGTCGCGTTTCTGGCGATGCCAGCAACCGACCGGTTCAATCCTTCGGTGACGACACCATTTCCGACACATGTGCACGGGCAGCATCCAGAAAGCCGTCGGAGAGTTTTTTGTCCGCCACGACACGGGACAAGGTCACCGCGCCAACCATGAGGGACAGCAAAGCCATGGCTTCCTGCTCCGGCCGGGCACCCGCCGGCAACATTTCCCGGAGAACCTGAAGATGCGCCTTGATGCCGTCTTCGAAAGGCTTTTTTACCTCGTCGCTCTGTCGCGCCGCATCCGCGCCAAGCGCGACCAGCGGGCACCCATCGGCGATCTCGCCTCGATGATCCGATGACAGGTAGAAGTCGACAACCGCCATCAGTGGATCCGGATGCCTGGCTGCAGCGGCCGACCATCTCCGCGTGGCGCTTTCGAGCGCTCGCCGGGAGGCCTGCGCTGCAAGGTCGTCCTTCGACTGGAACTGTTTGTAAAAACCGCCCTGCGTCAGCCCGGCGCCCTTCATCAGGTCCTTCAGGCCAATTCCGTCGAAACCATGCTGGCGAAACAGCCTGCTGGCGACATTGATGACTGTTTCACGGTTCGCCTCGGCCTGGGCTCTGCTTACTCTCATCGTTGGCTCCTTTAGATTTCGATTGACATCTATAATGCGTTTAGATTTAAGATGCAATTTAATATTTCCATTCAGGCCGTCAAGAAGGGGTCTATGAGATGAACCGCAAACTGATTTTCACTGCGGCGGCAGTGGTGGCCCTGGCGGGCGGTGCTGCCATTAGCGTGCTGTTGCCGTCGAAGGCGCTCGATGCTGAGGCCGCAGATCCGCGAACTGCCGCGCCGCTTGTCAATCTGGCGACCGCGAGCATCCCGGGAAACGCCAGCCGCAGCTTCACGGGGACGATCGCCGCGCGCGTACAGAGCAATCTGGGCTTCCGCGTTCCGGGCAAGATTGTCGAACGCTTTGTCGAAGTCGGGGAACAGGTGAGGGCAGGCCAGCCATTGATGGGCCTCGATGCCACGGATCTGCGTCTTGCATTAACGGCAAAAAGAAATGCGGTGGCAGCCGCTCAGGCTACTTTCAATCAGGTGCAGGCCGATGAGCGTCGCTACAGCTCCCTCGTCAGGAACGGGATGGCCGCGTCGCCGCAGCGATATGAGCAGGCAAAGGCGGCGCTCGATACGGCAAAAGCGCAATTGGCGGCAGCTCAAGCCGATGCGGAGGTTGCTGAAAACGAAGCAGCCTATGCCGTTCTGGTGGCGGATGCCGATGGAACGATTGTTGAGACACTCGGCGAACCTGGTCAGGTGGTTTCGGCGGGGCAACCGGTGGTGAGGCTTGCAAAAGCAGGCCCGCGCGAAGCGGTCATATGGCTTCCCGAGACGCTGCGGCCGGAGATCGGGGCCAAGGCCTTCGCATTGGTTTATGGCCGAGGCGGCAGGGAAAATGCCGTACTGCGCCAGATTGCCGACTCCGCGGACCAGCAGACCCGCACCTATGAAACCAGATGGGTACTGGAAGGTTCCGCCGCTGCCGCTCCGCTTGGGGCGACCGTTACCATCGAGATCACCAATCAGGACGCTCAGGATCACGCTGAGATTCCAATCGGCGCCCTTCTCGACGATGGCACGCGCACCGGGGTCTGGGTGATCGATCGGCAGTCCTCTGTCGTGAAATTCCGCGACGTGCGTGTCGAGCGGATGAGTGAAGAAAAGGCGGTCGTTACCAACGTCAGGGCCGGCGAAGTGGTGGTCGCACTGGGTGCGCATCTCCTGAAAGACGGCGCGAGCGTGCGCACGACTGCAGAAAAAGCACAGGCGGCAAATCAATGAACCTCAATCTCTCCGCCCTTGCCGTCCGCGAACGGGCCGTCACCCTGTTTTTCATCGTCCTTTTGGCACTGGCCGGCGTATATGCTTTCGTGAAGCTGGGACGCGCCGAAGATCCGTCCTTTACGATCAAGACCTTGACCGTGACGACCGTCTGGCCGGGCGCCACCGCACGCGAAATGCAGGATCTGGTGGCAGAGCCGCTCGAAAAGCGAATCCAGGAACTGGCCTGGTATGACAGGGTGGAGACGACCACTCGCCCCGGATACGCTTTTCTGACTGTTACGCTGAAGGACAACACGCCCCCGAGTGTCGTCGGGGAAGAATTTTATCAGGCGCGAAAGAAGCTCGGCGATGAGGCGAGAAACCTTCCGCAGGGTGTCCTTGGACCTTTCGTCAACGACGAATATTCCGACGTCAGCTTTGGCCTTTATGCCCTGAAGGCAAAGGGCATGCCGATGCGCGATCTGGTCAGGGAAGCCGAAAAGATCAGGCAGGACATGCTCCATGTTCCCGGCGTGAAGAAGATCAATATTCTCGGGGAGCAGCCCGAACAGATTTTCGTGGAGTTTTCCTATGAAAAGCTCACGACACTCGGCGTCTCGCCGCAGGACATTGCCGCTGCCCTCCAGCGGCGCAACACGGTAACGCCCGCCGGATCGATCGATACCCAGGGTCCGCAGGTGTTCATCAGGTTCGATGGCGCCTATGACAGCGTCCAGTCGATCGCCGACACCCCGATCGTCGCTTCCGGCCGCGTTCTCAAACTGTCGGATATTGCAGATGTCCGTCGCGGATATCAGGAGCCGGCAAGCTATGTCATCCGTCATGACGGCGAGCCGGCCATCATGCTCGGTGTGGTCATGCAGCAGGGCTGGAATGGTCTGGAGCTTGGCAAGGCTCTCGAGGAGCGCTCCGGCCGGATCGCACAGTCATTGCCCCTTGGCATAACGCTGACCAAGGTCAGCGATCAGGCCGTCAATATTGATGCGGCGGTGGGTGAATTCATGGTGAAGTTCGCCATGGCCCTCGGCGTCGTGCTCTTCGTCAGCCTCATTGCGCTCGGTTGGCGGGTGGGCATCGTTGTGGCTCTGGCCGTTCCGCTGACCCTTGCGGTCGTCTTCATCATCATGCTCGAGACAGGACGCTTTTTCGACCGCATCACGCTCGGTGCATTGATCCTGGCGCTTGGCCTGCTTGTCGATGACGCGATCATCGCCATCGAGGTGATGGTCGTTAAGATGGAAGAGGGCATGGACCGCATCAAGGCGGCCGCCTATGCCTGGAGCCACACTGCGGCGCCGATGCTGTCGGGTACACTTGTGACCATCATCGGCCTGATGCCGGTTGGTTTTGCGAGTTCCGCTGCCGGTGAATATGCGGGCAATATCTTCTGGATCGTCGGTTTCGCACTGATTGTTTCCTGGTTTGTCGCCGTCATCTTCACGCCCTATCTCGGGGTGAAGATGCTGCCGGAGATCAAGCCGGTCGCGGGCGGCCATCATGCGATTTACGATACGCCGAACTACCGGCGTCTGCGCGGCGCGATCGAGTTTGCCGTCAAACACAAGTTCCTGACCTGCGGTTTCGTGGGTATCGCCATGGCGCTCTCCATTGTCGGCATGGGTGCGGTGAAACAACAGTTCTTCCCGACGTCCGATCGCCCGGAGGTTCTGGTCGAAGTCCGGATGCCGGAAGGAGCCAGCATCGAAACGACGACGGCGACCGTTGAAAAAATCGAGAACTGGCTGAAGGCGCAGCCGGAAACCAGGATCGCCACCAGCTATATCGGTCAGGGTGCCCCACGTTTCTTTTTTGCCATGTCGCCGGAGCTGCCCGACCCCGCATTCGCAAAGATCGTCGTCCTCACGTCGGATGCCCATCAACGAGAGGAACTGAAGCACCGTCTTCGTCAGGAGATTGCCAATGGCCTCGCGCCCGAGGCCTTCGTCCGCGTGACGCAACTGGTTTTCGGTCCTTACACGCCTTTCCCGGTCGAGTTCCGCGTCAAGGGACCCGACCCGGACGAGTTATACAGGATTTCGGAGCAGGCCCTTGCCGTCATGAACACCGTTCCGGATGTGAGGAATGCCAATCGTGATTGGGGAAACAGGACGCCTGTCGTCCGGTTCGTTCCGGATCAGGACCGCCTGAACCTTATCGGCCTTTCACCCGCGGAAGCCGCACAGCAAATCCAGCTTCTGCTGAGCGGTGTTCCAATCACGCAGGTGCGGGAAAACATCCGGAACGTTCCTGTCGTCGCCAGAAGTGCGGGTGAAATACGCCTGGATCCCTCGCGGCTTGCGGATTTCTCGCTCATCAGCAGAGATGGAAGAGCCATTCCGCTCGATCAGATCGGTTATACGGAAGTCAGGTTCGAAGAGCCCATCCTGAAACGGCGCGACAGGACACCGGTAATAACGGTCCGGTCCGACATCAACGAGGCGACACAGCCGCCGGAAGTGTCGCAGCAGGTCATGAACGCTCTTCAACCGCTGATCGCCTCGCTGCCCGCAGGTTACAGCATCGAGATGGGCGGAAACATCGAGGAGTCGATCAAGGCCAATAACGCCCTGGTGAAAGTGTTCCCGCTGATGATCGCCGCGACCTTGATCGTGATCATCCTGCAGGTTCGCAGCCTGTCCACCATGACAATGGTCATGCTGACGGCTCCCCTTGGACTGGCGGGGGTGGTACCGACGCTCATTCTCTTCAATCAACCCTTTGGCTTCAACGCCATTCTGGGTCTCATCGGGCTCGCAGGTATCCTCATGCGCAATACGTTGATCCTGACGGAGCAGATCAAGGAGAACAAGGCGGCAGGTCTTGATGATTATCACGCCGTGATTGAAGCGACCGTGCAAAGAACGAGGCCGGTCATCCTGACGGCGCTTGCCGCGGTCCTCGCCTTCATTCCCCTGACGCATTCGGTTTTCTGGGGTTCGATGGCTTACACGCTTATCGGCGGAACGGCGGTGGGCACGCTCATCATCCTGCTCTTCCTGCCCGCTCTCTATGCGGCGTGGTTCCGGATCAAGCCGCCTCGTAGCGAAGCATCGCCGGCGGCAGTCGAAGACTATCAGCACTCCCTCGCTGCCGAGTAGTGCTTCAGTGCCCTTCGCGGCGGCACCTCGCCGCAAAGGGCACCAATCAACCGACCGCGCGATGTCCGGGCCGATCATGCTCCCAGGGATGGCAATCGCGTGAACCTCATCTAAGGATTGTAAAGGAAAAACAGATGCAGCACATAGACGATGCGAGAAAGATCGCCGTCACTCAAAGGTCGGATGCTTCCGTCGGAAGGCGGGCCCTCATCACAGGCGCATCAAGCGGCCTCGGGGTCGAATTTGCCGAATTGCTGGCGGCGCAGAAGGTTAACCTCGTGCTTGCGGCCCGGCGTAAGGAGCCGATGGAAAAACTTGCCGACGACCTTCGCCGAAAACATGGCGTCGACATTCTTGTCGAGCCAATCGACCTTGCCGCACCCGGAGCCGCGGCCCGCTTGAAAGACAGCCTGGACGAGAAGGCGATACAGATCGACATTCTGGTGAACAATGCCGGATACGGGCTGCAGGGGGAGTTTCTGGAAACCCCGATCGAGCGCACCACCGATATGATTCAGCTCAACATCACGGCGCTCACCGAACTGAGTTATGTTTTCGGCCGGGACATGGCGGCCCGGGGATCGGGTAAAATTCTTCTGATCGCCAGTTTATTGGCTTTCCAGCCTGTCCCCACCTATGCTGCCTATGCAGCGACCAAATCTTACGTGCTGTCTTTCGGTGAAGCTTTGCACGATGAACTTCGCGCGCAGGGCGTGGTTGTCACCAGCCTTTGCCCGGGACACACGGAAACAGGGTTTGATGCGGCTGCGGGTGCCCAGGCCTCGCCGATGCTGCGCCTGCTCACCATGAAACCCCGTCCCGTCGCAGAGGCCGGACTTCAAGCCCTGTCGAAAGGAAAGGCGTCCGTTATTGCCGGCTTCATGAACAACATCGTTGCGTTTTCAAATCGTCTGACGCCACGCTCAATGCAGCGGGCTTCGATGCGAAAAGTAATGGCGCCGTAGAAGCGGAAAATGCGGCGGACCGCATTGTCAGTTGTTTGGGAAGCCGGTGTTGATCAGGCCTAGCGTTCAAGCTCCAATGCCTTTTCCAGCACCGGATCCCGGCCGCTCACATAGTCGCTGAAGCTGAGATCGACAGGGATGTCGGGTGCAAGAGAGATATTGCGGGAGCCAAATGCGACGGTTGCCCAGTAACATGTGCGGACATCGTTGCACCCTTGCTCGTAATCCTCGAATTCGGAACTGTAGCGGACGCTTATCCTTGAGTTCGGCAATGTTATCTTATCGCCTTCTGCCCAGAATTGACCGCCATCTCCCATTCTTTCGCCGATCAGGGATACCTTCTCGCCGCCGCTTCCCTTTATCAGGGCGGCGGTGACGATACCTGCGGAGAAGGTCGCGCGTCCCACGAGAACGGAAATCCGCCCTCGGTCGGGCAGGAGCCGGGGCAGGGCCTGTGCGAAGAGAATGCTGTTGAAGAAGTCACCGCCATTGTTGAGACGAAGATCGACAACGATGTGTCCCGGTTGGAAAGGCAGGATGTCCCTGTGGATGATGCCGGCGAATTTTTCGACCAGTGACGTGTCGTCGATACTGCGGGCCGTATCGTTTCTGATGTAGAGCGTGGTCTTGCCGTCATCCAGAAAGGACGCGGTCACATCGCCCCGCCTGGTATACAGGCGAGGTCTTGTCTTTAACGGGTCGAGCACATGCGGCCAGCGCCCTGCCACCTCGTCCGCATCCGGAATGAGGACAGAATAACCCCTGTTCAGCCCCATCCTGCGCTCGTCGCCCGGGTCTTCCCCTCCAATCGGTAAATACACCGTTTCCAGGGTGCCGTGCCCGAGATCGAGCGTCAGCGGGGTTTTTGTGGTGCTGTCGATGACGCCTATGTGCTGGAGCACCCGGGGCGTCACCAGATAACCGGGGCCGAGGAAGCGGATTCTCTGATCCGTTCCGGCAAGATAGGGCTTGAGCCGTTTTTCGGCCTCCGCTGCGGTCAAGGAGCCGATCTTTTCCACACGCGCTCCGAGCAGGCGGGCATAATCCGGATGGGCCTTTACAACGTACAGGCCATCGGCAAACCACCACATACGAATGGGCAGATCGCCGCCCAGAAAAGCGCCGATATTGGCATTCGTATGCCCGTTTCGGGCGATCGCCACGGATCGCATGATCTCCATCGCGAAGGCTTCGGCGGTCAGTTGCCCGATCGTGCTTTCGATGGACGTAACGTGACGCTCGAATGCTTGCCGTTGATCCGGGCTGAAGCTTTTATCCAGCGGAGCCCATTGCTGCTTCAGCACCGACAGATCTTCCCGCATCTGCCGGGGCGTCAGCGGAATCTCGCCGGCATGGCCTGTCAGGGGCAAAAGCAGGATTGCGAGAAGGCAAGGGACAAGGTTACGATGTGAGGTACTTCCCATGGCGTCAACCCTTTATCTCGCACGCCCGCAAATGATGACGTCAGTTATGGTTGCTCAAATCCATGTAGGCGGGCTCGAAGACGTGGCCATCGGGGTCGGCGAAGGTCCGAAGATACATGAAGCCCAGATCCTGCGGCTCTCGCACATCCGCTTGACCGCCCGCTTTTGCCGCGGCCTCAACCATGGCATCGACCTCTTCGCGGCTGTCACGCGAAAGGGCGATCAGCATGCCGTTTGTCGCATGGGCATCGGCGATCGGCTTGGCAGTGAAGGACTTATAATAGTCGTGCTGAAGAAGCTGGAACGTGATTGTGTCCGACCACACCATCGAGCTTGCGTCCTCATTTGAGAACTCTTCGTTCTTCACACAACCGATAGCCTGGTAGAAGGCGGTCGAAGCAGCCAGATCTTTCACCGGCAGGTTCAGGAAAATCGTCTTGGCCATTGTCTTTCTCCTCATGTTTAAACGGGGTTACAGGAAAGTCTGCTGGAAGATCTCACTCGGATGGATGCAGATGACTTCCAGCGGGTCAGTGCCGATATTCTCGAAGCGATGGGGGATATTGGCAGGCCCCACGACGATATCCCCCGACGAGCCGCGCATCCGATGCTCGCCGATGGTAAACTCGGCCTCGCCTTTGCGCACGACCCAGGTCTCGGCATAGGGGTGGACATGCAGATCAGGGCCGCGACCCGGATCGACATTGACGAGAAAGATGGACACGGCGCTTCCGTATTCGCACCCTTCGTAACGTACCGTCCGGCTCTCGCCCGGTTTCGGTTCCTGATGGCGACGGATTGAAAACATCTGATCTCCTCCCTGAGGCAGAATTATCTTCGCGAGAAGATATATTTCCGATTTATCTTCCTGTCAAGATATGTGTCTTCTCGCAAAGATATATTCACGGGGCGGGCGAAGCCGTATATGGTTTTCCAGATTGGTGATGGGGTAGTGAAATGAAGCAGACGAGGCCGGACGTGACGGCGCAGGGGCCGATCGAAGCTGACGGGGAAGATCATGTCGACCGTCTCCGTGGCCAGTGGGCGCGGGAAGTGCCGGATATCGATACGGAACCCATGGCCATTTTCGGCAGGGCCAAACGGCTCAGTAATC
Organism: Agrobacterium tumefaciens; assembly: GCA_017744915.1. GTDB lineage: Bacteria > Pseudomonadota > Alphaproteobacteria > Rhizobiales > Rhizobiaceae > Agrobacterium > Agrobacterium tumefaciens_I. Next base: position 222,855 of record JAGIAH010000002.1, read on the forward strand.
TTGTGGCGCCGTCCATCGAGGCAACCTTCGCCCGCTTCGGCCTTGACCGTGGGGAGTTCGATGTCGTCGCGACTTTGCGCCGGGCAGGGCCGCCTTACCAACTGACGCCGACGGAAATGTACACGACGCTGATGCTCTCGTCGGGCGGTCTGACGCATCGGCTTGATCGATTGGAAAAGTCTGGCCTTATCGAGCGCAGAAAATCGAAGCTGGATGGGCGCAGTGTCATTGTTTGCCTCCTGCCGGCCGGCATCGAACTGGCGGAAAAGGCGTTTCGCGAAGACATGGCGAATGAGCTGGGTTTTTTGCAGGGCCTCAATCCGGAGGAGCGCGCCAACCTCGCCGCGCTGCTGAAAAAGCTGGTATTGGCTATCGATGCCCGGTTGTAGTCAGCGAGTTTGGTCGGGTCGAGTAATCTATATTTTTAGTAGATTATAAAATCGGGCAACGATCTTTCAACAATCGCCTGCACAATAAAAGATCGTGCCGTGCAAAAGCGGCCTCCCATCATGCATCCTCCATGAAAATCCGCACTTTTTCATTGGACGGCGATCATGCCACTTTCCCACATCACCCATTTTTCGTTTCTGATCCCCGGCAATTACGATGATGACGATCCATTCGCGGGACTGGAGAGAACCTTGCAGCTTTTCGAGCGGGGCGAGGAACTTGGTTATCACAGCGCCTGGATACGCCAGCGGCATCTCGAGCGGGGCGTCTCTTCGGCAGCGACGTTTCTGGCGGCGGCTTCCCAGCGGACAAAAACCATCGGTCTTGGTACGGCGGTTATCCAGCTCGGTTATGAAAATCCGTTTCGCCTGGCCGAAGATCTTGCAACGGTTGACGTGCTTTCGCGCGGCCGGCTTAATGTCGGGGTTTCCGTCGGCGCACCTCCCTTCGCGCATCTGATCCGGGATTATACCGATCTTGCGCCGGAAGCGGACTATAGCCACGGCCGGGCGGAGAAGCTGGCGCGAGCATTGAGATCGGAACCCCTGTCAAGCGAGACGGAAGCCGGCAATGCCGCCGGGGTTCAGCTGCCGCGCATTCGTCCCGTTGCAAGGGGATTGACCGATCGCCTGTGGTATGGCGGCGGCTCGCAGAATTCCGCCCGCTGGGCCGGGCAGGCGGGCTTCAATCTTCTGACGGGTAATATTGTCAGCGGTGAGAACACCGACGATTTCCATACGGCGCAAAGTGCGTTGATAAACCGTTTCCGGCAGGAATGGGCCCATGCCCATACACCGCGCGTTGCTCTTGGCCGCGTGATCCTGCCAACCGACAGCGCAAGCCCGGCGACACGCCGCCGCTACGCCGAATTCGTTGCAGGAAGAAACGGACGCACGCAAACGGCGCACGGGCCACGCCGTACGCTTTTCCTGCCGGATATCGTCGGAACGGCGGAGGAGATCATCAGAACATTGGCGCAGGACCCGGTCCTGCCGCTCGTTTCGGAATTCCGCCTCGAATTGCCTTACGAATTTGAGGCAGAAGACTACCGGCAGATTATCGAGGACTTTGCTCGTATCGTGCCGCAACTGGTCGATCGGCGGCCTGTTTTGAAAGTGGCAGGCGGCCACTAGTCCTGTTTATTCCCGAAAGCTATTCGTAGCCGTGCTGCGGTCTGAAAGAGCCCGCTACGGTCTCCGTGGGCGGAAATTTTGGCAGAGCATCGGGCGGGATGCCCCCCCCAAAGACCTTGGTCCATTAAAAGTTCGTTTGACCCCATCGTACTGGCTATCGTGTACGCAGGTAGGCAGCCACGCATCGTTTGAATGACGGTTGCGAAAGGCTCTGCGAAATACCGAGTGTGCCATGGACCTGCCGAAGATAAAAACGCTGATCGATTTCGTTGGACGGACGAATGTCACGGAGCTGACGGTTGCGGAAAAAAAAGTGACGGTCCGGATTTTCCGAACCGTTGGTCAGGCCGTAACCAGTGTCGACACGAAATCGGCCGAAGGTGAGATCGCCGGGCCGGCTTCTCCTGCTGATGGCGCATCTTCCCCTGTGGGCGCGAGTTCGACCTTCACCGTCAAGGCGCCGGTTTTTGGTGTTTTGCATCGTTCCCCGGCTCCGGGTCAGCAGCCATTCGTCAATGCCGGTGATCGCGTTGAAGAGGGACAGACCCTCTTCATCATCGAGGCGATGAAGGTCTTCAACACCATTGCCGCGCCGCATGCGGGCCGAATTGCATATTTGACGGATGTCGATGGCGGCGAGGTCGAGACGGGCGATGTGCTGGCGGAGATCGTGTGATGGTGGAGATCTTCAAAAATACGACACCTGCCGAAAAGCGTTTCGATACGGTTCTGATTGCGAACAGGGGTGAAATAGCAGCGAGAATTCAGCGTGCCTGCCACGAGCTCGGGTTAAAAACCGTCGCAATATGCTCCGAAGCGGACAGGCAGGCATCTTATGTCCAGACTGCCGACAATTTTCTTTGCATCGGCCCTTCCAGCGCAGGCAAAAGTTATCTCAACAGGGATGCCATCCTGCTTGCCGCGCGGCTGACCTCCGCCGGGGCGATCCATCCCGGTTACGGGTTTCTGTCCGAAAATGCCGCCTTTTCCGAGGCGATCGAAAAAGCCGGCCTTGTTTTCATCGGGCCGGATGCCTCATCGATTGCGACAATGGGCGACAAGATCGCTGCGAAACGGGCGATGATTGCCGCCGGTGTGCCCTGTGTTCCGGGCCCGGATACGGCATTGCCGGATGACCCGGCTGCCGTCGAAAGCATTGCGCAGGATATCGGTTATCCCGTCATCGTGAAGGCTGCCGGCGGTGGCGGCGGCCGGGGCATGCGGGTGGTGCCGGATGCCGCTTCCCTGCATGAGGCGATTGCCACGACACGCGAGGAAGCTCGTCAGGCCTTCGGTTCGCCGGCACTCTACATGGAGAAATTCCTCCAGCATCCACGGCATATCGAAATACAGGTCCTGTGCGATACTCACGGACATGCGGTTTGGCTGGGGCATCGCGATTGTTCGATGCAGCGCCGCCACCAGAAGGTGGTGGAGGAGGCGCCGGCGCCCGGCATCTCGCCGGATGTGATCCGATCCGTCGGACACGCCTGCGTCGAGGCCTGCCAGCAGATCGGTTATCGTGGCGTCGGAACCTTCGAATTCCTCTATGAGAATGGGTCCTTCTATTTCATCGAGATGAATACGCGTCTGCAGGTCGAGCATCCGGTCACTGAAATGACCAGCGGGATCGATATCGTCCAGGCGCAGATCAGGGCGGCGCAGGGGGAAGAACTGGATTTGCGCCAACAGGATGTGGGATGCGAAGGCCATGCTTTCGAATGCCGCATCAACGCCGAAGATCCGCAGAGTTTTCTGCCTTCCGCCGGTGTGGTGACGGGCCTTTCCTTGCCCCAGGGGCAGGGTATTCGTGTCGATACCCATATCCATGAAGGCTACCGGGTTTCTCCCTATTACGATTCCCTGATCGCCAAGCTGATCGTCCACGCGCCAACCCGCAGCGAGGCTATGGCGAAGATGCGCGGGGCACTTGCCGAGACGTCGATTGATGGCATTTCGACCAATCTGCCGTTCCTGCGCGCTCTCTTCGATGACGATGCCTTTGCGCGGGGCGAAACGGACATTCATTATCTGGAGACATGGCTCAAGCAACGGAGGGTGGCATGACTACGCTCGACCTCGCCGATACCGCCACCATCGCGGCCCTGACCGAAGCCCTGACGGCGGCGGGTGTGGACGGAATTGAAATCTCAACGCCCAAGGGTCATTTGCGCCTCGTCGTTTCCACGGGCAACAGTGCACGGGCCGCTTCGGTGGTGAAAACCCCAACCGCTGAAACCGCGGCGACGGTGATTGTCAAGGCACCGATGGCGGGCCGTTTCTGTTCCTCTCATCCTTCGGCATTGGCCGAGACCGGTCATCTCCCGCGCGCTGTTACCAGCGCCGATATTCTCGGCTTCATCCGCATCGGCTCGGTTCTGCTTCCCGTATCCTCCGGCCGTTCCGGCGTCGTGAAGAGGCGGCTTGCGGAGCCGGATGCGCTGGTCGGTTTTGGCGATCCCCTGTTCGAAATCGAGCCTCAATCATGATTGCCACGCCGAATATTCTTGCGCCGCTGCATGACATCCTGCCCCTCGCCAAGGGAGAGGCACGTATTTCCTTCATCGGCTCCCGCTCCTTCCTGCTCGAAGCGCCCGGCGAATTCGATCTGCCCGCACAGCGCTGGATCTGGGCCTTGTCGCAGACGATCGGCAACTGGCCGGATGTTGCGGAAATCATCCCCGGCATGACCAATCTTCTGACGATCTTCAAGGAAACGCCCGATGACCCCGACAGTGTCGTGGGGCGGCTGCTGGATGCGTGGAACAGCGCCCGGAGCGTGGATCTGGCCGGCAAAACCATCGAAATCCCGGTGCATTATGGTGGGGAATACGCGACCGATCTTGCTGCCATCTGCGATTTTTCCGGGCTGAGCGACCGCGAGGTGGTGCGCCTGCATCATGAGGCGACCTATCGTGTCTTCGCATTGGGCAGCGCCCCCGGTTTCGGTTATCTGCACGGTCTCGATCCCCGGATTTACATGCCCAGAAAAACGGTGCCATCCATCCGGATGGAAAAGGGCTGTGTGACCATTGGCGGTATGCAGACCGGCGTGGCGATGCTGACGGGTCCGAATGGCTGGAATTCCCTCGGCCATGCCGATTTGCAGATGTTCGACCCGGCATCTTCGGTGCCTGCGCTGATGGCGCCCGGCGATATCGTGCGGTTCGTGCCGGCGAGGATCGAGCTATGATCGAAATCATCGAAGCAGGCCCCTTCAACACGGTGCAGGATCTCGGACGTCCGGGTTATCGCGACATCGGCGTCTCTGCCGGTGGAGCCATGGACCCGCTCGCCGTCAAAATCGGTAATATCCTTCTCGGCAATGCCGACGATGCCGCCGTTGTCGAGGTCCAGACCTTTCCGTTCAAAATGCGGTTTGAAGCCCGTGCGGCCTTCGCGGTCACGGGGGCAGATGGCCAGGTGTTGCTGGATGGCAGGGAGTTGCTTCCATGGTGCACCCATGTGGCGGCCGAAGGTCAGGTTCTGGAACTGAGACAGCCGCCGCGCCTTGCCCGCGCCTATATTTCTCTCGCAGGCGGTGTGGATGTACCGGTGCTGATGGGGTCGCGGAGCACGGCGCTGCGCGGCGGGTTTGGCGGCAATGCCGGGCGGCCTCTTGTCAACGGCGACAGGCTGAAGATCGGTGTGGTCCCGGATGCGCTGCCGCTGCCCGCAAGTGGTATTGCCGTTATCGAACCTGCTGTTGCCCTGCGTGACGTGTTCGCGCAGGCAGAAGAGGGCGTCTTGCAGGTCCGTGCGATACCGGCTGGCGAACATGGGCTTTTTGCGTCCGATGGCGAGGCTTTCTGGAACCAGACATGGCGCATTTCATCCCGCAGCGACCGCACCGGCTATCGCTTGTCCGGGGAGCCGATCAAGCCGACGGAGACAATTGAAATGCGCTCCCACGGGGTCGTTCCGGGTGTGGTTCAGGTGCCGCCGGGGGGAGAACCGATCATTCAGATGAGTGACGCCAACACGGCGGGTGGATATCCGAAGGTTGCCGGCGTGATCGAATGCGATCTGTGGCGGCTTGGTCAGGCGCGGATCGGTAGCCGGTTGCAATTCGTGCGCTCCACCCATGCGGAAGCGCGAGCCGTCGAACAGGTGGTTGCCGCCTATGTCGAGGATGTTCGGCAGACATCACGGATGGTCAAGCGGGCGCTGAAGGCAATGGCCTGACGGCAGGTGAACGGATCGAAGGAGAATGTGATGAAGATCGATCTGAATTCCGATATGGGCGAGGGTTTCGGTCCTTACCGGTTGTGCGATGACGAGGCGATGATGAAGATCGTGTCATCCGCCAACATTGCCTGTGGTTTTCACGGCGGCGATCCTGACACGATGGTCCGCATGGTGCGTCTGGCGAAAGCCAATGGTGTCGGCATCGGCGCCCATCCGGGGTTGCCGGACCGCGCCGGTTTCGGACGACGGGAAATACCGTTCCAGCCCGACGAGCTGCGCCAGCAGATGCTCTACCAGCTCGGCGCACTGATGGCGATTGCCGGGGCCGAGGGCATGAAGGTCGGCCATTTCAGCTTTCATGCGGCTATGGGCAATATGGTCAATCGCGATCCCGCGCTGGCCGATCTGATGATGAACGCCATTGCTACCGTCGATCCGCGGCTCGTGGTGTTCGTTACGCCCGAAAGTGAAATCGAAAGGGCGGCGAAACGCGCCGGCCTCAAGACGCTGGCACTGTTTCTGGCGGATCGTGCCTATGATGCCGAAGGCAAGCTCGTGGCGCGGGAATTGCCCGGCGCATTGGTCAAGGACGAGGCGTCGGTGCGTGCGCGGGTTCGACGGTTCCTGACGGATGGTCAGGTCGAGGCCATCGATGGCACGATCATCGCCATGCCTGCACGCTCGATCCTCGTCCACAGCGATACGCCCGGTTCTCTGGAGCTTGCACGCATCATCCGCAGTGAAATCGAGGCTTCCGGCGCCACTCTTGCGCCTGCGGCCGAACTTGCGGCCTGACCGGGTCGCTGTCTGTTGTTTCCATCTCATCGAAAGATTACCCAGATGCCTTCCACCGCCGATCGCCTGAAAAATGTTTCCATCTCCGCTTCCGCCGCCATGACCCAGCGTGCCAGGGAACTGGCCGCGAAGGGGATCAAGGTCGTGAGCCTTTCCTCCGGCGAGCCGGATTTTCCAACCCCCGCCCATGCCATCGAAGCCGCGCATGCCGCGGCGCTGAACGGTGAAACGAAATATCCGCCGATGGATGGAACGGTGGCGATGAAGGCTGCTATCAGCCGGAAATTCAAGCGCGACAACAACCTGACCTATGATGCCAGCCAGATCGTCGTCTCCGCCGGCGGCAAGCAGGTGATCTTTAATGCCATGTTGGCCACCTGCAATCCGGGTGACGAGGTGGTCATCCCCGCGCCCTCATGGGTCAGCTATGCCGATATCGTCAAATTTGCCGGTGGCGTTCCGGTGCCTGTGCCCTGCTTCGAGCAGGCCGGTTTCAAGTTGCGTGCGGAAGATCTCGAGGCGGCGATCACGCCGCGTACCAAATGGCTTTTCCTGAATTTCCCCAGCAATCCGACCGGTGCGGCCTGCTCGCGGAAAGAGATGGCGGCGATTGCCGAGGTCATGCTGCGTCATCCCCATGTGTGGATATTGACCGACGATATTTACGAGCATCTCGTTTATGACGGCTTCGAATTCGGCACGATCGCCGATGTGGAGCCGCGGCTTTACGACCGCGTGCTGACCATGAACGGTGTGTCCAAAGCCTATGCCATGACGGGCTGGCGCCTTGGTTATTGCGCCAGTGGCTCGAAGGAACTCATTGCCGCCATCAGCAATGTCAACGGCCAGAATGGCGGCGGCATCACCACCGTCACACAGGCCGCAGCCATTGCCGCACTGGATGGCCCCCAGGATCTGCTGGCGGAAAGAGCCGCCATCTATCGCGAACGGCGCGACTTCGTTCTTGGCCAGTTGGGTGAGATCGACGGCCTGCGTTGCCACAAGCCGGAGGGCGCCTTCTACATCTATCCGAATATTTCCGGCCTCATTGGCAAAACCACCAAGGGCGGACGCAAGATAGAAAGCGATGTCGATTTTGTCATGGCGCTGGTGGATGAGCATCACGTCGCCACCGTGCAGGGTGCCGCCTATGGCATGAGCCCCTATTTCCGCCTTTCCTATGCCACCAGCACGGAGATGCTGCGCGAAGGATGCGCGCGTATCGCCCAGTTTTGTCAGGACATGCGCTGATTGATGCAACATATCTCCCGGTCCGGTGTGACGAGACCGGGAGATGTTTACAGTTTCAGCTTCTCGGTCAGTTCCACAAGAATGTCCTTCACGGCAAAAGCCGGCTCGGACAGGGAGTTCTGATCGGATGTGCAGAGGGACAATGTCTCTTCTATGCGCGGCGACAGAAGCCGGCAGACGAGTGGTTCGCTTGTTTCCGAGACGATACGGTCGGCTATCGCCTTTGGCATGATGGTGGCGCCAAGGCCGCTTGCGACGGCACGGGCCAGTGTCCTGACGATCTCGACTTCCGCAACGACCTTGAGATTGATCCGGCTGCGCGTAAATGCGGTGTCCACCGCGCGGCGCACGAAATTGTAGCTCGGCGGCAGCAGCATCGGCAGCCCGTCCAGTGCACCGATGGGCACAGGTTTCATATCCGCTTCGATTGCGAAATCGCGGTGGGCGACAAGATAAAATTCTTCACTGAGGACAGGCTCGAAGCGCACGCCCTTGATCGGGCCGACGCCGTGAATCAACGCCATTTCCAGGCGGCCGTTCATGATCATCTGGCTGTAGGTCTGTCCGACACTTTCCGTCAGGTGGATCAAAATGCCCGGATGCCGTTTTCGCGTCTCCGCCAGAAGCTCGACGGAGAGCGTGGCGGCGCTGCTGAAAGGCACCAGCCCGACCGAAACACGCCCGGCAAGCGAATTGCCGGCCGCCGCCGCATCGACCTGCGCCTGTTCCATCTGCCGCAGAATGATTTGCGCATGGCGGTAAACCGCATGTCCCGCATCCGTCATCGTCACGCCCTGCTGGCTGCGAATCAGCAGTTTCTGACCGAAATGCTCTTCGAGCGCGGCCAGCTGCTGGCTCAGCGCCGGCTGGGCAAGGTGCAGAATATCGGCCGCACGCGTGATGCTGCCGCTATCCACGATGACGATGAAGGATTTGAGACGTCTGATATCCATTGCGATGATGACGATTTCGGTTGTGCTGCGGCAAATCTACAAGGTCGCCCCCGTTTTGCAATGCGAACCGGGAACCGGAATTGTCCGCAAACCTCTGCGAAGCGGATTTCCTTAGGCTTTTTGCCCGGAAACCATGGCGCTTCGGGCTCCATAAAAGTTGCTTATTACTCCAAAAGTAATCGGTCTTAGGCAAGCAAATAAAGCTTCGCTAATCTCTCTGGCAACGAAAAGGGGATCAGAATGCCATTTTCCGATTACAAGACCGCTTTGGTCACTGGCGCATCATCCGGTATCGGTGCCGCAGTCGTCGAGCGGCTGCGCCGCGAAAACATTGAAGTCCATGCCATCGCCCGCAGTGCCGATGCATTGAAGAAACTCGCCGAGCGGACCGGCTGTATCGCGCATGTCATCGACGTGACGGATCGTGCTGCGATTGCCGATCTCGCAAGCCGGGTGCCGTTTGATATTCTGGTCAACAATGCCGGCGTCGATCGCCCGAAGAAGTTTCTCGAGGCGGATGAAGCCGACATTGATCTTCTGGTCGACGTCAATCTACGCGCCGTCCTTCATATCTGCCGGCTGATCGTTCCGGGCATGGTTGAGCGCGATCGTGGCCACGTCATCAATATCTCATCCATCGCCGGGAATTATAATTTCGGCGGCAATTCCACCTATCACGCCGTGAAGGCTGGCGTTGCCATGCTCTCGAACCAGCTGCGGATCGACGCATTCGGCAAGCGCGTGCGCGTGACGGAAATCTGCCCCGGCCGCGTGGCGACGGATATCTTCAACCACGTCCACGGCAATGATCCGAGCGTGCGCGAGCGCTTCATCGACGGTTTCGAATTGCCAAAGGCGGAAGACATTGCCGATGCGATCGGTTTTGCCATTGCTGCGCCGGTCGCGGTCAATATCGGCCATATGGAAATTACCCCGACATTGCAGGTCATGGGCGGCCTTCAAACTGCCAAGCCCCAGGCGGCAGCCGAGAACGGCGAAAAGAAGGAGCAAAAGCCGTGAGCGGCTTTGACCTTTCGGCTATCCTGAGCAATCAGGAATATATCGCGATGCTGGTGCACGGCATCGAGATGACCTTCATCATCTTCATAGGTTCGTGGTCGCTTGCCATGTCGCTTGCGCTCATCCTGCTCTGCATCCGCTTTTCGCCTTCCCGCTTCGGGGATCGGCTTGTCGCGGCCTATGTTTCCTATCACCGCAACGTGCCGACACTGGTGCAGTTGATGTTGTGGTACTTCGGTATATTCACCTTGCTGCCTTCCGGCCTGACAGGCTGGCTGACGGACCATAATGCTGAAGCGATCTTCGCCGTGGTGGGTCTCGGCCTGTGTCAGGCGGCTTATTTCAGCGAGGATCTGCGTTCCGGTCTGCGCTCGGTCAGTCCGGGGCAGATGGAAGCGGCAAAGGCGCTGGGGCACAGCTATCTCTCGGCTATGCGTTTCATCATCATGCCGCAGGGTGTGCGCAATGCGCTGCCTCCGCTCATCAATCACAGTGTCTCCCTGTTCAAGAACAGCAGTCTGGCGCTTGTCATCGGCGCGTCTGAATTGACCCATGCGGTCAAGGAAATCGAAAATCTGAGTTTCCAGACCTTCGAAATCTATCTCGTCGGCACGGTTCTCTATCTCTTCTTCTCGCTGTTGATCATGGGGGGCGGTGCCTATCTGTCCATGCGCCTTGATCCGGCCTGGAGGGCGCGCGCATGATCGGGGATATCGTTACCATCATTCACGATTACTGGCTGCTGCTGCTGATCGGCCAATATCCGAATGGCCCTCTCGGCGGGCTCGTGAATACGCTCATTCTCTCGGCGCTCGCCATCGCGCTCGCTTTTCCGGTGAGCATCCTCATGGCGCTGGCGCGTTTGTCGACATGGCGCGTCCTGCGCTGGCCGGTGACGGCACTGGTCTATGTCACGCGCGGCGTGCCGTTGCTGATGCTCATCCTGTGGACCTATTTCCTCATTCCGCTCTGGACCGGTGCCGACGTGCCCAGTTTCGCCATCATGCTGGCAACGCTTGTCGTCTATCAGGGCGCATTCCTGAGTGAAGTGGTAAGGGCCGGTATCGTCGCCCTCGGTGTCGGGCAGATGGATGCGGCAAAAGCGCTTGGCCACAGCTACGGCAGTGCGATGCGCTTCATCATCCTGCCGCAGGCGCTCTACAACATGATCCCGAGCATGATCTCGACCTTCGTGGCGACGATCAAGGACACGACGCTCGGTTATGTCATCAACGTGCCTGATCTCACCTTTGCAGCGAGCCAGGTGAACAACCAGCTTCTGACGCAGCCCTTCCAGGTATTTCTCATTCTTGCGGTGGTCTATTACGCCCTCTGCTGGAGCCTGACCTATCTCGCAAATGCCGTCGAACGCCGCATCGCCCGCCGCCGTGCCGGCGTGGCGGGCCGCCCGCATCAGCCGTCCTTGACGCAGGCCAAAATCTTAACGGAGCAGCCATGACCACGACCGCATCATCGACGCCCCAGCAGACGATCCGCATATCGAATGTCTGCAAGAGTTATGGCGACTATCAGGTCCTCAAGAATATCGACGCCGAAGTGGCGCGCGGTGAGGTGGTCGTCATCTGCGGCCCTTCCGGCTCTGGCAAGTCGACCCTGATCCGTACCGTCAATCGCCTGGAGGAAATCAACAGCGGTTCGATCACGCTTGATGGGCAGGACATTCACGCCGCCACGCGCACCAGGGAGTTGAACCTTCTGCGCAGCCGCATCGGTTTCGTGTTCCAGAACTTCAATCTGTTTCCGCATCTTTCCGTTGTCGAAAACGTCACGATTTCGCCAATCCGCGTAAAGGGCGTCTCGCCGGATATCGCACGGCAAAAGGCACTCGCTCTGCTTGAGCGTGTCGGTCTCGCCGACAAGGCTGGCGCTTATCCCGGTCAATTGTCCGGCGGGCAACAGCAGCGTGTGGCGATTGCCCGTGCGCTTGCCATGGAGCCGCCCGTCATGCTGTTCGATGAACCCACAAGCGCGCTCGATCCGGAAATGGTCGGCGAAGTGCTGGCCGTGATGAAGGGCCTGGCGGCGGAAGGCATGACCATGCTCTGCGTTACCCACGAAATGGGCTTCGCGCGTGAAGTTGCGGACCGCATCTGGTTCATCGACGCCGGAGAAATACTCGAAAGAGCGACACCGGAAGAATTCTTCAAAACACCCCGCCATCCGCGCGCGCAGCGGTTTCTCGCCGATCTGCGTCACTGATAACAGCCAATAATATAAAAGGAGAACAGTAATGAACTGGAAATGCCTTACACTTACCGCCGCAGTTTTGGGAACGGCTGCCGCTTCGCCCGCCGCAGCGGATCAACTCGATACCATCACGGCGAACAAGACGCTGCGCTGCGCGACCTTCGCGGATGTCGTTCCCTTCGCCGCACCGGATCCGAAAACCCGCGAGATGGCCGGTTTTGATGTCGATCTCTGCAAGGCCATCGCGAAGGAACTTGGGGTCAAGGCGGAGATCAAGCCCGTATCTGTCGAGGCCCGCGTTCCCGAAGTGAAGCTCGGCCGCGTCGATATCACCGTTGCCAATCTAGCCTATACACAAAGCCGCGCCGAGCAGATCCAGTTCAGCGATCCCTATTATCTCGCCAAGGAAATGCTGATCGTTCCGGTTGACGATGCCGGCAAGAAAAAGGCCGATTATGAAGGCCAGCGTGTCGCTTCGACCAAGGGCTCGACCTCGGAAATGTCGATCAAGCTCAACAAGTCGGAGCCGTTGACCTTCCAGGATACGGCGTCTGCCTATCTCGCCGTTCAGCAGGGCAAGGCGCGCGGCATGGTGGCCAACACCATGACGACCACAAAATTCGTCAATGAATCCAAGACCAAGGGCAAGCCCATGCGGATGATCGAAGAGCCGATGCTCTATCAGCCGATCGGCATCGGCATGGCGAAGGACAACCCGGCCCTGACCGCCAAGATCAATGAAATTCTCCGCAAGCTCGATGCCGATGGCGAGATCAACACGATCTGGAACAAGTGGCTCGGCCCCGATACGGAATACAAGATGACCCGCACCGACAAGGTCGTCCCGCTTTCCGAGCTGAAGTTCGACCCGATCCCCTGATCTGCCGGCTCGGCCCGCAGCAGCGATTTCAATATTCACCTGAACTCAAATGCAAGCGGCGGGACGTTCCCGCCGCCAGCCTTACCGTGGGAGGTTTTATGATCCACATCAAAGATATAGCAGAACGGCCAAGCAAGGCGGACATCGAAGCGCTTTCGAAGTTTTCGCCCGCCACCATCCATGAGGCGCAGGGTCGAAGGGGCGCTTTGTCCTCCCGTCTCAAGCCAGTCGATTACCGGATGAAGCTGTGTGGTCCCGCTTTCACCGTCAGATGCGCGCCGCGTGACAACATCATGCTGCAGCTTGCGATCAACTACGCCAAGCCCGGCGATATCATTGTCGTTTCAGCCGGCGAATATGAGGAAGCGGGTTCGTTCGGTGATGTTCTGGCTAATGCCTGCCTCGCAAAAGGTATCGGCGGTTTGGTGACGGACACGGGCGTGCGCGATACGCTGCAATTGCGAGACCTCGGTTTCCCGGTGTTTTCCCTCAGCGTCTGCATCAAGGGAACCGTCAAGGAAACCATTGCGGCAGTCAATGACAGCATTATCGTTGGCGGCGAAATCATCAATCCGGGCGATATTGTCGTTGGTGATGCCGATGGTCTGGTCGTGGTCCGTCGCGCGGAAGCGCAGGAAGCCGCACGGCTGTCGCAGGCCCGCGAAGATGCCGAGGCTGGTTTCATAGAGGCCTATAAACAGGGCAAATCGGTAATCGAGGTCAGCAATCTGGAACCGGTGCTGAAGGCCAAGGGGCTGGTTGTCGACATCTGAATATGAAGGGCGGGCTCGGCCGCATGGGCCTGAGCCCCGCCGGCGGCCGACTGGGCGCCGGTACGCGACATGCCGCCGGCGGGCTTCAGTCTTGGCGGTCAGCGGCGTCGTGCTTCACTGAACTGGAGCGGTTCCCGGGCCAGGCCGTTAGCGCGACGTCGATCAAGGCCTTCAATCTCACCGTACATGCACCATCGCAGGCCTGCGCGGACATGCCCTGAATGATGGCGCCATAAAAACGTGCAAGCGTGTCCGTGTCGGTTTGTTCCGAAAGTTCGCCTTCGCTGACGGCGCGATCGAACCGTGCCTTGAGAATCTGCATCGACGCCTCGCGCAACGCGGCCGTTGTGCGGGCAACGGAGGCGTTTTCTTCAGAATGCTGGAGAACTGCGGTCGAAACGATGCATCCGCGCGGCTTGTCGGGCTGCGTGTCTCCTTCAGCAATGTCATATAGATAGGCGGCGAGCGCCTCGTGGGCCGGTATCGGTGCCTGCAATATTTCGGAGCGGCGCTGGCTTTGCTGCGCAATGCTGTGATCAAGCGCCAGGCGGAACAATTCCTCCTTCGAACCGAAGGTCGCATAAAGAGACGGCGGCGTGATCCCCATCGCATGGGTAAGATCCGCTATCGAGGTTCCCTCGTAGCCACGCTCCCAGAACAGCCGGGCTGCGATATCAAGCCCCGCATCCCTGTCGAGCCGGCGCGGCCTGCCGCGTTTTCGCATCGTTTCAGACATTATTGTATCGATCGCTATAAAAATATTGACAGATCATGAGTGCCTCTTATTATATCGATCACTAGTTAAATCGCAACGGAGTGATCCATGTCTCAACGACTATCGAACAAAGTAGCCCTGATAACGGGAAGTTCACGTGGTATCGGCCGCGCCGCCGCCCTGGCATTTGCGAAGGAGGGGGCAGCCCTTATCGGCGTTCACTACGCTGCGAATGCGGAGGCGGCACAGGCAACGGTCCGCGAGATCGAGTCCCTCGGCTCGAAGGCAGTCGCCGTCAATGCCGATCTTCGCCAGAGGAAGGTGGCGACAGACAGCCTTTGGGAGCAATTCAGGGAGTCTGCGGTTGCCTTCACGGGCTCGCCGTCGCTGGATATTCTGGTCAACAACGCGGGTATCGCGCCGGCTACGCCGTTGAAAGAGACGACCGAAGCGGCGTTCGACGAGTTGATGACGATCAATTTCAAGGCGCCCTTCTTTCTTATTCAGGCTGCGGCTGACCATATCCGCGATGGCGGCCGTATCATCAATGTCTCGACCGGTTTCACCCGCATCGCGGCGCCGACGCATCCAGCCTATGCGGCATCCAAGGGTGCGCTTGAGACTTTGACGCTGGCGCTTGCCCCGGAATTCGGACGGCGCGGCATTACGGTCAACGCGGTACTGCCGGGGGTGACTGAGACCGACATGAACGCCGGATGGCTGGCGGCGCCGGAAGCCCGCGCGGGTGCGGAAGCCCTGTCTGTATTTTCCCGTCTCGGCCATGCCGACGATATTGCGGACGTCATCACATTCCTCGCATCGACGGATGCCCGCTGGACTACGGGACAGATGATCGACGCGACAGGCGGTGCGCGGCTTTGAGCCGAGGCTCTGCAAATAACCCTGGACGACCGGCGTCGGGCGGTTTCGCCCGGTGCCGCGAGCGAGGTTTTGCTTGATCCGCATCGCCTGATGATCGTGAAAACAGGGAAATGCCGGATTGCGCGGATGGCAGAGCTACCTGTTGTCATCCACTATTTTTGCTGCTTTGCAACATCATATGCAGGTGACTAAGTTGACCCGTCTCTTGGGAGGGTGGCAGTTCGTGTCAACATCTACGAGGATCCTGGATGTCATCCACTTCCGATCTGGAAACCGTCGCCCGCCGTGGCGGCAAATTTCAGCGCATGGCGGCTCGCATACCAACCTACCTGACCGACCTGCGGGAAAATCCGGCCTGGCTGCCAATGTTCATGCTCGCCCGCACGATGCCCTTTCGCAAAGCACACTGGCTGACCGCCCGCCGCGTGCCTCGTTCCGTGGAAACAGCGCCCTCGATGTTCGGGAACCTCAAGCCCGAAGTCGTCGCGGACGAGTTGCGGCGTACCGGAATTTTTACCGGTTTGCCGCTGCCAAAGGATATCCAGCAGGAGCTTTTCAGGTTCGGCTGTGAAACGCCCTGTTTCGGCAATTTCGAACGGAAGCTCGAATTGCTTGCCGGAGAGCATGCGGAGGCCGAGCAGCGTTTCGGGCGGACGATCCTGAGCGGGCATCATTTCGAGAGGGTGATGCAATGTGATGCCGCGCTGGCGGTTCAAAGAGATCCGCTGCTTCTCGATATTGCCAGACACTATCTCGGTGGTGAAGCCAAGCTGATCACGACACGAACCTGGTGGAGCTTTCCAACAAAATCAGCATCGGAAGAGGATTTGAGCCGCGCCTCCTTTAAATATCATTTCGATCTCGATGACTGGCGTATGCTGAAATTCTTCTTCTACCTCTCGGATGTCGATAGCGATGCCGGCCCTCACATCTATGTCCGAGGCAGCCACAATCGCCGGCGGCTGAAGCATCAGCTCACACTTCTCGTGGGCCATCCCGCAGAGGAAGTGCTGGAATATTACGGGTCCGAGAACGTTGTCGAATTGACCGGCAAGGCGGGAACCGGCTTCGTTGAAGACCCCTTCGGCTTTCATATGGGGACACCTGCCAAAACCACGCCACGACTGATGATGGAGGTGGGCTTTGGTGTCTCCAGGCCATCAAAGCGGCGCTATCATGGCGAGCCGGTCGTCCGTTAGGTCATTCGCCAATCGGCATGCAGATGACATTCAGCCTGCATTCATTGCCACTGAAGAGAATAGATACTCGCCGCGCCCGCCAGCGCGGAAAGGCTCCGGGTACGAAAGACGAGTCTGCGTACCCGGAGCCTTCACGGACATGTACGCGCGGTTTAGACCCTCGCCACCTGCTTACTGGTTGATTTGCGGCTCCACGAGCTTTGCAAGTTTGCGCAGGGACTCCTGCCAGCCCAGATAGCAGGCGTCGGCGGGAATGATGTCCGGCACGCCCTGCTGCTCGATGTTTACCTCGGTGCCGGATGCAACGGCCTTCAGGCTGACGGTGACTTTCATCTCGCCGGGCAGGTTGGGATCATCGAACCGGTCCGTATAGACAAGACGTTCTCCCGGCACGAGTTCAAGATAGGTGCCGCCGAAGGAATGGCTGTCGCCGGTCGTGAAATTCCGAAAGGACATCCGGTGGTTTCCGCCGACTTTTGCGTTCAGTTCATGAACGGTGCAGGTAAACCCGAATGGCGGGAGCCAGCTTGAAATTGCGTCCGGTTCGACGAAGGCGCGATAAAGCTTCTCGGGTTTGGCGGCGAAGACGCGGTGTAGGCGAATGGTGCTAGGCATGGTTTCTCCTCCTGTTGATGCATTGTCATTCAACGTGGTCGATCAGTCTCCGGGCTGAAGAGTAGCCGGATATAGCGGTGAAGGTGGTCGAGGCTTCCGACGGCCTGCTGTGGGTCGCCGCTCGCCTTTGCCAGAATGAAAGCGCCCTGGATGACGGCCTGGATGTGCAGGGAAAGGCTTTCGGCGGTAAATGTCCTTGCGACGCCATATTGATCCATGGCGGCCTCGATATCGGCAACCAGCGTGCCGGCGTGACTCGAAATGCTGTCCCAGCATGCCTTGCGGATCGCATCGCTGGTTTCATAGACCTCCTGCGCCATCGTGCCGACGAAGCAGGTAAAATCCGGCAGCTCGCCCTGGATCAATTGTTTGCGGAAAGCGACATAGTTCAGCAGGCGCTCCAGCGGGTCAGGTGCATCATGGTAAGCTGCGGTTTCAAACACCGCGCCGGTAACATGCGACCAATGATCCGCCGCCGCGACGGCCATCTCCTCCTTGCTGGAGAAATGGTGAAAAAATGCGCCCTTGGACAGGACGGCTTTCGCGCAGACATCATCGATTGTGGCTGCGGCATAGCCCTTGGTCCGAATGACGGCGAAGGCCGCCTCCAGCAAGCTCGGTTTGGTTGATGGGTTCTGCTTCCGTGCCACGTTAAATCTCCCTTAGGTAATTAAATACAGACTAGTTGGTATTTAATCAATGGAAATTTTTCACCGAAGAGATATCCCCAACCGAAACGGCTCGTCAGCTCGCCGGTATCGACATCAGAATGCTTTGGCGGTCGGCAGCGGGGGCATCGAAAACGCATGCGTATGGGGAGACATCCAACCCGCCGGCGCGTTGTGGTGGCGCCCTGATTTCGAGGGATCAACCATCGGGGCCGCGCATGAGGCTGCGCAATGATGGGTGTCGCCGGGAAGCGTGCGATATTACGGGTTGGCTGTCTTCGGCAAAGCCGGGCCATGGTCGAAGCACTCGATCAGCATTTCGGTCAGCACCCGGATTTTTCGCGCAGGATGCTGCCCGGGCGGTCTGACGACATATATTCCCGCAGGCGGCGGTGGAAAACGTTTCATGACCGGAACCAGCACGCCCGAGCCCAGATGATCCCTTATGAGATCGACAGGGAGCACGGCGATACCCAGGCCGGCTGCTGCGGCGACAGCGAGAGCGGCACCGTTGTCGGCCTTGAAACGTCCCTGCGGGCGAACGGTTATCACCTTGTCCCCATCCATCACCTGCCAGACTTCCGTTCCCTGCATGAGAGCCTGATGGGCGACGAGTTCCTCCGGGGTCTCCGGAGAACCATGGACCTTGATATAGTCCGGGCTTGCAACGAAGGTCCCGTGGAGGGGACCGACGCGTCTTGCGACCAGGTTCGAGTCATGAAGAATGCCGACCCTGATCGCACAATCATATCCTTCCGCGATGAGGTCGACGAAACGATCGCTGTAACAGGTCTGGATCTGGAGTTGAGGATGCCGGAGCGCCATTTGCGCGATCACTGATGCGAAATGCGTCGGGCCAAAGGAAAGAGGCGCGGCAATCCGCAGGCGTCCACGGAGTTCACCGGCCGGCAGGATTGTCTCCCTCGCCACATCGATTTCGGCCGAAATCCTTGCCGCATAGTCCCGGAATGTTGCGCCAGCCTCTGTCAGAGAAGCGCCGCGGGTGGATCGCGCCAGAAGCTGCACCCCAAGCTCCGCTTCAAGCCGCACGAGCCGGCGGCTGACCATCGACTTGGAGACGCCCAGTCGCAGCGCGGCGGAGGTGACACCACCTGCATCAGCGACTTCGACGAATGTCCGGAGATCTTCGATATCCACTCGGTGTTCCTCATTCTGCGACACAGCTTAGCATAGACAGGGACTACCGCAGCATAAACAGGAATGACAAGTTCGTTCTGCGGCAGCGTCTCGAAGGGCGCATGCCTCTTGAGCAAATGCGCTTTCAATAAATCGCCAACACAGGATGAAACCATGACCTTTCGTAACGGCCTTGATTCCCTTCTCCGTCCCGAAGATTCCGTCCTTGTTCTGATCGACCACCAGCCTTACCAGCTGGCGAACCTGAACAGCCACGATCCGCAAGCGGTGGTCAACAGCACGACCGCGCTGGCGAAGCTGGCAAAAGCCTTCGATGTTCCGACCATTCTGACCAGTGTCATCGCGGCGCGCGGCGGTCTTCTCTTCAAGCAGATCACCGACGTATTTCCGGGCCAGGAGGTCATCGATCGCACCTGGGTGAACACCTGGCAGGACGAGAATGTGGTGAACGTCGTCAAGGCGACCGGCCGCAAGCAACTCATCATCGCCGGCCTGTGGACCGAGGTCTGCGTGGCGATGCCTGTGATCCAGGCCGCCGGCGAAGGCTGGGACGTGACCGTGATTACCGACGCATCGGGTGGGATTTCGAAGGAGTCTCACGAAGTCGCCATCCAGCGGATGATCGCGGCTGGCGCGAACCCGATGACAGTAATGGCGCTCGCTGGCGAATGGCAACGCGATTGGGCCCGCACCGGACATGTCGAGCAGCTGACCGAGATCCTCATCCAGCACTTTGCCGGCAGCGGCATCGCCTATCTCTGGGAACAGCAGCTGCTCAATACGCCGGTACCGGCCACCCAAAGCGGTCACTAAAGACAAAGGCACGATGGGGTCGAATGACCCATCGCGACAGTGCGGACGGTGTGTTGAACCACAGCGTCCGTTTTTCATGACAGGTGGACGTGTCTGAAGCCCCGGCGGCTTGATGGTGGGCGTGATGAATTTCCGGCATCTGTCAGCCGCCATTACTGGATCACAAGCGCAGTGCCCGCTGGTCAGCCAGCCTCCCTTTACGTACAACTCCATTGCTTCCGTGTTGCGAACGCGGTCAGGCTTGCAGTTACATTTTATCCGTAAGGGGACCCTATGTTCGAGAAGTGTGTTTGGCACAATGAGCCGCAGCAATGGTCGCTCAGCGACGGGGTCCTGCAGCTAACTACCGACAAGAACTCCGATTTCTGGCGGGAGACCTATTACGGTTTTACGCGTGATAGCGGGCATTTCTTCGGAAGGCAGTGGCAGGGCGATTTCACCGCTTCGCTGCGTGTTCAGGGCAATTATGAGGAATTATACGATCAGGCGGGGATCATGGTCCGGATCGACGGATCCCGTTGGATCAAGGCAGGCATTGAGCTATCGGATGGCGCTGCCTGCATAGGCAGTGTCCTGACCGTGGATCGCTCCGACTGGTCTACAACCGCCTATTCCGGGGACCCGCGCGATCTTTATCTCCGCGTCACGGTTGCCGATGGTGTCCTGCGCCTCCAGACCTCTGGAGACGGCATCCGGTGGCCTCTTCTCAAACTTTGCCCGTTTCCGGAAGCTCAGTTCTATCAGGTTGGTCCCATGTGCTGCACACCCGAGCGTGAGGGCCTGGAGGTGACGTTTTCGGAATTTCATATAGGACCTCCACTCCACAAGGCTCTTCATGATCTGTCGTGAGGAATGTCGGGAACGCCATCCCGTCAGCAGCCTGCGCGGGCCCGTGACAGGGGGAACTTCCCCCTGAACAGCTTGCGACCCGACGCATTTTTCGAGAACCGGATGCGATGCCGGTCACGCTTTGCCGGGTTTGGGGAGAACCAGATCGCCAACCGTGTAGGTGTGGAATTCGCTTTTCGAAACCGTGTCCAGCTTGCGGAATTTTTCAACGAATACCGGATCGGAAAAGAACTCATCGACATTGCCGGTTCCCTGAATGGCCTCGACGTTGACGACCGTCTGCCCATCCGTGCTTTTCGCAAGGCTGCTCCAGAGGAACCCTTCTTTCCGTTCAGCGACGTAGTGCACGACATCCTGAATGATGGCGAAGGCTTCTTCCTGTTTTCCGGGGTGAGCGTGAATGACGTTGACAACGAAGGTCGTGGGGGCGGGAGAGCCCGTAAAAGCTGCAAGAGGTGTCGTTTCCATAAATATCTCCATTTGTGAAACCGGGGCCAATTTCGCCGCGGCCGCATCTGGATATCGGAAGGAAAATAGCGGATAAACGGGCTGCTATTCTCAACATACAGGAAGAAAATTCCTTAATCGCGGATCATGGACAAGCTCGGAACACTCGGCATATTCATTCAGGTCGCGGAAGCGGGAAGCTTCGTGGCGGCCGGACATCGTCTCGGCATCTCCGGATCGGCCGTCGGCAAGGCCATCGCCCGTCTGGAAGATGAGCTGGGCGTGCGATTGTTCAATCGCTCGACGCGCAGCATGACCCTGACGGAGGATGGCGGTTTCTTCCTCGATACATGCAGACGCATCCAGTCGGAATATGAGACCGTTCAAGCGCAGCTATCGCGATCGCAGGCCGCTCCACGCGGGCAGCTGCGCGTCAGCCTTCCCCTGGCGGGCATGCTCCTGATGCCGACAATATCGGCCTTCATGAATACCTATCCAGACATCAATCTCGACCTGGATTTCACCGATCGCCTGGTGGATGTCATCGAGGAAGGGTTCGACGCCGTCATCCGGACCGGCGATATCAGGGATACACGGCTGATGAGCCGCAAGCTCGGCACCTTCAAACACAGGATCGTGGCGGCACCCGGCTATCTCGAAGCGCATGGCTGGCCGGCGGTTCCCGAGGATCTCGCCGGGCACCGCTGCCTCCATCACCGTTTCGCGAATTCCGGAAAGTTTGAACCGTGGCCGCTGGTTCGCGACGGATGCGAGATCAGGATCGATCTGCCGGTCGCAACAGTTGCCAGCACGCTGGAGCCATTGATCTACCTCGCGGAGCGATCATTCGGGATCACCTGTCTTCCTTCATTCGCCGTGGCATCCGAAATCGCTAAGGGGAAACTGGTTTCGCTCCTGGACGACTACGTGGCCGATACGGGAACTTTCTGCGTACTCTGGCCGACCAATCGATATCTTTCTCCAAAGGTCAGGGCGTTTGTTGACTACATGGCCGCCAATCTTTTCGCCAGATGATCGCAAGAATGGTGAAACGAGTACCAGCCACGACTCCCGGTGATAGCTGCGAACGGGAAGAGGCCCAAGCGGATCTTGCGTCGACGATCAAAGCAACTTTCGCAGAAATATTCTCGCATGCTTATCAGGGGGATATCGCTCCAGCTTGCCGAACACGGAGTATCCTTGCTTTTCATAGAAACCTGGAGCCTGAAAGCTGAATGTGTCGAGCCAAATCCCGATGCAGTTTTCGTCCTTCGCCCATTGCTCCGCCTGCGCCAGAAGCTTCGCCCCCAGTTGCTGGCCCCTCATGGCTTCAGGCACGAACAGCAACTCGACGAACAGCCATTCATAATAGCATTTCGCCCACAGGCCACCCTGGATTCTGCCCTCATCATCGCGCAGTAAAATTGCAAGCGGCTTGTAGCCATCCTCTCCCGCCTTCGAATCATTAAAGGCGAGCAGGGGGTTGAGGATTGCGTTGCGGTCATCTTCGTTTGGATCGAGCTTCATTTCCAAAACAGGCATTCCGTATCTCCATTCAGCCGATGCGCTCGCGAAAACTGATCGCCGGTGTTACTGACCTCTATCCCGAGCACTCACAGGGTGCCGCGAAAATGATCCCTGATGAATACGGGAAGATCGTTTGACGGTGGCGTGAAAGGCACCTGATACATCATGTCGCCGACAAAACCACGGTGATAGGTGGCATGATTGACGACGTGCAGCACGATTTGCTCGCGGGTCATGACGCCTTCGCCTCCGCCAACAAATTCGAAATGAACGGCTTTGGCGAGGTCTTCGTCCGACCATGTGTCGACAAGATCGATATACCAGCGGTCCATGTCCTGCACCGCGTCCCACAAATCGCCGATTGCCGGTGTATGCTCGGTATTGCGCGCGGTGTAACCGTGTTTCTTTCCCTGCAGGTGGTGCCTGAAAATATCGTCCACCACATAAACATGGTTCAATGTATGTACCATGTTTCCGAACCGGGTCGGCCGCTGCCGAAGAGCCTCGCCATCCGGCAGCTCCATCACGCTGCCGAAGGTCAGCCCATTCGCCCAGGCCTTGTAGCGAACCAGCATTTTCAGGGTATCTGCCGCCGATGCGGCGTGCGCGTGGGTTGGGCTGAGCGAGGCGGAAGACATGCTGGAACTCCTTGGTGGTTTGCAACTTCAAAGCAACGATCGGGTCGGTCCGGCGCTGCCTGCGCCGGGCCGGAAACGGTTTTGCGGGGCGGCCATGGGAACATGATCCATGCCTGTCCCGAACCGCCAATGTCCGTGGACCGGGATCAGAGCGATCCGTGCTTTTCCTGTAAAAGCCGGATGGCAAGATGCTGGAGCAGAATGATCGTCTTGGCATCGCGAATGTCGCCACGATCGATCATCCGCATCGCCTCCGGCAGGGGGATTTCGAGCACATCGATATCTTCTCCCTCGTCAGCGGAACCGCCGCCTGCGCCCACTTTGTGTGTGTCGGCATATTCGCCGTGGAAAAAGGCGAGATATTCGGTGACCGAGCCGGGGCTCATATAGATATCGAACAGGTGTGTGAGTTCGGAAACCTCGTAACCGGTCTCCTCCATCAGTTCCGCACGCATTCGCGTCGCCGGTTCTGCGCCTTCGAGCAGCCCTGCCGGTGTCTCGATCAGCGATTCCAGACCGCCATTCAAGAGAACCGGCAATCGGAACTGGCGGGTCAAAAGGACATGGCCGTTTGCCGGATTGTAGAGCAGGCATGTCGCGCCGTTGCCGCGGTCATAGGCCTCCCGGGTCTGCTTCTGCCAGCTTCCGTCCCGCAGCCGGAGTTCATATTCATACTTGGTCAGCCGGCCCCAATCATCCGCCAACACGCGTTCGGCAATTGGGCGGTAAACACTGTCATTCATCAAGTCACCTCGTTTTCATCTGTCTTTCAAAGGCCGAGCAATCGGCCTTCGACATGTGTGCGTGTTTCACCACCCACCCATATTACGCCGGTCTCATCGCGGCTCAGGTAAACGCGACCGTGCCGGCCGAGACGCGTCCCCTGAGCGGCGACATAATCTGCCGCGACCATGCCCGTGGCAAACAGCCATTGCGCCAGCGAGGCATTGAGGCTTCCGGTAACGGGATCTTCGGCGATGGCGCCCAGATGATCGCTGAAGAAGGCGCGAACCTCAAAGGCAGCCTCGCCGCCTTCCGCGTGCGGCCCAACCACACCGACATCAATGCGCCCGGGCCAGCTGCGAACCGGATCAATGGAAAGTACCTTTTCGGCCGATGCCAGCCTGATCCCCAGCCATCCGGGACCATTATCGATCCAGGCGGCATCAAGGACGTCATGAGCCTCGATCCGTAATAGTTGCCGTGCCTCTTCCAGCTCAGCCGGCGTCGGCGCACCGGAACGGATAAGCGGCGGGGCGGCAAAGGAAAACCGCCCATGCGCGCGCCGGATCGGAACCAGCCCGGCACCGCATTCCTGAATGATGCCCGTTTCGTTTTTGGGTGAACCGTTGGCAGACAGCCAGGCGTGGCAACTGCCCAGCGTGGGGTGCCCGGCAAAGGGCATTTCCCGGTCGAGCGAAAATATTCGGACCCGGTAGTCGGCCTTGGGATCGGTGGGCGGCAAGAGAAATGTGGTTTCAGACAGGTTGAACCACCGCGTTAGCCGCTGCATTTCATCGGTCGTCAGGTTGTCGGCGCCCGTGACGACGGCCAGCGGATTGCCGGAAAGCGGCCCGGCGCCGAACACATCGATCATATGGATAGCAAAAGTCATGACATCGTTCTTTCAGTTCGGATCAACGGGCGGTCGCGGACGGAGGGTGGGCCTTCAGCTCTACCAGACAAGCAGTTTGAGACCCGCAACCGCAAAGACCGCAGAGAGCACGGATTCGATCCAGCGCCGTAATCTGGTATAAAGTGCGATCATCGAGGAGGTCGAGAAAAGCAAGGCATAACCACCGAACACGGTGACGCCGAGAATGGCGCAGCCGCCGATGATTGCCGGTAGCATGCCGGCAGGCGCGTCCGTGCGAAACCCGAGCGACATGATGGCTATCCACGACAGAATGGCCTTGGGGTTGCCGATATGCATGAAAAGCCCCTGCCGATAGAGCGATCGATAGCGCGGCACCGCGCGCTCCGTGATCGTCCCTGCAAAATCGGAGACCGGTTTGAGGGCTGATCTGCCGGCACGGAAGGCCAGATACAGCAAATATGCCCCACCAACGATCTTGATGACGAAAAGCGCCTGGGCATAGGCGGTGAGCACGGCGGACAGGCCGGTCGCCGTCAGGATCGCCCAGAACAGTGAACCGGTGATGACGCCTGCTGCCAAAGCAAGGGCCGGCAGGCGCCCGTCACGCATCGCCGTTGCCATGATTGCCATGTTGCTTGGCCCCGGGCTGGCGGTGGCAATGAGATAGGTGCCGTAGACGAGGGCGAGCTGGCTGGCGAACATTCGGGCTTTCTCCGGAAATCAGACGTTTTCCGCATTAGTGCGGGAGATCGCCGCGATGGACGATATGGACCTTGTTGCCATCGGGATCACGCAGATAGGCGCCGAAATAGCCGTCGCCATAGTGCGGGCGCGGACCGGGGCCGCCTTCGTCCGTTCCTCCGTGAGCCAGACCGCCGGCATGGGCCTCGCTCACCGCTTCTTTCGACGGTGCCAGAAAGGCGACCATGCCGCCATTACCGGCCGTTGCCGCTTCGCCATTGAAGGGATGATAGACGTAAAAACGCGGCAATGGGGCGTGTGCTGTCACCCAGCAAAGGGCCGCAGGCCCGCCATCGGGGGTGATGGCCCGGCGTATCAGGCCAAGCGGCGCAAGCAGGGCATCATAGAAACGTCCCGCCCGCTGAAGATCACGCGTTCCAACGGTTACATGGCTGAACATTCAAACCTCAATACGCGAGCGGTGGTGGCCGGCAGGCGCTGTAAAATGTGGATTTCATTTGGCTTCCTCATAGCTCATGTTACACTTGCTGTTTATTGAAATAGTGTAACGTGACACTTTTAAAGAGGCCGCGACCTTGCTGCTGCAATCTCCCTGGACCCCGCACCTCGCAAACATCGAGGCGAATGCCGCCGAACGGCTGGTGTTTGCGCTTGCCGATGACATTATCGAAGGGCGGCTGGCGGGCGGCGACCGTCTGCCCGCCCATCGCGACCTCGCATGGAAACTGGGCGTGGGCCTCGGCACGGTGACGAAGGCCTATGCCGTGCTTGAACGGCGCGGCCTGACGCGCAGCGTCAAGGGGCGGGGAACATTCGTGGCGCTTCAGGAAGCCCATAACGACCGGCAGGTCGACCTCTCGTCCAACGCGCCGCCGGCCACGCTCAACGCCCACATTCTGGCGAAAACGCTGACCGGCATCGCGCGCAGGATCGATGCGGACCATTTTAATCTCTACGCTCCGCCCGCCGGGCATGTGGAACATCGGCGCGTGCTGGCCCGCTGGCTCGAAACGTTGGGTCTGCCCGTTGATCCATCGCATCTGGTGCTGACGAGCGGCGCCCGCCAGGCGCTGGCATTGGCCTTCGATCTTGCCTGTGGCCCGGATGGCCTGCTGCTGACCGAGCGGATCACCTATCCCGGCGCGCTCGCACTTCTTCGGCGCAAAGGGTGCCGGGTGCAGGGTGTGGAGATCGATGCCGAGGGAATGGTGCCCGACGCGCTTGCCGAAGCGCTCAAGGGCGTGGAACCGCACGGCGGCAGGGCGATCTATCTGACGCCGACATTGCACAACCCGACAACCGCGACGATGGGCACGGCGCGGCGGCAGGCCATTGTGGATATTTGTCGCCGGGCGGGCGTCTCGATCATCGAGGACGGTGTTTATGCGGCATCCGATCCGGATTTTTACCCATTGGCGGCATTGGCTCCCGATATTTCGTTTCATGTGAATGGATTGTCCAAGTCGCTCGGCCCCGGTTTGCAGATTGGCGTGCTGGCGCTGCCGGCGGGACGGAAGGAAGCAGCGGAGCGCCTGTTGCAGGATGTGCCCATGGCTCCCTCGGCGCTCTCCTGCGCGGTGGTCGAGGACTGGCTGACCACGGGTATCATCTCGTCGATCCAGCGCGATCTGCGCCATGAGGCGCGGCGACGCTCCAGCCTTGCGGTTTCCCTGCTGGGTGCGAGCGAACTTGTCTCGCACCCCGATGCATACAATGTCTGGTTACCGATGGAACGCGAGGCCGCCAATCACTTCACATCCATCGCCGCAGCGAACGGCATAAGGTTGACCCCTCCGGACACCATGATGGTGGATAGGCAGGATCAGGCAAGCGGCATCCGGCTTTGCCTCGGCGGCCCCGCATTCGATGACCTGACCGGGGCGTTGACCACGCTTGCGGGGCTGCTGAGGCGGCTGGCGTGACGCCATCGAAACGCAAAACCACCAGCACGACAATCAGACAAGAGAGCCCGTACAGACATGGACCGTTACCCGATCGTACCGGATGAGAATGCGTGGGAGCCCTGGAGCCCTGCTGAGCTGTCCCGGCGGCTGAGCGGCGTATCGAGACCCTGGTGCGTCGTTGGCGGCTGGGCTCTAGATCTGTGGCACGGGAGGAAAATGCGCGAACATGAGGATCTGGAATTCACGATCCTGCGTGAGGATCTGGGCGTTTTCCGGCATGAACTGAAGGATATGGAATTCTACACCGTCAATGACGGCGTGCTGGAACTGCTGCCGGCGGATCGGGAACCGGCGATGGAGATCTTCCAGATATGGTGTTTCGATCGCATTGCCGGGTGCTGGCGCGCCGACATGATGATCGAACCCGGAACGAATGACATGTGGGTCTATAAAAGAGACCCGGCAATTACCGGGCCCCGTATCGAGATGGTGTCGTTGACGGCAGATGGTATCCCTTACCTCAATCCCTCCGCCGTGCTCCTGTTCAAGGCGAAGCACAGGCGCCCGAAGGATGAGGAAGACTTCATGAATGCCCACCCGAAACTATCCCCATCGGAGCGCCGGTGGTTGAGGGATTGCCTTGATCTCCTGCATCCCGGTCACGAATGGGCACTCGTGTGAGATGACAGGAAACAAGCGCGCGAAAAGGCCTGTATCCCAGGCATCGTTGGTCGAGGTCAAAACATCCGGGGGATGACATCGGTCGGTCCATGTTTGTCCATCAGCCTGTGCTTCAGCGAACCCAGCACATGAAGGGCGATCAGGACCAGGAGGCTATAGGCGCCATATCGATGAAGCGTCTGGAAAACCACGAAGGCGCTGTCGTTCTTGGGAAGCAGTTCCGGCAGATGCGATATGACGAAGAAGGGGACACCATCGCTCTGCGAGAAGCTGCTGGAAAGCGAGTATCCGAGGAGCGGAACGAGAAGGGTCAAAAGGATCAGAAGCCGGTGCACCACATGTGAGAGAGTTTTCTCCCAGGGCGCCAGAACCGGCGGGGTCGAGGGCAGGATTTTGCTGTAGCGCCAGCGAAGTGCAAGGTGAACGAGCGCAAGCAACCAGACCAGAACGCCGAACTGCTTGTGGTTGGGATAGAAAAACGAGGCGGTCGCCATGTCGCTCTCCGGCAGGCGCGTCATATACCAGCCGGAGGCGATGAGGCCGATCACTAGCGCGGCCCTTACCCAGTGCAGACAGCGGATCGGCAAGGGATATCTCACCGAAGAACCCTTTATTGTGACATCTGACATCCGAATATTCTCCGTAATGAACGTCCATCCTGATTGGATAGACTTGGGTCAATTGTGGCTGGGAGGCTCAATGGCTTGCCCTTGCATTCCTCAGGGCGAAGAAAACTGCCGCCGAAAGAATGGCGATCAGTGCGCCCGCCGCCGTCAAAAGCAGGGCATGCGCCCTGGAAAACGCGTCCTTGCCGGCGGCCACCAGCGACGCGGCAAGATCGTCGGGAAGCTTGCCGGCCAATACATAGGTATCTCCGATCGACCGGCTTGCCGCTTCCACAAGCTCGGCCGGAATGCCGGGGGGCGCAGTCATCGCGCCGGCATAGATTGCCGACAATGCCACGCCGAAAAAGGTGATGCCGAGGCCCGCACCGAGTTCATAGCCAGTGGCTTCCAGTGAGCCCGCCGCGGCAGCTTTTTCCGCCTCCACCGCTCCCATGATGGCGATCGATGAGGCGGTGAGGCCAATGCTCAAGGCCAACCCCAGCACTGCCAGCAAAACCGGAACGAGGACGCCGGGCCGATGGAAATCGGACTGCGCCAGCGCCACAAGGGAAATGGCCGCGGTCGAAAGGGACAGCGTCGCCACTGCCCTGAGGCCGAAACGATTTGACAGAAAGCCGGCGACCGGACCGCCAGCGGCGGCCGCAACCATGATCGGCAGCATGAAAAGACCTGCGTCAAGCGGGGATTTGCCAAGGACGAACTGGAGTTCCTGCGCGAGCGTCAGTTCCACACCGGCAAGCGCCCCGGCGGTCACGATCGCCATGCCGACGCCCGTCACGATGGCGGGCCGTGAAAACAGGGACATATCGAGCATGGGTTCCGCGACTGCACGCTGACTTCTGACGAACAAAAGGAGAGACGCGGCCCCGACAGCCAGGGCAAGAACAATGACCCAGAGCGGCTCCTTGCCGCCGAATCCGGATTTTGCGGCAAAGACCAATCCGATAATGCCGACAATCAGCAACATGGCCTGGCCGATCTGCCATCGACCCGGAGCGTGATGCTCTTTTCGCGGCAGGGCAAAGGCGATGATCGGAAAGATCAGAAGCAATACCGGCACGTTGATCAGGAAAACGGAACCCCACCAGAAATGCTCCAGCAGAGCACCGCCCACGAGCGGACCGACGGCGGCGCCCGCCGCTCCGACCGTTCCCCAAAGCCCCAGCGCCATGGCCCGTTCGCCCGGGTCCTCGAATGTACGCCGGATGATACCGAGAACGCAGGGCATGATCATCGCAGCACCGAAGGCGAGCAGAATCCGTCCGCCGATCAACATTTCGGGCGTCACCGAAAAAGCCGCCACGATCGAGGCCATTCCGAAGATCGCGAGGCCGCACAGCAGCAGTTTGCGGTGGCCGATACGATCGGCAAGCGTTCCCATGGGCACGAGCAGGCCGGCCATGAGCAGGGAATAGATATCGATGATCCAAAGCACCTCCGTTGTCGATGCCTGCAAGGCCAGGGTCAGCGACGGCACGGCGATATGGAGGATCGTCATGTCGAGAACAACGGGCAGGAAAGCGAGCATGACCGCAAAAAGGATCAGCCATCTTCGCTTCTGCAACTGTGCGGGAGAGGGGACACCATTCGGGTCGAGGGAGACCGTCATTTTTTTCACCAGTAATTACGCATATTTGCCGGATTGCGGATATCGCGACCACCCATCTGCGGGCGGGCGATGATCTGTTCCACCTTTCGCTCTTACCGGCCCGGCTTTGCATTTTGATGGAGGGAATGTGGAGGATATATGGAGGCGAAGGAAGGCTGCGGTTCGGTGCCGTCTTCCCTGGCTGTCACGGGATCGGCTGCCCGAGCGATATCTCGAACATGGCGCCTGCCTTTTCCGAAGGCGCATACCGGATCTTTCCGTCATGTGCCTGGACGATTGCACGGACGACGGAAAGGCCCAATCCGTTTCCTCCCTGCAAACCGGATTGCGTTCCCCTCTGAAAGGGTTCGAAAGCCCATGGGGCGATATCGCTCCCAAGTCCGGGGCCCTCATCAATGACGCGAATGATGGCCACATCATTCTCGACGGAAAGCGTTATGTCGATCGCGCCTCGCACCGCATAACGGCGGGCATTGGTCACAAGTGCCAGAAGCGCCTGGCGGATGCGCATTGCATCGACACGCACCGTCACATCGCAAAGGTTGAGCCGGAGTTCGAAACCTTCACTCTTCAGCGAAGGCTCCATGACCATCGCCAGCTTGCTTATCTCTTCCCCGAGCCGCACCGGCTCGATCTGGAGGTCGAGGCGACCGCTATCGGCGAGCGTTACGGTTCTCAGATCCTCCACAAGTCTGGCAAGCGAATCCACCTGCAGAACGAGCGCCTGCAACGACGTTTCGTCAGGATCGAACACGCCATCGATAATGCCTTGCAGACGGCCTTTCAAAATCGTCAGCGGCGTGCGCAATTCGTGGGCGATGGTAGCATTCCATAGCTGCATATCGGCCGCCATGTCCTGAAGGCGTTGCGCCATGGCGTTGAAGTCTCCGACGAGATGTGCGGTCTCTCCAAGCGAGTGATCTCCGGGAGACGCGCGCGCGGACAGATCGCCATCCTTGATGCGCCTGGCGCTTGAAGCAAGGGATTCCAGCGGCTCCAGAATGCGCCGGGCCAGCCTTACCGATGCGATTGCCGCGACGATGAGGGCGATGAAGATCAGCACCGACAGGATGATGAAATCGACGCCCGTCAACCAATTGTCCGTCGATTCCGACCAGGGATAGAAATAGAATATGATGCTGAAGGCGATATAGGTGCCGAAGAATACGACGAGACCGGCGATGACGGTCATCGCAGACATTGCAAGCAGGATCTGTCGGCTGAGGCCCTTCAGCATCATGGCTCGACCGCGAGCCGGTAACCGATGCCGCGTATGCTGACGAGCATGCCTTCACCGCCCGATTGTTCGAGTTTCTTGCGCAACTTGCTGAGGTGGCTGTCCACGGTACGGTCGAGCGCGTCGGAACCCGGAAGGCAGGCATCGACCAGTTCGCCGCGCGTAAACGCCTTGCTGGGTGTTCTGGCAAGATGCGCAAGCAGCCTGAACTCGGTCAGGGTCAGGGAAAGCGGGGTCGCAACGCCATCCTTTTCGATACGCGCCTGATAGCTGTCGAGATCCAGTGTCAGATCTCCGACCCGTATCATCGGTCCGGCCTGGCTGAGGCCCGCCCGCCGCAACACCGCCTTGGCGCGGGCCACGACCTCGATCGGATTGAATGGTTTCACGATGTAGTCGTCCGCACCGATCCGCAATGCCTGCAGCCGGTCGACATCCTGATCGAGAGCGGTGATCATGATGACCGGTGTATGCCCGCGCCTTTGAATCTCCGCGAGGACTTCCCAACCATCGAGGCGCGGCATCGTCACATCCGCCAGGACGATATCCGGCTTCAGGGACCGATGCAGGTCCAGCGCCACCTTGCCGTCACGGGCGTGAACGGTTCGAAATCCTTCCCTGATCAGATAGGCCTGAAGGATTTCGGCAATTTGAACGTCATCCTCGGCGATCAAAACCAATGCTGCCATGATCTTTAAGCTCCTTGACCCATCAATGCCATCGAACGCATCCGCAGTCGAGCGCCGACCGCGCGCCTCCACAGAACCGCAACACGGCGTCCACATAAGCCACATCCAGAGGCCTTAACGGTAGGCACCCGAAGCCTGTTTTTTAAATGGATGAACAATGCCTATGCGATGCCTCCCGCGCCCTGTGACACTCGGCGCGCTGCTGTTTTCGGCCTTCTTGCTGTCCGCCTGCAGCGAAGACCAATCCGGCCGCGAAGGAACCGACGCCGAACAGGCGCAGCCGGCGCGCGTCAGCGTCATGTCGGTCCAGCCTGAAAGCGTAACCGTCTATGACGAACTGCCTGGGCGCGTTTCCGCCTATCGCACTGCGGAAATCCGTGCCCAGGTCGGCGGCATCATTCAGAAGAAGCTTTTCAAGGAAGGAAGCTTCGTCGCGGCGGATACATCCCTTTTCCAGATCGACCCGGCCCCGTTTTCAGCCGATGCGGATGCCGCGGCGGCCGTGCTGGCCCGCACGGAAGCCGAGTTCTTGAACGCACAGGTAAAATTCGATCGCGCCGGATTGCTTTCATCGCAGAAAATCGCGAGCGCGGAATCATTCAACAACGCCACGGCGGCACTGGCCCAGGCAAAGGCAAGCGTTGCGGAAGCCAAGGCCAATCTGGCCAGGCGGAAACTCGAATTGTCCTATGCGACGATCCGCAGCCCCATCGAAGGCGTGATCGGTCAGTCCTTCATGAGCGAGGGCGGGTTGGTCTCGTCCGCGGCAACTTCGCCGCTCGCCGTCATTTACCAGATCGATCAGGTGTATGTGGATGTGCGTCAATCGGCCATGAGCCTGGAACTGCTCCATGACATGGCGTCCGAATCCGGCATTGCGGACCCGGAAGGCTTGCCGGTCAAAATCCTGACCATTGCCGGCAATCCCTACCCGTATGCCGGAAAGGTGCTGTTTGCCGATACATCCGTCGATGTCGCCACCGGCAGCCTCGGTATCCGTATTCTGGTTCCCAACCCTCAGAAACAATTGCTGCCGGGGATGTACATCCGGGCGATGGTTCCGCGCGCGATCTATGCCGACGCGCTGATGGTGCCGCAGGAAGCCGTCATCCGTGATCCGTCCGGGCGGCCGCAGATCGTCGTGGTGGACGCCGACCAGACCGGTAACCGCCGGACCATAGAGGTGGGAGCGCTGGTGAACGGCAGGTACATGGTCACGCGCGGGCTTTCCGGCGGGGAAACAATCGTCGTGCTGGGGCAGGATCGCGTCCAGCCGGGCCTGCGGCTGGAAACATCCCGGAGCCAGCCTCTCACCAATGACATTAAAAGCTAAGGAGCGGATGACCAATGCCGCAGTTCTTCATCAACAGGCCGGTTTTCGCCTGGGTCATAGCCATCCTTATCGTGATCGCCGGCGTGATTTCTATCCCGCAGCTTCCCGTCTCGCGGTTTCCCGTCATCGCACCGCCCAGCGTTTCCATCTACGCCACCTATACGGGGGCGACGCCGCAGACAATCAATGACAGCGTCACGAGCCTGATCGAACGGGAACTGTCGAGCGCGAAGAACATTCTCTACTTCGATTCATCGGCGGACAGCTCTGGAAGCGCCACGATCACCGCCACGTTCAAGCCCGGCACCGATCTGGAGCTTGCGCAGGTCGATGTTCAAAACCGGTTGAAGGCAGTGGAGCCGCGGCTGCCCGAGCAGGTGCGCCGTGCCGGCCTGAGCGTTGAAGCCGCTTCCGCCGGCTTCTTGATGATCGTTTCTCTCAAGTCCGCAGACGGTACGCTCGACGCGCTGGCGCTGGACGACTATCTCGTCCGTAACATCGCGCCTGAACTGAAGCGCGTAACGGGCGTCGGCCGTGTCCAGTCTTTCGGCTCCGAGGCGGCGATGCGCATCTGGCTGGACCCTGCGCGTCTCGTTTCCTATTCCATTTCGATGGCGGAGGTCACGCAGGCCATCCAGTCGCAGAATGTTCAGGTTACGCCCGGCCGGCTTGGCGAGGCGCCGGCTCTTCCAGGCCAGAAGGTCAGCGTTCCGCTCAGCGTCTCCGGCCAGTTGCAGACGCCGGAGGAGTTTGCTGAGGTCATTCTGCGCTCCAATCCCGACGGGTCGAAGCTGACACTGGGGGATGTGGCAAAAATCGAGGTCGGATCGCAGACGTCGAGCTTCTCCATTCTTGATGGCGGCAAGCCTGCAACGGCCGCCGCAATCCAGCTTGCGCCGGGCGCGAATGCAGTCAACACATCCAGCGGCGTAAGGGAGCGTCTGGCGGAACTGTCGAGCACCATGCCCGCCGGAATGGAATATGCCATTTCTTACGACACGGCACCCTTCGTGAAGGTTTCAATCCAGAAGGTCGTCCAGACGCTTCTGGAGGCCATGGGCCTCGTATTCCTGATCATGCTGTTGTTCCTGCAGAACATTCGATACACGCTCATTCCGGCGATCGTCGCCCCCATCGCCCTTCTCGGAACCTTCGCGGTCATGTTGGCGATCGGCTATTCAATCAACGCATTGACCATGTTCGGCATGGTGCTCGCCATCGGCATCATCGTCGACGACGCCATCGTGGTCGTCGAAAACGTCGAGCGCCTCATGGCGACCGAAGGGCTTTCACCGCGCGAGGCAACCCGCAAGGCGATGACGGAAATCACCGGGGCGGTGATCGGCATCACCCTTGTCCTGACGGCCGTCTTCCTTCCCATGGGCATGGCGAGTGGCTCCGTGGGTGCGATCTATCGCCAGTTCACGGTGTCCATGGCGGTTTCGATCCTGTTTTCAGCCTTTCTGGCGCTCAGCCTCACGCCTGCGCTTTGCGCGACCCTGCTCAAGCCGGTAAAAGAGGATCACCACCATCGCAAAGGCTTCTTTGGCTGGTTCAATCGCGGTTTCGATCGCCTGACCGGGCGTTACGCCGGCTGGGTGACAATCCTCATCCGCAAAACCGGACGTGTCACCCTGGTTTACGGGGCCATTGTGGGTGCAGTGGCCTATGGATACGGCACGCTCGCCACCGCCTTCGTTCCGGACGAGGATCAGGGATCCTTCATGACATCCTTCACCCTGCCGGCGGACGCCACCGCCGAGCGCACGCGTGCGGTCGTGGATCTCTTCGAAAACCATGTCAGAACGCGCCCTGACATCGACAACAACCTGACCATCATGGGGTTCGGCTTTTCCGGCTCGGGGCCCAATACGGCGATGTCCTTTACCACGCTGAAGGAATGGGGCACACGCAAGACCGGCGTCGATGAAGAAGTCGCCGCCGCGACCACGGCCATGTCGGCAGCCGATGAAGGGCAGATATTCAGCCTGAAACCGCCTGCCATCGACGAATTGGGCAGCACGTCCGGCTTTGCCCTGCGCCTTCAGGACCGCGCCAATCGCGGAGCGGAGGCACTGAACGCGGCTGCGACCGAGCTTACCCAACTGGCTGCCGGGAGCAGGTTTCTAAAAGACGTCCGCGTCGACGGTCTCCCGAGCGGCCCCAGCGTGGCGTTGAAAATCGACCGCCAGAAGGCCGGTGCGCTCGGTGTTTCCTATGCGACGATCAGCGACACGCTGGGCGGTGCCGTGGGCTCGACCTATGTCAATGATTTTCCTCGCGATGGCCGGTTGCAGCAGGTGATAGTCCAGGCGGAGGCTGCAAGCCGCATGCAGGTGGATGACGTACTGAACCTCCATGTCAGAAACGATGCCGGCAAGATGGTTCGCCTCTCGGAAATCGTTACGCCGAAGTGGTCGACAATTCCGCTGCAGTTTACACGCTACAATGGATATCCCTCCACCAGCATTTCCGGCTCCGCGGCCCCCGGCGTATCAAGCGGCAAGGCGATGGAGGAGATGGAACGTCTCGTCTCGAAGCTTCCGAAAGGATTTGCGCTCGAATGGACGGGGCAATCGCTCCAGGAGCGTCAGTCGGGAGCACAGGCACCGTTGCTGATGGCCTTTTCGTTCCTGATCGTTTTTCTGGTGCTGGCGGCATTGTATGAAAGCTGGACGGTGCCGTTGTCGGTCATGCTTGTCGTCCCGCTCGGCATTGTCGGCGCCGTCCTTGCCGTTCACCTGCGGGGGCTGGAAAACGATGTTTTCTTCAAGGTCGGACTGATCACCCTGATCGGGCTTTCGGCCAAGAATGCGGTGTTGATCGTTGAATTCGCCCGCAAACGCCAGCAGGACGGACAGGCTGTCGCCGAGGCGGTCATCGAAGCCTCGCGGTTACGCCTGCGTCCCATCGTCATGACCTCGCTCGCCTTTACGCTCGGCATCGTGCCGCTGGTGATCGCCAAAGGCGCAAGCTCCGAGACACAGAATGCCATTGGAACCGGGCTTTTCGGGGGGATGATCTCGGCAACGCTTCTCGCCGTGTTTTTTGTTCCTGTCTTCTACGTCATGGTGGCACGGCTTTGGTCCGCCGCGCGCAGCCGGGCTTAGGGGGTGGGTCGCTCTTGAGAGATGGATCGGGCAAATCCGCGAGGCCCGCGCCCGGTTCGGCTCTCGGCCTCCGGGCGAGGGGCGTTGCGATGAGAGCCGTATCCATGTCGCATCAGGCGATCTGTTCGAGTGGATGGATCTCGATGTGGGCAATCGTTCCCGGCGGCAGTTGCGTATTGAAAAGACGGATGGCGTCGCCGGACATGTGCCGTTCCCACAGTTGAGGGGACGCCCACTCCTCGATGAAGACGTAAACGCCCTTCTGGTTGAGGTTGCGATGGAGACGATAGGAGAGGCATCCCTCTTCGGCCCCCGTGGCGAGGGATAGTTCCGTCGCATATTTCTCGAATGCGCCTTCCCTGCCGGGCGTTATCATGACGCGGGCCATGACTTTGATGCTGCTGGTCATTTTTGTCCTGTCGGGCTGCTGAATTTCGGGATGAATGATATCGGGGCGCCGCTCCGGATCGGGAGCGGCGCTGGTTATCGCATGGAGCCGGAACGGGCAGGCTTATTTCAGGCGCTTCAGCAGCTCCTGGGCGACCGCCGGGGCGGAAGCGGGGTTCTGGCCGGTAATCAGTTCGCGGTCGGTCACGATGTGGGACGTGAACGGCGTCTGGTTGCTGCTGAAATTGCCGCCGGCCGCTTCCAGTGCCGTCTGCGGGTAGAATTTCATTTCGCCGCCATTCAGCAGGCCCTTGGCGATACCCTCTTCCTCATTGCTGATGACGGTCATCTTATAGCCGGCATAGATCCAGCCGTCGGCTTTCGCCGAACCGCTTGTCTCAAGCTTCGTGGTGAAGCCCTCGGCGTCTGGAAGGGCAGAGAGCAGCGCGATCGGGCCGTGGCAGGCGAGCGCGGTTGTCTTGCCCTTGGTGTGGAAGTCGGTCAGGAGCTTGCCCAGTTCCGGGCTGACCAGAAGATCCTGCATCGGGGCATGGCCGCCCGGGACGTAAACGGCATCGAAATGGTCGTAACCGATCTGCTCGACGCGGGCGAGGCTGACGACTGGCGATTTTTCCTTCGAGGTCAGGTTGAGCTTTTCGAGCAGCGCACTGCTTTCTTCCATGGCGGCAACGTCGCCATCAAAATGCATCTTGTCCACCGAGGATTTATCGAGAGCAGGGGCGCTTCCCTTCGGTGTGGCGAAAGTAATGTCGTGGCCGGCGTCCAGCAGCGCCTTTACCGGCTGCATCAGTTCGTTGAGATAAAAGCCGGTCTCGAAAACCTTGCCGTCCTTGAGATCGAGACGGTCTGAATCCGACAGGACGACCAGGACATTGGCTGCCTGTGCGCTGAATGCGGCGGTTCCAAGAGCAAGGGCGAGGGCGAAGGTGCGGATGGGTTTCATGTTTTTCTCCAGACATGGGCACTCCCTGCCCCGCATGGGCGGGGAGCGCTGATATGTTATTCGTGGTGTGGTGACGCCGTTCAGGCGGTCAGGAGGTCCCGCAAGGCTTCGCCGACGCCGGTCGCCGATTGCGGGTTCTGGCCCGTGACCAGCCTTCCGTCGACAACGACCTTCGCCGTCCAGTCGGCGGCCGGATGATGATGTGCACCGCGCGCGGTGAGCGTGCTGGCCAGCAGGAAGGGAACGGTCTTGTCCAGCTTGACGGCCCGTTCCTCGTCATCGGTGAAGGCGGCGACATTCTTGCCGGCGACGAGATGAGCGCCGTTGCTGAGCGTGACATTCACCAGGGCTGCAGGGCCGTGGCAAACCGCAGCGACAACGCCACCCGCCTCATAAATGCCGCGGGTGAGGCTGTTGACCGCTGGGCTTGTCGGGAAGTCCCACATTGCGCCGTGTCCGCCGGCGAAAAAGATCGCCGCGTAGTTTTTCGGATCAAGACCGGCAAGGCGTGAGGTGTTGCGGATGGCGCGGCGGAAACCTTCGCTGTTCCAGTAATGCGCATTGGTCGGGTCATTGAGGTCGAGGCCATCGACCGGCGGCTCGCCGCCATCGATGGAAGCGAATTCGACCGGGATGCCGGCGGCATCGAGAACGGCGAGAGGATGGGTGACCTCACCGAGGTAAAAGCCGGTGGGTTCACCCGTTTCGCCCTTGGCGCCATGGTTGGTAAGGACGAAGAGAACCGGTTTGATAGGCTGAGTTGCGCTTGTCATGAATTGCTCCTGACATCAGAGGATGAGGCTGGATGGCCTTTGATGAAGTAAACATATTGAAGCCGATGGAGCGGATAAATGCGCCTTCAGGGAATTCATTTGTTCTTGAAGCGATGAAATCACTTTATTGACGCGATGATCGGGGATAAGGCTGGCCGCAGAAA
Organism: Agrobacterium tumefaciens; assembly: GCA_017744915.1. Lineage (GTDB taxonomy): Bacteria > Pseudomonadota > Alphaproteobacteria > Rhizobiales > Rhizobiaceae > Agrobacterium > Agrobacterium tumefaciens_I. The sequence continues at coordinate 261,793 of JAGIAH010000002.1, forward strand.
GCTGACTTATTCGCAAGGGGCCAAAATGGGGCGGCGGTTTGATCATCTCGGCGATGTGGAGGCATTCATCACCGTTGCCGAAAAAGGCTCGATGACGGAAGCCGCCGTTGCGCTTGCGACGACGGCATCGGTTCTCAGCCGGGCGATTACCCGTCTGGAAGCCCGGCTTGGCGCGCAACTGATGCGTCGAACCACACGGCGCCTCAATCTGACGGATGAAGGCCGGGCCTATCTCGAACAGGCACGCGCGGCGTTTTCGATGATCGACGATGCGGAACGGGCAATTCAGGGGGCGACGGGAGCCTCGCTGGCCGGCCATGTCCGCATCAGCGTGCCGACGACCTACGGCCATTACCGGCTGCCTGCCATGCTGGAGCGTTTCATGCAGGCCTATCCTGAAGTCCAGATCGAATTGAGCATCACCAATCGCAATGTCGATCTGGTGGCGGAAGGTTACGATCTGGCTATCCGCCTCGGTCCCTTGCCCGACAGTGGGCTTGTGGCGCGCAAACTGGAGGACGCGCCGTTACGTCTTGTCGCCGCCCCGCACTATCTCGAACGGGCGGGCATGCCCCTGCATGTCGAAGACCTGGCTAAACACCAGTGTCTGCCTTTCGTGATGCCGAGCACGGGGCGCTGCGCGCCGTGGCTGTTTCATGTCGAGGGCCGCGATCTGGACTGGACGCCACCCGGCCGTATCCGTGTGTTTGACGATGTGCTGGGTGTCGTGTCCCTGGCCGAAAGCGGTCTTGGTATCTGCCAGACCTATGATTTCATCGTTCGCGACCGCGTCAAAGAGGGGCGTCTTGTCGAGGTGCTGGACCATGCGCAGGGCCGCTCCCGGCCTTTTTCGCTGATCTTCGCCCCGCACCGCCGCCTGTCGGCCGCGACACGCGCGCTCATCGACTTTCTCGTGGAGAGATAATCGCGAGCGGGCTGTGTTGCCGGTTTCAGAATTCGACGACTTGCCGAACGGCGCTTCCGTCGTGCAGGCGGTCGAACCCTTCATTGATGTCTTCGAGTTTCAGCCTCCCACTCAGAAGGCGGTTCACCGGCAAGCGGCCGTCGCGATAGAGGGCGATGAAGCGCGGAATATCCCGCAGAGGTACGCAGGTGCCGATATAGCTGCCCTTGAGCGTCCGCTCCTCACCGACCAGTTGGACGACATTGACCGGCAGGGCCGCACCCGGCGGCGGCAGGCCGGCGGTAACGGTGGTGCCGCCGCGCCGGGTCATCCTGAAGGCGTTTTCGAGGGCGCGAATGGAACCGGCCATCTCGAAGGCATAGTCGGCACCGCCGGAGGTGATCTCGCGAACCTGTTCCACGGCATCCTCATCGCGCCCGTTCACGACGGCGGTCGCGCCAAGTTCGCCGGCAAGCGCAAGCTTTTCCTCGGAAAGATCGACGGCGACGATCTTGCTGGCGCCTGCCGCCCGCGCACCGAGAACCGCGGCAAGGCCAACACCGCCAAGCCCGATGACGACGGCGGTCGAGCCGGCCCTGACCCTGGCTGTATTCACCACGGCGCCGACGCCCGTCAGAACCGCGCAGCCGAAAAGTGCTGCCTCGACAAAGGGCAGGTCCCGCTCGATCCTGACCAGTGAATTGCGCGACACGACGGCATATTCGGCGAAGGCCGACACACCAAGGTGATGATGGACGGCCTGGCCATGATAGTTCAGGCGGGTGGCGCCACCCAGCAGCCTGCCTGCGGCATTGGCGGCGGCGCCCGGTTCGCACAAAGCGGGCCTGCCTTCCGCGCAGGGCAGGCAATGGCCACAACTTGGCATGAAGACCATGACCACATGATCGCCGCGCTCAAGATCGCGCACGCCTTCTCCCAGCGCCTCGACGACGCCTGCCGCTTCATGCCCGAGCGCCATCGGCATCGGGCGGGGCCGGTCACCGTTGATGACGGAAAGATCGGAATGGCACAGGCCCGCGGCGCGGATGCGGACGAGGACTTCGCCGGGCCCGGGCGGAGCAAGCTCGATTTCTTCGATCGCAAGCGGTTTGCTGGTGGCGTAAGGGCGAGAGATATTCATCTCTCGCAATATCGCGGCTTTGACCTGCATTCTTTCTCCCTCCACATATAGTCGTTCATCAATGCCATCTTTCCACGGCATTGATAGCACGCGCAATTCCATCAACCGCTATACCCGGTCCCTGCCGACATGTTCGGCGAGGAAGTCTATGAATGCGCGGATGCGGGTCGCAAGGTGCTCATGTCCGGCGAAGACGGCATGGATTTCTTCGATGTCTTCGGGATTGTAGTCCTCCAGCACCGGCACGAGCGTCCCGGCATCGATATCGGGCTGGACATGGAACTGGCCCACGCGGCCGAGACCGCTGCCGGCAAGACAGAGCCGGCGCATGATCATGCCGCTGTTGACGGAGCTGTTGCCGGATACCGGAAGCCGATAGACTTCGGTCGATCCCGGATTGCGGAACGGCCATTCATTGAGGCTGCGTCGGAAATTGAAACTGAAGCAATTATGGGCTGAAAGATCGGCCGGTATTTTCGGCATGCCATGCCGTTCGAGGTAAGCCGGAGAGGCGATGATGACCCGCCGGCTGTCGAGAAGTTTCCTGGCTTTCAGGGACGAGTCATCCATAGCCCCGGAGCGGATGGCGATATCCGTCCGCTCCTCGATCAGGCCAATGATGCCATCGGTCAGCGAGATATCGAGCTGGACTTCGGGATAGAGTTCCAGAAAGGCCGGGACGAGCGGGAGGAGATACCGTTCGCCGAAGCCAACGGAAGCATTCACCCGCAACAATCCCCTCGGCACCAGTTTTCCGCCCGCCGCCACGATCTGCTCCGTCTCGGCGATATCGGCCAGAATTCTCCGGGCCCGTGCCAGATAGACCTCTCCTTCCGGCGTCAGCGTCATCATGCGGGTGGAACGGACGAGCAGGCGGGTTCCGAGCCGGTCTTCGATGCGGGTAACAAGCTTACTGACGGCCGATGGCGAGAGTTTCAGGCGACGCCCCGCTGCCGAAAAACTCTGCAATTCCGCAGCGCTTACAAACACTTCCATTTCGCCGGTGCGATTGTCCATGTGCCCGTCCTGTGAATTCAATTCAAAGCTATTTATCCAATAGTGTCGATTATCACACAAGCCCTCTTCGACCATATTGCATCACAGAAATTCCAACCGACAGCGACGCTGTCCCTGCAACCCTCACCCGGGCGGTGAGCGGAGAGGAACCTGTCATGCCCCTAGCCATCTTCGCCTTGACGATCGCGGCCTATGCGATCGGAACAACGGAATTCGTCATTGTCGGCCTTCTGCCCACGGTGGCGAACGACCTCCACATCACCCTGCCGCTTGCCGGCCTCATCGTCAGCGTCTACGCGCTCGGCGTCACCTTCGGCGCGCCGATCCTGACGGCGCTCACCGGCAAGATTGAAAGAAAGCCGCTGCTGCTTGGCCTGATGGCCCTGTTCATCGTCGGCAACACCGTCGCGGCCCTGTCGCCGAGCTATGAGATTCTGCTCGTCGCCCGCGTCCTTGCGGCCTTCGCCCACGGCGTCTTCTTCTCGGTTGGCTCCACCATCGCCGCCGATCTCGTGCCGGAAAACCGTCGCGCCTCCGCCATCGCCATGATGTTCATGGGGTTGACCGTCGCCATCGTCACCGGCGTGCCGCTCGGCACCTATATCGGCCAGGTCTTCGGCTGGCGCGCGACCTTCTGGGCCGTGGCCGCTCTCGGCATCGTCGCCCTTGCCGGCATTGCCGCCCTGTTGCCGAACACGCTGAAAAAAGCCCCTCCGGCGAGCATTCTCGATCAGGTCCGCGTGCTCGGTTCCGGCCGCCTGCTCATCGTTTTCGCCATGACGGCGCTCGGTTACGGTGGCACCTTCGTCGCCTTCACCTTCCTGGCGCCGATCCTTCAGGATGTCACCGGCTTCTCCGAATCCAGCGTCAGCCTGATCCTTGTGCTTTACGGTATCGCCATTGCAGCCGGTAATATCGGCGGTGGCAAGATCGCCAACCACAACCCGGTCAAGGCATTGATCGGCCTCTTCCTGGCGCAAGCCATCGTGTTGCTCGTCTTTTCCTTCACGGCCGTCTCGCCGGTCCTGACCCTCATCACGCTGGTGGCACTCGGCTTCCTGTCCTTTGCCAACGTCCCGGGCCTGCAGCTTTATGTCGTGCAGCTTGCCAAGGAACACCGCCCGGGTGCCGTCGATGTCGCCTCGGCGCTGAACATCGCCGCCTTCAACCTCGGCATTGCCATCGGTGCATGGCTTGGCGGTCTGGTCGTTGAATCGCCGCTGGGCCTCGTAGCAACCCCGTGGGTCGGTGCCATCCTCGTCGCCGTCGCCCTGCTGCTGACCATCTGGAGCGGCGCACTCGACCGCCGTGCGGCCCCCGTGCTGAAGGCCGCCTGATGCCTGAAGGCTCGGCGTATATGCGCCGGGCCGACCCCACCCGATTTATTCCGGAGAATTCTGATGTCCCCTTCAAACACAGGCCATTCTTCCGCGCTTGACCTCATTCGCAAACCCGCAGGTGGCCTGACGCTCGGCATCGAACTGCCGCTCGACAATGACTGGTCACCGGAGCGGGAAGAACAGCGCGCACGGGAAGGCCGTCCCTTCGGCGTTCCCGATCTCACCCGCTATCCCGCTCTCATCCGCCAGGTCGACCGTTCCGGTTTTGCCGCCGTGTGGATGCGCGACGTGCCGGTCTTCGATCCGAATAATTTCGGCGATGCCGGTTCGGTCTATGATCCCTTCGTCAATCTCGGCTACCTCGCCGGTATCACCGAAAACGTGGCGCTCGGCACGGCGGCCATTGTCCTGCCGCTACGCCATCCGATGATGGTCACAAAGGCCGCAGCCTCCGTCGATCAGCTTTCCGGCGGCCGGCTGATCCTCGGCGTCGCCTCCGGCGACCGGCCGGTGGAATATCCGCTGCTCGGTCTCGATTTCGAGGGCCGCGGCGAAGCGTTTCGTGGTGCCGTCTCCTATCTGCGCGATGCCTGGAAGACCGGTGGTCTGCCGCTCGGGGACGGCCGGATCGAACCGAGCCTCGATCTGCTGCCGAAGCCGCAGCAGTCGCAGATTCCGATGATCATTGCCGGGCAGGGCCAACAGTCACCGGACTGGATCGCCGCCAATATGGAAGGGCGGTTCGTCTATCCCAACGGGCTGGAGCGGCTCGCCGCCCAGGCGCGTGATTGGACCGCTACCCGTAAAGGTCTCGGCCTGCAGCGAGGCGCTTTCGTCAGCGCTTTTCATCTCGATCTCGCCGATGATCCGGACGAGCAGCCGACACCGCGCCGTTTTGGCGCGCGAATTGGGCGCAATGCCTTCATCGACCATCTCAATGCGCTGGAAGACGCCGGCGTCGATCATCTCGCACTTCTGCTGCGGCCTTCGCGGCGGCCGCTCGATGAGGTGATCGACGAATTGTCGCGCGATGTCCTGCCTGTCCTCAACCGCCAATCCTCCCCGGCGAAGACCGCTGCGGAATAACCAAGGAGAAACCAATGCACAACGTAACCGCCAATGGCGCTACCATTCCGGCCCTCGGCTTCGGCACCTTCCGCATGCCCGGCCCCGATGTTCTCAGGATCGTTCCGCATGCGCTGAAGGCCGGTTTCCGCCATGTGGATACCGCGCAGATTTATGGCAATGAAGCGGAAGTCGGCGAAGCCATCGCCAATTCCGGCGTCGCCCGCGGCGATATCTTCCTGACCACCAAGGTCTGGGTCGAGAACTACGGGCATGACGCCTTCATCAAATCCGTCGATGAGAGCCTGAAGAAGCTGAAGACCGATTATGTCGATCTGCTTCTGCTGCACTGGCCGAATGAAACGGTTTCGCTTGCCGAGCAGATCGGCGCGCTGAACGAGGTGAAGGAAGCCGGCAAGGTTCGCCACATCGGCATTTCCAACTTCAACACTGAATTGATGGCTGAATCGGTCAAGCTCTCCAAGGCCCCGATCGTCACCAACCAGATCGAATACCATCCCTACATCAACCAGGACGTCGTCATCGCCGCGGCGAAGAAGGCCGGCATGTCGATCACCGGCTATTATGGCATGGCCGACGGCAAGGTCTTCAACGACGCCGTCCTCAAGGACATCGGCGCAAGGCACGGCAAGTCGGTCGCGCAGGTGGTTCTGCGCTGGCTTGTTCAGCAGGAAGGCGTCATCGCACTGTCCAAAACGGTCGGCGAGGCTCGCGTTGCCGAGAACTTCGCGATTTTCGACTTCGTACTCTCTGCTGATGAAATGGCCGCCATCCATGCTCTGGCTGTTCCGGGTGGCCGCATCGTATCGCCCGACGGCCTCGCGCCGGTCTGGGACAAGGCTGCCTGATATTCGCAGGGGAGGGGCGTTACGCCTCTCCCTTCATCTGTTCAAATGCCTATCGTGGATGAAGCGCGTCTTCGACAGGAGGAACGTTCGCTTCGTCTATTGATACCCTCAGAGATCGAGACCGATGAGGGCCTGCCGCATCACATAGGCGTCGACATCGACACCGGTCCAGTATTTGATGCCGATGACACCCTGATTGACCAGCATGCCGAGACCATCGGCCGTCTTGCAGCCCGCGGCTTCGGCGGCGCGGATCAGCCGCGTGCGCGGCGGATTGTGGATGCCGTCGGCAACGACCATGGAAGGGCGCAGCGTTTTCAGATCGATGTCGGGCAAGCCGTCTATATCGGGATAAAGGCCGACCGAGGTGGCGTGAATGACGATATCCGTCTCCTCTGGAATGGCGAAGGTGTTCTCCCATGCGGCGAAGACGGCGGTGGCGGGTGTCTTTTCGTCGATCAGCCGCGCGACGGTTTCACCACGTTCCCGGTTGCGGTTGACGATGGTGATATGCGCCGCACCGGCGAGTGCCACCTCGACACCGACCGCGCGTGCCGCCCCACCGGCACCGAACAGCACGACCTTCTTGCCCTTCGGATCGATGACATCGCGAAGCGCCTTGACGAAACCCTTGCCATCGGTGTTTTCGCCGATCAACCTGTCTCCCCGCCGGACGATGGTGTTGACCGCGCCGATGATTTCTGCGGATTCTCCCAGGCCGTCGAGATGCTTTATGACCGCGACCTTGTGGGGAATGGAGCAGTTGAACCCGGCCCAGCCCATGGCGCGTGCCCCCGCCACGGCATCCTTCAGGTTTTCGGGGCTGACCTCCAGATTGATATAGCGCCAGTTCAGGCCGTGATGCTGATAGGCAGCCTCGATCATGGCGACCGTCGGGTTTTCCCCGGCGGGCATGGCGAAGGAGCCGGTGATCTCGGCGAGGAAGTCATGGGGCATGATTGTTCTCCGTGGATGAAATGTCATGGGCGCGAAGGCCTGAAAACCGGCTTTCGCGAATATGATCGCCGACCCGCAACGCCTGTGCCGCAACGGTGAGCGCTGGATTGAGCGCGGCCGAGGAGGGGAAGAAACCGGCATCGACGACATAGAGATTGGGGTGATCGTAGGTCAGGCAGAGGGAGTTTAGCGCCGCCTCGTTCGGGTCGTCACCCATGCGGACGGTGCCACATTGATGCGACGGCGCCTCGATGCCGAAGGAATGGCCGAGAACGACGGGAAAACCATTTTTCCTCAATAATGAACGCATATGCCGCACAAATCGCTCATGGGCTTCCCGGTCGCCCGGACGGTAGGCCACCTCCGCGCCATTTTCCCCCAATGGCTTTACCCGGCTGTCATATTTCGGCGTGTCCTCCGACATGACGAGGAAATCGACGCTGTGGCGGGCTAGAAGATTGGCAAGAGGTCTCGGCATCCAGGGATAGGCCGCGCGGATCATCGGGCCCTGAATATTGCCCAGCATCTGGACATTGCCGCGGGCGGCCTCATCGCCCGGCGTGCCGTCATAAAAATCGTTGAGCGACATGGTTTTCGGGAAACGGGTGTCGTTGACGGTGAAGGGCAACAATCCCATCAGTCCGCTTAAATGGTGGTTCATCAGGTAACGACCGACGACACCGGAGGAATTGGCAAGGCCGTTCGGGTTCTTCTCGTCTGCCGAACGAAGCAGGATGAGGGCGGAATTGATGGCCCCCGCCGAGAGAACGAAAAGCGGCGCCTCGATTGTCGTGATTTCGCCAGCCCGTTCGATTTCCGCCGCCACGATATGTTTGCCATCGGCATCGGCAATCAGCCGGCGCACCCGTGCGCCGGTCAGCAGCGAGACATTTGGGTGTTTTAACGCCGGGCGCAGAAGCCGGGTCTCGGCATCGCCCTTGGCATCGAAGCGGCACACGAAGGCATCGCAGGTGCCGCAGCGTCGACAGAGGCCGCCGGGGCCATAATCGATTGCCGAGGGCATGTGGAAGGGGCGCAGCCCCAGCCGCTCGAAGCCCTTCGCCACGCGCCCGATGACGGGTTCGTGGGGGATCGGCGCATGCATGTAGGGTGCCGAGCGCGGCGGCTCGGTCGGATCGTCTCCGGCCCTGCCCCTGACGCCGAAAAGCCGTTCGGCCTCGGTATAAAACGGTTCAAGCTCCGCATAGGACACGGGCCATGCGGGCGAAACCCCATCCTCATGCGCAACTTCGCGGAAGTCGCGGTCGCGAAAACGGAACATGGCGGTTCCGTAGAATTTGGTATGGCCGCCGACATAATAATATTGTCCGGGACGATAGTTGCGCCCGGTTTCATCGCGGTAGAGATCGGTGGTGCGATATCGGTTTTGAACGAAAACGGCTTCCGCATCGGCATTTTCGGGTTCGTTCGGTAGTTTTTCTCCCCGCTCGATGATCAATATTTTCGCACCCGTCGCGGCGAGTTTCAGTGCGACCGAGCTTCCGCCGACGCCGGAGCCGATGATGACGATATCGGGTTTACCGTGCGGGTCCCCCTGTGAGCTGAAAGACATGTCTCCTCCTCGCAATGCGCTTTTTTGGTCGAGGATAGTGATTGCGGTTGGATCGGCCATTCCCGCCTGCCGCGTTTTCTTGTATGATTGCCGCATTCTTCTGCCACGATTTGCGAGAAAGGTCGAAAGAGATGGAGCCATGGTTCGAGGCCGTCAGCGTCCCGGCCGATCGTTCTTGGCTGCTGTTCGATCGCCGCCTGCCGGAATTTCCCTTCAACTGGCATTACCATCCCGAATTCGAGCTGACCCTGACGCTCAACAGTGCCGGCATGCGCTTTGTCGGGGATTCGGTGGAGAGCTACGGCGATGGCGATCTCGTTCTTCTCGGTCCGAACCTGCCGCATGCCTGGCAGTCGCAGGCATTGATAGAGACGCCGGGCGTTCATCGTGCGGTGGTCTGCTGGTTTACCCGTGACTGGATCGAGGGACTGATCGCGCTGACCCCGGAACTGACCGCCATCAAACCCCTGCTGGAAGAAAGCGGCCACGGCATCTGTTTCGGAGAGGCAGAGCTGGTGAAAGTGCGGGAGCGTCTGGCGACGCTGCATGAAATCGCGCCGGAACAGCAAATATTGACGCTGCTTGGTGTCCTGGTCGATCTTTCCCGGGCATCAGACCGCAGGCCGCTTTCGAGCGGAGAAACGAGCGCCAGCACCGTGCCGCGCGACCGGGCGCGCATGCAGCGGGTGCTCAGTCACATTCATGCCCACTATACCGGAACCATCAGCATCAAGCCCCTGAGCGAGATCGCCCATCTCAGCGACAGCCAGCTGCAGCGGCTCTTCAAACGCTCGACCCGCATGACGATCAGCCAGTATGTCGGCCAGCTGCGCATCGGCGGCGCATGCCGGCTGCTTGCGCAGACGGATCGATCTCTCACCCGGATCGCCGAGGAGACCGGTTTTTCCGACCCCGCGCATTTTTCGCGCCAGTTTCGCGCGGCCAGGGGCATGACGCCCGGCGACTACCGGCGGCAGTTTGCATCACGTTCCCGGGTGAGCGACGGTTGATGTCTCAATTTTCCCGAGGCTTGCAAAGCAGATGGGCGGAAGTTGCACTCCGCGGCGTCGTCAAAGCGGCTGTGGTGCCAGCTTCGGCAGGGTAAACCTTTCGCCGAAAAAGTGCAGCCACAGGCGCTCGAGGATGTAGCCGTAGACGGCGCCGGACACCGAGAGCTTGCGCAGAATGTCGATGGATGCGCTGGGGACGGAAGCGACCCTGCTGTTGCGCACGGCGAAGATGGCGCCGTAGGAAAATACGCCCACCATATGGCGCTCGGCCTCCGCCGCCAAATCATCGAGTCCGGCCAGGTCGAGGAAGTGGCTGGCAATATTGGCCCCTTCAGGCAGGCCGTGGATGGCGCGGTAGACGTTGCCCATACCCCAGGCGCCCTGATCGATGAAGTCGATCGGCCCCCAGGTCAGCAGCGAGAACCGTTCGAGGCGCACGCGCGGTCTCCCGAAAAGGCCACGCTCGTATTCGGAAAGAAGGAGCGGCGGCGGCACATTTTTCTCTGAGAGCCATTGCCACGACATCGGTTGTAGATCGGCCCAGCTTTTTCGGGTGTGCAGCAAGCCAATGAAGTCCGGGCTGTGTTCGAAAGGACCTGCCTGGGCATAGACGGTGAAACCGTCATCGTCCCGCACATTGGTCAGCATATGATGGAGGTATGTTTCCGACTCCCGCCCTTCATTGGGACGATCGATGATCTGCGACGCGCGCTGCTGTATGCCGGGCGCTTCGATTTTATCGCCCTTGTTGTAGATGATGACTTCGAAGTCATCGGGGATGAGCTTTATCCAGTCCAATGGTTCGCGATAGCGGGCAAGCACGACACGATTCATCAAGGGCCTCCAGAGCGCCGCAGGAACCTGAAAGGAAGCCTTCGCATCCGCCAGTTCCGACTTCAGCCTATGACATGAACATCTTGCTCGAGGCTGGTTGTAACCCGGGTAAACCCGCTCCCACCGGCCCGGTTTTCGCCTCGGTGTTTTCCGGCGCAGCCTGTACCGCCGTGGCCCCCGCAACATGGCCAAGGCGGCGATGTGACACACCGGACGATCGCCACCGAACCATGCCCCGGTGAAGCGGACCGCCGGGTAACGGCGGTCCGTCGTCATGGATCAGTGGCTGGCTTCCTTCGCCGCCTTTTCGATGACTGCGGCTACCTTTTCGGGCTGCGAGGCGAAGACCGCGTGGCTGGCCTTGATCTCCGTCACATCGCTGCCGGCGCGTTTTGCCATGTCGCGCTCGAGATCGGGATTGATCGAGCGGTCCTCGGTGGCGACGACCGACCAGCTCTTCTTCGTCTTCCAGGCGGGATCGCTGATCTTGGCCGAGAAAGCTTCCTTGGCGGCGAAGACCTGCGATCTGGCGAGGAATGCGGCCTCGTCCTTCGGCAGGTCGGCGGCGAAATCGTTCGCGAAGGCGGCGGGGTCGATATAGAGAAATTGTCCGTCCTTCGTCTCACGGATGTTCATGCCGCCGGCCGGCTTGGAACTTGCAAGGCTGAGCAGGCTTTCACCCTTATCCGGCTGGAAAGCCGCGACATAAACGAGACCGGCGACATTGGGATTGTGTCCCGCTTCGCTGATGACCATGCCGCCATAGCTGTGGCCGACAAGCAGCGTCGGGCCATCCTGAAGATCGAGTACCCGGTTGGTCATGGCGATATCGTCGGCGAGCGAGGTGATCGGCTCCTGTACGATCGTGACGTTGAAGCCCCGCTTTCCGAGGATTTCGGTCGCCTTGCGCCAGCCGGAGCCGTCGGCGAGTGCGCCATGCACGATGACGATGTTCTTCACCTCGGCAGCCTGTGCGGCGAAGGCGATTGCGCTGGTGGCGAATGCGAGTGCGAGGGTTGCGATGTAACGGCGGTTCATGGGTCAACTCCTGTGGTTTGATATCAGGTTGGGGAAGGGGTGGTTCAGCCGAAGGTGAAGGCGTATGCCTCCACACCCGGATCGAGGAAACGGATTTCGAAGTTCCGTGCTTCCACGTCTGCGGACTGGCGGACGAGCTGGTAGAGTCTGGTGGATGTCACGGAGCCGTTGCCATCGGCATCGGTGTCGGCACCGTGGTTGGCCCCGGGGGCCTTGCCGTCGATCGTTATCTGGAAGCGGACAGGCTTGCCGGAGGGGCCCGGTCCGAGAACCAGATGCAGGTCGCGGGCGCTGAACCGGTAGGCGATACCACCGCCCGGCTGGTCGAGCGTTGCCTGCTCCGCACCCACGGTCCAGGTTCCGGAAAGGCCCCATTGGTTGAGACCCGGTTCGGCGACCGAATAGCTGGTGGCGGCATCGGCATGCAGGGTTTCCCGCGAGGCGAAACTGGTGGCACGCTTGTAGCCGAGATAGGTTTCGCCCGAGCGGATATTCTCCAGATCAGGGCTTGCCTCCGCGCCCTTCGCATCGGGCGTCACCGGCGCGCTTGCCGCCATGTCGCTGCCGGCCTCGCGCAGCAGGTCCTGGATTGCCTGTTCGGTCTGGGGATAATTGCCTTCGCCGAAGTGGTGGTAACGGATCTGGCCCTTGGCATCGATCAGATAATGGGCCGGCCAATAGCTGTTCTCGAAGGCGCGCCAGATCTTGTAGTCGTTGTCGATCGCCACCGGATAGCCGATCTTGAAATCGCCGATTGCCTTTTTAACGTTGTCGATCTTCTTTTCGAAGGCGAATTCCGGAGCATGCACCCCGATGACGACAAGCCCCTGATCCTGGTATTTGTCTGCCCAGGCACGCACATAAGGAATGGTGCGGATGCAGTTGATGCAGGAATAGGTCCAGAAATCGATGAGCACGACCTTGCCCCGCAACTGTTCGTTCGTCAGCGGCGGCGAGTTGAGCCATTCGACTGCGCCGTCGAGCGAAGGTGCGCGGCCTTCGACGGGCAAGTCGCTGCGGAACGGCCGCGAGGTATCGGCGGCCGTGACCACTGCGCCATTGCTGGCGACCTCCGACGGTGCGCCGGACGCCTGCCTTGCATGCAGCCGGTCAAGCACGGCCTGTTCGAAGGAGGCGGTGCTGGCATAGGAAAGGCGTGCCAGAAGTCCGGTATCGAGGCCGAGCGCGATGACCGAAACGCCGGCCAGAACGGCAGCTCCCAGGACCTGGCGGATTCGCTCGCTGACACCGAGGGAACGCTTCATGCCCGCAAAGATCCTGCCGCCGACAAGCAATGCGACGGCAAGCGAGGTGGCGGCGCCGGCGGCATAGGCCGTGAGCAGGAAGGTTGTCTCGAGGTTTGCGCCCTGCAGGGCTGCGCCCGTCAGTACGAGGCCGAGGATGGGGCCTGCGCATGGCGCCCAGAGCAGGCCGGTGGCAATGCCGAGGACGAGCGAACTTGCGGCGGTCGGCGTGGAACCGGCGCGGCCCGAGGCATTAAGCAGCCGGTTGCCGAAATCGACGACCGGCTGGGTGACGATGCTCGCGATGCGCGGCGAAAGAAGGCTGACACCGAAGACGGCGAGGAGCAGCAGGGCCGCGAGGCGACCATATTCATTGGCATGGATCGCCCAGCTTCCGCCGACCGCCGCAAGCGTCGCGACGAGTGCGAATGTGGCGGCCATGCCGGCCAGCATGGGCAGGGTGCTGCGCATGAAGGGCTGCCCGGCGCGGGCGAAGACGAAGGGAAGGATAGGGAGGATGCAGGGGCTGAATATGGTCAGTGCACCTCCAAGATAGGCAATGATAAGAAGCGTCATCATCGTTTCCTTTGAAACCGGGGTTCGGGCTCTGGGCGGCGATGCGGCTCGACCAGCAATGGAGCCAATCTGGTCGAGGTGACGTATCCCGGATGTGTCCGGATCCGGGTCGAAATGTATCGGTGTGTAGGAATTGTGCTTGCGTCCTACAGAGTGAAACATGGGGGCTGTCAGGCTCTACGGTCGCTCGCGGCGGAAGTGACATTCCGCGGGGGGATCCGGGCCGGCTCTCCGGATCTTGTATGGGAAGATATCGTTCCGGCTCGTTGTTACCCTTTGATACATTTCGGGCATTCCGTGAAACATGCCGGATACGCCGATCCTCCAAACCGTTCCCCGTCAAAAAACATCGCTACCAGCGACAAACGAAGGAATGTTCCATGACGAAGATCGAAAAGGTTCTCTATACCGGCAAGACGCACACCACCGGCGGCCGCGACGGTTTCGCACGCAGCGACGATGCCGAACTCGACATCAAGCTGTCTCCTCCCGGCACCGCCCGGCCGGGCACCAATCCCGAACAGCTTTTCGCAGCCGGCTGGTCGGCCTGCTTCATCGGCGCGATGGGGCTTGCCGCAGGCAAGCGCAAGCTCAGGCTTCCCGCCGATACCGCCGTTGATGCGGAAGTCGATCTCGGCACCACGGACGGTGCCTATTTCCTGCAGGCCCGCCTGAATGTCAGCCTGCCCGGCCTCGATGCGGAACTCGCCCGGGCGCTCGTCGAGGAAGCCCACCAGACATGCCCCTACTCGAAGGCGACCCGTGGCAACATTGATGTCGAGCTGAACGTCGCGTGACCTTCATGAAAAGCAGCATCATTGTCGCCATTTTCGCGGCTCCCTGCGCCTATGACGCATTCTCGCCGGAGCCGTCGCCGCTCGCAGGTCTCGTCGCGGTGTCGGCGATCGCAGGGTGATTTACAGCAATAATCCCGCCCAACCCCGTTTGCGGAACACTGTCGCAAAGGGTTGGGCGGGTGATGGCCGATTTTTGATCGTCAGGCTTTCACGAAGGCCAGCAGATCGGGATTGAGGACATCGGCGTGGGTGGTCAGCATGCCGTGCGGATAGCCCTTATAGACCTTCAGCGTGCCGTTCTTCAGAAGCTTGACCGACAGTTCCGCGGAAGCTGCGATCGGCACAACCTGATCGTCGTCGCCATGCAGAACGAGCGTCGGCACGGTGATCGCCTTGAGATCTTCCGTCTGGTCGGTCTCGGAGAAAGCCTTGACGCCATCGTAGTGGGCCTTGGCGCTACCCATCATGCCCTGACGCCACCAGTTCTGGACCACACCGGGATAGACCTTGGCATCCGGGCGGTTGAAGCCGTAGAAGGGGCCGGCCGGGACGTCGAGGAAGAACTGGGCGCGATTATCGGCCACACCCTTGCGGAAGCTGTCAAAAACCTCGATCGGCAGGCCACCCGGGTTTGCCGGCGTCTTCAGCATCAGCGGCGGAACGGCTGACACGAGCACGGCCTTTGCGACACGGCCCTGCGGCTGGCCGAATTTGGCGACATAACGGGCAACTTCGCCACCACCGGTCGAATGGCCGATATGAACGGCGTTCCTGAGGTTCAGATGTTCGGCCACGGCGGATGCATCGGCGGCGTAATGATCCATGTCGTGGCCGTCGCTCACCTGCTGGGAGCGGCCATGACCACGGCGATCATGGGCGACGACGCGGTAGCCATTCTGGACGAAGAACAGCATCTGGGCATCCCAGTCGTCTGAAGACAGCGGCCAGCCGTGGTGGAAAACGATCGGTTGGGCGTCTTTCGGACCCCAGTCCTTGTAGAAAATATCCACACCGTCTTTGGTTTTGACGAATGATTCGGTCACGGGAAATACTCCTTCGTTCGGTGTTTTGGTAGTTTTTGAAAAAGCCAGCGATGGCATGGCCATGGCGGTGGAAAGGGTGGCGCCGACCAGCAGGATGTGCCGTCGGGAGATTGCCAGTTCGATCGGATTGTCGGTCATCTCGTTTTTCCTGCCTGCATGCGGAGAGAGGCGTGCACCGGAGGGTGCAGCTTGATGTCTTCAGAGCGTGCGGCGTGTCGTTTCGAACAGGAACCACGTGCGACGCTCGGTTTCGTCGATCCAGTTTTCGATCAGGCTGGTCGTGGCATGATCGTTATGGTCCGATGTCAGTGTATGTGTTTGCCGCAGGATTGCCGTCAGCTGCTTGTTGTCCTCGCGAAGTTCGGCGAGCATGTCGTCCGGCGTGACGAAATCCGCATCATTATCAAGCAGGCGCTGGAGACGGCCGATTTGGCCAATGGAGCGGATGGTCGTGCCGCCGATCTTGCGTGCACGTTCGGCAATATCGTCCGTCATCGCGAAGATCTGTGCGCCCTGCTCGTCGAGCAAGGTGTGGTAATCGCGAAAATGCGGCCCGGAAACATGCCAGTGGAA
The DNA here is from genome assembly GCA_017744915.1 of Agrobacterium tumefaciens. Lineage (GTDB taxonomy): Bacteria > Pseudomonadota > Alphaproteobacteria > Rhizobiales > Rhizobiaceae > Agrobacterium > Agrobacterium tumefaciens_I. The sequence continues at coordinate 277,774 of JAGIAH010000002.1, forward strand.
ATTCTTGGTCTTGATGTAGAGCGTGAAAACATCCGCCAGAAGCGCGGTCAGCGCAGCGGAGATGTCGCGGGTAGCATCGGCGCCGAGATCGGTCGGCGTTGCGAGTGGAAGCTTGCGGTTTCTGGTGGCTGTAACTGTGTTCATGATCTTTCTCCTTGTGCCGTCGACCGCCCTTCACCGAGCGCCCGTCCTGCTGCTGTCTGATCGGCTTCAAGGATATGAAGAAGAACGACCCTGGAGAAATCGGCTGCTGGTACAGTCGATCCGATACTTAAGTGTAGTTTCTCCAAACGCGGGCACGGAGTAGCTTTTGTCCATCGCCCCGCCCTGCCCGAAGGGAGGCGATTGGCTCCTGGTAGCCAGCATCTCCGGTGTCCCCCTCCCTCCGGAGCGCGGATCTTCCCCTCGATCCGCCAAGGCCGTCTTCCCCGCCGGAGACGGCCTTTTTTATTTCCTGTCCCCGTCGAAGGCTGGCAACCTATGCATGGGTATTATGTTTACCACGCGTGCTTGCGGTTATTTATCTGTCTTGGAAACCCCGCTCAAAACCGGCTTCAAGGAGTTGCAGACATGGAAGATCAACGCCCGGACGGTATCGAACAATATGATCAGCCTGCCGGTGGGTGGGGGGCGCTCAAGGCGGTTGCGAAAACCCTCGCACACCAGCAAATCGTCGCGCAGGGTACGATGACGCTGCTCAAGGCGAACCAGCCGGAAGGTTTCGATTGTCCCGGATGCGCATGGCCCGATCCGAAACACACGTCCTCCTTCGAATTCTGTGAAAACGGGGCGAAGGCCATCACATGGGAATCCACGGCCAAACGGTCCGGGCCGGAGCTTTTTGCGCAGCACACCGTTTCCGAACTGTGGGAGTGGACGGACCACAAGCTGGAGGATGCCGGCCGGCTGACCGTGCCGCTATGTTACAATGCGCAAAATGACCGGTACGAGCCAATCGCATGGGAAGATGCATTCGGCTTGATCGCGAAAGAACTGAACAGGCTTGACCACCCCGATCAAGCCGAATTCTACACATCCGGCCGCACTTCCAACGAGGCCGCCTTCCTCTACCAGCTCTTCGTGCGCGCCTATGGTACGAATAATTTTCCCGATTGTTCCAACATGTGTCATGAGGCCACCAGCGTCGGCCTTCCAAAATCCATCGGTGTCGGCAAGGGCACCGTGACGCTCGAGGATTTCGACTACGCCGATGCGATCTTCAGCTTTGGCCACAATCCCGGCACCAATCACCCGCGCATGATGACGACGTTGCACAATGCCGCCCGCCGCGGCGTGCCGATCGTGGTCTTCAATCCGCTGAAGGAAAGAGCGCTGGAGCGGTTCGCCGCTCCACAGGATCCGGTGGAAATGGTTACGCTGTCATCGACGCCGATTGCATCCGCCTACCACCAGCTTCGCACCGGTGGCGATCTGGCGGCGCTTAAGGGCATCATGAAGGCGGTGTTCGAAATGGATGCCGAAAGCCTTGCGGCGGGTGGTGAAGGTGTGCTCGACCGTGCCTTCATTGCAGAACATACGGCAGGCTTCGAAGCGCTCCTGAGCGATATCGGCGACACGCCCTGGGAAACCATCTGTTCCATCAGCGGACTGACGAAGGAGGCGCTAAGAAGTGTCGCAGCAATTTATGTGAAAGCTTCGAACGTCATCATCTGTTACGGCATGGGCATCACCCAGCACGCCAAAGGCACGGGCAACGTGCAGCAGATCGCCAATCTCCTGATGCTTCGCGGCAATATGGGCCGGCAGGGCGCCGGAATAGCGCCCATCCGCGGCCACTCCAACGTGCAGGGAGACCGGACGGTCGGCATCACGGAAATCCCCAACAAGGCATTGCTCGACGGAATGGAGCGTGCTTTCGGCTTCCGGCCTTCTGCAGAAAAGGGGCACAATGCCATCGAATCGATCGAGGCGATCGCTGCGGGGAAATCCAGGGCATTGATATGCCTCGGCGGTAACCTCGCTGTCGCCATGTCCGATCCGGGCGTGACATTCGAGGGAATGCGCAAGCTTGATCTTGCCGTCCACATCGCGACAAAGCTCAATCGCTCGCATCTCCTGATCGCCGGAACCTCCCTCATATTGCCGTGTCTCGGGCGCACGGACCTCGATACGCAGGCCTCGGGGCCCCAGGCCGTTACCGTCGAAGATTCCATGTCCATGGTTCACGCCTCGCGCGGTTTTCTCAACCCGCCGGGGGAACTGCTGAAATCGGAACCGGCCATTATCGCCGGCATCGCCAGGGCAACCCTGGGAAATCGCCACGGCATAGACTGGGACTGGCTGATCGCCGATTACGACCGCATCCGTGACAAGATCGAAGAGGTGTTTCCCGACTTTCGGGATTTCAACAGACGGGTGCGTATACGCGGAGGTTTCCGCCTTGACGTTGCGGCCTCCTTCCGTCGCTGGAACACGCAGAACGGCAAGGCCAACTTCCTCATCGCCACCGGCCTTGATGAAGATCCGCTCATCGGTAATCCGGATGCGCTCGTTCTGACCACGATCCGCAGCCATGACCAGTATAATACGACGATATATGGCATGGATGACCGCTATCGCGGCGTGTTCGGCCGCCGGGACATCGTTTTCATGAACAGGGACGATCTCGCAATGCGCGGGCTGAAGGATGGAGACCGCATCGACATCCACGGCCTCGGATCAGATGGAGCGGGGAAGCATCTCGTGCGGGGTTTCACCGCCGTCGCTTATGACATCCCCAGAGGATCGGCGGCGGGATATTATCCGGAGATGAACGCCGTCGTCGCTCTCGGTCACTACGACCGCCTGTCGGGCACGCCATCCTACAAGGGCGTACCGATTACGATAAGTGCAGCCGGCGATTGATCGGCGATCCGGTTTCGTCAGCGATTGACAATCGCCACCCGGTCGCCATTCATTCAAAAATGGAGTGCATTTTTCAAAGTCGCAGCACAATATCCCCGATATTCCTTGCGGGCAGAAGCGCATGGGGACCAAGACCTATGTATAGGTTAGGTTGTGGTCAAAAAACCGTATTGTCGTGAAAAATCGCATCGGGGGAACAATGTCGATTGCGTCAACGATATTTCGCTCTCGCGAGCCTGGAGGCGGAGCACACCATCTCGCCTTCGGTCTGGCAGCCGTGGCGCTGGCCGCCATCGTGTTTTATATCGACACCTATACCGACATAGAAAGCGCAATTGCGGTGCTCTATGTGATCACGGTGCTGCTGGCCGCGCAGGCGATCACGCGCTTTGGCCTGATCGTGATCGCCTCTGCCTGTGCGATTCTTTCCCTTTTGTCCTATGCGATGACCCATGCGCAGGATGCTGATCTGCAATCGGCGCTTCGCCTCGTCGTCGCGCTTGCGGCCCTCATCGTCACGACGATGCTGCTTTTAAAAACAGAAACGGCTCGATTGGCGTTGTTGTCCATCAATGCGGCGCTGAAGGAGAGCGAGGAGCGTTACCGTTCGATTTTTGACCGCACGCGCGTGGCGCTCTGGGAACGCGATTATTCAAGGCTCCATGCCTTGCTGATGGGTCTCAAGCAGCAGGGCGTTGTCGATATGCGGGCCCATGCCCGCGCCAATCCGGGCTTTACGGAACAATGTATCGAACTCATCACCATCGTTGCCTCAAACGAAGCCGGCAAGGAGATGCTGGGTTATGATTCCTCCATCAGCGGCACGTTGAAACAGTCCGTCGTTTCTGCCCCCGACAAGTTCCTGGATACGCTGCAGGCGATTATCGACAATCGGCGCGTTTTCGAAGACAAAGTCGTTGTGCGCACCGAGGGCGGCGAAGAGAAGCTGGTGCTTCTTTCCATCAGCTTTCCCGCGGAAGCTTCCTCCTTCAATCGGGTGGTGGTGAGCATGGTCGATATCACCCAGCGGGAATTGGCCCTCCAGGCTCTCGCCGAGGCGCAGGCCGAACTGACCAGGGCGTCAAAGGCTGCGGCCGTGGGTGCCATGTCCGCCTCGCTGGCCCACGAACTGAACCAGCCGCTTGGCGCCATCGTCGTCAATGCGCAGACATTGCTGCGCTGGCTGGATCGCGATCCACCCGATCTCGGGGCCGCGCGCCGCTCGGCCGAACGCATGATCCGCGACAGCCAGCGCACCAGCGAGATCATCGAGAATACCAGAAGCCTGCTGGCCCATACCGGCGGCAAGGTCGAAACCTTCGAACTGGACGATTTCATCGATGAAACGCTGGTCCTCCTCGAGCATGATCTGGCGCGCAGCGGAACGACGGTCAATGTCGAAAAGGAAAACACCCCACCCGTAAAGGCGGTGAGGATTGAATTGCAGCAGGTTCTTATCAACCTGCTCACCAATGCCATCCAGGCCATGGACGAGGCAGGCGTCAGCGACCGCACGATAATCGTGCGAAAGGAAAGCCAGGGCGCCGACAATATTCGCGTCACCGTACGGGATAACGGGCCGGGCATCGCTGCCGAGATCAAGGAAAAGCTGTTTTCGCCCTTCTTTACGACAAAGGCGACGGGAATGGGCATGGGCCTTTCCATTTGCCGCACCACACTGGAAACCCGCGGTGGTCGGCTGGAGGGTGACAACCACCCACTAGGCGGCGCGGTATTTGCCATTTCCATACCAATCAGCCCGGAGGTGGAACATGCCTGAGCCACGCAAGGCAGCCAAGGGGCCACCATCATCTCCGGTCGTGTTCATCGTCGATGACGACGTGTCGATGCGGGAAGCCCTTACCGATCTTTTTCGGTCGATGAAATTCGATGTCGAAGCTTTCGAGAGTGCGGCGGCTTTTCTGGAGAAAGCCAATCTCAATCGGCACGGCTGTCTGCTTCTGGATGTGCGGCTTCCCGGTATCAGCGGCCTCGATTTCCAGATGCAGATGGAACGTCTCGGCAACGGCATGCCGATCATATTCATGACCGGTTTCGGCGACATTCCCATGAGTGTGCGGGCGATGAAGGCGGGCGCCGTGGATTTCCTCACCAAGCCTTTCAAGGAGCAGGATATTCTGGACGCGGTGACGACGGCCCTGGAACGCGATGCCTCGCGGCGTCGCGAAAGCGAGCAGAGTGCCGCCGTCGCGTCTCTTGCCGGGCAGTTGACCCCGCGCGAGCGCGAGGTCATGGGCGCCGTCGTTCGCGGACTGATGAACAAGCAGATCGCTTACGAACTTGGAATCAGCGAAGTGACGGTGAAATTGCATCGAGGCAACGTCATGCGCAAAATGGAAGCGAGATCCGTTGCCGATCTTGTCAGGAAATCAGAGTTGCTTGGTTGGCGGCAGGGCCTACCTGTATCTTAGTATGGTACCATTTAAATGGGCATGGGCGCATAGAAGAGATCAAGAAAACTGAAAAGGTCGCTTCATTGCCCCCTGTACCCATTATTGCCGTCGTCGACGATGACCAAGCTATCCGCGAAGCCATGGATGATCTCATCATGTCCTTCGGTTACGAATGCCGACTGTTTTCCTCGGCTGAGGAATTCCTGAAATTCGAGGAGCAGGCGGCGATCGACTGCATCGTCGTGGATGTGAAGATGCCGGGGCTTTCCGGCATCGAATTGCAGAGCGAGCTGAACCGGCTCGGTAGTCATCCGCCGATGATCTTCGTGACCTCCTACGAGGATGAGCGCACCCGCAACGCCGCCTTGAATGGCGGTGCCTTCGCCTTTCTTCGCAAACCGGTCAATATCGGCGCTCTGATGGGCTGCCTGGAGTCTGCCCTCGGCCAACAGCCCTGACCGCATCGTATTTCACCCATCGTCGTTTCATGCTCGGATGCCCTGCCGTCTGGGCACACATTGCCGTTGTGCGGGTGAGATTTCGCGACCGCCAACCTTTCGCCATGTGAACTTCCGCATTAGGGAGACGTTGTGTCTTCCTGCTCATCCGTCCTGGCGAACTGTCGGGATTGATAGGCTGCGGCAGCCGTCTCGGGCGCCTTGCCGGCACCGACCTGTATACTCGGCTGAGCGAAGGCAATGCCGTTTTTCTGAAAGGCCTCGCGCAGCATCGCATAGGCCGAGCGGCGGATGAAACTTTGCTGGCTGGTCGGCACGGTGACCATGGCGAAGCTGATGGCGATCCCGTATTCGCCGAATTCCTCGACGCCCTTCATTTTCAATGGCTGGATGAAGAGGGGGCCAAGTTCCGGGTCGCCCAGCAATTCCTGGCCGATCGCCTTGCCGATTTTGCGGGCCTTCTCGATATCCGTGTCATAGGGCACGGTGACGGAAAATTTTATCTTCGACCAGTCCCGGCTCATGTTCTCGACCGCGCCGAGTTCGCCGAAGGGGACGGTGAAGAGCGGCCCACGGTGATGGCGAAGCTTGACCGAACGAAGGCTGAAACCCTCCACGGTGCCCTTGTAATTCTTCGCCTGAATATATTCACCGACCCGGAAGGCATCGTCAAAGAGGTAGAAGATGCCGCTGATGACATCGCGCACCAGCGCCTGTGAGCCGAAACCGATTGCCACGCCAAAAATGCCCGCACCGGCTATCAACGGCCCGATATCGACGCCGAGTTGGCCGAGGATGACGAGACCTGCGATGATGGAAAGCGAAACCGCCAGCACATTGCGCAGGATCGGCAACAGGGTGTGAAGGCGGGTGGCATGGGTCTCCTCTGTGGGATTGTCCGTTTCCGCCCCGGCCGGGGCCGGCATGAGGTTGCGATCGATGGCCGCCTTGGTGAGATGCCACACCAGATCGGCGAGCAGCACTATGACGATGCTTTTCAGAAAACCGTAGAACAGGGCAACTGTCTGCGGATCGCCGTGGCCGATCATGTGACCGTCCATGTCCCAGACGGCGGCGATCCAGGCAATGGCAAGCCCGGTGATCGCCGCCCTCGCTCCACGAACAAGCAGGATGCTCCGGCTGTCTGATGCCGGCACGAGAAAATGGGCCGCGATGTAGCCACGCACGGCATGGCCGATGGCGCGCATCATTGGTGGAAGCAGGAGGATATAGACGCCGATCCAGAAAGCTGTCCTGAGATCGAGGCACCACAGCAGCCAGACACCGGCAAGATGAAGGCAAAGCAGGATCCTTGCCGCGATGCTTCGTTCAACCTTGTGCCAGACGAGTTCGACCGAAAGCCCAAGGATGATGCAGGAAACGAGAAAGGCAGACGCCTGAAGAGCGTCGGCATCAATTTCGAGGATCGTGCCCGTCGCCGTCGAGGCCGTCATTGCAAGCCCAAGGCCGACGATTGTCTTTAACCGCCCGTGAATTTCCGGATGGGCGGCATGCCCGATAGCCGTTGCCAGAAGGCGATGGGCGACGAATGCCAGCAGATAACAGGCGGCCACCAGCCGAAGCAGTGGCGGCCATTCGATCGCGAATAGCAAGGCCGCCATGAAAGCCGTGAAAACAACGGTCGGCAGATAGTGTTCGATGCCCTTGCCGTGATGTTGCCATTGCCAGTGGAAAAACCATTCCGCCGTCGTTCCGAGCGCAATGACCAAGAAAAGAATCATGGAGGCCATGGCGTGGCCGTTGCCCGTTGCGTCCGCCCGCAGGCGAAGGAAGGTGCGCTCGATTTCGCCGGGAATATGCGGCATTGCCGAGATCATGGTCTGGAAACGATCACGCGCGCGTTCCTCCCACGCCGCCATTTCCCGCGCCAGATCGCCCACCGAGGTTGCTTCATGGGTGCCGGTCTCGACAGGTGCTACGGCCCCGATTTTTTGTGCGGCCTGCGTTTCGATCCAGCGGCGGATTTCGGGATCCGCGAACAGCCGCATCAGATCATCGACCTTCTGCGGTGATGCCACGATGGGCGAGGCGGCTTTCTCCTCCGCATCCGGGAACGGCGCCTGCGCCAGGGCGGGAATTGTGCTGAGAAACACAAATAATGCCGCGAGCCATGTCATGAGTGCTTCCGCCATCTTCGGTGCAATAGGTCTTGCGGCGTAAGGTGCTTTCGCCATCCGCGCCGCAGGCTTCCATTCTTCACGATCCATCTCATGCACCCGTCTTCGATGGAGAAATAAGATGCCATGCCGGCGGCGTCGTCGCCCAGCCATACGAACGGGTCGCTCCTGCTGGCAACTCGGCGCATCCAGCTAACCTTTTGGCCTGGGCGTATAAATGATCCGGTTATATCGGCGTCCCCATGCGTCACGCTATGAGGTGACGGGCGCGTTTGCCCGTTACGCCACGATGCAGTTCAAATTGACGCTTGCCAGCCATAACTCAGACAATTATAGTCCGCGTTATGGCTCATATGACGGTAGGTGTGGAATACGGGTTGCATTGTCTCCTGTGGTTGGCGAGTTCACCCGGCGCTCCGCTCAGCAGTCGCGATCTGGCTGAGTTGCAGGGAATTTCCCCGAGCTTTCTGGCGAAGATATTTCCGAAGCTGGAGAAGGCGGGGATCGTGTCCGCATCCGAGGGGATCAAAGGCGGATATCTGCTGGCAAAGCAGCCAGGAGAGATCACCGTTCTGGAGGTTGTTGACGCCATTGAAGGCAGAAAGCCTCTGTTTGACTGCCAGGAAATTCGTGGCCGCTGCGCCGTATTTCGGCAGCGTCCGCCATCATGGGCGACCAAGGGCGTGTGCGCGGTCCACGCGGTGATGTTGCGTGCGGAGAAGGCGATGCGGGATTCGCTGGCGAGCCAGACTCTGGCCGATATAGCCGGCGATTTCGGTCGCAAGGCCCCGCCGGAATTCTCCGAGGATATCCGCCAATGGCTTGCCCTCAAGGCCAGTCGGCGGACCCGCCGGACCGGTGCGGCAGATGGGTCGTTGCCCTGACCTGAGAATGGAGCAGAAGACTGGATTGCCGGTCGGCGCCGAAGATACGGCCGCCGCGGCCGGTGGGCATGTGGTGAAGCGGGATGAAGGATACAGTCACTTTGGCCGATAACGACGCTTTTCACGTGTTGATGCGCATTCGACCTTGGCGCGATGCGGCTGGTGAGCCGTGCATCGTTGTGCCCGCAATCCGCCATTTCGGGAGATGATGAATGGCAACCTTGACTGCCGCTGCGGATGAACCGCTGGTTCTCGTCGTCGATGATGACGAGGACGTTCGCAACTCCCTTCAGGAACTCATGGAATCGGTTGGCCTCGGTGTCGCCTGTTTTTCCTCGCCCAGGGAGCTGTTGAACGCCGGCCTTCCCGACCGGCCGGGCTGTCTGGTGCTGGATGTGCGCATGCCGGGCGCAAGCGGCCTTGACCTGCAGCAGCAGCTTTCGACGCGTGGCGTCACGAAACCCATCGTCTTTCTCACGGGGTATGGTGATATCCCGATGACCGTGCAGGCCATGAAGGCCGGCGCTGTCGATTTCCTGACAAAACCGGTGCGGGACCAGACCCTGCTGGACGCCGTGATCGCCGGGATACAGCGCGACGTGGAACAGCGGGCGCAGGCGGAAAATATCCACCAGCATGTCACCCGGTTTGAGACCCTCACACCCCGTGAACGCCAGGTCCTCGGTGAAGTGGTACGGGGTCGCCTCAACAAGCAGATAGCTTTCGAACTCGGGATAAGCGAGATTACGGTGAAGCTCCACCGCAGCAATGTGATGCGCAAAATGCGGACGACCTCCGTTGGCGAACTGATCCGCGCCTGGGATTCGTTGCCCTCCAGCTTGCGTGAAAAGCCGCAGGCCTGAGCCTGAACAACGCCGCCTTGTTTACGGTCGTCATGCCCGTGGCCCTTGCCCGGGCGTGAGGCAGCGCCTTGTCGCGGGCTGTCTGCATCGGGGTCAATCGAGGCATCTAATCGCCCGATCTATCCTACCTGTACTCTGGGACTAGGTGGCCGATGCCTCCGTTCGATAGGCGAACGGCCTGCCGTGACGCATTCTCGCCAACGGAAACAGCTTCGCCTGCCGAAGAGGCGCCTCGGCAAAGGCACGCCGGCAGCGGTTCCGGAAACCCAGATCAAACTTGAAACCAGGAGATTGAACATGAAAATCGTCGTTATCGGAGGGACCGGCCTCATCGGTTCGAAGACTGTCGAACGGCTTCGCAAGAAGGGGCATGAGGTGCTTGCCGCTTCTCCGAATTCGGGTGTGAACACCGTGACGGGAGAAGGCCTTGCCGGCGCATTGGCCGGCGCGGATGTTGTCGTCGATCTGGCGAATTCGCCGTCCTTCGAAGAAAAGGCCGCCATGGATTTCTTTGAAGCGGCCGGCCGCAATCTTTTTGCAGCAGAAAAGGCCGCCGGCGTTCGTCACCATGTCGCGCTGTCGGTTGTCGGCACCGACCGCATGCAGGAGATGGGATATTTCCGCGCCAAGCTGCGCCAGGAAGAGCATATTCGCGAGTCGGGCGTGCCTTACACCATCGTGCATGCGACGCAGTTCTTCGAATTCGTGGGCGCCATCGCCCAATCGGCCACCGAAGGCACGACTGTTCGTGTGCCGTCCGGCGCATTCCAGCCGATCGCGGCAGACAATGTCGCCGACGCCATGGCTGACGCGGCACTCGGGGCGCCGGTGAACGGTGTGATCGAGATCGCCGGTCCAGAGCGCGCACCGATGAACGAATTCATCGCGCGTTACCTCAAGGCCACCAACGATCCGCGCAGCATCGTCGCTGACCCGCGCGCCCGCTATTTCGAGGTTTCCATCGACGACCGGACCTTGGTTCCTGATGACGGCGCCCGCCTCGGCGCTATCCGCTTCGAAGACTGGCTGGCGCTCTCCGCCGCCCAGAAAAAATAAGCGGCTCCCGCCCGCAAAACCCTATCGGCTCCGCCGGTCTTTCGGGACCGCGGGCCTCCATTTCCAGGAGACGAAAAATGATCAGAACACTTCTCTGCGCAACCGCTCTCGTCTTTGCTTCCGTGGCTGCGGCCACGGCGCATGACACCAACCGCGGCGAAAACGTAAAGGTGGTCTATGACCAGCCGTTGCCGAATGTGCCGGGCAAGAGCTTGAAGGGCGTGCTCGTCGAATATGCCCCCGGCGGCACGTCGCCGGCCCATACGCATCCCAATTCCGCATTCATCTACGCGACCGTTCTTGAGGGCGCGATCACCAGCCAGGTCAATAATGGGCCGGTGACCATCTATCGTGCCGGCGAGAATTTTTCCGAATATCCGGGCGATCACCACGCCGTCAGCGAAAATGCAAGCAAGACGGAGCCCGCACGCCTGCTTGCCGTGTTCGTGGTCGATACGAACGAAACCAATCTGACCGTCTACGAAAAATAAGCCGACTGCGAAGAGTGCGATCCTCGCCGCACTTTCACAGCGGGATGGCGCCGGCAAGCGGCGCCATCCCGGTTCCAATCACAGTCAAATCGATAGTCCCGGCTGCGCCAGTGAGCGCCGTCAGGAGGAATTCATGCGTATCGAAAAACTCTATCCCATGACGTCGGCGCGCCTGATGGTGATCGACATTGCCGCCACGCTGCGGGTGGCAGCCCAGACGCTTTCCAACCCGGGAATCGGTCTCGCCGTCGTCCGCGAACAGGGCGGCAAGGCGGCGGGTGTGCTCAGCAAGTCCGACCTCATCCGGCATCTGATGGATGGGGAGCAGGGGGCGAGCGTCGAAGCGCTGATGAGCCGGAACATCATTTCCTGCAGCCCGGCCGACGAATTGCAGACGGCATGGCAGGTGATGGTGGACAATCGCGTCCAGAACATGCCGGTCCTTGATGCGGATGCAAGGCCACTCGGTGTCCTCGATATGCGCGATGTCCTGAAAGTGCTCTTCGAGCAGGAACAGCTGCAGGAACACATGCTGGCGAATTACATCGCCGGCATCGGTTACTGACCACCGGAGACCGGGAGGACCACGATGCTGCAGGCATATATGGGTGAAATCGCCGCTGCGCCGCTGGCATGGCTGATCATTCTCGGCCTTGCCGGAATGGCAGTGTGGAAGCGCATCGGTCCGCTGCGCTCCAATCTGCGGCTTGTGGTGCAGATCGCCTTTTTCGGGGCGATGACCTCCGTTCTCGTTCTTGGAAAAATTCCGCTCGGCCCACCGAAAGACCTGTGGGCCGGCGATGAGCATGCCGTTTTTATTGTCTTTGCCCAATTGTTGTGGTGGCTCCATCTCTCCTGGGCGGTTATCGGCTTCGTGCGGATCTATCTGGTCCTGGAGGGCAGGCCGCGCGAGGCGCGTCTGTTGCAGGATATCGTCGTCGGCGTCGTTTATGTGTGCGTTACGCTGTCCGCCCTTGCTTTCGTGTTCGGCGTTCCGGTCGGGACGCTGGTCGCAACGTCCGGCGTCATCGCCATTGCCCTCGGCCTTGCCCTGCAGAACACGCTCGGCGATGTCTTTTCCGGCGTCGCTCTCAATCTCGGCCATACCTATGCGCTGGGCGACTGGCTTCTTCTTGAGGACGGCACGGAAGGGCGGGTCATTGCCAGCACATGGCGTTCGACGCAGATCCTGACGGGGGCGAACAATATCGTCGTTCTGCCCAACAGCGTTCTTGCCAAGCTGAAGCTGACCAATGTCAGCCGGCCCGACGAAACGCATCTTCTCAAGATGACGGTGCGGCTGGTGCCGACACATGCCCCATCCATCATCGAGGAGGCCATGACGACGGTTCTGGCCGGTTGCAACTCGATCATGAGGGAGCCACCGCCGCTGGTTTCCCTGAGCGGTCTGGATGCCACCGCTCTGGAAATCCATCTGTTTTTCCGGGTGAGCAATCCGATGCTGCGAATAAAGGCCCAGAATGAGGTGATCGACCGGTTCTATCGCCATTGCCGATCCATCGGATTGCAGCTCGCAATGCCGCCTTCGGCGATCGCCATCCTGAACGGCGTTGCGTCGGCGGAAATCTCCCGGGGGGCTGAAGCCACCTTGCAGGAGGTCATAGACGAAAATCCGTTCTTCTCAAGGCTGACCGGCGCCGAAAGGGAAAAACTGGCGCAGTCGGGCAGCGAACGCGAATATCGCCAGGGTGACATCATCGTTGCGCAGGGGCAGGCCTTGCCGTCGATGATGATCATCCGCACCGGCGTCGTCTCGATGCAGCACGGCGAACAGGAAAAAAGACGCCTTTCGCCGGGGGATTTCTTTGGCGAAACCGGGTTGCTTGCGGGAATGGACGAAGCCTACACCTTGCGGGCGCTGACGCGGGTCACCGTTTACGAAATCGATCAGAAAAGTTTTGCGGGCCTTCTCGCCGACCGTCCGGCAATAGCCGAGGAGGTTGCGGCAATGCTGTCGGCAAGCTCCGGTGACAGCGGCCAGCTGCCGCTTACGGAGGCGAAACACCAACGCAACGCCTCCGCCTTCCTGAAATCGATCCGGACCATTTTCAGCACCTGAATGCAGGAATGATTGCTACGGGAAATGCGCCGGCGACCCGCGCCTGCGCGCGGCAGTTGCCCGCCAAATCCTTGCCCTATCCTTCGGAACAGGTGTTCTTGTGGCAAGCTCCGGTATACCGTTCTCACCAGATAGCTGTGCTGCCATCTCGGTTCAATGCGCATCACGGCGATCTCAAACAGAATGGGATCGGGTTGAGGCATGTCGAGGTCTGCGGGAAGGTCGGGGATGGATAATGCGGGATCGGCAAGGCCACCCGATATCGATGCCGTTGAGGCGGCGAAGGTCGTCGAGCGCATTATCGGCAACGCCTGGGCAACCGATACCGACGGCAATTTCATTTACGTAACGCCGGCCGCACTCGCCTTTTTCGGCATAAGCCTTGAAAGTCTCAATTCGCAATCGGGTGACAGCGCGTTCGGCTGGAAGGGTGTCATCCACCCGGAAGATTACGAGTCGGCTGCCGCCGCCTGGCGGCGATGCCTGCGGACGGGCGATCATTACAATGTCGAGCACCGGATGTTGCGTGCCACGGGTGTCTATGGCTGGGCGCGTAGCACCGGTCAGCCGCTACGCGACGGCAACGGCGTAATCCTCGGATGGTACGGCACGGTGATCGACATGGCCATGCCGTCCGGGGAGGAAAATCGCGACGATACCTCCGCCGGTCTGTCTCCGCAGGATGTTCTCCGGTCGATGGACACGGTCCATCCTCATGACCGCGCGGCTGTCGAACAGGCGGCGGCACGCGCCTTCTTTCACGGCATCCCGCAGGTCGGAAGTTACCGCCAGCTTCAGGCGGATGGCAGCTATCGCCGGGTCGAATTCCGGCTTGAGCCGGAAAACGGCGTCGGCGTCGATGTCGATCCGGCAGTGACGCGGCAGGGCGAGCCATGGATGAGGGCCACTTCCCTCGGTGAGACGCGCAATGCGGTTCAGGCCGCTCTTGCCATCGAGAAACTCTATGGCGACGCCTGGGCGATCGACGCGATCGGGCAATTTACCTATGCAACGCCCACCTTGCAGACCTCGATCGCCATGGGGCTCGACGACCTTAATGCTCTCCTGGACGGCAAGCCGTTTCTCGACGGCGGCAGGCAGGGCTGGCAGGGCGGCATCCACCCCGACGACAGCGACAGGGCGGCGGAAACATTGCGCCGTTGCCTCAGGTCGGGGGAGCACTGGAACTGCGAATACAGGGCCCTGCGTGCCGGTGGCAGCTATGTCTGGCATCGGGCCGCGGCGCGCCCGACGCGTGACGAGCAGGGCCGGATCACGGGATGGTATGGAACCGCGCTGGATATCGATGTCTATAAGCGGACCGAAGCGGCACTTCGCGAACGCGAACGGCAGCTGCAATTGCTGATCGACACCGTGCCGGCGCTGATCTGGAGCACGATGGCCGACGGAACGCCGGCCTATGTCAACAGGCAGTTCACGGAAGTAACCGGCGCCACGCTTGAGGATATCACGGCGCCAAACGGGTCGCCATCGCTTGGCGTCGTTCATCCGGAGGACAGGGCGGCGGCGCGGGAGGCCTTCCTGCGTTGCGTAGAGGCCGGCGTTCCCTATCTTCAGCGATATCGCCAGCTTCGGGCCGGCGGCGGCTATCGCTGGACCGAAACGCGCGCGGAACCGTTGCGGGATGAGATGGGCACGATCATCCACTGGTATGGCGTGAGCTCCGACATTCATGACCTCATTACCACGCAGGAAGCGCTGCGCAAAAGCGAGCAGCACCTTCAGCAGCTTGTCGAAACGCTGCCGGCGCTGATCTATTGCGCCCTGCCGAACGGTAAGCCCATCTATCGCAGCCAGCGTCTGCGCCAGTATCTCGGCTTCAACCTTGAAGATACTGACGGTTTCGGAAAATCCCGGCTGGATGGCACACTTGACGCGGTCATCCATCCCGATGATCTCGCTGTCGTGAAAGAACGGTATGGCCATTCGCTGGCGACCGGTGAACCCTATCTGCTGCGACACCGGCTGCGGCGTTTCGATGGCGTCTACCGCTGGGTGGAGACCCGCGCCTCAGCCATGCGCAATAGCGAAGGCGAAATTGCGCAGTGGAACGGCATCTGCCTTGATATCGAGGATCAGGTGCGGGCGCAGGAGGAGCTGAGCCGAGCCCAGGAAAACCTCACGCGTTCCAGTCAGGCGGCGAGCCTTGCAGAATTGTCGGCTTCCATCGCGCATGAGGTGAACCAGCCGCTCTCGGCGGTGATGAACTATTCCAGCGCCTGCCAGCGCTGGCTCACCGCCGAACCGCCAAATATCGAACGCGCGCAGAAAACGCTGCAACGTATCGTCCAGAGCGCCAATTCCGCGGCCGATGTGGTGGGCCGCATTCGCGCGCTCTTCAGGCAATCGACGGATAAGCGGGACAGCACCGAGCTTGGCGCCGTCGTCAGGCAGGCACGTGACCTGCTTGCGGAGGAAGCGGGCCGGCGGCGCATCAGGGTGGATATCGAAGGGGAAAGCGGTCTTCTGGTCGTCCCGTTCGACCGGGTCCAGATCCAGCAGGTGCTGGTCAATCTCATGCGCAACGGCATGGATGCCATGGCTTCCGTTTCGAGCGACCGTGTGCTCCAGGTCCGCGCTTTCCGGGCGGGCGACATGGTGCGGATAGAGGTCCGGGACCGGGGGAGGGGGGTTCAGTTCCCCGACCGGATTTTCGAGCCCTTTTTCACCACCAAGGATCAGGGCATGGGCATGGGCCTTGCAATCTGCCGATCGATAGTCGAAGCGCATGATGGTCAATTATGGGCGGAAAAGAACGAACCGCGCGGCGCCAAATTCGTTTTCACCCTGCCGCTCGACGTAGCGAAGATGCCGTGATCCGGTAGCCGGTCCGGAGGGAGGACGGTATGAACAGGCCTGTGGTAGCGATCGTTGACGACGACGCAAGGGTGCTTGCTTCTCTGGTGGAACTCCTGGAATCGGCGGGATATGCAACTTGCAGCTTTCTCTCGGGCGAGGCGTTGCTGGCCTTCGGGCTTCAGGGGGTGGATGTGTTGATCACCGATATCGGCATGCCCGGCGCCGACGGTTTCGAACTCCGCGATCTCGCAAGACAGGCAAACCCGGAATTACCCGTCTTCCTGATTACCGGGCGGCACGAAATCGCCGACCGGCCCCGGCCCCGGGGCCTCGGCGGTTTTCTTCGCAAACCTTTCGACGGAGATACCCTGCTTATGGCCGTTCGCGACGTCCTGGATGCCGGGCGGAGCTGAACCCAATCCGTATTTACCAAAACTTGCCCCGGCCCACGACATCATAGCTGTTGCAGCGGTTTTGGTGGCGCGGAAAGCCTGTTGCCTTCCCCTGGGAGACCAAGAGTACCGAACGGGGCCGCCCGTCTTGATGGCAAGCGATCACGACCTGTTTCATGGCCCATCGCCGAAGCGTCAGGGTGGCCATGGCGCAATGCTCGGTCTCGTAAACGAACGGGACAGTCAATCCTGTTCCTGGGGTTAGTCCGCCCCCTCCATCAGCGCAATCGACCGTCAAAACCCATCTCCATACACTGCGACGCATGGTCCGTGCCCCCCACGTTCCACTCCCCGCAGAACAGGAGCGCATCATGACGCAGACAGAAGCAAATTCCCGCAGGACGGGTCAGCAGGAGACAAATATGAGCTTGGACACCACCTCACATACCGGCAGGCCGGCGCCTGAAGAACTGGTTCCTTCGCGTTATGCGGTGAAGATCGGCGAGATCGAAGTGCTGGTGATCAGCGACGGCGTGCTGCCGCTTCCGACCAAGATGCTGGGACACAATGTCGACGCGGCGGAACGCGCTGTCTGGCTGGACAATATGTTCCTGCCGCAGGAAGCTTTCGACTGGGCGCTGAACGCGGTCGTGGTGCGCAGTGGCACACAGGTTATCCTCATCGATGCCGGTCTCGGGCTGGATCCGGAATTGAACCTGCCGCGGGCCGGGCAACTGGTCAAGCGACTGGAGAGCGCCGGCATCGATCTCGGGTCGGTAACCGACGTCGTGCTGACCCATATGCACATGGACCACGTTGGCGGGCTGCTCGTGGATGGCGTTAAGGAACGGCTGCGGCCGGATCTGCGCATCCACGTGGCCGCCGCGGAAGTCAAATTCTGGGAAGCACCCGATTTCACCCATGTAAACATGCCTCCCGGTTTCCCGGATGCACTTCGCGCAACCGCCAAGCGCTTCGCCAAGGAATATCAGGGCCAGCTGCGGCTGTTCGACGATGAATACGAGGTGGCTCCGGGTGTCGTCGTCTCGCGCACGGGCGGCCATACGCCCGGGCACAGCGTGGTGCGCGTTGCCTCCGGCAAGGACCGGCTGATGTTTGCCGGCGATGCCGTCTTCGCGGTCGGTTTCGAACATCCCGACTGGTTCAATGGTTTCGAGCACGACCCGGAAGAGGCTGCCCGCGTTCGCGTTCGGCTTCTGCGCGAGCTCGCAGCAACAGGTGAACTGCTGGTCGCCACCCATATGCCGTTCCCATCGGTCGGCCACGTCGCGGTCGACGGTGATGCCTTCCGCTGGGTGCCGGTCTTCTGGGACTACTGATCGCCTATTAGCCCAGGGGTCAATCAAGCGACCGCATGCGATCGGGCCGTCCGCCCATCGCATGCGGTTTTCCGCCGTCACCGGTGTAGTGGCTCAATGCCATTAGTGTCCGGGGCGTCTTTTGGGTGGGGCATAATACGGCCCTGCTCGGGGCGCATGCCTATGCCTATCGAATTGATTTTATTGTCTGAAAGAAGGTTGGCTGGGGAACCTGGATTCGAACCAAGATCGACGGAGTCAGAGTCCGCTGTTCTACCATTGAACTATTCCCCAAAAGCTTGAAGCGCTTGGCGCGTTTGCTTTGGTGGGTCGTCATATAGATGATTTATTCCGGGGCGCAAGTCGAAAAAATCGAAAAATGCGTTTTATCCCGCTTTTGCGTTTCGTCCCCGGGTCAGAGCCTTGCGCGGGTGGAGCGTGGGGTGGAGAGCAACAGGCTGGTTTCGCTGCCGGTGATGCCGGGCACCAGGCGGATGCGGCGTAGCACTGCGTCGAAATCGCTGAGCGTGGCGGCGTTGAGCTCCACGATCAGGTCCCAGCGGCCGTTGGTGCTGTGGATTTCGGAAATTTCCGGAAAACCGCCAAGGGTACGGATGACGCGGTCCGTCACATGGCCTTCAATCTCGATCATCATGATGCCGCGGATCGCCGCTTCCACCGCATCGGCGCGCAGAATGACGGTATAGCCGATGATGGTGCCGTCATTTTCCATTCTTTCGATACGTGAGCGAACCGTCGCACGCGAGGTTTCCGTTTCCACCGCCAGATCGGAAATGCTGCGCCGGCCATTATGCCGCAAAAGGGTGATGAGGCGTTCGTCTAGACTGTCCATCTATGCCATTTCGATAAAAAGATTTTGCCAAAACGATAACTCATTTCGATAATATTGCCAATATTTGATGTTCATTCTGCCATGTCTCTATGGTGTAGTGGAACTAACGGTTGGGAAAGCGAGGACGGGAATGGATATCAGGCTGATTGGTGCGCCGTTGCAGATCGGGGCAGGGCAATTGGGGTGCGAAATGGGGCCGAGCGCCTATCGCGTCGCAGGGCTTGCCCATGCTCTGGAAGAACTGGGGCACCGGGTGGTCGATACCGGCAATGTGACGCCGACGCCGCTTCAGGAGTTCCGCCATCCCAATCCTGCCGTGCATCATCTCGCCGAAACTGTGGCCTGGACCGAGGCGCTGACGGAGGCCGCCTATCGCGAAAGTGCGGATGCCGTGCCGATCTTCCTCGGTGGTGACCACGCGATTTCGGCCGGAACTGTCGCCGGCATGGCGCGCCGGGTGGCGGAAACGGGCAGGCCGTTTTTCGTGCTCTGGCTGGATGCGCATACCGATTATCACACGCTGGAAACGACGCGCAGCGGTAATCTGCACGGCACGCCGGTCGCCTATTTTAGCGGACGTGCCGGGTTTGACGGTTATTTCCCGCCGCTTTCCCATGTCGTTCCGGAAGAAAATATCGGCATGATCGGCATTCGCAGCGTCGATCCGGCCGAGAGGGCCGCACTGGAGCAGAGCGGCATCACCGTTCACGACATGCGCTCGATAGACGAGCATGGGGTTGCCGTTCTGCTGCGCGAATTCCTGGCGCGGGTTCAGGCCGCAAACGGGCTTTTGCATGTCAGCCTCGATGTGGATTTTCTCGAGCCGTCCATCGCGCCCGCCGTCGGCACCACGGTTCCGGGCGGCGCGACATTCCGCGAGGCGCATCTGGTCATGGAAATGCTGCATGATAGCGGGCTGGTCTGCAGCCTCGATCTGGTGGAGCTCAACCCGTTTCTCGACGAGCGCGGCAGGACGGCGACCCTGATGGTCGATCTTGCCACCAGCCTGATGGGCAAGCGGGTGATGGACCGCCCGACGCGGGCCGGCTGAGAAGGGGGACAAGTGATGACCGTGATACCAAACCTCAATATCGTGCCCTTCGTCAGTGTCGATCATATGATGAAGCTCGTGCTTAAGGTGGGGATCGATACGTTCCTGCGCGAGCTCGCCGATGTGGTTGAGGAGGATTTCCGCCGCTGGCAAAGCTTCGACAAGACCCCGCGCATCGCCTCGCATTCGAAGGAGGGGGTCATCGAGCTGATGCCGACCAGTGACGGCACGCTTTACGGCTTCAAATATGTCAACGGCCATCCGAAGAACATGAAGGAAGGCCGCCAGACCGTGACGGCCTTCGGTGTGCTTTCCGATGTCGGCAATGGTTACCCGCTGCTTTTGACCGAAATGACGATCCTGACGGCGCTGCGCACCGCCGCCACCTCCGCCGTCGCGGCGAAATATCTTGCCCGCCAGAATTCCCGCTCCATGGCCATCATCGGCAATGGCGCGCAGAGTGAATTCCAGGCCCGCGCCTTCAAGGCCATTCTCGGCATCGATACGCTGCGGCTTTTCGATATCGACCGTTCCGCCAGTGAAAAATGCGCCCGCAATCTCGCCGGGCAGGGTTTCGCCATCAAGATCTGCGGCTCTGCCGAAGAGGCGGTCGAAGGGGCGGATATCATCACCACCGTCACCGCCGACAAGCAATATGCGACGATCCTGACCGACAACATGGTTGGTCCCGGCATTCATATCAACGCCGTCGGCGGCGATTGCCCCGGCAAGACGGAGCTGCACCGGGACATTCTGCTGCGGTCGGATATTTTCGTGGAGTATCCGCCGCAGACGCGCATAGAGGGCGAAATCCAGCAATTGCCGGCGGATTATCCGGTCACCGAGCTCTGGCAGGTCATTGCCGGTGAAAAGGAAGGGCGGGCGGGCGACAGGCAGATCACGCTGTTCGACAGCGTCGGTTTTGCGACCGAGGATTTTTCGGCGCTGCGTTATGTGCGCTCGAAACTGGCTGCCACCGGGCTTTATACCGAGCTGGATCTCTTGGCCGATCCGGATGAACCGCGCGATCTTTTCGGCATGTTGCTACGCTGTGAGGCGGCTCTCGTCCAAACTGGCGATCGCCAGCAGGCCTAATCCGCTTCCCGGCGGTTCCTTCGGGCAACCACATGCTCCCGCCAGATGGTGAAGAGGCCGGCGGCGATGACGATGGCCGCACCGATCACCATGTTGGAGGTTACGATCTCGCCATAGATGGTGACGCCGATAATGGAGACGAGCACCAGCTGGTAATAGGAAAAGGGCTGCACGGAGGCAGCGTCGGCCAGTTCAAACGCCTTTATCAGGCAATAATGGCCGCTCATGCCGGTAACGCACAGCGCCAGCATCCATCCCCAGTCCTGGGGAGCGAGGTTGACCCAATAAAACGGGCCGACCAGCGTCAGCGCCGCTGCGCCGGCGACGCCGGTGTAGAAGAAGCTGGTCATGGCTGAATCGCTCTTGCTGCCCAGCCGGGTCAGGACGCTATAGAGCGCAAGCATGAAGGCGGCCACGAAGGTGATGATCAGCTTGTTGTCAAAACCTTCGCCATCCGGCTTGAGGATGACGAGAACGCCGATGAAGCCGACGAAAATGGCGCACCAGCGCCGCCAGCCTACATGTTCTCCCAACAAAGGCATGGATAGTGCCGCAACGATCAGCGGTGCGGAAGCGAGGATGGAATGGCTATGCGCCAGCCCGACCACGGCGAAGGAGAAGATCGAAAAAACGATCTGCACGGCAAGCAGCACGCCGCGGCTGATCTGCAGCCAGGGACGGTTGGCCATGACGGCGCCCCGGATGCCGCCGGCGGACCTTGCAGCCATCAGAAGAACGAAGACGGCGAAGGCCCAGTATCGCAGCATGGCGACGAAGACAGGTGGATAGGCAGTGCCCAGATGTTTCGATATGCCATCCTGCGCCGCAAAGATCGTGAAGGCGACAAGCGCATAAAGAAAACCGGTCTTGGCTGATGGCATTAGAAAACCGCTATCCGGCAATTGCCGGCAAAAGAGGGTCGGGCAGGAATGGGGCAGATAGCAGCCATATGCTATGCTGCACCTTGTCAGACAACCATATTTTCCGAATAGCTGCCATGCAAGTCCGGAAGCTGCCTTTTAGAAAGGCAGATTAGCGAATAGGTGGCTGATGCCGCGCGGGCAAGATGGGCGCGATGTTGACTTTTCCATCATACCGGCCTTGAGCCGGTATCCAGTCAGCCCAAGTCTTTGGGCTGAAAAGGACTCTTCCCGCCGCGCGAGAGCCGCGTCGGCTGGATTCCGGCTCAAGGCCGCAATGACGGATATTTTGTCCCGCGAAATCCCCGCGGGACAAATCCGAGGGTGACGATGAGAGCGACCTCAGCCGATCGTCACTGACGTCTTGGACGTCGCGGATTTCAGCGCGGCATCGGCGAGTTTCAGTGCGATCAGCCCGTCCTTGATGGAGGGCGAAGGCGCGACATTGTTTTCGATGCTGTCGATGAAGGCGGTGATTTCCGCCGCATAGGCCGCCGTGTAACGCGTCATGAAGAAATCATGCAGCGGCGGGCGGGTATAACCTTCCGCATTGGCGATCTCGATGGAAACCGGGCGCTGGTTTTCGGCCGCTGCCGAACCCTTTGAACCATGCACTTCGATGCGTTGGTCGTAACCATAGGTCGCGCGGCGCGAATTCGAGATGATGGCCTGCCTGCCGCTCTTCGTCGTCAGGATGATGCTGGCGCTGTCGAAATCACCGAGCTTGCCGATCTCCGGATTGACGAGAACCGAACCGGTGGCGAACACGCTTTCCACTTCCTCGCCGAGCAGGAAGCGGGCCATGTCGAAATCATGAATGGTCATGTCGCGGAAAATACCGCCGGAGACCTTGATATATTCGGCCGGCGGCGGGCCGGGGTCGCGGCTGGTGATGGTCACCATTTCCACCTTGCCGATGCGGTCATCTTCGATGGCCTTGTGAACGGCCTGGAAATGCGGATCGAAACGGCGGTTGAAACCGAGCATCACCTTCGCGCCGGTTTCTTCAACCACCTTGGCGCAGGCTTCCGCACGGGCGACATCGAGATCGACCGGCTTTTCGCAGAAAATCGCCTTGCCAGCGCGGGCGAAACGTTCGATCAGGTCGGCATGGGTGTTGGTCGGCGTGCAGATGATGACGGCATCGATCGTCTTGTCGGCCAGAACCTCGTCGATCGTGCTTACCTTGCACTGTGCTTCGCGGGCGATGGCTTCCGCAGCACCGGCCATGGCGTCGACAACGGCCACCAGCTTCGCACGGCTGTCGGTGGTGATCGCCTTGGCGTGGACCTTGCCGATCCGTCCAGCGCCGAGCAGTGCCAATTTCGTAACCATCTTTCCTCCGGTTTCTCACACCCGTCCCTCACTCCCGGAGGGACAGAATATGAATGCAAGCAATGTTTCGATATGGAATATATGTTCCATTTTGCTAGATCGACATCGCAGATGTGTCAAGCGTTTTGACGGGGGAGGGAACGGCGGAAATGAAGTCGCCAGAGATCGAAATCGCGGCCCCCCACCGCCACCGTAAGGGTAGCGGCGGGAACTGGGGAGAATGGCGCCGACGACCGGTTCAGTGGGATATCACGGCCATATCCGGCGGAAACGCGTAAACCTCGACCGGGGTTTCAAGGCCGCGCAGCAGCCATTGGCCCAGATTTTCCAGCTTTTCCTGATAACCGGCCATACGAACGAATTCTTCGGAGAAAAGCACGTTGCGCCCGGTCTCCTTGGTCAGCGTTTCAAGCCGGGAGGCAATGTTGACGGCGGGGCCGATGACGGTGAAATCGAGGCGGGTTTTCGAGCCGATATTGCCATACATGACATCGCCGACATGCACGCCAATGCCGTAACCCAGGGGATCATGACCCTTACGGCAATTGATTTCATTAAGGGCGACGAGACTTTTTTGTGCGCTGGCGATGGCTTTCAGCAGGTTTTCGCAGGCATTGGGATCACTGAGCGGGAAAATCGCCAACAGTCCGTCGCCCATGAATTTCAGGATTTCCCCGCCAAATTCCTCGATGGGGTCACACATGGCATCGAAATAACCGTTCAGAAGCTCGATCACATCGTCACGCGGCCAGAGGTCGGAAATATGGGTGAAATTGCGCAGGTCGCAGATCAGGATCGCCGCACCCACCGTTATGCCGCTGCCGCGTGTCGTGGCGCCGTTGAGGATTTTCTCGCCCGCATGCGGCCCCACATAGGTCTCCAGCAGGGTGCGCGTCATGCGGTTTTTCAGGCGTATTTCGCTGACAAGCGCCAGCGCCGGAAGCAGGTTTTTCAGGGCGAGGATTTCGCTGTCGGAAAAACCGCCGGGCCGGTCACTGGAGAATGTTGCGACATGGCGCTTGCCGAAGGTGTGTTCGATCGGCCAAGCGCAATATTCCGTCAGCCCCTCGGCCCGCAGATCTTCGTAGATCGAATAGCGGGATTCGTCGATTTCATCGACGTTCAGCCGGTGGCGGACTTCGGTGGCGCCCTGATGAATCTCGTTGATGGGGCTGTTCAGATATTCGGGCGTATTTTCAGACCCGTAGCCATAGGTGGCGATTTCGGCGGCGGACATGCCGGCTTTCCACAGAATGCGCGCGCCAAGCCATTGCGGATGGCGAATGCGGAAAGCGAGAACGCCCCGCGCCACGGAAATCCCGCTTGCCCGCAGCCTGCTGCAAAGCTCGACGAATATTTCGTCGATAAAGCGCTCATCCTTGGTGCCGGTAATGAGCCAGTCGAGAATTTCCGATTTTTCCGCTGGCCACAATTCATCCAATGCTGAAGAAACCCGTTCTTCGGTGTTAAGACTAAGTGTCATGGCAGGATTCCGGAGGTTGTTGCTGCTCTCGCACGGGCGGGGCACATGCCGAACGGCCAGATCTGGCCGAACATGGTCGCTCGCCAATCCCATGTGGTGCCGGATAACGAAAATGTTAAGGGAGCGACGCGGAAAATGTTCCGGAAGAGCCTGGCGGCATCAAGCTACGCGCGCCGCCCGGATGTTCGTGTGAACATCGTTTCCGGCGGCGCTGGGTTTTGGTGATCGCTGGGAAGGATCAGATAACGGTTTCGACAGGAATATGGAGTGCTGCGGCAACGCGCCTGATGCGCAGCGGATCGCTGTCTGTGCCGTCTTCCAGGGCGCGAATTTCGCTGGTGGTCAGGCCGCAGGTCACGGCAAGCTGTTCGATTGTATAGCCGGCGAGATTGCGCGCCGTCAGAACCTTTTTGGCAAAAGGAGCATCGGTTTCGTGATCGGAATCGGGTTGTGAAATTGAAATTGTCATTGTGCATCTCCCTGATGGTGGACACTTAAATGCGGGCGGCAAGGAAAGGTTGCCGGAGCCGAATGCGACCGCGTTGCCGGAGAAGAAAATCAGTGTTGCAACGCAGCGAGAACATAGCCGCTTCGTCGACCTACGCAATAGTTAAATTTTGTTAAGTTTCGTGATCGCCACATTGCCGCGCCATTCTTTCCGGGTTTTCGCAGGTTCCGGCAGGGCGGCTTGCGCTACAGCATACCCCAGGCGCGAAAGCGGCCGCGACCCGTAACTTCCCGCAATTCCAGCTGGTTGGCGAGCCCGATCGCCCCCTGCGGTGTGGTGCCGAGTTCCTTGACGATCATTGCCGCCGAGACCACCGGCCGGGAGACGACGAGCTCCACCAGCTCGGGCAGGCGGGAGGAGGAACGGCGGCCGGCCAGCTTGCGCATCATGCGGTCGCGCGCGTGGGTCAGCCTGTCATGTTCCCTCATGCTGGCCTGTGCGGCTTCGTAAAAGCTGTCCAGAAGGGCTGAGAGGCGCTGCATCTGGTTTCTGGCGTGCCGGCGTTCCCGAGGGACCGCGCGAAGACCGGCGCTGAGTGCCGGCAGATGATCGGGCGTGACGGCGCCGTCGCGCAGAAAGGCAGAGGCCAGCAACCGGCCGAGCCAGGGGCTGCGCTGCAACACCTCGATCATGTTCCAGGCGTCGAGCAGAATGGCGGTGCGCAGGATCGGCGGCAGTTCCTCCGTGCGGGCGTGCACGTCCCACCATTCTTTCAGCCGTTCGTCCTCGTCCCAGTCGGGCTCGTTGATGATCGCATGGCTTTCCTCCCTGTGCATCGTCGGAAGCGCGTTGCCGGTGGTAATGGCATTAAGGGTTGCGGAACTGCGCGCCAGAAGCGCGTCCAGCTCGGAAAAAGCCCCATCCAGCGCGGTTTCGCCGTCCGCATCGGCGTCTTCGTCGCCAGAATGGTCCACGTTTTTTTCGGGAGGCGTCGCCTCCTCGACGGCAAGTGTGGTCTTTCCCCGCAGCCTGGAAAGGCCGGGCGCCGTGAAGGCCCAGCCGGCCGCATTGGAAAAGATCAGCCGTCGAGACCTGAGAATCCGGTGTGCCGCCGTCATTTCATGGCTTGGCGCCCGCACATCCATATGGGCGTCGTGCAGCACCAGATCCTCCATATGGACGAGTTCGCCATCGACCCACATGGAGGAAATGGCATCGGTGAAATCCTGCCTTTCGATGAAACCATGTTTCATCGGCGACCGGCTTATCCGCTCGTCCAGCCGCGCCAGAGCTTCCCCCGCGCGGGCGGCGGCAATGAGGAGCTTTTCGATTTGGACGTCCGATATATCGTAAATCATTGATATTTTTTAGTTTGAGCGCTGGTTTCTTACAAGGCAGATTGCGGCCGCCCGCCTTTGCTTTCGCCGGTTCTACCCAAAAATCATGCACAAAGGGCGACGGACGATGGCTGGCGCGCAAAGGTAATTTGGCTGCCATTACGATGCCAGCCGCCATGCTGCATTGCGGCATAAGCTTGCGCATTGCAGCATGGCGGGTATATACCCCCACCAAGAGCGACAAATTATCACACCTTCCGTTCGCCCTTCCATCTCCAGACGAAGATGAATTGGAGTCTACCCGTGAATATTATGGCAAATGGTCCCGCCACCGCGCCGGATCAGAAAACCCGTTTGAAATCGATTATCGGCGGCTCGGCGGGCAACCTCGTCGAATGGTACGACTGGTATGTCTATTCGGCCTTCACCCTTTATTTCGCGCCTGTCTTCTTTCCCTCCGGAAACCAGACCGCCGAACTGCTGAGCGCGGCCGCCGTCTTTGCCGTCGGATTTCTGATGCGGCCCATCGGGGCCTGGTTCATGGGCACCTATGCCGACCGCAAGGGCCGCAAGGCCGGCCTCACACTCTCCGTCACGCTGATGTGTCTTGGTTCGCTTTTGATCGCGATTACGCCCGGCCATGAGACGATCGGCATTGCAGCACCTGCCATCCTGGTTTTCGCCCGGCTTCTGCAGGGGATCAGCGTCGGCGGCGAATATGGCGCCAGCGCCACTTACCTCAGCGAAATGGCCGGCAAGAGCCGCCGCGGCTTCTTCTCCAGCTTCCAATATGTGACGCTGATTTCCGGCCAGCTGCTGGCGCTGGCGGTGCTTCTCATCCTGCAACGGGCTTTGACGCCGGAACAGCTCGGCTCCTGGGGCTGGCGCATTCCCTTCTTCATCGGCGGCATTCTGGCGATTGCGGTGTTTTACATCCGCCGCGGCCTTGCCGAAACGCAATCCTTCGAAAACGCCAAGGCCGGTGAGGCGCACAAGCCGAAATCCAGCGGATGGGCGCTGTTCAAGCACTATCCGCGGGAGGCGCTGATGGTCATGGCGCTGACGTCCGGCGGCACGCTCGCCTTTTACGCCTATACGACCTATCTGCAGAAATTCCTCGTCAACACGTCGGGTTTCAGCAAGGAAAGTGCCACGGAAATCACCACGGCGGCGCTCTTCGTCTTCATGTTGTGCCAGCCACTTGCCGGCGCGCTGTCGGACAAGGTCGGTCGCAAGCCGTTGATGGTCGGTTTCGGCATTCTCGGCACGCTGTTCACCTATGTGATCTTCACCACGCTTTCGACGACGACCGATCCGATCATGGCTTTCGCCCTCGTGCTGGTCGGCCTGCTGATCGTTACCGGTTACACTTCCATCAATGCAGTGGTGAAGGCGGAAATGTTCCCCGCCCATATCCGCGCGCTCGGTGTGGCGCTGCCCTATGCGCTGGCGAACACCATATTCGGCGGAACGGCGGAATTCGTGGCTCTGAAATTCAAGCAGATCGGCCATGAAAACTGGTTCTTCTGGTATGTGACGATCATGATCGCGCTGTCGCTGGTGGTTTATGTGAAGATGCGCGATACGCGCGATCACAGCCATATCCACGAGGATTGAGCCCATAACGCAATGAGCAAAGCCCGCCGGGAAAGCCCGTTGGCGCGGGCTTTGCGTTTTCAGGCCGTTTCGACCGGCAGAATCACGCGGGCTTCGAAGCCGTCCTGACGGCCGGGCGCCGGAGAGGAAAGCACCAGCTTCGCACCGGCCTGTTCCACCAGGCTTTTGACGATGGCAAGGCCAAGCCCGGTGCCGTCCGCCGTGGTCGAGCCTCTGGCGAAACGTGTCGTCAGCTTGGGCAAGAGCGCACCGTCGATCACCGGCCCGGAATTGACGATGCGGATCGTGCCGTCCGCTTCGGCGAAAATCTGCACCGGGCTTTCCGCCGGGCTGTGAATCAGGGCGTTTTCGAGAAGATTGCGGATGATGATGCCGAAGGCATCCGCACCGATCTTGCAGGACAGGCCGCTTTCGCAGCGATTGGTGAAGCGGATGCGGGAGGTGCCGATTGCCGTTCTGCTCATGTCGTCGATGATGAGTTCGAGCACGGGGGTGAGATCACTTGCAGTATCGGTGACCCCGATCCGTGCTTCCGCCCGCGACATCTGCAGCAGCTTTTCGGCAAGATGACCAAGATGCTGCAATGACTTTTCGATATTTTCGACGCGCGGCGCCAGTTCCGGGGGAATATCGGCACGCAGCCGCTGCGCCTGCGCCAGCGCGCCGGCAATCGGCGTGCGCAATTCATGGGCACTGTTGGCGGTGAATTCCCGCTCCGCCTCGATGGCCGATCGCAGCCGTCCGAGCAGAAGGTTGACCGAACGCGCGATGGGGTGGAGTTCAGCCGGAAAGGGCTGGGTTGCAAGCGGCGCAAGATTGCCGCCGTCCTTTTTGCCGATCTCGTCGCGCAGGGTCTGTATCGGTTGCAGGGTTTTCCGCACCACGACGATCACGGCAAAGATGCTGGCCGGGATGAGGATGAGAACGGGAAGAAGCAGCGCACTGCCGGCCTCCTCGATCGCCTCGCGCCGGTTGGCGAAGGCATCGGCCACCTGCAGGAAATAATTGCCGTCCGGTGTCGCAATCGTAAAGATGCGCTGTGTCGCGGTTTCGGAAAAACCGGGGTCCAGAGAGACCTCGAAAGGCTCCGTCGAACTGTCATGCGAATGCAGGACGACCTGCCCCTCCCGGTCGCGCACCTGATAGGTCAGATATTCTGCCCTTGCCGCCGTCTGGTTGAGTTTCTGCGCGGCGGGCGCCGTGTTGTTTTCCCTCAGGTCGTCCACCAGCAGCGGCAGCAGCCTTTCGGCGGTTTCCTCGACGCCGGCATCGAAAATTTCGGCGAATTCGTCCTGCATCACCATGACGCCGAGCCCGCAGGCGAGAAGCCAGGATATGGCGACAACGCTGGTCAGCGCCGTCACGAGCTTGCGGGTCATGCTGGTCGGTCTGGCCATCTCTGCCTGCCTGGTTGCTATCTGATGGTATAGCCGACGCCGCGCACGGTTTCGACGCGGTCATGGCCGATTTTCTTGCGCAGCCGGCTGATATAGACCTCGACCGTGTTGCTCTCTATTTCCGCGCCGAATTCGTAGAGCGTGTCGTGCAATTGCGCTTTGGAAACCACCGCGCCGGGGTGTTCGACCAGCTTTTCCAGCACGGCCCATTCGCGGGCGCTCAGCGTCTGGGCGGTTCCGTCGACGGTGATATTGCGCGCCACCTGATTGATCTCGATGCCGGGCAGGCGGATGACGGGAGCCGAGCGCCCCTCGTAACGCCGCGAAACTGCCAGCATGCGCGCCGAAAGCTCGTTGAGATCGAAGGGCTTGACCAGATAGTCGTCAGCGCCTGCGTTCAGCCCGGCAATCCGGTCGGAGACCTGGTCATGGGCGGTCAGAATGATCACCGGCGTCGCGTCGTCGCGCTTGCGCAGGGTTTGCAGAAGGGTGATGCCTTCGCCGTCCGGCAGGCGCATGTCGAGCAGGATCAGGCCATAGGCCATGGTCAGCGTTGCCGCCATGGCGTCGCCCAGCGTCTTGAACCAGTCCACAGCGTGCCCCGCCGCGGCGACATGGTCTCGCAGCGCTTCTCCCAGCACATGATCGTCTTCAACAAGCAGAACCCGCAAGACAGCTCCCTCTATCGCATCGTCCTGCGTATCGCTTTCATTGGATAAGCGTCAAGCATGCTCTTTTCAGCTGTTCTGGCGCCGGGTGCAGCCGCTGAAGACATCGAGCGAGGGATCGTAGACAGAGGTGGAGACGTTCATCATGCCGAGAATGCTGTGGAAATAATTGTCATGCGAGCGCCCGCCCTCTGCCGCGCTTTTTGCCAGGCACGCCTTGTCCAGCCCCATGGATCTGGCGAAATCATCGTCGAACCAGACAAGGAACGGCACATGGGTTTGCTGGTCGGGCGCCAGCAGATAGGGTGCGCCGTGCAGGTAGACGCCGTTCTCACCAAGCGATTCGCCGTGGTCCGACGCATAGATCATGCCCGTTGCCAGCCTGTCGGAACGGGCCTTCAGCCTGTCGATCACGGTCGAGAGGAAATGGTCGGTGTAGAGCAGCGTATTGTCGTAGGAATTGGTGATCTCCGCGTCGGTGCAATTGCCAAGCTCGGCGGTGCGGCAGTCCGGGGTGAATTTGCGGAACTCGTCGGTATAGCGCAGATAATAGGTCGGCCCGTGGCTGCCCATCTGGTGCAGCACGATGACGCTGTCCTTGGTGACGTTGTTGAGCCAGGCGTCGAGCTTGTCGAAGAAGATGTCGTCGCGGCATTCCCCGCCGGTGCAGAACCGGCTGTCATTGGTGGAAGGCAGGTCGAAATAGGCAATGCGGTCGGCGACATTCTTGCTGCCGGTATTGTTGTCCAGCCATGTGGCGCCGACACCGGCATGGACGAGGACATCCATGACGTTTTCATTGGCGAGTGCCTTGTTGTGGCTATATTGCGAGCGCGGGAATTTCGAGAACATGCAGGGGATGGAAATCGCCGTGGCGGTGCCGCAGCTGGTCGTGTTCGGAAAATAGACGACGCCGCGTTTTTCGAGTTCCGGGTTTGTATCGCGCCCGTAACCATTCAGGGAAAAGTTTGCCGCACGCGCGGTCTCGCCCGCAACAATAACGGTGATACGCGGTTTGTGCACGCCGCCGAGGGCCGGCAGAACCTTGGCATCCTTGCCGATGGGGCTGACCTGAATATCGACTTCCTTGCCGGCCAGCGTGAAATAATGCACGGCCGACATGATCGGCGACAGGGGGTTGACGCTCTTGACGAGGTCCTTGTGCTGGCGAATGGCGGTGGTGAATGTCTTGGAATTCGCAAAGCTGATGATGCCGGCAACGGCAAGACAGATCAGGATGCTGATCGTGTTCCACAAAAGCTTGTCGAGGATCGGCCGGTGCCGGACCCGGACGGCGGCGACGAGGATGGACGGTCCCAGCGCGTAAACCGCCATATGCCAGAGAAAGCCGGGCGTGATGAGATTGCCCGCTTCCGCCTGCGTCGTTTCCATGGCGTTGCGGATCATGTCGCTGTCGATGACGATGCCGTAACGGTCCATGAACCAGGAGGCGGCCGCCGCCGCGAAGATCAGGAAGATCAGAAACGGCCTGAGGAGATACTTGGCGGAGAAAATGATGATGAGCGCGCCGAAAAGGGCGGCCATGGCCACATAAAGCGCGACGATGGCAACCGGATAGGCGGAAAGATAGGTGTGAACCTTCGACCAGAATGTCCGGTTGGTGAAAAGCAGCAGATAGGCCGCCGTCAGCAGGCTGAGCGGCACGCTGCCGATTTCCGGACGATATGTTACTGTTCCCGTCGCTTTCGCGGTAAAAAGAGCCACTGCCAGATCCACCAGATTTCCGAGGGGCCGAGGGCAGCGAAGAGGGGCGGAAAACCGCCCTGACCGAACTGCCGCATGGGCCGATTGATGGCGGATGCGTCATTTTGCTGACATTAACCTGAAAGCTTGTCATGAAAGTGTCACACAGCGTGGCGCTGCCTGGGGGCAGGGCATGGTTTCCGATCGATAAAAGGTGGTGACAGCTTGGCTCTAACGGAGCCCGACGATGCCTGTGGCGGTGGTGCGCGTTGAAAATATGCGCGTGGCCCTGACCGGCAGCAGGCTGCCTGCGGGCAGGTTCTGGAACGTCACCGTCGCTCCCGAAAGAAGTGTCACGCAGAGGTGGCCGCCATTGCCCACATAGATGGCGCGGGTGGGTGAGGGAAGCGGGTTCACATCGTCCGCAACGACATCGAAAGCGTGGGATGCCGGAGATTCGAGGCCAGCGGCGTGGTGTTCGTAAGTCTCAGCCATTTTTGTCTCCCGTAAGTCGAAATCTGCCATGATTATGCGTGGCACCGGAGGAGCGGGGACAAGCGGGGACAGAAATTTCCGGACGGAATTACCGTCCTGCTTCCGGCGGGCCGGGGAAGGGGCGGAATTTCCCGGCAATCTCATGCGGTTGCACCGCACCGGCCAGTTGCTGCCGATGCGGTGCAACCGTATCAGGGAGGATTTGTCGTCCACGACATCGGCAGGCGGGCTGTGGATATTCAGCGGATGGGCGGGTGCCGCCGCTTCAATTACGGGTATGGAGAATGAAAGCCCTGACGGCGGGAGAGGCTTCCGTTTTCCGGTGGGCGATGGCGAGGTCCGAGGTCGTGGCGCTTGCTGCAAGCGGTACGTAACGCACGCCGGGCAGCCTCAGGCAATCGAGCGAGCGGGGCACCAGCGCCACGCCGAGGCCGATGGCCACCATGCTGGCAATGGTGGTGTAATCCCGGCCTTCCGGGCTGATCAGCGGCTGGAACCCGGCCTCGTTGCAGGCCTCCATCGTATTGTAGTGAAAGCCGACATCCGGCGGCTGCCGTGGCGTGATGAAGGTTTCGCCGGCAAGGTTCTTGAGATCGAGCTGCACCGCATAGGCCAGAGGATGGTTCTCCGGCAGGGCGGCCATCAGCGGCTCGCGCAGAAGCACATGGGTCGTCACCCCTTCCGGAATGGGAGCCGGCGGGCGGATGAAGGCGAAATCCAGATTGCCATCGGCGATCTTGGCCAGTTGCAGCCGCATTTCCATCTCGATGAGCTGCAATTCAACATCGGGATGGGAGGCGCGGAAACTGGCGATGGACTGGATCATCAGGCCGGAATAGGCGGCGGAGGCGACATAACCGATGGAGATGCGACCCGTCTCGCCACGGCCGACACGTTTGAGTGCGGCAAGTGCCGCCTCGGCATTGGCAAGGATTTTCCGGGCGTCCTCGTAGAGCAGCTGGCCAGACGTCGTCAGCTTCACCGACCGGCGCGTCCGATCGAGCAGCGGCATGCCGACAATATCCTCAAGCGCCATGATCTGCTGGCTCAAACCGGGCTGGGCAATGCCGAGACGGGCGGCGGCACGTTCGAAATTGCGCTCATCCACCAGCGTGGTGAAATAGCGCAGGTGCCGCAGCTCGAATGTATCGGCGCGACCCGCTGGCTTCCTGCCCATCGTCACGGCCTTTCCCGGTAGATTTGAATAATTACAAGCTATTATCAATGCGATTTTTCATAATCAATAGTTATGAAAAAAACCGGAGTCACTTATTGGATCACAATCTGCACCTTGCGTAATAAGATGAGTTAAATTCTCCAGAAAAATAACCGTCTTGTGGCGGCGCGGGTGATGAAGGGTATTGGCGTGCAGGGAAAATCCAAACACATTTCCATTCTGGCTGGTGGTTGCGCCGCCATTGCCTATGTGGCGTTCCTGGCTCCCGCTGCTGCCCTTGCTCAGGAAGCCGGAACGACGGTCCTGCAAACCATCACCGTGGAAGGCGCCAAAAATCAGGATCCCAAGGCACCGGTGAAAGGTTATGTCGCGAAAACCAGCGCCAGCGCCACCAAGACAGGCCGCTCGCTGATCGAGACGCAGCAATCGGTCTCCGTCATCACCAAGGATCAGATGGATGCGCAGAACGTCCGCACTCTCAGCGAGGCGCTGAATTATGTGCCTGGCGTCGTCGCGCAGCCATTCGGTGCCGATCCGCGTTTTGATGCGCCGCGCATTCGCGGCTTCCAGGGGAACCAGCTGCAGTTCCTCAACGGCCTGCGGCTGATGCGCACGGCCGGTGCGCCGTCCTACGAGGTCTACGGTCTGGAGCGGGTGGAAGTCATTCGCGGGCCGGCCTCGGTGCTTTACGGTCAGGGCAATCCCGGCGGTCTCATCAACCTTGTCAGCAAGCGGCCGACCTTCGAGCGTTTCGGTGAAGTCGGGGCGCAGATCGGCAGCTTCGATTACTACCAGTCGATGTTCGATATTGGTGGACCGGTGGCGGGCACCGACAGTTTCGCCTATCGTCTGACCGGCCTTGCCCGCAACGCCCACACCCAGACGGATAATCTGCAGAACGACCGTTATTTCATCGCCCCGGCGCTGACATGGCAGTCGGATGAAGACACGAAGCTGACGGTTCTTGCCTCCTATCAGCACGATAATCCCAGCTCGCCCTCCGGCCTGCCGCCAGCGCTGACCTATCTCAGACCCGGCAACATGCTGGACCGCAGCTTTTATGTCGGCGATCCCTCCTTTGACACGTCAAACCGCAAGTTCACCAATATCGGTTATGAATTCGAGCACCGTTTCAACGAGACCTTCACCTTCCGGCAGAATGCGCGTTATTCCAATTTCGACTGGTCCTACCGGGCGCTCGGCATGTCTTCGACCAGCGGTGGCATGATCGGCAATCTCATCCGCCGCAACGCGACGTTCCAGGATGAATTGCTGAACACCTTCAACATCGACAACAGCCTGCAGGCGGATTTTTCCACGGGGCCAATCGATCACACCCTGCTCGTCGGGCTGGACTACCGTTATTTCGACAATAACGTCAAAACCGAATTCTGGGCCGCGACGTCGCTCAACCCCGTCAATCCGGTTTATGGCGGGCCGATCAGCCTGACCTCGCGCACGCTTTATGCCGATGTGAAGACGGATATTTCCCAGATCGGTCTTTATGCACAGGACGAGATGGCGATCGAGAACTGGCGCATCACCGCCGGCCTGCGGCAGGACTGGGCAAGCACCAGCGGCACGACTTTCAGCGGCACCACCTATCGCTCTCTCGACAAGGACGATCACAAGCTGACGGGCCGCGTCGGCGTCAGCTATCTCTTCGATGGCGGCTTCGCGCCCTATGTCAGCTACGCCACCTCCTTCGAGCCGGTGCCGCAGCCGGCTGTCGGCGATGCGCCGAAGCCCACCACCGGGGAGCAGTGGGAGGCGGGCATCAAATATCAGCCCGAGGGTTTCGACGGTTTCTTCTCCGCCGCGATCTACGACCTGAAACAGAAGAATGTCACGACGACCGTGGGCGGTGTGACGCAGCAGATGGATGAGGCGCATGTGAAAGGCCTCGAACTGGAAGGCGTTGCAAGCCTTGCCGACGGGCTCGATCTGCGCGCAGCCTATACCTACATGGACAGCGAAGTTTCCGGCCGTGTGAATAACGGCAAGGAGCTTGATAGCACGCCCCGGCACGCCGCAAGCCTCTGGCTGGATTACACCTTTGCCGAAGATACCGCGCTTGAGGGTTTCGGCATCGGCGGCGGCGTCCGTTATATCGGCAAGCGTTACGGCGACGCCGCCAATGCCTTCGAAATGAAGGGCCTCGCCCTTCTCGATCTCGGCGTGCATTACGAGAAAAACGGCTACCGCGCCTCGCTTCTGGTGCAAAACTTGACTGATAAAGAATATATTTCTAGTTGCTCCACTTTCGGATGCTATTACGGTGACGGAAGAACGGTTATGGGCAAGCTGACTTACCGTTGGTGACGCCATATCAAAGTGAAGCAGCAGGGGCATGACGCGTAAGGATCGATGGATGTCCCCCCTCTGGGGGCGGCGGGAGTTTCTGGGCCTGCTCGCGGCTTCCGCCCTTGCCGGCAGGGTGCAGGCGCAGGCGATGCCGCGCATTGCCGCCATCGATTGGGCGATGCTCGAAACCTCCGTGACGCTTGGCGTCATGCCGGTCGCGGCAACCGAACTCATCCAGTTTCGGGCCGGCGCGGTCGAGCCGGAAATTCCTGAAACCGTCGCCGATCTCGGCCTGCGCGGCGCGCCGAATTTCGAGCTTCTGCAACTCACCCGGCCGGATCTCATCCTGATTTCGCCTTTCTACACGCGTTATACCGGCAGGCTGGAAGTGATCGCCCCGGTGTTTTCGCTGCCCTTTTACGTGAAGGGCGAGCCGCCTTTCGAAAAGGCGCTGGCGGCGGTCACCGCACTTGGTGAAAAGCTCGGGCGCACCGACGAGGCGCGCAAGGTTCTCATCGAAACCGACGCTGCCATGCAAGCCATGCGGACCCGCCTTGCCGGTTTTTCCGCACGCCCGACCTATGTCATCAATATCGGCGATGCCCGGCATTTTCGTGCTTTTGGTGCGGACAGTATGTTCGGCGATGTCCTTGGTAGACTGGGCCTTGCCAATGCCTGGGTGGATCGTTCGCAATTCACCTTCGCGGCGCCGGTGCCGCTCGAAAATCTTGCCGCCGCGCCGGACGCGCGTATCGTCATCGTTTCCGATATTCCGGTGGAAGCCCGCGAAAGCCTGCGCAACAGCGCCATATGGCGCGCGCTTCCGGCGGTGCGGCAAGGCCGGGTGGTGACGCTGGGCAATGTCGGCCCCTATGGCGGCATCACCGCAGGCATGCGGTTTGCGCGGCTTCTGACCGAGGCCCTGACGGCGCAGGGAGAAGCCCTGTGACAGCACGGCCTCTCCAGTTTTTCTTCGGGCTTCTGTTCCTTTTCGCCTGCGGCCTCTCCCTGCATGCCGGCCTGCAGCGGCTGCCTTTCGACACATGGCCAAGCCTGCCATTCGATATCGCATCCATGTCCATGGATCAGATCATCTTCGCCTTCAGCCTGCTGCCGCGCGTAGTGGCCGCCATCCTCGCGGGCGCGATGCTCGGCCTGTCAGGTGCGCTTTTCCAGCAATTGCTGCGCAATCCGATTGCCGATCCCTCGACGCTCGGCATCTCGGCGGGTGCGCAGCTCGCCATCGTCATCGCCACCCTGTTTTTTCCTTCGGTGCTGGATGGCAACCGCGCATGGGTGGCGCTCGCCGGCGCGGCGGCTGCGGCCGGCATCGTCTTCCTTCTCGGCTGGCGACGCTCGTTCGAGCCGGTGACGATGGTGGTGTCCGGGCTGCTGGTCGGCATCACTGCTGCTTCCGTTTCGGCGGCGCTGACGCTGGCGCAGGGCGAATATCTGATGTCCCTCGTCGTCTGGAACGGCGGTTCGCTCAGCCAGCAGGACTGGTCGAATGCCGTTATGCTCGCTTTCCAGCTTCTCGCGGGGCTTGCTTTGACCGGCCTGCTGATAAAGCCGCTCACGGTTCTTGGTCTTGGCGATTCCGGTGCGCGATCGCTTGGCGTATCGTTGTTCTCGATCAGGTTGGCGGTCGCATCCGTTGCGGTCGCGCTGGCTGCCTTCGTTGCCGCAGCGGTCGGCCTCGTCAGTTTCATCGGTCTTGCCGCACCGGCGCTCACCCGTGCGCTCGGTGTGCGGCGCTCGTCTTCCGTCCTGTTTGTTTCGCCCCTTTTGGGCGGTCTGCTCCTCTGGTTCTGTGACGGTCTCGTGCAGCTTCTGGCGAGTACGACGGCGGAAGTTTTTCCGACGGGTGCGGTGACAGCGCTGATCGGCGGCCCGCTGCTTTTATGGCTCTTGCCAAAAATCCGGCCGACCGATGTTCATCGCGGCGAAGGCGTCGATCTTGCCACAAGACGTGGGGCTGCGGCCCTGCTGCCGGTGCTTATCATCATGGCCGTGCTGATCTTTGCCGCACTTGCCATCGGCAAGGGGCCTGAAGGCTGGACAATGCTCAAGGCCAGTGATCTGCAAAGCCTTCTGCCCTTCCGCTGGCCACGGCTGGTGGCTGCCATAGCCGCCGGCGGTCTTCTCGCCATGGCGGGTGCACTTTTGCAGCGGCTCACCGGCAATCCCATGGCAAGCCCGGAAGTGATCGGTGTCAGCGGTGGTGCCGGCCTCGGTTTTGCCGCCGCGATCACGGTTTTTCCGGCGGCAGGCCTGTTCGAGCTGTTTTGCGGCGCCGGCATCGGTTCGGCCGCCGTCATGATCCTCGTGCTGTTCTTCGCCGTGCGCCGGCATCTGGCACCGGAAAAAATACTGCTCGCGGGCATTGCCGTCAGTTCGCTTTGCTCGGCGGTGCTTTCGGCGCTGCTTGCCATCGGCGACCAGCGCGCATGGCAGATTCTTGCCTGGCTCAGCGGTTCCGGTTCGACGGCGACCCCGGCTTCGGCGATCTTTCTCGCCATCCTTTCCGTCGTGCTTCTGGCGGCTGCCCTCTCGGTGACACGCTGGCTGACGATCCTGCCGCTCGGCCGGGATGTGCCGCTTGCCCTCGGCCTGCCGCTCAGCGCCGCGCGCATCGCCGTCATTGCGGTGGCGGGCATTGCCACCGGGGCTGCCTCGCTGCTCGTTGGCCCCTTGAGTTTCGTCGGGTTGATGGCACCGCATATTGCGCTGCGGGCCGGGTTCACCACGCCGCGCGACCATCTCTTCGCCTCCTTCCTGTTCGGTGCGGTGTTGATGGCGCTTTCCGATCTCGGCGCGCGAACGGTCACCTTTCCCTATGAGCTGCCGCTCGGGCTTTTTGCGGCGCTCGCCGGTGCGCCCTATCTGATCTGGCTGTCAGGCAGGCGATGATGATTTTTTTAGTTGATTTACGGAGATGAGAACCATGGGTCAGGCAGCGCTTGCCGTCGATTACGACGATACTCCGCTTTTTTCTCTTGATGGTGTGACGATGGAGGTGCCGGGCAGGACCTTGCTGCATCCGCTGACGGCAAGTTTTGCGACCGGCAAGACCATCGGCCTGATTGGCCATAATGGTTCGGGAAAATCGACGCTGCTCAAGATTCTGGCGCGTATGCAGGAGCCGACGGCGGGCCGGGTTTCGTTCGAGGGAAAACCGTTAAACGCCTGGGGCAACCGCGAATTTGCGCGCAAGCTCGCCTATCTGCCGCAATATACGCCGGCCGCCTCCGGCATGCTGGCCAGGGAACTGGTGGCACTCGGCCGTTATCCCTGGCATGGCGCGCTCGGGCAATTCACCAGGGCGGATCAGGAGAAGGTGGACGAGGCGATCGAACTCACTGATACCGTCGCCTTCCGCGACCGGCTGGTGGATACGCTTTCCGGTGGCGAACGCCAGCGCGTGTGGCTTGCCATGCTGGTGGCCCAGAATGCCGAAAGCCTGCTTCTCGATGAACCCATCTCTGCACTCGACATGGCGCACCAGATCGAGGTGCTTTCGCTGGTGCAGAGGCTATCGCGTGAAAAAGGTCTCGGCGTCATCGTGGTGCTGCACGATGTGAACATGGCGGCACGGTTCTGCGACGAGATTATCGCCCTGCATTCCGGCAATCTCATCGCCCGGGGAACGCCGCAGGAGATCATGACGCCGGAGACGCTGGAGCGTATTTATGGTGTTCGCATGGATGTCATGACCCATGCCGCCACCGGTTTTCCCGTCGCACTGCCGCTTTGAGATGTTGCAGCAAAACAACGGCCGGAAATGCTTGTTGTTGATGGTGATTCCGCGCGCATTTCCCGCCCTAACAATGTCTTAATGGCATCCTACCGCGATGAGACATTGTTAACTGTTCCGCTTTCATCGTCTCCAATTAAGTTGTTTTGGATCGATTTCTGGGAACAAACGTTAACAGTGCGGAATTCAATATCCGGAGAGGGCAAGAAGGGCTGCTGCGGGTAGGAATAAAACAGGAGAAAATCAGATGAAAAAGGCTGTTGCCGTAACTTTTGCCGCATTGACGATGGGCCTTGGCGGAACCGCATCCGCACTCGCTGCCGACCTTGCAAGATATGAGCCGGCTCCGCAGGAGCAGGACGAACGCAACGGCGTCAAGATCGGTTACCTCACCTGCGATATCGGCGGCGGCGTCGGTTACGTGATCGGCTCGGCCAAGGAACTGGATTGCACTTTCCAGTCCACGATCGGCGCCCGTCGCACCGACCATTACACCGGCGCCATCCGCAAGATGGGCGTTGACCTTGGTTTCACCACGCAGGGCCGTCTGGTCTGGGCCGTTTTCGCCCCGACCGCCGGTTACCACCGCGGTTCGCTGGGCGGCCTCTATCAGGGCGCTACGGCTGAAGTCACCGTCGGTCTCGGCGTCGGCACCAACGTTCTCGTTGGCGGCACGTCCGGCTCGATCCAGCTTCAGACGGTCAGCGTGACGGGTCAGGTTGGCCTCAACCTCGCAGCGACCGGTACCTCCGTGACGCTGACGGCCATGAACTGATCGGCGAATCGCCCGGTGTTTTGACCGGGCATTCTGTCGCATGCCAAAACACGCCCTCTTCGTTGTCAGACGGAGAGGGCGTTGTATTATCCGGGCCATGATTTCCGTGTCCAAACAAGCTGCGGCCGCGACCGCGTTTTTCCTTCTGCTTGCGGCGTCCGCCTTTGCCGAGGGCGATGCGGCCCATGGCGAGAAGGTTTTCAGCCGCTGTTCCACCTGCCATAGCGTCGATGCGCCACGCACCCGCATGGGGCCGCATCTGATGGGTGTGGTCGGCAGGCCGATGGCTTCCGTGGCTGATTACGGCCATTATTCGCAGGCGCTGAAGGATGCCGGCGCGGCTGGCCGGGTCTGGACGGAAGAGGAACTGCAAGCCTTCATCGCCAGCCCGAAGAAGGCGATCCCCGGAAATGCGATGCGTTTTTTCGGGCTGTGGAGCGAGACCGATATAACGGACCTGATCGCCTATCTGAAGACGCATCCCCTGCCGCAATAAATATCAGAGGGGAGCATCGGAGAGGATGTCTTCCGCTTCTTCCACCGTCATCGCCATCACCTTCGCGCCGATTTCGAAACCGAAGCCGTTGCGGGCGAAAGCGGAAAATTCCTTGGCCTTGCGTTTCTCGTCCGGCTCGACACGGCGATAAGGCCCAAAGGCGCGCTTGCGCGCGAAGATGATAGCGGCGACCAGATCGTTGGTTTCCTGCAACGCGGCCGTTGCCGTTTCCCGGGCGACGCCCTTGATTTGGAGTTTCTGCGCCAGCCCACGTTTCGACTTGCCGCTGCGCTGGCCGCTCCGCACGGTAACCTCCGCATAGGCCGTGTCGTCGAGCGCCTTGATGCCGTAAGCGAAGGTCACGGCGAATTCGCCGAGCGCCTTGACCTGCGCCGGGCCGATATCCTCGAATTTTTCCCGGGCCTTGCGCATGATGGCGTCGCGCAGCTGCTTTTCCGTCATCATGCGCTGTTCCAGCCGGTAGAGAGCGGAATTGCGCGCCCAGGACAGCATGCGGCTGGTGGGCTCAACGGCCGGTGCTTCGCCATCGAACTCCATATCGTCAGTCAGGAAGGGGCTGGACTCGTCACTCATGGCGCATTTATAGCGCGCTTGAGCCGTCTTGCCAGTTCCCTCCCGGTCTGAATTCCCCGGTTTCGGCCTCTCAGGGCGTCTGTGCGCCGGTGGCGGCGACATAAACCGAATAGAGCGATTTTGTTGCGGTAATGAACAGGCGGTTCTTCTTCGGGCCGCCGAAGGTGAGGTTCGCCACCGTCTGCGGCACCTTGATCTTGCCGATCAGCGTGCCATCGGGCGCAAAGCAATGAACGCCATCGCCGGCGCTGGTCCAGAGATTACCGGCTGTATCCAGGCGGAAGCCATCCGGCAGGCCATTGTCGAGATTGCAGAATTCCCGGCCATTGGCGAGCTTCACACCATCCACCACGTCGAAGACGCGGATATGGCGCGGGCGGGAGATATC
Source organism: Agrobacterium tumefaciens (assembly GCA_017744915.1). Classification (GTDB taxonomy): domain Bacteria; phylum Pseudomonadota; class Alphaproteobacteria; order Rhizobiales; family Rhizobiaceae; genus Agrobacterium; species Agrobacterium tumefaciens_I. The sequence continues at coordinate 319,445 of JAGIAH010000002.1, forward strand.
GTGGCTGTAGGAACTGTCGGCGACATAAAGCTTCGTTTCATCGGGTGAGAATGCAAGGCCGTTCGGCTGCACGAAGTCATCGACGGCGATGTCGACCTTTCCGGTTGCGGGGTCGAGCCGGTAGACATTGCGGGTCTTCTGCTCGGGCTCGGCCTTGTAGCCTTCATAGTCGGAAAGGATGCCGTAGGTCGGGTCGGTGAACCAGACGCTGCCATCGGATTTGACGACGACATCATTGGGTGAGTTCAATCTTTTGCCGCCGTAGCTGTCGGCAAGAACCGTGATCGAGCCGTCTACCTCGGTGCGGGTGACGCGCCGGCCGCCATGTTCGCAGGAGACAAGTCGCCCCTGCCGGTCGCGGGTATTGCCGTTGGTGAAGTTGGAGGGCTGACGGAATACCGAGATGCCGCCATCCGGCACCCAGCGCAGCATGCGCTCATTGGGAATATCGCTGAACAGCAGGCAGTTGAGATCGGCAAACCACACCGGTCCTTCGGCCCAGCGGCAGCCGGAATAAAGCTCTTCCAGTTCCGCATTGCCAACGATCAGATGGCGGAAGCGGTCATCGTGGATTTCGTAAGGGGAGGTCTTGTCTGTGGTCATGAGCGTGGTCCGCTTGAGGCTTGTCGTTTGGGGTCAGCGCGTGGCCTTGCGGCCGCTTGCCAGAAGAATGACGGAAATGATGATGAGGCCGGTGAGGATGAGGCGGATGCCGGCGCCGAAACCATAGGTGTTCAGCATTGATACCACCAGGAACATGAAAAGCGAGGCGCCCCAGATGCCGGGAACGTTGGAATCGCCGCCCGCCACCGCGGTGCCGCCGATGACGACGACGGCAATGGACATCAGCAGATATTCCGAACCCATATTGAGCGCCGCACCGCCGGAGAAGCTGGCGAGCAGGTAACCTGCGATCGCTGCCAGCACCGCACAGAGCACATAGGTGACGAAACGTGTTCCGTCCACCGGAATGCCGGTCATGCGGGCAGCGAAGGTGCTCTGGCCGATGGCGGAAATCCAGCGTCCGTAAAATGTGCGGTCGAGCAGCAGCCAGGCGACGACCGAGAGCAGCAGTGCGACAAGTGCCACGTTCGGAATGCCGAAAGAGCTGGAGATTGCGAATGTCGCCAATGTTTCCGGTGGCTTGATACGCAGGCCGCGGTTCGACCAGATGGCGATGGACTGCACGATGAAGCTCATCGAGAGCGTCGCGATGATCGGCGGGATGCGCAGGAGCTTGATCAGCGCATAATTGCCGATGCCGATGGCGATGCCGATCAGGATGGCGATCAGCAGTCCGGGCAGGATGAGGCTGTCCGAAACATCCATGAATTTCAGGGCCAGCGTGCCGGATAGCGTCATCGTTGCGGGAACGCAGAGGTCGATGTTACCCGGTCCGAGTGTAATGACGAACATCTGGCCGATGCCGACGATGACGGAGAAGGCCGCGAAGGTGAGCGCCGCATGCGACAGCCCGAAGGAGCTGGCGCCGCCGGTGAAGAGCACGGTGACGATCCACACCGCAACCGTTGCGGCAAAGGACCAGATCCACGGTTTTCTGGTGAGAGACGAAAGCCCGTTCATTGGTTTTTCTCCCGCTTTTCGAGACGGTTGAGCAGGATGCGCAGTGCAAGCACGACGATGAGGATCGCCCCCTGAGCGCCGATCTGCCAGTCCGGCGAAATGCGCATGAAGGAGAGGAAGGAACCGGCGAGCGTCAGCGTCAGCGCGCCGATGACGGCACCGATGGGCGATACCCTGCCACCGACGAATTCACCACCACCGAGGATGACGCCGGCAATCGACAGCAGCGTGTAGCGCAGCGCGATATTGGCATCCGCCGAAGTAGTGAGGCCCACAAGGGCGATGCCCGACAGCACCGCGAAGAAACCGGCGAGCGCAAAGGTTGCGGCGCGAATACCGACGACCGACCAGCCGGAGCGTTCGACCGAGCGGAAATTGCCGCCGACGCCGCGCATCAGCACACCGAAGGAGGAACGCATGACGATGTAATGGGCGACAACAGCAATCAGGATGCTGGCGACGATGGCGATCGGCACGAAAGGCGGTTTCGCCGTCATCAATGTGCGGATGAAGGTGGGCGCCTGACCGCCGGGCGAGGGCAGGATCAGCACGGCAAGGCCGCCCCAGACGAAACTCATGCCGAGCGTGACGACGATGGAGGGCAGGTTGCGGATGTGGATCACGGCGCCCAGCACCGCGTAAACCGCAATCGCCCCGGCAAAGATCGCAATGCCTGTCAGCGGCGAGGTTTGCAGGAAGGTGGCGGTGACGCAGGCGCAGAAACTGACGAAGGTGCCCATCGACAGGTCGAGATCGTTGACCGACATGATCAGCATCTGCGCAATGGTGGCGAGCGCGATCGGCACCGCCAGATTGAACAGGAGGTTCATGCCGGTATAGCTCATGGCGCGCGGCTGCATGTAGAAGACAGCGGCGAGCAGGAAGGCGAGCGAGGCGGCGGGGATGATGAGGCGGAGGGCGTTTGCCGAGAGTTTCATGCGTGGTCTTCTCCCGCAAAGGAAGCGGCCAGCACATTCTGCTCGGTAATATCATCGCCGATGAGTTCCGCCTGGATGGCGCCATCGCGGAAGACATAGACCCGGTCGCAGAGACGGATTTCATCCATTTCGGTGGAATACCAGATGAAGGTGCGGCCGTGGGAGGCTTCGGTTCTCAAGATGTCATAGACCTCCTGTTTGGTGCCGATATCGACGCCGCGCATCGGGTCATCCATCAAAACGGTGCTGGCGGTGGTGGCGAGAGCGCGGGCGAAAAGCACCTTCTGCTGGTTGCCGCCGGAGAGGGAGAGGATCTTGTTGCCCATGTCGGGCGTGCGGATTTCGATGCGCTTTTTCCACTCATCGCCGCGTTCGGTTTCCTTTGCCCTGTCCACCATGCCTGCGGATGAAATATCCCTGAGAGAGGCGATGGACAGGTTCTTGAGGATGCTCCACAGCGGGAAGGTGCCGTTCAGGCTGCGGTCGCCCGCCACAAAGGCGATATCGGTCTTGCGCGCCGGCAGCCAGCTGCTGTTGCGGGCAAGGTAAAGGTCGAGAAGCGCTTCGGTCTGGCCATGGCCGCCAAGACCGGCAAGGCCGATGATTTCACCGCGGAAAGCCTCGAAGGCAAGGCCTTCGCCCCGGCGTGCCGGCATGGACAGCACTTTTTCGCCCGCCTTGCGGTTTTCGCTTTTCTGCCTGTCCTGCGGTTTGACGACGCTGCCCATGGCCTCCACCAGCGTACGCGTCGTGAATTCCGCGGCCGGCCGGTTAGCCACCACACGGCCATCCTTCATCACCACGATGCGGGTGGCGGTTGAGAGAATCTCGCCGAGAATATGCGAGATCAGCAGCACCGAACCGCCCGTGCGGACAAAACGGCGGACATAATCCATCAATTGTTCGGCAAGGCCGGCATCGAGCGAGGAGGTGGGTTCATCGAGGATCACCAGTCTCGGGGCCTCAGGTGTGCGGCAGAAATTGATGGCGATTTCCACCATCTGCCGCTCGGCGATGGAAAGTTCGGCAATCGTCAGCTCACAATCGATGCCATGGCCCGGAAAAATCTCGTCGAGCGTGTGGCGGATCACGGAAAGGGCGCGACCGCGCCAGTTCCGTCCGCTGATAGTGGCATGCATGATGCGGACATTTTCGCTGATCGTGAGGTTCGGGCAGAGCGAGAGTTCCTGAAACACGCAGCGCACGCCGCTGGCGCGGGCAGCCGCGATGCCATGGCGGTTCTGGTCACTGCCATAGGAAATGGAGCCTTCATGCGGCGTCAGCCCGCCATTGATGACGTTGACGATGGTGGATTTTCCCGCGCCGTTATGGCCGACGAGCCCGAGGCATTCCCCGGCACGGATGACGAGATCGGCCCCATCCAGTGCCTTGACCGCGCCGAACACGACCTTCACGCCGCGCGCGGCGACGACTTCTTCCGCCTCGATGATGTCATTCATGAGCAATTACGCCAGTGATCTGAAAAGGATAATATCGATGGTTGTTGCGGCGCCCGTTTTGGGGAGCGCCGCAATCGGTCACATCGGGCAATTGCCCAGCCTTATTTGGCCGACGCGATGGCCTTCTGGGCGTCTTCCTGCGAATATTCCACATTCGCGACGCCGCCCTTCTGGGTGTTCTTGAGGTTCTCCTCAAGATTACCCTGATCGATGCGCAGGAAGGGAACGGTCAGGTCCTTTTTCACGTCCTTGCCATCGAGAATCTGCTGCGCCACCCAGAAAGCGAGCGTCGAGACACCCGGAGCGATGGAGACCGACATGGTCTCGTAGCCGCTCGCGTCCTTCTGCTGTTTCCACCATTGCAGCTCATCTTCGCGGTTGCCCATCACGATGGTCGGTGTCGGGCGCTTGGCAGCGGCGAAAGCCTGTGCCGCACCATAACCGTCACCGCCCTGTGTCACCACGGCCGCGACTTCGGGAAGGCTCGGCAGAATGCCGGCGACGGCGCGCTGGGCAACGTCCTGCGCCCAGTCGCCATTGACCGAACCAACGATCTTGAACTGCGGGTTCTTGGCAACGGCATCGACTATACCGGCATGGATTTCGTCATCGACGGAAACGCCGGCGAGACCGCGGATTTCGAGCAGGTTGCCGCCCTTCGGCATGGCCTTGGCGAGATAATCGATCTGGCTTGCACCCATCGCCTTGAAATCCACGGCAATGCGCCAGGCGCATGGCTCGGTGACAATGCCGTCGAAGGACACGACGGTGATGCCGGCATCACAGGCTTCCTTCACCGCGCCGTTAAGCGCGGTCGGCGAAGCGGCATTGATGACGATGGCGTCATAACCCTGCAGGATGAGGTTCTGGATCTGTGCGGCCTGCTCGGTTGCCTGGTTTTCGGCGGTCGTGAAGGCGTCAGCGGCGGCAACGTGCTTGTCGGCAACCGCCTGCTTGGTGATCTTGTCCCAGCTGGTCAGCATCGCCTGACGCCAGGAGTTGCCTGCGTAATTGTTTGAAAGCGCGATTTTTTTTGCCGACGTATCGGCGTGAGCGGTGATCGGCAGAGCTGCGCATGCGACAGCGGCCGATGCCAGAAGCATCTTTCTGAAAGCCATTGATTTCCTCCCTGGTGGCTTGCCCTTTCGGGGTCCGGAACCCTCATCCGCCGCAAATCTCCTCGGCGGCAGACGAAATCCCGTTGCACTGGAGCTCCGTTCCCCAGTACAAGCGAGAATGACCAAGAAGATTTGGCTTGTATAGGCGGATCACGGCAATCTTCCTGCGGGTTTCCGCAGAAAGCTTGCGGGAACCCGCAGGACGAAACGGCATTGCCGGGCGCAGAATGAATGATGCGGCGTTCTGATGTGTTTAAAACTGCGCCGCCTGATGTCGATTAGGCAGGCGCTTGGGAGGGCGTCCGCACATGCTGGATACGCCGAAAAGCGCTCTTTTCCACCACTATATGGGTATTTCGCGGCTGCTCGCCGGGCAGCTGGAATTTAACGCCATCATTCAGGCCGTCGCCACCGAGATCACCCATATCATTCCGCACGTCCACCTTGATGTCTGCATCAAGCAGCTGGATGACAAATTTCACATAGCCTATGAAAGCGGTCTCGTCAGCGCCTGGAGCCGCCAGCCGCCAGCACTTCTGAGCGGCAGCCCGATCCGTTCCCTGCTGTCAGGCGAGGTTGAATATCTCCTGAGCGGGGATGCCTGTGCCGATCCGCGGTTTCATTTCGAAGGGTCGTTTTCAAGCCCGATCATCGAACTCAACCTGCATAGCCGCCTGCATGTGCCGATGAAGGTGCATGGCGATATTATCGGTGCGCTGAGTTGCTCTTCCCACCAATCGGACGCCTATACGATGGAGGATGTGGCGAATGCCCGCGCGGTCGCCGATCTGCTCGCACCCTATTTCTATGCCATCCGCGCCGCCGAACAGGCCAAACGCTCGGCCATCGAGGAAGCGCGTGCCAATGCCCGCGAAGAGGGTCTGCGCCTCGGCGCGCTGCAATTGACCGAGGCGCTGGAGGCGGAGCGGCAACGCATCGGCATGGACCTGCATGACCAGACGCTGGCCGATCTGACGCGGCTTGCGCGGCGCATCGAGCGCATGAGCCATTCGGCCGATGTTTCCGGCGAGATGCTGGAGCCGGTGGTGCGCAGCCTGCAGCATTGCATGCAGGATCTGCGCGAGATCATCGAGGAGGCAAAACCCTCGATCCTGCAATTGTTCGGCGTCGTTGAGGCGATCGAGACCTATGTGGATCGCTCCGTGCGCGATAGCGGCTCGGTTATAGATTGGTCGGTCACGGATGAGACGGACGGGCTGGTGGAGAGGCTCGACAAGACGGTGGCCATCTCGCTGTTCCGCATCGTGCAGGAGGCGGTCAATAACGCCATTCGACATGCCCAGCCGGAAACGATTGCCGTGAACCTCACCGCCGTCGATGGCGGGCTGAGGGTAACGGTCAGCGATGACGGCAATGGCGGCGGTGACGGCGCTGCCTCCGGCGGTCTCGGCATCGGCAACATGAAGACACGGGCGCGGCTGATTTCGGCGAGATTCGATATCGGCGGCAATCGCAACGGGGCGGGCACATGCATCACCGTGACCCTGCCGGAAGGTGCTTTTGATCACCGGGAGGATGTGTGACATGGACGTGCTGATCGTTGAGGACGATGCGTTGCACCGCGCCTATTTGAACGAGGCTGTCAGAGCTGCCCTGCCGGAGTGCGACAAGGTTCTCGAAGCCGCAAATGGCAGGACGGGTGAGAAGCTCGCGCGGGAGAACCGGGCGGCCCATATCGTCATGGATTTGCAGATGAACGAGCGCAACGGCATCGAGGCGGCGCGCACCATTTGGAAGGAAAGGCCGGATACCCGCATCCTGTTCTGGTCGAACTATTCGGATGAAGCCTATGTACGCGGCGTCTCGCGCATCGTGCCCGAAGGGGCCGCCTATGGTTACGTGCTGAAATCGGCCTCCGATGATCGCCTGCGGCTGGCGCTGCGCAGCATCTTCATCGAGGCGCAATGCGTGATCGACCGGGAAGTGCGGGGGTTGCAGGAAAAGAGCCTCGGCAAGGCGCATGGCTTTACCGATTCCGAATATGAAATTCTCGTCGATGTCGCGCTCGGTCTTACCGACAAGGCGATTGCCCGCCGCCGCAACCTGTCGCTGCGCAGCGTGCAGAACCGGCTGCAGAGCCTTTATGAGAAACTGAACGTGCATCAGGCCGCTGGCGACGACGAAGCGGAAGGGCGGTATAATCTGCGAACCCGCGCCGTGACCGTGGCTTTCCTGCGCAAGCTCCTGAATTACAGCGCGCTCGAAAGGGCCGAGCGGGATCTGGCGGAGTGGGCTGCTAGCCGCTGATCGCTAGAGCGCATCCGCTCTAAACGGAAGCGGCGGATGTGCTCTATCTTTTTGTTTTATCGCATTATCCGGACGTAAAACCGCTACGCACTTTTACTGGAAATGCTCTAAGGCAGGAAGGCGAGCAGCCGTCTTTCATCGGCCCTGAGGCCGGAGACGGGTTTTGCGCCGACCTTCAGGATGCGACCGAGTTTTTTCCGGGCTTTTTCTTCTGTCGCTATGTCGAGAACGGCGGGATGCACATAGCTCTTGCGGCAGATGGCGGGCGTGTTGGAAAGCTCTGCCGCCGCGGCCTGGCACATGCCCTTTATGCTCGGTTTTTCACCCGCCGCCACATGTTCCATCGCGTTGCAGAAGGCCGCGAGCGTTCCGCCCCAGGTGCGGAAGGTCTTTGCTGAAATGCCCTGACCGCCAATGCCTGAGAGGTAAGCGTTGAGGTCGCTGGAATCGACGGAATGCACCCGGTTTTCGCTATCCTGCCAGACGAAGAGTTCCTTGCCGGGCAGATCGGCGATTTCCTCGAGGATTTTCTGAAGGCGCGGATGGCGCAATTGCCGTTTCACCTTCTGCCCGCCCTTGGCAGCAAAACGCAGCTCGATGGTCTCACCGAAGGAAACGTGGCGCTTGAGCAGGGTCGTTGCGCCATAGGTGCCGTTGGTTTCGAGATAGGAGCGGTTGCCGACGCGCAGATAGGCGGCGTCAAGCAGCAGGGTGAGCGCCGCGAGCGTCATCTCCTGCCCATGATCCTGCATTTCGATATCGGCAATGGCCCGGCGGCGGATGGCGGGCAGCGCCTTGCCGAAGCTCTTGAGCTGGAAGAATTTCGTCTCACCGCGCAGCGCGTGCCAGTCGGGATGATAGCGATATTGTTTTCGCCCGCGCGCATCAAAGCCCGTGGCCTGCAAATGCCCTGACGGATCGATGCATATCCATACGTCCCTGTAGGCAGGCGGCACGCCGAGCGATTTGATGCGCTTCAATTCGACGCTGTCGGAGAGAAGCTCGCCGCCCGGCAGCCGGTAACAGAAACCCCGCCCGCGTTTTTCGCGGGAAATACCCGGCTCCTGATCGTTGACATAGGCAAGTCCGATTTTGGCAAGAAGGCGGGTCGGCGGTTGTGGCATTGTTTTTCCCGGCAGGTTTCACGCTGCGGCAAACGAAAAACAGGCCGCCTTCGTTCCGGCGGCCTGTCGCTACGATCATCCGTTTTCGTGGCCGGCCTTTTTAGCCGGCTTTGGCGATCCTGATAATCTGGGATTCGCCGCCGCCGCGTTCCTCGGTCACAGCGTAGAGCGCGCCGTCTGGCCCGATCTTGACGTCGCGGATGCGCGCTTCGAGCGGCAGCCGGCTTTCGGTTGCGACTTTGTCACCATCGATATGCAGGATGACGAGGCCTTGGCTCACCAGCCCGCCGACGATGAAGGCGCCCTTCCATTCCGGAATCAGATCGCCGTCATAATAAGCCATGCCGGAAGGGCCGATGACCGGATCCCAATAATAGACCGGCTGTTCCATGCCCCGCTTTGCGGTAATACCTTGGCCGACGGACCGGCCGCTATATTCGACGCCATAGGTTATGACGGGCCAGCCGTAATTCAAACCCGCTTTCGGCCTGTTCAACTCGTCGCCACCCCTTGGGCCATGTTCCACTGTCCAGAGCCTGCCCTGGCCGTCGAGCGCTGCCGCCTGCATGTTGCGGTGACCGTAGCTCCATATTTCGGGAAGGACATTCTGCTGGCCGGAGAAGGGGTTGCCCTTGAAGGCCTTGCCCTGCGTGTCGATGCGGAAGACCTTGCCGAGACCACTCGACAGATCCTGCGCCTGCACGCGCGGCTTCGCGTCCGAACGCTCGCCAACGGTGACGTAAAGCTCGTTGTTCGGGCCGAAGACGAGGCGGGAGCCGAAATGTTTGTCGCCGTCATAGGTCGGCATCTGGCGGAAGATCACCGAGACGTCTTCCAGCTTCGCCGTGCCTCCCTGTTCGGTCAGCTTGGCGGAGGCCACGGAGGTACCGTTGCCGCCGTCACGCGGTTCGGAGAAGGAGAAGAATATCTTGCGCGATGTTTCGAAATCCGGTGCAAGCGCTATGTCGAGAAGACCGCCCTGTCCGTCGGAGGCGACCTCCGGCACACCTTCTATCGCCGGGCCGGCCTTGCCATCGGCGACGATATGCATGGCACCCTCCTTCGCAGCCACGATCATGCGGCCATCGGGCAGGAATTCCATGGACCAGAGATGGGGCAGCCCCTCTGCGACAACGGTTTTTTCGACGTTCGGCTGGGCAGCAGCCTGCGGCGCGCGGGTCTGACCCTCAAAAGCCGGTTTCTGATCCGGCGCATTCGGCCGTTTCGTTTCGGCAGCCGGGGCGGTCTGTGCATGGGCTGCGCCGGCTAGCGGCACGGCGAGCAACGCAAGCAGCATCGTCGAACTCAGAAATCGGTTGTTGCGGAACATGGGTCTCCCTTCCTCCGTTGGCATCTGGTGGGAAACCATTTGGGGAGGATTTCGTTTCCTGCGATGGTTTCAAGAAAACTTGATCGTGCCGTGTGCAGGCGCGCTCCCTTTTTTCATCCATGGGAATTCATAAGGAACCGCCGGTCCTCCGCCACGTTTTCCCTCTGGTGACAAGGAGGGTGTTATGCAGATCATCGACAATAAAACCATCGACGGGAACAGAACCAGGCCGATCCTGAATGTCGCGGAATTCTGCCGCCGTTACCGGCTGGACAAGGCGGAAGAGACCCGGCTCAGAAAACTGTTCGGCGAATTTGCATCCCGGCACGAGCTTTTGATGAATGCACAGCGCAAGCCGAGCTTCCGCTGATCATTCCTCCGGATCGAGAGATTTTCCGAAGATCATGAAGACATCATAACGGGTGTTCTTGCCGATGATCTGGTGCGAGGGCTTGCGAATGCCCGGCATCGGCTCGGCACGCAGCGGCCATTTCAGCACCACCCGTTTCGTCGCATTTTCAAGCGCCGCCTCCATGAGCTCCATCTGATCGGGATCGGAGCCGACCAGTTCCCTGAGCACCCGCATCTCCTTTTTCACCAGCGCCGTATTGTGGCGCGGCGGATGCATGGGGTCGACGATAATCACCTCGGGGGAAAGCTCCTTCAGCAACTGACGGGAGTCGCCATGCAGCAGTGTCATGCGCGCCGCCGCCTCGGCATAGGCGCCGCCCGCTTCCACGGCGCGGCGAATGCCATCGGCGAGATGGGCATGCATCTCCGGCGAACGTTCGATGAGGGTGACATCAGCCCCGAGCGAGGCGAGCAGGAAGGCATCCCGCCCCAGCCCGGCCGTGGCGTCCACGATTTTTGGCGTGCGGCCCTTGGTGAAGCCGGCGGCTTTCGGCAGGGCCTGTCCACGTCCTTCGCCGGAGCGGAAACGGTGGCCGACAGCGCCGCCGACAAAATCCACTACGAAACTTTCGTTTTCTTCCTTCATCTGCGACCTCAGAACGGGCAGGGCACGGTATAGGTGACGTTGCGGCCATCGGGATGGCGGAAGCCGACCTCTTGCGCATGCAGCATCAGGCGCGGCGCGGCGGCGAGTGCCTCGCCTTCGGCATAAAACTCATCGCCGAGAATGGGGTGGCCAAGCGCCTTCATATGCACCCGCAATTGGTGGGTGCGGCCGGTGAGGGGGCTAAGCGCCAGCCGTGTTGCCGGAAGCGGCAATCGCTCCAAAACGCGCCAGAGGCTTTGCGCCGGCTTGCCGTTTTCGTGGTCCACGCGGTGGCGGGGTTTGTTGTCGGGGTCGATCGCCAGCGGCAGGTCCACTTCGCCTTCTTCACCCGCGACAGCGCCCCAGACGACGGCAACATAGGATTTGCGTGTTTCACGTTTCTCGAACTGGGCGGCGATCGCCGCATGTGCCTTGCGGTTCAGGGACATCAGCACGATGCCTGATGTGTCCTTGTCCAGCCGGTTGATCATCAGGGCTTTCGGAAACTGTTTCTGCACCCGCGTCAAAAGGCTGTCGGAAAGCGCGGGATCGCGCCCGGGCACGGATAAAAGCCCGCTCGGCTTGTCCAGCACCAGCAGGTCGTCGTCGCGGTGCACGATGGTGAGCCAGGGCTCGAGCGGCGGATTGTAGATGGGGTTGGAAAGCTCAGATGACATGCCGCTTCCTTAGCACGAATCTCGTGTTCGGACAGGCGCTAGTCGGGAATATCGAGATTGACGCGCCCGCTGGTCAGATCGCTCAGAAGCCGGGTAAGCCGTTCGGCTTCCTCTGTCGGAACGGAGAGCAGCATATCCGCGCCGGTGCCGGTGAAATCCTCCCGCTCCAGCCGCAGGTTCGGTGTGGCGGAAAGGCGCGATTTCACCAGCGCCAGATCGGAGAAGGGGCAGCTCAGCGTGGCGCTGACATAGGCGATGACGGGTGACGTCTCGCCGAGCCGCAGGCAGGCTGCCGCCGTGCCGCCATAGGCGCGCATCAGCCCACCGCTGCCAAGCAGGATGCCGCCGAACCAGCGGATGACGAGAACCGCCACGTTGTCCAGCGCCTGACCGTCAATCGCCTGAAGGATCGGTTTACCGGCCGTGCCGGAAGGCTCGCCGTCGTCACTGAAACGATAGGTCTGGCCTGTTCGCCATGCCCAGCAATTATGGTTGGCGTCGGGGTCGGAATGCGCCGCGAGGAAGTTTTTCGCATCCTCTTCGCCGGTTACCGGTGCGGCAAAGGCGATGAAGCGGCTTTTTTTGATATCCTGCGAAAAGGTGACGGGGCGGTCGAGCGTGAACATGGGCGTTTCAATATCGCATATATTCGCGCCCGGAAATCGGTATAAGGCTCTCAACGGTAAAGATGGCTAAGGAGAGGGTTTTGAGCGAGGCGAGGCAGGTCGCGATTATCGGCGGCGGACCGGCGGGGCTGATGGCGGCCGAGATGCTCTCGTCCGCGGGCCATGCCGTGACGGTGTTCGAGGCGATGCCGACCGTGGCGCGCAAATTGCTGATGGCCGGGAAATCCGGCCTCAACATCACCCATGCCGAAGATTACGACAGTTTCCGCCGCCGTTTTGGAGAGGCGGAACCGCGGCTGCGTGCCGCTCTCGACGATTTCACCCCGGAGATGCTGCGCGACTGGGCTGAGCGGCTGGGGCAGGAAACCTTTATTGGCACCTCGGGCCGGGTGTTTCCGAAGGTCATGAAAGCCTCGCCGTTGCTGCGCGCCTGGCTCGCCCGGCTGGAGGCACAAGGCGTCACCATCAGGACGCGGCACCGCTGGACGGGTTTTTCCGGCGACCGGCTGATGTTTGCAACGCCGGAGGGTGAGGTCACCCTCAAGGCCGATGCCGTGCTTATGGCGCTCGGCGGAGCGAGCTGGCCACGGCTCGGCTCCGATGCGGCATGGGTGCCGGTGCTGGCGGAAAAGGGTGTGACGATCGCCCCGTTCCGCCCCGCCAATTGTGGTTTCGATGTCGATTGGAGCGATATTTTCCGCCAGCGTTTTGCGGGCGAAGCGGTGAAATCCACCATCACCATTTCCCCGGCCGGGGCCTTTCAGGGCGAGTTCGTGATAACGAAGCACGGCATCGAAGGCAGCGTGGTCTACGCCCATTCCGCCGCACTGCGCGACCGGCTGGAACAGGCGGGCGGCGCTTCGCTCGCGGTTGATCTTGCGCCTGGACGCACGGTCGAACGGCTCAGCCGAGACCTGGCGAAGCTTGGCCGGAAGGAGAGTTTCGCAAACCGCATGCGCAAGGCCGCCGGCCTCTCCGCCGTCAAGGTCGGGCTGCTACGGGACATCTTCCCCGATATCGCGGCCATGCCGGATGATTTTGTCGCTGCGAGAATAAAACACATGGAGATACCGCTCCTGCGGCCACGGCCGATTACCGAGGCGATTTCGGTGGCCGGTGGCGTCGCGTGGAGCGGTGTCGATGAGAACTACATGCTGGGAAAGCTCCCCGGCATATTCGCTGCCGGGGAAATGCTGGACTGGGAAGCCCCGACAGGCGGTTATCTCCTGACCGCCTGTTTTGCCACCGGCAGGGCGGCGGCGAAGGGCATGGCCCGGTGGCTTGACGGTTCAGCCTGACAGCCGCTCCGCCATGCCGCCTTCCTCGCCATGCGCGGTCTTCACAAGGCAGCGCATGATGGCGTCGGTGGTGATGGCGCCGAGCGCCTTGCCGTTTTCCCCGATGATCGTGGCGCTGCTGACATTTTCCCGGACAAGTGCGCGCAGGCCTTCCTCGACCGTCATATCGGCATCGAGCTGAAGGCGGGACTGGCCGGAGAATTCCGGCTGCACGACAGCGCCGAGGCGAATGACCCTGCCGCGATTGACCTCTTCCACGAAGGCCTCGATATAGCTGTCGGCGGGCGACATGACGATTTCCGCCGCCGTACCCTGCTGGATGATCTCGCCGTCACGCAGGATGGCGATCTTGTCGCCAAGCCGCAGCGCCTCATCGAGATCGTGGGTGATGAAAACCACGGTCTTCTTCAGTTCCTTCTGCAGCTCCAGGAGTACCGTCTGCATATCGACGCGGATGAGCGGATCGAGCGCCGAATAGGCCTCGTCCATCAACAGGATTTCGGCATTGTTGGTCAGTGCCCGGGCGAGGCCGACACGCTGCTGCATGCCGCCGGAAAGCTGGTTGGGGTAATGGCTGGAAAAGCCCTCGAGCCCCACGCGCCTGATCCAGACTTCGGCCCGCTCCTCGCGCTCGCGCTTGTCGACGCCCTGCACCTCAAGGCCATAGACGACATTCTGCAGCACGTTGCGATGCGGCAGCAGGCCGAATTTCTGGAACACCATCGCCGTCTTGTGGCGGCGGAATTCCAGAAGATCCGTCTCGTTCAAGCGACAGACATCGGTGCCGCCATAGAGGATTTCGCCGGCGGTCGGGTCGATCAGCCGGTTGACGTGGCGGATCAGCGTCGATTTGCCCGAGCCGGAAAGGCCCATGATGACGGTGATCTGCCCGCCCGGCATGGTGATGTTGATGTCGCGCAGACCAAGCACATGGCCATGCGTGGCGTTGAGTTCGGCCTTCGACATGCCGGCCTTCACGGCTTCGACATGATTTGCCGCCTTGGAGCCGAAAATCTTGTAGAGGCTGCGAATTTCGATCGATTGACTAGCCATGCGCCACTTCCCGATGTTTTTGCAGACGAAGGCCATAGGCCTGGCTGATGCGGTCGAAGATGATGGCGATGCCGACAATGGCAAGCCCGTTGAACACGCCGAGCGTGAAATACTGGTTGGCGATGGCCTTCAGCACTGGCTGGCCGAGACCCTGCACGCCGATCATGGAAGCGATGACCACCATCGCGAGCGCCATCATGATCGTCTGGTTGATGCCGGCCATGATGGTGGGGAGCGCCAGCGGCAGCTGCACCTTGAAAAGCTTCTGGCGCTTCGAAGACCCGAAGGCATCGGCGGCCTCCAGCACATCGCGGTCGACCATGCGGATGCCAAGATTGGTGAGGCGGATCATCGGTGGAATGGCGTAGATGACGACGGCGATGACACCCGGCACGCGGCCGATGCCGAGCAGCATGACGACGGGAATGAGATAAACGAAACTCGGCATCGTCTGCATCACGTCGAGAACGGGGTTGACCACGTTCTGCAGGCGGTTGGAGCGCGCCATGGCGATGCCGATCGGCAGGCCGATGATGATGGACAGCACGGCACAGACGAAGATCATCGAAATCGTCTTCATCGTGTCTTCCCACATGCCGAACCAGCCTATGGCGAAAAGAATGCCGCAGCAAAGCGAGACGATGGTTGCGCTGCGGCTACCGAACCAGGCAAGCGCGCCGACAATAAGAATAACGACCGGCCAGGGCGCGCCGATCAAAAGCCTTTCCGACCCGATGAGGAAGCTCTGGAGGGGGGTAAACAGTCCCTCGATTGCGCCGCCATAGGTTCGGGTGAAAGCCCGGAACCCCTCGTCGATGACTTTTTTCAGCGCGCGCAGAGCATCGTCATTCATGGTCGGAAATTTGAAAAGCCATTCCATATCCTGTTCTCCATGACGAACCGGAGGCGGGGATCGATATCCTCCGCGCTCCGGGAGTAAAATCGCCAGAGCGCCGCGCGTCTTCGTGGACGCCGGGCGGAACGCTCTATCCTGTTGAACCGGCGCACCGCGCGCCCCGCGAAACATGCGTTGCGGCGATGCGGCCCGGCGTCGCCTTTGGCAGACGTCGGGTGCCGGTCAGACATATCGGACCGGCCTTAAAGGGCGGCCTTGACCTTTTGCGCGACCTCAGGAGATACCCAGCCCGTCCACAGGGCTTCGTTTTCCTTCAGGAAACGCTTGGCGCCGTCTTCACCGGTCGCCTGATTGTCCGTCATCCAGGCGATCAGCTTGTTGACGGTGTCGTTGGTCCAGGCACGCTTGTTGAGATAATCCATGGCCGGGCCGGCACGATCGGCAAAGGACTTGCTGACCAGCGTCTGCACGTCATCCACCTGCCATGCATTGGGCTTCGGGTCCGGACAATCGGCAATCGAGGTGCAGCGCTTCCATTCGGCCGCATCATATTCGGTGCCGAAGCCGAGCTTCACCATTTGATATTTGCCGAGCAGCGACGTGGGAGCCCAATAATAACCGACCCATGGCTGCTTTGCTTCGTAAGCCTTGGCGATGGAGCCGTCGAGGCCTGCGGCGGAACCCGTGTCGACGAGGGTAAAGCCGGCCTTTTCACCACCGAAAGCCTTGAAAAGCTGTGCGGTGACGACCGTGCCGCCCCAGCCCTGCGGGCCGTTGAATACGGCGCCTTTGGACTTGTCTTCAGGGGAGGGGAAAAGTTCGGGATGCTTGAAGAGATCCGGAATGGTCTTGAGATCGGGGTTTGCGTCGGCGACATATTTCGGAATCCACCAACCCTGCACGGCGCCGTCCGACAGGATCTTGGCAGCGGCGACGACCTTGCCGCCTTCCAGCCCCTGCTTGACGATTTCCGGCTGCAGGCTGACCCAGGCTTCCGGCGCAATATCCGGCTGGCCCTTTTCGGCCATGGAGGTCAGGGTCGGCACGGTGTCGCCGGTGACGATTTCGGCGGAGCATCCATAGCCATTTTCAAGAATGAATTTGTCGAGATTGGCGGCGACTTCGGCGGATTGCCAGTTCATGCTGGCGATGGTGACGTTTCCGCAGTCCGCAGCAAAGGCTGCGCCGCCCGAAAAGGCGAAGCCGGCGGAAAGAATTGTGGCACCCAAAAGTATTTTCATTTTTGTTCCCTCTGGTCGCGGTGTGGCGAAGACCCGGGTGCTGGCGGCACCGCGACCGTCAGCCCCTGTATTGAGGCTTAATAATTCCTTTGTGGCCGTTCCGTTTGCGGCAATTTCTGGCGTATTGAGGCTGGCAATTATCAATCAATTGCCGGCCCGGCCGATGCGATCTTAAATTTGCGGTGTCGGGATAGCGAAGTCGCGCCATCGCCCAGGCGATGCAGCGGGATATTACGCGAGAAAGGGATTTTTTCGAAATTTAAAAAATGGCCGGGAGCAATGATCGACGGTTTTATGCGACGTGCAGCGGTTCATCTCGGCCAATTAACAGGCCTATGCGGCAAAGACGGTGGCGGCGGAACAGACCGCCGCCGGCCTGTTTCAATAACCGCGCGCCATATCGACGATCTCCGGCAAATTGCCGGTTTCCCGCCATATGCGGACGTTGCCGGCCACGATTCGGGCCGAACTTTCCCGGCTTGTCGGCGCGGAAATATGCGGCAGCACGGTGATTTTCGGGTGCCGCCAGAATGGCGAAGCCGCAGGCAGCGGCTCCTGTTCGAAGACATCGAGAACGGCATGCGAAAGCCGGCCGGAATCGAGCGTCGCGATCAGGTCATTGGCGACGATGACGGCGCCTCGGGCGAAATTGATGAGCGCAGCCCCCTGTTTCATCGTGGTGAGACGGCGTGCATCGAGAAGTCCGCGCGTCGCATCTGTGAGCGGCACGAGGCAGACGAGGATGTCGCTTTTTTTCAGCAATGTTTGCAGCCCGTCATCGCCGGTCAGCGTTTCCACGCCCGCGATTGCCTTTTCCGAGCGGCTCCAGCCGGCGACGTTGAACCCGGCATGGGTGAGGCGCTGCGCCGCGGCCGTGCCGAGCGCGCCGAGACCGAGCAGGCCGATGGTCATCTCGCCGGGGTGGCGGTAGTCCAGCTCCTGCCAGAGCGCCTTTTGCTGGTTCTCGCGATAGGCGGGCATGTCGCGTTGCAGATAATAGGTCCATGCCAGTACGGCTTCAGCCATGACGCGGGAAAGCTCCGGGTCCTTCAACCGGACGATGGGCGGAGCCTTCTCGCCCAGTTCCAGCACCAGCCGTTCGACGCCGGCCCACAGACTGTGAATCCATGTGAGGCCCGGAAGTGCGGCAATATCGGCCGGATCGGGATTGGCGACGATGGCGAAATCCACTGCCAGTTTCTGGTCGTCGGTCAACTCCGAGAAGGACAGGATTTTTTCCTGCGGCATGGCGGCGCGAAGCGCCTCTTTCCAGACGGCTTCCGTTTCCGCATTCATCCGCGAAACAAAGGCGATGGGTGATGGCATGGGGTAGGTCCTGCTGATTGTGGCGTTGGCCATCAATGCGTAGTTTTGGAAGGTAACGCCATAGGCAGCAGGTGGGATTTTACGATTCTTCCGTCATGCCGGACTAGATCCGGTATCCAGCCGCCGCGCGTTGGTGCGGTGCCAAGACCCCTTTCAGCCCAAGGACTTGGGCTGGCTGGACCCTCGGCTCGGGGGGAACGGCGCAAGGCAGCGTGAGCCTCCGTCGTTTCGACGGCCCCGCTTACCAGGGCCGCCGTTATCGCCGTCAGGCGTTTTCCTTCACCGGCGGCTTGGCGTCGCCGTAATAGGCCGAGAAACTCTCGTGATAATGCTCCGAACCGCCGGGGCCGGCATAACGCTGCAATTCCGTCATGTCGGTCTTGTTGAGCACGATGCCGAGCGTCTTGTTGGCAATCTGCGGTTCGTTGGCCATCAGGTTCTGCACCATCTGGATTGGCGTCTTGCCCCACTCGGTGACGAAGACGAAACCGTCCACCTGCGGCGCAAACGCCTTGGCATCAATGACGGGAACGACGGGCGCAAGGTCGACGATGATGTAGTCGCAGGCTTCGCGGGCAGAATCGATGAATTTGCGCATGCCGGAGGAGGAGAGAAGCTCGCTCGAATGGGCAAACTGGTTGCTGGTGGAAACCGGCAG
The DNA here is from genome assembly GCA_017744915.1 of Agrobacterium tumefaciens. Classification (GTDB taxonomy): domain Bacteria; phylum Pseudomonadota; class Alphaproteobacteria; order Rhizobiales; family Rhizobiaceae; genus Agrobacterium; species Agrobacterium tumefaciens_I. The sequence continues at coordinate 337,999 of JAGIAH010000002.1, forward strand.
GATGCCCATTTTCGTGCGCGTATCCACCTTCACCGCCTGCGTCCACGGAACTTCATCGAGCACGACTTCCACCAGGCCGGCGGATTGGCGTGTCGTCAGCATGCGGCTGAGGCCGGGATTGCGGATATCGGCATCCACCACCAGCGTGCGCTTGCCTGTCGAAGCGATCAGCCCGGCGAGATTGAGCGCCACGACCGATTTGCCTTCATTCGGCAGGCAGGAAATGACGCCGATGACCCGGCACTGGCGCTCCTGAATGACGACATCCGCCGTCAACTTCACGTTGCGAAGCGTCTCGGCAAAGCTGGAACGTGGACTGTCGACGGCAAGGCGCAGCATTTTCTGGAAGGAGACCTGGCCGCTTTCGTCAAGCGTGGTGTTTTCGCTGCCGGGAGTGGCGGCGCTGTTGCCTGGTTTGGCGGTTTCCACGCCACGTTCGCCGATAAAGGGCAGGTAACCCAGAAAGCGCATGCGCAGATTGTCGCGCACATCGTTGCCGGTGTGGAAGAAACGGTCGCGAAATTCGAGAAGCGCTGCAATACCGCCGCCCAGCATCAGGCCCAGAACGATGGACAGGGCCATGGTCATGGTCTTTTTCGGGCTGGAAGGTGATGTCGGCAGGCCGGCTTCGGAGATGATGCGCGCTTTGGCGATCGGCAGCGACTGTTTCTGCGAGGCTTCCTCGAACCGGCCGAGATAGGACTGGTAGAGGGTGCGCAGTGCCGTTGCCCGCTGCTCGAGTTCGCGCAGCTGCACCATGGTGATGTTGGCCTCGGAATTACGGCCTGCCACCCGGTCGATATTGTCGCGCAGCGACTGCACGCGGGAATTGGCGACATCATATTCGTTTTTCAGACTGCCGGTCAGCTGCTGCAATTCCTGATAGATCTGCCGCGACACTTCCTTCTTTTCGGCGTCCAGCGCCACCGCCTGCGGGTGGTCGGCGCCGAATTGCTGGACGATGCCCTGCTGCCGGTCGGAAATGGTGATGTAGCGTTTGCGAAGATCCTGAATGACCGAATTGTCGGTATCGCGGGCGGAAACCACGGCATTGTCGACAGCCGCATCCGGTCCCCGGTCGATGATCGATTTATACTGGCTGTAGCGGGCGGACGCTGTCGCGGCATCCGCCTGCGCGGCAATCAGCTGGCCGTTCAGGTCGGCAAGCTGGCCTTCCGACATCAGCTCGCCGCGCGAGGAGACGATGTTGTTGTCCGACTTGAATTTCTGCACCGCCAGCTCCGCCGCCTGGGCGCGCTGGTTCAAATCGGTCATGCGTTCCTGCAACCATACGGAGGCGCGTTCGCTGGCGTCGAAATTGGCGTTCAGCTGCTCGGTCAGGTAAGCCTGCGCATAGGTCTTGGCGATCTGCGCGGCGAGCTGCCGGTCGGTCGAGCGGGTGGAGATGGCGATGACAGAGCTGCGGCCGACCCGTTCCACCGTCAGCGACTGCTGCAGCACGGCGGCGGCCTTTTCACGGCGCCCGGCGCGGATGGCGGCTTCGGAAGCGGGCGGATCGCCCGGCAGGACGAGATCGAGGATACCACGCACGGAGATCTTGACGAGTTCGACCGGCGACATCGGCGGATTGACGATGGTGTCGTTCTCGTCGAGCCTGGCCTTGTCGACCACGGTCAGCGCCATTTCCTTGGATTTGAGGATTTCCACGGCGCTGGCGATGCGGTTGTCGACGATCTGCGCGGCGGGCACCGGCGATTCCTCTTCCGCATAACGGGAAAGGCTTTCATCCAAGAGCACCTGCGTCATCGCGGTGTAAACGGGGGTCGCAAGCACCAGATAAAGGCCGGCCAGAACCACGGCGGCAATGACGGAGGCGGCAATGACATTGGCACGGCGCACCACGGCGGCCCACAGGCGGTCGAGGTCGATGAACGTGTCGGAATCCTTGCCGGATTCCGGAAAACCAATATTGGATTTAAAGGTCTTGTGGTGCATGGACCTACCTTGTGAATTAAAAATGGTACGCGGGAAGCCGAGCCACACTCGCCTTCCCGCCTCCCGTTATTGGTGCGCCGGCCGCCTCCCCCGGCGGCGCGATGAAAGTCAGGCCGCCTGAACGCGGCTTTCGTGGTTCGCCACCAGTTCCTTCACGGAAGCGAGAACCTGCGCCTCCATGTCGGCCCGCAGCAGCGAGAAGGCGACATTGGCGGCGATGAAGCCCTGCTTGCTGCCGCAGTCGAAGGTGCGACCGCTGTATTTCTGGGCATGGAAAGCCTGCTTTTCGGCAAGCCGCTTCATGCCGTCGGTCAGCTGGATTTCATTACCCGCGCCGCGTTCCTGCTTGGCGAGAATATCGAAGATTTCCGGCTGCAGGATGTAGCGACCGTTCAGGTAATAATTCGAAGGTGCCTTGGACGGTTCCGGCTTTTCGACCATTTCGGTGACGGAAAAGCCGTGATTGACCTTCTGGCCGACGCCGACGACGCCATAGGACGAGACTTCTTCCGGCAGGCATTCCTCGACACCGAGAATATTGCCGCCGACTTCATCATAAAGTTCCATCAGCCCGGCAATACAGCCGCGTGCGCCATAGGAGACCATGTCCGGCAACAGCAGCGCGAAAGGCTCCTTGCCCACCAGTTCACGCGCACACCAGACGGCGTGGCCGAGACCGAGCGGCACCTGCTGGCGTGTATAGCTGACGGTGCCGGCAACGGGCAGCATCTTTTCCAGCTGCAAAACCTGCACGGTCTTGCCGGAGCGGGTCAGCGTGTTGATGAGTTCCGGTGCGCTGTCGAAATAGTCTTCGATGGCGGTCTTGTTGCGGCTCGTTACAAAAATAATGTGCTCGATGCCGGCCTGCATGGCCTCATCGACAGCATATTGCACGACCGGCCGGTCGACGATCGTCAGCATTTCCTTCGGCATCGCCTTGGTGGCGGGCAAAAACCGCGTGCCGTTGCCGGCTACCGGAATGACGGCTTTTCTGACAGTTCTCTTCAGGTCCATCGCGTTCTCCTTCATCAAGGTTTGATCTGTCCCCAGTCCCCGCGCAGATTTCGTCTACGCGTCAATTTCACGAAATCTGTCTTTTCACCCCTGTATTCGCTCCGGGCGCGAACATCGCGTCCCGCAGCCTCCTCAGCCGCACTGCAATGGGCATTCTTAAGTGCCCCAGCACGGCAGGATCCCTGATCGTGGTCTTCAAGGCGCCGAGTACCGAGCGGCGCTTGATGTTTTCCACCAATGTCAAAAAATTATGCGCGAGCCGCAGGCTGCGGGCTCTCGCCTGCTGCGCATCCATGGCGGCGGGCAGCAATGTGTAATGGCTCAGGAATTCCTGATCCGCCCGCATCATCGCCTCGACGTGATGAAGTTCGAGCACGCGCGAGATCGAGCCTTCGCGGATGTTGTAGATATAACCCGGCTTCGGTTCGATGACGCAGAGGCCGCCGGCGGCGAGCGCCGAGGCGAGCAGGATATAGTCCTCGCCGATGCGGATATCCTCGCGGAAACGCAGTCCCTCGCCATTCAGGAAATCGCGCCGGAACATCGGCTTCATGTAACCGAAGTTGAAGGTGGCGCGGAACAGGATGTTGGAGGAAATGAAGTCCTCAAGGGTGAGGACCGGCCTTTCCTCCAGAAACTCTTCCGGAAACATGGTCTCCATCGGCCTGCCGTCGGTGTAGACGACATCGAGATTGTCGACCGCGATTGCCGCACTTGCGGCTTCCGCCCGGCACATCATGCAGGCGGAGCGTTCCGGGCGAATGATATCGTCGGAATCGAGGACGGCGATCCAGCGGCCGGTCGCGGCCTCGATGCCGGCATTGCGCGCACCGCCCGGACCGAGATTTTCTTCGAGCGCAAGCAGGCGCACACGCGGGTCGATGGCGGCGATCGCCTCGACGAGCGGGATGGTGTCATCGGCGGAGCGGTCGTCGACGACGACCACCTCCAGCGTCACTCCCTGCTGGTCGAGCGCGCTTTGAATGGCGGCTTCAATCGTATCGGCGGCATTATAGGCGGCGATGACGAAGCTGATATCGGGCGGGGAGGTGAGGTTTTCCATCAGGTCGCCTCCACCGCGCCATATTGGCGGATTTCACGCACGCCGAACGCGCCGCTCACGGAACCCATATGCAGCGCGCCGCGCAGCGCATAGCGGTTGCGGCGCACGGCATTGAAACCGTTCAGCCCGGCGAAGACGCCGCAATAAAGCACCTTGGAACCGGCCTTCAGCACCTGTATCACGCGGCGTATGCCGGGTTTCTTTTCCGCCAGCACGCGGCCATGGGTTTGGCCGGAGCGGAAGCGGCGTTTGGCAAGCCACATGAAGCTCGCCCGGTTTTCCGGCACCGGCTCCGACAGAACGGCATCTTCCGCAAAGACGATACGGCCGCCAGCGGCGTGAAGGTGCGAGAAGAAATGTGTGTCCTCGCCACCGCTCTGGCCGAGAGCCAGCGCGAAACGTCGGCCCTTCACCGAGGGTGCATCCATCCTGAGAAGCGTGTTGCAGGTATAACCGGTGATGATCTCGCCGTTGACCCAGACCGGAACGGTCGAGTGAAAATCGCCGCGTTTCATCCATCCCGGTGCATTGTCCCGGTAAACTGCCGTGACGGGGCCAAGAACGGCTTCCGCGCCTGTCTCGTCGGCCTTTTTCAGCAGGGCGGCGAGCCAGTGCGGCGGGGCGGTCTCGTCATCATCGATGAAGGCGAGATAATCCGCCCTGCATTCCGACAGGCAGGCATTGCGGGCAATCGAAATATTCGACTTCGGGCAATGCACATAGGTGATCTCAAAGGGCGCGGCTTCGCGCAGGCGGTCCACACTCACCCTGGCGCTTGGCTCCTCGTCATTATCGGCGACGATCAGCCGAATTTTCACGCCTTCCGGCACCTCCAGCTCGAAGAGTGACAGAAGTGTGGCGACGAGCGCCGGGCGTCTGTAGGTGCAGATGCCGATATCGACGGTTCTCGAATCATACGGGCGGGTGACGGTGTTGTCGGTCATGAGACAGCCTTTCTTCCCCGGAATTTCAGGAGTTCCAGCCAGAAGCCGGTGGACCAGGCCAGATGCATCACCATCGCCGAAAAGGCGGCGAGCGGGCCGTATGGGTTTTTCTGACCTATTGCCATCCACAAGCCATAACCCACACATGCGGCGATCCAGAGGCCGAGCGGAATAAGTGCCGCCCAATGGATGAGCGACAGCAAGGCAAAGATGAACACCGGCAGCACGGCAAGCGGAATCATCTGGCGGATTTTCGGGATCGACCGGTGCTTCAGGAGGTTCTTCGCACGGCCGCGGCCATAGGCGAGATATTGCCGGAACAGCGGCATGACGCTGGCGCGCGGATAATAGGTCATGCGGGTCTTGTCGGTCATCCAGATGCGGAAACCGGATTTGCGCAGTCGGAAATCCAGTTCGGCATCCTCATTATGGCTGAAGCTCTCGTCATAACCGCCGACCGCATCGAAGGCGGCAATCCGCATCAATGCGTGATGGCCGTGGTCGATCCAGTGGCCTTTGGCACCTTCACGGTGCTTGGAGCCGCCATTGCCGAGCTTGGAATTCTGGGCAATCGCCGTCGCCTTTTGAAACAGCCCGTGGCCGACCGTATCCATGGCAACCACGACGGAATCCGCGCCGGTGCGCTCGGCATCCTCGATCAGCTGCTGGCAATAATCATCGGGATAATCACCATGGGCGTCGATGCGGATGAGGTAGTCGAAATCCTCGCCGAAGGTGGCGACGGCAAGGTTGATGCCGGCGCTCTGGATGCGCTTCGGATTGGCGAGAAGTGTCACACGCTCGTCCGTTGCCGCGAAGGCGGACACGATATCACGGGTTCCATCCGTGCTGCCGCCATCGGCAACGACGATGCGGAAAAGACGCCCGTTCATCGCGCCTGTGAATTTGACAAGCAGTCCCTCGATCGTTTTTGCCTCATTGAGGCAGGGAATGACGATCAGCGTTCTGATGCCGGAATGACCAAGATCTTCCATGATTTGCCCCCTACGCACTACACGGGTGAAAACTGCGCATCACGGGCATGGCCGGAGGCGGATTTGGCAAGCGAGGACAAGTGCTGGACCAGCTGACGGCAATCGTCGCGGTCGGTCAGCCATTGTTTCCTGTCGAGTGCCGAGAGGGTGTTGAAGGCGGCCGCATAGGTTTGCGGGTTCATCCGGGCAAACAGTGCGGCCAGATCATCAGCACCCGCATTTTGCAGGACGAAGCCGATATCGCGCTTTTCGGTGAAGCGGGCAGTTTCCGTGCCGGCAAGCGCAATCGGCAGGGTGCCATAAAGGCAACCTTCGTAAAGCCGGTTGGGCAGCAGCCAGCTGGAATTCTGGCCCTCCTCGAAAAAGTCGATCGCCCAGGTGAACTGCACCTCGTTATAGATGGTCGCGAGATCCTCGGGGTTCTTGTAAGGCCCATGGAAATGCACATGCGGGGCTGCGGCCACAAAGCCATCGAAATCGGTAAATTCCGAATAGGCCGGGCGGCCGCGCAGGATGATTTCGACCCTGCCTTCCATGCGGCGGGCAAATTCGGCGAGGATTTCGAGCGATTTGCGGCAGCGAAGCGCGCCGAACCAGCCGATTCTCCAGGGCTCGCCAGGGGCGGGCGGGCGCGGCTGCGGGGCAGCGGCAACGGTGGCGTCAAGCGCCAGCACCTTGTTTTCCTGCAAGAGAACGGGAAGGTTGAGCCCTGAGACGGGCTTGAAATAATGCTCCACGAAAGCCGGAGAACTCGTCACCAGCAGCTTGGCGTCACGGGCGAAATAACGCTGTGCGGCATTCAGCAGCTGCCCGGGCTTGCCCTTGTTCAGAAGCAGGCGGTGAATGTCGAGACATTCGTAAACCAGCGCTGGCTGGTTGGAATAGATGGACATGGCGCGCTTTGCCAGGGCCAGCATTTCCAGATTTCGGGCGAGGATGACATCGGGAACCGGGATATCGCGCAAGGTTTTGCCGAGCGAGAGGCTGGCTTTCGCCACCGCCGCCATGCGCTGAAGAAACTGCCCGTCGGCGGTTTCTCCGAGTACAACGGGAACGACACTCTCGATTTCCGCCAGCCGGTTCTGACCGCGCCGGAAACCGGCCAGCGTGACCCGTGCCCCACCCGCCAGCAAGGTCAGCACCCGCCGGCGAATGGCGGGATCCGACAGATCATGCGCGAGGTAAAGAACATGGGTCATGCGGGGTTCCGGTTTTTAAGAACGGTCAGTTGAGGGCGCAGGCGATGGATTCGGAGAACTGGCACTTGTCGCCGAGCGCCGTGAAGGCGAAACGGTCGACGATCATCTGCGTGGCGCCGGCATAAGAAAACGCGCCCATCCAGTCCTTCAGCGTGTCGGTTCCCCACAGGCTGAAGAAAATCTTCTGGGCGTTTTGCGGGATTTTCGTCTCGTCCGTCACTTCATGGACGAGCTTGCCGTTGACGTAATAGCGCAGGCGCTGCGGCTCCCACACGAAGGCGTAATCGTTGAAGCCGGCATCGGCTCCGCCCTCCACCGGCACCAGCTTCTCATTGCCGCCCTTGGCGGAAATATACTGGTTGAGCTGCACCTTGCCGGTATTCTTGCCCAGCACCTCGAAGTCGATTTCGTCATGCGGCTTCTTGTCGGTCGGGCCGATATAGGTAAAGAAGGCGGAGTTCAGGCCCGAGCCGGTGGCGGCTTTCATCCGTGCTTCATAGGTGCCGTAACGATAACGCCCCTTGGTCTGGATCTCACCGCAGGCGAATTTGCGGTCGCCGGCCTTGGCTTCCTCGAAACCGAGCGTCAGTTGGCCGTTTTCCACCATTGCCAGCTTCTTCGACCAGGTGCAGTTCTGGTGCGCGCCGTTGTTCCAGCCGTCGGAAACGTACCAGAAGCTTCTGTCCATGGAATCGAAGTTCTCGATGAAGGATGCGCCATTCCCTTCCTGCGCCTGGCCCGGCGTCGCAAAAGGGGCGGCCAGAAGGGCCGCGGCGAGAAAAATGCGTGTCTGAACGCGGGTGACAAATGTTGTCATTGGTTCACCTCTGTCGTTGCGAATAAAGCGTTTCGGATGTCGGTGGGCCGATCATGGCGGCCCGTTTTGCCGCAAAGTCGGCCTTCGTTTTGCCTTTGCCGTTCCGGCTTCCGGTCAGCACGGAATAGAGGGCCGGCAGATATTTGCGGGTCTGGGTGTTGCTGATCACCAGAATGACGAAGGCGGAAAGCGTCGCGCTGATATAAAAGGCGGGATAGAAATCCGGTCCGCCCTTGTTCCACACCATCCACATGATGACGAGCAAAGGGTAGTGGGCGCAGAATATCCAGAAGCTCAGGCTGCCGGTTTCGGCAAGCCGCTGGCCAAGCCGGCTGCGGATCAGGATCGCCGAGGAAACCCAGAAACCAAGTGCGCCGAAGACCGCAAGCAGATTGCGCGACATATTGAGCCAGAAGGTGAATTCCGGACCGGTGAAATAAAGTCCCGTCGCCAATATGGCGGAGGCGGTAAAGGTCAGCGCCATGATCGGCACGGCATAGGGGTCAAGGGCCTTGACGTCGACCCGGTGCAGCGCGAGCGCAATGCCGAGCGAGAAGCTGAAAAGGATGGATTTTTTCTGGACGATGAAGATCGTCAGATCCGGCATGGCGGTGATGATGAGCAGGATCGCCAGCGTCGGCAGCGCGAAACGCCGCATCAGAAAAGCGAGCACCGGCGACAGCAGGATGCAGACGAAGAGATCACGCAGGAAATAAAGCGGCACATTCACCGGCAACTCTTCGAGCGCCGTTCCGTGGCTGATGATTTCACGCGGGCTGGCGTTCCACAGATCGGGGAAATAACCCACGCCGACATCGAACAGCTGGATCAGCAGCACGACGGCAAACAGCGCGCCATTCCAAAGGAGGAAAGGCAGCAGCACGGTTTTCGACTTGGAGCGGATCGTCGCCGGATAATCGAAACTGCTCATGCCGCGGCGAAACAGCAGGTAACCGGAAATGGCGCTGAGACAGGGCACGCCGATGCGGAACAGGGCATCGCCCAGAAAAACGCGCAGCCAGTCGAAGAAGCCGTAAAGGCCAAGAAACGGGCTGGTTTCGGCATTGTGCGGCACATGGACGAACACAATCCCCGAGATCAGCAATATGCGCATCAAATTGATACGGGAGGATAGGTTCTGATCGACAGTCACATCAGTCACCCCTATTGGGCGGCGTCCACCCACGCCGCGTTGCAACCAGAGCGAACTTAAGCCCGCGCTGGAAAGTCTGGTTTCGACTTTGGGATAAAATGTGGCGACGCGGGAAAAACACAAGCTTAGAATTTGCGGGTGATTGTCTGGCGTTAGCGCCATTCTTGCCGCAGGGAAAATTCAAGCGATTGAAATTGCTATAATTTCTGCAAAGTTTGGCATCGTTAAAAATCGCTGAAGCGTGCGAAATTGTCATTTGTCGTGATGTTGCGCTGCAAAAACAACTGTTGTGCGCCCTTGCCGCGGTGAATGAAATCACCGCGGAAAAGCCGCTTCACGGCGGAAATGAGGCGCTTTTTTTATGGGGTTGCTAACCTTGGGTTGCGGTGTCCCGCATGCGCCGGGATTTGACCATTCCGAAGATTTTCTTGAGCAGCGCGCGCTCGGTCAGCAGGATGAGCACCGCATAGATGACGCCACCGACAGCGGCGCCGATGAGGACCTGAAGGGTGGCGCTGGGGATACGGTCCGCAAGGATGTGAAGCAGATAGCGCACCGCAAGACCCATGATCAGCGCTGCGATCATCGGCCTGCTGCTGACGTAAAGGCCGCGGAAAAACGGCGTGTCGCTCGCCTTGAACACCGCCCAGGAATAGGCAACCAGCGTCACCGCATTGACGATGCACAGCCACACCATGGCATCGATCAGCGTGCCATAAAGGGCGGCGAGCCAGACCGCGACCGTGGTAACGATGGCGCGGATCGTCGCCGACCAGAACAGCACGCGGCCGTAACCCGCGCCCTTCAGATAGGGGATGAAGGTGCTACACGGCGTCAGAATGGCCTTGGAAAGTGCCAGAAGACCGAGAACCGGCCAGGCATAGGCCCAGTTCTGCCCGAAGATCACCAGCATGGCCGGTTCCGCTACGGCCCAGAGGCCGAACATCATCGGCGCCAAAAGCACGGTCAGCACCTGGGTACTGAACATCAGCGCGTCGCGGCGGCGCTGCGGGTCGTCCATCATGCGGCTGAAGGCGGGAAACAGAACGCCCATGACGGCGGACAGAACCACCTGGTTGGGAATGCTGGCAAAGCGGTTGGAGGCGGAATAGGCGCCGGCATCCGCCAGCCCGAGATGCCGGGCGATCACCACCATCGGCGACTGGAAGGTGACGAAATTGGCGATTTCCGAGCCCATAAGCCCCGAGCTGAAACCGAGAAGCGGTACCAGCCGGCGCGGTTTCATGACGAAACGCGGGCAATAACGGGACACGGCATAAAGCCCGACGAGCCGGATGAGGGCGGCGGCAAATAGCTGGATGATAAGCGCCCAGACGCCGAAGCCGAGAAAGGCGAGAGCCACTGCGACAATGGCCGCAATGCTTTCCGATGCCATGCTCCACAGCGCGTCCTTGCTGAAATTCATGCGCCGGGCGAGCAGCGAATAGGCGACATCGCCGGCAAGCTGCAGCGGAATGAGGAAGGCCATGATGCGCAGGAGATAGGCGCTTTCCACCGCGCCGAGCAACCCGCCGAAAAATTCCGCCCAGATGTAAAGGGCGGCGGCCATGGTGCAGGAAATCGCCAGATTGGCCCAGAAGACGGTATGGATCGTATCCATATCCTCTTCCTTCTCGACGATCAGCGCGGAGGTCAGTCCTGCGCCGGCGATCATGGTCAGGAACTGTACAACCGTAAGTCCTACCGCAACCACGCCGAATTCTTCCGGTGAGAGCAGTCTTGCAAGAATGGGGACCGTGACAAATTTAAGCCCGAATGTCCCTGTTTTTGATAAAACGCTCCAGCCGACATTCGTGGTGATGGTCTTTACATTTGGCGCTGGGGGCATACAAGCATCCTGTTTCTGGAGGCCGGCGGGAGGAAAGCCGGTTGGGAGTTGCCGATACCATCGGGGCCGCTTTTAGGATCGGGCCCGACACTTCTTGATCAACGCAAGGGGCGAAACAATGGCAAGATTTACTGTCGTCATTCCCTATTACCAAAAGCAGCACGGTGTCTTGGGACGTGCGCTCGCATCGGTTTTTGCGCAGACTTACCAGGATTTCGATCTTGTCATCGTGGATGACGAATCGCCATACCCGATCGACAAGGAACTTGCGGAACTTTCGCAGGTTGAGAAAGACCGGATTATCGTCATTAAACAGGCCAATGCCGGTCCGGGCGGCGCCCGCAACACCGGTCTCGACCATGTGCCTGAGGGTACCGACTATGTCGCTTTCCTCGATTCCGACGATATCTGGACACCCGATCACCTGCAGAATGCAGCCTTCGCGCTAGAGACTTACGGCGGCGAGTGCTACTGGGCATCCATGCAGGCAAGTGACGAATTTTATTATCATTTCGCCATTTCCGAACTGGAAAAGAATGAGGGCGCGGCACGGCTTTCCGAGAAGCCGCTGGTGATCGAGCTGCCGGATCTCGCAAGCGTCATGCTGCGCAACTGGAGCTTCCTGCATCTCTCCTGCATGGTGATCGGTCGTCCGCTTTTTGAAAAGATCCGTTTCGACCCGGCGCTTCGTCTGGCGGCCGAAGACGTGTTGTTTTTCTGCGATTCCATCCTTGCATCGAAGCGCACGCTGCTGTGTGACGATGCGGGCGCGATGCGCGGAATGGGCGTCAATATCTTCCACAGCATCGACAATACCTCGCCGGAATTCCTGCGCCAGCAGTTCAATACCTGGGTGGCGCTCGATACGCTGGAAGGCCGTTTTTCACGCCGGCCGGCCGATGTGGCCTCCATTGCTTCCTATAAAAACACGGCGCGCAAACAGGCGCTGTGGAGCCAGGCGGGCAATCTGAAACGGCGCAAGGCACCCGAATTCGGGCTGCTGCTGAAATGGGCGATGCGTGATCCGGCACTTCTGCGGGCCGCTTTCGAGCTCGGTGCGGGAAAAATCGTCCGCTCACGATAAGCGAATTCTCGCCCGCAAGAATTTATATGTTTTTCACCCCAGGAGTGACCTCATGAAACCTTACCACTGGGAATCTCACCACGGCAATTTCGGTGATGATCTCAATCTGTGGCTGTGGGATTTTCTGCTCCCCGGCCTGCGCGATGTGCATGACGATGTCATGCTGGTCGGCGTCGGCACCGTTCTGAACGATGTTCTTTTGCCCGCAAAACAGCGCAAGCTGGTCATCGGCAGCGGTTATGGTTATGGCGCGGTGCCGGATACCAGCACCGAATTCTGGGATATTCGCTGCGTGCGCGGCGAAAAAACCGCCGCCAAGCTCGGGCTTTCCCCGGAAAAGGGCATCGTCGACCCGGCCGTGATGGTAACGGAGATGCCGGAGTTCAAAAACCTGCCGAAACTTCACAAGAAGACCTTCGTTCCCCATTGGGAATCGGCGGAATTCGGCATGTGGGAAACCGTGTGCGAACCGGCGGGTCTGACCTATCTTGACCCGCGCGGCGAGGCGAAAGCCGTCATCCGCGCCATTGCCCAGTCGGAATTCATCGTCGCTGAATCGATGCACGGCGCAATCCTAGCCGATGCCTTCCGCGTGCCATGGGTCGCGGTCAGCACTTCGCCGTCGATCAACAGCTTCAAATGGAGCGACTGGGCCGACAGCGTGGGTGTTGAATATCAGCCGCGTTATGTTCCGGTTTCCACTCGCGCCGAGGCCGCGAAAAAGGGCTCGCGCTTCTGGGGCATGAGCTTCCCGCCGCCATCAGCCCCCGTCATCACTGATGCCGGTTCTGCCCCGGCGCATGAGGGCCCGGCGCATGAGGGTGATGTGCTGGTCCGGCCGCAGGAAACGCAACCCCGGTCATTGCGCAAACTGGCCAAGCAGGTGCTGGCCGCACCTTCCACGCTGGCGCTCTGGCAGGCAAGCCGTGCGGAGCCGCGTCTCAGCCCGGATGGCCGGCTGGAGGAGCGCAAGGAGCGTTTTGCCGCCGTTCTGGAAACGGTGAAGCGGGATTATCTCTGAGGGTGAAGGCAGTGGATGCGGCAGAGAACTCCCTGCCGCCTTTACTCGGGAATGCCGTCCTCTGACTTCTCTGTCGTCATTGCTCGCACGCCGCTCATGCCAATTGCGCCGACGTCATCCTCGGGCTTGTCCCGAGGGTCTGCAACGTTTCGATTTTGTTCAATGGGATTAGATCCTCGGCACAGGGCCGAGGATGACGGCAGAAAATTTGGTGAGGTGGTCTTTCCCCCTCACGAAACCGGCGTGCCATCCAGCAGATAACGCACATCCCGCACTGGCGGCGATTTGCGGAAGCGGGCGGTCTTGTCGCTCCAGATGCCGCGCGTGATGGCGGGCAGGGCGGGCAGCCGCACAAGGGCGTGGCTCAGTGCGCCGCCCATGCCTTTCTGCTTTTTTGCATCGAGAAAATGGCGCAGCTCGAATTTGGCGCGGACATGTCTTTCATGTTCGCGCAGGATCGCCGTTTCCTCCGCGGAAAGCTTGCAGCCCGCCAGAATCGCCCTGTCCGCCTCGTATAAGCGGCGAAGATCGTCGGTGCGATGACGGCCGCTCAACGAGTTGCCGCGCACGATCGCGCCATAACCGCAATGGCGGATGACCTTGTAACGGGCGCCGGCGGCAAGTGCGCGTACATAAAGCTCATAGTCCTCGCCAAGCCGCAGCGCCTCGTCGTAACGCAGCGCGTGTTTGTCGAGAAAAGCGCGGCGTATCACCGGTTTCAGGAAGCCGGTTTCCCCGCGTTCGATGCCGGGCCTGGAAATATTGCCTTCCACGAATTCCGTGAGCGACAGATACCGCGCCTGCGGTTCAAAGCGTGCTGGCTGCAGGGAGGAGGCGCCGGGAACCGATTGCTGGATGAAGGCAATATTGTCGGCCACGAGGTCCCAGTCGTCATCGGCCAGCATGGCGGCAAAACGGCCGCTGAAAAAGAAATCATCCGCATCGAGAATGCTGATGAGCGGGGCAGAGGAAATCGAAATCGCATGGTTGCGGGCCGCCGAAGGGCCGCGATTGACGTCGAATCGCACAACCCTCAAACGCCCCGTGTCGTCATCCGCCGCATGCGCAACTTCGCTCGTCGTGTCGGTGGAACCGTCGTCGATCACGACGACCTCACCGACTTCCGGCTCCGCGAGAGCGGAGCGTATGGCGATATCGATCGTTTCGGATGCATTTTTCGCAGCGATGATGACGCAAATGGGCTGTGAACCGCTCACCATGTGTTGTCCTTCTGCTTTGACCAACCGTCAGGATTTGGCCAGCAGAAAGTGTCAGGCGTATGGATGCAAGCGATTTTTTTGCGACGCAATAAAAGAAGATGCGCGAAGCGTCACATATCCGTCAGTTTCGCACCATGTGGCGGGGCGCTTTTAGCCGTATCCGCCGTCATGGTTTCCGCGGCGCGATCCCGCGAGAAGGTTTCCCGCATCCGCCGTTTTTCCCGGGCGACGAGAACCAGAATCCCAATAAAATAACCGACTTGCAGAATGACGGCGCAGATGAGGGTCTGGATGAATGCCGTATAGAAGGAGCCGTGGATGAAATATGTGGTAACCGCAAAGGTAAGCAATGCACCGATCATGCTGAAAAAAACACGAGGTGCATACATGGTGCTCTCCTCCCGAGAACGATTTCTCCATTTCTGACTGCGGTGCGGCATTCTTTTTTCTTTGCAAGAAATATACGATGAGACCGGTGTTGTTTCAACACACATATACTTCTTCTAAGGGTTGCGGCATGAAATTTCGGTAATCTCGATTGGTAAATTCCTCGGTAATTGCTGATTCGCCCCGACCAGGGCTGCCGAAAACACCCGCTCCTGCTTCTGAGAGGCGGTAAAACCCTTTCGCCGACGGCCCTTGCGAGCCGTCTTGGGCGCTCTGCAGACTTCGTTAACCATCTCGCCTTTAAAAAGTCGGTATTGATTCCTCAGCAAGAGCAAGGTGCCCGCGTGACAACGAGTTCAGAAGTAATCGCCTTTCCGGCAAAGAACCGCATTGCCGACGTAAAACGATGTGCAACCATGCTCGACCGGCTGCATGGTGTGGAGGCGAATGATTTCTGGCGCAGGGAGTGCCGTGAACTGGCGGCCCGTCTGACAGCGCTCGGTTATGAGGACGCCGCCATGCGGCGCGAGGTCATGGAATTTCAAAATGCGGTACAGGCGGAATTGTGGACGGGTGACGTTGCGCCCGAGGCGCGCCGCGACAGCCATTGAGGCTTTGGGATTTCCCATAAAAAAAGCCGGCGGGTGTCACACCTGCCGGCTTTTTTGTTGATTCCCGTTTGATCAGGAGGCGCTGGCGCCGCGCGTGCGGGCCACGCCGTCCAGTGCCGGCTTGTATTTCGGGTCGAGTCGGGCTGCATGCCCGTAGGATTTGGCAGCCTTGGCCATCTCGCCGCGCCGCTCATAGACCAGCGCCTGGTTGGCCCAGGATTCCGCCACATTGCCATCCAGCGAAATGGCGTGGTTGAAATCGGCAAAGGCGTTTTCGTCGTCATTCAGCGCGACATAAGAGAGGCCACGGCCGTTATAGGGCTCCGGCGATGTCGACGACAGCGAGATTGCCTTGGAGAAGTCCTCGATGGCCTGCGCATGCTGGTTGCGCAGCTGGTAGATCAGGCCGCGATTGTGCCAGGCGCGTCCGTCGGTGGTTTCCAGCTCGATGGCGCGGGAAAAATCGTTGAAGGCTTCGTTCACGCGCCCGGACTGGCGGTAAAGATTGCCGCGGCCGATCAACGCCACATCATAGCTCGGGTTGATCTGCAGGGCGGCGTTGTAGTCCTGCAGGGCCTGCTGCTGCTGCCCGGTATTGCGATAGACGAGCGCGCGGTTGGCATAGGCCTGGTAAAAGCGCGGATTGAGTTGCAGCGCCTTGTTGAAATCCTCGATGGCACGGCGCGAATCGCCGGCGCGGCCATAAGCCGAACCACGGACATTGTAGCCTTCCGGATCCTGCGGATTGGCGTTGATGACCGAGGTGAGCGAGGCGATGTTTTCCTGCGAACCCTGGGCGCGGTCGATTCTGAACACATCTTCCGTCTGGTTGGATGTCGCACAGCCGGAAAGACCGGCAAGAACGGTGCAGACGACCAGAGAAGCGCGAAACCCTCTGTTGTTTTTCAATGGCATCCGGTGCCTGGAGGCATCGGCGTTTTTCACAACACAGGCGTCGACAGCGATCATTCGGTGTGGGTTCCCTCGCAGGCCGGTCTCACGGTCGTTTTCAAGAGCGTTCTCCGGCCACAAACACAAAGAGCGGCGGCGAATTGATCGCCCCCGCCCAACAAGCATTCAAAAACGTCCAAAAGACGGCCTATTAACGGCCTGCGCGGGGGCCTGCAACCAGACCTTCGCGCTGTGCACGCTTGCGTGCCAGCTTGCGAACGCGGCGAACGGCTTCAGCCTTTTCGCGGGCGCGCTTCTGGGAGGGCTTTTCGTAATAATCGCGCATTTTCATTTCACGGAAAATGCCTTCGCGCTGCATCTTTTTCTTCAGGGCGCGGAGCGCCTGATCAACGTTATTGTCGCGGACTAGTACCTGCACGTGAATCCCGTTCCTTTAGTTTGGTTATCTTGCTGTGTGAATAAAGGCATTCGCACGCAAACAAAAAATGGTCCGTCCGGCTGTCGAGCTGGGCGATTGGTGACGTGCAATAACAGATCATTTGCAGCAAGTCCAGCCGGTAGCGCATAATCCACCCGCAAAATGCAGCGTGCCCCGCGTTCTTCCCGCAATGTCGAAACAAAATCATTGCGACGTCGCAAAATGAATATTGCCTCCCATCCCGATTTGCCATGTGTATGATACGGGCCGGGTCTATGTTTACGGCCTCTGGCCGGTTCTTGAGGAGCAGACTGCGAATGCGCAAATATTCCGTTTTTGCCGTGGCGCGTGAGGCGTTGCGGGGTCATAAGGGGTGGGATGCGCAATGGGCCTCACCCGAGCCGCGCAAGGATTATGATGTCATCATCATCGGCGGTGGCGGCCACGGGCTCGGCGCTGCCTACTATCTGGCCAAGGAACATGGCATCACCAATGTCGCGGTTCTGGAAAAAGGCTGGCTCGGCGGCGGCAATACCGGTCGCAACACCACCATCATCCGCTCCAACTATCTCTATGAAGAGAGCATGGATATTTACGAGCATTCCCTGAAACTGTGGGAAGGCTTGAGCCAGGATCTCAATTATAACGTCATGTATTCGGCGCGCGGCGTGATGATGCTGTCGCACAATATCCATGACCGGCAGTCCTTCAGCCGCCATATCAATGCCAACCGCCTCTACGGAATCGACAATGAGTGGCTGACGCCGGAGCAGGCGAAAGCCTATTGCCCGCCGCTCGATATTTCCGGCAATGCGCGTTATCCCATTAATGGCGCAGCCCTTCAGCGCCGTGGCGGCACGGCACGCCACGATGCGGTGGCGTGGGGTTATGCGCGTGCGGCCTCCGATCGCGGCGTGCACATCATCCAGAACTGCGAGGTCACGGCGATTCGCCGCGGGCCGGACGGGGCGGTGACGGGCGTGGAGACCAATCGCGGTTTCATCGGCGCGAAGAAAATCGGCGTTTCCGCCGCGGGCCACTCCTCCGTCATCATGAAAATGGCTGACGTGCGCGTTCCCCTGCATTCCAACCCGCTGCAGGCGCTGGTGTCGGAACCGCTGAAGCCGATCTTCCCCTGCGTTGTCATGTCCAACACGGTACATGCCTATATTTCGCAGTCGGACAAGGGCGAGCTGGTCATCGGTGCGGGCACTGACCAATATAATTCCTATTCCCAGACCGGCGGTCTCCAGATCATCACCCATACGCTGGACGCCATCTGCGAACTCTTCCCGATCTTCCGCCGCGTCAAGATGATGCGCCAGTGGGGTGGCATCACCGACAACACGCCAGACCGTTCCGCGATCCAGAGCGTGACGCCGGTGCCTAACCTCTTCGTCAATTGCGGCTGGGGCACGGGTGGGTTCAAGGCGACGCCGGGTTCGGCCAACCTCTTTGCGCATCTCATCGCCCGCGGTGAACCGCATCGCCTCGCAGCCGGTCTGACGCTCGACCGGTTCCGCACCGGCCGCCTTATCGATGAGGCTGCCGCTGCCGCGGTGGCGCATTGATGCTGGCGGCGGCCATGCTTGCGATCAACATATCCGGCGCGGCCGTGGCCGTGCCCGTTGGCAGCGTCATTCCCGAGGCGAAGGACTTTCGCAGCCAGAAGATTGCAAAGATGCAGGGCGAGAAAGACTGGCCTTTCGTGGCGGAAAAAGGCCTGCTCCTTTGTGCTCCAAGTCTCGCGGACAAGATGGTTTATTTTGTCGGCGAGAAGGAGGATGGCGAGCAGGATTACCCCTTTGCGATCGACACCGACATGATGGCGGTCGCCATCGTCAATATGGGCCGGGCCTCGGCGCTGCGCCCTTTCGATAATTTCGAGCAGCTTTTAAAGCGGCTTTCCCCCTTCGTGGCCATGGGGAAGCGGCTGTGTGACCAACCCGCCGGAACAGTGCTTCCGGAAAATTCTCTCTAGGTGGAGCGACGATGCTTCTGATCCATTGCCCCTATTGTGGGGAAGACCGTTCCGAACTGGAATTCCGCTGGGCGGGCGAAGCCCATATTGCCCGGCCGGAAAACATCGCCGATATTTCCGACGAGGCCTTCGCGGAATATTTCTTCATTCGCGACAATGACAAGGGCCTCGTTTTCGAGCGCTGGCGGCATATTCACGGCTGCGGCCGGTTCTTTAACGCCGCCCGCGATTCGGTGAGCGACAAATTCCTGATGACCTACAAGGCCGGCGAACCGAAACCCGATGCCGAAACGGTCCTTTCCGCAGAAAAGGGAGCCGGGCAATGAGCGGCGATTATCGTATCAAGGGTGCGGGCCGCCTCACTCCGGCCAGAACCGCGCGTTTCACCTTCGACGGCAAGATTTATCCGGCGCTGGAGGGCGATACCGTTGCGTCAGCGCTTCTGGCCAATGGCGTGCATCTGATCGGCCGCTCGTTCAAATATCACCGTCCGCGCGGTTTCCTGTCCGCCGGGCCGGAAGAGCCGAATGCGCTGATCGACGTTTCCCGCGACAGCCTGCGCAAGCAGCCCAATGTGCGCGCCACGGTGCAGGAAGTGTTCGACGGCGCCATCATCGCCTCGCAGAACCGTTTTCCGTCGCTGTCCTTCGATCTGAGCGCCATCAACGACCTCCTGTCGCCGATGTTCGCGGCCGGTTTTTATTATAAGACCTTCATGTGGCCGAAGGCCGCCTGGCACAAGATTTACGAACCACTGATTCGCCGCGCCGCCGGTCTTGGCAAGGCGCCGAGCGAACCGGATGCTGATCATTATTCCGGCCGTTATGCCCATTGCGACGTTCTGGTCGCCGGTGCCGGCGTTGCCGGCCTGACGGCTGCTCTCTCGGCGGCAAAAACCGGGGCCAGCGTCATTCTGGTGGATGAAAATGCCGAAGTCGGCGGCGTGCTGCGCTTCGATACCGGCGTGGTGATCGACGGTATTCCCGGTTACGAGTGGGCGCAGAAGGTTCTCGCCGAGCTGCAAGCGATGCCCAATGTGCGGGTTCTGACGCGTACGACGGCCTTCGGTTATTACAACCACAATTTTCTCGCCCTGGCGGAACGGGTCACCGATCATCTCGCCACGCCGGCCAGACACCAGCCGCGTGAACGGCTGTGGCAGGTGCGGGCCAAAAAGGTGGTGTTGGCCGCAGGTGCAATCGAGCGCCACATGGTCTTTGCCAATAATGACCGGCCGGGCATCATGCTGGCTTCGGCGGCCCGCATTTATCTCAACCATTACGGCGTATCCGTCGGCCACAACGTGGGTGTCTACACCGCCCATGATTCGGCCTATGAGACGGCCTTCGACCTGAAGAAGGCCGGCGTGAAGATCGCCGCCATCGTCGATTGCCGCGAAAACCCGGATCAGCGCCTGCTGGACGAGGCACGGGCGCTCGGCATCGAAGTTCTGGCGGGCCACAGCGTTTATAATACCGCCGGCCGCCTGCGCGTCTCTTCCATGACCGTTGGCCGCAATGGCGGCTCCAACAGGCGCAAGATCGCCATCGATGCGCTTGTCGTTTCGGCCGGGTGGACACCTTCGGTGCATCTCTTCTCGCAATCGCGTGGCAAGCTGAAGTTTGACGCGGCGAACCAGCGCTTCCTGCCGGATATTCATGTGCAGAACTGCGTTTCCATCGGCGCCTGCAACGGCACGGATGATCTTGATGCGCTGATTGCCGAATCGGCCGCCGCCGGCGGCGGCTCAGTGGAATTCTTCGGCGAAAATGCCCGGGCCTGGACGGGCGGCATGATCGGTGCTGCCGAAGGCGCGGGTGAGGGCACCGGCGTCAAGGCCTTCATCGATTTCCAGCACGATGTCTGCGCCAAGGATATTCGCCTTGCCGTGCGCGAAGGCATGCACTCCGTCGAGCATATCAAGCGCTTCACCACCAATGGCATGGCGTCCGATCAGGGCAAGATGTCGAACATGCATGGCCTCGCCATCGCATCGGAAGCGCTTGGCCGGGATTTGCCCAAGGTCGGTCTCACCACCTTCCGCCAGCCCTATACGCCGGTCACTTTCGGCACGCTCATCAACCATTCGCGCGGCGCGCTGTTCGACCCGGCCCGCAAGACGCCGATGCATGAGGAAGAACTGGCGGCCGGTGCGGTATTTGAAGATGTCGGCAACTGGAAGCGTGCCTGGTTCTTCCCGCGGGCAGGTGAGGACATGCATGAGGCGATCAATCGCGAATGCAAGACGGTGCGTGAGAGCGTCGGCGTGTTCGATGCCTCGACACTCGGCAAGATCGAAGTGGTCGGCCCCGATGCGGCGAAGTTCCTGAACCTCATCTACACCAATGCCTGGGATACGCTGAAACCCGGCCGCTGCCGTTATGGCATCATGACCCGCGAAGACGGCTTCGTTTACGATGACGGCGTCGTCGGGCGTCTGGCCGAAGACCGTTTCCATGTGACGACGACCACGGGCGGCGCGCCGCGTGTTCTGCAGCATATGGAAGATTATCTCCAGACCGAATTCCCCGACCTCAACGTCTGGCTCACCTCTGCCACCGAACAATGGGCGGTGATTGCCGTGCAGGGTCCGAAGGCACGCGAGGTGATCGCACCTTTTGTCGAGGGCATCGATCTGTCGCCGGAAGCCTTCCCGCATATGGCGGTGGCAGAAGGCAAGTTCTGCGGTGTGCCGACGCGGCTTTTCCGCGTCTCCTTCACCGGAGAACTCGGTTTCGAAATCAATGTTCCGGCCGATTACGGCGCAGCCGTCTGGTCCGCGATCCGCGACCGGGCGGAAGCCGTTGGCGGTTGCCTTTATGGCACCGAGACCATGCATATCCTGCGTGCGGAAAAGGGTTATATCATCGTCGGCCAGGATACGGACGGCACGGTGACACCTGACGATGCCGGGCTCGCCTGGGCCGTTTCCAAGAAGAAGACGGATTTCGTCGGCATTCGTGGCCTGAAGCGCATTGATCTTACGCGTACTGGCCGCAAGCAGCTTGTCGGCCTGAAAACGAAGGACAGGCTAACGGTGCCCGATGAAGGCGGCCAGATCGTTACCGATCCGAACCAGCCGAAGCCGATGACCATGCTCGGCCATGTCACCTCGGCTTACTGGTCGGAAAATCTCGGCCATTCCATCGCTTTTGCGCTGGTGGCGGATGGCAGGGCGCGCATGGGCGAAACGCTCTATATTCCGCTTGCCGATAAAACCATTGCCGTCGAAGTGACCGACATGGTCTTCCTCGACAAGGAAGGAGCCCGTCTCAATGGCTGACATGCTGCACGCAAAACGCAAATCCGTGCTCGAGGATTTTCACGGCGGCTCGCCCTTCGTTTCGCTGAAACCCGCCGCTTCCGCATCGCGGCTGTCGTTGCGGGCGCGGGAAAGCGCCGTGCTGGCGCTTTCGGAAGCGCTTGGCCTTGCTTTGCCCACCAAACCGAAGACTTCGGTAACTTCGGGCCTGCGCTCGGCTCTGTGGCTCGGCCCGGATGAATGGCTGGTGATCGATCAGGGCGAGAGCGACCTGGTGGCGGCGCTTGCCGGCGTCTCCGGCCTGTTCTCCGCAACCGATGTTTCCCACCGCAACACGGCCGTCATCGTTTCCGGCCCCGGCGCGGAAGCAGCACTCAATGCCGGCTGCCCGCAGGACCTGTCTCCGGCAAGGTTCCCGGTCGGCGCCTGCTCGCGCACGGTTTTCGGCAAGGCAGAAGTGGTGCTGCTGCGCACGGCGGATGATACGTTCCGGGTGGAATGCTGGCGCTCCTTTGCCGAATATGTCGGCGGGCTGCTGCAGGAAGCGGCGGCCGACGTGGCGGTTTAGCGCCTCCACCCCCGCCATTCCACCCATCGCCCATGGAAATCGGCACGGCCTATCTCCTGTTTTTCGCCGGTGGGCCAGATTTGCAGGGTGATGGCGGCACCACCGGGTGTCGCATCGGCTTCCATTTGCAGGCGCGCAAGCGGGGCTTCCGGCGTGGCGCGGGCCCCAGCCTCGGCGATCAATGCCTCGCCAGTCTGTTTCAGGGCATCCGGCAGATATTGCCAGGCGATGGAGTGATAGACCACATGGGTCGCACCAGTATGTTGCATGACAAGGCGGCGTTTCAGCCAGTCGATCGCATCGGCTTTTTCCACCCGCAGGCCGTTCTCCACCGCGATCCGTAACGCCGCCGCGGTGCGTTCCAGCCTGTCGGTCTGGTCGGCCCAGATATAGGACATCAGCCGCAACCGGTCCTCGGACGAAGAGGGATCGAGCGGGTTGAGATCGCATCCGGCACGCTCGATGACCTCGATCCGTCCACCCGACGGGATGTCGCCGCGCCATTCCGGGGACTGGAAGACATCGGATTGTTCGCCCCATGCAAAATCACCGAGACGATAGCGGTATCGGTCGAATTGCAGGTTGAGCCCGGCGCTCGCTCCCACTTCGGACAGCACGAGCGGCTTGCCGGTGCGCTCCGCTATCGAAAGAAAGCCCGGCAACAGCACGGCGGAACGGCGGACTTCGTTGGTCTGCGGTGGTGATTTCAGCCTGTCGAGGATGAACGCGGAATGGAAACGCAGGGCGCTGGCGCAGGCCTGCCACAGCGCTTCCTCGTCTTCCGGTTCAATATCCACAAGTGGCGCGATCTTTTCCTGAATGGCCAGCGCATGCAGGGCGCCCGCCAGCCGCAGGGGAACGGAATCACCGGAAGGGCCGACATCGCCGGGCCAGGAGAGGATTGTCTCGCCCACCTCCGTCTGGCGGTCGAGCCGTGCCGCCACGGCGCGACAAAGCCGGGCGGTAAAGGGAGAGCCGAGGTTGTCGCAGGCTTTTGCCTGCACGAGAAACGCATTCCTTACGGCTTCGTCATGCATGCGGTCTCTCCCTCGCTGCGTTTCAGGCGTCTTCGGGCCTGTCTTCCGGGTTGAACTGGCTGATGGTGGTCCAGCGGGCGGTGAGCGCCGGCTTTTTCTCGTTTTCGATTTCCACCGTCACGTCATAGGTCGTCATCAACATGGCCGCGCCGCGAAAACGCGCTTCCGCCAGCGTGAAATGGCCGCGCACCCGCGCACCGCTTTTCACCGGCGTGACGAAACGAACGGCATCGAAGCCATAATTAATGCCCATGGTCTGCTCGCGAATGCGGGGCAGAGCGTCGTAATTCAGCGCCGAAAGCAGGGAGAGCGTCAGGAACCCGTGAGCGATGGTGCCGCCGAAAGGGCTTTCCGCCTTTGCGCGCTCCGGGTTTGTATGGATGAACTGTTCATCCAGCGTTGCCTTTGCGAAGGCGTTTATCATCGTCTGGTCAACGGTGATCCAGTCGGAGACACCCATTTCCGTGCCAACGCGGCCCTTCATCTCCGCCAGCCCAATGTCCTTGGTCATGTTACCTCGTTTGCGGTTCGGTCGCTTGTTGCGCTTTCCAGTGCTCATGCTGCTTCCCCCATTGTGACATGGTGGTGACAGCGTGGTTCAGGCTGAAGCCGTGCTGCGTGATCGAATATTCGACCCGTGGCGGCACTTCGCCATAATCGCGGCGGCTGATCAGCCCGTCATTCTCCATTTGCCTGAGATGCTGGGTGAGAACTTTTTCGCTGATGCCCGGCAGGGATCGGCGTAATTCCGAGAAACGGTGTGGGCGAAGATGCAGCGACCACAGCAGCGATGGCTTCCATTTGCCGCCAATCGCCTTCAAGGCGCCGCTAAAGCCGCAATCTTCGGTCTCGTCCTTCCGGCCGCTGGTCATGTATCGCCTCCTGACAGATTTCGGCACGAACCTCAAGGTGCGTACTTCATTGCGCCTGACGAAATGGATAGTTTCGCTGCGAGCGCTCACCCAAACCCTGAAAGAGATATCTAGCAAAGAGAGACATCATGAAACCAGATGTTTGTGTGGCGAATGACAGGCTGCGCACGGCAAGCTGTTCCTGCGGGGCCGTGGAACTTGAACTGCATGGTGAGCCGCGCTCGGTTTATGCCTGCGCCTGCAACGAATGCCAGCGTTGCACCGGCACGGCCTTTGCCTATCGTGCCATTTATTCTGACACGGCGATCATCGGGCGGAAGGGCAATACCAGGGCGTGGCGTCGCAACGGAACCTCCGGGCGCTGGCTGGAGCAGCATTTTTGCGGCGATTGCGGCTCGATCATATTCATGAGCGCCGAAGCATTGACGGGCGCGATTTCCGTTTCCGTCGGTTGTTTCGGGGAGGCGGAGTTCCCGCCGCCCAAAATGCTGCACTGGCCGGAGCGCAGGCACCACTGGCTTTGCCTGGAGGCCATTGCGCAAGCGGCCCCTGTCTCCGCATAAACGGCATCGAACCGGCTTCGAAGACAAGCGGGTAGATTCCAACCGAACGGTATATCGCCGGTCAGCCGGGCGATTTCGCGCGCAGATAAAACACCACTGAACGGGTGGGCAGGAAGGCGGGATTGCCGAAATCCGTGCCGATTGCGCGCCAGCCATCGCCGGGCAGGGTGAAGGGCACGATCTCGCGGCTGCGGTTGATGAGAACGGCAAGCTCGGCGTCTTCGCCAGTCTTTCGGTCCGGGGTGGAAAGCAGCATGGCGAAGGCCTGTCCATCCGGCCTTTCCCAGTCTGCAACCGTCATCGGATCTCCGGCGGGGGCAAGCCATGTCACGTCGTACCTGCCGGAGAAGAAGCCGGTCTGCGAAAACACGCCGAAACGTTTGCGCAGTGCCGCGAGAAACGCGGTATGGTCGATCAATTCCGGGAAAAGCGATGACCAGTCGAGCCAATTGATCTCATTGTCCTGACAATAGGCATTGTTGTTGCCCTGCTGGCTGCGGCCACCCTCGTCGCCCGCCGTCAGCATCAAGGCGCCACGGCTGACGAAAAGCGTGGAGAGAAGCGCTTTCACATCCGCAAGCCGGGCAGTGAGAATGGTGGGATCGTCGGTCAGGCCTTCAAAACCATTGTTCCAGGAATGGTTGTCATTATGGCCGTCGCGATTGTTCTCGCCGTTTCTTTCATTGTGCTTGTGCTTGTGGCTGACAAGATCGAACAGGGTGAAACCGTCATGGGCGGCAAGGAAGTTGACGCTGCGGCTTTTTAAGCGGCCATGGCGGGAAAAGATCGGTGAGGAGCCGGACAGCGCATTGGCCAGCGCGCCTGTCGTGCTGGCATCACCGCGCCAGAAACGGCGCATGTCGTCGCGGGTGCGATCGTTCCACTCAAGGAAGCTTTCGGGGAAATTGCCGAGCTGATATCCGCCGGGGCCGATATCCCAGGGTTCGGCGATCAATACCCGGTCGTAAAGCGCCGGGTCCGAATGCATGGCGGCCAGCGTCTCGCTCGCCATGTCGAAACCCTCGGACGTTCTCCCGAGCACGGGCGCCAGATCGAAACGGAAGCCATCCACGCCGGCATTGAGGACGAAATGCCTGAGGGAATCGATGATGAGCTGACGGATATAGGGATGGTCGCAGGCGACCGTATTGCCGGTGCCGGTATCGTTGACCAGCACGCCCGGCTTTCCCTGCGGGTGGCGGAAGGCGGTGAGATTGTCGAGCCCGCGCAGCGACAGGGTGGAGCCTTCGATATCGCTTTCACCCGTATGGTTGAAGACGAGATCAAGAATGACGCCGATGCCTTGCGCATGCAGCGCCGCAATCGTGTCGCGCAGCTCCCGCATGCCGCCGGGGCAGAGGCGCGGATCGAGCGCCATGAAGCCGACCGGATTATAACCCCAGGCATTGGAAAGCCCCAGCGGCGGCAGGTGGCGTTCATCGATCCAGGCGGTGATGGGCATCAATTCCACCGCATCGACACCGATTTTTTTTAAATGCGCGAGAATGGCGGGATGGGCAAGTGCGGCGACGGTGCCACGGATATCTTCAGGCACATCAGGATGCAGCTGCGTAAAGGATTTGACGGCCAGTTCGTAAATCAGCCCGCCTTCGGCAAAACGGGGCGGCTGGCGCTTGACCGGCTCATGCTCGGAAAGGATCGCCTTCGGCATGATCGCGCCGGTGTCCGCGCCAAAGGCAAAAAGCAAGGGATCGTGCCGGAAGGGACGGTCGATCTCGGTAGCATAGGGATCGAGCAGCAATTTTGCGGGATCGAACCACAGGCCATGTTCCGGGGCGTAAATGCCGTGAGCGCGAAAGCCATATCGCGTGCCGGGGCCGGCTTGCGCGACTGTGAGCCGATGAACATCATCTTCGCCGCGGACCATCGGCAGGCGCACCGTCTCTTTCTCACCGGTTTCATCGAAAAGGCAGAGATCGATCTGTGAGGCGTGCCGGGAATAGACCGTAAACTCCGTGCCGTTTTCCGTTCGGGTTGCGCCTTTGGGGAAAACGGGTGGTGTCTGCATGGTCTGTCTCTCCGGAGGGATGGGTGCCTCCTCCAGGCCGGAGAAGGCAGAGGCAAGGCCGAATGAGGGGCGCCTGGGCGTCCCTCATGCTTGGCAGAAATTATCAGGTAATAACGCTCGGTTCGCTGCGGCCCGTATGGGCCTTGATGCCGGCGATGGTATCGGCAACGGAAATCAGGTCGGCGAGCGCCGTCTGTGTTTCGATGCCGTGACGGGCCGCATCCGGCTCGTAACGCTCGACATAAAGGCGAAGCGTCGCGCCCGCTGTGCCGGTGCCGGAAAGGCGCAGCACGATGCGCGAGCCGCCTTCGAACAGGATGCGGATGCCCTGGTTTTTGCTGACCGATTGGTCGACCGGGTCGTTATAGGCAAAATCATCCGCCGCCGCGACTTTCAGATTGCCGTAGCTGGTGCCCGGCAGCGTCGCGAGCTTTTCACGCAGGGCAGCGACCAGCGTGTTGGCGGCATCCGAATCCACTTCTTCATAATCGTGGCGGGAATAATAGTTGCGGCCATATTCGGCCCAGTGCCTGGTGACGATGTCCTTCACGCTTTCCTTGCGGGCGGCGACGATGTTCAGCCAATAAAGCACGGCCCACAGGCCATCCTTTTCACGCACATGGTTCGAGCCGGTGCCGAAGCTTTCCTCGCCGCAGATCGTAACCTTGCCGGCATCCATGAGATTGCCGAAGAACTTCCAGCCGGTCGGCGTTTCATACATGCCAAGGCCGAGCTTTTCGGCGACGCGATCCGCTGCCGCACTCGTCGGCATGGAACGGGCGATGCCGGAAATACCGGCGGCGTAACCGGGCGCCAGTTTGGCATTGGCGGCGATGATCGCGAGACTGTCGGACGGGGTGACGAACATGCCCTTGCCGACGACCATGTTGCGGTCGCCATCGCCATCGGAAGCCGCGCCGAAATCGGGGCCTTCAGGGCTCATGACATCGTCATAAAGCTCCTTGGCATGGACAAGGTTCGGATCGGGGTGATGACCGCCGAAGTCCGGCAGCGGCGTTGCGTTGCGGACAGAGCCTTTTGGAGCGCCGAGGCGTTTTTCGATGATCTCCACGGCATAGGGGCCGGTGACGGCGCTCATGGAATCGACGACGACCTTGAAGCCGCCGGCGATGAGGGCACGGATGGCGGCGAAATCGAACAGCTCTTCCATCAGCGCGGCATAATCGGCGACCGGATCGATGACTTCGACCGTCAGCTCATCCACCTTGAAGCTGCCGATCCTGTCGAGATCGATATCGGCGGCATCGGAGATTTTGTAGCTGTCGATGACCTTCGAACGGGCATAGATCGCATCGGTGATCTTTTCCGGCGCGGGGCCGCCATTGCCGATATTGTATTTGATGCCGAAATCTTCGTTCGGGCCGCCGGGATTGTGGCTGGCGGAAAGCACGATACCGCCGAAGGCCTTGTATTTGCGGATGACGTTCGAGGCGGCGGGCGTGGAGAGAATACCGCCCTGACCGACCAGAACCTTGCCGAAACCGGCGGCGGCGGCCATCTTGATCGCCTTCTGGATGACTTCGCGGTTGTAATAACGGCCGTCGCCGCCGATCACCAGCGTCTGGCCCTGAAAGCCTTCAAGCGCGTCGAAGATCGACTGGATGAAGTTTTCCGCATAATTTTCCTGGGCGAAGACTGGCACCTTCTTGCGCAGGCCGGATGTGCCCGGCTTCTGGTCCTGATAGGGCTTCGTCTGTACGGTGTTGATCATTGTTTCAATGGCCTTTCGAAATAAGCTGGCTGTAAAGCGCGGCGTAAAGACCGGCGCTCTTTTCCCAGGAAACATCGGATTTCATCCCGAGTTTCTGCATTTGTGTCCACAGTTTTGGGTCGTGATAATAACGGACGGTCCGGCGGATCGCCTGTTTCAGACCGTCCAGCGTGACGGGTGAAAATTGTACGCCGGTCGCCGATTTATTGGCGATGGCGGCGTGGTTGGCATCAATCACCGTGTCGGCGAGGCCGCCGGTGCGGGCAACCACCGGAATGCATCCATAACGCAGCGCGTAAAGCTGGGTAAGGCCGCAGGGCTCGAAACGCGAGGGGATGATGATCGCATCGCAGCCCGCCTGCATGAGATGCGACAGCGGCTCGTTGTAACCGACCGCAACGCCGACGCGGCCATGGTGGCGGGAGGCCGCCGCAAGCAGCGCGCCTTCCAGTGCCACATCGCCCGCGCCAAGCACCACCAGACGGCCGCCGAGGGAAACGATCTCGTCCACGGCTTCGGCCATGAGGTCGATGCCCTTCTGCCAGGTGAGGCGGGAGATGATGCAGAACAGCGGGCTGTCATCATCATCGATGCGGAAATGCTCGGCGACGGCCTTCTTGTTCAAGGCGCGGTTCTTGAGGTTGGCGGCGGAATAATTGTCGTGGATCAGGTGATCGGTCGACGGGTTCCAGACGTCGGCATCGATGCCGTTGACAATGCCGTGCAGCACATGGGCGCGGCTGCCGATGACGCCGTGCAGGCCCATGCCGAACTGCGGGGTGAGGATTTCCTCGGCATAGGATGGGCTGACGGTGCTGAGCGCTGTTGCCGTCTGCAGGCCGCCCTTGAGGAAACTCACATCGTTATAATATTCGATGCCTTCCATGCCGAAGGCATGGGCGGGAAGACCAAGCTTGCTGAAGATATTCGCACCGAACTGGCCCTGGAAGGCGATGTTGTGAATGGTGAGAAGGCTCGGAATCTCGGGCGTTTCGGCATAACGCATATAGACCGGCGCCATGGCGGCCTGCCAGTCATGCGCATGCAGCATATCCGGCCACCAGCCGGAAAGGGCACCGGCGGCAATGCGGGCCGCGGCAAGGGACAGGGCCGCAAAGCGCTTCCAGTTGTCAGGATAATCCTTGCCGGTCTGGTCGAGATAGGGACCGCCCGAGCGCTCGTAATAGGCCGGCGCATCGAGAATGAGGAGATCGAGCCCCTCATGCCGCACTTCGAGCAGATCGGCCTTTTCGCCGAGCAGGTCGGTAAATTCAAAACATTTGACGGGGTCCGTCACGGCGGCTTTCACCGCCGGATATCCGGGTATCAATGTCCGCGTCTTGACGCCATGGGCTTCGAGCGCGATGGGGAGCGCGCCGGCAACGTCGGCGAGCCCTCCGGTTTTGATCAGGGGATAGATTTCGGATGAAACCGAAAGGACATTCATGGGCTCTACAGGTCCAGCTTGTCGATCATCGATTGGGTGATAAGGCAGATGCCGTTTTCAGTCCGGCGGAAACGTTTGGCATCCAGTTCTGGGTCTTCTCCTACAATCAGTCCTTCCGGAATGACCACGCCATGGTCGATGACGACATTGCTGAGCTGGGCATGGCGCCCGATCTTCACACTCGGCAGTACTACGGCATTCTCAAGGCGGGAGTATGAATTGGCGCGAACACCTGTGAACAGAAGGCTGCGATTGAGGGCGGCACCGGAAATGATGCAGTCGCCCGAGACGACCGAAGATACGGCCGAACCGCGGCGGTTCTCGTCGTCATGCACGAATTTCGCCGGTGGGGTGATTTCCGCATAGGTCCAGATCGGCCAGGATTTGTCGTAGATGTCGAGGTCCGGCACCACATCGGTGAGGTCGATATTGGCCTGCCAGTAGGCATCGATGGTGCCGACGTCGCGCCAGTAGGGACCATGCTCGAAATCCGAACGCACGCAGGAATCGGCGAAGCGGTGGGCGACGGCTTTGCCGTGCTCTACGATATAGGGAATGATGTCCTTGCCGAAGTCGCGGCTGGAGGTCGGGTCGGCGGCGTCGCGGCGCAGCGCTTCCATCAGGAATTTCGTGTGGAAGACATAAATGCCCATGGAAGCGAGCGCGAAACCCTCGTTTCCGGGAATGCCGGGCGGATCGGCCGGCTTTTCGATGAAATCGATGATCTCGTCTTTTTCGTTCACATGCATCACGCCGAAGCCGGTCGCATCCATGCGCGGCACTTCCAGGCAGCCGATGGTCACGTCCGCACCGGAATCCACATGCTGCTGCAGCATGTATTCGTAGTCCATCTTGTAGATGTGATCGCCGGCCAGGATGACCATATATTCCGGCGCATAGGGCTCGATGATGTCGATGTTCTGGTAGACGGCATCGGCGGTGCCTTCATACCATTGCGTTTCGGAAACGCGCTGCGAGGCCGGCAGAATGTCGAAGCTCTCGTTACGCTCGGGGCGGAAGAAGTCCCAGCCGCGTTGCAGGTGGCGAATGAGGGAGTGCGCCTTGTATTGCGTGGCGACGCCGATGCGGCGAATGCCGGAATTGAGCGCGTTGGAAAGCGCGAAATCGATGATGCGCGCCTTGCCGCCAAAATAAACGGCGGGTTTTGCCCGGCGGTCCGTCAGTTCCTTCAGGCGGCTTCCTCTGCCACCCGCGAGGACATAGGCCATTGCATCACGCGCCAAAGGCTGAACTCTTTTTTCCGACATGGTGTCCTCCCTTTCTGTCTGTCAGTTTTCCGGCTCGAGCATGATCGTCGCGAGCGGCGGCAGGACGAGCATCGTGCCGATTTCTCCTCCGGCATCGACCGCCTGAACGCGCCCGCCATTTCCCTTGCCGCTGCCGCCATAAATTTCGGCGTCGGTGTTGAGAATCTCCCGCCACCGCCCGGCGATGGGCAGCGGCACATAATAATTTTCCCGATAGACCGGGGTCAGATTGCAGATGACTGCTACCGGTTTTTCGCCGGGCGCGGTGCGCAGCCAGGCGAAGACGGAATTCTCGTGATCATCAACCACAAGCCAGCGGAAGCCGTCGGGTTCGCAGTCTCGGGCGTGCAGGGCAGCTTTGGATCGATAGGTGAGGTTGAGATCGCGCACGAGGCGGCGCATGCCCTCATGCATCGGATATTGGCGCAGGTTCCAGTCGAGCGAGCCCTTTTCGCTCCATTCGCTCCACTGGGCGAACTCCTGCCCCATGAACAGCAGCTTCTTGCCGGGGTAACCCCACATGAAGCCGTAATAGGACCGGAGATTGGCGAATTTCTGCCAGTCGTCGCCGGACATCTTGGCGATCAGCGAACCCTTGCCGTGCACCACCTCGTCATGGGAAAGCGGCAGCACGAAATTTTCGCTGAAGGCGTAAAGAAGGCCGAAGGTCAGTTCCTGATGGTGGAACTTGCGATGCACCGGCTCACGCGAGAAATAACTCAGCGTGTCGTGCATGAAACCCATGTTCCATTTGAAACCGAAACCGAGGCCGCCCTCGTGGACCGGCTGGGACACTTTCGGCCAGGAGGTGGATTCCTCGGCAATCGTCATGACGCCCGGATGGGTGCCGTAGACAAGGGAATTCATCTTCTGCAGGAAGCGGACGGATTCCAGGTTTTCGCGCCCGCCATATTCGTTGGGGATCCACTCGCCTTCCTTGCGGGAATAATCGAGATAGAGCATCGAGGCGACCGCATCCACGCGCAGGCCGTCGAGATGGAATTTTTCGGCCCAATAAAGCGCATTGTTGATGAGGTAGGACATCACCTCGATGCGGCCGAAATTATAGATGGCCGTGTTCCAGTCGGGATGGAAACCCTGGCGCGGATCGGCATGTTCGTAAAGCGCCGTGCCGTCGAACCAGCGCAACCCGTGCTCGTCGGTCGGAAAATGCGCGGGAACCCAGTCGAGGATCACCCCGATGCCGACCTTGTGGGCGCCGTTGACGAAACGGGCAAAACCCTCGGGATCACCGAAACGGGCGCTCGGGGCGTAAAGGCCGGTCGTCTGGTAACCCCAAGAGGGGTCATAGGGATGTTCGGTGACGGGCAGGAACTCGATATGGGTGAAGCCCATATCGGTGCAATAGGGGATGAGCTGGGCAGCGAGTTCATCCCAGCTGAGGAAGGTGCCGTCCTCGCGCCGCTGCCAGGAACCGGCATGGACTTCGTAAATGCTGATCGGCTGGCGGCGCTGGTCCACCTGTGCCCAATGTTCGCGGTGGGCCTGATCTTCCCATTTTTGCGACAGCTCCGGCGCGGTGACGGAAGCGTTCTTCGGCCGCAATTCGGCGCGGCGGGCATAGGGGTCGGCCTTCAGCGGCAGAAGCTCGCCATTGGCGCCGAGGATTTCGAACTTGTAGGCGCAGCCGGCATAGACGTCAGGCGCGAAGATTTCCCAGATGCCGGTGTCCTTGCGGAACCGCATGACATGCCGGCGGCCATCCCAATTGTTGAAATCGCCGACGACCGAGACGCGCCGGGCGTTGGGCGCCCAGACGGCGAAATGGAAACCTTCGACGCCCTCGAGCTTCAGCGGATGCGCGCCCATCCTGTCGAAGAGCCTCAGATGCGACCCTTCACGGACGAAATAATCGTCCATGGGGCCGAGAACCGGGCCGAAGCTGTAAGGGTCGGTCACCGCCCATTCGGCATCGTCGCGACAGGCGCGGTAGCGCACCGGCTGTCGCTTCGAAAGATCGATACGGCCTTCGAAAAAACCGTCCGGATCAAGCCGTTTCAACTCGCCCACGAGGTTTCCATCCAGCGTCAGGACGGAAACCTCCTCGGCACCGGGAATGAAACAACGGGCGGAAAACCCTTCCGGCGTTTCGTGAACGCCGAGAAGGGCAAAGGGATTGGAATGCAAACCGCTCTTGATCGCCTCGATTTCAGCCTTCGTGATTTCGCCAGTCTTTTTCTCTTCGGCCGAATTGAGCGGTTTTTTCATCAGGCTCTCCAGATCTCGGTGGCATATTGGCGGATCGTCCTGTCGGACGAGAACCAGCCCATACGCGCCGTGTTGCGCACTGTCTTGGCATACCAGCTATCCGGATCGCTCCAGATCGCGTCCACTTCGCGCTGCGCATTGGCATAGGCGTCGAAGTCAGCGGCGACCATGAACCAGTCGCTGTTATAGAGCCCGTCGATCAGACCCGAAAAACGGGAACGATCATCCGGCGAGAACACGCCTGATGCTATGGACGACAATGCCTGCGACAGTTCCGCGGATTGTTCGATGATCGCACGGGGATTGTGACCTTCAGCGCGGGCCTTGGCCACTTCATCCGCGGTCATGCCGAAAATGACGATATTCTCCGCACCGACATGATCGCGCATTTCGACATTGGCGCCATCGAGCGTGCCGATGGTGAGCGCGCCGTTCAGGGCAAATTTCATGTTGCCGGTGCCGGAGGCTTCCATGCCGGCCGTCGAAATCTGTTCCGAAAGATCGGCGGCGGGAACCATGATTTCCGCAAGCGAGACGTTATAGTTCGGAACAAACACCACTTTCAGAAGCCCGCGCACGGCCGGATCGTTGTTGATGACCCGGGCAATATCGTTGGCAAGCTTTATGATCAGCTTCGCGTTGTGATAACTCGGCGCCGCCTTGCCTGCGAAGAACTTAACGCGTGGCACCCAGTCCAGTTCCGGGTGAGAACGGATCTGGTCGTAAAGCGCCACCGTTTCCACGAGGTTCAGAAGCTGGCGCTTATATTCGTGGATACGCTTGATCTGGATGTCGAACATGGCCGAGGGATCGACGCGGATGCCCATGCGTTGCGCGACCGTATTCGCCAGCCGCACCTTGTTCAGACGCTTCACCTCGGCGAATTTCTCGCGGAAACCGGCATCGTCGGCAAAACGATCAAGCGCGGTCAGCTTTTCCGCGTCGTCGAGGAAATCATCGCCGATTGCTTCGCGCAGCAGGCTGGTCAGGCCGGGATTGCACTGCATCAGCCAGCGACGCGGCGTGATGCCATTGGTCTTGTTGTTGATGCGGTCGGGGTAAAGGCTGTGCAGGTCGGCAAAGACCGTTTCCTTCATCAGATCGGTATGAAGGGCGGAAACGCCATTGATCGAATGCGAGCCGATGAAAGCGAGATTGCCCATGCGCACGCGCCGCTCGCCGCCTTCATCGATCAGCGAGATGGAGCGGATCTGCTGATCCGCCATCTTCTTTTCCTTGCGGGCATAAACCAGCGTATTGGCATTGATCGCGTAGACGATCTGCATATGTCTTGGAAGAAGGCGCTCGAGCAGCGGCACCGGCCAGCTTTCCAGCGCTTCCGGCAGCAGCGTATGGTTGGTGTAGGAGAAGGTGCCCTGGGTGATCTTCCAGGCTTCGTCGAATTCCAGGCCGTGCACATCGCACAGAAGACGCATCATTTCGGCGATGGAAATGGCCGGATGCGTATCGTTGAGCTGGATCGAAACCTTCTCAGGCAGCGAGGTGAAATCAGGATATTGCTGCAGGTGACGGCGCAGAATGTCCTGCAGCGAGGCGGATGAGAAGAAGAACTCCTGCCTGAGGCGCAGTTCCTGACCGGCGGGCGTCGCGTCCGCAGGGTAGAGAACCCGTGTCAGGCTTTCCGCCTTGTTGCTTTCGCGCAAGGCACCGATATGGTCGCCGGCGTTGAAGGCGGCCAGAAGAATGGGGTCGATCGGCTGTGCCGACCACAGGCGAAGCGTGTTGACGCGGGTGCCGCGCCAGCCGACGACCGGCGTGTCGTAAGCCATGGCGATGACGCGTTCGGCCGGTTTCCAGACGAAACGCTGCGGATCTTCATAACCGCCGATCGTCTCCACCGATCCGCCGAAGCCGACCTCATAGGAGCTTTCCCGGCGCTCGAATTCCCAGGGATTGCCATGCGCCAGCCAGGTTTCCGGCAGTTCCACCTGCCACCCATCCGCCATCTGCTGGCGGAAGAGGCCGTGCACGTAACGGATGCCATAGCCATAGGCGGGAATATCGACGGTCGCCATGGATTCCATGAAACAGGCCGCAAGTCGGCCGAGGCCGCCATTGCCGAGTGCCGCATCCGGTTCCAGCCCGGCGATGACGTCCAGATCGACACCGAGCGAGGACAGCGCATCGCGGATTTCATGCATCAGGCCGATATTGGAAATGGCGTCGCGCATCAGGCGGCCGATCAGGAATTCCAGCGACAGGTAATAAACGCGCTTGGAATTGTTGGCATAGGCCTTGCGGGTGGATTCCATCCACTTGTCGATGATGCGGTCGCGCACGACGAGGATGGTTGCGGTCAGCCAGTCATGCGGCTTGGCAACCTTCACGTCCTTGCCGATGCGGTAGGTGAGGCGTTCGATGATTTCCGACGCCATGATTTCCGGGTTGGAACTGCGCGGGGCGGGGCGGGGAAGATCAGCGGCGTTGAGATTATTGATCATTGGTCGGTCAGCACCTTGGTGGGAGGAGAGGGTCTGAGAGGTTGATCCGGCTTGCCTTTGTTGATGCCAGTTTATGCATCGATATGGAGGCGTGGCAACAGCAATTTTTTCGGAAAATTGAACGGCTTAGCGTAATGAAAAATAAGAGTTTTTCTCGGCCTCCCAAGGATCGCCGAAAGCTTTGCCAGCCCTGTCTGTGCCGTTCTTGAACGGATTTTCTTGGTCCTTGCGATGCCCGGCATCGCTCAGGAAAGGGGAAGAGGCTGCAATACTTCTGAAATGGTTCACCGGTCCTGAAATCTGTTTCGAACTATCGGATCACACACTAGCCTTCGCGGTCGCGAAAATTCAATAAAATAAATGCAACGGTACGGCTGTCGCGCCGACATAGGGCGGCGCAGGCATAAAATCCGGCCGTTGATCGCCATCAACGGAGATGTTTACGGCAGGGAAAAGGATTCCATCGTCATTTCGCCGGCGCGGATCGTTACCCTGGTATTCGGCGGAACGGCGCACCACGGGGTGCAGTCGAAGGAAAAGGGTTCCGAACTCAACGCAATGCCTTCGTCCAGCCCGCGCCAGTAAAGCGTCGGTGGCTTGTCGTCGCTCGACCAGCGGAAGGCATGCAGGCAATCGCCATCCATCAGCACGGCGCTGAACCGCAGGGCCGAGGAGACGCCCGCCGCAATCATCCTTTGCTGGCAGAGATGCAGTGCTGTGGAGATGGCCTGTACCGGATCGGCATCGAGGCCGAGGCCGGCGGCGATCAGGAAAATGGCTTCACTGTCGCCGGTGCCGCGCCGGGAGGCATAGATATCGTCCGGGATAAGGGAATCGATGTCGCGCCTTATCTGCTCGTAACCGCCGATCTGGCCGTTATGCATGAAGAGATATTGGCCATGTGCAAAGGGGTGGCAATTGGCACGGGAGACTTCGCCTGATGTGGCGGAGCGGACATGGGCCATGAACATGCCGGAGCGAAGCTGATGGCAAAGGGCGGCCAGATTGGCATCGGACCATGCGGGCCTTGTGTCGCGAAAGACGCCGGGCGTTCCCCGCTCACCATACCATCCAAGGCCGCAACCATCGCCATTGACAACGGTTTTCGCTTCCCTTGCGGCCATGGACTGGCTGACCAGCGACGCTTCCGGCTCGATCAGCAGGCTGTCGAGCCAGACGGGTTTACCGGAATAGGCAAAAAGGCGGCACATTCATGCGGCTCTGTCGAATGCCTTGTCTCCGAGCGCGAAGCCGACGGCGGCCTTCGCGTGAATGGCGGTCGAATCGTAACCCGGCAGCGGCAGCGTGTCGGGATCGATCAGCAGGGAAATCTCGGTGCAGCCGAGAATGACGGAATCGACACCCAGCGCACGGGCCTTTTCGATGACGGCAAGGTAGCGTTCACGCGAGCAGGACTTGATTTCGCCCTGGCACAGCTCGCCGAAAATGATGTCGTGGATTGCAGCCCGGTCTTCTGCCTCGGGCACAACCACGTCGACGCCGTGTTGGCGCATGCGGTCGGTGTAAAAGCCGTGTTCCATCGTGTAGCGGGTGGCAAGCAGCAGCGGCTTGCGGCGCCCGTCCGCTTTCAGGGCGGCAGCCGTTTCGTCGATGATGTCGATCAGCGCCACGCCCGACATTTTTTCAACCGTGTCCGCAACGAGATGCATGGTGTTGGTGCAGATCAGCACGCAATCGGCACCGGCATTGGCAAGGCGGGCACCGGCAGCGCCCAGAAGCGCGCCAGCCTCATCCCAGCGATCAGCCTTCTGAAGGGCGACAACCTCGGAAAAATCGAGCGAATGCATGACGATATCGGCCGAGACCAGACCGCCGCGGCTGTCGCGCACGGCCTCATTGATCATGCGGTAATAGGTTGCGGTGGATTCCCAGCTCATGCCGCCGATCAGGCCGATGCGTTTCATAAGTTTCCCCTTATCAAGTTTGATTGAAGATAAGGATGCCATCGCCGCCACGAAAACGGCGTGCGTTTTTTCGGGTATTTCAGTGCGCATACGCAAGTATGAAGCGTATTATACGGAAAATCTGCAAACCCGTTGCGTTATTGCGTTAACCGGTGCATTCTTTATGGATGATTGATGATCGTGACCGCCGAATCCTTGCGATTCTCCAGGAAAATGCCGAAACCCCGCTCGCCGATATTGCGGAGGAGGTTTCCCTGTCGCTATCCGCCTGTTCGCGCCGCATCACGCGGCTGCGGACTGAGGGGTACGTGACGGGCACGATGGCGTTGCTCGACCGGCGGAAGATCAACCTTCCGACCACGGTTTTCCTGCTGGTGAGAACGGGCCTGCATGCCGAGGACTGGCTGGACCGGTTCCATGCCGCCGTCAGCACCATACCGGAGATCGTCGAGGTTCACCGGTTGACCGGCAATTTCGACTATATTCTGAAACTGGTGCTGCCGAATGTCGAATATTACGACACGGTCTACAAACAGATCCTGCGCCGTGTTCAGCTTTATGACATGTCCGCCTATATCTCCATGGAGACGGTAAAGCTGTCTTCGTCGCTGCCGACGACGCATATCTGAGAGATTATTGAGCCTCGGCCAGCGCCCCAGTCAGCGCGCCGCCTCGAAACGGACGCCGAAGCGGAAGCTTCGTGTTTCGCCCGGTTGCAATGTAATCGCAGCCGCAAGTTCCTGATGGTTGAAGGCATTGGTGGGCGTTTCCACCGGTTCGAGCGCGATGGATTGCCGCCTGTCGCGGGCGAGTGTATCGCCGGTGAAGACATGCATGTGGCCACGCTCCTGCCAAACCGTGAGGCTCGAACCGTCATGCGGGTTTTCGAGCCGTGTCTCGTAAAGCCCGTTTTCGGATGAGGTCAGGTCGGTGAAGCAGACATCCAGCACATGGCCGGATAGTGGCGTATGGAGAAAGCGGGCATCGTCCAGTTTGATTATCCCGCCCTGTGGCGCCCGCAGGGGAATGAGATCCTCGTCCGTTTCGATCGCGGTTCGCGAGGGCAGCGTGAGAAGCAGGTCGTCGATGGACGCCGTGCCGGGCAGGCGGAAATAGGGATGCCAGCCGGCGGCGAAGGGCAGGGGCCGGTCGCCGCGATTGGTGCCGCGTATGTCGATGGTGACGTCATGCCCGGCAAAGCGATATTCCACCTCGATGGCGAGCCGATAGGGATAACCCCTGAAATCTCCCGGCGCTATTTCCGCTAGGAAGACGAGAACCTGCGCGCCATTTTCCTCGAAGGACCGGTCGAGGACAAAGGGCAGGGCGCGGGCAAAGCCATGGAAAACAAGGTCCTCATGGGCAAGCACCGGCTCTATGTGATGCGTTTCCCCGGCGAAATCATACCGGCCCTGCGGAATGCGGTTGGTGAAGGGCGCGAGAAAGCCGTTTCTTACGCCGTTCTGCGACTTTAACTCCGCGGCCGTCAGATATCCGTCAACCAGATCGTCGCCCTTTTCGCCATCGGCAGAGAGCGGTCGCCAGCTGAGAAGCGTTGCGCCTTCATAGGCGATCTCGGCGCAAAAACCGTTGCCGGAAACGGTCAGACCGGCAATCCCCGTGCCTGTTGCGGAAGTGGTCATCGGGAATTGTCCTTTGCATGCATGCATCTGCGACGGCCGGGCCGATTGCCTCGCCGATTCGCCCGATCATCTTCGCTGCAGCGACATTTCGCAATGACTATGATGCGCCGCACACATCCATGGTGGGCGCTTTCCGCAACCTTATTCTCACGAGGCGTGGCGCCCGCGAGGAGATCAGTCCGGGAAGGTTCGTCTTGCGCCGCTGAAAAATTCCATCAGCGCCGCCTGGTCTTCTCCACCGAGCCCCGCCGCCGTCAGCATGCGGTGCACCTCGGCGCAAACCGCCGTCAGTGGCATGGCCGTGTTGGTGCGCCGGGCGAGATCCTGCGCACCATTCAGGTCCTTGACCATATTGTCGATACGGCCGGTGCGGCGGTAATCCTTCGCCACATAACGCGGCATATATTCCTGCAGGATGGCACTGTCGGCGCGGCCGCCCTTCAGCGCCTGCGGGATTTTGGCGGCATCGACGCCGGCATCCAGCGCAAGCTGTGTTGCTTCTGCCACCGCGAGGAAGTTCAGCCCGCACAGAACCTGGTTGATGAGCTTGGTCGTCTGCCCGGCGCCGCTTGGCCCCATATGGGTGTAGTTGCTGGCCACATGCTGCAGCACGCGGTGGGCATCGGCCACATCCTTCTCGTTGCCGCCGGCCATCAGCGTCAATTGCCCGATGAGAGCCTTGGGTGCGCCGCCTGAAAGCGGGCTGTCCACCCAGCGCAGACCCTTGTCAGCGGCATCGGCCGCCAGTTCCTTGGTCGCTTCCGGGTCGATGGAGGACATGTCGATGATCAGCGTGCCGGGCTTTGCCCCGGCCGCCACGCCATCCTTGCCGAAGACGGCGATGCGGACGATTTTCGGCGAATTGAGGCTGAGGATGACCACATCTGAAACGGCGGCCGCCTCCGCCGCGGTTGGGGCGCTCGCAGCGCCAAGGCTGGTCAGCGCCGCCACTTTTTCCGCATCCAGATCGAAAACCGTCAGGTGATTGCCGGTCTCCACCAGCCGCGTGCCGATCGCACCGCCCATGGCGCCGGCGCCGATGAGGGCGACTTTGTTCTTCTCGGTCATGCTGTTCACGGCCTCCTCCCAAGGTGTCGTGGTATTATCAAGTCACGTCCGGATGGCGGCCGAGGCCACCATCCGGAAATGGCATTTTTAAAGCGAGGCGGTGATACCGCCGTCGACGTAGAGAATATGGCCGTTCACGAAGGACGAGGCGTCGGACGACAGGAAAATGCAGGCGCCGACAAGCTCTTCCACCTTGCCCCAGCGTCCGGCCGGCGTGCGCTTTTCAAGCCATGCCGAGAAGGTTGGGTCCGCCACCAGGGCGGCGTTGAGCGGAGTGTCGAAATAACCGGGCGCAATGGCATTGCATTGCAGGCCATATTTGGCCCAGTCCGTCGCCATGCCCTTTGTCAGATTGCCGACTGCACCCTTGGTGGCGGTGTAGGGCGCGATGCCGGGGCGGGCAAGTGCGGTCTGAACGCTGGCGATATTGATGATCTTGCCGCGTCCGCGCGAAATCATGTGGCGCGCCGCGGCCTGTCCGGCGTGGAATACCGAGGCGATGTTGGTCTGCAGCAGGCGCTCGAAGGCGTCGGCCGGAAAATCCTCAAGCGGCGTGCGGTGCTGCATGCCGGCATTGTTGACGAGAATATCGATTGCGCCAACCTCCGCCTCGAAGCGGTCAATGGCCTCGCGCACCGCGCTGTGATCGGTGGCGTCGAAGGCAAGCGTCCTTGCGCCCTTGATGCCGGCAGCGGCGGCTTTCAGCTTCGCCTCGTCCCGCCCGTTCAGCACCACTTCCGCCCCGGCTTCCGAAAGTCCTTGCGCCAGCGCGAAACCGATGCCCTGGGACGAACCCGTGATCAGCGCGCGGCGGCCGGAAAGATCGAACAAATTAAGGCCCACTGTTTCCTCCAGTCTCTCGACATTGCATTCATGAAGATATATGTTACCGATAACATTCATCTGTTTGAGGGCGGATGTCAAGGCTGACGCGCCCGTTTTCGGTACGTATCGGGCGGGTGGCGAACTGGCAAGGCGGGTCAAGGCGCGCCTTGCGGCAGCAATTTGAATGCGGAATTTTTATGCGCCGCAGTGGCGCGCTTGAACGGGAGTTGTCATGAAAGCGATTGTCGCCCACGGGGCAAAGGATGTGCGCATCGAAGACCGGCCGGAGGAAAAGCCGGGGCGGGGCGAGGTGCGGCTCCGTCTGGCCAGGGGCGGAATCTGCGGCAGCGATCTGCACTATTACAATCACGGCGGTTTCGGCTCCGTGCGGCTCCGTGAACCCATGGTGCTGGGTCATGAGGTTTCCGCCGTCATCGAGGAACTCGGCGAAGGTGTTGAAGGGCTGAAGATCGGCGGTCTGGTGGCGGTTTCGCCCTCCCGCCCTTGCCGGACCTGCCGCTTCTGCCAGGAAGGCCTGCACAATCAGTGCCTCAACATGCGGTTTTATGGCAGCGCCATGCCCTTCCCGCATATTCAGGGCGCGTTCCGCGAAGTTCTGGTGGCGGATGCCCTGCAATGCGTGCCGGCCGATGGCCTCAGCGCCGGTGAAGCTGCCATGGCGGAACCGCTGGCGGTGACGCTGCATGCCACGCGTCGCGCCGGAGATTTGCTGGGGAAACGCGTGCTCGTTACGGGTTGTGGCCCCATTGGCATCCTCTCCATTCTGGCTGCGCGCCGGGCGGGTGCGGCTGAAATCGTTGCCACCGACCTTTCCGATTTCACACTCGGCAAGGCGCGCGAAGCGGGGGCGGACCGTGTCATCAACAGCAAGGATGAGCCCGATGCGCTCGCCGCTTATGGCGCGAACAAGGGAACCTTCGATGTTCTCTATGAATGCTCGGGTGCGGCAGTGGCGCTCGCCGGCGGTATTACGGCGCTGCGTCCGCGTGGCATCATCGTCCAGCTCGGGCTCGGCGGCGATATGAGCCTGCCGATGATGGCGATTACCGCCAAGGAACTCGACCTGCGCGGCTCCTTCCGCTTCCACGAGGAATTCGCCACCGGTGTCGAGCTGATGCGCAAGGGTCTGATCGACGTCAAACCCTTCATCACCCAGACGGTCGATCTTGCCGACGCCATCTCGGCCTTCGAATTCGCCTCGGATCGCAGCCGCGCCATGAAGGTGCAGATCGCTTTTTCGTAAGCGCTTTCCTGCGAACGGATATGACGGCATTTCAATCGGCGGTGGATTATTCCGCCGCCGATTTTTTATGCGTGGTTTTTTCGCGCAGTGCGATGCGGGAAGATGTTATCGATATCATTGGTTGTCGCAAGGCCGCAGCGTGATCGCGTAACTCCATGTAGGACTACGCTCAATTGTCCGTTATACCGGCCTCGAGCCGGTATCCAGCCAGCCCAAGCCCTTGGGCTGAAAGACTCTTCCCGTCGCGCGCGAGCCGTGTCGGCTAGATTCCGGCTCAGGGCCGGAATGACGGAAGCGAGGTCATGAAGGCAGCAACCATCAACTCGCTCTAATATCCCAAAATTACAGTCGCATAGTTTGCCGGCCCTGATCGCCCCTAACCGCCCATTGGGGACCTCTCCGCTACCACTTTGCACATTTTGACGCAGGTCAAAAAGGTGATTTGCCGCCTGCCGTTTTTTGCGTTATCGAAATTTCAGAAATTACTGAAAATTCAGGAAGTGAAGAAATGCCAACCAGCCTGTCCCCGCTCGTTCAGTCCTTCGTGCTGCATTTCGGCGAGATGGGCAGTCGTTGGGGAATCAATCGCACCGTCGGCCAAGTCTATGCTTTGCTTTACATTTCGCCGCAGCCTCTCTGTGCGGACGAGATCGTCGAGGCGCTTGGCATTTCCCGTTCCAACGTATCGATGAGCCTGAAGGAGCTTCAGGCGTGGAACCTTGCAATTCTCAAGCACTTCCCTGGCGACAGGCGCGATTTTTTCACGACGCCGGATGATGTCTGGCAGATTCTGCGCACGCTCGCTGAAGAGCGGAAAAAGCGCGAGATCGATCCCACCCTCAGCGTGCTGCGCGAAATCCTGATGGAGACGCCGGAAAACGAAGATGAGCGGCATGCGCAAAGGTGCATCGACGAGATGAAGACGCTGATCGAGCAGCTGACCGGCTGGTATGACGATGTGAAGCGGCTGGAGACCGAAAGGCTGGCCTCGCTTCTGGCGCTCGGTTCGAAGGTCACGAAGCTTCTGGAGGCGAAGGACAAGATCGTCTCGCTTGCCAGACCCCGTGGCGCGAAGAAGAACGGGTGAGGGTGATCGGTCGTGACCATATCCGCACAAATGCCCCGGTCGGCCGATGGTGATGCCGCAGACTGTCCCGTGCCCGATGCCGGGCAACGACGGTTCTTTGGCCGAACCCGGCGCAACACCGCCCCAGACAAGGTCGCAGTAAAAACGCGACATGCGCCGGCGGTTGGCAGATCCGTCGCCCTGCTGCATGTGCTGCCGGCGCTGCTCTGGCTGCCGCAGGCGGGCCTGCTGGCCTTTTCAGTCGGAAAAATTGCCGATGGCGAGCCGATGATGGCGATCGTGCCGGCGGCTGTTGCGGTTCTTATCCTTGGTCTTCTCAAGGCGTGGCTGGAAAAAATCGCGGC
Organism: Agrobacterium tumefaciens; assembly: GCA_017744915.1. Classification (GTDB taxonomy): domain Bacteria; phylum Pseudomonadota; class Alphaproteobacteria; order Rhizobiales; family Rhizobiaceae; genus Agrobacterium; species Agrobacterium tumefaciens_I. The sequence continues at coordinate 382,248 of JAGIAH010000002.1, forward strand.
GCGGCTGTCCTTCCGGGCCGCACGCGCAGCACTTTCGCAGCGGCGGTTCGAGGCGCTGCAGGCGGTGGCGAAGGTTTCCCCGCTTGATCTGTCGCGCACGGCCTCGGGTGAAGCGGCAGGCGTCGTGGCGGAGGCTGCGGAAGCGCTGGTGCCCTATCTTTCCCGGTTCCAGCCGGCACGTATGAAGGCCACCATCGTTCCCCTGGTTTTTGTGCTCGCCATCCTGCCCTTTACCTGGATTGCAGCGCTGGTGCTCCTGCTCGCCATGCCCACCATCCCGCTTTTCATGGCGCTCATCGGCTGGCAGGCCAAGGCCGCCAGTGAAAAACAGCTGGCCGAGACCGGCAACATGAATGCCTTTCTGCTCGATCGCCTGCGCGGGCTGGAAACGATCCGCACGCTCAAGGCCGTTGACCTGACGGCGGCGCGCCTTGGTGCCGATGCGCAGAACCTCAAGAAGCGGACGATGGCCGTTCTGAGGATCGCTTTTCTCTCCTCTGCGGTGCTGGAGCTTTTTGCGGCGATCGGCGTTGCCATGACCGCCGTCTATATCGGTTTCCACCTGCTCGGTTTTCTCGATTTCGGCGCCTGGGGCGAAAAGCTCACGCTGGCCGAAGGCCTCTTTATCCTGCTGCTTGCGCCAGCCTTTTTCGAGCCGCTGCGGGAACTCTCCGCCGTCTGGCACGACCGCGCAGCCGGTGAGGCGTCGCTCGATGCGCTCGCCACATTGACGGTGGGCGGTGCGGCCATCGTGGGCGAGGGTGCGGATGTGGTGCGCGCGCCATTTTCAACGCCCGGCCTGCTGGAGATGAACAACCTTTCCTTCGCCTACCCTGGCGCTCCGCCTGTCATCCGGAATTTCAACCTGACGGTTCAGCAGGGCGAGAGAGTTGCGATTCTTGGGCCTTCCGGTTGTGGCAAATCCACTGTACTCTCCTTGATTGCCGGGTTGGCCGAGGCGGGTGAGGGCGTAATCAGGATCGGCGGTGTCACGCTTGATGATGCAACGGCGGATGGGCTGCGCGGAACGATCGGCTGGGTCAGTCAGAAGCCGTTCTTTTTTGCCGGGTCCCTGAAGGCGAATATTCGTTTTGGCCGCTCGGCGGTCAGCGATGCCGTGGTGGAAGAGGCCCTGCACCGCACCGGGCTGGATGGATTGACGCAGGCGCGCCGGCACCTGCAGATCGGTGACGGCGGATATGGCATTTCGGGCGGGGAGGCGGTGCGGCTCGCCATAGCGCGCGCTTTCGCAGACCCGGCGACGCAGCTTGTTCTGGCCGATGAGCCGACCGCGCATCTCGACCGGGAAACGGCGGCTCTCGTCACGGATAGTCTGCTGCGACTGGCAAGGGGCAGGACATTGATCGTCGCGACCCATGATCCGGTGCTTGCGGCACGCATGGACAGGGTCGTGGATATGACGATGATCCATTCGAGGGGGCAGCCATGATCGCGCGTTTTGCCATATTGAGACCCGTCATCGCCCTGTTCTGGTCGACGCGGCGCGGTATGCTGCTTGCGGGCGCGGTTCTGGCGGTCACGACGGTTCTGGCGGGCATCGGTCTTCTCGGCGTGTCCGGCTGGTTCATCACGGCGACAGCCATTGCCGGCCTGCTGCCGGCGACGGCCTTCGCTTTCGATGTCTTTGCCCCCTCAGCCGCCATTCGCCTTCTGGCGCTGGCGCGCACCGCTTCCCGTTATGGCGAACGCATGACGACCCACGAAGCCACTCTTTCCGTGCTTGCAGCACTTCGGGAGAAACTGTTTCGTGGTTTTGCCGCACCACAGGCAGCCAAATCCCTGGAGGCGAGGCCCGCGCGCCTGCTGAACCGGCTGACGGCGGATATCGATGCACTGGATTCGCTTTATCTGCGCGTCTTGGTTCCTGCCGCCGTCGCCATCCTCGCCGCGCTCGTGACCGGCTTCGGGCTTGCTTTCCTGCATCCGCTTGCCGGCGTGCTGGCGGCAACCTTCCTCATCGCGGCGGGGCTGGGCATTTCTGCGCGCTCTGCCTTGAGGGCGGAAAAATTCTCGCGCCGGCGGGCCATCGGGCTCGAGGCTTTGCGCGCCCGCACGGCCGATCTCGTGAGCGGACAGACGGAACTGCTGACCACGGGACGGCTTTCCGCGCAGGTTGCGGCGGTCAAGCGGGCGGATGATTATCTCGCTGCCTGCGATCACAGCCTCAACCGCATCGAGACCAATGCCGGCTTTTCCTTTGGTCTTTCAGCGGCCATTCTCCTGAGCTCCGCCCTTCTCGGCATGGCCTGGCTGGCGGAGCATGGGGTGGTGAGTGCACCCGCCGCCGCACTTGGCCTGCTGGTCTGTTTCGCCGCGCTGGAGCCTTTCACGGCGCTTCGTCGCGGGGCGATGGAACTGGGCCGCACGCTGTTTTCCGCAAGGCGTATTGCGCCGCGCCTTTCTGCAACGGCTGAGGCGCATTGTCCTGCGTTGCCCGCGGGTGGCGTGGCGGCGGAGCTCATAGGCGTGCGTCTGGAGCGGGAAGGGAACGGCAATCCGGTTCTGACGAATATCAACCTTGTAATCGCCTGCGGGGAACGGGTCGCGATCGTCGGTCCGAGCGGTGCCGGCAAGACAAGCCTCATCCAGGTGGTGGCGGGCGAGTTGCGCCCGGCTGTGGGCTCGGCCCGTGCCTTGCCGTCCACCCTGATGACGCAGCGCAGCCAGCTTTTCCGTGACAGCATCGCCGACAATCTGCGGCTGGCAAAACCTGCGGCAACCGTGGGCGAGTTGTGGGACGCGCTCGAGGCGGCCGGGCTTGCCGAACACGTCAAAACCTTGCCGAAAGGGCTGGAAACGAGGCTCGGCGAGGCCGGGCAGGGTCTGTCCGGCGGCCAGTCGCGCCGGCTGGCGCTCGCCCGTTTCCTGCTGGCCGACCGGCCGTTCTGGCTTCTAGACGAGGTGACGGAAGGGCTGGATGGCGAGACCGCCCGTGACGTGCTCGGCAGGCTTTTCGCGAAGGCAGAGGGAAAGACTGTCTTGATGATCACCCATAATCGCCGCGAGGCGGAATTTGCCGATCGTATCATCGTGCTGAAAGAGGGGCGCCAACTTGATGAATGTCAAAGCGGCACTCCGGAATACGGCGCAGTGCTTGAGACACTGCGCCCGGACTGAGATTTTTTGAGAGCCGGCGTCGTCTTGAAAATGGAAGGCCGGCCTTCCGGAAAAGGTGGGTAAGACTATGGAACTCGACATAGTGGCGCTGTCGCGCCTGCAATTTGCAGTGACGGCTTTATATCACTTCCTGTTCGTTCCCCTGACGATCGGGCTGTCGGTGGTGATCGCCATCATGGAAACGGTCTATGTCATGACCGGGCGCACGATCTGGCGGCAGATGACGAAATTCTGGGGCACCCTGTTCGGCATCAATTTTGTGCTCGGTGTTTCCACCGGCATCGTCATGGAATTCCAATTCGGCATGAACTGGAGTTATTACAGCCATTATGTCGGCGATATCTTCGGCGCACCGCTGGCGATCGAGGGCATGATGGCCTTCTTCCTGGAAGCCACCTTCGTTGGCCTGTTCTTTTTCGGCTGGGACAAGCTGTCGAAACTCGGCCATCTCGTCGCGACATGGTGCGTGGCGATCGGCTCGAATTTTTCGGCGTTGTGGATATTGATCGCCAATGGCTGGATGCAGAACCCGACGGGCTCCGCCTTCAATCCCCAGACCATGCGCATGGAAGTGACGGATTTCTTCGCGGTCCTGTTCAACCCGGTGGCGCAGGCGAAATTCGTACACACCGTTTCCGCCGGCTACGTGACGGCCTCCATCTTCGTGCTCGGCGTTTCCGCCTGGTATGTGCTGAAGGGCCGCCATGTCGATCTCGCCAAACGATCGATGACGGTTGCCGCCTCCTTCGGTCTGGCGTCTGCACTTTCGGTCGTCGTGCTGGGGGACGAAAGCGGTTATCTCTCCACCGAACACCAGAAGATGAAGCTCGCCTCCATCGAGGCCATGTGGGAAACCGAGCCGGCGCCCGCCCCCTTCACGGCCATTGGTTTTCCGGACCAGGAAGCGCGCGAGACGCATTTTGCGGTGAAGATTCCTTGGGTGATGGGTCTCATCGGCACCCGTTCGCTCGATACGCAAATTCCAGGCATCAACGATCTTGTCGAGCAGGCGAAGACCCGCATCCGCGATGGCATCAAAGCCTATGATGCGCTGATGCAGATCCGCACCACCGGCAAGGGCGCGCAGCTGCCTGAAGAGGTGAGCGGCACCTTTGCGGAACTCGGCCACGAACTTGGTTATGCGCTGCTGCTCAAGCGTTATGTCGACGATCCGCGTCAGGCGAGCGAAGAGCAGATTGCCAAGGCCGCGGCTGACACCATCCCACATGTGCCGACCCTGTTCTGGGCGTTCCGTATCATGGTCGGTCTCGGCATCTTCTTCATCCTGCTGACGGCGACCTTCTTCTATCTTTCGGCCCGCCGCCGGCTGGATCATTATCCGCTGTTGCTGAAGGTGGCGGTCTTCGCCATTCCGCTGCCGTGGATCGCGGCGGAAATGGGCTGGGTCGTGGCCGAATTCGGCCGTCAGCCATGGATCATCGAAGGCGTGCTGCCAACGGCCGCTGCCGTCTCCAGCCTCAGCGCTTCAACGGTGCTGATTACGCTCCTGTGCTTCATCGCCATCTACACGGTGCTGTTCATCGTCGAAATGGGGCTGATGCTGAAGGCGATCCGCAAGGGGCCGGATCCGGACCATGAGCCGGAAGCGCCGCTCGTTCCTGAAAAACTCGTCGCTGCGGAGTAAGATATCATGATCCTGCATCAACTCATCGACTATGAAATCCTTCGCGTCATCTGGTGGCTGCTGCTCGGCGTATTGCTTATCGGCTTTGCCGTGACGGGTGGTTTCGATCTCGGCACCGGCGCGCTGCTGCCCTTCGTGGCGAAGACGGATATTGAGCGGCGCGTCGTCATCAATTCCATCGGTCCGGTTTGGGAGGGCAATCAGGTCTGGCTCATCCTCGGAGCCGGCGCGATTTTTGCCGCCTGGCCACCGCTCTATGCGGTGTCGTTTTCAGGGTTTTACCTGGCGATGGCGGCGATCATGTTCGCGCTGATCCTGCGTCCGGTTGGTTTCAAATATCGCTCCAAGCGCGAGAGCACGGCATGGCGCAGCGCCTGGGACTGGGCCTTGTTCGTTGGCGGCTTTGTGCCGGCGCTGATCTTTGGCGTGGCCATCGGCAATGTGCTGCAGGGTGTTCCCTTCCACTTTAACGACGACCTCAGGATTTTCTACGACGGCACGACGCTGTTCGAGCTTCTGAACCCCTATGCGCTTCTCTGCGGCCTCGTTTCTGTCGCCATGCTGGTGATGCATGGGGCGGCGTGGCTGGTGCTGAAGACCGAAGGGCCGGTGGCCGCCCGCGCCCGCAACTTCGGCAGCATTGCAGCCCTTGCCACCACCGTTCTTTTTGCGCTCGGTGGTGTCTTTCTCTGGCTCGGGATCGATGGTTATCGCTTCACCTCGGACGTCGTGACCGACGGCCCCTCCAACCCGCTGTCCAAGACCGTCGAGGTTGCGGGTGGCGTCTGGTTTGCGAATTACGCCGCACATCCTTGGATGATGCTGGCGCCCGCGCTCGGTCTTGTCTTCCCGCTCGTCGCCTTCATCCTGTTCAGGGCCCGCAGGGAAGTTCTGGCGTTGCTATCCAGCTCGCTCGCGATTTTCGGCATCATCGCCACCGTCGGGCTGACGATGTTTCCCTTCATCCTGCCGTCCTCGGTGGATCCGAAATCGAGCCTGACGGTGTGGGACGCCTCGTCCAGCCATATGACGCTGTTCAACATGCTGGTCGTCACGCTCATCTTCGTTCCGTTGATCGTTGCCTACACATCGTGGGTCTATCGCGTGCTGTGGGGCAAGGTGGATGAAAAGGCGATCCGCGACGACAGCGGCCATGCTTATTGATCAAGAAAGAAGGAGATCGAACATGTGGTATTTCGCCTGGCTGCTCGGCCTGCCTCTCGCCGCCATCTTCGCCGTCATGAATGCCATGTGGTATGAGCTGATGGAAGAAAATGCGAAAAAGGCCGAAGCGAAGCTGGATAAATAGAGCCTCTCCTCCGTCATGCCGGACTAGATCCGGCATCCAGTCACGGCGCGTCTGCGCCGTGAGAGCGGATGATGCAATTCTGCCAAATATACAAGGGCGGCATCCGGTCCGGATGCCGCCCTTCTCGTAAAGCAGCCGCGCCTGCAATGCGCAGCGTCAGTGGATCGCGATGCCGCGCTTGTCCGCTTCTTCCTTGATGATGTCTTCGACGAGGGCTCTCTTGAGATTTGGATTTCCCAGCAGATAATCGTCGGCGATTTCGAAGATCGACTTCGGGTTTTCCGTCCTGTGCAGGGTGTCGAGGTCCCGGCCGATCTGTTCTCGCAGGCTGGAATAGTCGTCCATCGCGGCTCTCCCGTTGTCGGTTAATCCAGAAGGTCGGCCGGAACCTTGCCGCCGTTTTCGGAGAGTTTCTTGATCACGGCCTTGTGCAGCCAGATATTCATCGTCGCCGAATCCGAGGTGTCGCCGCTATAGCCGAGCTCGCCCGCCAGTTCCTTTCTGGCGCCGAGGCTGCTGTCCAGGTCAAGCGCCTTCAGAAGATCGACGATCGAATGTTTCCAGTCGAGTTTCTGGCCGTTCTTCTTGACTGCGGCATCCAGAATGGAGGCGACGTCGACATTGCCGGCGGGTGCCGGAGCCGCGGCTGTCGGTGCGGCAGGCTGGGCCGGTGCTGCCGGGCTTGCGGTTGTCGTTGGTGCTCCGGCCGGCGCGGAGGTCTGCGGCGCGGCCTCGGCCTTGCCGAAAATCGCATTCTTGATCTTGTCGAAAAAGCTCATGGTGGTCTCCCTTTATCGGCGAAATGCCCGCCCGACGGCGATGAGAATGCATGCGCCGATGAAACCGGCGATGAGATAGCCAATCCAGCCTCCGAGCGAGACGCCCACGAGCCCCAGAAGGAAATTGGCGACGATGGCGCCGACAATGCCGAGGATAATGTTCATGAAAACACCCATATTGCTTTTCATGAACTGTTCGGCGAGCCAACCGGCTACGCCGCCGATGATGATTGCTGCAATCCAGCCAACTTGTGCGTCTTCCATAACAGGCCTTTCCTTTGTGAGAGAGGTCAAAAGGCATATGGACAGGCTTTTGCGCGCACTGATCCCCCCGCCTTGAATAGACCTCAGGCGGGACAATAACGAAGATGCCGGCGATTGGTTCCGTGCGGCTGGGTTCGCCTCAACCCTTTTCGTCAGCTCTGGCTTTGGAAGTCCAGCCCGATATCGAGAACCGGCGCGCTGTGGGTGATCCAGCCGATGGAGATGAGGTCAACGCCACTTGCGGCAATGGCGGCCGCCGTTTGCGGGTTGATGCGGCCGGAGGCTTCGGTGATGGCGCGACCGGCAACGATTTCCACCGCCTCGCGCAGCGTTTCAGGCGTCATATTATCGAGGAGAACCGCATCCACGCCCTCTTCCATGGCCTCGTGCAGTTGCGCGAGCGTATCGACTTCGACCTCGATCTTGACGAGATGTCCAACACCCTGTCTCGCGCGGCGGATGGCCTCACGCACGCTGCCGGCGACGGCGATATGATTATCCTTGATGAGAACGGCGTCATAAAGCGCAAAACGGTGGTTCATTCCGCCACCGGCGCGCACGGCATATTTTTCCAGCGCCCTGAGCCCCGGCGTCGTCTTGCGGGTGCAGGCGACTGAAGCCTTGGTGCCGGCAATGGCGGCAACGATTTTTGCGGTGACTGAGGCGATGCCCGAGAGATGGCCGAGAAAATTCAGCGCCGTGCGTTCCCCGGTCAGAAGCCCGCGTGAGGGCCCTTCGATGGTTGTGATGATATCGCCGGGCGCTACCGCCGCGCCATCCGGAATGTGCCGCGTCATCCTGATCGCCGGGTCCACAAGCTGGAAGGCAAGTTCCGCCGCATCGAGACCGGCAATGATGCCCGGCTCCCGCGCGGCCATGACGACGACCGAGCGATGATCGGCGGGGATGACGGCGGCGGAGGTTATGTCGCCTGCGAGCCCCAGGTCTTCCAGAAGGGCGTTGCGCACGAGTGGTTCGATGATGAGACGTGGCAGGGGGGAAAGGGTCATGTCAGGCGCTCCGCGCGAAACCGGCCGTTGAAAGGCTCGAAGAAGAAAGCTCGTGGGCGAGGGTGATGACGTCATTCAGGCTCAGCCTTCGTCTTGTCGCCACCGCATCCTTTTGCGGAAAATCGTCGCGGAAATGTGCGCCGCGCGATTCCATCCGCAGGGCCGCGAAAACGGCGATGGAGAGTGCGACGACCGCCGGGTCGGATGCCGGGCCGTTCCGCTCGGCAAGCGGCAACAAATCGCCAATGGCTTCGGCCAACCCCGCGGCATGTCTGACGATGCCGAGATGACGGGAAACGAGGGGTCGGACAGCAGCGGGATCTGCCGGCGGAAAATCAGCTGTTGTGTCGGGCGTGGCGTCAGCCACCGGTTTTGTCGCGGGCGCGGGCCGGCCGGCAATATCCTGAGCCGCGCGCATGCCCATGGCGGCGGCTTCCAGCAGGGAGTTGCTGGCAAGCCGGTTTGCGCCGTGAAGGCCCGTGCAGGCGGTTTCACCCGCAACCCAGAGACCGGGCACCGAGCTTCGGCCTCTGTCATCCGTGGCGACACCGCCCATATGGTAATGCACGGCCGGGCGGACCGGCACGAGTTCGCGGGCGGGGTCTATGCCTGCCTCGCGGCAGAGCAGGTCGATCGACGGGAAACGGGTAGAAAAGCCGGAGCCGAGCGCCTGCCGGGCATCGAGAAAGACCTTGCCGCCGCGCAGGATTTCACGGTCGATGGCGCGGGCGACAATATCGCGCGACGCGAGTTCCGCGCCCGGCACCGCCGCCATGAACCTTTCGCCATTTTCATTGAGAAGCAGCGCGCCTTCGCCCCGCACGGCTTCGCTCACCAGCGCCAGCGGCCGCCGGGGCGAGGAAAGCGCTGTCGGGTGAAACTGCACGAATTCCATATCGGCAAGGACGGCGCCGGCACGGGCGGCGAGCATGATGCCCTGCCCGAAATTGCCGGAAGGATTGGTCGTCGCCTCATAAAGCCCGCCGAGGCCGCCCGTGGCCAGAACGACCCGGCCTGCCGCCAGAACGAAACCGCCGCTTGGGCCCTGGCAGGCGAGACCGGAGATCACGCCATCCTCCGTCAGCAGCCGGCGCACTTCCGTGCCTTCCAGAACCGTGATCGAAGGCGTGCGGCGAACGGTGGCTGCAAGGGCCCTGACGATTGCGGCGCCTGACCCGTCGCCTTCGGCATGGAGAATGCGCCGCCGGCTATGGGCGGCCTCCAGCCCGAAAACGTAGTTGCCGCCGGCATCCCGGTCGAAGCGAACGCCCGCCCGCTCCAGCGCGCCGATGACGGTGGGGGCCGCAGAGACGATGCCAACAGCCATATCCTCATCGCAAAGGCCATCGCCTGCGGCCAGCGTGTCGGCAAGATGCAGTGCTGCGCGGTCGTCAGGGCCGAGGCTGGCCGCGATGCCGCCCTGCGCCCAGGCGCTGGAGGTTTCGCCGCCGAGCGCGCCGCGCGTCAGAAGCAGCACCGGCTGCGGCGCAAGCGTCAGCGCCGCCATCAGCCCGGCAATGCCGCTGCCGACAATGACCGTCGAGTCCTGCGACGACGGGAGGCGCTCGCTCATACCGCCAGCATCCTTTCCACGGCACGGCGGGCGGCGACGGCGATGGCCGGATCGACCGTCACCTCGTGGCGGTTTTCCTCCAGTGCGGCGCGGATATTGCCGAGCGTGATGCGCTTCATATGCGGGCAGAGATTGCAGGGACGGATGAATTCGACATCGGGGTGATGTACGGCGACATTGTCGCTCATCGAGCATTCCGTGAGCAGGACCACGCGGGCGGGGCGCTCGCGGCCGACATAATCCGACATGACGGCGGTGGAGCCGGAAAAATCCGCAGCCTCGACGACATCGGGCGGACATTCGGGATGCGCCAGCACGGTGACGCCGGGATGGCTTTCCCTAAGTTCCCGAATGTCATCGGCGGTGAAAAGCTCGTGCACCTCGCAATGGCCATGCCATGCGATCAGCTCGACATTGGTTTCCCGCGCCACGTTCTTTGCCAGATATTCATCCGGCAGCATCAGCACGCGCGGCACGCCGAGCGATTCCACCACCTGCCGGGCATTGCCGGAGGTGCAGCAGATGTCGGACGCCGCCTTCACTGCCGCAGATGTGTTCACATAGGTGACGACCGGAACGCCGGGATAGGCCTGGCGCAGAAGGGCAATGTCTTCGGGTGTAATGGAATCCGCCAGCGAGCAGCCGGCGCCCATATCCGGAATGAGCACGGTTTTTTCGGGATTGAGCAGTTTTGCCGTCTCGGCCATGAAATGCACACCGGCCAGAACGATCACATCCGCCTCCACCTCCATTGCCTTGCGGGCAAGGGCGAGGCTGTCGCCAACGATATCGGCGACACCGTGGAAGATTTCCGGCGTCTGGTAATTATGGGCGAGGATGACGGCGTTGCGTTTGCGCTTCAGCTCGAGGATCGCGTCCACATCATCCTGAAATCCCATCCATTCGGCCTTGGGAATGACGCGGCTGACGCGGTCATAAAGGCTTGCGGCAGAAATCTGTTCGTTCACGATGCGCTCTCCCATTTATACTCTTTTTGAGTATATCTAGGACAAAGACATATTCTCATTATGAGTATATGTCAATTGCGAGAGAGGGGCAGTTTCGTTCCGGAAAGGGCGCGTTCATCGAGAACGGTCTGGCGGAAGCGGAAAAGCTTCGCCGGGCGGCCGCCGGTTTCTGTCGCCATGTCGCCGGTTTCTTCCACCAGTTGCTGCTGTTCGATCAGCCGGCGGAAATTCTGCTTGTGCAAGGTCAGCCCTGCCAGCGCCTCGATGGCGCGCTGCAATTGCAGGAGGGTAAAGCTGTCAGCCATCAGTTCGAACACCACCGGTCGGTATTTGATCTTGGCCCGGAGCCGGGCAATGCCGGTCGCAAGGATGCGGCGGTGATCGGCAAACATCGGCCTGCCGAAATTGATCCGCGGTTCGCCCTGCGCTTCCTCGACCAGCCCGGCCTCATAGAGCAACTCATAACGCTGCAGGGTCAGCTCCTCGTTCCAGCCGCCGCCATCCAGCCCGAAGGTGAAATCGGCGCGGAGATGACGCTGGTCCCGGTAGGCGGGGTCGGAATCGGCCCGCGCGCGCAGCCTGTCGATGATGCTGTCGAGAACCTCGGGGCGTCCCTGCCGATGGTCCTCCCAGGGGAAATATTCATACCAGCCGTGCCAGAGGGGGCGTTTATCAACCAGGGCCTCCTGCTCGCGCACCAGCCCGAGATAGCCGATGGAAATGGTTCTGCCGCCCAAAATCTCGTTGTTGCGGTCGCGATCGGCAAAAGTATAGAGCTGTTCGAGATAACCGACGGGGTGATGCGTCTGTTCGTGAATCCATTCCCGCAGCCCGCTTTGAAGCGTTCTGTGCCCGAATTCGAAGGGACCCGACGGAAGGGCAGCGCCTTCACGAACGGTCATGACGCGGGGCTCGTCCGTGGTGATGGCGGTGACGACGGCGATGAGTTCGGCATGGGCAAGCCCGATGGTCACGGCGGCTCCTCTGGTCACTGGCTTCAGGATCAACCTTCTTTGGCACAGGAAGGTTGGTTCGCCAACATGGCGGCCAAAAAGGGCTGTCGATAGATCTGTCCCACGAAAACGGGTCCTATCAGACAAAAGGATGAATTCTTGTGGTTAGCCGTCTATCGTCTGATATGTTAGAGACCCGCCACAAGAATTTCAGATTGTAGAAGGCCGACATTGGAGAACATATCTCTCGAAGAGACACTTGTGGGGTATTTTACCTGGAACATCGGGCAAAATCTGATTTATCTCGATGCCGTGGCCGCCCGCCTGCGTGACGTTTCCCCGGAAAAAGCCGCCTGCGGCATTCCGGTCGAAGATTTCATTGAGCGGATTGAAAGCGGCGCGCGGGCGCGTGTCGCCAAGGCGGTTTATAATTCGCTGACAAATGGCGTGTTTTATGATCAGGAATACCGCATCCAGCTTGAATGCGGCGGTTTTCGCTGGCTGCGGACAACCGGAAGGGTGATCCTGGACAGCGACCGGATTCCGATGATGGCCATGGGCACGGTGCGCGATGTCAGCGCGGCCAAGATTTTATTGATGTGATATGCGGTCGCACCTCTTTTTAATGAGGCGGCCGACCGATTTTATTTCGTTCATTGTTTTGATGTTGCGGTGACATGGTCCGGCAGATCGCAATTTTGCTGTTTCAGATCGTCCTGGCCATAGGCCTCGGCATAGCCGGCATTCGCATCGCTTCGCTTGTCAATGGCGAGGCGACCTCTGCGCCGGCAGGTCTGGCGGCCAACACGGAACTGTTGTGGACGACTGCGCCGGTGCGGGTCGATCCTCGTCGGCAGAATTATGAGCGCATTCCGACACCGCCCGATCGGTACCCGCTGAAAATGCATGCGGATCAGCGCCTGCGTATCATCTCCAGCAACCGCTTCACCTTCAAGGGGCAGGAATTCCGCCTCGCCGGCGTGGAGGAGGTCGATCGCAACCGCGTCTGCACCGGTGCCGATGGTCGCCGTTATGCCTGCGGCCTCAATGCCTTCAAGGCGCTGGAGAACCGTCTGCGCGGCAGATATGTCGAATGCCGGGTGGTGGAGGAGGGAAGTCCGCGATCCGTGGAGTGCCGGATCAACGAGCAGGATGTCCGGGCGCCACTGCAATAGGCGGTGACGCCGGCACGTCGTGCCGAAGCCGATCAGGACGTAACGACGATGACGGGGCCAAGCTTATATGTCTTGATGTTGAGGGCGGTGCGCAGGAAATTCAGCGCACCCTCCGTATCGGTAACGAAGAGGGTGCCGCTGACGACACGTCGTGCAGTTGCCTCGTTTCCGATGACGATGCGGCCGTTGAAGTGCCGCTGGATTTCCTCGACCACATAGGACAGGGGAACATTGTCCACGGTGAGCTGGCCTCGGCGCCAGGCGAGAGCCGTATCGGTATCCGTTTTCCGAACGGTATATTCTCCCGTGACGTTTGAGTGGAGGATTTCTTCTCCTTCCGTCAGTCTGACGGGCGCGCTTTGCTGCGCCTTGAATTCCACCTTCACCGAATGTTCGGCAACGGCGATGCGCGTATCGTCATCGCTTCGGCGAACGTCGAAGGCCGTACCGAGGGCCGTGACCACGGTATCATCAGTGCGGACGGAGAAGGGGCGCTTCTCATCCGGGCTCACCTGAAAAAATGCCTGGCCGCGCAAGAGCCGAACGATCCTTTGGCCGCTGCTGAAATCAAGCGCGATCGCAGACGATGCGTTCAATTGCACCCGGGAACCATCTTCCAGTGTCACTTCAGGCATTTCGCCGGTGCCGGACATGACATCCGCACGGAGGCGCATGGGGCCGTCCAAGGCAACGAACAGAGTTCCGGCGGCAATGATCGCCACGATCGACGGGATGACCGCGCCGCGCCGTCGCGGCGCGGGGGCAACGGGCATGTCGCGAAGCCCGGCATCGGAGCGGATCGCAGTTCTGGCTTCGCCGAGAATGCGCTTCGCAGCCGTGTAGGCCCGACAGTTTTCCGGGTCGAGCTCCATCCAGCGACGGAACTCCGCCCTTTCCGTTTCCGACTGTCCGGGGTCGCGGTTGCGAAAGACCCAGTCGGCTGCATCCCTGTTTCGCTTGCGCTGATCGCGCGTCAGACGTCTACCTTGCACGGAACGCTCCAATTCTGCTCTCCCATGTGTAGACGAATGAGTTGTGTCGATTGGGACGTTTACTCCATTTCAAAAAGGCGGTCGAGGCAATGGCTGAGCGCGCGCCGGAGGTGCCGGTCGACCATATTGCGTGAAATTTTCAGTTTCGCGGCGATCTGGTCCGGGGAAAGATGATGCAGCCTGTGCAACACGAACGCCGTCCGCCGCTTTTCGGGCAGGTCGGCGATGGCCTGCTTGAGGATCGTCAGCCGCGCCTCGATGGCCAGTCCCTGATCGGGCGGGCTGTCGGTCGCCGACACGGCCCTTGCATCTTCATCCGTGCCGGAAAAAAGCCTGGACTCGAATTGCTCCCGCCTGATCCGGTCGATCCGCATGTTGGAAGCGGCGCGACACAGGAATGCTTTTATCGATCGTTTGCCGGACAGGGCATCGGGCTGCAATGCGAGTTTTACGTAGAGATCGTGTACGATTTCACGCGCGGCCCCGTCCGAGCGGCTGCGCCCTCCGACCGCCTTGATGATGTCGCCGTAATGCTCGACGATCGCCCGGTTCAGCAGGTCGGTTCCGTCATTTTCATTGAGGCTTGCCATCGACATCCGCATTGCTTTCCTGGTGCTCCGTAATCTGCAATGTGCGACAAATGAAGGCGTTTTCACCTATCCATGCCGGTGACGAATTTCTAGTGGCGGGAAAAAAGCGATGCAAGTGCAATGATTTAAGGTAGCGGCCGTTAAAAAATCCACCGCCCGCCAAAAGCGGACAGTTTTTATCATGTTTATATCTGGATTCATTACATCTTTTGGTCAGCGGGCGAATGCGGGGAGCCGCCGGAGACGGGATTGGCCCTTACGAAAAACCTGACGAATGTTGCGAGGCAGCCACAGGTCTTGCGTCGCTCAGCCCCGTGAAGGCACGGGAACACACATCGGTGTTCCCGAAAGCGGGTCCGGCATGATCACGGCGTTCACACCGAAGACATCGAGGACATTTCTGTCCGTGATGACGGCGCTTGCCGTACCCGCATCAAATATCTTGCCGTCCTTGATGAGCACGACCTCATCGGCGTAACGGGCGGCCTGATTGAGATCGTGGAGGACGGCGACGATGGTGCGACCGTCGTGAACAAGTTGTCTTATCAGATCCAGTATCTCGATCTGGTGAGCGAGATCGAGGAAAGTTGTCGGTTCATCGAGGAGAAGAATGTCCGTTTCCTGGGCGAGCGCCATGGCGATCCATGCGCGTTGCCGCTGGCCGCCGGACAGCGCTTCCACCTGACGGCCGGCGAGTGATGTCATATCGGTCAGATCGAGAGCATGGACGCAGGCGTCCTCATCGTGTCTGGACCACCGCTCGAAAAGCCTGCGATGGGGATAACGCCCCTGACGGACGAGTTCCGCGACCGACAATCCTTCCGGGGCCTGGGGGCCCTGTGTAAGGACGCCGATCTGCTTCGCACGGTCTCGCGAGAGCATTTTCCTTGTTGGCGTGCCGTCGAGAAATATTTCCCCTTTCATAGGGGCCAGAAGGCCGGCGAGCGCGCGCAATATAGTGGATTTGCCGCATCCGTTTTTCCCGACGAGAACGGTGAAGCGCCCGGATGGAATTTTCAGGTTCAGGCCTTCGACGATGACGGAACCGTTATATCCAAGGGAAAGATCGCGCGTCGCGAGACGATAAGGTTCAGACATGCCTGCGACCCTTCAGAAGATAGGCAAAAAACGGAGCGCCGAGCAGCGCCGTGACGATACCGGCGGGCAGTTGCGCCGGTGCGATGACCGTGCGGCCGACAATATCGGCGATCAACAATAAAAGACTGCCTGTCAGGCCGGCGACGGGAATGAGGGAGCGATGGGCTGGGCCCACGATCCTCTTCGCGATGTGCGGGGCGATCAGGCCGACAAAGCTCACCAGGCCCACGGCGGCAACGGTGGCTCCCGATATCAGCGTGCAGAGCACGATCAGGAATGCGCGCACGAGATTGACCTTTTGTCCAAGGCCCGTCGCCACGTCGTCGCCGAAACGGATGAGGTCCAGTTGACGGCAGCAGAACCAGCTCAAGGCAAGCGGGGCGGCGAGCCAGATCAGAAGGCTTTGAACCCTGGACCAGTCCGCCCCGTAGACGCTGCCCGAAAGCCAGACCATGGCGCGCTGAACATCCCCGACATTGCCGAATGCGGTCAGAAAGCTGGTTCCTGCGCCAGCCAGGGCGCTCAGGCCTATGCCGACAAGGATGATCCGGAGAGAGGATGTTCCGCGTTTCCAGGACAGGAAATAGACGGCGGCCGCCATCGTGACTGCGCCCGCAAAGCCCGCCCAGGGCAGAACGGTCGGTGAAACATCGGCAAAAACGATGATAACCACGCTTGCGGCGAGCGCTGCGCCGGCATTGATGCCCAAGACGCCGGGCTCCGCCAGGGGGTTGCGCATGACGGTCTGCGAGATCGTCCCGGCAACGGCAAGGCCTATGCCGGCAAGCAGGGCCAGTATCGCTCTCGAGAGCCGGAATTCGATGACGATCATCTGCAGATCGGGCGATGCCCCGCCGGCAACCGCATCGGCAACGTCACGCCAGGCGATCGACTGGTCTCCCCACATCATTGCGGCAACCACGGCCAGGAGGTTCAGAATGATCAGGACGGTTATGGCTCGCGTCACGGCTTGTCCGTCCCCGTGCGATAGCGCGCCAGCCAGAGGAAAAATGGCGCCCCGATCAATGCCATCGTGACGCCGACGGGGAAACTCTGGTTGGCGAACATCATCCGTCCGGCGAGGTCGGCAACGACGACCATGATCGCGCCGATGACGGCGCTGAAAGGAACGATCCAGCGGTAATCCACGCTGATGGCGAGGCGAACGATATGCGGCACGACGAGGCCGACGAAGCCGACCGGCCCGACAAGCGCGACCGCGCTTCCCGAAAGGAGAATGACGATCACGACCGACAGGCCGCGCCAGAGAGCGGGGTTCTGGCCAAGCGCCGTGGCGACATCGGTGCCCAGGCTCAGGGTCGTGAGATGACGTGCGAGAACAAGCGATCCCATCAGCCCCGCAAGCGAATATGGCATGACGGCAAAGACCTGATCCATCGTCCGCCCGCTCAGGGAACCGACGGTCCACAGGCGCACGGCATCGAGCGTCGTCTGGTCGAAGATCAGAATTGCCGTTGTCAGCGAGGTGAGGAATGTTGCGACCACCGCACCGGCCAGCACCATCACCAGCGGTGTTGCGCCGACGCGACCGACCGAACCGATGAAGAAAACGCAAAAGGCCGCAAATGCCGCACCGGCAAAGGCATACCAGACCAGCACGTTACCATCCGAAACGCCAATAATCGTCAGGCTGGCGACGACCGCGAAAGCTGCGCCGGCATTGATGCCCAGGAGACCCGGCGAAGCCAGGGGATTTCTCGTCACCGCCTGCATGATGGTACCCGAAACGGCCAGGCCCGCTCCCGCAATCATCGCAGCCGCGATGCGCGGCAAGCGCAGCAATGTCACGACCAGATGATCGCGCGAGCCGTCAAACCGGAAGATTGCGGCGAGGACCGTCGACGGTGAAATGGGGTTTGGACCGGCCATCATCGCCACGATGGCGCAAACCATCAGGCCGCCGATTGCGAGGAGGAGCAGGGCCGCGCGGGAAAATTTTACCCGGCGAGAATTGATCGGCCTTTCCGCCTGTCGAAGTCCGCAAAACGACGTCACGGCGTGCCCGGCAGATATTTTTCGATGTCGTCGAGAACCCGGTTCGCGGAGCCTATGCCGTTGAAGCTCATCCATGTTTCGCGCTTGACCCGGTGGGCGTTTCCGGAGGCGACGGCGGGCATCATCTGCCAGAAGGGGTTGCTGGTGGTGCGGGCGGCAAGTGCATCGTCGAGGGCCGTTTCATATTTGCCGGACACGACGTAAAGAAGGATTTCACCGTCGAGAAGGGTGAGGTCTTCCCATTCGGGCCGCTTGAACACCGTGTTGTCCTCGGTCGTTTCATAAGCGCTCCGCTTTACGCCTGCATCGCGAAGAACCACATAGGGCGCATAGGCGGCCGGGCCGTCGAGATAGACGTGAAATCCGGTGGGTGTCACCCGCAGTACCGACATCGTCCGGGATCCTGTTTTGCTCCTGATCGCGGAAACACGGCTTTCATAGCTGGCGAGCATGCGCGCCGCCTCTTCGCTTTTTCCGGAAAGGAGGGCCAGCGTTTTGAAATGTTCCTTCCAGTCCTTCGCGGCGATGAGTGCGGTCGGCGCAATTTTTTTGAAGTTCTCGTAGGACTGGCTGTGCAGGGCCGCATCGCCGATAATCAGGTCCGGTTTCAACGCCACGATGCGTTCCAGACTGGGCTGCCGGGCTTCGCCAATATCGGAAACCATCGCTCCATCGGCTTTTTCCCTCAGTTCGTGGTCCTGAACGGACATAAGCGGCGCGCCAACCAGCGGCAGTCCCAGTTCCAGCGCCATTCCCAGATTATAGAAGGGATCGAGCACGACGATCCTGCGGGGCGTATCCGGCACGCAGACGGGTGCACCATACAATCCGGATGTGAACGACCGGCCAGGACACTGCGCCGAAGCGCCCGAAGCGAAAAGTCCGATCAGCAATATGAAAAACGATCGCAGGATCATTGGTGACTCCAGAAACGGAAACTGCGCGGCTTGAAAGCCGCGCAGGCAACGGATCAGAACTTGACTTTGAGGTTGAGACCGACGCTGCGGCGCTCCCCGAGCGTGGCGGCAATATCGTTGTCGTTGTAGACGAAATATTCCTCATCCAGAAGGTTCTGAGCGAAGGCGTTGATTTCCCACCTTTCGGTCTTGTAGCCCGCCTGGAGGTTCACGATCCAGCGGCTGTCGAGATAATCGTGCGGCAGGCTGCCCAGACGGGCCAGGTAGCTCGAGGTATATTTGGCGTCTGCGCCGACATAGACGCCGTTGTCAAACGTGTAGCGAGCGCCAAGACCCAGCGACCACTCCGGCGCTTCCGGGAATGGCAAGCCGGACAGATTGCCATAGGTCAGATCGTTGAAGTTCTTGAACTCGGTATGGACATAGCCGAGTGATGCGAAGGTTTCGAGGTTGTCAGTTACCTTGAACGACGGCTCGAACTCGAAGCCCCATGCTTCCGACGACGCGGCGTTGATGATGCGCCGGCTGAGCAGATCCGTCGGGTCGAGCTGCATCAGAACCTGCTGGTCCGAATATTTGGTGAGGAACACGTTTGAATTCACGGTCAGCCGGTCATCCATGAACGAGCCTTTGTAGAAAATCTCGTAGGTCGATGCCGTTTCGGGTTCGTAGTTATAGGCCGTCCGCCGATACGAATCGTAGCTCGCGCCGCCGGTCCGGAAACCCTGGGAATAGGTAATGCCGACCGTCTGTGTGTCCGTCAGCTCTTTCGAAAGGCCGATTTTCGGTACGAAATTGACCTCGTTGAAGGATGCGGCATAGTCCGTCAAAACGGTTGCCCTGCCGCCAAGCGGCTGGGTCCGCACCAGATGTTGGGTTATGTCCTGATCCGTATAGTCCAGCCGGCCGCCGAGGGTAATTTTCCATGTCGGGACGAACTCGTATGTCGCCTCTCCGAAAATGGCGGCATTGAATGATTTCTGCGTATTGTGCTGCACCTGATTGCGGTTGACGGTGGCGCTCAGCGGAATGGTGCGATCGTAGAAGTTCTTTTCGTCTTCATAGGCGAAATAGACGCCGCCGACCCAGTCCCATTTGTCACCTTCATAATTGAGACGCAGCTCCTGGGAGGCGATCCATTCCTTGTAGTAGCCATGATAGGTGTTGATTTCGCCCGGGGTTCCATAATTGACCGAAAGACGATCAGCGTCGGAATAGCTGAAGGCCGAAAGTGAAGTCAGTTTCAGCTCGTCTGAAAAATCATGGGTAACCTCCAGTCCGACATTATGCACGTCGGTCGGGCGATATTCTATGTAGGCTGGCAGCAGATAATCGCCGCGTTTCTGGTCGAAACTGAAGGGAATGGAGCCTGCGGGACCACCGATGTCGCGAACAGCGGGATTGTCATGTGAAAACGAGTAGCTGAGAAGGGCGCGTGTCTCCGGCATTTCCGCCGGTTCAAACAGGACCTTGCCGCGAACCTGGTAATAAAAATCGTGCGTGAACTCATTGTAGTTCTCGTAACCCACGAAGGTCGGGTAATTGATGTCGTTCTTGCTTCGCTGAACCTCACCGGAAATACGAATGGCGAGCTGATCGTCCATCAGCGGCGTATTGAACATGAAGCCGGTGCCGTATAGATTGCCGGTGGCGATCGTGGTCGAAAGTTCCGCCTCCTTTTCGAAGGTGGGATCCTTGGTCTTTATATAGATTGCACCAGCCATGGCAGCGCGCCCCGACAGGGTGGACTGCGGGCCGCGATAGACCTCGACCTGTTCGACGTCAAACAATCCGCGTGCCCCACGGCGTGCGCCGCGAACCGTCTGCTGAACGCCGTCGATGTAGAGCGTGGCAAGAGGCGCGCCACCGGGGACAAGGCCCTCGGAACTGACACCACGAATGATGAAGCCGGCATCGGCCCAGTCGCCATCCATGACGTTTGCCATGCGGCGGAAGCTATCGCGGAAACTCCGTATCTGGCTGTCGGCGATCTGGTCCGCGGTGACGATGCCGATGCTCGAGGAGGTGCTGGCAAGCGTCGTGGCGTTGCGTGAACCGTAAATCGTGATGGCCTGCAGCTGGGTCGCGCCATCGGCACCGACGGCCGCGACGCCTGCAGGCGCCGCCGCAAGGCTAAGGGCGATCTGGTTCTGGCCGGCAAACCGCGACTGGACGCCGGTTCCTGCAAGCACTGCGTCAAGCGCCTGGGAAGGCGTGAGGTTGCCGCTGGCGCCCCGCGACGTCTTGCCGTTGGCGACAGACCCGTCAAAGAGAATCTGCAGGCCGGTTTGTGTGGCAAGCTGATTGAGCGCGCTGGTAAGGGGGCCGGCGGCAATCGAAATCTGTCGCGGCGCGCTGCGTGTCTGGCCTTCGCTCTGCGCTGCGGCAGGCACATATAAGGCCAGCGCCGATACCGAAGTTGTAAGCAGCATTGCTACCCAACCCGCCAGACCGGTTCGAGCCGCTCTGCCGTTCATTCCCTTGCATTCCATTGAAGCCCCCGCGCCCGTGCGCTCAATACGCACGTTTCAGAACAATATGACGGTAACAACCGTCCGCTCATGCTGAAGACGATCAAAGGAGGCGTAATGGGACTCTCAAGTCGAAAAAAAATTATGGAAAATAAACATTTTATTTTAGGCAGATACGGGTGCGCATTTCCTGAAGCAGAATGGCATCACGTTCTTCATTTGACTTCAGCACACAGGTCGCACATTTTTCCGCTCCCTCGACGGTATAGTACCGGCAGCATCCGCCCCGCGCGCGGAACGTGTAGGTGAATGGTTCCTTCAATGTGCTGTCGTGCAGGGTGAGGTCAAAGTAGCCCAGCTGGCGGTTGTTCAGCGGCGATCCCTGCGCTTTTACGATCGCCATTGCCGAGGCCATTGCTTCGGGCAGACAGCCGAATCGTCTTCCGACATCGAGAAACCTGCCGGCTATTCCATCGCCAATCAGCCGCCACTGCGCGTTTTTCGAAAAGCCCGTCCGTTTTGCCAATGCTGCGACCAGCGGTTCGAAATGCCGCTCGACGCCCATGCGGAACCTTTCGCACAACGCCGCGTGGTCTGTGACTATCGAAAATGGCCCTGCATGCCGATCCGTAAATATTTGCGGCGAAAGCAGCCTGACGCGGGCGCGCCGCACCGTCATCGGCTCTCCATCATGCTCGCCATGATAGGTGTAGAACTGCAATGAGACAGCGTCGGGCGACAGGTCCGGCACCAGGCCGCGGCCAACCAGCAACGGAACGGTCGCCATGAAGAAGATGTAGCAATAATCGCTCATCAAGAAGGCCGCGCGACTTTTGAGATCGACGCCGGGATTGAACGATCCCTCATAGTCGAGGAACTCTTCGAGTTCCTCCGGGCTGGAAAACAGCCCGGCGGCGGTTATCCAGCCGGGAAGCATCGGGCCGGCGCTGCAGGGCACCTCGGGCCACATGGATTGCTGGAGAGCGGTCGCTTCCGTCAGAATATCGTCGGTGGTGGGCACGCCGGCGGCCTCCTGATATCTCATTGTCCGCCGCATCCGTCAGATTCGCACATCAAATCCGGCTCACGCCTCTCTCATCGAACAGCCATAGTCTGCATCGCATCGGTTTGCCACAGCTGGCCCAGTTTGCCAATAAAGCCGGCGAAGGCCTGCGGCGGGAGCATATGCGAGCCTTCGATCCGATGCATGGTGACGTTCGACCCGATACAGCTTTCCCAGGCACGCGCCGCGCTCCAGCTGACGAGATGGTCGGCATCGGCCACGAATACATGCACCGGAAGGGTAACCGGGGCATGCGGGGGCGTAAATTCATAAGTCTCGCAAATGCGAAAATCATTGCGGAGAACCGGCTCGAACAGGGCCATCGCCTCCCTGTCGCGCAATATTGCGTCCGGCGTTCCGCCGATCTCCACCAGCGACTGGTGGAAATCTTCGCTCGACATGATGTGAATGGGTTCACGTCCCTCAAGGACACGGTCGGGCGCGTTCGAGCCGAGGATGTAGAATGCGTGGGGAAGTGGCAGGCGCCGGATGGAGAGGTTCCGGAGCAGCTCATATGCCACCACCGCGCCCATGGAATAGCCGAACAGGGCATAGGGCGCCTGCAGCAGACCGGAGATTTCGCCTGCGACATGGTCGGCAAGGCTTTCTATATCGCGCGGCAGCGGCTTGGTGAAATGGGCTTCGCGGCCAGGCAGGGGGACGGGGAAGACGTCGAAGACGCTCTCGGAATGGACCCATGACCGGAACAGGCTTGGGCCGGCGCCGGCTGGCGGAAGGCAAATCAACCTGGGGCGAACTGTCATCGGGGCTCCTTGTCTCATATTTCAATCGCATTGTGCTCGCCGACGGGGGCGGCCGTTGCTTTCAGCGCATCGATGAATGCCGAAAACGCCGCAAGGACCGGGCGGTCGAACAGGACCTTTACGGGAAAGTTGATGGCAAATTCTCTCCGCGCCCGGTTGACGACCCTCGCAGCCAGAAGCGAGTGACCGCCAAGGTCGAAGAAATGATCCGTATTGCGCCGCACCTCGACTTTCAGAACCTCTGCCCAGATCCGGGCCATAGCTTCTTCCGTCGGTGTCCAGGCCGTTGTCGGAGAAGGGGTGGAGATGGGGAGATCATGGTGCGTTTCCGCTGCCGCGAGTGGCATAGGCCTATCGGCATTGACCGCAGTGATATCCGCATCGGATATATCCGGAATTCGCGCCGCGCCGCCGGCCATCTCGCCGATTGCGGCTTCAAGCTCTTTCAGAAATGCTTCAATCTCCCGCTCGGTCATGCTCCGTCTATCGTATCGGGCGGCAATCGAAATCTTGCCCGCGTCGGCAACGGCAAACAGGGTGAGCGGATAGTGGGTCCATTCATCGACCTCGACGCCGGCGACGGCAAATGTCGCGTCCGACGAGACATCCCGCGGGACGGGGTAGTTTTCAAAGACCAGAAGGCAGTCGAAGAGATCGCCCCGCCCGGCCTGTATCTCCCGTAACGGAAGATAGTCATGCTCCGCACAGGCGGACTGGCGTTTCTGCAGTTTTTGCAGCCATGGGGCAAGGTCGTCCTGTTCAACCTCGACGCAGACCGGTAGCGTGTTGATGAACAGGCCGACCATATTTTCCACGCCCGGCAGTTCCGGAGGTCGCCCCGCCGTCGTCGCGCCGAAGACGACATGCCTGCTGCCGGTCTTGCGGGCGATGGTGATGGCAAGGACGCCCTGCAGCAGGGTGTTGGACGTAATGCCCATGTCCCTGCACAGTTTTGCGGCTTGCGCCGAAACCACGGGAGCGCATGTGAGGTGACGACTGGAAAAGTCGGCCTCGCCGGTGGCGGCGTGTGTAATTCTGCACGGCCCGGCGATCCCGGCGGTGTAATCCGTCCAGAATTCCCGCGTCGCCTCACGCTTCCTGCTTTTCAGCCAGGCGATATAATCCACATAGGGCCGCGGCGCGGCCAGAGCGGGGCGGGAAGAGCCACACCGCCTCTGATAGGTTCTGAAGGCATCCTCGACGAGGCGGCCGGCCGACCATCCGTCGAGAATGATATGATGATACTGAAGAATGAGGCGCGAATTTTCCCCGCCGCAGTCGATCCATTGCAGGCGTATCAGCGGAGCCTTTTTCAGATCGAAAGCCTGTCGCCGGTTGTCGGACAGAAGCGTGCCGAGGTGTCTTTGCTGCTCGTCGGCATCGATGCCCGACCAATCCAGCTGCGACCAGACGAGACCGGCATCGCCGTGAACCACCTGAAAGGGTTCGTCTCTTTCTTCCCAGTGAAACGTGGTGCGCAGAACCGCATGCCGCGACACAATCTCGCGCCAGCAATCATGCATGATCCGCGCATCGACGGCGCCCTTCAGATGCAGGACGATCTGGGGAACGTAAACGCCCTCGTCAGGCGTGGCGATGGAATGGAACAGCAATCCTTCCTGCATCGGTGACAGCGGATAGATGTTTTCGATGGCCGGGCGGCGGCTTTCGGAGGGGCGATTGTCCATGGTGTCACAAGCTCTTTAGCAGATTGTCGAGTTCGTCCTGGCCGAGATCCATGAGCGGGAAATCAGTGGGGCTGAAACCCGCGCCGGAACCCGTCAGGCAATGCCGGATCAAGATTTCAAGATTTTCCCGGAAATGGCCGGCCAGCGTCCTGATGGTGTCTTCGCGATGCAGCTGCGCGCCATGGACCCATTGCAGTTGCAATTCGCCGCGCACGACCATGGCATTGATCTCGAGGATCGCATCGCGCGGGTTGCGCGGCCCGTGCATCGGGCCGGAGGCTATGCCTGAGGGAGCAAACAGGCTCTCGGCCCCGAACATGGCGTCCATCTGGCCGAGATAGTTGAAGCGGACCTGCGGTTTCCCGCAGTCCAGATGCTCACCCTTCCCGCGAAGATATTTCAGAACGCCGAAGCCCACGCCATTATTGGGAATTCGCCGCAACGTGTCCTTGACGTCAAGGAGCAGCCGGTCGGGGGTGGTCTCCGCCGGCGTGTCGAACAAGACGGGATAAAGCGCGGTCAGCCATCCCACGGTTTCGGAAATGTCGAAATCCTTGAACAGATGCGGTCTGCCGTGGCTTTCCATGTCGATGCGCAGGCGCGGTTGGCCGCTCCACTGTCGCAGCGCCAGATAAAGAGCTGCAACGAGAACTTCGTTCGAGGTTACGCTGAAGCCTTCCGGCACGTCCCGAAGCAGTTCTTTCGTTGTCCTGGCATCGACCGTCTGCCGGTAAGTCACCGCATCCGATACGTTATTGCCGCCGTTTTTGTAGTCGAGGGGCAGGGGCTGCACATCTTCGTCGCAGATGCCGTGCCAGTATTCCTGCTCATCGTCGAAAAGCTCCGATCGGGAAAGCCGGCTGTGCCATTCGCCTGCAGTGGCTATGCCGGAGCGAGCGGCACCGTTTTCCAGATAGTGGCGCTCGATATCCGCAACGATCATTCGCCACGATATGCCGTCGACGATGAGGTGGTGGGCGGCAAGGATGAGACGCCCGGATCCATCTGGTAATGTCGCCAGGATTGCGCCGAAGAGAGGCCCGGCGCCAAGATCGAAGCCGGCATGAAGTTTTTTGGCAAGATCCGTGACATCGTTTTCATCTGCGGCGGCAAACCGCTGCATGGGCTGCATGGCTGACAGCGGCGCGAACTCCTGCCGCCATTCTCCATTTTCGCGCGAAAATCTGGCGCGAAGCGATGGATGTTCACCGAGCACCTGGGAAATCGCTTTTTCGAGTCGGTCGGGATCGATGGTGCGGGTGGGCTTCAGGATCAGGCCCTGATTCCAATGGGCGAGATCGGGTAGATCCTGCTCCAGCAGCCAGTGCTGTATCGCTCCCAGCGTGCCTTCATCATGGCTGTGACCCGTCTCGGCCGTCGCGGCGCTTTCGGCGCCTGTCGCTTCGGCAAGCGATGCCAGCGTGGGATACAGGAACACGTCGCGCGGGGTCATTCTCAAGCCCTTCTGGCGGGCCTGTGACACCAGCTGGATGGCGAGGATGGAATCGCCGCCGAGCGAGAAGAAATTGTCGTTTGGCCGAATGTCCTCGCAGCCCAGCAGGCCCTGCCATATCCCCGCCAGCATTTCCTCCTGCCCGGTTCGCGGGCGAGCGGTTTCGTGGGAACGTTCGCCATAGGCTGCGGGATCCGGCAGGGCGGACCTGTCCAGCTTGCCGTTCGGCAGGCGCGGAAGGGCATCGAGTTTCCTTGCAAGGACGGGAACGAAATGCTCGGGCAGGCGCTGCCTGAGCGTTGTGACAAGTCCGGTGATCTCCAGTTCGGGGTCGCCGGCAATCCACATTGCCAGGCGCGGATGATTGGAGGCGTCGTACCAGAGCCCGGCAACGGCCTCATGCACTCCTTCCTGCTGAAGCAAAGCGGCTTCTATCTCGCCCGGTTCGATGCGAAAACCGTTCAGCTTCAACTGTCGGTCGCCGCGTCCCATGTAATCCAGACCACCGTCATCACGCCTGCGGACGATATCGCCGGTCCGATAGATGACGCGGTGCTCACTGTGCTCCGCAAAGGGATTGGGCAGAAAACGCTCGGCCGTCTGGCCCGGCCGGTTCCAGTAACCGCGCGCCAACCCGCTGCCGGACAGGAACAGTTCGCCGGGCACGCCAACGGGAACCTCGTTCAACTCGCCGTCGAGCACATAGGCGCGGGTATTGGCAATCGGCACGCCGATCCCGAACCACTCTCCCGATTTCGGTACAGGCGCCACCGTGGAATAGGTTGTGTCTTCGGAGGGGCCGTAGAGGTTATAGAGGTTTTCGACATGGTCGTTGGCGTAAATCCGCCCGACAAGTTCACGCGGAAGCGGCTCTCCCGCCAGGCACACCGTTTTTACGGTTTGCGGCAGGGGCCCAAGTTTCAGTAGTTCGGACATTGGCGTCGGAACCGTGTTCACGAGCGTTACGTCGTCCGCGAATGGCGCGTTCGGGAAGGCGAAGAGATCGTCCACCATGAAGATGCGCCCGCCTGCCGCAAGCGTCGCAAATATCTCGAAGATCGAAAGATCAAAGCAGATCGACGTGGAGGCCAGCACCCCGGACAGCTGATCGCGCGTGAAGCTGTGCAGGCACCATTGCACGAAAGCGACGGCGTTGCGATGTTCGATGGCCACGCCCTTCGGCCTGCCGGTCGAACCGGAGGTGTAGATGATATAAGCGAGATCGGACCCGGACGTTCCCGATGCTGGAACGGCCCCTCCTGCCAGATTCTCCACCATGCCGGGCGTCATGCACCGGAGGGCCTGTCCGGCAGCCGAAATATCATCATCGCTCGTGACCAGGATGAGTGCCAGATCGGCGTCCGCAGCGATGAATTCTATCCGGTCCTCCGGGTAACGCGGGTCCAGCGGCACATAGGCCGCACCGGTGCGAAGAACGGCGAGTATGGCGGCCACCAGTTCCACGCTCCGCTCGAGGCGGATACCGACCCGTTTTCCCCTTCCGATGCCGGACGCGGCCAGCCCGCTTGCGAGCCGGTCGGCTTTTTGGTCGAGTTCGGCATAGGACAGGCTGCGTTCCTGATCTGTAACGGCTATCGCCTGCGGACTGGTTTCGACGCTCGCTTTGACGAAGTCGTGCAGGCAGCGCCGCTGCTGTTCGAATGCCGCGTCCGTCCCGTTCCAGTGCCGCAGCCTTCTCCGCTGGCTCTCGGGCAGCATGGGCAACCGGTCGAGTGGCATGTCAGGGTGTTCGACAATCCTTTCAAGCAGGGCGACCAGCGCATCGCCGAGCGATTCCATGGTGGCCCGGCGGAAAAGATCGCTGCGATATTCGAGGCGGCATAAAAGTTCCCCGGCCGTTTCGTGGATGAACAGCGTCAGGTCCACGCGTGATGACGTGTCGGGAAGCGCCAGCCTTTCCCATTCCATCCCGGCAAGCGGGATTGTCTCACGTCGGGTTTCGACGGTGGAGACCAGCATGGCCTGAAACAGCGGGTTGTGGCTCCACGATCGCGGAAGCGAGAGCGCATCGACCACCTTCTCGAAGGGCGCGGCCTGATTTGCGAAAGCACTCAATGCCGTTTCGCGGGTGGCCCTGAGCGCATCGTTGAAGCTTTCGCCGCCCTGCGTCTGCAATCGGATCGCCAGTGTATTGGCGAACATCCCGATGACCTTTTCCAGATCGGGGTGGAAGCGCTCGGATACCGGTGTGCCTATGACGATATCGCGCATGCCGCTGGCGCGCTGAAGCAGCGTCGAGAACGCCGTCAGCATTCCCATGAAAAGGGTTGCGCCCTGCTGGTCGCAGAGCTTGCGCAATTTTGCGAACAAACCCGCTTCGAGCGAAAAACGGACGCTTTCGCCGGAAAAGCCCTGTATGGCGGGCCGCACGAAATCCGTGGGCAACTCCAGCAGAGGGGGAGCGCCGGCAAGTGTCCTGCACCAGTAATCAACCTGATCCTGCGTGTCCTGTTCCCGTTGCCAGAGTGTAAAATCCGCATATTGCAGCGGCAGTGTCTCGCCTGCCGGTGCCACACCCTTCAAAAGTAAGGCGTAGAACGTGGCAACCTCATTCAGGAGAATTTCCGCCGAAAGGGCATCGCCGATGATGTGGTGCAATATGAAAAGCAGAACATGGTCCTGCGGGCCGGTGCGCAAAGCGTGAATGCGGAGCAGGGGTGCAACGGCAAGATCAAATGGTCGGCGCGCGCAATCGAGCAGGGCGGCCTCAAGCTCCCTGTCACCGATCTCTTCCGGCACGATCCTGAACATGATCTCCGCGTCGGTCTCGACAAAGGGCTTGCCATCGACCGAGACGAACCGGCTGCGCAGGATTTCCTGTCTTTGCGCTGTCAGTGTGAGTGCGCGCGACAGAATTTCGAAATCGAGCGGCCCGCTTATCTTCAGGGCAAATGGAATATTGTAAAGGGGGCTGTCCGGCTCAAGCTGCGCCAGCGCCCATTGTCTGTTCTGTGCGTAGGAAAGCGGTGTCCGGCCGGTCCTTTGCCGTTTTGACAGTCCGGATAAATCCATATCCGTCCTCAGTCCCGCCGTGGAGACCAGAGCGTCGATCGCGCCCGCAAATTCGGCGAGTTTCGGTTTCTCGAAAATGGTGCGCAGGGGTATTTCGATGGCGAAAGACGCGCGCAGGCGCGCAAGCATGCGGGTTGCCAAAAGGGAATGGCCGCCGACCGTGAAGAAATTATCGTTACGCCCCACCCTCGGAGCGCCAAGCAGTTCACACCAAAGGGAGGCGACGATCTGCTCGGTGCCGTCCTGCGGTGTGGAGTAAGCGACTGAGGATGATATGTTTTTCGGGCGTTCAAGCCGCTTGCGATCGATCTTTCCATTGGCGTTCAATGGAAAACTGTCCAACCATACATAAGCGGAGGGAAGCATGTAGGAGGGAAGCTGCGAAGCGAGTGCTGCACGGATTTGATCCTCATCCACGTGGCCTGCCGCGCGGCGGCAATAGGCGACGAGATGGCCCGACCCTTCGCCGTCCTGCCAAAGGGCAACGACAGCCTGTTCGACGGACGGCTGCGCGACGAGGATTGCCTCGATCTCGCTGAGTTCGATGCGGAAGCCGCGAAGCTTGACCTGAAAATCGGCGCGGCCGACATAGAGGAGATGCCCGGCGGCGGAGCGCCGCATGAGGTCTCCTGTTCGGTAGAGCCTCGATGTATCAGGGCTTCCGTTCGAACGTCCGGCCGACCTTTCCACGAATGCGCGTGAGGTCAGATCGTCGCGATTGAAATAGCCGGGGCTCAGACCGTCGCCGCCGATATAAAGCTCTCCGACGACGCCCGCCGGCACGGGCATCAGTGCATCATCGAGCAGATAAAGCTGCGTATTGGCGATCGGTTCGCCGATCGGCAGGGCGGGAAGATCCAGATGTTCGGGGCCAATGCGCGTGCAGGTCGACCATATGGTCGTCTCGGTCGGGCCGTAGAGGTTCCACAATTCGCCACCGGCCGCCAGCAGACGGCGGGCAAGGGCGGGTTCGAGAGCCTCGCCGCCGCATAGCATTCTGAAACCCGCCGGAGCCTGCCAGTCGGCATCGGCCATCAGCCGCCATGTCGCAGGTGTCGCCTGCATCATCGTCGCGCCGTGTTTCCGGATAAGCTCTGCGAGCGCCATGTCGTCATAGACGTCATCGGCTTCGGCCACAATCAGCAGACCGCCGACCATGAGCGGCATCATCAGCTCGAGGGTGGCGATATCAAAGGCAGGTGTCGTGACGGCGAGGAAGCGATCCTCGGCGGACATGCCCGGACGTCTCGCCATGCTGGTGAGAAGATTGACCAGACTTTTCTGCCTGATCGGTACACCTTTCGGCCGACCCGTCGAACCGGAGGTGTAGATGATATAGGCCAGATCATCCGGCGATACCTCACGAAGCGGATTGCCGAAGGAGCCGGCTTTACCCAGCAAGGGTTCAATCGCCAGGCAATCGCATTCATGTGCCGCGCGGTCATCGTCAGCTTCGCTGACGAGTATGATGTCGGGACGGCAGTCCTCGAGAATGAGTGCGCGCCGTTCCGCCGGATGTCCGGGGTCGAGAGGCACATAATGGCCGCCGAGCTTCAGCACCGCGAGAATGGCGATGACGAGATTTTCGGAACGCGGCAGGCAGATGGCAATGCGGGGATGCGATTTCCCGTTGCCGATATGATCACGCAAACCGGATGCCACCCGGTTGGCGGCATCATTCAGGTCGCTATGGGAAAATTCGCGGGTTCCGCAGCGCAGGGCCGCAAACGGGCCGCGCGCCTGTGCCGTGTCTTCCAGCAGCGATGCGACGTCTTTCGATGGAAAGGCGGTGGCGGTTTGGTTTGCAGCTACCATGGCGGCATGTTCCGCCTCGTCCAACAGGTCGATTTCGGCGATGCGCCCGCCGGGATCCGATACCAGGCCGCCAAGCAGTCTCGTGAAATAGGCGGAGAAGCGGGCCACAGTTTCGGGCAGGAAGAGTTCCGTATTGAACTCGAAAATTCCACTGAACCCTTCCGTTCCCCGTCCCTCATGCATGTCGAGGCTGAGGTCGAAACGCGATGCGCCTGAATCCAGCGCCACCGGCGTGACCTTGATATCACCGAGGTCGAAAGCGGCGCCGGAAGCGTTGTGAAGGACGAAGGTCGACTGGAACAGCGCGTTGTGGCCGATGTCGCGCTCGACGTTCAGCGTATCCACCACCTGCTCAAAGGGAACATCCTGGTTGGAGAGGGCGTCCAGCGTCGTGTCGCGCACCCTTGAAAGGACCATGTCGAACGTGTCGTCGGGCTGCAGGCGGGTTCGCATGACAAGATTGTTGACGAAAAGCCCGATGAGATTGCGGGTCTCTGCCCTGTTGCGGTTCGATGCCGTCGTGCCGATGCAGATGTCGTCCGATCGCGAGAGACGGGCGAGCAGGATCTGATATGCCGCCAGCAGCACCATGAAAGTGGTCAGTTTCCGGCTTCTTGCCAGATCCTTGATGGCGGCGGACAGCGCGGGCCCAAGGTGGAATTTGTGCCGGGCGCCGTGAAAGGCCTGCGTGACCGGACGGGGAAAGTCGAATGGGAGCTGAAGAAGCAGCGGAGCGTCGCGAAGCTGCTCACGCCAGTAGCCGAGCTGGCCTGAGAGTTCCGCCGTTCCATTGCGCTGCCATTCGGCATAATCGCGATACTGGATATCCAGTGCGGGCAGCTGTGCGGGGGACGGGGATCCGGCCGCGCTGTAAAGCCTGTAGACCTCATCGATGAGGATCTGCAACGAGGCGTAGTCGGAAATGATATGATGGATCACCATCACGAGGATATGTTCGTCAGGCGCGACGGCGAACAGGCGGACGCGAAACAGCGGACCCTGCGCCAGCGCGAAGGGCTGACGAGCAAAATGGCCTATGGCGGCGTCTTGCGCAGGTTCGTCATCGCCGAGATCCTGAAAACTGAAATCCGCCGTTGATCGGGTGGCGATGGTCTGGAACGGTTCCCCGTCCAGAACCTCGAAAACGGTTCGCAGGCTTTCATGGCGCTGGACGACGATATCGAAACAGGTCTTCAGCCTGTCGCGGTCGAGAGGGCCTTTCAGCCGGACGGCCACGGGTATGGAATAGGCACCCGTCCCGGGCTGCATCTGCTCCACGAACCAGATGCGCTCCTGGGCGTGGCTGAGGCGGAAATTCCTTTTTTCGGATGCCTGCTGGCCTGCCATCAGGCGTTGCAGAAGCTGGCGCTTTTCATCCGGCGTCAGCCTGGAGATATCCATTCTGTTCACGTTTATCAGTCCTTTTGGCTGGAGAGCAGCTGCTCCAGCATTCGATCCACGTCGCTCTCGGAAAGGTCGTTGACGGAGGCACCCGCAACGACTGGGGAAATACCGGTTTCCACTGCGTCCGATACGGAAGGTGAAAGTGAGCCGAGCAATTCGGATTGGGCCTTGACGGTGGTGGCGCCAAAGAGCTGCGCGAGCGTCAGGTGAACCGAAAATTCCTGCCTTATGCGCGACAGCAGCTGCATGATCGTCAGTGAATCGCCGCCCGCTTCGAAGAAATTGTCCTCCACGCCGGCGTTGTCATTGGCCAGGAGCTCGTGCCAGATCGCCAGTAATGCGGCCTCGCTGGCCGTTGCCGGGGCAACGGCGTTTCGCGCCCTTGTGCCCGGTGCGGGCAGGGCCTTTCGGTCAACCTTGCCGTTGGCGCTGAGAGGCAGTCGATCCATGATCACGAATTCGCGCGGGACCATGTAGGCGGGAAGTTTCGCGGCAAGAAATGCACGCAGCCGCTCCGAGAGGGTTTCACCGCGCATTTGCACGGATGCCTGCCACTGCGTACTCCATGCGGGATCGATAGTCCCGCCGGCGAGAACGTAAAGCGGCTCTTCATCCGCTTCGGTTGCCAGTGCCGAGGCCATGGCGGAAAGATCGGCGCCACCGGCTGCACATAGGCCGATATCGAGACGGGGGGCGTGCATCATCATGACCTGCGCCATATGGCCGGCTTCCAGAAGGCAGAAGTCGCGGGATTTCTCCCCGTAGCTGCGCGCCATTGCCGCCTTGCGGCCGATGAAAACCACGAGGAAAGCGCATTGCCCGACAATATCGTCGCTCTTGCCCGCAATCGCGTCGATCTGTTCCTGCGAAACATCCTTCAGGAATTCCAGCCGATGCTCTGCGGGATGATGGCGATACCAGCCGGCAGACAGCCCCTCGATCCGGCCTTCACGGACCAGAATATAGGTCTGGACAGGGTAAATACCGCCGGCGGACGGGTAGAGCGCCTTTTTCAGCGGTGTTCCCGGCATCTCGAAGGCCTGTATGCTGGCCAGAAGATGCCCGATTTTCGGAAGCTCCGCCGGAGCCGGTAAAAACCGGCGATGGCTTTGCCGGGCAATCGCCTCGTGGATCAGGCCCTCCGGAGAAGACAGGTCGATGCTCCTTCCGGCGTAGTGCAATCCGCCTGCGCCCGAACGGGCGGTTTTCGCCTCCAGTTTGCCGATGAGGCTGCCTGTCGTATCCGCAACGATATAGGCCACGAGGGCAGGCGGCTGGCCCACCGTCGTCACCACGGCTTCGGCGACATTTTCATTTTGCTGCAGCGCGGTTTCGATTTCTCCAAGCTCGATCCGGAAGCCGTTGACCTTGACCTGGAAATCTTCGCGCCCGAGGAATTCCAGCAGTCCCTCCGGCCGCAGCCGTCCGAGATCGCCGGTATCGTAAAGCAGAAGCGCTCCGCTTTCCGCGTCCTCTTCATCCGCAAAGCTGTCGGGTATGAAGCGGTCGGCGGTCAGTTGCGGCCGACCCCAGTAACCCCGCGCGACACCGATGCCGCCGATAAACAGCCGACCCGTGACCCATGGCGGGCAGGGCCTTCCCTGATCGTCCAGGACATACCAGCGCTGGTTTGCCAGCGGCTTGCCATAAGGGATGCTGGTCCAGCCCGGCAGAGCTTCCCCGATGGGATGGAAAACCGACCAGATGGAGGCTTCGGTGGCGCCGCCAAGGCTGATGAGATCGGCATTGGGCAAATGTGCTTTTAAAGTGGGCGGCAAGCTGACAGGAATCCAGTCACCGCTCATCATGATGAGACGCAAGGGCGGTTTTTCCCGCAGCGCCGGCAGTTCGGCCAGCAGCAATTGGGCAAGGGCCGGAACCGAGTTCCAGACTGTTACCCGATGCTGCAGCAGCAGTTTCATCCACCGGGCGCTGTCCGACACCTCCTCGCGCACGGGCATGACGATGGCGCCGCCAACGGCAAGCGGACCGAATATATCGTAGACCGAAAGGTCGAAGCTGAGGGAGGAGAGCGCGAAGACCCGATCCTCGGCGCAAACGCCAAAGCGGAGATTGATATCGAGGATCGTGTTCAGCGCGCCGCGATGGTCGATCATCACGCCCTTGGGTTTTCCGGTCGAACCGGAAGTGAAGATGATATAGGCAAGATCCGACGGCACGGCAGCCGAGGGCGAGGGTCTTGCTCCGCCATTTTCGGGAACCGCAATCACCGTCACCCGCTGCGGCCAGTCACCCCCTTCGGCGATGACGAGATCGGCCGCCGTGTCTTCCACCAGTTCGAAACGCCGTTCCGCCGGCAGGTCGGGATCAACCGGCACATAGGCTGCGCCGCTTGCCAGAATGCCGAGGCAGGCGATCACCTGATTTGCGCCCTTGGGCAGCGAAACGGCAACCCGGTCGTTCGGGCCGGCACCCGCTGCCTGAAGGTTTGCCGCGAGCGCCAGCGCGCGCTCGGCGACCTGTCCATATGTCAGTTCGACGCCTTGTGCGCAGACGGCGATTTTCTCCGGGCTTTCCGTCGCCCTCAGGAAAAATGCCTCATGCAGCAGCCGTGTGTCGTCAGGAAGTGCGATTTTCGCCCTGTTGTTGAGCGTTTCGAAGGCCCGGCAATCAACAATGGCCGGCTCGGCCTGCCATGCCGCATCGTCGCTGACCAGCGCCCGCAGCAATGTTTCATAGGCGGCAAACATCATGTCCAGCATGGAGGGCGGGAAGAGTTCCTCGACGGCATCCCAATTATAGACCAGATCGCCCGCATCTTCGGAAACCTGATGGTCGAGATAGACCTGCGGCGTCTGGCTGACGCTGTCCACCAGTCTGGTATCCAGACGCGGAGCGTTGTCGTCTTTCGCGGTCTGTCCCAGTACGCTGGTGAAAACCACGGGCATCAGCGCGCCGCCAGAGCGTCCGTTCTGCTTCGCCAGTTCGCGAAGCACCGAGACGCCGCTGAAAAGCCTGTGTTCCAGGTCTTCCATCAGGCGCAGCTGGACTTGCTGCGCGCGCGTGGTGAAGTCGGCACGGGCCGAAAAATCAAGCCCTAGCAGCAGCGACGCGGTGAAGTCGCCGACGATCTTTTCCACGTCCTGATGAACCGGTTCGCGATTGAAGACGGTCAGATTGAGGGTGAATTCCTGACGCCTGCTCCAGCGTGCCAGAACCTCCGCAAAGATCGTCATGATCGCGGCTGTCGGGGTCAGGCCGGCGCTCTGGGCCAGCTCCTTGAAGCGCGACCAGTCTTTCGCGGCAAGCCGGCCCCGGCGGCGGGTGAAGCGCGGGTGTTCGATCTGTGACGGATTGCATGCCAGCGGCAGATCCGGTGAGGCCGGCAGGGTGGCTATCCGGGCGGACCAGTGTTCTTTTGCCCGCTTATAGGCGGCGCTGTTGTGCGCGGATCTCTCGAAGAGAACATAGTCGCGGAATGTCAGTCCGATTTCGGGAAGCGCGCGTTTCTGCATGAGGGCCGCCAGTTCGCTGCCCATCAGTTTCAGTGACCAGGCATCACCGATGAGGACGTCGAAACTGACGAACAGCCTCGTCGTCTTTTCATCCAGCCGGGCGGCCTCGATGTGGAATAGCGGCCAGCGGTCCGCCTTGAAAATATTGTGCGACAGCCTGTTTCTGATGTCGATCAGGCGCGTGGCGCGATCGGCCGCAGCGCGCAGATCCGCAACCGGCATCGCATAGTGGGGAACATCCGCCAGCACGCGCTGCCGCCCGTCCGGATCGACGACCGCACGCAGCATGTCGTGGCGTGCGACCAGATCGTTTATGGCGTTTTCCAGCGCATCGGTATCGAGATTGTCGATATCGAATTCCCGGTAGCCGTGGGAGCCGACGCTGCCGAGTTCGAAGCCCTGGTTGCGGCCGATCCAGTAGGCATGCTGGATATCTGTCAGGGGAAACGGCTCATGGCGGTTTTCAGGATCGTGGATCACCGCGTGGCCGTCGGCCTGGGCAACGTCCTCGGCCGCATTCTCTAGCCGGTTTGCCAGCTGGGCGATTGTCGGGGTCTCGAAAATTGCCTTCAGCGGCAACGAAACCCCGAAATCGGCCTTTATGCGGGCGATGATCCGGATGGCGAGGAGCGAGTGTCCTCCCATCTCGAAGAAGCTGCGCTCGACATCGGTCACGCCTGTCTGAAGGACGTCCTGCCATATGGCCGCAAGCTTTTGTTCGAGATCGTTTCGCGGCGCCGTGCCGCTGCCGCCCGGCGCGCTTATCTCCAGTGAGCGCAAGGCATTCCGGTCGATCTTGCCGTTCGGCAGGTGCGGCATGGCCGACAATATGGTCCACAAGGCCGGAACGAGGTGGGACGGCAGGTGTTTTGCCAATGTCGTTCGAATGTCGTCGGCGCTCAGATGCCGGCCGGCATCGAGAGAAATGTAAGCGGCGAGCTGGCGGTCCGGGCTTGCCTCATCGCCGATGACCGCGACGACGGCCTCGTCGATGCCATCGATATCCTCGAGCCGGTGTTCGATCTCGCCGGTCTCGATACGCAGGCCCCTGATCTTGACCTGATTGTCGAGACGCCCGTGGAATTCCAGCATGCCATCAGCACGGCGCCTGACCCGGTCGCCGGTGCGATAAAGATAGGCCGATGATCGCCCGGAAAACGCATCGGGAACGAAACGCTCCGCCGTCTGGCCCGGGCGCCGGAGATATCCGCGGGTGACCCCGGCTCCTCCGAGATAAAGCTCGCCCGCCAGACCGTCAGGCCGCAAACGCCCCGCCCGGTCGAGGACGTAAGCCTGCGTGCCTGGCAGGGGCGTGCCGATCGGAACCGTTCTTTCGTCGCCACCGGCGCAAACGATCGTTCCGGTCGAATAGGTCGTATCCTCCGAGGGTCCATAGAGATTGTGTATGCGCGCCTGCGGCGCCTTTTGCGCCAGCTCTTCGAGCAGGACCGGCGGCAGCGGTTCCCCGGCGAGATTGATGGCGCGGACCGATTTCGGAAGCGTGTCGTGGCGCAGATATTCGCGCAGCAGACTTGGTACGGTGTTGATCAGGTTGATCTCGGCCACATCCTGCAAACGCGGCACATCGAAAAGCGTGTTGGCCAGAACCACCTGACCGCCGCAGGAAAGGGTGCCAAAAATCTCGAATATGGAAAGATCGAAGCAGACCGAGGTCGATGCCAGCACACTTGCAAGCTCGTCACCGGTGAAATTGCCGGCGGTCCACTGCATGCGGGCAGCGGCGTTGCCATGCGTGATCGCGACACCCTTCGGTCGTCCCGTGGAGCCGGACGTGTAGATGATATAGGCAAGATCGGCCAGGCCGCTGGTGTGGGTTGGGGTGAAGGCCGCATCGGGAAGTTTACCGACCTCAAGGAGCGCCAAATCTTCCGCCGCATCGAATGCCAGCCGGTCGCTGTCGGTGAGGACGACCCTTATGGCCGCATCCTGTGCGATGAAAGCAAGCCTTTCGGACGGATAGTCCGGATCGAGCGGAACATAGGCAGCACCTGTCTTCAGGACGCCGAACAGAGCTGCGAGGAGATCCGGCGTGCGTCGCATGCAGACGCCGACGATGGAACCGCGGCCAAACCCGCCGGCGGCAAGCGCAGCGGCGATGGCATCACTTCGTTGATCGAGGGCCCGATAGGTAAGGTTGCCCTCTTCGCTTGCGACTGCGGATTTTTCCGGCGAGCGTGCTGCCTGCGCAGTCAGCGTCGCGTGCAGGCAAAGACCCTCGATTGTCAGCTCTTGACCGGCGGAACGGCTGATCTGCCCTCGTTGCTCATCGTTGCTGAGAAGGGAAAATTCCGACAGCCTGCGGGCAGGATCTTCAACGATCGTGCGCAGGACATGTTCGAAACGGCGCCAGATCGCAGCAATCGTCTCTTCGTTGAAAAGATCGGTCGCATATTCGATCTTGCCGCCGATATCCGGATCATTGTCTTCGAGATTGAAGCGGATCTCGTTTTTGGCCGCACCATCGGGCAGGCGCAGGGTTTCGATTTCAAGGCCGTCGAGTTCGGGCAACCTGGCCAGATTGTGCTGAAGATCGAACTTGGCCTGAAACAGCGGCGTCATTTCGGAAAGGGAGCGTTTCGGATTGAGAACCTCGACGATCCGCTCATAAGGCACGTCCTGGTTCGCAAGGCCTGTACGGACGGTCTCGCTGACGCGCTGCAGCAGAACGGAAAAATCCGGATTTCCCGCAAGATCGGTGCGCAGCACCAGTGTGTTGACCAGCGGGCCGATCATCGCCTGGGTTTCCGGCCTGTCGCGGTTTGCGACTTCACTCCCCACCACTATGTCATCGCTGTCGCAATAGAGATGGAGCACGAGTTTGAAAGCGGAGAGGAGCAGAACGAACAGGCTTACATTATGGCCCCGCGCCAGCGCCCTTAGTTTTCCTGAAAGTTCGGGATCGACCGACACGGCAAATTGCGCGCCGAGAAAACTCGCAATCGCCGGGCGCGGACGGTCGAATGGAAGGTCGAGCACCGGCAGTTCGCTTGCAAGCGCCGTCTTCCAGTAGGAGAGCTGGTTTTCGAGGACCGGGCCACGCAGCATTTTCCCCTGCCAGATCGCCCAGTCGGCATATTGAACGCGAATATCCGGCAGCGGATGGGACTGTCCGGTTTTCCCCTTGTAGAAGCCCGCCAGATCGCGGGCGAGCACCGTCATGGACCAGCGATCCCCGGCGATGTGATGCAGGCCGACCGCCAGCAGATGATCTTCGGTGGACAGGCGAACCAGCATTGCACGCAATTGCGGGCGGCTCAGGTCATAGGGTTCCGAAAGCCGTTGCAGGATGTGCTGACGGGCATTGGCTTCCGGGTCAGTATCCTGCCCAAGGTCGAGGAATTCGATGGCTGCGTCGCCATCGATCAGAATATCTTGTTGCGGAAAACCGTCCGCGCCGGGAATGAAGCGCGTTCGCAGCGGCTCATGCCGTTTGACGACATTTGCCAGCGCCTCTTCCAGCGCCATCCTGTCGAGCTTTCCGCGAAACCGCAGGACGCTGCGCATATTGTAGGCCGTGCTGTCCGGTTCAAGCTGCTGCATGAACCACAGGCGCTGCTGTGCGAAGGACAGCGGACGGTCGCCATCACCGTCTTCACGTCCGGGAATGACGGAGTCGAGAGCCGATTGATAACCCCGCTCGGCAAGACGCTGTTCTATGAGGCGGCGGCGCTCGGGCGAAAGGTTCGCGAGTTTGGCGTAGAATTCGTTCATCGTGCTTCTGCTCCTCCAAGTGCGCTCCGGACCTCACTGTCGGAAAGGCCTTCGATTTCCATCAGCAGCGCCGCCATCTCGTCCAGGTCGCCCTCATCGGGCATATGGGCGGCGATCATGCTCGCCACGCGGGCGACGGTGGGGTTTTCGAAGAGGAGTTCACGCATTTCGATTTTGACCGGGAATGTTTCCCTCAGTTTGGCGACGACCCGGATGGCCAGAAGCGAGTGCCCGCCCAGCTCATAAAACCCGTCATCGGCACCGATCCCGCTCACACCGATCAGCTCTTCGAAAATGCCGGCGACCGTGGTTTCGATCCCCGTTCGCGGGGCGACGAAAGGCGTGGACATTGCCGGTCTGGAACGGCCCGCAACCGGAGCTTTCGGGAGCGGCGTGCTTTTGCCGGAGGCCGGCGTCACGGTGATGTCGCTGCGGGACATCATCGTTGTGCCGGTAATGCCGTTCTCGATGATCTTTTTCGTCAGGCTCCAGGCATCCTCCGAGCTCACCGCATAGGCATTGGTGTCGAGCGAAGAGCGTTTGCCGGCGGCCAGGACATCGATGAGCGGATAGCCGATGGCGAACCAGGGCATGCGTGTGGCGCGTGATTGGGCCGCAACAAGCAGCTCCACCGCCTGGTATCCCGACGTATAGGCGGCGAGCCCGACGCCACCGATGACGGTGGCGAGCGATGACTGGATGCAGCAGAAGCCCGCGCGGCGTTGTTCCATGGCCTGAATGAGCGCCCGTAACGGCGTGATGCGAACCGCTTCATTATAGGTGAGATGGGTTTCATCCATCATGGAAAGGGGCGCTGCCGCGTGCCGGTTTGCCTGAGGCATGCTCAGGAAAATCCCGTCGACCCGGCCATGTGTCGATACCACCTCATCCAGTGCGGCGCCGACCGCAGCCGCATCATTGCAGTCGATCCGGCGGGTATCGAGGCCTACCCCCGAAAAAGTGGCGGCTTCTGCCTCTTGGGTGGATTGCAGCACGGTCAGGCGCGTGCCGGAAATTTTCGCCAGATGATCCAGCCAGACGGTGCCGACGCCTTCGGCGATATTTCCGATCACGACATAAACGCCGTTTTTTCGCAGCCGGGTCGATGCCTGCGGTTCAGGCAGGTCAAGCGGCGCAAATCCATGCGACCACCGATGCGGGCCTCTTAGGGCGACCACCGGGCGGTTGCCGCCGAACTCCGCAAAAAGGCGATCGGCAACCGCCGCGTCCGCCATGTCCTGCGCGACGGCGATGTCGATATGTCTGCACGTCAGGTCTTCATATTCCTGACCGGCAACCTTCAGAATTCCCGGCAACCGCGACTGGAGCTCGTTGAGGCTCTCCAGGCCTGTGATATCCGTTGCCCCATGGGTGACCAGTGTGAGCGTGGTTGTATGCCCACGGGCGGCGAGCGCCCGCACGAGATTGAGCAAAGTCGTAATCTCGTCCCGTTGGCCGGGCTTCAGGGGCCATAGATAGAGGATATCCTGCGGCAGCGCCCCGCGTTCGCCGAGCGTGTCCAGCAGTTCGGCGAAATCCGCTGCCGACTGTCCAGCAAGGCTGAAGCAACGGAAGTCGCATTCCTCGAACCTCTCGCCTTCTATGGCGCGATAGACCTGCGCGCCGGCCCCTTCGAGCCGTGCGGCGAGCGATTTGCCGACGCGTCCTTCATCGAGGATCAGCACCCGGCGATTTCTGCAATCAGCCCCGCTTGCCGGCGGCAGGCGCTGCCATGTCGGACGATAGATCCTTGCACTGTCGCCGGAGGTCGAAATCAGCGTCTGTTTTTCCGCGGCCTGGCTGGAAATCCAGTAGCGCTGCCGCTGGAACGGATAGGTAGCCAGCGGCACGCGGTGGCCTTCCTGCGCGGCGGCCCGCCAGTCGAGGTGCCCGCCACTCCGCCAATAATGGCCCTGCGCGGCAAGATATTGGCTTGTCTCGTTCTCCGGGTTGGAGCGGCCGAGGCAGGTTATGAGGCGGTCTTCCGCAATGGCGTGTTGGCTGACCAGACCCGACAATGTCGAGCCCGGACCGGCCTCGATGAAAACGGCATTTTCCATGCCGAGAAGCGTCCGGGTACCCTCGTCGAAACGCACCGTCCGTTCCAGATGTCTGGCCCAGTAATTTGGATCCGTCGCTTCGGCGGCGCTCAGCCAGGTTCCCGTCACGTTGGAAATCATCGCAATGGAAGGCGGGGAAAGCTTTACGGCCTGCAATTCCCGGACAAAATGCGCCGCGGCCTCCGCCATCATCGGCGAATGGAAGGCGTGTCCGGTTTTCAGCCGGCGGGTCACGTGGCGGGTCTGTCTGAGTTCTGCTTCGAGCCTTGCAACGGCGTCCAAGCTGCCCGAAACAACACTCAGGCCCGGTGCGTTGCTGGCGGCAAGCGCGATGTCGGCGCCCAGCCAACGGTCGATCGGCGTGTCGGGATGGACGACCGCGAGCATTGCGCCGGGGGCTGCCTGTTGCATCAACCGGCCGCGCGCCACCACAAGCGACAGCGCGGTATCGAGATCGAAGACGCCCGCCAGGCAGGCCGCCACATATTCGCCAACGCTGTGGCCATGCAGCGCCTGCGGCGTCACACCCTGCGCCATCCATGCCTTTGCAAGGGCATATTCCACGGCAAACAGCGCCGGCTGGGCGAATTCCGTATGATTGATATCGTCATGTCCGGCAAAGAGATCGGCACGGAAATCGCGTTGCATGATCCCGGCAAGACGATCCGCGCAGGCATCGAAAGGCGTGCGGAAAAGCTCCACCCGGTCATAAAGGTCTCTGCCCATACCGGCATATTGGCTTCCCTGTCCCGGAAACAGGAATACCGGTGAGGGTGCGCTGCCGGCAACGGATGGCTTTTCCCCAGCAAGGCGACGTAGTTCTGTGACGGCCGACGCCATATCATCGGCAACCAGAGACTGGCGGTGGCTGAAGGCCTTACGGCCACTACGCAGCGTGAAGGCAACGTCCTCAAGCGAAAGGTCGGGTTGCGTTTCGAAAGCTTTCGCCTGTGCCGAAAGCAATTCCGAGAGGGCCGTTGCATTGCGCGCGGAAAAGACCAGAAGCTGCGGCGATGCCGGTTGTGTCTTCCGCCTCGTGCGCGCTTCCGCCGGCGCCTCTTCCAGCACCACATGCGCATTCGTTCCGCCGATACCCAGCGAGCTGATGCCCGCTCTTCTGGGGTTTTCAAGAGCAGTCCAATCCCGCAATGCCGTATTCACCTCAAAGGGGCTCGCCGGGAAATCGATCTTCGCATTTGCCTGTTTGAAATGAAGGCTTGCGGGAATTTTGCCGTGCTTCAGGCAAAGCACGGTCTTGATGAAACCGGCAATTCCTGCAGCCGTATCGAGGTGGCCGATGTTGGTTTTCACGGAGCCGATTGCGCAATATCCGCTGCGCGGCGTCGTCTTGCGAAAGGCCTGCGTCAGGGCCGCAATCTCGATGGGGTCGCCCAGCGATGTTCCCGTGCCATGCGCCTCGATGTAACCGATGGAATCGGCCGATATTCCCGCAGCCGCATGGGCCTCGCTGATGACCATGGCCTGGCTGTCCACCTGTGGCGCGGTAAAGCTCGCCTTCAGCGCGCCGTCATTGTTGATGGCCGAGCCAATGATGACGGCCTCTATCGTGTCGCCGTCGGCAAGCGCGTCTTCAAGACGCTTGAGCACGACGACACCGACGCCGCTGCCGGGAACGGTTCCGGCGGCCTCCGCATCGAAAGCCCGGCAATGGCCGTCCGGAGACAATATCCCGCCTTCGCGCGCCACATATCCGTGTGAACGGGAAACCGTTACGCCGCCCGCGAGCGCAATATCGCATTCGCCTGCAATGAGGCTCTGCGCCGCGACATGCACGGAAACCAGCGACGAAGAGCAGGCGGTTTGCACCGTCATAGCCGGTCCACGCAGATTGAGTTTGTAAGCCGTGCGCGTCGCCAGAAAATCCTTGTCGTTGGCGACGAACAGTTCAAAGGGGCTGATCGATTGACGCACCGCTGCATTGGCATGCAGGTTCAGAAGATAGGTATTGAAGCCGCTCGAGGCATAGACGCCGATGGAGCCGTCGAAGGTGTCGCCCTGATATCCCGCGCGCTCCAGCGCCGCCCAGGCGCATTCGAGAAACAGGCGCTGCTGCGGGTCGAGGATTTCCGCCTCGCTGGGGCTGTAACCGAAAAATTCGGCGTCGAACTGGTCAGCCCCCTCCAGCGGCGCGGAAGCGCGCACGAAATCGGGGTCGGTCAACTGTTCGGGCGGGACACCCAGCGCGACGAGTTCCTCGTCGGTCCATTGCTTGACCGACTCCCGGCCATTGACCAGATTGTCCCAGAAGCTTTCGATATCCGAAGCTCCCGGAAACCGGCCTGCCATACCTATGACGGCGACCCGAAAGGCGTTCCGATCCTGGTTTGAAGCGCTGGTATAGTCGGACATATGCAGTTCTCGCTGGATTTGAAATTGAACACACCCGTCACTTGTGGAACGGGCAGCCTTTCTTGGGGGGATCGATCATGCCGAGGCGGCCCCGTTCAAAACGCTGGAGCGTATCGATCGCCTTCCGGTCGCCGTATCGCAGACTTCCGGCGTC
Source organism: Agrobacterium tumefaciens (assembly GCA_017744915.1). Taxonomy (GTDB): domain Bacteria; phylum Pseudomonadota; class Alphaproteobacteria; order Rhizobiales; family Rhizobiaceae; genus Agrobacterium; species Agrobacterium tumefaciens_I. The sequence continues at coordinate 426,158 of JAGIAH010000002.1, forward strand.
GGAGCCGACGAAACGGGAGCAGACGCCGACGTGGCCTTCCGCCAGATATTTGTAGGCTGCGACGAATTCCGCATGGGCGTCATGGAGCTCGACCGGCAGGGTGGCGAACAAGTCCTTCATCTCGCGCCAGACCTGGATGAGGATCGCGTGATCGAACGACATCAGCCCGCTGAAATCATCGGATTCCACGGAAGGCGGCGTCATGGAGACGCGGATCGTGTTCTCGTAATCCGCTTTGCTGAAGCTCGCGGCGAGGTCCATGGAGCTGGCGGATGTGCGCAGGAGTACGGCGGCGGCCCGCAATTCCCTGTCCGCTTCGGCGTTGTTACCTTCATGCACCTGCATGTTGAAGCGGCGCAGGCAAAGAACCAGCCCCTGCACGTTCATGAAAAACGCCCAGTGGAATTCGCGCCAGATCCGGGATGGCGGCGGGGGAGCAATGGTCATTTTGCACACTCCACGCCGAAGCATCTTGCAAGCAGCCTTGCATGAACCTCAAAACCGTCAAACTGGGCCTTCGCGGCCTTTTCCGACAGGTGGGGTGCCCGGCAGAAAAGATCGGTGACGGACAGCGCGACCTGCAGGAAGCTGCGCAGCAGGGCGTGCGCGGGCTGGGTTGTGGCAATGCGGTTCACGCGGAAATACCGGTCGTAGTCATTCGCGTGGAAGGATGTCAGCGGCAGGCCGCTGACATCCACGATGCCGGGATCGGATACCGGTTTTTCCATATTGCCGAGGAGTGCGGCGATACGCGCGCGGCATTCGGGATAATGCAGCGTGAACGCCTCAAGGGCCTCGCAGATAATGTGCTGCAGGCGGGCTTTGTCGTGCTCCTCCGATGCCATGACCGGCGCCAGCGCCTCCGGCAGGAGCAGATCGAGAGCTGCGTCTTTCAGAAGCCAGTCCCCGTCCGGTCCGGCATCCTCGTGCCGCACCGGGCTTGGCCATGGTTGGTCGTCCATGGGGTCTCGTCCTACTCTTGCGCGCCGGTTGCGTTCGCTGCTTCGCCGTCCATCAACCGCCGCAGGCTCAAGGGGCGCATGTCGGTCCACTCCACCTCGATGTGGTCGAGGCAGGCCTGCTTCGAGCCGGAAAAGCCGCTCAGGCGCCACCCTGTCGGGACCGCCTTGTAGACCGGCCATATCGAATATCGCTCCTCGTCGCTGATCACGACGTTGTACTGCAGGTCTTCAGCCGGTGTCTGGGAACTCATCGTGGTCACTCCGATCAATGTCTGTCGAGAAGACGGTGGTCCGCCAGAGCCCTCAGGCCTTGCAGAACCGCGTCGTGAAGGAAGGCGATATCGTCATCGCCGTGGGCGGTGGAAAGAAAGCCGCCACGGTCTCCGGCGCGAAGGTGAATGCCGGAGGTCAAAAGAAGGAAGGAAAGCATGGTGACAGCCAGCGGCGAGATGCGGCTGCGGGCAGCGGATATGGCGAAGAACGAACCGAAGCTCATGAGCGCAACGGGCAACCCCGCATCCTTGAGTGCGCCGTTCAGCCGTTCCACGAATGCCTGCGTCCTGGCGTTGAGGCCCTGTTGCAGGGCCGGTCCTTCCTCCAGCAGCCGCAGTGCGACTGCCTTGGCGGCGGCAAGCGCCAGCGGATGGCGGCAATAGGTGCCGGCAAAGAATGTCGGAGCCACTTTCGGGAAAGACCTGTCGCCGTAAGCCCAGGCTCCGCCATCGACGAGGTCCATGAAACGCCCCTTGCCGGCGATGAGCGACAGCGGCAGTCCGCCGCCGGCGATTTTGCCATAGGTGGCAATATCGGCGTCTATGCCGAAATGGGACTGCGCGCCGCCGGGTGCGACGCGGAAACCGGTTATCATCTCGTCGAATATCAGTGCGCTTCCGGTTTTTTCGGTCACGCTGCGCAGCTCATGGAGAAATTCGCGGGGCTGCAGCTCCGGGTTACGGCTCTGGACGGGTTCGACGAGCACGCCGGCGAGACGGTCGCCGTGACGCCTGACATAATCGATGGAGCGCGGATTGCCATATTCCAGCAAAACGATATCGCGGGCGGAGGAGGGTGCTACACCCGAAAAGCCGGGAATTGCCCTGGTCAGCATCATGCGCTTCAGGAGTGGCTTCAGGGCCACGAGCCAGGCTGGATGAGACCGAAGCAACGCGCCCCTGCGGATATATTCAAGTCTCGTGGCCTTGTGCAGGACAGCGTCGATGTGGCCGTGATAGGAACCGGTAAACAGGGCGATCTTGTCCCGCCCCGTTGCGGCGCGCGCTATCCGCATGGCCGTTTGCACGGCTTCCGTCCCGGTATTGCTGAATGTGACGCGGTCTTTTCCGGTGATCCGGCAAAACAGCTCCGCGGTCTCGCCGGCCAGATCGGATTGCGGCCCGAGCGCAAAGCCCTTTGCCAGCTGAGCTTCGATTGCCGTTCGGACGAAGGACGGATTGTGGCCGAAGAGATTGGTGCCGAGGCCCATGAGAATGTCGACATATCTGTTGCCGTCGATATCCTGCAAATGGGCGCCTTCGGCATGGGTGGCGACGATGGGATAAAGCGCCTCCTTGGTCTCAAGCGTAAACGGAAGGCCGATCGAGCTTTTGTCCGAGAGGAAACGGCGGTTATAGGCGGCGGCGTGCTTCGAGCCCGGTGTCTTGAGATTGAAGCCGGCAACGATTTCCGTGACGGGATCGGTCGCAGTGCCGGGATTATTGTGAATATTCATTCGACGGCCTCCTGTGTGACATCGCGCCCCGCGTGATCGCCGGCGATCTTCGTGCAAAGGAAATACACCGCCCTCTCATCGGTAACCGGACCGCCATCGGTGCTTCGCAATGTCACGGAAAAGCCGCAGGACTTGAGAAGCTCGGTCACGGTGTTGAGGTCATGGCCCCATACCGGGTTGGTGACGGAGTGGCGCTGCCAGTTCTTTCCCGGAATGCCGAAGCGGGCGATGAGCCCGAGTCTCTGGCGATTGGACAGCAATCCGGCTGCCAGCCGGTATGCAGTCTCCGCCGGGGAGAAGCCCGCCGCCTTTGATCGTGTATGAATTTCAACCGTGAACGAGCCCTCGTTCGCCCGTGAATCATATCGCGGCGTAATCAGCCAGGCGTAGTCATCGGTGAGTTCACCTTCGGCCGGCAGGTCGCGCCAATAACGCGCCATCTGGCCGGGATGGTTGATGTCGAAGGCAAAAATTCCCCCATCCTTCAGGCTGTGCCGGACGCTTGAAAAGACCTTCTGCAGGTCTTCGGGATTCTGGATGTGGTTGAGTGATGCGCTGGTGCAGACCACACCGTCAAACGGCTGATCGAAGGTGAAATCCCTCGCGTCACCGAGGACGAATTCAAGATCGGGCGCGTTGCCGCGGGCATGATTTATCATGTCCTGCGAACCATCCAGCCCGGTGACGGCATATCCGCGCGCCGCCATCAGCTTTGCGAGATGTCCCGTTCCGCAGCACAGGTCGAGAAGCGAAGCGCCGTCGGGCAGCCGGGAAAGGACCGCCCGTGCCAGCGGCTCGATCTTCTGCTCGCTATAGCGTGGGCCAAGCGTGTGGTTGTAGAGCCAGGCCCAATGGTCGTAGTTGCTGGCTTCGCTTGATATTGCTGTGCTCATTGTTCACCCTGCTTTCGCGCGTCGGCCGACGCCGCGTTCAGAAAATTGGCCCTGGCGAAGGCGCGCAGATATGTCCGCAACAGCTCGAATGTCAGGGCCGGTTCGCGGAATGGCGCGTCGGACATGGCCTCCTGTGTGAGCTGGCAATCGAAGTTGCGCGTCTGTTTTTCGTCGCTCTTGCCGGCGGCGGAAGGGGAGCGCAGCAGTCCCAGCAACGGATAGAGCGGGTGGTCGGGCGTTCCGCGCGCCACATCGCTCAGCATGTCCTGCCATTCCTGCTGCGAAACCCGTTTCAGCTCGATCCCCTCCAGCGCGCAGGCCTCGAAGAGGCGGGCGCTCGAAACGGGGGTGGAGTGAATGAGGTGGAAAGCCTGTCCCGCTGAAGCGGGTTTGCCGGAAAGGTGGACGATGGCCCTTGCCACATGGTCGACGGGCAGCATGTCGAGCAATCTTTCGCCTTCCGGCGCCGTCCCGGTGTAAAGATAGGCCTGAACCAGCCGGCATAATATGTCCGAACTGTTGAAAGCGCCCGTAACGCTGTCACCCGATATCGCGCCCGGCCGGTAGATCGTGACCGGCAGTCCCCGCCTGCCGGCCTCTTTCACCAGGTGCTCCGCGGCCCATTTGCTCCGGTTGTAGCCGCCGGCGGGTGCGGCAAATCCGTCTATGCTCTCCAGTTCGCTGACGGGCCGCGCATCGTCGCCGGAACCGCGGCGCGGCGTGATGGCGCTGAGTGTCGAGATGTAATGAACGGGCCGACCGGCTCCGGCGCAGGCCAGTTTGAGAACTTCGCGGGTTCCAAGGACATTGCTCTCGCGCAGCCTCTCATATCGATGCAGGTGGTGAACTTCCGCGCCATTGTGGAAAATGCAGTCGGCATTCCGGACGATGTTTTCGTAATCGTCACCGGTAAGCCCGAGGCCCGGTCGGGAAAGCTCTCCCTTTATTATCGCCACCCGTTCCGTCAACGCGGATTGTGGCAGATCATAGTGCTGGAAGGCCTGTCTTATGCGGCTCATTCCATCCTCGCCGCGCACCAGGCAGGTCACCCTTCTTGTGGTGTCGCGAAGCAACTCGCGAAGCAGATAGGTCCCGAGAAAACCGGTAGCGCCCGTCAGGAAAACGTGGGCGGTGCTGTCTGCTGCTCTCGCCGCGGCTTTCGGCCGGATTGCATCGTCAAGCCTTATGTCACGCTTCAGCAGGAGGGCTTCATCGTCATTGCCTTCGCCACCGGCGTCTCTTGTCCGCAGGCGATTTGCCAGCGCTTCCACCGTGGAGGCGTTGAAGAGATCGAGAACGCTGATGTCGAGCCCGAACTCCTCCTTCGCCACGGCGCAAAGGCGGGTGGCCAGCAGCGAGTGGCCGCCAAGCGTGAAGAAATCGTCGGTCGCGGCAACCTGATCGATGTTCAGAATTTGCCCGAACGCGCTGGCTATCCGGGTTTCCATCTCGCCTTCGGGCGCACGGCCATCGGGATTTGTTTCCGCGCGCGGTGCGGGAAGCTTCGAGGGATCGATCTTGCCATTCACGGTCAGCGGCAGCGCCTCGAGCCAGTCGAACGTGTCGGGCACAAGAAACTTCGGCAGGCGGTTTGCCAGCCATTGGCGGATATCCGAGGGGGTCGGCCTGATTGCCGCGTCCTGGTCGATCTGAGGTACCGCATAGGCGGCGAGCCGCTTGCCGCCACGCCCGTCGTCGCGCACCGCCACTGTCGCCGAAACGATTGCCGGGTGGGCGAGCAGGCCGGCCTCGATCTCCCCGGGTTCGATCCGGTATCCACGAATCTTGACCTGGCTGTCCAGTCGCCCCGAAACGTGAATCCGGCCATCCGGCAGCAATACGGCCCGGTCACCCGTGCGGTAAAGAACGCCCGCGCGGCCGTCTCTGATAAACGGATCGGGAACGAAACGTTCGGCGGTCAACGCCGCCCTGTCATGATAACCGCGCGCTACGCCGCAGCCGCCGATATGAAGTTCTCCGGGCACGCCGAAGGGCAGCAATTCGAGGTTGTCGTCCAGCACATAGAGCTGCTTGTTTGCGGCGGGTCTCAAAACCGGCACGGCGGGAAGCCCGCCCCCCATATCGACCATGCTGGCGTTGACGGTCGTTTCGGTGGGGCCGTAGGCGTTGATGAAGCGGCGATGTCTTCCCCATCTCTCGACAAGTTCCGGCATCGGAACCTCGCCGCCGACCAGAACGGTGTGCAGTGACGGCAGATCATCGACCGGCAGGGCGAGCAGGGCCGATGGCGTCATCGTCAGGTGTGTGACGTGCCGCTCGCGCAGGATATCGGCCAATTCTGCCCCCGGAAGCGTGGCATGTCTGGGCAGGAGGAGAAGTTTGGCGCCGGCGCCGAGGCTCATGACGAGTTCGGGAATGGAGGCGTCGAAACTGAAGCTGAAGAATTGCAGCACACAATCGCCGGGTTTGACATCGCAAGCCCGGATCTTGTCTCTGGTCAGGTTGACCAATCCGCTGTGGTCGACGAGGACGCCCTTTGCCTTTCCTGTCGAGCCGGACGTGTAGATCACATAGGCGAGCTGCGAATGACGGGTGACCGTTTTAAGGTTGTCGGCACGTTCGCTGTCAGGGAATTCCCCATCCAGATCAAGCCGGGCGGCTGTCGTCGGGAGGTCGATCGCGCTGTGGGTGATGACAAGCCGGGCGTCTGCGTCTGACAGCATGTTGCCGATCCGCTCCGCAGGGTAATCCGGATCGAGAGGCAGATAGGCGCCGCCCGCTTTCCAGACCGCGAGCCAGGCCACGATCATGTCGAAACCACGCGGCAGCGCGATGGCCACAACCGTTTCCGCGGTGACGCCTTTACGGCGCAGAAGACGGGCCAGTCTGTTTGCGCGCGCATTGAGCTCGCCATATGTCAGAACGTCATCGTTATCAGCGCGGGGCACAAGCAGCGCCACGGCCTCCGGCGCGCGCGCTGCCTGCGCTTCGAACAGTTCATGAAAGAAATGGGAACCGGCGTGCTCCTGCGCCGTGCTGTTGAAGGCGCCGACCCGTTCCTGCTGTTCTTCCTGCGTCAGAAGGGCAAGGGTGGCGACCGGCAGGGCGGGATCGGCGACGATGGATTTCAGCAACTGGCGGAAATGCCCGGCAAGCAAACCGATCGTATCGGGGCGGAACAGCGCGGTCTTGTATTCGATCGTGCCGGAAAGCCCGGCTTCCGTCTCCCGCAGATCGAGGCAGAGGTCGAGCCTTGAGACCTTGTCCTGGCGGGCAAGCCGGCGCATTTCTAGGCCGGGAAGCCGGATACGCTCGCGCGGTGCCGCGTCGAGTTGGAATTTTATCTGGAACAGCGGGTGGCTGTCCGGATCGCGTTGTCCGCCGACCATATCGACAATCCGCTCGAACGGCATGTCCTGGTGGCTGATGACCCGCTGCAGGGTGGCATGGGTTTCCCGCAGGGCCTTCTCATAATTGCCGAAGGGATTCACATGCGATCGGACGGGAAGCGGATTGACGAACAACCCGATCAGTTCCTCCGTTTCCACATGTGGGCGGCTGGCGACGGGCGTGCCGATCACCAGATCGGTCTGCCCGGTATAGCGGTGGATCAATATGTTGAAGGCGGTAAAGAGCGCGGTGAACAGTGTCGTGCCCTGCGCCGCGGCAATCCTGCGCAGCGCATCGGTCGTTTCCCCGTCTATCGCGAATTCATGCAGTTCACCCGCATGCCCATGGCCCGCGCTGCGCGCCATATCCGTCACCAGCTGCGTGGTCTGCAGGGGTTGGGAAAGATGCTGTTTCCAGAAATCATCAAGCGCTCCGGCGGTTTCCCCGGCCAGACGCTCGCGCTGCCACGCGGCAAAGTCGCCATATTGTATCGGCAAGGCAACGTTCACGACAGCTTCGCCGGAAACCTCCGCGCTATAAAACGCACCGAGATCCCTCAGCAGAATTTCCGTTGACCAACCGTCGGCGCAGATGTGGTGCAGCGTCAAAACGAGGACATGGCGGCCTTCACCGCAATTGATGGCGAGAAGGCGAACGGGAGGTTCGATGGCAAGATCGAAGGGCCTGCTCGTTTCCGCGTGGATGATATCGTCCATTGCCGCAGCGGCCGGTGAAATTTCCATCAGCGAAAAGGGCGCGTCGCATTCTGCGGATATGGTTTGCTTCGGCACGCCGCGGTCGCTGTAAATGCGGGCGCGAAGCACCGCGTGGCGGTTCATGACGCGTGCAAGCGCCACCTTCAGCGCAGCGAGATCGAGAGTGCCGCGGACCTCGAGTGCAATGCATATGTGGTGCAGTGCCGAGCCGGGGTAGATCTGGTCGATCAACCACAGTCTTTCCTGTGCGAATGATAGCGGCGGGCAAGCCCCGTCAAGGGGCGGAATGGCATTCTGGCCGGGCGCACCGGCATTCGCGTGCGCCATGTTGAGAAAGGCCAGGATATCGTTTTTTCTGGTCCGGATTTCGCTCATCACGGCATCACTCAAGCGGCCATCAGGGTCCGAACATTTGAGGCTTCCGGCGTCGATCCAGACACGGATATTGTCCCGGTGCAGCCGGGTTATGAGGGTTTCGACAGGCTCGATGTAATTCATATGCCGCCCCTTGGCTGCATTGGCGTCACGCAACCCAAGCAACGCTCGGCGCGCCTTTTCAGGTCGGCGTCGAGCGGTAGGGTTTTCATCGCTGAAACAACTATCAATTGCATTTTCAGTTGCCTGAAGCCGGTCGTCAATTTCAATTTCTTATTCTTGACTAAGCGATTCAAGAATTATATGCAAGAGGTAATTGTTGTCATCGACAGGCAGCGGGCAGTGATGCCTGCCGCTGGCGATTGAGTGTGGGCGGTCAGAACGATGAGCATCTTATGGTTGCTTGTCGCGAATATTGACGGCCAGACGTCAGGAGTTTTTTCAGATGCAGATCATACCCATGTTCGCTCGAAAACCATCTGGAGAAAGAGATTTTATAACGATAATACATAGGCTTGATGATGTTGCCTCTACCCGGCCGACGGAGGAGGCGTTTCGTTTTTACCCTGATGATCCAGGAGCGATAGGCGAAAGCCGCAGTGACGGCTGGACATGGGGAGAATTGAACGCTCGCGTCAAAATTGTTTCCGACGAGATTTCCAGGACGGGTCTTGTCGGGCAGGGCGGCCGGATCCTCATCGTCTATCAGCCTGGCCTCGCCTTCATCGCAGCCTTCCTCGGATGCCTGCATGCAGGCGCCGTACCGGTGCCGGTTCCGGCGCCGCGGCGAAATGAAGGAATACACCGTTGGTTGCATATTGCGAGAGATGCCGGCATCTCGGGAATTGTCTGCGCCGCCGAATTGAAAGAGCTGCTTGAGCCGCTCCAGAGGGCCGTCGGCCACGGGTTCTGCCTGGCGCCTTCAGGTGCCGATCCAAATCTTCCGCTTCACGAACTTCCGCCGTCATCGAGCCTGCCTGCCGTTTTCGACGGAAGCCGGATCGCATTCCTGCAATATACGTCAGGTTCGACCAGCGATCCGAAAGGCGTCATGGTCACCCATGCGAACCTGATGGCCAACCTGCGGCAGATCAGCCTTGCTTTTCATTATGGCCCGGAGGACCGGTCTGCGACATGGCTGCCCCATTATCATGATATGGGGCTGATCGACGGAATTCTGTCGCCTATCTTCAACGGATTTCCGGTATCGATCATGGCGCCGGCGAGCTTTCTCAGGCGTCCGTTGCGGTTCCTCGAGCTGGCGACGCAAAACAGAGCAACGATAATCGGCGGGCCGAATTTTGCCTATGAACATTGCGCCGATCGTTACAGCGCCGAAGGCGCGGCAGAACTCGATCTCTCCAATATCAGGATAGCCTATAATGGCGCAGAGCCCGTGCGTCCGCACACGCTCAGGCGTTTCAGCGCCCTGTTTGCGGAACGCGGCTTCCGGCACGAGGCCTTCTACTGCTGCTATGGTCAGGCCGAGGCTACACTTTTCCTGACCGGAAATGCCCCGTCCGATCCACCGGTTTTGCGACGCTTCGAGCGCGAAACGCTCGCGAAACAGGCAATGGCGCTGCCGCTGCCCGTTGATTCTGGCGAGCATGATGCAATCGAGCTGGCGGCCTGCGGCCGTCCCGGAGCGGGTATCGAGATTGTCGTCGTGGATCCCGAAGAAAATCGGCTGCTTGAGGATGCGCAAGTCGGCGAATTGTGGATTCGCGGTCCGAATGTCACTCCCGGTTATTGGGCGAGGGCCAAAGCAAGCGCGGAAAGCTTCGACCAGACAATTGCCGGTGAGGGCGGCTGGCGCCGCACGGGCGATCTCGGCTTTCGCCATGAGGGGCAATATTTCATCACGGGTCGCCTCAAGGACCTCATCATCATCCGTGGGCAGAACCATCACCCCGAGGACATAGAACAGACCGCCTTCTCTTCGCATGCCGCGCTTGCGCAGGGGCGTGCGGGGGCTTTCGCGCTCGAGGTGGATGGGGAAGAGCAGATCGGTCTCGTCTGCGAGCTGACGCGTGATGGTTTGCGCAACCTCGATGCCGAAGCCATCCTGCAAGCCATTCGCGGCTCCGTTTCCCGCGTCCACAAGCTCAAGCTCGCCGTCATCGTCCTCATCCGCCCCGGAAGCCTGCCGCGCACGCCGAGCGGCAAGGTCCGGCGTTTCGCCTGCCGGCAGGATCTGCTGAATGGCAATCTGAAGCTCGTCGAGCGGTGGGAGGCTGCCCCGCAGGCGCGCTTCACCACCCGGGCCGAGCCGGGCGCGGTTGCAGACTGGGCGCAGCAATTGGCGCAGGTTGACCGGTCTCGATATCCGACTCTGCTTCGCCAGTGGATCAGGGAGGAGGTCGCCTGGCTTTCCCGTCTTCCCGCCGGAACGCTTCCCGCTGCAAATGCCGGTTTTTTTGATCTCGGACTGGATTCCGTGGCGCTTGTCGGCCTTGCCGGAACGCTGGAACGGGAACTGGGTATCAGAACCCATCCGACGCTGTTTTTCGAGCACGCGACAATCGATGCGCTCGTGGAGCATTTGTGCAGCGATCTCCTTGCCTCCCGGGCAACGCCGGAAGCGGGGGAACTGCCCGCACAGAATTCCCAACCGAAGGCTCCTCCGGAAGAAAGCGACCTGTCATCCGAACTGGCCGCCCTGTCATCGCTTCTGCAGGCCGGAACAGGCCGCAAATAGTCCACGCTTTCACACAATCGATGATCGGAGCCATTGCCGATGAACGTAAAACAACAGGCCGGGGCCGGCAGTCAGCCCGATCAGGCGACATTGCTCGGAATATTGCGTGATGCGCGCGAGCGTCTGGAGATTTTCCAGAAACGTCACGATGAGCGCGTGGCGATCATCGGTCTTGCGGGGCGCTTTCCCGGCGCTGATGACATTGACGGTTTCTGGCAATTGCTTGCCGAGGGCGGCACGGGATTGAAGCCGGTAACGGATGCCGATCTCGAAAGCGCCGGTATCGATCCTCGACTGTCAGGGCAGCCCGACTATGTCAGGGTCTGGGGCGGTTTCAGCGATCCGACCGCTTTCGATGCCGGATTTTTCGGTTACGCGCCGAGGGAAGCGCAACTCCTCGACCCGCAGCAGCGCGTGTTTCTGGAATGCGCCTGGAATGCGCTGGAACATGCCGGTTATGGCAACGGGAAAGGCCGGGGCCGCACGGGTGTTTATGCCGGCGGTTCGCTGAATTATCACTTCACCCATATTCATTCCGACCCATCCCTGCGCGACAATGTGGCGCCGCTTCAGGCCGGGCTCGGCAATGTGTCCGGCATGATCGCATCGCGCGTCGCTTACCATCTCGATCTGGACGGCCCGAGCGTGGGCGTTCAGGCCACCTGCGCCACCGGGCTGGTGTCGGTGCATCTGGCCGCGCAGGCCTTGCTGGCGGGCGAATGCGAGATGGCGGTGGCCGGCGCGGTCTCCGTCGGTCAACCCAAACCCGCCGGTTATCTTTATGAGGCGGGTGGCATCGGTGCACCCGATGGCCAGTGCCGGCCATTCGATGCGGCTGCGAACGGAACCATTTTCACCAACGGGGTCGGCGCCGTGATCCTGAAGCGCCTTGGCGATGCCAGGGCGGATGGCGATACGATCTATGCCGTCATTGCGGGATCGGCGATCGGCAACGATGGCGGCTCGAAAGTCGGCCTGACAGCCCCGAGCGTAAAAGGCCAGGCTTCGGTTCTCAAGAAGGCGCTGGCCAATGCGGGCATCGCACCTTCGGCGGTGGATTATGTGGAAGCGCATGCAACCGCAACTGCGATTGGCGATCCCATCGAGCTGACAGCGCTGAACCGTGTCTACGGGCCGTCGCTGCGTGCCGAAGGCCGGACATGCCTCATCGGTTCTGTGAAGGGAAATGTCGGGCATATGGACGCTGCGGCAGGCATTGGCGGGCTTATCAAGACCATTCTTGCGCTGCGGCATGAATGCCTGCCCGCAAGCGGCAACTTCACGACGCCCAGCAGCGCCTGCGATTTCGAAAGCGGCCCCTTCCGGGTGGCTGCGAAAAAATCCGACTGGAAAGCCGATGCCGACAGGCCGCGCCGCGCCGCCGTCAGCGCCTTCGGCATGGGGGGCAGCAATGCCCATGTGATCATCGAGGAAGCACCCGAACGGGAGCCGCCGGCTGAACGCGGGACAGAGGCGCTGTTGCTGCCGCTGTCGGCACGTTCGGCCGCATCGCTCACCGCGATGCAGGCCTCCCTTTCGGATGCGCTTGCGAAAATCGAAGAGAGGGAAGGGGTGTCCCTTGCGGATGTCGCCCACACGCTGCAGACGGGACGCGAGACCTTCAACCATCGTTCGATCACGCTTGCGACCACGCTATCCGACGCCTCCACAAGACTGAAAGCCGCTTCCGGGCCGGGTTTCGCCGCAGGCCAGATCCCGCAGCACGATCCAAGTCTGGTGTTCATGTTCCCGGGGCAGGGCAGCCAGCATGTCGGAATGGCCGGATCGCTTTACGAAGGTGACCAATATTTCAGGGCCGTGCTGGATGAATGCCTGTCCTTGATACCGGAGGAGCTTGGAATCCGGCCGCTGCTTCTGCAAGGGGCGGATGCCGCCAGCACCGGGCTTGACCGCACCGACCGCGCCCAGCCGGCCCTTTTCGCCGTCGAATATGCGCTGGCCAGAATGTGGATGCAGAAGGGTGTGCAGCCGCGGGCGATGATCGGCCACAGTGTCGGCGAATATGTCGCGGCCTGCCTGGCCGGGGTTTTCTCACTTCGGGATGCCATGGTCCTGGTGCTGGCGCGAGGCCGGCTGATGCAGGGTTGTGCACCCGGCGGAATGTTGTCCGTCATGCTGCCCGAGGCCGATCTTCGTGCCCGGCTGGATGAGGGGCTGGAAATCGCCGCGGTGAACGGGCCGGGCAGCTGCGTCGTCGCTGGCGATACGGCGGCCCTGCATCGTCTTGCCGAGCGGCTGGAGAAAGACGGGGCGGGATGCCGGTTGCTCAAGACATCGCATGCGTTTCACAGCGCGGCGATGGAGCCGATCCTTGAGGAATTTTCGAGCCTGTTTGCCAGCATCAATCTCGCTGCGCCGACAATCGACGTCATGTCCAATCTTTCCGGCAACTGGCTGCGGGCCGAAGAGGCCCGCAACCCGGCATATTGGACCGAACATCTGCGCAGGGCGGTCAATTTCAGCGATGGCATAAAACATATTCTCGCTCTTTCCGCTCCCGTCCTGCTCGAGGTCGGGCCAGGCTCCACGCTTTCAAGGCTGGCGCGCCAGCAGGCCCATGAGGAGTGCCGCATCATCACCTCATTGCCGGATGCCGCCGGCATGGCCAGCTCTGCCGACCATGCGCTGCTCGCGTTCGGGCAGCTGTGGCTGGCGGGTATCGATGTCCGATGGGAGGCGCCTCACGGCGGATCGCCGCATCGCCGCGTCGGTTTGCCGGGTTATCATTTCGAGCGGCAATCATACTGGATCGCGCCGCCCGCAGGGACGCAGGATATTGCGGCCCCTGCAACCCATAGGCCGATGGCCGAGTGGTTCCATCAGCCGGTGTGGAAGACGCGGCCGCTGAAAATCGGGGCATGGGCAGCTGCCAAGGGTCGCTGGCTTGTTTTCGGCACGGAGGCCCTCCTTGGGATTCCGGATGGGATCGACGCTGTTCTCGTCCGTGAAGGAGCGCTGTTCAGCGCTTCGGAGCGAGCCTATACGATCGATCCGGCAAGAGCGGAGCACCTTGTTTCCCTGTTCGACGATCTTGCCCAAAAGAACTGGACGCCGGACCAGATCGTCAGCGGTTTCGGATTGGCGGAAAGGGATGCGCCGGATACGGCATGGAATTTCGCGCTTGCCCTTGCCCAGGCGCTTGCCAGTGGCGGGCAGCGCCCGGATGTGACGTTCATCGGCAGGTCCATGCACGGGATTTTCGCCGCCGATGGCGTCGCGCCTGCAAAAGCCCGGATCAACGGGCTGGCACGTATGCTGGGCCAGGAACTACCCGGATTGTCATGCCGCAGCATCGATCTTCAGGGCCTGCCGGATGCAAATGCGGCAAAATATCTGCGGGATGTCATCTCGTCGCCCTTTGTCGCGGGCGAGCAGATTTATGCCCTTCGCGACGGTCTTTTGCTCACCCTTTCCCATGAGCGTGTCGAACTCGACGGTGCGGCGGGCAGCGCACCCGTAAAGCCCGGTGAAACCTATCTTGTCGTGGGTGAACTTCTCGGAGGACTGGCGCTCGTCTACGCCCGCGCCCTCATCAAGGCCGGGGCGAAAGTCATTCTGGCGGGGCGTGCGGGAATTCCGCTGGCGCCGGACTGGGAGCGATGGCTCGCATCCCACAGCCCCAGACACCCGGTCAGCCTGTTCATCCAGACGCTCAGATCGCTGGGAACACCCGGAAGAGACTATCTTCTTTTCTCCGGTGATGTCAGCGATGCCGAATGGCTTCGGCTCTCGCTGGAGGAGGGGGAGAAAAGCCTTGGTGCGGTGAAGGGTGTTTTCCACACCGCCGCCATGGGTGACCAGTATTTCGGGCTGCTGGGCAGTGAAAATTTCGACACCAGAAGCCTTCAGGCCGTAAAATCCGGCGCCATCGACGCGATTGATCGTGTTCTTGGGCAACGCAACGGCATTTTCGTGCTCGTCCAGTCGTCGCTGTCATCGATCGTCGGCGGTACCGGCCTTGCCCGTTACGCAGCGGAGAATTCCTATCTGGATGCCTTCGTTTCCGCAAAACAGCACCGGTCCGGTCCTGTCTGGAAATCCGTCAACTGGGATGCCTGCGCATCTATCCACGCGCCGGAGGCGGAGCATGCTACCCATAGGGAGATAAGTCCGGAGGAGGTCTGGCAAGTCACGACGCTGGTGCTGGAGGAGCCTTCGACTTCTTCGATCGTGGTCACGCCCTATGATCTCGAGAACCGCCCGGCGGCAGAGGTTCGGGAGCCCGATGCAGCCACGGCCAGCAGCCAAAAAACCGCCCGCAGCGGCGTATCGGCTGCTTATGCCGCGCCGCAGGGTCCACTCGAGGAGGAGGTCGTCGCCATCATGGCGGAGCTTCTCGGGATAAACGGCATTGGCGCTGCCGATAATTTCTTCGAACTCGGCGGTCACTCGCTTCTGGCCATTCAGGTCGTCGCCCGGCTTCGAAAGCGCTTTGACGTTGAAATTCCCATGCGGGCCCTGCTTTTCGACGCACCGACCGCCGCCGGCCTTGCCAGGGTCATTCAGGAGGGTCTCGACGCCCGCAACCAGGAGGCGAACATCCTCGCCTCGATGCTTGATGACGTCGAGGCCGGCCGTTGAGAACGGCGATAACGCTCACACATAATTCGGGATCATTCTGATGAAATTCAGCCTTTTCTATTTCGACGGCGACGGGTCGCGTCCGGGTCAGGTAAATTACCGGCTGCTGATGGACAGCGCCCAATTTGCAGATGCAAACGGCCTCGAAGCCCTGTGGGTGCCGGAACGGCATTTCCACGCATTTGGCGGTCTCTACCCCAATCCTTCGATCGTCAGCGCCGCGCTGGCGATGGTGACGCGCAATGTGCAACTGCGCGCGGGCAGCGTCGTTGCGGCTCTGCACCACCCCGCCCGCGTGGCGGAGGAGTGGGCGGTCGTCGACAATCTTTCCGGGGGCAGGGCAGGCATTGCGATTGCGGCCGGCTGGACGAAGGACGAGTTCGTCTTTTCGAAGGAACCACACGGGAACCGCCGCAGCACCATGTGGCGCTCCTATGAACAGATCACCCGGCTGCTCGCCGGCGAGGCGGTCGCATTCGAGGATGCGGACGGCAATATCGTTGATGCGAAAACCCTGCCCCGGCCCGTGCAGTCGCGCATCCCCTTCTGGGTTGCATGCCAGTCCACGGAGACCTTCATCGAAGCCGGCCGTCGCGGCCTCAATGTTCTGACGGCTTTGCTCGGCGAAACGACGGAGTCGCTCGCCCCCAAGATCGAGGCCTACCGCAAGTCGCGGGAGAAACATGGGCACGATCCGGCGGCGGGGACGGTGAGCATGATGGTCCATACATTTCTGGGCGCCGAGACCGCCAGGGTAAAGGCCAGTGTTTCCAAGCCTTTCGGCGATTATCTCCGCACCCATTATCATCTGCTCGAAGGTCTCGGGCGCAGCATGGGTGTCGACATAACGCTCGATAATTTCAGCGACGACGATCTCGACAGCCTGATCGAATTCGGCATTGAGGGCTTCATGAAAGGCAGGTCGCTGATCGGAACCCCTGAAAGCTGCCAGTCGACGGTGGACACGCTGGCGGAGATGGGGGTCGATGAAATCGCCTGCCTGATCGATTTCGTCCAGGATTACGACCTCGTCATGGGCAGCCTGCCCTTCCTGTTGAAACTCGTGGAAGCAAACCGTCCGCCGGTAAGCGTCGCCAGAGCGGTGTAAAGGATTGCGATGATGTCGAACGCCGAGACCATTGCCGCATTGCGCAACCGCATCGCAAATCTTGACCCGGAGCAGCGCGCAAGGCTGCGTGCCCAGCTTGAGGCGCGCGGCATGTCCTGGCACGATATTGCGCCGGACGATGGGGACGCCGATGGCGGGGCCGGGCGGTTACCGCTGACGTCATCGCAGATGCATTTCTGGCTGCAGCAGAAGATTTTCCCGGATAGTTCGGCCTATGTCATTCCATACAGGTGGCATATTGACGGTCCGCTTGACCATGACGCCATCATCCGCACGCTTCGAATCCTCGTTGAACGGCACGAGCCGCTGCGAACGGCTTTTCCGCTTGAGGACGGCAGGCCGTGGCAGCAGGTTCACGGCAATGTCGAGCCCGAACTTGTCGTTTCCGATTGCAGGGAAATCTCTGCCGCCGACCGCGACGAGGTCATATACCGGATCGCACGTGCACCTTTCGACCTGTCGAAAGCGCCATTGATGCGGACGCATCTTCTCCAGGTTGGAGAACACGAGCATATTCTCGTGTTTGTCTTCCATCACACCGTGGCCGACGGGTGGTCCCGCGGTATTCTGATGCGCGAATTTTCGTCATGTTATGCCGCGGTGGCAAATGGGCGGGAACCGGTCCTCGATCCTTTGCCGCGATCCTATGGCGATTTTGTTCGGTCGAGGCAAAAATGGTCCGGCACCGCGGACTATGAGCGGCAAAAGCAGTTCTGGACCAGCCGGCTGCAAAACCTCGAGCCGCAGGAATTTCCCGCCGACTATCCCCGGCACGAAACGGCGGATATGGCCTGCGAGACGCTGGTGAGCGAAATCCCGCAGGACTTGATGCCTGCGGTGTCGGCCCTTGCCGCCAAACTCGGCACGACGACATTCGTTGTGTTTGCCGCTGTTTTCCAGCTCTTGCATCACCGTTATACCGGGCGCAGGGACCTTGCTGTCTGCGTGCCCGTCGCCGGTCGCAGCGATCCCGATATGGCAGGGTTGATCGGCCTGTTCACCAATACGATCGTGTTGCGTAACGATCTCAACGCCGCCCTGTCGTTTCGGGACTGGACGAAACGGGTCCAGGAAGATTTTGCCAATGCCCTGGAACATCAGGACTATCCCTTTGCGGAGTTGATGGATGTGCTGGGCAGCAACCGCGAAGGCGTGGAAAATTCGCCGTTCCAGATCTCCTTTCAGGTCCAGACGATGGGCTACCGGCAGCAGAATGCGCAGGGCTTCGATCTGGGAGACGCCAGCCTGCGGGTGCGGCAGGAAGCGGTGCCGGTGGCGGAAGCAAAGCTCGATATGAGCTGGATGATCATGGAGCGCGCATCGGGTGCGGTGGTCACCGTCGAGTACCGGTCCGGCCGGTTCGAGGCAGTGCGAATGAAGCGGTTGCTGGAGCATTTCGAAAATCTGTTGCGCTCGGTGCTTTCTTCCCCCGATGCCCTTCTCCCCACCTTTGACTATATCCCGGCCGACGAACGCGAAACGCTTCTGTCATCGGGCGCGCTTGTGGCGCGGCCTCTCCCGGTCAATGGCGTGCATGAGCTGATAAGCGGTGCGGCCCGTCTCCATCCCGAAAAGATTGCTATCGAATGCGCGGACAGGAGCTGGACCTATAGCCAGATGGAGGAGGCTTCCGACAACCTCGCGCGGGCGCTCCTTAGGCTGGACAAGCCGGTAAAGCCGGGAATGCGGGTGGCGGTTTCATTGCCGGGGCAGGCAAGCTGCATCATATCTTTCCTCGCCATCATAAAGGCCGGCGCGGTCTATGTTCCGATTGATCCGCGCCACCCGGCAGACAGGATCGGTTACGTGCTGGAAGATGCCGCAGCCGTTCTGGTGCTGACGAACGACCCGACGCCTTTTTCCGGCATTACCTGCATCGATCCGGTTCATCATCTTGAAAACCAGTCCGATGCCGCGCTTCCGTCCATGCCGGACCACAGCGACATCTACATTCTCTACACAAGCGGCAGTACGGGGCGGCCCAAGGGAGTGCCGATTACGCACCGGGGTCTGCTCAATCAATTCCAGTCACTGGCGCATCAGCCCGGTATAAAGGCCGGGGACCGAATGCTCTCGGTAACAACACCTGCATTCGACATTTCCGTTCTGGAAATGCTCTGGCCGCTGAGTGTCGGCGCCACTGCGGTGATGCGTGAACCGGACCTGCTGCTTCAACCCGAGAAGCTGGGCAGGACGCTGGACGAATACGATATTTCGCATTTCCAGGCGACGCCCGCCACATGGCGAATGTTGCTGGACAGCGGTTGGGAGGGACGAAAATCCCTGACCGGGCTCTGCGGCGGTGAGGCTCTCGACGCACAGCTCGCCGGCCGGCTCATTCGCAAGATCGGCTCTCTCTGGAATGTATATGGCCCCACCGAGACGACGATCTGGGCGGGTGCGCTGCTGGTGACCGAGGCGCACTCCAGAAGCGGCAAGGTGCCGATCGGCGGGCGGCTGGACAACACGTCCTTCCTCGTTCTCGACGCCTATATGGACCCCGTTCCGGAAGGGGTGCCGGGAGAGCTGCACATCGGCGGCATAGGCTTGAGCCGGGGGTACTGGGACCGGCCGGCGCTCGCGGCCGAAAAATTCGTTCCTGATCCGTATGATCTGACATTCACGCCGGGTTCCCGCCTTTACAAGACGGGTGATCTCGTCGTGCGCAGGCCGGATGGCAGCCTGGATTTCGTCGGACGGACCGACTTCCAGATCAAGCTGCGCGGTTATCGCATCGAGGTCGGAGAAATCGAGAGCCTTCTTCAGGAGGAGGATGGGGTCGACCAGGTGCTGGTTCTGCTCGATGCGAATAAGGAGCAGCTTCTGGCCTATGTTCTCCTCGAGGATCGTTCCGGCAAGGTCGACAAGGGGGCCATGGGTATAAGGTTGAGCAGGGCGCTTTCGGCGCGGTTGCCGCGTTACATGGTGCCTTCACATTTCATTCTTCTGGAAGACTTTCCCAAGAATGCGAACGGCAAGGTGGATCGCAAGCGTCTGCCGCTGCCGGATCGCTCGGAAAGGGCCGTTTCCGAGATCAATTCGCCGGGAAACCGCGTCGAGCAGGCTCTGCATGCCGTCTGGCAGAAGATGCTGAAGCGAGAGGATATTGGCGTCAACGACAATTTCTTCGAGCTGGGAGGTGATTCCCTGCTGATCGTCGCCATGCCGGCCAAGGTGCGCGATGCCCTTGGCATCGAGCTGGAGGTCACGGATTTTTTCCGTTTCCCCACACTGGAAACGCTGGCTGGCCACATAATCGATCTCCAGCACGGCAAAGCCACGCCGGCTGAGACGGCGCGCGGGCGAAGCGACACCAGGGTGCAGGGGCGTGAACGGCAATTGCAACGGCGCATCAGGTCCGGCAATTTCGCCTGACCCGTCCCATGAAGTCGATCAGGAACAGCAGCCATGGAACAGGGCGTCGCAACCGCCGGGACAGAAGACATCAATGCGCATGGTAAGCCCACCCTATTCCAACTGAGCTTTCCGCTCCTGCTTCATTCGCTGCTGAGTTTCTTCGTCAACCTGGTCGATACGGCGATAATAAGCGCCTATTCGGCAGAAGCCGCGGCGGCCGTTGCCGTCGCCAAACAGGTGATGATGATCGCTTTCGAATTGTCGGGGCTGGTTGGCATCGGCGCGGTCATCGTCATCTCCCGGCATCTTGGACGGGCAGAGGTGGGCGCGGCGCGGCAGGTGGTGGCGGTGGCGCTCTTGACCAACACGCTTGTCGGCCTGGCGCTTGGCCTGTCGTTGATCGTTGCGGGTCCCTTCGTGCTTGAACAGCTGGCGGGATCGACCTCCCTGAACGATGATGCCGGCCTTTACCTGAACATCGTCGCGGTTGGCATGATCTTTAACGGCTTCATTGCCGCCGGTCTGGCATGCCTGCGCGCATTCGGCCACAGCAGGTTGATTCTTGCATTCGGGGTGGGCGTATCGGCCTTTTATCTTCTTGCCGAATGGGTGCTCATTCTGGGCGTCGGGCCTCTGCCGGGTATGGGCGTGACGGGTGCGGCAATCGGCACGCTGAGCGTGCGCCTGCTGACCGCCTCCGTTTTGACACCGGTGCTCGTCCGCAAGCTGGGGCTGCGTTTCTCGCTTGCCGATACGATCGCACGCCTCGCAACTGCCCGCCGGATGATCGCAATCGCCCTGCCGAGCGTCACCGATTACATCGCCTACAGTTTTTATCAGATCATTCTCCTGGGGCTGGTCGCCAGATCCGGCGTCGATGCCGTGCTTGGGCGTACCTATACGATGCTTGCCATGGCGTTTCTGGTCGTCGTCGTCATGGCGATCAGCCAGGGGAACGAGGTTCTGATCGGGTATCGGTTCGGCGAACAAAGGCTCGAGGCGGCGAAGAGTCAGGCCCTTCGGTCAGCGGGCATCGCGGCCGCGACGACAACCGGGCTTGCCACGCTGATCTGGCTCGCATCGGCTTCTTATACCCGGTTGTTCACCGACAATCCGGCCGTCATCGAATTGTGCGGCAGCCTGCTGTTTCTGACGATATTCGTTCAGCCGGGATTTGCATTCAATACGATCCTGTTTCAATCGCTGCGGGCGGTGGGAGATGTTCGCTGGCCGGTTTTTGTGAGCCTGACCGTGACATGGGGGCTCGGCCTTCCCATGGCCTGGTTCTTCTGCTCGTTCCTGAATCTCGGCGTGACGGGCGTCTGGTGGTCGCTGATCATCGAAGAGACCATAAAGGGCGGGCTGTTCCTGCACCGCTGGCTCTCACGGCGGGCGGGACAGGAGGCGGGCTGATCCGGCCGGTGCGCCGGGGGCCGGTTATGTCCATGGAACAATTGAATGCAGCGATATTACGCGATAGTGTGAATGCCGGACCGGCGATCCCCGCCACTCGTCATGAGGACGTTCATAAACGATGCATCTGAAACGGCAGACTGAAATCGCCTTTGGCATACTTGCGGTATGTGCGCGACAGGGGAACGAAATCGTATCGGTTCAAAAGGTCTCGGAGGAAATCGGTTCGACGAAAGACCATACCTATCAGGTTGTCGCCTTGCTCGCCCGAAACGGCCTGCTCCAAAGCGAACGGGGCCCCGGCGGCGGCCTGAAACTGGCAAGGGAACCGGAAACGGTGAAACTGACCGAGGTGCTGCGGCTGATACAGCCGGAATTACTCGGGGAAGGCGAAGGCAATCTCTCATTGCCTCAATCGGAAACCGAAGCATTCCTGAGCCGTATCGTTTCAACGACATCGTCTTTTTTTGCCCGTCTGCTCGATCGCTTCACGATTGCCGATCTGATCGCCCCGGAGAGCAAAGTTCCCCTCAGCTGTCTGGATTGTCGTCTGCTGACCTCAAGCCAGCAGACGGTGGTCCAGATGACGGGTGACGACCAGCCACGGCTTTCTTCGCCAGCCAGCCCGGCTGCCGCGGCGAGGCGCGCCCGTCTCTAAAGACCGGCGCAGTTTTTCACGCCCGGCACGGTTTCAGGCAATGGCCCGATCTGCCATGTCCTCTTCTTCCATATCGGGGTTTTGCCCATGCGGCAGGGTCTCGATAAAGAAGTCGAAGGGGCGCCGCGCCGTTTCCTTGACGCGATAACGCAGAACGTCCTTCACGTCGTTTTTCGGCGTGAAAGTGAGGACCATGGGAGCGGTGTCATAAAGCGCCGTTTCCTGCACGTAAGACGACGAGCATATGATGACCTGATCACCACGCTGGCAGGTGCGCGCCGCAGCGCCGTTCAGGATGCAGCATTTTGATCCCGCTTCGCCGAAAATCACATAGGTCGAAATTCTGGCGCCGCTCTGCTTGTTCCAGATATCGACGAATTCCAGAGGTCTGATACCGGCGAGGTCGCAATGCTCGGGATCCAGCGTGATGGATCCGTGATAATCAAGATCGGCTCCCGTTACGGTGATGCCGTGTAGTTTGGCTCTGACGATGCGTATCAAATGCAACTCTCCTCAGGATGATTTCAGATTGTCGCATTCAACCGTCTCACAGCGTCGGTCTCGCCTGCAGATGGCACCGGCGGCGCCAATCGCCGACTGCGACACTTTGAACCGTCGATCTTTGTCGGGGTGACGTCGGCTATCTTGTAGGTGTCGGCAAGTTCGATGAAATATTCGGAGGTGGCTTCCGCCAGCATATGGAAAATGCCCGCCGTGCCGGAAGGATTGGTGTTGCGCGTGCGCGGCCGCCTGACGATAACCGGCTGTGTGGCTCGCAGGATCATGCCCACGGAAAGACTTTCCGGATCGACATTGAGAACGACACCGCCGGTGCGCCCCCGCCTGCTCTGCAACAGGCCGTTTCTGACGAGAATTGCAACCACTCTCGCTGCATGATCTTTCGTCACCCCAAGCCGGTGAGCCAGCTTTCTCGTCGTATGGGCTTCCTCTGCTTCATGTATGCAGTTGGTCAGAATGCCGATTGCGATTTCAGATTCCCTGGTCAGATACATCGTGGTTCTCCTCACACCGAGAAACGGAAAGTGCAAATTTCCTCTCGTGATTTAGACGAACAGCATCTGCTCTTTAGGACATTGTCATAAAAAAATATCCCGACCGGCAGCAGCATCGGGAAGCGAAAGCCCGGAGGCTTGTGTCTGCCGATGGGAAATCTCGCGGCGCAGGAGTTGAGAATGGCGATGACTTGTGCTGTTGACTCCGGCAAGGGAATTTCTCTTTTCGGACAAGAGATTTTGTTGAGATGAGCGAACTAAAAATGGTTGATAACGGCCAGGTTGGATCAGATGTCGTCGTCGCAATCCCTGTCTGCGAAGTTCTCGCAGCTTATGATGCGACCATGCTCCTCAACGAGGCCGAGCAGGTCCAGGCGGAACGCTTCCACAAAAAGGAGGATAGTTCCCGTTATCAGGCGGCACATGTCGTCAAGCGGCTGCTGATCGGTGCGGCCGTTGGAAAGAATGCCGAAGATCTGCATTTTTCGCGGGCGGTGGGCGGCAAGCCCATTCTCGTCAATGGCGGCCGGTTGGATTTTAATTTATCGCATGGCGGTGATTGGGTCGCCGTCGCGCTCTCATGGTCGGGTCGTATCGGTGTCGACGTCGAATCCGAAAGAGAGGACGATTTCTGGCGGGAGATCGCCTCGGTGTTCCTGGTGCCAGGCGAGGGCAAAAACGTCGGTTTCCTGAAACTGTGGACCGCAAAGGAGGCCGCCGCGAAGGCGAATGGGGCGGGGCTTGCCATACCACTCCCGGAAATCGTCATCGATACGGCCGGTTCGCAGACCTTTGTCGCGGCCCTGCCCGCAGAAGGTTTGTCGGGCGAATGGCGGCAACTCGATGCGGAGCATGTTCTGGCCGTTGCTACCGATGCGGGCATGCCCGAGATTTGTATCTGTGGCAGCGCCAGTGATCTAAGGCATGTTTTGGCGCGGCTTCAATCCCTGCCGTCGTCGGCGGCGGGTGTTCGAAACGGCTCTCCGGTCGACTAGTTCGCTTCCACCGACGCGCTTTCCGCCGTGATGTGCCGGTTTGCCAATTCGGGAAGCACAGCGGCAGGATTGTCTTCGAAGTATCGGCGCCAAAACGAGCTGACCACACCGATAGCGAGTATCAAATTTCCCAGGTTTAAAGAATAGGCGACAAAGGCGGCCGGATTTGATAAATTACAAATCGGCCGGCTGCGGTTTGACGCGCAGATAAAAGTCTCCGGGCGTTCCTATGCCGCCAGCCGGATCATGGCGCAGGAGGAGAAGTGCTATGACGGCATTCCATGTCATGGCCGGTGCGAGCGGTGAATTTACTCGCCCGGAAGTCCGCAAGATTGGTATCGCAGATATTGTGGATGCATTGAGGCTGGGACTCGACGACTTCAAGGAGAAGCCGTCCCACTATGTCTTTCTCTGTCTCATGTATCCGATCGCCGGTGTTTTCCTGGTCATGTGGAGCTCCGGCGCCAATCTGCTGCCGCTGATTTATCCCTTGATGTCAGGTTTTGCGCTGATCGGTCCGATCGCGGCCATCGGTCTTTATGAAATCAGCCGACGGCGCGAACAGGGGTTGGACAGTTCATGGCGTCATGCGCTGGAGGTGCGTCAATCTCCGGCCCTGCCGTCGATCGTTGCAGTCGCCGTTATGCTGTTTACGCTTTTTGTCGTCTGGCTGATTATTGCGCAGCGCATCTACACCACGACCTTCGATGCGGTCGGTCCGGTCGCGCTCTCGACCTTTCTGTCGGATGTGCTGACGACTCCGCAGGGCCTCTCCCTGATAATCTGGGGGAACCTGGCCGGTTTCGTTTTCGCGGTCGTTGTGCTGGCGACAACGGTGGTGGCCTTCCCGCTGCTGCTGGATCGGGATGTCGGTGCAGTCGCGGCGGTGGATGCGAGCATTCGCGCCACGCTTGCCAATCCGGTTCCGGTTGCACTTTGGGGATTGATCGTCGCGGCGCTGCTCGTCGTCGGCACGATCCCCGTCTTCGTCGGCCTTGCGGTCGTCATGCCCATCCTCGGACACGCGACCTGGCACCTCTATCGGAAATTGATCGTCCCAGTTTATCCAAATCGCATGCCCTGAATTCATAACGGAAATCCAGCGTCGATCATCCTTCCCGCCTTGCGGCGGGGAGGGCGATGGAACGCGTGAGGATGCCATGTCGTATCGCTTTCTTCCGATCTGTCTGCTTTTCGCCATTACCCTCCCGTTTAACGCGCATGCTCAGGAGGGCGACACTGCTGCCGGGGCCACCGTTTTCAAGAAATGTGCCATTTGCCATGCCGCAGAAACGGACCAGAACAAGGTTGGACCCTCGCTGAACCGCCTGTTCGGCAGAGCCGCCGCCACACATCCGGATTTCGCCTATTCGCAGGCGATGCGGGATGCGGGCAAAGCCGGTCTGGTGTGGAACGAGACATCGCTCCGCGATTATTTGCACGACCCAAGGATGAAGGTGAAGGGCACGAAAATGGCCTTTGTCGGGCTGAAGGACGACACCGATATCACCAATCTGATCGCCTATCTGAAGCAATATTCCAGGTAACGAAATGACCGGTGAGAGCGGCCCGTCTCGCATCGGGGGGGGCTTGATGGGTGAGGGCCGATTGACGGACGAATGGCTGCGGTTGCCGCAATTGCTCGCCCGACCTGTTCATGAGATAATGCTAATACGTTTCGCGATAGGATTGTAGAAATAGTCGCGGCCGTGTTCGGGGAGGAGACGATGGCTGTCGTTGTGGTTCTCGTTCTGCTGGTGGTGGGGTCGGTCGCATTCCACCTGCTGAGCCCTTGGTGGTGGACGCCGATCGCCTCCAACTGGAGCTATATCGACAATACGATCATCATCACTTTCTGGATCACCGGATTTGTCTTTTCGGCCATCGTGCTGTTCGTTGCCTATTGTGTGCTGCGCTTCAGGCATCGCGCCGGAAATCAGGCGGCATACGAGCCCGAAAACAAGCGTCTGGAAGCATGGCTTGCCGGAGGCACCGGGGTTGGGGTGGCTGTGATGCTTCTGCCCGGCCTCTTCGTGTGGCACCAGTTCGTCACCGTGCCGGACGGCGCCGGCGAGGTGGAGGTCGTCGGAAAGCAATGGCAATGGAGTTTCAGGCTTCCCGGAGCGGACGGGCGGCTCGGGCGGGCGGATACGCGCGCCATCACGCCGGACAATCCGCTCGGTCTGAACAGGAACGATCCCGCCGGAATGGATGATGTCATCGTTGACGGTGGCGAGTTGCATCTGCCCGCCGGCAGGCCGGTGAAAATGCTGCTGCGCGCCATCGACGTGGTGCATGATTTCTACGTGCCGGAGTTCCGGGCCAAGATGGACATGATCCCCGGTTCGGTCACCTATTACTGGTTCACCCCTACGCGGACGGGAACCTTCGAGGTTCTCTGCGCGGAATTGTGCGGGGTCGGCCATCCGCAGATGCGCGGCACCGTCATCGTCGATACCGAGGCTGACTATCAGGTCTGGCTGCAACAGCAACCGACTTTCGGAAAATCGCTCGCATCGGCGGAAAAATCGGCGGCCAGGTGAGCGCCATGCGCAGTTGAAGGAAAGACCGCATCGGAGGGAACAGGGAGGACGGAATATGGTCGAGATTGAAACCGGCGCCGGGCAGATCATCCCGCCAGCTGAAGTCGAGGATGTCGAGCTTTATCATCCGAAAAGCTGGTGGACGAAATATGTCTTCAGCCAGGATGCCAAGGTCATCGCCATTCAATATTTCCTGACGGCTGTTGCAATCGGTATGCTGGCCCTGGTGCTGTCGTGGCTGATGCGGCTGCAACTCGGTTTTCCCGGTTATTTCGCCTTCATCGATGTCGAGCATTATTATCAGTTCATCACCATGCATGGCATGATCATGGTGATCTACCTGCTCACCGCGCTGTTCCTCGGCGGTTTCGGCAATTACCTGATCCCCCTGATGCTCGGCGCGCGCGACATGGTGTTTCCCTATGCCAACATGCTGAGCTACTGGCTTTATCTCTCCGCGGTCCTCGTGCTGGTTGCTGGTTTTTTTGCGCCCGGCGGGCCGACGGGCGCCGGCTGGACGCTTTATCCGCCGCAGGCGCTTCTATCGGGAACGCCGGGAGGGCGCGACTGGGGCATCATCCTGATGCTGTTGTCGCTGATCCTGTTCATCATCGGTTTCACCCTTGGCGGGCTGAACTATGTCGTCACGGTGCTGCAGGGCCGCACACGCGGCATGACGCTGATGCGCATGCCCCTGACGATATGGGGCATCTTCACGGCAACCGCCATGGCGCTGCTCGCCTTCCCGGCGCTCCTCGTTGCGGCTGTCATGATGTTGTTCGACCGGCTGCTCGGCACCAGCTTCTTCATGCCGGCCATCGTCGAGATGGGTGAGCAATTGAAACAGGAGGGCGGCAGTCCCATCCTGTTCCAGCACCTGTTCTGGTTCTTCGGCCATCCGGAAGTCTATATCGTCGCCCTTCCGGCCTTCGGCATCGTTTCGGATCTGATCAGCACCCATGCGCGCAAGAATATCTTCGGTTACCGGATGATGGTCTGGGCGATCGTCATCATCGCGGCGCTGAGCTTCGTCGTCTGGGCGCATCACATGTATGTCAGCGGCATGAATCCGAATTTCGGCTTCTTTTTCGCAACCACGACGCTGATCATTGCCGTACCCACGGCGATCAAGGTTTATAACTGGGTGCTGACGCTCTGGCGCGGCGATATCCACCTGACCCTGCCGATGCTGTTTGCGCTCGCCTTCATCGTCACATTCCTCAATGGCGGTTTGACCGGCCTCTTCCTCGGCAATGTCGTCGTCGACGTGCCGCTTTCGGACACCATGTTCGTCGTCGCCCATTTCCACATGGTCATGGGGGTTGCACCGATCATGGTGATCTTCGGTGCGATCCATCATTGGTATCCGAAAGTCACGGGCCGGATGCTGAACGAGGCGATGGGGCATGTCCATTTCTGGGTCACCTTTCTCGGCGCCTATGCCATCTTCTTCCCGATGCATTATCTCGGGTTGATTGGCGTGCCGCGCCGTTATTACGAACTGGGCGAAAGCGCATTCATTCCAGCTTCGGCACACACGCTGAACATGTTCATCACCGTGGCTGCGCTCGTTGTGGGGGCGGCGCAATTGCTGTTCCTGTTCAATCTCGACTGGAGCCTGCGCTGGGGCAAAAAGGCGGGCGGCAATCCATGGCGGGCAACGACGCTGGAATGGCAAACGCCGCAAACTCCGCCGGTTCATGGCAACTGGGGCAAGGAGCTGCCGGTGGTCTATCGTTGGCCCTATGATTACAGCGTGCCGGGCGCGGCTGAGGACTTTTTGCCGCAAAACCAGCCGCCGGCAGCGGGGCCGTCCGAGAGGGCCTTGTCATGATAGCCATTCTCATTTTCATGGCGGGAATAGCGGGCATCATCGGCTGGTGGATGGCGGGCCAGCGGCTGACCTCCAAACCCTGGCTGGAAGTCGGGCCGGCAGGTGGTACGCCGCAGATGCAGAGATCTCCGGCGGTGATCGCGAAACTCGGGCTCGGTATTTTTCTGGGTGTCGTCGGTGCGCTGTTCACGCTGCTCATCAGCGCTTATCTCGGCCGCATGGGCGGCGCAGACTGGTGGGGCATCCCCGTCCCGGGGCTGTTATGGGCAAATACCGCGGCCCTTGCCGCTAGCAGTCTGGCGCTGCAATGGGCGAAAACCGAAGTCGGTGCCACTCATCGCGACAGGCTGAACGCGGCTCTTGCGACCGCCTTTGTGACAGGCCTTCTCTTTGTCGGCGGGCAGTTCATGGCGTGGTGGCAACTCACCTCTGCGGGTTACGTGCTGGCGAACAATCCATCGAACAGCTTCTTCTACATGATTACCGGGCTGCACGGCCTGCACATAGTGGGCGGGCTTTTCGTGCTCGGACGCACCGCGATCCGTGCCCGGATCGAGCCCCTGTCGGCGCGGATGCGCCTGAGCGTGGAGATGTGCGCCATATACTGGCATTTCATGCTGGTCGTCTGGCTGATCCTTTTTGCGCTCTTCGCCGGCTGGGCGAACAGTTTCGTCGATCTCTGCCGTCAATTGGTCAGCTAGAGCTGCGGGAGATGAACCTGAATAGGCCGCCGCACTTTTACTGGAAGTCCTCTAAGGAGTGTCGATCATGACCGTGTCCGTGGAAAGACCAGCAAGTGATCCGCATCTGCGGCCGACGGGACTGCGCGGCATCGCCGCCGATCTGTCATCGGACCAGCGGGCGTTCAAGAACGTCTCCTGGGGCAAGGCGATGATGTGGATCTTCATCCTCAGTGACATCTTCATCTTCGGCTGTTTTCTCCTGGCCTATATGTCGGCGCGCATGTCGACCACCGTCGCCTGGCCCAATCCGAGCGAGGTTTTCGCGCTGACGATCGGCGGCGTGGAAATTCCGCTGATCCTGATCGCCATCATGACCTTCGTCCTCATCAGCAGCAGCGGCACGATGGCCATGGCCGTCAACTTCGGATACCGCCGCGATCGCCGCAAGACCGCTGCGCTGATGGTGTTGACGGCGGCGCTCGGCGCGACATTCGTCGGAATGCAGGCCTTCGAATGGACGAAACTGATCGAGGAAGGCGTGCGCCCCTGGGAAAACCCCTGGGGGGCTGCGCAATTCGGCTCGTCCTTCTTCATGATCACGGGCTTTCACGGCACCCATGTCTCAATTGGCGTGCTGTTTCTCCTCATCATCGCGCGCAAGGTGTGGCGGGGCGATTTCGATGAGGAAAGGCGGGGATTTTTCACCAGCCGCAAGGGGCATTACGAGATCGTCGAGATCATGGGCCTTTATTGGCACTTCGTCGATCTGGTGTGGGTCTTCATCTTTGCATTCTTCTATCTGTGGTGAGTGAGGATGGCATCATGGCACAGGAACAGACACATTCAGGACAGCAGCATCCGATAAGGCTTTACATGGTGGTCTGGGGCCTGCTTTTCGTCCTCAGCGCCTTCTCCTACATGGTCGATTATCTCGGCATCCAGAGCTACCCAAGGTGGTCGCTGATCATCCTGTTCATGCTGCTGAAGGCGGGGCTCATCATTGCGATCTTCATGCATCTGGCCTGGGAACGGCTGGTCCTGATCTATGTGATCCTGCTTCCCCCGGTCCTCGTGCTCATCTTCACCGCCCTGATGGCCTCGGAATCCAGTTACACGGTCCTTAGCCGACTGACCTTCCTGGGCGCCGGTTCGTAAGCCCCTGAGTTTATGCGCTCTTGACCAGCCAGTCCGCGAACAGCCGGGCCTGCGCGGAGGCGCGCGGGTGAATTTTCAGATGAAACGCCACGGGTGAGGCGATGCTTTCGGGCACTAGCGGGATCAGCGAACCGTCCTGCATCAGGTTGCCGACCAATCCATCCCACCCCAGCACCGCGCCAATGTCGTCCTGCGCGCTCTGAAGCGCAATCGTATAGTTGTTGACATGGAAGCCCCGGCCTTTCGGAGCGGGGAGACCCAATGACTGGAACCAGTCGGACCAGCTTGTCCAGTTGGTTTCCTCGCTGCTCGAATGGATCAGCGGAGCCCTGAGCAAGTCTTTTATCGAGGAAATGCCGTGTTCCGCCATGAAGCGCGGGGTTCCGAGTGCGACGATCCTGTCCTGAAAAAGCTTGCGATATTCGCAATGATCGTCCTCCGGATTGCCATAATGAATGCTGAGGTCGCAGCGGTTCGCCTGCGCCGGAACATCGCTGACGATTTGAGCGATGGTGACTGCGGGATGAAATTTCCAGAAAGCGGATATTTTCGGCGTGAGCCAGAGCGAACTGACCGCCGTGGTCGCCCGAATGGTCACATCGACCGCCTCGGGACGATCCCTTATCTCGCCGATAACATCCGAGATCGCCTCAAAACCGCGCTGAAGCGCGACAAACAGGAAAGCGCCTTTTTCGGTCAGCTCCACGCCCTTGCTGCGGCGGATGAACAGCGGGCAGCCCAGATCGCTTTCGAGCGCCTTTATCTGATGGCTGATCGCCGCCGGCGTCACGTTCATCTCGCCTGCGGCCTGTTTGAAGCTCAGATGCCGCGCCGCCGCCTCGAAGCACACGAGGGCGGTTATCGAGGATAAGTCGTAAGGCCTCGGCATGAAGGGGTCTCCACATTCTGAGTTTACTTAAACTAAATCAGCATGAAAATAATTGCTATTGTCAAAAACAGCGGTGAGGGGGATTTTTGCGGTCAGAACAAGGATAAACCGGGAACCTACCGCCATGAACGCACATATTTCCGCACAGGAACTGCTGGCCCGCCGCAAGCCAGGCCATGCCCTGGAACAGCCCTTCTATACGTCGCAGTCGATCTACGATCTCGATCTCGAACATCTCTTCTACAAGGAGTGGCTGTTTGCGATCCCTGCCTGCCAGCTGGTAAAAACCGGCAGTTACATCACGATGCGCGTCGGCGCCTACAACATCATCATCGTGAAAGCCCGCGATGGCGAAATCCGTGCCTTTCACAATTCCTGTCGGCATCGCGGCTCCATCGTCTGCAAGGCGCGTGAGGGACAGGTGGCGAAACTGGTCTGTCCCTACCATCAATGGACCTATGAGCTGGATGGCAAACTTCTGTGGGCCAACGACATGGGGCCGGACTTCGACGCATCGTCCCATGGCTTGAAGCCGGTTAGCCTGCGTAACCTCGACGGGCTGATCTACATCTGTCTGTCCGACACGCCGCCGGCCTTCGAGCCCTTCGCCGAACTGGCCCGTCCCTATCTGGCCGTCCATGATCTTTCCAACGCCAAGGTCGCTTACACCTCGACCATCGTCGAGAAAGGCAACTGGAAGCTCGTCTGGGAAAATAACCGCGAATGTTACCATTGCAGCAGCAACCACCCCGCACTCTGCCGCTCCTTCCCGCTCGATCCGGAAGTGGCAGGCGTTTCGGCGGACGGTTCAATCTCGGCGCGGCTTCAGGCCCATTTCGACCGCTGCGAAGCCGCCGGCGCTCCGGCACAATTCATCCTGGCCGGCGACGGCCAATATCGTCTGGCGCGGATGCCGTTGCAGGAAGGCGCTCTCAGCTACACCATGGATGGCAAGGCCGGCGTGGATAAGAAACTCGGCCGGGTCGCCGTGCCGGACGCCGGCTCGCTGCTGGTCTTCCATTATCCCTCGACCTGGAACCATTTCCTGCCCGACCATTCGCTGACCTTCCGCGTCGCTCCCATCAGCCCTACGGAAACCGAGGTCACCACCACCTGGCTCGTTCACAAGGATGCGGTCGAGGGCGTTGATTACGATCTGAAGCGGCTGACGGAAGTCTGGATCGCCACGAATGACGAAGACCGCGAGATCGTCGAAACCAATCAGGAGGGAATTTTCTCCCCCGCCTACCGCCCCGGCCCCTATTCGCCGGCGCAGGAAAGCGGCGTCATCCAGTTCATCGACTGGTATGCCGGCTGGCTGGAACGCTCGCTGACGGCATCTGAGATGGCGGCCCAGGTAGCGGCGGAGTGAGGCGATGAACACCATCACAAGGCCGAGACTTGCCTTCTGGTCGGATACGGAAGAGCTGGAATGCGTCTCTTGTCTGCCGGAAGCGCCGAACGTCATGACGTTCGGTTTCCAGCCTCCCTCCGGCGCCCTGTTCAGCTTCGATCCTGGCCAGTTCCTGACGCTGGAACTGCCGGTGCCCGGCGGAAACATCTACCGCACCTATACGATCTCGTCCTCGCCATCGCGGCCGACCTGCCTCACCGTCACCGTCAAGGCGCAGGCGGATTCCATCGGTACGCGGTGGATGTTTAACAATCTGCGTCCGGGTGTGCGGCTGCGCGCCACGGGGCCGGCGGGCCGGTTCTCGATCATGCAGCATCCGGCGGAGAAATATCTGTTCATCTCGGCCGGATCGGGCATTACGCCGATGATGTCGATGACCACCCATCTTTACGATTCCGGCCGCGAACCGGACATTGTCTTCGTCAATTGTGCCCGGCGTCCATCCGAGATCATCTTTCGGGAACGGCTCGAGCATATGGCCTCGCGCGTCAACGGCATCGATCTGAAATGGGTCGTCGAACAGACCGATCCTTTCAGGCCCTGGACGGGTTATCGCGGTTTCTTCAACCAGATCATGCTTGGCCTGATGGCGCAGGACTATCTGGAACGCGAGGTGTTCTGCTGCGGGCCTGAACCCTTCATGCGGGCGGTGCGCGAGGCTCTCGCCAGCCTCGGTTACGATATGGGCCGCTACCATCAGGAAAGCTTTCAGGCGGCCCCGCAGCAGGCCGAAGCGGTTCCGGCCGATGTCGTTCCGGATGAGGATAAAACGGCGGAGATCGAATTCAGCCTGTCGGGCATTTCCACCCGTTGCGCCGAGACCGACACGATCCTCGCCGCCGCGCGGGCGGCAGGTCTGATGATCCCTTCGGGCTGCACCATGGGCCTGTGCGGCACCTGCAAGATCCGCAAGTTCGAAGGGCAGGTGCATATGGTGCATAATGGCGGCATCACCGACGAGGATATTGCCGACGATTATATTCTCGCCTGCTGTTCGAGGCCGATCGGCTCCGTGAAGCTTGAAATATAGGCGCAAAAGAGTGGCGTGCATTCGCAGGGGAAGCGCGGCGCCCGATCATTGCACTGAGAGCGCCTTCGCTTTTCTGAAAGCCGCATCCAGTCCCGCCTCGACCACGTTGGCGAAGCCCGCGCGGCGCATTGCGAGAATGCCGGCGGCCGTTGTTCCCTTGTAGTCGACAAATGACGTCACGGTTTCGTCGGGAGAAGCGCCGTCCCGTTCCTGGAGCCGTCCCGCGCCGATGATGACCTGCTGTGCGGCGCGGCGAGCCACCGCTGGCGGTATGCCACGCGCGATCGCATCGTTCATCATCGCCTCCGCCAGCAATGCCGGGAATGCGGCTCCAGATCCGGACATGGCGGTGAAATAGTCGATATCCGTCTCGCGGTTGACGAGATCCACTTTGCCGCAACTGCGAAACAGCGTGCCGACAGTCTCTGCGTCACTGGTTTCGGACGACGCAACGAAGAAGGGCGTATAGGCAAAACCGACTTCCGCGGCTGCGTTCGGCAAAGCGCGTGCGACACGCGCGGAGCCGGTTCTTTCCCTGATATTGTCGACCGTCACGCCGGCCATTACCGAGACCACCAGCTTGTCGGTGAGGTCGATCTCGACCGCGCTCCAATCCTGCGGCCGAACCGAAAGGATGACGATGTCGGAATTTGCCGCCAGCTCGCAATTGTCCTGTGTCCAGCGGCAAGCCAGAGGCTCCGCCGGTTTGCTGCGCCGGTAGGAGCAGATCAGCCGCTCGGCGGATAGGGTGCCGGAGCGGACGAGTGCTTTTGCCATCGCCGTTCCCAGCCATCCAGCGCCTCCGACGATGCCGATGCGACCGATATCCACCATGATCGAAACACTCCTCAACCGATCTGAAATCCATGCGCCAGCGGGTCGCGATCATCCACGAATATGGTGTTGTGTCCAATGATCCGCGCCCAGCCGGAGACGCTCGGCAGGATTCCTCTAAAGCTGCCGACTGCCGTCTCTTCCTCGATCCTGCCTTCGAAGATCGTGCCGATCAGGCTTTCCTGACGAAATCTTTCCCCGGCTTTCAGGCGGCCTTTGCCATGGAGTTGCGCCATGCGGGCCGAGGTGCCGGTGCCGCCGGGCGAGCGGTCAATGGCCTTTTCGCCGTAAAACACTGCGCCGCGTCCATCTGCATTGGCTGAAACCGGTTTGTCGCACCAGATGGCATGGTGCACGCCGCTTATTCTCTCGTCTTCGGGATGCACCGGATTGCAGATTTGCGAAAGCGCGTCGCGCAGCTTGCGGCTGAGATCGACGATATCGCTGGCCGACATGCCATCGAGACCGGGCCAGACGGCTTGCGGCTCGACCACCGCATAATAATTGCCGCCATAGGCGACATCGACGGTGAGCCTGCCGAGACTGGGGACCTCGACATCCACATCGGCAGCGTGGAGATAGCTGGCGACATTGAACATGCGGACGGATTCGACGAAGTCTGCGGGTTTCTCGTATTGAATATCGACCTTTCCGGCGGGCGTCTCAATTGACAGCCTTCCCGGCACCCTCGGGGTCACCAGGCCCTCCTCGATTGCCGCCGTCACAAGCCCGATTGTGCCGGCGCCGCACATGGGCAGGCATCCGCTGACCTCGATGAAGATCACCGCGAAATCGCAGTCCTGCCGATAGGCCGGATAGATGATCGCGCCCGACATCACGTCGTGGCCGCGCGGCTCGAACATCAGCGCCTGCCGTACCCAGTCGTGGTCGCGAACGAATATGTCGCGGCGCTCGGCGATCGGAAGATGCGGCAGCAGCGGCCCCCCGCCGGCGACGAGACGAACGGGATTCCCGCAGGTGTGGGAATCGATGCAGAAGAAGCTGTGGCGCATGGCTCTCTTTTCCTCAGTGCGCGCCGTTTCCTCCGGCCGATACCCTGCGGCCCTGTAGCGCGCTTCTGGACAGTCGGTCGAGGAAAATGGCGATGGCGACGATGGCAAGTCCGGCTCTCAGGCCCGGACCCATTTCCATGCGCGTCAAGCCGCGTGTCACTTCGGCGCCGAGCCCGCCGGCCCCGACAAGCCCGGCCAGCACGACCATGGCCAGGGACAGCAGAATGCACTGGTTGAGACCGACCAGAAGTGTGGGCGTGGCGGACGGGATTTCGATCTTGAGCAGGATGGACCGGGGCGAGGCGCCCGTTGCCTGTCCAAGTTCCAGAAGATCCTTCGGCACCTGGTTGAAGGCAAGCGTCGTGAGGCGCAGCATCGGCGGAACGCCATAGACGATCGTCGCGATGATCGCCGGGACACGGCCGAGGCTGAAGATCATCACGGCCGGGATCAGATAGACCCATGGCGGTACGGTCTGCATGATGTCGAGCACCGGGCGGATGAAAGTTTCGAACCGCTTGTAGCGTGATGCCAGAATGCCGAGCGGGAAGGCGACCGACACCGAAATGGCGACGGCCACGGTCACCAGAGAGAGCGTCTGCATCGATTCCGTCCACAAGCCGGCGAAGAAGCAGAAGGAGAGCGCAAGCATCGTTACGATCGCGGCCTTGAGGTTGATGGCGAAGAAGGCGAGCAAGGTCGCGACCGCAATCAGGGCTAAGGCGGGCGGATAAAGCAGCACGGCTTCGATCGCGCCGAGAACGCTCTCGATGAGGTTGGTCACGGCTGCAAAGAACGGGTGGAAATTGGTGTTCAGCCAGTCCACGGCGGGGGCGAGATAGGTGCCCGGAGAAAATCGGAGGAGATCGAAGTTCATCTTGCACCTGCCTTGACGCGGCTGGCCGCGCTTTGCGTGAGCCTGTCCAGCACCATGGTCAGAATGACGATGGCGATTGCAGCATTGATGGAGGTCGCGATATCCAGCGTGCGCACCGCCCCATAGATCGTTTCGCCAAGCCCGCCGGAACCGACGATGCCGGCGATGACGACCATGCCGAAAGCCATCATCAGGCTCTGGTTGATGCCGGCCATGATGCTCGGAATGGCGAAGGGCAGGCGGATTTTCGTGAACATCTGCCAGGAGGTGAGACCGCTCGCGTGGCCGAGTTCGATGAATTCCCGCGGCGTCATGCGGATGCCGAGCGAGGTCAGCCGGATGGCGGGTGGCATGGCGACGATGAAGGTAGCGATGAGCGCCGTCGCCGGCCCATAGCCCAGAAGCGCGATTGCGGGCAGGAGATAGATATAGGGCGGCATGGTCTGGATCAGGTCGAGCACGGGTTCTAGTACCCGGTCGAGCGATTTGGCGAAGCCGGCAAGGATGCCGAGCGGAATGCCGACCAGCAAAGCGAGGATCGTCGCCGTGGCCACCAAGGCAAGCGTGCTCATGGTTTCGGTCCACAGCCCCATGGCGGCGCAGAACATCAGCGCGACGCCGGCGAGAATACCGGCCGCAAGGTTGATCAACCGCCAGCCGAGCAGGGCCGCGATGAGGGCGATGACGACGGGCGGGGCAAGCTGAAGCAGCCCGAGGATTCCGTCATAGCTGCCTTCAAGCAGCCTGCTGACGAAATCGAACAGCCCCTGACCGTTATCGCCGATCCAGCCGAGTGCATCCTCCGTGAAGCTATCGAAACGGTCCGTGATGATCGAGGTGTCCATTTTGAGCCTCCACCTATGCCGCCGCGAATTGTTCGTCGGGCGCGCCGGCCACGCCGCGTAAAAGGTCGCGGGCGGTGACGATGCCGATGACGGTGTCTTTCTCGAAGACGGCGACGGCGTCGTGGTCGGACCGCATCGTCAGATCGATCAGCCCGCCGATATCGGTCTCCGGCGAGGCGCGGAGCAGCGTGCCGATATCACACTGGGGCTGTGAGGCCGCGAATTCGGCAACCGGCTGCATGACCGAATGGGCCTTCACCAAATGAATCCGGGAGATGCCTGCCACGAAATCGGCGACATAATCGTCGGCGGGTTTGGTGACGATATCCTCGGCGGTGCCGACCTGCACGATGACGCCATCCTTCATGATGGCGATGCGGTCGCCGATACGGATGGCCTCTTCGAGGTCATGGGTGATGAAGACGGCGGATTTGCCGAGCGATTTCGTCAGCTGCCGGAACTCGTCCTGCAACTGACGGCGGATGAGGGGGTCGAGTGCGCTGAACGGCTCGTCCATAAGAATGATCTCGGGGTCGGCCGCGAGCGCACGGGCAAGGCCGACGCGCTGCTGCATGCCGCCGGACAATTCGGACGGATAACGGGAGGTCCAGTCGGCCAGCCCTACTTTTTCAAGGGCTTCGCGTGCCACGCGATTGCGTTCGTCTTTCGCGACACCGCGTACCTCGAGGCTGAAACCGGCATTTTCGAGCACCGTCCGGTAAGGCAGCAGCGCCACGCTTTGAAAAACCATGGCGATGTTGCGGGCGCGCAATTCACGCAATTCGGCGGCGTTCAGCCTGGCGATATCCTTGCCCTTCACCGTGATCCTGCCGACACTCGGCTCGATGAGGCGGTTGAGGAGCCGGATCAGGGTCGATTTGCCGCTGCCGGAAAGCCCCATGATGCAGAAGATTTCGCCGCGGCGAACCTGAAGGCTGGCGTCGGAGACGCCGACGACACAGTCGAAATCCTCCAGTATCTGCTTCTTTGACAATCCGCGCTCGGAGACGGCCTTGACGGCGGCCTGGGCACGTGCGCCAAAAATTTTCCAGACGTTCTGGCAATCAACCAACACTTCGTTGGGTTCGTTCATCACAGCATTCATCGCGTTCCCCACGGGCCTGCTCGGGGCCGGCCTTCAACTTTTGGAAATCCGCGTGCGGGCCGGCTTTGCGGCCCGCACGTTCAGGGTCATTCGCTCTTGATGTTTTCCCAGCGCTTCAGAAGGTCGGCGTGGCTGTCGGTCCAGTCCTTGACCGCCTGATCCATCGTCTTGCCATCGTTGACGGCAGCATTGATGGCGGTGATATCGGCAAGCGGCACATAAACGCTGGCGACCACTTCACGCGCATGCGGATATTTCTCGGAAAAGCCCTTCTGGCCGATCCAGTAATAGCCCTGCGGCGGCGGGAATACGGCCTTCGGATCCTTGAGGAACTTGACGTCGTAGCGCTGCATCATCCAGGAGGGTTCCCAGATCGTGACGGCGATCCATTCCTTGCGATCGATTGCCGACTTGAGCGCCGCGGTCATTGCCGCCGTGCTGCCTTCGACGAGCTGCAGCTTCAGGCCGTAATCCTTCACGGCGTTGCTGGTGTCGCGCATCAGGCCGGAACCGGGTTCGATACCCACGATCTTGCCGCCGAACTTCTCGGCGTTGTCATTCAATTGGTCGAGGGAATCAACGGTGACATATTTCGGCACGGCGACGCCCTGGAAGAGGCCGTGCGACACGGGCGAAATTTTCTCGAGACGCCGCTTGTTCTTGTCCCAGTAATCCTGTGCGACATAATCGATCTGCGAGGCGAGCAGTTGAATATCGCCCTTGGTCAGCGCGGCATAGGCGATGCCCCATTCCGAGAACGGTACGACCTTGACGGTATAACCGGAATCCTCAAGCACTTTCTTGGTAATGCCGGTGATGGGTGTGAGATCCTCCCAGGACATCGTACCCATGGTAATGGTCTTTTCTTCCGCATGAGCGGAGAACGCCGTCATGCCGACCATCGCGACCGCGCAAAGCGCTTTCCATAAAGTCTTCATACTATTTCTCCTAGTTTTTGTTCCCATTCTTATCGAAGACCCGACACCGGCCCGGTCCTCCTATTGCGCGGGAGGGTTCATCCCTCGCGGCCTGCACGCAATTCCTGCAATCGGATCACCGAATTGATGCCGAGCCACGCGAAAGGCTCCGGCGGCAGCCGGGAGGGCTCGGGATGATCCATGTATTCCTCAAGGTGCCGGGAGGCGTTGCCGGTCGCCAGTTCCGCCGCCATCATGCCGGCAAGCGTGCTTTTCACGGTGCCGAGCCCGTTCTCGCAGCAGGCGGAAAACAGCCCTTCCTCAATTTCGCCGAAGGCAGGCACGTGGTTGCGGCTGAGACAAAGCCTGCCGGCCCAACTATGTTCGAAACCGATATTGGTAAGGCCGGGAAAGCGGGCGTCGAGCGAGCGCCGATGCGCCTGCGCCATCTTCGCAAGCCGCCGCTCGCTGATGCCGACCGTCGTCTCGTAGGTGTATTTCGTGCGGATCGCGATGCGTGACTGGCCGCCCGAGGTAATCTTGCGCACGGTCGCGCCCATCGCGTCGGCAGGCAGCAGCGCCCATCTGTCCTCGCCCGAGACACGGTGGCCGAAATCATCCGCCGCAAAGGGCGCGGTTATCGAGGCATAGGCGAAAATATGCATCAGCCGTCCGCCGAAATGGCCGAAATCGTCGATATGGCCGTTTACGCCGAGAATGACCTTTGGAGCGCTGACGCTGCCCTTTGGTGTCGTCGCCGTCCAGATGTGGTTTTCGTGTCCGAGCGCCGTGACCGGCGAATTTTCGAACAGGTCCACCTTCGGCGACAGGCCTGAGGCCAGTTCGCGAATATAGTCCGCCGGCTGGATCAGCACGGCTCCCGGCGTATAAAGCCCGCCGAGATAGTAGTCCGATCCGGTCAGTGCGCGCATTTCGGCGGCGTCGAGGAAACGGTGTTTTTCGCCGGTGTTTTTCAGCGACAGGCCGAAACTCTGGTTGAGTTTCAGCCCCCGGGCGGTGGCGGCGGCATTGATCTTTCCGGCCGGATCGAATGTCTGGCGCGACATTCCGTATTCCGCCGCTGCTTCGGTGGCGAATTTTATCGCCGACCGGTTCTGTTCCATCTCGAGTTTGGTGGCATCGGCCGCGCCGCTCGAATATTCACCGGAGGCGAGGTTATGCGGGACGTCGATCATGAAGCCGGAATTGCGGCCCGAGGTTCCCTTGCCCACCTCGCTCGCATCGAGCACGACGATCCTGTCGCCGGGACGAAGCTGCGTGAGGCGGCGGGCAGCGGAAAGACCCGCAAAACCCGCGCCGATGACCAGCCAGTCCGCCGTTACGTTGCCTTCCAGGCTGCGGACCGGGAAGGAACGTTTGCTGATCGCCTCCCAGCCCGAGATGCCGTTTTCGACCGGCAAACGTTTGACGGACCGGGTCGTCATCTGACCGTCTCGTCCACCGAACGATCCGATATGTCGATCCAGATTGTCTTGAGTTCGCAATAATTGTCATGCGCGAAAATCGACTTGTCGCGCCCGCCGAAACCGGATTCCTTATAACCGCCGAAGGGCGTGGTGGCGTCACCCTCGCCGAAGCAGTTGACCGTCACGATGCCGGCGCGGATTTCGCGCGACAGCCGGATCGCCTTGCGCAGGCTTGCGGTATAGACGGAGGCGGCGAGGCCATAATTAGTGTCATTCGCGAGACTGACCGCTTCGGCCAGCGTGTTGAAACTCGTCACCGACAGGATGGGCCCGAAGATTTCCTCCTGGAAAAGCCGGCTCGCCGGCGTCACCTTGTCGACCACCGTGGGCTGGATGAAGATGCCCTTGTCGGTCTTGCCGCCGTGAACGATGGCAAGCTTTTCGGTCTTCACATCCTCGAGGAAGGAGTGGACCTTGTCGAAATGGGCCTTGCTGACCAGCGCGCCGACGCGGTTTTCCGGGTCGAGCGGGTCGCCCATCTTCCATTCGCGCATATAGGCGCCGATCCGCTGAAGCAGTTCATCCTTGATCTTCGCGTCGACGATCAGCCGCGAGGAGGCCGAGCAATTCTCGCCCATGTTCCAGAAGGCGCCGTTGACGACCTGCTCGGCAACGAGATCGAGGTCTTCGGCGTCATCCAGCACCACCGCCGGGTTCTTGCCGCCGCATTCGAGCACGATGCGCTTGAGGTTGGAATCGGCGGCGTAACGCAGGAACCGTCGTCCGGTCGGCGTGGATCCGGTGAAAGCCACCATGTCGACATCCATATGCAGGCCGATCGGCTCGCCGACTTCCTTGCCGCCGCCGGTGACGACGTTGAAGACACCGGCCGGAATGCCGGCCTCATGGGCGAGTTCGGCGACGCGCAACGTCGTCAGCGTGGTTTCCGCGGCCGGCTTGACGATGACCGAGCAGCCGGAGGCAAGTGCCGGGCCGATCTTCCAGGCGAGCATCAAGAGCGGGAAGTTCCAGGGCAGCACGCAGCCGACGACGCCGACGGGTTCACGCACGATCATGGCAAGCGCATTGCCGCTGACCGGGGCCGCATTGTCGTAAAGCTTGTCGATCAGTTCGGCGTGCCAGCGAATGGTATGAATCGTATCGGGAATATCGACTGTCTGACATTCGCGGATCGGCTTGCCGCTGTCGAGGCTTTCCATGACGGCCAGTTCGTGCCGGTTGGTTTCCAGAAGTTTTGCGAAGTCGAGCAGGATCGCCTTGCGGTCGGCCGGCGCAAGGTTGCGCCAACGGCCGTCGTCAAAAGCCTCCCGCGCCTTGGCGACGGCGAAATCCACATCGCTTGCGTCACAGGCGGCGATTTCGGCCAGCGTCTCGCCGGTGGCGGGGTTGGTCGAGGCGAATGTCTTGCCCGATTTCGCCGGCACGAAAGCGCCGTCGATGAAGGCATTGGCGGGCAGTTGCAGATTGGCGGCGATCGCGCGGTATTCGGCGGCGGTCAAAGGTTCATGCATGATTGGCTCCCGACGTGATCTGGGCGACCGTGCGCTTCAAGGTGGCGACGACAGTCTGGAGGGTGCGTTTTTCCTCGGAATTGAGCGGACGCAGCGGAGCGCGGACGGGACCGGCCTTCAGGCCGATAATCTCGCAGCCGTGCTTGATGGACTGCACGAATTTTCCGCATTCGAGGAAATCCATCAGCGGCAGCATCGCGGTCATGATCGCGCGGCCCTTGTCGAAATTCTTTTCGAGAACACAGGCTTCGTAGAGCGCGACATGTTCGCGCGGCAGGAAATTCGAACCCGCGCAGACCCAGCTTCTCGCGCCCCAGGCGAAGAATTCCAGTGCCTGATCGTCCCAGCCGCAGGAAAGCGCAATATGCGGAAACTTGCGGGCGAGCAGATGCAGGTTGCCCATGTCGCCGGAACTTTCCTTGATGGCGACGACGTTCTTGGATTTGCCGACGCGGGAGAAATAGT
Organism: Agrobacterium tumefaciens; assembly: GCA_017744915.1. Lineage (GTDB taxonomy): Bacteria > Pseudomonadota > Alphaproteobacteria > Rhizobiales > Rhizobiaceae > Agrobacterium > Agrobacterium tumefaciens_I. The sequence continues at coordinate 468,612 of JAGIAH010000002.1, forward strand.
CCTCCCCCATCACCACGCCCATGCGCGCGGGATAATTGTAGAGCATGATCGGCAGGTTGGCGGCGCGGTCGACGGCCAGCGCATGGACCGCATTTTCACGCTCCGTCGGCAGCGCATAGGGCGGCGAGGAGACGAGAATGGCGTCCGCCCCGATCTCCTTCGCGGCCTTGGCATAGTCGATGGAATCCTCGGTGCGCGTGGCGCCCGTGCCGACGATCAGCGGCAGGCGCGTGCCAATGACCTGCTTTGCGTAAGCGGCGAGATCGAAGCGCTCCTGCGCTGTCTGCGCGTAATATTCGCCCGTGGAACCGCCGACGATAATGCCGTGGACGCGGGCTTCGATCAGCTGTTCCAGAACGGCTGCGAAACCGTCACGGTCGATCTGCCCATCGGGCCCGAGCGGCGTGATTGCCGGGGTGTATATGCCTTCGAACTTCAAGACGATTTCTCCATCGCTGCGACGGGCACCTCGACGAGGGCATCCGCCTTCATTCCCTGCGGTGCGATGAACATTTCCATGTTCTCGCGCGACAATTCCCAATGTTCGAAGACCAGATCGACGACGGCATCCTCGTCATGCTTTTCAATCGCGGCGATGAAGCCGTCATGGTGCTCGACGGCGAGCTTCAGGCGCTCGCGCATGTCGTCATTGCGTGGCCGGTAGAAGGTGTGGCCGATGCGGGCGTGATCGATCAGCAGCCGGCCGAGGCTCGCCTGCAGGTAGACATTTCCGGACATGTCGCCGATCAGTGCGTGGAAATGGTTGTTTTCCACCACCATGGCCGGCGCATCGCCCGTCAGGCTTGCCGTGCGGAACCGCTCCTGTGTGTCCCGCAATTCGCCAAGCTGTTTCGGCCGGAAATTCTGCACGGCGAGGCGGCCGATCGCGGCATAGATCATCGGCGCGACCAGAAAGAAGTGCCGCAGCGTCTGGTGATTCATCGGAATGACGCGGGCGCCGCGATTGGCGCGGATATCAATATAACCTTCGCCCTCGAGCCGGCGGAAAATTTCCCGGACAGGCGTGCGCGAAAGACCGTAGCGCAGGCCGAGGCTCACTTCATCCAGATCCTGGTCGGGGTCGAGTTCCATCGTCAGAATCTGATGCTTGATATCTTCGTACAAGCCGTTCTTGCCGTTTTTCATCCAAACCTCCTGCCCAACCGGTGTGAGCTCATTCCATTTCTGTCGACGGTGAAAAGCTGACACGGGTCGCAGGGCGAGTCAATGAAATTGTATAATTTCGTTATACATTGCTTATAAGAAAATAATTCAATGCGATGATTTCATACGTTTGCGAATGAGCAACGGTTTGAAAACGCTTATCTTTATGGATTCTGGCTATTCGCGTGCGGCTGGCGAAATCCGCCTCGTTTCAGCAACGGGCAGGGTGCGGAAGCTGAGCAGTACCGATGATCGGGGGATGTTCAGGATTGCGGAAGCAGCACGCCGACGGCGAATTCCTCGTCGGTTGTCGTGTGTCCGGCCTGCGTCTTGCGATATTCGCTGGGGGTAAAGCCACGCTCGGTCCGCAGGGTGCGGGAGAGGTGCGGGGCGTCGCAAAAGCCGGTGGCAAGCGCGATCTGGGTGATCGGGTCATGCGTCGTGCGCAGAAGTGACAGGGCGCGGTCCAGCCGGAGCTCAAGATAGACCTTGGACGGTGTCGCCTTCAGGTCGTTGAGGAATCGCCGTTCGAGGCTGCGGCGGCCAAGGCCGAGGTCGTGGGCCAGTTCCAGCACCGTTCTCGGAACCTCGATATTCTGCTGCATCCGCAGGATCGCCTTCTTGACCAGGGGATCATTGGCCTTGCGCGCGCTCTGCTGGCCCGGCTGGGGCTTTTCGCCGCTCAGCGCGCTGTCGATCATCATGATGTTGAGGCTTTTGATGGCGGCGGACTGGCCGACATGGCGCTCGACGAGAAAGGCGGCCAGATGCGCGGCGCCGTGGCCGCCGGAACAGGTCAACCGGTCGCGGTCGATGACGAAGATCTGGTCGGAGACCATTTGCACCGTGTCGAACCGGTCGAGAAAATCCTGACGGTGGAACCAGCTCACACAGCAGCGATAGCCGTCGAGCAGGCCCGCTTCGTGCAGGATGAAGACGCCGGTGCAGAGCCCGACAATCGGAACTCCCGCCGCCGCGCGATCCTTCAGGAAGCGCAGTGCCTCCGGCGGCAGGGCGCTGTGATCGCTGATCAAGCCGCCGACAACGACGATATAGTCGTAGTGCCCGGCATCCATCAGCCGCGTATCCGGCTGCACCTTCACGCCGCAGCTGGACTGCACGCTGCCGAGCGTTGCCGAGAGCACCGACCATTCGCACAGGATCGGCCGGGAGCGGTCGGCCTCGTCGGCGGCAAGACGCAGCACATCAACGAAATTCGCGAAGGCCGACAGCGTGAAGCGATCAGCCAGCAGGAAGGCGACGCTGAGGCGTTTTCTGGATCGATGTGAGGTCATGGCGCAAATATTCATGCAAACAGACGCGATTGTCCAGCCGGGGTGTAACAAATGCTCCTAGCTTTTATGACACGAGATTTTCCAACCATCGGGTCCCGCTATGACGCGTTTTAATGCCTTCAATCTTTTGCGGAATGCCCTGACCGGCCACAAGAACTGGGACGAGCAATGGCCCGACAGCCAGCCGAAAGCCGAATATGACGTGGTCATCGTCGGCGCCGGTGGCCATGGTCTCGGTGCCGCCTATTATCTGGCCAGCCAGCACGGCATCACCAATGTCGCCGTCATCGACAAGGGCTGGCTCGGCGGCGGCAATACCGGCCGCAACACGACGATCATCCGTTCCAACTATCTCTATGACGAAAGCGCCCGTCTTTATGACCATGCTGTCGATCTGTGGGAGAACCTGAGCCAGGAACTGAACTACAACGTCATGTATTCCCGGCGCGGCGTGCTGATGCTGGCCCATAATGTGCACGACGTTCAGAGCTTCAAGCGCCATATCCATTCCAACCGCTTGAACGGCGTCGACAATCGCTGGCTCACCCCGGAAGAATGCAAGGAATATTGCCCGCCCCTGAACCTTTCGCCGAATGCCCGTTACCCTGTCATGGGCGGCGCATTGCAGGAGCGTGCGGGTACGGCACGCCACGATGCGGTTGCCTGGGGTTATGCCCGCGGTGCCGCTGCCCGTGGCGTCGATATCATTCAGAACTGCCCGGTCACCGCCATTCGCCGCAATGCCGACGGCTCGGTTGCCGGTGTCGAAACGGCGCGCGGCTTCATCAAGGCGAAGAAGGTCGCGGTTTCCGCAGCCGGCCATACATCTGTTGTCATGGATACGGCCGGCGTCCGCCTGCCGCTCGAAAGTTATCCGTTGCAGGCGCTGGTGTCGGAGCCGATCAAGCCGATCTTCCCCTGCGTGGTCATGTCCAATGCGGTCCACGCCTATATCAGCCAGTCCGATAAGGGCGAGCTGGTGATCGGTTCGGGCACGGACCAGTACACCTCCTATTCGCAGCGCGGCGGCCTGCCGCTCATCGAACATACGATCGCGGCCATCGTCGAAATCTTCCCGATCTTCAACCGCATGCGCATGCTGCGCAAATGGGGCGGCATCGTTGATGTCACGCCGGATCGCTCGGCCATTCTCGGCAAGACACCGGTTGACGGGCTCTACGTCAATTGCGGCTGGGGCACGGGTGGCTTCAAGGCCACGCCGGGCGCTGCCCACACCTTCGCCTGGACCATCGCCAAAAACGAACCGCACCCGATCAACGCGCCGTTCACGCTGGAACGCTTCCGCTCCGGCCGCCTGATCGACGAGGCCGCCGCCGCCGCCGTGGCGCATTGAGGAGCTGACCCCATGCTTTTGATCCGCTGCCCCTATTGCAACGAAACACTGCCCGAAGCCGAATTTACCTATGCCGGGCAGGCCCATATCGTCCGCGCCGCCGACCCGTCGTCGCAGACCGACGAACAATGGGAGGAATTCCTGTTCATCCGCGAAAACGTCAAAGGTCCACATTTCGAGCGCTGGCGGCACATGCATGGTTGCGGCCGCTTCTTCAACGCCGTGCGCGACACGGTGAGCGACCGTTTCCTCACGACCTATCGCGCGGGTGAGCCGCGCCCTGAACTGTCTTCCCTGACACGCGCACCAGCAAGCTCCGAGGTGTCGAAATGAACTCCTATCGCGTTTCCGGCCGTGGCCGGGTGGATGCTGCCCGTTCCGTGAGCTTCACCTTCGACGGCAAGACCTATCGCGGCGTCAGGGGCGACACCGTTGCTTCCGCGCTTCTTGCCAATGGCGTGCATCTGATGGGCCGCTCGTTCAAATACCACCGCCCGCGCGGCCCGGTGGCGGCGGGTTCCGAGGAGCCGAATGCGCTGATCGGCACCCGCCGTGGCGCCGGCCGGTTCGAGCCGAATACCCGCGCCACGGTGCAGGAAATCTGGAACGGGCTGGAAACCACCTCGCAGAACAAATATCCGAGCCTGAAATTCGATATCGGCGCTGTCAACGACATGGCCTATATGCTGTTTTCGGCCGGCTTCTACTACAAGACCTTCATGTGGCCGAAGAGCTTCTGGAACAAGGTCTATGAGCCCTTCATCCGCGCGGCAGCGGGTCTCGGCGTTTCTCCCAAGGAGGAAGACCCGGACACCTATGCTTCGCGTAACCTGCATTGCGATGTGCTGATCGTCGGCGCCGGTCCTGCGGGTCTCGCAGCCGCGCGTGCGGCGGCGGTCGATGGTCTGAAGGTCGTGCTGGTCGATGAAAATGCAGAAGCCGGCGGCACGCTGCTGTCGGAACCGCAGGCGAAGATTGATGGCAAGCCCGCCTGGACCTGGCTGGTGGATGAATTGAAGGCCCTGAAGGATCAGGGCGTCAAGGTAATGACCCGCACGACGGCGATTGCCTATTACCACCAGAACATGATCGGCCTTTGCGAAAAGCTGACCGACCATCTTGAAACCGTACCGAAGGATACGCCGCGCGAACGCCTGTGGCGCGTTCGGGCACGTCAGGTGGTGCTGGCGCAGGGCGCGCTGGAAAAGCCGCTGGTCTTCCACGGCAATGACCGGCCGGGCGTGATGCTCGCAGGAGCGGCCCAGACCTATCTCAACCGTTACGGCGTCAAGGTCGGCAACCGCCCGGTGGTGGTGACGAGCCATGACAGCGCCTGGTATGCGGCGTTTGATCTTCACGGTGCCGGCGCGCGCGTTCAGGCGATTGTCGATACCCGCGCCAAGGTGCGGGAAGAACTGGTGAACGAGGCGCGTGCGCTCGGCATTCCGGTCAAGCTGTCGCATACGGTCACGGCGACGTCGGGGCGGCTGCGTGCCAAGTCTGTCCGCGTCAATCAGGTGAATGGTTCGACAGTCGCTGCGGGACGGGAGATCGCCTGCGACGCGGTGCTGATGTCGGGCGGCTGGACGCCGTCGCTGCATCTCTTTTCCCACACGCAGGGCAAGCTTGCCTGGGACGATGAGCGGACCACCTTCCTGCCTGCCATGACCAACGAGGATTGCGTGATTGCAGGCGCCGGACGCGGGCTCTGGGGCATCGAGGCCGCGCTGAAGGACGGCGCGGAGCGGGGTCGTGAAGTCGTCGCCGCACTCGGCAAGGCTGCCAATGCTTCCAGCCATACGGTGGATCATGATCGCATCGGCACTGGTGTCTCGCATACGGAGCTGCCGAGCGACCGCGACGCCGGCAAGGCCAAGGCTTTCGTCGACTACCAGAACGACGTCACCGCGAAGGATCTGAGGCTCGCCGTGCGCGAAGGCATGCGCTCCATCGAGCACGTCAAGCGTTATACGACCAACGGCATGGCCACCGATCAGGGCAAGATGTCCAACATCAACGGCCTGAACATCGCCGCACAGGCACTCGGCAAGCGCCAGCCGGAAGTGGGTCTCACCACCTTCCGCCCGCCTTATACGCCGACGACCTTCGGCGCTTTTGCGGGCTATCACCGCGGCGAACATTTCGAGGTGACGCGCAAAACGCAGATCGACGCGTGGGCCGAGGCCCATGGCGCGGTTTATGAGCCGGTCGGGCAATGGCGTCGTGCCTGGTATTTCCCGAAGCCCGGCGAAGACATGGATGCGGCGGTTGGCCGCGAATGCCGCGCGGTGCGCCAGAGTGTCGGCATTTTTGACGCCTCGACGCTCGGCAAGATCGAAGTGGTCGGTCCGGATGCGGTCGAGTTCATGAACCGCATGTATACCAATCCCTGGACAAAGCTAGCAGCCGGCCGCTGCCGTTATGGCCTGTTGCTCGGCGATGACGGCTTCATCCGCGATGACGGCGTCATCGGCCGCATGACCGAGGATCGTTTCCACGTCACCACCACCACGGGCGGTGCAGCCCGTGTGCTGAACATGATGGAGGATTACCTCCAGACCGAATGGCCCGATCTCAATGTGTGGCTGACCTCGACCACCGAACAATGGTCGACCATTGCGCTCAACGGGCCGAATGCGGCAAAGCTGCTCGCACCGCTCGTTGAAGGCGTCGAGCTGACGGAAGAGGCCTTCCCGCATATGTCCTGCGTGGAGTGCACGGTCGCCGGCATGCCGGCGCGGCTGTTCCGTGTCAGCTTCACCGGCGAGATCGGTTTTGAGGTCAATGTGCCCGCGCCGCTCGGCCGCAAGCTCTGGGAAATCCTGTGGGAGGCTGGTCAGCAATATGGCATTACGCCCTATGGCACCGAAACCATGCATGTGCTGCGTGCCGAGAAGGGTTACATCATCGTCGGCCAGGATACCGATGGCACGGTGACGCCCTATGACGCCGCGATGGGCTGGGCCGTGGGCAAGAACAAGCCCGATTTCGTTGGCAAGCGCGGCCTTGCCCGCCCCGATCTGGTCGCCAAGGACCGTCGCCACCTCGTCGGCCTTCTCACCGAAGACCGCTCGAAGCTGGAAGAGGGGGCACAGATCGTTTTCGATGCGAAACAGCCGATCCCGATGAAAATGGTGGGGCATGTGACCTCCTCCTATCACTCGGATGCGGTTGGCCAGCCGATCGCGCTGGCGCTCGTCGAAGGCGGGCATGAGCGGATGGGCGAAACCGTCTATATTCCGATGCTCGACCGCACCATCGCAGCGAAAATCACCGGGATGGTCTTTGTCGATCCTGAAAACACCCGCCTGAAAATCTGACCCGGAGATGACAATGAACATGCGCGTTTCCTCCCCCGTTGCCGGCACGCTGGCCGAGAGCAAAGCAGCCCGGGTCACCATTCTGCCGACACAGGCGCGGCTGTCGCTGCGCGCACGCGGCGATCTGGCGGCGCTCAACGCCGCCCTTGGTCTCACCTTGCCCGACCGCATCGGTGCCCGCGCCGCTTCCGGTGAAACCGAGGTGCTGCGGCTCGGTCCCGATGAGTGGACCATCCTTACTCCAGTTGGCGAGATCGACCGGCTGATCGCCGCCTGCGCGGGCGTTTATGCGAGCCATCCGCATAGCCTCGTCGATATTTCCGGACGCGAGGTGACACTTCTGATCGAAGGCCCGCAGGCCGCCGAACTGCTGACGCTTGGCTGCGCCCGCGACATCGACACCATTGCGGTGGGCGAGGGGCGCCGGACGATTTTTGATGGCGTCAGCGTCGTGCTCTGGCGCGATGCGGAAAACCGTTTCCGCATGGATATCTGGAACAGTTTCGTATCGCATCTTGGCCATCTGCTTGAAACCGGCTGCAAGGAACTTGCGGCGGACATCGCCTGATTCTCAGAGGAGAAAACAATGCTCAACCGTCTGTCACACAATACCGTCTCGGACACGGTGATCGCCGACGCCATCGCCGAGGAACTCGATCGCCAGAAGACGCAGATCGAGCTGATCGCCTCGGAAAACATCGTTTCCGCCGATGTTCTGGCGGCACAGGGCTCGGTGCTGACCAACAAATATGCCGAAGGCTATCCCGGCAAGCGCTATTACGGCGGCTGCGAATTCGTCGACAAGGTCGAACAGGTCGCCATCGACCGGCTGAAGCAGCTTTTCGGCGCGGAATTTGCCAATGTGCAGCCGCATTCCGGCGCGCAGGCCAATCAGGCAGTGTTTCTGGCGCTGCTGCAGCCGGGCGACCGGATCATGGGCATGTCGCTTGCCCATGGCGGCCATCTGACCCACGGTTCGCCGGTCACGATGTCGGGCAAATGGTTCGACGTCGTTTCTTATGAGGTCGATGCCGATACGCACCTGATCGACATGGAAAAGGTGCGCGCACGGGCGCTGGAAACGAAGCCGAAGCTGATCGTGGCGGGCGCATCGGCCTATCCGCGCCAGATCGATTTTGCCGGTTTCCGTGAGATCGCCGATGAAGTCGGTGCCTATCTGATGGTTGACATGGCCCATTATGCCGGCCTGATCGCCGGCGGCAAATATCCGAACCCGGTGCCGCATGCCCATGTCGTCACCTCGACCACCCACAAGACCCTGCGCGGCCCACGCGGCGGCGTGATCCTGACCAATGATGCCGATCTCGCCAAGAAGCTGAACTCGGCCGTCTTCCCCGGCAACCAGGGCGGCCCGCTGATGCATGTCATCGCCGCGAAGGCCGTGGCTTTCGGCGAGGCGCTGCGCCCGGAATTTTCCGATTACGCCGGTCAGGTCATCGCCAATGCTCAGGCACTGGCGAAAGTGCTGACGGAAGGTGGTCTCGGCATCGTCTCGGGCGGAACCGACAGCCATATGGTGCTGGTCGATCTGCGCCCGAAAGGCGTGACCGGCAAGATTGCCGAAATTGCCCTGGAGCGGGCGGGTCTCACCTGCAACAAGAATGCCATTCCAAATGATCCGGAAAAGCCCTTCGTCACCTCGGGTATTCGGCTCGGCAGCTCCGCCGGCACCACGCGCGGTTTCGGCGTCGCCGAATTCGAGCAGATCGGCACGCTGATCCTGCGCGTCATCGATGCGCTTTCGGTGAATGCCGAAGGCGACAGCGCCGTCGAGGCCGAGGTGCGGGCGCAGGTTGCTGCACTTTGCGACGCTTTCCCGATCTACGGTTCGTAAATGTTCCTGTCGGTCTTTGATATATTCAAGATCGGCATTGGCCCATCGTCTTCTCATACGATGGGGCCCATGGTCGCGGCCGCGCGGTTTCTTGACGATCTGCGCGGCGGTGACAAGATCCCGGGGGCGGGAGACCTGTTCGGTCTGCGGGCGAGCCTGCACGGTTCGCTCGCCTTCACCGGCAAGGGCCATGCGACGGATCGCGCCGTCATCCTTGGCCTGTGCGGTTTGAAGCCGGATACGCTCGATCCCGACCGGGTTGAAGAGATCGAGGCGGAGGTGCGCAGCACCGGTTTCGTCCGGCCCGAGGGGCTGCCGGCGCTGCGGTTCGACCCGGACAAGGATCTGGTCTTCGATTATGGCCCGCCGCTTCCCGGCCATGCCAACGGGCTGATCCTCAGCGCCTGCGACCGCCAGGGGAACACCTATCACCGGGAGGTTTATTATTCGATCGGCGGCGGCTTCGTCGTCACCGAAACCGAGCTGCAAAGGTCGGCCGGGGGAGCGGGTGCCGGCAAGCAGCATCCGGTGCCTTATCCCTTCAGCACGGCGGCGGAAATGCTGCGCATGGGCCGCGCATCCGGCAAGACCATCGCCCAGATGAAGCGGGCGAATGAGGAGGTTGTCTACGGATCGGAACTGAATGCGCGGCTGGACCGCGTCTGGGAGGTCATGGAAAGCTGCATCGAGCGCGGCTTGACGCAGGAGGGCATTTTGCCCGGCGGACTGAAGGTGAGACGCCGGGCCAAGGCGATCCACGCGCAATTGCAATCGGAACGCGGGCTCAATCTTACCCAGCCGCATCAGGCCAATGACTGGATGAGCGTCTACGCCATGGCGGTGAATGAGGAAAACGCCGCCGGTGGCCGCGTGGTCACCTCCCCCACCAATGGCGCGGCGGGCGTGGTGCCGGCGGTGGCACGCTATTATCTCGACCATTGCGTTGGTGCACACCGGGAAGGCATTCGCGATCTTCTGCTTGTGGCGGCGGCCATCGGCGGTCTCATCAAGCACAATGCCTCGATCTCGGGGGCGGAAGTTGGCTGCCAGGGCGAGGTGGGTTCGGCGGCGGCCATGGCGGCGGCCGGGCTTTGCGCGGTTTTAGGCGGCAGCAACGCGCAGGTGGAAAATGCCGCCGAAATCGCGCTGGAGCATCATCTCGGCATGACCTGTGATCCGGCGGCGGGGCTGGTTCAGGTTCCCTGCATCGAACGCAACGCGCTCGGTGCGATCAAGGCCGTCTCTGCGGCCAGCCTTTCGCTGCGCGGCGACGGCACCCATTTCATGCCGCTCGACAATTGCATCACCGTGATGCGCGAGACCGGCCGCGACATGCATGTGAAATACAAGGAAACCTCGCAGGGCGGCATCGCCGTCAATCTGCCCGAGTGCTGATCCATCAAGGGGGAGCAGGATGACCACCTATATCATGAAAGTCGCGTGCCCGGCGCGTAGCGGCATCGTCGCCGCCGTATCCGGTTATCTTGCCCGGTCCGGCTGCAACATCAACGACAGTTCGCAATTCACAGACCAGGAGACGGGCCGCTTCTTCATGCGGTTGAGCTTCGTTTCCGAGCAGGGGGCGGGCCGTGATGCGCTGCTTGACGGGTTTGGTCCCGTCGCGGCCGATTTCGATATGGAATATGACATTCACGACCTTTCGCGAAAGACGAAGGTCGTGATCATGGTCTCGCGCTTCGGCCATTGCCTGAACGATCTGCTTTATCGCTCCCGCATCGGCGCGTTGCCGGTCGAGATCGTGGCGGTGATCTCCAATCACCTCGATTACCAGAAGCAGGTGGTGAATGAGGATATTCCCTTTCACCACATCCGCGTGACGCCGGAAACGAAGCCCGAGGCCGAGGCGGCGATCCTGCAGGTGGTGCAGGATAACGGGGCGGAACTCGTCGTGCTTGCGCGCTACATGCAGGTCCTGTCGGACCGTCTGTGTCAGGAAATGTCGGGCCGCATCATCAACATCCACCATTCCTTCCTGCCGTCTTTCAAGGGTGCAAATCCCTATAAGCAGGCCTATGAACGTGGCGTACGGCTGATCGGGGCGACCGCTCATTACGTCACCGCCGATCTCGATGAAGGGCCGATCATCGAGCAGGATACGATCCGCGTGACCCACGCCCAGAGCGCGATGGATTATGTGAGCCTGGGGCGGGACGTGGAAAGCCAGGTTCTGGCCCGCGCCATCCACGCCCATATTCACCACCGGGTCTTCCTGAACGGAAACAAGACGGTCGTCTTCCCCGCATCGCCCGGAGAACATGTCTCCGAGCGCATGGGCTGACGTGACCGCCAGCGATTAACGGCTGTTATTCGGCGGGCTGCGCTGCGGCCGCAGTGTCGGCGCGCTCGCGGTCGCCGGAAAGGCTGCGCTGACCGAGACCGATGATGGTGACTGTCGAGAGGCTCGCGACGACCGACACCCAGAAGCCATTGTTGGGGCCGAAATTGTCGATCACCCAGCCGGAGACGAAGGCACCGAACGCCATGCCGATACCGATGCCGGTCATGACCCAGGTGACACCCTCCGTCAGCATCGATTCCGGCACGCGGCGCTCGATCAGGCCGAATGAGGTGATGAAGATCGGCGAGATGGCAATGCCGCTGAGGAAGACGGCAAAGGCGAGCAGTGCGACGCTGGTATTGGCGACGAGGAGCGGCAGCGTGGTGAGTGCAAGCACGCTGACGGCGATCAGCAGTTGGCGTTGCAATGGCATTTTCGGGTTGATCGCGCCGAGAATGAGGCCGACCACGAAGGAACCGATGGCATAAACGCCGATGACGAGGCTTGCGGATTCCGGCTGACCGAGTTGTTTGGTAATCGCGACGGCGCTTACTTCGGCCGTGGCGAAAGTCGAGCCGACAAAGATCAGGGCGAGCGTGATGATCTGGACCGGGCGCAGGGAGATGGCCGAACGCTGCCGGTGTCCGTTTTCAACCGGCCGCACCTTCGGTTCGGTCGAACGTTGCAGCAGGAAGGCAAAGGTGCCGAGCGCCAGGAAGGCGGTGCTGATCATCATGCCGGCCTCCGGAAAGAGGGAAACCGCAAGGCCGACGGAAAGCGAGGCGCCGGCGATATAGACAAGTTCGTCGGCGGCGGATTCAAAGGCGAAAGCCGTGTTGAGTTCCGGCCGGTCGCGGAAGATTTCCGTCCAGCGTGCGCGCATCATGGCGGGAATGCTGGGCATGGCGGCGGCGAGGAAGGCCGAAAGGAAGAGCGTCCAGGCCGGCCACCTCTGATGTGTCGCGATAATCAGCGCCGCGAAGGCGATGACCGAGACGATGGTGGCAGGGATGAGGATGCGGCTCTGCCCCTTGCGATCCACCAGCCGGGAGATTTGCGGCGATGCCGCGGCGTTGGTCAAGGCGAAGGTGGCGGAGACGGCGCCGGCCAGCCAATATTCCCCATGGGTCTGCGACAGCATGGCGACGATGCCGATCGGGGCCATGGCGATGGGAAGGCGGGCGAAGAAGCCGGCGGCGGAAAAGCCTTTTGCACCTGGAGCGCGGAAAATTTCTCTGTATGGATTAGACATCGGGATGCACCTTGTTCAGAGGGTGTCCACCACATACATACGTGGCGTATGTGAATGAGATAATTGCATACGGAGCGTATGTCAACTAATATACGCGTCGTATGCGAAGATTGGAGAAAAAATTGCGTAAACCTCGCAGTGAAATGATTGCCGAGACGCGGGCGAAGCTTCTGACTGCCGGCCGTGAGGCCTTTGGCAGCATCGGTTACGCGGAAGCATCGATGGACGACTTCACCGCCGGGGCAGGTCTCACCCGCGGCGCGCTCTATCATCATTTTCGCGATAAAAAGGGTCTGCTGATGGCCGTTGTGGCCGAAATCGACGCGGAGATGACGAAAAGGCTCTGTGACATCTCCTCAAGGGCCGAGACCCGGTGGCAGGGTTTTGTCGAGGAAAATCTCGGTTACGTGCGCATGGCTCTGGAACCCGAAATCCAGCGGATCATGTTTCGCGATGGGCCGGCGGTTCTCGGCGATCCATCCCGCTGGCCAAATGCCAATGGCTGTATCTCAGCCGTTGCGCGCAGCCTCAGCGCGCTGAAGGAAGAGGGCACCATCGGCGATATCGATCCGGAGGCATGCGCCCGTTTCATCAATGCGGCGAGCAGCAGTGCCGCCCAATGGATCGCGAATTCCGACGACCCGGAGACGACCTCGAAACGGGCTGTGGACAGTTTCCGGACTTTTCTGGAAGGCTTGCGGATCAAGAAAGACTGAGCCGCAGCCTTACAAGGCTCTGCGAATTTCCCGCAACGCCCGATATGGTGGGTTGCAAGTCATGCAACTGTCATGTGGCGGGTCTAGGAGGGGGTGTGGTTTTCACACGTCTCGAGAGGGGAATATGCGCAAAATCGTTGCTGCTTTGGTCGCCACGACCGTTCTTGCCGGCGCCGTTCAGGCTGCCGAGGTTTATCCGCTTGATCGTGCTACGATCCTGACCGGTTCGCCGTTCGATTTCAAAGTCGAGTTCGCTTCCGTCGTAAAGCCGGAAGACGTCAAGATCACCGTCAATGGCCAGGACTACAAGGCCGCTCTCGGCAAGGACGCGGAATTCGTCGCCGAGGAAAAGAACAAGGACAAGGTGCTCGGTTCGGCCGTCATCCTGCGCGGCGTTTCGATCGCCAATGCCGGTGACTACAAGGTCGAGGTTTCGGCCGGTGCCGAAACCAAGAATGTCACCTGGACCGTTTATGGCACGCCTGCCCAGGCAAAGGCCAAGAACGTCATCTTCCTGATCGCCGACGGCCTTTCCGTCGCCCATCGCACGGCCGCCCGCATCATGTCCAAGGGCATGACCGAGGGTAAGGCCAATGGCCGTCTCAACATGGATGACGTGCCGCCGGTCGCCTTCATCGGCACCTCCGCCACCGATGCCGTCGCCACCGACAGCGCCAACACCATGTCGGCTTACATGACCGGTCATAAGACCGCCGTGAACGCCATCGGCGTTTATGCCGACCGCACCCCGGCCTCGCTTGACGATCCGAAGGTGGAAACCTTGGCCGAAGCCCTGCGCCGCCAGACGAAGAAGTCGATCGGCATCATCTCCACCGCCGAAGTGCAGGATGCGACCCCGGCTGCCGTCGTTTCCCACACCCGCAAGCGTGGCGACAAGGCCGAAATCAATGGCATGCTGTTCGATGTGAAGCCGGATGTGCTTCTTGGCGGCGGTTCCGCCTACTTCCTGCCGCAGGCCACGGCCGGCTCCAAGCGCAAGGACGACAAGGACTATATCGCCCTGTTCAAGGAAGCTGGCTATACGCTCGCGACCAGCAAGGCCGAACTCGCAACGGCTGCCGGCACCAATACCGGCAAGATTCTCGGCCTGTTCCACACCGGCAACATGGATACCGCGCTCGACCGCGAGTTCCTGAAAAAGGGCACCACGGCCAAGTTCCCGGACCAGCCGGGCCTCGTCGAAATGACCAAGGTTGCGCTCGACAATCTGTCGAAGAACCCGGAGGGTTTCTTCCTGATGGTTGAAGCCGCCAATGTCGACAAGATGTCCCATCCGCTGGACTGGGATCGCGCCGTCGTCGACACGATCGAATTCGACAAGACCATCGGCATTGCCCGTGAATTTGCAGCGAAGAACCCCGATACGCTGATCATCGTCACCGGTGACCATACGCATGGCGTTTCCATCATCGGCACCGTTGATGACGACAAGCCGGGCACCGAAATGCGGGAAAAGGTCGGCACCTATGCCGAAGCCGGCTTCCCGAACTACGAAGACAAGAACGGTGACGGTTATCCGGACAGGGTCGACGTTTCGCGTCGCCTGTTCCTGAACGCCAATAACGGCCCGGACCACTACGAAACCTTCCGTCCGAAGCTTGACGGCCCGTTCACGCCGGCCGTGCAGAACGAGAAGAAGGAATATGTCGCCAACGAGCAGTACAAGGACGTTCCCGGTGCTGTCTTCGTATCCGGCATCATTCCGAAAAGCTCGGATAGCGGCGTCCATGCGGTGGATGACGTCGTGCTGCAGGCCGAAGGCCCCGGCGCTGAAGGTTTCCGCGGCTATATGGAACAGAGTGACGTTTACAGGGGTCTCGCTGAAGCCTTCGCACTCGGCGCAAAGCAGACCAACTAAGATCTGAACCGGGCAAGGGCGTGCCGCCATGGCGTGCCCTTGCCGTCACTTCCGGTCTTGCATTGCCGGTCCACGCGGCTGGTGATGAAAGACCTTTCAAAAAGGAGAATGGTCATGGGCAAGCCTGATCAGGCGCGGTTCAACCGCCGCCAGACATTGGGTCTCATTGCCGGCCTGCCGCTGCTGGCCGCCGGCACGCGCGCGCAGGCGACAAGCGACCTCACCTTTGACGAACTCTACGGCAAGGTCAGCGTCCTCGGACTGGAATTTTCCGAAAAGGTCAAACAGCTGAACGGCAAGGAAATCGCCATGCGCGGTTTCATGGCGCCGCCGCTGAAGGCCGAAGCGCAGTTTTTCGTGCTGACTGAAATACCCATGTCGATCTGCCCGTTCTGCTCCACGGATGCGGACTGGCCGGACAATATCGTCGTTGTTTACCTCGGTGAAAAACAGACCTTTACCCAGCCCAGCCAGACGATCGAAGTGCGCGGCACGCTGGAAACGGGCTCGTGGACCGATCCCGAGACCGGATTCGTCAGCCTGCTGCGCATTCGCCAGGCAGAATACGCGACGGTTTGAGACCATGCTGTCCCTGAAGATAGATCATCTCGCCGTGTCCTTTCCCGGGCTTGCGGCGCCGGTTCTCGTTCTCGACCATCTGCACATCGCCACCGGCAGCCGTGTTGCGCTGACGGGCGGCTCCGGCTCGGGAAAGAGTACTCTTATCAACATCATCGCCGGTCTCGAGCGCGTGCAGGCCGGCCGCGTCGTCTGGGGCGAGCAGAATATCGCTGACTTGTCGGAGGGGCGCCGTGACCGCTGGCGGGCCGCCAATATCGGCCTCGTCATGCAGGAATTTCATCTTTTCCCCGGTCTGTCCGCTCTGGATAATATCCTGCTGCCCGCCCGCCTGTCGCGTGTGGCGGATGCGGACCTCATGAAACGCGCCCAATCCCTGTTTGCGACCGTTGGCCTCAAACGGCCGGAGCAGCATGTCGAGACCATGTCGCGGGGTGAAATGCAGCGTGTCGCCATTGCCCGTGCACTGCTGCGCAGCCCCGGCGTCATCATCGCCGACGAACCGACCGCAAGCCTCGATCTCGAAAGCGGCGAGGCTGTCGGCGACCTGCTTTTATCCGTCGCCGCCAGCACTGGCAGCACGCTGATTGTCGCCAGCCACGACCAGCATCTGATCGGCCGTCTCGACCGGCGTCTGACCCTCAGTGGCGGGCGTATCGTCGCCGATAGCGAACGCAAGGAGATCGCGGCATGATCGGCTTCATCCTCGCCGACCTGCGCCGCCTTTGGCTGGGCGGGGCCGTTGTGGTTCTGCTCGTTGCGCTGGCCACGGCGCTCGGCGTAGCGGTCACGCTGCAGGAACGGTCGCTGCGTCTCGGCAGTGCACGTGCCGCCGATAAGTTCGATCTCGTCATCGGCGCGGCCGGCAGCGAAACCCAGCTGGTTCTCTCATCCATCTTCCTCCAGGCAGCGCCCCTGCCACTTGTGGATGGCGCCGTCCTCACCAGACTTGCCGCCGATCCGCGCGTTGCCTGGGCTGCCCCGGTCGGGTTTGGCGATTCCTTCGCCGGTTACCCCATCGTCGGTACGACGACGAGCCTCGTCAGCAATACGACGCCCGGTTTTGCCGAGGGCAAAATCTTCGCGCTGGAAGGCGAAGCCGTCCTTGGCGCTGCCGTTAATCTGTCCGTCGGCGCGGAGATCAAGCCGATGCATGGCACCGCCGAAACCGGCGGCCATACCCATACCGAGATCGCCTATAAGGTTGTCGGCAAGTTGCAGCCGACCGGTACGCCCTGGGATCGCGCCATCCTGGTGCCGATCCAGGCCGTCTGGCATGTCCATGGCCTCGGTGAGCACCATGGGCACGACCACGAGGAAGGGCATGGCGTGGGCGATGCGGATGCGCATGCCGACGAGCATCAGCACGGGGAGGGGCACGATCACGCCGATGAAAATGGGGAGCACCACGAGGACGGTGACACCCATGCCGAAGACGGGGGCGGCCAGGCCGAAGCTTCCGTTCAGCTTGCGGCCTCGCAGGTGCAAAAGCATGCCCTGGCCCTCGGCCCGGCCACGTCGGCGCATATGGAGTCCGATCATCATGGCGGTATCGATCCCGATGCCCCGATCGTCGAAAATTTTGGCGATGGCCTGCCCGGCCTGCCGGCCATTCTCGTCAAGCCGAAAACGATTGCCGATGCCTATCGCCTGCGACAGGAATATCGCAGCGGCAATACGCTCGGTGTGTTTCCGGGTGAGGTGCTGACCGGCCTCTATGCAACGCTGGGCGACGCCAAGATGGTGCTGGGCGCGGTCGCCGCCGGTTCGCAGGGGTTGGTGGCGGCGGCGCTGATGCTGGTCACGGTGATCCATGTCGGGCAACGGCGTCGGCAGATCGGCGCATTGCGCGCATTCGGCGCGCCGCGCGGCTCGGTTTTCGCCATCGTCTGGCTGGAGCTTTTCTTTCTGGTGGCACTCGGTGTCGGCATCGGTTTTCTGCTGGGATTGGGCGCGGCCCATCTCGGCGCGCAGCTCTTCACGGCAAAAAGCGGCGTGATCCTGCCGGTGGGCTTCACCGGGGAGGATCTGCGTCTTGCGCTCTTCCTGCTAGGCTTTGCCGCCATACTCGCCGCCATACCGGCGCTGCTCGCCTATCGCCAGTCTCCAGCCGCTGCCCTGCGCGCCTGAGACAACGTATAGGCTAAAACAGGCCCAGCTTTTTTCAGCTTTAACGGTGGGCCAGCCGGGTGACTGGCGCACCGTACCATGCCGGCAGATCGCGTTTCCTGGATAAATGCGGCTCCGAGGGCAGGACAGGGCAGGGCCGATAAAATATAGTTTTTTTACTGCGTTCGCTTTTTATGGCAGGTTCGTACCGGGGCTTTGGAAAGCGGCAGGAGGCCGCCAAAGAACAGGAGGGAACCGCGATGGCTGAAAAGAAGCCGGGTAAAGCTGCCGAAATAGCTGAGACCAAGCCGTCCGCCGCCGAACCGAAACTTCTTTCGGGCGGCAATCCGCAGATTGCCAAGGGATATGGTGATGCGCCGGTGCAGGCTTATATCGCCGCGATGCCGGGTTGGAAAAGCCCGGCCGGAGCCCGTATCGACGCGTTGATCGAAAGCTTGGTGCCGGGCGTGCGCAAGGCAGTGAAGTGGAATTCGCCCTTTTACGGCATGGAAGACGACGTCTGGTTTCTCAGCCTTCACTGTTTTACCAGATATATCAAAGTCACCTTCCTCAACGGCGCATCCTTGCAGCCCCTGCCGCCCGGCACGTCGAAGCATCCCAGGGTTCGTTACCTCGATATCCAGGAGGGCAATTTCGATGAAGTGCAGTTCGCCGACTGGGTGAAACAGGCGAGCCGATTGCCGGGCGAGAAGCTTTAGGGAGGCTCGGCCCGCAAGCCCCGCGGGGATGGAAGGCGCTCCGTATCGGCAGACGAATCATGCCCTCTGTCCCGCTTCCGAAAGGCCGTGACATCCTGCCAGTGATGAGAAATAGCGGGCGTCTCGATACAGTTTTTCCCTGGCGAAGAAAAACCGGACGATCCGGTGGATTTCTGTTTACTTTTGCCGACGTTGCACGCCATCACGCTCATTGAATTCGCTGCCAGGCGTATCGCAAACCACGGAGGATGAGATGAAGGCACTGGTGCTGGAAGAAAAAGGCAAGCTCTCGCTCAGGGATTTTGATATTCCCGGTGGAGCCGGGTCCGGTGAACTCGGACCGAAGGATGTGCGCATCCGCACCCACACGGTCGGCATCTGCGGCTCGGACGTTCATTATTATACCCATGGCAAGATCGGCCATTTCGTCGTCAATGCGCCGATGGTGCTCGGACACGAGGCTTCGGGAACGGTGATCGAAACCGGTTCCGAAGTCACCCACCTGAAGGCGGGCGATCGCGTCTGCATGGAGCCGGGTATTCCCGATGCCACGTCGCGCGCTTCGAAACTCGGCATCTATAATGTCGATCCGGCTGTCCGCTTCTGGGCGACGCCGCCGATCCATGGCTGCCTGACGCCGGAAGTCGTTCACCCCGCTGCCTTCACCTACAGATTGCCGGACAATGTCTCCTTTGCCGAAGGGGCGATGGTCGAGCCCTTCGCCATCGGCATGCAGGCGGCACTTCGGGCGCGCATCCAGCCCGGTGATATTGCCGTTGTCACCGGCGCCGGTCCGATCGGCATGATGGTTGCCTTGGCAGCTCTGGCCGGCGGTTGCGCCAAGGTTATCGTTGCCGATCTCGCCCAGCCGAAGCTCGACATTATCGCGTCTTATGACGGTATCGAGACTGTCAACATTCGCGAGCGTAATCTTGCCGACGCCGTGGCAGCCGCTACTGATGGCTGGGGCTGCGACGTCGTTTTTGAATGCTCAGGCGCGGCACCCGCCGTGCTTGGCATGGCGAAGCTGGCGCGGCCGGGCGGTGCCATCGTGCTCGTTGGCATGCCGGTTGATCCGGTTCCGGTCGATATTGTCGGCCTTCAGGCCAAGGAGCTGCGGGTGGAAACGGTATTCCGTTACGCCAATGTCTATGACCGCGCGGTTGCGCTCATCGCATCCGGCAAGGTCAATCTGAAGCCGCTGATTTCCGCGACCATTCCGTTCGAAGACAGCATTGCCGGTTTCGACCGTGCAGTCGAAGCACGGGAAACGGACGTGAAACTGCAGATCGTGATGCCGCAATAAAGGACGAAGCCTGCCGCTGATGATTGAGCGGCAGATATGTTGCGGAAAAGTATGAGTATGGCCTGCCGGCAGGAGGCAGGCCACACGTCAAGATTTCACCGGATATTGCTTCCGGTTGCGCATTGTTTGAGCGCATCACGCCAAATTGAGCGGAAAATTCGGTGACATCGCCGCGTTTTTGGTCAGCCCCATCGGGCGACTATTCATTTCCCGACAAAAAAGAGTCAAAAAAGTATCGGCAATTTCTTCGGCGTGATGTGGAAGCACAGAGGCCGCACGCCATATGCTCCTCATCAACGCCTGGGACGAGCCATAAAGAGGAAATGGCTCTGTTCCGCAAATGCGGCGGACGTGACTGATGGGAGGAACCATGATGCAGCCCGATCTGGAACTGGTGCACATCCGCAAGGGCGAATCCTTCGCTGCCTGGCGGCATGGCTATCCGTTCCGCACCGTGCGCTGGCATTACCATCCCGAATACGAAATCCATCTGGTCGTCGCCACGTCAGGCACGTTCTATATCGGTGATTTCGTCGGTCGCTTCGGCCCCGGTCAGCTCATTATGACCGGCCCCAATCTCCCCCAGAACTGGATCAGCGAGATCGAGCCGGACGAAATCGTGCCGACTCGTTCCCTCGTGATCCAGTTTCCGGAGAGCTTTATCGAAGATGCCTGCGCCTCCATGTCTGAAATGGACGTGGTGCGTGCACTGCTGGATCGCAGCCGCCGTGGCATACTCTTCGACGATGAGACGAGTGACCGGGTTCGCCCGCTGATCCTGCGGTTGATCGAGGCGCAGGGGCTGACGCGGCTCGCGCTTTTCTGGGAAATTCTCGACCTGCTGGTCAATGCGCCGTCTTCAGAAGTGCTTGCAAGCCTGAGTTATGAGCTTGATCTGACCGGCATTGGCGATAGCGGCATCAACCGCGCTTTGTCGCATCTGCGCCAGCACCTAACCGAACAGGTCGAGGAGATCGATCTCGCCGACATGGTGGGCCAGAGCCCGAGCGCCTTTTCCCGCGCCTTCAAGCGCCATACGGGCACGACGCTGGTGCGGTATCGCAATCAACTGCGCATTGATCTCGCCTGCCAGATGCTGCTCGCGGATCAGGACGTGAAGGTGGCGGAGGTCTGCTACGATGTGGGCTTTTCCAACCTTTCGAATTTTAACCGGCATTTCCTGAAACTGAAGGGAATGTCGCCGTCGAGGTTCCGAACCGTATTCGCAGCCCAGAAGGCAGCGGTCATGGCGGAGTAAACCAGCGACACATCGCCGATTTTTTAGAATTCGGGCAGAGGGCTGTCCGGAAACGGGCACCTGTTGCCCCAACTTTCCAAACGGGAGGAAAAGTGAGATGAAAATGAAATCCAAGTTTCTGATGGCGACAGCCGCAATTGCAATGATGGCCGCTCCGGCGCTGGCGCAGGAAAAGCTGAAGATCGGCATGACCTTCCAGGAACTGAACAACCCCTATTTCGTATCGATGCAGGAAGCGCTGAAGGAAGCCGCCGCAAGTATCGGCGCTGACGTCATCGTCACCGACGCCGGCCACGATGTGGCAAAGCAGATTTCCGACGTTGAAGACATGCTTCAGCAGAAGATCGACATCCTGCTCCTCAACCCGACCGACAGCGCCGGCATCGAAGCCGCCGTTCACGCCGCCAAGGCTGCCGGCGTGACTGTCGTTGCGGTCGACGCCAATGCCAACGGCCCGGTCGACACCTTCGTCGGTTCGAAGAACCGCGACGCAGGTTACCAGTCGTGCAAATATCTCGGCGATGCACTTGGCGGCAAGGGCGAGGTTGCTATCCTCGACGGCATCCCGGTCGTTCCTATCCTGCAACGCGTCGAAGGTTGCAAGGCGGCTCTCGCGGAATTCCCTGAGATCAAGCTCGTTGACACGCAGAACGGCCGCCAGGACCGCTCCGTCGCTCTCGGTGTCGTTGAAAACATGATCCAGTCGCGTCCGAACCTCGCCGGCATCTTCTCGGTCAACGACGGCGGCGCGATGGGTGCACTCGCTGCGATCCAGGGTTCCGGCAAGGATATCAAGCTGACCTCGGTGGACGGCGCTCCGGAAGCAGTGAAGGCGATTGCCGATGGTGGTCCTTTCATCGAGACCACCGCGCAGTTCCCGCGTGACCAGGTGCGTGTCGGTCTTGCCATGGCGCTTGCCCAGAAGTGGGGCGCACGCGTCGTGCCGAAGGAAGTCCCGATCGACGTCATGGTTGTCGACAGCAAAAACGCCGGCGAGTTCAGCTGGTAAGATCTCCTCCCAGTCCCGTCCCCACCTTGTGTGGGGGCGGGGTTAAGTCCCGACCATTGAGGAGGGTGAAATGCTGGAACTGAATGGAATAAGAAAAAGCTTTGGCAAGATCGAAGTCCTGCGCGGCGTCGACCTTGAGGCGCGCGCCGGCGAGGTGCATGCGCTTCTGGGCGAAAACGGTGCCGGCAAGTCGACTTTGATGAAGATCCTGTGCGGCATTCTGCAGCCCTCTGAGGGAACGATCCGCATTGACGGCAAGGATCGCCGCTTCGCCAATTACGATGAGGCGATTGCCGCTGGCGTCGGCATCGTGTTTCAGGAATTCAGCCTGATCCCCTATCTCAATGCCGTTGAAAACATGTTTCTTGCCCGCGAAATCCGCGGGCCGCTGCGCCTTTTGAACAAGGGCGCGATGCGCAAGCGCGCGGCCGAGATCATGGGCCGGCTGGCCGTGGATGTGCCGCTCGACGTGCCGGTGCATCGCCTTTCGGTTGCCCAGCAGCAATTCGTCGAAATCGCCAAGGCGCTGTCGCTCGATGCCCGCATTCTCGTGCTCGACGAGCCGACAGCGACGCTTACGCCGTCCGAGACAGAACATCTGTTCAAGGTCATGCGCGAGTTGCGACGTCAGGGTGTGGCGATCATCTTCATTTCGCATCATCTCGAGGAAATATTCGAGATCTGCGACCGCATCACCGTCCTTCGCGATGGCGAGTTGATCGGCTCCTGCCTGACGTCGGAGGTCGATAACGACCGTCTGGTGGAGATGATGGTCGGCCGGCGCATTGAAGCCAGCTTCCCGCCAAAGCCGCAGCTCGATCCTTCCGCCGCAAAGGTGATCGAAGTGGAAGAGCTGCAATTGAAAAAGGGCGGCCCTGTCTCGCGCTTTGCGCTGCGCAAGGGTGAAATCCTCGGCTTTGCCGGGCTCGTCGGCTCGGGCCGCACGGAAACGGTGCTGGCCATGCTCGGCGCGCATTCCGCCTCGCGCCGCAAGATCAAGCTCGATGGCGTGGATACCCGTTTATCGGGCCCCGATGATGCGTTGATGCGCGGCATCGGCCTGCTCCCGGAAAGCCGCAAGGAGGAGGGGCTGATCACCAGCTTCTCGATCCTGCAGAATATTTCGCTGAACAATTATCGCAAATACCGTAAGGCCCACTGGTTCCTCGACCTCAAGAAGGAACTGGAGCACACGACGAAGGCCATGGCGCAGGTGCAGGTCAAGGCGCAGGGGCCCTATGCCCGCGTTGACACGCTATCGGGCGGCAACCAGCAGAAGATCGTCATCGCCCGCTGGCTGAACCATGACATGCGCGTGCTGATCTTCGACGAGCCGACACGGGGCATCGATGTCGGCGCAAAGGCGGAAATCTACGCGTTGATGCGCGAGTTCGCCGCCAGGGGCCATTCGATCATCATGATCTCTTCGGAGTTGCCGGAAGTGATCGGAATGTCCGACAGGGTCTGCGTCTTCCGTTCCGGCGGCATCGTCGCCACGGTCGAAGGTGAAGACATCAATTCAGAAACAATAATGACAAACGCCACCACCGGGAGAGTTGAACATGTCGCTTGATGCAAACACCGGCACCGCCGTGAAAACGGGCGGTTTCAGTCTCAGTGCCATGCTGCGCTCGCCGCTTACCCTGCCGCTGGCGGGTCTGATTGTCGTATCCATCCTCATGGGGCTCGCGAGCGACAATTTCTTCAGCCTCAACAACATCATGAACGTGCTGCGGCAGGTGTCCGTCGTTGGCATTCTCGCCGTCGGCATGACCTTCGTCATCCTCACCGGCGGCATTGACCTGTCGGTCGGCGCGGTCATGGCGCTTATCGGCACGCTGTCGGCCGGCCTGATGGTGAATACCGGCCTGTCGCCCGCGGTTGCTTTGCCGGCCGGCCTGTTCATCGGTCTCGGCATCGGCATCTTCAACGGGGCGCTCGTTGCCTGGGGCAAGATGCCCGCCATCATCGTGACGCTCGCCACCATGGGCATGGCGCGCGGTCTCGGTCTCATCTATTCCGGCGGTTACCCGGTCAGCGGCATTCCGAGCTGGATTTCCTGGTTCGGCGTCGGCCGTATCGGCGTCGTTCCCGTACCTGTCGTCATCATGGTGGTGATTTACGCCATCGCCTGGGTGCTGTTGCAGCGCACGGCTTTTGGTCGCCACGTCTACGCACTTGGCGGGAACGAGCTGGCGGCGCGTCTTTCGGGCGTGAAGACCCAGCGCGTCAAGCTCGCGGTCTACGGCATCTCGGGCATCACGGCAGCTTTCGCCGCCCTCATTCTGACCGGCCGCCTGATGAGCGGTCAGCCCAATGCCGGCGTCGGCTTCGAACTTGATGCCATTGCGGCCGTCGTTCTCGGCGGTACGGCGATTGCCGGCGGCAGGGGTCTCATCCTCGGCACGCTCATCGGCGCGGTGCTGCTCGGCATCCTCAATAACGGCCTCAACCTGATGGGCATCAACCCCTATCTGCAGGATGTCATCAAAGGCGGCATCATTCTGCTGGCCATCTATATCGGGCGCGAATGGCGCTGAGCCGGCCCGGAAACATCTTCATAAACGCAGGAGAATTAAATGTCTGAATCGCTGCAAGGCAAGATCGCGGTCATCACCGGCGCCGCATCCGGCATCGGGCTTGCCACAACGGAAGCGCTCTTGGAACAGGGCGCAACCGTGGTCATGGTCGACTGGAACGAGAAAGCCTTGAATGATCTGGCCGCCAAGCTCGGCGACCGCGCCATCCCGCAGGTGACGAACCTGCTGGACGCCGACAGCTGCAATGCGATGATCCCGGAAATCCTTAAGAAGGTCGACCATATCGACATTCTCTATTGCAACGCCGGCACCTATATCGGCGGCGATCTTACCGAGACGACGCCCGAAGCCATCGACAAGATGCTGAACCTCAACGTCAATGCCGTCATGAAGAATGTTCATGCCGTCGTGCCGCACATGTCGGAGCGCAAGACCGGTGATATCGTTGTCACCTGCTCGATCGCCGGCCACTTCCCGACCTATTGGGAGCCGGTCTATTCGGGCTCGAAATGGGCGATCACCAGCTTCGTGCAGGGCATGCGCCGCCAAATGATCCCGCACGGCGTGCGCGTCGCGCAGGTCTCTCCCGGCCCGGTCGTCTCGGCACTTCTGGCCGACTGGCCGGAGGAAAACCTTCGCAAGGCCAAGGAATCCGGCAGCCTCATCGATGCGAGCGAAGTGGCCGATGCCGTCGTTTACATGCTTACGCGCAAGCGTACCGTCACCATCCGCGACATGCTGGTCTTGCCGACCAACTTCGACCGCGTTTAAAAATCTCTGGAGCGGCGGAAAGACCGGAAACGGTCCCGCCGCTTCAACCTGTTCAAGCACCGGATGATCCGCTCCGAGGAGTATCGCAAATGGCTTCCTATTTTGTTGGCGTCGATGTCGGGACCGGCTCGGCGCGGGCCGGTGTCTTCGATGTCGCGGGCAAGCTTCTCGCCACCGCCAAGCGCCCGATCAGCATGCATCGCGAGGATGGCGGCATTGCCGAACAATCGAGCGCAGAAGTGTGGCAGGCCGTCTGCGACAGCGTGCGCGAAAGCGTTTCCCGCGCCGGCATCGATCCGGCCGAGGTTGCCGGCATCGGTTTCGACGCCACCTGTTCACTTGTCGTGCGTGGACCTGATGACGAGACCCTGCCGGTCGGCGCTGCCGATCATCCCGAACGCGATATCATCGTCTGGATGGATCACCGCGCCGTTGAACAGGCGGAGCGCATCAATTCTGGAGAGCATGCCGTCCTGAAATATGTCGGCGGCCGCATCTCTCCCGAAATGCAGACTCCGAAGCTTTTGTGGCTTCGTGAAAACCGACCGGATGTTTATGCCCGTGCCGAGCACTTCTTCGACCTGACGGATTTTCTGACCTGGAAGGCTTCCGGCGCGCTTGATCGCTCCGCCTGCACGGTCACCTGCAAATGGACCTATCTCGCCCATGAAAACCGCTGGGATGCGGAGTATTTCACCAAGATCGGGCTTGGCGATCTGGCCGAGCAGGGCTTTCGCCGCATCGGTGAAAGCGTCGTGCATCCCGGTACCGCGCTCGGTGCAGGCCTGACGCAAGATGCCGCAAGGGCCATGGGGTTGGTCGCGGGCACCGCCGTTGCCGCGGGCCTGATCGATGCCCATGCCGGCGGTGTCGGCACGGTGGCTGCCGGTGGTGATGCATCACGATGCCTTGGTTATGTCTTCGGCACCTCGTCCTGCACCATGACCACCACCACCGAACCCGCCTTCGTGCCGGGTGTCTGGGGTCCTTATTATTCCGCCATGGTTCCGGGTGCATGGCTCAATGAAGGCGGACAGTCCGCCGCCGGCGCGGCGATCGACTACCTCGTGCAATTGCACCCGGCCTTTGCCGAGGCGAAGGCGCTTGCCGGGAAGGATGGCAAAGCCTTGCCGGTCTGGCTTGCCGACCGTGCGCTCAGCCTCGCCGCATCTGCTTCCGTCGCGGCAAAGCTTGCCGAAGATTTTCATGTGGTGCCGGAATTTCTCGGTAACCGCGCGCCTTTCGCCGATCCGCATGCCCGCGCGGTCATTGCCGGTTATGGCATGGAAACCGGCGTCGATTCCCTCGTCGCGCTTTATGTGGCGGGGCTTCTCGGCCTCGGTTACGGGCTTCGCCAGATCATCGAAACACAGGCCCGCAATGGTGCGCCGGTGGAAACCATCAACGTCAGCGGCGGGGCGGGTGCACACCCGCTTGCCCGGCAGTTGCTGGCGGACGCTACGGGGCTTCCGGTCGAACTGACGGAATGCGAGGAGCCGGTGCTTCTCGGTTCGGCCATGCTGGGTGCCGTTGCCGCCGGAACCTATCCGGACCTGATGGCCGCCATGCCCGCCATGTCGCGTATCGCCAGCTGTGCTGCGCCCGATCCTGCTTTCCAGAAGATCCACCAGACGCGTTACGACGCGTTTCTGGCGCTGCAGAATGCGGCGCGCGCCATTCGCGCCGCCAGCCATTCCTGAGCGCTGTCACAAACTTAGATCATCCGGCCGTATCGGCCGCAAAATAACGAGGATTCCATGCAGTTTTCCGGAAAATCCGTCATCATCACCGGTGCAGGCAAAGGCATCGGCCGCGCCTGTGCGCAGCTGATGGCCGCGCGCGGTGCGGAAGTGGTGGCGATCAGCCGCACTCAGTCCGATCTCGATAGCCTGAAAAGCGAAATCGGTGGCCGTTCGATCCGTGTCGATCTTGCCGATGTCGCCGCCACCCGCGCTGCCATGGCGGAAGCAGGTCCGTGCGATTTCCTCATCAACAGCGCCGGCATCAACGTGCTGGAAAGCGTACTGGACATGAGCGATGCGGGTTACGAAGCCGTGCTGGGCATCAACCTGCGCGCCGCGCTCGTCACCTGCCAGGAATTTGCCCGCGCCCGCGTCGCAAATGGCGGCGGCGGTGCCATCGTCAACATCACGTCCATTGCCGGTCATCGCGGTTTTCAGGATCACCTGTGTTATGCGGCGTCGAAGGCCGGGCTTGAAGGCGCAACCCGCGTTCTCGCCAAGGAGCTTGGCCCCCACGGTATCCGCGTCAACGCGGTTGCGCCGACCATCACGCTGACCGAGCTCGCTGCCGAAGCCTGGAACGATCCGGCCAAGAGCCAGCCGATGATGGTTCGTCATCCGCTCAACCGTTTTGCCGAAGCGGAAGAGGTGGCGCAGAGCATTGCGCTGCTGCTCTCGGACGACAGCAAGATGATTTCCGGTGCCGTATTGCCCGTCGATGGCGGTTTCCTCGCCGTTTGACGCGCAAGCGCTTGCCCGAAAAATAAAAGAACGCTCGGCAAACAGCCGGGCGCTCTTCTGGATCAGTCACAATGTAATTAATGACGATGCTCAGGCATGTCCTTAAGCTGGTCCTTGGTCCATGAGGTCACTGCGTGGACCTCCCCGTCCTCGTCCCGCATGAAATCGAGATCGCTGATCGGCACCGCGACGGGTTTTGCGCCGATGCCGAGAAAGCCGCCGACATCGATGATCGCGGTGGTGCCGGCGCCAACACCATGGACATGATCGACCTTGCCGACCTTGTGATCGTCCGCGCCATAAACGGTGGCGCCTTCAAGAACGGATGGCGTGAGTTCGGTTTCAACCAGACGAACGTGATTGCTGTGGTCCATTGTTTTTTCTCCTGTCTTGGTGTGCAGAAAGCTAACTCCCGCACTGCAAAACCGTTCCATCCAATCTCCTCGGCGCCGGCAGGAGCAGGCCACTTATTTCTCATCGGTACATTGTTGGGGTCGGTGAGGGAACACTTTGGAAAAGGTTGCGGAATGGTCACACCTTTTCGCCGGAAGACAAGTTTTCGCTAAATTGCAACCGCTAAAGTTGTTGCGATGACGTGTTTGGATGTTATCTCTGCGTCAGGTTGAATCATCAAGGGGATGAGGGATGAAGAAGTTGGGGGCGGTTTTGCTGGTGGCTCTTTTGAGCGCATGTGCAAAGCCATCTGACGGGCCGACCGCGGGCAATATCCGGTCTGCGACCTTCCCTCGAACCAACGAAAAAATTCCCGTCATCGAGCTTGCAAATGCACCGGCGGCTACGGTTTCCGCCGGCAGCCTGCAAAACGCTTCCGGTCCCGGCCTCACCGCGCTTCGCAATACCGGCTATAACGCCCAGAGACTGCGGCGCGGCGACGTGATCGACATCACCGTGCTGGATACGGGTGAAGACGGTCTTTTCTCCCCGACGCAGAGCAAGACGCTCAATCTCGGCCGCTTTACCGTGGATCAAAGCGGCTCGGTCAATATTCCCTTCGTCGGCAAGCAGAGGGTTATTGATTCCACGCCCGAAGGGCTGCAATCACAGGTCGTCGCCGGGCTCAAGGGATCGGCCGTTAATCCGCAGGCCGTGGTCACCGTCGTCGACAAGCCGACGAGCGCCGTCATGCTCAGCGGTGCGGTGAAGACACCCGGAAAGATCGTGCTCACCGCCCGTCAGGAGCGTGTGCTCGACGCGCTCAACCAGGCCGGTGGTCCGACTGTCGCTCCGGGCGCGGCCAACGTCACGATCGTTCGCGGCTCCCAGAGAGCCAGCGCGCCGCTTGACCGCGTCATGCGGGAAGACCGTCAGAACATCCGCCTTTCACCGGATGATCAGATCATGATCGATGGCGATGCGGCGAGCTACACGGCGCTTGGCGCTTTCAAGAGCGCCGGGGAATTCCAGTTCGAAACCGGAAAGCTGACCCTGGCGCAGGCCGTCGGCCGTGCTGGCGGATTGCTGGATGACCGCGCCGATGCGCGCAACGTTTATGTGTTCCGCAACGAGATCATTCAGGTTCCGGCGGCCTCTGCGCCGGGCGCGAAAGGCCCGGTCGCTACGGCCACGAGCATGCGGCCGGTGATCTATCACGTCAACATGCGGGACGCTTCCAGTATCGCACTCATGCAGCTCTTCCAGATGCAGAAGGGCGACGTGCTTTATGCCAGCAATGCGCCGCTGGTGGATTCGGCCAAGCTCCTGACCGTGTTCCAGAAAAGCGCGCCGACGGCGGCCGCCCCTCTGCCTGGCAGCAGCAACTGAAGTCAAGGTTAGAGAAGCCGTAGCGCGTCCATGGCGGATTGCGGACGGAGAGCGGGATCGTCACGGCTGCAGGCATCGGAAAAGTGCGAAAGCCTGTCCGTTGCCGCCCTGTCGCCTGTTTCGATGAGCCGCGCAGCAAGCCGCCCGACTGAAAATATGTCCTGACTTGGCTTGGCTGCTGCCCCGTCTCGCTGTTCCGGCGCGGCAAACCCGGCCGATGCGGCAAAGGCCATGCCCCGCTCCGCATGTTTTTGACCGATCTCCAGTGCAATGCCGAAATCACCGAGCCTGCCGGTTTCGTAATCACCGTCCTGCAGCAGGATATTGGCGGGTGTCACATCGCAATGGACATATCCGCGCGCATGCAGGGCACTCAGGCCTTCCAGCACGCGGCGAAGGATGAGGGTTACATTCTGCGCCGTGATCGGCCGGGCGGCCGATGCCAGCGATTGCGGAAACCAAGGCTGTAGAAGCCCCGGCCGGCCATCGGGCAATCGCAGCAGCATGGATGTTTCCAGCAGACACGGATGGCGAAGGGCCAAGCCGATCCGGGCTTCCTCCCGCAGTCTTTGCAGCAGCGCCGCGTCGTCTCTCATTGCCGGCGGCGCTGTTTTCAGGGCATGAAGGGAGCCGAGATCGCGGTGTCGCAGCAGGAGCAACAGCGTGGTTTCGCTTTCATAGGCCGTGCCCTCGACGGAAAAACTGTCGGCGATCCATTCGGGTTTCGCGGCGGAAAAATGCGAGACCTTTCGATCCAGCGCATGTCTTATCTGGTCGATCAGGTCTTTCTGCTCTTCAGCGGGCCGCTCTCGGATGCCGTCATGGCGAATGCTTTGCCACAACTCCGAAAAGCGCTCGCTCACCTGCGGATAAACGGGGCTTCGGCCCTCCCGTTCACCCTCGCTCATGCTCGTTTCCAATCACGATTGCGCTGATATTTTCGCGTGCGTTTTCGATCAGCGCCTCCTGTATCAGGGCACTGGCGCAATCCTTGACCGGCGTGCTGCTGATGATTTCGGCGATCGTCCGTTCTTTCAGCAAGTGCACCAGCGGGTAACTGCACAGCAGCAGGCGGTCCTGCTCGCCCCAATCCTCATAAACAATATCCGGCCGGAACTGCTGGGAAAGTCCGACACATTGGGACAGCTGCTTTTTCATGCCGATAATGACGTGATCGCGGGAAAGCAGATGCATCGTTCCGTTTTTCAGCAGATAGGCGCGCGCATCACCAGACCATATTATGCCCAGCCTTCCGTCGATGATATGGGCGATGACGGTGCTGGCGGTTGGCCTGCTGTCTGTGCCGGCGCTCTGTCTCGACAGGAGAAGGCTGTTGACGGTGCCGAGTTTGCCCCTGATCTGCTGCGCCATCATCTCCGCATTTTCGGCATCCGGCGTTTCCGCCAGAATATTGGTCACCAGACGTGCGGCTTCCACGGCGCCGTGCGTATCGCCCTGTCCGTCGGCTATGGCGAAAAGAGAAGGCTTTTGTGAAACGAACAGCGAATCCGCATTGAGGGAAAGCCGTGTTCCGGCATGTGTCGCATAGCTGTAGACGACCGATGACGATGGCTGCATGGCCGGCGGCGCGGGCCGCACCGTGGCAGTGGGCTCAGGTTTCACATCACCCGGCGACACCGCCCTTGCAGCGCTTGCTGCGTCTTCATCGCCCTTCACCGCTATCTCGCTGAACAGGCGCATGAAATCGGAGGCCTTCGGCTTGCCGTCGAATTTGTGTCCGCGTGCGCGGCGGCTCTGCGGATCGATATGCCACCAGAGGCTTGTCGGCATGCGGTCACGCATCATATCCGGTTCGTCGTCATCTGCCCGCGGCTTCGGCAGACGCAGCTTTTTGACGGCGGCATTGAACCGGGACATGTCGAAATCACCGGTCATGGATGTTTCGGCGAGAGCCTCGGCTGCCATGAACCAGGTATCGTCGAGGTAGAGCGTTCTCGGATGTTTCCGGAAACCGTTGAGCTGGGCAATGATCGCAAGCGGATATTTCCGCCCCACCCGGTCAGCGCTCGGCACCAGCACGCCCACATAGGCACAATTTCCCCATATGCCCCTTTCGACGATGAAACGGATGGGCGGGGATGACGAGAATATCGCCGGCCAGCGACCGGAAAACATTTCCGCGCAGGCATGCAGGCCGGATCGCATCCAGTCGTCGAAAATGCTGATCAATTCCCGTTCGAGGCCATCGGAGATAAAATCGCCGTGGCTGGGTATCTTGCCGAAGAAACCGATGCGGTCGCTCTCCGCAGCGGTTTCCGCAGGTCTTGTTGCCTGATTGGCCATCAGACACGAACGATCCGGGTGGCTCTTGTCATCGCTGTCATCATAAATCCCCTCCGTTGCAAATCCATGCGCCGCCCGCCGTTAAAATTGCTGCGGGCAGGCAAAGCTCGACATTGCCTCCAGCCTGAATGGATTGAGAACCGAACCGAACTGGATATCGAATTCGGCCGCCTGACCGCCATTATCAAACCGCACCCGCAAAAGATCGCCGGACTGGCTTTCGATATTGGCGCCGTCGAACAGGCGGAATGGCGACCAGTCGCCGTTTTCCGTCTTGGCCTGCTGCCAGCCGCCCGGCTGGAATGCGATGCGGGACAGGCTGGCCGTGTTCTCGCGGGATGGCCAGGTGATCGACTTCGCCTGAATCGGACCGTGATAATAAACGACCCGCTCACCCTCGATTTCCAGCATCACGGCGCTTGAGGCATTGGTGAGCGAAACCGGTTTGACATTGATCGAGACCGCCGGCGTCTCGCTGCCGTTCGGGAAGAAGGCGCGCGAAATCTTGTCGGCATTTTCGAACTGGGCAATGGCGCTGCTCGGAATGCCGGGGGCGCCGAAGGTGCCTTTCCAGCTCCAGGGGGTGGTCGTCCTGTCGACGAAAGGCTCCATGCGCTGCTTGAAGAAGCTCTGGAAAACGCCGGTCGGGCCGAACAGCCGTGTGAAATCCGCGATCGCGACATCGCGGGAGGACGACCTGTCGAAAGGGTAACGCCCCGTCACGATCGAAGAGCACAGGGAGGCCGCATCCGCTGCCCAGAGTTCGGCAATGCGGCCGCGTGCGGATTTCACCGCAAGCGAACCGACATCGGCAGCGACGCCCGCCACCCAGACGTCGAGAGGCGCCGGCAAATCCCGTGCCTGCTGCAAAAGATCCTGGTTCGCCTTGGTCAGCTGGCTGTCCACATCGAACACCTTGGCAACCTCGTCGGATGTGGTTGCCGAGCGGGCAAGCTGCTCGTTCAGCACCTTGAAATGCGCAAGCAGCTGTTCGGCCGGGGTTCCAGCAGCCTTGCCGCCAGCGGTTTCCCCGCTTGCCGCCGGTGCGGTGACCTTGGCCGCCAGCATGTCCCGCAATCTTGCATAAGGATCGGCGGCGTTGACGGTGGCGGCGAGAACGGTTGCCGTTGCGTCGCCTTCGGCGGCGGAGGCGAGGCTGGTCGGATTTTCTCCCACATTGGGGCGCAGATCGGTGGCATTGGCGATCGATTTTGCCGCCTCCGCCAGGATGTTGCGCTCATTGGCTAGCGCGCGGGTCGTTTCCACCGCATCGCCGAGGGTCTGGGAAGGCTTGACCCGAAGATCCGCGAGGGTATCGGCCCATTTTTTCTCGAACCGGTCGAAATAGATTTGCAATGCAGCCTGCGCCACCTGCTCCACTGTTGCACCACGGATCGCATCGTCGGAGCCGCGCACCCACCCTTCGGAAAGTGCGACACGCGCCGCGTGGGCAATCTGCGGAATGACGACGGTGCGATATCCTTCCGCCGTGAAAAGGCCTTCTACGCCGTCCGCCATCGGCGCCTTGCTGCGGCGTTCGAAGGCGCGCTCACCAAGTGGGCCGAAGGCCGTGGCGGGTGTCCATTCCATCAGCTCCTGCGCCTGCGGGAGGCCGGCGAGAATATCATAGGCGCGCGTGCCGACCGCCTGATCGCGAATGGTTTCGCGGGCGGTGGCGATGAGCCGCGCATCGAGCTCTATCGGGGCGAGCACGCCATCCGCCAGCGCGCTGGCGTGCTGGTTGAGCGCCTCTCTCGCTGCCGCCCTTCCGTCACCCGAATAAAGGGATGCGAACATCTGGTGGGTCTGCATGGTCAGGAAATCCCGGTCCAGCGCGCCCATTCCGCCGAGCATTCCATAGAGTTTCAGCGAATTGAAAGTGCGGGTGATATCCTTTTCGTCCTTCAGCTGCTTCTGCAGCTGCACGATCATGCGTGGCAGCAGAAGGGCGTTAAGCGCGCGCTGATAGGCATCACGCTGCCGCCCGGCAATCTTGTCTTCCTGATCGAGACCGAAGCTGACATTCCACACGCGCTCACGGGCAAAGCCGGAATTGACATCGCGCAGATTGTCGAGTGCCGGAAGGATGCGCAGGAAATCGGCGTCGGAGACATCCCGCACGGGAATGCCCTGAACGAGCTGCTCATAAGCGCCGAGCTTGCGATCTGCTTCCGCCAGTGCCTGGGTATTGGCGAAATAGGTGAAAATCCAGCCGGTGAAAACAACGGCGATCGCGACGGCGCAAGCCGCATAAGCAATGCGCCGGACCAGCAGCTGCCGTCTCGAAAGGCGCTTGTCGCGCATTACCAGCGCGGCCTCGGGGAAGATGACGTCCTTGAAGAGCCTGGACAGGAAGTAGCTTCGGCGGGCTTTGGAAGCGCTGACGGATCGTTCCGTTTCCGCCTGTGTTCCCGAAGCGAGATAGACACCGCGCAGAAGCGGCGCTTCGATCAGGGGGGAGCTTGCGCAAAGCTCGGTCAGAGCCTCGTGCAGCCGGTCCTTCAATCGTGCGAGTTCCGCCGGGAAACGGAAGATGCGTCCGCGAATCTCGGCGTTCTGCTCCTGTTGCAGGCGTTCGATCAGCATCGCACCGACACGCTGTTGCAGCAGTTCGAGCTCTTCCGTCAGGCGTTGTGGCAGGTCTTTCGCGGAATAGCTTTCCTCCAGCTTGAAGGTTGTGCCCCAGACCTGCTGGCGGTCGGTCTTGTTGAAACCGTCGAAGAATTCCACGAAACCATTCAGCAGGTCGGCCTTCGTCAGCACGATATAGACCGGCACGCGGGCATGCAGATATTCATCCAGTTCCGAAAGCCGCTGACGGATGGAGCGGAGTTCCTGCCGCTGCTCTTCCGGATCGCGGGTGAGAAGATCGGGGATGGACAAGGTGACCAGTGCGCCATTGATCGGTTGCGAACGGCGATATCGCCTCAAAAGCCCAAGGAAACCCTCCCAGCCGGCTTTCGAAGAGCCGTCGAGATCGTCCTGCGTGGTATAGCGGCCAGCCGTGTCGATCAAAATCGCTTCGTCGGCGAACCACCAGTTGCAGTTGCGCGTGCCGCCGATGCCTTTGACCGCATTTTCGCCGAGTGCGTCGCCAAGGGGAAATTGCAGGCCGGAATTGGTCAGCGCGGTCGTCTTGCCGGAGCCCGGTGCGCCGAAGATCACATACCAGGGCAGGTCGTAAATATAACCGAAGCGCTTTTTCGTGACGCGCCGCAGCAGCGCCAGCGCTTCCTTCAGCCGTGTCTGGATTTCGCCGATTTCAGCCTGCCGGTTGGCCAGAGCCTCCCGCTCGATGCTGTCGACGAGTTCCTTGTCCTGCTTGCGGCCGCGGTAAATCGTGACGGCGATATAAACCAGCCAGATGGCGACAACGATGCCGATGGCGATGAGGCGGGATTGTGTCGTGCCGAGCGGCTTGAAACCGCCGAGCGCAATTAAATAGCCGTAGAACCAGATGACGACGCAGAGCGCGATTACCCAGAGAAGTGACAGGAAGCGGCGTCCGACGAGGGCCGCGTAGCTGTCGACATAGGAACGGATCGAATAAAAATAACTCAGCGGATTCATGGCTGCGGCTCTCCCGGCTGCTGTCCCGGACTGTTCTGGATGGTCGGCGAGAGAATGCCGGCGTCGCTCAATTTTTCATCGGGGTTGGTCAGGACCATGATCTCGGTTCTGCGGTTCGTCTCGCGGCCTTCCTGCGTCTTGTTGTCGGCAATCGGGTCACTATCGGCGCGGCCTTCCGTCAGGATCGCATCCGGGCCGGTGAATTGGGAAAGAATGTCCCCGACCGCCTTGGCGCGCGCTTCGGAAAGGTGCCAGTTGGACGGGAATTCCACGGTCTTGATTGGCACGTTATCGGTATAACCGATGACGACCGCGCGGAATTTTTCAGCGGCGAGAGCACCGCCGATGCGCTGTATCAGATCGCGGAACTGCTGGCTGACCTCGGCGCTGCCGGTGGCGAAAAGGCCGGAATTGTTGATGCGCACGCGCAATCGCCCGTTCACATCCGCCAGCGTGACCAGCTTCTTTTCGACTTCGGGCTGAAGGAAGGCCATCAGCTTTTCAAGCCGGGAAGGCTGCTTCGGCTCCACGATTTTTGGTGGTTCGACAATTTTCGGGGCTTCGGTTTTCACCGGTGGCGTTGGCGGGCTCGCGATCAGCACGCTTGGCGTCTCGTTCGGCGGCAGATGGGCCAGCCTTTCGAAAGTGACGTCGGACGCGTTGTTGAGCGACAGCGTGAAGAAGAGATAACCAAGCGCGAAAGCAAGCGCCATCAACGACAGCAGCGTCCACAGTGCCGCCATTGTCCGCAACGGCGTATGCCGCGCCTCGACACCTTTCCAGTGCGGTGAAAGTTCCCGTTCGAAGGCGCCATATTGGCCGATCAGCGTCTTGTAGAGACTGTCGCGGATACGCGAAAGTTCCAGCGCGCCCTTGGGGGAGACGCGTGTGCGCCCTTCAAAAGCCAGCGACAGGCACAGATAGATCAGCAGCAGCAGATCCTTGTTGGCGCCGGGCGACTGGTGAAAATGGTCGAGAATGTCGAAGACCCGGTCGCCGCCGGTGACATCGTTGTGAAAGGTGGAGACAAGACCGGAACGCGCCCAGCCCGCCCGCACGCCCCAGGGCTTGCTGAGAACGACATCATCCACCGTTGCGCAGACGACGTAGTGCGCCGCCCGCGCCCGCTCTGCGCTGATGCGGGCGGAAGCGAGATCGCGCTCATAGCGGGTGATCGCCTCCAGGCAGGCGCGGCGAAGATGATCCGGGTCCGGCTGCTCGTCGCTGAAGCGCAACAGATGCGCGAGATTGAGCAGGGGGGCCGCCGATTGCACGAGCGTCGGCACCTCCTCGCCACCGAAGCGGAAACCGGAAAGCAGTTCGTCGACCGGCATGGCGGTCGCGCCGCCCCTGGGTCGCCCGGCCGGTTCGTCGGTTTCGATGATGTCTTCGAGGATCGCCGCCATGTTGCGGGCGTTCCGGTTGCGGCGGCGGCTCTCCTCGGTGATTTCGACCACCGTCGGCAAATCCTGCCAGGAAGAAGGCTTTTCGTTGCTCATTCGCGTAACGCCCACATTTCCATCTCAAGTCCCGGAAACTCGCCCGCCAGATGCAGGGCGATGGCGCCGGACGTATCGAGCTGTTTCCAAAGCGGTGATGTCGTATCGATTTCGAAATAGACGGTGCCGGAACGATAGGGCAGCTGCCGTGGCAGAACGGGCAGCGACCGCACCGGAATGCCCGGCAGCGCCACATTGACCAGTTCGGAAATCCGCTCCACCGGCCCGACCTTGATCTGTGCGGGCAGCCGGCGGCGAATGTCCTCGGCGGCCATATCCGCGCGCACGGCCAGCACGAAACCGGCGTCGCGCAGCAGGGTACGGTCGTGGATCGTGCCGACGCGCACGCC
Source organism: Agrobacterium tumefaciens (assembly GCA_017744915.1). Lineage (GTDB taxonomy): Bacteria > Pseudomonadota > Alphaproteobacteria > Rhizobiales > Rhizobiaceae > Agrobacterium > Agrobacterium tumefaciens_I. The sequence continues at coordinate 506,025 of JAGIAH010000002.1, forward strand.
GTGGCGGCGCTCCACCAGTTCGATGGCAACGGCTGCCTGTTCCAGAACCGCCGAGAGCGATGTGCGCAGATCATCGAACACCGCGCCGAATGTGGCTTTCAGATCATCATGCCGGTAGGGCGGGAAATTCGTCGCCCGTTTTTTGTCGGTGGTGAAGGTCGCGAGTTCGCCGGCAAGCTGGATACAGTCTTCATAAAAGCGGATGGGGTGAAAACGCGTGGCGTTGGCGCCGACATGCGCGAGCAGCGGGTCGGCCCGGTTGAGGATTTGCAGCAGGAAATAGTCGCCCACTTCCGCCGTTCCCCGGATTGTCGGATCGCCGATCCGTTCGGCGATTGCCTGGGCGCGGTGGCGCACGATCCCCAGAAGTTCCGTCAACAATTCGTTGAGGCGGGGTGCAGCCGCACAGGTGAGGCTGGGCGGAATGAAATCCGGGTCCAGAATGACCGCGCGGTCGGAACGCACCTCGATCACGCGCGCAAGGCCGATGAGATCGTAGCCGGCGAGATCGTCGCCGGTCTTGAGGAATTTCAGGCTGAGGCGGCCGACATCGATCGGCGCCACAAAATCCGTCTCGATATTGGTGTCCGAGACCTCGTAGCTGGAGGCGAGGAAGCGGACGCTGGCCGTATCGTTCCGGCCTGACGCGGACATGTCCGCCTTGCCGGGCTGACGGGCGGGCAGGGCGAGGTAGACGATGGCATCCTTGACGGTCTCATCGAGATCGAGCGGCGGCGGCAGATCGGAATCTTCGGGCGCCTCGAAGGGTGTGCCGTCGGGAAGAACGCCGCGCAGGTTGGAGAGGGCGAATTGCCCTATCGAAAGCGCGCTGCGATCCAGGCCGATCTCGGCAATGCCCCAGGGATAGGGGGAAAGGTTGCGCGTGGTATTGCGCACCAGACGTTCCGTCCAGCGATCGGATTGCTGGAAATGTTGAACGCGAAGAAACATGCCTTCGCTCCAGGCAACACGGTTTTCATGTCTCATCGTGGTTATTTACCCCCTTGGCATCGGCCGCAATCGCGTCAGGTTCAGCGAGAGGCGCGGCGTTGCCGCGCGCTGCCCGTTGCAGAAACTGCCGAACCGGCAATTGACGACCGTTTTCTTCAAACTGTTTTTTGTAGGCGGACCAGTAATCCGTCTTCGTGATCAGCGCCTGCCAATCCCTGCGCTCGATTTTCGAGCGGATATCGTTTGCGGCATCGACGGAAGCTTCGAGAAGCCTTGGTTCGAGCTTCTGCGTGCATGTCTGGATAAGGGTTTCGAGAGAGGCGGTGAGGCGGCGCTGCTGATGAATGAGCGCTTCCAGACGCTCGCCCAGCGATGCGCGCGGCCCGGTGGCGTGATCGCCCTCTATGTCGAAAATGGCGAGGCACTCGGCATTCTCCCTTTCGAGCGCCGTCACAAGATCGCCGATCTCCGCCTGTGCGGCAGATATTCCAGCAGGTTCCGGCTCTTCCGCTGTCGGATTTTTGCCCTCGTCCGGAAAAACGCTGTCGAAATCTGCGCCCTGGATTGGTGATGGCGTGCGCGCGATCACGACCGGCGTGTTCAGCGCATCAGTATGCTCGTGCCTGCTGCTTGCGGCCGGCTCGTCATCCCAGTCCGCCGGGAGTATCGCGCCAATGCCGGTGGCATCGGGCGGGGCGCTCCAGCCGATCTCGACATTGCGCGAAATGGTTTTGGCCTTCCGGCTCGCCTGGCCATCAGCGGTTTGTGTCCAGTCCTCCTGGGGAAGCGTGTTGCCCAGCACGCCGCCGGCCGAACGGCCGTTCGGGGCGATATCGGCAAGGATGGCCGAAATGGTCAGGGGTTCGTCACTCATCCGCAGCGAGGCGTCGGGGTCGGAAAAATCCAGTTCGGCAGCGCCGCTGATGCTCACCTGAAAAATCTGCCCGCCGATGTTGATCTGCGAGCCGTCCCGCAGACGCGCACTTTCACCTTCGAGCAACAGACGGCCATCGACCAGTGTGCCGTTTGCGCTCTGGTCCAGGATTGTGAAGTCTTCGCCCTCACGGCTGAGCGTGCAATGCAGTTTGGAAACGCGCCGTTCATTGTCATCGATCTGCCAGTCGCAATCCTGCGAGCGGCCGATCACGCGGCGGCCGCGCTCGAAGCTCCATTGGCCGGGCCTTGAGGCCCCGAGATTTTGTATGTCCTTGAGCGCCAGTTTCATATCATGCCCTCACGCGGAGATTGCCGAGCCTTCCCGCTCGGTCACGATGGCGTCGGTGCTGTCCTTTTGTGCCGGGGCTACACGGGCCCAGCTGTTCCAGCCGAGACGGGCGGGAGCATCGGGCTCACCCAGCCGGCAGAACGGAATATCCTCCTTTTTCAGGATTACCTGCACGTCGAACTCAAGGGCGCTGCCGACGAACAGGCGCGTCAGCGAGAAGATTTGGGCAAGCCGCTTCGATCCGGGCGTCAACGCCAGATAATCGGCATAGGCAACCGGTCCGATGACGACACGGAAACCGCCGCTCATATCTTCCACCGCGCTTCCGGCCGTTGTGTTCTGCCCCAGCCGCAGACCGGAGGCCTGCCCGAGTTGGCTCTGTTCGTGAAGCGGCAAAGCTACCCATCGCCTGCGGAACTGTTCGATACCGACGGGAAGCCCGGTGAATTCGCAGAGCATTGAGGTAAGGGCGGAGACATTGCGGTTGCGATTGGCCATGAGCCCGCTGAAACGCAGAAGCGTATCTTCGCTCACGCCCGCCTTCTCCACCAACCCCGCCGTGCGAAACCCGGTGAGCGCAAGCAGGGTCTTGCGGAAGCCGTTGTTCCCGCTCTGGCCGGACCAGCGCAGCCCCCTTGCAAGACGGTATTTTTCCGTGGCCGACACAAAAAGTTCGCTGAACCTTGCGGCGAACAGATTGAAGAAACCGGCAAGCGCCCCGGAGCGGTTGCGTTCCTCCCGCTGGAGCAATTCGCCATAGGCCGGCGGCAGCGAACCGAGCGGCCCGACAATCGGCGCGAAGGCGGATTTGAGCTCAGAGGCGCCCTGTTTTCGGCCGAACCCGCTGATGGCCAATGCAGTCGGCTGCACGCCGCCATGCGCCGTAATCGTCAGCCCGTCATCGGAAACATGCTGGGCCACGCGAAAAGCGGTGGCCGGGTCGAAGCGGCCGGGATCGGTGCTGAGAAGCGCTGCCTGCCGGTCTTTTGCGGTTGGTGTCTGTTGCTCCATCCCGGCCTCCTAAAGCAATGGCCGGTCTGCGGCACGGGCCGGCCAGCGGGCAATCGGTTTGGAGTGGCCACGCATCGTCGCCGTCAGCCGCGTGAAGCTGTTGATCGAGGTGTAAAGGCCGAAGAAGTGGTTGAGAACATTGGCGAAGATGAAAGCCGCAGGGCGGGCGATCAGCGATGGGTCGAATTCCACGGTGATGTCCGTTCCCGGCACCATCACCGAACCGATCCGGGCATGGGAATTCTGCGCCTCGACATTGCTGATCGATTCAACCAGTTGCCGGGTTTCCGGGCTGTCCCGGAAGGAATAGAGCGACAATATATCCTTCAGCGGCGCGCCACCATTGTCGGTGAGCGAAAGATGATTGAGCAGCAGATGCGATATCAGCCGCCATTCGCGCGCCGAGCGCTCGTTGACGCGAATGGCCGCCGTCGGCGGCATCAGTGCGTGGATGGACTTCACCGCCTCGTTGCCGGTTGTAAGCTGCAGGAAAGGATGCCCGCCGCCGAAGGGAAGCTGGCTCGGCAATTCGCGATTGATGCAGAGCGTGTCGATGCTCGCCACCATGTCAAGCGGTCCGAGGGGACCGCGCTTTTCATCCACGAAGGCAATGTCGGTGTCGGACGAACCATCGTCGTCAAACCGGCGCTGGATCTGCCAGAACACCGTCGCGCCATTGTTGCGCTGGGTGCGTCCGAAGAAGGGCGAGGTTTTTTCCGTCTGTCCGGAGCGGCTGGTCAGCTCCACGGTTTCGACGGCGTAGATTTCACGGGTCCGCTGCCGCCGCGCATCCGGCAGGAGGCGGTATTCCGTGCGCGTTCCATCGAGGCTCAGCGGTTCGCAGCTTTGTTTGAACAGGTTGATGACCGGCGAAGCGTTCAGCACGAAATCCTTGACGGAGACCATGCGTTCGAGCCGCGTATCCGCCGCATCCAGATAGATATAAAGCTCACAATCGCCGCCGCTCCATCTGTTCAGCCCGTCAATATCGATGAAGAGAAACTTCTGCGGCAGGGCGAAGAATTCGGTGAGAAGCCGGTATCCATCGAAGCTGTTGGCGGGATAGGGCAGCATCGCCTGATCGCGGGTGTAACCGGAAGGCCTGAGATTGCCGGCGGGCAGGAAAACGGCTTCCCTGTCTTCGGAGTGACGCGCAAGCGCCATGCCCACACAATGGTTCGTCAAAAGCTCGTAAAGGGCGGTCGCCTGCTGCCATGCGGCGGAGAGGAAAATCTGGAGCTTCGTCAGCCCCATTTCCGCAAAGGTGCTGCCGCGCGGTGCCGTGCTGCGCAGGGAAAGCCGCAGGCAGCTCGCCGCACCGGCAAAGGAGGCTGAAAAAGGTGCATCGATCGGCTGCCCGGCAAGCGTCGCGGCGGTAATCTGCAGCGGAACGATCCCCACCTCCTGCGTGGTGCGAAAACGGCAGCTCTCGCCACCCACCGGTTCGGCAAGGATTTCGCTGTGACGGGCAAGCGTCTGCACGGTTGCCAGTGCCGGGCTCGGAGCGAATTGCACGACGCTCATCGAAGGGATCGGCGCAAGATAATGCGGGTAGAGCGTTTCCAGCAGGCTGTCCGACAGTTCGGGAAACTCGTCATCCAGTTTCTGGCGCACACGGGCGGCGGAATAGGCAAAGCTCTGGATCAACCGCTCGACGTGTGGATCGTCGGCGACATCGCCCGTCATGCGCAGCCTGCCGGCGATTTTCGGGAAAGCAGCCGCAAAACGGGATGCCCGCTTTCTCAGCGCAAAAAGCTCGTCATTGTATTTTTCGAGAAAACCCTCAGCCATTCGTCGTCTCCACCAGGAAACGTTGCGTCGATGGATCGATGCGGGATTCGAAGCTGATCGGCGGCATGCCTTCCTGAAGACGGAATGTCGCCTGTATGCGCATGCGAAGTGCCCGGTCGCCATCCGTGCGGTTCTTCAGGATTGTCACATGCACATCGGCAAGGCGGGTCTCGAACAGGGAAATCCGCCGCTCGATGCTGCGCGCCAGCCGCGCCTTGGAGGCATCCGTCACCAGATTGGCCGAAAGAATGCCATCCACACCATAGCTCACCAGCGCATCGGAAAGCTCGTTCAGCGCCGCCGGCGGGCCGGCGGGGTTACGGCGGGTATTGAGCAGTGCCTCGAGATCGCGGCGGATCACCTCGCGCATCTCGCGTGCCTGATCCTTGAGGCTGACGAGCGTGTCCGTTTCCGCATCCGGCGCGTCATCGAGCAGCCGGTCCAGAACGGAGCGCGACAGCGTTCTCTGCCGTGCGCGATATTGCTCGAGCGGATCAACCACGGGCGATCTGCCTTTCTTCGTCGGACGCGGCGGAAAGGGAGCCGATCTCATGGAACGGCACGACATCGTCGCCAATCAGCAGGCAGCGCTGTCCGAGGCCCGTCACTAGCGGCTGGTCGTCTTCACTCCAGCGCGTTTCCCGACCAAGGAGAAGGCCGACATCGTCTCCCGCGCCATGATAGATCGCCGGAAGCAGCACGGATGCGACCGCGCCGTCGCGCAAGGTCAGTTCGGCGCCGCGGAATGCGAGATCGCGCGGGCGGCTCATGGGGTCGATGGTGAGGCTTTCGATGCGTCCATAGTCGATCCAGAGGTAGCGGCCGCCATTGGTCAGCACTTCCAGCGCATGCGGGACCCGATCGTCCAGATCGCGGATGTCGCCGGCGCTCTTGCCATCGTGGCCGATCGGCACATTGCCGCGTTTTTCGTCGAGCTCAGCCAGAGCGGTCTTGGCGGCATCCACGTCACCGCCGCGCGCGGCAATATTCGCCCGGATGGCGAGCTGATCGAGTTCGGAGGGGCCGCCGGGGAAATCCGGCACGGCGCCGTTTTCAAACCACGCATTGCGCGCTGCCATGGCGCGCAGCTGGTGGCGGAAGAGGGAAAAACCGACGCTGTCCTGCGGTGAAAATGTTGCGGCCAGATTGCATTGTGCATCAGCCTTTTCATAGTCGCCGGCAAGCACCAGCAGGTCGATGTAAAAATGGCGGCCGTCCTTGTCGGTCGGTCTGGTTTTGACGTGTTCGCGCGCAAGCTCAATCGCTTCCTGCAGCCGGTCATCATCGAGAAGGCGGGAAATGTCGTCGCGCAGCGTCATGCGGATATCCTTTGCGGCTCGGCCGAAGGCCTCGATGCGCCGGTGGGCTGCATCATGGTTTCGGCGATGAGGTGGAAGCTCGTGGAGACGTCATCGAGCTGGAAATGCGGCTGAAGGCGCACGGTACAGGAGAATGTTCCGGGTTTGCCGGGAACCTCGAAGACATTGATCCCGGCAGAGCGCAGCGGATAGCGCGTGCGCAACGCCGCTTCCGCATCGTCATTGCCGAGCGTGTAGGAGGAAAGCCAGCTTTCCAGCTTGCGCTCGATCGTCGAGGCATCGCTCAGCTGGCCGATGTCATCACGCATGATGACCTTGAGGTAATGCGAGAACCGCGAGGCGCACAGCACATATTGCAGCATGGCGGCAAGGCGGGCGTTTTGCCTTGCCGCTTCGGTGGAATAATGGCCGGGCGCATGCAGAGACTGGTTGGCGTTGAAGATCGCCATGCCGGAAAGATAGGTGGTGGAGACGGGCACGATGCCGAGGTCGGAAAACTGCTGTTCCTGTCCGGTCGTCAACTGCACTTCGACAGGCGGCTGGGCTGAAAGGCCGTTGCTCTCGACGCCGAGATCGAACGGCGGCAATTGCCGGGACGAGAGCATGCCGCCATCCACGGCGTCCTGCGTCACGCCGCGCAGATCCGCAAACCAGCCGGAATCGACGAAGTTGCGCACGACCACTGTCGCAAAGGCGAAGGCGGCATTGCCCCAGAGCAGTGTCTCGCCACTTTCCGCCACATGTTCGCGGAATGGAAATCCGTCGTCCCGTTCACGCGCATGGGGCCTGTAGGGAGAGCGCAGCAAAACGCGCGGCGCGACAAGGCCAACGAAACGGGAATCGTCGCGGGCGCGAAGAGCGTTCCAGCGTAGCCGCGATTTGTCCTGCTTCAGCGAGGAAAAGTCGTGGACCCGGCTGAGTTCGGCAAAGTCCTCGAGGCCAACGGCGGAAGGAGCGGCGGCCGCAACAAAGGGGCAGAAAGCTGCCGCAGCCACCATGCCGATCTGTGAGAGCGTGGTGATGGAATCCGCCCCCTGAACATCATCAGGGGAAAAGGCATAATCGCCGATCAGCAGCCCGACGGGTTCGCCGCCCGGCATGCCGAATTCGCGGTTATAGACGACTTCGAAAAGATGGCTCTGGTCGAAGTCGGTGGCGCGTTCCGTGTTGCGGGCAAGGTCACGCCAGCTGGCGTTCAGCAGTTTCACCTTCACGTCGGTGCTGCGGCCGGCTTCGCGCACGACCATGGCAAGCCCGCGCCATCTCGCCTCCATCGCCTGAAAATCGGGATGGTGGAGAATGGCGTTCACCTGGCCGGTCAGCGCATCATCGATGAGGGCGATGAGCTGGTCGGCGAAAATACGGGCGTCCGGAAAGGACTGATGCGCCATGAGCGGGCTCCGGGTGATGAACGGGGCCGGGGTGGCGAACCACCCCGATCCGTGCTCAGTTCTTGGACGGAATACGGGCGACCATGCGCAGCGAGGTCGTCAGTTCTTCCATCTGCAACCAGGGCCGCATCCATGCGACCGCATTATAGGCGCCGGGTTTGCCCGGCACTTCCTGCACGGTCACCTTGGCATCGCGCAGCGGATATTTCGCTCGGCTTTCTTCGCCCGCTTCGTCATTGGCGTTGACGTAGTTGGCGATCCAGCGGTTGAGCCAGACTTCGCAGTCTGACGCTTCCATGAAGGAGCCGATCTTGTCGCGGCCCATGACCTTGAGATAATGCGCGAAACGCGAAGTCGCCATGATGTAGGGCAGGCGGGCCGAAACGGCGGCGTTGGCTGTTGCTTCCGGCTTGTCGTAAAGCTTCGGCTTGTGCGCGGTCTGGGCACCGAAGAACACAGCGTAATCGGTATTCTTGTAGTGGCAGAGCGGCAGGAAACCGAGCTTGCCGAGTTCTGCGTCGCGGCGGTCGGTAATGCCGACTTCGGTCGGGCATTTCAGGTCGAGATCGCCGTCATCGCTGGAGAAGACGTGCATGGGCAGGTTTTCCACCCGGCCGCCATTTTCCGCGCCACGGATCGCCGTGCACCAGCCGCTTTTTGCAAAAGCGTCGGTCAGCTTGGTGCCCATGACGTAAGCGGCGTTCATCCAGCAATATTCATCATGCTGCAGGTCGCCATTCACCGCGCCCCTGGTTTCGTCATAGGCGAAATCATCGATGGGGTTGGTCTTCGGGCCATAGGGCATGCGGGCCAGAACACGCGGCAAGGCGAGCGTGACAAAACGGGAATCGTCGCTTTCACGGAAGCTGCGCCACTTGGCATATTCCACCGTGTCGAAAATCTTCTCCAGATCACGCGGACGGGCGAGATCGCGATAATCCTCGAAACCGAACATGTGCGGGCTGGCAGCGGAGATGAACGGTGCGAAAGCGGCCGCCGCAATCGACGAGACACCCTGAAGCAGCTGCACGTCATCGAAGGAATTATCGAACTCGTAGTCGCCGATGATGGCGCCGAGCGGCTCGCCGCCGGGGGTGCCGAATTCGTCTTCGTAGATCGCCTTGAAGAGGCGGGACTGGTCGAATTCGACGGCTTTTTCCAGATCGCGCGCCAGTTCCCGCTTGCCGGCATTCATGACGCGGATCTTGAGGTTCACGCTCGTCTCGGAGTTCTTGACGAGATAGTTCAGCCCGCGCCAGGTGCCTTCCAGCTTGGCGAATTCCGGCGCCTGCATGATGGCGGCGAGCTGCTCGGAAATCGTCCGGTCGAGCTCCGCAATCGCGTGGTTGAGGGTGACGGTGAGGTTGCGGTCATATTTGACCGTTCCCTTCAGGGCCTGGTCGGTCAGCGTGCGCAGAAGATTCTGCGCGCGGTCCGGTTCGGTCTGGCGGGTTGCGGAAACCACCTTGGACAGCAGTCCCTGATCTTCGGCGGTCGTTGCCTGTGCTTCGCTTTTCAGCAGGCTTTCAGCGCTCATGTTTCAGTCCTTCCACATGCGGCTTTGAAAATGCCGCTTGAACAGTTGAAGCCCCGCGGGGCCGTTCGGGGAGGTTGTCCTCCGCACAGGCGATTATTCGCTCGCGCCGTTCTTTTCCTTCAGTTCGGAAACCAGCGTTGCGAGGTCGGTCTTGTTCTGCAGAATATCTTCGAGCATCCGCTCCAGATCTTCCGAACGGTCGGCCTTGGAAAGCAGGTCACGCAGCTCGTTGCGGGCATCCAGAAGCGCCTTGAGTGCCGGAACCTGCTGCACGACGGCGCCGGGTTCGAAATCGTCCATGCTTTCGAACTTGAGGTTGACCTGCATGTCCGTGCCGTCTTTCTGCAGCGTGTTGGCAACGGAAATGGTGAGGCCCGGCGTCATGCGGCGCATGACTTCGTCGAAATTGTCGCGGTCGATCTGAACGAATTTGCGCTCGCCGAACGGCTTCAGCGGCTGGGTGGGATTGCCGGAGAAATCACCGAGCACGCCGACCACGAAAGGCAGTTCCTTGACCACCATCGCGCCTTCGGTCTCGACTTCATATTTGATGTGAACGCGGGGTTTGCGAACCCGCTCCAGCTTTTCATGTACACTTGCCATTTCAACCTCCTTGATGCCCCTTGGCATAGATGACTGTTACGGGGCGTCGTCCCGCCCCGAATTGGTTATTTCCCGTTGTTGTCTCCACCGGGTTTGATGCCGGCGGCCGTTAGAACGGCGTTGCGGGCCTGCGCTTCGGGCAGAAGCTCCGCCAGCAGTTCCGAAAAATCCATGCGCCCCCTGCGAACCAGCGTTTCGATGGAGAGCGAGATCGGTGAATGCGGTTCGGTCCGGCGAAAGTAACGCGCAACCGAAAGAAGAGTTTCAAATGCTTCATCGCGCGAAGATATGCCTTCCGGGGAGGCCGCAGGTGTCCGAACGGCCGGCTGCCCGCTTTCATCGGCGCCCGCAACGATGGCCGGTGCCTGCTCGACCGGTGCCGGCTCCTGGTCGCGCCCGCCCAGCGTGCGAATTGCCGCGGCCGCTTCGATAAGCGTGTTGCGGATATTGGAACTCGGGGGGGCGGCCTGGCCGCAACGTTCGGAAAGAACGGCCGTGATGGCGTCAAACGAGGAGAGGCAGGCATTCACCGCCGCCAGATGGGAAGACATGGCGGCGACACCGGCCTCGGACGCTATCCGGTACAGTTCTTCGCGGCGTTTGCTCTCGTTCGGACGCTGCGCCAGCTGGAAATCCCAGAGACTGTGTTCTCCGAATTTCCCACCGGGGATCAATGACGCCAGCCGGAGCGGCTGAACAAGTGTTCCCTCGCTGCCAATGCCATTCAATCCCGCAAAAGGTGCAAATTTTTCCTCGTCATTATCATCGCTGATCGAGCGCAATGAGTCCCAATGGTTGTAAAAAAGATCGCCACAAAGCTCGTAGATTTCGCGCAGTCCATGGAAGCCACGCAGTCGCAGGCTTGCTTCAGCGAGCCATGCCAATATTTCAACATCTTTGCTTTCGGAATATATAATATGCAATCCAAGATTGCTGACACTGTCCCAGCTACTGGAGATCTTCAGGTTATCCTGAGGGGATGCAGCCCGCTCTTCTGCTCGTGCCTGGTTTCTTTCGTCCTTAATTCTATAGTATATTTCACGCGTTCTTGAATCGTTGCGGATATTATCTCCGCAATTCCCCAAAAACTCTATATCTCTTTTAACATGCTGCGTATCCAAGAGTAGTCTATCCCCAGAAAATAGTAATGGATTTTTTGTAGTTACTTCCCTTACGTGAGGCTATTGATCAGACAGACTTATTCAAAATGTGTCTAAATTGTGGCGTCTACTGCTTAATCTAACCCGATAAAAAATAAACTTCGGGGTGGACAACCCGGTTTCATCATCATAGTTATTCCACGTCACGTTGTGGAATGAACCGGGGCAGGAGGCTCATTGCATGTCGCATATTGATCTCAATCGCCTCGTTGGAGCGCTTGAGCCAGACCTTCGCGTCACCCTTGAGGCTGCGGCTTCCGTTGCGGTGCGTATGGGGCACAGGTACGTTGATATCCCGCATTGGCTGCTGGCGGTTGTAGATGCCGGTATCTATGTGGAAACATTCGACGAATTAAAAATTCCACTTCCGGTATTGAAGGCTGAAATCGGCCGCAGTCTGGAGGAGGCCATTATCGGCGACGGCGAGGCCTTGTCGCTCTCCCAGAACATCCTGACGGCAGCCCGGGAGGCATGGGTTCTTGCTTCGCTGGAAGCCGGGCGCGACCGCGTGACGCTTTGCGATCTCCTGTTGGCACTGGATGAGGAAACCTCACTTCGCTCCTTCGTCCGCTCGGCATTTCCGTCGCTCAAAGCGATGGATCGTGCGGCGCTTGAGCGTCTTCGCAGCTCGGCCGAGAACGGCGCAAACGCGGATGTTCCTACCGCGCCGGCAAGTGCAGGACAGGCCGCCGGCCAGAACGACTTTCTGCGCCTCTACACCCAGGACATGACCGCCGATGCCCGCAACGGCAAGGTCGATCCGGTGATTGGCCGCGACGATGAACTGCGCCAGCTCGTTGATATTCTTACGCGCCGCCGCCAGAACAATCCCATTCTGGTGGGCGAGGCCGGCGTTGGCAAAACGGCGGTGGCCGAGGCGCTGGCGCTGGAGATCGCCTCCGGCAACGTTCCGGAAAAATTGCGCAATGTCCGCCTGCTGAACCTCGATATTTCGCTGCTTCAGGCCGGTGCCGGCGTGAAGGGCGAGTTCGAGCGGCGCCTGCACGGCGTGATCGATGCGGTCAAGCGTTCGGCCGAACCGGTCATCCTGTTCATCGATGAGGCTCATGGCCTTGTTGGCGCGGGTGGGGCCGCGGGCCAGGGCGATGCGGCGAATATTCTTAAACCCGCACTCGCAAGAGGCGAAGTGCGCACCGTCGCGGCAACGACGTGGAGCGAATACAAGAAATATTTCGAGAAGGATGCGGCGCTGACGCGTCGTTTCCAGCCCGTGCATGTGCGCGAGCCGGACGAGGCGACCGCGATACGGATGCTGCGTGGGGTGGCGGATACCTTCGTCAGCCATCACAACGTCACCGTTCGAGACGAGGCAATCGTGGCTGCCGTGCAATTGTCTGCGCGCTACATGCCGGCGCGGCAATTGCCGGACAAGGCTGTTAGCCTGCTCGATACGGCCGCCGCGGCCGTTTCGTTGGCGCGCCAGACCCTGCCGGAGCGGTTGCGTGCCATGGAAAGCGAGCGGCGCCTTCTGTCGGACGAGTTGAACTGGCTACTGCGTGAACCGCAGGATGAGGACATGCAAAACCGCATCCAGTCGATACGCGACGAGCTTGAACGGCTCGAGGGCGGGATCGATGATCTGCGCAGCCGCTACGAGGCGGAAATGGCTGAACTGGCGGCGCTCAGTGAAGAGCAGCCGGCCGAAACCGGCGTATCGAATGTTTCGCGCCTGCGTCCTGCCACCGAGGCGCAGCCCGCAAATGCCGAAAGGCTTGTACCGACCGTGGTTGATCGGGAAGCGATTGCCGCCGTCGTCTCGCGATGGACCGGGATTCCGCTCGGCAAACTTCTGGCCGACCAGATCGAAAGCGCCCGCACGCTGGATCAGCGCATGCGGCAGCGGGTGGTGGGGCAGGATGCCGCGATTACCCGGATTGCCGATGCCATGCGCACCGCCCGGGCCGGATTGTCCGATCCACGCCGCCCGCCGGCCGTGTTCTTCCTTGTCGGCATGTCCGGAACGGGCAAGACCGAAACGGCGCTGTCGCTGGCCGATCTGCTTTACGGCGGCAACAGCCACCTGACGACGATCAACATGTCGGAGTTCAAGGAGGAGCACAAGGTTTCGCTGCTTCTCGGCTCACCGCCCGGTTATGTCGGTTTCGGCGAGGGCGGGGTGCTGACGGAAGCGGTGCGCCGCCGGCCGTTCGGCGTTCTCCTTCTCGATGAGATCGACAAGGCCCACCCCGGCGTCCAGGATATTTTCTATCAGGTGTTCGACAAGGGCGTGCTTCGCGATGGCGAAGGCCGCGACGTCGATTTCAAGAACACCACGATCTTCATGACGGCCAATACCGGTTCGGAACTGCTGTCGGCGCTGTCCGCCGATTCCGATACGATGCCGGAAGGCGAGGCGCTGGAAGCGCTTCTGATGCCGGAGCTCTCCAAACAGTTCAAGCCCGCATTTCTCGGGCGCACGATCATCCTGCCCTTCATGCCGCTCGGCACGGAGGAACTTGCAAGGATCGTGGACATGCAGATTGGCAAGATCAGGGAACGTGTGCTCGCAACATACGGCACCGACCTGACCCTGTCCGATGCGGCGCGCGATGCCCTGGTGGCGCGCGCCGGTGCAAGTGAAATCGGCGCACGCGCCATCGAGATCATGATCGGCAAGGATCTCCTGCCGCCTCTTTCCAGCTTTTTCCTTGAGAAGGTCATCGCGGGAGAACGTGTGGGGAAGATCATTGTCGATTTTGGTGAAAACGGGTTCGGCATTCGTGCCGAAGCGGTTGGGGAAGCAGATGAATTCGCCGTAACCGAAGAGGTTGGGGTGGATAAAGTTGCCGCGTCGGATGGGGCTACCCGACGCATGCGGCATTGAACGAAGGGTAACTCGGCCTCGGAGCAAGAGGTCATTTCAGCTACAGGAGCTTACAGCATGCCAATTTATCTGCAGATTGACGGTATCCAGGGCGACGCCACGCATGAGGAGCACCGCAAGTGGATGGACATTGAAGCCATTCACTGGAACGTGGCCCGCAACATGAACACCTCTGCTGGTTCTGCTGCAAACCGCGAAGCATCCGAACCGACCATCTCGGAAGTCATTCTGACGAAGGTCAGCGATTCTTCTTCCACGAAGCTTTTCCAGGAAGCCTGCGCCGGCCGCACTGGCAAGCTTGCAACGATCCATCTGGTGACGACCGGCAATCCGGGCAACACCTATATCGAGTACCTGCTGACGAACACGCTTATCGCCAGCTACTCGGTGGATTCCAGCGGTGACCGTCCGGTGGAAACCATCAAGCTCAACTTCACGAAAATGGAAGTGAAGTACACGCCGTTCGACGACAACAACTCGCCGCAGTCTCCGATGATCGCTTCCTACGATCTGGCGACGACCAAGGCCGCCTGATAGCGACGCGACCCGGTGCCGGCATTGCCGGCACCGGAACGTTTTCATTGCAGTTTTTGCAGCTCACATCGTGATGTTTCGCATCCACGCTGGGCGAGGCGGGTTATCATGCGCTCCCTATATGCTTTCTTTGTCTCCGCGCCGTTTATTCTGGCTCTGTCCGGTTATTCACCGGCCGGTGCGGCGGAACGGACATGGATTTTTTCCGGTGCCGAACTCAAGCGGGCCATTGAGGGCAAGCTTGCGCCGGAAGTGACTGATCCGGAAATGCGGCGGCTGGTTTCCGTCGCGAAATCGAGCGCCTATATCGCCGGTGTGGCCGATCTGACAAGCGGATCGGACTGGTGCGGCGCAGGTGCCGTGGCGCCCCATGAACTCACCGACCGGATCTACACCTATCTCGGCGGTATCCCTGCGGAAAAACTGGATGAACAGGCAGCCACTCTCGTGCGGGAGGCGCTCAAGGTCTCCTTTCCCTGTGAGCAGAAAAGTAACTAGTGGGACGAACCATGCGCGTTAACTTTGACACTCTCTACAAGAATTATCCAAGCAGCGATCCGTCGCATCCGAACTATCTCAGCCAGCGTGATCTGTTCACTGAAATCGGCTGGGAGAGCTTCATCGGCAATCCGAACTATCACAATACCTGCGCGATCCGCGTCAGCATTGCCTTCGTGAAGTCGGGCATCAATATCGTGCCCGCCTCACACCGCATCCAGAAGGGCTCCTATGCCGGAAAAGGTACGGAGGTGAACATGCGCCGCCTTGCCACCCTGATGAAGCGGACGAGCTATCTCGGTGAACCCGAGCCTTTCACGCCCGCGACAGCCCGCAACGGCATCGGCGCGCGCAACGGTGTGGTGGCGTTCAACAATATCCCGGGCTACACGGGTGGCGGTCATATCGATCTCGTGCGCGGCGGCTCGGAAGCCACCCAATGCGCGTCGGCCTGCTACTACAATTCGGAAACGATCTGGTTCTGGCCCCTGCAGGCCAGTCGTGGGTCCTGATTCAGGAGTGTTCCACGAACGACCGGCCGTCTTTTCCTGATTTCGTTCAGGCGAGCCGCGTTCTGAAAGCGTCTTCGCCTTCGGGCGAGGGCCAGCTTCTGCCGGAGCGCCTGACGGTGCGGGCCAAGACGGAAGCGGTCAACCCGAGGAACAATCTTAAAAAAGCCGACGAGATATAAGCTTTTCCCGTCGGCCGAGGAGAAATTCCTCGACGTCTTCTTCCTTCAGCGGCGGCGCATAGATATAGCCCTGCACCAGCGTGGCGCCGAGGGCTGCGAGCGCGGCTAGCTCTGCTGGCGTCTCCACCCCTTCGACCACGCATTCCAGTTCCATGTCCCGGCTCAGCGTGAGAAGCGATTTCACGATTTTGTAGCTGGCAGGCTTTTCGTGCAGATCGGTCACGAAGCTGCGGTCGATCTTGATCTTTGTGAGGGGAAGGGCGTGCAATCGTGTCAGGCTGGAGTAACCGGTGCCGAAATCGTCCAGCGAAATGCCGCAGCCGAGATGCCGCAGCATTTCGACTGATTGCCTGACCTGTTCGAAATCATGTGCGAAGGCCGTTTCGGTGATTTCGAGGTCTAGACGCTGTGCGTCGAAGCCGCTGTTTTCGATGATGCCGATCAGGGACAGCACGCCTTCGGCGGAATTGAGGTCATGGGCCGAAAGATTGAAGGATAGCCGCAGCGGAGGCTGCCACTTCGATGCGGAGGCGAGCGCCATTTTCAGAAGTGGTCGCGTCAGCGAACTGACGATGCCGGCCCGTTCCGCGATGGAGAAGAACTGGGCGGGCGGGACATGCCCGAGAACAGGGCTGTGCCAGCGCGCCAGCGCTTCAAACCCTGAGGTTTTTCCGTCACGTATGTCGACAATCGGCTGGAACACCACCGAAAGCCCGTTTTCCACTTCGCGCTGCTTGAGCAGATGTTCGATGCGGGCTTCGATGTTGATCTGCTTTTCATGCTCGGCATCGAACAGAACAGCATCACCGCGCCGGGTTTTCTTGGCATGGTAAAGGGCGTAATCCGCCCGGTCGAAAAGCTGTTCGAGCGTGGAGGCAAGGTTTGGAAAGACGGCTATTCCCATCGAAGCGGAGACATGCACCGTGCCCTCCGGCATGTGGTAAGGCGCCCTCAATTGCTCGGAAATCGCGTTTGCATTTGCAACGAGCTGCGCGTCGTCAGGTATGATCGGGGCGACGATGGCAAATTCGTCGCCGCCAAGGCGAAACGCCCTGCTGGTTGTCAGGCTGGCGGAGAGGCGTTTGCTGACATTGATGAGCAGCCTGTCTCCCACGGAGTGTCCATAGAGGTCGTTGACCGGCTTGAAGCCATCGAGATCGATGACGCCCAGCGCCAGCCGGGTTCCTGCGGCCCTGGCGTTTTCCAGTTCGGCCTCCAGATGGGTGAAGAAGGCGCGGCGATTGGGCAGTTCCGTCAGGCTGTCAATATTGGCAAGCAGCAGGTTCTCATTGCCCAGCGCTTCCGTGCGCTGCTGGGAAACGACCATGCGCTCGAAATTGCGATAATTGGTGAGCAGAATGGACATCATGCCGGCGCAGACCAGCAGCACATTGATGGCGATGGCGATGAATGTCGGTTGCCGCGACGCCACAAAGAAAATGATGAAGGCGCCGTTGACGATGAGGGTCACGATGAAGGCGGCAGAACGCACATACATCAGACAGAAGATGCAGGAAATGACGGTAATCGCCATATAGAAGGCGACATGTGACTGGGTATAGGCGTCGCCATAGGGCACCAGCAAAAAAGACCAGAGCGTGAATGCCATGGCAATGCCGACCGCCAGACGGTTGGTGCGTTGCAGCGCTGCATGGGCCACCTTTGCCTGCGGGGTGATGCCACGCGTCCTCCACCAGAATATGACCCTCAACAGGCAGCCAAATGTGAGGAGCGTGGGGATGCCGGTGGTGAGCCAAAGCGGCGCCAGTTGCATATGTGTAAAGGCAAGCGCCCATGTGCTTGAAAGCAGAATGAAATACATCATCGGCATCTGCCGGGTGAAGGCGCGGTATTGCGCTTTCAGCAGGTCCGGATTATCGGACCGGACGGACATGAAATGCTGCAATTTCCGTTTTATGGCTGGTATTTTCATTCATGGCTCATCAAGTACAGAGCGGCAGTCCTAACATAACCCACGTTACATCATTGGAAATACATAGGGTTAACCGAGGGACAACTGTATCAACCTCAAGATGCATGTCGCTGTGTTTCACTATATCCTGAAATTTGCATCAATCCGTGGCGTTCGATCTCCGGCCGGCGTTGGTCCATGTCGTCGACGGTCGTCCGATGCCTGTCTCGCATGTATATGAATTCATGGGATTGTCTTGCGGCGCTGCTACTCGTCGGCGAAGCTGGTGGTGATGTTCGCCTGATTCTACGCGAGACCCGTTGGTGAAGAGTGCTTTCGTACAGGTGGAGGATGAAATGGACGGACCCGTTTATGCCCGGCCGGCGATCAGCCTGATTGCGGAAGGGCTCGGCCCGCACGATGCCGCGCTTTATATCGGCGGCAGTGACGGCGCGAGCGATCGTGGGCTCCTGCGCCGGCACGGCATTACCACCGTCGTCAATTGCGCGGTCAATCTGGACATCAATCTTGTGCGGGCAGAGGCGGCAGAGGAGGGCAGGCACGCCGTGGAGTATGGCGATATACGTTATTACAAGCTTGGCCTGATCGATGGTGAGGGCAGTCCCGATACCATGATGCTCGGCGCCTATTACATTCTCGACGGCGCGCTTCGCCAGACCATGCCGCAGCGGGAAACCTATCCTTTTTCCGATGGCGGCAATGTGCTCGTCAATTGCCGCGGCGGCCGCAGCCGCTCCGTCTCGCTGGTGGCGCTGTTCCTGCATAAACAGCAGCCACATCTTTATCCCACCCTCGATGATGCCTTGGCCGTGGTCCGCACGAAACGCGAACTGCGGCCGGACGAATGGTTCGAGACACCGAAACCGATGCTTTATGCCGCCGCCCGCCGTGCTTCCGAGTGGATCGACATGGTCGAGGGTAGAAAGACTGTTCAATCATGCTGATACCTACGCTTCCCTCCGTTGCCGTCATTGCTGATGCGCATTTTCACGATACGGCGGCCGATTTCGGATTTCCCGGCATGGAGATCGATGGCCAGCGCATCACCATGCGCAGCTGGTCGGATACACGCCAATCCACCCGGGTGTTCAACGAGAGCGCCGATGCGCTGCATGCGGCGCTTGAGGAGGTGCGGCAGCGCGGCATCCGCCATGTGGTGCTGCTTGGCGATTATACCGATGATGGCCAGCGGGCGACCACGGAAACGCTGAAGGGCATCCTGCAACGCCACAGCGATGCCCACGACACCGCCTTTTATGCCTTGCCGGGAAATCACGATATTTTCGGTCCGCGCGGCCGGCATCATACCAAGGAATTCCTGACGGAGAATGGCAGGTGCCTTTCCGTTTCGAGCGATGCGCGGCAGGCCGGTGCGCAGGTCATCGTCAGCGACCGTATGTATTGCGAAGGTTATCCGGCAGGGCTCGGCCCAATGGCGGCCTTCGGTTATTTCCGCCAGCCGGACTATCTGCATTGGGAAACGCCGTTCGGTCTCTCCGATGCGCCGGAAGACCGCCTCTACGAGGTGCGTTCGCCCGACGGGCGCAATGCCTATCACCTGATGGATGCCTCCTATCTCGTCGAGCCGGAGCCAGGTCTCTGGCTGATGATGATCGACGCCAATATTTTCGAGCCGCTCGACGGCACCTTCGAGACGGGCGAAGAAGCCGCCTTCATCGACAGCACCTCCGGCGGCTGGAATGCGCTCTTGCGCTGCAAGCCCTTCATCATCGACTGGATCGCCGATGTGCGGCGCAGGGCCGATGCGCTCGGCAAGACATTGCTCGGCTTTTCCCATTATCCGGCGCTCGATCCCTTTGATGGCGCGAGCAGCGCCGAGGGTGCCCTCTTCGGCGAGACCAATGGGGTGCGCCGCACGCCGCGCAAGGCGGTGGAGGATGCGCTGGCGCAGGCCGGGCTTGCCGTTCATTTCAGTGGACATCTGCATGTGGAAGGCGTGACGAGAGGCGGGGGAGGCGGGAATTCACTTACCAATATCGCCGTGCCGTCGCTCGTCGCCTTTCCGCCCGCTTTCAAGGTCGTCCACCCATCGCGGCAGAAAATCGCCGTCGAAACGGTCGAAATGGCCGCTCTGCCGGTCAATGACCGTATCCGGCAGGGTTACGTGCAGGAGACGGCGCTGGCGGGCGAGCGGCATGATCCCGCCTTCGCGGCGGGCAATTACGGTGATTTTCTGCTGGGCCACAAGCGGGCGCTGGTCAGGCATCGTTATTTCATCAAGGAATGGCCGGTGGAGGTGGTTGGCGCAATCGCCGACAAAACTGTTCGGGACGTTATCGGCCTGATCGGAGAGGGGCGCCACGCCCTGTCGGATGATCTCGCGCTGTCTTTCGATTTGCCCATGTTCGAGCTGATTGCCGACTGGTACTGCCTGAGGCAGGGCGCGGGCCTTGCCTTGGCGCATATCCGGCCGCAACGGCTTCCCCTTTATCGGAGACTGGCGGAGCGTTTCGGCCGCGGGGCCGATCATCACGATGGTTCCGTGGCCAGTTTTCTCGAAATCTTCTTCGGAACCCTGGGCGTTTTTCTCGATCGTGCCGAAGCCAGCACGGGTGATCTGGAGCTTCGGCTCACGCCCCGGCATGAGCGCGTTGCGGTTTGATCCGGCAAGGACGGCATGCCGCGTGTTTTCGGGGTCGGGCCCGGCCCGACCTCAGCGCGCCGTGATGCGTTCGACCATGGAAACGGGCACAACCTGAAGCCGGGTTTCCGGCTCATCGCTGTCGAGCGCGGTCAGCACCTTCTCTGTCAGGGCATCGAAGGATTGGGCAACGGTGGTCAGTTGGTAGCTTTTCCAGCCGGCCTGCGGAATATCGTCGAAACCGACGATGGAGAGATCTTCCGGCACCCGGCGGCCCATTTCCAGCCGTGCGGCGTCCATGAAACCGAGCGCCAGCAGATCGGTCACGCAGAAGGCGCCGTCGATCGCCTTGTCCGCCAGCAATTCGCAGCCGGCCTGATAACCGCTGTCATAGCTGGTCGGTCCGCCGGACCAGGAAACGACCTCGACGCCCTCAACGGCCATGCGCTGGGTGAAGGCGCCGGCGCGGCGCTGTTGTGCGGGCGTCCGGCTGCCGCTGGAAACGACCGCGACCTTTCCGCATTGCGCCGCCACCAGCCGCATGGCGGCAAGTTCGGCGCCGTGGGAATCGTCGCTCAGCACCATATTCGTGTCGGTGCGATCGAGGCGCTGGTTGATGAGGATGAGACGCACGCCATTGGCGATGCATTCGTCGACGATTGAAGCCGGTGGCTCGCCGGAGAGAACGACGATGGCCTGGGCGCGGAATTCGAAGAGGCGCTCGATCAGCGGCGCGATGTCCTTGCGTGCATCGGCGGCATTCAGGAGCAGGCATTGCAGGCCGCGACGCAGAAGGCCGATGCTGAGGAGATCGAGCTGTTTTGAAATGAAGGGAGAACTCAGATTGGCGCCGACGACGCCGATGAGATTGGAACGGTCATTGTTTAGGCCCTGGGCAAGGCGATTGACGCGGTAACCGAGTTCCTGCGCGGCCTTCAGCACCTTGCGCCGCACGGTCTTCGATACGCTGCCGCCGGGTGTGAAGGTGCGCGAGACGGCGGAACGCGAGACCCCGGCCTTTTTCGCCACGTCTTCGGCTGTCACGAACCCTCTCGCCATTCAACTCCCCGTCGCGAAATCCCGTGCCTGATACCACAGGCGACAGCGCGCCGACTATTCCAATCGAGATTTTTCGGTTGGTGCATTCGCCGGCGATGTTTCCGGGCAGATGGGATCATTGTTGCTGGCGTGCTCGACCGCAACTATCAATCCATACGCCCCAGGCTATCAACTGCGGCTTCTGCGCGTGCGGCAGCTTCCCTTGCGCGGTGCTTGGCGTTGGCGGCGGCCTCGGAGGTGGAGTAACCATCATATCCGCCCATTGCACGCTCCCCTATGCCGACGTGAAAATCCTTCGGTTGGAACACAGTAAATGCCAGAAGACTGGCGGTGCCAATGAGAAGCCAGATCTTTCCGTTCAGTTGCATTCGCGTTCCCGGCGCTCAGTCGGTGATGTGAAGTTCGATCGCCTGCGAAGAGAAACAGCCGATAAAGCAGGATATCGGGTCTCCATCTGCGGCGTGGTCGATCGCCTTATAGGCCAGGACCGGCAGAGATTTCGACGACTTGAGGAAATGATGTTCGTGCGCGGCAGGCAGCCTTGCGACAACGATCGTTTTTGCGCGGTGATAATCATTCACGCCAAACCGCTTTAATGTTTCGCTGATGGATCCAAGTTCGTTGAAAATTTCAGGAAAGCCGGAAAACCGCGTCGCGCAGCAAAACCGCGTGCCGATGCCGATTGGGTGGCCATTGGCATAGGCACCGATTTCAAGAGCGATCACGGGGGCCTTTGCGCCAAGGCCAAGCGCGGCTGCGACGTCTTCCATCGCCGGCTCCAGCCACCAGCGTAGCAGTTGTCGTTCCGGGCGGGCATTCACGGCTTCAAGATTGCGGTCGAAATGAACGCGACGGCCGACGACGTAAGGGATCGGCGCTTCGCTGACGAAAGTGCCGCTGCCGTGCAGAATGCGGAGCAACCCTTCCTCTTCCAGCGAGGCCAGCGCCCGGCGTGCGGTCATCCGGTTGACGCCGAATTCCAGGGCGATGTCCTGGCCTGATGGAATTTTTTCGCCGGGCTTCAGTTGCCCCTGTTCGATCCGCCCCCGCAACGCGGCAGCGACCTGCCGCCAGAGCGGCTGTGTTTCCGAAGTGTCCTTGTCCATGCGCTGCGTCCGATTGTCTTGCAGATGTCACACAGATGGGATTAAAGGTATATACCTCTTTGTAGAGATTTATTCCATTTCAAGCTCATCCATCTCGGTCGCCCGCATGAATAGCAGTATTTCGCCTGATCGCTACATTATTTGGGATTTTGAAGGGACGCTTGCTGTCCGCAGGGGACGTTATACCGGGGCGCTGGAGAAAGCGGCGGCAATCGCCGATCTCGCATTTCTCGGCAGGGCTGACGATATTCGTCCGTTTCTCTCCGGTGCGTTTCCCTGGCATCGGGCGGAACTCGCGCATGGCTTCGCGCAGGATGCGGAAGGATGGTGGCGCGCCATTCTCAATGCAGCCGAAACGGCTCTCGTCGCACTGGGCATGGACCGAAGCAGCGCGGCCGACGTCGCGAAGCACTCGCGCGCGATCTATCTCGATCCCGCCGGCTGGGATGTCGATCCGCAGGCCATGCCTGTCCTCGCGCAATTGTCCGCCGCCGGCTGGCGCCATGCGATTCTTTCCAATTTCGCACCGGAATTGCCGTCCCTTGCGACCGCAATCGGGTTCTCCGATTGCGTGGAGCATGTTTTCTCCTCGGGAATGATCGGTCTTGAAAAACCCTCGCCCGCGCTTTTTCGTCATGTCGCCGGGGTTCTGGCGCCGCATCGGGCCTGCTGGATGATCGGCGACAACCCCAATGCCGACATTGCCGGAGGTCGGGCGGCAGGCCTCTCAACCATATTGCTGGGAGCCGAAGCTGCGGGGCACGGGCTTTCGGTTACCAGCCTTTCCGCCATTCCCGCCCTTATTCTAGAGGAGAATTGACCATGACACTGTCCGAAACCATTGCCCTGCCGATCAAGGACAGGCTGCGCCAGATCCCGTCGCTGAAGGCGCCGCTTCCCGATTGTGATCCGCTTGCACTGCCCGCCACGCCGCAGGACGCCTTTATCCTGTGGCTCGACGATGCCCTGGAGGCCGGCATCCGCGAGCCGCATGCCATGACATTGTCCACCGTGGATGAGAGCGGTTCGCCGGATGCCCGCGTCCTGATCCTCAAGAATGTCGATCAGCGTGGCTGGCATTTCGCCGTGAAGGCGGAAAGCCCGAAGGGGAGGCAGCTGGAAAAAGAGCCGCAGGTCGCGCTGGCCTTTTATTGGCCGGCGCTGGGCCGGCAGATCCGTCTGCGTGGCCCGGCGGTCATGCTGTCCGATGAGGAATGTGCTGACGATTTTCTCGGTCGCCCCGTCAGCTCACGGGTAAGCGCCATCGCCTCGCGGCAGAGCGAGGTTCTGCAAGAAGGCGAGGGCCTCGAAACCCGCATTGCCGAGGCAGAGGCGCTCATCGCTGCCAATCCGGATTATGTCTCGCCGGGATGGCGGGTTTATGCCGTTGCCCCTGTTATGGCCGAGTTCTGGCAAGGGGCGTCCGACCGCAATCACAAGCGATTGCGATATGCTCTCTCGGGCGATAGCGCCACCTGGGAACGGTCTGTTCTCTGGCCCTGAAATGGCTCCGGACCATGGTGAAACCCTCATGGTCCGGCGTTTTTGGCTCGCGCTTACCGATTGCCCAGACCGGCGCCCGTTTCTTCATCGAAGAGGTGCATGTCAGCCGGGTTAATATCGAGGCCGATGACCTCGCCGGCCTTCACTGCGCTGCGTCCCTGCACCGCGATGACCACCTCGGTGGAGGTGCCGAGGGTGAGGAAGGTGGCCGAGCCGGTCGTTTCCACGGCGGACACATGCAGCGTCAATGCCGCACCTTCTGCCGCTGTGGGCCGGATATGTTCCGGCCGGATGCCGACGATCACATGTTTGCCCGGCGGCAGGGAAGCCGGAGCCCTGATCGATTGTTGCGGTTCATCTTCGCCGAATTGCAGCAGCAGCGAAGCGCCATCCGGGCTGACCGTTGCCGGAATGAAATTCATCGCCGGCGAGCCGATGAAACCTGCAACGAAACGATTGACCGGGCGGTCGTAGAGTTCCAGCGGCGTTCCCTGCTGTTCGATGATGCCATCGCGCATGACGACGACATGATCGGCCATGGTCATCGCCTCGATCTGATCATGGGTAACATAGACCGAAGTGGCATGCAGGCGATCGTGCAGCGCGCGGATTTCCTTGCGCATATGGACGCGCAACGCCGCGTCGAGGTTGGAAAGCGGCTCATCGAACAGGAAGGCCTGCGGATTGCGGATGATTGCCCGGCTCATGGCCACGCGCTGGCGCTGGCCGCCGGAGAGTTCACGCGGATAACGCTTCATCAGCTTTGAAAGGCCTGTCGTGGCCGCAACCTCTTCCGCCGCCTTGCGGGCTTCCGCCTTGGCGACGCCGCGCATGCGCAGCGAATAGGTGAGGTTCTCTTCCACAGTCATGTGCGGGTAGAGCGCATAGGACTGGAACACCATGGCCACATCGCGCTTGCGCGGCGGCACACCGTTCATCAGCGTGCCGGCAATGCGCATGTCGCCGGCCGATATGCTCTCCAGCCCGGCGAGCGAACGCAAAAGGGTGGACTTGCCGCAGCCGGAGGGGCCGACAAGTGCGACGAAGGTGCCCTTCTTGATGGAAAGGTTGATATTTTTCAGAGCATGGAAGGCGCCGTAATATTTATTGACGCCGGAAAGTTCGATCTGAAGGGTCATTTGAGCGCTCCTGATGTCAGGCCGGAAACGATGCGGCGCTGCAAGAGAATGAACAGGGCGAGAATGGGCGTCACATACATGGTCGCATAGGCCATGATGTTGTTCCATTCGCTGGTATTGGGGCCCATGAAGGAATTGAGGCCGACGCTGGCGGGCTGCAATTCCGCCGCCTGGATCATCGATTTCGAATAAACGAATTCACCGAAGGCCTGCATGAAGATGAGGATGGCGCTGACGAGGATGCCGTTTCTGGCAAGCGGCAGTACGATGTGGAAGAAAGCGCCGACCCGCGAATTGCCGTCCACCAGCGCCGCCTCTTCCAGTTCCTGCGGCACGGCCATGAAGGTGGCGCGCACCAGTACAACAAAGAAGGGCATGCTTTTGGCCGCAATGGCGAGGATGACCGACAGACGCGGATAATCCAGAAGCCCGAACTGTGAGAAACCAACGAAGATCGGCGTGATCATCAGCGATGCCGGCAGTACCTGCAGCATGAGGATCAGGAACAGGCCGATATCCACCCAGACGTTTCGATACCGGGCCAGAACATAGGCACAGCCGACGCCGAGAATGGTGATCAAGAGCACCGCACTGGAGGCGATCAGCACCGAATTCCACAGGTAGCGCCCCATGTTGCGACTTTCCCAGACATAGGCATAGGTCTGCCATTGCGGGTCGCTGGGCCAGAAGGCGGGCGGATTGGCGAACATTTCCGAGCCGCTCTTGAGCGAGGTCAGATACATCCAGTAGAGCGGAAAGAGATAGATGATCGCGAGAATGATGGCGATGGCCAGCATCAGGCGGTTGCGGTTGGTGATGCTCATCCGCGCACCTCATGCCGTGTCGAGCGCACATAAACGACGGAAGCCAGCATGACAAAAACGATCATGATGACGGATATCGTCGCGCCCTTGGCGAAATCATATTGCCGGAAGGAAAGATCCCAGGCCCAATATTGCGCCACGTTGGAACTATTGTTCGGCCCGCCATCGGTAATGGCGGCGAAAAGGTCGAATTGCTGCAGCGTGAAGATCAGGCCGAGCGAGACGATAGCGCCGATGGTGGAGCGCATCATCGGCAGGGTGATGGTGTAGAAACGCTGCCAGGCGCTGGCGCCATCCAGTTCCGCCGCCTCGTAGAGATCGCCGGGAATGGAGGCGAGGCCTACCGAAAGCAGGATCATGTTGAAGGAGGTGCCGAGCCAGATATTGGCGATGACGACGGCCCAGAGCGAAAAATTCGCATCCGAACGCCAGAAGATATTGCCCGATATCAGGCCGCTTTCCCGCAGGAAGAAATTCAGGACGCCGAAATCGCCCGAGAGAATCCAGTTCCAGATGGCGCCTACGACGAGGCCGGGCATGACCCAGGACACCAGGAACAGGCCGCGCAGCCAGGTGGCGCCCGGAAAATTCACCCAGAAGAACAGCGCCAGGCCGAAGCCGATGGCGAACTGCCCGGCAATGGAGGCGACGACGAAAGTGACGGTGTTCATCAGGATCGGCAGGGTTTCAGGCTGCCGGAACAGATCGACATAATTGCGGAAACCGACGAACGGGCGCACGAAGGTGCCCAGACTGAACATGTCGACTTCCTGAAAACTCATGACGATGTTGTAGATAAGCGGCAATCCCGCCATGACGAACAGGAAGCCCAAAGGCAAGGCGACCAGGACGATGTCGAAACCGCGACCGTCGCTGACGCTGGAAAACAGTCTTTTCATGAAACATCCTCACAAGCTCCGATCGGGGCCGCCGCTGCATGTCGCAGCAGGCAGCCCCACCGGGAGGAACCCCGTGGATGGGGGGCCGGATGAACCCGGCCGCCCGCCCATATGGATCAGCCGTCGACCAGCTTTATCTTTTCAGCGGCCTGATCAAGTGCCGCCTTGGGCGTCATCTGACCTGACAGGGCGCCCTGTATGGCGTCCTGAATGGCCTTGGAAATCTTCGGCCATTCCGGCGAGGGACCGCGCGGCTGCGCATATTTCAGCTGCTCGACGAAGGTCTTGAGCGCTTCATCCTTCAGCGCATTGCCGGTGGGCGGAACCGGAATATCGGAACGCGCCGGCAATTGGCCGAAGTTCTTGAACATGTCCTTGTCCTGCGAGACGAAGAACTCGATCGCCTTGAAGGCTTCTTCCGGATGTTTGGTCTTGGAGAAGATCGCCCAGTTATAGTCGCCCATGGCCGAAGACCGCGGCGCATCCGGTGCCGGAACCGGCAGCAGGGCCACGCCCCAGTCAAATTTCGCATCCTTCAGCATGCGGTCGATTTCCCACGGGCCGGAAATCACCATGGCGGCATTGCCGGCGTTGAAGGTGGCGGTGGAATCCCACTGGCTGCGTGTCAGCGTATCCGGAGAGGCGAGTTTTTCATCCAGCAGCAGCTTCCAGGTCTCGAGCGCCTTCACGGCACCTTCGGTATTGATGTTCTTGTAGGTTGCACCGGCCATCTGCGCCCAGGGCAGGAACTGGAAGGTGCCTTCCTCATTCGCCTTGGCGCTGAAGCTGATACCATAAATGTTCTTTGAAGGATTGGTCAGCTTGCGGGCTGCCCCCACCAGCTCATCCCAGGTCTGCGGCGGTTTTGCCGGATCGAGCCCGGCGGCCTTGAACAGGTCCTTGTTGTAATAGAGCGCGATCGTATTCGTCGCCTTCGGCACGCCGAAATATTTGCCGCCCCACATCACCGATTTCAGCGGACCCGGAAAATAGTTCACCGTCTTGATGATGTCCGACTTGGCGATCATGTCGGTCACGTCGAGAAAGGCTCCGCGTGCGGCGAACATGGCATGGTTGGGGTTGTCGATGGCGATGATGTCGGGCGCATTGCCGGTCGAATAGGCGCGCATGGATTCGCTCACCACATCGTCGAACTGCAATTGCCGGTATTCGATCTTGATGCCGTTATTGAGCTTGTTGAACTCTTTTATGAGGTTCGGCGCGGGCTGGATGTCCCTGTCCAGCGACCATAGTGTCAATGTCACGTCTTCCGCATGCGCCGTCATCGCACCGGCGGATACGCTTGCCAGAACAAGCGCACCGGCCATCATGCATTTCGCGATACCCATAATCTCCTCCTCTTGGTTATCGTCGCTGCAATATCTGGAAACCTTCTCCCGAAAGGCTTCCCTTATGTCGGGTCGACGACGAAATCGCCGCCGCGGCATTTTTTCAGATAGTTCAGACCATGCACCTGGCCCGTCATTTCCAGCGCGTCGCGGTAGACAGGGTCGTGCCAGCCTTCGATGTCGATCGAGCCGGACCAGCCGGCGAGGCGCAGCTCGGAAATAATGTCCGTCCAGTTGCTGTCGCCGAAGCCCGGCGTGCGCATGAAGACGAATTTCTCCTTGCCGAAAATGCCGTGCTCGCGAATGACGTCCCAGCGAATGGTCGCGTCCTTGCCGTGCACATGGAAAATCTTGTCCGCCCATTTGCGGATCTGCGGCAGCGGGTCGATGAGATAGACCATCTGGTGGCAGGGTTCCCATTCGATGCCGATATGCTCATCCGGCGTTTCATTGAACATCAATTCCCAGGCGTCGGGATTGTGCGCGATGTTCCAGTCGCCGGTCTGCCAGTTGCCGTCCATGGCGCAGTTTTCAAAGGCGATCTTCACGCCCTTGTCGGCGGCGCGTTTGGCAAGCTCACTCCAGATTTCCTTGTATCTGGGCAGGCTTTCCGGCAGCGGTTTGCCGCGCAGCCGGCCGGTGAACCCGGCAACGCAGGTGGCGCCGAAATGATGGGCGTTGTCGATGCAGTCTTTCCAGCCCTGCAATGTCTCGAGGTCGATGTCGGTTTCCTCAAGCGGGTTGCCGAACATGCCGAGCGTGCTGATGGTGATGTCGCGGTCGCCGATCGCGTCAAGGCAGCGCTTGCCCAGATCGGCCAGGTCCTGACCGTTGGTCGTCTGCCAGAAGAACGGCTCGAAGCTTTCGAAGCCGAGATCGGCGATTTGCCCGATGCGTTCGGCCGCCTGGCCTTTGGTGGCGCTGACCATGGTGCCGATGCGGATGGATGTTGCCGGATTGCTCACGTCTTTCAGTCCTTATGCTGCAATTGAAACACGCTGGCCGAGGCGGGCGCTTTCAATCGCGCCGATCACCATGGCAAGGCTGTTGATGTTGTCGAAAGAGGCCGTCTCCGGCATCTCGCCGGTGCGGATGGATTCGAGGAAGGAGAGAATGACGCTGGCATGGCCTCGCGTATCCTTCTCGGAAACGGCATCGGAAACGTTTACGGTCTTGAATCCACGCAGAAGTCCCTGGTCATCGCCGGCCACGGAGGCGGAGAAATTGTCTTCACCGTCCCAGAGGATCATTCCCTTCGAGCCGATAAGCCGCCAGCGCGCTTCCCAGCTGGTCCGCTCGCCTTCGGCGCACCATGAACCGCGATAGGTGAAGACGACATCATTCGAGAACTCGAAAATAGCGTTGGCGCTCGCCCCATGGGCATACCAGGAGCCGGCCGGGTTCTTCTCCACACAAAAGACGGAGAGGGGCTTTTCATTGGCGACGAAACGGGCTGCATCGAAGGTGTGGATCGCCATGTCGAGAAGCAGGACGTTCTTCATCTCTTCACGGAAGCCACCGAAATGCGGGCCGAGGAAGAAATCGCAATGGATGGCCGTCAGATCACCGATGACGCCGTCTTCCAGCGCGCGGCGCAGCCGCCGGATACCGGCAATAAACCGCCGATTTTGCACGACGGCATGAATTTTACCGGCTTTTTTCGCCAGTTCCACCAGCGTGGCGGCTTCCTCCATCGAGGCGGCAAGCGGCTTTTCGCTGAGGACATGGCACCCGGCCTCGAGACCGGCTTCAACCACGGCAAAGCGTGCCTGCGGGATGACGATGTCAAAAAGGATGTCGGCTTTCGTTTCGGCAAGAACCGCGCGAAGATCGGTGCCGATGACCGCGTCGGTGAGGGCGAATTCTTCGGCAAGCGCGCGGGCCGTGTTCTCGTTCAGATCCACCAGACCGGCGATCCTGATCGCGCCGGAAATCTCCGGCGTGGATTGAATGGCGCGCAACCAGCCTTTGGCCATAGCTCCGCACCCGCATAAAACGGCATTAAATGTCATCTCATCTCCCCGGGCTCTTTCGCAAACTCCTCTTTGCGCAGAGCGTCGTAAACGTTTACGAGACTATGCCAATGATGTTAGATATGTCAAGACCGTTAAGGGACGCGTTGATTGCGCGTCAGGCCTGGGAGGGGAATGCATGAAAGGAATCCGTCAGCTTGCCGACTATCTGGAGATATCGATAGGCACCGTTTCCCGTGCCCTGAACGGCAAGCCCGATGTGAACGAAGAGACGCGGCGACGTGTTCTCGAAGCGGCGGAAAAGCTCGGTTATGTGGCCAACCAGTCCGGCCGCAGCCTCAGGCAGGGAACCACCAATGTCGTCGGCCTGATGACCGGCAGCGACGCGCAGACCGTTGAAAACTCCGATAACTTCTTCCTAGGGGTGACGGACGGTCTGCAAAGCGTGTTTTCCGGGCATAATCTCGATCTCATCGTTCTACCTTGCCCGGGGGAAGAGGACCCGGATGAATATCTGAAGCGTATGGTGGCGCGGCGCATGGTGGATGCGATGATCATTTCCGCCACCCGGCGGACCGACAAGCGCGTGGATTTCCTGAAGCAGACCCGTCTGCCTTTCGTGTCGCTTGGACGCACCGCCTCCAGCGACAATCACGCCTGGATCGACCTTGATTTCGAGGGTGTGGCGAAAAACGCCGTCGACCGCCTTGTTGCTGCCGGACATCGTTCGATTGCGGTTGCGGTGCCGGACAGCGATATCAATCTCGGCTACGTTTTTCTGGAGGGGTACAGGCGTGCGCTGGAAGACAATGGCATCGCTTACGATTCTTCCCTGGTCATCCGCGCGAAATCGAGCGAGCAGGGCGGTTATCACGCCGCCAGCGAATGGCTGCAGATGCGGCCCCGGCCAACGGCGATCGTGCTGATCTACGAGCTGATGGCGGTCGGCCTTTATCGCCGTCTTGCGGAAGTGGGGCTGAAACCGGGGCGGGATCTCGCCGTCATCGGCTTCCGCGACGGTCCGCGCGGCCAGTTTCTGGAACCGCGGCTGACCAGTTTCCGCATGTCCCTGCATGATCTCGGCGTGACGGTGGCGCAGACGCTCTTGTCGACCATGCCGGCTTATGCGCCCTTCTACCCCGAGCAGGCCCGCCATTGCATCTGGCCGATGCTGCTTGTGGCGGGGGAGAGCGACCCTCCACCCGCGCCATAGGCGAGGCGCGCGGGAGCGCCGAATTCGAAGGCCGGGATCACGGGGACAGGCTGGCCCTTGCGTGCGTCAGAGTTTGTAATCCTCAATGCTCACGACGCCGAACGGATTGAATTTATAGCTGTCCTCCTCATACCGCGTGTCATCGGACAGGGCTGCATGACGCGCCTTCACCGTCTTTTCCACGCCGTCACGGGCCATCTGATCGGCAATGTCGTCCATCAGGGCGGCGATCTTCAACTGCTCGGCATTGGTTGAGGGCAGTTTGTCGTCTTTGCGGATGAAATTTACCCGCACGTCGGGCAGCCCGACCAGATGGAACCCGACGCTCGCCATGCCATCGGCATCGCCGCCGATGGGGCGGCGTGCGAAGGCGAGGCGGCAGGTCCTCGCGAGCGCCAGCGGATCATCGGACGCTGCTTCACGGCGCGATTGCTCGAACAATTCCTTCCAGCGCCGCGCTCCATGCGCGACACCGGCGCTTTCGCCCTTTACCGCAATGGCGCCGTGGCCAAACATATGCTGTGCGAACTGCAGGGCTTTCGCGGATGTCACGACCGCATTTTCCGCGGCCATTGATGGGCCGAGCACATAAAGAACCGAGCCATGCCCCGCGACGGCCTCCTCGTCGGTCTTCTGATAGGTCTCCGGATCGACACGATCCCAGCAGACGGCGAAGGACCGTTCCATCCGGTCGTCCGGCTCATCCTGCGAATAATCCTCATCGATACTGAAATCGGCGGCAAATGCGTCGATGGCGGCACGCGCGCCCTGCTGGAGCGTCGCAAGGCCGTTCTCCGTTCCGAGGAAACACAGAATGTGCCGGGGTTCGTATTCCGAGCGGGACACTGCAAAGGCCGATGGTTTGTTCGCCGCCCTGCCGAGGGACGGCGTCCCCAGAACGAGACCGCCCAAAAAAGCGAGAACGCCGCGACGCCCTGAATTCATCCTCTGCCCCCAATAACTCCACCAACGGATCGGAGCGTTTTATATCGGCATCTTCATTCAGGCCATATTGCCTGCGTCTTTTTTTAACCTCGCGGCCATCGAAAGACGTGTGGTGGCAAAAACGCCTACGCGTTTCGCCACCACACCATGAATGCGGATCGTAGGGGGATTATTTGGTGGTGTAACCGCCATTGACCAGAATGGTCTGTCCGGTCATCCACCAGCCGTCCGAGACGAGAAAGCGGATATAGGGAACGATGTCCTCGATATCGGTGAGGCCGGTCTTCGAGAAGCCGGAAAGGGCGGCGGCGCTCTTGTGATAGGCCTGTGCGTCCGGTGTTTCCTGACCGTAGAAAAACGGCGTGTCCATCGGGCCGGGACCGATCGCCGTCACCGAGATGCCGCGTTCGCCGAATTCCTTGGCGGCAGCGCGGGTGAAGTGCTCCACCGGCGCCTTGGTGCCGGCATAACTCGCGTAAAACGGCGTGAAGGCGCCCAGTAGCGAGGTGACGAGGGTGCAGATCCTGCCATTGTCATTAACGTGGCGACCGGCTTGCTGGAGGAAAAAGAAGGCCGACTTGGAATTGACGGCGGTCATTTCGTCATATTCGGCTTCCGATGTCTCGAGGATCGGTTTTTTCAGCACCTTGCCGACCGTGTTGATGGCGATATCCGGGCGGCCGATGGCGGCGACGGCATCGCTGAACAGTTTTTCGACGGCGCCTGCCGTGGTGAGATTGGCCTGGAGAGCGACTGCCTCGGCGCCAGCCGCCTTCACGGCAGCAACGGTCGCGTCCGCATCGGCCTTGGCGGCGGCGCTGTTATAGTGGATGGCGATTGCGCTCGCGCCCTGGGCGGCGAAATCGCGGGCGATCAACCCACCGAGATTTTTCGCGCCGCCGGCGATGATGACTGTTTTGCCCTTGATGGAATGATCGGTCATGGATCGGCCTCCTGTGCCTGGGTCCGGCCACGTTTGCGGCCGCTTTCATGGCAACAGGATATCGTCTAGGATTGCGCGATAAAGGTGATCATTCTGACATGACCTGTCAGGAAATCCGCACAATAAAGGTTTTCCATTGGACCGCATCGACCTGTTCCGCATCTTCACCCGTGTCGTCGACTGTGCGAGTTTCACACGCGCTGCCGATACGCTCGGCATTCCGCGTTCTTCTGTTTCGGCGGCCGTGCTGGAGCTGGAAGGGCGCGTTGGTGCGCGGTTGCTCAACCGCACCACCCGCAAGGTCTCGCCGACCGAAGATGGTTCGGCCTTTTACGAACGCTGCCAGCGGCTGATCGCCGATGTCGAAGATGCGGAAAACCTGTTCCGGCAGACAGCGGCGCAGCCTTCCGGCCGGCTGCGGATCGATGTGCCGGGCCGGATCGGCCGGCTGGTCATTGCACCCGCCTTGGCGGAATTTCTCGACCTTTATCCGCAGATCGACATAAGCCTTGGCGTCACGGATCGTGCCGTCGATCTGGTGGAGGACAATATCGATTGTGTGCTGCGGGTCGGGTCACTCAGCGATTCCGGCCTGATTGCGCGGCCTATCGGCAAGCTGCCGCTCATCAATGTCGCAAGCCCTGCCTATCTGGAGCGTCACGGCACTCCGGGGGCTCCGCAGGATCTGCCCCGCCACTGGGCCATCAATTACGCATCACCCTCCAGCGGGCGCGTGGAAAACTGGGAATGGATCGAAGGCGAGACGCTGCATTCGGTTTCCATGCGTGGCCGTGTCACCGTCAACAATGCCGAGGCCTATATCGCCTGCTGTCTCGCCGGCCTCGGCTTGATCCAGATACCGGCTTACGATGTCAGGCCGCATCTGGAGAGCGGCGAACTTATTGAAGTCATGCCGAACCATCGGGCCGAGCCTATGCCGATGACCTTGCTTTATCCCCATCGCCAGCATTTGTCGCGGCGATTGCAGGTCTTTGCGGAATGGCTGGAGGTCCTGCTGCGGAGGCAGCTTCTGTAAAGGCGGTGGCCGCAGTTAATCGGCTGGGAATGGTTCGACGCGATGCCGCTGTCGGGTCGCTGCGGCCATTCGCCCGTCAACCGCCATATTGGTTGTCTGTCACCTGCTCCATCCAGTCCACCACCTTGCCGTCCTTGACCTCCTGAAGCGCAATATGGGTCATGGAGATATTGGGTGCGGCGCCGTGCCAGTGCCTTTCACCCGGTGCGAACCAGATGATATCGCCGGGGCGAATCTCCTCCACCGGCCCACCTTCGCGCTGTGCGCGGCCAAACCCGGACACCACGATCAGGGTCTGGCCGAGGGGATGGGTGTGCCAGGCGGTGCGGGCACCGGGCTCGAAGGTGACCTGGGCGCCCTGCACCCGTTCGGCATCGAAGGGGTTGAAGAGCGGGTCGATGCGGACCGTTCCGGTGAACCAGGCTTCGGGGCCCTTTGTTGATGCCCGTGTTCCTGCGCGCAATATTTCCATGGTCATTCTCCTGACTGGTATCGTGTGGCGATTTGATGCGGGAATTCACCTCTTGTCCACAGGGGAGCGTGAAAAGCTGATCGAGCGGCAAGCTCCGGCGTGCTTCAAAACCCGGCGCCGCGCTCTTTTTCGAAGGGCTTATCTTGCTCTTTTATTGGCATTTTCCACCGCTGCCGGCCGGCCTTCCATCCCCCTCGCGCGCCTCCCGATAAAAATCATTCTCGGGATTGACTCAAATATGAAACCGGTTACATTCGCCAATGTAAACGGTTTCATGGTTAGGAGCCGTGCTTGGAGGAGCAAATTTCATGTTTAGACATTTGATGGCTGCCGCGGCGATGGTGCTGGCGGCGGGCACGTCCGCGCTTGCGCAGGAACAGAGCTTCAAGATCGGTCTTTCCAATTCGTTCGTTGGTAGCGAATGGCGTACGCAGATGATCGAAGAAGCCCAGGCTGCCGCGAAGGCGTGGGGCGAAAAGGGCGTCAAGGTCGAAGTCGTCGTTCAGAGCGGTAATGTCGATGTGCAGGGGCAGATTGGTCATATCCGCAATTTCATGAACCAGGGTGTTGATGCGATCCTCATCAATCCCGGCAGCCCGACCGCTTTCGATCCGATCTTCGCCCAAGCCAAGGCACGCAACATCCTCGTCATTGCCACGGATGCGGAAGTGTCCTCGAAGGATGCGATCTATGTCGGCATCGACCAGAAGGCATGGGCGGCCCAGTCCGCACAATGGCTTGCGGATGCGCTGAAGGGCAAGGGAAGCGTCGTCGCCATCAACGGCATCGCCGGCAACCCGGCAAATGAAGCCCGCGTCGCCGGTTACCGCGAAGTGTTCAAGAAATATCCCGATATCAAGGTGCTGAACGAAGCCAATGCGAGCTGGGATCAGGCGCAGGGCCAGCAGGCCATGCAGAACCTGCTTGCCACCTATCCCGATATCAGCGGCGTCTGGGTTCAGGACGGCATGGCTGATGGTGCATGGCGCGCCATCGAGGCCGCCGGCAAGACCAAGGACATTGCTGCAACCGGTGAAATCCGCAAGGACTTCATGACCCGCTGGGAAAAGGAAAAGTTCAATTCCGGCGCTTCGGTCAATCCTCCCGGCGTCATGGCCAGTGCGCTCAACGTCGCGGTGTTGAAGCTGCAGGGCAAGGAATTCAAGGACGGCGTCTTTGGCGGCACCTATGGTAACGCCATCTATATTCCGATCCCCTTCGTCAGTAATGACAATCTTGCCGATAATATCAAGGCTGCCGATGGCAAGCCCGGTTACTGGTCCGTCACGGCAACCGTGACGCCGGAGCAGGCTGGCGAGTTCTTCAAGTAAGATCCGTCCCGGGTCGGCGGCAAACGCCGGCCCGAACCGGAATTTCGAGTGCGGACCGGGCCTTGGCCGTCCGCCTGTAACAAGCATTATTCGGGGACATGCGATGGCGAACGCTTTGGAAGCGGCCGGCATAACGAAGAATTTTGGCGCCGTGCGTGCGCTTTCCGCTGGCCGACTGACCGTCGGTCGCGGCGAAATTCACGCGCTGCTGGGCGCCAATGGCTGCGGCAAGAGCACGCTCTGCAAGATCGTTGCGGGCGCGGTGGCGCCGACCAGCGGCACGATTCGGTTCAATGGCGAAGACGTGCGCTTCAAAAGCCCGCGCGACGCCGAAAATGCCGGCATCGCCCTGTTTTATCAGGAACTCAGCCTCATTCCGCAGCTTTCCGTCGCCGATAATATCTTTCTCGGCCGCGAGCCGAAACGCGGCATCTTCGTTGACGGCAAGGCGCTGAAGGCCGAAGCGGCCAGGCTGATTGCGCTGTTTGATGGTGTGGCCGGCGAGGGGCTGGAGCCGGATGCGATCGTCGGCAATCTGCCGCCCGATCAGCGCCAGCTCGTCGAAATCCTCAAGGTCTTCGCCCAGAATGCCAGCCTGATGATCATGGACGAGGCGACGGCCGCGCTTGATGGCCGCCAGTCGCAGCGCTTTTTCGAGATTCTCCGCGCGAAGAAGGCCGACGGTGTCTCCACCATCATGATTTCTCATCGTCTCGATGAGGTCTTTGCTGTCTGCGACCGCATCACCGTGATGCGCAACGGCGCGACGATTTCCGAACTCGACACCGCAGCCACCACCCGCGAAGCCGTCGTGCACGATATGGTCGGTGATGTTCGCGCAGCACCCGCCCGCCAGCAGGGGCGCGCCGCCTCTGTCCCCAGCCTCAAGGTAACGGATGTTGCGGGCGAAGGCGTGCGCGGTGTCTCTCTGGAAGCCTATCCGGGCGAAATCGTCGGTCTGGCAGGCCTGCAGGGGCAGGGACAATCGGCGCTTTTGAAGGGCCTCTTCGGCGCCAGCCCTTTTGCTGCGGGGAAAATCCGGTTCGAGGGCCGTGAAATCGCCATCGGCAAGCCTTCGCAGGCGGTTCATAACGGTTTCGCCTATGTCTCGGGTGATCGCGGTCGCGATGCCTCCCTTCAGGGGCGGTCGATCTTCGAAAATCTCGTTGCCGCACTGATGGTGCGCGAGAAGATGCGGCTGGTCCGTCCTGCAACGCTGAAGCCGCGCGTGCAAAAGGTCGCGGATGACATGAAGACGAAATTTGCCGGCATGGACATGGCCATCGGCACGCTTTCGGGCGGCAACCAGCAGAAGATCTTCATTTCCCGCTGGCTCGCCACAGCACCGAAACTGCTTTTGCTCGATGATCCGACCAAAGGTATCGATCTCGGCGCCAAGGCCGATCTTTTTGCGCTGATGCGGCAACAGGCCGATGCCGGCGCGACCATTCTTCTTTATTCCTCGGAAGATGCGGAAATCCTCGAATATGCCGACCGCATTCTCGTCTTCAACGGCGGGTGCATCTCTGCGGAACTGACCGGAGCCGACATGACATCCGTCAACATGACCCGCGCCGCCTATGGAGACGCCGCATGAATTCCTCCGGTTTTCTGCGCAGGCAACCCTGGATCATCACCCTCGTCGTTCTGGCCGTTCTCGTTGCCGTGAACACGTTTCTGCAGCCATCTTTCGTTCAGCCCTCCGTGCTGCAATCGAACCTGACGACATTTCTGCCGCTTATCCTGGTCGCCATCGGCCAGACCTATGTCATTCTGGCGGGAGATATCGATCTGTCGGTCGGCAGCATCGTGGCGCTCGCCAATGTCGTCACCGTCAGCGTCATCGCCGCACTCGGCGGCACGACCGGTGCTGTCTTCGCCGGCATGGCGGCGGGTGCGGCTGTCGGGCTGCTGTGTGGACTGGTCAATGGCCTCTTCATTTCCGGCCTGCGCTTCCAGCCTATCGTCACCACCTTCGCGACGGGCATCATCTTCGCCGGTCTGGCAATCTGGGTCTTGCCGCAGGCGGGCCTGCCGGTGCCGGAAGCCTATTGGCAGACCTATTCCGGCAGCTTCATCGGCTTGCCCTTCGTGCTCTGGGTATTGCTGGCGGGCATCGCTTTCACGCTCATCGTGTCGCGCATTCCTTTCCACACGCATCTGCTTGCGGTGGGTGGCAATCGCACCGGCGCCTTCCAGACGGGCCTGCGCCTCTCCGGCATCCGCATCGGCGCATATATGATCTCGGGCCTGTTCTCGGCGCTGGCGGCGCTCTGCCTCACTGGCGAAACGGCATCGGGCGATCCTCTGCTCGGTGCAAGTCTGGCGCTGTCTTCCATCTCGGCCGTTGTTCTGGGCGGCACGGCACTTTCCGGCGGCTTCGGCAGCTCGACCGGGTCGATCGCCGGCGCGCTGGTGCTCGGCATGATCGGCAATGTGATTTTCTTTGCGGGGCTGCCCTTCGAGTACCAGACGCTGGTGCAGGGTTTGATCGTGCTGACGGCGCTGGCCGGCGGTGTTCTGGTGACGAGGCGCTGATATGACCAATCCCGGCTTGCAACTCAAAACCCTTCTCACCGATCCGCTCACCATTGCCATTGGCGCATCGGCCTTCCTGCTGCTGGTCGGCGAATTATTGTCGCCCGGCTTCGCTCAGGGATCGCAGATCGTGCGGCTGCTGACGATTGCCGCCATTCTCGGCATCGTCGCGGCGGGCCAGAACCTCGTCATCCTCGGCGGACGAGAAGGCATCGATCTTTCCGTCGGCGCGATGATCTCGCTCGGTGCGGTCCTTGCCGGCAATATGATGAACGGCCAGAATGCCGGCATTCCGCTTGCCATTCTCGTTGCGGGCGGCATTCCCTTCCTGATCGGCCTCATCAACGGCCTCGGCATCACCTTTGTGCGCATTCCGCCGCTGGTCATGACACTTGGCATGACGGCGGTCATTCAGGGCGGGCTGGTGGTCTATTCGCAGGGCGTTCCCTCCGGCGCGGCGGCGCCACTGCTGGCAGGCTTCATCAACCGTCCGCTCATCTTCGGCATTCCCGGTGTACTCTTTGTCTGGCTGGGCATCGCCGCGATCATGCTCTTCGTGCTGCGCCGCACGGCCTTCGGTTTCGCCATCTATGCCATCGGCTCGAACGAGCGGGCGGCAACGCTCACCGGCTTGCCGGTCTCCCTGATCCGCACGCTGCTTTATGGTCTCTCCGGCCTGTTTGCCGGGCTGACCGGGGTCTGCGTCATCGGCTACACCGGCACCTCCTTCATCTCCGTCGGCGACCAATATGTGCTTCCGTCGATCATTGCGGTCGTCATCGGCGGCACCTCGCTTGCCGGCGGTGCGGGCGGATATGTCGGAACCATGGCCGGGGCAGTTGCGCTCACCATTCTGCAAAGCGTACTGATAACGCTCAACCTCGATGTATGGGCACGGCAGATCATATTCGGTGTCACGTTGCTAGCGCTGATGCTGCTTTATGGCCGCCAAAAGCAGTTGCGTGTGTGACTGATGAGCAAAGACCAAGGTTCGAATATCAGGGAAGTTGCAGCTCTCGCGGGCGTTTCCATCGCGACCGTTTCGCGGGCGCTGCAACAACCCGACAAGGTTCGCCCGGAAACCCGCAAGAAGGTTTTCGATGCCGTGCGGCAGGCGAACTTCGTTCCCAATGCCCAGGCGGCGAGCTTCCGGCGTCAATCCAACAACACCGTCATCCTTCTCGTTCGCGATATCGGCAACCCGTTTTATCTCGAAATCTACAAGGGCGTGGAAGAGGCTGCCGGCGAAGCGGGCTTCAAGGTGCTGATGGGCGACGCCCGCAACGATGAACACCGCGTGGCGACCCATATCGATATGGTGCGGCAGAAACACGCCGACGGCCTGATACTGATGACCGGCCAGTTCCCGTCCGAACTTCTCGAGCAGGGCGATGCATTGCCGCCGATCGTCATTGCGTCGGAGATCATCGCCGGGATCGCGCTGCCAACGGTCAAGGTCGATAACCGTGCCGCATCCCAAAACGCTGTGCGCCACCTCATTGAGGCGGGGCATAAGAAAATCGTGCATCTCGCAGGTCCCTTTCCCGAAAGTCTGGCGCAGGAGCGTTTCGACGGTTACCGCGATGCGCTTGCCGAGGCCGGCATCGCTTATGCCGATGAGCTGGTTGTGACGGGCGATTACAGCATCGAGGCTGGCCGTCAGGCGATTACGGGCCTTCTCGAAGGTGGCATCGCTTTCACCGCGATCTTCGCATCGAGCGACCAGATGGCGATTGGCGCGATCAGCGAGCTGCGCGCGCGGGGGCTTTCGGTTCCGGCCGATGTCTCGGTCATCGGCTTCGACGACATCATCTTCGCCAATGCCTTCGAACCGCCGCTGACGACGGTGCGCCAACCCCGGCAGGAAATGGGCCGCAGGGCCATGGCGCTGATGGTGGATCGGCTGAACGGCAAACGCACGGCCGAAACCATCGTGCTGGATACGGAACTCGTGGTGCGCGGCTCGGTCGCGCCCTGCCGCCCGCCGCATCGGTAGCGGCCAGACTGTGAATGCAAGGAGTGTAAGGACATGAAGACGATCAAAGGCCCGGCGATTTTCCTCGCGCAATTTGCCGGAGACGAGGCCCCCTTCGACACGCTCGATAATCTCGGCCAATGGGCGGCTTCGCTCGGTTACAAGGGCATTCAGGTTCCGACCGATCCCAAACTCTTCGATCTCGAAAAAGCTGCCGCCTCCAAGGCCTATTGCGATGATATCAAGGGTCGTCTCGCTGAGATCGGTGTCGAGATCACCGAGCTTTCGACCCATATTCAGGGCCAGCTCGTCGCCGTTCACCCCGTCTATGATGAAATGTTCGACGGTTTCGCGCCGGCAGAGCTGCGTGGCAAACCGAAGGCGCGGCAGGAATGGGCGGTCAATCAGCTGAAATGCGCGGCAAAAGCCTCGCAGCATCTTGGCCTGAAGAGCCATGCGACTTTCTCCGGTGCGCTGGCCTGGCCGTTCGTTTATCCGTGGCCGCAGCGTCCGGCAGGTCTCGTCGAAATGGCCTTTGCCGAACTTGGCAAGCGCTGGACACCCATTCTCGATGCCTTCGAGGAAAATGGTGTCGATCTCTGCTATGAGCTGCATCCGGGTGAGGACCTGCATGACGGCGTCACCTTCGAGCGTTTCC
Organism: Agrobacterium tumefaciens; assembly: GCA_017744915.1. Lineage (GTDB taxonomy): Bacteria > Pseudomonadota > Alphaproteobacteria > Rhizobiales > Rhizobiaceae > Agrobacterium > Agrobacterium tumefaciens_I. The sequence continues at coordinate 547,079 of JAGIAH010000002.1, forward strand.
TTAACGCCACCGGCAATCATGCGCGTGCCAACCTCCTCTACGATCCCTCGCATTTCGTGCTGCAGGCGATGGATTATCTCGGCTTCATCGACATTTACCACGAACGCATCCGCGCCTTTCACGTCAAGGATGCCGAGTTCAATCCGACCGGCCGTTCCGGCGTTTATGGCGGGTATCAAAGCTGGGTCGACCGGCCGGGCCGTTTCCGTTCGCTGGGCGACGGGCATGTCGATTTCGGCGCGGTGTTTTCCAAGCTCACCCAATATGACTTCGATGGCTGGGCGGTGCTGGAATGGGAATGCGCGCTGAAACACCCGGAAGACGGCGCGCGTGAGGGCGCGGGCTTCATTGAAAACCACATCATCCGCGTGACCGAGCGGGCTTTCGATGATTTCGCCAAAAGCGGCATCGATGATGCCGCCAATCGCCGCCTTCTCGGCCTTTGAAAGGAAACCCCATGTCCTCCCAAACAGCAAAATTCGATAGCCGCCGCATCCGTCTCGGCATGGTCGGCGGTGGTCAGGGCGCCTTTATAGGTGGGGTGCACCGCATCGCGGCCCGGCTGGATGACCGTTACGAACTGGTGGCCGGCGCACTTTCCTCCGATCCGGCCCGTGCAGCCGCATCGGCAACCCTGCTCGGCATCGCAACGGACCGTTCCTATGCCTCGTTCGAGGAGATGGCGGCGGCAGAGGCGGGCCGGGAAGACGGTATAGAGGCTGTCGCCATCGTCACCCCCAATCACCTGCATTTTGCCCCGTCCAAGGCGTTTCTCGACGCCGGCATCCATGTCATCTGCGACAAGCCGGTGACCGCGACGCTGGAGGAGGCAAAGGAACTGGCGGCGATCGTCAGGGCATCCGGCAGCCTGTTCGTGCTGACCCATAATTACACCGGTTACCCCATGCTGCGGCAGATGCGCGAGATGGTCGCCAATGGTGACATCGGCAAGCTGCGCCATGTGCAGGCAGAATATGCGCAGGACTGGCTGACCGAAGCCGTCGAAAAGACCGGCGCGAAGGGCGCGGAATGGCGCACCGACCCCAGCCGCTCCGGTGCGGGCGGAGCCATCGGCGATATCGGCACCCATGCCTTCAACGCCGCTGCCTTCGTCACGGGTGAAATTCCGACGAGCCTTTATGCGGATCTGACCTCCTTCGTGCCGGGCCGGCAGCTGGATGACAGTGCCAATATTCTTTTGCGTTACGGAAGCGGCGCCAAGGGCATGCTGTGGGCAAGCCAGATCGCGGTCGGCAATGAAAACGCGCTGTCGCTCCGGGTCTATGGCGACAAGGGCGGGCTTGAGTGGCACCACCGTGTGCCGGACGAATTGTGGTTCACGCCCTATGGCGAGCCGAAGCGGCTTATCACCCGCAATGGTGCAGGCGCGGGTGCCGCTGCAAACCGTGTCAGCCGTGTGCCATCCGGGCACCCGGAAGGATATCTCGAAGGTTTTGCGACGATCTACCGCGAAGCCGCAGATGCAATCATCGCAAAGAGGGAGGGAAAAACAGCTGCCGGGGAGGTGATTTACCCCGGCATTGAGGATGGTCTTGCGGGTCTCGCATTCATCGATGCGGCCGTCAGGTCCAGCAGAACCTCGTCCTGGGTGGGAATCGACCTGTAGGTCGCCGCATCTTGGGACGGACGACGCAGGGCATTGGAGGTTGTGTCCGGCATGACCCGGTTCAGAGACCGGGGAATTCAGGGGCAGACGCGTCGTCACATTGATCAAACGGAAAGGGAGTTACGCGTTTGAAAACGTTGAAGTCAAAATTCGTGAAGATGGCATTTGCCGTTGGACTGGCAGCCGGTATCGCAAATCCGGTTCTTGCCGATGACAGCAAGACGCTGCCGATCGCCGCGCAGATGTTCACGCTGCGCAATTCCGGGACGCTGGAGGAGCAGCTTGCCATCCTCAACCGTGCCGGCGTTTCGGCCGTGGAAACGGTGGATATGCAGAAGGTCAGCGCGGACGAGCTGAACACGCTGCTCAAGAAGCACAAGATCCAGGTCATTTCCTCGCATGTGCCGATCGACAAGCTGCGCGGTAACCTCGATGAGGTCATCACCGAGCAGAAGGCCGTCGGCAATCCGGTCGTGACCGTGCCGTTCCTGAAGCCGGAAGACCGCCCGAAGGATGCCGCAGGCTGGACCGCCTTTGGCAAAGAACTCGGCGGCTATGCGGACAAGTTGTCTGCGGCAGGCCTCTCCATGGCTTACCACAATCACGACTTTGAAATGGTCAAGTTCGACGGCAAGACGGCGCTTGAGCTGCTGCTCGATGCCGCCGGCTCGAAACTGCAGGCCGAAGTCGATGTTGCCTGGGTGGCGCGCAGCGGCAATGATCCGGCCGAATTCCTCGGCACCTTGAAGGGTAAGGTTTTTGCCATCCACGCCAAGGACAATGCACCTGCCGGCACAGCAGAAAACGAGCGCGGTTTTGCCACACTCGGCACCGGCACGCTCGACTGGAAGACGATCCTGCCGGCGGCCAAGCAGGCCGGCGCAAAATGGTTCATCCTTGAGCACGATCTTCCGCTCGATGCCGAAGCTGTTCTGACCAAGGGCAATGCGTTCCTCAACGAACGCCTTCCGACCATTCATTAAACACTGCCAGTAAAACCAGAACCGCTCCCCGGCGGCCGGTTTCGCCGGGGTGCATGAGGTTCGACAGACGCATATCCAGTTTCCGCCGCCTTGCGACGGGAAGCGTTTCGTCTCGTCGTTTTTTCCACGTCACATCGGAGGAGTTATCATGGCAGACAATCACTATGATGCGATTGTTGTCGGCTCGGGCATCAGCGGCGGCTGGGCCGCAAAGGAACTCACGCAAAAGGGCCTGAAGGTCCTGATGCTGGAGCGCGGCCGCAATATCGAGCACGTCACCGACTATCAGAATGCCGACAAGGAAGCCTGGGATTATCCCCATCGCAACCGCGCCACGCAGGAAATGAAGGCGAAATATCCCGTCCTCAGCCGCGATTACCTGCTGGAAGAGGCAACGCTCGGCATGTGGGCCGACGAGCAGGAAACGCCCTATGTCGAGGAAAAGCGCTTCGACTGGTTCCGCGGTTATCATGTCGGCGGCCGCTCGCTGCTTTGGGGACGCCAGACCTATCGCTGGTCACAGACCGATTTCGAGGCCAATGCGAAAGACGGTATCGCCGTCGACTGGCCGATCCGCTATGAGGACGTCTCTCCCTGGTACGACTATGTCGAACGTTTTGCCGGCATTTCCGGCAGCCGCGAGGGGCTGGATATTCTCCCTGATGGTGAGTTCCTGCCGCCCATTCCGCTTAACTTCGTCGAACAGGATGTGGCAAACCGGCTGAAAAAAGCCTTCAATGGTACGCGCCACCTCATCAATTCGCGCTGCGCCAACATTACCCAGGAGCTTCCCGATCAGGAGCGCACCCGCTGTCAGTTCCGCAACAAGTGTCGGCTGGGCTGTCCCTTCGGCGGTTATTTCAGCACGCAGGCCTCGACCCTGCCTGCGGCGGTCGCCACCGGCAATCTCACTTTGCGGCCTTTCTCCATCGTCAAGGAAATCCTCTACGACAAGGACAAGAAGAAGGCGCGGGGTGTCGAGATCATCGATGCCGAAACCAACCTGACTTATGAATATACCGCAGACATCATCTTCCTGAACGCCTCGACGCTGAACTCGACCTGGGTGCTGATGAATTCGGCCACCGATGTCTGGGAAGGCGGGCTCGGCAGCAGCTCCGGCGAACTCGGCCATAACGTGATGGACCACCATTTCCGCATGGGCGCCACCGGCCAGGTCGAAGGTTTCGAGGACTTCTATTTCAAGGGCCGCCGCCCGGCGGGCTTCTACATTCCGCGTTTCCGCAATACCGGCGACGACAAGCGCAAATATCTGCGTGGTTTCGGGTATCAGGGCTCCGCCAGCCGTTCGCGCTGGGAGCGGGAGATTGCCGAACTCAATATCGGCGCAGACTACAAGGAGGCGCTGACCGAGCCGGGCGGCTGGACCATCGGCATGACCGCCTTCGGTGAAATGCTGCCCTATCACGACAACCGCGTGAAATTGGATCATGAGAAGAAGGACAAATGGGGCCTTCCCGTCCTCTCCATGAATGTCGAGATGAAGCAGAACGAACTCGACATGCGCGAAGACATGGTCAATGACGCCGTCGAGATGTTCGAGGCGGTCGGCATCAAGAACGTCAAGCCCTCTCGGGGCAGTTACGCCCCCGGCATGGGCATTCACGAAATGGGAACGGCCCGCATGGGACGCGACCCGAAAACCTCCGTCCTCAACGGCAACAATCAGGTCTGGGATGCACCCAACGTCTTTGTCACTGACGGCGCCTGCATGACCTCGGCCTCCTGCGTTAACCCGTCCTTGACCTACATGGCGCTGACGGCGCGTGCGGCCGATTTTGCCGTTTCCGAACGCAAGAAGGGGAACCTGTGATGAACAGACGCGAACTCTTGAAACTGATAGCCATTGCCACGGGCATTCCCCTGATTGGCGCGGATGTCCTCACGGCTGCGGAAAACGCCGCAAAACCAGCCGGCGGCGGCCATGTGTTCAGCTCGGAGGAAATCCGCTTTCTGGACGAGGTGGCGGAGACCATCATTCCACGCACCTCCACGCCGGGTGCGAAGGATGCTGAAGTGGGTGCATTCATGGCCGTCTATGCTGCCGATTGCTACACCGACGAGCAGCGGACGCTTTTCCTTTCGGCAATCCCTGAAATAGAGAAGCGCAGCCAGGCTGACCATAAAAGGGGCTTTCTGGATCTGACGGCAGAGCAAAAGCAGGCGCTGCTTTCCGCGCTGGACAAGCAGGCCAGGGCGGAGCAGACACCGGCAAAGCCGCATGCCTTCACGCTGGTCAAGCAGCTGACATTGCTCGGCTTCTTCTCCTCGAGGATCGGAGGCACGGAAGTCCTCGTCTACGACGAGATTCCCGGTGGTTTCGAAGACCGCGTTCCCTACAAGAAGGGTACGCCCGCCTGGGGCACGACCTGAACCGAGAACCACCGGCCCGTCCGCATTTGCGGGCGGGCTGTATTCATGCGGCAAGACAAGGATGACATGATGCGCAAGACACTCATCATCGCGGCGGCAATGCTGACCGCAAGCACCGTTCCCGCTCTTTCGGAGGGCGATGTTGCCAAGGGGGAGGCGGTCTTCAAGCGCTGTTCCGCCTGTCACGCCATCGGCGAGGGCGCGAAAAACAGGGTCGGCCCGCAACTTAACGGCATCATCGGCCGTGCAGCAGGCGGTGTGCCTGACTATACTTATTCGGCTGCGATGAAAAAAGCGGGCGAGGACGGGCTCGTCTGGACGCCGGAAGAATTGCGGGATTTCCTCAGCGCGCCAAAGAAGAAGATACCCGGCAATAAGATGGCGCTGGCCGGTATCAGCAAGCCGGAAGATCTGGACAATCTGATCGCCTATATCGAAAGCGCAGCTTCAAAGCCCGCTGAGTAAGAGCTGCCGGGCGGCCCGGTCGAGGTGCGGCCCTTGGCGAAGGCCAAGCATGTGAAGGCAGGCGTCTACACCCTACACTTGGCTGGTTTCGCCTTCCGCCAGCTGGGCAAGGCCCGGTAGATTGCAGACCAGAAGTTTCTGCCGCCCGCCCTGCACCAGCCCCTTGCTCTCCCAGCTGGAAAGGATGCGGGAAACGGTGTGCAGCGTCGTGCCGGTCATTTCGGCTATATCCTGACGCGAGATCGGGAAGTCGATACGGATACCGTCCAGCTCCTTGCGGCCCGCCTGCTGCGAAAGGCGCAGCACGGCGTGCGCTACCCGGCGCTCCACTTCCTGCGTCGACATCTCGCGGATGCGGGTATGGGCTTCCTCTAGACGCTGGCCGATCGTCTGCATGGCCGAGACGGCAAGATGCGGGTTCTGCTCGACGAATTGCGGCCAGAGGTCCGTCTGCCAGGACAGGATAACGCTTTCGGCCGCCGTCGTGGCGGTGCCGGGATAATCCGACCTTTGCAGCGCCCTGGCGAAACCGAAGAGATCGCCGGGATGCACAACGCGCACGATGATCTGCTGGCCGTCATGGGTCACCTGCGTCACCTTCAGGCGGCCGTGAATGAGCAGGAAAAAATGCGTGGCTGACTGGCCCTGCTCGAAAATGGCTTCGCCCGGCGGTACCAGCCGGGATGTGGCGTGGGTCAGCAGTCCGTCCAGCTCATCGTCGGCCATCTTGGCAAACAAGGCCAGCGACCGGATGACGCTTCGGTCAATCTTCACTTGCACCCTCTCCGGTGATTGGCCGCCGCCTCGGTTCCCGCAATGGGCAACCGGGTGTCGGCCTTTTCTGTATCTTCACAATACAGCACTATCACCGGCTGAAGAAGATCAAATGATATGAATCAACCGATTGTTTTAATTGACAATTATCAAGAAAATAGAGTGCTGCCGCGGAGCTTCTCGACAAGCGGCGCATACCACCTCGTATCCTTCACGAGCCTGAAGCCGAGATTATCCGGCGGCACGCCGACGGCGCAGCCGCCGCTTTTCGGGTTTTTGACGAAAGCGCTCATCGCCGCCCGGTGTTTTCCCGAAGCGACGGGAATGCCGCAGGCGGCGGCGGTGTCGACCACGTTGCCATCCTTGCCGAGCGTCACACGGTGGCTGCAGCTCGAGGTCCATTCCCAGATATTGCCACCGAAATCGGCAAGGCCATATTCGTTTTCGCCGAAGCTGCCATAGGATTGCGGAACGGGATTACCCGCCGCCTTGCGGCTGGTCTGCCGCTCGTAATCCGCCAGCCAGCGCAAAGCGGGGTTTGCACTGTCCGCAGCCACGCCAAGCGTCTCATCCGGGAAAAGTGATCCGGCGGCGAAGGCAAGTTCAGCGTCGCTCGGCAGGCGCCAGACAGCGCCTGTCCGCTCGCTCAGCCATTTTGCATAGGCGCGGGCGTCATCCTGGCTGATGCCGGTTGCCGGTATCTCGCCGCCGACCGGAGCGGCAAAGCCGGGTTCCGGCTGCTGACAGCCACCTTCCGCCACGCAGCGCGCATAATCCGCGCTCGATACCTGATATTTCATGATCGTCAGATTTTGCCGCATCGTCACGTCGACCATCGGGCCATCGACGGCATAGCCATTGCGGAAATATTCGCCCTCCGCCCGATAGGTGAAACTGTGTGCTGGCACGGTGACGACCTGCGGTGCCGTCATGGCCGCGCGGACATCAGCGCCGTTGCGGATGATCCCGGACTGGAAACCGATGGCCGTTGCCAGCAGCGTTGCAATCGAGAGCGGCAAAAGAAACGAGACGGCATTTGGGAAGTGGCTGTTGCCGGGAATGCCCATGGGAACCTGCCTGCGTCGTGGAGACGCCAAAGTTCGGGCCTGCCTTCAGGCCGCAGAGAGCGGAAGGGGGAGCGCGCCGAGCCGCTGGCGGCGGCGCGCTCCGGTTTGCGTCAGATGCTCGACGGGGCAAGCACCGCCTGCATCAGGTTGTTGTTCCACTCACCCGTCACCTTGAAGTGGGCGGCCGCGCCCAGTTCGAAGGCTTCGATGAGGTTGTGGTTGACATAGGCATAGATGCCGGGCTGCTCGAAGGTGTAGAAGGCCGCGCCCGCCGTGCCGCCGGGAATGAACCAGGTTTCCTGGTCGAGATCCGGCGGGTTGCGGAACTTGCCCGTTGCCCAGACATAATCGCCATGGCCGCCGATGAGGTGCGGACGGGTATCACGGTTTGCCTGCGAATGGACGATCAGCACCTTTTCGCCAACGGCAGCCTGAAGGGCGTGTTCCCCCGTCAGGGCACCGACTGCGCCGTTGAAGACGATGTGGCTCGGTGTCAGCTTGCGCATCACCTCCAGCGTGTCGGCCATGGCGTCGCCGGCGCTTTCATATTTCTTGAAGTTGCCGTTCTCGTCACGCGGGATGTAGAAGTCCTGCTCGCCGACATAATAGACCTTGTCATAAACAAGCTCCTTGCCGTGGCCGTCCGTCAGGCCCTCACGCGGCAGCACCATGATCGCGCCATTCATGCCCGAGGTAACGTGCCACGGCACCATGCCGGGAGGTGCGCAGTGATAGACGAAGACGCCGGCCTTGGTGGCCTTGAAGCGCAGGATCGCCTTCTCACCGGGGTTGACGATGGTGAGCCCGCCGCCGCCGAGCGCGCCGGTGGCCGAGTGAAAATCGATATTGTGCTGCAGCTCATTGGTATCGGGGTTGATGAGAGTCAGTTCGACATAGTCGTCCTGATGCACCACCATCAGAGGCCCGGGAACCGAGCCGTTGAAGGTCATGGCGTGGACCTCGGTGCCCTTGTCATCGAGGATCATCTTCTGCTCTTTGATCGTGAGTGTGAACTCGACGATCTTCGGTCCGCCTTCGGCTTTCTGCGTGTGGGCATGCACGAAGGGCGGTTTGACGAGATCAACTTTTACGCGAGGCAGCGCTGCAATCTCAGCGCTCGTCAATGGCTTGGCTGCGGCCTTCTTTTCCTCTGCCGCGCTCGCTGCCGATGGCATGATGACGGGAGCTATAGCCCCTGCAAATGCTGCGCCTGCGAGAATATTACGCCGTGTGATGTGGAAGGTTTCCGTCATCATTCTTCTCCTATCCCTCTTGGGGCAGAGCATGTTTCGCTCTGTCACAGCATTTGTAGCGAAGGGACGGAAATACAATTTGAGATGGAGCAAACTTCGCTTTCGGCACCCTGCGACATTTTGGCAGGCGGCTGAAGGCCGGTGTGGAAGCGTCGCACCGCCTCTTTGCCTGTTCGCAAAGAAGTCGGACGGGCTTGGGTCTAGACATATGTCAAGACCAAGCAAGGAGCATTATAATGAGTGGCAGCGAAACCGTTCTCACAGAAGGGCGCAGCCGGCCAAAGGGCGGCATTCCAAGAGGGCTGGCGCGCACCGGCCCGGTTGTCTTTTCTTACGGCTTCCGGCCGTTCTTCCTCGGCGGCGCCCTCTGGGCCATCGTGGCGATGGTGTTGTGGATCGCAGCCCTTTCCGGCTTCGTCGACCTTGGCGGGGATTATGGCGCGCCGAACTGGCATGCCCATGAGATGCTGTTCGGTTTCGCCTCGGCGGTGCTGGCCGGTTTTCTCCTGACGGCCGTGCCGAACTGGACGGGGCGGCTGCCGGTATCGGGCAAACCGCTGGTCTGGCTGTTTGCGCTCTGGTGCGCCGGCCGGCTTTTCCTGCTTGTGCCGGATCAGGTGGGTGTGGTCACCGCCGCAGCCGTCGACGGGTTGTTCCTGCCGGCACTTCTGGCGATCTGCGCGCGCGAGGTCATTGCCGGGCGCAAATGGAAAGACCTGAAGGTGCTGGGCGGACTACTGGCGCTTTCCGTCGCCAACATCGTATTCCACGTTGCCGCGATTGGCGGCGATCACAGCCAAATCGCGACCCGCCTTGCCGTCTCGGCCTATACCGTGCTTGTCATCATCGTCGGCGGCCGCATCGTGCCGAGCTTCACCCGCAACTGGCTGAATCGTTTTGGCCGCACGGATTTCCCCGTGCCCTATAATGGCTTCGACACCGCCGCCATCCTCACCGGCATCGCGGCGCTGGCCGTCTGGACAATAGAACCCGAAAGCATCGTGGCAGTACCAATGGCGCTTCTGGCGGCGTTCATGCACGCCGTGCGTCTGATCCGCTGGCGCGGCTGGACGACATGGCCGGAGCAGGTGCTGGTGGTGCTGCATGTGGCCTATGCCTTCATTCCCGTCGGTTTCATTACCATAGCGCTGACGGCTCTTAACGTTATGGATACACGCTCCGTCCTGCATGTCTTCACCGTCGGCGTTATCGGCTGCATGATGCTTGCGGTGATGACGAGAGCGAGCCTTGGCCATACCGGGCGCAAGCTTGCGGCCAGCAGGGTCACCATCGCCGCGTACGTGGCGCTGATCGCCTGCGCGCTGCTGAGACCGGCAGCCGAGTTCTTCCCCGGTGCGATGATGCATCTCTACGCTTGCTCGGCCCTCTTCTGGATCGTGGGCTTCGGTCTCTTCTGCATTGAATATGGGCCGATCCTGATGCGCGAGCGCAAACCGCTGAAAGCCTAGATTGCTTGCGACGCCGCCAAAACGAAACGCCCCGGAAGCAATTTCCGGGGCGTTTCGTTTCCTGGGATTTGATATCTGGCTTAATGTGCGCCGGCACCGGCGCGGATGAAGATGCGAAACGCCGTGCGCGCCTCGTCGAAATTGCCGGCCCATTGATGGCCCCGGGCCAGAAGCTCCGGGTAAAGAAAGGTCGGCTCCTGCGGCATCAGCACGAAGATCACGGCGCCCGGCGGAAGGCGATCCAGCGCTGCAAGCGTGCGGCTCGCCTGGCCTTCGGCCGTCTCATCGCTGAGATCGAGATAGATGACCGGGTCCGGCCATATCTGCGGTTCCTCGGCATTGCCCGCAAGAGCCGGCGAAACGGAAATCTGCTCGGTTTCACTGGGTTGCGGGGTGAACAGCACTTCCCAGTCGCCGCCGCCGATTTCCCTGACCTGATGGTCGAAACCGCGCTCGGCCATCACCTTGAACAGCGGAACGGGCCGGAAGGTGGCGTATAATCGCAGCGCCTCACCGGGAGCAAGCCCGGCCACGGCTTCCATGATGGCCGGAAAGGGCTCGCCGCCGCTCTCTAAAAGCGGCCTGACATCGAGTTCCCTGATCATTTCCGTCATTACATCACCTCATCTGTCGGCTGGCGGCGGCAAGGGCCGTCCGCCAGAGGTCTTTTCACCATGCCGCAGGGGCAGGGGTCAATGTTCGGAACCGCAGCAGCATTCGCAGCCGGACATGTCGTCCTCGGAACCTTCGGCCTGTTCTTCCAGCCGGCCGATATCGAGACGCCAGACTTCCGGGCCCTGTTCGAGATATTCCCAGCCGAACTGGCCTGGGAAATTGGTGGCCAGCTGGTAGAGCAGGGGGCGGGGATCGTGATCGCTGGTGATCTGCAGCGATTGACCCTCGGTCAACGCACCAAGCGCACCGAAAATGCGCGGATGGCGTTCGCGATGCGGGATGATGCGCACATCTATATTGGTTGCGGTCTGGGCTTCGGACATAGGCTGGCTCCACGGCCGCAGATGGAATGATGTCCGGCGGTGCGGCCGGCCGGCGGACTGGAAAAACCTATCCGCCGGGCGGTCGGGAGACATTGTCGCCGCGCAAACAAACCTGAGATTCGTCAGGTCCGCTCGCGCGACGTGCTTCAGCCGGCAAGGCTGCGATAGATTGCCGGCAGCGCCGATGGCAGCTTGGCGATCCTGCTGACGATGGCATAACCGTTCTGGCCGAACATGGCCGGAATATAGGATTGCGCCTTGCTGTCGACCGTTACCCCAAAGACGCTGACGCCCGAGCGCCGCGCCTCGGAGACCGCGCGGCGGCTGTCCTCGATGGCGAAGCGGCCTTCATAGTGGTCGACATCGTTCGGCTTGCCATCCGTCAGCAGCAGAAGCAGCTTTCGGCGTTCCGGTCTTTCATGCAGCTTGGCGCTGGCGTGGCGGATGGCGGGGCCGATGCGGGTGTAGAAGCCGGGTTTCAGCGCCGCGATGCGCCGCTCGATAGTGTGACCCATCGGTTCATCGAAATCCTTCACCGTCTCCACCCGCACCCAGGAACGGCGGCGGGAGGTGAAGGTCAGGATGGAGTGGCTGTCGCCACAGGCGGAAAGCCCGTGGGCAAGCACCAGCAGGGCTTCCTTCTCCACATCGAGCACCCGGCGATTGTCGAACCAGGCATCGGTCGATAGTGATACGTCGACCAATATCGTCACGGCAAGATCATGCGCCTGCGGGCGGCTTGCCATATGAATGCGGTCGCTGCCCTGTCCGCCAGCGGCGATATCGCTTCTGGCGCGAACCACCGCGTCAAGATCGAGATCGTTGCCGTCAAGCTGGGCGCGCAGCATCTCGTGGCGTGGCCGCAGCACCTCGAATTGCCGCCTGACCCGGCGGATGAGGCTTCTGGTGTCCGGGTCGGGTTCCGGTGCCGCCTCGGCGTCTTTCGCCGGACCGGCGATGACCCGGCAATGATCGGCGAGATAGGTACCGCTGCGATAATCCCATTCGGGATAGGTCAGTTCCGCTGTCAGCGGGGTATGGTTCAGGGCTTCAGGCGGCAGGTCGAGATCGAAGCGGAAGCGGGCGGAAGGCCGTCCCTTTCTTTCACCCAGTGTCATGTCGTCAAGCTCGTCCGCCGCACTGCCGTCGGCATCGTCGCTGTCGTCACCCGGCCGGTCGACATTGACCATCTCGGCCATGGCAAGGATTTTTTCGAAACGGTTGAGGATGAAGGGGCTGCGTTCGGTCTGCCGGTTCTCGGTCTTTTCGCGCACGGCAATATGGCGGGCCGCTTCCGCGCCCTGCGGCGCGGCGCCCGCTGCCGGCTGGTCTTCGCTTTGCCGGGCCTCGGATGTTTCGCGCAGCAGCGTGTCCGGCCATAGCGGCACCGGCAACATCGGCAGGTAGCGCGGCGGCGCCTTGGCCGGAAAGCCGGCGGGTGGCGCATGGCCCTCGATCCCTGCCGCATCGGCCAGCATGGAAAGCACCCGTTGTTCCACCTGCTGTTCCGCCTGCGGCAGCGGCCGCTTCTGCCGCACCGCGAGCATTGCGGCGCAAAGCCGGCGATAACGGGTCTTCATTCCGGGGAAGGCATGGATGACGGCTTTTGCCAGTTCTGCGGCACGGTCGAGCCGGGCAAGATCGTTGCGAAGCGGGTCAGTCGCCGCCACCGGCTCAAGCGGCATCATCGCCATGGCGGCGGCGAGCCAGAGATAAAGATCGCGGTTGAGGTGGCGGTCGGGAAACAGATCGAGCACCGGGGGCAGCATCAGCGTTGCATGATCACGTCCTGGCTGGGCGAGCTTCTCTTCGCCAAGACCCATGCGCTGGCGCAGCCTCAGCCGGTGGCTGGAGGTGCGGGCGCGGGCCGGGGCGATCTGCACCGCATGTTCACCGCCAAAACCGCGGAAACAGATGGCCAGCACGGCCTGCATATCCTCCAGCTTCACGGCATGATCCGGGAAGCGCAGCCATGTGCCGGTTTCGCCGATCAGCCTGTGCCAGGCGCGGCCGACGGTTTCTTCCAGTTCCAGAAAGTCCAGCATGGTTTATCCTCATGGCATCGGACCGGAATGCGCGGGGTAACCGCGCAACCCGGTGTGGGTATAAAAGCGCCTATCGGATGATCGCATCCGCGACTTCATGCAGCGCGGCCTTCACATCCGGCTCGTCAGTCAGCGGTTCGATCATGGTCGCGCGCACGGCCTGGCGGGCGGGAAGCCCGGTATCGATGAGGCTGGCGCAATAAACGAGCAGACGGGTGGAGACGCCTTCTTCCAGATCGTGGCCTTTCAGGCCGCGCAGCCGGTGGGCGAGATCGACGAGCGGCTCGACATCGCGCGCATCCAGCCCGCTTTCATGCGAAACGACGGCGATTTCCTGCTCCTTCGGCAGGAAGTCGAATTCGATGGCGACGAAACGCTGTCGGGTGCTGGGTTTCAGGCTTTTCAGAAGGTTCTGGTATCCGGGATTATAGGACACCACGAGCATGAAGCCGGAGGGCGCTTCCAGAACCTCACCGGTGCGCTCCAGCGGCAGGATGCGGCGGTCGTCGGTGAGCGGATGCAGCACGACGGCCACATCCTTGCGTGCCTCGACGATCTCGTCGAGGTAACATATGCCGCCCTGGCGTACCGATCGTGTCAGCGGGCCGTCCATCCATACTGTTTCGCCGCCTTTCAGCAGGTAGCGGCCCGTCAGGTCGGCGGCGGCAAGATCGTCGTGGCATGAAACGGTGGAAAGCGGCAGGCCGAGTTTCGCGGCCATATGGCTGACGAAACGGGTCTTGCCGCAACCGGTCGGGCCCTTCAGCAGAAGCGGCAATTGCCGCACCCAGGCGCTTTCGAACAGCACGCATTCATTGCCGAGCGGTGTGTAGAACGGCGCGTCCGGCAAAGGCTGCGGTGCGGGACGGAAAATCGTATTCATGGTCATCTCCATGGTTGATGGTAAGGACCGGCTCTCCGGGGGAAAAGGAGAGCCGGTCCGTTTCTCATTCGGCGGGCTGCACGAGGCGGGGGACGTCACCCTGTTTCTGCTTGCCCGGCACCAGGACTGCCCAGATGAACATGATTGCCGAAATGAGAACTGCGAAACCGGAACCAAGGCGGATCCAGTAGAAGATCGCCAGCTGGTCCTGCACATCCATGAAGCTCTCGCCCATGACCCGCTGGAGCTGGATCTGCACCACGCCGGCAAAGGTCAGCGCGAAGGTCATGACCGACATGGCCGTGCACATGACCCAGAAGCTCGTCATCGAAAGCCACTGATTGTAGGGCGCGCGTTTCTTCATTTCGGGGATGGCATAGGCCATCATCGCAAGGTTCAGCATCACATAAGCGCCGAAGAAGGCGAGGTGGCCGTGGGCGGCGGTAAGCTGCGTGCCGTGGGTGTAATAGTTCACCGAAGACAGCGTGTGCAGGAAGCCCCAGACGCCAGCGCCGAAGAAGGCCATGACCGAGCAGCCGATCGACCACAGAAGCGCGGCGCGGTTCTCATGCTTGCGGCCAGCCTTCCAGGTCATGACGAAAGTGAAGATGACCATGGTGAAGAAGGGGGCCACTTCCAGCGTCGAGAACAGCGAACCGATCCACTGCCAGTAACCCGGCGCGCCGATCCAGTAATAATGGTGACCGGTGCCGAGGATGCCCGAGAATAGGGCAAGACCGACGATGACATAGAGCCATTTTTCCACCACTTCGCGGTCGATGCCGTTGAGCTTGATCATCAGGAAGGCGAGGATCGACGCCATGATCAGTTCCCACACGCCTTCCACCCACAGATGGATGACGTACCACCAGTACATCTTGTCGAGCGCCAGATTCATGGGGTTGTAGAAGGCGAAGAGGAAGAAGATCGCCAGACCCCAGAGGCCGAAGAGCAGGATGTTGATGACCGTGGTCTTGCGGCCCTTCAGCGCCGTCATGGTGATGTTGAACAGGAACATCAGCACCACAAGGACGATGCCGACCTTGATGGCGAAGGGTTGCTCAAGGAATTCGCGGCCTTCATGGATGCGGAACATATATCCGACCACGGCAACCGCGGCGGCCACCAGGAAGATCCAGAACTGCGCGATGGCGAGCTTGGGGCTGTAAAGCTCCGTTTCCGTTTCTTCCGGCAGAAGATAGAAGGTCGAGCCCATGAAGCCCATCAGCAGCCACACGACCAGCGCATTGGTGTGGATCATGCGCACGATGTTGAAGGGCAGAAGCTCGGAAAGCGTGTTGGGCAGCACGTAGATCGTGGCGGCGACGACGCCGAACAGGATCTGCGCCACGAACAGCCCGATTGCGCCGTAAAAATACAGCATGGCGACTTTTTGCGTCTGGTATTTCATCTCGTCATCTCCTTGCCGTCAACCTCAACCCGCATCGTTCGGTGGCCAGTTCTGCGTCTTGATCCGGCTCGTCCATTCGAGGAAGTCGACGAGATCATCGAGTTCCTGTTCGGTGAGATTGAACTGCGGCATCTGGCGGCGGCCTTCGATGCCGGTGGGCTGGGCGGCCATCCACGCCTTGATGGAATCGCGCGCCGCATCCTTGTCTTCGACGCCGCCATAGCGCTTCCAGACATTGCCGAGTTCGGGCGCGAAATAGGCGCCTTCGCCGAGCAGCGTGTGACAGTTGATGCAGGAATTTTTCTCCCACACATGTTTGCCGCGCGCGACGCTTTCCGTCAGCGTGCTTTCATCCGTCGAGGTGGTGCGCATGTAATAATGGCTATGGGCGGTCAGCCCGACGAATATGGCGAAGAAGAAGATGGAGCCGCCGTAAAAGACGTTTCTCGCTCCTGTTTTGGTCAGGCGTTCTGCCATGCCAATGGTCCTTTCCATCCGGAAGACCGCTTATGCGGACTGGCTTGATCGAACCCTCTTGCCGGGATTTGCCAGCAGGCTGGCGGAATGCGGTGGGGTCTGAAGCCTTTCTAGCCGCTGGCCGCCGGCGTTCTTTGCCATTTGGCAAACAAGTGGAGAGGTGGTGTGGTCCGCCTTTTCAGAGCGACAAAATGCCCTGCAGGAACGCCCGCAAAAGGGCTGCGGCGGCAAAGATTGCGGGCCATGCCAGAAGTGCCGCGCGCAGCAGGCCGCGCTCTTCGCGAAAGCCGAGAAAATCGTCGATGACGCGTCTGGATTTCATAAGCGCGAAAAGCAGCATCAGGCAGGCGACGGCAACCGGCGGCAGAAGCGCCGCCTTCCATGATGTGACGACGGCCGTGCCGGCGAGAACAAGAACAGCGAGCACTGCAAAACTTCTTGCAAGCTGGCGGGAGGTGCGGTGGATCATGATGTCAAACCAGATAAATAACGGGAAAAATGACGATCCAGACCAGATCGATGACATGCCACAGCGTCGTCACCAGCGTGACGTTCTCGTTTTTGGGGAAGACTGCGACGAGAAACAGCAACACGGCCACGAAGACGACATGCAGCAGGTGGAAGCCGGTGAGCAGGAAATAAAGCTCGAAGAACGCGCCATAGGCTGGATCGGACGCGAAGGCGATTTCGGTGGAATATTCATGGAGCTTCACACCGACGAAAGCGAAACCCAGCAGGCCGGCAAGGACAAGCGCCCACCTTTTGCCCGGCAGCGCGGTGTGGCGGCTGGCCGCGACGGCCGCCTGCCAGCCGCTTGCCAGCAAAATCAGTGTGTTGAGACCGGCAAGCTGCGGCTGCAGATGCTGGCGCGCGGCGGCGAATGCATCCGGATTGAGCGCGAAGGCGATGATGAAGGCGCCGGTCAGCGCGCCGAAAGCGGCAAGCTCGCTCCAGACCAGAATCCAAAGGAGCAGGTTTCCACTTTCCTCTTCCGTATTTATCGCCATGGCCTTGTCCGCAATTGTAAAACAGCAAGCCACGCTTAGGCGTCCTCAAACTGCGCTTCTTTGCGGTCGGTCAAAGAAGGGAGCGCGCAAAGCCCTATTGTCATGACAAAGCGCAACTCTGGAAAATGGAGCATCCCATGAACGACGCGCAGGTCGGGCTGATTGTCGCAACCCCTGTTATCATTGGCTTTGCGGTGCTGTTGTACCGTATGGGTGTGCTGCAGCGCATGGGCGCGGTTTCCGCCGTGCTTGCCTCCGTGGCCATTGCTTCGGTGCTGTTCCTGAACCAGTGAAAAGGCAGTCGCATGCTTGAACTTGTCGCCGCTCTTTCGCTTTTTGTGGCGTTGCACTCCATTCCTGCCGTGCCTGCCGTGCGCGGCCGGCTGATTGCGGCCGTCGGCAGGCCCGCTTATTTCGGGGCTTATTCCGTCGTCTCGCTTCTGACGCTGGGCTGGGTGTTTTATGCCGCGCTGTCGGTCGATTACATACCGCTCTGGGATGTCGCGCCCTGGCAGGCGCATGTCACGTTTCTGGCAGCGCCGATTGGCCTGTTTTTCGTGCTGGCCGGCCTTCTCAGTGTCAATCCGCTCTCCATTTCCGTACGGCAGGGGCAGAAGCCCGGGGCGATCGTGCGCATAACGCGCCATCCCGTGCTTGTCGGTTTCCTGTTCTGGTCGCTCGGCCATGTCGTGCCGAATGGTGACCTGCGCTCCGTCATCCTGTTCGGCGGTTTTGCGCTGTTTTCGCTTGGCGGGATGGCGATGACGGAAAAACGCGCGCGGAAAAGACTGGGCAATGCATGGAACGCGACGGCCGCCGGAAGCGCCACGGTGCCCTTTGCGGCAATTCTCACAGGCAAAACCCGTATCGCCGTGGATGTGCCGATGCTGCTCGCCGCGGCACTGACAGGCTTGACCGTGTGGTGGCTTCTGACTGGCGGCCATGCCATGCTCTTCGGCGCGGACCCCATGGCCTATTTCTGATCACTCACGACATTTTCACCACATGCGGCTGCCATATCGGCGCCTGCGGCGCGGACGCGATGCCGAGCTGATCGATGGCACGCGCGGCGAGCTGGTCGACAATATCGAGGACACTTTGTGGCCTGTTATAAAAGGCCGGCACCGGCGGCATGACGATGGCGCCTGCCTCCGTGACAGTGCACATATTGCGCAGATGGATGAGATGCAGCGGTGTCTCGCGGGTCATCAAAACCAGTTTCCGTCGTTCCTTCAGATGCACATCGGCGGCGCGGGTGACGAGATTGTCCGAAAGTCCGGTTGCGATGGCGGCAAGGGTGCGCATGGAGCAGGGGGCGACAATCATGCCGGCCGTTGGGAAAGAGCCGCTGGCAATTGCCGCGCCAATGTCAT
The DNA here is from genome assembly GCA_017744915.1 of Agrobacterium tumefaciens. Taxonomy (GTDB): domain Bacteria; phylum Pseudomonadota; class Alphaproteobacteria; order Rhizobiales; family Rhizobiaceae; genus Agrobacterium; species Agrobacterium tumefaciens_I. The sequence continues at coordinate 565,305 of JAGIAH010000002.1, forward strand.
CGACGGCATGATTGACGCTGGCGAGCGAAAGCATCCGCCCCATGGCTTGCGCACCTTCCTCATGCAGCACGGTGCGTCTGGCGGACTGCGACAGGATGAGATGGATTTCGACGCTTTTCATCTCTGCTAGGCGCTCGATGATGCGCAGCGCAATGCCGGCACCCGAGGCACCGGTGACTCCGACCACGACACGGCACGGGGTCATGGTCGTTCTCCAAGGCCAAGATCACGCCACATCAGATCCACCTTTGCGATGACGTCAGGTGTCATGGAGAGCACGCGACCCCATTCGCGCTCCGTCTCCGGCGGCAGCTTGCGGGTGGCGTCCAGACCCATCTTGCCGCCGAGGCCGGTTTTCGGCGAGGCGAAGTCGAGATAATCGATCGGCGTATCGTTGATGATCGTTGCATCGCGCGACGCGTCGAAACGGGTGGAGAGCGCCCAGACGACATCCGCCCAGCTGCGGACATCAATATCGGGATCGACCAGAATGATGAGCTTCACATAGCTGAACTGCGGCAGCATCGACCACAGGCCCATCATCAACCGTTTTGCCTGGCCGGGATAACGCTTGTCGATGGAGGCGACCATGACGCGATAGGAACAGGCCTCCGGCGGCATCCACAGATCAACGATTTCCGCAAACTGCCTTTTGACGAGCGGCAGGAAAATCTCGAGCATGGCTTCGCCGAGAACCGAGGGTTCATCCGGCGGCCGGCCGGTATAGGTGGAAAGATAGATTGGATCGCGGCGCATGGTGATCGCCGACAACCTCATGACCGGAAAGGCTTCGACCGAATTATAATAGCCGGTATGATCGCCATAAGGGCCTTCGAGTGCCGTTTCCGTTACTGAGACGGTGCCTTCCAGCACGATCTCGGCATTGGCGGGCACCGGCATAGGCACCGTCAATGCCTTTGCTATGCGGCTTTTCGAGCGGCGCAGCAGACCGGAAAAACCAAGTTCGCTGATATGATCGGGAAGCGGCATGACGGCGGCGAGAATGGTGGCGGGGTCGGCGCCGATGGCGATGGTGACGGGCATATCCAGCCCGCGCGCCTGCCACAGCCGGTGGTGATGCGCACCGCCGCGATGCGCCAGCCAGCGCATGATCACCCTGTCCGGCCCCAGCACCTGCATGCGGTAGATGCCAACATTGATATCGTCGGGATCATCAGGCGAACGGGTGATGACCAGCGGCCAGGTGATGAGCGGGGCCGGCTCACCCGGCCAGCACCATTGCACCGGCAGGCAGGCAAGATCGACCGCATCGCCCGTCAGTACCTGTTCCTGCACCGGAGCGCGGGAGACGTTGCGTGGCCGCATGGAAAGTGCGGCTTTCAGCAAAGGCAGCTTGCTCCAGGCCTCGGCCATGGATTTCGGCGGCCGCGGCTCGCGCAATTCGGCGAGCTTTTGTCCAAGTGCGGGCAGGCCACCGGTCTCAAGCCCGAGCCCCCATTCAATGCGTTGCCGCGTGCCGAAGAGATTGGCAAGCAGCGGCATGTCCCGCACCTTGCCGTCATGATCGACGGGTTGCTCGAAAAGCAGCGCCGGCCCACCATCGGCGAGTACGCGGCGGTGGATTTCGGTAATCTCGTGCACCAGCGAAACCGGCTGGCGGATTTGCCGCAGCTGCCCACGCTCTTCCAGCAGCCGGATGAAACCGCGCAGATCGGCTGCGCGGGCGGGTTTAGTTTCTGTTTTCTCGTCTCTCATGCCGCCTGTTTGCCGGTGGCGGTGCGGTATGTCCTTGCGCTGCCGCAAATGCGGCTTCAGTGCGAACGAAGATAGTCGGCGAGAACGATGGCGTGGTTGTGTTCGGTATCGTGGGCGGCATAAAGCAGCGTGACCCGGCCCTTCGCCATCAGTTCCTTCATGCGCGCCACGGCATCGGGGTTGGCCGAAAGCTCCTCATGGTAATGCCCGGTAAATTCGGCAAAACGTGACGGCATATGGGAGAATTGCTTGCGCAGTTCGTTGCTGGGCGCGATCTCCTTCATCCACAGCGAGAGCTTTGCGTCTTCCTTGCGCATGCCGCGCGGCCACAGCCGGTCCACCAGAACGCGCGTACCGTCATCGTCGCTGGCGGGTTCGTAGATCCGTTTGATCCTTATATCGGGCATGGCGGCCTCCTTCGCTTGGCAAGTGAATGATTTATAGCGGCTTTTGTGAAGACGCATCCGAAAATCTCCCTGTCTTTGCGTTCGCTCAAACCGGCGCCGACGCGCTGCGGTTAGGGTCCGTCCGTAACTGACCTGACAGGACCCTTCATGAGACCTTTTCCCGCCGCCATTGCCACCCCCATGAATTTGCTGCCCCTTGCCGTGGTGCAGCGAGCGACGGCGGCGATGCTGGCGCAGATCATGAAACGGCACCCGGCTATGTTCGGCCGGCTCGGTGAACATAGCCACAAGCGTTATGGCTTTCAGCCTGTCGATCTGCCCTTCGCCTTCACGGTCGAACCGGCGCGTCCCGCCATCACCGTCAGCCGAAAGGGGCGCCTGCCGCAGGTGGATGCGGCGGTGGAAGGGCCGCTTTTCATGCTGCTGGCCCTGATGGAAGGGCGGCAGGATGCTGATGCGCTGTTCTTCTCGCGTGATCTGAGTGTGACCGGCGACATGGAGGCGATGCTGGCGCTACGCAATGCGCTCGATGATAGCGGCATCGATCTGCCGCGCGATCTCGGTGCCTTTGCCGGGCCTTTCGCGCCGGTGGTATCGGGGCTTGCGAAACGCCTGCGCGGCCATGTTTTATCCGAAACGCGGGGAGGTGAGGCATGGAATTGATCTGTCCGGCGGGAACGCCTGCCGCCTTCCGCGAGGCCGTGGATGCCGGGGCGGATGCCGTTTATTGCGGCTTTCGCGATGAAACCAATGCCCGCAATTTTCCCGGTCTCAATTTTTCCCGCGAAGAGCTTGCCGAGGCGATTGCCTACGCGAAGAAGCGCGGCGTGCAGACCTTCGTGGCGCTCAACACCTTCATGCGTGCTGGCAATGAGGATATCTGGTATCGCGGTGCGACCGATGCCGTGAAGGCGGGGGCGGATGCGCTTATCCTTGCCGATTTCGGCCTGATGGCGCATGTGGCGGAACATCATCCGCAGCAGCGCATCCACGTTTCCGTGCAGGCCTCCGCCTCCAATGCCGACGCAGTGAATTTCCTCGTTGATGCCTTCGGCGCGAAACGCGTGGTGCTGCCGCGCACCCTGACGATTTCCGACATCGCCCGGCTGGCGCGACAAATCCGCTGCGAGATCGAAATCTTCGTGTTCGGCGGCCTCTGTGTCATGGCGGAGGGGCGTTGCTCGCTGTCCTCCTACGCCACGGGGAAGTCACCCAACATGAACGGCGTCTGCTCACCGGCAAGCCATGTGCGTTACCGGCAGGATGGGCAGGAGCTGGTATCGGAACTCGGCGATTACACCATCAACCGCTTTCCGGAAGGAGAAGCGGCGGGTTACCCGACGCTGTGCAAGGGGCGTTTCGAGATTGCCGACGACAAGTCCTATGCCTTCGAGGATCCGGTGTCGCTTGATGTGATGGACCAGATCGATGCCTTGCGCGAAGCAGGTGTCAGCGCGCTGAAGATCGAGGGCCGCCAGCGCGGCAAGGCCTATGTGGCGGAAGTGGTTTCCACCCTGCACCGGGCGCTGGCTGCCAGCGCCGAAGAACGGGGACGGCTGCTCTCGCGCCTGCGGCTTTTAAGCGAAGGCCAGCGCACCACCGTCGGTGCTTACGAGAAACGCTGGAGATGATGGCGATGGCAGACACAGCAAAGGCCACATTGGCGCTTGGCCCGGTCCTTTATCTCTGGCAGGGCGAGAAATGGCGCGATTTCTATTTTCGCATCGCTGATGAAGCGCCCGTCAGCCATGTCTATCTCGGCGAAACCGTCTGTTCCAAACGGTTTCATTTCACCGAGCCACATCTGGCCGAGGTGATAGAGCGGCTGGAGAACGCCGGAAAACAGGTGATCCTTTCGACTCTCTCACTGGTGACGTTGGAGCGGGAAAGCCGCCAGCTGCGCGGCCTGATTGCCGATAGTCCTTATCCCGTTGAGGCGAACGACCTTTCCGCGCTGGGCATGCTGCACGGCACGCCGCATGTCGTTGGTCCGATGGTGAATGTCTATAATGCCGCGACCGCGCGGCTTCTGGCGTCACGCGGTGCAAGCGCCATCTGCCTGCCACCGGAACTGCCGGTGACCTCGGTGGAGCGCATCGTGGCGGAAACGCCGGATGTGGACTTCGAAATCTTCGCCTTCGGCCGCCTGCCGCTCGCCATTTCGGCCCGCTGCGCCCATGCCCGCGCCAAGGGCAATATAAAGGATAATTGCCAGTTCGTCTGCGGTGACGACCCGGATGGATTGCCGGTGCGCACGCTCGACCGGCAGTCGTTTCTGGCGCTGAACGGCGTGCAGACGGTGTCGCACACCTGCCAGTCGCTGCTTGGCGAATTGCAGGATCTGGCGGCTGCCGGCATCGCCCGCTTCCGGCTATCGCCGCAGGATTGCGACATGGTGGCGGTGGCGCAGATTCACGACGATGTTCTGGCCGGCAGGCGGGATGAGGAAGATGGCCTTGCAAGTCTCGGGCAAATCTATCCGGACGTGCCTTTTTCCAATGGTTTCCACCACGGGCAGGAAGGGGCGGCCTGGGTTGCCCGTGCCCGCAACACAGCGCATGGGGTGAATGCATGACGATGGAAGGGCAGAAGGCACAACCACTGTCTGCGGCACCGGGCGGTGCGGATATCGCCGCCGCGATCCATCTGGTGCGCAACATCGTTCTGGAAAGCGCGCTTGATTGCGGCTGCCGCGACAGGGTGCATGAGGCCCTGCGTGAACTCGAGGATTTCGAGCGCCAGCGCAATATCGTCAAGCTTCTGGCCGCCGCCCGCGAGGAGCGGCGCAAGATCGCGCTTTTGACCGAGATGCTTTCCGATTTCGCCGAAGACGACACGGTGGACGAAGGTGTGGTCGAAACCGCAAGCCTGATGTTTCTCGATATCGCCGCCGCCGCTCAGGAGGGTTCGCGTATCCTGCGCGAGGCCCTTTCACTCAAGACAGGCGAATAGGCCTAGTTTCCGGTGCCGTTTGATCCTGCGCAAAGATCGGGCGCTTGCAAAATGTCATTTCCAGATGGGTGACGCACCTGTGGCCGGAAGGTCGGCCATCAGCGGGCGTTACGCGCACAGGGCGCTTCCGACGCGAACAAGGATCAGGACCATGGCTCAACTCACCCGTCGTCAGGCGCTTTCGGCCCTTTCGGGATTGACGGTGGCGACACTTGCCGCGCCGCATATTCTGAAGGCGGAAACCCCGCTCATCTTTTATGGCCCGCCCGCTGCGCCCTCCGCCGTGCTGGCCCATGCGGTAAAGGGCGGGTTCCTGAAGGATGTTGCCCCCGAGGCCGTCTTCAAGGCGTGGAAAACGCCGGATGAAATGCGTGCCGCCGTTGCCTCCGGTTCCATGGGCGCGGTGGTGATGCCGAGTTACGGTGCTGCCAATCTCCATAATCGCGGCCTTGGCCTTGGGCTTCTGAACGTGCTGACAACAGGCCTGCTCTATGTGGTGTCGAAGGACGAAACACTGACGTCGCTGGAAAGCCTTTCCGGCAAGACGCTCGCTTTGCCGTTCAAGAACGATATGCCGGATTTCGTCTTGCGTCGGCTGGTTGCTGAAAAAGGGTTGGAGCCCGGCGATATCAAGCTGGAATATGCCGCCTCGCCACCGGAGGCCGTGCAATTGCTGCTGACGGGCCGTGTGGATGCCGCGCTGCTGAGCGAACCGGCGGCAACCGCCGTGCTCATCAAGGCAAAATCGTTTTTCATGACGGTCCATCGCACCATCGATATCCAGCAGGACTGGGCGCAGGTGGCGGGCAAGCCCGAAATCCCGCAAGCCGGTCTCGCCCTGACCTCGCAGGTTCAGGAAAAACTCGGAAAGGCTGGTATTGGGGCCTTGCAGGCGGGCATGGAAGCGGCGCTCGCCAGCGCTATGGCCGATCCGCAAAGGGCGGCGGCGGCCGCCGCCGATGCCCTTGGTTTCCCGCCTGAAATCATCGCCGCCTCCTTCCCGACAAGCCATTTGTCGGCGCTGAAGGCGAGCGCTGCACGCGCCGATCTCGAGGCGTTTTACGATGAACTCGCGAAAGCGGACCCGGCCATCATCGGCGGTCGGCGGCCGGATGACGGTTTTTATCTGGTGTAGCAGGCATGAACCGCATTCTTGAAAGCCTTGGCTGGACTGGCCGCTATCTCTGGGCCGGCTGGGCGGGGCTTTCCGGCATTTTCTGTTTTCTCGCCGCCTGGCAGGCCGGGCATGAGATTTATGGCTCCTTCATCCTGCCTTCACCGGGTGAGACCTTCGCTGCCATCGGGGTGCTTGCAGCGCGGCCGGATTTCTTCACGATCCTGTCGCAGAGCGCCGTCAGGGCGCTGACCGGTTTTGCCATTGCCGCAGGCATCGGCACGGTGGCGGGTGTGCTGGCCGGTTATTCCTTCGCGGCGATGCGGTTGATGAAGCCTGTCGTCACCGTCCTGCTCGGCGTGCCGCCCATCGGCTGGATCGTGCTGGCGCTGATCTGGTTCGGCTCGTCGGGAGGCACGGCCGTCATGACCGTGGTCATCGCCTCGGCGCCGGTCTCCTTCGCCGGCGCACTGGAAGGTGTGGCCAAGCGGGACCGGCAGCTGGAGGTCATGGCGCAGGCCTTCGGCGCTCCGTGGTTCTACCGTCTGCGCACGGTCACCATGCCGCATGTTCTCTCCTATCTCTTTCCGGCCTGGACAACGACGGCCGGCAGCGCCTGGAAGGTGACAGTCATGGCCGAGCTTCTGTCCAATTCCGGCGGCATTGGCGGCGAATTGGCGACCGCACGGGCGCTGTTCGATATCGCGCAGGTCAGCGCCTGGCTCACCATCACGGTCGGCCTTGCACTGCTGACCGATTACGGCCTGCTGCATCTGTTGCGCGAAGCGCTGGAACGCTGGCGCGCCGCCGGGCTGCCATGGGGTGTCAAACGATGAGCGAGCATCTTGCCCTTAGTTTTGAACATGTCGGCCACGCCTTTCTGGGCCGCAGCCTGTTCGAGAATTTTGATCTTACCATAGCGCCGGGGGAAACCGTGGCGCTGCTCGGCCCTTCCGGCAGCGGCAAGACGACGATCCTGCAGATCGCGGCCGGTATCATCGATCCCGTGCGCGGCCGTGTGCACCGCCATTATCGCCGGCAGGGGCTGGTGTTTCAGGAACCACGGCTTTTGCCGTGGATGACATTGATCGACAATATCGCCTACGGCCTTGCGGCTGCCGGTATGCCGAGAAGGGAGCGACGGGAAAGGGCAGGGCATTTTGCGCTGGAAGTCGGCCTGGAGGAGACGGATTTCGGTAAATATCCGGTCGAACTTTCCGGCGGCATGCGCCAGCGCGCCGGGGTGGCGCGGGCGCTCGCCGTGGAACCGGACATGCTGTTTCTGGACGAGCCCTTCAGCGCCGTTGATGTCGGGCTGCGCCGCCATCTGCAGGAGCTTCTGGTGGCCGCCTCCCGCAGGCGCGGTTTCTCCACGCTTCTCGTGACGCATGACCTTCATGAAGCACTGCTGGTGGCCGACAGGTTGATCGTGCTCTCCGGTGTCGATGGCCGCGTCATCGCCACGCACACGCCCGCCGGCTCGCCGGGCCGGCGCATGGCGCGTGCGGTTTTCGACGAGGCGGAATTGCTGGCCGAAAGCCCGGCCTTTGCCGAACTGTTTTCGGCACGGGAGCGGACGAGATGAGGGCGCGCCCCATTCTTTCCGAGGCCCTGCGGCTGTTTTTCCCGCTCGCTGCGCTCCATGGCGCGGTCTGGCCGTTTCTGTGGATCGTCATTGGCGGTTATGACCTGCCTTTCGGCGATGCCGTTCCGCCATCGCAATGGCACGCGCATGAAATGATTTTTGGCACCTATGGCATGGCGCTTGCCGGTTTCCTTGGTTCGGCAGTTCCGGAGTGGACCGATACCAGGGCGGCCTCGGGCAGCACGCTTCTTGCTCTCGCCGGCCTCTGGCTGCCGGGTCGCCTGATCGGGTTTGCGGGGGGCGATGCATGGAGCCTGCCGGCGGGCTTTTTCGATCTGGCCTTTCTGCTGGCGCTTTCCGCCCTCATCGGCAGGGCGATGCTGGCGCGGCGAACGACGAAACATCTGGCTTTCCTCATCTGGCTTCTTCTGTTCACGGCGGCGGAAGCGGCTGTGCGTTATGCCTGGTGGAGCGGTGATACCGACCTCGCATCCCGCTGTCTGGAGGCGGCGCTGTGCATATTCATCGTGCTGTTTTCACTGTCCGCCGCGCGTATCAATGTCGTCGTCCTCAATCTGGCGCTCGATCCAACCGGGGGGACAACCCCTTATCGGCCGCATCCCGGCCGCCAGCACATGGCGGGCGCGATGGTGACGCTTTATATGGCGGCGAAACTTTTCTTTCCGCAAAGCGATGTCTGTGCCTGGCTGGCGCTTGCGGCCGGCGCCGCGTTTTTCGACCGGCTGGCCGAATGGTTCATCGGCCGCGCCGTCTTCAAGACCGAGGTTTTGCTGCTCGGCCTCGGCAATGCCTTCGCCGGGGCGGGGTTTCTGGCGCTCGGGGCGACACGACTCGGTTTTTCCGTCCCACCGGCCGCAGGCCTGCATCTCCTGTCGGTGGGGGCGCTTGGTTGCGCCGTCATGGCCGTCTTCATCATTGCCGGGTTCAGGCATACCGGACGTGATCTGGCGCATCTGCCATGGCAGGCGCATGCGGCAGCCGGGCTGATGGTGATGGCCGGGCTGATCCGCATCCTGCCCGAATTCGATTTCGCAGCGATCCTGTCTCCCTATCATCACGGCCTCAGTGCAATAGTGTGGGCTGCGAGTTTCGGTGTCTGGCTACAGGGCTTTCTGCCCTTCATGCGTGCGCCGGGCATGGACGAGGCGGGGGCATGCGGATGAGCGAGCTCTCACGGCGCCGGCGGCAGGGCGCTCACCCTTTCCATTCCCGATGTTTATTTTTTTGGCAAAAGCCCAATATGAAATCAGTGACTTAGGTGGGCGGTATTGATGAATGTTATTTCTGATAAATAATCAATAAAATCAAGTGGTTGAATATTTCCGTCTTTTCGCCGATGATGACTCGAACCGAATAGGAAACGCGAATATGCCTAAAATAGTCGCGCCCCAGAATGCCGATGAAAAGCAGGGCCGGACGAGGGAGCTTGTGACCTTTGCCGTCCTGGCCTTTGGAATCTGGCCCATACTGGCGGTTGGATTTGTCGGGGCCTATGGCTTCATCGTCTGGATGTTCCAGATCATTTACGGGCCGCCGGGGCCTCCCGGTCATTGAGGGCTAAATGATGATGGAACTCAATCGGCGCGATTTCCTGCGCGGCGGACAAAAACAAAAACCGCGTATCTGTCCCCCCGGGGTCGCGTTGAGCGACCTCGCCGCTTGTAGCGGTTGCGCAAAATGCGTCGAAGCCTGTCCCACCGGCATCATCGCGATGGCGGGCGGCTTGCCTTCGGTCGATTTCTCCGCCGGGGAATGCAACTTCTGCGGCAAATGCGCGGAAGCCTGTCCCGAGCCGGTTTTTGCCGTGCCTGCGGCGCAGCGCTTCGATCATGTCATGGCGATCGGCGAGGGCTGTCTCGCCTTCGGCAATATCGATTGCCAGGCCTGCCGCGATGCCTGTCCGACAGAGGCGATCCGGTTTCGCCCGCGCCGCGGCGGCCCTTTCGTGCCGCAGCTTGTCAGGGATGCCTGCACCGGCTGCGGGGCCTGCGTGTCCGTCTGTCCGGCCGGTGTGATCGAGATCAAGGATAGAGCCACGGAGATGCAATATGCCTGAAAATACGGGCCGGTATCATGTTTCAAGCGCCGTGGTGGCGGTGATGCCGCAGATGCGGGACGCCGTGTTTGCAACGCTTTTGACGCTCGACAATGTCGAGGTTCATGGCGAGGGCAACGGCAAGTTCGTCATCGTCATCGATGGCACGAGCACCGGCATGTTGGGCGATACGCTCACTTATATTTCGACACTCGACGGTGTGATTGCCGCCAACATGGTTTTTGAACACGTCGATACAGAGGAGACGAGCGGCGATGAGCAGCGAACTGACGCGGCGTGATCTATTGAAGGCGCATGCCGCCGGCATTGCGGCGGCAACGGCGGGCATTGCGCTTCCCGCCGCCGCCCAGCCGGTGCCGGGCGGTGTTTCCGCATTGCAGATCAAATGGTCCAAGGCGCCCTGTCGTTTCTGCGGCACGGGCTGCGGCGTCATGGTCGGCGTCAAGGAAGGCAAGGTGGTCGCCACCCATGGCGACATGCAGGCGGAGGTCAATCGTGGCCTCAACTGCATCAAGGGCTATTTCCTGTCCAAGATCATGTATGGCAAGGACCGCCTGCAAACCCCGCTGCTGCGAAAGAAAAACGGCGTTTATGCCAAGGATGGCGAATTCGAACCGGTAAGCTGGGACGAGGCCTTCGACGTGATGGCCGCGCAGTGCAAGCGCGTGCTGAAGGAAAAGGGACCGACGGCCGTCGGCATGTTCGGTTCCGGCCAATGGACGATCTTCGAGGGTTATGCCGCGACCAAGCTGATGCGCGCCGGCTTCCGCTCCAACAATCTCGATCCCAACGCCCGCCACTGCATGGCGTCGGCCGCTTACGCCTTCATGCGCACCTTCGGCATGGACGAGCCGATGGGCTGCTACGACGATTTCGAACATGCCGATGCCTTCGTGCTCTGGGGTTCGAACATGGCGGAGATGCACCCCATCCTGTGGACCCGCATTGCCGACCGGCGTCTGGGTTTCGACCATGTGAGGGTGGCGGTGCTTTCGACCTTCACCCATCGCAGCATGGATCTCGCCGATATCCCCATGGTCTTCAAGCCGGGCACGGATCTCGTCATCCTCAATTACATCGCCAACCACATCATCAAGACCGGGCGCGTCAACGAAGACTTCGTGAAGAACCACACGAAATTCGTGCGCGGTGTCACCGATATCGGTTATGGCCTGCGGCCCGATAATCCGGTGGAGGTGAACGCCGCCAATTCAGCCGATCCGACCAAGACGGAAGCGATCGATTTCGAGACCTTCAAGGAATTCGTCTCCGAATATACGCTGGAAAAGACCGCCGCCATGACCGGGGTGGAAGCCGGTTTCCTGGAGGAACTGGCCGAGCTTTACGCCGACCCGAAACGCAAGGTCATGTCGCTCTGGACCATGGGTTTCAACCAGCATGTTCGCGGCGTCTGGGCCAACCAGATGGTCTATAACATCCATCTTCTGACCGGAAAGATTTCCGAGCCCGGCAACAGCCCGTTCTCGCTCACCGGCCAGCCCTCGGCCTGCGGCACGGCGCGTGAAGTGGGAACCTTCGCCCACCGCCTGCCGGCCGACATGACGGTGACCAACCCGGAACACCGCAAACATGCCGAGGAAATCTGGCGCATACCGCACGGCATCATCCCGGAAAAGCCGGGTTACCACGCCGTGCAGCAGGACCGCATGCTGCATGACGGCAAGCTGAATTTCTACTGGGTGCAGGTCAACAACAACGTTCAGGCCGGCCCCAACACCAAGAACGAGACTTATCTCGGTTATCGCAACCCGGAAAACTTCATCGTGGTTTCGGATGCCTATCCGACCATCACCGCCATGAGCGCCGACCTCATTCTGCCCGCCGCCATGTGGGTGGAGAAGGAAGGGGCCTATGGCAATGCCGAGCGGCGCACCCATGTCTGGCACCAGCTGGTGGAGGCCTCGGGCGAGGCGCGTTCCGACCTCTGGCAGCTGGTGGAATTCTCCAAACGTTTCACCACCGACGAGGTGTGGCCGGCGGAGATACTCGACGCCAATCCCGCCTATCGCGGCAAGACGCTTTACGAGGTGCTCTACAAGGACAGCGATGTCGGTAAGTTCCCGCTGAGCGAGATCAACGCGGATTACCAGAACCAGGAATCCAAGGATTTCGGCTTCTATCTGCAGAAGGGTCTCTTTGAGGAATACGCCGCCTTCGGGCGCGGCCACGGCCACGATCTGGCACCCTACGATGCCTATCACGAAGTGCGCGGCATGCGCTGGCCCGTCGTCGATGGCAAGGAGACTTTGTGGCGTTATCGCGAGGGTTACGACCCCTATGTCAAACCGGGCGAGGGCGTGAAGTTCTACGGCAACAAGGACGGCAAGGCGGTCATCATCGCCGTGCCCTACGAGCCGCCGGCGGAATCCCCCGATGAGGAATTCGATACTTGGCTGGTGACGGGCCGCGTGCTGGAGCACTGGCATTCCGGCTCCATGACCATGCGCGTGCCGGAACTCTACAAGGCCTTTCCCGGCGCCCGCTGTTTCATGAATGCCGACGATGCGCGCAAGCGCGGGCTCAATCAGGGCGCGGAAATCCGCATCGTCTCGCGCCGCGGCGAAATCCGCTCGCGGGTGGAAACGCGCGGCCGCAACCGCATGCCGCCCGGCGTCATCTTCGTTCCCTGGTTCGATGCCAGCCAGCTGATCAACAAGGTGACGCTCGACGCAACCGATCCCATCTCCAAGCAGACGGATTTCAAGAAATGCGCAGTCAAGATAGAGCCAGTCGCATGATCAGGAAACACGGATGGATCGCCGCCACGCTTCTGGTCGTGGCTCTTGCGACGGGGGCCGTCGCGCAGATGGTGCCGGAACTGTCCGGCCCGCGCGGCGACGCCATGAAGACCGAGCCGGCCAAACCCCTGCCGAAATGGGTGATCGACGATTTCAGGCGCATGCGCGCCTATCCGGAACAGCCGCCGGTCATCCCGCATTCGATTGACGGTTACCAGCTGTCGGTCAATGCCAACCGTTGTCTCTCCTGCCACAAGCGCGAATTCACGCAGGATTCCGGCGCGCCGATGATCAGCGTCACCCACTATATGACGCGCGAAGGCCAGATGCTGGCGGATGTTTCGCCGCGCCGTTATTTCTGCACCGCCTGCCACGTACCGCAGGCTGATACCCGGCCACTCGTGCCCAACACGTTTGAGGACATGAGCACGATGGGTGTGAAACCGGCGGGTAGCGAATGATGATTGCCCGTGTGAAAAAACTTCTCGCCTGGCTCTGGGCGGTGCTGACGACACCGGCGGGCACGCTCAGCCTCGCCTTCCTGACGCTCGGCGGCTTCGTCGGTGGCGTGATGTTCTGGGGCGCCTTCAACACGGCGCTGGAAATGACCAACAAGGAAGCTTTCTGCATTTCCTGCCACGAGATGCGCGCCAATGTTTATGAGGAACTGACGCGGACGGTGCATTTTTCCAACCGTTCCGGCGTGCGTGCTTCCTGTCCGGATTGCCATGTGCCGCATGAGTGGACCGACAAGATCGCCCGCAAGATGCAGGCTTCAAAGGAAGTCTGGGGCAAGATTTTCGGCACCATCGACACCCGCAAGAAGTTCCTCGACAAGCGGCTGGAGCTTGCCCAGCACGAATGGTCGCGCCTTAAGGCCAATGACAGCCTGGAATGCCGCAACTGCCATTCTTCCGCGGCCATGGATTTCACCAAACAGACGCAGCGCGCCGCCGATATCCATTCCAAATATCTGCTGACGGGCAAGGCCACCTGCATCGATTGCCACAAGGGCATCGCGCATGAGCTGCCGAACATGGAAGGCATCGATCCCGGCTGGAAAATGCCGCTGGCGCTCGACGACCAGCCGGGGCCGACGGCATCTGCGGTGGATGACCTGCGGCGTGCAATGACGGATGTGCACCGGAACGTGTTCTGACGATCGCGACGAGGTGGTGGGAACCCGGTTGGGCTGCAATCAGGCCCGGCCGGCTTCTTCGATGAACAGGCGCAACAGCGGCAGATGCCGCCTTTCGGCGAGGCAGATCGCATATTCGTCGATGAGTTCGTTGGCGTCGCACAGGGGCACGAAGGCAAGACGCACATCGTGGCCGAATTCCAGATCGGCAACCACGCCGCATCCCACCCCGTTGGCGATGGCTTCGCGCACACCCTCGCGGGAGGAAATCTCGACGACCGGCTGGATGGAGATGCCATGATCGGCGAGGTTCTTTTCGAAGATCTCGCGGGTGCGCGATCCCCGTTCGCGCATGACGAAGGACAGACCCTCCAGTTCGGCCATGAAGGCGCGCTCCCGCTCCGCCAGCGGGTGCGAGACGGGTACACACAGGCCGAGCCGCATGCTGAGAAACTTGACGCCATAGAGGCGCGGATCGTCCGGTGCGCGGGCGGTGATGGCGACATCGGCGCGATAGTCGATGATCTGCTCCACCACCCGGGCCGAATTGTCGACCGAAAGGGAAAAGGTGAGCTGCGGCCGTTCGGCCTTCAGCCGGGAAAGGATGGGCAGCGGCAGGACGGGACCGTCTGCGGCCACACGCAGATGCCCGCCCGCAAAGCCCGTTTCTCCGCGCAGGAAGGCCTTGGCTTCACTCTCCGCCTGAAACAGGCGCGCGGTTATTTCGAACAGGCGCTCGCCCTGTGGGCTGAGGCGCACCCCGCGTGGTTTTCTTTCCAGAAGGTTGACGCCGCTGATGGCCTCCAGCTCCCGCACATGGGCCGAAAGGGTTGATTGGCTGATCGCCATGTCCCGCGCGGCCTGGGAAAAGCCGCCCGATTGCGCGACGATGTGAAAGGCCTTCAGCTGCGTGGTCGACATGGGGTCCTGTTCTGCCGCCGGCCGACATGAAAGGTGCCGGTGCGACGCAACTATCGGCGAAAATGCTGACAGCCCAATGACGTCCCCGGGAGGACTTCGTTAACCCCGCTGCAAAACCGATGGAGGACATCGGAAATCGCTATGGCGCATTTACGTTTTGTTAGGAATTCGTCATCGCGGCGTTAGTCCGGGCCTCTAGTCGTGCCGCCCATGGCCCCTCGGCCACCCGGTTTCACGCAAAAAGGCCAAGAGATGACGACCTCCCAAAACTCCATCGCCAATCCCATCGAGACCTCTTCCGATTGGCTTTTGACCATTCCGCGCCTGTCGCAGCAGCAGGGCATTCTGGTCTCGCCGAACGGCAGCGGCATGGCGACCTCCTACAGCCTCGTTTATGACGTATATTTCCCTACGGGCGGCTCCACCGGCTGGATGCCCTTCCTGCAGACGGATGTCACCAACAGCAATGACGGCGATATTTTCGGCAAGGTGGGCGGCGACAGCTACGGTGTCGGCATCAGCGGCAATTATCGCGGCGCGGCGAAACTGGATGCCTGGAACCGTATCGGTCTGACGATCGAAACGGACGCCGATGGCGCGGTTTCCATGAAGAAATACATCAACGGCGAATTCGTCTCCAGCCAGAAGATCAATGGCGGTGCGGACCGTTTCGCCATCGATATGTCCAGGGGCTTCCTGATCTTCTCCGATGAGGATGGTGAGACCTCTCCTGCCTATCTCAGTAATTTCCTCTTCATCCAGAAAGTGCTGACGAACGAGGAAATGTCCTATCTCGACACTGCCACGGCCTCCGGCATTCTGCCGGACCAGTTCCGGCAACAGGCCGAGGAATTCGGTGTTTTCGAAGTTCGCTTCGCCGAGGGTTCCGCCACGCCGGTCGTGGGAACCGGCACCTTCACCGGCCGGGAAACGACCCTTGAATTCACGACTGCGGCCCAGGCCGGCATTCCCGCCATCGGTGAGAAGGCCGCCGTCGAACCGGACGCTGTCGTCAAGACATCCGCTATCCAGGACATGATGGTCACGCCGGATGCGGCGAATGTGACGATCGATCTGTCGAAGCATTTTTCCGGCGAAAACCTGACCTTTACCGTTCAAAACAGCGGGAACGAGACCGTCAATGCAGTGCTGACCGACGGCAACAAGCTGACGCTCGATTTTTCCGCCTTCGGTTATTCCGATATCCGCGTGACGGCCACCGACAGCGCCGGCAAGACGGCGATCGATGACTTCCGCGTTCGCGTGGCCGGTCCGAACGCCTATACGATCGCCGTGGTGCCGGATACGCAGGACTACACCGTCCTGCCCAATGGCGACAAAACCCTGAACGGCATGTTCGACTGGCTGGTGAAGAATTCCGGGGCGCTCAACATCCGCTTCGTGACGCAGGTCGGCGACGTGACGCAGAACAACACGGCGGAGGAATGGGCCATCGCCAAGGCGGCGATCAGCAAGCTGGATGGCAAGATCCCTTACGCTCTGGCGGCGGGAAACCATGACCAGGGTCAGGGCGCGAAGAACTATAGCTCGCTTATTACGGACAGTTTCTCGCCGGATTACCTGCGTCAGAATTCGACGCTTGGCGGGGTTTACGATCAGGAACCCACCGAAAGCAAGAACGCCTGGTATACGTTCACCGGCGCCGACAATACGAAATGGATCGTGCTCACGCTGGAATTCGGCGCCCGGGACGATGTCTTGCGCTGGGCCGGCGAGGTTCTCGCGGCCAACGCCGATTCCCGCGCGATCGTCACGACCCATCACTATACCAACATGGCCAATCGCGCCGACAACTTCTCTCACCGTCTGTTCGCCGAAGGCACCGGCAAGAATTACGGCATTGGCACCAATCCCGCCAATGCCAATGACGGCGAAGACATGTGGCAGAAGCTGATTTCGAAACATCCAAATGTCAGCTTCGTCTTCTCCGGCCACGTTTTCGGCGACGGGGCCGAAACGGTCGTGGCGCTGAACGATGCGGGCGAGCCCGTCTATCAGATGCTCGTCAACTATCAGAACGGCGTGGCGACGGAAGTCACGGGCAACGGCGACGCCTCGCGCGGCGGCAATGGCGGCAACGGCGCGATCCGCCTGATCACCATCGACCCGGACAATGATACGGTCATGACCAGTACCTATCTTTCGGCGCTGGATGAATATCTCACCGGTTCGCGCGGGGACGCCGCGCCGTCGCGCGACGGCAAGGGCGTCGAGGCGGAAACGGTGAACGTCGAAATCCAGACCGTGACGTTCAGCCAGGAAAATATTGACGGCGTGGCCAGCGGTATCATCACTGCCCCGCAGTTCAATCCGCTGAACGGGCTCAAGCTGACACCCGGCTTCGCGCCCGCCAATGGCGGCTCGACCTTCGACAATTACAGCATCGTCATGGATGTCAGGCTGCCCAAGGATGGTGGCGGGCTCGCCTCCATCTTCCAGAGCGACCTTTCCAACAAGACCGACGGCGACCTGTGGCTGAACTATCGCGGTGCGACGGCGCTGATCGGCACCGACGGTCGCGATGAAGGCGCTGTGCCGCTCGATGCCTGGACGCGTATCGTCATTGCGGTCGAGCGCAATCCGGCAGGCGGCTACATGCTCTATAAATATGCCGACGGCAAGCTGATGGGCAGCCAGCCCGTCGGTGCCGCCTATGACATCAGTGCGGCGGGTTTTCTGCTGTTTGCCGATGATAGCAGTGAAACGGCCGCGTTCTCCATGTCGTCGGTCGCCTTCCTCGACAAGACATTGTCCGCAAGCGAGGTCTCGGCCCTTGGCGGCGTAACGGCCCCGGGTCCGTTTGCGTCTCAGCTTTCCGGCGCGAAAATGGTACAGTTCGATTTCTCCAACGGCACCATGTCACCGACGATCGGTTCCGGCACGCTGTCGCAGAATATCGGCGGCGATCCGCGCATTCAGCCTGTTGTATTCGGCGAGGAGACCGTTGGCGAGGCGGCGAGCGGCATCATCACCGCGCCGCAGTTCGATGGCCGGAACGGTTTGAAGATCACCCCCGATTTCAACCCGAAAAACGGCGGTTCGACCTTCGACAATTACAGCATCGTCATGGATGTGAAGCTGCCGAAGGACGGCGCTTCCCTGGCGTCGATCTTCCAGAGCGACCTTTCCAACGTGACCGATGGCGATCTGTGGCTGAATTATCGCGGCACGACGGCGCTGATCGGCACCGATGGTCGCGATGAAGGTGCTGTGCCGCTGGATGTCTGGACGCGTATCGTCATTGCGGTCGAACGCAATCCGGCTGGCGGTTATACGCTCCATAAATATGCAGACGGCAAGCTGATGGGCAGCCAGCCCGTTGGCGCCACCTATGATATCGGTTCGTCCGGCTTCCTGCTGTTTGCCGATAACGACCAGGAAACGGCGCCATTCTCGCTGTCCTCCGTGGCATTCCTCGAAAAAACGCTCTCTTCCGCCGAAGTGGCCGCGCTTGGAACGGTCACGGCGAATGGTCCGTTCCAGTCCGCCATTTCCGGCGTCAACATGGTTCAGTTCGACTTTTCCAACGGCACCTTCGCGCCAAGCTTCGGTGCGGGGTCGCTGTCCCAGAAGATCGGTACGGAATCGTCCGTCCAACTGACGGGAGCCTATCGCGAACATCAGGAAACCATCACCGGTGTCGATCTTGGAACGCCGGACGTTCAGTTCGTCGCCCGTGCCGGCGACGACCAGACGGTTACGGCGACGACCGACATGCAAAAGATCAGGCTTGTCGCGGCCAATATCGACAGGCTTGGCCAGATCGCCAGTGTCGAGTGGTTGAATGAAAACGGCGAGATCGTCGGTCGCGGAGCCGATGTCGAAGTCGAATTCGGCGCCGGCGTCCACAGGCTGACGCTCGTTGCCCGCTCCGATAAGGGCGTCGTCAGCACCGACGATGTCAAGGTCGCCGTCAGGACTTCCGCCACGCTGCTTCACGACAATTTCGACGATGGCAACGCGAATGGCTGGTCCGATGCCGGTGCGAACTGGCAGGCCGTCGGTTCGGCGACGGGCAGGCAGGCTGATCCGGATGAGACGATCGCCGCACCGGAAGGTGCATTGCGTGCCTATCGCGACGCGGACGGCATGAAGCTGTGGCAGGGCGAAGGCTCCGGCGCCTGGAGCGGATACACGGTATCGGCGACGATCCTCTCGGAAGACAACAAGCCCTTCGGCCTCGTCGCTTATTACACCGATGCGCAGAACTACTATCTGCTGTCCTTCGACATCGCGTCGAACAGGCGCGAGCTGGTCAAGATGCGTGACGGCGTGAAGATCGTGCTGGCAAGCGAGCAGGCCGGTGCGCCCTTCGACCGCGCTGGCACGGTCAAGCTGGCGATCGACGATGGCCGTATTTTTGCGTCGCTTGATGGCGAGGTTCTGTTCGGTGGCGCCGTTGAGGACAGCACCTCTCCGCTCTCCGGCGGAAGTGTCGGTCTCTGGGTCAATCAGAGCAAGCAGGTCTTTTTTGACGATATTTTCGTTGAAAAGGGTGCCTTCGCGGTCGATGCCGGTCGTTCGATACGGCTGGTCGACAGCGACGGCGATGGCAAGGTCACGGTCGATCTCGCGGCTTCGGCAAAAATCGGCGCCAGCGAGGCGGCGCGTTTTGCATGGTCTGAACAGGGCGTCAAACTCGCCGATGGCGTCACTAGCCGCGTCGAGTTCAGCGAGGGTACGCATCTGGTTCGTGTCGATATGACGGATGCCGGTCGCAACGCTTCCGATACTGTCACTGTCGAAATCGTTGCCGCGAAGAACGTTCTTCTCAGTACCTCTTTCGCCGACGGCAAGGCGGCCGATTTCCACTTCGTCGATGAAGGTGAACTGGGCGCTGCCGCGAACTGGGCGATTGTCGACGGCGCGCTCGTCCAGAGCGCCAATCGCTACAGCCGCGAACTGGGCGGTAATGGCGATACCGCGCCGACGGCCGAATGGAACCTGAGCTGGAGCGCGCTGGGTGACGGTATCTATGCCCTGCGCAAAGGAACCTACGCACTTTACGAAGGCGCGGGCGCCGAGGAGTGGAGCGACTATTCGGTACAGGCCGGCTTCACGACGCAGTCTGCGGCGGTGGGTCTCCTGCTGCACTATCAGAATGCTGGAAACTACATCAAGTTCGAGCTGGATAACCGCACCGGCCTCTCGCAGCTGTTCTTGATGAAGGATGGCATCGAACAGACCCTGTGGCAGGGACCGGCCGTCTACAAGGTCGCAGGCTCCAACACGCTGCGCGCCGACATGGTGGATGATCGCCTGCAGGTCTGGCTGAATGGCGAAGCCCTGTTCACCAAGGCGATCGGCATCGATGGTCCGGGCAAGGGCACCTTCGGCCTTTATAACTGGCGTGCCGGCCAGGGCGTTGCCTTTGACGATGTTCTGGTAACGCTGCCAACGGAAAAGGCCGTCACGATGGCGGACACAACCCGGCTCACCGGCACGGACGGTGCGGACATGCTTGCCGGGAGTGCCGCCGATGAGACCATTCTCGGCCTTGGCGGCGATGACGATCTTCAGGGTTTTGGCGGCGCTGACCGGCTGGATGGCGGCGAGGGCGATGATGCGCTGGCGGGTGGTGAGGGCAATGACGCCCTTTCCGGCGGTTCCGGCAATGACGGGCTGTGGGGTGATGGCGGCGACGACATGATCGCCGGTGGCCTCGGTGACGATTTCATCGAGGGCGGCCGCGGCAATGACCTGCTGATCGGTGGCGACGGCTCGGACCGCTATCGTTACGGACGCGGCGACGGGTCCGACGTGATCCTGGAGACGGCCTCGACATCCGGCGCGGTTGACCGCCTGTCGCTCTACGACATCGATCGCGGCGA
>JAGIAH010000003.1 GCA_017744915.1 Agrobacterium tumefaciens
AAACGATACCGACCGAACCCTTGCGGAAGATCGAGCCCGGCATGATGCCGATCTTGCATTCTTCCGGCGTCAGGATGCCGGGGCAGTTCGGGCCGAGCAGGCGCGACTTGGAACGGTCGAGGCGAGCCTTGACGCGGACCATGTCCATGACCGGGATACCTTCGGTGATGCAGGTGATGAACGGAATTTCCGCATCGATGGCTTCGATGATGGCATCTGCTGCACCTGCCGGCGGAACATAGATCACGGACGCGTCTGCACCGGTCTTTTCCTTGGCCTCGGCAACCGTTGCGAAGATCGGCAGGCTTTCGCCCTTCGATCCGGTCCAGGTTTCGCCACCCTTCTTCGGGTGAATACCGCCAACCATCTGCGTGCCGTAATAAGCAAGCGCCTGTTCAGTGTGGAAGGTACCGGTCTTGCCGGTCAGACCCTGAACGAGGATCTTGGTGTCTTTATTAACGAGAATAGACATTATTTCCGGTCCCTCAATTAGCCGTTGATCGCCGCGACGATCTTCTTGGCTGCGTCGTCCAGATCGTCAGCAGCCGTAATCGCAAGGCCCGATTCGTTCAGGAGCTTCTTGCCAAGTTCGACGTTGGTGCCTTCGAGGCGAACAACGAGCGGAACCTGCAAACCGACTTCCTTCACCGCGGCGATCACGCCTTCGGCGATGACGTCGCACTTCATGATGCCGCCGAAGATGTTGACGAGGATACCCTCGACCTTCGGGTCAGCCGTGATGATCTTGAAGGCTGCCGCAACCTTCTCCTTGCCGGCGCCGCCGCCGACGTCGCAGAAGTTAGCCGGCTCTTTGCCGTAAAGCTTGATGATGTCCATCGTCGCCATGGCAAGACCTGCGCCATTGACCATGCAGCCGATGTTGCCGTCGAGAGCCACGTAAGCGAGGTCCCACTTGGAGGCTTCGATTTCCTTGGCGTCTTCTTCGGTCTCGTCGCGCAGCGCCTTGACGTCGTCGTGACGGAACAGCGCGTTGCCATCGAAGGACATCTTGGCGTCGAGAACGCGCAGATGGCCATTTTCCATGACGATCAGCGGATTAACCTCGAGGAGCGCCATGTCCTTCTCGTTGAAGGCCTTGTAGAGGATCGGGAAGAGCGACTTGGCATCTTCCGCGGCAACACCCTCAAGCTCGAGAGCCTTGGAGATCGCAGCAACGTCGGCGTCGGTTACGCCCTTTTCCGGGTTGATGGCGATGGTGTGGATCTTTTCGGGCGTGTCGTGGGCGACAGCCTCGATGTCCATGCCGCCTTCGGTGGAAACCACGAATGCGACCTGGCCGACGGAACGGTCAACCAGCAGCGAGCAGTAAAGTTCGCGGGCAATGTCGGCGCCGTCTTCGATGTAGAGACGGTTGACCTGCTTGCCGGCGTCGCCCGTCTGGGCCGTTACCAGCGTGTTGCCGAGCATGTCCTTGGCATGGGAAACGACTTCGTCGATCGACTTTGCCAGACGAACGCCGCCCTTGGCGTCGGGGCCGAGTTCCTTGAACTTGCCCTTGCCGCGGCCGCCAGCATGGATCTGGCTCTTGACGACGTAGAGCGGGCCGGGAAGCTGCTTTGCAGCAGCTTCAGCTTCTTCGACCTTGAGGATGGCGACGCCTTCAGCAACCGGCGCGCCGTAGCCCTTCAGAAGAGCCTTGGCCTGATATTCGTGAATATTCATGGAATAATCCCTGTTTGGAGCCGCTTGGAGCTATTACTTCAGCGACGGAGCGATGTTGACGCAGGCTTCGCAAAGACCAGCGACAGCGCCGACGGATTTCTGGAAGGCGGCTTCTTCTTCCTTGTTCAGTTCGATCTCGATGATGCGCTCGATACCGCCGGCACCGATGATGGTGGGAACGCCGACATACATATCGTCAACGCCATACTGGCCCGACAGATGGGCAGCAGCAGGCAGAACGCGCTTCTTGTCCTTGAGGTAGGATTCAGCCATTTCGATCGCCGAAGCAGCCGGAGCGTAATAGGCGGAACCGGTCTTCAGCAGGCCGACGATTTCCGCGCCACCGTCACGGGTGCGCTGGATGATCTGCTCGAGGCGCTCGGCGGTCAGCCAGCCCATCTTGACGAGATCGGTCAGCGGAATGCCGCCAACGGTGGAATAACGTGCGAGCGGCACCATCGTATCGCCGTGACCGCCGAGAACGAAGGCAGTGACGTCCTGAACCGACACGTTGAATTCTTCAGCCAGGAACAGGCGGAAACGGGCGCTGTCGAGAACGCCGGCCATGCCAACGACCTTGTTCTTCGGCAGGCCGGAGAACTTCTGCAGGGCCCAGACCATGGCATCGAGCGGGTTGGTGATGCAGATCACGAAAGCGTTCGGGGCATATTTCTTGATGCCGGCGCCGACCTGTTCCATGACCTTGAGGTTGATGCCGAGCAGATCGTCGCGGCTCATGCCGGGCTTGCGGGCAACACCGGCGGTGACGATGCAGACGTCTGCGCCTTCGATGGCGGCGTAATCGGAAGCGCCGGAGAGCTTTGCATTGAAGCCTTCAACCGGGCCGGACTGGGCAATATCCAGACCCTTGCCCTGCGGGATGCCGTCGGCGATGTCGAAGAGGACGATATCGCCCAGTTCCTTCAGGCTGGCGAGATGCGCCAGCGTGCCGCCGATCATGCCAGAACCAATAAGTGCAATTTTTTTGCGAGCCATCGAATGCTTCCTCTTGAGCTTCAATTCAATTTCACCGCGCCAAACCGGCAGCCAAATTGTCGCACTTCGATTAGCCCCATTGGCCAAAATTGGCAACAGATTCTTTTGTGGTGAATATTTTCAATCGTTTAGATCATTATTTTCTTACGTAAACGTAAGAAAATGCGTCACGAAAGTGTCAAACTTTCTGCCGTTTCTCGTGGTGTAGCGCCAGATAATCAGCACTGCGCATTTCAAACAGGCGCGAGGCAGTGCGATCGAATTCGAAACCTTCCGTCCCCTTGCGCTTGCCGAGCAGGTCTTCCGGCATGGCCGCGGCAGAAGCAAAAAGCCTGACGCTGTGATCGTAAAGCGCATCGATGAGGATGATGAAGCGCTTGGTCTCGTTACGCTTGTCCGCGTTCAGGAACGGGATATGGTCAACGAAGACCGTATCGAAACGGTTGGCGATGGCAAGGAAGTCGGAAGCGCCGAGCGGCTTTTCGCAAAGGTCGGAAAAGGAAAAACGGGCAACCCGGCCGCTGGCGCGCGGCACCAGAATGGAACGGCCCTTCATGGGGATCTCGGTTGGTGCAACAAGGTGACCGGCAATCATGTGCCGCCAGGCCATGTCCATCGCCTGATCCGCTGAGCCGTCAAGCGGCGTGACGTAGACCGGCAGGCTTTCCAGTTTCTCCATCCGGTAGTCTGTCGGGCTATCCAGCGTTACCACTTCGACATGCTTCTTCAGCAGATCGACGAAGGGCAGGAACAGGCCGCGATTGAGACCGTCCTTGTAGAGATTATCCGGCGCGACGTTGGAGGTCGTCACCAATGTACAGCCATTGGCGAAGAGCTCGCTGAACAGGCGCGCGAGGATCATCGCATCGGCAATATCCGTGACGGTGAACTCATCGAAGCACAGAAGTTCGGCTTCCGCCAGAAGCTGGGCGGCGACGGGCGGAATGGGATCGGCCTGTTTGGTTTCGCCATTCTTCAGTTTCTGCCGGTGTGCATGCACGCGATTATGCACATCCGCCATGAATTCATGAAAATGGCAGCGCCGCTTGGAAGAGACGGGCGCCATCTCGTAAAACATGTCCATCAACATCGTCTTGCCACGGCCGACGCTGCCATAGACATACAATCCCTTGACCGTCGTTGCCGGGCCGGACTTGCGGGCGAACATCCAGCCGAGCGCGCTCTTTTTCTTGGCGGGCTTGCGTGCCTTCAGATCGGCAAGAATGCGGTCGAGATGCGCCGCTACGCCAAGCTGGGCAGCATCGGCCTGCAAGGTGCCAGCTGCCGTCAATGCGTTGAGCTGTTCAACGACACTATGATTGTAATCAGGCAATGGCTTCATGAAAAAGCGCCTCGGTCGCGGGCGCAACAAAACACCCGCGAGGAATGGAATGGCTCACAACAAGGAAGGCGATCCGGCTGCACCGGAAATGCTCATCGGCTGAGGCTGAGTGGCTGGCCACTATTGGTCGTGCCGTCAAAACGCGCATCGGCGCTCTTGTAGACACGGCCGATCGTATCACCGGAACGGTTCTTGAAGAGGACCATCTTGCCGGACACTTCCCAGGAGCCCATCGCCGTCAGCTCGCCCGAGCAACCGCGCGTGCCGCCACGCGAGCCACTGCCGAGGTTGGTGAGAGTCAGGAACATGTCGCAATTGGCGCCGCCGTTGGAGACACGCCAGTTGCCGACCATGGATTCCTTGGTGACATCGAGTGCGGCTGCCGGCGGAGCGGCGGAAGCAACATTGGTGCCGCCGGGAGCTGCCGAGGCAGGCGCCGACGGGAACTGGCCGCCGGTGGCACCACCGGGCGGCGGCAGGGCGCCGGACTGAACGGAGGGAACCGGCTGCGCCTGCAATGGCGGCGTATAACCGGGATTGTTGCTGCCGTTGTTGTTGTAATCGTAGGAGGTACGTTGGCAACCGGCGAGAGTCATCACAACCGCAAGGCCCGTCACCACATATCTGAATTGCATATCAAGCTCCCGATTCTCTCGCTTCAGGAAAGACCATGATCAAACAAGAAGGCTGAATTATTACCAAAGCCTTATCTTGCGCAAGCGATGGCCGGGATAATTACCATTTCGGTCGATTTTTACCGAATTTTCCCAGGCCCGGTTGTAAAAAGAGCCGCGGCTGAGACCGCGGCCCGATAAATTTTCTGTCGTCAGCGAATCGCCGTTAGACGCGACGCTCGACCATCATCTTCTTGATTTCCGCGATCGCCTTGGCCGGGTTCAAGCCCTTCGGGCAGGCCTGCGCGCAGTTCATGATGGTGTGGCAACGATAAAGGCGGAACGGGTCCTCGAGATTATCGAGACGCTCGCCGGTTGCCTCATCGCGGCTGTCGATCAGCCAGCGATAGGCCTGCAGCAGAACGGCGGGACCGAGATAACGATCGCCATTCCACCAATAGCTGGGACAGGAGGTCGAGCAGCAGGCACACAGAATGCACTCGTAAAGACCGTCCAGCTTCAGGCGGTCTTCATGGCTCTGCTTCCATTCCTTGGCCGGCGTCGGCGAAACCGTCTTCAGCCAGGGCTCGATGGAACGATGCTGCGCGTAGAAGTTCGACAGGTCAGGAACGAGGTCCTTCACAACAGGCATATGCGGCAGCGGATAAACCTTCACCGTGCCGTTGATCTCTTCCATGCCCTTGGTGCAGGCAAGCGTGTTGGTACCGTCGATATTCATGGCGCAGGAGCCGCAAATGCCTTCGCGGCAGGAGCGGCGCAGCGTCAGCGTCGGGTCGATATTGTTCTTGATGTAGAGAAGCGCATCGAGAACCATCGGTCCGCAATCGTCGACATCGATATAATAGGTATCGATGCGCGGGTTCTGGCCGTCATCCGGGTTCCAGCGATAGATGCGGTATTCGCGCACATTCTTGGCACCATCCGGCTTCGGCCAGACCTTGCCTTCGCTGATCTGGGAATTCTTGGGGAGAGCGAGTTCAACCATATCCAGTTCCTCAAATCAGTAGACGCGCGCCTTCGGCTCGATCTTTTTCGGATCGATGCCGTCGGCGATCAGGTCGGTGTGGACCGGGCGGTAGTCGAGCTTCACGTCGCCTTCCGGGCTGACCCAGGCAAGCGTGTGCTTGCGCCAGTTCACATCGTCACGACCGGCGAACGGACCGTCGACGAAATCCTCGCGGGCGTGCGAACCGCGGCTTTCCTTGCGTGCTTCCGCGCCATAGACCGTGGTGATCGCATTGGCCATGAGGTTGTGCAGCTCAAGCGTCTCGACCAGATCGGAGTTCCAGACCATCGAACGGTCCGTGACCTTGACGTCAGGCAGTTCCTTCCAGATGGCGGAAAGACGCTTGCAGCCGCTTTCCAGCGATTCCTGGGTGCGGAACACGGCCGCATCGTCCTGCATGGCGCGCTGCATCTTGTCGCGCAGCACCGCCGTCGGCGTCGAGCCATTGGCGTAACGCAGGCCGTTGAAGCGGTCCATGATCCTGTCGCAGGCGGCCGTATCGAGCGCGGGCACCGGCTCGTTGCGGTCGATGATCTGCGCAGCGCGGATCGCAGCGGCGCGGCCAAAGACCACGAGGTCGATCAGCGAGTTGGAGCCGAGGCGGTTGGCACCATGAACCGAGGCGCAACCGGCTTCGCCGACAGCCATCAGGCCGGGCGCGATGCGTTCCGGGTTGTTGGCATCGGCATTCAGCACTTCACCCCAATAGTTGGTCGGAATGCCGCCCATATTGTAGTGGACCGTCGGCAGAACCGGGATCGGCTCGCGCGTTACGTCGACGCCGGCGAAAATCTTCGCGCTTTCGGAAATACCCGGAAGACGCTCATGCAGGATCGCCGGATCGAGGTGATCGAGATGCAGGAAGATGTGATCCTTGTTCTTGCCGACGCCGCGGCCTTCACGGATTTCCATCGTCATGCAACGCGAGACAACGTCACGCGAGGCAAGATCCTTTGCCGATGGCGCATAACGCTCCATGAAGCGCTCGCCTTCGGAGTTGACGAGATAACCGCCTTCGCCGCGCGCGCCTTCAGTGATGAGGCAGCCTGCGCCATAAATGCCGGTCGGGTGGAACTGGACAAATTCCATGTCCTGGAGCGGCAGGCCGGCGCGGGCAATCATGCCGCCGCCGTCGCCGGTGCAGGTGTGGGCAGAGGTCGCCGAGAAATAGGCGCGGCCGTAACCGCCGGTCGCCAGCACCACCATCTTGGCGGAGAAGCGATGGATCGTGCCATCATCGAGGTTCCAGGCGACGACGCCCGTGCAGCGGCCGTCTGCCGACATGATGAGGTCGAGCGCGAAATATTCGATGAAGAATTCCGCATTGTTGCGCAGCGACTGGCCATAAAGCGTGTGCAGAATGGCGTGGCCGGTGCGGTCGGCGGCGGCACAGGTGCGCTGCACCGGCGGGCCTTCGCCGTAATTCTGCATGTGACCGCCGAACGGGCGCTGGTAAATCTTGCCCTCGGCATTGCGCGAGAAGGGCACGCCGTAATGCTCGAGCTCATAGACCGCCTTCGGCGCTTCCATGGCAAGATATTGCATCGCATCGACGTCGCCCAGCCAGTCGGAGCCCTTTACGGTGTCGTAAAGGTGCCACTGCCAACAGTCGGGCGTCATATTGGTGAGCGATGCGGCGATGCCGCCCTGCGCCGCGACCGTATGGGAGCGCGTCGGGAAAACCTTGGTGATGCAGGCCGTGCGGAAACCCTGTTCCGCCATGCCGAGCGTTGCGCGCAGACCTGCGCCACCGGCGCCCACCACGATCACGTCATAGGAGTGATCGACATAGGTATAGGCCTTGCCATTCTGGGAAGGTGAACTGATCGATGCCATGGCGGACTTATCCTGCGAATGCGATTTTCAGAATGGCGAAGATGGAAAGACCGCCAATCAGGATCGCGAAAAACGTATTGAGCATCAGAAGAACGAGCTTCGAAACCTCGGCGTGAACGTAGTCTTCGATGATGACCTGCATGCCGAGCTTCATATGGATGAGGCCGGAGACCAGCACCAGAGCCATGATGACCGCAACGAGCGGGTTCGACAGCGCGGCGACGACTTCCGGATAGGGCGCACCGGCATATTTGATGAGGAAGATTACGAAGAAGATCAGCAGCGGAACGTTGGCGACCGCTGTGACGCGCTGGCGCAAGAAATGGTCGGTGCCTTCCTTGGCGGAGCCGAGGCCGCGAACCTTTCCGAGGGGTGTACGCATATCCATGAAAAATCTCCTCAGCGCACGATCAGGACGATGACCCAGATCAGCGCGGTCAGACAGATCGACGCGACCCACGAGGCCTTTGCCAGCTTGGTGGTAAAGTGCTTGTCGAAGCCATGACCCAGATCCCACATGAAGTGGCGAAGGCCGCCCAGCATGTGGTGGACCAGAGCCCAGGTATATCCGATCAGGATAAGCCTGCCGATGATCGTGCCCATCGCCCAGTTGACCCAGTCGTAATAGGCAGGGCCCGAAGCGAGCGCGATCAGCCACCAGGCAACCAGAAGCGTTCCGAAATAAAGTGCACCGCCCGTGATGCGGTGCACGATGGATGCAACCATCGTCGGAATCGGCTTGTAAATTTGAAGATGCGGCGACAGAGGCCGGTTATTTGTCACATTCGCCATCAGAACCTCGCGGCGTTTTCCCGTGCGTCCGTAAGATCGGACGCCCCCAAGCAACAGCACATGACGAAAGAATGTGCATTGCACCAACCGCGACGTTTAATCACATGGGGGCGTCACCACAAGCATATTTCATGACCGATTCGAATTTAATCGATTGGTTCACGAATTTTTTTTGGATTTTTTCATGTCAAAATAAAAAATCGAGCGTTTCCAAGATTTACGCCCTCAAAATATTTACCTTTACGTAATTCAGAAAAGGTGTAATTTACGATTGGTTAACCTCGAAAACCGGAGCATGAAGCTCATGTTACAGCGCCGAATCGCCGCCCTGACCATGATGGTCGCAGGCGCTATTTTTACCTTCGTGCCGCCGGTAGCGGCAGAGGATTTTTATGGCCGCCACCAATATCGTCACCATCAATCCGAGGTAAACTTCTCCACCGATGGATTGCCATCCGCCCTCCCCGGCGGCACCTATGTCGGCGGCATATCGGCGCTGCGGGTGCGCGGAAACGGCAATTATTTCGCGATCAGCAGCGGATTTTCGCGAAGAAGTGTAACGGATAGAGCGGGCGTACAACTAGCCCCCAAGGCGAAAATCATCTCTGTACATGCCGAAAACGCAGACGATGCCTGCGCGTATGAACATGGCGTCTGCATCATCAGGCCCTGATTAGATAAAACGCCACACCGTGGTCTTCTTCACTTCGCTGTCTTCAAGCGCCCGCGTCACCGGCACCTGATAGGTCGCCTCGGGGTGAAGCCGCTCCTTGGGCAGATAGGCCCGGCCCGGATCGCCGACGAGCACACTCACGCCCTTTTCCGTCAATTCCAGAAACCATGGCACGAGACGGTCGGCGAAGGCACGGTCGTAAAACACGTCCCCCGCCAGCAGAACATCCGCCTCGACCGGCTTTCCGACCAGGTCGAGCCCCGTAAAGCCGATATCCACGCCATTGAGCGCCGCATTCAACCGAATGGCCGTTTCCGTCCACGGATCTATATCGGCGGCCAGAACTTCACGGGCGCCGGCCTTCGACGCCGCGATGGCGACCAGTCCGGAGCCGCTGGCGAAATCCAGCACGCGCTTGCCGCAAACGCTTTCAGGATGATCGAGAACATAGCGGGCAAGCCCCTGCCCGCCTGCCCAGGCAAAGGCCCAGAAGGGCGGCGGCAGGCCGATCTCCTCCAGCTCCTCCTCCGTCTTCAGCCACAGCTCATGGGCTTCGGTGGCGAGATAAAGACGTAATTCCGGCACATGCGGTGGGCGCATGATGGCGGCATTGTCGAGAATGAAGCGTTCGGGATCGGTCCTCACCGAAGCATCAATCCGGCGATTTCGGCGGATTGGCGAGACCGCCCATGCGGCAGACCTCGAGATATTCCTCTTCCGTCACCGGCTGCACGGAAAGGCGCATGGACGTCACCAGCGACATCTTCTCCAGCTTCGGGTTGGCCTTCACATCCTTCAGGGAGACCGGCTGCGGCACATCGCAGACGGCGCGAATATCAACGCAATCCCATTTCAGATCGCCTTCGGCGGTCGAATCCGGATGCGACAATGCGCAGACTTCGACGATGCCGACGACATCAAGCCCCTCATTGGAGTGATAGAAGAAACCCTTGTCGCCGATTTTCATGGCGCGCATGTTGTTGCGGGCCTGATAGTTGCGCACGCCGGTCCATTCTTCGCCCGCCTCGCCCTTGGCCTTCTGCATTTCCCAGGACCATTTGAACGGCTCGGACTTGTAAAGCCAGTAATTTGCCATGTCCGGTCACGCCCCCGGATTGTTGAAGACCCAATTATAGGGCTTCACATCCACGCTTTCGAACAGACCGGCCTTGGCATAGGGATCGGCATCGGCGATAGCCTTCGCCGAGTCGATATCAGCCGCTTCCACGATGACGAGGCTGCCATTCGGCTTGCCTTCGGCATCGAGAAACGGGCCGGCAATCTTCAATTTACCCTCGGCGTTCAGCGTGTTCAGGTGCTCCAGATGGGCCGGACGCGTCTCCATGCGCACGTTCAGATGGCCGGGCTTGTCCTTGCAGATAAAGGCAAACAGCATTTTCGTCTCCTCGTTAAAGCATGTCTCCCAAAAGTGTCAGCGGTTTTGGGACCAGGACATGCGTAGAATATTATTCAACCGCCTCACCCTCATTCGGTGGTGATCGGCCGTGTCATCAATTGTTGCATGGCGCTCGCCACATCCAGATTGCCATCAATGATGGCGGCCACCGCCTGCGTGACCGGCATGTCGACAGCGTGCTGTTCGCCAAGCCTGGCGGCGACGGTTGCCGCAAAGGCGCCTTCCACCAGCCCGCCGGACATGTCCTTGCCCTCACCCCGACCAAGCGCGATGCCGAAACGCAGGTTGCGCGACTGGTGGCTGGTTGCGGTCAGCACCAGATCGCCGAGGCCGGAAAGTCCGCGCACCGTATCAGCCTTGCCACCCATGGCGACGATGAGGCGCGACATTTCCGCGAGCCCGCGCGAAATCAGCGCCGCCCGGGCGGAATCGCCAAGGCCAGCGCCTTCGACGATGCCGGCGGCAATGGCGAGAACATTCTTGAGTGCGCCACCAAGCTGCACGCCGATGCGGTCGGTCGAGGCATAAAGCCGGAAGGTTCTGCCGGAAATCGTGGTTGCCAGCCGTTCGGCAACCGCTGCATCTTCCGCCGCAATAGCCATGGCCGTCGGCAATCCGCGCGCTATATCGGCAGCAAACCCCGGACCGGACAGAACCGCGATCGGATGATGCGGCAATTCCAATTCCAGAAGTTCCGTCAGCAGACGGCCGGAATTGCGGTCAATACCCTTGGCACAGGTGACGACGATAGAGTCATTAGCCAGATAAGGACCGTAATGGCGGGCGGCATCGGCATGGGCCTGCGAAGGCATGGCGAAGAGGACGATATCGGCACCAGTCAGCACATCCGGCTCGGCGGAAAATTCAAGCGCATCCGGCAGGTCCACGCCTGGGAGTGCCGCCTCGTGTACCCGGTCGCTCCTGAGATCGGCCATCAAGGCCGGGTCGCGGCCGAGCAGGGTCACATCATGCCGGTTCTCCAGCGCGATAACGACGGCGAGCGCAGTTCCGAAGGCGCCGGCGCCTACGACGACGATTTTTTCCCGCTGCATCAGGCCTTGGCTCCCCTTTTACCGAAACCGATCAATGTCTCGGCGCTGCCATCAAGCGGCCAGCGCGAGCGCGGCGGAATTTCCAGCGGATCGGCTTGCCTGCCATCCGCCATGCGCTCCAGCCCGGCCCAGGCGATCATCGCGGCATTATCGGTGCAGAGCCGATGCGGCGGTGCGACGAAACGAAAGCCATGGGTGTCGCAAAGCGACTGCAGGGTCTGGCGGATTTCCTGGTTGGCCGCGACGCCGCCGGCCACGACCAGTGCAGGCGTGGTCTCCAACTGCGGAAACTCTCGGCTGAACCGCGCAAGGCCACGGCCGATACGGTCTTTCAGGGTGCGTGACACCGCCTTCTGGAAGGAGGCGCAGATATCGGCGATATCCTGCTCCGAAAGTGGTGCGATAGCGGTCGCGGCCTGCCGCACTGCTGTCTTCAAGCCCGAGAAGGAAAAGTCGAGCCGTGTTTCACCCACCATCGGGCGGGGAAGCGTAAAACGGTCCGGGTCACCTTTCGCCGCCGCTTTCTCCACGGCAGGCCCACCGGGATAGGGCAGGCCCAGAAGCTTCGCAGTCTTGTCGAAGGCCTCGCCCAAAGCGTCATCGATGGTGGTTCCCCAGCGCTCGTAGTCGCCCACCCCGCGCACCAGCACCAGCTGGGTGTGGCCACCGGACACCAGCAACATCAGATAGGGAAAAGACAGACCGTCGGTCAGCCGCGCCGTCAGCGCATGGCCTTCCAGGTGGTTGATGGCGTAAAGCGGCTTGCCGGCCGCCTTGGCGATGGCCTTGCCCGTCATCAGCCCCACCAGCAGGCCGCCGATGAGACCGGGGCCGGAGGTGGCGGCGATGGCATCGACATCCGCAAGGGTCACACCCGCCTGCTCCAGCGCTTCCTCCACCAGCGTATCCAGCGCCTCGACATGGGCACGGGCAGCAATTTCCGGCACCACACCGCCATAGGCGCTGTGTTCCTCAAGCTGCGACAAAACGACGTCGGAGATGATCTCGCCGCGCCCGTCCGCATGCCGAACCACTATGGATGCAGCGGTTTCGTCACAGCTGGTCTCTATGCCGAGGATACGAAGAAAGGGGGCCATCAAATCTGTTCGTTCATTGCGATCATGCGCTGAGTTGGTCTAAGACAACTCCGGTAACAATGGATAGACGCGGATGCAAACAAAACCTTTCCGAATCGGCACGCGCGGCAGCCCGCTGGCGCTTGCACAGGCTTATGAGACCCGCAGCCGGCTGATAGCGGCGCATGGTCTGCCGGAAGAAATGTTCGAGATCGTCGTGCTGTCCACCAAGGGCGACCGGATCACCGACCGCGCCCTTTCGGAAATCGGCGGCAAGGGCCTGTTCACGGAGGAACTGGAGAACCAGCTTCTGTCCGGCGAGCTCGATATTGCCGTGCACTCCTCCAAGGACATGCCAACGGTTTTGCCTGACGGCCTCCATCTTTCCGCTTTCCTGCCACGTGAGGACGTGCGCGACGCCTTCATCGGCCGCACGGCACCGAAGCTTCTGGAGCTACCACAGGGCGCCGTCGTGGGTTCCGCATCTCTGCGCCGCCAAGCACTGATCCGCCGCCTGCGCCCGGATCTCAGCGTCATCGTTTTCCGCGGCCTGGTCGACACGCGTCTGCGCAAGCTCGAAGAAGGCCAGGCGGATGCGACGCTACTTGCCTTTGCCGGACTAAAGCGGCTCGGCAAGAACAACGTCCCGACGGAAATTCTCGATCCGAAAGAATTTCCCCCCGCTCCGGCCCAAGGCGCAATCGGGATCGAGAGCCGCATCGGCGACGCTCGCATGGACGAGCTGCTCGCCCCAATAAACCACGGGCCCACCCATGATGCCGTAACCTGTGAGCGCGCCTTTCTGGCGGCACTTGACGGTTCCTGTCGCACCCCCATTGCCGGTTACGCCACCTGCGACGGCGAAGCGCTGCATTTTTCCGGTCTGATCCTCACGCCGGATGGCCAGACGAGCTACGGCATCGAAATCTCCGGCAACCGCAGGGATGCGGCGAAGCTCGGCCAACAGGCCGGCGAAGAGGTGCGTGCCAAGGCGGGCAGCAATTTCTTCGAAGGCTGGAGCTGAACCGATGCGGATCGTCGTCACCCGGCCGCAGCGTTCGGGAGAAAGGACGGCCGCAAAGCTTGAAGCGTTCGGCCATGAGCCTGTGCTTCTGCCGCTGTTTCATCCCGTCCATCATGGGGAACCCGCCGTCGCGGCACTGTCCGACCCGGCCGGAGCCATCGCGGTGACGAGCGCCGAAGCCCTGCATGCGCTGGCAACCTCCGGGGAGCGGCTCGCCCCGCATCTGTCAAAACCGCTTTTTGCCGTCGGCGAGGCGACGGCGGAAGCGGCGGAAAAAACCGGTTTCGAGCAGATATTCACCGCCTCCGGTGATGCCGTGAGCCTGACCGCTCTGGTAATGCAGCACCGCGCTTTTCTGACTGAAGAAGACCCCCTGCTCTATCTCGCCGGCAGGCCACGCGGCACCGTCTTCGAAGAGGGTCTCGCCGCCGCTGCAATCCCCTTCAGAGCGGTCGACTGTTACGAGATGCTGCCCTCGCCTATCTCCGAAGCCATGCTGGAAACGGTGCTTGCCGAACCCGCTGCCGATGTCGTTCTGCTCTATTCCTCGGAAGCGGCGCGAGCCTTTTTCCGGCATGCATCGGCAGAAAAATACGGGGCAGCGCTGGCGGCGACAAAATTCATCTGCATCAGCCGCAACGTGCTGTCTCTGGTTCCGGAAATCTTTCGTGCAAACGCCAGAGCCGCCGAAGAGCCGAGCGAGGCGGCCATGTTCAAACTTCTGCGCCGCGACTCTGGAACCTAATTCAAGCTCGCCTCTTTCCTTTGCCGCCGTCACTGACTAGGTTTAGATTACTGCAGGCAGAAATGAGGTTGTCATGGTATCGGGAAAGCCGCCACGCCACTCCAAGTCCAAAGCCGAACCGGTCACCATCGACCTGGACGCGAAAGACGTGAAAGCAATTTCTGCCGACGGAGATGCTGCCAGAACGGACGAAAAGCCCGGTGACAAAACGCCGGCAGCGACCGAGCCGGGCGCAGCAGAAACAAAACCCGCAGCAGCCGCAGCGGGCAATCCTGCCCCCGTCTGGGACCAGCCGCACAAAACCCCTCTCGAACCTGAGCCGAATGTCGGCAAGACGGAATCGGCGACTGCCGGGCAGAAGGCGGAAAGCCCTCCGGACAAGCCGAAGGAGCCCGTTTCGCCAGCTGCTGTCCCACCAAAAGCCGATGCAGGGCCAGCGACAGGCGCCGCCGGAACGAGCGCCGCTTCGGCTGCCTCAGCGGCTTCGAAGCCGACCTTCGGCTCCCCAGCGGCCTCCAGCACATCCGGCAGCGCCGCTGCTTCGGCTGCTACACAATCCTCGACCGCCACCTCCTCGTCGGGGCCGACGAAGCCCTCCACGCCGCAGCAGGCGGAGCGCAAACAGGCGGCCACCTCAGGATTGGTTGCGGCCGGTATCGTCGGCGGCCTTGTGGCGCTCGCCGCCGCCGGCAGTATGCAGTATGCCGGTATCCTGCCATCATTTAATGCAGGCCGGGCCGGAAGCGATGAAATCGCCACACTGAAATCCGATCTCGGCAGCCTGCGGCAACAGCTCGCCAACGCTCCGGCGGCAGACAGCTCGGCGCTGGAACAGCGCATTGCAGCGCTCGAAGGGGCAAAGGGTGAAGCCCCGCAAGTGGATGGGCTTTCGGAAAAAATCACGGCGCTAGAGGCCACCCTTCAGTCCGAGCGTTCCGCGCAGGCCTCCGCTACGGCCGAATTGACGCGCCGCCTGGCCGATGCGGAAGCCAAGATCAACGAGCCGCGCGACGATATCGAGGTCGCCCGCGCCATAGCCTCGGCCGCGCTGAAAGCCGCGATCGATCGCGGCGGGCCGTTCCTCACCGAACTCGACACGCTCTCCAAGGTCACGCCTGACGATCCGGCCATCGCATCGCTGCAATCTTTCGCCGCCACCGGCGTGCCGTCACGTTCGGAACTGATGCAGAAATTCCCTGATGTCGCCAATGCGATGCTATCGGCCATCAACCAGCCCGATCCCAACCAGAGCATAATGGAACGCCTGACCGAAAGCGCCTTTTCGCTGGTGAAGGTTCGCCCCGTCGGAAATATCGAGGGTGAGACCCCCGACGCGGTGATCGCGCGCATGGAAAACAAGCTGCGCAACGGCGATCTGCAGGGCGCAGCGCTTGAATGGAACGGGCTTCCCGAGGCGGCCAAGGCGGCATCCGCCGACTACAAGAAATCTCTGGATGCGCGTATCGAGGTCGAAAATCTGGTGGGAGGCACGTTGAACCGTGCCATCACCAGCACCGGCAGGCAGGGGTAAGGGCATGACCAGAATTCTGACTTTCGCCGTTATCGTTCTGGCGCTCGGTTTCGGTTTCTCCTGGCTGGCGGACAGGCCGGGCGTGCTCTCCATCGTCTGGCAGGGCCAGCTGATCGAAATGAGCCTGATGGTTGCCGCCTCCATCATCGCGGCGCTGGTTGCCGCCGTCATGCTGGTCTGGTGGGTCGTCAACGCCATCTGGACCTCGCCCAATGCCGCCCGCCGTTATTTTCGCGCCCGCAAGCGTGACCGCGGTTATCAGGCCCTGTCCACCGGCCTCATCGCCGCCGGCGCCGGCAATGCCATCCTCGCCCGCAAGATGACGGCCCGCACGCAGGGGCTGCTTAGCGCCGATCAGGAACCACTCATCCACCTGCTGGATGCGCAGGCCGATCTGATCGAAGGCAAATATGACGAGGCGCGGCGCAAATTCGAAGCCATGGCCCGAGATCCGGAAACCCGCGAGCTGGGGCTTCGTGGCTTGTATATAGAGGCGCGCCGACAGGGAGCTTATGAGGCCGCCCAGCAATATGCCGAGGATGCAGCGGAAAAAGCCCCCTATCTGCCCTGGGCAGCACAGGCAACGCTGGAAAACCGCTGCCGCAATGGGCAATGGGACGATGCCATCCGCCTGCTCGACCAGCAGAAGGCGGCAAGCGTGATCGAGCGTGGTGAAGCGGAACGGCTGAAAGCCGTGCTTCTCACCGCCAAGGCAGGCGAGAAGCTGGAAAGCGATCCGGTCGGTGCACGCGAGGATGCCAAGCAGGCTCTCAAGCTCGCCAAAGGCCTCGTGCCGGCGGCGCTGATCGCGGCGAAATCCTATCTGCGTGAAGACAATCTGCGCAAGGCGGCAACGGTTCTGGAACCGGTGTGGAAGAACGATCCACATCCGCAGATCGCCGAGCTTTATGTCCGCGCCCGCAGTGGCGACACCGCCATCGACCGGCTGAAACGCGCCGAGCGGCTGGAAAGCCTGAAACCCAACAATATCGAATCCCTGTTCGCCGTGGCGCAGGCAGCACTCGATGCCAAGGAATTCGCCAAGGCGCGGGCCAAGGCCGAGGCCGCCGCCCGGATCGAACCGCGTGAAAGCATCTTCCTGCTGATGGCCGATATCGAGGAGGCCGAAACCGGCGATCAGGGCCGGGTGCGCTACTGGATGGCGCAGGCGCTGCGCGCGCCGCGAGACCCCGCCTGGGTTGCCGATGGCATCGTCTCTGAAAAATGGCTGCCCGTTTCGCCCGTCACCGGTCGTCTCGACGCCTTCGAATGGAAAGCGCCCTTCGGCCAACTCGAAGGTCCCGTCGAGGATCTTGCGATCGAAAACGCGATTGCCGCAGCACCAGCACGGGCCGAACCGGCTGCAAAGACGATCATTGTCGAAGCCGCGCCCGAGACCCGCGCGGAACCGAAACCCGCCCCGGCTGCGCCGATCGAGGTGAAGCCGATCGTATCGGCCCCGAAGGAAAAGAAGCCCGTCACAATCGAAGCGCCGGCGGAAGCCGATCAACCGGATGAAAAGGCGGAAGCCGTGCCATTTTTCGGCGGCGCACCGGATGATCCAGGCGTCAAGAAACCCGCCGCGGAAGCCGACCCCAAGACCCGGCTCAAACTCTTTTGACGAACAGGCGATCAATGTTCCATCAAATACAGTCGTTTCTTCAAAACCTCGTCGGTCCGCATGCGGGTGATTTCAGCCCGGACGATCTGAGGGTGGCAGTCGCCGCCCTTTGTTTCCAGGTGATGGAAGCGGATGGCACCGTCTCGAAAAGCGAACGTGACCGCCTGCGCGAAATCCTGCAGGATTATTATCATCTCGACAGCGGCAAACTCGATGCCCTTCTCGCCGCCGGCCAGGAGGCTGGCAAGGAAGCCGTCGATTATTACCGTTTCACCACCGATATCCGCCGCCATCTCGATGAAGATCAGCGCGTGGAGCTTATTGGCATATTATGGGATATTGTTTACGCTGACGGCGAACGAAGCGAAATGGAAGATCATGTGATCTGGCGAGTCGCCGATCTGCTTGGTGTTTCCGTGCGCGACAGGGTTCTGCAACGTCAGCAGGCCGCCACGAGGTCCGGGCCCGCTGAAGAAAGCGAAAACGAAGACGATGCTGTTTGACCCCTCCAGGCAACAGAAAGAACAACCTTCGCTGCTTGTCGTCCTGCATCAGGAACGTTCCACGCCCGGTCGCGTCGGCCAGATGCTGGTGGAAAAGGGGTATCGCCTCGATATAAGGCGCCCGGCGCTCGGCGATGACCTGCCGCAAACGTTAGAAAAACACGCCGGCGCCATCATCTTCGGCGGCCCGATGAGCGCCAACGACCCGCATGATTATGTCAAAGCCGAAATCGACTGGCTGAAGGTGCCGCTGAAGGAAAACAAGCCCTTTCTTGGCATCTGTCTCGGCGCGCAGATGCTGTCCAAACATCTGGGCGGCAGGGTCGAGGCCGACAGGGATGGCAAGGTGGAAATCGGCTGGTATCCGCTTCACGCCACCGAACATGGGCGGCTTTTGATGCCGCATTGGCCAAAGATGGTCTATCATTTCCACAAGGAAGGCTTTGAACTGCCGCGAGGAGCGGAGCTTCTGGCCTCCGGTGAGACCTATCCCAACCAGGCCTATCGTTATGGAAAAAATGCCTGGGGCCTGCAGTTTCACGCAGAACTGACCCGCGCCATGATGCATAGCTGGGTGGTGCGCGGCGCGCAGCGTTTCGGCATGCCCAATGCGCAGGTCGGCAGCCAGCATCTGGAAGGCCGCATGCTGTTCGACACACCGCTCAGGGCATGGCTCGGCAATTTTCTCGATCTGGTCTTCGAAGGCAAGGCGCAGCGCTGAGACCTTGTGCCCTCAATGCGGCGCGTCCAGATTGTCGATCTTGCGCAGCTTGGAAAAACCGAGCGCCCAGATGACCGCCACAGCAAGCGTGCCTGCCCCGCCGATGACGACGGCCGGAACCGCCCCGACGACATGGGCCATGGTGCCGGCGCGGAACTCACCCAATTCGTTTGATGCCCCCACGAACACCATGTTCACCGCATTCACGCGCCCGCGCACCTCATCCGGCGTCCAGAGCGCGATCAGTGTTTCACGCACATAAACCGACACCATGTCCGATGCGCCCATGACCACCAGCGCGGCGATGGACAGCCACGCGGTTTGCGAAAGCCCGAAGATCACGGTGGAAACGCCGAAGACACCGACACCGACAAACATCAGCAGGCCCGCATGGTGCCGGATGGGTTTGAACGCCAGAATGACCGCAACCGTGATGGCCCCGATGCCGGGAGCCGCACGCAAAAGCCCGAGGCCCCATGGCCCGAGTGTCAGCACTTCTTTGGCAAAGATCGGCATCAGCGCGACAGCACCGCCCAGCAGGACAGCGAAAAGGTCGAGCGAGATCGCTCCGAGGACGATCTTCTCCTGCGAGATGAATTTGAACCCTGCCAGCATGGTTTCAAGGCTGATGGCTTTTGCCGGCCCACGTTGTTCCGGTTTGCGGATAGCGACCGCAAGCGTTGCCGATACGATGAACAGCACGAACGCCACGCTATAGGCAACGGACGCACCAAGGCCATAAAGCAGACCACCGGCAACCGGTCCAAGAATCGATGCCATCTGCCAGGAAGACGAATTCCAGGCGATGGCATTCGGCAAGTCCTCGACCGGCACGAGATTGGGCGCCAGCGACTGGACCGCCGGCCCCATAAAGGCCCGCTCAATGCCGAAGACGACGAGAATGGCAAAGACCGGCCAGGGGGAAAAACTATGCGTCAACGTGAGACCGAGGAGCGCCGCAGCACAGAGCGCCGCCATCAGCAGGCATATGGCCATGATGCGGCGGCGATTGTGCCGGTCGGCGACCGTTCCGGTCACCAGGATCAGGAGCAACGATGGCAGAAACTGGAAAAGACCGATCAGGCCGAGATAAAAGGCGTTGCCTGTTACCTCATACATCTGCCAGCCGACGGAGACGCTGACGATCTGGATGGCGAAGGCCGAGAAAAACCGGGCGCTGAAGAAGCGGCGATAGGAACTATGCCGGAATGCGCCAAAGCGGTTTTCGGCAGAAGGCAGGGACATCGGCTGGGTGCTCGCGAGACAATATGAGAGCTTTGCAATAGAGCGATATGACAAGAATCGCTAGCCCTCGCCAGCGGGATGGCGAAAAGTGTGAGCGGTTTTCGCCTGAAATCCCGCTGCCAGGCCATGGACCAGATCGTGATGATCGCCGGTCGATCCGACCAAAGATCATTACGATCTGGCGGAACACTTGCCGGTTCACGCGTCAATGTCTAAATGTCTTGCAACCAAGATACGGAGATATTGATGCTTGCCCTGTTTCAGACCATCGATCTGGCCTTGAACCTCTATACGTGGGTGCTGATCGCCAGCGCTATTTTTTCCTGGCTTTACGCCTTCAACGTCATCAATTCCCGCAACCAGTTCGTGAACGCCATCGGGAGTTTCCTGGTCAATGTCACGGAACCGGTTCTGCGCCCCATCCGCCGCATTCTGCCCAATCTCGGCGGCATCGACATTTCGCCGATCATCGTGCTGTTGATTATCTTCTTCATCCGCTCCTTCATGTGGAACACGCTTTACCCGATGTTCGCTTGAGCAGCTGCTGGCTAAAACACGGCGATCATATCCGCCTGTCCGTCCGCCTCACCCCGAATGGCGGGCGGGATGCCATCGACGGCGTGGAGCAGGATGCGGATGGACACGCGCATCTGAAGGCCCGCGTCAGCGCCGTGCCGGAAGACGGCAAGGCCAACAAGGCGCTGATTATTTTGCTGGCGAAAAAACTCGGCCTGCCCAAATCTTCCATCAGCTTCGTTTCAGGCGAAACAGCGCGCAAAAAAATCCTCCGGATCGATACCGAACCGGA
Source organism: Agrobacterium tumefaciens (assembly GCA_017744915.1). GTDB lineage: Bacteria > Pseudomonadota > Alphaproteobacteria > Rhizobiales > Rhizobiaceae > Agrobacterium > Agrobacterium tumefaciens_I. Next base: position 20,707 of record JAGIAH010000003.1, read on the forward strand.
GGATTTCGAAGAGCGTTTTAAAAAGCTTTAGACCGAATCAGCCCTGCGCCTTGTAGCGCTCGATGGCTTCGACGATCAGCTTCTTGGCGACGTCGACATTCTGCCAGCCGCCCATCTTCACCCACTTGCCGGGCTCCAGATCCTTGTAGTGTTCGAAGAAGTGCTCGATCTGCTTCAGGGTGATTTCCGGCAGGTCGGTGTAATTGTGGACCTTGTCGTAACGGCGCGTCAGCTTCGGAACCGGTACGGCGAGGATCTTCTCGTCCTTGCCGCCATCATCTTCCATGATCATCACGCCGATGGGGCGAACATTGATGACGCAGCCGGGAACCAGCGGGCGGGTGTTGCAGATAAGAACGTCGATCGGGTCGCCGTCATCGGACAGGGTGTGCGGCACGAAGCCATAGTTACCCGGATAGGTCATCGGCGTGTAGAGGAAGCGATCGACGATCAGCGCACCGGCATCCTTGTCCATCTCGTACTTGATCGGCTGGCCGCCAACCGGCACTTCAACGATAACATTCACGTCTTCCGGCGGATTTTTGCCTACGGAAATTGCATCGATACGCATTCGCTTCCCTCATTCGACGGGTTGGATTTGGTTTTCGATACTGGGAAAGTCGCCGCATTGCAACATGGGTTTGGGCTGATAAGGCAGAATGCCGGATTTGAGGCCATCGCAATTGCCTATCGCCGGCGTCTTCGTCAGTTCCAGACGAAGCCGACCTTGCGCAGCGAGGTGCCGTCGAAATCTTCCATGCCTTCGGCAATATCGCGGCCGCCATGCGACCGGAAAAAGCGATTGGCGACATCGCTGTCCTCGAGGCACCAGACGACGATGCCGTTGCAGCCGAGTGAGGTCAGCAGTCTGCGGGCCTCCGTGAACAGCAGCGAGCCGAGCCCGATACCCTGATATTCCGGACGGAGATAAATTTCGTAAATCTCGCCATCATGCGGCAGCCCGCGCGCGCGGCTGAGACCCAGCGTCGCATATCCGGCAACCACACCTGCCACTTCCACCACCAGCATGGTCGCGGAGCCCTTGGTTGCCTTCCTCCACCAGATTTCGCCGCGACGCTCCAGCATCTGCGTCAACGGCCTGTGCGGGATCAGCCCCGCATAGGCCTGTTGCCACGACAGACGGTGCGCCTCGGAGATGGCGCGCGCATCATGCGGCTCGGCACGGCGAACATCGATGGATAACGTTTTCATAACGCGATTCTGGCCCCGGCCACGGAAACTTGCCAGTCATAAAGGTTAACGCCGGCAGGCTTACCCACAGCCTATTCATGTGGACGACCAGAAAAAATTAACGCATCCTTAACCTTCGACACAAGCGCCTTTCGACTCATGCACACATAAAAACGAATGCATAAAAAAACCCGGCTCAAGGCCGGGTTTTTTGCATTCGTGACGACCAACCGCAATCAGATTGCGAGCTTGGCCTTTTCAAAACGCTTGCGGTCATTTGCGTCGAGGAACATCTTGCGCAGACGGATCGACTTCGGCGTCACTTCCATCAACTCGTCTTCCTGGATCCAGGAAAGGGCGCGGTCGAGCGTCATGCGGATCGGCGGCGTCAGCTTGACGGCTTCATCCTTGCCGGCGGCGCGGATGTTGGTCAGCTGCTTGCCTTTCAGCACGTTCACTTCGAGATCGTTGTCGCGCGTGTGAATACCGATGATCATACCGGCATAAACCTTTTCACCCGGCTCGATGATCATCGGGCCGCGATCTTCCAGGTTGAACATGGCGTAGGCAACAGCCTCGCCCGAACCGTTGGACAGCAGAACGCCGTTGACGCGACCGGCAATCTGGCCCTTGAAGGGCTGATAGTCGTGGAACAGACGGTTCATGATGGCCGTACCGCGCGTGTCGGTCAGCAGTTCCGACTGGTAGCCGATCAGGCCACGGGTCGGAGCGTAGAACTTCAGACGAACGCGATTGCCGCCGGAAGGACGGAGCTCGGCCATTTCAGCCTTGCGCTCGGACATCTTCTGAACGACGACACCGGAATGCTCTTCGTCAACGTCGATCACGACTTCTTCGATCGGCTCCAGCAGGGTGCCGTTCTCGTCCTTGTGCATCACAACGCGCGGACGCGAAACGGCAAGCTCGAAGCCTTCGCGACGCATGGTTTCGATCAGAACCGCCAGCTGCAATTCGCCACGGCCGGAAACGAAGAACGAATCCTTGCCTTCGGCCTCTTCGATCTTCAGCGCAACGTTGCCTTCGGCTTCCTTGAACAGACGGTCGCGGATAACGCGGCTCGTAACCTTGTCGCCTTCGGTGCCGGCAAGCGGGCTGTCGTTAACGATGAACGACATGGTGACGGTCGGCGGATCGATCGGCTGCGCGGTCATCGCCTCGGTGACGGACGGATCACAGAAGGTATCGGCGACCGTGCCCTTGGAGAGACCGGCAATGGCGACGATGTCGCCAGCATGGGCTTCATCGATGGCCGTGCGCTCGATACCACGGAATGCGAGAATCTTGGAAATACGACCGGTTTCGATCGTCTTGCCATCCTGGCCAAGCACCTTCACAGCCTGGTTCGGCTTGATCGAACCGGAAGCGATGCGGCCGGTGATGATACGACCGAGGAAGGGGTTGGCTTCGAGGATCGTGCCGATCAGACGGAACGGACCTTCTTCGACCTTGGGCTCCGGAACATGTTCGAGAACCAGATCGAGCAAGGGCGCGAGACCCTGATCCTTCGGGCCTTCCGGGTTGACGTTCATCCAGCCGTCACGGCCAGAACCGTAGAGGATCGGGAAGTCGAGCTGCTCGTCGGTCGCATCGAGGTTTGCGAAGAGGTCGAAGACTTCGTTGATGACTTCTTCATGACGGCCATCCGGACGGTCGATCTTGTTGATCGCGACGATCGGGCGCAGACCAACCTTCAGCGCCTTGCTGACCACGAACTTGGTCTGCGGCATCGGACCTTCGGAACTATCGACCAGAACGATCGCGCCATCCACCATCGACAGGATACGCTCAACTTCGCCGCCGAAATCGGCGTGGCCGGGGGTGTCGACGATGTTGATGCGAACACCCTTCCACTCCACCGAGGTCGCCTTGGCGAGAATGGTGATACCACGTTCCTTTTCGAGGTCGTTGCTGTCCATCACGCGCTCTGCAACGCGCTGGTTATCGCGGAACGAGCCGGACTGCTTCAGAAGCTCGTCAACAAGCGTCGTTTTTCCATGGTCAACGTGCGCGATGATCGCGATGTTGCGAAGTGCCATTGTTCAAAATCTCTGAGGTTGGGCGCTATATTGATGAGAAACGCCAATTTAGTTTGGCGCGCTCATAACCTTTTTTTTGCAAATGCGAAAGGGGGGCTCATATCATAAGCCCCCTGCGCTCAGCTTCTAGCTGAGAATTATGACAGTCTCTTATAGGAGACCGCGCTTCGAAAGCATCGCATCCGGGCTTGGCATCTTGCCACGGAAGGCGAGATAGGCCTCCTCGGGGTCGATCGATCCACCAACGGAATAGATATTGTCCTTCAGCCGGCGCGCCATCTCGCCATCAAAGGCATTGCCGGTTTCCTCGAAGGCGGCAAAGGCATCGGCATCGAGAACTTCCGACCACATGTAGGAATAATAGCCAGCGGAATAACCATCGCCCGAGAACACATGCTGGAAATGCGGCGTCGCGTGCCGCATGACGATGGATTTCGGCATATTGAGGCTGGAGAGCACCTCACCCTGCACGGCCATCGGATCGGCAACGCTGTCGCGGGTGTGAAAGGCCATGTCGACAATCGCCGAAGAGGTGAATTCCACCGTGCTGAAACCGGCATTAAAGGTCTGGGCGGCCAAAACCTTGTCCAGCAGCGCCTTCGGCATCGGCGCGCCGGTCTCATAATGCAGGGCGTATTTTTCCAGAATTTCCGGCACCGTCAACCAATGTTCGTAAAGCTGCGACGGCAATTCGACGAAATCGCGCGAGACGCCCGTTCCGGATACGGAAGGATAAGTGACATCGGACAACATGCCATGTAAGGCGTGGCCGAATTCGTGGAACAGCGTTCGCGCATCATCGAGCGAAAGCAGCGCCGGTTTTCCCTCGGCCGGTTTGGCAAAATTGCAGACATTGTAGATGATCGGGATTTCACCGACCGTGCCATTCTTCAGCGGCAACTTATGCTGCGACTGGAAGGAGCTCATCCATGCGCCGGACCGCTTGGAGGGGCGGGCGAAATAATCGCCGAGGAACATGGCCTTCAGATCACCCTTGCCGTCGTGGATTTCGAAAATCCGCACATCCGGGTGGTAAGCGGCAATGCCTTTGACCTCGACCGCGTGGATCCCGAACAACCGCCCGGCCACATCGAAACAGGCTTCGATGATCTTTTCCAGTTGCAGGTAGGGCTTCAGTTCCGCCTCGGAGAAATTGAATTTCTGCGCCCGGAGCTTTTCGGCATAATGCCGCCAGTCCCATGGCAGCACCTCGTGGTTCTTGCCTTCCTTAGCGATGATGGCTGCAAGTTCAGCCTCTTCCTCACCGGCGCGACGAACAGCCTTTTCCCAGACCTGGCCGAGAAGACCGTTTACCGCATCCGGCGTCTTCGCCATCGTGTCATCGAGCTTGTAAGCAGCAAAATTCGCATAACCGAGAAGTTTCGCCTTTTCCTCGCGCAGTTCAAGCGTGCGGTGGACGGTTTCGCGATTATCGGTCTCGCCGCCATTTTCACCGCGCGCCACCCAGGCCTTGAAGGCCTGTTCGCGCAGGTCGCGGCGCTCGGAAAATGTCAGGAAGGGCTCGATGATCGAGCGGGAAAGCGTAACGGCAAATTTGCCGTCCTCACCATGCTCGCGGGCAGCCCCTGCCATCGCATCGCGCAGGAAACCGGGAATGCCGGCCAGTTCCTCCTCGTTGACAAGCAGAAGTTTCCAGTTCTTTTCATCCGCCAGCACGTTCTGCCCGAACCTGGCGCCGAGACCGGCGAGTTCCTCGTTGATTGCGGCCAGCCGCTCCTGCCGGTCTTTGGGCAATTTTGCGCCGGAACGCACGAAACCCTTCCAGTGCCGCTCGAGAACCCGCTTTTCCTCACCCGTGAGCCCCAGCGTCTCGCGCTTTTCCCACAATGTGTCGATGCGTTTGAACAGCGCCTCGTTCATGCCGATCTTGGAATAATGCCGCGACATTTTCGGAGCGATCTCCCGCTCCAGCGCCTGAATCACACCATTGGTATTGGCGCCTGCCCTGTTCCAGAACAGCGACGAAATGCGCGAAAGATCATCGCCGGCGATTTCGAGTGCGGTCACCGTGTTTGCGAAACTCGGCGCTTCCAGGTTGCCGGCAATCGCATCGATTTCCTGCTCGTGGGACAGAAGGGCGGCATCGAAGGCCGGCGCGAAATCCTCATCCTTGACCGCATCGAATTTTGGCAGACCATTATGGCCGTTCCAGTGGACGAGTGCGGGATAAAGCGCGGTCTTCAATGGCATTTCGTCTTCCTTGTGCAATTCCGATTCACAACCCATATGGGCACGCCTCCACCGCCAATTCAATATGCCGGGCGCAGATGACAGGCGATGTGGAAAAAACGCAGAAACTCCGGTCTTTTTGCTTCGGCGTAACAATTGTCGACTATGTTACGGGCCATCCAATAACCGAATTGACGCATACTTTACTCGATTTTCGACAATATGATTTGTGCACCATTGATTATCGCCCGGAATTTAGTAAGGCTGACTTACGAAAAGGCGAAGCATGGGCACGAAACGCGAAAAAGACTCACTGGCATTTTTGCTGAACAGCGGCGCACGCCTGCTGAACAGTGCTTTTGAGCGCCGAATTTCTGAAGCTGGCCTGGGCCTGACGCCCGGCGAAGCGCGCGCATTACTGACGGTTGCCGCCGTCGATGGCAGCAAGCAGTCGGATATTGCCGCCCGCCTCGGCATCGAGCCCATGACCATTTGCGCCTATCTCGACAAGTTGCAATCCCTCGACCTCATCGAGCGCCAGCAGGACCCGCAGGACAGGCGTTCCAAGCGCATCGTGCTGACGAAAAACTCCACCGAGATGCTGGAAGCCGTGCGCCAGGAAATCGATGAACTGGTGCGTCACGCCACGCGGGGCCTGAACGAAGAAGAAGTCGCGCTTTTCCGCGACTTCCTGCAGACGCTTCGCAACAATCTCCAGCCGGAACAGCCGGGCCAGAGCTGCTGACCACAATGCCGCCAGAACCGATCATGTCGACAAAACGCACGGCGCTGCTCGGCGCGTTGCTGACGGCGCTGGCGCCGATTTCCATGGCGATCTATACGCCGGCCATGCCGGAACTGACACGGGTTTTCGCCACGAACGAATCCGCGATAAAACTCAGCCTCTCGCTTTATTTTGCCGGTTTTGCCATGGCGCAGCTGCTCGCCGGGCCGGCTTCCGACGCCTTCGGGCGACGCAGGGCGAGCCTCGCTTTCCTTTCGATCTTTCTGGGCGGCGGGCTGCTGGCGATTTTTGCCCCGACGATTGAAGTGCTGCTTTTCGCCCGGCTCATTCAGGGCATCGGCGCCTCCGTCGGCATGACGGTGGCGCGCGCCATCGTCCGCGACCAGTTCACCGGCGCGGAAGCCTCCAGCATCATGAACCTCATCGGCATCATGCTGGCCGTCGGCCCCGCCTTGGGACCGACGATCGGCGGACTTTCGCTTGCGGCTTTCGGCTGGAAATCCGTATTTTTCCTGATGGCCGGCCTCGGTGCCGTCGCCATTTTCGCCGTCGTGGTTTTCCTGCGCGAAACGACGGTCCCCGACAAAGGCCTGATCCGCCCCCGCCGGCTCCTGTCGGCCTACGGCACCTTGCTGACCGAGCCGCGTTTTCTTCTGGCCGCACTGGTGCTTGGCGGCTCCATCGGCGCGCTTTATGCGCAGGCCACCATGCTGACCTTCATTCTCATCAACACAGTCGGCCTGACGCCCATCGCCTTCGGCATCGGCATGTTGATGCAGACCGGCGCTTATTTTTTCGGCTCCATCGCCCTGCGCTACATCGCACCGCGACTGGGCGATCGCCGTTCCGTCATGCTCGGCCTCTGCTTTTCAGGAGCGGGCGGTCTGCTCATCCTGCTGTCGGTCTTCCTGATACCGCCGTCCTTCCTCTCCATCATGGGGCCTGTCGCGGTTGCAACGGTCGGTATCGCCTTGCTGACACCCTCGATGGTAACGGCGGCGCTTGCACCCTTCCCGCATATCGCCGGTTCGGCCTCGGCGATGATGGGTTTCATCCAGATGGGATCGGGTTTTGCGGGCGGCGCTGCCGCCTCGCTCATCGGTTCGCCTTTGACCGGCTTCGGCATCATCATCCCGGTGATGGAATTTACGGCCGTCGCGAGCTATATCGGCTTCCGTATCGTCTCCAGAAAAGAGGCATAAAAAACCCGCCGACGTCGCCGTCAGCGGGTTTCATCATCTTCACGTGAGCAGAATTACTTGCTGAGATTGCGCTTGGCCAGCGTGCGCAGGCGCAGCGCGTTGAGCTTGATGAAGCCCGCAGCATCCTTCTGGTCGTAAGCGCCGTGGTCGTCTTCGAAGGTCACCAGCGCGTCGGAATAAAGTGACTTGGCGCTTTCGCGGCCGGTCACCATGACATTGCCCTTGTAGAGCTTCAGCGTCACTTCGCCTTCCACATGTTCCTGGCTCTTGTCGATCAGGGCCTGCAGCATCTCGCGCTCCGGCGAGAACCAGAAGCCGTAATAGATCAGCTCGGCATAACGCGGCATCAGTTCGTCCTTGAGGTGCGCTGCACCCCGGTCGAGCGTGATGGATTCGATGGCGCGATGCGCGGCAAGCAGGATGGTGCCGCCGGGTGTTTCGTAAACGCCGCGCGACTTCATGCCGACGAAGCGGTTCTCGACCAGATCGAGACGACCGATGCCGTTTTCACGGCCGTAATTATTGAGCGTGGCAAGAAGCGTCGCGGGCGACATTTCAACGCCGTTGATGGAGCAGGCATCACCCTTGCGGAAACCGACCTTGATGACGGTTGCCTTGTCCGGAGCCGCTTCCGGCGAGATGGTGCGCATATGCACATATTCCGGCGCTTCCTGTGCCGGGTCTTCCAGAACCTTGCCCTCGGAAGAGGAGTGCAGCAGGTTGGCGTCGACGGAGAAAGGCGCTTCGCCCTTCTTGTCCTTGGCGACCGGGATCTGGTGCTGTTCGGCGAAGTTCAGGAGGTCGGTACGGCTCTTGAACGTCCAGTCGCGCCAGGGCGCGATGATCTTGATGTCAGGGTTCAGCGCATAGGCCGAGAGCTCGAAGCGAACCTGGTCGTTGCCCTTGCCGGTGGCGCCATGGGCAATGGCGTCGGCGCCGGTCTTCTTGGCGATCTCGATCAGGTGCTTGGAAATCAGCGGACGGGCAATCGACGTGCCGAGCAGATAGACGCCTTCATAAACGGCGTTGGCGCGGAACATCGGGAAGACGAAATCACGCACGAATTCTTCGCGGACGTCCTCGATGAAGATTTCCTTGATGCCCAGCATCTCGGCCTTCTTGCGCGCCGGCTCAAGCTCTTCGCCCTGGCCGAGATCGGCGGTGAAGGTCACGACTTCAGCGCCGAGTTCCGTCTGAAGCCATTTCAGGATGATCGAGGTGTCGAGGCCGCCGGAATAGGCGAGAACGACTTTCTTAACGTCTTTCGGAAGTACCATAGTGATGTCCATCTGCATGATGACGGCATCAGGGCACCGCCATTTCCTTGGGATTTCGGCACTTTTACAGTGCAACCCGAAATGTGTGAAGCGCTTTTCCGTGAGATAAGCGACAAAACAATTGATGGGCGCGCATGACGATGGGTGATCACCGGCCGCACCGATGGGAACGAAGCAATTGTCACATGCATTTAGAAAATTCGCGCTTTATCATAAAGCGGCGCGATCGACTTGAAGACCGTGAATGAAGCCACTCAGGTTCAGGCAACGTTGCAAACCGCTGGAAACAGCAGAAACGACGCGAAGGAGAAACCTATGACGACCATCCACCCCGCATTCAAGGAAGATAATGTCGCTGTCATCACCGGTGCGGCATCCGGCATCGGACTCGCCGCCGCCCGCAAATTCGCCGGTTTCGGCATGAGCGTCGTGCTCGTCGATCTCGATGGCGAAAAGCTCGCCGCAGCGCATGCGGATATTCTTGCCGTCGCCAAGGACGGCGAAGCGCAGATCGTCACAATCCCAACCGACGTATCGAAACTCGATGAGCTCGAGGCGCTGGAGCGCGCCGTCATCCAGCGTTTCGGGCGCGTCCACGTCCTCATGAACAATGCCGGCATTCAGCCGGGCAGCGCCATCTTCGGACCGCAGGCCAATTGGGAAAAGATTATCGGCGTCAATCTGATGGGCGTGGTGAACGGCAGCCGCGTTTTCGGTCAAGGCATGATCGCCCATGGCGAGCCAGCGCTCATCATCAACACCGGCTCAAAACAGGGCATCACCACGCCTCCGGGTGATCCGGCTTACAACGTCTCGAAGTCCGGCGTCAAAACCTTCACGGAAGCGCTTCAGCATGAATTGCGCAATATTCCGAATGGTGCGGTTTCCGCCCATCTCCTGATACCCGGTTTCGTTTTCACGGGCCTCACCGCCCATGGCAGGACGGAAAAGCCGGAGGGCGCCTGGACCGGCGAACAAACCGTCGATTTCATGATCGAGAGCATCGGCCGGGGCGATTTCTACATTCTCTGCCCGGATGGGGAGGTGGATCGCCCGACGGATGAAAAACGCATTCTCTGGGCCGCCTATGATATCGTCCAGAACCGCCCGCCGCTTTCGCGCTGGCACACGGAATATTCCGCCGCCTTCACCAGCTTCCTGAAAAACTGAATTCCCAGTCGCCGTGCTTGAAAGGGTACGGCGGCTATCCTCCCCGACAGGCGCATTGTCGCGCAAAAACATTGGCAGAAACGCGAAACCGCGTTAAGCAACGGCAATCTCCAAATTTTACGGGTGCCGCGATGGATTTCGTTCCGAGCCTGCCAACACTGATCGCCTTCACCATTGCCATTCTGCTTCTGGCGGTGACGCCGGGGCCCGACATGACGCTCTGGATCAGCCGCTCCTTGCGTGAAGGCCGCGCGGCGGGCTTCATGACGCTGGTGGGAACCAATATCGGCATCACCGTGCACACGATGCTGGTCGCTTTCGGCGTCGCCGCCCTCATCGTCGCCTCGCCGACCGCTTTCATGATCCTGAAAACCGGTGGCGCGGCCTATCTGGTCTGGCTCGCAGTTCAAGCGATCCGCAAGGGCTCGGATTTCGTGATGGTGAAAAGCACCGGTGAAAAAGCGCAGGCCTCGCTGAAATCGGCCTTGCTGAACGGCATCTGGGTCAATCTGCTGAACCCCAAGGTCATCATCTTTTTCATGACCTTCCTGCCGCAATTCGTCAGCGCCTCCGATCCGCATGTCACCGGCGAGCTGATCTTCCTCGGCATCTGGTCCATCATCGTGGCGCTGCCGATCGGTATCGGCATCGTGATTGCCGCCGATGTTCTCTCCGCCTGGCTGCAGCGCAACCGGAAGGTTCTGCGCGGGCTGGATTATACGATCGCCGGCGTCTTCTCGCTTTTCGCAGTCAAGATTTTCTTCACGCAAACGCGCTGAGGGCAAATAAAAAGGCGCCGGAAGGCGCCTTTTCTATAATCAACCGATAAGCAACTCGTCATCGTCAAGCGTCTGGCCGCGTATCTTGCGGAACATCTCGATCAGGTCTTCGACCTCGAGATCCTTACGGCTGTCACCGGATACGTCGAGCACGATTTCACCGGCATGCAGCATGATCGTGCGGGTGCCGTAATCCAGCGCCTGACGCATGGAATGGGTGACCATCAGGGTCGTCAGCTTGCGCTCCGACACCACCTTGCGGGTCAGCTCCATCACAAATTCCGCCATGCCGGGATCGAGCGCTGCCGTATGTTCATCCAGCAGCAGCACGTCCGAACCAGAAAGCGTCGCCATGACAAGCGACACGGCCTGCCTCTGCCCGCCGGACAGAAGGTCCATACGGTCCTTCAAACGGTTTTCGAGACCGAGATTGAGCGAAGCAATCCGTTCCTTGAAGAACTCCCGGCGGCCGCGCCCGAGCGCCGGCAGAAGGCCGCGGCGTTCACCACGCGATGCCGCCAGTGCCAGGTTTTCCTCGATGGTCAGCGCACCGCAGCTGCCCGCCAGCGGGTCCTGAAACACGCGCGCCACCCGTCCCGCCCGGCTGGCAGTCGGCTTGCGGGTGACATCGGCGCCGCCGATCATCACCTTGCCCGCCGTTGGCAGGACATCACCGGCCAGAACACCGAGAAGCGTGGATTTGCCTGCGCCATTGGAGCCGATGACGGTGACGAAGGAGCCATCCTCGATGGTGAGATCGATCTTGGCCAGCGCCTGCTTTTGCAGCGGCGTGCCACGTCCGAAGACGACCTGGATATCGGAAAGCGAAATCACGATGTTGCTCCCCCACGGCGCAGTCGCGGCAGGATCAATGCGATGGCCACCAATACCGCCGTTACGAAATTGAGATCGGACGCCTTGAGGCCCAGCACATCGCTCGACAAAGCGAGCTGAATGGCGAGACGATAGGCGATGGAGCCGAAAACACAGCCGATGAGCGCGATCAGGATACCGCGTGCACCAAATAGCGTCTCACCGATGATGACGGCCGCAAGCCCGACAACGATGGTTCCGACACCGGAGGTCACATCCGCAAAACCATTGGTCTGTGCAAACAGCGCACCACCAAGAGCCACCAGCGCGTTTGAGAGCGCCATGCCGAGATAGATCTGGTTGCCGGTCTTCACGCCCTGCGCCCGCGCCATCCGCGCATTGGCACCCGTCGCCCGCATGGCGAGGCCCGCATCGCTTTCAAGGAAACGCCAGACGAGAATGACCACGATCAGCACCAGCGCACCAACGAAGAGCGGCCGTACCAGATATTCGGAGAGGCCGAGGCCATAAAACGGTGAAATCATCGTGTCCTGATTGAGCAGCGCCACATTCGGCTTTCCCATCACCCGAAGATTGACGGAAAACAGCGCGATCATCGTCAGGATCGAGGCAAGCAGGTTCAGGATCTTGAAACGAACATTGAGGGTGGCGGTCACGATGCCCGCGGCAGCGCCGGCAACCATGGCAATCGCCGTCGCGACCCAGGCATTCAGACCGGCGATGATCAGCACGGCAGCAACGGCGGCGCCAAGCGGAAACGAACCGTCCACGGTCAGGTCCGGAAAATCGAGCACGCGGAAAGCGAGATAGACGCCGATCGCCACGAAAGCGAAGACCAGTCCCAGCTCCACGGCACCCCAGAAGGCGATTTGGCTCACGGTAATGTCCTTGTTATTGCCGCCATCAGGCGGATACGGGCACCGTCTCGTGCCACGTAAAACGGGCGGCGAAATGCCGCCGCCCGCAATTCAGTCTGGTTTCGGTTCAGTCGATGACCTTGGTGGCGCGCTTCGTCACGCTTTCAGGGAAGGTGACGCCAACTTTTTCGGCAACCTTCTTGTTGATCACGAGATCGGTGCCGACAGCCACGGTGGCCGGAATGTCGCCCGGCTTTTCACCCTTGAGGATGCGGACAACGACGGCGCCTGTCTGCTTGCCAACGTCGAAATAGTTGAAGCCGAGGGCTGCAACCGCGCCACGCGCGACGGAATCCGTGTCAGCAGCGTAAAGCGGGATCTTCGCTTCGGAGGCAACACCGGCTGCCGCCTCGAAAGCAGAAACGATGGTATTGTCGGTCGGAACGTAGATCACGTCGGCCTTGCCGACCAGTGCGCGGGTTGCGCCCTGAACTTCAGCGGACTTGGTGGCGACGGATTCGACAACCTTCAGGCCGGCCTTGTCGGCTTCGGCCTTCAGCAGGGCGAGCGTCGAGGCGGAATTGGCTTCGGCCGAGTTGTAGATGAAGCCGATGGACTTGGCGTTCGGGGAGATTTCCTTGATGAGCGCCAGGTGCTCGCCAACCGGCAGCATGTCGGAAAGGCCGGTCACGTTGCCGCCGGGCTTTTCCATGCTCTTGATAAGCTGTGCGCCGACAGGATCAGAAACCGCCGTGAAGACGACCGGAATATCGCGCGTGGCCGCAACGACAGCCTGAGCCGACGGCGTGGAGATCGGCACGATGACCGAAGGAGCGTCGCCCACGAACTGGCGCGCAATCTGCGCTGCGGTACCGGGATTGCCCTGTGCGGACTCATAAAGGAACTTGAGGTTCTCGCCTTCCTTGTAACCGGCTTCGGCAAGGGCAGCCTTGACGCCGTCACGGGCGGCGTCAAGCGCCGGATGTTCAACGATGGCGGTGACGGCAACGGTGACGTTTTCAGCCTTGGCCGGCAGAACGATGGCGCTCGCGGCAGCGAGAGCCAGAATGAATGCGCGCATGGATATCCTCCTGTTGGTTCCCTGTTTTCGTCTTTCTAGGAACAAGACAGACCGAAATCAATCGGAGAACCGCCGGAAACCCAGCTTTATGGCGCAAATGCGGCTTATTCAGTCGTCTGCGCCGTGGTTGGCGATCATCATCGCCTCAAAAGCCAGTCGCTCGGTCTTGCGCATGCGTTCCGATTCCGACTTCAGCTGACCGCAGGCGGCAAGGATGTCGCGGCCGCGCGGCGTGCGGATCGGCGATGCATAACCCGCCTGATTGATGAAATCGGCAAACTTCTCGATCTGCGCCCAGTCGGAGCACTGGTAATTCGTGCCCGGCCAGGGGTTGAACGGAATGAGATTGATCTTGGCCGGAACACCCTTCAGAAGCTGCACCAGCATCTTGGCATCTTCCAGGCTGTCATTGACATCCTTCAGCATCACATATTCGAAGGTGATGCGGCGGGCATTGGAAAGACCCGGATAGTTGCGGCAAGCCTCGATCAGCTCCTTCAGCGGATATTTCTTGTTGATCGGCACCAGCATGTCGCGCAGCTCATCACGCACCGCATGCAGCGAAATCGCCAGCATCACGCCGATCTCATCACCCGTGCGGAAGATTTCCGGCACAACGCCGGACGTCGAGAGCGTGACGCGACGCTTGGAGAGCGACAGGCCGTCGCCGTCGGTGGCGATCAGGAGCGCGGTCTTCACGTGCTCGAAATTATAGAGCGGTTCGCCCATGCCCATCATCACGATGTTGGAGACCTTGCGGCCTTCGCTCGGCACATAGGCGCCGACCGGCGTAGAACCATCAGGGAAATCACCCAGCCGGTCGCGGGCGAGCAGAAGCTGCGAGAGAATTTCCTCCGCCGTCAGGTTGCGCACCAGGCGCTGCGTGCCGGTGTGACAGAAGGAGCAGGTCAGCGAACAGCCCACCTGGCTCGATATGCATAGCGTGCCGCGCCCTTCTTCGGGAATATAGACCGTCTCGATCTCGACGGGGCGGCCGGCACCGCGCGGCGGAAAACGCATCAGCCATTTGCGGGTGCCGTCATTGGAGATCTGCTCCTCGACGATTTCCGGGCGAGCGATGGTGAAGGCCGCCTTCAGCTTCTCGCGAAGTTCCTTGGCGACATTGGTCATATTGTCGAAATCGGAGACGCCGCGCACATAAAGCCAGTTCCACAACTGGCTGACGCGCATCTTCACCTGCTTCTGCGGCACGCCGATTTCTGCCAGCGCCTCGCCCATTTCCTCACGCGTCAGGCCGATCAGCGACGGCTTGCCGGACATGAGATCGCTATTGGCGATCAGCGGGGTTTTGACTGCCAGACCGGCAGAAGCTTGCATTACGGACATCACGTTATCCCATCGTTCCATGCATCGCACGACCGGCCTGTCGGAAAGGCGGAAAATCGTCTGCATGTCGAGAAAATCAAAGGCGGAGCACTTTTCGCGCATCCGCCTGTCAATGTTGCCGCGCCTTTAGCATCAAACTGGCAAAAACGCAAATGGCCGGTCGAGGACCGGCCATTGTCAAACGCGATGAAGCGTCCGTGTTACTTGCAGCTCTCGATCTGCTTGAGAGCTGCTGAAATACCCGAGAGCGAATAGGAATAGGAAGTGCCGGTTCCGCGACCGGACGTCGCCTTCACCGTCATCGACTTGCCGCTCTTCATCGCTGCGACGAGAGCTGGCTCTTCAGCGGCGTTCTCAACCCAGGCAGCCTTGTCCTTGGTGAACATGACGAAGTTCTTGTTGTCGATCGTCACATTGACCTTGGAGCCCTGCTTCAGCGGATAACCCACCATGGCCTGCGGCTCATAGGAGATGTTCTGGCCAGGGCGCTGCGAGACGATGAAGAAGATATCGCCGTGGTCAACGCTCGCCGGTTCCTTGGAGGTCGGAATGGAAAGAACGTAGCAGACGGTGCTGTTGCCCGATTTGTACGAATAGGCACCCCAGGCATTAAACTGCTGGATGCGCGTGGGCGACTGTGCAGATGCTACGCCGACGCTGGTCAGCAAAATGGCCGCTGCGGTTGCTACACTTCTTACAAACATAGAATTTCCTGCCGGTTATTGTCTTCCATTGGCCCGAAGCAGCGGCGGGCTCCATTTTCTGGATCGGCCACGTTCAGGTGCGGATCGTCTTTTCTCATTGTGGTCGGAAAGCGGTTACCAAACCGTCAACAACACGCATAAAATGCCGGAAACGTCTTGCGGTGTTACAGATTGGCGACTTCCCGACGCCCTGAGGAGAACGGCGTGGCACGCCCTTCCCTCGTGTGTAAGACACATAAATTCAGGCAAGAATTTGTCACCCGCCGGGCTCTGCCGGACGGAAATATCACAGAGACGTTACCCGGCTTCCTGCTGGCGCTTCAGCATGGCGTCAGCCGCCTCGTAATGCTCCATCTTGATATGGGCGCGGATCATGGCGAGCGCGGCGGTAATGACCGCGATATCATCGGTAAAACCGACGACCGCCAGCATGTCCGGCACCGCATCGATGGGCATGATGAAATAGGCAAGGGCAGCCAGAATAATACCCTTGGCGCGCAACGGCGTGTCACGGTCGATCGCGCAATAATAGGCCGCAGCCGCGTCGCGCGCGAAGGGAACCTTCGTCATCACCCGCTTCAGCTTGGGCCAGAATTTGGCGCGCACGACATTCTCACGCTCCTGCTGCTTGTCGGCTTCGCCCGGCAGAAGAATTTCACCGATTTTCACATCATCCATGATCGACGGTCCTCCGGTCACGGCTATTATATGGGACTGAACGCGCGCCGTTCAATTCCCCCGACCCGCAGCCGCCTTCTGCATGGCTTCGGCCAGAAGAAAGTCCCGCTCCGTCACACCCTGTGAATCATGGGTGGTGAGGCAGACCTTGACCCGCGAATAGACATTGGACCATTCGGGATGATGATTGAGCCTTTCCGCGACAAGTGCGGACTCGGCCATGAAACCGAAGGCCTCCGCAAAACTCGAAAACTTGAAGGAGCGAACGATCGCCGCCCCGTCTTCACGCAGCGACCAGCCCTCGAGTTTCGACAATGCCTGCCGGATGGCGTCCGGTTCAAGTCTGGGATATTTCATGACTCTTGCCTCCGCTTGAGACCCATTAACGCTTCAACGACCGGATCGACGCATATTCCATGAAACATATAGCTGTTCTTTTTGTCTGCATGGGCAATATCTGCCGCTCACCACTTGCCGAAGGCGTTTTGACAAACCTTGCCGATGGAGACGGCGTATCCCGCCAACTTACGGTCGACTCCGCCGGCACCGGCGGCTGGCATACCGGCAATGCCCCGGATCGTCGATCCATCGCGATAGCCCGCAAGCATGGCATCGATATTTCAGGGCAGCGCGCGCGGCAGGTCAGTCAGGCCGATTTCGAAAACTTCGATCTCATCCTTGCCATGGACGCGAGCAATCTGGCGAAACTGCTTCAAAAGTCGCCGGAAAACCACAGGCACAAAATCCACCTGTTTCTGGACTATGCTTCGGGACACCACGAGAGCGTCCCGGATCCCTATTTCGGCGGTGAAGACGGTTTTCTGACCGTCTACAACATGCTCTTGGCAGGATGCAGATCGTTGCTCGAAAAGATGGAGCTGGATCGCGCCTCGTGAAGCGGGAAAGCCTCCTCCACGATATAGGGCCCGCCGCCCACCGATTCCTTCGACGACATCAGCACGAAACGGCCGACCGTGAAGGGCGAGGTGCGGAAGTTGCCGCGTCCGGAAAGATAATGCACCACATCATCCAGGCGGGAAGAGCGCAGCCGCGCCAGCGTGACATGCGGCATGAACTTGCGCGGATCGGGCGGGAGACCGATCCTCTGGCAGATTCTCTCCACCTCCGCCTGCAGCGCATGCATTTCCGGCGAGGGCGAGACCCCGGCCCAGATGGAATGCGGTTTCTTGGAACCGAAGGACCCCATGCCGGTGAGGCTGAGCTGGAATTCCGGCCTGTCGATCCGGTCCAGCCTGTCCACGACCTCATCGGCGGTACGCCCGTCGATGTCACCGATAAAACGCAGGGTTATGTGATAATTCTCCACATCGATCCACCGGGCTCCCGGCAGACCACCGCGCAACAATGAGAGGCTCATAGCCGCATTGCGCGGAATTTCGAGGGCGGTAAACAGTCTCGGCATGGCGAGCTCCCCGAATCTCTTGGCAGAACAAGCATAGCGAATCACGCAATGCAGACGGGCGCAAGTGCTTATTTTTTTTGCGCACCGATTGTCTTGATGAAGCTTTCAACAGCCGGCAAAGATTTTTCGACCATCATCGCCACCCCCTTGGTATTGGGGTGCATCTTGTCATCGAGCTTCAGCGCATCATCCGTCACGACGCCGTCCAGAAAGAAGGGATAAAGCGGCAGGTTGTATTTTTCGGCAAGCTTCGGGAAGATCGGATTGAACCGCCCGGCATAATCCTCGCCCATGTTCGGCGGCGCCATAATGCCGACCAGCAACACGGCTATGTTACGCTTCTGAAAGCCGGAAATGATGGTATCGAGGTTCTTTTCCGTCTGTTCCGGTGCAATACCGCGCAGTGCATCATTGGCGCCAAGCTCCAGAATGACCCCGTCCGTGCCGTCCGGAACCGACCATTCCGCCCGCGCCAGACCACCGGAGGACGTATCGCCGGAGACGCCGGCATTGGCGATGGCGACATTGGCGCCCTTCGCCTTTAATGCAGCTTCAAGCTGTGCGGTGTAGCTGTCGGTGGGCGGAAGCTGGTACCCGGCCATGAGGCTGTCGCCGAGGCCGACCAGTTGCAATGTCCGCTCCTGCGCCATGGCGGACGCGGCGGAAAAGGCGGCGGCGAAAATGACGATGAAGTGAAACAGGGCAGCTTTAAATCTCATCACGGCTTTCCTAACTTGGTTCGCATTGTCTGAAATACCGACCGCATCGACACCGCCAGACCGTTTTCATCCCCTATATAGGAACGAGAATTGTGACGAAAAGCATCATAGAGCTGAAGAAGGCCGACCTCACGCTCGGTAACGCCGCCGCCTCCGTTCACGTTCTCAAGAACATCGATCTTTCCATCGGCGAAGGCGAAGCGGTCGGCATCGTCGGCCCTTCCGGTTCGGGAAAATCGACGCTTCTCATGGTGCTTGCCGGTCTGGAGCGGCTGGACAGCGGCGAAATCGTCATTGCGGATACGCAACTGCACAAGCTTGGCGAAGACGCGCTGGCGGATTTTCGCGGCCGGAATATCGGCATTGTTTTCCAGTCCTTTCACCTCATCGCCAATATGACGGCGCTGGAGAATGTCGCCGTTCCGCTGGAATTGGCCAACGTTCCCAATCCCTTCGAGATTGCCAAGCGCGAACTCGTCGCCGTCGGTCTCGGCGAACGCCTCAACCATTATCCCGGCCAGCTTTCCGGCGGCGAGCAGCAGCGTGTCGCCATCGCCCGCGCGCTTGCCCCCTCACCGGCCGTGCTGATCGCCGACGAACCGACCGGCAATCTCGATACCGATACCGGCAGGCAGATCGCCGATCTTCTGTTTACCAAACAGGCCGAACGCGGCATGACCATGGTGCTCGTCACCCATGATCCGTCGCTCGCCGCCCGCTGCTCGCGGCAGATCAAGGTGCGCTCCGGCGAGATCGAGGGCGACAGCGCCAGACCGCAGGTAGCGCGGGTGGTATCGGCATGACCGGATTCATTCTCCCGTCTTTTGCCAATATCAGAAACGCCGCAAGGCTCGCCCGTCGCGAAATCCGCGGCGGTCTGCGCGGCTTTTACATTTTCCTCGCCTGCATTGCGCTTGGAACAGGGGCCATCGCTGCGGTCAATTCCGTCTCGCGTGCGGTCACCAGCGCGATTGCCACCGAAGGCCAGTCGATTCTGGCGGGCGACGTGCGCTTCGAACTGCGCAACAGGGAGGCGACGGCGGAGGAGAAGGCCTATCTCGACGGCCTTGGCACCGTCGCGGTCTCCACCGGGCTGCGCTCCATGGCCCGCCTTGCCGACGGCTCCGAACAGACTTTGACGGAAGTGAAAGCCATAGACGGCGCCTACCCGCTCTATGGAACTTTCGTCGCCGATCCCAATCGACCTTTGGCGGAACTGCTGGCCGGCAATGGCGACGCCTATGGCGCCATTGCCGCGCCACTTCTGCTGGAACGGCTCGGTATCAAGGTGGGCGATGAGATACTGCTCGGCAATGTGAAATTGAAATTGACCGGCACCGTCGTCGACGAGCCGGACGCGCTGTCCGACGGTTTCGGTTTTGCGCCAAGGCTCATCGTCAGCCGCGATGCCCTCTTCGCCTCCGGCCTCGTCCAGACCGGCAGCCTCGTCGAACACGCCTACAAGATCAAGTTGAACGATCCGTCAGCGCGGGTAACCATGACCGATGCGGCCAACAAGGCCTTTCCCGATGCCGGCTGGTCCATCCGCACCAGCGACCGGGCAGCACCCTCGCTCACCGAAAACGTCAACCGCTTCTCGCAATTCCTCACACTGGTAGGCCTCACAGCCCTTATCGTCGGCGGCGTCGGCGTCGCCAACGCCGTTCGCGCCTTTCTCGATTCCAAGCGCACCACGATCGCCTCGCTGAAATGCCTGGGTGCGCCGGCCTCGGTGGTCACCATGACCTACCTCTTCCAGATCGCCTTCATTGCCACCGTCGGCATCGTGATCGGCCTTGTGGTTGGCGCCGTTGCGCCGCTTGTCGCCATGCGGTTTCTGGAAGGTGTGCTGCCGGTGCCAGAAGGACTTGCCTTTTATCCCGGCGCACTCGGTCTCGCCGCCCTGTTCGGTCTCCTGACAACGCTTGCCTTCGCCATCGTGCCGCTCGGCCAGGCGCGCGAGGTTCCGGCGACGGCGCTTTTCCGCGAACAGGGTTTCGAGGAGGGCAGCTGGCCATCCTGGCCTTATCTCGCTGCAACCGGCGTTCTGCTGGCGGCGCTGGCCGCACTGGCCATCTTTTCGGCGGAAGACCGTTTCATCGCCTCGGTCTTCCTTGCGGCAATCGCCTTTGCCTTCGTGGTGCTGCGGCTGGTGGCTTCCGGCGTCAAGGCCATTGCCAAACGCAGCCCGCGCGTTCACTCCGCAGCCCTTCGTCTGGCGATCGGCAATATTCACCGGCCCGGTGCGCTTACCCCGTCGGTCGTTCTTTCCCTCGGCCTCGGCCTCACCCTGCTCGTGACGCTGACGCTGATCGACGGCAATCTTCGCCGTGAACTGACGGACAGCCTGCCGGACAAGGCACCCAATTTCTTCTTCGTGGATATTCAGGGCAGTGAAGTTCAGGGCTTCCGCGATCTCCTGAAGCGGGAAGCGCCGGAGGGAACCCTGACCGAAGTGCCGATGCTGCGCGGCCGCATCATGGCGCTGAACGGCACGGATGTGACGAAAATGGAGGTGCCGCCGGGAGGGCGCTGGCTGCTGCGCGGTGACCGTGGCATCACCTATTCGCAGGACGTTCCCGAAAACGCGACGCTGACGGAGGGAACATGGTGGCAGCCGGATTATAGCGGCGAGCCACTGGTCTCCTTCGCGGCGAAAGAGGCGGGGGATCTGGGCCTCAAGATCGGTGACAAGGTCACCGTCAACGTGCTCGGTCGCAGCATCACGGCCAAGATCGCCAATCTGCGCAATGTCGAATGGGAATCGCTGTCGATCAATTTCGTCATGGTGTTTTCGCCGAATACCTTCCGCGGCGCACCGCATGCCTGGCTCGCAACCCTTGCCGATCCTTCCGCAACCGCCGGCGATGAGGGCCGGATATTGCGCGCCGTCACCAACACCTACCCAACGATCACCAGCGTGCGCGTGAAGGACGCGCTCGATGTCGTGAACCGGCTGGTCGGCCAGCTTGCCACCGCCATTCGCGCAGCTGCGGCCGTCGCCCTGATAGCCTCCGTCCTCGTTCTCGCCGGCGCGCTTGCAGCCGGAAACCGCGCCCGCACCCATGACGCGGTCATCCTCAAGACGCTGGGCGGCACGCGAAACCTGCTCATCCGCGCCTTCTCCTACGAATATATGATGCTCGGCCTCGCCACCGCCGTCTTCGCGCTTTTTGCCGGCGGCGTTTCCGCATGGTTCGTCGTTGCCCGCATCATGAAACTGCCCTCCAGCTTCCTGCCCGATGTGGCGATCGGAACCCTTCTCGTCGCCCTCGTCATGACGGTCGGCATCGGCCTCATCGGCACATGGCGGATACTCGGACAGAAGGCGGCGCCGGTTCTCAGGCAGGCGGGGGAATAATCATCGGTTGCGCACCGCTTAACTTTAACGATTAATTCTTTGTAATGATCGCCAAAACGTGAGCGCTTTTCGCGCATATGGTGTCTTTTCAACCGCAAAAGGCCTTGTATCGGACACGTTCTGCCATCATATTCTTGAGCAGGCTTGCTGAAGCTCCGCAGCGGCGCCCGGGAGGTATCCCGACACCGTAGCAATCACGGAGCTCAAAAGAGGAAACAATGGCTGACTTCAATAACTACCAGAACCGCATGGCGCAGACCCGTGCACAGTCTGGTGCGATGATCGATGAAGGTCTTCGCGCCTACATGCTCAAGGTTTACAACCTGATGGCGCTGGCTCTGGTCATCACCGGCGTCGCGGCGTTCGGCACCTATACGCTCGCCGCCTCCAACCCGGCTTTTGCCCAGTTGCTTTTCGCATCGCCGCTGCGCTGGGTCGTGATGCTCGCACCGCTGGCACTGGTCTTCTTCCTTAGCTTCCGTATTCAGAACATGAGCGTTTCCGCTGCGCAGACGACCTTCTGGGTCTACGCTGCACTGATGGGCGTTTCGCTCTCCTCGATCTTCCTGGTCTACACCGGCCAGAGCATCGTGCAGACGTTCTTTGTGACCGCTGCTTCGTTCGGCGCGCTTTCGCTCTACGGCTACACCACGAAGAAGAATCTCTCGGGCCTCGGTTCGTTCCTGATCATGGGCCTGTTCGGCTTGATCATCGCGTCGATCGTCAACATCTTCCTCGCATCGTCTGCGCTGCAGTTCGCGATCTCCGCGATCGGCGTTCTGATCTTTGCAGGTTTGACCGCCTACGACACGCAGAAGATCAAGGAAATGTACTTTGACGCTGATGATGTTGCCGTGGCTGGCCGCAAGGCCATCATGGGTGCGCTGACGCTCTATCTCGACTTCATCAACCTCTTCACCTTCCTTCTGCAGTTCCTCGGCAACCGCGACGACTAAGGTCAGAAGTTCTGGTGACAGACACAAAAAAGGCGGCCGATCGGCCGCCTTTTTTGTTTGCAAATATCTTTGCGCTTCGCGTGTTCCCGTCGTTATCGACATTACAGCCAGTCAAAGCTCACTCGATAAGCTTCAAAACCTTATCAAAAACCTTGAGAACCTGCGGCAGCTCATGACCGCGCTTGAGGATGCGGCCATCCACATTCACCACGCAATAGGCGCCCTGTTTCGCCGCCAGTCTGGGGTTCTTCTCGATCCTGTAAAGCGGCATCTCACCCGAGCGCTTGAAGACGGAAAACACCGCCTTCTCCTTCAGATGGTCAATGGCGTAGTCACGCCATTCGCCCTCACCCACCATGCGGCCATAGATGCGCAGGATCGCATCCAGCTCGCGGCGGTGAAAGGTGACCGGCAGAGGGTCCTTGTTCTTCTTATATTCGCGGAGATCGATAACGGTGGAACTGTCGCGTGAAGCGGTCTGCACCTGCTGCACATCCGGTTGATCGGTCATCCAATGCCTCCGAATCCACCCAAATCATCTCATCAATGTGAGCCTGAGACGACGAAATTGCAAGCCTTGCCCCCTGCCGGCAGCAGGCCACCCATTCCATAGGACTTGAGGGGTTTCGGGCAACGGCAGAACCGGACGCGACGATACGGAACGACGGCAGCACGGCCGCATGACAGCTGCCTCCGTAGAAGCAGAGGTAAAAATTGGTAACCATTTAGGCACCCATTTTAGGGGACCCTGCCGTATTTCGGTCAAACCATGGCCTGAATTGGGTGGAATAGTCCTATTGTCAATTGATGCCTAGGCACCAAGATGACCCGGTCCGGTGCATTGACCCTTTACCCCCAGCCCCCAATGCCCGGACCGGATCTTCAATAGGCGATTATGGCGTTTCGCTTCCCAGCAGAATACTTGCGCCGACGATAGCCGCCGGATCGCCGCTGGCATTGGCGCTCTGCAACAGCACGGCGCAGCCGCCCTTTTTCACCTTTGCCACAACGCTTGCCGGAAGCTTCACCGTCATCGGCGAACCATCCCACATGCCGACGGTCTGCACGTCATAAACGCTGTGCCAGTAGGATATTTTTTTGCCCTGATTATCGCCCTTCTGCACATCCACCGTCTGTTCACGGGTGAAATAGGCAACCACGACATCCGCCCTGCCGCTGCCGGCACCGATATCGATCTCCACCTCGTTCCCGGCAAACTTTGACGAGACCGGCACGTTCAGCCCCTTGCCCTCGCGCTTAAAGGCGTCGAGCCTGTCATAGATACCACGGACATCGGCGCCCTTGACATGGTCGCGGCCGTTCAGAATGGCCTGCGGCGTATAAACCCCGTTGCGACCGAGTGCGCGCATATAGCCATATTGCCGCTCGGTATTTTCCTTCGATGCCAGCGAATCAGTCCAGCCCAGATAGTTCCAGTAATCGACATGGTATGAGAGACCGACGACATCGCCCTTCTGGATCATCTTGCGCAAAGCCTCATCCGCCGGCGGGCAGGAGGCACACCCCTGAGATGTGAACAATTCGACGACGCCCTTCACGGCCTCCTGCGCCTGCGCGGAGGTGACGAGGAACGTGCCGAGAAGACATATCGACAGGGGGAATTTCAGCGGCATTACAAAAACCTTTGTCCGGAAGAGATCCAGACGAATTGATGCGATCAATCCTGCCGGGATGCAAACCGGAAAATAACGTCTATTGCCCTTCAATAGAAAGTCACGAAGGGGTGAGCGACAATCACAAAAAACGAGACCAGAAAATGGAAAGACGCCGGGATTTCTCCCGGCGCCTGCAATTGTTGAAGCGTTAGGCGGCCAGATCGCGAAGAACGGTCTGCAGAATGCCGCCATTGTTCATGTAGATCACCTCATCCAGCGTATCGATGCGGCAGAGAAGCGGAACTTCCTTCACCGAACCGTCGCTGTAGGTGATCTTGGCGATCTTCTTTTCACGCGGCTTGATGTCACCTTCGAGACCATCGATCTCGACGATTTCGTCACCCTTGAGATCAAGGCTCGCCCAGGTCGTACCTTCTTCGAAGACGAAGGGAACGACACCCATGCCGACGAGGTTAGAGCGATGGATACGCTCGAAGGACTGCGCGATGACAGCCTTGACACCGAGCAGGTTGGTACCCTTCGCCGCCCAGTCGCGCGACGAGCCATTGCCATATTCGACGCCGGCGAAGATGACGAGCGGAACGCCTTCCGCCTTGTATTTCATGGCGGCGTCATAGATCGACATCTCTTCCTTGGACGGATAGTGGATGGTGTAGCCACCTTCCTTACCGTTCGGGCCGAGCATGTGGTTGCGGATGCGGATATTGGCGAAGGTGCCGCGCATCATCACTTCATGATTGCCACGACGCGTGCCGTACTGGTTGAAGTCGGCAACTCCGACCCCATGCTCCGTCAGGTAGGCGCCGGCAGGTGAAGCTGCCTTGATCGAACCAGCCGGAGAAATATGGTCGGTGGTGATCTTGTCGCCGAAGAGACCAGGCACGCGCGCACCCTTGATGTTCTTGAGACCGGTGCCCTTCTTGCCCATGCCGACGAAATAAGGCGGGTTCTGAACATAGGTCGACTGGTCGTCCCAGGCATAGGTCTGGCCCGGCGGAACCTGAACGGCCTGCCAGTTCGCATCACCCTTGAACACGTCGGCATACTTGGTTTCGTAGAGCTCGCGCGTGACGTATTTCAGGATGAATTCCTGGATTTCCTTCGAAGTCGGCCAGATATCCTTGAGATAAACCGGATTGCCGTTCTGGTCGTTGCCGATCGGCTCCTTCGTCAGGTCCTTCTGGACCGTGCCGGCAAGCGCGTAAGCCACGACGAGCGGCGGCGAGGCCAGATAGTTCGCCTGAACGTCAGGCGAGATACGGCCTTCGAAGTTGCGGTTGCCCGAGAGAACACCTGCGGTGATCAGGCCCTTGTCGTTGATCGTCTTGGAGATCGCCGGTGGCAGCGGACCGGAATTGCCGATGCAGGTGGTGCAACCGAAACCGACGAGGTTGAAACCGATCGCATCGAGATCCTTCTGCAGACCGGACTTGTCGAGATATTCCGCAACCACCTGCGATCCCGGTGCAAGCGAGGTCTTCACCCATGGCTTGGACGTCAGCCCCTTGGCGACCGCATTGCGGGCGAGAAGGCCGGCGGCGATGAGAACCGAGGGGTTGGAGGTGTTGGTGCAGGAGGTGATGGCGGCAATCGCCACATCGCCATGGCCAAGATCAAAAGCTTCGCCTTCAACTGCGTAACGGTTCGAAAGCTGGCCGGGCTTCTTGTAGTCGTTTTCGAGAGCCGTCGCAAAATTCGGCGCGATGGTTTCGAGCGGCAGGCGGCCTTCCGGACGCTTCGGACCGGCCATGGAGGGCACGACGTCGCCGAGATCGAGTTCCAGCGTGTCGGTGAAGACGAGGTCGGAACCATCGCCGGTGCGCCACATGTCCTGAGCCTTGGAGTAGGCCTCAACGAGGGCGATACGGTCCTTGGCGCGGCCGGACATGGTGAGGTAATTGATGGTTTCGCCATCAACCGGGAAGAAGCCGCAGGTCGCGCCATATTCCGGACCCATGTTACCGATGGTCGCACGGTCGGCGAGAGACATCGAATCGAGGCCCGGGCCGAAGAATTCGACGAATTTGGAGACGACGCCCTTCTTGCGCAGCATCTGCACCACGGTCAGCACGAGGTCGGTCGCGGTAACGCCTTCCTTCACCTTTCCGGTCAGCTTGAAACCGATGACCTCGGGCAGGAGCATGGAGACCGGCTGGCCGAGCATGGCTGCCTCAGCCTCGATACCACCAACACCCCAGCCGAGAACGCCGAGACCGTTGATCATGGTCGTGTGACTATCAGTGCCGACGCAGGTATCCGGATAAGCGACCGTCTCACCGTCCTCTTCCTTCGTCCAGACGGTCTGGCCGAGATATTCGAGGTTGACCTGGTGACAGATGCCGGTGCCGGGCGGAACCACACGGAAGTTCTTGAACGCCTGCTGGCCCCACTTCAGGAAGCGGTAACGCTCGCCATTGCGCTCATATTCCAGTTCAACGTTACGGGCAAAGGCGCTCGGCGTGCCGAATTCGTCAACGATAACGGAGTGGTCAATGACGAGATCGACAGGAACCAGCGGATTGATCTTTTCCGGGTCGCCACCAAGCGCCCTGATGCCGTCACGCATGGCGGCAAGGTCGACCACGGCGGGAACACCGGTAAAGTCCTGCATGAGAACGCGGGCGGGGCGGTAGGCGATTTCGGTTTCGGTCAGGCCCTTGTTGTTCAGCCATTCGGAAACCGCCAGAATGTGTTCCTTGGTGACGGACTGGCCGTCTTCGAAACGCAGCAGGTTTTCCAGAAGAACCTTCATGGAATAGGGCAGCTTGGAAACGCCCTTCAGGCCGTTGGCTTCAGCCTTGGGAAGGCTGAAATAGACGTATTCCTTACCATCCACGGTAAGGACGGAACGACATTGAAAACTGTCGAGTGATTTGGGCATGGATCAAAACCCCGCTTACACTGATAGCCAACACGTTCGTGCGGACACCTATGCACTCATGCACATCAGGATGCGGGTACGACCATTTCCGCTGTCCGCACGTGAAAATTGCTCCTCGCAATCGTCAAGTCCGGCGCAAGATGATGTTCACGCCGGCCGCTGGCGTGGTTGACACCCATATAGATAATTTCGGAGAAACGTGCCAGACCATTCAACGAAGCTAATCGATTTTTTTATCGAGACGACGAAATCTTAAACGGAACCGCAGCATGGATTTGACGGCGGAAAATCTTGGCGTGCGACGCGGCGAAGATTTCATATTCATGAACATTTCCTTCAAGTTAAGCGACGGTGAGGCGTTGGTGCTGACCGGCCGCAACGGCTCGGGAAAATCCACGCTGCTGCGCGCGGTGGCTGGCCTGCTGCGCCCCGAACAAGGGCAGGTGAAGATAGCCGGCAAAGGAATAGACGCCGAGATGCGGCCGTCGGAGGCCTGCCATTATCTCGGCCATCGCAATGCGATGAAAACCGAACTGACGGTCGCGGAAAATCTCCGCTTCTGGAAGGACTTCCTCGGCGATTTTTCCGGCAGCACGGGCGTGGCGATCGACGAGGCAGCGGAGATCGTTGGTCTCGCCGGCATCACCCACCTGCCCTTCGGTTATCTCTCGGCCGGCCAGCAGCGGCGTTTTGCCATGGCGAAGCTTTTGATCGCATGGCGACCGGTGTGGATTCTCGATGAGCCGACGGCAGCACTCGACAGGGCTGCGGACGCCATGTTTACCGATCTCGTGAAAAGCCACCTTGGGAAAGGTGGGATCGTTCTGGCTGCGACCCATCAGCCCCTGGGGCTGGAGAAGGCGCGGGAATTGCAGATGACGGGGTTTGCGGGTGTGGAGGCTTGGGCATGAACGGTTTGCACGCGGGGCTTACCCCCCTCTGCCCTGCCGGGCATCTCCCCCTCAAGGGGGGGGGTCGGCAAGGCGCACTCCCGCCGCTTCTTTCTCCAGCATTGAGATGGGCGAGACCTTGCCGCGGGTCGATCTCCCCCCTTGAGGGGGAGATGCCCGGCAGGGCAGAGGGGGGTAACGCCCCAAACGCGGAGCAACCCCAATGACCGCCCTCTTCCTCCGCGATATCAAACTCTCCATCCGTGCCGGCGGCGGTGCGCTGATCGGCGTGTTGTTCTTCATGACCGTGGTTGCCGTCATCCCTTTCGGCGTCGGCCCCGATCTCAACCTGCTCGCCCGCATCGGCCCGGCCATTGTGTGGATCGGCGCGCTTCTGTCCGCGCTTCTCGGCCTCGACCGGCTGTTTCAGGCCGAGCGGGATGACGGCTCCCTCGATCTCATCCTGATGCAGGAAACCCCGCTGGTGCTGACCGTCTTCGTCAAATGCCTGGCGCACTGGGTCACGACCGGGCTGCCACTGGTGCTGGCATCACCCTTGCTCGGCCTGTTCATGAACATGGACGAGGTGGCGATCGGTGCGGTGATGCTGACGCTTCTCGTCGGCTCACCCGCCATCACCTTCATCGGTGCGGTGGGCGCGGCGGTTGCCGTTGCCCTGCCGCGCGGCGGGCTTCTCGTTTCCATCCTTGTCCTGCCGCTCGCCATCCCGGTGCTGATCTTCGGTGTCAGCGCTTCCTACGCGGCGGTGCAGGACCCGGCCCCCTTCATGCCGCCATTTCTCATTCTCGGCGCGATCACGTTATTTTCAGCCGTGACCGGCCCTTTCTTTGCCGCTTTGGCGCTGCGCAATGTTATGGATTGACGAAACCGTGATGGACGATCCCCGATTGACAGGGATCAATTGCGGGGCGGCCATTCTCGGGTTACACAAACGGCATGAACGAGCAGACCTTTACCATCACCAAATTCAGCGATCTCGCCAACCCCACGCGGTTTCTGGCGCTGGCGGCGCGCATTCTGCCCTGGCTCGCTGGGCTCACGGCGCTGGTGCTGGCCGCCGGTCTTTATCTGTCCTTCGCCACCGAGGGTGATTACCAGCAGGGTTATACCGTGCGCATCATGTATGTGCATGTGCCCTCCGCGTGGCTGGCGATGATGTGTTATTCGGTCATGGCGATCTCGGCCATCGGCACGCTCGTCTGGCGTCATCCGCTGGCGGATGTCAGCCACAAGGCCGCCGCTCCCATTGGCGCCGCCTTCACGCTGATAGCGCTCATCACCGGCTCGCTCTGGGGCAAGCCCATGTGGGGAACCTGGTGGGTGTGGGATGCGCGGCTCACCTCCGTTTTCGTGCTTTTCCTGATGTATCTCGGGCTGATTGCGCTCAACCGCGCCATGGACGATCCTTCCAGAGCCGCCCGCGTAAGCGCCGTGCTGATCCTCGTCGGTTTCGTGAATATTCCCATCATCAAGTTTTCGGTCGAGTGGTGGAATACGCTGCATCAGCCGGCAAGCGTCATCCGCATGGGCGGTTCCGCCATCGATACGGAGTTCCTCTGGCCGCTTCTGACCATGGCTGTCGGCTTCACGCTGCTGTTCTTCACCTTGCACATCGCTGCCATGCGCAATGAAATCTGGCGCCGGCGCGTGGCCGCGCAGCGGCGGCTTGCCGCCCGCATGGCAAACCGGGAGGGCTGAGGCGATGACACACGCCTTTTATATCGGCATGTCCTATGCTGCGACCGGGTTTGTCGTTCTCTGTCTCATCGCCTGGGTCGTCATGGATGGCCAGGCGCGCAAACGGGAACTGAAGGAACTCGAAGCATCCGGCGTGCGCCGCAGGGCGAGAGCCGGTTCCGCAGGTGATGCGCAATGACGCAGACCGACCACGACACCAAGGCCAAATCGACGGGCCGCGCCCGTTACGCGCTGGCGCTGCTGCCGCTTCTGCTGTTTGGCGGCTTTGCCCTCATCGCCGGCAAGATGCTTTACGATCAGGATGTGAACGGGCTGGATATCAGCGCCATCCCGTCAGCGCTGATCGGCACCAAGGCGC
This sequence comes from Agrobacterium tumefaciens, assembly GCA_017744915.1. Taxonomy (GTDB): domain Bacteria; phylum Pseudomonadota; class Alphaproteobacteria; order Rhizobiales; family Rhizobiaceae; genus Agrobacterium; species Agrobacterium tumefaciens_I. The sequence continues at coordinate 50,763 of JAGIAH010000003.1, forward strand.
CCGCCTTGTCGCTGCCGCCGCTGGAAGGCTCGAACCTGCCGGCGCTCACCGATGCCGCCATCAAGGGCAAGCTGACGCTGGTCAACGTCTTCGCCTCCTGGTGCATTCCATGTCGACAGGAACATCCGCTGCTTCAGGAACTGGCCAAAGACAGCCGCATCACCGTCGTTGGCATCAACTACAAGGACAAGCAGGACAATGCGCTGCGCTTCCTTGGTGAACTCGGCAATCCCTTTGCCGCGATAGGCGTCGATCCGAATGGCAAGGCGGCAATCGACTGGGGTGTCTATGGCATTCCCGAAAGTTATCTGGTCGGCGTTGATGGCGCGATCCTTTATAAAAAGGTCGGCCCCTTCGATGCCCGCAGTGTCGAACGTGACCTGCTGCCCGCCATTACGGCCGCAGCCGGGAAATAACCTCATACCGTAAGGGCCTCACCCCTTGGTAATGACCCTCAGCGCCGGCCCTTCCGCAGGCAGGCGTATACCTTCCAGCACGACCTGATCACGGCCGCCACGCTTTGCGGCATAAAGGCTGTCATCTGCCCGCTTGATGGCATCGTGAATGGAATGATCTCCCCTCGCGACAGCCGAAACACCGAAACTTGCGGTGATCTGGCTCATAACACCGCGATTGCGCCAATCGAGCGACGAGAGACCTGTGCGCATGCCATTGGCAAGCTGGCCGGCTGCAGCGGCAGTCTGCCCGGGCAGGAAGACCACGAATTCCTCACCGCCGAAACGCGCCACCAGCGCATTCGCGGGCGCGTTTCGCCTGAGAAGGTCGGAAAGGCCGATGAGCACGATATCGCCGGCCGCATGACCGTAAACATCGTTGATGCGCTTGAAGTGGTCTATGTCGCAGGCGATGATCGCGCCTTCCGGCGTATCGTTGCGAAAATCGGGAACGCACCGGTCGAAACCACGGCGGTTCAACACATCCGTCAACGGATCATGTTCCGCCGCATGCAGGTGACGGTCAACGGTGACGGAAATCTGGCTTGCGAGCACAGACAGCGCGAGCAGGAAGCCGAAGATGCTCGCCGCAAGCTGCATGTAGAAGGCGTAATCCGACTCGAAGAATTCGCTGAGCTCGATCATCGAGCCGTTCGGCGTCATCACCAGCAGCATGCCGATGCGCACCAGCGTTTCCAGCACCACAAGCGAAGCGATGGCTACCATAAGCCTGTCAGCCAGCGCGACGGGCCGCCGGCGCACGAGCCAGACCGGAAAGGCGAGCAGCAGGGCGCAGACGAAATCACCGATGACGAGTTCGCGTTTCAGATCCGGCGTGACGAAAACATGGAACGAGACCAGCAATACCGCCACTGCCACGATCGACAGCCGCGCCTTGGTATAAAGCGGCCGCTCAAAATGGGTGAGCAGCGCGTGGCCATACAGAAAGAAAGCGGAGAAGAACAGCAGGTTCGAAAGGATCGCCTGGACTTCGAAGGGCAGGCCGCCAAGCACCAGAGGCGTCGCGAAACCAAAAGCCGCCGCAAGATATCCGATACCCCAATAGCGCGCCGAAGCGTGGCCGATCCTCTGCAGGAACAGGAACACCACGCCGAATGTCAGCATGATGAAGGGAAGAAGATAGGCGAAATTATCTTGCAACGGGATCTGCCAGGAAGAGACGGGCCTTTAAAGCCGGACGTTACCGCAATGCCCTTAAGAAAGCCTGCATATAACGCGCGGTTTCAGCGCCTTTCCGGCCAAAACCCCGGCGAACCCGTTCACATTTGCGGGAGCGCGTTCTGCCATTCCTTGATCGCTTCGACGGGCCAGACCAGCATCACCACATTCAGCGTCAGATTATCGCGGATCAGCCAGCCGGTGAAGATTTCAAAGAAGATGGCGATCAGGACCGTCAGCCACACCGGCACGCGGGCGGCAAAGAGGAAACCCAGCGCCATGAAGACCGTATCCATCGCCGAGTTCAGGATGCTGTCGCCGGTGTAACCCAGCGCCATGGTCGCGGTGCGGTAACGATCAATGATGAGCGGGGAGTTTTCGAGGATTTCCCACGCCGCCTCCACCAGAACCGCCAGCGAAAGGCGCATGGAGAGCGGCTTGTTGCGGAACAGCAGCCAGGCGAACCAGTAGAACAGGAAGCCATGAATGATATGCGAAGGCGTATACCAGTCGGCCAGATGCTGGGAATTGCCCGGCGTGTTCACGCCCGGCTCGAACAGCTTCACATAACCGCATTCACAGATGGGAATACGGCCCATGGCATAAAGAATGACGATTTGCAGGAGAAGCAGCGCGGCGGCCACGCCGAACCATTTGAGCGAACGCGAACGGGAAGCCGGCATCTCCGCAACTGTCATTTTTCGTCCTTGTTAAGCGGTTCCAGCGAATGACGCATGACAAGCGGCATCTGCGCCATGGTGAAGATAATGGTGATCGGCATCGTGCCCCACACCTTGAAAGCCACCCAGGTATCAGTGGTGAACATGCGCCACACGACCTCGTTCAGCACCGCGAGGAAGAGGAAGAAAATGCCCCAGCGCAGCGTCAGCTTGCGCCAGCCCTCATCCGTCAGCCTGAAGGCCGAATTGAAGACATAACCCAAAAGCGATTGCCCGAAGAACAGGCCGCCGAGCAGGATGACGCCGAACAGCGTGTTGACGATGGTCGGCTTCATCTTGATGAAGGTGTCGTTCTGCAACCACAAGGTCAGCGCACCGAACACGAACACCACGATGCCGGAAATCAGCGGCATGATCGGCAGCTTGCGCGTCAGCACCCAGGAAACGGAAAGGGCAACGGCCGTGGCGATCATGAAGAGGCCGGTTGCGATGAAGATCGGCCCACCGAACTCCGTCAGCACCGGGAAGGTGGAAGCCAGCCATTCGCCGCGGGAATTGGCGAAGAAGAACACCATCAGCGGGCCAAGCTCGAGCACGAACTTCAGCAGCGGGCTGATTTCCGCCACCATCTTTTCGCTTTCCTTGGAATTGCTTTCAATATCCATACTCAAACTCCCGCAATGGCCTTGGCGAAATCTTCCGCCTCGAAGGGCTCCAGATCGTCAACACCTTCACCCACACCGATGAAATAGACCGGCAGCTTATGTTTGGCAGCGATGGCGACGAGGATACCGCCTCGCGCCGTGCCATCCAATTTTGTCATAATCAGGCCCGAAACACCCGCAACATTGCGGAATATCTCCACCTGGTTCATGGCGTTCTGTCCCGTCGTCGCATCGAGCGTCTGCAACACGGTGTGCGGTGCATCCGGGTCGAGCTTGCCGAGCACACGCACGATCTTTTCCAGTTCCGCCATCAATTCCGTCTTGTTCTGCAGACGGCCGGCCGTATCGATGATCAGCACGTCGCTTTTCTGCGCCCGCGCCTGCTCGTAAGCGTCGTAGGCGAGACCCGAGGCATCCGCACCGAGCTTGGTGCCGATGAATTCCGAACCCGTGCGATCGGCCCAGATCTTGAGCTGCTCGATTGCCGCCGCGCGGAACGTATCGCCCGCCGCCAGCATCACCTTGAGGCCGGAGCCCGAGAGCTTGGCGGCAAGCTTGCCGATGGTGGTCGTCTTGCCGGTACCGTTCACGCCGACGACGAGGATGACATGCGGCTTGTGCGAAAGATCGAGTTCCAGCGGCTTGGCGACGGGTTTCAAAACCTTGGTGATCTCACCCGCCATGATGCGCGCCACATCTTCGCCGCTCACATCCTTGCCGTAGCGTTCCGAAGACAGGGCGCCGGTGATGCGCATGGCGGTTTCGACGCCGAGATCGGACTGGATGAGAAGGTCTTCCAGCTCGTCAAGCGTATCCTCATCCAGCTTGCGTTTGGTAAAGAGCGCCGAAATCTGCGTGGTCAGCTGTGTTGATGTGCGTGCAAGACCGGCCCGCAGGCGCTGGAACCAGGTCAATTTTACCTGAGGCGCGGCAGGGGCAGGTTCCTGCCGCTCGCTTGCTGACGAAAAGCCCTTGGGCAGGACCGGAGGAATGGCAGAGGGTTCGGCCGCACTCGCGGCTTCCGCCTCATCAAGCAGCGCATCCATTGCATCCGCATCAAGCACGGCATCAGCGGGTTCCTGCAAAGGTTCCGCCGGCTCCTCGGCAGCGGCCTCCGCCTGCAGCAAGGATAAGGGCACGAGACCCATATCGCCGGAAAGCTCGGCGCCGGGCAGAAGCGGCGCGTCCTCTTCCTCGTCGTCTTCAGCGAGGGCAGCATCGACGGCCTCGTCAGCAGCCGGCCCGCCGGCCGTCTCCATTTCCAGTTCGGAAACCGGGTCCTTGTCGACAGGGTCATGCGCTTCAGCGTCGCTCAGCGCGGCTTCGAAGGAGGCGTTTTCATTGCCGCGCGCGGGTGCGGCATCCTCTTGCGGCCGCTCTTCCGTTTCGGCCTTGTCCTTGCCGAACGAAAAGACTTTTTTGATGAAGCCGAGGGCCATGATTGTTCCCGTGTCTTTTCTCTTTAGCCGCCTCAGGCCGCATCCGCCGCCAGAAGCTTCATGTTCAGATGTTTGCCGTTGTGGCCGGTAATCGCAACCTGCGCAAGAGTGCGCGGGGCGAGATCAGGCGTCTCCACCAGCGTGAAATTGTCGGTATGGGCAAAACCGTTGTTTTCGACCAGGATCGTCTGCACCGAACCGACCATGTTTTGCAGATGCGCCAGTCTCAGCGCCTCACCGCGTGCCCGAAGCCTGCCCGCCCGCTCCTTCACCAGAGAGCGGTCCAGCTGCGGCATGCGCGCCGCCGGCGTGCCGGCACGCGGGCTGTAGGGGAAGACATGCAGGCTGGAAATGCCGCACTCCTCAGCCAGCGTCGCGGCGTTTTCGAACATCTCTTCCGTTTCGGTCGGAAACCCGGCGATCATATCCGCACCGAAGGCGATATCCGGTCTCAGTGATCGCACCTCGTGACAGAAGCGGATGGCATCGGCGCGCGAATGGCGGCGCTTCATGCGTTTCAGGATCATGTCATCGCCATGCTGAAGAGAGAGATGCAGATGCGGCATGAAACGTGGCTCATCGGCAATCAGATCCATCAGATGATGGTCAGCCTCGATACTGTCGATCGAAGAAAGCCGCAGGCGGAGAATATCAGGCACCTGCTTCAGCAAGGTCTTGGCGAGGTAACCGAGCGACGGCTCGCCGGGCAGGTCCGCGCCATAACTCGTGGCATCCACCCCGGTCAATACGATTTCGCGATAGCCGCTTTCCGTCAGCCTGCGCGCCTGATCCACCACCGCACCCATCGGCACGGAGCGCGAATTGCCGCGCCCATAGGGAATGATGCAGAAGGTGCAGCGATGATCGCAGCCATTCTGCACCTGAATGAAGGCGCGCACATGCCCGTCAATATGCTTGACCATCTGCGGCGCGGTCGCCTTGATGCTCATAATATCGTTGACGCGCAGTTTTTCTTCCGCCGAGACGCCAAAATCCGGCAGCGCGCGATAGGAGACGCTTTTCAGCTTTTCCTCGTTGCCCAGCACCGCATCCACTTCCGGCATTTCGGCAAAGGTCTGCTTTTCCGTCTGGGCGGCGCAACCGGTGACGATGATGCGCGCATGCGGATTGTCCCGCCGTGCGCGACGTATGGCCTGACGTGCCTGCCGCACCGCTTCACCCGTCACGGCGCAGGTATTGACCAGCACGGCATTGTTGAGCCCCGCCTTTTCGGCCTCCGCCCGCATCACTTCCGATTCATAGGTGTTGAGACGACAGCCGAAGGTTATGACCTCGACACCACTCATACGGCCCCCCGTTCGACCGCATCGCGCGACCACGCGCCAGTAACGGGATCGACGGAACCCGACCATTCCCATTCGGCCGGGCCGGTCATGATGACGTGGTTATCCTCACGCCAGTCGATGGTCAGCGGCACGCGGATGGGGCTGGAGGCGACATCGATGGTGACCTTCCTGCCGGTGCGGCCGGTGCGAGCGGCGGAAACGGCCGCCGCACAGGCGGCGGAACCACAGGCAAGCGTCAACCCGGCGCCACGCTCCCAGGTGCGGGTGCGAAGCGCGCTGTCGGAAATGACCTGTGCCAGCGTGATATTGGCCTTTTCCGGAAACATCGGATGATTTTCGAGAAGCGGTCCGAAACGTTCGAGATCGAATTCCATCGGATCGCGATCCACCCAGAAAATCGCATGCGGGTTACCCATGGACATGACAGCGGGCGAATGCAGGATCGGTGCGTCGATCGGCCCGATCTGCAATTCGATGCGGCTCGTGTCGTGGAACTCCTCAGAAAGCGGAATGTCGCTCCAGCGGAAACGCGGCAGGCCCATATCGACCGATATCATGCCGTCTTCATGCTCGACGGCGTTCAGAATGCCGGCGACCGTCTGGAAGGTGAAGCTGGTCTTGCCGGTTTCGGAAGATAGCGCCTGCACAACGCAGCGCGTACCATTGCCGCAGGCCTGCGCCTTGGTGCCATCGCAATTGAGAATATCGATGAAGGCATCCGTGCCGCTGACACGCGGATCGTGGATCGCCATGATCTGGTCGAACTGTGTGGCGGGATCGGCGTTGAGGGCGATTGCAGCCGCTGGCGTGACCATATCCTTGCGGCCGCGCATGTCGACAACGAGGATCTTGTTGCCAAGCCCGTTCATCTTCGCAAATTCGACCGTGTCCGCCATCGCCTTAAACCTGAAAACTGTCTGAAAACCGGTTTGCATACGGGATTTCCCCGCACTTTCGCCCTATATGGCGGAAAGGACAGCAAATTACCAGACTGTTGCGGCGCAAACGCGGCAGCGGCTCAGGCGGCAGGCACGTCGAAAACCTCGCCGGGGCGCATCGGCCGGAAACGGCTCTCCTTCACCCCCTGCTCCTTCAGTGCGGCCTTAAGCGCCACAAGCGGTGCATCCACCGCCTCATCGGTGAGCTGTACCGTGCCCCAATGGTGGCCGCAGACATGCGCCGCACCGCAAAGCCTCATGCCTTCCACTGCTTCCGCCGGGTTCTGGTGCTGGCCCTTCATGAACCAGCGCGGTTCATAGGCGCCGAAAGGCAGGTTGGCGAGGCGGAATTCACCATGCTTCTTGCGCGCGGCGTGATAGTTGTGGCCCTCGTGGAAGCCGGTATCGCCGATATGGTAAATCTTGCCGCCCGGCGTTTCGATGACGAAGGCGGCCCAGAGCGCCATGCTCCGATCGTTCAAACCGCGCGCCGACCAGTGGTGGCACGGTTCGAAGTGAATTTTCACCGAACCTGTCTGCACCACATCGCCCCAGTCTCCCACCTCGATACGCGCCGCCTGAACGCCGGTACGAATGACGGCGTCATTGCCGAGCGGGGTGATGAAAAGCGGCTTGTGCGCCACATGCAGGCGCTTCAGCGTTTCCATATCCAGATGATCATAATGATTATGCGTCACCAGAACCAGATCGATGGGCGGCAGATCCTCGAAACGGATGCCGGGTGCATTGACCCTTTTGGGACCGGCAAAGCTGAAGGGGCTGGTGCGCTGCGACCACACCGGATCAACGAGAATATTCAGCCCTGCCGTCTGGATGAGAAAGGAGGCATGGCCAACGAAGGTGACACGCATATCCTTACCTTCGATCCGGGCTTCCGGCTTTGCGAAGGGAAAGGGGCTCGGATAACTTTCCGGCCATGTGGCACGCTCGCCATTAAAGCGCCATTTCAAAAGGCCCATGAAATTGCCGGGCGGCGTGCCGCCGGGATTGAAAAAGCGTACCCCGTCGAAATGATCGGAGATCGGGCCGCTATAATAGGCGCTGGCGCTCGAACGGCGTGCATAAAGGCCGCCGCCCGCCAGAGCGAGCAGGCCAAGTGCGGAAAAACGAAAAAAGTTTCGACGTTTCATGACAAAGGTATAGGAAGCGCATTGGCGCCGTTCAAGCGCTGCCAACAACGGCCTGCGACCGATCACGCAAAGATGAAATGCGGGCTTTGCCAGCCATAAACCGGCGCTGCCTTGACTTTTCCCGCACTTTCCTGTTTATCCCGCCCATCAGCTGGCAGTTTCATGACTCCAAGCCGCCGACCGGGACCCGCAAAGGTATAAAGAGATCCCGGAGGTCAACACCCGACAGCGCGATGCGCCCTCGGGTGCTTTTTGGCTTTGCGTCTTGTTTTTACCAGCGAAAGCACCGACGTTTCGGAGACCCGGAACGAAGAAGGAAGAAACGATGTTTGAAAACCTCCAGGACCGCCTTGGTTCCATTCTGAATGGACTGACCGGCCGTGGCGCGCTGACGGAAGCCGATGTTGCCGCCGCCCTGCGCGAGGTTCGCCGTGCGCTTCTGGAAGCGGACGTGGCGCTGGAAGTCGTGCGTTCCTTCACTGACAAGGTGCGTGAAAAGGCCGTCGGCGCGGCCGTCCTGAAATCCATCAAGCCCGGCCAGATGGTCGTCAAGATCGTCCATGACGAGCTTGTCGAAATGCTCGGCACCGAAGGCGTCTCCATCGACCTTCATGCCCCGGCTCCCGTCGTCATCATGATGGTGGGTCTGCAGGGTTCGGGTAAAACCACGACCACCGGCAAGATCGCCAAGCGCCTGACCGACCGCGACAAGAAGAAGGTGCTGATGGCATCTCTCGACACGCGTCGTCCGGCCGCACAGGAGCAGCTTCGCCAGCTCGGCGTCCAGACCGGCGTCGACACGCTGCCGATCATCGCCGGCCAGTCGCCGACCGATATCGCCGCACGCGCCGTGCAGGCCGCCAGGCTCGGCGGCCATGACGTCGTCATTCTCGATACCGCCGGCCGTACCCATATCGACGAACCCTTGATGCTGGAAATGGCCGACATCAAGAAGAAGTCCAACCCGCATGAAATCCTGCTGGTCGCGGATTCGCTGACCGGTCAGGACGCCGTCAATCTGGCGCGCAATTTCGATGAGCGTGTCGGCATCACCGGTCTCGTGCTCACCCGTATGGACGGCGACGGCCGCGGCGGTGCGGCCCTCTCCATGCGCGCCGTCACCGGCAAGCCGATCAAGCTGATCGGTATCGGCGAGCGCATGAACGAACTCGATGAGTTCCATCCGCGCCGTATCGCCGACCGTATTCTCGGCATGGGCGACATCGTTTCGCTGGTCGAAAAGGCCGCCGAAAACATCGATGCGGAAAAAGCCCGCGCCATGGCCGAGAAAATGGCCAAGGGCAAGTTCGACCTCAACGATCTGGCCGACCAGCTTGGCCAGATGAAGAAGATGGGCGGCATGGGCGGCATCATGGGGCTTATGCCCGGCATGGCCGGCATGAAGGACAAGATGGCGTCGGCCGGTATGAACGACAAGATGTTCGACCGTCAGATTGCCATCATCTCCTCCATGACCAAGGCGGAACGCGCCAATCCGGATATTCTGAAGCACAGCCGCAAGAAGCGCATCGCCGCCGGTTCCGGCACCGATGCCGCCGAAATCAACAAGCTCCTGAAAATGCATCGCGGCATGGCCGACATGATGAAGGCCATGGGCGGCAAGGGCAAAGGCGGCATCATGAAACAGATGATGGGCGGCCTTGCCGGCAAGATGGGCCTCGGTGGCATGATGGGCGGCGGCATGCCTGACCTGTCGAACATTGATCCGAAGCAGCTTGAGGCGCTCCAGAAACAGGCTGAAGCCGCCGGCCTCGGCAAGCCGGGCGCAATGCCAGGTCTTGGCGGCCTGCCGGGCGGGCTGCCCGGTCTCGGTGGGGCAAAGCTGCCGGGTCTTGGTGGCATGCCGGGCCTGCCCGGTTTCCCGAAAAAGAAGTGAGGTCGACGCCGATGAACAATGCAGAGGTGAAAGCCCAGCTTTCCGAATACCGCCAGTCGATCGACAATATCGATGCCGCACTGGTTCACATTCTTGCCGAACGTTTCCGCTGCACCAAGGCGGTGGGCGTATTGAAGGCAAAATACAGTTTGCCGCCGGCCGACCCGGCGCGCGAGGAATACCAGATCGAACGCCTTCGCCGTCTGGCGAAGGACGCCAATCTGGACCCGGATTTCGCCGAGAAGTTCCTGAACTTCGTCATCAAGGAAGTCATCCGGCATCATGAAGCAATAGCCGCTGAACATGGCGGTAATGAAAAGACCGCCTGAACGGCGGACAAGCCATCCTAAGGAGTAAATGACATGGCACTGAAAATTCGTCTCGCACGCGGTGGTTCCAAGAAGCGCCCGTACTACCAGATCGTCGTTGCTGACGCCCGCTCGCCCCGCGACGGCCGTTTCCTCGAGAAGGTCGGTTCCTGGAACCCGATGCTTGCCAAGGACAACCCGCAGCGCGTTGAGCTGAAGGCTGACCTCATCAAGGAATGGATCGCCAAGGGCGCGCAGCCGACCGACCGCGTTCTGCGCTTCCTCGCCGAAGCCGGCCTTGCCGAGCGCGCCGCTCGCAGCAACCCGGAAAAGGCAAAGCCGGGCAAGCGCGCTCTGGAGCGCGTTGCTGAAAAGAAGCAGAAGGCTGAAGATGCAGCCGCTGCTGCTGCGGAAGCCTCTGCTGCAGAATAATCTGCACGGAAACTTTTGAAGAACGGGTGGCGTGGTTTTCCATGCCGCCCGTTTTTTGTTTATTTTGGCGTCAACAAACCTTAAAGCTGACGCAACCAACACCAGAAGACGGACGGCCCGATGGCAAAGCTGGAAAACCCGGTACTCATGGCAAAGATCGGCGGCGCGCAGGGCCTGCGCGGCGAAGTCCGTGTCAGCACCTATACGGCCGACCCTCTGGCGCTTGGCGATTACGGCAATCTGGTCACCGCCGATGGCCGCGTCTTCGAGATTCTGGAACTGCGCGAGGGCAAGAATGTCGTCGTCGTCCGCTTCCGTGGCATCAACGACCGCAACGCGGCCGAAAGCCTGAACGGGCTGGAACTCTTCGTCGAACGCGACAATCTGCCGGATGACGAGCTCGATGACGACGAATTCTATTATGCCGATCTCGAAGGGCTGGAAGCGGTTGACGCCGAGGGAAAAAGCTATGGTGCCGTCAGCGCCGTCTATGATTTCGGTGCCGGCGATCTGCTGGAACTGAAAGGCGCCGGCCGCCGGCCCGCCCTTATTCCATTTTCAGAAGCGGCCGTGCTTGAGATCGATCTGGAAGCGGGACGCATTCTCATCGACCCCATGGCCGCCGGCCTGATCGACAATCCTGACGACAAGAACGAAACCGGCGTACCGCCGTTCGGCAAGAAATAATCCATGACCTTCAAGGCGACCGTGCTGACGCTCTACCCGGAAATGTTTCCGGGGCATCTCCAATATTCGCTGGCCGGCAAGGCGCTGGAGCGGGGGCAATGGTCTCTGGATGCCGTGCAGATCCGCGAATTCGCCACCGACAGGCACAGAAGCGTCGATGACACGCCGGCAGGCGGCGGTGCCGGCATGGTGCTGAAGCCCGATGTTCTGGCTACGGCCATCGATCATGTTTCAAATGGCGACACCCGGCCACGGCTGCTGATGAGCCCGCGCGGCAAACCCCTGTCTCAGACCCGCGTGCGGGAACTGGCGGCCGGCGAAGGCGCGATCATCGTCTGCGGCCGTTTCGAAGGTGTCGACCAGCGCGTCATCGAGGCGCGTGGACTGGAGGAAGTGTCGATTGGCGACTACATCCTCTCCGGTGGAGAGCCGGCGGCGCTGACGCTTCTGGATGCCGTCGTCCGCATCCTGCCGGGCGTCATGGGCAACGATCTTTCCGGCGTGCATGAAAGCTTCGAGGGTGGGTTGCTGGAACATCCGCATTATACCCGCCCGCAGCTCTGGGAAGGCCGCGATATTCCCGCCATCCTCACCTCCGGCAACCATGCCGCCATCGATAAATGGCGGCACGAACAGGCGCTGGCGTTGACGAAGGAAAGACGGCCCGATCTGCTGGAAAGTACTCAGACCGAGACGAAATAATAGGCCGTCAGCACCAGCCCGACCGCAATGACCAGCCAGCGGATGATCCATTGCGGCACCCGCCTTGCCGTGTGCACGCCCACATAGCCGCCAAGTGCCGCCGCCGGGAACATGATGAGGGCGGCCCACCAGGACACGACCCCGCCGCTGACAAAGATCGTGATGGCTATGACGGCAATCACCACCGACAGCAGGTTCTTCAGCGCGTTCAGATGATGATAGCTGCCGCCCGAGGTTATTCCGAGGATGGCCAGCATCATGATGCCCATGCCCGCTCCGAAAAAACCGCCATAGATGGAGGCGAGCCCCTGAAAAACGAGGCTCGGCAGATTGCCGGGTGAACGTTCCGCGCTCGCCTTTGGTCGCAGCCATGGGCCGGCGGCGAAAACAGCGGTAGCGGCCAGAAGCAGCCATGGCACCAGCTGACGGAAAGAGGGATTGTCGAGCGACAGCAGAAGCAGCGACCCGGCAAGCCCGCCGACAATGGAGACGACAGACAGCGAGACCGCCTCGCGCCAATGTGCGCGGATTTCCGGCCCGTAGGCGATAACGGAAGTGATATAGCCCGGAAACTGCACGATCGCCGACGTGGCGTTGGCGACGATGGGTGGAAGGCCGGCAAGCGTCATCGCTCCGAAGGTGAGGAAGGTGCCGCCACCGGCGATCGCATTGACGACACCCGACAGAAAACCGGTCGCAAACAGCATGAGAATGATAAATATAGACATGGCCCCTCCCAAGGTTCCCATGCCATAACCGGGCAGACGCGCCTTCGCAATCACCGTGATGCAGCACGTAATTGATAAAATATTGTCATGAAAGGGATGACAAACAGCGCATCCTCGTGTATGTGCCCGCGTGGAATTGGGGTTTACCCCTTTAACCGCAAGCAAAGAATGGCGAACCCGCTCCTGCCGCAAGGCATGGTCTGAAGGCATTGACCGACAGGCGAACCGTTGAGCGCTCTGGCTATTTCAGAAGAAATCAGAGGTTAACATGACCAATATCATTCAGCAGCTGGAAGCCGAACAGGCTGCCAAGATCGAAGCAAAGCGCACCCTGCCGGACTTTTCTCCGGGCGATACGCTGCGCGTCAACGTGCGCGTGACGGAAGGTAACCGTACCCGCGTTCAGGCTTACGAAGGCGTTTGCATCGCCCGTTCTGGCGGTGGCCTTTCCGAAAGCTTCACCGTTCGCAAGATCTCCTACGGCGAAGGCGTCGAGCGCGTATTCCCGATCTACTCCCCGCTGGTCGAAGGCGTTGAAATCGTTCGCCGTGGTAAGGTTCGCCGCGCGAAGCTTTACTACCTGCGCGACCGTCGCGGCAAGGCTGCCCGTATCGTTGAAAACACCGGTACGCGCGCACGCAAGCTGAACGAATCCGAGCGCCAGGCAGCTGCCGAAGAAAAGGCACGTCTGGAAGCTGAAAAGGTAGCAGCAGCACAGGCTCTCGCCGCCGAAAAGGCAGCAGCCGAAGCCGCAGAAGCCAAGGCAGCGGAAGAAGCAGCAAAGGCTGCAGAAGCCACGGCGGAATAAGATTCCATTTCGATGGATGCACGAAAGGCGACCTTCGGGTCGCCTTTTTTGTGGTGCCTGACTGCCAATCGGAAGTCGCAGCCCACAGATTGGGAATTCGATACCTGACCTGAACTATGCGCGACGGGCGATAGGCCAGAAAACCGAAAGAAAAGCCGCCATCCTTCCCGTCGGCCGCACGTCCTTCAGTCTTTTTTCATGGGAGGATGCGGTAAATTCCAACAAGATAACGGATACTTACTTAAATTTTTCGTGCGGGTGTTTTAGCCCTTCCTCGAATAGCATTGCCTAATTCCTTTTATTGTGCAATTTTCTTGCTGTTTTAGGTGTTATTATGTTTTTCTTTAATTCTTTTTTAACAAGAAATAAGTCTGCCTTTTTCGCCGTTGGCCTCGCCAGCGCGTTGATGAACGTTCTCAATCTTTCCGGCTCACTTTTCATGCTGGAAGTTTACGACCGGATTCTGCCCAGCAAGAGCATTCCATCTCTTGTGGCGTTGGTCGTTCTGCTTGTCGTTCTCTACGCGTTTCTTACGGGGTTCGATGCATTGCGAGGCCGGATATTGGCGCGCATCTCCGACAATATGGACGACGCGCTCAATCGGAAGCTTTTCCGGGCGTCGATCAGCACGCCGCTCATCGCTTCCGCCAAAGTCGATGGCTTGCAGATTATCGGCGATCTCGACCAGATTCGTCAGTTTCTCTCCGGGCCGGGACCGGCGGCCTTTTTCGATATTCCCTGGCTGCCGGTCTATCTCGTGATCTGTTTTGCCCTGCATCCGTGGATCGGCTTTGCCGTGCTCGCCGGTGCCGTGGTCCTTGTCGTGCTGACGCTGCTGACCAATTGGCTGACCGAAAGAGCGACAAAGCAGGCCTATACCGTGCGGGGACACAGAAACGCGCTTGTCGGCAGCAGCCAGCGCAACATCGAATCCATCAGGACCATGGGCATGATGGGAGCGGTGACCTCGATGTGGGATGAGCTGCATTCCGGCTATCGCGCCATCACCCTGTCGACATCCGATACGACCGGCATGCTTGGCGCAATATCCCGAACATTCCGCCTGTTGCTGCAATCCGGTGTCATGGCGCTTGGCGCCGTGCTGGTGATCGACGGCCACGCATCGGCGGGCAGCATCATTGCCGGCTCGATCCTCTCGGCAAAGGCGCTTGGCCCCGTCGAACATGCGATTGCAAACTGGCGCAGTTTCATGACTGCCCGGCAGGGGTGGAAACGCGTCAACGAATTCCTTGAACTGGTGCCTGAACCGGCACCGCCTCTCTCCCTGCCGCGTCCGCAATATACCGTTGCCGTCGATCGCGTCACCGGTGGCCCGCCCAATGGTGCGCGCGATACCGTGGCCGATATCTCCTTCACGCTGAATGCGGGCGATGGTCTCGGCATCATTGGCCCGAGCGCATCCGGCAAATCCACGCTGGCACGTTTGATAGCCGGCATCTGGCCCTATGAACGCGGCTCCGTCCGCTTCGATGGGGCGGCACTGAACCAGTGGGATTTCGAGTTTCTCGGCAAATCCATCGGCTACATGCCCCAGCAGGTGGAGCTAATGCCGGGAACAGTGGCGCAGAATATCGCCCGCTTCGACCGTGATGCGACCGCGGAATCGATCGTCGCCGCCGCCAAGGCCGCTCAGGTGCATGAGCTGATCCTGAACCTGCCCAATGGCTACGACACCCACATAGGCGATCGCGGCGAGGCTTTGTCGGGTGGGCAAAAACAGCGCATCGGCCTGGCACGCGCGCTGTTCGGCGAGCCCTTCTTCGTTCTTCTCGACGAACCGAACTCCAATCTGGACAGCGAAGGCGAAGCGGCCCTGCGCACTGCCATTGGCGATATCAGGGCGCGGGGCGGCATCGTCGTCGTCATTGCCCATCGCCCCAGCGCCATCGAAAGCATCAATCTGGTGATGGTGATGAGCAATGGCCGGATGCTGCGCTTCGGCACCAAGGAAGAGGTACTTGCGCAAATTCTGCGACAGAATATCCGCCAGGTGCCGGAAGGGGAAGAAACACGCAAGATCGAAAACCGGGTGAGCGAAAATGGCTGAGGCGGAAAAAGCCGGTATGACAAATCCGTCCATCGTCAGGCACTCGGCGGCGGTGATCGTTCTTGCCCTCGGCCTTCTGGTCGGATTGGGTGGCTGGGCGGCTCTCGCGAAGCTTGCGGGCGCCGTGGTGGCTACGGGCCGGGTTGTGGTTGAGGGCAACTCCAAAAAGATCCAGCATCTTTCCGGCGGGATCGTCAGCGAAATCGATGTCGCCGAAGGCGACAGGGTCGAGGCGGGCCAGGTCGTGGTGCGGCTGAGCAGCACGATCGTTCAGGCAAACCTCTCCATCGTTGAAAACACGCTCGCGCAACTCTATTCGCGCCGGGCGCGCCTGCGTGCGGAGATTGCCGAGGAACCCTCTTTCACCGTGCAGGAAGACCTGGCGGCGCTGACGACTTCTAAGGCCGCCAAGACCTTCATCGACAGTGAGCAGAACCTTTTCAGCAGCCGTCGTAACGCGTTGGTCGGGATGAAAAAGCAGCTCGGAACACGCAAGGATCAGCTGGCCGACGAGGCGCGGGGTCTCGAGGTGCAGGTGGAGGCGACGGGAAATGAGCTTGCCATTGTAAAGGACGATGTTTCCAAGACCGATGAGCTCTTCAAAAAAGGGCTCGTCACGCTTCAGCGCCTCAATCTCCTCAAGCGCCAGCTTTCCAATCTCGAGGGCCAGCAGGGCCAATATATGGCGGCTCGCGCGCAGACGGTGGGCAAGCTGAGCGAACTGGATCTGCAATTGCTTCAGCTCGACGAAGACCGCAAATCGGAAGTCACGAAAGATCTGACCGCGATCGAGGCAACGGTCGCAGAATACGAAGAACGGCTTGCGGCAACGCGCGACCAGCTGGACCGCCTCGATATCCGCTCGCCGATTTCCGGTCGCATCTACCAGCTTTCAGTGCACAACATAAATGGCGTCATCCAACCGGGTGAAGTGCTGATGCTGGTCGTGCCGGAGCAGGATGAGCTTGCCATCGAAGCCAATATAACCCCGCGCGACATCGATCAGATTTACGTCGGGCAGCCGGTTACCGTTCGCTTCACGGCATTCAATCAAAGCACGACGCCGGATTTGAGCGCGGAAGTTGCTGTCATTGCCCCCGATCTGCAGGCAGATCCCCGAACTGGCGCATCCTATTACGCGCTGCGCATCAAACCCGACAAGACCGGCATGTCTCATCTGCCAGGTGGGCGGTTGTACCCCGGCATGCCCGCTGAAGTATTCATACAGACCAGCGAAAGGAGTGTTCTTTCTTATTTTGTGAAGCCATTCCAGGATAGACTTAGAAAGACATTCGTTCAGGAATAATTCATCACCAAAAACGCGTTATCCAGTAAAAATTTCCATAAATAT
Organism: Agrobacterium tumefaciens; assembly: GCA_017744915.1. Lineage (GTDB taxonomy): Bacteria > Pseudomonadota > Alphaproteobacteria > Rhizobiales > Rhizobiaceae > Agrobacterium > Agrobacterium tumefaciens_I. The sequence goes on from JAGIAH010000003.1 coordinate 67,558, forward strand.
TATTATTATCAATTTTTATAAAAAACGAATTAATATATTGTACTATGAATTTTTATGGATTAGAAATTGCATGCACATTTATCCAAAAGCACATTTTCACTTCAATTCATTCTCAAAAATTTATGGGAGAGTAACATGGCATTGACGGTAACTTTCGGTAACGGCGGCGCTTACACGGTCGCTTCGCTCACCAATCCGGTCGATCAGGAAACATACAAACTCCTCGATGAAGCGACGACGCAGACCAAGAACGGCTCCTCGCTCAATACCGGCATCGTTCAGGTCGACAACCCGGCCGCCAAGGTCGCTGTCGGATACAATGCCGATACCAACAGCTTCAATTTCGACGTCGTGACGGCGTGGAACTCCGTGAAAAACGTCCTCGCCAAATCCAACACATCCGAAAACCTTTCGTTCAAGGATTTCGTTCACGTCGACGTTCACCTCGGCGGCACGGGTTCCTCCAACGTTGAAGTTCTCAACGCCAAGCGTGGCAATATTTCCACGGGCTCGGGCAACGACACGGTCACCGTCTCCCTCGTTTCGAACGAGAAGTTCTGGGTAAATGCCTTCAACGTCGATACCGGTGCCGGCAACGACACCATCACTTTCAAGGCAGGCAAGGCGTTCAACGACACTTCCGCCGGAGGTACGGGCGGTATTGTCAGCGCCCAGGCTGTGAACGGCGGCGCTGGCGTCACCGACGGCAGCTTCACCACCGTCAAGATCGATGCCGGTGCCGGCAACGATACGATCGACCTGAGCGGTGTGAACCTTGCTTCCTCGCTGGTAACCGGCGGCAAGGGCATCGACAACATCAAGGCAAGCGGTGGCGCCGACACTTTCGTCTTCAATCTCGGCGACATGGCCAAGAGCCTTGCCACCGACAGCATTGAAGGCTTTGACGTCGTCAAGGATAAGCTCAAGCTGGTCGGTACGGTGATCGATAACTGGGCAGTATCGACGAGCGATAGCGACACCATCCTTACCTACAACGTCACTGGCGAGCACAAGGGCGAGAAAATCGTTCTTTCCGGCGTTCACCTGACCGGTAGCGACTGGTTCACCGCATAATTCCCTCAAAGGGATCGCATAACAACAGTGCTTAAAATAGTCGTGGCCCGAACATATCCGGGCCACGACTTTTATATGTATGAGAGCCGTAATTTACGGCTGTCGCTTTCTTCGAGGTCAGGCCATCTTGGCCTGGCTCCCCATTTTACGCGTGGCGATGATGACCAGCACGCCCGCAAGCGCCAGGCACAGGGCGAGGAAGAACATCGGCGCGATGGTGCTGCCGGTCTGATCCTTGATCCAGGGCACGACATTCTGCGCCACGAAGCCACCCAGATTGCCGACGGAATTGATGGCGGCAATGCCGGCAGCCGCACCCGCACCCTTGAGGAAGCGGCCAGGCAGGCTCCAGAATACCGGCTGGCCGGCAAAGATACCCGCAGCGGCAACGCACAGGAAGGCAAACTGCAAGACGGGATCGCTGAGCAGCGCCGACATCAGCAGGCAGAAGGCGCCAACGAAGGCAGGACCAACGATATAGGGCGTCTTGTTCTTTGCCTTATCGGCAGCCAAAGGCACGACGAACAGGGCGATGGCGACGATCACCCAGGGGATGATGTTGATGAAGCCATTGGCGGTATTGGAAACGCCGAAGCTCTTCACAATCGTCGGAAGCCAGTAGCTGAGACCGTAGGCCGCCAGCGGAAAACCGACATAACAAAGCGCCATGAACAGGACACGCGGATTGGTCAGCGCCTTGAAGCCGTCTTCCGCATGATCTTCCATGCCCTTGTTTTCTTCGGCCAGACGATTCTTCAGCCAGTCCTTCTCGTCCTGTGTCAGGAACTTCGCCTTTTCGGGCGTATCATCCAGATAAAAGAAGGTGGCGACGCCGGCGATGACAGCCGGAATACCCGTTGCCAGGAATACCCATTCCCAGCCGGCATAACCGAGGAAACCGTCGAGATCGAGCAGCATGCCGCCGAGCGGCGCGCCGATGGCATTGGCAAGCGCGCTGAAGATCATGAACAGGCCGATCATGCGGCCGCGATAATCACGCGGGAACCAGAGCGTCATCAAGAACAGCACGCCGGGGAAGAAGCCAGCCTCGCAAAGCCCGAGCAGGAAGCGCAGGATGTAGAACATCGTGGCGTTCTGCGTATAGGCAAGCGCGATGGTGACGGCACCCCAGGAAACCAGAATGCGGGCGAACCATTTGCTGGCGCCGAAACGGTTGAGGAACAGGTTGCTCGGAACTTCGAAGATGAAGTAACCGATGAAGAACAGCGAAGCGCCAAGACCGTAGGCATATTCGCTCAGGCTCAGCGCATCGACCATCTGCAGCTTGGCATAGCTGACATTCTGGCGGTCGATATAAGCGATGAGATAGAGAAGGCCAAGAAACGGCATCAGCCGCCAGGTGATCTTCGAGATAAGGGCTTTTTCGGATACCATATGCTTTTCCCTCCCTTCGATTTCTCGTCGAAATGCAGATGATAAGGGAACCCATCTATATGTGCGTCGCAAAATACGCAAGTTGCATCGCATCATGACAATGGGCGGAACCTCCGCAGAACAGGCAAGTCACGGTCGGAATAGCATGGTGCAGCGCATATAAGAGCCGCCCATCAACCGCTCTGCCGACAATACGCATCCATATTGCCGTAAAACCGGCGATCTGCTATGAAGGCTGCCATGGGATCTAAATTCGGATGTCTCGCACAGAATGTTTACGTGCTGCAGGACCATAAGCGTCTGCCGGCACGGTTCTTTGCGCGCGTTTCCGGGGCGCTCACCAGCCGACTTAGGCTCGCCTGACAGCACCCGCTGTCCACCGCCTTTTTGAACCCCGATTACCCTTTTTCATGACAAGGCATAGAGCCATGAGCGCACCCCGCACCTTATATGACAAGATCTGGGACGACCACGTCGTCAATCGTGACCCGGACGGAACCTGTCTTCTCTACATCGACCGTCACCTCGTGCACGAGGTGACGAGCCCACAGGCCTTCGAAGGTCTGCGCATGGCCGGCCGGCCGGTCCATTCGCCGACCCGCACGCTGGCTGTGGTCGACCATAACGTCCCGACCACCGCCGACAGGCTGGAAGGCATCAAGAACGAGGAAAGCCGTATTCAGGTGGAAGCGCTTGCGCAGAACGCCAAGGATTTCGGTGTGGAATATTATTCCGAGCGCGACAAGCGCCAGGGCATCGTCCATATCGTTGGCCCCGAACAGGGCTTCACCCTGCCCGGCATGACCATCGTCTGCGGTGACAGCCACACCTCCACCCACGGTGCTTTCGGCGCACTCGCCCATGGCATCGGCACCTCGGAAGTGGAACATGTTCTGGCCACCCAGACACTGATCCAGAAAAAGGCCAAGAACATGCTGGTGCGTGTCGACGGCAAGATTCCGGAAGGCGTCACGGCCAAGGATATCATCCTTGCCATTATCGGCGAGATCGGCACCGCCGGCGGCACCGGCCATGTGATCGAATTTGCCGGCGAGGCAATCCGTTCGCTCTCCATGGAAGGCCGCATGACGGTCTGCAACATGACCATCGAAGGCGGAGCCCGCGCCGGTCTGATCGCACCGGATGAGACGACCTTCGACTACATCAAGGACAAGCCGCGCGCACCGAAGGGCGAAACGCTGGAACAGGCCATAGCCTATTGGAAGACGCTGAAATCCGATGAAGGCGCTCATTACGACAAGGTCGTGGTGCTGGATGCGGCCAACCTGCCGCCCATCGTCTCCTGGGGTTCGTCACCGGAAGACGTGACCTCCGTTCAGGGCATCGTTCCCAATCCGGACGATATCGCGGAAGAAAACAAGCGCACCTCCAAGTGGCGCGCGCTTGAATATATGGGCCTGAAGCCCGGCACGCGCATCACCGACATCGCCATCGACCGCGTCTTCATCGGCTCCTGCACCAATGGCCGCATCGAGGATCTGCGTGCGGCGGCGAAGATCGTCGATGGCCGCAAGGTGGCCCCCACCGTCTCGGCCATGATCGTGCCCGGCTCCGGCCTCGTGAAGGAACAGGCGGAAAAGGAAGGTCTGGACAAGATTTTCCTCGACGCCGGTTTCGAGTGGCGCGAACCGGGCTGCTCCATGTGCCTTGCCATGAATGACGACCGCCTGAAGCCCGGCGAACGCTGCGCCTCGACCTCGAACCGCAATTTCGAGGGCCGTCAGGGTTACAAGAGCCGCACCCACCTCGTCTCCCCCGCCATGGCGGCAGCGGCGGCGATTGCCGGTCATTTCGTCGACGTGCGCGAGTGGGAATAAGAGCCTGAAGTCCGCTTAAGACGAGCCACCTGCCCCGCACAGGGGTGGGTGGCTTTTTATTGCGCCCCTTGCAAACGCCGCTGCGGCTGCGCCCCGTGCAGAAATACCGCAAAAGTATCCCAGGGCGGCGTGATGGCGAGCTGGCTCAAAATACGCGCAACCTCGCCCCTGTGAATGCCGGCATGCAGGACCATATGTGAGATCATCTCTGCGCGGGACATGTACCCCCTGTCGCCATCCGTAAAGGTGAAGGCGACGAATTCGCCGAGCGACGCCGGCGATGTTGTCTCGATATAATCGAGATACCAGCCATCAAGAGCGGCGACATCCTTCGCAAGATCACCCAGTTGCGGTGTTGCCTCGGTATTGTCCGAGAGAAAACCGTGTGCCGTTCCGGTGAGGTGACCCGAAAAAATCCTTGCGACGACGTAATAGTGATTGATCAGCCGAATGGCAGTGTGGCGGTCGGATGCGTTTCGATCGGGATCGAGATGTTGCAGCTTCTCGAACAAGTCCCTGTTCGCCCATGCGTGATAGCCGAGCAAGCTCCTGAGCAAATCCCTCATGACAATATCCTTTACATCTGAAAAATGTGAGCATTATGTTTATATTTTCGCCATGGAGGACGGCTTGTCTACTCGCATTGCCAAGCGGAAGACCGAGATGCGCAAGGAGCCGCGTCAGGAACGCTCCAGGGCCACGGTCGATGCCGTCATCCACGCGGCGGCTCGCATTTTGAGCGATCACGGCTGGGCAGGCTTCACCACGAACAAGGTGGCCGAAACGGCTGGTGTCAGCATCGGCTCGCTTTATCAATATTTCCCGGACAAGGTTTCGATCGTGGAAGCGGTGCGCCACCGTCACCTTGAGGACTGCCTCTCGGTGATGAAGCGCGTTGCCGAACGGCAGCAATCGCTTGCCAAATTCGTGGAAGAACTCGTGACCGGCATGATCGCGGTCCACAGCATCCATCCCGACCTTCACAAGGTCCTTCTGGATGACGCGCCGAGCCACGAGGGAATGAACGATCCGAACAGCGCCTTCGAACAGGAATATCTCGGTCTCTATGCGGCAGCGATCGCGGCACATATGGCCGGTTCGAAGGCAGAAAGCAGAACGGCGGCCCTGATCGTATCAGACGCCATCGACGGCATCATTCACAATGCCGCCCGCCGTGGAGAATTACAGTCACCCAAAGTCAGGCGGGAAATGATCGCACTCGTTCACGCCTATCTGTCGAAGGCAAGTGGCCAATAAAAGCTTCTCAGCTCATTCCGAAATGATCTTCACCCGCTGACCGGGCTGAATGGTGGCCGTGGCGCTCATCGCGTTGATCATGCGGAACATGTCGAGCTTCCGGTCGGTTCCCATCATCCGTGCCGCCATCGTCGCCACGGTTTCACCGGACTTCACCGTCACCACCCGCACTCTCAACGGCTTCAGCGAGGCGATCTCCTGCGGCGTCATCTTGCGGAAGCTGGTGCGCAATATATTGGCGATGGAATCGAGCTGCGTATTGCCCTTCGGCACCGCCGTCAGGAACCGGAAAATCTGCTGCCCGACACGGATGACGGTCACGTCGAAATCCCATTTATCCGCGCTGGCGCGGGCTGTCGCGGCTTCCAGACCATTGATCTGTGTTTCTTTGACTGTTTCCGGCAACAGGCCGGCAACCCAGCCGCTGGTCAGGTAATTGGCAAGGCTCGTCTGTTTCGGATCGGCCACGCCGTCGAAACGGATCGCCATGTCGCCCGGCCCCGTCGCCAGAACGGCCTCCACCTTGTTGTCGATGACGAAACCTTCCGGCACATCGAAGCGGATACCCAGCGTTCCATGCAGGAATGTCTGACCGCGGACGTAACCTTCCTGCGGGCTGTCGCCATAAAGCAGGCCATCTATGCCATCCAGAAACCAGTCGCGGCCACGATCCCCGACCTGACCTTCCTGGCCGAAGGCGCGGGCATGACGGCGCGCCAGTTCGATGCGCTGCGGCGTATTGGGGTGGCTGGAAAGGAAGTCGAGGCTCTGATCGTTTTCGGGATCAGCCGAGGAGAACCGCGCATAGGCCGCCATGGAATCCAGAAAACGCGGCGATGCGAAGGGATCGTAGCCAGCCTCGCCCAGCATACGAACGCCGATCACGTCCGCCTGCAATTCCTGTTGGCGGGAAAAGGCCGCAAGCCGCAGCTTGCCGCGGGCCAGTGCCTGCTTGCCGGCGAGATCGCTCGACAGCACCTCGGCGACTACGCGGCTCGCAATCACCTCGGCCTCTTCGCGGCGCTGGCGTTCGATGCCGTGGTTTGCAGTCACATGGCCCATCTCGTGCGACAGCACGGCCGCCACTTCCGAAGCATCATTGGCAAGCGCCAGAAGTCCGCGCGTCACGTAGAGATATCCGCCGGGCAATGCGAAAGCATTGATGGCGGGGGAGTTCAGAATGGTGATGCGATAGGATTGCTGCGGATTTTCCGAGACGGCCGTCAGCGCGCCGGCAATGCGGGCGACCAGCCGCTCCGTCTTGGCGTCACGATATTCGCCGCCATAACTTGCGACGATGCGCGGATGTTCGCGCGCACCCATCTGGGCGCGCGGATCATTCTTCTGCACCTCTTCCACGGTCTGGGGATTATCCGAAGGACGCAATGTGGACTGGTAGGCCGGGCTGAAGAGGGACTGGCACGATGACAGCAACACGGCGGACGCCGTCAGCGCGGACCAGGCCGCAGCAAGCCGGCCGGAACGGCGAAGGCCTGAACCGGAGAAGAGCCTCCGCTGTGCAGTCATGCTATTTTTCATTCTCTATGCCTGCCCCTTAACGTTCCTGATCATCCGTTAATTGCAGACCAGAATAACAGATTCGCCCCAATGGGCGATGAATGCCAAAGCGGTAAAAACGATCCATCAAGTCCGGAATATTCCTGAAGAACGCAATAATTCCCATCTTTTCTCGGACAACAACTTGAAACTGGCAAGTGCAAATTAGCGCCATTGAAGTCATCTAAAGCGATTGCCAGCGGCGCGCGTCGAAAATAAGGCGATCAGCCATTCAGAAAACTGTCGACCGCCTTCACATTTTGTGTGGTGAAGAAATCTGCGGTCGAGCCTGCATAGACAACGCGGCCGCGCTCAAGAAAAACCACCCGCTGCGCCAGCTTTCTTATGTCATCGGGGTGATGCGTGACAATAATCACCGTATTTTTTGTTTCGTCATGCAAGTCGAGAAGCAAAGAGGCCATGCCCGCCCGCAATCCCGGATCGAGCGCGGCGAAGGGCTCGTCGAGCAGCATGACCGGTTTTTTCCGCACCAGCGCACGCGCCAGCGCCGCCCTCTGTCTTTCCCCGCCGGAAAGTGTGCCCGGCAGGCGCTTGTCGAAACCCGCAAGGCCGACGCGCGCCAGCGCCACCTCGATCCTCTGCCGGTCTTCCGCTCGCAATTTCAGCCCGGGGCTGACGCCGAGAGCGACATTGGTGAAAATATCGAGATGGGCAAAAAGATTATTGTCCTGAAAGATCGATGAAACCGGCCTTTCCGAAGGGTCGCGTGCCGTCATGTCCAGTCCATCGATAACCACGCGGCCGAAATCCGGCGCCTCGAAACCGGCAACGAGATTGAGGAGCGTCGATTTTCCTGAACCGGAGGCACCCACAACCGCAGTCACCTGACCTTGCGGAAAGGTGCAATCAAGATCGAAGTCCTGCGTTCCGAGCCGGAGCCTGATCTTGTCCAGCTCAACGGCAAAATCATCACCTGTCATATGCCAGCCCTTGCTGATGGGGATTGCCGTGAAGTACCGCCTGCGGCAAGCAGCAGGCAAACGACGCCGAGGAGGAAGGCATAACCGGCGGCATCATTGGTGCGATAGCTGCCCATATTGCTATAAACCAGCCAGGGCAAGGTGACGAAACTTTCCGATCCGAACAGCGCAACCGCCCCGAGATCACCGAGCGACAGCGCCATGGCAAAGGAAAGCGCCATCAGCACGGGCCGCCACAGAACCGGCAGATCGGCGAACCGCAGCCGCGACAGGCCCTGAAGCCCGAGACTGGCGGAAAGCCGGCCAGTGCGCAGGAAATGGCTGGCGAAAGCCGGCTCCATCACCCGCATGGCAAGGGGTAAGGCCATCAACATATTGATGAGCGCCACGAGAACGGGCGCATAAAAGCTGACATCACCGAACACCCGCAGCAGCAGGAACCATCCGCTTCCCAGCACGACGGGCGGCACAAGCAGCACCAGCGACGACCCCGCCCCAAGGACTGCGGAAAGCAAGCGGAGAGGCCAGGCCACCCTGCGTCTGGAGTTGACAGCCTGACGCGCGCCGATGATCGCCATGCAGCAGAGGACGACGAGAATTGCCGACAGCATGGCGATTGCAAGACTGGTCGCCGCGGCGCGCAGGAAGACCGTCGCGGTGAGCAGACGCGGCAGATCGGCCTGCAGCCCCGAAACCGCTATGGCGACAAGCGGCAGCCCGATCAGGAAAACGGCAAAAACGATTGCCGCCCCGTCCCACAGGCGCGCAGCGGTACTTTTGCCGTCGAAACGGCGGATGCTGCGACCAAGCGAAGAGATTTCCGCTTCCGGTGACGGCAGAAAGGCGAGGAGGCCAAGCAGGACTGCGGTGAGAACGATCTGCAGAACCGATAGCGCGATTGCCCGCTGCGGATCGAAATCGAACCGCAGCGCCTGATAGATCGCCACCTCCAGCGTTGTCGCCGCCGGCCCGCCGCCGAGAAGAAGCACAAGCGTGAAGCTGGTGGCACACAGCATGAAAACCAGCCCGGCAATGCCGGGAATGAGCCGCGAGACCGCAGGCCATTCGATGAAACGGAAAACCGAAACCGGCCCCATGCCGAGACTTGCCGCCATGCGCCAATATTCCCCCGGAATACGCTCCAGCCCCGCCAGCATCAGCCGCACGCAAAGCGGCAGATTGAAGAAGACGTGAGCAATGAGAATGCCGGAAAGGCCATAAATGCTGAAAGGCTCATCCACACCGGCAAAAACAAGGGCACTGTTCAGCACACCCTGCCTGCCCCAGATGGTGATGATGCCGAAGGCGCCGACGATCACCGGCAGCCCCATTGGCACCGCCATCAGCCGGATGATCCAGATCCTTCCCGGAAACTCTTTCCGCCGGGCGAGCGCCAGAGCGACGGGCAGGCCAAGAGTGATGGACAAAAGGGTGGAGAGCGTGGCCTGGTACAGTGTGAAGCGCAGGATGCGCAACGTATAGGCATCCATGATACCGGCGGCGGATGCGCCAGCGTCAAATGACAGCAGCGCAAAAACCGCGAGCGCCATGAACAGGAAAACGGCGGCAAAAGCCGCCGTCCCGAAAATGATCGACCGCCGATAATCGCGACGCAGCATCATGCGCGGGCGTGCCTCTTCCTCAGTTCATGCTCATGGCGGCAAGCCATTCGTCGATCCACGCCTTGCGGTTCTTCGCCACTTCTTCCGGATCCATCAGGAAGGTCTTCTGCGGCACGACGAGTTTGGAAAATGCCTCGGGCAAGGGCGTCGAGGTTGCCGCGACCGGCATCATCCAGTTGTTTTCCGGGATGGCATCCTGAAAACCTGAGGTCAGCGTGAAAGCGAGGAACTGCTTTGCCAGCTCCTTGTGCGGTGCATTTTTGAGAAGGCCAGACACTTCGATCTGGATGTAATGCCCTTCGGAAAAGACCGCGGCCTGATAACGGTCCGACTTTTCGGCGACCATGTGATAGGCAGGCGAGGTGGTGTAGGAGAGCACCATCGGCACCTCCCCCTTGGTGAACAGGCCATAGGATTCCGACCAGCCCGGCGTGACGGTGAGAATGCGCTTCCTGAGCTTTGTCCAGGCTTCCGGCGCCTTGTCGCCATAAACCGATTTTACCCACAAAAGCAGGCCGAGCCCCGGCGTGGAAGTACGCGGGTCCTGAATGGCGATCTTCTGCGCAGGGTCACCTTCCACCAGCTCCTTGAGGCTCGCCGGCGGGTTTTTCACCGTCTGCGTATCATAGATGACAGCGAAATGCCCATAATCATAGGGCACGAAAACATCGTCGGCAAAACCGCCCGGCACCTTGGCCGCCGATGCATCGATGCCGCTGGCGTCAAAAAGGCCGGTCTGTTTGGCTTCCGCGACAAGATTGGTGTCGAGACCAACAACGACATCCGCCTTGGAACCGCTACCCTCAAGTTTCAGACGGTTGAGCAGCGCCACGCCATCCGCGACACCCACAAAATTGACCGTGCAGCCGCAGACCTTCTCGAAGGCTTCCTTCACCTTGGGACCCGGACCCCATTCGGAAACGAAGCTTTCATAAGTGTAGACGGTCAGTTCCGGCTTGTCCTGAGCCACGGCGAAACCGGGCAGGAACAGCGAGGCGGCAATGACGGAATTCAGGAAAAGACGACGGCGCACGGGTATCTCCTCAAAAACGAGAAGGGAAATAGCCGCCTGCCTTGAAGCCGTCTAATCCCTCCGCCGGTATGAACCGGATCAGGTTCTTCGGGTTGGCAAGCCTCTCAGCCTTCTGCGCACGAGCACAGAAGACACCCCGTTAGATCAAGATGATGGTTTAGTCCCGCCGTCCCCGATTGGCAAGATGGCCGAAGATCAGCCCTGCTCCGTCATATGCACCAGTTCCCAGACGTGCCCGTCGGGATCCTGAAAGCTGCCGGCATACATGAAACCGTGGTCCTGAACCGGTTTCCAGCTGCCGCCGCCAGACGCAAGCGCGGTTGCGATCATCCGGTCGATCTCCTCTCGGCTTCCGGCGGAAAGGCAGGTCAGAACCTCGGTGCTGCTCTTGGCATCGGCGATATCGCCATTGATGAAATCGCGAAAACGGTCTTCCTGAAGAAGCATCACGAAGATGTTTTCCTCCACGATCATGCAGAGCGTCCGGTCGTCGGAATATTCCGGATTGAAGCTGAAACCGAGGGCCGTGAAGAAGCTTCTCGATGCCTCGATATTCTTGACCGGCAGATTGACGAAAATCATGCGCATTTTCAGACCTCCTCCAAACGAACGCGGTCATAGAACGGCAATTCCGCTTACCTGTCAAAGGCCGAAGAAAAGCTGGTGAACGGGCGCGCGTCTGGCTTCAGCTCTCCAGTTCCTCGCGCAGCATTTCCAGTTCCAGCCATTCCTCTTCCATGGTCTCCAGCTTGTCGCGCAGCTTTTCCATTTCCTGCGCCAGCTTGTTGAAGGTGGCCTGATCCTTGGCAAAAAGTTCCGGGTCAGCCATGCGCTGTTCGCGTTTTGCGATCTCTTCCTGAGCCTTTTCCATTTCCTTCGGCAGATTTTCGAGGGCGAATTTCTGCTTGAAGGAGAGTTTGCCCTTGGCCTTTGCAGGCTCCTGCGGCGTCGAAGCTGAAGATACCGCCTTGGCCTTTTCCTGCCTTTCGGCCTTGCGTTTTTCTTCGGCCGCACCCTTGCGCTGCGCCATCATGTCCGAATAGCCGCCCGCATATTCGATCCAGCGCCCATCCGGCTGATCGGGGTTGGCCGGTGCGATGGTGGAGGTGACGGTGCGGTCCAGAAAATCACGGTCGTGGCTGACGAGAATGACCGTGCCGGAAAAACCGGCGACGATCTCCTGCAGCAGATCGAGCGTTTCAATATCGAGATCGTTGGTCGGTTCGTCGAGGATCAGAAGATTGGTCGGCCGGGCCAGAATGCGCGCCAGGATAAGACGGGCGCGCTCCCCACCGGAAAGATTGCGGATGGGCGTGCGCGCCTGCTCCGGCTGGAACAGGAAGTCCTTCATGTAACCAGTGACATGCTTCACTTCGCCATTGACGAGAAGATTGTCACCACGCCCGTCGGTTAGATAATGCGCGAGCGTTTCGTTGGGATTGAGATCCTCACGCTTCTGGTCGAGCGTGGCGATCTCCAGATTGGTGCCGAGCTTCACCGTGCCGCTATCGGGCTCAAGCTGGCCCGTCAGCATCTTTAGAAGCGTGGTTTTGCCCGCACCGTTCGGTCCGACGAGACCGATGCAGTCACCACGATGCACGCGAAGCGAAAATGGCGCGACGATCGCGCGCTCACCATAAGCCTTGGTGATGGCATCCGCCTCGATGACCAGCTTGCCGGATTCCCGCCCTTCCGTGACGGTGGCCTGCACGGAGCCCTGCGGCCCCTTGTGGCCGCGATATTCCGCGCGCATGGCCTGAAGCTCGCCGACGCGGCGCATGTTACGCTTGCGCCTTGCGGTCACGCCGTAGCGCATCCAGTGTTCTTCGCGCTCGATGGCCTTGCCGAGCTTGTGCTGTTCAAGCTCTTCCTCTTCCAGCACCTTGTCGCGCCATTCCTCGAAATGGGCAAAGCCGCGATTGAGGCGGCGCGACTGGCCGCGATCGAGCCACACCGTGGAAGTCGAGACCTTCTCCAGAAAGCGCCGGTCGTGCGAGATCAGCACCAGCGCACTGCGCGTCTGCTGCAGTTCGCCTTCCAGCCATTCGATGGTGGGCAGGTCCAGATGGTTGGTGGGCTCGTCCAGCATCAGAATATCGGGTTCCGGCGCCATGACGCGGGCAAGCGCCGCGCGGCGCGCTTCACCGCCTGAAAGGCTTTCCGGATTTTCCTGCCCGGTAAGACCCAGATGCTCGAGAAGATAGGTCACGCGATAGGGATCGTCACCCGGTCCGAGCCCCGCTTCCGCATAGGCCTGAATGGTGTCGTAACCGGCAAAATCCGGCGCCTGCTCCAGGTAACGAATGGTGGCGGCAGGATGCCGGAAAACCTCGCCCGATTGTGCCTCAACCAGGCCGGCAGCGATCTTCATCAGCGTGGATTTGCCAGAGCCATTGCGTCCGACGAGGCAGATGCGGTCCCCGGGCTCCACCTGGAGGTTGGCGCCGTCGAGCAGCGGGGTCACGCCGAAGGTCAGCTTGATATCGTCGAGTTTCAGAATTGGGGGTGCCAAGGCGTCAGGCTCCGGTCAGATCATAGGGGCGGGCGAGCACGATGGCTTTGCCGCTTTTCAGCGAGAAATGCACAAGGCCGCCATTCGCGACATTGGAAATAGTGCGGGAGGAACCGAAAGCAAGCGCGAAATCATCAAGCGGATAACGCACATTGCCGATGTCGAGCCCCTCCAGGGCGGTAAAGCCGGCGACGGAAAATAACGATCCGGCCGGCAAATCGATGGTGAGCGAACCGGCAAGCAGCGGCTTCGCCTCTTCCTCACCGGAGGTCAGCGTCACCTCGAAACCGCGCTCTGCAAGCGCTACGGCATAAAGAAGGTGCTGAAGCGCATGGTCGCTTCGCGCGCCGCCGAGCGCGCCCACCAGCAGCAACGAACGCGCGCCGCGAGAAAGTGCCTCGGAGACCGCGATCTCACCATCCGTCACTGCCTTTGCGGCCGGATAGGGTTGTCGCGTCACATCCGGCCAGGCATCGAGCAGCTCTTGGCTGGCGGAATCGAAATCCCCGACCCACAGTTCAGGTGTGAGACCAAGCGGCGCGGCATGGCGCATGCCGCCATCGGCCGCAATCACGCGGCTATTGCCGACCGCCTGTTTCAGGCGGTCGGTCACCGCGACATCGCCGCCAAGCAGAATGGTGAAGCGCTCTTTGTTCATGCCCTGCCTTACCGCACCTCGGCCGAAAATGGAAAGCCGAAACCCCGATGAAATCAGCCTATATTGATTTTCGCCGACTTCGGGATTATGAAACGCCTCAGTGGTGATTTGCCGACCGGCTTGCAGCCACTTTAAAGAAGTCGCTAAAGGGTCGAGGAAAAGGGCAATTTCCTGGGACCGGCCGCGATTTCGCTGCCGGTTTTTTTGTTTTCGCAACGTTCTTTACGTGATCCGGAAAAGAGAGTTCGACATGCCGATCAAGATTCCCGATACGCTTCCCGCCTTTGAGACCCTCGTTCATGAGGGTGTGCGGGTCATGACCGAAACGGCGGCCATCCGGCAGGATATCCGCCCGCTCCAGATCGGGCTTCTCAACCTCATGCCGAACAAGATCAAGACGGAAATCCAGATGGCCCGCCTCGTTGGCGCCTCGCCGCTGCAGGTGGAATTGTCGCTGATCCGCATCGGCGGTCATCGCGCCAAGAACACGCCGGAAGAGCATCTCCTCTCCTTCTATGAAACGTGGGAAGAAGTGCGCCACCGCAAGTTCGATGGCTTCATCATCACCGGCGCACCAATCGAGCTACTGGACTATGAAGATGTGACCTACTGGAACGAGATGCAGCAAATTTTCGAATGGACGCAGACCAACGTCCATTCGACCCTGAATGTCTGCTGGGGCGCTATGGCCGCCATCTACCATTTCCACGGCGTGCCGAAATACGAGCTGAAGGAGAAGGCTTTCGGCGTTTATCGCCACCGCAATCTCTGCCCCTCATCGATTTACCTCAACGGCTTTTCGGATGACTTTCAGGTTCCGGTCTCGCGCTGGACGGAAGTGCGCCGCGCCGATATCGAGAAAAACCCCGAACTCGAAATCCTGATGGAATCAGAGGAAATGGGCGTGTGTCTTGTGCATGAGAAGGCAGGCAACCGGCTCTACATGTTCAATCATGTCGAATATGATTCGACCTCTCTTTCCGACGAATATTTCCGCGACGTGAATTCCGGCGTGCCCATCAAGCTGCCGCATGATTATTTTCCGCATAACGACCCGGAACTCGCTCCGCTCAACCGCTGGCGCAGCCATGCCCATCTGTTTTTCGGAAACTGGATCAACGAGATATACCAGACGACGCCCTATGATCTCCAAGCCATAGGCAAACTGGCCGCGTAAAGCGCGTCGCGTTTGGCCAAACGCATACGACGCGCTTTCGTCTTTGTTTTAAGCATGTCTTTGTCCCAAAACCGCAGGACACTTTTGGGAGACATGCTTTGAATTGCGGGATTGCGAATTGCCGGAAAATGACGCAACGTCCGCCCGGCAATTCGCGACACTAGGGAGAATGACGAGATGAGCGACGGCGCGGCACGGGAAGATTTCGGTTTCACGGCAACCGGTGAAAAGGTCGAACGCGTCACCATCTCGAAAGACGGTTTGACGGCGAAGGTTATCACCTGGGGCGCTGTCATTCAGGATCTGCGCCTTGACGGCCACCAGCCGCCACTCGTTCTCGGCTTCGACAAGTTCGAGGATTACAAATATTCCTCCTATTTCGGCGCCACGCCGGGCCGCAACGCCAATCGCGTCGGCAATGGCAGGTTCGCCATCGACGGGCACGAATACCAGCTGGAGCTGAACGAAAAGGGCGTAACCCATCTGCATGGCGGCAGCGATGGCATGGGCAAGCGCAACTGGATGCTGATGGAACATGGCGAAAGCCATGCCGTCCTGCAGATCATCGATCCCGATGGCCGCGCCGGTTATCCCGGCAACTGCACGGTCACGGCCACCTATACGATCCGCGATGGCGGCGTGCTTTCGGTGGTTTATGAAACGGTGACGGATCAGCCAACCATCGCCAATGTCTGCCAGCACTCCTATTTCAATCTCGATGGCGCGGATACCGCGCTTGGTCATGAGATCAGCATCGCCGCTGACTTTTACCTGCCGACAAACGAACAGCAGATACCGACCGGCGAAATCCGCTCCGTCGAAGGCACCGTCTTCGACCTGCGCCACACAACGCCGATGCGGCGCAAGGAGAATGGCGAACAGGTTCTCTACGACCACAATTTCTGCCTCTCGCCCGAGCGTCGCGCCAAGCGCAAGGTCGCCCGCGCCTATTCGCCCGCCTCCGATATCGCGCTTGAGGTTCACACCACCGAACCCGGCGTGCAGCTCTACTCGGCCTTCAAGCTGGATGTCCCCGTTCCGGGCCTCGATGGCCGCCATTACGGCCCCTTTGCCGGTTTCTGCCTGGAAACGCAGATTTGGCCTGACGCCGTCAATCACCCGGATTTTCCGCATGCGATCCTGCGGCCGGGCGAAACCCTGCGTCAGGAAACCGATTATATCTTCACGAAGGGCTGAGAAGCAGAGGGCCGGGATCAGTCCAGCACACAGCCGACATAGCTGCCCGAGGCACGGGCACGGCGCTCGATAAGGCCGGCCAGCCGTTGCAGGCCGCGCCCGGGTTTGCTCGCGACGCGGTCGATGGGATTGGGCAGGGAGACGGCCAAAAGCGCCGCCTGACGGGAGCTGAGCTTGGCAGCCGGTATCTTGAAATGATGCTGGGCCGCCGCCTCGATGCCGTAAATGCCTGGCCCCCATTCGGCAACGTTGAGATAAATCTCCATCATCCGCTTTTTCGACCAGACGAAATCAGCCGCTATTGCCAGCGGCAATTCCAGCCCTTTGCGCAGGAAAGAGCGGCCGTTCCATAAAAACAGGTTCTTCGCCGTCTGCATCGGAATGGTGCTTGCGCCACGGGTGGAGGCCCCGTCGAGTGCATTGCTGACCACGGACTGCATCTGGTTCCAGTCGACGCCGCCGTGGAAACAGAATTGCCCATCCTCGGACATCATTACGGATTGCACGAGGCGCGGCGAAATATCCTCGAGCGGCACCCAGCGCCTGTCATAACCCTGCAGGGTCACCAAATCGGCAAGCATCAGCGTTGAAACAGGCCGGATGAACGGCAACGCATAAACCGGGATCAGCAGATAGGGCAGGATCAGCAAGGCCAGCAAGGTCATGATGATGCGCTTTGCCAACGTGCGAAAATCCACCTTCGGACTGCTCCGGTCTTCCGCCAGCACGGCGTAATCTGCGTCGCTTTCAGGCGTACTGCTCAATATTCGTCAAAGCCCCGCACCAATTTAAGCCTTTCATAGTCCATTGCCGCCTTCAAGGCGAGTCCGGTCACACTGTTGCGGCGCTGGAATCACGAAAAGGTTTGCCTGCATTCGCGCGGCATGCCAAAGAGCGCGGCATGGACGCTCAGATGACGAATTTCGAAACAAGGCTACGCGAAAACGCGGCAAAAACCGAAGCGCTGCTTGGCCAACTGCTTTCCGGCAAGGCACGCGCGGATGAGATCACACGCCCGCAAAACCTGCTCGAGGCCATGCGCCATGGCGTGCTGAACGGCGGCAAACGCCTGCGGCCTTTTCTCGTCATCGAAAGTGTCGCGCTTCTCGGCGGAGATGCCGAAGCCGCCCTTTATGTCGGCGCGGCGCTCGAATGCCTGCATTGTTATTCGCTTGTCCATGACGATCTGCCGGCCATGGACGACGACGACCTGCGCCGCGGCCAGCCGACCGTGCACCGCAAATTCGACGAGGCAACCGCCATCCTCGCCGGTGACAGCCTGCTGACGCTTGCTTTCGACATCATAGCCTCGGATGAAAATCCGCTCGCGGCCGAGCGCAAGGCCGCACTCGTTCTTTCGCTCGCCCGCGCCGCCGGTATTGGCGGCATGGCTGGCGGGCAGGCCCTTGACCTTGCTGCCGAAAAGAAAGCGCCTGATGAGGACGGCATTATTACATTGCAGGCTATGAAAACCGGCGCCTTGCTGCGTTTCGCCTGCGAGGCCGGCGCGATCATTGCCGGCAGCGATCAATCCGAAAGGCAGCGACTGCGTCTCTTTGGCGAAAAGATCGGCCTCGCCTTCCAGCTTGCCGACGATCTTCTTGATCTGACCGCCGATGCCGCCACCATGGGCAAGGCGACCGGCAAGGATGCCGCACGCGGCAAGGGCACGCTGGTGGCTTTGCGCGGCGAAGACTGGGCACGCAGCAAACTGCAGGAACAGGTGGCCGAGGCCAGCGAACTCCTGACCCCTTATGGCGAAAAGGCCGCGATTCTCATCGCGGCCGCAAGATTCATCGCCGAACGGAAAAGCTGAGCGGAACCGCTCAGCTTTTCATCATCCCATCAGCCCTTGAGCGGCGAAATCAGCACTTCGACGCGGCGGTTCTGGGCACGGCCGTCCGACGTAGCATTCGAGGCGATCGGCTGGGACGGGCCGTAACCGAGCGTCGAAATACGGCGCTGGTCGACGCCGCGAGCACCGAGATAATTGGCAACAGAGGCCGCACGACGCTCGGAGAGCGCCTGGTTATGCTGCAGGCTGCCGGTGGAATCGGTGTGGCCGTTAATATCGATCAGCGTGCGATTGAACTTGTTCAGCACGATGGCGACGGAATCGAGCGTCTGGTAGAACGGCGGAATGACCTGGTCCTGATCCGTGGCAAAGGTGATGTTGGACGGCATGTTGAGAACGATGCTGTCGCCACGGCGGGTCACCGAAACGCCGGTTCCCTGAAGCTGGGCGCGAAGCTCGGCTTCCTGCCCGTCCATGTAGTTACCGATCGCGCCGCCAGCGAGAGCACCGATACCCGCACCGATAAGCGCGGCGTTACGGCGACCAACCGGCGAACCGCCGACAGCCAGACCACCGAGAGCACCAACAACAGCGCCGATACCGGCACCGCCGGCGGTGTTCGACATCTTCTGCTCGCCCGTATAGGGATCGGTGGTGGTGCAGGCGGAAAGATAGGTGCCGCAAAGGGCGACGATCGCGATTTTTTTGATCATGTGTTTTGATGCTCCGAGAGGTTCAGGAGGTATGACAGTGGAATTCCGGCCTTTTCACGGTCGTTTTTACTCCGCCGCATCTTTCTGGCCAAAACGCTTTTCGATGTAATCGATCACAAGCGCTTCAAAATCGGCGGCGATATTGGGACCACGCAGGGTGAGAGCCTTTTCGCCATCGATGAAGACCGGTGCAGCCGGGCTTTCGCCGGTTCCGGGCAGCGAAATGCCGATATCGGCATGTTTGCTTTCGCCGGGGCCGTTGACGATGCAGCCCATGACGGCAACATTCAGCGCCTCGACACCGGGATATTTCTCACGCCAGATCGGCATGTTCTTGCGAATGTCGTTCTGGATGTTCTGCGCCAGTTCCTGGAACACGGTGGACGTGGTGCGCCCGCAGCCGGGACATGCCGCCACAACAGGAATGAATTGCCGAAAGCCCATGACCTGCAGCAGTTCCTGCGCCACCTGCACCTCGCGGGTGCGGTCACCATTCGGCTCCGGCGTCAGCGAAACGCGGATCGTATCGCCGATACCGTGCTGCAGCACATAACCCATGGCGGCGGACGAAGCGACGATGCCCTTCGAACCCATGCCCGCCTCGGTCAAGCCCAGATGCAGGGCGTGGTCGGAGCGTTCCGACAGCATCGAATAAACGGCGATCAGGTCCTGCACCTGACTGACTTTGGCAGACAGGATGATGCGATTGCGCGGCAGGCCGATCTCTTCGGCAAGTTCGGCGGAAATCAGCGCCGACTGAACGATGGCTTCTCGTGTGACCTGACGGGCGGAGAGCGGAAAACCCTGCTCCTTGTTCCTGTCCATCAGCGTCGTCAGCAGTTCCTGATCGAGCGATCCCCAGTTGACGCCGATGCGGACGGGCTTGTCATAACGGATCGCCATTTCGACGATCTCGCCGAACTGCTTATCCTTCTTGTCCTTGAAACCGACATTACCGGGATTGATGCGGTATTTGGCCAGCGCCTCTGCACAGGCCGGGTGATCGGCCAGAAGCTTGTGGCCGATATAATGGAAATCGCCCACAAGCGGCACATCAAGCCCAAGGCGCAGCAGCCGCTCGCGGATTTTCGGCACAGCGGCCGCACTTTCGTCGCGGTCGACCGTGATGCGCACGATTTCCGAACCGGCCCGGAACAGCGCCGCCACCTGCTGCACGGTGGCGTCGATATCCGCCGTGTCGGTATTGGTCATCGACTGCACGACGACGGGTGCGCCGCCACCCACGATGACGCCGCCCACGTCTACGGCGACGGATGCACGGCGGGGCTTCGGGTCGTAATCGGCATGTGACGTCATGGCGGTCTCTGGAGCTTGCGGCAAGGTCTTGCAATTGAGGTGAAACAAGGGGGGCTACTTGTCAACACCCAACGCACTGGAGCTTCTACTTTACCGCAATCATGGCAAAATTCGAGACGCCTATTCCTTGCCCGCACCATCCGCATGGCGGGCGAGCCGCGAAAGCAGAAAAACCACCACATGCAGCAGGGGCAGCGCGATGAAGACACTGGCAAGGCCGGTATGTTCTGCAATGAAACCGATGGCGGACGGTGCCACCAGAATACCGGAGTAACCCATGGTGGTAACGACCGAAAGGCCGATTCCCGGCGCCAGCCCCGGCATGTTGCCTGCGGCCGAAAAAGCGATGGGCACCATGTTGGAAATACCGATGCCGGCAATCGCGAAGCCGATGATCGCAATGGTGGAATTACCCGCAAGACCGGCAATGACGAGGCCGATGATTGACATCGCCGAGCAGAAGCGCAGGGTCGTCACGGCGCCGAAGCGGTCCCGCACCAGATCGCCGGCAAAACGCATCACCGCCATGGTCATGGAAAAGGCCGCGAAGGCAAAACCGGACTGCGATACGGAAGCGCCGAGCTCGTTGCGCAGATAAAGGGCACCCCAATCGAGGATGGCCCCTTCCGGGATCATCGAGAACAGCGCCATCAGGCCGATGATCCACGGCAGCGGCGTCAGCGGCAGGCCACCTTTCGGACGCTCTTCCTCAGGGTGCGGACGATCCGCCAGAACCCGCGGCCATGCGATGACCAGAAGCACGAGCGCGATGACGGTGAGCGCAATGGCGTGGCCCTGCACGCCAATGGCCGTGATGAGGTAACCGCCAAGACCGGCCCCGATGAGGCCGCCGAGGCTCCAGAAGGCATGGCAGGACGACATGATCGCCCGGCGCATATCCCGCTCCACAGCCACGGCGTTGGCATTCATCGCAACATCCATCGCCCCCGTCAGCCCGCCGAACAGGAAAACTGCAATCACCCCTGCCCAGACGGTACCGGCCCAGGAAATGAAAAGCAGCGTCGGCAGAAAGATCGCGGCGGTGACAAGGCTCACCGTGCGCGATCCGAAACGGGCGATCTGCGACCCGGCAATCGGCATGAAAACCAGCGAACCGATACCGAAAACCAGAATGATCAGGCCGAGCGCACTTTCGCTGAGGGACAGCCGTGCGGCAAATTCCGGAATCTTGGGCGCCCATGATCCCATCATGAAGCCGTTCATCAAAAACAGCAGCGAAACGCCAAGCCTGTGCCGCGTCAGATAGGATGAGCGTGTGCCTGTCGGCGAAAATGTCGTGGGGCCATTCATCGGCAATATCCTTCAGACTTGACCATGAGAAAACTGAGCAGCGTCATCGTCGCCGCAATGAACGTCTACGCCCTTTGCCGAGAGCGACTCGACCAATGCACGGTCGGCATCCCGTTCCAGCACGAGGCAAAGCGGTGGGGAAAAATCATGAACGTGGAAAGCGGCCTTATGGCCGAGCTTTTCCGTGGTGATTGCGGCGATGACCCGCTGGCTGGCACTACAGGCAAGCCTCTTGAACACCGCATCCTCGAAAACATCCGCCGAAAGGCCCGTCTCAACCGCAACACCACAAACACCGAGCACGCAGAGATCGGGCCGCATCAGCTCAAGCTGCCGAAGCGCCATGGCATCGATTGCCGCACCGACGGCCGGATCGACCTTGCCGCCAATCAGCACCAGATCGATATCGGCCCGCCCCGTCAGCTCGGCGGCTATGGCGGGCGTATTCGTCACCACGGTCAGATTAAGGCCGACTGGGATCGCTCTTGCAATGGCGAGATTGGTCGACCCTGCATCGATGAAAACCACCATGCCCGGTTCAATGAGCGGAATGACGGCGCGCGCCAGCAGGGCCTTGCGGTCGGCATCCTCGGCAATCCGCGTTTTCAGCGGCACTGTCGTGCTGTCGGAAAGCAGTGCCCCGCCATAAACGCGAAGGCATTCCCCGCGCGCCGCCATCTCGCGCAGGTCGCGGCGCACCGTGTCTTCGGAAACACCGAAATTCTGGGCCAGATCCTGCGCCAGCACACGGCCGCTTTGCCGCAACTGCGCCAGAATGAGCGCCTGCCGCTCGCTGACAAAATGATCACTCATGGGGACTCATGCATAAACAAGAATAAACGTGCACGAACATGCATAATCAAGTTTCTGCCGGAGCGCAATAAAAAACGCCCGCCGGGAAGGCGGGCGTCTGTAACCTATTGCCGATGAGGTAAACCGTTATTCGGCGTATGAGATCAGCAGATCCTTTGCATCGATCTGGTCACCGGGCTTTACCAGAACTTCAGCGATCTTGCCGTCACGCTCGGCATGTAGCGCGGTTTCCATCTTCATGGCCTCAATGGAGAGCAGCACGTCGCCGGCCTTGATCTCCTGACCCTGATTGACGAAGACCCGGCTGATCACGCCCGGCATCGGCGCGCCGATATGGGAGGCATTGCCGGGTTCTGCCTTGTGGCGCACCGCGGAGCCGGAAGCACCATGGGCGCGATCCGGTACCTTGATGCGGCGCGGCTGACCGTTGATCTCGAAGAACACCGTCACCATGCCCTTATCATCCGTGCCGGACGAGGCCTGATTGACGATGACAAGCGTCTTGCCGCGCTCGATATCGGCAAACAGCTCTTCACCATCCTCCATGCCATAGAAGTAGGCATGGGTCGGCAGCACGGAAACCGGGCCGTAGGTCTCGGCAGTAAGCGCGAAATCGGTGAACACCTTCGGATACATCAGATAGGATGCGAACTCGAAGTCATCGACCTTGCGCTCCAGCTTGGTCTCGATCACCTTCCGTTCGGCATCAAGATCGGCATCCGCCAGCAGCGAGCCCGGACGCACCGTATAGGGCGCGTCACCCTTCAGCGCCTTTTTCTGCAGCGCTGCCGGCCAGCCTCCCGGTGATTGGCCAAGGTCGCCCTTCAGCATCGACACCACCGAGTCCGGGAAGGATACTTCACGGTCAGGGTTTTCGACATCGGCCACCGTCAGGTCCTGGCTGACCATCATCAGTGCCATGTCACCGACGACCTTGGAGGACGGTGTCACCTTGACGATATCACCGAACATCCTGTTGGCATCGGCATAGGCCTGCGCCACCTCGTGCCAGCGGCTTTCAAGACCCAGCGAACGAGCTTGTTCCTTGAGATTGGTGAACTGGCCGCCCGGCATTTCATGCAGATAGACTTCCGAAGCCGGTCCTTTGAGATCGCTTTCGAACGCCGCATATTGATTGCGCACAGCCTCCCAATAGAAGGAAATGCGACGGATCCATTCGGTATCGAGACCCGTATCGCGTTCCGATCCGGCGAGTGCCTCCACGATCGAGCCGAGGCAAGGCTGCGACGTATTGCCGGAGAAGGCATCCATTGCAGCATCGACGGCATCGACGCCGGCATCC
This sequence comes from Agrobacterium tumefaciens, assembly GCA_017744915.1. Classification (GTDB taxonomy): domain Bacteria; phylum Pseudomonadota; class Alphaproteobacteria; order Rhizobiales; family Rhizobiaceae; genus Agrobacterium; species Agrobacterium tumefaciens_I. The sequence goes on from JAGIAH010000003.1 coordinate 91,071, forward strand.
ACAGCCGCAAGAACGGTCGCGGCGGAAATGCCCGATGTATCATGGGTGTGGAAGTGGATCGGCAGACCGGTCGCCTCGCGCAGCGCCTTGAACAGAACCCTGGCGGCAGCCGGTTTCAGCAGGCCCGCCATATCCTTGACGGCGATGATATGGGCACCGGCCTTTTCAAGCTCGGCGGCAAGGCTGGTATAATATTTGAGATCATATTTCGGACGCGCCGAATTCAGCAAATCGCCAGTGTAGCAGATGGTTGCCTCGCAGAGCTTGTTCTCCTCGGCAATCGCATCCATCGAGACGCGCATATTCTCCACCCAGTTCAGGCAGTCGAAGACGCGGAAAAGATCGACCCCGCCCCTTGCGGCCTGGCGGACGAAATACTTCACGACATTATCGGGATAGTTCTTGTAACCGACGCCGTTCGCACCGCGCAGCAGCATCTGCAGCAGCAGGTTCGGCGCGCCTTCGCGGATCAGTGCCAGGCGCTCCCACGGGTCTTCGGTCAGGAAGCGCATGGAAACGTCGAAGGTCGCGCCACCCCAGCATTCCAGCGACAGAAGCTGCGGCAGAGCCTTACCGTAAACGCTGGCAACACGGGCGATATCATGCGTGCGGACGCGGGTGGCCAGCAGCGACTGATGTCCGTCGCGCATGGTCGTATCCGTGACCAGCACGCGCTTTTCGTTGCGCATCCAGTCCGCAAAGCCCTTCGGCCCGAGCTTGTCCAGCAGCTGCTTGGTGCCGTCCGGCGTCGGCGCATCGATATAGGGCACGATGGGCTTTGCCGCCTTTTCGGAGGGCTTCGCACGACCCTTGGTTTCCGGGTGACCGTTGACGGTCACATCAGCCAGATAGGTCAGGAGCTTGGTGGCGCGGTCCTGACGCTTGACCTGCGCGAACAGTTCCGGCGTCGAATCGATGAAACGCGTCGTATAGGTGTTGTTGCGGAAGCTGTCGTGACCGATGATGGCTTCGAGGAAGGTGAGGTTGGTGGCAACGCCGCGGATACGGAATTCGCGCAGCGCGCGGTCCATGCGGTTGATCGCCTCATCCGGCTGCGGCGCCCAGGCCGTGACCTTGACGAGCAGCGGATCGTAATAACGGGTGATGACGGCGCCGGTATAGGACGTACCGCCATCCAGACGGATGCCGAAGCCCGAAGCGGAACGATAGGCGGTGATGCGGCCATAATCCGGAATGAAGTTGTGTTCCGGGTCTTCCGTGGTGATGCGGCACTGGAGCGCATGGCCGTTGAGGCGGATATCTTCCTGCTTGGGTACGCCGGATTCCGCCGTGCCGATGGCAGCACCTTCGAGAATATGGATCTGCGCCTTGACGATATCGATGCCGGTCACGACTTCGGTGACCGTGTGCTCCACCTGGATGCGCGGATTGACCTCGATGAAGTAGAATTTACCGGTATCGGCATCCATCAGATATTCGACCGTGCCGGCACCGATATAGCTGGTCGCAGCGGCGATCTTCAGGGAGTAGGCGGCCAGCTCCTGGCGCTGCGCTTCTGACAGATACGGTGCAGGCGCGCGCTCGACGACCTTTTGATTGCGCCGCTGGATCGAACAATCACGCTCGAACAGATGCACGACATTGCCATGCGTATCACCGAGAATCTGGCTCTCGACATGGCGGGCGCGCTCAACGAGCTTTTCCAGATAGACTTCGTCCTTGCCGAAGGCAGCCTTCGCCTCGCGCTTGGCTTCCGTCACCTCACGGGCGAGGTCTTCCTTTTTGCGGATGGCGCGCATGCCGCGGCCGCCACCGCCCCAGGAGGCCTTCAGCATGACGGGATAGCCGATTTCCTCGGCCATGCGCTCCACTTCCGTTATATCGTCCGGCAGCGGATCGGTGGCGGGAACAACGGGGACGTTGACCGAGATCGCGAGATTGCGGGCGGCAACCTTGTTGCCGAGCTGGCGCATCGTATCCGCCGTCGGTCCGATGAAGGTGATGCCGGCCTTGTTGCAGGCCTCCACGAACTCAGGGCTTTCGGACAGAAGACCGTAACCGGGATGGATCGCATCCGCTCCGGAGAGCCTGGCCACACGGATAACCTCCTCGATCGAAAGATAGCTCTCGATCGGTCCCATGTCCTTGGCAAGATGCGGGCCCCTGCCGACCTGATAGGATTCATCCGCCTTGAAGCGGTGCAAAGACAACTTGTCCTCTTCCGCCCAAATCGCAACGGTTTTGATCCCAAGCTCGTTCGCTGCCCGGAAAACGCGGATCGCTATTTCGGATCGGTTGGCAACAAGTATTTTCGATATCTTCAAGACGGTCTCCCCACACGCCAAAACAAATTTTCTGCTGCACTGCGGAATTAAGCAGCAAAAACCCGTCTTGGAAAGGGCAATTCCGGCGAGAAATGTCCTGTTTGCGCTAGCTCAGCAGACCGTGGCGGAAAGCAAGCGCTACGGTATGTTGCCGGTTCCTGGCGCTGAAACGGCGCTGGATTCCGTTGATATACCAGTCGACAGTGTGGTTGGAGATCGATAGCTGGCGTCCGATTTCGGTGGAAGTCATGCCATCCGCCATCAGCGTCAGCACCTCCATTTCTCGCCTCGTCAACTCAAGAGCCGAAACATCCGGCGCATTGCTGAGATGATGAGCCTGACCCGAAAGATCGAGCAGACGCCAGAACACCGCACGCGTGGCCGCGTCGAGCAATTCGACCTGCAACGAGGGCAATTGCCGGTCCTGACCGCCGATGAACACCGCGCCGATGAAGCCCGCGCGGCCATGCACGGGAAAGGCATAACCGCCCTGCAGGCCGTAACGCCCGGCATCGTGAAAAAAGACACTCGCCCTTTTCCGATGCATCGCGCGCGGCAGGCCTTCAAGTGCTTCCTTCCACTGGAACGGCTTGTGCACCATGCCGATCACCTTGCGGACGGGATCGACGAGATTGTATTTCTTGGCCCTGTAGACCTCGATCCAGCCTTCGGGAAGATGTTGCGCGAGAATCTGGCCGGTCGTTGCGAGTTCGCCGGTCATTCGCCTGCTGACGAGGAAATACTCGAAACCGTATTCGCGAATAAGCGTCACGAATTCAGAGCGAACGCGGTCGGCGTTTCCCGCCTGGTAGCACGCAGAGATGAAGTGAAGAATATCATGCATAAAGACACATGGTCCGAGGCTTGGCTTGAAGGGGATGACACGAAGGACATGGTCCCGCGATGACGTCATGTTACTCGGGCGCCGGTCGGTTCAGATTGAACATATCGTCGTTAGCAATCCCTGAAACGAAGATGCGAAATCTAGTGACGGCAGGCCCCGGGAAACATCGGGTTCGGTTTTTTCGGTTCGCACGCGCGGTCAATCTGTTAAGCCGCCATTCAGACAGAAAGAGCGATAATTACACAAAATTCGCCGTCTCATGCAACCTTGCTAAAGCAGCAGAGCATTGAGGCCGAACAATCAACCGCTTGAAAAGACGCCCGGACTGGATTGAAAATTTGACCTTGTTTCAGGTTTACACACGCGCTCTGCGCTATCTGACCGTTCATAAATGGCGTGTGACGGTGGTCGTCATCGCCAACGTCATTCTTGCAGCGATCACCATCGCCGAACCCGTGCTGTTTGGCCGGATCATTGACGCCATTTCCTCCGGCACCAATGTCACGCCCATACTCATTCTGTGGGCGGGTTTTGGCGTCTTCAACACCGTCGCCTATGTCGCGGTCGCCCGCGAGGCCGACCGTCTGGCCCATGGCCGGCGCGCAACGCTCCTGACGGAAGCCTTCGGGCGCATTATCTCGATGCCGCTCTCCTGGCACCATCAGCGCGGCACGTCCAATGCCCTGCATACGCTGCTGCGCGCCAGTGAAACGCTGTTCGGCCTCTGGCTTGAATTCATGCGCACGCATCTCGCCACCTTCGTGGCGCTGGTGCTGCTCGTCCCGACTGCCATAGCCATGGACCTGCGCCTCAGCTTCGTCCTGATCGGCCTCGGCATCGTCTACTGGTTCATCGGCAAGTGGGTGATGGGCCGCACCAAGGACGGCCAGGCCTCGGTCGAGGAGCACTATCACAGCGTTTTTGCCCATGTCAGCGATTCCATCAGCAACGTATCGGTGCTGCATAGCTACAACCGCATCGAGGCCGAAACGAAGGCGCTGAAATCCTTCACCGAGAAGCTCCTGAGCGCGCAATATCCCGTGCTCGACTGGTGGGCTTTCGCGAGCGCTCTGAACCGCACGGCCTCCACCGTTTCGATGATGATCATCCTCGTCATCGGCACCGTGCTCGTAAAGAACGGCGAGCTGCGTGTGGGTGATGTCATCGCCTTTATCGGTTTCGCCAATCTCCTGATCAGCCGTCTGGACCAGATGCGCCAATTCGTGACGCAGATTTTCGAAGCCCGCGCCAAGCTTGAGGACTTTTTCGTTCTGGAGGATTCCGTCAAGGAACGGGAAGAGCCGGGCGATGCCCGCGAACTGTCCAATGTCTCCGGCACCGTGGAGTTCCGCCACATCAATTTCGGTTTTGCCAACACCAAGCAGGGCGTTCACGACGTTTCGTTCACGGCCAAGGCCGGCGAGACCATTGCGATCGTCGGACCGACCGGCGCCGGCAAGACCACGCTGATCAACCTTCTGCAACGCGTCTACGATCCCGATTCCGGTCAGATCCTGATCGACGGCACCGATATTTCGACGGTGACGAAAAACTCGCTGCGCAACTCCATCGCGACCGTGTTCCAGGATGCCGGCCTGCTGAACCGTTCCATCCGCGAGAACATCCGCCTCGGCCGTGAAACGGCCACCGATGCGGAAGTTGTGGAAGCAGCAGCAGCGGCCGCGGCAACGGATTTCATCGACAGCCGCATCAACGGCTATCTGACCCAGGTGGGCGAGCGCGGCAACCGCCTGTCCGGCGGCGAGCGTCAGCGTATCGCCATTGCCCGTGCCATCCTGAAGAACGCGCCCATTCTGGTTCTCGACGAGGCTACCAGTGCGCTGGACGTTGAAACCGAAGCCCGCGTGAAGGCGGCCGTGGATGCACTGAGAAGGAACCGCACGACCTTCATTATCGCCCACCGTCTTTCCACGGTTCGCGATGCCGATCTCGTCCTGTTCCTCGATCAGGGCCGGATCATCGAAAAGGGCACCTTCGATGAGCTGAGCCAGCGCGGCGGACGTTTCACCTCGCTGCTGCGCACCAGCGGCCTGCTGACGGAAGACGAAGGCCAGCAGCCCCGACCGAAGGCCATAGCCTCCTGAGGCCTTGGCCGAGGCAATAAGAGCAAGGGCGGACAGCAGTGTCCGCCCTTTTTCTTTGCCCGCTTTCCCGAGGCCGGGCGAACCATGGATCGCCTATCGGAGAATTCCGGCCAAAGAGTTCGACAGCCCAAAATCTATCTGCCCGAAAGGGAGGACATTCCCCAGGAAGGCAACAAAACCTGCAGCGACATTGAATGCGAAAATTCCGAGAAGCACGCCGAGCAGGATTCCAACGCTCGTTTTCCGAGGATAGCGTGCCGACCAACACGACAACGCCAGGGAAAGAATGGCGAGCAAGACCAGCAAGCCGGTTTCTGTGAAAGATGCGCTGAACTGCAAAGTCCCCTCCTCCCCGATTGGCCAGGTTCATCGAGAAGCCCACGGAGACCCCAGCGTTACGGTCGTTTTCTGAAACGGACCATACATGCCGGCTTCCTGTCATGGAACATCTTTGGGGAATGGCTCGCTCGCGACCACCGTCCATGCTCGGAGTCATTGACCATCGTGACCTGGCAATCCGGCCCCGCTGATCGTGGCTCTCGTGGACGCCCGCTCATTGCCGCCGATCTTCAGCCGGTGATTTCGAAGGCGACTGCGACGGGCCTATGATCCGGTAAACGTGCCGAAGCATAGGCAAAGGCTGCCAAAAAAATCAGGCCCCTGCGTCACCGCAGGAGCCTGAGTTTAAAAGCGAGCAGAGACCTGATCGTCTCAGTCGAGGGAGATCACCCCATCACCAACCGCCAGGTCTTTACCGTCGACGGATACGGAAACCTCCGCCGTACCGGCCTTGCGGCTGACGGTGATGTTTCTTGCCTTGCCGTCGAGCGCGATCTTGACCGAGAAGCCGCTCCAATCCTCCGGCAGTGACGGCGAGATGTGAAGCTTACTATCCGTCCGGGTGATACCGAGAATGCCCTCGACTGCGGCGCGGTAGAGCCAGCCGGCGGAGCCGGTGTACCAGCTCCAGCCACCGCGACCCGCATAGGCGCCTTCACCATAAACATCGGCAGTCACCACATAAGGTTCGACCCGATAGGTTTCCGAGGATGCCGCGTCGAGCGCGTGGTTGACCGGGTTGAGCAGCTTGAAGCAGTTCCAGGCCTCCTGCGCGCGGCCCTGCTTGGCAAGCGCAAGAACCACCCAGGTCGCCGCATGGGTATATTGCCCGCCGTTTTCGCGCACACCCGGCGGATATCCCTTGATGTAGCCGGGATCATGCGGCGCACGCGAGAAGGGCGGTGTGAACAGCCGGATGATGCCGGTCTGTTCATCGACCAGATGTTCCATGACCGCATCCATTGCCTGCCGCGACCGACCTTCCTCACCTTCACCGGAGAGGACGCTCCAGCTCTGGCCGAGGGAATCGATCCGGCATTCCTCGCTTTCGGCGGAACCGAGCGGCGTGCCATCATCGAAGTAACCACGACGGTAGTAGCTGCCATCCCAGCCCGCCGTTTCCAGCGTCTGGCGCAGCTTTTCACGGTGCGAGGCCCATTTTCCGACCCGGTCGGTATCTCCGCGCTTCTCGGCGATACCGATGAAATCGCGCAATGCACCGGACAGGAACCAGCCGAGCCAGACGCTTGTGCCCTTGCCACCGACGCCCACGCGGTTCATGCCGTCGTTCCAGTCGCCGCCGAGGATCAACGGCAGGCCGTTTTCACCAGTGCGATGGATGGCAAGATCGAGCGCCAGCGCCGCATGCTCGTAAAGCGTGCCAGACCTGTCACTCGTTTCCGGCTGGAAGAAAGCATCGTGCTGACCGGGCATCAATGCCGGCCCTTTCAGGAAGGGAATGCTCTCATCAAGGATGGCGATGTCGCCCGTCGCCGAGACATATTGGTTGATGGCATAAGCAAGCCAGACCACGTCATCGGAGATCGTCGTGCGGACACCGGCGCCCGTCAGCGGGAGCCACCAGTGCTGCACGTCGCCTTCCGGGAACTGGCGGCCTGCCGCGCGCAGGATCTGCTTGCGGGCGAGATCTGGCTGGTAGAGCAGAAAGGCCAAGGTATCCTGAAGCTGGTCGCGGAAACCGAAGGCGCCGCTCGACTGGTAAAAGGCCGTGCGCGCCAGAATGCGGCACGCCAGCGCCTGATAGGGCAGCCAGTTATTGACCATGTGGTTGAAGCCGGCATCAGGCGTGGAGACCTGCAACTGGCCGGTAAAGCCCGTCCAGAATGCCTTGCTCTCGTCCAGTACCGACAGGAAGTCCGCCTGGCGAACATCCTTCACCAGCGCTTCGGCCTCCTCCGCATTGTCGGCATCGCCGAGAATGAAGGTCATGTGCCGTTCTTCGCCGGGCTTCAGGTGGATTTCCTGCATCAGTGCCGCGCAGGGATCACCATCGACCTCGGTGGTGCCGCTGAGCGCCGCACCGGACACGATGCCCTGCGGGGCCTGTGCTGAACCGAAGCGGCCGATGAATTCCCGGCGGCTGGTGGTGAAGCCGCTTGCCTCGCTATCGAGTGTCAGGAACGAGGTGCGGGCGCTATAGTCGATGCTGTAGGGGTTCGACGCGAAGATCGCGTTGCTGTCCGCATCATGCCTGCTCAGGATGAACGGCGCGGATTTCTGGCCATTATTGCCGAGCACCCATTCCACATAGGCATAGACCTTCAGACGGCGGCTTTTCGAACCCTTGTTGCGCACGATGACCTGCGAGAACTTGACCGGCTTTTCACGGTCAACGGTCTGCGTCAGCTCGACTTCGAGCGTATCCGCCACGCCGGTCAGCACGGAATAACCGAGACCATGGCGGGTTTCGAACATGGCTTCGGGATCGCGCGACAGCGCGGCACAGGGCGTATAGAGCTTTCCTGTTTCCACATCGGCGACATAGAAGGCCTCACCCGGCCGGTTGATGACCGGGTCATTGGTCCAGGGTGTCAGCTGATAGTCGCGCGAATTGCGACTCCAGCTGAAACCGGCGCCTTCGGCTGAAATATGGAAGCCGAAATTCTCGTTCGAGATAACGTTGATCCATGGATGTGGCGTGGACTGCCCGCCATTGAGGCGCACCACATATTCCTGACCGTTCCTGGCGAAGCCGCCGAAACCGTTCCAAAAATCGAGATCACCCGCATCCTCGACCGGCTCCGCAACCGGGAAGGCCGGCACGGGCAGACGGGCCTGCGCAGCATCAGAGGTGCCGTCAGGACCGCGATTGGCCGCAAAGAGCGAGACCGCGCGGTTGATCTGGTCGACGATCTTGCCGTTGCGCACGTGCAGCACGACGCGGGAAGCGGCAAGAAGCGCGCTCCAGGTCTCTTCGTCCATCAGGTCGCGGCGAACGGAGAAGACATGCGGACGGCCGCCATCGGCAGGATTGATGCGGCGCTGCGTCTCAGAAATATGATCGAGCGCATGCTGCATGTCCTGCGCATAGGACGCAGCCCGCTCGTTGACGATGACGAGATCGAAGATCACGCCGCGCGAACGCAGATATTCGTGGGCACTCAGCGCCTCGCGGGCGATATCCATGTCCATATCGTCGTTGATGCGCAGACTGAAGATCGGGAAATCGCCCGAAATGGCAAGCGGCCACAGAGCACGCTGCGAGGCCAGCCCCGTTTTCAGCGTTTCCGAATCCGCACGCAGATGCATGTCGGGATAGGTCAGATAACGGCCGAGATGCTGGAAGGCGGCCGCCTGCTGCGAGGTGACGCCCACGTGGCGCATCTGCACCTGCGTACGCGTCCAGGCATGCACGAGTTCGTGGGCGAAGGCGTCCGGATGACGATAACGATCGATCGCCTTGTCGACTTCCTCGCGGCTCGGCGCGGCAATCGTCCAGAAGATCACGCTCACCTTCTTGCCGGCAGGCACACGCACGGTGCGGCGCAGCGACAGGATCGGATCCAGCGTGAAACCGTCGGTGCTGGAGAGCGTCGCACCGGCATCGAATGCCGCCGCTTCGCGCAGCGAGCGCCCGCGGCCGATGAACTTGGCGCGGTCCGTCTCGAACTCCGTCGGGCGCGACGGACCGGCATTGTCGGCGGCCAGATGCGCGATGACGGTGCCCGGCTCGTTCGGGCTGCGGCGGTTACGCCAGGCGCGGATGACGTCACCGCGGCGGCCGATTTCCGTCTGCACGAACATGCGCGAGAACAGCGGATGGGCGTTGTCATCATCTTCGGACGCGATGACCGGCTCCATATAGGAGGTCACTTCAATGTAACGATCCTCGGAACCGACGTTCAGCAGGGTGATGCGGCGGCCTTCGGCATCGTGCTCGGTGGCAACGATGCACTCGACCACGCTCTGCAGATCGCCGATGGTCTTGTGGAACTCGGCCTTGTCGTCGGTGAAGATCGTCTTGGTCTTTTCACCTTCGATGACACGCGGCTCGGCCGTCGCACTCCACCATTGTCCATTGGTGGTGTCGCGCAGGAAGATGAAGGTGCCCCAGCGGTCGTCGGTCGGATCCGCCTTCCAGCGGGAAATCGCCTGTCCGTTCCACTTGGAATAACCCGCACCCGTCGAAGTGAGCATCGTCGAATAATGGCCGTTCGAGAGGAACACCACTTCGCGGTCGCGCACCGCCGGATCGGCAATGGAGCGCACTTCCGCACGCAGGAGGTCGGCCTGTTCCTTGCCGGGAGTTTCCGGCTCGTATTTTGCGCTCATGACGGGCACTTCGCGCGGCGCCTTTTCCTGCAGCAGCAGTTCGGCCGCTTCAATCACCGGATCGGAATGGAAAAGCTCGCGCAGCACGCCATCAAAGGCGACGTTGGCAACGGCCGCGATCGACATGCCGTGGTGGTGGGCATAATAGTTGTAGACCACCGCGCAGACCTTGCCGTCAGGCACACGCGTCGGCGTGAAATCCACCGCATCGTGGAAGCCGTACTGGCCAAGAGCGCCAAGCTTGCGCAGCTTGTCGAGGTTCTCAAGCGCACCGTCAGGATCGTACTGGCTGGCGAGGATCGACGCATAAGGCGCGATCACCGCATTCTGGCCAAGGCCACGCTTGAGGCCAAGCGTCGGCACGCCGAAGTTGGTGTACTGATAGTTCATGTTGTGATCGCGGGCGTTGAATGCCGCTTCGGAAATGCCCCATGGCGTGCCGAGGCGGCGGCCGTGGTTCATCTGTTCCTTGACGATCAGATTGTTGGTCTGGTTGAGAATGCCACCCTGACGCTCCTGCATGACGAGCGGCGGCATCAGATATTCGAACATCGAGCCCGACCAGGAGACCAACGCGCCCTGCGCGCCGATCGGCACGACCTGGCGGCCGAGACGGTACCAGTGTTCGGTCGGCAGATCGCCCTTTGCGATGGCAAAAAGGCTGGTCAGGCGGCATTCGGATGCCAGAAGGTCATAGCAGGCCTCGTCCAGCTCCTTGCTTTCGACGCGGTAGCCAATCGACAGAAGACGGCGATCCTTGCGGTAAAGGAAGGTGAAGTCCATCGAGAAAGCGAGGTTGCGGCTGCGGTCGCGCAGCGATGCGAGACGCTGGCGCAGCGGTTCCATATTGGTGAGATCGATGGCACTGTCGGAAATATGCGCCTCGCAGGATTCCACCAGCAATTGCGCCCAGCGGGTCACTTCCGCGCTCTGTACGGATTTCACCTCGTGATCGACGTTGGTGGCGAGCTTCTGGATGTCACGTGCCAGAACCGCAAGGTTGATGACGCGGATCGAGGCGAATTCATGCTCGCGCTTGACGGAGGCAAGAGCGTTCGAGAAGCCGATGATGCGTTCCTCGAGACGGCGATGCAGCGGACGCAGGTTCTTGCGGTCGTCGGGCAGCGCCTTCAGCGTTTCGCGCAGAATGCCGGCGACATCACCGATACCGTCCAGATTACCCTGAAGATGGGCCGACGGCGCTTCGGCCCAGTCACGGCAGGCGGACGAGACCGCAATCAGGTGGCCGGCGAGATTGCCGCTGTCCACCGCCGAAACATAGCGCGGTCCAAGCGTCTGCAGCGTATCCGTATGATACCAGTTGTAGAGATGGCCGCGATGCTTCTCCATCTTTTCGACGGTCTGGATCGTGTTTTCGATCCGCTCCAGCGTATCGGCAAAGCTGATCCAGCCGAACTGGCGCGCCGATATGACGGACAGCAGATAGACGCCGATATTGGTGGGCGAGGTGCGCGAGGCGACGATCGGTTCCGGCGTTTCCTGGAAGTTGTCCGGCGGCAGGTGGTTTTCCTGCGGCGTCACGAAGGTTTCATAATAACGCCAGGTGCGACGCGCGATCTTGCGCAGCTCGAAGGAGACATGTTCGGAAACGAACAGCCGGTCTTCGGTTTCCGCCGACTGGCTGACATACCAGGCAACAGCCGGGGAGAGAACCCAGAGCAGCGTGAAGGGAATGCCGATCAGGAAGGCGTTGTCGCCGGGCAGCGCCGCGAACAGGAGGCCGAGCATGGCCACCACGGGCGCATGCCACATCTGCCGGTAATAATCGACGATGCTGCCCTGCGCACTGGACTGCATGCTGGCGGCCGTGCGCCATTCCAGCATCAGCTTGTGGCTGACGAGCAGGCGATAGAGCGAGCGGGCAATCGCATCCGTCATCATGCAGGCGGCATCGGCGATGAAGACGATGCGCAGCGCCACCTGCGCATTGGTGGCGCGGATTTCCGACCAGATGGTGTGGAAATGCGCCTGCGGCACGATATCGGTGGAGCGCGGCACGAGGCCGGACAGCAGCGACAGCGTGGGCGCAACGAAGAGCGAGAAGATCAGCAGGATCTGCCAGATCAGGGCACCGAGCGGATCCATGAAATACCAGCCCAGCACCGAAGCGAAGAACCAGGCGATCGGCGTCAGCGAACGGCGCAGATTGTCGACCATCTTCCAGCGGCCGATGGCAGTGACGCCACGGGCACGGTCAAGGATGAAGGGAAGCAGCTGCCAGTCGCCACGCGCCCAGCGGTGCTGGCGCGAGACTTCAACCTCGTAGCGGGTCGGGAAATCCTCGACCAGCTCCACATCGGTCACCAGCGCGCAGCGCGCGAAGGAGCCTTCGAGCAGATCGTGGCTGAGAATGGAATTCTCCTCGATACGGCCCTTCAGCGCCGCTTCGAAGGCGTCCACATCATAAAGACCCTTGCCGGTGAAGGTGCCTTCGGAGGTCAGGTCCTGATAGACGTCGGAAACGGTAAAGACGTAAGGATCGATACCGCGATTGATCGAGAAGACGCGCTGGAAGACGGAAGCGTCCTTGCCGGTCGTCAACGAGGGTGTCACGCGCGGCTGCAACAGGCCGTAACCTTCCACGACGCGGCCGGACACCGGATCGATCTTCGGACGGTTGATCGGGTGGTGCATCTTGCCGACGAGCTTGGTCACCGCATCGCGCATCAGGCGCGTATCGGCATCCAGCGTCATGACGTATTTGACATCGGCCGGCACGATGTTCGCACCGCTGAGGAACGTCGTGTCCTTGTCGCCGCGCAGCAGCATGTTCAACTCATGCAGCTTGCCGCGCTTGCGCTCCCAGCCCATCCAGCAACCTTCGGCCGGATTGTAGATGCGGCGGCGATGCAGCAGGTAAAAACGTGTCTTGCCGTCGAAGGCATAACGGTTGTTCAGCGCCGCAAGCTCGCGCCTGGCATAATCGAGAATCTCGATATCGTCTTCGGACTGCTCGTACTGCGCATCGCGCCAGTCGCTCACCAGCGAGAAATAAATCTCGCCATGCGGGTTGGCGAGATAATGCACCTCGATATTGCGCATCATCTCATCGACGCTGTCGCGGCTGGTCAACATGCAGGGCACGGCGACCAATGTTCGGGCATCCTCAGGGATGCCGTTCTTGAATTCGTATCCGACGAGGCGGAACGGCTTCACGAAGAAGGTGACGAGCGTGTTGAAGAGGCCGGTAGCACCTTCGGATGCCGGCAATGCAAACATCAGCAGGAAGGCGGTGACGACATACCAGGGCATGCCCGCCTTTGCCAGGAACCAGCCTACCGCAAGCATCGCGACCGCCGTAATGAGAAGCACCGGCGCGGCGATCGCGAGCCAGTTGAACTTGCGCATCGAGCGGACGATGTGCTGCGACGCGAGCGGCCGATACCCCAGCGCCTTTTCAAGCTCGAAGCGGCGCTGACCGACGAGCACCGAGCCGACATTGACGCGATGGTTCTCGTCAGCGCCCGCAGGCAGATCGGACCGTGCCATTTCGACGGCGGCACGCGCCACCTCCACTTCGGTCTTGGGTGAGCGGCGAGCCAGAAGCTCGATCGTGTTGCGATAGGTGTTGCGCGAACCGAAATCGAGAACCTCGTAATCGGTCTCCTCGCGCAGGACCTTGTCGATATGGCTGACTTCCTCGAACCACACCGACCATTCGGTGTCGTCGATTTCACGCAGGCTCTTGACGATGTTGCCCATCGTCACATTGCCGGAGGCCAGGCGGTTATGTTCCGACATCATGACGTTTTCGGCGTCGGTGCCGGCGGCATGCAGACGCTCTTCGAGCCAGGCGACCGCGAAGCCCGATGTCTGCGAACCGTTGCGCAGACGATAGAGGAACTGCGTCGCAAAGGTCGGATCATCGACCAGTGAATCGACCTGCTTGAGAAGTGCGGCCGATGCTTCGGCATCATTCAGCCGGATGATCTCGTCGACGACCTCATTCGCCTTCTGGCGCATGCGGCGCGAGCGCTCGACGCGGATGGAGATGCGGCGCAGATTTTCGATGAGGACGAAACGGATGATCGACGGCAGCGCCCACAATTCGCCGATCTGCAGCGTTTTGGACGTCTGGTAGCCATCCACCAGCGCCGTCATGTTTTCGCGCGAAACCGTGCTGTGGGTATGGGCGACATAAAGCCAGCCAAGCGCCATGACGCGAGGAATGGTCACTCCGCCCACCGTCATCGTCGGCAGCTGGCGATAGAATTTGCGCGGGAAATCGCGCCGCACTTCCTGGATCGCTTCTTCGATGACGTAGTGATTATCGAGCAGCCATTCCGCCGCCGGCGTGATCGTTGCACCATTTTCCGCATCAACGGCCGTCGTGCGGTAGACCCGCAGGATTTCCTTCTCATTCTCGCGGTGACGCTCGAAGAAATCGAATTCCATGAAGCCGGGCAGGCTGTCGGCACCGTCGCGGGAAAGCGCGGCACCAGCATCATGCAGTTCCTCGATCGTCATGTAGGACGCACGGATCGAATCGTTATGATCGATCTGCTTCGTCTCGGAATCACGGGCGGCGGCGGTCGGGGTGATATGAAATGACATCGGGCTCGTATTCTGAACTTTATGGAGATTTGTTCGACTGGACCGGCATTTCGTTCATGGCGGAAACACGAACGAAAATCAGGCCACGCTATATTTATGACTTATCCTGAACCTTCGGTGAACCGGACGCGACACCGAGCGGAACGGGTCATCAGTTGGAAGGCACCCGCAGGCCTGGCATCTTGGTCTGCATTTATTCCGATATACTTGCAAAACCGGAGATCGGTGCGGCAACGAGATTTTCGATAATGGGAAGAAAATGACGTCCTGCGGCCCGGCATCGCCGTTCCGACCGCATTTCGCACCCTCCCCGACGGCGAAAACTGTTCGCGCAAAGTCCGATATTCCCCCGTTGACAACCTGAAAGGCAACGCGGAACCGGGACTGCCCGCGCTACATCCGAAAGAAGCTAATGCCCCAGGACGTCAATAGTTCCATGCCACCTGTCGCGGCACGATGCAAGCGCTGAATTTCAGGCCGTTTCGGCACCGGTAACGCCCCTTACGCATGTTCGCATATGCTGCTATGTCCTTTGTAAAAGGCGCCAGAAAAAACGGCCGAACCCGGGACTTCGAAAATGACCAGACAGACCGCGAATATCGCATCCTTCGCCAACCATATGCCAGATGTGGTAGCTATTCGCCGCCACCTGCACCGCAATCCGGAAATCGGCCTTTCCGAGTTCAAGACCTCGGATTTCATTGCCAAACAATTGCTGGCAATGGGCTATGAAGTAACGCGGGGGCTCGCCGGAACCGGCATCGTCGCGACGCTACGTAACGGCGACAGTGCGCGCACGCTGGGCATTCGCGCCGATATCGACGCCCTGCCGATCCACGAGGAAACCGGGACGGATTATGCAAGCGCCAATCAGGGTGTGATGCACGCCTGCGGCCATGACGGTCACACGGCCATGTTGCTGGGAGCGGCGAAGATCATCGCCGAACGCAAGAATTTCGACGGAACCCTGCATCTGATCTTCCAGCCGGCGGAGGAAAATTTCGGCGGCGCCCGCATCATGATCGAGGACGGCCTGTTCGAGCGTTTCCCCTGCGATGCGGTCTTTGCCCTGCATAATGATCCTGGCCTGCCCTTCGGGCAGTTCGTGCTGCGCGACGGGCCGATCCTTGCCGCCGTCGACGAATGCAAGATCACCGTCAAGGGTTATGGCGGCCATGGCGCCGAACCGCAGGATGCGGCCGACCCCATCGTTGCCGGCGCAAGCATCATCATGGCCTTGCAGACGGTGGTGTCGCGCAACATCCATCCACAACTGTCGGCCGTCGTCACCGTGGGCGCATTCCATGCTGGTGCTGCCAGCAATGTCATTCCCGAAACGGCGGAGATGCTGCTAACCATCCGCTCCTTCGACCCGGGCGTACGCGACGAGCTGGAAAAGCGCATCCGGGCCATCGCCGAAGGCCAGGCAGCCAGCTATGGCATGAGTGTGACCATCGACTACGAGCGCGGTTATAACGCAACCGTCAACCACAAGGCGGAAACGGATTATGTCGCCGATCTCGCCCGCCGTTTTGCCGGGCCGGAAAAGGTGGCAGAGATGCAGCGCCCGTCCATGGGTGCGGAAGACTTCGCCTATATGCTGGAGAAGCGGCCGGGCTGCTATTTCTTCCTCGGCACGGCGCGCACCGACAATGATCCGCCGCTGCACCATCCGAAATTCGATTTCAACGACGATATCCTGCCGATCGGAACGACCTTCTGGGTGGATCTGGCAGAGGATTATCTGAAGGCGCGATAAATATGAAAAGGCCGGTCGGAGGAGCGACCGGCCTTTGTTCTCCAGTTACCTGATGGAAAAGATCGGGAGGATCAGGGAACGAGACCGAATATGACGGCGACGACAAAAGCCACGCAGACGCCGACAAGAGCCGCATGCACCGAATCTCTCCAGTTGCGCGGCGACTGGGGCTGCGAGACAAAGTCTTTTACTTTTCCTGCCTTGGAATAAGACATTGTACAACTCCCTTCCTGCTCGGCCCGTCAAAGTGGGCATTGCTTAGTTCCAGCAAAGAATAGCTTTATTCCCCACTGTTTCAGTAGAGATAAAATTCCATAAGATCGGCGCATCGGGAAAAATACGGATTGCGACTTGCCCGTTGGCAAGCATCAATCTACCCATTGCGCAGCATCAACGCGGCGGAGGCTGTTTCCGTTCAAAATCAGGGCCAATGCGCAAGAGACTATGACGGATATCGACGCCATCATCATCGGAGCCGGTGTGATCGGGCTTGCGACAGCCCGCGAACTGGCAAAACGCGGCCTTTCCGTCATCATCCTCGAAAGCGAAAAGGAATTCGGCTCCGCGACGTCTTCCCGCAATAGCGAAGTCATCCATGCGGGCCTCTATTATCCGGCCGGAAGCCTCAAGGCGAAACTCTGCGTCGAGGGCAAGGAGCGGCTTTATGACTTCTGCCGGAGCCATGGTGTTGCGCATCGCCGCTGCGGAAAACTCATCGTCGCCACGAGCGATGACGAAACGCCCCTGCTCGCCGCCCTTCGCGAAAAAGGCGAAGCCAATGGGTGCGACGATCTGGAACTGATCGGTGAGCGACACGCACTTTCACTCGAACCTGCCCTTGCCTGCAGCTCCGCCCTGCTCTCGCCCTCGACGGGCATCATCGACAGCCATGGCTATATGCTGGCCCTGCTTGGCGAGGCAGAAGACCATGGCGCGGCCCTTGCGCTCAACGCGCCGTTCGAAAGGGCGGAAGCGATCGGCAACGGTTTCCGGGTTCATGTCGGCGGAAAGGAACCTGTCAGCCTCACATGCCGGCTGCTTGTCAATTCCGCCGGCCTTGTCGCGCCGATGGTGGCAGCAATGATTGAGGGACTACCGTCAGAAGTAATCCCGCAGGCGCGTTTCGCCAAGGGCAGCTATTTCTCACTGACAGGCAAATCGCCTTTTTCGCGGTTGATCTATCCCGCGCCGCACACCCACGGCCTGGGTGTACACCTGACGCTGGATCTTGCCGGTCAAGCCCGGTTCGGGCCGGATGTGGAATGGGTGGACGCGATCGATTATGCCGTTGATCCCCGCCGCATGGAGGGTTTCGGCGACGCCATAAGGCGTTATTGGCCGGGCCTGCCGGAACACGCGCTGGCCCCGGCCTATTCCGGAATCCGCCCGAAAATTTCCGGGCCGGACGAACCGGCCATGGACTTTCGCATCGATGGACCGGAAACCCATGGTCTTGCGGGCCTCGTCAATCTGTACGGCATCGAAAGCCCCGGCCTGACCGCGTCACTGGCGATCGCCGGCGAGGTCGCGGCACGGCTAGAGGCCTGATATCAGCCGCAGCTTCAACCGAAGCGAGACAGAGCGTCCGCCATTATCCCCGGATCGACATTGCCGCCGGAGGTGACTGCAATCGCCGTCTCGCTTTCCAGCTCTTTACCGTGAAACAGGGCGGCCGCGAGCGCTACTGCGCCGCCGGGTTCGACGACGATCTTCAGCCGGTTGAAGGCAAGCACCATGGCCCGCAACGCTTCCTCTTCGGTCACGGCGATGCCTTTTCCGCAAAGCCGGGCCATGATGGGGAAGGTGATGTTACCGGGCTGCGGCGTGATGATCGCATCGCAGAGCGAGCCTGACGTCGTGGCATTGCGCTCTATCCTGCCGGATGCAAGCGAGCGCGCCACATCGTCGAAATGCTCCGGCTCCGACGTCCTGACCTTGTAATTCGGGGCTTTTGCAGCAAGCGCGAGCGCAATGCCGGAGGTCAGCCCGCCGCCGCCGCAAGGCACCAGAACCTCGGCCGCGCCAATGCCCAGTTCCGCGCCCTGTTCGGCAATTTCCAGCCCCACGGTCCCCTGCCCGGCAATGACCAGCGGTTCATCGAAGGGTCTGATCAGCGTCAACTCGCGTTCACGCGACAGCCGGTCGCCGATGGCATCGCGATCCTCGTTTGCCCGGTCGTAAAGCACCACTTCAGCACCATAGGCACGGGTATTGTCGATTTTGATCTTCGGTGCATCCGAGGGCATGATGATGACGGCGGGTACGCCATGCAGGCGGGCAGCCAGCGCCACGCCCTGCGCGTGGTTGCCGGAAGAGAAGGCGAGCACGCCCTTGGCGCGCACCTCCGCCGGCAGGCCGGACACCGCCGACCAGCCGCCGCGGAACTTGAAGGAGCCCGTCCTTTGCAGGCATTCCGCCTTCACGAAGAGCTTACGCCCGGCAATCTCGTCCAGAAAAGGCGATGTGAGCAGCGGTGTCCGCACCGCATGGTTGCCGATGCGCTTACGCGCCGCCTCGATCATCGAAATATCTGTCATGCCCTGCCCCCGGAGATGCGGATGTAATGCGGATTCGCAGCTACATTAGGAGGTCGCAATCAAATGCGAAACCGCCCCAAAAAGAAAAATCCCCGGTCTTGGCCGGGGATTTTGTCAGTGATTGTGCCGGGGCATTTTTTCGGCAATCCTGCGGAAATCCGCAGCGCCTTCCAGCACCGCACCGTCCGAAAGCTGAGTTACCGATTGACGATAGATGCGCTGCCAGGGCGTCGCGTCCGCCGGCACGGCGGGAATGCCATCGGCCTTGCGGGCGGAAAGCTCTGCATCCGGCACCAGCGCGTTGCATTCGCCCTTGTTGAAGTCGATGCGGATCACATCGCCGGTGCGCAGCCATGCCAGCCCGCCACCCGCCGCACTTTCCGGCGAAGCATTGAGGATCGACGGGCTGTCCGCCGTTCCCGATTGGCGGCCGTCGCCGATGGTCGGCAGGCTGGTAATGCCCTTTTTCAGAAGCGCATCCGGCGGCTGCATGTTGACGACCTCGGCCGAACCCGGCCATCCGAGCGGCCCCGCGCCGCGAATGACGAGAATGGTGCGCTCGTCAATATCAAGTGAGGGATCATTGATACGGGCGTGATAATCCTCCGAACCGTCAAATACGACGCACTTGCCTTCGAAGATGCCTTCGCGGCCCGGCTCGCTCAGATAACGCTGGCGGAATTCCGCCGAGATCACGCTCGTCTTCATGATGGCGAAATCGAAGAGATTGCCCTTGAGAACGAGGAAACCAGCGCGTTCCTTGAGCGGCTGATCATAAGGCAGGATCACGTCGCGGTCGGTCGATTCCCGTCCTTCCAGATTTTCCGACATGGTCTTGCCGGTTACGGTCGGACAGCTTCCGTCGAGCTTGCCGGCCTTCAGAAGCTCCCACATGATGGCGGGCGTGCCGCCGGCGCGGTGATATTTTTCACCCAGCCATTTGCCGGCCGGCTGGACGTTGGCCAGCAGCGGAATGTCATAGCCGTGGACCTGCCAGTCCTCTTCGCGAAGCTCTACGCCCGCATGTTTCGCCATCGCCGCCAGATGCGGCTGCGCGTTGGTGGAACCGCCGATCGCCGAGTTGACGCGGATCGCATTCAGGAACGCTTCGCGTGTCATGATGTCGGAAGGCTTGATATTCTCGATGACCAGTTCGACGGCGCGGCGGCCAGTGCGATAGGCCATCTGGCCGCGCTCACGGTAAGCGGCCGGGATAGCGCCACAGCCGGTGAGCGACATACCGAGCGCTTCCGCCATGGCGTTCATGGTGGAGGCCGTGCCCATGGTGTTGCAATGGCCGACCGACGGAGCCGATTCCAGCGCCGCCTGCAAAAACTCCTCGCGGGTGATTTCGCCGGCGCCATATTTGCGGCGCATGCGCCAGATGACGGTGCCGGAACCGACCAGATCACCGTCATGATACCCATCGAGCATCGGCCCACCGGAGAGCACGATCGCAGGAATATCGACCGTACTTGCTGCCATCAGCGCCGAAGGCGTGGTCTTGTCGCAGCCCGTCGTCAGAACGACGCCGTCGAGCGGGTAGCCGTAAAGCACTTCCACGAGGCTGAGATAGGCCAGATTGCGATCAAGCGCCGCCGTCGGGCGCTTGCAGTTTTCGAACATCGGATGCGTCGGAAACTCGATCGGGATGCCACCCGCATCGCGGATGCCGTCGCGCACCCGCTTGACCAGTTCCACATGGACCCGGTTGCAGGGTGTGAGATCGCTGCCGCTTTGCGCGATGCCGATCACCGGCTTGCCGGAGCGCAGCTCTTCCGGCGTGACACCATAATTCATGAAGCGCTCCAGATAGAGCGCCGTCATGTCGAGATGATCGGGGTTGTCGAACCAGTCCTGGGACCGCAGGCGGCGCATGGGGGTCTTGTCGTCGCTCATCAGCCCACCTCAGCCCTGTTCGCGGTTGTTGAGTTTTTCGAGGTAAAGCAGGATGCCGCTATGGTCGATATCGGCGCCGCCATCGCCAACGAAATCATCGAATTCCCGCGTGACCTGCTGGGTGAGCGGCAGGGTGAGAGCGAGATCCTTCGCCGTGGCCAACACGCCGTTCAGATCCTTCAGCTGGAACTTGGACGGACCGCCCGGCACGAAATTGCGCTTCACCATACGCTCGCCATGCAGTTCCAGGATCCGGCTTTCGGCGAAACCACCGCGTATGGCATTGCGGAAGCCTTCGCGCGAAGCTCCACCCGCTTCCACCAGCATCATCGCCTCGGCGACCGCGCCGATGGTGATGGCGACAATCTGCTGGTTGGCGAGCTTGCAGAGCTGGCCCGCACCCGAAGGACCGACATAGGTAAGCCGGCCCATAGGCGCGAAGACATCTGCAAGTCCGGCGATCAATGCCTCGTCCCCGCCTGCCATGATGGCGAGCGTGCCGGCCGTTGCGCCGGGCACGCCACCGGAAACCGGGGCATCAACGTGATGAATGCCAAGCGTCTGAAGCCGGGAGGAATGGTCACGCGCGATCGGCGGCGCAATCGAGCTGCTGTCGATGACGACGGCACCCTTGGCCAGCGCTTCGGCCACGCCCGCCTCGAACAGTACTTCGCCCACGGCATTGCCGTCGCTCAGCATGGTAATGACGATATCGGCACCCCTGGCGGCCTCCGCCGGAGATGCCGCCAGAACGGCACCATCGGCAACCAGCGCCTGCGCCTTATCGACGCTACGGTTCCAGACCGTGACCGAAAAGCCGGCACCCAGCAGACGCCGGGCCATCGGCCCACCCATCAGGCCCGTGCCGATAAAGGCGACAGACCGCTTCTTCTCCTCCCCGCCAACAGTCATTTCAGCGAACCTCCCAGCTCGTCCTCGATATGAACCTGAATGATTTCTTCAAACGAGCTCTCGGCCGTAAAGCCCAGCTCCCGGGCGCGCTTGGCTTCGAAACCGGGCGCCCAGCCTTCACACATGCGCATGATCATCTCGTTCGGCTCGCGGCGGATGAGGGCAACGGCCTTTTCTCCGGCAACCTTGCGCAGCGCCTCGATCTGTTCGCCAACGGTGGCGCTGAGGCCCGGCATGGAAAGGTTGCGGCGCGGGCCGACCTTTTCGACGTCGATCGTCGCACCATGGATGAGGAAACCGACAGCGGAACGCGGCGAGGCGTGCCAGTGGCGAATGCTCTCCGGCACCGGCAGAACCGCTTCCTGGCCGACCAGCGGCTCACGCAGAATATTGGAGAAGAAACCGGAGGCGGCCGCGTTCGGCTTGCCGGGGCGAATGCAGATGGTGGGAAGGCGGATGCCGATACCGTCAAAGAAACCGCGGCGGCTGTAGTCGGAGAGCAGCAATTCGCAGATCGCCTTCTGCGTGCCGTAGCTGGTCAGCGGCGTGGTATGGAACTCATCCGGGATCGGATAGGGAAGCGGCGCACCGAAGACGGCGATCGACGAGGTGAAGACCACGCGCGGCTTGTAGCCATCCTTGCCGTTGGCAATGCGGATGGCGTCGAAGAGATAACGCGTGCCGTCGAGATTGATGCGATAACCCTTGTCGAAATCGAGTTCGGCTTCGCCGGAGACGATGGCCGCGAGGTGGAAGATGACATCGGGACGGGCTTCGACCAGCTTTTCGGCTTCGCCCGGCGCGGACAGATCAGCCGCCCGCGCATCGACAGCACCCGAAAAACCGGCAGGCGCTTCAGGCTGGAACACGTCGATGAGCGTGAATTTCTCGACCGGCTTGCCGCCGAGCGATCCATCCTTGACGAGACGCTGTGTCAGCTTGCGGCCAACCATGCCTGCGGCGCCGATGATTGCGATATGCATGTCTTCCTCCTCTATGTCCCGGCCGTTCTCCCGGGACCGAAAATCACCATCGGCCTGGCGACCGATAAATTAGCTTGTAAGGTTGTCTGATAACCTTATATGATCCGATTGAAAATAGTATTTTTCACAAACCGGTAAAAGCAAGGGCTAAAGACCCCTGCCCGGATATTTTAGGGCGGATTGGACGGAGAGGGTGGAATTGAGCGAACACAATATCGAGGAATTGCGGTTCTCGCTGAAGAACAGGCTGGGCGAAGCCTTGCTGCTGACGTCGCAGGAAGACATGCTGCGCTATTGCCGTGACTGGCATGGCGACGTCACCAGCTCGGCCGTGGCCGTCATCCGCCCCCGTTCGACGAAGGAAGTTTCCGACACGGTGCAAGCCTGCGCCGAACTCGGCCTCGCCATCATCCCCCAGGGCGGCAATACCGGTCTTGTGCTCGGCGGCATTCCCGATGCACCCAAACATCAGGTCGTGCTGAGCCTCGAGCGCATGAACGCCATCCGCACCATAGATGGCGACGATTTTTCGGCCGTGGTCGAGGCCGGCTGCATCCTCTCGGAATTCAAGGACGCGGTTCAGGACAAGGGCATGTTCTTCCCGCTATCGCTCGGCGCGCAGGGCAGCTGCCGCATCGGCGGCAACGTCTCCACCAATGCCGGCGGCATCAACGTCCTGCGTTACGGCATGACCCGCGAACTGGTGCTGGGCCTCGAAGTGGTGCTGCCGGATGGCACCATCTGGAACGGCCTCTCGACGCTGCGCAAGGATAATCGCGGCATCGACCTGAAACAGCTCTTCATCGGCGCGGAAGGAACGCTCGGCATCATCACCGCCGTTGCGGTCAAGCTTTACCCCAACCCCGAACATGTCGAGACGGCACTGCTTGGCCTCAATTCGCTTGATGACGCCATCAAGCTTTACCGCCGCGCCCGCCGCGAATGCTGCGATCTCATGTCCGCATTCGAATTCATGCCGCCCGTTGCCTTCACGCTGGCGATCGAGGCTATTCCCGATCTGAAGATGCCGATCGCCGCTGATTATCCGGCCTATGTGCTGATGGAGATTTCCGGCTCGGGTCTGGTGGACACCGCCGATCTGATGGGACGCTTCCTTGAAGGCGTAATGGAAGACGGGCTGGTGCTGGATGGCGTCATCGCCTCCTCCCGCGCACAGGCACAGTCGCTCTGGCTGTTCCGTGAAGGCATGAACGAAGGCCAGGCGCTGCGCGGCAGTCATATGCGCACCGATATCTCGGTGCCGCTCTCCAAACTCGCGGCTTTCGTGGCTGAAGCGGAAGCGGAACTGGCGGAAAAGCTGCCCGAGTGCCTCGCGGTTTCCTACGGCCATGTCGGAGACGGCAATGTCCACCTCAACGTGCTGCCGCCGAATGGCGCCACGCCGGAAGAGCGGGAGGCCTTCATCTACAAGTCCAAGACACTCGTGAACGAGGTCCTCGATCGTTATGTCGGCAGCATCAGCGCCGAACACGGCATCGGTCGCCTGAAACGCTCCGATTTCGAAAGCCGGCTATCTGATGTGCAACGTCGGATGATCACGGGATTGAAAAACGCGTTCGACCCCGATTTGCGGATGAATCCCGGTTGCCAGATAAGCCTGCAACCGGATAGCTAATCGAGAAATGGCAAAGGCGGCTGAAAATGCCGCCTTTGAAAACCCCGCTAAAGGCGAAGGAGGAAGTCGCCTGCCGCGGGAAAAACGAACCAATCGTTTCTGTGGAACGGGAGCAATCATGACGCTGGAGTTCAATCAGATACATCGCAACGACCATCTGCCCGGCCGTATCGCCGCGGAGATCGCCCGCGAGATCAATGATTCGAAACTCGGGCCGGGCGACAGGCTGCCAACGGAACATGTCCTTGCGAAAACCTTCGGCGTCAGCCGCTCGGTCATTCGCGAGGCGATCGCGCAATTGCGCAACGAAGGTTTCGTTGAAACCCGCCAGGGCGTGGGCGCTTTCGTCACCGATCCCCGTCAGAGAATTTCCATCCGTATCGAGCGCTCCCGCCTGAACGACCCGGAAAATTTCCGCGACCTCTTCCAGCTTCGCATGCCCCTGGAAATCGAGGCGGCGGGGCTTGCGGCGCTGCATCGCAGCCCGCAGCAGCTGGCACGGCTGGCGACGGCGCTGGAAAAGATGAAGACCGCCGACGACTGGTCGACGGAAGGCGTTGCCGCCGACCTCGACTTCCACCGCATTCTGGCGGAGGCGACCGGGAACGAATATTTCCTGATGTTCCTGGGCTTCATCGCGGAACGCATCAGCTCCGCCATCAACATCGCTTTCTCCCGCGCGGTTTTTGGTGAAATTCTCGAGGTGACGATCGCCGAACATGTGGCGATCTATGAGGCCATCGCGAAGGCCGATGCGGCCGCCGCCAAGAACGCCATGCGCAAGCACCTGATCGGCGCAGCAAGCCGGGTCAACCTCGAACTGGATATCTTCTGAAGATAGAATAAGGGCTGAACCGCAAAGCTATAGGACAGGTTTCACAGCTTTCCGGTAATCCAGAAACAAAAGGCGATAATTTTGTCCGCGAGACCGCTAGACTCGTCCGAAAAGTCATACTAAGAAGAATGAGATTAGGTTGTCAGACATCCAGACAATAAGACCGCAGGAGGCGGCCTGTCAGATGCTGAAGGGGAGGAATACATGACCGGTACAAGGTCCATCGACGCTACCGCAATTTTGCCTGACGATTTCGAAAACGCGCTGCTCGTCGGCCGCGTCTGGTCGAAAAGCGAAGGCGGTCCCTGCCCCGTCCTGCTCAAGGGTGGCGTGCTTTATGACCTCACCTCGCTTTCCCCCACCATGTCCGAACTTCTGGAAAAGGCCGATCTGGTGGAGCGGCTTGCCGACACCAGCACTTTCGTCGCGCTCGGCGCGCTTGACGCGTTTCTGGACGGCTCCGCCGGTGAGCTTCTTGCTCCCAACGACATTCAGGCCGTAAAGGCCGCCGGCGTCACCTTTGCCGACAGCATGCTGGAACGCGTGATCGAGGAGCAGGCCAAGGGCGACCCGCTGCGCGCGCAGGAAATCCGCGGACGGCTGGCGCCGGTTCTCGGCGACAATCTCAAGGGTCTCGAGGCCGGTTCGGAAAAGGCCGCCGAGGTCAAGAAACTGCTTCAGGAAATGGGCCTCTGGTCGCAATATCTGGAAGTGGGCATCGGTCCGGATGCGGAAATATTCTCCAAGGCGCAGGCCATGGCCTCGGTCGGCTGCGGCGCCTTGATCGGCGTTCACCCGAAATCGCAATGGAACAACCCGGAGCCGGAAGTGGTTCTGGCCATCACCTCCGACGGTCGCATCATCGGCGCAACGCTCGGCAACGACGTCAACCTTCGCGATTTCGAAGGCCGTTCCGCCCTGCTGCTCAGCAAGGCGAAGGACAACAACGCATCCTGCGCGATTGGTCCCTTCATCCGCCTGTTCGACGGCAACTTCACCATTGAAGATGTGAAGAAGTCGCAGATCTCGCTTCTGGTCGAGGGCGAAGACGGTTTCACCATGACGGGCGTCAGCCCCATGGAGGCGATCAGCCGCACGCCGGAAAACCTCGCTTCGCAGCTTTTGAACCGCAACCATCAATATCCTGACGGCGCAGTCTTTTTCCTTGGCACGATGTTCGCGCCGGTGAAGGACCGCCATGGTCCAGGTCTCGGTTTCACCCATTCAAAGGGTGACCGTGTCGAAATCTCCACGCCCAAGCTCGGCAAGCTGATCAACTGGGTCACGACGACCGACGAATGCCCGGAATGGACATTCGGCACCGCGGCCCTGATGCGCAACCTGGCGAAACGAGGGCTGCTCTAGATATTTCTTCGGGAGGGGAAAATGCAAAAGACTATCAATCTCTTTTACCGGATTCTCGAAATCATTCTCGTCCTGCTGCTCGCCGGCATGTCGATCATGGTCTTCGTCAACGTCGTCATGCGTTACACGATGAATTCCGGCATCAACGTCTCGGAAGAACTGTCGCGCTATTTCTTCGTGTGGCTGACCTTCATCGGTGCCGTGCTGACCTTCCGCGAGAACAGCCATATGGGCATCGAAACGCTGGTGATGTTCCTGTCGCGCCGTGCCCGCATCGTCTGCATGATCGCGTCAAACATCATCATTCTGGCCTGTTCCGCCATCTTCTTCTGGGGAACCTGGAAGCAGTCCGGCATCAATGCCAGCATGCATGCGCCCGTCACCAAGCTTTCGATGATCTGGGTCTATGGCGTCGGCATGTTCACGGGCGGCCTGATGTTCATCATCGCGCTGGAACGCCTGTACCGTCTTTTGACGGGCCGCGTTACGGAAGACGAAATCGCCCAGTTCGCGGGCGAGAACCTGACGATCGAACAGCTTTCGGAGCGCTGATACCATGACACTTCTCGTTTTTATCGGCTCTCTTCTGGGAGCCATGGCGATTGGCGTTCCCGTCGCTTTCTCGCTGATGTTCTGCGGCGTCGTGCTCATGTGGTACATGGGCATGTTCAACACCGCGATCATCGCCCAGAACATGATCTCCGGCGCAGACACCTTCACGCTGCTCGCCATCCCCTTCTTCATTCTGGCCGGTGAACTGATGAATTCCGGCGGCCTTTCCCGCCGCATCATCGATTTCGCCATCGCCTGCGTTGGCCATATCCGCGGCGGTCTCGGCATCGTGGCCATCGTCGCAGCCATCATCATGGCCAGCATCTCCGGTTCGGCCGCGGCCGATACCGCGGCTCTCGCTGCCATCCTCATCCCGATGATGGCCAAGGCCGGCTACAACATTCCGCGCTCCGGCGGCCTTATCGCCGCAGGCGGCATCATCGCCCCTGTCATTCCGCCGTCCATGGCCTTCATCGTTTTCGGTGTCGCCGCCAACGTCTCGATCACCCAGCTGTTCCTCGCAGGTATCGTTCCCGGTATTCTGATGGGCATTTCGCTGATCGTTGCCTGGCTGATCGTGGTGCGTAAGGACAATATCAAGCCGCTGCCGAAAACCACCGCCAAGGAACGTCTCGTCGCCACCGCACGCGCCGGCTGGGCGTTGGGCATGCCCGTCATCATTCTGGGCGGCATCAAGGCCGGCATCATGACGCCGACGGAAGCCGCCGTCGTCGCCGCCGCTTACGCGCTTTTCGTCGGCATGGTGATCTATCGCGAACTGAAGCCGGCGGATCTTTTCCACGTGCTTCTGCGCGCCGCCAAGAGCACCTCGATCATCATGTTCCTCGTCTGCGCAGCACTCGTCTCCGCATGGCTCATCACCGCAGCGAACATTCCGAACGAAGTCGCAAGCTACATCGAGCCGCTGATCGATCGTCCGATGCTGCTGATGGTTGTCATCATGGTGCTGGTCTTCATCGTCGGCACCGCGCTCGACCTGACGCCGACCATCCTGATCCTGACGCCTGTTCTGATGCCCATCATCAAGCAGGCGGGCATCGATCCGGTCTATTTCGGTGTCCTCTTCATCATCAACAACGCCATCGGCCTGATTACCCCTCCGGTTGGCGTCGTGCTGAACGTCGTCAGCGGCGTCGGCCGCATTCCGCTCGGCAAGGTTACGATCGGCGTCTGGCCGTTCCTCGTTGCCGAGACCATCGTGCTGGCGCTGCTCGTGATTTTCCCGGACATCGTCATGGTTCCGTTACAGTACCTTCGTTAATCCGCATCCGTTTCTCGAACACAATCCAAGGGAGGATATTATGAGAAAGCTTCTTCTGACCACCACGGCCATCGCTTTCGCCGTTGGCGCCGCAGCGCCGGCAATGGCCGAATTCAACAGCCGCAATATCCGCGTTTCGAACGGCATCAACCAGGACCACCCGGTCGGCAACGGCATCAAGGCCATGCAGGCCTGCCTGGACGACAAGTCGGGCGGCAAGCTGAAGCTGACGGCATTCTGGGGCGGCGCTCTCGGCGGTGACCTTCAGGCAACCCAGGCACTCCGCTCCGGCGTTCAGGAAGCCGTCGTAACGTCCTCTTCGCCGCTCGTCGGCCTCATCCCGTCGCTCGGCGTCTTCGACCTGCCGTTCCTCTTCGCCAATGCCAAGGAAGCCGATGCCGTCATGGACGGCGCCTTTGGCGACATGATGAACAAGAAGCTGGAAGAACAGGGCCTCGTGAACCTGGCTTACTGGGAAAACGGTTTCCGCAACCTCTCCAACTCCAAGCATGCCGTGAACAAGTGGGAAGATTTCTCGGGCCTCAAGGTCCGCGTGATGCAGAACAATATCTTCCTCGACACCTTCCAGAACCTCGGCGCCAATGCGACGCCGATGGCCTTCGGCGAAGTCTTCTCGGCGCTGGAAACCAACGCGATCGACGCACAGGAAAACCCCTATGTGACGATCGACACCTCGAAGTTCTACGAGGTGCAGAAGTACATCACCGAGACGAACCACGCTTATACGCCGTTCCTCTTCCTCTTCTCCAAGCCGATCTTCGACAGCTACACTCCCGAAGAGCAGGCAGCGCTGCGTGAATGCGCAGTCGTCGGCCGCGACGAAGAGCGCAAGGTCATCCGTGAACTGAACCAGAAGTCGCTGGAGAAGATCAAGGCTGCCGGCCTTGAAGTGAACACGCTGTCTGCAGAAGAGCAGACCCGCATTCGCGAAAAGTCGATGGTCGTTTACGAAAAGCACAAGGCTGAAATCGGCGCCGACGTCGTTGATGCCGCTCTTGCGGACCTGAAGAAGATCCGCGGCCAGTAAGCCCATCTGGTTGAAATGAAAAACACCCGGAGGTTTCCGCCTCCGGGTGTTTTTGTTTGCGGAAAATTCAGGCCGGAAAAAAGGCTGCCGGAGCAGCCTTCTCGGGAAATCAGGATGCCGTGCGGTTCTGCCGGTTGGCGATGAGGTCTTCGACCACCGCCGGATCGGCGAGCGTCGATGTATCCCCCAACGCACCAAAGTCATCCTCGGCGATCTTGCGCAGGATACGCCGCATGATCTTGCCGGAGCGGGTCTTGGGCAGGCCCGGTGCGAACTGGATCTTGTCCGGTGTCGCGACCGGCCCGATCTCGTTACGCACGTGCTTTACCAGCTCCTCACGCAGCGCATAATCGCCATTCTGGCCCGCCATCAGCGTGACATAACAATAGATGCCCTGCCCCTTGATGGCATGCGGGTAACCGACCACGGCCGCTTCCGAAACGAGATGATGCGACACCAGCGCCGACTCCACCTCGGCCGTGCCAAGACGGTGGCCGGAAACGTTCAACACGTCATCGACGCGGCCGGTGATCCAGTAATAACCATCCTCGTCGCGACGGCAGCCATCGCCGGTGAAGTACTTGCCCTTGTAGGTGGAGAAGTATGTATCGACGAAGCGCTGGTGATCGCCATAGACGGAGCGCGACTGGCCCGGCCAACTGTCGATGATGCAGAGATTGCCGTCCGCCGGCCCTTCCAGCACATTGCCCTCCGCATCGACAAGCTGCGGCTGCACGCCGAAGAACGGCCGTGTCGCCGAACCCGGTTTCAGATCGGTAGCCCCCGGCAGCGGCGAGATGAGAATGCCGCCGGTTTCCGTCTGCCACCAGGTGTCGACGATCGGGCTCTTGTCCTCGCCGACCACATGGTAATACCACTCCCAGGCTTCCGGATTGATCGGCTCGCCAACCGTGCCGAGAAGCCGCAGGCTGTCGCGTGATGAACGCGTGACGAACTGGTCACCCGCTCCCATCAGCGATCGGAGCGCCGTCGGCGCGGTATAGAAGATATTGACCTTGTGTTTGTCGATGACTTCCCAGAAACGGCCCTGATCCGGGAAGTTGGGCACACCTTCGAACATCAGCGTCGTCGCGCAATTCGCGAGCGGCCCGTAGACGATATAGGAATGGCCGGTGACCCAGCCGACATCGGCGGTGCACCAGAAGACCTCGCCATCCTTGTAGTCGAACACATATTCATGCGTCATCGACGTATAGACGAGGTAGCCACCCGTGGTGTGCAGAACGCCCTTCGGCTTGCCGGTGGACCCGGATGTGTACAGGATGAACAGCGGATCTTCCGCCCGCATCTTCGCCGGCGGGCAATCCGGTTTCACCGTGGCGATTTCCTGATGGTACCAGATATCGCGACCTGGCGCCCAGCCGGTCTTGCCGCCAGTGCGGCGCACGACGAGAACCTTGTTGACGATGACGTATTGCTTGGCGGCGATATCGATCGCCTTGTCCGTGTTTTCCTTGAGCGGGATCGGTTTGCCGCCGCGCACGCCTTCATCGCAGGTGATGACGAAGGTTGATTCGCAGTCGACGATGCGGCCGGCCAGCGCCTCCGGCGAGAAGCCGCCAAAAACGACGGAATGCACGGCACCGATGCGGGCACAGGCGAGCATGGCATAGGCCGCCTCGGGAATCATCGGCATGTAAATGGTGACGCGGTCGCCCTTCTTGACGCCGTGCTTCTTCAGCACATTGGCCAGACGGCAGACATAATCATAGAGCTGGTTATAGGTGATCTTCTTGTCGATATAGGGGTTGTCGCCTTCCCAGATGATCGCGGTACGCTCGCCATGTGTCTTCAGATGCCGGTCGATACAGTTATAGGAAACGTTCGTCAGGCCGTCCTCGAACCACTTGATCGGCACCCGGCCCTTGAAGGACGTGTTCTTGACCTTGGTATAAGGCTTGAACCAGTCGATACGCCGGCCGTGCTTGTCCCAGAATTTTTCAGGATTCTCGACGCTCTCCTGGTACCATTTCTGGTAACGCTCATTGTCGATGAGCGTGCGAGCTTTCGCCGACTTGAGCACCGGATAGATTTTGGCAGACATTAACTCCTCCTGGAACCGGGTATGGCTTTTGACGCGGCCCGAGACTCCCACCTCAGGCATGTGTTGAATTCATAGCAGGTCAAATGCGCACGGCAATTAGACAAAGGTCATTTGTTTCGCAAAGAATTGCAATTATGATGCAATCCGGTTATAGAGCGCCAATATCCCGGAAATCAGTGGTTGATACCACGCCCGCGACACCGGCGCGGACGGACAGAAGGACTGTATCTATGGCTCAACAATTGCTCATGCCAAAGGCAACGGCTGTATGGCTGGTTGACAACACCGCGCTGTCGTTCGATCAGATCGCCACGTTCTGCAAACTGCATCCGCTCGAAGTCAAGGCCATTGCCGACGGTGAAGCCGCGCAGGGTATCAAGGGCCTCGACCCGATCGCGACCGGACAGCTTTCCCGCGACGAGATCGCCCGCGCCGAAGCCAATCCCAACCACAAGCTCAAGCTTTCCGAGCCGAAAGTCCGCGTTCCAGAATCCAAGCGCCGTGGCCCGCGTTACACCCCGGTTTCCAAGCGTCAGGACCGTCCGAATGCCATTCTCTGGCTCGTTCGCAACCATCCGGAATTGAAGGACGCGCAGATTTCGCGTCTCGTCGGCACCACCAAGTCGACGATTGAACAGATTCGCGACCGCACCCATTGGAACTCGGCCAACCTGACGCCGATGGACCCGGTAACGCTCGGCCTCTGCAGCCAGATCGACCTCGACCTCGAAGTCGAACGCGCCTCGCGCGGCCGTCCGCTGCCGACTGCGGAAGAACTCGACAACACGCTGCAGCCGGCATCGGCAACGGAAGGCCTGGACTACAACTTCCAGCGTGAGGAAGACGAGCAGATCGACGCCGATGCAGTCTTCAAGAAGCTCTCTTCGCTGAAGTCCACGCAGAAGGATGAAGACGAAGACGATCAATACTGATCTCAACCCGTCTGAAGATTGAGAACCCGGCCTCAGCGCCGGGTTTTTTATTTTCCGCCCTATCGCGCGCCAAAGATTGCCGAGCCGACGCGCACGCTGGTCGCGCCAAATTCGACGGCGGTTTCGAAATCGCCAGACATGCCCATGGAAAGCTTTTCAAGGCCACATTCCTTCGCAAGCTTCGCCAGAAGCGCAAAATGCGGACCGGGATTTTCCTCCGCCGGCGGAATGCACATCAGGCCCTCCACTGGAAGTTTCAGTTCCTCCCGGCAAAGCTTGACGAAGGCGACAGTTTCCCGCGGATCGATGCCCGCCTTCTGTGGCTCAAGGCCGGTATTGACCTGGATGTAAAAACGCAGGTTGCGGTCCTGTTTCGTGCATTCTTCGGCAAGCGCGCGGGCGATCTTCTCCCGGTCGACACTCTGCACCACATCGAACAGCGCAACGGCATCCGCCGCTTTGTTGGATTGCAGCGGGCCGATCAGATGCAATTCTATGCCCGGCGCCTTCTCTTTCAGCTCCGGCCACTTGGCCTGTGCTTCCTGCACGCGGTTTTCACCAAATATGCGTTGGCCTGCATCGATGACGGGCTGGATCGCTTCCGCATCAAATGTCTTCGAGACAGCAACGAGGGCTACGTCGGCAGGCTTGCGGCCGGATTTTTCCGCGACATCGCCAATGCGCTGCCTGACATCCTCAAGACGTGCTTCGATTTCCATCACGAGACCTTCTTTTACCATTCAAACCGCTAACTAGACGCCGAATGCCTTGATGCCAAGCGGGTTTAGCACCATTTGAGGCACGCTGGCCAAGATTGCACCTCCGAATGTCCCGCCAAACTTGACGCCCCGGTCGTTTCATGGTGAAGGTCAGCGCACATTTTTCCCCTCGATACCCGGAATTTTAGACAATGGCCATCGAACGTTACAATCCTCGCGACGCCGAGCCGCGCTGGCAGCAGAAATGGAACGAAGACAAGGTTTTCGTCACCGACAACAGCGATCCGCGCGAGAAATATTACGTTCTAGAGATGTTTCCCTATCCCTCGGGACGCATCCATATGGGCCATGTCCGCAACTACGCCATGGGTGACGTCGTCGCCCGTTACAAGCGCGCCCGCGGTTTCAACGTCCTGCACCCGATGGGCTGGGACGCCTTCGGCATGCCCGCCGAAAATGCGGCCATGCAGAACAAGGTCCATCCCAAGGACTGGACCTACCAGAACATCGCCACCATGCGTGGCCAGCTGAAATCCATGGGCCTGTCGCTGGACTGGACCCGCGAATTCGCCACCTGCGACGTGGAATATTACCACCGCCAGCAGGCGCTGTTCGTCGACTTCATGGATAAGGGCCTGGTTTACCGCAAGCAGTCCAAGGTTAACTGGGACCCGGTCGACCACACGGTTCTGGCCAATGAGCAGGTGATCGACGGCCGCGGCTGGCGCTCTGGCGCGCTGGTGGAACAGCGCGAACTGACGCAATGGTTCTTCCGCATCACCGATTTCAGCCAGGACCTGCTGGACGAGCTGGATACGCTGGACCAGTGGCCGGAAAAAGTGCGCCTGATGCAGAAGAACTGGATCGGCCGCTCCGAAGGCCTGTCACTGCGCTGGCAGACCGTCACTGAGACGGCTCCGGAAGGTTTCTCCGACATCACTGTCTACACGACGCGTCCAGACACGCTGTTCGGCGCCTCCTTCCTGGCAATCGCCGCCGACCACCCGCTGGCAAAGGAACTGTCGGCGAACAACCCGGCGATTGCCGAGTTCTGCGATGAATGCCGCCGCCATGGCACTTCGCTGGCAGCGCTGGAAACCGCGGAAAAGAAGGGCATCGATACCGGCGTCAAGGTCGTGCATCCGCTGGATCCCAACTGGGAACTGCCGGTCTATGTCGCCAACTTCGTGTTGATGGACTACGGCACCGGCGCGATCTTCGGCTGCCCCTCCGGTGACCAGCGCGACCTGGATTTCGCCCGCAAATATGGCCTGCCGGTCGTGGCGGTCGTCGCACCCGAAGGCCCGGATGCAGCAAACTTCACCATTGACGACACCGCCTTCACCGATGATGGCGTGATGATCAATTCCGGTTTCCTGAACGGCATGAAGACGGCGGACGCCTTCGAAGCCGTCGTGCAGAAGCTGTCGGCGCAGATGCTGGGCAATACGCCGCAGGCCGAACGCAAGGTCAATTTCCGCCTGCGCGACTGGGGCATTTCCCGCCAGCGTTATTGGGGCTGCCCGATCCCGGTCATTCACTGCGAAGTCTGCGGTGTCGTGCCGGTTCCGAAAAAGGATTTGCCCGTCAAGCTGCCCGACGACGTGACTTTCGACGTGCCCGGCAACCCGCTGGATCGCCATCCGACCTGGCGCCATGTCTCCTGCCCGCAATGCGGCCATGACGCGCGCCGCGAGACGGATACGATGGACACCTTCGTCGATTCCAGCTGGTATTACACGCGCTTTACCGCGCCTTGGGAAGACGCGCCGACCGATCCGAAGGTCGCCAATCACTGGCTGCCGGTGGATCAATATATCGGCGGTATCGAACACGCGATCCTGCATCTGCTCTATTCGCGTTTCTTCACCCGCGCGATGCGCGAGACCGGCCATGTGGACGTCAAGGAACCCTTCAAGGGCCTGTTCACGCAGGGCATGGTGGTGCATGAGACCTACAGCCGTGGCGAAGGCATGACACGCGAATGGGTGCCGCCTGCCGATCTCAGGATCGAGGAAAATGACGGCACGCGCCGGGCGTTCCTGCTTTCTTCCGGTGAAGAGGTGAAGATCGGCTCCATCGAAAAAATGTCGAAGTCGAAGAAGAACGTGGTCGACCCGGATGACATCATCGCATCCTATGGCGCCGATACCGCGCGCTTCTTCGTCCTGTCGGATTCGCCGCCCGATCGCGATGTCATCTGGTCGGAAGCCGGCGTCGAAGGTGCGAATCGATTCGTCCAGCGCGTCTGGCGCATCATCGGTGAAGCGGCTGAAGAGTTGAAGGGCGTGAAGCCGAAGCCGGCGACCGAAGGCGAAGGGCTGGCAGCCTCCAAGGCGGCGCACAAGACCCTGAAGGCCGTTCAGGACGATCTGGACAAGCTCGCTTTCAACAAGGCCATCGCCCGCATCTACGAGCTGGTCAATGCGCTGGCCGGTCCGCTCGCGGACGTCGCTTCCGGCAGCAAGTCGGAGGACGCCAAGGCGGCGGCACGCGATGCCGTCGAAATCCTCATCCGCATCATCGCCCCCATGACGCCGCATCTGGCGGAAGAATGCTGGTCGGCATTGGGCAATGAGGGGCTCGTGGCGCAGACGCCGTGGCCGACCTTCGTGGCTTCGCTGGTAGAGGAAAACGACGTGGTCATGCCGGTGCAGGTCAATGGCAAGAAGCGCGGCGAATTGACAATCGCGCGCGATGCGGATCAAGATGCGGTCCGCACGGCTGCCCTTGCGCTGGATGCCGTCAAATCCATTCTTGCCGGTGGCGAGCCCAAAAAAGTCATCGTGGTTCCGCAGAGGATTGTGAACATTGTTGTCTGACGTTTTTTCGAGATGGAGCCGCGTCGCGGCAGCAATTTCCGTCGTGATGATGGCTGGTCTTCTGGCGGGTTGCCAGGTGCGCCCGCTTTACGGCGAGGCTTCCGGGACCAAGGAAAGGCTGGCGGCCGTCAGCATTTCCGAGACCGGTGGCCGAGCTGGTCAGGAAGTCCGCAACCAGTTGATCTTCCTGATGGCCGGCGGCGCGGGCCAACCGGCCACGGCCCAGTATAACGTCAAGGTTTTCGTAAGTTCGAGCGCCACCTCGACGGAAGTGCAGAATTACGATCTGACGACCCGCTCGAACAACAATTACGACGGACCCTACCCCGGCCGCGTCGTTATGAGCGGTCAATATGTCCTGACGCGCATTTCCGACGGTCAGATTCTGCGTTCCGCGCGCCGCAGCGTGACGGCGCAGGTGGATCTGCCGCAGCAGGAATTCGCCAAGATCCGGGCAACCCGCGATGCCGAGAACCGCGCGGCCCGTGAACTGGCTGAAATCATCCGCACCGATATCGCCGCCACCCTCGGCCGCTGAGAGCGGCGGCCATGGCGGAGATAAAGTCGCATGAGTTTGAGCGCTTCGCCGAAAATCCGGCGGAGCGCTTTCGCGTTTTTGTTCTCTACGGACCGGATCGTGGCCTGGTATCGGAGCGGGCAGGCGTCATCGCCAAAAAGACCGGCATCGATCCCGATGATGCTTTCGCATCGCTGAAGCTGACCGCATCCGATCTACAGGGCGATCCCGGACGCCTGCTCGATGAAGTAAACGCCATCGGCCTTTTCGGTGGTGAAAAACTCGTGTGGGTCAAAGGCGCCTCCGCCGAAAAGGCGCTGGTGGACGCCCTCCAGATTCTGGCGGACACGCCGCCGGAGGCGAGCTTCCTGATCATCGAAGCGGGTGATGTCAAAAAGGGCACAGGGCTGCGCAAGATCGCGGAACCTGCGCGCTCGATCGCCGCAATCCCCTGTTATGTGGACGATGCGCGATCCTTGAATGCACTGATCGATCAGGAACTCTCCGCAGATAGTCTGCGCATTGCGCCGGCTGCACGGCAAAGACTGATCGAATCGCTCGGCGGCGACCGTATCGCCTCGCGCAACGAAATCCGCAAGCTTGCGCTTTATGCCCGGGGTGCGGAGGTAATCGAGGAAGATGACGTTCTGGCCATCATCGGCGATGCCAGCACCGTTTCCGCCGACGATGCCGTCGACGCCATCCTGAAAGGCGACAGGAACGCCTTTTTCCACGCCACCCAGAAGATCATTTCATCAAAAACACCGATCTTCCTCGTGCTTCAGGGCTGCCTCAAGCAATTCCAGTTGCTCGACCAGATGCGGGCCGAAATGGATGAGAAAAAGCAGCAGGCCGGTCAGGTCATGCAGACGCTCGGACGCCATATCCATTTTCGCCGGAAACCGATCATCGAAAGAGCGCTGCGGACGTGGCAGCCAGCGGCGATCGCCCGGGAAATGAACCGTCTGCAGGCCGCCATCCTGCAAAGCCGCCAGCGGCAAAGCCTGGAGGAAAGCGTGGCCCTTCTGACATTGCTGTCGACCACACTTCAGTCCGGCCGAGGCGGATGAACAAAAGCCCTCGTGCTGATGCAACGAGGGCTTTTCAAATATTGGTTCGGGAGAGTCAGTCGCCCTTGCCGGGCTCAGCAGAGAAATAAAGCTCGAGCTTGCCTTCGACGCCGTCCATTTCCTTGGCTTCCGGCATCGGGTCGCGCTTGATCGTGATGTTCGGCCAGATCGCGGCATATTCGGCGTTGAGCTTCAGCCACTTGTCGAGACCCGGCTCCGTATCGGGCTTGATGGCCTCAGCGGGACATTCCGGTTCGCACACACCGCAATCGATGCATTCATCGGGATTGATGGCGAGGAAATTTTCACCCTCGTAAAAGCAGTCAACGGGGCAGACCTCAACGCAATCGGTATATTTGCAGCGGATGCAATTGTCGGTCACGACATATGTCATGATGAACTCCAGAATATGCAGGCCGGGTCTTTGGGCTTCGGAACACAAGCCGTCGCCCGGAATTCAGACAGGGCAATTTCGCAAGTGACGTAATGCCTTTGCTTGCAGATAGCAAGGATAACAATTCTGAAAAACGGATGCGACCTAGAGGTTTATTCTAATCTTTGTTTCCGTCACTGTCAGACAGAAACCTGTCGAGCGCCCTGCGCTCCTTTTTGGTCGGACGTCCGCTACCGGGCTCACGCAGCGCCTGCTCGAGAGGGGTGAGCCTGTCGGACGGCTCCCGCGGCGGTGTCTGGTCGTCATAAAGAAGCCGGGCTTCCTCATAAGGTCCACGTCGCACTCCGCCGGATTTGACGACGAGCACCCTGTCCATCCGCTCGAAACCGATCTCCAGCCTGTCGCCCACCTTCAGCATGAAGCTGGGCTGGCGGACGGCAGTGCCGTTGACCTTCACCTGGCCCGACTGGATATAGCTCTGGGCCAGCGACCGGGATTTGGCCATGCGGGCAAAGAACAACCACTTGTCCAGACGCTGTCGCGTACTTTCGAGTGGCTGTTCGTTGCTTCCCATGGGCTTACTTCTTCAGCTGCTCCTTGAGCGCAGCGAGCTTCGCGAAAGGCGAATCCGGATCCATCGGCTTCTCCTTGCGCGGCGGCTTGGCTTCGAAGCGCTGCTGACCCTGCGGCTTTCCGCCACGGTCGTTGCGTTCCGGCCGGTCCTTGCGCTCCCCGCGATCGTGACGATCATTGTTGCGGTTGTTGCCGCGATCGGGACGACCACCATCACGCTTACGCTCGCCATCGCCACCGCGATTGGCCGCTTCGCGATTTGCACCGTCACGATTTGTACCGTCACGATTGTCGCGACGGCCTTCACCACGACGCTCACCCTGCTCACGTGCACCTTCACGACCCTGACCGCGATGGCCGGGGCGACGGTTTTCGCCACGCTGATTTTCGTTGCGGCCACCCGGGCGCCACAGAAGAACGGGCTTCGGCTCGGAAGGCTCAGCACCTTCGGCAGAAGCGGTCTCGCTTGCGGCAACCTCTTCACCGGCAGCTTCCGCAACCGGAGCCTCGGAAGCTTCGCCTTCAGCGGCAGCAACCGTTTCGGCCTGCTGCTCTTCGGAAGCGGGCTCGTCCTGCTCGGTCTCGGCGCTTTCGTCTTCGCCCGTCACCGCTTCTGCGACGGCAGGAGCGGCAGCACCGGCCTGGCTCGCGAGGAAGGCCTGCGCCTCCTCGGCCGTTACCTGATCGGCACGGTAACCGAGGCCCTTGAGAATTTCTTCCATGTCATCGAGCGTTGCGCCGAGAATGGAAAGCATGGCGGTCGTCGTCGTGAAACGGCGGCCGTCATAAGCACCTTCCGGGCGCGGCTGCTGGCCGGGTTTCCACTGCAGCAGCGGACGGATGAGATCGGCCAGACGCTCGAGAATGTCGATACGCACGGCGCGCTTTCCGAGGAAACGGAAACCGGCAAGCTTGTAGAACATCCGCTCGAAGCTCGCATCTGTCACGACCGAGGTGCGGCCTGCGGCCAGCACCGGAATGAGATCGCCATAACCCGGCTTGCCGAGGCCATCATTCTTCAGCGCCCAAAGCAGCGTGACGAGCTCCGCCGGAGCGGGCTTCAGAAGCGCGGGCAGGAAGACATGATAGGCGCCGAAACGCACGCCATAGCGGCGCATGGAAGCGCGCGCATCCTGATCGAGCGACTTCACGTCCTCGGCAACGTCGCGGCGGAACAGGACACCAAGATTTTCGACGAGCTGGAACGCCAGCCCCTTCGCCAGACCCTGAAGGTCTTCGGCGCGGGAAATGTCATCCAGCGGCTTCAGCACGGTCGCGATCTGGTGGTTCACGAAACGCTCGATCCGCGCGAGCGCGTGATCACGGGCATTGCCGTTCAGCTGCTCGTCGGCAAGCAGGATCACCCGCGGCTTCATGATGTTGTCGCCGGCCGAAAGGCGGGCAACCGGCTCGCCCAACCAGCGCACCAGACCATCGGAGCTCAAAGCGAGATCGCCATTTCCACTGGCATGCAGACGCGCGGCACGCGCCTCGAATTCGAGCGCAAGCGCCTTCTGCGCTGCAGCCTGCACGGCCTTCTGATCCGGCCCTTCCATTCCCGGCACCGGCGTGAACCGGAACCCGGCCAATTGGCCGACGTGATGGCCTTCTACGAAGACATCACCATTTACACTGATTTCAGCTTCAAGCATCGCATTCTCTCTCAGGCGCCTCATGAGCACAGATGTCCTGCGATCAACAAAGCGTTTCGTCAACCTTTCATGTAGCGCATCGGACAATCGATCCTCGATTTCCCGAGTCTTTTCTTGCCAGTGTGTCGGATCGGCAAGCCATCCTGGGCGGTTCGATACATAAGTCCATGTTCTGATCTGCGCAATCCTCGCAGACAAGGTATCGATCTCTCCATCCGTGCGGTCGGCGCGGCGCACCTGCTCGGCCATGAAATCCTCGTTCACCGCCCCGCGCTTGACGAGGTCGAAATAAAGCGTGGAGATCAGATCGGCATGCTGTGCGGGGGCGATGCGGCGATAATCGGGCAGCGCGCAGGCCTCCCAGAGTTTTTCCACCCGCGCATCCGTCGTCGTCACGTCGATGATCTCGGGGTAGCGCGACAGATATTCCAGCGCCTGCTGGTCGATGGCCGGCAGGGCGCGCGAAAGCCCCTGGATCGTCGGGGCGGCATCAAGGCTCGTACGCAGATTGGCGATGGAGGAAAAATCGAAGTTTTTCGTCCGCCATTGCAGCACCTTCACGGCATCGAACTGATGGGTTTCGATTCGCTCCACCAGCTCGTCGTCGAACGGATCGACGCGACCCGTCACGCCGAATGTGCCGTCGCGAAGATGACGGCCGGCGCGGCCGGCGATCTGGCCGATCTCGCCCGGATTGAGATTGCGGAACTGGTAACCGTCAAATTTGCGGTCCTGCGCGAAGGCGACGTGATCGACATCGAGGTTGAGGCCCATGCCGATGGCGTCCGTCGCCACCAGATATTCGACGTCGCCCGATTGATAGAGCCCGACCTGCGCATTGCGCGTGCGCGGCGAAAGCGCGCCGAGCACCACGGCCGCTCCACCGCGCTGGCGGCGCACCAGTTCGGCGATGGCATAAACCTCGTCTGCGGAAAAGGCGACGATCGCCGTGCGCTGCGGCAGGCGGGTGATCTTCTTCTGGCCGGCATAAAAAAGCTGCGACAGGCGCGGCCGCTCCACCACGGTTATTCCGGGCAGCAGCTTTTCAAGGATCGGGCGCATCGTGCCCGCTCCCAGAAGCAGCGTCTCTTCCCGCCCGCGCAGATGCAGCACCCGGTCAGTAAAGATATGACCGCGTTCAAGATCACCGGCCAATTGCACCTCGTCGATGGCGACGAAAGCGGCAGTCGTCTCGCGCGGCATGGCTTCCACGGTGCAGACGGAATATTTGGCCTTGGGTGGCGCGATTTTTTCTTCGCCGGTGATCAGCGCCACATTCGGCGCACCCACCTTCTCGACCAGACGGGTATAGACCTCCCGCGCCAGAAGACGCAGCGGCAGGCCAATGACACCGCTGCCATGCGCGACCATACGCTCTATCGCGTAATGGGTCTTGCCGGTATTGGTGGGGCCGAGAACGGCCGTGACACCGCGGCCGCTCAGGATCATGGGGCGAAAATTCAACGTAGTATCCGCGAATCGACTTCATCTGCTTGTCGTACCGCCAATCATCACAGATGCGGGCCGCACGCACCACACATGGCAATGCCCGCCGACAAAGGCAATAGGCCTCACCCGTAAAGTAGCGGAGGAGGATTTCGCAGACGAATTTTCCGTTCAGATTCAGTGACTTGAAGGTTCAAAAAGAATCCGGCGAAAATGGAATCGATTCGGCTGCGGAACAGTCTGCGAACGAATCGAATACGAATCGCTGACTCAGCCTGATTCCGCTTTTGTTCTCCGCAATATCTGGTTGGAGAAGCCATACCTCATACCAGATTGTGAATCCGGGTAAGTCATTGCCCGGATTCAGCTTTCCGTGACCGGCAAAAGACAGAGAATGCCCCAACAGCCTGTCAAGCGACAATCGTCAGGAGACCTCTCCACCGCCCGGCGAAGGGTCAGGTCAGAGCGCCTCCCCGGCAAGAAGGCGCGGCGCATTCGCATCTGTCGTGCCGGCGGCCTGGCCGATGAAATAGGATTTGAGACCCGGCAAACGATCCACCACGCCCAGACCGAAATCGCGCATGATGCGGATGGGTCCGACATCGTTGGAGAAAAGCCGGTTCAGCACATCCGTCGTCACACCCATGCGCAGCGTGTCGAAACGACGCCAGGACTGATACCGCTCAAGAACGTTGAGAGAGCCGATATCGAGACCGAGACGGTCGGCCTCGACCACGGTTTCGGCGAGCGCCGCCACATCCTTGAAGCCGAGATTGAGGCCCTGTCCGGAAATCGGATGGATACCGTGCGCCGCATCACCCGCAAGCGCAAACCGTGGCGCAACGAAGGAGCGCGCCAGTGTCAGACCGAGCGGAAAGGCGCGGCGGGGACCAACCGGGCGGACGGGACCGAGCTTGTGGCCGAACCGGCGCTCCAGCTCTTCCTCGAATACCAGATCGTCGGAGGCGGCCAGCCTTTCGGCGTCGGCCGTGCGTTCGGTCCAGACGAGCGAGGAACGGTTTCCCTTGAGCGGCAGAATGGCGAAGGGGCCGGAGGGCAGGAAATGTTCTTCAGCACAGCCCTCATGCGGTCGCTCATGCTCGACCGTGGTGACGATGCCGGACTGATCGTAATCCCAGCGCACGGTCTTGATGCCGGCCATGTCCCTGAGCGCCGAGCGAACCCCGTCACAGGCAATGAGCAACCGCGTTTCGAGCGACGAGCCGTCCGAAAGGCCAATGGTCGTCGATTGCGGCCCTGCGGTAAAGCCTGAAACGCTGAGACCATGGCGCATTTCGACACCGAGACGCTCGCACAGGCCACGCAAGGCACCCACCAGAGCGACGTTCGGAACCATATGGGCAAAAGGCCTGCCCGCTTCCACCGCGCCATCGAAGGTCAGGAACACCGGGCGAACCGGATCGGCGGTCTTCGAATCGGTAACGATCATCTTGTGGATCGGCTGAGCCTCGGGCTCGATCTCGTTCCATATGCCGAAGACATCGAGCATGCGCGTGGCCGCGGCAATGATGGCGGAGGCGCGCATATCCTTCTTCCAGACGTCCTCGGGAGCGGCCTCGACCACCTGCACATCAAGGTGCGGGGCCGCCTGCTTAATTGCGACAGCAACGGAAAGACCGACATATCCGCCACCTGCAACCACCACGTCCAGCATCGCGCTTCTCCTCAAATCTTGTGCACGCATCGTCGGCGCACTATAGACCATGTGACGTCTTCCTACAGCCGGAGCAGGCCGAAAAAATGTCGCATCCCTCGCAAACGTCAGACCCGATGGTCAATCTCATTGCCACGCTCAATCTCGAAAAGCTGGAAGAGAACCTGTTCCGCGGGGAAAGCCCGCAGATCGGCTGGCAGCGGGTTTTTGGCGGCCAGGTCATCGCACAGGCCCTGATCGCCGCACAAAGAACCGTGGATGACGACCGTTTCGTGCATTCACTGCATGCCTATTTCATGCGCCCCGGCGATCCGCTGGTGCCTATCGTCTATCAGGTGGAGCGCATCCGCGACGGCGCAAGTTTCTGCACCCGCCGCGTGGTCGCCATCCAGCATGGCAAAGCCATTTTTTCCATGTCGGCCTCGTTTCAGATTTTCGAGGATGGCTTCGACCACCAGATCAAGATGCCTGATGTGACGCCGCCCGAAAAACTGATGAGCGAGGAGCAGATGCAGGCGGCCTTCCTCGCCAAGGCGCCCGCTTCCATCCGCAAATACTGGAGCAACAAGCGGCCTATCGAGATAAGGCCGGTCTCGCTGACCCATTATATCTCGAAGGAAAAGCTGGAGCCGCAGCAGGATATCTGGGTCCGCGCCGTTGGCGACGTGCCGAACGATCCGCGTCTGCAATCGGCCATTCTCGCCTATCTTTCCGATATGACGCTGCTCGACACCTCGCTCTACGCCCATGGCACGACCATCTTCGATCCGTCCATTCAGGTGGCGAGCCTCGATCACGCCATGTGGTTCCACCGCCCCTGCCGGCTGGACGACTGGCTGCTTTACACGCAGGACAGCCCCAGTGCGTCCGGTGCGCGCGGCCTGACCCGTGGCAATATTTTCACCAGACAGGGTGAACTGGTCGCCTCCGTCGCGCAGGAGGGCCTGATCCGCAAAAGGGCAAATGATTAAATAATGTGCTTTTTCTAAAAATCGCACATTTTATGGACGCTTTTTTTGGCGACAAATGCCCCTTTTTCAGACGCCCGTCATATAAGTTTTATATTTCAATAAGTTACGTGCACATCCAAAACTGGCACGCCCTTTGAATGTATGTCCGCAGTCGCTGTTACTGATCTGCCAGCGGCAAGGAGAGTCGGCTCCGTGCCGAGGACAAACAAAGGATGGGAAACCAGATGAAAATTGTGATGGCCATTATCAAGCCGTTCAAGCTGGATGAAGTGCGCGAAGCGCTTACCGGCATCGGCATCCAGGGCCTGACCGTGACCGAGGTAAAGGGTTACGGACGCCAGAAGGGGCATACCGAGATTTATCGCGGCACGGAATATGCGGTGAGCTTCCTTCCCAAGCTGAAGATCGAGATCGCGGTTCCGTCCGACGTCGTCGACAAGGCCATCGAGGCGATCGCGTCTGCAGCAAAGACCGGGC
Organism: Agrobacterium tumefaciens; assembly: GCA_017744915.1. Classification (GTDB taxonomy): domain Bacteria; phylum Pseudomonadota; class Alphaproteobacteria; order Rhizobiales; family Rhizobiaceae; genus Agrobacterium; species Agrobacterium tumefaciens_I. The sequence goes on from JAGIAH010000003.1 coordinate 135,633, forward strand.
AGATCGGTGACGGCAAGATCTTCGTCTACTCTATCGAACAGGCCGTGCGCATCCGTACCGGCGAAACCAACACAGAAGCGCTTTAAAGCACGGCTGACAGGGGAGTTTTCAAACTATGCAACTCAACAAGTTTTTGACGCTCGGCAAGCTGGGCGCCGCAGCGACGGCCCTGATGGCCCCGGCCATCGCCTTTGCCCAGGACGCAGCGCCGGCAGTGGCGGCAGCGGCTCCTGTTCCGGAAAAAGCCGACACCGCCTTCATGTATATCGCGACCATCCTCGTGCTGTTCATGATCATTCCCGGTCTGGCGCTGTTTTACGGCGGCCTAGTCCGCACCAAGAACATGCTCTCCGTTCTCATGCAGTGCACGGTCATCGGCGCGGTCATGATGCTCGTCTGGGTCATCTACGGCTACTCCTTCGCCTTCGGCGGCGGCACCGGCCCCTATTTCGGTGGCTTCGGCAAGCTGTTCCTGTCGGGCGTTTCGCTTGACAGCACCTCCGCGACTTTCTCGCAGGGTGTCGTGATCTACGAATACACCTTCATCGCCTTCCAGATGACCTTTGCGGCCATCACCCCGGCCCTGATCATCGGTGCTTTTGCAGAACGCGTGAAGTTCTCCGCGGTCATCCTGTTCACCATCCTGTGGGCCACCTTCGTTTATTTCCCGATCGCACACATGGTCTGGGATGCAAACGGCCTGATCTTCGGCATGGGCGCTCTCGACTTCGCCGGCGGCACCGTCGTTCACATCAATGCCGGTATCGCTGGCCTGATCGGTGCGATCATGGTTGGCAAGCGCACCGGCTTCGGCAAGGACATGATGGCTCCCCACTCCATGACGCTGACGCTGGTTGGCGCGGCCATGCTGTGGTTCGGCTGGTTCGGCTTCAATGCCGGTTCCAACCTCGAGGCATCGGGCGGTGCGGTTCTCGCAACCATGAACACCTTCCTCGCAACCGCTGCAGCCATCGTTTCCTGGTCGCTGGTTGAAAGCTTCACCCGCGGTAAGGCCTCCATGCTGGGCGCCGCCTCGGGCATGATCGCCGGCCTCGTCGCCGTCACGCCTGCTGCAGGCTCCGTCGGCCCGATGGGTGCGATCGTTCTCGGTCTCATCGTTTCGCCAATCTGCTACTTCTTTGTCTCCGTGGTGAAGAACAAGTTCGGTTATGACGATACTGCCGACGTCTTCGGCGTCCACGGCATCGGTGGCATCATCGGCGCACTCGGCACCGGCATCTTCACCTCGCCGCTGCTTGGCGGCACCGGCAAGGCCGATTTCTCCATCGCCTCGCAGGTCTGGACCCAGTTCGTTGCTGTCGCCATCACCATCGTCTGGTGCGCCGTCGTCTCGGCTATCCTCTACAAGATCGTCGACGTGATCGTTGGTCTTCGGGTCCCGGTCGAAGCCGAACGCGAAGGTCTCGACCTCGCAACCCACGGCGAAGCCGCTTACCACTCCTGATATCAGGGAAAAGGGGTTCTCCATCCCCTCTCCCGCAAGAAGGCCCGCTCCGGCGGGCCTTTTTCTTTGCCGTAAATCCGTGCGCGGCCTCAAAAAGCCGCATGGTTAACACGACATTAACCAGCAAGCGGTTAGTTTTCCCTGTCAATCCGGGATCAGGTCACCCTGCCGGATCTTGCCGAAACCACAAAACAACGGGTTCAGGGACATGGGCAGAATGCATTCTCCGACATTCGATGGTCGTCACACGCGCTTCGTGTTGACGGCGTTTTTCGTGCGTCAGATCATGGCTCTTGCCGGTTTCGCTCTTTTGGCCACGATAGCACTGGGAATTGCCGCGCTCGCCACATGGAATGTGGCGGATCCGAGCCTCTCCTACGCCACGGGCAACCAGCCCACCAATCTTCTAGGTTACAGCGGCGCGATCTTCGCCGATATCGTGATGCAGTTCCTCGGGCTTTCCGCAATCATCGCATTCCTGCCCATCATCGCTTGGGCAATCGCGCTCATCGCCGGACGCAAGTTCAATCGCATACCCGCCCGCCTCGTCGCATGGGTTGCGGGCGCCATCGTCTGCGCCGCCTCGCTCGGCTGTTTTCCGGCACCCGTCACGTGGCCCCTGCCGAACGGCATCGGTGGCGTCATCGGTGACATGATCCTGCGCTTTCCCGCGCTTTTTATCGGCGCTTACCCCACCGGCACAGTCGCCACCGTGCTCGGCGTCATATTCGCGGCTCCCGCCGCCTGGCTGATGCTGTTCGCTGCCGGTATTATCGGTGGCCTGGACGACGAGCTGGAGCGGGAAGAAGTTGTCCCGGTCGCCACCAGCAAAGCCCGCGCTGCCCGTGAAGCCGAAGAGGATGATGAGGACGATGGTGAAGGTTTCTTCGCCAACATGCTCGCCTTCGGCGCTCTGACGCATTATTGGTACATCACCCAGGCGCGTTTCCGCCGCCTGTTCGGCCTTAAGTCGAAATCCCTGCATGAGGAATTCGAACACCCCTACGACTTCAACGAATATGAATTCGGCACGCTGAACGAACCTTCGCGCCTGAAGACCGCGATCAATCGTCTCGACCAGCGCGCAGAACCGTCTTTCGAAGAGCGTGCCGCATCGCGCCGACAGATGTCGCCGCCCTCCATCGCGCTCGATCATGACGACGACATGGACGACGAGCCGCCTTTTGACACAGACGGACGCAACCTGCCGAACGGCATTCTTTCCGACGACGAATCCGACCAGAGATTTACCGCCAGACAGGCCCCGGGACGCGGGCAGACCAAAATTACCGCGCCTTCCGCGCGCCCGAAACCAAGCGAGCGCGTGGCAAGAGAGGCGCAGGCCTCCTTCATCGCCGCCGACGGTTTCCAGCTGCCCACCGTCCATCTTCTGGCCGAGCCGAAGAATGTCGTGCGTGACAATATGCTGAGCGAGGAAGTTCTCGAGCAGAATGCGCGTCTTCTGGAAGGCGTTCTCGAGGATTTCGGCGTCAAGGGCGAAATCATTCACGTCCGCCCCGGCCCGGTGGTGACACTTTACGAGCTGGAGCCGGCGCCCGGCATCAAATCCTCACGCGTCATCGGCCTTGCGGATGACATCGCCCGCTCCATGAGCGCGATCGCCGCCCGTGTCGCCGTCGTTCCCGGCCGCAATGCCATCGGCATCGAACTGCCGAACCAGACGCGTGAAACCGTGTTCCTGCGGGAACTGATCGGCAGCCGTGACTTTGAAAACAGCAAGGCCAAGCTTGCCATGGCGCTCGGCAAGACCATCGGCGGCGAACCCGTCATCGCTGATCTCGCCAAGATGCCGCACCTGCTCGTTGCCGGCACCACCGGTTCCGGTAAATCCGTCGCCATCAACACCATGATCCTGTCACTGCTTTACCGCATGTCGCCGGAACAGTGCCGCCTGATCATGATCGATCCGAAAATGCTGGAACTGTCGATCTATGACGGCATTCCGCATCTGCTCTCCCCCGTCGTCACCGATCCCAAGAAGGCCGTCGTGGCCCTGAAATGGACGGTGCGCGAGATGGAAGAGCGTTACAAGAAGATGTCGAAGATCGGCGTGCGCAACATTGACGGCTTCAACAGCCGCGTGCAGCAGGCTCTGGACAAGGGCGAAATCCTCACCCGCACGGTGCAGACCGGCTTCGACCGCCAGACCGGCGAGGCGATCTACGAAACGGAAGAATTCGATCTGAAGCCCCTGCCCTATATCGTCGTCATCATCGACGAAATGGCCGACCTGATGATGGTGGCCGGCAAGGACATCGAAGGCGCGGTGCAGCGTCTCGCGCAGATGGCGCGTGCCGCCGGCATCCACGTCATCATGGCCACCCAGCGGCCGTCCGTCGACGTGATCACCGGCACGATCAAGGCCAACTTCCCGACCCGTATCTCGTTCCAGGTCACGTCGAAGATCGACAGCCGCACCATCCTTGGAGAACAGGGCGCCGAACAGCTGCTCGGCAAGGGCGACATGCTCTACATGGCAGGCGGCGGACGCATCCAGCGTGTGCATGGTCCCTTTGTCTCCGACAATGAAGTTGAAGAGATCGTCGCTTATCTGAAAACACAAGGCGCGCCGGAATATCTGGAAGCCATTACCGAAGAAGACGACGAGGACGGTGCTGGCGGCAGCCCGGCCGGCGGCGGCAGCTTCTCCGATTCCGAAGACCCCTACGATCAGGCCGTGGCCGTCGTGCTTCGCGATGGCAAAGCCTCCACCTCCTATGTGCAGCGGCGCCTCGGCATCGGCTACAACCGCGCCGCCTCGCTGATCGAACGCATGGAGCAGGAGGGCATTATCGGCCCCGCCAATCATGCCGGAAAACGCGAAATCCTCGTACCGACAGAAGCAGACATCATCGAGCGATAGAGCCGCAACCAAGCGGGGCCGAGAAGCGTTATTACACGCTTTCAACGTCATGAAGCCGCCGCCTTTTATGCGGACAATCGCTGCGATGAAGGAGAACAGAATGAACGACCTCACCACCGGCGAAACGGCCAATGCAAACGCGGCGCAGAGCGGCGTGACGCGACGTGGCGTGCTGACGGCATTTTCCATGGCTGCGGTGATCGCCGGCCTCGCGCCGCTCGACGCATTCGCCCAGGCAGCCGGCAATACCGCAACCGCGCAGAAAATCGCCAACCACTTCTCTTCGGTCAAAACCATGATGGGGGAATTCGTGCAGTTCGGCCCGCGCGGTGAGCAGACCGGCGGCAAATTCTACATCGAACGCCCCGGCAAGCTTCGCTTCAATTATGAAGACCCCTCGCCCATGCGCGTCATCGCCGACGGCAAGAATGTCGTCATCGGCAATATGAAGCTGAAGACATGGGATCTTTATCCGCTGTCAAAGACCCCACTCAGCCTGCTTCTGTCCGACAAGATCGATCTCGGCAACCAGAAGGTCCGGGACGTGAAGGAAGAATCCGACCTGACCACCATCGTGCTCGGCGACAAGAGTGTGTTCGGCGATTCCACCATTACCCTGATGTTTGATCCGAAAACCTTCGATCTGCGGCAATGGACCACGACTGATGCCCAGAACAAGGACACGACCGTCATGATCTTCAACGTCCAGACCGGCGTGAACCTCGATGAGCGTGTCTTCAACATCAACTACGAAGAAGTCCGCAAAGGCGGCTGAGGCTTCAAGCCCGGGAAACGCTTCGAAAGGCGGCCTTGCGGCCGCCTTTTTCATTTTGCCGCTAAAATACATTCCCGTTTTCGTCACGATGTTATAAGCCTGCGCCCCGGAAACTTGCCGCGAACCATGCGGTTCAAGGCCGTAAAAGCGGAGCACATGCATGTCGTTTTCGATAACCACCTGGAACATCAATTCCGTAAGGCTCAGAATGCCGATCGTCGAACAGTTTCTGGTGCGTTACAAACCCGACATTCTCTGCCTGCAGGAAACGAAATGCCCGAATGGCGAGTTTCCGATGAAGCCGCTGAAGGCGCTGGGCTACGAACACGTCATCATCCACGGCCAGAAGGGCTATCACGGCGTCGCCATCGCCTCGAAAATTCCGCTGACCGAAGATCACCGGCAGGACTATTGCGGTGTGGGTGACGCGCGGCACATTTCCGCGATTTTCCAGGTCGGATCGCGCCGCGTGCGGCTGCATAATTTCTACGTTCCGGCCGGCGGCGACGAGCCGGATCGGTCGATCAACCCGAAATTCGGCCACAAGCTCGATTTCATCGAGGAGATGAAGGCGCTACGCGCCGATGGCGCACCCGGCACCTCGTCCATTCTCGTTGGTGATCTCAACATCGCGCCGCTTGAAAACGACGTCTGGTCACATAAGCAACTTCTGAAGATCGTCAGCCATACGCCTATCGAAACCGAAGGCATGCTGGACATCATGAAGAAGGGCAACTGGCTCGATCTGATGCGCCTGAACGTACCGGAAACGGAAAAGATCTATACTTGGTGGAGCTACCGCGCCAAGGATTGGGAAGCGGCTGATCGCGGCCGTCGCCTCGACCATATCTGGTCGTCTCAGGATCTCGGTTCCTCGCTCGAAAAAATCGACATATTGCGCGAGGCCCGCGGCTGGAACCGGCCGTCGGACCATGTTCCGGTCACGGCCCATTTCCGTTTCTGAAGAATGGGGTTTTGACTGGCGTCAGACGAAGCGGTTCTGCAAACGGGCCGCACCCGCCGCCAGCGACGCAATATTATCGCGAATACGCGCCGAGACGATATCGGCAACCTCTGGAAACTCCTCCACCAGTCGGTGAAAGAGGATGCGCGTTATCCGGATGACTTCGGAATCTTCCGCCGCAACGGCAGTGAATTTTCTTTCGCAGAGGGTGAAAAGCGCAAGTTCCGAAAGCAGCGCCCCCTTGCCGGGTGTCGCCTGCAGCACGGGCTTGCCATCCCGCCCGGCCGTAAAAAGCTCGAAATGACCGGCCGTCACCGCAAAGGCGCATTCGGCCGGCGAATGTTCCCGGAACAATGTCTGGCCTGCCGAGACGCGACGGCGTTCGGCACCGAAGGCGATGAGCCGCAACTGGTCGTCGCTGAACCCGGCAAACAACGGCACTTGCCCCAGCAGAATGATATCGTCCGTCAAGGCCATGTCGTTCGTTACTCCGGAAAACCGCCTGCATCACTATAGCGGTTTTCCAATATCAGTCCTCAAAATACAAGATGTTGGAACGCCACGCATCTTTTCAGACGCGCGGCGTAAGCTTTCCAGCAATGAAAGGGCCCGCTCTCAGGGAACGATTTTATAGCCGCCGTTCTCGGTGACCAGAATTTCGGCATTGGAGGGGTCACGCTCGATCTTCTGGCGCAGGCGATAGACATGCGTTTCGAGCGTATGCGTGGTGACACCGGAATTGTAACCCCAGACCTCTTCCAGCAGGACATCGCGGGTCACGACGGTGCTGCCGGCGCGGTAGAGATAACGAATGATCGCCGCTTCCTTTTCCGTCAGTCGGATTTTCTTGCCGTCTTCCGTCGTCAGCAGCTTCTGGCTGGGCTTGAACTGATAGGGACCGACGGTGAAAACCGCGTCCTCGCTCTGCTCATATTGGCGCAGCTGCGCCCGGATGCGCGCCAGTAGCACGGCGAAGCGAAACGGCTTCGTCACATAGTCATTGGCGCCTGCTTCCAGCCCGAGGATCGTATCGGAATCGGTGTCATGACCGGTAAGCATAATGATCGGCGCCTTGAAGCCGCCCTTTCGCAATAGCTTCACCGCCTCTCGACCGTCCATGTCCGGAAGACCGACATCCATGATCAGAAGATCGACCTGGGCGGTCTTGGCGGTCTGCATCGCCTGCGCGGCATTTGCACCGCTGAGCAGCGAGAATTCCTCATAGGGAGACAGTTGCTCGGTCAGCGTCTCCCGAAGATCGTCGTCGTCGTCCACCAGAAGGATAGTGCGAGCCGTCATTCGGATTCTCAGCCTTTCTTACTTTAGCGCACAGGCCCGAAAATCGCGTTCGATTTTCGCAAAGCACAATGCCTAGTTTAAAAGAGTTAGAGCGTTCTCTCTACGCCCAAAAGGACGCATGGTACTCTAATTGTCAGCCAATTCAGCGGTTTGCCGATAAAAGGTCAACCCATTGCCATGATATAACGAAGTGCTATGACTTCACGTTAGATAACCTGCAAAGCAAAATCTCGTGAAAAACATGAGCAAACAGCCCGTGAAGCAACATAAACGCGCATTGACGCTCATGGTTCGGCCCGCACCCTTGAAAATAAGCCGGGCGATCGTCCAGTTCGGGCATCTCACCTTTCCCGCCGCCATCGGGCGCAATGGCCGCACCGTGCTGAAACGCGAGGGAGACGGAAAATCCCCCATTTCCATCATCCGCCTGCTGCACGGATTTTATCGTGGCGACCGTAACACCGGCGTCACCACGGCTTTGCCGATGCAACGGACGCAAAAGTCCATGCTGTGGTGCGACGAGCCCCGTGACGCCAATTACAACAGGCTGGTCAAGGCGCCCTTTGCCCCAAGCCATGAGGAGATGATGCGCAAGGACGGCCTCTACAATGTCTGTCTGGTGCTGGACTGGAACATCACCTCAAGAAGCCGCAACCGCGGCTCGGCGATCTTCATGCATCTGATCCGGCCGGGATACGAACCGACCGCAGGCTGCGTCGCCCTGCACCCCCGCGACATGCGGCGCATTCTGCCGCATCTGCGCAAGGGCATGAAAATACGCATCCTGTGATGAGCGCCTTATCGACCAGGCAACAAAAAACCCGCCATCAAGGCGGGTTTTTTTAGAAGGAAAAGGCCGGTTATTAAGCGGCTTCGTCCTGAGAATCGTCCTCTTCAACGGTCTTGCCGCGCTTGGGGCCCTTGGCAAGGTTGACTTCCACCAGGCGGACAGCCTCGGTTTCGGACATCTTGTTGACGGCGGCGATTTCGCGCGCCATGCGATCGAGAGCAGCTTCGTAAAGCTGACGCTCGGAATAGGACTGCTCCGGCTGGTTTTCCGCACGGTAGAGATCGCGTACAACTTCCGCAATCGCGATGAGATCGCCGGAATTGATCTTCGCATCATATTCCTGCGCGCGGCGCGACCACATGGTACGCTTCACACGCGCCTTGCCCTGCACCACTTTCAGTGCCCGCTCAACAAAATCGCCTTCGGAAAGCTTGCGCATGCCGATGCTGACGGCTTTGGCGACGGGAACTTTAAGACGCATCTTGTCTTTTTCGAAATCAATGACAAAAAGCTCAAGCTTCATGCCGGCGACTTCTTGTTCCTCGATGGCAGAAATGGTACCGACACCATGAGCGGGATACACAATCGCTTCACCGGTTTTAAAACCGTGATGTGCTGGAGATTTCTTCTGCTGGGTCGTCATTCGTTCTAAAAACTCCCTGTTACATACCCGGGGATGCCGGGGTTGGGTCGGTCAGGCCCTGATGAGACGGGGGAACCGTCAGGTGACTCCGCACTGGTCCAGCCGTGCACGCAAAAAAACACCTTCCCGTCTTGCGGGGTTCGATAACGTAAACGCTCGATATGTCACGGAAACCGCGTGCAAAAGAGGTGTTGCTTTCGTGGTGTTTTTGGGCACACAAATGCCACGCTGTGGATCAGTGTCGTTGGTGTACCACAAAAATAGGCGCAAATCAATAATTTGCTTCGACCGTGGCCGCAACATCACATGGCAGCCAAAGAACCGCCTAAAAATTAGCCGCTAAAATACTATCAAATGCTTCGCGACAGACCCTCATGGCAAAAGAAGCAAAAAAATTTCACTTACCGACTGAAGAAACACGAAAGCCTCTTAAACTCTTCGTAATTCCACGCCAATATCCGATTCGACTGAAAAGGCAAAATCCGTAAATTGGCGGTGCTTTTTTACATTAAAGTGTGATTTTTTGGAGGAATCCACGTCAAATGGGCTACAGAAATAATCCAAAACGCGAAAAACAGATCGAAAAAGCGCGACAGCAGGCAATTGCCGAAAATGTCCAATTTCTTGATCCAGGTATTCTTTATGGAAGGTCAAGCGCCGACGATATAGAATATTATTCCGCGGAGATGCTGGCGGCGAGCGCAGCCCACAGCTTCGAGGCGCTTTCGCACTGGACCGGAGAAGCGCCCCACATCAGCATCACCCCGGTGGAAGGAGTTTCGCCGCGCGATATTCCGGTAACGGTTCTGACCATTATCGGCCGCAACATGCCCTTCCTCTACGATTCCGTCATGGGCGAAGTCACCAGCAGCTATCGCGGCCTTTACCTCGCCGTGCACCCCATTCTCGTTCGCGATGAGGACGCACAGGCCGGTTACCGCCTTGCCGAACCCGAGGACGATCCCGCCGAGAATATCAGCCTTATCCAGCTGCATATCGCGCCGCTGACGCCGCAGGCCGCCGCAGCGCTGGAAGAGCGGCTGCGCTTCGTGCTCACACAGGTGCAATCCGCCTATCGCGACTGGCGCCCGATGCTGGCGAAACTCGATGAAGCGCTGGATGAATTGTCCAAGCGCGGCTCGTCGCGGCGCAAGACTGAGCGGGCGGAAGCCGTCGAATTCCTCAACTGGCTTCGCAACGACAATTTCACCTTCCTCGGCATGCGCGACTACACCTATTCCGGCAAGGGAAAGAACGCGAAGGTCGAACGCGGTGACGGCGTCGGCCTCGGCAGCCTGAGTGATCCCGATGTGCGCGTCCTGCGCCTCGGCAAGAATGCCGTGACGACGACGCCCGAAATTCTCGCCTTCCTCGACGGCCCGGATTTCCTCATCGTCACCAAGGCGAATGTGAAATCCATCGTGCACCGCCGCGCCTATATGGATTATATCGGCATCAAGCGCTTCGACGAGGACGGCAACGTCATCGGCGAATTGCGCATCGTCGGCCTGTTCACGGCGACGGCCTATACACGTTCGGTCAAGCAGATCCCGCTGCTGCGCGCCAAGGTGGCGGAAGTCGAGCGGCATTTCGGCTTCGATCCGAACAGCCACTCCGGCCGAATCCTGCAAAACACGCTGGAAGCCTATCCCCGCGACGATCTCTTCCAGATCGAGACCGATCTCCTCATCCGCTTCATTGAGCAGATCATGGAACTAAGCGACCGGCCGCGTGTGCGCGTGCTTGCCCGTATCGACCGTTTCGACCGCTTCGTCTCCGCCATCATCTTCGTGCCGCGCGAGGAATATAACTCCTATGTCCGCGAGAAGATCGGCGACTATCTGAGCAAGGTCTATGATGGGCACATTTCCGCCTATTACCCCGCCTTCCCGGAAGGCGCCGTCGCCCGCGTGCATTTCATCGTCGGCCGCACGGAAGGCAAGACGCCGCGCATCGCCCAGGACAGGCTTGAAGACGCCGTCAGTGATATCGCGGCACGCTGGATAGACCATTTCATCGCCCTTTCCGAACCCGGCGCGCCGGTGCTGGAGGTCGATCAGGCCTATCAGGAAGCCTTCACGCCGGAAGAGGCGATCGGCGACATGCCGGATATTCTGGGCGCTGCGAAGGGTGAGCCGGTCCGCATCGAATTTTACCAGCAGGAAGGCCAGTCGACCGAAACGCTGTCGCTGAAGATCTTCCACCGCGACGGCCACCTTCCCCTCTCAAGGCGCGTGCCTCTGCTCGAAAATCTGGGCTTCAACGTCATCAGCGAACGCACCTTCGATATCGGTGTCGTTTCAGAAGACGAAAAGCGCGACATCGTGCTGCACGATATGGAACTCTCCGTCGCAGCCGGCACGACGCTCGACCTTCCGCATTACGGGCCAAAACTCGAGGAAGCTTTCCTTGCCGCTTTCTCCGGCAAGGTGGACAATGACAACTTCAACCGCCTGATCCTCGCCTGCGGCCTGACCGTGCGCGAAGTTTCCGTGCTGCGCGCCTATGCCCGTTATCTGCGCCAGACCGGCATCGTCTATTCGCAGGAGCATATTTCCGAAACGCTCTATAAATATCCGGCGATTTCCCGGAATATTTTCGCGCTGTTCAAGGCTGGCTTCGATCCATCCGTCGAAGAAAAGAAGCGGGTGAAGAAACTCGCGGAGATTCACAAGGCGATCGAAGCCGCGCTGAGCGGCGTTCCCAATCTCGATGAGGACCGCACGCTGCGGCGTTACGTCAACGCCATCGATGCGACGCTGCGCACCAACTACTTCCAGAAAAATGCCGACGGTACCCCGCGTGACCTTCTGGCATTCAAGTTTGATCCGAAACATCTGGATGGCCTGCCCGACCCCCGCCCCTTCCGCGAAATCTTCGTTTACGGCACCGAAGTCGAAGGCGTGCACCTGCGCTTCGGCAAGGTGGCGCGCGGCGGTCTACGCTGGTCGGATCGCGGTCAGGATTACCGCACCGAAGTGCTTGGTCTCGTCAAGGCGCAGCAGGTAAAGAATGCCGTCATCGTGCCGGTCGGCGCCAAGGGTGGCTTCTTCCCGAAGAACCTGCCCGCCGGCGGATCCCGCGACGAGGTCTTTAATGCCGGCCGCGAGGCCTACAAGACCTATATCCGCACCTTGCTGTCGATTACCGATAATATCGTTGACGACGCCATCGTGCCGCCGGCCGATACGTTACGGCTCGACGGTGACGACCCCTATTTCGTTGTCGCCGCCGACAAGGGAACGGCTACCTTCTCCGACACGGCGAACGGCCTTGCCCGCGAAGCCGGTTTCTGGTTGGACGATGCCTTCGCATCGGGTGGTTCCGCCGGTTACGATCACAAGAAGATGGGCATCACCGCCCGTGGCGCCTGGGAGACAGTAAAGCGCCATTTCCGTGAAATGGACACCGACATCCAGACCACGCCGTTCACCGTGGCCGGTGTGGGCGACATGTCCGGCGACGTGTTCGGCAACGGCATGCTGCTATCGGAAAAGATCCGGCTGATCGCCGCCTTCGATCACCGCGACATCTTCATCGATCCGGATCCCGATACCGACAGGTCCTTTGCCGAACGCAAGCGGCTTTTCGAACTGCCACGCTCCAGCTGGCAGGATTATGACCGTTCGGCTCTCTCGGCTGGTGCGATGATTATCTCCCGCTCCGAAAAATCGGTGACGCTGACGCCGGAAGCTGTGGCCGCCATCGGCATCGACAAATCCGTCGCCACGCCCTTCGAGATCATGACGGCCATCCTGAAGGCGCCGACCGATCTCCTCTGGTTCGGCGGCATCGGCACCTATATCAAGGCGGCGGTGGAAACCAATGCCGAGGTGGGTGACAGGGCAAACGACCCGATCCGCGTCAACGCCACGGAGCTGCGCGCCAAGGTCATTGGCGAAGGCGCCAATCTCGGCATCACCCAGAAGGGCCGCATTGCCTATGCGCTTGCGGGCGGGCGTTGCAACTCTGATGCCATCGACAATTCAGCAGGCGTCAACTCCTCCGACGTAGAGGTCAATATCAAGATCGCGCTTGCTTCCGCCGTCAACAGCGGTCGCCTGACGATGCCGAAACGCAACCAGCTTCTTGCCTCCATGACGCCGGAAGTGGCCCAGCTGGTGCTGCGCAACAACTACCTGCAATCGCTGGCGATCTCGCTGACGGAGCGGCTGGGGCTGGCGAACCGCGAGGAACTCGGCCGCCTGATGGGTGCGCTGGAAGCGAGCGGGCAGCTGAACCGCAAGGTGGAAACTCTGCCGAACAATGCCGAGTTCAGCGAAAGATACGCCGCTGGCAAGCCGCTCACCCGGCCGGAAATCGGCGTGCTGCTGTCCTATGCCAAGCTGACCCTGTTCGACGCATTGGTAGCGAGCCCGCTTCCGGATGAGCCCTATCTCCAGCATCTGCTGGCCGACTATTTCCCGGCCAAGATGCAGAAGAACTATGCGGACGATATCAAGGCGCATCGCCTGCACCGCGAAATCGTCGCGACCGCGCTCGCCAATGCCGTGGTCAATCGCGGTGGCCCGGGCTTCGTGCAGAAACTTGCGGATGCAAGCGGTCTGCTCGCCGCCGACGTGGTCAAGGCGGCGGTGATCGTCGAGGACGGTTTCGGCCTCAAACGCCTGTGGGGCGAGGTCGATGCGCTTGACGGCAAGGTGGGCGGTGAGGTCCAGAACGGGCTTTATGCCACGATCACCCGCATCTTCTCCGATGCGAGCAGGCTTTACCTGCAGACCGGCAGCGCCGGCGCGGCAACGGGTGACATGGCGGGGGAGATCGAACGCCTGAAAACCGCGATCAAGACGCTGTCGCCGGCGGCGGCGAAATATCGCCGCGAGCTCGGCATTACGGAAATCGACGGGGTTCCTGCCGGTCTTCTGGAAGAGCTGGATACGCTTTCCCTGCTGGTCTATGTGCCGGAGATCATGCGTATCGCGGAAAGTGCGGGTACAACGCTCGCCCGCGCCGCCGAAAGCTATGCCACCGTCTCCTCGACCTTCCGTGTGGCGCGTCTGCTGGATGCCAGCCAGCGCATCACGCCGGCGGACCACTATGAGAGCCTGGCTCTCCTGCGCAGCCAGGACCAGATTTCCTCGTCGAGACGCCGTATCGTCATCTCGGCCCTGACCGAGTATGCGAAGGAGAAGGACCCGGTTCAGGCATGGTATGCCGCCGACCGCGTGCGGGTGAACCGCATCGTCTCCGAACTCGGTACGCTCAGTGAAAGCGGCGACACCAACCTCGCCCGCCTGACCGTAGCAGCCGGGCTGCTTGGTGATATCGTTCAGGCACGCTGATCGCCACCCGAACAACGCCATCCGGGTCATCGCCCGGATGGCGGCAAACGACGCACTTGCGCCAGCCTCGCGCATTTTATCCCCCGATTTCCCGATAGGACGATGAATGACTGTCCCCTCCCCAAACGCGGAAACAGTGGTTGCCAAACGTGGCATCTGGGGCTGGGTCATGTTCGACTGGGCGGCGCAGCCGTTTTTCACGGTCGTCACCACCTTCATTTTCGGTCCTTATTTCGTCGCCCGCCTCACCGATGATCCGATTTCAGCGCAGGCGACGTGGAGCAACATGGCGACGGTGTCGTCGATCATCATCGCCCTCTTCTCCCCCATCCTTGGCTCCATCGCCGACCAATCCGGCGCGCGCAAACCGTGGATCGCCTTTTTTGCCGTCATCAAGATCGTCAGCCTGTTTTTCCTCTGGTTTGCGGCACCGGGCTCGCCAGTCATCCTGCCGGTCATCTGCATGATCCTCGCCTCCATCGCGGCGGAATTCTCGATTGTCTTCAATGATTCCATGATGCCACGGCTGACCAATCCGCAAAATGTCGGGCGCATCTCCAATCTTGCCTGGGGGCTCGGTTATCTCGGTGGAATGGTGGTGCTGATTGCCGTGGTGGCGCTTCTCGCCGCCAACCCGCAGACGGGGCTGACGATCGCCGGTATCAAACCTCTTTTTGGTCTCGATCCGGCAAGCGGCGAGGACGCCAGAATAACCGGCCCGCTTGCCGCGCTCTGGTATCTCGTCTTCATTCTGCCGATGTTCCTTTTGACCCCGGATGCTGAAAAGGGCCTGCCCTTTGCAGCCGCGATCCGCTCTGGACTTGGTGAGCTGAAGATTACGCTCCGCGAGCTTCGCTACCGCCCCACGCTGTTGCGGTTCCTGATAGCACGCATGCTCTATCAGGATGGCGTCAATGGCGTGCTGATCCTCGGCGGCGCCTTTGCCGCCGGCATGTTCGGTTGGGCGACAATGGAAATCGGCCTCTTCGGTATCCTGCTCAATATCGTCGCCATAGCTGGCTGCTTTGCCGCCGGCCGCGTCGACCAGAAGCTCGGCTCGCGCGTCACCATCCTCATCAGTCTGGTGCTGCTGCTGCTCGCCACGGTCGGCATTGTCTCGACGGAAAAGGGTTCCACCCTGTTCGGCTGGGTGCAATTATCGACCGCCGACAATGGCGGTATCTTCGCGACAGGCGCGGAAAAGGCCTATCTGCTGTATGGCGTGCTGATCGGCCTTGCTTTCGGTCCCGTTCAGGCCTCTTCACGCTCTTATCTCGCCCGCAATATCACCGTGGCAGAGGCCGGCCGTTATTTCGGCATCTATGCACTTTCCGGGCGCGCCACGAGTTTCATGGCCACGCTGTCGTTTTCCATAGCAACCTATATAAGCGGCTCCGCCCATATCGGCATGGCCACGCTCATCGTTTTCCTGGGGGCTGGGTTCCTGCTTCTGCTGCGCGTGCCGGAAAGAACGACAGGCTGAAAGTCTGAAGCAGCAGCCGATGCGGTAGTCCAATCCGGCATCGGCCTGGATAAGGCAGAATTAGAGCTGGTCGAGTTTTTGCTGCAATGCGCGTAGCTGCGCCTTCAGCTCATCGATCTCGGATGCATTCGGCTTGCGGGTTTCCTTCGGCGCCTGCGGCATTGCGAAAGGCGTGAAACCCTGCATGGCCTGCCGGAAAAGTTCCGTGTTGCGGCGGATCTGCTCTTCCATCATCTGCAACGGCGCCTGAAAATTGCGGGCAAGCGAACCGTCGCCGAAAGCCTTGGCCATATGCTCCTGCATCTGGCTCTGCTGGTCGGAAAATGTCTTCATCGAATGTTCGAGGAATGTCGGCACGACCATCTGCATCTGGTCGCCGTAATAGGAGATCAATTGCCGCAGAAACGCCGTCGGCAGCAGCGTATTGCCGGTTTTGGCCTCCTGCTCGACGATGATCTGCGTCAGCACCGCATGGGTGATGTCCTCGGACGACTTGGCGTCCTGTACCTTGAACTCCTCGCCGCGCTTGACCATCTGCGCGAGATCATCGAGCGTGACGTAAGTGCTCGTGCCGGTATTATAGAGCCGCCGGTTGGCATATTTTTTAATGATTGTTTCGCCGTCGTGTTTCGCCATGCCCGCCTCCTCGCGATGATGGTATTTTCTTGTTTTTTGGTGTTCTTGCTCTTCCCGCGCGAAGTGTATGCGCAAAACAAGCCGTCTGACAAATGTTTTGTGCATCGCAACAGTTTGTTTTTTGCGCAGCAATTTTCGGCAAGATTCTCGTGTAATTTAGCAACATCTTTTAAAGTAACTTTCGCCATTTGACTTGCATTAAAAGCTTTGTCAGTCTCCGCCGCCTGTGAGGAGAATTGATATGACCCTGCCTTCAATTGTGATTGCCAGTGCCGCCCGCACCGCCGTCGGCTCTTTCAATGGCCACTTCGCCAACACGCCCGCCCACGAGCTTGGCGCGACCGTTATCAATGCGGTGCTCGAGCGCGCCGGCGTCACCGCCAGTGAAGTCGATGAGGTCATTCTCGGTCAGGTTCTGACAGCCGGTGAGGGGCAGAACCCGGCACGGCAGGCGGCGATGAAGGCCGGCATCCCACAGGAAGCGACCGCCTTCGGCGTCAATCAGCTCTGCGGCTCCGGCCTGCGCGCCGTCGCGCTCGGCATGCAACAGATCGTCACCGGCGATGCGGCCATCGTCATTGCCGGCGGCCAGGAATCCATGTCCATGGCGCCCCACTGCGCGCATTTGCGCGGCGGTGTGAAGATGGGCGAGTTCAAGATGATCGACACCATGTTGAAAGACGGCCTGACCGACGCCTTTTACGGCTACCACATGGGCATCACCGCTGAAAATATCGCCCGGCAATGGCAGCTTTCCCGCGACGAGCAGGACCAGTTCGCCGTTGCATCGCAAAACAAGGCCGAGGCCGCACAAAACGCCGGTCGTTTCACGGACGAGATCGTGGCTTTCACGGTGAAGGGTCGCAAGGCCGACATCGTCATCGATGCGGACGAGCACATTCGCGCCGGCGCATCGCTGGAAACCATGGCCAAGCTGCGCCCCGCCTTTGACAAGGAGGGTACGGTTACGGCCGGTAACGCCTCCGGCCTGAATGACGGCGCAGCCGCCACACTTTTGATGTCCGAGCAAGAGGCCGGAAGGCGCGGCATCAAGCCGCTGGCGCGTATCGCCTCCTGGGCGACAGCGGGTGTCGATCCGCAGATCATGGGCACCGGCCCCATCCCCGCCTCCCGCAAGGCGCTGGCCAAGGCCGGCTGGTCTATCGGTGATATCGGCCTTGTCGAGGCCAACGAAGCCTTTGCCGCCCAGTCCTGCGCGGTGGTGCGCGAACTGGGCCTCGATCCTGCGATCGTCAACGTCAATGGCGGGGCAATCGCCATCGGCCATCCGATCGGCGCTTCCGGCGCGCGTGTCCTGAACACCCTGATTTACGAGATGCGCCGCCGTAACGTGTCCAGGGGCCTCGCAACGCTCTGCATCGGTGGCGGCATGGGTGTCGCCATGTGCATCGAGGCTCTCTGAAACCACTTTACGGCTTTCCAAAAAGCAATTCCGGTTCGACGGACAATAGGGTAGAAGCGGCCTCCCATTGGCCGCATTTCTGTGGCCGTTGAGCACGGTTAAAGCAGTTCTGGAAATGGAGGCCGATATGAGCCGGGTTGCGTTGATTTCCGGCGGGACGAGCGGCATAGGCGCCGCGATTGCCCGCGCTTTGCAGGCGGCCGGTTACCGGGTGGCCGTCAACTACGCCTTCACGACGGACAGGGCGGAAGCCTTCCAGAAGGAAACCGGCATCCCGGCGTTCCAATGGGATGTGCGTGACTACGACGCCTGCGTCGGTGGCATCGCCAGGGTGGAAGAGACCTTCGGGCCGGTCGAAATCCTCGTCAACAATGCCGGCATCACCCGCGATGCGATGTTTCACAAGATGTCGCCGCAGCAATGGCGCGAGGTGATCGACACCAACCTCACCGGCGTCTTCAACATGACCCATCCCGTATGGCCCGGCATGCGCGACCGTGGCTTCGGCCGCATCGTCAACATCTCCTCCATCAATGGCCAGAAGGGCCAGGCGGGACAAGCCAATTATTCCGCCTCGAAAGCGGGCGATATCGGCTTCACCAAGGCGCTTGCCCAGGAAGGCGCCAGCCGCAATATCACCGTCAACGCCATCTGCCCCGGCTATATCGGCACGGAGATGGTGCGGGCGATACCGGAGAAGGTTCTGGCCGAACGGATCGTGCCGCAAATTCCCGTCGGGCGATTGGGCGAGCCGGAAGAAATCGCGCGCTGCGTCCTGTTTCTGGTGTCCGACGAGGCCGGCTTCATCACCGGCTCCACGATGACGGCCAATGGCGGGCAATATTTCGCCTGAGGGCATCGATCCCCGCCCTGCCGGCCGGCGAAACCCAGTAAACTTTTCGTGATATCGCCGCCGGTAATTGTGCCGCGCACAAAAACTTGAAGAGAAAATACCGGAAAGATCAAAACCCTAAACTAATGAAAACACGATAGTTTCCCTATAGTTTAGAATGAGTCTAGAAAACTTGCGACGGTTCGCCAGGAGGTTTTTCTTGACATTTGCTGTCCTGTTTTGGTTTAAGAATGAAAACAACGTGTTGCGTCATACAGGCAGTCCATCATGCTGGTTTGCAGCTGCAATTACATTACCGATCATGAGATCCGGGACGTCATCAACGAACTCCTCGACGAGGACTGTTGGCAGCTCATCGTTCCTGCAAAAGTGTATCACGCCATGGAAAAACGTGGCCGCTGCTGCGGCTGTTTTCCGACCGTTGTCGACCTGATCATCAAAACCACCGAAGAATATCACGCCCGTCGCCACTCGACTGAGGCCGATGTTTTTGATTTTATGTCCCGCCTGAAGCAATTCCATGAAGAGAACAGGAGAGCGGACATTGAAAGGCGACAAAAAAGTCATCGAGCGGCTTAACGAAGCCCTTTTTCTCGAACTCGGTGCGGTAAACCAGTACTGGCTTCACTATCGACTGCTGGAAGACTGGGGCTACACGAAGCTCGCCAAGAAGGAACGCGCTGAGTCCATCGAGGAAATGCAGCACGCCGACAAGCTGGTCGCACGCATCATCTTCCTCGAAGGCCATCCCAACCTTCAAACCGTTGCGCCGCTGCGCATCGGCCAGAACGTCAAGGAAGTTCTGGAATCGGACCTCGCCGGCGAATACGACGCCCGCACGTCCTACAAGAAGTCGCGCGAAATCTGTTATGAGGCCGGAGACTACGTCTCCATGAAGCTTTTCGAAGAACTGCTGGCCGATGAGGAAGGTCATATCGACTTCCTCGAAACCCAGCTCGAATTGCTCGGCAAGATCGGGGCTGAAAAATACGGCCAGCTCAACGCCGATTCCGCCAACGAAGCGGAATAAGCCTTTACCATTGAAGAGAGAAAGGCGGCCATTGGCCGCCTTTTTATTTGCCGGAAAGGTGCTGGAATTCCGTAACCACCTTCTCGTAGACCGCGCGCTTGAACGGCACGATCAATTCGGGAAGGCTTTCCATCGGCTTCCAGTCCCAGGCGTCGAATTCGGCTGTATGTCCCGTTGGTGGCGGATCGATCTGGATTTCGCTTTCGTCACCCTCGAAACGGAATGCGAACCAGCGCTGTGCCTGGCCGCGATATTTGCCCCTCAGACCTATACCGATCAGTTCGGGCGGTAGATCGTAGTGAATCCAGTCGCTCGCCTCCGCAAGCAGACTCACCGTTTTCATGCCCGTCTCTTCGTAGAGCTCGCGAATGGCGGCCGTCAAAGGCCGCTCGCCGTCGTCGATGCCGCCTTGCGGCATCTGCCACAAATGCGGTGAGCCATCATATTCGGAATTGCCTTCCTTGATACGCCGGCCGGCCCAGACAAGGCCCTCGGCGTTCAGAACCATAATTCCCGCACAGGGACGGTAAGGCAAATCTTCTGCTTTGATTGTCATGGGAAACCCGCACTATCTGGGCGCCGGAAATGGCCGCAGGCAAGGTTTACTGCCCTGCCTGCCCGGAAACAAGCGCAGAAACGCCGACGATCTCGATGCCGCGCCCGCCAGCCTCGCGCGACCACTTCGAGATCGCCGCAATGCTTTCATCGAAAGCCGAAGCAACGCCGATCGCCTGGCCATTACGCCTCGCAATTCGCTCCAGCTCATCCAGCTTGCGCAGAATGGAAGCTTCTGTCACTTCGCCGTCGAGCAAAATATCGGCAAAACCCTGTGGGGCGGAAATCGCCTTGGCGATACCACCGCTCAGCGACTGCGCCGAAGAGCCATCATCCAGAAACAGCAGGCCGCGCTTGCCGATATCGCGCATCACCGGCTCCAGCGCCGCCTGCTCGGCAAGAAAACGCCCGCCAAGATAATTCATGATGCCGGTATAATTGGTGATTTTCGCCATGGAGCGATGCAGCCGGTCGATATTGACCTTGGCTGGATCGCCCGCCAGCAGCGTGTCCGGTCCGGGATTGGTACCCGGATAACCGAACGGTTCCAGCGGGATTTGCAAAAGAATTTCATGCCCTTCACGGCGCCCTTCCTGCATCCAGCGCTGCAGGCTGTTGCCGCTGGCGGCAAAACCGAGCGTCACCTCCGGCGGCAATTCCCGGATCGCTTTTTGCGAACCCGTCTGGCTGAGACCGAGGCCACCGACCACGATCGCCACCCGAGTGCCGCGTGCGCCGGACCATGGCCGCGCATATTGCTCCATCGGCCGCAAACCATCCGCGCCGATGACCGGCAACCTGCCGAATGCGGTTTCTTCCAGCAATTCCTCATTAGGTCGCGTCGCCATACGCGGGTCCTGACCATAGGTCTGGCCGCTCATCAGCACCGGCCCATCACCCTCGCGCGGGCGGGGAGAATAAACCGATACGACATTACCGTCCGGCATTGTCTCACGATTGATATTGGCGCCCGACCGCCCACTTTGCGGCTGCAGGCCAGCGGTGTCGCCGGGAGCCGTCACATCGGCCGGTGCCGCTGCAGGCGTCTTTTCGGCAAGCTGAGGTTTTGCCTCCGGCCCGGTCGCCGTCTTCTGCAAATTGCCGGGCGAAAGCGCCGTATAGACGGACAAGCCGCCGATTGAGAAAACCGCAAGCACCGACAGAGCCATAATGACGGAAAAGCGCCGGTTGATACCGGCGCTTTTTCTCTGACGACCCAAAAGCGGTTTTCGCAGGTCCGAAGGCAATGAACGATCCGTCCAAACGGTTGGGCAATAGACAGAATGCGCCGGCTGACCGGCGCATTATCTTACTGCTTGTTGACCACAGCCTTTTCCGGATTCGGCGGGAAAGACGGATCCGTCTTGGTGCCGCGCAACAGGTCCAGAGCATAGTTGAGCTGGATGTCGTCCTTGGCTTCCGGCGGCACATAAGCGGAGGAACCCGAACCTTCGTCGGTTTCGCTCTGGCCCTTGATGTGGCCGGAAAGACCGGATTCACCTTCGGTGGTTATCTTGCCCTGCAGCTCAGGCGGCAATGGCTGTTCCACCTTGATGTCAGGCTCGATGCCCGTACCCTGGATCGACTTACCCGACGGCGTGTAATAGAGCGCCGTGGTCAGGCGCAGCGCGCCCGCTTCACCGAGCGGAATGATCGTCTGGACCGAACCCTTGCCGAAGGAGCGCGTGCCGACCACGGTCGCACGACGCAGATCCTGCAGGGCACCGGCAACGATTTCCGAAGCCGAAGCCGAACCGCCATTGACGAGCACGATCACCGGCTTGCCATCGGTCAGATCGCCTGCCGTCGCGTTAAAGCGGCGGGTCTCGTCGGGGTTACGGCCACGGGTCGAAACGACCTCACCACGCTCAAGGAAGGCGTCGGAGACATTGATCGCCTGATCGAGCAGACCGCCTGGGTTGAGGCGAAGGTCGAGCACATAACCCTTCAGCTTGTCGGCCGGCACATCCGCCTTGATCTTCTTGATCGCCTTTTCGAGATCGTCATAGGTCTTCTCGGTAAAGGAGATGACGCGCAGATAACCGACATTGTCACCTTCAACACGGGACTTAACGGCCCGCACGGCAATGACATCACGCATGACGGTGAATTCGAGCGGCTTGTCGGCGCCCTGACGAATGATCGTCAGCTTGATCGGCGTCTTGACCGCGCCGCGCATCTTTTCGACCGCCTGTTCCAGCTTCAGGCCACGAACCGGCGTACCGTCGATTTCCGAAATGAAGTCGCCAGCGAGGATGCCTGCGCGGGAAGCCGGTGTATCATCGATCGGCGTGATGACCTTGACGAGCTCGTTCTCCATGGTCACTTCGATGCCGAGACCGCCGAACTCACCCTTGGTCTGGGTGCGCATGTCGTTGGCATCCTTGGCATTCATGAAGCTCGAATGCGGATCGAGCGAGCTCAGCATGCCGTTGATGGCATTTTCAACCAGCTTCTCGTCATCGGGCGGCGTCACATATTGTGCGCGCACGCGTTCGAACACGTCGCCAAAGATCGACAGTTCCTTATAGGTCGAAGGCCCGGCCGCCTGTGCCGGCATGCTCGCCGAATAAATCACGCTCATCGCCGTGGCGCCCATAAGCCCACCGATAAGGAGAAGCGAAACCTTACGAATCATTGTGCGCCCTTCCGGTATTTTTTGCGGTCCACCACGGTTGGGAATCAACCGGCACACCATCTTTCCTAAATTCAATGTAGAGCGTTGGCCTGTCGGTTTCCAGCGCCAATGCTGCTGCACTCGCTACTCTTTTTGCACCCATGGAGGCGATGGGTTCTCCGGAGAATACGAACATGCCCTGCCGTGTCCTCACATTGTCCATGCCCGTCATCACCACATGATATCCATCACCCGTATTAAGGATGATCATCCGGCCATAACTGCGAAAATCTCCGGCAAACACCACGAAACCATCCGCAGGTGCCGTCACGATGGCTTCCGGTCCGCTCGCGACAACAATTCCCTTGGAAAAGTGGCCCGTGCCATCCGCATCACCGAAGCGCCGAAGCACTTCTCCCGCAACCGGCACCTCCAGCTTTCCCTTCAAACTCGCGAAGGGATATGCGGGCGCAATGCGGTTTTTATCGGGCATTCCGGCCTCGGCCGCGGCGCGTTCCTTCTCCCGTTCCGCCTCGGAAAGACGGGCCAGACGCTGCTCTTCCGCCCGCGCCTTTTCCATCGCCTCACGCACCGAGGTAATCTCGCCTTCGAGCGAACTGACGAGCCCCTCAAGGCTTGTCGCCTTGCCTGCAAGCTCTTCGGATCGCTTGCGTTCCGCCTCCAGCTCCGCCGCCGTCTGGGTGTTCCTGCGGTCGTTTTCGGCAATCAGCAGGTCGAGGCGTTTTTCCTCCTCCAGACTTGCCGTCATCATACCCGTAAGATCGTCCTTTTCGCGAGCGATTGCCTGCCTGAGATCGGTCAATTCTTTGAGAGCGGTGACCAGCTTGTCGGTTTCGCCGCGAATGCCGGGCACGACTGCGCCGAGAAGAATGGCGCTACGCACGGAAGCGAGCGCATCTTCCGGCGAAACAAGGAGGGCAGGCGGCGGGTTCCTGCCCATGCGTTGCAATGCGGCCAGAACCTCCGCCAATACGCCGCGTCTTTCCCGCAGCGATGCCTTGACGCCATCCTCGCGCACCGAGAGCTTGGCCAGACGATCTTCGCCGCCGCTGATCTTGGCTTCCAGCGCCTTTCGGCGGGCGGCCGATGCGATCAGCTCCTCACGAATGCGGGCGCTGTCCTGATCGAGGGAGGCGATGCTCTCTTCAAGCTTCCTTGTCTTGTCTTCCGAAAGCCCGATGCTGTCGACCAGCTCCTCCAGATCCTGCCGGTTCTGGTCGCGGCGTTTCTCCAGCGCCTGCAGCGCATCCGGCGACGAATCATCGCTTGCCGCCGGAACGGCGCCCGCATCGTCCCGCGAATGGGCCGGACCGCTTCCCATGACGAAAGCAGCAAGAATCGCGCCCGCAAGGGCGGCGTGCCGTTTTCGTTGAGACCTGGTGTCCATTTGAACTTTCTTTGCTGCCGAAGCGGGAGCGCCGATATTAGGGATTTTGCCGTGATCTTCCAAGAGGCCTGAAAAGGCCGCCGTCAAAGCCGTTGGCAGCCAGCGGTGTCGCGGAGCTTCATGTTGAAATTGAGACAATTACTGGAATCGAAACCCGTTCAAACACGGTGATAGGGATGGCCGGAAAGGATCGTGACGGCACGGTAAAGCTGTTCGGCAATCAGGATGCGAACGATCTGATGCGGCCATGTCAGCTTGCCGAGATTGAGAACGGCCGTCGCCTTGTCATAAAGCGCGGGATCGAGCCCGTCGGCCCCACCTATGGCGATCACGAGATCACGTTTGCCGCTATCGCGCAGATCGCCGAAAAACGAAGCGAAAGCCGGACTATCAAGCGCCTTCCCGCGCTCATCCAGCAGCACAAGGACGGCACCATCGGCCAGATGCTTTTCCAGCATCGCCGCTTCTTCGCGTTTGCGGGTCTCGGCATTGGAAGCACGGCTTTCGCCAACCTCGATCACCCGCGAAAACTCCAGCCCGATCGCCGGGCCGGTCTTGGCCAGGCGCTCGATATAACGGGCCGCAAGATCCTTTTCAGGGCCGGATTTCAGCCGTCCCACCGCAAAAATTGAAATCCGCATCGCAAACCTGCATTCGTCGTGACCCAACAGGGTCCCGCTCTTAACAGCATAGTCTGCGGATTCCTATGCGGCCGGCCTGATTTCCGGCCAGATGCACCGTTTCCGAAGTCAGAAGCGATCTTCGGCAAACACGACGCACTCGCTCAAAGGCTCACCGCATCAATGCAGCGTCTCTTCCGGCATATCCGGCGTCGCCCACATTTTTTCAATGTTGTAGAAGGCGCGGATTTCCGGGCGGAACACATGAACGATGATATCGCCGGTATCGATCAGCACCCAGTCTCCGGTCTCCAGACCTTCGACGCGGGCGTTACCGAACCCTTCATCCTTCATATCTTTGAGAAGATGTTCGCAAATCGCCGAGACATGCCTGTTCGACCGCCCGGAGACCACAACCATGTAGTCTGCAAGCGCCGATTTTCCGGCAATGTCGAGAGATACGATATCTTCAGCCTTGGAGTCCTCGAGGCTCGCGAGGACGGTGTCGAGGGCATGGCCGGCGGCATCGGCGCCACTGTCCTGGCCCTTCGGGATAGCAACAAATGCTCTTCCCTTGGCGTGTACTGTTGTCAGAGGTTTTCCTTTCCAAGAATGACAAAACAGGCACTGCGCGACGCGACTCTCTGCGTCACACAATGAAGGTGGCATCAAAGCATTAACTTTTCAAGATATGGAGCCTTCGACGGCCGCCCCATACATCATTTGTGATCGGACGTGTCATTTGCGCCCGTTACGCAAGGCCGTGGAGCTGAGCGTCGAACGCGGGCCGTGAATGAA
Organism: Agrobacterium tumefaciens; assembly: GCA_017744915.1. Classification (GTDB taxonomy): domain Bacteria; phylum Pseudomonadota; class Alphaproteobacteria; order Rhizobiales; family Rhizobiaceae; genus Agrobacterium; species Agrobacterium tumefaciens_I. The sequence continues at coordinate 161,179 of JAGIAH010000003.1, forward strand.
AACCCAGGCGGGTGCGCGTTTTTTCCACAGAACCCCCGCATCATCCTCGTCTATCCGCGCCTGACTGAAAGCCTGCGCCATGGTGGAGGAGAGATAAGACAGGGTCGAACCCGGACGATCGATCACCGCGATCGGGAAAGTCTCGGCGATGGTTCGCCATTTCTGCCAGCGGTGAAAGCTCTTCAGATTGTCCGCCCCCATGATCCAGATGAAGCGCACATGCGGATTTTTTGCCTTCACCTTGGCGAGCGTATTGGCCGTATAGCTGATGCCTAGTGATTTTTCGAAGGCCGTGACCTTGATGCGCGGATCGTGAACCAGCTTTTCGCAGGCGGCGATGCGATCTTCGAGAGACGCCAGTTCCGAACGGCTTTTCAGCGGATTGCCCGGCGTGACCATCCACCAGAGCTGATCGAGACCCAGCCTACGCAGCGCAATTTCCGCCACGAGCGCATGGCCTGCATGCGGCGGATTGAAGGAGCCGCCGAAAAGCCCGACGACCATGCCGCGTTCCACATGCGGCATGGTGAGATAACGTCTGTCGAGGCGCTTATCGGCCGGCAAATATCACGTCCGTGTCTGGCCGGTGCCATGCACCCGGTATTTGAACGAAGTGAGCTGCTCGACGCCAACCGGACCCCGCGCATGCATCTTGCCGGTGGCGATGCCGATTTCCGCGCCCATGCCGAATTCGCCACCATCGGCAAATTGCGTCGAGGCATTGTGCAGCAGAATGGCCGAATCGAGTTCGTTGAAGAAACGCTCCACAACGGCCGGATTCTCGGCGATCACCGCCTCGGTATGGTTGGACGAATAGGTGTCGATATGATCGATCGCACCGGAAATGCCATCCACCACGGCGACCGAAATGATCGCATCGAGATATTCGGTGCGCCAGTCCTCCTCCGTCGCAATCTTCAGGCCGTCAACGACATCGCGAACCGCCTGAGAACCGCGCACTTCGCAACCCGCGTCAAGTAGGGCTTTCACGAGCGGCTCAAGATGCGTGGAAACGGCAGCGGCATCCACCAGCAGGGTTTCGGCTGCACCACAAATACCGGTGCGGCGCATCTTGGCATTAACGACGATACGTTTTGCCATGTCGAGATCAGCCGAGGTATCGACATAGATATGGCAGATGCCTTCCAGATGCGCGAAGACCGGCACGCGGGCTTCAGACTGCACCCGCGCCACCAGGCTCTTGCCGCCACGCGGCACGATCACGTCTACCGTGCCGTTCAAGCCGCTGAGAAGCGCGCCGACGGCAGCGCGGTCGGTTACCGGCACCAGCTGAATGACATGCTCGGGGAGCCCGGCAATCTTCAGGCCCTCCACCAGGCAGGCATGAATGGCACGCGATGAATGTTGCGAATCCGAGCCGCCACGCAGGATCACGGCATTGCCGGCCTTGAGGCACAAAGCACCGGCATCCGCCGTCACATTCGGGCGGCTTTCATAGATCACGCCGATGACGCCAAGCGGCGTGCGCACGCGCTCGATCTTCAGCCCGTTGGGACGATCCCAGGCGGCAATGACCTCGCCGACCGGATCAGGCAGCGCGGCAACCGAGCGGATGCCTTCGGCAATGCCGGCGATGCGCGCATCATTGAGTGTCAGCCTGTCCACGAAGGAAGCGGCAAGACCGGCGCTTTCCGCCGCCACCAGATCCTTGCGGTTGGCGGCAAGGATCGCCTCCTTCGAAGCCTCGATGGCGGAGGCCATGGCAAGAAGCGCACGGTTCTTCTGGCCGGTGCCGGCAATGGACAACGGTCGCGAAGCAGCTTTCGCCTGAGCGCCGATGGTCATCATCAGCGCATCGATATCATGGCTCTGCTTCACGGCCTGTTCAGGCATGGACCTCATCCTTCTTTACATTCTTCACTTTGACGGCAGCACCCGTCATCACCAGATCGTCGCGATGGATCATCGCCGCGCGCCCGACATAACCGAGGATCGCCTCGATCTCATTGGACTTGTGACCGATGATGAGACGCGCTTCCTCCGCATCGTAACCCGCAAGACCACGCGCGACTTCACGGCCTTCGGCACCGATAATGGCAACCGCATCACCGCGTCCGAAATTGCCTTTCACCAGCCGCACGCCAGCGGGAAGCAGGCTTTTCCCGGCATAGAGGGCCCTTTCGGCCCCTGCATCCACATGGATTTCACCGGCCGGCTGCAATTGCCCGGCAATCCAGGTCTTGCGCGCCGTCACCGGTGTGCCTGATGGCGCAAACCACGAAGAGCGCGCACTATTTTCAATGGCCTTCAGCGGATTGAGCGTCTTGCCGGAGGCGATGATCATGCCGCAGCCGGCAGCGGTCGCGATCTTGCCCGCATCAATCTTGGTACGCATACCGCCGCGCGAAAGCTCGGAAGCCGCGCCGCCCGCCATGGCCTCGATCTCGGGGGTGATATCGGCAATCGTCTCAAGAAATTTCGCATCCGGATCGAGATGCGGCGGGGCCGTGTAAAGCCCGTCAATATCCGAAAGCAGCACCAGCAAATCCGCACCCGTCATGGTCGCCACGCGGGCGGCCAGGCGGTCATTGTCGCCATAACGGATTTCGGTGGTCGCTACGGTGTCGTTTTCATTGATGATCGGGATGGCGCCGATCTTCAAGAGCTGGTTGATGGTGGCACGCGCATTGAGATAACGGCGGCGCTCCTCGGTGTCAGAGAGCGTCAGCAGAATCTGGCCAGCAACGATCTCGTGCCGCGACAGGCTTTCCGACCAGGCCCGTGCCAGCGCGATCTGTCCGACAGCCGCCGCCGCCTGGCTTTCTTCCAGTTTCAATGCACCGGAAGGCAGACCAAGCACGGTGCGGCCAAGCGCGATCGCGCCCGAAGACACGACCTGAACATCCGCGCCGTTTTTTTTGAGCGCAGCAATGTCCTCGCAGATGGCATCCAGCCAGTCTTTCTTCAGGCCGGTCTTCCGGTCCACCAGAAGCGCCGACCCGATCTTGATGACGATCCGGTGATGGCTCGCCAGCGGCTTGCGCGTCAGGCTCATAGGCGGTCGTCCTCTTCCTCGGCCTCGCTATCCTCATGTGGCATGGACCGGTCGGGCAGGGCGGTCTCACCGCCTTCGCTTGCCGAGACGATGATATCACGCAGCGCACGAAGCGCTTCCGTCATGCCGATATGCGCGGCGGCCGACAACAGAAGCGGCGGACGGCCGCAGGCCTTTTCCAGTTCCTTGGCCTTCTTTTTCAGTTCTTTTTCATCGAGCACGTCGATCTGCGACAACGCCACGATTTCCGCCTTGTCGGTCAGCCCGCCGCCATAGGCATCCAGTTCCGCCTTTACGGTCTTATAGGCCTTGCCGACCTTTTCTTCCTGCGCGGAAACGAGGTGCAGCAGCACGCGGGTGCGCTCCACATGGCCGAGGAAGCGGTCGCCAATGCCCACGCCTTCATGCGCGCCCTCGATCAGGCCGGGAATATCGGCCAGCACGAATTCGCGCCCGTCGATTGTCGCGACGCCGAGGTTCGGATGCAGCGTGGTGAAGGGATAATTGGCGATCTTCGGCCGCGCGCGGGTTACCGTCGCAAGGAAGGTGGATTTACCGGCATTGGGCAGGCCAACGAGACCGGCATCGGCGATCAGCTTCAGGCGAAGCCAGACCGTCTTTTCCTCGCCCGCAAGGCCCGGATTGGCGTGGGTGGGAGCCTGGTTGGTGGACGACTTGAAATAGGCATTGCCGAAGCCGCCGTTGCCGCCGGCGGCAAGACGAAAGCGCTGGCCTTCCTTGGTGAGGTCGACGATCAGCGTCTCATTGTCTTCCTCGAATATCTGCGTACCGACCGGCACTTTCAGCACGACATCCGAACCCTTGGCACCGGTGCGGGTCTTGCCCATGCCGTGCTGTCCGATCGAGGCCTTGAAATGTTGCTGGAAGCGGAAGTCGATCAGCGTGTTGAGGCCATTGACCACCTCGACCCAGACGTCACCGCCGCGACCGCCATCACCACCGTCAGGGCCGCCGAATTCGATGAATTTTTCACGCCGGAAGGAAACGGCACCTGCGCCGCCATCGCCGGACTTGATATAGACTTTTGCTTCATCGAGAAATTTCATCGGACTGCCGTTCTGTCGGTTTGCGGGCACACCAACCAATCGTGCTGTGCCAAACAAAAATATCGTCGTTTCGAATACAAGCGCTTCTCCGCAAGGTCAAAGACTATCGTGCGGGAAGCCCGTGCGCGAGACAAGGCCGGTTTGGATCAAACCGGCCTTGTTTTGATTGTCAGCGATGTGGCGGAATGAAATCCTCAGCCGTGATCACCGTATCGATATGCGCCACCATGGCGGCGCGCGCCGTGGCGTAAATCTGGTGGCAACCGGTCACCCGGAAGCCGAGTTTCTCCTGCACACGCAGCGAAGCGGGATTATCCGCAAACACGCCGGAATGAAGGGTTACCCCCGGCATGCGGCGGAAGAACCGCTCCACCACGCCGGCCACCGCCTCGGTCATGTAACCCTTGCCCCAGTAGAAGCGGTTCAGCCAGTAGCCAAGATTCCACTCGCCATGCCGCAATTCCACCGAGACGACACCGATCAGGGTATCGTCGCCACTGGTAATGGCGAAATCCCAGTCGGGCAGGGTGCCGGAGGTGCGCAAGACCAGCCATTCCAGCGCATCCTGCTTGTGATAGGGCGCGGGAACGCGGGCCAGCATCCTGGTCACGGCGAAATCACCAAGCGATTCCGCGATGCTGCCGGCATCGGAAAGCCGCTGCGGCCGCAGCACCAGACGCCGCGTCTCGATGACGGGGCAGGGGCCGGGCGGCGCCGTGGTGGTGGCCGTCCGGCGACGGGTCAGTTCGAGCGCGCTCATCCCATATCCCCCCAGCTCTTCAGCGAAACCCAGGTCTTGCGATCCAGCCGGTACCATTCGACCGGCACCATGCCGCCGAGCGCCAGCGAACCGACCATGCCGGAGCCCTGGAACTGGAAACCGCATTTCTGAATGACGCGGCGCGACGCGATGTTGGTGACCCGGCAACGGGCATCGATCTGGTCGATTTCACGCGTGCGGAAAGCCATGTCGATCAGCGCATGCGCCGCTTCGGTCATGTAGCCGCGGTTCCAGTAGGGTTCCCCCAGCCAGTAACCGATCTCCAGCGTCTTTTCGTCTTCCTGGGGTTCGAGCGCGCAGCAGCCTAGAAACTCGCCATTGTCCATGCGGGTAATCGCATAGACGCACTTGCCAATCTCGCCAGCTTTGGAGCGTCGCACAAAATCCGCGGCGTCTTTCGCCGTGTAGGGGTGCGGCATACGCGACACCATGGTCGCGATATTGGCATTGTTGGCAAGATGGGCAAGGGCGTCGATGTCTTCTTCGTGAGGCTTGCGCAAAACCAGCCTCTGCGACAGTAAAACGGGGCAATCGCTCCTCGACCGATCGGGCCTCGGCCGCTCTTCGGGTGACCGTAATTGGTCAACCCTCAACAATTCAGCTTGCATGGTTCAGTCCCTCCTTGGGGGTAAAGAAAAAGGGGAGTTGGGTGGTGCCCCATCTCCCCTGTTTTCTTGACTGAACCTGATACGTCTCAGCCGGGTCGATGGGACACCGGCTGCATATGACGCTTACCGGCTTATTCTGCGGCTTCCGCTTTCGGAGCCACGGATACGAATACGCGGCCGTTGGCCTTCGTACGGAAGTTCACGTTACCTGCGGTCAGTGCGAAAATCGTGTGGTCCTTGCCGATGCCAACATTGGCGCCCGGATGCCACTGCGTGCCGCGCTGACGCAGAATAATGTTGCCTGGAATGACAGCTTCGCCGCCGAACTTCTTTACGCCAAGGCGCTTGGATTCGGAATCGCGACCGTTACGCGAGGAACCGCCAGCTTTTTTGTGTGCCATTGGAGTTCTCCTTTAAACCTTGTTTCCCGTGTCGCGCCGATCAGGCAGCAACGATGTCCGTGATGCGGACGACAGTGTGATGCTGACGATGGCCGCGCGAACGCTTGGAGTTCTGACGACGACGCTTCTTGAAGGCGATGACCTTCTTGCCGCGATTGTGCTCGACAACTTCAGCCTTGACGATGGCGCCCTTGACGAAGGGAGCACCGATCTTGGCGTCGGCGCCTTCGCCAACAACGAGAACTTCGGTGAATTCTACAGTTGCGCCTGCCTCTGCTTCCAGCTTTTCGATGGTCAGCACGGCGTCGGCCGCTACGCGGTACTGCTTACCGCCGGTCTTGATGACTGCGAACATTGTTTATCCTTTCATGTTCGTTCCGGCTCTGCCCGCAAATGCAAGCTGGCCGTCTTTTTATCAGTCGGAATTTGGTAGAAACCCGTCGGGACGGAATGTCCCTTTGAATATCTGCCGGTGAAGCCGCCTTTTTAAGGGGCGGAATAAACGGAAGGCGCACTACGCCATCAATTTGGGTGCCGATTACGCGAGACGCCCGTTTATGTCAAGATGACGACGGCTTGAAAAGTAACTGTAACGCCAAGAATTTCATGCTTTTTCGGCGGCTGAAGCAGACGGGTCTCGAAATTTGCCCCGCAAGTGTTTATATGGGCCTTCCAACAAGGAGCAGAAATGGCCCGCATAGACCAGACCGACGATTGGCGGGACCGCCATGCGCCGACACTTTCCGCCTTCGAGTCGCTTGCGATCGAGGCATATGGCCACCTGCCGGAAGAATTTCGCGCATTGACGAAGGATCTCATCATCGAGATCGCCGATTTTCCGACCGATGACGTCTTCGAGGACATGGCACTCGAAACACCCTTCGATCTTCTCGGTCTCTTCGAAGGGCGCGGCATCTCCGAACGTTTCACCATGGAAACGGGTGAGATGGTGAACCGCATCACACTCTATCGCCGTCCCATTCTCGACTATTGGGCCGAGAACGAGGAAACGCTGGGCGACATCATCACCCACGTCCTCATCCATGAAATCGGCCACCATTTCGGCTTGTCGGACGATGACATGGAGCGGATCGAGGAAAGTGCCGACGAGGCCGCCACCGATCGCTGATCAGGTGGCGGCTGTCTCTCATTGCTCTCCGAGCTTCATGTCCGGATGATATTCCTTGCCTTCGACCACCTTGGTCACGGCCTGGCCGCAATGCATGACGCCGCTTGCGGCGTTGAAGGCATAGCTGGGTGAGCCGGCAAGCTCCCAACCCTTGTTCAGGGCTTCGGTGACCCGGTGACAGAATTTCGCGTCGTCCGGACCCGTGATGAAACGATAGACCTTCACGTCTGTTTTGCCTTTCTTTGTTCGATGGTATCGGCCATGGCGACCAGCCTTTCGGCCTCAACCACATGCAGCCGTTCAATCATGCGACCGTTCATGTTGATGACGTTCAATTCCACAGATTCCGGTTTTGCGAAAGCGGCAATGATCTCGCGCGCTTCCGCAACCGCCGCCTCATCCGGGCCGAAGTGCCGGTTGGCCGCTTCGATCTGAGCCGGATGGATCAGCATCTTGCCATCGAAGCCCATGGCGCGCCCCTGTTCGCATTCGGCTTCAAAAGCCTCGATATCGCGAAAATCATTCGAGACGCTGTCAATGACATCGAGCCCATAAGCCCGTGCGGCAAGAACCACCTGCATCATCCACGGCACAAGATAGGTGCGGCCGGGAAGGCGCGGAACCCGCGTTTCCTTGCGAAGATCGTTGAGCCCGATGACGAAAGCGGCAAGCCGGGCATTCGGCGTATGGGCCGCGTCGGCAATCGAGGCGGCGTTGAGGACACCAAGCGGCGTTTCGATCATCGCCCAGATTTTCAGGTGCTCGGGCGCATCCGCCTCAGCCAGAAGATCGGCTACCTCATGAATGTCGGAAGGCTGCTCCACCTTCGGCAGCAGCACCGCATCCGGCCGGCAGGAAAGCACGAGCTGCAGGTCCGCCTTTCCATCCGGCGTCGAAAGTGGATTGATGCGGATAATGGTTTCCCGTCCGTCGAAAGACGGACCTGAGAACAGTTTTTCCAGATTGTCCCGCGCCTTGCCCTTCATATCGGGCGCAACCGAATCCTCGAGATCGAGGATCACACCATCACAGTCGAGCTCCCGGATTTTTTCGAGTGCCCGGACATTGATGGCCGGAACTGACAGCAACGAACGACGTGGTCTCACGGAAATATTTTCGGAAAAATTGACGATGCCGCACTTGTGTCAAGCTTTTGTGACATCTGCAAGCTGACAATCCACTGAATCCTCTTGCAAGCCGGAAGAAGAAGGCCCACATTCGTCTGGATAGAAAGGTTTGGATCATGCAAGGCATACGTTCGTTTTTCATCGCCGCATCCGGCATTGCCATTCTGGCGATGGTTGCTCTTTTCACCGCGTCGCTGACAGTGGCATTTATCGGTGTGCTCGCAGTTCTGAGTGCTGCCCGCCTGCTTACCGCGCGTCTGAAGCCGGCCCCAATTCCGGTCAAGCCCCGTAACCAGCGCGACATGCGCGTCTGGAACGACGGCAAGGGCACGATTATCGATCTCTGAGGTCGGTTTAATCCGGTCAGGATGCGACAACACCCAACGAGGCGTACCGAAGAACGCGGGTTTGCGCTTCTAAAGCGCCGAGTTTTGCAGTATTTCCCAGCAGAGAACATCCGGCAGGCTTTTGTTAGTGCCGGATTTTGTTCAAGGGAAACACGGGAAGCGACAGATGGAAAAATTCACCAAGCTGACGGGCGTCGCCGCGCCCATGCCGGTCGTCAATATCGACACCGATATGATCATTCCGAAAGATTATCTGAAGACCATCAAGCGCACCGGTCTTGGCAAAGGCCTTTTCGCCGAGTCCCGTTATCTCGAAGACGGTTCACCCAATCCCGATTTCGTGCTGAACAAGCCCGCCTACCAGAACGCCCAGATTCTCGTTGCCGGTGACAATTTCGGCTGCGGCTCCTCGCGCGAACATGCACCATGGGCACTGCTCGATTTCGGCATCCGCTGCGTCATCTCCACCAGCTTCGCCGACATCTTCTACAATAACTGTTTCAAGAACGGCATCCTGCCGGTCGTCGTTAGCCCCGAGAACCTCGAAAAGCTGCTTGACGACGCCTCACGCGGATCGAACGCGGTTCTCTCCGTCGATCTGGAGCGCCAGGAAATCAGCGGCCCCGATGGCGGTACGATCACCTTCGAGATCGATGAATTCAAGCGTCACTGCATGCTGAACGGCCTCGATGATATCGGCCTGACGCTGGAACATGCCGGCGCCATAGACACGTTTGAAAAGGCGAACGCCTCGGTCCGCCCCTGGGCCTGACTACATTTCCGCTCTTCAAAAAAGCCGATCCCGTACCAAACCGTACCGGATCGGCTTTTGCTTTGCTTGAAAAGCCCTTGAGGCGGAGATAAGAAGCCCCCGATCCCGTCCGGCAGCAATACGACTTGGCATGCGCAGGACGGAACGAGTTTGACGCCGCGCTCGCCGCCATTGAAAACCCTTCAGGATGTTTTCCGGCGCGCCGCCCAAGGAGGGTTCTCATGACAGTCCGTTCGCTTTTCCTGCTGCCCGGTGATGGTATCGGCCCGGAAGCCATGGCCGAGGTCCGCAAGCTGATCGATTATATGAACAGCGCGCACAATGCCGGCTTCACCGTTTCGGAAGGCCTCGTCGGCGGTTCGGCCTATGACGCCCACGGCGTCGCGATTTCCGATGCAGACATGGAAAAGGCGCTTGCCGCCGATGCGATCCTGTTCGGTGCCGTCGGCGGTCCGAAATGGGATGGCGTGCCCTATGAGCATCGCCCGGAAGCCGGCCTGCTTCGTCTGCGCAAGGATCTCGAACTTTTCGCCAATCTGCGTCCTGCCATCTGCTATCCGGCACTTGCCGCAGCCTCCTCGCTGAAGCCGGAACTGGTCGAAGGTCTCGACATCCTCATCGTCCGCGAACTGACGGGCGGTGTTTATTTCGGTGAGCCGAAGCAGATCATCGATCTCGGCAACGGCCAGAAGCGCGGTATCGACACGCAGATCTATGACACCTTCGAAATCGAGCGCATCGCCAGCGTCGCCTTCGAACTGGCCCGCACGCGTGACAACCGCGTCTGCTCGATGGAAAAGCGCAATGTCATGAAGTCGGGCGTGTTGTGGAACCAGGTTGTCACCGAAACCCACGCTGCGAAATACAAGGATGTTCAGCTGGAGCATATGCTGGCGGATGCCGGCGGCATGCAGCTGGTGCGCAAGCCCAAGCAGTTCGACGTCATCGTGACCGACAACCTGTTCGGCGACATGCTGTCCGACGTGGCCGCCATGCTGACAGGCTCACTCGGTATGCTGCCGTCTGCCTCGCTCGGTGCACCTGATGCCAAGACCGGCAAGCGCAAGGCCATGTATGAGCCGGTGCACGGTTCGGCCCCCGATATTGCCGGCAAGGGCATTGCCAACCCGATCGCCATGATCGCGTCCTTCGCCATGTGCCTGCGCTACTCTTTCAACATGGTGGATGAAGCCACCAAGCTCGAAGCAGCAATCGCCAACGTATTGGACAAGGGCATCCGCACCGCCGACATCATGGCCGATGGTTGCCGTCAGGTCGCCACCTCTGAAATGGGTGATGCGGTTCTCGCCGAATTCAAGGCGCTTTCGGCGTAACGCTTGATGAAACGGGCTGGGCAGGCGGCACCGCCGTCTGCCCGGCCTCCTTCGGCAGAAGATGTTCATACCGCCTGTCGGTCAGCGTCTTCAAAAATGCCACGATGGCGTCCACCCGCTTGTCATCCAGCGCCGGCGCGGATGTCAGCTCTGTCATGGCGATGTTCTCAGGCACTTCCGGCGCATCCCATGTCTTGCCGGTTTCCGGATTGATCTGACGGCTGGGCTTCTTGCTCTTATATTTCACGTAAAACAGCACCACCGTTCGCAGGTCCTTGAATACGCCATTGTGCATATAAGGACCGGTCACGGCGACGTTGCGCAACGTTGGCACCTTGAACTTGCCCCGCTGGGCAGGATCGCCGGCGACGGCCGGATTCTGCGCCAGACCCAGATCGACAGCATCCGGCTTCGAGCCATTCACCGCCCTGACCGCCGTATTGGCGGGAACGCCGATGTTGAAATATTTGTGGTTGGTGAAGAGGCCGTCTTCCAGACCCTTTGCGCCACGGATTTCATGGCAGGTATTGCAATTGGTGAACTGCGTAGACGAAATCAGAACGCGGCCCAGTTCCTCCTGGTCGGTCAGCTTTTCTTCGCCGCGCAGGAAGCGGTCATATTTGGAATCGAAGGTGGAAAATTCGTCCGAGTGCTCGAAGCTCGCCAGCGCCTTGGTCATCGCGGCATAGGCGGTTTCATCGCTCTGGAACACATCCTTGCCGAACTGCGTGCCAAAGGCCGCGACGTAATCCGCGTTCTCCCAGAGCCGTTTCACGACAGCGGCCTTATCCGGCATGCCCATTTCGAGGGGATTGAGCGGCGGCCCGCCCGCCTGATCCTCCAGCAACGAGGCACGGCCATCCCAGAACTGCCCGCCCACATACTCTCCCGCCGCGTTCTTGCTGAAAGGCGGCGTGAACTTCGCGTAAGCCGCAGTGGGCGCATTGCGGTCGCCAAGAGAAATCCCGTCATCGCCCAGCGATACATCCCGCCCGACCTTTTCGCTCTCCCGCGCATCGGAAAACCCGGCCGCCTGCATATGGCAGGTGGAACAGGCCATGGTGCGGTTCATCGAAAGATTGGGGTCATCGAAGAGAGCCGCACCGAGCTTTTCCAGCGTCGCATAATCTTCACCGCCATGGGCAGCGGTGCCGTCGAACCCGGCGCCCAAAGGGGCTAGAAGAATGGGTGCCGCGAGAGCGACAGAGAGAAAAAATCCGGGTTTCATCATCGGTAGGCACGCTCGAAATAAAATGCGCAGTAACAGGCTCAAACCGGGAAATGTCAGGCGGTTTTCGGTCCCGTCGCGCTTCACCGGACTGGGCAGCGAGCGCTAACTCGCTTTTCCATATCCCATAAAAAGACCTATAGCACTTTCCCGTGATCGGAGCCTACAAACTTTCGCAGCTTGCTCCACTTTGCCGCACGTCCCTCGGCCAGAACCGCAAACGATCAGCCGCCTCTGGCTATGGCGTGGAAGAAAGCGCCCGAGACAAAACCTCTCCTGCCGCCCGATGGCCCGAGCGGGCGGCCCTGCCCGTCGGCGATCCGGGCAAAGGGCTCATCGCGGCCGGGATCGGTGACCCGGGCATAGTGAAACTCGTGGCCGCGCAGAACATCCCCCGCCACGCCGAGCGGGCCGTCTGCCGCGATCGTCGCCTGCCGGTAACCGAGATTCATCTTGCGTGTCGCAAAGCTCGTGGCGTGCGACAGGAGACCAGTCATGGCATGGGTCACGCCGTCAGCATCCTCCAGCGCCTCGCCGAGCACCATGTAACCGCCGCACTCGCCATGCACCGGCTTAGTCTCTGCAAAACGGGAAATACCCGCCTTGAAGCCGGCAGCGCCGGCAAGTTTTCCGGCAAAAAGCTCGGGATAGCCGCCCGGCAGCCAGCAGATATCACAGCTCTCATCGGGCGCCTCATCGGCGAGCGGCGAAAACGGCACGATCTCTGCCCCGGCCGCACGCCAATGCTTCCTGAGATGCGGATAAAGGAAGGTGAAAGCGGCATCCTCCGCCAGCGCGATGCGCTGACCGGGTGGCGCAATTGCCGCCTCCACCGAACCAGAAGGCATCTCCACCGACGCGGCGAGTGAAAACAAGGCGTCGAGATCGATGGATTTTTCCATTGCATCCGCGAGCCGGTCTATATGTGCGTCAATTTCCGGATGTTCGCTCGCCTGCACCAGCCCCAGGTGCCGCTCCGGCAGGATGAGAGAAGGATCGCGCAGAACGCAGCCGACAACGGGCAAGCCGATTTTTTCGATGGCTTCGGTGCATAGCGTCCGGTGCCTTTCGCTGCCGGCCCGGTTCAGCACCACCGCCCCCATGGTGACATCAGGATCGTAGTGGGCAAAACCATGCGCAATGGCTGCCGCCGTCTGCGACTGACCGGAGACATCCAGCACCAGCAGCACGGGAATGCCGAACAGCCGGGCCAGATCCGCCGCCGAGCCGGTGCGGTTTTCCCCCACGGGAATACCATCGAACAGGCCCATGGCGCTTTCGATGAGAATGAGTTCCGCGCCCTCGGTCTGCTGCGAAAACAGATGCCGCAGCAGGTCCGGCTGCATGGCCCAGCTGTCCAGATTGAGACCCGGCGTGCCGGTGGCGAAGGCATGGAAACCGGGATCGATATAATCCGGCCCGGTCTTGATGCCGCGCACCTTGACCCCGCGACGCGCAAAGGCGCGGAGCAGGCCGATGGTCACGCTGGTCTTGCCGGAGCCCGAGCGCGGCGCCCCAATGATGATTGCCCGCGCCGTCATGAACCGGACACTCCAAGACGGTCCCGCATCGAAACAATCTCGCCGATAACGATCAAAGCCGGCGCTTCGAAGCTTTCCCGCCTTGCATCGTCAGCTATGCTTTGCAATGTGCCGATGAAAATCCGTTCCTGCGCAGTGGTTGCCGACATGATGACGGCGACAGGCGTTTTTCCCGAACGTCCACCCTGCATCAGAAGACCGGCAATCGTGCCGATATTCTTCAGCCCCATATAAACGACGATGGGTTCCTGCGTTTTCGCCAGTGCCAGCCAGTCGAGATCCTCTTCGGTGCCTGCTGCGTGGCCGGTGGCGAGCGTCACGGCGCGGCTGATGCCGCGCATGGTGGCCGGAATGTGCGCCGAGGCGAGTGCAGTGAACGACGAGGTCATGCCCGGCAATATGCGAAACGGAATGCCGGCGTGGACAAGTGCTTCCGCCTCTTCACCACCGCGCCCGAAAATAAAGGGATCACCGCCCTTCAGCCGCAGCACCTTTTTGCCCTGCCGGGCAAAATCGATCAGCGAAGCGGTAATATCATCCTGCATCGCGGAGGGCTTGCCGCCCCTTTTGCCGGCAAAAACAATCTCTGCCTGCGGACCGAGTGCCACGACATCGTCGCTCACCAGCGCATCGCGCACGATGATATCGGCCTGCGACAGCGCGAGCGCCACTTCGAGCGTCAGATAACGCACGTCGCCCGGCCCTGCACCCGCGAGCCAGACGTGTCCGGCTTCGAAGATCGGACCTTTTGCGGCAATGTTATCTAAAATCTGCGGTATCGACATTGTTCTTGGCTGCTTTTTAACGATGACGGAAAAAGCCGTCCCGGCTATAGGAATTCATATGGAAACGGATGGAAAGACCCTTCGCCGCGGCTGGACCACGGGCACCTGCGCGGCAGCCGCCACGAAGGCGGCCTGCGTCGCCCTTCTGACCGGCGAGTTTCCTTACCCTGTCGAGGTGGAACTTCCAAGCGGCGCGAGGCCGGCATTTTCCCTCGCCACCGAGGAAAAAGGTGAAAACTTCGCGCGCGCCGGTGTCGTCAAGGATGCTGGCGACGATCCCGACGTCACCCACGGCGCGCTGATCGAAAGCACGGTCAGACGGGGCGAACCGGGAACCGGTATCACTTTCAGGGCCGGCAAGGGCGTCGGCACGATCACGAGGCCGGGCCTGCCCCTGCCACCGGGAGAACCCGCAATAAACCCCGTTCCGCGCAGGATGATCGAGACCGCCATTCGCGAAGTGGCTGGCGAGGATGCCGATTTCGAGGTCGAGATTTCCGTCCGCGATGGCGAGAAGCTGGCGGAAAAAACCCTGAATGGCAGGCTCGGCATCCTCGGCGGCATTTCCATCCTCGGCACCACCGGCGTTGTCATTCCCTTTTCCTGCTCGGCCTGGATTCACTCCATCTGGCGCGGCATCGATGTGGCCCGCGCGACCGGCTGCACCCATGTGCTCGGCGCCACCGGCAATACATCCGAAAAGGCCGGGCAGATGCTTTACGACCTGCCGGAAACCGCTCTGATCGACATGGGCGATTTCATCGGCGGCATGCTCAAATATCTGCGCAGCCACCCGGTCGAGCGGGTAACGATCGCCGGTGGCGTCGCCAAGATGACCAAACTCGCCCAGGGCATGCTCGACGTGCATTCCAAAAAGGGCCTTGCCGACCTTGAAGCATTGGCGGCATTGGCCACGGAGGCTGGAGGGGATGACAATCTCGCCATTGCCATCCGTCAAGCAAACATGGTTGCGCACGCCTTTCAGCTCGCCGAAAGCGCGGGGATAGACCTCGGCGCGATCGTTGCGGAAAAAGCCTGGGTGACCGCCGCGGCGGCACTGAAGACGCCGGCCATCGCACTCGATATTCTGGTGTTTGATCGTCAGGGTGTCCTCAAGGGGCGCACCGCCTCCACACCGTCGCATCAGCCCGCAGCATCCTCCTTCGGGGATCTGAACCGGCGTACATAGTCGGTACTATAAAGCGCACTTTCGCGGAAATCCGTCGAGGACAGACCACGCCCGACGAAAATCAGCGCCGTGCGCTCCACCGGCTCGGCCACAAGCTTGCCCTCGATATCGAAAAGCGTGCCACGAATGACCCGTTCATCCGGCCAGGAGGCGCGCACGACAATGGCGACCGGGCAATCGGAGCCATAAAGCGGTGTCAGCTCCTCCACCACCTTGCCGATGGCATGGATGGCGAGATGGATGGCGAGTGTTGCGCCTGTCGCGCCGAAAGCCTTCAGCGTCTCACCCTCGGGCATTTTTGAAGCGCGGCCGGAAATACGGGTCAGCACCAGGCTCTGGGCCACTTCCGGCACCGTCAGCTCCCGCTGCAGGGTGGCAGCGGCGGCGGCGAAGGAGGGCACACCGGGGGTTACGGTATAAGCGAGACCCAGGCGCTCCAGCCGGCGGATCTGCTCACCCATGGCGCTCCAGACCGAAAGATCGCCGGAATGCAACCGCGCCACATCCTTGCCGGCCTTCGCAGCCGCCACGAACTCCGCCTCGATCTCGTCGAGCGAAAGTGCTGCCGTATCGACAATGCGGGCACCCGGCGGGCAATAGTCAATCAAGGCCTTCGGAACCAGCGAACCGGCGTAAAGGCAGACCGGGCAGGCCGCGATAAGATCGCGCCCGCGCACCGTGATGAGATCGGCAGCACCCGGACCGGCGCCGATGAAATGAACCGTCATTCTTGTTCTCCGTATTCGATGGCGCTGCAGCTACCACGCGGCGCGGCGATCGTCGTTGCGATAGCCACAGTTACCTCACCAACCACAAGGCGTGGCGCAACCAGCCTTGCACTTGCCCCAGCCGCCGCAAGCGCCGCTGCTTCGCTGACGCTTGGCGAACCAGCGTGATCGAGGCTGGCCTGTGAAAATGTCATTGTCTCGGCGGCAACCGCTTCGAGCCGTTCCTGCGCTACGATTTCAAGCGGCAGAGACAGACCCTTCGCCGCCGCCACAAGACCGGCCTCCTCGGCCTTGAGCGGCGCAGTCGCCAGATGGTCGACCGTCATGCCAAAGGCACGCTCGGCAGCCCGCACAGCCGCGATAATCGCATCCGAGGCGGCACCTTTGCGGCAGCCTATACCGGCCACGGTCACCATGGCTTGACCCAGTTCCATTGTGTTACCGGCATGGCCGGACGCCAGCCGGACATGGAACCGACAGCAGCAGCCCGCGAGACTTCCAGCCGGATCATCGAACCGCCGAATTTCGCATGGGTAGCCAGTAACACCGCCTCCATTTCCAGCGTCACCGCATTGGCCACCAGCCGCCCGCCCGGTTTCAGGGCGTCCATGGCGGCGTCCAGCACGCCCGTCTCACTGCCACCGCCCCCGATAAAAATCGCATCCGGCGGAGACAAGCCTTCAAAAGCCGCCGGTGCCCTGCCGATCATGACCTCGAGCCCTGGGACACCGAAAGCATCGGCATTGCGGGCGATCCGCTCTGCCCTTTCCGGATGCTGCTCGATGGCGATGGCGCGCAGCGAAGGGTGCGATAACATCCATTCGATGCCAATCGAGCCGGAGCCCGCACCAATATCCCACAGCAGCTCTCCCCGGCGGGGGGCGAGTGAGGAGAGCGTGACGGCGCGGATTTCACGCTTGGTGATCTGCCCGTCATGTTCGAACAGGCCGTCATCAAGCCCATGAGTAAACGGCAGGACACGTGCGCCCTCATCCGCCACGACTTCGATCGCCACGACGTTCAGCGGATCAATATCTTTAAAGCCAAAATCAGCTGCCCGGACCTGCCGCCGCTCTTCCCGGTCGCCCCCCAATGCTTCAAGCAGGACGAATTCCGAACGGCCGAAGCCGGACTCGGACAGCAGCCGCGCAATCAAGGCCGGGTCGCGCTCATCGGAGGTCAGCGCGATGATCCGCGCGCCATGATGCAGATGTGGCCGCAACAGATCGATGGGGCGACCATGCAGCGAAACGCATTCAGCCGATTGCAGGGCCCAGCCGAGCCGAGCCGCGGCCAGCGAAAAGGCGGAAGGCGAGGGATAACAGACCGTTTCCTCCGCAAGAATCCGCCGCAGAAGCGTGACCCCGACGCCATAAAAGAACGGATCGCCCGAGGCCAGCACACACACCCGGCGGCGGCGCAACGCGAGAACATCGCTCATTTCCACATCGAACGGCACCGGCCAGGCGCGGGCTTCGCCGCGAATGGCCGGTGCCGCCAGTTCCAGATGGCGTTTGCCGCCGAAAACCACCTCGGCCGCCTCTATGGCGCGGAGCGCGTTTTCACCCAGCCCCTTAAGCCCGTCCTCGCCGATACCGACGATGGAAAGCCACGGCTTTTCGTTCTTTTCAGTGGAAGCCTTTGCCGTTCCGGAATATTCAGACATCATGACACGCTCCATACTCATCCTTGGCGGCACGGCGGATGCCCGCATTCTGGCCGGCCAGCTGGCCGAGGACTCCGGCTACCGAATTCTGCTGTCCATGGCCGGGCGCACGCTCTCGCCGGTGGAACAGCCCGTGCCGATGCGCAGCGGCGGATTTGGCGGCGCGACGGGGCTGGCGAATTTCATCCGCACAGAGGGTTTCGATATTCTGGTGGATGCCACTCATCCCTATGCGGCCAGAATTTCCGCCAATGCCGTCGAGGCGGCAAGGCTTGCTGACATTCCACTGATCGTTCTTTCGCGTCCCGTCTGGCCGCGTCTGCCGGGTGATACATGGCAGAGCGTCCATACCATCGGTCAGGCCGTTGCCGCGCTCGGCAGCGACGGCAGACGCGTGTTTCTGGCCCTCGGACGGCAGGAGCTTCTTCCTTTCGAAGCCGCGCCCCAGCATAGCTACCTCATCCGCAGCGTCGACCCGGTGGAGCCGCCGCTGAAGGCGCCGGATGCGCGTTACATCACTGTGCGCGGCCCTTTCCTGATGGAAGATGAAATCCGCATGCTGGAGGAAAACCGCATCGAGGTGGTGATATCGAAAAACTCCGGCGGCAGCGCCAGTTACGGCAAGATCGAAGCGGCGAGACAGCTTGGCCTGCCGGTCATCATGATCGAACGGCCGCAACAGTTGAACGATACGCCCGCGAATAATGTGACCGTGCCGGATATCGCCAGTGCGCTCACCGCCATACGCCATCAGCTTTCCCTTTTCGAAAACCGTGGCGAATAAACGATCGGTTCCTTGCCGGAACGCGCGATCAGGCGGGTTTCCACCGAACCGACGACGATGCAGGTAGCCATGTCGGCCATGTCGCTCGACGCCTCCGATAGCGGCACGACCCGAATGCGCTCGTCCGCCCGGCCCGCGGCGCGGCCGAAGATCACCGGCACAGAGCCGGGCAAATGTTTGCGCAACAGATCAAAGGCAGTACCAAGCTGATGCGGCCGTGCTTTGCTGACGGGATTGTAGAAGGCCATCACGAATCCGGCTTCGGCCGCCGCAATCAGCCGTTTTTCGATGATGCCCCAGGGCTTGAGATTGTCCGAAAGCGAAATAGCACAGAAATCATGGCCGAGCGGCGCACCAGCTTTGGCGGCCACGGCCAGCATGGCGGTCACGCCCGGCACGACGGAAAAATCAATGTCGCGCCATTCAGAAGGGCCGTTTTCAATCGCCTCGCAGATGGCTGCCGCCATGGCGAAAACACCGGGATCGCCACCGGAAACCACGCAGACCTTGCCACCTTCGGCCGCAAGCGTGAGCGCCTGTTCGGCGCGGGAGATTTCCTCACGGTTGTCAGAGGCATGGCGCCGCTGGTGAGGCCCAAGCGACAGACGATCGAGATAGGGAATATAACCGAAAAAATCTTCCGAAGCCTCGACGGCGGCGAGTGCCTCGGGCGTCACCTGATCCACGTTGCCGGGACCAAGGCCGACAACGACGAGTTTGCCGGTCATGGCGCTTCGCCCCCAAAAGGTCTGGTTTTCCAGCCCGGCACCAGAACCAGCGAAAAATAGGGCGCGGGCGAGGCATCACGTTCAATGAGCCGCACGGCGTGGCTGTTCGCCATGGTGCCACGCTCGACATAAAGCGCCTCTTCCAGCTTGCCGGCCACTTCCAGCGCACGGCGGATTTTTGGCAGATTACGGCCGACCTTCATGATCACGGCGCCGTCCGTGCCGGAGAGCCGCTCCGCGAGCACGTCTTCCGCCAGCGTACCGGGAAGCACGCTCAATATGTCATCGCCCTGCACCAGCGGCAGGCCGGCCATCGACCAGCAGCCGGACATGGCCGTGATGCCGGCGACAACTTCCGCCTCATAGGACGGTGCAAGCCTCAGATGGAGGTGCATATAGGAGCCGTAAAACAGCGGATCGCCTTCAGAGAGCACGGCCACAGTGCGTCCGGCATCGAGATGCACGGCAATATCCTTTGCCGACTGATCAAAGAACGCGGCAATCGCACCGCGATAATCCTCGCCGTTCTTGTCGCTTTCGACGGTGACGGGATAGACCAACGGCATTTCCAGCGTACCGGGGCGAATGAAGGCTTCGACGATGCCACGGCCATTGCCGGTGCTGCCCTTCTTGCAGAAAAAGGCGAGAACGTCGGCATTTTCGATGGCACGCACGGCTTTCAGCGTCAGAAGTTCCGGATCACCGGGACCGGTGCCAACGCCGACGAGTTTACCCTTGGCCTGTTCAAAAAGAGCAGCACTCACAGGCCAGCCCTCGCAACCGCGTTGATGGCCGCTGCCGTCATGGCCGAGCCACCCAAACGTCCCTTGACGATGGCATAGGGAATGCCGAGCGCACTCGCCTCCAGCGCATCCTTCGATTCCGCCGCACCGACAAAACCGACCGGCATGCCGATGATGGCGGCCGGGCGTGGGGCGCCTTTTTCCAGCATTTCCAGCAGATAAAACAGCGCCGTCGGCGCGTTGCCGATAGCGACCAGCGCACCTTCCAGATGATCCGCCCAGAGATCGAGCGCGGCAGCGGATCGGGTGTTGCCAATGTTTTTCGCAAGTTCCGGCGTGCGTGGATCGCGAAGCGTGCAGATGACAGCGTTATCAGCCGGAAGCCTTGCGTGCGTCACGCCATGGGCAACCATTTGGGCATCACACAGAACGGGTTTGCCGGCGAGCAAGGCGCCGCGCGCCGCCGAAACGAAATCCGGCGAGAAGCGGAAATGGCCTGCCGCCTCTACCTGCCCGCAGGCATGGATCATGCGAATGGCGATATCCGCCTGCTCTGCGGTAAAGGCGGATAAATCCGCTTCTTCGCGAATAATGGCGAAAGAGCGCTCATAGATCGCATTGCCATCGCGAATATAATCATAGTCGGTCATTGGTTATCCTGTCGAAGCGCCGCACCGATTTCCTCCCGGCCCAGACGGGCAAGAAGGTCGGCGGCGTTTTCACCGGGCTTATGTTCTTTTTCGTAGAGACGGGCAAGCCGCGAAAGCGCAGCCTTCTGTTGCTCAAAGGGCAAAATCCCGACTGGCGGGTCACCGGCGCGGCCGGAAATCGAGAATGCCAGGCCATCCGAAGTGCCCGAGAGAGTCAAAAACGAGGGGGAGGGATGTGCGCAGCCCTTGCCGCAGCCGGAAATATGCAGCGTGAAGGAACCATCGAGCAACGCGGCACATTCTTCGGCAGCAAAAGCCGCCAGTTCGTGTGTGAGAAGAAAAGCCGAGGCACAGCCCGGCGCGCCGGGACAGACGGCGATGGAGGACCGCGCATCACCAGCAGTCGCGACGAAGCCGGATGCCCCCGCGGTCTTAAGCAAAGCCTCACAGGCCGACGACGACCCAAAAAATAGCAGGCTATGGTTTGGTGATGGCCGCAGGGCCTTGATACCAAGCGTATCGGCCCGCTTACAGAGATGCGCCAAGTCGGCACCTCGAACCTGTCCGAAAGCAGGCGCGATACCAACGGCGAAGCGGCCCTCTTCCGTCTTCATCATGCCCAAGGGTGAAAAAGGTGTCTGGGCTTTGCCCTCACTTACCCGATCCAGCAGGCGCTCACCGCAAACCGCCTTCACGGTCTGCTGATCCAGATCGCGACCACGGGCAAGCGGTCCCTTTTCAGCCAGAAAAACAAGAAGCGACAGGACCACACCGGCCGCCGCAACCGGCTCAACCAATCCCGCATTCAACGCCTTGCTTTCCGGCCCGCCAACAAGCAATTGCCAGAAGGTTCGACCTTCCAGCCGGATCGCTTTCAAACGAATATCGGCCAGCAAGTCGCCCATGGAGAGGTGTCCGCCACCATCAATGACGACAGAGGTTTTGGCCGCGAGTTTGTCATGCAGCGCCAGGGCGTCAGCCCCTTTTCGAATCTCCTCGGCGATAAAACGACCATCCGCGATTTCCGCATCATCCCGACCGGCAAGGGGTGAAGTTTCGACCGCAAGCCCTTCGCGTAGCGGCAGATCAAGCGCCAGAACATCTTTTTCCAGAGCGCAGGCGCTTTCCGGCGTCAGGCCACGAAACTGAAGGCTGCCGCGCGCGGTAATGTCAATCAACCCATTGCCGTGGCGCTCGGCGAGACCACAAAGCGTCACCATCGCACGGGGCGAGATATCCGCCTCGAACGCGACCCGCGACAAAAAACCGTCGCCGGTCTGCATGGGGGCGGACAAGGCCGGACAAAGGCCACGGCGGCCAAATGGCTGAACGGGATCGGCAGCGGCCACCATCATGCACCCACCCTTTCGGATCGGGGCAGGATCAGCATTTCAAGCTCCGCATCCACAGCGTTGCGGCGGCTGTGCCAGAGGCCGCGGCGGCGGGCAGATAAAAAGCGCGTGGCCATCACCTCCGCCGCCTTCGGATTTTCCCGCAGGATAAAATCGCGCACTTCCTCATTGCCGAAATAGGCATCGTAAAGCGCCTCGATCAGCGAGGAGGACACCGCATGGGTGGTTTCGGCAAACCCAACCAGCCGGTCCACCGTCTCGGCAAATTCTGCCGCTCCGCGTGGGCCGTGCCGCATCTGGCCGGCAATGAAACGCGGATTGACGGCACGTGCGCGCACCACCCGCGTCAGCGCCTGCGTCATCGACCTTGCACGCGGGCGTGCCGGATCGGTCGTATCCAGCGCAACGATATCGGCGACGCCGCCAAGTGCTGCCTTCGCAGCGGAAAAACCGCCGATGAAGGCGACATCGGAAGAACCGTCGAGAAGATCACGACCGGGATCGTCGCCGGTATGAACCAGAAGATCGGCCCGACGCACCAGTTCCGTAAAGCCGGCGTCCTTGAAGATCTCAAGCCCATCGGCGCCGCCAAAGGCATGGTTCGCCGCATCGAGATACGCCTGCCCCAGCTCCTCGCGTTCATCCCACGCACCACTGGCAAGCTTTTCCTCGATACCGGCGCCATAGGTACCCGGCGCAGAACCGAAGATGCGGGCAGGGATATGCCCAAGCGCTGCCGCCTCTTCCGCCAGCGGATTGTCGCCCGGCGCTTCATCCCGCCGTGCAACCGCCTTAGCGGCAGCATCGAGAAGCGCGATCAGCGCCGGGAACATGTCGCGGAACAGGCCGGAAATGCGAAACGTCACATCGACCCTCGGCCGCCCGAGGCTCGCCGGCGGCAGAACCTCGATGCCGGTGACGCGACCGGTAGCAGGATCATGGATCGGCCTTGCACCCATCAGATGCAGCGCCTGCGCCACATCCTCACCGCCATTGCGAAGGCTGGCGCTGCCCCAGAGATCGAACACCAGATGTTTCGGCCAGTCTCCATGGGATTGCAGATGATGCCGAAGCACTTCTTCGCCCGCCATGCGGCCCAACTCGAACGCGGTTGGCGTCGGCATGGTGCGGGGATCAGCGGCATAAAGGTTGCGGCCGGTGGGCAGGACATCGAGACGCCCTCGCGCCGGCGCGCCGGAAGGGCCGGGGGCGATGTGCCGGCCATCGAGCGCCGCGAGCAGCGCGGACTTCTCGGCCTTGGCGCTCTGAAGCCGGAGAGGATCGGCCTCAGCTTCGGGCGAGCGGCCGAAAACATGCTGGCCGTCCTTGATGGCGAAATCCTTGAGGTCGCAGAGAAAGGCGTCGATGCGTGAGAACGCCGTATCGGCATCATCCTTCACGCCCACGCCCGCCTCCGCCGCCAGCCCGGTTTCCAGCGCCTTTTCGACAATCAGCTTCGCCAGCCGGTCGCGACGACGGCGATCAAGGCCATCCGCCTGCGCATATTCATCGACCAGCTGTTCCAGCGCCGACTGTTCCGGCGAAAGCCCGGCATTGACCAACACCGGGGGTACATGGCCGATGGTGACAGCGGCGATACGCCGCTTGGCAACCGCCGCCTCACCGGGATTGGAGACGATGAACGGATAGACCACCGGCAGCGGGCCGGTGACGATTTCCGGGAAACAATCGCGGGAAAGCGCAACCGTCTTGCCCGGCAACCATTCCAGCGTGCCATGCGCGCCAACATGCACGATGGCATGCGCCGCTGCCACACGCTGCATCCATGCGCCGAAGGCGACCAGCGCGTGGCGTGGCGGCAGGGCGGGGTCGTGATAATCCACCCGCCGATCCTCGTTTCGTCCCCGATCCGGCGCGAGCGCTACGAAGACCTGGCCGAAGCGGGCAACGCGGAAATGGAAAGCGCCATCGGCGAAAGCTTCGTCCTGTTCCGCGGCTCCCCACGTCGCATGCACGGCGGTGGCAGCCGCCGCCGGCAAGGCTGCAAGAAAATCCCGATAGTCGGAAAGATCGACTGTCGCATTCTGGCTCTCGATACGATCGAGCAGCGCCCGCGCTGTTTCGGGAATCTCCTCCACCGCATAACCGGCATCCGCGAGATCGCGCAGCATTTCGAGCACGCTTTGCGGCACATCAAGACCAACGGCATAACCGGTGCGCCCCGGCGCGGCACCGGGATAATCCGGCATCAGGATGACGATGCGGCGATCCCGAGGTGGCGCAGATTTCATTCGCAGAAAGGCCGCGATGCGGTTCGCCACCTGCTCGACACGATCCGCCTCGGGCACATTCAGAAGGCTGACGCCGCCATCCGTCCGTGCCTGTTTGAACGAAATCGCCCCTGCAAGAATCCGCCCGTCCAGTTCGGGCAAGACGACATGCATGGCAAGATCGGACGGATTGAGCCCGCGCGCATTTTCCGCCCAGCCGTCGCGCCGGGTGGTTGCCATCACCACCTGGAAAACGGGAGCGCGGAGGCGATCAAACAGTGTCTCGCCTCTATCATCCGTCTGGCTGGCAAAAGCCGTGGCGGCGATGATGGCGGCAGGCTGAAGAGCCGGCAGCACGGTTTCGAGGAAACGGATCGCTTCCCCGTCCTTCAACCCGCTGACAAAAATCGGCAGGGGCGCAAACCCACGCGCAGAGAGCGCCTGAAACAGCGCATCGACGGGTGCTGCATCTTCCGCCAGAAGCATGGAGCGGTAAAAGAGAATGGGCAGAACAGACGCACCGGCAGGAATCCCGGCACAAGCCTCTTCCTGCCCCACGACACCCAGATCCGGCCGATAGAAGCCGGCTTTCGGCAGGGGTTCGGCCTTTATATCCGGCCATTCCCCGCCGCCCGCCAGAACAGCCAGGCCCGCGGCCAGACGGCCCATATTCTCCCCTCCGCCTTCGCGGAAGAAGGAGAGGACAGAGGCAAGCGCGTGCTCATCGACCGTAGAGGCCGCCTCGAGCTTTTCGTCCCTTTCGCTGCACTCCCCCGGCAAAAGCAGAAGCTTGATGCCCCGCCTGCGCGCCAGAATAGTCAGCTGATCGACCCCATATCGCCACCGATCGGCGCCACCGAGAATCCGGATAAGAATGACGCGGGCATGTTCCGCCGTTTTTTCGATCCAGAGATCGACCGACATCGGGTGCCGAAGCTCGGACAGGTTTGCGGCGGAGAGGGAAGGGAGCTTATCTCCCGCCTGCCGCCACGCCCGCTCAAGCCCGGCAAGGTCACTTGCCGAAAAAGACAGCACCACCACATCCGAGCGGGGCTGGTTGAGATCAACCGGCTCGATCAGGTCGTCCAGAGACGAGGATGTAGTGGCGAGAATATGCATCTAGAGCATTTCCAGTAAAAGTACGTCGCGGTTTTGCGTCCGGACAATGCGCAAATGGCTTATGTCAGGCGGCCAGCATCTGTTCGATCTTTTCGCGGTTGATACCCTTTTCACCGATGACGACGAGGCGGCTGCGGCGCTCTTCACCCGCCGCCCAGGGGCGGTCGTAATAGTGGTTGACGCGGCTGCCGACAGCCTGCACCTGCAGACGCATGGGCTTGGCGGCGACTTCGATGAAGCCCTTAATACGCAGCACATTTTCGGCAGCGGCCGTCTCGGCGATACGGGCCGCCAGTGCCTCCGGATCGGTAACGGCCGGCAGGTCGATGACGAAGCTGTCGAAATCATCATGTTCATGGTCGAGTTCGCCATCATGATGGGTGCGGCGGTTTTCAATATCCTCCTCCACCGCAAGGCCGAGGCCGATCAGCACGGCGGGATCGATGGCGCCATTCGAAGCGACAACGATCTTCGCCGCCTTCGGCAGATGTTCGAGGATATGCGCCCTGGCCTTGTCGAGGCCGGCATCATCCAGAAGATCGGCCTTGGTGAGCACGATGAGATCGGCGCAGGCGACCTGATCCTCGAAGACCTCTTCGACCGGATCGTCATGATCAAGTGCCTCATCATTGGCGCGCTGGGCAGCAAGCGCTTCCATGTCGTGGGCAACCTGACCTTCGGCCAGCGCCGCACCATCCACCACGGCGACCACGGCATCAACAGTCACGCGGCTCTTGATGGCGGGCCACTGGAAGGCCTGCACCAGGGGCTTCGGCAGGGCAAGACCGGAAGTCTCGATGAGGATATGCTCCACCTTCGGCTGACGGCTGAGGATCTGTTCGATGGCGGGCTGGAAATCATCCGCCACCGTGCAGCAGATGCAGCCATTGGCCAACTCGACGATGTTTTCCTCCGGGCAGCTTTCAATGCCGCAGCCTTTCAGAATTTCGCCGTCGATGCCGATATCGCCAAATTCATTGACGATGATGGCGAGCCGCTTGCCATCCAGCTTTTCGAGAAGGCCGCGCAGCAGCGTGGTTTTTCCGGCCCCCAGAAAGCCGGTGACGATGGTGCAGGGAACGCGGTCCAGAAGGGTGCTCATGATCTCTCCTCGGTAAAATCGAATGGGGGAATGCGCGCCACCATGCCGCGCTTTAAGGGTTCGGGGCGGCCGCGCCAGGGCATCAGGCCATCGGATGCGGCAGAAAGCAGTCGCGCGCCCGTCAGCAGGTCTTCCGCATCACCGGGCGTCAGCCCGCCAAACACATAAGACCAGCCACCGGCGCTGCGCAGCACAGCGCTGAGGCCACGCTTGCAATTGGCAAGGCAATTGACGGAACGAACGGCAATGCCGGTTTCCTCCGCCTTTGCGATGACGGCATCGGCAAGACGCGAACCGGGACGCGGTTCGGCAGTGGGATCAGCGTCATCGCGACAGCTGCGGCAAACGAAGACGGTCACGCCGGACGTCGTTTCGCCCTGCACGTTCGCGTTTGCACATGAAGATGTCGCTGAAATATCCAAACCGTCCCGTTCCCGCGCCAAGTTAAAATTCATCGGGGTGCGGATATCGAAAACGGTGTGCGGACAGGCGCAAACCGGCTGTTCGATCTGACCGACTGACCGGAGCACCCCGCCCGGCAGACGTTTTTTCCTGAAACGGCAGGTCTCCTGGCTTGCGGCTCGATCAACACCCAGACACCGCCTTCCCGAACCGATCACAAAGGTCCAGTGGCTTTACGGTGCGGGCTTACCGCTTACAGTTGCGGGGGCAGCCACGGAATGACCCGTTATCGGGGTGGAACCGTGTTCCCTCTTAGCTTTTCCCGTTGCCGGGAAAAGACCGTCAGTCCCTTACCCTTAGGCTGAACGGGTGTGAGGGTCAATGCCGCACGCCCCTTCCCAGCACATTGCCGGGTGCGGCAAATTGAGTATAGTCGCCGCTCCGAATGGCAGGGGCATAAGGTCCCGCGCCGCTGGATGAGAAGGAAAAGGCGATGACCCGCGACATCAGCGACAGCGAAGCCGAACGCCACCGGCAGAAAATGGTCAACCGCAAGACGGTGCAGGATGCCGAAGTTGCGGAAAAGACCATCGAAAAAGGCCTGCTGATGATCAACACCGGCCCCGGCAAGGGCAAGTCCACGGCCGCTTTCGGCCTGGCATTGCGCATGCTCGGCACCGGGCGGCGGGTGGGCGTCGTGCAATTCATCAAGGGCGCATGGTCGACGGGAGAACAGCAGGCCCTGACGCTCTTTGGCGACAAAGTCGTCTGGCGTACCATGGGGGAAGGGTTCACCTGGGACACACAGGATCTGAAGCGTGATGTCGCGGCAGCGGCAAAGGCCTGGGAAGAGGCCAAAACCCTGATGGCCGACGAGACCATCGGCCTGCTGATCCTTGACGAGCTGAACATCGCGCTGCGCTACGATTACCTGCCGCTGGAAGAGGTCGTCGCAACGCTTTCCAACCGCAGGCCCGATCTGCATGTCATCGTCACCGGCCGCAACGCCAAGCAGCCGCTGATCGACGCCGCCGACATGGTGACGGAAATGACGTTGGTGAAACATCATTTCAAGGCCGGCGTGAAGGCTCAGGCCGGGATAGAATTCTGATATGGCAGCCCGGGTGCTGATGTTTCAGGGAACCGGCTCCGATGTCGGCAAATCGCTGATGGTGGCCGGCCTTGCCCGCGCATTCACCCGGCGCGGCCTCTCCGTCATGCCGTTCAAGCCGCAGAACATGTCGAACAATGCCGCTGTCACCGCCGATGGTGGCGAGATCGGCCGCGCCCAGGCCCTGCAGGCGCGGGCAGCGGGCGTGCCGCTTTCCGTGCACATGAACCCCGTGCTCCTGAAGCCGCAGAGCGAAACCGGTGCACAGGTGGTGGTGCAGGGCAAGATCGTCGGTAATGCCAAGGCGGCTGACTATCAGCACATGAAGGCCGGGCTGATGCCGCGCGTGCTGGAAAGCTTCGAGCACCTGAAACAACAGGCTGATCTGGTGCTGGTGGAAGGGGCTGGCAGCGCATCGGAAATCAACCTGCGCGCCAATGACATTGCCAATATGGGTTTTGCCCGGGCAGCCGATGCGCCGGTGATCCTGATCGGCGATATCGACCGCGGCGGCGTCATCGCCAGCCTCGTCGGCACCAGGGCGGTGCTCAACGCCGATGATGCGGCGATGATCGAAGGTTTTATCGTCAACCGCTTTCGCGGCGATCCGGCGCTGTTTTCCGATGGTATGCGGATGATTGCGGAAAAGACCGATTGGGCCTCCATAGGGCTTCTGCCGCATTTTCCCGATGCCGCGAAACTGCCGGCGGAAGATGCGCTGGGGCTTTCCGGCCCGGCCCAACGGAAACCCGGCGCAAAAATCCGCATCGCCGTACCAATCCTGCCGCATATTTCCAATTTCGACGATCTCGATCCCCTCGACATGGAACCGGATGTGGAACTGATCCGCGTGCGGCCGGGTGAGACGATCTCCGCCGATTGCCGGCTTGTTTTGCTGTGCGGCTCGAAATCCACCATTGCCGATCTCGCCGTGCTGCAAGATGCGGGTCTGGACATCGATATAAAAGCGCATGTGAGGCGCGGCGGCTACGTTCTCGGCCTTTGCGGCGGTTATCAGATGCTTGGAAAAACCGTTGCCGATCCTGATGGCATCGAAGGGCCGCCGGCGACTGTCGACGGGCTCGGCCTGCTGGATGTCGACACGGTTTTGACAGGTGACAAACGGCTCGTTTCCGTTCAGGGAGCAAGTTTTGATGGTGTTGGTTTATCCGGCTACGAAATGCATGTCGGTGAAACCACGGGAACGGCGGGTAATCTGGCGTTTTCGACGATCGACGGGCATGACGATGGCACCATCTCGCCCGATGGCCGCATCTTTGGTACCTATATTCACGGTCTTTTCGCGGATGACCGTCAGCGCAGCGCATGGCTGGAGCGTCTCGGCGGGCAAGATACGGATCTGAACTATGATGCGCAGGTGGATGCGGTTCTCGACCGTCTGGCTGCGCATATGGAGCAGCACCTCGATCTCGACAGGTTGCTTGCTATAGCGCGATAAGGATCGCCAGAAGCCCGAACAGGCCGATCAGCAACAGGTCCGCGATCCGCGCCAGCCGCAGTGCCCTGCGAATATCACCGGCAACCAGCGCCGACCTTCCACCTTCGCCCATGAAACGCGCCTCGATCATCTGCCCGCCATAGGAACGCGGCCCGGCAAGTGCAAAACCGAGGGCGCCGGCCAGCGCCGCCTCCGGCCAGCCGGCATTGGGGGAGCGGTGGTGGCGGGCATCGCGACGGATCGCAGCAATGGCCGCTTTTGGCGACGCGCCCTCGACAAAAAATGCGGCGACCACAAAGAGGCTGCCGCTCAGCCTTGAAGCCGGCAGATTGACGAGATCATCCAGCCGGGCCGAGGCCCAGCCAAAGGCCTCATGGCGCGGCGAACGATGGCCGATCATGCTGTCGGCCGTATTGATCGCCTTATAAGCCGCACCGCCCGGCAGGCCCAGAAGTCCGAGCCAGAAGGCAGGGGCGACGATGCCATCGGAGAAATTCTCGGCGAGGCTTTCGATCGCCGCCCGGCAGATCGCCGCCTCATCCAGCTTTTGCGGATCGCGCCCGACGATCATCGACACCGCCTTGCGGCCACCTTCCACCCCGTCGCGCTCCAGAGCCGTGGCAACGGCCTCCACATGCTGTTCCAGACTTTTCTGCGCCGGAAGCGAAGCGCCGAGTATCGCCACAGCCAGCAGACCGAAGGGCAGGACAAGCAGAACCGATTGAGCAAACCACGCGAGGATCACCGTCAGCCCGACAAAAACAACCAGCGCCGCAACACCTGCGGCCTTACGCTGAGAAAATGACGCGCTCTCCCGGTTCCATTTTTTGTCCATGAGCGCGATAAGCGAACCGATCCAGGTGACGGGGTGGCCGATGCGTTTGAACAGCCAGTCCGGATAGCCGGTCAGACGTTCGATCACGAGCGACAGGAAAGCGAGAGCAAAGAACATGGGCGAGACAGTACCAGAAAAGGCTCAAGGAGCGATCCGTCACGGCGGCAATCTCGGCAAGGCGCGCCTGATGTTTCCGGAAGCGCCTGAACCGTGGATCGACCTTTCGACCGGGATCAACCCGCACTCCTATCCGCATTCGCCCATTCCTGCCAGCGCATTCGCCCGCCTGCCGGAACCCGGCGCTGCTGAGGAACTGAAACAGCTGGCGGCAGCCCATTTCGGCGCGCCTTCCGCGCAGCACGTTACGCTCTCTCCCGGCACCCAGATGCTGATGCCTCTGCTGGCGCAGATCGCCATCAATCGTGGCGCCCAAAGCGGTGCCGTGCTTTCACCCGCCTATGCGGAACATGCCCGCACCGCCCGCATGGCGGGGCTTACCGTCACCGAAGAGGAAAACATCAACAACCTGTCGGCTTATGGCTATGCGGTGGTGGTCAGTCCCAACAATCCCGATGGTCGCATCGCGGACCGCGAAGCTTTATTCGCGCTCGCCGGAGCGATAGGTCGCGAAGGCGGCCTGCTCGTCGTGGATGAAGCCTTCATCGAAGCGGGCGGTGCCAAAAGCCTTGCGGATGCAACAAATAGCGACGCGCTGGTGGTCCTGCGATCCTTCGGAAAATTTTACGGCATGGCGGGCGTGCGTTTGGGTTTCGCAATTACGCATCCCGACATCGCTGCCGAACTGGAAGCAAGGCTTGGCCCCTGGGCGGTTTCCGGCCCGGCTCTGCACATCGCTGCGGAAGCCATGACTGACAGAGACTGGCAATCATCCATGCGTCTGCGGCTTGCGGAGGAAGCAGGACGCATAAACAAACTGCTGGAAAAGGCAGGACTGAAAATCGCCGGCGGCACGTCCCTGTTCACGCTGGTGCGGGACGAGCGCGCCAGGGCACTGTTCGACCATCTCGGCCGTCGCGGCATTCTGGTACGCATCTTTGACGAAAGGCCGAACGACATGCGTTTCGGCCTTCCCGGCAGCGAAGCGGAGTGGCGGCGCCTCGAGGAGGCGCTGCAATCTTTCGATCACTCCTCGAAAGTGTAGGTCTCGATCGACTCCGGCTTCATTTCGATGGAGAAGCCCGGCAGCTTCGGCGGCATGTAAGCGGCGTTGCGGATATCGCAGGGCTCGATGAAGTGCTCGTGCAGATGGTCGACATATTCGATCACGCGGCCTTCCTTGGTGCCCGACACCACGAGATAGTCGATCATCGACAGGTGCTGCACATATTCACAAAGGCCGACGCCACCCGCATGCGGCCAAACCGGCAGATTGTATTTGGCGGCAATCAGCAGAACCGCCAGCACCTCGTTCAGACCACCCATGCGGCAGCTGTCGATCTGTACAACGTCGATTGCGCCTTCGGCGATGAACTGCTTGAACATGATGCGGTTCTGGCACATTTCACCGGTCGCCACCTTCACCGGGCCGATGGCGGCGCGGATCTTGCGATGGCCGGCGACATCATCCGGGCTGGTCGGCTCTTCGATGAAGAACGGCTTGGCGAAGGCAAGCTTCTTCACCCAGTCGATCGCCTGATCCACTTCCCATACCTGGTTGGCGTCGATCATCAGGTAACGGTCTGGGCCGATCACCTCACGAGCGATGGTGAGACGACGGATATCGTCTTCCAGATCGCGGCCGACCTTCATCTTCACATGGTTGAAACCGGCGTCGATCGCCTCCTGGCAAAGACGGCGCAGCTTGGCATCGTCGTAACCCAGCCAGCCGGCCGACGTCGTATAGCAGGCATAACCTTCGTTCTTCAGCGTCTCGATACGTTCCTTCTTGCCGGCTTCGGCCTTTCTGAGGATCGCCAGCGCATCGTCGCGGGTCAGCACGTCGGTCAGGTAACGATAATCGACGATATCAGCGATTTCTTCCGGGCTCATATCGGCGACAAGCTGCCACACCGGCTTGCCGGCCTTCTTGGCCAGCAGATCCCACACTGCATTGACGACAGCGCCGGTGGCGAGATGCATCGCGCCCTTGTCCGGGCCGATCCAGCGCAGCTGGCTGTCGCTCGTCAGGTGCCGCCAATATTTGCCGGGATTTTCCGTAACGGTGGTAAGATCGGTGCCGACGACCAGATGGCGCATCGCTTCGATGGCCATGCAGCAAATGTCATTGCCACGGCCGATGGTGAAGGTCAGGCCATGGCCCTTCAGGCCCGGCTCGTCGGTGTCGAGAATGACGTAAGCCGCCGAATAATCCGGGTCGGGGTTCATCGCATCCGAACCATCAAGGCTTTGGGAGGTCGGGAAACGCAGGTCGAAAACACGCAGATCTGTAATTTTGGTCATGGCCGGTTACTCGCGGTCAGTGTCAAAGAAAATCGTTCAATCGAGGTGGAAGGTTTCTTCCATCATCGCCCACCACTCGCCTTCCTTGCGGCTTTCAAGCGGTTGCTGGCAGGGAATGGTGAAAGACCACCACTCCTGGTTCTTCGGGCTTGCGGCTATCTTCGCCATATCGGCGCTGAAATCGCTGCCGTGATATTCCCAATAGCCGAAAAGCAGATTTTCCGGCTCGCGCAGGAAGATCGTGTAGTTGCGAATGTTGCTTTCGCTGATCAATGCCAGAACCTCCGGCCAGACAGCGGCGTGCAGCCTTTTATATTCCGCGATCATTTCAGGCTTGACGCCGATGACCATGCCCATGCGCTGCATGAAAAACTCCGTTATTGCTTGATGGTGGCAAGCGCCGCACGCAGCTTCGACTGCGGCAACTTCAATTCCAGCCTCTCGGCGGCGGCGATGACCGGCGCGAAGCGGCGGCGCTTCTTTTCGTCATGGTTGCCGGCGATATCGGCGAGGCGATGCGCGAGAAAGGGATTGCGCAAACGCTCCCGCAACACGCCGATATAGGTTTGCGCCTCGTCTCCCATGCCTTCAGCCGCAAAGACCGGCAGAACCTCGTCGTGCCAGAGCACTCCCAGATCCGCCACCAGAGCGTCGTCGGCCATGGCCTGCCGCACCGTCTCATCCTTCGGGCGTGCATCCTGCATCCAGCGCTCCGCCAGATAGGAGTGGCCGAGATTGAGCAGGAACAGCTTGAGCTTTTCATAGTGGTCGAGATCATCGGTCAGCACCACCGCGGGATGGGTACAGGGAAGGACGAGACCTTCCTGTTTCTCGATTGCCCAGAGTGCGTAGGGTTCCGCCACGGCGCCGACCGGATCGATCGGCTCTGAGACGATGCGATCCACCAGACTATTGGCGAAACGGCACTTCTCATTCAGATAGAAGGCAAAACCCGCCGGCAATTGCCATTCATCCGCAAGCCGGCGAATGACTTGGCTCAACTTTTCGCCGTTACGCGGCACGAGCTCGCAGGGGAAAATCGAGACGGGTGCTTCCGGATTGCGCTGAAAACGCTCCAGCAGCAGCATGCAGAGTTTCGCCGGAAAACTTTTCGGCACGATCGTGAAATCGGCGGCAAGCCCAAGCCCATCAGCCGAATCCAGCTCATAACCGCGATCACCCGTGTTGGACAAAATGACCTCGGCCACACAGGCGAGACGGCGTATCTCGGCCCAGTCGGTCGCGGCAGTCAAAGCCCGCGCGACACCTTTGCCCTCAATCTCCTCGTCCACTTCCTGCCCATCACGAATGCCGCGAATGCGCACGGGGTAGGGTACGCCGCTATTCAGCGCCGCAACACGTTTCAGGCTCTCCGCATTGCCGGTCGTCTGAACGATTGCGATGCGCCCCAGCGCCTCTCCCTTGTCCAGGGCCTGCGAAACGAACAGATCCGCATGGGCGAGAAGAAAGCGGCTGGTGCCGAATTGCAGGATGGGCGTATCGGGCGTCATGCGACCTCCACCATGCCCTTGATGACCCCGGCTTTCGGATCGGTCAGGCCGGCGAACTTCGAGGGAACATCAGCAAGTGTCATGCGATGGGTGATCAGCGCCTCCGGCACTTTCCCTTCGCGCAAGGCGCGAAGCACCCGTTCGAAATCTTCCGGCGTCGCGTTACGGCTGCCGAGCAGCGTCGTCTCACGCTTGTGAAATTCCGGGTCGTTGAAGCTGATATCGCTCGCCACGATGGACACCAGAACATAGGAGCCACCGTGGCCGACAAAGGAAAACCCGCGCTCCATGGCTTTCGGGTTGCCGGTCGCATCAAAGACCGCATCGAAGAAATCGCCACCGGTGACGTCGGACAGACGATCCTTGTCGCCTTCGCCAAGGACGACCGTATGGGCGACACCGAGATGTTTCTTGCAGAAATCCAGCCGGTCGGTGCGACCGTCGATCATCGTCACTTCGCCGCCATCGAGAACGGCGAAGACTGCAACCGCCATGCCGATCGGACCGGCGCCGACGATCAGAACCTTCTGCCCTTTTTCGACGGCACCGCGACGCACCGCATGGGCGCCGATCGCCAGGAATTCCGTCATGGCCGCCTGGTCGAGACTCAACCCCTCCGCCTTCAGCACGAATTGCTGCGGCACGCTCAGATATTCCACCATGCCGCCATCGCGATGGACGCCGAGCACACCGATATTGCGGCAGCAATTGCTCTTGCCCTTCAGGCAGGCATTGCATTTTCCGCAGGACATATAGGGAATGATGGTCACCACATCGCCAGCGGAAAGGTGGCTGCCAGCGGGCGCCTCCTCAACCGTGCCGGAGAGCTCGTGGCCCATGATACGCGGGTAGGAGAGATAGGGCTGGTTGCCGGTAAAAATGTGCAAGTCGGTGCCGCAAACACCGATGCGGCGAATACGCACCAGGACTTCGCCTTCACCGCGCACGGGTTTCGGCAGATCCTTGGCGGTTAATTGACCGGGAGTGTCACAGAAAATCGCCAGCATGCATCACCTGTCAGTAAGGGAGTAAAAACGAATGGCGTTGCCGCCGAAAACTGCCGCATGGTCCTTCGCCGGCACGATATCGCGGCAGAAATCCAGCCAGCCCTGATAATCACCCGCGAGGCGCAGCACCGGCCAGTCACTGCCGAAAATCACGCGCTCGCCGCCAAACAGGTCGAGAATGGTCTCGGCATAGGGCCGCACCGCTTCCGGGCGCTGTTCGCCGCGCTCGGTCAGCAGGCCGGATAGCTTGCAATGGACATTGGGAAGGCTCGTGAGAGCCGCCATATCACGCCGCCAATCATTATAGTGACCGGTGGCAATCAGAGGCTTTGCGCCATGATCGATAACGATCGGCAAGTCCGGATGCCTGCGGGCAAAAGAGAGGAGATGCTGTAGATTGGGCGGCAGGACCAGCGCATCAAACACCAGATCGTGTTTCACCAGTGCTTCCACGGCAGCATCCAGCGCCGGATCGTCGATCCAGGCGACATCTTCCATGCCCTGCAGCATGGGGCGCACGCCCTTGAAGGCCGGATGTTTCGCCCGGCGGGCAATTTCCGCCGCCGCTTCAGCGGACTTCATGTCCAGCCAGCCGACCACACCCTTGATGAAATCGGTCTTTTCCGCCAGCTCCAGCATGAAATCTGTATCGGCAGCCGTCTCCATCGTCTGCACCAGCACCGTACCGGAAACCCCGGCAGCCGCCAGCAATGGCGACAGATCGGCCGGAAGAAAATCCCGGTAAATGGCGGCCAGCGATGGCGGCGGCCATTGCCCGGCGCGATCCTTCATCAGCCAGAAATGCTGGTGGGCGTCGATGAGCATTGCCTCAGGCCTTTCCGCCGGGCACGGGCGCACCTTCGGCAATCAGGCCCCGCTTCTGCAGCTCGGACCAGAATTCATCCGGGATGGACTGCTCGAACCATTCGATATTGGAAGCGAGCTGCTGCGCATTGCGCGCACCTGAAACAACCGTGACTGACGCCGCATGGGCGAGCGGAAACTGAAGTGCGGCGGCCTGCAACGAGACGCCCAGCTCCTCACATACACTGTGCAGCGCATCCACACGCTTGAGGATATCGGCAGGCGCATCGGCATAATTGAATTTGCGATTGCCAGCCAGAATGCCGGAGTTGAAAGCACCGGCTACAACGATGGCGACGCCGCTTTCCGCGCAGCGGTTCATGAAAGCAAGGCTCTGCTGTTCGAGCAGCGTATAACGGCCGGCCAGCATGGCGACGTCGATATCGAAGACATCCATGGCGTCGTTGATGATTTCCCACTCGTTGACGCCGAGGCCGACAGCCCCGGTCGATCCTTCTTCGCGCAGCTTACCGAGCGCGCGGAACCCGCCGCCGGTCGTCAGCTGCTCCCAGTAGTGCTGGTGTTTTTCGCCATGGGTATGGGAGCCGATATCATGCACATAAAGAATATCCGGCTTCAGGATACCCAGCCGCTGCTGGCTTGCCTCGAAGGAGCGGAGAATACCGTCATAGGAATAATCATAGACCGGGCGGAACGGCAAAGGCGCAATATAGGCATCCTCCTCCGGGCCCACGGTCTCATCCGGCACCATGACGCGGCCGACCTTGGTGCTGAGCGTATAGTTGCCCCGGTCATGCTCGGTCACCATAGTGCCGAGGCGACGCTCCGACCGCGTATAACCATAAAACGGCGCGGTATCGAAATAACGCATGCCGCTTTCCCATGCCTTGTCGAACGCACCCTTGGACTCTTCATAGGGCGTGACGCGGTAGAGATTGCCCATCTGGGCGCAGCCAAGACCCATGACTGTGACGTCTACGGCGCGGCGCGGCAATTTACGTGTATCGGAGACTTTCATCGCAGGGACTTCCTGAATTCTTAAGCATGGAGCGGATGGTGAAAACCGCATCTCAAAGGGTGAGGCGCGCCACCAGGCGGCGGCGCGCCGTCGGTATCAGTAAAGCACGTTCTTGGCTTCCGGCTTCTCGATATTGTCCTTGGTGACAACAACGACGCCAGTATCGACGAACTTCTCAACCTTTTCCTTGTTGATGAGCTTGGTCACGGTTTCCACGCCCTTTTCACCCATCTGGTAGGAGCCCTGAACCACGATGCCGGCCAGCGTACCGTCCTTGACGAAGCTCTGCAGGTCCTGGTTGCCGTCGAAGCCGATGGCGACGACCTTGCCGGCCTTGCCGGACTGGGCAAGCGCACGGCCAACACCGATGGCGGTCGGCTCATTGGCGCCGAAAATGCCCTTCAGGTCGGAATTGGCGGCCAGAACGTCGGTGGTCTGGTTCAGCGCCGTCGCCATCTGCGATTGCGAATAGAACGGACCAACGATCTTCAGGTTGGAGTTCATCTGGATGTAGTCGGTGAAACCGCCAACACGACCGATTTCGGAACCGGCACCGGCGACATAGGACATGACGGCAATCTTGCCTTCCTTGCCCACCTTGTCGATCAGCGCCTTCGCTGCCAGTTCGCCGGCCTTCTTGTTATCGGTCGCCAGGAACGACTGGTAATATTGCTCCGAGCCCTTGGCGAGCTGAGAGTCGATCAGAACCACCGGGATACGGGCTTCCCAGGCCTTCTTGACGGCCGGCACCAGTGCGTCCGGATCGGAAGGTGCGAGAACGATGCCGGCAACCTTACGGTTGATGGCGTTTTCGACCATGTTGACCTGATCGGCAATCGCCGATTCGGCAGCCGGACCCTGGAAGGTCATGGTGTTGCCGGAAGAGTTCTTCATCGCGGCATCAGCGCCCTTCTGGACGTTCTGCCAGAAGGTGGAGTTGACGGTCTTGACGATGACGGCGATTTCGCCGGCCTGCACGGTGGAAACGCTCCACAGCGCGATTGCGGATGTCAGAAGGGCAGTCGCAATTTTCTTCATTTCTTCCTCCGTGATGTCGGCATACCGGGCCTCCCCTGCCGATCTTGTTTGCGGAAAGGGTCCGCAGCCCTTTGATCAGCGGCGGTTGCGCAGCTGGTCGATCCAGACGGTGACCAGAATGACGAGGCCGATGATGATCTGTTGCGTGAAGGCGGAAACGCCGTTCATGTTGAGGCCGTTGCGCAAAATGCCGATGACAAAGGCGCCGATGGCCGTGCCGGAAATCGTGCCCACGCCGCCGATCAGCGACGTGCCGCCGATGACCGCGCTGGCAATCGCATCCAGCTCATACATCACACCTTCGTTCGGCTGGGCGGTGACGAGGCGCGACATCAGCACGCAGCCCGTCAGCCCAGCGAGCGTGCCGGACAGGATGTAGGTGAAATTGGTGACGCGGGCGACGTTGACGCCGGAAAGGCGGGCAGCATCCGCATTGGAACCCACGGCATAGATGTGGCGGCCGAGGATAGAGCGGTTGAGCATGAAGGAAACCGCAAGCGCAATCACCACCATCAGGATGACCGGATAGGGAATGCCGGGAAACACGACATTCGGAAAGCCATCGTCACCGATATTGACGATGCGGAAGAGCGCGCCGTTGCCGAGTTCACCGAAGGATTCGCCGAGACCGGAGACGGCGCGCGCACCGGTGATCTGCAGGGCAACACCACGGGCAATCAGCATCATGCCAAGAGTGGCGATGAAGGGCGGCAGCTTGAAGCGCGTCACCAGAAGACCGTTGATGAGACCACAAAGCGACCCCGTCAGAATGCCGAGCAACATACCGATAGGCACCGGCATGCCGAGTTCCTTCACCGCAAGGGCGGCAACAACGCCGGCAAGCGCAAGCACCGAACCGACCGAAAGATCAATGCCGCCGGTGATGATGACACAGGTGGCGCCAATGCCGAGCAGCGCGATGGACGTCACCTGCAGGGCGATCGTCATGCCATTATTGACGGTGAAGAAGGCGCTGCTGGTTGCGGAGAAGACCGCGACCAGCGCAAAGAGGCTGCCGAGCGCCGCAAATTTCTGGATGATGTCCTTCTGGCGATCGCTGACGGCGAAGCCCTTCTTGGGTTCTGCAATATTGGCCATGTCGTTCCTCACTGCGCGGCCCGGCCGTAACCGGACGCATACCGCATGATTTCTTCTTGATTGGTCTTGGCGGTTTCGAGCACGCCCGTGATACGGCCCTGATGGAACACCGCGATACGATCCGTCAGTCCCAGAATTTCCGGCAGTTCCGAGCTGATGAGAATGACGCCGATGCCCTGTGCGGCCAGTTCATCCATGATCTTGTAGATCGCGAATTTTGCACCGACATCGATGCCGCGCGTCGGCTCGTCGAA
This sequence comes from Agrobacterium tumefaciens, assembly GCA_017744915.1. GTDB lineage: Bacteria > Pseudomonadota > Alphaproteobacteria > Rhizobiales > Rhizobiaceae > Agrobacterium > Agrobacterium tumefaciens_I. The sequence continues at coordinate 200,586 of JAGIAH010000003.1, forward strand.
GAACAGCACGCGCGACTGCCGGAACAGCCATTTGCCGATGATGATTTTTTGCTGGTTGCCACCCGAAAGCAGCCGCACTGTCTGATCGATCGAAGGGGTGCGGATGTTCAGCAGATCGACGTAACGCTTCGCCACATCGTCATGCTTCTTGAAATCGATCAGCCCGAAACGGTTGGAAACCTCGCCGAGATTGGCGAGCGTCGTATTGGCCGCCACCGACATCTTGATGGCGAGACCATCGCTTTTGCGATCTTCCGAGAGATAGGCAATGCCTTCCTCGATGGCGTCCTGGGGCGAGCCGATGGAAAGTTCGCGCCCGTTGAAAACGATCTTGCCCGCATCGAGCGGATCGGCCCCGAAGATTGCCCGCGCAACTTCCGTTCGCCCCGCGCCCATAAGACCGGCAAAACCGAGGATTTCGCCGCGCCGCAGGGAGAAACTGACGTCACTGAACACGCCATTGCGGGTCAGCCCTTCGACGGAAAAGAGAATATCGTCCGTCGGGCGCGAGGTGCGCTCGGGGAATTTGTCTTCCAGCGAACGCCCGACCATGCGTGTGACAATGTCATCAACGGTGATCGAGGCAAAATCGTCGGTCGAAATATAACGTCCGTCGCGCAGCACCGTCACGCGGTCGACGATCTCGGCCATTTCATCGAGACGATGGGAAATATAGACGATACCGACGCCGGAGGCCTTGAGATCGCGGATGACCTTGAACAGAAGCCGGGTTTCCTGCTCGGTCAGCGAGGAGGTCGGCTCATCCATGATGAGCACTTCCGCATCAAGAGAGAGCGCCTTGGCAATTTCCACCATCTGACATTGCGCGACAGAAAGACCTCGGACCATCTGGTCGGGGTTGATATCGACGCCCAGCCGGTCGAGACAGCGTTTGGCATCGAGCCGCAGCTTCTTGCGGTCCACAAGAAAACCCAGGCGCGGCTCACGCGCAAGATAGATATTCTCGGCAACGGAAAGATGCGGAACGAGGTTCAGTTCCTGATGGATGATGGCAATACCGGCGGCTTCAGATTCCAGCGGCGATGCATATTGCACCTTCACGCCCTTGTGCAGGATGGTGCCTTCGCTCGGCTGGTAGACACCGCTGATGATTTTCATCAGCGTCGATTTTCCCGCGCCGTTCTCGCCGCAGACGGCATGCACTTCACCGCCACGCAGATCGAAATGAACGTTGGACAGCGCCTTTACGCCGGGAAATTCCTTGCTGATGTTTTCGAGACGCAGAAGGACCGAACGCTCCGCACGCGCCATCTCCTCAGGCGAAAAATCGCCCCGAATTGTCGATGCGCCCTGCGACATCTGGAAACCTCCCACTCTGCTCCCCGCTCCACCGGGGTCATGAACAGGGCAAATGGTTAGGCCGGTTTTTTACGATGGTCAAGCCAATTAGTAAAAAACTGAAGATCGCCGTAGCGAAGAAGGTACAGGACACAAAAGTGTGCATGAAAATTAACAGGTATTTTCAGATATTTACGTAATTTCTTGCGTATTGGTACGCTTAGCGTTACGGTAAGGCCAAATATATGTTGCAGACAGGGCTCATCAAAAAACACATGAATGGTCAGGCCAAAATAGCGGAACCGCGCAGGCTTTATCAGCAGATTGCGGACCAGATACGCGAACTCATCGACATGGGTGAATTCCTGCCCGGCACACGGCTTCCCGCCGAGCGGGAACTGGCGCAGAAACTCGGCGTGTCACGGCCATCGCTGCGCGAAGCACTGATTGCGCTTGAAATCGATAATACCGTTGAAATCCGCATGGGTTCCGGCGTTTATGTGTCGGCCGAAGCGCTGCAGACGACCCATCACACCAAATCGCTGGGTGACAGCCCTTCCGAACTGATGCAGGCGCGCGGCGCGCTGGAGGGCGCGACCATCGTGCTGGCGGCAAGCCGGATGACCGATGAGACGATCGCGACCCTCCGCCAGATCCTCAACACCATGCAAAGGGAAATCGAGGCCGGTCGCAAACCCCTTGATCAGGATCGTCTGTTTCACGTCACCATTGCCGAACAATCCGGCAACAGCGTTCTGGCGCGGCTGGTGGCGAACCTCTTCGATGAACGCCACAGCCCCATTTCGGCGCAGCTTCGTGTCAAATTCGAAGATCGCGACACCTGGACCCGCGCCCTACAGGAACACGAAGCCATTCTGACGGCTCTGGAACTCAAGGATCCGCTGCTGGCGCAGGCCGCCATGCACACCCATCTGGAAGGCTCGAAACGCCGCTGGGTGGATAGCTGAATGACAAACATAGCAGGCAATGTATCGGGAGGAGGAAAACCCGTGAGTGAGAATTCCGAGGCAACCATTTTGCTGAACGCCAACGACAATGTCGCGGTGGCGCGTCGGTCCATTCCGGCCGGCGGCGCGACGGGCAGGGGCGATCTGGCAGCGCTCGAGCTGATCGGGCGCGGGCACAAGGTGGCCCTCAAGTTCATTAAATCCGGAGACGAGGTGCTGAAATACGGGCAGGTGATCGGCATCGCCACCCAGGACATCGAGCCCGGCCGGCATGTGCACCTGCACAACCTCGCCATGGTGCCCTCCGAACATGCACATCAGTTCAGCATCGACATCGAAGAAAAGGGCATGGTGCCGGAAGCCGAACGCCGGACCTTCATGGGGTACGACCGTGGTCTCGGCGGCGTTGGCACACGTAACTATATCGGTGTCATCGCCTCGGTGAACTGTTCCGCCACCGTATCGCGCTACATCGCCGACTATTTCAACAAACAGGGCGGCCTTGACGGCTTTGACAATGTCGATGGCGTCGTGGCACTGACCCATGGCGGCGGCTGTGCACTGAATACCAAGTCGGAAGGTTACCGCCTTCTGATCCGCACCATCCAAGGTTATGCCCGCCATCCGAATTTCGGCGGCATTCTGCTGATCGGCCTCGGCTGCGAAACCAACCAGATCGCGCCCATCCTCGAACATTACAAGATGGAAGAGGGCGAACGGCTACGCACCATGACCATCCAGCAGCATGGTGGCACCCGCAAGACCATCGATGCGGCTATCACCGAGATCAAGGCTATGCTGCCCATGGTGAACGCCGCCCGCCGCACCGAACAGCCACTTTCCAAGCTGAAGGTGGCACTGGAATGCGGCGGCTCGGATGGTTATTCCGGCATATCCGCCAATCCGGCCCTGGGTTATGCGTCGGACCTCATTGTCCGCAATGGCGGCACGACCGTGCTTTCCGAAACGCCCGAAATATACGGCGCCGAGCACCTGCTGACCAAACGCGCCGTCACGCCGGCCGTCGCCGAAAAGTTGCTGCAGCGCATCGACTGGTGGCGGGACTATACCGCCCGCAATGGCGACGAACTCAACAACAATCCCTCTCACGGCAACAAGCTCGGCGGCCTGACCACCATTCTGGAAAAATCGCTGGGCGCGGTCGCCAAGGGCGGCTCCATGCCGCTGAAGGCAGTTTATGAATTTGCCGAGACGGTGACGGAACAGGGCTTCGTCTTCATGGATACGCCCGGCTATGACCCCGTTGCCGTCACCGGACAGGTCGCCGGCGGCTGCAACGTCATCTGTTTCACCACCGGCCGCGGCTCGGTTTCGGGTTTCAAACCCTCTCCCTGCATCAAGATCGCCACCAATTCCGAAATGTATGAACACATGAAGGAAGACATGGATATCAACTGCGGCGAGATCGTTACGGGAACAGAAACCATCGAAGAATCCGGCAAACGAATTTTCGAACATATTCTTGCGGTCGCTTCAGGCGACAAGACGGTGAGCGAGATTTACGACTACGGCGACAATGAATTCGTACCGTGGCAGGTCGGCGCGGTGACCTGACACCGCAGCATTCAAGACTGTCCCACGTGAAACAAAAGGCCCGGAAATCGCTTTCCGGGCCTTTATCATTGCTCACTATATCCACGCTTAGTGGCGGAAGTGGCGCATGCCGGTGAAGACCATTGCCACATTATGCTCGTTTGCGGCGTCGATCACGTCCTGGTCGCGCATGGAGCCGCCCGGCTGGATAACAGCGGTGGCGCCGGCAGCGATTGCAGCAAGCAAACCATCGGCAAACGGGTAAAACGCTTCAGAAGCAACGGCAGAACCGCGTGTCAGAGGTTCGGCAAGACCGAGCGCCTTGGCTGCATCTTCCGCCTTCTGAGCGGCGATGCGGGCGGAATCCACGCGGCTCATCTGGCCGGCGCCGATGCCCGCCGTCTGGCCGTCCTTGGCATAGATCACGGCATTGGATTTCACATGCTTGGCGATCTTGAAGGCGAACTTCATGTCCTCAAGCTCCTGCGCGGTCGGCGCACGCTTGGTGACGACCTTGAGCTCGAGATCCTCGACCATGCCATTGTCACGGCTCTGCACGAGAAGACCACCGGAAACGGTCTTTGCCGTGAGGCCAGCCGCACGCGGGTCAGGCAGGCCGCCAGCGGCCAGAAGGCGCAGGTTCGGCTTGCGGGCGATGATGGACTTGGCTTCTTCGGTAACATCAGGCGCGATAATCACCTCGGTGAAGAGTTTGACGATCTCTTCCGCCGTTTCAGCATCGAGCGTGCGGTTAAGCGCAATGACGCCGCCAAAGGCGGAAACGGAATCGCACGCCAGAGCGCGCCGATAGGCTTCGGCAAGCGTCGGGCCGGTCGCAACGCCACAGGGATTGGCATGTTTGATGATGGCAACGGCCGGCGCATTTTCCGGCAGGAACTCCGCCACCAGCTCGTAAGCCGCATCCGTATCATTGATGTTGTTGTAGGAAAGCTGCTTGCCCTGAAGAAGCGTCGCGGTCGCAACGCCGGGGCGCTTTTCACCGGTCAGGTAAAAGCCGGCACTCTGATGCGGGTTTTCACCATAACGCATCTTTTCCTTCAGCACTCCGCCGATGGCGCGGTAGTCCGGCGTCTCGATCGCCAGTGCTTCGGCAAACCAGTTGGAAATCACGGCGTCATAAGCAGCCGTGCGGGCATAGGCCTTGGCGGCGAAACGCTGGCGCAGCGCATAGGAAGTCTGGCCGTCGTCAGCCTGCAGGGCTTCAACCAGGTCGGGATAGTCGGACGGATCAGTAACCACCGTGACATAGGCATGATTCTTGGCGGAAGCGCGGATCATTGCCGGGCCGCCAATGTCGATATTCTCGACCGTCGTCGGATAATCGCCGCCCTTGGCGCGAACTTCCTCAAAGGGATAGAGATTGATGACGGAAAGATCGATCGCCTCGATGCCATGCGCCTTCATCGCCTCAACATGGTCCGCATCGTCACGGATGGCCAGAAGCCCGCCATGCACGTTGGGATGCAGCGTCTTGACACGGCCGTCCATGATTTCCGGAAAATTGGTCACATCGGAAACGTCCGTCACCGGCAGGCTCGCTTCGGCAATGGCTTTTGCCGTACCGCCGGTCGACAGGAGCTTGACGCCGAGCTTGGAGAGCACCGTTGCCAGCTCGATAATGTCCGTCTTGTCGGACACGGAAAGAAGCGCCGTGCGAATCTTGACCTTATCGGGGGCGGGAATTTTCTTGGACACGACGGCCATCAGGCATACTCCGTTTAACGGGGAGGACAGGCTGGAATGGGATTGCTCCAGCAATTGCCGCCGCGTTAACACAGCTTACCGGATTAATAAACAGCGGGGACGCCGAACGGTGGAAACTATGGTGGTTTTTGCCCGGAACGCCCGAAATACCTAAGCCTTGCGTTCGATGATCCAGCGGATCTCCCGCGTATTGGCAAGGTTGAAGGGTAACTCGATCTGCTGCGATGGCCGCATGCCCGAGGCATCCGCCATGAAGACATCCTCGGTCACAAAGAGCTCCAGCCCCGGAGCGGAAAACAGCCAGGCCGTTCCATCCGCCGCTTCCAGATATACGGATTCCTCATCGCGCTGCTGAAGCTGTATATGAGGATGGATGTGGAAACGTGAAACCGCGGAGACGGATTGCAATTGCGCCTTCACTGCCACTTCGTCAGCCCGAAGCAGGTCGCGCCCTTTTATCTTCGTGCCTGCCGCATTCAGTTCTATTTCGCGCTCGTGATAGCAGCCGAAATTCTGCAAATATCCATCATGGGAGGCCCAGAGGATGTCATTACCGTTCGCGTCCATTCCGCGTCGGCTATCGACTTCGCTGACGCCGGAAACCATGATCGGACCAAGCAGCCTCGAGCGCGACAATCTGCAGGACGAGGTATCGGCAAGCGTGACGGTGGAATGCGCCGCCGTGGAACGGCTTGCCCGCTGATATTCCGGCGCGGCATTGCGCGGAAACCCGGAATTGACGATGAACCGGTTCTTGCCGCAGGACATTTCAAAGGACAGGCATCCCGAATGGGCACTGCGCGAAAGCTCCGCCGAGCCGGGATAACCCGTATCGACAATAATGACCGTGTCATCAGTGGCGAGCCGGTGATAATTCACATCCGGCAGGACCTTGGAAGGCCGGCCGGCTGTTTCATCATAACGCAGCACGGAAACAAGCTCATTGGCGAGTGTCGCCGTCGCGCCGTTGAACAGCGCAAGATCGCCACCCTGATGGCGGAAAAACCGGATTGCTGGAAACATGCGGTCTATCGCTGGCACCAGCCCGGAAGGCAGGTCATGGCCGAGATTGATGTAACTTTGCCGCAGCGGCAGAAGATCGAGCAGCAAATCCAGCATGACTCGTGGATTGCGGGAAACATGCCCGCCATCGGGAAGAATCTGGCGTTCCATTTCCTGAGCCAGCTTCATTCCGTTGCGGATGATCCGCGACAGGCGGGTCGGCATGGCGATGGAGGCCATGGCAAGAGCTATCCTGATCCGCAGCCGTGCTTCGCCATCTGGCGCATGTTTGACGATCCGCTCGAGATAACGCACATGAAAGGCAAGGCTCTTCAGGAAACGGCGATAGAAGCCCGCATCGGCCTCGTATAAAACCACGGGAGAATGCGAAAGCCAGGCAATCAGCCTCTGCGCCGCTATGTCGGGCGACCAGGCGGTGCCGGTAACCCGCTTGCCGTGCAGCGCCATCCACTCGGCAACGATGCGGCGCGCCCGCTTGCAGGCCTCACTCGATTTATCGGACCGAATGTGCCGCAGCCAGCTGAATGCATGCAGCCGTTCTTCAAAAACCGCCGAGGGGAAATCCACCTGGAACGGCGAGGCGCCGCCGGTCTCAACGACCCGTCCAGCCAGCGCGATGCGGCCGCGCAGCAATTCCTCGGCAAAATAAGGATCGATGGCCCTCAGATCGGTGGGCGCCGCTACCAGACCCTCGGGCACGCGGTTGGCAAACCGCGACAGATGCAGACGCAATGGGGTGAGGCCGACACACAGATGACGATATGCCATCCGCGAAAGAAGACCGGCGGCATTCATGCTGCCTGCAAAGGACCCTACCAAGCTGTGTTTCCCGTTTCACATGTTTTGTTTTTATCAGTGAACCGCGATGACCGGAACGTTTTCGATAAATATCTAATGATTCGCGAAAGCTTGGCTTTTTTCTACTTCTTACGCAAGACACTGCTAAAAAACCCATCGACACCGCCGAACATGTCCGGTGTCGTGCGCAGATCGCCCTGCGAACTGATGGCCGTCTCCATTCCGGGCCAATCTTCCCTGCGAACGGCAACACGCTCCACATCGGGATTTTCCGCCAGAACCTCCGCGATCATCGCTTCCCCTTCCGAAGGATCGAGCGAGCAATTGGAAAAGACGACGAGGCCGCCGGGACCTACCAGGGTCAATGCGTGCCGCAACATCTGGCCCTGAAGAGCGGCAAGTTTGGCAATGTCGTTCTCATCCTTGGTCCAGCAGACATCGGGATGTTTGCGCAGCGTGCCCGTGGAAGAACAGGGTGCATCGAGCAGCACAGCATCGAAAAGCTGTTCCGGCCGATACTTCATCATGTTGACCTCCACCGTTTCGGCGTTGAGGCCAAGCCGATCGAGATTTTCCCGGAGGCGGCGAAGTCTGTTGCCGGACTGGTCCAGCGCCGTCACCTCGGCCCCCGCCAGAGCAAGCTGGGCGGTCTTGCCGCCGGGGGCCGCACAGAGATCGGCAACACGCTTGCCGGCGATATCGCCGAGGAGCCTTACCGGCATGCTGGCCGCAAGATCTTGCACCCACCATGCGCCTTCGGCAAAACCTTCAAGCGAAGGGATTTGACCTTCGAATTCACCCAGACGCACGCTGCCGTTAGGCATCAGCGTGCCGCCCAGTTTCTCCGCCCAGAGAGCGGGATCAGCCTTTACCGTCAGGTCAATGGAGGATGGTGTTAGCTGCGCCTGCGAGATCCTTTGGGCCACCTCATCGCCGTAAGCGGAAACAAGCCGAGCATAAAACCAGTCCGGCAAGACCGGAACGTCAGCAATAGCCTTTTCGATCTCCGCCTTTTCACGGCCGAGCCTTCTCAGAACCGCATTGACCAGCTTGACGAAGCGCCGGTTGCGCGGATCCCGATGCGCCTGTTCCACGGCAAGATCGACAGCGGAATGATCCGGCACATCGAGATAAAGCATCTGCGCGACACCGACGACGAGAACGTGATGCAGCGATCGCGCGCCCTGCGGCAATGGCCCATCCAGCAACATCGACAAAGCCGTCTCGATGCGCGGGAGATGGCGAAGCGCGCTGTTGACGATAGCCCTCACCAGTGCCCGGTCCGCAAGCGACAGCGCACGATAGACCGGATTACCGTTTTCGCTGTCGAGCATCCCATCCAGAGAGGTCTTCTTTTCCAGAACGGCCGCGAGAATGCGGGTGGCGGCAATGCGCGCAGCAAGGCCCGGCTTGTCCTGGAAAGACGAAGGGCCGTCTTCACGGCCCCTCCCATGTGCCGGCCTCGGCTTCTTGGACCGCGCCGGCTTATTCTGAATATCGGATGTCAAGACCACGGCCCCTTGCGCTCGTTTTCATTGCCTCGTCCCCAGCCCGTCTTGGGAACGGAGCCTGATTTGCGCACCGGTCTATCACCCGATGGCGACGGCGTCGATCCTCGCGGGGAAAACTCCTGTGCCATGGCGCGCAGCGCCGCCACACGGTTTTCCGTGTTCGGGTGAGTGGAGAAGAGATTGTCCATTCGCTCGCCGGAGAGCGGATTGATGATGAACATATGCGCCGTTGCCGGATTGCGCTCGGCATGATCATTGTGAATTTGCTGCGCCATGCCTGAAATCTTCTGCAGGGCAGATGCAAGCCAGAGCGGGTTGCCACAGATTTCCGCGCCGCGACGGTCGGCGGAATATTCCCGGGTACGGCTGATCGCCATCTGCACCAGCATCGCGGCGAGCGGTGCCACGATCATCGCAACCAGTACGCCGATAAAGCCCAGGGGGTTATTGTTGTTTTCCCTGTTGCCGCCGAACAAGAAGGCAAAATTGCCGAGCATGGAAATCGCGCCCGCCAGCGTGGCGGTGATCGTCATGGTCAGCGTATCGCGGTTTTGCACATGCGCCAGTTCATGCGCCATAACGCCGGCCACCTCCTCGGGCGTGAGGCGTTCCAGCAGGCCCGTCGACGCTGCAACGGCAGCGTTCTGCGGGTTCCGCCCCGTTGCGAAGGCATTGGGTTGCGGGCTGTCGTAAATATAGACCTTCGGCATCGGCAGTCCGGCATTCTGCGACAGATCGCGGATCATGTGAAAAAACTCGGGCGCATTCGCCTCGTCTATTTCCCGCGCATGATAGGCGGAAAGGACCATCTTGTCCGAATTCCAGTAGGAGAACAGATTCATACCCGCCGCAATAAGGAAGGCGATCATCATGCCGCCCTTGCCGCCGATCAGAAAACCGACACCCATGAACAATGCGGTCATGAAGGCCAGAAGCATTGCCGTGCGCATCATGTTCATCCGTCAAATTCTCCTTGTCGCTTACCGGGTTACTCACCGGGAATATTCCGGGGTTTATAAAGCCCGTCTGATTATATAATCTGGTGAACGGCAAACATATTTCAATATCCCGTCATAGGGAGGATTTCATGCAGAATGCGGATAATGACAATGGCGCGGAGAAGACCGCGGAAAGGGTGAAGCAGCTTTCACCCGCGGCGGAACGGGCGTTGAAAGAGGCGGAAGAACGACGCCGGCAACAGGCTGATCTTCAGTTGCCGCCGGAAACGGGCGGCCGCGGCGGCGCTGAACCCGTGCGTTTCGGGGACTACGAAATAAAAGGCCGGGCCATCGATTTTTGAGCCCCAGGAAACAAAAATACCCGCCAAACGACGGGTATTTATCAATTAAAACAGATATTTAATTATTTCTGTTCCAGCAACCGGCAGACGGCCTCGAGCTGTTCCAGCGTACGGTAGCCGATGCGGATTTGCCCCGAACCACCCTTGTGGCTGATCTTCACATCAAGTCCGAGCGAATCGGACAGGCTGCGTTCCAGCGCAATCGTATCGGAATCCTTCTCCGCAGCGGGGCGCTTTTCGGCAATCTCACCCTGCGATTTGATATCGTTTTGCGCCAGACGCTCGGCATCACGCACCGAAAGTCCCTTGGACACAATCGTCCGCGCCAGCGTGGCCGGATCGGATGTGGAAACCAGCGCCCGTGCGTGGCCGGCAGACAGCGAACCATCCGCCAGCATATCCCGCACCGGATCGGGCAGCTTGAGCAGCCGCAGACTGTTGGCAACATGGCTTCGGCTCTTGCCGATGATTTCACCAAGATCGTTCTGGGTATAACCGTGCTCGGCGATCAGCTGCTCGTAACCCATCGCTTCTTCAAGCGGGTTGAGATCGGAACGCTGAACGTTTTCGACGATGGCGAGCTCCAGCGCCGTGCGATCATCCACATCACGAACGATGACGGGTACGTCGGTGAATCCTGCCAGCTGCGCCGCGCGCCAGCGCCTCTCACCGGCGATAATCTCGTAGCGGTTGACTCCAACCGTTCTTACGACCACAGGCTGAACAATGCCGTGCTGACGAATGGAGGCAGCAAGATCCTGCAACTCATTTTCGTCGAAATGACGCCGCGGGTTTCTCTGGCTGCGAGCGATGAATTCGATAGGAATGGTGCGATCAGCGTTCACCGCACGCTGAGGTTCACCCACCGGTACCGGCTGATCCATTTCTCCGATCAATGCGGCAAGACCGCGCCCGAGCCGACGCTTGGAAAGATCATCACTCATAAGATATTACTCCATACATCCCAGTAAAACGTCAGGCCAACAAACTTCAGGCAGCCTTGCGCAGACGTTCTCTCTGGATCACTTCGGACGCCAGCTGCAAATAAGCCTGGCTGCCGGCGCATTTCAGATCGTAAAGAATGGCCGGTTTACCATAGGACGGCGCTTCGGAAACACGAACATTGCGCGGAATGAGCGTGTGATAAACCTTTTCCCCGAGATGCGTGCGCACATCCGTAACCACCTGCTGGGCGAGATTGTTACGTGCATCGAACATCGTCAGAACGATGCCCTGTATATCGAGCTGTGGATTGACCGAAGCGCGTATCTGACTGACCGTATCCAGCAATTGGCTAAGGCCTTCCAGGGCAAAAAATTCACATTGCAACGGTACCAGCACGGAATGTGCGGCCGTCATGGCGTTCATGGTCAGCAGATTGAAAGAGGGCGGGCAATCGACGAGAATATAGGAATAGGCACGCGCCTCCTCAGTTTCCAAGGCAGCTCGCAAAAGAAAGACGCGGTTGGCAACATTGGCCACCTGCATCTCGAAGCCGAGCAAATCCATGGTTGAGGGGACGATATCGAGACTCGGGACCGCCGTAGGAACAGCGATCTCCGCAATATTATTGTCACCCACCAGAAGATCATAGGAGGAAAGCTTGCGTTCCTTGCGGTCAATACCAAGCCCTGTGCTGGCATTGCCCTGCGGGTCCAGATCGATGATCAGCACACGCTCACCAATAGCCGCCAGCGCGGTGGCCAGATTAATGGCCGTCGTTGTTTTTCCAACGCCGCCCTTCTGGTTTGCTACTGCGATAATCCGGTTTTTTTCCAAAGTCATGCCGCACCTGGCCAGCTCATCAGCGCCTCAAAGCGAGGTTGCCGATTTCAAGAACAACAGAATCTGCCTCAATGGCACTCTGGTGTTTTACCAGATCAAACTCCCAGCGGCCATGTGCTTTCTGCACTTCGGAATCATAATCCCGGCCTTTATTAAAATAGGCCTTGAGATTTGGATTATTCTGCGCCCAAGGGTGAATATAATCAAAGAGCAGGTCCAGATCGGCAAGCGCACGCGCCGAAACGGCATCGCAATTTTTGATAGTCTCGTGTGCTTTTTCGATTCTGACGGGATGAACAGCGCCTCGTGCGCCGGTTTCCTTCAGCGCGATTCGCAGAAAAGCAGCCTTTTTATTGTTGCTTTCGACCAGATCAACCCAACCGTCGCCCAGCTCGGCTAGAAAAATCGCCGTAACGACGCCAGGGAAACCACCACCGCTGCCCAGATCAATCCATTTTTTTGGCTGGGGGGAGAGTTGGAAGATTTGCGCGCTGTCTGCGACGTGCCGGCTCCATAGCTCGGTAAGGGTTGAAGGCGCCACCAGATTTGTGGTTTTGTTCCACTTTTTGAAAAGCTCGACAAAATGCTCGAGCCTCTCTTGTGTTTCACGTGAAACACTCTGGCCGTTTATCTTCATAATCCCGACTCGCTATTGGTGCATATGCAATTTTTCACTTCGCGCAATGGAACTCTTCCGCAGAAGTGCGAGCAACAGCGATATCGCAGCCGGTGTCATACCGTCAACACGGGCAGCCTGGGCAATATTCTCCGGGCGAGCTTTTTCCAGCTTTTGTTTAAGCTCGTTGGACAGACCGGACAGACTTTGAAAATCAAAGTCCGTGGGGATCTTCCTGTCCTCATCCCGCTTGATATCGACGATATCCGCACTCTGCCTCTGCATATAGACCGCATAACTTGCCTCGATCTGCAGAACCTCGGCCACCTTGCCATCAAGAGCCGCGAGTTCCGGCCAGTGTTGCGTCAACGCTTCCAGGGTCATATCAGGATAGGCAAGCAGTTCATAAACCGAGCGCCGCTGACCATCCTGATTGAGTTTCAACCCCTGTTTCGCCGCCTGGGACGGGCTAATGGAAAGTTCTTTCATCATGTCACGACCGCGCTCCAGATCGGAAATGAACTCTGCAAAGCGTTCGTTCCTCGCGCGTCCGACAATACCCGCCGCTTGGCCGACCGGTGTAAGTCGCAGATCGGCATTATCCACACGCAATGAAAGCCGATATTCCGCTCTGGATGTGAACATGCGATAGGGTTCGCTAACGCCCTTGGACGTCAGATCGTCGATCATCACGCCGATATAGGATTCCGTCCGGCTGAAATAGATTGGATCCGTATTGCTCGCATAGAGCGAAGCATTCAATCCGGCAACAAGACCTTGGGCGCCGGCTTCTTCATAACCCGTCGTGCCGTTGATCTGACCGGCAAGAAACAATCCCGAAATCTTGCGGCATTCAAGAGACGGTTTCAGCTCCCGGGGATCGACATAGTCATATTCAATCGCATAACCGGGCTGGAGAATGGCGACCTGCTCGAGACCGGGAATGGTGCGGATAAATTGTTCCTGCACAAAAGCGGGCAGGGAGGTGGAAATACCGTTCGGATAGATGGTGTGGTCGTCCAGGCCTTCCGGCTCCAGAAATATCTGATGGCCATCCCGCTCACCAAAACGGGTGATCTTGTCCTCGATTGATGGGCAATAACGCGGGCCGACCCCTTCGATCTGCCCGGAATACATGGCCGACAGGTGAATATTGTCCTGAATGATCTTATGCCCCGCTGGCGTGGTACGGGTCACGCCACATTCGATTTGCGGATTGACGATACGATCCGTCATGAAGGAAAACGGAACGGGATCTTCATCGGCCGCCTGTCGATCCACGGCAGTCCAATCGATCGTGCGGCCGTCCAGCCGGGCGGGGGTGCCCGTCTTGAGGCGCCCCATAACAAGACCGAGGCGTGCGAGCGTATCAGAAAGGCCGAGAGACGGCATTTCCCCAACACGGCCGGCGGGAATCTTTTCGGAGCCGATATGAATGAGACCACGCAAAAAGGTGCCGCTCGTCAGCACGACGGCACCGCAAGGAATCCGGCTACCATTTTTCATGATAACGGCCGCGACCCGATCATTGGCCATTTCAATATCGAAAGCATCGCCTTCAATAATGGTGAGATTCTCAATGGCATCGATCTCGCGCTGCATGGCCTCGCGATAAAGTCTTCGGTCGGCCTGTGTCCGCGGACCGCGGACCGCAGGCCCTTTCTTGCGGTTGAGCATGCGAAACTGGATACCAGCCGCATCGGCGACCCGACCCATCAAACCGTCCAGTGCATCGATTTCACGAACGAGGTGCCCCTTGCCCAACCCACCAATCGCCGGGTTACAGGACATGACGCCAATGGTCTCGCGTTTATGGGTTACCAACGCGGTTTTAGCGCCGTGTCTCGCAGCAGCAGCCGCAGCTTCGCTGCCCGCATGACCACCCCCAATAACAATGACATCGAATGACTGGTGCATATTCCTGCGCCCTGTTCTCAACATCGGCATTACCCTTCGGTCGCCAATGTTTCACGTGAATCATTTTCCTATGCAGAATTCCGAGAAGATCACGCCGAGCAAATCTTCCACATCGACGCGGCCGGTGATCCGTCCAAGCGATGTTGCGGCGAGTCTTAAATATTCCGACCTTATCGCAAGGTCGAGGGTCTCAGAATCGAGCGCATCACTAACATAGTTCAGCGTCTCTTCAAGTCGTTTTTTATGACGGGCACGCGCGGGAACCAATGTCTGCCCGGCACCAACCCTCTTTTCTATCTCCCGCTTGATCACGGAGCGCAATTGGTCAAGGCCTATGCCTTCCTTGGCTGAGATAGACAGATCAAAACCATTATTCGAATCGGGAGAAAAAAGTGCCGTTTTGGTTCTGACGTGTAAATAACTCCGGTTCTCGAATGACCTAGAGGGTTGTTTCGGAATCGAATCTTTATCCTGCAGCAATAAGATAAGATCGGCGGTTTCCGCGGTCAGAACCGCACGCCGCACACCTTCCTGTTCCACCACATCCTGCGTCTCACGAATCCCTGCTGTATCGAATATCCGAACCAGATAGCCGTCCAGATTGATGTCGACGCTTAAAACGTCTCTTGTCGTGCCGGCGATGTCGGTCACGATCGCAACGTCGCGGCCGCTCAACGCGTTAAGCAGCGTTGATTTACCCGCATTCGGTTCGCCCACAAGCGCCACTTTAAAACCATCGCGGATGATTTCGCCGCTTCCACCACTCTCCAGGTGACGGCTGATTTCACCCTTCAGCTCCACCATCGCGTCCCAAACTTGGGCTGCAACGGAATCCGGAACATCCTCCTCGTCGGCAAAATCCAGTTCCGCTTCGATGAAGGCACGGGCACGGGTCAAACGGGAGGCCCAACCATCATAGAGCGCCGACAGCTGGCCGGTGCTCTGCTCAACCGCAAGCCGCCGCTGCATTTCCGTTTCCGCCAGCAACAGATCGGCCAGGCCTTCGACCTCGAGCAGATCCATTTTGCCATTTTCAAAGGCTCTGCGGGAAAATTCACCGGCTTCCGCGGGCCGCAGTCCTTCTAGATTCTCAAGCTCGGTAAAAATCGAAGCGACAACCGCACGGCTACCGTGGCTGTGGATCTCAACGCAATTTTCACCCGTAAAAGAATTAGGACCCGGAAAGACAATCACCAGTCCCTCGTCGATAGTATCATTGTTTCGATTCCGAATCGAAGACAGGCTTGTTTTTCGGGGTGAAGGAAGGTCGCGACCTGTCAGCATCTTCAAGGCATCAAAAGCCCTGGAGCCGCTGATCCTGATAACAGCGACGCCCGCTGGCAGGGCGCCGCTGGACAGCGCATAAATCGTATCGGCGGAAGCTGCCATCGTTCACCTCGGTCTAAAACAGTCAAGCCGCACCCGAATGAACGGATACGGCTTTAAAGCTCTTATGATGAATCCGACTAAGGTTCGGATCAGGTATTCATCGATTCGAAGAAATCCGAATTGTTCTTGGTCTGCTTCAGCTTGTCGATCAGGAATTCGATGGCGTCCATCGTTCCCATCGGCGCGAGAATGCGGCGAAGAACGAAAATCTTCTGCAGATCCTGGCGCGGTACCAACAGGTCTTCCTTACGCGTGCCGGATTTCAGAATATCCAGCGCCGGGAAGATGCGCTTGTCGGCAACCTTGCGGTCGAGCACGATTTCCGAGTTACCGGTACCCTTGAACTCTTCAAAGATGACTTCATCCATACGGCTGCCGGTATCGATAAGCGCCGTCGCAATGATTGTCAGCGAACCACCTTCTTCGATGTTACGCGCAGCACCAAAGAAACGCTTCGGACGCTGCAGGGCGTTGGCATCCACACCACCGGTCAGAACCTTACCGGAAGAGGGAACAACGGTGTTGTAAGCGCGGCCAAGACGCGTGATGGAATCGAGCAGGATGACGACGTCACGGCCATGCTCCACAAGACGCTTTGCCTTTTCAATGACCATTTCGGCGACCTGGACGTGGCGCACAGCCGGTTCGTCGAAGGTGGAGGACACAACCTCACCCTTCACCGAACGCTGCATGTCGGTCACTTCTTCCGGACGCTCGTCGATCAACAGAACGATCAGATAACACTCCGGATGGTTCGCCGTGATGGAATGGGCAATGTTCTGCAGCAGAACCGTTTTACCGGTGCGCGGCGGCGCCACGATCAATCCACGCTGGCCCTTGCCGAGCGGTGCAACGAGATCGATAACACGCGACGACAGATCCTTCGAGGTCGGAACATCCAGTTCCATCTTGAAGCGCTCATTGGGATAAAGCGGCGTCAGATTGTCGAAGTGAACCTTATGACGGATTTTTTCCGGGTCATCGAAATTGATCGTATTGACCTTGAGAAGCGCGAAATAACGTTCGCCTTCCTTGGGGCCACGGATCGGCCCTTCGACTGTATCGCCCGTCTTCAGCGAGAAGCGGCGGATCTGCGAGGGCGAAATATAGATATCGTCCGGGCCGGGCAGATAGTTTGCGTTTGCGGAACGCAGGAACCCGAACCCGTCCTGCAGGACTTCAACGACGCCTTCGCCGATGATTTCGATGTCCTGGCTCGCGAGAACCTTGAGGATTGCGAACATAAGCTCCTGCTTGCGCATGGTGCTCGCATTTTCAACTTCCAGGGATTCGGCAAAAGTCAGCAAGTCGGTAGGCGATTTGCTCTTAAGTTCCTGAAGCTTCATTTCAGCCATGAAGGGAAGACCGTTTGATAATGTAATGTCGGGGGAGGGCGTGTTCGCGAATCAGATGCTGTGGGAGATACCGCAGATGACTGAATAATTCACATGCCACGAAGATGAGTGCCTGAAAATAGCGATTGAACACGGCCGCTGCAAGAGGAAAGCACGAATTCCGCGAAATTTATCGCCTCACCGTCTTAACCAAAGGGTTTCACAACCACAAGTATGACAATCAGGATCATCAGAACGGTTGGAACTTCGTTCATCAACCGCCAGTGACGGGCCGGTCTTTTATTTTCATCGCGTGCGAAACGTTTCGCACTGCGGCTGAAATAAACATGGGTCGCGGTCAGGAGCACCACCAGCCCAATCTTCGCATGCAGCCAGCCGCCGGAAAAACCATAAACCGACCATGCGAGATAAAGCCCCAAAACCCAGCTTATCATCATCGCCGGGTTCATGATCACCCTGATCAGCCGCTGTTCCATCACCTTGAAGGTTTCCGATTGCTGCGAACCGACGGGCGCATCGGTGTGGTAGATAAAAAGCCGCGGCAGGTAAAAAATCGCCGCCATCCAGGAAATCACCGCGATGATATGCAGCGCCTTGATCCAGAGATAGAGATCGGCGGGATCGGCGTAAAACAGCAGCGTGATGAAAGCGGCAAAGACACCGAGCGCTATACCCGCGCGCAAAGCCGCCTTGTTTCCGGAGCGCGCCGAGGTCTGTTTCTCATCACTCATCCCGCGCCTCCAACCGAGCGCACCCGTTCAACCAGCCGGGTGACGTTTTCCGGGTCAGCCTGCGGGGTGATGCCATGGCCGAGATTGAAAATCAGCGGGCCCTGCCCGAGCGCCTGCAGAACGGCATCGATGCCATCCTGCAAGGCCTTGCCGCCTGCCACCATCAGCATCGGGTCGAGATTGCCCTGCACCGGGCCTTCTTTCTGCAAATCCCTGGCGAAGCTCAATGGTACGGACCAATCGAGGCCGATAGCGTCGGCACCCGT
Source organism: Agrobacterium tumefaciens (assembly GCA_017744915.1). Classification (GTDB taxonomy): domain Bacteria; phylum Pseudomonadota; class Alphaproteobacteria; order Rhizobiales; family Rhizobiaceae; genus Agrobacterium; species Agrobacterium tumefaciens_I. Next base: position 218,823 of record JAGIAH010000003.1, read on the forward strand.
CTTGCGGCGATAATCCTTCAGAAGATAACCCGCGCCCTTGGCGAAAGCGATGATCTTTGCCGAAGGCCTGCGGACACGCACCGATGCGATAATTCGAGCGACCGGCTTTATCGCATATTCCTCGAATTCCTTTTCGCCGAGCACACCGGCCCATGAATCGAATATCTGAACCGCATCAGCCCCGGCATCGATCTGCGCCACCAGATAATCGGCAGAGACATCGGCGAGGAAAGCCAGCAGCTTTTCCATGGCGGCCGGCTCCTGATAACCGAACAGCCGCGCCGGCGCCTGGTCCGGCGTTCCGTGACCGGCGATCATGTAGGTCGCAACCGTCCAAGGCGCACCACAAAAACCGAGAAGCGTCGTTTCATCCGGCAATGAGCTGCGCAGACGCGAGACCGTTTCGAAAACAGGCGAAAGATGCGCCATGACATTCGAGGCATCAAGCTTTTCGATACCGCTCACGTCGATCGGGTCCATTGCCGGACCTTTGCCTTCGCTGAAGGACACGTTGCGATGAAGCGCGTCGGGTATCACCAGAATGTCGGAAAATAGAATAGCAGCATCCAGCCCGAACCGGCGGATGGGCTGAAGGGTCACTTCGCTCGCCAGCTCGGGGTTATAACAGAGATCCAGGAAACTTCCGGCACTCTTCCGCGTTTCTCGATACTCCGGAAGATAACGCCCGGCCTGGCGCATCAGCCATATGGGCGGCGGTGTGACCGTCTTCCCGTTCAACACCGTCATTACCTTGCGTTCGCTCATGGCACCCAGCTTCTAAAAAATAAAATCAAAGAGATTTAAAAGATTTTCTATTTCTTAGAGTCTGTGGGTAGCAAGGATTAAAATCATTCCAGTCGAAATGCCGCAGTCGTGACGTTTTAAACGCGCCTGCGCAGATTGTTGCCGCGTCTGTTTGTCAATAATCTGGAAAACAGAAATTAGATAAATAATTTCAAATAGTTATATCTAAATAGAAAAACCCCGTATCTGTGGATAATCTGGGGAAAATTTTGAACAGTTTCGCATTCTTCCAATAATTCACAGGCGCCGCGAAGGCGAGCGAAGCCACTTGCGGATTGTGGAAAAACACCACTTTATTCACGGCGCGGTTCGATCCGTCGGACAATTCAGAAACTTGTCCCGGTTTATCAACAGGGGGAGAAAAACAGCGTGGAGAACAAAAAAAGCTTCTTCCATCTGCACCTGATTTCGGACTCAACGGGAGAGACTCTGATGTCGGCCGGCCGCGCCGTCTCGGCTCAGTTCCATGCCTCCATGCCGGTGGAACATGTCTATCCGATGATCCGCAACCAGAAACAGCTCGCCCAGGTCGTTGATCTCATCGACAAGGAACCCGGCATCGTTCTTTATACTATCGTTGATCAGCAGCTGGCCGAATTCCTGGATCTGCGCTGCCATGCGATCGGCGTGCCCTGCGTCAATGTCCTCGAACCGATCATCGGTATCTTTCAGACCTATCTCGGTGCGCCGTCGAGAAGGCGGGTAGGCGCGCAGCACGCGCTGAATGCCGATTATTTCGCGCGAATCGAAGCGCTCAATTTCGCCATGGACCATGATGACGGTCAGATGCCGGAGACCTATGACGAGGCGGATGTCGTCATCATCGGCATCAGCCGCACGTCGAAAACGCCGACCAGCATCTATCTTGCCAACAGGGGCATAAAGACCGCCAATATTCCGGTCGTTCCCAACGTACCCTTGCCTGATAGCCTCTATGCCGCCACCCGGCCTTTGATCGTTGGTCTCGTCGCGACATCGGATCGCATATCGCAGGTTCGTGAAAACCGGGAGTTGGGTGCAACGGGTGGATTTGACAGCGGCCGTTACACGGATCGCGCCACCATCATGGAAGAGCTGAAATATGCGCGGGCGCTCTGCGCCCGCAACAATTGGCCGCTGATCGACGTCACACGCCGTTCCATCGAGGAAACGGCCGCGGCGATCCTTGCCCTTCGCCCGAGGACGCGATAATCCCGATTGCACCATTCGGAGCAGACAGTCGATGAAACAAGAGTTGATCCTCGCCTCGTCCAGCGCATCCCGCCAGATGTTGATGCGCAATGCGGGGCTGACATTTTCGGCGATCCCGGCGGATATTGATGAGCGCGCGCTTGATGAGCAGCTGGAGCGAGAAGGCGCCAGCCCGGAAGAGGTCGCACTGGAACTCGCAAGGGCCAAGGCCCTTGCGGTCAGTGCGCTTCATCCGCAGGCGCTGGTTCTCGGCTGCGACCAGACCATGGCGCTCGGTTCCCGTGTCTATCACAAGCCAAAAACAATGGCAGAAGCCGAAGCGCATCTGCTTTCATTGTCCGGCAAGGCCCATCGTCTGAACAGTGCGGCCGTTCTTGTTCGCAAGGGTGAGGTCGTGTGGAAGACCATTTCCGGCGCCGAGCTTTTGGTTCGGAGTTTGAGTCCGGAATTTGTCTCCCGTCACCTGCAGCGGGTGGGAGAAAAAGCCTTGAGCAGTGTTGGTGCTTACCAGCTCGAAGGAGAGGGAATCCAGCTATTCACCTCCATCGAGGGGGATTATTTCACGATCCTCGGCCTGCCGCTCCTGCCTCTTTTAACGAAACTGCGCGAGATGGATGTCATCGATGGCTGATTCACGTGAAACATTAACCATAGATGCCTTCGTTGTCGGTTACCCGATCAAGCACTCCCGGTCGCCGATCATCCATTCCTATTGGCTGAAAAAATTCGGTATTGCCGGTTCCTACAAGGCCGTTGAGGTCTCCCCGGACGATTTCGCGAATTTCATTGCGACGCTGAAAGAAGGAAAACCCGGCTCAGCGGTGGGCGGCAATGTCACCATTCCCCACAAGGAAGTGGCTTACCGGCTGGCGGACAGGCCCGACGCTTTGGCGGAAGAACTCGGCGCCGCCAACACCATCTGGATGGAGGAGGGGAAACTCCACGCCACCAATACGGATGGATACGGTTTCGTCTCGAACCTGGATGAGCGGCATAAGGGCTGGGACAAGACCGATCGGGCAGTGGTTTTCGGTGCCGGTGGTGCAAGCCGGGCGGTCATTCAGTCCCTGCGTGATCGGGGTATTTCCGAAATTCACGTCCTGAACCGCACGGTCGAACGTGCCCGCGAACTGGCTGACCGTTTTGGCCCGCGGGTCTTTTCCCATCCCCAGGCAGCCCTTCAGGAGGTCATGCAGGGTGCCGGGCTGTTCGTGAATACGACATCTCTCGGTATGGATGGAACCGAGGCGCCACATCTCGATTTTTCGCCGATGGCTGCCAATGCCGTCGTCACCGATATCGTCTACGTTCCGTTGAAAACGCCGATCCTGAAGATGGCGGAAGAGCAGGGCATGGCTACCGTCGATGGGCTCGGCATGTTGCTCCATCAGGCGAAACCCGGTTTCAAGCGGTGGTTCGGCAGGATGCCGGAGGTGGATGAAACTCTCCGCTCCCTCATCATCGAGGATATGGAGAAACATTGATGATCGTCATTGGTCTCACCGGCTCGATTGGAATGGGAAAAACGACGACGGCGAGGCTCTTCGCCGAAGAGGGTGTTCCAGTTCTCGATTCCGATGAGGTCGTGCACGGGCTTTATCGTGCGGAAGCCGTTCCCTTGATCGAGGCCGCCTTTCCGGGCACCACCATCGCCGGCATGGTCGACCGCCAGAAACTCGGCGATACACTGCGGCAGAATCCGGCTAATTTTAGCAGGCTGGAAGAGATCGTTCATCCGCTGGTGCGCAAAAGACAGGAAGCCTTTCTGGCAGAGGCGCGGAAAGAAGAGCGGCAATTCGCTTTGCTCGACATACCCCTGTTGTTCGAAACCGGAGCGGAAGGCCGCGTCGATAAAGTCGTGGTGGTGAGTTGCGCGCCGGAAATCCAGCGTGAGCGGGTTTTATCCCGGCCCGGCATGACGGAAGAGAAATTCGACATGATCCTCGCCCGGCAGATGCCCGACGCGGAAAAGCGCTGGCGCGCCGATTTCATCATCGATTCCGGAAATGGTGTCGAAGCGGCGCGGGATCAGGTAAGAGAGATTTTGCAGAAACTGGGCGCTTGAGTCGCGCCGCGGAGAGATGAATGCGTGAGATCATTTTCGATACGGAAACCACGGGCCTCGAATCGAAGCTGGATCGTGTGATCGAAATCGGCGGCATCGAGCTCATCAATCATTTTCCCACCGGCCGCACGCTGCATCTTTATATCAGCCCGGAGGATCGCAAGGTTCACCCGGATGCGCTTGCCGTTCATGGCATTACCGATGAGTTTCTGAAGGACAAGCCGAAATTCGGAGACGTTGTCGAACAGATCCGTGACTTCTTCGATGGTGCGCGCTGGGTGGCGCATAATGCGACCTTCGATATGGGCTTCATCAATGCGGAATTCTCGCGCCTTGGCATCGAGCCGGTTTCTGCCGATCTGGTGACGGACACACTTTCGCTTGCCCGCCGCAAGCACCCCATGGGGCCGAATTCGCTGGATGCACTTTGCCGACGTTACGGCATCGACAATTCCCACCGCACCAAGCACGGGGCGCTTCTCGACTCCGAGCTTCTGGCCGAAGTCTATATCGAAATGATTGGTGGACGTCAGACGGCGCTCGGTTTCGGCTCCGCGGCGCGACAGGAAACCATCATCATTGAGGAAGACGTTCCGCTGGAGCCTCTGCAACGACCGAGAGCCTTGCCATCGAGGCTCGACGCGGAGACGGCTGCGGCCCATGGCAAACTCGTTCTCGGCATGGGCGACAAGGCGATCTGGAGCCGCTACCAGAACTGAGGTTTACTCCGACACTGAAACCGCAAATCTGGCCAAAGAAAAACCCGGGCGAAGAACCCGGGTTTTGTTTTATCTGCCATGCAGAGCCTTGGGCGCCGCTTAGTTCGGTACGGCCTGAACCTGGGCCTTCGCCTGTTCTTCGGCGACGCGCTGCGCGAACATCTGCGCGAAATCGATCGGGTCGATCATCAGCGGCGGGAAGCCGCCATTGCGGGTGACGTCGGCAATGATTTGGCGGGCGAAGGGGAAGAGCAGGCGCGGGCACTCGATGAAGAGGACCGGCAGCATGTGTTCCTGCGGGAAACCGGCGATGCGGAACACGCCGCCATAAACCAGCTCGGCTGCGAACAGAACCTTGTCGCCATCCTTGGCTTCCGCATTCAGCGTCAGAACAACGTCGAAATCCGAACCGGAGATCGGGTTTGCGTTGACATTGACATTGATGTTGATCGACGGCGCATTCTCACGGGCCTGCAGCGAACGGGGAGCACCCGGATTTTCGAAGGACAGATCCTTGATGTACTGGGCAAGAATGTTGAGAGAAGGGCTAACTGCGCCCTGTGCGCCATTTTCAGCGGTCATTACGGTTCCTCGCGGCGTGAATTCGTGGAAGGCGGTCTATCATTTCGACCGGGGGCTTACAACCCTTCGTGATCGGTCATCGCCATCCATTCCGCCGGGCGGTCAGGGTTTGGGCAGGTCGCGATCATCGGGCTTCTGCGACCAGGGAGAATCTTTCGGCCCCTCGCGGTGAAACTCCTCTTCATCCAGATCCACCACCTTCGAATTGCCCGCAGGTCCCCGGTCATTTCGAAACCCGGAACCCGATTGGGGGCCGGACTGCCTGAATGAGCCAGAGACGACCACGCGCGGTCCGAAAGCCTTCCAGAAAAACCGGCGAATGGCCGGCGACAGAAGCAGGAGGCCGAGAATGTCGGTGATGAAGCCGGGAATAAAAAGCAGGATGCCTGCAACAACGCGCATGGCGCCGTTGACGAGTTCATCCGCCGGCTGCGCACCAGTGCGGCCCGCATCCTGAAGATTTCTCACCATGCCGATGCCGCCGAGACGCAGTATGAGCAACCCCAGGAACGAGGTGAACAGGACAAGCGCCAACGTCAGCCACAGGCCTATCGCCTTGCCAACGATGATGAAGCCGGCAATTTCGAGAATGGGCATTATCAGGATGACGATGGGGAGAAAGGAAAAACGCATCTTCTAGCCTTGCGTGTGCATCTCTGGCAGATTGCCGGTTCCCGGGACACCGATGATTGAATCTGCACATTTGAATGATGATAAGATGCAGACTATATGATGGTGTGGTTTTCGAATTTAAATGGCGGTTTTGGTAAAAGATGGGCTTCAGCGACTTTATCACATTGTTTTTTCTCGTTGCAGCGGTGCTGATCTTCTTTCAGCTGCGCAGTGTCCTTGGCCGTCGCACGGGCAATGAAAAGCCGCCATTCGACCCCTATAGCCCCCGTGACGTGGCAAAGGGTCCTGTCGCGGATGATAACAAGGTCGTGACCTTGCCGAAGCGCAGCGAGGCGGAAGATGAGAACCGCTTTGCTGAGGCGGATGCGCTTGCGCCTGCCGATACACCGCTCAATGCATCGCTGCGCGACGTGATGACCAAGGATCCGTCCTTCCGGCCCAAGGAATTCCTGAACGGCGCCCGCATGGCCTACGAAATGATCGTCATGGGTTTTGCCGATGGCGACCGCAAGACGCTCAAAAACCTTCTGTCGAAGGAGGTCTTCGACGGTTTCGAGGCGGCGATTTCCGAACGGGAAAGCCGTGGTGAAGTGGTGAAATCCACCTTCGTTGGCATCGAGAAAGCCGACATCACCCAGGCGAGCGTTCGCGATTCCGAAGTGCAGGTTACGCTGAGGATCGTCAGCCAGCTGATTTCGGCAACCTATGACAAGGACGGCAAGCTGGTGGATGGCGATCCGGAGGCGGTTGCGGAGGTGGATGACATCTGGACCTTCTCGCGCGACATCCGCTCGCGTGATCCGAACTGGAAGCTGATCGCCACCGAATCCGAGCAATGAATACGCCCTTTTCGATCGATGAAGTTTCTTTCCGCGATCTGCCTGGATGGAGGGAAGACGATCCCAGCAAGCTTTTTCCGGCGATGGGAACCATCCTCTCTCATCTTCGCAATGCGAAACCCTACCGGACCGGTGCGCTTGGAATAACGGCGGCGGAGCTGGTTTCACTTCTGGAACTCGTGGAAAAAAGCCAGGTAAACAGCCCGGAACAGGCACGCCAGTTTTTCGAAACCAATTGTGTGCCATTCAGGATTTCTCCGGCTCAGGGAAAAAGCGGTTTCGTGACCGCTTTTTACGAGCCCGAACTGGAAGTCTCCGCCACACCCGATGATGTCTGGCGTTACCCGATCTACCAACGGCCGCCGGAACTGGTGGATATCGACGACAATAATCGGCCAAATGGCTTTGATCCGTCCTATGCTTTCGGCAAGGCGGATGAAAACGGCATTTCCTATTTTCCCGATCGCCGCGCCATCGATGAGGGATATCTGGAGGGTAGGGGTCTTGAGATCGCCTGGGCGAGATCGAAGGTCGACCTGTTCTTCGTCCATGTGCAGGGTGCGGCGCGTCTGGTGTTTCCGGATGGCGCGATAAAGCGCATCACCTATGCGGCCAAGGCCGGTCACGCCTTTTCGCCGATCGGGCGGCTGCTTCTCGATCGCGGCGAACTCGACCCTAAAACCATCTCGATGCAGACGATCCGCAATTGGCTCGCCGACCATCCCGATGAGGTGGATGGGGTGCTGTGGCACAACCGCTCCTACATTTTTTTCCGGGAGGCGGATGTCGCCGGTCTCGATATGGGGCCGATCGCGGCCGCCAAGGTGCCGCTGGTTGCGGGCCGTGCGCTCGCGGTGGACAGGCTGATCCACACCTTCGGCCTGCCTTTCTTCATCCACGCGCCGACGCTGACCCATCTCGATGATGGAAAGCCCTTCGCTCGACTGATGCTGGCGCTTGATACGGGTTCGGCCATCGTCGGCCCGGCACGCGGCGATATTTTCACCGGTTCCGGTTTCGAAGCGGGAGAGTTTGCCGGCACGGTGCGCAACGAGGCCGATTTTTATATATTGCTGCCGCGGGTCGCTGCGAAAAGGTATCGGCGATGAAAGGCAGTCGCAAGCTCGGCAAGGAAGAGCGTGTTCTGTGGGGAAAGGTCGCAAAAACCACGCGGCCTATTTCCGGCAGGCTGGAAGACTTGCTGGCTTTCGATGACATAGAAGAGATGCCTGCCGCGCCCGTTGTCCCGCAAACAGGTAAAAGCGCCTTTCCGCGCATGCTTGTGGAAGCGGCGGAAGCGCTGGCCGTGACTCCGGATAAAAAGCCGAAAACCCATCAGCCGATGGAAAAACCGGTCAAGCGCAAGCTCACCCGTGGCCGGCTGCCGCTGGAAGGGCGGATCGACCTGCACGGCATGTTCCAGAGCGAAGCCCATGCGGTACTGCTTGATTTCCTGCTGCGGGCACATGAGCGAGGTCTTCGCCATGTGCTGGTCATCACCGGCAAGGGGCGCTCCATCGGCAGCGATGGTGCGTTAAAAAGGGCGGTGCCCATGTGGTTCTCAAAGCCGGAATATCGCCATCTGATCTCGTCCTATGAGGATGCGTCGGCCAATCACGGTGGCGATGGTGCGCTTTATGTGCGGCTTTCGCGGCGGCGTGGTGAAAAATCATGACCCCCTTTGCGGAAGCCGTACGGCAGCTTCGCGAGCGCAAGGGCGTCACGCAGAAGGAAATGGCTGCAGCCATCGGCGTGTCGCCGGCCTATCTTTCGGCGCTGGAGCATGGCAAGCGCGGCAAACCGAGCTTCGATCTGCTGCAGCGCATTGCCGGTTATTTCAACATCATCTGGGACGAGGCGGAGGAATTGTTCTTTCTGGCCGGTTCGTCAGACCCGAGGGTGGTGATCGATACGGTGGGCCTCCCGCCGCAATATACGGCTTTCGCCAACCGTCTTGCACGGGATATTCGCAAGCTGCCGCCGAGTGTGGTAGAGGAACTGTCAGCCGTGCTGCAAAAAAGCCGTTCTTGCGATTGAAACCCCTCTATCCCCTGCTTTATTCAGCATCCTGAAGCATGCGGCCTTTGGGATTGGGTGTAGAATTTCTATAGTCGCATGTCGGATTTGAGTGATTCGCTGGCTTCAGGCCTTCTCACTGAAAGCCTGGCCAGGAAAACTTTGGAAAGAGTACTTATGACCGAAACATCGTCAAGCGAAGTCGGCGCGAACGCAGAATATGGAGCCGATTCGATCAAGGTCCTCAAGGGCCTTGATGCCGTGCGCAAACGGCCCGGCATGTATATCGGCGATACCGATGACGGTTCCGGCCTGCATCACATGGTCTATGAAGTCGTCGACAATGCCATCGACGAGGCACTAGCCGGCCATGCCGATCTGGTGACGGTGACGCTGAATGCCGACGGCTCCGTGACGGTGACCGATAACGGACGCGGCATTCCGACCGACATTCATTCTTCCGAAGGCGTTTCGGCTGCCGAAGTCATCATGACCCAGCTGCACGCGGGCGGTAAATTCGACCAGAACTCCTACAAGGTGTCTGGCGGCCTGCATGGCGTGGGCGTCTCGGTGGTCAATGCGCTTTCGGTCTGGCTGAAGCTTCGCATCCGCCGAAATGGCAAGCTGCACGAAATCGGCTTCACCCATGGTGTCGCCGACGCACCGCTCTCCGTCATTGGCGAATATGAAGGCCGCTCGGGCACGGAAGTCACCTTCCTGGCAAGCTCCGAAACCTTCACCATGACGGAATATGATTATGCGACGCTCGAGCATCGCCTGCGCGAACTCGCGTTCCTGAATTCCGGCGTCCGCATTCTGCTGACCGACAAGCGCCATTCCGACGTCAAGCAGGAAGAGCTGCTTTACGATGGCGGCCTTGAGGCTTTTGTCCGTTATCTCGATCGCTCCAAGAAACCGCTGGTGGACAAGCCCGTTGCCATCAAGGGCGAAAAGGACGGCATTACCGTCGAAGTCGCGCTGTGGTGGAACGACAGCTACCACGAGAACGTGCTGTGCTTCACCAACAACATTCCCCAGCGCGATGGCGGCACCCACATGGCCGGTTTCCGTGCCGCGCTGACCCGCCAGGTCACCTCCTATGCCGAAACCTCCGGCATCATGAAAAAGGAAAAGGTGAGCCTGCAGGGCGAAGACTGCCGCGAAGGCCTGACCGCCATCCTGTCCGTGAAGGTGCCTGACCCGAAGTTCTCCTCACAGACCAAGGACAAGCTGGTTTCCTCGGAAGTACGCCCGGTCGTGGAAAGCCTCGTCAACGAGGCGCTCTCCACCTGGCTGGAGGAACATCCGTCCGATGCGAAAATCCTCGTCGGCAAGGTGGTGGAAGCGGCTGTTGCCCGTGAAGCCGCCCGCAAGGCTCGTGAATTGACCCGCCGCAAGGGCGCGCTGGATATTGCCTCTCTGCCCGGCAAGCTTGCCGATTGCTCCGAGCGCGATCCGGCGAAATCCGAACTTTTCCTCGTCGAGGGTGACTCGGCCGGTGGCTCCGCAAAGCAGGGTCGTTCGCGCGAAAGCCAGGCCATCCTGCCGCTACGCGGCAAGATCCTGAACGTTGAACGCGCCCGTTTCGACAAGATGCTGTCCAGCCAGGAAATCGGCACGCTGATCACCGCGCTTGGTACTTCCATCGGCAAGGATGAGTTCAACGCCGACAAGCTGCGTTATCACAAGATCATCATCATGACGGATGCTGACGTCGACGGCGCCCATATCCGTACCCTGCTGTTGACCTTCTTCTTCCGCCAGATGCCGGAACTGATCGAACGCGGCCATCTCTATATCGCCCAGCCGCCGCTTTATAAGGTCACGCGCGGCAAATCCGTGCAGTATCTGAAGGACGAAAAGGCGCTGGAAGAGTACCTGATTTCCATGGGTATCGAGGAAGCATCGCTGACGCTCGGCACCGGTGAAGTCCGCGTCGGCGCCGATCTGCGTGAAGTCATCCTGGATGCGGTGCGCATGCGCTCGCTGATCGATGGCCTGCATTCGCGTTACAGCCGCTCGATCGTGGAACAGGCGGCCATTGCCGGCGCGCTGAACCCCGAGCTTTCGGCCGATGCCGCCCGGGCACAGGAAACCGTTACCGAAGTGGCCCGGCGTCTGGACATGATCGCGGAAGAAACCGAACGCGGCTGGTCCGGTACGGTGCTGCAGGATGGCGGTTTGCGTTTCGAGCGCATGGTACGCGGCGTCAAGGAAGTCTCGACGCTGGATATGGGTCTGCTTGGTTCCGCCGATGCCCGCCATATCGATCAGCTCGCAGGCCGCACGCGGGATATCTATGCCACGCCGCCGGTTCTTCAGCGCAAGGACGGCACCATGGAACTGGCCGGTCCGCGGGCACTTCTGGATGCGATTTTCGCAGCCGGCCGCAAGGGTCTTTCCATGCAGCGTTACAAGGGCCTTGGCGAGATGAACGCCGAACAGCTGTGGGAAACCACGCTAGATGCCAATGTTCGCTCCCTGTTGCAGGTGCGGGTGAGCGACGCAACCGACGCCGACGGCCTGTTCGCCCGCCTGATGGGCGACGAGGTGGAGCCGCGTCGCGACTTCATTCAGGAAAATGCCCTGAGCGTCGCCAACCTCGATATTTAATCCTGTGGGGTGTTTCGCGTAACGATTCACGTGAAACGAAAATTTAACAAAAGGCCCGGCGGGCAATTCCCGCCGGGCCTTTTTGTTTTTGCGGATGATCGGAATCAGTCGGCCTTGCCCGTGAAACGCCCTTCGAAAGCAACATCCGAAAGGGGCAGGCGCTTGCTTGGCACCTCCCGTTCCGCCAGATCATCAGGAAGAACGGACTTGTCGGTCAGCGTGCCGATGGCAACCCCGGCCTCCACCTTATAACCTTCCGGGATGTTCAGCTTTTCAACGATCTTGTCCTTCAATATGCCAGCCATGCCATGCGCGTGATAACCAAGCAGGTGCGCCTGCATGGCAAGCGAAAACCAGGCCGCTCCGGCGTCGAAGGAATGGGTCGCCGAAGGTTTTTTCTCACCTTCGCGCGAGATGTTGTGGTCGCGGGAAACGACAAACAGCAGCACGGAGGCGTTTTTTGCCCAGCGCTGGTTTCCTTCCATGAGAAGTTCCACAAAAAGCGGCCAGTCTTCACTATCCCTGTGTGCATAGACAAACCGCCACGGCTGATAGTTGGAAGCGGAGGGCGCCCAGTGCGCCGCATCCAGAATGGTCATCAGATGCTGGGTCGGCATGGGGCTGCCATCAAAGGCACGCGGAGACCAGCGGTCGAGGAAGAGGGGGTCGACGGGATATTCGGATTGCCGGGAGTTGCTGTTCGTCACGGGCCGTGTCCTTTTGATTGCCGGGAAGGAAAAGGTATTTTTCGAAAGTTGGCGCAGTCAAGGGGTGACAAGTATGAATGCATCGTTCATATATGCATCACCTTGTCTGACAACCGGGAGAGAGTTCCATGAAATTGATGCGTGTTGGCCAGCCCGGCCAGGAAAAACCAGCAATCCTCGACGCGGAAGGAAAAGTCCGCGATCTGTCCGCCCATGTGAAAGATATCGGCGGCGACGCGATTTCTCCCGAGGGTCTCAAGAAGATCGCCGCGATCGATCTTTCCAGCCTGCCGGTCTTGAGCGAAGAGCGCATCGGCGCCTGCGTTGCCGGCACCGGAAAATTCATCTGCATCGGCCTCAACTTCTCCGACCACGCTGCCGAAACGGGTGCTACCGTACCGCCGGAACCGGTCATTTTCATGAAGGCGACGTCTGCCATCGTCGGTCCGAACGATAACGTCACCATTCCGCGTGGTTCGGAAAAGACCGACTGGGAAGTCGAGCTTGGCGTCGTCATCGGCAAGACTGCCAAATATGTCTCCGAGGCGGATGCTCTTGATTATGTCGCCGGTTACTGCGTTTCGCATGATGTTTCCGAGCGCGCCTTCCAGACGGAGCGTGCCGGTCAGTGGACCAAGGGCAAGTCCTGCGACACTTTCGGTCCCATCGGCCCCTGGCTGGTGACGAAGGAAGAAATTGCCGATCCGCAGAACCTCGGCATGTGGCTGAAGGTCAATGGCCAGACCATGCAGGACGGTTCCAGCAAGACCATGGTTTACGGCGTCGCCCACGTTGTCTCCTACCTCAGCCAGTTCATGTCACTGCACCCCGGCGATGTCATTTCCACCGGCACCCCTCCCGGCGTCGGCATGGGTCAGAAGCCGCCGCGTTACCTGAAGGCTGGTGATGTCGTGGAACTCGGCATCGAGGGCCTCGGTTCCCAGAAGCAGACTTTCGTCGCCGACATCTGATCGCCGGCAGGTATTCAACGAAAAGTGAGGCGCCGGCGGGAGACCGCTGGCGCCTTAAATTTTGTGCACCTGCGAAAAGCTGCTATGGTTGAAAAAAGAGCGTGATCGCGAGGGAGGCGTCATCAGTGTTCTACCACCTCTATGAAATGAACCACGCGGCCATGGCGCCGCTGCGCGCCGGCGCCGATATGATGCGCCAGGCCTGCAATAATCCTCTCAACCCGCTGTCCAGCACGGCTTTCGGCAGAAGCCTTGATGCCGGTTTCGAGGTTTTTGAACGACTGACCCGCCGTTATGTCAAGCCGGAATTCGGCCTCGGCTCCACGGTCGTCGATGGCAAGACCGTTGCCGTCACGGAGGAGATCGTCTGGTCGCGCCCGTTCTGCAATCTGCTTCATTTCAAAAAAGAGCTTGATCCGGCCCGCCAGTCCGACCCGAAGGTGCTGCTGGTGGCGCCTATGTCCGGTCACTATGCAACCCTGCTGCGCGGTACCGTGGAAGCATTGTTGCCCTCGGCCGATATTTACATCACTGATTGGGCCGATGCCCGTGTGGTACCGGCGACAGACGGAAGCTTCGATCTCGACGATTATATTGACTATGTCATCGAGATGTTGCGGCATATCGGCCCCGGCGCCCATGTGGTCGCCGTCTGCCAGCCATCCGTGCCTGTTCTGGCTGCCGTTTCCCTGATGGAGGCGGATGGCGATACGTTTACGCCGGCATCCATGACGCTGATGGGTGGACCGATCGATACGCGCATCAACCCCACCGCCGTCAACGGCCTTGCCAAGGCCAAGCCGATCGAATGGTTCCGCGACAATGTCGTCATGCAGGTGCCGTGGCCGCAGCCGGCTTTCGGCCGCAATGTCTATCCGGGTTTCCTGCAGCTGTCGGGTTTCATGTCCATGAACCTCGACAAGCACATGACGGCGCACAAGGATTTTTACCTGAACCTTGTCAAGAATGACGGCGATTCCGCCGAAAAACACCGCGAATTTTACGATGAATATCTGGCCGTCATGGACCTGACGGCGGAATTCTATCTGCAGACGGTGGAAACCGTCTTCATCGACCACGCGCTTCCGAAGGGAAACATGCAGCATAGGGGCAGGGCGGTCGATCCCGCCGCGATCCGCAATGTCGCGTTGTTCACCGTCGAAGGGGAGAATGACGATATCTCCGGTGTCGGCCAGACGAAGGCGGCCCATGATCTCTGCCGGAACATCCCCGAAGACAAACGCGCCCACTACATGCAGCCGGATGTGGGGCACTATGGCGTTTTCAACGGTTCGCGCTTCCGCAGGGAAATCGTGCCGCGCATGCTGGATTTCATCGGCAAACACCAGACGGCCTGAGGGTGAAACGGCAGGTGAGGCCTCGCATTTGCGTGGCCAAGGGATGGACGAATCGGTTATGAAGGCTTCATGTTTTCGCTCCTCAGAAAATCCCTGAAGTCGCCGGCGCCCAAAAAGGTCGCGCCGAGCCAGCGCACCGTCGCGGTTGCGGGCCGGCAGGTACCGATCACGGTCAAGGAAAACCCGCGGGCCACGCGCATCACGCTGCGCATCGAGCCGGGTGGCCGGGCGCTGAAGCTGACGATCCCGATGGGCCTGCATCACCGCCAGGTCGACGATTTTCTCGAAAGGCACCAGGGCTGGCTGGAAGGCAAGCTTCTGAAGTTCAGCCCGGACGATGGTTTGCGCCCCGGTGCGACCATCGATATTCGCGGCATTTCCCATTGTATTGAGCATACCGGCAGCCTGAGGGGCCTGACCCATATCGCGAAAGATGCTGATGGAGCGGTCGTCCTGAAAGTCAGCGGTGCGCCGGAGCATCTGAGACGGCGGATTGCGACCTTCCTGAAAAAGGAAGCAAAGGCCGATCTGGAACGGCTGGTTGCCATTCACGCCCGCGCTGCCGGCCGGCCGGTGCGGTCCATCAGCATGAAGGATACGCGCAGCCGCTGGGGCTCCTGTTCCCATGATGGAAACTTGAGTTTCTCCTGGCGTATCGTCATGGCCCCGGAAAGGGTTATCGATTATCTCGCAGCCCATGAGGTCGCGCATCTGAGCGAAATGAACCACGGCCCGAAATTCTGGGCGCTGTGCGAAAAGCTCTGCCCGCACACCAATGAAGCCAAGGACTGGCTAAAACGCCATGGCTCCAAACTTCACGCCATCGATTTCGATTGAAACCGGCGACGTGCATCGCCATCTGGATTCACGTGAAACATTCCATCAAAAATGGATGCGATTTGGCTCGACTCTTGTCGCATTTCATGTCAGGTCGCGGGTATGAAACCGGATATCAAGATTTGCGGATTGAAGACACCGGAAACGCTGGAGCGCGCCGTCCGGCGCGGTGCGTCCCATGTCGGTTTTATTTTCTTTGAAAAAAGCCCGCGCTACATCGAGCCGGATCTTGCCGGCAGGCTGGCAGAAGCCGCCCGCGGCGCCGCCAAGGTGGTTGCCGTCACCGTCGATGCCGACAATGATTATCTCGATGAAATCGTCGATCTCGTAAGGCCGGATATCCTGCAACTGCATGGCAGTGAAAGCCCGGAGCGGCTGCTGAACATCAAGGCGCTTTACGGCCTGCCTGTCATGAAGGCGATTTCCATTCGCGATGCCGCTGATCTTGCCAAAATCGAGCCTTATATCGGCATAGCTGATCGCTTCCTGCTGGATGCCAAGGCGCCCGCCGGTTCCGAGCTTCCGGGCGGCAACGGCGTCTCGTTCGACTGGACGATCCTGCGCTCACTTGACGAAAGTGTGAATTACATGCTTTCCGGGGGGCTGAACAAGGATAATGTCACCGAGGCACTGGCGGAGACCAGGGCAAGCGGGCTGGATTTGTCGTCCGGTGTGGAAAGCGCGCCGGGCGTCAAGGATTTGTCCAAGATCGACGCTTTTTTCGATGTGGTGAATGATTGGTCGAAAGGCCCAAAGGGAGCTTGAAGTGAACGACGCGCCAACACCCAATTCTTTTCGTGCTGGTCCTGATGAGGACGGCCGTTTCGGCATTTACGGAGGCCGCTTCGTTGCCGAAACGCTGATGCCGCTTATTCTGGATTTGCAGGCGGAATGGGACAAGGCCAAGAGCGATCCTGAGTTTCAGGCGGAACTGAAGCATCTCGGCGCGCATTACACCGGCCGCCCGAGCCCGCTTTATTTCGCGGAGCGCCTGACGGCGGAACTCGGCGGCGCGAAGATTTATTTCAAGCGCGAAGAGCTGAACCATACCGGTTCGCACAAGATCAACAATTGCCTCGGCCAGATCCTGCTTGCCAAGCGTATGGGCAAGACCCGCATCATTGCCGAAACCGGTGCCGGCCAGCACGGCGTTGCCTCGGCAACGGTTGCCGCGCGCTTCGGCCTGCCCTGCGTCGTTTACATGGGCGCCACCGACGTTGCCCGTCAGGCCCCGAACGTTTTCCGCATGAAGCTTCTGGGCGCCGAGGTAAAGCCGGTCACGGCCGGCCATGGCACGCTCAAGGACGCCATGAACGAGGCACTGCGTGACTGGGTCACCAATGTCGAGGATACCTATTACCTGATCGGCACCGCAGCCGGCCCGCATCCCTATCCGGAAATGGTTCGCGATTTCCAGGCGGTCATCGGCGAGGAAGCCAAGGCACAGATGCTGGAGGCGGAAGGTCGCCTGCCGGATCTGGTCGTTGCCGCCGTTGGCGGTGGCTCGAACGCCATCGGCATCTTCCATCCTTTCCTTGACGACAAGAATGTCCGCATCGTTGGCGTCGAAGCAGGCGGCAAGGGTCTTTCGGGCGACGAACATTGCGCCTCGATCACTGCCGGTTCGCCGGGCGTGCTGCATGGCAACCGTACCTATCTGCTGCAGGATGAGGACGGCCAGATCAAGGAAGGCCATTCCATTTCCGCTGGTCTCGACTATCCCGGTATCGGTCCTGAACATTCCTGGCTGAACGATATCGGTCGCGTCGAATATGTGCCGATCATGGACCATGAAGCGCTGGACGCCTTCCAGATGCTGACCCGCCTCGAAGGCATCATTCCGGCGCTGGAACCGAGCCACGCTTTGGCCGAGGTCATCAAGCGTGCGCCGAAGATGGGCAAGGATGAAATCATCCTGATGAACCTTTCCGGTCGCGGCGACAAGGATGTCCACACCGTCAGCAAGTTCCTTGGAATGGATGTATAAGATCATGACTGCACGTATGGACAAGCGCTTTGCCGATCTGCGCGCTGAAAATCGCCCGGCCCTGATCACCTATTTCATGGGCGGCGACCCGGATTTCCAGACCTCGCTTGGCATCATGAAGGCCTTGCCGGAAGCGGGCGCCGACGTTATCGAACTCGGCATGCCGTTTTCCGATCCGATGGCGGATGGCCCGGCCATTCAGCTGGCGGGCCAGCGCGCGCTGAAGGGCGGCCAGACGCTGAAGACCACGCTCGATCTCGCCCGCGAGTTCCGCAGACAAGATAATGCAACGCCGATCGTGATGATGGGCTACTACAATCCGATCTATATTTACGGCGTCGAAAAGTTTCTGGACGACGCGCTGGCTGCCGGCATCGACGGCCTGATCGTGGTCGACCTGCCACCGGAAATGGACGATGAACTCTGCATTCCGGCGCTCGCGCGCGGCATCAACTTTATCCGCCTTGCCACACCCACGACGGATGGCAAGCGTCTGCCTGCCGTCCTTAAAAATACCTCAGGTTTCGTGTATTACGTCTCGATGAACGGTATCACCGGTTCAGCACTTCCCGATCCCTCGTTGATCTCGGGCGCTGTCGGTCGTATCAAGGCGCATACGGAACTGCCGGTTTGTGTCGGTTTCGGCGTCAAGACGGCCGATCATGCCAAGGCGATCGGCGCCGTGGCGGATGGCGTGGTGGTGGGTTCCGCCATCGTCAACCAGATTGCGGGCAGCCTGACCAAGGACGGGCAGGCGACCGCCGACACTGTGCCGGCCGTTACGACGCTGGTAAAAGGACTTTCAACGGGCGTGCGTGCGTCGCGCCTCGCCGCTGCGGAATAAGCGCGCGGCCCAGTCAGGAGTAGACAGTTGAACTGGATCACCAATTACGTTCGGCCGCGGATCAATTCCATGCTCGGCCGCCGCCCGGAGGTTCCGGAGAACCTGTGGATCAAGTGCCCGGAAACGGGCGAGATGGTATTTCACAAGGATCTGGAAGACAACAAGTGGGTCATCCCGACTTCCGGCTACCACATGAAGATGCCGGCCAAGGCGCGCCTTGCCGATCTTTTTGATGGCGGCGTCTATGAGGCCTTGCCGCAGCCGAAAGTGGCGCAGGACCCGCTGAAATTCCGCGATTCCAAGAAATACACCGATCGCCTGCGCGACAGCCGTGCAAAGACCGAGCAGGAAGATACGATCCTTGCCGGTGTTGGCCTGCTGAAGGGCCTGAAGATCGTTGCCGTTGTGCATGAATTCCAGTTCATGGGCGGCTCGCTCGGCATTGCCGCCGGCGAGGCTATCGTCAAGGCCTTCGAGCGCGCCATCTCCGAGCGTTGCCCGCTCGTCATGTTCCCGGCATCCGGCGGTGCCCGCATGCAGGAAGGCATTCTTTCGCTGATGCAGCTGCCGCGCACGACGGTTGCAGTCAACATGCTGAAAGAAGCCGGCATGCCCTATATCGTGGTTCTGACCAACCCGACCACGGGCGGCGTCACGGCCTCCTACGCCATGCTGGGCGATGTGCATATTGCCGAGCCGGGTGCGGAAATCTGCTTTGCCGGCAAGCGCGTCATCGAGCAGACCATTCGCGAAAAGCTGCCGGAAGGCTTCCAGACCTCGGAATACCTGCTGGAACACGGCATGGTGGATATGGTCATTGATCGTCGCGAAATCCCGGACACGCTGGCCAGCATGCTGAAGATCATGACCAAAGCGCCAGCTGACAATGCAAACGCCGTGGTTCCGCTGGCCGCTTCGGCCTGAGGAAAAAAATATGTCGCCCGGAGGCATAAACTGCCTTCGGGATGATGCTATAACGTTGCCTGATTTCATTTTTTGGGGCGGCGGACAAATGGCAAGCAAAACGCCTGAAAGGCGAACGGAAGACATGACGAAGCCCGCGATCGGTGAGGCCGAAAAGATCATTGAAGAGCTGATGCAGCTCCACCCCAAGGGGTTTGATCTTTCACTCGACAGAATTTCCCGTCTTCTCGAAAAACTCGGCAATCCGCAAAACAGAATGCCGCCGGTAATCCATGTGGCGGGCACCAATGGCAAGGGTTCTGTCTCTGCCTTTTGTCGGGCGCTACTGGAAGCAGCCGGACTTCCTGTCCATGTCCACACCAAGCCGCATCTCGTCAACTGGCATGAGCGCTATCGTCTCGGCGTCGCCGGTGAGAGGGGCCGCTTTGTTGAGGACGCTGTCTTCGCGGACGCCCTGCGTCGCATCGAAGTCGCTAATGATGGGCAGAAGATCACCGTTTTCGAAATTTTGACGGCCGTCATGTTTCTGCTTTTTTCGGAGCATCCGGCTGACGCTGCGATCGTCGAGGTCGGACTGGGCGGTCGCTTCGATGCGACCAATGTGATCAATAACCCTGCCGTTTCCATCATCATGCCGATTTCGCTCGACCATGAAGCCTATCTCGGCGACCGCGTGGAGCTGATTGCCGCTGAAAAGGCTGGCATCATGAAAAAGGGCTCACCCGTCGTCATCGGCCATCAGGAATACGATGCGGCGCGTGAAACGCTCGTCGCTACCGCCGAGCGGCTTGGCTGCCCCGTTTCCGTCTACGGACAGGATTTTTCCGCGCATGAAGAATTCGGCCGCATGGTTTATCAAGACGAGTTCGGATTGACTGATGCGCCGTTGCCGCGTCTTCCCGGCCGCCATCAGCTCGCCAATGCGGCAGCTGCGATCCGCGCCGTCAAGGCTGCCGGGTTCGAAGTGACGGAACGGATGATCGAAAAGGCCATGACCTCAGTGGAATGGCCCGGTCGTCTTCAGCGCATCCTGGCCGGCAAAATCGCGGAAATCGCCCCGAAGGGTGCGGAAATCTGGATCGATGGCGGTCACAACCCCGGCGCGGGCGAAGTGATTGCCGAGGCTATGGCGGGTTTTGAGGAAAAGACGCCGCGCCCGCTCTTCATCATCGCGGGCATGATCAATACCAAGGATCCGGTGGGTTATTTCAAGGCTTTTGCCGATATCGCCGAATATGTCTTCACCGTACCGATTGGCGGCACGGATGCGGCGATCGACCCTGTCGTGCTTGCCCATGCCGCCTTTGACGCCGGTCTGGTGGCCGCGCCCACATCGTCGCTGACGCATGCTTTGGAGGAGCTCTCGCGCCGTGTCGATCCCGAAGGACCGCCGCCGCGCATCCTGATCGGCGGGTCGCTTTATCTTGCCGGAAACGCCCTTGCCTTCAACGGCACGGTTCCCCAATAAAAAAGCCCGGCGATGATGCCGGGCTTTTTTCATTCCGTCGGATGATGCTCAAGCGGCGCTGGAAATCCAGGCGGAAAGCGCGGTCTTGGGAGCAGCGCCAACCTTGATATCGGCCACTTCGCCACCCTTGAACATGGCGAGCGTCGGGATCGAGCGAACGCCAAACTGGGCGGCCAGTTCCGGGTTTTCGTCGATGTTGAGCTTTGCAACCTTGACCTTGCCGGCGAGCTCGGAGGAGATTTCCTCAAGGCTCGGCGCGATCATCTTGCACGGACCGCACCACTCGGCCCAGAAATCCACCACGACGGGTTCGGCGGATTCAAGGACTTCGGACTGGAAGTTGGCGGCATCGACTTTTACGGTAGCCATATCTGGCTCTCCTTTCAGCTAATCTTTTCCGCTATCGATGTGATGCGGGCGCGTCGAAATTTCAATGCCCCGGTATCTCACTTTGTCTTTATTGCGGCAAGGGCCTCTGCCATGGCATCCTCGCCAACCCGCACAAAAGCGGCATTTTCCGTATAGATCAGCGCACAGACAAATTCCTTGCCGGGATAAAGCGGCGCCAGAATTTCGCGATAAATGGCAAGCTGGGCGACGTGCGAGAAGGGAATCTCGCGAGCTTCGCGCGGCGGCACGCGGTTCGTCTTGTAATCGACCAGAATGACCCGATCACCCTCCACAGCCAGCCGGTCGACGCGGCCGGAGACGGCATAGTGCTGCCGGCCGAGGGTCATCGTGCCCATGATCGACACTTCCGCACGGCTGTTGGCAGAAAAGGCTGGTTGCACCGCCGGTTCGGAGAGGACCCGCAAAACCGCCTGTATCAAATGTTCCCGCTCAGTGGCGGGCCAGAAACGCGCCGCGCGCTCGGCATAACGCCGGGCCGCCTCTTCGCGCTCACTTCCCGCAAAATCGGGCAGGGCTTGCAACATGCGATGCACCAGCCTGCCCCTTTGCAGGGCAAAGCTGGAAGCCTCGGTTTTTTCTCCGAACAGTGGTGAACGCACGGCCAGATCGTCCGCACCGTCATCAATGATCGTCCCGGCGCCCGAAGGGCTGAGTGGTCTCGGCAGGGAGGGCAGGGCAGGCAGGGGTGTGAGGAGGCCGGCCGGGAGCGCCTGGTCTTCTTCCTGCCGGGGTTCCGCCGGCTTGTGCGGAGCGGGCGTCGCGCGTGCTTCGGACTTGCGCCAGACAAGCCCGTGCCATTCCTCGCCATCGGCACTGAACAGCTGCGGCTGGCAATGATCCTGATTATCCGCAAGCGCCACCTTGACGATAGCGTGCCAGCATTCGGGATTTTCCTTCTGGCCGCGATAACCGCAGACAACCAGATGATCGGCGGCACGCGTCATCGCCACATAAAGCAGCCGGCGATATTCGTCTTCCGCCGCCGTTTTCAGGCGTTCCTCATCCGAGCGAATGAGATGATTGGAAAAACCGCTGCCGGGCAGCCAGACCGGAAAGGCATCGCCTTCCGCTTCGGCGAAGCGCAGTTTCGGCACATGGCTGTGGTTGAAGGCCTTCGAGCCGCCATCGACGACAAAGACCACCGGCGCTTCAAGCCCCTTGGAGGCGTGCACGGTCATGATGCGTACTTCGCCGCGATCCTTATCCTGCTCGCGCTTCACTTCAGGTGAATCTGTCTCCAGAACGGAGAGGAAGGCTTGGAGGCCGGGCAGGCCGGTTCTTTCGTGATCCAGCGCAAAGGACAGGAACTCGTCGAGAACGTCGCTCGCCTCGTTGCCAAGCCGGCCGAGGAATTTTTTGCGTCCGTCATGCAGGGTCAGAACCGCTGCGAAAAAATCATGCACCGTGGCTGTTTTTGAAAGTGATATGAAACCCCGAAGCTTGTCGGTGACGATGGATAGACGGCTGGATTCTTCGCCCGAAAGGACTTGCAGCCTCTGCCACACGCTCTCCGTCTCGGATCGCGTCGCGGCCATTTCGAAGACATCGTCTTCCGTCAGATTGAAGAGCGGGCTTTTCAGCAGCGCCGCCAGCGACAGGTCGTCCTCCGGCAGCACCACGAACCGGCCGAGCGCCAGAAGATCCTGTACGGCAATGTGATCGGTCAGACGGAGGCGGTCGGCACCGGCAACGGGAATGTTCTTGCGCCGCTTCAACTCGCGGGTCAGCGCGTTGACGAAGGCAGCACGTTTTCTGACAAGCACGAGAATATCGCCGGGTTCGACGGCGCGCTCCACACCCTTTTCAATGATGGTTTCATTCCCGATCATATCGGCAATGCGCGCGGCGATGCGGCGGGCGACGATGGTGGCCGGCGCGCTTTCCCGCAGCGCATCGAAGGGCGCGGTCCAGTCCTCTTCGTCTTCCGTGGTTTCCGGCGCCACCATGTCCCACACTTCCACCGTGCCGGGATGGCCGGCGCGGTTGGAGCGATGTTCGACGGGCTCATTGTCAGCGCTGAGGCCGCTTGCATTTTTCGGGTCTGAAAAGACCTGGTCGACGGCGGCCAGCACATCCTGCGTGGAACGGAAGGAGAGCGGCAGGCGGATGCGGTGGAAGGCCTGCTCCACCTGATCGACACGCCTTTTGGTCTCGTCACGCTCCTGCGAGAACCGCTCCGGCCGTGCGCCCTGAAAAGAATAGATCGACTGTTTTTCGTCACCCACGGCAAACAGCGTGCGCCGCCCCATACGGGCGCTTTCACCGGTAAAGAAATCCGCCGCCAGTGACTGGATGATCGACCATTGCACCGGGCTGGTATCCTGCGCCTCGTCGACGAGGATATGGTCGATGCCCTGATCCAGCTTGTAATGCACCCACGCACCCGCCGTATCACGGTTGAGCAGATTGGCGGCGCGCTCGATCAGGTCCTCGAAATCGAGTTGGCTTCGCTGCTTTTTCAGGTCTTCGAAATCGCCGATCAACCGCTCGGCCAGCACAAGGGCGCTTTTTGTTGCCGCCAGCATGCGCACCAGACGATAACGATTGCGGCAGGCAACGACATGGTCGCGCGCCAGCGTCAGCGCATCAACGAGATCGGGCGCGGATTTCTGCATGCCCTTGTTGATGACATAGGTATCCGATTTTTTCTCACCCTTGGCGGTTAGCAGCGCGGCCTCGATGAATTCCATCCTCCGCACGGGGTCAGTCTGCCGCTTTGCTTCCCGGAGGGCATAAGCGACATCGATGACTCGCGATCCGCCAACCTCGTCGGCAAGCGTGAGATAGGTGTCGAGTGCCAACCCGGAAAGGCCGGGCAGGGGCCAAAAGGCCGCCGCTACTGTCTCTTCGGTCTCTCCCGCCGCAATCTGCATGTCCTGCCGCAACCGGGCATCAAGACCACCCGACTGTTTTGCCTCGTGCAAAAAGGTGCGAAGCGCGCTGCGATTGGCGATGATGGCGGAAAGCAGCGCTTCCAGCCCACTTTCGTCGGCGAGATCGAGCACATAGGCAAGCGCCTGCGCCAATTCCGTGCCGCCCTCGGTTGAAACCGCCGTCAGAAGCGAGCGGCGGGCCTCGGCCAGAAGCGTGGTGGCGGCGCGATCATCGAGAACCGAGAAATGGCCGGCGACATTGGCCTCCAGCGGAAACTGGTGCAGCAGGGCTTCGCAGAAAGCGTGGATGGTCTGGATTTTCAGCCCGCCCGGGGTCTCCAGCGCCTTGGCGAACAACCGCCGCGCTTCGGCAAGTTTGATGCGATCCGGCACCTTGCCTTCGATGGCGGCGATGCGGTCCTTGAGATCGGAATCCGGCAAAGTTGCCCATTCCGCCAGCCGGTCGAAGACGCGGCTCGACATTTCAGATGCCGCGGCCTTGGTATAGGTGAGGCAGAGGATCGCCGAGGGGCGGCACCCGGCCAGCAGCAGGCGGATGACGCGTTGGGTCAGAACATGGGTCTTGCCGGAACCGGCATTGGCCGACACCCAGGCGGAACTCGCGGGATCGGAGGCAAGCCGCTGCCGGGCGCTGGTCCAGTCGATCCAGCTTTCCGGCGTGTCGGCGGTGGGGCCGGCATCGAAGGGGTCAATCGTCATCGCCGTCTCCCGGTTCCGCCGTCGACCATTCCGAAACGCGGGCGAGGTGGTCATATTCCCCGCCATAGGACTGCTGTTCTTCAGGCACCAGCCGTGATGCGAAACCGTTTTCGCCTTCGCGCAGCGAGCGTACGAATTTGGCAAGCTGGTCGATCGATTCCGTCGCCAGTTCGATAGCGGATTTCGGCGGTCTTTTACCGCTTCGGCTGGAATGTTCGTTATTCACCTGATCGGGAAAAAATCGGTCTCCCGGCCGCAGGCGCACATAGATGAGATTCTCAGGCGTAGGCGAACCTGTTTCGCGGAAGGCGCCGCGCATCAGTGCCGCCGCTTCCAGCGCCAGTTGCGGGTCGAGCAACGCCCGCGCCTGATTGACGGAAGGTGCAAGACCGGTCTTGTAGTCGATAATATCCGCCTGGCCGCTGGTCTTGATGTCGATACGGTCGGCGACGCCGGTCAGCCGGATGCCTGCCTCGGCGATTTCTTGGCCCGCCCGTGCTTCGAAAAAGCTTCGGCGGATGGAGGGTTGCCGTTCTTTCTCCCAATCGATGAAGGCGCGGGCCACCGCCGCAAAACGCGGACGCCAGATAACATCCACATGCGCAGGCAGGTTTTCCGCGTCGAAACATTCGTCGAGAATGCGTTGCATGGCTGCGAGCGAGGCCGGTGTACCAGGAATGTGCTCCTCACGGGAATAACGCTCGATAATCCTGTGATAGAGCGTACCGCGATCGGCGGCGTTCGGGTCGCGGTTGAACGGGTCGAGCGGGTCCAGTTTCAGGATGCGCCGCGCATAGATCGAATAGGGATCGCGGCGCAGGCGTCCCACTTCGCTGAAGGAGTAGTTCTTCGGCTGAAGATCGGCCGGCGGTTTCGGGGCAGGGCGCTTGGCGGCCTCCTGATCGATGCTTTCATCCACCAGCCCCGCCCAGTGGCGATAGGTCTCGCCGCGTTTCCTCAGTTCTTCGGCAAAATTCTCGCCGCCCAGTGCCAGCAGCCGTTGCAGCCAGCGGGAGGCAACGGCGGGGGTGGAGCCCTGCCTTAGCGCCCGGGTGTAAAAAATCTGTCTGGTGCCGTTCGCCATCTCGAAATCATGCGCCAGCTGGCCGATGCGCCGTTCCGGCGGTTCGAGCCCGATGGCGGTCTTCATGCTGCGGGACAGGAACGGGTTATTCGCCGTCTGGCCTGGCCAGAGCCCTTCATTGAGGCCGCCGATGACGACGGTGTCGACACTTTGTAGTCGCGCCTCCAGCGCGCCGAAGATGAAAATGCGCGGATGGCGCATGGATCGCGGCTTGATCGATTCGCCCGCCACCAGCGCTGCAAAAATATCGATCCATTGCGGCCCGTCCGCGTCGAGGATGTCGCCGCTCTCCATGAGTTCTGCAAAGAGGCTGGAGAGTTTGTCTCCCGCCTCGCCGGACCATAATGCGGCCAGATCATTACTGTCGTCAGCGCAGATGGCCTCGATCACCCGGCCTGTCCGCTCCGCCCAATCGGAAAGCGGCAATTTACCGGTGAAGGCGCGGCCGGAACGGTCACGACGGATGAAGGCGGAACCGAGCGGCTCCGTGGCAGTCGCTATACGCCGCGCAAGATCGCGGGCCGCCTCAACGCTTCCTTCCGGCAGCGCCACCCGCCAAGCAGGTGGGTGCCGGTCGTCGCGCTGGGCCAGAAGCTGCGCATCCAGAACCGCTTCGAGATTGCCGATTTCGGTTTCGACGCGCCCGCCGCGCAGAGCGATCAGCTCCAGCGCTTTCGAAGCCTTGGTAAAAGCGTCACCGGAAAGCCCGAAGCGGGCGAGGGGATGCTTCAGAAGTGAAATGATCGGCACCGGGTCTCCGGGCCTTAGGATGGCTTCCAACGCCAGTTGTGTCAGCCCCGCCTGCGGCGTGGCGGAAAGTGGCGTACCGGCCGAATCGTCGGCTTCGATGCCGAAACGCTGCAACTCGGTCGCGACCCGCCGCGCCAGCCCGCGGTCGGGCGTTATCAGCGCCGCCTGAGACGGTCGTCCCGTCCCCGATGTTTCGAGTGCCAGTCTGAGCGCCACTGCGATGGCGGTTGCTTCTTCACGCTCGTTCGCGGCCTCGATCAATGTGGCCGCCGCGAAGGCCTCGTCGAAAAAGCCGGGATCCCTGTCTTCGCGCCAGCGGTTCCAGTCGCTTGTGGACTTGGCGGGTGCGAGGGCGGCCGAAAATACGGCCGCGCGTTTTTCCAGATCACGATCGAGAGCACCGATCTGAGCCACATCGTCCCGGAACATGCCGAGCTTCTGTAGCAGCATATAAAGCCCATATTGCGAATGGGTGCGGCTCGAAGGATCGGTGGGGTCCTCGGCAATCGCCTGCCACTGTTCTTCGGGCATGGCAAGATCGAGCCCCGGAAGCACGACGGTGCCCTGCGGCAGGGCCGCAACGGCGGCGATGAGATCGGCGGCTGCCGGAATGGAGCCTGTGGAGCCCGCCACGATGATCGGCCCCGTATCCGGCAAATTGGCAAGCCGGTCCGCCTCCGCCCGCAGGATAGCGTTGCGATGCCGGCCCGCCGAGGAACGGTTGAGTTCAGCAAGCCGCGCTGGCCAGAAGACGCTGGCGATCTTCAGGAAGTCCGCCGTCAGCTGCCACCATTGCGCATGTTCGCCGGTATCGAGATGCTGAAGCGCTTCCCAGTCCTTTTCTTCCGTATCCATCGCGTCGATCACCTCGCCAAGCGCTCGCGCGAGCCAGATGGCGTCGGCGGGGCTGGCGGGGGCGACCAGTGGCGAATCCGAATGAATCGCCCGGATGGCGTCGGGCAGGCTGTTGCGCCAGGCGAGGATGAGGCGCGCCAGTTCGATCAGCCGGCCGGTGCCGGAAATCGGTGGCGCGAGATCCATGATCTCAGGATTTTCGATATCGAAGAAACCGCTATCGTCGTCTGTTTCACCAAGAGGCCGGATCAGCGGCAGAATGGCGGATCGGCCGCCCAGAAGATCGACGAATTCGGAGCGTAGCACGCGGGCGGAGCGCCGCGTCGGCACATAGATCGTCACGCTCGCAAGTGAAAGAGGATCAGCCGGATCATATCTATAGCCGGCTGTCAGCCGCCCGTCACACAGCGTTTCCGCGAGCGTCTTGAGGAACGGCGTTCCCGCAGCGATCGTCAGGACGCGCTTGGCGTGGTGGGTGAGCGTCATGCGAAACGTTTTTCCCTGAACTGCCGGATGATGCTTTCCGCATCGTCAATCGCATCCGGCGTGCCGACGGTGATCCAGTGGCCATCCAGAGAAAGCCCGAAAAGCCGTTCTTTCTCAATGGCCCGGTCGAAATAGATATTGAGGTTGAAGGCATCTGTCGGCGCATCGTCGAGCAGGCGCGAATCCATGGCAATGGCGCCAGCATAAACCACCGGGTTCGGGTCTCCGTCGCGATAACGCACCAGTTTCCCATCAGCGGCAAGGTTGAAATCCCTCTTGCCATTGTGGCCGGTGGTGCGATCCATGTCGACGCAGAGCAACGCCATATCCATGCGGGCCGGGTCGAAGAATTGCGCAAGCTTGCGCAGATTGCTGACGGCGTTCAATTGCTCGCCAATCCAGAAGAGATCGGCATTCATGACGAAGACCGGACCGGGTTCCAGAAGCTTCAGGCCTTTTGCGAGCCCGCCGCCGGAATTCATCAGCTTGGAACGCTCGTCGGAAATCAGTATTTCGGCGTCCGAGCGATGCGCCAGATGGGCGATCATCTGCTCCGCATGGTGATGCACATTAACGACGATCTTCTCGGCTCCGGCTTCGACAAGGGCGTCGAGCGCGTAGTCGATCATCGGCTTGCCGGCGATCTTCACAAGCGGCTTCGGGATCGTATCGGTGATCGGGCGCATCCGCGTGCCAAGCCCGGCGGCCAGCACCATCGCGTTTTTGATCGTCATCGTGGTCAACCGTGTTTAGTCGTTAAATTCCATGCCCATGCGGACACACCACTCTCGAAGTGGCGCGAGTTCGGGATGCGAAAGCGCGTCAGCGAGATAACGGAACGTCCTCGGCATATGTTTCATATAACCGGGTTTCTTGTCCCGTTCCAACAGCCTCACCCAGATACCGGCAAGCTTGCAGTTGCGCTGCGCCGACATGATGGCGAAAGCCTTGAGGAATAAGGTCTCATCGAAGGCAGGCGTCGCATTTCTGCTGTCGAGATAATGCGAAAGCAGGCGTGCCTGTAGTTCGGGGGAGATGGTAACCCGCGCATCCTGCACGATGGAGGCGAGATCATAAGCGGTGGGGCCAATCATCGCGTCCTGAAAATCGATCAGGCCAACCTGCTGGATACCGCTGTTCTCAGCCTGCCAGAGCAGGTTCGGCGAATGGAAGTCGCGTAGCAGAAGCCCCGTTTCACAGCCGGCGAGCGCGTCGATCAGGCCGTCCCATATGGCGTAATAATCCCGCTTCTCACCTTCGGTGAGCGCTCCGCCGCGCTTATGGGGCAGATACCATTCCACCAGTAGCGAAACTTCGATCTTCATCGCCTGCCGGTCAAAGGCAGGAATTTCGTATGTGCTGCCGTCGCGCATCGGCAGCAATGCCGGGCGCGGTGTCTGGTGAAGGGCGGCGAGACAGGCGACACTTTGAAGATAACGTTCTTCTATTGGTGTGCCGTCGGTAGCCAGCACACCCTCCCGCCCGAGGTCCTCCAGCAGGAGAATACCCTGATCGATATCCGCGGCCAGAATCTCCGGCGCGCAGAAGCCGCTGTCTCGCAGATAATCGCCGATCGCAACGAAGGAGCGAGCATCCTGGGCGAGGTGAACGATTTCCGCATAGGTCTTGCCATCCGCGACGATCGCGCCTCGCATGGGGCGCCGCCAGTCCATCAGGATGAGGTCCGGGCCATCGGTGGAAATCGTCTCATAGGCGCGTGTGGAGGCATCGCCGCTCAGGAAACGGCGGGTCGCATCGCCTCTGCCGTTTTTCGCTAGGAATTCACGAATGGCGAAAACACGGTCGAGCCGTGCTTTCTGTCGTGCGGGTGCCTCTATCACGGCCACGCGACCTTCGCCCGAATGCGTCAGGCGCAGGGTGATCGTCTGTTCCGGCGGCAGAGCCTCGGCGGCGATATCCGGCCATTCGATCAGGCAGATACCGTCCTCCAGCATCTCGTCGATGCCGAGTTCATCCAGCTCCGAAACATCCGAAAGCCGGTAAAGATCGAGATGGGCGACGGGAATGCGTGTGGCATAGGTTTGGATGATGGTGAAGGTTGGGCTTGGAACCTCAAGATCGGGCTCATCCGCCATGGCCCGAATGAAGGCGCGGGCGAGCGTCGACTTGCCGGCGCCGAGATCGCCGATCAGCGCCAGGCAATCACCGGGTTTCAGGGCGAGAGCAAGGTCTTCACCGAGCCTGATGGTGTCCTTTTCTCCTTCGAGGGAGATGGTGATCGGCAAGATGTCTTCGCTCATTCTGCGGCGATGGAATGCGGCCGTGTGGCGGAGGGAATACGGCAGGTGACGATGGTGCCGTTGCCGGGTCGGCTGTCGATGCTGACGGTGCCGTGATGCAGGCTGACGAAGCTTTCGACAATGGAAAGGCCAAGCCCCGCACCGGTCCGCCGCCCGCCATTGCCACGCGTCGCGAAGCGGTCGAACACCGTCTTCAGCATATCTTCGGGGATGCCGGGACCCTTGTCCGCCACGGAGAATACGAAGTCACCCTCGCTGCGCTGGCAGGAGAGCTGCACCGAAGACCCTTCCGGCGCAAAATTGATCGCGTTGGTCAGGAGCTTGATGAGAATCTGTTTCAGCCGCTGGTGATCGGCCACCAGGCTGCCGAGATGGGCAGGCGCGACGATCTCGAGCGAAATACCGCTTTCCTGCAGCCGGTCGGCGATCTGCACCGAAACATCGTCGAGCAACTCGTTCAGATCATTATCCGAATAATTGAGCTGCATGATGCCCGCATCAACGGTCGCGAGATCGAGAATATCGTTGACGATGGTCAGGAGAACGGAGGACGAGGTGGAAATATGGTCGAGATATTCCGCCTGCCGTTCCGTCAATTGGCCGATGCCGGGTGTCTTCAGGAGATCGGTGAAGCCGATGATATTGGTCAGCGGCGAGCGCAGCTCGTAGGACACATGCTGCACGAAATCGTTCTTCAGCTCATCGGCCTTCAGAAGTGCGTCGTTCTTTTCCTTGAGCGCCCGCTCGGCGCGCACGCTGTCCGTCATGTTGACGAAGGTCAGCATGGTCTGCGCATCCGGCAGCGGAATGATCGCATAATCAAGCACGAGACCGGAAAGCAGCTCCAGCGTGCCCTGCCGCGACGGCCGTTCGTCATCGAAGCTGGTGATGAACTGGCTGAAGGCGCGCCAGCCGTCCGGCCCGTCATAGGATTGGGCGCAGGCGGTTTCGATGGCACGAATATGCGTGCCCGTTTCCGCCTGTTCCGCCGTGACGCCCCAGAGGGCCCGGAATGCCGGGTTGGACAGGCGAATGCGCCCGTCTGCGCCGAACACGGCGACACCTTCGGCCAGATGGTCGATGGTTTCGCCCTGCACCTTCACCAAGGTGTTGTAACGCATCTGCAGGTCGACCTGCTCGGTCAGGTTCTCGAAAACCCAGGTCGCGCCACCCTGCGGATGGGCCGTGGCGATGACCCGCAACGTCTGGCCGTTGGGCAGGTGCCAGAGATCGGTCTTGGTATCGAGCGAACGGTAGACGGAAAGCGCCGTCTCCTTCCAGTTCTTCCAGTTCAGCTGTTCGGGCAACTTGCCGGCGCTGCGCAGCCTGTCCAGAAGCTCGGAATTATCAGGACCGGATTCGAGGAAAACCAGATCGAAACCCCACAGGCTGGCAAAAGCCTGATTGTAGAATTGCAGCCGCTGCCGGCCGTCGAAAATGGCAACGGGCGTTGCCAGATGATCGAGCGTTTCCGCGTGGCTTTTCAGAACCCGCTTGAGTTCTTCGCTGATGGTATCGGCTTCGGTGGCATCGATGGCGATACCGGCAGATCCGCCCGCCGTCTTGATATCGACGACATCGAAGAAGCTGCGGTTACCGGAAACGACGGTTGAAATACGATCGTGATAGGGTGATTCCGGTGTCGCGGCCGCGCGTATCTTCTGGCGGGTGACGGTGTTCAGAAGTTCGCGCTTCTCCTGAATGGCCTGCTCGGCATTGCGCGCATCCACCGCATGGGCATAAGCGTGATTGACCCAGGTGAGTTCACCTTCGCTATTGCGACGCCAGACAGGCTGTTCGATGGAATCGAGAAGTTCCTGAAATGTTGAGACGGAGGCAAGCAGACGCTCGCGCTCCACCTGCAATTCGGCGAGTTCGGCACGCAGATTGTTGAGCGCGATGAAACGCGCAAAGGCATTGCCGCCGGAAACGCGGCCCTGAACCTCGATGACTTCGCCACGCTGCGTCTCGATGGTCAGATCGAAACTCTGGGCGTGGCTGCGCAGTTTTTCGATGGATTTTTCAAGCTGGCTCGCGGATGCCGGTTTCAGCCAGCGGCCGAATGCCAGAAAATCCTGATCCGCCTGCGGCACACCGGTCTCGGCCGGCAGCTGTCCCAGAAATTCCGGGCGCTTGTCCGCGCCGTCCCAGATGACGATGCGGCGGCTCCTGTCGGAGATCAGCGCCTCGTATTTCGCGATCTTGTGGTGGGATTGCGCCAGCGCCTGACGGTATTCGCTGCTTTCCGCCTCGATATTGCCGCGCTGACGCACCAGCCAGACAACCGAAAACAGCGTTGCCGAAAGCATGCCGACGAAAAGCGAATAGGTGATGGTTTCTCCAGACGAGAAGAGCCGCGCGCCGGTCTTTGCCACAAGGCCGTCCTGGGCCATTGCAACGGTTGTCGAGCCGGTGAGAACCGTACCCGAAAGCAGGATATGCGCGCGCGAAACGCCGGTCCGGATCGCACGGATTGCCAGCCGGCACCGTGCCAAAGCATTTCCAGGAAAAGTGGGTGCCGGTTTTCCGTCCGGAAAGGCGCAGAAATGCTCCGACGCCTGCGCGCTCAATGCCACGCCCGCATGCGTGTTTTCCACGCGTTGAACTGTCTGCTCGCGCAGATCCGAATTGTGAACCGCCATCCCCGGTCTGTCTCCGTCCTATGTGCCGCATCTTCGACAAGACATCCCATTTCGTCCCCGCCGCCCTTTGGCGTGTCCGAATCAAGTCTGATGACAATACCGCCTTCATAAATCTGCGGAAAGGGAGCGCGCAAAAAAGATGCCGCGCGCTTTGTCAAGCGCGCGGCATCTAGATATTGTGTAATTTCAGTGGATATTAACTATGAAATTAATATCTGTAGTGTTCCGCCTTGAACGGACCTTCCTTGGAGATGCCGATATAATCTGCCTGAAGGTCGGAAAGTTCCGTTAGCCGCACACCGAGCTTCTCGAGGTGGAGGCGCGCGACCTTCTCGTCGAGGTGCTTCGGCAGCACGTAAACTTCGTTCTTGTATTCGCCCTGTTTGGTGAAGAGCTCGATCTGGCCAAGCACCTGGTTGGTGAAGGACGCAGACATGACGAAGGACGGGTGACCGGTCGCATTGCCGAGGTTCAGAAGGCGGCCTTCGGAGAGCAGGATGATGCGGTTACCCTTCGGGAACTCGATCATGTCGACCTGCGGCTTGATGTTCGTCCACTTCAGGTTCCGCAGCGAGGCGACCTGGATTTCGTTGTCGAAGTGGCCGATGTTACCGACGATGGCCATGTCCTTCATCTCGCGCATATGCTCGATGCGGATCACGTCCTTGTTGCCGGTGGTGGTGATGAAGATGTCGGCGGAGGAAACCACGTCTTCCAGACGGACGACTTCGAAACCGTCCATCGCGGCCTGAAGCGCGCAGATCGGGTCGATTTCGGTCACCTTCACGCGGGCGCCGGCGCCCTGCAGCGAGGCTGCGGAACCCTTGCCCACATCACCGTAACCGCAAACGACGGCAACCTTGCCGGCCATCATCACGTCGGTAGCGCGGCGAATGCCGTCGACGAGAGATTCCTTGCAGCCGTATTTGTTGTCGAACTTCGACTTGGTGACGCTGTCGTTGACGTTGATGGCAGGGAAGGGCAGCAGGCCCTTCTTGCTGAGGTCGTAAAGACGATGAACGCCGGTGGTCGTTTCTTCCGTCACGCCCTTCAGTGCGTCGCGCTGCTTGGTGAACCAGCCGGGCGAAGCCTTGAGGCGCTTGTTGATCTGCGCGAAGAGGATTTCCTCTTCTTCCGAACCCGGATTGGAAAGAACGTCTTCACCGGCTTCGGCGCGTGCGCCGAGCAGGATATACATGGTGGCGTCGCCACCATCGTCGAGGATCATGTTGGAGAGGCCGCCATCGGTCCACTGGAAGATCCTGTCGGTGTATTCCCAATACTCCGTCAGGCTTTCACCCTTGACGGCGAAGACCGGAATGCCGGCTGCTGCAATGGCCGCTGCCGCATGGTCCTGGGTCGAGAAGATGTTGCAGGAGGCCCAGCGGATTTCCGCGCCCAGTTCCTTGAGCGTTTCGATGAGAACGCCGGTCTGGATCGTCATGTGAAGCGAACCGGTGATGCGCGCACCCTTCAGCGGCTTGCTTTCGCCGAACTCCTTGCGGCAGGACATCAGGCCCGGCATTTCGGTTTCGGCGATGTCCAGTTCCTTGCGGCCGAATGCGGCAAGGTTGATATCGGCGATGACGTAGTCCTTCTCAAGGCTCATGAGGTTCTCCAGATCAGAAATGCCGTGCCTGACAGCCCGGCTCTTAAACGTAGCAGCGGTTTAGCAGGCCACGAACGATCTGGCAATAATGATATAAAGAAGTCTTTATGTCTTTATATGGTGCCGACTCAGGCTTCTTCGCCGAAGCGATCGGCGACCAGCGCTTCCAGTGCGGCCAGCGCCTCTGCCGCCTGATTGCCGCTCGCCTCGACATAGACGCTGCATCCGGGGCTTGCCGCCAGCATCATCAGGCCCATGATGGATGTGCCGCCAACGGTCATGCCATCCTTGGAAACCGTGATCGTCGCATCGAACCCCTCGACCATCTGCACGAACTTGGCGGATGCCCGGGCGTGGAGACCGCGCTTGTTGATGATCGGCAATTCCCGGGAGAGAGGCAACATGGGCTGACTTCTTATTTTCCGCTCAAAACGCGGCTGGCGACGTTGATATATTTGCGGCCGGCATCGGAAGCATCCTGAAGGGCCTTGTCCATATTATCTTCGCTGCGAACGCCGGCAAGCTTGATCAGCATGGGAAGATTGACCCCGGCGATGACTTCGACGTTGCCGTTATTCATGACGGAGATCGCGAGATTGGAGGGCGTGCCACCGAACATGTCCGTCAGAATGATGACGCCATTGCCATCATTGGCGCGCGCAACGGCGTCGATGATATCCTGCCGGCGCTGATCCATGTCGTCTTCGGGACCGATACAAACCGTCTCGATCAATTTCTGGGGACCAACGACATGCTCCAACGCATGGCGAAACTCCTCAGCCAGCTTGCCATGGGTGACAAGCACTAGTCCGATCATGAAATGCTCCCTTGCACACGCACTCTCATTGCCGACTATCGCAACGCGGCAATCCTGTCCATCGGTGGGATTTCATCTTGATGAGGAAAATGCGAATCGCAAGCCTAAAATCGCCCGAATCATCGTCACTTCACATTCGTTTTAAAAAGATTCTGAGCAAGTGCAGCAAATTTTCCATAGGGCGTAAGACTTGCAAGCGGAATGCGCAGAAGTGGAAGATGCCCACCGCAGGGCAGAAAAAACATTTCATCATCTTCGGGAAGTCTTGGATTTTCCGGTGAAAGAACTGTCGTGACGGCGAAATCTAGTGGCGCGCGCGCAATGCTTTTCACCGAAACAATGCCGCTGCCGCGCAGTTCCAGCAGGCCGGCGATCGTTTCCGGTCGCTCGGCGATGATCCTCCCGTCCTCGCGATACACGAAAATCTGATCGTCCCCGATCAGCGCCGCCGGCAATCCGCACCGTTCCGCCTCTGTCAGAAAGCTGAAGGCAAGCTCGCTTTTGCCGCTGCCGGAGGGGCCGGTAAAGAGGATGCCGGTATTTTGAACGACGATGGCCGTGGCGTGCAGGTTGAAACGTTCAGCGTTCATGGGTTTCGGCCGCCGGCAGCGACAGGGTGAAGCGCGCGCCGGAAATCACGCCATATTTGTCGACCACGTTTTCCGCCCGCAGACTGCCGCCATGGGCTTCCGCGATCTGGCGGCTGATGGAAAGGCCAAGGCCGGAATTCTGGCCGAACCCTTCGCTCGCCGGCCGGTCGGTATAAAAGCGCTCGAAGATACGGTCGATATCTTCGGCCTGAATGCCGGGACCATTGTCTTCCACCTGCACGAGGCAGCGATCCTTGTGTCGGGAAAGGCGCACGGTGATACGACCGCTTTCCTCGGCTACGAAAGAGCGCGCATTCTCGATGAGGTTGGTGACGATTTGGCCGATGCGCAGGTCGTGGCCATTCACCACAAAGGAGGTTTTGGCGCCTGCCTTCCGGTCGACAACATAGTCGATCGTCACACTTTTCTTTTTGGTGCTTATCTGGCGGGATATATCCACCAGACCCTTCATCAACACATCGAGATCAACCGGCGAGGCGTCGGCACGCGCGAGTTCCGCGTCGAGCCGCGAGGCATCCGAAATATCGCTGATCAGGCGGTCGAGGCGGCGCACATCGTGGAAGATGATCTCCGTCAGGCGCTGCTTCGACTCTTCCGTCTTGGCGCGCGGCAGGGTCTCCACGGCGCTGCGCAGCGAGGTCAGCGGGTTCTTGAGTTCATGGCTGACATCGGCGGCGAAACTTTCGATGGCGTCGATACGGTCGTAAAGTGCCGTTGTCATTTCACGTAGCGCAATCGAAAGATTGCCGATTTCATCCTGGCGCGCCGAGAAATCCGGGATCTCCTCACGCGTTCTCGCCCCGCGGCGCACGCGGATCGCGGCCGCCGAAAGCCGCCGGAGCGGGGTGGCGATGGTGGAGGACAGAAGCAGCGACAGGACGATATTAACGAGCGTGGCGATGCCGAAGACGCGCATGATGGCAAGGCGCTCCGCATGCACGATCTTGTCGATATCACCCGCCTGCGTGGAGAGCAGCAGAACACCCAGAACCGCGCGGAAGCGCTGCACCGGTACGGCCACCGAAACAATCAGCTCGCCTTTTTCGGTGACGCGAACGACCGCGCCGCGTACGCCCGTCAGCGCATTCATCACTTCCGGATAGATGGAGCCGTCACCGCCGGGCGCTTCCTTATATTGCGGCAGGCTACTCGGCTGCAGCATGCGGTTGAACATGCTGGTGAACCAGTCACCCCAGGTCTGGGTTTCCGGCGTCACCGGCGGCAGATCGAAGCGCAGAACCTGTCCGCGCGAATAAAGGTGGCGGGAATCGAGCAGCAGATTGGCATCGGCATCGAACAGCCGCGCGCGGGTGCGCGTCGGCGAAATCAACCGCCGCAGCACCGGCGCCACCCGCTCCGGATTGATCGGAAAACTCAGATCCTCATCATTGGGGGCAGGGGTGATGCTTTGCCCCGCCTGCAATTCGAGCAGCTTTTCCGGATTGATGGTGATCGAGTTGGTATCGACCGAGGCGGAAGCGGAGACCGCGCCGGCGATGATTTCGCCCTGTGTCAACAGGCTTTCCACGCGGGCGTCGATCAGCCCTTCGCGGAACTGGTTGAGATAGAGAATGCCGCCGACCAGAACCACTGTCGCGGCGACATTGAAGAAGAGGATACGACGCGTGAGGCTGGAAAACACCGCATTGCCGAAAATGCGCCGGATGATCGTCAGCGGATGGATACGATGGCGGCGTTCGCTGCCGCGTTCTTCGGCATCGTCGCTGTCCGAGACGGTTTCCGGCGTTTTCTTCAACACGTATTCAAGTCCTCACCGCCCCGGTTCGGGCGGTCCCTTCTGCCCGAGTCGGCTTTTTCAAGCCGCTTCGCGGAAGCGATATCCTACGCCATAAAGCGTTTCAATCATATCGAAGTCGCCATCGACCAGTTTGAACTTCTTGCGAAGGCGCTTGATGTGGCTGTCGATGGTGCGGTCGTCCACATAGACCTGTTCGTCATAGGCGGCGTCCATCAGCGCGTCGCGGCTTTTCACCACGCCCGGACGCTGCGCCAGCGAATGCAGGATGAGGAATTCCGTGACCGTCAGCGTCACCGGCTCACCCTTCCAGGTGCAGGTGTGGCGTTCCTGGTCCATGGCGAGCTGCCCGCGCTCGAGCGTGCGCGCCTGTTGGTCCGCGGTCGGCTTCAGCACGCTGCCGGTTGCGGCGGACGCCTCACGGCTGCTGGCGCGGCGCAGGATGGCCTTGACGCGTTCCACCAGAAGACGCTGCGAGAACGGCTTAGTGATGAAGTCGTCCGCGCCCATCTTCAGGCCGAACAGTTCGTCGATCTCTTCATCCTTGGAGGTGAGGAAGATCACCGGCAGGTCCGACTTCTGGCGAAGGCGCCGCAAGAGCTCCATGCCGTCCATGCGTGGCATCTTAATATCGAAAATGGCGAGCTGCGGCGGACGGGCAATCAGCCCGTCAAGCGCGGAGGCGCCGTCCGTATACGTTTCGACCCGGTAGCCTTCGGCTTCGAGCGCGATCGATACCGAAGTGAGAATATTCCGGTCATCGTCGACAAGCGCGATCGTCTGCATGTAGTTGGTCTCCATCGTCATTTTCTCGTAACTCCCGACATTCACCCAGCCAAGGTTGTGCGCCGCGAGCCACTCTCTTGAGTATAAAGGTGGAACAAATTGTGGCAAAGGAAAACTCGCCCCAAAATCGCGGGGGCGAGACGAGAGGATTTCGTAAAATCGCTGCAGCTGGATTTTAATGCGTCTTCAACCGATTTAAAAAGAAATAAAATCTTTTAAATCGATTAATATATTGAAATCACTAAGTTTTTTAAAGTCAGGCTCTTGCGTTTCCAAAAGCCGCCACGTATTTTCCGTGAAAATTTCAACGGCCTTAACGTCATTAACAAGGAACGCGTCATGAACGAGCTTGGGGTTCATAATCCTGCCAATGGAGTTGCGGAACTCGGACTGGGCGAGGCCTTCCGCGTCTTTTATAACCTCAATGAGAGCGAACTATACGAAGAGGCGATCCGTAACGGCGAGGCCGAACTGACCATCGATGGCGCGCTGCGCGCCGTCACCGGCCAACATACGGGCCGCTCGCCGAAGGACAAATTCGTCGTTCGCGACGCTTCCACCGAGAACACCATCTGGTGGGACAACAACAAGCCGCTGTCGCCGGAAAATTTCGAGCTGCTGCGTCAGGACATGCTGGCCCATGCCGCCGGCAAGACGCTTTACGTGCAGGATCTGATCGGCGGCGCCGATGAGGAAAATGCGCTGCCGACCCGCGTCGTCACCGAACTTGCCTGGCATTCGCTGTTCATCCGCAATCTGCTGATCCGGCCGAAGCGGGAGACGCTTTCGGGCTTCAGCCAGAAGCTCACCATCATCAACCTTCCGAGCTTCAAGGCTGATCCGGCCCGTCACGGCGTGCGTTCGGAAACCGTGATCGCCTGCGATCTCACCAACGGCCTCGTTCTCATCGGCGGCACCTCCTATGCCGGCGAAAACAAGAAGTCGGTCTTCACGGTGCTGAACTACCTGCTGCCGGCCAAGGGCGTGATGCCGATGCATTGCTCCGCCAATGTCGGTCCCGAGGGTGATTCCGCCGTATTCTTCGGTCTCTCAGGCACCGGCAAGACGACGCTGTCGGCCGATCCTTCGCGCACGCTGATCGGCGATGACGAACATGGCTGGGGCGAACACGGCATTTTCAATTTTGAAGGCGGTTGCTATGCCAAGGCGATCAAGCTTTCGGCGGAAGCCGAGCCGGAAATCTACGCCGCGACCCGCCGTTTCGGCACGGTCCTCGAAAACGTCGTGCTGGACGAAAACCGCGTTCCCGACTTCAACGATAATTCGCTGACGGAAAACACCCGCAGTGCCTATCCGCTGCACTTCATTCCGAATGCATCGGAAACGGGCATTGCCGGCCATCCGAAGACGATCATCATGCTGACGGCGGATGCCTTCGGCGTGCTGCCGCCGATCGCGCGTCTGACGCCGGAACAGGCCATGTACCACTTCCTCTCCGGTTACACCGCAAAGGTTGCCGGCACGGAAAAGGGAGTGACCGAGCCGGAAGCCACCTTCTCCACCTGCTTCGGCGCACCCTTCATGCCGCGCCATCCGGCGGAATACGGCAACCTGCTGCGCGAGCTGATCAGCAAGCACGGCGTGGATTGCTGGCTGGTCAACACCGGCTGGACCGGTGGTGCTTACGGCATCGGCAAGCGCATGCCCATCAAGGCGACGCGCGCGCTTCTGACCGCAGCCCTGACCGGCGACCTGAAGAATGCGGAATTCCGCACCGATGCGAATTTCGGTTTCGCCGTGCCGCTGTCGCTCGACGGTGTCGACAGCGCAATCCTTGATCCACGTTCCACCTGGGCCGATGGCGCAGCTTATGACGCGCAGGCGAAGAAGCTGGTGTCGATGTTCGTTTCGAACTTCACCAAGTTCGAAGATCACGTCGACAGCAAGGTTCGTGACGCAGCTCCGGGCCTTCTGCTTGCGGCTGAATGAATAAAGCCTCATTTGTGAGGAGGAGGGAACCCGGCCCAGTGCCGGGTTTCTTTTTGCCGGGTTCTTTCGTTTTCTCCGCTGTTTTCATTTTTTGCGATCTGTGGCATCACCGGCGCGGAGAAAGATCATGGCCAGCGACCCGCTTTACGTCAGCAACCGTATCACCATTGCCGGCTGGGAGCTGACGGAGCAATTCGTGCTGGCCGGCGGGCCGGGTGGCCAGAACGTCAACAAGGTCTCGACCGCGGTTCAGCTGTTTTTCGATATTGCCAATTCACCGTCCCTCCCGGACCGGGTGAAGGCCAATGCGTTGCGTCTCGGTGGCCGGCGCGTTTCGAAGGACGGCGTGCTGATGATCGAGGCGAGCCGGTTTCGCAGCCAGGAGCGCAATAGAGAAGATGCGCGCGAGCGGCTGAAGGAGCTGATCCTCGAAGCCGCCGCTCCGCCGCCGCCGGTGCGCAAGGCCACCAAGCCCACCAAGGGTTCCGTGGAGCGCCGCCTCAAGGCAAAGTCCGGTCGCTCCGATATCAAGAAAATGCGCGGCAAGCCCTCGGGCGATTAGGCCCCGGCGAGGTGGCGAATGTTTCGCCCTTGTCATAGAGCTTCAAATATCGTCTGGTAAGCCTCCCTACAACCAAGGAGGGTGCTATGGGTCTGTTCAATTTCATCAAGGAAGCGGGAAAGAAGCTTGGTATCGGCGGCGATGATGCTCCTGATGTCGAAGCGGTCAAGAAGGAGCTCGCTTCCCACGATCTCGGCACGGACAAGGTTCAGGTCGAGGTGGTGGACGACAAGGTCGTCCTGAAGGGCGAAGTGGCCGATCAGTCGATTTTCGAAAAGGCGGTGATTGCGGTCGGCAATACGCTCGGCATTTCCAAGGTCGAGGCCGGCGAGCTGACGGTGGCCGAAGCGCCGGCAAAGGAACCCGTCTTCTACACCGTCAAGAAGGGCGACAATCTCTGGAAGATTGCGGAAGCCCAATATGGCAAGGCCAATGGCGCGAAGAACAATATCATCTTCGAAGCCAACAAGCCGATGCTGACCCATCCCGACAAGATTTATCCAGGCCAGGTTCTGCGTATTCCTGACCTTGCCTAATAACGGGTCTTAACCACTGGAGATGCCGCCATGCGCGGCATCTTTACAGCTTGCGAAGCGCCACCGTGTCGATCAGGTGGTTCTTGCCCTTGCGCAGAATAAGATCGGCGCGCGGGCGCGTCGGCACGATGTTCTGGCGCAGGTTCTTCAGGTTGATATTCTGCCAGAGGCCTTCGGCAATGCTGAGCGCTGCCTCTTCGCTGATCGACGCATAACGGTTGAAGAACGAATTGGGATCGCGGAAGGCGGTTTTTCTCAGATTCATGAACCGGTTCACATACCAGTTGTGAATGAGGCCTTCATCGGCGTCGATATAGATCGAGAAATCAAAAAAGTCGGAAACGATCGGCACGATCCGCCCGCCCGCCGGCAGGTCGCGTGATTGCAGCACGTTGATGCCTTCAAAGATCAGAATATCCGGCTGGTCGATGACGGTGAATTCGTTCGGCAGAACGTCATAGGTCAGGTGCGAATAACGTGGTGCCTTGACATTAGGCTGGCCCGCCTTGATCGCCGAAAGGAAACGCAGCAGTGCGCCAATATCGTAGCTTTCCGGAAAGCCCTTGCGCTCCATCAGGTTTTCCCGCCGCAGAACCTCGTTCGGATAAAGAAAACCGTCTGTGGTGATGAGATCGACCTTCGGGCTGGAGGGCCAGCGGGCGAGAAGCTCCTTCAGGATACGTGCCGTCGTCGATTTTCCGACGGCGACCGAGCCGGCAATGCCGATAACGAAGGGCGTCTTGTTGACATCCGCCATGTTGAGGAAGCGGTTGCGCTGTTCGAACAGCAGCTGCGAGGCCTCGACATGGGAGGAGAGCAGGCGCGATAGCGACAGATAGATGCGCCGCACCTCGTCCAGATCGATCGGGTCGTCCAGCGAGCGCAGACGTTTGACCTCGTCGGCGGAAAGCGTCAGTGGCGTATCGGCGCGGAATTTCGCCCATTCTTCCGAACTGAAGAAGTGGTAGGGCGAATATTCATCCGGTCGGAAATGATCGAGTGTGCTTGGCATGCCTCTCTCCCCGCTGCCTGCCTCGACCTTCATGAGTTAGGCCTCGCCGCCTTTTCCGCAAGACCGGTTTGCCCGGTCCGACGCTCCAGTTCGGCAAGAACCTCGCTCAAGGGAATGTCGGCAATCTTCAGTACCACCAGCAGATGGTAGAGCAGGTCGGCGGCTTCGTTTTTCACTCCGTCGCGATCCTTCGCAATCGCCGCGATGA
This sequence comes from Agrobacterium tumefaciens, assembly GCA_017744915.1. Lineage (GTDB taxonomy): Bacteria > Pseudomonadota > Alphaproteobacteria > Rhizobiales > Rhizobiaceae > Agrobacterium > Agrobacterium tumefaciens_I. Next base: position 261,310 of record JAGIAH010000003.1, read on the forward strand.
CGGTTTCCACCGCCTCTTCGCCGAGTTTTTTTGCCGCACGCTCCTGGCCAGCCGCAACCAGCTTGGCCGTCCAGGATTCGTCAGGAGAGGCAGCGGCACGGGTCGCGACGATGCGTTCCAGATCGGAAAGGGAAAATGCGCTCATGGGAAATCCTGCAATCAGTCGAGACGCATGGCGATGCCATGTTCGGCCATGTAACTCTTGGCTTCACCGATCGAATAGGTGCCGAAGTGGAAGATGGAGGCGGCAAGCACCGCAGTTGCGTGGCCATCACGAACGCCCGCCACCAGATCGTCCAGCGTGCCAACGCCGCCAGATGCAATGACGGGCACGCGAACCTGATCGGCAATGGTGCGGGTCAGGCCGATATCGTAACCGCTCTTGGTGCCGTCGCGGTCCATGGAGGTGACGAGCAATTCGCCGGCGCCGCGTTCGACCATCCTGATGGCGAATTCCACGGCATCGATGCCCGTCGGCTGGCGCCCGCCATGGGTGAAGATTTCCCAGCGGCCTTCTTCGCCGTCCTTCGAAACCCGTTTGGCATCAATGGAGACGACGATGCACTGGTTGCCGAACTTATCGGCCGCCTGCGCAACGAAGTCGGGATCCTTGACCGCTGCGGAATTGATCGAAACCTTGTCGGCTCCGCAAAGGAGCAGCTTGCGAATATCCGCGACGCTGCGGACCCCGCCACCGACGGTAAGCGGCATGAAGCAGTGGTCGGCGGTGCGCGAGACGACATCGAAGATCGTGTCGCGATTGTCCGAGGAGGCTGTGATGTCCAGGAAGCAGAGTTCGTCCGCTCCCGCCGCATCATAGGCTTTTGCCGCCTCGACGGGGTCACCGGCATCGATGAGGTCGACGAAGTTCACACCCTTGACGACACGGCCGTCTTTCACATCGAGACAGGGAATAACGCGGGCTTTGAGGGTCATGCGTTTATCTCCTTTGCGGCCTTGATGAGGGCAAGCGCCTCGGCGGGGTCGATACGCCCGTCATACAGCGCGCGGCCCGAAATCGCACCCTCGAGCTTGGCGGCATCCGGCTGCAGCATGCGCTTGATGTCGTCGATGGAGGCAAGGCCGCCGGAGGCGATGACCGGGATGGAGACGGCGTCCGCCAGTTCCAGCGTCGAGGCCCAGTTGATACCGGCCAGAATGCCGTCACGATCGATATCGGTATAGATGATGGCGGCAACGCCTGCACCTTCAAAGCGTTTGGCGAGCTCGATGACGCCAAGTTCGGATGCTTCCGCCCAGCCTTCCACGGCAACCTTGCCGCCCTTGGCATCGATGCCGACGGCGACCTGGCCGGGGAAACGCTTGCAGGCTTCAATGACCAGAACCGGATCGCGCACCGCCACGGTGCCGAGAATGACACGGGCAAGACCGCGGCTCAGCCACGCCTCGATATGATCGAGCGTGCGGATGCCGCCGCCCAGCTGCACCGGGTTTTTCGTCGCCTTCAGAATGGCATCAACCGCCGCGCCATTGACTGTCTCACCGGCAAAGGCGCCGTTGAGATCAACGACATGCAGCCATTCGAACCCCTGATCCTCAAAGGCTTTCGCCTGCGCGCCGGGGTCTGTATTGTAGACGGTGGCCTGGTCCATATCGCCGAGTTTCAGGCGAACGCACTCACCGTCTTTGAGATCGATTGCGGGAAAAAGAATCATGTCAGGGCTTCCAGCGCAGGAAATTGGAAATCAGGGCAAGGCCGAGCGTCTGGCTTTTTTCCGGGTGGAACTGCGCGCCCGCCATATTGTCGCGACCGACGAAAGCCGTCATCGCGCCACCATAATTGGTGGTGGCGATGACATCCGTCGAGTGCTTGGCCGCCAGATGATAGGAATGCACGAAATAGGCGTGCAATCCGTCCGCGCCGGTCTTGATGCCGTCGAACAGCGGGTGGGCGTGGCGAATTTCCAGCGTGTTCCAGCCGATCTGCGGGATCTTGAGGCTGGGATCGGATGGCGTCATTTCCACGACGTCACCTTCGATCCAGCCAAGCCCGGTGCTGACGGTCTTTTCCAGCCCGCGCGAGGACATGAGCTGCATGCCGACGCAGATGCCGAGGAAGGGGTGCGCTTTTTTCTCGACGGCTTCGATGAGCGCCTCATGCATGCCGGAAACGGCATCGAGGCCCGCACGGCAATCCGCGTAGGCGCCGACGCCCGGCAGGACGATGCGGTCTGCCGAGGCGACGTGATCCGGCTTGTCGGTCAGGTCGATGGTTGCATTGATGCCGGCCTCGCGGGCGGCACGCTCGAAAGCTTTGGTGGCCGAACGCAGATTGCCCGAACCGTAGTCGATAATCGCGACACGCATGTCAGCGCCTTCCATTCAAGTCGAAAAGAAACGATCCGGCGGGATCGTTGACGAAGTTTTTGCCGCCGCTCTTTTGCGGCGAAGTGGTCCAGACCGGCTGCGACAGCTGTTCCGCCGCTTCTGCGATTTCGGAGAGACTGGAGAAATATATGTCTTCCGCACTCGAAAGATCAGGGGCGGAAACGATGGATGTCAGCGTCCAGCCTTTGCGGATCAGGTGCCGGACGAGAAAATCGCGTCCCTCCAGCGCCGTGACGAGGGCGATGGCGAAACCGCAGAGAATGCCGACGGGTTCGAATCCGGCTAACGTCGAGACCTGTCCGGCCAGAACGAGTGCGATGACAACGAGCGCGGTCGCCAGCCACAGCCGATTGACGGCGAGCCATAACCAGGGCGCAATCAGGGCCAGCCAGACGAAACGGTCTGCGATGAAGCGGGTCGTCTTGTGGTCCCTGTCCGGCCCGTTGGGGGCTTCCAGAACGAGATAGCTTGTCATGGGCTTCCTGACAGCTTTGGCGTCAAGCCAGCATGCCCTTCGTGGAGGGAACGCGGCCTGCCTGCCGGGGGTCGATCTCGGTTGCCGTGCGAAGAACGCGGGCAACGGCCTTGAAGCATGTTTCGGCGATATGATGGTTGTTGGCGCCGTAATGGTTCAGGATATGCAGCGTGATGCCGGCATTCTGGGCGAGCGCCTGGAAGAACTCACGCACCAGCTCGGTATCAAAGGTGCCGATCTTCGGCGCGGAAAAATTGACGTTCCAGACAAGGAAAGGCCGGCCGGAAATATCGACGGCAGCCTTGGTCATCGTTTCGTCCATGGCCAGATCGAGCGAAGCGTAACGGGTAATGCCGCGGCGGTCGCCGAGCGCCTTGGCAATGGCTTGGCCGATGGCGATGCCGGTATCTTCCACGGTATGGTGGTCGTCGATATGCAGGTCGCCCTGAACCTCGATGTCCATGTCGATCAGCGAATGGCGGCTCAGCTGGTCCAGCATATGGTCGAAAAATCCCACGCCGGTGGAAATTTTCGACTTGCCGGTGCCGTCGATATCCACGCGCACCGAAACCGCGGTTTCGTTGGTCTTGCGGATAATCTCGCCTTTACGTTCTGCCATTTTGGCCGCTCCGTGAAAATGTTGCCGTTCCTTATCAGCACGGGACACAAATATCCAGTTGTTCCATCGTCTTGCATGACAAGTCGAAAACAGCCTGTCGTCCCGAAGATTGCAATCGCGAAAAGCAAACTTACATAGAACCCGAGAGGGCCGTATCCGGCCCGTTAACCCCAGGCCCGTGAGGGCAGACAGGTGTTTGATGACAACAATTATTACAGTCAGAAAGGGCGGCAAGGTCGTCATGGCTGGCGACGGGCAGGTAAGCCTCGGCCAGACCGTCATGAAGGGCAATGCCCGCAAGGTTCGCCGCATCGGCAAGGGTGAAGTGATTGCCGGTTTTGCCGGTGCGACGGCGGATGCCTTCACGCTGCTCGACCGTCTCGAAAAGAAGCTTGAGCAATATCCGGGCCAGCTCATGCGTGCCGCGGTCGAGCTTGCGAAGGACTGGCGCACGGACAAATATCTGCGCAATCTTGAAGCCATGATGCTGGTGGCCGATAAATCGACCACGCTCGCCATTACCGGCAATGGTGATGTGCTGGAGCCGGAACACGGTGCGATCGCCATCGGCTCCGGTGGCAATTATGCCTTCGCCGCTGCCCGCGCCATGATGGATACGGACAAGTCGGCCGAAGAGGTGGCGCGCCAGTCGCTCGATATTGCCGCCGATATCTGCGTTTACACCAACCACAATCTCGTCGTCGAAACGCTCGACGCCGAGTAAGCTAATTTTCTCACCAATGGGTCCTGTGGGCCGGGCCGGAATGGCCGGTCGGAACAGGAAAGCCGAGAGGATAGAATGACCACTTTTTCTCCCCGGGAAATCGTCTCGGAACTCGACCGCTTCATCATCGGCCAGCATGAGGCCAAGCGTGCGGTCGCGATTGCGCTGCGTAACCGCTGGCGCCGCCAGCAGCTCGATGAGAGCCTGCGCGACGAAGTCATGCCCAAGAACATTCTGATGATCGGGCCGACCGGTGTCGGCAAGACGGAGATTTCCCGTCGCCTCGCCAAGCTGGCCGGCGCGCCCTTCATCAAGGTGGAAGCGACAAAATTCACCGAAGTCGGTTATGTCGGCCGCGATGTCGAGCAGATCATCCGCGATCTGGTCGAGATCGGCATCGGCCTCGTGCGTGAAAAGAAGCGCGCCGAAGTGCAGGCCAAGGCCCATCAGAGCGCAGAAGAGCGGGTGCTGGATGCGCTGGTTGGCGCAACCGCTTCGCCCGGCACGCGTGAAAGTTTCCGCAAGAAACTGCGCGATGGCGAGCTGGACGACAAGGAAATCGACATCGAAGTGGCGGATAGCGGCTCCGGTATGCCCGGTTTCGAAATTCCCGGCATGCCGGGCGCCAATATCGGCGTGCTGAACCTGTCGGAAATGTTCGGCAAGGCCATGGGTGGACGCACCAAGAAGGTGCGGACCACGGTGTCGAAATCCTATGCCGATCTCATCCGCGACGAATCCGACAAGCTGCTCGACAATGAAATGATCCAGCGCGAAGCGGTGAAGTCGGTCGAAAATGACGGCATCGTCTTCCTCGATGAGATCGACAAGATCGCCGCTCGCGATGGCGGCATGGGTGCGGGTGTCTCGCGAGAAGGCGTGCAGCGCGATTTGCTGCCGCTCGTTGAAGGCACAACGGTTTCAACGAAATACGGACCGGTGAAGACCGACCACGTCCTCTTCATCGCATCGGGCGCCTTCCACGTGGCGAAGCCGTCGGATCTCCTGCCGGAACTCCAGGGCCGTCTGCCGATCCGCGTCGAGCTGAAGCCGCTGACGAAGGAGGATTTCCGCCGTATCCTGACAGAGACGGAAGCAAGCCTCATTCGCCAGTACAAGGCGCTGATGGCGACGGAAGAACTGGACCTCGATTTCACCGATGATGCAATCGATGCGCTGGCCGATGTGGCCGTTCATCTCAATTCGTCGGTCGAAAATATCGGTGCGCGCCGCCTGCAGACCGTGATGGAGCGCGTTCTCGACGAGATCTCCTTCAACGCCCCGGATCGTGGCGGCTCGGCCGTCAAGATCGATCAGGAATATGTCCGCAAACATGTCGGCGATCTTGCTGCCGACACGGATCTGTCCCGCTATATTCTCTGAGAGTTTCGGAGATCGACAAAAGAAGAGTGCGGCCATATTTGCCGCACTCTTTTATTTTATCTGCCTCATCTCGCATTCAGCCCGCATTTTGTTTATGGGAAGGGCTGCATTCCGGTTGGAACCGCTTTCGTGGAATTGATCCGGTTTTCCCGCTTGTCATGCCGGTAATGGCCGGCTCGAGAAAAGGCAGTCGCTCGTGCGCAAAACTCTTCTGGCATTTGCCGTGGCTCTGGCGGTTTCCGCCGTTTCGTCTTCTTATACCGCGGCCGCGACCATCGTCCCACCGGGCAACCGCAATGCCGAACAGCCGGGCGTTCCCGGCGCCTCCGCAAAAAGAACCAAGGCGTCCAATACCTCCTTCGAACGCAAGTACCAGAAGGTCATTGACCTTTTGTCGTCCGACAAGGCGCTGATCGCCAAGATCAAGTCGACGGCCGGACGTTATGGTATCGATCCGATCCACATGATCGGCGCGATCGTCGGCGAGCACACCTATAATGTCGACGCCTATGACCGGCTTCAATCCTATTACGTCAAGGCGGCCTCCTATGCCGGCAACAGCTTCCGTTTCGGCTACAAGGACGAAACCATCGCGCAGTTTCTGACCCATTCGCAATTTGCCAAATGCCAGTCGAAGAAGGATTCCTACAGCCTCTGGAACTGCCGTGAAGATGTCTGGGAAGACAGTTTCCGCGGCAAGACCGTCGATAGTGTGGCCTATCCGAACAACCGTTTCAGCGCCGTCTTCTTCCAGCCCTTTTATGCCGGGCAGACCTTCGGTCTCGGCCAGATTAACCCGCTGACGGCTTTGATGTTGTCTGACATGGTGTCGAGAACCTCCGGCTACGAGAAGCTGGATGAGAACGATGCGGGCGCCGTCTATACCGCGATCATGGATCCGGACCATTCGCTTGCCTTCATGGCTGCCTCCATCCGCAAGTCGATCGATGATTACCGGTCGATTGCCGACATGGATATTTCGAAAAATCCGGGTGTCACCTCCACGCTTTATAATGTCGGCGGTTCGCAGCAGCGTGCTGCCGCTCTTGCCCAGAAGAACCGCCAGCGCGCCGCAGGCGAGCAGCCCCTGTTGCCGGAAGAGAATTATTACGGCTGGCTGGTGAATGACCGCATCAAGGATCTGCAGGCGCTTTTGTAGAAAAAGACGACTATCGGCCGCATTATTTCCAAAACGGAAATAATATTTGGCTGCCTGCCGCAATTGACGAGCGACCGTCTCAGCGTCCAATCTGTGCCTTCAGAATATAAGGAGGCGCATGTGAGCCGCACGGATAAATTCGGTCTTTCCATCGATGACAGGCTGTATGCCTTTTTGACGGACGAGGTGCTGCCGGGCACGGGTCTGGACAGCGAGGCCTTCTTTGAAGGTTTCTCGGCCATCGTCCATGAGCTTTCCCCGAAGAACCGTGAGTTGCTTGCAAAGCGCGATGCGCTGCAGGAAAAAATCGATGGCTGGTACCAGCAGAACGGCGCTCCCTCGGATTTTGACGCTTATGAGACCTTCCTGAAGGAAATCGGTTATCTGCTGCCGGAAGGTCCCGGCTTCAAGGTGGAAACCGACAATGTCGATCCGGAAATTGCCGCCGTCGCCGGTCCGCAGCTCGTCGTTCCCGTCATGAATGCGCGTTATGCGCTGAACGCCGCCAATGCCCGCTGGGGTTCGCTTTATGATGCGCTTTACGGCACGGATGCCATTTCCGATGCCGATGGGGCGGAAAAGGGCAGGGGTTACAATCCGAAGCGTGGTGAAAAGGTCATTGCCTGGGCGCGCAATTTCCTCGATGAATCCGCTCCGCTCGAAAGCGGAAGCTGGTCCGACGTGACAGGCTTCAAGATCGCTGACGGTCTGCTGCATCTTGCAGTCGGTGACGCCACGACCGGCCTCACGGATGCAACACAATTCAAAGGCTTCAGCGGCGAAGCGGAAAATCCCGCAACGATCCTGCTCGGCAAGAATGGCCTGCACACCGAGATCGTCATCGATCCCTCGACCGAAATCGGCAAGGGCGACAAGGCGGGCATCTCCGATGTCATTCTTGAATCGGCGCTGACGACCATCATGGATTGCGAGGATTCGGTTGCTGCCGTCGATGCGGAAGACAAGGTGCTGGTCTATGGCAACTGGCTTGGCCTGATGCGCGGCGATCTGACGGAAGAGGTTGCCAAGAGCGGCAAGACCTTCATCCGCCGCCTTAACCCGGATCGTTATTATACCGCGCCCAATGGTTCCGCGCTCACGCTGCCGGGCCGTTCCTTGATGCTGGTGCGCAATGTCGGTCATCTCATGACCAATCCGGCCATCCTCGACCGCGATGGCCGCGAGGTGCCGGAAGGCATCATGGATGCCGTCGTCACGGCGCTCATTGCGCTTTACGATGTCGGCCCGTCCGGACGGCGTCAGAACTCGCGCGCCGGCTCCATGTACGTGGTCAAGCCGAAGATGCACGGGCCGGAGGAAGTCGCCTTCGCCAACGAGATTTTCACCCGGGTCGAAAAGCTTGTGGGCATGGCGCCGAACACCATGAAGATGGGCATCATGGATGAGGAACGCCGCACCACGGTCAACCTCAAGGAAAGCATTCGTGCCGCGAAGGATCGCGTTGTCTTTATCAATACCGGCTTCCTTGATCGCACCGGCGACGAAATCCACACCTCGATGGAAGCGGGCCCGATGATCCGTAAGGGCGACATGAAGCAGGCCGCCTGGATCGCGGCTTATGAAAACTGGAACGTCGATATCGGCCTCGAATGCGGCCTTTCCGGCCATGCGCAGATAGGCAAGGGCATGTGGGCCATGCCGGATCTGATGGCGGCCATGCTGGAGCAGAAGATCGCCCATCCGAAAGCCGGCGCCAACACCGCCTGGGTGCCTTCGCCGACGGCGGCGACGCTGCATGCGACGCATTATCACAAGGTCGATGTCGCTGCCGTTCAGGAAGGGTTGAAAAGCCGCGGTCGCGCAAAGCTTTCCGATATTCTGTCGGTGCCGGTCGCGCCGCGCCCCAACTGGACGCCGGAGGAAATCCAGCGTGAGCTCGACAATAATGCCCAGGGCATTCTTGGTTATGTCGTGCGCTGGGTCGATCAGGGCGTCGGTTGCTCCAAGGTGCCGGACATCAATAATATCGGCCTTATGGAAGACCGCGCCACATTGCGCATTTCCGCGCAGCACATGGCGAACTGGCTGCGCCATGGCGTGGTGACAGAGGCTCAGATCATCGAGACCATGAAGCGCATGGCCGCCGTGGTGGACACGCAGAATGCCGGTGATACGGCCTATCTGCCGATGGCCTCCAATTTCGACGGATCGGTGGCTTTCCAGGCCGCTGTCGAGCTGGTGCTGAAGGGGCGTGAACAGCCGAATGGCTATACAGAGCCGGTTCTGCACCGCCGTCGTCTGGAACTGAAAGCGAAACAGGCGGCGTGAAGCCGCCGCCCAGTATTTCCATAAACAAAAAAGCCGCCGGGAAAATCCTCGGCGGCTTTTTCTTGATTTGGTGTAACCCTTACTGGATCACGACGACCTTGGTGCTGCGGCCGGGACGGACACGGCTGTAGAGATCAATGACGTCCTGGTTGATCATGCGGATGCAGCCGGAAGAGGCAGCGGTGCCGATCGAAGCCCATTCGGGCGAACCATGGATGCGGAACAGCGTGTCCTGTCCCTTTTCGTTGAAGAGATACATGGCGCGTGCGCCAAGCGGGTTGCTGAGGCCCGGGCCCATGCCGGCCTCGACATACTTCGCAACTTCCGGCTTGCGGTCCGCCATTTCCTTCGGCGGATGCCACATCGGCCATTCCTGCTTCCAGGCCACATAGGCTTCACCGGCCCATGCGAAGCCAGCCTTGCCGACGCCGATGCCGTAACGCACAGCGCGGTTGCCGGAGAGAATATAATAAAGGTAACGCTCACGCGTATTGACGATGATGGTGCCGGCGCGTTCGGACGTCTGGAATTCGACGATCTGGCGACGATACTTCTCATTCACGCGATTGATCGGAATGGCCGGCAGCGCATAACCCGCATCGGTTACGGGACCGTAGACATCGTTGAAAATCTGGACCGTTTCGACCTTCGCCGGAACGGGGTCAGCAACCGGTACTGACGCTGCGATCTTGCCGGAGGTCGGAGCGGAGGATTGGGATGTAGTTTCGGCGCAGCCGGCCAGTGCCAGTGCTGCCGTCAGACCGAGTGCGGTCAATGGGGTACGGATGCGCATGTCGTTCTCGCGGAAAATTCGCCAAATTGTGCGAAGGAGTAGGCTTAATTGGATAAATCGGTTATTTTCCATTCAGCCGCTCTTGGCAAGCCGTTGCGCCGCCGCGAAACGGTCGTGCATTTAAAATTGCCGGTTGATTGCCTTTTTGCAACAATAGGCCAAACGCTTCAGCAGCCTTTATCCATGACTATTCTTTCCGTTACCAACAATAATCCGTTAATAGACGGCCGCCAGTCGGACAAGGCGATGCTGGTGCGGCGCGGCGTGCAGGTGCTGTTGCATGAGATGCGCCATTCGGTTCTGCCGGAACTGCCGCTCGCAAGCGGGCGCAGGGCCGATCTCATCAGCCTGTCGGCCAAAGGCGAAATCTGGATCATCGAAATCAAATCCTCGATCGAGGATTTCCGTGTCGACCGCAAATGGCCGGATTATCGCCTGCATTGCGACCGGCTGTTTTTCGCCACTCATCCGGAAGTGCCAACGGACATATTCCCCGAGGAATGCGGGCTGATCCTGTCGGATGGATATGGCGCCCATATGCTGCGCGATGCGCCGGAACATAAATTGCCGCCGGCGACCCGCAAATCGGTGATGTTGGATTTTTCGAGAACCGCTGCGACCCGGCTGATGTTGGCGGAATGGACCACCGGGCGCAGTTTCGGAGAGTAACTGCCGTTACTTGGGCGCGCGCTTTGCGAGAATGCGCTGCAGGGTGCGGCGATGCATGTTGAGCCGGCGGGCTGTTTCCGAAACGTTGCGCTCGCACATTTCATAAACCCGCTGAATATGCTCCCATCGCACCCGGTCGGCCGACATGGGGTTTTCGGGAACTTCGGTCTTTTCGCCCTTGCGCTGCGTCAGCGCATTAAAGACATCGTCCGCATCGGCGGGTTTGGCGAGATAATCCAGCGCCCCAAGCTTCACGGCAGTCACCGCGGTGGCAATATTGCCATAGCCGGTCAGGACGACGATCTGCGTATCGTCCCGGTTCTGCCGGATCGCTTCGATCACCTCCAGCCCGTTGCCATCCGCAAGTCTGAGATCGACCACCGCATATTTCGGCGGCGCGGCTTTGGAGCGGGCAATGCCGTCGCTCACCGTCTCGGCTGTATCGACGGCAAAGCCGCGTGTTTCCATGGCCCGGGCAAGCCGGCGCAGAAACGGGCCGTCATCATCGACGATCAGCAGCGATCTGTCGGGTCCGATCGGGTCGATATCGTCCACCGGTACGGTGGTGGATGGGGTCTGGTCTTCTGTCTTCATGTTTCCGGCCTTCCGGCAACTTCGTCGGCTTGCTTTTCTTCTTCTTATCGCCGCTTCAACGTGGATGGTAAAGTCAACGGTTTCTTTTATCGTCCATCAGCGCCCGAGGCCAGACGATTGTGACCCGCGCCCCGGTTTCGCTCGAGCCTCGGTTCTGGAAGGTGACGGCTGCGCCGGATCGCTCCAGCAGGGTCTTGGCGATGAAAAGTCCAAGTCCGAGCCCGCCGGCGCGCATATCGTTGTGACGTTCGGTCACATAGGGCTCGCCGATGCGGGCCAGCACGTCATGGGCATAACCCGGCCCGTCGTCCTCGATGAGAACGGTGACATTCTGCTGATCGTGGCCGACGGTCACGGTCACCTTTTCCCGCGCATAATCCACGGCATTTTCGATGAGATTGCCCAGCCCGTAGATAATGCCGGCATTGCGGATGCCGACCGGCTCCTCGGCGCGATCGTTCTTTTCGACGAGTTCCAGGCGAATGCCGAATTCCCGATGTGGCGCCATCACCTCCTCGATCAGCGAGGAAAGCGGCAGGCGGCGCATATGCTCCTCATTGTCGGCGGAAAGCGAGGTGAGCCGGCGCAGAATATCGCGGCATCTTTCGCTCTGGCTGCGCAGCAGCGCTATGTCTTCGCCGTATTTCTCATCATGCCCGAGTTCCCGCTCCATTTCCTTGGCGACAACGCTGATTGTCGCAAGCGGCGTGCCCAGCTCATGTGCCGCAGCGGCCGCCAGCCCGTCGAGCTGGGAAAGGTGCTTTTCCCGCTCCAGCACCAGTTCGGTTGCCGCCAGTGCGTCGGCCAGCTGATTGGCCTCATGCGAGACGCGATAGGCGTAAAAGGCGGCGAAAGAGGTGGTGGCGATGATCGCGACCCAGGTGCCGACATGCAGCAGAAGCTGGATCGGCAAAACCTCGTCCGGATACCAGGGAACAGGAAAGGGCGAAAAGGCGATCGCCGTCGAGCAGATGACGGCAAAGCCGAGCAGGATGAGCGAATGCCGAAGCGGCTGCGAGGCAAAGGCGATGATGACCTGCACGCAGATCAGCGGCGCGAAGGGATTGGAAAGACCGCCGGTAATATAGATCAGCGCCGTCAGTTGCAGCAGGTCGAAGGCGAGAAGCAATGTCGCTTCCCAGGGCTCCAGACGATAGGTGGAGGGAAAGCGGGCGGTGAGAAACAGATTGGCAAGTGCCAGCGCCGCGATGAGAAGCCCGCAGGCGAGAAGTGGCAGGGGGAAATTCAGCCCGAAAGCGACGAACAGGATCGTCGCCGTCTGTCCGGCCACCGCCAGCCAGCGCAGCCAGATGATGGTCTGTAATCTTATCCTGCGGCTGGCGCGGCCAAGCCTCGTGGTTTCGATCGGATGGCCAGCCACCGTCTTCTCCTTTACCCTTTTTATCATCGTCATGTTCCGCGCGGTTTCGCACGGCTGGTCGGCAGGGCCGAGGCGGGATCCTCCGGCCAGGGATGGCGCGGATAGCGCCCGCGCATATCCGCCCGCACATCCTTCCACGAACCCGCCCAGAAGCCGGGAAGATCGCGTGTCGTCTGTATCGGCCTGTGCGCCGGCGAGGTCAATTCCAGGAGGAGCGGCAACCGCCCCTGCGCAATGGCAGGGTGGGCCTTCAGCCCGAAAAGCTCCTGTACGCGAATGGAAAGCGTCGGTTCGCTGGCATCGTAGCGAATGGGGTGCCGCTGGCCCGTCGGTGCTTCGAAATGTGTCGGTGCCAGCCGGCCGAGATCACGCGCCACCTCATGCGGCACCAGCGACAGGATTCCTTCGGAGAGGCTGCCGGGCCGGATATCCTGCAGGCTACGGGCGCCATGCTGGAAAGGAACGAACCATTCCGCGAGCCGTGAAAGCAGCGCCGCATCGCTCACGTCAGGCCACTGCTCGCCGATGCTGGCGTTCAGAAAGCCGATCCTGTCACGCAGCTGCAGGGTTTCTTTCGAGAAGGGAAGCATATCGATGCCGAATTCGCGAATGCCATTGGCAAGCGCCTGCGCCGCCTGTTCACCCTCGGGTCGGGGCAGGGGTGTCTCGTCAAGAATGATCGCACCAAGGCGGGTCACCTTCCGCGCCCGCGCCTGACCGCTCGCCTTGTCGAACAGCAACTGTTCCTGCTGAATAATAAGGTGCGGCATCCGCTCTTCTATATCGGCCCTTTCGATGCCAGCCGCCGCAAGGATGCGCGGCTGTGCCGCCCGTCCGGTAATATCGGCGACGACAAGCATTTTGCTCGCCGCCAGCCGCTCGGTCTCGGCAAGCTCCGCGCCGCGCCCATTGGCCATCACGTAACGGCCCCGCGCCCCGCGTTGAAGCGCAATCCTGTCCGGATAGGCATGCAGTAGCAATGGGCCTGCCTCGCTCGGCACCTCGGCTGCTGCGGTTTTGTCGCCGATCGCATCGAGCAGCCTCGATGCCAGCTTGCGTGCTGCCTGCGCCCTCTCACTCCTGTCGGAAAGAAAGCGCCGCAGCCTTTCATCGAGATCGATATCATTGCCGCCCAGCCCCTGTTCCGTCAGCATGACGGCAAGCGTCGCCGCTTTTTTCCCGGCACCTTCGCTCGCCGAGGCAATCACCATGGCCGCAAGTCGTGGCGGCAGTGAAAGGCCGCGCATCAGATGGCCCTGTCGCGTCAGCCCGCCGCTGTCATCGAGGGCACCGAGGTTTTTGAGAAGCGTCACCGATTCTTTCAGGGCGGCTTCGGGTGGCGTATCGAGAAATGCGAGTGCGGAAGGGTCGTGAACGCCCCAATGGGCGAGATCGAGGGCGAGACCGGCAAGATCGCTCGCCAGAATTTGCGGTGGTGTAAAGGCGTTGAGCGCCGCCGTCTGCCCCTGATGCCACAGACGGACCGCAACGCCGGGTTCCGTTCGCCCGGCGCGGCCGGCCCTCTGGTCGGCGGAAGCCCGCGACACCCGCACGGTCTCCAGCCTGGTGATGCCGGTCGCCGGTTCAAAGACCGGCAATCGCTGCAATCCGCTATCGATCACCACCCGCACGCCATCGATGGTAATGGAGGTTTCGGCAATCGAGGTGGCAAGCACGATCTTGCGCCGTCCGGCCGGTGCCGGCTTGATTGCCGCATCCTGCTCCTTTTGCGACAGGTTGCCGTAAAGCGGGATAATATCCGTATCGCCGGGAAAACGTCCCTCCAGCCGCGAGGCTGTGCGGGTAATCTCCGCCTGTCCGGGCAGGAAGGCCAGAATCGAACCCGTCTCGGCTGCGTGGGCTTCGGTAATCGCCTTGGCGACTTTCTCATCGACGTGGACACCCTGCCAGCGCTCTTCATATCGGATGTCGATCGGGAATGTGCGGCCAAGGCTCTGAATCACAGGAGCGTCGCCCATCAGCGCGCTGATACGCTCCACATCGAGCGTGGCGGACATAACGAGGATGCGCAGATCCTCCCGTAACCCCGCCTGTACATCGAGCGCCAGCGCCAGCCCGAAATCACCGTCGAGCGAGCGCTCATGAAACTCATCGAAAATCACCGCGGAAACGCCGGTCAGCTCGGGGTCGTCCAGAACCATCCGGGCAAACACACCTTCGGTCACCACCTCTATCCGGGTTTTCGAGGAGATACGGTTGTCGAGCCGCATGCGATAACCGACGGTTTCACCGACATTCTCATGAAGCAGTTCGGCCATGCGTCCGGCCGCGGCCCGCGCCGCGAGCCGGCGTGGTTCGAGAAGAATGATCCTGCCGTCGCCCCGCCAGGCCTCATGCAAGAGATGAAGCGGCACGAGCGTGGTCTTGCCCGCCCCAGGTGGCGCTGAAAGAACTGCACGTTTCTCTACGGCCAACGCCTCGGCAATATCACGCAGCACGGCGCTGACGGGAAGTTCGGGCAGTTCGGTCTTTATGGGAACGGGCATTCTGGTCATGCGAAGGGCCTGCGGCGATCTGGTGGTGTTGAGCGTCCTATATGCCGTTTCTAATGCACGGCCCCGCGCTTTGACAGCCATATGTAAAGGTCAGGCAAATGGCTTACCGGCGAATTCTCGCTCCCCTCGGGTCATTTGCGATGAAGTATGAAAGGGGGCCCCATCTGGCGTGTCGCGAAAACGGGTAAAGAATCCGCCCGTTCCGGCGCACTCGGCCTGTTTTTCCGAAACTCCCTATAAATATCAAACACTTAATAAAAATGTCAGTTTTTTGACGGTATGTGTGTTGACTTGTTTGAGGGGATGGATTTATAAGTCCGCTCACTGAACGAGGGCGGCGGCGCT
>JAGIAH010000004.1 GCA_017744915.1 Agrobacterium tumefaciens
ATGCAGACCTGGCTGTGGCTCGCCTGTTTTGCCGCCTTCTCGGTCAAGATGCCGATGTGGCCGGTGCATACCTGGTTGCCGGATGCACACGTTCAGGCACCGACCGCCGGTTCGGTCATTCTGGCCGGTGTGATGCTGAAGCTCGGCGGTTACGGTTTCATCCGTTTCTCGCTCGCCATGTTCCCGCTGGCGTCGGATTATTTCGCACCCTTCGTCTTCACGCTCTCGGTTCTCGCCATCATCTACACCTCGCTGGTGGCGATGATGCAGGATGACATCAAGAAGCTGATCGCCTATTCCTCCGTCGCCCACATGGGTTACGTGACCATGGGCATCTTCGCCGCCAATGTTCAGGGCGTGCAGGGCGCGATCTTCCAGATGCTGTCGCACGGCATTGTCTCCGGCGCGCTCTTCCTCTGCGTTGGCGTGGTCTATGACCGATTGCACACCCGCGAGATTTCCGCCTATGGCGGTCTCGTGAACAACATGCCGAAATATGCCGTGGCCTTCATGATCTTCACCATGGCCAATGTCGGTCTGCCCGGTACCTCCGGCTTCGTCGGTGAGTTCCTGACGCTGATCGGTGTATTCCGTGCCAACACGCTGGTCGCACTGTTTGCGGCAACCGGCGTCATCCTCTCGGCCGCTTACGCGCTGTGGCTTTACCGCCGCGTGATCTTCGGTGCGCTGGAGAAGGAAAGCCTGAAATCGATGCTCGATCTGTCGACCCGCGAAAAGGTCATCCTTTATCCGCTGGTTGCTCTGACGATCTTCTTCGGCGTCTATCCGGCACCGGTGTTCGATGCCACCGCCGCATCGGTCGATCTTCTGGTAAACAACTATACGGCTGCATTGCAGGCGGCGCAAAATGTTGCGCTCACTATGAATTGACGACAGGACCCGTTGGACATGACCGCTGAAATCCTTTTTGCCAGTCTGCACATCGCGACGCCCGAGCTGATCCTTGCGGTCGGCGCGCTGGCGCTGCTCATGATTGGCGTCTTCTCGGGCGACAAGTCGACAACGACGGTCACCGGCCTTGCCGTTGCCCTCCTGCTCGTCGTCGGTCTCTGGATCATCTTCGCCCCCGCATCGGGCGTGGCTTTCGGCGGTGTCTACATCGCCGATGCCTTCGGCAACTTCATGAAGGTTCTGGCGCTGATCGGCTCCATCACCGCCATGATCCTGGCCGTTGGCCAGGGCCGTTTCGAGCCGATCGGCCGTTTCGAATATCCGGTGCTGCTGGTGCTTGCGACGCTGGGCATCCTGCTGATGATCTCGGCCAACAACCTGATCTCGCTCTACATGGCGCTGGAACTGCAGTCGCTGGCGCTTTACGTCGTGTGCGCCATCAACCGCGAAAGCCTGCGCTCCACGGAAGCGGGCCTGAAGTATTTCGTTCTTGGTGCGCTCTCCTCGGGCATGCTGCTTTACGGCATGTCGCTGGTTTACGGCTTCACCGGCAATACCGGCTTTACTGAAATCGCACAGGTTCTGGCGTCGGAAACCCGCTCGCTCGGCCTCGTTTTCGGTCTGGTCTTCGTTCTCGCCGGTCTGGCGTTCAAGATTTCCGCCGTGCCGTTCCACATGTGGACGCCGGACGTTTATGAAGGCGCGCCGACCCCGGTCACTGCCTTCCTGTCTGCCGCACCGAAGATCGGCGCCATGGCGATCCTCGTTCGTATCGTCGTCGAGGCTTTCCAGCCGGTCTTTGCCGACTGGCAGCAGATCGTCGTCTTCATCTCCATCGCTTCCATGCTGCTCGGCTCCTTTGCCGCAATCGGCCAGAAGAACATCAAGCGTCTGATGGCCTATTCCTCCATCGGTCACATGGGTTATGCGCTGGTCGGCCTTGCCGCTGGCACGCAGGCTGGTGTTGCCGGCGTTATTCTCTACATGACCGTTTATATGGTCATGACGCTCGGCACCTTCGCCTGCATTCTCTCCATGCGCCGCAAGGAAATCGGCAATGTCGAGACTGTCGAGGATCTGGCCGGTCTTTCGGCCTCCAATCCCTTCATGGCGGTTGTGCTGACGATCCTGATGTTCTCGCTTGCCGGCATCCCGCCGCTCGCCGGCTTCTTCGGCAAGTATTACGTCTTCCTCGCCGCCATCGAGGCAAAGCTCTATGCGCTCGCCGTCATCGGCGTTATCGGCTCGGTCGTCGGCGCCTATTATTATATCCGCGTCGTCAAGGTCATGTGGTTCGATGAGGCCAAGGACAAGTTTGAACGTCCGGCCGGTGAATTGAAGGTCGTTTATGCGCTTTCAGCCCTGTTCGTCGTTGCCTTCGTCGTCTTCGGCGGCGCGCTTGGCAATGCGGTGACCGCTGCGGCGAAGACCTTCTTTTGAGCAGCACACACAGGCATACGGGCCGGATGTCCATCGATGACTTCCGGCACGAGGCGATGGCGGAGACGCCGTCGACCAATCTGGAATGTTTCGCCCGGGCACGGGCGGGTGATGGCGGCAACCTGTGGGTTACCGCCATCCGCCAGACCGGCGGTCGTGGCCGTCGTGGCCGTCCATGGGTCTCCGAACCCGGCAATCTCTATGCCTCGCTTCTTCTGATCGATCCCGCGCCGATGGAGCGCATCGGCTCCCTGCCGCTTGCTTTCGCGCTTGCGGTCTATCGCGCCATTCGCGCGGTGCTGCCGACGGGTGGTGAGCCGCTCGAAATCAAATGGCCGAACGATGTGCTGATCGGCCGCCGCAAGACCTGCGGCATCCTGATGGAGGCGGAGCTGCTGTCCGACGGACGGCGTGCCATCGTCATCGGCATCGGCATCAACATTGCCCATAAACCGGACAATCCGCTCTATCCCGTCACCATGCTTTCCGAACATGGCGCGTCCTGCTCGCCGGATGAACTCTTCGCCCATCTCTTCCGCGAAACGGCGGAGGTTCTGCGGGATTGGGACGAGGGCAGGGGCGTTTCCGGCATCATGGCCGGCTGGCGGGCCGCCGCCTGCGGTATTGGCGAACACATCACCGTCAATTTTCCGGACCGTTCGATTGGCGGGCGTTTTGCCGGAATTGATGATAATGGTTATCTGCTGCTGGACGAGGACGAGGGCGCAAGGCGCTCCATCGCCGCCGGCGACGTGTTTTTCGGATGAGGTGAACGGTGCGGCCGAGGAGCCCGCGCCGAACCGGATCCCGGAGGTTGGAGCTTTCCTGCGGCTCATGAAATGCAGGGTGACAAACCGGTTCCGCATCGGCCCGGTCGATCAGATGGTTCAACAGGTCCGATGCTGGATAGAGGTGGCGGGCGCGGCAAATTGCCGGCGCCTGCGCGCTTTCGTGAATGGATAAGAAAAACAATGGCTAAACAGGACGAACTGGTCTTTGTGCCGCTTGGCGGCGTGGGTGAAATCGGCATGAATCTGGCGCTTTATGGCTACGGGCCGGAAAGCAAGCGCCAATGGATCATGGTGGATTGTGGCGTGACCTTCGCCGGCCTGGACCTGCCGGGCGTCGATCTGGTGCTGCCGGATATCAGTTACATCGCCGAGCAGAAAAAGAACCTCAAGGGCATCATCATCACCCACGCCCATGAGGACCATTATGGTGCGCTGAACGATCTCTGGCCCGGCCTCAACGTGCCGGTCTATGCCTCGCCTTTCACCGCCGGCATGCTAGAAGCCAAGCGCGCCTATGAGGGCACCCGTGCCGAAATTCCGGTGACGATCTTCAAGGCCGGCGACCGCATCAATGTCGGTCCGTTCGAAATCGAGGCGGTTGGCGTCAATCACTCCATTCCGGAGCCGATGTCGCTGGTTATCCGCACGCCGCTCGGCAATGTCATCCACACCGGTGACTGGAAGATCGACGAGGCGCCGTCGCTTGGGCCGTTGACAGATGAAGCCCGTTTCCGCGCCATCGGCGAAGAGGGCGTGCTGGCGCTGATGTGCGACAGCACCAATTCGGTGCGCGATGGTGTGTCGCCTTCCGAACACGAGGTTTCCGAAGGCCTGCGCCAGATCATCGAAAGTGCCGAAGGCCGAGTGGCCGTCACCACCTTCTCCTCCAATGTCGGGCGCATCCGCTCGATCGCGCAGGCGGCGGAAGCGGCCGGCCGCGAGGTGCTGCTGCTTGGCTCGTCACTGAAGCGGGTCGTCAACGTTTCGCAGGATCTCGGCATCATGGAAGGCATCAAGCCGTTCCTGGCCGAAGACGAATATGGCTATATTCCGCGTGACCGTGTCGTGCTGATCCTGACCGGTTCGCAGGGCGAGCCGCGTGCAGCCCTCGCCAAGCTTTCGCGTGATGAGATGCGCAATGTCGCGCTGGCGTCCGGCGATACCGTAGTGTTTTCCTCGCGTGCCATTCCCGGCAATGAAAAGGCCATTATCGATATCAAGAACGGCCTGATCGAGCAGGGCGTGCATATCGTCACCGACAATGAGGCGCTGGTTCACGTTTCCGGCCATCCGCGCCGCAATGAACTTCTGAAGATGTATGAATGGACCAAGCCGCAGATCGTCGTGCCCGTGCATGGTGAAGCGGCGCATCTGGTGGCGCAGAAGGAGCTGGCCGAACAGGCCGGTATTTCCCAGGTGCCGAAGGTGCGCAACGGCAATGTTCTGCGTCTGGCGCCCGGCCCCGCGGAAGTCATCGACGACGTGCCGCATGGCCGCGTCTTCAAGGACGGCAATCTCGTTGGTGACATGGACGAGATGGGCATCAGCAACCGCCGCAAGCTCTCCTTCGCCGGCCATGTCGCGGTTAATGTCGTGCTGGACAGCCGTTACGACTTCCACGGCGATCCCGATGTCGTGCCTTTCGGCCTGCCTGAGTTCGATGACGAGGACGAGGCGATGGAAGACACGCTTTATGACGCCGTGCTCGGTGCGGTCGAAAGCATTCCGCGTGCCCGCCGCAAGGATCTGGATCTGCTGCGCGAAGCGGTGCGCCGCGCCGTGCGCGCCGCTGCCAACCAGAGCTGGGGCAAGAAGCCGATCGTGACCGTGTTCGTCACGAAGGTCTGAGCCGGGAGGCGGGTTCTCATCCGCACGCTGTCACCCGGACCTGGTCCGGGGGCCAGCGCGATCAAGTTCTTGATCGCGTAAAGACTAGTCTCACGGCGCAGACGCGCCGTGGCTGGATGCCGGATCAAGCCCGGCATGACGGAGGAGCGGTCGCACGCCTTCGTTAGCGATCTGAGAGCGCCTGCGCAAAGATCGGTTCTGTTCGTCCTCCCAAGGCTTTTTGTGCTTCTTGCGGAGAAATGATTCCGGTTCTGCGATGAATGCGTTACAAGAGCGCATTGTGCAGGAGGATCACATGCCGCTTCTTTCGCTCTTTGCCGTTTATTTCATCGTCTGGTGGACGGTGCTTTTCATCGTGCTGCCTATCGGCTTGCGCACGCAGGCGGAGGAGGGTGAGGTTGCGCTGGGCACGGTGGCGAGCGCGCCATCGCGTTTCCGGGGCGGGCGGATCGTTCTGTGGACGACCCTGATCTCCGCCCTGATCTGCGGGCTCTGGTACGGCGGAACCTGGTGGTTCGACGTGAGCCTTGATGATCTTCCGAGGATCATTCCCGTTTTCGACTGAGGTATCGGTATTCGCCGGCAGCCTTGACTGGGCGCCCTTCGTCACCAAGGCGAGGACGCCGAGAGAATGCACGGCCCTTTGCCTTCGACTTCAATGGAATGCAGTCCACCGAGACATCTAAACCGGACGACGGCGGCTGAAGCCGGCAGGGAAACGGTTACGACGCGCTAACGGCGCGGCCTGTTCCGCCAGGGAATGCGCGGAACACTGTCATATGGATGTCATCTCTGTCGTGCAAACAGCATGAGCGTGTCTGGCGGCTGATTCATCGCCATAATTTTACCGGAATAGCGGGCCGGGGCGCTTTTGTGTGCTGAGATCAAAAAAAAACAAGGCCTTTCAGCCTTGTTTTCCAGGTTTCGCGTGATCTGTAACCGTTGCCGGGGCTGCGAACGAGCGCGCCTAAGATCTGATCCTCCCAAGACTGACCGCGAAAATGACAAGAATTTAAACTTCCTGCCTCTTTTGTAAGCTAAAGCTAGCTCAAACCCCCATGCTTGTCATCTCATTTTTTGCATAATTGTTACAGTCGGCAAAAAATTCCCTGTGGTGCGATTTGTCGCACCGGATCAAGAATAATATTTCGACCAAAGCGTTTTGATGCGAATTAGCTGTCGTGAAAATACCCTGAAATGGCCTTTGATGCTCTTTTCATGGCGGGTTTTCTTCTTGGCGGGAAACGGCTATATCCGGCGCCAATATCCCTCTATTCGGGGCGATTCCCGCGCCTTTGGCGCTGTCGTCCGTATCAATGGAAGCCGTCATGCGTCTTAGCCGTTATTTCCTGCCCATCCTGAAGGAAAACCCCAAGGAAGCCGAGATTGTTTCTCACCGCCTCATGCTGCGCGCCGGCATGATCCGGCAGCAATCGGCTGGCATCTATTCCTGGCTGCCTCTTGGCAAGCGGGTGCTGGACAAGGTCAACAAGATCATCCGCGAGGAGCAGAACCGCGCCGGTGCCATCGAGCTTCTGATGCCGACGCTGCAGACGGCCGAACTCTGGCAGGAAAGCGGTCGTTACGATGACTACGGCAAGGAAATGCTGCGCATCAAGGACCGCCAGGACCGCCAGATGCTTTACGGCCCCACCAATGAGGAGATGATCACCGACATCTTCCGTTCCTATGTGAAGTCCTACAAGAACCTGCCGCTGAACCTCTATCATATCCAGCTGAAGTTCCGCGACGAGGTGCGTCCGCGTTTCGGCACCATGCGCTCGCGCGAGTTCCTGATGAAGGATGCCTATTCCTTCGACCTCACCAAGGAAGACGCGATCCATTCTTATAACAAGATGTTCGTGGCCTATCTGCGCACTTTCGAGCGTCTTGGCCTGCGCGCCATTCCGATGCGTGCCGATACCGGCCCGATCGGCGGCAACCACAGCCATGAATTCATCATTCTGGCCGATACCGGCGAATCCGAAGTCTTCTGCCACAAGAGCTTCCTTGACCGCGCCATTCCCGCCGAAAGCACCGATTTCGACGATGTCGCGGCGCTGCAGGGCGTGTTCGACGAGTGGACGGCCGATTACGCCGCGACGTCAGAAATGCATGACGAAGCCGCCTACGACGCCATTCCCGACGGCGAGCGCCTTTCCGCGCGCGGTATCGAGGTTGGTCACATCTTCTATTTCGGCACCAAATATTCCGAGCCGATGGGCGCGAAGGTGCAGGGCAAGGACGGCAAGGAACACCCTGTCCACATGGGTTCCTATGGCATCGGGCCGACACGCCTTGTTCCCGCCATCATTGAAGCATCGCATGATGAGAACGGAATCATCTGGCCGGCTTCGGTCGCTCCTTTCGATGTCGTGATCATCAACATGAAGGCTGGGGATGCGGCCTGCGATGCGGCTTGTGAAAAGCTGTATTCCTCGCTCTCCAACGCCGGCAAGGATGTTCTCTACGACGATACGGACGACCGTGCGGGCCAGAAATTCGCCACCGCCGATCTGATTGGCGTGCCGCTGCAGATCATTGTCGGCCCGCGTTCGGTTGCGAATGGCGAAGTCGAAGTGAAGGATCGCAAGAGCGGCGAACGGGAAACCGTGACGATCGAAGCGGCGATGAACAAGGTGCTTGGCTAAGCGCCAGGGAAAGATGGGAGCGGCTTCGGGCGAAGTCCGCTCCCCTTTCGCAGCGCGGGTGCCGCAGAAATAGAGGCCGGTTTTCGGAAAAGACCGGCCTTGCAGTGTGAGATCAGGGAGACGACATGGCACAAGCCGAGGCTGAAAAGGGTGCGGCTGTTTCCGCCGGGGCAAAGACCGCCCGGCCGTTTTCCGCTTTTGAACGTATGGTGGCCTGGCGCTATCTGCGCTCGCGGCGCAAGGAAGCCTTCATTTCCGTCATTGCCGGGTTTTCCTTTGTCGGCATCATGCTGGGCGTGGCGACGCTCATCATCGTCATGGCGGTGATGAACGGTTTCCGCACCGAGCTGATCTCCCGCATTCTCGGCATCAACGGTCATATGATCGTGCAGCCGATCGACCAGCCCTTCAACAATTACGATGAACTGGCGAAGAAATTCGCCGCCGTTCCCGGCGTCACCATGGCCCTGCCGCTGGTGGAGGGCCAGACACTGGCCTCCGGCCGTGGCGGTGCGGGTTCCGGCGCGCTGGTGCGCGGCGTGCGGCAGGAAGATATCGACAAGGTCAAGGAAGTCGCCACCAACATCAAGACCGGCGATCTCGTCGGCTTCATGGCGGGTGATGGCGTTCTCGTCGGCTCGCGGCTCGCCGCCCAGCTGGGCGTGACGGCGGGCGACGATATCACGCTGATTTCGCCGGAAGGCGACGTGACGCCGATGGGCGTCAATCCACGCGTCAAATCCTACAAGATATCGGGCGTCTTCGAGATCGGTATGTCGGAATATGACGCCTCGATGATCTATATGCCGCTGTCCGAGGCGCAGCTCTATTTTAATGCCGACGGCATCGTGCAGTCCATCGAGCTTTATGTCAGTCGTCCTGATGATGTCGACGGCATCCGTCCGCTGGTGGAGCAGGCGGCCGGAAGGCAGATATATATCACCGACTGGAGACAGAGGAACCAGACCTTCTTCTCCGCCCTGCAGGTGGAACGAAACGTGATGTTCATGATCCTCACCCTCATCGTTCTGGTGGCGGCGCTGAACATCATTTCCGGCCTCATCATGCTGGTGAAGGACAAGGGCAGCGACATCGCCATTCTGCGCACCATGGGCGCAAGCTCGGGTGCGGTGATGCGCATCTTCTTTATGACCGGGGCAGCCATCGGCATGGTCGGTACCTTTGCCGGCGTGGCGCTTGGCGTCATCGTCTGCCTCAATGTGGAATCGATCCGTCAGTTCTTCTCGTGGATTTCCGGCACGGTGCTGTTCGATCCGCAGCTTTATTTCCTGAGCCAGCTTCCGGCTGAAATGGATATCAGCGAGACCATTTCCGTTGTCATCATGGCGCTCACGCTCTCTTTCCTGGCAACGATCTTTCCGGCCTGGCGGGCTTCCAAGCTCGATCCGGTGCAGGCCCTGCGTTACGAATAAGGACCGCTTCGCAATATGGCAAAAAAAACAGTGCTGCGGCTTACCGGTGTCGAGAGAACCTATGGTCAGGGCGAGACATCGCTTTCCATTCTGCGCAAGGCCGATTTTGAATTGAAGAGCGGTGAGATGGTGGCGCTGGTCGCCCCTTCGGGCACCGGTAAATCGACGTTGCTACATCTGGCTGGGCTTCTCGAACATCCTGATGCCGGTGAGGTCTTCATCAACGGCGCGCCCTGCAACGGCCTGCCGGATGAAGCACGTACCGCGATCCGTCGCAGCGATATCGGTTTCGTTTATCAGTTCCATCATCTCCTGCCGGAATTTTCGGCAGTGGAAAATGTGATGATGCCGCAGCTCATCGCCGGTCTCACGCAGGCAGAAGCCCGCAAGCGTGCCAGCGCGCTGCTCGACTATATGCGGGTCGGTCATCGCGGCGAACATCGCCCGGCCGAACTCTCCGGCGGTGAACAGCAGCGTGTCGCCATCGCCCGCGCCGTTGCCAATGCGCCGCTCCTGCTGCTGGCCGACGAGCCGACCGGCAATCTCGATCCGGAAACCGCGCATTATGTTTTTGACGCGCTGGAGGCGCTGGTGCGCCAGTCCGGCCTCGCGGCGTTGATCGCCACCCACAATCACGAACTCGCTGCCCGCATGGACCGACGTGTCACACTCGCCGAGGGCAAGATAGTCGATTTCTGACCTCGATTGCACGAGACCGGTCCTCGTGCATCCCATGCGCCCGCAGCACTTGAGACGATCACTTCCGTCATGGAAGTGACTGTTCTGGAAGGGGTCACGTCGAGCGGGCGAGTCGGCCCGTCAGCACCCTGCAAGGGATGCCTGTTCTCCAAATCTGAATTTTTCCGAACCCGGAGGTGTTTTCGCCTCCGGGTTTTTTCGCTTTGGAGTCAGGGGCTTGTTGCACCTCATCGGGGAACCGGAGGCGATTCTGCTGCATTAGCAAGAGGAATATCAGCAGAACCCTGTTGACAATCGAACAAAATGAGAACAAAGTTGGAACATAACGAGTAAGGAGAGACCAATGACTGATTTCATCCGTGACGTTGCCGCTTTCGCCTCCATCGCTGTCTTCGTTGCCAGCTTTTCGGTGATCCTCACCGCCCTGTGAAGAAGACACCGGCGCAGAAGCCTGTATGGATACCGCAAAATGGTGGACATTAAGCGCCGGAAATCGGAAAATCGCCCCCTCGATTCAGAATGACAGGAAGACGATATGGGCGATACGGTTGTGCGTGGAGAGACCTCTGGCGAAACGCTGAAGACCCCCGGTTTTGTCCATCTTCGGGTTCATTCCGCATACTCCCTGCTTGAGGGGGCGTTGCCCCTCAAGAAAATCATGACCAAGGCGGTTGGGGACGGCCAGCCGGCCATTGCCATTACCGACACCAACAATCTTTTCGTCGCGCTGGAATTTTCCGAAAAGGCGCGGGATGAAGGTCTGCAACCCATCATTGGCTGCCAGCTGTCCATCGACATGCAGGATGTGGCGGAGGATCGCCGCAACCATAACAGCCATATTCAGAAACTTCCGGCCATCGTTCTCCTCGCCGCCAATGCGGAAGGCTATGAGCGGCTGGTGGATCTCGTCAGCC
This sequence comes from Agrobacterium tumefaciens, assembly GCA_017744915.1. Taxonomy (GTDB): domain Bacteria; phylum Pseudomonadota; class Alphaproteobacteria; order Rhizobiales; family Rhizobiaceae; genus Agrobacterium; species Agrobacterium tumefaciens_I. The sequence goes on from JAGIAH010000004.1 coordinate 10,689, forward strand.
GCGCCTATCTGGACGGTGAGGGCAGCAGCCATTCCGTGCACATTACCCGCGCATGGCTGGAGGAAGCTTCCAATGCCGGCCTCATTGCGCTGACCGGCGCTTCCGGCGGCCCTGTCGATATGGCGCTGAAGGAAGGCCACGCCGCGCAGGCGAAGGAGCGGCTGCTGGCACTTAAGTCACTCTTCGGTGACAGGCTTTATATCGAATTGCAGCGCCAGTCCGGTTACGATCGCTCCCATGAGCGGCGCCTGATTGGCCTTGCTTATGAGCACGACATTCCCCTTGTTGCCACCAACGAGGCGTTTTTCCCGTCCAAGGCCGATTACGAGGCACATGATGCGCTGATGGCGGTGGCGCACAACGCCATCGTGTCCGATGACAGCCGGTTCCGCCTGACACCCGATCACTACCTCAAGAGCCGTGCGGAGATGACGGCGCTGTTTGCCGATCTTCCCGAAGCGCTGGAGAATACCGTCGAGATTGCGCTGCGCTGCTCCTATGTGCTGAAAAAGCGAGGCCCGATCCTGCCGCGTTTCACCGGCGCCAGCGAAGATCCGGAAGCGGCCGAACGTGCCGAAGCCGAGGAACTGCGCCGGCAGGCGGTGGAGGGGCTGGATCAGCGTCTTGCCGCTCTTGGCATGGCGCCCGGTTATACGGAACAGGATTATCGCGAGAGGCTGGATTTCGAACTCGGCGTCATCTCGCGCATGAAGTTTCCCGGTTACTTTCTGATCGTTGCCGACTTCATCAAATGGGCCAAGCAGCATGATATTCCGGTCGGGCCGGGTCGTGGTTCGGGTGCGGGCTCGCTCGTCGCTTATGCGCTGACCATTACCGATGTCGATCCGCTGCGCTTCTCGCTGCTGTTCGAGCGCTTTCTCAATCCCGAACGCGTTTCGATGCCCGACTTCGATATCGACTTCTGCCAGGATCGCCGCGAAGAGGTGATCCGCTACGTGCAGGCCAAATATGGCCGCGAGCAGGTGGCACAGATCATCACCTTCGGTTCGCTGCAGGCGCGAGCGGCCCTGCGCGACGTCGGCCGCGTGCTGGAAATGCCCTATGGCCAGGTGGACAAGATCTGCAAGCTGGTGCCCAACAACCCGGCCAATCCGACGCCGCTGTCCAAGGCGATCGAGGAGGAGCCGCGATTGCAGGAAGAGGCGGACAAGGAGCCGGTCGTCGCCCGCCTCTTGGATATCGCCCAGAAGATCGAAGGGCTTTACCGCCACGCCTCCACCCACGCCGCCGGTATCGTCATCGGTGACCGGCCGCTCTCCAAGCTGGTGCCGATGTATCGCGATCCGCGATCCGATATGCCGGTCACCCAGTTCAACATGAAATGGGTGGAAAGCGCCGGCCTCGTCAAATTCGACTTTCTCGGCCTGAAGACGCTGACGGTACTGAAAGTCGCCGTCGATTTTGTTGCCAAACGCGGCATCAAGGTCGATCTCGCCGCCATTCCGCTCGAGGATGCCAAAACCTACGAGATGCTGTCGCGCGGCGAGACCATCGGCGTGTTCCAGGTGGAAAGTGCGGGCATGCGCAAGGCGCTGATCGGCATGCGCCCGGACTGCATCGAGGACATCATCGCGCTGGTGGCGCTTTATCGTCCCGGCCCGATGGAAAACATCCCGGTCTATAATGCCCGCAAACATGGCGAGGAGGAGCTGGAATCGATCCATCCGACCATCGACCATCTGCTCAAGGAAACGCAGGGCGTTATCGTCTATCAGGAACAGGTGATGCAGATCGCCCAGGTCCTGTCAGGATATTCACTCGGCGAAGCCGATCTTCTGCGCCGCGCCATGGGCAAGAAGATCAAGGAGGAGATGGACAAGCAGCGCGAACGTTTTGTTGATGGTGCCATTAAAAACGGCGTCTCGAAACCGCAGGCCGATACCATCTTCGATCTCCTGGCGAAATTCGCCAATTACGGCTTCAACAAGAGCCACGCCGCCGCTTACGCCATCGTGTCTTACCAGACCGCCTATATGAAGGCGCATTATCCGGTGGAGTTCCTCGCGGCCTCGATGACACTCGACATGGCCAACACGGAAAAGCTGAACGATTTCCGTCAGGATGCCGGTCGTCTCGGCATCGAGGTCGTCGCACCCTCGGTACAGACCTCCTTCCGCCAGTTCGAGACGGGTGAAAACCGCATCTATTATTCGCTCGCCGCCATCAAGGGCGTGGGTGAGGGGGCGGTGGAGCACATCGTTGAAGTGCGTGGCGACAAGCCGTTCACCAGCCTGGAGGATTTCTGCCTGCGCATCGATCCCAAGCAGATCAACCGGCGTGTGCTGGAAAGCCTGATCAATGCCGGCGCCTTCGATTGTTTCGGCCGTGACCGCGCCGAACTGATCGGCGGGCTGGACCGCATCATCGGTTATGCCCAGATGGCGCAGAACAACCGCACCATTGGTCAGTCGGACATGTTCGGCTCCGGTGGCGGCAATGGCCCGGAAAAGCTTATCCTGCCCGCCTTCCAGTCCTGGCTCGCCTCGGAAAAGCTGCTGCGCGAATATCAGGTGCTCGGTTTTTACCTTACTGCCCATCCGCTCGATACTTACCGTCCGATCTTGGAAAAGTTGCGCGTGCAGAATTTCGCCGATTTTTCCGCCGCGGTGAAACAGGGCGCCACCGCCGGGCGTCTGGCCGGCACCGTCACCGGCAAGCAGGAGCGCAAGACCCGCACCGGCAACAAGATGGGTATCGTCACCTTCTCGGATGCTTCAGGGCAATATGAGGCCGTATTGTTTTCCGAGGGGCTCGGCCAGTTCCGTGATCTGCTGGAAGTCGGCAAATCGCTTGTCATTACCGTACAGGCGGAAGAGCGGCCGGAAGGCATCGGCCTGCGTATCCAGACGGCTCAGTCGCTGGAAGAAAAATCCGTGCAGATGCAGAAGGCACTTCGGGTTTATGTACGTGATTCCGGCCCGCTGAAAACCGTTGCCCGTCACCTGAACACAAAGGGCGACGGATCGGTCTATTTCATCGTCATCAAGGATGAAGGCAGCCGCGAGATCGAGGTGGAGCTGACGGAGAAATATCGCATTTCACCTGAGATCGCCGCTGCGCTGCGGTCTGCTCCCGGGGTCGTTGATGTGGAACTGGTGTAAGGCGAAAGCCCTCACACCGGCCCCTCTTTCGTGACGGTGATAAAGTCGGTCCCGGTTCCTGTCTCCATCTGGTGACTGAGATCGGAAACGGTGATCGAGCTTCCGCTTGAAAGCTCCTGCTCGATCCGGCTGCGTATCTCCGCAGGAATTTCGAGGCGGCTGAGCACGGCGCTCAGCTGGTCGAAACCGCCGGGCGCTTCGGTAACGGTGATGCCAAGCCGTTTGCGGGCGGCGGCCGGCAGATGATTTTCGAGCGTCACGCCGTTCCATTCCGCGGTTCCGGCTGCGCGGTCCACGGAAACAGCCTCGAGGAAATGGGTTCCGAGCGCCACTTCCGGATCCTTGATGTCGATGGCCGCTTCGAACAACGGCTTGAAGTCCTGCCGCACCATGATCTGACCGTTCGGCGGATGATCCTCACCGGCAGACGCGTAAAGCGCCGTCACAAAGGCGTCGGTCAGAAGCGGTCCTGATGTTTTCAGCCCTTTCCAGCGCTTGAAACCGTTGATGGCGCTCACCGTCATCTCGCCGGCATAACCATCGGCAGAACCGGCATCGAAGCCGAGGCGGGTCAGCACGGTCTGGATATCCATCACCTTTTCCCGCTCACCGCGACGCGTAATGAGAATGCGCAGCGGCGAGGAGGCTTTGGTCTTTGCCGCCGGTTTGATGGCCTGCGTCTTTTCATTGACGGCAACCTCAACCGCACCCAATGCCGCATCGAAGGTCGCCGGGCGCAACTCCACATCCGACAGAAGCAGCTTGCCGTCATCGGCATCGTCGCGCGGCGCAAACAGCGCCGGATGCTCCACGAAACGCAGGGAAACCGGGCGATCGGTGATGATCACATGGACACCAGCCTGCGTGTCTCCGAAAAGTGACTTGGCAAATTTCGAAGGCAGGCGCACGCAGCCATGCGAGGCCGGATAATTCGGCACCTTGCCCTCGTGCAGCGCGATGCCGGACCATGTCAGCCGTTGCATGAAAGGCATGGGCGCGGCCGAATAGATATTCGACTCGTGGTATTTGCGCTTTTCCAGAATGGAGAAAATGCCGCTCGGCGTCTCATGCCCCGGCTTGCCGGTGGAGACTTTCGAGGTGGCGATGATCTCGCCATTTTCATAAAGCGAGAGCGACTGGTCGCTTTTGGACACCAGAATCTGCAGCGATCGGCTGTCGGCGGCAAGCGCCGGAAAGGCAAGAATGCTGGCCGACAGCATGCCGGTCAGAAGACTGAGGCGAAGGGACATGACGCAATACACCACATGCACAAAACTTCCCTCACTCAACCATGCGAAGTTTAATGAAGTTTAAGGAAGCCGCGGCCTCGACATCACTAATTTGTGTAAAATCTAAAATACATCGGGCACGAGGTGATGGTGGACGCGGGTGGACAGGTCTCGCGCATGGCCGCCTTAAGGTCCCTATTTGCGGGTGCCAAAGGTATAGCCAGTCTCGACGCTGCCCTTGCCGAACTTGTCGCGCAGCTTGTCCATCGCCGCTTCCGCCGCCGCCCGCCGCCCGGCTTGTCGGTCGACCAGATCGGGTGGATCGGCGAGGCCGGCGTCGCGCAGGTCGCTGACGCCGATGCCGATGAGGCGGAATTTGGTGCCGTCGGTTTCTTTTTCCAGCAGCGCGAGGCCGGTGCGGAATATGCGGTCGGCAAGCTGGGTGGGGTCGTCCAGCCTGCGGTTGCGGGTGCGGCTCTTGAAGTCGGCCGTCTTCATCTTCAGCACCACCGTCTGGCCGGCAATACCGCTTTTCTTCAGCCGCCAGGCCACCTTTTCGGAAAGCGATCGCAGGATCGGAACGAGGTCCTCATGGCGGGAAATATCATTAAAGAAGGTGGTTTCGGACGAGACGCTTTTGATCGGATCGTTATTGTGCACATGTCGCTCGTCAATGCCGCGTGAGAGGCGGTAGAGGCGCTGCCCCATCACGCCGTAACGGCGCATCAGCTCGCTCTCCTCCATCTCCTGCAATTGCGCGATCATGCGGATGCCATCCGCCTCCAGCGTCGCGGCAAAAGCCTTGCCGACGCCCCAGATGGTCGTGACTGGCCGTACCGCCAGAAAGGACAACGCCTCTGCTTCACCGACAACCGAAAAGCCGCGCGGCTTTTGCAGGTCCGAGGCGACCTTGGCGAGAAACTTGCAATAGGAAAGCCCCGCTGAAACACTCACCCCGACCTCTTTTTCCACGCGCCGGGCGAATTTCGCCAGCACCCGTGCGGGCGGATCGTGATGCAGCTTCTCGGTGCCTGAGAGATCGAGAAACGCCTCGTCGATGGAAAGCGGCTGCACCAGCGGCGTCAATTCCTGCATCATGGCCCGGATTTCGCGGCCGACACGGCTGTATTTTTCCATATCCGGCCTGATGACGACTGCGTCGGGGCAGGCTTCCAGCGCCTTGAACATGGGCATGGCGGACCGCACGCCGTGGATGCGGGCGATATAACAGGCGGTGGAAACAACCCCGCGCTTGCCGCCGCCAACGATGACCGGCTTATCGGCCAGTTCCGGATTGTCGCGCTTTTCGACCGAGGCGTAAAAGGCGTCGCAATCGATATGGGCGATGGTCAGATCATAAAGTTCGGAGTGATAGAGAAGGCGCGGGCTGCCACAGGCACGGCAACGCCTCAACCCTTCTGGCTGGCCGGCCAGACAGTCGCGGCAAAAACCGGGATCATAGCGGTGCGACGTGGACATGAGCTGAAAACAAAACCAGAACGTCGCCGACCATACTCCGGCCGTGGCGATGGCTCAAGGGGCGTCCCGTCAATACACACCCGAATCCAGCCCCGGCCCGGAAAAATGGTGCCAGGCGGCGGCCACCGTTTCGGGGGATGTATCGGTGGCGGCACAGAACGCCATCAGGTCCGGTTCATGGCTCATCAGGAAATCGGTGAGCCCGGCCAGAAAGCCGGGATCGGTGGCGGCCTGGCGCAGCATGTTGGCCTGCAACCCGCTCAATGCCAGAAAACGTGCCAGCATGTCCGGTTCGTTTGCCAGCCAGCCAAGTATGGCGGCCGCCGTTTCTTGCGGATCCTGACCGGCTTTGCCTTTGTTTTTCGTATCGCGCAGCATTTCTTCCCCGAAGTTACCTATTTTGAAACCAAATCCCTCTAGCCTTGCGCAAAATGGACGATGGAATCGGTTCTCTGGCAACTTATATGTCTGGATGAAGGTTTCAAAGTGAAACGGGGACTGCTCACCATGCCCAAGCAGGTCATGATAGTCGAAGACAACGAGCTGAACATGAAGCTCTTTCGCGACCTGATCGAGGCGTCCGGTTATACGACGATCCAGACGCGCAATGGCATGGAAGCGCTCGATCTCGCCCGCAAGCACCGCCCGGACCTTATTCTGATGGATATCCAGTTGCCGGAAGTTTCGGGACTCGAGGTGACGAAGTGGCTGAAAGAGGATGACGAATTGCATGTCATCCCGGTCATTGCGGTCACGGCATTTGCCATGAAGGGTGACGAGGAGCGTATTCGTCAGGGCGGATGCGAGGCTTATGTGTCGAAGCCGATTTCCGTTCCGAAATTCATCGAAGTCATCAAGACTTATCTGGGCGACGCGTGAGGCGACTGGGGAACGGTTATGACGGCGAGAGTTCTGGTTGTTGACGATATTCCGGCCAATGTGAAGCTTCTCGAAGCGCGGCTTCTGGCGGAATATTTCGATGTCGTCACCGCCGAGGATGGATTCAAGGCGCTGGCCATCTGCGACGAGGAGCAGGTGGATATCATCCTGCTCGATATCATGATGCCGGGCATGGATGGCTTCGAGGTCTGCGAAAGGCTGAAGGCCGACCCGAAAACCGCGCATATTCCGGTGGTGATGGTCACCGCGCTCGATCAGCCCTCGGACCGCGTGCGTGGCCTGAAAGCCGGCGCCGACGATTTCCTGACCAAGCCTGTCAACGACCTCCAGCTGATCGCCCGCGTCAAAAGTCTGGTCCGCCTCAAGGCTGTCAGTGACGAATTGCGGCTGCGTGCCGAAACCGCGCGGCAGATCGGCATCGAGGAGATGCTGCGCAGCGACGGCCTGATGCAGACGCCGGGCCGCGTGCTGGTTGCCGATGGCCGCGCCAGTTCGCAGGAACGTATCGTCCGGGCGCTGAAGCCGGTTGCCGAGGTCGATGCCGTGACGGAACCGCAGGCGGCCTTGCTCAAGGCGGCGGGTAACCCGTTCGAGCTTGTCATCGTCAATTCGAATTTCGAGGATTACGATCCGCTGCGGCTATGTTCACAGCTTCGCTCGCTGGAGCGCACCCGGTTCCTGCCGCTGCTTCTGGTGGCGGAGCAGGGGGCGGATGACATGGTGGCGCGTGCGCTCGATCTTGGCGTGAATGATTATATTCTCCGTCCGATCGATCCGAACGAACTCGTCGCCCGGTCGCTGACGCAGATCAGGCGCAAGCGCTACAACGAGCATCTGCGGCTCAACCTGCAGCACACGATGGAGCTTGCCATCGTTGACGGGCTGACGGGCCTCAACAATCGCCGTTATCTCGACAATCATCTGAAGATACTCTTCGATCGCGCCGCCGTTCGTGGCCGCCCGATCTCCATCTGCATGACCGATATAGACCGCTTCAAGCTGGTCAATGACACCTATGGCCACGATGTGGGTGACGAGGTCCTGCGGGAATTTGCGGCGCGCATCCGCAGTACGGTGCGTGGCGCCGATCTCGCCTGCCGTTATGGCGGCGAGGAATTCGTCGTCGTCATGCCCGATACGCCGATGGAGCTTGCCGCAAGCGTTGCCGAGCGCCTGAGGGCGATCGTTGAGGACCAGCCTTTTTATGTTCGTTCCATCGACCGTGAATTGAGCATCACCGCTTCCCTCGGCATCGCCACCAGCAGCGGCGCCTTCGGTGCGCCGGACGAGATATTAAAGCAGGCCGACAGGGCGCTTTACGAGGCAAAACACGCCGGACGCAACCGCGTCGTGGCGGCGGCGGCCTGAGCCGGCAGCAACGGATAAAATAAAATAGTTCATTTTTCTCCGGTTTTTCCCGGCGAAATAGTCATTCAACAATCGAGAGCAGGGCTTGCGAGACTGCAAGCCGTTGACCTTGGATGTATTTTATCATTTTACAATGAATGGATGAAATTGAACGAGATTAATAGAGTCCAAGTTGAAAAATACATTGAATTCAATCTCTCAGAGAACTATAGTGTGCCAGCTTGGTATATTTAACCATGTTTCCGAGGTGATGTATCTCTGGCTTAAGAATTTGTTGATTTTTATTTTACTTCTGCGCACACTCCCTATTGAGAGTAACAGTTCTTCCGGCGGTTTTTCCGTCTCGTGATGGTGAGATGATGGTGGCTTTGGCCGCCCGTGATTTCGCTGCTCAGGGGCTGGTATTGCGTAGTTTGAATGCCCCATGATGCTCAGGTCCGCCGCATCTCCTGAATCGTGGGGTCGGTCGGCTGACGATGTCCGAATCGGTTCCTCGTGCCGTAATCGCATCGTTGGCCGACCGCCTTCTTCCCGAAATTCGCCTGTTGCAGCGCTGCCCGCCTTAAGAGGGTGAACGGCGCTCTCGTGCTTTTTAGCGGCCTGTTGCGCTTTCCAGAGATCAGGTTCGATGTGCGGTCGCACTGGGTTCCCGCCCGTCGCGTGAGCCTGTTTGGCGTCGCTGGCGCATCTCTCGGGAGGGGCAGAATCAGAATATCGATGTTGGCTGAGTATGATTCCTGGATCTGCCGGTCGGGCAGGGGCCAAGGCCTGCGAAAAAAAGCAGGGTTGTTTCAGGCTGGGAGGGGCGCATTTGCGGCCAGCCGGTCCATACATGCACAAACAAAAAACGCGCCCATTGGGCGCGCTATTTGCCGGAATACCGATCAAGCAAATTACTTGATCTTGGTTTCCTTGAATTCAACGTGCTTGCGTACAACCGGGTCGTACTTCGTCTTCGTCATCTTGTCCGTGAACGTACGGCTGTTCTTGGTGGTGACGTAGAAGGTACCGGTGTCGGCTGTCGACAGCAGCTTGATCTTGATTGTTGTAGCTTTCGCCATGGTCGTCCTGCCTTTAAACAAAAGAGAAGCCAGGCGCTTCTCACCTCGGCTAAATCTGGCGCGAAACTACGTATCGCGCCCGAAAAGTCAAGCCTGTTTTGCCCGGAAAACAAAACGGACGACATAAAGCACCACGTAAAGCCCGAAAAATACGGCGAGCGACCAGGCAAAGCCATCGGTTCCGGCAACGTCCATGGAAATGCCGACAGCCTGCGGACCGGCAATCGTGCCGACGGCATAACAGAAGATGAAGGCGGCATTGGCGGCGACCAGATCAGCACCCTTCAGGCGTGAGCCGAGATGGGTGAGGCCGACCGTATACATGCCGGAAACAAGCCCGCCCCAGAACAGCAGCAAGGCCGCCACCAGCATCCAGCTTTCCACCAGGAAAGGCAGTGCCAGCGTGCCGCAGACGCCCGCAAAGGCCATCAGCCCCAGCATGGTTCGCCGGTCCTTCATGTGGTCGGAAAGCAGGCCGATCGGGATCTGGAAGACCATGTTGCCGATGCCCATCACGGTGAGCAGAAGGGCGGCCTGCGATTCGTTGAAGCCTTCACGGGTGGCGTAGATCGGAAAGAGTGAAAGACCGCCCGCCTGCACCGAGCCGAAAACGAAGGCCGCGGCGGAGGCCATGGGCACCAGCCAGACATAACGCACGAAATGGTGGTTGGGCCGCTCGTCCAGCTCGGGGCTTTCACTGCGCGCCACGAAGATCGGGATCGCGGCGAGCATGATGATCGCCGCACCCACCAGAAACGGCAGGATGCCCTCGCTGCCGACCACGGAAAACAGCAACGGCCCGACTGCGAAGCCGACCGCGAGGCCGGTGGCATAGATGCCGAGAACCATGCCGCGTTTCTTCGACGGCGCGGTCATGTTGATCCAGTATTCGGAGAGAATGAACAGCGTGGTGGTGGCGCCGTGGAAGACGATTCGGAGCGGGAACCACATCCAGAAGGCCTCGGCGAAATAAAAGCCGAGTGCGCTGACCGCAGAAATGAAGACCGCAAACAGCATGGTTCGCGCCACGCCGAAATCATGGGCGATCTTGGTGGTCACCGGTGCCGCCATCATCGCCGCGACGCCGGCCATGGCCGAGTTCACGCCGATCATGGTGGAGGAGATGCCGCGCTTTTCAAGGATGATCGACAGGAGCGGCAGGCCAAGACCGATGGCGACACCAACCGCGCTGATGGCAGAAATCGCGGCGATCAGTGAGGGCCAGTGAATGGCGTCCGCTTCTTCGCATTTCATTTGTGACATGACGGCCTTTATACAAAGTCTCGAATGAACCGGCCGTGGCGCGTGACATAGAGCCGCGCGGGGCTTTCAAAGGGCAATGAGGGATCACCTATCATGAGTTTTGTGACATCTTCGAGAACCGTACGCGTGATTTTGGGCATGTTCAGACCGGAAAGGTCTGTCATGTCAAGCCATTGCACATCGTGCAACTCGTCGGAATCCCGTGTTAGCCGGGTATCGAGCCCCAATTCATCGGTATAACAGCAAAAGAATCGCGTGTCGTAACGTCGAACATTTCCGGGTGGGGTGATGGCGCGTGCCACATAACGAAAACGGGAAAGATCCGGACCCTCGGCGCTGAGTCCCAGATCCATGCCGGTTTCCTCGAAAAGTTCGCGCGCGGCGGCCAGCGCCAGTGCCCTTGCGCCGGCGGCACTCAGGCGGCGCGCTGCGGAAGCGGTGAGGCTGTGAAGGACGGCGGGATGCAGATCGCCGGAAAAGGGCAGCGCATGGTCACGCGGATCGCGCTTGCCGCCCGGAAAAACGTAAGCACCGGGCATGAAGACGTGGGCGCTGCTGCGTTGGCCCATCAGCACCCTGAGCTGCGGACCGGAACGGTCGAACAGGATGATGGAGGCGGCATCGCGCGGCCGCATGGGCGCGCTTGCCGTTTCGGCTTCCCGGGAGCGCTGAGGCTCTTGCAAGGTCCCGCGCACCGTCAGTGAGACGAGCCGTCTATCTGCGCTTTTGGTTGTTTTCGGTCGAAGCCGTGCATCCTTAGCGCCCATTGCAGGCCGATGACGCCGCCCTTGATGGGCTGCAGCGTCAGGAGCGCGGCCAGGATGGTGATCGGCACCCAGATGGCGAAATGCACCCACATGGGCACGGAAAACACCATGTCTGTCATCATGAAGCCGCCAACGGCGATATGGCCGATGATGACGATGGAAATATAGGGCGGCAGGTCGTCCGAACGGTGATGGTGCATTTCCTCGCCGCAGGCCGCACAGGCATCCACCGGCTTCAGGAAGGCCCGGAACAGGCGGCCGCTGCCGCAGGCCGGACAGCGGTTGGCCATACCCCGCATGATCGAGCGGCCAAGCGGCCGTTCCGCGCTGCTATCTCCGAAGGTGACCGTTTCCGAGCCCTGATGTGCACTCATCCCTAAGTCCTTCTCCCGCTTTCAACCGCCTGAAGCGGTTTTGTTATCGTCGCCTTCTCGGCGGCCTTGTTCCTGGCTTGGCGGCAAGACGCGATGTCCGCCGGCCTGCCTTGTGGAAAGAGCGCGCGCCGACCGGTATCTTGCGCCCCGGGCTCAACATATCGAACCGCAGCGCACCCGCCAGTGGCACGGCTTCCGCAAGCCGGACCTGAACCGTGTCGCCAAGCTGATAGCCGAGACCGGTCTTTTCCCCGGTCAGAGCCTGATGGGCTTCATCATACAGGAAATAATCGGTTCCGAGTGTAGATATAGGAACAAAGCCATCAGCACCAAACTGCGGCAGCGCGACAAATAGTCCCGCCTTGGTGACACCGCCGACGCGGCCTTCGAATTCCTCGCCCACCCGTTCGGACAGATGATGGGCGATCAGCCGGTTGATGGTGTCGCGCTCGGCCGCCATGGCGCGGCGCTCGAAGGTCGAGATTTCGGCGGCGATATCGTCGAGCGTCGCCTCTTCCTGCGGCGTGATGCCGCCTTCGCCGAGCCCCAGCGAGCCCACTAATGCCCGATGCACGATCAGATCGGCATAACGGCGGATCGGCGAGGTGAAATGGGCGTATTTCATCAGGTTTAGGCCGAAATGGCCGATATTTTCCGGGCTATAGATCGCCTGGCTCTGGCTGCGCAGCACCATCTCGTTGACCATGATCTGGTGCGGCGTATCAAGGGCACGCGCCAGAATGCCGTTGAAGGAATTGGCACGCATGGCCGCACCCTTGGCCATGGAAATACCGATGGTGCCGAGGAATTCGCGCAGCACCTCCTGCTTGGAAAGTGTGGGAGCATCGTGGACACGATAGACCAGCGGCTGCTTTTTCTTTTCCAGCGTCTCGGCGGCGGCGACATTCGCCTGGATCATCATTTCTTCGATGAGCTTATGCGCGTCGAGCCGCTCGGGAATGACGACCTTGTCCACCGTTCCATCAGACCGAAGCAGGATCTTGCGCTCGGGCATGTCCAGTTCCAGCGGCTGGCGACGGTCGCGGCCGCGCTTCATCACCTCATAGGCGTGCCACAGCGGCTTCAGGATCGGCTCCAGCAGCGGTCCGGTCTTGTCGTCCGGCCGTCCGTCGATGGCGGCTTGCGCTTGGCTGTAGGAGAGCTTGGCCGCGCTCTTCATCATGATGCGGTGGAAGGTATGGCCCGCCTTGCGGCCTTCCTTCGAGAAGGTCATCCGCACAGCAAGGGCAGGGCGGTCGACGCCTTCCTTCAGCGAGCAGAGATCGTTGGAGATGCGCTCCGGCAGCATCGGCACGACGCGGTCGGGGAAATAGACGGAATTGCCTCGCTTCAGCGCCTCGCGGTCGAGCGGAGAACCGGACCGCACATACCAGGAGACGTCGGCAATGGCGACGGTGACAATGACACCATCCGGATTGTCGGGCGAAGTGTCCGGTTCGGCATAGACCGCATCGTCATGGTCCTTGGCGTCGGCCGGATCGATGGTGATGAGCGGCAGATCGCGCCAGTCCTCGCGGTGCGACATGGTCGCTGCCTTGGCGGCATCCGCTTCGGCCAGAACATTCTGCGGGAAGATATGGGGAATGCCGTGGGAATGGATCGCGATCATCGAGATCGCCTTTTCCGAGGCCACGGAGCCGATGACCGAGAGCACCTTGGCGCGCGTCAGCCCGTAACGGCCGCTGTTGCGCGAGGTTTCCACCTCGATCAGATCACCATCCTTGGCGTCACCAACGCCGTCGGGGTCGATGACCATTTCTTCGCCGCGCCGGTCGATGGGCATCAGCCTTCCGCCACCGCCCGCCGTTTCCTTGAACACGCCGAGCAGCGCATTCTGGCGGCGGTCGATCAGCTTGACGACGCGGGCCGTATAGGCCGGGCCGGAACTTTCCTTGGAGGGGAATATCTTTGCGAGAATGCGGTCGCCGAGACCGGCAGCCGGGGCCTTCTTGCCGCGATCCTGCGATGACTGGCGGATCAGCACGGCCGGTGCCGCGCCCTGATCCTCCGGCCATTCCGCCGGACGGCCGATCAATTCGCCATCCTTGTCGCGGGTGGTGATGTCGAGAACCGTGACGGGCGGCAGGCCGCCCGGCCGCGTCAGCGACTTGCGGCTCTTCTGCACCATGCCATCGGTTTCAAGCTCCTTCAGCAGCGCCTTCAGAACCACGCGGTTTTCGCCCTTCAGCCCGAAAGCCTTGGCGATCTCGCGTTTGGAGGCCTGCTGCGGATGGTCCGCGATGAATTTCAGCAAAACTTCGCGGGAAGGCACCTCGCCATGGATGATGCCTTCACCTTCGCTCACTCGCTTGCCACGCCCGGTGCGTCCGAAACCGTCGCTGGCGGAACCTTGTCTCTGACGCGGCGCTTTGCTCACTCTGCTGCCTTTTTGGGTTTGGCCGCTGCCTTCGGCTTGGCGGCCGCCTTGCTCTTGGTTGCCGCCTTGGCCTTGGTGGCCTTCGGCTTTGCTGCCGCGTCGCCATCGGCCTTCTTGGCAGCCGTCTTCCTGCCCTTGGCAGGCTTGCCGCCGGTGCCGGTCTTGGCGATGCGCTCGGCAATCAGCACCAGCGCCTCGTCCAGCATCACCGAAGCCGGGTCCTGACCCTTCGGAATGGTGGCGTTGACCTTGCCCCAGTTGACGTAAGCGCCATAACGCCCGTCGCGCACGGTGATGGCGCCGCCATCGGGATGGTCGCCCAGTTCCTTTAGAGCAGCCGGCGTGCCGCTGCGGCCACGCCCCGGTCCCTTGCTCTGCTTTTCGGCAATGACGGTGACGGCACGGTTCAGGCCGATCGAGAACACGTCCTCGATGCTTTCGAGGTTTGCATAGGAACCGTCATGCAAAAGGAACGGCCCGTAGCGACCGAGGCCGGCGGAAATCATCTTGCCGGTTTCCGGATGCTTGCCGATATCGCGCGGCAGGTTGATCAGCGCCAGCGCCTTTTCGTGGTCGATATCTTCCGGCTTCCAGCCCTTGGGCAGCGAGGAACGCTTGGCTTCCTTGCCATCGCCGCGCTGGATATAGGGTCCGAAACGGCCGGAGCGAAGCGTCAGCTCCTCGCCGGTCATCGGATCGGAACCGAGTGCTTTCGGCTCGTTCGAGGCCGCAGCCTCCGCTTCCGCACCATCGGAGGTGAGCTGGCGCGTGTAGTTGCACTCCGGATAGTTGGAGCAACCGACGAAAGCGCCATATTTGCCGAGCTTCAGCGAAAGATTGCCGGTACCGCAAACCTGGCAGATGCGCGGATCGGAACCGTCTTCGCGCTTCGGGAAGACCAGCGGCGCCAGAACCTCGTTCAGCGCATCCAGAACGTTGGTGACCCGCAGTTCCTTGGTGTCTTCGATCTGGGCGAAGAAATCCTTCCAGAAATCACGCAGAACCTGCTTCCAGTCCAGCTCACCGGCGGAAATGCGGTCGAGCTTTTCTTCCAGCGCTGCGGTGAAATCATACTCGACGTATTTGGTGAAGAAGCTCTCGAGGAAAGCCGTCACCAGCCGGCCGCGCGAATGCGGGATCAGCTTGCGTTTGTCGACGACGATATATTCGCGGTCGCTCAGCGTCTTCAGCGTCGCCGCATAGGTGGAAGGACGGCCGATGCCGAGTTCTTCCATCTTCTTGATCAGCGAGGCTTCCGAATAACGGGGCGGCGGCTCGGTGAAGTGCTGGCTGGCGTTGATCTTCTGCTTGGCGAGGTTCTCGCGCTCATTGATCGGCGGCAGGCGGCCTTCGTCATCACCGTCGTCGCTCTGTTCGCCATCTTCCTTCTGGTCGGTATAGGCGGCGATGAAACCGTCGAAACGGATCACCGAACCGACGGCGCGCAGGCCCGCCTTTTCGCCGCCATTGCTGGCGAGGATTTCAACGGTCGTGCGCTCGATTTCGGCCGACGCCATCTGGCTGGCGATACCGCGCTTCCAGATCAGGTCGTAAAGGCGCAGCTGGTCGGGATCGAGATAACGCTTCACCTGATCCGGCGTGCGGTTGAAATCGGTCGGGCGGATCGCTTCGTGCGCTTCCTGGGCGTTCTTGGCCTTGGTGGAATAAAAGCGCGCCTTTTCCGGCACATAACGGCCGCCGAACTGCTCGCCGATGGCGCGCCGCGCAGCGTCGATCGCCTCCGGCGCCATCTGCACGCCGTCAGTACGCATATAGGTGATCAGACCGACGGTCTCGCCGCCGATATCGATGCCTTCGTAAAGCTTCTGCGCTACCTGCATCGTCCGCGAGGCACCAAAGCCCATGCGCGAAGACGCGGCCTGCTGCAGCGTCGAGGTGGTGAAGGGCGGGCCGGGGTTGCGCTTGACGGGCTTCGCCTCGACGCTCTCCACGACATAGCTCGCGCCTTCCAGCAGCGCCTTCAGCCGGTTCGCATCCTCGCCGGTCTTGATCGAGCGGGCTTGCAGTCGCTTGCCGTCGGCGGAAACCAGCTTGGCTTCGAACTCGTCACCGCGCGGTGTCTTCAAAAGCGCGCTGATGTTCCAGTATTCCTCGGAGACGAAACGCTCGATCTCGGATTCACGGTCGCAGACGAGACGTAGCGCAACCGACTGCACACGGCCGGCGGAACGCGCGCCGGGCAGCTTGCGCCACAGCACAGGCGACAGGTTGAAACCGACGAGATAATCCAGCGCACGGCGGGCGAGATAGGCGTCGACCAGCGGCACGTCGATGTCGCGCGGGTTCGCCATCGCGTCCAGCACCGCCTTCTTGGTGATGGCATTGAAGACCACGCGCTTCACCGGTTTGTCGCCGAGAACGCGCTTCTTCTTCAAAAGATCGAGAACGTGCCAGGAAATGGCCTCGCCTTCGCGATCCGGGTCGGTTGCGAGAATGAGGCCGTCGGAGGATTTCACCGCATCGGCAATATCCTTCATGCGCTTGGCGGATGCGCTGTCGACCTCCCAGGACATTTCGAAATCCTGGTCGGGCAGCACCGATCCGTCCTTGGCAGGAAGGTCTCTGACGTGGCCAAAGGATGCAAGAACCTTATAGCCCGAGCCAAGATACTTGTTGATCGTCTTGGCTTTGGCAGGAGATTCTACGACGACGACATTCATATTGTTCTTCTCTGGAACTGGTCCGTTAACGTGGCCCGGTCACGGCGCGATGCCGCAATTGGCCTTCCTTATAATTCGACATGGACAGGTAATGCCCGCTGGTCAAGAGGCAAGCCCGATTTTATCGCTTCAAGGCGACTACAACCTATGGATAATCTATTGTTGTATTGCAATCTTTGGTAATTTGGTTATGTTGGGCAACATCATTTGAATCTACTTAAGCTCTTCGTTTCAGGCGGATATTGCAGGATAAATATATGGTCCCGAACGCGACAAACAATAATGCTGATAATGAAGGGACCAGAGAGAACTTGGCTTACATTCGCCAGATGCTGGCGGAGTTGCGCCAGGTCGCCAGCCGCGAGGGCGCGGACATGCTGTGTTATCTGATCGAGATGGCCTATGTCGAAGTCGGCGATATCCAGAGCGGACGGCGCAAGCTGTCAATCCGCGAGGAGAGAAACCCGTCCCCCGGCATGCCGGTTTAGACGTCCCGCTATATCAAGCTCCAGCAGCACCAGATGAACGGTGGCCGCGGAAAAGCCCGTGTGTCGGATGATGTCGTCAATCTCCACGGGCGAGGGGCCGAGGGCGGAAGCGATGACGCTGCGCTCATAATCTCCGGGCGGTGACATGTCCTCGTCGGAGCGCGGTTCCTCGATCTTGCGGTTATAGGGCAATTGCGGCTCCATCAGCGGTCGCAGCGCTTCGAGAATATCGGCCGCACCCGTGGTCAGCATGGCGCCTTCCTTGATCAGCCGGTTGGTACCTTCGCAGCGTGGATCGAGCGGGGAGCCGGGCACGGCAAAAACCAGCCGTCCCGCTTCGCCGGCAAGCCGCGCCGTAATCAGCGAACCCGAGCGCTCCGCCGCCTCCACGATGACGACGCCAAGCGACACGCCCGCGATCAACCGGTTGCGGCGGGGGAAATCGCGGGCGCGCGGCTCCCAGCCGAAAGGCATTTCGCTGATCGTCGCGCCGCCCTGATCATATATCTCCTGCAAAAGCCCGAAATTTTCCTGCGGGTAGGGACGGTCGAGACCGCCGGCCAGCATCGCAACCGTGCCGGTCGCAAGGCTAGCCCTGTGCGCGGCCGCATCGATGCCGCGCGCCAGCCCCGATGCGATCGTATAACCGGCGCGCCCACAATCGCGTGCCAGCATGGCGGCGAATTTCGCGCCGTTGATGGAGGCATTGCGCGAGCCGACGATGCCGACGCACGGCCTTGTCGCTGCATCTGCCGATCCCTTCATGGCGATCAGTGGCGGCGCGCCATCCATCTGCCGCAGGGCATGTGGGTAATCCGGTTCGCCAATGCCGACGAAACGCGCGCCGAATCTCTCAGCGGTTTCGATCTCGCCTTCCGCTTCCGCCTGTGTGGCGATGCGCGGGCTGCGGGAGGAACCGCCGCGCCGCGAAAGCTCGGGCAGGGCATCGAGCGCCTTTTCGGCGCTGCCGAAATGATTGATGAGTTCGCGGAAGGTAACGGGACCGATATTGTCGCTGCGGATGAGCCTCAGCCACGCGACCCGCTGCCGCGCGGAAAGCTCTATGCCCTGCCGTGTCGTTTCCTCATGCGGCATGGCTTGTCCTCAAGATGGGCTCAGCCCTTTTGACCGATCCTGCTTTCGGTGCCCGCCAGCAGGCGCGCGATATTCTCGCGGTGTTTCCACCAGGAAATCATGCTGAGCAGCGTCACCAGCAGCGCCGTCTTTTCCGGACCAAGCACCCAGAGCGCCACGGGAATGACCAGCATGGCAAGCAGCGCCGAGAGCGACGAATAACGGGTGATGAAGGCTGTCGCGAGCCAGATCAGCGCAAAGGCCAGCATCATCAGCGGTGCTGCACCCAGGAGCACGCCGATATAGGTCGCCACACCCTTGCCGCCCTTGAAACCCAGCCACACCGGAAACAGGTGACCGAGAAAGGCGAAGAAACCGGCAACCAGCGAGGCCTCGTAACCCCAGAGCGCATTGGCGACCAGAACCGCCGCCGTACCCTTCAGCGCGTCGAGCAGCAGGGTTGCGGCGGCGAGCTTCTTGTTACCGGTGCGCAGCACATTGGTGGCGCCGATATTGCCGGAGCCGATCTTGCGCACGTCACCCAGCCCCGCCATGCGGGTGAGGATGAGGCCGAAGGGGATGGAGCCAAGCAGATAGCCGATCAGCGCGGCCAGCGCGAGAAGGGCAGGCGCCGTCTGCCAGTCAGTCAAAGCACTCATTCAAACGTCCCCTCTGTCGCGCTGCCCGCGTGATCTCTTGCCGTGATCTTATGCCAAGGAATGAACGGCTTTGCCAGCCACATAAGTGGCGACGGCACGGCCGCTGAAACGGGCATCCTCGAACGGCGTATTCTTGGATTTCGAGACCAATTGTTCCTTCGCCACGAGCCACGGTTCGTCGAGATCGATCAGGGTGATATCGGCCTTCGCGCCAGCCTTCAGCGTTCCGGCGTCGAGACCGAAAATCTTGGCCGGGCGGGTGGAGAGCGCATCGATCAGCCGCATCAGCGGAACCTCGCCACTGTGGTAGAGGCGCAGCGCCGCCGCCAGCATGGTTTCCAGCCCCACCGCGCCGCTCGCCGCATCGGAAAACGGCAGGCGCTTGGTGTCGACATCCTGCGGGTCATGGGAGGAGACGATGATGTCGATCGTACCGTCCTTCAGGGCTTCCACCATGGCCTTGCGGTCGTCTTCGGCGCGCAGCGGCGGGGAAAGCTTGAAGAAGGTGCGGTATTCGCCGATATCGTTCTCGTTGAGCGTAAGGTGGTTGATGGAAATGCCACAGGTGGCTTTCACGCCCCGTTGCCGGGCGACACGGATCGCCTCTGCCGATTCCGGAACGGAAATTTTGGCGGCGTGGTAGATTGCCTGTGTCAGGCCGGCAATGCGAAGGTCACGCTCCAGCGGAATGATTTCGGCTTCCTTCGGAACGCCCGACAGCCCGAGCCAGCTTGCGAAAAGCCCCTCGTTCATGTCGCCGCCGCCGATATATTTGTCGCGGGTCTCGAGCGCGATGACGGCGCCCAGTTCGCGGGCATAGGTCATGGCGCGGCGCAGCACCAGCGTGTCGGAAAGCGCCTTGCGGCCATTGGTGAAGGCAACCGCACCGGCTTCCTTCAACATGCCGAATTCGGTCATTTCTTCGCCATTGAGGCCCTTGGTCAGGGCCGCTGCCGGATGGACATTGACGATTGCCTTGTCGCGCGCCGTCTTCTTCACATATTCGACAAGCGCGATGTCATCGATGACGGGATCGGTATCCGGCATCACGATGATGCTGGTGACACCGCCGGCCGCTGCCGCGCGTGAGGCGGATTCGATGGTTTCGCGGTGCTCGGCACCGGGTTCGCCGACAAAGACGCGGGCATCAACCAGACCGGGAACGGCCACGATACCCTTGCAGTCGCGCACTGTTGCACCTTCCGGCGCGCCTTGATTATGCGCATCCTTGCCTGCTGCGAGAATGGTGCCATCGGCACCGATGACGATGCTGCCGGTCTCATCCAGATTGCGGGAGGGATCAACGATGCGGAGGTTCTTGAGAACGGTAACGGCACTCATACGCGCTCACCCTGATTTTGCGAGACAAGCAGGGTTTCCATGACGGCCATGCGCACGGCAACCCCCATTTCCACCTGGCTTTCGATGACGCTCTGCGGACCGTCTGCCACGTCGGAGGCGATTTCCACGCCGCGGTTCATCGGGCCGGGATGCATGACCAGCGCATCTTCCTTCGCCGCCTTCAGCTTTTCGGCGTCGAGGCCGTAATAATGGAAATATTCGCGCACCGAAGGCACGAAGGAGCCGGACATGCGCTCACGCTGCAGGCGCAGCATCATCACCACGTCGGCGTTTTTCAAACCTTCCTTCATGTCGTGGAAGACTTCCACGCTCATGTCGCGAATGCCCGAAGGCAGAAGCGTGGCGGGGGCGACGACGCGGACGCGCGCACCCATCTGGTTGAGGAGAATGATATTGGAACGGGCCACGCGCGAATGCAGCACATCACCACAGATCGCAACCGTGATGCCGGAAAGTTCCCCCTTGGCGCGGCGGATGGTCAGTGCATCGAGCAGCGCCTGCGTCGGGTGCTCATGTTGGCCGTCGCCGGCATTCACCACCGAGCAGGCCACTTTCTGCGCGAGAAGGGCTGCGGCCCCTGCAGAGGAATGGCGCACGACCAGCACATCCGGACGCATGGCGTTCAGCGTCATCGCCGTATCGATCAGCGTTTCGCCCTTCTTCACCGAAGAATTGCCGACCGACATGTTCATCACGTCTGCGCCGAGGCGCTTTCCGGCCAGCTCGAAGGAAGATTGCGTGCGCGTCGAGGCTTCGAAGAACAGGTTGATCTGCGTCAGGCCTCTCAGCGTCGAGGTCTTTTTCTCGCGCTGACGGCTGATTTTCACCGCCTCGTCGGCCTTGTCGAGAAGCAGGGTGATATCCTGATGGGAAAGCCCCTTGATGCCGAGGAGATGGCGATGGGGGAAGAAGACCATGCGGTTTGCCTCCTGACGGGCGCCGCATTTTCCCGTGAAAATGCCCGGAACGCCCGAATGCTGATCCGTGCGCTCCCATTCGCTGTGAACACGCCTCAGGAGTGCCGCGGAATTCGGTCCTGCGCTCTATAGAGACTGCATGGTCGCGGGGCAAGCGCCGGCGGCCCCTGAAATGAAAACACGACGATGTTTCCCCAACCCTCTAGACCGGCATTTCGGCGGGCGGTGATGGGACGAGCGCGTGTCATACGATGTCATGCTTCTTTAAAAGCGCCTGCTCGTCTCCCGACGCCCAGCCGAAAACTTTCGGCGGCCCGTCCAGCTCCTGTACGAAGTAGTGAACGTCGAAATCGATCGCGACATCGGGTCGGCCCTTGCGGGCGAAGGTCGCCGTCCAGGCGACATGGGCGACGCAATGATGTTCATCGATGGGCGAGATACGGATATGGCGTATCCGCATCTCCTTCGTTCCTATGGCCCGATAGCGCTCGTAACCCTTCGTCATGACCTGCTTCAGGTGGTCATCGTTCTTTCCGGTCATCACCCCGGCAGGGGATGCGGCGATGAAGTCGGAGGCGTAGAGGGATGCAACCTCCTCCATATTCATGTCGCCCTTGAGAGACTTGTTGAAAAACCGCTCATATCGTTCGAAGAGCTTTCTTGCGCTGGCCTCCATGGCTTCCTCCCTGTGCAGCCTTTCAGTAAGTCGCGAACCGAAAAAGCCTGCCGCAAGTTCCACACCGGGCGAAGGATTATGCAGAATGTTGATGATGGTGGTTCAAACGAGATCGTCCGAGAGCTGCAGGCGGGGACTTGCAATAGGCGGAACCCGAAGTTTGGTCAGAGTCGGGAATGCTTCTTCACTTGCCTTATATCAAGGCGCACCGCCGTGGCATCAGTCAGTTTCAGTTGGAGTTCAAAGCTAATTCCTGTCTACGACGCAGGTGATCGGACCTATCGAAATGTATTCCTATTCTGTTTTCGCTCTTGCCGTTCTGGCTCTGCTTCTGACGCCCGGCCCGACGAACACGCTTCTGGCCCTTTCCGGTGCCGGTCGTGGCGTCCGGGCGTCGCTGCCGCTGATGATCGGTGAAATCGCCGGCTACCTGCTCGTCATCCTTGCCGTTGCCGTGCTGTTTTCCGAATTTCTGAAAACGCATGCGGGCATTGCGCAGGCCATCAAGCTCTGCGCTGCCATCTGGGTGGCGTTTCTGGCCGCCCGGTTATGGACGTTGCCGTCCTCCACGCCGATCGGGGAGGCGATAACACTTCGCCGGGTTTTCGTGACCACCTGCCTCAACCCGAAGGCGCTGATCGTCGGCCTCGTCCTGTTGCCGCAGGCCCCGCTGGCTGAAATCTGGCCGCATATCCTGCTTTTTTCGGTGCTGGTGGGTTTTGCGGCCCTCGTATGGCTATCGGCCGGGGCGCTTCTTATCCGCCATGCCGGCCAGTCTTCGCCGCGGTTGGTGCGCGGCACCGCTTCGGGCTTCCTCCTGGTGCTTTCGCTCGGTCTTGCCGGAAACGTGTTTGGCATTCTCTAGGCCGGATACCTAAATCAGGGTCACTCCCGAAAAATGCTGAAAGCGGCGGCTTAATCGTCTCAATCGCTTCCTGTGTGCGGAATTATGCAATATCACCCCACTATGCAATGCCAGTACAAAACAGCTAGAAGCAGCGGATGACCCAGAATTCCCGGACAGAAGAATCGCTCGCCGAACTGAACCAGCCTAGCCTCTGGTCCGGCATCAATGCCTATCGTTCCGATCCGCTGATCGTCGATCTCACCTCCGGCCTGTCGCGCAATCTGAGGGACGAGTACGATCAGCTCGGCCGCTACGTCACCTCGCATGAGGCGCAGGAGCTGGCGCGCATGGCCAATCAGGGCGTGCCGCAGCTGCACACCCACGGCCCGCGCGGCGAGCGTCTCGACCAGGTGGAATTCCATCCCGCCTGGCATGCGCTGATGCGCCGTTCGATGTCATCAGGCCTGCATTCCAGCGTCTGGGAGAACTCTCCCGATACGCGCGGCAATGAGCACAAGGCCCGCGCCACGAAATTCTACCTGACTTCGCAGCTGGAGGCGGGGCATCTCTGCCCGCTGACCATGACGAGCGCCTCCGTTGCCGCCATCATGGCTTCGCCGCGTGTGCAGAAGGAATGGGCGCCGAAGATTCTCTCGCGCAAATATGATTCTGCGCAGAAACCGGCCCTGCAGAAAACCGCCGTCACCATCGGCATGGGCATGACGGAAAAGCAGGGCGGCACGGATGTGCGTGCCAACCGCACCACGGCCGAGCGGGTGGGCGAGGGCATCTATCGCCTGTCCGGCCACAAATGGTTCCTCTCCGCGCCGATGAGCGACGGCTTCGTTATGCTGGCCCAGATGGGCGATGGCATGGGCTGCTTCCTCGTACCGCGTTATCTCGAAGACGGTTCAAAGAACGGCCTGCATTTCCAGCGGCTGAAGGACAAGCTCGGCAACCGCTCCAATGCGTCGGCCGAAGTCGAGTTCACCGATGCCTTCGGTTATCTGCTCGGCGATCCCGGCAGCGGCATCCGCACCATCCTGGATATGGTGACGTTGACGCGGCTCGATTGCGCGCTGGCATCATCAGGCATGATGCGCGCCTCGCTCGCCGAAGCCGTGCATTTTGCCCGCGGCCGTTCGGTTTTCGGCAAGATGCTGGTCAGCCAGCCGATCATGACGCGCGTTCTCGCCGATATGGCGCTGGATGTGGCGGCTGCGACCGCACTCTCCTTCCGGCTGGCGACGGCCTTCGATGCTGCCCGCAACAATCCGGCAGAAGCCGCTTATGCGCGGGTCATGACGCCTATCGTCAAATACTGGTGCTGCAAGATCGCGCCGGCGCTCATCTATGAGGCCATGGAATGCCTTGGCGGCAATGGATACGTGGAAGAGCGGCCGATTGCCCGCCATTACCGTGAAGCGCCCGTCAACGCCATCTGGGAAGGTTCCGGCAACGTCATGGCGCTCGATGTGCTGCGGGTTCTCCAGCGCGGCAAGGATCTGTTCGATCTCGTCTTCCAGACGCTGGAGCGCGATCTCGGGCCTGCCGGCAAGAAGACCACCGACGTGTTGCGCGCTGCCATCGCGCTTGCGGAACGCGACGAGGGCGCGGCCCGTCTGCTGGTGGAACAGTTCGCGCTTGCGGCCGCTGCCGCCGAGCTTTGCCGGCTGGGTGCCGGCAAGATCGCCGATGCCTTCCTCGAAACCCGTCTCGCGGGCGGCTGGCGGCACACTTACGGCATGCTCGATTCCCGCTTCGATCCGACTTATATAATCGATTTATTGTATCCGCCCGCATCCTGACCGATAAAGGGCGGAGAGCAATTGTTGCAGTCCCTGTGGGAGGGGTATCGGATTTGAGACGAAGCGTTGGTGTGGGGTGTATTCCTGTTTTTCAGGCGGTTGGCGCGTGTCCGCGCGTGAAGATGGAGGGTGCCTGCAAATGCTGACCTTCCGCTCCGCCCGCTCTGAAGATGAAGAGGCGCTCTACGCCATAAGCCTTGCCACCGGCGATGCCGGGCAGGATGCTACGGCGCTTTACAATGACGGCCACATGGTCGGGCACATCTATTCCGCGCCCTATCTTCATCTCTGGCCGGATGCCGTTTTCGTGGCGGAGGATGAGGAGGGTGTCTGCGGTTACATCGTCGGCGCGCTCGATACGGCTTCGCACGAAGAACGGCTGGAGCAGGAATGGTGGCCGCATCTGCGCGCCCTTTATCCCGATCCTGGCGGCGACCAGCAGACATGGGACGCCGACCAGCGCCGCGCCCATTTCATCCACCATCCGCGCCGCACGCCGTCCTGGCTTACCGATCCGTTTCCGGCCCATATTCACATGAACCTTTTGCCGCGCACGCAGGGCAAGGGCGGTGGCACCCGGCTTCTGTCCCGCTGGCTGGACATGGCAAGACAGAACAGCGTCTACGGCATTCACCTCGGCGCCAGCGAACGTAACCATGCGGGCATGCGTTTCTGGGAGACCCGTGGCTTCAAACGTCTCGACAGCCACGAAACGCCCGGCAGCGTCTGGTTCGGCATGGGGCTGGAGTGACATTGGCGGATTCCATGAGACATGGATTCGGGATTGTTCACGTCAACAACCCTTCATCCACAGGAACCTTCCGTTCATCCATCCCGCCACATTGTTCTTGTCTTCATGCTTTGTTAACCCGTTCAAAAGGCCTTTCAGAGAACGGGTAGGGAATCATGCTGGCGAACGCAGAGGCGATTTCAGCCGACAGACCGGAAAAGCGCATCAAGGATCGCGCTCAGACCGAGAAGGCGATTTTTAATGCGGCGCGGTCGCTGCTTGCCGAAGAGGGGTTTCAGGGCTTCGGCATCAATGCCGTTGCCCGCCGCGCCGGCTGTGACAAGCAACTGATCTACCGTTATTTCGGCGGCCTTGATGGTCTGATCGAGGCGATCGGCGAGGATCTCGGTTCCTGGGTGAAGGATCGCATTCCCGAGGATACCGGCGGCATGTTTCTGCTGACCTATGGCGACCTCATGGAAAAGCTGGCTCTTTATTTCATGGATGCGCTGCGCAGCGATCCGCTCGTCTGCAAGATCATCGCCTGGGAAGTGTCCGATGGCTCGCCGCAGGTGCGCCAACTGGCCGAAGCCCGCGCCAAGTCGCTGGGCAAATGGCTGGAGCGCATGCGCGGTTCGCTTGCTGCTCCGAAGGGCGTGGATACCGCTGCCGTCAACGCCGTACTGTTCGCCGCCATCCAGCACCTTGTCATCTCCGCTGCCACAAGCGGCCAGTTTGCCGGCGTGCCGCTCAAATCGGACCGGGACTGGGACAAGATCGCCACGGCCGTCAAAAGGCTGGTGCGCGGCGTTTACGGCTGAGCCGGTTTTACCGGCGGAAGTCAGCCGGCCTTTTGGGGCCGATGTGGCATTAAAGAAAAATCAGCCATGTTTTCATCGGCAGGCAACCGCAGGGCACGTCCATCCGTTGCTTCTGCCACGGGTTTTCCACACCCATGCCGGCCGCATTAACCATAATGACAGCTTTCATTTGCCTCGCCACGGCTGCGGGTCCAGTGTGTATTAATAAAGTGTTAACCATGCGCAATGACTGCGCATAAGGGAGCCGCAAGTGAGCCGCTGGACAGCCTTGGGCGTCATGATGACGTTTTTTGCTATGCTGCCGTTGGATATCGACGTGCCGGCGCTGAACCTGTGCCTTATGGCCGTGGTGCGCTGGGCGGTGCTTGCTGGCATTCCCGATACGATTTTTGCGCGGGGGCAGGCGGCATGAAGTGGTTTTTGATCCTCTGGGCCGGTCCCGTCGCGCTGCTGGGCAGCTGGTACTGGCTTTCCTATTACGACATGAATTTCGGCTTCTATATGCTGACGCGCCAGACACATGATCTGGTATTCGAGATTTATGGCACTATTCTCGGCCTGCCGCCGGAAAGCCTGCCGCCGCTGGTGGCGCGCGCCATTGCGGTCGACAGCCTGATCGTTTTTGCGATCCTCGCCTTCCGCAAGAGAAAGCAGATCGCCGCCTGGTGGCAGGGCCGTCAGTCGGCCGCGCGGGTCAGCGCGGAAAGCCTGTCCAGCGCACCCTGAAGAATGAAGCTCGCGGCGGCCGAATCGATGCGTTCGGCACGCTTGGCGCGTGAGACGTCCATTTCCAGCAGCGCGCGTTCGGCCGCGACGGTGGAAAGCCGTTCATCCCAGAAAATGAAGGGCAGGGCGGTTTTTTCGCCCATGGTGCGCACGAAAGCGCGTGTCGCCTGCACGCGCGGACCGGCCGAACCATCCATGTTCATCGGCAGCCCGATGATGAAGGCGGTGACTTTTTCCTTTTCGGCAAAAGCCAGCAGCACTTCCGCGTCCTGCGTGAATTTCACCCGTTTGATGACGGGGCGCGGCGTCGCGAAACGCCGCGACAGGTCCGACATGGCAAGCCCGATGGTCTTCGTGCCAAGGTCGAGGCCGGCAATCGCCTGTCCGGGCTGAAGGGTTTCCGCCAGTTCCTCGATGCTGAGTATCGCCATGTCGCGCGCTGCCTTATCGTTTGCGGACGAATTCGGTGCGCAGCACCAGACCCTTGACCGCATCATGCCTGCAATCGATTTCTTCGGGATTGTCGGTCAGGCGGATCGACTTGATGACGGTGCCCTGCTTGATGACCGTGCTGGTGCCCTTGACCTTCAAGTCCTTGATCAGCGTCACGGAATCGCCATCCGCCAGCAGATTGCCGGCCGCATCGCGCACTTCCTTTGAGCGCGCCGCTTCAGCAGCCAGTTCGGAAGCCGGCCGCCATTCGCCGGTGGCTTCGTCATACACATAATCGTCATTGTCAGCGGCCATTGTCGCTTCTCCTAAATATCGGTAGTGCGGTTTCTCAAGCCGTCCTATGTCATACTACAAGGGCAATACAAGGAGAACTTCCCATGAAAATCACCTGGCTCGGCCATTCCGCCTTCCGCCTTGAGAACGGCAGAACGAAAATCCTCATCGATCCGTTCTTCACCGGCAACCCTGCTTTTGCCGGACAGGATGCGAAAACGGCGGCCGAAGGCATCACCCATATTCTCCTGACCCACGGCCATGGCGACCATGTCGGCGATACCGTCCAGCTTGCCCGCGAAACGGGTGCCACGGTGCTGGCGAACGCCGATCTTGCCGCGTGGCTTTCCGCAAAGGGTGTCGCGAAGGTCGATATGGGCAATACCGGCGGGACCGTGCATTTCGACGGTTTTTCCGTCACTTTCACCAATGCGCTGCATTCCTCGGCCCAGATCACCGAAGACGGCGTCTCCCATTCGCTCGGCAATGCCAACGGTCTGATGCTGCATTTCGAGGACGGTCCGGCCGTCTATCATATGGGTGACACGGATATCTTCTCCGACATGAAGCTCATCAACGAACTGCACCAGCCGGATATCGGCCTGGTGCCGATCGGTGATCGTTTCACCATGGGCGGTGCCGTGGCGGCGCTCGCCTGCCAGCGCTTCTTCAAGTTCGAGCACGTCATTCCCTGCCACTACGGTTCCTTCCCGATCATCGACCAGACGCCGGAAAAGTTCGTGGCCGGCATGGAAGGCGCGGAAGCGCGTGTCCACACGCCGAAGACGGGCGATACGCTCTCCTTCTGAGGCTCCCCCAGAGCATGTCGTTGCCGCAAAACCGCTCCGCAGTTTGACGCGACATGCTTTCTACCGTTGCGAAGGACGGACATGGTGATTATAGCGGGTAGGAAAATTCCTACCGGAGTAAAACCATGTCCGTCGATCTCGCCACCGTAAAGCGCGTTGCGCGCCTTGCCCGTATCGCTGTCAGTGAAGAAGAAGCACAGAATATGCTCGGCCAGCTGAACGGCATACTCGGTTTCGTGGAGCAGCTTTCGGAAGTGAATGTCGACGGCGTCGAGCCGATGACGTCCGTTACCCCGGTGGAAATGAAAAAACGTGCCGACGCGGTGACCGACGGCAACAAGGCGGAAGACATTGTCGCCAATGCGCCTGCGACCGACCGGGACTTCTTCATGGTCCCGAAAGTGGTCGAATAAGCGACCGCCTCTGCCGCCCGATTTTTCCGAGATTTTCGAAAGCCGTTGCCGACCATGACCGACCTGACGAGCCTGACCATTGCCGAAGCCCGCGAAAAGCTGAAGGCCAAAGAATTTTCCGCCCTCGAGTTGACCGACGCCTATCTCTCCGCCATCGATGCGGCGAACGGCGCCTTGAACGCCTATGTGGCGACGACGCCGGAAAAGGCGCGCGACATGGCGAAAGCCTCCGACGAACGCATCGCCGCCGGCAAGGCCGGTGAGCTGGAAGGCGTTCCGCTCGGCGTGAAGGACCTTTTCGCCACCCGCGACGTACACACGCAGGCGTGTTCGCATGTTCTCGATGGTTTCAAGCCGAAATACGAATCCACCGTCACCCAGAACCTCTGGGATCAGGGCGCCGTCATGCTCGGCAAGCTCAACATGGACGAATTCGCCATGGGTTCGTCCAATGAAAGCTCCTGGTACGGCCCGGCCATCAACCCGTGGCGCGCCAATGGTTCCGACCAGAAGCTGGTGCCCGGCGGTTCCTCCGGCGGTTCGGCGGCAGCTGTTGCCGCGCATCTGTGCGCCGGCGCCACCGCGACCGACACCGGCGGCTCCATCCGCCAACCGGCAGCCTTCACCGGCACCGTCGGTATCAAGCCCACCTATGGCCGCTGCTCGCGCTTCGGCATTGTCGCTTATGCTTCTTCGCTCGATCAGGCCGGCCCGATCGCCCGCGACGTGCGCGACGCCGCCATCCTCCTGAAGACCATGGCGAGTGTGGATGCGAAAGACACCACCTCCGTCGACCTGCCGGTGCCGGATTACGAAAAGGCCATCGGTCAGTCGCTGAAGGGTCTGAAGATCGGTATTCCGAAGGAATATCGCGTCGACGGCATGCCGGAAGAGATCGAAAAGCTCTGGGCCAAGGGTGTCGAGTGGCTGCGCGATGCCGGTGCCGAAGTGGTCGATATTTCGCTGCCGCACACCAAATACGCGCTGCCCGCCTATTACATCGTCGCGCCGGCGGAAGCCTCGTCCAACCTTGCCCGTTATGACGGCGTTCGTTACGGTCTGCGCGTCGACGGCAAGGATATTGCCGATATGTACGAAAAGAGCCGCGCCGCAGGTTTCGGCAAGGAAGTGCAGCGCCGCATCATGGTCGGCACCTATGTACTGTCGGCCGGTTATTACGATGCCTATTACCTGAAGGCGCAGAAGGTCCGCACCCTTATCAAGCGCGACTTCGAAAACGTCTTCCATGAGGGCGTTGATGCCATTCTGGCGCCGATCACCCCGTCTTCCGCCTTCGCTGTCGGTGATGAGGAACTCGCATCCGATCCGGTGAAGATGTACCTGCAGGACGTCTTCACCATCACCGTCAACATGGCCGGTCTTCCGGGCCTTTCGGTTCCGGCCGGCCTTGACGGCAAGGGACTGCCGCTCGGCCTGCAGCTCATCGGCAAGCCTTTCGAGGAAGAAACGCTGTTCAAGACGGCCCATGCCATCGAACAGGCTGCCGGCAAGTTCACTCCCGCCAAGTGGTGGTGAGCGACCTCAAGCTCAGAGACATGAACGAAGCCGATCGCGATGCGGTCGGCTTTGTTGGTTTTGCCGCCTGGCGATCCGGTGAGGCCTTCGATGACAGTTATCTCGATCCTGATGTCGTCGAGCGGGTGAGGGGTGAATTCGAGAATTTCGCCAAGTCTCCGACCGGTGATGTGGTCGTCGCCGAAATCGATGGCCTCGTTGTCGGCTGGGGCGCGTGCGATACAGCGCCTCATCATATTTCCGATCTGTGGGTGGACCCCAACTGGCAGGGCAAGGGGATCGGCAAAGCCCTGATCCTCCATTTTTTCGACAGGATGCGCGCGCAAGGCCTGTCGCTTGCCAGCATCGATACCCACACCAGAAACCGCGCCGCCATCGGTCTTTATCAGCGTTGCGGTTTTCAGATCGTCTGGCGCGGCATGGAATGGTCCGACATCATGAAAGTCGAGCTTGAAAAGGTGAAGCTGGAGCGCAGGCTCTCGCCTTAATCCCTTCTTCGTGCCGTGGCCGTCGCTGGGTCAACGCCGGGCGACGGTGTGCCGCCGCCGCCCGGCCAGTTCTATCTGTTGTCCAGCTCACCCCGCACGAGTTCCAGCCCGCGTGTGGTGATACGGTAGGGCTTGCCGCCGGAAGAGGCTATGGCCCTCTTTCGCTTCAGCTTGCGGAAGGTGAGGAGATCGAGGCCACTGAAAATCCAGCCCTCACGCGTGAAAAGCGAGAGTTTTTCGATTTTGTGGGCGTCGTCTCGAACGAGTTCAATTCTGCCGCCCTGGGCGAGCAGGTGAAGAATGCGCTGTTCGGCGCGGGAAATGTCCATTTTTGGAAGTCCGGTCGGCGTCATCTAGACGCGTGAAAACAAACCCGGGTGCCGTTAGGGCAGCCGGCTCGGTTTCATATGGCCCGGCGCGCAAGAAACTTGCGGGCAGGGCCCTTACCAGGACTCCGATTGAGCGAACATAAAAACTCCGTTCTTGCTCCTTTTGGGTAGCGGGCGAAACCGTCGCGGTCAAGTCCGCGCAAGCGCGACAAAACCCTGCTGGTCGAATCGCGCTGCCAATGGTTTACTTTCCACGGCCATGGAGGGCGCGGCTTGATCGTCATTCGCAATGCGCATGAACAGGAAGCGGAGGTTCTGGCGGCCATCGGCCTCAGGGCATGGCGGCAGGCAACAGCGGCGCTCGGCATCACACCGACGCTTTACGACAATGCGGCCAGCGCCTTTTCCAATTTCACCCGCTCGTCATGGTTGGCCATCCGCGTGGCGGAATTTGGTGGCGCGGTTGCCGGATGGGCGGCGCGGGAACATTTCAACGAGACGATATCCGATTTCTGGATCGATCCGGATTTTCAGCGGCGACGTATCGGTACCTTGCTGCTGGCGGATATGGAGCGATTGATCCGGGAAAGGGGGTTCGACGCCATCCTGCTTGAAACCCATGCCCAAAACGAGCCCGCCGTCGCGTTTTTCCGACATCACGATTACAGCATTCGCTGGCTTTCGGTTTCTTATGCCCCCAAACTCGATCGGGACGTGCAGTCGGTCGGCCTGCAGAAGCAACTGGTCGAGGCCGAGAGCGGCCTTTACGGCACGGAGTTCTGAAAGAGAAGCCCAAGGTCGTTTGCAAGCCGCGTCGGCCACGCCGGTAAAACGACAAGGGATGCAACGAGGCCTGCCTGCACCATCACGATGAGTAGCAGGATGCTGCGGAAAGGTTCCTTGCGCGTTTTATGTCGCAGCAGGCGTTGCGCCGAAATCGCACCCATGCTGCCGCCCGCCAACGCAAGCCACAGCAGGGTGCTTTCGCGAATGCGCCAGCCGCCGTTTCCCGCCGCCTGCTTGTCCCGCCAATAGACAAGAAAGACGAAAAGATTGAAGGCGATATAGATCAGGAAACACAGAATGATCGTCATCATGACCTGAATTGAAATCGAGAAGCGTAAAAAACCCGTGTCCCACGCCGCCGAAAAGCCGGTGCGTCGTGTCACAGGGTGCAAGATGTCTTGCGCCCGCGCGCCATTTGTTCTACCCACCAAGGCCAAAGAACCCGTATATCGTGAGCTTCAGATGACCCTTGTAGACGTGCGCACCCCCGACCCGAAACGCTTCATTCCCGGCGCCACCGGCGATTGGGAAATCGTGATCGGCATGGAGGTGCATGCGCAGGTTCTCTCCAATTCCAAGCTGTTTTCCGGTGCGTCCACCACATTCGGCAATGCGCCGAATTCCAACGTGTCGCTGGTCGACGCCGCCATGCCCGGCATGCTGCCCGTCATCAACGAGGAATGCGTCAAGCAGGCGGTGCGTACCGGTCTCGGCCTGAAGGCGAAGATCAACAACCGCTCGATCTTCGACCGCAAGAACTACTTTTATCCGGACCTGCCGCAGGGCTACCAGATTTCGCAGTTCAAGGACCCGA
This sequence comes from Agrobacterium tumefaciens, assembly GCA_017744915.1. GTDB lineage: Bacteria > Pseudomonadota > Alphaproteobacteria > Rhizobiales > Rhizobiaceae > Agrobacterium > Agrobacterium tumefaciens_I. Next base: position 43,340 of record JAGIAH010000004.1, read on the forward strand.
TCGTCGGCGAAGGTACCATCACCATTTCGCTCGGTCCGGACCGTCAGGGCAATTTCGAGGATATCGAGATCGGCATCGAGCGTCTGCATCTGGAGCAGGATGCTGGCAAGTCGATGCATGACCAGCACCCGACCATGTCCTTCGTGGACCTGAACCGTTCGGGCGTGGCGCTGATGGAAATCGTGTCGAAGCCGGACATGCGTTCGTCGGATGAGGCGAAGGCCTATCTCACCAAGCTGCGCTCCATCGTGCGTTATCTCGGCACGTGCGACGGCAACATGGACGAAGGTTCGATGCGCGCCGACGTCAACGTCTCCGTGCGCCGTCCGGGCGAAGGTTTCGGCACGCGCTGCGAAATCAAGAACGTCAACTCCATCCGCTTTGTCGGTCAGGCCATCGAATATGAGGCGCGCCGTCAGGTCGCCATTCTGGAGGACGGCGGTTCCATCGATCAGGAAACCCGCCTGTTCGATCCGGGCAAGGGCGAGACGCGGTCCATGCGCTCCAAGGAAGACGCGCATGACTATCGTTATTTCCCCGATCCGGACCTGTTGCCGCTGGAATTCGACGATGCCTTCGTCGAGGCGCTGAAGGTCGACCTGCCGGAACTGCCGGACGACAAGAAGGCCCGCTTCGTGGCAGATCTCGGCCTGTCGGTCTATGACGCCTCGATCCTCGTTTCGGAAAAGGCGATTGCCGATTATTACGAAGCCGTTGCCGCCGGTCGCGATGCGAAGGCCGCCGCCAACTGGGTCATCAACGATCTGCTCGGTGCACTGAACAAGTTCGGCAAGGATATCGAGACGACGCCAGTTTCTCCGGAGCAGCTGGGCGGTATCATCGATCTCATCAAGGCCGAGACCATCTCCGGCAAGATCGCCAAGGACCTGTTCGAGATCGTCTGGAACGAAGGCGGCAATCCGGCTGAGATCGTCGAGGCCCGCGGCATGAAGCAGGTGACCGATACCGGTGCCATCGAAAAGGCCGTGGACGAAATCATCGCAGCCAACCCGGATCAGGTCGAGAAGGTCAAGGCGAAGCCGACACTTGCCGGCTGGTTCGTCGGTCAGGTGATGAAGGCGACGGGCGGCAAGGCCAACCCGCAGGCCGTGCAGGCGCTGGTCAAGGCCAAGCTCGGCATCGAGGACGAATAGGAACTGCGGGCCGGAGTGGCTCTCAGAAAAGGTTGAGAGAGACTGTAGACCTCTCCGTCGTCATCCTCGGGCTTGTCCCGAGGATCTAACGACCCACAAGATCAAACGTGATTACATCCTCGGGACAAGCCCGAGGATGACGTCGAGATTGGGGGCTGACATCGCTTGCTGCCGGGATCAACGCCCGGCTTTTTCTATTCTGAGACGGAGCCAGATCATGTTTTTCATCCGCACAGCCAGCCTGCGAGACATCGAGCCGGTACGCACCCTGCTCGCCACGACATGGCACGCCACCTATGACACGATCTACGGTGCGGACAAGGTAAACGAGCTGATTGCCGCATGGCATTCGCCGCAGGCCATGAAGGACCGTATCGAGAAAAAGGGTGGCGAGTTTCTGGTGGCCGATGACGGCAAGCGGATCGGCGGCATGGCCTATAGCTCCATGTCCACCAAGATGGCGAAGACTGCGCTGCTGCACCAGCTTTATGTGGCGCCTGATCTTCAGCGGCAGGGCGTGGGGCGCGATCTCTTCGCCGAGCTTGAAACCTGCTTTCCCGATGCGGAAATCATGCGTCTCGAGGTCGAGCCTAAAAATACTGTCGCAATCGCCTTTTATGAAGGCGTCGGATTTGTCGAGGTAGACCGAATCGAGCGCATGGCGGGCATCGAGGGTCTGCCCGGCATCGTTATGGAAAAGAGCCTGAGACGATGAATGCGACATTGCAGACGCTGACTATACGCACGGCGCGCGAAGACGACCTGCCGGCGCTCGCCGCCATCTTTGCCGCCGACGAGATCGGCGGCCACGGCGATACGGCCGACGAATCGGCGCAGCCGGACTATCTCGCTGCCTTCCGGGCGATCGAAGCATCGCCCAGCGAAACGCTTTATGTGGCGGAACTGGATGGTGAGGTGGTCGGCACCTTTCAGACGGCGATCCTGACCAAGCTGGTCGGGCGAGGGGCGAAGTCGATGGTGATCGAGGCGGTGCAGACGCGCGCCGATATGCGCGGCCGCGGCATCGGCGCGGTGATGATCAATCATTGCCTGGAAGAAGCCCGCCGCCAGGGGTTGAACGCCGCGCAACTCACCTCCAACATGGCACGGTTGGACGCGCATCGCTTCTACGAGCGGCTGGGTTTCGAGAAGCGGCATCTGGGCTTCAGGATGAAGCTGAAATAGCGCGGATATATCTCGAAATGCTGGACAATTGCCGTGAGGGGCGGCATAAGCATGTCTTGTGCCGTGCACGGAAAATCGCTGCGGCGCATTCAAGCCCGAGGAACGCATAATGAAGACTCTCCTGACGCAAATCTTCACCTGGTGGAACGGCCAGACGATCGGAACGCGGTTTCACACCTGGCGTTTCGGCAAGAAGGTAGGACAGGACGAGTTGGGCAACACCTATTATGAAGGTGGCACCACCTCATGGGGCATGCCGCGCCGCTGGGTGATCTATAACGGTTATGCCGAAGCGTCGGCCATTCCGCCCGGCTGGCATGGCTGGATGCATTACCGCACCGACGTGCCGCCGAGCCAGGAAAGCTACGCGGCTCGCGAATGGCAGAAGCCGCACCAGCCCAACCACACCGGCACCTCCAAGGCTTATCGTCCGCAGGGATCGCTGGCGGTAGCCGGTGAGCGCCCGCGCGTGACCGGCGACTACGACGCCTGGACCCCTGGCAACTGAGCATTTCAGATGCGCGGTGTTGTGCAAAACACCGCGCCGGCATCCGGCCCACCGGTTTTTGCCACATTCCGCCCTTAGGCGTTGATCCAGTCGGAATAGCGACACAGGCAAATTTTGGAGACCACTTTATGAGGAAAATCACGCGGGATCGTTCTTTGCGTGCGCTGACAGTCTCGCTGTTTGCGGCTGTCTCTGCTGTTCTCCTCGTCTCACCCGTCTCCGCCGCCCGTCTGGAAAACCGCGTCGCGGTGTTTTCCGGCATCGACAAGATCACCGGCCGCATCACTTCCTTCGATGTCTATATTGACGAGACGGTGCAGTTCGGCGCGCTTCAGGTGACGCCGAAGGTCTGCTACTCCCGCGACCAGACCGAAACCCAGAAAATCGACGCCTTCATCGAAGTCGATGAAATCACCCTCGACCGTAAGATCCGCCGTATCTTTACCGGCTGGATGTTTGCCGACAGCCCCGGCCTCAATGCCGTCGAACACCCGATCTATGACGTGTGGCTGACGGGTTGCAAGCAGGACTCCGAGGTTCCGGCTCCCTCTACGGCAAGCAAATAACCTGACGTAAAGACTAGAATTGCAGGCTCGGCCGGTTCACGGCGAGATCGAGCATCTTGGCATATTCCAGCTTCGGCACGTCTATAGCCCCGAATGTCTTCAGATGTTCTGTGGTGAATTGCGTGTCGAGCAGCACGAATCCCTTCGCTCGTAACCGTTCCACCAGATGCACGAGGCAAATCTTCGACGCATTGGTGCGGCGGGAAAACATGCTTTCGCCGAAGAAGGCAGCGCCCAGCGAAACGCCGTAAAGCCCGCCGACAAGCTCATCACCCTCCCACGCCTCGACGCTGTGGGCATGGCCGATCTGGTGGAGCTCGGTATAAAGCCTGCGGATCGTGGCATTGATCCAGGTGCTTGGCCGGTCCGGCGCTTCCGCCGCGCAGCCCGCCATCACCGCTTCGAAGGCGGTGTTGAAGCGTATATCGAACGGCTTCTTGCGTATCGCTTTGGCGAGGCTTTTGGAAACATGGAAATCATCGAGCGGAATGATACCGCGTATTTCCGGCTCGACCCAGAAAAGCTCCGGATCGTCTGCCGAATCGGCCATGGGAAACAGGCCGGCGGAATAGGCGCGCAGCAGGATATCGACCGTTATGCCGTTATTTCTGCTGCGCCGCCCAACCATATCGTCTTAGTGAGACGCGTCACCGGCCAGGTATTTTTCCAGCCAGTGAATATCGTAATCGCCCTTCAGGATATCCTCGTTCTGGAGGAGGTCCTGGAAAAGCGGCAGCGTGGTTTTGATGCCATCAACGACAAACTCGTCCAGCGCCCGACGCAGGCGGCGGATGCATTCGTCACGGTCGCGACCGTGAACGATCAGCTTGCCGATCATGCTGTCGTAATAGGGCGGGATCTTGTAGCCCTGATAAGCACCCGAATCGACGCGAACGCCAAGGCCGCCAGGCGTATGGAAATAGGTCAGCGTGCCCGGCGAGGGAACGAAGGTGCGCGGGTCTTCGGCATTGATTCGGCATTCGATGGCATGGCCATGGAATTCGATATCCGCCTGCGTGACCGACAGGCCCTGGCCCGAAGCGACCCGGATCTGCTCCTGCACGAGATCCATGCCGGTGATGGCTTCCGTGACCGGATGCTCCACCTGCAGACGGGTGTTCATTTCGATGAAATAGAACTCGCCGTTTTCATAAAGGAACTCGATGGTGCCGGCGCCGCGATATTTCAGCTTGCGCATGGCGTCGGCGCAGATTTCGCCGATCTTCATGCGCTGTTCAACGGTCAGAGCCGGGGAATTGGCTTCTTCCAGCACCTTCTGGTGACGGCGCTGCAGCGAGCAATCGCGTTCGCCAAGGTGAACGGCATTGCCTTCGCCATCGCCGAAGACCTGCACTTCAATATGGCGCGGCTTGCCGAGGTACTTTTCCATGTAGACGGCATCGTTGCCGAAGGCTGCTGCCGCTTCGGAACGGGCGGTTGCAACCGCTTCTTCCAGATCGGCTTCGGTCTTCGCCACTTTCATGCCGCGGCCGCCACCGCCTGCCGTCGCCTTGATGAGGACCGGGAAGCCGATCGTCCGGGCGATTTCAAGCGCGTTTTCGGGCTTCACTTCACCGTCGGAGCCCGGAACGACGGGAATGCCGAGTTCCTGCGCCGTCTGCTTGGCGGTGATCTTGTCGCCCATGATGCGGATATGTTCGGCGGTCGGCCCGATGAAGGTGATGCCGTGCGCGTCGAGAATATCGGCAAACTTGGCATTTTCCGACAGGAAGCCGTAACCGGGGTGAACGGCGTCCGCACCGGTGATTTCGCAGGCCGCAACGATCTGGTGGATGTTGAGGTAGCTGTCACGCGAGGGCGGCGGGCCGATGCACACGCTTTCGTCGGCAAGGCGCACATGCATGGCGTCCGCGTCGGCCGTGGAATGCACGGCGACGGTGGGAATGCCAAGCTCTTTCGCGGCGCGCAGGACGCGCAGCGCGATTTCGCCACGGTTGGCTATGAGGATCTTCGAAACCATGCTGAACCGCCTTTATTCGATGACCACGAGGGCTTCGCCATACTCCACGGGCTGTGCGTCGTTGACGATGATTTCCACGACCTTGCCGGACTTGGGTGCCGGAATCTGGTTCATGGTCTTCATGGCCTCGACGATGAGGATGGTCTGGCCTTCCTTGACGGTTGCGCCGACTTCGATGAAGGGGCGGGCGCCAGGAGCAGGCGACAGATAGACCGTGCCGACCATCGGCGAAGAGACGGTGTTAGCCGGGTTGCGGGCCGGTGCTGCAGACGCCGCAGCTGCGGCCGGGGCAGCAACCGCCGGTGCGGCTGCAGGCGCTGCTGCTGCCGGCGCGGGCGCATAAGCGGCGGGTGCTGCGGCATAGACCGTGGCGGGAGCGGGAGCCGCGCGGGAAACGCGGATACGCAGGTCTTCCTGCTCCACTTCGATTTCCGAAAGGTCGGTATCATTGAGGATATTCGCGAGTTCGCGGATCAGTTCCTTGTCGATACCCTGTTTCTTTTCAGACATGACAAACCCTATTCTTTGTTTCTTTTTATGCCGTGATGTTCTTCAGCGCGTGAAGCGCCATGACGTATCCATATGGTCCGAAACCGCAGATCATGCCCTTGGCTGCGGGCGAGACCATCGATTTGTGACGGAATTCTTCCCGTGCATGGATATTGGAGATGTGCACTTCGACGACCGGAGTCGAAATTGCGCGAATGGCGTCGTGCAGGGCGATGGAGGTGTGGCTGTAAGCGCCGGGATTGATGACGACACCCGCCGCCCGCTCGCCCGCCTCGTGCAGCCAGTCCACGAGCACGCCCTCGTGGTTGGATTGGCGAAATTCCACCGAAAAGCCGAGATCGGCTCCGGCGTTCACGCAATCGTTTTCTATGTCTTTCAGCGTTTTGCCACCGTAGATACCCGGTTCCCGTTTTCCCAGCATGTTGAGATTGGGGCCATTGATGACGATGATGATGTTGCTCATTCGCGTTTCCATAAGAAAATCAGCGACACCTATAGACTGCGCAGCCGTCAAGGAAAAGCCCCTGCAAGCCCTAAAGCGCAGGGGCTGGCCCTTATCTCACAGGCAATGAGGCCCTTGCGCGTGAATCACGAGCAGGTGGCTTTACCGCAGCTGCGCATATTGGCGATTTTTTCCTTCAACGGGTCGGCGCCAACAGCACCAAAAACCGCCTCGTTGCCAACGATATAGGAGGGTGTTCCGGTGATGCCGAGGCTGTTTGCCAGCTTGTAGGTTTCCTGAACCTGCGCGTCATTGGGGTTTTCCGCCATCGATTTGCGGATATCGGCTTCCTTGAGGCCGAGCGAGGTTGCGACTTCCATGGCGCTGTCCTCATTGGCCCGTCCACGGCCACCGAGCAGGGTGCGCTGGAATTCGGCATATTTGGCGGGCGCCAAAAGCTTCACGGCGTTGGAGACACGGTGTGCGGCGACCGATTCCGGACCGAGGATCGGAAACTCCTTGAGGACGACGCGGACCTTCTTGTCGCCCTTCAGGATATTGTCCATGTCGCCCATGGCGCGTTTACAATAGCCGCAATTATAGTCGAAAAATTCGACCAGCGTGACGTCGCCGTCGGGATTGCCGAGCGCCATGTCGTATTTCGATTCGAAGATGGCCTTCTTGTTGTCGGCAACCGCTTCTGCGGCCTTGGCGTTGCGCGAAGCATATTGCTTGCGTTCAAGTGCATCCTGAACCTCGAGCATGATTTCCGGGTTCTCGATCAGATATTGCTTGATGAACTCGCCCATTTCCTTTTTCTGCTGCTCATCGAGCGCATGGGCGGGCAGGGAAGCGAATACCGTTGAAAGGGCCGTCACGCTGGCGAGAAGGGTGGAACGGAGAAAATGCGCCATATCGGTCCTCATTCTGTTCGGCCGGAGCCTCTTGAAATCTTATGAAGGCAATTACCTTACTTTAAGCCAAATGCCATACGGCAAAAATACTTGTCCGCATTATGATCGCATGATTGTGAAGATTGTGATTCTGCGGCAAGTCTCTGAAATATGGTTCAGGAAAGAGCATGCCCTTGATTACGATGTCGAAGCGGAGCGCAGTCGAACCCTTTCACGCCATGGATATCCTGGCGGAAGCGAACAGGCGCAGGCAGGCGGGACGCCCCGTCATTTCCATGGCGGTCGGCCAGCCTTCCCATCCCGCACCGAAAGCCTCGCTGGAAGCGGCTCAGGAAGCGCTGAAACACGGGCGCATCGGTTATACCGACGCGCTCGGCCTGCGTGAGCTGCGCGAGGCGATCGCCGGCCATTACCGGCTGCGTCATCAGGTCGCCATCGATCCGGCGCGCATTGCGGTGACAACGGGTTCGTCCGCCGCCTTCAATCTTGCCTTCCTCAGCCTGTTCGATGCAGGCGACCATGTTGCCATCGCAAGGCCCGGTTACCCGGCCTATCGCAATATTCTGAAAGCGCTAGGCCTTAATGTCGTGGAAGTGCCGGTCACGGCCGAAACCGGCTACACGCTGACACCGGCAAGTCTCGAACGCGCGGAAACGAAAGCCGGCTGCAAGCTGAAGGGCGTGCTTCTGGCAAGCCCCGCTAATCCGACCGGCACGGTTACCGGCCGTGAGGCGCTGAAGCGGCTGGCGAGCTACTGCGAAAGCCGCGACATGGCCTTCATTTCCGACGAGATCTATCACGGACTGACCTTCGTCGGGGAAGAGACGAGCGCGCTCGAAATCACCGATAGCGCCATCATCATCAATTCCTTCTCCAAATATTATTGCATGACCGGCTGGCGTATCGGCTGGATGGTGCTGCCCGAAAATCTCGTCCGTCCGGTCGAGTGCCTGGCCCAGAGCCTCTATATCTCAGCGCCGGAACTCTCGCAGCTTGCGGCGACCGCAGCCTTTACGGCGGCGGAGGAGCTTGATGTCTACCGGGAAAGCTATCGCACCAACCGTGATTTCCTGATGGCGCGCCTGCCGGAAATCGGCCTGCCGCTGGCATCCCCGATGGACGGGGCGTTCTACGCCTATGTCGATACCAGCCGTTTTTCCAATGACAGCATGGATTTCGCCAAGCGCATGCTGGCGGAGATCGATGTGGCGGCAACCCCCGGCATGGATTTTGATCCCGAGGAGGGCCACAGGGCGCTGCGCATTTCCTATGCGGGTTCGGTATCGGATATTGCCGAGGCGGTGGGACGTATCGCCGGCTGGCTGAAATAAACCGGGATCATCCGTTCGGAAAGATCAGGCGGGCGCGCAGCCGAAGGTGCTATTGAACGCCTTTTCACCCTTTGCGGTAAAGGTCAGCACACGGCCGTTTCCGCGCCGCAGCCAGTCGCGCTGTTGCATGGCCTCAAGCAGCGATGCGCCGAGCCCGCCGCCGAGGTGATGGCGGCGTTCACTCCAGTCCAAGCAATGCAGGCACACCGGCCGCCGCGCCTTTTCGAGCGGCGAAAGATCGATGCCGAAGTTCGAGAAGAAATCGCGCCCATCATCCGTCAGCGCCGGGTCGTCACCGGGCGTCACTAGCCCCTTCGCGGTGATGGCGGCAAGCAGTGCCACACCGCTTTCCCCTGCCAGGTGATCGTAACAGATGCGTGCTTCACGCAGCGCCTTGTCCTTGGGCCCGGTGCGCACGCGGACCGCGCCCGTGCGCTGTGCAAGCCCCATCAAGGCTTCCAGAACCTGCGCCACATCTTCGTCGGAGAGACGAAAATAACGATGCCGCCCCTGTTTTTCCGCCTTCAGCAATTGTGCCTCGGAGAGCTTGGAAAGGTGCCCGCTGGCAGTCTGCAGGGTCACGCCGGCGGCTTCCGCAAGCTCGCTTGCCGTCAGCGCACGTCCATCCATCAGCGCCGTCAATATGTTGGCGCGGGCAGGGTCACCGATCAGAGCGGCGACATTGGCGATAAGAGGTCCGTCTTTCATGCTTCGATGATAGCCGAAGCATTGCTGCAAGGCAACGGTGTAGAAAGGAGAGACAAAACACGAGGAGAATAACGATGCTGACCTGTTTCATCCGCTACGAGATCGACCCCTTCAAGGTCGAGGCCTTCGACCAATATGCCCGCAACTGGGGTGAGGCGATCCCGCGCTGCGGTGCTGATCTCATCGGTTATTATGCGCCGAAGGAGGGATCGAGCACGATTGCCTATGGTGTCTACAACATTGAAAATCTCGCCGCTTACGAAGCCTACAGGGCGCGGCTTGCCGCCGACCCGGCGGGGCGGGAAAACTATGAATTCGCCCGCCGCGAGCAGTTCATCCGCCGCGAGGACCGGCTGTTCCTGCGCCTCGCTTCCGGCCCGCAGACGGGAGGCGGGCAATGATCGCCGTCATGTTCGAGGTCTGGCCGGCGGAGGGCGAGAAACAGCATTATCTGGATATTGCCGCCGGCCTGCGGGCCGAACTCGAAACCATTGATGGTTTCCTGTCCGTCGAGCGGTTTCAGAGCATCAGCAATCCGGAGAAGATGCTTTCCCTGTCCTTCTTCCGGGATGAGGAGGCGGTGCGGGCATGGCGCAACACCATGCCACATCGCGCAGCACAGGCGCTGGGCCGATCCGGCGTCTTTTCCGACTACCGGCTGCGTATTGCACATGTGATCCGCGACTATGGTCTGCAGGAACGGGAGGAAGCGCCAGCCGACAGCCGGAACGCCCACCCGGCAGAGGGGAGCAATTTGGGCTGAGATTTCCAGCATCAGTTTTTCTGCATGGGCTGCAAGGCTTTCTGGTTCGAACTCACCTTTGAAACCCGTTATAGATGGGCCAATATGGTGCAGGACACCCGTCGGATTGGACATGGAGAAAAGCGATGTCGGCAGAAAAAGTGGCGATTGTAACGGCAGGTGGCAGCGGCATGGGCGCGGCCGTGGCGAAACGTCTGGCGGCGGATGGTTACAGCCTCGCGATCCTGTCCTCTTCCGGCAAGGGAGAGGCGCTGGCGCAGGAACTGGGCGGTATTGGTGTCACCGGTTCCAACCAGTCCAATGACGATCTCCAGCGGCTGACGGATCTGGCGCTCGAGAAATTCGGCCGCATTGACGTGCTGGTCAATAGCGCCGGGCATGGCCCACGCGCCTCCATTCTCGATATTACCGACGAGCAATGGCACACCGGCCTCGATGTCTACCTGATGAACGTCATCCGCCCGACGCGGGTCGTAGCGCCCATCATGGTGAAACAGAAGGCGGGTGCGATCGTCAACATCTCGACGGCCTGGGCTTTCGAACCGAGCGCCATGTTCCCGACATCGGCGGTGTTCCGCGCCGGCCTTGCCTCATACACCAAGATTTTTTCCGATACCTATGCGGCGGATAATGTGCGCATGAACAATGTCCTGCCCGGCTGGATCGACAGCCTGCCGGCCACGGAGGAGCGCCGTGAAAGCGTGCCGATGCAGCGTTACGGCAAGAGCGAGGAAATCGCCGCCACCGTGGCTTTTCTTGCGTCTGAAGGGGCGGGGTATATCACCGGGCAGAACATTCGGGTTGATGGCGGGTTGACGCGGTCTGTTTGACGGACAGTTATACCGCCCCTCATTCCTGTACTTGTCACAGGGATGAGGGAGGGGAGCGATTGAAAAAAAAGCAAGCTTTTCGCCGAATTAATGGGTTCGATCTTCCGTGGTGCGTCCTTCGGAAACCAATCGACTTGGTGCGCTTCGCCGTCTCAGCGTAAAAACGCTCGTTCTTGCACCGACAAAACAAAACGCCCGCAACCATGTTGCGGGCGTTTTTATTCAGTATCACTTCTCTCAGAAGAAGCCGCGGCGCTGCCACCAGCCGCCCTTGCGCGGCTTGGGCTCATCGCCTTCCGGTGTTGCAGGCGAACCGGAAGAGGTCACCACCGGCTCGGAATGCGAGACGTTGCTGCCCCGGTTCGCGCGAACCTTTTCTTCGCTCGCCGGTGCTTCCGCTTCCGGAGTGAGATCGGCCGGAGCTTCGCTCACTTCTTCGACGGCGACGTCAACAACGGTTTCCTCGACGATCACCGGCTCGACCGTTTCGACCTTCGGTGCTTCCTCGGTTTCCGTCTTGGCCTTTGCCTTGCGGGTGCGGCGCGGCTTTTTCGGCGCTTCCTCTTCCACAACCCCGGCGACCGCGCTTTCCACCACTTCGGCGGCGGTCGGCTCTTCGCTCACGGCTGCTTCGGCGGAAACTTCTTCGCTTTCGCCTTCACCCTCGTCTTCGGAATCGGCGGCGTCGAGAGCCTCGTCTTCCGCACGGTTGCGGCGGCCGCCACGCTTGCCACGACGACGGCGCTTGCGCTTGCCATCCTCTTCGGAAGTTACCGCTTCCGTCGTGCCGTTTTCGGCGTCTGCGCCTGCCTCATCGGCTTCGACGCCATCGTCGTCACCTTCGGCATCATCGCCTTCCGCATCAGCGGACTGGCCATCGAGCGCACCGTTCTGGTCACCCTGACCGCCCTTGCCGCGACGGCGGCGGCGACGCTTGCGTTTGCGCTTGCCATCCTCACCATTTTCGCCCTGCGGCTGCTGGCGTGGTTGGGCGCTCTCGGCCTTGACGATTTCTTCCTCGTCTTCGTCCTCTTCCACCTCGGCGACGAAATCGTCTTCCTCTTCGACGAAGTTCGGCAGCATCTGGATGAGGCTTTCGATCTTCACCGGATTTTCGACGGCTTCACCGCGGTCGATGGCGAAATGCTGGGCGCCGACGCCTGAATCGGCGGCGATGATGATCGACACACCGAAGCGGCCTTCATAATCGACGATCGTTCCACGCTTGTGGTTGAGCAGATAAAGCGCCGTTTCCGGCGTGGTGCGCACGGTGATGTTGTGGGTGGTGTTGCGCAGCAGATATTCCTCGATGCCGCGCAGAACATGCAGGGCGATGGAGGATTCCGAGCGCACATGGCCCGTGCCGCCGCAATGCTGGCAGACCTGCGTGGTCGATTCCAGCACCGAGGCGCGGATGCGCTGGCGCGACATTTCCAGAAGGCCGAAATGCGAGATGCGGCCGACCTGGATGCGCGCGCGGTCGTTCTTCAGGCAATCCTTGAGCTTCTTTTCGACAGCGCGGTTGTTGCGCTTTTCTTCCATGTCGATGAAGTCGATGACGACGAGGCCGGCCATGTCGCGCAGGCGCAGCTGGCGCGCCACTTCTTCCGCAGCCTCGAGGTTGGTCGTCAGCGCGGTTTCCTCGATGGAATGCTCGCGGGTCGAACGGCCGGAGTTGACGTCGATCGAAACCAGCGCTTCCGTCTGGTTGATGATGAGGTAACCGCCCGACTTCAGCGTGACCTGCGGCTGCAGCATCCGGTCGAGCTGGGCTTCGATGCCGGAGCGCGAGAAAATCGGGTGAATGTCGCGGTAGGGCTGAACCACCTTGGCGTGGCTCGGCATCAGCATCTTCATGAAGTCTTTCGCTTCACGATAGCCGTCTTCGCCCGAAACGATGATCTCGCCGATATCCTTGTTGTAGAGATCGCGGATCGAACGCTTGATCAGCGAGCCTTCCTCGTAAACGAGGCAGGGCGCCGTGGAATTCAGCGTCAGCGTGCGGACATTTTCCCACAGGCGCATCAGATATTCGAAGTCGCGCTTGATTTCGACGCGGGTGCGGTTGGCGCCTGCGGTGCGCAGAATGACGCCCATGCCCTGCGGCACTTCCAGATCGCGTGCGATTTCCTTCAGGCGCTTGCGGTCGGTCGGCTGGGTGATCTTGCGGGAAATACCGCCGCCACGCGCCGTATTCGGCATCAGCACGGAATAACGGCCGGCAAGCGACAGATAGGTGGTGAGTGCGGCACCCTTGTTGCCGCGTTCTTCCTTGGCAACCTGTACCAGAAGAATCTGCCGGCGCTTGATGACTTCCTGGATGCGATACTGCTTGCGCGGCTTGCGGGCGACCCGATCGGGAACTTCTTCCATGGCGTCTTCAGCGCCAACGGATTCGATCACTTCCTTTTCGTGATGGTCGTCATCATCGTCGTCGTCATCATCGTCATTGCCGCGGCGAAGACCTTCGACTTCCTCGGAAATCGTGTCGGTATCGACCATGGCGGCCATTTCGCCACTGGTGCTGCCATCGTCTTCGGAAGATGCTTCGGCAGCCTCGGCCGCTGCGGCTTCTTCTTCCTCGGTCTTCTTCTTGGCGCGGGGGCGGCGGGTGCGCTTCTTCGGCTTTTCTTCCTCGGCGGGCGCTTCTTCCGCAACCGCTTCTACGGCCGCTTCCCCGGAGACAGCTTCCGCGACGGGCGCTGCTTCTTCCGTGACGACGGTTTCAGTGATTTCATCCGCGGAAACAATGCCGACATCCGGCTGATCCACCTGGGAAAGGTCGATCATCGGTGCTGCGGGCTCGGGTGCGTCGGCGGATTCGAAATCGTCGCTGCGGCGATGATCTTCGGCTTCCGCCTTCAGGAGGGCCTGACGGTCGGCAAGCGGGATCTGATAATAATCCGGATGGATTTCCGCAAAAGCGAGAAAGCCGTGGCGATTTCCACCATAGTCAACGAAAGCCGCCTGCAGCGAGGGCTCAACGCGCGTGACCTTGGCAAGGTAGATATTGCCGCGGATCTGTTTCTTGTGCTCCGATTCGAAATCGAATTCTTCGATCCGGTTCCCACGGACAACGACTACGCGTGTCTCCTCTTCGTGGGAGGCGTCGATAAGCATTTTGTCTGCCATGTAAGCTGTGCTCCTCGGCGCAGCCTTGTTTTATACGAGAACAGGCCCGCCACACGGACGAGCCTTTCATATGAGTGCAAGGATGTGCCGGAAATGAAGTCTCCTGCCGGGCCTCTGTAAACTGGCAGCATCCGGACCGACGGCGAGGCGCTTGGCCTGCTCCTGGTATCCGGTTCATGTGAAAACTGCTGCGACATCATTGGCCAGGCGGAACGACAATAATATATAGACCCCTTGGGGTCCGATGAATTTGCTCTCCTCAGAGCGGCGGTGGCGGCGCCACCGGGTAGGTCTCCGGCCACAGCCGGAATTGATCCAGTTTCAGGATAAATGTAACGACGGCAGATGATTGCCCGATGTGCAGCGCCAGCGTCTTTTTCGATTGGCAGCCGGCGGGCATCTATCCCGTCAACACTTTTAACCCTCATCCGTGTTGTATGTTTTCTCTGTCATAATAGCAATAGGCTGGCTAAATATGCCATATTATTGGTGGAATTTCCGGGTTAACAATTGGTTCACCAAGGCCTGCGATTGTGGGGCGCAAATGCGCAAACCATCGTTCGGCGTGGTTGAAAAGGCATCGTTACCGGTGTTTTTCCGCGCCGTTTATCGAAAACGACTGAAATACGGAATTTCTTGAAGATCATGAATTTCACGCGCAGCGCAGCGATATCGGGTGGGGCAGGGCGGCTTGGTGCGCGAATCGCGCGGCTTGCGGCGGCTTTCGCGTTTTGCCTTGTCGCCTCCGTTTCCGCCATCCCGGCAGCCCATGCCGCCGAACCGATCGTCGCGCAGCAGGCGCGGATCATCGGCGACGAGGCGCGCACGCGCATCGTTCTCGATTTTGCCGAGGAGCCGGAATTCGATGTGCATTATCTCGATTCGCCCGCCCGCATCGTCGTCGACTTTCCGGCGGTGAATTTCCGCTTCCCCGCCTCCGACCTTAAACCGACCGGCCTTTTTTCAGATATCCGCTTCGGCAGTATCGGCCAGAACAGCGCCCGCATCGTGTTGACGGCCAAAAAGCCGGTCCAGGTGGCGGTTGCCGAAACAAAAAAGGGTGATGACGGCGCATCTTTCCATTTCATTCTGGATAGCGAGATAACCACCAAGGGTAAGTTCGCCGAGCTGGTGAAGGACCAGCAGTGGCAGGCACCGGCGCCGGTGACCACAGCTGCGATCACGCCGGACGACAAGACGTCGCGCCCGGCGGAATTCGTCATCGCGGTCGATGCCGGCCATGGCGGCATCGATGCCGGCGCCACCGGCGGCACGACAGGCACCGAGGAAAAGGTCATAACGCTGACCTTTGCGAAGGAACTTGTGGAACGGCTGAACCGCGAACCCGGCATAAAAGCGTTCCTGACGCGGGATTCCGATACTTTCCTTGCTTTGTCGGAGCGGGTGACGATCGCCCGCCAGAACAATGCCAATCTCTTTATATCCCTGCATGCCGATACACTGAAGCAGAAGGGCATTCGCGGCGCGACCGTTTATACATTGTCGGACCGGGCGTCGGACCGGCAGGCGCAGGAGCTCGCCGAGCGCGAAAACAAATCCGACCAGATCGCCGGTGTCGCGGTCTCCAGCGAGCCGCCGGAAGTGGCCGATATCCTTCTCGATTTCACCCGCCGCGAAACCCAGGCCTTTTCGGTGACGCTCGCCGAAAACATCGTCTCTTCCTTCGAGGGGCAGGTGGGTCTCATCAACAATCCGCACCGTTACGCCGGTTTCATGGTGCTGCGCGCCCATGATGTGCCTTCGGTGCTGCTGGAACTCGGTTTCCTTTCCAATCCGGAAGACGAAAAGCTGCTTCTCGATGCGGAATGGCGCAAAAAGGTTGCCGATACGCTGGCAACCGCCGTCGGGCGATACCGCGCCAAGGCCGTGGCGAACGGCGGCTGAGACATGGGGCGGAGGGTGGCCATACTGTTGCCGCCCTGCCATTGGCCGCCGAAAAGCCGTTCAATTCTTGGGGCTTGCGGCTGATTAACATCCGCGAGCCCTATTTTACTCACATTCGCCGCGTTACTCGGAAAGCGGATTCGATGGCGATGCGCATGGCGGCTGAAGCTCGATTGCGACGGTTGGCCCGGTAACATATCGGCGAATGCTGCCGTATCCGGCTTGTCATCGAAGGTATGGTGTGCAAAACGGCACGCGATATGCAAGGATGCGCCCGTATCATCGGGCGTTGATGGTTACGATTCGAATTATCGGTAGCTTGGTATGATCAGACTGATTGGATATTTTTTCGGCTTGGCCAGCGTGCTCTTCCTGTGCGCCGCCGTCGTCGCTGCGATTTATTTGCACGGCGTGACGAAGGACCTGCCGGATTATGCCGTCCTGAGCACCTACGAGCCGCCGGTGACGACCCGCGTTCACGCCGGCAACGGTGCGCTGATGGCCGAATATGCCCATGAAAAGCGCCTGTTCCTGCCCATCCAGGCCATTCCCGACCGCGTGAAGGCCGCCTTCCTTTCTGCCGAAGACAAGAATTTCTACAATCATCCGGGCGTCGATGTCTTCGGTCTCGGCCGCGCCATCCTCGTCAATATCCAGAATTTCGGCTCCGGCCGCCGTCCGGTCGGCGCTTCCACCATCACCCAGCAGGTGGCGAAGAACTTCCTGCTGACCAACGACCAGACCATCGACCGCAAGGTCAAGGAAGCCATCCTCTCCTTCCGCATCGAGCAAACCTATTCCAAGGACAAGATTCTCGAGCTTTATTTGAACGAGATCTTTTTCGGCCTGAATTCCTACGGCATCGCCGGTGCGGCACTTACCTATTTCAACAAGTCGGTGACGGAACTGACCATCGCCGAGACCGCTTATCTCGCCTCGCTGCCGAAGGGGCCGGCCAACTACCATCCGATCCGTCGCGAAAAGGCCGCTCTGGAGCGCCGTGACTGGGTGATCGACCGCATGGCCGAGAACGGCTACATCACTGTCGCAGACGCCGCTGACGCTAAAAAGCAGCCTCTTGGCGTCAATCTGCGCCGCGGCGGCGCGCATATTTTTGCATCCGATTATTTCGCCGAGGAGGTCCGCCGCCAGATCGTCGAGAAATATGGCGAGGAAGCGCTTCTTGAAGGCGGCCTTTCGGTCCGCACCTCTTTCGATCCGCAAATCCAGATGGAGGCGCGCAAGGCGCTTCAGGACGGGCTTGTCCAATATGACGAGCGTCGCGGTTTCCGCGGACCCGTTGAAAAGATCGAGACTACGGGTGACTGGACGGCGGCGCTTGCCAAGGTCAAGGGCCTGCGCGACGTTCCGGAATGGAAAGTAGCGGTCGTGCTCGCCGTTGGTGCCGATGGCGTCGATATCGGCGTGCAGCCAGATACGGAAACGGAAGATGGCGACACGCGCACGCGCGGCCATATCTCCGCGGAAAACATGCGCTGGGCCTATCGCGATGCGACCGGCAAAAAGGCGACGGCCAAGTCGCCGGTCGGCGTCCTTGCTGCTGGCGATGTCATTTATGCGCAGCCGCTTGCCAATTCCGGCAATGAATACCGCCTGCGCCAGCCGCCGAAGGTGCAGGGCGGCATGGTGGTGATGGACCCGCATACCGGCCGTGTTCTGGCCATGGTCGGCGGTTTCTCCTATGCGCAGTCGGAATTCAACCGCTCCACGCAGGCCATGCGCCAGCCGGGCTCCTCCTTCAAGCCGTTCATCTATGCGGCGGCGCTTGATAACGGCTACACGCCGGCATCGGTCATTCTCGATGCACCGATCGAGGTGGTTTCCGGCAATCAGGTCTGGAAGCCGCAGAATTACGGCGGCGGTTCCGCTGGTCCGTCGACGCTGCGTCTCGGCATCGAAAAATCCCGTAACCTCATGACCGTGCGCCTGGCGCAGGACATGGGCATGAACCTGGTGGCGGAATATGCCGAACGCTTCGGCATCTACGACAAGATGCCGCCGCTTCTCTCCATGTCGCTCGGTTCGGGTGAAACCACCGTCATGCGCATGGTCTCGGCCTATTCGGTCATCGCCAATGGCGGCAAGCAGATCAAGCCGACGCTGATCGACCGCATTCAGGACCGCTATGGCAAGACGATCTTCCGCCACGAGGAGCGCGCCTGCGAAGGCTGCAATGCGACGAGCTGGCAGAACCAGGACGAACCAGTCGTCGTCGACAATCGCGAGCAGGTTCTCGACCCGATGACCGCTTACCAGACTACCTCGATGCTGGAAGGCGTCGTGCAGCGCGGTACGGCGGCGGGCAAGATCAAGGTGGATCTGCCGGTTGCCGGCAAGACGGGCACGACCAATGATGAAAAGGACGCCTGGTTCGTCGGTTATACGCCGGACATGGTTGCCGGCCTCTATATCGGTTTCGATTCGCCCGCACCGCTCGGTCGCGGCGGCACAGGCGGCTCGCTGTCGGCGCCGATCTTCGGTGAATTCATCGCCGATGCGGCAAAGCACATGGAGCCGAGCAAGTTCATCGTGCCTGCCGGCATGAACTTCGTCGCAGTCAACCGCAAGACGGGCATGGCGGCGGCTGAAGGCGAACCGGACACGATCATGGAAGCCTTCAAGCCCGGCACGGGTCCAGCTTCCACCTTCTCGGTGATCGGTGCGGAAGGCTACATGTCGCAGGAAGACATTCTGAAGACCTCGCCGCAGGCACAGCAGGCCATCACCGGCGGTGGCGGCGGTCTTTATTGATCTCAAGTTCCGGGATCATCGGGGGGCGTGGGTCTTTACATCCGCGCCCCCCGCATTTATTTGAGCAGCAAGTTTCAATGAAGGCGAAGAACCAGCGAAATGCGCAATGAAATCGTGAATGTAGTCGACGAAATCAAGCAGGCCATAAGCCTGCTGAGGAGGCATCTTTGACTGGGACCAGGCGATAAGACGACTGGACTGGTTGAATAACAAGGCAGAGGATCCGACCCTCTGGAACGATGCCTCCGAGGCCCAGAAGCTGATGCGCGAACGCCAGCAGCTGGATGACAGCATCAACGGCGTCAAGGCGCTGGAGCAGCAGCTCAAGGACAATGTCGAGCTGATTGAACTCGGCGAGATGGAAGGCGACGACGAGATCGTCAAGGACGCCGAAGACGCGCTGAAGGCGCTGAGAAGCGAAGCGAACCGCCGTCAGGTGGAAGCCATGCTTTCCGGCGAGGCCGACAGCAACGACACCTATGTGGAAGTGCATTCCGGCGCAGGCGGCACCGAAAGCCAGGATTGGGCGAACATGCTGCTGCGCATGTACACCCGCTGGGCCGAGCGTCAGGGCTTCAAGGTCGAAGTTCTCGAAATCCACGACGGCGATGAAGCTGGCATCAAGTCGGCCACGATCCTGGTCAAGGGCCATAACGCCTTCGGCTGGATGAAGACGGAATCGGGCGTTCACCGCCTCGTTCGCATCTCGCCCTATGACAGCAATGCCCGGCGTCACACCTCGTTTTCTTCCATCTGGGTCTATCCGGTGGTCGATGATTCGATCCAGATCGACATCAATGAAAGCGATTGCCGCATCGATACATACCGTTCGTCCGGTGCAGGCGGCCAGCACGTTAACACCACCGACTCGGCCGTGCGTATCACGCATATTCCGACCGGCATCGCCGTCGCCTGCCAGCAGGAGCGCTCCCAGCACAAGAACCGCGCCAAGGCGTGGGACATGCTGCGTGCCCGCCTCTACGAGGTGGAACTGCAGAAGCGCGAAGAGGCTGCAAACGCCCAGGCCGCATCCAAGACCGATATCGGCTGGGGCCACCAGATCCGTTCCTACGTTCTGCAGCCCTACCAGCTGGTCAAGGACCTGCGCACCGGCGTGGAAAGCACCGCGCCCGGCAACGTGCTGGACGGTGACCTGAACGAGTTCATGGAAGCCGCACTCGCCCATCGCATCAGCGGCGGCGCGGATGTGGAAGTCGCGGATATCGATTAAGACGCCCGATGCGTCGATCGGAAAATTGCCCCTCGCAACCCATTGCGAGGGGTTTTTCGTTGGAGGGATGCATGAAACAGGTGCTCTACATCGTCGACGTTCAGCCGAGCTTCAATCCGCCGGCCGCATTGGTGGCGGAGATTTCAGCACTTGCCGGAACCATGCCCAGCATTGCCACCGTCGAGCGCCATGATGAAAGCGTGACACCTTTCGAACGGCAGCTTGGCTGGAAACCGGGCAGGGATGACTGCTCGCTTGTCGCGGCGGACCACATCTTCATCAAGCACGGTTATGCGCCGCCGAAAGCGGCGATCGACCATCTCCTGTCTCTCAAGCCGGAGCGAGTGCTGGTCTGCGGTATTCAGGCAGATACCTGCGTGCTGGCCGCCGGTTTTGCCCTCTTCGACGCGGGGCTGCATCCTACGCTTCTGCCGTGGCTGACGGTGGGCTCCAGTCTCGACCGCAGCGGTGAACTCGGGGCGAGATTATGGAAGCATCATTTCGGAGCGGTTCTCGCCGGGCCGCATGAGCTGAACGACTAGAGTATTCCAGTACGGCTGTCAGTCCTGAAACTGCTTTGGATCAGGCAACGAATGCACCCGATACTTTGACTGGCATTTTCCTTTTCCGTCATGTCGGCCTTGAGCCGGTATCCAGTCGACACGCGTCGGCGCGGCGGGAAGAGTCCCTTCAGCCCAAGGAGTTGGGCTGGCTAGTTTCCGGCTCAGGGCCGGAATGACGGAAGAGAGTGAACCCACAATACCGGGTTAGTTCGAGGCTTTTTCGACCTTCATCTCACCGAGCTCGTCGATCAGGATCGTCCAGCTTTCCGCTTCCTTGGCCATCGGGTCCGTCTTCAGGTAAACCGTTACAAACAGGCCGGGCGAGGCGGGGGCGCCATTCGAGCTTTCCGGACGGATATCCGTGACATAGGACTTCATCTGGTTGAATTCTTCCAGCTCGATATTTTCGAGGAGGCTAGGGCCATCGGCGGTAAAGACGATGCGCTGCAGGTAGATTTTCGCCGTGCCGTCGCCCTGGCGGATTGCAATGACCTTGTAATAGCCCCGTGTGGGCGAGGCAGGCGGTGGCCGCAATTGTCCGTCAGGGCCTTTTACCGGCTCAAGGTTCCGATCTTCCCACATGCCGCTGCTGACGACGAATATGGCAGAAACAGGCAGCGTGTCGATCGCCTGCGTCTGCGCCCGCGCGGGCAAGACGGTCGTGGCAACAAGCAGGGCAGCTAGGAGGGATTTTTTGGCGTACATGGCTATCGTGGTGGTTGGTTTAGTTATTGAACTGTTCGGCCAGAACCCGGTCCGACCATGAACGATCCGGATCCGAGAGAATTCTCGCCGTCCTGTCCTGCGATTGTGCGATCCGAACATGACGAACGGATTTCACCTCGGTGTGGTCGGCCACC
Organism: Agrobacterium tumefaciens; assembly: GCA_017744915.1. Taxonomy (GTDB): domain Bacteria; phylum Pseudomonadota; class Alphaproteobacteria; order Rhizobiales; family Rhizobiaceae; genus Agrobacterium; species Agrobacterium tumefaciens_I. Next base: position 64,695 of record JAGIAH010000004.1, read on the forward strand.
GCGTTCACCGGGCGCTTGTCGCGTTCGAGGACATGAATATCGACCGTTACCTTGTTCGGCAAAAGCGCACCGCGCCAGCGCCGCGGACGGAACGCACTGACGGGGGTGAGTGCCAGAAGCGGCGATTCGAGCGGCAGGATCGGCCCATGGGCGGAGAAGTTATAGGCTGTCGACCCTGCCGGGGTCGCTACCATCATGCCGTCGCAGATCAGCTCCTCCAGCCGCACCTTGCCATCCACTTCGACACGCAGCTTTGCGGCCTGGTGCGATTGCCGAAACAGGCTCACCTCGTTCATGGCAAGGGCGGTAAACTCGTCGCCGTCGGAATCCGTCGTCGTCATGCGCAGGGGATGGAAATCATTGCCGCTCGCTACCGCGATGCGCTGTATGAGGCCTTCCACCCGATAGTCGTTCATCAGGAAACCGACGGATCCCCGGTTCATGCCATAGACCCGCTTGCCCGAATTCATTGTCTGGTTGAGGATTTGCAGCATGAAGCCGTCGCCGCCAAGCGCGACGATCACGTCCGCCTCATCGAAAGGCGTATCGCCGTAAATGTCCTTCAGTTCTTTCAGCGCCGTTTGAGCCTCCTCGGTTGCCGAGGCGACGAAGGACAGTGAATAGGTAGAATGCGACATCCGCTTCCCTCGACAACGGCGCAGACCGGACCCGGCCCGCGCAGGACGCTGTAACCCGTTGAAGCGGCTCGAAATCTTCAAACCCCGATGAAGAGGCCGATAACAAGCCGCCAGACGCACCCTTGGTACATGAAGACGGCGGCAGGCCACAAGGCCTTTCGGACCCGCAGGCGTTCCGTTGCGATCGGTCTTGTCGTTCCGGTCCACAGCTTCTTGATTTGCGGCTGCCGACAAGGGTTGCGATGCGGGGCGGCCTGATGCAGTTTGCCAGGGCAGCCGGAATGACGAGTGGCAGGAGACGGATGTGGCGCTGAACTACGATATCTACGATGTCTTTACCGAGACGAAAATGGCGGGAAATCCGCTGGCGGTCATGTATGACGCCGATGATCTTCCCCAGGACACCATGCAGGCGATTGCGCGGGAAATGAACCTCTCCGAGACGGTTTTCATCAACCGCTCGACCAATCCGGCTCATGCCGCTTCGCTGCGCATCTTCACGCCTTCGGGCGAATTGCCTTTCGCTGGCCACCCGACCGTCGGCGCGGCCGTCGCCATTGCCGAGCGCAATCGCAGCGAGGGCGATGACGATATCGACATGGTTTGCGTGCTGGAGGAAAAGGTGGGGCCGGTGCGCTGCGCCGTGAAGATGCGCGCGGGCGCGGTCAGCTTTGCGGAATTCGACCTGCCGCGCAAATCCTCCCGCGTCGAGCTGCCGCTCGATCATACCGCGCTTGCCGACGCGCTTGGCGTGAGCGAGGGACATTTAGGCTTCGAGAATCATGTGCCGTCGATCTGGACGGCCGGCGTGCCTTTCCTGCTGGTGCCGATGCACAATATCGCCGCCGTGCGCGACATGGATTTCGACGCCAATCTCTGGCTGCGCACCGCGCCTTTGGTCGAAGGCTTGCTGACGGCGGCCTATATCTACTGTCGCGGTGGCGTCAATCACGCGGCAAAATTCCATGCGCGCATGTTCTCCCCGGAAATGGGGATTGCGGAAGACCCCGCCACCGGCTCGGCCGCCGCCGCCCTTTCCGGTGCGATACACCATTTCGACGGACTGACGGACGGTCACCATCCACTCCTGATAGAGCAGGGCGTGGAGATGGAAAGACCATCCCACATCCACCTGCGCATGGACATCAAGGACAACGAAATCGCCCGCGCCCGCATCGGCGGCCACGCGGTGCGGGTTGCATCGGGCACGTTCGAGATTTGATCTAAACGTAACAGGATAAGTTCGCGCCGTTGAGGCGCGACGAAAAAGCCAGAAAGCTAAAAGAAAAACCCCGGTCTTGACCGGGGTTTTGTCATTTCAGCATCTGTCGGTCAATTAAACCGGCCCGCCGCATGGGCAAGCATCGTATAGACCTTGCCGGTATCGGAGGTGAGGTAGGACTGGGTGACGGTCCGGTCGCGGTCGGTGCGGGCCACGTCGGCCAGCAGCTTCTCGAAATCGGTGATGTAGCGGTCCACGGCGGTGCGGAATTCCGCTTCGCGCTCGTATTTGCGCTTGATCTCGTCAAACGTCGTCTGGCCCTTCAGCGTGTAGAGGCGACGGGTGAAGACGTCGCGCTCGCCGCGCTGGTAACGGCGCCACAGTTCCACCGATGCGTCGTGATCGATGGCGCGGGCGATATCGACCGAAAGCGAGTTCAGCGATTCCACCATGTGGCGCGGATTGCGGGTGTCGGCCGCACGGGTCGGCTGCTGCTCAGTGCCGGCGCGCGGTGTGGACGCTGCGGGCGTCTCCTGGGACGCACCGCGCAGCAGATCGCTGATCCAGCCGCCACCTTCTTCCCGGCGTCCAGCCGGGTTGGTCGCGACCGGCTGTGCCGGGGCGGGTGCCTGACGATTTTCGACTTGGCGGTTTTCGACCTGGCGGTTCTCAAGCGGCAGCGTACCACGCAGTGCGGGGGCGGGCTGCGGCTGCGCCGGGCGCTGCTGCACCGGAGCGGCTGCTGCCGGCTGCGGACGCGGCTCGACGCGGCGTTCTGCGGCGGGCTGGGTTGCCGCAATGGCCCGGGCGACGGGTTCGGACACTTCCATCTGGTGGGTCGAGCGACCGACGAGCTGGGAGATATCCTGCAGGGCCTTGATCTGTTCGGAAACGGCGCGGCGCATGGCAGCCGCACTTTCCTTGGCTTCTTCCGGCAGGTCGAAGGCTCCGCGCTTCAGTTCGGCGCGGGTCGCATCCAGTTCGCGGCGGATATCGTGGCTGGAGCGGCGGATTTCGTCCGTCGCACCGGCAAAGCGGCTGACGGCTTCTTCCACGGCCTGACGCAGTGTTTCCTTGAGGTTCGCTGCGGCGGCATTGGATTTTTCCGAGGCACTGCCGAGAAGATTGTCGACTTCGGAGAGCGAGGATTCGACACCGCCGCGCAGGCGGTTGACCAGCTCGTCGGAATATTTCTGCGCGTCGGAGAGCGTGCTTTCGATCGAGCGGCTGGCATCCTGACCGGCGGAGAGCAGGGCGCCCCGCATGGTCTGTGCCGCCGAGCGGGCGCGCTGTTCCGTCTCGTCGAGCGAGCGGCCGATATCGGAGAAGGAGGCCTGCAGATTGTCACGCAGATTACCCGCGACATTCTGCGAACGCTCCTCGGCCTCGTTGAGGGTGTTTTCCACGACGCCGACGACGTTGCGCATGGCGCTTTCGATTTCTTCGGAACGCTTGACAAGGCCGACCGACAGGCTGCGAAGCGCGTCCTGGCGCTCTTCCAGCGTGCCGACGAGGCTCGATTGTGCGGCATTGAGCAGTTCCGACGCCTGGCTCAGCACCTTCGAATGTTCCTCGAAGCGTCCGACGATGCCGGCAACCTGCGCCAGCGTCTGACCGGAGATATTCGACAGGCGGTCGATCTTTCCTTCCAGCAGACGGCTGGAGCTGGAGACCATGTCGGCAGCCTGCGAAGCGGATTCGGAGAAGCGGGTCGCAGAGGCGTTCAATGCTTCATCGGCCGCGCCGAAGCCCTGTGCGGCGCGCTCTACGGCCGAGTTGAAGTTGGTTGCCGACTGCTCGACGATTTCGGCCATGCTGTTATGGGTCTGCGACAGCATATCCGTGCTCTGCCGGGTGGCTGCGACCAGCTTGTTGGCCGCATCGCTGCCGGCGCGGGCATATTTGTCGATGCCCTGTTCGACGGCATCCGCCATGGCGGTATGGGTCTCGGACAACATGTCGGTGCTCTGGCGCGTGGCGGCAACGAGCTTGCTTGCCGCATCCGTTCCGGCATTGGCGTAATCGCTGATCGCCTGTTCCACCATGCCGACCATGCCGCTGTTGCTCTGCGACAGAAGATCTGCGCTCTGCTGGGCGGCGGAGACGATCTTTTCAGCAGCTTCCCGGCCGATATTGGCATATTCGTCGACGACGGGTTTCGCCTTTTCTTCGATCAGGCGCGACAGTTCGGCAGAACGGCTGGCCAGCATCGAGTTGAGTTCGCGGGTGCGGTTGTCCAGCGCCGAGCGGATGGATTCGCCGCGGGCATCGAGGGCGGATTCCACACCCGTCAGCGTCTCGGAAATGACGCCGACCTGAGAGCGCACGACGGCTTCGGCTTCGGCCACCTTGTTGACGATGATGTTGCCCGCTTCGGAGAAGGTCTGGGCGACGGCGGCGGCCTGACCGGAGAGGCGTGTCTGCGCATCGGAAATGCGGTTGACGATCTCGCCGGAGCGTTCCTCGATGGCCTTGGTGAAGGCCTCGTTCTGCGCCTGCACCTGTTCGGCGAATTCCGAGCCGGACTTGGCGAGCAGGGCAGAGGAGCGAGCCGCTTCATCGCCGATATTCTGGGTGGCGGAGGTGACTGCGCCGCGCAGGCTGACGGCCAGATCGCTCGCCTTGCCTTCGATGGTGCGGTTGACATTGTCGAGGCCGATCGTCAGCGCCCGGTCCATGGTGCCGAGGCGTTCGTCGATACGGGCCGTGCCGGCATCGAAGGTTTCGGCCAGACGGCTGGTGCGGTTTTCGAACGTGTCTGCGACGCGCGTCGTCTGCTCGTCCAGAATGCCGGTGATGCGCTCGGCGGCCTCATCGCTGGTGCGGGCGAACACGGCCGTCTTGTCTTCCAGTGCGTCAGCAAAGCGGCGGCCGGCATCCTCGATCGAGGTGTTCACATTGGCCAGATCGCCACCGACGCGTGCCTGCAGCGTATCGAGCGACGTCTCGATACGGGAGCCGGTCTCATCGAGACGGGCGGTGACATTGCCGATGGAGGTCTCGATTTTCGAGGACAGGGCATCCGTCGCGCCGCCGATTTCGCGGGCGGCTTCACCGATCTTGACGGCGATGTCGCCGGCGCTGTTGCGAAGGCGCTCTTCCAGCGTTGCGGCACTGCCGTCGATCGCCTTCTGCAACGTGTCCTGCTGGGTTTCGAGCGACAATTCGAGCATGCTGGCGCTGGAGGCGACCGTGGTGCCGATCATCATCGCCTGCTCGGAGAGCATGTCGCCCATCTGGGTCGTGGCGGAGGTGAGCGTGGTGGCGATGTCCGCGTGGCGCTGTTCGAGTGTGGTGCGGATATCCTCGTGAGACTGCGATAGATTGCTTTCGAGGCGCGAGACGCCTTCTTCCACCGTCTGGGCAAAACGGCTGCTGCCGTCCTCCACGACGCTTTCGATGCGGTTGGCGGCACCCGAAACGCTCTGCTCGATCAGGCCGCTATTGCGTTCCAGCGAACCGGCAATGCGTTCGGCCTGCGAGCCGAGCATGGTTTCCAACCGCTCGTGGCCGCTGGCAAGGGCGTTTTCAAGCGTAAAGGCGGTTGCCTCGAGGCGCTGGCCGACGCCGGCAGCGGCGAGCGAAAGCGACGAGGCCCTCGCATCCATCGCCTCGGCGATCCGCTCTTCGACGCCCGAAATCGTCATGTCGAGCGCCACGGTGCGGCTGTCGAGTGCGTCCGCGATGCGCTCCTCCGCGCTGGAGACAATGCCCGAAAGGGCCGAAGTGCGGCTGTCGAGCGCGCTCGCGATGCGGTCCTCGACGCCGGAAACGGCGCTGTGCAGGGCCGCGGTGCGACCGTCGAGAATATCGGCGATCTTTTCTTCCACACCGGAGAAGCTCATGTCGAGCGCCATGGTGCGGCTGTCGAGCACATCGGTGATCCGCTCTTCCGCGCCGGAAACGATGGTCTTCAGCGAATCCGTACGGCTGTCGAGCGCGCCGGCAATGCGGGTCTCGGCGCCTGCAACCAGCTCGCCAAGGGCTGCGGTGCGGGTATCGAGCGCTTCGGTAATTTTTTCCTCGGCGCCGGAGAACGCCATGTCGAGCGCCATGGTGCGGCTGTCGAGTGCATCGGCAATGCGCTCTTCGGCACCCGAAACCACGGCGTTGAGGGCTGCGGTGCGGCCATCGAGCGTTTCGGCGATACGGGTTTCGGCACCGGCAACCACGTCGCCGAAGGTGGCCGTGCGGCTGTCGAGCGCGCCGGCGATCTTTTCTTCGGCACTTGCAACAATGCCAGTGAGGGCGGAGGTGCGGTTGTCGAGCGTCTCGGAAAGCCGTTCCTCGACATTGGCGAAGGTCATGTCGAGAGACAGAGTGCGGCTGTCCATGGTGTCGGCAATGCGTTCCTCAACGCCGGAAATCGCGCTGGAGAGAGCGGCGGTGCGGCCGTCAAGCGTATCGGCGATACGGCTCTCCGCACCGGCGACGACGTCGTGCAGGGCGGCCGTGCGGCTTTCCAGCGTGTCGGAGATACGGTCCTCGATGCCGGATACCGCGCCGGTGATGGCGGCGGCCCGGGTTTCGAGCGTTTCGGCAAGGCGACGCTCGACATCGGCGACAACGCTGTTGATCGCGGCTGCGCGTTCATCGAGCATGGCGGCAAGACGCTCGGCCGTGCCGGAGACGGAGCCGGTAATCGCCATCGAACGGCTGGCGAGCGCCTCGTCGAAACGGTTCTGGCTGGCCGAAAGCGCGCCGAACAGGGCATTGCTGCGTTCCGCCAGCACGGCGTCGATCTTTTCGTGCGAATTGGCGAAGGCATCGGTGATTTCGGCGGTGCGCTGGCCGATGGCGTCGCTGAAGGCCTGTGTCCGGCTTTCAAGCGCACTTTCCAGCATTTCCTGACCCGTTCCCAGCGCGGTTGCGAGCGCCAGCGACTGATCGGTCATGGTGGTGCCGATGCGCTCCAAACCGGCGCTCAGCATGGTGTCGAGCGCTTCGGAGCCGCCGGCAACGGTTTCGTTGATGCGGGCGAGGCTTTCCATCAGCTTGCTGTCGAGGCTGCCGGCGCGCTGGTCGAAGGCGCTGGCGAACTGCGCCACATGCTCGTCGAAGGCAGAGTTGACCTGACCGACCGTCGCCTGCATGCGCTCTTCATAGAGGCCGGAGCGAAGATCGAGATCCATGATCGCATCGTCGGCCGTGCTCTGCAGACTCTGGCGGAAGGAGAGGCCCTTTTCTTCAAGCGTAGTCGAAAGCTTGTCGAGAACCGTATCCAGCGAACCGCCGATGACCTGCTGGCCACGTTCGATATTGCGGTTAAGTTCCAGCGAGCGGTTGGACAGTGTTTCGTTAAGCTGGCGGGTGCGTTCCTCAAGCGCGCTGTTGAGGCTTTCCACGCCGCTATCCAGCGTCGATGCATGGATTGCGAAACGCTCCAGCAGCACTTCACCACGCTCGTCGAGCGTCGAGGTGAGGTTGTGCAGGCGCATGTCGAATTCGTTGGAAATCGTCGTGCCGGAGGAGTTCAGCGCCTGCAGCAGGTTTTCCGTCTTGGCGGCGATCAGGCTGCCCATCGCTTCGGTCGAGGCGCGCGATTTTTCGAGCAGCGCGGCAGAGCGCGTGTCGATCATCGAGGCGAAAGCTTCGCCGGTCGTGGCGATCCGCATCGAAAGCTCTTCGCCGACGATGGAGAGTTCTTCCTTGATCTGTTCCTGCGCGCCGACGATGGAGGAGCGAATACGCTCCGCATGGTTGACGATGGCGTCGCGCTCGGCTGTCAGTTCCTGCACGAGGCTGCGGACGCGCAGTTCATTGTCGGCGTAGCTGCGCTCAAGCGCGTTGACTTCGGAATGAACCAGCGTTTCGAGTTCCGTCGCACGGGCAATGGTGCGCTCGATGCCGTCATTCATGGCCGAGACTTCGCGGCGAACCGCCTGGCCGACGGACATGATGCGGTCAGACGCCACCGTTTCCGGTTCCGCAAGGCGAAGGGCGACTTCGGCCATGGAGCGGGCGGCATTCCGCAGATCGCGGGCGCGCGCCATCATGATAGCGAAGGCGAAGAACAGCATGACGGGAACGAGGATGCCGACGACGATCGCCATCAGGCCGGGGATCGCGGTAAGATCGGCCAGAGAACCGATGTTCCACAGCGCATTGCCGTAAAGGAGATGTGCGATGCCAAGGCCACCGAGCGCCCAGATGACCGACATGATCGTGGCGTTGCGGAGCGCGCCGCCGATGGAGCCGCCTTCCAGCGATTTCAGGATCATGGCCGGGCTGCGCTTGGAGCCGTCATTGGCGGCTTCGAGATTGGGCGATCTGGGCGTCTGTTCGGCAGGCGCGCGGGCGGCCTCGGGAGCAGGGGTCTGTCTGCTTGCTTCCTTCACTCTGGCCTCCGGCTGCTTCGGCGCTGCAGTTTTCCGCGATTCCGGCTTTTCTTCGAAAGCGCCAAGCTGCAGGGCATCTTCCAATGCCTGGAATGCAGTCTCGTCGACAGAGTCGCTGATCTTGTTATTCGCCATGCGGTTACGCCTCGTTACACATACGCCCGGCTTCATGCCGTTGACCACTTGCTATCGGCAAGCGGACTGCCGCCATCATGCCAGCGGAACATTATCTCTTACGAGAGAACAATTCCGCCATTGCCAAATCCCGAATTGCTGGTGGTCCAGCTTTCGGGCGAAATTACATCACTGTGCCGCAATAACAAAGCTTGAGCTTAAGCCCTGTGAGAACGGCAGTACCGTAGTGACACATTTAGGTGTTCGAAACAATTAATGCGGATTTGCGGCGGCGGCGAAGTGTCGGCTTTTTAACAGTTTTTAAACCTGAGTTTCGCGCTGAACGCCTTGTTTCGCATAAGTTTAACATAAATTAACCATAGCAGAAGATTTTCGCCTGCGTCACGCCGTAATTTAAGCCGATAGCAGCCGCCAGCATGCGTGAATACGACACATATGTGACACGAAACAGGAAACGGTGAGACAGGATTCCAACCATGGCAGCGGTCAGTATTGTTTTCGAAGCTCCCGATAATTACGGCGGCGCGTCTGCCGCCAGCAAGAAGCCAATCGATTTCGATCATCTCGCCCGGCAGACCATGGGTGACAAGGATCTGGAGATCGAGGTGCTGCAACTGTTCAGCCGCAACGCCCGCGCCGCCCTGCATGAAATGGCGGGCGCAGACGCCAAGGCCATCATGGCAACGGCCCACCGTCTGAAGGGTGCGGCGCAGGCCGTCGGCGCCTCCGCCGTGTCCGCGGCCGCAGCGGCGGTTGAGGAAAAGGGTAATGACGGCGCGGCGATCGCAAAACTCGCGGCGGCCATTGTCGAAGCCGAAAATTTCATCCTCAAGCTCTGCCGCTAAGGCGCAGGCGATCAAATTTGCCATTTTGCAAGGCCGGTTCAGCCTGTGCGCCCCTGAAGCGGGTTGCCAAGGCGAACCGGCCTTTCTATGTGTTTAGAACAATTCTCAGATCACATTTTGGATTTCCGGCATGACAAAACTGACCATCGTTGCCTTTGACGGCACGCCCCATGAACTCGACGTGAGCAACGGCTCCACCGTCATGGAGAATGCGGTGCGCAACTCCATTCCCGGCATCGATGCGGAATGCGGCGGCGCCTGCGCCTGCGCGACCTGCCACGTCTATGTCGACGATGCCTGGGCAGAGCGCGTCGGCGGACCGGAGCCGATGGAAGAGGATATGCTGGATTTCGCCTTCGACGTTCGCCCCACCTCGCGGCTTTCCTGTCAGATCAAGATGAATGACGAGCTTGACGGTCTCGTCGTTCATGTTCCCGAACGCCAGGGCTGAAAGCTTTCGGTATGGCCTGAGATAGAAAAAGCCCCGCTCACCTGTTAGCGGGGAGCGGGGCGAGGCGGGTACGCAGCATGCAGGCGAGGGAGGAAACACCTGCGAGCCCTCAAGCGCGCACCGGGAGAACCGGAGACGGTTGCAACCGTCGGACCCGCCGTGGGCCGCAACCATTTCAAACCGTATGAACAAGCTACAATGAGTCTTGCCGGCCGCACCATGACGAGAATTCACGGGTGATATCGGACATGACGTTACGTCATGTCCCTGTTGTTGCTTGGGATTTGGAATGGGCAGCCAACAAGCGTCAGCGGCGGTTCTGACCCTGTTCCAGCCGGTTCTTTAAAAGCCTTGTCATGCGGGTATCGAAGTTTCTCGATTCCACCACATCGAAGCGCAACTGATCGCGATCGTGCTCATCCATCACCGTCTGGGTGATCTTGCCGACCATTTCCTGCAGCGTCTCGCAGTTTTTCTGCGGGCGAAGGCCCGTCAGCTGCCTTTCGAGCGAGCGGGCATGGGTGCGGGCGATTTCCGCGTGACGTTCCTCGTGGCGCTTGATATCGGCAAGCAGCGTATCCCAGATGAAGGCCAGTTCCGCCGAGGTGCGGCGGCGGTTTTTCCACTGGGGCAGGAGAATGCGGGTGTTGAGCAACACCTTGGCCGTGCCGACGCTGCACAGGCCGTTTTTCTCGACATAGGTGAGTTCACCGCCGAACTTGATTTCGGTCGCACCGGGATGGCGCGCGCCGGTATTGCGGGTCAGCGGGCCATGCTTGGAAAGCTGCTGGTCGAGATCGGCTGCGGTTTTGCCGCCGATCGAAAAATAGGAATAGGTCTTGCGGACGATGGTTTCGGAAAAAGCCGGTCCGGACAGGGAAAGGGCCAATGCGCCTGCAAAAACGGCGCAGAGAGCGCGTGATGATTTGGTCATGACCCGGCCTTCCGGTTGAACTTGAAAAAGGTTTGCTGCATAGGCGGAGCGGAACTTATAAGAATTGGCATAACACTCCGTTATTCCCGAAAGGCGCGTGTTACGTGATAACAGTCGGCAGCAACGCGTGGCAAGCGGCCCATGGCCGCTCCCTGAAACTTGATGGGCGTGGCCGTATTATGGCCATCGTCAATGCAACGCCTGATTCCTTTTCCGATGGCGGCCGTTATCTTGCCGTCGATGCGGCTTTTTCCCATGCGCTGACCTGCGTGGAGGAGGGCGCCGACATCATCGATATCGGCGGCGAATCCACGCGGCCGGGTGCGGCGGCGGTCACGGGTGCGGAGGAGCAGGACCGGGTGCTGCCGGTCATTGAAAAATTGCGCCGCGAGACCGATGTGCTGATTTCCGTCGATACCTATCGCGCTTCGACGGCAAGGCTGGCGATCAGTGCCGGCGCCCATATCGTCAATGACGTCTTCGGGCTGCAAAAGGATGGGGAAATGGCGGGCGTGGTCGCCTCCACCCGCGCGGGTGTCTGCGTCATGCATACCGGCCGCGACCGGCAGAAGCTTGCCGATGTCATCAAGGACCAGTTCGAATTCCTCAATCGCTCACTCGAGATCGCCGAGGATGCGGGAATTGCCCGCGATGCCGTCGTGCTCGATCCCGGTTTCGGCTTTGCCAAGGACGAAAGCGAAAATGTCGAGCTGATGGCACGTTTCGGCGAACTTGCCGCTTTCGGCCTGCCGGTTCTTGCCGGCACGTCGCGCAAGCGTTTCATCGGGTCGCTGACGGGCAGGGATGTTGCGGAGGAACGCGATATCGGAACGGCAGCGACCACCGCAATCCTGAGGCTCGCGGGTGCTTCGATTTTTCGCGTGCATAATGTCGCCGCGACCCGTGATGCACTGGCTATTGCCGATGCGGTTCTTGCCAAAGCGTCGGCAAAGGCCGATGCGTAGATCAACGAGTGCCGGAATGCCGTGTCCTGAAGATGGCGCGGCTTTCAGGCGAAACAGTCCTGCCATGGAGGCGATGCGATGAGCCGCTATACCATCATCCTGAAAAACTGTTCCTTTTTCGCCCGTCATGGCCTTCTCGAGCAGGAGGAGGTGCTGGGTCAGCGCTTTTTCGTCGATGCCGAGATGGAAGTCGAGGCCGGTGATGCGCTGGAAACCGACGATATCGAAAACACCGTCGATTATGGCGTGGCTTTCGCCGTCATCGAAAAAAGTGTTGTCGGGCAGCGCCGTTATCTCATCGAGGCGCTGGCGAATGATATCGCCAAGGCGCTTCGCGCGCGTTATCCGCAGATCGTCTGGCTGCGCATCACGGTGCGCAAGCCATCCGCGCCGGTTCCGGGCATTCTCGACTATGCGCAGGTGAGCGTTGAGCACCATGCCTGAGAAAATGACCGTCGCCGCGTTGGGCCTCGGAGGCAATATCGGCGATCCCGCCGCCGCCATGGCGCGGGCATTGCGCGAACTCGACGGGCATGGCGATTGCCGGGTGCTGGCCGTTTCCGGCCTTTACCGCACGCCGCCCTGGGGCAAGACGGATCAGGCGGATTTCTTCAATTGCTGCGCGCTGGTAGAAACCTCGCTTTCAGCGCCCGCGCTGCTGCAACTGTGCCTCGATATCGAAAAGGGCATGAAGCGGGTGCGGACGGAGCGCTGGGGCCCGCGCACCATCGATATCGATGTGTTGACCTATGGGAATGAGGTTCTCGTTACGGAAAGCATCGAAGTGCCGCATCCGCGCATGACGGAACGGGCGTTCGTGCTGATGCCGCTCGCCGACATCGCCCCTGACCTCGAGGTCAAGGGTAAGCCCGTGCGGGAATGGCTTCAGCAGGTGGACAGGAGCGGCATTGTCCGCGCAAATGAAAAGCGGGAGTGGTGGACACTCCCGCTCGGTGATGGCTGAGAAGATTACGGCTTTTACGGCTTGATCGAGCCGACGGCGATCTGGTCGATATCACGGGCCAGCGTGACGCCGATCACCGGGATCATCTGATCGGCGACCTTGACCGAAATGGTGATGTTCATGGAATTGTCGTTCGAAACGCGGGCAACCATGGCGCCGTTGAGCTTGGCGCGGTTGATGCCAACGACGACCTTGTCACCGCTCACCTGACCGGAAGTGATGTCAAGACCCTTGCCGGCGGCGCCATCAAGGAACTTGCCTTCGTAGCTGCTGCCGTTCTGGGTGATGACGGCGGACATGGGTTGGCTGAAGACACCGACGCGGCAGGTGCCGCCGAGCTTGATGCCGGTCTGCTTGTCGTCGAGCGGTTCGCCCGTCAGGTCGCAGGTGAATTTGGTGCCCTTGTATTTGCCGGCGACGATTTCGCCCGGACCCTTCCAAACTCCGGCCACGGAACGGAAGAAGACGTCGTCGCGATCGCGCGATGCGGCATGGACGTCAGACATGCCGAAGCCGCCGCTGACGGACAAAATGGCGGCAAGTCCGCCCACAAGCGAAAAGAAGCGCGAATACATGATACTTTCCCCGGCGAAGAAGCCTGTTCGATAGGCTGCAATCTACCGGCGGAATGGTTAATGCTTGGTTTATTTCACTCTCATTTGCGGCTTCGTCCGTAACCTTTTGAACCGTCCGAGCCCGGCAAATCAGGCTTTCTCACCGCTTTTTCCACCGCTTAAATCGGGCGTGAGATCGGACATGAAGTCGCCGATGCCCGGCCGCTTCACGGCCCTGAACGGCAGCGGACGGCAAAGATCCATCGCCGCAATGCCGATTCGCGCCGTCATCAACCCGTTGATGACACCTTCGCCGAGACGGGCGGAGAGTTTCGAGGCGAGACCGTGGCCGAGGACCTGCTGGGCAAGCCCGTCGCCGACGGCAATCGACCCCGTGACGGCCAGATGGGCAATGACATCGCGCAGCAGCTTCAGCATGCCGAGCGTGCCGGGGCGGCCGCCATAAAGCTCCGCCATGGCGCGCACCAGCCGCGTCACTTCAAACAGCACATAAGCAAGATCGACCACCGCGCGCGGGCTCACCGCAGTGACGACGGAGACACGCTTGGAGGAATTGAGAATGAGGGCACGGGCCTGCCGGTCTAGCGGCACCAGCAATTCGCGTTCGGCAAGCTCGATCAGATGTGGGCCGTCGATGACGTCGTTTTCGGTTTCCTTCAGCGCCGCGCGGCCCTTGGCCGTTTCGGCCCGGTGCGAAAGGACGGCATTGAGGCGGGTGACGATGGCACGGGCGGGTTTCGGGCTCTTGTCGAGGCTCGCCTTCTCGGCGTCTGCCTTGAGAGACTGCACGGCATTGAGCCGCATGATGCCGAAGACTTCGCGACCGACGAGGGCAAGAACCGCAAAGAGCGCCACGATGAGCGCGATCGTCGCCGTGTAGCCCAGCCAGTCGGAGCGGGAGAAGAGATTGCGGATAAGCTGATCCGCCCAGAGCCCGAAGGCGAGCGAGAACAGGACGCCCAATGCGCCGAGCGCGAGCTTGCCGAAAGAGAATCGGCTTTTCTTCGGCGTCGCGACCGGTAATGCGGCGGCGTCGATCTCTTCAGGCGCCAGAAACGGATCATCCTCGTCGGGCGTCAGCGAAATCTCGGCACCGAAACTGCGCGGCGCACGTTTCTGCGTGGCGGATGGACGTGCCGTCTCCTCGGTATCGAGCGTGAAAGCCGCGGGACGGCGCGTCTGCGGGTCGTTTTGTGTGGGAGCTTTCATGCGAGCTTGTCTCCGAACAGGAACTGCATGGCGCGGTCGAGCCTGATATGGGGAACGGAAAGCCGGATGCCGCCGCTTCCCGGCTCGTCAATATTGGGCGGACGGAAACGCACGACATTGACATCGGGCAGCGATGCCTTGTCGCCATCCCTGTCGATGCTGCGGAACAGCGGTTCCGGGTCATCCGGCAGGTCACCGGGGAAGATCGCCGTCTTGCGATTGCCGTCGAAGGTCTCGCCATTGATGGTTTCACCGGCCATCGGTGTGCCGACGATAACCGGCAGTTCGTGGCCGTCCTGCCGCACGCTGGCCTCTCTGGTGGCACGCACGGAGGCAAGCGCCATGACCTCGATGCCGGCGCCATTCATGCCGATGGTGGTGATGGCGCGGTCCACCAGACGGCGGGTCAGGCGCTCCAGCCGGTCATGGCTTTCATGGTGCAGATGGTCGGCCTTGGTGGCGGCGATCAGCACCTTGTCGATGCGCCGGCCAATCAGCGACGACAGCAGGCTGTTGGTGCCGGGGCGGAAACAGGCAAGAACATCGCCCAGCGCCCGCTCCAGATCCTGCACGGCCTCGGGACCGCGATTGACCGCCTGCAGCGTGTCTATCAGCACGATCTGCCGGTCGAGCCGGGCAAAATGTTCGCGGAAGAAGGGTTTCACCACGATCGATTTATAGGCGTCGTAGCGCCGTTCCATCATGGCGCGCAACGAGCCTTTCGGTGCTTTCTCGTCGGTCAGGCCCGGAAGCGGCGCGAAGGTCAGCGCCGGCGATCCTTCGAGATCGCCCGGCATCAGAAAGCGCCCCGGTGGCAGGGTGGAGAGCGACCTTTCGTCGGATTTGCACGCCTTCAGATAGGCCGCGAAACTTTCCGCCAGACGACGCGCCGTCATTTCATCGGCGGGTGCATTGATATCGAGCGAAGAGGAGATCGCCAGCCATTCCTGCGCCAGCTCGGCGCGGATGCCGGTTCCGGCCAGTGCAACGGTCGCATCGCTGAACTGCTTGTAGTCCTGCGACAGCAGCGGCAGGTCGAGCAGCCATTCGCCGGGATAGTCGACGATATCGATGGAAAGCTTGCCGGCCGAAAACCATCGGCCCCAGCCGCTGGCACTCTGATAATCCAGCGTGATTCGAAGTTCCGAGATCGCCCGCGTCGAATCCGGCCAGAGCCTGTCGCGCACCAGTGCCTGGATATGGTCTTCATACTGGAAGCGGGGAATGGCGTCGTCCGGCTGCGGCTCCAGGCGCACATTCGAGACGCGGCCGGATCGCATGGCCTCGAACAGCGGCAACCGACCGCCATTCAGGAGGTTATGCACGAGGGAGGAGATGAAAACCGTCTTGCCCGCCCGCGAAAGGCCGGTGACGCCAAGCCGCAATGTCGGATGGGTGAGGTTGCTCGCACGGTCGGCCAGATTATCGAAAGCGATAAGCGCGCTGTCTGTCAGGGACGTAAGAGAAGGCGGCAATGGCAGTTTCCTGGCTGTGTTTCACGGTCACGGCTGCATATAGGAAGTTGCAGCTGCCCAAAAAAGAAGCGTGCCGGCGGATTTTCAGCGTGGCTGCTTGCCCGGCATCCTTGTTGAGCGCTGCGGCGATTATTTGCCCGGTGCGAGGAAGTCGACCAGCCGCCAGCGGTTTTTGCCATTCGTGGCGCCGTCGTCGTGGTCGAGAACCGCAAGGCCGGATGTGGGGAAACCCGAGGGCAGGGCGGCGTGCAGCAGATCCTCGCCGATCATCGCCTCCAGCGTCGCCTCCATAGTGGGATTGTGTCCCACCAGCATGACCGACTGCACGTCCGTCTGCGCGGCGATGAGGGAAAGATAGGTCTCGCTGCGCGCATTATACATCTCATCGACGTAGAAGACGTCTATGCCTTCGTTGAAGGCCCGCTTCCAGGCCTGTGTCGTCTGCCGGCAGCGCGCAGCCGTGGAAGACAGGAGAACGTCGGGGTGGTAGCGCCGGTCGGCGGCAAGGTCGGCGATGATCTCCGCCTCGGCAAAACCGGCCTCGTTCAATCCCCGGTCGAAATCGCGTTCTCCCGGCGCCGCCCAGGCGGCCTTGGCGTGGCGCAGAAGATAAACTCGGCTGAGGGGAGAAGCTGTCAAGGGCAGGGACCGGCGTTCGAAACTCTAGGGCACGGCCTGAATGCTACAGGATAGGATCACGGGACCGCAAGTCCTCTTTCCTGTTGGCAAGTCGCACTTAAGTGATCGAAGAAGAGATCGCTCCTACGCCAATAACGGATAAAAATTAGTCATTTAGATGATTTTTGTGTCAGTTTTAAAAATGCCTGAAAACTGATCTGTAGACTTGAACCGGCCTATATCATTGGAGTATACACCGCCGCATTGAGATGTTCTTCGAGGAGAATCGCGTTGAGTGAGAAGATCGATCTTAGCAAATATGTACTCTCGGAAGACGACGAGTTCATGAATGCCAGCCAGCGTGCCTACTTCCGCGCGAAGCTGGTCGCCTGGAAAAATGACATCCTGAGAGAAGCGCGCGAGACCCTCGGACATCTCGCCGAAGAAAGCGCCAATCACCCCGATCTCGCCGATCGGGCCTCCTCCGAAACAGACCGGGCGATCGAATTGCGCGCCCGCGACCGTCAGCGCAAGCTGATCTCGAAGATCGATGCAGCCCTTCAGCGGATCGAAGACGGCACCTACGGTTATTGCGAGGAAACGGGCGAGCCCATCGGCCTCAAGCGTCTGGACGCCCGCCCGATCGCAACGCTTTCCATCGAGGCGCAGGAGCGTCACGAGCGTCGCGAAAAAGTCTACCGCGACGAATAAGGCGTTTCGGCCAGCAGGCCGGAAAACCGCATCACCATTTAAAAAAGGGCACGGAAACGATTTCCGTGCCCTTTTTGCTGTCCTGATCCCGTCGCCGGAACCTACGTCCATGGAACGTCTCCGGGAAAAGTGGCCCCCGGCTTCCCGTCCGGAAATGCGACGACATGGAGTTGGCGTGTCGTCGCATTTCGAGGGGAAACGCTCTAGCGGTCGCGGGTGACGGAAAGCTCTCCGAAAATACGCGCCATTTCCTTCTGTACGTCACCGTCCGGTGAAGCGCCGGTGACGGGCGGCGAGACGGGCTGCGCCTTGGCCTGTTTTTCGCCGGCAGGGGCGATTGACGGCTCATTATCCGCTTCCTTGCTTTTGGCGATCTCCGCCTCAAGAAAGCTTTCGAAATCGCTCGCCAGTTC
Source organism: Agrobacterium tumefaciens (assembly GCA_017744915.1). Lineage (GTDB taxonomy): Bacteria > Pseudomonadota > Alphaproteobacteria > Rhizobiales > Rhizobiaceae > Agrobacterium > Agrobacterium tumefaciens_I. The sequence goes on from JAGIAH010000004.1 coordinate 82,188, forward strand.
GTCGGAAAATTTCGGCTCGGCGTCGTTGGTGGCCATGGCCGGATTTTCAGGCTTCGGCGCGAAGGCGGCGGGCGGCGTATTCTGTCCGGGCGTCAGGCCGGGAAGAACCCGCTCCCGTGCGGCATCGAGGAAATCGGCGGCGATGGATTGGTCGATCACCGGCTCGCGTGCGGTAAAGACCGGCGGCGCAAACTCGGACGACCGTTCTTCCGCCGCCCTTGCCTGCTGAGGCACCTGGACGGTCTGGGCAGGGATGATGGGCGGCGCCACGGGCGCTGGGGCGGATGCGGCAGGCTCGGAACGCTTCTGCTCGGGCCGTTCCGCAGCCATGTCGAGCGTTGCGGCGGCAGCGGGCAAAATGGCGGCAGCCGGGGCGGCGACAGCCACCGGTATCGGCGGCGGCGCGGGGCGCGCGGTTTCCCGCTCGGGTGCCGCCGGTCTTGCCGGGGGAACGGGTTCACGCGCCGTTACGGGCGCAGCGGTGGGTTGCGGCGGTGCCGACGGGCGGGGCGGCGGCGTAACCGTTGCGGAGACCGGGGCAGGGCGCGGAGCCGGGGCAGGAGGCTCAGGCCGCTGCGGCTGCTTCACGGGTTCTTCGGCGACGGAAACGGGCGCTGCGGCTGGAACCGGCGCTTGTTGCTGCGGCAGGGCGGCGCGACGTTCCTGGGGAATCGGCGGCTCGGCTCTTTTCTGCTCGCTTTCCTGGCGCGGTAGCGCCTTCAATTCCGGCTCCTGCACGTCCCTGACGATGGGGATCGCACCGATACCGCTTTCGATGACGATATCGGTCGGGCCGCCGATCATGACCAGATGTTCGACATTGTCGCGGCGCACCAGCACCAGACGGCGGCGAGCATCCACGGCCGTCGCATCGAGAACCTGCAGGCGCGGCTGGCGGTTGCGGCCGCCGCGAATAAAGGGAGCCGAACCGTTGCGCCTGCGCAGAAGCCATAAAGCGATCGCCAGAACGAGGAGCGCCACACCCACACCGACGACGGCGACGATGAGATTGTTTCCATAGGTGCCGATAAAATCTTCCATCATGGAGATCATCCCTTCAGATTTTTTGGCTTTTAGTTTCTTGGGCAATTAATATTGCCGTGGTTCCTATAACGTGAACATCAAGCAGGAAAAGACGATTTTTTTGGGCGCGATACAAGGTTTATTCATTTCGCCCCACAGGATCGCCGTATCAACCGGACGACGCCACCAAAACACCATATCCCGTCCTTCAATGCTGAAAGACAGGGAAAGTTGCAATTCTTTCGCCCCAGGAGCGGTCATAAATGATCAGGACATTGCATGTTGGCAGGTCTCCTGCATTCTGTCTCTTTGCCGCGGTTTTTTTGTTGCTGCCGGCTTTCGTTTTTCCGTATCAGGCTGCGGCAGATGACAAGGCGCCCCAAAACGCCGCCACCATGGCGGAATTCGTGCGAGACAATCCGTCCTGCCTTGATTTCACGGACGGGTGCTCGGTTTGCACCGTCACCGATGGCAAGATCATTTGTTCCGCGCCACGCATTCAATGCCAGGTGAAGGAGCTGACCTGCACCCGGCAGTGATCTTTCAACGCCTTTATACACCTTTCAGGCCGTTTTCGCTGTGCGTTTTTAAGCCTTTGTGTCGTGGCGGAGCTTTTTGACGGTCAAGTGAGTTGCTACAAGAAATTCTGCTGCCCGATTCCGTCGACGGAATAAGGCTGACCGAATGACGACCTGCACGACTGCGAGGCCAAGATGACACGGGTGCGCGAGACAAGCGACAACGACCTTCCGCTGGTGGACAGGCGTGCCCGTTCCGGCACGGTCTTGCGCATTCTGCTTCTGGCGCTGGTGCTGATCGCGGCGGCGGCCGCCTTCGTTTATTTCAAGGATTCGCTGGAAAACGAAATCGTGCTCGGCATCCTCGGCGTGCTGGCCATGATGGGCATCTTTTTTCTGGTCTCGTCGATCATCGGTTTCATCGAGGTCATGCCGCAATCGCAATCGGACGGGCTTGCCCGCCGGTTTCTCTCGGCCCATCCCGATGGCACGCTGATCACCGACGCCAAGGGGCATATGATCTATGCCAACGCCACCTATTGCCGCATGAGCGGCACCACCAGGGCGAGCGACATACAGAGCCTCGAGACGCTTTTGTCGCGCAGCCGGGAATCGACCGAAGCGCTGTACCGGCTCATCAACGTGCTGCGCGAGGGCCGTGACGGTTACGAGGAATTCCGGCTGCTGAAGCCGCTCGGAGAGGATTCCGGCACAGGGCCGCATTGGTACAGGCTGAAGGGCCGGGTGCTGAAGGATGCGGGCGGCGAGGGGCTGCACGTTTTCCAGATCGCCGATATCACGCCGGAGCGCGAGGATCAGGAACGCTTCTTCCGCGAATTGCAGAATGCCATCGATTATCTCGATCACGCGCCGGCCGGTTTCTTTTCCGCCGGCCGCAAGGGCGAGATCGTTTATCTGAACGCCACCCTTTCCGAATGGCTCGGCATCGATCTGGCGCAGTTTTCGCCGGGCTCGATGACCATTTCGGATATCGTCGCCGGCGAAGGCATGGCGCTGATCGAATCGGTGCATCCCCAGGGCACGGCCAAGCGCACCGAAATCCTCGATCTCGACATGCGCCGGGTGAACGGCCAGAGCATGCCGGCCCGTCTCGTGCATCAGGTCACCGCAAGGGATGGTGCGCCGGGTGAGAGCCGGACGATTGTCTTGATGCGCCCGAAGGGGCAGGAGGACACGGAATCCTCCTCCGCCATGCGCTTCACGCGCTTCTTCAACAATACGCCGATGGCGATCGCCTCGCTTGACGGCGAAGGCCGCATCCTGCGCATCAACGCGCCCTTCCTGAAATTGTTCTCCGGCGTTGTCGGGCGTGATGATATCGACCGCGGCGTGGCGCTCGAAACCGTTATCCACGACAATGAGAAGCCGCGGCTTGAACAGGCGCTGGCCGAGGCCAAGGATCGCCAGGGCGATATTGCGCCCTTCGATTCCCGCCATCCGAGCGACGAGGGCCGGCACTTCCGTTTCTACGTCAACGCCGTCATCGACCAGGACGACGAGGCACCAGAAGAGGTGGCGATCGTTTATGCCATCGAGGTGACAGAGCAGAAGGCGCTCGAGACCCAGATGGCGCAGACCCAGAAGATGAATGCGGTGGGTACGCTTGCGGGCGGCATCGCCCATGACTTCAACAACGTTCTCACCGCCATCCTGCTCTCGTCCGACCATCTGCTGCTGCAGGCGCGGCCCGCCGACCCGAGCTTTGCCGATCTCATGGAGATCAAACGCAACGCCAACCGCGCCGCCGTGCTGGTACGCCAGCTTCTCGCTTTCTCGCGCAAGCAGACGATGCGTCCGGCCGTCCTCAACCTGACGGATGTTATCGGCGATCTGCGCATGCTGGTGGACCGGTTGATTTCCGGCACCAATGTCAAGCTGGAGGTCGATTACGGCCGCGATCTCTGGCCAGTGAAGACCGATCTTTCGCAATTTGAGCAGGTGCTCATCAATCTCTGCGTCAATGCGCGCGACGCCATGCCGGATGGTGGCAAGATCACCATCCGGACGCGCAACGTCGATGCGGAGGAAGTCGCAGCGCTTGGCCGACCCGAATTCCCGGCCGAAGACATGGTCATGGTGGAAGTCGCCGATAACGGTACCGGCATTCCGCCCGAGATCATGGACAAGATCTTCGAGCCCTTCTTCACCACCAAGGAAGTCGGCAAGGGCACGGGCCTTGGTCTGTCCATGGTCTATGGCATCGTCAAGCAGTCGGGCGGCTACATCTATCCCGAATCGGAAATGGGCAAGGGAACGGCCTTCCGCATTTACCTGCCGCGCCATGTCGTGGAGGCCGTTCAGGGCAACGGACAGCAGCCCGGCGAGGCAGCACTTGCTCCGGTCGTCGCAGCCGAGCCGGTGAAGGAAGAACCGCTGGACCTCACCGGCAAATCCGCCGTCGTGCTTCTCGTGGAAGACGAGGAGGCGGTGCGGCGCGGTGGCAAGCGCATGCTGGAAACCCGCGGCTACACCGTGCATGAGGCCGGCTCAGGCACCGAGGCGCTGGAGGTGATGGAGGAGCTGGAAGGCAAGGTCGATATCGTCGTCTCCGACGTCGTGATGCCGGAAATGGACGGCCCGTCGCTGCTGCGGGAATTGCGCAAGTCCTATCCCGACCTGAAATTCATCTTCGTTTCGGGTTATGCCGAGGATGCTTTCGCGAAAAACCTGCCGGCGGACGCCAAGTTCGGCTTCCTGCCAAAACCGTTCTCGCTGAAGCAGCTCGCCATCGCCGTTCGCGAAATGCTCGACGACAAGGAGTAGGGCTGGCGGCGGCGAACGGGATTCGCCTGCGCCATGACCTGCCCCTGCGTTTATGTCCGGGCTGAAATGTGCCGTTCCTGCCGGTTCGTCTCTCCTTGCGCCGCTTGCAGCCTCCGCAACCGTACTTTTCCCGAGGTTTGCCTCTTCGCAAACGCAATAGTGATTGCACCGTTTCGCAAGGGGCTTAAAATCGCGTCTTAACGACCTAGATATGAAGAGGCGAAGTTCTCCCTCCTGGCAAAGAACTGTCGGTTTGAGAACAGTTTGGAGAATGATGAAAGATGATCGCTAAGCCGATCTACATGCAGGGCGAGGGCGAAGGGGAAGACGGGGGCGGCACCAACCGCGGAACGTCTGTTATCACCCGCGTCAAGCCAAAGACGAAAAGACCGAATTTGTACCGTGTTCTTTTACTGAATGACGACTACACTCCCATGGAATTCGTCATCCATATTCTGGAACGGTTTTTCCAGAAGGATCGCGAAGCGGCAACCCGCATCATGCTGCACGTGCACCAGCACGGCGTGGGCGAATGCGGGGTGTTTACATATGAGGTCGCAGAGACGAAAGTAAGCCAGGTCATGGATTTCGCCCGACAGCACCAGCATCCGCTGCAATGCGTCATGGAAAAGAAATAAGGATCGCAACGTGCCAACTTTTTCCCCAAGTCTCGAGAAGGCGCTGCACCAGGCACTGACCTTTGCAAATGAGCGTCACCACGAATATGCGACGCTCGAACATCTCCTTCTGGCGCTGATCGACGACGCGGATGCCGCCGCCGTGATGGCTGCCTGCAATGTCGATCTCGATGCGCTGCGCAAGACTGTCAGCGACTATGTCGACAATGAACTGACCAACCTCGTCACCGGTTACGACGAGGATTCCAAACCCACATCCGGCTTCCAGCGCGTCATCCAGCGGGCCGTCATCCATGTTCAGTCATCCGGCCGCGAGGAAGTGACCGGCGCGAACGTGCTCGTCGCCATTTTCGCCGAGCGTGAAAGCCATGCCGCCTATTTCCTGCAGGAACAGGAAATGACCCGGTATGATGCGGTCAATTACATCTCCCATGGCATCGGCAAGCGTCCGGGCACGTCGCAGACGCGCGCGCCCCGTGGTGCCGATGAGCCGGAAAGCGAAAACAAGGCGAGCCGCAGCAATCCCGAGGAAGATGGATCTTCCGCCAAGAAGCAGCAGGATGCGCTGAAAGCCTATTGCGTTAACCTCAATGAAAAGGCGAAAAACGGCAAGATCGATCCGCTGATCGGCCGTCATGACGAGGTCAACCGCACGATCCAGATTCTTTGCCGCCGCTCCAAGAACAACCCGCTTTATGTGGGCGATCCCGGCGTGGGCAAGACGGCGATCGCCGAAGGTCTGGCCAAGCGCATCGTCGAGGGCAAGGTGCCGGAGGCTCTCGCCAATGACACGATCTTCTCGCTCGATATGGGCACGCTGCTTGCCGGAACCCGCTATCGCGGTGATTTCGAAGAACGCCTGAAGCAGGTCGTCAAGGAACTCGAGGAGTTTCCGGGCGCGGTTCTGTTCATCGATGAAATCCACACCGTCATCGGTGCCGGCGCCACCTCTGGCGGCGCAATGGATGCATCGAACCTGCTGAAGCCGGCGCTGTCCTCGGGTGCGATCCGCTGCATCGGTTCGACCACCTACAAGGAATATCGCCAGTTCTTCGAGAAGGACCGCGCGCTTGTGCGTCGTTTCCAGAAGATCGACGTCAACGAACCGTCCATCGATGACGCCATCGCCATCATGAAGGGCCTGAAGCCCTATTTCGAGGATTACCATCACCTCAGATATTCCAATGAGGCGATCAAGGCTGCCGTCGAGCTGTCGGCCCGCTACATCTCCGACCGCAAGCTGCCGGACAAGGCGATCGACGTGATCGACGAGACCGGTGCGGCGCAGATGCTGCTGCCGGCGTCCAAGCGCCGCAAGCTGATCACCGAACGGGAAATCGAGGCCACCATCGCAACGATGGCCCGCATTCCCCCGAAGACGGTCTCCAAGGACGACGAGATGGTTCTCGCCAATCTCGAAAAGGAACTGCGCTCGGTCGTTTATGGTCAGGACATCGCCATCGAGGCGCTGGCCACCGCCATCAAGCTGGCGCGCGCGGGCCTGCGCGAACCGAACAAGCCGATCGGCTCTTACGTCTTCTCCGGCCCCACGGGCGTGGGCAAGACGGAAGTGGCCAAGCAGCTTGCCGCCTCGCTCGGCGTCGAGATGCTGCGCTTCGACATGTCGGAATATATGGAACGGCATACCGTGTCTCGCCTGCTCGGGGCACCTCCCGGTTATGTCGGCTTCGATCAGGGCGGTCTCCTCACCGATGGCGTCGACCAGCATCCGCATTCCGTGGTGCTGCTGGACGAAATCGAGAAGGCGCATCCGGATATCTACAACATCCTGTTGCAGGTGATGGACCATGGCTCGCTGACCGACCATAACGGCAAGAAGATCGATTTCCGCAACGTCATCCTCATCATGACGACCAATGCGGGTGCGTCCGAAATGGCGAAATCGGCGATCGGTTTCGGCTCTTCGCGCCGCACGGGTGAGGATGAAGAGGCAATCAACCGCCTGTTCACGCCGGAATTCCGCAACCGTCTGGATGCGATCATTCCGTTCTCGCCGCTGCCGACCGCCGTTATCCACAAGGTCGTGCAGAAGTTCGTCATGCAGCTGGAAACCCAGCTCTCCGAGCGCAACGTCACCTTCGATCTGCATGAAGATGCGATCTCCTGGCTGGCGGAGAAGGGTTACGACGAAAAGATGGGCGCTCGCCCGCTGTCGCGCGTGATCCAGGAGAACATCAAGAAGCCGCTCGCCAATGAAATCCTCTTTGGCAAGCTGAAGAAGGGCGGCGTCGTCAGCGTCACCGTTGGTAAGAAGGATGACGGCTCCGACGGTTTGATCCTTGAGGTTCTGCCGGAGACCGCACCCGTGAAGCCGCAGCCGGAAGCCGAGCTGAAGGCGGCGAAATCGCCGGGCAAGGCAAAGGCCAAGGCAAAACCGGCCTCGAAGGCGGCGAAGGCCAATGAGGATGCGGATGTTCTTGTTGCCGAGGCGGACAAGGCGGACGAGGACAAGCCGCGCCGCAAGACCAACACGGTGCCGAAGGTGCCGAAGAAGAAATAACCCTGGTGTTTCACCAATAAACCGATGCCGGGCGAAAGCCCGGCATTTTCATGCATAGTGGAAGCCGAATGCAAACTGCCGACAGCGATGCCATCCCCCTCAGCGGCTGGTTCTTCCGGGGAATGCGGGGCATATTTTCGCTACCCTCGCTCATTCTCATGACATCTTTTGTCGGTTTCAGCGCCTTTGCGCTGGAGTCGGGTGTCGCGCGTGGCGAAGCGGTGTTCATGACGCTGGTGATCTGGGCCCTGCCGGCCAAGATGATCCTGATCGGCTCCATGGTCGGCGGCGCCAACCTTGCCGCCTGCTTTCTGGCGGTCACCCTATCTTCGGTCCGGATGATGCCGATGGTCGCCTCCATCGTTCCGGAAATGCGCGGTGCGAAGACGCCGACATGGATCTTGCTGTTTCTCTCCCATTTCGTCGCAATCACGGCCTGGGTTTTTGCCACACAGAATCTCTCCAAGGTGCCGCGTGAAGCGCGCGCCGCCTGGTTTGCCGGTTTCGGCATCACGCTCACCGTCGTTAATGCCATCATTGTCGGCCTGTGTTACGGTGTTGTCGCTGCCTTTCCGCCGCTCGTTGCGGGTGTGCTGTTCTTCCTGACGCCGGTTTATTTCATCGCATCCATCTGGGCCTCGGCCCGTCATTCCGTCGTCAAGGTCGCCTTCGTCATCGGCGTCATCGCCGGACCGGCCTTTGCGGTGATCGCGCCGGAATTCGACATTCTTTATGCCGGCATCGGCGGCGGGACGGTGGCTTATCTCATTGACCGCTTCGTTTTCCGCCGCAGGATCAAACCCGTTTCACCGGAGAGTGAACCATGATGAGCGAGAACTGGTGGGCGCCCTATCTCTTCATCGCCATTGCCGGCTGGCTGGCGACCGATTTCTGGCGCTGGCTCGGTGTGCTTGCCGGCAACCGGCTGAAGGAGGATTCCGAGGCGCTTTATTGGGTGCGGGCGGTTGCCACAGCACTCGTCATGGCCGTCACTGCGAAACTCATCGTCTTTCCGACCGGAACGCTGGAAGCTTCGCCGATGTGGCTGCGCATCGGTGCAGCTTCGCTTGGTTTCATCGCATTCCTGATGGCGGGCCAGCGCGTCATCGTCGGGGTGGCGGTTCCGATCCTGCTCCTGGCCGGTGGGCTGTTTGGGCTCGGTTTCTAACGCCGGCTGATTCGATGTCAGAGATCGCTTCGGTGTGCCTCCGCCACCAGCCAGTCCGCAAGAAGCCGGGCCGGCACACTCATCTCTTCCGCCTCCATCAGCCAGTAATATTTTTCCGTATCGGTGGCACGCTCGAAAAGCACGGTCAGTTGGCCATTGGCAATTTCATCGCGCAAAAGCGCCGTCGGGCAAAGGCCGATTCCCTGTCCCGCCTTGAGGGCGGTCACGAGCAGATTGAAATCCGCGAAAACGGGGCCGGCGCCATCCGGCAGGGACAGGCCTTCGGCTGCGAACCAGTCCCGCCATGCCGCCTCGGTGTCGTCATGCAGCAGTTCCGCCTGCAACAGGCTGGCAACCTCATCGAAAGGGCCGAACTCGGCGGCGTAGCCCGGTGCGCAGGTCGGGCGTGTCTCGGCACTGAAAAGCGCCACGGCGTTTTTACCGGAAGCCACCCCATGCCTTATGGTCAGGTCGGACGGCTTTACCTGATGCGCCCCGGAATAGCTGATTGATACCTGTATATTGGGATGCAGCGACCGGAAGCGCGGCAGGCGGGGTGTGAGAAAATACGTCACCACCGAGGGCAGGCTGGCAAGCCGGACAGTCTTGCGTTCGCGGCCCTTACGGATGCGTTCTGCGCCGGAAGCGATCTGCCGCAGGCTGGCCGAAACCGTGCCGCCGAATTCCTTTCCAGCCGGGGTGAGTGCCACGCCTCTCGCGTGCCGTTCGAAAAGCGGAACGCCGAGCCATGCTTCCAGATTGCGCACATGCTGGCTCACGGCGGTCGCCGTCATGCCCAGTTCCTGCGCGGCCAGAGAAAAACTCGTTCTTCTGGCGGCGGCTTCGAAAGCGCGGAGGGTGGCGAGCGGCGGAAGCGTCATGATCGCAAGGGTAAGTGAGGCTTGGGCTGAGCGCAAGAAAAACCCGTCTTGCCAGATAGGCCTTCATGCCGCAATTTCGCAGCGATATTTCATCGCTCCGAGGATTTCATGCCCGCCATGCCCCCAATGCCCAATGCCGAACCCGTGGATGCCGCCACGCGCCGAGCCGTCCGTCCCGTCGTTGTCTACCCGAACGGCACGCTGGAGGTGCCGGACCTTGCAAGGCTGCAAAGGGCCAGGGAGGGCATGGAAAAGATCGATGAGGTCATCGTGCCGCCGCGCGACGGCCGCAGCTTTCATGTGCCGAAGGGGCATTTCTTCCGCATCGTCAGCATCGAAGGGCCGCAGGTCGGAGATTTGAACCTGTGGAACGCCCATGATCTGAGCGAGCGCTTTTTCAGCGGCAAGACCCGTGCGCTGCATGCCACCCATGTATCCGTCGGCAACCGGCTGTGGAGCAATCTGCCATCCCTGCGGCCGATGGCGACCATCACCCATGATACGCTGTCATGGTATGGCTTCGACGAGGATGGCGGCGGTGTGCATGACGTGATCGGCACACGCTGCGATCCTTATACCAACAAATTGCTGAGTGGCGGCGACTATCACCATTGCTGCCATTCGAACCTTACGAATGCGCTTGCTTCGGCCAAGGGCCTGTCGTTCCGCGAGGCCGAGCCGCATGCGCATGATGTACTGAATGTCTTCATGTGCACGGGTTTCACCCGCGATACACATCAATATTTCATGAAGGCAAGCCCGGTGCGGCCCGGGGACTATCTGGAGTTTTTTGCGGAAATCGATCTCATAGGCGCGCTTTCCGCCTGCCCGGGCGGTGATTGCAGCGCCACGCATTCGAGCGATACGGCGGCCTGTTATCCGCTGAAGGTGGAAATCTTCCGGCCGGATATGACGGTGCTCGAAGGCTGGCCGTGGCCGGAGAGGAACGCGTACCGTCCTGTCGAGTGATAAAAACACCATTGTCGTCATGCCGGACTAGATCCGGCATCCAGCACGGCGCGTCTGCGCCGTGAAAGAGTCTCCCGCGATCAAGGACCTGATCGCGCTGGACCGCGGATCAGGTCCGGGGTGACGGCCTGCGGATACCGTGGTCCTGCTGCCAAACGCCCATGCGTCTTGACGCTCTTCACGAAGCGAGCGCCGCCCTAATCTTCTCCGCGTGGGCCTTCAATACTTCGCCATCGGCCATCACGCCGGAATGCGGCTTCAGCGGCTCGCCTTCCTTGCGCGGAATGACGTGGAAATGCAGGTGGAACACGGTCTGGCCGGCCGCCGGTTCGTTGAACTGGGCTACAAAGACACCATCTGCATCAAAGGCTTCCTTCGCCGCGACGGCGAGTTTCTGCACAACGGGAATGGTCCTCGCCAGCACTTCCGGGTCGGCATCCAGCAGGTTGCGGGAGCCGGTTTTCGGAACGACGAGCAGATGGCCGGGGGCCTGCGGCATCACATCCATGAAGGCCAGCGTGTGTTCATCCTCATAAAGCTTGTGGCTCGGAATTTCGCCGCGCAGGATTTTCGCGAAGATATTGTTGTCGTCATAGGCGCTGGCCGTCATCGTGGTCTCTCCTCTATGCGGACTATACGTCCGGCTCCTGTCTCTCACCCTTGCGGAAGGGCGTATGGTCTTCCAGATAGTCACCGATATGCTCGACCTCTTCGCGCTCGCGCTGAAGATAATCGGCAATGGCGCGGCGCAGGCCCGGATGGGCGATGAAATGCGCCGAATGGGTGGTGACCGGCACATAACCGCGCGCCAGCTTGTGTTCGCCCTGGGCGCCGGCTTCGACCCGTTTCAATCCCCTGGAAAGCGCGAAATCGATCGCCTGATGGTAACAGACTTCGAAATGCAGAAAGGGGTGGTCCTCGATGCAGCCCCAATGACGGCCATAAAGCGCATCCGAACCGATGAAGTTGATCGCGCCGGCAATATAGCGCCCCTCGCGTTTCGCCATGACCAGCAGTACGTCATCGGCCATGCGTTCGCCGATCAGCGAATAAAATTCCCGCGTCAGATAGGGCCGGCCCCATTTGCGGCTGCCGGTATCCATGTAGAAGGCGAAGAACTGGTCCCAGATATCCTCGGTCAGATCGCGTCCAGTCAGCCAGTCGATCTCGATGCCGTGTTCCAGCGCCGCGCGGCGTTCCTTTTTCAGCCCCTTGCGCTTGCGTGAAGAGAGGGCCTCGAGAAAATCATCATGGTCGCGATAACCGTCATTGATGAAGTGGAACTGCTGGTCGGTCCGATGCAGGAAATCGCGCGGCAGCAGAGCGGAGAGGTCGTCTTCCTGCAAAAACGTGACATGTGCCGAGGAAACGCCGATCTTTTCCGTCACCTGCGCGAGACCGGAGGCCAGAAGCGGCTTGAAGCGCGTGGCGTCGGCCGTTTCGGCAACAAGCAGCCGCGGGCCGGTCGCAGGCGTGAAGGGAACCGAACATTGCAGTTTCGGATAATAGTGGCCGCCAGCCCTTTCGAAAGCATCCGCCCAGCCATGGTCAAACACATATTCGCCCTGGCTGTGGTTCTTCAGATAGGCCGGAACAGCGCCGACAAGCGTGCCCGTAGCATCTTCGAGCAGCAGGTGGTGTCCAAGCCAGCCGGTCTTTGCCGTCGCCGAGCCAGACTCCTCCATGGAGGATAGAAATTCATGGGAAATAAATGGGTTGTAGTACTTTCCTGATGCATTGCGTGATGTCCCGGAAAGCCGTTTCCAGCTTTCCGGATCGATATCCGCGAAGGATTGCGCAATGCTTATGGAATAGTCGTCTGTCATGCCGTGGCGGAGGGGTTCTCTCTCGGGTCGAAACCTTCGAATGTCATCTGGTCCGCATATTTATAGGTAGTCGCACGCGCATTTTCATCCCTGACAGTCCAGGTAATCACCGGAAGCCCGAGTTTTCTTTGCGCTTCGATGAAGCTGTTGGGCAGATGTCCCCAATGATAGGAGATGAAATCGAGCCCCAGCTGCATCGCTTCGTCATGTTTGAAGAAGTCTTCCGGCTTGTCGCCTTCGGCGGTCAGCCCCAGCGGCCAGGGCGAACCTGCGGCCTTCAGGTCCTTCAGCAAATGATGATCGAAGCTCATCAGCGCCACATGGCCCTTGTAGCCCTCGAGGTCTTCCAGCACCGCCTCGGCAAAACCGTCATCGACACCTTCGCCGGTACGGCCCTTCAGCTCGATGACCAGCGGCACCTTGCCGGCGCAGAGCGCGAGAAGCTGCTTGAGGGTAGGGACCCGGTCGCCGGTCTGGCCAACGGCGAGAAGCGACAGCTCGGCCGATGTGCGTTCCCGCACATCGCCCTTTATGCCGGTCAGCCTTTCCAGATCGTGGTCATGGAAAACCACTGGCACGCTGTCCGCTGCCAGCTGTACGTCGCATTCAATGGCGAAACCGGCCTCGATGGCGCGAGAAAAGGCGGAGAGCGTGTTTTCCCAGACCGCCTTGTTGAGGTCGTGATAACCGCGATGGGCGACGGGCTCAGCCGTCAGCCAGGAGAGTTTCAGCGTCATACGTCGATTTCCACGATGGCGTCGATTTCGACGGCGGCATTGAAGGGCAGGCAGGCCATGCCGACGGCGGCGCGGGCATGTTTGCCGGGTTCACCGAGAACATTGGCAATGAGATTGGAAGCGCCGTTGATGACGAGGTGCTGTTCCACGAACTCCGGAACCGACGCAACAAAGCCGTTCAGCTTGACGACACGGCGGATTTTCGAGAGGTCGCCATTCAAAGCGGCCTTGACCTGTGCGAGAATGTTAACGGCGCATAATTCGGCGGCGCGCTGGGCGCCCGCGACGTCTACATCGCGGCCAACGAGGCCTGTCACCGCAATCTTGCCCGATTCCATCGGCAGTTGACCCGATACATAAAGCAGATTGCCGCTGATGGTGAACGGAACGTAGTTTGCGGCTGGTGCTGCCGCGACAGGAAGCGTAAAGCCAAGTTCCTTGAGGCGGCCTTCGATGACGTCCGACATTTTCGTCTCCGGTTTTGTTGTAAATCCTTCAAGAATCCGGCATTCAGAAGATGTTGATCCAAAAGCCGGGCGGTTGCTTGTACAATATGAGCGGCGAGTCCAACAGGAGATATTGCATGTTTGTCAGGACGCTTGGTTTCGTTGCCGCAACAGGGCTCATGACCGGCCTGTCGAACGCCGCCAATGCCTTGCCAGTCGCGGTTCCGGATCTCGTAGCGCACCGCGCCGTCTACGACCTCGAGCTCAAGGATGCGTCCGATCGCTCCGGCATCGAGGGCATGACGGGCCGCATGGTCTATGAATTCACCGGCTCGGCCTGTCAGGGTTACAAGACGGATTTCCGTTTCGTGACGCAGATCAACACCGGCGACGCCGTGCGCATGACCGATCAGCAGACCACCACCTTCGAGGATCTTGCGGCGAAGAAATTCACCTTCGAGACCAAGTCCTACACCGACGACAAGCTGGACAAGGAAGTGCAGGGGGCTGCGACCGACAATACTGAGGGCGTGAAGGTCGATCTGACCCGCCCGGATGCCCGCCAGGTCAATCTCGTCGCCAGCGAGTTTCCAACCCAGCACATGTTCCAGGTCATCGAAAACGCCAGGCAGGGAAAGCGTATCTTCGAATCGCGCATTTTCGACGGGTCGGATGACGGCGATGAGAGCCTGATCACGTCGACGCTGCTCGGCAAGTCGCAGATGCCGAAGGATGGCGATGCGGAAGCCGGCAAGGCGGGCGAATTCGGCAAAGCCGCGTTCTGGCCGGTGACGATCGCCTATTACAACGACAAGACCGGCACCGACGCCCTGCCGATCTACCGCATGTCGTTCAAGCTTTACGAAAACGGAATCACCCGCGATCTGACGATGGATTACGGCGATTTCGTCCTGACGGGAAAGCTTGCGAAGCTTGATATTCTCAAGCCGGAAACCTGCGAAAACAAGCCGGTTCGCTGAAACACGGGCCGTTCTCGCGGTTTTTTCGCATAAATGCTTGCATTTTCATGCGGGCGACTGTATGCGGCTCACCATTCCACACGCGAAGCTTGGGATGTTCCGGGAGAAATCCGGTCCGTTCCGCCCGGTGGTGTCGATGAAAATCGGCGCTGTTCGCTTCGCGGGGGTTAAACCGGAAAAGGAGTAACAAGGCATGGCATTGCCCGATTTTTCTATGCGTCAGCTTCTGGAAGCTGGTGTTCACTTCGGCCACCAGACGCACCGCTGGAACCCGAAGATGAAGCCGTACATCTTCGGCGACCGTAACAACATCCACATCATCGACCTGGCTCAGACCGTTCCGATGCTGTCGCGCGCCCTTCAGGTCGTGTCCGACACCGTTGCCCGTGGTGGCCGCGTTCTGTTCGTTGGCACCAAGCGCCAGGCGTCGGAAATCATCGCCGACAGCGCAAAGCGTTCGGCCCAGTACTACGTCAACTCCCGCTGGCTCGGCGGCATGATGACCAACTGGAAGACCATCTCGAACTCGATCCAGCGCCTGCGCAAGGTTGACGAGATCCTGAACTCGGAAGCTTCCGGCTACTCCAAGAAGGAACGCCTGAACCTCGAGCGCGAACGCGAAAAGCTTGAAAAGGCTCTCGGCGGTATCCGCGATATGGGCGGCGTTCCGGACCTGATGTTCATCATCGACACCAACAAGGAAAAGATCGCGATCGAAGAAGCCAAGCGTCTTGGCATTCCGGTCGTTGCGATCATCGACAGCAACTGCGACCCGGACCACATCGACTACCCGATCCCGGGTAACGACGATGCTTCGCGCGCCATCTCGCTCTACTGCGACCTGATCGCCCGCGCTGCCATCGACGGTATCGCCCGTCAGCAGGGCGCTTCCGGCCGCGACATTGGCGCTTCTGAAGAAGCTCCGATCGAGCCCGCTCTCGAAGACGAGGCTGGCGCCTGATTTAGGCCCTGTCTGGCGGCGATTTCGGTCGCCGTCTCCTCGACCAGGATATGACAAGGCCGTCAAAGACCTTTCACGGGTTGACGGCCTTGTTCGTTTCATACCGCTCCGTCACGTTTTTGAGGAAACCGCTGGCGTCTGATGTGGTTGAAACGGAAGGCAGTCTTCATAACGCTGTCACACTTCAGCGGCACCCATCATTTCGATGCATGGAGACGCCGCAGCACTTGGGAATGCGCATGCCCCTTTCCTGAAATCCTCTCCGGTTTCAGAGGGTGTGCGGCCGGGTACAGTCATCACCCAGAACTTCGGCACGGCAAATTCCGCCGGCTGACCGATCGAACCGATAAGAGGCAAACAATGACCGAAATCACAGCCGCAATGGTGAAGGAACTGCGCGAGAAGTCTGGCGCAGGCATGATGGACTGCAAGAAGGCTCTTGCTGAAACCAATGGCGACATGGAAGCGGCAATCGACTGGCTGCGCGCCAAGGGCATCGCAAAGGCCGACAAGAAGTCTGGCCGCACGGCTGCCGAAGGTCTGGTCGGCGTTGCCACCATGGGTCACAAGGCTGTCGTTGTCGAGCTGAACTCCGAAACCGACTTCGTTGCCCGCAACGACGCGTTCCAGGACCTCATCCGCGGTATCGCCCAGGTTGCCCTCACCACCAACGGTACCGTTGATGCTGTTTCCGCTGCCACCTATCCGGCAACCGGCAAGTCTGTTTCCGACAGCATCAAGGACGCGATTGCAACGATCGGCGAAAACATGACGCTCCGCCGCTCGGCAGCGCTCGAAGTTCCGCATGGTGTTGTTGCGACCTACATCCACAACGCTGCCGGCGACGGCATCGGCAAGCTCGGCGTTCTCGTTGCCCTGAAGTCGGAAGGCGACAAGGCCGTTCTGAACTCCATCGGCCGCCAGGTTGCCATGCACATTGCTGCGACCAACCCGCTCGCCATCCGCGCTGAAGAGGTTGACGCCGCCGTTGCCGAGCGCGAGCGCAACGTGTTCATCGAACAGGCCCGCGAATCCGGCAAGCCGGAAGCCATCATTGAAAAGATGGTTGATGGCCGCATGCGCAAGTTCTTCGAAGAAGTCGCCCTTCTGTCGCAGGCTTTCGTCATCAACCCCGACCTGACCGTCGGCGACGCCGTCAAGGCAGCCGAAAAGGAAGCCGGCGCTTCCATCGAAGTGACGGGCATGGTTCGCCTGCTGCTCGGCGAAGGCGTTGAGAAGGAAGAAAGCGATTTCGCAGCCGAAGTCGCAGCCGTCGCCAAGGGCTGATTATATTTACCCAATCTTGGGAAAACGGGAGGGCATCGCGTGACAACGCGGTGCCCTTCGTGTATCCGCGTTTCGGTTACATTTCCGAGGAGTCATGATGTCTTCCAAGCCGATCTACAAACGTGTTCTTCTCAAGGCTTCCGGTGAAGCCCTCATGGGCGATCAGGGTTTCGGTATCGATGTGGCGGTGGCCGACCGTATCGCCTCCGATATTGCCGCGGCGAGGGCGATGGGCGTCGAAGTCGGCGTTGTCGTCGGCGGCGGTAATATTTTCCGCGGCGTGGCCGTGGCCTCCAAGGGCGGCGATCGCGTTACCGGCGACCATATGGGCATGCTGGCCACCGTCATCAACGCGCTGGCGCTTGCCACCTCGCTGCGCAAGCTCAGCATTGACACCGTCGTTCTTTCGGCAATCGCCATGCCTGAAATCTGTGAGAGCTTCTCGCAGCGCGCAGCGCTCCATCATCTCGCGCAGGGTCGCGTGGTGATTTTTGCCGGCGGCACGGGCAATCCCTTCTTCACCACCGATTCCGCCGCAGCACTCCGCGCCGCGGAAATGGGCGCCGAGGCGATCTTCAAGGGTACCCAGGTTGACGGCATCTATTCCGCCGACCCGAAGAAGGATCCGACGGCCACCCGTTTCGACGAACTGACCCACAGCGAAGTGCTCGGCAAGGGGCTCGCGGTCATGGACGTCGCCGCTGTCGCGCTTGCGCGCGAAAACCACATCCCGATCATTGTTTTCTCGATCCACGAGAAGGGTGGTTTTACGCAGATATTGACCGGCGGCGGCCGCAAGACCATCGTGCACGACAAATAATCAAAACGATGCCGCCCCACGGGCGAATTACGGCCGCCATGGCCGACAAGATGGAGTATCAAGATGAGTGGTATTGACCTCAACGATATCAAGCGCCGTATGGATGGTGCCATCAATGCGTTCAAGAGCGATATCGCATCGCTGCGCACCGGCCGCGCCTCGGCCAATATTCTCGACCCGGTGACCATCGATGCCTATGGCTCGCGCGTGCCGCTCAACCAGGTTGCGAACATCACCGTTCCGGAGCCGCGCATGCTCGGCGTCAACATCTGGGACAAGTCGATGGTCAATGCCGTCGACCGCGCCATCCGCGAATCCAATCTCGGTCTCAACCCCATTGTCGACGGTCAGAACCTGCGTATTCCGCTGCCTGAACTGAACGAGGAACGCCGCAAATCGCTCGTCAAGGTGGCCCACGAATATTCCGAAAAAGCAAAAGTGGCGATTCGCCATGTGCGCCGAGACGGCATGGACGGTCTGAAAAAAGCCGAAAAAGACGGCGATATCGGTCAGGACGAAAGCCGTGGACAGTCGGAAAAGGTGCAGAAAATCACCGACGACACGATTTCGGAAATTGACCGCTTGCTTGGCGAGAAGGAAAAGGAAATCATGCAGGTCTGATATCGCTTGCGATAGACCTGTATTTTATCCGTTTTAATTCCGCGCTGCCTGTTACTGGATCGATATGCCGACGACGACACGTTCCTCCATACCCGAGCACGTTGCCATCATCATGGATGGCAATGGCCGCTGGGCAAAACAGCGCGGTCTTCCGCGCGTGATGGGGCATCGCCGCGGGGTGGAGGCCGTGCGCGAGACCGTGCGTGCGGCCGGCGAATGCGGAATACGCTATCTCACGCTGTTCGCCTTCTCCTCGGAAAACTGGCGCAGGCCCGAAGCCGAGGTGAGCGACCTGATGGGGCTCCTGAAGGCTTTCATCCGGCGTGACCTGGCGGAACTGCATCGCGAAAACGTCCGTGTGCGCATCATCGGCGACCGGCAGGGGCTGAAGAACGATATACGCTCCCTTCTTGAAGAGGCGGAGCATATGACGGCGGACAACACCAAGCTGACGCTGGTGATCGCCTTCAATTACGGTAGCCGTGACGAGATCGCGCGTGCGACAGCGTCAATCGCCCGCGATGTCGCCGAAGGTCGACTCAGTGCCGACGCCATTACGCCTGAGATGATTTCGGCGAGACTCGATACCTCGGGAATGCCGGATCCGGATCTGATTATCCGCACCAGTGGCGAAGAGCGGCTGTCGAACTTCCTGCTCTGGCAGGCTGCCTATTCCGAGTTCCTGTTCGTTCCCGAATATTGGCCGGACTTCGACCGGAAGCTCTTCTTCTCCGCAATCGAGCAATATGCAACGCGTGATCGCCGCTTTGGCGCAATCACGGAGCAGGTTGCCGTGGCAGGCGCCTGATGAGCCGTGAACTCAGACTGCGGATCGTGTCCGCAATCGTCATGGCGGCGGTCATTCTGGCCGCGACCTGGTATGGCGGCATCTTGTTCCGCATTGTCGCGGGCCTTCTGGCGATCCTCATCTATTATGAGTGGTCGACGATTACCCGGCTGTCCGAAACCAATTCCACCGGCAATGCCTGGGGCTGGTTCGCGGTCGCCGTCATCGCCGGCAATACGATTTTTGGCGAACCTTCGCTCGATCTGCCGCTTTTATCCGGATTCACGTTGACCTCGGCGCTGTTTCCGGTCTTGCGCGGCAAGAACTGGTGGCTGGTGGGCGGCATTCTTTATGCGGGTCTGAGCGGCATAGCGCTCGCCGCCATTCGTGGTGATGAACTGACGGGTTTCGTCTCCATCCTGTTCATTTTCGCCGTCGTCTGGTCGACGGATATCCTGGCCTATTTCGTTGGACGCGCCATTGGCGGGCCGAAGCTTGCACCTTCGATTTCGCCCGGCAAGACCTGGTCCGGTGCCATTGGCGGGGCGGTGGCGGCGGTGATCGGCGGTGCGGCGGTCTCCATGGCCTATCATGGCAGGATCAGCCTGCTGGTGCTCGGGCTCGCCCTCATCCTCTCGGTGTTCAGCCAGATTGGCGATCTTTTCGAATCCTTCGTGAAACGGCGTTTCCAGGTCAAGGATTCCAGTCATCTCATTCCGGGCCACGGCGGCTTCATGGACCGTGTTGACGGTCTTGTTTTTGCCTGCTTTACGGTATTCCTCATAGCTTTCGTGCATGCAGCGGCAACTGGCGACGTGCCCGGATCGGGCGGCGGTCTGCTGCCGGGCTTCTAGGCGGCGCGAAAGGTCACGACATAAAGGGCAGATTGTCATGAACACAGTAATGGCGGCGACGGGTTTTCTGACCGGCTATATCGTGCCCTTCATCCTGGTGCTTTCCCTGCTCGTTTTCGTTCATGAAATGGGGCATTACCTTGTCGGCCGCTGGTGCGGCATCCGCTCCACGGCATTCTCCATCGGTTTCGGCCCGGAGCTGATCGGTTTTACCGACAAGCGTGGCACGCGATGGAAGGTTTCGGCGATTCCGCTCGGCGGCTACGTCAAGTTCTTCGGCGATGAAGATGCGGCAAGCAAGCCGGACAGTTCCGGCCTGTCGCATATGTCGCTGGAGGAGAGGGCGCAGACCCTTTCCGGCGCAAAGCTGTGGAAAAGGGCGGCCACGGTTGCTGCCGGCCCGATCGCAAATTTCATCCTCGCAATTCTCATCTTCGCGGTGCTCTTCGGTGTCTATGGCCGGATGATCGCCGATCCGGTCGTGGCCGAGGTGCGTGAAAACAGCGCCGCCGCCGCCGCCGGCGTGCGCCCGGGTGACCGGCTGGTGGCGATCGACGGTGAAAAAGTGACGACCTTCGAGGATGTTCGCCGTTATGTCGGCATCCGGCCGGGCACGCCGATTACGGTAACAGTCGAAAGGGCAGGCGAGGCGCTTAAGCTGCCGATGGTCCCGACGCGCACCGAAACCACCGACCAGTTCGGCAACAAGCTGGAAATGGGTATTATCGGCATCGTCACCGACCAGACCAGTGGCAATTTCCGTCATATCGAATATTCGCCGTCGGAGGCTCTGGTTGAGGGCGTGCGCGAAACGGGCCACGTCATAACCGGTACCGTCAATTATATCGGCAATCTCGTGACGGGGCGCATGAATGCCGATCAGCTGGGCGGCCCGGTGCGTGTGGCGCAGGCCTCCGGACAGATGGCGACGCTCGGCATTTCCGCCGTTATCCAGCTCGCCGCCGTTCTTTCCGTCTCGATCGGTTTGTTGAACCTGATGCCCGTGCCAGTTCTGGACGGTGGGCATCTGGTATTCTACGCCATTGAGGCCATCCGCGGCAGGCCGCTCGGGGCGGGCGCGCAGGAAGTGGCGTTCCGTATCGGCATGATGATGATTTTGGGTCTTATGTTTTTTGCAACATGGAATGATATCAGCAGCTTGATCGGCTGAGGATTGTGTTTTAACGGTTTTGTTAGTTATTTGTTTACCGTGTTTTTATGCCGAAGTGGCGAATGAGCCACTCTGGAGCACGAAGTAAACAGAATTTAACGTTCACGCTTGCTTGTAGGGGAAAAGCAGGTAAAACGACGCACATGGCCGGAGTCGGGTTCCGCCCGCTGAGGGACAACGTAAAAAGGTAAGAATTGAAATGAAGGCTGGTTCAAGATTTTTGAACGCTGTGTCGGCGGTTGCTCTGTCTGCCGGTGTTTCTTCGGTTGCGGGCCTTGGCGTGCTTGCCTCTGCTGGTGCTGCAAATGCAGCTGTCATCAGCAAGATCGATGTTCGCGGGGCTGAACGGTCCGGTGCGGACTCCGTGCGTTCCAACATCACCATTGCGCCAGGTAAGAACTTTTCCAATTCGGACATCGATGAATCGGTGAAGCGTCTTTACGCCACCGGTTATTTCTCGAATGTCTCCATGCGCGTTTCCGGCAGCACGCTGGTCGTAACGGTCAACGAGAATCAGATGGTCAATCAGGTTGTCTTCAACGGCAACCGCAAGATCAAGGACGACAAGCTCACCGGCATTGTGCAGACCCAGTCGCTCGGTCCGTTTAACCAGGCCATCGTGACGGCGGATATTGCCCGCATCAAGGAAGCCTACGCCGCCATCGGCCGTAGTGATGTCGAAGTCACCACGCAGACCGTTTCCGTCGGTCAGGGCCGCGTGAACATTGCTTTCGTCATCAATGAAGGCGAGCGCACGAAGATTGGCCGTATCGACTTCGTTGGCAACAATGCCTACAGCGATGGTCGTCTGGCTGCTGTCATCAATACCAAGAAGTCCAACATGCTGTCGTTCCTGACGCGTAAGGACGTTTATAACGAGGACAAGCTGCGCGCCGACGAAGAGGCGCTGCGCCAGTTCTATTACAACCGCGGTTATGCCGACTTCCGGGTCGTGGGTTCCGAGGCTGTGCTGGACGAGTCCAAGAACGAATACAACATCACCGTCACGGTCGATGAAGGTCAGCGTTACAACTTCGGCGGTGTCGCGGTCGAATCGACTGTTCCAGGTGTCGACGGTTCGGAGTTGCAGGGCCTCGTGGAAACCCGCCAGGGTGCGAGCTACAGCGCCAAGGAAGTTCAGCAGAGCATGGAAGCGATTTCCAAGCGCGTTGCCGGTGAAGGTTATCCCTTCGCCCGTGTTACGCCGCGCGGCGACCGAGACATGGCTGGCAACACCATCGGCGTGACCTACATCGTCGATCAGGGCGAGCGCGCTTATGTCGAGCGTATCGAAATCCGCGGCAACACCCGCACGCGTGACTACGTCATCCGTCGCGAGTTCGACATTTCCGAAGGCGATGCGTTCAACCAGACGGTCATCACCGCTGCAAAGCGCCGTCTCGAAGCGCTCGGTTATTTCTCCAAGGTCAATATCTCGACCGCCGGCGGCAGTGCGCCGGACCGCGTCGTGATCGTTGTCGATGTCGAGGATCAGTCGACGGGTTCGTTCGGTATCGGTGCGGGTTACTCGCAGAACGACGGCGTTCTGCTCGAAGCATCCATCGAAGAAAAGAACTTCCTCGGCCGTGGCCAGTACATCCGTCTCGCGGCGGGTGCGGGTGAAGACGATGCGCGCACCTATACGCTGTCCTTCACCGAGCCTTATTTCCTTGGCTACCGTCTGGCCGCAGGTTTCGACCTGTTCAAGAGCCAGAGCCGCAGCGAAGATTATTACGACTACGACGAGCAGGGCTTCTCGCTGCGCGTGACCGCGCCGATCACCGAGGACCTCTCGACGACGTTCAAATATACCTACAAGCAGCTCAACTATGATGGTGAGGGCGACTGGGAAACCGGCAGCAACCTTGCCGAGCCCTACAAGGATTTGATTCGCGGTGGCGACTGGACCCAGTCCATCATCTCGAACACGCTGAACTACAATACGCTCGACGACCGCAACATGCCGCGTGAAGGCTGGCAGGCTGCTCTGACGAACGAATTTGCAGGTCTCGGCGGCGATTCCGAATATTACAAGGTCTACGCCAAGGCGCGCTTCTTCTACACGCTGTCAGACGAGTACGATGTCATCGGCTCGATCACCGGTCAGGCGGGTCATGTCGTGCCGACGGGCGACAATCTGCTGGTCTTCGATCAGTTCAAGTTTGGCGGTCGTCAGGTTCGCGGCTTCAAGAACGACGGTATTGGCCCGCGTATCGGCTCCGACTCCATCGGCGGCACGACCTATTTCGCGGCCTCTGCTGAAGTCACGGCTCCGATGCCTGGTGTTCCGGAAGATTTCGGCCTGCGTCTTGCTGGCTTCGTGGATGCCGGTACGTTGTATGGCAACAAGGTTGCCAACAGTGCAGGTGTGAAGGATGATAACTCCATCCGCGCCTCTGCCGGTGTTGGCGTGATGTGGGCGTCGCCCTTCGGTCCGATCCGCGTTGACTATGCTGTACCGATCGCCAAGGAAGACTACGACGAGGAACAGCGTTTCCGGTTTGGCATGTCCAACACTTTCTGATATCGGCAGTCCAGAACTGCAACTTTGAACGTTCTGGAGTTTCCGGCTGATGGAATACAACGCCTTTTTTCCGCCCCACGAGGGACTGCGATTGAAAGATATCGCAGTCCGTTTTGGGGCGGAACTGTCTGATGAAACGGCAGGGGAGCGGATCATTCGGTCCGTTGCGCCGGTCTACCGGGCAAAACCGGACCAGCTCTGTTATATTCTTTCGCGCAAGAGCCGCGATGAGCTGCAAACCTGCGAAGCTGGCGCCGTCATTTGTGACGCGGCGCTTGTAGACATGCTTCCGTCTCACACCCCTGCGCTGATATCGAAAAACCCGCACACGCTTTTTGCGCAGGTTGGTGCCATGCTGCATCCTTCCGCCATGCGTCCCGGTCCGATAGCGCGGATGGAAGCTGAAATTTCTCATGCGGCACATGTCGATCCATCGGCGAAGCTGGAGGCTGGTGTCATCGTCGAGTCGCTCGCGGTGATCGGGGCTGGCGCCCATATCGGCGCCGGCACGCGGATCGGCCCCGGCGTCATCATCGGGCAGGATGTGCAGATCGGGCGCGATTGCACCATTGCCGGCGGCGCAAGCGTTCTTGCCGCGCTCATCGGTAATAATGTGATTATCCATAATGGTGCGCGCATCGGTCAGGACGGGTTCGGTTATGCGCCCGGTCCGCGCGGCATGCTGAAGATCGTGCAGATCGGCCGGGTGATCATCCAGGACAATGTCGAGATCGGCGCCAACACCACGATCGATCGCGGCACCATGGATGACACGGTCATCGGCGAAGGCACCAAGATCGACAACCAGGTCCAGATCGGCCACAACGTTCGCATCGGCCGCCATTGCGGCATCGTCAGCAAGGTCGGCATTGCGGGCAGCACCCGCATCGGCGACGGTGTGATGATTGGTGGCGCGGCCGGCATCAATGGCCATATCACCATTGGCGACGGCGTGCAGATCGCGGCGATGAGCGGTGTTGTGGCGGACGTACCGGCAGGCGCCCGTTATGGCGGAACGCCTGCGCGTCCGATGAAATATTTCCTGCGCGACATGGCCGAAATTCTGGCACGCGCTGAAGGGCGTGATAAAAAAACAGGAGAGAAAAATAATGACTGAAGAAACGAAGACGACGCTTGGCGCGGCTGACATTCTGGAAGTCATGAAGCTTTTGCCGCATCGTTACCCGTTCCTGCTGATCGACAAGATCATCGAGATCGACGGTAATAATTCGGCGATCGGCATCAAGAATGTGACGGTCAACGAACCGCATTTCACCGGCCATTTCCCGGACCGGCCGATCATGCCGGGCGTTCTGATCGTCGAAGCCATGGCCCAGACAGCAGGTGCGATATGCGCTCGCAGCCAGGGCGAGGGTGGTCACCTGGTTTACTTCATGACGATCGACAATGCGCGTTTCCGCAAACCCGTGATCCCCGGTGATCGTCTGGAAATCCATGTCACCAAGCAGCGTCAGCGCGGTAATGTCTTCAAGTTCCATTGCGAAGCGAAGGTGGACGGTGCGCTGGTGGCGGAGGCAGATGTCGGCGCCATGATGATCCCCGAGGACCAGCAATGAGCACGATCGCGGCCTCGGCCAGAATTCACCCGACGGCCGTCATCGAAGACGGAGCGGTCATCGGTGAAAACGTTGTCGTCGGTGCGCTTGCCTATGTCGGACCGAAGGTAACGCTGCATGACGATGTCCGGCTGCACAACCACGCCGTGGTGTCCGGCCTCACCGTCATCGGCCGCGGTTCGGTCATTCATCCCATGGCGGTTATCGGCGGTACGCCGCAGGCGGTTCGCCACGACGGTTCGGAAACGACGCTCGAGATCGGTGAGCGTTGCATCATGCGCGAAGGCGTGACGATGAATGCCGGCAGTTCCGATGGCGGCGGCAAGACGATTATTGGCGACGACAATCTCTTCCTGGCCAATTCACATGTGGCGCATGATTGCCGCCTCGGCAGCCATATCATCCTGTCCAATAATGTGATGCTGGCGGGCCATGTCACCATCGAGGACCGCGCCATACTGGGCGGTGGTTGCGCCGTGCATCAGTTCACCCGCATCGGCCGTCAGGCCTTTATCGGCGGGCTGTCGGCGGTCAATTACGATGTGATCCCTTACGGTATGCTGAACGGCAATCCCGGCATCCTCGGTGGCCTGAATGTCGTGGGCATGACGCGCGCGGGCATCGAGCGCGCGGATATCCACAAGGTCAGACGCGTCTACAAGGCGATTTTCGAGGCCGAGGGTACGATCCGCGGCAATGCGGCGGCCATCGACCGCAATGACTATCTGGATTGCCCGCAGGCGCTTGAAGTCATCGATTTCATCGGCGCGGGCACCGATCGCGCGATTTCTTCGCCCAACCGGGGCAAGTGAGCCGTGACAGGCGGCGGGCGTCTCGCCATCGTGGCCGGCAGCGGCCAGTTGCCGCTTTATGTGGCGGTCGCCGCCCGTGAGATGGGCGAGAACCCCTTCATCGTGCGCTTGCGCGATGATTCCCGTTTCGACTGGAGCGGTTTTGACAATGCCGTCATCAGCGTTGGCGATGTCGCCGGGCTTGGTCGTCTGCTGCGCGAAAACCAGGTAGATCGTGTCGTGCTGTCTGGTGGTGTCGCCCGGCGGCCGGAATGGCGCGAAATCCGCCCCACAGCCGGCATCCTGCTGAAATTGCCATCCATCGTCAAAACGCTGCTTTCGGGCGGCGACGATGCGGTTCTGCAGATGGTGATCAAGATCATCAGCACGCTCGGCGCAAAGGTCATCGGCGCGCACGAGATTGCGCCCGGCCTTTTGGCAACGACCGGCCCTTTCGGCGGGCAGAAACCTGCCGAAGAGGATCAGAAGGATATTCGCAAGGCTGCCGAGGCGGCGCTTGCGCTTGGCAAGCTCGATGTCGGGCAGGGGGCGGTCTCCGTTGGCGGCCGTATCGTGGCGCTGGAAGGCGTCGAGGGTACGGATGCCATGCTGGCGCGCGTCGCGGCGTTGCGTGCCGAAGGCCGCATATCGCCACGCCGTAAGGGTGTGCTGGTCAAGCTCTGCAAGCCGCAGCAGGATGTGCGCGCCGATCTGCCGACCATCGGCATCGAAACCGTGGAAAACGCGAAAAAAGCCGGGCTGGCGGGCATTGCTGTCGAAGCCGGGCGAGCATTGGTGCTTGATCGCGAGGCGATGTTGAAAGCGGCGGATGAGGCGGGCATATTCGTCTGCGGCATCGATACGTCACTCGGTGGCGACATGGTTGGCGGAGACATGAACGCATGACGGCGGCACTCAAAGTGGCGGTTATTGCCGGTGAGGTGTCCGGCGATCTTCTCGGCGCGGATCTGATCCGGTCGCTTAAAGTCCAATATCCGGGTCCTGTGGAGCTGGTGGGCGTTGGCGGCGAAGCGCTGGAGGCGCAGGGGCTCACCTCGCTGTTCGATTATTCCGAACTTTCCATCATGGGCTTCACGCAGGTTCTCAAGAAGCTGCCGAAGCTCATTGCGCGGATCAACCAGACTGCGCAGGCGATCATTGCCGCAAGGCCGGATGTTCTGCTGATCATCGACAGTCCGGATTTCACCCATCGCGTCGCGAAAAAAGTCCGCAAGCAATTGCCGCAGCTGCCGGTCGTCAATTATGTCTGCCCTAGCGTTTGGGCGTGGAAGGAATATCGCGCCACCGCGATGTTGTCCTATGTCGATCACGTTCTGGCGCTGCTGCCCTTCGAGCCGGAGGCAATGCGCCGCCTTGGCGGCCCGCCGACAACCTTCGTTGGCCATCGCCTGAGCGTTGATCCCGATGTGCTGGCGGTGCGGCAGAGGCGAGCGGAGCGGCCTCTGCCGGAACAGGGCCAGTCGAAGACCATTCTTCTCCTGCCGGGATCACGCTCCACCGAAACGACACGGCTGATGGAGCCATTTCAGCAGGCGGCAAGAGCCTTCGTGGAACGCAACGGCCCGACCCGTTTCGTGCTGCCCACCGTTCAGCGTCAGGAAAACCGTCTCCGTGAACTGGCCGCGACATGGCCGGAAGATGTCAGGCCCGAGATCGGCATAGATCCCGCCTTCAAGTGGAATGCGTTTGCGCAGGCCGATGCGGCCATAGCCGCTTCCGGCACTGTCATTCTCGAACTGGCGCTGGCCGGTGTGCCGACAATTTCCGTCTACAAGACAGACTGGATTTTCACCATGCTGAGCAAGCGGGTGAAGACCTGGACGGGCGCACTGCCGAACCTGATTGCGGACTATGCCGTGGTGCCGGAATATTTCAACGAAGTGGTCCGGGCAGGTTCGATGCTGCGCTGGGCCGAACGCCTGTCTTCCGATACCATCGAACGACAGGCGATGCTGGAAGGTTATGCGCTGGTGCAGCAGCGTCTGCGCACGGACGTCCCCCCAGGCGAAACCGGTGCGGCCATCCTTCTCGATGTCCTGAAGAGCAAAGATAGCCGCTCAGCCTGATCACATCTTCATGTTCGAGGTGCCGGAATTGCGGTTCGCCAGCGGGCGAAGCTCACGGCCATCCTGCTGCGGATCGAGGCAGACGAGGGGCCTGTTTTAACGCATTTGATCGTTAGGGCGGCAGGCAATGCACCGTCAAATGGCCAATAGTCTCTAGATTTACGTCTGGCACGGCTCTTGCTTTCAATCTTGTATGCAAGATAGCCATACATCCGAAAGCGCCCAGAGCGCGGTAGAAGACGCCATCATCTCCGGCATTCTCTCCGCGCGCATTCGTCCGGGCACCCGCCTCAGCGAGAACCAGCTCGCCAGCCTTTTTGGCGTGTCACGCACGCGCATCCGCGAGGCGATGATGCGGCTTGAAACGCGTGGCATCGTCACCGTCAGTCCGCGTCGCGGCTGGTTCGTGGTGGAGCCTTCTGCGGAAGAATCCATCAAGGTCTATGAGGCGCGCCGCATCATTGAATATGGGCTTCTGCGCAATCTTTCCGTTGTCAGCCCGGAAGGCATCTCCATCCTTGCCGGTCACCTCGACGAGGAGAAGGCGGCCATCGCCAAGGGTGATCGCCAGCGCCTGACCTGCCTGATGGGTGATTTCCATATCCGCATCGCGGAAATCGCCGGAAACGACATCATCGTCGAAACGCTCCGAGACCTGACCGCCAGAACCATCCTCATCTCCATGCTCTATCAGTCTGATTTCCATGCGCAGCAATCGCATGACGGGCACTGCCGCATCTTCGAGGCGATCCAGGCAGCCGATTTCCACGCCGCCGCCGAACTCGCCATCCGCCACCTCGATGAGGTCGAAACCGGTCTCGATCTCACCCGCAGGCCGGACCCGCTCTACGAGCTTCGCAATTCCCTTTCACTGCAGCCGCTTTTCTCAAGCCCCAAGGAGTAGTCTCCCATGTTGTCCAGACGTTCATTGCTTGCCATTGCCGCGATTTCCGCAACGATTGGTTTTTCATCTGCTGCCCTTGCCGATACGCTCGGCGATATCACCTCCCGCGGCACGATCCGCGTTGCCGTCCCACAGGATTTTCCGCCCTTCGGTAGCGTCGGTACGGATATGGCCCCACAGGGCTATGATATCGATGTCGCCAATCTGATCGGCGAGAAGCTGGGCGTGAAGGTCGAGCTGGTGCCGGTCACCAGCGCCAACCGCGTTCCCTATCTGCAGACCAACAAGGTCGATCTCGTCATTTCGAGCCTCGGCAAGAACCCGGACCGTGAAAAGGTCATCGATTTCTCCACCGCCTATGCGCCTTTCTTCAACGGCGTGTTTGCTCCGGACTCGGTTACCGTCGCCAAGGCAGAAGATCTGGCGGGCAAGACCATCGGCGTCACCCGTGGCGCGGTCGAAGATCTGGAACTCACCAAGGTCGCTCCGGCCGACACGACCATCAAGCGTTACGAGGACAATAACGGCACCATCTCCGCCTTCCTCGCCGGCCAGGTGGAAGCCGTGGCCACTGGCAATGTCGTGGCTGCCGCCATTCTGGCCAAGAACCCGCCGAAGCGTCCCGAGCTGAAATTCCTGATCAAGAATTCCCCCTGCTATATCGGCCTGAACAAGGAACAGCCGGCACTGCTTGAAAAGGTCAACGCCATCATCGCGACTGCAAAGACCGATGGTTCGCTGAACACAATCGCACAGAAGTGGCTGAAAACCGATCTTCCGAAGGATCTCTGATCAACCCGGCAAATCCACGCGCCGGTCCTGTCTGATCCCGGCCCGGCGCATGGTTTGTCCTCCCCGAAAGGAAACATCGGGTGAAATACACATTCGATTTTGGATGGCTTCTCGATTATTACCCGCAGATCGCCAAGGGCATTGCCGTCACGCTGGAATTGATCGCCGTCGGCGGCGTTCTTGGCATCACGCTTGGCATATTCTGCGCCTGGGTGCGCGCGCTCGGACCTAAATGGCTGCGGCCGCCGGTCGCGACCTATGTGGAACTCATTCGCAATACGCCATTTCTCATACAATTGTTTTTCATCTTTTTCGGCCTGCCGTCGCTTGGCCTGCAACTATCGGAACTGAGTGCGGCCAACATCGCCATGGTGGTCAATCTCGGAGCCTATAGCTGCGAGATCATCCGTGCCGGCATTCAGGCAACGCCGAAGGGGCAGTTCGAAGCGGGGGCAAGTCTTGCCATGACCCGTTTCGAAACCTTCCGACATGTGGTGCTGGTGCCGTCCCTGCAACGCATCTGGCCGGCGCTGTCCTCGCAGGTGGTGATCGTCATGCTCGGCTCGTCGGTCGTATCGCAGATCGCGGCCGAGGATTTGACCTTCGCCGCCAATTTCATCCAGTCGCGCACCTTCCGCGCCTTCGAAGCCTACATGGTCTCCACCGTCATCTATCTCGTACTGGCCATTCTTCTCCGGCAGGTGCTTGTCATGGGCGGCAACCTTATCTTTCCGCGCAGGAGTGTCCGATGATCGAATTCTCCACCTGGGATATTCTCAGAAACCTGTTGCTCGCCACGCGCTGGACCGTGCTGCTCTCGCTCGTTTCCTTTGCCGGCGGTGGCCTTGTGGCGCTGCTTCTGCTGTTCATGCGCATTTCCCGTAAAAAATCGATGCGGGCTTTCGCGCGTTATTATGTCGAGCTTTTCCAGGGCACGCCGCTGCTGATGCAGCTCTTTATCGCCTTTTTCGGCCTTGGCCTGTTCGGCATCGACGTGCCGGCCTGGCTGGCGGCGGGCCTGACGCTGATCCTGTGGGCCGCTGCCTTCCTCACCGAAATCTGGCGCGGCTGCGTCGAATCCGTCGCCAAGGGGCAATGGGAGGCTTCGGCAAGCCTTGCCATGGGGCGTCTGCAGCAGATGCGTTATGTCATCCTGCCGCAGGCCATGCGGGTGGCCATTCCGCCAACCGTCGGTTTCTTCGTCCAGGTCATCAAGGGCACGGCCGTGACCTCGATCATCGGCTTCGTGGAACTGTCCAAGGCAGGCACGGTCGTCACCAACGCCACCTTCCAACCCTTCACCGTTTATGGCCTCGTCGCCCTCATCTATTTCGCGCTGTGCTGGCCTCTGTCGAAGAGCAGCCAGATCCTCGAAAGGAAGCTCAATGTCGCTCATCGAAATCACTGAAGTCCGTAAAAGCTATGGCAGCAACGAGGTTCTGAAAGGCATCAACCTTGATGTGGAGCCGGGTGAGGTCATCGCCATCATTGGCAAGAGCGGATCGGGAAAGTCGACCCTGCTTCGCTGCATCAACGGGCTGGAGACGATATCGGCCGGTTCCATATCGGTCGCCGGTGCGCAGCTTCTCGAAGACGATCTGCATCTGAAAGCCCTGCGGCTGAAGGTCGGCATGATCTTCCAGCAATTCAATCTCTTCCCGCACCAGACCGTCGGCGGCAATGTCATGCTGTCGCAGACCGTTGTGAAGAAGACGCCGAAACCGGAAGCGGAAGCCGTTGCCCGCAAGATGCTGGAACGGGTTGGGCTGGCGCATAAGTTCGACGCCTATCCCGATGAATTGTCCGGTGGTCAGCAGCAGCGTGTCGCCATTGCCCGTGCACTCGCCATGCAGCCGATCGCGCTTCTTTGCGACGAGATCACCTCGGCACTCGATCCCGAACTGGTCTCGGAGGTGCTGGCGGTGGTGCGTGAACTGGCCGGCGAAGGCATGACGCTTTTGATGGTGACGCATGAAATGAAATTTGCGCGCGACGTCTGTTCCCGCGTCGTTTTCATGCATGAGGGCAGGGTGCATGAAATCGGCCCGCCGGAAGAGGTGTTCTCCAATCCGGCCACGCCCGAACTCAAGCAGTTCCTGGGCGTTGCCGCGCGTCACTGAGAACTATTGGGACGACGTTCAACAAAAAAGGCCGGCGGGTGAAAACCTGCCGGCCTTTGATCTTGCTGGGTTTCGTCGCTTAGCGCTTGGAAACCGGAACGTAGTCACGCTTGCCGGCGCCCGTATAGAGCTGGCGCGGACGGCCGATACGCTGCTGCGGATCTTCGATCATTTCGTTCCACTGTGCGATCCAGCCGACGGTGCGGGCGAGAGCGAAGAGAACGGTGAACATGGTCGTGGGGAAGCCGAGCGCCTTCAGCGTGATGCCCGAATAGAAGTCGACGTTCGGGTAGAGCTTCTTTTCGACGAAGTAGGGGTCGGAAAGGGCGATCTTTTCCAGTTCCAGCGCGACCTGCATGATCGGATCGTCGGAGTTGCCGGTGGCTTCCAGCACTTCGTACATCGTCTTCTGCATGATCTTGGCGCGCGGGTCATAGTTCTTGTAGACGCGGTGACCAAAGCCCATCAGGCGGAACGGATCGTTCTTGTCCTTGGCGCGGGCGATATATTCCGGAATGCGGTCAACCGTGCCGATTTCATTCAGCATGTTGAGCGCCGCTTCGTTGGCACCGCCGTGAGCCGGGCCCCAGAGGCAGGCGATACCAGCCGCGATACAGGCGAACGGATTTGCACCCGACGAACCGGCAAGACGCACCGTGGAAGTGGAGGCGTTCTGCTCGTGATCGGCATGCAGGATGAAGATGCGGTCCATGGCGCGGGCCAGAACCGGATCCACCTTGTAGTCCTCGCACGGCACGGCAAAGCACATGTGCAGGAAGTTGGAGGCGTAATCCAGATCGTTCTTCGGGTAAACGAAGGGCTGGCCGATATGGTACTTGTAAGCCATGGCGGCGATCGTCGGCATCTTCGCGATCATGCGCAGCGAGGCGACCATGCGCTGGTGCGGATCGGTGATGTCGGTGGAGTCGTGGTAGAAGGCCGAGAGAGCGCCGACCGTGCCGCACATGACGGCCATCGGATGCGCATCGCGACGATAGCCGGTGAAGAAGCGGCTCATCTGCTCATGCACCATGGTGTGGCGCGTGACGCGGGTGTCGAAATCCTTCTTCTGTGCAGCCGTCGGCAGTTCGCCGTAAAGCAGCAGGTAGCAGGTTTCCAGGAAGTCGCCCTGTTCGGCAAGCTGCTCGATCGGGAAGCCGC
The DNA here is from genome assembly GCA_017744915.1 of Agrobacterium tumefaciens. GTDB lineage: Bacteria > Pseudomonadota > Alphaproteobacteria > Rhizobiales > Rhizobiaceae > Agrobacterium > Agrobacterium tumefaciens_I. Next base: position 115,136 of record JAGIAH010000004.1, read on the forward strand.
GATGTAGCAGAACGCCCTCGTCACCATCGATATAGGTGATCTTGGATTCGCAGGAGGCCGTCGACGTGAAACCCGGGTCGTAGGTGAAGGAGCCCGTGTGCTTGTAGAGCGTGGCGATATCGACGACGCTTGGTCCAATCGTGCCTTCCCTGACCGGGAGTTCCACCTGCTTTTCGCCAAGTGTCACTGTAGCGCTTTTTTCCGTCATACTGATCCTCCGAGAACATGCGGGTGGAGGCGTTGAGACACGCCTCGCGGTTAAGCGTCTACCGATTAGCTATATGATCCTGGCGCCGATGCCAAGCTATCCAAAGGTCAAATTGTGCATTGCGGCAAACGCAATCGCGTTGCTTTCAGCTTTATCGGCAATAGCAATTCAATCTCGGTCAACGCATGGTTAAAGGAAAGCATTGCAATCCCGCGCGTTCATCTGCAAACCTGTTTCCGGTGCGGCAGGGGCGCGGCGCAGATTGCTTGATCAAGGGGAAAAACAGCATTTCGGATATGCCGAAACGATGCAGGGCGGCTTGCCCCGCACGGCGGATATCCTGTCTCCGCTGCGCCGGACCGGCGAAGTCGCAACATATGATCTGCCGGCCATTGTCAGCAAACCGAAACTGCAAACTGCGGTTCTCCAAAAAATCACCATCTGCCTCGCCGAAGAACGCGCATTCGGCCATGATTTTCTTTTTGTGCCGGTCTTCATCGGCTGTGGAGCGATCCTCTGGTTTTCGCTGGATGCCACACCTTCATTGCTGCTTCTGGCTATCGCATTTTCGCTTGCCGCCAGCCTGGCGCTCGCCACCCGATATCGCGCGCACCTTGCAGCCACGGCCTGCAGCCTCGCTGCGCTGCTGTTGCTGGGCATGCTTTTCGCCGGGTTCGAAACCTGGCGGGCAGGGACCGTGCTGCTGGATACGCCCGTTACCACCACCATCACCGGCACGGTGATGCGTCGGGAGGTCGATGCGCGTGGTGACTGGCGGTATGTCGTGCAACTGGCTGCGACGGAAGCGCCGGCATTGTCACGCCCGCCGCAGAAGGTTTCGTTGCTTGCCCGCGGCGGGGGTGAGCCTGTTACACTCGGCGCGACCATCCGCGGCAAGGCGCGGCTTTCTCCACCATCCGGTCCGGCCTTGCCGGGTCTCAACGATTTCGCCTTCGCCTCCTATTTCAGGGGCATAGGTGCGACAGGCTTCTTTTATAAGCCGCCGCAGGCCGTAGCACCACCTGACATCGACGCGATAACTGGCTGGCTGGAATGGGCCGATATGCGGCTTTATGGCCTGCGCACCGCCATTGCCGAGCGCATCCGCAACACGATCGGCGGTGATGCCGGCGCTTTTGCCGCCTCCATCGTCACCGATGAGAGACAGGCCATATCGGCCGGGACGATGGAAGCGTTGCGGCTTTCCGGTCTTGCCCATATCGTCGCCATATCCGGGCTCAACATGGCGCTCGCTTCCGGCATATTCTTCGTGGGACTGAGGCTCGCCTTCAGCCTGTTTCCGGCTTTCGCGCAGCGCTGGCCGGTGAAGAAGATGTCCGCCTTCGCAGCGCTCCTGATGACGCTGGCCTATTATCTGATTTCCGGTTTCGCCGTCTCCGCCGAACGCGCCTGGCTGATGATGTCGGTGATGCTGATTGCGGTGTTGTTCGACCAACCTTCGCTCAGCCTCAGGAATGTTGCGCTTTCCGCTCTGGTCATTCTCGCCCTTTCGCCTTCGGAAATCATGGGGCCGAGCTTTCAGATGTCCTTTGCCGCGACAATTGCGCTCGTTTCCGCCTATGCCGCCTGGAGCCGCTGGCGCAGAGATCGTGAGCGTCTCGTCATTGGTCGCAAACCGGCGTGGATGACGATTGCGCAAACGGCAGGCGCCGTTGTTGGCGGGGTCGTCACCACATCGCTGATCGGTGGGCTTTCGACGGCGATCTATTCGGCTGAACATTTTCAGCGTGTCACCACCTATGGACTTTTTGCCAATCTGGCGGCGATGCCGCTGATGTCGCTGATCGTCATGCCTTTCGGCCTCATCGCCATGCTGCTGATGCCCTTCGGGCTCGATGCGCCTTTCCTGAAGGTCATGGGTTTTGGCATGGCGCTCGTCATCGAGGTTGCGCAGGAGGTGGCGTCCTGGGGCGGCAGCGCTGCGACCGGGCGGCCGCATGGCTGGTTCATCGGCATTGCCTCTGGGGGCTTTCTGTTGCTGACATTGCTGCGCACCCGTCTGGCGCTTCTCGGAATTCCGCTTCTGCTCTTTGCCTTTGGCCTGTCCGGAGCGGTCGCCCAACGCGGTCTGCCTGATCTGCTTATTCATGAGGAAGGCAGGCTGGTCGCCCTTCTGGACGAGGGCAAGGTCTATACCACAAAAACGCGGCCGCAGGGCTTCATCTATGAGCAATGGCAGAGGGCGCTGCTATTGCCTGAGAAACCGCTCTCACCGGTCCTTCTCAAGTCGGGGGTTCCGGCAACCACCGTTGCTTTAAGCGCAAAATCGAAGCTTGCGCCGGAAGAGATGAAGGCCGTGGCGCGGGAGATGACGGCTGCCCTGAGGGACGCTGCGCCGGGAGCCTTTACCTGCAGGACAGGCATCTGGTGTGCGGCGCGCGCGCGAAGCGGCGAGTGGATCATTGTGCTGGAAGACGGCCGGTTTGCCGGGAAAGCCTGCGACATTGCCGATATCGTCATTGTTTCCCGCAGAACCTCGTTTGCGCAATGCCGCTCGGGAGCCTTGCTGCTCAACCGCGATATTTTACGGCGCATCGGTTCGGTGGAGGTCAATTTCGCCGGAAGCGATCAAACCGGGGTCGTCGGAAGGATGCGCGCGGCAACCGCGGGAACCGACAGGCCTTGGAGCGAACATCGCTTCTACGACTGGAAAAGCGGCCGTTTTGACCATGAGGTGCCCGAAGCCGTCACCCGGCTGCTGGCGGCGTCACAATGATGCCGCCAGCGTGGTCCATCAGGCCTTGACGCGCAGATCCGCGGTCAATTCGCCAATGCCGCCGACTTCCTCTTCATGGGGCAGATCGCGCCAGATTTCCTTCAACCCTGCTTCGTACCATTCGCGCATGGCCGGCAGGTCGAGCAGCCGGTCGCAATAGGTTTTGGCCGCCGGCGAGAGGTCGGCGCCGTAGGTCTGGAAACGGAATGCCACCGGGCAGAAGAAAGCATCGACCGCCGTGAATTTCTGACCGGCGAGAAAAGGTCCGCCGAATTTCGTGAGGCCTTCGCTCCAAAGCGCATCGATGCGCTTTATATCGGCCGCAAGCCCGGCGTCGCCGCCTTTCGGCTTTACCCGGATGCCGACTGACATGGGATAGAGATTGCGCAGCGACGAGAAGCCCGCATGCATTTCACTCGCCGCCGAGCGCGACCAGGCCCTTGCCTGCTTGTCGCTCGCCCACACACCCTGATGTCTCTCGGCAAGATACTCGGCGATCGACAGCGTTTCCCAGATCGTCACGCCCTCATCGACAAGGCAGGGCACCTTGCCGGTCGGCGAAAAGCTGGAAAATGAGACGCCTTCGCCAAAGGGAACGAGTTTTTCATTGAAGGCGATGCCGAGCGTGCGCATCAATATCCAGGGCCGCAGCGACCATGAGGAATAGTTCTTGTTGGCGATATAAAGATCGTACATGGTATGTCTCCCCGATATGACGCGCATTTCTATACCGGCAATGCGGCCCGGAATATTGCAAATAATCCATGGCTTCCATAAGCCGGATTGATGAATGGTGGCCGGGCAGGGGAAGGAATTCCACGCATATCACCACCTGGAGACGACCGAAAAGGTGCGAGGCGATTGGCTGCCCATGGCTCGCGAAGAAGGGAAATGCGCCTTTTCCGCGATTGCAGCCAGCGTCATTTTGCCGTTGCGCCTGCAGCGCAACCGAAACATCAAGCGTGAAAGCTGGAATTGCTCTTTGCAGGAAACGGCATGTCGATCCGCCGGATGGTGCGTCCCCTCATGAACGCGGTAAACGCGCCGTTCTTCGGACCGACGGCCAAGTATCACAAGAGACCGTCCTCTCGCCATCGCGAAAGGGACGGGCTCGATATCAGCCATTCAATGGTAACGGCGGATCAGTCCCACCAGCTTGCCCTGGATCTTCACCCGGTCCGGCCCGAAAATGCGAGTTTCATAAGCGGGGTTGGCCGCTTCAAGCGCAATGGAAGCACCCTTGCGGCGGAAACGCTTCAACGTCGCTTCTTCATCATCCACCAGCGCCACGACGATATCGCCCGGATTGGCAGTGTTGCCGTTGCGGATGATGACGGTGTCGCCATCAAAAATGCCGGCCTCGATCATCGAGTCGCCTTTGACTTCCAGAGCGTAATGTTCGCCCGAACCCAGCATGTCGACCGGCACGGCCACATCATGGGTGTTGTTCTGGATAGCGGAAATCGGCACACCGGCGGCAATACGGCCCATGACCGGCACGGTGACCGCACCGCCGAGATCATTGGCAGGCGCCTTGGGGGCGGGGGCGGGTTCCGGCGTCTTCGGCTTGCCGAGGCTGCCTTCGATGACGCTCGGCGAAAAGCCGCGTTGCGGCCTCGCACCCGGCGTGTAGGCCTCCGGCAATTTGATCACTTCCAGCGCCCGCGCCCTGTTAGGTAGCCGGCGAATAAATCCGCGCTCCTCGAGTGCGGTGATCAGCCGGTGGATGCCGGATTTGGAGGCAAGATCGAGTGCGTCCTTCATTTCATCGAAGGAGGGCGGCACGCCGGACTCTTTCATTCTTTCATGAATGAAGAGAAGCAATTCCTGCTGTTTGCGCGTGAGCATGAGGAAAACACCCTTGAGAATCGTCGTTGAAGTCGCGAAACAAATACAGAACGAACACTATATGTTCCATATGTGTTCCGCAATCCCCTAAAATTTCGTGAAGGGTGTATCGCAGATGGTGATTTGATCGTCGAAACCGTGAACAAACCGGATTTGATTACTTAAGCGAGGTGTCTCGAACGCCAAAACCACCGGCCGGGGAGAATCGGCCGATGGTTTCCGTTGCCATTTTGCTGCGGGCTGAATGTCAGTAGATCGTGAGCGCAGGAATGAAGCTGACCGCGATGAGAAGCAGCATCGCCATGGTGAAGAACGGCCACAATTCCCTCGTCGTCGCGCCGAGCGGTGCTCTGGCAATGGAGGACGAGATGAACAGCGTTGTGCCGATCGGCGGAGTGTAGAGCCCGATACCCAGATTGATCACCATCATCATGCCGAGCTGTACCCGGTCGAGCCCTATCATATCGGCCAGTGGCACGAAGATCGGTCCGAGCAGCAGGATCGAAGGCGGCAGATCGAGCGGCATGCCGATGATCAGCATCAGGATGTTCATCATGAGAATGATCAGGATCGGGTTCGAAATATTCTCTGCCACCCAGGTGGCGAAATGCTGGGGTGCCTGATCGAAGGTGAGGACCCAGCCCACCGCGGCACTTCCCATGATGACCAGCATGACGACGCCGGTTGCCGAGCCTGCCTCGACGAAATTGTCGCAGAAACGCTTCCACGTCAGATCGCGATAAAAGAAGATGCTGAGCACGAGCGAATAGACGACAGAAAGAACGGCGACTTCCGTTGGCGTTGCAAAGCCGAAACGCAGGCCGAGGATGATCAGGATCGGCAAAAGGATTGCCGGCAGGCTGCGGAACGCAAGGAGCGCCAGATCGCGCTTGCGGATACTTTCGTCACGCACCGCATAGCCCCGCCGCACAGCGATGGCCCAGCAGACGAAGATGAAGCCCACCGCCATGAGCAGGCCCGGCAGAATGCCGGCGATGAACAGGTTGGCGATGCTGACGCCGCTGACCAATGAATAGAGGATCATCGGGATCGACGGCGGAATGAGCACATCGATGACCGCGGAGGTGGCGTTGTTCGCCGCACAGAGAGGCGCGGGGTAACCCTGACGTTTCTGCCATGGAATAAGCACCGAACCGAGCGCACTGGCATTGGCGACCGCCGAGCCAGAAACGCCGCCGAACACAACCGAAGAAATGACTGTCGTGGAAAGCGGGCCGCCGCGCCAGCGCTGCATGGCCTTGGAAGCGAGTTCCAGAAGCTGGTTTCCGAGTTTGCCGCCGAGCATCAGCGTGCCCGCGAGCATGAAGAATGGCAGCGCCAGCATGGGGAAGGATTGGGTCTGGTCGTAAACCTGCTGCGCCACGATCGAAAGCGGCACATAACCGTTCCACAGCACGGCGACACCCGCAGAGATGATCAGGGCGTAGCCGACCGGAACCGCAATCATCATGAGAATACAAAATGCAATGATCATCACGATGGTCATAGCGGCATCTCCTCGGTTGCGCCGTGCGGGCGGGCATGCCAGCCGCCGGAGAGAATGCGCAGGCTGGCCGTTGCGGTGGTGACCGAAACCAGTGCCGCGCCGAAGGCGATGGAATAATATCCGATGCTGTTGGGCAGTTGCAGGACGGGGCTGATTTCCGCGCCTGCGATCTCGGCAACGACAAGCGCCTGCTGCGCGAGAATGATGAAGCTTGCGACAGTGACGAGATTGGCGAACAGCAGAACGCCCACCTTGCCGCGTTCGTCGAACTTGTCATAGATCCATTCCACCGCCATATGCGCGCCGCTCTGCGCGGCAAGGGTAATGCCGGCGACGATGAACCATGGAAACAGCATGGTCGGCAGCTCTTCCGCAAAATCCAGACCGCCGGATGTCGATAGATAGCGGACGATGACGTTTGCGGTCATGATGACCGTGAGCAGAATGCCGGATGCCACGATGATGATGCGGCAGAGGATGGCGATGAAACTGTCAACGCGATTGGCGGCGGACAAGGCTCCTTCGAGCATTGGCGCATCTCCTGAAAACTGAAACCGTATGAATGTCGGCGTGAGCTTAGGCTCCCGCCGATCCTGTCGGTGGACATGAAGGCGAGGCCGGGCGGCATGAGCCGGCCCGGCATCCTGATCGTCAGCCCTTGGCGGCCTTTTCCAGCTCAGCGACGAAATCGCCGAAGGGCTTCTGCTTCCATGTCTCCAGAACCTGCGCGGTGGCCTTCGCGAAAGCGGCGTGGTCGATGTCTTCCACCACCTCGATAGCGGCATTGGCCTTGAAGGCGGCCAGCGATGCGCTTGCCTTTTCAGCCGAAAGTTTGCGTTGAAGCACCCCGGCCTCCTTCGCAGCCGCCTTGACCGCCTCAAAATCCTTGCCCAGCCGCCCCTCGGCGAATTTGGACATCAGGAATGGCGTGGATTCCCATTTATGAGCGGTGAGGCTGATATGTTTGTTTACCTCGTAAAGCTTGGAGCTTTCGATGTTGACCAGAGGGTTTTCCTGCCCGTCCACAACGCCCTGCTGAAGCGCGATGTAAAGTTCGCCAAAGGCGATCTGAACCGTCGCCGCATCCAGCGCCTTGAAAATATCCATCGTCATCGGGTCGGCGGGCGTGCGGATTTTCAGGCCTGCGACATCCTGCGGCCTGGTGATGGCGTGTTTGGAATTGGAAACATGGCGGATGCCGTTATCCCACCAGTCAAGCGGCACGATGCCGACCTTCTGAAAACGTGTGTCGAGCGACGCGCCGACATCGCCCTCAAGCACCTTGATCGCCTGATCGGCATTGCTGAACAGGAAGGGCAGGCCGAGCGCCGCGAGTTCTGGAACAACGCTCGAAACCGGACCCTGGCTATTGGCGGTGAAATCCAGTGCCCCGGTGCGCAGGCTGGTCAGCATGGCGGCGTCGCTGCCAAGCGTTTCCGAACCGGCGACGTTGATCGCCACACGGCCTTCGGTTTTCTCTCCGACGAGTTCCGCGAATTTCGCGGCTGCGAGCGTGCGCGGATTGCCCGGTGCCGCACCATGACCGAGCGTCAGCGTTGTGGCGGCCTGGGCATTGCGGGCCGCCGTCAGAACGGCCGGTGCCGCCAGTGCCAGTCCGGTACCGGTCAGGAACATGCGCCTGTTGATGGAAATACTCATTTTTTCCTCCCTGGATTTAAATACCCTCAGCGTTGTCCGATCATGCGGATAACGCGCTCCACTCCCTTAAAACCGCCGGCTCCCCCCGGCTGATTCTGCGCGATGTCTTCACCTCAGCCTTTAGACCGAACCGCGCGGTACTTCAAAACCTTCATTCTCCAGCCAGCCTCTAACGCGCGCCACGATCGTTGCCGTCGAGATGCCGTAGCGGTCGTGCAGGGTGGGCAGCGCACCCGCACCCAGAAAGGCATCGGGCAGGGCGATATGCTGCAGTCGCGGCGCCCGGCCGCTTTTCATCAACGCCATTGCCACGGCCTCTCCGAGACCACCTATTTCGCTATGGTTTTCCGCCACGATGACAAGACGATCGGCCCTGTCCACCTCCGCGAAGATCGAGGCGGTATCGAGCGGTTTGATGGTGGGGGAATGTAGAACGGCGCAGCCGACGCCCTCCTTCTCAAGCAGGGCAGCCGCTTCGAGAACCCGCATCGTCAATATGCCGGATGATATGAAAAGGACCTGCGCACCATCACGAATGAGTTTGGCCTTACCGAGTTCGAACCTGTAGCCATATTCTTCGAGTACCACCGGCACCTGGCCGCGCAACAGGCGCATATAGACCGGGCCGTTGTAAGCCGTAATCGCCGGCACCGCGCCTTCTATATCGGTCGCATCGCATGGGTCGATGATCGTCATGTTCGGCAGCGCGCGAAAGATCGCCAGATCGTCGGTCGCCTGATGACTGGGGCCATAACCCGTTGTCAGGCCGGGCAGGGCGCAGACGATCTTCACCGGCAGGTTTTCTTCGGCAATCGCCATCGCGATGAAATCATAGGCGCGGCGGGCGGCGAAGACCGCATAGGTGGTCGCGAAGGGCACGAAGCCCTCGCGCGCCAGACCGGCGGCAGTGCTCATCAGCAGCTGCTCGGCCATGCCCATCTGATAAAAGCGCTCGGGAAAGGCTTTGGCGAAAATATGCAGGTCGGTATATTTGCCGAGATCGGCGGTAAGGCCGACAATATCCTCGCGTTCTTTCGCCAGCTGAACAAGAGCATGACCGAAGGGCGCAGGGCGTGTCGGCTGACCTTCGGCGGCAATGGAGGCGATCATCGCCGATGTGGTGAGGCGCTTCTGCGGGGCTGCTGCACTCATGACGGCCGTCCTTCCTCAAGGGCGTCGAGCGCCAGTTTCCATTCATGCGCCTCCACGCGAATGAAATGGGTGATTTCTCGGTTTTCGAGAAAGGGCACGCCACGGCCCATTCGGGTATCGAAGATGATGGCGCGCGGCCTGTCATCGACAAGTGACATGGCGATGTCGAAAGCCTCACGAACTTTGTCGATATCATTGCCGTTGACGCGTTGCACATGCCAGCCGAAGGCCGCGAATTTGCCGTCGACGGGTTCGGAGGACAGCATTTCGCGGGAAGGGCCATCCGCCTGCTGATTGTTGAAATCCACGAGATTGATGAGATTGCCGAGCCTGTGATGGGATGCGCCCATGGCGGCCTCCCAGGTCGAGCCTTCCCCCAACTCGCCATCCGACATCAGGTTTATGATGAACCGGTCTGAACTCTTGCGTTTGAGGCCGAGAGCCATGCCAACGGCAATGCCAAGCCCGTGGCCGAGCGAGCCGCCGGTGATTTCCATGCCCGGCGTATAGGAGGCCATGCCGGACATGGGCAGGCGCGAGCCGTCGCAGCCATAGGTCTCCAGCTCGTCTTCCGGGATGACGCCCGCCTCGATGAGTGCTGCGTAAAGTGCAATCGCATAATGGCCGATGGAGAGCAGAAACCGGTCGCGGCCCTCCCAGTGCGGATCGTCCGCCCGGTAGCGCATGGTGTGAAACCACGCCACGGCCAGAACATCGGCAATACCGAGCGCCTGACCGACATAACCCTGTCCCTGAACTTCACCCATCAACAGGGCGTTGCGCCGGATGCGCCAGGCGCGTTCCGCCAGCGATACATTCGCCAGTGCCGCTTCCCTCGTTGCATCGGTATCCGAATACGCCTGAGCCATGGTTTCCTCCTCCCGGTCAGAAAATCGAAGCCGGCTTCCCGGCTTCGAAAGATGGTTTTCAGTGAATGAGCATTCCGCCATTCACATCGACAACCGCACCGGTGACGTAGGAGGAGAGATCCGAGGCGAGGAAAAGATAGATATTGGCCACATCGACGGCGTCGCCGAGACGGTTGAGCGGAATGCCCTTGAGAATGTCGCGGCGCATGTCGTCGGTGAGCTTGCCGCCGGTAATGTCTGTCTGGATCAGGCCGGGGGTAACGGAGTTGACACGAATGCCGTCGGGGCCGAATTCACGCGCCATGGCCTTTGCGAGACCGAGAACACCTGCCTTGGCCGCCGAATAATGCGGCCCGCCGAAAATGCCGCCGCCGCGCTGCGCGGAAACCGACGACATGCAGGCAATCGAACCGCCACCGTTATCGCGCATATTGGGGATGAAGGCCTGGCTGAAATTCAGCACACCGGTCATGTTAACGTCGACGATGCGCTGCCAGTCCGTGGCGGTAATGTCGAGCGTCTTGACCGGCTGAGTGATGCCGGCATTGTTGATGAGGATATCGATCTTGCCGAAAGCGGCGATGACTTTTTGCGCGGCCGCCTCGCAGGAGGCGCGATCTGCGACATTGCCGCCGACGCCGAGATGCTCGCCACCAGCCACTTTTTCAAGCGAGGCCGCAGCTTCGATGCTGCCGGCTTCGTCGAGATCCACGATGGCGACGCGGGCGCCGTGGCGGGCGAAAAGTTCCGCCGTGGCGCGGCCGATGCCGCGTTTGCTGGCGGCGCCTGAAATAACCGCGGTCTTTCCATTCAACAACATGAGCAATCCTCCCAAGCCAGGCGGGCCGGCTTCATACGCTTGACGGCGGTGCTCCCGACCTGCCGCCGCATCCCGTCCTGCGACGAGTGCAGCCTCGATATTGCAGATGGGCAGAGGGTGCTTCAAACGCGAAGTTTACATCATCTCATGAATCTGCTTCACTAATCGAATGTTGAACGGCATTTCACTCACCTCCATCCGCGCCTTCGAATCCGCCGCCCGGCTCGGCTCTTTCCGCGCCGCTGCGGATGAGCTCAACCTTTCGGCCAGCGCCGTCAGCCATGCCATCGTCAAGCTCGAAAGGGTGCTCGGCACGCCGCTTTTTGAACGCACGACGCGGACCGTGCGCCTGACGGCGGCGGGGCAGACGCTTCTGACCCATGCATCGAACGCCTTCGAGGAGCTGCGGCAGGGCATCGAGGTGGTGTCCTCCAATCGCTCGCATCTTCTGCGCCTGCACTGCGCGCCGAGCTATGCGGCACAGGTGCTGTCTCCGCGCCTGCCTGAATTTCTAAACGCCAATCCGGGGATCGAGGTGCGGCTTGCCGCGAGCACCACCTATGTGCGTTTCGTGGATGGTGAATTCGATGCCGATATCATCTACGGTGAACCGCAGGGAGACGATCTGATCACCATTCCTCTCGGTAGCGAGCGTGTCACCCCGCTTTGCTCACCGGCGCTTGCGGCAGAGATCCAGACGCCGCGTGATCTGAACCGGCAATTGCTTATTCGAAGCGACAACAAACGTCTGCAATGGCCGGACTGGTTCGAGGCCAATGGGCTCGGCAAGCCGCCCATTCAGGCCATGAGTTTCGACCGCAGTTTTCTGGCGATCGACGCCGCCGCCAATGGCGTCGGCGTGGCGCTGGAATCGACGCGGCTTGCCCATCGCGAGATAAAATCCGGGCGGCTGGTCGCCCCCTTGAGCGGCGTGACGCAGGATCTTCAATATGTCGGGCATTATCTCGCTTACCCGAAGTCCGGCAGCCAGCGCAGGCTGGCCCGGCGGTTCGCCGACTGGCTGATCGATGACCCGCAGGATGCCGCCTCCGAATAGGAGTGTGGCTGTTACATGAATTGAATTCACTGGCGCGTTAATTTTTTCCGCTTGCTCGCGAGCGGACCTCTCCGTCATTTTCCGATCGGAATAATGAGGTTGCAGCGTGATCGGCATCGTCCCTTCAGCTGCGGCTCAAGGGAGGATTGCATGAAAGATCGCATCATATCGGCGTCCGGCGCGCCATATGACGGCTATGGGCGCGAGGAGATGCTGGAGAGCATCGCCAAAGTCGGTTTTTGCCATGTGGAGCCTGCCTTTATCGTTGGTTACACCGAACCCTTCGACGAAAGCGCCTTCCTGCCGGCTGAAATGGCATCATGGCGCCGCTCGCTGAGCGATGCCGGGCTCGGTTGCCATGCCATGTCGTCGCATATCGATCTCGGACTGGACAATTCCGTTGAAATTTTCACCGGTAGAATGGCTTTTGCGGCGGGAATCGGCGCGAGGGTTATCGCCACCAATGCGTCGGCCCGGCAGCGCGAAGGACAGTTCCTGCGCAATATCGAGGTGCTTTTGCGCCGTGCCGAAGCCTTCGGCATCGTGATCGCGCTGGAAAATCCCGGCGACGGCAGCGACAACCTTTTCAATATCGCGCAGGAGGGTATCGCGCTCACGCGGCGTTTCGGCTCGCCATGGCTGGGGCTGAATTATGACGCGGCCAATACCGCGTCCCACCGTCCGCAACTCAAGGATTTTGCCGACGACGCGGTGGCAGCACTGCTCGCCTCGGTCCACGCGCATATCAAGGATGTGAAACGCACACCGGAAGGCTGGTTTTTCGTGCCGGTGGGCGAGGGCGATATCGATTGCCGCAAGCTGCTCGGCGAGATTGCGCGAAAGCCGGAGATGCCGATCAGCATCGAGTTTCCGGCGCGCCTTCATCGCCGCGCGGATGCCCAGCCGGTAAGGCGTATCAGTCCCGCATCGCTTCGGGAAATAGAGGAAGCGCTGACGGTTTCGCTTGATGCGGTCAAAAGAGGATTGGCCGGGAGCGGAGCTGCAAGCTCGGCCGCTGTCGCCTGAGAAGCGGCCTGAGAAGCGGCAAGGCTGGCGCGTAGACGGCATAAAGGAGGAGAGTAATGCAGAGATTTGTGAATAACCCCGACGAGGTGGTTGAGGATACGGTGAAAGGCTTCGTCAAGGCCCATCGTGACATCGTGCGCCTTGCGGAAAATCCGCGTGTCGTCGTTGCCAGGGGCGCACCGGTTGCCGGCAAGGTCGGGGTGGTCACGGGTGGGGGCTCGGGGCATGAGCCCGCCTTTATCGGTTACACCGGCCGCAACATGCTGGATGCCGTCGCCGTTGGCGAATTGTTTTCATCACCCACGGCCAAGAGCTTTCACGACGCCATCCGCGAGGCTGATGGCGGCAGAGGCGTGATCGTGCTCTACGGCAACTATGCCGGCGACAACATGAATGTGAAAATGGCGACAAAACTTGCCGCCAAGGACGGCATCGAGATCGCTACCGTCGTCGCCAATGACGACGTATGCTCCGCCGCACCCTGGGAGCGTGAGAAACGCCGCGGCGTCGCAGGCGAAATCTTCATGTGGAAGATCGGCGGCGCCAAGGCGGCAAGCGGCGCTTCGCTGGAGGAGGTGCGGGCGACCGCACAGAAGGCCATCAACAATTGCCGTTCGATTGGTGTCGGCCTCGGTCCCTGCACTCTGCCGGCGGTCGGCCATCCGAACTTCGAGATCGCGCCCGGCACCATGGAAGTGGGCATAGGCCACCACGGCGAACCCGGCGTTCGCGTCGAAAAGCTGAAATCCGCCGCCGACGTGGCAAAGGACATGTGCAAGATCGTGCTCGACGATCACAACCTGCCCGCCGGCAGCGAGGTGGCGGTGCTGGTTTCCGGCTTGGGCGCAACGCCGGTCAATGAACTCTACATCCTCAACGACACGATTGAGGCTGAGATTTCCGCACGCGGCCTGAAAATCCACAAAACCTATGTCGGCAACTATTTCACGTCTCTCGAGATGGTCGGCGCGACTTTGACCGTGATGGCGCTGGATGACGAGTTGAAGCCTTTGCTCGATGCCGAGGCAGTTTGCACCGTTACGCTGTGAGGGGAAAAATCATGCAATCTTTTCAGAACGCAAAGGCCGGAGACATCGTTCTGTCCATGGCTGAGAGGATCATCGAAAACCGCGCCTATCTCAGCGAGATCGACGGCAAGATCGGTGATGGCGACCATGGCGTGAACATGGCCAAGGGCTTCGGCATGGCGGCAGACCGGCTGCGCGGGCAGGACGCCTCGCTGGCTGAGGCGCTGGATACGCTCGGAACGGTTCTGATGACGGAAATCGGCGGTTCGATGGGGCCGCTCTATGGCGTCATGTTTACGGAATTTGCCGAGAAAATCGAAAATGCCGAGGCGATCGATGCTGCCTCCTTCAGCGGCATGCTGCATGCGGGCCTTGAAGGCGTCGCCTCCATCGGTTCCGCGAAGGTGGGCGACAAGACGCTGATGGATACGCTGGTGCCGGCCGTTACGGCATTCGACGTCGCCATCGCTTCCGGCTCGTCGTTCCACGATGCCGCTCTGGCACTTGTGGCTGCGGCCGAAACCGGCAGGGACTCCACCATCAATCTGGTTGCGAAGATCGGCCGCGCCAGTCGCCTCGGCGACCGCTCGCTGGGCGTTCTCGATGCGGGAGCCACCTCCTGTGCGCTCATTTTGCGCAGCCTTGCCGAAGGTGCGCAGGCCAGATTGCAATCGTGAAAACACAACATATCGGTCGCAGCCGGTCAGGCTTGCGCAGCCAACAGGAGATTTCAAAATGAGAATTGTCGCGGGCGCCGATAGCGCCGGAAAACCCCTGCTGGATGCGGTGCTCGCCCATCTCTCCGGCAGGGAAGGACTGACGGTCGTGGATCGAAGCCAGGACGGGTTTTATGCCGATCTCGCAGAAGCCGTTGCCGGCAGCATTCTTTCCGGCGAATTCGACCGCGGCCTGCTTTTTTGCGGAACCGGTATCGGCGTCTGTATCTCGGCCAACAAGGTGCCGGGAATTCGCGCCGCCTTGACCCATGATACCTATTCCGCCGAACGCGCGGCGAAATCCAACAATGCCCAGATCATTACCATGGGAGCGCGCGTGATCGGCCCGGAACTCGCAAAAGCCATCGTCGACACCTGGCTGGTTTCGGATTTCGATCCGCGAGGATCTTCGGCGCAGAATGTGGAGGCCATCAACCGCCTCGACGCCTGCCGGTAGTGGAATTTGGATTGGATCGGGGCGGGGCCGCATCGGTCGCGATAAACCGGCGCGGCCCGCAACTCACCTCCCACCTCGTACAGTCTGGATAAGCCAAAGCAACGCAGAAGAGTGACATTGTCTGCGTTGCTTCCTGTTGTGCGCATTGATGCGCGCTGAGCCGGTGCTGCCTATTTCACGCCATTGGACAGGAAAGCCTGCAGCTCGGGTGTTTGCGGTTGTTCGAACAGCTGTTTCGAAGCACCCATTTCCCAGATTTTGCCCTGATGCATGAAGACGGTCACGTTTGCGACGCTGCGGGCAAAGCTCATTTCGTGGGTCACCAGCAACATCGTCATGCCCTCCCGCGCCAGCTGTTCCATGACAAGAAGCACTTCTCCCGTCAGCTCCGGATCGAGAGCGGATGTCACCTCGTCGAACAGCATGACTTTCGGCCGCATCGCCAGCGAGCGGGCGATGGCCACGCGCTGCTGTTGTCCGCCTGACAACATGTCCGGATAGGCGTCGAATTTTTCCGCCAGCCCCACCTGCGCCAGCACCTTGCGCGCCAGCGCATCGGCCTCCGCCTTTGCAACATCCTGCGTTATCTTCGGAGACAGCATGATGTTTTCGCCGACGGTCAGATGCGGAAAGAGATTGTAGCTCTGAAAGACGATGCCGACGTCCTTGCGCAGCTGTCTGAGCTTGGTCTGGTCCTGCTCCACCCTGTGTCCCGCGGCGGTGATATTGCCGGACTGAAACTCTTCGAGACCATTGATGCAGCGCAGCATCGTGCTTTTGCCGGAGCCGCTGCGCCCGATGATGGCGACAACCTGTCCCGCCTCGACGTTCAGCGATACGCCCTTCAGAACTTCAAGGGCGCCATAACGCTTGTGCACCTGATCAATTGTTACGACCGACATGGAGAACCCTTTCGAGATGGCGGCTGAGGCGCGATAGCGGGAAGCAGATCGCGAAATAAAGAAGGGCGACAACGAAGAACACCTGGAAGGGTCTGAACGTCGCATTGTTGACGAGCTGGCCCGCCCGGGAGAGTTCCACGAAGCCCACCACCGATACGATGGAGGTGTTCTTGACCAGCTGGACGAGGAAACCCACCGTCGGAGGCAGTGACAGCCGGATGGCCTGCGGCAGGATGACGTAGCGGTATTGCTGGAAGCGCGTGAGCGCCAGCGAAGCTGAGGCCTCCCATTGCTGATGGGGCACCGCCTGGATGGAGCCGCGCCAGATTTCCGCCAGATAGGCCGAAACATAGACCGACAGGGACACTGATGCGGCGAGCAGCGGCGGTATTTCGAAGCCGAACAATGTCAGTCCATAATAGGACATGAACAGGATCATCAGCACCGGTATCGATTGGATGACGGTGATATAGCTTGCGGCGACGCTGCGGACCGATCCGTATTGCGAAAGCCGCATGATGGCGAAGAAGCCGCCGGCGATAGAGCCGATGCTGAAAGCGATGGCGGTCAGGACGATGGACCAGCCAGCCGCACGAAGCAGGAAAAGAAATTCCGGCCAACCGAATGTGGACATCAGGCAATTCCTTCCTTGACGGTCATCGCGGACACGACATTGACGCGGCGGCGGAACAGCCAATGACCGATCCATGCGAGGATGATTTTCAGCGCCAGCGCGAGAAGGAGGTAGATGACGGTCACGACGATATAGGTCTCGAAGCTTCTAAACGTCCGTTGCTCGATGATCGAAGCCGCGCCGGAGAGCTCCGGCACCGAGATGAAGGAGCAGATGCTCGATGCCAGAAGCATCAGCACGAACTGGCTGGACAGCGCCGGCCATATTTTCGCGAAGGCGGGTTTCATCACGACGTAACGAAACACCTGAAGGCGGCTGAGCGAGAGCGACAGGCCCGCCTCGACCTGGGAGCGGTGTATGGACTCCACCCCGGCACGAATGATCTCCGTCGCATAGGCCGAAAGGTTGAGCGTCATGGCAAAGAGCGCCGCCTGGGTTCCGGACATGCGAAAACCCACGAGCGGCAGCCCGAAGAAGACCATGAAGAGCTGCACGAGAAACGGGGTGTTGCGTAGCAGTTCAACATAGGAATCGACACCCAAGCGGGTGGCTCCGTTGCCGAGACTGCGCATGGCGACCAGCGCCACCGCGATCATCGTGCCGAGGACGATGGCAGTTGCCGACAGGCCTATCGTCAACATGATGCCGCGCCAGATCAGATCCGATTCAGCAAACACGGCCTCGAAGTGAAGTGAAAAATTCATGCTGGCTCCTCTCGAATAAGCTGTTCCGGCGCGCCTGTGGAAGGGCGCGCCGGAGTTTTGCCGTCCGATCAGAATGTCGGGAGAACGGGCAGGGGCGTACCGACCCATTTGCGGGCAATCGCGTCCAGCTCTCCATTCTGCTTGATGTAATAGATCGTATTGTTCAGCCACTGATGCAGGTCGGTGGCATCCTTGCGAACGGTCATCGAGTTCGGCTGCATGGAGAAGAAGAATTTCACTTCTGTCGTCGTATCGCCGCGCAGCTTGATGGCCGCGTTGGCCTGCGCATCCGGCCCCGCGATCGCCTGCACCTGACCCGAGAAAAGAGCCTGCATGGTCGTTGCGTCATCATCAAAGCGCAGGATCGTCAGGCCAAGTTCCTTCTCGCGGTTGACGAATTCGCGCTCGACGCTCGATCCGCGATTGACCCCGACAGTCATGCCCTTGAGGTCTTCCCACTTTTCAATCCTGGTATCCTTGTGAGAATAGATCCCCACCTGGAAGGCGCTGTAGGGGTTGGTGAACATCACCGCCTTGGCGCGCTCCGGCGTCGGCGCCAGCGTCGCGACAAGGAAGTCCACCTTGCCGGATTCCAGAGCCGGAATGCGCGATGGCGGTGTCAGCTGGACCATCGTGACCGGTACGCCGAGATATTTGCCGACAAGCGTTGCGACATCGGCATCATACCCGACCGGATTTCCCTGCGCGTCCACCGAGCCGAATGGCGGTGCACCGACCAGCACGCCGATCTTCACCGAGCCGCGCTTGACGATGTCATCGACGCTCTGTGCATTCGCCGAAAAACCGGTGAAGATACCGGCACAAACCGCGATCGCGGCAGCGACGGATTTAAAAGACTGAAAGATGCTCATCACTCTCTCCCTGGTTGATTGAGCTGTAGTTTCCGGCCGGCTCCTCCCGGCCATGCGGTGATCTGCTATTCAGACGCGGTGCGGACGATGTTGATGCAGTCTTGCCCCTTCAGCCGCCGATTGACGTTTTCCGCGATCGTCTGCTGACGCCGCCGCACCGTTCCGCTGGTCCAGCCGGACATGTGCGGCGTCATGATGATGTTATCGAGTTGATTGAACGGCAGCGCGGAGGGTTGTTTCGTCGGCGCGTCGGGGGACGGATAGGCGTACCAGGTGTCAATGACCGCGCCGCCGATCGTTCCACCCTTCAGCGCGTCGTAGAGCGCCTGTTCGTCTATGGTCGGGCCGCGCCCGACATTGATGATGACGGCACCGGATTTCATCGCTGCGAAAGCCTCCGCATCGACGATCCCGCGCGTCGTGTCCGTTAATGGTACGGAGACGACGATGAAATCTGCGGTCGGCCAGAATTCGTTCAGTTGATCCAGTGTGAAGGAGCGGTCGACCAGATCTGACGGTTCCACGCGGCTGCGATTGGCGACGCTGACCTGCATTCCGAACGCCTTCGCGCGGACGGCGATGGCCTTTCCGATATGGCCGAAGCCGAGAAGGCCGACGGTCTTTCCGGAAATTTCGTCATGCAGGCGCTCCGCTGAACCGGACCAATAGGCCCATTGGCCGGCGCGCAATTTGTTGTCGGCATCGCGCAACGGAACATGGCGGTTCAGAATGGCTGAAAACACATATTCGGCAATCGCGGGATCATGGCCAAAGCAGTTGCACACGACGGCGCTTTTCGGCAGCAGATCGAGATTGACGGCGTCATAACCGGCACCGGGAACATGAAACAGCGTCAATCTCTCAGGCGTCGGCAACGATGCATCAAATTTGACGCCGACGATGATATCGGCATTGCGATAGGCATCGCGGTCTTCCTCGGTGGCGAGCTGATCCGGCAGCAGAGCGATTTCCGCGCCGCCATCCACGAGGCTTGTGAAATCATCGCTGAAACAGGCGGCATTTTCGCCGTGAAAAACGATCCGTTTTGACATGTCTATTCTCCCCGCTGCGGATATTTCTGGAGATTGAAAAATGGTTGCGCTGGTGCAGGTCCGGTCACGATCACGACCGGATCCGCTCGCCCGTCACGGTCGAAAACAGGATGGCCTGATCGGGATCGATCGTCAGCGAAACCTCCTGCCGCAGTGAAAGCGTGCAATATCCGGGAACAGTCACCATCACCGCATCCATATCGCCGTCTTCGTCATGCGCCGTGCGGCCGTCTTTGAGGCGAACGGCGATGATCGAATCCGCACCGATATGTTCGACCATCACGACCTCGCCCCGCAGGGAAGCCTCGGTCGGCTCTGCCGTCAGGGAGAGGGCGTTCGGCCGGACGCCCAACAGCACGGTGGAAGCCGTCTCTGACTTCGGCGCATCTATGCGAATGGGGGTTGAACCGACGAAGAGGCCGTCCGGCTTTCTGTCCGCAACGATCAGGTTCATCGGCGGCGTGCCGATGAAGCGGGCGACATAGGTATTGGCCGGATCGGTATAGATTTCGCGTGCCGTTCCGAATTGCTGGATGATGCCGTCGCGCATCAGGGCGATTTTTGTGCCCATGGTCATGGCTTCGACCTGGTCGTGCGTCACATAAACGAAAGTGCCGCCGATCTCCTGGTGCAGCCGTGAAATTTCCGAACGCATGGAGGTCCGAAGCTTGGCGTCCAGATTGGAGAGCGGCTCGTCCATCAGGAACACTTCCGGCTCCCGCACCATGGCCCGCCCGAGGGCGACACGCTGGCGCTGTCCACCGGAAAGCGTGCGCGGGAAACGGTCGAGCATCTCCGTCAGTCCGAGGATTTTTGCGATCCTGGCGACTTTTTCGACGACGGTTGATGATTTCTCGATCCGGCGTTTCGCCAGACCGCCGATGATCGGCAGGTGGTGCCACCAGCGAAACTGCTGCATCAACAGCGGGAAGGACATGTTCCTGCGCACGGAAAGATGCGGGTAAAGTGCGTAGGACTGAAACACGAAGGCGATATCGCGCTCGCCGGGTGGCAATTGATCGACCCGCCTGCCGCCGATCAGGATTTCCCCGCCGGAAATGCTTTCTAGGCCCGCGAGCATGCGCAGAAGTGTGGATTTGCCGCAGCCGGAAGGGCCGAGAAGGACGAGGAAATCTCCCTCTTCGATCGAGACATTGATGTCACGAATGACTTCCTTCGCGCCGAATTTCTTTGAGATATTATTGAGTTCAATAGCGGACATCTGGTTTTCCTGTCAGCCTTTGACACTGCCGGCGGTCATTCCGGCGACCACATAGCGTTGGGCAAAGAGGTAAAAGACGATGGCGGGCAGGGTGTAGATCACCCCGACTGCCATGACGGAATGGATGGGCGTGGAGAGTTCGCCCACGAAACTGGCGAGCCCGACGGAAGCCGTCCTGAGGTTTTCACTGCTGATCAGGGTCTGCGCGAAGACATATTCGTTCCAGCCGTGGAAGAAGGAGATGACGGCGGCGGCAGCGAGCGTCGGCGCAATCAGCGGAATGATGATGCCGAGCACAATATCGAGACGCGAGCAGCCATCGACCCTTGCCGCCTCTTCGATCTCGATCGGAATGCCGTCGATCGCGCCCTTGATGATCCAGGTGATGACAGGCACCACGAAAGCGGTGTTTGCCAGCACGAGGCCGGGGATCGTATTGAGCAGGTTGAGGTCGCCGAAGATCGAATAGAGCGGCACGACGAGCATGGCTTCCGGCAGCATCTGCGTTGCGAACAATGCAAAGCCCAGTACGGCAAGTCCCGCAAAACGGAAGCGGGAAAGTGCGTATGCCGGCAGGACGGCAAGTAGGATGCTGAGAACGGTGGTTCCGGCCGCGACCAGAAAGCTGTTCTTCAGCCATGTCGTCACCGGAATGGTATCGAAAACCTCGAGATAGATTCCAAGCTGCGACCAGTCGGGCACGAGGCGCGGAAAGGGCGCGAAGAGTTCCGAGGACGGCGTCATTGACGTGACGAACATCCAGTAGATCGGAAAAGCCGCAAAGCCGAGCATGACGAGGACGGCGAGGATGCGGACAAAGTGGGCGTTGCCTGTGGTGTTCATCAACGCTTCCCCTGTGCCTGTTCAGTCATCCGGGTGACCTTGAAATAGATGACGGTGACCAGAAGCGCGATCGACAGGCCGATCATGCCGATGGAGGCCGCCGATCCGAGATCGCGATAGACGAAACCCTGGCGATAAAGCTCGATGACGAGCGTGTTGGTCGCGCCGATAGGGCCACCCTGCGTCATCAGCCAGATGAGGTCGAAGCGGCGCAGCGACCAGATGGTGACGAACAGCGTCAGCATCAGCACGGTCGGCTGGATGGTCGGCCATGTGGCGGTCTTGAAGATGTTGAGCCGGTCCGCACCATCGATGACGGCAGCCTCCTTGAGCTCATGCGGCACGCCCTGCAGAGCCGCAAGAATCACGACGGAAGAGAAGGGAAATATCTGCCAGACGGTGGTGAGCAGGATAGCTGGCAGCGCAAGGCTTGGATCGTCCAGCCAGTTCTCGCCGCCGAAGGGAAGGCCGAGGCCGCTGAGTACCCGGTTGAAAATGCCGTATTGCGAATTGAATATCCAGGTGAACACCAGCGCGACAGCAACGGACGGTGCGGCCCAGGGAACGGTGATGAGCGCCCGGGCAATGCCGCGGCCGAAAAAGGGTGAATCGAGCAGCATTGCCGAACCGAGGCCCGTGCCGATCGCAAAGATCACGCAGGCGACGGTATAGATCGCCGTGATCCACAGGACCTTCCACAGTTCGCCGTCTTCGATCAGGAACGAATAATTCTCGATGCCGACGAACGGGTTGACGTTGGGCGTCAGCAGGTCGGTGGCGGTGAAGCTCATGAAGAACTGCTGGACCAGCGGGTAAAACTGAAACAGCAGGAGATAGATGCCGACCGGTGCGGCGAAGAGATAAGGAGTCAACGGATGACCGTCGAGCCTTGCTCCTGCGAGCTGGGCACGTTTCATAACTGACCTCGATGGGAAAATAGCCGTGGTTGCGGAGGCTGTTCAGGCAGCCTCCGCATCGATCTCAGCGAAGGACGCGCCGCTCCACCAGCGTTTGGGCGCGATCCATGGCGTCCTTTGGATCGGCATTTTCGAGAAGCACCTTCAACACCTGCTCGAGCACGATCTGCTGGATTTCGGGCGTCTTGCCCTCATGTCCCATCACAAGCTGCGGAAGGGCATTCTGCATCTGGCCTTCATAGACCTTCAGCCATGGCCGCTTCGCCTGCTCTTCGGCAGACATGTCGATCTTGGTGCCGACACCCGTCCCCATTGCGGCCTGAAGGCCTTTCTGGTTCTCGGGGGAATAGGCCCATTTGATGAAGTCGCCCGCCGCATCCTTGTGCTTCGTGTTGGCGTTGACCACGAGGGCTGTCATGATGAGGCCCTGTGCCTTGTCCGGGAAAGGCGAGGGGGCTGCTGCGAAATTGAGCTGCGGGGCATTCTGGTTGAAGATTGCCGCCACGCCGCCATTGTCGACGTTCATGGCAATCTTGCCTTCCCAGAACATGCGGCGATAGGTGGCCGCATCCGCACCGCGTGGCGTCACGGCGGCGTCATAAACCTGCTTGTAGGCGGTAACGCCCTTGATGACGTCAGGGCTGTTGAGCGTGAGCTTGCCGTCCTTGTCGCTCCAGCGACCGCCAAATCCGAAGACGTAGTTGCAGAGATCCTGCCAGAAACCGGCGCGCTCCGCCATCGTGGCACGATAGGCATAACCATACACGCCGTCCTTGGTTTTTTCCTTTGCTGCTGCCAGGAAGCTTTCGAAATCCTTCGGCGGTTCCGGCAGGATGTCCTTGTTGTACAGCAGCGCATAACCCGTCGTGTCGAACAGCAGACCGTAACGGATGTCCTTCACCTTCATGAAGCGGTCCGGCCCCAGGAATTCGTGATCCTTGTCGCTGATCAGATCATCGAGTGGCAGCAGGCGCCCGGATGGAATGGCAGCGAAGAAATCGGTCTGGTCGAAGCGCACGAGGTCCGGTCCACCGCCGCCGCCCATCTGGGTGAAGACGGTGTTGGCGAGGCTGGAAAACGGAATTGCGATGGGTTCAACTTCGACCTTGTCCTGACTTTCGTTGAACTTCTGGATCCAGGCCTTAACCCGGTCGCCACGTCCGGCTTCCGCAAAAACCGCGGCGGCGAAAGTGATCTTGTCCTTGGCCAGCGCAGGCGCTGCCCAGGATGCAAGCGCCGTTGCCATTGTGGCCGCAATCAAGGATTTTACGATATTGCTCATCCATGCTCCTCCCTGAGCTTTTTAGTGGCGCCTCCCGAGCGCCATAAGTCATTGTAAAATATGTATTTCAGAAATCTTTCTTCGTGGCGGCGGGATGTCGGACATCCAATGGCACCGCTGTTTCAAATCTTGAAAATCGGTTCGATGCTGCAATCCAGCAGGCGAGGGTCTATGCCCGTCTCCATTTCGTCGAACATGGAATCGACGAAGCCGACCAATGCGTCCGTTGCGGCAAGTGCCGTGTCCAGATGGCGGTTCGCGACGGCGTTCAAGACCGAAAGATGGCAGTCGACTGTCTGCGTCAGGTCGGATTTTCCATGTGTCACCGTATGGTGAATGAAGCCGATGCGCCGATAGATCGTATGCAGCGGCCGCAGCGTATGTTCGAGGAACGGTTCGTTCGCCGCCGCCAGCAATATCTGGTCGATCCGACGGTCGAGCAGGTTGAATTCGCTGAGCGTGATCTGCTCCCGCCGTTCACGCAGGGCGCGTTCGATATGCAGCATCTGATTACGATGGGAGAGGCTTGCCCGCTCCACCGCCAGCCGCATGACGAAGCGCTCCATGTCCCGGCGAAGCTGCAGCAGAAGGCGCTCACGCGCCAGATCGATCGGCGCGACCCTGAGGCCATGGCGGGGCAGCACCACCAGCAGCGTATCGGCGGCGAGACGGCTGACGGCATTATGAACCGGCGTCCGGCCCAGCCCCGTCGCATCCTGCAATTCCTGCAACGTCAGTTGTCGGCCGGGTTTCAGTTCGCAATTGATCAGCAGTTCCTCGATGCGCTCATAAGCGAGATCGAAGAAGTTGACGCGGTTTGCCCGTTTCGGCTTTTCGCCGTCTTTTACCAATTCCGGCCTTGTCTGCTTGCGTGCCATCTCCGGTCTCCTCCCGTCGCGGTCAACGAACTCAGTACATAAATCGCTATAAAACATGTTGTGAAATTTTACAAGCAACATTATTGTCCGGATCGAGACTGGCTGGGAGGCTGGTCAGTCAATCGGGAGACGCGACCGAGCTGGGCGCGCGGAGGAGCTAATGAAGATTACGTCTGTCGAAACTTTGCGGACCGAGGAATTCTCAAATGTGCTTTGGGTGCGCATCCACACCGATGCCGGGGTGATCGGGCTGGGTGAGACATTCTATGGCGCAGGCGCGGTCGAGGCTCATATCCACGATGTGCTCGCCGGTCGCCTGCTTGGCCGCGACCCGATGCGGATCGAGGCACATTCCCGCGAATTGGTGAATCTGCCGATGGCGCAGGCCTCGACTGGCGCCGAATATCGCGCGGCTTCGGCGATCGATCTGGCGCTCTGGGATATTTTCGGCAAGGTCTGCAACCAGCCGGTCCATCAGATGCTGGGCGGCCTCTGCCACGATCGTATTCCCGTCTACAATACCTGCGCCGGTTACGGTTATGTGCGGTCCAACAAGATCAAGCCGGTCGATACCTGGAATTTTCGCGACGATGCAGAAGGCCCCTATGAAGATCTCAAGGCTTTCATGACGGATGCGGGCGCGCTTGCCGAAAACCTGCTGGAGCAGGGCATTTCGGCCATGAAGATCTGGCCGTTCGATCCTGCGGCCATCGAAAATGATGGGCGTTACATCACGAGCGAACAGTTGCGTACTGCCCTTTTGCCGTTCGAGCAGATACGCAAACGTGTGGGTGATCGTATGCAGATCATGGTGGAGTTTCACAGCCTCTGGAACCTGCCGACGATCAAGAAGATTGCCCGCGAACTCGAAGCCTTCGACCCGACATGGTACGAGGATCCGATACGGATGAATTCGGTATCCGCCCTTTCGGAACTGGCCGCCTCCACCAGCGTGCCGATCTGTGCCTCGGAAACGCTCGGTTCCCGTTTCCCCTACAAGGACATGCTGGAAGCCGGTGCGATCGGCATCGTGATGACCGACCTGGTCTGGACCGGCGGTCTGACCGAAGGCCGCAAGATCGCCGCACTGGCCGACACCTACCATCGCCCTTACGCGCCGCATGATTGCACCGGGCCTGTCGCCTATGCAGCGGCCGTTCATTCCTCTTTTTCACAGACCAACACCATGATCCAGGAGTCGGTGCGCGCTTTTTATACCGGCTGGTACAGCGAGCTGGTAACAAATCTGCCCGTCATCGAAAACGGTTTCGTGCTGCCGATGGAAGGCCCCGGCCTCGGGACCGAATTGTTGCCCAAGGTCTTCGAGCGGCCGGACCTGACGGTCCGCGTCAGCACGCTGTGAGGAGGACGCCATGACCTATCAGACCATCTTTGATCTCGGCGGGCGCACTGCGCTTGTTACCGGCTCTTCACGCGGTCTTGGCCGCGCAATGGCGGAAGGGCTTGCCGTCGCGGGGGCACGCATCCTCATTAACGGCACGGATCCGTCGCGTGTCGCGCAAACGGTTCAGGAGTTTCGCAATGCCGGCCATGATGCCGAGGCGGTCGCCTTTGACGTCACCTCCGAAAGTGAAATCATTGAGACCTTCGCCAGACTTGATGAGCAGGGGATAGAGGTCGACATTCTCGTCAACAATGCCGGCATTCAGTTCCGCAAGCCGATGGTCGAGCTCGAGACGGCCGACTGGCAGCGGGTGATCGACACCAACCTCACAAGCGCCTTCATGATTGGCCGTGAGGCGGCAAAGCGGATGATCCCGAGAGGATATGGCAAGATCGTCAATATCGGCTCGCTGACCAGCGAACTCGCCCGCGCGACAGTGGCGCCCTACACCGTGGCCAAGGGCGGCATCAAGATGCTGACCCGCGCCATGGCGGCGGAGTGGGCACAATATGGCATACAGGCCAATGCCATTGGCCCGGGCTACATGCTGACCGACATGAATCAGGCACTGATCGACAATCCGGAATTCGACGCCTGGGTGAAGGCGCGCACGCCGGCGAAACGCTGGGGCAAGCCGCAGGAACTCGTCGGAACCGCTGTGTTCCTTTCTGCTTCGGCCTCCGACTACGTCAATGGCCAGATAATCTATGTCGATGGTGGAATGCTGTCGGTTCTTTAGGGCCGCCGTCATCCTTGATGCCAACAGAAATTGACGGGAGGAGACGCGCATGCGCGGAGTCGTCATTCATGCAGCAAAAGACCTGCGGGTAGAGGACGTTGCCGGCCAGCCACTTGCCGCGGACGAGGTGCGGGTGGCTGTCGCCGTCGGCGGAATTTGCGGTTCGGATCTGCATTATTATAACCATGGTGGCTTCGGCACGGTGCGCGTGCGCGAGCCCATGGCGCTTGGTCATGAGTTTGCCGGCACGGTGGCTGAGGTGGGCAGTTCCGTCTCGCATCTCCTGCCCGGTATGCGCGTGGCGGTCAATCCGAGCCTGCCTTGCGGCACCTGCCGCTATTGCGGTGAGGGCATGCAGAACCAGTGCCTGGACATGCGCTTCATGGGCAGCGCCATGCGCTCACCCCATGTTCAGGGCGGTTTCCGTGAAATCGTGACGGTCCATTCGACGCAACCGGTACCGATTGCCGACGCGCTTTCCATGGGTGAGGCAGCGATGGCCGAGCCTTTGGCCGTGTGCCTCCATGCCGCGCGGCAGGCGGGATCGCTTCTGGGTAAGACGGTGCTGATAACCGGTGCCGGACCGATAGGCATGCTGAGCCTGCTCGTTGCCCGTCTTGCGGGCGCCGCCCATATCGTCGTTACCGATGTTGCCGATGCGCCGCTCGATCTGGCGCGACGTATCGGCGCGGATGAAGCCGTCAACATCCTGCGCGATGCCGGTACGCTTGAGAAATACCGGTTTGAAAAAGGCACCTTCGATGTCTTGTTCGAAGCCTCCGGCAATCAGGCGGCTCTTGTCCCGGCGCTGGATCTGCTCCGACCGGGTGGCGTGATCGTCCAGCTCGGCCTTGGCGGAGACTTCACCATCCCGATGAACCTCATCGTTGCCAAAGAGCTGCAACTGCGCGGAACGTTCCGCTTCCATGAGGAATTTGCGCAGGCGGTGAACATGATGGGACGCGGCCTGATCGATGTTAAGCCTTTGATCAGTGCCACATTGCCGTTTGACCGCGCCCGGGAGGCTTTCGATCTTGCCGGTGACCGCGCAAAAAGCATGAAAGTGCAGCTTGCCTTCAGTGGAGCAGCCTGATGAAGCCCGTTGTCGCCACGCCGCTGACAGCGGAAGCCTTCGCTCCATTCGGCTCTGTCGCCGACATCTCCGCACTTGAAAATCTGGTGTCGCTGACGGATGCCTATGAGGGAACCGGCGACGCAAGAACGCCGGTGCTTCAACTCGTGCAGGCGAAGGCGATGTCGGGTTCGCCAGTCATTTCGCAAATGGAAATACATCCATTCTCCAGCCAGACTTTTCTGCCGCTCGACCAGTCGCCATCTCTGGTCGTGGTCTGCGAGGCCGGTGAAGACGGGATGCCGGATGAAACCACCTTCCAGGCCTTTCTGGCAGGCCCGAGCCAGATCGTCACCTATCGTTGCGGCGTCATGCACCACAGGCTGACACCGCTTGCGCCTTCCGGCCGATTTGCCATGACGATGTGGCAGACGGGAAGTGGTGGAGACACCGTCCTTTACCCACTGCAAACGCCTGTATCGGTGGATATGTCCAACATTTCTTCGTGAATGTTTGCCCGGGATGCGCACAATATCCGGGATAGCCAATTTGCATTCCTGGCGCCGTTCGTGCTTTTGTCTGCCGCAACAGTCCGGTCCAGCGCCGGAGGCAGGCCGAAGGGGCGGAAATCATGGATGACAAGCGAAGCGTCGATCATCTCGTCCTGCCCGTGCGGGATATCGGTGTTGCTGCTCATCGACTTGAAGCTCTTGGTTTTACGGTCGCGCCGCCGGCTCTCCATCCATTCGGCACACAAAACGCCTGCGTTTTCTTTCAGGATGGCACCTATATCGAGCCACTGGCGATTGCTAAGCCAGCTAATTATAACGCCTCGATAGAAAAGGGTGACGTCTTTACCGGCAGGGATCGGGCGTTCAGACAACATCACGAGCAGGAAGGTTTTTCGGCTCTCGTCGCCAAAACAGACGACGCTATTGCCGATCACGAACGGTTCGTCGCGGCGGGCCTGTCCGCCGGTGATCGCTTTGACTTTTCGCGACCGGTGCAGATGCCGGACGGCTCGCGCAGCGAGGCGGCATTCCGGCTGGCCTTTGCGGCAAGCGGGGCACCGGCGGATTTCTTCCTGTTCAGCTGCCAGCGGTTGAAGGCCTTGCCGGGTGATCGCACGGTGCTGGAGAAGCATGCCAATTCTGTCACGGGTCTCCGCGAAATTGTCCTGTTTTCCGGCGGAGACGCAAAGGCGGCTCGCCTGATCGAAACGGTCTTTGGCTGTGAAGCGACCATGTCTCCGGACGGAGATACGGTTTTCGCAACCGGCAATGTCAGGATCAGATTGACCGAAAAGCCGGCCTTCGCCAGCGTCGACCTGAATGCTTCAAATCGGGGTGACGGCGGGCTGCGCGGCGCGGGCATCGTCTTTTCCGTTCGCGATCTTGCCGTGACAGCGGCGGCACTTGCTGCTAATGGCGTTTCCAGCATGGAAGCGGGTGGCCGTCTGGTGGTTCCCGCCGCGCCCGGTCAGGGCGTTGCCTTCGCCTTCGAGGAAATATGATGAGCGTTACCAACAATCTCAAAGTCACCGCCGGCGATGGCGCCAGCAAGGTTTCTTTCTCCAACGCCGAGCGTTTTTCGCTGATTGCCGGTCCCTGCCAGATGGAAAGCCGCGAACATGCCTTCATGATCGCGGGCGTGCTCAAGGAGCTGTGCGACAGGCTGGGCATCGGCCTCGTTTACAAATCCTCCTTCGACAAGGCGAACCGCACCTCGCTCTCCGGCAAGCGCGGCATCGGCCTGGACAGCGCGATGGAGATTTTCGCCGATCTCAAGAAGGAATTCGGCTTTCCGGTGCTGACGGATATTCACACCGAAGAACAATGCGCCGTCGTCTCCGAAGTGGTGGATGTACTGCAGATTCCGGCCTTCCTCAGCCGCCAGACCGATCTTCTCGTTGCCGCCGCAAAGACCGGCCGCGTCATCAACGTCAAGAAGGGCCAGTTCCTGGCACCCTGGGACATGAGGAACGTGTTGGCCAAGCTGAATGACAGCGGCAATCCGAATGTGCTGCTGTGCGAACGCGGCGCATCCTTCGGTTATAACACGCTGGTTTCCGACATGCGCTCGCTGCCGATCATGGCTTCGCTTGGCGCGCCGGTCGTTTTCGATGCCACCCATTCGGTGCAGCAGCCGGGCGGGCAGGGCGGTTCCACCGGCGGCCAGCGTGAATTCGTCGAGACGCTTGCGCGCGCGGCAGTGGCTGTCGGCGTGGCCGGCCTCTTCATCGAGACCCATGAGGACCCGGACAATGCGCCTTCCGACGGCCCCAATATGGTGCATCTGAAGGATATGCCGAAACTGCTCGAGAAGCTTCTGGCCTTCGACGCCATCGCGAAAGCCTGAGGAACGGGCGCGGTTCGTGCCAATCGATTTTAAATGGCGGGCGGTCCGTTTCTGCCGCCCGCCGTCATTGTAATTTCTTCGCCATCGTCTAAGACAGGCGACGGAAAATATCTGTTCCATTCCCAAGGGAGAGACCATGACTGCCATTACCGATATCATCGCGCGCGAAATCCTCGACAGCCGCGGCAACCCGACCGTTGAAGTCGATGTCTATCTCGAAGACGGCTCCATGGGCCGTGCGGCCGTTCCTTCGGGCGCCTCCACCGGCGCGCATGAGGCGGTTGAGCTGCGTGATGGCGGCAAGCGTTATCTCGGCAAGGGCGTGGAAAAGGCGGTTGAAGCCGTCAATACCGAAATCTTCGACGCCATCGGCGGTTTCGATGCTGAAAACCAGATCCAGATCGATCAGCTGATGATCGCGCTTGACGGCACGCCGAACAAGTCGCGCATCGGCGCCAACGCCATCCTCGGCGTTTCGCTCGCTGTCGCCAAGGCTGCCGCTGAAGCTTCCGGCCTGCCGCTTTACCGTTACGTTGGCGGCCCGAACGCGCATCTGCTGCCGGTTCCGATGATGAACATCATCAATGGCGGCGCGCATGCTGACAACCCGATCGATTTCCAGGAATTCATGATCCTGCCCGTTGGCGCGGAAAACATCCGTGAAGCCGTGCGCATGGGTTCGGAAGTGTTCCATACGCTGAAAAAAGAACTGTCCGCGCAGGGCCATAACACCAATGTCGGTGACGAGGGCGGTTTTGCTCCCGGTCTCGAAAGCGCGCCGGCAGCGCTCGATTTTATCATGAAGTCGATCGAAAAGGCTGGTTACCGTCCGGGCGACGACATGTTCATCGGTCTCGACTGTGCCGCGACCGAATTCTTCAAGAACGGCAATTACGTTTATGAAGGCGAAGGCAAGACCCGTTCGCCGATCGAGCAGGCCGAATATCTGGCCGAGCTGGTTGCGAAATATCCGATCATCTCCGTCGAAGACGGCATGGCTGAAGACGACTGGGACGGCTGGAAGGCGCTGACCGATCTCATCGGCAACAAGTGCCAGCTGGTCGGCGACGATCTCTTCGTCACCAACTCCGCTCGCCTTCGCGACGGCATCAAGATGGGCGTTGCAAACTCCATCCTCGTCAAGGTCAACCAGATCGGCTCGCTCTCCGAGACGCTGGATGCAGTCGAAACCGCGCACAAGGCCGGTTACACCGCCGTCATGTCGCACCGTTCGGGCGAGACGGAAGATTCCACCATCGCCGATCTCGCAGTCGCCACGAACTGCGGTCAGATCAAGACCGGTTCGCTTGCCCGTTCCGACCGGCTCGCAAAGTACAACCAGCTGATCCGCATCGAGGAAATGCTGGGCCCGCAGGCTGCTTACGCCGGCCGTTCGATCCTGCGCGGATAATTCTCGGTTTGGTTTTGCGGATGAGGCCCGCCGTCCGGCGGGCTTAATTCCAGGAGTGATCGGTCTCATCCGCACTCCGTCATCCCGGACGCGATCCGGGATCCAGCGCGATCAAGGACTTGATCGCGAAAGACTCTCTCACGGCGCAGACGCGCCGTGGCTGGATGCCGGATCAAGTCCGGCATGACGAGGTTTATCTGACATCACTGCCTTTCTCAGCCCGCCTTCAGACGGGCTTTTTCATGCCCATCCCCCGATTGGAATTTAAGGTCAACGGATAGTTAAACAATCCGGCTTAATCTCAGAATCACGTTGTGCGTTTTAAGGCTTCTCTCCGGCATGTGGACCAGACATCATAAAAAGAGACGATTCGGCCGTTTGATCGTTCCGGCCATCACGATCGCTTTTCTTTCCTATTTCGGTTATCATTCCATTCATGGCGACTTCGGCCTTCAGGCGACGGAGCGGCTGGAGCGGCAGCGTATTACCCGGACTGCGGAGCTTGCAAAGCTGACGCAGGCCCGTGTGGCGCTGGAGCGGCAGGTGGAATTGCTGAGTGATGGTTCGCTCGAGCGCGACATGATCGACGAGATTTCCCGTTACCAGCTGAATATGTCCCGCACGGACGAAATCGTCATCATGAACACTTATTTCTAATTAACCGAAATCAAGTTAATTTAACATTTCTGATTTATTCACAGCATCTTAGCGTGAATATGTGCCATGCGTTTAAAGCATTGCTGCATGGCATTTTCTTGCATATGGTACGCGCCACTCTATCCATTCAAACGGCAACTCAGGGAGGGATGAATGGCGCCGCGAAAACCAGCGACCGTATCCGGCCGCAAGACCACGGCAAAGTCCGCAACCGAATTCACTGGCAAGAACAGCCCGGACTTCTCGAAGGACGAAGAGCTTCACGCCTATCGTGAAATGCTTTTGATCCGCCGTTTCGAAGAAAAGGCAGGCCAGCTTTACGGCATGGGCTTCATCGGTGGTTTCTGTCACCTCTACATCGGCCAGGAAGCTGTTGTCGTCGGCATGCAGATGTCGCAGAAGGACGGCGATCAGGTCATCACCGCTTACCGTGACCACGGCCACATGCTCGCCTTGGGCATGAGCGCGCGTGGCGTCATGGCCGAGTTGACCGGCCGCAGGGGCGGCCTGTCGAAAGGCAAGGGCGGCTCCATGCACATGTTCTCCAAGGAGAAGCATTTTTACGGCGGCCACGGCATCGTTGGCGCGCAGGTTTCGCTTGGAACCGGTCTCGCCTTCGCCAACAAGTATCGCGGTAACGACAATGTCTCCGTGACCTATTTCGGTGACGGCGCCGCCAACCAGGGCCAGGTCTACGAGAGCTTCAACATGGCTGCTCTCTGGAAACTGCCGATCATCTATATCGTCGAGAACAACCGTTACGCCATGGGCACCTCGACCGCCCGCGCCACCGCCCAGTCGAACTATTCGCTGCGCGGACAGTCCTTCGGCATCCCCGGTGTTCAGGTGGATGGCATGGATGTGCGCGCCGTCAAGGCCGCCGCCGACCAGGCGCTGGAACATTGCCGTTCCGGCAAGGGTCCGATCATCCTGGAAATGCTGACCTACCGTTACCGTGGTCACTCCATGTCGGACCCGGCGAAATACCGCTCCAAGGACGAAGTGCAGAAGATGCGCTCCGAACATGACCCGATCGAGCAGGTCAAGGCACGGCTTCTGGACCATGGCTGGGCAAGCGAAGACGAATTGAAGGCCATCGACAAGGATGTCCGTGATATCGTCGCCGACAGCGCCGACTTCGCCCAGAACGACCCCGAGCCGGATGTCTCCGAGCTCTACACCGACATTCTGCTCTGATCGGGAAAGGGAAACCCATGCCTGTAGAAATTCTTATGCCCGCCCTTTCCCCGACCATGGAGGAAGGCACGCTTTCCAAGTGGCTTAAAAAGGAAGGCGACAAGGTCACCTCCGGCGACGTGATTGCCGAGATTGAGACCGACAAGGCGACCATGGAAGTGGAAGCCGTGGATGAAGGCGTGATCGGCAAGTTGCTGATCGATGCCGGCACCGAAGGCGTCAAGGTCAATACGCCGATCGCCGTTCTCATTCAGGAAGGCGAGAGCGCGGACGACATCTCTTCTTCCGCCAAGAAGGAAGAGCCGAAGGCCGAAGCCGCAAATTCCGGTTCTGATGCCGCCGGTGGCAAGACCCGCGAAGCTGCCGAAGAGCCGAGCGCTGCCAAGGAAGCCGCCAAGGTTCCGGCAGCTCCGAAGATCGATGTCGCAGCCGATCCTGACATTCCTGAAGGCACGGAAATGGTGATGACGACGGTGCGTGAAGCACTGCGCGACGCCATGGCCGAAGAGATGCGCGCCGACGAAAAAGTTTTCGTCATGGGTGAAGAAGTCGCCGAATATCAGGGCGCCTACAAGATCACTCAAGGACTGCTGCAGGAATTCGGCGAGCGCCGCGTCATCGACACCCCGATCACCGAGCATGGTTTTGCCGGTATCGGCGTCGGCGCTGCAATGACGGGCCTCAAGCCCATCGTCGAATTCATGACCTTCAACTTCGCCATGCAGGCGATCGACCAGATCGTCAACTCGGCGGCAAAGACGCTTTACATGTCGGGTGGCCAGATGGGCGCACCGATGGTGTTCCGTGGTCCCTCGGGCGCTGCTGCCCGCGTTGGCGCTCAGCATTCGCAATGTTACGCCGCATGGTACAGCCATATTCCGGGCCTCAAGGTCGTCATGCCTTACACGGCAGCCGACGCCAAGGGTCTGCTCAAGGCGGCTATTCGCGATCCGAACCCGGTCATTTTCCTGGAAAATGAAATTCTCTACGGTCAGAGCTTCGAAGTGCCGAAGCTCGATGATTTCGTGCTGCCGATCGGCAAGGCGCGCATTCACCGCAAGGGCAAGGATGCAACCATCGTTTCCTTCGGCATCGGCATGACCTATGCGATCAAGGCGGTTGCGGAACTCGAAAAGCTCGGCATCGATGTCGAACTGATCGACCTGCGCACCATCCGCCCGATGGATCTGCCTACCGTCATCGAATCGGTCAAGAAGACCGGTCGTCTGGTCACGGTCGAGGAAGGTTTCCCGCAGTCATCGGTCGGTGACTTCATTGCCAACCAGGTCATGCGCGCCGCTTTCGATTATCTCGACGCGCCGATCCTGACGATCGCCGGCAAGGATGTTCCGATGCCTTACGCGGCAAACCTCGAAAAGCTGGCTCTGCCGAACGTCGATGAAGTCGTTCAGGCTGTCAAAACCGTCTGCTACAAGTAAGGGGAGGCGTTTCGATGCCGATAAACATCACCATGCCTGCCCTTTCTCCAACCATGGAAGAGGGTAATCTGGCCAAGTGGCTGGTCAAGGAAGGCGACAAGGTCGCACCCGGTGACGTGATCGCCGAGATCGAGACCGACAAGGCGACCATGGAAGTGGAAGCCGTCGACGAAGGCACCGTTGCCAAGCTGGTCGTTCCGGCCGGCACCGAAGCCGTCAAGGTCAATGCCCTGATCGCGATCCTCGCTGCTGACGGTGAGGATGTTGCCGAGGCGGCAAAGGGCGGCGCTGCCGCTCCTGCCAAGGCGGAAGCTCCGAAGCAGGAAGCTGCCAAGGCCGAAGCGCCGAAGGAAGAGGCTGCTCCGGCCAAGGCTGAAAAGCCGGCGGCTGATCAGGCAGCGGCACCTTCCACGCCGGTTGCAAAGTCCGGCGAGCGCATCTTCGCTTCGCCGCTTGCCCGCCGTCTTGCCAAGGAAGCCGGTCTCGACCTTTCGGCCGTCTCCGGTTCCGGCCCGCATGGCCGCATCGTCAAGACCGACGTGGAAAAAGCTGCTGCCTCCGGCGGTGCGAAGGCTGCTCCGGCCGCCGCGGCATCCGCAGGCGCACCGGCTCCGGCACTCGCCAAGGGTCCTTCCGACGAAGCCGTTCTCAAGCTGTTCGAGCCGGGTTCCTACGAGCTCGTGCCGCATGACGGCATGCGCAAGGTCATCGCCAAGCGTCTGGTCGAATCCAAGCAGACGGTTCCGCATTTCTACGTTTCCGTGGATTGCGAGCTCGACACGCTTCTGGCACTGCGCGCCCAGCTCAACGCGGCTGCTCCTGAAAAGGACGGCAAGCCGGTCTACAAGCTGTCGGTCAACGACATGGTCATCAAGGCGCTTGCTCTGGCGCTGCGTGATGTGCCGGATGCCAACGTCTCCTGGACGGAAAGCGCCATGGTCAAGCACAAGCATTCGGATGTCGGCGTTGCCGTTTCCATTCCGGGTGGCCTGATCACGCCGATCATCCGCAAGGCGGAAGAGAAGTCGCTCTCCACCATCTCCAACGAGATGAAGGACTACGGCAAGCGCGCGAAAGAGCGCAAACTGAAGCCCGAGGAATATCAGGGCGGCACGACCGCCGTGTCCAACATGGGCATGATGGGCGTGAAAAGCTTCTCCGCCGTCATCAACCCGCCGCATGCCACCATTCTGGCGGTCGGCGCGGGCGAACAGCGCGCTGTCGTGAAGAACGGCGAGATCAAGATCGCCAACGTCATGACGGTCACGCTTTCCACCGACCACCGCTGCGTCGATGGCGCGCTCGGAGCCGAACTGATCGGCGCCTTCAAGCGCTATATCGAAAACCCGATGGGCATGCTGGTTTGATTGGAGAGTGAGATGGTGAAGTCGGTCCTCTGCTTTGGTGATTCCCTGACCTGGGGATATGATGCGGAAACGGGTGGCCGGCACAGCCATGACGATCTTTGGCCGAGCGTCTTGCAGAAGGCGCTCGGTTCCGACGTGCATGTGATCCACGAGGGTCTAGGCGGCCGCACCACCGCTTATGACGACCATACGGCCGATTGCGACCGCAACGGGGCAAGACTTCTGCCAACGCTGCTGCACAGCCATGCGCCGCTTGACCTCGTCATCATCATGCTCGGCACCAACGACATGAAGCCGTCGATCCACGGATCGGCCATGGTGGCGATGAAGGGGATCGAGCGTCTGGTGAAACTCACGCGCAACCATGTCTGGCAGGTGCCGGATTGGGAAGCGCCTGACGTGCTGATCGTCGCGCCGCCGCAGCTTTGCGAAACGGCGAACCCCGTCATGGGCGCGATCTATCGCGATGCAATCGATGAATCGGCGATGCTGGCTTCCGTTTACCGGGACCTTGCCGACGACCTCGATTGCGGATTTTTCGATGCCGGGTCCGTCGCCCACACGACGCCGGTGGATGGCGTTCATCTCGATGCTGAAAACACACGGGCCATCGGGCGCGGGCTGGAGCCCGTCGTCCGCATGATGCTCGGACTTTGACACTCATTCTCGTTTCGGGGCGGTTTACCGTCATCCGAACAAGACAAGGCAGGATTTCCAATGGCTCAATCTTATGACGTCATCATCATCGGTTCGGGACCGGGCGGTTATATTGCCGCGATCCGCGCAGCCCAGCTCGGCATGAAGGTTGCCGTCGTGGAGCGCGAGCATCTTGCCGGCATCTGCTCCAACTGGGGCTGCATCCCGACCAAAGCCCTGCTGCGCACCGCCGATGTCATGCACACCGCCACCCACGCCAAGGATTACGGCCTGACGCTGGAAGGCTCGATCAAGCCCGACGTGAAGGCAATCGTCGCCCGCTCGCGCGGCATCGCTGCGCGCATGAACAACGGCGTCGGTTTCCTGTTCAAGAAGAACAAGGTCGATATCATCTGGGGTGAAGCAAAAATCACCAAGCCGGGCGAAATCGTGGTCGGCAAGTCCACCAAGCCGGTGGTTCAGCCGCAGGGTCCGGTTCCGAAGAACACGCTGGGCGAGGGCACTTACACAGCCAAGCACATCATCGTCGCCACAGGCGCCCGCCCGC
This sequence comes from Agrobacterium tumefaciens, assembly GCA_017744915.1. Lineage (GTDB taxonomy): Bacteria > Pseudomonadota > Alphaproteobacteria > Rhizobiales > Rhizobiaceae > Agrobacterium > Agrobacterium tumefaciens_I. The sequence continues at coordinate 152,375 of JAGIAH010000004.1, forward strand.
GCGCGCTGCCCGGCATCGAGCCGGATGGCAAGCTGATCTGGACCTATTTCGAGGCGATGAAGCCGGAAGAAATGCCGAAGTCGCTGCTCGTCATGGGCTCGGGCGCGATCGGCATCGAATTCGCCAGCTTCTACCGCACCATGGGCGTCGACGTCACCGTCGTCGAGATCATGAGCCAGGTCATGCCGGTCGAAGATGCGGAAATCTCCACCTTCGCCAAGAAGCAGCTTGAGAAGCAGGGCATGAAGATCCATCTGGAAACCAAGGTTTCCAAGGTCGAGAAGGGCGCGAACTCTGTCACCGCGACGCTCGAGAAGAAGGATGGTTCGTCCGAGAAGATCACCGCCGACCGGATGATTTCCGCCGTCGGCGTTGTCGCCAATATCGAAGGCATTGGCCTTGAGGCTGCCGGCGTGAAGACTGACCGCGGCTTCATCGTCATCGACGGTTACGGCAAGACCAATGTGCCCGGCATCTATGCCATCGGCGATGTTGCCGGCCCGCCGCTGCTCGCCCACAAGGCCGAGCATGAGGCCGTCATCTGCGTTGAAAAGATCGCCGGTCTGCCGAATGTGCATCCGATGGACAAGCTCAAGATTCCCGGTTGCACCTATTGCAACCCGCAGGTCGCCTCGGTCGGTCTCACCGAAGCCAAGGCGAAGGAACAGGGTCGCGATATCCGCGTTGGCCGCTTCTCCTTTGCGGCGAATGGCAAGGCGGTCGCTCTCGGTGAAGACCAGGGCATGGTCAAGACCATCTTCGACAAGAAGACCGGTGAGTTGCTCGGTGCCCATATGGTCGGTGCGGAAGTGACCGAACTCATTCAGGGCTTCGTCGTCGCCATGAATCTCGAGACGACGGAAGAGGATTTGATGCACACGATCTTCCCGCATCCGACCATTTCGGAATCGATGAAGGAAAGCGTGCTCGACGCCTACGGACGTGTGCTGAACGCATAAGTGCCGCGTGATGCCCGGCATTGTCTAACCTTGCCGGGTGTCCCATATGTCTCAACGGCGGTTCTTCAAGGGGAACTGTTCTTTCAGGGAGCGTGGGAATGGAAAGTGTAGGCTGGATTGCAGCAATCATCATCGGCGGTCTCGCCGGCTGGCTTGCGGGCAAACTCATGGATATGCGCTTCGGCATCTTCATGAACATCATTCTGGGCATTGTCGGTTCGGTTGTCGCCGTGGCCGTCCTTCGCACCCTCGATGTCTTCGTGCAGGACAGCAGGCTCGGTTACTTCGTCACGTCTTTCCTTGGCGCCAGCCTGTTGCTGTTTGTGGCAAAGCTGGTGCGGCGCTAACGAGCTGCATGATCGGAAGGGGCTTACGCTTTTTCTGGAATTGTTCTAAAGCATCCGGCCAACAGGTGTTTAGATCGCTAAAGGCGATGGAAGCAGGTTTTTAATGGTCACTATTCTCGACAGGACTTCGTCCGAAGAAAAGCGCATTCGCCACCCGGAAAAGGCGCACCGGCCCGATACCGAGGTCATGCGCAAGCCGGAATGGATCCGCGTCAAGGCGCCGACCTCCAAGGGTTACCACGAGACGCGTGAACTGGTGCGCAGCCACAAGCTGGTGACGGTGTGCGAAGAAGCCGGCTGTCCGAATATCGGCGAGTGCTGGGACAAGAAACACGCGACCTTCATGATCATGGGTGAAATCTGCACCCGCGCCTGCGCCTTCTGCAACGTCGCAACCGGCAAGCCCAATCCGCTCGACATGGACGAGCCTGAGAACGTCGCCAAGGCCGTCAAGCAGATGGGCCTTTCGCACGTCGTCATCACCTCGGTTGACCGCGACGATCTCGCCGATGGCGGTGCTGAACATTTCGAGAAGGTCATCTGGGCGATCCGTGCCGCGTCTCCGACGACGACCATCGAAATCCTCACCCCCGACTTCCTGAAGAAGCCCGGCGCGCTGGAGCGTGTCGTCGCCGCCAAGCCTGACGTCTTCAACCACAACATGGAAACCGTTCCGGGCAATTACCTCACGGTTCGCCCCGGCGCGCGTTATTTCCATTCCGTGCGTCTCTTGCAGCGGGTGAAGGAACTCGACCCCACCATGTTCACCAAGTCCGGCATCATGGTTGGCCTCGGTGAAGAGCGCAATGAAGTGCTGCAGCTGATGGACGATCTGCGCAGCGCCGATGTGGATTTCCTGACCATCGGCCAATATCTGCAGCCGACCCGCAAGCACCACAAGGTCGAGGCCTTCGTGACGCCGGAGGAATTCAAGTCCTATGAGACGGTCGCCTATACCAAGGGCTTCCTGATGGTCTCCTCCAGCCCGCTTACTCGCTCTTCGCACCATGCTGGCGACGATTTCGAGCGTCTGCGCGCTGCCCGCGAGAAGAAGCTGCTGGCGGCTGCGGAGTAAGGGACGGAAAAGCCCGGCAACACATGGCGTTACGGTTGGGCGATTTGATCGCTCTCTCCGCCGTCATGCTCGGGCCTGTCCCGAGCATCTGCAACCCATGAATTTTATGATAGGTGATTGGATCCTCGGGGCAGGCCCGAGGATGCGCCGTGTTCGTGACGGTGCCTGTGAAATGGTTCAGCCGCTTGATTGCGGTGTAACCCGATCACGCCACGACCTTCTCCGGCCGGTGCGCCCGCATGCATAGCACTACGCTCAGCACCACCGAGCAGATTGCTACGACCTCGATGAGTGTCGGCCCACGCCCTTCCCAGAGAAAGCCGTAAAGCAGCGCAAACAGCGTTTCGAACAAAATCATCTGCCCGACCATGGTAAGCGGCAGCAGCCGGCTCATCCTGTTCCAGAGTGCGTTGCCGAGAATGGAGGCGGTGAAGCCGAGGACTGCTGCAACGGTCACGAAGTGCAGCCAGTCTCCCGAACTGTGGCCTTCTCCGCCAAAGGCAAAGGCCGGGATGGCGAGCGCCAGCGCAAGGGCGCCGGTCACCACGCCCGTCATCATGTTCCAGTCATCGGCGCTGACATCATGAAGGCGGGACAGCCAGCGGGCATTGCCGACTGCAAAGGCGGTCCATGATGCAAGCGCCCCCAGCGCACAGGCAAGGCCGATGACGCGGGACATATCCAGCCCACCGTCGCTTTCCATCAGCGATTGCCAGGAAATGCCGATGATGCCGATTGCCCCGAAAACGAGCGATGGCCAAAGCCGCCGGAGCGACACCGCGCCATGGTCGCGGCTGCCGATGATGGTGACGGCAACCGGCAGGAAACCGATGATGATGGAGGTGAAGGCGACACCGCTCAGCTTCACCGCCGTCGATATGAAGACATAATAGGCGATGTTGCCGATCATGCTCAGCCAGCCGAGCGCGAACCATTCCCGCGCGCCGAAATGGGTAGATACCCGCCTCAGGCGCGGCCCGATGATGATGAGGGAAATCAGCCCGTAGGTGAGGTAACGTGCCGTCGAGAGTTGCAGCGCGGAAAAATCCGGCACGAGTTTGGGCGCGAGGAATATCCCGCCCCAGAGCGCACCCGCCAGCATGCCGTAAAATACACCGAGACCTGTCCTGTTCATGTCTGTCACATCCGCATTCACATTTGCCTGCGATGTGCCACAGGCCCTTGCGGCTGTCTTGACAAAAACTCCTGACGAATGAACGGCGGTTCTAGTGGATACCGCGGTTGCGGCGATAGGCGGCAGGTGTTTCGCCCACAATATTGCGCATGGCGCGCGTCAGCGCCGTCTGGTCCGAAAAACCGGCCCTGAGTGCGATTTCGGCAATCTGCAGGCTGGAATCGGTGAGCAGGGCGCAGATCTTGTCCATGCGAAGCCCGGCCAGCCAGCGGTGAGGCGAGAGACCGAATTCTTCGAGGAACAGCGCATGCAGGCGGCTGTCGCTGATCGAGGCGCAGGCTGCCAGCATGTCGATGGTCCAGGGGAAGAAAGGCTCCGCCCGGACGACGGCGCCAAGCCAGCGCAGGCGCTCGCGGATATCGGTTCTTTCATTTGCGAGGCTGTCGACGAGAAGCGGCGCCCATAGGCCGGCGACATCGTCGCGCCGCCCATCCGTTCCGATGAGGCCGCGCATATAGGCAATCAGTTGCCGTGTATCCGGCGCAATATCAAGAAAGGGACTGCGGGAGAATTTTTCGAGCGTGCGTTCGGAAACGGCACTTTCATCGAGATCGACCACCAGCGAATGGTTGATCGCCGTCGCTTCCTGCGTGTGCGGCGCATCTCGATGGATGAAGACGCCGCGTCCGGTGGAAAGCTCATCCTGCCGCCCGGCTACATCGATCCGCAGGCTACCGGAGACGGGAAGAACGATCTGCACGAAGCCATGCCGCTCCTTCGGTCTTTCCTGCCTGTAGGTTCTGATATCGGCGGATGCGGATGTCATGACGTTGTTGTTTCCATTGTGCAAAGAAATGGCCGCCTCGAAAAAGCGGCCGGTTCCATTGCATGATTATGACATCGTCTTGAAGATTGGGCCAGCCGGCTTTATCGCTCGGCTGTGCCGCTGGCAATTAACAGTCTTCCTTGGCGGTCGATTCGCCGCGTTTGCGCTTGCGCAGAACCGGCTTGTTCTCTCTCGCTTCGCATTTCGCGACGTCGATGAGATAGGCAAGGACCGGCATGCCGTTCATCGATGCGAGTTGCTTGGCGGATTCGAGAAGGTTGATGATGTTGGAAAAATCGTCCATCGGCTCACTCAGTGGCTCAAAGCGGTTATGTATCGGGTCTGAACCCAAGGATGAAGAGGCGCGGGGAAATCGGGAGGGCCCGGCGCGTTTGCATCCAGTGGGTGTAATATTAGACGCAAATAAATAGCAATCCCTGAGACGGGGTTGCAATAGTCAATTTTCCGTAACTGCCATGCGCAACGACAATACCGTGCCCGGTGGCTATTGCGTGACGGAAATATATCCAGCGGTCAGATGAGGTTTATGAAATGCCGAACTATCTTCACAGGGTGGAAGATGCCGCGACGATTATCGCCGGGGCGCAACGCATCCTGGTCGTCGGCTGCTCCGGCGGCGGCAAATCGACGCTTTCGCAGAAGCTCGCGCGCAATTTCGGACTTCGCTACATCTCCATGGATCGTGAAGTTTTCTGGCTGCCCGGCTGGCAGGCGCGCCCGCGTGAGGAGCAACGGCAGAGGATCGCCGCCATCATCACCGAGGAGCGCTGGCTGATGGATGGCAGCAATCCATCGTCTTTTGACATGCGCCTGCCGAGGTCACATATCGTTGTATGGGTGCGCATGCCGCGCTGGCTCTGCCTGTGGGGCGCCGTCAGCCGGGCGATCAGGGGATATGGCAAGGCGCGGCCGGAAATGGCCGAAGGGTGCCCGGAAAGGATAGACGTCGATTTCCTGCGCTATATCTGGAATTTCGAACGTCGCCATGCCCCGATCTTTGAGCAGAATTTTGCCCTTTACGGTCAGGGTGTGCCGGTATTCCAGCTGAAAAGCCGAAAACAGTTTCGCCGCCTTCTTGATCTTCTGCGCATCGCGGATTAACTGCCGCTTATGCCCCAGTTCGAAACGCATCGCTTTGTCAAACACTCGCCAGACCGCATGTACGACCTTGTCGCCGATGTGGAGACCTATCCGCAGTTTCTGCCCCTTTGCGAAGCGCTCGTCGTCCGCTCGCGCAAGGAACGGGATGGCAAGGTGCTGCTGGTGGCGGATATGACGGTGGGCTACAAGGCCATTCGCGAAACCTTCACCACACAGGTTCTGTTGAATCCGGCCGAGCGCGCCATCGATGTGAAATATATCGATGGGCCGTTCAGATATCTCGATAATCGCTGGCGTTTCGAAGAGGCCGAAGATGGCGGCACGGCCATTCATTTCTTCATCGATTATGAATTCAAGAGCCGGTTGCTGGGTGCAGTGATGGGCTCGATGTTCGACCGGGCTTTCCGCATGTTCGCAGAAGCCTTCGAGACCCGCGCCGACAAAATCTACACCGACCCAGCCTGATTGAGGGCAATCAGCATCTCAAGCGCGGTTTTCACCGTCGCAAGCCGGATTTCGGTGCGGCCAATCTCGCCGTAACGCATCTCCTTATGCTGCCACCCGCCAGAACGCGCCTTGGCGGCCAGATGCACCAGCCCTACCGGCTTTTCGGCTGAACCGCCGCCCGGACCGGCAATGCCGGTCACCGCCACGGCGAAATCCGCGCGCGACCGGAAGAGGGCGCCATGCGCCATTTGCAACGCGGTCTGTCGTGAGACTGCACCGAATGTCGCCAGCGTCTCGGCGCCAACCCCCAGCATGTCCCGCTTGGCGTCATTGGTATAGGTGACGAAACCACGATCGACGACGGCGGAGGAGCCGGCAATTTCCGTCAGTGCGCCGGCGATCAGTCCTCCGGTACAGCTTTCCGCCGTCGAGACCATCAAACCACGGGCGGTGAAATCAGTGATGATCCGCCGTGCCAGTTCTTCGATGTCTTCGGGGAAAAGGCTCATAACGGTCTGCCTCGATAGACAACGGTGGCGGTGGCGATTGCGGCTATGCCTTCCCGGCGGCCGACGAAGCCGATCGTCTCATTGGTCGTCGCCTTCACCGAGCAGCGCTCCAGCGCAATGCCGAGCATGTCGGAGAGCGCCTCCCGCATGGCCTGACGGTGCGGGCCGATGCGCGGCGCTTCGGCAATCAGCGAGACATCGGCATTCATGATCGTGCCGCCATTGTCGCGCACCACCTTTGCGGCGTGTTCAAGGAAGATGCGCGAGGCCGCCCCCTTCCATTGCGGATCGGAAGGCGGGAAGTGGTCGCCGATATCGCCTGCGCCACAGGTGGCAAGCAGTGCATCCGTCAGCGCATGCAGCGCCACATCCGCATCCGAATGGCCTTTCAGTCTCTGGTCGTGTTCGATGAAGATGCCGCAGAGCGTTACGCCGTCGCCGGCCTCCAGCTGGTGCACGTCGTAACCATTGCCGGTGCGCACATCGGGCAATGCTTGGGAGAGCTTTTCATCGGCCATGGCGATATCCCGCTTGAGAGTGAGTTTCACATTGTCGGCCGAACCTTCGGTCAGCGTCACCGTCAGTCCCGCCCATTCGGCAATCGATGCATCATCGGTGAAATCCGTCTTGCTAGAGCTGGCTGCGGCGCGATGCGCGACGAGAATATCGCTGTAATTAAAGCTCTGCGGTGTCTGCGCCGCATAAAGCCCCTGTCGGGAAACCGTTTCCACGACGCGATCGCCCGTACCGCGCTTCAGCGTATCGGTGACGGGCAGGGCAGGCAGAACGCCCCCCGCACCCGCCCGATGCAGCGCCACGATACGCTCCAGCATGTCCGTGGCGACGAAAGGCCGCACGGCATCGTGGACCATCACATGGGTGAGGCCGTGCGAGGCGAGTGCCTCCAGCCCGGCCAGAACCGATTGCTGGCGTGTCGCGCCGCCCGTTACCGTGGTGATCCGCTCGCCAGCATCAAGCCGCGCAAGGATCGGCGACAGCAATGCCGCATCGTCGGCATGGCTGACGATCACGATCGGGCAGGCGTCGTTCCAGCCGAGAAACGTCGCCAATGTATGCTCGATCACGGCCCTGCCGCCGATCGGACGATATTGCTTGGGCCCTTCCTCGGGTGAGCCTGCCCTTTCACCGCGTCCGGCGGCGACGACGACGATGCCGAATTTCATAGTACTTTCCTGCATTGGTCATATGCTTTGTGCGCAACCCTTAGCGGTTGACAGTCCTGCTCTAGCGTTTCAAAACCCGGATGGCCAGCCCGATAAGACGCGCATTCGCCCCTGCATGTCGCAGGATCGACCGTACTTGCGCCTTTGAACCTGCACAAATTGCCACCGACAGCAAAACAGGCAGGCAGTCGCCCAGCAAATAAAAGGTGCAACCCTCTAAAAGTGCTTGGCAACCGCGCAAACACTGTCTAAAAATAATGCAAATAACCCTTCTGCATGAAAGATCATCAATTGCATCTTCCGGAGTTGTCAGAACCGTTCAGCATCGGCTCAGTCACGATCCGTAATCGTGCGGTGCTGGCGCCCATGTCGGGCGTGACGGATCTGCCGTTCCGGCAGCTTGCCTGGCGTTATGGCGCGGGTCTGGTCGTGACGGAAATGGTGGCAAGCCGCGAGTTGGTCGCCAATCGCGGAGAATCCTGGGCGCGGCTGAAAAATGCCGGCATGGTTCCGCACATGGTGCAGCTTGCCGGGCGCGAGGCGCATTTCATGGCGGAGGCCGCGAAGATTGCTGCCGATAACGGCGCTGGCATCATCGATATCAACATGGGTTGCCCGGCCAAGAAGGTGACCGGCGGTTATTCCGGCTCGGCTTTGATGCGCGATCCAGATCATGCCCTGTCGCTGATTGAGGCGACTGTCGGCGCTGTCGATGTGCCGGTAACGCTGAAGATGCGGCTCGGCTGGGACGAAAACACCATCAATGCACCGGAGATTGCTCGCCGTGCCGAGGCGGCAGGGGTTCAGCTCATCACCATTCACGGTCGCACCCGCATGCAGTTTTATGAGGGGCGGGCAGACTGGGATGCCATCCGTGCTGTGCGCGAGGTGATTTCCGTGCCGCTGATCGCCAATGGCGATGTGGAAACGGCCGATGATGCGCGCGAAATCCTGCGCCGTTCCGGTGCGGATGCCGTCATGGTCGGCCGCGGCGCACAGGGGCAGCCCTGGCTGCCGGCGGTGCTCGCCGGACATGCAGCGCCGCAGCGCGAGGATATTCCCGCCATCGCCATCGAACATTACGAGATGATGCTGGAATTTTACGGAAGGGAAGCCGGTCTCCGGCATGCCCGCAAACATCTGGGCTGGTATCTCGACCGTTCCGCGTCCGACATTGCCACGCCCGAAAAGGCAAAAATCATGACATCGCGTGACACGGGGGAGGTGGCGGATCTGCTGCGCTCCGCCCTTAGCGACAATGCGGGCGAAGACGCCGCAAGGAAGGCCGCATGAGCGCTGACAAACACAGCCCGGCAGATGCGAACCCGCTCGCCATGGCGGTTCTGAACGCGGTGCAGAACCCGGTCATTCTGGTGGATGGCGAAGGTTTCATCGCATTCGCCAATTGGGAAGCCGAAGCCTTTTTCGGAGCGAGCGCCTCCCATCTTGCCCGCTATCGCGTGTCCACCTTCATTCCCTTCGGCAGCCCGCTTTTGGCGCTGATCGATCAGGTGCGGGAGCGTCGCGCGCCGGTCAACGAATATCGCGTCGATCTCAGTTCCCCGCGCCTCGGCCAGGACAAGCTGGTCGATCTCTACGTTGCGCCCGTCGTCAGCGAACCGGGATCGGTTGTCGTCGTCTTCCAGGAACGGTCGATGGCCGACAAGATCGACCGCCAGCTGACCCATCGCGCCGCCGCCCGCTCGGTCACCGGCCTAGCCTCGATGCTCGCGCATGAGATCAAGAACCCGCTTTCCGGTATTCGTGGCGCTGCCCAGCTTCTGGAGACCTCCGTTGCCGACGAAGACCGGGCGCTGACGCGGCTGATCTGTGACGAAACCGACCGCATCGTCTCGCTGGTTGACCGCATGGAAGTGTTTTCCGACGAGCGGCCGGTGGACCGCGTGCCGGTCAACATCCATTCGGTGCTCGATCATGTGAAGGCCATCGCCAAGGCCGGTTTTGCCCGCAACATCAAGATTTCCGAGAATTACGACCCGTCGCTGCCGCCGGTCTATGCCAATCGCGACCAGCTGGTGCAGGTCTTCCTCAATCTCGTGAAGAATGCGGCCGAGGCCGTGGGCAACCAGCCGGATGGCGAGATCATCCTCACCACGGCCTACCGTCCCGGCATGCGGCTTTCGGTTGCCGGCAGCCGCGAGCGTATCTCGCTGCCGCTTGAATTCTGCGTGCATGATAATGGCCCGGGTGTTCCCTCCGATCTGCTGCCGCATCTTTTCGATCCCTTCATCACCACCAAGACGAATGGTTCGGGCCTTGGCCTGGCGCTTGTCGCCAAGCTGATCGGTGCCCATGGCGGCATTGTCGAATGCGACAGCCAGAACCACCGCACGACTTTCCGCGTATTGATGCCCGTCTCGCCGGAAGTGGCGCTCGACGACAGCTCTTTGCCGAACACGACAGGAAATGACAGATGACAGCTACGATCCTCGTCGCCGATGATGATGCCGCAATCCGCACGGTGCTGAACCAGGCGCTCAGCCGCGCCGGCTATGACGTGCGCATCACCTCCAATGCCGCAACGCTCTGGCGCTGGGTTTCGGCAGGTGAGGGCGATCTCGTCGTGACCGATGTCGTGATGCCGGATGAAAATGCCTTCGACCTTCTGCCGCGCATCAAGAAGGCCCGTCCGGACCTGCCGGTTCTCGTCATGAGCGCCCAGAACACTTTCATGACGGCCATCAAGGCCTCGGAAAAGGGTGCCTACGACTACCTGCCCAAGCCCTTCGACCTGACGGAACTGATCGCCATCATCGGCCGCGCGCTCTCGGAGCCAAAGCGCAAGCCGGCCAAGCTCGATGACGACATGCAGGACGGTATGCCGCTCGTCGGCCGTTCGGCGGCTATGCAGGAAATCTACCGCGTTCTCGCCCGCCTGATGCAGACCGATCTCACGCTGATGATCACGGGTGAATCCGGTACGGGCAAGGAGCTGGTGGCGCGGGCGCTGCATGATTACGGCAAGCGCCGCAACGGCCCCTTCGTCGCCATCAACATGGCAGCCATCCCGCGCGATCTCATCGAATCGGAACTGTTCGGCCATGAGAAGGGCGCCTTTACCGGTGCGCAGAACCGCTCCACTGGCAGGTTCGAACAGGCCGAGGGCGGCACGCTGTTCCTCGATGAAATCGGCGACATGCCGATGGATGCCCAGACGCGCCTGCTGCGCGTGTTGCAGCAGGGAGAATATACGACGGTGGGTGGGCGCACGCCGATCCGCACCGATGTCCGCATCGTCGCCGCCACCAACAAGGACCTGAAACAGTCGATCAATCAGGGTCTCTTCCGCGAGGACCTCTATTACCGCCTCAACGTCGTACCGCTGCGCCTGCCGCCGCTGCGTGACCGTGCCGAGGATATTCCCGATCTCGTGCGCCATTTCATCCAGCAGGGCGAAAAGGAAGGTCTGGAGGGCAAGCGTTTCGAGAGCGAGGCGCTGGAAGTCATGAAGGCCTATGCTTGGCCGGGCAACGTGCGCGAGCTGGAAAACCTCATCCGCCGCCTGATGGCGCTTTATCCGCAGGAAGTCATCACCCGCGAGATCATCGAGCAGGAACTGCAGTCGGATGTCCCCGACAGCCCGCTGGACAAGATGGCGGTTCGCACCGGTTCGCTCACCATTTCGCAGGCGGTCGAAGAAAACATGCGGGATTATTTCGCCAGCTTCGGTGATGGCCTGCCGCCGCCCGGCCTTTATGACCGTGTGCTGCGCGAACTCGAATATCCGCTGATTCTCGCCGCTCTGACTGCGACGCGTGGTAACCAGATCAAGGCCGCCGATCTGCTCGGTCTCAACCGCAATACCCTGCGCAAGAAAATCCGCGAGCTCGGCGTTTCCGTCTATCGCAGTTCCCGCCCCAGCTGAGAATGTTGACAAGGTCGCATTTGTCGTTGCATTTTCGCCACATTGTGTTGCTTGGAAAACACTAGGAAGGAGAGATTCGCCGATTGGGGCGAGTCTTGCCTGACTTCAAGATTGTGGTGCTGGCTGGCCAGCGATTGGGAGTAGCGCATGCGGAAATCCGCCGCCGAACACGACGTTGCCGACGAGGCAGCGGGAATGGTGGTTGCCGATCGCAGGATGTCTTTCGCCCTGCCGGGGCTGGTGCTCGCCGGCGTTGCCCTTGTCTGTGCTATCGTCACCCTCTTCGTGCTTATGGGCGTGACGCCGATTGCGCCGACAACCAATGTCGTTATCGCCTCGGTGGTGATCAATTCGATCTTCGTGATTGGCCTGATCGTTCTCATTGGCCGCGAAATCAACCGGCTGCTGAAAGCGCGAAAAAAGGGCAGGGCGGCGGCGCGTCTGCATGTTCGCATCGTCGTGCTTTTCTCCATCGTGGCGATCACGCCGGCGGTTCTCGTGGCGATCTTCGCCAGCCTGACGCTGAATGTCGGTCTCGACCGCTGGTTTTCGATCCGCACCCAATCGATTGTCGAATCATCGGGCAATATCGCCCAGGCCTATATGATGGAAAATGCCGGCTATCTGCAGGGCCAGACCCTGTCGATGGCCACCGACCTCGACCGCAACCGCGCGCTTTTTTATCTCGACCGTACCGGCTTCGTCGAGCTGATGACCCGTCAGGCCAAAGGCCGTGGCCTGCTTGGCGCGTTTCTGGTGCAGGAGGACGGCGACGCCGTCGCCCAGGCCGACCTCAAGACGGAAAAACCGCTGCCCGCCATCCCGCATGACGCGCTGGAAAAGGCCGCGGCCGGCCAGCCGACCTTGATCCCGCCCGGTATCACCAACCTTGTCGGCGCCATCATCAAGCTCGAAGGCATCAGCGGCACCTTCCTTTACACCGTGCGCGCCGTCGACCCGAAGGTGATGGGCGCGATGCGGCTGATGGAGGAGAACCGCGCGGAATACAAGAATATGGAGGCGGGCCGCGCGCCGCTGCAGATCGCCTTTGCCATCCTTTATCTCGGTTTTGCGCTGATCGTGCTTCTGGTCGCCATCTGGACGGCAATCGCGGTCGCTGACCGGATCGTGCGCCCGATCCGTCTTCTCATCGGTGCCGCAGACAGCGTCGCCACCGGTAACATGCATGTGCTGGTTCCCGTTCGCGCCGTGGATGGCGACGTCGGGCGCCTGTCACGCACCTTCAACAAGATGGTCTCGGAGCTGCGCAGTCAGCAGGAGCAGATCATCGAGGCCAAGGATGACATTGACGACCGTCGCCGCTTCATCGAAGCCGTGCTCTCAGGTGTCACCGCCGCCGTCATCGGCGTTGACGAGAACCGCAAGATCACCATCGTCAATCCGTCGGGCGAGGAATTCCTGGCGCTGAGTTCCGAGCAGCTGATCGGCGCGGAGCTGTCCGAGATCGCGCCTGAGATCGACCAGGTGGTGACCGAGGCCAACACCTGGTCCCGCGGCAATTTCCGCAAGCAGATCAACATTATGCGGCGCGGCAAAGAGCGGACGCTGAATGTGCAGGTGACCCGTGAGGATGCCCGCGATAGCCGCGATTCTTATGTCATCACCCTCGACGACATTACCGATCTCGTCATCGCCCAACGCTCCACCGCATGGTCGGATGTCGCGCGCCGCATCGCGCATGAAATCAAGAACCCGCTGACACCGATCCAGCTTTCCGCCGAGCGCATCAAGCGCCGTTTCGGCAAGCAGATCGATGAGAGCGACCGCGCCGTCTTCGACCAGTGTACGGACACCATCGTCCGTCAGGTTGGCGATATCGGCCGGATGGTGGACGAATTCTCCGCCTTTGCGCGCATGCCGAAGCCGACGAAGGAAAAGTCGGACCTGCGGTCGATCCTGAAGGATGCGGCCTTCCTCCGGGAAATCAGTGCCGCCGACACGAAGTTCGCGACGGAACTGGGCGATATCCCGCTGGAGGGTATGTTCGATGCCCGCATGCTGGGTCAGGCCTTCGGCAATCTCATCAAGAATGCGACGGAAGCGATTGAGGCGGTGGAAGGCGAAAAGCGGCCGGGTAAAATCCTGGTGCGCGCATCCTTCGACGAGGCCAATTCGCGTTTCGTGGCTGACATCATCGACAATGGCCGAGGCCTTCCCGTGGAGAACCGTCACCGCATTCTCGAACCCTATATGACGATGCGGGACAAGGGCACGGGCCTTGGTCTGGCCATCGTCAAGAAGATCATTGAGGAACATGGCGGGTATCTGGAACTCCACGATGCCCCTGCCGAATTCGACCATGGCCATGGCGCCATGATCCGAGTGCTGCTGCCCTATATCGAGGCGGTCGGCGGCGAAAATAACAAGGAAGCAGCATATGGCGTCTGATATTCTGGTCGTGGATGACGAGGCGGACATTCGCGAAATCGTAGCGGGTATTCTTTCCGATGAGGGCCACGAGACCCGCATGGCCTTCGACAGCGACAGTGCGCTAGCCGCCATCTCGGAACGCGTGCCGCGCCTGATCTTTCTGGACATCTGGATGCAGGGCTCGAAGCTCGACGGTCTGGCGTTGCTGGATGAGATCAAGAGCCGCCATCCCGAAATTCCTGTCGTCATGATTTCCGGTCACGGCAATATCGAAACCGCCGTCAATGCCATCAAGCGTGGCGCGTTCGATTTCATCGAAAAGCCGTTCAAGGCCGACCGGCTGATACTGATTGCCGAGCGGGCGCTGGAAAACTCCAAGCTGAAGCGCGAGGTTCAGGAACTCAAGAAGCGCACCGGTGACGCGGTTGAACTCGTCGGCGCCTCGCTTGCGGTTTCGCAGCTGCGCCAGACCATCGACAGGGTTGCCCCCACCAACAGCCGCATCATGATCCTCGGCCCCTCCGGTTCCGGTAAGGAGCTGGTGGCGCGCATGGTGCACAAGAAGTCCTCGCGCGCCAGCGGTCCCTTCGTGGCGCTGAACGCCGCGACAATCACGCCGGATCGCATGGAAATCGCGCTGTTCGGCACGGAAGGCTTGCCCGGGCAGCCCCGCAAGGTGGGCGCTCTGGAAGAAGCCCATCGTGGCGTTCTTTACCTCGATGAAGTGGGCGAGATGCCGCGCGAAACGCAGAACAAGATCCTGCGCGTGCTGGTCGACCAGCAGTTCGAGCGTGTCGGTGGCGGCAAGCGGGTGAAGGTGGATGTACGCATCATTTCCTCCACCGCCCATCACCTCGAAAGCCTGATCGCCGAAGGGCAGTTCCGCGAGGACCTCTACCACCGTCTCGCCGTCGTGCCGGTCAAGGTGCCGGCGCTCTCGGAACGGCGCGAGGATATTCCGTTCCTTGTCGACATGTTCATGCGCCAGATTTCAGAACAGGCCGGCATTCGTCCGCGCAAGATCGGCGATGACGCCATGGCCGTTCTCCAGACGCATGACTGGCCGGGCAATATCCGCCAGCTGCGCAATAATATCGAGCGGCTGATGATTCTCGCCCGTCCCGAAGGCGGCGAAGCGCCGATCTCGGCCGACATGCTGCCTTCGGATATCGGCGACATGCTGCCGAAGATTTCGGCGCAGGGCGACCAGCACATCATGACACTGCCGCTGCGCGAAGCCCGTGAAATGTTCGAGCGCGATTATCTGATGGCCCAGATCAACCGCTTCGGCGGCAATATTTCGCGCACGGCGGAATTTGTCGGCATGGAACGGTCGGCACTGCATCGCAAACTGAAATCTCTCGGAGTATAAGGGAGGAAGGCCCAATCGTCGTAACCGATTATTCCTTCAGAGAGACAGCATGAAAGTCATCATTTGCGGCGCAGGGCAGGTGGGTTACGGCATCGCCGAACAATTGTCGCGGGAGGATAATGAGGTATCGGTGATCGATACGGCTGCGCCGCTGATCACCGCCATTACCGAGACGCTGGATGTACGCGGTTATGTCGGCCACGGCGCGCATCCCGACATGCTGGCCAAGGCCGGTGCGGATCAGGCCGACATGATCATCGCCGTAACCTTGCATGACGAGATCAATATTGTCGCCTGCGAAGTGGCGCATGCGCTCTTCAGCGTGCCGACCAAGATTGCCCGCATCCGTGACCAGAGCTATCTGAAACCGGAATATGCCGATCTCTTCAGCCGCGAGAACATGTCTATCGATGTGACGATTTCCCCGGAAGTCGAAGTCGGCAAGATGGTACTGCGGCGTATCGCCTTTCCGGGCGCTACCGACGTGGTACGCTTTGCTGAAGATACGATCTATATGCTGGCCATCGAGTGCATGGAAGATTGTCCTGTCATCAACACGCCGCTGCAGCAGCTCTCCAGCCTGTTTCCGGACCTCATCGCCACCGTGGTCGGTATCTATCGCGATGGCATTCTCAAGGTGGCGCATTCCTCAGAGCAGTTGCGCGTGGGTGACCTTGCCTATGTCATCTGCCAGCGCCAGCACGCCCGCCGCACATTGAGCCTCTTTGGCCACGAGGAGCAGGAGGCGCAGCGCATCGTGATTGCGGGCGCCGGCAATATCGGCCATTTCGTCGCCCGCAAGATCGAGGAGATGCAGCCGAAAACGCGGGTGAAGATTATCGAGGCGGATCGCGACCGGGCGGTTGCCGCTTCCGAACAGCTCAGCCACACCATCGTCATGCATGGCTCGGCCCTCGATCAGAAAATTCTGATGCAGGCGGATATCCAGGATGCCGATCTGATCGTCACGCTCACCAATAACGACCAGACCAATATTCTGGCCGCCGTGATCGCCAAGCAGCTCGGCTGCAAATCGAATCTGGCGCTTTTGAACAGTACGTCATTCCATGATGTTGCCCGCTCGCTCGGGCTCGATGCCTATATCAACCCCCGGGCTGTGACGATCTCCCGCGTTCTCCAGCATGTGCGCAAAGGCCGCATCCGTTCGGTCTATGCCGTGCAGCGCGGCTCTGCAGAGGTGATCGAGGCGGAAGCGCTGGAGACTTCGCCGCTGGTCGGCCAGTCCTTCCGCGATATCGATATGCCGGATGGCGTGCGCATTGGCGCGATCTACCGCGACGGTGTGGTGATCCGCCCGGATGGCAGTACGAAAATCAAGGCGAAGGACCGTGTCGTGCTGTTTGCATCCGCCGATGCGGTGCGCGACGTGGAACAACTTTTCCGTGTTTCGATACAATATTTTTGACTGTCCCGAATTGAAAATGTGGGTCAATACTCGTAGTCGTCACACTGTTTTCGCCGTTGCGGAACGGAACATGATTTGATACCAGAGTTTGAGGTCGGCCAAGCGGGGGACAAGACTCGGCCGGCTTATTATTGATTGATTATTTTCCGGTATCCCTGCCGGCAAAAAAGAAAGAAGCGGCGCCATGGCGGAACGTTCTCAAAACCTTCAGGATCTCTTCCTCAATACCGTTCGTAAGCAAAAGATTTCGCTCACGATTTTCCTGATCAACGGCGTCAAGCTGACGGGCGTTGTCACCTCCTTCGACAATTTCTGCGTGCTTCTGCGCCGCGATGGTCATTCGCAGCTGGTCTACAAGCATGCTATCTCCACCATCATGCCCGGCCAGCCGATGCAGATGTTCGAGAGCGAAGAAGGCGCGGCCTGATCAGGCTCCCTGACGGATATTCAAAATAGACTGATCCGGATCGGGAACATTTCCGATCCCGTCAGGTTAATCTCCATGGCTCTCCGTCGGGAGGCGGTCGGCCGTAACATTCTTTCTGGATAAGGCCGAGCCCATTTCAACACGCGACACCTCGAACGAATCGATCATTCCGGAGCAGGAAAAGCGCCGCGACGACATGCGTGCGGTCGTGCTCGTGCCTGTCCTCAAGCAGCAGCGCGAAAATCGTGACGCCACGGCAGCCCCGGCTGCTCCCAGCCGTTCCACGGAAGCCAAGCTCGAGGAAGCAAAAGGGCTGGCGCTTGCCATCGATCTCGAGGTGACCCAGGGGCTTATCGTCGCCGTCAACCAGCCGCGGCCCGCGACCCTGTTCGGCACCGGCAAGATAGAGGAAATCGGCCATCTTCTCGATGAGACCGATTCCGGTCTGGTGATTGTTGACCACCCGCTCACCCCGGTGCAGCAGCGCAATCTCGAAAAACAGTGGAACGCCAAGGTCATCGACCGCACGGGTCTCATCCTTGAAATCTTCGGCCGCCGCGCCTCCACAAAGGAGGGCACTCTTCAGGTCGATCTCGCGCATCTGAACTATCAGAAGGGTCGTCTCGTTCGAAGCTGGACCCACCTTGAACGCCAGCGCGGTGGCGCGGGTTTCATGGGCGGTCCGGGTGAAACGCAGATCGAAGCTGACAGACGATTGCTGCAGGATCGCATCGTAAAGCTTGAGAAGGAACTGGAGCAGGTGGTGCGTACCCGCCAGCTGCATCGCGCCAAGCGCCGCAAGGTGCCGCATCCGATCGTCGCGCTGGTTGGTTATACCAATGCCGGCAAATCGACGCTGTTCAATCGCATCACCGGTGCGGGTGTTCTGGCCGAAGACATGCTGTTCGCAACGCTCGACCCGACCCTGCGCCGCATGAAACTGCCGCATGGCCGAACCGTCATTTTGTCGGATACGGTCGGTTTCATCTCCGACCTGCCGACGCATCTGGTCGCTGCCTTCCGCGCGACGCTGGAAGAAGTGCTCGAAGCCGATCTCGTCCTGCATGTGCGCGACATGTCCGACCCGGATAATGCCGCCCAGTCTGCGGATGTGCTGCGCATTCTTAACGATCTCGGGATCGATGAGAAGGAAGCCGAAAAGCGCATCATCGAGGTCTGGAACAAGGTCGACCGTCTGGAGCCGGAAGCGCACGATGCCATCATGCAGCGCGCCGAAGGTCGCTCGGATATCCGCGCCGTTTCCGCCATCACGGGCGAGGGCGTTGACGCCCTGATGGACGAGATTTCAAAGCGCCTGTCCGGCGTGCTGACGGAAACCACCGTGGTTCTTTCCGTCGAGCAGTTGCCGCTGATATCCTGGGTCTACAGCAATTCCATCGTCGACGGCCGTGAAGATCACGAGGACGGATCGGTGGCGCTGGATGTACGTCTTTCGGAAGCGCAGGCTGCCGAACTGGAACGGAAGCTTGGAAAGACGACCATCCGCGAGCGGGAAGACTGGGAGCGCTGAGCGTTCTGCGGACGATGGCAAGCTTTTGTCACATTCGACGTCATCCTCGGGCTTGTCCCGAGGATCTGCCACGATATTCAAAATCGATAGGCAGCAGATGCTCGGGACAAGCCCGAGCATGACGGAGGAGAAGTTTTCAGCCTCTATAAACAATCCTCGAAGCGCTGAGCACTCCTTGTCTTAATGCATACCCCGAGTGGTCAGGACGAAACCGTATCAAGCGATCGCTCGATCCGTTTCGCCGCCTGCCACAAATCTTCCATCCTCTCGAGGCTCGCCTCTTTCAAGGTTTCGCCATTGTCGCTGAGCGATGTCTCGATGTGATTGAAACGCCTGCGGAATTTCGTATTGGTGCCACGCAGGGCATTTTCCGGATCGGCTTTGACGTGGCGGCCGATATTGACCAGCGCAAAGATCAGATCGCCGAGTTCATCAGAGACTTTCTCCGGCTTTCCTTCCGCCAGCGCCTCCCGCAGTTCAGCGATTTCCTCCTCGATCTTGTCGAGGATGGGGGCCGGGTCAGACCAGTCGAAACCGACGCGGGCGGCCTGTTCCTGCAGCTTTAAAGCTTCCGTCAGCGCCGGCTGGCTGCGCTGCACGCCGCCAAGAAACCCGGCCTTGAAATCTTCGGTGATGCCGTGGCGCGCACGGCGCTCTGCACGCTCGCGTTTTTCCTCGGCCTTGATCTGGTCCCATTGCAGCTTGACGCTGTCAGGCGTATCGGCATCGGAAACGTCGAAGACATGCGGATGGCGGCGGATCATCTTCGAGGTGACGGCATGCACCACGTCCCCAAAGGCGAATTCGCCCCGCTCCTCGGCGATGCGGGCGTGGAAAACCACCTGCAGGAGAAGATCGCCCAGTTCTTCGCAAAGATCGTCCATATCCTTGCGCTCGATGGCGTCGGCAACCTCATAGGCCTCTTCGATCGTATAGGGCTTGATCGTCTCGAAGGTCTGCACGACATCCCAGGGGCAGCCGGTTTCCGGCTGGCGCAGCGCTTCCATGATCTCGATCAGGCGGGAAATATCCTTCGAGGCTTCCATCGTGTCTAAACCTTCGTTTTTAGTTTTACGCATTGTCCGGACGGAAAACCACTACGCACTTTTCCCGGAAATGCTCTAATTCAGCGGAATATCGTTGTCGCTCTTGGATGACTGGTAGCTGGTGGAAAGATCGTCATAGGCGGCCTTGATGCGGGCCGTCTGCGCCTTCAACGTGCTTTTCAGCGGATCGTCTTCGCCTTCCACCAGATCGGCGATGAAGAAAGAATTCCAGAAGGCATTGTTGCGGCGATAACCGCCCGGTTCCAGCCCGAAGACTTCCTTCAGAATCTTCAGGTCATGCGGAATGGCGAAAGCGTCACGGGAATCTTCATGGCTGAAGAAGGAGTAGAAATTGTCGAAACCGGCCCAGGTGATGGCGGACATGCACATGGTGCAGGGTTCGTGGGTGGAGAGAAAAATCAGCTCCTTGGTGTTCGGCTTTTCGCCCAGTTCGTAGAACCGCTTCAGCGTATGCACTTCGCCATGCCAGAGCGGATTTTCCAGCTCGTTATTGGTCTCGGCAACAACGAGCGACAGGTCGGATTTACGCAGGATAGCCGCCCCGAAAACCTTGTTGCCCAGGCTGACGCCGCGCACCGTCAGCGGCAGAATATCGTGTTCGATGACATCGAGGAGGCGGGCGGCGAGCGTCTGGCTGGTCAAGGGTCTGATCCTTCGTGCCGCTTCAGTCAAAAGCGGTCTTCGCATGGAGAAATCGACAGATGATTGTCGTTCCTTGTTCGGCGCGGGCACCCGCTTTGTCAAGGGATTCCGAGGGGATTCTAAAGCCCTGCCAAGGCTCTGAAAATCATTGCCGGTTTGTTTTCCTCCAAAACCGGGGTCTTCGAGAAATAAAAATCCAGGTCCCGGAAAGGCTTGAATTTCTGTTTCTTCAATCTTGAACCGCAATGCGGGATATATGTCCAATGCACAACGAACATGATTTTTCCGCTGCTGGCGACCGCCTTTCAACCTTCCCCGCTTTCTTCCGGGTCGAAGGACGGCAGGTGGCTGTCTTCGGTAACGGTGACGAGGCTTTCGCGAAGGTGAGGCTGCTCGCCAATACCAACGCCCATATCGTTGCCTATGCCGACCAGCCGGAAGCGGATTTTTCGCGTTATCTTCAGGAAAACGGCATCGATCATCGTGCTTTGGGTTTCGACGGCCATCTGCTCGAGGGAGCCACCCTGGTCTTCGCCGCCACCGGCGACGAGGCGCTGGACCGTGAGATCGTCACCGTTGCGCGTTCAAAAAAAATCCCCGCCAATGCGGTGGATCAGCCGGAATTTTGCGATTTCTTCACGCCGGCGCTTGTCGCCCGCGCACCCGTCGCCGTCGCCATCGGCACGGAAGGGGCGGGACCGGTTCTCGCCCAGATGATCCGCGCCCGCATCGACCAGATGTTGTCGCCGTCGCTTGGCAAACTCGCACGTCTTGCCGTGCAATATCGCGATGCGGCCGAGGAAAATGTGCCGAAGGGCGCCCTGCGGCGTAATTTCTGGCGTCGCTTCTTCTCTGGCGCGGTTGCGGATGCCGTCGCGATTGGTGATACGCCGTCCGCCCGTCAGGCGGTTGACCGTCTGCTGCAATCTCCTGAACGCAGCGAAGGCCGCGTCTGGCTGGTTGGCGCTGGCCCCGGTGCAGAAGATCTGCTGACGCTGCGCGCCCAACGCGTGCTGATGGAAGCCGATGTGATCGTTTATGACGCCCTGGTGCCGCAGGCTATTGTCGATATGGGTCGCCGCGATGCCGAAAGGCTCTCCGTCGGCAAGCGCAAGGGCTGCCACAGCAAATCGCAGAATGAAATCAATCGCCTGCTGGTAGGTCTCGGCCAGGAAGGCAAACGTGTCGTGCGCCTCAAATCCGGTGATCCGCTGGTTTATGGCCGCGCTGGCGAGGAGATGGCAGCGCTGCGCGAGGCCGGCATCGCTTATGAAATCGTGCCGGGCATCACTTCCGCTTTCGCCGCGGCTGCGGATTTCGAATTGCCGCTGACGCTGCGCGGTGTCGCTTCTTCGCTGATTTTCACCACTGGCCACGACCTGACCGGCGATGTCCTGCCCGACTGGGCGCGTCTTGCCGTCTCCGGCGCCACCATTGCCGTCTATATGGGCCGCAGCGTTGCCGCTTCGGTGGCCAAGCGGCTGATCGATGCGGGGCTTGGCGTGGAAACCACCGTCGCCGTCATCGAAAATGCCAGCCGCGCGGATCGCCGCCTGCTGCATGGCACATTGAACGATCTGCCCGACCTCGAACATCGCGATGAGCTGACCGGCCCGGTCATGGTCATCATCGGCGATGCGGTTGCGGGCGCCAATTTCGACAGATCCGAGGCGCTTGCGCTTGCAGCCAAGCCAGCGAACCTCAAACGGGAGTATGTGAATGGTTGACAAGGTTTTGACCGCCAATCGCCTGAGCGACGGTATTGCCGTGTGGCTCGACGCCAATGGCGAATGGACCGAGAGGCTGCAGGACGCGATCGTCGCCCGCCATGCGGAGGCCGTGGCCTCGTTCGAGGAAATCGGCAAGCGCGATTTTTCCGCCAACAAGGTCGTTGACGTCGCTCTCATCGACGTCGTGGAGGAGAATGGCAAGCTTTGGCCGACGCGTCTTCGCGAGCGCATCCGCGCGGCCGGCCCGACCATGCACTATGCCGCCGGTTACAAGCCGGCCGATGCAGCATTTATCGCAGTCTGAGGAAGAATATGTACCGTTACGACGAGTTCGATCACGCATTTGTTGAAGGCCGCGTGGCGCAGTTTCGCGATCAGGTCGAGCGCCGGCTGTCCGGTGAGCTGGCCGAGGACGCGTTCAAGCCGCTGCGCCTGATGAATGGCGTTTATCTTCAGCTGCATGCCTATATGCTGCGCGTCGCCATTCCCTACGGTACGCTGAATTCCAAGCAGATGCGGATGCTGGCCCATATCGCCCGTAAATATGACCGGGGTTACGGCCACTTCACCACCCGCCAGAACATCCAGTACAACTGGCCGCGCCTCTCGGACACGCCGGATATCCTTTCCGAACTGGCAAGCGTGGAAATGCATGCGCTGCAGACGTCTGGCAACTGCATTCGCAACGTGACCGCCGATCACTTCGCCGGTGCTGCGGCAGACGAAGTCGCGGATCCGCGTCCCTATGCGGAAATCCTGCGTCAGTGGTCTTCCGTGCATCCCGAGTTCTCCTTCCTTCCGCGCAAATTCAAGATCGCGGTGACGGGGGCAGAGCGCGACCGCGCCGCCATTCAGGTTCACGATATCGGCCTGCATCTGAAAAAGAACGACAAGGGCGAGATCGGTTTTGCCGTTTATGTCGGCGGCGGGCAGGGGCGCACGCCAATGATCGCCAAGAAGATCCGCGACTTCCTGCCGGAAGAGGACCTTTTGTCCTACACCACGGCAGTCATGCGCGTTTATAACCTGCACGGCCGCCGCGATAACAAATATAAGGCGCGCATCAAGATCCTCGTGCATGAGACCGGCGCGGAAGAACTGGCCCGTCAGGTCGAGGTGGAATTCGCCGAGCTGAAAAACACCGAATTGAAGCTGCCGGATGCGGATATTGCCGCCATCACCACCTATTTCGCCCCGCCGGCGCTGACGGACCGGCCGGAAGGTTGGGAAAGCCTGGCGCGCTGGAAGCGGGCCGACGAAGGTTTTGCCCGTTTTGTCGAGCAGAACGTCAAGCCGCACAAGCACCCCGACTACGGCATGGTGACGATTTCGCTGAAGCCGATCGGCGGCATTCCGGGTGACGCGACCGACGAGCAGATGGAACTCGTCGCCGATATCGCCGCGGAATATGCTTTTGACGAAATCCGCATCAGCCATGAGCAGAACATCATCCTGCCGCATGTGGCGCTGGCCGATCTCGAACCTGTTTATCGTGCGCTGGTAGGCGCCGGTCTTGCCACCGCCAATGCCGGGCTGATCACCGATATCATTGCCTGTCCCGGGCTGGACTATTGCGCGCTTGCCAATGCACGCTCCATTCCGGTGGCGCAGGAAATCTCTACCCGCTTTGGCGCGCCGGAGCGTCAGGCGGAAATCGGTGAGTTGAAGATCAAGATTTCCGGCTGCATCAATGCCTGCGGCCACCACCATGTCGGCCATATCGGCCTCTTGGGCGTGGAAAAGAAGGGCGCGGAACTCTACCAGATCACGCTTGGCGGATCGGGTGACGAAAATACCTCGATCGGTGAGATCATCGGCCGTGGTTTCGAGCCGGAAAAGGTCACCGACGCCATCGAGACCATCGTCGACACCTATCTGGGCTTGCGCCTTTCGAAGGAAGAGAACTTCCTCGAAGCCTATCGTCGCGTCGGACCGCAGCCCTTCAAGGATGCGCTCTACGGTTCCGCCGCTGAAGCCGCCTGAGGAGATGGATATGACGAAAATCTGGAACCGCGACGGCTTTGTGGAAAACGATCCCTGGGTCATCGAAACGGAAGAAGTGAAGGCCGGGGCGGATCAGAAGCCGGTGTTGCCGCTCGCCGATTTCCTGGTTCGCGCCGCCGAAAGCAACGATATCGGCCTTGGTGTGCTGATTTCGCCGGCTGACGATGTCACCCGGCTCGGGCCTTATCTCGACCGTATCGACCTTGTGGCCGTGAGCTTTCCGGCATTCAATGACGGCCGTGGTTTCAGCCACGCTTCGCTGCTGCGCAGCCGTCTCGGCTTTGCCGGTGAGGTGAGGGCGGTCGGCGACGTGCTGATCGACCAGGTGCCGCTGATGCTGCGCACCGGCTTTACCAGCTTTGCGGTGACGAACGGCACGGCGATCCGCCGCCTGTCCGAAAATCGCCTGCCGGAAATCCCGGTCTATTACCAGCCGACGGCCCGACCGGCGGCGGGTGGCGAGGCCTATAGCTGGCGTCGTCGTGCGTCGCAATGACACGTTGCGCGGAAATATGAGTTTTAAATACATATTTCCTACGCACATGGCAGTATTGACATTCTCATGCCTTCAAACTTCGGCAAAAATGGTATAATTGCCCGGTTGGAGAATGTCGCTTACCGATGAGAATGGACGGAACCTGAAATGAACGCGCCAGCCAAGACGGAAGATTTCGCGATCAAGATACCGGACGGTGTTTACGCCGAGACGGTTTTGTCGGTGGAGCACTATACGGACCACCTGTTCCGTTTCCGCATGACGCGTCCGGCCGGCTTCCGTTTCCGTTCCGGCGAATTCGCCATGATCGGCCTGATGGTCGGCGAAAAGCCGATCTATCGCGCCTATTCCATCGCCAGCCCCGCCTGGGACGAGGAACTGGAGTTCTTCTCGATCAAGGTTCCGAATGGCCCGCTGACCTCGCATCTCCAGGCGATCAAGCCCGGCGATACCGTCCTGATGCGCAAGAAGCCGACAGGCACGCTGGTTCTGGATGCACTGACGCCCGGCAGAAGGCTTTACATGTTCTCGACCGGCACCGGCATCGCGCCCTTCGCGAGCCTGATCCGCGATCCCGAGACCTATGAAAAGTTCGAAGAGGTCATCCTCACCCATACCTGCCGCGATGTCGCCGAGCTGAAATATGGCTTCGATCTGGTCGAGGAAATCCGCAACCACGAATTCCTGAACGAGATCGTGGGCGACAAGCTCAAGCATTATGCAACCGTCACCCGCGAGGATTACCCCTTCCAGGGCCGCATCACCACGCTGATCGAAAACGGCAAGCTGTTTGCCGATCTCGGCGTGCCGGCACTCGATCCCGCCATCGATCGCGGCATGATCTGCGGTTCCTCGGCCATGCTGAAGGACACCAAGGAGCTGCTTGAAAAAGCCGGCCTGACCGAGGGCGCCAACAACAAGCCCGCCGAATTCGTGATCGAACGTGCTTTCGTCGGCTGAATAAGAGGCCGCACGGATGTTTTTGAAGGAGGCCGAAAGGCCTCCTTTTTATTTGCTCGCCGTCCAGGCCTCCATTTCATCATTCTGCTTCGGCGCGATCTCGTGCCGGTAAACAAGGAAAAGGGCAATCGCGATCGCTGCAATGCCGCCGCCCACCAGATGTGACAGGGCATAACCGCCTTTCGTCACCAGCCAGCCCGCAACGACGTTGCTGAACGAAGCCCCGATACCCTGTACCATCATCACGCTGGCGAGACCGACATTGAACCGCCCGGTGCCTTTCAGGATCCGCTCGGCCGCCACCGGCGTCACGATCCCTAACAGACCGGCGCCGATACCATCGAGAAATTGCACCGGAAAAATCACCCAGAAATCGGTAAAGGCGGATGCAAGAAAACCACGGATCGGCAAGGCCGCGAGCGCAACGAGGAAAATCGTAGCAAGGCCGAAGCGGCGGATGAGCCATGGCGCCATGGCGGCGACAAAGATCATGGCGAACTGTGCGACGCCGGTGATGATGGCGGTCGTGCGGAACGGCGTCTGCAATTCGATGGCAAAATCCTGGGCCAGAAGCCTGCCCATCGGCGCATTGCCGAAATGGAAGATGAGCAGGATGACGGCGAGCAGGATCAGTCCGCGTTCGTGAAACAGCACATTGATGCCGGACGGGACGGGTTCGCCCCTGTCTTCGGCAAGGCCGCGCGCAACCTTGTGGTCGATCCTGTCAGGGTCGATCGCGGCCGTGGCGACAAGCGCACCCGCCGCCGTAAGCAGCATCAGGCCGATGACGCCATTGAGGCCGAAGAAGGAAACGGCGACATATGTCGCGAAGAGCGATGCGAAGTTGCCGCCGTGGTTCCAGAACTCGTTTCGCGAAATCTGCCGGGAAAACAGCCGTTCGCCAACGAGACCGAGCGTGAGCCCGGCAAGCGCCGGGCCGACCACCGCACCAACGACGGCGGTCATGATTTGACCGGTCCAGACGATCCATACATCGGGAAAGATAAGCGTTATCAGCGCGCCGATCGTCACCAGAACGACAGGCACCGCGATCAGCGTCCGTTTCCATGCCGTGCCATCAACAAGCGCGCCGCAAAGCGGCGTCGCCAGAAGACCGACCAGACCGCCGACCGTCGCGATCAGGCCAAGGGAAAGTGACGACCAGCCATTGGTGGCCAAAAACGCATCGAGAAACGGCCCAAGCCCGTCCCGCGCATCGGCCAGAAAGAAGTTCAGCGCCGCCAGTGCAAAAAGCGTGCGGTCGGAAAAATCGCTGCGTGGCAGGCCACCGGAGGGAAGGTTGGCCTGTGGTGCCGAAACGCCGATGGTCGTCATGAAATAAGCTCCGAAAAATATGTCTCACAATATGTCTGATACCGGCATGAAATCGCCGCCAAGCGTCCAAACCATGTCTATGGGCATTTGGTTGCACGACAAAGACAAAATGATTGCCCGGCAATGGTGTCACCGACCGGAAAACCGCATCAGGAACATTTTCCGCAATCTTCGAGTTACCTTCCACCAAATCGCACCGGAAGATCGCCATGAAATCGAAGACCGCCATTATCTTATCTTTCGCAAGCCTGCTTGCCGTAAATCCCGTACTTGCCGACGAGAGCGGGTTCCTTTCGTCGCTGGAAGGTACATGGACGGGCAGGGGAACGGTGATCACCCGCATCGGCATGCCGCCAATCAAGGTCAATTGCACACTCAGTACCGACGCAGAGGCGGCAGCCTTGCGTATGTCGGGCACCTGCCGGGGCCTTGTCGTGGTAAAACGCGCCATCGCCGCCGATCTGGCTGCCAGCGGCGAGCGTTACAGCGGCACCTATACGGGCCCTTCCGGCCGCCCTTCGGCGCTCGCCGGCAATCGCCGGGGTAATGCGATCAATCTCACTGTCCGCTGGCACCGAGATGTCAACGGTGACCGCGTTGCCGCCATGACCATCGAGAAGGTCGGTGACAATGGTTTGCGGCTACGCACCACCGACAGGGACGGCAGGACCGGAAAAACGGTGGTGACGAGCGATATCCGCCTGGTGCGCTGACCGCCTTCGGCCGACCTGAATGATGCCGGTGGAAAACCGGCGTCTCAACTGAATTCGAGCAAAAGCGGACGATGATCCGAGACTTCCGGCTGTCTCACCACATCGAAGTGGTGGATCTGCACGGACGGATTGACCAGCATATAATCCGCATAGCGGTTCTGCTTGGCATAATGGGAGGTTCGTGTGTCGGTAAAGCCGCGCGTCGTAACCAGCTCGACAAGGTCGAGTTCTTTCAGCACGGCGAAAGTCTCGCTCTCCGGCAGAACGTTGAAATCACCGCAGACGATGACACGGTCACCTTCTTCCGCGACGGTCCTGACCAATTGGACGAGGCGTTTTGCCTGCGCCTGCCGCGCGGGGGTATCGTGTTTGCCCTCAATGTCCCGCAGGCCATGCATATGGGCGATAACGGTCGGGCGGCCGGTACTGAAATCGAAAACACGAATGGCATGGGCAGTGCGCGATCTCGGATGATCGCCGTATCCATCCGCTGAAAAGGCGCCGTGAACGAAACCCTGTGCCTGCGCAATCACGGCAATGGATTTGCGCACGAAGGTCGCCAGTCCCCATTGTGAGGGATACCGCATCTCGCCGTGCCAGAGGTCACCCTGCGCCGCCGGACAGAATATCGCCACATGATCGGGCAGGGCATCTGCGACATCCCGAAGGAAATTCGCTCTTTGCGGCAGGTCTATGCCGTGGTCGCGATAGATCAGCCAATCCTCATTGGCGATTGGCGTATGCACCACTTCCTGCAGACACAGAATATCGGGGTCGGATGAGGAGAGATAGGGAACAAGCTCGTCATGGAGATTCCCACCCCAGCCATTCAGGCAGATCAGACGCATCTACACTCCTTGTCACGGACCTCATGACACGGTTTAGCATGGAGCGGATGGCGATCAATCCTGTTTCGTCGTTTTTGATATCCGACCCATCGCGCTTGAATGACAAAGGCCCGGATCGCTCCGGGCCTCTTCTGTCTGTTTCGTCAGTCGAATGCCTTATTCAGCCGCTTCGGCGTAAGCTTCCATCGGCGGGCAGGTGCAGATGAGGTTGCGGTCGCCATAGACATTGTCGATGCGGTTGACCGGAGACCAGTACTTGTCGATGCGGAAGGCGCCGGGCGGGAAGCAGCCCTTTTCGCGGCTATAGGGACGATCCCATTCGCCGACCAGGTCTTCCACCGTGTGGGGCGCGTTTTTCAGCGGATTGTTGATCTTGTCCGCACGACCTTCCTCGATGTCGCGGGCTTCCTCGCGGATCGCCAGCATGGCATCGCAGAAACGGTCGATTTCCGCCTTGGTTTCGGATTCCGTCGGCTCGATCATCAGCGTGCCGGCCACCGGCCAGCTCATTGTCGGCGCGTGGAAGCCGCAATCGACGAGGCGCTTTGCCACATCGTCCACCGTCACGCCGCAGCTGTCCGCGAGCGGTCGGGTGTCGATGATGCATTCATGCGCCACACGACCGGTCTCGGACTTGTAGAGCACGTCGTAAGCGCCCTTCAGCCGTTCGGCGATGTAGTTGGCGTTGAGGATCGCCACCTTGGTCGCCTGCGTCAGCCCTTCGCCACCCATCATCAGGCAATAGCTCCAGGAGATCGGCAGGATCGACGGCGAGCCGAAAGGTGCTGCCGAAACCGCACCCTCACGACCGTCCGTCGCCGGATGGCCGGGAAGGTGAGGCGCCAGATGCGCCTTGACGCCGATCGGGCCCATGCCCGGTCCACCGCCGCCATGCGGGATGCAGAAGGTCTTGTGCAGGTTGAGGTGCGAAACGTCGGAACCGATATCGCCGGGACGGGCAAGGCCGACCATGGCGTTCATGTTGGCGCCGTCGAGATAGACCTGTCCGCCATGCTTGTGGGTGATCTCGCATATCTCGCGAACCGTCTCCTCGAACACGCCGTGGGTGGACGGATAGGTGATCATGCAGCACGAGAGGTTTTCCGCATACTGCTCTGCTTTTGCACGGAAATCATCGATATCGACGTCGCCGTTATCGCGTGCCTTCACCGGTACTACCTTCATGCCTGCCATCTGCGCCGAGGCCGGGTTGGTGCCATGCGCGGAAGTCGGAATGAGGCAGATATCGCGATGCGTATCGCCATTGGCGAGGTGATAGTTGCGGATGGTCAGAAGGCCCGCATATTCCCCCTGCGCGCCGGAATTCGGCTGCATGGAGAAGGCATCATAACCGGTGACCGAGCACAGCTTTTCGGAAAGATCATCGATCATCTCCTTGTAACCGAGCGCCTGGTTGGCCGGCACGAAGGGATGGATATCGGAAAATTCCGGCCAGGTGATCGGCAGCATTTCCGCAGTCGCGTTCAGTTTCATGGTGCACGAACCGAGCGGGATCATCGAACGGTCGAGCGCCAGATCACGATCCGAAAGGCGGCGGATGTAACGGGTCATCTCGCTTTCGGCACGGTTCATGTGGAAGATCGGATGCGTCATGTACTGGCTGGTACGCAGCAGTTCCTTCGGCAGACGATATTCCGGTTCGAAATCCGAGATCGAGAAATTGCCGCCGAAGGCGCGCCAGACAGCCTCAAGCGTTGCCGGGCGGGTGCGCTCGTCAAGGCTCATGCCGATCTTGGTCGCGCCGACCTTGCGCAGGTTCACGCCTTCCGCCACGGCCGAACGCAGGATGACACCCTGCATATGGCCGACTTCGACGGTGATGGTGTCGAAGAAGGTCTCCGGCTCGATGGTGTAGCCAAGCTTCTCCAGACCCTTGGCCATCAATACGGCCTTCTGGTGGGTCTGCTGGGCAATCGCCTTGATGCCCTGCGGGCCGTGGAAAACGCCATACATCGAAGCCATGACGGCGAGCAGCACCTGCGCGGTGCAGATGTTCGACGTCGCCTTCTCGCGGCGGATATGCTGTTCACGGGTCTGCAGCGACAGGCGATAGGCGCGGTTGCCGCGTGCATCGACGGAAACGCCAACGAGACGGCCGGGCATGGAGCGCTTGTGCGCATCCTTCACGGCCATGTAAGCCGCATGCGGACCGCCGTAACCGACCGGAACACCGAAACGCTGCGAGGTGCCGATGGCGATATCCGCGCCCATTTCACCGGGAGACTTTAAGAGCGTCAGCGCCAGAAGATCGGCAGCGACGGCGGCAATCGCGCCTGTCTGGTGCAGGCGGGAGATCAGGCCGGAGAAATCGCTGACATGGCCGTGGGTACCGGGATACTGGAAGATCGCGCCGAACACGTCGACCGGATCGAGATCGGTGAAGGGATTGCCGACGATCACTTTCCAGCCGAGCGGGGCCGCGCGGGTTTCGATCAACGCAATCGTCTGCGGGTGGCAGTTGGCATCGACAAAGAAGGTTGTCGCCTTTGACTTGGCGACGCGCTGGCACATGGCCATCGCTTCGGCGGCGGCCGTCGCTTCATCGAGCAGCGATGCATTGGCGACATCGAGACCGGTCAGATCGCAGACCATGGTCTGGTAGTTCAGCAGCGCCTCGAGACGGCCCTGGCTGATTTCCGGCTGGTAGGGCGTATAGGCCGTGTACCAGGCCGGGTTTTCCAGAATGTTGCGCTGGATGACCGGCGGCGTGATCGTGCCGTAATAGCCCTGGCCGATCAGCGAGGTCAGGACCTGGTTCTTGTTGGCCGTCTCGCGAAGACGATCCAGCGCCTCGCGTTCGGTCAGCGCAGCACCCCAGGTGAGCGGCACCTTCTGGCGGATGGAGGAGGGAACGGTGGCGTCGATCAGTGCGTCGAGGCTCTTATAGCCGACGACCTTCAGCATCTCCGCCATTTCCGACGGCGACGGCCCGATGTGACGCCGATTGGCGAAATCATAAGGCTGGTAGTCGGTGAAATGGAATTCGGTGGGCGTCGTCATTACGCGATCAGCTCCTTGTAGGCTGCTTCATCGAGCAGCGTATCGGCATCCGCCGCATTGGAAAGCTTGAGCTTGAAGAACCAGCCGGCACCCTGCGGGTCGGAATTGACCAGCGAGGGATCATCAACGATGGCCTGGTTGATCTCGACCACTTCGCCATCCAGCGGACAATAGACATCGGAAGCCGCCTTGACGGATTCAACGGTTGCAGCCTCGCCATCCTTGGAGAAGGTGGCGCCCACTTCCGGCAATTCGACAAAAACGAGATCGCCAAGCTGTTCGGCGGCGTGGCTGGTGATGCCAACGGTGGCGACATCGCCTTCGAACTTCAGCCATTCGTGTTCTGCGGTAAATTTCAGCATCGTATTCTCTCCGGAGATGGAATGAGGATTATCGTTTGTAGGTGGGCTTGATGAAGGGCAGGGCGGCGACGGTGACGGGCAGGTATTTGCCGCGCACTTCCGCGAAGATCGCCGTACCGGGAGCAGCGTGGGAAACAGGCACATAACCCATGGCGACCGGACCTTCGACCGAGGGGCCGAAACCGCCGGAGGTCACTTCACCGATTTCCGTCTTGCCTTCGGCATCCGCGAAAAGCTTCGAATGGCCGCGCACTGGGGCTTTGCCTTCTGGCTTCAGGCCGACACGGCGGCGCGATGTGCCATCCTTGAGTTCGCGCAGAATGCGTTCCGCCCCCGGAAAGCCGCCCTCGCGATCGCCACCGGCGCGGCGCGCCTTCTGGATCGCCCATTCGAGCGAGGCTTCGATGGGGGAGGTCGTGGTGTCGATATCGTTGCCATAAAGACAAAGACCGGCTTCGAGGCGAAGGCTGTCGCGTGCGCCAAGCCCGATGGCTTCGCAATCGGGATGTTCGAGCAGGGCCCTGGCGATCTCTTCCGCCTTGTCGGCCGGCACGGAGATTTCAAAACCGTCTTCGCCGGAATAACCGGAGCGGGAGACAATACAGGGCACATCATGCAGCGGCACTTCCTGCACGTCCATGAACTTCATTTCGGAAACGCCGGTCCACAGCTCGGCCAGCACCTCTTCGGCACGCGGTCCCTGCAGCGCGATCAGGGCGCGGTCATTGAGAAGGGTGATCTCGCAAGCGTCTGAAAGATGCGCCTTCATATGGGCGACATCGGCGTCCTTGCAGGCGGCGTTGACGACGACGAAAAGATGGTCGCCACGATTGGTGATCATCAGGTCGTCAAGGATGCCGCCATTTTTGTCGGTGAAGAAACCGTAGCGCTGACGGCCTTCCTTGAGGCCAAGAATGTCAACCGGAACCAGCTTCTCAAGCGCAAGTGCGGCATCTTCATTCTTGCCGGACTTCGCCTTCACGATCACCTGACCCATATGGGACACGTCGAACAGACCGGCGGAGTTGCGTGTCTGAAGATGTTCTTTCAGCACACCGGCCGGATATTGCACCGGCATGTCGTAACCGGCAAACGGCACCATGCGGGCGCCAAGCGAAAGATGCAGGGAATGCAGCGGCGTGATTTGAAGCTCGGCGGTATCGTCCAAGGACGCCTCCAGGGTTGCGCGAAAGATCGCGCGGGCTCAGGTCATGGCGCAAAAGCGCCGGTTCAAGAGCCCCCTCTGTCCTCGTCGCCTGAGATTGTTATCCCTTCGGCGAGCCGTCCTTTGAAAAGGTGGCTTCTCTCCAGAGTTCCGTCGTCATCGCTGGTCCTTTTGCCTGAGAGTTTCCGGGGCGGTTGCTCCTTCGGCACCGCAGTGAAGCGGCTTCTCCCAACGATGATGCGACGCTCATTATCTGCGAAGACCTGCTGTTGGCAAGGACCAAATGACGCATATGAGCAGATTTTTGCTCCATCTGCGCCATGGTGAATCCCGAGCGCTTGCGAGGTTGCTTCCATACACCCTCGGGCTTGTTCCGGGGAAATGAGGATCGAGGGGTCTCGTCAGTCGGATTTTTTCTCTGGAAGACCCTTGTATTTCGTCGAAGCGAAATCATCAAGTTCCTTTTCTGTCATGGACTTCTCCATGTTTTTTGAAGCACCTTTTAAACTGGATTTCTTCATCTCACCGCGTTTGGCCGCCAGTGCAGCACCGGCGGCTTTCTGCTGGGCTTTCGATTTGGCTGGCATGTCGAATCTCCGTTGAAACGGTGGTTCCAGCGGGACAATGCCGCCTTGCGCCGATTGTTCCCTTGCAACTATCAAGCCTGCGGCAAAATTCCCCTTTGAAATCGGCAGGAAAGCGGGATATCGCATGAGGCCATGGACGCAAATCGAAACAGACGGGTGACGGGACTGGAGAAGATGCTTCGCATTTTCTGCGCGACCCTGATGTTGTCGCTCGGTTTTGCCCACAAGCCGGCGCTCGCCACCACCCCGGACGTTGCCCTTGATGAGAGCTACCGGCTGCCGGATGGCACTTTTGCCGAGATCTGCCTCGGCCACGCCAATGGGGAGGGTACCGCCCACACCAAGGACGGCCCGGCCCATTCGAGCGATGCCATCCTCTTTTGCGAGGCGTGCCTGCTGGCCTCGTCCATTCTTCTGCCGATGCCCGATACGGAAAGCTGGCTGAAGACCGAATTCGCCTGGCTCGACAATCGCCTGTCCGCTGAATGGAGCTTCCGCTCGGTCCTGACGATCCAGAAACCCGCCGCGCGCGGCCCGCCATCCCTGTCCGTCTGACTTTCGTTTACGGTATCAACGCCGCCTGCGGGCGGCACGGAGCGACTGCACGGGTCCAGGGGGCCGCAGTCGCGGGGACAAGCAAATGAAAACCACCAAGATCATCACCTGCACTCTCTTCGTCGCCTCGGTTTCGACCGCACAGGCCTTCGCCCACGCCACCTTCGTTGAGGGCACGGCCGAACAGGACAGCACGGTGGTCGCCGCACTTCAGGTGCCGCATGGCTGCGATGGCGGGCTCGCCACCACGGAAGTGCAGATCAAGCTGCCGGAAGGCTTCATTTCCGCCAAGCCGCAGCCGAAGGCCGGCTGGGAGCTGGAAGTCATCAAGGGCGACTACCAGAAGGCGTATAAGAACCACGGCAAGGACGTCAAAAGCGGGCCGGTCGAAATCCGCTGGAAGGGCGGCAACCTGCCGGACGAATTTTACGACACCTTCGCCGTGCAGGGTAAAATTTCCGGCATCGAAGCAGGGCAGGAGCTGCCTTTCAAGGTTACACAGCTGTGCGGCGACAAGGGCAAGGTATCCTGGGATGAGGTCGCCGCCGCCGGCGTTGATCCGCATTCGCTGAAAAGCCCGGCGCCAACGATCAAGGTCGCTGCCAAGGCACATGCGGGCGGGCATGATCATTCAAGCATGAGCATGGATATGGATGTCGTGAAGGCCGGCAGCCTCGAAGTTTCGGGCGGCGCGACCAAGG
Source organism: Agrobacterium tumefaciens (assembly GCA_017744915.1). Lineage (GTDB taxonomy): Bacteria > Pseudomonadota > Alphaproteobacteria > Rhizobiales > Rhizobiaceae > Agrobacterium > Agrobacterium tumefaciens_I. The sequence goes on from JAGIAH010000004.1 coordinate 187,198, forward strand.
CCATGCTGCCGGGCCAGCCCGTGGGCGGCGGTTATGTGACGATCAAGAATACCGGTTCCAGCGACGACAAGCTGATTGGCGTCGAATCCTCCGCCGCTGGCCGTGCCGAAATCCATGAGATGGCCATGGTCAACGACGTCATGAAGATGCGCAAACTGGATGAGGGTATCGTCATTCCCGCCGGCCAGACGGTGGAGCTGAAGCCCGGCGGCCTGCACATGATGTTCTTCGAAGTAAAGAAGCCCTTTGCCGAGGGCGACAAGGTGCCGGTGACGCTGATCTTCGAAAAGGCCGGCAAGGTCGAGATCGTGCTCTCTGCAGGCGCAGCCAAGGGCGGCAACGATCATCAGCATAATTGATCGACGAAAAGCGGCTACCGGAACGCATCACAAATCCGGTAGCCGCAAGATTTTCGATATATTGTATTTGTTTTTCAGCGCCGTGATGGAAAAGGGGACGATGGCGCCACCATCGTGATTTTCCGGAACTCGGTCAAAAATATCTAGAAAACCAAGCTGACACCAAGCTGAACGCGAACGCCCGAACGACAGGGTGAAGAAACGAGAAATGAAATTAAAATATCTACATATCAATTTGATCTATAAGATTATTTTTATATTCCGATGTCGAGTTGTTTTCCTCGTAGGCCTCCACGGCCTGCTCCAGTGTCGCCTGCGGTTCGTTGCGCTGGCTGGCAACGGTGAGGAAATAGAGCGTCAGGGCCGGTGGCTTGATCACGGTCATCATGCCGCGAAGCTGGAAGTCATCCCCACGTTCGGCGTTGCGCGCCAATTCATGAATGGCATCTTCGACCTCGCTCTTGCGCGGAACGCGCTGCGACGGCTTCACGGCTTCCAGCGCATAGGCTGCCGTATTCGCAGAAACGGAAAGAACCTGTGTCATTCAACCCCCGGCAATCTTCGCCGACCCTTAAAACGACAGATTAGCATTCAGGCCTTGTTGGAAGGCTAAATCGCGGGCATGCAATTTAATCATATTTTAACGACCAAAAGGGCCGGCCAAAGGGGTTTCGCCAGCGGTTCCCATGGTCTAGAAATGCCTCGGACTGCCCGGTCCGGCAATTTCCCCGGAGACACATCCCCATGATCAATATCGCTCTTGTCGCCACAGGCGGCGCAATCGGTTCCGTGTTCCGCTATCTGGTCGGCGTCTGGAGCATGCGATTGGCTGGGCCGAATTTTCCCTGGGGAACGCTTGCGGTGAATGTGGTGGGGTCTTTCCTGATCGGCCTGCTGGTCGAGCTTGTCGCAAGGCGGTTGAACGCGTCAATGGAGATGCGCCTGTTTCTCGTCACCGGCGTGCTCGGTGGTTTCACCACCTTTTCATCCTTCTCGCTCGATGCAGTGGCGCTTTTCGAGCGCGGTGCGCTTGGCCTTTCGGCCTTTTACGTTCTTGCAAGTCTTGTGGTTTCCATCGCCGCGGTTTTTGTCGGGCTGGCCTTGGGCCGCAACTTGTTCTAAAGGCTTGATCCAAACGGCGCGCCGAAGAACAGAGCGCGCGATCAAATACAGAGAGACTGGAAATTTCATGGCAGGTATCGAGCATATCAAGGTCGAGGCCGACGAGGCCGGTATGCGCCTCGATCGCTGGTTCAAGATTCACTATCCGGGACTTGGTTTCGGGCAGTTGCAGAAGCTGCTGCGCTCCGGCCAGGTGCGTGTGGATGGCGGCCGGGTGAAGACGGATGCACGGGTGCAGCCGGGACAGATGGTGCGCGTACCGCCGGTCGATTCCGATATGAAGACCAAAACCGGTCCGATCGGCTCGAAGGATCTCAAACATTCCGAAGACGGCGAGCTTCTGGCGCGCATGCTGCTGCATGAGGACGACAAGGTCTTCGTGTTCAACAAGCCGGCCGGCATTGCCGTGCAGGGCGGTTCCGGCGTCAACCGTCACATTGACGGGCTGCTGGAGGCCTGGACCAACCAGAAGGGCGAAAAGCCGCGTCTGGTGCATCGCCTCGACCGGGATACGTCGGGCGTGCTGGTGGTTGCCCGCACCCGGGGTGCCGCGCAGAAATTGACGGCGGCCTTCCGCGAACGCGATACCAAGAAGACCTATTGGGCTCTGGTCAAGGGCGTGCCACGCAAACATCAGGACAAGATTTCCACCTGGCTGGTCAAGGAACAGACGATGGATGGCGACCGCATGCGCATCGCCAAGCACGGTGAGGAGGGGGCCGATCACGCCGTTTCCTATTATCGCGTCATCGATACCGCCGCGCAGAACCTCGCCTGGCTGGAAATGGAACCCTATACCGGCCGCACCCACCAGCTTCGCGTGCATGCGCTGCATATGGGCCATCCGATCATCGGCGATCCGAAATATTATATCGACGACCCGAACTGGGATTTCCCGGGTGGTATCCAGAAGCGCCTGCACCTGCATGCGCGCCATATCGACATACCGCATCCCAACGGCGGACGGCTTCGTGTCAGCGCGCCCTTGCCGCCGCACATGGTGCAGACTTGGAACCTGCTCGGTCTCGACGTGGCCGATGGTGATAGGGAAGACTGACAGCCGATGAAACTCGTCCTTTTCGATTGCGACGGCACTCTGGTCGATAGCGCCGGCCTGATCCATGCCGTCATGTCTGATACTTTCGCCTATTTCGGAAAGCCACGACCTGATATTGCGCAGACCAAGGCGATCATCGGACTGACGCTCGATATCGCCATCGCCCGCATGCTCGGCAAGACACATGTGGATGACGAGGCGCAGGCGATGACGCAGCGTTACCGGGAGGTTTACCACCCCATACGCGAGCGTCCCGAGATGACGACGCCGCTCTTCGACGGCATCGCCACGCTGATCGATACGTTATCGAAACGGGATGACGTGCTGATCGGCGCAGTCACCGGCAAGGGTCGGCGCGGACTTACCCAAATTCTCGAAAGCCACGGCTTTGCCGAGCACTTCATCGTTTCGCGCACGGCGGATGATTGCCCCTCCAAGCCGCACCCGGCCATGGTGATGGAATGCTGCCATGAAACCGGCATGGTTCCGGCCGATACTATCGTCATCGGTGACGCGATCTATGACATGCAGATGGCCAAGGCTGCCGGCGCAAAAGCCATCGGCGTCGCCTGGGGTTACGCCTCGGTCGATGAACTCTGGAAGGCAGGCGCCGACGCGGTTGTCAGCCATCCGCGGGAAATCCCGGCCTATGTTCCGGCCGATACTTCCGAATGACCCTTTCTATCCGACTGATGAGGATGTGCCATGCGTGATCTCCTGAACGACCTTTCGGAAGGCCTCAGCCATCCCGATCCGATCCTGCGCGCGCAAATCCAGATGCAGAAGCCCTTGCCGAAACGGTTCTACAAGGATGTGACCGTCGCCGAGGCGGAGGAGGGCGGTTTTACCATCCTGCTCGACGGCAAGCCGCTGCGCACCCCCGCCAAGAAGCCGCTGGTCGTGCCGACACAGGCGCTTGCCAACCTGCTTCGCGATGAGTGGGATGCACAGAAGGAAGTGGTGAACCCGGTGGTCATGCCCGTATCTCGGCACGTGAACACCGCCATCGACGGCGTTGCCAATGACACGCAGGCGGTTTTCGAGGATATTCTCCGTTTTTCCTCCTCCGATCTCCTGTGCTACCGCGCTGGCGATCCGGAGGCGCTGGTTGCGCGGCAGACGGACCATTGGGATCCGGTGCTGGACTGGGCCGCCAATGTGCTCGGCGCCCGCTTCATCCTCGTCGAAGGTGTCATGCATCGCGACCAGCCGCGTGAGGCGATTGCCGCCTTCGCGGTTACGCTGAAGAAATACGATACGCCGATTGCGCTCGCCGCGCTTCACACCATGACGTCTCTGACCGGCTCCGCCATTCTGGCGCTGGCATTGGCGGAAGGCGAGCTGACGCTGGAAGAGGCCTGGGCGCTCGCCCACCTGGACGAGGACTGGACCGCCGAGCAATGGGGTGAGGACGAAGAAGCGCTGGAACGCCGCGCTGTCAGGCTCATCGACATGCGTGCAGCACTCCATGTTCTGGAGTCACTGAAGAGCGCCTCTTAACGCTTTTCTAACCCTGATCGTCGAATATGCGGCTACCTCACGTTAGGGGAGCCGCTGATCATGACCACCATGCTGAAACGCCTTGGCATTCTTGTGCTGGCGTGTTTCACGCTCATGTCTTTCAGGCTGGAACCGGAAGCGACGAACGCCGACCGGCTGCTTTACGATGTGCGCGGCGCATTTGTCGCCGCACGCCCGGATGTCGCGCCGGCACTGATGCAGTCCATCCATGCGCAGGTGCAGAATGCGATCAAGACGACCGCGCGTGGCGAGACCAGACCGCGCGTGGTGCTGACCATCCGTCTCGCATCTGTCACACGTGGTCCCTTCCTGTTCGGGGAGAGGGCATCCGCAAAGGTCATCGTTCGTGCCGCCGCCGTGGCGACAGGCGAGGTGATCGCCGAAGCCAAATTCACCGCGACCGTCGTCAGCTTCGACAATCAATCGATCGAACAGGAACTCGCCTATGGCGTCGCCGAACGGGTGATCCGCGAGTTCAGGCTCAGCCGGCCCGGCCCGACCACGCTTGCGACGGCATTGTTTCCGTAAGCAACAGGGAATGCGGGAGCGCGACATCCATCCATCCCTATTTATCTTGTAAATCGCACGCTCTGAAAATTGCATCTCGATGCAGTGGAATTCACATACATTGCGTATCTGAATTGACATACGCTACGTACGTCACTATCTCGCATACGTAACGTATGTCAAATGACGTCCGAAGCTAGCAAGCATGCTTCGCCCGTCCACTGCCACTCAGCCATAAAGAGAGATGCGAAATGACTGAACGCGAAGCAATTTTCCCGGCCAACAGGCACGCGCTTTACGAAGAACACGGCTATTCGGCCGCCATTCGATCCGGTGACCTTCTTTTCGTCTCCGGCCAGGTCGGCAGCCGTGCCGATGGAACGCCGGAACCCGATTTTGAACAGCAGGTCCGGCTGGCCTTTGAAAATCTCAAGGCGACACTTGCAGCCGCAGGGTGCACCTTCGACGACATCGTTGATGTAACGACGTTCCATACGGACCCGGAAAACCAGTTCGGAACGATCATGACCGTCAAGCAGGAGATTTTCAGCAAATCGCCTTATCCGAACTGGACCGCCATCGGCGTCAACTGGCTCGCCGGTTTCGATTTCGAGATCAAGGTCATCGCCCGCATCCCGTGATGCTGGATCAAGACGGAAACGGCGGCGCTGACAAGGCGCCGCCGGCCTGTTTCTCCATCCTCAGCCAAGCCGCTCGGCGTGCCACTTCAGATGGTCATCCATGAAGGTGGAGATGAAATAATAGGAGTGGTCGTAGCGATCGTGCATGCGCAGCGTCAGGCCGATATCCGTGCCCTTGATCGCCTCTTCGAACAGCCATGGGCGCAGGCCTTTTTCAAGGAAACTATCGGCCTTGCCCTGATCGATCAGGAATTCGGGGAACCGTGCGCCATCCTCGACCAGCGAGCAGGCGTCGTATTGGCGCCATGCGGCCCGATCCGCACCAAGATATTTCTCCAGCGCCGGTTCCGACCAGTCAGCGGAAGAGGGGGCGACGATCGGCGCGAAGGCGGAGCAGCTCTTGAAGCGCTCGGGGTTCTTCAGCGCGATCGTCATCGCACCATGGCCACCCATCGAATGGCCGAAAATGGCCTGACGGCTCATATCCGCGCGGAAATGCTGGCCGACGAGGGCAGGCAGCTCTTCCGTCACATAGCTGTACATCCGGTAGTGCTCCGACCACGGCTCCTCGGTAGCGTCGAGATAAAAACCGGCGCCCTTGCCCATCTGCCAGTTGGTCAGCTCATCCGGCACGTCGTTGCCGCGCGGGCTGGTGTCCGGGCAGACGACGATCAAGCCCAATTCTGATGCCATGCGGCGATATTCGCCCTTTTCCATGACATTGGCATGGGTGCAGGTGAGGCCAGAGAGATACCAGACAACCGGGCAGGGCTCATGGATCGCCTTCGGCGGCACATAGACCGCAAAGGTCATCTCGCTTTTGAGCGTTTCGGATTGGTGCGAAAATACGCCCTGCATGCCGCCAAAGGCCGTATTCTGCGAAATGATGTTCATGAAGCCATTCCCTTAAGAAAAATTCCGGTTCAGCCGGCGAGCGAGACTGCGGCATTGACCGCCGCTGCCACCAGAACCGTGTTGAAGAAAAAAGAAACGATGGAGTGAAGCAATGTGACCTTGCGCATGGCGGTGGTGGTTATCCCCACATCCGATGTCTGCGCCGTCATGCCGATCACCACAGCGAAATAGAGGAAGTCGTAACCGCAGGGCTCCTTCGTCGCGGGAAACTCCATGCCGCCGCGATGCAAGGGCTTGCCGTCCACCATGGCCGGCCGCCAGTAAAGATGGGCATAATGCAGGGCAGTCATGGTGTGGATCGTCAGCCAGCCGAAGATCACCGAGGCGAAGGCGATGAGCAGCGTCCAGATCGTCTCGCCCGTGTGGTTGAGCGCCTGAAACAGCGACACCACGGCAACACCGACCGCAAGCAACGTTACGGCGATGATGGCGATTGCCGGCAGATCGTCGCTATCGGCATAGGCCTTCAGATGCTGTGCCGTCAGCTGTGGCAGGCGAAACGCAACCAGCGTCAGATACGTCAGGAAAAACAAAACGGCCGCGATCTCGATTGCCAGGGAGGGCGCAAAGGCAAGCGCCAGCGCAAGACCAAGGGCACCGGCGAGAAATGCGAGGACGAAAGGCCGATGGCGGCGATAGGCATTGCCCCTGCGGCTGGCCGGCTTCCTGGGACTGGTTGGGCTTTTCGGATTGGCCGGGGTCATGGGCTGCGCCTTTCTGCTTGCGGTATCACTTTTTGACACGGCGACAAAAACGGTCAAGCGTCTCCAGAAAGGCAGAGCGGTCGCGCGGTGAAAATGCAGCGTTATATCCCTTGCTTTCACCGGTTTCGCGCAGATGGGCGCCAAGATCACGCATCGCCGTCGCCATCCCGATATTCGACTGATCAAAGACGCGACCCGTCGGTCCCGTGACCAGCGCACCCTTGGCGACACAGCGGCCGGCGAGCGGCACATCGGCGGTGATGACGATATCGTTCTCACCGGCATGATCGGCAATCCAGTCATCCGCCGCATCGAAACCGGCGGATACTATGACGTTTTTCACCATAGGATCGCGCGACGGGCGCAGACCAGAATTGGCAACGAAGGTCACTTCCAGCCCATGCCGCTCCGCCACCTTGAGAATTTCCGGCTTCACGGGGCAGGCATCGGCATCGACATAGATTTGTGGGTTTTGCGGCATGAGCACTCTTTTGGGATAATTCCTGCCAAGCTTCTAAGCGCAAACGCCGCAATTACCAAGCCCGTCAGCGCTGAAATAGCGGCTCGACGTCGCGCAGGAGGATGCTTGCGACGATCGCGAAAACCGTCTATGTTCACTTTATGTTCTTGATCGTGGAGAGGGTCAATGTTGGAGGAGTTTATCGTGCAAGCCAAGTCTGCAACATATGTCGGCGGCGGCGATAAATCTGCGACCCCCACGCGTCAGGGATCGCACGATCTCGGTTATCGCGACGGAGACTGGCATTATATCGACAGCTATTTCGGGGGAACCGATTTCATCGGCCAGGAGGTCGTCTGGCACCAGGGAACCGCGGTGTGGGCGATGAGTTATTACGGCCGTATTCTCAGGCCTGATATGATCGACGGCACGACGGCCGGCATGGTCATTCAGCGGTCGCTTTCCACGCTTTATCGGGAAGGCCGCTTTCTCGGCGGCTTTACCCACCCGGTGGAGAATCTGATCTATGTCGATACGAATGCTGGTGAATTCGAGTCCTTCACCGGTGTCGAGCGCATCTACCGGGGACATGTCGAAACGTACCGACTTGACTATCATGGCGGGATCATAAAGCCATGAGACGTGCGGTGACTGGGGCGATGATGTTTTCACCGCCCCATCACAGGTTTCGGATCAGCCGGGCTGCTTCGTCTTGCGCAGATAGGGAAGAACCGTGTCGTAGGAACCAAAACGGGCAATCGCGTCTTCGTTGGAGACGGCGGCGGTGATGATGACATCCTCGCCCTGTTTCCAGTTGGCGGGCGTCGCCACCTGATGTTTGGAGGTGAGCTGGATGGAATCGATGGCGCGAAGAATTTCCTCGAAATTGCGGCCGGTGGTCATCGGGTAGGTGAGGACCAGCTTGATTTTCTTGTCCGGACCGATGACGAAGACCGAGCGCACGGTGGCGTTATCGGCAGGCGTGCGGCCTTCGGAACTCTCGCCCGCACCCGCCGGCAGCATGTCATAGAGCTTGGCAACTTTCAGGTCCTTGTCGCCGATCAGCGGGTAGTCGACATTGAAGCCGGTCGCGGTGCGGATATCGTTCTTCCATTTTTCATGGCTTTCGACCGGATCGACCGAAATGCCGATGATCTTGACGCCACGCTTTTCGAATTCCGGCTGCAGGCCGCCCATGGCACCCAGTTCCGTCGTGCAGACCGGCGTGAAATTTTTCGGATGCGAAAACAGCACCGCCCAGCCGTCGCCGATCCAGTCGTGAAAATGCACCGGGCCATGGGTGGTCTCTGCGGTGAAGTCGGGGGCAATATCGTTGATACGCAGGCTCATAGTGTGCTTTCTCCCTGATGATTTGAACTGAAAATCTGATGGTTCTCGGCAATCTGTGTCCGGCGGATGAGCTTAAAGTTTTTGCCTGAAATGGCCAGAGCTTTTCACCACCTGTCGATGACGTCGCCGGGCAGGGGCTGTCTATTCGATCTGAGTTTCAAGGGTTTCCGCCATGGTACCATAGAGCTGAGCGGAGGCTTCATTCTTCTCCGCAGCGTATTTGGCGCTGACCTGCCTTGCAGCGTCAGCTGCGATACGAAACGCATCGATCCGCACCTGGGGCTCAAGCTCAGCCTCGCCACCAATATCGCCGTTGCTGAACCTACCCGCCCGATATCCGTCACCAAGATCGACGACACCGATATCAGGAAGGCCGTTTTTCATTTTACCGAGGAAAGCTGCCCCGGCGCGACCGCCATCCCGGCGACGGAGCATGCCGATGCCGGACGCCTTTCCGTCGATACAGGCACCTGTCCAGAAGGCCGGTCCCTCGGTCATCGAGGCCGGCAGGACGAATGCACATTGGCTCGCCGGATCCTTCAACCAATGGTGATCCTTCGACCCGGCGCTAGCTGCTTCCGTTGAGGCGGACATCGCCGCGATGACCACCCATGCGATGTAAGAAGCGCTTTTCATTCCGCTGAATACCCTCGTTAGACGGCGCGATTTTTTTACCATTCCTCTTCGTTCCGCAAGCCTGATGAATGGAAAAAGGTCTATTCCATTGACTGGCTGAACCGCATCGATGCGGCAAGGCGAGGGCCTGAACATGCAGACCCCCGCGCTACCCTTAGAGGCCGGTCGTCGCGGGTTTCCAGAACCGCTCCCGATCAAGCCCGTCGCGGCACTCGATCACGATCCGTGTGCCGTTCCTGAGACGCCGCCGCAAAAGGTCGGATTGCGCCCGTATCTGGCCGCCATCATGAAGCTTCTGCAGCAGCGAGCGTGAAAGCCCCAGTTCGGAAGCCAGCAAGCGATCGAGGCGTATGCCGGCCGAAAACGGAACCGTCAGATCGATCTCGGCCGCGGCCCAGTCGGGAGGTTCGACCCGTATCTTTTTCTCGATATCGAACTCCGGAAACTCATCGATACGCTGCGACTTGCGTCTCAACGCCTCGAGGTTGAAGGTCTCGGCTCTTATCCATTGCGGATCGTTGGACTGCAGCGCCTCCAGAACGGCAGGGCTTATGTCGCGAACATTCTGCCGCTCGAAGATTGGCCGGTTCCAGCTTTTGTCACAGGTCAGGCATCTGTAGATGAGCCAGGCATCGAGTTTGCGGCCATTGGCATTGAGCCGGATCTTGCCGCTGGCCTGAAATGCCCTCAGCTCACCGCATCCGTTACAGGCAAGCCAGGGCTGGGGCGCCACTCGTGGCGTGATGGTCCATTGGACCCGAAGTAAATTGCACATAGCGTCTTGGTCTTCCGTCTGGAAGTCCACCAAGATGGTGCAGGAGAAACCCTTGCGGGAACGGCATGGCGATGTTCTGGGTGGTGAAGAGCTGAGACAGCGGCGCTGCACAGGGCACATTTGACGATGCCAAACCGGTCTCTTGCCACCACCCGATGAACATGATCATACGCCGACAGCCTGCGGCTATCCGGCGATGCGGGTGAAACTGGATTGAGACCGGTGATTACTTAGGCAAAGTCTACCTCAATGCGCCAATGCTCTTCGCGGGCGACGATAACAAATGATGCTCCCAAAAGGGAGTCATCCCGTAGGCTGTGGCTGAAACAGGTTGCGCCTGCAGCTTTTACGCAACTCTTCGATCGTCTCCCTATTGTCCGGAGGAGATTTCCCGGCGGCTGTTATCCGTGGCTTCTGTAAGGGGAAGCATGCGACGAAGGGTCGGATCTCTGCGGATGAAATGGTGCCACAGCGCCGCCATCACATGCAGGAATACGATAAGGGCGGCGAGATAGGCGAGGGTGGCGTGAACGTCACTCCAGAAGGCCTCGGCCTGATCGGAGATCGCCATGGGCAACCCCGGAATGACGACGAGATCAAAGACGTAACTGGGGATCTGCAAGGGAGAGGTCGACGCCACCGCCCACCCGGCGAGGGGAACGGCCAGGGTCAGGAACAGCAACGCCGCATGAGCGGCCCGCGCGGCGAACCTCGAAACCGGACTTTCACCCTCGATAGCCCGCGGCCTCCTGCTGAAAACCGACCAGATGCAACGTGGCACAGCAAGAGCCAGCACCAGAAATCCAATCGACTTGTGATACTGAAAAAGATTGAACTGAAGAACCGGATCGATGCTGTCACGGCTCATCAGATATCCCAGCGCAAGCTGCGCCACGAAAAGGACAGCGATCGTCCAATGGAAGGCGATCGCCACCAGCCCAAAGGAGGAGGGCGCGTTGCGCCAGCTGCGTCCAACAACCGGAGCGCTCTCGGAATTGTCGCCAGAATATTGCATCGTTCAACTCAGCTGTTGATAGGTGTCTTTGGCGATGGCGTCCATTCGATCGAACGGCAGATTGCCGACCAGGGCGCAACGGATCATTTCGTCGTCCCAGGACACTGTTTTCAGCGAACCGACACTGGAGCGCCGCATGGCGCTGTCGTTCGAGTCGGCCGTAGCAACGATGTAAAGCGTGACACGCTGCCCGCCTTTGTCCTCATACATAAGCTGGGCGGCGGGGCCTTCGGAACCGGGGAGCATACGCCCCCCAACGAGGGACAGGCCGTGACGGGTGAGATCCGGGATGTTGATCTTACGGTCCAGCCGCTTCGAGAGCCATTTCGGCAGGTTCTGAGCATCTTCGCTATCGGCGCGAACCTCCACAGGATGCAGAACGTCGCTCGCAAACAGCTTATGTGCCTGCGCTGCATCCGCCACGATGGAAGCAGGTTCGGCAACCCCGGATACAAACCCACGCCCGAACCAGCCGCCCGTCAGGCCGACGGCAAGAACAAGGACGGCCGCCGCTGCCATGTTGCGCCAATCTGCGCGCTGTGATCGCACACGCCGGTCAATGCGGTATACATCGAGACGATCGGGCAAAACATTGGTGTCGAGAGGACCATAAAGCGCCGTCAGCGTCGCATTCTGCTGCTGCCACATCTTGACCTTGCGTGCATCGGCCGGATTGGAGGCGAGGTGGGCGCGAACGGCATCAAGCCTCTGGTCTTCAAGCTGGCCATCGACATAAGAGAGCAGATCGGTTTCGGTTATCTGTGGCTCGCTACCGGTCATTTTATCACCTTGAGATTTGGCTGGTCTTCCTGGGTCATGCGGGCAAGCGCCGTTCGGGCTCGCCCCAGACGGGACATCAGTGTGCCAAGGGGAATTTCAAGAATATTTGCGGCTTCCGCATAACTGAAGCCTTCGACAACGACGAGAAGCAGCGCCTCCCGGTGTTCGCCGGACAGTTTTTCAATGGCGCGGGCCATTTCCGCAAGGGCGACCCGACCCGTCTGCGCCGCCGGAACCACCAGTTGTTCCGCAGCGTCGTCAATCGGAATTTGCTGGGGTCGGCGTTTGCTGCCGCGCAGATTGTTGCGGTAGACATTGACAAGCACCCGATACAACCAGGGCCGCAACGGCCCCTGCGGCCGCCATAGTGCCTTTTTGCGGATCGCTCTTTCCAGACAGTCCTGGACAAGATCGTCGGCCGTGTCACGATCATGCGTCAGCGCATTCGCGTAACGTCGGAGCGCCGGTATGCAACTTGTCATCTCGTCCAGAAAGTCCGGCATTGGAGTTACTCCTTGGCAACGTGCCAAACGCCGCCGACGCCATCGCCTGTGATGTCGCCGGGTTTCTTGTCCATCTGCCAGCGATAAAGCGGCTTTCCGTCATGCGACCACTGCATCGTGCCGTCTTTGCGGGCAATCGGTTTGTAGTCACCGTCCGGCTTATCGGTTTTCAAGGCGGCGAGGGGCGGCCACTTTTTCGCGCAGCCATCATAACAGGCCGACGAGGAATCGCCGTCATTGTCGAATGTATAAAGCGTCATGCCTTTGGCGTCGGTCAGGATAGTGCCCTTGGCCGTCGCCTTTTCAACCACCGCGCCACCGGCATAGGGGTCGGCAAGGGCGGCAGTGGAGGCGAACGCCAGAGCGCCGACCAGAACGAAATGATGTGCACGCATGTTATAGTCCTTTGAAATAACCGATCGGACAACGCGCCCGATATTGGATAGAACACCGGTCAGCGGAATTTATTCCCGCCTCGCTGATTTTTTGATGCGCCTGCGGCTTTTTATTATCTGACACCCTTCAGATCGATGTCGAACGCCACCGTATTCGAATAGAGCGGCACCCCGACGCCCATGCCATAGGGCAGGCGGGGAACATTGCCGGTGACATGGAAGGTGACCGATCCCTTTTGCTGTTCAACAAATGTCGCGTGAAAGGTCTCGGGTCGGGATATGCCTTTGGCCGTCAATATGCCTTCGACCACCGCGCTGCGTGGTCCATCCTGAGTGACCCGGCTGGAGCGAAACACGATCTGCGGATAAGCGGCAATATTAAAAACCGCGCTGGATTTCAGGAAGTTTTCCACCCGCTCTTGCCCGGTCTTGACGCTGGACGGCTTCAAGCTGATTTCCACGTAAGACTTGGACGGTTGGTCCGGATCGATGTCGAAGCGGCCGGATATATCGAGAATGGCGCCCTTTATTCCCGGACCGGCAACCTGGGCAATTGAAAATCCGATATGGGATGCGGGATCGATGCGATAGCGCCCGGCGGCAGACGAGAATGGACTGGCGGACACCGGAGTGCAGGCCAATGCCGCCATCAGGAAAGGAATGGAACAGGAATATTTCACGGTGCAGGCTCCCTTGTGAGTACTTGGTCGTAACCAAGAGAACACCGCGGGGAGCTATTTAATCCATGTGACTTGCGACCGAACGTTAAATCGCCGAGCCCCGATCAGCCACGCACATGCCGGTACGCTTGCCAGCGTCGCTATCGCGTGCGGTCCTTAAATGAGGATGGCGCACGGGAACTCCAATTACGGCTGTGATACTGGCCCGCCAAAAAGGGCGAACCGAAAGCCGCCTTTCGCCACAAATGATGTCAAAGCTGATTAGAGATGCGGCGCCGCTGGCCCGTTAGAAATGCGACACTTGCCCCGACAATCAGCCCCCGACCGGACCGGCTTGCGGCCCCGCTTTTGATAGCCGTTTGCCGTGCTGCCGTCGCGAATGCCGAACATATGATCCGTCTGACCGGTGCGGCGAGGGCCGCCCTTGCTGCGTTGCTGTTCGCGACCAGTGCGAAATTCCTCGCTTTGGCGCCGGTTGCTCGGCTGTGATCGTTTCTTCGAAACAAGGCCGGCCGTGCCATCCTGGTCATAAGCCTGCAGCAGCCGATGAACCTGACTTCGACTAAGGCCGAGCTGTTCTGCAGCCTGGACAACGCTCAGTCGTCCGTCACGGATCTTCTGGATAAATTCGAGGCGATGCAATTCTTTCTGCGACATGGTGATTAAACAAGACATGACGACTCCGAACGCTCCTGACCGCGGTCAGGCTGAACATCGTCGCATCCTTGCTCCCGACGTTGACATTGACCAGTGCGTCGAGAGGCGAGACTGTCGCATCTCTAACTGGCCCAAGTGTCGCATTACTAAATAGCCCTTACAAACGAAGATCGCATAAGATAGATTATGGAACTAAAATGTGGTCTGGACTTTGCTTTTGGGCATGGAAGATTGCCAGCTTTATGTGTTTTCCAGGCTGATTTGTCAGATCGATTTCAGCGAAACACGCTTTTCAAGCTCGTCCGCCTGTTCTTTACGTTCACTGTATCGGTCTGTCAGATAGCTTGAAGCGTCACGCGTCAGCAGCGTGAATTTTACCAGTTCCTCGCAGACATCCACCACGCGGTCGTAATAGGATGATGGCTTCATCCGACCGTCCGCGTCGAATTCCTGATAAGCTCTGGCCACCGAGGACTGATTGGGAATGGTGATCATCCGCATCCATCTGCCGAGAATACGCATCTGGTTCACGGCGTTGAAGGACTGGCTGCCGCCGGATACTTCCATGATGGCTAGCGTCTTGCCCTGCGTCGGCCGGACCGATCCGACTGCCAGCGGAATCCAGTCGATCTGCGCTTTCATGATGCCGGTCATCGCCCCATGGCGTTCCGGGCTTACCCACACCTGTCCTTCCGACCATTGTGAGAGATCGCGCAGTTCCTGCACCTTGGCATGGCTGGATGGCGCTTCATCGGGCAAAGGCAGGCCTTTCGGATCGAATATCCGAACCTCGCATCCGAGCCGTTCGAGCAGCCGTCCGGCTTCGAAAGCAAGCAGACGGCTATAGGAAACCTCACGCAGCGAGCCATAGAGGATCAGGATGCGCGGCCTGTGGGTTGAGAAAGCCGGACGCAGCGCATCCGGATCAATTCCGTGCAGATGCTGGGCCTGCAATGCGGGGAACGTATCAGGCAATGCGTTTTCCTTCCCCGTCGAGAACCTGCTCACCATCCTCCTTGAAGAACGGCCCCTTGAAAGTGTCGGGCAATATATCCAGCACGGCTTCGGAAGGTCGGGCAAGCCTGGTGCCGAGCGGCGTCACGACGAAGGGGCGATTTATCAGGATCGGCGTTTGGATCATCGCATCGAGCAGCTGATCGTCGCTCAGATCCGTATTGTCGAGACCAAGTTCGGCATAGGGTGTCCCCTTCACCCGTATGGCCCCGCGCACGCTCAGGCCCGCATCGGAGATCATCCTTGCAAGGTATTCGCGCGTTGGCGGCTGCTGCAGATATTCGATCACGGTCGGTTCGATCCCCGCCGCGCGGATCAGCGCCAGCGTGTTGCGGGAAGTCCCGCAGGACGGGTTGTGATAGATCGTGGCGTCCATGCTCATTGCCTTTCTGTCAGTATCGTTCGGGAAACAGCGGGCGCAGCCTCATACCAGTCCTTCGAGCGGTTCACGATCCAGACGACCGAAAGCATGACCGGGACTTCGATGAGGACGCCGACGACGGTTGCCAGCGCCGCACCGGACTGAAGGCCGAACAGGCTGATGGCGGCCGCGACCGCAAGTTCGAAAAAGTTGCTGGCGCCGATCAGAGCCGATGGGCCGGCAACGCAGTGCCTTTCACCGGTCATCCGGTTGAGAAGATAGGCAAGCCCCGAATTCAGGTAGACCTGAATCAGGATCGGGATGGCGAGCAGGCCGATGACGGCCGGCTGGGCGATAATCTGCTCCCCCTGAAAGGCGAAAAGAAGAACCAGCGTCGCAAGCAGCGCCACCAGCGAGACCGGCTGCAGCCTTGCGAGAAAACGATCCAGTATCGCTGTGCCGTTAGCCATGAGCCGGCTCCTAATGAGCTGCGCGAGGATGACCGGCACGACAATATAAAGCGCAACAGAGAGAATGAGCGTGTCCCACGGAACGGTGATGGCCGAAAGGCCAAGCAGCAGACCGACGATCGGCGCAAACGCCACGACCATGATCGCATCGTTGAGTGCGACCTGCGACAGCGTGAACAGCGGCTCCCCGCGGGTAAGATTGCTCCAGACGAAGACCATGGCGGTGCATGGCGCAGCGGCAAGGATGATCAGCCCTGCGATATAGGAATCGATCTGCTGTGCCGGAAGATACGGGCGGAACAGCCAGCCGATAAAAAACCAGCCCAATATCGCCATCGAGAACGGCTTGACGGCCCAGTTGATGAACAGGGTCACGCCGATGCCGCGCCAGAATGCGCCGACCTGCGAAAGAGAGCGAAAATCGATTTTCAGCAGCATCGGAATGATCATAAGCCAGATCAGCACCGCGACCGGAATATTCACCCTGGCGATCTCGGCCGCGGCAATGAGCTGAAAGAGGCCGGGCATCAGATGGCCGAGCGCAACACCGACGATGATGCACAGAAACACCCAGACGGTCAGATAACGTTCGAAGACAGACATCAGGCGGGGTTTCCCTGCGGCGCCGTTGCGCCTTCCATGGCACCGATATTATGCAGCCTCGTTTCGAGCGCCATGCGGTCGATGGATTGCAGCGGCAGGCTGACGAAAGCCGTGATCCTGTTCTTGAGGAAACGGGCGGCCTGAGCGAAGGCGCGTTGAATCTCAACCTCCGAGCCGACGATGGCTGCGGGATCCTCGATCCCCCAATGGGCCGTCATCGGATGGCCGATCCAGACGGGGCAGGCTTCGCCGGCGGCGCTGTCACACACCGTGAAGATGAAGTCCATCTGCGGCGCATCGGGTCCGGCAAACTCGTCCCAGCTCTTCGAGGTGAAACCGCTCGACGGATAACCCAGCGCCGCCAGTTCCTTCAGGGCGTGAGGGTTCACTTTTCCCTTCGGCTGGCTGCCGGCCGAATAGGCATTGAACCGCCCCTCACCTTCCTTGGCGAGAATGGATTCGGCAAGAATGGAACGGGCGGAATTGCCGGTGCACAGAAAGAGGACGTTGTAGATCTTTTCGGTCATGGTGTTGGTCCGTGGTTAGATCGTTGGCCTGATGGCGCTCATCACGCCTCCGCCTCCGCGCAGCAGCAGGGTGTGAGTTCGGCGATCAACGGAGCGCAAAGCTCGGTCGCTCCGCCGCAGCAATCCTTCAGCAGAAACAGGGTCAGCGCGCGCAGCCCCTCGAGGTCGGCGCGATAGATGATCGACCGGCTTTGCCGCTCGCTCTTGACCAGCCCTGCCCGCGCAAGCGTGGCAAGATGCGCCGACATCGTGTTCTGCGGAACGTCGATGAGGCGCGCAAGCTCACCGGCCGGAATGCCGTCTGGCTCGTGCTGCACGAGACGCCGGAAGGTTTCCAGCCGGGTGGATTGGGCGAGAGCGCTGAGCGCTGTTATTGCACTAATGTTATCCATATATCCAGAATAATGGATATATTGAGCATGTCAACGACTAAGCCCTACCCTTGAAAAACTTCGGAGTAAATTTGAGACAAGGAATATAAATAACTTAATATAAATCAATATATAATGATAGTTTTATAATGTGATTTAGAGCTCTCCGGAAGCCTCCCGGCGCCTCAGATCGAGCTCTTCACTATAACGCCTCAGCGTGTGGCTTTCAGTAAGAAGGCCGACGGGACGGTTTTCGATCTTGTCATTGACGACGACCAGCGCTTCGCTTTCCGCCGCGTCGAAGGCTGCGGCTGCCTGACGGGCATTCATGTTCGGCAGCAATATATCGCTCTTGTAGTGCAGATAGGTTTCGAGGCTGATCTTGCTGGGGTCGCGATCCATCGGGTCGGCATAGATTTCCGGCACGAGCACGATGCCGGCATATCGCCCGTCATCATGGGTCATGATCACCCGTTGCGTCGAACCGAGCGGGAACTTCTCCTTGAAGGCCGGAAGCCCCATGCTGACATTGGCCTTGCGTATATCGGCGCGCATCATCTTGCCCACCGTCAGGTCGCGGATCCAGCCGATATCATGGGCGCTGCGAATGCTCTCGCCGCGCAGGTGAAAACGCCAGGTCGCGAAGGAGTAACCGAAGGTGGTGCGCACCACCAGCGAGGTGGTGATGACGGCGGCCAGCACAAGCGCCGTGATCTGGAAGTCGCCGGTCAATTCCAGCGCCAGAAACGTCATCGTCAGCGGTCCGCCAATGATGGCGGCGGCAAAGGCGCTCATGCCGATCACGGCATAAACGATGGGCGCCGTCGAACCGTAGCCGATATAGGGTGCGCAAAGCGCGAAGATCTTGCCGAGCAGCGAGCCCATGAACAGCGAAGCGAAAAACAGGCCGCCGCGGAAATTCGAACCGATGGAAATGGCGCTGGCCGCCGCCTTCAAAAGGAACAACCCGGCCAGCCCGTAGATCGTCAATTCGGTATCGATATTAAGATGCAGCGCGCCATGGCCGCTCGACAGTACCTGCGGCGAAATCAGCGCCAGCCCGCCGACAAACACACCGCCGATGGTGGGACGCAGCCAGCCGGGAATCGCACTCTTGCGCGCCGTTTCCTCGATGAAAGATACCGCCTGCATCAGCACGATGCCGATGGCGGCGCAAACGACGCCGAGGAAGATGGCGGGCACATAATCCGCCGGCGTTACCCGGCTGGCGTCGACAATATCGATCGAGATGCCGTGGCCGCCGATAAGCCCGATGACGGTGGTCGCAACCAATGCAGAGACGATGAGCGGCGCAAGCGTCACGACCGTATAGGTGCCAATGATGAGTTCGATGGCGTAGAACGCCCCCGTCAGAGGCGCGTTGAAGGCCGCGGCGATCGCACCCGCAGCGCCACAGCCGACGAGGATGCGCATGTCCCCTCGCCTCAGCTTCAGCTTGATGCCGATCTTGGAGGCGACGCCGCTGGCGATCTGCGTATAACCCGCCTCCAGCCCGACGGAAGCGCCGAAACCATTGGAAACGATGTTCTGCACGCAGACGATGATGCTGTCCGTCAGCGACAGGCGGCCGCCATGCAGCGCATTCGCCTCGATCGGGTCGACCATGGGTTTCTTGCGCGTCTTCGACAGGATGAAGATGATGAGGCCGAGCACGATGCCGCCGATGATCGGCCCGGCGAGCACGATCCACCCGGACAGGTCGCTGCTGCTCAGCCGCTCGACGCCGAAGACGAGCACATGCAGCGCCGTGCTCAAGGCCCCGATCAGCGCCACCAGAAGGCCCGCCGCAATACCGATGAAGACGGCGAGGACCACCAGCCCAAGTTCACCGCGCCGGAACATGGCGCGCAACCGGCTGGCGCGCAGATTGTCGAAGAAGCTCGCCATACTGGGTGCACGGAAAGGCCTGGTCGACATGCTATTCCTTTTCAGGCGGCGTCAAAGCGCGACGCGCCTTTCCTTTGTTGCTCCAAGGCATGTCCTGGTCCCCAAGCGGAAACCACTTTCGCAAGACAGGCTCAGGGCGTTTCGATCTCGACTTCGAAACGCATCTGGTCGTAAGCCGGCTCAACGTGGTCCGGCGTCTCACGCATCACCGTGTCATAATCGAGCGGAATATGCATATGGGTCAAGATCGCCCGTTTGGGGGCGAATGTCTCGATCCAGCCGAGCGCCTGTTCCAGCGAAAGATGGCTGGGGTGATAACGGTGCTGCAGCGCGTCGATGACGAGGACATCGAGGCCGGCAAGCCTGGGCAGGCTTTCCGCCGGAAAATCGCTGACATCGGTGCAATAGGCGACGTCACCAATGCGGAAGCCAAGCGAATGCACGTCGCCATGCTGCTGCATATGCACATTGAAGGGGATCGACCCGCCTGCCCCGTTTATGACGACCGGAGCGTTGATATCGCCGATGATCCGCGGTTCGACGATCGGCGGATAGCTGCTGCCGGGCGGTGTTTCCAGGCAATAGGCGAAACCGTCCTTTATGCGCGCCATGGTGACGGGGTCGGCATAGATAGGGATACGGCCTTGCTGAAGGGCGAAATAGATACGCAGATCATCGATGCCGTGCAGATGGTCGGCATGGGCATGGGTGTAAAGCACGGCATCCACCGCCTCCACCTTTGCGGCGATCATCTGCTCGCGAAAATCCGGGCCGGTGTCGATGACGACGGTGGTCTTGCCGCCATCCGGGCCGATCTGCTCCACCATGAAGGCCGTGCGCGTGCGCCGGTTCTTCGGGTTTTCGGGATCGCAGGCGCCCCAGTCGCCGTTGATGCGCGGCACGCCGGGCGACGACGCGCATCCGAGAACCGTGAAGCGGCGACGGTAACTTGTCACGCCTACACCCTTGTCATCTTGGAAAAGCAGCGGAAGGCATTTTCGGTGGTGATTTCGGCTATGCGTTCGAAGGAAACGCCATGAACTTCAGCCAGAACCTCGGCGGTATTGACCACATAGGACGGCTCGTTGCGTTTGCCCCGCCAGCGCTTCGGCGCAAGATAGGGCGCGTCCGTTTCAACGAGCAGCCGGTCCAGCGGCACGGTGGCGGCGATATCGCGGATATCCTGCGATTTCGGAAAGGTCAGAATGCCGGAAAACGACACGTAACCGCCAAGCTCGACACCGGTTTTCGCCAGGTCAGGACCGGCGGAAAAGCAATGTAGAATGAAGGGAAAGGCGCCCTTCCCGCTTTCGGCGCGCAATATAGCGGCCATGTCGTCATCAGCGCTGCGGCTGTGGATGACGAGCGGCAGCTTCGTCCTCCGCGCCGCCTCGATATGGCGGATGAGGCCGGTCTTCTGGTCTTCCGGCTTCTGCGTATCGTAGAAATAATCCAGACCCGCCTCGCCGATCGCCACGATCTTGTCGTGGCTTTCCGCCAGCCGCACCAGCTCGTCAGCGGAAATATCCAGTTCCTCGTCGGCATTGTTCGGATGCGTGCCCACCGAGCAGAAAACCGACGGATATTTCTCCGCGATCTTCAAAAGCTCCGGCAGACGGCGCACCCGAGTCGAGATCGTCACCATCTGGCTGACGCCGGAGGCATGGGCACGCGCGATGATATCGTCGCGCTCAGCCTCGAAATCGGGAAAATCCAGATGGCAATGGGTATCGATCAGCATAGCGGTCGCCTTCACGCTTCCGGCGCGACGTAACGCGGGAAGACCGGCTTCGGCGCTTCGAGTGGTGTGCCAGGAACCAGACGGCCCGCCTCGCCGAGCGCGGCGAAATCACGCTTGTCAGCCGGCGCCGCAACGAGGTCGAGCAGCTTCTCGCAGGAGCCCGGCATAAAGGGCTGCAACAGGATGCCGATCTGGCGCACCACTTCAGCCGTCACGTAAAGCACGGTGCCCATACGCTCGGGATCGGTCTTCTTCAGCGCCCAGGGTTCCTGCGACGCGAAATAGCGGTCGGTTTCCGAAACGACGGCGATGATGGCGGCAAGCGCGCGATGGATGAGCTGCTTGCCCATCTCCTCGCGGCAAAGCGCCAGCAGCCCGTCGGCGGAAGCGAGCATCGCCTTGTCTTCGTCAGTGAATGCGCCGGGTGCCGGAATCTGGCCATCGCAATTCTTGACGATCATCGACAGCGAACGGCTGGCGAGATTGCCGATACCGTTGGCGAGATCGGCATTGATGCGGGTGGCGATACCCTCTTCGCTATAGCTGCCATCCTGGCCGAAGGAGACTTCGCGCATGAAGAAATAACGGACCTGGTCGAGGCCGAAATGGGCCACCAGATTGGCCGGGTCGACGACATTGCCGAGCGACTTCGACATCTTCTCGCCCTTGTTGAGCAGGAAGCCATGCGCATAGACCCGCTTGGGCAGTGGCAGCTTGGCGCTCATCAGGAAAGCGGGCCAGTAGACCGCGTGGAAACGAATGATGTCCTTGCCGATGATGTGCACATCGGCGGGCCAATATTTGGCGCGCGGGCCGTTCTTGTCCTCGATATAGCCGGTGGCCGTGATGTAGTTGGTCAGCGCATCGACCCAGACATACATGACATGCTTCGGATCGTTCGGAACCTTGATGCCCCAGTCAAATGTGGTGCGGGAAATCGACAGGTCCTTGAGGCCGGATTTCACGAAGGAAATGATTTCATTGCGACGCTCGGCCGGACCGATGAAATCAGGGTTCTCCTCGTAGAGCTTCAGGAGTTTATCCTGATATTCGGAGAGCTTGAAGAAGTAGCTTTCCTCCTCCACCCATTCGACCGGTGTGCCCTGCGGCCCGTAACGAACGCCATCGGCGCGCACTTCGGTCTCGTCCTCGGCGTAATAGGCCTCGTCGCGCACGGAATACCAGCCGGCATAGCTGTCCTTGTAGATGTCGCCGCTATCAGCCATCAGGTTCCAGATATTACGCGAGGTCTCGTGGTGACGCTCTTCCGTGGTGCGGATGAAATCGTCATTCGAGGCGTTGAGCAACTTGCCCATTTCACGGAACTGGTCGGAGTTGCGCTGCGCCAGCTCTTCCGGCGAAATACCTTCCGCCCGCGCCGTCTGCTGCATCTTCTGGCCGTGTTCGTCCGTGCCGGTCAGGAAGAAAACATCCATTCCATCCAGGCGCTGAAAGCGTGCCATGGCGTCCGTCGCAATCAACTCATAGGCATGGCCGATATGCGGCTTGCCGTTAGGATAGGAGATCGCGGTGGTGATGTAGAATGGTGTCTTGTCTGTCATGACGGTCGATCGACTTTACAGGCTGTTTTTTGGATAGACCGCTCTTAAACCATTGTTCGCAGCAGCGAAAGCGAAGAGTACCATTTTGGTAAGTTGAAAATTGCTAGGCCGCGCATACTCGTCGTCCTTGAGCAAACCCAACGCCCTAGAGATTTCAAAGGGTTGTTGATACTCGGATTGAGCCCGAGAGTGAACCGAGTGGGCGAAACGTGTAACCAAAACAGTAGTATTGAACGTCCGCTCTTTCCGTCTTCACACGCCGCGAATATCTTCCAGAATGGAAAGCACCATCTGTTTCTTGTCGAGATTATAAGCCTGCGCCACGGTGATGCGTTCCGAAAGCGTCGAGGAAAGCCGTGCATGTTTTTCCGCGGCCGCGATATCGCCCGCCATGGCCGCTGCCCGCGCCCGCGCCATCAGCTCTTCCGTCACATGCTCCATGAAGAAGCCGAGAACGATGTCGCCATCCTTCTGCGCCAGAACCTCGGCGAGCTTGTGCATGCGCTTGCGTGCCCCCGGCCCTTCGGCGGACATGACTTCTGCAAAGGCCTCGACAATGTCGGAGCCACCGTAATTCATCAGCTTCAGCGCCTGCGCGACGCTACCTTTGGATGCCGCAAGCAGGTCGTCGCGCTTTTCGCCTTCGGGGCTGATGTCGAGGTGATCGAGCGCTTGCACCATGGCCGCATCGGAAAGCGGCAGGAGCCGGAGCGGCATGCAGCGCGAGCGAATGGTCGGCAGCAATTTTCCCGGCGCATGCGAAAGGACGAGGAACATCGCCCGTTTCGGCGGCTCCTCCAGTATTTTCAGGATGGCATTGGCAGCGTTGCGATTTAGATCGTCGGCGGGGTCAATGATGACGATACGCCAGTTGCCGGTGCCCGATGTCTGCGAAAAGAAATGCCCTGCCCGCCGCACCTCATCCACGGTGATGGCGGATTTGACGCGACCGGTCTTTTCATCCACCGGACGCGTCAGATGCAGCAGATTATGCGAGGCACCGGCGGTGATCTGCCGGCTGACGAGCGATTGCGGATCGGGGTCGGCAAGAAAATCCGGTGCGGATGCAGGATCGGGATGGTTCAGCACATGATTGGCGAAACGGAAGGCGAGTGTCGCCTTGCCGATCCCCTCCGGCCCTTCGATCAGAATGGCGTGATGGCCTTTGCCGGAGCGATAGGATTGCGCAAGAAACGCTTCCGCCTCCTCATGCCCGAAAAGCCTCGTGTTCTGCTGCGGCGCGATCGCGCCGTCGAGAACGCCCTGAACCTCACTCATGCGCCGCGTCCGTCGCGTTTCCCGCGCGCTCGAGCAAAGGCTCTACGAAGGACATGACGTCTTCCGTAACCTTGTCTTCCGGCTGGTCGGCATTGACGATGCGGCAGCGACGCGGCTCAGCCAGCGCAATATCCAGATAGGCTTCACGCCGCTTCTCGTGGGTCTCGATTTCCTCTTTTTCGAACCGGTCGGGGGTTGCCCCCTCATCCGCACGTTTCCTGGCGCGCGCGAGACCCTTTTCGGCGGCGATATCGAAGATCAGCGTCAGTTCCGGAACGACACCATCGATGGCGATCCGTTGCAGCGTCTCGATGAATTCCGGCTCCAGATTGCCGGTCGTGCCCTGATAGACACGCGAAGAATCAAGGAAGCGGTCGCAAAGCACGATCTCACCACGCGCAAGCGCCGGGCGAATGACCTCCTCGACATGATCGTTGCGCGCCGCCGCAAACAGGATCGCCTCCATGCGCACGCCGAAGGATTCCGCGGCACCCGAGAGCAGAACATGCCGAACGGCCTCCGCGCCCGGAGAACCACCCGGCTCACGCGTTACGACCACCTCGAAACCACGGCCGCGAAGCGCCTCGGCAAGCGTGCGAATCTGCGTCGACTTGCCGGCGCCCTCGCCGCCCTCGAAGCTGATGAACAATCCGGTCTTTTCGGCCAATGTCTCGTCCTGCACGGGTTTCCTGAAATTCGAAATGCCTGTTTACAGCATCGAAGCGAAATGTGTGAAGCGCTTTTCAGAAAATCCGATGCCTGAACAAAAGCATAGGAACGAGGCCGGCGAAAATGGCCTTCACAGCCAGAAAAGCAGCAGTTCCTTCAGCGCGCCCGTCGCATTCTGGGTCAGAGAACCCTTGCCCACCGCAGCCTTCGTATAAAGCGGCACTTCGCGCAGCAGCCGTTCGCCCGAAAATATCTTGAGCGTTCCGGCATTCGCGCCGGCATCCAGCGGCGCAGTCAACGGCCAGCGATAGACGATGCGGCCGGAAATGCGATCCGGATTATTGACCGGCACCAGCACGCTGACATCTTCCTTGGGCGAAAGATCGATATGCGAGACATCGCCGCCATAAACACTGACTGCGCCGACCGCTTCATCCTTGCTGAAAAGATGGCGTTTCTCGAAGGCTGTCAGGCCCCAGTCCACCACCCGGCGGGCCTCCTCCTGCCGCGTCTTGTCGTCAACGATGCCGGCAAGCGCCAGATAGACACGGCGCCCCTCCCTTTCGGCCGAAACGACGGCGGCAAAACCGCTGCCTTCCGCAAAACCGAGGCCCAGACCATCGATGCCGCTGCCCGGCATCAGAAGCGAATTCTTGTTGCGCTGGAAAATCCGGTTCCACTCGAAATCGGGCTTGGTGAAAAGCGCATAACGATCGGGATAGGTGTCATGCAGATGCTGGGCAAGACGCACCATGTCCTTGGCCGTCGTCTGGTTGCCGGGATCGGGAAGTCCCGTGGAATTGGCGAATATGCTGCGGTTCATGCCAAGTTCGCCCGCCCGCGCCGTCATGCGCTTGGCGAAGGCGGCATCCGAACCCGCCATGCCCTCAGCCACGATGATGCAGCCGTCATTGGCGTTCTGCACGATGATACCGGTGAGGAGATCGTTGATTCCGACGGAGGATTTCAGCGCCGCAAACATGGTCGAGGTGCGCGATGGAGCGCCGCCCGTGCGCCAGGCATATTCCGAGACCGGATATGCGGTCTCCGGCGTCAGCTGCCCCTTGGAGAGCGCGTCGAGCATCACTTCCACCGTCATCAGCTTGGCGAGCGATGCGGGCGGAAAGGACTGATCTTCATTTTGCGAAAGAAGCACCGTGCCGGTTTCGGCATCGATCATATAGGCCTGTTCAGCCTTGGCGATGAAAGGAGCTGTCTGCGATTGCGCCGCGCCTGCACTGAAAAACGCAAAGGCGGCCGCCACAACGACCGACCGATAGGAGCGATGAATGGCCTTGCGCATGAAACCGCCCAGTCCTGCGTGCTGCAACCGGCTGCACGCGACGAAAGCGAGAGGCAGCCTATCCTTCAATCCGTCAGCGCGACTTCGTCTGCTGACGCTTCACATGGGCGAGTATCGATTGCTCGTTGAGCGCACCACGATCGACGAGCACGCTGTCGAAGGCGCGCACAGTCTTGGAAACCGTAGCTGATTCTTCCGAATAGGCTGCCGAATATTTGGAGGACGGCGTCGGCACGCGCAGATAATTGCCGCCGGGCGCTGCCGGCTCACGCATGAAATTGCCCTCCGGCCGCTCGGCCAGGAATGGGCCGATTTCCGGCAGGATTGCAAATTGTTCGAAAGCCGGTTGAACACCGTTGACCAGCGGCATGGCTTGAAGCGCCGCATTTTTCTTGGAGCCGACCAGCGCCGTCTGCGTGGAGCCGCCATAATTCGGGTTGGACGCAGGCGCCGGCACGAAATTCGGAGAAGCCGAAGCCACCATCACACCCGTTGCGATCTGTCCTTCCGGTGCGACGCCCGGCGAACGCGAGCCCTTCGGAATATAAGACGCCATCAGATAGGGCATGTCGTGACCATCAAGCGGCGCACGACCAGCATATTGCACGCGGACATTGGCGGTGCCGGTGCCCTTCATGTCGAGAAGATCGGCCGTCTTGCTGGAAACGTCGATCAGGCGACCCTCATGGAAAGGTCCGCGATCGTTAACTCGCACCAGAACCGATGCGCCATTTTCCATATTGGTGATGCGCGCATAGCTCGGCAGGGGAAATGTCGGATGTGCGGCGGAAAGATGTTCTTTATCGTAGACTTCGCCATTCGCCGTCAGGCGGCCGTGGAAGGCGGAACCGTACCAGGAGGCGAGACCGGTCTTGTTGTAACCCGGCTCTTCTTTCGGAAAATAACGACGGCCCTTGACCGTATAGGCATTGCCGACCAGCTCTCGCCCGCCGCCCTTGGGAATGCTCTTCCCATCGGCCACACGCGGGCTGGCTTTGACGCCATATTCCGATTCAGAGAAATATTCCTTGCTGCGCTTGGGCTTAGGCTTGGTCTCAGAGGTGGTGGAACACGAAGCCGTTGCAGCGCAAAGCACGGAAATTGCAAGCCACTTCGCACCCGATCTGGTGCTGATGCCGAGTTTCTTGACCGTAGAATTCAAATCGTCTGCCCCACGCTTATTGGCTCGGAGAACCGCACCCTCACTTGCCTCGATGATTTGCCCCTGCCATCGAAGCACCTAACAGTCGCTTAATCTTGTGCATAACGTGGCAAAAATGCGAACGACTTCTGCAAATTCGATAAAATTGTAACGAACGTGGTTAACGATTTATGTCTCTTGAAGCTGCTGCCGGGCGCAATTCACCCGCCTCAACCGGGTCTCCCGCAGCACCTGCAAGGAACAAACGAAAGGTAATCACGTTTCCATTCCGCAAACAAACGAGCTTTCCGCCGATCTCGGCTGAAGGAGGAAACATGATCAAGTCTATTAAAATAACAGGCCTCGCAATCGGCGTCGCCCTGGCATCCTTCGCCGCAACGGTCCCCGCGGGGGCGCAGGATATGGAACTCAGAATCGGACCGGACGGCATTCGCCCCGTCATCCGCGATCGTGACCGTGACCGCCGTGGCCCGCCGCGCATGCGCGGCTGCAGCGAACGCGAAGCCCGCGCCGCCGCCCGCGAGGCCGGCCTGCGCGATCCCGAAGTCGTGCGCGTCACCCCCGGCCGTGTCGTGGTCGAAGGCTATACCCGCCGTGGACCGGACCGCATCACATTTGCGAACGAACGGGGCTGTCCGGAACTCTGATGACACCAGTCGCATGGAACCCGCCGAAAGGCGGGTTTCCTATCGCGCCGATTTTTATACATGCCCAATCCAGATGACACGCCGGAGGCGCCGCCCCGTCGTCGCATTATCATTATTGTTTTGGCTGAATGGCAGATGGGGTGGGATTCGAACCCACGGTACGCTCTCACGCACGCCGGTTTTCAAGACCGGTTCCT
Organism: Agrobacterium tumefaciens; assembly: GCA_017744915.1. Lineage (GTDB taxonomy): Bacteria > Pseudomonadota > Alphaproteobacteria > Rhizobiales > Rhizobiaceae > Agrobacterium > Agrobacterium tumefaciens_I. The sequence goes on from JAGIAH010000004.1 coordinate 215,088, forward strand.
TAAACCACTCGGACACCCATCCATCGGTGGTGAGGCTTTATAGCGGTTTGAAAATGGCCGTCAATCCCGCTGGACGAGCGGAGCCCATCCTTCTTTTTCCACCCGGAATGTCACTGCGCCGGTGCGGTTGCCGGCGGCAGCAGAGATCCCTCTCCCGAAGGAATCGATGGCACCTGTTGGGCCGTATCGAACAACGTCAGGCTCAAAACGATTGCGACAAGCACCAGTAAAAGCGCCACGAAGACGATTCCCGATTTATCCATGCGTCTGCTCATGTCACGTTATGTTAAAGGCGAATATGTGCAATTCGAGGCAATGCAAAGAATAACGCGAAAGTCTGTCAAGTTGTCTTACAGATTTACCCAACTCGTCGTTCAAAAAAATCCAAATTGAGCGAAATTTATGCACAGGCGTACTGTTTGGGACGGAAATGGCCTATCGCGTCAGCACTATTGTCACTTATATCAAGCCATCGCTCCCGGGCATTGCCCAACTTTCCCCGAGCGATCAACCTGCCCCGCCTGTTTGCGGGGCTTTTTTCTTTTATAGAACCGAAAATAGGTCCGCCGGCAGAAGAGTGCCCCGGACACGGCTCGCCAGCATAGTCGCTCTTCAGACGCCGATGCCTGGTCCGCCATTGCCATGCCGGCCGTCGCCCCGGAGAATATCCTCGAACAGGTTGAGCAGCGCCGGCGGTAAGTTGTCGGAGAATTCCGCAATGATCTCGCCGGCACGATTATAGGAATAGATGGCCGAGAGCGTCAGCACCAGAAGCACGATCCAGGGCCATATCGGCTTGCGCCTTTGCGGGCCTTCGTTTTGCTGTTGCGGTAGAGTCATGCAGGCACCCTTCCTTCAGGCCTTCACGCGCGGTTCGCCTCCGGGCGCATAGGCGGTTTTCTGCAGGAACCGGAATATATTGCCGCACTGGGCGCAGCGGATCATGAAATCCGTCGGATCGCCCGAGGCACGTTCCGTGCGAAACCCTCTCGGCATGTCATCGATGCGAAAATCGACATCCCGACGGCTCTTGTCATCCGATTCCGACGCTTCGGCAAAACCCTGATGACCACATTTGGAACATTCGAGCTTTCGGGAATATCTGTCGCGCGCTGCCATCTGCCGTCCTTTGTTTGGTTGGTATCAGGTAGCAGCGGCAAAACGTCATTTCAATGCCGTCCGCCTCGGGTTAAAGCTTTGCATGGCTATTTTCCGTCTGGAAAATCATCCGGCGGCCGGAACGAAGATGGAAGCCCATGCACGACCAAAGACCCCTGCTTTCATCGTCTCTCTTGCGCCGCGCGGTCCTCGTTGCCGGAATTCTTCTCATCCTTCTCGTCGGCCTCAATGTCGGCATCAAATGGTATGGTGAGCGGATCCTCAAGGCAGGACATGTGGCCGATACCGATGAGGTGGAGATCACCATCGGCAACGATCGGCTCAAACTCGCCAGAAACACGCTGCGAACGCCTTCCGAACGACAGGGCGGCGAAAGCGAACGGGTCGACCTCTACCTCACCTGGTCTGATCTCAAAGGATATGAGGATGCGAATCGCGCGATCTTCGACGATCCCGCCCGGTCAACGGGGCTGATCTTCGTCCAGCTCTCGCAAAGCACCATGTCCGAAGACATGTCCGGCCGTTTCGGGCCGATCTATTCGCGGCTGACCGAAGGAGAGCCGGTGCCATTGAAGCACGGCCTCTTCCTACACCGCCTGCGTGCCGATTCCGGCTATGGCAAAGAAGTCATCGTGACCGGCGAACGTGAAAACAACGAGGCCTTTGTGGCGCGCTGCCTCCTGCCGCAGACGCCGCAGGAAGCGACGGGAAGCGACTGCCAGAGGGATATTCACATCGGCCAGGACCTCAGCCTGTTCTACCGCTTTTCCGCCAATCTGCTACCGCAATGGCAAAAGCTCGATGCGGATGTGAAAGCCTATGTCACGCAGCGCCTCGTAAAAGACGGAAATCCCTGACACGGCACGGCACAGATTGCGTGTGAAAAGTCGCATTTTATGGAAGGCGGATACCTTTCATAAACCACTTGGTAACGCCATCCCGATAAAGTTTCTTCCCGGAGCATCGGGCGGGGCGTGTCCGAGCGGAACAGAAATATGCGATTGAAGAGTTCAGCAGTGTTGAAAAGTCTATCTGGGGCACATTCGCGCAAAGCGGGTGCGACGTCTTTCGTAAGGTTTATTGCGCTAACCCTTGCTGCGGCGTTCATAACCGCAACATCCGTTCAGACCGCAAAGGCCGATCCGAAATATGCGGGTATCGTCATCGATGCCAAGACCGGCAAGGTTCTCTATGGCGAGGATCCTGATGGGCTGCGTTATCCGGCGTCGCTGACCAAGATGATGACGCTTTACCTGACATTCGAGGCACTCAACAGCGGACGCATTTCGCTTGATTCCCGAGTGCCCGTTTCGGCCAATGCCGCCAAGGAGCCGCCGTCCAAGCTTGGCGTGCGCGCCGGTGGCAGCGTTACGGTTGAGCAGGCGATCCTGGCCCTCGTCACCCGTTCCGCAAACGATATGGCGACCGCGCTCGGCGAACATCTCGGCGGCTCGGAAGACCGTTTCGCCCGGATGATGACGGCAAAGGCCCGTGCACTCGGCATGACCCGCACGACCTATCGCAACGCCAACGGCCTGCCCAACACGGCGCAGATGACGACGGCACGCGACCAGGCCCGCCTCGGCATCGCCCTTCGCCAGCATTTCCCGCAATATTACGGTTATTTCTCCACCCGCACCTTCAATTTCGGCAAGCAGGTTATAGGCAACCACAATCGCCTCGTCGGAACCGTGAAGGGCGTTGATGGCATCAAGACCGGTTACACCCGCGCAGCCGGCAGCAATCTCGCAACGTCCGCACAGCTCGATGGCCGCTCGATCGTCGCCGTCGTTCTCGGCGGACGCTCCAGCGCCGCCCGTGACGCCACCATGCGCAAGCTGGTCGCGACTTATCTGCCGCAGGCATCGCGTGGCGGCAACAGCAACCTGATCGCTCAGACGCGTTCTGCTCCGGTCGAAGAACCCGTTGCCGTAGCGGCAGCCGTTCCTTCCGTGGCCGTCGCAGCCACCGATGCCGGCCTTCCGCATGCGGGCCCCGTTCCGCAGACCCGTTACGAAGAAGCGCCAGTCACCGCCTTTGCGGGCTCCTCTTCCAATGCCGCCGTCAAGGCCATGGAAGCGGCCACCTGGCAGAAGGGCAAGGACCCCATTTCCCAGGCCCCCGTCGCGCCGGATCGCAAGATGATTACCAACTCCACCAAGGTGGACAATATCGTCACGGCATCGACGGCAGCATCTGCATCCGCCGCACCTTCCGTCTCCCCCAGGGCAGAGGCTCCGCAGGGTGGCTGGGTGATCCAGATCGGCGCGTCGCCCGATGAAAACTCCGCGCGCGGCCTGTTGCAGAACGCGCAGGAAAAAGGCGGCGCGGCACTGCGCTCCGCAAAGCCCTTCACGGTCGCCTTCAGCAAGGACGGCTCCCAGATCTACCGCGCCCGTTTCGGCGGCTTCGATGGCCAGAATGCCGCGGTAAATGCATGCAATGCATTGAAAAAGAAAGGCGTCAGCTGCTGGGCGTCACTCCAGTAACGGACGTTTCCGCAGGCGGTGCTTCATTATCGAAACATCGCCTGTCTCCTCGAATTGTGTAATGAGTAGCGAGGCTTTCCAAGATGGCAGTCAACGAGAATTATTCGGACATTGCGTCTGGCAACGGGCATGGCAGCCTTTCGGTCCTGCATCCCATTCACGAGGCGGCGATGCGTATCGCCGATATCGGTCTCAACCGTTCCAAGGCAAAGACACGCGATCTCGTGGCGCTGCTTCTGTCGCATGGCGCCCGTGCCTGGCGCGCCAACCAGCCGGAAGTCAGCATTCACCTTCATGTCGGGCGCCGCTCGGGACGTGCACCGGTGCATATGCGAATTCGATAAGAACCGGACTAGCCAAACAGGCAAAGAAAAACCCCGCGGAGCGCATGCACCGCGGGGTTTTTCGTTAATGGGTATGGGAAACGAGGCGGCTTACGCCTCGCTCTCCGGTGCCTCCGGCGTATCCGGCAGATTACCATCCGCCTCTTCGCCATTGCCGTTCTCGGCATCGTCGTCGCCTTCCGGCTCGTTGATGCGTTCCACGGAAACCACCTTCTCATCCTTGGCGGTGGAGAAGATCGTGACGCCCTTGGTGGCGCGGCTCGCGATGCGGATACCGTTGACCGGTACGCGGATCAGCTGGCCACCATCGGAAACCAGCATGATCTGGTCGCCCTCTTCCACCGGGAAGGCGGCAACAAGTTCGCCGATCTCGTTGGTCTTCGAGGTGTCGGTGGCGCGGATGCCCTTGCCGCCGCGGCCCGAGGTGCGGAAGTCGTAAGAAGACGAACGCTTGCCGAAGCCCTTCACGGAAACCGTCAGCACGAATTCTTCGCGTGCCTTCAGCTCCTGATAGCGCTCTTCGTTGAGCTCGCCCTCTTCCGTCACTTCCTCGCCAACAAGCGCGATATCGTCCTCATCGACACCGGCGGCACGCCGTTCGGCAGCCGAGCGCTTCAGATAGGCGGCACGCTCCCACGGTTCGGCATCGACATGGCCAACAATGGTCATGGAGATGATACGGTCGCCTTCAGCCATGTTGATGCCGCGCACGCCGACGGAGTTGCGGCCGGCAAAGACGCGCACATCGTCCACGGGGAAGCGGATGCACTGGCCAAGCGCGGTCGTCAGCAACACGTCGTCGCGATCCGTGCAGGTTTCGACGGAGAGGATTTCATCGCCCTCCTCGTCCAGCTTCATGGCGATCTTGCCGTTGCGGTTGACCTGCACGAAATCGCCGAGCTTGTTGCGGCGAACCGTGCCGCGCGTCGTCGAGAACATCACATCAAGCGTTTCCCAGGTCGTTTCGTCCTCGGGCAACGGCATGATGGTGGTGATGCGCTCGCCGGGCTCCAGCGGCAGCATGTTGATGAGGGCCTTGCCCTTGGATTGCGGCGTGCCGATCGGCAGGCGCCAGACCTTTTCCTTGTAGACGATGCCACGCGAGGAGAAGAACAGCACCGGCGTATGGGTGTTGGCAACAAAGAGACGGTTGACGAAATCCTCGTCGCGCGTCGCCATGCCGGAACGGCCCTTGCCGCCGCGGCGCTGCGCCTTGTAGGTCGTCAGCGGCACACGCTTGATGTAACCGAGATGCGAGACGGTGACGACCATGTCCTCGCGGGCGATGAGGTCTTCATCGTCCATGTCAGGCCCGCCCTCGACGATCTCGGAGCGGCGCGGCGTGCCGAATTCGTCGCGGATCGAGACAAGCTCGTCCTTGACGATCTGCTGGATGCGCAGGCGCGACGACAGGATTTCGAGGTATTCGGAAATCTCCGCGCCGATCTTGTTCAGCTCGTCGCCGATTTCATCGCGACCGAGCGCGGTGAGGCGGGCAAGGCGCAGTTCGAGAATGGCGCGCGCCTGTTCCTCAGAAAGATTGTAGGTGCCGTCATCATTGATGCGGTGACGCGGATCGTCGATCAGACGGATCAGGCTTTCCACGTCCTGCGCCGGCCAGCGGCGTGTCATCAGCTCTTCACGGGCAGAAGCCGGATCGGGCGCATGACGGATGACGCGGATGACCTCGTCGATATTGGCGACCGCAATCGCGAGACCCACCAACACATGCGCGCGCTCGCGTGCCTTGCGCAGCAGGTACTTCGTGCGGCGGCTGACGACGTCTTCGCGGAAGGAAACGAAGGCGCGCAGCATGTCGATGAGTGTCATCTGCTCCGGCTTGCCGCCGTTCAGCGCCACCATGTTGCAGCCGAAGGAGGTCTGCAGCGGCGTGTAGCGGTAAAGCTGGTTCAGGATGACTTCGGCATTGGCATCGCGCTTCAGTTCGATGACGACGCGGTAACCCTGGCGGTCGGACTCGTCGCGCAGGTCGGAAATGCCCTCGATGCGCTTTTCCTTGACCAGTTCGGCCATCTTTTCGATCATGTTCGCCTTGTTCACCTGATAGGGAACTTCGGTGATGATGATCTGCTCGCGGTCGCCGCGCATCGGCTCGATGGTGGCGCGGCCGCGCATGATGACGGAACCGCGGCCGGTCTCATAAGCCGAGCGAATGCCCGAACGGCCCATGATCAGCGCGCCGGTCGGGAAATCCGGACCGGGAATGATCTGCATCAGTTCCGGCAATTCGATCGCCGGATTGTCGATCATGGCAATACAGCCGTCGATGACTTCCGAGAGATTGTGCGGCGGAATGTTGGTGGCCATGCCGACCGCGATACCACCTGCCCCGTTGACCAGAAGGTTCGGGAACTTGGCCGGAATGACGACAGGCTCCTGCAAGGTGCCGTCATAGTTGTCGCGGAAATCGACCGTGTCCTTGTCGAGATCGTCGAGCAGCGAATGCGCGGCCTTTTCCAGGCGGCATTCGGTGTAACGCTCAGCCGCCGGCGGGTCACCGTCGATGGAGCCGAAATTGCCCTGGCCGTCGATCAGCGGCAGGCGGAGCGACCAGTCCTGCGCCATGCGCGCCAGCGCGTCATAGATCGCCATGTTGCCGTGCGGATGGAATTTACCCATCACGTCCCCGGTAACACGGGCGCATTTGACGTATTTCTTGTTCCAGTCGATGCCGAGTTCGGACATGCCGTAGAGGATACGGCGATGAACCGGCTTCAGGCCGTCTCGCACATCGGGAAGCGCGCGGGACACGATGACGCTCATGGCGTAATCGAGATACGACCGCTGCATTTCCTCCATGATGGAAATCGGTTCAATGCCTGGCGGAAGTTTTCCGCCGCCGGGGGGGCTCTGGTCAGTCAAAACGGATCACATTCTCTGTTAAGAATCGGATGGATTTTTATAGCGGAAACAGCCACGTTAAGCCAATTTCCCGGCGAGTTTTGAACAGGCTTTTGCGTCATTTGCAAGACGAACGCCGCTTTTCACGATTTAGCCCGGCAAAAGCGGGTCCGCTCCCTTTCAAAGCAGCCACGACTTGCGTAGGCTCATGCGCAAAAAGCAATAAGCGGGGAAAGAATGGCCAGCAGCGAAACGCTCATCAATGCGCTTACCACACTTCTGGTCACGCTCGATCCGCCGGGTCTCGCCCCCGTTTTCCTGGCGCTGACCGCCGGCATGACGCGTGACCAGCGCAGCCAGGTAGCATTGCGCGGTTCCATCATCGCCTTCGGCATTCTTGCCGTCTTCGCACTATTCGGTCTTGCCATTCTCAACCTGCTCGGCATTTCGCTCGGCGCCTTCCGCATCGCCGGCGGCCTTCTGCTGTTCTGGATTTCCTTCGAGATGATTTTCGAGAAACGCCAGGAGCGCAAGGAAAAGACCTCCGAGATCGCCATCACCAAGGACCACCTGCACAATCTGGCGGTCTTTCCGCTGGCCTTGCCGCTGATCGCCGGGCCGGGCGCCATTTCCGCCACCGTGCTGCTTGCCGGCTCGATGAAAACTACCATCGAGATGGTAGTGCTCATCCTGATCCTCGCTTTCGCCATGGCCCTCGTTTACGCCGCGCTGATCGTTTCGGAACGCATGGACCGTTTTCTCGGCAATACCGGCCGCGCCATCCTTACCCGGCTTCTCGGTGTTCTGCTCGCCGCACTCTCAGTGCAGTTCGTGGTCGACGGCATAAAATCGGCCTTCGATTTCTGAACTCCGGCGTGATCGCATGTCTGCGCAACAAAATCCCGCATCCGGCAACAACTCCGGAAAATCCATCCTTTAAATCCGGCCGCCATTTCGGCTAAAAGACGCGCATCTTTTCCGGATTCGAAAGTTCTCCTCATGCGTTTCACGCTGCGCCGCCTCATCCCGGATGCCGCACCCGTCAGCAACAGGGAAAGGCTACGCTCCGCAACCGGCGCCTTTGTCGGCATTCTGCTGACCGGCCTTCTGGGCGGTCTGGCTCTGCGTTTCGATCCCACCCTGCCCGCCATGATCGCACCGATGGGCGCTTCGGCCGTGCTTTTATTCGCCGTGCCCTCCAGCCCTCTGGCACAGCCCTGGTCAATCCTGTGCGGCAACCTCGTTTCGGCCTTCGTGGGCGTGACCGTGGCGCTGCTGGTGCCGGATCTGTTCCTCGCCAGCGCGCTGGCGATCAGCCTCGCCATTGCCGCGATGATGGCGCTGCGCTGCCTGCACCCGCCAAGCGGAGCGGTGGCGCTGACGGCCGTTCTCGGTGGCCCCGCCGTACATAGCCTCGGATATGGTTTTCTCCTGTGGCCGGTCGCCGGAAACTCGCTGATCCTTCTTGCGCTTGCGCTCGCCTATAACAATGCCACCGGCCGCGCCTATCCCCACGGCCTGAAGCTCGGAAAGGCCGCCCACGGCACCACGGATCCCACTCCCATCCAGAAAATCGGCTTTTCCTCGACCGACCTCGACGAGGTGCTGAAGGAATATGACGAATTCCTCGATATCGACCGCGATGCGCTGGAGACCATCCTGCGCAAGACCGAGTTGCGCTCCTATCGCCGCCGCGCGTTGCATCTCGATTGCGCCAGCGTCATGTCGCAGGATGTGGTCGGCGTCGCCCCCGATGACAGCCTGCGCCACGCCCATGCGTTGATGCACAGCCATCATTTCAAGGCGCTGCCCGTCACCAACGACAGGGCCGAAATCGTCGGCATCGTCACCCAGACGGATTTTCTCGAAAAGGCAAGCTGGAGAAACGGCCGCCCCTCCATCGGCTTCCTGCAACGGCTGCGCCTCATCCTCTCAGGCGCAAGCGCACCCAACGACACCGTCAAGGACATCATGACCTCGCCGGTGAAAACCGTGCGACCGGAAACCTCGATCGAGGAAGCCATCATCCGCTTTGCGGAAGAAGGGCTGCATTACCTGCCGGTCATCGATGCCAAAGGAAAAATGGTGGGTATCGTGTCGCAATCCGATGTCATGGTCGCGATGCTGGCGGACAAGGTCGCGGCATAGTCTGCCGCGACACCGAAATACTACCTCCCTGTGGGAGAGCCGGCAAAACCGGATGTTAGCGCCTCGCCTTAAGGAGACGCTGCCATAGCGTGCCGCCAAAAAACCGCCCGAGCACGACAAAATAAGCGATGATCAGCGCGAAGGCGATAAAGGCGGGCAGGCCATTCAGGGTAAAACCCTGTGGCGTGCGCCCGCCTGCAACCGACGCGACAAGAAATCCGGCGATGAAAAACGCCGTCCAGAAATCGAGAAAGAAGGCGAGAATGATGCGCCAGGCAGCCGGTTGTTTTGTCGCCGGCGGTTTCGGTGCGGTTTCGTCACTCATGCCTGCCTCCTGTCACGCTATTACGTATTCGCCGTCCGCTCAGAACGGGATATCGTCGTCCATGTCGTTGGAGAAGCCGCCGGAAGGCTGGCCGCCGCCACGGGAAGAGCCGCCGCGCGACGAGGACTGCTGGTCGTAACCGCCGCCACCGTAACCGGAACCGCCGCCGCTGCCATAATCATTGCCACCGCCGAAATCACCGCCGCCGCTGCGGCCGCCGCCGCCACCTTCGCCGCGACCATCAAGCATCGTCAGCGTGGAGTTGAAGCCCTGCAGCACGATTTCGGTGGAGTAACGGTCATTGCCGGTCTGGTCCTGCCATTTCCGCGTCTGCAGCTGGCCTTCGATATAGAGCTTGGCGCCCTTTTTCACATATTGCTCGACGACCTTGCACAGGCCCTCGTTGAAAACCACGACGGTGTGCCATTCGGTCTTTTCCTTGCGCTCGCCGCTGTTGCGGTCCCGCCAGGTCTCCGAGGTGGCAATACGCAGGTTGGCGATGGGGCGGCCATCCTGCGTCCGGCGGATTTCGGGATCGGCGCCCACGTTTCCGATCAGAATTACCTTGTTTACGCTACCAGCCATCTCGTCATCCTGTCCGCCAGCCTTCATGACCGGCAATTGCATTTCAAAAAATTCCGCACACAATAACCACCGCTGCCCGCAAAGGGCACCGCAGCCAGGGAACTATCCACAAAGAATAATCTTAAGCTGCGGGAGCAGACATTCACGCTTGCAATTCGTTCCTTTTTTGTTCTATTAAATCGCAGATTTCGAGTCAAGCATTCCGAAAAGCTGCGACCGATAGGAAATAGACCTCGACACCTTCGGCTGCGTCACTACATAAGGACGCGCTGCCATCAAGTGTGTTATTTTTGTCCGAGCCTTGTCATGAGTGAACTGAAGACGATTTCCATCCGTGGCGCCCGCGAGCATAATCTCAAGGGCATCGATCTGGATCTACCGCGCAACAAGCTGATCGTCATGACCGGGCTTTCCGGCTCGGGCAAATCGTCGCTTGCCTTCGATACGATCTATGCCGAGGGTCAGCGCCGTTATGTCGAAAGCCTTTCGGCCTATGCGCGCCAGTTCCTGGAAATGATGCAGAAACCGGATGTCGACCAGATCGACGGCCTGTCGCCGGCCATTTCCATCGAGCAGAAGACCACCTCGCGCAATCCGCGCTCCACAGTCGGCACGGTCACCGAGATTTACGACTATATGCGCCTTCTCTTCGCGCGTGTCGGCGTGCCCTATTCGCCTGCGACCGGCCTGCCGATCGAAAGCCAGACAGTCAGCCAGATGGTCGACCGCATCCTCGCTTTCGAGGAAGGCACGCGTCTTTATATTCTCGCGCCGATCGTGCGCGGCCGCAAAGGCGAGTACAAGAAGGAGCTGGCGGAGCTGATGAAGAAGGGCTTCCAGCGCGTCAAGGTGGATGGCCAGTTCTACGAGATCGCCGACGTTCCTGCCCTAGACAAGAAATACAAGCACGATATCGACGTGGTGGTCGACCGTGCGGTGGTGCGCCCGGATATGGCCGCACGCCTTGCCGACAGTCTCGAGACCTGCCTCAAGCTCGCCGACGGGCTGGCAATCGCCGAATTCGCCGACAAGCCTCTGCCACCCGAAGAAACCGCCGCCGGCGGCTCGGCCAACAAGTCTCTCAACGAGACCCATGAGCGTGTGCTGTTTTCGGAGAAATTCGCCTGCCCCGTTTCCGGCTTTACCATCCCGGAAATCGAGCCACGGCTGTTCTCTTTCAACAACCCCTTCGGCGCCTGCCCCAGCTGCGATGGCCTCGGTTCGCAGCAGAAGGTAGATGAAAACCTGATCGTGCCCGAACCGGCCCGCACCCTGCGCGACGGCGCCATTGCCCCCTGGGCAAAGTCTTCCTCGCCCTATTACAATCAGACGCTGGAAGCGCTCGGCAATGCCTTTGGGTTCAAGCTGTCGAGCAAATGGTCCGATCTTTCGAAGGAGGCGCAGCACGCCATTCTTCAAGGCACCGATGACAAGATCGAATTCAACTATCAGGACGGCGCCCGCTCCTACAAGACGGTGAAGAACTTCGAAGGCATCGTACCCAATCTGGAGCGCCGCTGGAAAGAGACAGACAGCGCCTGGGCGCGCGAGGAAATCGAGCGTTACATGTCGGCAGCCCCCTGCCCGGCCTGCGCCGGTTATCGCCTGAAGCCGGAAGCGCTCGCCGTCAAGATCAACAAGCTGCATATCGGTGAAGTCACCGAAATGTCGATCCGCAAGGCACGCGACTGGTTCGAGGTGCTGCCGGAAAATCTCAACGCCAAGCAGAACGAGATCGCAGTCCGCATTCTCAAGGAAATCCGCGAGCGCCTGCGATTCCTCAACGATGTGGGGCTCGATTATCTCAGCCTGTCGCGCAATTCCGGAACGCTTTCCGGCGGTGAGAGCCAGCGTATTCGTCTGGCCTCGCAGATCGGCTCGGGTCTGACAGGCGTTCTCTACGTTCTGGATGAGCCTTCGATCGGCCTGCACCAGCGTGACAATGCCCGCCTGCTCGAAACGCTGAAACACCTGCGCGATATCGGTAATACTGTCATCGTTGTCGAACATGACGAGGACGCCATTCTGACGGCGGATTATGTGGTCGATATCGGCCCGGCCGCCGGCATTCACGGTGGTCAGGTGATCGCGGAAGGCACACCGCAGGACGTGATGGCCAATCCGAAATCGCTGACCGGCAAATACCTCTCCGGCGAACTGGGCGTTGCCGTGCCGGCCGAACGCCGCAAGCCGAAAAAGGGTCGCGAGATCAAGGTATTTGGCGCCCGCGGTAATAATCTCCAGAATGTCACGGCGGCCGTGCCGCTCGGCGTTTTCACCGCCGTGACCGGCGTATCCGGCTGCGGCAAGTCCACCTTCCTGATCGAGACGCTTTATAAGTCTGCGGCACGCCGGGTAATGGGTGCGCGCGAAATTCCGGCCGAACACGACCGCATCGACGGTTTCGAATTCATCGACAAGGTGATCGATATCGACCAGTCGCCGATCGGCCGCACACCGCGCTCCAACCCTGCCACCTATACCGGCGCCTTTACGCCAATCCGTGACTGGTTTGCCGGCCTGCCGGAAGCCAAGGCGCGCGGTTATGCGCCCGGCCGTTTCTCGTTCAACGTCAAGGGCGGCCGCTGCGAAGCCTGCCAGGGCGACGGCGTCATCAAGATCGAGATGCACTTCCTGCCTGACGTTTACGTTACCTGCGATGTCTGCCACGGCAAGCGCTATAATCGCGAGACGCTGGATGTCACCTTCAAGGGCAAGTCCATCGCTGACGTGCTGGATATGACGGTCGAGGAAGGCGTGGAGTTCTTCGCCGCCGTGCCGGCGGTGCGCGACAAGCTGCAATCGCTGTTCGATGTTGGCCTCGGTTACATCAAGGTCGGCCAGCAGGCAAACACGCTTTCCGGCGGCGAGGCACAGCGCGTCAAGCTCGCCAAGGAACTGTCGAAACGCTCGACGGGCCGTACGCTTTATATCCTCGACGAGCCGACGACGGGCCTGCATTTCCACGACGTCAACAAGCTCCTGGAAATGCTGCATGCGCTGGTGGAACAGGGCAATTCCGTGGTGGTGATCGAACACAATCTCGAAGTCATCAAGACGGCCGACTGGATCATCGATATCGGCCCCGAAGGCGGCACGGGCGGTGGTGAGGTGGTGGCAACCGGCACGCCGGAAGACATCGTCAAGGTCGAGCGCTCCTATACCGGCCACTTCCTGAAGGAACTTCTCGACCGCCGGCCGGCCGGGAAACGCGAGGCAGCGGAGTAAGTACGGCAAGGGTTGAGGTCGTGGCGAAGTCTGCAAACCTCTCCTGCGTCATGCTCGGGCCTGTCCCGAGCATCTGCGACCGGTAGATTGACGGTACGGGTTAAATCCTCGGGACAGGCCCGGGGATGATGCGGGCTTTGAGATACGCTGTGTCAGCGGTTTGAGGCTGCGGAGCCATTCGCTGCCTGTTCAAGCAAGAATTCAGCCATCGAGGCGTCAGTGGAGGAACAGCATATGTCGACATCAGGAACGATCCGCACCGGTATCGGCGGCTGGACCTTCGAGCCCTGGGAAGGCACGTTTTATCCGGAAAAGCTGACAAAGAAACGTCAGCTCGAACATGCCAGCCGGCAATTGACGGCAATCGAGGTGAACGGCACCTATTACAGCAGCCAGAAGCCGGAAACCTTCGCCAAATGGGCCTCCGAAGTGCCGGAGGATTTCATCTTCTCGCTGAAGGCGAGCCGTTTCGTCACCAATCGCAGGGTTCTGGCCGAGGCCGGTGAATCCATGACGAAGTTCCTGACGCAGGGTCTGACGGAACTCGGCTCCCATCTCGGCCCTATCCTCTGGCAGTTCGCGCCCACGAAAAAATTCGATGCGGATGATTTCGGCGCCTTTCTGGCGCTGCTGCCGGAAAAACAGGACGGCATTTCCCTGCGGCATGTGGTCGAGGTTCGCAACGAAACATTCCAGGTGCCGGAATTCATCGACCTTCTCGCCAAACACAAGGTTGCCGTCGTCTGCGCCGATCATCACGATTATCCGATGCTGCCGGATGTGACCGCCGATTTCGTCTATTGCCGCCTGCAAAAGGGCGAAGACGATATCAAGACCTGTTATCCGCAGACCGGGATCAGCGATTGGGCCAAACGGGTCAAGACCTATGCGGCGGGCGGCGTGCCTGACGATCTGGCGCTGATCGCGCCCGAGCGGAAGGTCGAAAAGACCCCGCGCGACGTCTTCGCCTTCTTCATCACCGGCGGCAAGGTCAACGCGCCCGTGGGTGCTCAGGAACTGCAAAAAGCGGTCTGAACCCTCTCAGCCCGCCAGTTCTTTCGTCGGATTGAAATCGATGGCGGCAAAAGCTGCCTCGATCACCTCCGGCCCAGCACCCGGCCGGGTGGCATCGCTGGAGAGGATTTGCCGGAAACGGCGCGCACCCGGCATGCCCTGAAACAGGCCGACCATGTGGCGGGTGACGTGATTGAGACGTCCACCTGCGGCAATATAATCAGCGGCGTAAGCCATCATCGCGTCCCGCAGTGCCATCCAGTCATATTGGCGGGCTTCCTCGCCATGGATGCGATGATCGACATCGGCAAGGATCGAGGTGTTGTGATAGGCGGCGCGGCCGAGCATCACGCCGTCCATATATTTCAGGTGCTCGCTTGCCTGATCGAGATCGGAAATACCGCCATTGATGCCGATGAAGACGCCAGGATTTTCCCGCTTCATGCGATAGACGAGATCATAATCGAGCGGTGGAACCTCGCGGTTCTCCTTCGGCGAAAGCCCCTGAAGCCAGGCTTTGCGCGCATGAACCCACACCGCATCCGCACCGGCCGCAACCACCCGCGCCAGAAAATCCGGCAGCACGGCTTCGGGTTCCTGGTCATCAACGCCGATACGGCATTTGACCGTGACCGGCACAGCCGCAACCGCTTTCATCGCCGAAACACATTCCGCCACGACATCCGGCTCACGCATCAGGCAGGCGCCGAAGGTACCGGATTGCACCCGGTCCGAAGGGCAGCCGACATTGAGGTTGATCTCGTCATAACCGTAATCACCGGCGATCCGCACCGCCTCGGCAAGTTTGGCCGGATCCGATCCGCCGAGCTGCAGCGCAACGGGATGTTCCTGCGGATGATAACCGAGCAGCTTCTCGCGCTGACCATGAATGATGGCGTCGGCAACGATCATTTCGGTGAACAGCAAAGCGCGCTTCGACAATTGCCGGTGCAGAAATCTGCACCTCGTGTCGGTCCAATCCACCATAGGGGCCACGGCGAAGATTTTTTCGCCGCTGGCAAGCGCTTGTCTGTACATGGGTAAACCTCTTTGCGCCGGCTTCTACAGCAAAGGACCGTAAAAAGCCAGTTTTGCAGGCAAGGTCATTTTCAACTGGAAATCGCCCCGGAATCGCGGGACAAGACTTGCAGCTTAAAGAGACGACAGGAAATCCCCATGGCCGCCACCGTCATCCCCGCTCCGAAACCCGTTCTGCTGCCTGTCGAGGGCACGGAAGACATGTTCCCCGTGCGGCGGGTCTATTGCGTCGGCCGTAATTACGCCGATCACGCCATCGAGATGGGCCACGATCCCTCGCGTGAGCCGCCCTTTTATTTCCAGAAGAACCCGGACAATCTTCTGCCCGCAGGCAATGATTTCCCTTACCCGCCGCTGTCCTCCAACGTGCATTACGAAGTCGAGTGCGTCGTGGTGCTAAAGAGTGGCGGCGCGGATATTCCAGCGTCGGAGGCGCTGAGCCATGTCTGGGGTTATGCCGTTGGCATCGACATGACCCGCCGCGACCTGCAGGACGGGTTGAAGAAAATGGGGCGCTCCTGGGAGGGCGCCAAGGCCTTTGAACATTCCGCACCGGTCTCGGCCATCGTTCCCGCCGATAAAATCGGCCATCCCTCAACAGGCGCGATCTGGCTCGATGTCAACGGCGAACGCAAGCAGACGGGCGATCTCGCTCAGATGATCTGGAAGGTGCCAGAGGTGATTGCCGAGCTTTCCAAGCTGTTCACCCTTGCCGCCGGCGATGTGATCATGACCGGCACACCAGCCGGCGTCGGCCCCATCGTGCGCGGTGACAGGATAGATTGTGGCGTCGACGGTGTCGGCACGCTCTCGGTCAAGATCGCCTGATCGGCAGGAAACGCAAAGGGAGGACACCGCCATGCCGCTTTACCGCCTCGCCGACCGGGTACCACAAACCCCTGCCCCGGATCGTTACTGGGTTGCACCCGATGCCAATGTCATCGGTTCGGTCACGCTCGGCGAAGATGTCGGCATCTGGTTCGGTGCGACGCTGCGCGGCGATAACGAGCCGATCAGCATCGGCCGCGGCACCAATATTCAGGAAGGCGTTATGGTGCACAGCGATCCCGGTTTTGCCGCGACCATCGGTGAAATGTGCACCATTGGCCACCACGCCATCGTGCATGGCTGCAGCATCGGCGACAATTCGCTTGTCGGCATGGGCGCAACGATTTTGAACGGCGCAAAGATCGGCCGCAACTGCCTCGTCGGCGCCAACGCGCTGGTGACGGAGGGCAAAGAGTTTCCGGACAATTCGCTGATCGTCGGGTCACCGGCGCGGGCCATCCGCACGCTGGATGACGAAACCATTGCGGGCCTTCGCCGCTCGGCGGAAAAATACATCGAGAACTGGAAGCGTTTTTCGAAAGATCTGGCGATCATCGAATAAAGACGGATGGCGGGCAGCTCGCGCCCGCCTGCTTCAAATCAACTTATGCCGCGCAGGCGGCGCAGAGACCGCGAATCTCAATCGTGGTCTTTTCTGCCTTGAACTTGCTGTCCTTCACCCAGCGCTCCAGACGGTGGTCAATCTCGTGATCGTGGAACTCCGTCACCTGCCCGCAGGATTCGCAGATGGCAAAGGCCACGGTTCCATGGTGGTGCGAGCAGCATTCGGCCTGCGTATGGGTGCAGGCAACGAAGGCATTGAGGCTTTCCAGCCGGTGCACAAGGCCGAATTCCACCAGCTTTTCCAGCGCCCGGTAAACCTGCAGCGGTGCGCGAAACCCGTCGTCGCGCAGCTTGTCGAGGATCATATAGGCGCTGAGCGGCTGATGCGCGTTTGAAAGGGCATTCATCACCAGCGACTGGTTTTTGGTGAGGTTCGGCTGGGTCTGCGCATTCATGATTTGCCTCCTTCATCCGCGGAGCGGGAAAAACCCGGCGCCGGCAACAGGCTTATAACGAACAGGATCACCGCAGCAACCACGATGGATGGGCCGGACGGCGTATCATAGGTGAGCGAACCGAACAGGCCGCCGACAACAGCAACCGCGCCGATCAGCGAGGCCACAATCGCCATCACCTCCGGCGTGCTCGAAAAACGCCGCGCGGTCGCGGCCGGTATGATGAGCAGCGAGGTGATGAGCATGATGCCGACCACCTTCATGGCAATGGCGATCACCAGCGCCATCAGCAGCGTGAAGATGAGCTTCGCCCGCTCCGGGTTCAGCCCCTCTGCTTCCGCCAGTTCCGTATTGACCGTGGAAGCGAGCAGTGACCGCCACAGGAAAACCATGGAGACGATGACCACCAGCCCGCCGCCCCAAATCAGCGCGATATCGCTGCGGGTGACAGCAAGAATATCGCCGAACAGGAACGAGACGAGATCGATACGCACCCAGCTCATGAAGGCGACGATGACAAGGCCGATCGCCAGTGCCGAATGGGACAGGATGCCCAGCAGCGCATCGGCGGAAAGTGCCTGCCTGCGTTGCAGAAAGATCAAAAGAATCGAAACGGCCGACGCCACCAGAAAGACGCTGACGATGAGGTTGAGCTGCAAAAGCAGAGACAGGGCAACACCGAGAAGCGCCGAATGGGCCATGGTGTCGCCAAAATAGGCCATACGCCGCCAGACGACGAAACAGCCGAGAGGACCGGCGGTGAGTGCGACACCGATGCCGGCGACCATGGCGCGAGTGAAGAAATCGTCAAACATGGCGCTCTCCCTGCCGCTGGTCTTGGGGCGCATGGTCCCCATGGTCATGGTCTTCGCCGCAGCCGCATTCGCCATGGCCATCCTGATGGTGTCCGTGGTCATGATGATCATGCGCGTGATGGTGCCCGTCTTCGGGGTGGCAATGGTCCGTCACCGTTCCATCCGCATGCTGCACCCGACCATCCGGCAGATGGGTGTGATCGTGATGGTGACTATAGACCGCCAGTGCCTTGGCCGCCGTGCCGCCGAACAGCCGCATATATTCCGGGCTCTGGCTCACCGCCTGCGGCGTGCCGCGGCAGCAGACATGGCCGTTCAGGCAGATGACCGTATCGGTTTCCGCCATCACCACATGCAGGTCATGCGAGATTAACAGAATTCCGCAATCATTTGAATTTCTGATATTTTTTATCAGATCATAGAGCGCGATCTCGCCGGAGAAATCAACACCCTGAACGGGTTCGTCGAGAACCAGCAGATCGGGCTTGCGGGCAATGGCGCGGGCCAGAAGCGCCCGCTGGAACTCGCCCCCGGAAAGATGCTGCACCTCGGCATTGGCAAGATGTGCGATGCCCGTCGCATTGAGTGCCGCGTCGATTTCCCGCGCAGGCAGCGGCCCGGTCAGCGTCATCAGCCGCCGCACGGAAAGCGGCATGGTCCAGTCCACCGAAAGCTTCTGTGGCACATAGCCAACCTTCAGGCCGGCCTTGCGCGCGACCTTGCCTTCGCTCGGTTTCACCACCCCGATCGCCATTTTTGCGCTGGTGGATTTGCCGGAGCCGTTCGGGCCGATGAGCGTGACGATCTCGCCCTTGCTGACGGAAAACTCCACGCCGCGCACCAGCCAGCGGCCGTTGCGCTGCACGCCGGCATTGGCGAGGGAAACCAGTATCTCGTTGCCCCTGTGGGCGGAATGAAGCATGGGATTGTCCGTTCGGCGATGTTGCCTACCGCTATTGCATACGTTATAGAGTTACGCAATAAATGTAATAACATAACTATACTTGTTCAAGTGGAGTGCATTTCATGAAATCGATCCTGATCCCGCTCATGGCGTCGGCGGCAATAGCGGCCGCTGCTTCGGGCGCCACCGCCGCGCCCGATGTCGTGGTCTCGATCAAGCCTGTGCACTCCCTCGTTGCCGCCATCATGAAAGGCGTGGGCGAACCGCAGCTCATCGTCGACGGCGCGGCATCGCCGCACACCTATAATCTCCGGCCGTCGAATGCACGCAAGCTCGAAAAGGCGGATGTGGTGTTCTGGGTGGGCCCCGGACTGGAAGCCTTCCTGCAAAAGCCGCTGGAGGCGCTGGCAAGCAAGGCAACCGTGGTGGAACTGGAAGATGTCAAGGGTCTCGAAAAGCTGCCCTTCCGCGAAGGCGGCCCTTTCGAGGCGCACGATGACGGCGAAGAAGGCCATGAGGCGCATGACGGCCACACCGAAGGCGAAGCTGTGCATGATCACGGACACGACCATGGCGATGCCGATGAGCACGAGCACGGCGCCTATGACACCCATCTGTGGCTGGACCCCGCCAACGCCAAGGCCATGGCCCAGGCGATCGAAACAGCGCTGATCGCAGCCGATGCCGGCAATGCCGCGACCTATCAGGCCAACACCAGGAAGCTGATGGATGATCTCGATGCGCTCGACGCCGAAGTCGCGGAAACGGTAAAACCGGTGAAGGACAAGCCCTTCATCGTCTTCCACGATGCCTATCAGTATTTCGAGCATCGTTATGGCGTGAAGACAGCGGGATCGATCACCGTCAGCCCCGAAACCCTGCCGGGCGCGGATCGCGTCAAACAGATGCAGGAAAAGGTGCGCCAGCTGGGTGCGACCTGCGTTTTCGCCGAACCGCAATTCGAACCGAAACTGGTCTCGGTCATCACCGAAGGCACGCCAGCAAAATCGGCTACGCTCGATCCGGAAGCGGCGACACTGGAGCCCGGCCCCGATCTCTATTTCAAGCTGATGCAGGGCATTGCCGGTTCGCTCAGGAACTGCCTGTCCTGACATGAAATTCTGTCTCCGTCATTCCGGCTCCGGGCCGGCATGACGGAGACGTAAGGGTTGGCAGACAGCCACGCCGGCCAAGGCAGCATATCGCCTGACCGGAGAGCCTGACCTACGGCTTCGGCGCCATCGAAGACCAGACCGGCCTGCTGATGCTTTGCAACGTTTCCGCAGCCTCACCGTTGATGCGGGCCAGCAACGCCTTGGCAAGCTCCCTGCCCGCCAGCTTGATGTCCTCGTTGACGGTGTGGATCTGCGGCTTGATCCAGTTCAGGAATTCGGCGGACTGTTTCGAGACGATATCGACATCCTCGCCGATCTTCACCCCCGCGGCTTCGAAACCCGCCACCAGCGCGATGGTGCTGCTGCCGCTGATCGAGACAATCCCATCAGGGCGATCATCGGACTGCATCAGCGTCCGGCCGAAATCCCGGATTTTCTCAAGCGGCGTCTCGATGGTGACGGCATCCAGCGGAAATTCGGTGAGCCCAAAATCCCTGATCGCCCGATTGAAACCCTTGCGGGCATGGTCGTGAAACGAAAAGCGCGATGGCGGCACGATGACGGCGATCCTCTTGCGCCCGCATTGCGCCAGCCGCTCGACCGCCTCATAGGCATAGGCCTCATTGTCGAAGTCGTGAAAGGCGTGTTCAATGCCCATATCCGAACGTCCATGGGTGACGAAGGGCATGTTGCGCTCCGTCATGAAACGGACACGCGGATCATTGGGCTCGATCTTGGAAATGATAACGCCGTCCGCCGAGCCGGTCTCAAGAATGTAGCGGATCGGCACCATGGAATCCTTGGCATGGATGTGGGGCGTGACGACAAGGTGATATTGCGTGGTGGAGAGAACCTCGGTGATGCCGAACACCATCTGGCTGGTGAAACCCATCAGCTCCTCGTCAACACTCAGCACCAGCGCGATGACATTGGTCTTGCCGGTGCGAAGGCGCACGCCGGCTCGGTTCGGCTGGTAGCCGATCTGCCGGGCGATGAGCCGCACACGCTCCTTGGTTTCGGCGCCGATATCCGGCGCATCCTTCAGCGCGCGCGAGACGGTGGTGATGCCAAGGCCCGTCATATAAGCGATGGTCTTCAGGGTTGGGCGCTCGCCCGTCGTTGCAGGTGTATCGCCCCCGCCGGATTTGCCAGTATCGTTCATGTCATTTCGCCATACTTTACCGAACGATAATCATAGATAGCTTTTGCTCCATTGCAAAGGCAAAGGTCGCCAATCGCCCGGTCGATCTCATCCACGTAGCCGACAATTCAGCTATAACGATATAGTTACAAAAATACGGCCCGCTGACGCCACCACTTTATCGGCAAGTCGCCCTGGATATCGGGGCGCTTCAATCCTAATTTGTTAGATGAAAAAACGATTATAAATATGTAATACATATATAAAAAAATACTTCTATCTATAGCTCAATCATCCCACTATGCCGAGACTACGGCCAGAGACATTTTTCACACCCTCCCTTGCCAACCAAAGGCATGACGGCACGATTGTTTTACGGTAACGTTGCCGGAGGGAGGAAATCGCAAAGCCGGATAAGCTTGGTGACAAGCATCGTGCGGGTATTCATCCTCCCCAGATTCTGACACAAGCCGGCACCATAATGCCGGCCCGTCTTCGCTGAATTCATATAATGCAGGGTCCGATCATGATTTCTTCTTCCACACCCGAAACCGTCATCGATCTGGCCGGGCCCTGGCGCCTGAGTTCGGTGGAAGGAGATCATGCCACCACGCTTTCCGTTCCGGGTGATATTCACACGGCGCTCAAAAACGCCGCCATCATTCCCGATCCCTATCACGGCGCCAATGAGAAGGCCGTGCAATGGGTGGCGCAGCAGGACTGGATCATCGAGCGCACCTTCATCCTCGATGACGCAGATGCCAGCTGGTACCTCGATATCGATTATCTCGACACCGTCGCCATCGTCTTCGTCAACGATATTCCGGTCTTGAGCGCCGACAATTGTTTCCGCCGTTACCGGCCCGATATTTCCCGTGCCGTGCGGCCGGGTGAAAACACCATCCGCATCCACTTCCATTCCAACATCACGGCCGGCGCGGAGCGGCAGGCGCGGCAACCCTTTTACATTCCCTATCACGAAGGCAATTCGCCCATCGCCAATGGCAACATGCTGCGCAAGCCGCAATGCCACTTCGGCTGGGACTGGAACATCGCGATTGCCCCGCTTGGCCTCTACGGGAAGATCCTGCTGAAGCGGCTTGATACGGCCCGTATCGAACATGTCGTCACCTCCCAGCACCATGTCGAAGGCGGCGTCGAGTTGCATGTGGCCATCACGCTCTTTGCCGAGGGTCCGGCAAGTCTGCCGATCTATCTGTCACTCAACGATGAAAGGCTGCGGCTTGATTGCGGCGTCGGCGCGGGCGAAACGGTGGTGCGCCACGTCTTTTTCATCGAAAATCCGGACCTCTGGTGGCCGGCCGGCAGTGGTGAACAGACGCTCTACAACCTGGCGGTGGAATTGCCGGATGAAACCGTCACCCGCCAGATCGGCTTCAGAACCATCGAGCTTCTGACGGACAAGGATGAAGCGGGCAGCCGGTTCGCCTTCCGCATCAATGGCCGGGAGATTTTCTGCCGTGGCGCCAACTGGATTCCGGCCGATGCGCTTTACGCCCTTGCCAGCCGGGAGAAAACCGAAGATCTCCTCTGCTCCGCCGTCGAGGCCAACATGAACATGATCCGCGTCTGGGGCGGCGGATTTTATGAGGAGGACTGGTTCTACGATCTCTGCGACCGTCTCGGCCTGCTCGTCTGGCAGGATTTCATGTTCGCCTGCAATCTATACCCTTGCAGCGAAGACTTTCTCGACAATGTCGAACACGAGGTCGACTATCAGGTGAAACGCCTGTCCTCCCACCCCTCCGTTGCGCTCTGGTGCGGCGATAACGAGCTGGTCGGCGCGCTGACCTGGTTCGATGAATCCCGAAACAATCGCGACCGCTATCTGGTGGCTTACGACCGCCTGAACCGCACCATCGAAAGAGTCCTGAAAAAGGCCGCCCCCGAAGCGCTCTGGTGGCCATCGAGCCCTGCCTCGGGTTATCTCGATTATGGCGATGCCTGGCACGCGGATGGCTCCGGCGACATGCATTACTGGTCCGTCTGGCACGAGAACAAGTCGTTCGACAATTACCGTTCGGTGAAACCGCGTTTCTGCTCCGAATTCGGTTTCCAGTCCTATACATCCATGCCGGTCATTCGCACCTATGCGGAGGACAAGGACATGAACATCGCTTCCCCGGTCATCGAGCTGCACCAGAAGAATGTCGGCGGCAATGAACGCATCGCCGGCACCATGTTCCGCTATTTCCGCTTCCCGAAGGATTTCGAAAACTTCGTCTATCTGAGCCAGGTCCAGCAGGCGCTGGCCATCCGCACCGCCGTGGACTACTGGCGCTCGCTGAAACCCCATTGCATGGGCACGCTTTATTGGCAGCTGAACGACACCTGGCCGGTCGCATCGTGGTCAAGCCTCGATTATGGCGGCGGCTGGAAAGCGCTGCATTATGCCGCCCGCCGTTTCTTCCAGCCGGTCGCGGTCTCGGCCATCCCTTCGCAAGATGGACGCCGGGTGAATTTCTCCATGGTCAACGACACGGCAGAGGACGTCGAGATCGACATGAATATCGTTGCGCTGACCATGGACGGCAACCGCGTGCCGTTGAAATCCGCCAATGGCACTTGCACGAGCGACAAGGCCACGACGCTGACCGATATCGACATGGACAGCCTGCCTGATGGTGCCATCCTTGCCTGGAACTTCATTGCTTCCAACGGCATGACCGGCGAAGGCCACCATGTGCGCGACACCTACAAGGCGCTGGAGCTTCAGCCCGCCGGCCTGACCTTCACGACAAACACCTTGAAAAACGGCCAGTTCGAAATCGACATCTCGGCAACCGGTCTCGCGCTCTTCGTCATGCTGGAGGCGGACCAGCCCGGACGTTATTCGGACAATCTGTTCGATCTTTCCGCTGGCGAGACCCGCCGCATCATCTTCACCCCGAAGGCGGCTGGCCCCCAGCCGCATTTCCGCGTCTTCGATCTTCATACCTGCCAATCCTCGCATTGAAACGATGCGGAGAAAGGCATAACCATCGCTCTTAAGAAAGGTGGGCGCCACGCGCCTGCCGTCGCCTATTCAAAGGGGTGCCGGGTTCTCCGGCAGCCAGTCATCAGCAAGTGGAGGAAGACCCATGGTTTGGCAACCGGCCGAAAACCGATACGCATCCATGAAATACAATCATTGCGGCAAGACCGGCCTGAAACTGCCGGCGATTTCGCTGGGGCTCTGGCACAATTTCGGCAACGACACGCCACACCAGACCAAACAGGCCATTTGCCGCCGTGCCTTCGATCTCGGCATCACCCATTTCGATCTCGCAAACAATTACGGCCCGCCGCCCGGCAGTGCCGAAACCGCTTTCGGTGAAATCCTCAAGACGGATTTCAGAGGCTACCGCGATGAGATGATCATCTCCTCCAAGGCCGGTTACAACATGTGGCCCGGTCCCTATGGCGAATGGGGCAGCCGCAAATATCTGATCGCTTCCTGTGACCAGAGCCTGAAGCGCATGGGGCTCGATTACGTCGATATCTTCTATTCCCACCGTTTCGACCCCAATACGCCGCTTGAGGAAACCTGCGGTGCGCTGGACCAGATCGTGCGCTCGGGCAAGGCGCTTTATGTCGGCATCTCGTCCTACAATTCGAAGCGCACCCGTGAGGCCTCCGCCATCCTGAAGGACCTCGGCACGCCCTGCATCATCCACCAGCCGAGCTATTCGATGATCAATCGCTGGATCGAGGAAGATGGTCTCGTCGACACGCTGGAAGAGCTGGGCATCGGCTCCATCGTCTTCTCGCCGCTGGCGCAGGGCATGCTGACGACGAAATATCTGGGCGGCGTACCGCAGGGCAGCCGCGCATCGCAGAGCAAGTCGCTGAACCCCGCCTTCCTCAATGAACGCAATGTCGAGAACATCCGCGCGCTGAACAGCATTGCCGAACGGCGCGGCCAGACGCTGGCGCAGATGGCGATCGCCTGGGTGCTGCGCGGCGGCCGCATTACCTCGGCACTCATCGGCGCAAGCCGTGTGGAACAGGTCGAGGATTGCGTGAAGGCACTCGACAATGCCGATTTCTCTGCCGAGGAACTGGCCGAAATCGACCGTTACGCCAAGGACGCGGATATCAACCTCTGGGCAAAATCCGCCGAGCGCGTTTGATGCATTAAACAGACCGTCCGGCCTTCGCCGGGCGGTCTTGACCTGTAAAAGCGCGACGTAAATCCGCAACTGAAAGATTAACGACCGCGCCTAACCGTTAAGAACCATTACATAATTGTAATTTTAAATTCAGTTTCCGTTCATTCGTTTATTCGTAGGTTCTTCTCATCGAAACCCGAGAGGAAGCATCCATGAAAAAGTTCGTCACCATTCTTCTGGCCGCCACCGTTCTTGCAGCTCCGATGGCGCAGGCGCAAAGCCGACACGATGATCGCCATCGCGGTGTCACCGTCGAACGTCACGTTACCAAGAAGGTCATCGTCAAGAAGCACCGCTGGGATCGTGGTCAGCGCCTTTCCGCTCGTGAACGCCGCAACATGGTGGATCGTCGTGATTATCGCCGTTACCATCTGGCCGAGCCGCGCCGCGACCAGCGCTGGGTGCGCGTCGACAACCAGTTCCTGCTCATCAATGCCGTCAGCGGCCTGATCGTCGGCCTCGCCGCCGCTCGCTGAGTAAATCCACAGCCGAATGAAAAAGGCCCGCTTGCGCGGGCCTTTTGTCGTTTATCGTTTAGCCGATCAGAAAATGTCGGCGCCGCTGCCCCAGGGGCCGTGCGGCTTGTCCACACCGTCGGTGCGCTCGAAGCCATGGGCGCCGAAGAAGTCGCGCTGTGCCTGGATGAGGTTGGCGCTGCCGCGGCCACGGCGATAGGCATCGAAATAGCCGAGTGCCGAAGCCAGTGCCGAAACCGGCAGGCCCGACAGCACGGCGTAGGAAACCACACGGCGCAGCGGCGCGTCGGTATCCTTGACGATGCTGGAGAAGGCCGGCGTTACGATGAGGTTGGCCACATGCGGGTCCTTGGTGAAGGCCGAGGTGATCTCATCGAGGAATTCCGAACGGATGATGCAGCCGGCGCGCCAGATGCGGGCGATCGTCGGCATCGGCAGGTTCCAGTTGAACTCCTTGGAAGCTGCCGACATGATGGCAAAGCCCTGGGCGTAGGCACCAACCTTGGCGGCCAGGAGCGCGCTCTCCAGATCGGCGATAAATGCCTTTTTGTCGGCGGGTGCCGTTGCAAGCGTCGGCAGGCCGAAGATCTTCTCGGCAGCTTCACGCTCATCCTTCTGCGAAGACAGGATACGGGCAGCTACAGCCGCTTCGATAGCGGTTGCGGCGACACCCATGTTCTGGGCTTCGATGACCGACCACTTGCCGGTGCCCTTCTGGCCGGCCTTGTCGAGGATCAGATCGACCATCGGCTTGCCGGTGATCGGATCGGCTGCGCGCAGAACCTTCTCGGTGATTTCGATCAGGTAGGAATTCAGGCGGCCCTTGTTCCATTCGGCGAACACATCGGCGATTTCGACGGCGCTCATCTTCAGGCCATCACGCAGGATGCCATAGATTTCGGCGATCATCTGCATGTCGGCATATTCGATGCCATTATGGATGGTCTTGACGAAATGGCCTGCACCGTCATTGCCGAGCCATGCCACGCACGGATCGTCATTATACTTGGCGGAAATGGAGGTCAGCACCTTCTCGACGCGCTTCCAGCTGTCCTCGGTGCCGCCGACCATGATCGACGGTCCGTGACGCGCACCTTCCTCACCGCCGGAAACGCCCATGCCGATAAAGGTCAGGCCGCTATCCTTGAGGTTATCGAAACGGCGGATCGTATCGCGGAAATTCGCATTACCCGCGTCGATCATGATATCGCCGTTGGCCAGATGCGGCTTCAGGATTTCCATCTGCTGGTCAACCGGGTCACCGGCCTTGATCATGATGATGATCGGGCGCGGAGGACGAATGGCGGCGACAAATTCCTCGATGGTTTCGCATGGGATCAACTGTCCCTGCAACTCACCCGCCTCGGCGTAGAATTTTTTCGTCGCTTCAGGGGTTCGGTTGAATACGGCAATCTTGTTGCCCTTTTCCGCGATGTTCAACGCCAGGTTCGAGCCCATGACGCCGAGACCGATCAAACCGATTTCTGCCTGTTCCAAGGGATGTGCCTCCATCTTGCTTTTTGGTGGTCGTGTTGTGGCACTGTAATCACCAAACGGCAAGGCTGGGGGCGACTGAAACGATTAAATTTTGATGACGCAAATCAGCTTTGCATATTTGCAGCAGGTCGAAGGAGCAGTTGCGCGAGCTCTCAAGATGGCGGTCGGGGCCGGTCATCGCCATCGTCTATGACCCGCCAGGCCGCCCCGTCCATATCCTCATATTGACCCGAGCGCACCGACCAGAGGAAGGCAAAAAGCCCAAGCGCGCCCAGGAACAGCGCGACGGGAATAAGATAGATCAACATGTTCATGCCAGTTGCGCCCCCTCGCCCACAAATCCCGCCTTCGCCTCATTTTGAGGACGGACGGTGTCTGCCGCACCGGCAAGGCGCAACGCATTGGCGACGACGATCAGCGACGATGTCGACATGGCAATGGCCGCGATCATCGGCGTTGCATAACCGGCAATCGCGATCGGCACGGCGATGACGTTGTAGCCGATAGCGAGCGCGAAGTTCTGCCGGATCAGCCTTCCCGCCCGCTGCGATGTCTCGATCGCAAAAGGCACGGCGTCGAGATCCTCCTGCATGAACACGAAATCGGCGGCCTGCCGGCCGATATCGGCGGCGGTGGCGGGCGCCATCGACACATGGGCGGCGGCAAGCGCCGGCGCGTCGTTGATGCCGTCTCCGACCATCAGCACCTTGCGCCCCTCGCCGGCCAGTTGAGCGCAACGCGCTGCCTTGTCCTTCGGCGAAAGATCCGCACTCCACAGGCCGATCCCCAGCCGCTGCGCCATGGCCTTGACCGCCGCTGCGCGGTCACCCGAGACGATTTCCTGCAAAAGGCCCCGCACTGAGAGGCTGCGCAATGCCGCAACCGCACCCGCGCGCGGATTATCCTCGAAGCCGAAGCTCGCCAGAGGCCGGCCATCAAGAGACAGCACCACTTCCGAACGTGCCGCGCCAGTCTCCAAAATCACTTCATCAGGGCAGGCGAAACGGCGATTGCCGAGCCGGTAGCTTCCCGCTTCCGTCTCGGCTTCGACGCCGGAGCCCGGAATTTCGCGCACTGCCTCATAGGCCGGCAAGGGCCCGCCATAGGCGGCATACAGGGCTTTCGAAAGGGGGTGACGCGAATGGGCGGCGAGCCCCGCCGCAATCGCCATGGTGGCGGGCTTTATATCGCCGGCATCGACCAGTCTCGGTTTGCCGATGGTCAATGTGCCGGTCTTGTCGAACAGCACGGTGTCGATTTCGGCCAGACGCTCCATGGCCGAGCCTTCCTTGACCATGATGCCGTGCCGGAAAAGCCTTCCGGCGGCCACCACCTGCACGACGGGAACGGCAAGGCCAAGCGCACAGGGGCAGGTGATGATGAGAACGGCAATGGCGATCAGCATCGCCTGTTTCCAGTCGCCGCCGAAAATGCCCCAGCCGAGAAAGGTCACCAGCGCGAGAAGATGCACCACGGGCGAATAATAGCTCGCAGCCCGGTCAGCGATACGGCGGTAACGCGCCCGCCCTCCCTCGGCCGCCTCCATCAATCCGATCACTTCCGACAGGAAGGAATCCTTTGCCGAGGCGGTCACCCGGGCAATCAGCGAACCGGTCAAATTGAGCGTGCCGGCCTGCAGGCTATCACCCGCTGCAACACGGCGCGGCGCGCTTTCACCATTGACGATGGACATGTCGAGATCGCTGCTGCCGGAGACGACCACGGCATCCACGGCCACCCGGTCACCCGCCGCAATCGCAATCGACATTCCGGGTTCGATATCCGCAAGCGACCGGTAGTCCCGCACCCCATCCTCACCGATCACCGTTGCGCCGCGCGGCGAAAGCCGGGCAAGCCCGGCAATGGCCGAGCGCGCCTTGTCGCGCATGATGTGATCCAGCGTACGGCCGATCAGCAGGAAGAACAGCAGCGACACGGTCGCATCGAACCAGGCATGTTCGCCGTGATGGATCGTTTCCCACAGGGAAACGGCATAGGAGAGCGTAATGGCAAGCGCGATCGGCACATCCATATTGGTGCGGCCGTGTTTCAGCGCATTCCAGGCCGACTGGTAAAAGAAACGCCCGCCATAGATCAGCGCCGGCGCGGCGATCATTGCCGAAATCCAATGGAACATGTCGCGCGTCGCCGCATCCGCCCCCGACCAGACGGAAACGGACAAAAGCATGATATTGGCCGAGGCAAAACCGCAAAGCGCCACGGCCCTGATCAGCTGCGAACGCAAGGCGTCGGAAGCATCCTGCCCACTGGCGAAAAGATGCGTGCGGTATCCCGTCGCAAGAATGGCGCGGGCTAGATCGGCGGGATCGGTCCTGACGCCATCGACCTCCTCTTTCCAGACGATGGCAACACGTTTCGACGAGAGATTCACCCGCGCCCGCTCCACTTGCCGCAGACGACCGAGCGCGGTCTCGATGGTGGTGATGCAGGCGCCGCAATAGACATCCGGCACGCTGAGATCGGTCTGGCGCAGCCCCTGCCCCAGATCACGGCTTGCCAGCAGCAATTCCTCTGACGATGGCGGATTGACCGGTTCGCCGAGTTGTAGCGATCCTTCCGTTCCCGGTGCACAGCAGCTCATTTGCGCCCCCTGATGACGGCGATCCGCGTGCCCTCATGCACGATGATCCGCCCGTCCTTGACGGCGGTGACCTCGACGATCCACTGGCCCGGCAGCATGTCATGCGCGCCGATGAAGACGCCGGTGGAGGCCGGGGTCAGCTCCATGTCGAAATTCTGGTTTTCCCCAACCGGCCGGCGGAAATGCGCCGTCACACTATCCGTATCGACGGGGCCTTTTTCCGGATGGAAAACCTCGTAACGCACCGTCTTTTCATCCACCACGAGCCTTCCCTTGATGCCTGTTGCCGCCCTTGCCTTGGCGGCCTCCGCCTTGGCGTTGAACTGCTGGCTGGCCACATAGGTGTTGGGCACCACAAGCCCGCTCCAGCTGTGAACCGCATTCCACGCCATGATCATGTTGACGGTAATGATGGTGCCGAAGAACAGCAGCATGACGCCGAGCATGTGCCAGCCGGTGAAAACGAAGCCGGAGGCGCGTTGATTGTTCACTGTCATTTTTTCACTCCCGGAGCATTAAAGACGGCATCGTAACGGGCCGTTTCATGGCCGCCCGTATCGCTGACGATGAATTCGAAATTTTCCGCCGTGCGTGCGACATCCTTGCCCGGCAGGGTGACGAAGACCTTCAGCGTCGTCGCCTCATCCGGCTCCACCGTCACTTCGAAGGCGCGAGCAGCCGTATCCGGCATGCCGTTTATCTTCATCACCGCATTCGGAATGCCCTCGATCGTCAGGCTCATCGTGCGCGGTTGCGGCACCATGTTGAGAATGCGCACCGTATAGCCGTTGCGGATCGAGCCGTTGGATTCCAGCACATATTGAGGATTGCGGTCATGCAGGACGTTGAGCGCCAGCCGCTCGCGCGTCACCAGCGCAAACAGCATGCCGATACCGACAGCAGCCCATATTGCCGTGTAAAGCAGCGTGCGTGGCCGGAAGACGATGCGCCAGTTGAAGTGGCGGACGCTCTTTTTGAAGCTGCCATCCTCCTCGCGCACATTGGCGGGACGGATGGCGTGCTGGCCGTTGCCGGTCGCGAGCGCCATGTTGGACTGGTATTCGGCGAGCGTCGCATAGGCGATCAGCCCGCGCGGCTTGCCGATCTTGTCCATCACCCCGTCACAGGCATCGATGCAGAGCGCGCAGGTGATGCATTCCAGTTGCTGCCCGTCACGGATGTCGATGCCCATGGGACAGACCGCAACGCAGGCGTTGCAATCGACGCAATCGCCGATGCTCTCGCCTGCGGCCGCAGCCTTCTTGGCGTGCCGCGAGCGCGGTTCGCCGCGCCAGTCATTATAGGTGACGACCAGCGAATTCTCATCCAGCATCGCCGCCTGGATACGCGGCCAGGGACACATATAGGTGCAGACCTGCTCCCGCATCAGCCCGCCGAAGACATAGGTGGTGGCGGTGAGGATGGCGACGGTCGAATAGGCGATCATCGGCGCCTGCCCCGTCACGAATTGCATCGCCAGCGTCGGCGCATCGGCGAAATAGAAAATCCAGGCGCCGCCGGTCAGGACGCCGATCACCAGCCAGATCGCATGTTTCAGCACGCGCTTGCGCAATTTGGTGAATGTAAAGGGCGCAGCGTCCAGTTTCATGCGGGCGTTCCTGTCACCCTCGATGGCCCGTTCGACGACGAGAAAAAGGTCCACCCAGACGGTCTGCGGACAGGTATACCCGCACCATGCGCGCCCGACCGCGGAGGTGACGAGGAACAGTCCCAGCCCGGCCATCACCAGCAGGCCGGCGACAAAGAAGAATTCCTGCGGCCAGATTTCGATGAAGAAGAAATAAAAGCGCCGGTTGGCGATATCGATCAATACCGCCTGATCGGGCGCATAGGGGCCACGATCCCAGCGCAGGAACGGCGTCAGATAATAGATGCCGAGCGTGACCAGCATCACCAGCCATTTGAACCGCCGAAACCTGCCTTCGGCACGCTTGGGAAAAATCTTCCTGCGCGCTTCGTAAAGAGGTTTGCGCGTTTTTGCGGAATTGACGGCTTCCGCCTCCAGCCTTTCGACGGGCTGTTGCGGGCGATCCTGTCCGGCGCGATAGATGTTCATGGCAAGGTGTCCGTTTTTATCTCCTTGCTTTCTCCCATCTCCCCGGTGAAACATCCTTGACTTGCATCAAGTGACGACAAAGTGGCGCAGTCAGAGGAACGCGCCGCCAAGGGAGGATGAAATGCCTGTCATGCAGTCGAGAATCATTCATCTGTCTGTCGAAAAACCCTGGGCCCAGGTCTACGACTTCGCCGCCGACCCGCAGAACATGCCTCGCTGGGCCGCGGGCCTTGCGGGCGGCTTGAAACCCGATGGTGAGGACTGGATCGCCGAGGGCGGGCCGCTCGGCGAAGTGCGCGTGAATTTCGCGCCCCACAACGAATTCGGCGTCATAGATCATGTCGTGACTTTGCCGGACGGATTGAAGGTCTATAACGCGCTGCGGGTCACCCCGAATGGCAGCGGCACGGAAGTCAGCTTCACGCTGCTTCGCCTTCAGGGCATGACGGATGAGGATTTCGAGCAGGACGCCAAGGCCGTCACGGCCGATCTGAAAACGTTGAAGGAACTGCTCGAAGCGGATTGATGGAGTAAATGATGACAGAAAATGCCAACGACCGGCGCATCGACTATGTCGAATTCAACGTCGCCGATATCGAGCGCAGCAAGGAGTTTTATGGCAGTGCCTTCGGCTGGACCTTCAAGGATTACGGTCCGCAATATTGCGAATTTTCCGATGGTCGGCTGACCGGCGGTTTCACCACCACCGCGCCGGTTTCGGCCAAGGGCGGACCGCTGGTGATTCTCTACGCAATCGATATCGAGGATGCCCAGCGCCGCGTCGAGGCAGCCGGCGGCCAGATCAGCGTCGCGCTTTTCGAATTTCCCGGCGGCCGGCGTTTCCATTTCACCGATCCGGATGGATATGAACTGGCCGTCTGGTCGAAAAACTGATCGGCAGGAGCCCGCCATGACTTTGACAACGCCACCTTTTTTGTTGGTCGGTATCGATCATATCGTCTTCATCGTCGACGACATGATGCGGGCGCTCGGTTTTTACCGGAACGTGCTGGGGTGTAGGGATGGTTACTCTTACCCCGCTCTCGGGATGGAACAGGTCTGGTGCGGAAATGCCTTGATCGTGCTGTGGGATATCACGCACCCCGGCGGCACAAAGGCTGCGCCGCCCGTCGCCGGAGGTCGTAATGTCGATCACATCTGCATAGCGACCGGTCCTCTGAACCATGATGCGCTTCGCGCACATCTGGCGAAATTTAACGTCACGATAGAACACGAAGCCTTTCACGGCGGCGCGAGAGGAATGGGACATTCGTTCTATTTCCGTGATCCCTTCGGCAACAAGATCGAGCTGAAGGGACCAGCCGAATATCCGGATGGACGGGCGGAAAACGCCTGATCTGAACAATAAAAAAGGGCGCCTCCCGGCGCCCCTTCTTTTTATTCTACTTGCCTCATTCGCCCCCACCAAGCGAATGCACGAAGATCGCCAGCTGCTTGACGGTCGTATCACCAAGACGCTCTCCC
The DNA here is from genome assembly GCA_017744915.1 of Agrobacterium tumefaciens. Lineage (GTDB taxonomy): Bacteria > Pseudomonadota > Alphaproteobacteria > Rhizobiales > Rhizobiaceae > Agrobacterium > Agrobacterium tumefaciens_I. Next base: position 248,371 of record JAGIAH010000004.1, read on the forward strand.
CAGGCGGGCATAACGCCATGCTTGGGCGACCGGATCTGCGCGACGATCCCTTCCTCCCCATGCGCCTTCAGCCAGATCGCATCGGCCAGATTGGGCGCGCCGAATTCGCGATTACCCTTGGCGTCCTCGCCGTGGCACGAGGCGCAATTGTCGGCGAAGAGCTGCTTGCCGGGCTCCACCAGCGCCGGGTTGGAGGGCGTTCCGGTGAGGCTAACGACATAGGCGGCAACCTCGCGGATTTCGTCGGATTTGAGAATGTCGCCGAAGGCCGGCATTTCCGAAGCGCGCGTATCCGCGTCGTCGGCAAAACGAATGCCGTGCTTCACCGTCGTATAGATATCGTCGACACTGCCGCCCCACATCCAGTCGTCATCATTGAGGTTGGGATAGCCCTGCCCGCCTTCGGCACCCGAACCGTGACACTGAATGCAGTTGACCTTGAAGGCGGCAGCACCGCCGGAAAGGGCAAATTGCATCAGGGTCGGATCAGCCTGAATTTCGGCGAGCGACGAATTGGCGATCCTGTCGACATAAACGCTCTGCGCCTGTTTCGCATCGGCAATATCGGCGGCAATCTCGCCACGGCTGCTCCAGCCGAGCAACCCCTTCGTTGCGCCGCTGATCAACGGATAAGCCGGATATGCAATGGTGTAACCGATTGCCCAGAGGATCGTGAAATAGAAGGTCCAGACCCACCAGCGCGGCATCGGATTGTTCAGCTCGCGGATACCGTCCCATTCATGGCCGGTAGTTTCGACGCCGCTGATGTCATCAATGTGTTTTTCGGACATATCCTAGTCCTCCTTGAGCGGAATGCTGGCGGCATCGTCCGCGGCCTTCTTCGAGCCGGGGCGAAGGGTGAAAACGACGACGCCGGCGAAGAACAGAGTCATGACAAGCAAGCCCCAGCTATCGGCGAAGTGGCGCATGGCCGTATAGGTTTCCATCGTCTCGCCTCCTCACCGGTATCCGGCGGCATCGTCATAGGTTGAGAAATCAACCAGCGTGCCGAGCATCTGCAGATAGGCGACAAGCGCATCCATTTCGGTGAGCTTGGCCGGATCGCCGTCGAAATCACCGACCTTGGCTTTCGGATACCGCGCCAGCAGTTCCGAGGAGTCCGCATTCGGATCGGCCTGGGCGGCAAGATCGGCCGCGGATTTCTCGATCATCTCGTCGCTATAGGGCACACCCACGGCGCGGTTGGCTTTCAGCTCCATGGAGACGTCCGTGATCTTCAGCGGCGTGGTCTTCAGGAACGCATAGGACGGCATGATCGATTCCGGCACGACCGAGCGCGGATCGGCCAGATGCTGCACGTGCCATTCGTTCGAATAACGGTCGCCGACACGGGCAAGGTCCGGTCCCGTGCGCTTCGAACCCCACTGGAACGGATGGTCGTACATGGATTCCGCCGCCAGGCTGTAATGCCCGTAACGCTCCACCTCGTCGCGGAACGGACGGATCATCTGGCTGTGACAGACGTAACATCCCTCGCGGATGTAGATATTGCGTCCGGCAAGCTCCAGCGGCGTGTAGGGCCGCATGCCTTCCACCTTCTCGATGGTGTTTTCGAGATAGAACAGCGGCGCGATTTCCACGATGCCGCCGATCGAGACGACCAGCAGGGAGCCGACCAGAAGCAGCGTGGCGTTGCGTTCGATGACGGCGTGTTTGTCGAGTATGGACATCTGCCCCTCCTATTCCGCGGGCTGTAGCGAACGGGCTTCGGCGGGCTGCGCCAAAGCTTCGGCATCCGTATGGACGCCCTCGTCGCGTTGATGACCGAGGATGGTCATCGTGACGTTGTAGGCCATGATCAGCGCGCCGCTGAGGAACATCAGGCCGCCCAATGCACGCATCACGTAATAGGGGAACAGGGCCGCGACCGATTCCGCGAAGGAATAGACGAGGAAGCCCTGGCTATCATATTCGCGCCACATCAGGGCCTGCTGGATGCCGGCCACCCACATGACGGCGGCGTAGACGACGATGCCGAGCGTGGCGAGCCAGAAGTGCCAGTTGACGAGTTGCAGGCTGTAGAGACGTTTCCTGCCCCAGAGCTTCGGCGTCAGGTAATAGATCGCGCCGAAGGTGATCATGCCGTTCCAGCCGAGAGCGCCGGAATGAACATGGCCGATGGTCCAGTCGGTATAGTGGCTGAGCGAGTTGACGGCCTTGATCGACATCATCGGACCTTCGAAGGTCGCCATGCCGTAGAAGGCCACCGCCATCACCATCATGCGCACGACGGGATCGGTGCGGATCTTGTCCCAGGCGCCCGAGAGCGTCATCAGACCGTTGATCATGCCGCCCCAGGAAGGCATCCACAACATGACCGAGAACACCATGCCGAGCGTCTGCGCCCAGTCCGGCAGCGCCGTATAATGCAGGTGGTGCGGGCCGGCCCAGATATACATGAAGATCAGCGCCCAGAAGTGGATGATCGACAGACGGTAGGAATAGACCGGGCGGTTCACCTGCTTCGGAATGAAATAATACATCATGCCGAGGAAGCCGGCGGTCAGGAAGAACCCGACGGCATTATGGCCGTACCACCATTGCGTCAGCGCATCCTGCACGCCCGAGAAGGCCGAGTAGCTCTTGACCCCGAGGAAGGAAACCGGAACCGCCAGATTATTGACGATGTGCAACATGGCGATGGTGACGATGAAGCCGAGATAGAACCAGTTCGCCACATAGATATGCGGCTCCTTGCGCATCAGGATCGTACCGAGGAAGGCGACCAGATAGGCGACCCAGACGATGGTCAGCCAGATATCGACATACCATTCCGGCTCCGCATATTCGCGGCCCTGGGTGATGCCGAGCAGATAGCCGGTGGCGGCCATGATGATGAAGAGATTATAGCCCCAGAACACGAACCAGCCGAGATTGCCGCCGAACAGGCGCGCGCGACAGGTTCTCTGCACCACATAAAACGATGTGGCGATCAGCGCATTTCCCCCGAAAGCGAAGATCACCGCAGAGGTGTGCAGCGGCCGCATGCGGCCGAAATTGAAATAGGGCGCGATGTTGAGATCGGGAAAGGCGAGCTGCAGCGCGACTACGACCCCGACCAGAAAACCGACGACACCCCAGAACACGGTGGCGATGACGCCGTATTTCACCACTTCGTCGAAATATTCGGATTTCAGCCGGGCGCGCGCGGCCGGATCGACAGGCGCGAAGGAAACCCGGCGCAGCAGAAGCACCGTGCTGACCAGAAGCGTAAAGAACAGCACCCACATATGGGCGGCGAAAAGACTGTCATGGGCAAAGGCTGCCCCGAGCAACGCGAGAAAGGCCCCGAGGGCCACGATCGCGGTTTCTAACGTGTAATTCATTGTTGGTTTCCCCCAACGTGCAAGCCGACCGACGAAAGGCACGGCACGCGCCCGGGAGAGCGGAAACGCGCCTTTGCGTCGGTTGGAGCATTGCCACCGGGCGGGGAAGGCCACCTTGATCCAGATCAAGAAAGCAAAGCTGTCGCAGCCCCCGTAAATCGGGCGGCGGCTTCACCGGAGGAATTGCGCAGGAGCAAAAAGACGGCGGTGGCGATTTCGCTTTCGCAGGCCCTTTTTCAGCCCTTCATCTTTAGCGGCAGTCCGGCGGCGACGAAATAGACCTCGCCGGCAATGGCGGCAACGCGCTGGTGCAGCCGCCCGGCATGATCGCGGAATTCGCGCGCCATGCGGTTTTCCGGCACGATACCGAGGCCGACCTCGTTGGAGACGAGAATGAGTTTCGCCCTGGTCGATGCGATCGCCGCCTCAAGCGCAACGAAGGCGGCGTCGATATCGGCATTTTCCATCATCAGATTGGTGAGCCACAATGTCAGGCAGTCGATGAGGATGACGTTCTCCGGCTCATCGAGCCGCTGCAGCACGGCGGCAATATCGACCGGCGCCTCATGGGTGGTCCATTCCCCGCCCCGCCGCTCCCGGTGATGGCTGATGCGGTCACGCATCTCGTCATCCCATGCCCGGCCGGTCGCCAGATAATGCAGGCACGCACCGGCCTGCCCCGCAAGTTCTTCCGCGAAACGGGACTTGCCGGAGCGCGCGCCGCCAAGAATGAAAACGGAGCGGTTTTGATCTGTCATGGAAAACCTGGATGAAGAGAATGAAACGGACCGGTGTCTTTGCAATGTCGCAAGCCGGTGACAGGCGGACATGAAGGGAACGATTCGTAGAAAAAGGCGTCCCCCGGTTGCTCATGCCGGACTGCCGCTGATACCGGGCCGAAGAGAACAAAACCTGCCTGCACGATGCGGGACATTGAAGCCTTGGCCACCCCGGATGCCGGAAACACCGGTCCTCCAGAAAGGCTAGGTGTGAATGGCAATTCTGTCAATCGGCAGGATACAGGCGGAACCGGTACGCAAAACCTTACCCGGAACCGGCAGACCTTTCGTCCGCGAAGCGATTGATAAAGCGACTTGGTTACCGGAAGGTTAGCGAAAATCCGAATGATGGAACCGCAACGGCAAGGGAGAATATTCGGAGACGGCAGCCGCCGCCATTGCCTTGCCATAGCCTTCAAATCAATATGCTTTCGAAGATTCGCAAACAGCAAGGTGGCCTGCCCGTGATGACCGTCATGGACTATATCTCGATCATCGTTTTTATCCTGCTATGGGCCGCCTATACCCATATCACGACGGGATCGCGACTGTTTTCGCGCGCCAGCCTCAATCAGGCCATGGCCGAGCGCCGGCGTCACTGGATCATGAATTCGCTGAAGCGCGACCTGAAGATGATCGACACACAGATCATGGCCGGCCTTCAGAATGGCACCGCCTTTTTCGCCTCCACCTCCATCTTCGCCATCGGCGGATGTTTCGCGCTTCTGGGGGCGACCGAGCAGGTCGAATCGGTCTTCCGCGACATGCCTTTCGTGCATTATTCCGGGCGCACGGCCTTCGAGCTGAAGGTCATCGGACTCACCTGCCTGTTCGGTTATTCCTTCTTCAAATTCGGCTGGTCCTACCGCCTGTTCAACTATTGCACCATCCTGTTCGGCGCCATCCCCATGGTCCACGATGTCGGTGCGGACCGCGAGGCGGCGGAACGTGCCGCCGAAAATGTCATAAAGATGAACATCATCGCTGCTAAGAACTTCAATGACGGCCTGCGGACGATCTTCCTGTCCATCGGTTACCTCGGCTGGTTCATCAGCCCCTATGTCTTCATCGCCAGCACCGTCATCATCATCGTCGCACTCCTGCGCCGCCAGTTCTTTTCAGAAGCCCGTCTCGCCATCATGGAAGAAAACAGGCCTTGAAATCGCCGCACTTCAAGGGCCAAGCCCCACGTTAATTCAAGTGATTACCGGCCCCTCGAAAAGCTGAAAAAGCGGAAACCATGGACACAGACACAGCCGCAAATGAAACCCGCCGCAGAGGCCGCATCGGCGTGCTGGATACGCTGAGAGGGCTCGCCCTCCTCGCCATGGCGTCCTACCACTTCACATGGAATCTGGAATATTTCGGCTATCTCGAACCCGGCACGGCGACGACGGGTCTGTGGAAGCTCTATGCGCGCGGCATCGCCAGTTCATTCCTGTTTCTCGCCGGCTTCAGCCTGTTCCTCGCCCATGGCAAGGGTCTGAACTGGCCGTCTTTCGGCAAGCGTTTTGCGATGGTGGCGGGGTCTGCCCTGCTCATCACCGTCGCCACCTATTTCGCGTTCCCGGACAGCTTCATCTTCTTCGGCATCCTGCACAATATTGCCGCCGCAAGCCTTGTGGGACTGCTGTTCCTGCGGGCACCCGCGCCGGTGACTTTGCTTTTCGCTGTCATCGCATTTGTCCTGCCGCACTATCTGCAATCCGACCTGTTCAATGCAAAATGGCTGGCCTGGATCGGTTTTTCCACCATGCCGCCGCGTTCGAACGACTATGTTCCGCTGCTGCCCTGGCTTGCACCCTTCCTCGCCGGCCTTGCGGTTTCGCAATTCGTCACGCCACACGGCTGGCTGGACCGCTTTCGCAATCCAAGCTCGCCGCGCAATCTGATCGCCAGCGCCGGCCGCCATAGCCTCGCCTTTTACCTCATCCACCAGCCGGTGCTGATCGGCCTCGTCTACACCCTGTCCGTCCTCGCCCCGCCTCCGCCCGTCGATCAGGTCGAGCTCTACAAATCGAGCTGTGAAAAAAGCTGCGTCGAGCAGCCGAACGGGCTGGAACTGTGCCAGCGTTTCTGCGGCTGTACGCTAGAGAAGCTGCAGGCGGAAAACCTGTTCGACACGATGATGGAAGGCAAACTCAGCGCCGATCAGCAGACAAAGGTCAGCGAAGTGGCGCAACAGTGTACGGTTGAGGCGCAATAGGGAGACGTCAGGGCTTGCCGCTTGTTTCTTCTCCCCGACGGGGAGAAGAAACAAGCGGCGCACATTCGCTCCAAGGCGACCCATTGCCGCTCTAGCGATCATCCCTCAAAGGAATGCGGTAAAGATAAAAGGCTTGAGACCTGTTTCGGCATCAAGTCATGGAAGATCAAGCAGCACGAGCTGCTTTCAAGTCCCCACGCCGATCTCGGCAAGCCGCGTCAGGCACGCCTCTTCGACATTGTCGAGTTCCGCCAGCGTCTCTTCGATGTCCTTGCGCTTCTGCCGAAGCTCGGCGCGCTTTTCGTCGACCTTCTTCATCAGCAGCACCAGCTGGCCCGATTCGCCCGGCGGTTCCTTGTAGACGTGAATGATTTCGCGAATTTCGGAGATGGTAAAACCGATACGGCGGCCTCGCAGGATTTCCTGGATGAGTCGGCGGTCCGCAGCCCTGAAAAGCCGGGTGCGCCCGCGACGCTCAGGGTGAATCAGCCCCTCATCCTCGTAAAATCGCAAGGTGCGGGTGGAAACACCGAATTCGCGTGTCAGTTCGGTTATGCTATAATACTTGTCCAAGGGCCTATCCGATTCATGGTCGGAAGACATTATTTGACCTTCACGTAAAAGTCAATTTTTGCCCGCCTCGCCTATCCTGAAATACCGTACCACCAGGTGGCGATCCCCAGAAAGGCGAAAAAGCCGACAATATCGGTCACTGCCGTCACGAACACCGCCGATGAAACGGCGGGGTCGGCTCCAAATTTGTCGAGAACCAGCGGAATGAGAATGCCGGCGAGCGCTGCCGCCAGCATATTGAGACACATGGCCGTGGCGATGATGCCGCCAATATGGATATCCTGAAACCAGATACCGGCAACGACGCCGATGGCACAGCCGAACAGCATGCCGTTCAAGATGCCCACCCCCGCCTCACGCCGGATGATGCGGGCGGCATTGTGAATATCGAGGCTTTTGGTGGCGAGCGCCCGCACCGAGACGGTCATGGTCTGCGATCCCGCATTGCCGCCCATGCCGGCAACAGCCGGCATCAGGATCGCCAGCGCGATAATCTGCTGGATCGTCGCATCGAACAGGCTGATGACCGAGGCCGACAGAAAGGCAGTAAGGAGGTTGACGGCAAGCCAAGGCACGCGCGAGCGCGAGGTGCTGACGATACTGTCCGACAATTCTTCGTCACCCACACCGCCGAGGCGCAGCAGATCCTCCTCCGCCTCTTCCTGAATGACGTCAACCACGTCATCGATGGTGAGCACACCGACCAGCCGGCCGTTATCGTCGACCACGGCGGCGGAGAGAAGGTCGTATTGTTCGAAAAGCTGCGCCGCCTCTTCCTGGTCCATCTCGGCCGGAATGGAGTGGTTGGTCTCGTGCATGATCGTTTCGATCTTCACCTGACGCTTGGCGCGCAGCACCTTGTCGAGATCGAGCGCACCGACCAGCTTGAAGGTGGGATCGATGACGAAAATCTGCGTGAAGGAATCGGGCAATTCCTCCTCCTCGCGCAGATAATCGATGGTCTGCCCCACGGTCCAGAACGGCGGCACGGCGACGAATTCCGTCTGCATGCGGCGACCGGCCGAGCTTTCGGGATAATCCAGCGCCCGCATGAGCCGCACGCGTTCGGTAAAGGGCAGCTGCGAGAGAATATCCTCGCGGTCCTCGTCGTCGAGGTCCTCGAGAATATAGACCGCATCGTCCGAATCGAGTTCGCCGATACCGGCGGCGATCTGCTCGTTCGACATCTGGTCGACGATGTCGAGGCGGATGCCCTCATCCACCTCGGTCAGCGCCGTCATATCGAAATCAGAACCGAGAAGCCTGACCAGCGCGTGGCGCTGTTCCGGCAGGATGGATTCGAGCACGTCGCCGAGTTCCGACTCATGCAGCCGGGCCACATTTTTGCGCAGGAAGAGCAGGTCGCGGTCGGCGATCGCCGCCCCCACCATGGTCAGGAAATCGGAGCGGACGGACCCATCCTCGGCGTAGATATCGGAGGGTGCCTCTGTCGGCTTCACGTCCTCGGGCGCGACAGGATCGTCGTCACGGTCTGTCATCTGGCGTCCCCTCGTATTTCAAATGCCGCAGTGCACGGATGCGCAGGCAGAATGGCGTTAAAAGGTATATTGTCAACAACCGGATAGCGGCAAATAAACAAGCTCTCCGACTGCGACGAAAAATCCATTCAACATTCCTCTTCCTCTTCGCCGGCGGGGCCTCGGCCAGCGGCTATAGGCATGTTTAGCCGATCTTTGCAGCCTGCTTTGCGACAACGCCTACCCCCTTTACGCCGTTCCCGTTTCAAATGTCGAACGGGCAAAGAAAGGTTTCGCCGCAATGCACAATTAAGACATTGACAGGCCGCCTGGAACGGCGCTTCTGAAGATGCATTTTGACAATCGGCAAACGCCGACAGCCAAGCACGAGAAGACAGTTTCCGGGAATCAGGACCATGAGCAAGACGGATTTCATTGGCAAGGCGTCGACCGCCGCAGGCGGCTGGGGCGCACTCAAAAGTGTCGGCAAACGCCTTCTGGAATCCGGGGCCCCGATTTCCGGCGCGCGCACCCTCCTGAAAACGAACCAGCCGGATGGCTTCGATTGTCCCGGCTGCGCCTGGGGCGACCCCGAACATGGTTCCTCCTTCGAATTCTGCGAAAATGGCGTCAAGGCTGTCGCATGGGAAGCGACGGAAGCCCGCGTACCGCCGGATTTCTTTGCCAGCCACACGGTCTCCGAACTGCGTGGCTGGTCTGACTATGATCTGGAGAAGCAGGGTCGGCTTACCCATCCGATGCGTTATGACCGGACGAGCGACAAATATCTGCCCGTCTCCTGGGACGATGCCTTCGCGGAGATCGGCCGCATCCTCAACAGCCTCGACAACCCGAACCGGGCGGAGTTCTATACCTCCGGCCGCGCCTCCAACGAGGCGGCTTTCCTTTATCAATTGATGGTGCGCCTCTATGGCACCAATAATTTCCCCGATTGCTCGAACATGTGCCACGAAGCGAGCGGCGTCGGCCTGAAGGCATCGATCGGCGTTGGCAAGGGCACCGTACTGCTCGAGGATTTCGAACAGACGGACGCCATTTTCGTCATCGGGCAAAATCCCGGCACCAACCACCCCCGCATGCTGGGCGACCTGCGCCGTGCCGCCCTTCGCGGCGCCCGCATCGCCGTCTTCAACCCCATCCGCGAAAAGGGTCTGGAGCGCTTTGCCGACCCGCAGGACAAGGTGGAGATGATCACCGGCGGCAGTACTCGCATCGCCACCAATTATTACCAGCCGCGCCAGGGCGGCGACATGGCGGCTGTGCGTGGCATGAGCAAGGCGGTCTTCGCCGCCGACGAAGCCGCAAGGGCGGCGGGCGAGCCCGCCATCATCGATTACGACTTCCTCGCCGAACATGCGGCGGAGTTCGAGGCCTATCGCGCCGCCGTCGAAGCGACGAGCTGGGACAGCGTCCTCGACCAATCCGGCCTCACCCGTACGGAAATCGAGGAAGCCGCCCATATCTACATGAATGCCGGCTCCGTCATCGCCACCTGGGCCATGGGTGTTACCCAGCACCGCCATTCGGTCGTCATCGTCCGCGAAATCACCAATTTCATGCTGCTACGCGGCAATATCGGCCGTCCGGGCGCCGGCCTCTGCCCCGTGCGCGGCCATTCCAACGTGCAGGGCGACCGCACGGTCGGCATCGACGAAAAAGCCCCGCCCGCACTTCTCGACGCGCTGGAGAAGGAACTCGGCGTCCCCATGCCGCGCGAGCCCGGCCACAATACCGTGGAGGCCGTGGCCGCCATGCTGGATGGCAAGGCCGAAACCTTCATCGCGCTCGGCGGTAATTTCATGCGGGCGACGCCCGACAGCCCGCTGATCGTCAAGGCTTTCGAAAAGCAGAAGCTGACCGTCAACATCGCCACCAAGCTCAACCATTCGCATCTGGTGCCGGGCAAAACCTCCTTCGTGCTGCCCTGCCTCGGCCGAACGGAAATCGACCTCAATTCGGCGGACCGGCCGCAGATCGTGACCGTCGAGGATTCCATGAGCATGGTGCATGGTTCCGGTGGCATCAATCCGCCGGCCTCGGATGCGCTGCGCTCGGAAGTTGCCATCATCGCCGGCATCGCCGAAGCGACGCTCGGCAATGCCCATGTGAACTGGAAAGCGCTCGCCGATGATTACGATCTCATCCGCGACATGATCGAGAGGGTCATTCCCGGCTTCGACAATTTCAACGAGCGCGTCCGCGTGCCACGCGGTTTTCATCTGCGTAATGCGGCGGCGGAGCGGCAATGGGATACGCCGGCGAAAAAGGCGACGTTTTACACCGGCCCGCTGCCCGAACAGACCGAACACCAGCAGGCGCTCAGCCGCGACAATCTTTTCGTGCTGCAGACCTTCCGCAGCCACGATCAATACAACACCACGATCTACGGCATGGATGACCGCTATCGCGGCGTCTATGGCGAGCGCCACGTCATTTTCATGAACCCCAAGGACATGGAGGCGCTCGGCGCCCATTCGCGCCAGCGCGTCGATGTCATCGGCGAATATGGTGACGGCGTGGAGCGCATCGCCAAAAACTTCCGGCTGGTGCCCTATAATATTCCGCGTGGCAGCATCGGCGGTTATTATCCGGAACTGAACGTGCTGGTGCCGCTGTCGAGCTATGGCGAGGGCAGCTTCACGCCGACATCGAAATCGGTGCTGGTTTCCGTCCGCCTGCTCGCCAATGCCGCCCCGTGAACGGGATGCCGCTTGATGGATGAAAAGCAATCCGCAGCCGCTTTCATGGCTGCGGTGGCGAGAATTCAGGCATCGTCTCCAGCGCTGACGGCGACGGGTGCCGCCATCCTTCTCGCGGTGCATCTGAATATCGCCACCGACAGCCGCAGCGTCGCCAATCGTCTGGGGCTTGCGCATGCCCTCGTTCTGCGCGAAATCACTGTGCTGTCGCCCGGCTTCCTGCGGGTGACGAAACGCGACGCCCGCACCCAGCGCAGCTTTCTGGAGGTGACCGGGGAAGGACAGGCGTTTGCCGCCGCCTCCTTGCCGGCTTGAAACGAACGGAGCATTCCTTGGCAATCAGGCCGATCCTGCCCTACCCCCATCCCGGCCTGTCCGAAATCTGCGCGCCGGTGACGGCTTTTGACGATCATCTGCAGGAACTGGTCACGGACCTCATCGACACCATGCGCGCCGCCCCCGGCGTCGGCATCACCGCGGCCCATATCGGCGTGAAGCAGCGCGTCTTCGTGCTCGAACTGACGCCGGGAACCGTCCTGACCTACATCAACCCTGAAATCACCAGCCAGTCCCCGCAAACCATGCGGCATGTGGAAGGCAGTGTTTCCATGCCGGGCTTTACCGACGAGGTGGAACGGCCGTCCGGGATCGAAGTGCGGTTTCAGGACGTATCGGGTGCGGAACACAGCCAGACCGCCGAAGGATTTCACGCCATCTGCATCCAGCACGAGATCGACCAGCTGGACGGCATTTTCTGGCTGAAGCGCCTCTCCAAGCTGAAACGCGACCGGCTGGTAAAAAAATGGGAAAAATCCCGAAAGCCGTGACGGTCAGCCGGTTATCGACAGCGCGAATTCCGCGTCGCCCTTCAGTGTATTGCTGACGGTGCAGATATCCTCCGCCGCATGGGCGATTGCAGTGCGGGTCGCCGCATCGAAATTCCCGGCAATCGCAATCCCGATATCGAAACGGATGATACGATAGGGTTCCACAGCGGATTTTTCACCGGAGACGTCAATGGCAGCACCTTCGAATCGATCGAGCAGCCCCATGTGGCTTGCCGCGATACGGGCGCTGAGCGCCAGGCATGCGGCAAGCGACGCGTAAAGAAGATCGATCGGGTTGAAGCCTGGCTCCGACACACCGGTCACAATCTCCAGAGAGCCGCCGGTCACCGTCGAAACCAGCGGGCGACCAAGCCGCCCGACCTTCGCCGAAGCGCCGACCGGCCTCAATTTCACCTTCGCACCGTCAACCATTCTCACATCCTGATTTAATCGCGCGCAACCGACCGCGTGGAACAAAAACCTGTCTGGCGCTTTTTACTCACACAACGGTGAACGACCGTTGAACCATTATTTTACAGGGAGCTGGGACATATGGTTACATCTACGCTCGTCAGCATTCTGATCACCTTCCTGGTGATCGTGCTCGTCTTGTGGCTCATCGCGCGACTGCCGGTCGGCGGCGGCGCGAAACAGATCGCACAGGTGATCGTCATCATCATCGGCATTATTTCGCTGCTGAAATATCTCGCCGTCTTCTGATGTCCCGCTCGGTCGTGGTGACGATTTAAATACAGATGAAAACAGGCGGCGAAAGCCGCCTTTTTTATGCGCGGATATTGTCCGCCCCGTCGTTATTGACGGGGATCGAACTGATAGGCTTTTTTCAGGGTAATATCCCGAACGCTGCCTATGCCGAGAAACGGCGTATTCTCGGCGTCGAAAATCGCCCTGCCCTTTGCCAATATCCACCGGCTCGAACCATCCGGCAGATTGACCTTGTAACGCTGGTCGAAAAACACGCCGGTGGTGATACTGTCAAAAATCGCCTGCGCCACCTGCTCGCGCATTTCGGCGTCGATTCTTTCGAGAATTTCTTCGATCGTCACCCCGCGCGACGCAACCGGTTCGGAAAACCCATGACATTCCGCGGTGACTGCATCCATGATCAGCCTGTTGTCGGAAATGCTCCACATGTAATAGCCAAGCGCATTGTCTGAATCCGTTTTGTCCCCCAGCACGAAAACCCCCAGACTTTTTTCCTGACAAAAGCTAACATCAGACCTCTCAGATTCCACCCCTTGGTTTTATGGGGGAAAATGCCCGGCTACTGTAGCGTGCATCGATATCCACCGAAATTTGATGATGATCGAATCCAACTAGCATCCCGAAATGAATGATAAATTCTGAAGAGGCATCGCAAAATCACTCGCCCGCGCCTACATGGCTTGTGATGATATGTCGAAGGAGTTCAACATGGTGCGAGCCGCCCTCACTTTCGGATTGCTGACCGCAACCGTCTTACTAGCCGGGTGCCAGACTTGGCATAGTCCTTATCGTGGAACCGAGTGGCGCATGGATCAGGTGATGGATGGCGACCCCTACCGGGTCGGCGACGGGCAGCGCAACCGACGCTAGCCACCCCGTTCATTCAATCAGGACGGCGGCAGGTCGACAATTTGCCGCCCTCACTTATCGCGCTCTGGCTGCGGGGTAAAACAGATCGACGTGACCCAGGTTACATCCAATTCGTTCCAACAACCCCGGGACAGAAAACAGAGAGAAAGCTAAACGACTGGCTAAAAAAGAAAAAACCCGCCGAAGCGGGTTTCTTTGGTGCGGTCGAGAAGACTCGAACTTCCACGGGTTGCCCCACAGCGACCTCAACGCTGCGCGTCTACCAATTCCGCCACGACCGCATCGTGGTAGGCGTCGACTTGCGCCGACGGGGGTGCATGTAGCAAAAGGATTTTGGGTGCACAAGAGCGTCGTGACAGTTTTTTGAAATTAAAAATCGCACTGCACCATCCTATATGCAGGAAGCCCGGAAATGCTGGGGTTGCGGCCGTCTCGCCATTTTGCGAGAAGGCTGTGGAAAGGACTTTTTCATGCTCACACGCACGGATATCGAGACAAATATGTTCCCCGCCGCCGGATCACCGCCCGTTCGCTGGCGAATCTCGGACGGCCTTGTCCCCTATGAGCAGGCGATAGAGGAGATGGAGCGGGAAGTCGCAGCCATAGCCGCCGGCGAGGCCGACGAACTCGTCTGGCTTCTGGAGCATCCGCCGCTCTACACCGCCGGCACCAGCGCCGATTCCGCCGACCTCATCGAGCCGGAGCGTTTTCCGGTCTTCGCCACCGGTCGCGGCGGCGAATATACCTATCACGGACCGGGACAGCGGGTCGTCTACGTGATGCTCGACCTGAAACGTCGCCGGCAGGATGTCCGCGCTTATGTGGCGGCGCTCGAGGATGTCATCATCCGCACGCTCGACAAGATGAATGTGCGTGGCGAGCGGCGTGAGGATCGCGTCGGCGTTTGGGTCAGGCGGCCGGAAAAACCTCTCCTGCCGGATGGCGGCATGGCGGAAGACAAGATCGCAGCGCTCGGCATCCGCCTGCGCAAATGGGTGAGCTTTCACGGGCTGTCGATCAACGTCGATCCCGACCTCTCGCATTTCTCCGGCATCGTTCCCTGCGGCATCAGCGCCTATGGCGTTACCAGCCTTGTCGATCTCGGATTGCCGGTTATGATCGGCGACGTCGACGTTCTGCTGCGCGAGGCCTTCGAGGAGGTTTTTGGCCCGGCAGTGCCCGAAACCGGCGCAGGCGGCTGATCCCACCGCAACCTTTGTCGCAGGCCGGTGTTTGATGCATCGATCACCACAAGAGGAGGAACGACCATGTTCACTACTTCCGCTTATGCCTGCGATGACGGTTCTTCGCCGATGAAGCTCTCGACCATCAAGCGTCGCGATCCCGGCCCACGCGATGTCGAAATCGAGATCGAATTCTGTGGCGTCTGTCACTCGGATATCCACACGGCCCGCAGCGAATGGCCGGGCTCCCTCTACCCCTGCGTCCCCGGTCACGAAATCGTCGGCCGGGTCGGGCGGGTGGGCTCGCAGGTTACCCGGTTCAAGACGGGTGACCGTGTCGGCGTCGGCTGCATCGTCGATAGCTGCCGGGAATGCGCAAGCTGCGCCGAGGGACTGGAGCAATATTGCGAAAACGGCATGACCGGCACCTATAATTCGCCCGACAAGGCCATGGGCGGCGGCGCGCATACACTTGGCGGTTATTCCGCCCATGTGGTGGTGGATGACCGCTATGTGCTCAATATTCCAGAAGGGCTCGACCCGGCGGCCGCAGCACCGCTGCTCTGCGCGGGAATCACCACCTATTCGCCGCTGCGCCACTGGAATGCCGGTCCCGGCAAGCGGATAGGCGTGGTTGGTCTCGGCGGCCTTGGCCATATGGCCGTCAAGCTCGCCAATGCCATGGGCGCGACCGTGGTGATGATCACCACATCGCCTGGCAAGGCGGAAGACGCCAGGAAGCTCGGCGCCCATGAGGTGATCGTTTCCCGCGATGCGGAGCAGATGAAGAAGGCCGCATCGAGCCTCGATCTCATCATCGATGCTGTCGCCGCCGACCACGATATCAACGCTTATCTGGCGCTGCTGAAACGTGATGGCGCGCTGGTGCAGGTGGGCGCGCCGGAAAAACCGCTCTCGGTGATGGCCTTCAGCCTCATCCCCGGCCGCAAGACCTTTGCCGGCTCGATGATCGGTGGCATTCCCGAGACCCAGGAAATGCTGGATTTCTGCGCCGAAAAAGGCATCGCCGCCGAAATCGAGATGATCGATATCGATCAGATCAATGACGCTTATGAACGCATGATAAAAAGCGATGTGCGTTATCGTTTCGTCATTGATATGAAGAGCCTGCCGCGCCAGAAAGCCGCCTGACCTTAAAGGGGGCGCTTTCCGGCGTCCCCTTTCCTCGTTGGACCTTTCGGTCGAAAGCGCAGCCCCACACATGACCAGCCAGACCGGTTTCAGCGATGTCGCCAGGGGCATGACCATTATGGCGGGCTGCATGCTGGTACTGCCGGTCATGGATGCCATCGCCAAATATATGGCGGTGGTGGGTGGCATGTCGCCAGCACAGGTGACCTTCTATCGCTTCTTCTTCCAGGTGGTGTGCACCCTGCCGCTATTGCTTGTTGTATCTCCAAGGGCGCTGTTCAGCGCCAAGCGGCCATGGATGAACTGCCTGCGCGGGGTGCTGCATGCCTCCGCCAGCCTGATGTTCTTTGCCGCCGTCAAATACATGCCGCTTGCCGATGTCTTCGCGATCTATTTCGTCGAGCCCTTCATGCTGACGATGATGTCCGCCCTCTTCCTGGGTGACAGGGTCGGCTGGAAGCGCTGGACGGCGATTGTCGTCGGTTTTGGCGGTGCGTTGATCGTCATTCAGCCGAGTTTCGAAATCTTCGGCTGGACCTCGCTGCTGCCGGTCGCCTGCGCTTTTCTCTACACGCTTTACCTGTTCCTGAACCGCGCCATCGGCGATGCCGACAGCCCGCTTGTCATGCAGACCATGTCCGGCATTGCCGGGACGCTGTTCATGGGCGCAGCACTCCTCGCCGGCGATGCGCTGGGCGACAGGGATTTCGCCGTCTCGTTGCCGCAATCCGGATTCGCGCTTGCCCTGCTTGTCCTGCTGGGATCGATATCCGGCTACATGCATCTGCTGATCGTCAGGGCGTTCCGGCTGGCGCCGCTCTCCCTCTTGGCGCCGTTTCAATATTTCGAGATCATTTCGGCGACAATTCTCGGCTACGCGCTGTTCTCGGATTTCCCGACGCCATCAAAATGGCTCGGCATCCTTATCATCGTCGCATCCGGCCTGTTCATCATCTGGCGGGAAAGCAAACAGGCCCATACGACACCACCGCTCGACGGGCAATGACGTCTGGCCACAGTCCCTCAGCTCTCCGAGGGCAGCGGGCCTTCGTCGTGATGATCCTGCGCTTCCACAAGGCTGCCGAGCAGCCAGAGCGAAACCTCGGCCGCCTCTCCCGCTGACTTGAAGCGATAGGAGCCGCTATATTTCGGCATATCGAAGAAGGTGACGACAAAACCGTCGCCGCTTTCCAGGCTCTCGACCCGGATGCGCTCGGGATCGATCATCACGCACACATAATGCGAGCCCATGTTGCGCATGAAGCCGGCCTTGTTGTCGTGCAGCCGCACGAAGGCCGCGCCGCCATCCGCCGTCATGTGCAGGCTTCTGATCGCCTCATTGGGAAAGGCGCGGGCGAAATCCATGATCGCCTGCCCCACATCATGGCTGTTGTCTTCCTCGGTCGCCTGAGACATGCGCCAAGCATAAACAGCAAAGACCGAAAGCAGCACGAAAACGATAATCCAGATCGCAAAATTCATCCGGGACGCTCCCTCAGCATCGAAACTTTTCGATTCGCGACTCAAAACGACACGAACCCGGTTTGGGTTCATAAAGATCGAGGCTTGCGTGAAGTATGGCTCGCCGCGGCAGGCGGTTTGTACGATCAGAAGCGCTTGAGGAAAGAAGCCTTGGCCAGCAGCCATTGCCGGCGAAGCTGCGACAGTTGCAGGTCGCCGTCGAAAACGCCAGCTCCCGCCTTTCTGGCGGCGGCGATGACCGGGCCGGACAAAGCGACGGGCAGATAGGCAGCAAAGACAGTCTTCGCGATCTTTGCGCGTCTTGCCTTCTCGATATGATCGAGCGCATGGGTAGCGAAAATTTCAATGGCGATGCCGATACGCTGCCTGTCCTCACCCTCGAGAAAGGTTTCGCGATCAAGCCCGGCGGCCGAGAGCATGTCGGCGGGAATATAGACCTGCCCGCGACGCCGGTGGAGAGGCATGAGCAGCAGCATGCCCGCCATGGCCTGGGCCACACCCGCATGTCCCGCCGCCTCCGCGCTTGCAGCGGCATCCTCGGCGGAAAGCACGAGGCTTGCGAGCTGGATGAGGGCCGAGGCGGTTTCGCCGGCATAACCCTCAAGGGCGTTACGATCCTCGAACAGGTCGTCATAGAGATCGAAGATACGCGCCTCGATCATATTGCCCAGCACAGGGCGCGGCAGGCGATATTGCTCGATGGTGTTCAAAAGTGCCGCGGCTACGGGGTGTGACTGGCTGTCACCGTGCGGATTGCCGTCGAGAAGATCACGCCACCATTGCATGCGCACTTCGCCGGGCAGCGCCTCGCGCACGGAATCGCGGATACGGGCGATTTCGGCGTTGAATGCATAGAGTGCCGCCAGAGCATTGCGTTTATCGGCCTGCGACAGAAGGCAGGCGAGATAGCGGTCGCGATCAGTGTCGCGCAGCGTCGCGAGGCAGACGTCGAGATTTTCTGTGGGTGCCATGGTTCCCCGCGCGCGAAACGTCTTCAGCCTTCGACGGCAATCAGCGCCGCCGCTACGGCACGCGATTCCGAAAGCATGATATTATAGGTGCGCACGGCGGCACCCGTGCTCATCGGGTCAACCGAAATGCCCGCCTCCTTGAAGGCGGCACGCAATTCTTTCGGCAGGACCCGCATGCCGTCACCCGTGCCGATCAGCAGCACCTCGATATCCTGCGCTTCCGCCAGAACCTTTTCGAAATGCGCGACGGTCAGTTCTTTCGCATCAACGGGCTCCCACCCGTAAATGCCCGAAGGCAAAAGCAGAAGGGAGCCGCGATGCGACATGTCGGCAAAGCGGAAACCGCCATTGCCATAGGCATCGATGGGCGCCCGGCCGGGAAAATGGGCCGGGCGTATTTCGATCCCGCCAGCCATCAGACGGCAGGCTTGCCGCCGATGGCGCTACCGGGCTTTTCATCCTTCTCGTCTTCCGCATCCTTGCTGTCGGGACGCAGCTTGAAGGCGATCAGCACCGGAGCGGCAATATAAAGCGACGAGAACACGCCGATACCGACACCGAACAGCATGGCGAAGGTGAAGGAGCGGATGACTTCGCCACCGAAGAGATACAGCGACAGAAGGGCCAGAAGCACGGTCAGACCGGTGAGGATCGTACGCGACAGCGTCTGGTTCAGCGATACGTCGATGATCATCGACAGCGGCATCTTCTTGTATCGCCGGAGGTTCTCACGGATACGGTCGTAAATCACGACGGTGTCGTTCAGCGAATAACCGATGATCGTCAGGATCGCCGCGATACTGGTGAGGTTGAATTCTATCCCCAGGAAGACGAAGAGGCCGATGGTGAAGACCACGTCGTGCACCATGGAGATGACCGCGCCGAGCGCAAACTGCCACTCGAAGCGCACCCAGATGTAGACCATGATCGCGCTCATCGCGAGCAGAATGCCGATCGTGGAGGTGAAGGTCAGGTCACCCGACACGGCCGGACCGACAACTTCAACGCGACGGAAATCGTAGTTGGCTTCAAGTTCGCCACGTACCAGGGTGATGGCCGACTGCTCGGCATTTTCGCCGCCGTCCTGCGCCTGGATGCGGATGAGGACATCCTGCGGCGTACCGAAGTTCTGCGCCTGGATTTCACCGAGGTTCAGCTGATTCAGACGCTCACGGATATCGGCGAGATCCGCCTCACCCTGCTTGGCGCGCACCTCGATGACCGAACCGCCCTGGAAGTCGATACCAAGGTTCAGACCCTTGCCGATGAAGCCGCCGATGCAGGCGAGCATGACTGCGCCGGTGATCATGAACACGACGCGACGATACCGCATGAAGGGAATGTCGCGGCCGTCGAACATGGCGGTGCGAACACCCTTCGGCAGGTGCTTCGGGCGGCTGCGGCGAACCCAGTAGCCGAACATCCATGCCGTCAGCGTATAGGCGGTGAAGACGGTGGTGATGATACCGACCGCAAGCGTAACGGCGAATCCCTTTACCGGACCGGTGCCCATGTAGAACAGAACGCTCGCCACGATCAGCGTCGTCAGGTTGGCATCGATGATCGTCGCAAAGGCGCGCGTGAAACCGTTATCCAGGGACTGGATCAGCGGTTTGCCGCTCTTCACCTCCTCGCGTATGCGCTCATAGATCAGAACGTTGGAATCCACCGCCATGCCGATGGTCAGAACGATACCGGCAATACCCGGTAGCGTCAGCGTCGATCCGATCACACTGAGGACGGCCAACAGCATGACGACGTTGACCACAAGGGCGATATTCGCGAGCAGGCCGAAGAAGCCGTAGAAAACGAACATGAAGATGAGGACGCCGATGGCGCCGATGGCGCTGGCCGTCAGGCCGGCGGTGATGGAGTCGTTACCGAGGCTCGGGCCGACCGTGCGTTCTTCGACGACCGTCAGCGTGGCCGGCAGTGCACCGGCGCGCAGCAGAACGGCGAGGTCATTCGCGCCCTGCACCGAGAAATTACCGGAGATCTGACCCGAACCGCCGATGATAGGCTCGCGGATGACAGGCGCGGAAATGACCTGGTTGTCGAGCACGATGGCGAAAGGCTTGCCGACATTCTGCTGCGTCGCCTGCGCGAAGCGCTGCGCGCCGCGGCTGTCGAAGCGGAAGGTGACGACCGGTTCGTTGGTCTGCTGGTTGAAGCTTGCTTGGGCATCGACGAGATTGTCGCCGGAGACGAGTGCGCGGCGTTCCACCAGATAAGGAACCGGCGGATCGTCCTGCGAATAGAGAACCTCAGACGTTGCCGGCGGACGGCCATTCATGGCCTCCTGCACCGGCATCGTCGTGTCGACCATGCGGAAGGAGAGCTTTGCCGTCTGGTTGAGAAGCGATTTCAGGCGCTGCGGATCCTGAAGGCCCGGCACCTGCACGATGATGCGGTCGGAACCCTGGCGCTGGATGAGCGGCTCGGTTGTGCCGACTTCGTCGACGCGGCGGCGCACGACTTCGATCGACTGCGACACGGCCGAGGACAGGCGGTAATCGATACCCTCATCCGTCAGGTTGAGCCTGAGCAGATTGTCGCCGCCATCATTCATCGTGACTTCGGTGATGGAGCCGCCGACCAGCGTGCCGGCGGAGACCGGCTGGGTCAGATCACGGAGTGCCGTCTTGGCGGCTTCCAGTTGAGCGGGATCGCTGATGCGGACCTGGATTTGCTGGCCGTTGCCGGTCAGCCCCGAATAACGGATGTTGGCGTCGCGGAGCTGCGTGCGCACATCACCCACGATCGTTTCAAGGCGTTCCTTGACGATGTCGGTACGCTCGATCTTGAGCATGATGTGCGAACCGCCCTGAAGGTCGAGACCGAGCGTTACCTTGTTGTCCTTGTACCAGGCAGGCATGCCCTCCAGCTGCTTGTCCGAAAACAGGTTGGGAGAGGCGATGAAGACGCTTGCCAGCACAAGCAGCCAGATGAAGACTGTTTTCCAACGGGAAAAATGAAGCATTTCGATCTCGGTCAGGGTTGGGGTCGCGCGCAGCACGCAACCCGTCAAAATTCGGAAGCGAACACTCGGTTGTCCGGCAGGATCAGGAAGCGGCTTCCGTCTTGACCACTTCGCCCTTCACGCGCACTTCGGCAATGTAGGCACGAGCGGCACGGATTTTCACGCCTTCGGCGATTTCGACTTCGAGTTCATTGTCGTCGATGACCTTGGTCACCTTGCCGACGATGCCACCACCGAGAACGACCTGGTCACCACGGCGAATGTTGGTCAGCGTTTCCTGGCGCTTCTTCATCTGCGCGCGCTGCGGGCGGATGAGGAAAAAATACCAGACCACCATGAGCGGCGCAAACAGGAAAAGCATCTCAAGGCCGGAACCGAAGGCCGATGCGCCGCCTGCTGCGTCCTGGGCAAAAGCTTGACTAATGAACATATAAAACTCCTCAGAATTACGGCACGACCTTGGATGCCGCCCCAGCTTTCAAGCCGCCGGAATATAGTGGGGAACGCCGGGATTGCAACAGATGCAGGGCCCTCGCCGTACCGATTCCGGACCTCTTAACCTTTATGGGCCTGAAACACCATGCTAGGCCGGGCGCAAAAGAGAGTTTTGAACACCAGACAAGCGGAAGAAACACCATGATTCGAGAAGAAACGGCCTCCCTGCTTCTTTCAGAACTGCGCCGGCTTACCATTGCCGTGGAACGGCTTGCCGGACCCGCACCCGCCATAAACGACTGGAATGCCGCGGATTGTTTCGTCTGGGCGCCGGTGAATTCCTTTCTCCAGCCGGTTCCCCGCCCCAACCGCATCGCGCTGAAGCTCATTCGCGGCGTCGACCACGTCCGCGACATCCTGCATGAAAACACGCTGCGTTTCGCCGAAGGTTTCGCCGCCAACAACGTGCTCCTCTGGGGCGCGCGCGGCATGGGCAAATCCTCGCTGGTCAAGGCCGTTCACGAAGATGTGCGCGCGGCAAGCGGCGTTTCCCTGAAGCTGGTGGAAGTGCACCGCGAGGACATCCACACCCTGCCCGCTTTGCTCGACATATTGAAGGCGTCCGGCCAGCGCGTCATCGTCTTCTGCGACGACCTCTCCTTTGATCATGACGACACGGCGTATAAATCGCTGAAGGCCGCGCTCGACGGCGGCATCGAGGGACGGCCGGACAACGTCCTGTTTTACGCCACCTCCAATCGCCGCCATCTCCTGCCCCGTCACATGATGGAAAACGAACAGTCCACCGCCATCAACCCGTCCGAGGCGGTCGAGGAAAAGGTCTCGCTCTCCGATCGCTTCGGCCTGTGGCTCGGTTTCCACAAATGCGGCCAGGAAGACTATCTGACGATGATCGAAAGTTATGCCGCGCATTTCGATCTGGGGCTGGACCGCGAGACCCTGCACCACGAGGCGCTGGAATGGGCGACGACCCGCGGCGGCCGCTCGGGCCGTGTGGCCTGGCAATATATCCAGGATGCCGCCGGCCGCCTCAGAAAACCGCTCGACCGATAACGCCACCGCGACGCCGGTGAAAGCCGGTGTCGTTACGGCCACAACGCGTGTCGTATTCCCGAACGCGACATCTCCCGCCAAATGGTTTGCTACGCCATGGAGTCATCCTGCCCGCGGAGGAGCTGGCAGGCACGGTGTTCAACCACGGAGGAGATGGATATGAGCAGGAACAGAGGCGTCGTTTACATGCGGCCGGGTCAGGTCGAGGTTCGCGATATCGACGACCCGAAGCTCGAGGCGCCGGATGGCCGCCGTATCGAGCACGGCGTCATTCTCAAGGTGATTTCCACCAATATCTGCGGCTCCGACCAGCACATGGTGCGCGGCCGCACCACCGCGATGCCGGGCCTCGTCCTTGGCCATGAAATCACCGGTGAAGTCATCGAAAAAGGCATCGACGTCGAGATGCTGCAGGTCGGCGATATCGTCTCCGTGCCGTTCAACGTTGCCTGCGGCCGTTGCCGCTGCTGCAAGTCGCAGGATACCGGCGTCTGCCTGACGGTGAACCCTGCCCGCGCCGGCGGCGCTTATGGTTATGTCGACATGGGCGGCTGGATCGGCGGACAGGCCCGTTATGTCACCATCCCCTATGCCGACTTCAACCTGCTGAAATTCCCGGATCGCGACAAGGCGATGTCGAAGATCCGCGACCTCACCATGCTGTCGGATATTCTGCCGACCGGCTTCCACGGCGCCGTCAAGGCGGGCGTCGGCGTCGGCTCCACCGTTTATGTCGCGGGCGCCGGTCCGGTCGGTCTTGCCGCTGCCGCTTCCGCCCGTATTCTGGGTGCGGCCGTCGTCATGGTCGGCGATTTCAACAAGGATCGCCTCGCCCACGCGGCACGTGTCGGTTTTGAACCCGTCGATCTTTCCAAGGGCGACCGACTGGGCGACATGATTGCTGACATCGTCGGCACCAACGAGGTGGACAGCGCCATCGACGCCGTCGGCTTTGAAGCACGCGGCCATTCCGGCGGCGAACAGCCGGCCATCGTTCTCAACCAGATGATGGAAATCACCCGCGCCGCCGGCTCGATCGGCATTCCCGGGCTTTACGTCACCGAAGACCCCGGTGCGGTCGATAATGCTGCAAAGCAGGGCGCTCTGTCGCTGCGCTTCGGCCTTGGCTGGGCGAAGGCGCAATCCTTCCACACCGGCCAGACACCGGTGCTGAAATATAATCGTCAGCTCATGCAGGCCATCCTGCATGACCGCCTGCCGATTGCCGATATCGTCAACGCCAAGATCATCGCCCTTGATGATGCCGTGCAGGGATATGAAAGCTTCGATCAGGGCGCGGCCACCAAGTTCGTGCTTGATCCGCATGGCGATCTGCTGAAGGCGGCCTGACGTCGCCGAGAGTTCGAAAATACGGCCCATGAACAACGCCCGCGATGGTATCCATCGCGGGCGTCTTTGTTTTCAGTCCGGCATGGTCACCATTCGGTGAAATTTACGGCTCCGCCGCAAGCATAGCCTCCAGTTCTGCCGTCGCCTCCGGGGAAAGGTAGGGCCGGAACAGGCTCGATACCTGGCGCAGGCCCCAGTCGATCTGCTGAGGCCCGAATTCCGTGACCCCTTCCTGGAGATTGAGATAGGACGCCCAATAGGTGGAGACGATCCACAGATTCGTCAGAACGGCCGAACGCTCCCGTTCCGGAATAGCGGCAAGTCCCGCCTTCTCCATACGACCGACAATATCGCCGACGGCAACGCGCATGGCCGCGCTGACGGCGCCTATCGGTTCCACCAGCGCCGGGGCGGAAGAAACAAGACCGATCAGATCACGGAACAGGAAGCGGTAATTCCACACCAGCGAAAACCACTGCCGCAAAAGGCCGCTATAGGTCGCCGAGGCCGCCTCATCGGCTCCGTCGATCCTGGCAACGATCGCCAGAGCATCTGCTTCAAACCGGGCAAACAGTGCCAGCACCAGCGCTTCCTTGGTGCGGAAATGATAATAGAGATTGCCGCCATTGATTTTTACCGCCGCCGCAATCTCGGCCGTCGTCACATGGTCTGGCCCTCGCTCGTTAAACAATGCGAGAGTGGCGGCAAGGATGCGCTGGCGTGTGGATAAAGGGCGTTTCGTCATCTTCCCGGTGCCGTTTTTCGTCATTGATAGTGAAGCTGGCATTGAAACATAAGGTGAGCACCTTAGATATTTAAAAATAAGGCATACACCTTAAAAGGAAATTTAAGTGACCAACGCGAATAATGGACCTGTAAATATGACCGGAACCGACCTTCGCACCGCCTCCCCGGAAGCGCCCGGGACCGTGTCGCTTTCCAAATTTGCCACGGCACGCCTTGCCCTGTCGCTTATCCGCAATCCGCTGAAGGCAATGCCGCCGGAGATCTTCAGCGAACCAGCGGTCTTTAGCCGTCTCGGCGGCAAGATGCGGGTCCACCTTGCCGATCCCGCCCTTATCCACGAAGCCCTGGTCAAGAACGCCCATCTGCTCGCCAAGGGGGAGGATGTGCGCCGGGCGCTTGGCCCCGCACTCGGCCAGGGGCTGCTGACGGCCGATGGCGATCACTGGAAATGGCAACGGCAATCCGTCGCCGCCGCCTTCCGGCATGAAAAGCTGCTGGAATTGATGCCTGTCATGATCGATTCCGCGCGGCGAACCGGGCAAAACTGGCACCTGTCCCCTTCCGGAGACATCGATATCAGCCATGAAATGATGCGGACAACCTTCGACATCATCGTCGAAACCATGATGTCCGGCGGCCATGGCATCGACATAGGACGCGTCGAGCAAAGCATCACCGATTATCTGAAACCCACGGGTTGGACCTTCGCGCTCGCCGTGCTGGGCGCACCGGAATGGCTGCCGCATCCCGGCCGGCGCAAGGCCCGCGCGGCGGTCGATTACCTGCGCGCCAGCCTTGCGACAGTGGTGACCGGAAGGCGGCAAAACCCCATGGGACAGACCGATCTTGTTTCCATGCTGCTTGAGGCGAAGGATCCCGAAACCGGGCGCATGATGAGCGATACGGAAATCGTCGACAATCTCTTGACCTTCATCACCGCCGGCCACGAAACCACCGCGCTTGGTCTCGCCTGGACCTTCCATCTTCTGTCGCAGAACAGGGAGGAGGAACGCAGGGTCGTCGAGGAAATAGAAGCCGTCACCGCCGGCGAACCGGTCGCCGCCGAACACATCGCCCGCCTGACGTATACCAGACAGGTGTTTTCCGAGGCGATGCGGCTTTACCCGCCCGCCCCCATCATCACACGCACCGCGCTGCAGGACTTCACGCTTGGCGAACACGATATTCCGGCCGGGACCGTCCTTTATGTGCCGATCTATGCCGTGCACCGGCACACGGCGCTCTGGAACGAACCCGAACGTTTCGACCCGTCACGCTTCGGACCCGAGGAAAGCAGGACCCGCCACCGCTATGCCTATATGCCCTTCGGTGCCGGCCCGCGCGTCTGCATCGGCAATGCCTTCGCCATGATGGAGGCTGTCGCCATCCTCGCGGTCGTTTTGCAGACCGTCCACCTTGAAAACAGCTCCGCCGCAAAGGTCGAGCCGCTGATGAGGGTGACATTGCGGCCGGAAAACCGCCTGATGATGCAGGTGAGGCAGCGAAAAAACAAATCGCCCGCGGCGTAGACCGCCACGGGCGACTGATGAATGCGAAAACCCATCCGTCACCGGATGGTGACGATCACAGATCGACGTCGAGGATCGCCATGGAGAAGTTGTAGGAACGGTCGCCGTCCTCGTCATCGATGTAGACGACGCCGAGAAACTCTTCGCCAAGATACACTTCGGCGGAATCGTCCTTGCGCGGACGTGCCTTGACCACCATCGTCGGATTGAAGGTGCGCTTGAAATAGGCGTCGAGTTTTTTGATTTCGTCGGCTTTCACCACTATTCTCCTGTGCGGTTCGCGTTGGCCCGCTTTTGGCATGGGACAAAGGCCAAAGTAAAGTGAAAGCGGCAAGTCATCCGTGTCTTCCACACGGACGACCGTAAAAATGCAGGTGCCGTTAGAGCGTAAAAGGCCCCGTCAGATATCGGCTCCGATAAGCTGGTCCATCAGGCGCGAGGGTTCGGAACACCCTGCTTCTCCAACCACCCGCGCCGGCACGCCGGCAACCGTGGTCTTGGGCGGAACGGGCTTCAGCACAACGGAGCCGGCGGCGATGCGCGAGCAGCTGCCGATCTCGATATTGCCGAGGATTTTCGCCCCCGCCCCGATCATCACGCCATTGGCGATCTTCGGGTGGCGGTCCGCCCCCTCCTTGCCGGTGCCGCCGAGCGTCACGCCATGGAGAATGGAGACGTTGTCGCCGATGACAGCCGTCTCGCCGACCACCAGCCCGGTGGCGTGATCGAGGAAGATGCCCTTGCCGATGCGCGCGGCCGGATTGATATCCGTCTGGAAGATGCTGGACGAGCGGCTTTGCAGATAAAGCGCAAAGTCCTTCCGGCCCTTCTGCAGCAGCCAGTGCGCCAGCCTGTGGGTCTGGATGGCCTGGAACCCCTTGAAATAGAGCAGCGGCTCCATGAAGCGCGTGCAGGCCGGGTCACGGTCGTAAACGGCCTGGATATCGACGCGCAGCACGCTTCCCCATTCCGGCCAGTCATCCAGCATGTCCTGGAAGGTCTGGCGCAGAAGAACGGCCTGCATGTCGGGATGATCGAGAAGCTCACAGATACGGTAGATCACACACTCTTCGAGGGACCGGTGATTGAGGATCGTCGAATAAAGGAAGGCAGAAAGCAGCGGGTCCTGCGCCGCAGCGCTACGCGCCTCATTGAGCAGGCTGCCCCAGATCGGATCGACGATCGCCAGCTGTTCGGGCTGACGGGCCTCGGTACGTGCGACCATGAATGGTCTCCTCGTTTGCAGTGGTCGTTCTTTATACAGAAAAAGACGTGCATTAGAAATGGGATTCGAATGCCGACTTTAAAGACGGCAAGGATTCAGTTTTTCTTCATGCAGCATGAAAAACCGTTTCTCGCCGCCGGCGCTCACAGCGATCGGTAGAACTCCAGAACCGCCGCCTTGAACACCCGGTCACCGACGGCCAGCATATGGTCGCGGCCGGGAATGTCGATCGCCCGCGCATGCGGCATGATCGCGGCAAGCTCCGCACCCGATCCGGCGATGTCATCCTTCGTTCCGACAGCGATCAGCGTCGGCGCGTCGATCTTTTCGGCCTGTTCGCGGCTGACGAGAACCCGCGACGTCTCGATACAGGCGGCGAGCGCCAGCCGGTCGCTTTTCGTCTGGTCGGCAAAGGCGCGGAACATACGGCCGCGCTCATGGGTAACGACATCGAGCGAAGGTGCCAGAAGCGCCTCGGCGATCGGATCCCAGTCGCCCACACCTTCGACCATGCCGATGCCAAGCCCGCCGAACACCAGCGAGCGCACACGCTCCGGATGGGCCATGGCCAGAAAGGCCGAAATGCGCGCGCCCATGGAATAACCCATCACATGGGCTTCGGCGATGCCCAGATGATTGAGCAGCGCCACCGCGTCACCCGCCATGACCGACGGATAATAGGCTTCCGGATCATGCGGCTTGTCACTTGCGCCATGGCCGCGATTGTCGATGGCGATCACCCGGTAGCCCGCATCTCCCAGCGTCTTCAACCAGCCAGGATGCACCCAGTTGACATTGGCGCTGGAGGCGAAGCCGTGGATCAACAAAACCGGATCGCCCGCCGGATCGCCCTCGTCGAAATAGGCAAGACGAAGGCCGTCATGGGAAAAATCGGAAAATTGCGGCGTGTTGAGATTCATCAAGGACATCCTTTTTGCCGGACCATATGGCAGGAATTCGATGAATTGACCATGTTTTGCTGACGATTTTTATGGAGATGCAATGCGTTTGAGGCTACATATCCGCGACGACGAGCCGATGCGCGAAGACGGATCGCGGCTCGATAACGATATTGCATTTGGAGACGAACATGGCCGGGCATTCCATTCCCCACTTCCAGAACGATGGCGGACACCGCATGATCGAGATCGGCGTCAAGGAATTCATGTGCACCGGCGCTTCCGTGCCTTTCGATCATCCGCATATCTTCATCGATATGGG
Organism: Agrobacterium tumefaciens; assembly: GCA_017744915.1. GTDB lineage: Bacteria > Pseudomonadota > Alphaproteobacteria > Rhizobiales > Rhizobiaceae > Agrobacterium > Agrobacterium tumefaciens_I. The sequence continues at coordinate 277,247 of JAGIAH010000004.1, forward strand.
CGACGACAACGAGAAGGTCTGTTCCTACTGCTCCACCCTTTACCGCTACAATCCGTCGCTGAAGGCCGAGCAGACCAATCCCCCCGGCTGCGTCTTCCACGTGAAGGCCGCCTGACCTTTCCCGATCGGGGCGCATCATGCCCATAAAATCCGTGGCCATCGTCGGTGCCGGCATCGCCGGTCTCACCGCCGCCCTGTCCTTTGCCCGGCACGGCATCGACTGTGACATCATCGAACAGGCCGGCGAACTGACCGAAGTGGGTGCCGGCCTGCAACTGTCGCCCAATGCCGCCCGCATCCTGGCCACGCTTGGCGTGCTGCCGGAAATCGAGGCACGCTGGACCGAGCCGGTGAGCGTCGATCTCGCCTCGGGAAAATCCCTTGCCACGCTCTTGTCCCTGCCAATGGGCGCAGTCGCCCGCAGCCGCTGGGGCGCCCCCTATGGCGTGTTGCACCGCTCGACGCTGCAAGGCGCGCTTTTGAATGCGGTCAAGCGCAATCCGCTCTGCCGGCTGCATCTTGGCAAACGCATCGAGAATGCAACGGCGGATGTCATTGCCGCGACGACGTTTCGCGATCACGACCTGGTCGTCGGCGCGGATGGCGTCTGGTCGGCAGCCCGTTTTGCCGTGCCTGCCGCACCCACCGCCACCTTCTCCGGCAATGTGGCCTGGCGCTTTACGGTCACCGACAGCGATGTTCCATCCGCCATCAACAAGAGCGCAGTTACGGCCTATCTCAGCTCCGGCGGCCATATCGTCGCTTATCCGCTGAAGGAAGTCGGCGGTTTCAACATCGTCGCCATCGCTCTCGGCGCCGATCCCGGCGCGACATGGCGGGCGGAATCGAGCGGACGGCAGAAGGCCCTGCTGCTGGAGCAGTTTCGCGGGTTCAGCCCGGACTTGCTGCGGCTCTTGAACTCATCCGAAAGCCCGACCTTCTGGCCGCTCTATCAGGCCGGCCCCGGCCGCTGGCACAATGGCCGCGACACGGTGCTGATCGGCGACGCGGCACACGCCATGATGCCGTTTGCCGCACAGGGCGCGGCCATGGCGATAGAGGATGCGTTTGAACTTGCGGGCGCAGTGGCCGGCAGTAACGGCGAAAAGCCCCTGCCCGTGCCGCAGGCCCTTGCCGCCTTCGAGGCCTTGCGTCTCCCGCGCATAGAAAAGGCCCGCAAGCGGGCCTCTCTCAATCGTTTTGCCTATCATGCCAAAGGTCCGGTCCGGATTGCCCGCGACCTGGTGTTTTCCACCCGCCCCACGGAAGCGTTCCTGAAGGACTTCGACTGGCTCTACGGCTACCGCGCGAAGGGCTGAGGCTGGGTCAGACCCCGGCCGCCGCCGCAAATCCGGCCTCAAGATCCTTCTTGAGATCGGCGATATCCTCGAGCCCGATCTGGAGGCGGATGACCGGCCCTTCCGATGGGCCCTTGGCGATGGTCCTGTCGATGAGCGAGACCGAGACGGCAAGCGATTCGTATCCGCCCCAGGAATAACCAAGCCCGAAGAAGCTCAGCGCATCGAGAAAGGCGGCCGCCGCCTGCTTGTATTTGCCTTCTCCCGCCTTCAGCACGAAGGAGAAGACGCCGCTCGCGCCCTTGAAATCGCGCTTCCAGAGTTCATGCCCGGCAAAGCTCGGCAGGCCCGGATGCAGAACGCGAACGACATCGTCCCGGCTCTCCAGCCATGTGGCGATGTCGAGCGCGCTTTTCTGATGGTGCGCCAGCCTGATTCCCATGGTGCGCATGCCGCGCAGGATCTGGTAGGCATCGTCGGACGTGACGCAGATACCAAGATTGGCATTGGCCTGATAAAGCGCCTTCCAGTGCTTTTCATTGGCCGAAACGAAGCCCATCAGCACGTCGGAATGGCCGGATGGATATTTGGTGGCGGCGTGAATGGAAATGTCGACGCCGAAATCGAGCGGCTTGAAATAAAGCGGTGTCGCCCAGGTATTATCCATCGTCACCACGCAATCGTGCCGGTGAGCGATCTCGGTAATCAGCCGCACATCCTGAATCTCGAAGGTGTTGGAACCCGGTGCTTCCAGATGCACCAGCTTCGTGTTCGGCCGGATGAGCGCCTCAATGCCCTCGCCGATCGCCGGATCGTAATATTCGATCTCGACACCCAGCTTCTTCAGCATCGTATTGCAGAAGCGGCGGGTTGGGAAATAGACGGAATCAACCACCAAAGCGTGATCGCCCGCACTGAGATAGGCCAGAAACGGCACGGTGATCGCCGCAAGCCCGGAGGGCACGAGAATGGTTCCGAAAGAACCTTCCAGCTCGTTGACGAGATTGCACAGCGCATCCGTCGTCGGCGTGCCATGGGTGCCATAGGTGTATTTCTGGTTTTCGGTCGAAAGCGTCTCCGCATCGGGGAAAAGCACGGTCGAACCGCGCACGATGGGAGGATTGACGAAACCGAAACAGTCCGCGGGATCATTGCCGCCATGGGTCAGGCGCGTATTCACACCTGCGGCGGAAAGCAGGTCATTTGTCTTGGTCATTTCAGATCAGCTTTCGAAGGAACATTGACGGGTGCGACAATGCTGAGAGCGCACCGCAAGGTCAAGTCCCGCAGCGGGCATCGGATATGGCCGATTGATCCATCGTGAAGCAGAATACAAGAAGTATACAAATTTAGTGCAAGTGCAATTTTCCGCAAAAATATGCTTATATTTTCACCCTTTGCACACTTCCCGACCAAAATTTGGAAAATTCCGTTTTATAGGCACAATTATTGCCCGCACGTCTTGACCCCGCTGCCAATTGCGATTGTGATAGAAAAAGCGGATCGAAAAGGTCTTGCTGAAGGGGGAGCTGGGGTAAAACAAACATGCCGGTCCCCTTCCATCGACGATAACAAACAAAGGTTGGGAAAAATGAAAAAGGCAATTCTGTCAGCCGCCATCGGCGCAGCAGTTTTGGGAGGAGCCTCGGTCGCTTCGGCTGCGACGCTTCAGGACGTGAAGTCGAAAGGTTTCGTCACCTGCGGCGTAAGCGCTGGCATTCCGGGATTTTCCAATCCCGATGACAAGGGCGAATGGTCCGGCATCGATGTCGACTATTGCCGTGGTATTGCCACTGCGGTTTTCGGCGATCCTACGAAGGCCAAGTTCGTCGCACTTTCGAGCAAGGACCGTTTCCCGGCTCTCCAGTCCGGTGAGGTCGATGTTCTGACCCGTAACACCACCTGGACGATCAGCCGCGACACCTCGCTTGGCTTCAACTTCCGCACAGTCAACTATTATGATGGTCAGGGCTTCATCGCCAAGAAGGGCCTGAACGTGAAGTCCGCACTTGAGCTTTCCGGCGCCGCCGTCTGCGTCCAGACCGGCACGACCACCGAGCTTAACCTCGCCGACTACTTCAAGACCAACAATCTGCAGTACAACCCGGTCGTTTTCGAAAAGGAAGCCGACGCGACCTCCGCTTATGATGCCGGCCGTTGCGACGTCTACACCACCGACCAATCGGGTCTCTATGCAATCCGTCTGAAGCTGAAGAACCCGGACGACAATATCGTTCTGCCGGAAGTCATCTCCAAGGAGCCACTCGGACCGGCCGTTCGCCAGGGTGACGACCAGTGGTTCGACATCGTGACCTGGGTTCACTATGCGATGGTCAACGCCGAAGAACTTGGCATCACCTCCAAGAACGTTGACGAGCAGAAGACCAGCCTCAATCCGGACGTGAAGCGTCTGCTCGGCACAGAAGAAGGCACCAAGATCGGGACCGATCTCGGCGTCGGCAATGACTGGGCCTACAACATCGTCAAGCTGGTGGGCAACTACGGCGAAGTCTTCGACCGCAACGTCGGTGCGGGCTCGCCGCTGAAGATCGAGCGCGGCCAGAACGCGCTGTGGACCAAGGGCGGCCTGCAATACGCACCGCCGGTCCGTTGATCGGCCCATCATTGGCTGGATCATGACAGGAGGCTGGGCAACGCCTAGCCTCCATTTTAGAATTATATAAATAAGCTCGCAAAGAGCATATAAAAGGGAAAGGTGCCTATGGCAGGCAACGCGGTCAGTTCGCAACGATCGCGCGCGCAAAGCGCGTCGTCACTTATCTACGATCCACGCATACGCGGCATTTTCTACCAGGTTCTGACAGTCGTCATCCTGGCCGCCTTCGTCTGGATCATCGTGACGAATACGATCACCAATCTTCAACGGGCAAATATTTCATCCGGCTTTGGCTTCCTCGATGGAAGAGCCGGTTTCGACATCGGCCAGTCGCTGATCGCTTATACCAGCGACGAGACCTATGGCCGGGCTCTGCTCGTTGGCATTCTCAACACGATCCAGGTCGCATTTTTCGGCATCATCGCCGCCTCGATCATCGGTTTCATCGTCGGTATTGCCCGGCTCTCCAACAACTGGCTGATTTCGAAACTCGCGCAGGCCTATGTGGAAATCTTCCGCAACATCCCGCCGCTGCTCGTCATCTTCTTCTGGTACAAGGGCGTCATCGCGGTTCTGCCGCAGGCGCGCGAGTCGCTCGAGCTTCCGCTTGGAACCTATCTCAACAATCGCGGCTTGTTCTTTCCCAAGCCACTCTGGGGAGAAGGCACCTGGCTGATACCGCTCGCCTTTCTGGTGGCAATCGTCTTCAGCTTCCTCGTATATCGCTGGGCAAAGGCGAGACAGGAACAAACCGGCCAGCAATTCCGCACCGGCATCACGGTTACACTTCTCATTATTGGCCTCCCTGCCGCGACATTTCTGGCCCTCGGCTCACCGCTGACATTCGATTACCCGATTGCCGGACGTTTCAACCTTTCGGGCGGCGCGGTCGTTGCACCTGAATTCATGTCGCTGTTTCTGTCGCTTTCCTTCTACACCGCCTCCTTCATCGCCGAGATCGTTCGCGGCGGCATCAAGGCCGTGGCGAAGGGCCAGACGGAAGCTGCGGAAGCACTGGGGCTGCGCTCCAGCACGACGACACGTCTGATCATCGTGCCGCAGGCGATGCGCATCATCATCCCGCCGCTGACAAGTCAATATCTCAACCTGACCAAGAACTCCTCGCTTGCCGTCGCCGTCGGCTTCGCCGACATCGTTTCCGTCGGCGGCACGATCCTGAACCAGACGGGACAGGCAGTCGAAGTTGTTGCTGTCTGGTTGGTTCTCTACCTCTCGCTGTCCCTGCTCACGGCCCTGGTCATGAACTGGTTAAACGCGAAAATGGCCCTGGTGGAGAGATAAACGATGACATTAAGCAATCATGCTTTCGTGCGTCATACCATCGAGGAAGCAAAACCCGCACCTTCGAGTGCGGTAGGTCTCTCTCATTGGCTGCGCACCAAACTCTTCGCCACGCCGAAAGATACCGCCCTTACGGTTCTGGCTATCGCTGTATTGGCCTATCTTCTGCCACCGCTTTTCAAGTGGTTGTTCGCGGATGCGGTGTGGACCGGTACAGATCGCTTCGCCTGCCTGACGTCCTCTCAGGGTGGTGCATTACCGGATGGCGAGGCCGGGGCATGCTGGGCCTTCGTCTCGGCGAAATTCGGCCAGATCATGTTCGGTCGCTATCCGATCGACGAGCGCTGGCGTCCCATCCTGGTGATGGTGACGTTTGCCATTCTGCTGATACCGATGCTCATCCCGAAAGCACCGTTCAAGCGACTAAACGCGCTGGTGCTTTTCATCATCCTGCCCTTCATTGCGTTTTTCCTGCTCATCGGCGGCGTCTTCGGCCTGCCAAAGGTGGAAACGCAGCTCTGGGGCGGGCTGATGATCACGCTGATCCTGTCGTTCTTCGGAATAACGGTATCCCTGCCCTTCGGCATTCTTCTGGCGCTCGGGCGGCGATCGAACCTGCCTGTCATCAAGATGCTCTGCGTGCTCTTCATCGAAGTCATCAGAGGCATTCCGCTGATCACCGTGCTGTTCTTCGCCAGCATCATGCTGCCACTGTTCCTGCCCGAAGGCTGGACCTTCGACAAGTTCCTGCGCGCACTTGTCGGTGTCTCGCTGTTCTCCTCGGCCTATATGGCGGAGGTGATCCGCGGCGGCCTGCAGGCCATTCCGAAGGGGCAATATGAAGGGGCGGATTCGCTCGGCCTGAACTACTGGCAGAAGACGAGGCTGATCGTGCTGCCGCAGGCGCTGAAGCTCGTCATTCCGGGCATCGTCAACACCTTCATCGGGCTGTTCAAGGACACGTCGCTGGTCTCTATCATCGGCATGTTCGACCTGCTCGGTATTGTCACACTCAACCAAGCGGATGCGAACTGGGCGACGCCTGTCACGGCAATGACTGGCTATATTTTCGCAGGTTTCATATTCTGGATATTCTGCTTCGGCATGTCGCGTTATTCGCTGTTCATGGAACGGCACCTCGACACCGGGCATAAACGATAAGGGACGCTCAAAATGGCAGAAACCCAAGCAAAAAAACTGGCCGTCTCGACAACGGACGTGGCAATCGAACTCACCGGCATGAACAAGTGGTATGGTGATTTCCACGTGCTGCGCGACATCAACCTGAAGGTCATGAAGGGCGAGCGCATCGTCATCGCCGGCCCCTCGGGCTCCGGCAAGTCAACCATGATCCGCTGCATCAACCGGCTGGAAGAACACCAGTCGGGTTCGATCCAGGTCGATGGCATCGAGCTTACCAACGACCTGAAGAAGATCGATGAAGTGCGTCGCGAAGTCGGCATGGTGTTCCAGCACTTCAACCTCTTCCCGCATCTGACGATCCTCGAAAACTGCACGCTGGCGCCGATCTGGGTTCGCAAGATGCCCAAGAAGGAAGCTGAAGAAGTGGCGATGCACTATCTGAAGCGTGTCAAGATTCCCGAGCAGGCGCACAAGTACCCCGGCCAGCTCTCCGGCGGCCAGCAGCAGCGCGTGGCGATCGCCCGTTCGCTCTGCATGAAGCCGAAGATCATGCTGTTCGACGAGCCGACCTCGGCGCTCGACCCGGAAATGGTCAAGGAAGTGCTCGACACCATGGTGAGCCTCGCCGAAGACGGCATGACGATGCTGTGCGTGACCCACGAAATGGGCTTCGCCCGCCAGGTCGCAAACCGCGTCATCTTCATGGATCAGGGCCAGATCGTCGAACAGAACTCGCCCGCCGAGTTCTTCGACAATCCGCAGCACGAGCGCACCCGGCTGTTCCTCAGCCAGATTCTGCACTGATTTTTGGACGGCATGCGTCCGCAACGGGCACTTCTATCCTAGTTTAGGACCAAGACGCAGATACGGGGCCATACGGCCCCGTTACTCTATCGAAGGGTGACAGAGGGCTGTGAGTAAAACCACGGCCCTCTTTGATTCTCGGTCAAGGCGGACCTTGAATTCGAGAATGGTCGGCCTCACGTAATTACTGCGGTGAGATAACGACATTTTCAGGCGGATTTCGCAATGAGCGATCTGGTTGGGTCCCTGGCAGACCTTTTGGGCTATCTGACATCGGGCCACCCCTCAAAATCAAAGTTCGTCCGGTGGGTGGCACGTCTTATCAATGGGGCAATCGTGATGCTCATCGTTCTGGTTTTATACAGGGTCTATTCGACATAATATCCACCTTGGGTCGATACGATTGAAATACCTGGATTCGCGAAACCATCGCTGCCCAGCGATAGTGAAACGCATAAAACAGTACACACCACTCGACACGCCGCCCATTTAACCATTTGTTACGAAACAAGAATCCTTGTTTCTCAGGGCTTCTGGCCACCCATGTCATTTTTTTGTCAAATCATGCATTTTTCCGCTTGCGGACCAACCGGAGCCTGACTATAAGGGCGCCACACCACAAGCGCACGCGCCCTTCGTCTATCGGTTAGGACGTCAGATTTTCATTCTGAAAAGAGGGGTTCGACTCCCCTAGGGCGTGCCACTTGCTTCTCCTTGAAAATCAGCAGTCTGTACGAAAATCTTCACGCATCGCGTAAAGACCTCGACGCACGTCTGGCTCTCCCGTCAAAGACCTTGTTTCTCAGAATTCCGGATCGTTCGGCAGCCCCGTCAGGGCGCGAAAGCCGCATCCAGCACGCGCAACTGCACGCGCCTCTGGCCCTGCCAGAGATCGGCGCCCACCGTGCCTGCAACATGAATGTTCCTGCCACGCGCATTGAGCAGCATCTGCCCCAGAGGCGCTTCGGCGGCGCGGAAGGCGATTCCATCCAGCCGCGAGCCATCCATGGCCTCCAGCGTGATCTTGACGTGCGCTGTGCCCACAAGCCGCACATCGCGCAGGCGATGGGCCGGCACGGCAAAGATCGGCTGCGAATGGCCAGAACCATAGGGACCGGCCTGTTCCAGCTGGTCGACAAGCTGCAATGTCGCACCCGACGCGCCGATGGCGCCGTCGATCTTCAGCACGCTGCTTTCCACCAGCTCATTCACCGTCTTTGCGGCCGCTTCCTCGAAAAAGGCCCGGAGCCTGCCAAGATTGGCCCGTTCCACCGTCAGGCCGGCCGCCATGGCATGACCACCACCCTTGACCAGCAATCCCGCCTCCACGGCAGCGCGCACCATGCGGCCCATATCGAAGCCGTTGATCGAACGGCCGGAGCCGGTGCCCTTGCCGGATGGATCGAAGGCAATGGCAAAGGCCGGACGACGGAAACGGTCCTTCAGGCGCGAGGCCAGCAGGCCGACAATGCCGGGATGCCAGTTCTCGCGCGCGGTGACGATGACGCCGGCACCAGAGCCGTCGCCATATTCGAACAGCGCCTCGGCTTCCGCCTCCGCCAGCATTGCCGCTTCCATGGCCTGCCGCTCGCGGTTCAGCTCATCCAGCCGCTCGGCAATCACCTCCGCCTGCGAGGAATCATCAATGGTCAACAGGCGGCTGCCGAGGGCCGCATCACCGATACGACCGCCGGCATTGATGCGCGGCCCGATCAGGAAGCCGAAATGATAGGGCGTGACAGGCCCACCCAGCCCCGCCTTCTTGAATAGCGCCGCAAGCCCGGCATTGTTCATGTGCCGCGCGGCAATCAGGCCCTTCACCACATAGGCGCGGTTGAGGCCCTTCAGCGGCACCACGTCGCAGACCGTCGCAAGCGCGACGATATCAAGCAGCGACAGCAGATCGAGCGTGAAGGCCTGCCGGTTGCGTCTGTCCTTCAACAGCCGCAACGTGGCCACCAGCACCAGAAACACCACGCCAGCGGCACAGAGATGCCCCTGCCCCGAAAGATCATCCTCCCGGTTGGGATTGACCAGCGCCACGGCCGGCGGCAGTTCCGTGCCGACCTGATGGTGATCGATCACCACCACATCCGTTCCGGCGTCTTTCGCGGCCTTGAGCGACTCATGGCTGGTGGAGCCGCAGTCGACCGTCACGATCAGCGTCGCGCCATTGGCGGCAAGCTGCTGCATCGCCGCCGGGTTCGGCCCGTAGCCTTCGAAAATGCGGTCGGGAATATAAATCTCAGGCGTCAGCCCGAAATGCGCGAGAAAGCGATACATCAACGCGGAAGAGACGGCGCCGTCGACATCGTAATCACCGAAGATCGCCACCTTCTCGCCGGTCTCGATGGCACGCACCAGCCGCCCGGCGGCCTTCTCGCAATCGGTCAGCATATGCGGGTCGGGCATCAGGGAGCGTATGGTGGGATCAAGGAATGCCAGGGCGTCATCAACACCCACCCCGCGCCCGGCAAGCACGCGGGCAATCAATTCGGGAATGGCGTGGATCTGGGACATGGCCAACGCACGGTTCTGCCCGGCCTGATCCAGCCGCGACACCCAGCGCTGTTCTGTCGCCGACCGCTCCACGCTTAGAAATGCGCGGGCCACGGTATCGGCCGGCTCCATCATTGCCATACTGTCCATTCGCCCTGTCATGCGCGCTTATCCGCGCTTCAGCAACGGGCTAAATGGCGTAAGCGCGTTTTTCAAGCAAAAACGCGCCTGACAGGACCTACGCCGAAAAAATCGAGAGAAACGGGCTGATGATCGAGACAGTGGCGACGAGCAGCAGTAACGAGAAGACCGCGAGCGAACACCAGTTGCGCTCATGTTCCGCCATGTCGAATTCCATGCTGCGAATATTGTCATTGGCATTGTGGCGCGCCCGGTGATGGGCGGCGGCAACGCCTGCGTGCTTATTGTCCTTGAACAGGATGATCGATGTCACGGCCACGCCTCCCTCGCTTGGTGAACAGGATTAACCATAGTGCCGAATCGCCTTGTTTTCCAGCGGTTCCGGCGCCATCCCCTCAAATTTTATGGGCGTGGAACGAGCGGCACTATACAGGCCGGCACACAACAAAAAACCGCGCCTCCAGATGGAAGCGCGGCTCTCGATGCCATCAAAATAATAAAGCGTCTCAGGTGCGCTCGATGCGGATGACCTGCGGCTCGCTGACGAGATATTTCTCGTTCTTGATCGCCTTCACCGCCTTGCGGATCGCATCTTCCATCGTCGCATGGGTGACGAGGATGATGGTCTGCGGCGCGCCTTCCACATGCACGCGCTGGCGCTGCACGATGGATTCCAGCGAGATGTTATTGTCAGCCATGCGGGTAGCGATCGAGGCGAAAACGCCCGCCTGATCCTTCACCGTCAGACGGATGAAATAACCGCCCTCATGGCTCTTCATCTTGGCGCGACGGTAATCCGTCAGCGACTTGGCCGGACGGCCGAGCACGGGCACCTGCTGGGCGCCGGGACGGCTCTTGGCGATATCGGCGATGTCACCAAGTACGGCAGACGCCGTGGCATTGCCGCCGGCACCTGGGCCGACCATCAGCAATTCGCCGAGAATGTCGGATTCGATCGCTACCGCATTGGTCACTCCATCCACCTGGGCGATAACGGAATCGAGCGGCACCATGGTCGGATGCACCCGCTGCTCGATGCCGGAGTCGGTCACCTGCGCCACACCGAGAAGCTTGATACGGTAACCAAGCTCGGCGGCCGCCTGAATATCCTCGATGGAGATATTGGTGATGCCTTCGAGATAGATGTCGTCGGCAGCAATCTTGTTGCCGAAGGCAAGCGTGGTCAGGATCGAGAGCTTGTGCGCGGTGTCATTACCCTCGATATCGAAGGCCGGATCCGCTTCGGCATAACCGAGCCGCTGCGCTTCCTTCAGGCACGCCTCGAACGACAGGCCTTCCTTTTCCATCTTGGTCAGGATGTAATTGCAGGTGCCGTTCATGATGCCGTAGATGCGCGACACGTGGTTGCCGGTGAGAGACTCACGCAGCGCCTTGATGACGGGGATACCGCCGGCCACCGCCGCTTCGAAGTTGAGAAGCGCGCCCTTGTCTTCGGCAATGGTCGCCAGTTCGACGCCGTGCTTTGCAAGCAGCGCCTTGTTAGCTGTCACCACATGGAGACCACGCGACAGCGCTGCCCGCACCGCATTTTCCGCCTGACCGGAAGCACCGCCGACCAGTTCGACAAACACGTCGATATCGGCTTCGCTCGCCAGCTGCTCGGGCGTATCGAACCAGGTAATACCCTTGAGATCGATGCCGCGGTCGCGCGAACGGTCGCGCGCGCTCACCGCAATAATCTCAATCGCGCGTCCGCAGGTAATCGCAAGTTCGTTGCTTCTCTGCTGGAGGATGCGCACGAGCGAAGCGCCGACAGTGCCGAGCCCCGCTATGCCGATTCTCAATGAATCTGCCATGGGTATGTTCCTGATTTGCTGGTGATGGTGGCGGCCGAGGCCCGGCCGCCTTCGGTTGCCCTTATCTGTGGGCGTTAAGCGAAACGACGTTGTGCATCGTTTCGTCTGCGCTCGACAGGAAACGCTTCAGATTGCGCGCTGCCTGACGAATTCGATGCTCGTTTTCCACGAGCGCGAGACGGACGTAATCGTCACCCATCTCGCCAAAGCCGATGCCGGGAGCAACGGCGATATCAGCCTTCTCGACCAGAAGCTTGGAGAATTCCAGGCTGCCGAGATGGCGGAACTTTTCCGGGATCTTCGCCCAGGCGAACATCGTCGCCGCCGGCGGCGGAACTTCGAAGCCGGCCTTACCGAAGGTGTCGACCATGACGTCGCGGCGGCGGCGATAGACATTGCGCACTTCGGCGATGTCGGAGCCGTCGCCATTCAGCGCATGCGTCGCCGCAACCTGGATCGGCGTGAAGGCGCCGTAGTCGAGATAGGATTTCACGCGGGTCAGCGCCGCGATCAGCCGCTCGTTGCCGACGGCAAAGCCCATGCGCCAGCCGGGCATGGAGAAGGTCTTCGACATGGAGGTGAATTCCACCGCAACGTCGATTGCGCCCGGAACTTCCAGAACGGATGGCGGCGGATTGTTGTCGTCGAAGTAGATTTCCGAATAGGCAAGGTCGGAGAGCACGATGATCTCGTGCTTCTTCGCGAATGCGATGACGTCCTTGTAGAAATCGAGCGAGGCGACATGTGCCGTCGGGTTCGACGGGTAGTTGACGATCAGCGCCAGCGGCTTCGGGATGGAATGGCGCACGGCGCGTTCCAGCGGACCGAAGAAGCTGTCATCGGGCTCGACATTCATGGAGCGGATAACGCCGCCCGCCATCAGGAAGCCGAAAGCATGGATCGGATAGGTCGGGTTCGGGCACAGGATCACGTCACCAGGTGCCGTGATGGCCTGCGCCATGTTGGCGAAGCCTTCCTTGGAGCCGAGCGTGGCGACGACCTGGGTATCGGGGTTCAGCTTCACGCCGAAACGGCGGGCATAATAGGCGGCCTGCGCGCGACGGAGGCCCGGAATGCCCTTGGACGAGGAATAACGATGGGTGCGCGGATCCTGAACGACCTCGCAAAGTTTGTCGACGATCGCCTTCGGGGTCGGAAGGTCGGGATTGCCCATGCCGAGATCGATGATATCGGCCCCGGCCGCTCGCGCGCTCGCTTTCAAACGGTTGACCTGTTCGAAGACGTATTGCGGCAGACGCCGGACCTTGTGAAACTCTTCCATCTCTTTCCTCATGGGAATGGACCGGTTCTGCCGGCCCATAACGAAGGTTCGTCTTTTGTTTTTAAACGCCGCCGACACGAACCGACCCGGCAGGCGTTATTCATTGTAGCGCAAAGCACGGGAAAACCTACAAGGCTTTTCTCGGGCCCACGCGGCATCACGATCATCCGCCCGTGCCTCTGGCACAGCCTTTTCAGCCCCTTTAGCAAGGCGGATCGCGCAATAGGATCAAGGAACTTGCATAACGCCAGATTCTGGGAAAATGCAAGGCAAGCCATGCTCAAGAACGGTCATTCCTGTCGTTCAGCCGCGCTCGCCCTTCACAATTGCCGCGCGGATGACCGAAAGCACGCGCTCCGGCTTGATATCCGTGCAGACGAGCTGGCTCGGATGCCCGTCCCAGTCGCCCGGCGGAAAGGCGCGACCATCCGGCTTCTGAATGGTCTGGCCATCGGCAAGACCGCCGCAGACGACGCGCACCGGGCCGCTGCGGGTCTCAAACAGCTCCGGCGCCACGAGATAGACGCAGGCGCAGCTGTCATGCACCACCATGCCGTCGCCGGTGCGGGTCTTGTAGAAATCGATGTAGAATTGCGAGAGGTCGGAGAGAAGCTGCACAGGCTTGCCGCCGGCCTCTGCCATCTCCGCCATGAAGGCGCTGGTCATCACGGTCTTTGTCGTGACGTCAAGGCCGACGACGACCACCCGCCACGGCGCGGTGAAGACGAAATCGGCCGCTTCCGGGTCGCCGTGAATATTGGCTTCCGCCGCCGGCGAGACGTTGCCGTTCATATCGAAAGCGCCGCCCATGACGATCACTTCCTTCACCAGCGCGGCGAAATCCGGTTCCTCGCGCAGCGCCAGTGCCAGATTGGTCATGCGGCCGACGGCGATCAGCGTCACCTCGCCGGGATTGGCCTTCACCGTCTCGATGATGAAGCGATGCGCGGGGCGCGGATCGAGCGGCAGATCGATGGTCTCGGGAATATCGATATCGCCGAGGCCGTTTTCGCCATGGATGAAGGTCGGCCAATGGCCTTCCTTGCGGGCGGGATCGAAGGTCACGCCGGCACCCCTGGCGACCGGTGCTGTCATCTGCCATTCCCGCTTCAGGAAAAGCGCATTGCGGGTGGTGATGTCGATGGGCGCGTTGCCGAAGACCGTGGTGACGCCGATCAGATCGATATCGGGGTGACGGTGCAGGAACAGAAGCGCCATGGCGTCATCCACACCGGGGTCCGTATCGAATATCACTTTATGCATAATGCCCTCATCCGTATGTCTGAAGCGCCATCGACCCTTCCGGCGACGCGCCACGGAAACATAACGATAAGCGGCCACACCGCAATCCCCCTGCCCGCGCCCAAGCGCGCAGAAAGAGATTGCGCGGTGGCCTTTTCGGTGAAAGAAGAAGCCCTCTCCTCCCGCCTGCCCGGACATTCCCAGTGCAAGACATCGCCCTCAACATTTTCGTCATTCTCTTCTGCGTCGCCATCTTTGCCGGATTTATCGATTCCATCGCCGGCGGCGGTGGTCTCATCACCATTCCGGCCATGATGATCATGGGCATTGCGCCGCTCGATACGCTCGGCACCAACAAGCTGCAGGCGCAGTTCGGCTCGGCCTCCGCGACGCTTGCCTATGCGAGACGCGGCCACGTCAATCTGAAAGAGCAACTGCCGATGGGGCTGATGGCGATGGCCGGCGGAATGCTCGGAGCACTGACGGCCGCCTTCGTGCCGGCCGATCTCCTGCGCACCATCATGCCGTTTCTGCTGATCGCGATTGCGCTCTATTTCGCCTTCAAGCCGCAGCTCAGCGATATCGACAGCCATCGCCGCATCACGCCCTTCGTCTTCGGCCTGGTGGTCGCGCCGCTGATCGGTTTTTACGATGGCGTTTTCGGCCCCGGCGCGGGTTCCTTCTACATGCTCGCCTTCGTGGCGCTGGCAGGTTTCGGCATGCTGAAGGCAACCGCCCATACCAAGCTGCTGAATTTCGGCTCGAATTTTGGCGGTTTCGTCGTTTTTGCGATTGGTGGCGCGGTTTTGTGGAAGCTCGGCCTCGCCATGGGCCTCGGCCAGTTCATCGGGGCGCAGGTCGGATCCCGCTTCGCGATGAAAAACGGCGCGAAGATCATTCGCCCGCTTCTCGTTCTGTCATGTCTCGCCATGGCAACGAAGCTCCTCGCGGATGCCTCATCCGCATGGTCCATCGCCGCGATCTGGGAAACCATCTTCCCGAAGTGAGGGATAGCGGAGCGCCTGCCTGCCCGCCATTGAGACGGCAGGCAGAGGGCGTCTTATGTCACGCCGTGGCGCGGCGTCGGCGGTCGGCGATCTCCCGGATCACCACCATGGCGCCAACGAGCTTGTAGGCGGAAGAATAGCAGGGCGACATTTCGAGCGACTTCACGATCGTGCGGCCGTTCTGGTCTTCCGCATAGGTATATTTCGACGTATCGCCCTTGAAGCAATTATCGAGCTTTTCCCTGAGGTCGTTCTGGAAACGGTGGACGCCGACCAGTTCGGCGATATGGCAGCCGATGAGCCCTTCCGGGGCGTTGCGCTGAAACGCATCGAGGGCATTGGCGAAGGACACGCGGTAACCGGGAGAGACGACCACCACGGGCTCGTCCAGATCGTTGAGCATGTCCTCGTCGAGGATCAGATGGCGGTGATGCCACGCCAGCGTATCCTCGTCTTCGTCACCGATGACCTTTGCCTTGGGCGGCATGCCGACATATCGATCGACAAGCGTTCTGAGAAGCTCGGAGTTACGCTGCACGCAACCCAGATCTTCCGCCTCGTGGTTGAGGAGGTCGATGGCAAAACGGAACTGCTCGCGAATATCCTCGGAGCCTCCGGTCTGGCGTCCGACGATCCGCTCGAGAAGCTGCTCCAGTTCACGCTCCAGCACGGCAATCTTGTTGGATTCGTTTTTACCAACGGCAGATTGCAGTTCCGTATAACGCAGCCAGAACAGCTCAATCAAATCTTTCAACCCAACTCTCCCTGAACGGGCAAACACCCCGCTTCCAATGCGGACGGATGCACCCTCTACCCCCGATTATAGCGTCTTCGCGCTTAAAAATGACGTAACGAAACGTAAAAACACCGCGGGGATTATTGTTTAAAATATCACAGCCGCCGCTATTTTTTCAATTTCGATAATCCATGAACGAAAAATGAGGTTCCACGAATACGGAAAAACGTCGAAATGCCCAATCTCGCGGTCGAATTTCGTAAAAAACCACGCTGATACGGTCAATCGGCAACGACGTCAAATCAGGTGCTTCACATCCCAGCGGTCGTGATACCACAGCCATTGTCCGGGATATTCGCGCACCCAGCTTTCCACCTTGTCGTTCAGAAGCTGCGCCGTCGCCTGAATATCGACATTGCCTCTTTCATCGCGCGGAATTTCAACCCTGGGCTCTATTTCCAGCCTGTAGCGATTGTCGGGAAGACGCACGCAGCGGGCGGGATAAACATCGCAGTTGAACTGCCGCACCAGCTTGGCAAGCAGCGGATTGGTACGAACTTCGAGCCCGAAGAACTTCGTCGTCAGCCCCTTGGCGAATTTCTGGTCAACGAGCACGCCGACACCGCCACCCTTTTCCAGCTGCCGCGCCAGGGCAAAGGAAGAGCCGGCATGCGAAGGCACGAGATTGCCCATGCGCTCCTTGCGGAAATTGAACACCTTGTCGGCCACGAAGGGATTGTTCGGCGGCCGGAACAGCACCGTCACATCGAGACCGAAGGCCGAGCCTGCGACCGGCAGCAGCTCGAAATTGCCGCTGTGAGCGGTAAAAACGATGAAGGGCCGCGGATTGTCTCGCAGTTCGAGAAAGGTCGGGATGCCCTGCACTTCGATGCGGCCGGGCTCGTTCTTTTCCGGATCGAAATCGAACAGCCGGTCGAGAAACACATATTCCGCCGCAAGCCGGCCCATATTGGCCCAGCTGTCCATGGCGATCTCCAGCCGCTCCTCTTCCGATTTTTCCGGAAAGGCGCGGGCCAGATTGTAAAGCATCAGCTTGTGGCGGCCGGTTTTCGGCCCCACCCAGCGCGCCAGCCGGTCGGCGGCACGGATACCCGCATCGGCGGGAAAAAGCTTCAGCAGGTTGAGGAGGCCGAAGGCGAATGTCGCGATCAACCACTGCCGGAAGTGGTCCAGTTTCAGGACGATCCGTGTCAGGAACAGCTTCAAGATGCTCAGTCCATCCGCAGAACGATCTTGCCGAACACCTGGCGCGTTTCCATCCGCTCCAGCGCCCGGTCGATATCGTCGAAGGTCACTTCGGTATCGATGACGGGATGCACGATGCCGCGCGCCATCTTCTGCATGGCATTGGCCATGTTTTCCATGCGGCAGCCGAAGGAGCCGAGCAGCTTCAGCTGCTGCTGGAACAGCATCATCAGGTTGATTTCGGTGGAAACGCCCGAGGTGGAGCCACAGGTGACAAGACGGCCACCGCGCTTCAGCGAGAACATCGAGGCGACGAAGGTATCCTTGCCGACATGTTCGAAGACAACGTCGACACCCTTCTTTTTCGTCAGCTTGCGCACCACGCCTTCGAAACGGTCGGTCCGGTAGTTGATGACATGATCGGCCCCGAGCGCCTTCGCCCGTTCGATCTTGTCGTCCGAACCGACGGTGGTGATGACGGTGCAGCCCATCTTCTTGGCAAGCTGGATCGCCGCCGTGCCGATGCCGGAACCACCGGCATGGATGAGGATGGTTTCACCGGGCTCGAGCTTGGCATTGTCGAACAGCATGTGCTCGACGGTGCCGAAAGTCACCGGCGCAAGCGCCGCAGCAACGGCGTCAATGCCGTGCGGGGCCGGCACGAGCTGGCGGGCGGGAATATTGATCTTTTCCTGCGCGAAACCATCGAGATGGAAACCGTGCACGCCCTGAACATGTTCGCACAGATTGTCGCGGCCCTCGCGGCAGGGCTTGCAGAGCCCGCAGGTGCGCGCGCCGTAGACCGAAACAAGCTGGCCGGGCAGAACATTCGAAACGCCGGGGCCGATGGCCTCGACGACGCCGGAGGCTTCCGCACCGATGGTGAGCGGCATCTTGCGCTTGGCGAAAGCCATGCCGCGCCAGCCCCAAACATCGATGTGGTTGAGCGCCACGGCCTTGACGCGCAACGTCACCTCGCCCGGGCCCGGAGCATCCGGTTCGGGCAGGTCCACTTTTTCGAGCTTCCGGTCGTCCACGAGTTGAAGAGCGCGCATATATCAGTCCTTCGCCCGAGGGCGTTATCTAAAAATCATTCCAGCAGAACTCTGTAACGGTTTTGCGGCCGGAATGCGTAATCAAAGAAGCGAGAGCGTTTCCGCAATTCATTTGGAAACGCTCCTGTTAGTGACGAAACCGATCAGGCCGGTTCCCGTGTCATGACAAGGCTTGCATTCTGCCCGCCAAACCCGAAGGAGTTGGACAGAACCGCGCTCACCTGCGCATCCCGCTTCACATTCGGCACCACGTCGAGCGTGATGGTCGGATCGGGATTGTTGTAGTTGATCGTCGGCGGCAAGGTGCCGGTCAGCATGGTCTGCAGCGAGAACACCGCTTCCACGGCACCTGCTGCGGTCAAGGTGTGACCGATCATCGACTTGTTGGACGACAGCGGAATATCCTTCAGGCCTTCACCGAAGACGGCGAGCATCGAGCCATATTCCATCTTGTCGTTTTCGGGCGTCGAGGTGCCATGGGCGTTGATATAGCCGATATCGCTTTCAGCCACGCCCGCATCGGCCAGCGCCGCGCGGATCGTCGCAATCGCCGGGCCGCCATCGGGCGAAGAGCGCGTGCGGTGGAAGCTGTCGGCCTTTTCACCGGCGCCCTTGATGATGCCGAGCACCTTCGCGCCGCGTGCAACGGCGGATTCCAGCGATTCCAGAACCAGCGTCGCCGCACCTTCGGCAATCACGAAACCATCGCGATCCTTGCTGAACGGCTTGGAGGCCTTTTCCGGCGGGTCGTTCTGGGTCGAAAGCGCGGACAGAAGCGAGAAGCGGATCAGTGCCTCGGCGCTGACAGAACCGTCGGTCGCAACCGTCAGAGCACGTTCGGTACGGCCCTGGCGGATCGCTTCAACGCCGAGCTGGATTGCGGTCGCTCCCGATGCACAGGCCGTGGACAGTGTGACCGGCAGGCCGCGTGTGCCGAAGCGATCGGAAAGGCGCTCGGAAATCGCACCGAAAAGCGCTGCTTCCTGGAAAGCCGGATCGGGACGCTGACGGAAGGCCGTCAGGAACCGCTCATAGGCATCGCCCGGCTGGGCAGCCGGCGGAGACCGGTCGGCAAGCTCGAAACGGGCGCTCCATTCCGGCTCGATCGGCGGAGCTGCAAGAAACAGAGGGCCGTCGAAATCGCCGGAGATACCGGCCTGCGCCAGTGCCTCGATGGTAGTTTCACGCGCGAAGGCATAAGAGCGCTCGACGGAATTCGGAACCGGGATGTCGATGAAATCGACCGTGCCGCTGATGCGGGTGGAGAGCCCTTCGGTCGGGAAACGGGTGATCTTGTGGATGCCCGACGTGCCGGCCGTCAAAGCCGCCCAGTTGTCCTCAAGCCCCTGTCCGAGCGAGGTGATGATGCCCATGCCGGTGACGGCGACGATCGGGCGACCGAGATGATCCCTGAAATTGGTCATGGTCTTTTCTCCTCACACGTCACGGGACAGGACGGCGACACCTTCGCCGCGCACATGGCCGACGGTGGTGACGACCGCTTCGGTTGCCGCTTCGCCCATGGGCTTTTCCGCGGCAGCATCGAAAGTAGGAACCTTCGCCCCGCTTTCAAGCGTGAGCGCCGCGAGCGCGAGGCCGAGCGGAAACTGTGCTTCAAGCCCATGGCCGGTGATGCCACCGAAACCGCGAATGGCGGCCTGCGGCAGGGCTTTTTCGAGAATGGTCTTTTCGCGGGCCGTGACATCGTCATAACCGCTGGCACCGGAGAATACGACGGTCGCAGCGCTGTCCTTTGCGGGGGCCAGCAGGCGCTCCATGCGCTTTTCCAACTTGCCGTCATCGCGGCTGCCGCGGTCACCCTCGATGGCGTCGATGCGAGCATAGATGCGGGCGCCTCGCTCGCTGGCATGCTTGCGCGATTCCAGCACGAGGAATGCACCGAGCGAACCGGAAATCATGCCGCCGCCGTTCTGATCCTCGCGCGACCACAGTGGCTGCCAGCCGCCTTGCGCATGCGCGCCGATGGCTTCGAACAGCAGGATCATGTCGGGACGTTCGGCGGAGAAGGCGCCGCCCACAAGGGCGTGGCTCGATTCGCCGGAACGGATGCGGTGGAACGCTGTTTCGACGGCGGAAATGCCGGCCGCTTCTTCGCCCATGAAGGTGCGGGACGACCCGGTGACCTTGTGCACGATGGAGATATTGCCGGCCATCAGGTTGGAAAGCTGGGCGAGAAACAGCGTGGGGCGCAGTTCCGTCGTCAGCTTCTCGTTGAGCAGCTTTTCGCGGTCGTTGCGCTTCAGCGCCTCATCGACAATCAGCGTATCGACATTGATGTCGCGCTCGCCGCCGCCGGCGGCGACGATCATGTCCATGGTGGCGCAGGCTTCGGCATTGTCCTTCAGCCCGGCATCGTCGAGTGCGAGACCGGCGGCGAAAACGCCGAGACGCTGCCAGTTCTCCATCTGGCGCTGGTCACCACGCTTGGCGATCTGGGCCGACCAGTCGATTTCCGGCATGGGATGGACCGGATAGGGCTTGAATTTTTCGGTCTCGACAACCGGCTCCGGCACGGCGGCTCCAGAAAGAAGCGCCACATGCGCCTGGCTGCCAACGCCGTGACAGGTCACGATGCCGACCCCCGTTATCACCACATCATTGTCAGATTTCATCGTCTGTCATCCTTTGCAGCCGGCCCCGCCGAAACGGTCACGGCTATCCACAGCGGTTGCGAACAACCACTTCATGCGTTGCGGAATAAAGCGCGCGATGCGGATTGGCAATGGTGAAGGCCCGATCCGCCGTCGCGAGCCCACGATTTTCACGCGTCAAAACCGGGCCGACGGGAAAAACGCTCCCCTTAGAAACGGGCGGAAGCGCTTATTTCTGCGCATCCGCGGCAATCGCCGCCATCAGGCCGACTTCCTCGGCCCGCTTCCTGACGATGGGCGCGAGCGGAATTTCGCTGAAGGGCATCGTCCTGAGTTTGAGCTGCGCGTCGCAAACCTTCTTGCCATCCGAGGTGATCTTCGCCTTGGTAACGGCAAAGCCCGAACCGTCATGCTCCAGCACGGCCTCGATATCGAGAACCGCGCCGGGCTCCACGAAGGTACGCATCTTGGCGCCATCGACCGACATCAGGAACGGCATGGAGGCAAAATCGGAAAATGCCAGAACCAGCATGCCGGAGGCCTGCGCCATCGTCTCGATCAAAAGCACACCCGGAACCAGCGGCATGCCGGGAAAGTGGCCTTCGAAAACCGGGCTCTTGTCGGGAACAACGGACTGCGCCTTCAATGTGCGCGTCGTCATGTCCACGGCCTCGACCTTGTCGATCATCTGGAAATATTCAAGCAGCATCCGTCCGGCCCGTTTCTGGTCGGTTGCGACCCGCCATTACAGGCTGGGTCCAGAAAGAAAAATGCCCGCCGGAAGCGGGCATTGTCACATCAGCCCTTGGCTGCGCGCAATTCGTCGATCTTGGCACAGAGGTTCTTCAGCACGAAGTACTCTTCGGTGGAAACCTTGCCTTCGTTGACTTCCTGCGTCCACTGCTCGAGCGGGATCTTGATGCCGAATTCCTTGTCGATCGCGAAAACGATATCAAGAAAGTCGAGGCTGTCGATGCCCAGATCGTCGATCGTGTGGCTCTCCGGCGTAATGGTTTCGCGGTCGATTTCGCTGGTTTCGGCGATAATGTCGGCAACCTTGTCGAATGTAGCTGTCACGCCCATAATCCTTATTGTCGTTCGTATGAATTATCCTGTCTGACGCACCACATAGGCAAGTCGCACAAAAAAGCCAATGGTTTCGTGACGTAACTTTGAAATTTGCCCCAAAACTGTTGCCTAAACAGCAACCGAATGGCGGCCGCGTCCATTGCCGAGATAGGTGTCGAAGATTGCCGCGATATTACGCACGAAGGGTTTCCCCGTCTCCGTGACGGCAAAAATCCCGGCTTCCATACGCACCACACCGTCGCTGTTGCCGGCGGCGAATTGTTGCGCCTGCGTCCGCACGGAATGGCTCGCCCTGCCGAAACGGTGATCGATATCCGCAAAGTCGAGCGCGAAATCGCACATCAACCGCTCAATGACATGCGAGCGCACATGATCCTCTTCCGACAGTTCTATGCCCTTGACGACGGCAAGCCCGCCCTCGCCCACCATGCGCTGATATTCCCCCGTCGCCACCATGTTCTGCACATAACCCTGCGGCAGCCGGCCGATCGAAGAAGCGCCAAGCCCGATCAGCGCATCGGCCGTATCGGTGGTATAACCCTGGAAATTCCGCCGCAGGGCCCCAGCCTCGACGGCCTGACATAATGTATCTGCCGGCTTGGCAAAGTGGTCGATGCCGACTGCGCGATATCCCGCCTGCTTCAGCATCTCGCCCGCCATCGTCATCTGACGATAACGCTCGGCAACGTCGGGAAGCGCGTGTTCGGGGATCAGCGACTGGTGTTTTTTCATCCACGGCACATGGGCATAACCGAAAAGCGCCACCCGGTCCGGATCGAGCGAGACGATCTGATCCACTGTCTTCTTTAGCGTCTCGCAGGTCTGGAACGGCAGGCCATAAAGAATGTCGCAATTGACGGAGTGAACACCCCTCGCCCGCACAGCATCCACAACGGATTTCGTCTGTTCAAAGGACTGGATGCGGTTGATAGTTTTTTGCACTTTGTCATCAAAGTCCTGCACACCGAGGCTGGCGCGCGACATGCCGACGGCGGCAAGCGCATCGTAACGGCTGTCATCAAGATCGTTCGGGTCCATCTCGACACTGATCTCGGGGTCCAGCCCGAAGGTGAAATGCCGCCGCAGACAGTCCATCAGGCTCTGCATGTCCTCCGGCTTCAGCATGGTGGGCGAACCGCCGCCGAAATGCACGGCACTCACCACCGCATCGGGTGAAACGAGCGCGCCAACGGCTGCAATCTCCTGCTTAAGTGCCTCAAGATAAACGGCAATCGGCTCATATTTCAGCGTGTGCTTGGTGTGACAGGCACAGAACCAGCACAGCCGGTCGCAATAGGGAATGTGCAGGTAAAGCGATATGCGGTTCCTGTGGCCAAGCGCGCTGAGCCAGCCACGATAGGTCGTATTATCGATTCCCTCGTGGAAATGCGGCGCGGTCGGATAGCTCGTGTAACGCGGCACTGCACCCGAATATTTGCGAAGAAGTTCGGTATTCATCACCGGATTTGCCTTTTATCAAGAAAATGTCGATTTCCTCTCTTTCAGTAACCGCTGCGACAGTTTGCAACTTTGACTTCAATCAAATTGCGCCATAAGTTCTTGCTAAAGTAGACGCGGGGACGACGGCTACATGGCGCAAGCCTTCAACAAGACCGGATTTGACACCCACGGTCGCATTCGTTCCGAAAAAGCCAGCATTGGAAAAGGCTTATGGACACGCTGCAGAAGACCATCCACAATTCCGAAGAACCCGTCGTCTGCCGCTCTTGCGAGGCGCGACACGGCGGTCTTTGCAGCACGCTGACACCACAGCAACTGTGCGATCTGAACCGCCATTCCAGCCGCAAGAAACTGGAAGCGGGCAATGAGCTTCTCGGCCAGGGTGAGCTCGTCACCTCCTATGGCAACATTCTCAATGGTGTGGTGAAGCTCTCCAAGATGATGTCGGATGGCCGACAGCAGATCGTCGGCCTGCAATTCGCGCCGGATTTCCTCGGCCGTCCCTTCCTGGCCGAAAGCAAGATGACGGCGGAAGCCGCGACCGATGTGGAGATTTGTCTCTTCCCGCGCCGCGTTGTCGACCGCATGGTCTCCGAAGTGCCTGACATGGAACGCAAGCTCCACAACCAGTCCCTGAAGGAACTGGACGAGGCGCGCGACTGGATGCTGACGCTGGGGCGTAAATCAGCACAGGAAAAGGTTGCCAGCTTCCTTTATATGATCGCCACGCATATCGACCCGGAAAATGAAGACAAATCCTGCTTCGACCTGCCGCTTTCACGGGCCGATATTGCTGATTTCCTTGGCCTCACCATCGAGACAGTTAGCCGGCAAATGACAAAGTTGCGCAAGGAAGGCATTATCCGCATCGAGAACAACCGCCATATCACGGTGCCTGATCTCGACGTTCTGAGCGAAGCCGCCGGTAACGACTGACAAAATTAGCCCTGTCACTGCCCCTGAAACGCGGATGCCCCGAAATTGATGTGTGGCGCCCGCGCCTGAGCGGGTGCGAGCGCAAAACCGGCAAGAACCAGCAAAGCGGCGATGCATTTCATGATATTTCACCCCGTGCCCCGCTTTTTCAGCGGCCTGTTTGTTATGGCCGCATCATAAGCGGCAAACCGCCTCCATCCGCTTAACATCTTCGGTAAGCGGATGGTTCAGAGGCAGGGTAAAGAAGGGGTTAGGATTGCCGAACGGCATGCCCTGTCAGCCTTTAATGTCGCTACGGAAGGCTCGGCATCACCACGAGTTTCTTCTCCCCGCCGGGGGAGAAGAAACAGGATGCACCCGCTCGCTTCATATGCAGCCTTTGGCTCATAGGAACGGGTCCATTTGGGGTATGTGAAGACGTTAAGGAGCAGTCCCGGGAACCGTGCAAAATGCGCGGCCGAATCTCACTGCGAAGCAGGCGTCGCAACCGGCTTCTGGTTTTCGGCAAGCGCCCGCAGCTCGGCCACCCGGCGCTTGTATTCAGCTTCCGAAATCTGGCCGTTGCGCCGTGCCGCACCGAGGCGCGAAAGGCTTGTTTCCATCTTGGAGGCCTCGTCATCGCCCATCTGGCTGCCCGCAGCCGTCAGCGGCTGGGAGAAGGTCGGATAGGTGTCGGTGTCGCGCTTCTGGCTCACCGCAGTGTCGCTGACGGGCCGCGGACCGACGATTTCAGTCGTCGGGCGGCGCATATGGGCCGGTGCGACGATAGGCTCTGGGGCCTTGCAGGCCGCAAGCGTGGTGACGAGCATGGCGCCGGAGAGCGAAAGAACAGCGATTCTCGCGGAGTTTTCCGCATATGTTCCCCATGTGCCCATGTGCTTGCCCATCGTCCTGTTCCGCCTGTAAGGATATCTGCCGATATCAAATTCGACCGCGGTTCGGCCCTTTGTGGCCTCCCCTTGCTGGTGGAACTTGTATTCGTTTTCATGCAGAATGTGCAAACACAAATTTGGTGGAGGATAGCGCATGGCAGGTGTTGACGGCGGGGGGGCGAAAAAGGGTGGCAAAACGCCCGGCTTCGACGCCAGTTCCGCCGAGGCCTACCTGATCCGCGACCCCGAAACCTTCGCGGTCAACATCGCCCGCGCACTCGAAAACCTCGGCAAGGCCGCCTCGGAATGGCTGGCGCCGCGCGAACGCGGCGAAATTCCCCAGGCAAGCGCCGACCCGATGACCGACCTCATCAAGACGCTCTCCGATGTCGCCGAATACTGGATGGCCGAGCCGAAGCGGTCGCTGGAAGCCCAGACCCATCTTCTCTCCAGCTATTACGACCTCTGGGCAAAATCGCTGGCACAATTTTCCAGCGAAGCCGATTCGCACTCGGAAAATGCGGCCGAAAGTGGCCCTGCCCAACGCAGAAGCAAGCGTTTTGCCGATGCCGACTGGCAGGCCAATCCGTTCTTCGATTTCCTGCTGAAAGCCTACCAGACCACCGTCGGTTTCGCCGACCGGATGGTGACGGAGGCCGAAGGCCTCGACGAGCACACCCGCACCAAGGCGCTGTTCTACATGCGGCAGGTCACGGAGGCTCTCTCTCCGGCCAATTTTGTCTTCACCAATCCGCAGGTCTTCCGCGAAACGGTCGCCTCCAGCGGCGCCAATCTCGTCAAGGGCATGGCGCAGCTGGCGGAAGATGTCGCGGCCGGCAATGGCCATCTGAAACTGCGCCAGACCGATTACAGCAAATTCGTCATCGGCCAGAATATCGCCGTCACCCCCGGCAAGGTGGTGGCGAAAAGCCCGCTCTGCGAAATCATCCATTATGCCCCGACGACGGAAAAGGTCTTCAAACGGCCGCTGCTGATCGTGCCGCCGTGGATCAACAAATTCTACATTCTCGACCTCAACCCGCAGAAATCCTTCGTCGGCTGGTGTCTTGAGCAGGGCCACAGCGTCTTCATGGTCTCCTGGATCAACCCGGATGCGCGCCTCGCCGAAAAGGGCTGGGACGACTACGTCCGCGAGGGTATCGATTTCGCGCTCGACACCATCGAGGAACGGACCGGCGAGAAGGACATCAACGCCATCGGTTATTGCGTCGGCGGCACGCTTCTGTCTTCGGCGCTGGCGCTGCATGCGCAGGAGGGCAATGAGCGCATCCGCAGCGCCACGCTGCTGGCCGCCCAGACGGATTTCATCCATGCCGGCGACCTTAAGGTCTTCATAGACGAAGGCCAGCTGGCGGCGCTCGACAAGCACATGCAGGCGGTCGGCTATCTCGATGGCTCGATCATGGCCACCGTTTTCAACATGCTGCGCGCTTCCGATCTCATCTGGCCCTATGTGGTGGATAATTACCTGCGCGGCACCGAGCCCCTGCCCTTCGATCTCCTCTACTGGAATTCGGATTCGACCCGGGTTACGGCCGCAAGCCACTCCTTCTATCTGCGCAATTGTTATCTCGAGAACAATCTCGCCCGAGGATTGATGCGCGTTGCTGGCAAGCGCATCAATCTCGGCGATATAACGATCCCCGTCTACGATCTCGCCACCCGCGACGACCATATCGCGCCGGCAAAATCGGTCTTCACGGGTGCTGCGCTGTTCGGCGGGCCGGTGGAATTCGTGCTCGGCGCGTCCGGTCACATAGCAGGCGTCGTCAATCCGCCGCAGCTCGAAAAATATCAATATTGGACAGGGCCGTCACCGGCCGGAGACTTCGACGCCTGGCAGGCTGCCGCTACGGCCCACAAGGGCTCGTGGTGGGTGCACTGGCAGAACTGGATCGAAGACCAGAACGCCGAGAAGGTGAAAGCGCGGAAGCCGGGGGCCGGCAAGCGGCCCGTACTCGGCGATGCGCCGGGAACCTACGTCCTTTCCTGACCACGCCCATCATTTCTCACCTTCAAGGCCCCATGTTCTTCACGCCCCCACTTATTCCCGCCACGCTCGTTTCCCGTTACAAGCGCTTCCTGTTCGATGCCGTCCTGGAAGACGGCACGGCGATCACCGGCTCCTGCCCCAATACCGGCTCCATGCGCGGGCTGACGACGCCGGGTTCCCGCATCTGGCTCTCCGAACATGACAGCCCCACGCGCAAATATCGCCACATGCTGGAAATGGTCGAGGCCGATGGCACGGTGGTCGGCATCAATACCGGCATGCCGAACCGGCTGGCGGAAGAAGCGATCCTCACCGGCCGCATCCCGGAGCTTGCCGGCTATTCGACAATCCGCCGCGAACAGAAATACGGGCGCAATTCCCGCATCGATTTCCTGCTGTCGAAAGAAGATCGGCCGGATGCCTATGTGGAGGTGAAGAACGTGCATTTCATGCGCGAGAAAGGCCTCGCCGAATTCCCTGATACCGCCACCAAACGCGGCGCTAAACATCTGGAGGAACTGGGTGACGCAGCTGAAGCTGGTTGCCGTGCGGTGATGCTTTATCTCATCCAGCGCGACGATTGCGAGCGGATGCGCATCTGCGACGATCTCGATCCCGCCTATGCGCTGGCGTTTCAACGGGCGATGGCGCGCGGCGTGGAGGCCTATGCGGTGAAATGCACGGTCTCGCCCTCACAAATTTCGGTCAGCGGAACGGTTAAGATGGACGAATGGCGTCCGGCTGTTTTATGAACAGGGACGTAAAGAGACAGAAAGCACTATGATGGTCACCTATATCGACGCAGCCTCCGCCCCCCTCAAGAACACAGGCGTCATCCGCCTTTATAGCCCTGAGGATTTTGATGGCATGCGCAAGGCGTGCCAGCTGACGGCACGCTGCCTCGATGAGCTGGCGGCGATCGTCAAGCCGGGCGTGACGACCGACGCCATCGACCGTTTCGTCTTCGAATTCGGTGCCGACCACGGCGCACTGCCGGCAACGCTGAATTATCGCGGTTATACGAAATCCGTCTGCACCTCGATCAACCACGTCGTCTGCCACGGCATTCCGGATGAAAAGCCGCTGCGCGAAGGCGATATCGTCAATATCGACGTGACCTATGTGCTTGACGGTTGGCACGGCGATTCGAGCCGCATGTATCCGGTCGGCCAGATCAAGCGCGCTGCCGAACGGCTGATGGAAGTGACCTATGAATGCCTGCTGCGCGGCATTGCAGCGGTCAAGCCCGGTGTGCGTACCGGCGCGATCGGCGCGGCGATCCAGGCCTATGCGGAAGCGGAACGCTGCTCCGTTGTGCGCGATTTCTGCGGCCACGGCGTCGGACGCCTGTTCCACGACACGCCGAACATCCTGCATTACGGCCACCCCGACGAAGGCCCGGAAATCCGCGAGGGCATGATCTTCACCATCGAGCCGATGATCAACCTCGGCAAGCCGCATGTGAAGGTGCTCTCCGACGGCTGGACGGCGGTGACGCGCGACCGTTCGCTCTCCGCGCAGTATGAACATGCCGTCGGCGTGACAGCCACAGGCTGCGAAATCTTTACGCTGTCGCCGGGCGGCTTCGATCGTCCGGGCCTGCCGCCACTCGCATAAGGCCAGACCCGCCTATGGCAAAACGCCCTGCCCCGCCTTCCGCCGATCTTTCCACGACACCCGGCTTTGAGGCGGGCGAAGGCGATCTGTTCGACGGGGCGGATGAGCGCGGCTTTTTTGCCGAACCGCGAAGCGCGCCCAAGAAGGCCGAGCGGGCCGCAGCCGTTGCGGAACAGGAAGCGGATGCCGCTCACTATCACGGCCACCGGGACCGGCTGCGGGCGCGTTACCGCGATGGCGGCGATGCTGCGCTTGCCGATTATGAATTGCTGGAACTGCTGTTGTTCCGGCTGATCCCGAGGCGCGACACCAAGCCCATCGCCAAGGCCCTCATCACCCGTTTCGGAACATTGGGCGGCGTGCTTGGTGCGCCTTTGCCGCTATTGCAGGAGGTGAAGGGCGTGGGCGAGGCCGTGGCGCTTGATCTGAAGCTCGTCGCTTCGGTGTCCCAACGCATGCTGAAAAGCGAAATCCGCAACAAGCAGGTTCTCGGCTCCTGGTCGTCCGTCATCGACTATTGCCACGCCGCCATGGCCCATGAGACGCGCGAACAGTTCCGCATCCTGTTCCTCGACAAGCGCAATGTGCTGATCGCCGACGAGGTGCAGAGTCAGGGAACCGTGGATCACACGCCGGTCTATCCGCGTGAAGTGGTGCGCCGCGCCCTTGAACTTTCCGCTACCGCATTGATTTTAATCCACAATCACCCGAGCGGCGACCCCACCCCTTCACGCGCGGATATCGAGATGACCAAAACCATCATCGATACCGCAAAGCCGCTCGGCATCGCCGTTCATGATCACATCATCGTCGGCAAGGACGGCCATGCGAGCTTCAAGGGCCTTCGGCTGATCTGAAGTGGCGGGTGCTGACGCGAAGATTATTTCCCGCCTGCAACCCACAAGAGCGACGTCAACACAAAATTAACACCCATAAATTAGCATTTCCGAAAATAATAAATCAAGGCATCGAACCTTGATGCCTTAAGGAACGGGGGTGCTTTATGCGTAATGGAGTACGTTTCTTTCGCGATCGATCCGGTTCGTCCGCAATCGAGTTCGCCATCGTCGCGCCAATCTTCTTTCTCGTCCTTTTGACCATGATCGCCTACGGCATCTATCTCATGGCGGCCTATTCGGTGCAGCAGGTCGCGGCCGATGCGGCGCGAACGGCGGTTGCCGGGCTGAATACGACCGAGCGACAGCAGCTTGCCCGGGATTTCGTCACCAAAAGCGATCTCAGCTACGCTTTCATGGACAAATCGCGCTTCACCGTCGATGTCGCCACCGATCCAGCCAATGCCAACCAGTTCACGGTGAAGGTCGAATACGACGCCAGCAACCTGCCGATCTGGAGCCTCTACAGCTACACCCTGCCCGAGCCGGTCATCCGGCGTTTTTCCACCATCCGGATCGGAGGAGCATGACATGCGAGATATCCATTCCCTGCTTCCCCGCTTCCTCAAGGATAGAACGGGCAACATCGCCATTTCAGCCGGGCTCACTGCACCGCTCTTCATCGGCATATTGGCGCTGGGCGTCGATTACGGTTATCTGACATTGCAGAAGCGGCAATTGCAGCAGACCGCCGATCTCGCGGCCATATCGGCAGCAGCCAGCTCCACCGACGCCGAGAAGGCCGTCCAGCAATATTTCGCCCTCAATGGCATGGATCTCGGCGTCAAGACGGACAAGGGTCTCCTGACCGCAAATGGGTTGCAGCCCTTCGATCCCTTGAATGAATTCGCCAGCAGCAAGGGTTATGCCGAAGTCATCAAGGGTCACTACGAACCGGATGCGACCGTACCGGTCGGCCAGCGTTTCGTCGACAATGCCCTGCCCACCAATGCGATCAAGGTGAACATTGTCGAGCAGGGGCAGATATTCTTCGCCTCCGCCTTCGCCAAGCCGCCCAAGGTCTCGGCGGTGGGAACGGCCTCGTCGCAGAAGATCGCCGCATTTTCGGTGGGATCACGACTGGCGAGCCTCGATGAGGGAATTCTCAACAGCCTGCTCGGTGGCCTGCTCGGCACCACGGTGTCGCTGAAGCTCATGGATTACCAGGCGCTTCTCGCCGCCGATGTCAATGCACTGAAGATCGTCGAGGCGCTGGCCATCGATCTCAACCTCACCGCCGGCACCTACAAGGATGTGCTGAAGACGGAAATCAGCTACGGCAAATTCCTCGACGTGCTGACGAAAACCACAGGGTTACAGCCGGCGGTGGTCAACATCCTGAATACGCTGCAAAAAACCGTCAACAAGAGCAACGTCAAGATCAAGCTTGAGGAAATCCTCAATCTCGGCCCCTTCTCCGACAAGCTGATCGGCACGGGTGAAAACCTCAAGGTGACAGCCGGCGTCTTCGATCTCATCAATGCCGCTGCCGTGGCGGGCAATGGCGGCAACCAGCTGGGGCTTAATCTCAACGCCAATATTCTCGGCCTCGCCTCGGTCAAGGCAACGCTCGCCATTGGCGAACCGCCCGTCGAAACGCCGTCGCTCGCCGTCGGTGGTCAGGGCACCATCGTGCGCACCGCGCAGACCCGGCTGGCGGTCAATGTCGTGGTAGATGGGTTGCAGGCCATTGCCGGCCTCAAGGTCAATATTCCGCTCTATGTGGAAGTTGCCCATGCCGAAGCGCGGCTTGCCGACATTCGCTGCACGGGCGGTGGACAGGGTACCGTCGATGTCGAGGTCGTTCCCGGCGTCGCCGAAATCGCGCTCGGCAATGTCGATACCACGGCCTTTGCCAATTTCGGCAAGGACCCGCGCGTCACCAAGGCGGCCATCGTGGATTCGGCGCTGCTTGCCATCAATGGCAGCGCCCTCATCAACGCCACCAACATGACGAAGACCAAGCTGACCTTCACCCAGTCGGATATTACACAAGCCAAGATCAAGAGCGTGTCGACCAAGGACACCGTTACCACTCTTGTCAGTTCACTGCTGAAGAACCTCAACCTGGATAT
The DNA here is from genome assembly GCA_017744915.1 of Agrobacterium tumefaciens. GTDB lineage: Bacteria > Pseudomonadota > Alphaproteobacteria > Rhizobiales > Rhizobiaceae > Agrobacterium > Agrobacterium tumefaciens_I. The sequence goes on from JAGIAH010000004.1 coordinate 308,968, forward strand.
CCGGATTCTCTTCCTCAACCTCGATCTGGGAGGTCTGGCAGGCATTCAGTCAGCGCTTGCCAACACGCTCGCGGCAGTCACGGCTCCCGTCGATCAGCTGCTCTACAATGTGCTTCTGGTTCTCGGCGTCAAGATCGGCGAAGCCGATGTGCGCGTCACCGACGTCCGCTGCCAGCAACCGGCGCTGGTGCAATAGCTCAGCACCGCGCATGAAAAAGCCGCCGGAGGGTCTCCCGGCGGCTTTTTTCGTTCACGGCGTTACCTTACGCGTTGGCGATCGCCAGGCGCTTCTCGTCACGGCCGCTCTTCATGCGCTCGGACAGCAGGAACGCCAGTTCCAGCGCCTGATCGGCATTGAGACGCGGATCGCAATGGGTGTGGTAACGGTCGGACAGCGAATCCGCCGTCACGGCGCGCGCGCCACCCGTGCATTCGGTCACGTCCTTGCCGGTCATCTCGATATGGATGCCACCCGGATGCGTGCCTTCGGCGCGGTGGATCTGGAAGAAGCTTTCGACTTCCGACAGGATGCGCTCGAACGGACGCGTCTTGTAGTGGTTGAGCGTGATCGTGTTGCCATGCATCGGATCGCAGGACCAGACGACCTTGCGGCCTTCCTTCTCAACCGCACGGATGAGCTTCGGCAGGCTGTCCGCCACCTTGTCATGGCCGAAGCGGCAGATCAGCGTCAGACGGCCGGCCTCGTTTGCCGGGTTCAGCGCATCGATCAGCTCGATCAGATTGTCAGGCGTCAGCGACGGACCACATTTCAGGCCGATCGGGTTCTTGATGCCGCGGAAATATTCCACATGCGCATGGTCGAGCTGGCGCGTACGGTCGCCGATCCACAGCATGTGCCCGGAGGTCGCATACCAGTCGCCGGATGTGGAATCGACGCGGGTCAGCGCCTCTTCATAACCAAGCAGCAGCGCTTCATGGCTGGTGAAGAAGTCGGTCTCGCGCAGGCTCGGATTGCTGTCCGCGCTGATGCCGATCGCCTTCATGAAATCCATGGTTTCGGAGATGCGGTCGGCCAGCTTGCGGTAACGGTCCGCCTGCGGGCTGTCCTTGATGAAGCCGAGCATCCACTGGTGAACGTTTTCAAGGTTGGCGTAACCACCCATCGCGAAAGCGCGCAGCAGGTTCAGCGTCGCCGCCGACTGGCGGTACGCGTCGAGCTGGCGCTCCGGGTTCGGAATGCGCGAGGCCTCGTTGAATTCGATGCCATTGATGATGTCACCGCGATAGGACGGCAACGACACGCCATCCTGCACTTCCACGTTGGAAGAGCGCGGCTTGGCAAACTGGCCGGCAATACGTCCCACCTTCACGACAGGTAGCTGCGCGCCATAGGTCAGCACGACGGCCATCTGCAGGAAAGCGCGGAAGAAGTCGCGGATATTGTCGGCGCCATGCTCGAGGAAGCTTTCAGCACAATCGCCGCCCTGCATCAGGAAGGCGTTGCCTTCAGCCACATTGGCGAGCTGTTTTTTCAGGCGGCGGGCTTCACCTGCAAAGACCAGCGGCGGATAGGTCGCAAGGGTGGCTTCCGTGGCCGCAAGCGCTGCCGCGTCCGGATATTCGGGAACCTGCTGGATCGGTTTCTGTCGCCAGCTGCCGGGGGTCCAATTCTGTGCCATGTTCTTACCCTTTTTTCGCCCGCGCGACTGCCGCGCGACCGCCTCGAAAAATTGAGCGGCTTATAGCTCCAAGCATCGGCTTTGCATAGCCGATCCCCGAGCTAACAGGCTCATTCTGCCCGTTTTGGGCGCTCCAGATACACAAAAGTCAATTCAAACGATTTAACAACCCGCCGCCATCCGAAAAACATCGGTTTTCAAAGGGCGGCGGCGGATGCGTACAGCGATTATATCACGCCTGTATCGGCGTTACACACGCTCGCCGTTCACCACGCGGTAGCTCGGCGAATACATCGTCACCAGCTCTTCCGCCGCCGTCGGATGAACCGCCATGGTGCGGTCGAAATCATCCTTGGTGCAGCCGGCCTTCAGCGTGATGCCGAGAAGCTGCGCCATCTCGCCCGCCTCGTGGCCGAGAATATGGACGCCGACAACCTTGCGGTCGGCGGCATTGACGATCAGCTTCATGATCGTCTTTTCCTGACGGCCGGAAAGCGTCGCCTTCATCGGCCGGAACTGGGCGCGATAGACCTCAAGCTCCGGATATTTCTTGCCGGCTTCCTCTTCCGAGAGACCGACGGTGCCGATTTCCGGCTGCGAGAACACCGCCGTCGCGATCAGCTCGTGATCCGGCTTGGTCGGGTTGTTCTTGTATTCGGTTTCGATGAAGCACATCGCCTCGTGGATCGCCACCGGCGTCAGCTGTACCCGGTCGGTGACGTCACCCAGCGCAAAGATGTTCGGCACATTCGTGCGCGAATACTCGTCTACGATGATCGCGCCGCGCGCATCCACCTTCACACCGGCATTTTCGAGGCCGAGGCCCTTGGTGTTGGGATCGCGACCGAGCGCCAGCATCACCAGGCCGACATTGAGCGATTTGCCCTGCTTCGTGCGAGCCACGAAACCGTCCGCCCCGTCCTTGCGGACGTCCTCGATGATATCTTCCAGAAGGATGCTGATGCCCTTGGCCTCCATCGCTTCATGCAGGCCCTTGCGCATGTCCTGATCGAACCGCGACAGGATTTCCTTGCCGCGATAGATCAGTGTCGTTTCGACACCGAGCCCATGGAAGATATTGGCGAATTCCACGGCGATATAACCGCCGCCGGCGATCAGGATCGATTTCGGCAGCTCTTCCAGATTGAAGGCCTCGTTGGACGAGATCGTCAGCTCATGGCCGGGCAGCGCCCTGTGCTCGTTCGGGGTGCCGCCGACGGCAATCACGATACGCTCGGCGGTGAAAGTCTCGCCGGTCTTGATGAGTTTGACGGTATGGGCATCGACCAGCTCAGCCCGGCTGTCGAAAATATCGGCCTTGGCGTTTTCCAGCCCCTTACGGTAAAGCCCTTCCAGACGGGCGATTTCCTTGTCCTTCGCCGCGATCAGCTTCTTCCAGTCGAAACGGCGCTCGCCGACGCTCCAGCCGAAACCTTCGGCATCCTCGAAATGTTCGGGGAATTGCGAGGCATAAACGAACAGCTTCTTCGGCACGCAGCCGCGGATGACGCAGGTGCCGCCATAACGATATTCTTCAGCGATCCCCACGCGCTTGCCGAGCGAGGCTGCCACGCGGCCGCTGCGCACGCCGCCGGAACCGCCACCGATGACGAAAAGATCGTAGTCATAAGCTGTCATAGTCAAACCCCTGATCAACACCGCGCCATGCATCCCGAGGCGGGCGAGCGCGTATTCACGGCACATATAGGTGCTGCGACGCACAAATGAAAAGCCCGGTCCTGCGACCGGGCTTTGAATATTTCTGAAAGTGGCTTTTGCCTGGGCATCGGATTTTGCCGAAACCGCGTTACGCTTTTCGGCCCGGCGCCCTTCCTTCGATCAGGGCTTGTGTGCCGGAGCACCGCCCGTGGCGCTCTGATCGGCCGGAAGCGGCTTCAGATCAGCGCCGGCAACCTTCTGCAGCTCCGACATGGAGGCGGCATTGAGGTCACGGTTGATGCCGGCTGCCCAGATATCAGCTGCCTTCATCAGTTCGCGCGTAGCGATCGGGCCGTCCTTCAGAAGCTTCTTGCCGGCTTCACTGCTGTAGAAGGTGGAAATGGCGTTCAGCTCTTCAACGCTGAAGGCGCGCGCATAGGTCAGCGCTGCTTCGCGTTCCAGATCGGCGCGGCGCGGCGCAAGCTCGAGCGCCTTGGCATCGACGGTCTCGGTGATCGCGTCCTGCACATTTGGCGAGGCCTGAATGAGTTCGGCCTTCAGACGCTCCGCCAGACCCGGCAGAATGTCGTCAAAACGGTCGGTAACGCCAAGAGAGGTGATCGCCTGCCGTGCGGCAGCGATATGCGCTTCCGAAATTTCCTGAGCGCGTGCGGCAGTACCGAACACGATGCCGGAAATGAGGATCGAAGCAGCGGCAGCTTTGCCCAGTCCCGCTAGTTTGACCATGAAAATCTCGCTCCTGTTATACTGCCTGCATCACGCGGGCGCCTTCAGGACCCGCGATAATGGCAAGCGATGCCAAATTTATGAAAAGTCCGTGCTCGACAACACCGGGAATCGTGTTCAGCTCGCGTGCTAGCGCTTCTGCATCAGGAATACGGCCAAAAGATGCGTCGAGGATCAGGTGTCCGCCATCGGTCATGAAGGGGCCGTCGTCGGAAGAACGCAGCGCCAGCGTGCCGGAAAGCCCGGAACGGGATGCCAGTTTTTCGATGGCGATGCGTGTCGCCATCTGGCCGAAGGAATTGATTTCGATCGGAAGCGGAAAGGCGCCCAGCGTCTCCACCACCTTGCTCTGATCGGCGATGACGATCACGCGGGCAGACGCAGCCGCGACGATCTTTTCGCGCAGAAGCGCGCCGCCGCCGCCCTTGACGAGGCGCAGTGCATGATCCACCTCGTCCGCGCCATCAATGGTCAGGTCCAGTTCCGGCAATTCGTCGAGGGATTTCAGCGGCACGCCAAGCTCGACGCACAGACGCGCGGTACGCTCGGATGTCGGCACGCCCTCGACCTTCAGGCCGGCCGCGACCTTCTCGGCCAGCAGACGAACGAATTCCTCGGCCGTCGAACCGGTGCCGATACCCAGCCGCATCCCGTCCTGCACGTGGGACAATGCGGCCTCGGCGGCCTTGATCTTCATCTGGCGGGCATCCATGTGCCTGAAACTCCGGTAGCTTTATCGTCGCCGTGCTGTTTACACGGGTCGAAAGCCAAACGAAAGCCTTTTTCAAGGCAACGAACAGAACGTTGTGACGCGGTTGCAAAGACACGCCCCTTTGCCTAGGCTTGGCGCGAATGAAAGCACCGATAGCTCAGCACCCGTATTCCGCAAGAGGCCCGTTTCCGTGACATCCCGCCCGCTCTCCCCGCTCGCCATTTTTGACCTCGACGGCACGCTGGTCGATACCGCCGCCGATCTCGTCTCGAGCCTCAACCACACCATCGCCGCAGCCGGACTTGCCCCTGTCACCTATAACGACCTGACGCATCTCGTCGGCCAGGGCGCGCGGGTAATGATCAAGCGCGCCTTCGCATTGCGCGAGACGGAATTGCCGGAAGCCGAGATCGAACCGCTTTATGAGCGTTTCATCGCCCACTACCGCGCCGAAATGCCCGGCGAAAGCCGGCCCTATCCCGGTATTATCAGCGCGCTGGATGCACTCTCGGAAGCCGGCATCACGCTCGCCGTCTGCACCAACAAGACCGAAATCCTCGCTTTGCCGCTGCTCGAAGAACTGGGCCTTACCCGTTATTTCGCCGCCATCACCTGCGGCGACACCTTCTCCTTCCGCAAGCCGGATGCGCGCCATATTCTCGGTACCATCGAAAAGGCCGGCGGTGACGTGCAGCGCTCGATCATGGTCGGTGACAGCATCAACGATATTCTCGCCGCAAGGAACGCGGCCGTGCCGTCGATCGGCGTGACTTTCGGTTATTCGGATGTGCCGATGGTGGAACTCGAGCCGGATGTCGTGATCGACGATTTCGCTGAGTTGACGCCCGCGCTGTTCGAGGAACTGGTTGCGAAGGGTGCGGCCGCGGCCTGAGAGGCTGGATGTTGCCGTCACACCCGACATTCCTGACAGACTTTGCCTATAAACTAAAAAGCGCCGTTTCCGGCGCTTTTCTCGATGGTATGCTGATCAGATCGACGCGGCCCGCGCCTTCGTCGTCACGGCAAACGCCTTCTGCACATAGCTGTCGCGATCATAGACATCATCGAAGAACTGCACCTTGCCGTCCCTGTCCGGCCAAGCCGTAAAGTAAGCAACGTAGACCGGAACCTTCTCCGGCACCTGCACGGCGCGGTTCTTGCCGGACGCGATCTGTTCGCCGACCTTGTCGATGCTGGTACCGAGAACGGCCGCCGCCATGCGGCGCGGATCAACGAGGCGGATACAGCCATGGCTCAGCGCCCGCATGTCGCGGTTGAAGAAGCTCTTGGCCGGCGTGTCATGCATGTAGATGGCATGTGCGTTCGGGAACAGGATCTTCAGGTCGCCCAGCGCATTGTCGCTGCTCGGCGGCTGACGCACGGAAACCGCATTGGTGGAGCCGTACCAGTTGACGCTGGTGGAAGAAACCGCACGGCCACCCACCTGCACTTCGTAACCGAGCCGATCAAGATAGGACGGATCGCGGCGCAGCTTCGGCAGCATCTCGTTGACGATGATCGACTGCGGCACGCCCCAGTAAGGGTTGAACTCGACAGTCTGGATTTCGTCCTGGAAGAAATAGGTCTGGTTGGCCTTGGAGCCGACCACGACCTTCATGCCGAACTGTTCGGTGCCTTCATTGTGGTAATAGGCCATGAAGGCCGGCTGGTTGATGAAGACGTAACGCTGGCCAAGATCGGCCGGAAGCCAGCGGACCTGCTCCATGGCCACCTGCACCTTGGCGATCTTCGCGTCGTTGCTTTCGCCGACCATGGCACGCACGGTGGCACGGCCGATGACGCCATCGGGTTTCAGGCCGTTTTCGCTCTGGAATGCCTTCACCAGATCGACGAGATCGGGCGTATAATCCGGCGTCTGCTGATAGGCGGAAATGATCGCCGCATGCTCGGCCTTGAAGGCCGGCGAAGCGCGATGCTCGATCGCCTTGACGACATTGGCCATATCGGCGCTGCTATTGCCGGGTTTCAGCACCAGATCGGCAGGAACGCGAACGGTGTGAGCCGCGTCACCCTCGCCGCGCAGGCGGGCGAGTTCTGTCTTCAGCGCCAGATATTCGGCGCTCGACGGTTCACGGCTGCGCAGATAGGCGGCGACATCGGGGCTCAGGCCCGCAAGCTTCAGCACCGGCGCGAGGTTGACCGTCTTGCGCTTGAAATCGTGATAACCGGAAAGCCGGTTAGGATCGACGCGGCCACGGGTCGTATCCTGCACATAGGCGAGAACCTTGGCGGAAAGCGCCAGCTCGAACTGCATCTGTGCCCGCTGATAGGCATCGGACGCAGGCGCCGAGGCCGTTTCCACCGGCGTACCGGTTGCAGCCGTGCCGGAAGTATTGCTGATGCTGGCCGTCACATCCCTTGCCGGTGACGAAATGCTGTAATCGGCCGGATCGAGGCCACTTTCGCCGACCGTCTCGAAAAAGGCGATGACAGCGTTGGCGCGCGCGGTCAACTCGCCTTCCGAAATCCACAGCGTCTTGCCGCCGGCGCCGTAATAGGCTTCCAGCGACTTGGCGATCTCGGGGGTAGCGCTGAACTTCAGATTGGCGAGGCCTTCACCGAAATTCGCGGTGTTCACGAGACGGGCCGTATCCGCCTTGTAGTCGTAATAGCGCGGGCCGGAAACACGCGGCAGCGGCTCGGGATCGGAAGCGTCCGCACTCTGGCCTGCGCTCGATCCGGAGGGCGAGGTGACGATGCCGGCCGGCGGCAATTCACCGCGATCACGCGCGATCTTGCCGGGACCACCGCGCAAAAGATCCATCAGGGTCACCGCGCCGGCGCTGCCGGGAAGAGCGGTGGAAACGGAAAGACCGAGAGCCAGCACCAGCGCTGCCGATGTTTTTCCAGATGTGACTTGCAATTTGATCCTCGTAGCACCCAGCACCGCCTGCGAAACGGCGGGCATCAGTTTCATGCCTGTCTAGCCGATCAACGGCCCGTTGAAAAGAAAACGCCCAAAGCCCACAACCGTGCCGAAATGAACTTCATAATACAGCCAAAGCCATAAAAACGTAATTTCCAGAATTGGCGAGAATGGTTAAATTTCCATTTATTTCATTAACTTTGCCCTGGCTCACCACCTTATTCGGACGGCCGTGAAACGCCGGTTTTCCGGCCTTTTCGCCACGTAGTAAAAATGACACGCCGTCGCCTTTTTCACCCTTTGTCGCCCCGGCTGGCGAAATCGCTTTTCCAGGGCGGGAAATATCTGCCCCTGCCGCATTGCAGCGCTTTCATTGCCGGCGCGATGATTCTATATATCGGCGCGCGCAAGGCGGGCGAAGGCGCCGTTTTGGCGGAGGAACACGAGTAAAAAGGCAAGATTGATGACAGCCACACGGACGGAAACCGATACATTTGGCCCCATTGAAGTTCAGGCCGATCGCTACTGGGGCGCGCAGGCGCAGCGCTCGCTCGGCAACTTCAAAATCGGCTGGGAAAAGCAGCCCGCCTCTGTCGTTCGCGCACTCGGCATCGTCAAGCAGGCCGCCGCCCGCGCCAACATGGCGCTTGCCGGTCTCGATCCCAAGGTGGGCGACGCCATCATTGCCGCCGCGCAGGAAGTCATCGACGGCAAGCTGACCGAGCATTTCCCGCTCGTCGTCTGGCAGACCGGCTCCGGCACCCAGTCCAACATGAATGCCAATGAGGTGATTTCCAACCGCGCGATCGAAATGCTCGGCGGCGAAATGGGCACCAAGAAGCCTGTTCACCCCAATGACCACGTCAATATGAGCCAGTCCTCGAACGACACTTACCCGACGGCGATGCACATCGCCTGCGTGGAAGAGATCGTTCACCACCTGCTGCCCAGCCTCAAGCACCTGCACAAGGCGCTGGAAGCCAAGGTCAAGCAGTTCGAGAAGATCATCAAGATCGGCCGCACCCACACGCAGGATGCGACCCCGCTGACGCTCGGCCAGGAATTCTCCGGCTATGCCGCGCAGGTCGCCTCCGCCATCGCCAACATTGAAACCACCCTGCCCGCGCTTTCCAAGCTCGCCCAGGGCGGCACGGCCGTCGGCACGGGCCTCAACGCTCCCATCGGTTTTGCCGAAAAGGTTGCCGACGAGATTTCCAAGATCACCGGCCTTTCCTTCGTCACCGCGCCGAACAAGTTCGAAGCGCTTGCCTCGCATGATTCCATGGTCTTCTCGCATGGCGCGATCAATGCGGCTGCCGCTGCACTCTTCAAGATCGCCAACGACATCCGCTTCCTCGGTTCAGGCCCGCGCGCCGGTCTCGGTGAATTGTCGCTGCCGGAAAACGAGCCCGGCTCGTCGATCATGCCCGGTAAGGTCAACCCCACCCAGTCGGAAGCACTGACCCAGGTCTGCGCCCACATCTTCGGCAACAATGCGGCGCTCTCCTTCGCCGGTTCGCAGGGCCACTTCGAGCTGAACGTCTATAACCCGATGATGGCCTACAACTTCCTGCAGTCGGTCCAGCTTCTGGGCGATGCCGCCGTCTCCTTCACCGACAATTGCGTCGTCGGCATCGAGGCGCGTGAAGACAATATCCGCAAGGGCGTTGAAAACTCGCTGATGCTGGTGACGGCGCTGAACGGCAAGCTTGGCTACGACATCTGCGCCAAGATCGCCAAGACCGCACACAAGAACGGCACGACCCTGCGCGAAGAAACCGTTGGTGGCGGATACCTCACCAACGAGGAATTCGACCAGTTTGTACGCCCGGAAAACATGATCGGGCCGAAGTGAGCCTGATGAAATTTTCTGCTAAAATCAGAACGGGCCTTAAGGCCCGTTTTTTTTTAACGAAGGGCAATTCGGTCTAATGTCTTTAATATTAAAACTGCATGCTCTGGGATTTTTGGCTGCTGTTGTCGCTGCAAGCCCGGTATTCTCTGAAGAAAGAACCAAGGCACATCTGCCTGCGATAGATGTGATTTCAGCCTTCAATGAAGTCTGCCGCGAAGGTCGCGCATCTCCTTCCAGCAAAGCTTGGGTGAGTGCATCACCTCAGAGCGTGCCACTCGCGAAAGAACACACCGGCTCAGATTCAATCAAATTGAAAAAGCTCTTCTCAACAGATGGCGGCGAGACAATCATCAAAGTGGAAAGCGAGAGTGGCAAGGGCGGAAACGTTACCTATTGTTCGCTCAAGACCTCGCTCGTCTCTAGCGCAGTCTCAGATCGACTGACTTCCGATCTGACTTCACTTGCAAAAAGCGCGTCGCTTGGTGAGCCCGAAAAGCACGTTGGGCGACGCTTCAAAAACACGAACACAAGCTGGAATCTCAAAAACTGGCGGCTAGACACTGATGACAACCGAAAGGTTAGATCTGGCATTGTAGCAATAAACTTACAGACTTTCCCTCCCGAGGCGCCTGCGAAGTCGGTATTCATCGCAGCGATCGCCGTAAACAAAAGCTGATGATATATGCCACGGGCATGCAAATGACATGCGCCAAACCACGATTGCGCTTTGAACCTTACAAAAAAGGGCCGCTTTTGCGGCCCTTTTTCTTAAAATCGATCAAACCAGGCGGCTCTGCTCCATCGCCGCTTCGACGAAGCTGGCGAAAAGCGGATGCGGGTCGAGCGGGCGGCTCTTCAGTTCCGGGTGATACTGAACACCGATGAACCACGGATGATCAGGATATTCAACCGTTTCCGGCAGGACACCATCCGGAGACATGCCCGAGAAGACGAGGCCACAGCCTTCCAACCGGTCCTTGTAGTCCACATTCACCTCGTAACGGTGGCGGTGGCGCTCGGAAATATCGGTGGTGCCGTAGATATCGGCGATCTTCGTATCTTTCTTCAGCGCCGCCTTGTAGGCACCGAGACGCATCGTGCCGCCGAGATCGCCCTTGGAGGAGCGCTTCTCCAGCTCGTTGCCCTTCACCCATTCGGTCATCAGGCCAACGACCGGCTCGGATGTCGGACCGAATTCGGTGGAGGAGGCATTTTCGATGCCGGCCAGATGACGGGCCGCTTCCACGACCGCCATCTGCATGCCGAAGCAGATGCCGAAGTAAGGCACGTTGCGCTCACGCGCGAACTGCGCCGCCATGATCTTGCCTTCCGAACCGCGCTCGCCGAAGCCGCCCGGCACCAGAATGCCGTTGACCTTTTCGAGATAAGGCGTCGGATCTTCCTTTTCGAAGACTTCCGACTCGATCCACTCCAGCTTGACCTTGACGCGATTGGCGATGCCGCCATGGTGCAGCGCCTCGATCAAGGACTTATAGGCATCCTTGAGGCCGGTATATTTGCCGACGATCGCGATCGTCACTTCGCCTTCCGGCGTGCGGATGCGATTGCAGACTTCTTCCCACTGTTCCAGACGTGGCTTCGGCGCCGGCTCGATGCCAAAAGCAGCCAGTACTTCCGAATCGAGGCCTTCCTTGTGGTAAGCCATCGGCACGTCATAGATATTCGCGGCATCCAGAGCCTGGATGACGGCGGACTCACGCACATTGCAGAATAGCGAAAGCTTGCGGCGTTCCGCTTCCGGGATTTCCCGATCGGCGCGCACAAGCAGGATGTCGGGATGAATGCCGAGCGCCTGCAACTCCTTGACGGAATGCTGGGTCGGTTTGGTCTTCAGCTCGCCGGCTGCCGGAATATAAGGCATCAGCGTCAGGTGAAGATAGATCGCCGTGCCGCGCGGCAGGTCGTTGCCGAGCTGGCGGATCGCTTCCATGAACGGCATCGCCTCGATGTCACCCACCGTGCCACCGATCTCGCAGATGACGAAGTCGTAATCGTCATTGCCTTCGATCACGAAATCCTTGATCTCGTTGGTGACATGCGGAATGACCTGAACCGTTGCGCCGAGATAATCGCCGCGCCGTTCCTTGTCGATGATGTTCTTGTAGATGCGACCGGTGGTGATGTTATCGGTCTTGGTGGCCGAACGCCCGGTAAAGCGTTCATAGTGGCCAAGGTCGAGGTCCGTCTCGGCACCGTCATCCGTCACGAACACTTCGCCGTGCTGTGTCGGGCTCATGGTGCCGGGATCAACGTTCAGATAGGGGTCGAGTTTGCGAAGCCGCACCCGATAACCACGGGATTGCAGCAAAGCTCCGAGTGCCGCAGCTGCGATGCCCTTACCGAGAGAGGAGACCACGCCGCCTGTGATGAATACATATCGCGCCATGGGATTCACCGGATACCTTTTTACCTCTGATTCCGCCAGCCCAAATTTCATTGTTTCGAAAATTCGCTGTTGACGAATCTGCGATGGGGCAAGCCGGAATGCGAACAAAAGAAAACCGGCAGGCTTTTGGCCTGCCGGAGCGTTAAATCAAAACCGGGCTTATTGACCGGTCGGAACTGCGTTCGGATCGGCGGGCTGTGCCGGGGCCGGAGCGGCCGAACCGGAAGCGGCCGGAGCCGGTGTGGTCTGCGCAGGAGCGGCAGCGCCATTATTGGTCGGAACGCCATTTTCAGCCGGAGCCGGAGCGGGCGTCGTGGACGGGCCGAGCGTATCGAGAATGCCGTTACCCTGGCCCTGAGTGGCCGGAATACGGTTCAGGATGTCGGTCGGGCGCGATTCGTAGCGGGTCAGAAGACCAAGGCCGAGCGACGTAGCGAAGAACAGCGCGGCAAGGATCGCCGTGGTGCGCGTCAGCGCATTGGCCGTTCCGCGCGCGGACATGAAGCCCGAACCGCCGCCGATACCGAGGCCGCCGCCTTCGGAACGCTGGATCAGGACCACGCCGACAAGCGCCAGCACGATCATGAGGTGAATAACAATCAAAACGGTCTGCATGACAATCCATTCCATGCCCCGCGCGGAGCACCATAAAGAAGGTTTTGCGGCTCTTTACATGAGGCGAAGGCTTATTCCAAGCCCCTTTCCCATCCCCGCGACAGGAAAGCTTGGATCAAGCCGTCAGTTGCTCGTATGCCGCATAGATGGACAGGAAGTCCGAGGCTTTCAAGCTCGCGCCGCCAATCAGCGCGCCATCCACGTTCTCGACACCCATCAGTTCCAGCGCATTGGCGGGCTTTACCGAGCCGCCATAGAGGATGCGCATGGTCTTGCCGGCATCGCCGAAACGCTTGACGAGCTCATCGCGCATGAAGGCATGGGCCTCGCGCACGTCTTCAACGGTCGGCGTCAAACCCGTGCCGATCGCCCAGACGGGCTCATAGGCGATGACGGTGTTTTCGGCCGTCGCCTCATCCGGCAGGGAGCCGGCGAGCTGGCGCTTGAGGATATCGAGCGTCTGGCCCGCCTTGCGCTCATCCGCCGTCTCGCCAATGCAGACGATGGCGATGAGTTCGGCCTGATGGGCGGCAACGGCCTTTGCACGCACGAGATGGTCGGTCTCGGCATGGTCGGTGCGGCGCTCCGAATGGCCAACGATGACATGGGTGCCGAAGCAATCGGCGATCATCTCGGCGGAAATATCGCCGGTATGGGCGCCGGATGCATTCTGATGGCAATCCTGCGCCCCGATCATCAGCGGGCTGTCATCGCACAGCGCCGTTGCCACGTAGAGCAATGTCGAGGGCGGGCAGATCAGCGCATCCACCTTTTCGGACAGTGCGCCCTTGACGCCTTCTGCCATGGCCTTGATCTGATCGAGCGAGGCACGGGTGCCGTTCATCTTCCAGTTTCCGGCAACAAGCGGTCGAACATTCGGCGTCATGCGTATCCCATTCCCTTTGTCTTAGGCCCGCCTTGGGCGGCGCCCCTTCCCTCAGCCGTATCACGGCCCTTAATCACGACAGAAGACCTGCCGGAAATCCCGGGATATTCCTTTAACCGCAGCTGGCCGCAAATGGTACAAAAAAGCGGTCCGAAGGTTCAAAACGGCGGCCGATTTCGCAAATTTCGCCGCTCCCGACCCAAATAGCGGCCTCAGCGGCTCAAAACCCAGTTCAAAACCGCCCGCCAGTCGGTCATGCGCACCGGTGTGCCGTGGCTGCCGGTCTCGTAACGCGTGAACCGCGCCGGCTCGCCGGCCTTCAGCAAGGAGCGGAAGATCGTCGCCTGCTGATCCGCCGAATAGACCTTGTCGGCGCTGCCATGGGTGAACCAGACCGGCTTTTTCGCCTTGGCAAAAGCGCTTTTCGGAAAATCGGGATCAACCGCACCGCCGAGTATCGCCATGCCCTTGAGATTGGCGACGGCCGCCTTGTCGCGGCTGATGCCGTAGCAGATAAAACTGCCCATCGACGCACAGGTGAGCACCACCGGCTTGCTGCCGGATTTTCTGGCCGCATCGGCAATCAGCGCCGCAACATCGGCAACGCCGTTTTCGTCGAAGGAGCGCACGCTCGGCGCGTAATAGGTGCCACCATTGGCGGTGGCGAGGTTCTTCAGCCGGTTGAAATTGCCGCCGAAGGTGTAGTCGTTCATGCCGAGCCGCCGGTCACCGCCGCGCCCATGGATGAAGATGACCGTGAAGGCCTGGCCGCTTGCCGGCCCGACGCGGCCGACCTCCAGCGCCCTGCCCTCGACGGAAACAGTTTCCAGCGCCTGCGCCTTCTTCGGCGTCATGTCGACATATTGCCGTTTCACCCGCCGCTCCGGCACCTCGTCGCGACCGTTGATGTCGCGCATTTCCTGGTAATCGATGACTTCGGATGCGCCGCCATCGCCAGTGGAAAGCACCGTCTGGGCGGAAAACAGCTCGTCCTTGAAAGGCCGCAGCGGCCCCTCAGCGGCCGAGGCCGCAACCGGCATGGCCGCAACAGTCAGGCTGAAAAGAGTACAAAACGTGAAATGAGCTGTGGACATGCCTTGGCTAACCGTTCATTCGTGGCTGCGAGACTTGCCATTGCGGCATCGCCAGCGCAATCCTCCTGTTGCGAAACCCTGACACAATCGTGGCATAGGATGTGCCGCGCTTGCCAGACGGACCCACTGGAATCGGACGGGAACCGCGTTTGGCGTTATGATTGGCGCTACGGGCATAATGATTCGCATGGCGAAATTCTGACACACGACTTTGAACCTTGGACATGATGGACGACAGCAACGATCTCTTCTCCGGTCTTCCGGCGGCACGAAACAGCGATACGGACACGAACGAGGACACGGCGAAAACCGTGAAGGCCCCGGCGACCGCAGCCGCCAACGTGAATGTGCAGCCGAAACCCGCAGCCGTTGCGGCCGTCACGACTTCCGCTCCGCCCGCCCCCGCGTCACCTACCGGTGACGATTACGGCGCCTCGTCGATCCGCGTGCTCGAAGGGCTTGAGCCCGTGCGCATGCGTCCGGGCATGTATATTGGCGGCACCGACGAAAAGGCGCTGCACCATCTCTTTGCCGAAGTCATCGACAACTCCATGGACGAGGCCGTCGCCGGCCACGCCAATTTCATCGAGGTCCATCTCGATGCCGAAGGTTTCCTGACGGTCACCGACAATGGCCGCGGCATTCCCGTGGAAAACCACCCGCAGGTTCCCGGCAAGTCCACGCTGGAAGTCATCATGACCAAGCTGCATGCCGGCGGCAAGTTCGACGGCAAGGCCTATGAGACATCGGGCGGCCTGCACGGCGTCGGTGTTTCCGTGGTCAATGCGCTGTCCGATCTTCTCGAAGTGGAAGTGGCGCGTAACCGCAAGCTTTACCGCCAGCGCTTTTCGCGCGGCCTGCCGATCGGTCCGCTGGAAGAGCTGGGCGACGTGCACAATCGCCGCGGCACCCGCGTGCGTTTCCATCCCGATCCGCAGATCTTCGGCGATCACGCCAAGTTCGAACCGGCGCGCATCTTCCGCATGGCCCGCTCCAAGGCCTATCTCTTCGGCGGCGTTGAAATCCGCTGGAGCTGCGATCCCGGCATGGTGCCGGCCGGCGGCGAAATTCCCGAAAAGGCGGTGTTCCACTTCCCCGGCGGCCTGAAGGATTATCTTGCCGCCACGCTCGGCAAGGAATTCACCGTCACCCGCGAGATTTTCTCCGGCCGCACGGAAAAGACCGGCGGCCACGGCGCGCTGGAATGGGCTGTCACCTGGTATGGCGGCGACACGCAGATCCATTCCTATTGCAACACCATTCCAACGCCCGAAGGCGGCACGCATGAGGCGGGTTTCCGCATCGCGCTCACCAAGGGCCTGAAGAATTATGCCGAACTGACGCAAAACAAACGCGCCAAGGACATCACCACCGATGACGTGATGATTTCGGCAGCCGGCATGCTCTCCGTCTTCATCCGCGAACCGGAATTCGTTGGCCAGACCAAGGACAAGCTGGCAACCGTCGAAGCCCAGCGCATCGTTGAAAACGCGCTGCGCGATCCCTTCGACCATTATCTCGCCGGCAATCCGGGCGAAGCGGACAAGCTGCTTGACTGGGTGATCGAGCGCGCCGAAGAGCGCCTGCGGCGTCGCAAGGAAAAGGAAGTCAACCGCAAGACCGCCGTGCGCAAGCTGCGCCTGCCCGGCAAGCTGGCGGACTGCGCCCAGAACACGGCCGAAAATGCCGAACTCTTCATCGTCGAGGGTGACTCGGCTGGCGGCTCGGCCAAGCAGGCGCGCAACCGCGCCAACCAGGCCATCCTGCCGCTGCGCGGTAAAATCCTCAACGTCGGCAGCGCCAGCCGCGAAAAGCTCTCCGCCAACCAGCAGATCGCCGATCTCATTCAGGCACTCGGCTGCGGCACCCGCACCAAATATCGCGAAGAAGACCTGCGGTATGAGCGCATCATCATCATGACCGATGCGGACGTCGATGGCGCCCATATCGCCTCGCTGCTCATCACCTTTTTCTATCAGGAAATGCCGGAACTCATCCGCGGCAACCACCTCTATCTGGCCGTGCCGCCGCTCTACGTCATCCGTCAGGGTGCCAAAAGCGCCTATGCCCGCGACGACGCCCACCGCGCCGAGCTGATGGAAACCGTCTTCAAGGGCAAGAAGGTCGAAATCGGCCGTTTCAAAGGCCTTGGCGAGATGATGGCCCAGCAGCTGAAGGAAACCACCATGGATCCCGAAAAGCGCACCCTGCTGCGCGTCGAGATTGATGACGTGGATTTCGAAGGCACCCGCGAGGCGGTCGACAATCTGATGGGTACAAAGGCGGATGCCCGCTTCCGTTTCATTCAGGAACGGGCGGCTTTTGCGGATAATCTGGATATCTGATGAGAAACCCAGCCTAATATTGGCCAAATAGCCCTAGTACTGGCCACTTTGGAACATGAAACTGGCCAGTACGACATCCTACTATCTCCCTGAAAATGCCTTAAGGAACAAAGAGGCGATAGCGTTAAGGGAGTGTTTGTTGGTGTCGACCGTTGTCAGCCACCCGAGATCCGTGACTTATTGTGCGCGGTGCGCAATATGGGAGGCATAGAGCTGCGGCTACCGTAATTGCTGTCGTCGCAACATCGAAAATGACCTTCGATTGCGTTAAAATCGAGAGGGTTCTCTGCCACCTCGAAAGGAAGGCTGGAGCCCGAAGACGCCCGTGCAAGATGTGAGCACTTTACACACGGTTTTCACGCCTGAGCGCTATTGAGAGATGAATGCTGCGGAACAAACTTCCGCTAAATGCTGGCATTATCTTCCGCCACCTCTTGTCCGGTATAGACGCCTCGTCCAATCCTGCAGTCGATTCCATTCAGCCTGGAAGTCTTCGAACTCATCCATGCACCACCAGTAAACGACCCAGTCCATTTCCGTAACGTCTGGTTGTCTTGTTGGGGACGACGGAGGATTCAGCCTATGCCCGAAATCAGCACGGCTATCATCAAACTTGCCAGCCCCAATCGTTCCACTGCCTTGCATTGTGGAAGCGTATGCGATGGATCTGGCTATCCAGATATCCTCTGCTCGATCGGCAATCCATTCGTTCTCGCTGTCACTTAGTTCGCCGTCATGGCGCTGCCAAAATGCAGCAAGAACCCTGGAGGAAGGCCATAAGGTGTCGAACAGCCGCCCTGCGTTCGGCTCGTCGTCTGCTGTATAGTTCTGAAGTTGTTGCCAATATTCCTCGAACATCGTCGCGTGCCCCGTTGCCAGAGGCCTAATTGGCACGCTTACCGTTTAAAAGATCTTACAATTGGGAATCTTTCCATTAAGTTCAGCAGCTTATCGAGTTCCAAGGACGCCGGATCCGGTTGTTCGACATGCTGCCCCTTAAAGTAAACGGCAACCACATATTGCTTTTGCCGATTCTGCCGGTCGGTAATTTCATCTCTTATGGCGCGCAGCAAACGATGCCTTTCAGCGTCGTCTTCCGGCACCACAAAGCTCTCGACGTCGATGTTGCTCAAGTCAATGTAGGGATTATCGCGGCTGAAGATCAGTCGAATCCGGTCAATTTCAACGTTTTTCTCGGTCAACAACGCGCCTCCTCGTCCTCCTCCAGATTGATCGACACAGTCACCGGCGGCAAGGCCGATTTGCATCACAGTACCCAGCGCTGCCTCGGTGGTTTTCCTTGATTGGAGGCTATTCTTTCCAAGAGAACAATCAGTACGCCGAATACCTAACTAACTTTTCGACGGTCAACAACGGCATAGTGGGTGCGATGCCAATCAACAGGATAGAGCCTTCGTTCACCATCGCGAAGTAGTCCGCCGCAATGTATGACCCGCCAGCATTACACGAGAACCTCCTTCTAATATGCCTAGCACCGAACTGAACCTCTCCCGATGCCGCACCACATCCGTCAGATGAGGCCATAGCCCGGCATCCCCAGACATCGCTGAAATTTGACGGAGCAAACGTGGCTCACCGCTTGCTTGTACTTGTCGAATCAACGCAACGATGGGTAGATGCCCCTGGATTATCGGGAGTATTTTATGGCCGACATTTTCATCAGTCACGCGGTTGCAGACAAAGCGCTGGCGGATAAGTTCGTTGCGTTATTAAAGGAGGCGCTCGGGGTCCCGTCTGCCGCAATCTTCTGCTCAAGCGTTGATGGACATGGCATTCCGCTTGGCTCTGACTTCAACGAGTACATGAAGAACGAGATCCAAAATCCCAAGCTCGTCATCCTTTTGATGACACCGCGCTACATGGAGAGTTGGTTCTGCCTGATGGAACTCGGAGCAACTTGGGCGATCGCTCTCGATGCAGTTCCCATCGTCGTCCCGCCAGTCCAATTCAACGTTGTATCAAGCACTCTCGGGCTCAAACAGGGTTGGCAGATAGATGACCATTCTAAGCTTATCGATCTCAGGACAAAGATAAAGGCGACTGGGATCAGGCTAGAAAAGCGAAACGAGCACGACTGGGAGAGGAAGAAGACGTCTTGGCGCACCGATCTTCGCAGGCTGTTGAAAAACGTCGCAAAGCCCACCAGCGTCACCGCGACTGAGCACGAGGCCCTCAAGAAGGAACTTGAGGAACTTCAGAAGCAGTTTGACAACCTGGAGGAAGAATACCTGGAGGCAAGCGAAACAATTGAGGAGCTGAAAGCGGCCAAAGACCCGGCGGCAGTAAAGGCCATTATGCAGAAAAAGTCTGGATTCGATGCCGAGGCTCGGTTCGATGAACTCCTAGGCGCAATTTCTGCCGCTCGCCCGAAGGTTTCCATCTATTTCTATCGGAACAACATCTTGATGGATCTCTATAACAAGGCTGCGCGAATCGACCCCCGGGACCAAAATCAACGGGATGACGTTGATGCCGCAATCCAGTACAACTTAATGGATCCGGATATCCCACATGACCTTCTCTGGCAAGGCAACAAGCTCAAGAAAGTCGCAGCCGCTGTGAGGGCCCTGGAGCATTTCCTACAAAGCGACGAGGCCGAAGAGTTCGTAAAGGAATGCGAGGCGGACGGAAAATCCATGGACATCGATGATCTCGATTTCTGGGAAGAGCATCTGGTGTCCTGATCTTGACTCGCCGAGTAGATTGCGAGGTCTACCCCTATGGGAAGTGTGAAAAAGCACTGGCAGGAGAAAAGGCCCGATCACGCGTTGACGTATGCATGCCTAAAGTGCGGCTATCCATGCGCATCAAGGCTAGGACCCCGGACCTTTTGCATAGCGCCAGCGCGTTTCTCTTCGGGGACGAATTGGGGTTAATGTTTGAAACAGGAATAGGTCTTGTCCTCGCCGGGTTTGGGCTGACTACTGCCGGAAAGCGAGCAAGCTCCTGGCCGGTCTGAGATTCATCCTCTTGAATTCCCCCGCTCGATTACTCCCGGAGCGATTCGGCTCGCCTTCGGCGGCTCTTTTGCGCCAAGCGCTGGATACCGCGAGGTTTTGAACAGCGCGGGATAAGCACAAGTTGATAGAACCGATGGGCATGCCAGCGTTCTGGATGAGCGCCGTCGTTTGCCACCCATCACTTTGTCGGCTTGAAGTACAGGGGGACAATCGTGTGTCGGACCCGGAAGTCGTTGCCGGTGTTCATATGCGTATGTTTTGACCTCCTGAACAAACCTCCAGTAATTGCACCGTCGAACACAACATCCTTTCGGGCGGATTCGAGTCTCTTCTGGTATTCCGCCAGAACGAGATCGGCCCGTGCCCCGAAGCAGTAGATAATCATCTCGCCGGCATTCTGCCCAACTAAACCCGTGCTGTAACGACGATCAAGCTGTTCGAAACCGCCGAGGAGCCAGTCGTAACTCTTGTGGATCTTTGCCTCCGCGATCCAGAGGAAGTCATCCCTTGCCTCAACGACGATATCGCAGTGTCCACCGTACTGAGTGTCGTGTCCGGCATCGAATCCCATTGCCTTCAGGAGGCCGACTATCTCGATAGAGAGCCCGTCTTCGGTCATCTTCTGCTTAACGTGGCGATTTTTGACAAACTCCTGGACACTCCAGTCGATGGCGCGTTCGACCAACGCGAGGCGCTCCTCGTGCGTATCGGAAAACGCCATCTCCAGCATGATCGTGCCAGGGGTACTGTTGGCGAACGCACCTTTGAGGAATGCAAGCGTGTCCTGATTAGTCATCAGCTAGCTCACGCTGCAGCTCTTCGGTCGGAGCGAAAAATGGGACAACGTGTGATTCGAAGTTCGGAACAGGCTCCCCAGTTTCCGGGTGAATAAGGGTTCCCGTCTTTCTAGCCTCGGCGAATTCCTCTACAGACAGTTCGTGCTCGGTGTCGTCTTCATCGACGAGCATCGCATGGGACTCAAGGATCGCAAGTCTCGAAGAGGTGAGTAAGTTGACTGCGGCTAGGACTTCCATGTCGATGGACTGCCGTCCGGCCGCCTGGGAAAGGGTGGTAAAGGTCAGAAATCTCAGTTGATCCAAGGGCTTCGATGCGACGAAGTCGATGATATCAAGGCACACCAATCCGACCGGGAGCTCGCCCCAGCGCATCCGATATTGCTCCCTGATTTCATCAAGCGTCACGTCATGCTCCGATGACTAGGTACCGAGGTGATGTGCGATCCTGGATCTGACGTGATCATAATCATCATGACCCATGCATCGGCGAACTACAACGCGATCAAGCACTGGATTGGTGGATCCGGCTGCCCTGGAGCTGCTGTTGACACTTAATTCCGGTTCGGAATTCAGCTTCTTCCCGATGACCCGGTGCCAACGAATACTGAGCTTGAAGGGTTCAATCGGCGTATCGAGTGCAGCCTTCCCACCTTTGTGGTACGTTTCGCTTCTAAGATCCAGCTTCCGCCGTCTCATTTTCTCATGCTTGAGCGATGCCGTCGTCGTGCCGAACCCGAGTTCCACGACAGTTCCCTCGGATCCATCGTTATACATTTTGTCGATCAGCGGGAATACGTTGATCGGCTCTGGCATTGGAATGCCGATCAGCTTAGTGAACTGAGCGAGTGCCATTTTTCTGGCGGCAACAGCAATTTCGGACAGTGTGCCTTCTGGAAAATCGATCCGGACGTCCAACGTATCTCCGGTCGCGGGGATCCATATAACATCGAAGGCATGGAAGCGAATGGTTTTTACCCCGATGATCTCCTCGTAGTCGTCAAAAGCGGTATCCGCTGCTTCAGGCAAGGCATCCACGTCGATGCGTTCGCGGATAGTGGTCACTCGTGCAGATGAGAACACAAGACCAACGCCGTCTTCATTTTCTTCGACCGACGTGAGGACAAGACCCGCAGGAGCGGCCTTGAGGTCTGCTTCCGATAAACTGGCAGGATAGCGCTCTGAGAACACCGTTTCCGGCGGCTCAATCGAGGTGATTTTCTCCCTAATAACCGAGAGGGTTGACGGATCCAACTGGTAGAAGCTGACCAGCTTCTCGCCGCAGATTTGATGAGATTTGAGGGCATCGATCAGTTCGTCAATCTTTTCCTCACTCTTATTGGGATTTTCGCTGACCTTTTGAAGAGTGTTGTTCCATCCCTTTCCCCGCGCGATCCCGATGTCCGCGAATATCCGACGACCGACGGGCCAAGGCGCCCGCTCGCGAAGACTCTCTAGCACATCTGAGATCGGCACATTCATCATTTAAGCTCCAAGGATTCGTATTGGCGAGACTATCCCTGAATCCTGTAAAGTCCAGATTATTAAGTAGTTACCCCCATACTCCCGGTCGGTGTGTACATCCGTGCGCGGAATTTCGCCCCAGGTCGTCGTCCAATCTTGGGCCTGACTCATTCTCGATAACATTTTGAGCTTAACCGGCTTGTTTTCCAATGGAGAATCACTGTCATACAAGTCAAGTTTCAGTTTTCCGATCTGAGCTCTGCTGAGTTAAGCGTTGAGGCAAGCACAGCCGAAAGCTGGTTCGCAGTGTTGTCCGTAGTCACCGGATTAACATCTCGGGTCGGCTCAGAGACGTCAGCACGGTGACCACGAAACGGGCCTTTGCCTGCTGCACCAGGGATTTCCTCACCCTCATTGGTCAAGCCCCCTATCGAAATACCCGATGATGTCCGGGGAGTTCGCCAGTTCCCATTCCGGAGCCAGGCCGCCCTTCAGAACCGATCTCGACAGCAGCAGATTGGAAGCGCCGCAGGATACCTCGTTGACCATGATGCATGCAGGGCATGCTCCGCCGCGGCTGTCGCAAAGACTTCCTGACCCGCATCGTAGCATTCTCGGATCGATCGATCTGCGCAGGAAGTCCATGGCATGGTTGCGCCACATCGCCGAGATGTTTCCGAGATCGGGGGTCATGCCCTTTCGATAGATGGTGAACGCAAGATCGGCGGGGAAGATGTATTCCCCGATGCCATCGCGGTCGAGCCCGGAGGCGTCGGCCAGGGAGTGGATGAGTTGATGCGAGAACGAATGCAGCAGCATGTACACGAACGGGGCCAGTTCGCGGGGCATCCCCTGCCGCTCCTTGTCCTTGTATCTGTCGAGGAATTGACCGAAATCTTGGTATCGTTCGAGATAGCCCTGTCCGAGACCGACATCGTCGGGCGGCATATCGGCGATCCCATTTTTCTGCAGCCAACGACGCACGCGAGTCTCGTCCAGCTTGATGTAGAGGGCCTCGTTCTTCTGCTGGGTCACATAGATGGGGCGCTTTCCGTTCTTCATCCTGTCGAAGGCAACAAGGCGAACCGGCATGGCGACCTGGCGGTTCTGATACTCGCGCTCATAGACAGGCGTGGACGAGACCCGGGTGAAGCCGAAACTGTATTCACAGATGGGAAGGCCACGCAGGAGAACCATCTGCGCGATGCCAGTCTTCCCGAGGACGGCACCGACCTCTTTCCGGTATCTCTCCATCTCCTCGGCGACACCCGCGTGCTCGCTTAGGGTCAGGTCTGGCTTCATCACGTCGACAGCGGTGTGATTGAATATCCCCTCCCTGATGTGCTCGTCGATGAACGCCGCGTGCTCGACGGTCAGCCGAATTGGGTCGAACTTTCTCACCCAATCCGCCCTCAGATCGACACGCCTGGCAATCGCTTCGCTTTTCAGCGCGCCACGGGTCACGAGCTCCTCTGCGAACCATCTTTCGCGGAGTCTGCGCATCTCCGCCACTGGCGCCGAGGCGTCCTCCCCTCTCTGAAGACGCTGCTGCGTGATCTTGCGGAACATAACGAACTCCTCCCATTCGTCCGTCCTTCCATTCCGCGCCAGAGCCGTCTCGATCTCCTCATCCGAGGGATCGTCGTAGGGTATTGAATGGATTTTCGCCAACTTCCGCAGCAGATCCTCGCGCCTCTCCGGGCTCATCAACTGGACGACCGTGGTCTCGCGCAGTTCGATGAAGCTACCCCGCTGCGGATAAAACGCACTGCTTGCCCGGTAGGAAACGGGAAGCATGTTCACCTGTATCCACTCGAATTGCTGGGCATCGGGTTTCTGTTGATCCAAGGAGAGCTTCAAGAGTACACGCGGCTCGGCCTTCTTCAGTTCCCGGGACTCCCCGCAGCCTTCGCAGACATATCGCCACTCGGAAAACACTGGAGCCTTGCTCTTGAGCTTGAACTGCTGCCAACCGCAGGTGCAGCTTCGCAGGTGCCTGATTTCCTGCGCGCTGTCGTCGAAGGTGTAGTTGAACGGGCTAAGCGGCTCGAGGGTACCGTACCAATGGACATAGACCACATCGACCTGTGTCCACCGCGCGTCGTGGCCGTTGCATTTCTTGGGAAGCTTTCGGGCCGCCTGATCGGAGACGCTGGCGAATTCCCGGACGCTGCCACATTCGCCGCATTGGTAGACGAGAGGATATGGCAGATATCCGACGACATCCGGCTTGTTGAGGGTGAAATCCGTGTGATTGATGCGTACGGTCTGGGCGATGGCATCATAGAATGCGTCGTCAAGAGCGAATTCGGCGGGAGCGGTCGGACATGCGTCCTGCACCCGCTTGATCCAGTTCGCGGCGAACTCGTTGATCCCTTCGAAGATAGTATGGGCCACATTAGTCGACAGGCGCGGACTGAACTCGCTGAGATATGGGACCGCCTTGCAGATACCCTTTCCTCCCTCCCAGGTCATCAATACGCCAGGAGCATACGAAGTTGCTATCTGCGCGCGTGAACGGAGCATCTTGGGAGGCTCCACTTTCCTCTCATCGGCATCCATCGTCTGGGTATGGCTCCTGCGGCCACTCCCCATGTCTAACGTCTTCGTCTTTCCGGACATGTCACGCCTCTCCCATTACGTCGGCATCCGTTTCGGCCGTTTCGCCTCGCTGCCCGCGGATTGCCTTCATCACCGCCGCGACATCCTCCGCTCTCACCGAACGCTGATCCGTCGCTCCCGGATCGATCACCGATGCGGTAATGACACCTGCCTCGTCGACGTCCCGAAGCGAGGTCATGGGCTTCTTGAACACTGCATCGTAGTCCCCCCAGTAGTCTTTCAACTGGGCAGCGACCAGGAACGACCTCATGGCCTTCCCGAACTCATGGGCAGCATTCATTGCGCCATCCCGGTAGAAATCCGGATATGGAGGCTTCCCGAATCCAGAGCCATCCCGCCCTGCAACGCCCATGGACGAAAGCATGAATCTGGCGAGATCATTGGAGAAACCGACAATGTCTCTGCTGGCCTGGGTGGACAGCAACTTCGTCGAATCGAAGGTCTTGAAGTCGGCCTTCTTGCTGTTATCCAGCCGTACGAATTCGCCGGCATCGTTGAGCATAGCCCACGCCTGCACGTAGGACGCCTGGACACGCCTTATCGCATTTTCAGCCCAGCGCTCCACCGCGGGCGGAGCGATCATCCGCTCAAGGAAGCGATGAAATATGTCGTGCGTCTCCACCACGTACCGGTCGCGGCGGCTTTGGGGTGTGGGAAGCAGCATGACGAATCCCACATGCGTTCGCCCGACGCGGCTCGATGCCTGAATATATTCCGCGATATCGGAGGGGAGTCCCGCGAAGAACATGCTGTTGAAGCGGTCGACATCGACGCCGTGACTGATCGCGGATGTGGCGACGATACTCCGCAACGTCGCGCCCACATGGGGATACCCGGCCTCGAACGGCGTTTCCGCCTGCTTCATGACCCGCTGGATCTCCTGCATGTCGACGCCACCGGAGATGAGGCGGCTGATGAACCGGTCGTGTTCCAGCCCGGCCGCGTGATGTTTCTGCCTTACTGACGAGTGGAGCGCATCGATGACCTGGTCTCCACCCTTCTTGTTGGTGACGTAGCAGAGCGCGATCCGATGCAGGTCCACCAATGCCATGATCTCGCCGATCCGTCCGTCGTTGACGGCGCGGTCGATTGCGGCGCGTCGCCAGTCGCCTGCAGCTCCAGGAGATATCGCCCTGCGCAGTTCAACTACCGCCGAGGCAGCTCTGCCGGGATCCAGCAAGGTCGTCCACAGATGCGAGATAATCGTGTGGAACGAACTCAGCACGCCTACGGTCGTCACCGTGTGCGTGGCATCGTTCGTCATCAGCGAGACGTAGAGCCTCGTCCACGGTGCTGTTGCCTCGGGAACAAGGTGCGACGGAAGCGACCTCGAAAGTGCAACTCGGTCGCCGTTACCGGAGGGCGCGCTCTCGGCCTCTGCGAAGAACGACCGATAGATGTCGGGCCCTGGGTAAGGAAAGCGCAGAGGCTTGCGCTGATAGAGCGTTTTGAGCTGCCTGTCAGGATCGCTGATCGTCGCCGTTGCGGCGATCATCTTCGGGAGCCGGGGCGCCCTCGTTCCGTCCGCATTCACGTACCGGCACACTTGGAGGTCATCCCCGGCAATCTCGTCGATCGTCCGGAAAGTCTGTTCGAGCAGGGTATCGAAAAGTCCGCTGAAGGTTCCAAGGCTGTCCTCCAGGAGATGCGCCTCGTCCTGGATGATCAGCGATGGGAACGGATCGTGAAAGACTCGCGTTCCGCCATGGTATGCGGGCAACACGCCCGATGCGCCGACGGCATCCGGTCCCGCCTGGAGCTTGCGGATGTCGCTTGGACTGCTGAGGTGGCCTTCGGGACTCTTCCATCTTGCGAGGCCGAACATTCCCAGGACGTTGGTGATGGTGGAGGTGTTTTGGCCGAGCATTGCCAACTTGTCGACGGTGCCGAGAACAATCGCCGGCGCGCGCTGGTAGATGGTGTCGTCGGTAAGAAGGAAAGGAAGCGGTGTCACAATGCCGTGGGCATCGTTCCAGGGGCAATTCCCATCGAAGCAGACTATCGCAGCGCGTTCCGCTGCTGCGTCTTTCGATCTGAAGCGTCGCAACCCCGTCGGCTTGTCGCAGCACGGGCACCGGGGCACTTTGTTATAGGCAGCGACGGCTTCGCGATACCTCAGAGCTCGCCTGCCGCTATCGCTGTCTCCGGCGATACCCTCTTCGAAGGGATCGTCGTTGGCGGGATCGCCCAGATTAGGCAGATCCGCCCTGATTGCACTGTAGCGGTTCGGGGTGTTCGCCGAGCCGACCCAGAAGCCGATCTCGATCGGCCAGGTCCCGACACTCTTCTTCTTTCTGACGAGCTCGGCATGAACGATCAGCCGAAGCAGGCGCTGCGCCTGCTGCAGGGTTAGAAGGCGCAGCGGATATCGGATCATGGCGGTAACACCTCGATCCTTGCCCCGGAGGCGGTCGAGGAAGATGGCGAATAGCAGTGCCCCGTAGAAGGCCTCGGACTTCCCGCCTCCGGTCGGAAAGTAGAGCAGGCTCGCGGCCTGTTCGTCACGCTCGACATCGAACTCGTCCGCATATTCCTTCATGCGGGAAGCGAAGGTGGGAATATGGGCGAGGATGAACGCGAGCTGGAAGAGACGCCAGCCACGCTTCGGATACTTCGCGTCGCGCCGGGCGAAGGATTCGTTGGTCATGCGCCATGCGAACCAGGGCGCAGCCTTCCGGCGCAGTCTTTCGTGCTCGGCACCGACAGGAGTTCCGGCAAGAGCCGTGGCTGCGGCACGCGCCTCAATGAGTAACCTCACTCCGCGCTCGATATGCTTCGCCTCGATCCTCTGGCCAGCCAGATCCTCCTCGAAGCGCGCTATTTCCCGGCGCCCATCCTCAGGCGGCAGGCTCGCCGCAATGGCACCACCGAGCGAGGTTTCCTGTTCGGCGACCCACCGCAGATACTCCCTTGGGAGATCAAGTAGCTTGGCAACGTCGTGATCTTCCGCCAGAGCTCTGAAGCGGCATTCAACCTCGATGCCGCGAGGCACAATTCTGGGCTGGATAAAACGTGGAGCCCAGGTCGTCTCGATGACCACGGCCTCTCCCTCGTCGTGGCTATCGATGCCGCAGTTTAGCCCGATCGCGGGATAGAATAGGAAGTCCCGGAAGCGATAGGACGGCTCCACTCGGTCGAGATGGAGCGGCAGATGGGCATCTTTCGGCAGCCGGAGCGCGATGCCCGTGCCGAAGAGCGCGTTGCACTTGATACCGGCATCCCGGGCACTCAGTTCCGCGGATCCATTGTCCAGCGTCACACGAACCGATATCTGGGAAGGATCCATGAAATCGCGCTGCCTTTCGATCTTGAATGCAAGCGCCGAAAAATCAGGGAGCGTGTCGGGTGATGCTCGTTGCTGGCGGATCTCGGCGATGAAACGATTCCAATCGTCTT
This sequence comes from Agrobacterium tumefaciens, assembly GCA_017744915.1. Classification (GTDB taxonomy): domain Bacteria; phylum Pseudomonadota; class Alphaproteobacteria; order Rhizobiales; family Rhizobiaceae; genus Agrobacterium; species Agrobacterium tumefaciens_I. Next base: position 337,072 of record JAGIAH010000004.1, read on the forward strand.
CACTTCGAGCATCCGCAGGACGCACGTCTCTGTCGCGCCATGCGATATCCCCGCCTTCGTTCTCCAGCCAGGTTGCGAGCTGCGTCGCCACGCTACGCCGCAATTCAACGGAAAATCCCTCGCACACAGCATGTAGTTCGCCATCCGTCGCCGACGCTGACCATGTGCAGGTCGGAAGCACGAGATCCACTCTTCGCCATTTTCCTGGAATAAGCGCAGGTGACAGATGCTCTGCAGGGACTGCTCTGCCGGCGGTGATAAGACGCCCGATCGCAGGAGTGGGAACTGTTATGGTCTCGTCACCGGTCTCCACGCCCGAAGGAACGACGATAGATTGTTCCCCCTCGGATCTTCCATCATCGAAGGACTGGATGTCAGCGCCCCTCAGTGTAATCCCGTGCTCGGCGTACACGCTCGTCCGCACGTCGTCTTGAATCTCGCGCCGACGCTTCCGGATGTCGGCGGCTTGTTGCGAGTCTAGGGCCTTCCAGTTGGGCCGAGCGATACCCTCCTTCTCGTAGCTAGCAGTCCGGCGCTCTCTAATCTGGGCATCTATCGCCGCCTTGATCTCGCCGTTCAGCTTGAAGTCGATCTCGATGCCGTACCTGTCACTGGATATCTCCTCCCATTCTGGAAGGATCCGGACGTAGACAGAGAACCGTGGGGTCGCCGTCAACGTTGCCGACGATCCGGAGCGCATGTTGAAGTCGAAGCCGATGGCAGCGATCTTGATATCGGAAGTCTCGTCCTCATCTGCTCTTGATCGGCGTGGTAGTAGCTGGCCAGAGAAAATTGACCGGCGGGGCGAGCGGCCGTAGACCGTTCGGCCTGCCTCGTCGGTGCCACTGGCTCGTCCGGTGACCATATTGACCAGTGCGTCGCAGACGGCCTCCTTCAGTTCGACGTCGATACCGGACAGTTCAACTGAATCCTTGGGCTGTATCATGCCTAGATCCTTCTGATGGATTGGACGGGAGAGACATGCTCGTCTGCAAGGAGGCGCAGACGCTTTATCGCCGCCCGCTGCTTTTCGTCGCGGGCGAAAGCAGAAGCTGCATGGGGATCAGTAAGGATGTTCCGATAGGCGTCGTGGAACGCCATTCCGGCCTTCACCTTGCTATTCCGTTGCGCGACGACACCCCACTGCCAGAATCTCCTGGCGAGGTTCTCCCCGATGCCGAGCGCGTTGGTGAACTTGAGGAACGTCTGGAAGTTCTGGGGCGCATGAGAGACCACCTTCTCCATCGGAATGTCCAACTGATCGCCGATGTGCGTCCAGTACCGCACGCGGTTGACATCCACCTGCGGATCATCGATGCGGCTGACGAGAGTTCTCAAGCGGTCGGAATCGCTGTGTTCGTCCAAACTTGAGAATTTATCGATAACCATCTCATGATACGTCCGGATGGTACTTGCAGCGTTCGCGGGAACGCTCAGGAGAAGTCTGGCCCGATCAATAAAACCGGAACTGATGACGCAAATCTCGTCCTGCTCCGCCACGTCCCTCGCCTCGACCTGGCGAAAAGTCTCGAGCAAGTGGGATCGATCGCGCAGAACGAGGCCGGTTCCCGGACGCGCGATGATCTTCTGACCGCGCTCCATCGTCAGTTCGATGAGCTCTCCGTCGGCCTGTGCTCCAGCGAGATCGATTACCGATTCGGAGGGGAAGAACAGCTCCTCGGGCAGTGGCGGCGTATCTGTCAGCGCGATCGTGAAATCTCCCAGTCCCTTCACTTCGGCCTCTGCCGCCGCGGCATACTTGCGCAGACGCCCTGAAATCTCCTGCTCGTGGATCTGGTCGGCCAGCCGCAGAGCATCTCGTGCGGAGAAGCGGAGCGTGTCGCCATCGGCGAGCACAACAGCTTCGTCGGGAAGCCACGGTCTGGAAAAGAACGTCAGCACCCCGTCTCTTGCCGGAGCTATAAGGAATATCTTCTTGAACTTGTTGCGCTCTGACGAAGATCTGGTAGCAATATCACTCAATCCTCCGGGGCCGGAAAACACAATCATACCGTTGTCGAACCGCCTCTGGAGCGAGGGAATTCGATGCGCTAGCTCGGTGGCTGCGAATTCGGCGAGAGTCTGCTTGGGAAACATAAACAGCGCCTTCGATGAGGCATTGATCACGCCGGCAACGATTTCCTCAAGGATATGCGCCATTGGCGTGGATTCTTCGAACGCCTTCATTGAGGTCACCGCAGAACCCAGTGTCTCTTCCAATTCCGTTCCGACGATCTGATATGCTGCCGACGACGGCTGCGTCAGGGTAAGCACCTGCCCGGAAATCATGTACCCCGAGATCACGTCAACGGCCGCAGCATTCCCGTGCTCCTCATAAAGGTAGTCGCTGAAAGCTCGAATGGATCCTGGAAGCGAGGCGTTTCTGCGAAGCTTTCCAACAATGGTATTGATTTCAGCAACGCCCGAAGCGTTGCCTGCTCGGCGTAGCTTGCCAGAAATGGCCCGTAAATCCTCAGCTACCTGTTTCCACGGACCATTAAATCCTTTCGCGGAGACCCGCCCGCACCCTGCCCAGGAAGGTTTCTGCTCCTTTGATACGAGGATCGACGAGGACAACGAGGTAACTGTTGTGGACCGAGTGGGCGGGGTTCTTCTCTTACGCGTCGCCTCGTTCGTATTGAAGACTTCGAAGCGGGCCTTGTCGAAGGTCCACGGATCATCAGTGACCCCAAGAATTCCGGCTTCCGGATGGGTCTTTCTCAACACCTTCAACGTCGCACTTACGCGGCTTGCCCAGTCCTCGCCCAGACGGTTTCGTCCAGTGCGGGTGAGATCGAATATCACGAGATCCAGCTCGCCCTGGATTTTGCGGATCAGCAGTTCTTCGCCCTTTTTGGCACCGAACAGGAAATATTCCGCAGCAGCACCATCGTCAGCCAAGCGCCGCACTGTGTTATGCTGCTTGAGGTCGGTCCTGGAACTGGTTTTCCATAGAAGCGCACCTTTTGGATGAGATTTTCCGTCGCAGCTCCCATGGGGCAGGATCTCATCGAGTGTCGGATGTTCGAACTCGGGATGGCTGGTTCCATCCCTTCCCTTGCGCGACAACGTCACCACGCGGCTGAGTATCTGGTGGTAGTCCTTCAGCGCTGGAGCAACGTCGTGGCCGACCGTATGGCGGGTCAGGTGCGCCAGATGAGTCCGATGAAGATACTCGCGGTCGATCTGAACGTCGCGCGCGAGTTCGTGGCTAGTGCGGGCATAAGGATAAATGAGCGCCCTGAACCCATCCGGACGCTCGAACGAAGGCTGTGGGCTTCCGAACTTTTCAATCGACGTTCCCGGCGCTACGGCGACGGCAGCTAGGGCCAGCAATGAGGTCACCGCAGAGAGACACACGTCGCGTGCCGGCCAGGTCATCAACACGGTAGGCTCGCCACTGTTCATGACTCCAATCGCCGCCCGAACGATCTGCTCATAGACCGTGGAAAGGGGCAACCTCTCCTCGCCTATGATCTTCAAAGGCACCTTTGACAGCGCAGACAACCAAGCGTCCGCATTCTTTGCGTCCGAATTCTGGTTTGCCGGGTCCGGAGAGCCAGCCACCCGCGCCGCCGTCTTTGCGGACTGCGCGGCCGCCATTTCCGATCGCCGCCGTGCTTGCTCCTGCTGCTGTCGAAGCCGGTCGGAAAGAGCGGTTCCAGGAGCACGCCTGAAGTCGGAACGGTCTCCCTTCATCACGACGCCTCCGCAAGACGCGAGCAACCGCTACGCTGGTAGGCGAGGACAGCCGCCTCGTCTGCATCAAAGGACTTCGCCAGCGCGTCGCGGAACGCCTCAGGCGATGGCAAATCGAGCTCGCGGAGAAGCTTTACGGATACGGTGGCGGTTCCGGAAACAGCGCGGTAGCGTTCGTCCACGGCCTTGGTGTTCAGTAGTGCAGCTAGGAGGCTGAGATTCCCGACATTTTCACCATAGACGACAATCGTATGGTTCTCGGACACGAATCCTTTCCAGGGTTCGATTGAATTCTCATCGACCATCGCAGCCACGATCCTTCTCGGCTGACTGCTATTCGTGGTCCTCTGCACGATTATCGCGTGAGCTGTCACGATGGCCTGGCTGCCCTCCGGAACCCGAACGAAATCGACTCCGTCACCTTTGCGGTTCTGCGGTGCGCATTCCTTGCCTGGCCTCACGTTCTTCGCCCAAATCAAAGGGAACGCTTGGGGATCCGAGGACTGACAGAACTTATCCTGCGAACGATTCCAGACGAAATATCCGGCCTTGGCGGAGGCCCCATAGGTGCCAATCGTGCAGCCACCTCTTTCCTTTCTCGAATCCCAAGGAGCAAGCCATGGAGAAGACATGTTGGACGGGAGCGACCCTGCTGGGACTGGTCGGGCCATGCCTCCGGCCGTGAAGGACGGGAACCTGACGGGGGCACTCGACCTGTGTGCGGAACCCTTTCTCACCAGAAGCACGCTTATGTCCTGTGTCACGTCGGCAAAGACGTCCTCACGGTTGGTTACCGTACCCAGAGCAAGGATTTGGCCTTGGCCAGCGATGAAGGATCGCATTCGATCGTAGAGCGGGCCACCTCGGAAACTCGATGGCATGACAAGCGCGACGAGCCCCCCTGGCTTGGCAACCCGGAAACATAACTCAGTAAAGACAGCGTATTTGTTGATGTGACCGCTATGGGCCACTTTCATCCAGTGATCGTCAGTTAAATCCTTCGGCGTTATCCTGCCATATGGGGGATTAGCGATAACAAGGTCGTAAGATGCCGGAAATTCCGTGCGCAGGCTATCCCCAGTGGTGACGATCTGCCGCTTCCTCAATCCGCCAAGCTGTTCAGCGATTAGGGATTCGGACATCTCCGCAAGACAATGATCGATCTCGACTCCGTTGAGCCTGTCCGCAATATTGATCGGATCTATATCTTCAGCACGCATCCTTTCGGCGATCAGGGAGAGGAATGCCGCTCCCCCTGCAGCAGGATCAAGGACAGCGTGTCGCCGAAGATCGAATCCTTGTTCGATCGATAAATCTATCACCGCCTCCGCCAGATCGGGAGGTGTAAAATAGGCCGCTTGGGTCCGACGTGCCTCCGGCGAGATCATTAGCGTGTAGAGCGTCCCGATCCAATAGTTGCGCTCGCTGGCCTTTAGCGTTGCCAGGCGCGTACGAAGATCGTCGACCGCTTTGGTGTCATATGGTTTTAGATCGAGGCATACTTGGCCTAGATCGCTACCCTCTGGAAGCACGCAAGACAGCGCACGCGCAGCCATCCGCGCCACCGCAAGCATCGGTGGCTCACTCTGCCCTCTCCCACTCAAATCCCCAACCTCACCAGTCATCCAACAAGATTGACCGCCGGCGACATCGGGTGCAACGCCTCATACAAGGCATTGGTCACGAGTCAGACAAAACTGAGTCTCAGCAGCCAAAGGTAACAAGGCAACAGTATTTTCAATTTATAAGAGATGTCAAAGGTTGAAGCATTCACTCGCCCTTTCACATGTTTCAAAATTGAACTTGTCCTTTCGGGCAGTTCGAGAAACAAATCCAGCCCGCTGCGCTAGCTTTCAATCAGGGTAATTTCCCCTTGCCGTTTTGCCGCCTTCGTTAACACCGTCCGAACATAGTTTGACGGCGGGGTTGCCGCACACGGGTTCATGACGATGCCGATTTAAACCGATTCATTTTCAGCGGCATCATCATGACGAGTATCCTGACGAACACATTGGCGGCGACGGCACTGGCTACGTTGCGAACCATCAACGGCCAGTTGCACCGCCATCACCTCGACATGATCCTCGACGCCGACGACCCATCCAACACAACCTCACCCGGCAGCGGCACCACCGTGAGCGTAACCCTGAACAAGACGCTCATGGATCAGGTCTACCCGACTCTGAATGGCGTGATCTCCTCGCGCGATCAGTTCGCATGGCTGGTTCGCGAGGCAATCATCCCTCTCGGCGCGCAGTTCGCGAGCCGAAGCGGCACCGCCGATGGATACGCCCTCCTGTCCCTCGAGACCTCCGGTCTGACGGGATCATCGATGCAAGTCCTCAATGTCTCCTCGACGCTGGCGGACGGAAAAACCGGCGGCCTCGTAGCAACCGGGACGAACTATGGCTCGCGCCCGTCGGTCGTGAGCTACTGGGACTAGCCGTTCAACGTCCACAGCACCGCACAGATAGACGTCCCTATCAGGCTCAACGGAACGACGACGACACTCGAGATCACCCGCGACACCGTAGACCAGGCTCTGGGAATCACGACGGGCGACGTAACCTCGGCAGATGACCTCGTGGCCGTCCTCAACGCCGCACTTCTGGCACAGAATATCGGCGTAACAGCGACGAATGCAGGAAGCTACATCCTCTACGAGCCGGACGAGACCATTCACAAGGCATCGGGAAGCAAGACCTCGATCGGCATAGGTCCTGCCTATGACGGGTTTGGCGGCCTCGCCAACTTCGGCCTCCTCGATGTCGACATCACAACAGCGGGTGCGAACCTCGACTACTATCTCAGCGGGATCGAGGCGATGATGAACAAGCTCACGGCGGCCGAATCCGTTCTCGAATCGCGTGAAAAGAGGAACTCCATGCAGGCGAACTTCCTCGACAACCTGATGAACTCGATCGACAGGGGCGTATCCCGATTCATCGATGCCAACATGGAGGAGATCTCGGCGCGCGTAAATGCTCTGCAAACGCAACAGCAACTCGCCATCCAGAGCCTTCAGATTGCCAATTCCCAACCGCAGGCTCTTCTTAGCCTGTTCCGGTAGAGCGGCTTCAGGAGGTTTGCGCCAACTCCAGACGCTCGATTCCTCGGACGACGGTCCTGGGATGGACATTGTATCGACGGGCGACCTCCCCGACTGATGATCCCGAATGGATCGCGGCCCGGATTTCGAAACATTGCGCGGCGCTCAATGCCGGCCGCCTTCCGGGGCATTTTCCACGAGCCTTTGCCGCCTCGATGCCCGCGATCGTCCTTTCGCGGATCAATGACTTCTCGAATTCGGCAAGGGCTGCCAGGATATGAAAGATCAGCTTCCCGCCCGCGGACGACGTGTCGATGCTCTCCGTCAAGGACAGAAAACCGATGCCGCGACGCCGCAATTTGTCGATCACGGTAATCAGGTGCCGGATCGACCTGCCCAGACGATCCAGCCGCCAGACGACCAGCACATCGCCTTTCCGAAGCGCCTTCATCATTGAGGACAGACCGCATCTCGCATCCTGGGCTCCGGAAACACCATGATCCTCGAAGACCTTCGCACAGCCCGCATTCAGGAGGGCATTTCTCTGCAAATCCAGGTGCTGGTCCGCCGTCGACACTCTCGCATATCCAATCCTCGCCATAAATCCTTCCAAATCCATCCTGCATCCCCGGACTGCCTTGACAGAACCGAACGGATTCGCGGAACTGGCTGACGAGGAGGTAGAAAATGCGTTATAGGCAACATTCACAGACACTTACGCATGGAACAAAAGAACTCCCTGCGTCGTGACAAAACCGTTCGGTTCTGTCCTTTCGTGATGCTCGCTTTGCCGCCCTCGCCGGATGCCGACGATGAGGCGACCGGAGACCTTCAAGCAGATTTCCCGACTTCTCATGGATTCATGGATTTCCAGTCCCGATGGGCTTGCCGATCCTAGAGGTATCTATGGCCCCTTGCATGGAGTGCTCCGGGCCAACATGGTGCTGCTCTTGATCGATACCCGGTCCAAGAATCCTGAAGAATTCCACCTCGACTTCGTCAAGGACTACACCCTGCCGACTGGACTTACTGACATGAGCCTGCTGCAGCGTCCCCGTTCGTTCATCGACTTCCCGGATCAAGACTACCTGCAGAGAATCGTGGTTCCAGCCTATGCCGACGCCGTCGGACGACAGCGCCCGGTGATAGGAGGCATCGTGACGAATATCCTCGACATGCACGTGGCTTATGACCGGATCATCCTGCCACAGAAGAATTCGGCTGGCCGGAGTTCCTGGTGCATCGGCCTTATCGATGTACGCTTCCTGCTGCCGATGAGACCACGTGTCGACGGATTGGACGATGCCGACCTCGGTATCATCCAAATGCTGGTCGAAGGTGCATCCACGAGGGAGATAGCCGATGTCATGAGCCTATCGGCACGAACGATCGAGCACAGGATCGAACGACTGAAATCCTCCTTCGGCTCCAGGAACATCGCTCACCTCGTCGGATTGTCGATCTCGGCGGGCATTTCGGGAATCGGCAAGCGGGGCGATTGATCCGCCTGCCCGCTACCACGTTCAGGAGCCAGCAGGCAATCGATCTCGATAGTCCTCGCACCACGAGAACCGCCTGTATCCACCAATCCATCTGTCGAGAAACGATGCTTCGAAGTAGTCCGGGCAAACGACCTCGAAGCTTCTCTCCCGCCCTTCCTGCTCTATGCGGGCGACGCGCTCCTTTTCCAGTTCCAAACGCGACGTATGCGAGGACCATGAGGCCCACATCGGCGCGCCTACGGTGCTGAAAATGATGAATGAGAGGATCGCAGCAGATGCAAGAATGGACATACCCATGAAGCCGCCGAAGAGCGTGACGATGGCCCGATGTACGACGTTTCTGTCAAACTTCGCCATCTCCGTTCACACCGTCTTCAGTTCGCGACCGGCGAATTTCTGACCGACGCGAGAACGCTCAAGCTCTTCCCGCACAGCCAGCGAATCCTTTCGAATACGAGCCGGGTTGGAATGATGGATGGCGAGGAAATAGAACAGGAATCCCGGGACGATCAGCACCAGCCATGCGGCGAGCGTGGCGCCGAATATGTAGCTCACTGGAAGTCCGACGAAAATCCAACCGAGCAGATACGCAATGGGCAGGATGCCGATCGCGACCAGTCTCTGCTTGAGCACGTCCATCGTCCGGACAAGCGAGAAGTAGTTGTTGCCACGGACTTCGCTCTCAGTAGCAACGATATGGAATACCGATTTCTTCCATCCCTGGATTCGTCGGAAATAGAACGTGGCAGTGTTGCCGATCTCAATCTCGGCGTCGATCTTCTCATTGGTGGTAACGCGCTCGAGCTTTAGAAGCGCGCCATTCGTGTCCTCTATGACGATGTATGCGTAGTGCCACACGTCATCGATATCGTCCAAGCCGTTACGTCCGAGGAATGTCCTGCCGTTATATTCCTTCACCGCTCCGGTGATTCTGATGATGTTCGGGTTGTCTTGAATGGACATACGAGTCTCCCTGCAGGTTTTCGGGAGACGGTGGCTGTTTCGGATTAAGGGAGTTACCTGTTTGTCAGGGGGAAACTACCCGATCTCCGGCTGGAAAGGTGGATTTCTGGCCCCGAGCGCCTGGCTCTTTCCGGCTTCAGCGAAAATAGGGTCAGGCCTGCGAGCCCGCGCGCCCTCCCCGATCGCCCCATGGAAAACACACGCAAAGGTCGTTCATCTTCGCCCTTACTGGCCGGGCAAATCAAAAAATCTGTCCCGGATTCGCCGCGTTTCGTGCCCATGCCGGCATTTGGGGCAGATCACAAACAATCACATATGACTTTTTGCATCTTATCCTGCGACCAATTCAACTGCTTGCAACCGGCTGCCTGCTTAACATCGGCCGGAAAAATAAAACCAGCGATGGCAAACACTTACTATAATTCTGACGTAAAGTATCGCCCCTTGAATCCACTCTGGCCAGCACCGTTCGAGCTTCGATCTCAACGAAATCCAACGAATAACTGATGCAAATTGGTAACTCAATTCTCATTCTTTCGATAAGCGCGCCAGAGTTGTCTTGCAAAATGCCCTCTATTGATTAATGCGTCGCATTGGGCAACATGGGGTTGAAGTTTATTGATGACCAGATATCTGGCCAGAGCGCGATTTGTCGTTCCGGCAGCCACCAAATCATCTACAGTGGGTGGTTTCGACAGGAAGGTGATCGGCGGTATCGCACCGACCTCACCCACGTTGCGAAACTCGGTCGTCGTTCTCTGCGCAGCTCTTTTCCTTGCTCCACAAGCGGCATTGTCACGGGATGATCTCAAAGGGCGGCCGCCGACAGAGGCGAACGCAGGCCAGGCATATCCAGGTATTGCTGCATCGCATGAGCGTGCCCTGACGATCCAGACATTTGCGGGTTCCGCATCTGATAGGGTGGCGTCCGGTGCTTCACCATGTTTTCCCGTAGACACGATCCGCATCGAAGGCGGACACGAACTCATTGGCAGCGAAGCTGTTGAAGACGTGACAAGACCCTTTGCATTGTCCTGCCAGAGCAATGAAAGCGTCGGCGGATTGCTCAAGGCGGTAAACGGCCTTTTTGCCGACAGGGGTTTTGCCACGACGCAGGCCTGGTTGCCGGAGCAAGACATTGCCGCCAGCAGGACGCTGCTCCTGCGCGTTGTGCCCGGACGGATCGATGCGGTCGTCTACAAGGAAGAACAGCAGCTCTATAAGGGGTTCTTTCCCCGGATGGCCGAATTAAGTGGCAACGTCGCAAGATCCACCTCCATTTCCGAATTCGTGCAGCAGGTGGATTCCTGGTGGGAGGGCCTTGATGACGATCTCGAGCGCCTGACCTTGTTGCCGCCATCCGCCCGGATCGCGATATCTGGCACGATTGCCAAAGACGACGTCCTGCATGTCGATCGCCTGCAGGACACACTCGATAGCCTCAACAGGGTTCCTTCGAACAAGGCCAAAGCGGAGCTTGTTCCGGGAAAGAGGCCGGCGACCTCCGACGTGCAGATCACAAACCGCGTCAACGATGCGTTCAGGCTCTACGGCGGCTACGACACGGAATCGATCGAAGGTGTCGACAAGCTTCGCTTCGGGATCACGGCGGAGAAAGACAATCTCATCGGCATCAACGACATGTGGGGGCTGACGCTTAAAAGCGGCGTCGAGACCAACGAACTGAGTGGCGATTTTGCGGTTCCCGTCGGACGCGCCACAATGAGGCTCAAGGGCGACTGGTCCGAAAACATGATCGACCTCGGCCCGCTTTCCGAGCTGTTCATGACGACCTGGAACGTCAGCGCGGGTGCAGACTGGATCGTTCATTCATCACGGACTGAGCGGCTGGTTGCCGATTTCACGGTCGCGCATCGCGAACAGAACCGCTACATCAACGGCGTTGGTCTGATGGACCAGCGCGTTTCTCCGCTTCAGGCAGGTCTGACTTACAGCCGCTTTTTCGAACGCGCCAACGTGTCGGCCCGGATCGGTGCCAGCCAGGGGCTGTCTATCTTCAATGCGCGCGAAGATGCCGACGATATCGACGACTCCACACCGCACAGCCAATTCACAAAGCTGGATGCGTCTCTTTCGGGGTCTTATGTCTTCCCCGGGCGCGCCTCCGTTTCCTCCAGCCTGTCGACGCAATGGGCGGCAACAGCGCTGTATTCCGACGACCAGATGACGATCGGCTCACGTGGCTCGGTACGCGGGTTTTCCAACGGAAGCTTCAAGGCCGACCGGGGTGCGGTGTGGCGAAACGAGGTCGCATTCGCCATGCCGATCGATTTGCTGTTGGGGAAAGCAGGATCAGGCACGCAGCCGGACAGCCAGGGTCCAGTGCAAATATCCGCCCCATCGTCGGAATGGGCGCGAACGACCCTCTCCCGTCTCAACCCTTATCTCTTTCTCGACGCAGGGCTCGGCCGCGACGTTGCCAATGACGTCACCGGATACCGGGTCGGCAGTGGTGTGGGCCTGCGATATGGCGGCCCAAGGCTTTCTTTCGATGTCGGCTACGCCTGGCGGGTTGCCGAAGACAGCCGAAGCCGGCGCGTGAGCGAGGAAAAGGGCGAGTTGTTCATGACACTGCGTTTGAAGGTTTTTTGAGCCATGCCGTTTTTGTTCGATCCTCCCTCAAGAGATGCCCTCACGTTCGGACTGCGCCGTCGGTGCTCCTCATCGGTGTCCGAAATTGGTATGGCGCTTGTTGCCGTCGGATTGCTGCTGGCCTCACCTGCGGCGGAAGCGATTGCGGATGATGGCAAGACTTCAGTCATCGGGAAAAAGGCTCCCGAAGTTGCGGCAGAAGCAGTCGTGGATCCCAAGCGTTATGGCGATTGGGAACTGGTCTGCAAGCCACAGTCGGCTACCGCCACCCCGAAAGCGGAAAGCGCGACATGCCGTCTCCAGCAGGCGCAGGCCGTCAACGGCGGGAAGGATGTCGTCTTTCTGTTCAACATTGCGAGGCAGGGAAAACAGCGCGTCGCGATCATTTCGACACCCCTGAACGTCTATCTGCCGGCAGGTCTGGAATTGAAGATCGATGGTGGACAGGTTCAGCGCGTTGTCTTCGAGACATGCAATATCTCCGGATGCCACGCCGGCTTTGCTCTCAGCGGCTCGCTGCTCGGCTCATTGCGCAAGGGAAGCGTTCTGACGGTCGCTCTCAAGGACACCAAGGCAACCACCATTCCGCTCAAGGTTTCGCTCAATGGGATCAGCGCCGGCATCGACGCGCTGGATGCGGCAACACCATGAGGCCAGACAGGGAGATATGCGCAGGGATAGCTCGTCATGTGTTGGTTGCCGGACTGATGGCGGCAGGCTGGCTATCAATGGCCGGACAAGGATTGGCGGCACCCGGCGAGTTCAATGAATGCCCGGGCAGGATTGAAGAAGTGTCCAGCAGCCGCTTGGTCGCTTTTGCCGACCTCGCCGGTCGCGTCGGCACGGTGGATTACCTGCTCTTTGGCGAACGGCATGGCGTCCGGGAACAGGCGGTTGCGTCGTCCTGCGTGCTGTCGGCAATGGCAAAGGATGATCGTCCCGTAACCGTCGTTATGGAAATGCTCTCACGCGACGATGATGCGGCAATTGCCCTCTATCGCAAAAACCATCCGGAAACACCGGCCGGGCTGGGCGCAGAACTTAAATGGTGGACGCGAGGCTGGCCAGCCTTCGACAACTGGTTGCCGCTCGTTGAGCGCGCATTCAGCCTTCGCGTTCCCTTACATGGCGGCGATCTGGTGGAGAAAGATGGGCGCACGGGTGAACTGACACCAGGCGAGAAAAAGGCGATCCGCAAACGGCTCGGTGCAGCCGAAACCGCAATCCGCGAAAGCTGGACGAAGGCAATGATCGCAGCGCATTGCGGACTGATCTCAGACCGGCAGGCCGCGCTCAACGCCGACCATCAGATCCGCCGCGATCTTTCCATGGCCGATGCCGCAGAGCAGGCCGGGATGTTGAAACATGGTGTTCTGCTGCAGGTCGGCCGTGGCCACGGCCGCAAGGACCGCTCTCTTTATCAGGCCCTTGCCCGGGCAGACGCATCGGTTCTGACCGTTGGCGCTTTCGCCGAAGGTGAAAATATCACCGACGAGGAGCGCAGCCTCTACGATTACCTGTGGATCGTCGGCAAGGCTGAACTGGCCGACCCGTGCAAATTGACAGGGCTGACGAGCAAGACAGGGGAGCCCATCTCCGAATGAGACGTACGTTCCGGTTGGCAAACATGAAGAATTCCGTGGCAGCTAGTCTGTCCTTGCTGCTGTGCGGCGTGGCGTTGCCCGTCTTCGCGCAGGTCATTCCCGACGGTGGCAGCAATACGACCACCAGTATCGACGCCACCAGCGGCGCTACAAACGTTCAGATCGCACCAGTCGGCAATCCGACATCCGCCATCAGCCACAACACCTATACGGAATTTTCCGTCAATCCGCTCGGTGTCAATCTCGACAACCGGACAGTCAACGCACGCACAATCCTGAACGAGGTAACCTCCTCCCGCATCTCGAACCTTAACGGTCCGCTTGATGTGCTGGGTGCCCGAACCCATGTCATCGTTGCGAATCCGAACGGCATTTCGGTCGACGGGGCAAGCTTCCGCAATACCGGAGGTGTCGTGCTTTCCACCGGCAAGGCGTCTGTCGTGAGCCGGCAGATCACATCAGGCTCCTTTCAGGATAATGTGGTGCTCAAGACAGAAGGCGGCACGATCGATATCGGCGCGGGCGGCCTTTCCGGCGCGATGTCCACCCTGCATTTGCTGGCAGGCCGCATCCGCGTCGACGGCCCTGTCGAAAACAGCTCCCCGCAATTGCGCTCGTCTATAGAACTGACCGCCGGCGGCAGTTCCGTCGAATACGATTCAGCGATCGTGCCGAACTCCGATCTCGAGAACTGGGGACGGATGACAGATGAGGGAAGCAACGACAATTCTGTCGCCATTGAAATAACCTCGCGCGGGACGCTGAAGGCCAATACGGTCCGCATCCGCGCCACCAGCAATGGCGCAGGTGTCAGCCACGCGGGCAACGGGCTCGCTGCATTCGGCGATTTCGTTATCGATGCATCCGGCAAGGTTACGACGAGCGGGTCGATTGAAGCGAAGCGCAATGTCCACATTAACGCAGGCTCGATAGAGGCCCGTTCACTGGCCGGTCAGCCTCAAAGCAAAATCGAAGCCATCAACGGCGCGTTGACGCTTCTTGCCGACACGGGCGACATCAAGAATACCGGCGTCTTGATGAGCGGCAGCAGCCGTGACGGAGCGAATGCAGACTCCAAAGGTGCCGCTACACTCAAGGCTGCGGGTGATATCGCGCTGCTGACCGAGAATGCCGATCAGCTCGCAATCGTATTCGGAGCGAAGGACGATCTCGACGTCCGCGCCGGCGGCTCCATTACCAATAATACCGGCAGGCTGCTCTCGAATAATAAGACCATTGTCGAGGCTGGTGGAGACATCCTCAATATCGCCGATGTCCTCAACGGCGAAGGTGTCTGGCACTACCAGAAGAACGACGGCAAGCGGCTCTGGTACACCCTCTGGCAATCGCGCGAAACGATCGAAACCGTCAGCCTGGATTACGGTCAACAACGGGTGCCGGGCCAGCAGGCATATATCATCGGTGACAGTGTCGCGATGCAGGCCGGTGGAAATGTCGTCAACCGCGGCAGCTCAATCAATGCCAATACCGGATCGGTGCTGATTGACGGGACGAGCATTCTGAACGAAGGCGGCCTGTCCGGCTCCCTGCAGTTCATCAAGCGCTGCAGGTTGACCTGCATCGGTTATGGCTCATCCACGACAGGTGTCGCGGGTGGCGCCATCAATGCCAACGGCAATATCGAATTGCGCGCCTCATCCTCAATCCTGAACAGATATGGTCAGATCATCAGCTACGGCAGCATCAATGCAACTGCTCCCTCCGTGGTGCTGGAGGGCGGCTCGATCCCGACCGTCGTTCAGCGTCCAACCGGCCTCTATAATTTCTGGGGCGGATCGACCGCGTGGATAGGGACCGGCGATCAGGGCGGTGTCTTTGATGCGCCCCAGGGCAGCATCACGATAAATGCCTTTCGTCCGGTTCAGGTGACTGCGGGCACGCTGCGGGCGCGAGATGGTGTCTTCGCCCCCTCAGGTATCGAAACCTTCAAGGAAACGGCAGGCGAAGAATACCCGTTCGGCCTCGACTCCATCGGGCTCTTCCCGGGGATGGTGGGTAGATGATGGCAAGCCGAATTCACCGGAAATCACCGTTCTTGCTCGCCGCGACGCCCAAACTCACGGTGCTGAAAAAAGACGAAATTGCTCCCGGGCATGCCCCGGAAAATCCCGATCACGGAGTTCAATCCATGCGCAACACATCATGCCGCCGACCCACCCTCACCTCTCTGGCAGTTCTCGCCCTCATGGGCTCCTTGGGTTTGGCGCAACCCGCAACGGCTGGCCCTCTTGAAGATGGCAAGACGCTTCTGGAAAAGAAGGATTTTGCCAATGCCGCAAAGGCTTTTGCCGACGGTTTTGACAAGGGCGATGGAGAAGCCGGTTTTCATCTGGCGCGCATGGTCGAGCTCGGTGTGGGTTTTACGCCAGACGCGGTGAAAGCACGGGCCCTCTATATCGCTGCTGCTGAAAAAGGTTCGGCTGCGGCGATGAACCGGCTGGGGCTCATGCATCTTCGCGGCGAAAATGTCCGCCAGGATTTTGCTGCCGCGGCTGAACTGATCTGCAAGGCTGCCGATCTCGGCAACCCGGAAGCCCAGTTCAATTGCGCAGGTCTTGCTCTCGATGGTCTCGGCCGCGCCAAGGATGCCGCAATTGCCTTCAGTTATTACGAGAAGGCCTCGCAAAATGGCCATACCGGCGCGCGCAACATGGAGGCGGCACTTCTTCGGACCGGTACCGGAACCGGACAGGACCTCGCCAGGGCGGTGAAGCTGTTCGAACAGGGCGCGTCGCTCGGAAACCCGGTCTCGCTCTACGGTTTCGCCGAGATGCTGGAAAAGGGTGAAGGCGTGGCTGCCGATCCGATCCGTGCCCACCTCTATTACAATCTCGCCAATGAACGCGGACATCCCGGCGCGCGTGCCGCTCTCGAGCGCCTGACAGCAAGCATGACACCGACAGAGACCGAGGATGCGCAGGCGCGTGCCCGCAACTGGAAACCGGCTCAGGCCGCGGAAGCAAATTGATCAATCATATTGAATTTCGAGAGGGACCATGAAGATCACGACGATTTTTATCGCGGCGGGGGCTGCACTTTTGTTGGCGGGTTGCCAGACGGCGAAGCCGCTTTCTCCGGAGCAACAGGCGAAACAGGACGAATATAATCGCGAGAATGATCGAGTCGCCAAGGCGGATTGCGGACTGGTGGATTTGCTCAACCAGCGCAGGACCAAGGTGGACGAGAAGCCACTATATGCACCCGACTGCGCCTATATGCGCAGGAACGATACTCTTGTGGGTTTCGACGGCCGCCCGACGCCTTTGCCGAATTTTGCCTTCAACGGGATTCCCGTGCCGATTGGCGGCGTCGTTGCGCTCGCCCAGGCGGCGGAAAAGGCGACCAACGAGGAACGCGCAAAGAAAGCGCAAATACCAGCCCATCTGAAATCTGAGGATGGAGCAATCGTTTATCGGAAGATGATCCTTCGCGGGTTCAAGGAAGCCGAGGTTGCCGCAGTCGCAGACACTGCAGCTTTCTCTCACGCGGCCGTAGCGACGGGTCGTGGTCGGCAATATCTGGCATCGGGCGCGAGGTAGGCCATGCACGTTACGTTTGTCGGCAAGGCTTTGATCGCATTCAGCCTGATTGGACTTGTCGGATGTCAGGGGGCTGCTCCGTCTGCTGAACAGGCAGCCAGGCAGGAAAAAATCGAACAAGCGAATCTGCGCAACGCACAGGCGTTTTGCACGATGATCGATGAGGCAAATCGATTGACAATCGCCCGCCGGCAGATGCCGCCTGAAAACGACGATTGCGCCTATTTCAGGCGCAACGGCACCCTTGTCGGCTACAGTCCGGCGGTCAGAAACCAATATACGGGCTTCTTCGACAATCTGCGGGATGTCGCGGCCTACGGTCGCGCGCAGAAGGCAGCGTTGCCGGTCTCGGTGAAAAACGACCCGGACGCTTCGGATATCTATCGCAAATTACTGATCCGCGGTTTCGATGAGGAGATTGCCGGTGAAGTGTCGCGTTCGCGTGTGTTCCTTGAGGCCGCTATCGCCTTCCGGCACGCACGGCAGGCGCAAGGAATAAAATAATGGCTTGTTGGAAGATGACGCGTTTCCTTCCCGTTTTCCTCTCGCTGGCCCTGGCTGCCGGCTGCCGGCCGACTGATCCGCAGCCAGTCGCGACACTGAACGGCGAAAAGATCATGTCGGCGACGTGCACCAATTCGATCGTCACCCCGACGGAGCGATCCTGCAAAAAGGCTGTCCTCGAAAAATGCCGACCGGGGGCGACCATCGCAGACATGAGCGAAACATCTCGCCCGGTTTACCGCCATCCGGGCTGGACCACGCAATATATCTGGACCGTCCTCATAAAGAACTGCTGACGATCTGGTTTGTACCTACGCGAATACGAATTCAATTGCCCTTGCTGTTGGGAGTATCCGAATGAAAACGATGATGGTCAAAGTGCTGATCCGCAAGTCCAGACCGGGCAAGCTGGTCAAGAAAGCGACCGCATTGATGACGTCGGTCAGCCTTGTGCTGACGACGATCGCCAGTTCATTTGCACCCGCCAGCGCGCAGGTCATCACAGATCCGACCGCGCCAATTGAGTTTCGTCCAAATGTGACGTCTTCGGGCAACGGAACTCCGACGCTGAACATCGTCAAGCCGTCGAGCGGCGGTGTCAGTCACAACAAATTGCGCGAGTACAATATCGATACGCGCGGGCTGATCCTGAACAATTCAGGGCTTGGCGGAACTTCCATCATCGGCGGCAAGGTTGAATCCAATCCCAATCTCGTCGGTGGCGGCTCCGCCAAGATCATTGTCAACGAGGTGACAGGCAGCAGACGTTCCAACCTCAATGGCGTGACAGAGGTCTTTGGTTCAAAGGCCGACGTGATCGTGGCCAATCCCAATGGCATCGATTGCATGGGGTGCGGATTTATCAACACCGGTCGCGCGACGCTGACCACCGGAACACCGCTTATCGACTACAATGCCGGCACGGTAGGGCTGGAAACCAGATCCGGCGACATCACCATTTCCGGTACCGGTGTTTCGGCTGCCGACGGCCAGTCGCCGGACGAGATCCGGCTTGATGCAAAATCAATCCGGATCGATGGCCTGATCGATGCGCGGGGTCGTATCGACCTCAAGGCCGGCTCCAATCGTACTGACGGTTCGACGGACAAAACAACGGCCATCGCCGGCGATCCCGTGGGCCAGGGGATCGTTTCGAGCGCGGCAGGCGTTGTACGCGCGGCATCGATTGCGGCCCTTTCCAGCGATCTGAACACAGGTATTTCGCTGGCTGGCAATATACAGGCTCTTGGTATGCTCGATGCCAATGGCGCACTCCTGCCGGGTGCGCTTTCGCTCGTCTCCGCCGGTCAAATTCAGTTGGTGTCGGGCGGTGTGGTCGGCAACGCCGACCTTCGTGCAGCAGGCGCGCTTCAGATTGCGCGCGATCTCGCGGCCCAGGGAGAAATCTCCATCACTGCCCGAGATGTCTCATTGCTCGATACGGCGACCGTAGAAGGCGGGCGCGGCCTTTCCATCGTTGCGAGTGCTGACATCGTTTCCGCTGCTGTTCTCAAATCCGGCGGTGCTATGACGGTGGATGCGGGCAGCAGCGCCTCTCTGTCCGGCATTATCGCCAGCGTCGGCAATATGAACCTGCGCGCGACAGACAAACTTGCCACCGACACGGCGACCCTTGTTGCGCCGAACATCGACATCAGGGCGAAGGACGTGGCGCTGACCTCGACCTGGTTCGAACCTGAAAACCAGGGTTCGATCACGGCAACGAATGTCGAGATCGGTGACGGCACCCAGTTCAAAAAGACTTCTCCCGTCTTCATCAATGCGGCTGAACAGCTAACCATCGGCACCCGGATCGATACTGCGGGATATCCTGCGCTTGCGATGGCATTCCGGGATCTCGCGATTTCGAACACCGGGGTGTTCACGACGGGCGACCACCTGTTCGATGTCCGCAACTTCAGAAATGCCGGCGTACTCCTTTCAAGCGGCCAATTCGCGATCAACGCTCAGCAGGCGATCGTTGATGCAACGGGTGTGATCAAGGCCGGAACGCTCAGGATAACGACCGCAGGCAATCTCACCAACTTGGGAAGCCTCCTCTCCGAAACGACGCTTACGCTTCTTTCTGACGGAAGCGTAACAAATGACGGAAGGATTATCGCAGCAGGTGAACTTGAACTCGATGCCGTAAATTATATTGCCAACTCGCAGGGGGCTCAATTGGCTGCCCGGAAGGCAGTGCTGATCCTCGGAAGCGAGCTCCGCAATAACGGCGCGATTAGCGCACTCGAAACCGTCGATATCAGCGTCGGTGGCACGATCACGAACACCGGTGCGATCAGTTCCAATGCAGACCTCACTCTCGTGGCGGCTGACCTCCTCAATTCCGGTGCGGCGGCATTGATCGGAACACATGGTAATCTTTCGATCACGTCTGGTCACCTCGCCAACCTGTTCGGCACTCTCCAGGCCAATGGAAGCTTCGAGATCGCCGCATCCGGCTCTCTCACTAATGCCGGTCTGCTGCTTGGACGGTCTGACCTTGGAGTTACAGCCTCGGCACTGACCAATCTCGAAACCGGCAGGATCCATGCAGGACGGATAGACATCAAGCTGGATGCTGGAGACCTGAGCAATCTTGGTCAGATGGTCAGTGGAGACACGCTCGGCATTGTCGCTGCGGGAAGTGTCCTCAACGACGGCGTCGTCCAGGCGAGGTCATCCACGCTGCGCCTGGAAGCCGTTTCCTACGTTTCCAATTCTCCTGCGGCGGAATTGGTAGCGGCGAACGCAAACATCATCCTTTCGGGTTCTTTACGCAATGCTGGTCTGATCGCCACGTCTGGAGCGCTGACTCTGCAGGCGGCGCAGGGTGCGCGAAATGAGGCACGCGGCGAAATCGTCGCCAAGGTGATCGAGACGAAGGTCGTTGGCGATCTCGTCAATCTCGGCAAACTCGTTTCCGAAACAACGCTGAGGGTCACTGTTTCCGGCCTCCTTGCCAATAGCGGTTCTATCCATGCCGCCGGCGATCTGGAACTGACTGTAGCCGATCTGATCAACAGTGGTCCCGGGTCAAGTATCGCCAGCAACGGCGACATAACCGTTCTCGCCTCGCGCGGTATCGCCAACAATGCAGGTTCAATCGCTTCCAATCGCGCGCTGACGCTTTCGGCAGACACTACCTTGTCGAACTCCGGTCTTCTGCAAGGTAGCGAGGGACTTTCAGCTTCGGCCCAGATGCTTGATAACCAGCAGACGGGGCGTATCTATGCCGGTTCGACACGCCAGACAGAAAATGGCCTCGTACCCGTCGGCGAACTGACCGTAAACCTCTCCGGAACTCTCTCCAATCTCGGGCAGATCGTTTCGGCCAACGGTGCCCTGCTTTCAGCGACCGCGAGCCTAGGTAACAGCGGATCAATCGAGGCCGGTGGAAACCTGCGTCTGCAGACTTACAGCTATATTCCCGGTTCTTCGTCTGCCCGTCTGGTGGCCCGCAATCTCGATCTCATCCTTGGATCGTCCTTCACGAATGCAGGGCTGCTTAGCGTCGCCGGCAAGCTGGGTCTCGATATCAAGGGCAATCTTGTCAACGGTGCCACAGGTAAAATCGATGCCGGCGCGATAGAGACCAGTGTCAGTGGAAACCTGCACAATCTTGGTTCGATCCTGACACCGGGAACATTGAACGTCGTGGTTGGCGGACTGCTGACAAACGAAGCGCTGATCCATGCCGGAGCGGGATTGAAAGCCCAGGCCGCATCGCTCGGCAATGTCGGGACCAGTGCCGCAATCAAGTCCAGCGGTAACATGATCCTCGAGGTTCGTGGCAATCTCGATAACAGCCTCGGCCGTATATTCGCCGGCGGCAATCTTGCTATCGAGGTACTGGCAACTTTGACCAACGCATCGGCCCGTATCGAGAGCGGCGCCGACATGCAGATCAAGGCGACGGCACTGATCAACACCGCGCTGGACGGAACGGACAGCGCGCAGGACTATTACCAGCTCGGTGATCTTAGCATTCTCTATGCGACCGAGCGCACCAGCAGCCCTGCGCGGTACTGGGGGACAATGACCGCCACGCGCGACGAGTTCTCCGGGATTGTTCGAGTTCGATTGCCCGGCACGATCCGCGCCGGCGCAAACATGGCGATTTCAGGCGACGCCCTTGAAAACCGCGAAGGCCGTATTCTCGCGGTCAAGGACCTTTCCATCGACGTGAACCGTATCCTCAACGATATGGTCACCAGCAATGTCGATCACTATCGCGTGCAATGGGGCGGTGTCCGCAGCTTCATGGATAGCGGGTCGGGCAAGTTTCATGCGCCGGTCGGTGCCGATCCGCGATGGCTCGTGGCACAATTCAACCCCGCCGTTTTCAAGGACCCGGCGCTTGCCGAACGCGCTGAAGGCGGCAACCGGATGATTGTCATTTCCAAGGGCAAGTCTCCGGTGACGATCACCTATTCGGGTAAACAGAAATACAAGGATGGCGTTATCAACGGAGGCGCCGTCCAGGTCATCGAATACGCCGACGCGGCAAGTCTGCTTGATCTGGCTGCGCTCGGTATCGATCCGAACAATATTCCCGATGTGATCATGATCGGCAGCCGTATGGCCGACGTAGGAAGTGGACCCTACGGCAACGCCACGAAAACATATGTCGGAACCGCCACGGTCGGTGTCGGCTCAATGATAAAGTCTGGCGGCTCTCTGATGATCGACGGCGGCGCTGCGATCACCAATCGCGGCACGCTTTCCGGAAGCCTTGTGTCCATCGAGGCAGGTGAGTTGCAAAACGGCCTTGGCACGCCGGGCGGCATCGATGGTTCCGGCTTCGGCAATTATAGCGGCACGACGCCTGTTGGCATCAGTGGCAATGTCGGTTCGGCTATTGGCGCTGCCGCAGGCCAGTTGGGCATCGTCAACTTCGTGCTCGATGATGTCTCGGTTCCTCCTCTTGACCTCGGGGCTTTCGAAGCGCGAAACCTGCACAGTGTCAACGCCTCCGATTTCGGCAACCTCGTGCGCGTTACCGGCTCGGCCGAAGCTGCCCGCCTGCTCGGCTCGGCGCGCATAGATGGCGCAGCTCTCACCTTCTATGCGGATCCGGTCGCAGAAGCGAAGGCCTTGGCCGAGGCGGCCCGCCAGCAGGCTGGTACGCATCTGGTCGTCGATCCTTCCCTCTCTGTGGAAGAGCAACGGGAGCAGCTTTACCGCAATGCGGCGGAATTCGCGGCGAGCACCGGCGCGCAATACGGCGTGGCCTTGACCGAGGCGCAGCGCGCTGCCCTCGAAAAGCCGATCGTATGGCATGAAACCCGTATCATCGACGGCAAGCCCGTGCTCGTCCCGCGCCTTTACCTGCCCTCGCAGGATGAACTGTTGCGTGGCGGACGCGGCGCCGGCCTGATCGCTGCCGATGATCTCCTGATCGATATCGACGGCAAGCTCAACAACAGCGGTGCGATCGTAGCCTCCGGGCTCGCCTCGATTTCCGCCTCCTCTATCCTTAACCAGCGTCTGATCGACCTCGATGAGCGTGACCGTGCACTTGCCGGAGGACGCGGGGACAGCGGCCTGATTTCGGCGGGCACTCTGTTCATGGCAACCGATGGCGATCTCCTGAACCGGGGCGGCACACTTGCCTCGGCTGGCAACATCGACCTCAGGGTCGGCGGCTCGCTGATCAACGAAACAGAGCGTTATACCCGTACCGTCGATTCACAGGATGGTTGTGTCGGCAAGGCCTGCGGCACCCTGCGTACCGACTACAATGTTGCATCCATCACGGCCGGACGGGATCTGACCGTCATCGCCGACCTGGATATCATTAATAGCGGTGGTACACTCGGATCCGTCACCGACATGCTGCTCGCAGCCGGTCGCGATGTGACCTTCGAGACGCTGAAGGACAGTTTCGTCGCTGAAGATTACAAGAAGCGCGGCTTCCTGTCGGGCATCACGGTGCTGCGCAACGAGATCACCACCGCCGAGGCCAGCGCCCAGTCGCTGGTTGGCGATGTCTCGATCCTTGCCGGCTACGGCGTATGCGACGGTGGCAGCCTGTGCGCGAAGGGAACCGCTCCTGGCGATGTTCTTCTGAACGGTGCGCTGGTCAGCGCCTTCGACAAGCTCTCGATCGACGCCACCGGCAAAATCGACATGGGTGTCGTCAGTGAGGAAGTCCATAACCGCTACAAGGAATGGGGTTTCAAGGGTCTGGGATGGGGCTCGGTCAAGCAGAGCTGGAACGATGTCGATACGACCGTCACCCGGCTTTCGGGCAATGACGTCTCGCTCAATGCCAAGGGTCCGATCACCGGAACGGGCGTGAAGATCGCCGCCGTCAACGATCTTCTGATGAAGACCGATGACACGATCCGGCTGGAAGCGGCGCAGGATGCGCTTTATTTCACGGAGAAGGGTTTTTACGTCGGGCTGAGTTTCCCGGGATCGGCCGGCATAGATGCTGCGCTGAAGGGCGGCTCCGGCGGCCAGATCCTGTCCGGCCTTGCCGGCATCAATCCGCTGACCGCCAAACTCGCAACGCTTGCCAATGCCGACAATGGGCTTGCGGCGGGGTTGGCCGCCGTCAATCTGGCGACCACCGGCGCTTCCGTTTTCGGCGGTGCTGTGGATTCCACCCTCGGACCCAACAAGGGCGGTGTGGTTGGTTCCGCACTCGATCCCCTTAAATCTTTCAGAGATCCTGGAACAGGACAAATTACGGCAGGGTCGATAGCGAAGACTGTCGGCATTAACCTGTCCGTCTGGAAGAGCGAGCAGCGCTGGAGCGAGAGCCAGATTTCCGAGCTGACGGCTGGCGGCGATATCGTCATGAAGGCCGGGCTGGACGTCATTCTGGATCAGGGCACGAAGATGGTCTCCGGCGGCGATGTCTCCATCGACGCCGGCCGCGATATCCTCATGGCAGCGCTTGTCGATTATGCAAAAGACAAGTCGTCTTCCTTCGGCTTGCAACTCTCCCTGTCCTCGATCGGCTTCGATATCGGCAAGTCGAAGGGCTATGACGAGACACTGACGAATGCCTCGATCACCGCCGCCGGCAATGTTTCGCTTACATCGGGCCGCGATACGTCGCTTCTCGGTGGCAACATCATCGGCAGGACCGTTGATCTGGATGTCGGGCGCGATCTCACCATCCTCTCGCCGCAGGCGCAGGGCTGGCGGGACGGCTTCTCCTTCGGCCTGACGGTTGGCGTCAACCCCGCCGACTGGAGCGTTCGCGGCTCGAAGGAGGACGGCTTCAAGGCGTGGTCCTCCGGCTCGGGCATTGTCGCTGCACAGGGCATCGACATCAAGGTTGCCGAAGACACGACGCTGATCGGCGCACTGCTTCAGGCGACCGATGGCGATGTCAGCCTCGATACCGGAACGCTCACTGTCGCCGACCTGAAGGACACCGACCAATACAAGAACGTTGGCGGGTCTATCGGCCTCAGTGGCGGTGGGCTGAACTCCGTCGGCTTCTCCTATGAAAAGAAGGACAAGCAGGGCGAAACCCGCACGACGCTTGATGCGTCCGGTGATCTGAACGTCACCATTCGCGATGCCGACAAGGATGGTGTTGCCGGAACGGAAGCGGACAAGGCGGCCGCCGAGCAGCTTCTCGCTTCCATCAACAAGGATGCCTCGAAGTATCAGGAGATCACGAAGGACGACTACACCAAGCTGTCGGGTGAGCTTGATGTGCAGAACCTGATCGAGTTTGGCGATAATCTGAAGAAGATTCAGAACTATCAGCGGGCGCAGAACGCGGCAATTCCCGAAACTGTCGCGGCGCAAGGGCCGGAAGCCATCGATCTCTATCGTGACGCTATCGTCCGCGGGCTGACTGGAGCAGAGCTGCAGAACTATGTGGCCTCGCAGGAGTTTCACGACCAACTCGTGAAACGGAACAATCTGTCTGCGGCAATTGCGTCTGGCGAGAAGACAAAGGAAGAGATTTCTCAGATTCTCTATCTTACAGCAGCGGGCGAGCAACTGTTCTTCGACAAGAAGGACAATCAGCTCAAGATCGTCACGGACTGCGGAACCAATGGTTACGGCGCAAGTCCGTGCGGAGTGCCGCTAAATGAACTTAGCAAGCTTTCGCCTGACAAGGTACAGAGTTTCATCGATTCCTCGCTTGTGACTCTGCTCCAACCCCAGACGAACATCGATGCTGCAATCCAGGCCGCGCTTGATTGCGCCATTGCCTGGACCATTCAGGGCGGCTCATTCGATGCCTTCGGCTACATTGAGAATTATCTGCAAACGAACACCAGCGCCATCAGTGACGAAAGCCGCTACAGGGCCGATGCATATCTTGCCGTGGCCCGCGCCAATGCAAGTCAGATTGCCACGGCGGTTAATGCAAATCTCATCAAGAACCTCAACGATGAGAGTATAAACTGGGGTTCCCAGCTCTATGATGTCGCTAAAATTGCACAGGCCGATCCGGATTCGGCCTGGGGCATGATTTCCACGCTTCAATATCAATTGCTGGCCATGGGCGATGCCTCCGATGTGGGGGGAAATACCTGGGCGCGTATGATGCCGACTCTCAGTGCACTGGCTGACAGCCTTGGCATGGGGGATGCCGTAGCGGCGGGTCGGGACCGCTTCCAGCAAACGAGCGACGAAGAGCGTACACGCGTCAATCGCGGCATTCGTGCTTGGATGGCGGGGGATGGCAGTTTTGAGAAGCTGCCAAAACAGGATCAGGAGGCGGCCCAAAATGCTCTTGGCATGGCGACGCTTGGTACCGCCACAGGGCCCGGAGCAGCAATTGGAGCAATGATCGGAGCTGCTGTTGGCAAAAGTTTGGGTATCGTGGCAGTTACACAAAAAGGAATAGCCGTTCCAACGGCGCTTCTCTCTAAGCAGGGAACATCGTCCCTAGCCGGTAATTTTCGCGACCTAGAAGGTGCCTCACTCAATACGATTATATCGCGAATACCATCAAGCTGGCGAATGGTAGCGCAGGATCGAGGCGCAGGTATAAAATTTGTGGATGAGCAGGGTTTTGAGCGTATTCGGCTACATGCCGCAAGTTCTCGAGCGCCGGCGGGTAGCAATTCAGCATCAGGTTGGACGATGAGGATAATGGATCGCGCTGGAAATTATTATGACAGTAAGGGAAATCAGGTGCCATATAAGAGCAATGATGGCCATATACCCATAGCTGGCAACCCAAATGCGCCTTAGGAGGAACCATGAGTGGTCCGTTTGCTCGTGCCTTGTTTCGATTGTCATCGAAAGAGTATCAAGAGCGCTTTGTTCTTTGTGGCGACAAAGATAACTACGTTGTTGTCGACGAATTGGTTGATGATGCCCTTTATTGGGCTGGAAAAAAACTCATGTCTGTTGATCGCGGAACAGAACTCTATTTAAAAATTGAGCGACTGTTTACTCTTTTGAAGGAGCGAGGTAGCGAAATAGATGGGATGTCGAACTACGATGTTATAAATAGAAGCCAATTCTGGAGGGATGCTGGAATATTGGCTAGAGATATATTGGATATCTTGCCGGATGGAAATGTATAACCGTACTTAGCCGTCAGGTTATCACAGTGCACAATGATGAGAAAAATTTCTGCCGAGTGTGCGGATATAATCTAGGGTATCCCATATGGGGAGAGGACGGAGAGACACCATCCTATGAAATTTGTCCCTGCTGTGGAGTTCAGTTCGGCTACGGAGATACCAGCCCCGAGAATTGCATCGATATTCGAAGGCACTGGATCGAAAATGAAAAATGCAAGTGGTTTAGTCCCAAGTTGAAACCCCATAATTGGGATTTATGTGCTCAACTTGAGAAAATACCCGAGGGCTTTAAATAGTTTCTTCTCATTCTGGCGGTCAGCCCTGCCGGGGCTCTAGTCGCCGCTGGATAAAAGTTCAGTGGCAGATCAGCATCGTTTTACAAATGGCGGGCTAAATTTGGTGGCATGGACACAATACTGATCTGCCCGCATTAGAGGGACTACTTACCACCAGCGACTGGATTCAAGCACAGGCTAGAGCATGACATCAGAAGTAAATGACGATAAAGCTTATGCTCTGCTTGCTTTGGCAATGGCGCGCGCTGCGCACGGTTGGACTCAGCCAGCCGACAAACACGGAATCTCTTCCGGTCAAATGCCCGCCGACCATCTTGTGTTTTACCACGATCATATGTCTAGTCTCGAGAACATTGCCGACGCCCTAACTCGGCTAGGCATCATAAGAAAATTTGAGAATTGGGAATGCTTGTTCATATTTACATGTGAAATGACTGAGGTTCCAAACTTGGCGGTCGAAAACAGAAGCCAGGGGCCCGGCTTCCATGAGATGCTGCATTACTTTTGCTATCACTTCTCCGATTTCAGTGCAGAATACTACGGCCTAGACTTCCATATTGATACATCATTTTGCCCGCAGCACGGCATGTGCGAAGTGGTCGATGCTCTGGCAGAACTCGGTTACGCACACAGGCTTGGTGTGGACTCTGTCGGTCGCCTGAAAAATCCCGCTCAGTCGATTATCAATTCCGAAAAATGGACGACTGCGCAAGTCGCGGAGAGTGGTGGCGATAAGATCGGGTCCTTGCATAAAATCGAGAGTGAGGGAACGCCATGCTTCGTGTGGACCGAACGAATGCACGCAATTCCGGCAAACGGAATGGTCTGGGACGAACTTCAGCGCCCTGACAGTCCAGATTCTTGAGTTGATGACATAAGTACCGAAAATCTCCTATATTCTTGAATACAATATATTGAATTGTTCTTGGGAATCAAAAAGCTGGTCTCCGCCCTTTAGCCCTCTCCGAGCGGCACTTACCAAGCAAACACGGGCATGGTGCAGCTTCCGAAAATTACGAGGCCGGGCCGAGCGGAAGATCGATGCCTTGAGGAATACGGTATTTCGCTTTCATGCCGGCAGAATGCGCAGGAGGGAAGCAGGATATGCCCCGGATTGAACAGGCTCTGCTCTAGGTTGCCTGGCAATTTTACATGCCAACGAACATCACTCTACCCCATCGCCCCTTGGCTTGGAAACGATATCCATCACCTCACGTCCCCAGACCACGCCACGATTTGCGATGGCTCGTGCAATATCTTCCACTTCCGGCCTCCGGGCTTGGATGATTGTCGTCGCCCGCGATAGCTCCGCCTCCAGCAGCCTTTCCACCCGCCGTCGTAGAACAGGATCATCACGCCGCAGTTCTTCCAGCTCATCGGAACTCGAGACATCACAGTATTGGAGCGATTCCAGCCCCAGACTTGCGAGCATGATCGTAGCGATATCCGAAGCTCGCTGAAGATCAGATCCGGCGACACCGCCGGAGCCATCGAAAACATCACCGAGGATGACCTCTTCCGCCGCCATTCCGCCCAGCAGCATTGCAATCTCGTCCAGATAGGACTGGCGGCTTCGATTCGGTGTGTAGCTCCGCCGCCATTGCACGTGCCCGATACTCGCGTCTCGGTGGCTGGCCTCCCTTGCCACGGCAATCATCTCGATCTCGGCCACAGACAGAATGGCGCCGACGATCGCGTGTCCGGCTTCATGTACAGATGCTGACCAAAGCTCGTCGTCGCCAACCGGGGCAATTGCTGGCACGACTGCAAGCACATCCGACATTCGGACTTCCCTACCTTGGCGACGGGCCAGGCGACGAGCGTCCT
Organism: Agrobacterium tumefaciens; assembly: GCA_017744915.1. Classification (GTDB taxonomy): domain Bacteria; phylum Pseudomonadota; class Alphaproteobacteria; order Rhizobiales; family Rhizobiaceae; genus Agrobacterium; species Agrobacterium tumefaciens_I. The sequence continues at coordinate 366,207 of JAGIAH010000004.1, forward strand.
TCGCGACCTGCGCAATGTCTGCGCCGGAATACCCACTTGTTGCCAGAGCAGCTTTGGTGAGGTCCTCCGGAGCGCTGGCAGTGCCCAGATGCATCGCAAGCATCTGCTCGCGAGCCGCTTGATCGGGAAGCTCGATCGCGATGTGGCGGTCAAGGCGGCCAGGTCGACGCAATGCCGGATCGATATTGTTCGGGAAATTCGATGCAGCGATGACGATCACCCCTTCCCTGCCCGTGGATCCGTCGAGCAGCTCGAGTAAGGCGTTCACTACCTGAAGGCTGTAATTTGCGTTGTCGCCTCTGAATGTCCGCCTGTCGCCGATGCTGTCGAGCTCATCAATGAGCAGCACCGACGGAACTGCGGCGGCTGCGTCGCGGAAACTCTTCCGCATTGCGCCCAGCATGTCACCGAGATGTCCCTTTGATTGCCATTGCGCGCTCGATGTGCCGATGAATGTCGCCCCGCAGGAACGCGCGAGCGCTGATGCAAAAAGCGTCTTGCCGGTCCCGGGAGGACCGCTGAGTAGAAGCCCGGCATCAACATCGCGCCATGCGACCTTGCCATCCCTCCAGTCAGCGAGATCAACGACCAGGTTCGCAGCCCAATCGCGCGCCTCGCCAAAGCCTTCCAGGTCTTCCACCAAAGGCTCCCAAGCCATGGTCGCAGGAGCCTTCGAAGCGGCCGCAAGCCTTTCCAAGACGATTTCGATCGGCCGTCCTTTTCGCAACGCGCCGAACAACAGGCTTGGAGTATATTGGCAGAGATGGCTGGCCGCATCGCTTGCAATATTGATCTGCCATACATTTTTCGCGGCCGAAATCAGGTGGTTCGGCTTGATGGGTCCGACGTCAACAATGCGGTCCAAGATGATTACGATCTCAGGCACAAGCCTGGCTCCTTTCTCGATCAGGACGACAACGGCCGATTTTTGCGCCAGTACTTTCCCAGCGTCTTCGCAATATGTCTCCCCCCGCCTGCCCAATTCAATTGTCGTAACTGCGTAGCGGATCAAAACGCTGGTCTCTCGCAGAACCAATTTCGCCGCCGCCCGATAGGCTTCCATGTTGGCCTCGGGTGGCAGTACGAGACCGACTGCATGATCGATCTGTCCTTCGCTCAGGTAGACACCACACAACCTCAAAGCATTTTTGAGGGCGACGGCATAAGTAGCCGTTTCGAGCGAGGGTTCCCGCTCGGCAGATCTGTTCGACATCTTCGGCCCCCTACTTCGCCGCGCGCCTGACGACCGTTTCCGGTCCCAGCAGAGCTTCATCGAGGTCGACTTCAAGGATGTTCTTGAGGATCATCGTTGCGATTGTCGGCATCGGCTTGCTTTCACGAACGACAGAAAGGCATTCCGCAAGCGTCAACGTCCCCATTTCTTCCAACGCCGCGAGAATTCGGATACGGTCGCCCAGCGGTGCGTCATATCCAGCGTAGCGAATGAGATCCTTGGCATTCTGAATCCGGGGTGCCCCGACGAACTCGGAGAAGGACACCGCTAGATAGCGGTAGCCCTGCTTTTCGGCTAGCCTGGCAAACCAACCGACGGTGCCGGTATCCCGCGGCCGGATATCCACGAGCAAGGCTTCGTTCTCTGTCTCGACAGCGAAATCGATATAGTGGTGTCTCGGATTGCGGGCGCCGGAGTCATTGATGATCGGCTGCGGCATGCAGCGCCATGCTGACACCTTGGGATCCAGGTCCAGCAAGCAAGCATAATCACGCGCCTCCCGCGAACGATAGAGGGGACGACCGACGCATTTGAGCGTCGCAGACGGAATGAACGGACGGTATTTCGAAAAAACGCGGGCTTCATCACCTGCGACATGAGTGGACTCGGTCTTCATGACCTCACCTCCGGCAAATAGCGATCTGGGCGGCACCGGGAACGGTCCCGGACATCCGTCATCGTATTCGGCGGGTGGGCGTAAACGTCTTGCTCATGGTAAGAACATTTAGTGAACAAGATTCTCGACGTCAACTAGAATTCGGCTCCGAGGCGAGAGCGAGTTTCACACGCCAGGAACCACCAAGGCCCTGATGTCGTGAGAAACAGAGACTTTCTCGGATTTCGTGCCTGATGACCTCGACGATTAAGCTATATCAATCAGTGCCGTAGTCGGAAGGAACCGAAATTCGACACGTCATATCTTGTTGGTTTTGCCGTCGCCGGTTACGGTTTCTCACCGTAGCTGCAGAAATCTCGATCAGGGATTGGGATCGTCATCGTCGGGGAGAGGACCAGGGCGGGAGAACAACTCTTCCAGGGTCTTCTTTCCGGGTACGAACGTCACGTCAAATCTGCCGTCGGTGTCGATCAGTCTCTGAGTGCCGCGCGCTTTAGCTGCGTCCAGAACTTCCTGGATGCGGGCCTCGGCCTCGTGTCTCTGCCAATCGGAATCACGTGTCATCTGGGCCTCTCTCGGACGACATCATACCAGCCTGCGCAGTATAGCGATACGAATTGGATCGCACCTCGAATTTTTCAAGAAGAAAGTTTCTGACCACAGAAAGATGTGAAAGTGCGGACAGACCCTATTCTTTTACTGGATACGGACATCGTCAGCCTTATGGGCCGCGTGAAGCCTCCGCCCGGACTGCGTCCATGGCTCCTACGTGTCGGCATACATCGTCTCGCACTCTGCTATCCGGTCATAGCAGAACTGCTCCGCGGAGCCCATCTCAAGGTGAAGGATGATCCACAGAGAGCGCTTTTTATAACCAACTGGGTCGATGAGCTTATCTCTATGGCATTTCCGTTTCCGGAAATGACGACTGCGGTGGCGACAGTCTACGCCGAGATGACATCTGTTCCCGCCTTGCGGCACATGTGGACCGTTCAGCGCGGACAAAAAAGCAACAGGCTCGGACACGATTTGATGATATCCGCCGTCGCCATCGCGCACGGGATGCCGATACTTACGGCGAATGTCGATGATTTTGTTGAGATCAACGAACATTTTCCGCTACCCGGCTTATACCATCCGATGGAGGCGCAATGGTACCTTGAGCCCGGCTTCGATGTCCCGCTTCCCTATTTCGACCCAGGCGAGCCCGACCCGCATGAAAAGTCTCTGCCCAAGCTCGCCGGCGCCAGCGCGTACAGTTCAGTCACCTCGGAAAGCGACCAGCAATAACGCGCCGACGCTCTGCTTTCAGGCTTCTTAAAATCCCATCTCTTCCCACTTTCTCGGCGTTTCCCTTGAGACACGATCTTGCGGCCGATCCTGGCGGATTGAAATCCGCCCTTGATAGTGCATTGCAGAGTGTTTCGTTGTCGCCAGACGGCGTAAAGATTACGAGAGTAATCCTTCGCGGGCCACGGCCCTTGCTTTGCTGTGAGACTTTCAGGCTGCTGCGGTGGTCTTCGCGGCTTCGATTTCCCTCAACTGCCATTTCCAAAAACAGAGTACTTTATCCTCTTCCGGCGGGAAACCAGCCACGTCGAGAGCCCATTTGCGCTGCATCGCATCAAATAAAATTTTGTCCTCGCGTTGTTGCAGCTCGTTGAGGTTGAGACCTTCGAACATTTGAATTCCTTTCATCGTACTCTTGCTTGCCGGGGCGGCGACACTAGAAACTAATGGTGGATCGCAATCGAGAGAAACGTCAACGGAGAAATGTCCACATGGTGGGCCGACAAGCGAATCCGTTTGTTCCATCAACGGACACGTCCGCCTTCCCAGCGTCTACCATCGGGAAGGCGCACGACATCCCGCCATCGGTATGACTGGCGACCTTCGAACAGGATAGTTAGAATTCGATCGAATCCATTTCCGGGACAGAAGGACCGGCCTGCTAAACAGCAATGACAACAGAGGTTGGCGATGGCTGAGACGGCAGACAATATGACGAGCGAGGACCCGGGGGCGCTGATGAAGCGAATCCTGGCGAACCGCAAATCCATTGCCAAAGCCCAGTTCGACATGATCGCCAGCATCGGCCAAATGCGCTCAACGATGAGCGACGACGATCTGCGCAGTTTCCTGGTTGTCGAATGCGGCATCCCGCGCAGCGACCTGCCGTCGATCTTCGCCTTCGATGAGACCCTCGGATCCTGCGAGTCACTCCTGCGCAAGCGCTGCGTCCCATTCCACGTGGTGAAGGCGCTGATCGCGACCGATGCCGATACCCGTCAAGCTGCGCTGGACGCTCTTGCAGACGGAACCGAGGTCGATATTCCAACCGTTGCGAGGCTCCGCCGTCTGACGATCCGAAACAGGATCGGAGCGAATGCCTATGCCGAACGGGGCCGCCAGCGGGCGATGACGGCCGCGGCCTCAAAGCAGTCGCACCTCCGTATCCAGGCGCTCGGCGAAAACGTCGCCACGCTACTTTCCGAGATTGACGCATTCACGGAACGCTTTGTCGGGGAGCCGCCCTGCGATCCGAACGAGGATGTCGTTGACCGATCCGAGGCATGCATTTCCGCGGCCGTCAGATTGAGATCCAACGCAAGGATCGTGCTCCGTGAATTCAGGTCGGTCTATGGCGAGGTCGAACTGCCAGGAAAGGGTGTCGCCGGCTTCAGGAATGGGTCACATCGGCACAAGCTCGCCGCTGCCCATGAATCCCTGAAACGCTTCGCCGATGGGAAATTTGCGTGGTACAACAAGTTCAGCGGCTTTGCCTTCGAACAGGGCTATCTCTGGCAGACTGAGCTTCAGGACGCCCTCACCTATCTGCTTCCCTGCGATCCGGAACCGGATTCGGCGTCTGATGAAAATACCGAAGCCACCAAACCCTTGAGGTTTCTGGAAATATGTGCGGGTGCTGGCGGTCAGGCGATAGGCCTGCTCGGAGCCGGCTTCGAACCCGCGCGGCTCTACGACATGGATCTCAATGCCACTCGGACCCTGAAGAAAAACTGGACGTGGCCAGTCACCCGGAAGCGCCTGGAGAAGGTTTCGGATCGGGATCTTCAACAATTCCAAGGCGTCGATCTACTTGCCGGAGGCGTAGAGTGCAGACCGTTCTCTCAGTCCGGGAAGCAACTCGGCGCGAACGACAGCAGGAATCTCTTCGATGAGGCGATCCGATATGTGAAGGTCGTTAGACCTCGCGCTTTTTTCTTCGAGAACGTCGAAGGCTTCACGGACAAGAAGTTCCTCAAATATCGCGCCAGCGTGTTCCAGCGGCTGAAGGCGCTCGACTACCGCATCGGCCTGCACAAGCTGAATGCCCGCGACTTCGGGCTCGCCCAGTCGCGCCCGCGGTTGGTGCTCGTCGGCGTGCACAAGGACGAACCCGGACTGTTCTCTCTGCCGAAGGACGGAATTACCACCACCATGGGAGAAGCCCTCGCCGACGTGATCTTTCCACATCGCGGGCTGGGTGATGTCGTCTACGACCAGTGGGCGGAAAATTGGCTCGCGAATTACGGAAGCAAGGTCTCCACCACGGTCACGTCGAGCCTCTACAAGAACAAAGGCAAGATGAAGCGGAGATGGGAGAACGAACTCGGCTTCGCCGTCGACCCGAAGCACGTCGGTGACGGACCGGCCCCACTCGGAAGCATCGAAGACCCAACAACCCTTCCCTATCTGACCGTTGATGTTGCCCGGGTGCTGCAGGGGTTCCCGCGGGCGTGGAAATTTGAAGGCAAGTCGGACCGTCAGTTCCACCAGATCGGAAACGCGTTCCCGCCGCAAATGTCGAAGGCGGTGGGCCTGGCCATCGCGCGGGCGCTCTCGGGCCGAATGCCAAATTCGATCGACGCACCACCGCTTGTCCCCTTCAGCGAATCCTTGATCGGCGTGAAGGGCGTGACACCAACGGGCTCAACGAGGTTCATGCTGAACGCAATGACGATTGAGGACGTCGAGGAGTTGAGGGACATCTACGGCACAAAGTTCCCGGACCTGCAGAAGCTAAGGTCTCAGGCAAAGAGAAACCGTCGCGCCCGAAAGCGCAACGCGCACGAATATCAGCAAGCCCGGCAAAGTGGCGGGCAAGTCATAGAGACTGCCGAGACTGAGGAGCCGTCCACTCCCTGAAATGCTTTCCGATTGCCCTCTGGATCTCCCACGGCGCAGGATTCTCCATCCGCCTGACCTGCTTTCCGTCTACGTGGAGCTGGCCTACACCGCTGCATCTCCACGCGAAGCTGACCTCGCGTCCGGCGGCATCCTCGACAGTCAGCGTCTCCACATTACCATCGGTCGAGAAGACTATCTCGGGACCATCCGGCCCGCATAGATCGCTGAACTCCTCGTAGGCCATCGCCACCTCCTGCGAAATCTCCTTATCGCTCTCATGCAATGGAACAAGAACGACTTCCTTTAGATAAACGCCGATCGCGTTAACAAACAAAGCCATGTCATCGCCCTCGAGGTATTGTTCCTGCTCAAACTGCCTCGGAATGTACCCGAACCATCCCGCATCCCCGAACTTTACTTCCGTATGGATTTCGGCGGTGACCTGGACATCCTCCCACTCCGCCCGATCCTTGCGTGTTTCGGCTCTGCCCGGGACGAAGAGTTCGACTGGTAGCCTCCAGCCGTTCGGATCGCGCGTCCTGAACACCAGGGTCAGTCCGCCGTCTCCGCGCTCTCCACGCATAACGAGATTTCTCTCCTTCAGGATATACCCGTAGCGCTCCTTCGCCTCGATCATGATCTGCGTGAAATATCCCATGGATTCGACCTCCCTGCTGGTGCGGGAAGGATCCGTTGCATGGACGCAAGGGACAAACCGGGTTGAAAGGATTCGTCGCTCGAAGTTCTCTCAATTGTTGACACGAGAACTTAAGAAGAACATTTAACAATATGATATAGCTTCATATTTTTCTGTAGACGCCGCGTCTGCAATGTGCCTTACTGCTCACGCCCGATGAGGCGCCGGAGGTACCGATGATAAAGATATCGATATCCGTGAAGGGTCAGGTCTGACGCTGACGCCACAGGTGCGCCCCGGCACCGCGTGAGGGGAGCTTGATGCTTCCGAACGGGCGACCTCCGAAGAATTTCACTATTTCTAACGATGCAGCCTTAGGTCGGCGGACAAGTTTCCGAGCGTCATTTAGGAACGACATTGTAGCTAGTGACTGCGATGGAGTTTCACGATGTATCCAGCAAATGAAGTCATCCCCCTGCGCATGCGGGTCTCTGCAGTGGTCCTCGTCATAGCCTGATCTCCCGCCGACATTTCCGTCTGATTTCGCCCTGGCATTGCCTGCCGGGAATGCCCACCCGTGCTCTGAAGAAAGATTCGCCTATGCCGACACCAACGTGGAACAGATCCGCACGCGATCCGCCCTGAACTGACCTGCGCCGCGCGCGGCGTCTCTCCGAAGTTCAAGAAATGCCGCACTCCGGGCAACTCCGGAGATCGACGGCGCACGTCCGCACTTCACTAAGAAGGATACCCACATGAGCACTGCATCCGACGTCTCCATTCAGGTCCTGCCGACGGCTTTCACCAAGGCAGAGATCGAAATCCAGCGTGACTTTGCGCGCAAGTGCATCCGTGCGAAGCGCTTCGAAGACCTCTCGTCGCGTTACATGGCGATGAAAGCCGAATGCCATCGCCGCGGGCTGCGTGCATGCGATTTTCAGACGTTTCGTAACGCGGTCCGCCTGACCCGCCTTGGCACTTCTCGCCGCGTCAATTTGCCCAAATCCTGCTTGCGTATGCAGGAGTACTATTTCGGTCTGCCGACCGAAACCGCGCTCGCCCATGAGCACGACAGTTTTCTGAATCTCTGGCGTCGCCGTTGATCGGGGAGCCAGAACAGGATGACCATCAAAACCAGCTCGATCCGCACCCGAAAACCCGGTGTCACGGACAAGGGTCTGCTCCAAGTGCTCCCCGCAGAAGTGGACGAGTTCGACCTCGATCTTGTCCGCCTTCTCAAGAGGGCGGGAGTGTGGGAGGCGCTCCCAAAGAGACAAACGCCGTCACCTGAAGCGGCTGGCACCACGCCACGTCACCGTTGTGCGCGGCAAGCCCAACCTGCACGACGCAATCCGATCACCGGGAACCGATGCCGCAGCCGCCGAGAACGCCAGTCGGTCGAAGCTATTTGCGTTCGACTCCACGAAGAGGAAATCACATGTTCCATGAAGAAATGACGGCCTACTTCACGACTCTGGCCGACTTCCATCCTGCCGTGCTCCGATGGTCAGCCGATGTTCTACAGGATCATCCGATGCTCGCGACGACCTTCGCGGCTACGTTGAATGTCATCATTCAGCAGACCCAGTTGCTCGGAATCGACGATGAAACGGCACACGAGCTTCTCATCTGCCTGATCGAACATGAAGTAGGACCGGCCCTGCGCCGGCTGGGGATCAGCTTGCCCATCCCCTCCCGCGACCTGTTCTCAACCCTGGCGCACTCGTTTCGTGAAGATGACGAAATCGCAAAAGTTATGCTTCGAGAGCCGTTGATGGTGGAGAAGGGTCCCGTCGGCATCATGCGTAGGTCGCTTTGGGCCGAAGGTTTGAGGGAGCCGGAGGTGTCGCTGAGACTCGCCGGACTCCAAGCGATTGAGCCGCAAATACACTGAGCCGGCGGCTCGAAACCGCTGCCCGGTCAGCGTCACCACGCCAAACGGGGCCGTACAGCATTTCGAAAGCGATGCCGAGGTGCACGCTTTCCGGAAAGTATTACCCGCGAGCCGGGGCCATCGTCTCTCCGACGGTCGGCGACGGAAGATTCTCACCCCATGACTCCGCGCGGGCCGCCCCGGCCCTAGCACACCCCTCCACCAGTCAGCCCTGGCCCGGCCGCGCAGCGCGGCCGGCATCGGACACCTGCGTTCAACGGAGCCTTCAATGACCCGCGTCAGACAACTCATCCGCTTCATGAAGGAGCTGGAATCCGGCCACGACCGGACGCAAATCCCGCTTCCTTCCGACACCGTCTTCCTCAAGCCGGACAATCCGCTTATCTCGGGACGGATCCGGCCCTTCCCGATCGATGTCCACGATGAGGACGAGAACTATTCCGACATCGTCAGCCTCCCATGGCTTTGGATGCCGACCGAGGAGCCGACGCCCAGCCGATGGTACCCGGCCAGAACGAAGGGCCATTCCCGCGGCACCATTACCAATCCGAAGACACGCTCGGCAATCAGCTACGCCAGTACATACGAGATGAACCTCGCCTACATGCTCTGTGCCTCCAAGCATGTCGCCAAGGTCGAGGATCAGCCCGAAGCCATCATCGTCCCCCGCGACGACGGTGACAAACAACACACCGTCGACTTCCGGGCGACGATGGCGGGCAATGGCTACCGGATCGTCGTCGGTGTGCGACCATCCTGGCAGCTAGACAAGGACGACCTCCGTCACACGATCGAACGGATCAACTCCGGCTCGCTCGCGGACTTCGCCGACGAGGCGATCATTCTAACCGAACGCGAGATCACGAACGACCGCGGGTGGAACGCAAAGAGCATCCTTCGTGCGCTCAAGGGGTCGGTCGCCAACGACAATGCCCGCCTGGCGAACCACGCCTCGAAATTCGACGGAACCGTGTCGCTCATGACACTGACCAGCATCTTCGATGACTCCGCGGCCGCCTGGAACGCCGTCTGGTGCCTGATCCACGACGAAATCCTACTGCCCAGCCGTCCCGACCTCAAGCTCGTGGATGCCCCCTTCGTCGCCTTCAACCACAACGCAGCCTGAAAGGAAAAAGCATGAGAACCAACCTTCCCGCCCTCCTCTCGCTCCAGCACGGCGTCGTGCTGCCGGTGTTCAACCGCCTCCCCGTCAAGGCCCGCGTTCGTGATCGCGGCATCGACTATTGTGTCCTGTACTGCGACCGAAACGGTGCCGCGCTCCAGCGCATGGATGAGACCCAGGCGACAGTAACCTTCAGCCAGGCCGACATCACGGAGGCACTCAACCGTCCAGGCAGCCCGATGACGATCGAGAAGGACTTCTACGCCGAAACGAAGGCACGCGCCCGGTTGAAAGGTGCAGACAAACTCAGCGGTATGAACCCGAGCGATCAGGAAACGGTCCTCAAAAGAGAGTACTTCGTTCGGTCCTTCTACGAGATGCGGGCCGACTACAGGGAAAAGTGCAGGCTTGCCCGCATGGATAGGATGCCGCTTCCGCCTCGCGTCAGCAAGTCGCGCGACTCCCTTCTGCGGGTGATCCCGCTCATTTCTCTGAAATGGCGCGCACACCAGTTGGCGAACTCGCCGAAGGCGACTTACCGCACAAAGGAGAAGACCGTCACCCTCGTCGAACCGACCCCGTCCACATTGAAGAACTGGATGCAGACAATGGAAGAAAACGACTTCGATCCGGTCTTTCTCCGGAACCAGTATCGCGACGAGCGCCAGGAGTATTTCACAGCGGACGAGCTCATTCACCTTAACGCTGCGATCGCCGCCGCCTGCTCGCGAACCGATCCCGACCTCGCAAGAATCCATGCCGACATGGTTACCGCCATGGAGGCCGAAAACAAAACGCGCGGTGCCGGCGACCAACTCAGGATTCCGTGCGAGAGCACGCTGCGCAATCGGTATGCAGATCTGCCAGAAATGAAGCGCGACCTTGCACACGACGGCAAGGAAGCCGCCAAGCGCAAATGGCAACCCGAGCACGGCGGCATCGACGTCGTCCGGGCGGGCGAGCGCGTGGAAGTCGATGATCACGAAACCGACCTCCACACAGTACTGGCGATGATCGGTGCCTGGAAAACGATGTCGAAGACCGAGCGCGCCAAGGTCAAGCGAATCCGATTGTGGATCTCGGCGGGGATCGATGTGGCCAGCAGAGGCCTGACAGCGCTCTACGTCAGTGCTCGTCCGCCGTCTAACAAATCGGCAATGACAGTCCTGGAAATGTCGACCCGCGACAAGACCGATATCGCGCGCCGTCTCGGATGCTCAACCGCATGGATTCAGGGTGGCACTATCGAGACTATCGCGGTCGATAGCGCAGCCTACTTTGCCAACCGCTCTTTTCGGATCGCGGTGAACGACATGGGCACTGACTTGTTCTTGCCGCCCGCCGGGGAAGCACCCTGGCGAGGCTTCATCGAGCGCTGGTTCCGAACCCTTTCGCACCAGATGTTCAACTATTTCAACGGACGCACGTGGGGTTCTTCTGTCGAAAAGGGCGACTACGACTCCGAAGCCGAGGCAGACATGATTGCTGATCAGGTTGCCGAGTGCCTGCTTCGGTGGGCCATCGACGGGTACCACAACGCGCCGCATTCCGAACTGAACGGGTCCACGCCGCAGAACCGTTGGCTGGAACTCAGCAGAGACTACGGCGTGATGCCCGGCCCGACCGGAGCGCTGCGTACGCATCTTTTTGGAACGCACATCAAGCGTACCATCTCGAAAAAGGGCATCCGGAGCGCCGGCTTGCAGTTCCAGAGCAAGGAACTTCAGAAGATTCGCCGAAGGGTTGGCAAAACTCCGGTGATTGCCCGCATCAACAATCACAACCTGGGCAGCCTCTCCGTATGGACCGAGGACGGCTGGATCGAAGTGCCTTGCGTCCATCAGGATCTGGAGGGTGTAAGCATCTGGCAGTGGCTGGCGGCAACCGAGAAGCTCCGTTTGTTTAATGCCGAAAATGCCAAAGTATCCCGCGGCACCCTCCAGGCGACCTTCCTCTGGCTCAAAAACCAGGCGGAAATGGCTCGTCTTGAATCCGGCCTGCTCAGCCCCGTGTTGGCCGACGAGGACTACCAGCGCTTCGAGAAGAGCATGGACCGCACATTCGACGTCCTTGAGAAACCGTTCGAAGGTGAATTCCGTCCAGAGGGTGAATGGCACCCGTCCAACGAGCTGTTCGCGGCTCTCGGCATTCACCCCGTTGTCTACGCCGCAAAGAAAAAGTCCGCAAAGGCGGCTCGGGAAGAAGCCGACGCAGGCGGACGTCCGCAGCTCGGCACCATGCCCATGCAGCACGAGCAGGAGCAGGAGGCACATGCGCACGAGCCGAACGAGCCATTAGACGACGAGACGACGGTCGTTCGCCGCATCACCACCAACATCTTTGAAAACTAGGGAGATTCTCATGGAAATGTTTGACAAGAACCTCGACGCAAAGCGCAGTCAGGCAGCCATCGACCACGTCCGTGGGCTGATCGGTGACAACCGCGCAGCCATCGCAGACCGGATCGCCGAACTATACGATCACTACGTGATCCTCGATCGCGACATGCCCCTGCGAGCTGCTCTCGTGTCGTCGGTTGCAAGCGTTCTCACCCCTATCACCGGAAGGCCTGACAAGCGGAGGATCGTGGCCGTCACCGGGCGTTCCGGCGCAGGAAAGACCACGGCGCTGATGAAGCATATCGGGAGCATTCCTGCGATGCAGTCCTACGTGGACGACGACGGCGTTATGATCCACCCCGTCATCATTGTCGATGCTCCGTCACCATGTACGCCTCGCCTGCTGGCTATCTCATGCCTCGAAGCGCTCGGTCATGCGCCTCCGGAAGGCATCAAGGAGAACCAGGCCTGGCTGCTGTTTCGCCGACTGTTGAAAGTTCACAAGGTCATGTGGGTGTTCATCGATGAGGCCCAGAACGCTATCGAGACTGCTTCTGTCCGCGAGGCAACCGTTATCGGCGACGCGTTCAAGTCGCTGACCCAGATGCCGGATTGGCCCGTGAGATTGATCCTTGCAGGCGTGGCGCCCCTGGCAAGCTTCCTCGCGCGAAAGCAGCTCTACAATCGCCGCACCGTCGTTCCCTTCGACACCCTCGACGCAGACGGTACGACGGACCTTGTGAAAAGCATTCTGGAGACGATTGTGCAGGAACACGCTCGCATGGAAATCCGGATCAAGCTTGATGACACTATCGAAGAAGCCGACGAGGAAACGACCAACACGCGGCAAAGCAAAAAGGGCACGTTCCTCAAGCGATTGATGCACGCCTGTGATGCCGAATTCGGGTCTGTGGTCCAGATGATCCGGGCTGCCGTCGAGTTAGCCATCTACGCAGATCGTGACCATGTCACGATCGATGACTTTGCGAAGACCTACGCCTCCTTCTCAGGTTGCAGGCCTAGCAAGAACATCTTCACCGCCGCCAACTGGGAGGAACTCGACCCCGCAACCGCCCTGCTCCGCGACGACGATCGGGTCTGGGAAGCCGAAAGGCTGAGGTCCAAGGGAAAGAATGCAACCAGGTACGGAGTTCGCCCACAATGAGCAGGCTTGCCGAATTGCTTCCCTTCCACGCTGGCCACGAAACCGTCGCCAGCTATTTCTCGCGACTTGCGGCGGCATGTGGCTACGAAAACGCCCGCGCCTTCGCCTTCCACCTTCAACTTCAGTTCCAAGGCATCGTTGCTGGACGGGAGAAAGATTTGGAGACCTTCGCTGCAGTTCTGGATATGCCGAAATCGTCGCTCTCTGCGGGGGTTATTCTCGGAGACAAGTACGTCTATCAAATCTCAGGTCAGGTGCTCAGCCGGCATGAGATGCAAAGGCTGCGGTTTCGTTTTTGTCCCTTCTGCGTGAGCGAGGACGAACATCGCTGCGGCGGTCGACGAGGTTTTCGGGCATACGGACGCCTGCATTGGCACGTTTCCGCTATCCGCACCTGCAAGGGGCACGGCGTTCGCCTCGTCTCGAGTGCTGAGCTCGCGAGATCGCCGTTCCAGCATGACTTTGCGGCCAACCTTGCTGCGGAATCCTCCAGGATTCCCGGGTTCATGGCGTCTGCTGAAACTGCGGAACCGGACAATCTTCAGACATATGTCGAGGAGAGGTTGAAAGGCGGCAGGTCTGGTGCCGACTGGCTTGACTCCCTGCCCCTGTATGTCGCCATCCGCCTCTGTGAAATTGTGGGCGCATCTCTGTTGCACGGAAACCTGTTCCGCTCATCGGGATTCGGCGACCGGGAATGGTCAGAGAGCAGCGGTGCAGGCTACGATCTTCTTAAAGAAGGGGAACCTGCATTCCGCCAATACCTCCAGGCTCAGGTGGATGATTTTCACCGCGGGAAAGGTTCCGGCGGTCAGCGATCCATCTTCGGTCGTCTTTATCTAACCCTTGCCCATCGGACGACCGAAGCTGCATTTGACCCGATCCGAGATATCATGCGTGACGTGGCTATTCACAATCTCCCGCTCGGACCCGGGGATGAATTCTTCGGGCCGATCACTTCCAGAAAGTTCCACACGATCAACTCTGCCTCAAAAGCCCACGGCATTCCGTTCGAGCGCCTCAACAAACTCGTGCTGGACGCAGGATTGCTCCCCAGTGAAACAAGCGGTAAAGGCAGACATCTCATCGAAGCCCAAGCCGTCGACCGCATTGTCACGGAAATGGCTGCAACATTTAATCAGAAAGAGGTCGTTACTAAACTTGGGGTCACGCGCAAATTAGGTCGGCAGCTCATCAACGGCGGCCTTTTGAAGCCATCCTTCAAAGTGAAACAGCGACCCGGCGCCAGGATCATTCCTCGATACCCGGCCGAGCAAGTTACCACTCTACTCGCGAGCCTTCGATCTGTCGCCAACTCCACGGACATGAGCGAACTCCACGATTTACATACTTCGATCAAGCGTTGCGGATGCACGTTCATCGAGGCAATCAATTTGATCCGCTCTGAAAAACTCTCAAAAGTTGGCTGGGACGAAAGTGAAATCGGACTTGCAGCCCTTCGAGTCGATCCAATAGAAATGCGGCTTCTGATGATGCGTCAAAACTCGGTCGTTTCGGATGAGCAGAGCAAGCGTTCAATGGCGGGACCTCAGCCGCACGGCAGTCCCAATCAGCAATTGTCACTTTAGGCATCGAGACAATTTACGCGAATTCAAGCCGGGTTTCATCCCGGCTTTTCTTTTGGTCCATGCCTTTGGCCAATTTTGACATCCTGGATGGCCAAAAGGACTTGTGCTTTGAGGTTCGTGGGTTCAAGTATCAAAGGGTTAGAGCGGGAGTGGCCAGTATTCGGTTACATTTCTCATCTGATCATCCGGATAAATCCTTGAAAGGCAGCGCATGGCGCTGCCTTTTGTGTTGATGTGGAGGCAACATCATGCGGATAGTGCTGACGGGCAGCTCCGGTCGGGTCGGCCGCGCGATTTTTAGTGCCCTGGCCGGCCGGCATGATGTCATCGGCATCGATCGCTCCCCGTTTTCCACCACCCGTATCATCGGCGATTTCGCGGACAAGGCACTGCTAGGCTCTGCTTTCCAGCAGGCGGATGCGGTGATCCATGCGGCGGCGCTGCATGCGTCGCATGTCGGCGTCGTTCCCGATGCGGAATTCCAGCGCATCAACGTCGAGGGAACCCGCATGGTGGCGGAAGTAGCGATGGCAGCGGGCGTACAACGGATCGTTTTCACCAGCACCACGGCGCTTTACGGACACTCGGTTTCTTCAGGATCCTGCACCTTCATCGACGAAGACACGTCGCCCCGACCGAAAAGCATCTATCACCGCACCAAACTCGAAGCCGAGCAGGTGCTGGAGGCGATGGCAGGCCAACACCTCGCGGTACGTGTGCTTCGCATGTCCAGAAGTTTCCCGGAGCCCGCCGACGTGATGGCAGCTTACCGGCTGCATCGCGGCGTCGATATCCGCGATGTCGCCGATGCCCATGTGCTGGCGTTGACCAATGCGGGAGACGATTTCCAGCGCTATATCATATCGGCAACCACCCCGTTTTCCGCTGACGATTGCGACAGCCTCGCCGAAGATGCCGCTTCCGTTCTCCGGCAGCGGACCCCGGCTCTCGCCGCCGCTTTCGCGCAGCGGAGATGGGCGCTGCCGGCGATCATTGACCGGGTCTATTCACCCGCCCGCGCCGTAGACGGGCTTGGCTGGACATCCCGCTTCGGTTTCGAAGAGGTCTTGGCGGAGCTTGCCCGGCGCAGCCTGGAAGTGCTGCCGGCCGGCGCGAGTGTCAGCAGGAAATCCGAATAGGCCCCAGCCTAAGCTAAGCCGCCGCATCCTCGCGGACTTCCAGAATGCGGTCGATCAGGCCCCATTCCAGAGCCTCCTGCACCGTCATGAAGCGGTCACGATCCATCGCCTTTTCGAACTCGTCGTAACTGCGCCCGCAATGCTCGGCATAAAGCCGTGTCATGCGATGTTTCGTCTGCCTGATTTCTTCGGCATGAATGAGCATATCCGACGCCTGCCCCTGAAAACCGCCGGAGGGCTGGTGAATGAGGATGCTGGCGTTGGGCAGCGCCGCCCGCGTGCCCGGCTCACCCGCCATCAGCAGGAACGATCCCATCGAGCGGGCCGTACCCATGCACAGCGTATGCACCGGCGCGCGAATGTAACGCATGGTGTCATACATGGCGAAACCGCTGGTCACCATGCCACCCGGCGAATTGATATAGAGATGGATCGGCTTCTTCGGGTTTTCCGCTTCGAGAAACAGCAATTGCGCACAGACCAGTGCTGAGACCGTATCGTTTACCTCACCGTTGAGGAAGATGATCCTCTCCCGCAACAGGCGGGAATAGATATCGAAAGACCTTTCTCCCCTTGACGATTGTTCGACTACCATTGGGACGAGTTGCATCGTTTCGCGCATCGGCGAACTCCTGTCGGTTGAAAGATTCGGGAAATGTGGCGGATCAGGCGGCGAGCTTGATCGGCGAACCGTTGTGGTTTGCGGCGGCCTTCGTCATGCGGCCGGTATTTACGGGCAGGTCGTGAATGATGCGCAGGCTGGTGCCGCCATGGGCATTCGCCGCAATCCTGAAGGTGACGGTGCTTTCCAGAAATGGCGGATTATCCTCGCGCAGCCGGTAGCGCACCTCCTCGCCGGGCTTGATATCGATCGCATCCGGTTCCGCCAAGGCCTCCTTCGGCAGCCAGTTTTCACGAAACGCCGGAATACTGATTGCGCGCCAGACCTTTTGTGGCGGCTCGTCCAGATCATATTCAAGCTCGATGCCGTTTGCCGGCGCTTCCGGTGTCTGCCTGTTCATTGATCCATATCCTTCAGCAGGAGCTTCAGAGCCTCGATGCGCTGCGGCCAGTAAGCGCGATATTTGCCAAGCCATGCAGCAATGCGCGTCAACCCTTCCGGATCGACCTCGTAATTGACGAAACGGCCCTGCCGCCTTTCAACCACCAGCCCTGCCCCGCGCAACACTGAAAGATGCTGCGACATGGCCGGCTGGCTTATCTCGATCCCCTCACGCAAGGCAGAAGCGTTCATGGCGCCGTCCGCCAGCTTTTCGAAAATGGCACGGCGCGTCGGATCGGCCAGTGCCCGGAAAATATCATTCTCTGTCATGACGACACATAAGCATACACTTATGTCATTCGCAAGCTCTTTCGGCGCGTGAAAAACGCGCCTTTTTCATTCCCATGGCATGAGATGCCGTGAACGCTTTATCCCCTCGCGCGTTTTCATCCGGCCTGATAGGCTTCGGGCCGGGAGCGATCAAAACAAGTGACTGCATTTACGGTCTTCATCGTCATTCTTCTTTTGGTCATCGGGCCGAGCCTGTTCGTCGTCATCGGCAAACAGCGGGAAAAGGCCATTCCCAAGCGCCCCTCCACCGCCCTGCCCGTCGCCGAGGAAGGAACCGCGCTGGACAGGCACTGGCAATCGATCAGGAACGGCTGGAACGAGAAGAATGCGCTCTGCCTGCTGCATTCCAACCTGGATGCCTTCGCCGTGCGCGTGGCGGCTGCACGGGCCGCCGGGCGCAGCCTCGATCTCATGTATTACATGTGGAATGCCGATCTGACCGGGCGGCTGATGATGCGCGAGGTGATCGCCGCCGCCGATCGCGGCGTGCGCGTACGGCTGCTGCTCGATGATCTTGGCGTGTCCATCTCGGACCGAATCTTCCACGCCATCGACAGCCATTCCAATATCGAACTCAGGCTGTTCAACCCCACGAGGGCGCGGGAAAACATCCTGCATCGGAGCGTCGAACTGGTGCTGCGCTTTCGAAGCGTCAACCGCCGCATGCACAACAAGGCATGGATCGCCGATGGGCGCACCGTAATCGTCGGCGGGCGCAATATTGGCGATGCCTATTTCGATGCCGCCGAGCGGGCGAATTTCCACGATTTCGACATTCTCGGTTTCGGCCGGATCGTCGCCGACGCCACCGAAATCTTCGACGATTACTGGAACAGCGCCGTTTCCGTGCCGGTACGCTCGCTGCTGGCGCGCAGACCGAACAAGCTTGCCAGATTGCGGCACGAACTGGACGCATTGCCGCAAAGCGAAGCCGCCAAACCCTATCTGGAGCGGGTGGAGAGCCAATATGGCCGTGATCATTTCCTGATGTCGGACCGGCTGCACTGGGTGGATACGGCGGATATTCTCGCCGACCCGCCGGAAAAGGCGGCAGGCAAACGCCGCAAGGGCCACAATTTCCTGATGGAAAGTCTGCTGCCCCTGATGCAGGCGGCAGGCGAAAGCCTGCACATCACCTCCCCCTACTTCATTCCCGGCAGGGAGGGCATGGAGATTTTTCTCGATCTCGCCGAACGCGGCGTATCGCTCGCCATCCTCACCAATTCGCTGGCCGCAACGGATGTGGCCGCCGTTCACGCGGGTTACGCCCGTTATCGCAAACCGCTTCTCCTTGGCGGGGTACGCCTGCATGAGCTGCGCGCGCAGGCGGATCAATCGAACTTCACGCTACGCGGCTCGGGACAGGCAAGCCTGCATACCAAGGCCTTCACCCGCGATGGCAGGACCGGCTATATCGGCTCGCTGAATTTCGATCCGCGCTCCGCTTCGCTCAACACCGAAATGGGTGTCGTGTTCAATTCGCCGCCGCTGGTCGCCCGTATGGACGAGATATTCACCGGGGAAATCCGCCGCACGATGAGCTTCGAACTGGATGTGGACAGCCGCAAACGCATTGTCTGGACGACGGAAGAACAGGGGCGGACGAAGACATACCGGCGCGAACCCGACGCAGCCATCAGCCGCCGCATCGTCGCAGGCATCATGCGCTTCCTGCCATTGGAATCGCAGCTTTGACGGTCGAAAGGCCCGCCAAAGCCGCCTCCTCTCAGGCCGCCGGCCTTACGCCGGACTTGGCCAGCTGTATCTGCACCAGCGTATCGAGGTTCTGGTTGACGCGACAGTAAAACTCCTCGTCGATGAAGGGCCGCAGCATGAAATCATTGCCGCCCGCCTTCAGGAACCGCGCCGAAAGCAGCCGGTTGGTGGAGGAAGAAACACCGATGATGCGCAGCTCATGCGACCCGCGCACCGTGCGGATGCGCCGCGTGAGTTCGAAGCCATCGATGTCGGGCATGTTGTAATCGGTCACCACAAGGCCGATATCGGGATTGGCCTTCAATATATCGAGCGCCTTCGCACCGCTATCCGCCAGGCTGACGCGGAAATTATAACGCTTCAGCCGGCTTGAAAGCAGCGCCCGCGCCGTCGGGCTGTCATCGACGATCAGCACATGATGGCGGTGGTTGGTAAGGAAGCGACAGACGGATTCCGTCAGCATGTCCACGGCGAAAATATTATCTTTCAGAATATAATCGACCACATCCTTGGCGATCAGCGTTTCGCGCGTCGCTTCGTGGAAGGTGCTGGTGAAAACGATGGTCGGGATCGAAAGATCGATCAGATATTCCAGCGCCTCACCCTTTTCTGCCCCCGGCAGGTTGATGTTGGAAATGGCGAGCGTCACCGGTTCGGGAGAATGTTCGTAACAGGCCTGCAGCTCCTCGAAGTTGCGGCACACTTCCACGGTAACGCCCAGCAGCTCCTTCAGGCGCATGCTCACCATCTGGGTGAACACATTGCTGTCTTCCGCCAGCAAAATGCGGTTATTGCTGAAAGGCACGCCAGAATATTGCATGCCCGTGATGCCTAGAAAATTCATTCTGCCCCGATCCCCCATCGTATGTCAGCGAAAGATAGCAGCCGCATTTTTCAGAATGATTAATAACACTTTTGCCGGAAGGCCAGTTGAGCACATGCTTACTTAAACGGAAATACGGCCCGCAAGGGGCCGTATTCCAGCTTTGGGAGGGGAATGGTCTTATGCGCGCAGAAGCGCATTATCGGTGTCGAACGGGCTTTCTTCCACCACTTCGGCATCATAGGACGTGCCGAGAATGCGGATTTTAAGCTTGGTGCCGACAGCCGCATATTCCGGCTTGAGCATGGCGAGCGCGATGGATTTGCCCATACGCCAGCCGAAACCGCCGCTGGTGACACGGCCGGCAAGCGCGCCGTTTGCATCCACGATCGCTTCCGAACCGCGCGCATCGACATCGGTATTGCCGGATACGGTCAGCGTCGAGAAGACCCACTTCACGCCGGCTTCCTTATAGGCCACCAGCTTGTCGCGGCCGATGAAGTCCTTTTCCGGACGCAGGAAGCGATCCAGACCGGATTCATAGGCGTTATATTCGACGGAAAGCTCGCGGCCCATGTTGCGGTAGGATTTTTCGAGCGACATGGAGACCATGGCGCGGATGCCGAAGGGCTTGATGCCGAATTCGGCGCCCGCTTCCATCAGCCTGTCGAAGATGTAGTTCTGCATCTCGATCGGATGGTGCAGCTCCCAGCCAAGCTCGCCGACGAAGTTGACGCGCAGCGCATGCGCCGTCGCCACGCCGACGGAAATCTGCTTGCCGGTGAGCCAGGGGAAATCCTTGTTCTCCAGGCTGGTGCGGGTGAGCTTCTTCAGCAGATCGCGCGACTTCGGACCGGCCAGCACCAGCACGCCGTATTTCTGCGTGATCGGCTGCAGCACCACGGAGCCATCGGTCGGTGCCAGACGGCGCAGCACGTCATGGTCGTGCGCTTCCAGACCACCGGCCGAAACCATGTAGAAGCGGCCCGGCGCCCATTCATAGACCGTGAATTCCGCCTTCACGCCACCATTCGGCGTCAGAAGATGGGTAAGTGCGATGCGGCCGCGCTTCTTCGGCACCGCATTGGCGAGAATGCTGTCGAGCCAGGCGCGCGCACCGGGACCGGAAACCTCCATCTTGGCAAAGGCCGACATGTCGAGCACGCCGACATTCTGATGAACGTTCTTCACCTCGTTGCCGACATGTTCGAAATAGTTCGAACGGCGGAACGACCACTTTTCAACGATGCGGCCGTCTTCCAGCGCCGGCGCGTGATTGTGGTTGGTGATGACATCGGCACCGACGCCGAGATCTTCCTCACGCAGCGCATAACCTTCCGGTGCATACCAGTTGGCGCGCTCCCAGCCATAGACGGAGCCGAACACGCCGCCGAGCTTCTTCAGGCGATCATAAACCGGTGTCGTCTTCAGCGGACGGGCGGCGGAGCGCTCTTCGTCCGGGTAATGCATGGTGAAGACGTTGGCATAGGCTTCCTCGTTCTTGGCGATGAGGTAACCTTCCGTTGCGTAGGGGCCGAAGCGGCGCGGATCGACGCCCATCAGGTCGAGCGTCGGCTCGCCATCGACGATCCATTCCGCAAGCTGCCAGCCGGCACCGCCGGCGGCGGTGATGCCGAAGGAGTGACCTTCGTTCAGCCAGAAATTCTTCAGGCCGGGAGCCGGACCGACAATCGGATTGCCATCCGGCGTATAGGCGATCGCGCCGTTATAGACCTTCTTGATACCCACTTCGCCGAAGGCCGGAACGCGCACCATGGCGGTTTCGATATGCGGCATCAGACGGTCAAGCTCCTCCTGGAACAGCTCATATTCGCTTTCGTCGGAGGGACCGTCGACATAACAGACCGGCGCGCCGACTTCGTAAGGACCGAGGATCAGGCCGCCCGCTTCTTCGCGCATGTACCAGGCCGAGTCAGACTCGCGCAGGACGCCCATTTCCGGCAAGCCCTGGCGACGGCGTTCCTGAATGGCCGGATGCGGCTCGGTGACGATGTACTGATGCTCGACCGGAATGACCGGGATGTTGATGCCGACCATCTCACCGGTCTTGCGGGCGAAGGAGCCCGTACAGGAGATGATATGTTCGGCGATAATCTCGCCCTTGTCCGTCGTCACCTTCCAGTGACCGTCTTCCAGCTGCTCGATGGCGGTGACGGTGGTGTTGCGGTAGATGGTGGCGCCACGGTCACGCGCGCCCTTGGCCAGCGCCTGCGTCAGGTCGGCGGGCTGGATATAACCGTCGTCGGGATGCTGGATCGCGCCGAGCAGGCCGTCCGTCTCGCAGAGCGGCCAGATTTCCTTCACCTGCTCCGGCGTCAGCATGTTGACACGCACGCCGATGGTCTCGGCAATGCCGGCATAATACATATATTCGTCCCAGCGATCCTTGGTGCGGGCGAGACGGATGTTCGAAACCTTGGAGAAGCCGACATTCATGCCGGTCTCTTCCTGAAGCTCCTCGTAGAACTTCACGGAATATTTGTGGATCTGGCCAACCGAGTAACTCATGTTGAACAGCGGCAAGAGGCCGGCCGCGTGCCAGGTGGAGCCCGAGGTCAGTTCCTTGCGCTCGATGAGAACGCTATCGCTCCAGCCCTTTTTGGCAAGATGATAAAGTGTCGAGACGCCGACAACGCCGCCACCGATCACCACCGCCCGTGCATGTGTCTTCATTTACAGAACCCCTGAAAAGCGCCGGCCTTGCCTTATTCCGCCGACATTGGATGGGAGGAATATGAAGCGCTTGCGGGTTGTTCAGCCGCCTGATTGCGACATGGCCATAGGGTGCTGCGACAGGCGTGAAAATGACGGCATGCCGGGTGAAAGGCTTCCCACCCCTTTCTTCTCTCGCCGGGGAGAAGGTGACCCGAAGGGCCGGATAAGGAGGCCACGTTGCCGAATATCCCGACGCTAGCCCCCACCACCCGCTACCGCGACCTCCTCCCCCGCGGGGAGAAGGTGACAGGCGGCGAGCCCCTGCCCGGGACTCGGGATCCTCAAGCAACAGCCTACTACGCTTTCGCGCCGGGTTTCTCCTTCGGCTCAGCCGCCTTCTCGCTCTTCGATGGCTCTTTCTCTGGCGCCGCCGCCCCCGTATGGGCCACCACCGCCTTGTCGCCCTCTTCCGAAAGCAGCGCCGCCAGCATCTGCGGATTGGCGTCGCCTTCCACATGGATGTTGAGGTTACGCTGCGGGAACGGGATGGCGATGCCCTCTTCGCGGAAGCGGTGGAGAATGGCGATGCGCAGCGCGTTTTTCACGGCAAGCCCGTTCGACAGGTCGGCAAGGTGGAAGCGCAGCTCGAAATCCAGAGAGAAATCGCCGAAACGCAGAAATTCCACATGCGGTTCGGGATTACGCAGCACCGGCGGCTGGGCGCGCACCAGCTCCAGCAGAATATCCATCACCTGCTGCGGATCGGAATCATAGGCGACAGACACCGGAATTTCCGCCCGCATGATGCGGTTGCGGTGTGTCCAGTTGCCGACAGAGGAATTGATGAATTCCGAATTCGGCACGATGATCGACTGCCCACGGAAGGTCTCGATCTCGGTGGCGCGCACGGAAAGCCGCTTGACGGTGCCTTCCGTCGTGCCGGTCACCACCCAGTCGCCCACCTTGAAGGGACGCTCGACCAGGAGGATGAGGCCGGAGACGAAGTTCGAGACGATATTCTGCAGACCGAAACCGATACCGACCGAAAGGGCGGAAGCGACCAGTGCGAGGCTTGAGAGGTTGAGACCGGCGGAGGAGACACCAAAGATCGCCGCAACGGCGATACCGAGATAACCGATGCCTGTCTTGACCGAGTTGCGCACCCCGGCATCCACCTGGCCTCGCGCCATGACGTTGTTATCAAGCCACTTCTGGAACCAGCGGGTGATGATGTAACCGATGGCGAAGACGAGAACGCCGCCGAAAAGTCCGATCAGCGAGATGGAGGCATTGCCGACGGTAATGCCGGTCAGCAGGCGATAGGCCCAGCTTTCGATATCGCCCGGCTGGAAGCCCCAGGAAAACAGGATGAGCGGTACGCCGAAGGCAAGCGCCACGGCATAGATGCCAAGCCCCGCGGCAAGACCGGCCTGATCGAGCGCAACCGGCCCAAGGCCGAAACGCCGCGCGAGATAACGCCCGGCAAGGGATTCGCCAAAGGCGCCCTGCCGCGAAATCGCCTTGCCGGAGAGAATGCCGATATACATGGTCGCCAGCACCGCGCCGGTCGCGACGATCTGCGTGGCGAGGAAACGCGCAAGACCGACATAACCGGTCAGGCAGGCGCCGATGAGGATGAAACCGCCGACCCGCAACAGAATGACGAGCCAGCGCGGCAGGCGCTGGTTGCCGGTGTCGTAATCCTGCCCCTCACCGATCATCGGCCGCAGGAACGACACGGTGAGCAGAATGAGCCCGATGATGATGGAGGCGACGAAACTCTTGGCGACGGTGACGATCAGCGGCGAATAAAGCGTCTCGCTGATGGTGCCGAACAGGTAATCGAGACCATTGACGAGCGCCATCAGCAGCACCGCCGAAGACAGCGTATGCGCGCCCTTGTTCGATACCTTCAGCAGGCGCCATTCCGGCTGTGTCGGCGCAAAGATCGCATAGCTCAGCCGCGAGACGAAATAAACGAAACCGGTGATCGCCATCGCCCCGAACAGGATCGGCGCTATGTCGGACCGCAGCACGTTGAAATTGTCGAGGAAGAAGGCCGAGGTGACGAGAAACAGGAACAACGACAGCGACTGCACCATGGTCGACCAGAAGGCCACCGAAAGCCTTCTGAGATAGGAAGGCTCGCCCGTAAAGGCGCGGCGGTCCATGCGGCTGCCGAAAAAGCGGTAACCGCCAACCAGAAACAGCAGCGCCGCCATGATCGACAGCATCACGGCCCCGAACATCGGCAGCCGCTTGTAATTCCAGACATAGGCCGCCCAGTTGCTGAAGGCATTGTTGAGGTTGGTGAGTTCGGCCAGAAAGGCGGAAGACGCATCCCCAAGCGTCTGGGCGGAAACTTCCGTGCGCTTGAACAGGGTGGCGGCGAAAAGCGCCCGGCGCACCGCCGTGATATTGTTGGAAATCTGCGCGGCGTTGTTGGCGGTGGCCTCCACCTCGCCGGCCATGGCATTCAACTCGCCGCGCTCCGCCGTCAGCCGGTTCCGCTCCTCCGTGACGAGGCTCGCCTCCGGTGGCTGGCCTTCACCAGGCGCCGCACCCAGCGCATCCAGCCGGGTCTTGATCTGGTCCAGCCGCGCCCGAAGCTTGGCATTGGCGGCGGCGGCATCGGCAGCGATGCCATCGGCCCGTCCCTTGAGGTCGACGAGCTGGACATCGTCGCGTCCGCCCGCCTCCACCTGTCCCGAGATGAATGCGATATCCGCCTTCCATTTTTCGAGATCCGATCTCGCCTGCTCGACCGTCGAGACCTGGATGGCGCCCGGCGTTGCCGGCGTCGTTGTTTCCTGCGCCAGAGCCGGCATCACCCAGAGGCTGCTGAAGAGGGCAAAAAGAACGGCCAGTATCGGGGCCATGCCGCCACCTCGCCGGCCAGCGCCCGCCCGCTCGCCGAACACCCGCCTGCCATCCATCAATCCGCCGACCATCAACCGCACATCCATGCCTTTCGTCTCTTTACGCCGCATCAGGCTATTTAGCGCCTGCCGCGCGGAAAACCACCCGCATAAAGCGAGGTTTTCAGGAGTTTACCTTGCTTTTCACCACGAGAATCATCACCTTCGATTATGCAGCAACATGGGAGGAAATCATGGAATCTGCTGGCATTGGCTGGATCGCAGCCATCATCATCGGTGGTGTCGCCGGGTGGCTCGCCGAACAATTCATGAAAAGCAATATGGGTGTTTTCATGAACATCCTTCTTGGAATCGTCGGCGCGATCGTCGCCAACGCCATCCTGTCGGTATTTGGAATCGCTCTACAGGGTTGGCTCGGTTATCTCATCGCCGGCTTCGTCGGCGCCTGCATCCTCATCGCCATCGGCAGAGCCTTCAGGCGCGGATGACCAAAAAGAAAAATCCGTAAAACCCCGGATTTTCAGGCTTTTCCAGCGCGACTGAAATTTTTTCGTCATAAAAATCGAAGAAATTTCATTTCCGCGCTGGACAAGCCCAAACTTCCCCTTTATAGCCCCCCTCACACCGCCACACGGTGCCGGTCGGGTGATTAGCTCAGTTGGTAGAGCAGCTGACTCTTAATCAGCGGGTCGTAGGTTCGAGCCCTACATCACCCACCAATCTTTCCAAACACTTAGTGTTTAATTCAGCCGCAAAGCGGCTCGAATTTTTCCCCTGCAGCCTGGAATAAAATGACCTTGAAATCCGCCTTTGGCGACAAGGTCCGCACCCTCGCGCCAGCAACTCGCCATAGCAATGTTCCCGCCCCTCGGCGGCACGGATGCAGCGGACGCACCCTCCTGATCAAAAGGCGCGAAACGCGGCTGTGAGCGCCCACTGAAGCCGCCCACAGAAAACCTCTCTGCCAAGCTGCGGCGCTCGTCGAACGCCAGCGATACCTTTCATGACAGAGTGAAAAATCACCCGTTCTGACTAACCGCCGCTTCCGCTTTTGGTGCGGAGGCACTTCTACGGCGATAGGCTTGATTTAACGGAGCCTCGACGAAGCGGTAGGCCATCAAACTCAGCAGCGTCGTGGCGAACAGGGCCAAGATGGCAGCCAGGGCTACCGAAAGGATGCCCGGACCCCAAAGCGCATTGACAGCTTTGGCGGATGTTTGAATGAGCAGATTGTGTATGAGATAAATTGAGTAGCTGGCATTACCAAGCTCGATAATCCATTTGTTCTTTAGACGAAATCCGTTTTTCTCCAGCAACACACATCCGGACACCAATAGAAATCCAGCCACGCCCCAGCTCAGAGGCCGGAATATGCCGGTGCTGTGAGATAGCCCCAGGCCAAAGCCCGTAGCCGCGATCAGCACCACGCCCAAAATCAGGAAAGACCAACCCGCAGCCGCGGCGGCCTTATTGTCCGACCACCGTGCTCCGGTCAAAAGATATGCCGCTCCGATGGCGACCCCGAAGACGAAGTCCAGTATTATCGGCTTTGCGTAATATGCCATATATCCGAGCGGGAGAACTTCGCCGGAAGCGACAAAAATCGCCAGAACTGCCGAAAGGAAGCAAATCCTGAGGAGGAAGTTCTTTATTGGCAGGAGAGAGGCGAAGACAACGTAGAAGAACATCTCGTAATTCAGCGTCCATCCCACCGACAGAATTGGCTCCCACAGACCGTTGCGCGTAAACGGTATAAAAAACAGCGAGTTGAATATATAATCCGCGCGCAGCTCCATCACGCCGACAGGGCGAAAACCTATCAAAAACAAAGCAACAACAAAAAGCGTTACGATCCAGTACATGGGAACGATGCGAACAATTCTGTTCAGCATAAATCGAAAAGGATCGCTCTCTTTATTAAAAGTCGTGACGACCATAATAAAACCGCTCAATACAAAAAATATATCGACCCCTGCGGCGCCGAACTCATAGCTCTTTGCATTGGGGAAATAGGGTGTTAGATTTGGAACAAAATGATGAAAAAAAACAAGATAAGCGGCAACCGCTCTCAAAACCTGCAAATTAAATATCATTTAAAATATCCTGAAAAATATACTGTATAAGGTATAACGGATTTAACATATGAAGCCAAAAGCTTTTTTGCGCACCACCGCCGCAGCCGCGATGGGGAGCGCCATTTTCTTTTCCACCCCGGTTTCCGCAACATGCCTGCCCGAACAGGTTTCCTTGAAGCCGGGTTCGAAGATCGTTTTTGAAGGAGACAGCCTCACCTACGGCTTCGACGAAGCCGAGATGAACGGGGCACCGAAAATCAACAATGGATGGGCGAGAAGAAGCCGTACCCCCTACCCCGAAGAAGTGGGAAAATCCCTGCCCGGCGTCCAGATCGTAAACCATGGCTTCCCCGGAGACAGAAGCATTGACGGAATTAAACGGTGGGCTTCCTCCAGCAATGGCGACCTGACGGTACTAATGTACGGCACCAACGATGCCGGCAATTTCGGCAAACTGGAAAGAACCCTCACAACGCAAGAGTTTCATGCAAATCTGCAGAGCCTGATTGACCGCCGTATCTCGGCAGGCAGCAAGGTCATTCTTGTCACGCCTCCGCCGATCGCTGATAACGCGGTAGACGCGGGCGTGGAGCGATACCGGGACGTCGTCCGCAACACCGCGCAGGCAAGGAACATGGCTTTGGTCGAGGCGCCGCAGGCCCTGGCCGATGTTGCCACCAAATGGGTCGACGGCCTCCATCTCAGCCCCGCAGCCAATCAGTCCCTGGCAAAGGCGCTTGCAAAAAAGATCTGCCTGACAGTCTCACCTTAGCTGAACCGTCGCTTCGCCCCGGTTGGCGCGAAGCAGATAGATCGACAGCCATTTCCGCATGAGCTTATGCATTGGCGCCTCCAACAGACGCCACGACATAACCCCAACCAGCAAAATCAGCCCCAGCCCGCCTATCAATGTCATCGCCGCAAAGATCACGGGGAAATCGACAAAACGGGACGCAATTTTCGATACGAGATGCAGGACGAGAGGATGCGTGAGATATATCGCATAGCTCGCCGAGCCAATTGTGATGAGGAACGGATAATCAAGGGTCCGGCCTTGCCGCTCCAGAGCGATCAGCACAAGGATTATGAGACTTCCGCCCACACCCCATGTCAGCGGCCTGATGAAACCGTCCAACTGCGGTATCGGCGTGATGTCCGGCAGCACAATCAACAATATCCCCGCCAATATCCCTCCAATTGACACGGAAGCGGGAAGGCGTTGCAGATCGGCCCTCATGGAAAGGCGCGCGAGCCAGATGCCGAACACGAAATCCAGCATGATCGGCCTGGTGTAAAACCAGGCAGACGTGGAATTCTCTATCCTCAGGACAAACGGCAGCAGGACCAATGCGAGAATGATGCCCGTTACCATGACGGAAGCGCGGACCCTGTCCTTCAGACTTACAAATGCACCAAAAATGAAGTAGAAAAAGACCTCATAGATCAGGGTCCAGCCCACATAGACTATCGGCTGATACAGCCCATCGCGCTCGACAGGCAGAAACAGATACGACCGCAAGACAAGATCGAATGGCAGATCAACCACCCCGATAGGCTTCATCCCCGCAAGATAAGCGAGGCATATTACAGTCGTTATCGCCCAATAGAGGGGAGCAATTCGCGCTATTCTGTGGAAATAAAATACCAGTGGCGTCAGCTTCGATTGCTCGGTGGTCAACACCATAAGAAATCCGGACAGAACAAAAAATATGTCAACGCCGGCATTACCAGAAACCAGCATGGGGAAATTGTCATATACCTGACGCATTTCTGGGCCGATGTGGACATATACGACCATCAGCGCCGCGACAGCCCTAAGGACATGGAGATTCTTAATCAAAATCGCCTCTTAGCTTAAATAAATTAAATACCCATCTGGTCGTAGACCACGCATTCGGTATATTAGTTTTTTATTTACGATAAAATATTGGGACAAAATGAATATTGCGCTGACGCCGACATGTCGGAAATCGATGCGGATTTCACCCGCTTACGAATGAACAAAGAAAAAATATTCTCTAATTTAGCTTGATGACGTTCTTATAAATAATTGAGAGATTCAATCTCGTGCAACAATCTAAGCACCACAATCGACGGCTGGCAAGCAGGATGCCCGCATTCGTCAACGCCATGCCCTACTATCCCGGCAGGATAGTCGGCCCCAGATTTCTGATCCAGTGTTTCGTCCTGGCTTTTGGTTTCTTTTCACAGCTCAACGTGATCCCGACCGCCTTCGGTGTTCCTTTTTTAAGAATTACCGACATCATCGTCATAACCACGCTGCCCATCATTTATCTGGTCTACATCAGAATAATCAACTCCACACTTTTCCTGATCCACACGACGCCCATAGTCATGACATTGTTCATAGCTCTGCTATTGTCGTATAATCGAGCGGACGGAGAACATTATTCATCGATTTTTACGTTTTTATACATCCTGTATTTCCTGCCATTTACTTTCGCCCTACTCAAGGAGGATTGCCTTGAACTATTCTGCTGGGGCGTATTATTGGGTTTCGGCGCAACCGTCATGTGTCTGCTGTTCGATCTCTATAGCCCCTCTACCCTTTCGAGGTTCGGGCTGGCTCTCGAATTTGACTACCAGGCCGTGGCAGACGCCGCAGCAACGGGCGACGTCAATGCTTCACTGATACGTTTCGAGAAAGCCGGAGGCCTGTGGTCCCAGGGCAACGAGGCCGGGCCGGTATTTGCCCTTGCGGCGGCGGCGGCGGCATATCTGGCGGAAAAGCGCCGGAGTTTTCTTATATTTGCTTCGTTTTTTCTTCTCTACATAATTTCTTTCAGCGCCACATTGAACAGATCCGGCATGGGAACGGTCCTTCTGGTCTCGATCCTTTCCTACACCCACTCCCTGTCGAACAAAAAACTCAAGCTGACGGCCTTATACGCCGCCCTCGGCGCGTTCTTATTGTCGATCATTCTTCCGCTCGGTCTTTTCGGCTTGATCGAAGGCGCGGTTGCGAAACGGTTCGTTGAAGATGACAACGCAGCCTCCAACGTTTTCGACCGGCTGGAATCACTCGGATATGGTGTGCAGGTCGCGATGAATAGTCCGTTCGGCATAGGGCTTAGTGCCAGAGTGGCCGAAATGAACGCGCTTGGCCATTTCGGCAGCCCTCACAATGGCTTTATCTCGACAGCCTTCACGGCCGGCGTCCTCATCAGCATTTTCGTATTGGGCTCCGTCGCCTATCTCATATTCCGCCGCCGTAAGATCCGTTTTTTCCTCTACGTGGCAGTGACATTGACCTGCGGCTATCTTTTCGAAGAACTCGACGTCAATCCCGCCTTCATGTGTTGGGCAGGACTATTGATCGGCTACACGGCCCTGGATCTGGACTTCCGCCTGGTCAGGGGGCCCTCGATCTTGCGCAGAACTCTAAACCATTCCCCCGATGAATATCCGCAAAGAAGGTATGTGAGCATGGCACAGTCATAGTGGGGGGCGGAGAGACAAGCTCCTCATAATCCACAAATTTCCCAATAGATAACAAGTTATTGTGATGCTTATTTAAAGCATAGAATGAACCCTTGTTGCCTATGCGACCCGTTTCGCCTTTGGTAGAGCTCGCGCACAATGTCGTCGCCACCGCCGGCAGCGCAACGCCGCGTCCCACGAAGGATGAAATCGGCCTTCCACTGACGGCCTTTCCCCAAAGCTGTCTCAATCATCCTTATGATCGGGACCATGAGATTGATCGTCAACATATTGATTTTCGTCCTCGGCGCGGTCGGGAGCGGGGTATGTGCATTTTTATTGTCGGCGGCCTTGGCCGATTCCGGATTTCTCGGGTCCTGTTTTGAGGGAAATTGCGCCTATGCGGCGCTTTTCATGGTGCTGCCCGTCACCTGGTTCGTGATTTTTGCGCTTTATGTCATGGCGCTGCTGATCTGGAGGCGAAAGCCTTTTCGGAATGGAAGGCTCTGAAAATGCGTCTGGCGGGGTCATCGCCGCCGCAGGCTCGTTGACAGCCATCAAGACTTGCCGTTAACGTCCGCCTGCTGGGGGATTCGCTGCCAGTGATGTACGGGCCTTGTAGAGCATACCCGATATCACCGGCCTCTGAATGTGCATGTTCCGATTTGCGTTTCGCGTATGATGGGCATGACGGAAAACAGGGAGACCAAACGATGCGGGCCGCAATCAATTCCCCGTCGCTTTCGATCGACACCATGGACTACCAGGCCGAGTGTCAGTTCGCGCTGGAGCCTTCCATTCACGGGCTGATCGAAAAAGCGGAACATGCCGGCTGGAACCGCCAGCAGGCCGCCCTTGCCATCGTTGCACTCGCCAGCGAGTATCTCACCGACCTCATGTCCGCCGGCGGCCTTCCCGCGCCGGATCAACGTCCCCTCTCCTGACATCTTCGAGCCGGGGCGGATCAGCGCCCGCGCCGTCGAGACAATCATCGTAAAAATCGATCGAAGAGATCCGGAGCGTCCCTGTCGCCCGTCGGAAGCGTCGGCTTGCGCCGTAACAATGTTCCGGTGCGGCCGGTCCTGTGCGACGGGCAACACCCGGTGCAGCCGGTCGCACCCGGAGGCTTGTTATTCCACGGGCACATCGCTCGCCGGCCACCCTGCCACAGTGTTGACACAAGCCCCTAATAATGAGAACATAAAGTGAACATTATGGAGGTCAGCGATGAACACAGCAGACGTAACCATAGAAAATGCCCTTTCCGTCGTGGCCCGCTCGCGCGACATGCGTGAGCGCGCGCTTGAACGGCGCCGCGAACTGCAGCGGCGAACGGAAGTCATCATCACCCGGCCGCTCTATGTTCTCAAAAAGAACGAGGGGCCGAAGCAGCTGTCGCTCAAACTCGATAGCTAGTTGCCATGGAAATGCCGGAGAAGGCTCGCAAGAGGCCTCACCGCAAGACGTTCCTGCTTCCCGTTTTTCAAAAAGCGAAATCCCGTGCGGATCACCTCACGCACGGGATTTTCTGAATGAAGAGGTTGTTGTTCCGGCCTATTGCATGCGTTGCATTGCGGCTTCGGGCTCACCGGTCGTCGCAACCGCAGCCGGAAGGCGGTCGGTCTTTTTCAGGATGACGACGGGTTTGTCGACGGGTTCTGTCGGCGGCACGATGCTTGCGGTCTTGAATTCACGGTCTACGGCAGGAACGGAAGCGTTGATCTTTTCATGACCTGCGCATTCCGCAAGCGCTGCACTGGCGGAAAAACCAAAGACAGCGGCGATAATGAGAACTGATTTCATGTCATTCTCCCTTCGCTTTTGTGGCAATCTCCAGTCTAGGTGGAGACGCGCCGGATTGAAAATCACACTTTAGAGACATCTAAAGCTCATCATCATTTCGGCAGTCGTCATCGATGTGCAGCCAAGTGAAAGGGCACTGTCATCGCCCTATTTTTTCCGCACATCCAGCGGATTTCGGCAAAGCGGCCTGCGAAATATCATCGCCACGTAACTTCCCTTCAGGGAAATGAGGCTTGGCGTGTAAGTCGAAACCTTCGCCGTGTTGGCGGCCCTGATCGTTCTTCCTCCAGAGGAATTCTGCTGCATGGCACGCCTCCTTCCATGAGCGATAACGAAAAAGCACGGGTCTTGTTCCCGCAGCCCTCGCCCTTTCCCCAAGAGAGGCCAAGGCGCTGCCGCTTGTTTTTTCTCCCCGCCGGGGAGAAGGTGGCCCGAAGGGTCGTATGAGGGGGCTCGCTCAAGGGATATCTCTGCCCTCGCCCCCTCATCCCGCTGCCGCGACGTTCTCCCCCTCGAGGAGAAGAAACAAGCGGTACCATCCCCGTGACAGCGGCTGCCCTCAGCCCCAAGCTTGAAAATTCCGCCCAAAAGCTCTATATACCTCAGCGCGAGGACGACCTCGGCCATATTGGCGACAGCATGCGGGACGGCCCGGTCACATACCGGAGAATGAAATGCGTTCCCTGCAAGATCGTATCCGCCACGCGCTCAGCTTTGAAATCATCGGCCTTCTGCTCGTCATCCCCTTGGGCGCGCTGCTCTTTGGCATGCCGATGGAAGATATCGGTATCGTCGGCCTCGTCAGCGCCACGCTCGCCACAATCTGGAACTATGTCTACAATCTTGGCTTTGACCATGCCATGCAGCGGCTGAAGGGCACGACGTTGAAGACCCCGGCCATCCGGGTCGCCCACGCCGTGTTGTTCGAGCTCGGCCTCCTGATCGTGCTGATGCCCTTCATCGCCTGGTATCTGAATATCAGCCTTGCACACGCGCTGGTGATGGATATCTCGTTTGCGCTGTTTTACGTGGTCTATGCTTTTGTCTTCAACTGGAGCTACGACCGGGTTTTCCCGCTGCCGGAATGGCAATCGCAGCAGGACGCCGCCTGATCGACGGCTTCCGCGTCCGCCAAGAGCGGTTCAGCGCAGCGACGCCTTGAAGAAACTGACGACATCGGCGTTGAAACCGCGATGGAACTCCGCCCGATCGAAGTCCGCCGCGTCGCTGCAAATCTGGGGCGCGGCTTTTGCCATCTCCGGCGGGCAAGGGGCAATGAACGAAAAATGCCCTGCCCCTTTCACCATCCGATAATCCGGTTTCACCGGCAGATCGTCGCGCAGCCTTGCAATATCCTGCGGCACAACCCCATCGCCGCCCTGTTCCGAACTCCACAGCTGGACGGGGATCGCGATGGCCTTCAGGTCGCCCGCGCCGGGAAAGGCATTCAACGGGTCGGCAACGACCACAGCCTTCACGCGCCTGTCCTGACCACCGTGCTGCGGCAACGCCGTCTTCTGCCGCATCTGCGTGCAAATCGGCGCCTGCGGGTCAGGACAGGGCAGCCCGGCATTGGCAAAATCGGGAATGCCGCCGGCAAGCACCAGCGCTGTATAACCGCCACGCGAAAATCCGAAGACGCCGATCCGCTCGGCATCGATGGAACCGGCTTCGCTCCAGCCTGCGAGCAGATGATCCAGCACTCGGGCAATATCCGCCGGCCGGCTCGTCAGCGCGGAAAGTTCACCCGCCTTCTTCATCTCAAGCGCGTTGTCTCCGGGGTGATTGATCGCCGCGACAATGAAGCCGGCATCCGCCAGCGCCGCCGCCGTGTCGCGATGGCTGAAATAGGTGCCGCCAAAGCCATGGGAGATGACAACGAGCGGATATTTCCCGTGAGGGATCGGGCAATCCCGCACGGCGGGCAAAAGGAAGGGGCCGATCCTGACCTCTCCCGGCGCGGCCGCGCAGGGCGACCACACCGCAGCCTTCATGGCGGCTTTGCCATTCGCGGCTGGAACATCGACCAACCGGAGACCGGCCGCCGTGGCGGCATCCGTTCCGGACAGTGCGGAAAGCATAAGGCAAAGCAGCAGCAGAAATCGCATCACGAACTCACGGATCGGCAACATTACGCATAAACCGATCGGCGACCGGTCCTGCGCAAACATAAAGCGGTTTCTCGTGACGGCAATGACTGCCGGGCGCTTAAAGCGATTTCAGCGTCCAGGCCACGATGTCGCGGGTGGCGGCGGCAAAGGCCTGGTCGAGCGCCTTGACGAAATTGGCGTTGCCGGAACCGCTGACGCGGGCGCTGGCGCGGAACACTTCCTGCGCCTTCACCGTGCCGTTGCGGTCGTTCAGGAGCTTCACCGACATTTCGATATTGGCGATGTTCCTTGCCGTATCGATTTCGAAGGCGCGGATATCGGTCACGACCTGATAATCGATAGCCAGCCCCTGCCCCGGCCGGCCGACGCCGCCGAGCTTGCCGGTATCCTCGAAGGCTTCCACTAGCTTGGATTGCACCATGCGCGGCAGGCGGTCGCTCCATTGCGAATTGCCGAGATATTGCACTTCCGAGCCGGAAAGCCGCACCACGATGTTTTCGCTATCGAGCGCCTTCAGGGCGGTCGGATCGGCGATCAGCAATTGCCGGCTCTTCAGCGAGGGCCCCTGCGCTACCGCCGCCGAGGATACGGAAAGATCGAAGGTATCGTTCGTCGGCGCACCTGCACAGCCTGCCATCAAGGCGGCAAATAGCGGAGCCAGAAGGAGGGCGCGGCGTTTTTGGCCGTTCATCGATAGTCTCATTGGCCGATACCCCTCTTAGCGCCTTGTTCTGCCATCATATTGTTTCACGGTTTCGCCGCCGAAAATCAACCGCTGCGGATCGCGGTCGATATTGGTGATGGCATTGTTGAGATTGTCGACAGTGACCCGCGTGCTGCCGATCAGCGCCTGGAAATCTTTCAGGCCGGAGCTGGAGAAGCGGGTCAGATTGTCGGCAATCGGCCCGATGCGGGCATTGAGATTGTCGGCCACCGCCTTGAAGGAGGTCAGCGTCTCGCGCGCCTTGGCAAACAGGGAATTGGCATCGTCAGTGCCAAGCATGCCATCCACCCTGGCGAGAATGCCATCGACACGGCTGGAGGCAAGGTTCAGCTTGCGGCCCATCTCGGTGAAGTCGGAAACCGCCTGATCGATATCGGCGCGGCGCGCACCCACATCATCGGCAATCCGCTTGAAGTTCGCCACGGCGTCACGCGCATCGGCGGTCGCTGCGGAAACATCGCCCACCACGGTGCTGACCTTGGCGGGATCGACGGAAGCAAGAAGCTCATCCGCGCGCTTCACGACTGTCTGCACCTCGGTGCTCGCCGCCTCGAAATTGCGCGCCGTGCTCTGCACGGTTTCCATGATGCCCTGAATGTCGCTGGAGGCGGAAGCGACATCCTTCGTCACCTTGTCGACATTCGAAAGGATGGAATCGATCTTGCCGGCATCCACCGCCTTCACCAGATCTTCGATGGCCGTCAGCGTGCCGTCGAGGCGCACCGAGACCGATTGCACGGTGGTGGAAAGCGAGCTCAAGCTTGCAATGAAGTTCTTGATGCCGTCGGAATTGGCCGCCAGCGCATCGGAGAATTTCTCGGCATTACGCACCGTCTGCGTCAACGGGCCACGGGCATCCTGCACAAAGCCCTGCAATTCGCCGATCGCACCATCGGCGCGCTTCAGGATTTTATCAGCCGTGGCAAGCAGGTTGGTAACGCTGGAAAGATCGGCCGTCAGCTCGGCGGGAACGCCACTTTCGACGGCTTTCTGCAGAATGCGCTCGCCATCCTTGTTGCCGCCGGAAAGCTCGATATAGGCGGCACCGGTCAGGCCCTGAATTTCAAGCACGGCGCGAGTAGACGGAAAAACCGGCGCATCCGCCTGCACTTCAGTAAAGGCGATGGAATAGGCCGGGTCATCGCGGTCGATGGCAAGGCCACGCACGGTGCCGACGGGAATGCCGTTGAAGCGCACGGGAGAACCGACGGAAAGGCCGTTGGCGGAGCCCGGAATGCGCACGACAAGCTGCGCGGTCGGGCCGCCACGGCCGAATTCCGCCATCCAGTAAACGAAGCCGAATGCGGCGGCGATCACGATCAGCGTGAAAATTCCGACTATGGTGTAGTTCGCCTTGGTTTCCATGCTTCTCGTTACTCCACCGGATTTTCATGTTTGCCGTCCGGAAGAACGACAGAGCGCGCCCGTTTGCCGCGGAAATAGGACTGCACCCACGGGTCGTCGCAGGCGAACATGTCCTGCAATGTCCCTTCCACCAGCACCTTCTTCTGGCCGAGAACCGCGATGCGGTCACAGACGGAGAACAGGCTGTCGAGGTCGTGCGTCACCATATAAACGGTCAGGCCGAGCGAATCACGCAAGCGCGAAATCAGCATATCAAATTCCGCCGCCCCAATGGGATCGAGGCCGGATGTCGGCTCATCGAGGAAGACGAGGTCGGGATCGAGCGACAATGCCCGGGCAAGGGCCGCACGCTTGATCATGCCGCCGGAAAGCTCGGATGGGTATTTGTCGCCGGCATCGGGCTTCAGGCCGACCATCTCGATCTTGAGATAGGCAAGCTCGTCCATCAGCTTCTTCGGCAGGTCCAGATATTCCCGCATCGGCAGCTGGATGTTTTCCTTCACCGTCAGACCGGAAAACAGCGCGCCCTGCTGGAACAACACGCCGAGCCGCTGGTCGAGCATCATGCGGTCGTCTTCGCTTGCCCTGTCGTAGTCAGTACCGAGAATGCGGATCGCACCCGCCTGCCGCGGCAGAAGCCGCAAGATCGCCCGCATCAACACGGATTTGCCAGCACCAGAGGGGCCGATAAAGCCGAGGATTTCACCGCGATAGACATCGAGGTCGAGATTTTCGAGCACGTTCCGGCCGTTGAAACCGACGGTCACGCCCTCGACGGAAAGCACCACCTCTTTGCCGTCTTTTCCGGTTCTGGTCTGCTGCTGCGGTGTCTGGTCCTGTTTCTCCAACGCGGCCCCCTTAAAAATCGATGGCTGCGTAGAAGATGGCGAAAAGGCCATCCACCAGAATGACGACGAAGATCGACTTCACCACCGAGGAGGTGACGTGCTGGCCGAGCGATTCCGCCGAGCCGCCCACCTTCATGCCCTCCACCGCCGCGACGATGCCGATGATGAGCGCCATGAATGGCGCCTTGATCATGCCCGCAGCGATGGTCGATTCCTCCACCGCACCGTGCAGGCGCGACAGGAACACCTCGAAAGTGATGCCGGAATAAAGCAGCGCCACGACGGCCGCGCCGAAAAGGGCGGCGAAGTTGGCGAGAATGGTAAGAAGCGGCAGCGCGATGGTCAGCGCCACCAGCCGCGGAAACACCAGCACGCCCACCGGGTTGAGGCCGATGACCTTCAGCGCGTCGATTTCCTCGCGCATCTTCATCGAGCCTATTTCCGCCGTGATGGCGCTGCCGGAACGGCCGGCGATCATGATCGCGGTGAGCAGAACGCCGATTTCACGCAATTGCAGAATGCCAACGAGATCGACGACGAAGACTTCCGCACCGAAATATCTGAGCTGGAACGCGCCCTGCTGGGCGATGATCGCACCGATCAGGAACGACATCAGCATGATGATCGGCACGGCGCGCACGCCCATATGGTCGATCTGGTTGACGATCGCCGCCGGCGACACGCCACGCCCGCGCCCGAGCTTCATCTGGGCGCCACGCACAGCGGAGCCGAGAATATACATACCCGCCAGAAAATCCGCGCCGTTCTGGATGACGGCCTTGCCAACAGGCGCGAAGATACGTTCGACCAGCCCCTCGCGGGCAGCGGGTTCGACCTCCATATCCACCTTTTCGGGCAACTGGCCGATGACCTCCTGGATACGGTCATTGCCCGTCACCGTCACGGTGGCGCCGTTTTTCTCGAGGTCTTTCCGCAGACGCTGGATGATCCACGCACCCGTCGTATCGATTGCCTCGACGGAAGAAAGATCGATCTCCACCGAGCCGGCGGATCTGGTTCTTTCGATCTTTTCGAGAGTGTGGAAAACGCCGGAGAGATTGCTGTTGCGCCACGAGCCGCTCATGACATAACGCAAGCCGCCGCCGGAGACGGTGTCGCCTTCGGTGATTGCGGCCGGGTTCGCCTGTTGCCGTGGGTCCTGTTCTTGCATAATGCTCCGAGCGAGTGCAGCCGTCACGAGAATCTTAAAGGTTTCATAACGTTTCGGTCTCCGGCAGGCCACAGTGACCGCCGACAATTCGTGATAAATTTGGCGTCATGTGTCTTTTGCCGCCCAATCAGAAGTGAAAAAACATGCCCCGTTACCTTCAAGCCACAACAGACCGTTTCCCCGTCGCCGGCAGCTTCACCATCTCACGCGGCACCCGCACGCATGCGGATGTCGTAACGTGCACCATCCGCGATGGTTCCTTTGCCGGCAAAGGCGAATGTGTGCCCTATCCGCGTTACGGTGAAAGCATCGAAGGCGTCATTGCCGATATCGAGGCGATGGCGGAGCGGATCGCCGGCGGCCTGACACGGCAGGCATTGCAGCAGGTGATGAAACCGGGTGCCGCCCGCAATGCTGTCGATTGCGCGCTGTGGGACCTCGAAGCGAAGATGAGCGGAAAGAGTGCCGCCGAGCAGGTTCTCGGGCAGACGGCTGAACCACTCGTCACCGCCTATACGATTTCGCTTGCCGACCCCGACACCATGGCCGCGAAGACCGCCGAGAATGCCGCCCGCCCACTCCTGAAGATCAAGACCGGCACCGCCGATGACGAAGCCCGCCTGCGGGCCGTGCGCGCCGCAGCGCCCGAGGCGCGCATCATCATCGATGCGAACGAAGGCTGGAACGACGGGAATATCGAATATTACCTGGGACTGGCCGCCGAACTGAAGATATCGCTGATCGAACAGCCCCTGCCCGCCGGCAAGGACGCCATCCTCGCCCGCATCGACCATCCCGTGCTGATCTGCGCCGACGAAAGCGTGCATTCGACGAGAGACCTCGCCGGCCTGCGCGACCGTTATGACGCGATCAACATCAAGCTCGACAAGACCGGCGGCCTGACGGAAGCGCTTGTCATGAAGGCGGAAGCAGAACGGCTCGGCTTCACCATCATGGTCGGCTGCATGCTCGGCACCTCGCTCGGCATGGCACCTGCCGTGCTGGCCGCTCAAGGCGCGACCTTTGCCGATCTCGACGGGCCGCTGCTGCTGGCTGAGGACCGGCAGCCCGGCTTGGTCTATGAGGGCTCGTTGGTTTATCCGGCGCGGCCGGAATTGTGGGGGTAAACCCAGAATATCGGAGGGAAAGGGATGCAAACGTCGCGGCTGGTTTCTTCTCCCCGCCGGGGAGAAGGTGGCCCGAAGGATCGGATGAGGAAACTCGCTCTCCGGATATCGCTACCCTCGCCCCCTCATCCCGCTGCCGCGGACTTCTCCCCCTCGGGGAAAAGAACAAGCGGTGACAGCTCGCTCCATATGAGCTAGCTGCGGTTCGTCTATGAAGGCGCTGATTTGTCCGGCCCGGCCGGAATTATGGGAGTAGTGGTGACGTTCGGGTTTCGCGTGCAAACACTGCGCCGACCGTCAAAGCGGTCCATGCAGCATCATATCAAGACGACCACCCACTTTGCCGCAGATTCAGCGTCATCCTCGGGCTTGTCCCGAGGATCTATCCACGTCGCGTAAAATCGATCGGTTGCCGATCCTCGGGACAAGCCCGAGGATGACGACAGAGAGTGGGGCCACGCCTGGCGATGAACCGCCCCCATCAAGCAGCAATTCAAGCCGCGTGCTTGCCAATCAGGCCCGGGATTTCCACCGGCTCCATTTCTCCCGAAACATGTTCGGAAGCACCGCTCGTCTGCATCCAGGTGATCAGCTCGAAGCTGCCATCGGCATTTTCGGCAATCGCCGTGCAGCTTTCCACCCAGTCGCCGGTATTGATGTAGCGAATGCCGTCCATGTCCTCCATCACCGCATGGTGAATATGGCCACAGATGACGCCGTCGACATTGTTGCGGCGCGCCTCGTCGGCCACCACGCGCTGGAATTCGCCGATGAAGTTGACCGCGTGCTTGACCTGCAGCTTGGCCCAGGCCGAAAACGACCAGTAAGGCAGGCCGATGCGGCGGCGCACGGCGGCGATGGCGATGTTGATGGCGATGGCCGCATCATAGGCCCAGTCGCCGAGATAGGCGAGCAGGCGGGCATTGCGCACCACCACGTCGAACTCGTCGCCATGGATGATGAGGTATTTCTTGCCGTCGGCCGCCTCGTGGATCATGCGTTCGGCCACTTCGATGCCGCCGAAATGCATGCCGGGGAATTCCCGCAGGAATTCATCGTGATTGCCGGGAATATAGACGATGCGCGTGCCCTTGCGGGCCTTGCGCAGCAGCTTCTGCACCACGTCGTTGCAGCCCTGCGGCCAGTACCAGCTGCGGCGCAGGCGCCAGCCGTCAACGATATCGCCCACGAGAATGATCGTCTCGGCCTCGTGATATTTCAGGAAGTCGAGCAGATAGTCCGTCTTGGCCGCCTTGGAGCCGAGATGAACATCCGAAATGAAAAGCGTTCTGAACTGTCTGGTTTCGATTTGACCGGCCACGGATTTCATCCCCCTGTTCGGTTGCGTCCCTGCGGCTTTCTTACCTCTCAGAACCAGACTCGTGTTGCAGCAACATGACAGACGCCGGTTTTTATAGGGAATATGACGAAAGCCTTCACGAAAACGCGAATAAGCCGTGGCCGCATTTGCATAAGATGCCCGTAAATAACGGCTGTACCGCAGGGAAGTTTGTTGTATTCAGAGGGCCGGAATTGAACCAGACATGACGGTGGAAGAATGACCTCTCACGATAAGAACAACACGCCCGCCAACACGGCAAAGGCCGACATCGAGGAACAGGCGCTCTTTTTCCACCGCTATCCGCGCCCCGGCAAGCTGGAAATCCAGGCCACCAAGCCACTCGGCAACCAGCGCGATCTCGCGCTCGCCTATTCGCCGGGTGTTGCCGCCCCCTGCCTCGCCATCCATGAAAACCCGGAAACCGCAGCGGAATATACCGCCCGCGCCAATCTCGTCGCCGTCATTTCCAACGGTACGGCGGTGCTCGGCCTCGGCAATATCGGCCCGCTTGCTTCCAAGCCCGTCATGGAAGGTAAGGCCGTCCTCTTCAAGAAATTCGCCGGCATCGACGTCTTCGATATCGAGATCGACGCCCCCGGCATCAATGACATGGTGTCGACCATTTCAGCGCTGGAGCCCACCTTCGGCGGTATCAACCTTGAGGATATCAAGGCGCCGGAATGTTTCGAGGTGGAACGCCAGCTGCGCGAGAAGATGAATATCCCCGTCTTCCACGACGACCAGCACGGCACCGCGATCATCGTTGCCGCCGCCGTCACCAATGCGCTGGAACTGGCCGGCAAGTCGCTCGCGAGCGTCAAGATCGTCGCCTCCGGCGCGGGTGCTGCTGCCCTTGCCTGCCTCAACCTGCTTGTCGCCATGGGCGCGAAAAAGGAAAACATCTGGGTTCACGACATTGAAGGCCTCGTTTATGACGGCCGCAACACGCTGATGGACGAGTGGAAGGAAGTCTACGCCCAGAAGACCGACAAGCGCGTGCTGGCTGAGTCCATCGACGGCGCCGATGTCTTCCTCGGCCTTTCGGCCGCCGGCGTGCTGAAGCCGGAACTGCTGGAGCGCATGGCGGAAAATCCGCTGATCCTCGCGCTCGCCAACCCCAATCCCGAGATAATGCCGGAAGCGGCGCGTGCGGCCCGTCCGGATGCGATGATCTGCACCGGCCGTTCGGACTTCCCG
The DNA here is from genome assembly GCA_017744915.1 of Agrobacterium tumefaciens. Classification (GTDB taxonomy): domain Bacteria; phylum Pseudomonadota; class Alphaproteobacteria; order Rhizobiales; family Rhizobiaceae; genus Agrobacterium; species Agrobacterium tumefaciens_I. Next base: position 408,726 of record JAGIAH010000004.1, read on the forward strand.
AACCAGGTGAACAACGTTCTCTGCTTCCCTTATATCTTCCGCGGCGCGCTGGATTGCGGCGCGACGACCATCAACGAAGAAATGAAGATGGCCGCCGTGCAGGCCATCGCCGAGCTTGCCCGCGAGGAAGTTTCCGAAGTGGCCGCGAGGGCCTATAGCGGCGAAACGCCGGTCTTCGGCCCGAACTATCTCATTCCCTCGCCCTTCGATCCACGCCTCATCCTGCGCATCGCGCCGGCCGTTGCCCGTGCCGCCGCCGCAAGCGGTGTCGCCGCCCGGCCGATCACCGATTTCGAAGCCTATCTCGACCAGCTGAACCGTTTCGTCTGGCGCTCGGGCTTCATCATGAAGCCGGTCTTTAACGCCGCCAAGGCCGCCGAAAAGAAGCGCATCATCTTTGCCGAAGGCGAAGACGAGCGCGTGCTGCGTGCCGCCCAGGTGCTGCTTGAAGAAGGCACCGGCATTCCGATCCTCATCGGCCGTCCGCAGATCATCGAAACGCGCCTGAAGCGCTTCGGCCTGCGCATCCGCCCGCATGCAGATTTCGCGGTGGTCAATCCGGAAGACGATCCGCGTTACCGTGACTATGTCGATGATTATTTCGCCCTTGTCGGCCGCGCCGGCATCAACCCGGAAGCGGCGCGTACCATCGTGCGCACCAACTCCACCGTCATCGGCGCGCTTTCGGTGAAGCGTGGCGAAGCGGATGCGCTGATCTGCGGCATCGAAGGCCGCTACGACCGCCACCTGCGCGACGTGAACCAGATCATCGGCAAGCAGGAAGGCGTGCGTTCCTTTGCGGGCCTCAGCCTGCTCATCACCCAGCAGGGCGCGCTGTTCCTCACCGATACTTTCGTGAACTATGACCCGACCTCCGAGGAAGTGGCGGAAATGGCCATTCTCGCGGCCAAGGAAATCCGCCGCTTCGGCATCACGCCGAAGGTGGCACTCGCCAGCCACTCCAATTTCGGCTCGCGCGATTCCGAAAGCGCCCGCAAGATGCGCCGCGCCCTGAAGATCGTGCAGGAAGCCGCACCGGAACTGGAAGTGGACGGCGAAATGCAGGGCGGCTCGGCGCTGTCGGAAGCGCTGCGCAAGCGCGCCATGCCAAACAGCGTGCTGACGGGTGAAGCGAACCTGCTGGTCTTCCCGAACCTTGATGCCGCCAACATCACGCTCGGCGTCACCCGCACGCTGACGGAGGGCCTGCATGTCGGCCCGATCCTGCTCGGCACGGCCCTGCCCGCCCATATCCTGTCGCCCAGCGTCACCTCGCGCGGCGTCGTCAACATGGCGGCCTTTGCCGTGGTGCAGGCCTCGCACCCTTCGGTGTGATAGAGGCCGCATTAACGCAATTTTGAACAGGCTGTTGCCGCATTGCGGCAACAGCTTATGTTATCTTCCTGAAACACGGATTTCGTGAAGTATAACGCCCCTGCCACCGGCCGGGGACATCGAACGGATCGCACAATTGACCCGGCGCAGCCGCATCATCGGCCTCCTGCTTCCCCTTGTTTTCATGGCCCCGGCCACCGCTTTTGCGGATCAGGTCTGCGATACGCTTTATGCGCAATTGCGCGAGCCGCCGCGCGTTGTCGGCAACACGGCCGAGGTGCGGCGTTACGCCAATGCGCTCGCGCGCCAGAACATCGTGATCCGCAAGATCAGGAACGATCTGCGCGGTTATGGCTGTTCGTCAGGCAGCGTCACTGTTTATGGCAATCCCAATGCCGGCCTCTGCGCTGAAATCGGCGATGCGCTCGCCGAGGCGGAGAGCGAACGGGACGCCATCATCCGCGACCGTGACGATGCCATGGCAACCGCGCGCAGCGACAACGGCGACATCAGACGCCAGCGCATTCTCGCCGCCCTTGATGCCAATGGCTGCAGCCCCGCCCCGGAAACGAACGCGCAATTGCCGCCGGCGCCCGATGTAACGCGTTATCCCGATGCCTTCCGGCAAAATGGCAACGAACCGGGACAAGCGGGGCTTTCACCCTACCCCAACGCCGCCGCCGAGGGTGGGCTTCGCACACTGTGCGTGCGAACCTGCGACGGCTCGTTCTTCCCGATCGCCTCCAATGCCTCGCCGCTCGATTTCCGCGCCCAGGCCGAACAATGCCAGAAAATGTGCCCGGGAACCGAGACGGAGCTTTATTTCCATTCCATGGCGGATCAGGAAACCGCCGACATGATCTCCGCCGAAACCGGCAAACCCTACAAAGACCTGCCGACCGCCTTCGCCTACCGCAATTCCTCGACGAAAGCGCCCGGCTGCGCCTGCAACATGGCGGCCTATCACGAAGACATGCAAAAGCAGGAAGAAGCCGCCCGGCCGGAATCCGAAAAGCCCTATTCCAGCATCACCACCATTCCATCACCCCAAGGTGACAAGAGTGGCGACAAGCCGCAGAAACCCGCCGAGCAGCAACAGGCCGCCAAGCCGCCGGAACAGCCCGTGCCCGAGCGCGACTACGATCCGAACGACGCCAGGGTGCGCGTTATCGGCCCGAAATTCCTGCCGGACCAGACGGGCCGGATCGACCTGAAGAACCCGGCATTGAAGGGCATTCAGCCGCAACAGTGACATGCGTTGTGGAGCGAGTGGATGCCACTTGTTTCTTCTCCCCGCCGGGGAGAAGTCCGCGGCAGCGGGATGAGGTGACAAGGGTCGAGATATTCGGAGAGCGTGCCCCCTCATCCGACCCTTCGGGCCACCTTCTCCCCGGCGGGGAGAAGAAACAAGCGGCAAGGCCCCACGTCACTCACAGACCGTTCTACCTATCTCACCGCCCGCCCCAGCGGTTGCGAAACACCAGTTCCTCCAGCGGCACACGCTGGCGCCAGCCCTTCACCGCCAGTTCCGGCTCGGTATAGAGCTCATTGACCCGCCCAAGGCACAGCCAGGCGACGATCTCGATATGCTCGGGGATATCGAGAATGGCGCGAACATCGCTGTCATGGAAAATGCTGACCCAGCCGACGCCGATGCCTTCGGCGCGGGCGGCGAGCCAGAGGTTCTGGATGGCGCAGACGGTGGAATAGACATCCGTGCGCGGATTGTGGGTGCGGCCCAGCACCACCTTGCCACCGCGCGTGGGATCGCAGGTGACGCAGATGCTGAGCGGCGCCTTGCGGATGCCTTCGAGCTTCAGGCTGCGATAAAGCGCCTGCTTTTCCCCCGCAAACATCGCCGCCGCCTCCTCATTGGCGCGGCTGAAGGCCACCCATGCCGCCTGGCGCACGGCGCCATCGGTGACGAGGGTGAAGTTCCATGGCTGCATGAAACCGACGGAAGGTGCGGAATGCGCCGCCTTCAGGAGGCGCTCGACGAGATCATCCGGCAGCGGGTCCGGCAGGAACTGGTCGCGCACATCGCGCCGCGTCTCGATGGCGCGGTAGATCGCCTCGCGCTCCTCCCCGGAAAACGGGCGGGCGGGCGAAAGCGCGTGACTAAATGGGTTAACGTCAGGCGACGTGGTTAGAGGCGGTTCGGTCGGCATCGTTTATCCCCAACAATGCGGGCGCGCCGGTGCCGAAACCATGCCGGTTTGCAGCGACGACGCACTTTTTCAGCAACCTGCCGCCGTCCGCGCGGTTCGGTCTATCCTGCCAGGCCGGTCTTCTGACTAAGCTTCATCCGCCCCTTTTCGCCTTCCCGAATTGCTTCAGTGGCATGAGAAAAAGAGCATCCGCCTCACAGCGTTGGGCACGTTCCGGTCTCTCACCGGATTCCCGATTCTCCCGCCGCAAGGGCGGGCACCTGACTGGTAAAGCTATGGGCAAAAAGGCTTGCGAACGCAAGTATCGCCAAGGCCGCGCGACAATATGACCGTGCTCCTCACCTCTATCATTCCGCCTTGAGCCGGAATCCAGCCGACGCGGCTCTCACGCGGCGGAGGGCATCCTTTCAGCCCAATGACTTGGGCTGGCTGGATACCGGATCAGGTCCGGCATGACGGAAGAGGGTACACCGCCTCGTCAGAACCGCATCACCCCACCGGGAAATATCTGACATAAGCGAACTCATCCCCATCCGGTGACCAGTTGGGGGAGTTCATCGTGCCCTGCCCGCCAAAAAGCTCAAACAGCGTTTCGACATTGCCGCCATCCATATCCATCAGCCGCACCCGCACATCAAGATCGCGCGGATGGTCGAAGACATCGCCGTCATAAGAAACGAACACCACCTTGTCACCCTTCGGAGACGGGTGCGGAAACCAGTCGCCATAGGCGCTGTCGGTAATGCGCTCGACGGCGGAACCATCCACCCGCACCCGCCAGATCTGCATCAGCCCGGTGCGGCTGGAATTGAAATAGATCCACGCGCCATCCGGCGAATAATCCGGCCCGTCGTTGCGGCCTTCACCATGGGTAAGGCGTGTTTCAACACCGCTGTCTATGTCCATGGAATAAATATCGAAAACCTGATCGCGAATGCCGCAATAGGCAAAACCTTTCCCGTTGGGAGACCAGCCATGCCAGTAGGAAGGAAGGTTCTTCGTCATCAATCGCGGCGCGCCGCCCGCCGAAGGCAGCAGATAGATGGCGCTCTTGCCGAATTCCACCTTGTCGGAAATGGCATAAAGCGAACCGTCGGGCGAAATGCCGTGGTCGTTGTTGCAGAGCGTGGCAAAGCCGGTATCGACCTTTTCCGGCGAAACATCACCGGCAAGGGACAGCCGATAAAGCAGCCCTTCGCTGTTCAGCAGCAGATATTTGCCATCCGGTGACCAGTTCGGCGCCTCGAACAGCTCAGGTGTCTGCCACACCACCCGTATCTTGCCGGTGCGGATGTTGAAGATTTCGATGGAGCTGCGCATTCTGCCTCCCGGGCTTGTCAGTGTTCCGACCGAAACGGCGCAGACATTCCATTTGCATCCGCCGCCGCCGTGGCTATGATCCTAGGGCGGCAGGCACCGTCCTGCAAATTCAAACCGGAAAAAACGCCAGCGCCCCGGCACCGTCCGCACCGCTTGCCGTTTCTCCCAGATCCGAGGTTCCGCGATGAATACCATCGCCGATCACGGCATCCGCTTTGGGCGGATCGCCGCAATGCTTCCTGTCAGGAATATCGAAAAGGCCCATGATTTTTATGTCTGTGTGCTTGGTTTCGAAAAGACCTTCGAAAACGGCAATCCCGTCGGTTTCATGATCCTGAAACAGGGCAATGCCGAACTGCACCTGACATTGCAGCCGGCCCACAAGGCAGCCCCCTTCAACGTGGCGCATATGCTGGTGAGCGATGTCGATGCGCTGCATGCGATTTGCAAGAGCCATGGGCTGCGTATCATCAAAGGGCTGCAGGACAAGGAATATGGCCTGAGGGCCTTTGTGTTTGAAGACCCTGATGGCAACCGTATCGATGTGGGGCAGGTCATTTGAGATGAGCGGGCGGCGCGGGGTTTTCTCCGCGCCGTCCGTTTAAACACGAAGGCTTATTGTGAACCGAGCGCTGGCCGAACCTAGCCGCACTCCCCGCAATCACCGATCCCGGAACCGGTTGGTAATCGGATAACGCCGGTCCCGCCCAAAGTTCTTCTTGGTGATCTTCACACCCGGGGCCGATTGCCGGCGTTTGTATTCGGCCAGATAAAGCAGATGCTCCACCCGGTGTACCGTTGCCACATCATGGCCGCGCGCCAGAATTTCCTCGACCGACATTTCCTTCTCGACCAGGCATTCCAGAATATCGTCCAGCACCGGATAGGGCGGCAGCGAATCCTGATCGGTCTGGTTGGGACGCAATTCAGCCGACGGCGCCTTGGCGATGATGTTGGCGGGGATCACCTCGCCGGAAGGGCCGAGTGCGCCCGGCGGCACATGGGCGTTGCGCCAGCTGGAAATGGCATAGACCTGCATCTTGTAGAGGTCTTTGATGGGGTTGAAACCGCCATTCATGTCGCCGTAAAGCGTCGCATAACCCACCGACATTTCCGACTTGTTGCCGGTCGTCACCACCATCGAGCCGAATTTGTTCGAGACAGCCATGAGGATGGTGCCGCGTGTGCGGCTCTGCAGGTTTTCTTCGGTAATGCCCTCTTCCGTACCTTCGAAGAGATCGGAAAGCGCCGAGAGAAAACCTTCCACTGGCTCGGCAATCGGCACGATGTCATAACGGCAGCCGAGCGCCTTTGCGCAATCGGCCGCATCTTTCAGCGATTCTTCCGAGGTGTAGCGGTAGGGCAGCATGATGCAGCGCACCCGCTCCTCGCCCAGCGCGTCGACCGCCAATGCGGCACAGATCGCCGAATCGATGCCGCCGGAAAGGCCGAGAACCACGCTCTTGAAACCGTTCTTGTTGACGTAATCCCTAAAGCCCAGCATGCAGGCGCGGTAATCCGCCTCCTCACCTTCCGGAATTTTCGAGAAAGGCCCGCTTTCGCAATGCCAGCCATCCGCGGTGCGTTTCCAGTCGGTAACGGCAAGCGTGGCCTCGAACTGGCTCATCTGGAAGGCGAGCGTCTTGTCGGCATTAAAGCCGAAGCTTGCGCCGTCGAACACCAGCTCGTCCTGCCCGCCCAGCTGGTTGGCGAAAACCAGCGGCAGGCCGCTTTCGATCACCTGCCGGAGCGCCACCTGATGGCGCACATCCAGCTTGCCGCGATAATAGGGCGAGCCATTCGGCACCAGCAGGATTTCCGCCCCGCTTTCGGCGAGCGTTTCGCACACGCCCATATCGTTCCAGATTTCCTCGCAGATCGGAATGCCGATCCTGACACCGCGGAAATTATAAGGCCCGGAAATCGACCCTTCGGAGAAAACACGCTTTTCGTCGAACTCGCCGTAATTCGGCAGGTCGATCTTGTCGCGCAACGCGATGATCTTGCCGCCATCCAGAAGCGCCACCGAATTGTGCCGGCCCGTCTCGCCCTGACGCGGGAAACCGATAACCACGCCCGGCCCGCCATCGGCGGTTTCGGCCGCCAATTCCTCGACAGCCTTGAGGCAAGCCTTCAGGAAAGCCGGCTTCAGCACCAGATCCTCAGGCGGATAGCCGGATATGAACAGCTCGGTCAGAAGCAGAAGATCGGCGCCCTGCGTCGCCGCATCGGCCCGCGCCTCACGCGCCCTGGCGAGGTTGCCCGCCACGTCGCCAACAGTCGGATTGAACTGCCCGACGGCAATCCGGAGATGGTTCTTGATATCGTGTCTGTCGCTCATGCCCATTCAATACCGCGCCCGTGGCCGCTCCGCAACGCGGCAATTGCATGCCGCAACCCGGCTGCGCGAACAGGTATCCGCGTTCACACGAAGGTTATCGCCGCGCCCGCCAGGTTGCGCAAAGTTCATGTCGCATTCATCGCGCTTATGTGACAGTTACATGACACTTTTGCGACGCCCGATTCACCTCCCCGGATCGGTGCTGCCGCCTGCAATACCGGAGTAACAGGTTTGAGAGATTCGGCGCCAAAAACAACGGCTTCCGAAAAGGCTGGTTTCGTCTTTTCGCCTGCGGGACTTAGGAGCCTTTCGAAGCTTTCGGGCGCGGCCTATACGCTTGCCAATCTGACGGTCGCATCCATCGTGCTCGTCGTGGCGCTGGAGTGGATCGCACGCGGTTCACTCCATGATGTCGGCGCTTTCCTCACCTCGTCCGCCCGCCCGGGCGTGACCACCATCGCCGCCGTGCTCGCCCTTCTCCTGGCGCTGGATGCGCTGCTTGGCCGGCGTTACCTGTCTCTGATTGCCGTTGCGCCACTCTGCGCGCTGACGGGGCTGATTTCGGCGCAGAAACAGACCTATCTCTCCGATCCGCTTTATCCCTCCGACTTGCTGTTCGGCCGGCAGATCCTCGAGCTTCTGCCCACCATGCTGAAGGCGCAACCCTTGACGGCGGTGCTGGTGGGTCTTGGCATCTGTGCCGCCATCGCAACCCTTGTGGCGCTGTGGCTGCTGGCCCGCCGCCATTCGCCGGGCTTGAGCTGGCGCGAGCGCGTGGCAGGCCTCGTGCTGGCGCTACCGCTTCTTGCCGGTCTCGCCTCGTTGATGGATTATTCGCATTATTCCTGGGTGCGCGATCGCCTCAACATCATTCCCATGATGTGGGACCAGCAGGAAAACTACCGCCATAACGGCTTCCTGATGGCCTTCGCCTTCAACATTCCCATGGCCAATGTCTCGGCGCCCGAGGGTTATGGCGACAACAGCATCGCCGACCTTACCTCGAAGCCTGCCTCCTTCGCCGCCAACAAGGGCGATTACCCCGATGTCATCATGCTGATGAGTGAATCGCTGTGGGATCCGACCCGGCTGGAAAATGTCGAACTGTCGGCCGATCCCATGCCGACGATCCGCGCCAAGCAGTCCGGCAACGTGTTCTCGCCGGAATTCGGCGGCATGACGGCCAATGTGGAATTCGAGGCGCTGACCGGCTTTTCCAATGCCTTCCTGCCCTATGGCAGCATTCCTTATCAGCAATATATCCGTCGCCCTGTGCCCTCGCTCGCCAGCTTCTTCCGCGGCGAAGGATATTCGGCCATCGCCATGCATCCATTCCAGGAATGGTTCTGGAACCGCAAGCAGGTCTATAAAAACTTCGGCTTCGAGGAGTTCCGCTCCGAAGAAACGCTGCCACCCATGGAAAAACGCGGCAACTTCGCCTCAGACGATGCGCTGATGGACGAGATCATGGCGACCGCCGACACGGCGAAGAACCCGCTCTTCCTCTTTGCCGTCACCCTGCAGGGGCACGGCCCCTACGAGGCAACCCGGTATGCCGAAAACACCATCGGCATTGAAGGCGGCCTTTCCGCCTCGGCCTCGCAGGCGCTCGCCACCTACTCTCAGGGCGTGGCGGAAGCCGACGAGTCGCTCGCCAAATTGATGCGCTGGGCAAAAAAGCGCGACCGGGAAACCATCATCGTCCTCTTCGGCGATCACCTGCCGCCGCTCGGCCAGGCCTTCGTGGAAAGCGGTTACATGCCGGGCATGGTGGCCAGCCGCCGCGCGCCGCTGGAGGTGATGAAGAAGGAGCACGAGACGCCGCTTGTCGTCTGGTCATCGAAGAAGGGCGTGCGCAGGAATATCGGCACCATCAGCCCGGCGCTTCTGCCCTACCATGTGCTGAAGACCGCCGGTTTCTCCGATCCCTTCTATACCGGCATGCTGGGTGACGTTCAGCAGGAATTTTCCGTCATAGACCGCCATATGCTGGTGGCAAGCGACGGCAAGGCCCTGCCCGACTGGTCAATCGCGCCGAACGCCGTTCCGGACGTGGTGCGCGATTACCGCCTGCTGCAGTTCGACATGATGTTCGGCCAGCAATATGGCCGCGAGCGCTTCTTCCCCGGCTTCAACTGGCTGCATGAGGGCACGCCCTCCGTGTGATGTTTTTCGGCGGGGGCGCTGAACCGCATGGTGGTGGAAATCGTTTGAATTCCGCCACCATGCGGGTTTATCTCGGGAAACATCCGCATCGCCCCATCAGAACCGGAGACACACCGTGTCAGATATCTCCGACTATATCGTTTCGCATTTCAAACGCTCCTCCCGCGAAATCGGCGAAGTGGAGCGGCGCATTCTGGAACTGTCGCACCAGAAAAAGCTGATTTCGCGCGATACCAACGCGGAATTTTCCGCCGGCGCCACGCTAGGCGACAGGCTGGCCGACAATATCGCCAGGGTCGGCGGCTCCTGGGGTTTTATCCTCGCATTCTGTTTTTTCCTGATCTTCTGGGCCGTGATTAATACCATCATCCTGACCACCGGCGCCTTTGATCCCTACCCCTTCATCTTCCTCAACCTGCTGCTTTCCATGCTGGCGGCCATCCAGGCGCCGATCATCATGATGTCGCAGAACCGGCAGGCCGCCCGCGACCGTTTCGAGGCCGCCAAGGACTATGAAGTGAACCTGAAGGCCGAACTGGAAGTGCTTTCCCTGCATGAAAAGATCGATGTGAAGGTGCTGGCCGAACTGGCCGCACTCCGGCAGGATCTCGCCGCCCTGCACCGCCACGTCACCCGCAAGGAAGACTGACGCCGGAAAAACTCATCCCCGCTTTTCCCCGCCCGGTTCACCGCTGTTATCCTCTCACCAGTCCTGCCGGGTGGGCGCCAGACGTGGCGGAAACCGAGGGACGGTTCTGATGGGGACGGTGGCGCGTTCGTGACGACAGGACCATTTCGCAAGGCGCGGTGCACGGCCCTTGCGAGATACGGCATGGTGAAAGACCCGGCTGCGCAACGCATCCGACCCACACCAACCCCAACCGAAGCGCAGCCGGGCAATCGCCCGACGTTCTCCATCCATCCCCCGCCCGGCGACGCCGTGCGGGATGAAGCTGTTGGGTTTTTGGGGGCCTTTTCAGGACGTGTGCGGGGCTTACCCCCCTCTGCCCTGCCGGGCATCTCCCCCTCAAGGGGGGAGATCGGCAGGAGGCTCTCCTACCGCTTCATTCTCAACCGTCGAGATGGGCGAGACCTTGCCGCAGATCGATCTCCCCCCTTGAGGGGGAGATGCCCGACAGGGCAGAGGGGGGAGCCGCACGCACCTCGGTTCACCGTGAACAGACAACCTCCCGAAACTTCACCCCCAGTTACGAATCCGTCAGATTCTTACGCTACAGATTGACGCAGGCGTTTGTTGCATTGCACTCTAGCGGGCAAGGCTGAAGGGGAATCACTCCCCGTCGTCAAAATGGCATCACGACCATTTCGCAGCGACGCCATGCCGGGTGCGACATCCGGTATCCAAATACATTCTGTTCCGGGGTTTTTCATGTACCAGTTCGATCTGATTGTTGTCGGCAGCGGTCCGGCGGGAAGACGGGCCGCCATTCAGGCCGCCAAGCTCGAAAAGAGGGTTCTGGTCATCGAGAAAGGCAGCCGCGTCGGCGGCGTTTCCGTGCACACCGGCACCATTCCCTCCAAAACCCTGCGCGAAACCGCGCTCAACCTCACCGGCTGGCGCGAGCGCGGTTTTTATGGCCGTTCCTATCGCGTCAAGCAGGAGATCGACGCCGAAGACCTGCGCCGCCGCCTGCTCATCACGCTGGATCATGAAGTGGAAGTGCTGGAGCACCAGTTCGCCCGCAACCGCGTGCAGCATATTCGCGGCACGGCAAGCTTTGTTGACGCCAACACCATGAAGGTGGTGAAGAACGACGGCGAGATCATGAACGTCACCGGCACGTCCATCCTGCTCACCATCGGCACGCGCCCCTACCGGCCGCCGCATATTCCCTTCGATGGTGAGGCGGTGCTTGATTCGGACGAGATTCTCGAGATCAAGGAACTGCCCCGCTCCATGGTCGTGGTCGGGGCCGGTGTCATCGGCATCGAATATGCCACGATTTTCAGCGCGCTCGACACGCAGGTGACGGTGGTGGAGCCGCGCGAAACGATGCTGGAATTCATCGACAAGGAAATCGTCGAGGACTTCACCTATCAGCTGCGTGACCGCAACATGAAGCTGATCTTCGGCCAGAAGGCGGAAAAGGTGGAACGCGATGAAAGCGGCAAATGCCTCGTTTCGCTCAGCAACGGCCGCGTCCTGAAAGCCGAGACCGTGCTCTTCGCCGCTGGCCGCGTCGGCGCCACCGATACGCTTAACCTTGCCGCCTGCGGGCTGGAGGCCGACAGCCGTGGCCGCCTGAAGGTCGACCCCGAGACTTTCCAGACCTCGGTGCCGAACATCTATGCCGCGGGCGATATCATCGGTTTCCCGAGCCTTGCCTCCACCTCCATGGAACAGGGCCGCATCGCCGCCCGCCATGCCGTCGGCGCACCGGCGGGCGAACCGCCGCAGTTCTTCCCCTATGGCATCTATGCCGTGCCGGAAATCTCCACCTGCGGCCTGACGGAAGAAGAAGTCATCGAACGCAACATTCCCTATGAATGCGGTATCGCCCATTTTCGCGAAACCTCGCGTGGCCACATCATGGGCCTCGACAGCGGCTTGCTGAAGATGATCTTCTCGCTGAAAACCCGTCGCCTGCTCGGCGTCCACATCGTCGGCGAAGGTGCCACCGAACTGGTGCATATCGGCCAGGCGGTGCTGAACCTGAAGGGCACGGTGGAATATTTCGTCGAGAATACCTTCAACTATCCGACACTCGCCGAGGCCTACAAGATCGCCGGGCTGGATGCGTGGAACCGCATGGGTGAGATCAAGAAGGATTGAGCGGCGTATTCAGCGGGACCACAAATGCCATGCGAACGCTTTTGGCAAGGTCGTAGCCTCCCCTCCTCGTCACCCCGGACCTGATCCGGGGCCTGGCCGGCTCAAGTCCTTGGGCTGAAAAGACTTTCCTCACGGCGCAGACGCGCCGTGGCTGGATGCCGGATCAAGTCCGGCATGGCGGAAGAAGACATTCCTCTGCTTCTTCCCCTTTATCCAGAGACGACCACCGCGCTAACAGTCCGTCCCTCACCACCGAATGCTATACCGCGCACTCACCCCCGGCCGGAAATGATCCGCATATCCCTGATCGAGCGTGCCCCGCACGGTCAGGTGATCGCCGATCTTCTGCTCCACCGCCACGCCGCTGCTGAACTCGTTGAAGCTGTTGCGGCTCGCCCCCGTCAGGATAAAGGCCGTGCCGGTTTCGGCGCGGGACAACCGCAGCGACTGCGATACATCAAGCCCATTCCATTGCTGCGCCGTGCCGTCATAACGCACGGTGAAATTACGGTTCGCCTCGATGTCGAGTTCCGGCGTGACAATGCGCTTCTGCTGCGAGGTCATGGAAACGCTGCTCGAGCCTGTCAGGGCATTGAAGATGACGCCGACATCACGCGCAAGCGAGACGCCGGGCAGCTGTTCGGCCAGCAGCGTGACATTGCCCCACACCCGCACCGGCGTATCCACCACCTGCCCCGCCTTCGAAGCACTCATGCCCATTTCCAGCCCCGCCCGAATGGGCGTATCGACCGGCAGCTTCGCTCCGATGCGGGCCGTATAGGAGCGGTCGGAATTCTTGACCGGCTTCCAGATCAAGCCGGCCTCATCGGCATGGGCGCCACCGGCGGCAGTGAAGAGCGATAATAAAAGGGCGGAACCCGTTCGGAGCGACATATTTGTCCCCTGGCAAATTAAGGGCGCGCGGGGAGAACCCGGCAGGCACGGTAAAAGCTCAAGGCCAATGGTTTGGCAGCGATGAGGCCACATGAAAGCGGCGCACAATGCCCGAGCGGCCGCATTCCGCGACCGGGGCAAATCATGCTGCGCAGGGTGCCAGATGAACGGGAGATGAACAAGAGCAGATGCAACAAAAAATCATGCTGCACTGCATTGTGATCCGAGCGAGGACGCGGGAAGCTCGGCCGCTACTCTTTTTCGACCGGAGGCGCGCACCGGAAGAGAATATCATCCACCACCACGGTTAAAGGTCTGGATGAATCGAGGACCGTTGCGTCAACGGGGATGTCTTCCTTCGTCGCATGGAGTTGCAGGACAAATTCCCGCTCCTGCGGGTTTCCGCCGAACTCGTCCGCGGGTCTCTCGATCAGCCGTCTTCGCAAGGTCTCGCTATCGAGATCGAGAACGAAGACCTCATCGAACACATCCATGAAACGCTGAAAATTTCTCGAGCCACCGCAAAAGAATGTGAGTGCGTGGCTGCGATCGGCGGCAATCCGCCGAACCTTTTCGACATCCCAGATATGATGCCGATGCCGGAAAGGCATATCGGTCGCATCGCCCCGCAACAACGCGGGATCGAGCGGTTCGCCCGTTTCAGGGTCGCCCTTGTAGGCAAGCTCCCGGTCGCCGTGGATCACATGATGGCCACGCCGCTGAAGTTCTGTTGCAACCGAGGTCTTGCCGACCCCGGAGACACCCTCGACCAAGTAATTTCTCACACCCATGGCACTGCCGTTCGACATTCCTCGACTATGGCCCGTGAGGCCTGCCCCAGTGATATGGGTTTCGACCATAATAACCGGGAATGACGCAACGATGTCGAAGGATTGAGAAGCGGGCGATTGCGTAACCGAATAAGCGAGGCGCTCAAACAAAAAGGCCGCAGCTTTCGCCGCGGCCCTTCCATTCAATCAGCTTGCACTGAAGAAGATTATTCGGCGTCGCCTTCAGCGGCCTTCTTCTTGGCCGGAGCCTTCTTCTTCGGAGCGGCTTCTTCGCCTTCAGCGGCGTCGTCAGCCTTGCCAGCAGCCTTTTTCTTGGCCGGAGCCTTCTTCTTGGTTTCCGTCTCTTCTTCGCCGTCGTCAGCCAGCAGCTCTTCCTTGGAAACGGTCTTGTCCGTTACCGAGATTTCCGTGAGCAGCTTGTCGATGACCTTCTCTTCGAAGATCGGAGCGCGCAGCGAAGCGGAAGCGCCGGGGGTGTTGCGGAAGAAATCGAGGATTTCCTTCTGCTGGCCCGGGAACTGCTGCAGCTGCTGGAACAGCGCGCGCTGCATTTCTTCTTCGGTCACTTCAACGCCGGCCTTTTCGCCGATTTCGGAGAGAACGAGGCCGAGACGGACGCGGCGTTCAGCAAGCTTGCGATATTCTTCGCGGGCTTCTTCTTCGGTTGTGTCTTCGTCAGCGAAGGTCTTGCCGGACTGGGCAAGATCGGTGTTGATCTGGCGCCAGATGTTGTCGAACTCGGCGTCAACCAGGCCAGCCGGCGTGTCGAACTTGTACATTTCGTCGAGCTGGTCGAGAATCTGACGCTTGACCTTCTGGCGGGTGACGTTGCCGTACTGGCTTTCGATCTGGCCCTTGACGATTTCCTTCAGCTTTTCAGCCGATTCGAGGCCGAGCTTGGTGGCGAGTTCGTCGTTGATTTCAACGGCAGCAGCGGCAGCAACTTCCTTGACGGTGATGTCGAAGTTGGCGTCCTTGCCAGCGAGGTTCGCAGCCGGGTAGTCGGCCGGGAAGGTCACGGTGATGGTCTTTTCGTCGCCGGCCTTGACGCCAACGAGCTGGTCTTCGAAGCCGGGGATGAAGCGGCCAGAACCGAGAACCAGTTCTGCGTCTTCAGCAGCGCCGCCGTCGAAGGCAACGCCGTCAACCTTGCCGAGATAGTTCATGGTGACGCGGTCGCCGTCAGCGGCCTTGCCCTTCTTGGTCTCGTAGGTGCGGGCGCTTTCAGCGATCTTGAGGATCTGCTCGTTGATTTCGTCTTCAGAGACTTCAACAACTTCGCGGGTAACCTTGATGCCGTCATTGGCCTTCAGTTCGATGGCCGGGATGATTTCGTAAGCAACGGTGAATTCGAAATCGGATTCGGCCGACAGGATCTTTTCGGCTTCCTGCTCGTCTTCGGTCATGGAGATCGCCGGCTGGGTAGCAGACTTCTCGCCGCGGCTGGAAAGGATTTCGGAAGGCTTTTCACGAACCAGCTCGTTGACGAGGTCAGCCATGATGGACTTGCCGTACATCTTCTTCAGATGGCCCATCGGCACCTTGCCGGGACGGAAACCGTTGATGCGAACCTTGTCCTTGGCGTCAACCAGGCGCTCATCCAGACGGGCCTTCATGTCGGCAGCCGGGATAACGATTTTGAGTTCGCGCTTCAGCCCTTCAGCGAGCGTTTCGATAACCTGCATTTTCCTAACCTTCACATCATGGCGGCGGTGCTCAGACAGCCGTTGGTTTACTTTCGAGCACTGCGCCGGAAACATCGTTCCCCGGCCGTGGCTTCCCTTATTTCTTTACACAAGCGCCTGCCGCACATCATTACGCCTGCACCGGAGAAAAAGACCAAAGGGGAGAAATGAACCCCGAAGCTCCCCGCATCTTATAAAGATGCACTCTGGCGCAAGCGTGGCACAGCCATGCCTTGCTTGTGGTGCGGGTAGAGAGACTCGAACTCCCACGCCGAAGCGTTGGTACCTAAAACCAATGCGTCTACCAATTCCGCCATACCCGCACGTTGGGCGGCGGTATGTCACAATGTTCAGAAAGGGTCAAGCACGCCTTATCGCCGCCTCTCGTTTCCTCCGGACTTTTATTGAGCCCGCCGCGCTGATGGAAGGCGGGCGGCCCTCTTCCACCCTGGCCGCCGGCGCAGGACGGAAACGAACAGGCAATCAGGCAGGCTTATCCTGCACCGGAAAACCGTTCGCACCTTCCAACCTCGGCTCCCAGTCCAGTCACACACCTGCGCGGGAAGCGCATGCGGCAAAGCGGGCAATATTTATGCGGCTATGCTGACATTATATATAGCACCGCCTGCGGCTGACATCGCCGAAGGGTCCCCGGTCGTCAAATCCGCAAGCCGTCCTTCCGCCCCTGCCCGCCGCCCCGCACCGGCATTGCCGCGCGTCTTCGCATTACAAACGCCTCCGCAGCCACCAAAAGCCCATAAATTGGTCACAAATTATGCATGAATCGCCGCAATCGGGGCGATTTACCGGATTGCCTTGCATTTCATGCATAGGTGACATCTTGCTTTGTCTGTTTTTGTTTCGCTTAAACCGATTATATTCGTGGTCATACAGAGATCAGTTCAGCCCCGGACCAAAGCCTCCCAAGACTGGCCGTAGAGACTGAACCGCACGAAGAGGAAGATGAAAATGAACATTGCACGCTCGCTGACCAACTGGCGCAAGTATCGTCAGACCGTAACCGAACTCGGCCGCATGAGCGACCGCGAACTGAATGACCTCGGCATCGGCCGTCAGGACATCCGCCGCGTCGCCAAGACCGCCGTCGGCATCTAATACGCTCCGCCGCTCAAATGCGGCGGATGCGAAGACGACCTCCCCAAAAAGGCCTGAGGCTCCCGCCTCTGGCCTTTTTTTCGTTTGGGCAATCCTGAACCCAGCCACGCTTCCTTGCGCATGCGCGGTGCCTGGATGAAAAATGCATCGGTCGAATAAGGCCCATGCGGCCCTCTTTGCCCTCTTTTGTGCCTCCTTAGACACGGCTAAAGCCCGGAACCCCTGCCAAATCCGTCAAAAGCGCCTGAAACGCGGGCATTTCCGCTCATATTTTGCTCAGATGATATTCAAAGCCGCAAATTTAGCCGACATAGTGCACAAATGCATGGCAGTAGCCTAAATTCTGCACTGCACAACATGGCTCAATGTCTATATATAAAACCTCAACAGCCGAGAGCACAGAGAAACACTGAGCCGGCAGACGAAATCACAAAGATAGATTGAGGAAACGACCATGAACCCTATCCGCATTGCAAAGAACTGGATCTCCTACCGCCGCACGATCAACGAACTCGGCAGCCTCTCCAACCAGGCTCTGAGCGACATCGGTCTGACCCGTTACGACATTCGTAACGTAGCAGCCCGTTCGTTCCGCTAAGGCGTAAACGATCGTCCCGCTGCCCGACCTCCAGGGCGCGACGATCGAGCGACAGGTTAAAAAGCGGCGCCTCTGGCGCCGTTTTTGATTCTGGGGGTTTGCTGGAGATCGACCTTCGCCATCGCATCCAGAATCATGGGCTGCAAGGAAGACCGCAGCATCGCGGTATATTTCTTCTCCCCGCCGGGGAGAAGGTCGCCCGAAGGGCCGGATGAGGGGGCAACGTTGCCGATTACCTCTACCGTCGCCCCCTCATCCCGCTGCCGCGGACTTCTCCCCCGCGGGGGAGAGGAAACAAGCAGTGACCACTCGCCCCCCCCAAATACCTGCCTGCTTTTTCAGCCCTGCCGAGAACCTGGCAGCCTGACACCCCACAGCCCCCCAACCCGCAAAAACATTTGGCTGCCCCGGCCATGCATGCTAGTGCATCCGCAGACAATGCCGCGTCCTGAACGGACCCGCGCGGAACCATCACTCGAAAAATCGCCGCCGGACGGGAGCCTCCGCCCCGCGGAGGCCCATGGACGCCAGCATGCAAGACAAGACCATTTCTCCCATTCACGTCGTGGGCGGCGGACTGGCCGGCTCGGAAGCCGCATGGCAGATTGCTGAGAGCGGCGTGCCCGTCATCCTGCATGAAATGCGCGGCGTGCGCGGCACGGATGCGCATAAGGGCGATACGCTGGCGGAATTGGTCTGTTCCAACTCCTTCCGCTCCGACGATGCGACGGCCAATGCGGTCGGCGTCATTCACGCCGAAATGCGGCTTGCCGGTTCGTTGATCATGGCCTGCGCCGACAAACACCAAGTGCCGGCCGGCGGCGCGCTTGCCGTCGACCGCGACGGATTTTCGCAGGCGGTAACGGACAAGCTGGAAAGTCACCCGCTGGTGACCATCCTGCGCGAAGAAGTAACCGGCCTGCCGCCAAAGGAATGGGGCAGCACCATCATCGCCACCGGCCCGCTCACCTCGCCGGATCTGGCGGCTGCGGTGCAGGCCCAGACGGGCGAAGATGCGCTGGCATTCTTTGACGCCATCGCCCCCATCGTGCACCGCGACAGCATCAACATGGATATCTGCTGGTATCAGTCGCGTTACGACAAGGTCGGCCCCGGCGGCACCGGCAAGGACTACATCAACTGCCCCATGGATGAGCAGCAATATAACGCCTTCATTGATGCGCTGATCGCCGGTGACACGGTGGGCTTCAAGGAATGGGAAGGCACGCCGTATTTCGACGGCTGCCTGCCGATCGAGATCATGGCCGAACGCGGCCGCGAAACGCTGCGCCACGGCCCGATGAAACCGATGGGCCTGACCAATGCCCATAACCCCACCGTCAAGGCTTATGCCGTCGTCCAGCTGCGCCAGGACAATGCGCTCGGCACGCTCTACAACATGGTCGGTTTCCAGACCAAGCTGAAATACGGCGTGCAGGCGGATGTCTTCCGCATGATTCCGGGCCTCGAAAATGCGGAATTCGCCCGCCTCGGCGGCCTGCACCGCAACACCTATATCGATTCCCCCATCCTGCTCGATCACTCGCTGAAGCTGAAATCGCGGCCGGACCTGCGTTTCGCCGGCCAGATCACCGGTTGCGAGGGTTATGTGGAAAGCGCCTCCGTCGGCCTTCTCGCCGGCCGTTTCGCCGCCGCCGAACGGAAGGGCGAGGCCCCGAGCCTGCCGCCTGCCACCACCGCACTCGGCTCGCTGCTCAACCACATCACCGGCGGCCACCTCTCCTCCGATGATGAGCCGGGCAAGCGTTCCTTTCAGCCGATGAACATCAATTTCGGCCTGTTCCCGGAACTGGCGCCGGGCTCCATCGTCAAGCCGGAAGGCGTGAAGCGGTTCCGCGGCAAGGACAAGACGATCATGAAGCGCCAGCTCGTCGCAGCGCGGGCGCTCAAGGATTGTGCGGCGTGGCTCGGCGTGGAACACGTCGCAACGAAACAAGCGGGCGACGCAACGCCATAGGCCTGCCCCGCATCTATCAGCCAAAATGAAGGGGCGTGTGTCCGCACACGCCCCTTTTCCATTCCGGGTCACCGGATTTTGCCTTGCCCGGCCAGCCGCGCTCGGGCAAAACCTTTTTACTTCGACATTAAAAGACTGAGGAGATCGAATATGGACGTTCGCGCCGCTGTTGCCATTCAGGCAGGAAAACCGCTTGAGGTCATGACCGTTCAGCTTGAAGGTCCCCGCGCCGGTGAAGTGCTGATCGAAGTCAAGGCCACCGGCATCTGCCACACCGACGATTTCACCCTCTCGGGTGCCGATCCGGAAGGTCTGTTTCCGGCGATCCTCGGCCATGAGGGCGCGGGCATCGTCGTTGATGTCGGACCCGGTGTCACCTCGGTCAAGAAGGGTGACCACGTCATTCCGCTCTATACGCCGGAATGCCGCGAGTGCTACTCCTGCACCTCGCGCAAGACCAATCTCTGCACCTCGATCCGCGCCACGCAGGGCCAGGGCGTGATGCCTGATGGCACCTCGCGCTTCTCCATCGGCAAGGACAAGATTCACCACTATATGGGCTGCTCGACCTTCTCGAACTTCACTGTTCTGCCGGAGATCGCGCTCGCCAAGATCAATCCGGACGCGCCCTTCGACAAGGTCTGCTACATCGGCTGCGGCGTGACGACGGGCATAGGTGCGGTCATCAACACCGCCAAGGTGGAGATCGGTTCCACGGCAATCGTCTTCGGTCTCGGCGGTATCGGCCTCAACGTGCTGCAGGGCCTGCGCCTTGCCGGTGCCGACATGATCATCGGCGTCGATATCAACCCGGACCGCAAGGCCTGGGGCGAAAAATTCGGCATGACCCATTTCGTCAATCCGAAGGAGGTCGGCGACGACATCGTGCCCTATCTCGTCAACATGACGAAGCGTAACGGCGACCTGATCGGCGGCGCGGACTACACGTTCGATTGCACCGGCAATACCAAGGTCATGCGCCAGGCGCTGGAAGCCTCGCATCGCGGCTGGGGTAAATCGGTCATCATCGGCGTTGCTGGTGCCGGTCAGGAAATCTCCACCCGTCCGTTCCAGCTGGTCACCGGCCGCAACTGGATGGGCACCGCCTTCGGCGGCGCGCGCGGCCGCACGGATGTGCCGAAGATCGTCGACTGGTACATGGAAGGCAAGATCCAGATCGACCCGATGATCACCCACACCATGCCGCTTGAAGACATCAACAAGGGCTTTGAGCTGATGCACAAGGGTGAATCGATCCGCGGCGTCGTTGTTTATTGATCGATGAAGATGAAGACGGGTGCGCATTCTCGCGCGCCCGTCCATTCATGCAAATGTGATCGCCGCCAGCCCCTTGCAGCCATTGCGATTAACGGGACAGTAAATCTATCCTCGTATGCCAATACTGCGCGGCGGAGTTGAAAATCTCTCCCCGGCCGGAGCAAGGCCAGACAGCGGAGAGCGACCCCTGAAAATCGTACTGATCGACAACGGAAACCGCGCCGCCGCCGTTGGCCTTCTGGCGAAAGGTTTTCCGGAAAAAAGCGAGGCCTTCTGGGCGCGCGGCCTGTCGCTCATCAGCGAACATCACGAACGGCGCGAACTCGGCCCGATCGGCCAATTGCTGATGAAGGGCGACAATGCCGCAGGTGTCCTGCTGACGATCAGAAGCCGCCTGCCCGATACCGGCCAGGTTATCGTCAATCTTTCAAGCTGGTATGTCGAGCCGTCCTGCCGCTGGTTCGCGCCGCGCATGCTGCAAATGGCGTCATCTGACGAAAACGAACTCTTCACCGATCTCACGCCCTCCGCCGAAGCCTGCAAGCTGAACGAGCGGCTGGGGTTTCACACGGTGACGGATTGCACATTGTTTTATCCCCTGCCGCTGGCGGCATTTCGCCCCGCAGGCGCGCGGCTTCGTCCGCTGACGCAGACAATGGCGGAAACCCTGTCTTCTGAAACACGCGACATGCTGGAAGACCACGCCCGTCTCGGCTGCATCGTGGCCATCATGGAGGCGGAAGGGCGACGCCACCCGCTGGTATTCCTGAAAACCACAACCAGGAAACTGCCCTCCGCCCGCCTGATCTATTGCGAGGACCGGCAGATTGCGCAAAGGCACCTGCCTGCCATTGCCCGCCACCTGCTTGGCAAAGGCCGACTTGCCCTGACAATCTCGGCTTGCGAAAAAGACCGGCATGCTGGCGGCTTTGCCGCACATAAATTCGCACCAATACAAGTAAAAGGCGCATGGAACCCACGGTTTATTAACGAAACTTACTCAGAGTTGGTGTTATTGCCACCCTAGGTATTCTAGTGAATCCTGCGCGACCCGATGGAATCCTGGCCTTTACAGGCGAAACGGCATTCCGGGGCGGGTCCGAGCGGATCAAACGGGAAATTGGAGAACAAGCATGCTCGTAGCGAAAGAAAATGAAATCGACATTGCCGACACCATTTATTCCTACCTTGCCGACCGTTTTCCCGCCTACGCGCCCTTCTCCGCCGATACCGAGCTTCTCGAAGGAGGCGTGATCGATTCGCTCGGTTTTCTGGAGCTGATGGTCTTTCTCGGCGAAAGTTTCGGCATCATTCTGAATGACGAGCATTTCACGCCGGACAATCTCGGTACACCCGCCGATCTCGTCACCTTCGTTCTCAGGGAACGGAGGAGATGACACCCCATTTCCTGCTGCACCATCTTCTCACCGCACGGGCGGCAAGCGAGGATCAGGCGCTTGTTCACAAGGAACAAACGCTGAATTATCGCGAATTCGCGGAGGCGGCGGCACGTTGTGCGGCGGCATTGCAGGAAGCGGGCGTTGAACGCGGCGACCGCATCGTCATCTACCTGCCGCGCGGCATCGAAGAATGCTGGTCGATCTTTGGCGTGAGCATGGCATCCGGCGTTTTTGTGCCCGTCAATGCGCTGCTGAAGGCGCAGCAGATCCGCCATATCGTCAGCGATTGCGGCGCAAGGATCGTCATCAGCAACGCGGCGATGATGGGTGAACTGAAGGCGGCGCTGGGTGACCTTCCCGATGTCACTATCCTGCTCGCGGAAGAGATCGCGGCACGCAAAAGCCCGTCTGCCAGCCCTTCGGCGGCAATCGGCGAGGACCTTGCCGCCATACTTTATACGTCCGGCTCCACCGGTTCGCCCAAGGGTGTGATGCTGTCGCATCGCAATCTTCTGGCCGGCGCGCGCATCGTGCGCACCTATCTCGATATTACCGGCAAGGACCGCATTCTCTCCCTCCTGCCCTTCAGCTTCGATTATGGCCTCAACCAGCTGCTGACGGCGGTGGAACAGGGCGCGACCACGATCATTTCCACCTTCCGGCTGGGCGACGAGATCGTCCGCGATCTGCGTGACCACGCAGTGACCGGTCTTGCCGGTGTGCCGACGATCTGGGCGATCCTGACGCGGGCGGCCCCTTTGCTTGCGAAAACGCCGTTGCCGCATCTGCGCTACATCACCAATTCCGGCGGGCGTGTGCCGCAGGAAACCGTAAAGGCGCTGCGCGAAAAGCTGCCGGATACGAAAATCTACCTGATGTACGGCCTCACCGAAGCCTTCCGCTCCACCTTCCTGCCGCCGGATGAAATCGACCGCCGCCCGACCTCCATTGGCAAGGCCATTCCCGAATGTGAGATATTCATCGTCACCGATAAGGGACAAAGGGCAAAACCGGGCGAACCCGGCATTCTCGTGCATCGCGGCCCAACCGTTTCGCTCGGTTACTGGAACCGCCCGGAAGACACGGCAAAGGTGCTGCGCCCGCACCCCTTCATTCCGGCGACGCTCGGCGGCGAGACGGTGTGTTATTCCGGCGATCTGGCCGTGGAGGATGAAGACGGTTTCTTCAGCTTCGTTGCCCGCAACGATGCCATGATCAAATCCTCCGGCTATCGCATCAGCCCCACCGAGGTGGAGGAAAGCCTGATGTCGACGGGGCTTTTCCGTGAGGTTGCCGTCATCGGCCTGCCCGACCCCTTTGCCGGTGAAAAGGTGCATGCCGTGGCAACCGCGGCCAATGAGAATATCGATGTGTCGGCAGCGCTGAAAAAGGCCGCCGAAATGCTCGCCCCCTTCATGATCCCGCGCGCCATCGAACTGGTGGAACGACTGCCGGTAACGGCCAATGGCAAGGTGGACTACCGCGCGCTGGTGCGCGAACGGACGGACAATGGCGCCCACGGATAAATCCCAGAACCACGGCCCGACCCTTGCGGCCGGGTTATTCGACATTCGCGAAAACGATCTGATGATCGGCGGACTTGCGGTTGGCGATATCATCGCCGAGACGGAAACGCCGTGCTTTGTCTATGACGCAAGCGCCATGCGCCGGGCCTACCGCGATCTCGAAACGGCGCTCGCAGGCTTTGCCGATATCTATTATTCGGTGAAAGCCAATCCCCTGCCCGCCATCATCGCGCTGTTCCGGCAGGAAGGTGCGGGCGCTGAAATCGCCTCCGTTGGCGAATATCGCGCTGCCGTGAAGGCCGGTGTCGCGCCGGAAAACATCATCTTCGCCGGCCCCGGCAAGGGCATGGCCGAATTGCGCGAGGTCATCGAGGGCGGTATCGGCGAAATCCACATCGAGAGCGCCGAGGAAATCGCCCGCATCGAGGCAATCGGCAAGCCGGTGAAGGCGTCGATCCGCATCAACCCGGTGCCGGATGCGCAGGCGGGCGCCATGCGCATGGGCGGCAAGGCCACGGCCTTCGGTTTTGATGAAGAAGAGCTGGAAAACGTCCTGAAGATCTTTGCGGACATTCGGCATATCGATCTCGTCGGTATCCATATTTACGGCGGCACGCAGATCCTCGATGCCGACATGCTTGTCTCCCAATGGCGACACGCCATCGCCCTTGCCGCGCGCATGGCGGACATGCTCGGCAAGCCGCTCGAAACCATCGATCTCGGCGGCGGCCTTGGCATCCCCTATTTCGCCGGGGAAACCCCGCTCGATCTCGCGAAGGTGGCCGCCGCCATTCCCGATCTCAAGGCGCTTCTTAAAGAGCACCCGCTGATCGCCGATGCCCATGTCATCGTCGAACCCGGCCGCTTCCTTGCCGGTCCCGGAGGTCTCTATGTGGCGGAAGTCAATTCGGTGAAGACATCACGCGGCACCACCTTCGTGGTGACGGATGGCGGCATGCACCATCACCTCGCCGCCTCCGGCAATCTCGGCCAGATCGTCAAACGCAACTACCCCATCGTCGCACCGGCCATGATGCAGGCGGCGCATGAGGAGACGGCCACCATCGTCGGCCCGCTCTGCACGCCGCTCGACACGCTGGCCCGCAATGCGGCCCTGCCGAAGCTGAAGGCCGGGGATCTCCTCGCCATCCTGCAATCAGGGGCTTATGGCGCGACCGCCAGCCCTGCGGGTTTTCTCAGCCATGCGGCCGCGAAGGAAGTGCTGGTGGAGGGTGGTGTGTTCGCGGTGATCGGGCGCTGACCACATTCCAATAGCGAAAAACCGGGCCGTTTTTCCGCAGGCATATTCGCGATATTTCAGCCTTCAGTCATACCGGCCTTGAGCAGGTATCCAGTCAGCCCAGGTCTTTGGGCTGAAAGGACGGAAGCGAGATGGACAGAAATTTAAACGGGACGACAATGGACTGGTTCCGGGAATGAAGAATCGGGCTGATATCTTCGCTCACCCTCGCAGCAACCTGTCCCCCACCGCGAATTTCGATTTCAACAGACACTCGTCATATTCCGCCTCGGCAACGGAATCGAACACGATACCGCCGCCGACATTGAAGACCGCACGGCCGTCATCGAACAGCGTCATCGTGCGGATCGCCACCGAAAAGCGCATGTCGCCGCCCGGAGATATGAAGCCGATCGCGCCGCAATAGGCGTTTCGCGACGACGCTTCCAGCTCACGCAGGATTTTCATCGCCCACATTTTTGGCGCGCCGGTGACCGAGCCACAGGGAAACAGCGCCGCAAAAATGTCCTCCACGGTCACCTCGGGCAGAAGCTTCGCCCTGACATGGCTGACCATCTGGTGCACGGTGGGATAAGTCTCGATATCGAACAAACGCGGCACATCGAGGCTGCCGACTTCGGTGATGCGGGAAATATCGTTGCGCAGCAGATCAACGATCATGCGGTTTTCGGCAAGCGTCTTTTCGTCCGCAAGCATCGCCGCGATGATTGCCCGGTCCTCTTCCGCATCCGCCCCGCGCGGCGTCGTTCCCTTCATCGGATGAGTTTCGATGAAACCCTCGCCATCGACCGAGAAAAACAGTTCCGGCGAACGTGACAGGATGACCGGGCCGCCAAGATCAACAAGCGCGCCGTATTTCACCGGCTGCCGTTCGATCAGCGACCAGAAGGCGGTGAGCGGATCGCCATTCCAGCGGGCATGAACGGGCATGGTCAGATTGCCCTGGTAACAATCACCCCGGCGCAGATGGTCGTGCAGCTTCTCGAAACGCTGCTTATATTCGGGAAGCGTCCATGCCGCCACCGGATCGGTCAGAAACGCGTCCGCATCCGGCACCTCGTCAGGCCGCGCAAAGCGGCCTTCATCCGGCTGCGGGCCGGAGAAGACGCCGAAGTTCAGAAACGGCACGTTGCGGGGCTCGGCCGCAAAGGGCGCAAGCTTCGGCTCGAACAGGAAACCGGCCTCGTAGGACATATAGCCGGCGAGATATTTTCCCGCGCGCCGCAACTCTTCCATGCGTTGAAGCGCGGCAAAAAAAGCCTCCGGCTCGTCCGCGACGATGATCTCTTCCGGCTCGGTGAAGGCTGTCACCGTGCCGGTCGTATCATCCCGGAAAAGAACGTAAGGCGCATGTGCCAAGGAAAAAATCCGTAGTGGGTAAGTTCGGGATTTCAGAGTGGCGGAGAGACCTTTCCGTCGTCATCTTCGGGCCTGTCCCGAGGATCTGCCGCCCGTTGATTTCAGCTACCTCGGCAGATCCTCGGCACAAGGCCGAGGATAACGTCGAGTGTGTAGAGACGTCGCGACCCATTAAACCGGGTCTATGTCGCCCCGCGCCCACATTTCGATGGTTTCCGCATAAAAATCGGCGAAACGGCCTTCCTCGATCGACTTGCGGATACCCTGCATCAGCTCCTGATAATAGGCAAGATTGTGCCAGGAGAGCAGCATGCCGCCCAGCGCCTCGTTGGCGCGGGTGAGATGGTGCAGATAGGCGCGGGAATAATCGCGCGAGGCCGGGCAGTTGGACTGCTCGTCGAGCGGGCGCATATCCTCGGCATGGCGGGCATTGCGGATATTCACCTTGCCGCGGCGGGTAAAGGCCAGCCCATGGCGACCGGAACGGGTCGGCATCACGCAGTCGAACATGTCGATGCCACGCGCCACCGATTTCAGGATGTCATCAGGCGTGCCGACGCCCATCAGGTAACGCGGCTTTTCGGTTGGCAGCACCGGCAGGGTGATGTCGAGCATGCCGAGCATCACATCCTGCGGCTCACCAACGGCAAGACCACCGACCGCATAACCCTTGAGATCAAGCTGCTTCAGCCCTTCGGCGGAACGGATGCGCAGGTCCGGCTGGTCGCCGCCCTGCACGATGCCGAACATGGCCTTGCCGGGCTGTTCACCAAAGGCGACGCGGCAGCGTTCAGCCCAGCGCAGCGACATTTCCATCGCCCGTTCGATTTCCTTGGGCTCGGCCGGCAGCGCCACGCATTCGTCGAGCTGCATCTGGATGTCGGAATCGAGCATGCCCTGGATTTCGATCGAGCGTTCCGGCGACATGTGGTGCAGCGAACCGTCCACATGGCTCTTGAAGGTCACGCCCTTCTCGTCGAGCTTGCGCAGGCCGGAGAGCGACATGACCTGAAAACCGCCGCTGTCGGTGAGGATCGGATGCGGCCAGCGGATCAGCTCATGCAGGCCGCCAAGGCGCGCAACACGCTCCGGGCCCGGCCGCAGCATCAGGTGATAGGTATTGCCGAGAATGATATCGGCGCCCAGTTCGCGCACCTGATCCAGATACATGGCCTTGACGGTGCCGACGGTGCCAACCGGCATGAAGGCGGGCGTGCGGATGACGCCGCGCGGCATGGCGACCTCGCCAAGGCGCGCGCCGCCGCTCGTGGCTTTCAGGGTGAAGGTGAATTTATCGTGCATCAGTTTTTCCGGAACAACAGGCTGGAATCGCCATAGGAATAGAAGCGGTATCCGGTTTCGATCGCGCGCTTGTAAGCGTCACGCATCGTTTCGAGACCGCAGAAAGCCGAAACCAGCATGAACAGCGTCGATTTCGGCAGGTGGAAATTGGTCATCAGAATATCGACCGCGCGGAAACGGTAACCGGGCGTGATGAAGATGCCGGTCGCATCGGACCATGGATGGATCACGCCATTCTCGTCGGTGGCACTTTCGATCAGGCGCAGCGAGGTGGTGCCGACGCAGACGATGCGCCCGCCGCGCGCCTTCACCGCATTCAGCCGGTCAGCGGTTTCCTGCGATACGTGGCCGATCTCGAAATGCATCTTGTGATCATCCGTATCGTCGGACTTCACCGGAAGGAAGGTGCCTGCCCCAACGTGAAGCGTCACGAAATGCCGCTCGATGCCAGCCTTGTCGAGCGCCGCAAACAGATCGGGCGTGAAATGCAGCCCGGCGGTGGGTGCGGCAACCGCACCCTTTTCGCGGGCATAAATGGTCTGGTAGTCGGTCTGGTCCTGCTGGTCCTCCGGCCGCTTGGCGGCAATGTAAGGCGGCAGCGGAATATGGCCGACGGAGGCAATCGCCTCATCCAGCACCGGGCCGGAAACGTCGAACAGCAGGGTTATCTCGCCATCCTCGCCCTTTTCCTCGACGGTGGCTTCCAGATGGGCAAGGCCGCAGGCATTGTCGCGCTCGTAACCGAAACGGATACGGTCTCCCTCTTTTATCCGCTTGCCGGGCCGGGCGAAGGCCTTCCAGCGCGACTGGTCGGCACGCATGTGCAGCGTGGCGGAAACCGCCGTCTCCGGCGCCCCCTCGCGCAGCCTGACACCTTCCAGCCGGGCGGGAATGACGCGGGTATCGTTGAAAACCAGCGCATCGCCGGGCCTCAGGAAGGACGGCAGGTCGAAGACGCGGTGGTCCTCCATGCGATCCGCATTCGGATCGACCACCAAAAGGCGCGCGCTGTCGCGCGGGTTCGCCGGGCGAAGGGCGATATTCTCCTCGGGCAGATCGAAATCGAACAGGTCTACGCGCATTGCAAGGGCTCTCGAAAATATCAAAACCCGCCTCGCAGCAAACTGCCGGCGGGTCGTTGTTGGTGAAGGGGCTTCCTCCCCTCGACGTCATCCTCGGGCTTGACCCGAGGACCCATGACATCGCCGGGTGATGGATCCTCGGGTCAAGCCCGAGGATGACGTCGAGTGCGAGGAACACTCCATCAGCAAAACATCCGCCCGCCCTGCGGATCAGCAAGGCGGGAGAAAATCTTTACTCTCAAGCCGCAGAAGCGAGCTTGATGGAAACGATCGAATCGGGATCCTTCACCGGCTCGCCGCGCTTGACCTTGTCGATGGCTTCCATGCCTTCGATGACCTGGCCCCAAACGGTGTACTGCTTGTTGAGCCACGGGGAATCCGTGAAGCAGATGAAGAACTGCGAGTTGGCGGAGTTCGGGCTCTGCGAACGGGCCATGGAGCAGGTGCCGCGTACGTGCGGAATGGCGGAGAATTCTGCCTTCAGGTCTTCCTTCTCGGAGCCGCCCATGCCGGCGCGGGCCGGGTTGAAGCTTTCCGAACCCTTCTTGCCGAACTTCACGTCGCCCGTCTGGGCCATGAAGTCTTCGATGACGCGGTGGAACACGACGCCATCATAAGCGCCTTCCGATACCAGTTCCTTGATGCGGGCGACGTGGCCCGGAGCCACTTCCGGAAGCAGCTGGATCACGACCTTGCCGGTCGTCGTTTCCATGATGATGGTGTTTTCCGGATCCTTGATCTCGGCCATGGTTATTCTCCTCTGTTCGGGCTCTATTGCCCTACCTTACTTCTTGCCGACGGTGACCTTGATCATCCGGTCGGGGTTGGAAACTTCGCCGTTGCCGCCGGCACCACGCTTGATCTTGTCCACGGCTTCCATGCCGGACACGACCTTGCCGACCACGGTGTACTGACCGTTCAGGAACGGACCGTCGGCAAACATGATGAAGAACTGCGAATTGGCGGAATTCGGATCGCTGGAACGGGCCATGCCGACCGTGCCGCGCGTGAACGGCGTCTTGGAGAATTCGGCCGGAATATCGGCCATGTCGGAACCGCCGGTACCGGCGCGCTGGGCGTTGAAGCCCTTCTCCATGTTGCCAAACTGCACATCGCCGGTCTGCGCCATGAAACCATCGATGACGCGGTGGAAGGCGACATTG
The DNA here is from genome assembly GCA_017744915.1 of Agrobacterium tumefaciens. Classification (GTDB taxonomy): domain Bacteria; phylum Pseudomonadota; class Alphaproteobacteria; order Rhizobiales; family Rhizobiaceae; genus Agrobacterium; species Agrobacterium tumefaciens_I. Next base: position 438,283 of record JAGIAH010000004.1, read on the forward strand.
TCATAAGCGCCCTTCTTTGCCAGCGCCTCGATCTGCGCCACGTGCTTGGGCGCAACGTCAGGCGCAAGCTCGATGACAACAGGACCGTCCTTCAGCTGGATGGTCAGAAGTTCGGCGGCCGAAGCAATGGTGCTGGCGGCAAGCGCACCGGCAAACATGGCACCGGCAAAGGCAAATCGAACGAGTTTCATCGGATTGGCTCCAGAATGTGAGGCTGAAGTCAGCGCTTCAGCTTGGTGTTGAGGGCTTCAAGCACGGCTTTCGGCACGAAGGCTTCGACATTGCCGCCCATGGCGGCGATCTGCCGGACCAATGTGGCTGTAATGGGTCGCGACGAGGTGCCGGCGGGCAGGAACACGGTCTGAATATCAGGCGCCATCTGGCGGTTCATGCCGGCCATCTGCATTTCATAATCGAGATCGGTGCCATCGCGCAGGCCGCGCAGCAGAAGCCGCGCGCCATGCTGGCGGGCTGCGTCCACGACCAGATTGTCGAAGGAAACGACCTCCATGCGCGCCGCCTCGCCCGGCAGCTGCTCGGCAAGCGCCTGCTTGATCAGCGCCGCCCGCTCCTCGAAGCTGAACATCGGCGCTTTTCCGGGATGAATGCCGACGGCGACGATGACTTTCGACGCCACGTTCAGCGCCTGGAGAAGCACATCCAGATGTCCGTTGGTCATCGGATCGAAGGATCCTGGATAAAAGGCAATCGTCATATCGCTCTCAGGTGGTGGGCGCGCTTCGATGCTGGGTATCATGTGCCCGCCTTTTGTCATGGAGAGACACGCGGCGCAAGACTTTATAACCGTTTGGCACAACCAGGGCGGCGGCGTGAACCCCGGATGAATGGGCTGTTCAGTGCGGTTTCAGAGCTATTTTGTTTAAATCCACAACATCGGGAAACCGAAACGCCCCTCACTCGTTAAGCATCCGGAGAATTGAAAATGCTGGCCTTCATGATCGTCCTTTCGGTCATCTCGTCATTCGCAGCCGAGTATTTTTTTCTCGATTGACGGCTTTAGCCAGTTTCCTGAACGCCAGATGAACGAGCCATTCAAGGAAGTTTCACCGGGGCGATGCTAATCGATTTTTACGGTTGACGCGGAACATGTCGAGACATGCAGCGTTAAGAAAGAACCAAAGGAACGGACAGATGTTTGTAAGAGAAAAACAGTCTACTTCGGCGAAAATCAGCGTCATCAGCACCGCCTGGACAGTACTGGTTATCGCAATGGTAGCAACGACGTTTAGCCTTTATGAGCAGAAGCCTGAAGCCCAGGGACCGGACTACCCGCAGCTGACCGCCCGTTACCAGTATATGAATTATTACTGAGTAAACGGGGAGAATTTCCTCAAAACTCCCGGAGACGATATCATGTTCACATTTCTGACGATGCTTCTGGCCCTCATCAGCGTAATGTTCGTGACATCCATGATCTCCGTCGTCGCCGAGATGCGACGTGAAGACGAGGAATTCAAGGCGATGATCCGGCGCGACCGCGCCTTCTGAGCGCGGCGGACCGCCTTCACGGCCGCTTCAAGAATGATTCTTTGCAACCGCCTGGACCCTCCGGGCGGTTTTATTTTGCCGCCTCACAGAGCAATGCGGAGAAGATGACGGCGGAAAAACCGCCCTCCAATCACACAAGCGTTTTCAAAACCCCGTTTTTCCAAGGCAAATTCCCTTCAATTTCCCTTTGGATTGATTTAAGGAACGCCGATACGTTGCGGGCCGGATAGCCGGCAACCGCGACGACGTTCCTGTGAGGTTTGCATAACGATGCTCGATTCCCTGAGAAATGCTTCTCGAACCATGGCAGCCAAGCTGCTGCTTCTCCTGCTTGTTGTTTCGTTCGGCGTCTGGGGCGTCTCCGCATCGCTTGTCACCGCCAATTCCCACGCCGTCATGACGGTGGGTGACCAGACGGTCAGCCCGCAGGAATTCCGCCTCGCCTATCAGCGCCAGATTTCCGATCTCAGCCGCCAGTTCGGCACAAGACTGACGACCGAGCAGGCCAAGGCCTTCGGCATCGACCGCCAGGTGTTCAGCCAGCTTGCGGCCGGTGCGGCGCTTGATGAACTGGCCTCGAAGATGAATCTTGGCCTTTCGGAAAACCGTCTCGCGAACCTCATCGCCGAGGACCCGGCCTTCAAGTCGGTCAACGGCCAGTTCGACCGTAATCTCTTCAGCGAGCGCCTGCGCAATTCCGGTTTCCGCGAGGACGATTACATCAAGGAACGCAGCAAGGTTGCCGTCCGAAGCCAGATCGTCGAAGCCGTCTCCGATGGCTTTGCCGCACCGCAGGTGCTGGTGGATGCGCTGAAGCAGTATCGCAACGAACAGCGCGCCGTCGATTACGTCATTCTCTCCAACGCCGTCATCCCGCCGGTGAAGGCACCGGGTGACGACGTGCTCACACCCTGGTTCGAAACCAACAAGACGAAATATCGCGCGCCGGAATTCCGCAAGTTCACCTATGTGAAGCTGGAACCTGCCGATATCGCCGAGCCGGCTTCGGTAACGGACGCGCAGATCGCCGATTATTATAACAGCCACAAGGACAGTTTCCGCACCGCCGGCCGCCGCACGGTGGAGCAGCTGACCTTCCCGGACAAGGAAATGGCCGCCGCTGCCGCAGAACAGATCCGCCTCGGCAACACCACCTATGAGCAGGTGGTGAAGGATCAGGGCAAGACCGCGTCCGACGTCACCCTCGGCGAATTCACCAAGGATACCATCCCCGACCAGTCGATTGCCGATGCGGCCTTCGCCATCCAGAAGGATGGCGGCGTATCGCCGGTGGTTGAAGGTTCCTTCGGCCCGGTTCTGCTGCGCGTCACGGGCATCAAGCCGGAAACCACCCGCACGCTGGATGAGGCCAAGGAAGATATCCGCAAGGATCTCGCCACCACCGCCGCAGCGGAAGAAATCACCAATGTGCACGACCGTTACGAGGATCTGCGCGCCGGTGGCTCCTCGCTCGCCGATGCCGCCAAGCAGCTCAACCTGAAGCCCGTCACCATCGATGCGATTGACGCCGCCGGCCTTAATGAAAAGGGCGATGCCGTCGAGGGCCTGCCCTCGCCGCAGCTGGCGCAGGAGGTCTTCAAGACCGAACCCGCCACCGAAGCCCTGCCGATCAATCTCGGCCGTGAAGGTTATATCTGGTTCGACGTCGAGCAGATCATTCCCGCCCGCGACCGCACGCTTGCCGAAGTCCGCGATGATGTCGTGGCCGACTGGACGGCAGAGCAGCAGCGCAACGCGCTTGCCGCCAAGGCTGAAGAGCTGAAGGCCCGTGTTGAAAAGGGTGATACGCTGGAAGCCGTGGCCGGTGAACTGAGCCTTGCCGTCGAGCAGAAATCCGGCCTGCGCCGCACCAGCGAGGACGCGATTTTCGGTCGCCAGACCATCGCCGCGGTCTTTTCGGGCGCCGAGGGCAAGGTGGGCACGGCGGCTGACGCCGATGGCTCCAGCCGCATCCTCTTCAAGGTCACCTCGGTCGACACCAACGCGCCGGCAGATGCGCTTGCCAATGACGACCAGCAGTTCGCCGCCATTGCCCGCGCGGCCGGCGACGACATGCTGGACCAGATGGTCAACCGTCTGCAGAATGACTATGGTGTGACGATCAACCAGGCCCTCGCCGATCAGGCGATGGTCGGTTTCTAACCGGGGGGCGAGACATGGCCGAACTGAAGCCGCTGATCGCCAAGGTCGCGAACGGAGAAAGCCTGAACCGCGAGGATGCGCGTACGGCTTTCGACATTCTGATGTCGGGCGAAGCCACCCCGTCGCAGATCGGCGGTTTCCTGATGGCGCTGCGGGTGCGTGGCGAAACGGTCGACGAAATCGTCGGCGCCGTTTCCTCCATGCGCGCCCGCATGTTGCCGGTTTCGGCCCCCGCCAATGCCATCGATATCGTCGGAACCGGCGGTGATGGCATCGGCACCTATAATATCTCGACGCTGGCCTCGATCATCGTTGCCGGCACGGGTCTGCCGGTCGCCAAACATGGCAACCGGGCGCTGAGCTCCAAATCCGGCACGGCGGATGCGCTGTCCGCGCTCGGCGTGAGGCTCGATATCGGTCCCGAACTCATCGCCCGCTGCATCAGCGAGGCGGGTCTCGGCTTCATGTTCGCGCAGATGCACCATTCCGCCATGCGCCATGTCGGCCCAAGCCGGGTCGAACTCGGCACACGCACCATCTTCAACCTGCTGGGCCCCCTCTCCAATCCGGCCGGCGCCAAACGGCAATTGCTCGGCGTCTTTTCGCCGCGCTGGCTGGTGCCGCTTGCCGAAGTGCTGCGCGATCTCGGTTCGGAAAGCATCTGGGTCGTGCATGGCGACGGCATGGATGAAGTCACCACCACCGGCGTTACCCATGTGGCGGCGCTGGAAAATGGCAAGATCCGCACCTTCGACCTGACGCCGAAGGATTTTGGCGTCGAACCGGCCAAAATGAACGACCTGAAGGGCGGCGACGGCATCGCCAATGCGGCAGCACTGCGCGAGGTTCTCTCCGGCCGCCGCAATGCCTATCGCGACGTGTCGCTCTGCAACGCCGCGGCGGCGCTGGTGATCGCCGGCAAGGCGGAGACGCTGAGCCAGGCCATGACGATCGTCAGCGAGGCGCTCGACAGCGGCAAGGCCGCCGCCGCACTCGACCGTCTGGTCGCCGTATCCAACGAGGAATGAGAGCGAAACCATGAGCGACATTCTCAAAAAGATCGAGACCTACAAGCGCGAGGAAATCGCCGCCGCCAAGACGAAGGTTTCGCTGGCCGATCTGAAGGCCATGGCCGCAGACCAGACCGCGCCGCGCGGTTTTTACAAGGCGCTCCGGGCAAAACAGGCCGAAGGCAAATTCGGCCTCATCGCCGAAATCAAGAAGGCCAGCCCCTCCAAGGGCCTCATCCGCCCGGATTTCGATCCGCCGGCGCTGGCCGCCGCTTACGAGGCGGGTGGTGCCGCCTGTCTGTCGGTCCTGACAGATACGCCGAGCTTTCAGGGCGCGCCGGAATTCCTGACCGCCGCCCGCAATGCCTGCGCCCTGCCGGCGCTGCGCAAGGATTTCATGTTCGACACCTATCAGGTGCATGAGGCCCGCGCCTGGGGTGCGGACTGCATTCTGCTCATCATGGCCTCGCTTTCCGACGACGAAGCCAAACGCCTTGAAGACGAAGCTCTTGCGCTGGGCATGGATGTGCTGGTCGAGGTGCATGATGCGGAGGAAACCGAACGCGCGCTGAAGCTCGCCTCGCCGCTTCTCGGCATCAACAACCGCAACCTGCGCACCTTCGAAGTCAGCCTCGAAACCAGCGAAAAACTCGCTGGCCTCGTGCCGGCCGACAAGCTGCTGGTCGGCGAAAGCGGCATCTTCACCTTCGAGGACTGCCAGCGTCTGCAGAAGAGCGGCATCAGCACCTTCCTCGTCGGCGAGAGCCTGATGCGCAAGGACGATGTGACGGCGGCCACCAAAGCGCTGCTGACGGGCCAATCCGGCATTCTGGCAGCGGAATAAACCCCGATGAGTGAGACGACCAAGCTCACCCATATTGATGCCGCCGGCGAGGCGCATATGGTCGATGTCGGCGACAAGACCGAAACCGTCCGTGTCGCCGTCGCAGAGGGCTTTGTGAAGATGAAGCCGGAAACGCTGGCGCTCATCCGCGACGGCAATGCCAAGAAGGGCGATGTCATCGGCACCGCCCGGCTGGCCGGCATCATGGCCGCCAAGCAGACGGCCAATCTCATTCCGCTCTGCCATCCGCTGATGCTGACCAAGGTGGCGGTGGACATTACCGAGGATACCGCCCTGCCCGGCCTCCGGGTCGAGGCCACGGTGAAACTGTCCGGCAAGACCGGCGTGGAGATGGAAGCGCTGACCGCCGTCTCCATCGCCTGCCTGACGATCTATGACATGGCGAAAGCCGCCGACAAGGCGATGGAAATCGTCAATATCCGCCTTCTTGCAAAGAGCGGCGGCAAATCCGGTGATTTTCGCCGACAGGAGAGCTGAATGAAACCGCTGCTGCCCGTGGACGAGGCCATCAAACGCCTTCTGGAAGCAGCAGCTCCGGTAACGGACAGCGAGACCCTGCCGCTTGCCGACTGTGATGGCCGTGTTCTAGCAACAGATCTGGCCGCACGCCTCACCCAGCCCCCCTTCGACGCCTCGGCCATGGATGGCTATGCATTGCGCAGCGCCGATGCGCCGGAGATCGGCTCCGTCCTCACCGTCATTGGCCAGGCGGCTGCCGGCCATGCTTTTACGGGGACGGTGGGCAAAGGCGAAGCCGTGCGCATCTTCACCGGCGCACCCGTGCCTGAGGGCGCCGATACGATCCTCATTCAGGAAGATGCGGAAGCGCTGGAAGACGGTAGTAATATCCGCACCGGCTTCGCTGTCGCCGCCGGGCGACATATCCGCCCGCGCGGACAGGATTTCACTGAAGACGAAACGGCTCTGGATGCCGGGCGCGAGCTTGGCTTCACCGACCTGACGCTGGCGGCGGCCATGAACCACGCCGCACTTTCCGTCTATCGCAGGCCACGCATCGCCATCCTCGCCACCGGCGACGAATTGTTGCCGCCGGGAAGCGCACCGCAACCCGCGCAGATCATTGCCTCCAACACCTTCGGTATCGCCGCACTGGCCCGGCAGGCGGGTGCGGAGGTGATTGATCTCGGCATCATTGCCGATGATGACAGCCTCATCCGCGCCGCCATCGGCAAGGCCGTCGCGGCCGGGGTGGATGTGCTGGTGACGCTGGGCGGCGCCTCGGTCGGCGACCATGATCTGGTGCAGGCGGCATTGAAGGCGGAGGGCATGCAGCTCGATTTCTGGCGCATCGCCATGCGTCCGGGAAAACCGCTTATGGTCGGGGCCATCGGCAGCATGCAGGTTCTCGGTCTGCCCGGAAACCCGGTCGCCAGCCTCGTCTGCGGCCTGCTCTTCCTTGAACCGCTGATCCGCAGGATCGCCCGCCGGGCACCGCTGGAGCGCGGGACGACAGCCCGCACCGCGACCCCGCTGAAGGCCAACGACCATCGGCAGGACTATCTGCGCGCCCGTTTCAGCACGGACGAAAACGGTGTGCTGGTGGCGGAAGCCCATGCGAAGCAGGATTCATCCATGATGAAGATATTGGCCCATTCCGATGGCCTGATCGTGCGCCCGCCGCATGCGCCGGAAGCGGCGCCCGGCGCGATATGCCCGGTGATACGACTGAAATTCTGACACCCAGGCCCTCCGGGCGGGTTTATGACCGGCAACATATCGGCGTCCCTCCCGAACCTGCGGAAGAATTGCTGCACCGTCATCCATCCTGAAATGCACGAAAACCAAGAGATGGAACGGTTTTGCGATTGAGGGAAAGGCGAAGCGACAGCATCGCAACCTCGAACAGGACTGTAACATTCCTGTCTCCTGACACGTATGACAAAAGAACCCGCCCGAAAGCGGGAAACTCGACGTATTCAGAATCCACCCTCTCGATGCATCCCGAAACTATTTCGCGACATTGTTGTGCCAAAATAAATCACATGAATCCTTTATTGGGATTGACAGAGTAAATGCGATGCTGTCACCAAGACGAATAGTAGAGAGGAAAATTTCAGGAACTCTTCGAAAATGAAAATTACTTATAATTATCAATTAAATAAGATAAAAAACGGCGAAAATGAAATTTCCGGAAATAAAAATTAGTTTCCCGTAAATTAAGCTTTCTAAAACGAGCTTAATAATAATAATCATAGTCGATAAGCAGACTCACTGGAGTTTCTTGATGAACACGGCATCCACGCCCAAAACCACGGGGCCAGACATTGCCGGGCAAATTGCCTATGCCATGCGGAGCATGGGTGTTTCGCCGATCCCGCGTAACTACAGCCTGTTTTACGAAGCCTATATCGGCTCAAACCCGGCGTTGACGAAGGATCTGGCAGCACTTGGAAACCGCGTCACGCAGGAGGATCTGGATGATCTCTCTTCGCGTTACGGCGAAGGTAATCCCAACCGCTCCATCGACGATGCGCAAGAGAAGCTGCGGCGCGAGCTGGAGGCGCTGCTCGGCACGCTGAAGCGTGAACAATCTTCCATCGAGAACTACAACAGAATTCTCGGAGAAACGCGCCAGCGCATCGATGACAAGAATGCCGCCAGCAGCAATATTCTCAGAAATGCGATCGCGTTGCTGGCCGAGGCCACCGGTTCGAAGATCATCGATGGGGAAAAGGCGTTCAACGACGTCAACCGCCATGCCGAGGAAATGCATCAGGTGCGCCTCGAACTCGATGAATACAAGCGCATCGCCAATACGGATTCGCTGACGCGCCTGTCCAACCGCCGCGCCTTCGACGACCGGCTTGCCTCCGTCTATGACAGCTCCATCGGCCTGCAATATACCACGCTCGTGCTGCTCGACATCGACCACTTCAAGCGGATCAACGACACGTTCGGTCATCCGGTCGGCGACAAGATCCTCGCCACCGTCGCCTCGGTCATCCGCGCCAATGTGCGCAAGGATGGTTTCGTCGCCCGCAGCGGCGGCGAGGAATTCGCCATCATTCTTGACGGCAACACGCCGGAAGAGGTGATGGTGGTGTGCGAGCGCATCCGCCTGTCACTGGAAAGCACGCCTTTCCGCAATTCGAGATCAGGCGCCGATTACGGCACGGTCACCATCTCCATCGGCTTCGCCTCCGCCGCCCAGGCCGGCAATCCGAGCGAGCTTTACGCCCATGCCGATACGGCGCTCTACCATGCCAAGGAAACCGGCCGGAACCGTTCCGTGTTTTACGAAGACGGCATGCAGAAGAATTATGTCGGCAAGAACTGGCTGATTTATCGGACGTAAGAAGGGCGGCGACGTCCAAAAACATCCCATCCGTCATGCCGGACTTGATCCGGCATCCAGTCAGCCCAAGTCCTTGGGCTGAAAAGACTCTCTCACCGCATGGACGCGCGTCGGCTGGACCCCGGGTCTAGTCGCCGCGCTCTCGCTGCGAACCGATGCTCACCTAAACAGAGAGCATCACCACATGGTCTTCGCCGCCCGCGCTGCCCATTCCCGGTCATAGGTCTCCTGATCGAACTCCGCCTTCGCCGCCTTGAGCAGCAGGCCGGGTGTCGGCAGCGAAGCCGGATCAACGAAATTGTCGGGGTTCCACAGTTCCGAGCGCATCAGCGCCCGGGCGCACTGGAAATAAACCTCGTCAATCGTGACAACGATGACGATGCGCGGATGTTTGCCGTCCATCTCGAAGCTCTGTAACAGCTCGGCATCGACGGAAACCACGGCGCGGCCATTGATGCGCATCGTCGTATTCGAGCCGGGGATCAGGAACATCAGCGCCACGCGCGGATCGCGCACAATGTTCAGAAGCGAATCGACGCGGTTGTTGCCGCGCCAGTCCGGCAGGAGCACGGTCCTGTTGTCAGCCACCCGCACGACGCCGCCCTTGTCGCCGCGCGGCGAACAGTCCATGCCTTCGGGCCCCACCGTCGCCAGCGCGAGGAATGGCGATGCCTCGATCATCTGCCGGTATTCCGCCGTCAGCGTGGCCGTCACCTTGGCGACCGAGGCTTCGCTCGTGCCGTCATAAATGGCCTTCAGTTCCTCAACCGTGCGAATGATCGTCATATCCGTCCCAATCCCTCGAAATCACGCTGCGCCACCGACGGGCGCAATCCCCTACTCTTCCGCCGCTTCCGCCTTTTCCCGTTCCGCCCGCTCGCGTGCGGTGCGCGCAGCAACGAGGTCGGCCGGCTGGGCATTGCCGCGGATCAGCGAACGGCCGGCATAGATGCCGCCGACGACTTCCATGGCAAAACGCTCCTCGTCACGGTCGCGGAATTCCTCCACCAGGCGGGCAGCGTCTTCCCGCTCCTCGCCCATGGCGCCCAGCACTTCCTCGCTGAAATTCAAGGCCGATTCCAGCGTCTCGCGAATCTGGTAATCGACGCCCGCCTTCAGAAGATCGATCGCGTGACCGCGGTCAAAGGCACGGGCAAGGACGGGAACCAGCGGGAATTCGTGCTTGACGATCTCCGCGATCCGCACGGCCGCTTCCTTGTCGTCGACGCAGATGAGCACGGCCCGCGCCGTGCTGGCGCCGGCCGCGTGCAGGATTTCCGCCCGCGAGCCATCGCCATAATAGACCTTGAAGCCGAATTCCGCCGCATCGCGCACGAACTCCGCATCCTTGTCGATCAGCGACAGCGTGTAACCCCGCGCCAGAAGCGGCTGACTGACGATCTGGCCGAAACGCCCGAAGCCGATCAGGAGAATGCTGCCTTCGACATTCTCAGGCAGGTCGAGATCGTCGGTATTGGGAACCGCCGCCGGCACCAGCCTGTCATGCAGGATGACCATCAGCGGCGTCAGCACCATGGAGATGATGATGGTCGCCGTCAGGATGGCGTTGGCCTCCCGGTCGAGAATGCCGGCGCTGACGGCGGCGGAATAAAGCACGAAGGCGAATTCGCCGCCCTGCGCCATCAGCACCGCGCGCTCCAGGCTTTCACGCCGCGTGGTGCCGAGCGCCCGCGCAACACCATAGATCAGGAAGGCTTTCAGCAGCATGTAGCCCGCGACGCTGACAACCACCAGCTGCCAGTTGGCGGCAATGACGGCAAGGTCTATCGCCATGCCGACGCCGAGGAAGAACAGGCCGAGCAGAATGCCGCGAAACGGCTCGATATCCGCTTCCAGCTGATGGCGGAAGGAGGATTCGGACAAAAGCACGCCGGCCAGAAACGCCCCCATGGCCATGGAAAGACCGCTGACCTGCATCAAAAGCGCCGAACCCAGCACCACCAGCAGCGCAGCGGCCGTCATCACCTCACGCGCGCCGGAGGCCGCCAGCAGGCGGAAGAACGGGTTGAGCAGATAACGCCCGGCGAGGATGAGCGCACCGACGGCCGCAAGCGCGATGCCGATCGAAAGCCAGCGCTCCGAGGCCGTCACATGTTCGCCGCCCGAACCGAGAAAGGCGACAAGCGCCAGAAGCGGCACGATGGCGAGGTCCTCGAACAGCAGGATCGCGATGATACGCTGTCCCTTGAGGCTGGACATGCTGTTGCGCTCTTGCAGCATCTGCATGACGATCGCCGTCGATGTCAGCACGAAGCCGGTGCCGGCAACAAAGGACATGATGACGGGAAAGCCGAGACTGACGCCCACCAGCGTCAGGCCCGCCATGCAGACCAGCACCTGCAATGCACCCAGCCCGAAAATATCCTTTCGCATCGACCACAGCCGCGAGGGCTGCATTTCTAGACCGATGATGAACAGGAACATCACCACGCCGAGTTCGGCTATGTGCAGGATGGCCTGCGAATTGGAAAAGAAACCGAGACCATAAGGCCCGATCACAAGGCCGGCGGCCAGATAACCCAGCACCGAGCCAAGGCCGACGCGCTTGAAGATCGGCGCGGCCACGACGCCCGCCGCCAAAAGCACGACCACCTGGGCCAGATCATTTCCGTTCGCTTCTACAGCCACACGCCACCCCGCTGAAAATTGATAGGACGAGGGTGTTCCCTCCCCCACTTCCTAGCGCATCGGCGTGAGAATCGAAAACGATTTTCGTGAAGGACGATGCATGGATTCAACGGGTTATTTGCTGCCGGGACATGATGGCTACAGATGCGGCAGCCCCTCTTCCTCATCCCGGTGCTCGCCACGGGAATGAGGGAGGCAAATATGGCAACCGGTAAAGGCAAGACATATCGCCTACCGGGAGCGCGGCTCCCTGCTCAAGCCCTTCTCCGCAAGCTGCCGCTCATAATCCGCAAACAGCGCGTCGCCGGTTTCACCCAGCTCCTTCAGATATTTCCAGGTGTAGATGCCGCTGTCATGGCCATCGTCAAAAACGATACGCACCGCGTAATTACCGGTGGCGACCATGGAACGGATGGCGACATTGCGTTTTCCGGGCACCGTGACCTTTTGCCCCGGTCCGTGGCCCTGCACTTCCGCCGAGGGCGAAAGCACGCGCAGCATCTCGGCGCCAAGCCGGTAAATGCTTCCATCATCGAAGGAAACGGTCAATTCACGCCGGTCTTTTGACACAAGCAGCTCGGTCGGCCAGGCATCACTCATTTTTCACTTCCGCAGGCTCGTCATATGCGTCAGAATTACGGACTTGCCTCACGATAGGCAAGCCACTACATCAGCTGTAGGCCACACATTCGGCCCCGTGTGTCCGGCGCGTGACGCAATGAGGATGGAGACGTGAACGGTTTTTCCGGCTCGCTTGAAAAGGCGAAAACCCTGGCGGAAAACAACGCCCCGATGGTGGACCCCTTCGGCCGCGCCATCACCTATCTGCGTGTCTCCGTGACCGACCGCTGCGATTTCCGCTGCACCTATTGCATGTCCGAGCACATGACCTTCCTGCCGAAGAAGGATCTGCTGACGCTCGAAGAACTCGACCGGCTCTGTTCCGTCTTCATAACGCGCGGCGTGCGCAAATTGCGGCTGACCGGCGGCGAGCCGCTGGTGCGCAAGAACATCATGTCGCTGGTGAGGAACCTCGGCCGGCATGTACAAAGCGGCACGCTCGACGAACTGACGCTGACCACCAACGGCTCGCAGCTTTCAAAATTCGCGGCCGAACTTGCCGATTGCGGCGTGCGCCGCATCAATGTCTCGCTCGATACGCTCGATGCGCAGAAATTCCGCCAGATCACCCGCTGGGGCGATATCGACCGGGTCATGGAAGGGCTCGATGCGGCACAGGCGGCTGGCATCAAGGTCAAGCTCAATGCGGTGGCGCTGAAGGACTTCAACGATGCCGAAATGCCGGAGCTGATGCGCTTTGCCCATGGCCGCGGCATGGACCTGACCGTCATCGAAACCATGCCGATGGGCGAGATCGAGGAAGACCGCACCGACCGTTACCTGCCGCTCTCAAAGCTGCGGGCCGATCTCGAACAGAACTTCACGCTCATCGACAGCGATTACCAGACCGGCGGCCCCGCCCGTTACGTGACGGTGAAGGAAACCGGCGGCAGGCTGGGCTTCATCACGCCGATGACGCATAATTTCTGCGAAAGCTGCAACCGCGTCCGCCTCACCTGTACCGGCACGCTTTATATGTGTCTCGGCCAGGACGATGCCGCCGATCTGCGCACGGCGCTGCGCGCTTCCGACAGCGACGCCTATCTTTCCGCCGCCATCGACGAAGCGCTGCTGCGCAAGCCGAAGGGGCATGATTTCATCATCGACCGGACCCACAAGCGCCCGGCTGTCGCCCGTCATATGAGCGTGACCGGCGGCTAAGCGGCGGCTGAACTTCTTTCTCGTCCACCCACCCATATAAACGGTTGAATTGCCAGCTCTACCGTGCCACGTCTCTATGCATGGAGGAATGCGTGGTCGTGCCCGAGAGGCGGCCCACACCGCCCGGCAAGGGCGGCGGCTACCGCGCATGGTCTGGGATATTTGGGAATGGCATTGACGGACAATACGCGCGGCGCACTTTTCATGGCGCTCGCAATGGCAAGCTTCACGGCCAACGACGCGCTGACGAAGTCCGTCACCCCCTACATCAATACCGGCCAGATCATGTTTGTGCGCGGCATCATGACCGTGGTGCTGATCTATATCGCTGCCCGGCATTTCGGGGCGCTCCGGCCGCTGAAGACCCTGTTGCGGCCCATCATCATCCTGCGCTGTCTCTGCGAGGTGACAGCCGCCGTTCTCTATCTGACGGCGCTCGGCCTGATCGAATTTTCCAACGCATCGGCCATTCTCCAGTCCCTGCCGCTGGTGGTGACGCTGGGGGCCGCACTTTTCCTGCGCGAGCCGGTCGGCTGGCGGCGCTGGGTGGCGATCATCGTCGGTTTCATCGGCGTGCTCATCATCATCAGGCCCGGCCCGGAAGGCTTCACGCCGGGGGCGCTGCTGGTCGTCGCGTCGCTCGCGGCCACTGCCGCGCGTGATCTGCTGACCCGGAAAATGTATGCCGATGTGCCCTCGCTCGCCATCACCGTCATCACCGCCTTCGTCAACATGGCGGTGGGCGGGCTTCTGATCGTGCCTTTCGGCGGCTGGCAGCCGATGAATTTCACGATCGTATCGCATCTTGCCGGTTCGGCCATTCTGGTGCTGGTCGGTTACCAGGCCATCATCCTGTCGATGCGCACGGGCGAAATCTCCTTCGTCGCACCGTTCCGCTATACTGGCCTGCTCTGGGGTTTCATGATCGGTGTGTTCTTCTTCAATGAAAAGATCGACAGCTACACCATCGTCGGCGCCATGATCGTCATCGGTTCCGGCCTTTATACCTTCTATCGCGAAAGCCTGCGCAAGCGCTCGCAGATGGCCAAGCGCGCGGCCGCGACACCCACGGCCGCAACCACGGTGCGACCGGCTTCCGTTACGAAAACTTCCGTAACGGAAGAGGCGGGAGAATGACATGAGAAGCAGCCGTTTCCTCGATCGGACGACCCCGCCCCATATCATCACGCTTGTCGTCATCGCCGGCGTCGCGGCGCTGTGCATGAACCTGTTCCTGCCCTCGCTTTCGGCCATGGCACTCTATTTCGAGATCGACTACGCCGTGATGCAATTTGCCGTCTCCGGTTATCTTGCTGCCACGGCCTTGCTGCAATTGGTGATCGGCCCGCTCTCCGATCTTTTCGGTCGCCGTCCGGTGATGCTCGCCAGCATCGCGATCATGATCGCCGCCACGCTCATCTGCATGCTGGCGTCCGATATCACCGTCTTCATGATCGGGCGCGTGGCGCAGGCGGCCGTCGTGTCCGGCTTCGTGCTCGCCCGCGCCATCGTGCGTGACATGGTGCCGATGGAACAGGCGGCCTCGATGATCGGCTACGTGACCATGGGAATGTCCGTCGTGCCGATGGTCGGCCCCACGGTCGGCGGCCTGCTGAACGACTTCTCCGGCTGGCAGTCCAGCTTTGCGCTGCTTGCGCTTCTCGGCGCCGGCATTCTGGTGCTCGCCTGGTTCGATCTCGGCGAAACCAATCACAGCAAGTCTGCGAGCTTTTCGCAGCAGTTCCATGCCTGGCCGGAGCTTCTGCGCTCGCCGCTGTTCTGGGGTTATGCGCTGACCTCGACCTTCTCGTCGGGCATGTTCTTTTCCTTCCTCGGCGGCGCGCCCTTCGTCGGCAGCGTGCTTTACGGGCTGACACCCGCCATGCTCGGCCTGCAGTTCTTCTTCATGGCCAGCGGTTACATGCTCGGCAATTTCGTCTCCGGCCGTTATGCCAGCCAGATCGGCATCACCCGCATGATGCTCTCGGGCAATGTCATCGCCATCACCGGCATCGTCACGGCCATCGCGCTGATCCTGGTCGGGGCGGAAAGCGCCTATGCGTTTTTCGTGCCGCTTGCGCTGATCGGCGTTGGAAACGGCGTGACGCTGCCGAGCGCCAATGCCGGCATGGTCAGTGTCCAGCCGCATCTGGCGGGCTCCGCCTCCGGTCTCGGCGGTGCGATGACCATCGGCGGTGGTGCTGCCCTTTCGGTGCTCGCTTCCTCCGTCCTGTCCAAAGAGGACGGAACCTGGCCGCTTCTTCTGGTAATGCTGGCGACCGGCCTTGTCGCCCTTCTCACCACCTATGTCGTAAGGCTGCAGGAACAGCGGCAATGATCGCTCCTCCCCGTAACATACCCGGTCTCGTGCTCGCCGGCGGGCTTTCCCGGCGCATGGGCAGCAACAAGGCGATGGTGGCGCTCAACGATGCGCCGCTCATCTCCCATGTCATCCGCCGCATCACGCCGCAGGTCTGCGATGTCACCATCAATGCCGCCATCACCGACAAGGGCAGCTGGGCCAAAGGTTTCGGCCTGCCGCTTCTGCCCGATACGGTGAACGGCCATGCCGGGCCGCTCGCGGGCGTTCTCGCCGGCATGCGGCACTTCCGCAATCGCGAGGCCACGGGCAGCCATTTCCTGACCGTGCCGGCCGACAGCCCGTTTTTCCCGGACGATCTCGTGGCAAGGCTTGGCGAGCACCTGTCGGAGGATGTTATCGTCATCGCCGCCTCCAGCGGCCAGCTTCACCCGGTCTTCGCGCTGTGGCCGGTGGCGCTTGCCGACGATCTGGAGGAATGGCTGAAGAACGATACGAACCGCCGCATCCGCGCCTATCTTGCCCGGCACGTCACCATTGGCGTGGCCTTTCCGCCGCTGGAAACGGCAAAGGGCGGCCTCGATCCATTCTTCAACATCAACACGCCGGATGAACTGGCGCTCGCGCGAAGCTATCTGGAGAGTATGGGACCATGACGACACAGAAGGTCTTCGGCATCGCCGGCTGGAAAAATTCGGGCAAGACCGGGCTTGCGGTGCGCATCGTCACCGAACTGACGGCGCGCGGTTACCGCGTCTCCACCATCAAGCACGCCCATCATGATTTCGATATCGACAAGGTCGGCGCCGATAGCTGGCGTCACCGTCAGGCGGGCGCCCATGAGGTTACCATCGTCTCCGGCACCCGTTTCGCCATCATGCATGAGTTGCGCGGCGAACCGGAACCCTCCTTCGAGGATATTCTTTCCCGCCTCGCCCCCTGTGATCTCGTGCTGATCGAAGGTTATAAATACGAGCCCGTGCCGAAGATCGAGGCGCGCAGGCTCGAAGCGGCGAAAACCGAACCGCTCGCGCCGCTCGATCCGCATATCATCGCGATTGCCGCCGATCATGCCGTGTCCGACACGGAGCTGCCCGTTTTCGATCTCGACGATACCGGGGCCATTGCCGATTTCATCGAGAAGACGGTGGGACTGGTGAGGCCTTAGATCGACCCGATTCCGGGCTGTTTCCCGGCAATTGCGATGGTCGGACCAAATTCAGGAAAAAGAACAAAAATCGTGCGCGAGTGTCTTCCCCGTGACACGTTAGAGTAGCATACTCCCCTGAATTTGGGGGGGATGACCATGGGGAAGATCGTTTCTGCGCATGCTTATGCCAATAACGAAGTCGCTTATCTCGCCTGGGATATCGACGGCAAGATAGAGGGTTGCCTTGGCTTCGAGGTCGTCCGTGTCTACCTTGCGGCCGATGGCAGCGTTTCCCTTCGGGAGGATGGCAAGGAAGATCGGGTCACCTGCGCCGCCTGGGTAGCGTTCAAGGGCCAGCGCAACCCCCATTGGCTGCCACAAACCACCTCCGTCTGGCCGGTCCAGAAATTGTCGTGGCGCGATCTCACGCTTCGCAAACGCCGCAACAAGGCGAAGCTGCGCCCCTCCGAGGTTTTCGTCCGCTACGAAATCCGGCCGCTCGGCGACCTTCGGCCGGGGTTGGAACCCGTTCAGGATCCCGCACCCGCCGAGGTCGAAGTGGTCAAGCGCGATGCCGATGGCAAACCGGTTCTCGACGCGCAGAACCGGCCGGTGAAGACGAAAACAAAGGCTTACGAAGGAACACCCCGGCCGCTCGCTTATCTCGGTCCGGCGGTCGCCACCAATGCCATCCATGTCACGCGCCGGCTTGGTCCGTTCCAGTCCACCTTCACCAACGGCATTCTGGCGGCGCAGTGGCTGCGCAATGTCATCTGGGAAGACGGCATCAAAAAGCCGAACGAGTTGATGGAGATGATCTCCGAACCCAAGAACGGTATCCGGAAATATCTTGCCGGGGATGTTCTTCCGATGTTGCGCGAACTGTTCGAGCGGCCGGGTTCCTTCCTCCTGGCACTCTATGAACTCGATGACCGCGAACTCGTCGAACTGCTTTTGAAGCACAAGGACCGCATCCGCGTCATTCTGGCAAATACCGGTCTGGTGGAAGGTGCATGGGATGTCCGCAATGCCCATGCGCGCCAGGCGCTGATCGACGCCGGCGTCGATATCCAGCACCGCATGTTCAACAACTCCACCCATATCGGCCACAATAAATTCGTGGTTCATCTCGGGGAAGACGGGACGCCACTATCGGTTTTTACCGGCAGCACCAACTGGACGCCGACCGGCGTTGCGGGACAAACGAACAACGCCATCCTTATCGAAGACAGGCACGTCGCCAAGGGTTTTGCCGATTACTGGCGCCGGATGCTGGCGGATGCTCTTCCGTTTCCCGAGGAATTCGATGACGGCATGCCCGACAACCAGCAGGCCGCAGCGTTCCGGTCATCCAATGAAACGCCGGCGCGCTTCACGCTCGCCAACGGCGCAAGGCTGGATGTCTGGTTCTCGCCCAATATGAAGGCGCGCCGCAAGGGTGCGGCAATCCCGCCCGATCTGCAGGAAGTATACCGCCTGATGCGCAGGGCCGAACAGGCGATCCTGTTTCTGGCCTTCTATCCCGGCCAGCGCGGCAAGGACAGCATCGTGGGCGAGGCTATCGAAATCGGCCGGAGAGACCAGCAGCTCATCGTCACCGGCGCCGTATCGAGCGCCCAGGCGATGCCGAACTATATTCCCGGCCGCAAGAATGACCCGGACGATCCGGATGATGACGAGGAAGCGGTATCTCCGCACGTCTTCTCGGAGGCCAATGTTTCCATCGTGCGGGCATCACGTCTGGACGACCGGGATCTTCTGGTCGATTTCGGCGGCGAGGAGCTCACGGCGAAGGGAGGCATCGGCGCGATCATCCACGACAAGGTGGTCGTCATCGATCCGCTGTCGGACGATTGCGCGGTCATTTTCGGCAGTCACAATCTCGGTTTCAAGGCGTCCTATTCGAACGACGAGAATATGGTGATCGTGCGCGGCGACAAGGCTCTCGCCGCGGCCTACGCCGTACATATTCTCGACGTCTACGATCACTATCGTTTCAGGGCGATCGAGGCGGAACTCAAGCGCCAGGGTCGGAAAGGATGGTCGGGTTTCCTGGCCACCGACGACACATGGCTCGACCCATATGCCGACGGCAAAAAGGGCGCGCTCATGCGCTACTTCGCACGCGGCTGACAAGACGACCCGGATTGACATTATCGAACAGGGGACTTGAATGGATATCTATCAGCAGATTTGGGACGCCGATCAGGCGGGGAACGGCGTGCAGCCCATTCTGGATGGGGCGCAGGGCGATGCCGATCGTGGCTATGTGTCGGTCGTATCGTCGTCAGCCGGGGGCCGGGATATCAAGCTGCTGCAAAGCGTCGTGATCCCGGCGCGGAAAATGCTGACCTACGAGCGGGTGACGCGGCTCTTCGACAATTATGCCCTGGACGAGCAGGACCCCGAGTTAGAAACCCCTGAGGAACGCCAGGAGGTTCACGACCTCCTCGACGCGGTCGTCGATACGCCGCCGATGCAGGTCGCCCGTGCCTATGTCAGCGAGGCGACCGGCACGGCCGTCTCGCGGGATCGCTGGTACGCGGTTCTTCTCGAACAATGGTTCCGGTCATTCGCCCAGGGCGGCGATCCCGCCCTCACCGGGTTCGAGCATATCTTCGTCGGCGAGCAGGAAGGACCGAAGGTTCAGGGTTACCATTTCTGGTACAAGTACCATCTCGATGACGGTCTTGCGGGCACGATCGACCGAAACCGCTTTCCGGGCTTCAAGGACGACCGCATCGTCTATCTGCGCGGCATGTATGACAATGGCCAGGAGCGTTTTCCGGAATCGGTGACCATCTCCTATCGCTGGGACGCCCCGGATTATGAGCGTGGCGCGGTGCGACCGCTGACCAAGCCGAAAGGTGGTTTTTTCGTCGGATGCAGCGTCGAAGGTCTGATGGCGATCGGCACGGTTCGCGCCCATCTCGGTGCCCGCGCGCCGAAGGAAGCGGTGATCAATGGCGCACGGTACGATCTGAAGCTGTTCCGCAGCGCGGATGACCAGCATATCCGCACCTTCTATCCGGTCTTTCTCGGCCCGGCCGGAAGCGAACCACGCGACGTGCCGCTCGTCGGGCAGCCGGTACAGATCGAGCCGATCACCGGTGGATCGATGCGAATTCTGGCCGCCCTGGTCAATCCTGTCGGTGAAGACCCCGGTCAGGAGACCGTCACCCTTATCAACAGCGGTGCTGCCACCGTTTCGCTTGAAGGCTGGTTCCTGGTCGACAAGATGAAAAACCGCTTCGCAATCGGCAGCGTCACGCTTGCCGGAGGCATGGCGACCACGGTGCTTCTACCGAAAGGCTCCATTCAGCTCTCGAACAAGGGTGGCGAAATCCGGCTGGTCAACCGCGATGGCCACACTGAGCATCTCGTCAGCTATTCGAAGGCTCAGGCCCGCACCGAGGGGCAGACGATCATATTCTGAACGTTGGGGTTTCGCCATTTGGGGTACTTGATGGCAGGCCACGCCCCGCCAAAAATGAAAAAGCCGGGCTCATCACCCGGCTTCATCATTCCTTGAGACGCAATACCTATTCAAGGAAACCTGATGGGTTCACCGGCGTCGCATCCTTGCGAACTTCGAAGTGAACCTGCGGACGCTTGGCGCTGCCGGTCATGCCGGAGGTGGCGATGGTCTGGCCACGCTGGACCTTCTGGCCGCGCTGTACGTCGAGATTGGCGGCATTGCCGTAAACGGTGACCTTGCCGTCATCGTGACGGACGAGAACCGTGTTGCCGAGCTGCTTCAGACCATTGCCGGCATAGATGACCACGCCGTTTTCGGCGGCCTTGATCGGCGTGCCTTCCGGAACGGAGATGTTGATGCCATCGTTGCGGCTGCCTTCGACATTGTCACCGAAATTGTTGATGACGGCGCCGCGAACCGGCCAGCGATATTTGCCGATGCCGGTGGATTCCGGCGCGACGGAGGCCATGTCCGCCTTCTTCTCGATGTCGCTGACACTTGCGGTCGCCGGTGTGGCGGGTGCAGTCGCGGCAGGAGCAGCAGCGGGTGCCTTATAGGGCTCAGGCTTGATGGATGCGGTTTCGACCGGCTTGGCGGCAGCCGCTTCCTTGGCAGGAACCGACGCCGTCTTGATGGCGTCCGTCGAAGCGCCCGGCATGGCAAGCGTCTGGCCGACACGGATGCTTTCGTTGGAAATGCCGTTGGCGGCCTTGAGCGCAGCGACGGAGACACCGTTTTCGCGGGCGATCTTCGCCAGGCTGTCGCCCGGCTGAACCTTGTAACCACCGCTCGGTGGCAGCGGCTTGCCGCCCGGAGGCGTCAGCTTGCCGGTCTCAGAGGAAACCTTGTCACGGGCGGCGGCCTGCGACGGCAGCACGGCCACGTTCCCTTCGGGGCCGCGCAGCGGCGTCGGCTGGTCACCATTGCGGTTAAGCGCGATATTGCCGGCGGCATCCTTGGCAGCGTTGCGGACCTGGCCGAACTTCGGAATGATGATTGACTGGCCGGCCTGCGCGGAGGCCGCGGTCTTCAGGCCGTTGACGCGCATCAGTTCCTTTTCCGGAACGCCGTAACGGTTGGAGAGTGTCGCGATGCTTTCGCCGGGACGCAGCGTTACCGAAGATGCGCCATCCGTGTGCCAGCCGTTCTTGTCGGAACGAACCGTCGCCGTCGTCAGATTGTCGACGGGAGCGGCGGCCTGCTGCGCAGGTGCGGCGAGAGACGGAGCAGCCTTGGGCTGGGCGGACGGGAAAGGCTGCGCCATGGCTTCGTTGCGGGTCGACGGATCGCGGCTTGCCACCGCCGTCGGCGCTGACAGGTCGGAGCGCTGCACCGGCGAGGCCGAAGCCCGCGCCGTGGAAGGCTGAACACCGCCATAACCACCGGCCTGCGGATAGGAATTGCCCGCCATGTTCTGGTTGGCATATCCACCCTGCGGCGCGGCAGCGGCGTAACCGCCGTTATAACCGCCATTCATGTCGCCCTGCGGAACCGGGACCTGCCCGTAAGCACCGCCGCCCTGACGGGCTGGTATTGACGCCGTAGTCATCCGATCCGGTCCACTGGAGAAGAGGCCGCTGAACCGCGTTGCATCCGAGCTACAGCCCGTTGCGACGCTTGCCAGCAATGCCGCTGCGAACATTTTTGCGACTGATTTTCCGATTTTAGACGAATGTCTCATACGCATGACTCGATCTACACTGACGCCAACCCGCCGCATCGAGACCGATCCGGCACAACTTTCATTTCTTGCAAGGCCCATTTCCCGAGGTGGGGAAAACCATGCGTCGATGTTTATGATTAAAGCGCGTTAGTGTTACCACGCCGTTAAAACGTTAAGCCGCTCAGTGCTTTTTTGACACTTCGATAACCATGACGAAAACCAGATGCGTCATACCGGGACAATAATGATATTGAAAATCAGATAGTTGCGACAATTCAGAACATTAGAAGACAAAAATGAATTGCCTTCAAAATTTTCATTTCGTCACAAATGCCGGGCAATATGGGTGCTGAGCGGCAGGTAGGGGGCCTCGAACAGCTCTTCCTTCTCGAAGCGGCTGCCGGTCTTGGAAAAGCGCGTCATCACGCAGCGATCATCCTCGACGATGATCGGCGCGATCATCATGCCGCCGGAAACGATCTGCTCTGCGAAGAAGCGGGGCATGGTGGTGAAGGCGGCAGTCGAGACGATTCGGTCGAAGGTGCCCTCGCCCACCAGACCGTTGCTGCCATCCGCCTGGCGGATGACGACGTTGCGGATGGAAAGATCGTCGAGACAGTTCTGCGCCTGCTGCACCAGCGTCTTGTAACGCTCCAGCGAAAAGACGCGCTCCACCCGGCGCGCGATGATCGCCGTCATGAAACCGCTGCCGGTACCGATTTCCAGCACGCGCTGACCGGGTTTCAGCTGCAGGCGTGAAAGGATTTTCACCGCCATGTCCGCCCCTTCCATGAAGGAACCACAGTCGATCGGGATCGTGCGGCTGGAATAGGCATCGGCGGCAAATTGCGGCGGCACGAATTTGGAACGCGGCGTCTGCTCAACCGCCGTCAGAAGGTCGAGATCGGAAATCCCCTCGCCCCGCAAGCGGAGAACGAGAGCGGCAAAACCTTCCTTTTCGACCATGGCGGATTTCAATCGGCGACTCCGAATCCAAGCGCTTGCGCAACCCGATCCTTGACCGAGTAGTCCGTCAGGTCAAGCTTAAGCGGCGTGACCGAGATTTTGCCATGCTTCAGGGCGTGGATATCGGTGCCTTCGCGGAAGGTGCCGAGACGCTCGCCGAAGCGCAGCCAATAATAGGGGAAACCGCGGCCATCCTGGCGTTCTTCCACCGTCAGACCGAAATCGAGCTTGCCCTGTCCGGTGACAGACACGCCCTGCACATCCTTGGGCGCGCAATTGGGGAAATTGAGGTTGAGGAAGGTGCCATCGGGCAGATCCACATGCATCAGCTTGCGCAGCAGATCCGGCGCGTAGGTCTCGGCCACTTCCCACGGCACGACGCGGCCTTCGGCATGGCTGAAGGCCTGGCTGAGCGCAAAGGAGCGAACGCCCTGCAACGTGCCTTCGATGGCGCCGGCAATGGTGCCGGAATAGGTCACGTCATCGGCCATGTTCGCACCGGCATTCACACCGGAGAGCACGAGGTCCGGCTTTTCCGGCAGGACTTCGCGAATGCCCATGATGACGCAATCGGTGGGCGTGCCGCGCAGCGCGAAATGCTTGTCGGAGACCTTGCGCAGACGCAGCGGCTCGGAGAGCGTCAGGGAGTGCGCGAGGCCGCTCTGGTCGGTTTCCGGCGCCACGATCCAGACATCGTCGGACAGCGTGCGGGCGATACGCTCCAGCACCGCCAGACCTTCGGCGTGAATACCGTCGTCATTGGTCAGCAAAATCCGCATGTCTCATCTCCCGCTATTCATTTCATCTACAAACGGAGCATCCGCTCCACCGTCATGCCGGACTTGATCCGGCATCCAGTCGACGCGCGTCCGCGCGACGGGAAAAGTCTTTTCAGCCCAAGGACTTGGGCTGACTGAATTCCGGCTCAAGGCCGGAATGACGGTATTGGCAAGCGTCAGGCCGCCTTCTCGATCCGCTTCAGACCGCCCATATAGGGCAGCAGCACGTCCGGAATTGTGACGGAACCGTCGTCGTTCAGGTAATTTTCGAGAACGGCGATCAGGCATCGGCCGACAGCCGTGCCAGAGCCGTTCAGCGTGTGAACGAACTTCGTCGCCTTGTCGTCCTTGCCGCGATAACGCGCATTCATGCGCCGCGCCTGGAAATCGCCGCAGACCGAGCAGGAGGAAATTTCGCGATAGGTGTTCTGGCCGGGCAACCACACTTCCAGATCGTAGGTCTTGCGGGCGCTGAAGCCCATATCGCCGGTGCAGAGCGTCATGGTGCGGAAATGCAGGCCAAGACGCTTCAGCACTTCTTCGGCGCAAGCCGTCATGCGCTCATGTTCGGCAACAGCGCTTTCCGCATCGGTGATGGAAACAAGCTCGCACTTCCAGAACTGGTGCTGGCGCAGCATACCGCGCGTATCGCGCCCGGCCGAGCCCGCTTCCGAACGGAAGGACGGCGTCAGCGCCGTGAAGCGCAACGGCAGTTTTTCCTGATCGAGAATTTCGCCGGACACGAGGTTGGTCAGCGTCACTTCCGCCGTCGGGATCAGCCAGCGGCCATCGGTGGTCTTGAACAGGTCTTCGGAGAATTTCGGTAATTGCCCCGTGCCGAACATCGCCTCGTCACGCACCATCAGCGGCGAGGAGACTTCGGTATAACCGTGTTCGGAGGTGTGCAGGTCGATCATGAACTGGCCAAGCGCACGCTCAAGACGGGCGAGCTGGCTGGTCAGAACGGTGAAACGCGCACCCGAAAGCTTGGCGGCGCGCTCGAAGTCCATATAACCGAGCGCTTCGCCGATTTCGAAGTGTTCTTTGGCCTCATGGTTCCAGCCGGGCTTCTGGCCGACGACGCGGGCCACCACATTGTCGTGCTCGTCCTTGCCATCAGGCACATCGTCAAAGGGTATGTTGGGCAGGCGCGACAGGGCATCGTTCAGCTCGGCGGTGACCTGACGGTCCTCCTCCTCGGCGCGCGGCATGTTGTCCTTGAGATCGGCGACTTCCGCCTTCAGCTTTTCCGCAAGCTCCATGTTCTTCTGCGCCATGGCGGCGCCGATTTCCTTGGAGGCGGCATTGCGACGGGACTGCATGTCCTGCAGGGACTGGATGACGGAACGGCGCTTTTCATCGAGCGCGATCAGGCCGCTGGCAGCAGGCTCCGCGCCACGGCGCGCAAGCGCCGCATCAAAGGCTTCGGGGTTTTCGCGTATCCATTTAATGTCGTGCATCGTCGTTCCAGACCGTTGTTGCATCACCCGTGTTTTACAGCAAAACGCCGGGCATGAACCCGGCGCGAGGAGATTTTTCGAGCGGTGAGACCTTCAGGAAAATCAGGTCTCCTCCAGCTCCGTGCTTGCGGATTCCGCAGCGCGCTTCCTCTCCACGAGTCGAGCCATGTAGATGGAAATCTCGTAGAGAATGATCGCAGGCAGCGCAAGACCGATCTGGGACATGGGGTCCGGCGGCGTCAGCACCGCCGCGACCACGAAGGCCATGACGATGGCGAACTTGCGCTTTTCCCTGAGCCAGTCGCTGGTCAAAAGCCCGACGCGCGCCAGAAGCGTGGTGACGACAGGCAGCTGGAACACCAGGCCGAAGGACAGCACCAGCGTCATGATGAGGCTCAGATATTCCGACACCTTCGGCATCAGCGAAATCGCCACCTCGCCATCCTCGGGCAATTGCTGCATGGCGAGGAAGAACCACATGACCATGGGCGTGAAGAAGAAATAGACGAGAGCCGCGCCGATGAGGAAGAGGATCGGCGAAGCGATCAGGAATGGCAGGAAGGCGGCGCGTTCGTTCTTGTAGAGACCCGGCGCCACGAATTTATAAAGCTGCGAGGCGACCACCGGAAAGGAGATCACCATGGCGCCGAACATCGCGACCTTGATCTGCGTGAAGAAGAATTCCTGCGGCGCGGTATAGATCAGCGACGACTTCGCCACATCCAGACCGGCCCAGATCACCGCCCATTTATAGGGGATGACGAGCAGGTTGAAGAGGTGCTTGGCTACGGCGAAACAGGCGATGAAGGCGACAAAAAACGCACCGAGCGCCCAGATCAGCCGTGTGCGCAGCTCCATCAGGTGTTCGATAAGCGGCTGCGGCTTGTCCTCGATATCCCCGCTCATGCTTCATCCTTTTTGGGCTTTGCAGCCTTGGTTTTCGCCGCTTTTACCGGCTTTGCATCAGCCGCCGCCACGGCCTTTTCTGCTGCGGCCTTCCTGACGGTCGCCTTTTTGGCGGCAGCCTTCACGGCGGGCTTTGAGGCGGCGGGTTCGCTGGTCTTCGCGGAAACGACGGTTTCGGGCGTCGCGTCGGCCTTGCTGCGGGTGGCGCGTTTCGGCTTGGCGACAACCGCTTCGGACTCGACGGTGGCAATCGATTTCGCCCGTGCGCGCTTCGGTTTTTCTTCCGCCGCCACGGCGGCGGCAACCGGCGCGGTGGATGCGGCGACAACAGCGGGCGGCGCATCCGGCAGCTTCATTTCCGGCTCGGGTACGCTGACCAGCGGCGCGACCGGCTCGCTGGTCGCCGGTGCCGGTGTGGACGAAAGCCCGTCCGGCGGGGTCGTCGCCTTCTGCAGATCGGACTTGATCTCGTTGCCGAGCTGGCGAAGCGGGTTCATCGCATCGCGCAGCGAGTTTGTCGGGTTGAGATTGCGGACATCGGAAATGGTCTGGCGCACATCGTCCATGTCGGCCTCTTTAAGGGCCTCATCGAACTGGGTGCGGAAATCCCCCGCCATCTTGCGAAGGCCGGCCATCGTCTTGCCGAAGGCGCGGATCATGGGCGGCAAGTCCTTGGGCCCGACGACCACGATCAGGACGACCGCAATCACCAGAAGCTCGCTCCAGCCGATATCTAACATCAATATGCTCCCGAGACCCTAACGCATCGGCCCGAAAATCGGAATCGATCTTCGACAGGAACGATGCGCAACATACAAGTGATAGAGCGTCCCTTGCGCGCCCAAAAGGACGCACGGCGCTCTAGCGCCAGTCTCACACCAGGCGGCAACAGGCCGCTTACTTGATCTCGTCAGCCTTGTGGTCGACGGTCTTCGTGTTGGCATCGGCCGGCGGCGGCGTCTGGTCTTCGTCAGCCATGCCCTTCTTGAAGCTCTTGATGCCCTTTGCGACATCGCCCATCAATTCCGGGATCTTGCCACGTCCGAAGAGGACGAGAACGATCACCAGCACGATGAGCCAATGCCACACACTAAAAGAACCCATAACTGAAACTCCTGAATTTCGCTTTCAGACGATGTAAGACGTTTGAAAGGCTTTTTCAAACGACAAATCGTCGCTTCAACAGCGAGTGCGCATAAAGTTTTCGTGGTGTCGCCCGATACCGGCTATATCAATCGTCGCCATCGCCGCCGCCGGGCGCAAGCAGGCCCAGTTCTTCCAGATCAAGCTGCGTGATCGGGTCTTCGTCTTCACGCAACTCGTCGCTCATCATCGGCAGGGGCACGCCGAAATTGGAGGGGATGCGGCCCGAAAGCAGCCCTGCCCCCTTCAGCTCCTCAAGGCCCGGCAGATCGCGCAATTCCTCAAGGCCGAAATGGTCGAGAAACTCCACCGTGGTGCCGATCGTCACCGGCCTGCCGGGCGTGCGCCTGCGGCCCCGGAACCGGACCCAGCCCGCCTCCATCAGCACGTCCAGCGTGCCGCGCGAGGTCTGCACACCGCGAATTTCCTCTATTTCAGCGCGTGTCACCGGTTGATGATATGCGATAATCGCCAGAACTTCCAGCGCCGCGCGCGACAGCTTCTTCGGCTCCTTTTCTTCGGCGCGGATGACAAAGGAAAGATCACCAGCGGTGCGGAAGGCCCATTGCCCACCCACCTGCACGAGATTGACGCCCCGCTCCGCATAAAGAACCTTCAGACGCTGCAGAATGGCGACGACATCCATGCCGCGCGGCAGACGTTCTGCGATGAAAGCCACGGATACGGGTTCGGCCGAGGCGAAGACCAGAGCCTCGGTGATGCGCTCGGCCTCCTTCAGCTGGCGTTCGGAAAATACCGTGGGTTCGATTCCCACCCCATCTGTCACAATCATCGCCTCGCCGGTCTCATCGTCATTCGTCATTATCGGTCCCCCCGGCATTGGCTTCGCGCTCATCCCTTGTGCCCCGGCGCATATAGATCGGCTGGAAAGCCCCCTCCTGCCGGATTTGCAGCGATCCCTCGCGCACCAGCTCCAGCGAAGCGGCAAAGGCACTGGCGATCGCCGTCACCCGCATGGCGGGATCCGGCACATATTGCAGCAGATATTGATCGAGCACCGTCCACTCACCGACATCGCCGAGCAGATGGGTCAAAAGCTCGCGCGCTTCCACCAGCGACCAGACCTGCCGTTTTTCAATCGTGACCTGAGTGATGGCCTGCCGTTGACGCAGATTGGCATAGGCGCTCAGGAGATCGTAGAGATTGGCCTCGTAAGCCGAGCGGTTGACATGCGGAATATGCTCCGGCGCGCCACGGGCGAAGACATCACGGCCCAACTGGGCGCGGTTGACGAGCCGTTCGGCCGCCTCACGCATCGCCTCCAGTCGCTTCAGCCGGAAGGCGAGCGTCGCGGCCATTTCCTCACCCGAGGGGCCGTCATCCTTGGATTGCTGCGGAATGAGCAGCTTGGACTTGAGGAAGGCGAGCCAGGCCGCCATGACCAGATAATCGGCGGCAAGCTCGATGCGCACGCGCCGCGCGCTTTCCACGAATTGCAGATATTGTTCGGCGAGCGCCAGCACCGAGATGCGCGACAGATCGACCTTCTGGGTGCGGGCAAGGTGCAGGAGAAGATCGAGCGGGCCTTCGAAACCCGCAACGTCGATCACCAGCCCGGCCTCGCCCGTCAGCCGCTCCGGAGTCACATCCTGCCAGAGCTTGTCCATCGGTGTTGAATTGCGAGACTTGTCTGCGGCCATTGTTCCATCCGCCGGGCGTCCGGCCTGTCGTCCCGAGTGAGCGGCCGCCGCCCTACTGTCAGGAAACGGCCCACATGGCGTTAAATTCGGCTCTCAGTTCCGCCTCGTCGGATGGGTCGGCGGCGGGGAAACCCGCTTCCACGGCCCGCACCCGCTCCAGCGAACGGCCGGAAAGAACGGGAACCTCCTTCACGACCTCCAGCATTTCACCCATCACGCCGTTGCAATGCAAGACTATATCACAGCCGCCCGCAACAATATTCGCAGCTCTTTCACCGAGCGTGCCCTTCAGCGCATTCATGGAACTATCGTCGGACATCAAAAGACCGTCAAAGCCGATGCGGCCGCGGATGATCTCCTCGATCACCTTCGGCGAGGTCGTCGCCGGCCGTTCGCGGTCGATGGCGTTGAACACCAGATGCGCGCTCATCGCCATCAATTCGCGGTTCAGCGCCCGGAACGGCACGAAATCATGGGCATCCAGCTCGTCGAGCGGCACATCGACGACAGGCAGTTCATGGTGCGAATCCACCATGCCGCGACCATGGCCCGGCATATGTTTCATGACAGGCAGCATGCCGCCCGCCTTCAACCCGTCGGCTGCCGCCTGCCCCATCTCGGCCACCATGGTCGGCGTGTAACCGTAAGCCCGGTTGCCGATGACGTTGCTCGCACCCTCCACAGGCACGTCGAGCACCGGCAGGCAGTCGACATTGATGCCGAATTTCATGAGGTCGAAAGCGTGCAGGCGCGACATCAGCCAGGCGGCGCGCAGGCCGGCACCCCGGTCGCGCTCATAGATTTCACCGAGAATGCGGGCATTCGGATAGGCCTGCAGGATCGGCGGCTTGATGCGCTGGACCCGTCCGCCCTCCTGATCGATCAGAACCGGCGCATCCGGCCGCCCGACGGCATCGCGCATGGAAGCGACGAGGTCGGTGATCTGCTGCGGCTCGCCGATATTGCGACCGAACAGGATGAAGCCCCATGGCTGCTCGTTGCGGTAAAGGGCGATCTCGTCGGCGGTCAGCGAAAGACCGCTGCATCCGAGGATCATAGCTTTGCAATCGGTCATGATGTCACGCCTGTCTTGGAATAGATGGGAAGAATTTTGCCTGCTCCTCGGCCGATGCGAGGGCGGTGACGTTTAACGTTCGTCACCCCGGCCTCCGAGCCGGGGTCCAGCGCGATCAAGTCCTTGATCGCTTAAAACTCGTCTCACGGCGCAGACGCGCCGTAACTGGATGCCGGATCCAGTCCGGCATGACGGAGGATAGGTGCACCGTCAGCGTCATTAGACAATCAGCGCCGGGGCACTAGCCCCGGCGTGTCTCCTTAGCGCGCGACCAGGCAGCTGCCACCGGCTGCGCGGAACTTTTCGCACAGCGCCACGGCCGCGTTCTTGTCACCCGCCGGGATGCGGACGCGGTAGAACGTGCCCTTGCCGGCGATTTCGGCGGCCTTGATGTCGACGCCGCGTCCACCGATGACCGAGCCGAACTTGGTCGACATGTTCTGGTAGGACTTCTGCGCTTCGGCTTGGCTCGGCAGCGAGGCGATCTGGATGTAATACCCACCGGCAGACGGCGCGCTGGTCGCAGCCGGTGTGGCGGCAGCCGTCTGCTGCTGTGCAGCCGGCGGCTGGGCGGGAGCGGTTGCCGTCGGGCGAACATTGCCCTGGTTGGTCACCGTTGCCACCACATTGGCGGGCTGCGAGGACGGACGCGCCGCGGGAACGGGTGCTGCGGACTGTGCGGCCGGCGGCGTTGCGGCCGGTGTGGTCGCAGCAGGCGCGGTCGCAGCTGGCGTATGGGTCTGCGGCTGCTCCGGCGTCACCGGAACCCGCGAAGCGGCGATGACGGCGGGAGCGCCCTCACCCGGCTTGGCGGTCTGCGGTGCGGCAAGCTCCGCCACCTTGTCGGCCTTTGGCGGCTGGGCAGCCGGTGCATCGACTTCCTGGGCAACCAGCGAGCCATCCGGCTTGACGATCATGGTGCGGACCTTGCGCGGCGAAACGCCAGTTGCGCCAGCACCTTCGTTCTGGGCAGCCTTTTCTTCCGGCGAAAGCAGGCGCGGATCCTCGGTCTCGCCAACCGGCGTACCGGCGGCTTGCATATCCGCGTCGTTTTCGCCTTCCAGCGGCAATTGTTCGGGGATCAGCGTGCGCTGGACCACATCGACCGGCTGCTCGCTGCTGGAGATCAGCGCCGGCTGCTTCGGATCGGCGGCGCTGCCACCGGCCACGCGGTCATAAACCGCCTTGTCCTGGTTGGGCACGACGCGACCGCCCGGATTTTCCGGCACGACCTTCATCGGATCATTATCGGCGGAAATGATGACCGGTGCGCCATTCGAGCCGGTGCTCGACGAACCGCCCGAAACCAGCGCGTAAACGCCGCCACCGATCAGCACCAGACCGATTGCTGCGGCAACCGGCATGATCCAGCGGCGACCGCCGCGTTCATCCTCGTCGCGATAGGCGGCCTGATGATCGACATAGGTATTTTCGGCATCACGCGGCGCATTGCCACGGGAAGCGGCAGCCTCCTGCATGGAGCGGCGGAAATCTTCTTCCAGCGCCCGCTCGAATTCGTCGGCCTCTTCCGGAGCCTGCACAGGACGCGCCTGGACGGCACCGCGGTTTTCCGCATGCTTGTGACGGTCGAGACCGCCGGCAACGGCAGGTGCAAACAGCGTCGCAAGCTCGGTATCGATATCGAGATCTTCCTCGTGACGGCGAGCGGCAGGCTTGGGCTCGAAAACCCCGACCGGCAGTTCCGGCACATCCATCTCGACGATGGTTTCCGGGTGCTCTTCCGTCTCGCCGATCTGCGAAGGATCAAATGGCAGGCTTTCCAGCGTCTGCGGCACGGCAGGCTGCGCGGCGACAGGGCGCGGCTGAACCGGAGCGGCAGCGACGGGCGCGGCGGCGACAACGGGGGCCGGGCTCGGCTGCGGCGCGGGCTGCTCCCTCACCGGCTGCGGCGCAACAGCGGCAACCGGCGCGGCCTGCTGCGGACGCACGGGCTGCGGCGCGGGTGCAGGCGCAACTTCCGCTTCGGCGATTTCAGACAGATCCAGATCAAGATCGAGATCATCGAGCGCAAGCTCGAAATCATCATCGTTGAAGCCGGCAAAATCCGCAAAATCCGGCTCTTCCGCTGGCGAAGACGCAGCAACGACCGGCGCGGCCTTCACAGGCGTTGCGGCAGCAACCACTGGCGGCTCCACCTTAGCGGCGGCCTGGAAGGCGGGCGCAGCCTGAACGGCGGGCACGGCCTGCACAACGGGCTCTTCGCCACGACCAGGAATGGAATATTTCGCAACGTCGTAGATCAGCTCGTCCATCGGCGAGAGTTGTTTCGCTGCCGGCTTCTCGGCAACCACCGGCGCCTGAGGCTCTGCTGCGGGCGTGAAGGTCGCAGCGGCAGGCGCAAAGGACGGCATGGTCTCTTCCGCCTGAACGACGGCCGGCGCGGGAGCGGGTTCGGCCTGCGGCTCGATGCGGGCTGCGGCGGGCAGCTGTTCGGATCGCGGCTCGACCCGGCGCGGATCGACAGCCGAAACATCGCGGCGCGCACCGAAATTGGCAAGCGGCAGCCTCAGGCTGGAAAATTCCAGCGAAGAACGGCCGCCATGCGAAGGCGGACGAACGGAAACCGGCGCAGGCGCCTCTTCCGCAACGGCAATCTCCACCTCATCGGCGAGATCGAAAGCCTGCGGCTCCGGCGCATAGGCGTGAGCATCGGAAGACACATTGCTGGAAACATCCGCCGGAAGTTCCGGCATGGCGTGCCATTCAGGCTGGACAGGCTCTGCGGCCTGCGGCTCTTCCCATGCCACCTGCTGGTAGACAACCGGCTCGGCCGCGCGCGGCTGGCGCGAATGCACATCGAAGACTTCCGCCACTGCACCGGCGTCGTCGCGGAAGTCCGCGCGAATATCCTGCTGCGCAGAGGTTTCAACGTAATTGTGGATATAGGCCTGATCGACCTCGGGAAGCGGCTCGTGCCTTACCTCGGGCTGTGGCGTGGGCTCGGCCACCGGCGCAAGCTCCGGCTCGCGGCGGGAGAAAACCGATTCGACGCGCTGCATGAAATCGCTGGGATGGATGCCCGCACGAACATCGTTCGCCGGATCAAGAACGACGGGATCGGCGTGCGGCGCGTCGTAAACCTCGAATTCCCTCAGAAGCTCATCTTCGAGATTAAATTCGGGTTCGCGGCGGGTCACCGGCGGCTGAGCCTCGGAACCCGCATGCGAAGGACGATCTTCGAAGCCGACGATACGCGCCAGTTCTGCCAGAGGATCGTTGTCAGCGAAGCCTTCGGACCGGGCGTCCCGGTTATACGCGACATTTTTTTCGACCATTACGTGTTCCACCATCTACGCATTGCAGCTCTTGCCAGCGTATTGTGAGCAAATAATGGTGATATGTTATCGCATTTCGGCAGGTGCGTCCGCTCCTAAAAGCGTAAGGCCGGACCTCAGAACATTCGCGACAGCATTCACCAGCCCAAGTCTGGCAATGCTCAATTCTCGGTTTTTATCGTTAATAAAACGTAATTCCGGTTGGTCTTTACCCTTGTTCCAGTGTCCATGGAAGGAACTGGCGAGGTCATAGAGGTAAAAAGCAAGCCGGTGCGGCTCGTGCGAAAGGGCCGCGGATTCGATCAGGCGCGGATATTCGGCGAGCTTCGCAACCAGCTGCAACTCATTGATATCACTGATCAAAGCAGCGGACGCCGCCATCTCTTCCGCAGACGGAGAAAGGCCCGGAAACGCCTCCTGCGCCTGCCGGAAGATCGACATCGAGCGGGCATGCGCATATTGCACGTAAAAAACCGGATTATCCTTCGATTGTTCGGTCACTTTCGCGAAATCGAAGTCCAGCGGCTCGGAATTCTTCCGATAAAGCATCATGAATCGCACGGGATCGCGACCCACTTCGTCGACAACATCGCGCAGCGTTACGAAGTCACCGGAACGCTTCGACATCTTCACCGGCTCGCCATCGCGGAACAGCTTGACGAGCTGGCAGAGCAGCACGGTCAGCTTCGACTTGCCTTCCGAGACGGCACGCGCGACGGCTTCCAGACGCTTCACATAACCACCATGGTCGGCGCCGAGCACATAGATCATCTCGGAGAAACCACGGTCGAACTTGTTCTTGAAATAGGCAACGTCGGCGGCGAAATAGGTGTAGGAACCGTCCGATTTCATCAGCGCACGGTCCATGTCGTCGCCCACCTCCGTGGAACGGAACAGCGTCTGCTCGCGGTCTTCCCAATCTTCCGGCAATTCGCCCTTCGGCGGCGGCAGGGTGCCCTTGTAGACATGGCCCTTAAAGGTGAGATCGTTGATGGCCGAGAGGATCGGTCCGCCATTGCCCTCATGCAGCGTGCGCTCCGAGAAGAACACGTCGTGCCGGACGTTGAGCAGCGCCAGATCCTCGCGGATCATCACCATCATCGCGTCGATCGCCTTGTCTTTCACGATCGGCAGCCATTTTTCTTCCGGCATGGCGCGTAGCTTGATGCCATATTCATCCGCCAGCGCCTGGCCGACGGGAACGAGATAGTCACCGGGATAAAGGCCGGACGGAATGGTGCCGATATCCTCACCCAGCGCCTCGCGGTAACGCAGGAACACCGAACGGGCCAGCACATCGATCTGCGAGCCGGCATCGTTGATGTAATATTCCTTGGTAACGCCATAACCCGCAAAAGCGAGCAGGTTCGCCAGCGTGTCGCCTACCACGGCACCACGGCAATGGCCGACATGCATCGGGCCGGTCGGGTTGGCGGAGACATATTCGACGTTGATCTTCTGGCCGGTGCCAATGGTGGAGCGGCCGAAATCGATACCCTGGCTGATCATATCGGCCAGAAGACGCTGCCAGTAACCGACGGAGACCTTGAGATTGATGAAGCCGGGACCGGCAACATTGACGCTGTCGACATCGCCATCCGCCTGAAGGGCAGGCACGATGAGTTCGGCAAGCGCGCGCGGATTGGTGCCGAGCGGCTTCGCCAGCACCATGGCAGCGTTGGTTGCGACATCACCATGGCTCAGATCGCGCGGGGATTCGACGGTAATTCGACTGAAATCGACCTTTTCGCGGTTCTCTTTCACGAGATCGAGGGTCTCGAGCGCGTTTTTGATCCTGGTATCGAAATCGGCAAAAATGTTCATCGTTCCAACCTGCGCGAAGGGCTTCTGTTTAGTCCGGCCTTTTAACCGGGTCGGCTTCGCGATCGCCCGCTGCCCTATCGCAAATCGGGGGTGTGGTCAAACAGGCGCTGGTGGGCACGCAGTGCATAACTGTCGGTCATGCCGGCCAGATAGTCGCCCACATGGCGGGCCTTGGCGGCCACGCTCATGCCGGAAATGCTGTCCACCCAGTAGTGGCTCTGCATTTCCGCCGGCGTTTCCATATAACGGTGGAAAAGATCGGTGACGATCTGTGTGGCGCCGGCGCGGATGCGCATGATTTCCGGATGCCGATAGATGTGGCCGAACAGCAGCTTCTTGATCTGCCGGTCGGTTTCGGCCATCTCCGGCGAAAACGTCGCGACGGTGAAATCGGCGGCACGAATATCCGCCGCACT
Organism: Agrobacterium tumefaciens; assembly: GCA_017744915.1. Lineage (GTDB taxonomy): Bacteria > Pseudomonadota > Alphaproteobacteria > Rhizobiales > Rhizobiaceae > Agrobacterium > Agrobacterium tumefaciens_I. The sequence goes on from JAGIAH010000004.1 coordinate 473,714, forward strand.
CTTCGGTTTCAGCCGGGCGAGGTTTTGCTGCGCCACGCCGATCACATCTTCCACCATATGGGTGATCTGCCGGCGCATGATTTCGTTGGCGAAACGCTCCTTGTCGAGCACGGGATATTTGCCCCGTACCTCGGCCATCAGGCCGCCAAGGAAAGGCACCTCCTCCAGCATCTCGAATGTGAGATAACCGGCGCGCAGACCGTCATCTATATCGTGGGTATTATAGGCGATGTCGTCGGCAATCGCCGCCACCTGCGCCTCCAGGCTCGCATAGCTGCCGATTTCCAGATCCTGCAGCTCGCAATATTCGAGAATGGGCAGCGGAACCGGCCCCTTGATGCCCTCGCCCCTGGCATTCACCAGCGGGCCATTGTGCTTGACGAGACCTTCCAGCGTTTCCCAGGTCAGGTTGATGCCGTCATATTCGGCATAACGGCGCTCCAGCTTGGTGACGATGCGCAGCGACTGCGCATTGTGATCGAAGCCGCCATAGGGCAGCAACACGGCATCCAGCGCATCTTCGCCCGTATGGCCGAAGGGCGTGTGGCCGAAATCATGCACCAGCGCCACGCCTTCGGCCAGATCCTCGTCGAGCTTCAGGGCACGGGCGAGCGCGCGGGCGATCTGCGCCACCTCGATGGTGTGGGTAAGCCGCGTGCGATAGTGGTCTCCGTCCGGGCTGATGAACACCTGCGTCTTGTGCTTCAGGCGGCGAAAGGCCGTGGTGTGGACGATGCGGTCACGATCACGCTGGAATTCCGAGCGCGTCAGGCTTCCGGCCTCGGGAAAAAGACGCCCGCGCGTGGTCCATGGATCCGAAGCGAACACCGCCCTCTCGCCACTTCCAAAACCCAATGCGCGCTGGTCTATGATCATGCATCCACCTGTTGTCTTCGCCGGCCGGGGCTTCCTTTTGGTCTCGGCCATTGACCTTTTCATTCACCCTTCATACCTATCGCAGAGGTCAGCGCAAAGCATCATCGCCACGTTGACCGCCTTCAACAGGCTATAGACCGTTAATTTGACCGGTTTATAATGATGACAACGAGATTATTGCTCTCCGGTTCTTGACCCCGGCAGGAGAAACGACATGGAAAACAGCGACATTACCCTTTCGGAAGCAGCGGCGAAGCGAATCGCGCAGATCGTCGCCGCCGATGCCGGCAAACAGGCGCTGCGCGTCTCCGTGGAAGGAGGCGGCTGCTCGGGCTTCTCCTACAAGTTCGATCTGGCCGAAGACCCCACCGATGACGATATCGTGATCGCGCGCGGCGATGCCAAGGTGCTGATCGACAGCCTGTCCGTCGTTTATATGGCCGGCTCCGAAATCGACTTCGTCGACAATCTGCTCGGCCAGTCCTTCCAGATCAAGAACCCGAATGCCGTGGCAAGCTGCGGCTGCGGCACGAGCTTCTCGATCTGACATCATCTTTCCACCACATCCACAGGGCCGTTTTCCAAAAACGGTGGCAATCGGTTTTGCATCGGGTAAAAGTACCCCCACAAAAGGGAAATTCCGATGAAGATTGTCACCTGGAACATCAACGGCGTTAAGGCGCGTATCGAAAACCTCTGCCAGTGGCTGAAGGATTCGTCGCCCGACATCGTCTGCCTTCAGGAGATCAAGTCGGTCGACGAGGGCTTTCCCCGGCTGGAGCTTGAGGCGCTGGGTTATCACGTCGAGACCCATGGCCAGAAAGGCTTCAACGGCGTCGCCCTGCTCTCGAAGGTCAAGCCGGACGAGGTCAATCGCGGTCTGCCGGGCGATGATGCCGATGAACAGGCGCGTTTCATCGAAGGCGTGTTTTCCGTCGAAGGCGGCGCGATCCGTGTCTGCTCGCTTTACCTGCCAAACGGCAATCCGCCCGACGATCCGGTGAAATATCCCTACAAGCTTGCCTGGATGGAAAGGCTGCGGCGCTTTGCCGAAGACCGCCTTGCGCTGGAAGAGCCGCTGATTCTGGCGGGTGACTACAATGTCATTCCCGAGCCCTTCGATTGCCACGACCCCCGCGTATGGGAAGGTGACGCCCTGTTCCTGCCGAAGACCCGCGCGGCCTTCCGCAAGCTGGAGAATCTCGGCTTCACCGATGCCGCGCGTGCGACGACCGATGCGGCAGGACTTTATTCCTTCTGGGACTATCAGGCCGGGGCATGGCCGAAAAACAACGGCATCCGCATCGATCATCTGATGCTGTCAGCGGAAGCGGCTGACAGGCTGCAATCGGTCGAGATCGAAAAACATGTGCGGGCCTGGGAAAAACCGTCCGACCATGTGCCGGTCTGCGGTTATTTCGATTTCAACCCGGTCGGCTGACCCGCTTCCATCGGGCGGATGAAACCGTCCCGATCGGCATTCTCAATCCGGCCCATTCTCAATCAGGATCGTTGAACTGCATGTTCTGCGCCATGGCGATGGCGGCGCGGCGATCATTTTCGCCGGCCAGAGAAAAGGCCTGCTCCTGCAGGTTCTGGATCCAGGTACAGTCCGCCGCCGTGCATTTGTCGAGCGCCGCGGTCATGAAGGCCAGCCCCTGCGTCGTCTGGCCTTCCTGGAAGATCAGATTGCCGAAAATCGACATGGCGCCGGCATGGCCGTGCTTGCGGGCCTGGTTCAACCACTTCTTGGCCTGCTGCACATCGGCGCGACCGCCCTCGCCGGCCAGGATCATCTCCGCCAGACGGAACTGCGCTTCAGCCACGCCGAAGGTGGAAGCCACCTGGAAATAAAGCTGGCGGGCCTGCGAAAGGTCCATTTTCACCGGGCTGCCGGGAATGCCGTGACGGTAATAATCGGCAAGGGAAAGAAGTGCGTTGACGAAAAAGCCGGTATCTTCCGAACCGGGCTCCACGCCCTGATTGGCAATCTCGCTGTAGATCTTGAAAGCTTCGAAGTCGTTCTTGGCGACGCCATCGCCATAGGCATACATATTGGCAAGCGCCCAGCGCGAGCCGGTATGGCCTTTTTCGGCTGCGTAGCGATAGGCCTCGACGGCTTCACCCTTGTTGCCGTTCTTGTAGGCCTTGAAGCCGAACTTGAACAGGTCGAAGGGGCCGGATTCCTTGGTCACGCCCGCATTGATGTCAAAAGCCGCAGCAGGCATTGCGAGCGACGCAAGCAACATGCCCATAAGGAGCGGCTTTAAAACGTTGGCTTCACATTTCAGCATTTCAGCGAACTTCTCTCACTCTTCCCGGCATATAGCCAATACTTGCGGAATACTGCAAAGCCGAACCCCGCCGGGTCGCGATTTTTCGAACACACTGCGTCTTTCCGGCAGCACTTTCCAGCGCACCACCGGTGGTCTTTCGTGGCAATTGCCCTAATTTTCCAGTTAAACAGATATAGGCATAATTTCCGGCAATATAACGGCATCTCACCGCCCGCCGGTCAGCGCCAAACAAGAAAGCCGGGCGAAATTCCCGTATTACTTGCTTAAACCCTGAATCCAAATCCGTTTTCACTTTTCGGCATTGCGCACCACCACATCAAACGCCTGCATGTTCTTCCATTCCCGCGTCCCTAAACATAAGCCAAGCACCCTGTTTGTGGCGGGAAATGGACAGATATGCTCACATTCCAACGCGACCCCACGCTTGCAGAAAAGTGTTGCCAAATCGTCACAAAACTTTCGGGCTAGAAAATTTTATCGAGCAGGAATCATAGTCGCGCATGAAAAAAGGCCCGGTTGGTAAACCGGACCTTTATTTTAGCATCAGCGAAAGGATTGGATCAGAACTTGACCTTCACGCCGGTCGAGATAGCCGCCACGAGGTCGTTGCCGAAGTCGTAGCCTGCCTCGTTGCCGCAGGTGAAGCCCGCGCCGCAGGGGCCGCCGTTGATCGAAGACTTACCCGAGGTCAGCAGACCAAGTGCGCCTGCAATCTTGAACTCGATGTTCTTGTTGGGCGAATAGACCACCTGTGTGCCAAGGGTCCAGGTGTCGGTCTGCGTACCGATAACCGTGGATGTGCCACGATCCCAGGTCAGGCTGACCGCGCCGCTCCACTGTTCGTTGAACTTGTGACCAACGCCGCCGGAAATCGTCCAGCCGTCGCGATAGAACAGGTCAAGCGTGTTCAGCGTGTCTGCGCCACTTGGAACGCAGGGAGACGTGCCGACCGCGCAGAAAGGAATGACCTGAATCTGGCTCCAGTCGGTCCACTTCACCGAACCGAAAGCAAGCCAGTCTGGCGCTATGCCGGATTGCACCTTAAGTTCGATGCTGTCTGGCATGGAAACGGAGCCATAGATCGGCACGAGCTTGCCACCGTATTTTGCAAGCGTCGGAGATATGGACGGCGGTGTCTGCGGGATCGCTCTGACATCGGCGAAGCCGGTCAGATCGTGATCAACAGCGCTGTTATAAACAAGGCTGGCGCGGAACGCGATTTCAGGGATTTCATAGGCCATGCCGGCGCGCCAGCCCCAGCCATCGCCTTCCATCTCCAGCTTGCCCACGCCGCTGAAGCTGGACCATGCTGGGTTAAGACCAAGCACACCCGGTCCGAGAACCTGACGGTATTTGTAACCGCTGAGTTCCTGATAGAAACCGCCACCGATGATCGAAAAATCGCCCTTGCCGAGATCGAACTTGACGCGGCAGGTCGTAGCGTAGTTGTGCGACTTGACCTTGGTTTCGATGTTGTAGCTCGACCCCTGCCAGATCCCGGGCTTCAAATGTGCGCCCCACGGTTCGGAGTAATCGAACATGCAGTCGCCCAAATCACCGATTGCCGCCTTGGCACCGATACGGGTCGACCAGAAATTTTCGGAGTCATCTGCGCTGTTCGACCAGGACGCAGGCAAAGGACCGCTTTTCAGCGGATTGTCCCGCGCATTCTCCACCTTGCGCTGCGGTGCGACGAAAGTGGCGGAACTGTCGAGAACATAATCGGACGGATCGAACAGCAGGTCGATATTATAACCACCGCGCTCGAGGCCACCCGCCAGTGAGGGCGTTACCGCCGCGATGCTGACTGCGAAACATACCGCGCCGCGAAAAATTGCAGTTTTTGCCATCTCTCTCCCCAATCAAGGCAATGTGATCGTCAAAAGAGTGAAGCGCTTCGCGGCAAATGACAATCTGCCGCACTCTGGCACAGTTCTGCGACACTTCTCCATTTTTTACGTAAGAATTCCATGTCGATCCCCTTGTATAATCATTTTAGGTTATTTTTCTAATCCGATTGAAGCAATCAGACACAAAATGAAACAAATTCCCACCGGGGACAGGAATTGTCGCCAAATAACCACACTCACGAGTTTACCGAGGAAACGCGCTTATCAGGCCGTTTTTGTTGGTTTTTTCGGCTGTTTTCAGCGATTTTGGCCGGATATGGCGTGAAATAATCGCTCTTTCAGCGCGCATGATTCGCCATTGCAGTGCAGCAATCAATCGAGACGAATTGTTACGCCAAAGAAAAACGCCCCGTTGCAAACGGGGCGTTTTGTTCTGCAAAGCCTTAAGCGGTATTACCCCGCTTCGCTGACCCGTGTGAGCGCCGTTCTCAGGCTTGCGAGCTGAACTTCCAGCTCCGCCTTGCGCTCGCGCTCGGCGGCGACGACTTCCGGATCGGCATTGGCCACGAATTTTTCGTTCGACAGCTTCTTGTCGATGCGTTCCATTTCCGCATCCACCTTGCCGATCGCCTTTTCGAGACGGGCTTCCTCGGCCGCCAGATCGATGAGCTTGCCGAGTGGCAGGCAGACGGTGGCCTCACCGACGATGATCTGCGCGGAACCCTTCGGCGCAACATCGGCGGCGCGGATTTCATCCGCACGCGCCAGACGCCGGATGGCGGCGGCATGGCGGTCAAGCCGCGCTTCGGTGGAAGTGTTGGCGCCGACGACAACCAGCGAGGCGGTGGCGCCCGGCGGCACGTTCATCTCGGCGCGCGCAGAGCGGATGCCGGAGACGAGATCGATCAGCCAGTTGATTTCAGCCGCCGCGGCATCGTCACGGAATTCCGGCTCCGGCCAGTCGGTGAGGCAAAGCAGGTTATCCCGCTCTTCCCCCTCGCCGGCCGTATGCGCCCACAGCTCTTCCGTCATGAAGGGCATGAAGGGATGCAGGAGCTTGTAGATCTCCTCCAGAACATAGGCCGCGCAGGCCTGCGATTCCGTTTTCGCCTTTTCGTCTTCGCCGCTGAAGACGGGCTTCAGCAGTTCCAGATACCAGTCGCAGAACTGGTTCCAGACGAAACGATAGAGAATGCCGGAAGCATCGTTGAAGCGGAAGTTCTCAAGCGCCGCCGTCACGTCGCGCGCCGTATTGGCAAGCTCGGTCAGGATCCAGCGGTTGATGGTGAGCGACGCGGTTTCAGCCAGGAAATGCGGATCGCGCTTCACGCCGTTCATTTCGGCAAAACGCGTGGCATTCCAGAGCTTCGTGCCGAAGTTGCGGTAACCGGCGATACGTGCCGGATCGAGCTTCACGTCACGCCCCTGCGCCGCCATGATGGCGAGCGTGAAACGCAGCGCATCCGCACCATATTCGTCGATCAGTTCCAACGGGTCGATGACGTTGCCCTTGGACTTCGACATCTTCTGGCCGTTCTTGTCGCGAACCAGCGCGTGGATGTAGACCGTGCTGAACGGCTCGACCGGATTGCCGGCATCGTCCTTCATGAAATGCAGGCCCATCTGCATCATCCGCACCACCCAGAACGGGATGATGTCGAAACCGGTGACCAGCACATTGGTCGGATAATAACGCGCCAGTTCCGGCGTCTGCTCGGGCCAGCCGAGCGTCGAGAACGGCCAGAGCGCCGACGAGAACCAGGTGTCGAGCACGTCTTCGTCGCGCGTCAGGATTTCGCCGGGCGCGAAGTTTTCGAGCTTCTCTTCCACCCAGGCCTTCCACGGGCCTTCATGGGCGATGTAATGCTGGATGGCGGCCTGCAGCGCCTCTTCCTCGGTCTTTTCAACGAAGACCTGACCGTCCGGGCCGTACCATGCCGGAATCTGGTGTCCCCACCACAATTGCCGCGAGATACACCAGGGCTGGATGTTTTCCATCCACTGGAAGTAGGTGTTTTCCCAGTTCTTCGGCACGAAATTGGTGCGGCCTTCACGAACGGAGGCAATTGCCGGCTGGGCCAGCGTCTTGTTGTCCACCCACCATTGGTCGGTCAGGCGCGGCTCGATCGGCACGCCGCCGCGGTCGCCATGCGGCACCACATGCTTGTGCGGCTCGATCTTGTCGAGCAGGCCGGCTTCCTCGAAGATTTCGACGATGATCTTGCGGGCGGTAAAGCGGTCCTGCCCTTCCAGACGATCCCATGCGCCATGCAGCGCGGCCGGATGGTTGAGGCCTTCGAGGAAATCCTCGTTCTCCTTGATGGTGATCGTGCCATCGATATTCATGACATTGATGGCGCGCAGGCCGCAGCGCTTACCGACTTCGAAATCGTTGAAGTCATGCGCCGGCGTGATCTTGACCGCACCGGTTCCAGCCGTCGGATCGGCATAATCATCGGCAACGATCGGGATCTTGCGGCCAACGATCGGCAGGATGACATGCTTGCCGATGATGCCCTTGTAGCGGTCATCCTTCGGGTTCACCGCAACGCCGGTATCGCCGAGCATGGTTTCGGGTCGCGTCGTGGCAACGACGATATAATCGCGCGTTTCAAACTCGGTGGGCTTGCCCTCCTCGTCGAAAGCGACCGGGTATTGATAGGTGACGCCCTTTTCCAGCGGATAACGGAAGTGCCAGAGGTTGCCCTTCACCTCGATCTGTTCGACTTCCATGTCGGAAATCGCAGTCTGCAGCTTGGGGTCCCAGTTGACGAGGCGCTTGGCCTTATAGATCAGGTTCTGCTTGTAGAGCGTGACGAAGACTTCGAGAACCGCCTCGGAGAGACCTTCATCCATGGTGAAGCGCTCGCGCGACCAGTCGCAGGAGGCGCCGAGGCGTTTCAGCTGGTTGAAGATCAGGCCGCCGGATTCAGCCTTCCATTCCCAGACCTTCTCCACGAAAGCCTCGCGACCCATCTCGCGGCGGCCCGGCAGCTGCTGTTCCATCAGCTTGCGCTCGACGACCATCTGCGTGGCGATGCCGGCATGGTCCATGCCCGGCTGCCACAGCACGTCCTTGCCGCGCATGCGCTCGAAGCGGACCAGAATATCCTGCAACGTGTTGTTGAGCGCATGGCCCATATGCAGGGAGCCGGTTACATTCGGCGGCGGGATGACGATGGTGAAGGTTTCCGCGCCCGGCTTGGCGTTGGCACCGGCACGAAAAGCGTTAGCCTCGTCCCAGGCTTTGGCGATCTTCGGTTCGACGGATGCGGAATCGTAGGTCTTTTCGAGCATTTCCTGACCTGAATTTTAGAGTTCTTGTGTGAATTTTTTAAATAAGGATGGACGGGAGAGAGTCAACAGAAACCCGCCCGCGAGCCAACCATTGAGTGGACCCACGGGTGACTATGCCCCCATAACACCTTCATCTTCAACAAAAAAGCCGCTCCTGTGCCGGAGCGGCTCCTGTTTCGTCGCATCATCAGCGAATACAGCCGGTGGCCAGACCGGCCTTAACGGCGTGAGCCGCGCGCGACGCGCTCGATTTCCTCGCGCACGAGGCGCTCGACCAGCGTCGGAAGATTGTCTTCCAGCCAGTCCTGCAGCATCGGGCGCAGCATATCGGCTGCCAGATCCTCGATCGAACGCCGCTCGACGCCGTCGAAAACCTCCGCCAGCTCGCTGAAGGAACGGGCGATCTGCGCGCCGGCGGCGGCGGAAAGGAGATTGAGCGACAGGCCGTCCTCGACATCCGCCCTGTCTTTCGTTTCCAGCTCGGCCAGATCGAATGCCGGCATCTCCACGGCGGGCTCCCGCACCGTAACGTCGAAGCGCTCCGTGGCCAGCGGCATTTCGATGGCGCCGCGCAGCGTCAGCTGATCGAAGCGGTTTTCCGCCAGAGGCGCGCTTTCAATGGCGGCCGCAGCAGCACGGTCTTCCGATGCGAAAGGCACCGGCTGCTCGCTGGCGCTGGCAACGGCGGCCATGAGCGGGCGAACATCCGTCGGACGCTGCGGTGCCGCCCGTTCAGTGGAGGGTGCGACAGGCTGCGATACATTCGAGGAAGCGGGTGTGGCCTCGGACGCGCCACGCTGGGCCTGTGCGGCAAATGCCTGCGGCCCCATGGCGGCGTTGCGGTCGGCGGCGGCGCGCACGCGGGCGGCGACATCGGCAAGCGACATGGTCTTTTCACCCTGGCTCTCCTGCCGCTCGGCGGCGGGCTTTTCGGAGGCAGGTGAAAAATCCTGCGCCGGACGGGCGCCAAAAGCCTGATTTGCAGCGGGGGGAACACGCGCCGGCGGGCTCACGGGCTCCGCCACGAAGGCGGCCTCGCTTGCGGCTCCGTCTTCATCGTCATAAACCGGCGGCAACTGCCCGGAAAACGCGCCTGCCGGCCCGGTTTCGTTGCTTTCGATGATCCGGCGAATAGACGCCAGAATTTCTTCCATGGACGGTTCACGCGCGACACTTGGCTGAGCCATATCAATCCCCGGTTTCCACTCTTGAGCACCCTTGCCGCATCCCTCGGATATCGGCCGGAGCACTCTTACCTGTTCAATTCGCACATCGTTTCCGCGACAACCGAAGCCGGTGCCGGGCCGATGCCCTGAAACAGGTTCGGCCAAAGCACTTGAGCATTTCGCCATCCCTGTTGCAGGCTCATACGGGGCAGAAATACGCACACCCCGAATCACCCTTAGTCTAGGGCAGCATAACCCGGAACTAAATCACTGATTCGACAAGTTTCATGATGATGCACAGCTTTGTGCGCGCTGCCCGGAAACCGGTACTCTCCTGATAAGTCAGGCACAAAAAAGCCGGGGCGGAAAATCCACCCCGGCTCTCTGAAAACGGATGATCGTCTGCCGATCAGAAAACGAATTCGGCGGCCTTGGCGAAACCCGGCAAAGGCTTGACCGAAGCATTGAAGAAGGTGGCAGCCGATGTGCTGTTGCCGTCGCGGCGATAGACGGTTGCCTTTGCGGCATTGCCGTAGCCAACGACTACGACCAGACGACCGCCTTCGCGCAGCTGATCGGTCAGCGTCGCAGGCACTTCTTCCACCGAGCCGTTGATGAAAATGAGGTCGTAGGGCGCCTCGCCCGCATAACCCTTGCCGAGATCGCCGGTCACGACGGCGACATTGTCATATCCGAGCGATGCCAGCGTCCCGGTCGCTTCCGCTGCCAGCGCCTCGTCGCTTTCAAGCGAAACGACCGAACCGGCAAGCTCCGAAAGAATGGCGGCCGCATAACCGGAACCGCCGCCGACTTCCAGCACCACATCTTCCTTCGACACTGCCACAAGCTGCAGAAGCTTCGCCAGCGGCGAGGCCTTCATGACGTAACGGGCCGGGCGGCCGTCGCGGGCCGGACAGATCTGCAGATCCTCGTCCACATAGGCAATCTGCCGCACGCCCGCCGGCACGAAAGCCTCGCGCGGCACGCTCAAAAACGCCTTCAGCACCGAATGCGACGTCACGTCGGTCGTGCGCAACTGGCTGTCGACCATATTGGCGCGTGCGGTTTCGAAATCCATCATGTCCTTATCGCCTCAATTTCAAGGATAGGGGCTGGGAACCAGCCCAAAGTCGGAAGATGCAGCCGACCGTTAAAACAATCTCATAATTGCCAGAAGCTGCGCTTTCAAGCGCGCTCATTGGCTGTGATCCCAAAAAGCACTGGCGGGTGATGCAAATTTCTCGCGATCGGCAGGAATATGTCGTCAGGAGGCGGGAATATCCGGCATGATCCACCAGAAAAGCTGAACGAGATCGCTCCAGAGCCGCGCCATGTCCTCGATCATCTCGATCGTTGTCACATAGGCATAGATCGTCAAAACAGTAACGACACCGACGAGCAGCCATGGCCAGAGCCTTCGCTTCCTGTCGTTGCCCGCATTGTCTCGCTGATCCGGATCCACGCTCTCCTCCTGCATTCTGGCCGAAAACGGCACGCGCCCGCATCATCTGCGGAGCGTAGATAAATATGATGCCGATGGTGAGAGAAATTTGGAGGCCTCGCCCGGAATTGAACCGGGGTACAAGGATTTGCAGTCCTCTGCGTCACCACTCCGCCACGAGGCCTCACACGCTCTTCAATTCAAGCGATGGCGGGCATTTAGAACGAATCCATTTTGGGCGCAAGAGGGTTCGTTCCGAATGCGATGTTTTTTCAAGCAGGATCGGCGCAACGGACTAGCCTCTCACTAAGCGCTTAAGATTGCGTGGTTTTTTGTATCTTCTTCATATTTCAGAAGAAACAACGCCCGCATTCGGCGCACTGGCAGCGACGCGGGCATTGCTGTATTCCCGTGGGCGGTCAATCAAATTCGCCCAAGCAGGACCAGGATCAGGACGATGACCAGAACCAGTCCGAGACCGCCCGAGGGGCCATAACCGTAGCTATGGTAACCCCAGCTTGGCAGTGCGCCGATCAGGAAAAGAATGAGCAGGATGACGAGGATGGTGCCGAGCATGTGTAGCCCTCCTTTATTGGCCCATTATTGGCGTGGGTCTCTGCCTGTTTGAATGATGAAGCGTGCAAAAGGTTCCCTCGTCTGGCATCCATCGCCGCACAAGCCTTGAAGCCTTTCAACGGGTTAAACCATTATTCGCGAATGGGGCAACTTACCACCCGTTCCCCCGGGCTGAGGAAAACGGGCGTTGTCGCCACCCCATCGAAAAACAATTCGTCGGATAATGATATCGGCCGACCGGGCCTCTGCCCGCACCCGGATGCGGGCGACGTTCCGGCCTTTCCACGGGGTGAGGATGGCAACGATTTATTCGAGGTAATTTCTCGGTCTATGTATCCCGCCCGCCGTTCGACATACTCTTGAAAGTCGCCCGTTCCCTGAAACTGACGGGAGACAGAGAGACCTGGCATCACTGGCAGTGCGCCAGGTCTCCCCCCCCGCGCCTCTCCGCTCGCCATTCCGGCACCGGCACACGGACATGTGACCGGCGTTCCATTGCGTGGCTCTTGCCTTGCCTCTTTTTCTCCGGCTAGACCCCAGGCCGGGAGGGAGAAACGAGAATCACATGTCCGGTTTTGCGAACCTCATCCCGCTTTTCATCTTCGCCTTCCTCGTCTACGCTTTCTTCCGCTGGGTCGCGCGCGACATTCAGAATCCGAAGAGCAAATAGCCGGGACGAATTATCCCCGATCCTCTTGCCCGCCGGGAACCGCTGCGCCTCCATATCGTTTTCGCAGACGCACTTCGGAGGACAGGATGAAAACGCTCGTATCATCGGCCACTATGGCGCTCGCACTGGCGCTTGCGGGATGCACCACAGCCGGACCGGCCGTTTACGCCGGACCAGCGCCCTATGTCGAACCGATCCCTGGCAGCATCATCTATAGGGGCCAGCCGCGCACCAAGCTGACGAAATCGCCGATCGGCAGCACCTTCACCCATGAATTCCGCATCGACGGCAGCACGCGGGCGGTGGAAACCTATCGCATCGCGCCGGACCGTTCGCTGGAACTCATCGACCGACGCATCATTCGCGAGTGGCTGTTCGGGCGCGACGACTGACCGCAGCGGAACGGGCGGAAACGGTCCTCGACCGGGATTGCGCATCCCGCCCGCTTCGTTTAGAGCCGGGCGCGATAATCAATATGGAAGAGCGATGAACACGCGCTGGCAAAAACCCGTCCTGATCGCCTTCGAAACGCCGGGTGATTATACGAGCATCGACACCACGCAGGCCGCCTCCTGGGCGCTGATCGAGGACTGGCCGATCGAAGATGGCGAAGCGCTGGACAAGGCGCTGCTCATCTGCGCCGCCGTCGATGCCGGCAGAAAAAAGCCGGAGGATGCACGCAGGGCCTTCATCGCCGCCGCAATCGAGGCAGGCCTCGATATCAAGGCCTGACGGCAGGTAGGCCTCAGCCTTATAAATGCGCCCTGCGGCGCCGCGTTTTCAAGATAACGGGTTCGATGGATCGCAACAGATGGAAGCTTCAGGAAACATGAAAAAAGCCCTGTTCATTTTTCTCCTCTCCTGCCTGGCGATCGGCCTTCTCGGCCATCTCGTGGTGGCCTTCGTCGTCACCGGCTGACGCGCCCTGCCCCTTGCCTCGCGCCGCCCGAGAGCGACGTGTTAAAAATTCCTAAATTTCATTCTTCTGTTATGGAACTGCGGGAAGCTTCGTCCGTTCTCTTTTCGCTCATCACAAGGAGGGTTGGAATGCGTGACGGATTGAACGGTTTTCTCGAAATCTCGATGCTTGGCTTCGTGGTTGCAAGCTGCCTTTTCATGGTCAACCTGCCGATCTGACCCCGCTTCAAACTCCCTGCCCGACGTTACCGGCAACGTGAAATCCCGGCATAAGAAAATGCGGCCTTTCGGGCCGCATTTCTTTTTCAGCAAGCCGTCAAATCAGGCGGAAAGCTTGGCGGCGAGCTTCGCCACATGGGCGCCCTGGAAGCGAGCGGCTTCCAGCTCGATCGCCGAAGGCTGGCGCGAGCCGTCGCCATCGGTGATGGTGGAGGCGCCATAGGGCGAACCGCCCTTGATTTCATCGACACCCATCTGGCCCTGGAAGGCATAAGGCAGGCCGGCAACCGCCATGCCATGGTGCAGGAAGGTGGGCAGGAAACCGAGAATGGTCGATTCCTGACCGCCGTGCTGCGTGGCGGAGGAGGTGAAGGCCGAGCCGACCTTGCCAACCAGCTTGCCGCTGAACCACAGACCGCCGGTCTGGTCCCAGAAATTACGCATCTGCGAAGCGACCGTGCCGAAACGCGTGCCGGCACCGACGATGATGGCGTCGTAATCGGCCAGTTCGTCCACGGTTGCGATCGGCGCGGCCTGATCAAGCTTGAAGTGCGAGGATCTGGCGACCTCTTCCGGCACCAGTTCAGGAACGCGCTTGACGACGACGTCCGCGCCCGTCGATTTTACACCTTCGGCAACGGCATAGGCCATCGTCTCGATGTGACCGTAAGAAGAATAATAGAGTACCAAAACTTTCGTCATTCTCTTCGTTTCCCTTGTTGGAGCTGTTTCCGGCGTACCGGTTATAAGTTTCTTCAAAAACTCGATGATCATTGGCGTTGACCCGTAAAACTGTGTGACAAAAACCTAGCCGACGGATCGGCGCCCCACCAGCCGGGGATTGGCATACGCACTGTTCACGATGAGTGAACGCAGGGCGCCATCGTCAACCGATCCCCGACTTGCCTTTCTTCAAAACCGCTTTGCATTCGGGGTGCGCGGCGTTAACGTCGGGTGAAACAGATGACGAGTGCAACCATGTCAAATCCCTCCTCCGCCCAATCCGTCGTGACCGCCGCCATGCTCGCCATCGGCGACGAACTGCTGTCGGGCCGCACCAAGGACAAGAATATCGGGCATCTCGCCGATGTTCTCACCATGTCGGGAATCGATCTCAAGGAAGTGCGTATCGTCGCCGATGAGGAGGAATCGATCGTCGAGGCGCTGAATGCGCTGCGCGGCCGTTATGATTATGTCTTCACCTCCGGCGGCATCGGCCCGACCCATGACGATATCACCGCGGATGCGGTCTCTGCGGCGTTCGGCCTGCCCTGCGAACACGATGCCGAAGCGCTGCGACTGCTCGGCGACATGTACCGCGTCCGGGAAATGGAATTCACCGAGGCGCGCAAGCGCATGGCCCGCATGCCGAGGGGTGCGGCGCATATCGCCAATCCCGTCTCCGTCGCCCCCGGCTTCGTCATCGGCAACGTTTATGTCATGGCCGGCGTGCCGCAGGTGTTTCAGGCCATGCTCGACAATGTCATGCCGACCCTGCGCACCGGCGCGAAGGTCATGTCGCAGGCGGTGCGCTCGCCCTATGGCGAGGGCGATATCGGCACGCCGCTGACGGCCATCCAGAAGGCCCATCCGGAAACCAGCATCGGCTCCTATCCCAAATATGACGGGCAGCGTTTTTCGACGGAGATCGTCGTGCGCGCCCGCGATGCCGGCGTGCTGAAGGCGGCAACCGAGGCGGTTGCGGCCATGATCGAAACCATCGGCCAGGAAAAAAGACTGACGGCGAGCAAGGGCGATGCAACCGCCTGAGACAGAAAAGGTTTGAGACGAAGGCGCTTTGACCAAAATCAAGGTGGCGGCCTGTAAAGGCGGCCACTCTCCCCCTGAGCATTTCCAGGAAAAGCGGAACACCTTTTCCGTCCGGACAATGCGTAAAACAGAGACTTGGATCGTTCTGGCGATTCGAAAAAAAAGCCCGAACGATCTGAAAACGACATGTCACCGAGGAGAGAGAAATGGGTTACAAAACGATACTGGCAGTGGTCGACAATGTTTCGAACACGCAGAAGCTCGGCGAATTCGTGGTAAGCCTTGCCGATCAGTTTTCCTCGCATGTGATCGGCCTGCATATGGAAACGCTGGCCGCAGTTCCGCTCGTCGCGCCGATGGAAATTCCCGATCCCGCCACCGTGCAGGCGCTGCAGGATGTGGCGCACAGGGAAACCACCGATGTCGGCAGCATCTTCGAGCGCACGCTGTCTGCCAACGGCATCTCGCATGAATGGCGCAGCTTCGTCACATCGGTGGGGTATGCCTCCGCATCCGCCATCGACAGCGCCCGCTGCGCCGATCTCGTCGTTGCCCGCCAGAGCAGTTCTTCGGCATTGTCCGACAGCCGCTCGGATATTGACGGTTTCCTTTATGAAAGCGGCCGCCCCGTTCTCCTCGTGCCGCATGTGCTCACCGTCGCCAAACCGATCAAGCGCGTCCTGATTGCCTGGAACGGCTCCCGCGAGGCAACCCGTGCCACCTTCGATGCCCTGCCCTTCCTGAAGGCCGCCGACAGCGTCGAGATCTTCTCGGTCGATCAGGCCGACAGCGAAACTCAGTCTTCGGGCTTTGCCGGTGCGGAACTGGCCGCGACGCTTGCCCGCCACGGCGTGAATGTCACGGTTACCTCGCAGGAAAAGATCGCCGGCATTTCGCCACAGGCGGCCATCGAAAACCGCCTGTCCGATAACAGCATCGACCTTCTGGTCATGGGCGCTTATGGCCATTCCCGCTGGTGGGAACTGCTGTTTGGCGGCGTGACGCGCACCCTGCTCGATTCCATGACGGCGATGACGCTGCTTTCGCGTTAAAAATGGATGCGGCGCGAATAGTGCCGCAAGCCCCCCCGGCATCCCACATGAAGCGAGCGGTTGCCCCTTGTTTCTTCTCCCCGCCGGGGAGAAGTCCGCGGCAGCGGGATGAGGGGCAAGGGTAGAGAAACACTGTGAGCTAGCCCCCTCATCCGACCCTTAGCGCCAGCTTCTCCCCGGCGGGAGAAGAAACAAGCGGTGATCTCTTGCCCTGCCTTTGCGCGCAAAGCTTGCCTTTTTGCCGGTCTTGCGGCTATTAGCCAAAGCCATCGACAATTTTGACCAGATGGTAGACGACATGTCCCTTCCCGATAAAGCCTTTCCCGTTTCCTGGGACCAGTTTCACCGCGACGCCCGTGCTCTTGCCTGGCGTCTTGCCGGTCTCGACAAAGAGTTCCGGGCGATCGTCTGCATCACCCGTGGCGGCCTCGTTCCGGCGGCGATCATTTCCCGTGAACTCAACATCCGCATGATCGACACGGTCTGCATCGCCACGCGTCATGACTATGTCAACCAGGGCGAAACGGTTCTCCTGAAGGGCGTTGCCCCGGAACTGACGGCCGATGCCGGCGAAGGCGTGCTTGTGGTCGACGACCTCACCGATACCGGCAAGACGGCGCTGGAAGTGCGCGAAATGCTGCCGAAGGCGCATTTCGCCTGTGTTTACGCCAAGCCGAAGGGCGTGCCGACCATCGACACCTTTGTCACCGAAGTCAGCCAGGACACCTGGATCTATTTCCCCTGGGACATGGGCTTCACCTATCAGGAGCCGATCGCCAAGGGATCGCGCGGCTGATTGCCTGAAGAGAGGCGCTTTTCTTGCCGTCATGCCGGACTTGATCCGGCATCCAGCCACGGCGCGTTTGCGCCGTGAAAGGATCCCCCCGCGATCAAAAACTTGATCGCGCTGGACCCCGGATCAGGTCCGGGGTGACGGAGCTTTGATTTGCCTGTCGCGCAAAAATTCACCCGCAGCAATATCCGTCATTTCGCCGCCCCATCGAGGGCGGTTTTTTTGTGGAGAAACGTCTTTTTTGACGGCTGCGAAAAACACGGAAAAACCGCAGTGTCGCCATTATGCCTCACCCCGGAAATGCTGGGTTTTGACTTTCCGTTGCGGAAACCAGCCTCGCGCAGGCTTCAAATTTTTCCGCCAAGTCACTGATTTTTCTAAGCGCTTTTCCTATCCCCGTTTTCCACAGGCACTCCACACAATATCTTGTGGTTAAAAATGGGTTTCAATCTATGGCTTGACGAATCTGTGTCACGGGAGGAAAGTGACACTTATGTTGCGGCGGCAACGGACCGGAAAGTAACGAGGCCGGTTCTTCTCCATCTTCAGCGCGCAGGTCCAGAACGGCGTCCCGACCATGAGGGGGCGGTTCGCCGGAGGGTTTTGTGCGCCTTGCGGAAACCGCCAAAAACATGATGCGGGGACTGGCGGCAGGAAGCTGTTGATACTATATTTAGTATTCCAAACTATGCTTACAGCCGAATAAGCCACGAGATACAGGGATCACATCCAAGGATGAACATCCCTTACAGATCGGCAACAACCGGCTGCGCGAAGGCATCGCACGGCTGGACCGGATTTTTGCGCCCTTCACCGGGCGCCCAATGGACGAGGACAGGAAACCATGCGCATTGAACGCCGCTTCACGAAGCCCGGCCAATCGCCTTATGCGGAAATCGATTTCCGCAAGGCCGTCAGTGAAATCAAGAACCCGGATGGATCGATCGTGTTCCGTCTGGCGGATATCGACGTTCCCGCGCAGTTCAGCCAGGTTGCCACCGACGTTCTGGCGCAGAAATATTTCCGCAAGGCCGGCGTGCCGAAGTTCCTGAAGAAGGTTGAGGAAAACGACGTTCCTTCCTTCCTGTGGCGCTCCGTTCCCGATGAAAAGGCGCTGAAGGACGTGCCGGAAGCCGAACGTTTCGGCTCCGAGACCGATGCGCGCCAGGTCTTCGACCGTCTGGCCGGCACCTGGGCCTATTGGGGCTGGAAGGGCAAATATTTCTCCACGGAAGAAGATGCCCTCGCCTTCCGCGACGAGCTTGCCTATATGCTCGCCACCCAGCGTGTTGCGCCGAACAGCCCGCAATGGTTCAACACCGGTCTGCACTGGGCCTATGGCATTGATGGTCCCGGCCAGGGCCACTTCTATGTCGACCCTTTCACCGGCAAGCTGACCAAGTCCAAGTCCGCTTACGAACATCCGCAGCCGCATGCCTGCTTCATCCAGTCCGTGGAAGACGACCTCGTCAACGAAGGCGGCATCATGGACCTGTGGGTGCGTGAAGCGCGCCTGTTCAAATATGGTTCCGGCACCGGTTCCAACTTCTCCTATCTGCGCGGCGAAGGCGAAAAGCTTTCCGGCGGCGGCCGTTCCTCCGGCCTGATGAGCTTCCTCAAGATCGGTGACCGCGCAGCCGGCGCCATCAAGTCCGGCGGCACCACCCGCCGTGCGGCCAAGATGGTCGTCGTTGATGCCGACCACCCCGATATCGAAGCCTATATCGACTGGAAGGTGAACGAGGAGCAGAAGGTTGCCGCCCTCGTCACCGGCTCCAAAATCGTCGCCAAGCACCTGAAGGCGATCATGAAGGCCTGCGTCAATTGCGAGGCTGACAATGGCGATTGTTTCGACCCGGCCAAGAACCCTGCCCTGAAGCGCGAAATCCGCGCCGCCAAGAAGGACATGGTGCCGGAAAACTACGTCAAGCGCGTCATCCAGTTCGCCGAGCAGGGTTACAAGGACATCCAGTTCAAGACCTACGACACGGATTGGGATTCGGAAGCCTACCTCACGGTATCCGGCCAGAACTCCAACAACTCCGTATCGCTGAAGGACGACTTCCTGCGCGCTGTCGAGAATGACGGCGACTGGAACCTCACCGCCCGCAAGGACGGCAAGGTGATGAAGACGCTGAAGGCCCGCGACCTCTGGGAAAAGATTTCCCATGCCGCCTGGGCATCGGCCGATCCGGGCCTGCACTTCAACACCACCATGAACGACTGGCACACCTCGCCGGCCGCCGGCCCGATCCGCGCCTCAAACCCGTGCTCGGAATACATGTTCCTCGACGACACGGCCTGCAACCTTGCCTCACTGAACCTGCTTCAGTTCAAGGATGCCAAGACGAAGCGCATCGATATCGCCGATTACGAACATGCCGTTCGCCTGTGGACGGTCGTGCTCGAAGTCTCGGTCATGATGGCGCAGTTCCCGTCGCGCCAGATCGCCGAACTCTCCTATGAATACCGCACGCTCGGCCTCGGTTACGCCAATATCGGCGGCCTGTTGATGTCTTCGGGCATTCCCTATGACAGCGCCGAAGGCCGCGCCATTGCCGGTGCGCTCACCGCCATCATGACCGGTGTGTCTTACGCCACCTCGGCCGAAATGGCCGGCGAGCTTGGCCCTTTCCCGGGCTTTGCGCCGAACCGCGAAAACATGCTGCGCGTCATCCGCAACCACCGCCGTGCCGCCCTTGGCCAGTCGGAAGGTTATGAAGGCCTGTCGGTCAACCCGGTCGCGCTGATCCATGGCGATTGCCCGGATCAGGACCTGATCGCCCATGCCGTTGCCGCCTGGGACAAGGCGCTGACACTCGGTGAACAGCACGGCTACCGCAACGCCCAGACGACCGTTATCGCGCCGACCGGCACGATCGGCCTCGTGATGGATTGCGACACGACCGGCATCGAGCCCGATTTCGCGCTGGTGAAGTTCAAGAAGCTCGCCGGCGGCGGTTACTTCAAGATCATCAACCGCGCCGTTCCGGATGCGCTGCGTTCGCTCGGTTATTCCGAAAGCCAGATCGCCGAGATCGAGGCCTATGCCGTCGGCCATGGCAATCTCAACCAGGCGCCCGGCATCAACCCTTCGACGCTGAAGGCCAAGGGCTTCACCGATGAGAAGATCGAGGCCGTCAACGGCGCGCTGAAGAGCGCCTTCGACATCAAGTTCGTCTTCAACCAGTGGACGCTCGGCGCCGACTTCCTCAAGGAAACGCTGAAGGTCTCCGACGAGCAGCTCTCCGACATGAGCTTCAACCTGCTGGAGCACCTCGGCTTCGGCAAGAAGGACATCGAAGCGGCCAATGTGCACGTCTGCGGTGCGATGACGCTGGAAGGCGCACCGTTCCTTAAGAACGAGCACCTGCCGGTCTTCGATTGCGCCAACCCCTGCGGCAAGATCGGCAAGCGTTATCTCTCGGTTGAATCCCACATCCGCATGATGGCGGCGGCCCAGCCTTTCATCTCCGGTGCGATCTCCAAGACGATCAACATGCCGAACGATGCGACGGTTGAGGATTGCGGCAGCGCCTACATGCTCTCCTGGAAGCTGGCGCTGAAGGCCAACGCCCTTTACCGCGATGGCTCCAAGCTTTCCCAGCCGCTCAACGCCTCGCTGGTGGAAGATGAGGACGACGAAGACCTGATCGAAGAGCTGATCCAGCAGCCGGCTGCACAGCAGGCCGTGACGATCACCGAAAAGATCGTCGAACGCGTCATCGAGCGTGTCTCGCGTGAGCGTGAAAAGCTGCCGAACCGCCGTCAGGGTTACACCCAGAAGGCAACCGTCGGCGGTCACAAGGTCTATCTGCGCACCGGTGAATTCGGTGACGGCCGCATCGGCGAAATCTTCATCGACATGCACAAGGAAGGTGCCGCCTTCCGTGCGATGATGAACAACTTCGCCATCGCCATTTCGCTCGGCCTGCAATATGGCGTACCGCTGGAAGAATATGTGGAGGCCTTCACCTTCACCAAGTTCGAACCGGCCGGCATGGTGCAGGGCAACGACGCGATCAAGAACGCCACGTCGATCCTCGACTACGTGTTCCGCGAACTCGCCGTCTCCTATCTCGGCCGCCACGATCTCGCCCATGTCGATACGTCGGATTTCTCCAATACGGCACTCGGCAAGGGTATCCAGGAAGGCAAGACCAACCTCGTTTCCACCGGCTGGACCCGCGGTTACAAGCCGACGCTGGTTTCCAGCAATGGCAGCGAACGTTCGTCTTCCGAGCCGAAGGGTTCGGCAACGGCAGCCCCTGCCCGCGCCTCGGCCAACGTGACCTCCTTCGCCGGCTCCGCCGCCCGCAAGCTGGAACCGACCGTCTCCATCGCAACCTCCGAAATCGTCTCCTTCAAGCGGGACTATGAAGAGCGCGCCAAGGAACTGGCCGAAGAAATCGCCGAGGAAGTGATCGACGATGTCGCCCAGGAAGCTCAGCAGACGGCAACCGCCCTCTTCTCCGACAAGGCCGCCGCAGACGCTGCATCGGCCAAGACAGAAGCCAAGAAGGTGGAAAACGAACGCCGCATGCGCTCGATCGCTCAAGGCTATACGGGCAACATGTGCTCGGAATGCCAGAACTTCACGATGGTGCGGAATGGCACTTGTGAGAAGTGCGACACTTGCGGTGCGACGAGCGGTTGCTCTTAAGATATCTAAGATGTCTTTGTGTGGCGCGCCACTGGGTTCGACAGCGCGCCACTTGAGTGCATACTGAAATGCTTACGAGCTGCGTTTAAGGCTGCTTCGCACTGTAGGTGTACGGCGACACCAATTTTGTCATTTCGACGTGAAATATGTCGCAAATGTTTCACAGAGGTCCGCCATCTCGGCGTCTGGATTTCTGGTTTTGCGTCCGAGCAAGAAGCGCTCCGGAAGGCATTTACGTTGGATAATTCAGCGCAAAGCCCTCCGATAGATAAGAATGGATTTTCAGGCGTTCCACAACGCCTGAAAATCCTAGAGAGAACGAATAGGGATCAAATTAAGATGGACGTGCAAATGGCTAATGACATTTCGCCCATAGGTAAGCGCCCCTATCGCGTTCTCTGTATCGATGGCGGAGGTATGAGGGGCATCTACACGGCCGCTCTTTTGGACAAGCTCTCGAGCTATTACGCCAAGCTTCGCGATGCGGAGGCCCTAGACGACCAAGGTCGGATCACCGGCGAAGAGCTTCTCTACATCCGAGGCAGCTACGTGGAAGATCCTAATTCGTCATTTGAGCATTGTGTCATCCTCAGTGCGACCGTCAGTGACGTGGAGCCGGTGATGTCCATCATCAGGAGAACTCGCGAGCTCGCCCACTGCCAGAGCATAGAGGTGAGATGCCTTGTCGCCACGCCAGATGCTCTCGAAGCGTTTGGCGAGGACATTATCGTTCACCCGATGGCAGTCGTTTCCGATCTGCCAACGAACTACTGGCGTATCGAGGAAGCTCTGGATCAGCGTCCCGTGCGACTGGTTCCTCGTCAGTCCCGCTGGCTTGTGGGGCGACAGTTCCCCGAGGTTCGGCTCGACAAGAAGTACGGATTTAGACCCTAGTGACTCGGCTTGCCGTAACCGGTGTTCTGCCCCCAGATTGCTGGTTGCCGCCCGATTTGCCATCGGCTTTCCGTGGATGAAGAACGGGAGTTTCTCCATGGAGACTACATTGGAGATTCTCACAACGAGTAAGTCCGGATACTTCTGGGCGCTGGCACGAGATGATCGTACTTGGGGCGGCGGTGCTCCGCCGGGCGTCGCCTTCACGTACGCTCCCGGTCGCGGGGGTACGGCTTGTCAGCCCACTCTCGCCTTCCCACCACAACAATGCTCAACAGACACCTTATTTCTGTTCGGGAATTAGTGTCAAAGGTCAGTGGCACGCCACACTTTGTGGCGCGCTACTGGGTTCGACAGCGCACCACTTGATCGTCCTTAGTGCTTCGGGACAGAGTTCTGCTCGAAACCGAACCTTAGGCAGTAGCGACGGCTTTCCCCCGATGCCAATCGACCGTCTTCCGATGGGCGAAGATCCGACCTCGGCTCGACACCAAGTGCAAACACCCCTGACTGATAGGCTCGCCATATCGCAAACCTAGGGAGCACCGTCTGATCGTACTCCAGAGAAAGGGTCAGCCCTTGCGAAGCACTGTGGAGCGAAATTGTCGCCCCATGCGGGGTGATGCGGCTGTCGACGAGATCTACTTTCTCCCCGAAGTCGTCGCTCGGTATTGGCGACGTAGAGTTGATTTCATCGACCACCGTCTCCGGGAGACCCGACACCGTCAAGGACTCATCGAGGAAGGGATATCCCACGTTCAGATGGTAGAGGATGGCGTGATCCGATGGCCGAAAGGTCCGGTTCGTCACCGTGTCCTCGATCGCAAGCGCACCGTCAAAGACCGGAACAATGATCCTGCGATGCAATTCCAGGGTCTCCCCGAACACGCTGGCCTGCCGGACTACGGCCTCACAACAGATCGTCGCGGTTTCAATGTCGACACCGTAGCGTAATATTCGCGCCTTCTCAGCGTGAATCCTTCCGTGTTGTGGCAAGCGTCGGGTGTTCAGGTTGGGATAGTTGAAATGCGCAGTGTCGATTTCATGAGGTCGGCTGTACTGGTCGAGCCCACAGGTCACCATGAAGCCATCAAAATTCCGGAAGAAGCCCAGGCCCTCCTCTGAGTCTGGATCGTGCGCCGGAAACACCATTTGCGTTGGTGAGTGCCAACCGATGTTGAGGCCCTTGAACGACAGCGCAGAGACGTCGAACCCGCGATCCACGGCGATCTCAAACCCAAGACCGACGGCGTTTCTGCCGACAAGCATTCGCTGACCTCGACCAGGACCGTCTTCAAGTATCATGAGTCTGACGTCTGCCACGCCGCGAAGATCCGGAGTGCGTCTCAAAAGATCTATGTTCATGTTTGAACCCTTGCGTCAGCAAAAACCATCTCGTGAGCGACATCGCGTTTCGCATCCCGACGAACGACGGCCTGGCTTAGGTATAGATCGAGCATCAAGATCAGATCTGCGAGCTCTGATTCGTGGACCGAGGAAGCAGCATCGGCCGGTGAGAACCAGCGCATCGTACGTTCTTTTCGTTCGGGGAATTCATCGTCCATTCCGGCCACGTGGAGTAAATGGACATCGACAAGGATTGGCAGGAGTTCGCCGTCTTGCATCTTCTTGAGGTAAGGGTATCGGCCCCACACCTTCTTTTCTACCGAACCTCGAACGCCGGCCTCCTCCCAAGCTTCAGTACTGGCGACCTGATGCGGCATCTTTTTTCGCAAGGGCCATCCCTTTGGGATCACCCATCGGCGACTGTCCCTGCTCGTAATCAGGAGTATCTCGATCTGGCAATCATCTCCATCGGCCGTTTGCCGAAAGCAGATTGCCGCGTACTGGGTTCGAGAACGGGAGTACGCGCTTCGCCGCTCCTTTACATCAGAGGAAGGAGACTGCTTGGCACCCTGATTGTCCAACATGAGGGGGCTTCCTGTCATGCCTGGGCATCGATACCCTTTAAGGCTTCGAGTGCGGTCGAAGAGTGAGGCCGATATCGTCCAGAGACATCCGGCGTGATGAGTGGTCCGGCTCGATGGCGCCGCGAAATCTGACGCGACGCCGTGCAGCACGAGTGCTTCGACCCAACTATTCGCAATACGATGTTACTAGACTGCTGCCGACAATGTCTGCAGCAACGGCTTCACCTTACGAAGGAAATCCTCGCTTCCGCACGCGAAGCGGAGTTTTTGGGGAAGTTCGGTGCGGTCCCAATCAATGGTGTGGGATACGCCCAGGCCAGCGAGGATTGGAAGCGCGGCCATAACGTCCCAGGTCGAGTCACCAACCGAAAGGTAGCCATCTGTCTCGCCCATAGCCACCTCAAGCAATGAGATGGTGGCAGCTCCACAGAAACGAAAGCTTATACCGAGATCGTCCGAGATGAAGCGTATGACCTCGAGGCGGTCCGCCGTTGACACGGATGGGTGGAAGCTGAAGCCCGTAGACGCGCGGGACATGTCTAAAGCCGGAAGAGGCTTGATCGGCTTGCCATTGAGCTGCGTTGGAACAGTCCGCCCCCCCACAATGGTCAAGTCCCTGACCGGAGCGTGAATGACACCGAATGACGGGCGACGATTCTCGTAGAGGCCGACAGAGACTGCCCAGTTCTGGCTGCCTCGGACGAAATTGAATGTGCCGTCGATCGGATCGATAACCCAGATCCTGCCCGAAGTGCCAGGTATCTCCCCACCCTCTTCCCCGAAGACACCATCGTCCGGGAAAGCCTTGCGTAGGCGGGTAATCAGGAAGTCCTCGACCTCCTTGTCGGCCTCGGTCACGAGGTCGAGGTGGCCTTTGCTTTCAACAGGAAGGTTTGCGAGCGAATGAAAGTACGTGAGCGCCAGTTTCCCGGCCTCCCTGGTGATCTCCTCCACCACGGCCTCGACAGACCGTAGTGACACGGATGATGATACAATGTCAGCCACGAGCTAGGTCCCTCAATCTGGTTACCTGCACGACGTCGTCGCCGAGGAGTTGGTCCAACTGTCCTTCACGAACCCACTGGACGATCTGGGACTCGATATCGACGCCGTATTGCATGAGCTTCTCGTGATATCCGGCGGGAAGATATGTGAACGCAGCGAAACCCTCTTCGTGGAGCTGGCGCGCCTCACCGCTTGCGAAGTGGTAGACCTCAATGTTCATGGCATCGAGATTGGCCTGCCGCGCGATGGCCGCGGGAT
The DNA here is from genome assembly GCA_017744915.1 of Agrobacterium tumefaciens. GTDB lineage: Bacteria > Pseudomonadota > Alphaproteobacteria > Rhizobiales > Rhizobiaceae > Agrobacterium > Agrobacterium tumefaciens_I. The sequence continues at coordinate 499,390 of JAGIAH010000004.1, forward strand.
CGATCAGGCGCGAGTGCATCAGACCGACGGTCGGCACCTCGGGAATGGATTCCTTGACCGCCTTGAGCTGGACATAGTCGAATGAGGAAAACTGCATGAGATCGGCGCAGCCCAGTTCATCGACGAGCGCTCGAAGCTTGGGAAAGAACACGTCGTTCTGGTCGTAGATCTTGAGCTCGACCTGGTAGATGATCCCAAGTTCGCGAGCAAGCTGGAGAGCATCGCGCAGCCGAGGAACCCGTTCGCCGGCGAACTCCTGGCTGAACCAGCTTCCGGCATCAAGCTTCGAGAGTTCCGAATAGGTCATGTTCTGCACGACACCGTGACCATCCGTGGTCCGGTCAACGGTCTTGTCGTGCATCAGAATGAGCTCGCCGTCGCTCGTGATGCTGAGGTCGGTCTCGCAGGTGGCGAGCGGTCCGGCGTATTCGAACGCTTTCCTGAATGCAGCAAGTGTGTTTTCCGGCGCACCGGCGCTATGTCCGCGATGCCCGCCAAGGCGCATCTTCTCTATGGTCATTCTCAGCGGATTCATTTTGTTTCCTTTCGTTTAACGGAGTCGAGCGTCGAGACGATCGCGCAGGTAGTCGCCTAGAAGGCTGATGGAGAGGGTCGTAAGCACGATGACCGCGCCTGGGAACGCCGACAGCCACCAGGCGATCGCCAGGTAATTGCGGCCATCCGCGACCATGAGACCAAGACTGGTGGCAGGCGGCTGAATGCCGAGCCCAAGGAAGCTCAACCCGCTTTCGAGCAGAATGATTTCCGGGAAATTCACGGTGAACTGAACGATCAGTGGGCCAGCAATGTTAGGCAGCATGTGCCGCAGGTAAATGCGTCGTGCAGGCACGCCGACGATCCTAGCTGCTTCCGCATAGCCCTCTTCCTTCGCGCTGATGACGAGACCGCGGGTCAATCGGGCATATCGCTCCCAGTTGGCAAAACCAACGAGAAAGACAAAGAGCAGCGGGCTCGAACCAAGCAATGCCAGCACGCCAAGCGCAATGATGATGAAGGGTATCGACGCCATCGCATCGGAGAAGCCCATAATCACGTTGTCGACCCAGCCGCCGAAATGGGCGGCAAGCAGGCCAAGGATCGTTCCGATCAGAGCGCAGATCAGCGATCCGATGATTGCGATCATCAGGGTCGTCTGCGTAGCGACCAAAAGGTTGCTGATAACATCACGACCCAGGTAGTCGGTTCCCAGCAGGTGATTGGCCGAGACAAAGGGTCGGGCGAACCGGGCAAGTGGGTCCTGGCTAAGGTAGTCGAATGGCGCTAGCCATCGGGCGGTGACGCCGACGAAGACCACTATCGTAATCCACAGGCAGCATAGTGCGATGCTTGCGGGCATGCGGCGAAACGGAGACCAAATCGAGCCTGAGGAGGAGGAAGATGTCGCAATCGCCATGTCAGTGCTTCCTGATCTTCGGATTGAGGACGGCGTAGAGGACATCAACCGTCAGGTTGATTGCGACCATGAACGCAGTGAACAGCACGATCATCGCCTGCACGACCGGGAGGTCACCCGTGCTTGTGGCGCTGACGAAGCCGCTGCCAAGCCCCGGCCAAGCAAAGACGGGTTCGATGAGTGCCGAACCGCCAAGAAGGCCGCTGGCGGTAAAGCCCAGGGTCGTGACCATTGGAATCGCAGCGTTTGGCAATGCGTGCCGAAGGATGACTTCCCAGCTCGGGATGCCGTCTGCGCGTGCCGCGGCAATGTAAGGCTGGCCAAGTACATCGATGAGCGTCGATCGCATGAACCGTGCGATTGCCGCGGCATTGAACAGGGCGAACGTCGCGATCGGCAAGACCGCGTGCTTCCAGGTCGTACTCCCCGAGCTGGGAAGAATGCGGATCCACACGGCGAATACGAAGATGAACACGAGCCCCAGAAGAAAGTTGGGAATGCTGTAGCCGAGAACCGCTGCGGCCATCACGCCCTTGTCCACGGCCGACTCGCGACGTACGGCCGCAAGGATTCCCGCGGGCACTCCAATCAGGATGCTCAGAAGAAATGCCGAAACCGTGACGAGGAGCGTCTTGGGGAGTCGCTCGCTGACGACGGTGAAGACGTCTCGTCCGTCGGCAAATGAGATCCCGAAATCCCCGCGCAGTGCGTTGGCGACATAGATTAGATACTGCTCCGGTATCGACCGATCGAGACCCCACTTGGTATTAAAGGCGGCAAGTGCTTCCGGACCCGCATTATCCGAAAGCATCTGCTGGGCCGGATCGCCACTCAACCTCAGAACCACGAATACGAGCGTAACTGTAAAGACAAGGACGACGACTGCTCGAAGGAGTCTGGCAAGGATGAACGATGTCATAGCGCCAGCTCCTTTTGCTGAGGCACGACCGACCCGGAAGCGATCGATCGAGGAAACTCTTCGGCTCGGTGACAAGCGGCCTGCTGGCTACCCACTGCCCTCAGCTCGGGGGTCTCTGTGGAGCATCTCGCAACCGCGAAGGGACAGCGTGATCGGAAGGCGCAGCCCTGTGCTGTCTTAGTGGCATCAAGTTCTCCCTTGATGGGCGGCTCGATGTTGCGCACGCTCGGATCCATAGTTGGAACCGACGCAAGCAAGGCGCGGGTATAGGGATGGCGCGGCCATTCGTAGACGGATTTGATGTCACCCGACTCAACTACCCGCCCCAGATACATGACGGCGATCCGGTCGACGAGGTGACGCACAATCCGAAGATCGTGGGTGATGAAGACGTAGGCGAGATCGAGCTCCTGCCATAACGACCGCAGAAGTGCCACGACCTGTGCCTGAACGGAAACATCCAGAGCCGACACAGCCTCATCGAAGATCACAAGCTTCGGGTCCAGGATCAGGGCCCGAGCGATGACCACGCGTTGTCTCTGTCCACCCGACATCTGATGAGGATAGCGGTCCATCATCGCCTTCGACAGACCCACTCGTTCGAGCATGACGGACGCGCGTTCGTAGGCACCGGATCGGTCAGCTATACGATGGACCAGAAGGCCTTCGGAAATCTGCTGGCCAATCGTCATCTGCGGGTTCAGCGCTGATAACGGGTTTTGTTGAACCAGTGATGTGCGGATGCGGAACTTCGTCCAGTCTTCTGGACTGCGATCCCGATGATTGACGCCCTCGAACCAGACGTCGCCGCTCGTTGGGGGCGTCAGACCTAGAAGCAGCCGACCAAGTGTGGACTTGCCGCTGCCCGATTCACCGACAATGCCGATACGCTCGCGTTGCGACAACTCGAATGTGATGGAGTTGGCAGCAAGCTGGCTGGTCGGTTTAGCGAAGAACCCCGACTTGTGACGGAAAGCTTTCGTGAGATCGCGGGTCTGGAGCAAACGCGTGTTCATGCTATCACCGGATGGTAGCAAGAGGCCTCGTGAACGAGACCGACATTGGCAGAGGCCGGAAAGCGAGCGGAGCATTCTCCGCTCGCGCGCGAACAGCGCGGGTGGAAATGGCATCCTTCCGGGAGACTATCGAGGAGTGGCACCGATCCCGGAATTGGAACCGGGGGTTCGAGATCATCAGGATCGATGCTTGGCATGCAGTCGATGAGCGCTCGCGCATATGGATGGGCAGGCCGCTGTAGAAGTTCCGCCACAGGAGCCGTTTCGACAATCTTGCCGCAGTACATCACCGCTGCCCGATCCGCGAGGCGGGCAATGACGCCTAGATCATGAGACACGATCATCAACGCCATCCCCGTCTCGGCTCTAAGTTCTTCGAGCAGATGGAGAATCTGAGCCTGCATCGTCACGTCGAGTGCAGTTGTCGGCTCGTCAGCGATAAGAAGCTGAGGCTTTGCCGCGAGCGCGTGCGCGATCATTACACGCTGGTTCATGCCACCCGAGAACTGATGCGGATACGCGCGCAGCCGGCTCTTGGCTCGATCGATACCAACCCGTTCGAGCAGGCGCATTGCCTCGAACCGGGCGTCATTCCCTATTAGTCCTTGGTGGCGCCAGAGCGCGGATTCCAGATAAAAGCCGATTGTGTGAACCGGATTGAGGCTGCTTGTCGGATCTTGGAAGATCATCGCGATCGTCGGATCCTTGGATTGGTGGCTATTCGGGTCACGTTCGAATGTCACGGCTCCGCTCGTCCGGACAATCCCACGTGGAAGCATGTTGGCAACGGCGTAGCACGTCATGCTCTTGCCACAGCCGGATTCGCCGACGAGACCCAATGTCTGTCCGGCATCCAGGGAGAAGCTGATGCCGTCGATGATCTTTATTTTACGAGCCGGGACCTCGACGACGAGGTTTTGCACGGTCAAGAGCTTGGGCATGGACTGTCTCCCAGAAGCGGTGCGCACGGATGCGCACCGCGATAACGCTGGATATCGTTACGAGAAGCTGAGGTTGTTCCGGAATTCCATCATTTCGAAACTGATGGGCTTCCAGTTGACGTCCTTGCGAGCGGCATAGACATCGAACGGCTGGTAGAGGATGACCGCGGGCGCTTCTTCTTCGAAGATGTCGCGCATCCGGTTGTAGGCGTCGAAGCGTTCCTTGCCGTCAGGCAACTGGGACACCTTCACGCAGAGCTCGTTGAACTCAGCAGGAGCCTGCCATCCCCAGCGCTTCTGTACCTGACCCTTCGGTCCGAACTCGCAGACCATGGTGGCCCATGCATCGGTCATCCACTGGCCGTTCGACCAGTTGCGGATGTAGCTGTCCGGATCCTTTGGGGCAGCGCCAGGAGCGTAGATCTTGGGCACGACGTTGACCCCGATCTGCTTCCACATCTCGATCATCATCATCAAGGCCGGAACCGCGTTGGCGTAATAGTTGCCCATCGTGTGGTAGGTGATAGGCGAACCGTCGTACCCGCTTTCCTTCACCAGCCGCTTGGCTTCCTCGATGTTGTAGTCCAGCGGCCGGCGATCCGGATCGAAGGTTTTGCCGTAGTTCGGGAAGTTGAAACCGTGCGGGATGCTTGCCTTGTTCTTCCAAAGTGACTCGACCATGATCGGACGATTGACGGCGAGCGCCAGCGCGCGGCGCAGCTCCTTCGACTTGAACACGGGCTGGTTCATATTGAAGGTGAACATGTGGAAGTTTTCCACCACGTTCCCACGGGTTTCCAGGTCGGAATAGCCGTTGATCAGGTCCATGTCGTCAGGGGTGAGCGTCGTGACGATATCGTACTCACCGCTGATCAGCCCGGCGACGCGGGTGGCGGGCTCTGCCACAAGCTGGTAGGTGATCTTCGAAGCCGTCGGTTTGGCACCCCAATAGGCGTCATTCGCTTCAACCACTGCTCGGTCGCCAGCGATCATCTCGATGAACTTGTAGGGACCGGTTCCGATCGGCTTGTTGCCAAAGGCCACTGGCCCAAGGCTCTTATAGTAGTCCTTGGGAACGATCCGACCCATCCAGGAAGCAACATAGCTTTCGGTGAGGTGCGTCGGAGTCTTCGTACGCAAGACCACCGTGTACTTGTCCTCGACTTGGGACTCGTCAAAGTCGAGCGAATAGGCATTGCCAAGCGGGATCGCCTTGATCGCTTCCGGCCCCCACAGACGCTCCGATGAGAAAGTATATGCGACGTCGTCGGCCGTCATTTCCACGCCATTGTGGAACATGACCTTCTGGCGCAGCTTGAACCGGACTGACTTCTCGTCGATGCGTTCCCAGCTTTCGGCGAGCGCAGGGATCAGGTCGATGCCGTTGCCAGGCGCGCCGTTTCCGAAGAAATCGCGAACGAGAAGCGTGTCGAATATCTGGTTGACAATCCGCGGGCCAACGTTGCTGATGGCGTTGACCGGCTCCAGCGTGGCGGGTAGGCCATTCACGCCAATGCGCAGGGCTTTTCGCTCCTGGGCGAACGCGCATTTGAGGCTCGTGGTTGACGCAAGCGCAGCGACGCCTGCTCCAATGATGAAGTTTCTACGGGTTGACGAAAGCATCTGTTGTCTCCTGCTTGGCAAGATGCTGTTGACGGGTATGGGAATTGGGAGAAGTCAGTTCGCGATGACGAACTTTTTCCGCAGCTTCTCGGGGGCCGCGTCGATAATCGACTTCGAGCCGGAATCGGTCACAATGACCCCGACGTCCTCAATCTTTGTGATGACGGACATGCTTGATTTCGTGAACTTCGAATGATCCGCGACGACGATGGTGCGCCGGGAAACCTCGATCATAGCTCGTGCAATGCTGGCGTTCACTGGCGTAGAGGTGCAGATTAAGCCCCGGTCAACATCGACCGACGCCGCATTGAGGATCAGCTTGTCGACATTGAACTGACGAACGAACTGCTCCGCTAAAGGGCCGCCAAACGACCGGTTTGTCTCGAAGTACTCGCCTCCGACGGTGTAGATGCTCCGGCCTTCGATGCGACTGAGCTCCGCGACGATGTCGAGACCATTGGAGATGAACGTCAGATTGTTCCTCCCGGCCAATGCACGGGCAACCTCTAGAGCGGTCGTACCGGAATCGAGCAGCACCGTATCACCATCGACGATCATTCCCGATACCGTCTGCGCAATCGCTGCCTTCTCGGCCTGCTTCCAAACGAGGCGCGCAGCGTTGGTCGCATCGAGAGCGACCTGATTAACGCTGACTGCCCCGCCGTGAGTGCGACGAAGCAGCCCCATCTCCTCTAACTCACCCAGATCGCGACGGACGGTCGCAACGGAGACATCTAGTCGCTCCGTCAGTGTACGCAGATCCAGGAAGCTCTTCTCTCGAAGCAACTCGACAATCTTCGCCTGACGATCTTCAGCTTGCGTGAGCACGACCAGATTCCCCCCCAATTGAAAGATATCGCTCATTTGTTTGAGCGATATCTATCTTTCCTCCATGACAACGATATGACAAAAATCCACGATTGCAAGGCAATTATCTGTTTGATGATACGCTTCGCAGTTCGCGCGCTCCTTCAAAAGCAGTTTTTTTGAGCGATATCGATCATTTACGACCGCCCAGGAATTTCTCTTGCGGTTAAGGATACAAGTCGTCATCCGTCGTCGGCACCTATCCCCTGGCGCCGTTGCTCGGCAATCATCTTGGGCTTGAGCCGTATCGGGTGGGCAAGGTTAAATGAAGCTCGCAGCATGGAAGACGGAGAGCTTTGGTGCCTCAGGCTCTAAGGCCGTGGTACAACATTGGACAAGCCGCGATAGGCAAGCACTTGGCTGACTAGGGGATGCAGTGCCCTGACCGCTTTTTTGGGCGTATTCTCACCATCAACGTCGTAACGGCATTTTTAGGAATGGCCAATCGAGCTTGGTCAACGTGCGAGGAAAACACCGCTTACGGCTTGTCAACCCGCTCTCGCCTTCCCACCGCAACAAGGCTCAACAGACACCTTATTTCTGTTCGAGAATTAGTGTCAAAGGTCAGTGGCGCAATGTCATTCTGGATGGCGCGCGCAAGAAAAAAAGCCGAATGTTTTCAGTGCGCTCAATGTCACACCCAGTGACACGCCACATCTTTGTCAGATTGACACGAAGAAATAATTAAGGACTGGCCAACAAAAAATTGGCCAGTTCGAAACCTAAAATGAGTAAACCAGTATTTTAACGTCTCTCGATCACTAATAGGTGTTCGTAAAATTGAACTGGTTTAAAATGACAAAAACTGCACAGGCCCGTGAGGCATATATTTTATACAAGCAAAAAAACATCTTAAGACTTATTTTTCATACAATAAAACTATTTTTATACACTGCCGCTCCGGCCACCGTAATAGCGTATTTAACAGACCACGTGAGCGGTTTATTCTATATATTAACCCCGTTCTTCATGTATTTTTTCTTTCCGGTCTGGTTCGGATTTTACGTGGCCAGTGCTTTACTGACACAGATGTCCGGAGAAAGCCTTGGGAAAGGGAGCTTACTTGGCGAGAATCCGTCTTTTTCCGACGTCACGTTTCATCTCACAGGCTTTAGAGTTAAGGATGAGAGCGATGAAAATTGAGTTCAGAGCCAATAATCGGGTAAAATCGACCGAACCAGATAGGCCCACCTTCACGCCATGACCGACGAAGAAGCGGAAGCCAATGCGCTGGCCGATCCCAACAATCCGCCGCTTTCCGCCGAACAGTTCGCTGCTGCCAAGAAAACGCTCCGCATCAAAATCATCCGCCGGGCGCTGAAGCTGATGCAGGAAGAGTTTTCTGCGCGCTATCATATTCCACTCGGAACCCTGCGCAATTGGGAACAGGGCCGAAGCGAGCCGGATCAACCGGCCCGCGCCTATCTGAAAGTCATCGCCGTCGATCCGGAAGAACGGTAGCCGCGCTCCGAAAGGGCGCGGCCTGACCTGCCTCACCCCATAAAATCCACCAGCAACTTCACATTCAGCGCCGCAATCACCACCGCGATCAGCCATGCAAAGGCCGAGAGCCAAAGCGGGGAGCGCAGCTCGCCCATCTTCGTCCGGTCGGCGGTGAACATCACGAGCGGGAAGACGGCGAAGGAGAGTTGCAGGCTCAGCACCACCTGCGTCAGGATCAGCAGTTCTGCCGTGCCGCTGTCGCCATAAAAGATGGTCACGCCGGCGGCGGGAACGATGGCGATGGCGCGGGTGATGAGGCGGCGCAACCAGGGGGCGAGCCGCATCTTGAGGAAACCCTCCATCACGATCTGGCCGGCAAGCGTTGCCGTGACGGTGGAATTGATGCCACAGCACAGAAGCGCCACGCCGAACAGCGTCGGCGCAATGGCAAGACCGAGCAGAGGTGCCAGCAGATTATGCGCTTCGCCGAGTTCGGCGACATTGGTCTGCCCCGACTTGTTGAAGGTCGCTGCCGCAAGAATGAGGATCGAGGCGTTGATGAGGAGCGCAAACATCAGCGCGATGGTGGAATCGAGGGTCGCGAATTTCAGCGCCTCGCGTTTTTCGGCAAGGCTATGGCCGATTTCACGGGTCTGCACGATACCCGAGTGCAGGTAGAGATTATGCGGCATGACGGTGGCGCCGAGAATGCCAAGCGCCAGATAGAGCATGTCGGGATTGGTGACGATTTCGGTCGTCGGCGCAAAACCGAGGATCACCTGCCCCCAGTCGGGATCGGCCAGCGCCACCTGAATGGCGAAACATACGGCAATAACGCCAAGCAGCGTGATGACCAGCGCCTCCACCCAGCGGAAACCGAGCTTCTGCAGATAAAGGATCAGGAACACATCAAGCGCGGTGATGAGAACGCCGAGTTCCAGCGGAATGCCGAAGATGAGGTTGAGGCCGATGGCCGTGCCGATCACCTCGGCGATATCGGTGGCGATGATGGCGATTTCCGCGAGCAGCCACAGCACCATCGCCACGGGTTTCGGATAGGCATCACGACAGGCCTGGGCGAGATCGCGGCCGGATGCGATCGCAAGACGGGCGCAGAGTGACTGCAGCACAATCGCCATGATGTTCGAAACCAGCGCGACGGTGAGCAGCGTGTAACCGAACTTGGAACCGCCGGCGAGCGACGTCGCCCAGTTGCCGGGATCCATATAACCGACCGCAACGAGATAGCCGGGGCCAAAAAAGGCCATTGCCCGGCGAAACGTGCTGGCATCCGGTTTGATGCGGATCGAACTGTGAACGTCAGACAGCGAGAGGTCATCGCCGTTCCGCCGCCATCCAAAGACAGGCTTGTCCATATTCCAGACTTTCAAAACAGGAAATCGAATTGGTGCAATTGCAAATCATTCGCATAAGCAATATCCGCTGGCAAGTGAAGTTTTACGGGGCATGTCGGTGATGCAGGTCGTGCGCAGATTGCGCCTTTACCCATCGGCAAGCGGGAATATGGCGCATGACGCCATGGAGGCGCTGAAAGATGAGCCCGTTCAAAACCGTGGATGCCCCATAATGGCGGCTGACTTTCGCGCCGCCGCATGGCCTATTGGCCTCGCCCTCGACACCCTGCCGCAACCGGCACGAGGGCGGCCGATACGCTTTCGGCAAGCAGCCCAGGAGGATTTGCCGCATGAATCTCATTGCCCATGTCGAAATTCCGGTGATCGATCTTGAAAGAGCGATACGGTTCTACAGCGCGGTTTTCGATGTGACATTCGGAGAGATCGTCACGATCCACGACAATAGGATGGCCTATTTCCCCTTCGAGGAGGGAAAGGATGGGGCCAGCGGCGCACTCGCCCAAGGCGAGACCTACGTTCCCACACAGGACGGCGCGATCATCTATCTCAGCGTCCGGGATATCGACGATGTCCTCGCCAAGGCCCTTGCCCATGGCACCGCGCTTCTGTTTCCAAAGACCCCCGTCAATGAAAATATCTTCGTCGCTGAAATTTCCGACAGCGAGGGAAACCGCATCGCGGTTCAATCCGCCTGATCAGACGCCTTCCCCTGCGACCGGTCGGGGCGCGGCAGAGGCCTCACGGCCTTGCCATCGCCCCTGCCCCACCGGTGCGGAACGGCCGCACGCATGCCCGCGTTTATCTTTCATCGAGCAACGATAATCGGGGAAGTTCATGCGACATGGCCATAAATTCAGCCTGGCGAACCATCCGAACCGATGGCCAAAATATATCATGGCGCGTCGAAGGCCGCGCGACTGGCTGATGACCATCAGCGGCATGGTGCTGCTGGTCATCGTCGCCGCCGCCGTCGCCATGGGTTATCTCGTCATCAGCCATCCCGGCAAGCCGGAGCCCAATCCCGGCATCGTGGAGGAACAGGCGGTGGAAAACGGCGGGTAATTTGCTGGCGGCACACGCCGCTCAGCTGAGACCCGGCAGATGCGCGCTGAACTGCGCCTCATGCAGGCGGCTGTAATGGCCCTTGGCGGCCAGCAGCTCGGCATGTCCGCCCGTTTCGGCAATGCCGGTCTGGTCCACCACCACGATGCGCGAGGCATCGCGGATCGTCGCCAGCCGGTGGGCAATGACGAGCGTGGTGCGGCCCCTGGCAAGCTCGGTCAGCGATTGCTGGATGGCGCGCTCGGTTTCCGTGTCGAGCGCCGAGGTTGCCTCGTCGAGAATGAGGATCGGCGGGTTCTTGAGGAACATGCGGGCAATGGCAAGACGCTGCTTCTGGCCGCCGGACAATTTGACGCCGCGCTCGCCGATCACCGTATCGAGCCCGAGCGGCATGGCCTCGATGACGCTGTCGAGCCGGGCGCGCCGGGCGGCATCCATGATCTCGTCATCCGAGGCACCGAGCCGGCCATATTCGATATTCTCGCGGATCGTGCCGCCGAACAGGAAGACATCCTGCTGCACGATGCCGATCTGTTTGCGCAGCGAGGCGAGCTTCATTTTCCTGATATCGATGCCGTCGATGGTGATTGCACCGCTGGTGACATCGTAAAACCGCGGCAGAAGCGAGCAGAGCGTCGTCTTGCCGGCCCCCGAGGGACCAACAAAGGCCACGGTCTCGCCAGCGCCGATCTTCAGGTCGATATTGTCGAGAACCCGTTTGCCCTCGGCATAACCGAAACCGACATGGCGATATTCGATATCGCCGCGAAGCAGCGGCGCTTCCACGGCATCCGGCACATCGACGATATCCGGCGCGGTATCCAGAAGCTCGGTGAAACGGCGGAAACCGGCAATGCCCTTCGGATAGGTCTCGATGACCGAATTGATCTTTTCCACGGGACGGAAGAACACGCCGACCAGCAGCAGGAAGCCGACGAAACCGCCTTCCGTGAGGCTGCCGGTGAGAACGAACCAGGCGCCGCAGATCATCACGATCATCTGCGTCAGGCGCATGCTCATGTAGCTGAGCGAGGTGCTGGCCGCCATGATCTTGTAGGCGTCGAGCTTCGTGCGGCGGTATTTCTGGTTGTCCTTTTCGAACAGCGCGCGCTCGTGGTCCTCATTGGCGAAGGCCTGCACCACCCGCATGCCACCGACATTTTCCTCGATACGGGCGTTGAAATCCCCCACCCGGCCATAAAGCGCGCGGAAATTCTGCGTCATGCGGCCGCCGTAACGGCTGGTCACCCAGGCGGTGACCGGCACGACGGCGGCGGTGATGAGCGCCAGCGGCACATTGACCGACATCATCAGCAGGAAGGCGCCGATGAAGGTCATGATGGCGATGAACAGATCCTCGGGGCCGTGATGGGCCACCTCGCCGATCTCTTCCAGATCCTTGGTCAGCCGCCCGACCAGATGGCCGGTCTTCTGGTTGTCGAAATAACGGAAGGAAAGCTTCTGCAGATGATCGAAGGCGAGACGCCGCATATCGGTCTCGATATTGATACCGAGCATATGTCCCCAATAGGTGACCGTCGCCATCAGCCCCGTATTCAGCACATAGATGAGCAGCAGCCCCACCGAAGCGGCAAGGATGATCGCCCATTCGCCGCCCGGCAGCAGCACGTCCACAAAGGCCTTCACCGCCATCGGAAAACCGAGTTCGAGCACACCCGACAGAACCGCGCAGGAAAAATCGAGAATGAACAGACCGCGATAGGGACGGTAATAGGCGAAGAAACGGCGGAGCATGGCGTGACCTGGGGATCGGGCGCGGCAATCTGACGCCGCAATAAAACGGAGTTTAATTGTCATATTTCAATGCGCGCGCCAAGGCCGATGTTCTATTTTTACCAAAATCGTTCAATAGCCTAGGCAATAAACACACAACGGTAATGTGATCGGGTTATATTGCACTTATATGTATCGGTGTGACAGAGTGAATGCACCCCTTGAGGGGAGAATGCGAGAAAGAGCCTGCCGTGAGTAACATTGACAGCCGTAAGCCCAGTGGCGAACCGAGATGGCTTGGTCCCGCCAGCCCGACGCGGATCGCCCTGATTCCGCCCATTTCGGCTGCGCGCTGGCTGCTCCTTCTGGTCGTTCTTGCGGGCATCTATTTCTTCAACGGCTTCCTGGTTCCGGTTCTCGCCGCCCTCGTTATCGGCTTCGCCAGCTGGCCGGTCTATACGCGGCTTTTGCGGCAGGTGGGCGGCAACACCACGCTCGGTGCCACCATCGCCATCATCCTCATCATTGCCTTCCTCGTGGTGCCGATCTTCATCGCCGCCTCCTATACGGCAACCGAAATCCGCGAATGGTTCGGCTGGGCGGTGCATGTCAACAAAACAGGCGCGCCCGTGCCGGACTGGATCGCCGCGCTTCCCGCCGTCGGCCCCTGGCTTGGCGACCAATGGGTGAAATATATCGGCACGCCGGGTGCCATCGGCGAACTCATCCAGCTCGTCAGCGGCGCCAATATCGGCAATATCTACCGGGCGATCCTCGCCGCCGGCAACGGCGCCTTCCACCTGGTGCTGACCCTGCTCTTCATGCTGATCGCGCTGTTCTTCGTTTATCGCAACGGCGCCGCCTTCACCCGCCAGGTCGATCTGGTGGGTGAGCGCATCCTACCGACACGCTGGGAACGCATTTCCCGCGTCGTGCCCGCCACCATCAGCTCCACCGTGACCGGCATGACGCTGATCGCCATCGGCGAAGGCATCATCCTCGGCATCGCCTACTGGATCGCCGGCGTGCCCTCGCCCGTCACGCTCGGCGTGCTCACCGGCGTCATGGCGCTCATTCCGGGCGGCGCGCCGCTCTCCTTCACGCTGGTGTCGATCTATCTGGTCGCCAGCGGCTCGCCCGCCCATGGGCTCGCGCTCTTCGTCTGGGGTTCGGTCGAACTTTTCATCGTCGACAAGACCATCCGCCCGAAGCTCGTCGGCGGACCGATCAAGCTGCCTTTCCTGCCCACCTTTTTCGGCCTCGTCGGCGGCGTCAAGACCATGGGTTTCCTCGGCCTCTTCATCGGCCCGGTGCTGATGGCGCTGCTCGTCGCGATCTGGCGCGAATGGGTGCGTGAAGTGGAAATTTCCGCTGCCGTCAGCGCCGAGGCTCCACCTCCGCCGCCCACGCAGAACGATCCGACCGCAGAGGCCGTTTCGCGTCAGGACGGCAGCGACGAAACAACGGCGTATCGGAAAGCGGCGTTTTGATTGGTGAAACCGGTGTGAAGGGCGTTGCCCGGAACACCGGATACACGCCAATTTCAATCCACTCTTCCGTCATGCCGGACCTGATCCGGCATCCAGCCACGGCGCGTCTGCGCCGTATTAAGAGTCTTCCGCGATCAAAGACTTGATCGCACTGGACCCCGGAACTAGTCCGGGGTGACGTTGAGCGGATGCGGCTGCACCGCAAACCTCCCCGTCACCGGATCATGCGATCAAGCCGTGCCTTGGCCCTTAAAGCGCCTTCTCCATGAACAGGCTGAGCGGATCAGGCTTATAGGGCGCAAAAGCCTCGATCTCCACAAATCCCGCCTTGCGGTAAAGGCCGATCGCCTCCGGCTGGCTGATGCCGGTTTCAAGCCGGATGGCGGCAAGACCAAGTTCGGCGCCGCGTGCAACAAGCGTATCCATGATCAGCTTGCCGATCCGCAATCCCCGCGCCTCGGGATCAACGAACATGCGCTTCACCTCCGCCGTGCCGTCCCCCGCTTCCACCAGCGCGCCACATCCGACCACGCGGCCATCGTGCCGGACCACAAAAAACGAGACATTGTCCTTCTCCAACTGGCCGATATCGACCAGATGATTGCTCTCGGCCGGGTAAAGCGAGGCCATATAGGCGTTGGAAAGATCGATAAGGCGCAGAACCGCGTCCTGGCGGGGCGTTTCAAGCTTGATTTCGGTGGCCAATGCGGTGCCTGCTTTCTTTCAAAAAATGCGTATTTCGTCGTAATATCACTGCAATCCGGATAGATGAGTTTCTAGAGCATTATTCCCGACAGAGGCAACACACACCATGAAAACAGCCCTCGTTCTCATGACCTTCCTTGGCTGCGACGACAGCGCCACCGATTGCCACTACCTCGCCACCTCGCAGCAACGCTGGACGAGCATCGAACTGTGCGACGCCGTGTCGGAAAAGGAGCTGGAGCGCTTCGCCAACGCGTCCTATCCGGTCGTGGTGGCCGTGTGCCAGACACCGGGCGACCAGACCCCGCAAACGGCCGGCACGCAGCCCCCTGCTGCGGCACCCGCCGATGCGCAGCAGGCAACGGCAGAAGTTACGCCAAAGGAAGAGGAAAGCCTCACCAAACAGGCGATCGG
The DNA here is from genome assembly GCA_017744915.1 of Agrobacterium tumefaciens. GTDB lineage: Bacteria > Pseudomonadota > Alphaproteobacteria > Rhizobiales > Rhizobiaceae > Agrobacterium > Agrobacterium tumefaciens_I. Next base: position 514,394 of record JAGIAH010000004.1, read on the forward strand.
CCGCGTCAGCCGCATCCTGCCATCCACCGAGGGCATAAAGCATTTCCTGGGAACGCCGGTGAGGATGGTCGAGAACAGCTATTCGTGGATTGCCAAGCGGTTCGATAAGTGATTGCAGCGAACCTTCGTTCCTGCGCTTGTCACAGGAATGAAGGCGTGGGGATGCTCCGGCCCGGAAACATCACGAATCTTACGCCGCCTCGATCGAAAGCGCTTCCGCATAATATCTCGCCTTCTGCCGCTCTTCCGCAATGGCCAGCTTGCGCACCGCATGCAGCAGTTCGAACAGCGTTTCCGAGCCGTTGACGTCACGGAAATGCGTCAGCAATTCGGCCGAGACGGAGGCCGCGGCTTCAGAAAGCTGCGAGCGGGCGGCACGCCGCCACATCAGCGTCGCCTCGACGAAGACGTCAACCATATCCCCCAGAAGACCGATCGACTGGAACAGGGCCTTCAGAGCATGCGGCCGCCCGGTGGCCAGAATGGCGCGCACCTTGCGGTCATCGAGACCGGAGAGATTGACCATCGCCGCCGTGAAAAACTCAAGCCGCCCCGAACAGACGGCGTGGATGAGCAGCGCCGGCGTCAGTTCCAGCCGCTGGCGCAGATGCTCCACCAGCGCCGGCAGTTCCGGTGACGAAACACCGGCAGCGATGAGGATGGTGGCGGAATCCTCCGCCTCGCGGAAAAGACTGTCGGCGCGGTTGCGTGTGATCATCGCATGAACCAGCGCGGAACCCGCCAACGCCTCGCTGATGCGACCCATCAGCAGATGGCGCGCATCGGCGGGCAGCGCCTCTCGGCGCAGCAGGAGATCACGGGCATCGGCGTCGCAGCCATGGCGCTCGGCAATGCGCCGGAGCGAAAACGGCGTGATGAAGGCATCGTCGTTTTCGAGCAGGATGAGGGTTTCCGGCAGGTCGCCGACTTCGGCGAGCGCGGCGCAGACACCGCGCGGCAGGCCCGGCCTTGCGGCGATAAGGGCACGCGTCAGGCTCTCGCCACGCCCGGCAAGATCGACAAGATCAGCTTCAGTCAGCACCGGCGAACGGGCAATAACCGTGCAGGCGATTTCCGGCTGATCTTCGGCAAGCGAAACGAGAATGGCGCGCGGCGCGTCATGGGCATCCGCCAGCGCCTCGGCAAGCGCCAGCCGCACGCGTGGTGAAGGGTCATCGAGCAGATAGGTCATCGCCATATAGGCGGCATCGCGGTTTTCCCGCGCCATGTCGGACTGCAGATAGGCACGGCCGAGCGCATTGGCGGCTTTTGCCCGCTCGCTCGATCCAGCCTTTTCAGACCAGCGAAGAAATGCCTGTACGATCACCTGAGCCTCGAAACACATTCATACAATGGATGACGGCATCATCGCCGCCACCATGTATAAAACTCTAGGCGCAAATGGTTTACGTTTGGTTCACCATAAAATTTAACCCTTGCCGAAGAAGGGCTATATTTACGGCGCAGTAGAAGGCCGCTGCAGCTGGAATACATCGCTGCCGCCATCGCAATAATCCATATAGCCCATGCGCGCCACCGGACGCGCAAGCCCCATGTCGATGCGACCATCACGAATGATCGTCTCATCGATATGGATCGCCATAACCTGCCCGATGACCATCCACGATTCGGTCGGCTTGCCGTCAATGTCCGTGAGCTGCTGGATCTGCGTCGCGCGGCACTCCAGAACCGCCAGTGCCTCGCCTACAAAAGGCGCATCCACAACCCGCCCATCGACGGCGGTGAGGCCGGCAAGGGCGAATTCATCAACATCATAGGCAACCGGCGCGGAAGAAGCGTTCATCCGGTCGACCAGATGGCGGCTGACGAGATTGGCGGTGAAAACGCCGGTCTCCTCGACATTGCGCAGGCTGTCCTTGCGGCCGCTCGAGGAGAACATGACGAGCTTCGGCCGGTCCGAAATCGCGTTGAAGAAGGAATAGGGCGAGAGGTTCAGGACACCCTCCCTGCCCTTCGAGCCGATCCAGCCGATCGGCCGTGGCGCGACAATCGCCTTGAACGGGTCATGCGGCAGGCCGTGCTGGTTGGTATCCGTGGTGTAGAACATCAGATGTCCCCGACCCAGGTGACGACGTCCGCCAATTCGGGGCGTGGCCGCTCCACCGGCGGGAATGTCGTCGAGCCGATGTGGATATAACCCGCGACCTTTTCTTCCGCGCTGACGCCGATCTCCGCCAGGAAGGCCGGGTCGAAAGCAAGCCATTCCGTCAGCCAGTTCGCAGCAAAACCACTGGCATTGGCCGCGAAGATGACGTTGAGGCACACCGCGCCGGCGGACATGACCTGTTCCCACTCGGGGATCTTGAAATGCGGCTTGGCAGTGCTGATGACGGCGATGACGACGGGCGCGCGGGTGAAGCGCGTGCGCTCCGCCTCCTGCTGCTGCAGATCGAGCTCGGGGTTCTTCTCGAGCGCGATTCTCAGCGCCGCCTCACCGAGACGCACCCGCTCCTCACCGCGATAGACGACGAAACGCCAGGGGGCGAGCTTGCCATGATCAGGCACGCGCACGGCAAGGCGCAGGATTTCCTCGATTTCACCTTTCGAAGGTCCGGGTTCGCTGAGTTGCAGGGCCGGTATGGAGCGGCGAACCTTGAGATAATCGAGGAGCTTGATATCGCTGGTCATGATCAAAAATCTTCCATTCTGCTGTCATCGCGAAACTAGGGCCTTGAAATAGCCATGGCATTGGTTTTGAAGTGAGGCGGGAAAATCAAGAAGTCAATCGGTATCGAAAATGTCGGCAATCAAAATCGCGGCACGTCTGGTCATTGCATGCGCCGCGATGGGCGTTTTATCACAAGCTGCTTTTGCGCAGGACGCTTTCAAGGACTTCAAGCAGCTCGGCGGCACGCCGAAAATGCCAAAACTCAACGCTTTCACCGCCCCTTCCGCTCCCAATGCCCCGACCAGCACCGCACGCGACATCGCAATGGAAGCGAAGCTGACCAGCGAAGGCGAAGCTGTGAAGGAAGGCCTGTCCTGGCGCGTCTTCAGCCCCATTCCCGGTGCTGACGGCAAGCTGCCGATGCTGGCAAGCTCGGAAGGCGGCTCGGCCGAATTCCATCTGGTGCCGGGCGAATATTTCGTCAACGTCGCCTTCGGCCGTGCCGGCGTCACCAAGAAGCTCAACGTGCCTGCCTCCGGTAGTGTCCAGAAACAGGTGCTTATCCTCGATGCCGGCGGTTTCGTGCTGAACGCCGTTGCAGGTTCCGACAAGCAGATTTCCGGCAACCAGCTGAAATTCTCCGTCTATTCCTCGGACGCCCGTCCGGATGGCGAACGCGGTCTGGTGATGGCCGATATCAAGCCCAACACCATCGTGCGGCTGAATGCCGGCACCTACCACGTGGTTTCCGAATATGGCAACGTCAACGCGGTGGTGCGCGCCGATATCCAGGTGGAAGCCGGCAAGCTGACCGAAGCGACGCTGCAGCATCAGGCAGCGCAGATCACCCTCAAGCTCGTTTCCGAAGAGGGCGGCGAAGCCATTGCCGATACGGCCTGGTCGGTGCTGAACGGCGGCGGCGACGTGGTCAATGAAAGCGTCAGCGCCTTTTCGACCATGGTGCTGGCCGAAGGTGAATATACCGCCATCGCCCGCAACAAAGACAAGGTCTTTCAGCGCAATTTCAAGGTCACGTCAGGCCGGGATTCGGATGTGGAAGTGCTGATGAAGGACCAGGCGCCGGAAGACATGACCGGGGATTTTGAGTAGCCGACATTGCACATTCATCGTCTCGTCGGAGGCGAGATTGTGCGGAACGACCCACCACCCTCCACGTCATCCCCGGGCTTGACCCGAGGATCCATTCACGCCGCGAGACTGTGGATCCTCGGGTCAAGCCCGAGGATGACTTCAGAGAGCTTTAAGCGTCCCTCACCCCGCAAACAAAAACGGCCCCCGAAGGGGCCGTAACTGTTATCAGGCAACCTGCTTCTTCGCCGCAAACTTGCGCTTGACATCCGGCGGCGTCGCCTCGTCCACGAGGCTTGTGATCGCCTCCTCGAGCGACATCGACGTCTGGTTCTGCGAACCGAGACGGCGGATGTTGACGGTGCGCTCTTCCGCTTCCTTGCGGCCGCAGACGATGATGACCGGAACCTTGGTCACCGAATGTTCGCGGACCTTGTAGTTGATCTTCTCGTTGCGGAAGTCGGTCTCGACCGCCATGCCCGCCTCGCGCAGCGCTTCGGCAACCTCACGGCCATAATCGTCCGCATCCGAAGTAATGGTGGCAACCACGACCTGAAGCGGCGCGAACCAGAGCGGCATGTGACCGGCGAAGTTCTCGATGAGAATGCCGAGGAAGCGCTCCATCGAGCCGCAGATGGCGCGATGGATCATCACCGGCTGCGTCTTTTCGGAATTATGGTCGATATAGAAGGCGCCGAAGCGTTCCGGCAGGTTGAAGTCCACCTGCGTCGTGCCGCATTGCCATTCACGGCCGATGGCGTCCTTCAGCGTATATTCGAACTTCGGTCCATAGAAGGCACCCTCGCCCGGCAGGATGCCGGTCTTGATGCGGCCTTCGGACTGTTCCTCGATGGTCTTCAGAACATCCAGCATCACGCTTTCGGCGCGATCCCAGAGATCGTCGGAACCAACGCGCTTTTCCGGGCGCGTCGAGAGCTTGACGACGACTTCGCTGAAACCGAAATCCTCATAGACCGAGAGGATCAGGTCGTTGATGCGCAGGCATTCCGCCGCCATCTGCTCTTCCGTGCAGAAGACATGCGCATCATCCTGCGTGAAGCCGCGAACGCGCATCAGACCGTGCAGTGCGCCGGAGGCCTCGTAGCGATGCACGGTGCCGAATTCCGCAAGACGGACAGGCATTTCGCGGTAAGACTTCAAGCCATGCTTGAAGATCTGGACGTGACCCGGGCAGTTCATCGGCTTCAGGGCGAAGACACGCTGATCGGCTTCCTCGTCATCGGGATGGGTAAAGGCATGGGCGGATTTCACCGCGAACATGTTTTCCTGATACCAGCCCCAGTGACCGGAGGTTTCCCACAGCGACTTGTCCAGCACCTGCGGCGCGTTGACTTCCTGATAGGTATTGGCGAGCCGGCGGCGCATATAGGCCGTCAGCGTCTGGAACATGCGCCAGCCCTTGCCGTGCCAGAACACGACGCCCGGACCTTCTTCCTGGAAATGGAACAAATCCATTTCGCGGCCGAGACGGCGGTGGTCGCGCTTTTCGGCTTCGGCCAGCACATGCAGATAATTGTCCAGCTCTTCCTGCGTCGCCCAGGCGGTGCCATAGATGCGCGACAGCATCGCATTGTTGCTGTCACCACGCCAATAGGCGCCGGCCACCTTCATCAGCTTGAAGGCAGTGCCGATCTGGCCCGTCGAAGCCATATGCGGACCACGGCAAAGATCGAACCAGTCGCCCTGATAATAGATCTTGAGGTCCTGGCCTGCCGGAATGGCATCCACGAGTTCGACCTTGTAGTTCTCGCCCTTGGCGGCAAAGACTTCCTTGGCCTTCTCGCGCGACCAGACTTCGCGGGTGAACGGCTTGTTGCGCAGGATGATTTCCTTCATCCGCTTTTCGATCTTCGGCAGATCTTCCGGCGTGAAGGGTTCGTTCTTGGCGAAGTCGTAATAAAAGCCGTTCTCGATGACCGGACCGATCGTCACCTGCGTGCCGGGCCACAGTTCCTGCACGGCCTCCGCCATGACGTGGGCGGCATCGTGGCGGATGAGCTCCAGCGCACGGCCATCTTCACGCGTAACGATCTCTATTTTGCCATCGGTGATGGTCTCGGACAAATCGCGCACGGTGCCATCAAGCGCAATGGCGACGGCCTTCTTGGCAAGCGATTTGGAAATGGATTCGGCGACCTCGCGGCCGGTCGTACCGGCGGGGTAGCTGCGCACGGATCCATCGGGAAATGTAAGGGAAATGGCTTCAGACATCGTCTCGTGCTCCTGTCCAGTCCCGCCAACGAATGCGGGTGGTGTTGGAATAATGATTTGCCCGCGACAAGCGGACAGGCAGGCTGATAAAGGCTTTTGCCATTGCAGTCAAAGGTGAAGGGCAGGTCAGCGAAGCATTTCCGCGAGACCATTGACCGTATTGGCGTTGCGGGTCGTGCCGATACCAAGCCTTTTGGTGGTCAGGACCGACAGCAGCCTGCTATCGCTCGGTTTCCCCTGAAAATCGATCCACAGGTCACCGCCGACCACGGCAACCTCTTCCCGCTGACGGGACTTATCGAATAATCCGAGAACTTTCCCGTCCAGCGGCTCCCGCATGACCCGAACGCAGACGTCAGGCGGATTGCCGTGCGGAAACGGATTATCCGCCGCCAGTTTCAGCCAGTCGCCGCCCGAGCGAACGAGAATATCGACATGTTTGCCGAAACGGGCCTCAAAGGCACGCTCCAGCCTGTCCTCAATCTCGCGAACAGGTGCCGCCTCAGTGCGAAAAACCAGATTTCCTGTCGCGACAAGCGTCCTGCAGTCGGCAAATCCCAGCTCTTCCGCCAGCGCCCTGAGATCGGCCATGATGAGCCGCTTGCCGGGGCCAAGCACGATGCTGTGCAGCAGGGCCACATAGTCATTCATCGATGCCGGCTCCAGTAACGCCAGGGCATCCACCAGCGCCTGCTGCCACCGAGCTCCTCCGGCACCGGGTCCAGCCCGCCGGTGCCGCCAGGGCCACAGCGCGCCACACGAAACAGCGTCATCCAGCCGCCGGCCCAGAGCCCGTGGCGGGCAACCGCCTCATAGCCATATTCGGAACAGGTGGGGATGTGGCGGCAGGAATTACCAACGAAACCTGACAGTGTGAGCTGATACAGCCTGATGAAGCCGACGCCGAAAAGCCGTCCCGGTGTCTTGGCAAAGCTGCCCGCCCAGTTGCGGGATCGCCCGGTTTTCACCGCTGTCTGCTGGTGCCGGCAGCCCGGTTCGCCGCACATCGGCTAACCCGCGACGTTGAGGGCCGGCCGGCCTTCGATCTGGTCGAGCGCATCGACCACCGCCTCAAAGGTCAGCATGGTAGAAGCGTGGCGCGCCTTGAAATCCCGCACCGGCAAAAGCACGCGCATATCCGCAAAACGGCCCGTCGGTCCCTCACCGTCCTGTTTCAGCATGGCGAGCATATCTTCCCGCGCCTGCCGGATTTCGCCGGTGGAAGCCCCAACGATGTGATGCGCCATGATGGAGGCCGAGGCCTGCCCCAGTGCGCATGCACGGACTTCGTGCGAAAAAGCCGTCACGGTGCCGTCTTCGACCTTCAGATAGACCTTGAGTTTCGAGCCGCACAGCCGCGAGTGTTTTTCGGCACTGGCATCGGCATCCTCGAGAACTCCCGTCAGTGGAATATTCCCGGCAAATTCCAGAATGCGATTATTGTAGATATCGTCCATCGAAGTGTCCGGCGCGCTCAAAAATACCCAAAACGGGACAGGTCAGATTTTTCAAACACAGCGTTTGTCGCAGTGAAGCTTTCCTGCCCTTCATTCTCATTATATGCTAACGAGCTTTCTGGACATCAAGCCGTGATCAAATTAACGGCTCCGATACCGAAAAAACAGCATCGGTCTTGCCAAAATGCTGTAAAACAACCAGATAGCAGCAGCTGCGAACATGAGTTCGCGATGAAAAACGAATTCAGGTGCGGCCTTTACCCGCATCGGGAGAGACGGAATGGATGCGATCGTGAAGAATTTCCCCGGCGCTGGCGCAAAACCAGACGTGGCCGAAGCTCGCCCAAGCCAGGCCGAAGCGGAAGAAGCCGTGCGCGTTCTCCTGCGCTGGGCAGGAGAAAATCCGGCCCGCGAAGGACTTCTGGATACGCCGAAGCGCGTCGCCAAGGCCTATCGCGAGCTTTTTGCCGGTTATGAGCTGAACGTTCAGGACGTGCTTGGCACGACCTTCGAGGAAGTCGGCGGTTATGACGATGTGGTGCTGGTGCGCGACATCCCGTTCTTCTCCCATTGCGAGCACCATATGGTGCCGATCGTCGGCAAGGCGCATGTCGCCTATCTTCCGGCCGGCCGCGTGCTTGGCCTGTCGAAGATCGCCCGCGTTGTCGAAATCTTCGGCCGCCGCCTGCAGACGCAGGAAAACATGACAGCGCAGATCGCAAGATCGATCGAAGAAACGCTGAAACCGCGCGGCGTGGCCGTCATGATCGACGCCGAACATATGTGCATGTCCATGCGCGGCGTAAACAAGCAAGGGTCCACGACGCTGACCACCAGCTTCACCGGTACGTTCAAGAACGACCCGGCCGAGCAGGTGCGCTTCATGACCCTGGTGCGGAACCGCTAAGCATCGGACCGGAAAGTGTAGCGCGGGTTTCCTGAAACTCGCTGCCCAGACAAATTTTGGAGTGGCGGACTGATTGCATTGTCTCCGCCGCTCTGAAACCTTCCGCTTTTCTCCCGGGGTAGCCATGTCCATTTCGTTTCCGTCCGCGCCTGCGGACAAGGAAGTGCTCGAAAACGCAGGTCTCTTTTCGCCGAAATTCGATGCCCATGGCCTCGTTACCGCCGTGGTTACCGATGCGCGCGACGGCGAATTGCTGATGGTCGCGCACATGAATGCGGAAGCCCTGTCGCTGACGCTCGAAACCGGCATCGCGCATTATTACAGCCGTTCTCGCGACAAGATCTGGAAGAAGGGCGAAACCTCCGGCAACCTGCAGACGGTGAAGGAATTCCGCACCGATTGTGATCAGGACGCCGTATGGCTGAAGGTCTCCGTCGCCGGCCATGATGCGACCTGCCATACCGGTCGCCGCTCGTGCTTTTATCGCACCGTCGAGCTCTCCAACGGCGATGCCGTGACGAAGATCACCGACGATACCCGCCATTTTGATCCGGCCACCACCTATTCCGACACGTAAACGGCCACCTTCCATCGGCCGCACCAATTTGCTACCAATATAACGGGTTCCAGGGATTTGGGGGGAGCCCGAAGGAACTGGCAGGGAGTGCGGTCATGTTGGGATGGGGAAATCGTCACAATCAGCTTGCGGCTGGAAATCCCGAAGCCACCGGCAATGAGCCGCCCGTCACCCAGATCGTCGACAAGCACCGCATTGCGCTCGCTCTTGGTGGCGGTGCGGCGCGCGGCTGGGCCCATATCGGTGTGCTGCGGGCGCTGGACGAAGCGGGCGTGAAGATCGGCATGATCGCCGGCACCTCGATCGGCGCGCTTGTGGGCGGTTGTTATCTCGCCGGCAAGCTCGACGAGCTGGAGGAATTCGCCCGCTCGCTGACAATGCGCCGCATTGCCGGCCTGCTTGACCTGACGATCGGCGGCGGTGGCCTCTTTGGCGGCATGCGGCTGACCAAGCGCATGCAGGAGCATCTGGAAGGCCTGCGTGTCGAAAACCTCGACCACCCCTTCATCGCAGTCGCCACGGAACTGCGCACCGGCCACGAGGTCTGGATCCATCAGGGCGATCTCGTCACCGCGCTACGCTCCTCCTATGCGCTGCCAGGCATTTTTGAGCCCGTGCAATGCAACGGCCGCACCCTGATCGACGGCGCGCTCGTCAATCCCGTGCCAGTTTCGGTCTGCCGAGCCTATGAGCAGGCACTGGTCGTTGCGGTAAACCTCAATTACGATCTCTTCGGCCGTTCCGCCGTGGTCAAGCACGCCGCCTCGCCGTCGCATGGCGGCGTTGCGCCGGCTGTGGAAAGCCCGCCGCGTCCCGGCCTGCCGGGCGTCATGGTGCAGGCCTTCAACATCATTCAGGACAGGATTTCGCGCTCGCGCCTGGCAGGCGATCCACCCGATCTGATGCTTCATCCGCGCATCAATGATATCGGCCTGTCGGAATTCCATCGCGCCAGCGAAGCCATCGACCGGGGATATCAGGAAACACGCGCACGTATTCCGGAACTCGAGCGTATGCAGCAGGCGTTCCGGCGCTGAGGGCTCCGCGTCACAGATGCCTTCAAGGCCCGAGGGCGGATCGACGAAACACCGGGCTGTGGTGAGATCATGTACTGGTATATCTCAATCCTGCCCCCAGTCGTCGAAAGCAAGCTGTACGACACGAATCCACTGATCGAGTTTCTGGAAGGACAGCCTGAACTCAGGCGCACGAACCCCGTCAGTTTCGGGGCGGCGGACGGTCAGCCGTGGATCGACATCACCATTGTGAAAGGAACGGCTGATGGCAACTGGTCCAGCAGCGGCACATTCATTTCACAGTTTAATCGGGTTGAAATCGTCTGCTCTGATTATGAGCAGCAAAACTTCTATGTGGAAATATCGGCCAAAATAGCCGACTTTCTTGCATGGCGACTTATCACCAAGGGTGATGTGTGAGTCCCGGCCCGAGACTGAAGCTTTTTCCAGCGGTCTGACGCCGGGACACAGGATCATCCGGCAATATAGGCCTTGATATGCTCGGCCTCGGCCTCGATCTCGCCGATCCGCGCCTTCACCACGTCACCGATGGAGATGATGCCGGCAAGGCGGCCGTTCTCTTCGACCGGAATGTGGCGGAAACGTCCGCCGGTCATGATTTCCATCAGTTCATCGGTGGTGGAGTTGTGATGACAGCGGATGACGTTCTTGGTCATGGCCACGGACACGGATTGCTGGAGGGAAACGGCGCCCTGGGCTGCGATGGCCTTTACCAGATCGCGTTCCGTGAAAATGCCGAGAACAACACCATCGCCATCGGTGACGACGACGGAACCGATCTTATGCGCATGCAGCGTTCCCGCCGCCTCGCCGATGCTGACTTCCGGACCGACAGTCACGACGTCCCGGCCCTTGCGGTCGAGAAGATCCTTTACGAATGTTGGCATGCCTTCCTCCTCTTTTCAGCGACCCGCAGCACGCCGCAGTCTCCCCTGGCGGTTGCAAATCATGAGATATGGTGCGCTGAGGTCCGCATGAATGCAATCCCGGATGGGACGCGCAAAAGCAAATTTGCGCCACGGCCGACAAGGAGCGTGATCGGCTTAACGTGACGGACGATCGAACAGGCCGAAGAACAGGAAACCCAGCAGGAAGCCGAAGACATGCGCATCCCAGGCGATTTCCCCGCCGACATCACCGAACAGCGGCACGCCCACCGCGATCAGCACATTGCCGAACAGCCACATCAACGTGAAGATCAGCACGGTGCGGTTGGCAAGCGCCCCGAAAATGCTCTGCCGCGGCATCAGATGGCCGAAGGAGGCGCTGTATCCGCCGCGCGCGGGAAAGGCAAAACGGCAGGCCGCGCCCATCAGCGCCGAGACGACACCGGAGGCCCCGATCAGGACCGTGACGTCCCCCCAGTTCAGCGCCGCATGGCCAAAGGCCGAAACAGCCGCGGAAATGCACCATAACAGCACGAAGCGCACTGTTCCGATCCGGCGCAGAACCGGCGCGCCGAAGGCCATCAGCCACAGGCCGTTAAAGAGAATATGCTCGACGCCGCCATGCAGGAAGGAATAGGTCACCGGCGTCCAGAGCCATTCCAGCCCCTGCTGGGAGAAAGGCACCGCGTAACGCAGCGGAATGAAGCCGAAGGTGAAAATGAACCAGCCATTGCCCTCCTCGGACAGAAGATAGGCGGGAACCACATAGGCAGCGACCAGCGCCGCCAATATGCCGACCAGCAGCGTCGGCAGGTTGAAGACGGGATTGTTCGTGTCGTCTTTCGGCTCCGGCGTTTCCGAAACCGGCGGCTGCTCGCCGTCCCCGTAGGACATGATCCCATCCCTGTCTTGGTAGAAATTTGCGTTCACCGAGCAATATAGGAAGCCCGGACGAAAAAAAAGCCGTCCCGCCTTTGCTGCGCGACGCCAAACCGCAACCGGTTCAAGCGGCGGGCCAGCGGGCGGTCCGGCTCGTCGGCGCGCCGCAAGATCATGGGGCAGCGCCAGTCAATTGTGCTGACGGAGTATTCCCCGACATGGCGGCACCCGTGCCACGGGCCATGCCACCGCGCAATCTCAACCCTTTGTTAACCTTAACAAATCCAGTTGGCACGAAAATCGCTACATCACCAGATACAGGCGTTCGGATGGACATGATGTCTCAAAAACGAACAGGGAGAGATGCTATGAAAAGCATGGCCGGACTGGACATATATGCCTATTGGGATGAATTGCGGGGCAGAAACCCCGCCCCCCGGCGCGAGGATATCGATCCCGCGAAGCTCAAACATCATCTCGGCGACCTTTTCATCCTGACGGACAAGGGAGAGGCCACGCCATTCTTCCGCCTTGCCGGCACCCGCCTCTGTGACCTGTTCGGCCGGGAACTGCGCGACCGGCCGTTTTCGGAACTGTGGCCGCGGGCAAATGCCACCTTCCCCTGCCGCGTGGCGCGCGGCATCCTGCAGCACCAGTTGCCCGTCGTCTTCGATGTCGAAGCGGAAGACGACCATGGCGCGTCGCCGCTGGCATTCGAAATGCTGCTATTGCCGCTGCGCACGGATGCCGACGCTGCCCAAAGGCTGCTCGGCGCGCTGCTTCCCGAACGGCCGCGTCATGAATTCGCCGCGCCCATCCATTGCCTGTCGATGAAAAGCAGCCGGTTGCTGCGCATGGACATCGCGCCGGCGGGGCATTGGACGGAAATGGAAGCGGCCGCGATACCATTCGCAGGAAGCATCTGACGGATTTCCCGGACTGCGCATGGCCGGGCCGAAAGATTTACGCCGCCCCGGAATCTCGAAAAATAGGTCAAAGCTGTAACGATATTGCCGATCAGAAAAATTGTAGAGATTAAACAATACAGTCTGTTAACTCGCGCAAGGTAGAAACTGACCGTCATCATTCAATAAAATTGCGCTGCCCATGTTTTCGTCCCGTTCGGTCAACACCGCCCAAATCCTGCGCCCGGTTGAGGAGCCTCACCTCGACGACGCCGTCCGTGTGTCTTTCACCGGCCGCCTGATGTTGCCCGACCACGAAGAATATGATTGCACCGCGACCGAGATGACCGCCGAAAGGGCGCAGTTCACCTGCCCGGGCATTGCCCGCACCGGTGATCGCGTCATCGCCTATCTCCAGCATATCGGCCGGATCGAAGGCACGGTGACATCGCTCACCGCATCGGGTTTCCTCATCGCCATCAATGCGCCGGAGCGCAAGCGCGAAAAACTCGCCGCCCAGCTCGCATGGATCGCCAAACGGCAACTGCTCGGCCTGCCGGAAGACCGCCGCCATGACCGCCTGACGCCGCGCAACGCAAAAGCGCAGCTCGTTCTGGAAGACGGCGTGCTCGTCGCCTGCCGGCTGATCGACCTTTCCCTGTCGGGTGCCGCAATCGAGATCGAAAACCGCCCGCCTCTGGGTAGCCGGGTTCAGCTCGGCAAGAACATGAGCGGCAAGATCGTGCGCCACTTCATGGAAGGCGTCGCGGTCGAATTCGACCGGGTCCAGTCGCCCGACGCGCTGATCGAATTCCTCTAGGAAATTCCACCGGACACGGCGTGGTTTTACATCCGGAAAACGTGTAAGGTCGTGCGCGTGCAACGCTCCCGACAGGCCGTTCCGCCGGGCGTGATGTAACCTGACATTGGCGCGGTATTTTCTGCGCGCATTTGCACCAGACCATGGACTCATAATCAACAGGGTTCCCGGACGGCGGTGTGATTATCGGCACCTGTCCTTTGCGGCGGCGTTCGGCTCAAATGGAAAAAGCCGATGGTGACGACATTCTACGACCTCAGCGTTCCAACCTTCCTGCAGACCGTGAGAGCGGTTGGAGGCTTTCTCGACCGTGCGGCCCGGCATTGCGCCGAAACCGGCACCGATCCGGATGATTTCGTGCAGGCCCGGCTCTTCGAGGACATGGCGCCCTTCCACTTTCAGATCGAGGCCGCCTGGCACCATGCCGTATGGGGCGTAGAAGCTGCCCAAACCGGCGTGTTCGAACCGCCCGCCCTGGTGGGCCCCGTCCCCTTCACCGACCTCAGGGCCATGATGGGCAAGGCGCAAACGGCGCTGGAAGCTTTCATCCCTGATGAGGTCAATAGCTGGGCCGGCAGGGAACTGGACCTTCAGATCGGCCCCCGAAGGCTCCGCTTCACATCGGAAACCTTCATTCTCTCGTTCTCGCTGCCGAACTTCCATTTCCATGCCGTGACCGCCTACGACATCCTGCGCATGCGCGGCGTGCCGCTCGGAAAACGCGATTATGAGGGACAATTGCGTACCAGGCCGGCCCAGATCACCGCCGAAACCGGCGGGGAAAATTAGCCCGCAAACATTTTTTCCGGAAAAAATGCAGTTTTTTCGAAGTTTTTTTCGGCGCTTTTTCGGGTTGTTCCAGCCTGAAACACCCATCCCAAAACGGGAAATCCGTGTCTCCAGCAGGCGTCGCCGATGGACCGCACAGGATCACGAGAATACCGGCGCACCGAAAACAGCTTTCAATACAGCGATCTAAATGGCTACCGAAACCCTAAAGTCCGGATGCGTAAAATTGTAATAAAATTTGCTTCAAACACGCATAAAAACTCACTCAAATACAGTTCAAAATAGCGGCTAATTTGCTGAAATTTAAGCTCAAATTGCACCGCGCAAATTTCCGCAGGGTCAAAATATAGCTGCGAATGTCTCCTCACCACGGGGAGACAAGCAATGAACAAGAACAACCGTTTCGTTTTCACTCTGATCGCATTCATCGTCAGCGCCTTCGCACATCAGGCCAGCGCATCGCCGGCCGCCGTCATGCGCGTCATCGGCAAGGCCAATCCGCCGATCGGCCACTATGAATTCTGCCAGACCTATCAGAGCGAATGCCAGCCGACCTCACTGGACAACGGCCCGATGAAACTGACCGAAGAGCGCTGGAAGACGATGCTCGACGTCAACTACACCGTCAACACCACCATCACGCCGATGACCGACATGGAAATCTACGGCGTCGAAGAGCGTTGGGCCTATCCCACCACCGTCGGCGATTGCGAAGACTTCGTGCTTCTGAAGCGCAAGATGCTGATGAACAAGGGCTTCTCCGCCTCCAACCTGCTGATCACCGTGGTTCTGCAGCCGAATGGCGAAGGCCATGCCGTCCTGACCGTGCGCACCGATCGTGGCGATTTCGTTCTCGACAACATGCGCAACAAGGTCATGAACTGGTCGGAAACCGAATATACCTACCTGAAGCGCCAGGACACGGCCAATCCGGGCCGCTGGGTGAAAATTCAGGATGGCCGCGCCACCACTGCGGTCGGCGGCATCAACTGACGCCCAACCAACAAGAATACCGTCTCCCCAAATAAAAAGCCGGCTCCGCAAGGGGCCGGCTTTTTTTGTTTGCCGATAAACGCCTGACACCCGACGTCATCCTCGGGCCTGTCCCGAGAATCTAATCACGTCCAGCTCAATCGAAACGTAGCAGATGCTAGGGACAGGCCCGAGCATAACGGAGGATAGCTTTCAGGACGCCATCAACTCGGCCGGCGAAACGAGATTTCTTTCATCTATGGAATGTCAGAGCAAACCAAGCTCGGCCAATTCCCGCCGAAGATCGGAAGGCATGTCCTCCCCACCTCCGCCGCCGCCGAGATCGCGGGGCGCCTCATCGTCCTTCAGGTAACGCCAGCCCTGAAACGGCCGCTTCGGCGCCGGTGAGGTTTCGATGACTTCCGGGCCGAGAATGAGGTCGCAGCGGGAAATACCGTCTTCGCCCTTGAAGGAGCGGATATCGAGCAGTTTCTGCCGCGCCTGCACCTGTCCCTTGATAACCCAGTAGAGCGAACCGCCTTCCAGCAATTCCTCGACCCGTTTCGGGATCATCCGGGTGGTGTGCACGCTATGCGGTTCAAGACCGGCTGCTATTGCAGTCAGGGAGCGATGCGCCACCCACTCCCTCAAATCCTGGAGGGAGTCCGCGCCGACGCAAAGTTTGATGAGATGTAGAGGCATGGTTCTATCAATGCCTTTTTGCGGCGGGCGTCAAGCATCTGCACGAAGCCTGCCGCCCTGCCCGCTCAGCACTCCACAACGTTGACGGCGAGGCCGCCGGTGGAGGTTTCCTTGTATTTTTCGCTCATGTCATTGCCGGTCTGGCGCATGGTTTCGATACAGGCATCGAGCGGCACGAAATGCTGGCCGTCGCCCTTCAGCGCCAGCGAAGCCGCCGTCACCGCTTTTACCGCGCCCATGGCATTACGCTCGATGCAAGGCACCTGCACCAGTCCGGCGATAGGGTCACAGGTCATACCGAGATGGTGTTCGAGTGCGATTTCGGCGGCATTTTCCACCTGCTCGGGCGATCCGCCCATGACCGCGGCAAGACCCGCCGCCGCCATCGCGGAAGCCGATCCCACCTCGCCCTGACAGCCCACTTCCGCACCGGAGATGGAGGCATTGTGCTTGATGATGCCGCCGATGGCCGCTGCCGTCAGCAGGAAATCGCGCACGTCATCGACGCTCGCATCCTCATGGAAATGCCGGAAATATCTGACCGTGGCCGGCACGACGCCCGCCGCGCCATTGGTCGGCGCGGTGACGACGCGCCCGCCGGCGGCATTTTCCTCGTTCACCGCCATGGCGTAGACGCTCAGCCAGTCATTCGCCATCACCGGGTTCATCCGGTTGCTGCGCCATTCCGCATTCAGCTTCTCGTAGATGGAGCGGGCGCGGCGGCGCACCTTCAGGCCGCCCGGCATGATGCCATCCACTTTCAGCCCGCGCTCGATACAGCCATTCATGGCTTCCCAGATCTGGTCCAGCCGCTCGTTCAATTCCTCGCGGGTGACCACCGTTTCCTCGTTGGCGCGCTTCATCTGGGCGATGGTGCGGCCGGAGCGGGCAGCCATATCCAGCATTTCCCGCGCGGTCGCGAAGGGATAAGGCACACGCGGCCCGTTGTCGATGGTCTTGCCGCGCTGCTTGATCGCTTCCAGTTCCGTATCGGTCACGACGAAACCGCCGCCGACGGAATAATAGATACGCTTGATAAGCAGCCTGCCCTGACTGTCGAAGGCGGAAAAGGTCATGCCATTGGCATGGCCCGGCAGCGGGTTCTTCTTGTCGAAGATCAGATCCTCCGCCGGACGGAATACATAGGACGGATGGCCGGGCGGCGATACGGCGCCAGCCTCTTCAACCTTTCCGATAATCGCATCCATGGCATCGGGATCGACAAGGTCCGGCCGCTCGCCGGTCAGGCCAAGAATGACGGCACGCCCGGTGCCGTGGCCGATGCCGGTAAAGGCAAGCGAGCCATGCAGGCTGACCTTCAGCTGCGAGACGGATGCCCCCGCCGGACGCGGCCACTCGTCGCTGAGGATCAGCGCCAGAAAGCGGTTGGCCGCCGTCATCGGCCCCATCGTATGGGAGCTCGAAGGACCGATACCGATCTTGAAGACGTCGAAGACCGAAAGAAACATGAAATTCGTCCTGAATGATAATGGAATCCACCACCATCATATCCAAAGCCGCGACGGATCGCCACAAAAGAGCGGCAGCGGTTTGCGCAGCCGCGACATCCGGGGCCCGCAAACGAAAACAGCACGGTTTCCAAAGGAAAACCGCGCCGTTTCAAAACCCGTCATTCAGGAGAAGTGCTTATGGGCTGCCAAAAATGTACGTCAATGCGAGAAAAGCGGCAAAGCCTGCAAGTGCGCGCAAGGTGACGCCCCAGCAGGATTTCTGAGCGGTTTCTTCCATGATTACTCCAGCTATTCACTCTCCGGGGGATCTTCAAGACCCGGCCCGTGGAGGAAGCATTTATTAAAATCCGACGGCGAAGGCAAATGCAAAAAGCGGCTAAATGAAGGCGTTTTCGACAAGCTGCCATTCGCCCCGCGCATAGGTATATGAAAAAACAAGGCGTTAGCTTGGAGGTCGCATCGACGCCGTTTCAGTGATCGCCGCAATTTGGACTAAAGTGTAACCGTTATTTAAAGGTTTCGCACAAACCCCTGTTGAAAACCCCTATGGCCGGCACGTTTCGGTCGAACATCCGCATCCGGACTTCGCGCCTTGAAAGGCTGCGGCCTCTGCTTTATCGACGGAGGCAACGGCAACGATGCGAGTCACTCCATGCAGCAGGCATCCTCCTTTCCCGACCGCGAAACGGTCGCGTCGAAACTGACTTCGCTGACAAGCGAGAATAAGGCCTGGGTATTGCTGCTTATGGAAAACGCGCTGCAGGATGAAAACCTGCTGGCCGGCCTTAATCTCTATCTCGACCAGCAGAGCAATGCCCGCTTCCTCAACAGCCTGAAGCTGGAAGTGACCGGCGAATGGCTGGGCGGCAATGCCCCTGCCCGCCTTCAGATACGCCTCATGGAAACGGCCAAGGCCAGCCAGCACCCCGCCTATCTTGCCTTCCGCAAGGGGCTGACGGCATCGGCCGGTCTCGAAAACGCCTATCCGAAGGCGCCGATCTGATTTTCCCGACTAGTCCGGCACCCTGTCGACGACAGCGATGATCGGCCCCATGGGAAACAGCCCGTCCCGCCTGTTCATTGCCGGAATGTCGACGCTGGAAATCGTACCGTCGAGATAAAGCGCATTGGGCGCATCCAGCACATCCCTGAACAGGGTGGCGAAATCATAAAAACGCACGGTATTTTCCGAAATGGCGAAATGCACCATGCCGTCGCGGGAGATGCCGACGCCGTTGCGCCGCTTCAGACTGTCGCTATCGGGCAGGAAACGCGGATGCAACTTGCCGTCGATGACCAGCATCGGGCCGGACTGGGTGGCGAAATCGGGTTTCGGCGCCGCGGCCTGATAGGCCTCGGTCTCCAGCACGCCGGCCGTGGCGCCCTTCAGATAAAACACGCCATTCGGCAGAAGATGAAAATTGCCCCAGCCGCCACCGGTAATGATCGGCGCACGCTCGACGCCGTTTTCGACAAAGAGCCCGACGGGGGAATAATCCGAATGGTACATGCCACCATTCATGGCAAAGACGCTGAACATGTGCTGCCGCCAGAGCGCGGAGGAAAGATCGGCGAAGGAACGATATCCCTGACCGGAGACATGATCGCGATCATAAATCCGGATCGTGCTCCTGGCCGGATCGAAACTGCAGACGGTGTAGCGGCCGCCCGCGTGGTCCACGGTCTTGCAGAAATCCACCTGTCCGCCCGCCTCGGCCGAAAACGGCAGCAACAGGGGCAAAAGCAGCTTTGCCAGTTTCTTGATCGATCCGTTCATGCCCACCCCGTGATTCTCGTCAGGGGAACATTCGCAGGGAAATTCGGTCAAAGAAAAGGCGCCACCCCTGTTTCAGGATGACGCCGGATTTTTAAGGGGAGATGCTGTCAGCGGCGGGCGGCGCGGTCCACACTGCGGCCGGCGTCCTGCGTCGCATTCACGGCATTCGCCGTATCCCGGCCCATGCCACGAATGGTGTTGCCGCACGAACTCAAGGTTACGACGGTCAACAGAGCCACGAAAACGGTCGAAAGAATGCGTGTGATCATTTGAACTACTCCCCTATGGCTTGCCGTCCAAAGACAAGCACCGATGTGATATGCGTCACAATAACGTGAGTCCTGAAAATCGGTTCCAGCGCATTTCAAAAATTCCCGTCGATGAAAATTAACAGGGTTTTGAAATTTTCCGAGGGAAACTCGTCACTTGCATCATGGTTTGGGAAAAGTCCGTGGGTGATATGACTGACTTCAACAATCGGCTTCTGGTAATGACCGCGGGCGGCCTGAACCCGAATGTCATGATCAACGCGCTGGCCGGGCGTTTTCCGGATATTCACGTCTTCCAGGAAGAGCCCGAAAGCAAATCGGCCATTCTGAGACGGCGGGCGCGGCGGCTCGGCTGGATTGTCGCCATGGGCCAGATGGCGACGATGATCGCCTCCCGGCTCAGCAAACGCTTCACGGTTCGGCGCGGCAACGACATCATCGCCGAACACGGCCTTTCTCCCGACCTTCATCCCGCCATTCCCGTCACGCAATTCACCTCGCTCAACGATGAGGACTGCCGCACGGCGGCCAATCTGCTGAAACCGGCGGCGATCTTCACCATTTCCTGCCGTCTGCTGACACCGGCCACGCTGCAGGCCCTGCAATGCCCGGTCATCAATTTTCATGCCGGCATCAACCCCGCCTATCGCGGCCAGATGGGCGGCTACTGGGCGCTGGTGGAAAAGGACCGGGGCAATTTCGGTGCAACCGTGCATCTGGTGGACAAGGGCGTGGATACCGGCGCCACGCTTTACGAAAAACGGCTGAAACCATCACCTTCCGACACCATCGCCACCTATCCGCTGCTTCTCACCGCTGGTTCGGTCGATATTGCCGTCAGCGCTATCGAAGACGCCCTTTCCGGCAGCCTTGCGCCGCAGCCACCCTCTCCCGGAAAATCGGTGCTGCGCTTTCCGCCGACGATCTGGACCTGGCTGTGGAATGGCCTGACCAAACGGATCTGGTGAACGGATACGGGAAAACGGCGCAGGCCGGACAATCCGGCACAGCTTCGTCGCAGATGCAGGGCTGTCCTGCCGCAACGGGCAAAGACTTCGCCGAAAAACCGGTGCATGATAATGAAAAGGATCACGCACAAATTGCCCGATATTTCCACCGCCTCTCCCATTCCCGCCTCCATCGAAGCCTCGCCCGCGCAGGTGCTTGGCCCCAGCAGCCTTGCCGGTCTTTTTCCGCAGGGCGTGCGGGTCTATCTCACCGATACCGGAGCGGCATCACAGGAAAGGCTCGTTGATGCGGCGAGGCATCTGCGCGATCTCGGTTACGAGCCGGTGCCACATCTGGCGGCGCGGCGCATCCCGTCGCGTGCGGAATTTGAGGAACAGGTCAGGCGGCTCGTCGACGAAGCGGGCGTAACGGATGTGCTGGTGGTGGGCGGCGGTGTTGACAGGCCTGCCGGTCCCTTCGCAGCCAGCATGGACATGCTGTCCACCGGCATTTTCGACCGTTACGGCATAAAACAGATCGCAATCGCCGGACACCCCGAAGGTAGTCCCGATTTCAGCGAAGAGACGGCGATGGCCGCGCTGCAGCTGAAACGCGATTTTGCCGAAAGAAGCGATGCGACGATGCGCATCGTCACCCAGTTCGGCTTCGATCCGGCGCGTTTCATCGCCTGGGCGGAAGGACTTGCGGCATCAGGAATTGCGCTTCCGGTGCATATCGGCGTTTCCGGCCCGGCCAAGATCACCACGCTGCTGAAATATGCCGCGCTCTGCGGCGTCGGCAACTCCATCGCCTATCTCAAGAAGAACGCCCTTTCCCTGACGACCCTGGCCAGGGGCCATTCGCCGGAAAGCGTCGTCGGACCGATCGAGCGGCATTGGCAGGCCAATCCGCAAGGGCCGATCCGGCAGATTCACGTCTTCCCCTTTGGTGGGTTGCAGACATCGTCCGACTGGCTGGTCAGCCGCGGAAGCTGGCAGGCGAACGATACGGGCCGTGCCGCGCCTGCGGATTCGGTGGCCGTCTAAGGCCCTTCGGCGCGACGGACGATGCCCGCCGCGTTGATCCTCTGGCTTATGCCGCCTTGGCGACCTCGACAAAGGCGTTGCGGATGCTCTCGGCCACCGCAAGAACGGGACGCGACGCCTTGTCGCCCATGATCAGGCGAATATCGAAACAGCCAAGCTCCGGAAGCCCCTCCTTGTCGCTCAGAATGACCAAGTCATTCTGCACATAGGATCGCGGCAGGGGTGCGATGGCGAGATCGGCGGCAATCGCGGCGCGCTGCGCCATGGTGTGGCCGCTCAAATAGGCGACACGGAAATTGCGGCCGCGCTTCTCCAGCGAATGGATCGCCTCCGACCGCCAGATGCAGCCTTCTTCCCAGATAGAGATCGGCAGCGGATCGCGCAGATAGGCCGTGCCGCATTTCGCACCAGCCCAGACGAGACGTTCGCGCATCAACACCTCGCCCGTATCCCGCAGCGGATGCGAGGCACAGTTGACGAGAGCGAGATCCAGCCGCTGTTCGTCCATGCGCTTGTAGAGATTGGAACTGGAATCGATGGTGACATCGATCATGATGCCGGGGAAGGCTTCAGCAAAACGCTTGAGAATGCCGGGCAGCAGACCGCGCTCGCCAATATCCTCCGGCGCGCCGAGACGCACGACGCCGGACAGTTCCGGCATGACGAAACGCGACACCGCCTCGTTGGATAGCGCGATCATACGCCGCGCATAGGTCAGAAGCGTCTCGCCATGCGCCGTCAATGTCACCGAGCGGGCATCGCGCAGGAACAATGTCGTCTTCAACTGTTCCTCGAGTTTCTTGATCTGCATGGAAACGGCCGAAGGCGTTCTGAACACCACTTCCGCAGCGGTGGAGAAATTTCCCGTTTCGGCAATGGCGACGAAGGTTCTCAATATGTCGTTATCCAGCAACGGCAGCGGTTGGCGGAAAGTCACGGTCATGGCACGCACCTTCAAATATTTTGATTTATAGATGGATATCATTTCGTTTGATTGAATGTCAACAAGCGCGCACCATCCGGGACATCGATAAACGGGGTGGAATGAACCTCGTGGGAATGAAGCACTGGCATGGCACGAACCGAAATGTTCCCCCTCGCCGCCGCCGGTCATT
This sequence comes from Agrobacterium tumefaciens, assembly GCA_017744915.1. Taxonomy (GTDB): domain Bacteria; phylum Pseudomonadota; class Alphaproteobacteria; order Rhizobiales; family Rhizobiaceae; genus Agrobacterium; species Agrobacterium tumefaciens_I. Next base: position 536,903 of record JAGIAH010000004.1, read on the forward strand.
CATTCTCAATATTGATGAATGACATAAGATTCATTCTCTTGCCTGATGAAAGAGGCAGGCACATACCGAAGTCGTAAACAGGATCGTGGTTCAGGAAAGGATCAAGACATGACCATGATACATCATCTGCCGGTGACAAACCGCTCTCAGCACCATCCCTCGCCCAGCGGCTGGCTCGATCGCCTGTCGGACCATGTGTCGGCCCGTTACGCGGCATGGCGCCGTGAAAGGATGCTTCGTGCACTGGAGTCATTGCCGCCTGAAACATTGAAGGATATCGGATGGCCGACGACCGAAACCACCCGCATACACGCCATCCGCAAATGATGGCCAACCGATGGCTCGCAACCTCTGCATGTGTTGCGAGCCGCCACCGCCGCCCCTGAGTGACAGGATCAGAGGCGCAAAATTACCTGCCTGTTTTGCATGCGACACATCGCCCGTTTTAAGGGCTTGTCGCAAAATTTGCATATTTCAAAAGCTATTTTTTGACAGCTCCGATTCCGAGGCGTATTTTTCGTTAAAGATGTCGTAATCAGGACATCCAGAAGACCAATTCCAAGGGAGGAATTGCGTATTCGCAACGGAGCACGGGCAAATGAGCAAGAACTCCCAGAAGAAACGCTCAATCGTCTTTTTTCTCATTCCGCAATTTACCATGCTGCCATTCGCCGCAGCGGTTGAAACGCTTCGCATCGCCAACCGAATGTTGGGCTATGAGGCCTATGAATGGCGCCTCTCCTCCCTCGACGGCCAGAAGGTCATGTCGTCCAGCGGCATCTGTCTTGAGGCCGATACCTGTCTTGCCGACGAGCGGCGCTACGTCAGCGGCGAGAACCGCCCGGAAATGGCAATCATCTGTTCGGGCATTGATGTGGACCAACACATCAACAAATCCGTCAATGCCTGGCTGCGCGAAGCCTATAATCGCGGCATCGCCATCGGCAGCCTCTGTACCGCCGCACATATCCTCGCACAGGCCGGCCTGCTGAACGGCAAGCGCTGCGCGATCCACTGGGAAAACCTGCCCGGCTTTTCCGAGGCCTTCCCGCAGGTGGAAGTTTATGCGGACCTCTTCGAAGTCGACAGCAACATCTATACCTGCGCCGGCGGCACGGCGTCACTGGACATGATGCTGAGCCTGATCGGACAGGATTTCGGCGAGAACCTCGTCAACCGTGTCTGCGAACAACAATTGACCGATCGTGTGCGCAGCCCCAACGACCGCCAGCGCCTGCCGCTGCGCGCGCGGCTTGGCGTGCAGAACAGCAAGGTCCTGTCGATCATCGAATTGATGGAAGGCAATCTCGCCGAGCCGCTGTCGCTGCTGGATATAGCCGATGCCGCCGATCTGTCACGCCGACAGGTGGAACGCCTCTTCCGGCAGGAAATGGGCCGCTCGCCCGCGCGTTATTATCTCGAAATCCGCCTCGACCGCGCACGGCATCTGCTGATCCAGTCCGCAATGCCCGTCGTTGAGGTTGCCGTCGCCTGCGGCTTCGTCTCCGCCTCGCATTTTTCGAAATGTTACCGCGAGATCTACAATCGCACGCCGCAGCAGGAACGCGCCGAACGCAAACTGCTGATGAGCGCCTCGCGAATGGCAACGGCGAGCCAGGGCAAGGCCGCACACTGACGAGGCGGCTGGTGTTTGCACAGGATCGAGCATGATCCAGTGCCGACCGGTTTAAGTCTCAAGGCAGGCTGCATTTTCGGCTGAACCCCGCGAGAAACAATGTCGTGCCCTTGTCCGGACATCTGAGCCGGACAGTAACCGGTCAAGTCAAGGTGACGGCCACCGGAACCCCATCATCCTGAATTCAACCAAACGGCCGAACCGCATGGGCAAGGTCTTCCGCCGTCATGCCGGCACCCGCCCTGCTGCCCGCCTCCCCATGCAGCCACACGCCGGCGGCAGCCGCTTCGAAGGCCGGCGCGCCCTGCGCGAGCAGAGCGCAGATAATGCCGGCCAGCACGTCGCCTGATCCGGCCGTGGCAAGACTTGCCGGCGCATTGGTGTTGACGAGAGCCCGGCCATCAGGCCCGGCAATCACCGTATCGGCCCCCTTATAGACCAGCACCGCGCCGCTGCGGGCCGAGGCGACCTGCGCCTTCTCGATCTTGCTCAACGCCCTGTCTGCGGCAAGATCGGGAAACAGCCGCGCAAACTCGCCCTCATGCGGCGTCAGCACGAATTTGCCCGTGCCGGATGTGATGCGCTCGAACAGGCTTTCCGGGCGATCCTTGAAAGCCGTAATGGCATCGGCATCCAGCACGACCGCCCTGTCTCCAAGCAGGGACACGAATTGCCGTGCCTTTTCGAGATCGCCGAAACCTGGCCCGAGAACGAAGGCGCCGTGGCGCCGGTCGTCGAGCCACAGGCGCAGATCGTCGGTATCGTCCATGACCGTGTTCATTACCGCCGTCAGCGTCATCGACAGCACATCGAGCGCTTTCTTTGGCGCCGCGACCGTGACGATGCCCGCCCCCGCCTTCAGCGCGGAAAGCGCCGTCATGCGGCTTGCGCCCGTCGCATGCGCCGGACCGGAAAAGACGGTCAGATGCCCGCGCCGGAATTTATGGGTCTCCATATCGGCATGGGGCAAGGCATTCCGCCAGACCAGCGGGTCGTTTTCAGCAACCGATCCCGCATGGGCGGCAAGGATGCGGCCGGGTATGCCGATATCGAACACCTCAAGCGTTCCGCACAGTTCCCGCCCCGGCATCAGCAGATGGCCCGGTTTGCGCGCCATGAAGGTTACGGTGCGTTCCGCCCTGAATGAGGCACCGAGAGGTACGCCCCGCCTGCCACAGAGACCGGAAGGCAGGTCAACGGCGAGAACAGGCACGCCTGCCTTTGTCACCGCATCAATCATCCGGACAAGTTCGTGCGGAACATCGCGGGACAATCCCGCCCCGAAAACCGCATCGATCACCACATCGCCGCCGGCGGGCGCATAATCGCCGAGCGGCAGCGGCGTCACCCCGCTCCGTTCGAATGCCACCCGCGCATCGCCCTTGAGTGCGGCCGCATCGCCGAGATGATGAACCGCAACCGCCGCGCCGCTTTGTACAAGCGCCCGCGCCGCCACGTAACCATCACCGCCATTATTGCCGCCACCGCAGAGCACGACAAAACGCAGCGCCTGCGGATAGTGCCGCAGCGCAGAAGCGGCGACCGCCTGCCCCGCCCGCTCCATCAGATCATAAAGCGGAATGCCGGATTGCCCGGCCGCCGCATCGATGCGGGCCATCACGGCCGGGTCGAACAGGGAAAGGTACAGGAGGGATGTCATGTCCCGATCATCCCTTCAAAACGCCGGAAAGGCAATCGATACAAAAATAAGCAGATAGCCAAGTCCAAATAATAATCAAATGCACAAAATATAAACAAACAGGCATCGCTCCACTTACGCATTCCAAAATATTCAGAATTGCTAAAACAATAAGAATTCACAGAAATGCTGATGGATTTTTCGGGTTCCGGAGAGAAATTGGCTGGAAAACCGCCAAAACCGAATGCATTTTGTGTCGGAAAGCCGGGTGAGCGAAGTTTTTTCTTCACGCCCGCTTCCGATCTGGCACAATACGTGCATTCTTGTGGCAGAGCGGGAATAACCTGCTTTAACGGGAGAAGCGGAGAGATATTTTCTCATGAAAAAGATCGAAGCGATCATTAAGCCTTTCAAGCTCGATGAAGTGAAGGAAGCCCTTCAGGAAGTCGGACTTCAGGGCATCACGGTCACGGAAGCAAAAGGCTTTGGTCGTCAGAAGGGCCACACGGAACTCTACCGCGGAGCAGAGTACGTCGTGGACTTTCTGCCGAAAGTGAAAGTCGAAGTCGTATTGGCGGACGAAAACGCGGAAGCCGTCATTGAGGCGATCCGCAATGCGGCGCAGACCGGCCGCATCGGCGACGGAAAGATTTTCGTTTCCAATGTCGAGGAAGTCATCCGCATCCGTACCGGTGAAACAGGCGTGGACGCCATATAATCAAGAACGTCCCGAGCCGGGGAGGCTTGGGTTTTCACCTCGTCATCATCACACTCAAGGAAAACGTTTAAATGACGACCGCAAACGATATCTTGAAGCAGATCAAGGATAACGACATCAAGTTCGTGGACCTGCGCTTTACCGACCCCAAGGGCAAGCTGCAGCACGTCACCATGGATGTTGTCTGTGTGGACGAAGACATGTTCGCCGATGGCGTCATGTTCGACGGCTCCTCGATCGCCGGCTGGAAGGCCATCAACGAGTCCGACATGGTGCTGATGCCCGATCCGGCCACCGCCCATATCGACCCGTTCTTCGCCCAGTCCACCCTGGTCGTCCTTTGCGACATTCTCGACCCGGTTTCGGGCGAAGCCTATAACCGCGACCCGCGCGGCACCGCCAAGAAGGCTGAAGCCTACCTCAAGGCCTCCGGTATCGGCGACACCGTCTTCGTTGGCCCTGAGCCCGAATTCTTCGTCTTCGACGACGTGAAGTACAAGGCAGACCCCTACAACACCGGCTTCAAGCTCGACTCGTCCGAACTGCCGTCCAACGACGACACCGACTACGAGACCGGCAACCTCGGCCACCGTCCGCGCGTCAAGGGCGGCTATTTCCCGGTTCCGCCGATCGACAGCCTGCAGGACATGCGTTCCGAAATGCTGACGGTTCTGGCCGAAATGGGCGTTGTCGTTGAAAAGCACCACCACGAAGTGGCTGCCGCACAGCACGAGCTGGGCGTGAAGTTCGACACGCTGGTTTCCAGCGCCGACAAGATGCAGATCTACAAGTACGTCGTGCACCAAGTCGCCAATGCCTATGGCAAGACGGCAACCTTCATGCCGAAGCCGATCTTCGGCGATAACGGCTCGGGCATGCACGTTCACCAGTCGATCTGGAAGGGCGGCAAGCCGACCTTCGCTGGCGACGAATATGCGGGCCTCTCCGAAAATTGCCTCTACTACATCGGCGGCATCATCAAGCACGCCAAGGCCATCAACGCCTTCACCAACCCCACCACCAACTCCTACAAGCGTCTGGTGCCGGGTTATGAAGCGCCGGTTCTGCTTGCCTATTCCGCGCGCAACCGCTCTGCATCGTGCCGTATTCCCTTCGGCTCCAACCCGAAGGCAAAGCGCGTCGAAGTCCGCTTCCCGGATCCGACCCAGAACCCCTATCTCGGTTTTGCGGCCATGCTGATGGCCGGCCTCGACGGCATCAAGAACAAGATCCATCCCGGCAAGCCGATGGACAAGGACCTTTACGACCTTCCTGCAAAGGAACTGAAGAAGATCCCGACCGTCTGCGGCTCGCTGCGCGAAGCGCTGGAAAGCCTCGACAAGGATCGCAAGTTCCTCACCGCCGGCGGCGTGTTCGACGACGACCAGATCGACTCGTTCATCGAGCTGAAGATGCAGGAAGTCATGCGTTTCGAAATGACCCCGCATCCGGTCGAATTCGACATGTATTACTCGGCCTGATCGGCCTTTCGGGCGCTCCCCGGGGCGCTCGATCCATCTCGGCGGTTTTCTACGGAAAGCCGCCGTTTTCTATTCTGCCGAATGTGACATAAGCCCATGCCGACGAAGCCAGCATCTCAGCCCACACGCCTCACGGACTGGCTCATTTTTCTGGCGGTGCCGCTTTTTTTCTCCAGCAACGTCATCTTCGGCCGGGGCGTCGTCGGCGAGGTCTCGCCCTTCATCACCGCCTTCATCCGCTGGATGGGCTCTACCCTCATCATCGCCCCCTTCATGATTGCCGACTGGCGCAACTGCCTTGCCTTCCTGCGGCGGAAAACGCTGCTCTGGCTCGTTCTCGGCATTCTCGGCATGGGCATCTGCGGCGGCGTGGTCTATTGGGGCCTCACCATGACAACGGCCGCCAACGGCACGCTGATCTACACCACCTCGTCGCTGTTCATCATCCTGTTCCAGCGCGTCTTCCAGGGACGTCCGATCCGGAAGCTTGAAGTGGTGGGCATGGTCATCGCCTTTGCCGGTGTCGCGGCCATCGTGCTCAAGGGCAATATCTCCGCTCTCAGGCACATGAATTTCAACATCGGCGATTTCGCGATTTTGACGGCGGCGATCGCCTTTGCCATCTATTCTCTGCTGCTGCGCGATCCCGCGGCGCGGCAGATGGCGTCCTTCAGCCTTTTCGGCCTGATCGCATTTTCCGGCGCGCTGGTGCTTCTGCCACCGGCGGCACTGGAACTGGCGCAGGGCGGCATGCTGCCCGCCACCGGCACGGCCTGGGCGAAGATCGGTGGCATCATCCTCTTCGCCTCGCTTCTGGCCTTTTATTGCTTCACCCATACGGTGCGCGTTTTTGGACCCGCCACAGCCGGCATCACGCTATACATGATGCCGCCGGTCTCGATCTTGATGGCGACGCTGTTCCTCGGCGAGACCTTCGAGACCTATCACGCCATCGGCATCGTGCTTGTCACCGGCGGCGTCATCCTCGCCACAGCACCGATCGGCAGAAAGCGCTGAGCATGGCGGCTGACCGGCGTCAGAACCGCTAGGTCTTGATATTTCGCATTCCGACACCAACTACTATTGGGAAAGGAAGTACATGCCATGAAACACAGAAACGCAAAATTCACGCTGGGCGAGATCGTCCGCCACAAGGTGTTTCCGTTCCGCGGTGTGGTGATCGACGTGGATCCGGAATATGCCAATACCGAGGAATGGTGGAACGCCATCCCCGCGGAAATCAGGCCGGATCGCGACCAGCCCTTCTATCATCTTCTGGCCGAAAACGAGGAGACGGAATATGTCGCCTATGTTTCCGAGCAGAACCTCGTGCACGACGAAGACGAGACGCCGCTGAGAAATCCCAATATCGGCCGCATCTTCGACAAGTCGCCGAACGGCGAATGGCGCCCGAAAATGTCGACGGCGCATTGACGTCCGCCAGACATCTCCCCGCCCTCCCAGGGGCATAAAATGCGCATAAAAAAACCGGTCTGTCGCCAGACCGGTTTTGTCATTGTTGATGCTTCGCAGCGATCAGGGCTTCGGCGCGCCCTTGGCGGCATCCTGAGCGGCTTCCAGCTTCTTGCGGGCCTCTTCAGCCTTCTTCTGCATGCCTTCCTGCAGGCTGCGCTGGCTTTCGGCCAGCTGCGACTGGGTGATCGCCGGGCCGTCATAGGCGCCGGTGAAGCCGGAGAGCGCGATCTTGATGGGGTTTGGCGCGCGGCGGAAGTTGATGGAGGTGAAGACCACCTCGCTACCCTTCTTCAAGGAAGCGATCATGGCGTCCGTCAGCGGAACTTCGGCCGTGCACTTGTCGGGAAGGCAAACGGCGTAGTCGAGCTTCTGGCCCTTGCCGCCGTCGATCTGCATCATCACGCCCGGAGGAATGAGACGCGCGGTCGGAACGGAAACCTGCAGCAGCTTGCGGTTGACCTTACCTTCAACGGTGATGAGGCCGACAGCGGTGATCATCTGGCCGTTCTGGGCGAGAACCACGTTCTGCACGACGCAGACATCGTTGTCTTCCTGCTTGGAGCAGGTCTTGAACCAGCCGAGCGGCGGGGCGCCAGCGCCCTGAGCGGCCGGAGCAGCATCCTGCGCCTGCGAAATGGCCGGAGCGGAAACCGCGCCCAGAGAGAGGACCAGAGCGGACAGAGCCGTCCGGGTGAATGTGTTTGCCTTGTGCATCATAAGAGTTCCGTCTCCTGAATGTCTGCCAGAACAGAACCGTTAAGACCCTGTTCGCCGATGGCGGTATCCTTCTGCCCGTTCAACTGTCGTTTAAATGAGGCAAATGCGTGACCCGTCTCTTCCGGCCACCCTGTTACATGCCGATCGCGGCGATATCCAGCACTTCTTTAACTTTTTCTTGAGCGGACCCAAGATTTCCCGCCCTTGCATGGGTCATGCAATGTCCGTGTGCTACATATCTGCCAGAATCATGACGATAAACGGGTCGTGACGCACATCGGACGGACAGTTAGACAGGATAGTGACATGCGCAACCTTGCGGCCCTCATCCCCGCATTGTTCCTTTTGGGATCATCCCTGCTTCCCGCCGGGGACGCCCTGGCGCAACCGCTGCACGGCATCTCCATGCATGGCACGCCGGAGCTTCCCGCGGACTTCAGGCACCTGCCTTATGTCAATCCGGACGTAAAAAAGGGCGGCCGCATGTCCTATGGCGTCGTCGGCACCTTCGACAGCCTCAATCCCTTCGTGCTCAAGGGAATGCGCACCACCGCACGCGGCGTCTGGGACCCGGAATTCGGCAATCTCCTCTACGAATCGCTGATGCTGCGCTCCAGTGACGAGCCCTTCAGCCTTTACGGTCTGCTCGCCGAAACCGTGGAGTGGGATGAGGAGCGCAGCTTCATCCAGTTCAACATCAATCCGAGCGCAAAATGGTCCGACGGCCAGCCGGTGACGCCGGATGATGTGATCTTCACCTTCAACCTCTTGAAGGAAAAAGGGCGGCCTCCGTTCAACAGCCGTCTGGACGGCGTGGCGAAAATGGAAAAGGTCGGTGATCGCGGCGTGCGTTTCACCTTCAACGACAAGGCGAACCGCGAAACGCCGCTCATTCTCGCCTCCTCCACGCCGATCCTGCCGAAACATGCGATCGATCCGGAAAAATTCGAGCAGGCAGGCCTTGGGCCGGTTGTCGGCTCGGGTCCATACCGAATCAAGACCCTGCGGCCGGGCGAGCGAATCATCTGGGAACGCAATCCGGATTATTGGGGCAAGGACGTTCCCGGTAAGGTCGGCTTCGACAATTACGACGAGATCAGCGTGACCTATTTCCTTCAGGTCACCACCATGTTCGAGGCCTTCAAGAAGGGCGACATCGACATCTATCCCGAAGGTGACGCCATCAACGGCACCTCTGATACGTCCCATTGGGGACAGGCCTATAATTTCCCGGCCGTCCATCGTGGCGATATCGTCAAGGACGTCTTCCAGCCGCGCCTGCCGACGGGCATGTTCGGCCTCGTCTTCAACACCCGCCGCGCCGTCTTCGCCGATGAAAAGGTGCGCGAAGGCCTGTCCTATGCGCTCGATTTCGAATGGCTGAACCGGAACATCCTCGGCGGTTCCTTCAAACGCACCCAGAGCTACTGGCAGAATTCCCCGCTCGGCGCCTATGGCAACGCCGCAGATGAACGCGAGCTTGCCCTGCTTGGCGACGCGGCGAAGACCATGCCCCCGGAATTGCTGGCCGGCACCTATGTCATGCCGGAGACCGACGGCACAGGTGCGGACCGCAGGGTTCTGAAGATGGCCGTCGACAAGCTGAAAGAGGCCGGATACCGGATCAAGAATGGCAGGATGTCCGACGCCAATGGCCGTCAGCTCGCCTTCGAGATCATGACCCAGAACCCGGCGCAGGAACGCATCGCGCTTGCCTATCAGCGCTCGCTGAACCTGATCGGCGTCGCCATGGGCATCCGCTCGGTCGATGACGGGCAATATCAGGCCCGCTCGAACAGCTTCGATTACGACATGATCATCCGCTCCCTGCCCTCCTCGCTTTCGCCGGGCATGGAGCAGCTGAACCGCTGGAACTCGCTTTCGCGCGATGCGCAGGGCAGCTTCAACTATGCGGGTGCGGCCAATCCCGATATCGACCGGATGATCGAGGCGCTGCTGCAGGCGCGCTCGACGGAAGATTTCCAGGCGGCAGTGCGCGCCTATGACCGTCTGCTCGTTGCCGGCCACTACATTATTCCGCTCTATTACATCGGCGCACAGTGGGTCGCGCGCTGGAAATATATCGACCGCCCGGATATGACACCGATATCAGGCAATCAGAAACAGACTTGGTGGGATGCGCGGGCGCAATAGCCTGCCGTCGCCAGGTCCAGAGCAAGGAACTAAGCCATGGAACGCATCGTCATCGACGTGGTATCGGATATGGTCTGCCCATGGTGCTATCTCGGCAAGGCCAGGCTCGATCTCGCCATCGCCGAGGTGCAGGATGAAATCAGCGTCGACGTGAACTGGCGCCCCTATCGCCTCAACCCGGACTATCCGCCGGAGGGCGTCGACCAGAAGGCTGCTCTGGAGGAAAAGCTTGGCAAGGAGCGCCTGGAACAGGCCCATGCCACGCTGGTGCAGCTCGGCAAGGAAGTCGGCATCAACTACGATTTCGATGCGATCAAGATCGGCCCGAACACACTCGACGCCCATCGCCTGTCGCTCTGGGCACATTCGGAAGGCCGCGACGTGCAGGAAAAGGTCGTGACCGGCCTGTTCAAAGCCAATTTCGAGGAAGGCCGCAATATCGGCGACCACGCCGTATTGGCTGACGTCGCCGCAAAGGCCGGCATGGATGCGAAAGTGGTCGAGCGGCTGCTTGCCTCCGATGCGGACAAGGACACGGTCGTTGCAGAAATAGACGCCGCGCAGCAGATGGGTGTCGCTGGCGTGCCGTTTTTCATCCTCGATCAGAAATACGCCATAAGCGGTGCACAAACGCCTGACGTCCTGATTGCTGCACTGCGGGATATTGCAAAAATCAAGGCGGACGAGCATAGATCGATGAACTGACGGTCGAACCACCGGCGGTTTTCAGCAACTCGATTTTTCGCCGGTGTTTCCGTGTCCGACAAGACCCTGAAAGGCATTCTGCTCGCCTTTGCCGCCTTCGCTGCCTACGCCTGGAGCGATGCCAGCGTTAAACTCATAGAAGGCCAGATTTCGCCGATCGAATCGGCCTTCTTCGGCGCCCTGTTCGGCCTCATCGCCCTGCCCTTCATCCGCAAACGCAATGATCGCTGGGTGGATGTGGTGAAGACGACCAACCGGCCCTTGTGGATCATCCGCTTTTTTGCCGCCGGCACGGGTGCGGTCGGCAGCGTCACTGCCTTCACCCATCTTTCCATGGCCGAAGCCTTCGCGCTGATCTTCCTGCTGCCTTCCTTCGTCACCATCATGTCGGTGGTGTTTCTGAAGGAACAGGTGGGCATCCGCCGCTGGTCGGCCGTCATCATCGGTTTTCTCGGGGTTCTGGTCATCCTGCGGCCGGGCTTCCGTGAACTCGGCGTCGGCCATCTCGGCGCCATCATCGGCGGCTTCAGCGGCGCGCTCAGCATCGTCATCTTCCGCGCCATGGGCCCGTCGGAAAAGAATGTCTCGCTATATGGGGCCGGCGTGCTGGGCTGTCTCACCATCAGCGGCATCGCCATGGTGCCCACCTTTGTCATGCCGGGCGGCGAGCAATGGCTGCTGCTGGCGGGATATGGCCTGCTCGGCGCACTCGGCAACGTCCTGGTCATGTATGCCGCCCAATATGCGCCTGCCGCCATGATTGGCCCGACGCAATATAGCCAGATGCTCTGGGCCATCCTGTTCGGTTATCTGATTTTCGGTGACCGTATCGACAGCTGGATGCTGGTGGGCATCGCCCTCATCGTCGGCTCCGGCCTGCTGACACTGATCCGTGAGAAGCAGAGAAAAGTGCCGCTGCCCGCCTCCATCGCCGCAACCGACCAGAACGTGGCCGTGGGGATCACACCGGAAGACGGACGCTGACGCCTAAAGAATGCGAAGAACCGGCGACGCGTATTCTCGTCGCCGGTATGGCATTCGGTCAATCACAAACCCTGACCCGATACATGTCGCCCCAGGCATTCTGCCTCCAGGCCACGTGGCAGCGCGGATAGACCGGCTGGTAAACAACTGGCGGGCCGTAGGCCGGTGCAGCATAAACGGGCGGACCGTAGGCGGGCGCGTAATAGGCGGGGCCATAAGCGTAACCGGGATGTCTTGCCCCGGCGATAAGCGCTCCGCCGATGATCGTGCCGGCAATGCCCGCGGCAAGGCCGCGGCCGAAATTATTGCGCGCTTCCGCCTGGCTGGTGGTGGCAATTGTGGTGCCCGCAATTGTCAAAGCAACCAGACCAGCGGTGGCAAACCTGTTGATGTTGGTCCACATCGTCCTGCTCCTTCATGACCCGGCGGCATCCACTGATCCGCCGCACCGGGTACGAAACTGAGACTACGCCCGCGAAGGCTACCGGCAGATGTCCGTTTCGTTACATCGCGGTAATTTTCGCTGAAGGGAGCGGGTTGGGTTTTCGGGGTTTGGCCATTTGGCAACTGACCGAAGGTGGGTGCGGTTTACCCCCCTCTGCCCTGCCGGGCATCTCCCCCTCAAGGGGGGAGATCGGCAGAAGGCTCTCTCGTCGCTTCGTCCTCAGACGTTGAGATAGGGGAAACCTCGCCGCAGATCGATCTCCCCCTTTGAGGGGGAGATGCCCGGCAGGGCAGAGGGGGGTGAAGCCACACGCACCTAGGCCTGCTGTGAATGCTCCCGAAAGCTCAAATCTACGACCGCGCCAGTTCAGCAAGCTGCGTCATGATCATCGCCGCACCCGTCAGCCGCTTTTCCGGCGTCGGCAGATCGCGGTTAAGGAACAGGCTGTGATCAGGACGGATTTTCGCCATGGAGCCCTGCTTGCCGATGTAACCGACCAGCGCCGCCGGATTGGGGAATTCCTTGTTGCGGAACTGCACAACCACACCCTTCGGTCCGGCATCCAGCTTCTCGACATTGGCAATGCGGCAGAGCGACTTGATGTAGACGATCTTGAGGAGGTGCTGCACCTCTTTCGGCAAGGGGCCGAAACGGTCGATCATTTCAGCACCGAAACCGTCGATCTCGCTGATATCGGCAAGCTCGCCAAGACGGCGGTAAAGACCCATGCGCAGATGCAGATCGGGAACGTAATCTTCCGGGATCATGACGGACGTGCCGACAGAGATTTGCGGCGACCAGCCGCTATCCTGCACCTGCTCGTCGCCCTTCACTTCGGCAACCGCCTCTTCCAGCATCTGCTGGTAAAGCTCGAAACCGACTTCCTTGATGTGGCCCGACTGTTCTTCACCGAGCAGATTGCCCGCGCCGCGAATATCGAGGTCGTGGCTCGCCAGCTGGAAGCCGGCACCGAGCGTGTCGAGCGATTGCAGCACCTTCAGCCGGCGCTCGGCAGTCGTTGTCAGCACCTTGTTGACCGGCAGGGTGAAGAGCGCGAAGGCGCGCACCTTGGACCGGCCGACACGGCCGCGCAGCTGGTAAAGCTGGGCGAGACCGAACATATCGGCGCGATGCACGATCAGCGTGTTGGCGGTCGGCACGTCGAGGCCGGATTCGACGATGGTGGTCGACAGCAGCACATCATATTTGCCATCGTAGAAGGCATTCATGATGTCTTCGAGTTCACCCGCCGGCATCTGGCCATGCGCCACCGCCACCTTCAGTTCCGGCACGTCCGATTGCAGGAAAGCGTGAATATCGGCGAGATCGGCAAGGCGGGGGCAGACATAAAAACTCTGGCCGCCGCGATAGTGCTCGCGCATCAGCGTCTCGCGGATAACGAGCGGGTCAAACGGCGAAATGAAGGTGCGCACCGCCATGCGGTCCACCGGCGGCGTGGTGATGAGCGAAAGCTCGCGCACGCCCGTCATCGCCAGCTGCAACGTACGCGGAATGGGCGTCGCAGACAGCGTCAGCACATGCACGTCGCTCTTCAGCTCCTTCAGCCGCTCCTTGTGCTTCACGCCAAAATGCTGCTCTTCGTCGATGATGAGCAGGCCGAGATTGGCGAAGTTGATGCCCGCACCGAGCAGCGCATGGGTGCCGACAACGATATCGGTCTTGCCATCCGCCACTTCCTTTTTCGTCAGCGTCAGTTCCTTGGAGCCGACAAGGCGCGAAGCCTGCTGCACCCGGATCGGCAGGCCACGGAAACGTTCCGAGAAAGTGCGGAAATGCTGGCGGGAAAGCAACGTAGTCGGCACCACTACCGCCACCTGCACGCCGTTCATAGCGGCAAGGAAAGCGGCGCGCAGCGCCACTTCGGTCTTGCCGAAACCGACATCGCCGCAGATAAGGCGATCCATCGGCCGGCCGGCACCGAGATCTTCGCGAATGGCCTCGATGGCGTTCAGCTGGTCTTCCGTCTCATCATAGGGGAAACGGGCAGCAAATTCGTCATAAAGTCCGTCGGGGGCCGCCAGCACCGGCGCATGGCGCACCAGACGCGCGGCCGCAATGCGGATAAGCTCATCGGCCATGTCGAGCAGGCGCTTCTTGAGCTTGGCCTTGCGCATCTGCCATGCGCCGCCGCCAAGCTTGTCCAGCTGCGCTTCCGCCGCATCCGAGCCGTAACGGGAAAGAAGATCGATGTTTTCAACCGGCAGGAACAGCTTGGCATCGTCGGCGTAATGCAGTTCCAGACAGGCGCGCGGCGCGCCCGCCGCCTCAATGGTGCGCAGGCCGACGAAGCGACCGATACCATGTTCGGCATGAACGACCAGCGAGCCCTCATCCAGCCCCGCCACTTCCGAGATGAAATCCGCCCCGCGCTTGCGGCGCTTGGAGCGCCGCACCATGCGGTCGCCGAGAATGTCCTGCTCGCCGATGACAGCGAGCGTCCCGGTTTCGAAACCCGCTTCGAGGCTGAGAACCGCCGAGGCCGCCTCGCCCTTGCCGAGCTTCTCCACCTCTTTGAGCGAAGTGACCGGCTTGATCTTCTCAAGCCCGTGTTCGTTGAGCACCTGCAGCAGCCGGTCGAGCGAACCTTCCGACCAGCCGGTGATCAGCACCTTCCAGCCCTTGGCGCGGCGCTCGGCAATATGCTTCACCGCGAGATCAAAAACATTGACCCGTTCTTCGCTCTCACCTTCGGTTGGCGGACGCGCCCAGCGCGGCCCGACATGGGCGTCCAGCGTGGCGACCGGGCGACCTTCGCTGTCTTGCTCGTTGAAGGGTGTCAGGCGTACGGCGTTGACGGCGGCAAGTGCCGCATCGAAGCTCTTGCCGTCGAGATAGAGCTGGCCGGGCGAAACCGGCTTATAGGGCGCACCCTGCGTCGACCCCTTGGTTTCACCGGAAGCACGGCGCGCATCGTAATAATCGAGCACCAGCTTGGAGCGCTCTTTTGCCGCCTCGCGCGCCGTGTGATCGGTGACGATGCGGAAGCCCTTCAGATAGTCAAAGGTGGTTTCCAGCTGTTCGTAAAACAGTGGCAGCCAGTGCTCCATGCCGGCATAACGGCGGCCCTCGGAGACGGCCTGATAAAGCGCATCGTCACGCGTCGCCGCGCCGAACAGCGACAGATAATTCTTGCGGAAACGGCTGATCGTATCCGGCGTCAGCGTCACTTCGCTCATCGGATTCAGATCGAGCGAGCGCGCCTGGCCGATTGTGCGCTGGCTGGCGGGATCGAAGGTGCGGATGCTTTCCAGCGTATCGCCGAAGAAATCGAGCCGCACCGGCTCTTCCGTGCCCGGCACAAAGACATCGAGAATGCCGCCGCGCACGGCGAATTCGCCCACTTCACGCACCGTCGCCACCCGGTCAAAACCGTTGCGCTCCAGCCGCGCGGCAATCTCTTCCATGCGGATCTGGTTGCCGGGCCTGGCCGAAAAGCCGAGGCTCTCGATGATTTCACGCGGCGCCATTTTCTGCAGCATGGCGTTGACGGTGACCAGCACGATGGCCGGATGCGGTTTCTTCGCATGGGCAATGAGACCGGAGAGCGCGGCGAGCCTGCGCGCCGAGGTGTCGGCGCTCGGTGACACACGGTCATAGGGAAGGCAATCCCACGCCGGCAGCGTCATGACCGGAATGTCAGGTGCGACGAAACCGAGTATCTGTTCGAGATCGGCGACCCGCTGGCCATCCGACATCACGTAAGCCACCGATGTCCCTGCCCGCGCCATGTCGGCCAACAGCAGGGCTTCCATGCCGGAAGGCACGTTTCCGATGGTCAGCGGCGTATCGGCCGACGACACCAGCTTTGCATCGAATCCGGCTATCATGTTTCAGGCTTTCAGGGTTTCGGCGGTGACGAGATCGAAATCGGGACGGTAAGAGGCGATCTTTTCAAACAGCGGCGTCTGGAATTTTTCCGGGATGGCAAGCGCGCCCGTCACCATCTTGACGAGGTCGTTATCCTCTTCTGCCATGATGACTTCCAGCTCATCCAGCTGCTCATCGGAAAGCCCGGAAATGTTGTCTTCCGCAAATTGCCCGAGCACCAGATCCATCTCGCGAATGCCCCGGTGCCAGCAGCGGTAAAGAATCCGCCGGCGTCTCGGATCAAGGTCGGCACTCGTGCGCACCAGTCCAGTCATCGCATTCACCTTTCGGTTGACTAATCAACAACGTGTTGACTGCGACCTCCTATAGAACAAGAAGCGAACGCTTGGGAACCGGTTTTTATCGAAATAATGCCGCAGCAGTGAAAATCTGCCGGTGATAAACCCTGTTTGTCGGGCGCCAAGTCTTGCATAACGCGTCCCCTTCCCTGATTTTGCTGACCCATGCGCCCGGCCATTCTCGATCCGCTGTTTGCCTCCGTTTCCACCCTTGCCGGTGTGGGGCCGAAGCTTGCCGATCTTCTGGCGAAGCTCTTGAGCCGGGAAAGCGCTGACGACACCCGCGTCATCGATCTTCTCTTCCACGCGCCGTCGAACGTCATCGACCGCCGCAACCGCCCCGGCATCGCGCTTGCCGCACCCAGCGCCATTGTCACCATCCAGGGACGAGTCGCCAGGCACCAGCCGCCGCCACCCGGAAACCGCTCCGCACCCTATCGTGTTTTCCTGCATGACGAGACGGGTGAACTGGCGCTGACCTTCTTCCGCGCCAAGGGCGACTGGCTGTCCAAGGCCCTGCCTGTCGATGAAGAGGTTCTCGTCAGCGGCAAGGTGGACTGGTTCAATGGTCGCGCCTCCATGGTGCATCCGGATTTCATGGTGAAGCTTTCCGAGGCGGAAAACCTGCCTCTGGTCGAAGCCGTCTATCCCATGACCGCCGGTCTCTCTCCCAAGGTGCTGCGGCGGGCGATCGAAGGTGGGCTGTCGAAGCTGCCGGCCTTTCCGGAATGGATCGACGAGACGCTCAAGACCCGCCAGGGTTTCGGCGATGTCGCTTCGAGCTTCCGCGAATTGCACGATCCGCGCGACAGTGCCGATATCGAGCCGCAAGCCCCGGCGCGCAGGCGGCTTGCCTATGACGAATTCCTTGCCGGGCAATTGTCCTTGGCGCTGGTACGTCAGCGGCTGCGCAAGGTGGCGGGCCAACCAATCCGCGCCAAGGGCGATATCGCCGCAAAAATCCTGTCACAGCTGCCCTTCTCGCTGACGGCAAGCCAAAGTGCAGCGGTGAAGGATATCCTCACCGATATGGCCGGCGAAGACCGCATGTTACGGCTGTTGCAGGGCGATGTCGGTGCCGGCAAGACGCTAGTGGCGCTGATGGCCATGGCAACGGCGGTGGAGGCCGGCGGACAGGCGGTGCTGATGGCGCCGACCGAAATCCTCGCCCGCCAGCATTATGCCACCATCTCCAAACTCGCTCAGGCGGCGGGCATCACCGTCGAAGTGCTGACCGGCCGTACCAAGGGCAAGGAGCGCCGCGAGATCGAGGAACGGGTCGCTTCCGGCGAAGCGCAGATCGTTATCGGCACCCATGCGCTGTTTCAGGACAGCGTGAGTTACAAAAACCTCGTGCTGGCCGTGGTGGACGAGCAGCACCGTTTCGGCGTGCATCAGCGCCTGCGCCTCACCGCCAAGGGCATCACGCCGCATATGCTGGTCATGACCGCCACGCCCATTCCACGCACGCTGGTTCTGGCCGCCTTCGGCGATATGGATGTCTCCAAGCTCACCGAAAAGCCGGCCGGTCGCAAACCCATCCAGACGGTGACGATCCCCACCGAGCGCATCGGCGACATTGTCGAGCGGCTGCGCGCGGCGCTGAAAGATGGCAAGAAGGCCTACTGGATCTGCCCGCTGGTGGAGGAAACGGAAGAGTCCGACCTGATGTCGGCGGAAGAGCGGCACGCGGTTCTCTCGCAGATGCTCGGCGCCAATATTGGCCTCATCCACGGCCGCATGAGCGGCCCGGAAAAAGACGCCGCCATGCTGGCCTTCAAGAACGGCGAAACCCGGCTGCTGGTGGCAACGACGGTGGTGGAAGTCGGCGTCGATGTGCCTGACGCGACAATCATGGTCATCGAACATGCCGAACGTTTCGGCCTTGCCCAGCTGCACCAGCTGCGCGGCCGTGTAGGACGCGGCGATGAGGCCTCCACCTGCATCCTGCTCTACAAAGGCCCGCTCAGCGACAACGGTCGCGCCCGGCTCTCCATCCTGCGTGACAGCGAGGACGGCTTCCTGATCGCGGAAGAGGATTTGAAGCTGCGCGGTGAAGGTGAGCTGCTCGGCACCCGCCAGTCCGGCACGCCGGGCTTCCGCATAGCCAGCCTTGAAGCCCATGCCGACCTTCTGGAAATCGCCCGCAAGGACGCGGCCTATGTCATAGAGCGCGATCCCGAACTCACGGGCCCGCGCGGCAGTGCGCTGCGCACCCTGCTCTACCTGCACCGCCGCGACGAAGCGATCCGCTTCCTGCATGCCGGCTGAAAGTGAACGCCCATGAACATGATCGACCCCCGCCGCCCGCCACCCGCCTTCCGCAAGGGTTATGCGCTCTGCTCGCCGCAGAATATCCTGCAGCCCGACACATTTGCGAAAAGCGAGAAAAAGGCGATCGGCAAGGCGTTCAAGAAGCCCGGCCGCAAAAAGGCATGGGCAGAGGCGCTGGAACAGGGCTGGAGCGTGCGGCTGGTCTATATGCGGCTTTTCGTCCCCGTATTCCACGCGACCAATACCGGGTCGGAAGTGGATGATATGGATGACGAGGATTGACCATGAAATCTGGAGACTGTTTGGCTAAAGCGCCGAAGGCCACCGCTGCGATGTGTGGATGATCGTCAAAATTTCGATATCCTCGCCCACGCGATAGGCAATGATGTAGGAAATGTCGGAAAGCACGGCTTCCCGTGTTCCTCTGATTCGTTCGACCCGCCCCATTGCTGGCTGCTCCGCCAATATATCAACCGCTGAAACAATGCGGGAAATCACCCGGGCTGCAGCCGCTGGATTATCCTTTTCGATATGCGCACCAATTTCATCGAGCCGTCGCAGCGCCCGTAAGGTCCAACGAATTCGCCGGTCACTCATGACGGCCGAGTAGATCTTACATATTTTCTAACAATGTTTGCGAGATCCTCAGGCGTCCCGAACTCGCCGCGATCGGCTTCCGCCACACCGGCCTCGATCTCTGCAAGCTGCCACTCCTCACGGGCAACAAAGTCCTCAATCGCCCGCGCCGCCATGTAGGATCGCGACCGATCAAGTTTTTCCGCCAACTGGTCAAGTTTGTCGGCAACCTCATCAGGCAGACGCACAGTGAATGCAGTCATGATCGCAACCTCTTTCGGTTCACCACGATTATTAGTGAACCACATTGGTTCGTCAACCGTATGGCCTTTCATTCTGCCGTGAGAATGGAGGAACGAGCCTGGCGCCTCGCAACGCCTTCAAACCGGCGCGATCATCTTCGGCGGCGTGAAATCAGGCGCCACGATACCGCCGGAAATCAGCAGTTTCGCCGCATCTTCCGGCGTCATGTCCAGCATCACGATCTTGTTTTTTGGCACGAACAGCAGGAAACCCGCCGTCGGCACCGGTGTCGGCGGCAGGAAGACGGCGACCATCTGCTGGCCCATCTCGTTGAAACGATAGGCCAGTTCGCCCTTGGCATCGGAGGCGACGAAGACCATGGCCCAGGTGCCGGAGGACGGAAACTCGATCAGGCCGACCTTCTTGAAGGAGTTCGAATGCTCCTTCAGAACCGATTCAAACAGCTGCTTGATGCTCTTGTAGATCGGCCGCACCAGCGGCATGCGGTTGAGGATGGACTCGCCGAAACCGACGATCCATTTGCCGATGAGGTTGTTGCCGAGAAAGCCGATCAAGGTGATGCCGATGACGGCGATCAGCAGGCCGAAACCGGGGATTGCCACATCGAAATATTGCTCGGGGTCGTAACGGGCGGGAATATAGGGTTTCACCCAGCTATCCGCCCATTGCAGGAAACTCCACACCAGCCACATGGTGATGGTGACGGGCGCAAGGATCAGGACACCCGTGAGGAAGCTGTTGCGCAGACGGGCTGCGAAGGAGATTTTGACTGGAATATCGGTCATTTACCGTTCGGAATTAAGCGTTGTCGCTATCGAAACCCGGATGAAAACCGACAATGCCGGATGGAGTTCCGCCATGCAAGCGTAAGGCCAACAAATATTTGTCAGGAATGCCCCTGCTGTGCAGACCCTCGAAATGCCGGAAACCGAAGCGGCCGTAATAGTCGGGATCGCCGGCCAGAACGCAGCCGGCGGCCTCAAGCCGATCCAGCGTGGAAAGTCCCTCCCGCACGAGGCGCGAGCCTATTCCCTCACCCTGCCTGTCCGGAGCGACCGAGATCGGCCCGAGCGCAAACCAGCGGCCTTCCACACCGGGCAGGGAGACGGGCGAAAAAGCGACGTGACCGACGATTTCCCCGCCATCTTCCGCCACCAAGGAAACGGTCAGCGCCCCCGCCTTGCGCAGCCGGTCAACGATCAGATGTTCCGTCTGGTCGCTGAATGGCATATTCCGGAACGCGGCTTCGGTTAGCGTTCCGATCGCCTCTTCGTCGCCCTGCCGCTCCGGCCGGACGATCATTCCACCGTCACCGATTTCGCCAGATTGCGCGGCTGGTCCACATCCGTACCCATGAAGACAGCGGTGTGATAGGCAAGCAGCTGGATCGGCAGCGAGAAGACCATCGGCGCGATCAGTTCGTCGACATTGGGCAGAGTGATCGTCGCCATGGTGTCGAGCTTGGAGGCCGCCGCCCCCTTCTCATCGGTGATGAAGATGATCCTGCCACCGCGCGCGGCGACTTCCTGCATGTTCGACACCGTCTTTTCGAAGAAGCGGTCGTGCGGCGCAATGACGATAACAGGCATGTTCTCGTCGATCAGCGCGATCGGCCCATGCTTCAGCTCGCCGGCGGCATAACCTTCGGCGTGAATATAGGAAATTTCCTTGAGCTTCAGCGCGCCTTCCAGCGCCAGCGGGAAGCTGGTGCCACGGCCGAGATACAGCACATCCTTGAAACGCGACAGATCGCGCGACAGCGCCTCGATCTGCGGCTGGATGACGTTCAACACCTTGCTCATGATGCGCGGCATCTCGATCAGATGCTGCACCAGCTGCTTTTCCTCACCCGGTTTCAGCGTGCCGCGAGCCTTGGCCGCAGCAACGGCAAGCGAAGCCAGCACCGCGAGCTGACAGGTGAAGGCCTTGGTGGAGGCGACGCCGATTTCCGGGCCGGCGAGGATCGGAAAGATCGCATCCGATTCGCGCGCCATGGTCGATTCCCGCGTATTGACCACCGCGCCGATCTTCAGCCCCTCCTGCTGGCAATAACGGAGCGCCGCCAGCGTATCGGCGGTTTCACCCGATTGCGAAATGAACAGCGCCGCCTGCGTGGGGACGAGCGGGATTTCGCGGTAACGGAATTCCGAAGCGACATCGATTTCCACCGGCAGGCGGGCATAACGCTCGAACCAGTATTTGCCGATCAGGCCAGAGAGATAAGCCGTGCCGCAGGCGGAAATGGCAAGCCCGGAAAGCTTGGCGAAGTCGATGGCCTTGTCGGCCTGCTTCACTGTCTTGGAAGCGAAATCCACATAGTGGCTGAGCGCATGGGAAATAACTTCCGGCTGCTCGTAGATTTCCTTTTCCATGAAGTGGCGATGATTGCCCTTGTCGACCACGAAGGCCGTCGCCTGCGAAATCTGCCGCTCGCGCTTCACCGGCTTGCCGGAGAAATCGATGATTTCAGCACCCTGCCGGGTGACGATGGCGCAGTCGCCATCCACCAGATAGGTGATCTCGTTGGTGAAGGGCGAAAGCGCGATGGCATCGGACCCGAGGAACATTTCGCCGCGGCCATAACCGACGGCAAGCGGCGGGCCGGAGCGGGCCGAAAGCAGCGTGCCGGGGTCGTCCTGGAACATGACGACCAGCGCATAAGCACCGGTGACGCGGTTCAGCATCTTCAGCATCGCTTCGCGATGGCCAAGGCCCTCACGCGTATATTTGGCCAGAAGCTGCGCCACCACCTCGGTATCGGTCTGGGTGGTGAAGGTGGCGCCCTCGGCGGTCAGCTCATCGCGCAATTCGGCGAAGTTTTCGATGATGCCGTTGTGAACGACGGCCACGCCTTCGACGAAATGCGGGTGAGCGTTGGTCTCGTTCGGCACGCCATGGGTCGCCCAGCGTGTATGCGCAATACCGACGACACCCGGCAGCGGCTTTTCCGAAACCAGCTTTTCCAGATTGAACAGCTTGCCTTCCGCCCGGCGGCGGTCCATCGCGCCATTGTCGATGGTGGCGACACCGGCCGAATCGTAACCGCGATATTCGAGACGCTTCAGCGCATCGACAAGCCGTTCAGCAACGGGCTCAGTTCCGACAATTCCGACAATTCCGCACATATATTTCTCCAGACGGCGATCTCTTCGCCGGAACTACTAACCGTTTCCGTGAAATCGGCAATTATGCCGCCGGTCACTTTCAGTATCGTTTGGTAACGTCTCTCAGGACGATTTTTTCTTCGCTTCTTTCAGCGCTTTCGCCCGCTCACGCACAACGGTCGCCCGGCCCGGCTTCACTTCCTGCCGTGCGCGCCCAAAGGCTAGCGCATCATCGGGCACGTCATCGGTAATCACGCTGCCGGAAGCGATATAGGCCCCCTCGCCAATCGTCACGGGAGCGACCAGCGACGAGTTCGAACCGACGAAGCTGTTCGCACCGATGCGGGTTTCCGCCTTGTTGTAGCCGTCATAATTGCAGGTGATAGTGCCGGCACCGATATTGCTGCCAGCACCGATGAAGGCATCGCCGATATAGGTCAGGTGATTGACCTTGGCGCCCTCGCCGATCTCGGCCTTCTTGACCTCACAGAAATTGCCGACCTTGGCATTGGCGTGCAGGTTCGCACCCGGCCGCAGCCGCGCATAGGGGCCGACCGTCGCACCTTGCGCGACATGCGCACCTTCCAGATGCGAAAAGGCGTGGATGACCGCGCCAGACTCGATGGTCACGCCGGGGCCGAAGACGACATTGGGCTCGATCAGCGCATCCTGTCCGATCTTCGTATCGAAGGAGAGGAAGACGGTCTCGGGCGCGATCATCGATACGCCATCGACCATCAGTTCATGACGGCGGCGCTCCTGCCAGAGCTTCTCGATAAAGGCCAGCTCGGCGCGGTTGTTGCAGCCGACCAGCTCATTTTCGGGCGCGTCGATGGCCACCGCGCGGCGGCCAAGCGAACGGGCGATCTCGACAACGTCGGTCAGATAATATTCGCCCTTCACATTGCTGTTGCCGATCCGGCCAAGCAGATCCAGCGCATTGCGGCCATTGATCGCCATCAGGCCACTGTTGCACCAGGTCACCTTGCGCTCTTCGTCGGTAGCGTCCTTTTCCTCGCGGATCGCCACCAGCTCACCATTCTCGACCAGCAAGCGGCCATAACCCGTGGGCCGGTCGGTGTGGAAACCGATGACGGCAACGTCGGCGCCGGCGGCAATGGCTTCGCGCGCACGGTCGAGCGTCGCTGAGGTGATGAGCGGCACGTCGCCATAAGCGATAATCAGGTCGTCAAAACCGCGCTCAATGGCGGCGCGGGCAGCGAGAACGGCATGGCCGGTGCCCTTGCGTTCCGTCTGGAGAAAAGCTTCGACCTCAAGGCCCGGCAGGCTCGCGGCGGCTGCGACATTGTCGGCATCGCGCCCGACGACGAGCGCAACCGTACCGACACCCGATCCAGCCACCGCCTCAACCACATGCGTGATCATCGGACGCCCGGCGACCGGATGCAGCACCTTGGATTTTGACGATTTCATGCGCGTGCTGTCGCCCGCTGCGAGAATAATGGCTAGAGAGCTGCGCTCCATAAGACCTCCAACACCCCGTTACCGGCTGCCTAGCAGCCGGTACAGCGGCATATGTTTGACTTCACGCCATCCGCAAAACGAACGGGCGCATCGGTAACTTCATTCCGGAATTGCTATAACGGCGGCCCACTTAAGAAACCATGCAAATCTGCACCAAATTTCCGCAGGGATTTTCATCAAACGTGATCAGCGGCGGGACGGCGATCGGCCCTATCGGCGGGGATTGCGGGCCGTGAACTGCAATATCTGCTGGCGGCCGTTTTCAATCAGCCTCTCCATCTCGCGCCGTGCAGCCGCCTCATCGCGCAGACGAAACGCTTCGACGAGTTTCAGGTGAGAGGCGGAAACGTCGGAAATCTCGTCGGGGTCGGTATCCGGATTGCTCATCCGGAAGATGCCGACCAGTGCCGCCTTTATCAGCGAGCCGACGGTGCGCATGAACGGATTACCGGACATTTCGGTGATGAGGACATGGAAATTCATATCCGCAAGCGCCCGCTTTTCCTTGGAATAGGCCGTATTGCCCATCTCGTTGGCGTAAGCAGCGAGCTTTGCAATATCCGCATCATTCGCCCTGATGGCGGCAAGTCCCGCGCCATAGGGTTCGAAAGCCTTGCGGATATCGTAGAGATGCAGCAGGAATTCATCGCTGACGCCGGCCTCGAAGTGCCAGAGCAGCACTTCGCTGTCGAACATGTTCCAGCTTTCCCGCTCCGTCACCCGGGTGCCGATACGCGCCTTGGGGGAAATCATGCCCTTGGCGGTCAGCGTCTTCATCGCCTCGCGCAACACGGTACGGGAAACTTTCAGCCGCTCCATAAGCTCGGCGTCACCCGGCAGGATGTCACCCGTCTTGAAGGTGCCGGAAACGATATCGAGACCGAGCTTGTGAACGACCTGTGCATGATTTGTCCGCAGCTTTCGAAAACCGATCGCCGCATCGAGCATTCCGCGCTGCAAGTGCCATGTCCTTCCGTTCGGTTGGCGATCACAAAAATCGCGCCAGACGTGTGTATCTCAAGTCAGATTATAGTGAAAAACATCAAGTTGCATGAAAAGCAAAGGCAAACTTCATCCGCGCAGTAAAACACATGAAAATAAGCAAGGCCGCACATGAATTTCATGTGCGGCCTGTCATCAGTAACGGAAGAGAATCCGCATTATTGCGGCAGCTTGTCGTCCACGCCGGCAACGTAGAAGTTGAGGCCGAGCAGAACCTTGTCTTCTGCCTTTTCACCCGCCTTCAGCCATTCCGAACCGTCCTGCTTCTTCACCGGGCCGGTGAAGGGGTGCAGTTCGCCCGACTTGATCTTGGCTTCGGTTTCCTCGGCCATCTTCTTCACGTCATCAGGCATGTTGGTGTAGGGCGCCATGGTCAGGATGCCGTCCTTCAGGCCGTCCCAGATGGATTCGGACTTCCAGGTGCCGTCGAGAAGAGCCTGCGTGCGCTTGATGTAATAGGCGCCCCAGGTGTCCTTGATGGCGGTCAGCTGCGTCTGCGGGCCGGCGGCGATCATGTCGGAAGCCTGACCGAAAGCCTTGATGCCGCGTTCGGCCGCAACCTGCATCGGCGCGGTCGTGTCGGTGTGCTGCGTCAGGATATCGACGCCCTGGTCGATCAGCGCCTTGGCGGCATCGGCTTCCTTGCCGGGGTCGAACCAGGTGTTGGCCCAGACGACCTTGACCTTGAACTCCGGATTGACGGACTGCGCGCCGAGAACGAAAGCGTCAATGCCCATCACCACTTCCGGGATCGGGAAGGAGGCGATGTAACCGGCAACGCCCTTCTTGGACATTTTCGCGGCGATCTGGCCCTGAATGTAACGGCCTTCATAGAAACGCGAATTGTAGGTCGCGACGTTTTCAGCCGTCTTGAAGCCGGTGGCGTGCTCGAACTTCACCTTCGGGAACTTCTGGGCAACCTTCACGGTCGCATCCATGAAGCCGAAGGAGGTGGTGAACACCAGTTCGCAGCCGGAACGGGCCATGCGCTCGATGGCGCGTTCAGCATCCGGGCCTTCCGGAACGCTTTCGAGGAACGGCGTTTCGATCTTGTCGCCGAAATGCTTCTGCAGCTCTTCGCGACCGATTTCATGCGCCTGCGTCCAGCCGCCATCGGTGCGGCTGCCGACATAGATGAAGCAGACCTTCTTGGCGTCGGCGGCTTCAGCGGAGGAAACAACGCCTCCAAGCGCCGCGATGGACGCGGCAAGTGCGATGACCAGTTTTTTCATTTTTACCCCTGTTGGTTTGGAGACGTGAGAATGCTTTACCTGTCCGGCACGAAGGATTTGCCCAAGGATGCCGGTGTATTGATCAAGGTCGTGCGGCGATTATGCGAGATGATGACCAGCACGACAATAGTTGCAAGGTAAGGTAGCGCCGAAAGCAATTGCGACGGAACGCCGATGCCGAAGGCCTGCGCGTGCAATTGGCCGATGGTGACGGCGCCGAACAGGTAACCGCCCGCCAGCAGGCGCCACGGACGCCAGGAAGCAAAGACGACAAGCGCGAGCGCAATCCAGCCGCGCCCGGCCGACATGTTTTCCACCCATTGCGGCGTATAAACGAGCGACAGCTGCGCGCCCGCAAGGCCGGCGCAGGCACCGCCGAACATGACGGCCAGATACCGCGTGCGGATGACATTGATGCCGAGCGCATGGGCCGAGGCGTGATTGTCACCGATGGCGCGGATTTTCAGGCCCCTGCGGCTTTTGAACAGGAACCAGCTGATGCCGAAGACCAGCGCGATGGACATGTAGAAGATCAGATCCTGCCGGAACAGCAACGGCCCTATGAAGGGGATTTCCGACAGCACGGGGAAGACAATCGGCTGCAGCTTGATGCCCGGCAGGCCGACGAAACTTTCGCCCAGCATGCCGGAGACGCCGAGGCCGAGAATGGTGAGCGCAAGGCCCGTCGCCACCTGGTTGGTGACGAGCGTCAGCGTCAGGAAACCGAACAGCAGCGAGAAAACCGCACCGGAAGCAATCCCGGCCAGAATGCCAAGATAGGGTGAACCCGTCATATGCGCGGTGGCGAAAGCGCAGACCGCGCCCATGATCATCATGCCCTCGACGCCGAGATTGAGCACGCCTGCGCGTTCGGTCACCAGTTCTCCCGAGGCAGCGATGACGAGCGGTGTCGCGGCGGTGATGACGGTGAGAAGAATGGCCTGAAGCATATCCATCATGCCGCTCCTTCTTTGCGATGTGCCTTGCCGGTGAAGACGACCCGGACGCGATAGAAGATCAGCGTATCGCAGGACAATACGAAGAACAGCATCAGCCCCTGGAACACCCTCGTCACCTTGTCGGAAACACCGATCGAAAGCTGCGCCGCCTCGCCACCGAGATAGGTCAGGGCCAGCACCAGCCCGGAGAGAATGATGCCGAGCGGATTGAGACGGCCGAGAAAGGCGACGATGATGGCGGTAAAGCCATAACCCGGCGAAATACTGGGCTGGAGATGTCCGATGGAACCGGAGGCTTCCGAAATGCCGGCGAGCCCCGCGAGCGCACCTGAGAGCAGCAGCGAAAACCACACCATGCGGCTCGACGAGAAACCGGCGAAACGCCCTGCCCTTGCAGACTGGCCGAGCACGGTCACCTCAAAGCCCTTCAGCATGTAGCGCATCATGAACCACAGCGCGATGGCAGCGACGATGGCGAACACGAAACCCCAGTGCGCCCGGCCCGAGGCCAGCATTTCCGGCAGAACGGCGCTCTCGTTAAAGGGCTTGGTCTGCGGGAAATTATAACCGCCCGGATCGCGCCAGATGCCGCGCGTTAGCCAGTCGAGGAAAAGCTGCGCGACATAAACCAGCATCAGGCTGACGAGGATTTCATTGGTATTGAACTTCGTCTTCAACAGTGCCGGAATGCCCGCATAAAGCGCACCACCAATGGCACCCATCACCATCATCAGCGGCAGAATGAGCGGCGAGTGCCAGTCGGGATAAAGCACCGGCAGGATGGAGCCGGTAATCGCGCCGATGGTGAATTGCCCCTCCGCGCCGATATTCCAGTTGTTGGAGCGATAACAGATCGAGAGACCCACGCCGATCAGGATCAGCGGTGCGGCCTTGATCGCCAGCTCATGCAGCGACCAGACCTCCAGCAGCGGCTCGACGAAAAAGGCATAAAGCGCATGGGCCGGATTTTTGCCGAGCATGGCGAACATGACGGCGCCGACCAGCAGCGTCAAAACCAGCGCCAGCAGCGGTGAAAGCAGGGTGAAAAGCCGGGAGACCCCTGCGCGTTTTTCAAGCTCAATGCGCATGCTGGGCAGCTCCCGAATGTGACGTCTGAATGCCGCCCATCAACAGGCCGATCTTTTCAAGCGTCATCTCCTCCACCGGATGGACTTCGGACAGCTTACCGTCGGAAATGACTGCGATATTGGTGGCAACCTCGAAGATTTCATCGAGATCCTGGCTGATGACGATGACGGCCGAGCCGGCCCTGGCGAGATCGACCAGCGCCTGGCGGATGCGGCTTGCGGCACCCGCATCCACACCCCAGGTCGGCTGGTTGACGACAAGCACGGAAGGTTGACGGTCAAGCTCGCGCCCGACGATGAATTTCTGCAGGTTGCCGCCGGAAAGCGAACCCGCCAGAGGATCGGCCCCGCTTTTGCGCACATCCATGGTTTCCGAAATGCGCCGCGCTGCCGCCTTGATAACCGAGCCGCGGATGACGCGCAGGAAACCGCCGGTCAGGAACGCCTTGCGGTCGGACCGCGCCCGCGCCAGCAGCAGATTGTCGGAAAGGCTCATGCCGGGAACGGCGGCATGGCCGTGGCGCTCCTCCGGCACGAAACCCGCGCCCATCAGCCGGCGGCCATTGATGCCGATACGACCGACCGGCTTGCCGCGCAGATGGATCGCGTCATTATTATAGACGGGATATTCGCCCGAAAGCGCATCGAACAGCTCGCCCTGCCCGTTGCCGGCAACACCGGCAATCGCCAGCACTTCGCCCGCACGCACCTGCATGGAAATCGACTTCAACGCCACGGCGAAAGGCGTGCGCGGCGCAACCGAAAGCCCCATGACTTCGATCTGCGGCGCACCGAGCGCCTCGCCCGTCGCGCGAGAAACGCTTGCGACATCGCTGCCAACCATCATGCGCGCCAGCGATGCCGGTGTTTCCTTGCGCGGATCGCAGGCGCCCGTCACCTTGCCATGACGCAGGACGGTGGCGCGGTCGCAGATACGCTGCACCTCTTCGAGGCGATGGCTGATATAAAGCACCGAACGGCCTTCGGCCTTCAGCTTTGCCAGTGTCTCGAACAGCTTGTCGGCTTCCTGCGGCGTCAAAACCGAGGTCGGCTCATCGAGAATGATGAGGCGCGGGTTCTGCAACAGGGCGCGGACGATCTCGATACGCTGGCGCTCGCCGACCGAAAGATCGGCCACATGCGCATTGGGGTCGAGTGGCAGGCCATAGGCGCGCGACAGCGTTTCCGCTTCCCTGGCGATTTCCTTCAATGAAATTTTCGGATCGAGCGACAGGGCGATGTTTTCAGCGACCGTCAGCGCCTCGAACAGGGAAAAATGCTGGAACACCATGCCGATGCCAAGCCTGCGGGCCTCGCTGGGCGAGCCCACGGACACCGGCTGGCCCTGCCAGATGATGTCACCCTCGGTCGGCGCAAGTACACCGAACAGCATCTTGACCAGCGTCGACTTGCCGGCACCGTTTTCACCCAGAAGCGCATGGATTTCGCCCGGCGCAATATCGAGATCGATGCCGTTGCAGGCGGCAAAATTGCCGAACAGCTTGGTCAGCTTGCGGACGGACAGGAGAGGCACGGCCTCCGGCGCCAAAGTTCCAGTCACGAGTTCCCTCTCTCACCGACCGCCGCGCCTTCTTCGAAGCGTTTCCAACGATCGTGGTCATTGTTCCCAATCAGACGCCAATGCGTATGCAATTTCATCCAATCAAGACATATTGATAACTGTTTTGCTGCTGCGCACAACTGAAAAAGACACTGCTTAAATGCAATTTGCACAAGCAATAAACAGCTTTATCTTTTCATCATTTCGCGCCGAGCGACGGGAAAAACTGCAGGATTCCCCCGATGCAATAAAGGTAGATTCCGCTGACCACGAAGCCGATCACCGCCCATGTCGGCGTCTGGAAATGCATCAGCAGCGCATAACCGCCAAGCGCGCACCAGATGGCCACGACAAGGAGATTGAGCGGCCGCAGGCGCTTCACCCGCACCGGATGCAGGAAATTGATCGGCAGGAAGGTCAGGAACACCGAAACCGTCACCACCGTCATGGCCGTGGTCGCGCTGGCATCCATCACGAACAGGGTGAAGATCACCATATTCCACACGACAGGGAAGCCGGAGAAGAAATATTCATCCGTCTTCATGCCCATATCGGCATAATAGATCGCGCTCGAAACCACGATCATGCCGGCCGCCACAAAGGACCAGGGTTCACCGATCATGCCGCTCTGGTAGAGCGCAAAGGCGGGCAGAAGCACATAGGTGACGTAATCGATGATATTGTCGAGCGTATCGCCCGACCAGTTGGGCAGAACGTCCTTCACCCTGACCTTGCGGGCGATGGGACCGTCAATGCCATCCACCAGAAGCGCAAGCCCCAGCCACCAGAACATATCGACGAAGCGATGTTCGGAAGCGGCCACGACACCGAGAAACGCCAGGAAAGAGCCGGACGCCGTTAAAATATGAACGGAAAAGGCGCGGATTTCCGCATAGGGAACACGCTTGTAGTTGAAAATTTTCATGGTCAGCGCCTGCGCCCCGTTTTTTCATCCGCCCTGTTCATTCCGGTATGCGGCCATTCACCACGCTTTGCAACCGGCTCAACCCGCTTATCCTAAGACTAATATAAGAGGGCAACCAACGAATCTTCACAACCGGATGTTCAAGAGCCGAAGTGGATTTACCCGCCCAAAGCCTCTATGATGTTCTGGAAATAACAATGGATCAGGACCATGAGACACTTCGATATCGCCATCACCGGTGCCGGCCTTGCAGGCCAGATCGCGGCCATCGCGCTCGCCCGGGCCGGCCGCCATGTGGCGCTCATCGCGCCTTCGGGCGAAAGGAAGGACCAGCGCACCACGGCGCTGATGGACCAGTCCATCCGTTTCATGGACCGTCTTGGCCTCTGGTCACGCATCATGCCTTCGGCCGCACGCCTGTCCACCATGCAGATCATCGACGGCACCGACCGGCTGCTGCGCGCGCCGACCGTGCAGTTCCGTTCCTCCGAAATCGGGCTTGACGCCTTCGGCTGGAATATTCCCAACGAGGCGCTGCTCGGTGTTCTCAGCGAAGCGGTGGAGCAGGAACACAATATTACCCGCCTCGACACCACAGCCGAGACGATCGACATCGGCAATGACCGGATTTCGGTCACGATCGCGGACGGCGAGGTGTTGTCCGCCGATTTCCTGATCGGCGCCGACGGCAGGAAATCGATGGTGCGGGAAGCCGCCGGCATCGGCGCCAAATCCTGGTCCTACCCGCAGACCGCCGTGGTTTTGAACTTCGGCCACAGCCGCTCGCACGGCAATGTCTCGACGGAATTCCACACCCCCACCGGACCTTTCACGCAGGTTCCCCTGCCGGGTGACCGCTCCAGCCTCGTCTGGGTCGTCACACCGGAACAGGCCAGGGAGCTGACGGCCCTGCCGCTGGAGGCGTTGAGCCTGAGGGTCGAGGAGCGCATGCAATCCATGCTCGGCGCCGTGACTGTGGAAGACAGCGTGCAGGCATGGCCGCTTTCCTCCATGACCGCGCATCGTTTCGGCAAGGGCCGCGTCGCCCTGATCGGCGAGGCAGCACATGGTTTTCCGCCCATTGGCGCACAGGGGCTGAACCTCAGCCTGCGCGACATCATCGCCCTGACGGAATTGCTCGGCGCCGTCTCTGACAGGCCGATCGCCGCCGATGCAGGCGCGAGCTTCGACCGCAGGCGGCGTGCGGATGTCTATAGCCGCACGCTGAGCGTCGATCTTCTCAATCGCTCGCTGCTGTCGGACCTTCTGCCGGTGCAGATGGCGCGCGCGGCCGGTCTGCATGTCCTTTCCGGCATCGGTACGCTGCGAAGCATGGTCATGCGCGAAGGCATCGAGCCCGGTCGCGGCCTGAAGGCCCTGCCCTCATTGCTGTTCGGCAGCTTCAAAAAGGCTGGATGAAATACACCACGCCCGTCAGCGTAAAGACCGACAGCACCGTCGAGATCAGGATCGTGGCTGACGCCCGCTCCTGCCAGACGTGATATTGCTGGCCGATGACGAAGACATTCGTCGCGGTCGGCAACGCCGCCAGAAGCACGGCGGAATAAATCCACACCGGTTCGAACCGCCCAAGCGACGACAGAAGCAGATAAGCGGCAAGCGGATGCAGGATCAGCTTCGCCGGCACGATATAGCTGATCTCCACCGGCACCCGTTTCATCGGCCGAAGCGCCAGCGTCACGCCCATGGCGAAGAGGGCACAGGGCGCCGCCGACTGCGCCAGATAATCCACCAACCGCTGCACCGCTTCCGGCGGCTGCCAGGAGAGCGAAGCGGCCAGGAAACCGGCAATGACAGACACGATAAAGGGATGGGTGATGACCTTGCGCGCCACATCCAGCGCAAGCCTTCCGGCCGAGCGCTTGTCCCCGCCGGCAACCGCCATCATCGCTGGCGCGACGATGAAATGGGCGGCGTTTTCAAGGCAGACGATCAGCGCTACCGGCACCGCCGCCTTCTCCCCAAGCGCCAGCAGCGCAAGGCCCGGCCCCATATAGCCGATATTGCCGTAACTGGCCGCGAAACTCTGGATCGTGGTTTCGGCGAGGCTGTTTTTCCGCACGAAGCGGCCGATCAGGAACACCAGCAGGAAAATGCCATAGGTGCAGGCAAGGCTGGCGGCGACAAAATCCACGCGCGCCAGCTCTTCCACCGGTGTCTTGGAGACAAGCTTGAAAAACAGCGCCGGCAGCGCGGCATAGATGATGAAGGTATTCAGCCAGCCCATCGCCTCGACCGGCTGTTTCGTTATGCGCGCCGCACCGTAACCGATGAAGATCAGGCCGAAAAACGGCAACAGCAATCCCACGATATCGGCCACGATCATTCCCCTCGCCTGTAATGTCCGCGGGAGGCTTAACCGATTTTCATCAGGATCGGAAAGGTCTCCTGGAACCAGATCGCGACATTGGTGATGAAACCGGACATGAAAGCGAGACCGGTGAGCACCAGTAGCACGCCGAGCAGCTTTTCCACCAGACCAAGATGGCGGCGGAAGCGGACGAGGAAACGCATGAACGACCCGGAAAACGCCGCCGCGATCCAGAACGGTACCGCAAGGCCAAGCGAATAGACGGCAAGCAGCATCGCGCCATCGCCGACCGTATCACGCGCGGCGGCAACCCCGAGGATAGCTCCCAGAACCGGGCCGATGCAGGGCGTCCAGCCAAAGGCGAAGGCGAGACCCATGACATAGGCTCCGGACAGCGTGGCCGGCTTGCCCGCCCCCTGAAACCGCGCCTCGCGCGAAAACAGGCCGATGCGGAAAACACCGAGGAAATTCAGGCCCATGAGAATAATGATGAAACCGCCGATCTTGGCGAGGATATCGAGATTCTGGCGCAGAAGCGTACCGATCGTCGAGGCGCCAGCCCCGAGCGCCACGAACACCGTGGCAAAACCGAGCGTGAAGAAAAAGGCCGAAAACAGCACGGCCCGGCGAATCTCCGGCCGCGGCGCGGTCTCTTCCGTCCGGAACTGTTCGACCGAAACACCCGCCATATAACAGAGATAAGGCGGCACCAGCGGCAGGACGCAGGGCGAGAGAAACGAAAGAGCGCCGGCCAGAAGCGCACTGAACAGGGAAATATCGGCAATCGACAAGAAAGAACTCCGCATCCCGCAAAGCCGCCGCGATTCTCGAGATTCGCCACCACTTCACGCTTCATTTTCGCGCATGTCATTGCCGCGAAACGATTTCACCCGTCCGCCCGACACGCCTGAAGCCGGTTTTATCCCCAGCCGCCCCCTCTCTCCAATCACCTTTTCGGGGGTGCGACAAAAAAAACCGTATTGAGTGTCGAAACCGCTTTTTTTGGGTTGACCGAACGGATCGCTCTACCTATGTTCCGCGCACTTCCGAAGGGCAGCCAAGCCCGGACACGGGAGAGCGTAGCTCAGCCGGTAGAGCAACTGACTTTTAATCAGTAGGTCCAGGGTTCGAATCCCTGCGCTCTCACCAACAAAATCAACCGGTTATCGTTGAAATTACCTGACACAGGCAAGAATCATTCTCGCGCTGTTTGACACGGTTCGCGTTTACCGCCGTACCGACAGGTCGTTGTGGGAATGCTCCACCTATCTGGAGCCGCGCGGCAAGAGCCGTATCCGCCAATTGAAGACCGAGCACACCTTTGCGGATGTGGCCGGGCAGTTTCTGCTGGAGTATGTGCCGCTCACCAACGGGCCGCGCAATCCGCGTCACCTCAAAGACCACGAAGCACGTATCAAGCTTCAATATTGCCCGACAAAGGCTCAACGCATCGGCGCATGGAAGCCCTTACCGGAAATTTGCACGCGCACGGAAATCGCAGTCCCTTTGCTGCCAGGATTTTTTCTTTGCTCTCTCGAAGTGGCCATGCTAGCGGCATCAGCAACAGCCAGCCCATGCTTGCGTGATGGCCTTTTTGTTATAGTAATCGCTTCAATTGGTTTTGAAACTGCGTTGATCGTACCCACTTCACTTTCAGCCGAACTGCTAGAAAAACGCTAGCAAACGCGGCGGTGGATTACCGGAAGGCAAAGCGCTTGAGTTGGGATCTGCAGGAACTGTTCCGGCTGTATGCAAAGGGTATCGTCAGGTCCCTCCGCAGCAGGGGCATCGATCCTGAAACGGCATCCGATCTGGCGCAGGATGCGTTCTTGAAGGTTCTGGCCTCACGGCCATCCGCAAGTGCGGCCTCCCATAATCCAAAATCCTATCTCTATACGGTGGCGCGCAATCTCAGCATCGACCATTATCGCCGTGAACGTAGCCTGCTCCGTGTCGATCTGCCGCAAAGTGCCTTCGACGCCATCGTCGATCCATCGCCATCGGCAGAAACAATCGTCTACGACCGCCAGCGGCTGCAACTGGTGGAGCAGGCGCTGGCTGAGTTGCCCCGGCGGGTGCGCGAGGCCTTCCAGTTGCACCGGATGGGCGGTTTGACCATAAGCGAGGTCGCACAGAAGCTCGGCATGTCCACCACCCGCACCTGGGTTCTGATCCGCGACGCCTACGAACATATCGAGGATCGGCTGAACGGTCTCTAGGGGACAAATATCGTCCATCCCGTCCCGGATATTACCGTTTGGCCGCCGGCCCGTGCACTAAACTTCTTTTCATCCGGAAATATGCAGCCTCTCATTCGTATATATCAAAGGCTGTAACATTGTCCGATCTCCGGCAATCCTGAAAGGCTCCCTATGAACGAAGTGTCGGAAGAACGACGCCTGTTTCGTGAAGCTGCGGATATTGCCATTCGCCTGCAGAACGACCCCGGCAATCCCGTCGCCATCGAAACCGCGCGGGCCTGGATCGAGCGCGGACCGGCCCATGCGGCTGCCTGGGCAAAGGTTGCCGCGATCCACGGCATGACCGGCCAGATTCTGGCCGAGGAGGCGCGGTCCTCGCAAAAGGACGTCGACCCCAACCGGCGCCTGCTGCTCGTCGGCGGCGCGCTCTGTCTCGGCGCGGCGGCGGGCGGTTCGGTGCTGGCGCCCTATGTGTCGCTGCGTGCCCGCGCCGACTACCTGACCTCGACCGCCGAGATCAGAGACATTCCCCTTGAGGATGGCAGCATGGTCACGCTCGGGCCGGACAGCGCAATCGCCGTCGATTTCAGCGCGCAGGCAAGACGGGTGAACCTCCTGTCCGGCATGGCCTATTTCAACGTCGCGCCAAATCCGGCGCGCCCCTTCTCGGTCACCTACGGGCAGCTGACCGCGACCGCGCTCGGGACTGCTTTTGATGTTTCGGGGGATGATCTCTCGATCTCGGTCTCCGTCGATCATGGGCTTGTTCTCGCCACCTCGCCAGATCTGCCCTCCTCCGAGGGAGAGAAACTGGCGGCGGGCGATTGGCTGATCTACGACCAGGCATCGCGCCGCATGGATCGTGGCGTCAGGGAAGCCTCGGAAATCGCGGCATGGCGCACGGGCATGCTGATTGCCGAAAGGGAGACCGTCGCGGCGGTGGTCAATCGCATCGCCCGCTGGCAGAAGGGTAAGGTGATCATCGCCACCCCTGCCCTTAAAAACAATGCCGTCAGCGGCGTATTCGATCTTGCCGATCCCGCCCGCGCGCTTGATGCGGTGGTGCGGCCATTCGGCGGGAAAGTAAGAACAGTCACGCCGTTTTTGACCGTTATCTCCTCCATCTGATAAAACTTGAGAAAAAGAGGAAAATTTTCGAACGCCATTCGTATTGTCCTCAGGGAGCCCGCCGGCACTATCCGCAGGCCGGTCTCCGGGGACATTTAATGGAGTGGTTTTCACATGGGGAATGAGTTCTCAACGGCTCACAAGGGTAACAATCGGGGTCGCGTGGGTCACGGCGCGCTCGTCGCCGCTTTTTTGACGACGACATCGGCACTCGCCGCCGGCCTTGCAGCACAGCCCGCTTTTGCGCAGGCGGTTTATTCGGTTCCGGCCGGCCCGCTGAACAAGTCGCTGGCGACCTTCGGAAAACTGTCGGGGACGCAGATTTCCTATGATGCCTCGATCGCGCGCGGAAAGCTGTCGCAGGGCGTGAGCCGCGCGACCACCCGCGAGCAGGCAATCGTGGAACTGCTGCGCGGCACGGGCCTCGTTTATTCCTTCACCGACGCCACCTCCGTGGTCATTGCCGCGCCGGTCAGCGCCGCAACTGTTGCGGCAGCCGGGAACTCCACCCTTCTCCAGACCATCACCGTTCAGGGCTCGCAGGGCGCATCGGTGTTGCAGCAGGACGGGCTTGCGCAGGACGGCTACCGGACAGAGACCCTGTCCTCCCTTGGCCTGTTGGGGCAAACCGCCATTCGCGACACGCCGTTTTCCGTCTCCGTCGCGCCACGGGAGCTGATGCAGAATATCCAGGCGCAATCGCCTGAGGATATTTACCGTGTCCTGCCGACCATCCGCAGTCAGACGCCACAGATGTCCGGCTGGGCGCCGATGGCCAATATTCGCGGCTTCACCACCTATGACACGGCCGAAGACGGTTTTCGCCGCTCCTACAGCCACGCGACGGTGCTGGAAGACAAGGAACGCACCGAGGTTCTTTCCGGCCTTTCGGGCTTTCTCTATGGCGCGGCCTCGCCCGCCGGCATGATCAACTATGTCTACAAGCGCCCGACGCAGGAACGTTTAAATAGCGTGACGGTCGGCAATTACGGCGGCGCGCAGGCCTTCGTCCATGGCGATTTCGGCGGCCGTATCGATCCGGAAGGCGATATGGGTTATCGCCTCAACATCGTCCGTTCGGCGGGAGACACCGCCATCGACGATCAGAATGTCGACCGCTTTCTCGCGAGCGGCGCTTTCGACTGGAACATCACCGACCGGCTGAAGCTGGAACTCAACGCGTCCTATAGCAAATACAAGCTGGACGCCGCCAACTCCTACTGGGCTTTCGCAGACGGCGTGCTGCATGGCGATGCGCCCGACGCCAGCAGAAACTGGAGCCAACCCTGGATTCACGACGAAATCGAGAAAAAACGATACTCTGCCAAGCTCACCTATGATGTGAACGACGCCATTACCCTGCGCGGCGGATATATGCGGGAATATATCGACAGGCCGGTTCAGGATCATACGATGAATCTTGTTCAGTCCGCGGAGGAATATTCCCAGATCGCAATTCGCTCCGGCAGGACAAAAAGCGTCTTCGACGCCGCGAATGTTTTCGCTGATGTCTCCTTCGACACCGGCGCGGTCTCCCACAAGTTGACCGCCGGATATTACATGTATCAGGGCAAGGACTGGGGTACGACTTACAACCCCAATACCGGCTGGCAGCCGTCATTCCCCCTGTCTTCTCCCCGGCACACTGCCGAGCCGACTTTCCCGCCCAACACCGGCACGCTCTACAAGTCCGGCTATGTGCGCAATCATAACTTCGTCGTCGGCGACCAGATCGAATTCGACGAACAATGGTCGGCCCTCGTCGGCGCCAATTACAGCATGATCCAGAGCCAGTCGCTGGACAGCAGCGGCGCCCGCTCCGCACCGGATTACGATGAAGCAAGGCTCTCGCCTTCTGCCTCGCTGCTGTTCAAGCCGATAGAGACTGTTACTCTTTATGGCAGCTATATCGAAGGGCTGGAGCAAGGTGGCGTCGCACCGGATACGGCCATCAACAGCGGGCAAATTCTCGCCCCCATGGTCAGCAAGCAGAAGGAAATCGGCATCAAGGGTGATGTCGGCGACGTGCTGCTGACAGCGGCGCTGTTTGACATCTCCAAGGCCTACGAACTGACGACGGATGCCAATGTCTACACGCAGGACGGACGCCAGCGCCATCGCGGCATCGAGTTCACGGCGACCGGCAAGGTGACGGATGATCTTACCATTCTCGGCGGCGTGACGTTCCTCGATGCCAAGGTCGAAGGCGGAACCTATGACGGCAAGCGCCCCATGAATGTCGCCAATGTTCTGGCCAAGGTCTATGCCGAATATGAGGTCCCCACCGTCGAAGGACTCTTCCTGACCGGTGGCCTCTATTATACCGGCAAACAATGGGCGACATCCGAAAACAATGATCGCCTTTCCTCCTACGTC
Source organism: Agrobacterium tumefaciens (assembly GCA_017744915.1). GTDB lineage: Bacteria > Pseudomonadota > Alphaproteobacteria > Rhizobiales > Rhizobiaceae > Agrobacterium > Agrobacterium tumefaciens_I. Next base: position 575,552 of record JAGIAH010000004.1, read on the forward strand.
ACCGCCGATCTCGGGCTGCGCTACACCACCGAAAACTTCGGCAATCCGCTGACTTTCCGGCTGAATGTCAGCAACATCACCGACGAGAACTACTGGCAGAACAGCTATTATCTCGGAGCGCCGAGAACCGTCTCCTTCTCGGTTCAGGCAAAGTTCTGATGATATCGCGCAGTTCCCTGTCCCGCAGAGCGCTGCTCTGCGGGACAGGCTCGTTTTTTCTCGCCGGCCGGTCATCTTCGGCTGCCTGCTCCGGCGGCATCGTCGCCATGGACTGGGTGAGCGGCCAAAACCTGCTGGCGCTTGGCATGCAACCCGCAGCCCTGCCGGAACTGGAGCGTTATCGCAGCCTCGTAGTCGAGCCGGTGCTGTCACCCTCGGTCGCCGAGCTTGGATTGCGGTCCGAACCCAATCTCGAACTTATCGACCGGCTTCGGCCGTGCCTGATCGTGTATAGCGATGATTTCGCCATGGCCGCCGGAGCAGGCAGCCGAAGATGACCGGCCGGCGAGAAAAAACGAGCCTGTCCCGCAGAGCAGCGCTC
>JAGIAH010000005.1 GCA_017744915.1 Agrobacterium tumefaciens
ATATCATGATATTGTTATTATGATCGATCGTCGCTCAAATCTGATCTCCGCTCCAATCGATTCCATCTCACTCATATAGTTTCCTTGCATAATCATTCTTCAGCCATATCGGTATTTTCAACATAAAAATCATATATTTACACGCTATCATCCCGCAATCCGCAAATTGCAGGCCGTAAAAGCAAGATTCTGGCTGCGGACTTTCATCCGCCCTCAAATACTCCTATACAATTCAACGCAACAAACATTTTATATGTTTCTATATATATCTATATAAATATATGTTTATGGGATTCTCCCAGGTCGAAGGGGTGTTCCCCTCTTCATCTCGGTCTCCAAATCCAAATTCTTCTTATGGATGTGTAAATATTGATTTTCGCGTCGACGATTCATAATCTTCGCCACCCTTCGTCTCATCAGGGCTGTATCTGCACGAGCTGCAAGAACGTACATTTCATAGAGACCCATTTGAACACACCTTTCCTATCACGCGACGCAGTTGCGACCGTGTCTTGAGCTTCATCTCTTTTCCCATCCGCCTTTCAGCTCGATGGGCATTGCAACGGGGCACTGAAAATTGCCACCCAGGGAAATAAAGACACTTATCAGTGCCCCGCTTCAGCGATTTATGCTCTATCAGAGTATGTCCTTCAGCCAATGACCTTCAGAGAAATAGAAGGCCCACCACAAACCCAATCCATCTCACCTCCGTTCGTTGCCAGAGGATTTTTTCTATCAGCCCCCGAAATAAGAGAGACATCCTCTCTCACAACCGGCGCAGGCTCCGCTTCAAACCGGAATGTTTCCCGGGTCATCGCGGAACAGGATCAGTATAGATGAGGAAAATCGGGTGGGGATAAACGGGGAAACAAAAATGAAAAATAAACCCGAGGGGATATCAAGGGACTAACGCGAATAATAAGAGTTAAATTTCTAGCTCGCCTCCCTGACGGAACAGGTGCACTTCATATGTCATGTGTGGAAAACACTAAAAAACGATGGGATACATCTGCTTAGCCACTTGTGATTGAAAAACCCCGCCCTTAACTTTGAAGTATAGATATGCATCGAAAATGTAAGGAAACAGTGGCGGATAGTTACATGGTCGAACAAAATACTTTCAGAAACATTCTAATAGATACTCCTTCTGATGAAGACCAATTTCATGGCAAAGGACACGACCGAACCGCTACGGCACTAGCAAATGCCATTCGCAATTTTAAGGATGCTGACCGCGCAATTGGACTTGATGGCCCATGGGGGAGCGGCAAGTCCAGCGTCGTTGGGATCGCACAGCGTAAGCTTACGGAAACGACCAGCGATGGGCGAGTAAAATTCTTATTCTTTACCTTTGACATATGGAAATCACAAGGATCGGCTTTCCGGAGGTCCTTCCTTGAACATTTTATCTCTTGGGCGAAGGTGACGTTTCCGGCAAAACAATCACACCTTACCGAAATAGAAAGCAAGATTAGAGGGAAGGTACGAGAGGTAGATTCCGATAATCAGCAGATACTTGATTGGTATGGAATACTGATTCTTTTGTCGGTTCCTTTTTTACCAATTTATATTCTCTGGACAAAAGCAGAATTCGATGAATCTCGAAAAATAGATGGACAATCATTTTTTTGCTCATGGCCAATGTTTTTCCTCTACACGTTCCTTGCACTGACCGCTATCCAATCTGTCTGGAAGTACAGAAAGATGGATTCATCTGGAAAATTTGTCTCCATATCAGGGCGAAGCGCCAAATTTCGTAGCGTTCTCTCTAGAACACTTCTGATTAGTGCAAAACAGTATGAGCATCAAAAAGTAACTCAGTACATACGAGAGACTGATCCAAATGACTTCGAATTCCAAGCCGTCCTAAGGGAGATTTTATCGACAATTCAGGAGAAGAAATCTCGAGTAATTTTTGTTTTAGACAATATAGATAGACTTCCAACAAATGAAATAGACGAGTATTGGGCCCTAGTTCGCTCAATATTTTCTCGAACACATTCTGAAAATTTCTCTATTAGCAATAATCATATTACAGCAATAGTACCATACGATGGCAGACTTATTGAAAGAACATTCAAAGAAAAAGATAAGCCCAATCATTCGTCGCTTCGATCAAAGGAAATTTTCTCAAAGACTTTTGATGAGGTTCTGTCTGTCTCACCACCAGTAATGTCCAATACGCGAGAGTTTTTTCGCGGAAAGCTCAAGGAAGCACTCCCAGGACTTAATGACGACGACGCCCAATTTCGCGCATATCTCGTCTTCAGCTTCATGGTAGATAACGATGGAGGCAGGGCAACACCTCGACAGGTAATTTCTTTCATAAACGAACTGACCAGTTTCTATGTGCTCCACGGAGGCCAGATCGCACTACCCACAGTAGCTGTCTATTTGGCTGTACAGGACAAATTGGAAGCTAACCCCCGTGAGTTGTCAAAAGGAGCAGTCATAGACGAACGCCTCAGGTCAATTGGTGCTGATAAGGAACTTGAAAGAAATCTCGCAGCTCTACTATTCAACGTAGAGCCAGAACTCGCGTTCCAACTACTGCTCGACAACGAGATTAAAGCAGCTCTCGTCGCAAACACATCTTCGCTATTATTAGATATTTCGAAAGCACCTGGCTTCGACGACCGTATAAACGAAGTAATAACAAGCAATGCAAAAGAGTGGCAGAGCGGCGGGATATTTAGCTCGGTAATCAACAACATAAGCGACATATTGCAAATCCACCAAGGGGATTCAGTTGAACACCTAAGAAAAATCTTGGCTCAACAATTCCGTTCTTTGGACACAATACACCTAGGACGAGAAACATCAAAATATTTAAAACTATTTAACGTCTGCGCCCAATCAGAATTACCAAGCGTTGTTGAGCACTTGATTGCAGCAATCGTGAATAGCTACGAATCTGAAAATCTTAATGAAACAAATGGTCAGGAATTCTCTCGATTTATTTCAACAACGCATGATGCTTTAGAGAAATTAAACGGGGTATCACTTTTAGATACCGTGATTAAGCAAACAAAGCTGCCGTCACATCCCGAATTCATATTCGGATTTGCATCACAGAATCTTCACACAACTGTATCCATAGAAAAGTTCGCCAATCCAACGCTCGATTTGTCCTTAAATCCCGGCTTCTTGGAAGCTGTCTCTCTCGAAAAGCCATATGAAGCCGTTGCGGCGTTTGCGCAGTTTAAAGCGGCATCAATGCTGACCGATGATCAATGGGTATCTATAGGTAACACACTATTGACCTCACTGTCTGAGAAGAGCTTCGAGGACTACGAAACATTTGAAGGACAGGTAACGCTTCTGTGCGACGTTTGGACCTACGTAGAAGTTCTCAAAAGAGCAAAAATTGATCTGTCCAAGCTCTATGCAAGTTCCTCTTACTATGAAGAGCTTTACGGAGCCTTTAGTGAGGATATGGGGAACGACGCATTGGCACATGCAATCGTATTAGCTGCAGGCCTTCACTTTGCAGGGGGGCTTTCCGCTCCAACAAAGGTAAATTCAAGTGGCACCCGAACGTTGAATTCGACAGAATTTGATTGGTTCATCCAGATTATGAATGGAACAACAAACTTAGAAACTGAACAATACACTACAATCGCCGAACATGCTGCGCGATCATTCCGTATGTGGGCTTGGCTAAATTACGGAGGTAACCACCCTGAAAATATCTTAGTTACCAATACAATACGCGCAGGGTTCGAGCTCGAGCAGTTGCCTTGGCTATCGACGGCGGCCTTGATGAACAACTACAACTACCTAAAGGATATATTAGCTGCTTCGTTTGAGAAAGCTTTACCTCGTGTCAGTTCGTTCATTCACACAGAAGGCTTGGCGAAACTTACCTATGACGAAATCCCTGTCGGTATCCTTCGCGATACAGCCAAATACGCTGACAACTCATGGCGGGTTCTCCATGACAGAGCAAATGAAATTTTGGACAATATTCCCATTTCAGAATGGGAGGGCCACCTCGGCGCAGCGGACCGGATTTGTGAGCTGTTGATCGAAAAAATTGGTTCCTCAGGATACATCACAAAAGATCCGGAATTCCGGAAAATGCTCTCAAAATTCTTCCTAAATATCCTAGACGGAAGTGTAACACCGGAAAGGGAGGGTTTCGACTACGATCCTCTACTGAAGACGATGGACCAAGGGTATCACTCGAACTTTTTCAGGGAGATGCGAGAAAATTTACGGACCGAATCTTCAAACACCCTCGCCATTGCCTCCAGATCATTTCCTAAATTATTATCAAACATACTTCAATCAACAGACAGAATAAACAAGATATCCAAAGACAATATAGTAAGGTATATTTTGTTGCCGGCGGTGGAAGGCAACATCACAATTGTACTTGATATTTTCTTGCTAATTGGACGAAGTAAATTGTCTGATTTCATAAAAAATTCTGAGGAAAGCACGCAAAACATGCTGGAGCCTGCACTTAAACAATTTGCAGATTTTCCTGATCGTGATTACGTTCTGAAGATCGGAGAATTGGTACATGGTAAGAAAGCTGCCAAATCTTGGTTTAGTTTCATTTGGCCCTCGCTACCAAGCGCCAAAAAATAAATACGCAACCGGTAATAAATTCAGACCATCTATGGATTCGCATTAAGCAGAAGTGGCAACACCAGCCGCCTCGGCCCGCGCCATTGTTCCGTGTGAGTCTCAGGTTGGAGAACGCTTCGGTCTAATAATTTCTCAAGGAGCCAAACACTGACCGACGAAGATGCTGGTATAGATAAAATATTTGCAGAAGCCAGCGTAATTGAAACACTAGGCCAAGTGTTTACCTCCGAAAGACAGCCCAGTCACCACGATCTCGCACGCGCAGAGCGGCTTTGAAGAGTAATGCCGGTCTGGACAGGAGCCAGTATCGAGACCTCTGCACATGGAGCTGACGGCACGACGCATCTATAGCGCCTTGGCGAAGCGTTCCAGTTTGCCCAGCGTTTGCTGACCCAGCTCCACAGCGCCGAAACCCTTCGCTTGCTGGAACTCGGCTTCCGTGCTGAACACCATGCCCAGCACAACTTTCGTCGCGCCATCCTGATCTTCGAAGGAGGCCCAGGCATCGGCATGTTTAGGCCCATTTTCGCCCCATAGCAGCGTATAGGCGAGCCGCTCTTCGGGTCGGACCTCGACATAGCGATGATGGTTCGGGAAGACGGTGCCGTCAGGGCCGATCATGTCAAAGATCCATTCGCCGCCGGTCCGCAGATCAATCCTCTTCGTGCGGCAGGAAAACCCTTCAGGGCCCCACCATTGCGGCAGCGTCTTCTCGTTCATCCAGGCTTTCCAGACGATGTTTCGCGGCACCTTGATCGTTCGTTCCAGCACCATGGTGCGCCCGGCCACGCTGGCCAGATTGTTGAGACCCGCGCCGAAACCTTCTTGATAACCATCGCGCATATCCTCGGCCAAGGAGGAAAGCTGGACCGTAACGGTCAAGCGGCTCCGCTCTTCCGCAGACTGAAAATCGGCAGTTACCAGCGCTGCCGACTGCGTGACATCGCCGGATGAGACCACCTCGTAATTCACGCTGCGGCGGGTTGGCTGCAGCTCCAGCCAGCCGCATTCACAGCGAATATCCGGCTGGCCGGCGACCTTGCAGAGCGACACTTCGCGGCCGCCCAGCCTGCTGTCCGCCTCCAGGAACTGCACAGTGACCGAGGGTGAGGGAGAGGCCCACACCGCCCGGGCGGCGGGTGACAGCCAGACCCGCCATAGAGCCGATAGCGGAACGGCAATTTCCCGTTCGAAGCTGAGCGTTGCAAAACGGTCTTGTGGCTGATGCGGTTCAGCGTGTGCGCTTTTCTGATCCGGTTTCGTTGTCATTCGGAATCCTCCTTCATGGCCTGCATTGCAAATGCCTCCAGCCGGTCAAGCCGGCTTTCCCACATGGCCCGCTGCTCATCGAGCCATGTCCTTACCGGCTCCAGCGCTTCGGGCACGATGGCGCAGGTGCGCACCCGCCCATCCTTGGACGTGATAATCAGCCCCGCCTCCTCCAGCACGGAAAGATGCCGCATGACCGTGGGCAGACGCAGCCCCGTGGGAGCGGACAGCTCCATGACCGGTGCCGGCCCGCCGCCAAGCCGCGCCAGAATTGCCCGCCGCGTTGGATCGGCCAGAGCCTGGAAGATCAGTGAAAGTTCACGGTGATGCTTAGTCATGCTGCTAACTATCATGCTTCGTCGTGACGGAGCAAGGGAAAACTTAGCAGATCAACTAAGTTTTCTCGACAGGAGTGATCCCCCGGGGGATGAGATGCCTTGGCGCCGACCAGACGTTTCGTTTGGGCGGCTTGCCTGTTCCTTCCAGCGCGTGGCGCTCCGCAACCGGCGGCGGATGCAACTACTGAGTCGAAAAGAAGCCATCAAAAGTTGCAAAAAAGATTGACTCTCGCAGCCGTGTGAGTGAGCTTCGCTAAGAAAATGACGGGGAACATAACAAATCATCATGTCGCCAGATCGCTTCAATGAATGTCTGCGGGTAATCCGCTGGACGCCAATCAATATTGCCTCTGCCTTGCAATGCGAGCTCTCATGGATCGAGGCGCTGGAAGCCGGCAACGAAGCCGTTCCCGAAGGGCTGGCAACATGGCTGGAAACGCTGGCACAGGCCCATGAAGCCCTGCCACCGCCTGCGACCTACCGGGGAAAAAGGTCGTCGTTCTGACGCGGGCAACAGCTGAAACCTTCACCAACAATCGGATCATAACAATGAAATCTCTTGTCACAGCCCTTGGCCTCATCGCCTTCTCAAGCCCTGCCTTCGCAGCATCCTGCGAGAAAAACTTCACCGTTTCAGGCGTGCCGATGGTGACCGCCGTCTCTTACAAGTCATGGCAGGAACTGCCGAAGGCCAAGGCACCCGCGGTTCTTCAAAAGCTTGCCCAGGCCGTCGCGGCTGAAGGTTTCTCCGGCATCCAGATAAACAAGGCACTCTCCTCGATCGATGCCCATCAGGACACCAGCGGCAGCGGCAGAATTCAGACGTTGCGGGTGGTGGCACGGCAGAAAGGCAATGCTGTGCGGATCGATGCTGTCTTCAACATCCAGGCCGGACAGATCGCCGACAAGAACGTCGTTCGCGAGGGTATCTGCAACATCATAAATGGCGCGTGAGGCGCTGCTCGGCCCGGCCGAAGCGCGCGGGCGCTGGATGCCATCATCCGCGATCTTGATGCCACGCGCGATGGGACGACCTATTTCGCCGAGCGCGTCTGGGGTGTTGGTCTGCGTAATGATCTTGGGGGACGTCCCGCGCTTGTGGGGTGTTGTGCGCCGGATTTTGCGCCTCCGGATGGGACGCGGATGAACGAGCACTTGCGCGGTGGCCGGGCGGTGTTGCTGGATTTCGAGGCGCGGCCAGGACTTGGCAAGCTGGTGGAAGGTTGGAAAGACCGGCCTGTCTACCTTGCCGTGGATGCTGAGGGGCGGCTGGGGTTGAGCGCGGTTCTCGTGCGGACCGATGCGATCGTGGCCTGGGTGGGAAGCGGCGTTTTTGATGAGGCGGAATTTGTTGGCGTGGTCTCGTCCTGGCCTGGTGCGTCGCGATAGTTGCGCTGGAAGCGCGATAATCTCGCCCTTTCGCCAATAAAAGTGCCGGCATACACAGCCAAAATCCGGACCGGCCGTAGAGAATGACATCAAAACCAATTCAAGCTGAAAATCCCGGTGCAAGCCATGCGGGCGGCGCATCCTTGCAACCTGAATCTAAGCCTGCACAAAGTATGATCCACTATGTGGACCCAATAGAACGGCGAATAACCTTTATAAATATGCCTAAATCGTGTTGATTTTGCAAAATATCCTGTGTATCCCAAATACATGGTTTTGTATCGGTCCATATAGTGGAGGATATGTATCGATACATTCAGGCTTTTGGAGGGGTCTGGCCTGTCTGGCAATACAGCTGCCTTGATGTCGCGGTCGTGGCACGGACATGCTGTTTTACGGACATCTTCGTTGCGAAGATTGTTTTGTGGGAGAGGAGGCCCGATGACCATGACCGCAAACGCGAATGACGACGTCTTTGTGCTCGACGGCGAGTTGTTGCATACCGCCCCGGTAACGGGCTCGTGGTTCATGCGCCCCATCGAGGCGGTTGCGGCCGTGCTTTTGGCGGTGATGATCGGCCTGCTTCTGCTTGGCGTGACCTCCCGTTATGCGCTGCATCTGCCGATCGTCTGGATCGATGAAACGGCGTCGCTGTGCTTCCTGTGGTTTGCCATGCTGGGCGCGGCGATTGCGATCGATCGCAGCGAACACCTGCGCCTGACGCTGTTTCTCAACATGTTCCCGCAACGTGTTCTCGGCTACATCAATTCGCTGGCTCTGATGCTGGTGGCGACATTTCTTGCGGCAATTATCAAACCCGCCATGGAATATGCCATCGAGGAATGGGTGGTCACGTCAGCGGCGCTGAATATTCCGATGTCGTTTCGCGCCGCGGCGCTGCCGGTGGGCGCCTGCCTGATGCTGCTCCTGGTTCTCAACAATCTGTTCAGACGGGAAAAGCTACGCGATATCATCGCCGCCTTCGCCACCGTCGCGGTCGCCTCCACCCTACTCTATCTGGCATCGCCGGTGCTGGAATCCCTCGGCAATCTCAATCTGGCGATCTTCCTCGGTCTGTTCGTCGCGGTGTTTCTGGTGCTGGGCGTGCCGATCGCCTTCTGCTTTGGCCTTGGAACGCTCGCTTATCTGACCTTCACCACCTGGGTTCCGACGATCGTGATGATCGGGCGCATGGATGAGGGCATGTCGGGCATCATTCTGCTCTCGGTGCCGGTGTTCGTGCTACTGGGTTGCGTGCTCGACGCGACCGGCATGGGCAGAGCGATCGTGGAGCTTCTGTCGTCGATGTTCGGTCACATCCGCGCGGGCATGTCCTATGTGCTGCTCGGTTCGCTGTTCCTTGTCTCCGGCATTTCCGGCTCCAAGGTTTCCGATATGGCGACCGTCGCGCCGGCGCTGTTTCCGGAAATGAAACGGCGTGGCCACAAGCCGAAGGAAATGATCGCGCTTCTGGCAACCGGCGCCGCCATGGCCGATACGGTTCCGCCCTCCATCGTGCTGATCGTCCTTGGGTCTGCGGCGGGTGTGTCGATTGCCGGCCTCTTCACCTCCGGCTTCATGATCGCCATGGTGCTGCTTCTGGTGCTGGCGGTGCTCGCCCGCTGGAAGGCGCGGCACGAAAACATGGAAGGCGCAAAGCGCACCCCGTGGCCGCTGGTTGGCAAGGCGGCCCTTGTCGCCGCCCCCGCGCTCGTTCTGCCCTTTCTCATCCGCAGCCTGGTGGGCGGCGGCGTGGCGACGGCAACCGAAGTCTCCACCATTGCGGTGCTCTATGCCATGATCATCGGAGCGGTGCTTTATGGCGGTATCAGCCTGAGGAAACTCTATTCGATGCTGGTCGAGACAGCCGCCTTGTCCGGGGCGATCCTGCTGATCCTCGGCTGCGCCTCGGCCATGGCCTGGGGACTGACCCAGAGCGGTTTCGCATTCCAGCTCACCGCCATGATTACCGATCTGCCGGGCGGCTGGATGACCTACATGGTGGTGTCGATCCTGATCTTCATGATCCTGGGCTGTGTGCTGGAAGGACTGCCGGCCATCGTTCTGCTCGCACCGATCATGTTCCCCATCGCCCGCACGCTCGGCATCAACGACATTCATTATTCGATGGTTGTGGTGGTCGCCATGAATATCGGCCTGATGGCCCCGCCCATCGGCATCGGCTTTTACATCGCGTGCAAGATCGGCAACGTCTCGCCGGATGAAGCCATGGGCGCCATCTGGCCCTATCTCGCGGCCATGGTCATCGGCCTGCTGTTAATTGCCGCAGTTCCGGGATTTTCGACCATTCTGCTCTAAGATCATGGCGGGTGACCCGGCCATGCCAATTAAACGACTGCTTTATTTTGGGAGGAAAAAGCAATGAATATCAACAGACGTACCATGCTTACCGGCGCCGGTTCCGCCGTTCTGGCGACCGCCTTCGTATCGCGCGCCCGCGCTGCCCAGTATAATTACAAATATGCCAACAACCTGCCTGCCGTGCACCCCATGAACATTCGTGCCAAGGAGGCTGCCGACCGTATCGCCAAGGAAACCGACGGACAGGTCAATATCAGCATCTTCCCCAGCAGCCAGCTTGGCGCCGATACGGACGTTCTGAGCCAGGTACGCTCGGGCGGCGTCGAGTTCTTCACGCTTTCGCCGCTGATCCTGTCGACGCTGGTGCCGAACGCCTCGATCAGCGGCATCGGCTTCGCATTTCCGAATTATGATTCAGTCTGGGCCGCCATGGATGGCGATCTCGGCAAATATGTGCGCGGCGAAATCGCCAAGCAGAACCTCGTTGCCATGGATACGATCTGGGATAACGGTTTCCGCCAGATCACCAGCGCATCAAAGCCCATCGCCACGCCGGCCGATCTCGAAAGCTTCAAGATCCGCGTGCCGGTAAGCCCGCTCTGGACCTCGATGTTCAAGGCCTTCAAATCGGCCCCTGCCTCGATCAACTTCGCGGAAGTCTACACGGCGCTGCAGACCGGGGTGGTCGATGGTCAGGAAAATCCGCTGGCAATCATTTCCACCGCCAAGCTGTTCGAAGTGCAGAAGTTCTGCTCGGTGACCAATCACATGTGGGATGGTTTCTGGTTCCTGGCCAACAAGCGCGCCTGGGAGCGGCTGCCGGACGATCTGCGCGCCATCGTTGCCAAGAACCTCAACCAGTCCGGCAAGGATGAACGCGCCGATGTGGCGAAGCTGAATGCCTCGGTGAAGGAAGATCTGGTTTCCAAGGGCATGACCTTCAACGACACGGATGCGACGCTCTTCCGCGCCGCGCTGAAGGAAGCGGGCTTCTATTCCGAGTGGAAGGGCAAATATGGCGATGAAGCCTGGGCCATTCTCGAAAAAGCCGTCGGCGCAAGCCTGACCTGATCGATCTTCTGAACAACTGGCCCCGCTTCCAGCGGGGTCGACTTGCTTATGTCTGATATTGGAATGGAGACTGTTTTGACAGGTCGCCTGAGGGGAAAACGCGCACTTGTGTTTGGCGCAGGATCATCGGGTCCGGGGTTTGGCAATGGCAAGGCCGCCGCCATGCAGTTTGCCCGCGAAGGCGCGCGCGTGGCCTGTGTCGATCTCTCCGCCGAGGCCGCTGAAGAGACCGCCGAGATCATTCGCGGTGAAGGCTTCGAGGCACTTGCAATCGCTGCCGATGTCACCGTGCTGCAGTCTGTATCGGACACGGTCGCCCGCACCTGCGAGGCCTTTGGCGGCATTGATATTCTGCACAACAACGTCGGTGTGACGCATATGGGCGGCCCGGTCGAGCTGGACGAGGAACGTTTTCGCGCCTCGGTCGATCTCAACATCGGCTCCGTCTATCGCACCGCCAAGGCGGTGCTGCCGGTGATGCTGGCGCAGGGCAGCGGGGCCATCGTCAACATCTCTTCGCTCGCCTCCATTCGCTGGACCGGCTATCCTTATTTCGCCTATTACGCGATGAAGGCCGCCGTCAACCAGGCGACCGTGGCGCTGGCCATGCAATATGCCCGGCAGGGCATTCGCGCCAATTGCATTCTGCCAGGCATGATCGACACTCCGCTGATCTACAAGCAGATCAGCAGCCAATATGCGACAGTCGAAGATATGGTGGCGGCGCGCAATGCCGCAGTGCCGGTGGGCCGCATGGGTGATGCCTTCGATATAGCCCGCGCCGCCGCCTTTCTGGCATCCGATGAAGCGAAGTTCATCACCGGCATTTGTTTGCCGGTCGATGGCGGACAGAGTTGCGCCGTGGGGGCATTTTCCTGATATGGCCACAACAACGATCCCGGTAGAGAAAGATCTGACAGGTGCGCGCGCGGTGGACCGGGCGCTGGCGCTGCTCTCCATGGTGGGGCGACACGCGGAACGCGGCGTGGCGCTTTCGGTCATCGTTACCGAAAGCGGATTGAACAAGCCCACGGCCCGTCGCCTGCTGCTGGCGCTGATCCGCGCCGGCCTTGTCGAGCAGGACGAGGAAACGCGGCGTTATTATCTCGGCGAAGAAGCCTATGTTCTCGGCAGCCTGTCATCGCGCCGATTTGGACTTCTGCAGATGGCGCAGGACGGACTGACGCGCATTTCCCGCCGCACCGAGGATTCAAGCTTCCTGTCCGTGCGTCGTGATACTTTTGCGCTGTGCCTATACCGCGAGGAAGGCACCTGGCCGGTGCGAACCCATGCGCTTCAGGCCGGTTTCGAACACCCGCTCGGTATCGGCGCAGGATCGCTAGCCATGCTTGCCGCCCTGCCGGATGCCGAAGTGGACGCCGTTATCACCGCCAATAGCGGGATCATCGCAGCGAACTATCCCGGCATCACCATCGATGGCCTGTATCGCGACGTCGCGTTGACGCGAGCCAACGGCTATTCGCTCAATCCCGGCCTCATACTTTCAAATTCCTGGGGCATCGGCGTCGCCATCCGCGCTCCCGATGGCACGGTTGCCGGCGCGCTGAGCATCGCCGCTGTCGATAGCCGCATGCGGCCGGAGCGCCAGCCGGAACTGGCAGCACTGCTGCGCGAGGAAGTGACCCGCATCGAAACACGTATCGCAGAAATGATGGCCAGCCGCGCCCGCACGCGCGGCGAAGGCGACACGAAGCGGCAAACAAGGAGAACGAGCAAATGAGCAAAGCGCAGATCGTCGGCTGGGCGCATTCGCCCTTTGGCAAATCGGCCCTTGAAAATACCGAACAACTCATGGCCTCGGTTGTCGCGCCCGCCATGGACCATGCCGGCATCGACGCTGGCGATATCGACGGCATTTTCGTCGGTGTGATGAATAACGGCTTCTCGAAGCAGGATTTTCAGGGCGCTTTGGTGGCAATGGGCGATGAGCGGCTTGCCTATACGCCGGCGGTGCGGTTTGAAAATGCCTGCTCGACAGGATCGGCCGCCCTTTACAGCGCGATGGATTTCATTGAGGCCGGACGCGGGCGGATTGCACTCGTCGTCGGGGCTGAAAAAATGACGGCGCTACCGACGGCGGAGGTTGGCGAAATTCTGCTCTCTGCCTGCTACCGGGCGGAAGAGGCCGATATTAGCGGCGGTTTTGCCGGCCAGTTCGGGCGCATCGCCCAGGCCTATTTCCAGCGTTATGGCGACCGCTCCGAGGAACTGGCGATGATTGCCGCCAAGAACCATGCCAATGGCGCGGTCAACCCCTATGCGCATATGCGCAAGGATTTCGGCTTCGAGTTCTGTAACACGGTATCGGAAAAGAACCCCTATGTCGCAGCCCCCCTGCGCCGCACCGACTGCTCGCTGATCTCCGATGGCGCTGCCGCGATCATTCTTGCCGACGAGGAAACTGCGGCCACACTCAACCGCGCGATTGGTTTCCGCGGACGCAAACATGTCAACGACATTCTGGCACTCAGCCGCCGCGATCCGCTGGCGTTTGAAGGCGCACGCCGCGCCTGGGCGGGGTCGCTGGAGCTTGCGGGCGCTACCCTCGATGACCTCTCTTTCGTTGAAACCCATGACTGCTTCACCATCGCCGAGCTTATTGAATATGAGGCCATGGGGCTGGCGAAGCCCGGTGAAGGCCATAGGGTGGTGCAGGAGGGCACGGCGCTGAAGACCGGCCGCCTGCCGATCAACCCATCGGGAGGCCTTAAATCGAAGGGGCATCCCGTCGGAGCGACCGGCGTCTCCATGCACGTCATGGCGGCGATGCAATTGATGGGCGAAGCGGGTGACATGCAGATACCGAATGCCTCGCTGGCTGGCGTCTTCAACATGGGGGGCACTGCGGTTGCCAATTACGTGTCGATCATGGAGCGCGTGAAATGACTATTTCCAGCGCCGTGCAGCATCCCGCGGGCGGGGTAACGCCCTCCACCACGCGGGTGATGAATCTCTCGCATTTCCTCACCCAGGCAGCACGGCGCAACCCCGATCATGTCGGATTCGTCTGGGGCGAAAAGACGTGGAGCTGGGCTCAGATGGAAGCCCGGGTCGACGCCATGGCCCATGCGCTGGTCCATGAATTCGGCGTCACGAAGGGAGACCGCATTCTGGTGCAGTCTTCCAATAACAACCAGATGTTCGAATCCATGTTCGCCTGCTTCAGGGTGGGTGCGGTGTGGGTGCCGACCAACTACCGCCAGTCCCCCGATGAAGTCGCCTATCTGGCAAAAGCGAGCGGCGCGCGCGGCATGATCTGCGCCAGCGCTTTTCCCGATCATGCGACGGCAAGTCGTGCGGCAGCCTCGATCGATTTCACCATTTCAATCGGCGCTGCGGAATTCGGTGAGGATTACGATGTGATCGTCGCCCGTCATCTGGGCCGGAGGGTCAGGAGCGAAGCTGTGAACCGGGATGACCCCTGCTGGTTCTTCTTCACCTCGGGCACCACCGGCCGTCCAAAGGCCGCGGTGCTGACGCACGGCCAGATGGCTTTTGTCATTACCAACCATCTCTGCGACCTGATGCCTGGAACAGGGCCGGACGACGCATCCATCGTTGTCGCCCCACTCTCACACGGCGCGGGCGTCCATCAGCTGGTCCAGGTGGCGCACGGCGCAAAAACGGTGCTTCCAGCTTCGGAAAGGCTCGATGTCCCGGCCGTCTGGGCGCTGATCGAAAAATGGCGTATCACCAACGTCTTCACTGTGCCGACCATTCTCAAGATGCTGATCGAAGACGCATCCGTCGATCAGTACGATCATTCATCGCTGCGTTACGTCATCTATGCCGGTGCGCCGATGTATCGCGCCGATCAGAAACGCGCGCTGGCAAAGCTCGGTCCGGTACTGGTGCAATATTTCGGCCTTGGGGAAGTCACCGGCAACATCACGGTTTTGCCTCCCGCATTCCATAGCGACGAAGACGGCCCAGAAGCGCGGGTCGGCACCTGCGGTTTCGACCGCACCGGCATGGAAGTCCAGATCCAGAACGAGGCGGGCGAAGAGGTTGGTGCGGGCGAAACCGGTGAAATCTGCGTGATCGGCCCTGCCGTTTTCGCCGGTTACTACGATAACCCGGAGGCCAATGCCAAAGCCTTCCGCAATGGCTGGTTTCGCACCGGCGACCTTGGCCACCGAGATGAAAACGGCTTCGTCTACATCACCGGCCGCGCCTCCGACATGTATATTTCGGGCGGGTCGAACATCTATCCTCGGGAGATCGAAGAGAAAATCCTCTTGCACCCCGATATCAGCGAGACTGCGGTTCTGGGCGTGCCCGACGCGGTGTGGGGCGAGGTGGGCGTGGCAGTTTGTGTGGCGCGCGCGGGCGCGGACATCGCAGGCATCGACCTCAAAGCCTATCTCGAAGGCAAGATGGCCCGCTACAAGCTGCCGAAAACCGTGGTGTTCTGGGACGCCATGCCGAAATCCGCCTATGGCAAGATCACCAAGAAAATGATCCGCGAAGAGCTGGAAAAACGGGGCCAGATGCCGGCTTTCGAGGAAAAACGGACGGGCTGACGACATGGCAATCAACCCGGAGGAGACGGCATGACACAGCAGATGACAGGGACAAAAGGCGCTGTCGCAATCACCGGCGGCGCATCCGGCATCGGTTTTTCCACCGCACAGCTTCTGATGGCCCGCGGCTGGCAACCCTGGCTGCTGGACCTCAAACGCGAGGCACTGGATGCAGCCTGCGAAAAGCTCGGCATCGATGGGGCGCGCGGCATCGTCTGCAACGTGGCGGACGAGGCATCGATTGAGCAGGCTTTCGCCGCCTTGACCTCGGGCGGCACGGGTCACGCCGGGGATCTGGTGGCCGTCGTCAACAGCGCCGGCATCGGCATCGACAAGCTCTCCATCGAAACCAGCGTCGAGGAATTTCGGCGCATCGTCGATGTCAATCTCGTCGGCAGCTTCGCGGTAGCGCGTGCCGCTGCGCGTTACTGGCTGGAGCGCGATATTGCCGGCTCCATCGTGAATATCAGCTCAGTCTCCGGCATGTGCGGCAATCGCGGCCGCAGCGCCTATGGTGCGTCGAAAGGCGGGGTCAATCTCCTCACGATGGTGATGGCAAACGAACTGGGGCAATCCGGCATCCGCGTCAATGCGATTGCTCCCGGGCCTGTGGATACCCCCCTCACCCAGGCCGTTCATACGGAGAATGTGCGCAGCCAATGGCATAGCCGCGTTCCCATGCATCGCTATGGCCGGACGGACGAGATCGCCTCCGCCGTGGCGTTCCTCGTGTCGGAGGACGCGAGCTACGTCAACGGCCAGGTGCTTGCCGTGGACGGCGGGTTCATTACTGCCGGGCTTGCGGTATGATCGACACGGGCACATCAGCGCTTACCCGTCGGATCGTCCATCCCGGCCCGATAACGCCCGAACGCTTTCGCGCAATCGGCTGTCACGCGCATCCCGTCGCTCTGACGGCAAGTCCCGGCCTCAACATCAATGAGGCGATTGGTGAGGCCTTTGCGCAGCTGGGTTTCGAGGGCGGTTACGTCAGACTGAAAAACGTGCCGATGAAGCGACTGCATTACGTCATGCCCGCGGCGGCGCCAGACGACACACATGCCGCGTGGTATAGCCAAACCTTTTCCATGCCCGATGGCATTATTCTCGATGCTGGCCTGCATATGGGCCGGCGCGATGGAAAGCCGTTTCTGCACTGCCATGGTTCATGGAGAAGCGCTGACGGCATTGTCTCGATGGGGCATCTTTTACCCTTCGAGTCCGAATTTGCCGGGGAAACGCCGCTTGAGGCGCTGGCGCTGGATGGGGCGATCCTCGACGTCCAGAAGGATGAGGAAACCAATTTCCCCCTCTTCACACCAGTCGCACGACCTCGCAGCCGCGTAGCGTCAGGATTACGGGCGCTGTTATGCACGGTGCGGCCCAATACAGATATCTGCGAGGCAATTGAAACGGCTGCCGCGCAATTTGGCCTCCGGGAGGCCGAAGTCGATGGTATCGGAAGCCTGATCGGTGCGGATTATGAAGACGGGACGAGCCTCACCGCGTATGCCAGCGAAATCCTCATCCGCGATGGCCGTATCGGCCACTCCTCTGTGGGCCGTGACCAAGCGACGCTGGATATTTCTATGGTCGATCTTACCAAGCATATCAGCGGCGGGCGGCTGGTGCGCGGCAAAAACCCCGTCTGTGTCACTTTCGAATTACTTATGACCGAAAGACAAGCTCCAGAACATTTAACCAGAGAAGATCAGCGCTGACACATTAAAGCCAATCCAGCGCCTTTGCTGCTCGAATGGCTTCGGAGCGCCGCTTGCAATCGAGCTTACGGAAAAGGTTGCCCAGGTGAAACTTCACCGTCACTTCCGAGATGTTCAGCGTCTGCGCGATCTTCTTGTTCGACATACCGCTGGCAAGCAGCTGAAGCATCTGCGCTTCCCGCTGGGAAAGCCCGCCATGCAGGGCGCGTGCCTGCGGCGAGTTTACCGAGTCGGCGAATATCGACAGTGCGGTGCGGACATCGGAAGAGGTCTCGATGAAACTGCGGATGCGACGATTGTTCAAAAGCGGGGACAGGAAGACTCGCTCCTCCGACAACACACCCCTGCAGCCAAGGCGGGTCGCCGATTCAAGGGCTGTGAGAATATGCGCCCGGGCAGCGGCATTGTCGCGGCGTTGATGCGCCGCATAACTCTGCCAGATCCTGAGTGCTACTTTTTCCCGATTGGTAACCTTGGGGTTGGCGATCATCGCGTCTATCTGGCGAGAGAGATAGGCACGCGGCGTAAAGAGATGCACGGCATCGCGCAGCCACGCCATAACATAGGCGATTTCGTCACGGCGCGTCAGCCTCGACAGATCTTCATGCGCACTTTCCACCCAGTTGCGGCCCATCGGCATGCGGATTGCCGAAAGAGTGGCCGCAGCATCCGCCCAGCGATTGGCATTCTGGTAGGCGATGGCCGTCCTGATCTCCATCATCGCATGAAACTGAAGCCCTTCCGACAGATGGATCCAAAGGCCGTCCAGAAAACCCGCACGGACGGTCATCGGGAAATGGTCGATGAGCACCTGCGAGGCGTAAAACAACGCAAACTGCATCAGGCTCGGCCAGATTTCGGCGGCGGCGAATTGATCGAATTCGTGCTCAACGAAATGCAGCAGGTCGCGCGGCTTTCCCGCCTCATAGGCGAGACAGGCCTCCGCCAGCCGCAACATCCGGAACTCCTGCGCGGCATCATGCGGCACCTGTTCCAGCCTGGCGCGCGCCTCCTGCGCCGCCCGGCGAGCCAGAAGCACGTCACCGCTCATCAGCCGCAGCACGATCTGGTGCAGGTGGATGAAGAATTCAAGCAAAGGCTGCCCGCCCATCTTGCGCAGACAGATGAGGGCGCGGGCGGCAGCGGCCTCCGCCTCGCGAAAATTGCGGCGGCGGATTTCGAATTCAAGCAACGCATTGTAGTAAGCCGCCCACTTGCCGTGATCGTCCAACGGATAATCGGCCATGAATTCGCCGAGGCGCGTTATCATCGCGTCGTTGGGCGTCAGGTCCTCGGCGATCATCAGGTTCAGCCGGAAGGTTCGGGCGGCGAAAGAAAACCGCGAGTCCCGGGAAAGCACTTTCAGCGGATCGAGATAGTCCGACCCGAGGCTTTTGCCGACCAGATGCCGCACGCGCTGCAACTCCCCCTGTTTCAGCAGGGCGCGGGTCACGGCAAAAAGCACGGTTTCATTCGTCGCGATCATATCCTGTGAAAACCGCATGATGATCTCACGAAACCTGTCGACGCTGCTTCGGTAGATCAGTTCACGGCCATGCGCGCGTTCAAGCATTTGTGCGGCGTGTGTCTCATAGCCCCGGTCGAGCAGCATCGCCATCGCCGCAAGCGACTTCCCTGCCTTTTCAAAAGCGGACGCGACCTCCACCACGGCGCTACCGGCCTGCAAGGTGGCGAGACGGTCCCGTGCGGCCAGGGTCAAAAGTCGTATGAGCGTGGGATGATGTTCGGGACGTCGGGTGAGGAACGGTGGGAGCAATTCTGTCCACTCCGCCCTGGGTTCCACAGACGGATTTTCGAGCCAGAAGCAAAGCTCAACCGTCTGGGCGGGAGAAAGATGCGGCAGGTAGTTTTCCCGCAGATACTCAGCGCACAGCGTTTCATCCGGGTGCCGGGCCAACGCCAGGAAGGCCGGCCATCCCGCAAAATCCTCAAGGGCGATGCGTCGTTGTTCGAATGGCAGGCTTTCGGCTTCATCGTTCCCCAGCGCCAGTTCATCCGGTCCGATGGTGAGCGAGCCGCGATGCAGGATTTGTCGCGCCAGCCCGCTGATCCGTTGATCGGGGCGGCAGGCGATGACCACAAAACGCACCGATTCCAGGATGCCGGCAGGCATACGCGCTGCCCGTGCAAAAACCGGCACATCCCACAGAAGGCAGCCATCCGCCACCTCGTCGCTTCGCGGCTGGTGGGTGCGGCATATGGTGGTGCCCAGTTCCTGCGCGAGCATCTCCAGCAGCACGCTTTTTCCCGCTCCTGCCGGGGCCCGCAGGAAAATGACGCCCACGGTTTCGCGGGCGATACGACGGCAAAGGTGGGTACGGGGCAAAAGCATCATTCACGAGGGATAAAAGATTTAAGCACTAAAACCTATACCAATCTTTCAAAAAACTATACCTTTTGGAGATTGTTGAAATGCGTTGACGATGAAAACTTGTGCTCAGCCAACCGATGCACAAGGAACGTTCCACCGATGCAGCAACATCCGCTGATCGCGATTTTGAACAGGCTCGGCACCTTCGTGCTGGTCATGATTGCCCTGTCCGTCATGATTTTCGTGCTCGCCCGCGTGGTGCCGGGAGATCCCGCCCGTATGGCGCTGGGGCCGGCTGCAACGCAGGAGCAGGTGGATGCGCTGCGCGGACAGATGGGTCTCGATAAGCCGCTCGCCGTCCAATATCTCGATTATATCGGCAATGCGCTGCATGGCGATCTGGGCTTCTCGCTGGTTTCCCAGCGTCCCGTCACCACCGATCTGGCGCAGACGGTTCCCGCCACCGTCGAGCTGGTGCTGGTCTCTGTCATCTTCATGTTTGCCGTCGCCATCCCGCTCGGCGTCATCACCGCACATTACCGCGACCGGCCGCTGGACCATATCGGCCGTATCCTGTCGCTGACTGGCGTCACGATCCCGAGCTTTCTTTTCGCCATCACGCTGCAATTGCTGGCCGCCCGGTTCCTCTCCGGCTGGCCGATCATAGGCAGGCTCGATCACTCGCTCGGCTGGCAAGGCGGCCCGACCGGTTTCATCCTTGTGGATGGCATGCTGGCCGGACGTTTCGACGTCGTGCTCGATGCGCTGAAACATCTCGCGCTTCCGGCTTTTGCGCTTTCCATGGCCGGCATCGGCCAGATCACCCGCATTACCCGCTCCTCGATGATTGAAAACCAGCGCAAGGACCATGTGCTGACCCTGCAAAGTTTCGGTGTGCCGGAGCGGGTCATCATCTTCCGTTACCTGCTGAAACTCTCTTCCATCGCGCCGCTGACGATCATGGGTCTCGAATTTGCGTCTCTGATCGGCAATGCCTTCGTGATCGAAATGGTTTTCGCCTGGGGCGGTTTCGCCTCCTACGGGCTGAACGCCATCCTGCAAAAAGACCTCAATGCCGTGACCGCCGTGGTGCTGGTGGCCGGCCTGTTCTTCATCGTTGCGAACCTGATCGTGGACGTCCTGATCTCGATCATCGACCCGCGCCTGCGCCGCAAGGAGGCTCGCTGATGGCTGATATGAAAATGCTCGAACCCACCGATCGCGGTCTAAGCGCCGGTTACATGATGTGGTATCGCTTCAGCCGCAATCCGGCAGCGGTCATCGGCTCGCTGATCCTTCTGTCGGTGCTGGTGCTGGCGGTCTTCGCGCCATGGCTCACGCCCTATCCGAAACATATCGGTGCGGTCGTCGATTTCCGCGCCCGCCATATGCCGCCGGATCTGGAGCACTGGTTCGGCACCGACAAGGCCGGGCGCGATATCTTTTCCCGTACCATATTCGGGCTGCGTGTTTCTCTGCTGCTCGTCATCGGCGTGCTCGGCATTTCGGTACCTGTTGGCACGGTGCTTGGCCTCGTCGCCGGTTATTTCGGCGGTTGGATTGAAAAACTCATCAGCGGCCTGACGAATGTGATGCTGGCCATGCCGCCGCTCGTCATGGCGCTCGCAGTTTCCAACCTCCTGGAACCGACGCTGATGAATGCCATGATCGCGATCACGCTGCTATGGTGGACCTGGCATGCGCGGCTGATCTATTCGGTATCGAAGTCCATTGCATCCGAAGATTACATCGAGGCGGCGCGTCTTGCCGGTGCAGGGCCGCTGCACATTCTCTTTCGCGAAATCCTGCCCAATTGCGTCTCGGTCATATCGGTCAAGACGACGCTCGATGCCGCCTTCGTCATCCTGTTCGGCGCGACGCTCAGCTTCCTCGGTTTCGGCGTCAAGCCGCCGACACCCGACCTTGGATCGATGGTTGCCGACGGGCGCCAGTTCATGCCGGATTTCTGGTGGGAAGTGCTCTGCCCCGGTGCGGCCGTGCTTTACGTGACGCTGGGTTTCAATCTGCTGGGCGACGGCCTGCGCGACATGTTCGACGTGGAAAGCTAAGGCCATGACTGAACCGCTTCTCAAGGTCGAAAACCTCAACGTCACCTTCACCAATTACGGCCGTACCCGGCAGGTGCTGCGCGACGTCGCCTTCACGGTAGCCGCCGGCGAGCGCGTGGCGCTGATCGGCGAAACCGGATCGGGCAAATCGGTCACCGCCAAGGCGATCATCGGCACCCTGCCGAAGAATGCCGCGATCACATCAGGCGCGATCGTCATCGATGGCCGGGATGTGCTTGCCCTGCCGCGCAGAGAGCGTGAGGGGCTGAAGGGAACGGCGTTTTCGCTGATCATGCAGGACCCGCTATCGTCCTTCAATCCGGTCTTCAAGATCGGCACCCATCTCGATGATGTCATGCGCTTTGCCGACAAACGCGATGGTATCAATTCGTCCAAGGCAGAGCGCCGCAACCGCATCGCAGCCGTTTTGCGCCGGGTGCAGCTTGCCGATACCGAGCGGGTGATGAATGCCTATCCCTCCGAACTTTCGGGCGGCATGCGCCAGCGTGTGCTGATCGGGCTTGCCCTGTTGCATCAGCCTAAGCTCCTGATCGCCGATGAGCCGGGTACTGCGCTTGACGTGACGACGCAGGATGAAATCCTCAACCTCATCAACCAGCTGGTTGCCGAAGAAAACATGGCGCTGCTGATGATTACCCACAATCTCGGCGTCGTGCGCAAGGTGGCGGACCGGGTCGTGGTCATGCATCACGGCGATATCGTTGAAACAGGACCTTGCACGCAAATCCTGCATAGTCCCGCCAAGGACTATACGCGTTCGCTGCTGGATGCGGTGCCGCCGCTCTATGGCTCGCGTGTCACGGATCTCGCGCAAAGCACGCGGCAGCCGATCATCACCATCGAAGGCCTGAACAAGATTTACGGCAGGCGCAATGGCTACCATGCCGTGCGCGACGTGAACCTGACGCTGAAGCAGGGCGAGGTATTCGGCCTTGCGGGCGAATCCGGTTCCGGCAAGACCTCGGTTGCGCGCATGATCATGGGCCTTTCGCGCCCCACCTCCGGCAATCTTGTCATCGACGCCCCGGCACCTGAGCGTGGCAAGCGGCTGACGCAGATCGTCTATCAAAACCCGGGTACTTCGCTTAATCCGAAGCGCACGGTGAAACAGACGCTGGCACTGCCGCTGAAATCCATCGGCATGGACGGGCAGGCGCGTGAAAGCCGCATGCAGGAACTGATGGGGCTGGTGCGGCTGCCGCAATCCTATCTCGGTAAATATCCGCACGAGCTTTCCGGCGGCCAGAAGCAGCGCGTGGCGATTGCCCGGGCGCTCGCGGCAGAACCGAAAATCCTCATCCTCGACGAGCCGACTGCGGCACTCGATGTCTCCGTGCAGAAGACGGTGATCGACCTTCTGCTGCAGCTGCGCGATGAGCTTGGCCTGACCTATCTGATGATCTCGCATGACCTGTCGCTGATGCGCAATTTCTGTTCGCGCATTGCCATCATGCTGCGCGGCGAGATTGTCGAGGAGGGCGTGACGTCGGCGGTCTTCGCCGAGCCGTCGCATCCCTATACCCGCGCCCTGATCGCGGCCATCCCCGTCGTCACCGACGAGGAAGAACGTCTCAAACCCACCGTGACCGAGGAAGAGCGCATGCGCTTCCTCGTAAAAACGACCGATTGATGAAAGAGGAGCCTGACGTGTATCGCGTTGGAATTGACGTCGGCGGCACGAATACCGATGCCGTTGTGTTGCAGGATAAAACCGTTCTGGCGGGGGTGAAGGCCTCCACGACAGAGGATGTGACATCCGGTGTCATCGAAGCCCTTGAAAAGGTCATCGAGGCGTCGGGCATCGACCGGGCGCGCATCGGCGCCGTAATGATCGGCACCACACATTTCACCAATGCGGTGATCGAGCGCCGGCATATGGATGAGGTGGCCGCCATCCGTCTCGGGCTGCCTTCCGGCGCCGGCCTGCCGCCCATGGTCGACTGGCCCGATGATCTGAAGGAAATCGTCGGCAACCACGGTTACCAGGTGCGCGGCGGCTACGAATTCGACGGCCGCGAGATTTCGCCGCTCGATGAGGATCAGATCGTCCGTATCGCCGCCGATATCCGTGCCAAGGGCCTGAAGGCCGCTGCCGTCACCTGCGTTTTCAGCGGCATCAATGATGCGATGGAGCTGCGGACGAAGGAAATCCTGCAGGAACGCTGCCCCGGCCTGCCGGTGGTGATGTCCAAGGATATTGGTCGTCACGGCCTGCTTGCGCGTGAAAGTGCTGCAATCATGAATGCCAGCCTGCTGTCGCTGGCCGACCGCACCGTTGCGGCTTTCGGCGAGGCGCTGAAGGCGGCGGGCATCACCTGCCCGTTCTACATCACGCAGAACGACGGCACGCTGATGGCGGCGGATGTGGTGCGCGGTTTCCCCGTGCTTACCTTCGCGTCCGGCCCGACGAATTCCATGCGCGGTGCGGCTTTCCTCACCGGCCTCAAGGATGCCGTGGTGGTGGATGTCGGCGGCACCACCTCCGATGTCGGTTCGCTGTCGCACGGTTTTCCGCGTCAGGCCTCGACCACGGTGGATATTGGCGGCGTGCGCACCAATTTCCGCATGCCTGATGTCTTCTCCATCGGTCTCGGTGGTGGTTCGCTGGTGGTCAATGGTGACCACGGCCTGACCGTTGGCCCGAAATCCGTCGGTTACCGCGTCCGCCGCGAGGCGCTCTGCTTCGGTGGCTCGACCCTGACAGCAACCGATATCGCGGTTGCCTCCGGCAAAGCGGATGTTGGCGAAAAGGCGCTGGTTTCCAGCCTCGACAAAAAGCTGGTGGATGCGGCGGTCGGCAAGATCAACGACATGCTCGAGGCCTGCGTGGAGCGCAGCCGCATCTCGTCGTCACCGGTGCCGGTGATTGCCGTTGGCGGCGGCTCCATCCTGATGCCGGATCGGATCGGTGACCTCGAAGTCATCCGGCCTGAGAATTTCGCGGTGGCCAATGCCGTTGGCGCAGCGATCGCGCAGATCAGCGGCGAGACCGACCGGGTCTTCTCGCTGGTGGACGGACGCACGCGCGAGAGCGCGCTTGCAGAGGCCGAGGCCGAGGCACGCGAGAAGGCGATTGCCGCCGGTGCGATTGCCGAAACGCTGGAAGTCATCGAGCGCGAGGACATGCCGCTTGCCTACCTGCCCGGCAATGCCACCCGCATTCATGTGAAAGTTGTTGGAGAAATGGGAGCCAATCATGGCTGAGACACGCAAGCTGAAATATGACGAAGCGGCATTGCGGACGCTGACCCGTGAAGATCTCGACGCGCTGGAAATCGGTGCCGGCATTCTCGGCACGGGCGGCGGCGGCAATCCGTATCTCGGCAAGCTTCTGGCGCTGGAGGCCATGAAGGCCGGTTACGAGATGAAGATCCTCGCAACCGATGCCATCGAGCCCGACGCTCTCTGCATGTCGATCGGCGGCATCGGCGCGCCTGTTGTCGGCGTCGAGCGAATTCGCGAAGGCCGTGAGGGCCTGCGTTGCCTGCGGGCGATGGAGGAGTTGATCCGCACGCCGGTCGACGCCATCGTCTGCGAGGAAATCGGCGGTTCCAATTCCATGAACCCGCTGGTGACAGCGGCGCTGGGTGGCCTGCCGATCCTCGATTGCGACGGCATGGGCCGGGCTTTCCCGGAAATGCAGATGACCACCTTCTCCATCTATGGTCATAGTTCCACGCCATCGGTGATGTGCGATCTGCACGGCAATGCCGTCATCTTCAGCCATGCCGTTTCCGAAGTCTGGCACGAGCGCATGGCGCGCGCCTGCGTCGTCTCGCAGGGCGGCGGCGCGATGCTGGCGACCGCGCCGATGCAGGCGCATTACGTGCACCAGTACGGCATTCCGAAAACCTACACCAAGGCGATCGCCATCGGCGAAGCGGTGATCCGGGCCCGCAAACAGCAGGAAGACCCGATTGCCGCGGTCTGCGCGCTGGAAGGCGGACGGCGCATCTTCAACGGCAAGATCACCGATCTGAAGCGCCACCTGCGCGGCGGTTTTGCGGTTGGCGATCTCACGCTGTCCGGTTTCGACGATTGCGCCGGCCAGACGGCTGGCGTCGCCATCCAGAACGAGTTCCTGCTGTTTTCCCGTGACGGCAAGGTGGAAGTGACGGTTCCCGACCTGATCGTCCTGCTCGATGTCGACACGGGTTATCCGATCACCACCGAAGTGCTGCGTTATGGCCAGCGCGTGGCCGTCATCGCCATCCCCTGCCATGACCTGCTGCGCAGCGCCCGCGCGCTTGAGGTCGTCGGGCCGGCGGCCTTCGGTTACCCGGACATTCCTTTCTCACCGCTGCCCGTTCCGGTCAGCAAGGCTGCCTAACCATAAGCGGGGCCAATGACCCGCAATAAAGAGGAGAACGATAATGAAAATGCCTGTACTTTCTTCCCGTCTCGCCGCGCTGGCGCTTGGCACGGCGCTCGCACTGCCGTTTGTTTCTTCCGCAGCCCTTGCGGAAGACAAGGTGTCGGTTGCGGTCAACACCATGCAGATATTCAGCTCGCTCGACCCGGCGAAGGTGACTGATTACACCGGCTACATGGCCATCGTGAACATGTATGACGGTCTGACCACGGTGAACGCCAAGGGCGAGATCGTGCCACATCTGGCGAAATCCTGGGAGATTTCGCCAGATGGCCTGACCTACACCTTCCACCTGCGCGACGATGCGAAGTTTCAGGATGGCACGGCGGTAAAGGCTGCCGATCTCGTCTGGTCGATCCAGCGCCTGCTCGGCATCAACAAGGGCCCTTCGAACCTCATCGTCGGCGTGCTCAAGCCTGAAAACGTGACCGCGCCGGACGACGCGACGCTGGTCATGAAGATCGAGCGCCAATTCTCGCCTTTCATGGCGGCAACGCCCTTGATGATGGCGATGAACAAGACGCTGATCGAAGCCAATGCCAAGCCGGAAGACAAATGGGGCGAAGCCTATGTGGGTGAACATTCCGCCGGTTCCGGTCCCTACAAGCTCGTCAGCTACAATCGTTCCGCCGATATGGTCATCGCCCGCAATGCCGATTATTTCCTCGGCTGGACGAAGGGCAAGCCGATCGATGAAGTGCGCTTCGTGCAGACCAGCGACGACGCCACCGTCAAGGCGCTGGCGGAAAAGGGCGAACTCGGCCTTTCCTCGCACGGTCTTGGCAATGACACCTATGAATCCATCGGCCGGATGAAGGGTTACAAGCTGATCCAGACCCGCACCGCCGGCGGTTTCGTCATCAAGCTCAACACCAAGGTCTATCCGACCGACGACGTTCACGTGCGCCGCGCCATCGCCTATGCGACCGACTACAAGACGATCCAGGAAGTGATCTATCCGGGCTTCGATATGAAGGGACCGCTTTCCGACGCGTTCAAGGATGCGCATAACGGCGACATCCAGCCGGGCGTCTACGACCTTGAAAAAGCCAAGGAAGAGCTGGCCAAGTCTAAATATGCCGGCCAGAAGATCACGCTGGTCAACAGCTATGTCGCGTCGCTCGCCTTCGAGGCCGAAGTGGCGTTGCTCTTGCAGTCCAGCCTCGAGCAGATCGGTATCACGCTCGATATCAAGCCGGAGCCTTGGAACCGTATCGTCGAGCTGTCTTCCAAGCCGGAAACCACGCCGGCATCGACGCAGGTGAACATTTCGCCGACCTATCCGTCGCCGGACGCGATGTTCTACAACCAGTATCATTCCAAGGCTTCCGGCACCTGGATGTCGATGGAATGGCTGCAGAATGCGGAAATCGACGGCCTGATCGACAAGGTTCGCGCCACCACCGATGTCAACGATCAGAACGCCACCTACAAGGAACTGCAGACGAAGATCGCCGACCTTCAGCCGGACGTCTGGGCAGTCGCGCCGAACCGCCGTTATGCGGCGAACAAGTGCCTTCAGGGTTACGAGTTCATTCCCATGCAGAGCTGGGACCTGAACTTCTCCAATTTCCATTGGGACTGCAAGGCGGAGTGATCTCCGCCTCATGAAAACCGGCCCCGCCATAAAGGCGGGGTTGGCCAGACTTGGAACTTCAAAGGGAAGGAGCATCGCTTGCGGCCGGAACGGCTGTGGCATGCCCGAGGATGACGCATGATCCAGGAATTTTCCGAAGACGATATCGAACCTCTGGCCACCGGCGCCTGGATTCTGGGAACGGGCGGTGGCGGCAATCCCTATATCTCGACGCTTAATCTGCGCCGCCTCTATGCCGAGGGACGACGGGTGAAGGTGATGGACCCGATGGCGCTTGCCGATGACGATATGGTTGCTGTCGTCTCCAAGATGGGCGCGCCGCTTGTCGGTCAGGAGAGGCTGGGGGATCCGGTGCATCTCGCCCGCGCTGTCGAGGTGATGGAGGATTATCTCGGCAAGCCGTTCCGGGCGATCATGAGCGTTGAAATCGGTGGTTCGAACGCGCTGTCGTCCTTCCTCGCCGCCGCCGTGCTCGACCGGCCGGTCGTGAATGCCGATGCCATGGGACGCGCCTATCCCGAAGCGCAGATGACATCCTTCGCCATCGGCAACCTGCCGATGTTTCCGCTGTCGCTGGTCGATGTGCGCGACAATGAGGTGATCGTAACGCGGGCCGCCTCCTGGAAATGGATGGAGCGCATCTCGCGCAAGGTCTGCACCGAAGTCGGCTCCACAGCCGCCACCTGCAAGGCGCCGCGCACCGGCAAGGAAGTGAAGGAATGGGGCATTCATTACACCGTCACCAAGGCGACTGACCTTGGGCGCGCTGTGATGGAGGCGCGTGCGCGCCATGACGACCCCGTCCAGGCGGTTCTCGACCACGAGGGCGGCAAGCAGCTGTTCCGCGGCAAGGTGGTGGATGTCGCCCGCGAGACCACGGGTGGTTTCCTGCGCGGCAGCACCACCATCGAAGGCATTGATGCCGACCGTGGTTCGCGCATGGAACTCGCCTTCCAGAACGAATGGGCGGTCGCCTTCCGCGACGGCCAGCCGGTTGCCATGACGCCGGACCTGCTTTGCCTTCTCGACACCATCTCGGGTGGCGCCATCGGCACGGAATCGGTGCGTTACGGCCAGCGTGTGACGGTTGTCGCCCTGCCCGCGCCGGAACTTTTGACGACACCTGCCGGCATCGCCGCCGTCGGTCCGCGCGCCTTCGGTTATGACATTGACTTCAGATCGGTATTCCCATGAAACGCATCGGTATTGACGTTGGCGGCACCAATACGGATGCCGTTCTGATCGATGGAGACACCATCGTCGCTTCCATCAAGGTCCCGACCACGCAGGATGTCCTGTCCGGCGTGAAGGCGGCACTTGCCCATGTGGCGGGCCATGTCGGCGCGGCGGACCGGCCGATCGATGCCGTGATGATCGGTACCACCCATTTCACCAATGCGGTGGTGGAACGCGCCCGGCTTGAGCGGGTTGCGGCGATCCGCATTGCCTTGCCAACGGGTTCTTCGCTGCCGCCCATGTGTGACTGGCCTAAGGATTTGCGTGATGCCGTCGATCCGCTGATCTTCATGGTCCACGGCGGCCATGAATATGACGGCAGCCCGCTGGTGCCGATGGTTCCCGATGAAATCCGTGAAGCGGCGATGAAGATCCGCGATGCGGGCATCACCTCCATCGCCATTTCGGCAACCTTCTCGCCGCTAACGACGGAGTGCGAGGTCAAGGCGGCGGAGATCGTCCGTTCGGTCATTCCTGATGCACGCATCACGCTTTCCCATACGCTTGGCCGCATCGGGCTTCTGGAGCGCGAGAACGTCGCCCTTCTGAACGCAGCGCTGCAAACGCTTGGCAAGACCACGGTTCAGGCATTTTCGGATGCGCTGCGCGAAGCGGGCGTGAAGGCGCCGTTCTATCTGACCCAGAATGACGGCACCGTGGCGCTCGCGGATGTGGCCACCGCCAACCCCGTGCACAGTTTCGCTTCAGGCCCGACCAATTCCATGCGTGGCGCAGCCTTCCTCACCGGGCTTTCCGATGCCATGGTGGTGGATGTCGGCGGCACCACCTCCGATATCGGTTGCCTTGTTGGCGGTTTTCCGCGGGAGGCGAACAATATCGTTCATATTGGCGGGGTACGCACGCTCTTCCGTATGCCCGATCTTCTGCCGATTGCGCTCGGCGGCGGCACCATCGTCGATCCTGAGACGGGCAAGATCGGCCCGCGCTCGGTCGGGTACCGCATCCTGACGGAAGCCCGCGTTTTCGGCGGTGAGACACTGACGACATCGGATATCGCCGTTGCCGCAGGCCTGATCGAGATGGGCGACCGCGACCGCGTGAAAGACCTCGATCCGGCATTCGTGCAGGCCACGCTTCAACGCATCCGTGACATGGTGGCCGACAGTTTCGACCAGATGAAGACATCAGCCGAAGACGTGCCGCTGGTTGCGGTCGGCGGTGGGGCATTCCTGATCCCCGAGATGGTTCCGGGTGCGTCGGAAGTGCTGCGTGTGGAAAATGCCGGCGTTGCCAATGCGCTCGGCGCGGCCATGGCGCAGGTTTCCGGCGAAGTCGACCAGGTCTTTTCCGGCCTGAGCCGTGACGAGGCCCTTGCGAAAGCCGAGACCGAAGCGCAGAACGCGGCAGTCGCGTCTGGCGCCGGGCGGGCAAGCCTCAAGACGCTTGAGGTGGAGGATATCCCGATTGCCTATCTTCCTGGCGGCGCGCGGCGGGTTCGCGTGCGGGTCATCGGCGATATCGCCTTTCATTGATTGTAAGAGGCCCTGCCAGAGTGGGGCGACGAGGGAGTGAGCATATGACGAAGATCGCACTGGCCATTCACGGTGGTTGCGGCGTGATGCCCGAAGACAGCATGACGGCAGCGGAATGGGCTGCGGCCCGCGATGATCTGGCAGCGGCATTGCGCGCCGGTTATGGCGTGCTGAAGGCGGGCGGCACCGCGCTCGAAGCCGTCGAGGCGGCGGTCGTCGTCATGGAGGACAGCCCGCATTTCAATGCAGGCCACGGGGCAGCACTGAACGAAAACGGCATTCACGAGCTTGATGCCTCGATAATGGACGGGGCTACGCTGGCGGCAGGCGCGATCAGCGCATCCCGCGCCATTCGCAACCCGGTGAAGGCGGCCCGCGCGCTGATGGTGGATGAACGGGCCGTCTATCTGACGGGAGAGGCCGCGGATCGCTTTGCCGAGGAAAAGAGTCTGGCCACAGAACCCCAATCCTATTTCACCACGCAAAAACGCCTCGAGGCGCTGGCGGCCATGAAGCGCCATGCAGCCACCGGTACGGAAGCGACGGAAAACGAAAAGCACGGAACCGTGGGTGCGGTTGCACTCGATGCGGCGGGGCACCTTGCCGCTGCCACCTCCACCGGCGGCTATACCAACAAGCCGGATGGCCGGGTGGGTGACAGCCCGGTGATCGGCGCCGGCACCTATGCGCGTGACGGGGCCTGTGCGGTTTCCGGCACCGGCAAAGGTGAGTTTTTCATCCGTTATGTCGTTGGCCACGAGATCGCGTCCCGCGTCGCTTATCTCGGGCAGGACCTGCAGACCGCTGCCGGCAATCTCGTGCACAAGGATCTGGCTCCCCATGATATCGGTGCCGGTCTTGTGGCGATCGATGCAGAGGGCGGCATTGCCGCTCCATACAATACATCGGGCATGTTCCGCGGCTGGGTGACGGCGTCTGGAGAGGCGTTTGTAGCCACCCACGACACTGCATATGAGATTAGGCTCTAGGTCAAAAACCTCGGATCGACTCACTTGCGCTTGACCATTCTGCGAAGCATGGAACCCGCTCTTGCCTTCCGTGGAATGAGTTCAATGTCGCTGACAAGCTTGGCGCCGCCGTCCCGACGTTCCAGTGTAATTTTCCGGCTGTGAAAGGCTTCGAGTTCGGCACGATGCGCCACGCTGATGATCGTGGCATCGGGCAGTTCTTCGATCACCGTCTGCATCATCTTTTCCTGACTTTTCTCGTCAAGAGCGGCCGTCGCCTCGTCCATGACGATGATATCAGGTGCGTTCAGCAACAGGCGCGCGAAAGTCAGCCGTTGTTTTTCGCCGCCCGACAACGTCTGGTCCCAGGGCGCCTCTTCTTCGATCTTGTCCTTGAGCTGAGCGAGACCGACCTTGTCGAGCGCAGCGCCAATCTCTTCAGAGGTCCAGCTTTCGGCTGGCTGCGGATAGCAGACAGCGCGACGAAGGGTACCAGCGGGGATGTATGGCCTTTGCGGCAGCATGAACAGCCGGCTCTCGGCGCGAAAATTCACGCTGCCTCCACCCCAAGGCCAGAGACCTGAAATGGCTCGGACCAGTGTGCTCTTGCCTGACCCGGATTCCCCCGCGACCAATACTCTTTCACCCGCGCCGATTTCGACGTCCGTCTCCTTGACGACGGCCGTTCCGTCGCCCAGAGAAACGGAAACATCCTTGAGACTGAGTATCGTCTCGCCTTTCGTTTCCCCGCGCATGATCCGGCCGAGCGTATCGCTCTTTTCGGCCCGTTCGAGGCCATCGAGCGACATCATCAGCGAGGCAACACGCCGGGCGCACGCATTCCAGTCGGCGAGACGCGGATAATTGTCGACCAGCCAGCCAAACGCGGACTGAACAATCGTGAAAGCGGAAGCGGCCTGCATAACTTCGCCGAGCGACATGCTTCCATCGAGAAACTTGGGTGCACACAGAAGAAGTGGTACGACGGGCGCAATCAGCATCGAGCCATTCGAGACGACCGTTGTGCGCATATATTGCTGCGCCACGAGACGCCACTGCCGCCGAACATTGCCGAACCTCTTGTCGAGATCGCTTCTTTCTTCTTCCTCGCCGCCAAGCAGGGCGATGCTCTCACCATTTTCCCTGACGCGCGTGAGCGTGTAACGGAATTCCGCCTCGACCTGGTTTTTGACTTCGGAAACCTTGACGAAATTGCGGGCGATGAAGGCAATGGATGTCGAGGTGATGGTGGCATAGATGACGGCCGCGACGACAAGGAAACCGGGGATCGTGATCCATATACCGCCGATCGACAGCGTCAGAGCGCCGCCAATCGTCCACAGGACAATGATGAAGGTGGAGGCAGACACGAAGGCGGCGATGACACCGGAAACAAAGTCCACCGGCGCCTCCGTTGCTATGCGCATATCCTCCGAGAGCCGCGCTTCGGGATTTTGGTGGTCACCATCGATCAGGTTCAGCTGATAGTATCGGCCATTTGCGATCCACCTGCCGACGAGCGCCTTCGTGAGCCAGGAACGCCAGCGCCGTTGAACACGCATTCTCACATAAACCTGTGAGGTGACGATGAAGACGCTACCCAGGACCAGCGGGGGGAATATGGAGGCGAGAAAATAAACCGTCGACGCGTCCCGTTTTTCGATGGCGTCGAAAATCCCGCGATTCCAGATGTTGATGCCGTACTGAAAGCCGACATTTATACCGATCATCACCAATAGGCCGAGCGTGAACGGCCACGCGAGCGCATCACCACGCCGGCTCCAGAAACCCCGGGCGCTGATCCAGAAGCGTTTCAGCAGATATTTCCTGCGAACCTCCTCCGCCTGTTCCGGGGTCAAGTCTGACGCAGGTTCCATCTCTTCCGGCGGAGGCGGATCATCGGTGTCAGGAGCATCCTTTGCGGATGCGGTTTGGGTGCCAGTCTCGTCGGCACCAACGACCGGTTTCGGTCCTGCGTCTTTGTCGATCATGGGCGCTAAACGAACGATGCGTTGAAAGGTTTCACGACTTCGTGATGCCGCGTGAAATATAGTTCCGGTGTGGCGTCGAGCTTTTCAAAAGCCTCCGGATCCGCGACGTTCCGGTGTACCGCGCGACAGATAAAATCGATGGTTAACCGCTTGCTGATTTCGCGTTTGACGATATGTCCTAGAACAACCAGACTCTGGAATCGGACCCGCCGCTGAGGTTTTCAAGACCGCGCGGCAAGCAGACGGCGCCATCATGCGACTTAGTACCATCACGAACCTGGCTTATGCCGTGACCCTGATACTCACGACGGTATCGGCGACCACTTTCATTCTGTCAGCCCGAAGCGCTTCTCAGGAGAGGGCGGCAATCCAGGATCATCTCGATGTGAGCGATCTGGCCGAGGAACTGGAAATCATCGCGGATGAGCGCACCGAGGAGGCGCGGCTTTACGTCATGCGTGGCGACGAGCAGCATCTGGCAAAATTCTACGTCGACGAAGACCAGGAAAAGCACCTCGAAAACGCCCTGGATAAACTCGCCGCGCGCAGTGTTTCGCCGCAAGAGGCAGGATTATTCCAGAATATAAGAAAGAGCGCCGACGCACTGGATACGATGGAGCGCGAGGCCATCGGTTTCTATCGCTCCGGGCGCCAGAGCGATGCGCAACAGGTCCTGTTCGGCGATGAGCATTATCAACTCCATACGGGCCTGCTGAATAACGTCGCGACACTGAGAGACACTGTTACGGCCCGCACGCAGGCAACGGTCGACCAGGCCAAAAGCCAAAGCGATTTCTACGGATCGATCGCAAAGGTGATGCTTACCCTGACCGCCCTGATGTTTGTAGCCGTGCTCTACTTCGTCCTGACCAGACGCGTTGCCGCCCCGCTCATCAGAATGAGCAATATCGTTATGCGCCTTGCCCGGCAGGATTACAGTATCGAGGTTCCCGACGAGGGACGTCGTGACGAAATTGGGGAAATGAACCAGGCTATCAGGATCTTCCGCAGCAACGGGCTGGAGCGGGAGCGGCTCGACGCGGAGCACCGCCGGAACCAACGCATCAAGGACCTGATCCTACAGATGATGCATCGCATTCAGGCATGTCAGAATCAGGATGAATTGTCCGATGTCGTGTCGAAATTCATGCCGCAGATCTTCCCCGCCATTGCCGGCCGCCTGCTTGTGCTCAAGGAAAACAGTTCGCTTCTCCAATCGACCGGACAATGGTCCGATCCGTCGTTTTCCGCCCCGGAATTTTCGATTGACGAATGCTGGGCGCTGCGTCGTGGACGTCCCCACGCCAGCAACCAGGACGGCGACGATGTCGTCTGCCATCACCTCAAGGGGAGCTTCGGGACCGGCCTGTGCATACCGCTGACTGCGCTCGGCGAAACCGTCGGCCTGCTATATCTCGAAATTCCAGAGAGGAACGACACGCTGGAGACGGAGCGGCTGTATCTGGAACTTCTCGCCGAGAATATCGGCCTTGCCGTCGCAAACCTCCAGCTCCGCCAGCGGCTTGTTGGCATGGCAAGGCAGGACGCCCTGACCGGCCTTCTGAACCGTCGCTCACTCGACGAGGCGTTGAACCGGCATATTGAGAAACCGCCCGGTTCGCTGGCCTGCCTGATGCTGGATATCGACCATTTCAAGCGCTTCAATGATCGCTTCGGCCATGATGCCGGAGACGCAGTGATGCAATATGTCGCCCAGGTCCTTTCGGAAGCCATCGACGATCAGGGTGCGCTGTTCCGGTTCGGCGGTGAGGAATTCACCGTGCTGATGCCGGATGCAGGCATCGAGGATGCCACCAGGCTTGCGGAGAAACTCCGGCACGCCATTGAGCGGGCACCTTTCACCTACAGGGGCCGGCTGCTCGATCCCGTGACAATATCTATCGGTATCGCGTCCGCACCGGGCGCAGGAACTGTGAGCAGCGTATTGGAACGGGCGGACGCCGCACTGCTGAGCGCCAAACAGACCGGCCGGAACAGATGGGTATCGTTCGATTCCATGTGAATCGAAGAGGCATAGTCCGATCTATTTCGAAGCGCCCTGCCGGCTGTAGTTTCTGCGAAAATAGCGGACTACCGCCTCTTCGCATGCGCCGGTTCTTCGAACTGTAAAAGCAAATTTTTAAAAACTGCGTTGACAGCTCAGCGTTTTTATATTTCCTTGTAAACCGGTTTAGTAAATCGCTTTACAAACCATACAGAGGCCGAAAAGGCCCGGATTGAGCGGAACAGAAAGCGGGAGTGTGATGGCGCGTAACCATGCGACCAGTCTCAAAGACGTTGCCCAGGCGGCAGGTGTTTCCGTCGCGACCGTATCGCGGCTGTTGAACGGCACGCTGGAACTGCCCTCGGAAACGAAGACGCGGATCGAGACCGCCATCCGCGAGCTCAACTACGTTCCCAATCCCCACGCCAGGCGCTTGAGCCGGGGTCGCTCGGATACGATCGGTCTGGTGGTTCCCGACATTGGCAATCCATTTTTCGGAATGCTGGTCGCGGCCGTGGAAGAAGAAGCCGACAGGCGCGGCCTTGCCCTGTCGCTGTTTGCGACGCTGAACCGCAAGGGCCGCGAATTGTCGTATCTGAGATTGCTCGCCCGCAATCACGTCGATGGCCTCGTCTTCATCACCAACCATCCCAATACCGATGAACTGGCGGAACTGATCAACACGACCGGCAAGGTGGTGGTCGTCGATGAGGACGTTCCCGGCGCGACCGTGCCGAAACTTTTCTGCGACAATGAACAGGGTGGCCGTCTGGCCGGTGAGCATCTGGCGCAACACGGGCACAGCCGGGTTCTCTATGTTGGCGGGCCGGAAGAGATGATCAGCACGGAGCGTCGTTTTCGCGGCCTGACATCCGCCCTTGCCGAACGGGTATCTGCGGCGGAACTTTCCATTTCCCGATATTGCGGCGCCTATACGGTGGAATTCGGCCGGGCGGCAGCGCGCCGGTTCCTTGACGAGGGCCGGCCTGCGACGGCGGTGTTTGCGAGTTCGGACGAAATCGCCATCGGCTTCGTCGAAGTGCTGCGGTCTGAAGGCGTGCGCATCCCGCAGGACGTTTCGATGATCGGTTTCGATGATGTCGGGCCGCTGCATCTGTTTGCCCCGCCGCTCACCGCCATTCGCCAGCCCGTCAGCGCAATCGGCCAGCGCGCTTTGTCGCTTCTGCTTGAAACCAATTGGGATCAGGACACTCCGCCGCTGTCGGAGGAACTGCTGCCCGTCGAAATCGTCGTGCGTGAATCCGTTGCGCCGCCCGCGATCAAATAAAAAGCAACGAAACCAACAGAGGAAGAACGATAATGCCAAGTTTGAAACGTCGATATTTTTCAGCAGCTCTCGCTGCGACCGTCCTTGCCGGCGCGACTTTGTCTGCCGGTCTGGTCCAGGCCGCCGAAAAGACCATCGCCCTGGTGCAGATCAACCAGCAGGCGCTGTTTTTCAACCAGATGAATGAAGGGGCCGAAAAGGCGGCCAAGGAAGCCGGCGTCAAGCTGGTTATCTTCAACGCCAATAACGATCCCGCCGCCCAGAACAGCGCGATCGAGACCTATATCCAGCAGAAGGTGGACGGCATTGCCGTGGTCGCCATCGATGTCAACGGTATCATGCCGGCCGTAAAGCAGGCGGCTGCCGCCAATATTCCCGTCGTCGCAATTGACGCCATCCTGCCGGAAGGTCCGCAAAAGGCGCAGATCGGCGTGGACAACGGCAAAGCGGGCGCCGACATGGGGAAATTCTTCCTCGATTACGTGAAGTCCGACATGGGCGGCAAGGCCAAGATCGGTGTCGTCGGCGCGCTGAACTCCTTCATCCAGAACATCCGCCAGAAGGGCTTTGAAGACACCATCAAGGACAAGACCGGCATTACCGCCGCCGGCGTCGTTGATGGCCAGAATGTTCAGGATACCGCACTTTCGGCAGCAGAAAACCTGATCACCGGCAATCCGGACATGACCGCAATTTACGCAACGGGTGAGCCGGCCCTTCTGGGCGCAGTCGCCGCCGTTGAAAGCCAGAGCAAGCAGAAAGACATCAAGGTCTTTGGCTGGGACCTGACCAAACAGGCGATCACCGGCATCGATGCGGGTTATGTCGCAGGCGTCATCCAGCAGGATCCCGCCGCCATGGGTGCAGCCGCGGTCAAGGCGCTCAAGACGGTCGCCGATGGCGGCACCGTCGAAAAGACCATCGCCGTGCCGGTCACCATCGTCACCAAGGCCAATGTCGAACCCTACCGCGCGGTTTTCAAATGATTGCGGCCGGACAGCACACAGGCGCTGTCGACGGCGCCGGGGGAGATATTCTCTCCCGGCAGCCCGATCGTGAAGCGCGTATCTCCCTGCGCAATATCCGCAAGACATTCGGCTCGCATCAGGCGCTGCGCGGCGTCGACCTCGATATTTTTCCTGGCGAATGCCTCGGTCTCGTCGGGGACAATGCGGCCGGTAAATCAACCCTCACCAAGGTGATTTCCGGAACCTACATCCCGGACGAAGGCACGATCA
Organism: Agrobacterium tumefaciens; assembly: GCA_017744915.1. Taxonomy (GTDB): domain Bacteria; phylum Pseudomonadota; class Alphaproteobacteria; order Rhizobiales; family Rhizobiaceae; genus Agrobacterium; species Agrobacterium tumefaciens_I. Next base: position 37,861 of record JAGIAH010000005.1, read on the forward strand.
CGATGGAAGGCGAACCCATTCGCTTTTCCGGCCCCGCCGATGCCCGCAATCGCAATATCGAAATGGTTTTTCAGGATCTGAGCCTCTGTGACCATATCGACGTCGTCGGCAATCTCTTCCTCGGACGCGAAATTACCAAGGGGCCGTTTCTCGACCGTCCGGCCATGCTTTCGGAAGCCCGCAAGATGCTGGATGCACTGGAAATCCGCATTCCGCGTCTCACTGCCAAGGTGGAGAAACTGTCGGGCGGCCAAAGGCAGGCGATCGCCATCGCGCGGGCGGCCTCCTTCAATCCGAAGGTCCTGATCATGGACGAGCCGACGTCGGCGCTTGCCGTTGCGGAAGTGGAAGCCGTGCTTTCGCTCATCAATCGCGTCAAGGCAAAGGGTGTGTCGGTCATCCTCATCACCCACCGTCTTCAGGATCTCTTCCGCGTCTGCGACCGCATTGCCGTCATGTATGAAGGCACCAAGGTGGCGGAGCGCCAGATCAACGAAACAAGCCTCGAGGATCTCGTGCGGCTGATCGTGGGAGGGCAACGTCATTGACCGTCTATACTGAACGCGCCAAAGGCTCACCGCTTTCGGATTTCTTTGCCGAGAATGCACAGGTGCTTTCCATCGCGGCCTTTTTTGCCCTCTGCATGGTGTTCTTCTCCGTAACCACGGATACGTTCCTGACGGCCGGCAATCTTCTGAACGTCGTCCGTCAGGCCGCACCCATACTGATCGTCTCCGTCGCCATGACATTCGTCATCATCACCGGCGGCATCGATCTGTCCGTCGGTTCGATGGTGGCCCTGATCAATGCCGTTGGTGCCATCCTGCTCGCGGCCGGTTACCCCTGGCCGCTGGTTGTCGTCGCCATGCTGGTGCTCGGCGGCGGGCTTGGCCTCGTGCAGGGCTGGTTCATTGCCTATCAGGGTATTCCGGCCTTCATTGTCACTCTTGCCGGTCTTTCCATCCTGCGCGGCGTCGCCCTCTATATCACGCAGGGATATTCCGTACCGATACCGGAAGCGCCCGGGTTCTTTTACCTCGGCAGAGGTGATTTCCTCGGTATGCCTGTCCCTGCCCTGATCGGCGTCGTCGTTACCGTGATCGCCTATATCGTCCTTTCGAGCACCCGATATGGTCGTCGTGTGGTGGCCGTCGGCTCCAATCCTGAAGCGGCGCGCCGCGTGGGAATGCCCGCCAAGTGGATTCTCGCCTCAGTCTATCTGGCTGCAGGTGTGGCGTCAGCCATTGCCGGTCTCATGATTGCGGCGCGGCTTGGGTCCGGGTCCTCGAATGCGGCTGTCGGTTTCGAACTTCAGGTGGTTGCGGCTGTGGTTCTGGGCGGCACATCGCTGATGGGCGGCCGCGGCACCATCCTCGGTACGGTGCTGGGCACCATGACCATTGCCGTTATCGGTAACGGCCTCATCCTCATGCACATCTCTCCGTTTTTCACCCAGATCGTGACAGGCGCCATCATCCTTGCCGCAATCTGGCTCAACACGCGCATCTTCACCGCAAACTTCCGCCTTGGCGTGAAGAGAAAGGGCTGATGCGATGAACTCGGAACTGTCTGAGGGACATATCCGATCGGGAAAGATCATGACCGTGCGAGGCCCGATCGCTGCGGATCAACTCGGCGTCACGCTGATGCACGAGCATATCCTCAACGATTGCCGCTGCTGGTGGCACGCCCCCAAGACGCCGGAGCGACAATATCTCGCCGAAGGCTTCGTCTGCATGGAAATCCTCGGCGAACTGCGTCAGGATCCCTTCGTCAACAAGCACAATATCACGCTGGACGACGAGCCGCTGGCGATTGCGGAACTGAAGGATTTCGCTGCCGCCGGTGGACAGACGATCGTGGAACCGACCTGTCAGGGCATCGGCAGAAATCCGCTGGCGATGCGACGGATTTCAGAGGCAACCGGGCTCAACATCGTCATGGGAGCGGGTTATTACCTTGCGTCCTCCCACCCCGAAAAGGTGGCCGGGCTCACGGTCGATGCCATCGCCGACGAGATCGTGCAGGAGGCGCTCCACGGTGTCGATGGCACCGATGTCCGCATCGGGCTGATAGGCGAAATCGGGGTCTCTGCGGATTTCACGGCCGCTGAGGAAAAATCCCTGCGCGGCGCAGCACAAGCCCAGCTTCGCACCGGCCTTCCCCTGATGGTTCATCTGCCCGGATGGCTTCGGCTGGGGCATAAGGTTCTCGACATTGTCGCGGAGGAAGGTGCGGATCTGAACCACACCGTTCTTTGCCACATGAACCCGTCCCACGCGGATATTGCCTACCAGAGCGAACTCGCAGGCCGCAGCGCCTTCATCGAATATGACATGATCGGCATGGATTTTTTCTACGCCGACCAGCAGGTCCAGTGCCCCAGCGACGAGGATGCTGCCCGTTCGATCGTCACGCTGGTGGAAGGCGGTTATCTCGACCGCATTCTGCTTTCCCACGACGTCTTCCTAAAAATGATGCTGACGCGATATGGCGGCAATGGCTACGCCTATATTCTCAGGCATTTCCTGCCGCGCCTGAAACGGCATGGGCTCGACGACGCCGCTCTTCAAACCCTTATGCGGGATAATCCGCGCTCGGTCTTCCAGGCGAAGACCTGACGAACCTATGGAAATGGAAAGATCATGACAAAAAAAGTGCTCCTCGTCGGCGAAAGCTGGGTCAGTTCCGCCACCCACTACAAGGGCTTCGATCAGTTTGGCAGCGTCACCTTTCATCTGGGTGCAGAACCGCTGGTGAAGGCGCTGGAAGGCAGCGAATACGAGCTGACCTACATGACTGCCCATGATGCGGTGGAGAAGTTCCCCTTCGAGATGGCCGGGCTAGACGCGTATGACGTCATCATCCTCTCAGATATCGGTGCGAACTCGCTCCTGCTGCCGCCGGCCGTCTGGCTGCAGTCGAAAACCGTGCCGAACCGGTTGAAGCTCATCAAGGCATGGGTGGAAAAGGGTGGCGGCCTGCTGATGGTTGGCGGCTATTTTTCCTTCCAGGGTATCGACGGCAAGGCCCGCTGGCGCCGCACGCCGGTGGAAGATACGCTGCCCGTTACCTGCCTTCCGTGGGACGACCGCGTGGAAATTCCGGAAGGCTCGACGGCCGACATTCTGAAACCCGACCATCCGACCGTCGCAGGCCTTTCCGGCGAGTGGCCGCTTCTGCTTGGGGTGAACGAGGTCGAAGTGCGTGATCGTGCCGATGTCGAGGTGGTTGCCCGGCTGCCGGAAGATCAGGGCTCCCATCCCCTGCTCGTCACCGGACGTTTCGGCAAGGGTCGCACGGCCGCATGGACCTCCGACATTGGTCCGCACTGGCTCTCTCCCGCCTTCTGCGAATGGGACGGCTATGGGCGCCTGTGGAAGAACATTCTCGGCTGGTTGACAGAAAAACCGTGACCGGGAGGGCTCAAGCCCGCAGAATGGTCACCAGCTCGTCATGGCTGGGAAAGGCATCCTGCGTGCCGCGGCGGCCGACCGTGACGGCTGCGGCCCTCGCGCCATCCTCAAGGGCGCGCGCATCCACGGCGACGCCGCGAAGCATGGCGGAGGCAAGCGCAACACCGGTGAAGCAATCGCCTGCACCCGTGGTGTCGACGATCGTGGCGGGCGCGGCCGGCACCTCGATGGCACCATCGGCGGACACGAGCACGCAGCCCTGTCCGCCGAGCGTGACGATGACGCGGCCGACACCCGCGCGCAGCAGAAAAGCGCCTGCCCCGGCGCCGCTTTCGCCGGTCAGCGCCTCAGCCTCGATGCGATTGAGGACGGCGATGTCGATGAAGGCCAGGACGCTTGCGAACCAGGATTGCAGGGGCGACGGATTGAAGGCCGTAATCAGCCCCTTCGATCTCGCCGCATTGAGAATGGCGAGGGTTGTTTCTTCCGAGAGATTGCCCTGCAGGACGACGAGGTCTCCGGATATGGCATCACCAAGTGCCTCCAGGGCCGCGTCTTTATCGAGCGCTGCGGCGGCTGACCGGGTGGTGATGATCGAGTTTTCGCCGTCCGGGGTCGTCAGAATGATGGAGATATCGCTGGTGGCGCTGGCGACGGGAATGAGCTTTGGTGTCAGTCGCTCGCGGGTGAGCGCTTTTTCGATCGCAATGGCGCGATCGTCCCTGCCGACGGCGGCGACCAGAGTGGTTTCGACGCCGCATCGTGAAAGAACAATGGCCTGGTTGCAGCCTTTGCCACCGAGGCTGCGCGAGGCCTGCTCGCCGAAGATTGAAGCGCCTGCCGCAGGCAGTGCGGCAATGGAATAGGTTTCATCAAGTGCGATATTGCCGATAACAAAGGCACGCATGGAGAACTTTCGAAAGGGACTGAAATGCAGACCATATCCGACAACGCGGCCAATGCCATTCAGGAAATTTTCGGTCGAAGCAAGGCGCTGATCGGCATGATCCATTGCCCGGCCTTTCCCGGAGCGCCGCGTTATCGCAACGCGAGCATGGACGCCATCTATGACGCCTGCATGCGTGATGCGGAACGCCTTGTCGAAGGCGGCATGCACGGTCTGATCGTCGAAAACCACGGAGACGTCCCTTTCTCCAAACCTGACGATATCGGGCCGGAAACATCAGCCTTCATGAGCGTGGTGACAGACCGCATCGTTCGCGCCGCCGGCGTGCCCGTCGGCATCAACGTGCTGGCCAATGCGCCCATCCCGGCCTTCGCCATCGCCATGGCGGGCGGGGCAAAGTTCATCCGCGTCAATCAATGGGCCAATGCCTATGTCGCCAATGAGGGTTTCATGGAGGGGCGTGCAGCCGAGGCGATGCGCTACCGTTCGCTGCTGAGGGCAGAGCATATCAAGGTTTTTGCCGACAGCCACGTCAAGCACGGGGCCCATGCCATCACCGCGGATCGCAGCATTGATGAACTGACACGCGACCTCGCCTTCTTCGACGCCGATGGCGTCATCGCGACGGGCCAGCGCACCGGCAACAGTGCGTCCCTTGAGGAGATCGAGGAAATCGGCGCGGCGACACATTTGCCGCTGCTGGTCGGCTCGGGTGTCAATGAAGGCAATATCGTTGAAATCCTCAAGCGCACCAACGGCGTGATCGTGGCCTCATCGCTCAAGGAAGGCGGCGTCTGGTGGAACCCGGTCGAACTGGCGCGGGTGCGCTCTTTTGTTGCCGCAGCCCGCCCCGGCCTTGAAAGCTGAGAGGGAGACAGCGATGGCAAAGTTTTCGATCAACGGTGAAAGACTGCTGGCAAATCTCGACCAGTTTGCAGCGATCGGAGCAACCGAAAAGGGCGGCGTCAACCGGCAGGCGCTGACCGGACTGGATCGCGAGGCAAGACGGCTGCTGGCGAAACTGGCCATGGATCGGGGATTTTCCGTATTTCAGGATCCCGTCGCCAATCTCTTCATCCGCAGGAGCGGCCGCGACGAAACTCTTCCACCGCTTCTGATCGGCAGTCACCTTGACAGCCAGCCCGCCGGCGGCCGGTTTGACGGAGCGTTGGGGACGCTTTCGGCATTCGAGGTTCTCGAAACACTCGAGGATTTCGGAATTGAAACGGAGCGTCCGGTTGAAGTCGTCGCCTTCACCAACGAGGAAGGTTGCCGTTTCGCTCCGGGCTGCATGGGATCGATGGCTTTCGCCTCCCGAACGATACCGCAGGATTGGCTGAAGCTCCTTGCCACAGATAACGGAGCCGATTTTGCTGGCGAGCTTTCCGCAACACTGGAAAGCCTTCCGGAAGCCACCATGCGCGATCTCGGTTTTCCGGTATTTGCTTATATCGAGGTTCACATCGAGCAGGGTCCCTCCCTTGAAAAACAGTGCGTGCCGATTGGAATAGTGACGGGCATACAGGGTACACGCTGGCTGGAGATATCCATCACCGGCCAGACCGCGCATGCGGGCACGATGGCACTGATCTACCGGCGCGATCCGTTTCACGCGGCAGTCAATGCGCTTGGATCACTGTTTCCCGCCATGATGCCCGCGGATCCTGCCGCCCGTTTCACTGTGGGGCGGATCGCACTGCAGCCTGGCGCGGTCAACGCCATTCCGCAGACCGCCGTTTTCACCGTCGATATCCGGCACCCTTCATCCGAAACGCTTGACGCAATGGAGAATAAAATTCGCGCGGTCACCCAGGCGGCCGCGAAGGACCAGAATTGTGAAGCGACGATCACGCAGATCTTCGACATGCCACCGGCGAATTTCCCGGAGGATATTCTCAAGACGTTGGATAACGCCGCGCAGGAGCGGGGTTTCGTGACGCAACGCATGTTGTCCGGTGCGTTCCACGACGCCCTCTTCATGAATCGCGTCGCGCCATCGGCCATGATTTTTGTCCCCTGCCGCGATGGCCTCAGTCACAATGAGGCCGAGTACGTCGAACCCGAACACAGCATAGCCGGATGCAACATGCTTTTAGCTTCGGTGCTTCAAGTCCTCGCATAAGTCCCGGCCGGAGATTTTCGTCGGCAGCACCAGCAGCCTCGGCGCGTGGTGAAGCGGGCAATCAGCGGCCAATCGGTGACCGCTGATGTTCGTTGGCGGTGGGACCAGGGCGAACCGCCCTGCTTCACATGGCCAGAGCAGCCTGATGAATGTCCGCAAGCTCTTCGTAACACGAGATATTGCTGGCGAGGACCGGCTGTCCTTCGAACAGCTTTTCACCTTCCAGCGAAAACGGCAGGGAACGGCCACCGGCTTCGTTGACGAGGCAGAAGCCGGCCATGCAATCCCAGGCGCGCATATGGGGTTCGTAATATCCGACAAGGCGTCCTGCCGCGACATAGGCCAACATCAAGGCGCCCGAACCGTTGCGGATGAAGTTGCCGCCGCGGGCCAGCACGTCGCTGATGATGTGACCGACGCGCTGCGGCGTGACATAGTTGTTGCTGCCGATGCCCGTCAGCGCGTTCTGCAGGTTCCTTGATGGATCGAGTTGCAGGCGTGCACCATTCAGCGTCGCGCCATGGTCCTGTGCGGCGGCGTAGATTTCCTGCGCGCACGGGACCTTGATGACGCCGACGACCGGGACACCATCGCGAATGACGGCGATGGAAACGCACCAGCTTGGCATGCCATTAACGAAGGGGGCGGTACCATCGATCGGGTCGACGACCCAGGTGTAGCCGGAGGTGCCGTCCTGATAACCGTGCTCCTCACCGAGGAAACCATCATCCGCGAAGGCTGCGGCGACGCGCTCGCGCAGCATGGTCTCGACGTTGCGGTCTGCAATGGAGACCACGTCCTGCAGATCGCGCTTCGTCTCGATCACGAGGCTGTCGCGCTTATTGAAGTAATCGAGCGCCATTAAACCGGCCTCTTCCGCCAGCGTCTCTGCCAGCGCGAAGCGTTGATCGAGACCGTCAGTCTGTCCTGTCATTTCCATTTTCCTTGAGTCTGTGAGTCTTCAAGCGTCGATGAGGGCTATGCCACGGTTCTTGAAATTGAGTGTGACATCGCTCGTTTCGCGTTGCGTGTGGTTCATTTCATGATCGACGATGAAGAGCGTGCCGACTTCGGTCTCGACTTCATATTCGATGTGGCCGCCGAGATAGGCCGTGTGCAGCACGCGGCCGGGCATGCCGCTGCCGCCCGCCGCGCCGATGGTGATGGCGCCGGGACGCACGGCAAGCTTGGCGGTGCCGGAGCGTGGGCCGCGGCTTCGAACCCGATGTTCTATATTGCCAACCCGCACGAGGGATTCTTCACCCGTCTGGGACACGACTTCGCAGGGCACCACGTTCGCCTCTCCCATGAAATCGGCGATGAAGGAGGATGCGGGTGCCTCGTAAAGTTCGCGGGGCGCGCCGGACTGGGCGATTTCCCCCTCCTTCATGACGATGATGCGATCCGACACCGCGAGCGCCTCATCCTGATCATGCGTGACGTAGACGGCGGTAAAGCCGATCCTTTGCTGAAGCTCGCGGATATCGGTGCGCACGCGCCGGCGCAGGCGCGCATCGAGGTTCGACAAGGGTTCATCGAGAAGCAGCACCTGCGGCTCCAGCACGAGGGCGCGGGCGACCGCGACGCGCTGCTGCTGACCGCCGGAGAGTTCCGCCGGCAGCCGGTGACCCATGCCTGCAAGACCGACGAGCTTGAGCCCCTCTTCGGCCTTTTCCCGCGCTTCGGCCTTTTTCAGGCCCGAGGACTGGAGGCCGTAAGCGACGTTATCCAGCGCGCTCATATGCGGAAACAGGGCATAGGACTGGAAGACCATCGAGACATCGCGCTCATTGGCGGGAAGCATGGTGACATCCTTGCCGCCGATGAGAATGCGGCCAGAATTGGGATGTTCAAGGCCGGCGAGCATGCGAAGCGTCGTTGTCTTGCCGCAGCCGGAGGGTCCAAGAAGGGTGACGAGCGTGCCGGGCTCGATGGTCAATGAAAGATCTGGAATGGCGGTGAATGCGCCGAAGGCCTTGCGGACATTTTCGAAGACGACGGAGCCCGGTTTGACGGTAATCATGCGACTTTCTCCTGAGGGTGAGAAACGGATTTGGCTGCATCGAGGCCCGCGACGCGGTTTTCGCGCCGCAGACGTCTTTCGCCGACGATGAGCTGGAAGCCCGCGATGACAGTGATCATGACAACGATCAGCATCGAGGAATAAGCGATTGCGACACCGTATTCGCCGTTTTCAACGAGGCCGACGATATAGGACGTCGCCATGTTGTATTGGGCGCTGACGAGGAAGATAACCGCGCTGATGGAGGTGATGGCCCTGACGAAGGAATAGACCAGTGCCGCCCTGATGGCCGGGCGCAGGAGCGGCAGCACCACCAGGCGGATGGTGCGGAAGCTGTTTGCCCGAAGCGTGAGCGAGGCTTCATCGAGGCTCTTGTCCAGCTGGCTCATGGCAGCAATGCCGCCGCGCACGCCGACCGGCATGTTGCGGAAAACGAAGCAGGCAATGAGGATCAGTGCCGATCCCGTCATTTCGAGCGGTGGCAGGTTGAAGGCCATGATGTAGCTGACGCCGATGACCGTGCCGGGAATGGCAAAGCTCATCATCAAAGCGAATTCGAACAGGTTCCTGCCGGCAAATTTCTGCCGGACGATGATATAGGCCGTCAGCAGCCCGACAGCCGCGGTGAGCGGGGCGGAAATCAGGGCGATCTCCATCGTTGTCCAGAAGGAATTCCAGGCGACGCCCGTCCAGGCGATCGAACCATTGCTGAGGCTGACGGAGAAGGCGCGGACGTAATGTTCGATCGTCAGCGTGTTATCCAAGCCCCAGGTCTTCACGAAACCGCCGACGAGGATCATGCCATAAACAACGATGGTGAAAAGCATCCAAGGAACGACGAGCGCGTGTACCACAATCGACATGGATTTCGGGAGAGCGGCATGCGCGCCGCTGTCGCCCTTGCCGGTGACGGTGGCGAAATTCTTGCCGGCGAGCCAGAAGCGCTGGGCAATGAAGGCCGACAGCGTGAAGCAGAGCAGCACGATGGCGAGGACGGCCGCGCGTGACGGGTCATTCTGTGAGCCGACGACAGCGAAGAAGATTTCCGTCGAGAGAACGCCGTGGCTGCCGCCCAGCACCAAGGGATTGCCGAAATCCGCCATGCTTTCGATGAAGCCGATCAGAAACGCATTGGCGAGACCCGGCTTCATCAGCGGAAGCGACACGCGCCAGAAGGTGCGCCAGCGGTCGGCGCGCAGCGTCTGCGATGCCTCCTCCATCGACGGGCTGACGCCTTCGACCACGCCGATCAGGACCAGGAATGAAATCGGCGTGAAGGACAGAACCTGCGCGATCCATATGCCTGTCAGGCCGTAGAGCCAGCGGCCCGGCTCAATGCCGAAGATGCTCGACATGAATTCGGTGACGACGCCTGCGCGGCCGAAAAGCAGCGTCAGGGCAAGGCCGATGACGAAAGGTGGCGTGATGATCGGCAAGATCGTCAGCAGCCGCAGGCCTTTCTTGAACGGAAAACGCGTGCGGGTGGCGACCAGCGCGAAGGCCAGACCGAGGATGGTCGATCCCGCCGCCGTCATGATCGCGAGGAAGAGTGTGCGCCATGCGACGCCGCAGCGGCCGGCACCGATCACGCAATCAAGGCCCCAGATGCCGGGATCACGCATGTTGCGGATAAATCCGTCGGGATTGAACGAGCCGTCAAAGTCCTGCACCGCGCCGACCATCATGCTGCTGATGGGATAGAACACGAAAACGCAGACCAGGAAGACGAGAAGTGAAATCGAGGAGACGACAAAGACGTCGCCCTTCATGAAACCCCGTTCGGCGAGGCCGAAAGAAATGAAGAGCACAAAAACGAAAGCCATCGTCACCGCGCCAGCACCCATGGAGGGCTGCCCGTCGGCCATGGCTCCGAAAAGGCTTTCAGTCACCTGCCAGGTCCAACCGGTAAAGCCGATCGCCAGTCCCTGAAGCACGAGGAAGCCAAGCCCGAAAGCGCCGGCGGCCACAAGAAGCCTGCCGCGCAGGAGAGGATCGGAGAGCGTCCGTGCGAATGCTCCTGCCAGAAAGAAAAACAGGACGCCCAACAGCCAGGTGCGGCCCTCGGTTATCATCTGGAGAATGCCGGGCGCGACCTGCGACGATGTCGGAAAATCCGATAGCCAGCCGAGGCCGAAAAAGCCGCCTTCGATGCGGTACCACGGCACCAGCACCAGGGCAGCAAGGCCCAAGGCCAGAACAATATCCAGCCTGCGATTGCCATGGTTCATGGTCAACCTCACAAAATTGAGTGTGTCGGAAAGGGGCTGCCTTCGTCATCAAGACACGAAGGCAGCCGACATGGGATTATCAGTTGGCGGAGGCGCCGACATCCTTATCCCAGCGCTCCAGCAAGGCCTTGCGCTTTTCAGGATCGCCATAGGTCTTGAAGTCGTAATTGATCAGCTTGATATCCTCGAAGCGCGGCGCTTCCTTGGGGATTTCGGCCGTCTTGTTCGACGGGAGCTGGAACGACTTCGCATCCTTCATGCGCGATTGAACATCGGGCTGAAGTGCCCAGTCATACCAGGTCTTGGCGTTTTCGAGATTGCGCGCGCCCTTGACGATGGACATGGAGCCGATTTCGTAGCCGGTGCCCTCACACGGCGCGATCGACTTCACAGGAAAGCCTTCTGCCGTCTGAGCCACGGCATCATGCATGAAGACGATGCCGACAGCCGTTTCGCCACGCGCCGCCGCCTTGACCGGCGCCGAGCCCGACTTGGTGTATTGCGAAATATTGCCGTTGAGCTTCTTCAGATAATCGAAAGCCTGATCTTCGCCCATGATCTGCACCAGCGAGGCAAGTGCGGTATAGGCCGTGCCAGAAGAATTCGGGTTGGCGATCTGGATTTCGCCCTTCAGCTCGGGTGCAAGCAGGTCCGCCCAGCACTTCGGTTCCTTGTAGCCCTTCTTCTTGAAGATATCCGTATTGTATCCCCAGCCGAGCGCACCGGCATAAACGCCAACCGTCTTGTAACCCGCACTTTCAGCCTGGTTCTTCGCCCAGTCCTGCAATTGGTCGAGCATCTTCGATTTATATTCCAGCGTCAGGTTTTCCGAGGCCGCCTGAAGATGTGGGTCGCCGGTACCCGCCCACCATATGTCGGTCTTCGGGTTGCGGGCCTCCGCGCGGATCTTGGCGTAAGCCTCACCCGAGGACATGCGCACCATGTTGACCTTGATGTCATGGCTCTTTTCGAAGTCACCCTTCATCTGCTCGCAGATCACCACATCCGCAGCGCAGATGAGATTGAGGTCGCCGGCAGCATGGGCCGGAACGCTCAAGAGAGTTGTGCCTGCCAGAAGCAGGCTGGATATGATCGTCAGTCGCATGATTTCCTCCATTTTTTGCGTCTGAATAAGTCTGCGGACATGGCTTCGCCGTTCGACATGCCGGTGGCTGTCGTTTTTGTCCGCTTCAAGTCGTCTGGTTATTGGCTGGGGGGATGTACTTCCGTATCAAACCGGCGCAAAAGCCGCCCCCGTTCTTCCGGTGTGCCGAATGTCGCAAAGTCGTAATCGACCATCTTGATCAGGGAGAGGTCCGGCGCGCCCGCCGGCAACGCTGCTTTCGCATTGGACGGCACCTGGTTCTGCCCCGCAGCAGCCCCCGTGGCCTGCCCTTCGGGGCTCAGCGCAAAGTCCACGAACCGCCGGGCTTCCTCCCGGTTTTTCGTGCCCCTGACGATGCTGACCGCGCCGATCTCATAACCGGTTCCCTCACAGGGAGCGACGATGACGAGGGGTGCACCCGCCTCCTTCTGCGTCACGGCATCATGCATGAAGGATATGCCGATCACTGCTTCTCCGCGCGCCGCCGCCTTGACCGGCGCGGAGCCCGCCTTGGTATATTCGGCCACGTTCTGATCGAGCGCCTTCATGTAGCTGAACGCCTCCTCCTCCCCGAAAAGCTGGACGAGGGTCGCGAGCATGGTGAAGGCGGTGCCCGACGAGTTCGGATTGCCGGCCAGAATTTTGCCGCGATAGGTCTCACTGATCAGGTCTTTCCAGCAACTTGGAACCGGAAGCCCTTGCCGCTGTAGAAGGTCGCTATTATAGGCAAAACCGAGCGCACCCGCATAAATGCCGGCCGATTGCCCACCCGACATGGTGAAGAAATTCTGCGCCCAGGGAAGAACCTCGGTCTCATTCTTCGAGGCATAGGCTTCCAGAAGCCCTTCGGATGCGGCCTGCAAATGGGTATCACCCGTACCCGCCCACCAGACATCGACCGTCGGCGCGTCCTTTTCCTTGCGGACCTGTTCGAGAATTTCACCGGTGCTCTTGCGGACCATGATGGTCTGCACGCCGGTTTTCGTTTCGTAAGCGCGCTGCATCGTCGCGCACCAGGCATCATCCGCCGCGCAGAGGATGTTCAGCCTTCCATCGGCCTGCACCCCCGTCGCGCCGAGGGCCCACAGGGCTAAACCGGCGCTGAATGCCGCAAGCGATGCTTTCACCTTGTCCTCCCCTGGAACCTCCCAGTTCCATTCTTGAGGACAAGCATGCCAGAACCCGCGATTTGCGCAATCCGTTGAATGGTTACCGATTTTTCAACATGACACGCCTGCGGGGCGGAATTGGTTACGAATATTACAAATGTAACAGAACCAGTCATCATCGAGCTTTTGAATATTTCGGTCCTCTTGCATATGATCGGTGATGGGAGGACTTCATGGTGCAGAAACAGAGGATCGGGATACTGATCGTCGAAGACGATCCTGATATGGCGGAACTGATTGCCGATCTTGTGGAGGCCGAAGGCTGGTCTCCGCTTGTAGTGCACTCGGCGGAAGATGCCGCGGCGACACTGGGACACGAACACATCCATCTTGTGCTTCTCGATCACAATCTGCCCGGAATTTCCGGCAGAACCTTCGCCCAGCGCATCCGCACCGAGCTGGGACTGAATGTCGGCATTGTCATGGTAACGGCGGCTGGCAGCGCAACCGAGCGCGTGCTGGGTCTGGAAACCGCCGCAGACGACTATGTCGTCAAACCTTTCGAGCCGATTGAACTGACGGCACGGATCAAGGCCGTTCTTCGGCGCATCGCTCCCTCCCTCAAGGTCGAAAAGGAGCCGGAACGCGAAACCGAAATGAATTCGCTGAGGCTTGGAGACTGGGCGGTCGATCTTTCTGGGCGGCGCGCCGTCTGCCTTGCAGACCGCAGCAGGACGCTGACGACGGCCGAATTCGCGCTTCTGGAAATTCTGGCGGAAACGCCGAACAGGCCGGTCAGCCGATCCCATATCCTCGATCGCCTCGGCGCGGAAAGCGACCGCTTCATCGATCGCAACGTCGATGTTCTGGTGCTTCGCCTGCGCCGGAAGATCGAGCGCAACCCGGATCTGCCGCAACATATCCAGACACGCAGAGGCAAGGGTTACGTCCTCCATACAGACAATGCCGAGCCGCAATTGTGATCAACAGGCTCTTCCTCCAGTCAATCGCGTTTCGCCTGCCCTTTGCCATCGTCTTCATATGCTCCTCGGTCTTCATTCTGTCGGCGGTCGCAATCTACGGCCTGCAGAAGGCGAAAACCGAAATGGCGACTTACAGCCTGCAGGCCTTCTCCAGCCTTGCACGCGCTTCGCTCGTGTCGCGGCAGGTAGCCGATCTCGTTTCCAGCGCGCCGCTGCTGATGAATGCGACATCGCCTTACCGCGTATCGAGCGAAAGCCGCGCGGTCGTTTCGCAGGTGGACAGCCTTCTCGAGACCATCGCCCAATACAAGAAAGCCGAAACGCAGAACGCCATTCCGAACGACGATATCGTCGAGCTGCTCCAGGCCATTCGCCAGCAGACCCTGTCGCTCGCGGCGGATGCGGATGCAGCCCAGCAGCACAAGGCGGAGGCGGCGGCGGCACTCGGCGAAATCGCAACGGGTCAGGCCGTCACCGAAGGAGCCCTTCGCCAGCGCCTGAACGCCATCGTGCAGGCTGCGGCCAATTCCGCCAGCCTGTTCCAGCTGGGTGAATTGCAGCGTCGTTTCACGTCGGAAACCGGCTATTTCATGAATGAGCCGGCTGCGATGGATGACGCAGAGGCCGAGGGGCTTGCACCTTACAAACGGGTGTTCGACGCCCAGACGCAATATCTTCTGGAGATGTTTGCGATCCAGTCCTCCGTATCGAAACTCCACGTCGTCTCCCGTAACCTTTCCCACGCAACCGAAACGCAGAGCGAAGCCGTCGCACACAGACTGACGCAGGGCCTCGCCTCCGCTTCGGCGGCGCTGACCCGGCTGATCGTCATGGTCGCGATCGCTTTTGTGGTCGTCATCATTCTCTCGACCCTCTCCATCCGCTCCGTCATGCGGGTCTCACACGGCATAACGACACTTTCAGGCGGCATGAATTCCCTCGCAAATGGCGAGCAGAATGTCAGCCTGCCCACCTATCGTGGCTCGGAAACCGAACTCATCCGCCTGTCGGACGCATTTCGTGCCTTCAAGGACAGCGTCGACCGCGTGTCCCGTCTTCGCCGCACGGCCGAAGCCGCGGCCCGGACAATCCGCTCCACCTTCCGGACAATGAACGAGGGCATCGCGCTGTTTAATGCCACCGGCCAGCCCATCACCATGAACAGGCGCATCATCGAGCTTGTCGGAAAGCGTGGCGGTTATTCCAGGAAGCTGCCGTTGCGTTCCTTCGTCGAAACGATACCAGAGATCGATCCGGCCCTCTTGCCCTCTTCCGGCGATCCAGGCGGACTTGCCAGCCGGATCACCGTGCGCCACCGAACGCAGGACCAGCAGGTCACGGAAATTGCCGTCTCCCGGCAACCGGATGGCGGCATCGTGCTTTTGGCCCGCGACGTCACGGCCCTCGACCGCCAGGAGGCCGAGGCTGCAAAGGCACAGCGGCTCGACGGCATCATGCGCATGACCCATCAGCTCAGCCACGAAGTCGGCAACATGATCGGCATCATTACCGGAAGCCTCGGGCTTCTGGAGCGTGAAACAGGTTTCAGCGAGCGCCAGCAGCGCAACATCAATCGCATCCGCAAAGCCGCTGATCGTGGCCGCCAGCTTGCCAGCAGCATGCTCTCCATCGGCAGCCAGCAGCCGATCCATCCCGTCTATGTGGATGTCGCCTCGCTCCTGAAGGGAATGGTGGATGTTCTCGAGATCGCGGTCGGTACGCGCAACCAGATCAACCTGCGCCTCCAGGATGATCTACCAAGGCTGGCGCTGGACGCCGCCCTGTTCGAGCAATCGATTCTCAACCTTTGCCTCAACTCAGCCGCAGCCATGCCAGGCGGAGGGGTCATCATCATCGCTGCGCAGACATCGGACAATGCAGTCGAGATTTCGGTGGAGGATAACGGGCAAGGCATGGATCAGGACGCGGTGGACCGCGCTTTCGAACCCTATTTTACTACGCGTGCCCAACAGGGCGGCACGGGCCTTGGCCTCGCCATGGTCTACGGTTTCCTGCGCCAGAGCGGCGGTGATGCCAAAATCACGTCTCAGCCCGGTTGTGGCGCCCGTGTGTCACTGACATTCCCGACTTCCGGACAGCAGGGCGACGGGACCCCACCATCGAAAGGATAACGAAAAGCGCGGTGAGGATCGCCATAGCGCCGCGCATTGTCCCCTCCAGCGGAGGTTCGGATCTGCCATGTCCGGATGCCGCTTCGCGGTTCATTGACCGCAGGCGATGATGGCGGCAAGCCAGGCGCAAGCAAGTTGCGTCAGGTTGCGGGCGAAAGGGAGATACACCCATGTCCACTATCGATCGTATTGGCTCTACTGCCCTGCTCTACACGCGCGCGCGGCCGCAGGATGTTTCTCAACCGGCGCTTGGCCGGGCTTCCGAACGGTCGGCTTCGCCGATCTCGGGTGGGGCAGCGCCCTCCATTTCCTCCAATCTTGCCAATGCGCTCTGGTCGCTCCAGGGGCAGCAGCAGGGATCTATCGAGGAGGCTCCGTTGCAGGGCGGCGGACCGAGCCCGGAGGAGGAGGAGTTGAGCAAATGGGCGCATATGAGCCTCGGTGAAAAAATCCGGGCGCAATATCTGGAGGCACGAGGTTTGTCGGAGGGAGACCTCGCCGCCATGCCGCCCGACGAAAGGAAGGCCATAGAGGACGAAATCCAGAAGGCGATCAGGGCCGCGATGGAGGCTCGAAAGGACGACGACGTGAACGGGCTGGCCGGCATCTAAAACGACGCCCTGCCGGGGGCGGCACGGCGTCCGGCTACAATCCGATACATAAATGCGGGTTTCGTGAAACATACCGGATACCTGCGGCGCAGATCATCGCCTGATCTTTTTCGGATCAGGCAGGATTTTTCATGAAGAACCAGATTTTCTTCGCCGTCGCTCTCTCGGTCGCAGGAGCAGGTTTTGGGGCCGTTTATTCCAGCCTTGCGGACACGCCGCCGGAAAACGCCTCTCCCATCTATGGTGTCACGCTTCCGGAAGGATATCGTGACTGGCGGTTCATCGCACCCGCCCAGGAAGCCCCGCCTCTGGACGAGCTGCGCGCCGTTCTGGCAAACGATATCGCGGTCGACGCCTATAAGAGCGGAACCTTGCCCTTTCCCGACGGCTCGATCCTGGTGAAGCTTGCCTATAAGAGGCAGCAATCAACGGAGTTTCCGCCTGCCACGGTGCCGGGAGCGGCAACCACCGTGCAGGTGATGGTGAAGGACTCCCAAAAATATCCCGACAGCCACGGCTGGGGTTTCGGGCGGTTCGTCAACGGCAAACCGGTCGATGTCGCGCAGCATGAGACCTGTCTCTCCTGCCATGAGGGCAACGTCAAGGACCATGATTTCGTCTTCACGCGATACGCGCCCTGACGCATGACGGGGTCGTTCGGCCGGGAGGCTGGCGTCGTCGCCGGGCCGCCTTTACCGCCCGGAGCCCCGACCATCATCGCCTGTTCACGGGTCCTGTTGCAGCCGCTCCTGACGATGGGGCGGCTGATTGCGTTCAGGGGAACAGGCCGAATGTATCCTTATGTATCCAGAATGGCCCCTGCTACAAAACCATTCACATTCGCCTCCCCCGGGACACATCGAGGATACACGAACCGCGTTTCCTGCCCGTCATCCAACAAGGACAGGAGAGACAGCAATGAATTCCAGGATCGATTTACAGCGCCGCCGCTTCTTCGGCATTGCCGCGATGACCGTTGCCGCCGTCGAATTCGGGGCGGCGAGCCTCGCTCACGCCAAGGGCGAAGCGCCTTCGCAGGGTCCATCAACCGGACGCGAAGGAGCGACCTCCTTTGGCGCCTTGAAAGAGGTCAAAGCGGGCGTGCTGAGCGTCGGTTATGCCGAAGCCGGTCCGGCGGACGGCCCGGCCGTTCTGCTGCTGCACGGATGGCCCTATGACATCTACAGCTATGTGGATGTCGCGCCCATTCTTGCTTCGGCGGGATATCGGGTGCTCATCCCCTATCTGCGCGGCTATGGCACGACACGTTTTCTCTCGGACGACACGCCGCGCAACGGGCAGCAGGCGGCGCTTGCGGTCGACATGATCGCCTTTCTCGATGCGCTCGGCGTGAAACAGGCCATCGTGGCTGGTTATGACTGGGGCGCGCGCACGGCCGATATCATGGCCGCACTCTGGCCCGAACGCTGCACGGGCCTCGTGTCGGTCAGCGGCTATCTGATCGGCAGCCAGGAGATCAACAAGAAGCCGCTTCCGCCCAAGGCGGAGCTGTCCTGGTGGTACCAGTTCTATTTCGCGACGGAACGTGGCCGTGCAGGCTATGCCGCCAACACCCGCGACTTCGTCCGCCTGATCTGGCAGACGGCGTCTCCGACCTGGAAATTCAGCGACGAGACATTCGATCGTTCAGCCCCGGCATTCGACAATCCCGACCATGTGGCGATCACCATCCATAATTACCGCTGGCGGCTGGCGCTTGCCGAAGGGGAAGCCAAATATGACGACTATGAGCGCCGGCTTGCGAAACTCCCCGTCATCGCCGTTCCGACCATAACGCTGGAAGGTGACGCCAATGGCGCGCCGCATCCGGATCCTTCCGCTTATGCGGCAAAGTTTTCCGGCAAATACCAGCATCGCAACATTACCGGCGGCATCGGCCACAACCTTGCGCAGGAAGCGCCCGAGGCATTTGCAAAGGCCGTTCTGGACGTTGCAAAGCTTTAGGCTTGCCGAAGCCCGCGAACCGTTGTCTTACTGCATGTGACAGCAGTGACGCGGGTTGCGGGCCACCCGAACCGTCCGGACGACGAAGGCATCCAATGGAACATATCGACCACATTCTCGTCGTGGATGACGACAGGGAAATCCGGGAGCTGGTCTCCAGCTACCTGAAGAAGAACGGCCTGCGCGCAAGTGTGGCGGCCGACGGACGGCAGATGCGGAGTTTTCTCGACGGCAATGCCGTCGATCTGATCGTGCTCGACGTGATGATGCCCGGCGATGACGGGCTCGTCCTCTGCCGTGAGTTGCGGGCCGGCAAACACAAGGCGACGCCGGTGCTCATGCTGACCGCCCGCGATGACGAGATGGATCGCATCATCGGGCTCGAAATGGGTGCCGACGACTATCTGTCTAAACCCTTCGCGGCCCGGGAGCTTCTTGCGCGGATCAAGGCGATCCTGCGTCGCACCCGGATGCTGCCTCCCAACCTGCAGATCAGCGAAGCGGGGCAACTCCTGACTTTCGGCGACTGGCGTCTCGACACGGTCAGTCGCCACCTGCTCGACAGGGAGGGAACGGCAGTGGCGCTGAGCGGCGCTGAATACCGGCTTCTCAGGGTCTTCATCGATCATCCCCAGCGCGTGCTCAACCGGGACCAGCTGTTGAACCTCACCCAGGGACGCGATGCCGAACTCTTCGACCGGTCGATCGATCTTCTCGTCAGTCGCGTGCGGCAGCGGCTGGGGGATGACGCGCGGGAACCCGTCTACATCAAGACGGTGCGGGCGGAAGGTTATGTCTTTTCGGTTCCTGTGGAGATTTCGGAGCCGAGGATATGAACGGTCGAAGCGTGCCTGTCGGCTGGTGGCCACGCTCGTTGCGGTCGAGGCTCTTTCTCATCCTGCTCGCCGGTCTGGCCATTGCCTACAGCCTCTCCTTCAGCATCCTTTTTGCCGAAAGATACATGTCGGCGAAGGCGGTCATGCTCGGCACGCTGGAGAGCGACCTTGCCGTATCGATTGCCATCATCGACCGCCTGCCTGCGGATGAGCGCGCCAAATGGGTCAATCGCCTGAGCCGCAGTAACTATCAGCTTGTCCTCGGCCCCGGCCTTCCCGGTGTTTCCGACATGTCCGGACGCGGCGCGGAAATTGCGCAGAGGATCGAGGAAGCGGCGGGACACAGGTTTCCCGTCAAGGTCGAGTCCATTCCCGGTGACGGCAAGAGGCTCCAGGCGCATCTGACTCTGTCGGACGGCGCACCGCTGACAATCGACGTGACCCCGCGCGGCGTGATGCCGCTGGCGGATTGGCTGCCCTACGTCTTCGCCGCGCAAATGGTGCTTCTGCTTCTTTGCACCTGGTTTGCGGTCCGACAGGCAACCCGTCCCCTGAGCGCGCTTGCCGCGGCAGCGGAGGCGCTCGATCCGGGGGAGAAGGGCCTTCCGATGAGTGAGAACGGCCCGAGCGAAGTTGCCCACGCCGCCCGCGCATTCAACGCCATGCGCGATCGCATCGCGCAATATCTCGAGGAGCGTGTCCAGATTCTCGCGGCGATCTCGCATGACCTGCAAACGCCCATCACCCGCATGCGATTGCGGGCCGATATGGCCGACGATACGCCGGAAAAGGAAAAACTGGTCAAGGACCTGCGTGAAATCGAACGTCTGGTGCAGGATGGCATCGCTTATGCACGCAGCACGCATGGCAGTGGCGAAAAAGCGTCGCGCATCGATCTGGCCTCTTTCATCGACAGCATCGCTTACGACTATCAGGACACCGGAAAAGCCGTCTCGGTTTCAGGCATCGTCCGCGGCACGGTCTCGACCAAGCCCCATGCATTGCGACGAATATTGACGAACTTCATAGATAACGCCCTCAAATTCGCCGGCAGTGCCGAGATTGCAGTGGACCGGCAGGACGAAGGCACCGTGGTCGTCACGGTGCTGGATCGCGGGCCGGGTATCCCTGACAAGATGCTGCAAAACGCCATGCAACCCTTCTTCCGGATCGAAACATCAAGGAACCGCGACACGGGTGGGACAGGTCTTGGCCTTGCGATCGCGCAGCAGCTCGCCGGAACCATCGGCGGCTCGGTGCGGCTCTATAACAGGCAGGGCGGCGGGCTTGCGGCCGAGGTGACTTTCCGCTGATAGGGCGACGTCTTAAGACGATCACCGACAGAAGCGAGGCTACGTTTCGATACAGTTTCGCCGTTTCCAGAAACATGCCGGATACGCTGGTCCGTCACAACGCTCCCATCAGAAAACGTCGCAGCAGCGGCAAATGAAAGGAGCCTCCCATGACCAGCATCGATACCGTTCTTTATACCGGCAAGACCCACACGACCGGCGGGCGCGACGGATCGGCCCGCAGCGATGACGGCGCGCTGGACATCAAGCTTTCGCCCCCCGGCAGCGGAAAGCCGGGCACGAATCCCGAACAGCTTTTTGCGGCGGGCTGGTCGGCATGTTTTATCGGCGCCATGACGAAGGCGGCGGCAAAACGCCAGCTGCGGCTTCCCGCCGACACCGCCGTCGATGCGGAAGTCGATCTCGCTACCACGGACAGCGCGTTCTTTCTGCAGGCGCGCCTGTCGGTCAACCTGCCCGGCATCGACCGCTCCATCGCGCAGGCGATCATCGAGGATGCGCACCAGATCTGCCCTTATTCGAAGGCAACCCGGGGGAACATCGATGTCTCGCTCACACTCGCTTAGGACGGCTGTCTCCATGCGTGCGCTCGTCATCGTGATCGTGTCTGCCGCAATATTCGCAGCGCCGTGCATTTACGATCTCACCTCCCAAGAGCCCTCGCCGCTTGCAGGACTTCTGGGCGCGGTCTCAACGATGTGAATGACAAGAGAACGGCTCGGCATCTGCCGGTGCCGTTTTCGCCTTTTCCTCTCTTCCTTCCCACCCCTGTGACGAATTCAGCGAAGCGTCCCGGCGCTTCATGCTGCGCGCGTCAGGCGCGTCATTCGATGGCCGGAACAGCCAGGACAGCCGAGTTCGCCACTCAATCTCGAATGAGGTCAGATCAATGCGATCCATTGAACATATCTACGTCAACGGTGAATTTGTGGTGCCAGCCAGCAACGAGCGGCTGGACCTTTTCAATCCCACCACCGAAGAAAAAATCGGCGATGTGCGGCTTGGCAACGCTGATGATGCAAGGGCTGCGGTGGCAGCCGCAAAACGCGCTTTTCCCGCCATGGCGGCCTCCACCAAGGCGCAGCGTATCGAAATGCTGCGGAGCCTGCGCGACGCGATCGCGGAGCGGCTCGATGAGCTCGCTCAAGCCATGACCGAAGAATACGGCGCACCCGCTTATTTCACCACTTTTTCCCTTCAGAACGCAGCGTCGGTTTTCGAAGTGATGGCGGAGACCGTCGCGAATTACGACTTCGAGCGGATCGTGGGTAAAAGCGCGGTCAAGATGCTGCCGCGCGGCGTTCTCGCCGCCATCACGCCCTGGAACAGCAATTTCGGCTTCATCGCCACCAAGCTTGCGCATGCGATCGGTTCCGGTTCTCCCCTTGTCATCAAACCGGCCGAACAGAGTGCGTTTCAGACCGATATTCTGGTCAGAAGGCTGCATCAGGCTGGCCTGCCGGCCGGCGTTTTCAACGTCGTCAACGGCACGGGTCCGGTGGTCGGTGCGGCGCTGACGGAAGACCCCGACGTGGCGACCATCAGTTTCACCGGCTCCACCCAGGCAGCAAAGATCATTCAACGCGCTGCAATCGACAGCATGAAGAGAGTGGTTCTGGAACTGGGAGGCAAGGCACCCACCATCATCCTGCCGGATGCAGACCTCGACAGGGCAATACCCGTCGCCTTGATGTCGGGCTTCGCCAATAGCGGTCAGGCCTGCGTCGCGGGCACCCGCATCCTCGCCCCTCGCTCCCGCCTCACCGAGATTGCCGAACGGCTGAAGATCGAAACCGGGAGGTTCAGGGTCGGCGACCCTCGCGATCCGGACGTCCGGATCGGCCCGCTCGCCAATCCCGCCCAGTGGGAGAGAATTCAAGCCTATATCCGGCTTGGCATCGAAGAAGGGGCAACCCTGCTGACGGGCGGAACCGGGCGACCAGCGGGATTTGAAAAAGGATGGTTCGCCCGTCCGACAATCTTTACCGATGTCAGAAACGACATGCGCATCGCCCGTGAAGAAATCTTTGGTCCGGTCCTGTGCCTCATCGCCTATCGGGATGAGGACGAAGCCGTCGAGATTGCCAACGACAGCAACTACGGACTTCAGGCCTATGTGCTGGGATCCGACCTGAGACAGGCCGAACAGATCGCCGCAAGGCTGATGGCTGGCCGCGTCGTGATCAACGGCGCCCCGCATGATCCGCGCGCGCCCTTCGGCGGTTTCAAGCAATCCGGCATTGGCAGGGAGATCGGTGCCTTCGGTCTCGACGGCATGCTCGAACCGCGAGCCATTCTCACCCCGTAACCTGAATATTTCAGGGCGCCTGCCCCGGCGGGCACCCTTCACTGCGGCAGACTGATTTGTATCCCTATGTGTCAGCCGCGCGGAAGCCAACGTTTTGTGACGCAACGGCAGGTGGAAAGAAACAGTCGGGATACGATCAACATCTAACTGTTCCCAGCGCGAGATGGTCGCGAAACACACCGATATGGAGAGAAACATGACTGATGCCGTTAACCCCGGAAAATACGGACGAAGAACCGCTCTTGTCCTTGGGTCTGCAATGACTGTTTTGATGGCCTTCCACCCTGCTCTGGCGGTTGAACAGACCAAGCCCGCCCAATCCGAAACGTCTGCCGACGATAGTATTCGGCCGTTTCAGGTCCATGTGGATCAGGCCCAGCTTGACGACCTGAAGAACCGGATCAGGAATGCACGCTGGCCGGACAAGGAAACCGTTGGCGATATTTCGCAGGGCATCCAGCTGGCGCGGGTTCAGGACCTCGTTCGATATTGGGGCAGTGATTATGACTGGCGGAATGCCGAGAAGGAACTCAACGCATTGCCCCAGTTCATCACCAAAATCGACGGCGTCGACATCCACTTCATTCATGTGCGCTCCCGCCATCCCAACGCCCTGCCCGTCATCCTGACCCACGGCTGGCCGGGTTCCATCTTCGAGTTCACGAAAGTCATCGGCCCGCTGACGGACCCGACCGCTTATGGCGGCAAAGCCGAGGACGCGTTCGACGTGATCATTCCCTCCATCCCCGGCTATGGCTTTTCAGGCCATCCGACCGATCTGGGCTGGGGACCGGACCGCGTCGCCCGGGCGTGGGACACCCTTGTGAAACGCCTCGGCTACACGCGTTATGTTTCCCAGGGCGGGGATCATGGTTCGGTCATTTCCGATGCCCTGGCGCGGCAGGCTCCAGCGGGTCTCGCCGGCATCCATCTCAACATGCCGGCCACCGTTCCCGGAGCGCTCATGAAGGGTATCAACGGCGGCGACCCTGCACCGGCGAACCTGTCGCCATCGGAACGAGATGCCTATAACGCGCTGCAGGGATTTTTCGGCAGGAACGCCGCCTATGGCGCGATGATGGTCACAAGACCTCAGACGATCGGATATTCCTTATCCGACTCCCCGGCCGGGCTTGCCTCGTTCATCTACGAGAAGTTCGCCCAATGGAGCGACAGCAACGGACAGCCTGAAAGCGTACTTTCGCGCGATGAAATGCTGAACGACATCACCCTCTACTGGCTGACCAATAGCGGTGCGTCCGGCGCGCGCTTCTACTGGGAAAACAACAACAATAACTTCAGCGCGGACGCCCAGAAGACAAGGGAAATCAAAATCCCGGTCGGCATCACGGTGTTTCCGAAAGAGATCTATCAGGCACCCGAAAGCTGGAGCAAGCAGGCCTATCCATCCCTCTCCTATTATCATCGGGTGGATCGTGGCGGACATTTCGCGGCATGGGAGCAGCCGGAAATTTTCTCCAGGGAGCTTCGCGAAGCTTTCAGAAATCTGCGCTGAGAGCCACTATCATTCTGCAAGCGCGGCCCGGTGCCGCGCTTCCTTGTCTCAGGTCATGTCACAGCAGCAGCCGGACATCGGCTGCATCGTCGTCCATGTGAAGATGCCGGAGGCTCTCCGGCATCGGCTGCCGCGCGGGCCGAACCGGCGTGGCAGCCATCCGCCTTCCATCTGCGCCCAGCCACCAACACCTTCCGCCATACGAACTAGACCTCTGTATAGATGCCGGCGCCTCCGCCCCGCCGTAGCCTTTGCTCCAGTCAAGCGCCTCCCTTCAGGGACGATCCTGACGACACCATCACCCTTTTTGTGGAGCACGGCATGACCTCCATCAGCAAGAATGCGGACGAGCGCAAACCTCGTCGTCTCAAAGTCGCAGCGGTTTTGGCATTGGGTGCGATTGCAGTGCTCGGCGGCAATCTCCTCCTCATCAGAGATGCCGAACCGGCGCTCGCGGCCTCCGAAGAGATCGCGTCGGCAGGCGCGTTGCACATCCTCGCACCGCAGACGATCGACAGGCTGGCAGGACTTTCCGTGCCCGTTGCGGATGGCAGCGATGCGGACGACGGCGCGCAGCCTGTTCCGGCCGAGGACAAGACCTCCTGCGTCGCCACCCGCGCCGCCCGGAAAACGGACCGGCATGACGCACTCGATCCCAAGGCCTTCTGCCAGTTGCAGCAACGCCTCTTCAATGCCGAACTGATCGACCGCATCGCGGTGCTCCAGCTCGCATCACAAACCCGCTCTATCGACACCTCGTCCCAACTCGCCATGAACAAGGAGTTCTGAAATGGAAACGTTGACCAGACGTGCAGTTCTCGCAATCGGCGCCGTCGGCGGCACCGCCCTTGCCGCCAGCGCAGCCGGAGCAGCATCTTTCGGCAATCCCGACCAGCCCGCCGAGGGAGCCATCAATGCCAATGCCGCGGGGCTCAGCGATCCCGGCCCGAAGAACCCGGCGATCAACGACCAGTTTCCCTCCTTCCAGAGCCCGCCCGCGACCGATGTCGGCGACATGCAGCTCTTCTGGGGCTCGTTCAACAATGCCGCCAAGCGTATCCAGAACGGCGGCTGGGCCCGTCAGGTGACCAAGTCGGACTTCGCGATTTCGGATGCCGTCTCCGGCGTCAACATGCGGCTCGGACCGGGTGGCATTCGCGAGATGCACTGGCACCGTGCCGCCGAATGGGCGATCATGACCAACGGCCGCTGCCGCATCACCGTGCTCGATCCGCAGGGTCGTGCCTATGTGCAGGATGTCGAGGCCGGTGACCTCTGGTATTTTCCGGCCGGTTACCCCCATTCGCTGCAGGGCCTTGGTCCTGATGGATGCGAATTCGTCATCGTGTTCGACGAAGGCGATCAATCCGAATATGGCACCTTGCTGTTGACCGACTGGCTGGCGCATACCTCCCCCGAACTGCTGGCCAAGAATTTCGGCGTCGCGCAGGATGTGTTCCGCAACATTCCGCTGCAGAACCTCTGGATCTTCCAGGGCAAGGAGCCGGGACCACTCTCCAGGGATCAGGAAGCCGTTGCCGGTGCCGGTCTGCCGCCTTTCCCCTTCACCTACAAGCTCGCGGCATCCAAGCCTCTGAAGGAAAATACCGCCGGCGTCATTCGCCTTGCGGACAGCAGCGCCTTTACCGTGTCCAAAACCATTGCCGCCGCCATCGAAACGATCAAGCCCGGCGGCGTGCGTGAAATGCACTGGCACCCCAATGCGGATGAATGGCAATACTGGATCAAGGGCGAAGGCCGGATGACCGTGTTCGACGCGGGCCCGCGCAGCCAGACCGCCGATTTCCGTGCCGGCGATATTGGCTATGTGAAAAGAAGCCAGGGTCACATCATCGAAAATACCGGGAATACCGATCTGCAATTCGTCGCGGTCTTCAAGGCCGCCGAATATCAGGAGGTCAGCCTGTCGTCCTGGCTGACCCATACCCCGCCGGCGCTGGTGGCCCAGCACCTGAACGTCAGCATCGAGGATGTGGCGAAATTTCCCGCAAACCAGCCAGCGATCATGCCGGGTTGAATACCCTGTCCGCTTATAGACCGGCGTTTCGGCATGTCCGATCCGCCGGTCTTTCTGGCGAAGACCAGACATTACGCCGCAAAACACTTTCGAAAGACAGGAACGAGCCATGAAACCATTGACAATCCGCATCGCCGGCGGCTCGCTTGCCGGTCTCTTTACGGCGATATTGCTGCAGGAGGACGGACACGATGTGAGAGTTTATGAACGCTCGTCGTCCGGCCTCGCCGGGCGCGGTGCGGGGCTGGTGCCGCAGCAAGACCTGTTCGAGGTTCTCGGTCAGATCGGCTGCGAAGACGTCGCCCATGTCGGGGTGGTTGCAAAGGAACGCATCTACCTCGATGCCGATGGCCGGGTCGCCCAGCGCCAAAAAACGCCGCAGATGCAGGTTTCATGGGACTATCTGTTTGAACGCGTATCCTCCCGTCTCCACGCCGATACCTATCGTCTCGGACATCAGGTCGATGCCGTTCGGGAAGACCCGGAAGGGGTGACGCTGTCCTTCGCCGACGGCACAGAGGAACGCGCTGATCTGGTGATCGGCGCGGACGGTCTGGGTTCTGCAATCCGGAGCGCCGTCAACCGCCATTCGGAAAACGCCTATGCGGGTTATGTCGCCTGGCGCGGGCTTATCCCCGAAACAGCATTGCCTGCCGATGCGGCCCTGCTGCTCGACCGCTTTGCTTTCTACATCGCGCCCGGAATTCATGTTCTGGGTTATCTCGTGCCGGGACCGCGTGGTGAGACACAGCCGGGGCAGCGCCGTTACAACTGGGTCTGGTATCGCCCGACGACGACTGATGAGCTTGACTTGACCTTCACCGGCCGCGACGGCCGGCATTTCGAACATTCCCTGCCGCGTGGAGAACTCTCGGAGCATCGCCGCAGGCAATTGCGCGAAGACGCGTTTTCGCTTCTGCCGCCGCAACTGGCGCTCGCCGTGGAAGCGGAGGAAACCCCATCCATCCAGGGCATTTTTGACTATGAGGCCGGAGAGATGGTGTCGCAGCGTATCGCGCTGGTCGGCGATGCCGCCTTTGTCGTTCGCCCTCACACGGCGATGGGCGTTTCCAAGGCCGCGGGCGACGCGATGGCGTTGCGCGATGTGCTGCGGCAAACGGACGATCTGCCCACTGCCCTTTCGCGATATCAGAGAACCCGCCTGCCGGTGGGCAAGGGAATTGCCGCCTATGGGCGGCGGCTTGCCGAAACCGCGATGTAAATACGGGTCAAAAATCAGTGGGGCTCCTGCCTTGCGTCACTCCACCTTTGCGCTACCCTTGCAATCAGGGATTTCTCAATGGAGGGACTGAGGCATGTGCAATAGCTGCGTAATCGAGAACGTGAAACGGAACATGCTGTCACGACGCCTGCTGTTCAAAGGTGCGGTGGCCGGCGTAACGGCAATGGCGGCGGGCAGCCTCGCGGCCCCGGTGCTGGCACAGTCACCCCGGCAGGTCGTCGATCTTACCCACGCCTATGATTCCACATTTCCCACATTCGACGGCAAACCGGGAATAGAGTTCGAGTGGGCGGAAGAGATCGCCAAGAGCGGTTATCAGCTCCACAAGCTCACCATCTACGAACATACCGGGACGCATATCGACGCACCGTTCCACTTCAGTGCCAACGGCGCGAGCGTCGATCAGCTGGAGCCGCAGAAACTCGTCGCGCCGCTGGTCATCATCGATATTACCGACCGCGCGAAAGAAGATGCCAATTCCACCGTCGAGGCCGAAGACATCGAGCGTTGGATCTCCGCAAATGGCGACATACCGGCAGGTGCGGTCGTGGCTCTGCGCTCCGGCTGGGCGACGAAAGTGAAAAGCCCGTCATTCCGCAACGACGACGCCGGAAAATTCGCCTTCCCCGGTTTCGGCAAGTCCGCGACCGACCTTCTGCTCGAGCGCGACGCCGTCGCCATTGGCGTTGATACGCTTTCACTGGACCCGGGCAATTCGGCAGATTTCGCCGTTCACAATTCCTGGCTCCCGGCCGGGCGTTACGGGATCGAAGGCCTGAACAACCTCGAGGCCCTGCCGGTCAAGGGCGCGACCATAATCGTCGGCGCACCCAAACATCGCGGCGGAACGGGTGGGCCGGCGCGTATCCTGGCTCTGGTCTGACACCGGCACACCCTGCAGGAGCAACCTGCCGCTTCCGGCGCATGAACTCCGACTGAATAGTCTCTTCAGCTTCCGTTCCAATGGGACCGTCTAAAACAAAGACGTTCAACCGCGGTCCCATCCGCCTGAGGAGACACAGTCATGATCCGGAAGTCTTTCATTGCAAGTGCACTCGTTGCTCTCGTTGGCATCTCTGCTGCGGCACCCGCCATGGCCAATGATGTGCGCATCGAACAATATGGCTGGTCCAATTCTGCCGGCGGCGCGCAGGAAGGTTATGGCAACCGGATCCGCACCTACCAGAATGGCGGTTACAACCGGATCGTCGGCCATCAATATGGTCATCGTAACCTTTCGGCTGTCGGTCAGGAAGGGCAAGACAATTACGGTTCCACCTATCAGAACGGCAATCGCAACGTGGCCGGCATCGGCCAGTTCGGTTCCAACCACACCACCATCCTGACCCAGGACGGCAATGGCAATATCGCCGCCGGTGTTCAGGTTGGCCGTGGCTGCAGCGCCAATGTGAGCCAGGGCGGCAACGACAATGTCGCGGCCTTCGTGCAGGCCTGCCCGTAAGCAGCCTGCAATGACGTGAAACGGGTCGATCAAAACATCGGATCATTGGGAGACGAACCATGCCCCATACCCTCAGACAGTCGCGCCGCCTGGCGGCAATCCTCGCGCTGGCCCTGCTTCCTGTCGGCGCCGTTGCGGCCATCTCGACTGCAAAGGAACCGGCCGACGGACAGCTCTGCGAGATCAAGGCGACACCGCAGGCGGGCATGGTGAAGCTGGAGGCCCTCGCCAAGGGTGACACCGGTGCCGGCGGGACCTACTCCTTTCACGTCGAAAAATCAGGCGGCAGCGGCAGTTCCGTCATCAGCCAGGGAGGCGACTTCAACGCCGCTGCCGGACGTTCGCAACTGCTGAGCTCGGTGACGCTCGATGCGAAGGGAGCCCGCTACAAGGCGGTGCTCGATCTCGTGATCGATGGCAGGAGCTTCAGTTGCACGAAGCAGATCGGCGGCGATTAAGTCGCCGCGCGCCATAAATTTTCATCTGAGAGGGCGCCGGTTCCGGCGCCCTTTTCTTTTGCGCGCGCCGAGTGACTGAACGCGATGTGAATGGGTAATTCCGGTCGGGTTCAGTTGCGGGATGCAATTATGGATCATCGGCAAGGTGCTGACAGATGGAGATAAGAATGGCCCGCAACATATTGAAACTTCTCACCGTCACCCTGCTTGTTGGCGGTCTGGCACCGGTCGGATTTGCAGCACCTGCCCATGCCGGTGGCCGCATCTCCTTTGATCTCGCACCGAGCAATAGTGCTGATGGCGATCTGCTTTCGACCGGGCTGCGCGCCTATTCGCTTTACCGCAACTTCAAGGATGCCGACATAAAGCAGTTCGGCCGCGGCAATGCGGCGGGCATCGCCCAGAATGGCGGCGGCAATCTCGGCTTCATCCGGCAACGCGGCAACGGCCATTCCGCGACACTTCAGCAGAACGGCAACAACAATGCCTATGGCATTTTCCAGTATGGCCGCAACACGGACACCAATGTGGTGCAGGATGGCGACAACGGCAGCGGCCTGACCTTCAGTTATGGCTGGTAAGGTAACTACCGGAAGCCATGCCCAGGCATCTCGCGCCCCGCGGGACTCAGTTCGCGAGAACGGCCAGAAGCTTTCCGTCTCTGCCCTGCACGATATCATGCGCCGGAACCGGTGGAGCATCGGAGGCGGGCAGAGGCGGAGCTATCAGCCACGCACCGGGATAGTCATTGCGAAGATGCCGGGGATTATAACGAATAGTGCTGCCGGCCGTATGGTGATGCACTCCAAGCGTTGCATCTTTTGACAGCACCCCTCTTCGAACCTCGTGGAGTTTTCGCTCGCCATCAAGGGCAAGCGTTGCCTCCGAAAGATCGAAATTATCGATCCGGACGATCTGACCTTCCGGCGTGTCGAGAACCCATCTGTCGGAATCGACGAAACCATCGGTATAGACATTACCGGTTGAGGACCGCAGGAACGTACCTTTCGGCAGGGTGATGCCATCAACAACATTGCCATCGGCGAGAATACATGTGCTGAAGGCGGATATGCCGCCATCGGGCTTCAGGTCGAATTGCACAGGCTGTGTCGCGTCACAGCGCCAGCCGCTCTGGGTAGTCACGCCCTTGCCGGTTATCCGCATATTGTCAGGCGTAAAGCCGATCGTCTCGTAATTCTCGTTGGTTTTGATCGAGATATAACGGGCGATCTCCACGGCATCGATATTCGCGACCGATACGGGATGCGGAAACAGGGCGCGATTGAAGGATTCCGGTGTATCGGCGACCGACAGTTCGAGTTTCGTGCCTTTGGGCATATCGATCTGGCCAAGGCGTGTCGGCTCCGAGAGTTCCGGGCGGTATCGCGCCGCCCTCTCATTTTCATAGGCATTCATCTGGATATAAAGATCACCGATCTGCCACAGGGTGAAAATTGCGACAGCGCTTACCAGCCCATAGGGCAGGATCATCGGCCGCTTCCAGCGTCCCGCCGCATATCGAAGGACAAGCCCCAGTGTCCAGACGATCCAGACGAAAGTCGTGACGAGAAGGAAGGCGAGGAAAAGCAGCGCTTCGACGGATGGCAGTGCGACAGGGATCATGAAACCAGTGGCCTTGGGCGGATCGTTTTGATCCTGAAGAGACACTGGAGTTTTAGCCGCAAGCGATGGCCTGTTCAACTCGCGGATGGTGGCAGTGCCGAACCGGGCGACCGCAAATCGCTACCGCCCGGTCAGGATATTATCGCAAATCAGCCGCCAAGGACGAAGCGGGAGAATGCCAGTGAATTGCGGGCATCCTCATCCATTTTTGCAATGTCGGCTCCATTGCTGAGATCACGCCACACCTTGATATCCGAGCCGATGGTGCCGCCCGTCTTCACGAAGGGCTCCATGACGACTGCGCCGGTGTAATTGATCTCGCGAAGCGCAAGACCGATTTCATGCCACGGCATCCTGCCCGTGCCCGGAACGCGGCGATTGCTCTCTCCGGTGTGGAAATGACCCAGCAACGGGCCAGCCGTTCGGATGGCCTCGCCAAAGCTGTCTTCCTCGATGTTCATGTGGAACGTATCCAACATGACTTTCACATTGTTCTTGCCGACATCCTTCACGAAAGCGACGCCTTCGGCCGCCGTGTTGAGGACGTGGTTTTCAAAACGGTTGAGGACTTCGATGCACAGGTTGATACCGAGATCATTGGCGAAATCGGCAATGCCATGGATGCCTTCGACGCCGCGCGCATAATCGCCTGCCTTGTCGACGGGCTGCGAATAATCGATTGGCCAATAGGAATGCAGGGCACCGCCGATGGTGTGAATATCGAGCTTGGCGACATTGGAAAGGGTCCGTTCAAAAAACGCCTTGCCGGCCGCACGCACCGAAGCATCGTCCGACGACAGGTTCTTCGTTTTCGACGGGCCGATGCCGGCGGTGAGGATGATGCCGTTATCCTTCGCGCTCTGCCTGATGGTTGCGAGTTCGGCGTCGCTATATTCGTTGATGTGGTGTGCGGCGACTTCGATGATGTCGAAACCGAGCTTGGCGACCTTCTCGATATAGGGACCGAACTTGGCGCTCCACTCATGTTCCCAGTAAGAATAATAGATGCCGTGTTTCATGGGGGTCTCTTTCGCTTTTCTGTTTCGCTTGACTTTGAATGGGGAGGCGCGGTCGTTCAGGCGGGCTCAGGACGCCGCACTTTTCCCCGGATTTCTGATGCGAATATCCGGCTCCGCGCTTGCGGACGTGATGAAGCGGCCATTGGGAAGATCGTTCTCCTCCACCTTGCGGTTGATCTCCTCCTCGCCGAGACCGAAGCTCAGCCAGCGGTCTCGCAGCCGCGCACGCAGATCGTCCTCCTCGACATCGACGAAAACTGTGAGATCGAAGATTGATTTGAGACGATGCCATGGCGACTGGCTGGCAAGGAGATAATTGCCCTCACAGACGATGATATCGACGGATTGCGGGATCAGCCGGCCGCCGGCGCGGGCAATCTCGATGGCGCGATCGAAGACCGGCACGGCAACGACATCGTCCTCATTAGCCTTGAGACGTTCAAGCATATGGCGCAGCCCGTGCGCGTCGAAGGTATCGATGGCACCCTTGAAGGCACGTCGGTTCATCGCCTCAAGCACAGCATCGTCATAATGAAAGCCATCCATCGGAAACAGCGCAGCGGACACGCCGTTGCCCGCGTTCAGTGCGTCGACCACACATTCGGCAAGAGTTGATTTTCCCGATCCGGGGGCGCCGGCAATCGCAATCATCACGCGCCGGCCATTCGAGCCGGCAAAACGCTTCAGCGCGAGGCCGGCAATTTCACCGGCATTATCGTCAATTTTACTCAAGATGCTCCTCGCCTCGAAAAGTGGTTCTCGCCACCGGCTATTCGAAAATCCGGTACTGATTTGCCTTGTCGCGTAGAAAGGCCAGCCCCTTCTCCAGGGACTCCTCAGTGCTGGCCGCAACGGGCCGCCACGTCGAAATCGCACCCGCCATCTCCACCGGCATCGCGGCAAAGCCCTCGAGGGCAAGGACGCCGGTGAACCTTATGGCCGCAAGCGCCGAAAACACCTCGTCCCAGGCGACGTTGCCGAAACCCGGCGTGCCGCGGTCGCTTTCCGACATATGCATATATTTCAGATGGTTGCGGGCAGCGATGATGCCATTGGCGATGCCCTTTTCTTCCATGTTCATGTGGAAGGTATCGAGATGGATGAAGATATTGTCGGCACCGATGCGCTCCACCAGCGCCACCGCCTGTTCGGCGGAGTTGAGCAGATGGTTTTCATAACGGTTGACGGTCTCGATGCCGAATTGCAGGCCGAGCGTTCTTGCGTGGCGGGCGGCTTCGGAGAGCGCCCTTGTCAGATTGTCATATTCACCCTGCGTCGGCGGAAAACCGGTGCGCTCATTGGTGCCGCCATAGGTGACACCCGTCAGCGCCTTCGCCCCGATGGCGGCAGCCTTGTCGAGGGCGGCCTTGAGATGCTCGACAGCGGCTTGCGGACGGACAGAAGCCCAGGCCGGTTCCGGCAGCACGAGCGAACAGACAGCACTGAGATCATGCTGCTCAAGCAGGCTGCGCGTGTGTTCCGCATCGACGGAAGCAATATCGACAAGCGGGATTTCGATGAAATCCTGACCGTAAGCCGCGGCACCGGCAATGGCGCGGGCGGCATTTTCATGGTCCCATTTCAGAGACCACATCATTGCGTGAACACCGAGGCCTTTCACGTCATACCTTCTTTCTGAGAGATGCAAAGTAACTGGAAAACAGTCCGCGCGCCGCCATGACGACGATCATCAGCACGCCCCAGAGCGCGGTCGCCAGATGCTGGTTGGCGCCGAGAAGATTGAGGCCGGACGACAGGAGCTGAAGGACGATGAGCGCGACGAAGACAGGTAACACCCGGCCGAAACCGCCGAACGGATTGATGCCACCGAGAAAGGCCGCCAGCACCGTGATCAGCAGATAGGATTCCCCATGGCCGACACGCACGGAGTTAAAACGGGCAAGCATGATGATGCCGGCAACCGCACACATCAGACCCGAGAGCGTATAAACGAGCACCTGAATCTTGCGGGTGTTGAGGCCGGAATAACGCGCGGCCTCGATATTCGAGCCGATCATCAACAGGCCGAAGCCGAGCTTGGTGCGCGTCAGCAGCACATGCCAGAGGCCGACGCAGACGATGAAGATCAGAAGCGGGATCGGCAGGCCGAGAAGCGTGCCATGACCGAGCGGCGCCATATAGGCAGGGAAACCGGAGACATCGCCGCCGCGCGTCAGAAACTCGCCCAGTCCGCGCAGGAAGATCATCATCGACAGCGTCACCAGAATGGGGTGCCCGCGGGTGCAGGCGATCGCCGCTCCCGTCATCGCTCCGGCGGCTCCGCCGGTGACAAGTGCGGCCAGGCAGGCAAGCAGGAATGCGCTCGGCGGCGCATCCACCCCGCCATGGGCCTGCAGCACCCAGGCTGCGGCGAGCCCGGACAGATTGGCGGCAAAGGTGACGGAAAGGTTGATCCCGCCCGTCAGCAGCGGCAGCAGCATCGCCAAAGTCAGCAAACCAAGTTCGGGCAGCTGGAAGGCGACAGAACCGAATGTCGCAAGCGACAGGAAGTTGTCCGCAAAGGTTCCGAAGATCAGCATGACGGCGATGAAGGCAATTACCGGGCCCGCCATGTCGGCCCCGAAGATCGCGTTGAATTTCCGGATGAGGCTGTTCATCGCTGCACGCTCCCCTTTTTCGTGGATGTGCGGAGCGCACTCGGCAGAAGCTTGTCGAAGCGGGTCGAAGAGAGCGTGATGGCGACGAGAATGATGGCGCCGACGATCATCTTGAAGGCAAAGGGAGAAACACCCATCAGGTTGAGGCCGTTCTGGGTGATCGACACCATCAGCACGCCGAGTACACAGCCAATGACGGAGCCCTTGCCGCCGCCGAGCCGCGCGCCGCCAAGCACGGTGGCAGCAAGCACATCCAGCTCGCGACCATAAAGCGCGTTGGGCACCACCTCCTGCGCATAATGCGCCTGCATGAGCCCGGCAATGCCCGCCATCAGGCCAAGCCAGCCGAAGGAAATATAATGCATGGCGCCGATATTGATTCCGAAGCGGCGTGCACCTTCCGGATTGTCACCGAAGGCATAGAGTTTACGGCCGACGGTGGCGCGCGAAATCATGAACCAGGTGGCGACACAGCAGAGGATCATCACCACCACAGGCAGCGTCAGTTCCACCCAGGAACCATCGGACATCTCGCGCTCGTAAAACACCACGCGCGTCGAGAGCCATTCCGGCAGGTCGTAGATCGACACGCCCTTGGTGAAGAACATCAACAGGCCGAAGAAGATGTTGAAGGTGGAGATGGTCGCGACGATGGAAATGATGTTCAGCCGCCAGACGAGGAAGGCGTTGACGAAACCGAGGCCGAGGCCAACGGCACCAGCAATGATGAAGCCTTCCGCCCAGTTGCCGCCGCCGAGCGCATTGAGCGCCAGCACCGTGACATATTGAACGACGGAGGCCGCGACCGCGAAGGAGATGTCGATGCCGCCGGAGATCAGCACGACAAGCAGGCCGACCGCAAAGATGATGTTGACCGCCGAGACATTCAGCACATCGAAGGCGTTGGAAATGGTGAGGAAACGGTCGGTGGCGAAAGAAAGCCCGGTGCAGAGCAGGACCATGACCACAAGCAACGTGAATTCGGTCGTATGTCCGAGGATGAGCCTACGCATAGATGGCGGCCTCCAGTTCGGTCAGCGACAGGCGTCGCGGATCATAGGTGGCGTGGAACCGGCCTTCGACCATATGGATGACCCTGTCTGTATTGAAATAGACTTCCGGCGCTTCGTCGGAGATGACGATGATCGACAGGCCTTCTGCCGCGAGCTTGCGGACGATTTCGAAGATGCCGGCGCGGGCACCGACATCGACACCCACGGTCGGCGCATCGAGGATGAGGATTTTCGGCCCGATCGCCAGCCATTTGGCAATCGCCACACGCTGCTGGTTGCCGCCTGAGAGCGTGCGGATCGGATCTTCCGGCAGGCCGATCTTCACCCCGAGCGCTGAAATCCAGCGGGAAACGACATCCGCCTTTTTCGATGGCGAGATGAGGCCGCCGCTCAGCAACTTGTCGAGCGAGGCCATGACGAGATTGTCGGCAATGGATTGCGGCTGGTTCAGGCCAAGCGACAGTCGGTCTTCGGAGAGATAGGCAACACCCGCCCGGATCGCGTCCCGGTTGGAATGGAAATCCACCTTCTTTCCATCGATGAGAATTTCGCCCGATTGCGGCCGGTGCATGCCAAACAGCGTCAGGGCCAACTCCGTGCGCCCGGCCCCGAGCAGGCCGGTGATCCCCAGCGTTTCTCCGCGCCGCAGATCGAAGGAAACATCCTCGAACTCACCCGCCCGGCTCAGGCCGCGCACGGAAAGAACGACGGGCTTGTCATCGTGATCGGCGGCAATGACGGCGCTGTCGAAGTTGCGGCCGGTCATCAGCTCGGTCACGCGCGACTGGGTCATGCCTTCGACCGGGAAAACGCCAACGAGCGATCCGTCCCGCAAAACGGTGATGCGATCCGATATCTCCAGCACTTCCGCCAGACGATGCGAGACGAACACGACCGCGACACCTGACGCCGAGAGGTTGCGGACGATGTCGATCAGATAATCCGTCTCCGACTGAGTCAGCGATGCGGTGGGTTCATCCATGAAAACGAGACGGGCTTCGCCAACCAGCGCGCGGGCAATCGCGACGATCTGGCGCTGGGCAATCGGCAGCTCCTTGAGCGGCCGGTCGAGATCGAACGAGACACCGAGCCGCGCCAGCGCTTTTTCGGCGGCGTTCTCAATTGCGCGCTTGTCGACCAGCCCGAATTTGCCGTTCACCGCATATTGGAAACCGATATTCTCTGCCACCGTCATTTCATCGAACAGCGCCAGATCCTGCCAGATCACCTGAATGCCAAGCGATTGCGCCAGCGTCGGGGTCATCGTGGTGATGGGTTTGCCATCGAAATAGAGCTCGGCATCGCTTTGCGGCGTGTAGACCCCGGTAATGACCTTGATCAGGGTGCTTTTGCCACAGCCGTTTTCGCCGGCAAGGCAATGCACTTCCCCCGGATTGACCTCGAAGGAAACACCCTTCAGGGCGCGCACGCCACCAAAGGTGACCTTGACATTCTTGAGGGACAGGAGCGGTTCTGCGCTCATGATAGCGTATCTCTCCTTTCGCCGCGAAAGCATCGCAGACGTGGCGCTCGGCATAAATTCTGGATGGACGTCGCGCGGGCGTTTTTCCCGCGCGACGCCTTCGGCCTTGGGGAGGATCAGAGGCCCATGGAAACGAGCTTGTCGATGCTTTCCTTGTCGATCTTCAAGAGTTGGTCGACGACGATGGTGTTACCCTCGGGATTGATGGTGCCGAGACCTTCGATATTGTCGCCGGCCTTGGGTGTCTCGCCCTTGGCGATACGGTCGGCGAGCGTGATGAAGACCTCACCGGCCTGCTTCGGGTTCCACATGAAGCCGCCCGTCAGCGCGCCCGACTTGATGAGCTTGGCGCCCTGCCCCGGCGAGAACGGACCGATGACGAAGACCTTGCCGTCCTTGCGGCGCTCTTCAACCGCACGTCCCGCACCGATCGGTCCCTGCGAACCGAAGGCGAGGAAGCCCTTGAGGTCGGCATTGGCCGACATCAGGTCAAGCGCGGTCGAACGGCTCTTGTCGAGATCTTCGGCGACGCCGTAGCGATCGCCGACGAGCTTCATGTCCGGATAGTTGGCCTTGATATAGGCGATGGCGGCATCGGCCCAGGCGTTGTGAAGCGGAACGGTGAGCGAACCGACGAAGACGGCATAAGAACCCTTGCCGCCCATTTTTTCCGCGAGCAGCTTGCCATGCGCTTCACCAAAACCCTTGGCGGAGGCGAGCTCGAAATCCCAGTCGGCGCCGAGCTGCTTCGGGGATTCATGAGTGATGACCTTGATGCCAGCGGCCTGCGCCTTTTTCAGCACGGGCTCCAGCACCTTGGCATCATTGGGCACGACACCGATGAAATCGACCTTCTGGGCAATCAGGTCTTCGATCGCGCGAACCTGCAGGGCCGGGTCGGCACTGGTGGGACCGACCATGAAACCGTCAACGCCGAGCTTCTTG
Organism: Agrobacterium tumefaciens; assembly: GCA_017744915.1. GTDB lineage: Bacteria > Pseudomonadota > Alphaproteobacteria > Rhizobiales > Rhizobiaceae > Agrobacterium > Agrobacterium tumefaciens_I. The sequence goes on from JAGIAH010000005.1 coordinate 76,337, forward strand.
CTCTGCTCCTTGATGCCGGCCTCCATGGCGTTGAACCACGGGATACCGCCGATCTTCACAACGACGCCAACCTTCGGCCCTTCGGCAAAGGCTGCGGATGAGAGCAACGCAAGCGACAGACCAACGGCCGCAGCAATAATTTTCTTCATTGATGTTCCTCCTCAAAAATTCGGCAAACGAAATCCGCCCGCAGCCCGTTTTTCCCGGACGCGTTCAAAATTTCTCATCTCGCTTATTCGAGACTCTCCCTTGCCACTCCCACAGCAACCATCATGCACAATCGATATTGCCAATTTGCACAATCGATGGTGCAATAACCATAACATGAAGCGCCCTTCCGTCAAGGGGATGCGTGCTCTAATAATCGGAATCAGTTGGGGAGATCACAGTGACGGGCATAAGTTCCAAGAAAGCCACCATTTATGACTTGTCGATATTGTCCGGCGCTTCCGCCTCGACGGTTAGTGCGGTGTTGAACGGATCATGGCGCAAGCGGCGGATTTCGGAAGAAACCGCTGACAAGATTCTCTCGCTCGCCAAGGCCCAGCGCTACACCACGAACCTGCAGGCGCGCGGCCTTAGAAGTTCGAAATCCGGCCTCGTCGGGCTGTTGGTGCCGGTTTATGACAACCGCTTCTTTTCATCGATGGCGCAAACCTTCGAGGGGCAAGCCCGCAAACGTGGCCTGTCGCCCATGGTCGTTTCCGGCCGGCGCGATCCCGAGGAGGAGCGGCGCACCGTCGAGACCCTGATCGCCTATTCGATCGATGCCCTCTTCATCGCCGGTGTGACCGATCCCGATGGCGTGCATCAGGTCTGCGCACGCGCAGCCCTTCCGCATGTGAACATCGACCTGCCGGGCAAATTTGCCTCCTCGGTCATTTCCGACAACCGGCACGGCGCGGAAATTTTGACAGCGGCGATCCTTGCCCATGCGGAAAAGGGCGGTCCTCTTGGCCCGGATGACGTCATACTGTTCGGCGGCCATGACGACCACGCCAGCCGCGAGCGTATTGACGGCTTTCATGCCGCGAAAGCCGATTATTTCGGCGTTGAGAGCGGTGATGACATCGAGATCACCGGCTATTCACCGCACATGACGGAACTGGCATTTGAGCGTTTCTTTGCCCGCAGAGGCCGCCTGCCCCGCTGTTTCTTCGTCAATTCCTCGATCAATTTCGAGGGGCTACTGCGTTTCATGGGGCGCCATGACGGCGAGGCCTTTGGCGACATCGTCGTCGGCTGCTTCGACTACGACCCCTTCGCGTCTTTTCTTCCCTTCCCGGTTTACATGATCAAACCCGATATCGCGCAGATGCTCGAAAAAGGCTTCGAACTGCTGGAGGAAAACCGGACGGAACCCGACGTCACCATCATCGCACCGCAACTCATTCCCCCGCGAACCGCCCTCAAGGGGCCGCTTGACGACATATGGGACCCGGTTGCATTGCGGCGCATGGCGAAGTGAAACACCCTGCCAAAAGGGCCGAAATCTTCGTTTGACCTCAACCACGCTTGACGTCGTACCGATTTGCAACAGGCATCACCATTGCAACGGAATAACGATGATTGAAAAGCTCATGAAGGTGTTGGAAAGCGGAAGGGATAGCGCCGTCCTGCGCTTTTCCATCGCGAAGGCGCTGGTGGAAGCGCGGCAATTCGAACACGCCGCGCAACATCTGCAAGAGGCCATCCGGCAGAATCCCGACTATTCGGCGGTATGGGCAGAACTCGGCGAATGCCGAGCGCGGTTGGGAGACAATGACGGTGCCGCAGCGGCCTGGGTGGAAGGCGTGGCAGTGGCCATCAGGTGCGGTGACATTCAGGCAAAAAGGCAGATGGAGGTCCGGTTGCGACGTTTGCAGACGCGCAGCTCAAATGTCAGTTGATGATGCCCGGACCGTGAGGGGAAACCCAGCCTCGCGTAGCGCCGCCAGTTCATCCGATCCCACGGGCTGAAAAATCGCCGGAAGATTAGCCAGGTTTCATAAAACTGGTTATGATCGCCGGAAAAATCACGGGAGGCGGCTGTCCAGAGCCGGTGGTTTATGGGTTTTTCGGATCACATCAAGGAAATCGAGACCGTCGGACAGGGCAGGAATACCGGCCGGGATGCGGTAGTGCTGGAATCCTGGCGGCGTTGCCTCGACACCTACCAGCTTGATCCGACCAAGGCGCGCGAAGCGGTCATCGTTTCCGAGACACGTCTTCGCGAGCATCGCCAGCAGGCGGAAGACCTTGTGCACATTGCCCGCTCCGGCCTGGAACGGCTTTACCGGCAGGTGGCCGAGCAGAATTACGTCCTCCTTCTTTCCGATCGGCAGGGCGTGACGGTTGAGTTCCTGGGCGATCCCTCCTTCAACAACAATCTGCGCAAGGCCGGGCTTTACCTCGGCTCGGAATGGTCTGAACCCCGCGCCGGCACCTGCGCCGTCGGCGCCTGCATCGCCACCGGCGAATCGCTCACCATCCACCAGACCGATCATTTCGATGTCACGCACACGCCGCTATCCTGCACCGCGGCGCCGATCTACGATACGCAGGGGGCGCTCACCGCCGTACTCGATATTTCGCTGCTCAGTTCGCCGATCCTGAAAACGAGCCAGAACATGGCCCGCCACCTCGTCTCTTCCACCGTGCGGAGAATCGAACTTGCCAATCTGATGGCCAGCAGCCGCCATGATCTCGTGCTGCGCTTTGCAGGCGCGCCCGAATTTCTGGATGTCGACCCGGAAGCGGCGCTGTCGGTTGACGGCTCCGGCCGCATCACCGGCATGACACACGCCGCAGCCCGTCTTCTCGCCGCCTCCCGCGGCCTCGACTGGCGCATGCCCGAACGTCTTCTCGGACAGCGGGTGGAGGAGTTTTTCGAAGCCGATTTCGATGAGCTTGCCTCACTTACCCGCTCCAGCCTGCCGCAGGACAGACGCATCATCGTCAGAGACGGGACCGTGCTTTATGCGCACGCGATCGAACCACAACAGCGCAGGTCGACCGTTCCGCTTGCGCGCTTGAAACCGCAGCCGGCAGTGGAGAGGATCGGCGGCGACGGCCCGGCGGTTCGAAATCTCAGGCGGAAGGTGGAGAAACTCGCACCCGCAAGACTGCCCATCCTGCTGCAGGGCCAGACCGGCACCGGCAAGGAACACCTCGCCCGCATCATTCACGATGCCAGCGGTGTTTCCGGCCGCTTCGTTGCCGTTAATTGCGCCGCCATTCCCGAACAGCTGATCGAAAGTGAACTGTTCGGTTATCTGCCGGGCGCCTTCACCGGCGCTCTGGCGAAAGGGCGCAAGGGACTGGTGGAAGAGGCGCAGGGCGGAACGCTTTTCCTCGACGAGATCGGTGACATGCCGTTTGCGGCGCAGAGCCGGCTTTTGCGCGTTCTGGCGGAAGGTGAGGTTCTGCCTGTTGGTGGTTCCACCCCGCAGAAGGTGGATTTCAGAGTGATTTCGGCATCTCACCGTCCTCTGAACGACATGGTGCGGACAGGTGCATTCCGCGAAGACCTCTATTATCGGCTGAACGCGGCGGTCCTGACGCTGCCGGCACTCAGCGAGCGCGATGATTTCCCCTGGCTTCTCGACAGGATACTCGAAAAACACGGCATGCCCGGCCGGCCGCTGACGCTTTCCAACGCTGCCCGCCTGACGATCCTGCACCACCGCTGGCCGGGCAATATCCGCGAGCTGGACAATGCCATCGCCTTTGCAGCGGCCCTTTGCGACGACGGTGTGATTACGGCGGAAGACCTTCCGGAGCAGCTCACCCCCGCATCCTCCACGCCCATGATCGACAGCAACGGCACCGACCTTCGTGCGCTGCTTGCCGCCTGCAACGGCAATGTATCCGAGGCCGCCCGCCGGCTCGGTGTCGACCGCACGACCCTCCACCGCCGTATACGGCGCCTTGGTATTGGAAAACCTCACTGAAGGTGAGGCATATGCCACAGCTGTAGCGCCACAGCTGTGGCAGGTTGCAAAACGGGCCATTCCGTAAAAGCCAGCAATTTCAGGCCTCCGGTGGGGAAAACCCTGCTGGCATGGGCATTGCAGCTTCTCTGACATCAAGTGCCATCGAGGAGAAAACATGCGCGCGCTCAGATTTCATGCAGCCAGGGATTTGCGGATCGAAGACATTGCCGAGCCGAAACGGCCTGGCCCGGGACAGGTCCTCGTCCGCAACCGTTTCGTCGGCATTTGCGGTACCGATCTGCATGAATATAGCTACGGCCCGATCTTCATTCCCACCGAACCGCATCCTTTTACCGGCGCCCATGGCCCGCAAATTCTGGGCCATGAATTCGGCGGCGTGGTTGAGGCGATCGGCGAAGGCGTCACCTCCGTCAGCGTCGGTGACCGCGTCTCCATCCAGCCGCTCGTCATGCCGCGATCCGGCGATTATTTCGCTGATCGTGGCCTTTTCCACCTCAGCACGCAGCTGGCACTGGTCGGCCTCAGCTGGGATGGCGGCGGCATGGCGGAAGCCGCACTTGTCAACGAATACAACGTCCAGAAAATTCCGGACGAGATGACCGACGAAGAGGCCGCGCTGGTGGAACCCTCGGCCGTTGCCGTTTATGCCTGTGATCGCGGCGGCGTCACCGCCGGCAACAGCGTTCTGGTTACGGGTGCCGGCCCGATCGGCATGTTGACGCTTCTGGCGGCCCGCGCCGCCGGCGCTGCCCAGCTCTTTGTCTCCGATCTGAATGATGCCCGCCTTGAGCTTGCCCGCAACGTCATCCCCGATGTCATCACCATCAACCCGAAGCGCGACAATGTCGGAAACGTCGTCCGCTCGGCAACCGAAGGCAAGGTCGGCTGCGATGTCGCGATCGAATGCGTAGGCAATGAACATGCGCTCAAGGCCTGCGTTGACGCCGTGCGCAAGCAGGGCGTCGTCGTGCAGACCGGACTGCACCCGCATGAAAACCCGATCGACTGGTTCCAGGTGACGTTCCGTGATCTGGAGATCAAGGGCTCCTGGGCCTATCCGACCCATTATTGGCCGCGCGTCATCCGGCTCATTGCCTCCGGCCTGCTGCCGGCGACGAAGATCGTCACCAAACGCATCACGCTCGATACGGCCGTGACCGAGGGGTTCGATGCCCTGCTCGACCCGGCCGGCACGCATCTGAAAATCCTGATCGATCTTTCGAAATAGGCCTTCCGTCTGCGCCTGCCGGGAAGAGGAGCCCGACATGCGCAGGCCATCGGCTTTAGGAGCGGCGACACCGCCGCTCCACCATCAGACCAAGCACCATGGAGGAGATGAATATGCTTGACGTCAGTCCCGCCACCAAAATCGACACGGTTCTTCTGAAGCTCGGCAACGCGCTTGAAGCCGGCGACATAGACGCCGCCGTCAACCTGTTTCAGGCCGATTGTTACTGGCGCGATCTCGTGACCTTCACCTGGAACCTGAAGACGCTGGAAGGCCGCGAGCAGATCCGCGACATGCTGACCAGCCAGCTTTCCGCGATCAAGCCCTCCGGTTTCGTGCAGGATGTGAAGGAGCAGGCTTCGGAAGGCAATGGCGTCACCGAAGGCTGGTTCGAATTCGAGACCGGGGCCGCTCGCGGTTACGGCCACATCCGCCTGAAGGACGGGCTGATCTGGACCCTGCTCACCACCATGAGCGAACTGAAAGGCCACGAGGAGCCAAAGGGCATTCGCCGCCCCATGGGCGCAGAACACGGCCATGGCCGCAACCGCACGACCTGGAAGGAAAAGCGTGAGACCGAGGCCGCCGAACTCGGCTATTCGGAGCAGCCCTATGTCGTCATTATCGGCGGTGGACAGGGTGGCATCGCGCTCGGGGCGCGCCTTCGCCAGCTCGGCGTGCCGACGATCATCATCGAAAAGAACGAGCGGCCCGGCGATAGCTGGCGCAAGCGCTATAAATCGCTCTGCCTGCATGACCCGGTCTGGTACGACCACCTGCCCTATATCCCCTTCCCGGAAAACTGGCCGGTTTTCACGCCGAAGGACAAGGTGGGCGACTGGCTGGAAATGTATACCAGGGTCATGGAGCTGAATTACTGGGGCTCCACCACCTGCAAATCGGCGCAATATGACGAGGCGACGGGCGAATGGACGGTGGTTGTCGATCGCGCCGGCAAGGAAGTCGTGCTGCGGCCGAAACAGCTGGTGCTGGCGACAGGCATGTCCGGCAAGGCCAATGTGCCGAAATTCCCCGGTCAGGATGTCTTCAAGGGCGAACAGCAGCATTCCTCGCAGCACCCCGGCCCGGACGCCTATGCTGGCAAAAAGGTCGTGGTGATCGGCTCCAACAACTCGGCGCATGATATCTGCGCAGCACTCTGGGAAGCGGGTGCTGATGTCACCATGCTGCAGCGTTCCTCCACCCATATCGTCAAATCGGACTCACTGATGGAGATCGGCCTCGGTGATCTCTATTCCGAGCGCGCGGTTGCAAACGGCATGACCACGCGCAAGGCCGACCTCATCTTCGCCTCCCTGCCCTACAGGATCATGCATGAGTTCCAGGTTCCGATTTACGACCGAATCCGCGAACAGGATGCCGATTTTTACGCGGCACTGGAAAAGGCTGGCTTCATGCTCGATTTCGGCGACGACGAGTCCGGTCTCTTCATGAAATATCTGCGCCGCGGCTCGGGTTATTACATCGATGTCGGTGCCTGCGATCTGGTGATCGATGGCTCGATCAAGCTTAAATCCGGTGTGGACGTCTCTCATCTCACCGAAAATGCCGTGGTGCTGAAGGACGGCACGGAACTGCCCGCCGATCTGGTGGTCTATGCCACCGGTTACGGTTCGATGAACGGCTGGGCGGCCGATCTCATCTCGCGTGAAGTGGCGGACAAGGTCGGCAAATGCTGGGGGCTCGGCTCCGACACGACAAAGGATCCCGGCCCATGGGAGGGCGAGCAGCGCAACATGTGGAAACCGACCCGGCAGGACGCCCTGTGGTTCCACGGCGGCAACCTGCATCAGTCGCGGCACTATTCGCAATATTTGTCGCTCCAGCTCAAGGCCAGACAGGCGGGGCTGAAGACGCCCGTCTACGGGCTGCAGAAGCCGCATCATCTGTCCTGATGTGGCAGGAACGCCGGCCCGCCCCGTTGAGGCGGGCCGGCAATTTGACCGCTAGGACTTATCGGATCGCCAGAACCGGTAAAGTTCCGCGACATTGCCGCTGGTCATCAGCGGCATTGCGGCTTTCAGCCGCTCCGCCGGCCAATCCCACCACTTCATCTCGAGTAACAGGGCGATGCTATCCTCATCGAACCGCTTGCGGATCGTTTTTGCGGGATTTCCGCCGACGATGGCGTAGGGTTCGACATTCTTCGTCACCAGCGCCCGCGTTCCGATCACCGCGCCATCACCGACGGTGATGCCGGGCATGATGATCGCCTCCGAACCAATCCAGACATCATTGCCGATGACGGTGTCGCCCGCCGGCAGATAGCCGTTGGCGGCATTCTCGAATTCCGGCACTTCGGGCATGAAGAAGAACGGAAAGGTGCTTATCCACTCGTTGCGATGGCCCTGATTGCCCGCCATGATGAAGGCAGCCCCCGAGCCGATAGAGCAGAAGCTTCCGATCACCAGCCTGTCGGCACCCTCATCCGGCAACAGATAACGGGCGCAATCCTCAAAGCTATGACCGTGATAATAGCCGGAATAATAGCTGTATTTCCCGACCACGAGGTTCGGGCTCTTCACCTGCCTGTCGAGCATAATGCCCCGGAACGGGCTTTCGAAATAGTTTTCCATTGGAGTTGTCTCACTGCATCTGTTCGCATTCGCCTGCCTTCAGGCAAGCATACGCCAGGCGCGAAACCGACCGGTTTTGCGCCCGATGCTCCTCGCGCTCAGGCGGGAGCTAGATGCAGGTGATACTCGATGTTTTTATCATTCCGTCTGGTTACCGCAAAAAGTGGTGAAGGCCAAGCCTTCTCCCAAGACAGGGCCTTGCCGGGGGCGATCATCCGGGCTACGTATCCCTTCAATATTTAAAGGACTATTGAAATATGGATGAGCGTCAGGCCCTCGCATCCTTCGGTGCCTTGTCCCAGGAGACACGATTGCAGATCGTCAGGATGCTGGTGGTGGCCGGTCCTGATGGAATGTCTGCGGGCTCCATAGCGGAAAGTCTGGAGGTCTCACCGTCAAATGTCTCCTTCCACCTCAAGGAACTGGATCGCACCGGACTTATCGGCCAGCGGCGGGAAGCTCGCTCGATCATCTATGCGGCAAATTTCAATGCTCTCAGCGGATTGGCACGCTTTCTGATGGAAGAATGTTGCAGCGGACACCCGAAGAGTTGGGTTACGGCGCCCGATGCCCCCTGCGGCACATCCGCGACGGACGAGGTTCAATGAACAGTTTCGCGCGCTACATGCCTGCCGCTGAAGCGCCCGGAGGCTGCCATGCCGCCTGAGCGGGTGCCTGTTATTGCGATCTTGCTGTTGGGGATAACCCAGAACATCGGTTATGGCACCCTCTATTACAGCTTCAGCATTCTCGCTCCCGACATGGCAAGCCATTTTGCGCTGTCGCCCGAATGGATATTCGCCGCCCTGTCGGCCGCGCTGCTAATCGGCGGACTGACAGCGCCCTGGCTCGGCAGGCTGTTCGACCTGCTCGGAGCCGGGCGAGTCATGACCATGGGTTCGGCAGTGGCGGCAGCGGCTTTGATGGCCTGTGCCTATGCGCCGAACAGTGCATCCTACGTCGCAGCACTGATCGCCGTGGAAGTCGCGGCCAACCTCGTGCAATATGGGGCAGCCTTTGCGCTTCTCGTTCAGCTCCAGCCTCAGGCCGCATCGCGCAGCATCACATATCTGACGCTTATCGCCGGGTTCGCATCGACCTTGTTCTGGCCGATCACAACGGCCTTGCACGCCCATATGTCGTGGCAACAGGTCTATCTGGTATTCGCCGGCCTCAACCTGCTGTTATGCCTGCCAATCCATGCTTGGCTGGCGCGGAACGCCTCCAGATATCGGGCAACGGGAAGACAGGCCGCCGCCCGGATCGAAGGGGCGTTGCCGGCAGCACGCCGCAAACTCGGGTTCCTTCTGATGGTTTCCGGCTTTTCCCTCATGTCGCTGGTCAGTTCCGCCGTGCTCGTCCACATGGTCCCGCTCCTGTCGGGGCTTGGGCTCGGCGCGACCGCAGCCGTTGTCGGAACGTTATTTGGTCCGTCACAGGTTGCGAGCCGGCTGATCAACATGGTTTTGGGAAGGAATGTCAAAGCGACCCATCTCGCCCTGATCGCCGCCGGGCTCATCCCGGCAGGCGTGGTCATCCTCCTGCTGACGGCTCCCTCGGTGCCGGGCGCCATGTTGTTTGCGGTGATCTTCGGCATGGGCAATGGCCTGCTCAGCATCGTCAGCGGCTCGCTGCCGCTATACCTGTTCGGAAGCGACGGGTATGGACAGCTTCAGGGAAAAACGATGGCGGCCCGCCTGATCCTCTCTGCCCTTGCGCCTTTCGTACTGGCACTGGCCATGTCAGGGGTCGGCATCACCGCGTCGCTGGCAATCACGGCGGCACTCGGCGGATTGGCGATCATCGTGTTCGGCCAGGTTGCAAGGCTGCTGCGATAGGGCCGGATTACCGTGACCGCCTCGCCGTCAAAAGCAGCGCAACCGCGCAGGAATGATATCTTCCTGCGCCGGTCGCATTTCGTCATGGCTCAGCGGAGCGGGCCTATTTAGCCGCGCCCAGCGCCGTCAAAATCTCATAGGCTGCGGAGACACGTTCCTCATTGGGATAGTTTTTATTGGCCAGAATGACGATGCCAAGTTTCTGCTTCGGAATGAAAGCCACATAGGCACCAAAACCATTGGTGGAACCGGTCTTGTTGATGAAGACATCCTCGCTCGGTTTCAACGGGGGCGTGATCTCGGAGACCGGGACCGTCTTCAGCAAGGTGCCGGAATTTGTTTCGGTCAGCGTTTTCAACACGGCCGGCTGGGCATATTGCTCCCAGATCATGTCCTGCGTCATGGCGCCGACGCTGAAATATCCCGTATGGGTGTTGAGGACCGCCTGCCGGATTTTTCCATCCAGCTTTTCGAGCCCCATATTCGCATCGATGAAGCGGATCATGTCCTCTGCCGTCGACCTGACGCCATAGGCCTCCGAAGAGAGAATGGCCGGTGTCACGCGGGCCGGCTCGCCATTTCTTTTGTAACCCTGCGCATAATCGGCCATCTTTGCCTTGGGCACCACGGTGAAGGTGTTCTTCAGGCCAAGCGCCGGAAACAGCGTGTCCTGCATGGCGCTGTCAAAACCCCGGCCCATGGCCTTTGCGGTGATATATCCGAGCATTCCGATGCTGGGATTAGCATAGGTCCGGTGGGTTCCGGGCTTGTAGGAGGGTTTCCAGGCCTTGAGATAGGCCAGGAGCTGCTGTTCCGTCTCGACACTATCCGGCACCTGAAGCGGAAAGCCGCCGGCGGTGTGGGTACCAAGATGCATCAGCGCGACATCGCCAAAGGGCCTGCCCTTCATGGAGGGAAGATAATCTTCAACCTTGCCGGACAACGAAAGCTGGCCATTCATTTCGGCATAGGTGCTGAGGGTGACGGTGAAGGTCTTGGAAATGGAACCGAGTTCGAAAAGCGTCTGCGGGGTAATGGGCTGGCCGGTGCTTTTGGACATGACGCCATAGGTAAAGATGTGGTTTTCACCACCGACGCTGATGCCGACGGCGAGACCCGGAATGCCGTTTTTCTCCATGACGGGCCTGATCGCGGCATCCGTTATCGCTTTCAGCCGGGCATCATCGGCGGCGGAAGCCTGCGTGAACAGGCCCGTCGAGAGCAGGGCAGCCAGTGCGATATGTCTGCGATTAAATTTCATCTTTCGCGTTCTCCAAAACTTCAGGTGGATTTTTCGGCTGTTCGCCATCCCCAGCGAAAGAACGTTTAACCGCCCTACATTGCACGAACAAATCATGATATCTCGGAAGAGACACAAGAAAATCTAGGTCTTGAATGGTACGTCAATTTCTTCCGCTGAACGGCCTGAGGGCTTTCGAGGCATCGGCCCGGCACCTGAGCTTCACGCGCGCGGCCATTGAACTGTGCGTAACGCAGGCGGCCGTGAGCCAGCAGGTGAAGGGGCTGGAAAAGCGGCTGGGCGTCGCCCTTTTCCAGCGGTTGCCACGCGGCCTGAAGATCACCGCCGAGGGTGAGGCCCTGCTGCCGACCGTGACCAGCTCCTTCGACCAGATGGCGACGACGCTCGACCGGATCGAGGCCGGACAGGTACGCGAATTGCTGTTTCTGGGCGTTGTCGGAACCTTTGCCGTGGGTTGGCTGCTGCCCCGGCTGAAGGCGTTTCAAAAACGCCATCCGTTCATCGATGTCAGGGTTTCCACCAATAACAACCGGGTGGATATGGCAGCTGAAGGGCTGGATTTCGCCATTCGTTTCGGCCAGGGCTCCTGGCACGGCACGGATGCCTTCCGGCTTTTCGAGGCGCCGCTTTCGCCGCTCTGCACACCGAAGCTGGCCGAGGCGCTGAAATCGCCCGCCGACCTGATGGAAGCAACGCTGCTACGCAGCTACAGGGCCGATGAATGGAGCAACTGGTTTGCAGCGGCCGGGGTGACGCCGGCGGCGCAGGTGAATGCCGGCATTGTTTTCGATACGTCGCTCGGCATGATGGAGGCAGCGTTGCAGGGGTTGGGCGTGGCGCTCGCGCCGCCATCGATGTTTTCGCGGCATCTGGCCTCAGGGGAGGTCATTCAGCCCTTTCCCGTGACCATCTCGCTTGGAAGCTATTGGCTGACCCGGCTGCAATCAAAACCACCCACACCCGCGATGCAGGCATTTTCCGACTGGATGTTCGAGACCATCGGCGGCGCGTGAGCGAAGCTATATCAGGGCAAGCAGGACGCCGCCGGCCGCGCAGAGCGATACCACAGCCCATGGCGGGGTTTTCCAGACCGTCAGCAGGATGAAACCCGCAAGCGCAAGGGTGAAATCCTTCGGCGTGAAGATCGCGCTTGTCCAGACCGGATCATAAAGGGCTGCGCCGAGAATGCCGACGACAGCGGCATTGGCACCGCGCATGGCGGCCTGCGCCAGCCGGTATTTGCGGAAACCCTCCCAGAAGGGAAGCGCGCCGACCAGCAGCAGCATGCCCGGCAGGAAGATCGCGACAAGGGCGATGGCCGCGCCGGCGATGCCATTGGGCTGCGGCCCCACCACAGCACCCAGATAGGCGGCAAAGGTGAAGAGCGGGCCGGGCACGGCCTGGGTGGCGCCATAACCGGCGATGAAGGCATCTTTTGTGACCCAGCCGGTGGCGACGACTTCCGATTGCAGCAGCGGCAACACCACATGGCCACCGCCGAAGACCAGCGCGCCGGCGCGGTAAAAGGCATCAAACAAAGAGAGGCCCTGTGATGCCGCCACCGCCGCGAGCAGCGGCAGCAGGCCGAGAAGCAGGGCGAAACTGGCAAGCGCGACATATCCGACGCTTTTCGGCACCCGGAAGGCGAGATGGGTGGCCTGCCCTGCGGCATCGGAGCGACAGAAGACAAGCCCGGCCACGGCGCCGACGGCGAGCGCCAGTATCTGCCCGAAAGCACCGGCGACGAACACCACGCAGACGATGCCGGCCAGCGCGATGCTGGCGCGCTCACGATCCGGCGCAAGACTTTTCGCCATGCCCCACACCGCCTGTGCCACCACGGCAACGGCGACGATCTTCAGCCCATGCAGGAGGCCTGTGCCGACCGGGCCTTCGATGGAGGCCGCGACCGTGGCAAAGAGAAGAAGAAGGATGGCGGATGGCAGGGTAAACGCCGTCCAGGCCGCCAGCGCCCCGAGCGGCCCGGCTCTGAGCAACCCCAGCGCAAACCCCACCTGGCTGGACGCCGGGCCAGGCAGAGACTGACAGAGCGCCACGAGATCGGCATAACCGGCCTCATCGATCCATTTGCGCCGCACGACCAGCTCATCGCGAAAATAACCGAGATGGGCAATCGGCCCGCCGAAGGAGGTGACGCCGAGCTTCAGGAAGGCCGCGAAAACCTCGCCGGGGGTTCCCTGTTTACGGCTGTCCGCTTCGGTGCGCATTACCTGTGTTGACGATTTCACGAAGAACTCCCTGCGTGCAACGGCGATTCGTCAACACATATCGGCCTCAAAACGATTTCGGTATCAGACACCATTATGACAGGGATATGAAGGGGCTGGTTGCACCGACGCCGGAAAGTCGCGCGCACTTTCCGGCGTCTCTGACTGTTATCCGGCGAAGGGCCTATCGCCCGGTCGGCAACAGATCGGCAAAGTGCGAAATCCAGCCATTTTCATCGGCGCCGCCGGAGAAACCCGTTGCCTCCCAGATGATGTGATGCTGGTTGCTGCCGTTGCGAATGGTCACCGCGGCGGCGATGGGCGTCGGGGATCGCCAGGAAAAATTGCGGTTTGCCCCCGGCGCGAGATGGCTGAGCGATTCAAGCTGGACATCGTCGAGGAAAAGCACCGTGCTCATCTGGGTCTCATAGAGGTACTCCCATCGCGCCTGCGCCAGCGCGTTTGCTGCCGCAACGAGAAGGTTGCTCTCGCCGACGGGATCGGCCAGTGCGGCCAGACGCCATGCGGCGAAGATATTGGTGATTTCCTCCGTATCCAGCCCGAGGCTTGAGAGGAACTCGATGGTCTGGTCATTGCCGAAGGCATTATAGCCCGCTTCACCGAAGGGCCGAATATGCTTGACCACGAAATTGCTGAGAAGTGGCATGTGTATCTCCTTTTTTGGATATGAGCCATCTGTTCCCGGACTTTGATGTGCGGGATCGCATGATGGGATTTGGTGTTGATTGGGTGCCGGGATATGGCCCGCGATCGATGGGATTGCGGTCGGCCCGACGGCTTAGCCGAAAGTTATGGCGACGCGGGCCGGCATGCCCAGAAACTCCTGGAGGCCGAGGCGCGTTCTGGCCCCGCCTCGCCCGGCCGGCCATGGATCGAGGATATGAAGTTCGAGATCCTTGCCCTTTACGGCGTAACCGTAGACGAGGTAGTAGTGGTGCTCCGTTCCGATCACGAAGACGCGGTTGTTATCGATCTCGTGTCTGACGATGTCGGCCGTCAGAGCGTCGACGAAGTGACCGCCGGTCGTTGTGTGATCGAAGGCGTTCCACTGGCTCGACACAAGCTTGACAATATTGCTGTCCGGATTGGCCCCGCCCATTTCATCGATGCCGGCGGATTGATCCAGAACCTGCGCCAGTTCCCAGCTTTCCCGAACCTGAGGATCGACGGTCGCGAGCGCCTCGGTGTTGCGCCGTGCAATATCGTATTGCGAAGCTGCGGGAAGCCCATAAAAGGCCCGCACCATCTGTTCGACGGCGGCAAAGCACCAGGCGGGTGTGTCCTGGGGGACCAGAACGGGAGGGTCGTTGACTATCGGCATGGCCTTCTCCTTGAAAATCGCGGGCGGTGGCTGCGATGGCAACCGGATGCCCGTCACTGATTCCGGGTGGGGTGAATGCTGAGGTTTCGGTGGCCGCCCTGCCGGCATCTGCGCCGGCAGGACATTTACCCATGATCGCTTTTGCCGAAGGGGACGTCTTCCGGTACGGACCATGGTGGCGATTCCTGCCGGGCCGGAAAAGGAACGGCAGGCTCGCGGGATCAGCCCGTTTTGCTCAGGTCCTTGCGATAGGCCTGCAAAGACGCGATTTTTGCGTCCGCAGCGGCCTCGCGTTCGACGACGATGGCGCTGAGTTTCCCCGCGATCCCGGCAAGATAGTTCGGCAACTCGCCGCTAGGGATATAGGTGCCCTGCAGCTTGTTCAGCGTCGACCACCCATCCGCAAAGCTGCGGTTGAACAGGTCGGAGACGATCACCACCGCATGCCACTGGGCGGTCTGCCTGACGAAGAACTCGTCGACGGAGCGAACGAGCTGGGCGAAGCGGTTCTTGCGAATGACCTCCAGCTCGGCAACATTGTCGATAGCCTTGATCTGGTGCTCGGCATCATCGGCAACGGCCTGCATGAAATCAGCGAAGCCTTTGAAGAAGAAGGCGATTTCTTGAATGATCTCCTTCATGCGTTTCAGCGCCGTGATGCTGACATTGAGCGACTGAACCGCGAGCTTGATCTTGTCGTCCTCGGCCTGCTTTCCTTTCAGGAGCGCATTGATCTTTATGAGTTCAGCGGTCTGGTTGCGGCGCTCCTTCTGATATGCTTCCGCCTTGTCGATCATCTGCATCTGGATTTCACGCAGGCTCGCCGCCTGCTGCTGCTGCTCATCGGTAAGCTTGCCCAGCCCTTTGTCGAGTGCATCGAGCGAAGCCTGCAGGCTGGAAACCAGGGTCTGCTGACCTGCAATCTTTTCCTCCTGCGCCTTCAGCTCCGCAGCGCGCGCGGTCAGGCGTTTATCGAGTTCGGCAAGCTCGACCGCCTTGCTCGATTCCGGATCGGCACCCTTGGCGTCCTTCGCCAGCGCCGACCTGTTGTCCTCCAGCACTTTGATATCCTTCTTCAAGGTATCGCGCTTTTCCTCGCTTTTGCGCAATTCGGCTTTCTGCTCGGAAAGTTTGCTCTGCGTTGCGGCGGCATCCGCCTTGTCGCCGCCCGTCGGCGTGCGGGAGCCGCCACCCTGCCCCTGCCCGTCAGTACCCTGGCCACCCTTGGACTGTCCCGAAAGCGCGCCACCGACCGAGGAGGCCAGCATGGAGGCCGGGCCGCCGGCGACCATGGCGATGGCGGGAACGACGCCTGAAATCATCTGCGCCCCGACGCGGACGATCGACATGACAAAAGCGCGGTCTTCTGCCGTATTGGCCCGCTTTTCATATTCACGGGCCTTCTTTTCGAATTCCGCGACCTCCGCCGTCAGTTCCTTCACGAGCGATTCAAGCTGCTCGCGCCGAGCATCGGCCTCCCGGATCTCCCGCTCCATCACCGCCTTGTCCTCGAGACGCCGGCTCAAGGCCGTTTCGCTCATGCTCGTGGTTTGGGTTATTTTTTCGATGATGGCGTCATAGGATTTCGCAACGGAAATGAGGTCGTCACGCACATCCAGTGCTTTATCGCGGATATTCCGTGCCAGTGTTATCAGCTTGCTGGAGACGAACGCCTTGACCTCGGCCTGGTCATTTCCCTCCCGGACATCGAGCCATTCCGGGAAAAGATCGGCGACGGATACGCCGATACGGTTGGCGACATCTATCGCGTGCCTCATGACCATTTCGCTCTTCTGCTGCGAAGTAATCAAGCCGTTCATGATCGCGGTGATGCGATTTCGAATCTCGCTCTCCTCCTGCGGCGTGGTGTTGTAGGCTATGTAGAGCAGATCGATCGCGTTGTCGGTATCGCGCTTGGCGCGCTCGACATCGTAGGTTCCCTGAATCTTGTCGACATAGGATCGGACGAGCGCCGTATTCGACTTGGGAAGGCTGAAGTTCGGCTGCGAAACGATCGCTTCGACGTCGGCGTCGATCGCGCTGTTGATCTGGGCGGCCCGGCTTTCAAAATTAACGACATTGTTCATTTTTAAAGACTCCTGTTGATGTGTGACTGGTTTCCGATGGGCATGTGATTGCTCACGGCGAGCATCGACGCTTCGCCTCGTCCGGCAGGCCGGCTTCGGTGGAGGAAATGAATTGCGGCACGCTATCGGTCAGACCCGCGATTTCCTCGGACAGCCGCGTCACCTGGCGTATCTGCGCATCGTCGGGATTGACTTCACGCGCTTCCTGGAGGGCATTGGTGAAGTTGCCGACCTTGATGTTGAAGTCCTGAACCTTGACGTTGATGGTGGAAATCGCCGCCTTGAGCTTGATGATCTGCTCTTCGAGCTGATTCACGGCGTTCTGGTTTTCCGCGTGGCTCTGCCGCGCTGACTCAAGCTGGCGGCGAGTGTCTTCCAGCTGCTTGTGAACGCCCGCAAGGGCTTCCTCGGCACTGCGCAACCGGGGCTGCGCGGCACGGAGCTCCCGCTCCGCATCGTTCATCCAGCCCAGCGCCTTGACCATGGCTTCACCGGCCTGGCAAATCCCGGGCAGGAAGATGAGCACCTGGCTGCAGATTTTTACTCTTTTAGCCTGTTCCTCCGTTTCCCTTCGGGCTTTTTCGAAAGCGGCATAGCGGCTTCTGACATAGTCGCTCTCAGACTGGACCAGCTCCTCATAACCTTTCACGCTGGCTTCGGATTGCACCACCTGCCGCTCCAGCTCGATCTGCAGGGACAAGGCCTGTCCCAGCGCCCGCTCGCGGTCGGCGCTGAGCTGCTGTTGCGCCGTCAGATGCTCCATCAGGCACACGGATCGGCGGCCGAGCAGTTCCCGGCTCGCTTCCGCCTGTTCAAGTTTGGACTGGAAGGCGGCCGCCTGCTCGCTGGTGAGGGCGGCGGCGTTCGCAAGGGTGGGCTGCCCCATGGACGGGATGTCAACCTGCATCGTGATGGCCACAAGGCCGGCAAAAATAACATGTCGAAGTTGCATTGTCTCAACCTCCTTCGGAGAATTCGGGGTGGGTAAAAGGCATGAGGCTTCCGTCCGGCATCGCTGTCGGCCGGTCATAAATCTGCTGGAAACATTCGGATATCAGGCAGCCTCGGATGCATCTTTCGCAATTCCGTCAAGACCGAAAAAAACAACCCTCAAAGATTGTACTTCCGGCAATCCAGCGAAAGATTGAGCATTCGAAGAAGTATTAAATTATGCAATGAAAACAGGCATTAAAATCATCGTTAATGCCGCTCCCGCAAACCGTTTCAAAAGGGCACATATTTTAACGCACCCCTTAATACTCAATTTATGAGAGTGTTTTTTAATACCCCTCAACAGGGCGATGGGGGAGTGCAACAAATTGCACGCATCTTCCGAATCGGAACCTTTCGGCTGCCATGCCCGCGCCTTCGGCGGTCACCTCCAGCCAGCATAGCTCATGCCTTGGAATTCGCCATAAAGTAGCGAAGACCAGGAAGCCAAGGGAGAAAGGTATCCGGAAAAGCAGGCGCCCAGGATCCAAAGAAGCTCCCGAAAAGGGACCCTGTCCGGCCCACGCCGGACATGCTTCGAGAGAGGCTGGGCCCGCTTGCGGACCGAATCCTGAAAGACGACGCCTTTGGCGATGCTGTCATTCAGCTTTGCGCTCACATCCCGGCCGTCTTCAAGCAGGAACAGCGCCTTGTCCGCGCACTCGGCGATTTCGGCGCATTCGCCACCGTCATGTGCGCCGTCGGCCTTGCATCGGTGCCGGACGGGCAATTCACGCTGGCGGCCGTTCAGGCCGTCACCGTGCCGTCCGGTTGGGTATCCAGCCGCAGGACACGCGCATTGATCGACTGGCTGGAACTGGAAAATGCCGCGCAGCGACACCCGCCGCGCGGCGACAATCGCGAGCGGCCATGGTCATTGAGCAGCTGGCTGATTGCCGCAGTCGAGACGTTTGCCAGGACCTATCTTCTTGCGGCCTCGCCGTGGCAAATCTCCCCGGCAACGGAACCGGAGGAAGCGGCGATCCAGACACTTATCGATGGCGTGGGCTGGTTCCTGCGGCACGCAGGGGAGCTGCCTCTGCCATCGGAGGAAATGCGGATGTTCCTGGGACATGCACCCGGTTTTCCATTGCTGCTGGATCTGCTGTTCGCCGCCAGAACAGGCGGGGCCGATGCCACGGGTTTCGAATTTTCCCGCAAGGCGGCTGCGCGCTCCTATGGGATCAGCCGCGCCCATGTCACCGCCATAGTGGCCAGGGCCGAGCGGTTAGACATTTTGAGGCGAGACGGATCGCGAATAATTCCGAGCGACCCGACATTACAGGATGTGCAGCGCGATCTGGCCTATCAGCTGGCATTCGTCGTCTTATGGATGGAGATCGCCAAAACCTCACGATCTCCACCGTCCACCGACGTCCCGGAGAGCCTCTCCGGCTGGAACGCCTCCAGCAATCCACGATAGGGCTTGTTGATCGGTGTGGCATAGGCACCGCGCTTGGCCGTCGAAAGCCCCATGGACACCAGCGATTCCGCCTGTTTGACGGCGGCTGCGACACCATCGATCACCGGCACACCGAATTCGGCGCGCAGCTCGGCGGTAAGGTCTGCCATGCCGGCGCAGCCGAGAACGATAGCCTCCGCCCGGTCCTGCTTCAGGGCGAGCGCGATCTCCTGCCGCAGCCTGTCGCGGGCATTCGAAGCGGGATCTTCCAGCGACAGGACCGGAATATCGGCGGCGCGCACGTTGCAGCGGGCTGACATGCCATACCGATGAACGAGATGTTCGAGCGGCAGCCGCGAGCGTTCCATCGTCGTGACGATGGTGAATTTCTGCGCGATGAAGGCAGTGGCCGAGACCGCCGCCTCGCAGATGCCGATGACGGGGACGTCGGCCAGAGCGCGGGCGGCATCGAGCCCGGTATCGTCAAAACAGGCGATGACGGCGGCATCCGCACCCACTGTCGGGGCCTTGGCGAGTTCCATGAGCAGGCCGGGCACGGCAAAAGCCTCGTCGTAATAACCTTCGATGGAGACGGGGCCCATGGAAGAGGTGACGGCGAGAATTTCCGTATCATGGCCGGCTGCGCGTGTCGCGGCGTCGGCGATCGTTGCTGTCATGGATTGCGTGGTGTTGGGATTGATGACGAGAATGCGCATTTGACGTTTCTTTATCCGCGTGAATGGCGGCGATTGAGCATAACGATCAGGCCAAGCGTGGCCGCAATCACCAGGAAGGAAAACAGGGTTGTAACAGCCCCAAGCGCATAAAGCACCGGTGTCGTGACATTGGTGGTCATGCCGTAGATTTCCAGCGGCAGCGTGTTGTAGGTGCCGGCGGTCATCAGTGTACGGGCGAATTCGTCATAAGAAAGCGTGAAACCGAACAGGCCGACACCGATCAGGCTCGGCGCGATCATCGGCAGCACCACATGGGCGAAGGTCTGCCAGGAGGAAGCGCCGAGATCGCGCGCCGCCTCTTCATAGGAAGGCGAGAAGCGGTTGAAGACGGCGAACATGATGAGCACACCGAAAGGCAACGTCCAGGTGAGATGCGCGCCGAAAGCTGATGTATACCATGAAGGTTCAAGCCCAAGCTGTTGGAAAAGAACACCAATACCAAGCGAAATAATGATCGACGGCACCACCAGGCTGGCGACCGACAGGTAAAACAGCGGTGTCGCGCCGATGAATTTGCGCCGGAAGGCAAGACCTGCCAGAAGCGAAACCAAGACGGTGACGGCCATGACCATCAGCCCGAGGCCGAAGGAGCGTCGGAAGGAACCGCCGAAATCACCGACGGCCTGCTGTTCGAAGAGATTGCCGAACCAGTGCAGGGACACGCCGTTCAGCGGGAAGGTCAGGCCACCATTCGGCCCCTGAAAGGCAAGGATGAGGATGGCCGATAGCGGGCCATACAGAAACAGCACGAAGAGGGCGAAAAAGAAGGCGAGGATGTAAAATTCGCGGCCGCGTTTTTCCTGATGCATGGGATCAAAGCTCCTTGCGGATATCGACGATGCGCAGAATGCCCGCGACCATCAGAAGAACGAGGATGAGCAGGATGACGGCATTCGCAGCGGCGGCCGGATATTGCAGCAGCGACATCTGGTTCTTCATCATCAGCGCCACCGAGGCACTCTGGCCGCCGGACATGACCTGAACCGTGGAGAAATCCGCCATGACCAGCGTCACGACGAAAATGCTGCCGATGGCCATGCCGGGCTTGGCAAGCGGAATGATGACGTTGGCGAGCGTCTGCCAGCCCGTCGCGCCGGCATCCCGCGCCGCCTCGATCAGCGATTTGTCGATGCGCATCAGCGTGTTGAAGATCGGCGTGACCATGAACAGCGTATAAAGATGCACCATGGCCAGCACCACGGCGAAATCCGAATAGAGCAGCCATTCAATCGGCTCGGGAATGATGCCGGTGCCAACCAGCGCGCTGTTGACGAGGCCGTTTCGCCCGAGAACCGGAATCCAGGAGATCATGCGGATGATGTTCGACGTCAGGAAAGGCACGGTGCAGACGAGGAACAGCACCATCTGCATGGTGGTGGTGCGAATGTGGAAGGCAAGGAAATAGGCGACCCAGAAACCGCAGAACAGCGTGATGGCCCAGACCATAGCGGCATATTTCAGCGTGTTGAGATAGGTCTGCCAGGTGACCCACGAGCCGAGCGTCTCCAGATAATTGAAGGTGACGAAATCGGGATACATCTGGGCGAAGTCATAGTCCCAGAAGCTGACGACGGCGATCATGAGGATCGGCAACAGCAGGAAAAAGCCGAGGATGAGGAAAAGCGGCAGGGCCTGCACATAGGACACAAGCTTCTGCGGCAGCGCGAAGCTGCTCGCCGGCCTATCCTTCTTCTCGCTGACGCCGATGAGCCTAACCGTCACCATGGGGGAGCCTTTCGCTGGATTTGCAGAAGTACCGGCAGCTTTCGCACCGGATAGTGTGTCAGACAAAGCTCTCTTCAAACGCGACGTCATCCTCAAGCTTGTCCCGAGGATCGAACCACGTTTGATGTGGTGGGTCGTTAGATTCTCGGGTCAAACCCGAGGATGACGGAGAGTTTAGAGGCTCTGTTGCTGTCAAGATCGGCAGCCAACGCCGCCGATCCTGTCTGTTTCGGGTACTAAGCGGCGATGAATTCGTTCCAGCGGCGGACCATGTAGCGGTCTTCGTCCATCACCGAGTTCCAGCAGGCGACCTTGCCCATGCGCTCCTCGAAAGAGCCGCCATCGCGCACGGCACCGGCCTTTTCCATGACCTTGCCATCGGGCGCGATGATATCGCCCTGCGCGGGCTTGCCTTCCACCCAGTAACCCCACTCGTCGGCGGACATGTGTTCCTTCGCAGTTTCCATGGCGGCGGAATAATAACCCTGACGGTTGAGGTAGGCACCAACCCAGCCGGAAGTGTACCAGTTGATATATTCATAGGCCGCGTCGAGCTTTGCGCCCGAGAGGTGCTTGGCAAGGCCGAGACCGCCGCCCCAGGAGCGGTAGCCTTCCTTCAGTGGCTGGTATTTACAGGCGATGCCCTTGGAGCGGACCGCGGCAACGGCGGGCGACCACATGGACTGGATGATGACTTCACCCGAGGCCATGAGGTTGACGCTCTCGTCGAAGCTCTTCCAGAAGGCGCGGAACTGGCCATCCTTCTTCGCCTTGATGAGGAAATCGATGGTCTTGTCGATCTCTTCCTTGGTCATGTTGCCCTTGTCGGCATATTTGATGTTGCCCATGGCTTCCATGATCATCGCCGCATCCATGATACCGATGGACGGGATGTTGAGGATCGAGGTCTTGCCCTTGAACTTCGGGTCCATGATATCGGCCCAGCTGGTGATATCGCGGCCGACGAGATCGGGGCGGATGCCGAGGGTGTCGGCATTGTAGATGGTCGGAACCATGGTGAAATAATCGGTCTCACCCTTGGCAAATGTCTTGTCGCCCGGCTTTTCGACGAAACCGACCGTGTGCGGCGCGGTGCCCTGCGCCACGACACTGTCCGGTTTCAGCTTGCCGTTTTTGAACAGCGGCACGATCTTGTCGTAATATTTGAGCTTCTTGATTTCCATCGGCTGGATGACGCCGGCGGGATAGACCTTCTTCAGGATCCAGTATTCGATATCGGCGATGTCGTAGGAATTCGGCTGGGTGACGGCGCGTTGAGCCGCCGCATCCGAATCCGTCGCTGTCATCTCGAGCGTGATGCCGAGATCGGCCTTGCACTTTTCGGCAATGGCATTGAGGTTCGACACGCCGGTGCCGAACTGGCGGATGGTGATGGGGTTCTGCGCCCAGATGGTGGGGAAGCCGGTGATGAGGCCGGAGCCGATCGCCGCACCTGTCGCAGCCGCGCCCGCCTTCAGAAGGCCGCGGCGGGACAGGCCCTTCTTGCTGTTGATGGTATCGGTCATTTCAAAGTTCTCCTCTGGTTATTTTTGGGTCACTTCTCTACCCGGCCGAGCACGATGGCATCGGCCGCATTCCATGAAAGCGGTATGGCGTCGCCGGTCCTGACCGGATTTTCGAAGAAGGCGGCATCGCTGAGGATGACGTTGAAATCCTCGATGCCGGCGCCGGTGACGGCGATTTTCACGCTTGCGCCGCGATACTCGACATTCGAGACGATGCCGGTGAAACCGAGGCCCGGCTGCTCCGCTTCGCCGACGCGCACCCGGTCGGTGCGGACCGCGATATCCACCGCGCCGTCATCTGGGGCCATACCGCTTGCGGTGAACGTGCCGCCGCCCGCCACTTCGAGTGTCACGAGATCGCCTGCCTTTTCCCGGTATCGGCCGGAAATGACGTTATGATCGCCCATGAAACGGGCAACGAAAGCGGTTGCCGGGCGCTCGAAAACCTCGCGTGGCGTGGCCGCCTGCTCGATGCGGCCGTCATTCATGACGACGATGATATCGGCGAGCGCCATCGCCTCTTCCTGGCTATGGGTGACGTGCACGAAGGTGATGCCGAGCGAGGTCTGCAGCTTCTTCAGCTCGGCGCGCATTCGGATCTTGAGGAACGGGTCCAGCGCCGAAAGCGGCTCGTCCAGCAGCAGCGCCTCGGGATCGGTGATGAGTGCGCGCGCCAGCGCCACGCGCTGTTGCTGCCCGCCGGAAAGCTGGGCCGGGCGGCGGCTGGCATAGGGTTCGAGCTGCATCAGCCGCAGCATCTCGAGCGCCTTGGCCCGCCGGTTCTCCTTGTCCGTGCCTTTCATCTTGAGGCTGAAGGCGACATTGTCGACAAGATCGAGATGCGGGAAAAGCGCATAGGACTGGAACATCATCGCAGTACCGCGCCGGGCCGGCGGCAGATCGGTGACCACCACATTGCCGAGCCTGATGTCGCCGCTGGAAATGCTTTCGTGGCCGGCAATCATCCGCAATGTCGAGGTCTTGCCGCAGCCCGAGGGACCAAGCAGGCAGCAATAGCTTCCAGCCGGTATCTTGAGGCTGATCGCATGCACGGCTGTGGTATTGCCGTAAATCTTGGATACGGACGCGATGTCGATTGCTGCGGCTTTGCTCATAAACACTCTCCTGCGACGTCTTTGTCATGCAGGAGCCGTGCCAGATGGCTTTGCCATTGATGTAAAAGGAGATTTTTCAGAGTTCCGTGGGTGCGGACACGGCCCTGCTCAAATTTGCAGCGATTGTTTTCGATTCACTGCAGAAATTGTATGCAATCTGAAAACCTGGTGACAGGCGCGGTTTAACCGGCCTTGAACCGGTCAACGGCGGTGAGATGTTTGACCATAGGATCGGCATCCCAACGGTAAATTTCGGTCCGCAGGAAATGCAGTTCCTCTTCGAGCTTCTCTTCCGGCAGTTCCACCCACCAGGATTTCGGCCGGCCGTCAGAACCGTCCGACCAGCGGTAAGCCCGTTTTTTCAGATGATCCTTCATATCGAACGGGCTGTTTTCCGCATAGATGCGCACTCTTGACCGCCGGCTCGCTTCGTAAAGCTCCGCAAAAGGCGTACCCTCATGGCCGGAGCGTGTCTGCTCCAGCACCTCCAGCAGCGCGAAACAGTCATCGACAGCGCGGTGGCCGTCATGGAAATAGCCGGATTGGCCGATCAGGTAGCCAAGCTTGTTGCCCTCGAAACCACGCGCCCGCCAGTCTATTTCCGAAACGGAACAGGCCCAGGCCTTGTCGTGGAATATCGGCGAGAAGGCCTCGCAAAAGGGACGGTCGAAGCCAGCATTATGGGCGATGATCAGATCGGCCCCGGCGATCAGAGGGGTCAGCCGGGCCATGTCTATCGCCTGCCCCGCAACCATCTCATCGGTTATCCCCGTCAGGCGGGTGATTTCTTCCGGAATGGCGATGGCCGGCTGCCGCAAGCCGCCATAGACGCCGGTCACATCGCCGATCACACCCTGATCGTCGAATGTGAAGGTTATGACGCCGATTTCTATGATTTCGTCGGTGCGATGGTTGAGCCCCGTCGTTTCCGTATCGAGGATCACGCCACGGCGGGAAAATTCCTGTCTTGGCCGGTCGACCACCGGGCGTGGCTGCAGCCTGCGCAGAACCCGATAATTGCCGGTCGCTTCAAGATGGGTGGCGAGCGCCTCATCATCCAAGCCGATCTTGGGCGCGGCCTCGCGACCAGTCGCCTTTCGCCCCCTTTCAGCCTGAGGAAGCCGCGCTGTGGCGGAAGCGAAAAAATCCAACTGGGAGGTCATTATGCGCCTGTCCGCCTTGCCCGGAAATCGAGATTCAGTACTCCAACATATGCGCAGAGGCTCACAGGAACAACAGCGCACACCCTCATCCACAGAAAGGGGATATTTCACGGGGTACAGTTGAGGGTTGCAGCTTCAATTTACGATGGTAAAAAAACACCGTCCCCGTGTTTCAGGAGAGAAGAAGAATGCCGCTTCCATCACCTTCCAACCCGAAAACGCTTGCCGACCAGGGCCAGTTGAAGCTCTTTCCGCTGCAAAGCGGTCCGCATTTTGCCAATGTGGGCCTGGCCAACGGCGCAAGCGGCATTGTCTTCACGGGTTATACTCGCGATGCGAGCGTGGACAATGAAGCTTTCTCCTGCTGCGGCAGTTACACCCTGCGCAACTCTGTGCATGCCGCCATTGCCGGCACGACCAGCGACAATTGCACGGTCTTTGCCCTGAAGAGCATCATCAACCAGCGCCCCTGCCTGGCGGTCGGAAAGTTCGACCCGGATGGCAAGCCGGTGCAATTGTCGAAATCGGAGTTCGATCAGGTCACGAAACCGCTGTTCCAGTTCGCCGACAAGGTTTCGCCGATCCTCGGCAGCGAGCCGGCGCCGGGCATTCAGATCCGCAGCGGCGACGCCTCCTATAATTATCAGGTCGATGCGCGCAGCGGCCGTTTCCGCTTCACCTATAAGGACAGCATGAGCGGCGGTCGTTACGGACCTTCAGCCGATGGCAATTTCTCTCTCGAGCACGATGGCCATCGCCTCGCCAAAATAAGTGCGGGCGGCAGCTATAGCAGTTCGGACAATTCGATTGCCGCCTCAGCCTATCGCGATATCGAAACCCGCGGTTTCGAGACGACGGTGCGCAGCGGCCAGGCTTCCGCCATGTTCGGAAGAACCTATACGGAAAACGCCATCACACGCAAAATCGGTGTCGGTTACGGCAACACCTCGTTCCGGCGCGAAGATACGCCGGGCGGAACGATCAAGGAAAGCCTCGGCCACAAGCTGGACAAGGTCACGCTGGAAGTATCCCGCACGCGCGACCGGGCGAAGGGCACCGAATATATGCTGACCATCAAGATGGAGCTCTGAGGCATTCGGCAACCGGGGCGGTTGCGACGGACCGCCTCAGGACGCCGGACGATTGAGAAGGCCCTCGCAATTGGCCGGATTGCCGATGATCTCGCTCGTCTTGATGGTGGAGGCGGCATTCGCGGTGATCTTGATGATGCAGTCGCGTCGATGTTCCTTGATCTTCATGCCCTCGGTTTCCGAAATCCGCGCCTGCCCGTCCACGGTCTTGACTTCGCGCCGGTTGCTGAGCCCGGCATAGGTCTCCACATCGACCTTCAGCCAGTAGGATTCGGTTTCGCCGTTTTCGATGATGACCTTGTTCGGGCGGCCAAGCCTGGCGATTGCGGCCTCACGCGGTTGGCCTACAAAACCCGCGACCGTGCGGGAAATCTGCGTCTCCCCGGTGCTGGTGCACGCCGCAACGACAACCAGAACGGCCGCCAGACATCCGGTTTCAAACCATTTCATTTCCAGATCATTCCCCACATATGCCGCCGGCCCCTGTCGGCCGGCATTCGCGGCAAATCTATGCAGGATCACCCCGCCCCGAAAGATGGGACGACCGCAAAGCCGATCAACTTGTTATGATCGCCCCTGGCGAAGAGAAAACAGACCGGCCCGGCGCTCGCCGTTTTACCGGTTGCGAAACACGGTGCAGGGAACACCCGCCCGCCTGATTTCGCCGCACAGCGTGTTGGCCTCGGCGCGGGTCTCGCGGCCGATGCGGGCGGCATAACGTGGCCGCGAGCCGAAATTGCCGCCCCGCTGCCGCACGATCAGCGCCCGCTCGGCATTCAGCGGTTCCGAAAGCTGCACGATTGCGCGGGTGAAAAGCCGGTTCGCCACCGCCGGATTATAATGGGCGGCAAGCTGCACGCCCCAGGGCGCCCAGTCGGCCGAAGCAATGAGGACGGGATCGTTCATGGTGCGGGTATCGGCGAGACGCACGCAGGCATCGTGGAAGGGACGGCCGTCATCCAGTGCCGGCGCCGCCTTTTCCGGCGGATTGTTCTTCCATGTCTCCACGGGGTAGCCGGTGATCGCAAACACATAGTCGCGCGTCTCCACCGGCAGGCGGCCGGTGGCGATGAAGTTCCGCAGGCCCGCCTCCCCGGCATTATAGGCCGCGGCGGCAAGACCGAAATTACCGAACTGCACGTTCAGGTCCGACAGGTAACGAGAGGAGGCTTCAAGGGCGGCGATGATGTTGAAACTGTCTTCAAGACCGCGCAACCGCGCCGTGCCCGGCATGAACTGGGCAATGCCCTCCGCCCCCTTCGGGCTGATCGCACTCGCCCGAAACAGGCTTTCCCGCCAGATCAGCCGGGCGAAATAGTCAGGCGGAACGGCATGGCGGGCAGCCAGAACCTCGATGGCGCGGCAGAGATCATTATTGTAACTGCCGGCATTGATGCACAGCTCCGGCGCGACATCGTGGGTATAGGCGCAGGCGGGTTTTTCCTTGGCGGGCTCTTCGGCCATCCCCGCGCCAGAGGCTGCGACCAGCAAACAAAAGGCAAGAGCCGTGCGGCCTGTCGATATCCCTGCCAAGCGAGCGTCCCCGAAAATTCCAAACGCAATGTGCCGATTATCGGTCAATCGGGAAGATATGACGAGCTTTCGGGCTTGTCATCACGTATCGAACATCGAAAAGGCCCAACCCAATCAAGCCGACGTCATCCTTGGGCCTGTCCCGAGGATCTGCGACCTATTGAATGTATTCAACGTGATTGGATCCTCGGCACGAGGCCGAGGATGACGTCAAGAGAATGTGCGCCCTCACTGCCGACTTCAGGGCAACTCAGCCTGCCTTAAAAGTCCTGCCACTCCTCGTGGCTGACAGCAACCGCAGCCGAACCGCGTGCCGCAAGCGGGCGGGATGCGCTATGGCGCGGACTAACAGGCGCTGCCTGCTGCTCGAAGTGGCTCCGCGAGGCGGGCGACGCTGATCGCGGCGCGTCCTCGAACCGGAACTGCCCGAGAAGTTCGAACAGCGCCGCCGCTTCCCGCGCAAGGCTGTGGCTTGCGGCGGTTTGCTCTTCCACCATCGCCGCATTCTGCTGCGTGCCCTGATCGACGGTGTTGACCGCCTGGTTGATCTCGGCGAGTGCCGTGGACTGTTCGCGGGCGGCATCAACGATAGCGACGACATTGGTGTTGATGTCGCGCACCTGCTCGGCGATCTCCTGCAGGGCCGAACCGGCTCTGGTGACAAGGCCGACACCGTTTTCCACCTGCGCGCCCGAGGCATTGATCAGGCTCTTGATTTCCTTTGCGGCGGTTGCCGAACGCTGGGCCAGCTCACGAACCTCCTGCGCGACGACGGCAAAGCCCTTGCCCGCCTCACCGGCACGCGCCGCTTCCACACCTGCATTCAGTGCCAGAAGATTGGTCTGGAAGGCGATTTCGTCGATCACGCCGATGATGTTCGAAATTTCCCGCGAGGATTTTTCGATCTGGTCCATGGCGCCGATCGCATCGCGCACCACCTGGCCGGAATGTTCCGCATGATCGCGGGCACGGGCGACAATCTTGCCGGCCTCTTCCGCGCGACGGCTGGAATCATTGACCGCCGTGGTGATCTCCTCAAGTGCGGCCGCCGTCTCCTCAATCGAGGCGGCCTGCTGTTCCGTGCGTTTCGCCAGATCATCGGCGGCGGAGCGTATCTCGTTCGAGCCCGAGGAAATCGCGCCGGCATTTTCGGATACCAGCGTCATTGCCCTCTTCAGCTTTTCCGAAGCCGCATTGAAATCCGTGCGCAATCTTTCGAGAGACGGAATGAAAGGCTTGTCGATGCTCTGCGCAAGATCGCCCTCGGCCAGATCGGTGAGACATTGTGCCAGCTTCTCGACATTCTCGACGCGGCCGGTCACGTCGGTGGCGAACTTGACGACCTTGAACACCTTGCCGTTCAGATCGAAGATGGGATTGTAGGACGCCTGAATGAAGACCTTGCGGCCCCCCTTGCCGAGCCGCATGAATTCATCCGCCACGAGATCGCCGCCCGACAATCTTTCCCAGAACTGCTTATATTGCACCGACTGCGTATAGGCCGGCTCGCAGAACATGGAATGATGCCTGCCCTGCACTTCCGAAAGCGAATAACCCAGCGCCGCCAGGAAATTGTCGTTGGCGGTCAGGACATCGCCATTCGGAGAGAATTCGATGATGGCCTGCGCCCGCGACAGCGCGTCGATCTTGCCCGCATCTTCCGCCGCCTTCAGCTTGCGCTCGGTGATATCGGTGGCGATCTTGACCACTTTCACTGGCTTGCCGCGGCGAAACACCGGGTTATAGGAAGCCTCGATCCAGACTTCGCGGCCGCCCTTGCCAATGCGCTTATATTGCCGCTGATCGAACTCGCCGGACGAAAGCTTGGACCAGAAGGCCTTGTAGTCCTGCGAGGACACGACCGCGGGCTCGACGAACATGCTGTGGTGCCGACCGACGATTTCCGAAAGCTCGTAACCGAGCGCACGACAGAAATTTTCGTTGGCCGTCAGAATCTTTCCGGAAAGGTCGAATTCTATGATGGCCTGGGATTTGGAAAGCGCGGCGAGAACCGCCACAGCATTGGCACCACGATCAAGAATAGTCACGCGCAGTCCTCCGATGAAATGAATGTTTTCAATGAAAATTATTCGCAAATATTATGATTGCATTGTTAAATAATATTTAAGGATAATATTGACTTTCGTCAGGTGGATTGAAGCGCGCAGCCGGTAAAACCTGCAATTGCCCGGTATCTTTTCAAAGCCTCGACATGGCCCCAATCCTGCAGTCGCAACGATGCAATACAAAAGCCCTATCCATGATCCGGTTTCCAAACCGGCGAGACCGTGGCGCGGAGTTTTCGGAACGTTTGTCCCGCAGCCGCATTTTATGCCTGATGGGGAACGGGCCAGCGGTCCGCAAGTTCCCCCGCCGGCAGGGGGACGATTTCAACCTGGGAGGACCATGCACATGGAAAAGAACACGATCTGTATCTGGTATGACAAGGATGCGGAGGCCGCCGCCAGATTTTATGCCGAAACCTTTCCGGACAGCGCCGTCACCGGCGTTCACCATGCGCCGAGCGACTATCCCTCCGGCAAGAAGGGCGATGTGCTGACGGTGCAGTTCACCGTCGCCGGCGTTTCCTGCATCGGCCTCAATGGCGGACCGGTCTTCAAGCAGAGCGAGGCTTTTTCGTTCCAGATATCGACCGAGGACCAGGAAGAAACCGACCGCTACTGGAACGCCATCGTCGGCAATGGCGGTGAAGAAAGCGCCTGCGGCTGGTGCAAGGACAAATGGGGCGTCTCCTGGCAGATCACGCCGCGCGTGCTGATGGAGGCCATGGCGGCCGGTGGCGCGGAGGCCAAACGCGCCTTCGACGCGATGATGGATATGAAGAAAATCGACGTCGCCGCCATCGAAGCCGCACGTCGTGGTTGACGCAGACAGGATATTCAGCAGCAAGTAGTGAAGCGGCACCGAATATCCAAGCATCTGAAAAATAAGGTTAAACTGCGAATTTTAGTATCTGTCGCATTTTTTCAGCCGCGCAGAATGCGCTGCGCGGCCAGTCATCATAAAACGTTCAACAAAATGTAAGCGATCCGTCAAAAACGGCTGTTAGCAGAGCCCGTGGCTTCGTGCCGGGGACATGAGGTCCTTGCCCGAGCAGGCCATCATTCCATCAACGGGGCTCAACTCATGAAATCTTCCGCTCTGACTTCCTTCGTGGCCGGCGTTGCCATTGCCGCCGCCTTCGGCGCCACCGCCGCCCACGCAGAAAAGACCAAGTTCGAATTCTGGTACGGCCTTTCCGGCGATCTCGGCGACCGCGTCCAGGAAACCTGCAAGAAGTTCAACGACTCCCAGGCCGATTTCGAGATCGTCTGCACCTCGCAGAACGAATATGAAACCACCCTGCAGAACACCATTGCCGCCTATCGCGCCAAAAAGCAGCCCGCCATCACCCAGATCTACGACGCCGGCACGCTGGACATGATGCTGTCCAAGGCCTTCGTTCCCGCCAAGAAGCTGATGGCCGACAATGGCTACAAGATCGACTGGAACAATTATTTCCCCGGCATCGCCAATTATTACGCCACGGCGTCGGGCGAGCTGAACTCCTTCCCCTATAATTCCTCCACCGCCGTCTTTTATTACAATGTCGATGCCTTTGAAAAAGCCGGCATCACCTTCAAGCCCGACACCTGGGAACAGGTTGAAGAAGCTTCGAAGAAACTGAAAGCCGCCGGTTTCGAATGCCCGCTCGCCTTCAATTTCGACACCTGGATGCTGATGGAGCAGTTCTCCGCCATCCACAACCAGCCGATCGCCACCAAGGGCAATGGTTATCAGGGTCTCGACGCCGAACTGACGATCAACAAGACCAAGTTCGTCGACCAGGTAAAATTCTTCAAGAAGATGCAGGATGAGAAGCTGTTCGTCGTCAAGACCAAGCAGCTCGGCATGGACATCCTGCCCGCCTTCACCTCGCAGACCTGCCAGATGTTCATGTCCTCGATCGCCAGCCACGGCACGGTCGGCAAGGGCATGCCGCAAGGCGTGAAGTGGGACGTCGCCATGCTGCCGATCTGGAAGGGCACCGAGCGTCACAATTCGCTGGTCGGCGGCGCTTCGCTGTGGGTCATGGCCGGTCGTCCGGAGGCCGAATACAAGGGTGCCGCCGCATTCCTGAACTTCATCGCCCAGCCGGAGATGGTTGAGTGGTGGTCGACGGTTACCGGCTACATCCCGGTCACCAAGACCGGTTTCGACGCCATGAAGGCCAACGGCTTTTACGACAAGGCTCCCTACAAGGGCCGCGAAAAGGCGATTGAAAGCCTGACCTTCACGCCACCTTCCGAATATACCCGCGGCATCCGCCTCGGCGGTTTCACGCAGATCCGCAAGGAAGTTGCGACCTCGCTCGAAGCCATCTTCATGCAGAACGCCGATATCCAGGCCGAGCTCGACAAGGCCGTCGAGCGCTCCAACGCCGGTCTGCGCCGCTTCGAAAAGACCTATGAAGGCGCCAAGCTGAACTAAGCCCGCTTTCATTGCTGTCACAAGGCCTGTCCGGACATCCTCCGGGCAGGCCCGCCGAAATCTCGAACATTGCCGGTCTCCAATGGAAAAACGTACCGTTTTCAAAAGCACATGGCTGCCTGTGCTCTTCGCCCTGCCGCAGTTCCTGCTCATCCTTCTGTTCTTCTATTGGCCGGTTGTCGCGGTGCTGAACTGGGCATTCACCCTCGAACCGCCCTTCGGCGGCCCGGCGGAATTTGTCGGCCTCGCCAATTTCGTGGAGACCTTCGGCGATCCGCTTTATTGGCAATCGATCGTCACGAGCCTGACCTTTGCAATCGTCGGACCGTTTTTTGCCATTCTCATCGGCCTCGTCCTCGCCTTGGCGGTCGATCGCCAGCTTCCCGGCTCCGGTTTCTTCCGGGTGCTTTATATCCTGCCCTATGCGATTGCCGGTCCCGCCGCCGGTATGGCCTTCCGCTTCATCCTGTCACCGGAACGCGGTCTTGCCGCCTCCCTGAACGCCTGGTGGCCCGATATCTGGAACCCGGCAAAATATGGTGAACATGCGCTGATCCTCATTATCGTCATCTTCATCTGGAAATGGGCGGGCTACACCTTCATCTTCCTGTTCGCCGGCCTGCAATCGGTGCCGCGCTCGCTGACCGAGGCTGCCGCCATGGACGGTTCCGGACCGATCCGCCGCGCCATCGACATCCAGGTGCCGCTGCTTGCGCCCACCCTGTTCTTCCTGACCGTCATCATGATGACCGAAGGTTTCGTCGGCGCCGATACATTCGGCATCGTCGCCTCCACCACCGAGGGCGGCCCCAACCACGCCACGGAAGTGATGGTCTATCGCATTGTCAGCGAGGCCTTCGAGGGGCTGAACTATTCCGGCGCCTCGGCCCAGAGCCTCGTCCTCATCGGCCTCATCATGGTCTTCACCTTCGTTCAGTTCCGCTTTGTCGAGCGGCAAGTCCATTACAAGTGAGGCGGCCATGATCCAGCGCACTCCCTATGCCGACGCCCTGACCTATGCGATCATGGTGGCGGGTTTTCTCCTGCTCATCGGCCCCTTCCTCGTCGTCATTTCCGGCGCCAGCCAGACGGTCCAGCAGGTTAACAGCGTACCCTTCAACTTCATGCCGCAGGGTGAATTCTTCACCAATGCCAAGGCCGCATGGGCACGCGCCAATCTCGGCAATGCTCTCTTCAACAGCCTGATCATGGCGGTGCTGGTGACCATCGGCAAGGTGGCGCTCTCCGCCTTCACCGCTTTTGCCATCGTCTTCTTCCGCTCGCCGCTGAAACATCTGTTCTTCTGGACGGTCTTCATCACCCTGATGCTGCCGCTCGAAGTACGCGTGGTCCCGACCTATTCGGTCGCCGCCGATCTGTTCCAGCCGCTGCGCTCCATTCTCGGCCTGTTCGGCATCGAGGTGACGCTCGAATGGAACCTCCTGAATTCCTATGCCGGCCTGACGCTACCGCTCGTCGCCACCGCCACCGGCACCTTTCTCTATCGGCAGTTCTTCATGACGATCCCGGATGAACTGGCCGAGGCCGCCCGCATGGACGGTTCGGGTGCAGCGCGCTTCTTCGTCGACATGCTGCTGCCGCTCTCGCGCACCAACATGCTGGCGCTCACCACCATCATGTTCGTTTATGCCTGGAACCAGTATCTGTGGCCGCTGCTGATGATCACCGACCCTTCCTACAAGACGGTGATGATGTCGCTCAGGGCGCTTTTGCCCGCCGATGACGGCACGCCGGACTGGAACGTCACGCTGGCCGGTTCCCTCATCATCATCCTGCCGCCGCTTTTCGTCGTGGCCTTCCTGCAACGCTGGTTCGTCCGTGGCCTCGTCTCGTCCGACAAGTGACGCGCGGCTTTCAACAACAAGGTTTTCTATCATGGCTCAGATCGATATTCGTCAGGTCCGCAAATCCTATGGCAAGACGCAGACCCTGCACGGGGTGGATCTTTCTTTCGACTCCGGCGAATTCGTCGTCATCCTCGGCCCTTCGGGCTGTGGCAAATCCACGCTTCTGCGCATGATCGCCGGCCTGGAGGAAATCACCTCCGGCGAAATCGCCATTGGCGGGCGCGTGGTCAACACGCTGGAGCCGCGTGAGCGTGGCTGCGCCATGGTGTTCCAGAATTATGCGCTTTATCCGCATATGTCGGTGGCCGACAATATCGGTTATGCGCTGAAGGTCGCCGGCGTTCCCAAGGCCGAACGCCAGCGCCGCATCGAGGAGACCGCCAAGATCGTCGGGCTTTCCGACTATCTGGAACGCAAGCCGGCCGCCCTTTCCGGCGGCCAGCGCCAGCGCGTGGCCATGGCCCGCGCCATCATCCGCGAACCCGCCGTGTTTCTTTTCGACGAGCCGCTCTCCAACCTCGACGCCAAGCTGCGTGTGTCCATGCGCGCCGAAATCCGCAAGCTGCACCAGCGCCTCTCCGCCACCTCCATCTTCGTCACCCATGACCAGGTGGAAGCCATGACGCTGGCCGACCGGCTGGTGGTGATGAACAAGGGCAATGTCGAACAGGTCGGCCATCCGCTCGATATCTATCACCGCCCGGCCAGCACCTTTGTCGCCTCCTTCATCGGCTCTCCCGCCATGAACCTCTTCACCACAAAGGTGGAGGTGGAAACCCCTGCCGTGATGCTTTCCGGCGCGCCGGTGAAACTCTTCCCCGAAACCGCGCTGGAGCTGCGCGGCCGCAACGTGACGGTCGGCATCCGCCCGGAACAATGCGTGGTGAGCATGGATGGTCCGGGCGTACCGGCCGTGGTGGATTTCGTCGAAGAACTTGGCTCCGGTCGCATCGTGCATGCGGATATAGCTGGAGAAACCTTCTCGGCCGCCATCGGTGAGGATCTCTCGGTAAAACCCGGCCAGCGCATCCACATGGAGCTTCCCGCCGCCCATCTGCATTTCTTCGACCCGGCCACCGGAAAACGGATCGAAACGGAAGGAACGGCGGAGACTGCCCGCAGCAACAACGAAAAGCTGCTCGCGGTTTGATCTTCCCCTGAGACAGGTCCGGCACGGTTTCGGATAAATGTCCGTTCGTGCCGGACCTGCATGTGTCGATGGCGGCAACCAGACCAGCCGCCTATGGGGGCTTCACCTTTGCCCGAACGAACAGGCGTGGCGGATGAGCCGAAGGGATGGCTTGGTCACGACGAAGCGGGCAGCGTCAATGTCATTTGCTGCCCGCCGCATATGCAAAGAGTGCCGCCCTCACCCTTTCACGCCGGACGAGATCATGATCGCTTCCGTCACGCGGCGCTGGAAGACGACATAAGCGATGATGACCGGCAGGGCCGCCAGCATGGCAATGGCCATCAGACGCGCATAAACAATGCCGAAAGTATCGTTGACCTGCGTGATGCCGACGGGGATCGTCATCATGTTTTCAGAGGTGATCACGAGGAAGGGCCAGAAGAAGGCGTTCCACACCGTGATGAAAGTCACGATCGCGAGAGCGGTGGTGATGCCCCAGTTCAGCGGCAGATAGACCTTGAAAAGAATGGTGTATTCGCCGCCGCCATCCAGAACCACGGCTTCGCGCATTTCCTTGGGCACGCTGTCGAAGAACTGCTTGTAAACGATGATGACGATGGGCGTGATGAGCTGTGGCAGGATGATGCCCGCCCAGGTGTTGATGAGGTTGAGGTTCTTCATCAGGATGAACTGGGTGACCACAAGCGTCTGCGCCGGCACCATGAAGCTCGCCAGCACGATGCCATAAAGCAGGCGGCGTCCCGGAAAGCGGATCTGCGACAGCGCATAGGCGCACAACATCGAGATCAGCAGCACGGAAACCGTGACGATTGCGGCGGTGCCGATGGAATTCACATACCAGGTCAACAGCCGCGTGTTGAAGATGGCATTCACATAAGCGCCCAGCTGGAATTCATCCGGTAAAATCGACATGTTGCCCGCAACATTATTGTCCGAGCGTAACGACGTCACGAAACCCCAGTAGAGCGGAAATATCCACACGAGCGCCGCCGAAAAAGTCAGCAGGGTCAGAACGACGTTTTCCAGTCTTTTCGTGAAGCTCATGAATTCCTCCGGATGCGCAGCAACTGGAACTGAAGAATGGAAACGATGACAATCAGCAGGAACAACACGGTGGAAACGGCTGAAGCGTAACCGCCATTGTTCAGCTGGAACGCCTCACGATAGACCTTGAGCAGAAGCACAAAGCTGGAATTGAAGGGCCCACCGCCGCTCAGGAGATAGATCTGATCGAATATCTTCAGCTGCAGGATCAGTTGCAAAGTGAGAACCAGTGCCGTGACGGGCCATAAAAGCGGCCATGTCACCCGCCAGAAGCGCTGCCACGTCGTTGCGCCATCAAGTGAGGCAGCCTCGTAAAGCTCAGCCGGGATATTGCGCAACCCGGCAATGAACAGCAGCACGTTGAAGCCATTCGTCCACCAGATGGTCACGACAGCCACCATCGGCATCACCCAATAGGGGTTCTTGAAAACCGCAACCGGCTTGCCGGCAATGAGCGAAATGACAGGCTGGAGAATTCCGAACTGCAGATCGAGCATCCATGCCCAGATTTCCGTGACCACCGAAACCGGCAGAACATAGGGCAGGAAAAACAGGCTCATGGCGATCGTCTGCTTCACGCCCGACAGGCGGCTGACGGCAAGAGCGATCATGAGCGCGATGACGGTCGTCGGCACGACGGTCAAAAGCACGAAATAGCCATTGTTTTTCAAAGAGGTGACAAAGAGGTTGTCGCTCAGCAGTTTTGCGTAGTTCGCCAGCCCGACCCAGTTTCCGTCACCGATCAGCGGCGCATCAGTGAAACTGATGCGCACCATCTCGATCAGCGGATAAAGGAAGAAGGTGACGAAGACCACGATGAACGGCGTCACCATCGACAGCGCGATCAGCGATTTCTTGCGCCGGTTTTCAATCATAGCCATGGTATGTCTCCGGGACCTTGCGCATTGCGTGCTGCCCTCCGGTGAGAAGCCGGAGGGCAGGTTTCCGTTACTTCAGCTTGCTTTGCAGCTCGTCCTTGATCTGCGCCACCGCATCCGTGCCGCTCATGAAGCCCTGAATGGCCGGAGCGATAACGTTGAGAGCGGCATCATAGGCGGGCGAGGCCACACCGGTGATCGTGGTTTTCGGATCGAACACCGCCGCTTCCGCCAGTGACGCATAGGTGGCGTTCGGCTGCATCGCCTTATATTCGCTGCTTTCGGTGATCGATTTATAGGCCGGGATGTGGCCGGCATCGGCCCAGCTGATGGCGTGTTTTTCCATCCAGCCGATCACCTTCATCACGGCAGCGCGCTTCTCGCCGGAAACGGTCTTGTCACCCTGATTGGGGATGGCGAAGGCGTGCGAATCCGCCCAGGTGGCGCGTTTTCCCATGAAGGGCGGAACTTCAACAGCGCTCCACTTGAAGCCCAGCTTGTTGTTTTTCTCCAGATCCTTGTAGGTCGGCACCTCCCAGACGCCGTTCAGCTGGAAGGCAGATTTTCCGGCGGAGAACAGCGCAACGGATGCCGCATATTCCGCCTGTTCCGGTGCCCAGCCGTTTTCACGCCATTTCGACATGGTGTCGATCGCCTTGGCCGCTTTCTCGGCATTGTCGCCGGCCAGCACCTCGCCATTGGTGACGAGTTCGCCGCCCTGTTGCGAGAACAATGTGTAAAAGACACGCCAGACACCGGCTTCACCGCCGGACTGGTAGGTGACAGGCGTTTCAACACCCTTTTCCTTTGCCCAGGCCAGTGCCTTTTCGAAATCATCCATCGACTTGATGCCGGTCAGTTTGCCTTCGGCATCAAGATAGGGCGAGCCTTTGAGAAGATCGGCATTGTAATAAAGAACCAGTGCGTGGATATCAAAAGGCACGGCATAAAGCTTGCCGTCATGGGTGGCCGCCTCGAGCGGCGCGCTGAAGAAATCGTCCTTCTTCAGGCCGGCTTCCTCCAGGTCCTTGTCGGTGATCTCGCTCAGCACCTTTTCCTGCAGGGCAAGCGGCGCACGCGACAGGTGGTAGGTCATGACATCGGGTCCTTCCCCGACGGCAGAGGCAGTCCGCACCTTGGTGTAGAAGGGCACGCCCCATTCCAGCGTCGTACCCTTGACCTGAATATCCGGGTGCTCCTTGTTGAAGGCATCGATCAGCGCCTTCATGCGCACGCCGTCACCGCCCGACAGAAAGTCCCACCAGACGATATCCTGTTTGGCCAGCGCCGGCAGGGCGGTCAAACCCAGAACCGTGCCAACAAGCAATGTCTTGATCAGTCGCATCGTTCACTCCTCCCGTTTATGTGGAAACACCCCTGATGGGGCGGTCTGCTGCATCGAAAGGCGCCTCCTCGCGCCTATCGCAATCTTTTGCCGTCGCTATCGAAAACCAGAATGTGGTCGGGCGAGGCGCTCAGCAGGACGGACCGGCCATCCAGACTTTCGCGCGAGCCCTGCCGCTGCACGATGATTTCCTTGCCCGAGGGCGCGCGCGTGTAGAGATAAGAAACATCCCCCAGCTCCTCCGCCACCTCGACATTGACAGGCAGGGCACCGTCCTGCGTAATCATCAGATGCTCCGGCCGAACGCCGATTTCGACCCGCTGGCCGGCGGAAACAGGCTGTGAAAGCCGTGCTTCGAGATGTCTCTCCCCACCATCGAGCGAAAGCGTCACGACGCCGTTTCGCTGTTCGACAATCGCCGCCTGCAGGAAGTTCATTGCCGGCGAGCCGATAAAGCCGGCCACGAACCGGTTATCCGGATCGTCATAAAGGGTGAGCGGCGCACCCGCCTGCTGCACGACGCCGCCCTTCAGCACGAAAATCTTGTCCGCAAGCGTCATGGCCTCCACCTGGTCGTGCGTGACATAGATCATCGTGGCGCCGAGCTTGCGGTGAAGACGCGTCAGTTCCAACCGCATCTGCACGCGCAGCTCCGCATCGAGGTTGGAAAGCGGTTCGTCGAACAGGAAGACCTTCGGCTGCCGCACGATCGCACGGCCGATCGCCACGCGCTGCCGCTGCCCGCCCGAAAGCTGCGACGGTTTTTTATGCAGATGGTCTTCAAGCTGCAGGATGCGGGCCGCCTCGCCCACCCTTTCATTCACCTCGGCTTTCGGCCTGCGGGCAAGCCGCAGGCTGAACGCCATGTTCTCGAACACGCTGAGATGCGGATAAAGCGCATAGTTCTGGAACACCATGGCGACGCCGCGTTCGGCCGGTTCGACGGCCGTGACATCACGGTCGTCGATGGCGATGCGGCCGCCGCTGGTCTCCTCAAGGCCGGCGATCATGCGCAGCAGCGTGGATTTGCCGCAACCGGAAGGCCCGACGAAGACCGCAAAGCTGCCTGTCGGGATTTCCATCGAGACATCCCGGATCGCTGCGAAGGATCCGAAGGACTTGGCTATATTGTTGAGACGGACACCCATGGCCGCCTCACTGAACCTTCAGCTGCAGCACATGATAGGACAGTGCCGGCACGGACCCCTTCAGCGCCCCATCCTCGACACCAACGCCGCTGCCCGGCACCGGCACGACTCGATCCGGCTGATCCGGACCGTTGCCGACGCGCAGGTCATATCCCGCCATGGCAAGATGCAGGTCGAGCGTGGCCGACGAGAACCCGGTGAGGCTGACATTGATATCGGCCGCCTCGGTGAGATGCCGGTTGAGCACGAACAATGTCACCATGCCTTCGACTTCGTCATAAACGCCGGCGACGTCGAGATATTTGACATCATCGGCCGCGTTGCAATCATAAGTCGGGCAATCGACCGCAACATTCAGCGCGACACCGCGACCATAAAGCGAGGCGAACTGATAGGGGTAATAGATCGTCTGGCGCCAGGCCGGCCCGTTCTTTTCCGCCCGGATAGGCGCGATGACATTGACGAGCTGGGCGATGCAGGCGATGCGCACACGATCCGAACGGCGGATGAACTCATTGAGCAGACCGGCGACAAAAAGCGCATCCTCGAAGTTGTAAGTCTCTTCCAGAAGTGCCGGCGCTTCCGGCCAGTCCCAGCTCTTGATGCGTTTGCCGTCTTCTTCGCGGATGTGATACCAGACATTCCATTCGTCAAAGCAGATGGACACTTCGTTCTTGGCGCGTTTCTTCGCCTTCACGTAGTCGATGACCCCGGCAATGGTCTGGATGTAGCGCCCGGTTTCTTCGATCTTGCCGAAATAATTCAGCGTGTCGCGGCTGTTATTGCCGAAATATTTGTGCAGCGAGATGTGATCGACATTCTCGTAGCATTCCTCCAGCACCTCGCGCTCCCATTCGGGATAGGTCGGCATGCCGTCATTGGAGCTGCCGCAGACGATCGCTTCAATTGTCGGGTCGAAGCCCTTGAAAGCCTTGGCAGTTTCGTTGGCCAGACGGCCATATTCCACCGCGGTCTTGTGGCCGATCTGCCAGGGGCCGTCCATCTCGTTGCCGAGGCACCACATTTTCACGCCGTGCGGCCTTTCCGTGCCGTGGCTGCGGCGCAGATCGCTGAGTGCCGTACCGCCTGGAAAATTCACATATTCGAGAAAGTTGCGGGCATCATCCAGGCCACGGGAACCGAGATTGACGGCAAGCATCATCTCGATGCCGGCCATCTGCGCCCAGTCGGCGAATTCGTTGATGCCGATCTGGTTGGTTTCCTTCGAGCGCCAGGCAAGATCGAGACGGATGGGGCGCTGGTCGCGCGGGCCGATGCCGTCTTCCCAGCGATAGGCCGAAACGAAGTTGCCGCCGGGATAACGGATGGCGGGGATTTTCAGGTCCTGCACGAATTTCAGGACGTCCCTGCGAAAGCCGTTCGCATCCGCCTGCGGATGGCCGGGCTCATATATCCCGCCATAGATCGCACGCCCCATATGTTCGATGAAGGCGGAATACAGGCGATCGTCGATACGCCCAATCCGGAAATCCCGGTGGACTGAAACCCGCGCTTTCATAGGTTCTCCTCCCTGCGCATTTATATCTTAAAATATGATATGAACCATATTTGATAATATAGTTGCCGAGGGAATCCGCGCCTGTCAACCGCGAAAATCATACTTTTGAAAATTGAGGGGTTCAGCCCGCGGTGCGCAGGCGCAGGACAATGTCCTGATCGTAATTGCCGAAACCGCGGCCGAATATATTCAACCCGCCGGGATGTTTTGCATCAGCCTTGACCTCGATGCGCAACCGGATGGAACGGTGGCTGACGAGGTCGATATCCGCAAGCGTGACATCGGAAATCCGCGTACCGTCGACATAGGTTCCCTGGGGCGTGATGCGCCAGGTCTTCAGCATGCCATATTGGGAACCGGACAGTTTCCACCAGTCCGGCGTGAAGACGCCCCGCTTGTCGCCAAAGTCTCCGGGCGAGGTCCAGACACCGATTTCCTTGCCGTTGACGGACAGCGTGATATCGGACGGCCAGTTGCTGTGGGTGCCCGGCACCTCGGAACTGACTTCCATCGAAAACTCGATTTCCTCGACGTCCCGCCCTTGAATCTTGGCATTATTGGGGAATTGATACTCCACGAAACCCGAGGTGAGCCACAGCAGCGCCGTTTTCATACGGTCCGGATCCATGAATGTATCGGGCACATCGAGCAGCCCGATAATGCCCTCCGGCGAGCAGATGCCGCAGGGCGCGGTGACCGAACTCTGCGTATAAAGGCCGAGCGGCATGGCCACCGCAATGTAATTGGAAGCCGCCGGCGTCTCCGGTTTTCGAAAGGAAACGATGAGTTCGTCGCAGGTGGCGAAGCAGATTTTCTGGTTTCCCTTGCGCGCCTTGCGCGTCTCCGTTCGCAGCAATCCCGCCTCTTCGAGAACCGCCACACCGGCGGAGACAGTGGATTGCGGCAGTTCCAGCTTCTGGGCGATCTCGTTGACGTTCAGGCCATTGGCCTCATGCAGCAATTTCAATATCTGCACGCGGATCAGCGACGCGGCCGCCTTCAGCACATCGAATTCTTTTTCAGCATCAACGAGGAGGAAATTGGGCGCCATGGTCTAATCTTCAGATTTATCGATCCAGATCAGAATTTCTGGCTTAAATGCCCTGCCCTTGTCCAGTCCTGTTTGTCATAAAGCTGTAGCAGAGGGCGTAAAGCGCCGCTCATTCCGTCGTGCGCTCATCACGACCAATGAAAAAAGGCGCCGCCACACGGCTGCGAGACCGCGTGGCGGTGCCCTTTTTGTCGTCAACCGCGCTTGCGCAGGGTCCGCGTGCCGGTGTCGACAAGATTCTGCGCCGCCTCATCGACGCTGGCACGACCGAAGGCGAGCGAATCGGCAATCGGGCGCATCACACCACGGTCGAATTCATTGGCGCCGATCGGGGCGGGTTCCGGATAGGAATCGAGCTTGCCCGACAGGCTTTCGATATAGTCCACCGTCTTGCGCTCGGTCTCGTTGAGGCTCGGCAACAATGCCTCACGCACGACCTTGGCCGGCGGCACGCCACGCTCCACACCAAGCACCTTGCCTGCCTCGAGATCGTTGACGAAGAAGTTGATGAATTTCGCCGCCGCTTCCGCATTGGTCGAAGTGGACGAAATGGACCAGATGAGGCCCGGCCGGTAATAATGCCCGGTTGGCTTGCCCGGCCCCTCACCCGGCAACATGCCGATGGACAGCGTTTGTTTATTGAGCTTCTGATAACCGACGAGCTGGTTGGAATAGGCAAAACCGATGGCGGAATTGCCGAGCGTCAGGGCGTTGGATTCAATCGTATTATCGTCTCGCGTCTGGATATCGGCGGAAACGCAGAGCTTGTTTTCGCGTAGGTCCTCCCAATAGGCGAACCATTCCTTCGCATCTTCCTTGTTGAAGCCGATGGTGCCGTCCTGGAACAGAAGCTTGCCGCGCTGGCGCAGCCAGACATCAAAAACGTAATGGTAACGCGCGCCATAGGGCACCGCCCAATAGTTCCGTTTTGCCGGAGCGTTCTTTTTGAAATCGCGCGCCAGTTCCGCCAGCGCCTTCCAGGTGATCTGGTCCTTCGGCACGGAAACACCGGCTTCCTTCAGCGTATCGGCATCATACATCATGCAGAAGGAGTTCAGCCCGA
Source organism: Agrobacterium tumefaciens (assembly GCA_017744915.1). Classification (GTDB taxonomy): domain Bacteria; phylum Pseudomonadota; class Alphaproteobacteria; order Rhizobiales; family Rhizobiaceae; genus Agrobacterium; species Agrobacterium tumefaciens_I. Next base: position 119,695 of record JAGIAH010000005.1, read on the forward strand.
GACCAACGCCATAAAGCTTGCCGTCGATGCGGCAGAGATCAACCTCGCTTTTGCCGAAGGTGGAAAGATCAAGCGACTTGCCGACAAACTGGTCCAGTTCCATGCAGGCGCCACGACCGGAATAATCGGCAATGGTGGAAGGCTCCAGCTGGAAGATGTCAGCGACATTCCGTCCCGCCATCGAAGTCGCAAGCTTGGTCCAGTAATCGGAACCGGCGATCATTTCGCCGCTGATCTCCGTCTGCGGATTAGCCTTCTGGTAAAGGGCGATCACATCATTGGTGCGCTTGCTGCGGTCGGCCGATCCCCACCATACGCAGCGAAGCCGGGTTTCGGCCGCGGACGCGCGAAAGCCGCCCGCCGCCACACCGAGACCGGCCAGCGCCGCCGTCACTAAAAATCCACGTCTATCCAACATTTGCATCTGCTCCTCCCGCGTTTTGCAAATTTTTCAGATGTCACTTAAATTCTTGCAAATTTTCTTAGTTTGCAATATTTGCATCACAATAGATTTTTTTGCAAGCGCAGGAGACGATATGAACGATACGCCCGACATCAGCCGCCCGCGCCAGTCGGATATCGCCCAGCGTGCCGGCGTCTCCATCAGCACCGTTTCGCGTGTTCTGGCAGGTGAAAAAGGCATCAGCGCCTCGATCCAGACGAAGGTTCTGGGTGTGGCCGCCGAGCTTGGTTATCCGCTACGCCCGGTCGGAAACCAGGCAAGCGGCATGACGCTGGAGGGCAAAAAAATCCTGGCGCTGATGGCTGCGGAAAGGGCGACTGGCGATATCGGCGCCTTTTATCACGATATTTTCGACACGCTGCGCAGCCTTGCCCAGACGGATGGTTTCGAACTCGATATCCGGCTCCTGCACCAGAAGCAGATCGACGAGGCGCTCACGCAGCGGGTCTGCGAGGTGGACGGCCTGCTCGCCATTGGTCTCGACCCCGAAGAAGAGATCATTCACCGCATCACGCAGGGTGTGCTGCAACCGGTTCTGGTCAACAGTGCCGATCCGGCAATGCTGCTCGACTGTATTTCGCCTTCCAATTTTTACGGCGGCGCGATGGCGGCGCGGCGGCTTCTGGAACTCGGCCACCGCAAGGTTGCTTATATCGGCCCGCATCACCGCCACACCATAAGGGAGCGCATGCGCGGTTTCCGGCAGACGATCGAGGAAGAGGGAGCCAGCTATGAGGAATTCCTGCTTTCGACGGCCGAGAGCGGCTTCGGACAGGCCGGCGATGCGGTTCGCCAGCTGCTTGCCAAAGACCCTGAGACAACGGGCATTTTCTGCATGAATGACGCGATTGCGCTTGGCGCGCTGGGTGCGGCGCAGGAACTTGGCCTCAGCGTGCCTGACGATCTTTCCATCATCGGCTTCGACGACCTGCCCTTTGCCGAACTCTCCACCCCGAGGCTCAGCACGATCAGGGTCGACCGCCGTGAAATTGCCCGCGAAGCGGTGGAGCTGCTGCGGCGCCGGATGACGGAACCCTCCGCCAATGCCCGTCATGTGCAGCTGGGCGTGCAATTGGTGGAAGGGCAGACCGCCGGACAGGCAAAAAAGACCGGAAGGGCAGCACGCGATGCATGACACTGTGAATAGACGCGACATGGCGAGATTCAACCCGCTGCACGGTAATCCGCTCAAGACCCGCGCCGATGTCCGGCGCGCTCTGGATGACAGTTTCGCGCCGCTGCTGCCCTATTTTTCACCGGGCGGGGCAAGGGTGACGCTGAGCGGCACGGCCGCGCATTTCGACCGGGCGGCGGCCGATCTGGAAGGATTTGCCCGGCCGCTCTGGGGCATCGCGCCGCTTGCGCTGAGCGGCGATACATTCGCCCATTGGCCGCTTCTGGCGAAAGGCATTGCCAATGGCACCGACCCCGCCCATCCCGATTATTGGGGTGATGTGCGCCAGAAGGACCAGCGGCTGGTGGAGCTTGCGGCACTTGGCTTTGCCCTGCGGCTTGCGCCGCAACACCTCTGGGAGCCCCTGTCCGACGCGCAGAAGGACAACGTAAGCCATTACCTGTTGACGGCGCGCGAGCGCAATTATGCCGACAATAACTGGAAGTTCTTCCGGGTTATGGTCGATATGGCACTCGACCATCTCGGCATCGGTTTCGACCGCGGCCTGACCGAGACATTCCAGAGGGAACTGGACGATTTCTACATTGCCGATGGCTGGTATCGCGATGGCAACTATCGCCGCATCGACCACTATATCGCCTTCGCCATGCATTTTTACGGCCTGATCTATGCCAGGCTCAGTAAGCCTGACGATGCCTACGCCAAACGATATCGCGAGCGCGCACGCCTCTTCGCCGGCGATTTCGCCAGCTGGTTCGACGAGGATGGCGGCACCCTCGCCTTCGGCCGCTCCATGACTTATCGTTTCGCCTGCGGCGGCTTCTGGGCCGGCCTTGCCTTTGCGGATGAGGAAGCCTTGCCCTGGGGCGAGATCAAGGGGCTTTATCTGAGCCATCTGCGCTGGTGGGCGGACAAGCCGATCGCGGATCGCGATGGCGTGCTTTCCATCGGTTATGCCTATCCGCAGCTCACCATGTCGGAAAGCTATAATTCCGCCGGTTCGCCGTATTGGGCCCTCAAGGCCTTCCTGCCGCTGGCGCTTCCCGAAAGCCACCCCTTCTGGCAGGCGCAGGAGACATTACCCGAAGTGTCAACGAAACCGCGGCCGCTCATTCATCCCGGCATGGTGATGATGCGGGCGAAGGGCAACGTCACCGCACTTTCCAGCGGGCAGGAAAACCTTTCCATGCGCGGCGGGCCGGAGAAATATGCCAAATTCGCCTATTCCTCCCGTTATGGTTTTGGCGTCGAGGTGGACGAGCGCGGTTTCAAGACCAATGGTTTTGACAATATGCTGGCCTTCTCCGACGACGGCCTTCATTACCGGGTGCGGGAGACCAACCGTAAGGTTCTGCTGGCCGGGGCAAATCTGCGGGCCACATGGAAGCCATTTCCGGATGTGACGGTTGAAACAACACTCGTTGCCGCCGGTGACTGGCATGTCCGGCTGCACCGGATCACCTCCGCACGCACTCTTTCCGTTGCCGAAGGCGGCTTTGCGATCAACCGCAACGATGGCGACCGCGATGCGGTGAGCGAGACAGCCGGACGGGCGACGGCCGATTGCGGCACCGACCTGTCCGCCATCGTTGATCTCGGATCGAGCGTGAGCCGTCAGGGCGTGGCTCTGAAGGCGCTGCCCAATACCAATCTCATCAACGCCAAGACCACGGTGCCGCAATTGCGCGGCGAGATTCCGGCGGGCGAAACCCTGCTTGCCTGCGCCGTCTTTGCGGGCGTGGCCGGAGCGGAGAGCGAAAAAACACTTGCCGCCGTTCCCGCATGCCCGGATCTTGAGGCGCTCGACCGTCTATTTGCGGAAACGGGCGTTCCCGTCAGCGCCATGGCGGGAGAGCCGCAATGACGGTGCGGCTTCCGCGTCTCAGCCTTGCCATGGACCCGAACCGGACGCAGCATGTTCTGACACCGCAGGCCCTCGACAGGCTGTCGCAGAGTGTCGAAATCCTTGATACGGCACGCATCTGCGACTTTCACGACGCCTCGGTGAAAGATCAGCTAGAACAGACGGATATTCTTCTGACCGGCTGGGGCTGCCCCGATATCGGCACCCGGGAACTGGCGCTGATGCCGCGGCTGAAGCTGATCTCCCACGCCGCCGGCACGGTCAAATATTTCCTCTCGCAAGCGGTCTTCGAGCGCGGCATCACCGTGTGCAGCGCGGCAGAGGCAAATGCGCAGCCGGTGGCCGAATTTTCGCTGGCGATGATTTTGCTTGCGGGCAAACGCACCTTCGGCTTCAGGCGCCTTTACGAAAGGGATCGCGGTCGGAGCAATGTCGAGCAACTGCAATCCGAGCCCATCGGCAATCTCGGCCTGACGGTCGGCATCGTCGGGGCGTCGCGGATCGGACGGCGCGTCATCGCTCTTTTGCGCCCCTTCGATCTCGATCTTGCCCTCTTCGACCCTTTTCTAAGCCCGGCGGAGGCCGAACGGCTCGGCGTGCGCCTCGTACCGCTCGATGAGCTGATGGCGATAAGCGATGTCATATCCCTGCATGCGCCCTCCCTGCCCCAAACCCGGCATATGATCGGCGCGCAGGAACTCGCCCGCATGAAGAATGGCGCGACACTCATCAACACCGCGCGCGGCGCGCTGGTGGATGAGGACGCGCTTCTGAGGGAACTGAAGACGGGCCGCATCGAAGCCGTCATCGACGTGACCGATCCGGAAGTGCCACCGCCGGATTCACCTTTCTACAGCCTGCCGAATGTGTTTCTGACACCGCATATCGCCGGCGCGACCGGCCTTGAGCGTGCACGTCTTGGCGACATGGCGATTGCCGAGATCGAACGTTTCTGCATGGGCAGGGCGCTGGAACAGGAGGTTCGGCCTGAACATCTGGAACTGATCGCATGAGGATTTTCGAGCCGGGCCTCTGTTCCGTCACCTTCCGTTCCCTGTCGCCGCAGGCGGTCATCGACCTTGCCGCGGCAAAGGGCATCAAGGCGATCGAATGGGGCGCGGATATCCATGTGCCACCGGGCGATTTCGATAATGCAAGGGATGTGGCGGAACGCACGGCCAAAGCCGGCCTCACCGTCTCCTCCTACGGCTCCTATATCTTCGCGCCGGATTACAGGCCGGAAGATGTGACGGCCGTTCTGGAAACCGCCAGGGCGCTCGGCACCGGTCACATCCGCATCTGGCCCGGCCACCGCAAACGCCCCTCGACGGACTATTCACCGCAGGAGCGCCACATGGCGACGCAGGCGCTGGCAAATATCGCCCGCCAGGCAGAAGACTACGGCATGACGATCGGCCTCGAATATCACCCCAATTCGCTCACCGACACCCTGCCCTCGGCCCTGCAACTGGCACAGGACCTGACCGCACCCAATCTCTTCTTCTACTGGCAGCCGGCACCCGGCCTGCCGCTTTCCGACGCGCTCAAGGAAATCGCCGCCCTCGGCCCGCGCATCTGCCACCTGCACGTCTTCGCCTGGCTTGCCGATGCCAGCCGCCTGCCGCTTGGTGAGCGAGCAGACTTCTGGCGGGCCTGCCTTGCTGCCCTGCCGGAAAGCGGTTGGGATAAACCGGCTTATGCAATGCTGGAATTCGTCAGGGGTGACGATGTTGGGCAATTTGCGGACGATGCAGCGACGCTTCGGCAGATCCTCTGCGGGTCTTAGAGCCCGCTTCTGCCAGCCCGCGTATCATAAATATCCTCTAGTCACACTTCACATAGTGAAAATTATGCACTATATTTTATGAGTGCTGTGGGTGCTGGATGGGTAAACTTATTCAAATCGGAAACATCATCATCCGCGTGTATGCGAACGATCACCTGCCACCGCATTTTCACATCATAACACCCGATGCGGATGCCCTTGTCGACATAGAAACTCTGGAAATCCTGCGTGGCAAACTATCTCGCAGGGCGGAGGCCGAGGCTTTGGCAAGGGCGAAAACCAATGGGAGCCTGATTGTCGAGGAATGGAATCGCACGAACCCGCGTTTTCCCATTGTAGAAAAGGGCAGCAAGTCATGACACCACGCGTGAAAGCCATCCTCCCCTGCGCGCCTAGCTCACTCACCATCGACTGGGCCGACGGCGGGCGGTCAACGGCCGATCTGACGGGATGGATCGCAACGGGGGGAGAGATGCTAAATCCCCTCCGTTCAGCGGATATCTGGAATACCGCGACAGTCACCGACTATGGTGCCAGCGTGGAATGGAACGGAGAGGATTTGGCGATCGACGCCTATCATCTTTACCAGATAGCAGAGGACCAGCGGGACTTCGACGTCGACGATTTACGCAAATGGCAGGAGGACATCGGCCTTTCCAATAATGAGGCGGCGGATTTTCTCGGTGTCACATTACGAACGTGGAATAACTACCGCGCTGGCGCGCCGGTAAGCCACGCGGTCAAAATGCTGCTGCGGGCCACCCAGCGCGACCCGCTTCTATTACATGCTCATTTCCGTCCCCGCCGGCCCGGACGCCCGAGACACGCGGCATAGGACAACTGCTCAATCATATCCGACGCCCATCCGCCCCGAACAGGTGCGTTTTCGCCAGATCAAACGCAAAAGGAATGGTCTCGCCGATGCGGATATGGCGCTGGCCGTCCAGCAACACGGTGGCGGGCTGGCCGTCGGGGGTGGCGGTGTAGACCACCGTCGAGCCACCGAGATGTTCGACAAGCTGGATCGAGGCGTCACCAAGCGAGGCCGATTGTGCCTGCGGGTTCACATGCTCCGGGCGTACGCCGAAGGTGAGCGGCTCGCCCTGCTGGGCGGCAACCGGTTTTTCCAATACGATGCGCTGGCCGGCCACTTCGATGGTGCGGTTGGAACTGTCGCCGGAGGCCACCTTTGCGGAGAGGAAATTCATCTTCGGCGAGCCGATGAAACCGGCCACGAACTGGTTGGCCGGATTGTTGTAAAGATCGAGCGGCCGGCCGACCTGCATGATGCGACCGTCACGCAACACGACGATCTTGTCGGCCATGGTCATGGCTTCCACCTGGTCATGCGTCACATAGATCATGGTGCTGCCGAGCGTCTGGTGCAGCTTGGCGATTTCGACGCGCATCTGCACGCGCAGTTCCGCATCGAGGTTGGAGAGCGGTTCATCGAACAGGAAGATTTTCGGTTCGCGCACGATGGCGCGGCCGATGGCGACACGCTGGCGCTGACCACCGGAAAGCGCCTTGGGCTTGCGTTGCAAAAGCGGGCCGATCTGCAGGATATCGGCGGCCTTCTGCACCCGCGCCTGAATTTCAGGCTTCTTGTAACCCGCCGTTTCGAGGCCGAAAGCGAGATTCTTGTAAACGCTCATATGCGGATAAAGCGCATAGGACTGGAAGACCATGGCAATGCCGCGTTTGGAGGCCGCGGTCTCGTTGACCCTTTCGCCATCGATACGCAGATCGCCTTCGGAGATTTCCTCAAGCCCGGCGATCATGCGCAGGAGTGTGGATTTTCCGCAGCCCGAGGGGCCGACGAAAACGGTGAATTCGCCCGGCTCGATCTTCAGATCGATACCGTGGATGACTGGAAAAGCGCCGAACCGCTTGACGATTTTTTCGAGCGTAATGCTGCTTGCCATGCTGTTTCTCCCGACTGCCGCGCCGCATGAAGAGCGGCGGCGACAGTGTTGATATCTTTATAAAATACGTTCCCGATCCGGGTTCCGTTCAGCGTTTCATTCCCGTGGTCGCGATGCCTTCGATCAGCAGCCGCTGGAAAAACAGGAAGAACAGGAAGACCGGCACCAGCGACAGGTTGGACATGGCGAAAAGCGAGGTCCAGTCCGAGCTGCCGGTGGAATCCACGAAAGAGCGGAGGCCGAGTTGCACGGTGTAGGTGTTGATGTCGTTCAGATAGATCAGCGGCCCGAAGAAATCGTCCCAGGTCCAGATGAAGGAAAAGATGGCGGCCGTCGCCAGCACCGGCAGCGACAAGGGCAGCATGATCTTCCAGTAGATACGGAAGGGCGAGCAGCCATCCATGACGGCCGCCTCGTCCAGCTCACGCGGAATGCCACGGAAGAACTGCACCATCAGGAAGATGAAGAAAGCGTCCGTCGCGAGGTACTTCGGCACGATCAGCGGCAGCGAAGTGTTCACCCAGCCCATTTCCAGGAACAGGATATATTGCGGGATGAGCACGACGTGATAGGGCAACATCAGGGTGCCGAGCATCAGCGCGAACCAGAAATTGCGGCCACCGAAGCGAAGCCTTGCGAAGGCGAAGGCGGCAAGCGAACAACCGACGACGTTTCCTATGGTGGCGAGCACCGAAATGAAGAAGGAGTTCCAGAAGAACTGCCCAAAACTCACCTGCAGCCCTGTCCAGCCGCGAATATAACCGCCGACATCGACCGCCGAGGGGATGAGTGAGGAAGAGCCGAACAGCTCGTCCTGCGGCCGGAAGGAACCGGATATCATCCACAGGATCGGATAGAGCATCGCGAAAGACGCAATGATCAGCGCCGTGTGGAGCATCACCGATTTCAGCGGCGAGCGTTGCGGGCCTTGGCCCGGCCGGGGGGCGGTAACAGCATCAGTCATCGTAATGCACCCAGTATTTCGCGCTGAGGAACGAGAAGGCCGTGAACAGCGAGATGATGATCACCAAAATCCAGGCAAGCGCCGAGGCGTAACCCATGCGGAAGAAACCGAAGGCTTCCTGGTAGAGATAAAGCGTGTAGAACAGCGTCGAATTGATCGGCCCGCCGGTGCCTTCGGAAATGATGAAGGCGGGCGTGAAGGCCTTGAAGGCATCGATCGTCTGGATCACCGCGTTGAAGAAGATCACCGGTGTCAGAAGCGGCAGGGTAATGCGGAAGAATTGCCGCACCTTGCTCGCACCGTCGATCTCGGCGGCCTCATACATATCCTGCGGGATTTGCCTGAGCCCGGCGAGGAAGATGATCATCGGCGAACCGAACTGCCAGACGGACAGGATGACCAGCGTGTAGATCGAATAATCCGGATTGGAAATCCAGCTCGGACCTTCATAACCGAAGGCCTGCCAGAGGACCATGTTGACGAGACCGTCCGAAGCGAAAAGCTGGCGCCAGAGAACGGCGATAGCGACACTCGAACCCAGCAGCGACGGCAGGTAGAAGATCGCCCGGTAAAGCGTGAGCCCCTTGATGCCGCGATTGAAGGCGAGCGCCACGAGAAGCGCGAAGATAAGCTTCAGCGGCACAGACAGCAGCACATAGGTAAACGTCACCTGCATGGCGGCGGCAAATTTCGGGTCGGCGGTGGCGATGCGCACATAATTGGCCGCCCCCACCCAGTCCGGCGACTGCAACAGGTCGTAATTGGTGAAGGACAGATAAAGCGACGCAAGCGCCGGGCCCAGCGTGAGGCCGAAAAAGCCGATCAGCCAGGGCAGGAGAAACAGGTAGGCATGAATGTTGCGGTCGAACATCCGCTTCACGCCGCCCCGCTTCGGGAGAGCCGCGCCACGGCTCTCCCCCACAAGAGTTTCAGATCGAAAGGCCATAAACCATCACTTCCGTTTGATAACGGTTTCGGATTCCTTGACGAGGCGGTCACCGCCCTCTTCCGGCGTGATCTTGCCGAAGCCAACTTCTTCCGCCGTGCGTTTCAAAACGAAGGCGAATTCGCCCGCGCCCGGAGGCGGTGCCGGCGGCAGATCGCCGACGCCGGGGGTAATCTCGGCGATATAATCCACCATGATCTTGCTGACCTCGTCGAGCTTGCTGCTCAACTGGCTGCGCATGGATTCCGAGGCAGGAACACCGCGCTCGACACCGAGAATATCGATGCCCTGCGGTTCGGCGACGAGGAAGTTGATGAAACCGACCGCCTGCTCGATGCCGGGGCTGCCGGCGGCAACACTGATCAGCATGGAGGGTTTCAGATAGTGACCGGAAGGACCATCCTTCGTGCTCTTCGGATAGGAGCTTATCGCAAGCTTGGACTTGTTGAGCTTCTGATAACCGACGAACTGGTTGGAATGGGCAAAAGCGGTGGCCGCCTTGCCGGTCGTCAGAGGGTTGGTTTCGATATTGAGCTGATCCAGCGCCTGCACGTCGGCCGGCACACAGGCGCCGCTCTTGCGCAGATCCGCCCACAGAGTGAACCATTTGGTCGCATCGGTCGGATCGAAGCCGATGGCGCCATCCTGCGTATAAAGCGACTTGCCATTCTGGCGCAGCCAGTTTTCGAAGCTCGGCTCCACGCCGCTCGCATCGGCCGTGGCATAATAACCGGGTTTCGGCTTGTTCTTGCTGAGCTTGGCGGCGTTTTCGGCAAACTCCTCCCAGGTCTGGCCGATGGACGGCGGTGTCGCGCCGGATTTTTCCCAGGCCGCCTTGTCAAAGAAGACCGCACTCGAATTGACCCCGAGATTGATGCCGTAAAGCTTGCCATCGACCCGACCGGAATCGATGTTCATCTTGCCGAAATCCTCGATCTTCAGGCCCTTGCCGATATAGTCATCGAGCGGCGCCAGCGCGCCGCGACGGCCATATTCGAAGATGTAGCGATAATCCATCTGGATCAGGTCGGGCGCATTGCGGCCCGCCACCTGCGTGGCAAGGCGCGGCCAATAATCGCTCCAGCCGGCAAATTCGCCGGCAATGTCGAGATCGGGCTTCACCTGCTTGTAAGCCGCAATCGCCTTATTGGTACGATCGGCACGTTCCTGTGACCCCCACCACAACATGCGAAGGCGCGCGGCCTGCGCTTGCGCCGACCCTCCCCCCAATGTTGCAAGCGACAGGGCCGCAAGCCCTGTTGAAAGCACAGTTCTCCTCTTAAGCATCATGGGCATTGGCAACTCCTCCCTAATTGACTGCCAATTGATGATGAACGTAAACGACACTTGCCGTTTTATAACTAATTGGTTACATGGGAACACCGATCACCAACATTGTCAAGCGGGTGCTGAAATGGAAGAAACGACAAAAAACCAGCCACTCGACACGGCCACGGAAGAAACGCCGGCGCCCAAGCGCAAACGCGCGACGACACAGGTCAGAAACCCGGAAAGAACCCGGGCCGCGATCCTTGAGGCGGCCCGCCGCGAGGTGGCGGCAAAGGGGCTGGCGGGGGCACGAATCGATGTCGTCGCCCGTCGCGCCGGCACCAACAAGCGGATGATCTATCATTATTTTGGCGACAAGGATGCGCTTTACCTTGCCGTCCTGGAAGACGCCTATCGCCATATCCGTCACACCGAAAGGCGGCTCGATCTCGCCCGAAAGGCCCCTTCGGAGGGGTTAAGGGAACTTGCGCTTTTCACCTGGCACTACTTCCTCGACCACCCGGAATTCCTCAGCATTCTCGCCACGGAAAACCTCAATAAAGCCCGCTATCTCAGGCAATCTCCGACAATCACCGCGATGCATTCGAATTTCATTTCGGAACTTGAAGACGTGCTGCGGCGCGGCAGCGATGCCGGCGAATTCCGCGACGGCCTTGATCCGATCGATGTCTATCTGACCATCGCCTCACTCGGCGCCTTTTATCTGTCGAACCGGTTCACGCTGTCGACGATCTTCCAGCGCGACCTGACGGACCCGGCCGAGTTGGAACGCTGGGGCCAGCACATCGTCAACACCCTGCTTGCTGCGGTGCGGCCGGTCTGAGCCAGTCGAGCCGAATTCTCTTTTAACAACAGTGACGACGCGCCATTCGCACCCGCGAAGCGCGTCGTTTTCTTTTGCGGCGCGGTGAAGACACGCAAAGGCCGCAGCATGCGATATCCGAATTTTTCCTGCCGAAAACACCTTGACAGATCGCCTTCTTCGCGACCACAAATAACCAAATGGTTACAAATTGCCATGTTTGACGGAAGCGACCTTGCGGGAAAAGGTCGCCTTGGGAGGAAATTCATGAAACGTATCGGCGTCATCATGCACGGCATCACCGGCCGCATGGGTTACAACCAGCATCTCGTGCGCTCCGTTCTCGCCATTCGCGATCAGGGCGGTGTGCTTTTGAAGAGCGGCGAAAGGGTCATGCTCGACCCCATCCTCGTCGGCCGCAACGGCGCGAAGATCGAAGAAATCGCCAGAAAGCACAATGTCGCCCGGTGGACGACCGACCTTGATGCGGCACTGGCAAACCCCGATGACACGCTGTTCTTCGATGCCGGCACGACGCAGATGCGCGGCAGCCTGCTGGAGAAGGCCATCAAGGCCGGCAAGAACGTCTATTGCGAAAAGCCGATTTCCGACACGATGGAAGAGGCGCTGGCGATTGCCCGGCTCGCCGAAAGCGCCGGCATCAAACACGGCGTGGTGCAGGACAAGCTGTTCCTGCCCGGCCTTCGCAAGCTGGCCATGCTGCGCGACAGCGGCTTCTTCGGCAAGATCCTCTCGGTGCGCGGCGAATTCGGTTACTGGGTTTTCGAGGGCGACTGGCAGCCGGCGCAGCGCCCCTCATGGAACTACCGCCTGAAGGATGGCGGCGGCATCATTCTCGATATGCTGTGCCACTGGCGTTACGTGCTCGACAATCTGTTCGGGCCGGTAAAATCCGTAAGCTGCCTTGGCGCCACCCACATTCCGGAACGCTTCGATGAGCAGGGCAAAGCCTATAAGGCGGATGCGGATGATGCGGCCTATGCGACCTTCGAGCTGGAAGGCGGCGCCATCGCCCATATCAATTCCTCATGGGCCGTTCGCGTGCGCCGCGACGATCTCGTCACCTTCCAGGTGGACGGCACCCATGGCTCGGCGGTGGCGGGCCTGACCAAATGTTTTACCCAGCACCGCACCAACACGCCAAAGCCGGTGTGGAACCCCGACCAGCCGCAGACCATCGATTTCTACAAGACCTGGCAGGAAGTGCCGGACAATGTCGTCTACGACAACGGCTTCAAGGCGCAGTGGGAGATGTTCGTGCGCCACCTCGTCGACAATGACCCATGGCCCTATGGGCTGATGGAAGGCGTGAAGGGCGTGCAGCTTGCCGAACTGGGGCTGAGATCGTGGAAGGAACGCCGCTGGCTCGACGTTCCAGCCCTTTCCTGAGGAGGCGACCGTGAGTGAACTCAAGCTTCCAAAAGAAGATCGCGGCATCGAGGTCTACAAGCTGTCCGGTACGCCGGTCGCGGTTGAAAAACGAAGTGCCGCGGATTTCAACCGCGTCGCTTTTGCCGCCGCCCATGTGGTGGCCGATCCGCTTGCCGATAACGACCCGTGGCTGACGCCCGCCATTGACTGGGACGCGACCTTGCGCTTCCGTCACCGGCTCTGGGATCTCGGCCTTGGCGTTGCCGAGGCCATGGATACGGCGCAGCGCGGCATGGGGCTGGCATGGCCGCAGGCGCAGGAACTCATCTCCCGCTCGCTGAAGGAAGCAGCCAGCCGCAAGGATGCGCTGATTGCCTGCGGGGTAGGCACCGACCATCTGAATGGCGGCGGCCATGACCTCAACCATATTGTAGACTCCTACCTCGAACAGCTTGATTTTGTTCAGGGAGAAAGTGGGCGCGTGATCCTGATGGCCAGCCGCGCGCTGGCCGCAGCCGCCCGCTCGCCGGATGATTATCTCGAGGCCTATGCCAGGGTTCTTTCCCGCGCGGACCAGAAGGTGGTGATCCATTGGCTGGGTGAAATGTTCGATCCGGCGCTTGAGGGTTACTGGGGTTCGGGCGACCACATGCAGGCCATGGAAACCTGCCTTGCCATGATCGAGGCGAATGCCGAAAAGATCGATGGCATCAAGATTTCGCTCCTCTCCAAGGAAAAGGAAATCGTGATGCGCCGCCGTCTGCCATCAAGCGTGCGCATGTATACCGGCGACGACTTCAATTATGCCGAACTGATCGCCGGCGACGAGCAGGGCCATTCGGACGCGCTGCTCGGCATCTTCGATGCCATCGCACCGGCGGCCTCCAAGGCGTTGGCCAGCCTGAAACGCGGCGCGGACAATGAATTTTTCGACATTCTCGAGCCGACGGTGGCACTGTCGCGCCATATCTTCAAGGCCCCGACCCGCTTCTACAAGACCGGCGTGGTGTTCCTCGCCTACCTCAACGGGTTGCAGGACCATTTCACCATGGTCGGCGGGCAGGAAAGCACCCGCTCCACCCGGCATTTCGCGGAACTTTTCCGGCTGGCGGACAAGGCCAATGTGCTGGCCGAACCCGATCTCGCCACCCACCGCATGAAGACGTTCCTGACTGTGCGGGGCATCAGCTGAAGCAGAACGAGGGGAGATACCGACATGAGCCTTGAAGGCCTTTCCATCAATTTCGCCACCGTGCGGCAGGGCGGCAATTTCGGCGCCATCGTTGATGCCTGCCTTGCACATGGCATCACCGCCATTTCGCCCTGGCGCGAGCAGGTGCACGGCGTCGGGCTCGCCGAAGCGACCCGCATCGTCGAACAGAACGGTCTGCGCCTCAGCGGCCATTGCCGCGGCGGTTTTTTCCCTGCCCCCACTGCGGAAGGCCGCCGCCTGGCGATCGAAGACAATAAACGCGCCGTCGATGAGGCCGCCGCCATGAAGGCCGATTGCCTTGTGCTCGTTGTCGGCGGCCTGCCTGCCGGCTCGCGTGACCTCAAGGGTGCGCGGCAGATGGTGGAGGACGGCATGACTGAGCTTCTGCCCTATGCACGGGCCGCCGGTGTGCCGCTGGCCATCGAGCCGCTTCACCCTTTTTATGCCGCCGACCGGGCCTGCTTCAACACGCTGAAACAGTCGCTCGATCTCTGCGACCGGCTGGGTGCAGGCACCGGCGTCGCCATCGACGTCTACCACGTCTGGTGGGACCCGGAACTGGAGGAGCAGGTGGCGCGCGCCGGCAGGAACGGGCAAATCCTCGCCCACCATATCTGCGACTGGCTGGTGCCGACCACCGATCCGCTCAATGATCGCGGCATGATGGGTGACGGCGTGATTGACCTCAAGGCGTTTCGCGCCATGATCGAGGCCGCCGGCTTCCACGGCCCGCAGGAAGTGGAAATCTTTTCGCACCGCTGGCAGGCCCGCCCGATGGACGAGGTTCTCGCCACCGTGGTGGAGCGTTTCAAGACTGTTTGTTGATTATCCGGGAGAGAGACAATGCCTGAAAGGGTGAAACGCAAACGCTATGCGCTGGTCGGCACCGGCAATCGCGGCACCACCATGTGGGGCCGCGAATTGCTGGCGGGCTGGAGCGACTATGTCGAGCTTGTCGGCATTTGCGACCTCAACCTGATGCGCGCCGAACGCGCCCGCGCCATGATGGGATCGAACGCGCCGCTTTACGATGATTTCGAGCGGATGATGGTGGAGCAGCGGCCCGAACTGGTGATCGTCTGCACGCCGGACGATACCCATGACGACATCATCATCCGCGCGCTTGAGGGCGGGGCAGATGTCATCAGCGAAAAACCGATGACCACCACCCCGGAAAAGATCGACCGCATTCGCGCAGCCGAAGCCAAAAGCGGCCGCCGGGTCGACGTCTCCTTCAATTATCGTTTCTCTCCCACCGCCGCCCGCATCAAGGAACTGATAGACGACGGCGCCATCGGCACGGTTACCTCGGTCGATTTTCACTGGTATCTCGATAACCAGCACGGCGCGGATTATTTCCGCCGCTGGCATGCCTTCACCGAACATTCCGGCAGCCTGTTCGTGCACAAGGCCACCCACCATTTCGATCTCCTGAACTGGTATCTCGATTCCGATCCCGTGGAGGTAAAGGGCTTCGGGCAATTACTGCATTATGGCAGGAACGGGCCGTTCCGCGGAACGCGCTGTCGCACCTGTCCGCATAAAGGCGAGTGCGATTATTTCATGGATCTCGGTGCCGATCCCTTCCTCGACGCACTCTATGAAGACCCGTCGAGCATCGATGGCTATATGCGGGACGCCTGCGTCTTCCGTGAGGAGATCGACATCCCCGATACGATGAGTGCGTCGATCCGTTACGCCAGCGGCGTGCAGGTCTCCTATTCGCTGAACACCTACATGCCGATCGAGGGCCACCACATCGCCTTCAACGGCCATAAGGGCCGCATCGAGATGCGCCAATATGAAAAGCAGCCGTGGACGGAGCCGCCGGCCGATGAAATCCTGCTGGTGAAAAGTTTCGGCGGCGGTGTCGAACGCATCTGGGTGCCGCATGAGCCCGGCGGCCATTATGGCGGTGACAACCGCATGCGCGACATGATCTTCAAGCCGGGCTCCAACGACCGGCTGCGTCAGCGGGCGGGTTCACGCGCCGGCGCCATGTCCGTCCTCTGTGGCGTCGCGGCGCTGAAAAGCGCCCGCGAGGGTGGCTCCCAGCCGGTAAAATCGTTGCCCCTGTAACCCATGTCGGCGTGCAGTCCCTCGATCGCGGGCTGCACGCTGAAACTGCCAAAAAGAACGGACGATATTCCGCAGATTACGCGCTTCTTCCTTGCCGATAAAATGATCGCCGGGGTAAGAAAGAGTGAGTCATGTCCAGTTTTGAATCCTTCGTTCCGCTCATCATCATCGGCGTCAGCCTCGTTTTGTTTTTCAAATGGGTCGGACGCGACATGAACCGCGAAGAGAAAAAACCGCGCTCCCGCCGCTGACGGCAAAAGCCCGCATGGCAGGCAGCGGGGCGGCGGAACTTCACCTTCTCTCCGGCGTTTTCCTCCAGAAGGAGAACGCGGATATGACGAAAAAAAACAAACCGAAAAAGACCGGAAAGGAAGCTTCCAGACCGAGCGAAATTCCCCCCGCCGGTCCGCATGCCAAACCGTCCCTTACAGATTACGACAAGACGCCGGGTGCGGGCAGCCTGCCGGACGAGGGTGCGAAGGACGTATCTCCCGGCGGCGGCTGATGCGCCTGCGCGCCAAAGGCCCGCAGCTACGCGGGCAGACGGAAACGATGGAGAAAAGCGCGTGAAAACAACCGCTTGCCCTGCACGCGATTGTCGGCGACCGGTTTTTCATTCCCGGCCCATTGCAAAATCAAAAATTGAGCCTATATTCCCTTCATCGACCATTGCTTGTGACGTCGTTTCTGGAACACTATGTTCCCCGTCGGATTTCCTCTCAAATAATCGATCTAATTCCGCAAGGTATCGCGGGGACCCCAACGATTCTACGAAAGGAAATCGTTATGAACACTGGTACTGTAAAGTGGTTCAACGCCACCAAGGGCTTCGGCTTCATTCAGCCTGACAATGGCGGTGCGGACGTTTTCGTTCACATTTCCGCTGTAGAGCGCGCAGGTATGCGTTCGCTCAACGACGGCCAGAAGATCAGCTATGAGATCGTTCAGGACCGCCGGTCCGGAAAAAGCTCTGCCGACAATCTTCAGGCAGCTTGATATTCATCATTTGAGCTCCAGACCACGGATGTACTGGCTGGAGGTTTGGATGATTGTGAGAGGTCGGGTCAAAGCCCGGCCTTTTGTTTTTGGGCCCTGGAGGTTCTCATGCGCAAAAATCCCTACCGTTGCGGCGACGCTGTCTTTCTGAAGCCGGGCGTGCTGGGCGGCAACCAGCCCGACGGTCCCGGCCGGATCGTATCGGTCATGCCGGAGGCGCAGGGGGCGGTTCGCTACAGGGTGCGTTTCCAGCATGAAAATTTCGAGCGCAGCATCGCGCTCGATGAGATAGATGTGCCCACTTCGACCCCAACCCGGCCGGGCAGGAGCGAAAGCCCCTCGCCGCGCGAAGCCGGATCGAGCTGGATCAATCTGAATACGATTAAAATCAGAAAATAGCGGCGGAGGCTGCTTAAAGGAGATATTCTTGCAGGTACTCGTCCGAGACAATAATGTGGAGCAGGCGCTTCGCGTCCTGAAAAAGAAATTGCAGCGCGAGGGCATCCTTCGCGAAATGCGGGCCCGGCAGTCCTATGAAAAGCCGTCGGAAAAGCGCGTTCGTGAAGAAGCCGAAGCCGTACGTCGCCACCGCAAGCTGGCCAGGAAAAAAATGCAACGCGAAGGGCTGCTGCCCGCCCCCAAGAAGGTTGTTCGCCCCCGGTAACCGTTCGATACCGCTCTTCCGTAAAGGAGAATGCCATGGCCGCGACGAAAGAGGTGTTTTTCAAACCCGGTAAACTATCCGCGCAAGACAAGGCATCACTGACGGATAGCGCCGCCAGACAGATCATAAATGCCGAAGCCGACCAGCGCGCCCGCAAAACGGAACGCCTTCGCCAGCTTCGCGAAGCACAGGAAGCGGCGACTGTCCCGACCGAACCTGTTCCCGGCAAGAAGCGGTCCGGAAAGACGTAACCGGGCCGCATCGATCATTGCGGGACCGGCAGAAGCTCGATCGGGCGGAGAAATAACCGCTTTCGCCCGACGTCAAGCCCAGTGTGAGGAGAACACCCATGGCCAAAGGTCAATTGCGCAGCAACAAGGAAATCCGCAAACCGAAAAAGGACAAGACCAAAGCCCCCGCAGCGACACCGGCGGGATCACAGGTCAAGTTTGCCAACGCCACGACGGCGGATGGCAAAAAGAAGTAACGTCGTTCTTGGTTCGGGCAGACAGGTCGCGATGAATAAAAGCGTCTGCAAAGGCGCTGGACTTGTTTTGGCCACATTGCCCATCTATATAACACTCACAGCAACTGCTGGTGAGCGCGAATGAAATCGTCGTTCGCAGTTGTTTTAGTCGCTTCAGACTTTTGACCACGGATGTACTGGCACTGGTGTTGAGAGCGATATGAGAAGGTCGGTGCAATATTGCCCCGGCCTTTTTTGTTGCCTGCAGTCTGGCCGGCGAATGCCCTGCACCTATCCCGGAATTAACTTGCCTATTCCCCGCAAAGGGCGCACTCTTTTTTTTGGTAGTTGAAGGGCGTTACCGCCGTTTGGCCTGTTTGCCGTCCTTGAGCCCTGTTCTGCCCCTTTTCATCGATCGGCAGAAACGATCCGGCATTTACGCGACATTCATAGCGGCACGGGCCGGGAACGGTTTGCCTTGCGTCGCCCCGTTTCAAGGCGTTGAAGCGTCGGCACGGCGTCCGAGCGGGCGTTCGATGCTCCGGCTTTTGTAAGCCCCACAAGAAAGGAGGACGTCATGTCTTCCGTATATGAAAATTGCATCATCACGTCGCAGGATCTCAACATGCTTCAGTCCGTGCTCGAAGGTCTCGGTTATGACCGCCACACCATGGATGAAGAGGTGAAACTCTACAACAATGCGGCCCGAAAGGTGATCGAGCTCTTTCAGGACGGTGTGACGGACCCCGCCGATCTTTCAGAGGAAATGCTGTTTCTGTTCGGCGTTCACAAACATGAGCGCGTGAAACCATGGAAGCCGCTGCCGCGGTATGCGATCCAGGGCCTGCCGCCTCTTTACCGGTGATGCGATGGCCCTCCTTCCCGTAACGCCCACGCGAAAGCGGCCTTCAAAATCACCGATGAAAATAACGGCTTGGCAAATGCCATATATCAGGCAACACTCAAATTGAGCGTCCCGCGTGCGATCAGGTGCGACAGGGAGGCTTGGGTATGGACATATGGAAGGCTGAATTGCGGGACCTTGACCGGCCCTGCGAAGAGGTCCGGAGGGTTCCATGCCGGTAAGTTTTGCGTCTGCGTGGAGAGTGAGTATGACGTATGACTGGAGTGGCCGCAGAATGCGGCGCATGCGAGCGGCGAAACTGACGATCATCAGCCTCGTTGCGG
Source organism: Agrobacterium tumefaciens (assembly GCA_017744915.1). Taxonomy (GTDB): domain Bacteria; phylum Pseudomonadota; class Alphaproteobacteria; order Rhizobiales; family Rhizobiaceae; genus Agrobacterium; species Agrobacterium tumefaciens_I. The sequence continues at coordinate 138,868 of JAGIAH010000005.1, forward strand.
CTTTTGTGCTGACGGCCCCGATCTTCGCCCATTATTGAGGATATGCAACGAGAGCGTTTTCACTTTTTCCCAAATTGAGAAAACACTCCAACTTCTTGTTTCATTGCATTTTCCGACGAAAAAAGCAGAAGCTGCTTTTCCTGGAAATGCCTAATACAGGATCACACCGGCTGGCGGATTTCCGTTCGTCTTCTCAGCCGGCTCTTCAGCCATGTCTGCACCGGCTGATCGTAATGGACCGTCAGATACCATGAAAGGCAGGTCGTCGCGATCAGGAAGACGATGCCGGCGGGCAGGCCGAAATTCTCCCTGTGCACCGCCGGGATGAGAAGCTCCATCCAGGCCAGAAGCGGGATATGCAGCACATAGACCGCATAGGACGCCGTGCCGAGAAATACCGACACCATTTCCACGCGGCGCCCCGGAACCGTCTTGCTGGCCACGAACAGCAGCAGCGGCCAGACGAGCAGCACGACCACAAGATCGAAAAACGGCCGCAGCTCGCGCGACATGGGTACGGCGAGGATGAAACAGACCAGCAGAAGACAAAGTGCCGCCTGCACGGGCTTCAGCGCCGGCATGCGATTGCGGAAACGATAAATCAGCACACCGGCAAAAAACGAGAAGAACACCCTTCCCATGCCGGCATACATTTCATGCCAGCGGAAACCGGCGTGCAGCCGGCCGAACTCGGCCGCCGCCACCATCAGCACAAGGGCGCTGATGGCGAGCACCACGGCCGTCTGTTTCGTCGTGGCCCGCACACCCCAGCGGGCATAGGCCGCATTCACCACCAGCTCGTTGAAAAGCGACCATGCCGGGCTGACGAGAAACAATGCGCCGTTCAGGGTGAGCGTGAAGGGCGCGGGCAAGAACAGCAGTCCCGTCACCAGCGCGAAGGCAAGTTCGCCGGGATCGATCATGCGATGCAGATCGTCGATCGGCGTCGGCAGGCCCAGCACGTAAAGGCAGATGAAATAGGCAACCATCAGGGCCAGCGCCAGCACATAGAGCGGGTAAAGACGGGCAAACCGCGCCTTCATGAAAAAGCCGGGTGTGATGACCCCTTCGCCCAGCTTCCTGCCATAGGCATGCGCCAGCACGAACCCGCTGAGTGCAAAAAACAGGTCCACGGCGAGATAGCTCGAAGCCGTGCTTTTTCCAAACAGCGCCTCGGCATGACGATGGACGATAAAAAGGGCGGCCACACCCCTTATGCCATCGAGCAAGATGAAACGTTCCGGAAACGACTGGACCATGGCGTGATGCTCGGCGATTTGGCGAATTTGTTCAAGACAAACGAGCTTTACCGCGTCGCGGTTCACAGATTCCAGTCAAAAACTGTTCAACGCTGCGGGCGCGCGGATATTTTGCCTCGCGCTTGCCGGAGGCCTGCACCCTTTCACACTCGCGAAAGCCATGCTACGTCCGGATGTCATCGATGTCTTGCCCCTTTGACTCCGCCGCGCTGTCCTCACAAAAATCCGATGTGATTTGCAGGGATCATCCGGCGAATTCAAAATGGGGCACGTTCGGCGGCAAGCAACTTTTGCGGAGCCTTTTCATGCCCACCATTGCAGAGCGTATCAGAAAAATCATCGTGGACCAGCTTGGCGCAGACCCCGCCACGATCGTGGACGACGCCAGTTTTGCTGACGATCTCGGTGCGGATTCCCTGGAGACCGTTCAGATCGTCATGGAAATCGAGGAAGAGTTCGGCGTGGAAATTCCAGATTCCGCCGCGAATACGATTCTGACCGTGGGCGACGCCATCCGTTTCGTCGAAAAAAGCAAGGCGTGACCGGCAGCGGCGGATATCACCCCGCCGCGCCGGCCGGCAGAGAACCGAAAACGACGCCGATCAGTGCCGGGCAGCCGAAATATTCCATCCCCTCATAAAGAGCACACGGGGGATCGCAGGCGAGCGATCCCCCGGCTGCAGCCGTTGCCGGCTGATTTCCTCCTTTACCGGGGGGGCAGATCAAGGAGGAAATTTCGAAGCGTTGCGTCAGCCCCGGTCCACTTCGGGAACCGGCGGCGTCATCGCGTCATGCGGGGGAGCAAGACGATCACGTTCGGCAGGCCCGTGGCGCGGGCCGGGCGGCGGCGGCGGTATCAGCGCACGCTCCAGTTCGGCAAGTTTCAGCACCTGCTGCGGTAACAGCTTCGGTTTCAGCGCGGCGGCGGCGTCCTGCAGGACTTTCGCCTTTTCCGCCCTCCGCACGATGTCACCCGCCAGTTCCTCACCGGCAAGACGCGGCTCGGGTCTGGCCTTGCTGTCACCCGGCACAGGCGGCGGCGGTGGCGGATTTTGTTCCGCAACAGGTGACACGAGGTCGATCAGCGCCGTGGTATAGGCGCGCCACGGACCAAGCTGCTCCGGCGTGATGCCGAGATAGATTTCGGCTGCCGAAAGCCTCGTCGCCAGTCCGAGAACATCCGGCCGCCCCGGCATACCGCGCATGTGCGGCGGCGGCGGCCGACGATCCGGACCATGCTCCGGGCCGCGCGCCAAACCGGGATTCGGGCCGAAATCGGGGCCGAGGTCCGGGCCGAAATCGTGGCCGAAATCCGGATTGACCGGCGGTGGCGCGGCGCGCTCTGCGGCTTGCGGCGGCGGAGGTCCATTCGGCTCCTCAGCCTGCGCGGCGGCGGAAGCACCGAGAAAAGCTGTCACGATGACGGTGGTAACCAGTAGTGCGTGTTTCATTTTACCTTCCTTCCGTTTTCCAACATGGAAGGACGATAGGAGCGCCGCGTTTCCGGCTTTGGTCCGAATGTTTCCGGCCCTGTTCCACGGCTGGCTGATTTGTAACCGAATGTTGCCGAAGCGGCTTCGGAAAGCTTTCGTTGCAAAAATCCACCGTCCACTTGCAGCGCTTATGTATAGTGGCGTCAAAAGGCTGGACGATATGACAACGGTTTCGGTGACACATATATTGATCGTCGATGACGATCCGGAAATACGCACATTGCTCGCCAAATATCTCGGCTCGCAGGGATTTCGCGTCTCGATGGCGGCCGACAGGCGGGAATTCGAGGAACGGATCGCAAGCTCCGATCCCGATCTCATCGTACTCGACGTGATGCTGCCCGACGGCTCCGGCCTCGATATCTGCCGCGACCTGCAGGGCCGCCGGCCGCGCATGCCCGTCATCCTCCTGACCGCGCTGAAAGAAGATGTCGACCGGATCGTCGGGCTGGAAATCGGCGCCGACGACTATCTCGGCAAACCCTTCAATCCGCGTGAATTGACGGCGCGCATCAAAGCCGTGTTGCGCCGCGCGACACCGCAGGAAGCACCCCGCCCCCCATCCGCCACTTATAATTTCGCGGATTTCACCGCCGATCCGGAACAGCGCTCCGTCATCCGCGCCGGCGGCGAGAAGATCGAGCTGACGGGGGCGGAATTCGATCTGCTGAAGGTGTTTCTCGACCGGCCCGGCCGGCTTCTTTCCCGCGACCAGCTTCTCGATCTGACACAGGGCAAGGATCGCGGCCCCTTCGACCGCTCCATCGACGTACTGATGAGCCGGCTGCGCAGGAAGCTGGATGCGGACGCCCGTGCGCCGATCTTCAAGACGGTGCGCAATGGCGGTTACCAGATGACGGTTCAGGTCAGAACCTTGCCGGTGCAGCGATGAGTTCGCTCAGAAACCGCATCGCCGCCCTGCTGATCGTCTCCATCGTCGCCGTCATCGCGCTTGCGACGGTGGTGGCTGACCGGACATTGCAACCGCCGCCGCCCGATCGCGCCATGGAACCGCTGGCCCGCAGCCTCGCCTTTGCCGTGACCATGGCCGAGCGCGACCCCTCCCTGCGTCAACCGGGTTATTTCCAAATCCAGCGAAAACCGCCGGACGGCGATCTGGACCCGTTGCTGTCGGACTTTCTGGAAAAGTCGCTGGCCCGCGTTGGCGAGCCGCGCACCGCCATGGTCCTCCGTATGCGGAGAAACCCCGCTCCCGTTGCGGCAATTGCGCTAAAAACCGATGGATGGTTGATTGCGGAAATTCCGCATATGGGTCCACCGCCCGACGGCTGGAAGAGTTTCGGCATGTGGATCGGCCTCATCATTGTCGGCAGTGCGGCGGTGTCCATCTTTGCCGCCCGCAAGATCACCCGCCCGCTCGACATGCTGGAAAATGCCGCCGCCAGCATCGGCCCGGACGGTTCGCTGCCGCACCTGCCGGAAACCGGCTCGGGTGAAATCCGCGCCACGGCGCGGGCGCTGAACGAACTCGCCCGCCGCCTGAAGGCGGCGATGGAAAGCCGCATGCGCCTCGTCGCCGCCGCAGGCCACGACCTTCGCACACCGATGACCCGTCTGCGGCTTAGGGCGGAATTCATCGAAAACGACGAGGAGCGCGCCAAATGGCTGGCGGACCTCGAGGAACTCGACGCCATCGCCGACAGTGCCATTCTGCTGGTGCGCGAGGAAGTAAGCCAGGACAGCATCAAGACGATCGATATCGGCAGGCTGCTTGGCGAAATCGTCAGCGAACTTTCCGATCTCGGCCATGCCGACGCGCTCGATTTTACCGCGCCGGATGCGCCCATGACCATCAAGGCCGCACCGCATGCACTCAAGAGAGCCCTGCGCAACCTCGTGCTGAACGCCGTCACCCACGGCAAGAAGGCGCATATCGATCTGACCGGGGACGATAGGGAAATCGTCGTGACGATCCGCGACGAAGGCCCCGGCATTCCGCAGGAACTGCTCGGACGGGTTTTCGAACCCTTCTTCCGGGTGGACCTCGCCCGGCGCAAATCAATCCCCGGCGTCGGGCTCGGCCTTGCCATCGCACGGGAAATCATCGAGCGCTTCGGCGGCACGATCACCATTGCCAACCACAAGAAACTCGGGCTGGTCCAGACGGTGATCTTCACCAGGGCGACGTAATTTTCCGCCGCTTCACAACATCCTATCGCTCGGTATTGGCAGCCGAAGGCTTTCCGCATAGGCCATCATCAGCGGCCCGACACCCTTGGCATCATCGGACACGACCGGCTCCGTCAGATAATAGCCCGGCGATCCATCGCGATAATTGCCCTCGAAGCCGCCAAGGCCCGCAACATGGACGATGCCGGTAAAGCGGGTGACGCCCGTCTCATCCGCCCTGAGCCGCGTTTCCAAAAGTGCCGCAAGTGCGCGGTGACCGGCCGCGCGGGCGGCCTGCGCCTTCTCACCCTGCAAAAGCCGGAGCCGGGCCGCGCGCAGCAAGGCATAGGCGAACATTGCCGAGGCGGACGTCTCCTCGTAATTGCCGGCAAGACCCGGACTGTCGAGAACCTGCATCCAGAGACCGGCTTCGGTCTGCCGCGCGACAATGCCGGCCAGAAGCAGACGCGCATTTTCCCGCAGCGATGCCGTTGCCTCATCTTCCGGCAGGATGACCAGCGCATCCACCAGTGCCATGGCGAGCCAGCCCACCGCGCGAGCCCAGACGGCTGGAGATTTGCCGCTGGACGGATCGGCCCAGCGCTGGCTGCGGCTATCGTCGTAACCATGGACGTGGAGCCCGCCAATATCCGCCGTCAGTGCAAGCGCGGTTGAAAACTGCCGGAGCGCATCGTCGATCAGTTCGGCGCGGCCCGTGGCCTGCGCATATTCGATCTGGAACGGAAGCCCCATGTAAAGCCCATCCAGCCATACCTGATGCGGATAACGTTTCTTGTGCCAGTAATTGCCCACCGCAATGCGCGGATGGCTGCGGAGCTGGCCTGCCAGATGTTCCGCGGCGGCGAGATAACGTTTATCGCTTGTTTCCACCGCCAAAGGAAAGAGGATGCGACCGGCAAGGATATGGTCGATATTATATTCCTGCGGATCATAACCGGCGAGCGTTCCATCGGGTCCGATCTGGGCATCGGCCAGACGATGCAGGTGCCCGTTCCAGCGCGCCTCTCCGGTTGCCTCAAACAGCAGCTGCAAACCCCGATAGACACAGCCATCCTCGTAACACCAGTTGCCGCCCTTGTAATGCCGGTAGCGGCTGGCGAAATCATCGAAATAGGAGGTGGGGCTCATGAGGTACTCAATCTGTCTCTGACAAAGGCATTGCGCGATGTGTAACAGCCCCGCCCGCCACGGCGGGGCCTGATTGCGGGTGGCGTGGAAGTCACCGGAAAAGCGATGGCAACCACAGGGAAAGCGAAGGAATATAGGTGACGGCGAGCAGCACGGCGATGCTGGCACCGAAGAACGGCCAGATCGTCCGCATCGCTTCCCTGATCGATATGCCGCCCACCGCGCAGCCGACGAAGAGCACCGTTCCGACCGGCGGCGTGTTGAGGCCGATACCGGCGTTCAGGATCATCACCACGCCGAAATGTACGGGATCGATGCCGAAGGCCTTCACGACAGGCAGAAGCACCGGTGTTGAGATGATGACCATCGGCGCCATGTCCATGAAGGTGCCGAGCAGCAGCAGGATAACGTTGATGACGAGCAGCACGATGATCGGATTGTCCGAAATCGCGCTGATTGCCGCAATCATCAGCGTCTGCACCTGCAGGAAGGCCATCAGCCAGCCGAAGGACGCCGCCGTGCCGATGACGAGCAGAACCATGGCCGTGGTGCGGACGGCGCCCATGACCGCTTCCACAAAACCGTCCCAGTTGAGCTCGCGATAGACCAGCATGGCGACAAGGAACGCATAAAGCACGGCGATGCAGGAACTCTCCGTCGCTGTGAAGATGCCCGACCGCACGCCACCAAAGATGATGCCGATCAGCAGGATGCCGGGGAATGAGGCCAGCAGATAATACATCAGCTTGGAGAAACCCGGAAACGGCTCGGATGGATAACCCTTGCGCCGGGCGACGATATAGGCCGTCACCATCAGCGCTGCGGCCAGAAGCAGGCCCGGAATGATGCCGGCGGTGAAGAGATCGGCCACCGAGACATTGCCACCCGCCGCGATCGAATAGAGGATCATGTTATGCGAGGGCGGGATCATCAGGGCGATGATGGCGGCATTGACGGTGACATTGACGGCATAGTCCCTGTCATAACCGCGCTTGGCCATTTGCGGGATCATCAACCCGCCGACGGCCGAGGCATCGGCGACGGCCGAGCCGGAAATGCCACCGAACAACGTGGACGCGACGATATTGACCTGGCCGAGACCACCACGCAGGTGCCCGACGAGACCGGCGGCGAAGCGGATGAGGCGATGGGCGATGCCACCGCGCACCATCAGGTCCCCCGCGAAGATGAAGAACGGGATCGCCATCATCGCGAAGACATTCATGCCGGAATTCATCTGCTGGAACACCACGATGGGTGGCAGGCCGAGATAAAGAACCGTGGCGAAGGAAGCGATGCCGAGGCAAAAGGCGATCGGCGTGCCGATCAGCATCAGCAGGGTGAAGACCCCGAAAAGAATGGTGTAAGCCATTATGCGGCCTCCTGCACGATGACGTCAGCCGCGATGTCCTCACCGATGGCAAGATCGATGAAACGTTCTGCGGAAAACAGCGCGATGAGGAAACCGCCGCCGATCAGCGGGAAGAAATCCGTGCCGCCCGGCCAGCCGAGAACGGGAATCGTCGCTGTCCAGGTGCCCATGGAAAGCGAGGTGCCATACCAGGCCATGCCGACGCCGAAGAAGAAGATGAGCGCAAGGCTCGTCAGGTCCATGCCCTTCTGCACGCGCGGCGGCATCATGTAACGCAGGATGTCGAGCCCCAGATGCACGCTTTCGCGCACGCCGACGGCTGCCCCCAGCATGATGAACCACGACATGAGATGCAGCGATAGCGGCTCCGACCAGCTGGGGGAATCATTGAGAATATACCGGGCGAAGACCTGCCAGCCGACGATAAGCGTCATGGCGATCATGCCGATACCGGCAATATAAAGCGACGCGTGGCTGAGCGCGCCGAGAAAGGGGCGGATTGCCCGCATGAAATTTCGCATTGTCTGTTCCTCCCGCGTCAACGGCGACAAAAGAAAACCGGCCCTGTTTCCAAGGCCGGTTTTCGCGCGTTACTTGACCGCTTTCACCCGTTCCAGAAGGTCTTTCATCTTCGGATCGGTGACGAACTTGTCGTAGACCGGACCCATCGCCGCGGCGAATTCCTCCTTGTTGACCTTGATGACATTGACGCCACCGGCGCGAACCTTTTCTTCCGACGCCTTTTCGCGGGCGCTCCAGAGTTCGCGCATCTTGCCGACCGAATCCTTGGCCGCCTGGCGCAGCAGCTTCTGGTCTTCCGGCGAGAGCTTGTCATAGGAGATCTTGGAAATGACAAGGATTTCCGGGTTGAGGGAATGTTCCGTCAGCGAGTAGTTCTTCGCGACTTCATAGTGGCGGGCGGATTCGTAGGACGGCCAGTTGTTTTCGGCACCGTCGACCACACCGGTCTCAAGCGAGGAATAAACTTCGCCCATCGGCATCGGCGTCGGGTTGGCGCCAAAGGCCTGCATCATCGAAATCCACAGATCCGACTGCTGCACGCGGATTTTTAGACCCTTCAAGTCCGCCAGTTTTTCGATGGGCTTTTTGGTGGTGTAGAAGGAACGCGCGCCGGAATCGTAAAAGGCAAGACCGACGAGGCCATGCGGTTCGAAGGCCGCCAGAACCTCATCACCGATCGGGCCGTCGACCGTATTGTGCATGTGCTCCGTCGAGCGGAACAGGAAAGGCAGGCCGAGAACGGTGGTTTCTTTGACCAGATTGTTGAAGGGGGCGGCGTTGACGCGGTTCATGTCGATGACGCCGAAGCGGGTCTGCTCGATGGTGTCCTTCTCGCCGCCGAGAACGGAATTGTTCATCACCTGGATCTTGATGCGGCCCTTGCTGCGCTCTTCCAGCAGCTCGCCCATATATTTCACGGCCTCGACGGTCGGATAACCGTCCGGGTGGATATCGGCGGAGCGCAGGGTGATTTCCTGCGCGCTGGCGGAAACACCTGACAGCGCGATCCCCATCGCGACGCACATCATGCTTGCAATCTTTTTCATGCTTTCCTCCTCCATTGTTGAAACGGCCCAGCCCCTCCAAGGCTATCGGACCGATTTTTTTGACGCCCATCCGGGCCGGCATGCAAAGTCCTTTCAGTTGAAAAGGATGACGGGGCCTCCCTTCCCCAACCATCCCGGATAAAACTAGGTCACCTTGACCGGCGACAGCCTGAACAGAGCTTCCGGGTTTTCGACCAGCGCCCGATGGCGCGCCGCCTCGTCCGGCAGCCAACCGAGCGTCAGTTCCGCAAGGCGGGCATCGTCGGGATAGGCGGCCGTTTCGCGCACCGAATTATGCGGCCAGTTGGTGCCCCAGACGATGCGCTCCGGCGCATGGGCGGCGATCACCCGCGAAAAGGCGGCGACGTCGGCATAGGGCCAGCTTTCGCGGGCGCTTTCATAAACGCCGGCGAATTTGAACCAGAGATTGCCGCGGTCGATGAGCTTCAGAAGTGCTGCCATTTCCGGCCCATCCGTCCTGATGCCCTTGAAGAACTTGCCATGATGATCGAACACCCAGCGGGAGCGGATTTTCTGAAGGCGCGGCAGATGATCAAGAAGACCATTGCCGTCGAACTGCACCGCCACCATCCAGTCGGCCGCATGTGCCCGCTCGTCCACCACTTCCAGCTCGGAAAGGTTCACCGCACCGCCCGGCAGATCCATGATGCGCGCGCCAACCGCACCGGCAGCGGTGAGCTTTTCCATGTCCTTTTCGGTCGTTGTCGCATCGATGATGACCACGGCGCGGGCCGCCTCGCCCATCTCGGCAACGCAGGCAAGCGTGTTGCCATTATCGCGCTGATGGGCGTTACCCTGCGTGATGATGACCCGGTCTATGCCGAGCCATAACATCAGGCGGCGATAATCCTCCGGTCCCGGCAGGGTGCCCGGCGGCAGGCCGGGACCACCCGGCAAGGCGGGATAACCGGGCAGATACATATGCATCTGCGTATCGACCGCCCCTTTTGGGAAAGCGGGGTTCGGCGCCGTGCCGCTCAGTTTTCTGACGAGTTCGCTCACGGGTCTGGCATCCTGAATTCGGTCAATGCGTCACGGTTGATCTCGATGCCGAGACCGGGACCATCGGGAATGGCGACAACGCCGTTCACCGCCTCGAGAGGCTGGCGCAACACGGCCTGACGGAACGGATTATGGGTGCGGTCAAATTCCATGATCGGCTCGATGGGATTGACGCGAACCGGGTCGGGCACCATCGCCGCCATGAATTGCAGCGCGGCGGCGATCTGCACGCCGGTGCCCCAGACATGCGGCACGATGCGCACGCCGTGCAGCGTGGCGAGCGTGGCGATCTTCTGGGTTTCGGAAAAACCCCCGCAGCCGCAGAGATCAGGCTGGAGAATATCCACGGCACCGGCGGAAAGCGCCTGCCACATGCCATAACGCCCATGCCAGGTCTCGCCGCCCGCAACCGGGATCGGCTGGCCGGCCCGCACCCGGGCATAGGCATCAAGCTGTTCCGGAACCACCGGCTCCTCGAACCAGTCGACGCCGAATTCGGCCGCGCGATTGCCGAGCGTGATGGCTTCCGTGATGGTATAACCATGATTGGCGTCGATCATCAGCCGCATATCCGGCCCGATCGCTTCACGCACCGCAGCGATGACCCGGAGGTCTTCCTCGATGCCGAAACCGATCTTGATCTTGCAGGCGTGAAAACCCTCCGCCCGGCGCTCGGCCATCTCGGAGGCATTGTCGGAGACGCGGTCAACGCCATCGCGCTTGAAGCTGCCGGTGGCATAGGCCCGCACGCTTTCGCGCCAGCGCCCGCCAAGCAGCATGGAGACGGAAGCGCCGTAATGCTTGCCCTTGATATCCCAGAGCGCGATATCGATGCCGGACAAGGCGGTGAGGCTGAGGCCGCGCTGGCCCTGATCGCGCAGGGCATTATAAAGCACGGCCCAGATCTTTTCGGTCTGGCGCGGGTCCTGGCCGATCAGCCAGCCCGAGTAAGCCTGAACCACGGCCGCGTTGGGTCTTGCCGGGCCGAGGCATTCACCCCAGCCGACGGTACCGTCGTCGCATTCGATCTCCACCAGAACATGGGCCCGCCGATCAAAGCGCATGGATGCGCTTTCAAATGGCGTGTCCAGCCGGTGTTCGAGCAGATGCGTGCGCACCGCAGTGATTTTCATGGCTCCCCTCCCGTTATGCCGTGATCAGGCTTTACGCTTGTGCGTGCCGATCAGGGCTTCGAGCATGCCGATTTCCTCATTGGTCAGGTCTTTCAGCGGCGCACGCACCGGCCCGGCGTTGAAGCCCTGCAGGCGCACACCAGCCTTGACGGCGGAGACGGCATAACCCTTGGCGCGGTTGCGGATCGCCATGAACGGATAGAAGAAATCCGTCAGGATGCGTTCGCAGGTGGCGCGTTCGCCGGCACGCAGCGCCGCATAGAATTCATTGGCAAGGCCGGGTACGAAGTTGAAGACCGCCGAGGAATAGGTGGTGAAGCCGGCGCCAAGATAGGCTTCGGCAAACAGTTCCGCCGTCGGCATGCCGCCGAGATACATCAGGCGGTCACCCATCTTGGCGGTGATCTGGCGCACGAGGCCGATATCGCCGGTGCCATCCTTGAAACCGACAAGGTTCGGGCACTCGTCGCAAAGACGCGCCAGCGTATCGGCCTGCAGCACGGAATTGTCGCGGTTATAAACCATGACGCCGATGCCGACCGACTGACACACCTTCTTGATATGGGCATAAAGACCTTCCTGCGGCGCATCGATGAGGTAATGCGGCAGAAGCAGGATACCATCAGCACCGACCTTTTCGACCGAGCGGGCGATGTCGACGGCAATCTCGGTGCCGTAACCGCAGCCGGAAACGATGGCGGTTTCGCCAGCCACTTCCTTAGCGGCGGAAACGATGGTGGGAATTTCATCCGGCTTCAGCGAGAAGAACTCGCCAGTACCGCCGGCGGCAAACAGCACCGGGGCTTTATAACCGGCGAGCCATTCGACATGCGCCCTGTAGCTATCGGCCGCAAAACGACCCTCGGCATCGAAATGGGTGACCGGGAAGGACAACAGACCGGAGCCGAGCGCCGTCTTGATTTGTTCAGGGTTCATCATCGAAATTCCTCTGCAAGTTCACTGACTGAAAGCCACCTAAGCCGCTTACCGCATCTTTGTCAACAACTCATCATACATCTTGTATGATGAATTTCGAAAATCTGTGACAGATTAACGCGCCAGCCAGCCGCCATCGACATTGAGAATGGCGCCGTGCACGTAATCCGCAGCCGGCGACGCCAGAAATACCGCCGCGCCGGCAATATCCTGCGAGTGCCCCCAGCGACCTGCCGGAATGCGCTCGAGAATGGCCTTGTTGCGGGCGGCATCCGCACGCAGCGCCTCGGTATTGTTGGTTTCGATATAACCGGGGGCAATGGCATTCACATTGATGCCCCTGGCGGCCCACTCATTGGCCAGAAGCTTGGTGAGACCCGCAACGCCATGTTTCGCCGCCGTGTAGGACGGCACGCGAATGCCACCCTGAAACGACAGGAGCGAGGCGATATTGACCACCTTGCCGGAGCGACCTTTCGCCAGCAGTTCTTTCGCGAAAGCCTGCGTGGTGAAAAACAGCGCCTTCAGATTGACGTCCATCACCTCATCCCAGTCGAGTTCGGAAAACTCGACGGAATCGGCGCGGCGGATGATGCCGGCATTGTTGACGAGAATATCGAAACCGGCGTCAGCAAAACTGTCCTTCGCCGCCAGCGGATCGGCGAAATCGATGAGCAGTGCGCTCGCCTTGCCGCCTTCTTTTGCGATGATATCAAGCGTTTCATCCGGTGCCCGGCGGGCAGCGCAGACCACCTCTGCGCCAGCGGCGGCGAGACCAACAGCAATCGCCTGGCCAAGACCGGTATTTGCGCCCGTCACAAGCGCCTTGCGCCCTTCAAGCGAAAAGGGGTTTCTCATTTCAGATCCCCCGGCTGGATGAAGTCCATGTCGGTGTAATCGACATTGTCGCCAGCCATCGCCCAGATGAAGGTGTAAGAGCCGATGCCGGCGCCGGAATGGATGGACCAGGGCGGCGAAATGGCGCCTTCTTCGTTGGAAATGAACAGATGGCGAGTCTCCTGCGGCTCACCCATCAGATGCAGCACGCGCGACTTTTCATCCATGCCGAAATAGAGATAGGCCTCCATGCGGCGGTCATGAATGTGCGAGGGAATCGTGTTCCAGACCGAGCCGTCCTCCAGCATCGTATAACCCAGCACCAGCTGGCAGCTTTCCATGACCAGCGGATGGATGAACTGGTTGATGGTGCGCTTGTTGGAGGTTTCGGTCGCGCCGAGCTTGACTTCCTTGCTGTTGGCGAGCGTGACGAGCTTGGCCGGCAGGCTGCGATGCGCCGGGCAGGAGGTGATATAGAATCGGCCGGCGCCATCAAAAGTGACAGCGCCGCTGCCGGCACCGAGATAAAGCACATCGCCGCGATTGAGCGTGTAGGTCTGCCCGCCGGCGTTGACGGTGCCGGTCTCACCGATATTGACGATGCCCATCTCACGCCGGTCGAGAAAGGACGGCGTCTTGGTTTCTTCCACCTTGTCCAGCGTCAGCGGCGCGCCATCAGGCACCGCGCCACCCATGACGAACCGGTCGTAATGGGTGTAAATCAGCCTGATTTCACCGGAACGGAACATGTCGTTGGCGAGGAAATGCCGGCGGAGCCCTTCGGTATCCAGCGTTTTTGCATAGTCCGGGTTCACGGCCTGCCTGGTTTCGACGGTCAGCATCAAACTCATCCTTCATGATTGTTGCGTATGGCACATAATATATGTTATCCGCTTTTTGTACGATCTGTATGACAAGGTCAAGAGGCGGCGACACTTCTGACCACAGCGCAGATGCAGAAATGACTTGGGAGAATGGCGATGAAACGGCTTCTTGTTACCGGTGCGGCGGGCCAGCTTGGCCGTGTCATGCGCGAGCGCCTTGCACCGATGGCCGAGATAGTGCGTCTTGCCGACCTCTCCCCGCTCGATCCGGCCGGGCCGAACGAGGAATGTGTGCAATGCGACCTTGCCGATTCGGCGGCCGTGGACGCCATGGTCGCCGGTTGCGATGGCATCGTGCATCTCGGCGGCATATCGGTGGAGCGGCCCTTCGAGCAGATTTTGCAGGGCAATATCATCGGGCTTTATAATCTCTACGAGGCCGCCCGCGCCCATGGGCAGCCACGCATCGTTTTTGCGAGTTCCAACCATACGATCGGTTATTATCCCCAGACCGAGCGTCTCGGCCCCGATGTTCCCGTCCGCCCGGACGGGCTTTACGGCGTCTCCAAATGTTTCGGCGAAAACCTCGCCCGCATGTATTTCGAGAAATTCGGACAGGAGACGGCGCTGGTGCGCATCGGCTCCTGCACGCCGGAACCCACCAATTACCGCATGTTATCCACCTGGTTCTCGCAGGATGATTTCGTGTCGTTGATCGAGGCGGTGTTTCGCGCGCCGGTGCTCGGCTGCCCGGTCGTCTGGGGCGCTTCGGCCAATGATGCCGGCTGGTGGGACAATTCCCATCTCGGTTACCTCGGCTGGAAACCCAGGGACAATGCCGAAGCCTTCCGCGAACAGATCGCGCAGACCAGCCCGACGCCAGACCCCGACGATGCACTTGTCCGTTTTCAGGGCGGCGTCTTCGTTGACAACCCGATCTTCAAGGCGACGTGAGCTGCCACACGAAACGCCCGCCCAAGCGGCGGGATTGCAAGCGGGGCCGCGAATGACGTATCGAGGAACACGCATGCAACCGAATTTTTAGAACGGCGATGAAAATGACAAAAGCGACGAGCTCGGAACCGGCAGCGCCCCAGGGCAGAACGCTTGTGGTGAAGGTTTCGGAGGAACTGCGCAGCCAGATCGCCAAGGGCCGTTACAAGACCGGCGACCGCCTGCCCTCCGAAGCGCAACTGACGCAGGAATTCGGCGTGAGCCGCACGGTGGTGCGCGAGGCGATCGCCTCATTGCGCTCCGATGGTCTGGTCGAGCCACGTCAGGGCGCCGGCGTCTTCGTGCTGGAGCCCGCGCCCGTGGAGCGGCGGCCATTTCACAATGTCGATCTCGCGCGTGTTTCCTCGCTGATCGAGATGCTGGAACTACGCACGGCCGTGGAAGGCGATGCCGCCGGCCTTGCCGCCATTCGCCGCTCGCCGGCGCAGGAAGAAAAGATCATCGAGGCCTTTGATGCCTTCCGCGCCAGCGCCGCCCGGGGCATTCCGACGGCCGAGGCCGATTTCGCCTTTCATCTGGCCGTGGCCGAAGCGACCAACAATCCCCGTTTCAGCGAGTTCCTGCAGGTGCTTGGCCCGACCGTCATTCCGCGCCGTGCCGTGACTGACAACGGCACGGAAACGGTGCTTTCGCCTGCCGATCTCGAACGGCTGGTCGGCGAGCACGAGGCAATCCTGATCGCCATTCAGGATGGCGACGAAGAGGCGGCGCGAAGCGCCATGCGCCAGCACCTGAAAAGCAGCCAGACGCGTTACCGCGCCATGTTGCGCGCACCACGCTGAAACTGCCCGCCTGAACCGCCCTGAAGCGCATTACAAGACCGAGGAGAAACCCATGCAGCAGCTTCCCAAATTCCCCACCGTTTCGCCCGACGATGGCGTGGAACGCACCGTGCTTTCCGAAGCACCCGAGCTGATGGTGGTGTCTTTCCGTTTCAAGACCGGCGCGGAAGGCAAGCTGCACAGCCATCCGCATGTGCAATCCACCTATGTCGCCAGCGGCAGTTTCCGTTTCTACCGCGATGGCGAAGCCTATGACCTTGAGAAAGGCGACAGCCTTGTGGTGCCCGGCCATATCGAACACGGTTGCCTGTGTCTGGAAGAGGGCGAGCTGATCGACTGCTTCACCCCGCGCCGCGACGATTTCCTCTGAGACGGCACTCAGCTTCTGGATAAATCTCTCAGAGTGCGGGGCAGCGTGTTCATGCACTCCGCGCCTGACGATGTGACGAGGAACTGGTCCTCGATCATCAAGGCACCCAGCCCCTCGCCATAAAAAGGCGCTTCGAGCGCGACCACCATGCCGGGAAGGATGATTTCCGGATTTTCATGGGAAAAGAACGGCCATTCCTCGATGCCCACCCCACCGCCGACGGAATGGCCGAAATGGCCGCGATAATATTCGCCGAAACCGTCCCTGCGCATCGAGGCCAGCATGGCGGCGTGCACCGCGCCGAAGCTGTTGCCCGGTCGGATCGATTCAAGCCCGGCAGCAAAAGCCGCTTCCAGCGCCTTGAAGATATCCGCCGCCAGAGGCGAGACCGGGCCCCATGAGAAGGTTCTTGCACCATCGGAAGAATAACCATCGACCAGCGTGCCGACATCAGCCTTGATGAGCGCACCCGGCGTCATCACGGCCGCCATATCCGACAGGGCGGGCCCGACGGATATGTAATCCCAGTGCCCGCTCAGTGAAAAACCGGATGCCGTGGCATACGCCTGCGCGCCCGCCTTCCAGGCGGCGGAAAGCCCGCCGAGCGCCGCCCCCGGCCTGACGGCCGCCGCCATCGCGACCAGCCCCGCCTCAGCCGCCGCTGCCGCGCGCCGCAGAAGCCCGATCTCACGTTCGGATTTCACCGCGCGCAGACGCCGCAACACGGCCGAGCCATCGATCCAGCTCACATCGGGAAGCGCCTGACGCAGGGCCAGAAAATCGGCGGCCGGCATGAATTCGACATCGGCGCCGATGCGCGCCGCAGACAGCCCGCGCTCCCGCAGCAAGTCAGCCAACAGGCCGAAACAGACGGCACGATCGAATGTCTCCGGTCTCGGCCCGCGGGAAGCACTACGGCGATAGGCGTCATCCACCTGCGCGACGGTTTCCACACCCGAAAGATCGACCATGTCGATCCAGATGCGATGGCAGCGCAGTTCAACGTCCGGTGCGGCCCGTCTGACGAGCGGGGCGGCATGATCACTGACGACGGCGGCAAGTCTCGCCCCCACATCGGCCGGCACCAGCGCAATCGCCGAGCCCGCCCTGCCCCACATGGTCGCCACGCCGGCGTGAGCGCCGACCGCATAACGGAAGGCTTCGGGCTGGAACAGCACCAGCGCGTCGATATCCGCCTCCCGCATCAGCTCATGCGCACGGTTTCGGTCGATATCGCCCATGGGAACTCCGGTGATTGTTTCGCGACGCGTCTATGAACCTAGGCTTTAGCAGTCACCGGAAAAGGAAAGAAGATGAAAGATAGCGCCCTCCGCAGGATCGCCATGGAATAAGCGGGTGCCGCCTGTTTCTTCTCCCCGCCGGGGAGAAGAAATATGCCGCAGCGCTTCGTCCTATCCGAATGGCGGCGGACTTATCCGCCGCCTTCCTGATCGGCCTTACGCCTCCAGCCACTTCACCTGCTCGCCCGTCAGCGCAATATCCAGCGCCGAAAGACTATCCTCCAGCTCGGCGATGGTGCGCGGCCCGATCAGCGGGATGACCGGGAAAGGCTGGGCGATGACATAAGCAAGCGCGATATGGATCGGGTGCCGCCCGAGTTTCTGCGCAAGCTCGATTGCCCGGTCGCGGCGAACGAAGTTGCGGTCGGAATACCAGACACGGACGATCTCCTCGTCATCATGCTTATTCCGCCCTGCCCGATCGGTGAAGAAACCCCGCCCCTGGCTCGACCAGGCGAAGTTGGGGATCTGGCGGGATCTCAGCCATTCCTTCCACTCATCATCCGACGCAGCGACGCAGCCCGCCCAGATGGGATCGAGCATTTCGGCGAGCGAGAAATTGTTGGAAAGCGCGCCCGGGGCCTGCTTGCCGTTCTTCCCGGCATAGGCGGCAGCTTCATCCATGCGTTCCCGCGTCCAGTTGGAGCCGCCGAAAATGCCGCGAATGCGCCCGCGCCGGACTTCGGCATCCATGGCATCGACGAATTCGGCGACCGGAACGTCAAGATTATCGCGATGCATGAAATAGGCATCGACATAATCCGTCTTCAATCGCTCCAGCGACTGATCGAGCTGCCTGGCGATCATGTCGGGATAGCAGAGCGGCGAATGCGCGCCCTTGCCGATCAGCACGATCTCCTCGCGCGGCACATTGCGGCTCCTATGCCAGTCACCAAAAATCGCCTCCGTCTTGCCGCCGCCATAGACATAGGCCGTATCGAAGAGATTGCCGCCCGCTTCGTAAAACGCATCGAGCGTCAGCGATGCGGAGGCGAAATTGGGGAAAAATTCGAAACCGAGCGCGACCACGGAAGCCGGCTTGGCAATGCCCGGTATCTGCCGCTTCGGAACCGCATTTCCGGCCACCACCTTGCCGCCGGCAATATTCGCAACGCGCGACGTTGCCTTCTCAATGCTGTATTCCAGCCCGACGGAAGCACGCCACTGATCCATGACCCGCAAATTGCCAAGGCTGTCGGCCCAGCCCATGCCTGGCGCATCGAATTCCTTTTTGCCCTGCCGGATAGCCTCGCCGGCCGCATCGACCTCGAAGGAATAAAGCCACCGATCTTCCGGCACTTCGATAGTTTCCCCCTTGTCGCCGCGAATGATGTCGATCCGCCCGGTGCCGCCCTTGTGGCCAGCGGCGAACCAGAAATCCTTGACTTCGATGCGACCTTCCGAGCCGATGATGCGCAGCACATTGTCCTGCCCCGCCATGATCGAGCATGAGACTTCGGCGACGATGCCATTGGGGAATTTCAGCACCGCCGAGGCCCATTCATCGACACCCGACTGGCCGAGACTGGCGGCACCCGCCACCTTTTCCGGCTCGGCAAAGGGTTTCCCGTCTACCGCACCGGCAATCATGCGCACCATGGAGACCGGATAACCGCCGACATCGAGAATGCCGCCGCCCGCCATTTCATTAGCGAAAAGCCGGTGATCGGCCCGGAACGAGCCCATGTTGAAACCGAAGCTGGAACGGATGATGCGGATATCGCCGACAGCACGGGCTTTCACCAGTTCCAGCAGTTTCGCCGTCTGCGGGTGCAGGCGATACATATAGGCCTCGCCGGCAAAGACGCCTGCCTTTTTCGCCTCGTGGAAAATGGCATCGGCGTCATAGGCGGAAAGCGCGATGGGTTTTTCCACCAGCACGTTCTTGCCGGCGCGGATCGCCTTGATCGCCCATTCGGCGTGGCCGGTGTGGGGGGTGGCAATGTAAACCGCGTCAATATCGGGATCGGCAAGCAGCGCATCGTAACCATGGATGATGCGCGCGCCGGCAAAAGCTTCGGCAAGGCCGGGCTTGTCCGGATTGCGGGTGGCGATGGCCTCTAACCTGCCGGTGCGGGAATGGGCAATGCCGTCCGCAAATGTTTTGGCGATGGTGCCCGGGCCGATGATGCCCCAGCGGATCGGTTGTTCGGTCGTCATGAAATCCTCGTCTTACATTGGGTGCTTGGGAAAGGGTTCAGCGCAGGCGTTCGCCCTTGCTGTCGAAAAGGAAAGCCTTGCGGGCGGAAAGACCGACCGTCAGCCGGTCGCGATTGCCGACATCGCGCGATTCCGGCCGCTCGATGATGAGCTGTTCGCCGCCTTGCGCGCGGGCATAGACATAGCTGGTATTGCCGAGATGTTCGGCGACATCGACATGAACGGTGAGATCGGCATCGCCTTGCCCCGCATCGGCGAAATGTTCGGGCCGGATGCCGAGCGAAACCCTGGCGCCGTCGTTCAAACGGGCCTTGACCGGCAGGGTCAGCCGCACCGCAGGATCGCTGTCGAGCAAGAGCGTGACGCTTTCCGCACCGCTGCCGATGATGGTGGCGTCGAGAAAATTCATCTTCGGCGAACCGACGAAACCGGCGACGAAACGATTGGCGGGATCGTCATAAAGATCGAGCGGCGCGCCGACCTGTTCAATATTGCCCGCCCGCAAAACCACGATCTTGTCGGCGAGCGTCATCGCCTCGGTCTGGTCATGGGTCACATAGATCATCGTGGTGCCGAGCTGCTTGTGCAGCCGCGATATTTCCACGCGCATCTGTACCCGCAGTTCGGCATCGAGGTTGGACAGCGGCTCATCGAACAGGAAGACCTGCGGTTCGCGCACAATGGCGCGGCCGATGGCCACACGCTGGCGCTGGCCACCGGAAAGCTGTTTCGGGCGGCGCTGCATCAATTCGTTGATCTGCAGGATTTCGGCGGCGCGGTTGACCCGCTTTTGCGTATCTGCTTTGGGGTTGCCGTTCATTCGAAGGCCGAAGGACAGATTTTCGGCGACCGTCATATGCGGATAAAGCGCATAGGACTGGAACACCATGGCGATGCCGCGATCGGCCGGATCGGCATCGCTCACCGTTCTGCCGCCAATCACGATATCGCCGCCGGAGATATCTTCCAGCCCGGCGATCATTCTGAGAAGCGTGGATTTGCCGCAGCCGGACGGGCCGACAAAAACGACGAACTCCCCGTCTTCCACCTCCAGATTTGCGCCATGGATGACTTCGAGCGCGCCATAACGCTTGAGCACGTTCCTGAGCGAAAGTTCCGCCATGTAGCCTCCCTTACTTGACTGCCCCGGCGGAAATGCCGGCGATGAAGTGACGCTGCAGAGCCACGAAAACCACGAGGATGGGTGCGGTGAGCAGCACCGCGCCGGCCATGATGCCGCCCCATGACACCTTGGTGAGCCCGATGAGGGTGCCAAGCGCCACGGGTGCGGTCATCATTCCTGGGCGGGAATTGATGAGAAGCGGCCAGAGGTAATTGTTCCACGAGGCCAGGAAGAGAATGATCGACAGCGCCGCCATTGTGGGACGCGCCAGCGGCAAGGCGATGCGCAGGAATATCTGCCATTCCTTCACGCCTTCCACCCGTGCCGCATCAAAAAGCTCGGTCGGCATCATCGAGAAGGATTGCCGCATGAACAGCACGCCGAGCGAATTGAACAGCGGCGGCACGATGAGCGCGATCCAGCTATTGGCCAGCTTGAATTCCCGCGCCACCATGATGAATTGCGGAATGACAACGACCGCAAACGGCAGGGTGATGGTGCCCAAAATGATGGCGATCACCACCCCACGTCCTGCAAAGCGGTAACGCGCCAGCGCCCAGCCCGCCATCGACGTCAGCAACACCGAAAGAACCGTGTAGATGACGGCGACGGTGATCGAGATGAACATGGCCCGCAGGAAATTGGTGTCCGCCTGTAGATTGTTGAAATTTTCAATGAAGTTGGTGGACGGCACCAGCACGATATCCGGGCTGAAAATGCCGTAATCCGGCATGGTCGAGAACACGAACATCATCCACAGTGGAAACAGCCAGATGATGGCGAGCGGCGTCAGCGCCGCATGCAGCGCGATCTTCTGCCAGAAAAGCGATCTGGATTTCGACCTCATTTCGGCTCCCTCCCGACCCAGAGATTGAGAAGTGAAATGGCGATGGCGAGCGCCGCCATGGTGTAGGCGATGGCCGAAGCGTAACCGAAATTGAGCGAGGTAAAGCCCTGCCGATAGAGGAACAGCCCCAGCGTTTCCGTGCCGCCGCCCGGCCCGCCGCGATTGGTGATGAGGAAAGGCTCGGCAAACAGCTGCATGGTGCCGATGACCGACAGGACGACGCAAAAGAGGATGATGGGTTTGAGGAGCGGCAACGTGATGTGGAAAAATTGCTGGCGCTTGCTCACCTTGTCCAGCGTCGCCGCCTCGTAGACATCACCCGGAATGGATTGCAGCCCGGCCAAAATGATGATGGCGTTATACCCCGCCCAGCGCCAGGTGACGGCGATGATGACGAGTGCCATGGCCGCATTGGCATTGTCGAACCACGAGACCGGCGAAAGGCCGACGGAGGTGATGAGCTTGTTGATGATGCCGAAATCGACGCTGAACATCAGCCGGAACACCGCCGCATAGGCGACCTCTCCAACGACAACAGGCGCGAAAAAGGCGAAGCGGTAGAGCGGTCGCGCCTTTAAGAGCGGCGAATTCAGCAGCACCGCCATGACGGTGGCGAGCGCGATCATCACCGGCACCTGAATGACCAGAATGATCAACGTGTTGTAGAGCGCATTATAAAAGGCTGGATCGGAAACGAGCCGCCCCCAGTTCACGGAGGGCGCGAACCGCCACGGGTTGATGCGCGTATTCTGGAACGACAGCATGAACGAGCTGATGATCGGCCAGACCCAGAAGGTGGCGAAAATCAGGAGATAGGGCGCTAGGAACGCATAAGCGATCCTGTTCCTTGACGGCATGACGACCTCCAGATGCCGGCGGTTCGGCCGGATAAATGGAAAAGCTTGGAAGAGGCCTGCCCCCGTTTGAGGACGAGGCCATCGCAAGACGGCACGGCGTATTTCTTCTCCCCGAGGGGGAGAAGGTGGCCCGAAGGGTCGGATGAGGGGGCAAGCTCTCGGTCCATCGCTGACGTCGCCCCCTCATCCCGCTGCCGCGGACTTCTCCCCATCGGGGAGAAGAAACGTGCGGCACCCTCTCGGTCCAGAAAACAGCCGCCCGTTTACTCCGAGACCGGCAACCCCGTTGCCGTTTCGATCTGCTTGGCGGCATCATCCAGCGCCGCTTTCGCATCGGGATATCCGCCCGCGAAATATTTCGTCTGCGTCGCCTTGTAGATCGCATCCGCATCCGACTGGAACGCCGTGCCACGGCTCGGCACGATCTTCGGCAGGGTGGCGAGAATATCGGTCCACACCGCCTGTCCACCCCAATAGGGCTGCTTTTCCTTGACGAAAGGATCGTCGATGGCGGAGAGCAGCGAAGGAACGAGGCCGAAGGACTTCAGCATCGTCACCTGACCTTCATTGGTGGTCAGCGCATAATCGATATATTTCCACGCGGCTTCCTTGTGCTGGGACGTGGAGCTGACTGCCAGCGAAGAGCCGCCGAGATTGGCCGCATGCGGGCCATCCGGCGTCAGGCTCGGCATCAGATAGACGCCCCATTTGCCGGAAAGATCGGGAGAGCCGGAACGGACCGTGCCCTCATACCAGGCGCCATACATCTGGCTTGCGGCCTTGCCGGCCGTGTTGGCCTGGATCTTCTCATCCCAGATCGCGGCCGTGATGATGCCCGCACCCTTCATTTCCTTGATCTTTTCAAGGGTCGCCACACAGGCCGGCTTGTTGATGGTGATGCTTTGGCCGTCGGTCGAAAAGTAACCGCATCCCTGCTCATTGGCGATCATGCGAAACCATTCGCTGTCGCCGTTGAAATCGGCCTGCGCCATGACGGTGCCGGGATTGGCGGCCATGACCTTCTTGCCGGCGACTATGAAATCGTCCCAGCTCTTTATGGTAGCCGGGTCAACGCCCGCCTTTTCATAGAAGTCGCGGCGATAAAACACCGCCACCGGGCCGGAATCCCATGGCACGGCATAGGCAACGCCATCAACCTCCAGTTCGGTGCGTTTGAAATCCGGGAAAAGCGCCTGTTTCTCAGGGGTATAGCCAAGCTCGGTCAGATTGGCGAAACAATCCGGAAAGCGGCTCCAGAACAGTTCCGCCTCGAAATTCTCGATGGTCACGATATCCGGAAGCCCATCGCCACCGGCTGCGCAGGCGGCCAGCGTCTTGTCAAAAACCTGACCGTTTCCAAGGTCTTCCACGACGATCTTGATGTCAGGATTCTGCTTGTTGAAACCCTCGACCGTGGATTTCAGCGCCGAGGCGGCGACATTCCAGCTCCAGATGTTAACGGTCTCGGTTTGCGCGAAAGCGGGGGCTGCAAGAAGCAGCAGAGCCGTAGACGCGCCAAGAAATTTCAAGCACATTGAAAACCTCCCTTTTTCAATTGCCGTTCTTCAGCGAACATGGGCACATTAGCGGCGGCAGGAAATCTGTCTCGTAAAAAGGGAACATCGATTTGGCGGAAAGTAAGATTGCCGAAAGAGCCTTTTACCAGCCGGGTGCGAGCAGCATCGAAGGTATGCCAACCACGCTTCAGCTTTTCCATAACCACCCGCCCATCATGCTCCGCCCCCATTGGCACGCGCAGGTGGAGGTGAATTATGTGATGTCGGGATCGGTGCATTACCGCATGGGCGATCATGAGCTGACACTCCATGCCGGCCAGATGTGCATTTTCTGGGGCGGCCAGCCGCACCAGATGGACCAATCCTCCGACGATTCCTTTTACGCCGGCGCGCATCTGCCGCTCGTGCATTTCTTCCGCATGCGCCTACCGGCCGCCGTCTCCAGCCAGCTGATGGGCGGCGCAACCATGGTGAGCGCCGAGACAGACAGGGCCGATGCGGAAAATTTCGGCCGATGGTTCCGTTATGTTACCTCCGGTGATCCGGCGAAAGCTCAGCATGCGGTGGAGGAATTGCTTCTCAGGGTGGAGCGGATGTTTCTCGAACCCTATTCCGTCATCTCATCCGCGACCGATGGAAAAAGCAAAGAGGATGAGGAAGGCATGGCGCCCTCCATCGGCGTCGTGCGCATGTGCGATTTCATCGCCGCCAATTTCCTCGATGATATCGACGCGACCGACATCGCCCGCGCCGCCTCGCTGCATCCGAAATATGCAATGAACCTGTTCCGCAAATCCACCGGCATGACGCTGATCAAATATCTGACCCTGCTCCGGCTTTCCCGCGCGCAGGCGATGCTGATGACCGGCAAGGACAACATCCTGCAGATCGCCATGGAAAGCGGCTTTGGGTCGGTCAGCGCCTTCAACAAGGCCTTTCGCCAGATCGCCGGCATGTCGCCATCCGATTTCCGGCGCGATATGCGCGCGGCGGCGGCTTAGGATGTCGCCGAATCCTGCCATGGCACGTCGGCGCCGTGAAAGGGCCCTCTTGTGATCAAGCCCTTGATCACGCTGGATCCCTGTGACCAGCACAAGGATGAGATAAGCCAGCCGCCCTCATTCCCCAGCCCCTCAAAAAACCCAATGGAATAAAAATTCCATTGCAGCTAATGTACACATAATTTCAGTCTGCACAAAGGAATGACAATGACAGCAATCGAGGCGCCAGATTCGGTGAAGGCTTTTGAGGAGCGATTGCTCCAGGTGGCGGAGGGCCTGCCGAAGCGGTTGCGGCAATGCGCCGATTATGTCGCCTCCAATCAGGATCGCATCGCCGTTTCCACCGTCGCCGAAATGGCGGAAGGGGCTGGCGTGCAACCCTCGGCCTTCATGCGCTTCTGTCAGATCATGGGCTTTTCCGGCTTTTCGGAAATGCAGCGCCTGTTCCGTGATTCCTATGTCGGCGGCTGGCCGGATTATGCCACGCGGCTCGACCATCTGCGCGAAAAAGGCGATGAAAGCGCCTCCGGCCTGCTGGCGGAATTCGTCGAAGCCGGCCGTTCTTCGCTCGAAATGCTGCTGAAATCGGTCGATACCAAGCAGCTAGACGAGGCGGTTTCGGCGCTTTCAAAGGCGCGAACCGTGCATATCATGGGCCTGCGCCGCTCATTCCCCATCGCCAGCTATCTGGCCTATGCCTTCGAGAAGATGAAGGTGCCGGCCGTGCTGCACAGCGCCGTTGGCGGGCTCGGCAATATCAGCGCCATCTCCCGCGAAGACGCGCTGATCGCGATCACCTTTTCCCCCTATTCCACTGAGACGCTGGAACTGGCGGAAAACGCCCGCGCCAACGGCATTCCGGTCGTGGCGCTTTCCGATTCTGCGGTCAATCCGCTCCGGAAGTCCGGCGCGACGCTTCTGACGGTGACGGAAATTGATTTCGGCGCATTCCGCTCGCTTTCGGCCACGCTCTGTCTCGCCATCACGCTGGCGGTTGCTGTGGGAACACGCAAGACGGCCTGAATATTTTTATTGAAAACGAGAAAAATAGAATTTATGATCCAAATCCATGAAACGGGCATTCCACGACTGTCCGTCTCGTGACGGGACAAGTGAGCGGAGGAGGCTCACCGGAGCGGGATGGCGATAGCTGGCGGCATGGTTGCCTGATCCGCTCGACACACATGAGGCAGACCGCGCCAGCGTGCGGTGCTAAGGAGGAACCTTTTGAAAAAACTTGATCTTATCACGATCGGGCGCTCGTCTGTCGACCTTTACGGTTCGCAGGTCGGCGGCCGTCTGGAGGACATGGCCTCCTTTGCCAAATATATTGGCGGCTCCCCCACCAATATCGCCGCCGGTGCCGCCCGCCTTGGATTGAACAGCGCCGTCATCACCCGTGTGGGCGATGAACATATGGGCCGTTTCATCCGCGAACAGCTGGTGCGCGAAGGCGTCGACGTGCGCGGCGTGAAGACAGACCCCGAGCGGCTGACCGCGCTGGTGCTGCTCGGCATTCGCGACCAGAACCAGTTCCCGCTGATCTTCTATCGCGAAAACTGTGCCGACATGGCGCTCAGCGAAGACGACATCGATCCCGCCTTCATTGCCGAGGCTGGCTGCGTCTGCGCCACCGGCACGCATCTGTCGCATCCGAAAACGGAAGCGGCCGTGCTGAAGGCGCTGAAACTCGCCCGCGAGAATGGCGCAAAGACCGCGCTCGATATCGATTACCGTCCCAATCTCTGGGGTGTGGCCGGCCATGGCGATGGCGAAAGCCGTTTCGTCGAATCGCAGAAGGTCACCGCCAAGCTGCAATCCACCCTGCATCTGTTCGATCTGATCGTCGGCACCGAGGAAGAATTCCACATTGCCGGCGGCTCGACCGATACGCTGACCGCACTGAATGCCGTGCGTAAGGTTTCGAACGCGACGCTGGTGTGCAAGCGTGGGCCCATGGGCGCTTCGGTTTTCGCCGGCGATATTCCTGCCAGCCTCGACGATGGTGAGACCGGCGAAGGTTTCCCGATCGAGGTCTTCAACGTTCTCGGTGCGGGTGACGGCTTCATGGCCGGCCTCTTCCGCGGCTGGCTGCGCGGCGAAGACTGGCCGACGACGCTGAAATACGCCAATGCCTGTGGCGCCTTCGCCGTTTCCCGCCATGGCTGCACACCGGCCTATCCAAGCTGGGAAGAGCTGCAATATTTCTTCAAGGCCGGCATCCGCAACAAGGCGCTGCGCAAGGACGAGGCGCTGGAGCAGGTGCATTGGTCCACCAACCGCAAGGGCGACTGGGAGACGATGCGCGTCTTCGCTTTCGACCACCGCATGCAGCTGGAGGCCATCGCCGACGAACTTGGCATCAAGCACGAGCAAATCGGCGCTTTCAAGAAGCTCTGCCTTCAGGCCGCGCAGAAAGTTTCCGGTGGCGAAGCGGGTTACGGCATTCTCTGCGACGGTCGTCTTGGCCGCGACGCACTGTTTGCCGCCAGCGGCTCCGGCCTCTGGATCGGCCGTCCGGTGGAATGGCCGGGCTCGCGCCCGCTGACGCTGGAACCGGAGCTTGGCAAGGATTTCGGCGGGCTCTCCGAATGGCCGCTTGAAAACGTCGTCAAGGTTCTCTGCTTCTATCACCCCGATGACACCGAGGAGATGCGCGCAGCACAGGAAGAGACCGTGATGCGCCTGTTCGAGGCGGCACGGCGCAACCGGCTGGAAATGCTGCTGGAGATCATTCCCTCCAAGGTCGGCCCGACCGACGATTTGACCGCCGCCCGCATCATCGAGCGCTTTTACGAGATCGGCGTTTACCCCGACTGGTGGAAGCTGGAGCCGATGAAGACCCGCGCCGCGTGGAAGAATGCCTGCGACGCCGTCAATCGCAACGATCGTTACGTGCGGGGCATCGTCGTTCTCGGTCTCGACGCACCGCAAAGCGAGCTGGAGGAAAGCTTCCGCCTTGCCGCCGGTTTCGATCTGGTCAAAGGTTTCGCCGTTGGCCGTACGATCTTTGCAGAAGCCGCCCGCGGCTGGCTTTCGGGCAAGATAACCGACGAGGAAGCGGTGAAGGACATGGCGCAGCGCTATACCAGCCTGTGCCGCATTTGGGATGAGGCGCGCGCCAAAAAGGGAGAGGCAGCGTGAAGACAATCAGATTGACGGCTGCGCAGGCCATGGTTCGTTACCTGGCAGCGCAGATGAATGAGCACGGCGAAACCTATATTGCCGGCATGTGGGCCATTTTCGGCCATGGCAATGTCGCCGGCATCGGCGAAGCGCTTTATGGCATCCGCGACGAACTGCCGACCTATCGCGGCCAGAACGAGCAGTCCATGGCCCATGCGGCTATCGCTTATTCCAAGCAGCTGCGCCGCCGCCGCGCCATGGCGGTCACCTCCTCCATCGGCCCCGGTGCGGCAAACATGGTGACGGCGGCAGCGCTGGCGCATGTCAACCGCCTGCCGGTTCTGTTGATCCCCGGCGATGTCTTCGCCAATCGCGGCCCGGACCCGGTGCTGCAGCAGCTCGAAGATTTCGGCGATGGCACGATGACGGTGAATGACTGCTTCCGCCCGGTCAGCCGGTATTTCGACCGCATCATGCGGCCGGAACAGTTGCTGACGGCCCTTCCCCGCGCCATGCGCACCATGACGGACCCGGCCGATTGCGGCCCCGTCACGCTCGCCTTCTGCCAGGATGTGCAGGCGGAAGCCTATGATTACCCCGAAAGTTTCTTCGAAAAGCGGGTCTGGCGCCAGCGTCGTCCTGAGCCGGATGTGGTGGAATTCGAAGAGGCGGTCGCTGCGCTCAAAGCAGCGAAGAACCCTGTTATCGTCGCCGGCGGCGGCGTGCATTTTGCCGGCGCAACCGAGACACTGAAGCGCTTTGCCGAAACCCACTCCATTCCCGTCGTCGAAACGCAGGCTGGCAAATCGGCCCTCGCATGGGATCATGATCTGAATTTCGGTCCCGTCGGCGTCACCGGTGCTGAAAGCGCCAATATCGTCAGCGAAAAGGCCGATCTCGTCTTCGGCGTCGGCACCCGTTTTCAGGATTTCACCACCGGCTCCTGGGCGCTGTTCAAGAACCCGAACCGCAAGATCCTGGCGCTCAACGTGCAGCCCTATGACAGCGCAAAGCACGATGCGATCAGCCTGACGGCGGATGCAAAGATCGGGCTTGAAAAGCTCTCCGCCGCCCTCGGCAGCCACCGTTATGCGGCCCCGGATGCCAAGCTCAAGGCGGCATGGTTCGAAAAGGCCGATGCCGATACGGCGGCACCGGGCGAGGAGCATGTGAACAGCCTGCCGACAGACATGCAGGTGATCGGCGCGGTGCAGCGCCAGTCGCGTGACAACACCGTCGTCATGTGCGCGGCGGGCACCATGCCGGGAGAACTTCATCAGCTGTGGAAATCCAAGCTGCCGCTCTCCTATCACATGGAATACGGCTTCTCGTGCATGGGTTATGAAGTGGCCGGCGGCCTCGGCATCAAGATGGCGGAACCCGACCGCGACGTGATCGTCATGGTCGGCGACGGCTCCTACATGATGATGAATTCGGAGCTTGCGACATCGGTCGCCATGAGCGTGAAAATCACGCTCGTCATCACCGACAATCGCGGTTACGGCTGCATCAACCGCCTGCAGATGGAAACCGGCGGCGCGGAGTTCAACAACCTCTACGCCCACACCAACGTCAATCCGATCGCCATCGATTTCGTGGCCCATGCCGGCTCGATGGGGGCGGATGCACGCAAGGTCTCCACCATAACCGAGCTGGAAGAGGCGCTTGCCGCCGCCCGTGCCTCCAGCCGCACCACCGTCATCGTCATCGATACCGACCCTTACCCGACGCCGCAGGCCGGCGGTCACTGGTGGGATGTCGCGGTGCCTGAAGTATCCGACCGCGCCGAAATCGGCCCGGCCCGCGCCCGTTATGAAAACCATGTCAAGGAAAGACAATAAGATGATCCGTTACGGTACCAACCCGATTGCCTGGTCCAACGACGACGACCGCACGCTCGGCGCCCATATCAGCCTGGAGCAATGCCTTGATGAAACCGCCAAGATCGGTTTCGACGGTATCGAAAAAGGTCACAAATTCCCGACGGAGCCGGAAGGCCTGAAAGGCGTGCTTTCGCCGCGCGGCCTCTCCTTCGTCTCCGGCTGGCATTCGCTGAACCTTCTGACTGACGACATCGAATCCGAGAAGAAGGCCATGCAGCCGGCGCTTGATCTCTTGAAGGCCATGGGCTCGAAGGTCATCATCGTCTGCGAAACCTCCAACGCCATTCACGGCGCTGACGACACGGCGCTGGTCGACCGTCCGCGCCTTGCGGCCGAGGACTGGGCGAAGTTCGGTGCGGGCGTCGAGGCACTGGCCGCCTTTGCCGCCGAACAGGGCATCACCCTCGTTTATCACCATCACATGGGAACGGTGGTGGAGAGCGAAGAGGAAATCGACCTGCTGATGAAGCATACCGGTCCGAAGACGCATCTGCTGCTCGATACCGGCCATTGCCTGTTCGGCGGCGGCGATCCCGTGCGCGTCGCGCAGAAATATATGGGCCGTGTCGGCCATATCCATGCAAAGAACGTGCGTCCCGTCATTGCCGATCAGGTGCGCAACGAGCGGCTTTCCTTCCTCGAAGGCGTTCGCCGCGGCGTGTTCACCGTTCCCGGCGACAGCGAAGGCGGCGTCAACTTTCCGCCGGTGCTGAAGGTCGCGGCCGAGCATGGTTACAGCGGCTGGCTGGTGATCGAGGCGGAACAGGATCCGGATGTGCGCAATCCGTTCGAATATCAGAGCCTGGGGCTGAAATCGCTGAAGGCTTTTGCGCGCGAAGCGGGGCTGGATAAGGCTGAGGCTGCTTGAAGCCTCTCCTGCCTCAAGGCAGAGGGGGTCAAGGTTTCTCCTCCCTCATTCCTGTGCTTGTCACAGGAATCCAGCCGACGCGCGTCTGCGCGGCGGAAAGACTCCTCTCAGCCCAAGGACTTGGGCTGGCTGGATCCCTGTGACGTCCTCGGGCTTGTCCCGGGGAACAGGGATGAGGGAAACGCGGGAATAGCCGCCCGATAAATTGAACGACTGACCAAAAAGGAACACCACCATGACCTCACTTCTGCGCAAGCCGGTCGCGACCAGCGGCAAGGTGCACGATATCACGCCCCAAAGCGCGGATTGGGGTTATGTCGGTTTCGGCCTCTACCGCCTGAAACCGGGCGAGACGGCGGCGGAAAACACCGGAGATACGGAAGTCATCCTCGTGCTGGTCGAAGGCAAGGCGACGATTTCCGCAGGCGGCAAGGATTTCGGTGAACTCGGCGACCGCATGAACGTGTTCGAGCGCAAGCCACCGCATTGCATTTATGTACCGGCCGGTTCCGAATGGTCGCTGACGGCCACGACGGATTGCACCGTCGGCGTCTGCACCGCACCCGGCGAAAAAGGCAGCCGCGAGGCGCAGCAGATCGGCCCCAATGGCGTGCAGCTGACGGAGCGCGGCAAGGGCGCCAATACGCGTTACATCTTCCCCATCGCCATGGAGGAGCGCGACGTGGCCGACAGCCTGCTGGTAACGGAAGTCTTCACCCCGTCAGGCAACTGGTCGTCCTATCCGCCGCACCGGCATGACGAGGATAACTACCCCGACATGACCTATCTGGAAGAGACCTATTATCACCGCCTCAACCCGGCGCAGGGTTTCGGTTTCCAGCGCGTCTTCACCGAGGACGGCTCGCTAGATGAGACCATGGCGGTGTCGGATGGCGATGTCGTGCTGGTGCCCAAAGGCCACCACCCCTGCGGCGCGCCCTATGGTTATGAGATGTATTATCTGAACGTGATGGCGGGGCCGATGCGCAAATGGCGTTTCAAGAACCACCCGGATCATGACTGGATTTTCAAGCGGGATAACCCGTAAGGCATCCACTTCCCTCATTCCTGTGCTTGTCACAGGAATCCAACCTGCGCGCGTCTGTTGGTGGGGAGAGTCTACCCAGCCCAAGGACTTGGGCTGGCTGGTCCCCTGTGACAAGCATAGGGATGAGGGACGCGGGGTTTTCGCGCGCCGCATTTAAGAAAATGCTCAAAATATTGATTTCATTCTAAAACTCTCGGGAGGAGAATACCATGGCCGCTCTTGGCGTGGGCCTTATCGGCACCGGTTACATGGGCAAATGCCACGCGCTGGCGTGGAACAACGTCACGAGCGTCTTCGGCGATGTGGAACGCCCCCGCCTCGTGACGCTCGCGGAAGTCAACCCGGAGCTGGCAGCCAAGAAAGCCGCCGAGTTCGGTTTTGCCCGCTCGACAGGCAACTGGCGCGACCTGCTTTCCGATCCCGAGATCGACGTCATCTCGGTCACCACGCCCAACGCCTTCCACCCGGAAATGGCCATTGCCGCCCTTGAGGCCGGCAAACATGTCTGGTGTGAAAAACCGATGGCGCCCGCCTTTGCCGATGCGGTGAAGATGCGCGATGCGGCCCGCCGATCCGGCAAGGCAGCGGCGATGGGTTACAACTACATTCAGAACCCCGTCATCCGCCACATCCGCCGCCTGATCGACGAAGGCGCGATCGGCAACGTCTATCACGTCCGCGCCGAAATGGACGAGGACTTCATGGCCGATGCCACCCAGCCCTTCTACTGGAAGAGCGAGGCCTCCTCCGGTTACGGCGCGCTGGATGACTTTGCCGTGCATCCGCTGTCGCTGCTCTATGCCCTGTTCGGCCACGCACAAAGCGCCATCACGGACATGGTGAAACCTTACAAGACCCGCCCGCTTGCCGGCGGTGGCGAGCGCGCGGTCGAGACACATGATCTCGCCAGCGTTCTCCTGAAGCTCGAAGGCGGCATTTCCGCCGTGCTCATCGCCAACCGCTCCGCCTGGGGCCGCAAGGGCCGCATCGCCATCCAGATCTATGGCTCCACCGGCTCGATCCTGTTCGATCAGGAGCGGATGAACGAATTCCAGCTCTACACCACGGATGGACGCCCGGAAGAACAGGGTTTCCGAACCATCCTCACCGCCCCCCATCACAAGCCCTATGACCGCTTCATCCCCGCCCCCGGCCACGGCCTCGGCTTCAACGACCTGAAGGTCATCGAATGCCGGGAGCTGATTGCGGCGATCGAGGGCAAGAAGGCCCATATCATCGACTTCGAGGAAGGGCTGAAGATCGAGCGCAGCATTCACGCCATGGCCCGGTCGTTTGCCGAAGGGCGCTGGGTGGGGACAGAGGAGGTTGCGGAATAGGCGCGGATGCCGCGCGGAGTTAGCCGCCGTCATCACAAACCTCCCTTCCGTCATGCCGGACTTGATCCGGCATCCAGCCACGGCGCGTCTGCGCCGTGAACAGAGTCTTTGGCGATCAAGGACTTGATCGCGCTGGACCCCGGATCAAGTCCGGGGTGACGGTGCGCGGGGTTTGTGAGCGGGCAAAGCCATTCGCCTCACTAAAGGGTGATGGTCAGGGCTTGCCAAAAGGCCTCACCCCTTGACCGGCGTTTCCGGCACCGGTGTCAGCACCGTGCCGTCCCTGAACCAGCCGAGAATATTATCCGCCACCAGATCGGCCATGGCGTTGCGCGTCGGGATCGAGGCGGAAGCGACATGCGGCAGCAGGGAGACATTCGGCAACGCAAAAAACGCTTCCGGCACCTTCGGCTCGGCATAAAACACATCGAGACCGGCAGCACCCAAAACACCGCTCTTAAGCGCCTGCAGAAGCGCATCCTCATCGACGCTGGAACCTCGGCCGACATTGATGAACACGCCCTCAGGCCCAAGCGCCGTCAGGATTTCGGCATTGATCGCCTTGTGCGTTTCCGGCGTGCCGGGCACGATGCAGATCAGCGTATCGACGGCCTCGGCCATCTCCTTCAGCGAGCCGTAATAGGTGTAGGAGAGTTCCTCACGCTTGCTGCGGGTGTGGTATCCGATTTCCACCTTGAAGGGCTCGAGCCGCTTGGCGATTTCCTGGCCGATGCGGCCCATGCCGAAGAGGCCGACCTTGCGGCCGCGCAGCGAGAACGGCGAGAGCGCAAACGGCCCTTCGCCAACCCATTTGCCATCACGCAGCCAGGTCTCGGCCTGATAAAGACGGCGCACGGTGTTGATCAACAGCGCAATCGTCGTATCGGCCACTTCGTCGTTCAGCACATCAGGCGTATTCGTCACCACGATACCGCGTGTGGCGGCGTGTTTGGCGTCAACGCCGTCATAACCCACACCGAAATTGGCGATGATCTCGAGCTTCGGCAGCGCATCGATCCATTTGGCATTGACCACGCCGGAAACGGCGATGGCATTGATGCGCGCGGCCGCACCCTCAGGCAGAACCGGCTCGGCACCGGCAGGCACTGTTACGATCTCGACCTTGCCTTCGAGGCGTTCGAGAACGCGCGGGTTTATCTTGCCGGGAACGAGAACGACGGCCTTTTTGTCAGACATGAGCGGATATTCCTCCAGATAACATTCCGATATCAGAGCGGGTTTCAGGCGAACCGCTCCTCTGGGCGGCGATCTTTTCAAACAACGGTGGCCGTGAAAAGGGCAATAAGGGGATGTTATGGGGGCAGATCGAAGTTTCATGCCGATTTTTTTGCGGCACTTGCAAGGCCGTCATGCCGGACCCGAACCGGCATCCAGCCAGCCCAGGTCCTTGGGCTGAGAGAGTCTTTTCGCCGCGTAGATCACCGCGTAGACACGCGGTGGCTGAATTCCGGCTCAAGGCCGGAATGACGGAAGGAGGAAACATCGTGAACGATCAGGAACATGCAGCCTGCCGCATCCATGCCCCGGAGCGATATACTCACACCCGCGGCCGCACCGGCCCGGTCGATTGCCGGATACGCATTTCCGGCTTGATGAGGTGAATACCATCCGGCTCATGACTGCCCGCCAGCCGGTCCAGCAGCGCACGCGCCGCCAAGCGCCCGACTTCGGCCTGGCCGTTGGAAACGGTGGTCAGCGCCGGAGTGGCGATTGCCGCCTCCTCCAGATCGTCATAGCCGGTGACGGAAATATCGACGCCCGGCACCAGACCGGCGCGGGAAATACCGTTCATGAGACCGATGGCGACGAGATCGTTCCAGCAGACGGCGGCCGTGGGCTTCTGAGGCAGGGAGAGGAAATGCACTGCCGCTTCAAAGCCGCCCTGCTTGGAACGCGGGCCGGGAATGCGCAGGTTCGGATCGACCTCGATGCCGGCCTTGCGCAATGCGTTGACATAACCCTGGTAACGGTCACGGCCCGTCGAGGTCTGGTCGGTACCGCCAACCATGGCGATGGTGCGATGGCCGAGGCTGATAAGATGGTTGGTGGCGAGCGAAATGCCGTAGCTGTCGTCGCCGCGATAGGTAGGCATGTCGACACCATCCAGAGAGCGGGCCACGAGGATGGCCGGCATGCCGTTTTCTTCGGCAAGCGTCATGTCCTCTATCGGCGTGCCGATAGCCGGCGACATGATGATGCCGTCGGAGCCGAGCTGCAGCAGCGTTTCAATGAAGGTGCGCTGTTTTTCCACCGAATCATAATGGTTGGACAGAATGAAGGTCTGGCGGCTGCGGTCCAGCTCGCTTTCGATGGCTTTCAGGATTTCGCCATAGAACGGGTTCATCACGTCATGGAACACCACGCCGACAATGCCGGAGCGCGAGGTGCGCAGGCTGGCGGCGCGGCGGTTGTAGATATAACCCAGCGCCCGCGCCTGTTCCTTGATCTTGTCGCGCGTATCGGAAGCAACCAGCGGACTGTCACGCAATGCCAGCGAAATCGTGGCGGTCGAAAGACCGAGGCTTTCAGCAATCGTCGACAGTTTAACCTTTTGTGCCATGGCATTCCTCCCCAAACGCATGTCAGCGACGGATGTCCCTGTTTAAATCGCAATTAAACAATTTAAACAAAATCCGCAACCCGTTTAAGGAATACCCATAAAAACAGAGGGCACATTTAAAAATTTCAACAAATTATTGAAGATTGGCGTCGATTGCCTTGAGAAGTTTAACGACGTTGCGAATATCCTTGGCCGAAAGCCCCTCTATGGCCCTTGCCCCGCAATCCGCAATGGATGTGTTGATGTGGTCGACGCTCTTCAGCCCGGCCTCCGTCAGCTTCACCAGCGTCACACGGCCGTCCTCGTCGTCACCGCTGCGTTCCACGAAACCCTGGGCTTCCATGCGGCCGATGGTGCGCGTCATGGTCGGTGCCTTGACGCCGAGTTTCTGGGCGATCTGCCCCGGTGTCAGGCTGCCTTCCTGCGCCAGCGCCAGGATAACGCCGTCCTGCCCGGCATAAAGCCCGCTTTCGGAAAGGCTGTGGCTCAGCGCCGTGCGCATGGAGCGAGCGGCCTGGGTGATGGATTGCGCCAGTTCCTCGGGGTTGAAATTCTCATCCCTTTTTTTGGCGTCCTTTACCTTCTTGCTGCCCTTTTCCTTCTTGGCGCCTTTGTCCTTATGCCCGGATTTGTCCTTGCTCATATGCGAGTGCCTTTTACCCTGTGGCGGAACCGATATATGTTGCTGGAAATCCTTACCGAATGCACGCGCGGACTGCCAGATGCCAAACTCATACACGCATTATCACGACGAAAACGTAACAGACCCTCATCTTCGCGCAACAGGTGCAATTTCCGTCCTGCCGCTCGGCGCACACGAACAGCACGGCCCGCACCTGCCCTTCGAGACCGACACGCTGATTGCGGCGGGCATCGTCTCCCGCCTCGCCGCCGTTTTGCCGGCTCATCTTCCGGTCTCCTTCCTGCCGGTGGAGCCCGTCGGTTATTCCATCGAGCACATGGATGTGCCGGGCACGAAGACCCTGCGTTACGACGAAGCCATCGAGCGCTGGCTCGGTATTGCGGAGGCAGAGCATGAAAAAGGCGTGCGCAAATTCGTGATGCTGAACGCCCATGGCGGCAATTCACCGCTGATGACCATCGTCGCCACCGAAGCGCGGGCCCGTTTCGGCATGCTGGCGGTTGCCACCAGCTGGACCCGCTTCGGTGTGCCGGCCGATATCGTGAAACCGGAGGACAAGGCGGTCGATATCCATGGTGGCGATATAGAAACATCCGTCATGTTGGCGCTTCATCCCGAACGTGTGGCGATGGCAAAGGCCGCGAATTTCCCTTCGCGCCAGAGCGATTTCGCAAAGCGCTTCAGCCATCTGCGCGCCTATGGTCCGCATGCCTTCGGCTGGCTGATGAGCGATCTCAACGCAGATGGCGTTGCCGGAAACGCCGCCGCCGCTACTGCGGAAAAGGGCGAAAGGCTCATTTCCCATGCCGTCAACGGCCTTCTCGAACTGCTTGAAGATGTCCACGCTTTTGACATAACGTTATTTCATAACAAAATTTGAGTGCGATGGCCGAATTCGGCCAAAATCTCTTTGAACTGCCCGGACGTCGCGCCTATATGGACGACGACACATCTTCCTGAGGCCTGCCGGCCTCTCTCCATGCGGGGTTTTCCATGACCGAAACAGCTATAGCCAAGCCCATTCCAGTCACCGTCCTGACGGGATATCTCGGCGCCGGCAAGACGACGCTTCTCAACCGTATCCTCTCCGAGAACCACGGCAAGAAATACGCTGTCATCGTCAATGAATTCGGCGAGATCGGCATCGACAACGATCTGATCGTCGAGTCTGATGAAGAAATCTACGAAATGAACAATGGCTGCGTGTGCTGCACCGTGCGCGGCGACCTGATCCGCGTCGTGGAAGGCCTGATGCGCCGTCCGGGCCGCTTCGACGGCATTATCGTCGAGACGACGGGCCTTGCCGATCCGGTGCCCGTTGCCCAGACCTTCTTCATGGATGACGATGTGCGCGCCAAGACCGAGCTTGACGCCGTCGTTGCCCTCGTTGATGCCAAGCACCTGCCGCTGCGCCTGAAGGACAGCCGCGAGGCCGAAGACCAGATCGCCTTTGCCGATGTCGTCGTCGTCAACAAGACCGACCTCGTTTCGCCGGAGGAAGTGGCCCGCATCGAGGATATCGTCCGCGCCATCAATCCTTCCGCCCGCATCTACAAGACCACCCGTTCCGGCGTCGATCTCGCCCGGGTTCTCGACCAGGGCGCCTTCAATCTGGAACGCGCGCTCGAAAACGATCCGCATTTCCTCGAGCACGGACATGAGGATCATGCCTGCGGCCCCGATTGCGATCATCATCACCACGACCATGACCACCATCATCACGACCACGACCATGATCACGGGCATCATCACCATGATCACGACCATGGCCACGATCACCACCATGGCGCGGTCTCCCCGATCCATGATGTGACGGTGCAGTCGGTTTCGCTGCGCGGCGGCGAGATGAACCCCGAGCGGTTCTTCCCGTGGATCCAGAAGGTCACCCAGACCGATGGCCCGAACATCCTGCGCCTCAAGGGCATCATCGCCTTCAAGGGCGATGCCGAGCGTTACGTGGTGCAGGGTGTGCACATGATCATCGAGGGCGATCACCAGCGCCCGTGGAAGGAAGATGAAAAGCGCGAAAGCCGCCTCGTCTTCATCGGCCGCGAGCTGGACCGCGAGAAGCTGGAAAAAAGCTTCAACGCCTGCCTCGCGACGGCCTGATACTTTCGCCTCCGTCACCCCGGCCTTGAGCCGGGGTTTCGCCGCGGCGCATCCGTGCCGCGAGTGATAAACCTTTCCTAATCAATGACTTGATCGTTCCGGCTTCTGGCTGATCACCGGAATGACGGATAAGACTTACGACTCGACGGGCGCAAACAATCCTCATAGAACTATGGCGACCGCCGGGCCGACACGACGTCGTCCCATCAGACACAGATACGAAAGACCGATGCCCCATGCCGACTGTTGCCCCGCTTGATATCGAAGGCCACGTGGTCTCGACCCATTTTCTCGGCGACATTCCGCTGTTTGCCACCGCCGCCGGCACCATTCACCGGCTGGATGGCGGCGAGAAGGTGACGCAGGCGCATGACGGGCTTTTGACCTGCGTGCGCGATCCCTACAGCGCCACACTGCTTTCCGGCGGTGAAGACGGGCGCGTGCTGCGCATCGGCCATGATGGCAGCATCAGCGAAATTGCCAATGTGCCGCGCAAATGGGTGGGCGTCGTTGCCGGTGGGCCGCAGAAAGCGGTCGCTTATGGCGTCGGCAAGTCCAGCTTCGTGCGGCTTTCGGATGGCACGGTCAAGGAATTCAAGGAAGAACGCACGGTGGAGGCTATCGCCTTTGCACCGAAGGGCCTGCGCATTGCCGTTGCCCGTTATAACGGCGTGACGCTGCACTGGGTGGCGACCGCGGGCGATCCCGTCGATCTGGAATGGAAGGGTGCCCATACCGGCGTCACTTTCTCGCCCGACGGCAAGTTCCTCGTCACCACCATGCAGGAAAACGCCCTGCATGGCTGGAAAATGGAAGCCACCAAGGGCGGCATGGAAGCCCGCCACATGCGCATGACGGGTTACCCCGCCAAGGTCAAATCCGTGTCCTGGTCGGCAAAGGGCAAATGGCTCGCCTCCTCCGGCGCGCCGGCCGCCATCGTCTGGCCGTTTGCCGGCAAGGACGGCCCGATGGGCAAGGCACCGGAGGAACTCGGCAGCCGCGCCAATATCATGGTCACCAATGTCGCCTTCCACCCGGTGGAAGACGTGCTCGCCATCGGTTTCATCGACGGCATGATTCTTGGCGTGCGGCTCGCGGACGGCAAGGAAGCCCTGCTACGTCGCCCCGGCAAGGGCGCTATCACGGCCATGGACTGGAGCGCCACCGGCAAGCTGCTGGCCTTTGCCTCGGAAGCGGGCGATTGCGGGATTATCGATATTTCGGCGTGAGGCACGGAAGCGCCCGTCATTCCGGCCTGGAGCCGGAATCCGGCCAGCCCAAATCCTTGGGCTGAAAAGGATTTTTTGCGCCGCGCAGATCCGCACCGGCTGAAGACTGACATGACGGAAGTGAGGACGTACCGGGAGCGAGATCTTTACGTCGTATGCGGTGAGAGAACCCGTGCAACGGCATTTATGTGCTTACCCGGACGCAATTATTGCGCCGAAACAGCCGCGCGATTGCCCTATTCCGCCACCTGCCGCCGCGTCAGGAACAAGAGCAGCAATGCCGCGCCGGCCCCGACGGAAGCCAGCCGGATCGCCGCGCCGAAGCTTGCATATTGCGCCACGAAGCCCATCAGCGGCACCGCAAAAAGCGCGGCGAGGAAGATGGAATTCATGTAGAGCGCCGTTGCGCGCGCCATGCGGCCACGCGCGAAGCCCTGCACGAAGGTCAGCGATGCGCCGGCGCAAAGGCCGTAATAGGCCCCTTCCATGGCCGCACCGACCAGCATGGCCGGCAATGTCGTTACCGAAGCGATGACATTGAAGGCGATGATGGCCATCACCGCCGCAACGCACAGAAGCAGCCGGGCGCTGACCCGGCGCATCATCCGCGGCGCAAGCAGGATCAACAACACCTCCATGGCACATTTGACGCTGAGCGACAGGCCCGGTGCGTAATCCGGCAGGCCGACCTCGCGCACCAGAAACACCGGCAGCGCCGAAGCGCAGAGCGCATGGGCGAAGGACATGCAGAAACTCGCCGTCGCCGCCATCAATAGCGGCAGGTTACGCCCGGCATCGGCTCCGCCGTCCTCGCGCCGTTCCATCGGGCACGTCTGGCCGCGCGGCACGATGGCAAGCGCCAGCCCGGCCCAGATCGCCGTCATCAGCATGGCATTGGCGAAGACGGCCTTCGCCCCGGCAAGATCGACGATCAGAAAGGCAGCGGCCGGAAACAGCATCCATGCCAGCGACACCATCATCCGCAGGAAGGCGTTATAGGAGGCCGTATCGAGTGCCTTCACCCGCCCATGATAGCGCCCGTAGCTGAAGACGAGGGTGCTGGCGGCGTTGGAAAGCCCCATGCCCGTCGCCGTTACCGCCACCAGCAGCGCCAGATGCCCGAAACTGGCAGCCACCGCCGCAACGAAGGCGCCGAGCGCGGAAAGCAACAGCAGCGGCCGCACCCGCACCCCGGCATCCAC
Organism: Agrobacterium tumefaciens; assembly: GCA_017744915.1. Taxonomy (GTDB): domain Bacteria; phylum Pseudomonadota; class Alphaproteobacteria; order Rhizobiales; family Rhizobiaceae; genus Agrobacterium; species Agrobacterium tumefaciens_I. The sequence continues at coordinate 179,590 of JAGIAH010000005.1, forward strand.
CCTTTCGCCATAAAGACGACTGGCCACAATGGACGCCACCATCGCCGTCACGCTGTAAAGACCGAGCGTAGCCGGCGGGTGGCCAAGCACCTGAATGATATAAAAACCGATAAACGGCACGATGGACGCATTAGTGCTGCCGGCAACGAAAACCAGCAACGCGATCATATAGGCCTGACGATCAAAAGCGCCGGGCGAAGTACTTCTCTGTAGCATGGGAATCGACTGGAGACGGCAGTGGGTTGAAACCCAACATCACACCAAAACAGCCTGCCGTTCAAGGCCGCCTGAAGGGGACGCGGCGCAGTTTCGTGTCCGGATGAAACCAAACCGCCATTCACTGACGGCCAGACGTCACCTTTCAGGCGCGACGCGGACCAGAGGCCCCCGCCCGGAGGATGGTTTCCACCGAGCAGGCTGGGGAATCGATGTTGCGGCGAGACTGCCCCCGTGCAGGCGCCGTGGCGACAGACACCTGCTGCGGGACCGACGTGCCGTGGATCAGAACTTCACGCCGAGGCCGACATTAACGACGTGGTCGCTAAGCTTTCCATCGGCGGAAATGCCCTGGACCGTGTAGGTTTCCTTACCGAAATCGTTGTAACGATATTCGAGACGGCCAAAGACATTGTCGGTGAAGGCGTAATCAATGCCCGCGCCGATCGTCCAGCCATTCAGCACCTTGCTGGCATTGCCGATGGGTGTCTTGATCTCGCTGTCCGTCGCGGTGTAACCACCGGCGGTGTAGATGAGCGCGCGGTCCATGGCGTAACCGGCACGCAGGCGGGCAGAGCCGTTCAGGCCTGCGGAAACCTTGCTGAGATCGATGGTCTTCTTGCCCCAGGCATAACCGAGATCGCCCTCGACGCCGAGAATGACCGACGGTGCAACCTCGGCATTATAACCGGCGAAACCCGCAAAACGTCCGCCGTCGAAACTATGCTTTTCGGTATCGCCGCCTTCGGTCGACTTCAACCGATTCCAGCCATAACCTCCGGAAACACCGGCATAAAAACCATCCCAGGAGAAGGAGGGCGTACCATCATCGACGACCGGTGCTGCCGGAACATCGCTCACGGCATCAGCGGCAACAGCCGCGCTGGAAAGAATGCCGAGCACGGCAAGTGCAAGAAATGACTGTTTCAACATGAAATAACTCCTTCAAAATTTCCTTGCCCGACAAAAAGCGGGCCGCAAACGAACCCACCACCGAAAGCACAATCGCAAATGGCGAGTCGGAGGCATGTAGCAATGGAAACATTCAAAGGTTAAAAGCAAGTAACAAAAACAGAAAAACTGAAGTATTTAAAAATAAAGGCTCGAATATCCGGAATATTATTAAGTTTATAAAGCAATAAATTAGTAATTTTCGATACGTATTTCCCGACAGATCAATCCCCGCCCTCGCTCGGACCGGCAGGCGCGGCATGCATGCCTGTCGTTGCACCGCGCTGGCGGGCCACGCCGAAAAAAAGGGAGCCTCGGGGGGCTCCCTTCCAGTCATGCGATGCGCCGTTTGTTCTTGCCGGCCACGCCCTGCGCCATACACACGCAACTCGGGGAGTGTTCCGGCTTATGCGCTGCGCGCATCGTTTTCGTCGAAAACCCCTGTCGGTTTTCGAATTGCCCCATGGGAGCAGGATGGCGAAATGCCCAGCGGTTTCGCCATCCCGTTCTTCGTCCCTTAGTGCCGGCGCTTCTTGCCGCCGTCATTCTTGTTGTCGATGACATCAACGGAGGTCTTGTTACCGTTCAGCACACCGTTCAGGATACCGGTCTTGTTGCCATTCAGAATCCCGTTATTGGACAGGATACCGCTGACACCGAGATCGATGCTCGGCGAGACGACGACAAGTGCGCCGCCCTTGTTGCTGTTTCCGGACAGGATGCCACCCAGAAGACCGCCCGCATTGGCCTGACCAACGGAAGCGACAGTAAGAATAGCGGCGACACAAGCAAATTTAGCAATCATTTCTCTCTCCTCTATGTTTGATCACGCCATCTGGCGTAACTGAACTGTATATTTAGAGGATTCTAATTCAAGCAAAGGCTAATATTACAATAAACGATTAACATTAATACTTGCAATTTTAATTAAATTTTAAAGTCCATCCATCCGCATCCTCCCTCCCTTTCCGCACATTTCCAGTCACCACCCGTGCCGCGACAGTAAAGTGGCGCAGCGAAACTTTGTTAACCATCCAAATATAAGATATTGCTTAATTAGAGACCGGAGATGCGAATGCGGCTGGGGGGATACATCGCGCTTGTTCTTTGGCTTGCCTGCGCCTGCGGCGCGCGGGCGGGTGAAAAGGCCGATGAGCACAACATCACCTATAAATCCGGTATCGTCTATGACACCAATTATTTCGCCGACACCAACCGGTTGAGCGCAATTTCGCTGCGCGCCGGCTTCGGGCTCAACGGCAAGATCGCATTGGAGGGGGCAGAGCTGCGTTATTCGCTGGAACAGGAGGAAGTCCGCCTGCCCCGCTACCGTTTCGCCAACGAACATAATACCATCGCCTCGCTGGGGCTGACGAAACGCTTTTCCGAAAAGCTGGAATGGGCCTTGGAACTGCGCGGCACCCGCAGCGATGCCGGCGATATATTCCTGCATCTGCCCGAGGAAGACATCGGCTACCGGCAGCTGGATCACAAGCTGGAGGCCTCTTCCCGGCTCGGCCTGCTTGCGCTTGGCGGCAAGACCACGCTGACGACAAGCCTTGCCAGCCTGATGAAGGGCAAGGCGCGTTTCCGCCCGGCCTATTTCGAACCCACGCGGCTGGAGGCCAACGAGGCGCTTCTGTCCCTCAAGGCCGAATATGAGCGGCCGCTGGCCGGTGGCGAAGCCGGATTGACGATTGCCTATGACCGCATTCTCGTGCCGCAAGGGCAGCGGGAGAAATATGAGCGGTTCCAGGCCAATACGCTGCGCGGCTCTTTGGCCTATGGCTACAGGTTCTCCGACCGTTTCGCGGTTCTGGCCGAAGCGGGCCTGACGACCATCACCGGTGACGAGATCAGCGACAAGGTGAAACGCTCGCGGCCCTATCTCAGGGCGGAAGCGGAGATGAAGGCCACCGACCGCATCGCCTTCGGCATCGGCTTTTCGCAGGACTACGCACTTTTCGATCCGGATGATCCCATTGCCGAATTTCACCGCCGCTGGCAATTCGTCGTAAAAAGCAGGCTTTCCGAGAAAGTGGGGCTCGATCTTGCCCTGCACCGTGTCCACAAGGACTGGATCTATTATAACTATGACAGCAGCGAGCGCCGGCTGGTCGCCACGCTGTCTTTCGACACCGGTAAGAACAGCAAGCTGGAAGTGGAATTCAACCGTCTTCTGCACGGCGAGCGGGACACCGAGTTCTCCTATAGCGGCTCCAGCATCGCCTCCCGTTTCAGCGGCACCTTCTGAGATAGACCGCCCCGCCCGCGCGACGCATCAAACGGCACGGCAGGTCGAAATTCGGTCCCATTTTCTGTTACAGTCGGGCCGTCGAGATTCGAAGGCAGGACAGACCGGATAATGAACAGACGATTTTTGCTCCTCGCGGCCGGCCTTGCCTGCATTCCCGTCGCGGCCTCCGCGCATCCGCATATCTTTGCCGAAGCGCGCATGGAAATTGTCGAGGGACCGAACGGCACCGTTCAGGAAGTGCGCAACATCTGGCGTTTCGACGAGATGTTCTCGGCAAGCGTGGTGATGGATTACGACAAGAACAGCGATCTGAAGCTGGATAAGGACGAGCTCGCCGATATCGGCAATACGGTTCTGGAATCTCTTGCCGAATATTCCTATTACACCTTCATCACCGCCAATGGAAAACCGGTGGAGTTCGGAAAGCCCGACGCCATTCACGTCGATTACAAGGATCAGCAGATCCTGATGTTCTTTTCCGTGAAGCCGAACAAACCTCTCGCCATCAAGGGCAAGCTGAGTTTCGGCGCTTGGGATCCGACCATGTATACGGCGATCGACTTCGCCAAGGACGGTGATATCGCCACCGAAGGCAAGGACCTCAATGCCTGCAAACACCATATCGTCCGGCCCGATCCCGACGAGGTGATTTCGCAGAACCAGGGCACGCTCACCGATGCCTTCTTCAACGACCCGACCGGCACCGACATGACCAAGCTCTTCGCCACCCGGCTGGAGGTGACATGCTGAGCCGCAGGGCGGGCCTGACGGCAAGCCTCTTCGCCGTCGCCATCGGCCTGCTTGCGGCAGCCGGCGCCGCCCATGCGCAGTCACCGCTCGGCATCGGCTCGGCCGAGCCGTCCTTTTCCGTCGGCGGGCCGTTTGGACCGCTGATGCAATGGATCAATGTGCACCAGCAGATGTTTTATCGCGCATTGACCGGCGCGTTGAAGGCCATGCGCGAGGATGGCTGGGCGCTGGGTTCGCTGATCGGCCTTTCTTTTGCCTATGGCGTTTTCCATGCCGCCGGCCCCGGCCACGGCAAGGCGGTCATCTCGTCGTATATGATCGCCAATGAAACACAGCTGAAACGCGGCATTCTCATTTCCTTCGTTTCGGCGCTCATCCAGGGCGCGGTCGCCATCGGCCTCGTCGGCGCCGCATGGCTCGTGCTGCGCGGCACCTCCATCACCATGACGAAAGCGACACAGGCGATGGAAATCGCCAGTTTCGCCATGGTCGCCCTGTTCGGCGCCTGGCTTCTGGTGCGAAAACTCTGGTCGCTGCGCATCCGGCGCGAACCCGTCGCCGTCTTCGCCACGGCGGGCGAAACCCCGGCCGGCAGAACCACCGGCATGGGCACGGGGCTCAGATTTCAGGGAAAGCCGGTTTTTGCCGATCACGACCATGACGGCACCGGTGATCTCTGCGCGGCCTGCGGCAAATCCCATGCGCCCGATCCCATGCTGCTGAAGGGCCGGAATTTCAGCCTGCAGGAAGCCTGGTCGGCCATCATCGCCGTGGGGCTCCGCCCCTGTTCGGGCGCGATCATCGTTATGAGCTTCGCGCTTTTGAACGGGCTTTTTCTCGGCGGCGTGCTCTCCGTGCTTGCCATGTCGCTCGGCACCGCCATCACGGTGTCGCTGCTCGCCACCATGGCCGTGTCGGCCAAGGGCCTCGCCGTGCGTTTCGCCGGCCCCGGCAGCAGCAGGGCAGCCGGCATCAGCCACGCGATCGAAATCGCCGGCGCGCTGTTCGTGCTCTTGATGGGCCTGATGCTGCTCGGCGCGTCGCTTCAGTCCTGACCGTCGCGGCGGCGCTGATAACGCGCGCGCAGCCAGAACAGCAGGAAGAAACACAGCACCGCCACCGTGCCGAAGGCCGCCGCCAGCCAGGGCGAATATTCACCCAGCCACAGCATGATTTTGGGCATGATGAAGAATATCAGCCCGAAGCCGATGATGATGGCGGCGGCGGCGATGGCCGGCGACCGATCCTTCTTCGCTGGCGTTTGCTCTTCAGTCGCTGGCTTCTCATTTCCCGGCATGGACAAGCTCCGCGCGAATATTCTCGAGCTTGCGCTTCTGCGTGCCATCGGCCGCAAAATTCTCCGGCGAAAGCCAGGCCTCGAAGGCCCTGCCGATCAGCGGCCATTCGCCGTCGATCATCGAAAACCACGCCGTATCGCGGTTCTCGCCCTTCGAGATCATATGCTGGCGGAAAACGCCCTCGAAGCTGAAGCCGTAACGTTTCGCGGTGATCTTGGAAGGTTCGTTTTCGTTGTGGCACTTCCACTCGTAGCGGCGATACCCCAGATCCTCGAACACATGTTTCGCCATCAGGTAGTGGGCTTCCGTCGCAAGGGGCGAGCGCTTCATCTTTGCGCCATGGGCGACGGAACCGACCTCGACCACGCCATTGGCGGGATCGGGCCGCATGTAGCTCGCCATGCCAACGACGTCGCCGGTGGCGTTTTCGATAAAGATGAGCGTGACCCAGTTGAGCTTCTCACCCGCGCCGATGAGCCAGTCACCAAAGGCATCGGCACCAGGAAAGGCGCTTTGCGGGAAATATTTGAGAAGCGCATTCACGCCCTCGCCGCCCAGTGCGGCCCAGAGCTTTGCGAGATGTTTTGCGCGATCAAACGGCTCGGCCGTCACATAACGACCCTTCAGCACCACCGGCTGCGGCGCCGGGCATCCCTTGAAATCACTCAGATCACGCATTCTCTTCCCCATTTGCTGGGAGAAGGATTAGGGCAAGCGGGGCGGGATGACAACAGTGGATGTGGGGGGGCGATGCGGTGAGCTTGTCGGGTGGCGCTCACCCCCCTCTGCCCTGCCGGGCATCTCCCCCACAAGGGGGGAGATCAGCAGTAGGCGCTACCACCACTTCATTCGCAAAGGTTGAGATGGGCGAGACCTAACCGCTTGTCGATCTCCCCCCTTGTGGGGGAGATGCCCGGCAGGGCAGAGGGGGGTGAAGCCACGCCCTCCGCCTCCAACCTCAAACCTTCGCCGCCACCACTGTCGTCTCGATGTGATCGACCAGCGCATCCGGCAGCCCAAGACGCCCGGCGAGAAGGTCGAGATAACCGCGTTCCGCGCGTGAATCGGCCTCGATGGCAAGCCGCGAGGCGGTGTAGATTTCCACCTTCTGCTCTTCCGTCCGGGCGGCGGCCACCAGCGCGTCGATGTCGAGCGGATCGGCCAGTTCCTTTTCAAGGAAACGTTCGGCCTCCGTGTCGAGACCGGAGACCTGCACCTTTTCCATGATGCTGGCGCGCTCCTTCTCATCGATATGACCATCTGCCTTGGCGGCGGCGATCATGGCCTGGATGAGCTTCAGCGCGAAATCGTTGGAAAGGGCCGGCGACTGCGGGTGAAAGGCGGAATCGGCGGGCGGGGCAAGAAGCTCCGGCTCGGGTTTCGGCGCGGCTTCCGGCGTCTGTCCGGATTTGTAGTTCTTGTAGGCGAGATAACCGAGGCCGGCGATGGCCGCGACGCCGCCGATGGTGGCGACATTGCCGGCAAGCTTGCGACCCGTCTTGGTGCCCAGAATGGCGGCGGCAAGGGCACCGGCCTTGAGGGGATTGTTTCTGGCGATATCGGCGGCCTGCCCGGCTCTGTCACGGACGCTTCCCGAAAGGCCCGGCACCTGTGAGCCGAGGAATTGTTCAAGAAGCTTCTTGGCGTCGAACATCAAAATCTCCTGTAAGGGTCAAATCTACAGGGGAGATAGGAAGCCGTGGGCCGAATACAAATGTCAAACCCGCTCACGCCTTCGTGAACGGGTTTGACAGGACGCAAATCAGCCGCGCAGCGCAGCTGCTTCCGCGGCAAGCTTGGTGATGCCCGCCCAGTCGCCGGTCGCCACCAGTTCACGCGGGGCAACCCAGGAGCCGCCGACGCAGACGACGTTCGGCAGCGACAGGTAATCATTAGCGTTCTTCAGCGACACGCTGCCGGTCGGGCAGAACACCGTGCCGGCGAGCGGCGAGGACAGCGCCTTGAGGTAGGGCGCGCCACCGGCCTGTTCGGCCGGGAAGAACTTCAGAACCTTGTAGCCCTCGTCGCGCAGCGCCATGACTTCGCTGGCGGTGGCAGCACCCGGAAGCAGCGGCACCTTTGAACCGCGCGCGGCTTCCAGCACGCTTTTATTGATGCCGGGGCTGACGATGAAGGTGGAGCCCGCCTCGGCCGCCGCTTCGAAATCCTTCGCATTGAGGATGGTGCCGGCACCGACATTGGCGCCTTCCACTTCCGCGGCAACCGCGCGGATGGCATCGAGTGCGGCCGGCGTGCGCATGGTGATCTCGATTGCCTTCAGGCCGCCTGCGACCAAAGCGCGCGCGAGCGGCACGGCAGATGCGGCATCATCCACGATCAGCACCGGCACGACCGGCTGAAGCTTGAGGATGGAGAGCAGTTTTTCGGAGTCCTGGGCCAAGATGAGCCTCCTTGCGCTATTGAAACGATTGAAATTCCGTCTACGAATTAGCCTGCCTCGCCTTTCATGTCGAGGCGCACCAGCCGCATTTTTATCCAGAGACTTCAATCAATTCACTTCATAAAAATGTCACACTGCGCTAGTCTGGCGCACCAGTTTGTGGAGTCAGCATGGCCAAGGAAATCGAACGGAAGTTTCTTGTTGCGGGCGGTGAATGGCGCGATGAAGTGACCCATAGCATGGCTTTCCGGCAGGCATATGTCGCTTCCATGGAACATCGTTCGGTCCGGGTGAGAATCGTCGATGGGCGGGATGCGACACTGACTATCAAGATCGGCGCGAGCGCGCTTGTCCGCGACGAATATGAATATTCCATCCCCCTGAAGGACGCGGAAGAGCTGATGGCGAGCGCCGCGGGCGTGGTGATCGAAAAGACGCGCCACACCGTCGATCATGGCGGTTTCACCTGGGAGATCGATGTTTTCGAGGGCAAATATCGTGGCCTGATCGTGGCCGAAGTGGAAATGGACGACGAAAACGCCAATCCGGACCTTCCCTTCTGGCTCGGAAAAGAAGTGACCGGCGACCGCCGCTTTTCCAATCAGTCGCTAGCCATGAACTGTCCGAACGGAGAGCTGTCGGATGTCCTTCAAAATTGACCCGAAAAAACCCTTCGGCGAAGAAGTCCGCCGTGTCGGACTGGAACTGATCGACGATACGATCACCATCCTTCGCGACCAGCCGGCCGGTTCGCATGAAGCGGTGCACGATGCCCGCAAACGTTTCAAGCGGCTGCGCGCGCTTTACCGCCTCATCCGCAGGGCGACGCCGGATTTCAGCCGTGATGAAAATGCCCGCTTCCGCGATATTGCCCGTTCTCTCGCCTTCGCGCGCGATGCCACGGCGCTGGTGGAAACGGCGGAATATCTCGAGGCCTTTGCGCTCTCCGAGACACAGGCGCAGGCGCTGCGCTCGATCACCGCAATGCTGCGCGAGCGCCGCGATTACGCCCTGGAACATGAGGCCGGTCTCGATGAGGCGATCGCCGCCGCCATTGCCGGCTGCGAAGAGGGGCGCAAGGCGCTCAAGGACCTGTCCCTGCCGGACGAGCTGAAGGACACCGTCCGGCTGCTGCGGACAAGCTGGGCCAAACAGAGGAAAAGTGCACTCAAGGCGCTCGCCGATTGCCGTGAGCAGGCCGACGTCGAACATTTCCATGAATTGCGCAAGGCCGGGCAGGCCTATTGGATGCATCTGGGCCTGATGCGCCGGCTGTGGCCCTCCGCCATGCGCGCCAAACGGGCCGACACCAAGCGGCTGGTCGACATTCTCGGCCATGAACACGATCTCTCCATCCTCACCGCCATCGCCGATCGCGAGCCGGAACGCTTCGGCAATGGCGAGCGGCTGGCTCTGCTTCTCGATGCCATCATCGCCCGGCAGCAGGCGCTGCGCGCCGAAGGCCTTGAACTGGCGGACGAGGTCTTTTCCGAATCCGCCCGCACGGAAAGCCGTATCATCGGCCAGTTGTGGCGGCGGGCGGCGAAGTAGCCCGAACTTCTCACACGGTGCTCACCCACCTTCGTCATTCTGGCTCAAGGCCGGAATGACGAAGATGATATGCACTCCGCACAACGGTGAACTTTAGACTGCGGCGGCCTTTTTGCCCGCACACCACGGCGAAAGCGACCGGGGAACCCGCAAAATCTCCCGATTTGACGATTTTCAAAATAGCGCGACCCGCTGATAAATATTGCTTTGCGGCCGCCGTCGCTGTATTTCAGCGGCCATGACCGACACGACCATTCTCCCCCGCCCGGAAGTCTCTGGTGATTTCCTTGTGGCCGCGCTTTACCATTTCGCCCGCCTGCCGCGGTTCGAGAGCCTGCGTGAGCCGCTGTTCGAGCTTTGCCAGAAAAATGGCGTCAAGGGCACGCTGCTGCTCGCCGCCGAAGGCATCAACGGTACGATTGCCGGGCCGGATGTGGGCATTCACGCTGTCCTCGCCTTCCTGCGCGCCCAGCCGGAATTCGCCGCACTGGAGCACAAGGAAAGCCGCGCCTCGCACATGCCTTTCGTGCGGCTGAAGGTGAAGCTGAAGAAAGAAATCGTCACCATGGGCGTGCCGGATATTGATCCGAACCGCATCGTCGGCACCTATGTCGACCCGCAGGACTGGAACGCGCTGATCTCCGATCCGGACACCATCGTCATCGACACGCGCAACGATTACGAGACCGCCATCGGTGTCTTCAAGGGCGCGGTCGATCCGAAGACGAAGACGTTCCGCGAATTTCCCGACTGGGTGAAGAACAATCCCGGCCTGCACAACAAGCCGAAGATCGCCATGTATTGCACCGGCGGCATCCGCTGCGAAAAGGCCACGGCCTTCATGAAGGAACAGGGTTTCGACGAGGTTTTCCACCTCAAGGGCGGCATCCTGAAATATCTCGAAGAGGTGCCGGAAGAAGAGAGCCTGTGGGAAGGCGCCTGTTTCGTCTTCGATGAGCGCGTCTCGGTGGTGCACGGCCTTGCCGAAGGCGACCACCAGCTCTGCCACGCCTGCCGCAACCCGATCACGCCGGAAGTGCGCTTGTCTCCCAAATTTGAGGAAGGCGTTTCCTGCCCGAGCTGCTACGACGACCGCAGCGAGGAGGACCGCCAGCGGTTCCGCGACCGGCAGCAACAGATCGAACTGGCGAAAAAGCGCGGCGAGCGGCATCTGGGACGGTGAGCCGGGGCGGCAGCCCATTTCCTTCCCCATCATGCCGGATTAGATCCGGCATCCAGCCACGGCGGGTCTGCGCCGTGAGAGGGGTCTTCAGCGATCAAGGACTTGATCGCGCTGGCCCCCGATCTAGTCCGGCGTGACGGCGTTCAAATCACTCACGCCCCCGCCCGCAGCGCAAACAGCGGCGCATCCTGCCCATCCAGCATGGCCGTGATCTCTTCCGCCGCAACGGGCTTCGAGAACAGGTAGCCCTGCAATTCATCGCAGCCGCACAGATGCAGGATGGCCGCCTGCTCTTCGGTCTCGACGCCTTCGGCCGTCACCGGAATATCGAGCGATTTCGCCAGCGCCACTGTGGCCTGCAGCATTTCCAGCGAGCGTCCGCCCTGCTCCAGCGCCATGATCAGCGATCGGTCGATCTTCATCCGGTCGAAACCGAAGCGGCGCAGATAACCGACGCTCGCAAAACCCGCGCCGAAATCGTCGAGCGCGATATGCAGGCCGAGCTGTTTCAGCTTGTCGATCGCCGCACTTGCCCGTTCCGGATGCTGGATGAAATAACCTTCCGTCATTTCCAGCCGCAGCCTTTCAAACGGTGTCTGCGTGGCCTCGAGAATATCCGCCACTTGGCCGGAAAACGCCGGATTGCGGAACTGTACCGGCGAAATATTTACGGAGAGCTTGATGGAGGGCCATTGCCGCGCCGTCTCGCAGGCCTTGCGCAGCACCAGAAGGCCGAGCCGGTCGATAAGACCACTGGTTTCGGCAGCGGCGATGAAGATATCCGGCGGCACGAAACCGTAACCCGGCCTCTGCCAGCGAGCCAGCGCCTCCACGCCGGTGATGCAGCGCGTGGCGGCGCTGACGACCGGCTGATAGACCACCGAAATCTCGTCGTTCAAGATGGCGGAGCGCAGATCCGCTTCCAGCTGCAGCTTTTCCTCGCGCAGCGCATCCATCTTCAATTCGTAGGCGACATAACGGCCGCGACCGTTCTCCTTGGCCTGATACATGGCCATGTCGGCACGCCGCAGCAATTCCTCGCCATCTATATCACCAGCGCGGGAAACCGAGGTGCCGACACTGCAGCCGATGCTCGCCACCCTTTCACCGATGCTGAAGGGTTCGGTGAAGAGTTCGAGAAGCGCCAGGCAAAGCTTGCGGCCTTCCAGCCAGACGTCATCCCCCTGGATGGCAATGGCGAATTCATCGCCGCCGAGCCGCGCCAGCACCGCACCTTCCGGCACCAGCACCCTCAGCGCCGCCGCCACGCCCTTGATAAGCCGGTCGCCGGCAGCATGGCCGTAGGAATCGTTGATCTCCTTGAAACCGTCGAGATCGAGATAAAGCAGCTTGATATCCGTCTTGTCGTGGCGGGCCCTGCCCACCATGCGGTTCAGGCGGGCAAAGAGCCCGGCGCGGTTGTCGAGCCCGCTCAGCCGGTCGCGCAGCGCCTCTTCCCGCGCTGCCGCCTCATCCGCCTTCAGCCGGTCGAGCGTGGCCGAACCGATGATGAGCAGCACCAGGAAAAACGTGCCGGCGATGCCGAGCGCGGTGAAGACGACCGGCCGCGCCTCATGAAAACTGACATCTCCCGGCAGATGCGAGCGCCAGACGAGCCGGGCCAGCACCTGCCCCAGCGGATTGACGATATCCACATGGTTGGCGGCAGGCCCGTCGCCATATTGCAGTTCCAGACCCTCTATGACGTAGTTGCGGGCAAGCTTGTCCACCGTCGCCTGCTTGAGATGACGGGCGAACACCAGATAGCGCCGCTCTGCGCCGACCGACGGCAGCGCCCCGGACTTCATCCGCACCAGCGCGACACCGGCTGCGGCAATGCCATCGTCGGTTTTGATGAAACCCGTGATCTGCGAGGTGATGCCGGGACGCATGGCCTGCACGCGCGCGACCATTTCCTTGAGGCCGCCGGCAAAGTAGACATCAGGCCTCCACGTCACGGGCTTGCCGTTCTGATAGGCCATGCGAACCTTGTCATTCTCGTCGATGATCACCGCGGTATCGAAAAGATCGTTATTGACCGTCATCTCGCCGTAATTGCTTGCCACCCAGTCGAAACGGTCGGGAGCATAGACATATTCGGCGGCATCGTCCCAGGCGGCATAGTCGTTCAGCGTCGCACCCAGCTGCTCGCGAAAGGTGACGAGCGCGCCCGCCGTTGTCTCGCGCGAGCGGGCATTGTCGAGCGAATTGGCCTTTTCGCGGACCTGGCTGAGGGCGGAAAGGACGAGTGCGGTGACGATGAGAAGCACCAGCGCGAAGGTGGACAACACGACGCCGACGGCGGTTCTGCGCCCGACCGGCAAATAGTCCCCAATGTTGCGCGGCGCAATCCGCATGAAATCCCCTTCGAAAGCATCATCTTGCGAAGGAAACATTCAGAAGCCGTTAAGCCGCGCCACAACCCAGACCCGAAAAACAACGGGTATAAAACGACAGTTGGCGCGGGGCCGTGAAAAATTCTTCCATAAAATGGCAGGGGTTTTTCATGCAGGGCCGATTTACGCCCATCCAGAAAACAAAAAACCTCCCCCGCGAACGGGAGAGGTCGTCATTTTTACAGTACGGCGCTTCTTACCAGGACGGAATGACCGTGCCGTTGTACTTCTCCAGAATGAAGGCCTTCACTTCCGGGCTCTGGTAGGATTCCACCAGCGTCTTCACCCACGGCTTGTCCTTGTCCTGCGCGCGAACGGCGATGACATTCGCATAAGGAGACTTTTCGCTTTCGATGGCGATGGAATCCTTCTTCGGGTTCAGGCCGGCAGCCGTGGCATAGTTGGTGTTGATCACCGAGGCGTCGGTATCGTCCAGCGAACGCGGCAGCTGGGCGGCGTCAAGCTCGACGATCTGGATGTTCTTCGGGTTTTCGGTGATGTCGGCAGGCGTTACCTTCAGGCCGGCTTCTTCCTTGACCTTGAGAACACCCTTGGAAGCGAGAACCAGCAGCGCACGGCCGCCATTGGTCGGGTCGTTCGGAATGCCGACGGTTGCGCCGTCCTTCAGCTCGTCAAGGCTCTTCACCTTCTTGGAATAAACGCCCATCGGGGTGGTGATGGTGGTGCCGACGCTGACGAGATCGAACTTGCGGTCAGCGATCTGGTTGTCGAGGTAGGGCTGGTGCTGGAAGGAATTGGCCTGCAGCTCGCCATCATTCAGCGCCTGGTTCGGCACGACATAGTCGGAGAATTCGATGATGTCGATATCGAGGCCCTTGGCGGCCGCGATCTTCTTCACCTGTTCCATGATCTGCGCGTGCTCGGCGGGGGTGACGCCGATCTTGATGGTTTCCGCCAGCGCCTGACCGGCGGTGAAGAGAGCGGCGAGCGAAGCCGCGAGGATGAGTTTCTTCATGGGTGTCTCCTTGGGTTGTTATTATAAACGCAGTTAATTCTTGCGGGTCCGCTTGTCGAAGCTGCGCGCCAGCCGGTCTCCGGCGCTCTGCACCAGTTGCACCAGCACGATCAGCACCAGAACCACCGCCAGCATCACATCCGGCATGAAGCGCTGGTAACCGTAGCGAATGCCGAGATCGCCCAGCCCGCCGCCGCCGACCGCACCGACCATGGCCGAATAACCGATGAGGCTGACCAGCGTGAGCGTGAGCGCCAGCGTGATGCCGGGCTTGGCTTCGGCAAGCAGCACCTTGGTGACGATCTGCAACGGTGTCGCGCCCATGGCGCGGGCGGCCTCGATCAGGCCCTTGTCCACCTCACGGATCGCCGCTTCCACCAGCCTTGCGATGAAGGGAACGGTCGCGACCGTCAGCGGTACGATGGCTGCATTGGTGCCGATCGACGTGCCGGCGACGATACGGGTGAAGGGAATGATCGCCACCACCAGGATGATGAAGGGCGTGGAGCGCGCCGCATTCACGATGAGGCCGAGAATACGGTTGGTCATCGGTGCGGGAAACAGTTCGCCCTTGCCGCTGGTGGCGAGGAAAACGCCCATGGGCACGCCGATCAGCGAACCGACAATGCCGGCGACCGCAACCATGTGCAGGGTCTGCAACAGGCCCTTCGAGAGAAGGTTGAAGATCATATCAGGCGACATAACCGAGCACCTCCGTGTGAAGACCGGTTTCCGCATAAAAGCGGCTGGCGCGGGCGGTGACATCCGCCGAGGCCGGATAGGAGACGACGAGCGAACCAAAGGGCTCGCCGGAAATCTCCTCGATGGTGCCGGCAAGAATGTTCACATCCGGGCCGATTTCAGCAACGAGACGCGCCGTCAGCGGCTGGAAGGCCGTTTCACCGAAGAACACCAGACGCACCAGAACACGGTCACCTTCCGCCGCCTGCGGCTTCAACCCCGAGGTAACCCAATGCGGCAGCTTCACGCCGACCGAGGACGACAGCAGGCTGCGGGTCGTCTCGTGTTTCGGTGCGGTGAAGATGTCGAAGGTCGTGCCTTCCTCGACGATCAGGCCCCTGTCGATGACGGCCACCTGCGAGGCGATGGTCTTCACCACTTCCATTTCGTGGGTGATGAGCAGCACGGTGAGGCCAAGTTCGGCATTGATACGCTTGAGGAGCTCGAGAATGGACTGCGTCGTTTCCGGATCGAGCGCCGAGGTCGCCTCGTCGGAAAGGAGCAGCTTCGGCTGGGTTGCGAGCGCGCGGGCAATGCCGACACGCTGCTTCTGGCCACCCGAGAGTTCCGCCGGATAACGCTTCGCCTTATCGGAAAGGCCGACGAGATCGAGCAGCGGCGCGACGCGCGTTTCGATCTCCTTCTTGCCCAGGCCGGCGATTTCAAGCGGCAGCGCCACATTGTCGAAAGCCGTGCGTGAGGACAAAAGGTTGAAGTGCTGGAAGATCATGCCGACGGAACGGCGCAGCGTGCGCAGGCTCTTTTCGTCGAGCGCCGCGACATCGACGCCATCAACGACCACACGGCCGGTCGAGGGCTTTTCAAGGCCGTTGGCGAGCCGGATGAGCGTGGACTTGCCCGCACCGGAGCGACCGATGATGCCGGTGATGGAGCCTTTCGGTACGGTGTAGTCGATACCGGCAAGGGCTGCGAAGCCGGGCTTGCCGTCGGCGCCGCCAAAGGTCTTGGTCACGCCTTCAAACGCGACCATCGGCTCCTTTGCCGCCCCTTCCGGGACCGCCTGTTCTTTACGCGCGGGCGAGGCCGCACTGGATGGAAAACTCATTGTGAACTCTGGGAATGCGTGACGGATCGGGTCTCAAAAAATCCTGTTGCGGTGCTGAACCGCTCTCTTCATGCAGCCTTCGGGCACATTCGATGACAGCTGATTTTCCGGGTCATTTCGTCAGGCTTTCACTCAGAAATGCCGGGGATCGGCAATTCGATGGCGCATACTTGCCCGCACACGCCACCTTTTAACAGGGATGTTTTTTCAATTATCTGAAAAGAGAGAAAAAATCTACCGCAAAGCCGTGATAACGGCTCTGCGGCAGTGAAGCTTTTGCGAATAGCTTGAAATCAGACGCGGCTGACGAATTCTTCGGCCGGGCGGCGCACCTTCTTCAGGTTCACCAGCCAGTCGCCTTCCGGCTCACGATAACCGAGCGGCAGGATGGTGACTGAGCGCAGGCCCTTTTCACGCAGGCCGAGGATTTCATCGAGCTTGGCGGGATCAAAACCTTCCATCGGGGTGGAATCCACGCCCTCGAAGGCGGCCTGTGCCACGGCCATGCCGAAGCCGATATAGGCCTGGCGGGCGGCGTGTTCGAAATTCACCTGCTGGTCGCGCTGCGGATAGGTGGTAAGCAGCATCTGGCGATAGGCTTCCCAGCCTTCATTCTTGATGCCGCGTTCTTCATTGACCAGATCGAACATGTGGTTGATTCGCTCTTCGGTGTAATTATCCCATGCCGCAAAGACCAAGAGATGCGAACCATCGGTCACCTGCGCCTGGTTCCAGGCGATCTCGCGGATCTTGGCGCGCACTTCCGGAACGGTGACGACGATCACTTCGAAGGGCTGCAGGCCGCTGGAGGTGGGGGCAAGCCGCGCCGCCTCGACAATGCGCTCGACCTTGTCTTCAGACACGGTCTTGGCAGGATCCATTTTCTTGGTGGCATAACGCCAGTTGAGTTTTTCGATAAGCATCTTCGTTTTCCCTGGGAGGACCAGCCCGCCCTGCCCCTTGACCGGCAGAAACGGACGCTACGCCTTCGTAGCCCGTCTCACATAGGAGACGGGACGCCGGGCGCAAGCAGGCACCGCGAGGTAACCGATAAAAAAGTTGGGAAAACTGATAATAAGGGGAGAGAACTTTTCGACGCACCCGCCGCGCATCCTCGCAACGTCATCCTCGGCCCTGTGCCGAGAATCTAATCACGTTGAATAAAATCAGTAGGCAGCAGATCCTCGGGACAAGCCCGAGGATGACGGTGGAGAGGTCTTACCCCTTCGCCACGCCGTGGTTCCCCTTCGGGAAACCCGAGGCAAGCGCGCTATACCATTTGCCGCTGTTTTTCAGTGTCCGCACCTGCGTATCATAATCCACATGCACCAGACCGAAGCGCATGCGATAACCTTCGGCCCATTCAAAATTATCCATCAGGCTCCAGGCGAAATAACCGCGCATCGGATATCCGTCACGGATGAGATCGGCGACGATGCCGAGGTGTTCGGCGTAATAATCGAGGCGCGGCTGGTCATCCACCGCACCGTTTTCGACGCCCATATTATAGCAGGCACCGTTTTCGGTGATGTAGCATTCCGGCAGGTCGTAACGCTTATAGAGGGTCTCGACCAGCGACTTGAGCGCCGGCGCGTAAACCTCCCAGCCGATATCGGTCTTCACATCGCTGACTGCGGGAGCCGGCGTGGTGGCGGGGAATTCCGCGCCCGGCGTCGCATCGTCGGCAACGCGCATCGGCGTGTAATAATTCAGGCCCCACCAGTCGAGCTTCTGGCTGATGATGGCTAGGTCTTCCGCCTCCACGACCGGCATGCGATCACCAAGCGCTTCCATCATCTCGGCCGGATATTCGCCCTTGAAGACCGGATCGAAAAACGCGCCATTGTGGAACTGGAATGCCCGCTCAGCGGCTTTCAGATCAGCCTCGCTGTCGGATGCCGGGATGACGGAATGGGCATTCAGCACGAGCCCTACCGGCACTTTCGGCGCAACGTGGCGGGAGGCTTCCACACCGAAACCATGGGCGAGATTGATATGATGCATGGCGGCAAGGGCCGCCTCCATGTTACGCTCGCCCGGCGCGTGAATGCCATAGAGATGGCTGAGCCACACCGCGCACCAGGGTTCGTTGAAGGTCGCCATCGCATCCAGCCGGTCGCCGAGACGGGCCATGACGGTCTTGGCATAACGCTGGAAGGCGTGCGCGGTGGAGCGCGAGGCCCAGCCGCCATCACCCATCAGCGTCAGCGGCAGATCCCAATGGTAAAGCGTCGCATAGGTCTTGATGCCGCGCGCCTTGCAGCCATCGATGAGGCGGTCGTAAAAATCCAGGCCCTTTTCGTTGATCGGCCCGAAACCATCGGGAATGATGCGCGGCCAGGCAATGGAGAAACGATAGGCCTCGACACCCATCTCCTTGATGAGATCTAGGTCTTCTTCCCAGCGATTGTAATGGTCGCAGGCGATATCGCCATTGTGACGCCCGAAGACATGGCCCGGCATATTGCAGAAGGCATCCCAGATGGAGGGCTTGCGGCCATCCGCCTTGGTTGCGCCTTCGATCTGGAACGAGGCGGTCGCGACGCCGAACAGGAAATCACCGGGGAAACGGGCAGCAAGCGCTTTGGGATCGGTCATCTAAGAGGCCCTTCGTCATCCATCGAGCGTGAAAAGATCAGCAGCGGTTTAGACCATGTCGCTTGCGAGGTACAGTCGGGAGACGTGAAATCTACAACGTTTCAGACTGCGCAGTTAACAGGTCCAAAGCGCTTTACATGCGGAGATGCCACCGCGACGGCACTGCCGGCGGCGCAGGAGACAGGCCCGGCGAATGCGGGTGAAATGGGGAAGTGGTGGAAGTTTTGCATTCACCGGGCCGCATCACCCAGACCGCAATCACGGCCCGTCGTCTACAGCCTTTTCACGGCATCTATCCGATCAGCCCTTCCCGCCTCTGGCCCGGCGGGACGCCTCCCCGAAACACGGTTTGCCAGAACCATGCTTGTCGATGCCGGCCTCCGGTTCGCGAAAGGCGCCGCGCGTATCGCCCTTCCGTTCCGGTTGCGGGAAGAATGATGCGGCCAAATGGGGTGATGGGGATGGGAGAGGAAGGATTTTTTCGAAAGTAACTGAAAAGGATGGAGGGATGGCACAGAGTTGTCCTCGCCATTCGGAGAAGATCGCAAGCAAGCCCCCTCATCCGTCCCTTCGGGCCACCTTCTCCCCGGCGGGGGGAAGAAATGTGCAGAGCCCCCCGCGTTTGGCAAGGAGCGTGACGCTTGTTCTTCTCCCCG
This sequence comes from Agrobacterium tumefaciens, assembly GCA_017744915.1. GTDB lineage: Bacteria > Pseudomonadota > Alphaproteobacteria > Rhizobiales > Rhizobiaceae > Agrobacterium > Agrobacterium tumefaciens_I. The sequence continues at coordinate 198,630 of JAGIAH010000005.1, forward strand.
CCGGGGAGAAGTGCCGGAGCGAAGCGAGGCGATGAGGGGCAACGCTGCCGCCGCCCCCTTTTATCGCATCAAACGTAACGATTGACCACGTTTTCGAGATATTCCTGGCGGCCGGACTTCGGCTCGGGGTTGATATCCTCACGCTCCACCAGTGCCGCGATCTCTTCGAGTTTCAGCTCGCCGCGCAGCATCTTCTGCGCTTCGGCAGAATCCCACTTGGCGTAACGCTCGGAAAGCGGCTTCGACAGCGCGCCGTCCTCGACCATCTTCGCCGCCGCCTTCAGGCCGCGGGCGCAGCAATCCATGCCGCCGATATGGCCGATCAGCAGGTCCTGCGGATCGAGCGACTGGCGACGCAGCTTGGAATCGAAGTTGGTGCCGCCATTCTTGAAACCGCCACCAGCGAGAACATGGTAATAGGCAAGCGCCATTTCCGGCACGTTATTGGGGAACTGGTCGGTATCCCAGCCGGACTGGTAATCGTTGCGGTTCATGTCGATGGAGCCGAAAATGCCGAAGGCATTGGCCATGGCAAGCTCATGCTCGAAAGAATGGCCGGCGAGAATGGCGTGGCCCTGCTCGATATTGACCTTCACTTCCTTTTCCAGCCCGTTCTTCTGCAGGAAGGCATAAACGGTGGCGACGTCGTAGTCATACTGGTGCTTGGTCGGCTCCTGCGGCTTGGGCTCGATCAGGATCGTGCCTTCGAAGCCGATCTTGTATTTATATTCCACCACCAGATTGAGGAAGCGGCCGAGCTGGTCGAGCTCGCGGGAAAGATCGGTGTTGAGCAGGGTCTCGTAACCTTCACGACCGCCCCACAGAACATAGTTCGCGCCGCCAAGCTTCTTGGTGGCATCCATGCAGGTCTTCACGGTCGCGGCGGAGAAAGCGAAGACATCCGGGTCGGGATTGGTTGCTGCACCGGACATGAAACGACGGTTGGAGAAGAGGTTGGCCGTGCCCCAGAGGAGTTTCACGCCAGTCTTGGCCTGCTTTTCAGCAAAATAATCAACGATTTCGTTGAGGTTCTTCGTATTCTCGGCGAAGTTTTTGCCTTCCGGGCGCACGTCCGCATCGTGGAAGCAATAAAATGGCGAACCGAGCAGCGAGAAAAATTCGAAGGCGACATCGGCCTTCAGCTTGGCGGCCTGCATCGTGTCTTCGAACCACGGGCGCTGGAAGGTCTGGCCACCAAAGGGGTCACCGCCCGGCCAGGTGAAGGTGTGCCAGTAAGCCACCGCAAAACGCAGGTGATCTTCCATGCGCTTGCCGGCGACGATCTCGTCGGGATTGTAATGACGGAAAGCCAGCGGATTGGTGCTGTCGGGGCCTTCATATTTGATCTTGGCGATATCGCCGAAAAAACCTGTGCTCATGGTGATCCTCCTCTTGGGGTGGGTTTGGTTGGTGTTCGGTATAGGTTGGAGAGTGTTGCTCACCCCCCTCTGTCCTGCCGGACATCTCCCCCTCAAGGGAGGAGATCGACTCGCGGTTAGTTCTTGTCCTCACGTGAGGCTGAAGATGGAGCGAGAGGCAGCGCCCTGCTGATCTCCCCGCTTGAGAGAGATGTCCGGCAGGGCAGAGGGGGGTAAACCGCGCACTCCGTGTCTCAATGCGAAAGCGCCCGAATAGCCGGATAAAGCGCGTGATACCGCCGGTAAGCCTCCTCATAGGCACCCGCCAGCGCCGCCACCGGCTCGATCGTCCGCGCCGTCTCCGGCTGCGAGCAGACGGCAACCGGATCGGCCCCGGTCGCGGCGATGAGGCCAAGGCGGGCGGCGCCGAAGGCCGCGCCGAAATCGCCCTCGGCAGGGATATCGACGGGTACGCCGAGCGAGGTAGCGATCGAGGCCAGCCAATAGGCCGAGCGCGAGCCGCCGCCGATGGCGGTGACGCGGGAAATCGAGGTACCGGCGGATTTCAGCGCTTCGAGATTATCCCTGATTGCGAAGGTGACGCCTTCCAGCACGGCCTGGGTCAGCGCCTTGCGGTCACTTTCATGCGACAGGCCGATGAAGGAGCCGCGAATGGCAGCATCATTATGCGGCGTGCGCTCGCCGGAGAGATAGGGCGCGAAAGTAACACCGGTCGGCGCGAGAAGCGTCTCGCCCAACTCGCTGGTCAGATCGGCAGCGGATTGGCCGGTGAGGCGCGAATACCAGTTCAACGCATCTGTCGCGGAAAGGATGACGCCCATCTGGTGCCAGGTGTTGGGCAACGCATGGCAGAAAGCGTGCACGGCGCTTTCCGGCTTCGGCAGGTAAGACGCATTGGCGGCGAAAAGTACGCCCGATGTGCCGAGCGATACGAAGGCATGGCCTTCCTTCACCGTGCCCATGCCGCAGGCCGAGGCCGCATTGTCACCCGCGCCACCGGCGACAACGACACGGCCGGAAATGCCCCATTCGGAAGCCAGTTCAGCGCGCAGAACGCCCGCCTCATCCGTGCCTTCCACCAGCGACGGCATGTGTTTCTCATCAAGCCCGGTGGCGGCGAGAAGCTCGGAGGACCATTTGCGCGCACCGGTATCGAGCCAGGAGGTACCGGCGGAATCAGACATTTCCGAGATATATTCGCCGGTCAGCCACAGCCGCAGATAATCCTTCGGCAGCAAGACCTTGGCGACTTTCGCGAAGATTTCAGGTTCGTTCTTCGCCACCCACGCGAGCTTCGGCGCGGTAAAGCCGGGGAAGACGATATTGCCGGTGATCTTGCGGAAGCGTGGATCGGCATCGAGTGCGGCGGCTTCGGCATGGGAACGCGTGTCGTTCCACAAAATGCAGGGGCGCAGCACCTTGCCGTCCGCATCGATCAGCGTCGCGCCATGCATCTGGCCGGAAAGGCCGATGCCTTTCACGGCGGCAAGCTCCTTCGGAAACTTCTGCTTCAGGCCGGCAACGGCGGTTTTCGTCGCGGCAATCCAGTCCGCCGGGTCCTGTTCCGACCAGCCGTGATGCAGGCGCGAAACATCCAGCGAGCCGTTGGCCGAACCGATGATTTTCTGATCGCCGCCCATCAGCAGGGCTTTGACGCCGGATGTGCCAAGATCGAGACCGAGATACATGTATTTCTCCATTCCGGCGCTCCATGCGCCAAATTTCATGCGGTTTGCTCAGGGAAGATTGTCCCTGAGGAATATGTCGATACGGATACGTTCCTGCGCGGCGATGACGGGCAGGCCATCGGCGCGCGCCTTCAATACGCGGATGGCGCTGCGCACCTCGTGGCCGGCATCCTGGTTGAGCACGGCATCGAGCACCCCTTCCCGCAGCGCATTGGCGGTGTTTTCCGTCAGCTCATGGGCGATGACCGAAAGCGGCCTGTCCTCACCCCGCGCTCTCAGCGCGCGGATGAGACCGCGATTGCCCGCGCCGAGACTGTAAACTCCTGACAGCGCGGCATTGCCGAGCGCCCCGCCCACCAGCGCCTCCACGGTCGCCGGGTCATCCTTGCCCTCCAGCACCGGCAGCAGCCGCAATTGCGGAAATTCGCTTTCGATGACGGAGCGGAAACCCTCCAGACGCTCGCGATGGTCGCGCACCAGCATGGAGCCGGCAACGACCGCGACATCGCCCCCGCGTCCGGAAAGGAAACGCCCCATCAGGCTCGCCGCCGTGCGCCCGGCCGCGGCGTTGTCGACACCGGCATAATGATCACGCCGCGAACCGGAAAGATCGGAAACCAGTGTCACTGTGGCAATGCCGTCTTCCGCCAGCCGGTCGGCGGCTTCGGCCACATCTTCAGAATCGGTGGCGACAAAGGCCACGCCCGACGGTTTTTCCCGCCGCGCAACCTCCAGGGCCTCGGTCAGCGCCGCCGCATTGAAGGGCGGCACCTCGATGACGCGGATCGCCGTGCGCTCCAGATGCGCGCGGGCGGCAGCGGCCCGCACCTCGGCCCTCAGCGTCGCCATGAAGGAATTGTCATTGCCCGGCAGGATGAAGACCAGCGAATAATTGCGGCCCTTGGCAAGATTGGCCGCCGCGATATCGCGCACATAACCAAGCTCGGCAATCGCCGCTTCAACGCGGGCGCGGGTGGCGGCATGCACGCCGGGGCGCATGTTGAGCACCCGGTCGATGGTGGCGAGGCTGACGCCAGCGCGTTCGGCAATATCGTGAACTGTCGGCTTCATGGCTCCTCCCTCACCTCTTGAATATCCAGCTTTGAGGCCGTCGTAAACCGAAAAATGATGTACGTACCTCATATTTCATCAATCGTCCGCCGGGCGCACTGCCATATCGTCGTTGAAGAGGCTGCACCCCGGCTGGAGGGAAATTTCGGGGCGAAAAAAGGCAGGCGAACCGACAATGCAGGCGCCCGCCTTGCCGCCATTCGGCTGGACGCGGCGTAGCGCTTAATAGAGCGTCCGCCGGTAATCCTGCTCCAGCTGATCGTCCATCCTTTGCATTTCGTCCTTGCTGGCCGGGGCGCCGGTCGTCTCGTCCAGAATAATCTTGATGAGCGAAGGCATCTCCGCGCGGCGCTGAAAATGCGCCGGATCCCACAGGTGGGAGCGCCTGAACGCCTTGGCGCAATGCATGAAAACCTCGGTCACCCTTATGACGATGGCAAGCCTGGGCGTCCGCTCCGCGATGCTCATGCGCTTCAGCAGTTCCGGATCCCGGGACAGAGTGGCGCGGCCATTAACGCGCAGCGTGTCATCGAAGCCGGGCACGATGAACAACAGCCCGACATTGGGATTGGCGATGATATTGCTGAGCGTATCGAGGCGATTATTGCCGGGCCGATCGGGGATCGCCAGGGTACGTTCATCAAGCACCTGCACGAATCCGCAAGGATCGCCGCGAGGGCTGACATCCGCCTTCCCTTCCAGATTCTGGGTGCCGATGCACAGGAAGGGAGACCGCCTTATGAATTCCCGCGCGTGCTCTCCAAGCGTCTCCTGACACTTCAATACCGCCAGCGAATGCGTGGGTTCGAACAGGCCACGAAGCGACTGTTCATCCGCAATGGTAAAATCTGGATTGAGTTGCAAGCCCGTCATGATCCCTCCCTGAACTGCCGCAAGCCGCAGGGCAAAGCCGCTGCCGATCACCCTTCCGACCGCTTCCATCTCCCGCCGGAAGCGTTTTTGAGGTACGTACCTCAAGAAACATATACATCGGTTGTCCCATGCGATCAACCGGGGGATTCCGGAATTCATTCCGCGCCTGTCACATGCGCGAGCGGTATTGCCCCGACAAAAAAGGGGCCGTCATTTTCGACGGCCCCAGCTCTGCGGTGGATGGGAGGGGATTCTTTTGTCAGTGCGCGGCGTCAGGCGGCGGCGCAGCTTTTGGTTTCTGGATCAGCACGGTCATGAAGATCAGGCTGGAGAACAAAATCGTCAGCGCAAAAAACACATCCGCGAAGGCCAAAATCCATGCCTGCTGCGAGACCATGCCAACCATTTTCTTGACCGCGACGGAAGCGCCGTCCAGCCCGTAGGAATCGTAGTTGGCACCCACACTGTTCAGCCATTCCAGCGCCTTCGGGTTGGAATAGCTGATATGTTCGGCGAGCCGCACATAATGGTCGTCCGTGCGCTGCGACAGCATGGTGTTGATGATGGCAAGACCGACTGCACCACCGAGGTTACGCGTGAGGTTGAACAGGCCGGACGCGTTGCGGATACGGGCCGGCGGCAGGGTGCCGAGCGCGATGTTGTTGATCGGCACCATGCACATCATCAGGCCGAAACCGCGCAGGATCTGGGGGATCAGCAGCTCGTAGAAATCCCAGTCGGTCGTCACATGCGTCATGATCCATGTGCCGCAGCCGAAGCTGATGAAGCCGATCGCCATCATCGCCCGCGGGTCGAGCTTGGTGGAGACCTTGCCGGCAATCGGCGCGGTGAAGAACATGGCAAGACCGGAGACGAACATCGTCTCGCCGATCATCAGCGCATCGTAACCCCTCACCCGGCCGAGATAGAGCGGGTAAAGATAGGTCAGCCCGTAAAGCCCGATGCCCATGACGAAGGAGAAGAGCGAGCCGATGGAGAAGTTGCGGTCGGCGAAGGCGCGAATATCCACCACGGGGAATTCCACCTTGAAGGCACGCCAGAAGAACACCACCGCGCCGATGACCATAGCGACGGAACCCAGGACGATATGCTCGTCGTTGAACCAGTCCTTGTTATTGCCCTCCTCCAGCACATATTCCAGCGAGCCGAGGAAGACGGCCATGGAGATCAGCCCCCACCAGTCGAATTTCTTCCAGAGCGACTTTTCCGGCTTGTCGAAATCGATCAGGCTCCAGGTAAGGATGGTGACGATGATGCCGGGAATGATGTTGACGAGGAACAGCCAGTGCCAGGAAAAGGCATTGGAGAGATAACCGCCAACCGTCGGGCCGATGGTCGGCGCAAGCGTGGCGACCAGACCGATGATCGGCGAGACGACGGAGCGCTTCGAGGGCGGGAAGATCGTAAAGGCAGCCGCAAAGACCGAAGGGATCATGCCGCCGCCGATAAAGCCCTGGATCGCGCGATAGACGATCATCTGGTCGATATTGGTGGCAGTGGCGCAGAGCGCGCTCGATATGGTGAAGCCCGCAGCACAGGTGGCGAAGAGCACGCGCGTGGAGAGAATGCGCGCCAGCGTGCCCGAAAGCGGGATCATGATCACTTCCGCGATCAGATAGGAGGTCTGCACCCAGGCGATCTCATCCGAGCCGGCACCGAGGCCGGCCTGGATTTCCGCAAGCGAGGCGGAGACGATCTGAATGTCGAGAATGGACATGAACATGCCGAAGACCATCGCGAAGAACGCGATGAGCCTGCGCCTGTCCATCGGGGGATCGGCGGGGATGGACGCCCCGCCCGTACCGACAACCGTAGCCGCCATGATCTTGCCCTCAACGGTGCGTCAAAGACGCGCCTTACTTGGCTTCCGGATTGGCTTGCGCCGTTCTGGTGGTTTCCGGCGCCGTGCGCGTATCGACATCGACAACGACGCTCAGGCCCGCGCGCAGATTATGCTTGGCGAGGTCTTCCCCGGAGAAGACGATGCGCACCGGCACACGCTGGATGACCTTGGTGAAGTTGCCCGTGGCATTTTCCGGCGGCAGCATGGAGAAGACCGAGCCGGAACCGGGCGAGATCGACTGCACCGTGCCTTCGATCGTCGCATCGTCAAATGCGTCGACATGCACGCGCACCTTCGAACCGGGCACGACGCGGGCAAGCTGCGTTTCCTTGAAATTGGCGTCGATATAAAGCTCGTTCATCGGCACCAGCGAAGCCAGACGCTTGCCGACCGAAACCAGATCGCCCGTCTGCACCGCCAGATTGCCGATGACGCCATCATAGGGCGCCTTCAGAACCGTGAAGGCAAGATCGCGGGCCGCCTTGTCGCGGGAAAGCTGCAGCGAGCGGATGGTGCTTTCGGCCTCCTCGCGCTGGGCACGCAGAAGTTCGACATTGGCCTTGGCCGAGGAGATGGAAGCATCGCCTGCGACAACATTCGCCCTCGCCTGGTCCAGCGCGACCTGCGCATTGTCGGAAGCGGCAACCGTGCCGACGTCCTTCGCCTGCAACTCGCTCGCGCGCTTCTGGGTGATTTCGGCACCGCGAAGCGCGGCATCCAGCGCGCCCTTCTGGGCAACAGCCTGTTCCAGCGCGGCTTCGCCGCCGACGATCTGCGCATCGATGCGCTTCAGCGACAGTTCTTCCGTGCGGATCTGCGCCTCGGCCTGCTCGAGCGCGATGCGATAATCGCCATCATCCAGCGTCACCAGCGGATCACCCGCCTTGACTTCCTGGTTCTCGACCACATTCACCTTGGCGACATAACCGGAGACCTTCGGTGCGATGACGGCGATATCACCTTCTATATAGGCATCGTCCGTCGAGACCATGAAGCGGCCATCGATCCACCAGTTATAACCATACCAGCCGGCACCGGCCAAAAGGGCAAGGGCGAAGATCGGCAGAAGCGGCGAACGCTTCTTGGCCTTCGGTGCTGCAACGGTTTGGGGCGGCTGCTGGGGCGAAGCCTCAACCGGCTTTGCGGGAGAGGTCTCGGCCTTGGCGGAAACATCCACCTCTTCCGCATCGTTGGCGGCGCGAACCGCGCTATTCTTCTGGGCCGACATGAGAGATTACCGTGATAGATTGAAGAAAATTTTTCGAACTGAACCGTTCGGTTCGATTGACATAATCTCTTTCCTGACACATATCAAGTGTTATCGAACCGATTGGTTCGACGTTCGGTTAATTTTTTTTACGTCATTCCGATGCTAAGGAGCATCAGTGATGGCAGGTGAAGACAGGGATATGGAGACGGAAACGGAAACGGGCTGTCCGGGCAATACCGCCGGGCGTTTTGCGGCGGGTGAAGACCCCGCCAAACGCGATCAGATTCTGGCGGGCGCCTGGCGTGTGTTCAAACGCAAGGGCTTCGACGCGGCCAGCATGAACGACATCACGCGGGAAGCCGGCGTTTCCAAGGGCACGATTTATGTCTATTTCTCCAACAAGGAGGATCTGTTCGTCGCCCTCGTCGACCATCACCGCAACGAATTCGCCACCTCCATGCGCCATATTCTCGAGGGCACCGAGGAGGTGCGCGAGGGGCTGGAACAGTTCGGCAAGGCCTTTGCCAACAAGATGATCTGTTCCGACATGATTCCGGCCATGCGTTCGGTGATCGGCGTCATCGACCGCATGCCGAAACTGGCGCAGCGTTTTTTCCTCTCCGCGCCGAACAATGTGCGCACCGTGCTTCTGGATTTCATCGAACATCAGGTCGAGATCGGCCACCTAAAGGTGGACGACCCTGAGCTGGCCGCCCGGCAATATATCGAGCTTTCCACCGGCACCTTCTTCAAGCTCCGGCTGTTCGGCGAGCTGGAAGGCCCGGTTCCCGACGAGGAACTGGACCGGGTGATCGGCAGCGCCATCAACGTATTCATGGCCGCTTACGGAACCGACAAGGCCTGAGATCATTCAGCAACGGCGTGAACGCCAATACGCGGCCTGCGCGAAATTTCGATGAAATCTTGCGCTCCGGAGCCATCATCTCCTTGTTTCTCGCGTATTGCGCTATAAATTCCACCCACCGAATGTTTCGGCTGGCCTTGTTGCTGAAAGGAAAACCTACCTGATGGAGTCCGTTCTCCCTCTTCTATCTGATCCCGCCGCATGGGTGGCGCTCGTCACCCTGATCGTTATGGAAGTCGTGCTCGGCATCGACAACCTGATCTTCATCTCGATCCTCACCAACAAGCTGCCGCCCGAACAGCGTGAAAAAGCCCGCAAGATCGGTATAGGCCTTGCGCTCATCATGCGCCTTGGCCTGCTCGGCACCGTCGCATGGATCGTGCAGCTCACCACGCCGGTCTTCGAACTCTTCGGCCACGCCTTCTCGTGGAAGGACATGATCCTGATCGCCGGCGGTCTCTTCCTGATGTGGAAGGCCACCAAGGAAATCCACCACAATGTCGACCCGGAAGACCACAAGGAAGACATGGTGGGCGGCCCTGTGGGCATGAATTTCGGCGCCGCCATCGGCCAGATCCTGCTGCTCGACCTCGTCTTCTCGGTGGACAGCATCATCACCGCCGTGGGCATGACGCCACATCTGCCGATCATGATCGTCGCGGTCATCGTCGCCGTCACCGTCATGCTGCTGGCTGCAACGCCGCTCGCCAACTTCATCGAGCGCAACCCCACCATCGTCATGCTGGCGCTCGCCTTCCTGATGATGATCGGCACGACGCTGATCGCCGAAGGCATGGGCTTCCATGTTCCGAAGGGTTACGTCTATGCCGCCATGGCGTTTTCGGCACTGGTGGAACTGCTCAACATGCTGGCCCGCAACGCGCGCCGCCGCAAGAAGGCGGAAGCGGGCGAGACGCATTGACCGCACGTCCTTCCGTCATGCCGGATCGAGTCCGGCATGACGGAGAATTCTTGCATCCTCAGTTCCAGCCAAGGAACCGCATGACCTCGCCTTGCGTTCTTCGATATCATCACCGATAGAGCCCTCTACCGGTGCCTCTCCTTCGAAAGCATGAGCAAGCATGACGACAGACCAGATCCTCGCCTTCACCGTCATCGCCGGCATGATGGTCGCGTTCATCTGGGACAGGTTCCGTTACGACGTCATTGCCTGCAGTGCGTTGCTGGTGGCGGTGGCGGTGGGTGTCGTGCCATTCGACCGGGCTTTTTCCGGTTTTTCCGACGATATCGTCATCATCGTCGGCAGCGCGCTGATCGTCAGTTCCGCCGTGGCGCGGTCGGGCATCGTCGATATGACGATCAAGAAATATTTCCCGGAAATGCATTCCAAGAGCCTGCAACTGGCCTTTCTGATGATCGTCGTCGCCATCATGTCGGCCTTCATCAAGAATATCGGCGCGCTCGCCATCATGATGCCGGTCGCCTTCCAGTTCGCCCGCAAATCCGGCAGCCCGGTTTCCTATTATCTGATGCCCATGGCCTTTGCCGCACTGCTGGGCGGGCTGATGACGCAGATCGGCACCTCGCCCAATATCGTCGTTTCCCGCCTGCGTGAGGAGATGACCGGGCAGAGCTTCACCATGTTCGATTTCACGCCCGTCGGTGCGGGGCTGACCGTCATCGGCATCATTTTCCTGACCTTCGGTTACCGGCTGCTGCCAGTGCGCAACCGCCAGCAGGCCTCGGTGGAGGATATTCTCGACCAGTCCGCCTATACCGCCGAAGCGACGCTGCCCGCCGACAGCACCTATGCGGAAAAGCCGCTGCGCGAATTGCTGAAACAGGCCGATGGCGGCGTGATCGCCAGCACGATCCTGCGCGGGCCGCGGCGCATTTCGCCCTTCCCCGACGTAACGCTGAAGGCGGGCGACACCATTCTTCTCGAAGGCGGGCCGGAAGGGCTCGACCGCATCGTCTCGCAGGCGAAGCTTTTGCTGTCCGGCAAGCCGCTGACGGAGAACGGCCAGAAAACCGCCGACCTCATTTCCATGGAAGCGGTGATCAGCAATGAATCGGTGCTGAGCGGCATTTCCGCGCGCGAACTGTCACTTTCCTATACGCGCGGTGTCAATCTCATCGCGGTGAGCCGCCGCGGCCAGCGCGTCAGCCAGCGGCTTTCCGAACTGACATTGCAGGCGGGTGACGTCATTCTTTTGCAGGGAAGCCGCAAGAACCTGCCGCAGGTGCTGCAGGAATTTTCGCTCTTGCCGCTGGCGCAGCGGGAAATCCTGCTCGGCGTGCAGCGCCGCGCGCTTCTGCCCCTCATCGTTCTGGCCGCCGCCATGATTGCCGCCGGCAGCGGGCTGGTGCCGGTCTCCGTCGCCTTTTTCGCCGCCGCCTTCCTGATGATCGTCGTCGGCGCGATACCGCTAACCGAAGTCTATAAATCCATCGACGGGCCGATCCTCGTCATGCTTGCCGCCCTCATTCCAGTCAGTGACTCGCTGCGGACAAGCGGCGCCAGCGAATTGATCGCCGCCTGGCTCGGCCATGCGGCGCAGGGCCTGCCACCGTTTGCAGCGCTCGGCATGATCCTTTTGACCGCCATGGCGGTGACGCCCTTCCTCAACAATGCCGCCACCGTGCTGGTCATGGGGCCCATCGCCGCCGGTTTCGCCACGACCCTCGGTTTCCGGCCGGAGGCCTTTTTGATGGCCGTGGCGATCGGCGCAGGCTGCGATTTCCTCACCCCCATCGGCCACCAGTGCAACACGCTGGTCATGGGCCCCGGCGGCTACCGCTTCAGCGACTATCCGCGCCTCGGCCTGCCGCTGTCGATCATGATCGTCATCGCCAGCATTCCCATGCTGCTTTACGTCTGGCCGGTGAACTGAGGCCGGGCGGCAGGACCGGCCAACCCCTCGGGACTCCATATTTCCTTGACGCCTGCGGCAGAATATGGCCTAAGCCGAAGCCGAACGGGAATATGAAAAAGGCACTTTCTTTTCGCCTTTCGACATGATGTCCTGCCGCATCCAAACGAAAACTCCGTGATATCAGGGTGAACCGCCCCGATGTCACTTCCACGTCACGACGAGTGAATTTCATGACCACTTCCGGCGTTCGCGTCCGCATTGCACCTTCCCCCACCGGCGAGCCGCATGTCGGCACGGCTTACATCGCGCTGTTCAACTATCTCTTCGCCAAGAAACATGGCGGCGAGTTCATCCTGCGCATCGAGGATACCGACGCCACCCGCTCGACCCTTGAATATGAGCAGAAAGTGCTGGAAGCGCTGCGCTGGACCGGCCTCACCTGGTCGGAAGGCCCCGATGTCGGCGGCCCTTACGGCCCCTATCGCCAGTCCGAGCGCAAGGCCATGTATTGGCCCTATGCCGAAGAGCTCTTGGAAAAAGGCCACGCCTTCCGCTGTTTCTGCACGCCCGAGCGGCTGGAAGAAATGCGCGAAGCCCAGCGCGCCAGCGGCAAGCCGCCGAAATATGACGGCCATTGCCTCAACCTGAAGGCCGAGGAAGTCACCGCTCGCGTTGCCGCCGGCGAGGCCAATGTCGTGCGCATGAAAATCCCGACCGAAGGTTCGTGCGATTTCCACGACGGCGTTTATGGCGATGTCTCGATCCCGTGGGATTCGGTCGACATGCAGGTGCTGATCAAGGCCGACGGCATGCCGACCTATCACATGGCAAACGTCATTGACGACCATCTGATGAAGATCACCCATGTGGCGCGCGGCGAAGAGTGGTTGGCGTCTGTGCCCAAGCACATTCTGCTTTACCGTTATTTCGGCTGGGATCAGCCGGTGTTCATGCATCTTTCGCTGATGCGCAACGCCGACAAGTCGAAGCTTTCCAAGCGCAAGAACCCGACCTCGATCTCTTATTATTCCGCGCTCGGTTACCTGCCGGAAGCGCTGATGAACTTCCTCGGCCTGTTCTTCATCCAGATCGCCGAAGGTGAAGAGCTTTTGACCATGGACGAGCTCGCCGCAAAGTTCGACCCGGAAGCGCTGTCCAAGGCCGGCGCCATCTTCGACATCCAGAAGCTGGACTGGCTGAATGGCCGCTGGCTGCGTGAAAAGCTTTCGCCGGAAGAGTTCATTGCCCGGACTCTGGAATGGGCGATGGAAAACTCCCGCCTGACCGAAGGCCTGAAGCTTTCGCAGAGCCGCATTTCCAAGCTCGGTGAATTGCCGAACCTTGCCGGCTTCCTGCTCGCAAGCGATGCCGGCCTGACGCCGGCGTCCTTTGCCGGGCTGAAAAGCAAACCGGAGGAAATCCACGAGATCCTCACCACCGTTGCAGCCGATCTGGAAAAGATGCCGGACTGGAACGTGGAGGCCATCGAAGCCGAGCTGCGCGATGTTGCCGAACGCACGGGCAAGAAGCTGCGCGTCGTCACGCCGCCGCTTTTTGTTGCCATGTCCGGTTCCTCGCGCTCGCTGCCGCTGTTTGACTCGATGGCGCTGCTCGGCCGCTCGGTCGTGCGCCAGCGTTTGAAGGCTGCGATTGCCGTTGTGGCCACGATGGTTGGCAGTGGAAGCTGATAGTTATGTGCTGGCGGTGACGGCAGCACACTGAAATATACCCCTCTGCTTGGGGTACCCCCCTCTGCCCTGCCGGGCATCTCCCCCACAAGGGGGGAGATCAGGTGCTGAACCCGCTCGTTTCTTGGGCAAGGTGCCAGCCGCTTGTCGATCTCCCCCCTTGTGGGGGAGATGTCCGGCAGGACAGAGGGGGTAACCCAGAGCGCCAAGGGTAACCGCAACGAACAAGTCCGCTAAAGGCGAACACAATGAACGACAAGACAACCGAAACCACCGCCCTCTCCTCCGACGCCACCGAAGTGCGCCGCCAGAAGCTTGCGCTGCTGCGCGAACAGATCGGCGACGTCTATCCGGCGCATTTCCACCGCACGCTGACCAATGCCGAGCTTGCGGAAAAATATGCCGATATCGAAGCCGACGTCGAGACCGGCGATACGGTGACGGTGGCGGGTCGTGTTTATTCCTCGCGCAATTCCGGCATGTTCATGGATATCCATGACGCCTCGGGCAAGGTGCAGATCTTCTCCCACAAGGACACGACGCCGGAAGCGGCCCGTAACCTGCTGCCGATGATCGATATCGGCGACATCATCGGCGTCACCGGCAAGGTGCGCCGCACCAAGCGCGGCGAGCTGACGATCAACGCCGAAGAAATCACCATGCTGACCAAGTCGCTGCTGCCCATGCCCGAAAAGTGGCACGGCGTCTCCGACATCGAGCTGCGTTACCGCAAGCGTCACCTCGATATCCTCTCCAACGAGGAATCCAAGCTGCGCTTCCTGCAGCGCTCGAAGATCCTCTCCGGCATCCGTCGTTTCATGGAGGCCGAAGGCTTCCTCGAAGTGGAAACGCCGATGCTGCAGACCGTTTATGGCGGTGCGACGGCCGATCCGTTCAAGACCTTCCACAACACGCTGAAGATGGACATGTACCTGCGCATCGCGCCGGAACTGTTCCTGAAGCGCACGCTGGTTTCCGGCCTTTCCGACAAGGTCTTCGAAATCAACCGCAACTTCCGCAACGAAGGCGTTTCCACAAGGCACAATCCTGAATTCACCATGATGGAGTGCTACTGGGCCTATGCCGACTACGAAGACATCATGGGTCTCGTGGAGCGGCTGTTCGAGACGCTGGCAATCTCGCTGCACGGCACCACCGAAGTCGAATTCCAGGGCCAGACGATCTCCTTCAAGGGTCCGTTCAAGCGCGTGCCGATGCCGGATGCGGTGAAGGAAGCGACCGGTATCGACTTCCTCGCCATCAAGACGGATGAAGAAGCCCGCGCTGCCGCCAAGGCTGCCGGTTTTGCCGTCGAGAAAGACTGGACCTGGGGCGAATGCCTTGCCTTCATCTTCGAAGAGAAGGTGGAAGGCACGCTGATCCAGCCGAGCCATGTCACGCATTTCCCGAAGGACATTTCGCCCTTCGCCAAGGAAGTACCGGGCGAACCGCGCCTCGTCGAGCGTTTCGAAAGCTATTGCAACGCCTGGGAAGTGGGCAACGCCTTCTCCGAACTCAATGATCCGGAAGAACAGCGCCGCCGCATGGTGGAACAGCTGGAACAGGCGCATGCCCGCGGCGAAAAGGACAAGCAGCTGGACGACGAATTCCTCGACGCCATCGACCAGGGCATGCCGCCCGCCGGTGGCCTCGGCATCGGTGTCGACCGCCTGATCATGTTGCTCACCAACGCCCCGTCGATCCGCGACGTCATCCTTTTCCCGGCCCGCCGCAACAAGGCGGACTGAACCAATAAACCACAGGCGGCCTCACGGCCGCCAATCACACCGACGTCGTCCTTGGCCTCGTGCCGAGGATCTCATCCCGTCGAATAAAATCAATCGGTATCATCCTCTGGACAAGCCCGAGGATGATACCCAGAGACTATTGCCGCTCCATCACTCGCTTCAAAGGGCTGCGGGTCATCCGGAATTTAAACCGGACAGCGGCGGCACAGGCCCGACGATGACGTCGGCGCAGGTGACGAGATTTCATCCCGTCTTCCCGTCGATTTTCTGCCAGAAACAAGACATAGCGAAGTAGTTATCCGATTTTCAGTGAACGGATCGAATAAGTTTATTTAACTTTCAGTAGAATATACTGGCGGCTTCACTTCAACTTGTGATACCCATTCTCCATCATTCGCATTGTGTTTGACGGCTTTCGATTAACGAGACCGTGGGGGAGATACGCATGCCCGAGAATGAGCTTCCCAGATACCTGCCCGATATGTTCGCCGCACCTGAAAAGGAATGCGACGTGGTGATGAAGGGCGGCATCACCTCCGGTGTCGTTTATCCCTATGCCGTCCTTGAACTGGCGCGCCGCTATCGCTTCCGCTCGATAGGCGGCACGTCGGCCGGGGCGATTGCCGCGGCTTTCGCGGCGGCGGCGGAATATTCGCGCACCGTCAGAGGCGATCCGGAAGGATTTACCCGCCTGCAGGCCCATTGCGATACGATACCCCAAATCCTGGGCACGCTTTTCCAGCCGGATCGCCGTTTTCGCCCGCTGATGCAATATCTGCTGTGGGCACAGGCCGGCGGCTGGCCGGGCAAGGTGCTGGGCCTGCCCTTGGCTTTTCCGCTGGCCTCGATAGCGGGCATCGCAATTGGCGCCGGTGCGTTGTGGGCGATGGGCGGAGGTTGCGCCGGGTCAATTCTCGGCGGGCTGGTGGGGCTGTTGATTGGAATTATCGCCCAGATCGCCTGGCTGGTTTTCCACCGGTTGCCACAGGAAGGATTCGGCTTCTGTTCGGGATTGACGGTTCCCGGCACGGGTGCGCCGGGCCTGACGGAGTGGCTTCATGCGTCGATCCAGGACATTGCTTTCGGCAGCGAAGCCGCGACGGCGCCGCCGCTCACCTTTGGTGATCTGGCAGGCGACGATCCGGAAAAGCCGCGCATAAACCTGAAGATGGTCACGACGAATCTGTCGATGCGGCGGCCCCACACGCTTCCCACCACGAACCTCGTGGTGGCTTATGAGCCCAAAGAATGGAGCAAGCTCTTTCCGGCTGCCGTGATGGACTGGCTGAAGCAGATCGCGACACCCGGAGGCCGCTTTCCCGAGCTCAGGGCTTTCCCGGAGCCCGCCCAGTTGCCGATCATCGTCGCCACACGCATGAGCCTCAGCTTTCCGGTGCTGTTCAAGGCCATTCCGGCCTATACCAATGACCACGGCACGCTCGACATATTGCGGCGTATCGATAGCAAGGGGCCGCCCGTCATCAAGGCGAAAATCTGGTTCTCGGATGGCGGGATCAGCAGCAACTTCCCGATCCACCTTTTCGATGCCCTGCTGCCATCCCGTCCCACCTTCGCGCTCAGCCTCGACGAGCTGCCGAAATCCGTCGCCAGCAACAGCAGGCGCGTTACGATTCCGCAGGCAGCCGGTGAAGGAATAGGCGTGCCCGTTCACAAGATGGAGAAAATGAGCGGTTTCCTCGGAAGCATCCTCAGTTCGGCGAAGGACTGGCAGGACCAATCCCTCGCCACCATGCCGGGGCAGAGAGAGCGCATCGCGCGCGTCTTCCTCACCCCGGAGGAAGGCGGGCTGAACCTGACCATGCCGCCGGAGCGCTCGGCGAAACTGATGAGCTACGGCCTTGAGGTCGGGTCACTCTTTGCCAATGGCGCGCTGGATTTTGACGAGCATCGCTGGCGACGTGCGCTGGTTGCCTATGACCGGCTGGAAGACGCGGTGTTAGCGACCGAGCGCGTCTGGAACGACGGCAAATACGAAGAATGGCTGACCGACTACATCGACAACATCAAAAGCTATCAATCCGTGACCAAGAGCGACCGGGAAAAACTGATCGCCCGGATTGCCGCCTTTGCCGCCCTGTCGCAGAATTTCTCTCCGGCAATTGTCGGTAAGCGCCGGAAATTTCCAAATCCAATCGGCCGCTTGCGAATCGGGCCTGAAACCTGACCAGTTCGGAGGATGAAGCCCTGCAACGGCTTCGGGAGCAAACGGTCCGCGCTTCTTAGTGTCCCGGCGCCTTTTCCTTCGCACCCGGTTCTTCCGCCGGGGCATTTTCGCCAGCCGGCTTTTCCTCCGCCGCCTGCGCGGTGGTCGAGCCTTTTCCGAAGATCAGCGATTTCAGATAGGACAGGCTGAAGATGCTGCCGCCATCGGCCTCCGGCGTCGAGGTCAGGAGTTCATCGGCGGCAGGTTCGCCATGGGCCTGTGGAGATGGGGGGTCGCCATGGGCTCCGCCCTCATCTTTCTCCACCGGCGTGGAACCGTGGTCGCCGCCAGCTTCACCCTTGCTTTCGCCATGAGCAGCCGCACCTTTGGCGGCCTTGCCGTCATGGCCTTCAGCGCCGGCTTCCGAAGCAGGCGCCTCGCAATCGGCGGAATCGCTGAGGCTTGCCGCCATGGTTTCGGTGTCTTCGAGCGGCAGATCGATGCGCAGCCCGTAAAACTGGCCGCTGCCATTGGCCGCGCCATCGTAATAAAAGGCGGAATAACGCCGGGCTTCGGCCCCCTCGGGAATCTTGGCGGGATCCGGGATGAAGACGACCTGTGCGGCAATCGCCCGGCCGCGCATTTCCGAGCGCAATTGCGGGCCGTTCTTGTCCAGCACAGAAACCTGAACCAGATCGGGTTTCTGCCTGTCGTAAACCGCCCTGGCGACGCGCAGCGCGGTCTTCAGCCGTTCCGTGCCGTTGCCACCTTCGGTGCGGATGAATTTGCGCACCCATAATGCGCCGTTCTTGCGGATATTAACCGTCTGGACTGCGTCGCAGGAAAGCCCGTTGGTGGAAGCATAGGATGGGCCAAGCAGCCGCTCGCTGCCGATGAACACGGCAGCAGAGCCGGTCGCGCCCGCCAAAAGCAGGATCCCGCCTCCAATCATAACGAGCTTGCGCGAAAACCGCATTCGTCCGAATACAGCTTTCACCCGCAACATCCTGACATCAAGTACCCCGCCTATCGCCCTCACCCCAAAACGTGGCTCGAAGGATGAGGAACACACGTGGGACAAGCTCCGGACGTCGCTGTCCGAGCCTTGCGATAGTGCCGCTTTCTCATTGAAAAAAGTTTAATCCAACCGGCGCGGCGCCGGCAAAAACGCACCATTTTCAGACATTCGTGAAATTGCACTAATTTGCGAATGATTTGCAATAGCGTTGACAAGTGTGATTTTATAACGGATGGTATTGCGAATTAGTCGCAACAAAATCTGGTGAGCCCCGTGAACTTTCAAAAAATCCGGCATGCTGTTTTCGCCTTTTCGCTTCTTCTCCCCGGCGCGGCCCTCGCGCAGGAAAAACCGACGGTCGTAACCACCTTCACCATCATCGCCGATATGGCGCGCAACGTTGCGGGCGATGCGGCCAATGTGGAAAGCATCACCAAGCCCGGCGCCGAAATTCACAACTACCAGCCGACACCCCGCGATATTCTGAAGGCCCGCAAGGCCGATCTGGTGCTGCGCAATGGACTCAATCTGGAATTGTGGTTCGAGAAGTTCCTGGCCAACCTTTCCGGCGTGCCGAGCGTGACGGTGAGCGAGGGCGTGGAACCCATGGCCATCAGCGGTGGCGCCTATCAGGGAAAACCCAATCCGCACGCCTGGATGTCGCCGGATAACGCATTGATCTATGTGGAAAATATCCGCAAGGGTCTTGCCGAAATCGACCCCACCCATGCCGATGTCTACGCCGCCAATGCCAAGGCTTATTCGGACAAGATCAAGGCCACCGTGCAGCCGATCCGCGACACGCTTTCCGTTCTTCCCGAAGACAAGCGCTGGTTGGTGACGAGTGAAGGCGCCTTTTCTTATCTCGCCCGCGATTTCGGCTTGAAGGAACTGTTCCTGTGGCCGGTCAATGCCGACAGCCAGGGAACGCCCCAGCAGGTGCGCGGCGTGATCGACGCCATGCGCGAACACAATATCCAGGTCATCTTCAGCGAAAGCACGGTTTCCGCCGATCCCGCCCAGCAGGTGGCCAAGGAAACCGGCGCGGCCTATGGCGGCATCCTCTATGTGGATTCGCTGAGCGAAGCGGACGGCCCGGTTCCGACCTATCTGGACCTTCTGCGCGTGACGAGCGAAACCATCGCCAAGGGACTGTCTTCATGAGAATGGGCAGTAAAAAATCCGGCGGCGGCCTGACGGTTCAAAATGCGACAGTGACCTATCGAAACGGCCACACCGCATTAAGAAACGCCAGCTTTTCCATCCCCCGCGGAACGATCACTGCACTTGTCGGCGTCAATGGCGCCGGCAAGTCCACGATTTTCAAGGCGATCATGGGTTTTGTGCCGCTCGCCGCCGGTTCCGTCTCGATTTTCGATCTGCCGGTGAAGGAGGCGCTCCGGAAAAACCTCGTGGCTTATGTGCCGCAGGCCGAAGAAGTGGACTGGAGCTTTCCGGTGCTGGTGGAGGATGTGGTGATGATGGGCCGTTACGGCCACATGAATTTCCTGCGCATCCCTTCGAAACGCGATCACCAGATGGTGGAAGAAGCGCTGAAACGCGTCAACATGCTCGATTATCGCAAACGCCAGATCGGCGAGCTTTCCGGCGGACAGAAGAAGCGGGTGTTTCTGGCCCGCGCGCTGGCGCAGGAAGGCCAGGTCATCCTGCTGGACGAGCCTTTCACCGGTGTCGACGTGACGACGGAAGAGCAGATCGTAGCACTTCTGAAAGCGCTGCGGGATGAGGGCCGGGTCATGCTGGTTTCCACCCATAATCTCGGCAGCGTGCCGGAATTCTGTGACCGCGCCGTCTTCGTCAAGGGCACGGTTCTGGCATCGGGCAAGACGGCGGATACCTTCAACGAGGAAAACCTGCAAAAGGCCTTTGGCGGCAGCCTGCGCCACTTCGTGCTTGGCGGGGCCGACCTGCACAACGACGCCGATCCGCGCCGGGTAAAGGTCATCACCGATGACGAGCGACCCTTCGTGATCTACGGCAAGAATGGCCAGAACGGGCGCAACCCCGAGGCTCCGAAGGAAAAACTCGATGATAAACAGCCTTCTTGAGCCCTTTACCTA
Organism: Agrobacterium tumefaciens; assembly: GCA_017744915.1. Taxonomy (GTDB): domain Bacteria; phylum Pseudomonadota; class Alphaproteobacteria; order Rhizobiales; family Rhizobiaceae; genus Agrobacterium; species Agrobacterium tumefaciens_I. The sequence continues at coordinate 219,116 of JAGIAH010000005.1, forward strand.
TGGCTATATGCTGAACGCCATCTGGGTCAGCGCGCTGGTGGGGGGCGTCTGCGGGTTTCTCTCCGCCTATCTGATGCTGAAGGGCTGGTCGCTGATCGGCGATGCGCTTTCCCACGCCATCGTTCCGGGCGTGGCGGGCGCATATATGCTGGGCCTGCCCTTTTCGCTCGGTGCCTTCCTCTCCGGCGGGCTGGCGGCCGGCTCCATGCTGTTCCTGAACCAGAAGACAAGGCTGAAGGAAGACGCGATCATCGGGCTGATCTTCACCTCGTTTTTCGGGCTTGGCCTGTTCATGGTTTCGCTCTCGCCGACCTCGATCAATATCCAGACCATCGTGCTCGGCAATATTCTGGCGATCACCGCCGAAGACACCATCCAGCTGGCGCTGATCGGCGGCATCAGCCTTCTCGTGCTGGCGCTGAAATGGCGTGACTTCATGGTGGTGTTCTTCGATGAAAACCACGCCCGCACCGTGGGACTGAAGCCGGAAGTGCTGAAGGTGATCTTCTTCACCCTGCTCGCCGCCTCCACGGTTGCGGCGCTACAGACGGTCGGGGCCTTCCTCGTCGTCGCCATGGTCGTGACGCCGGGCGCCACCGCCTATCTCCTGACCGACCGTTTCGAGCGGCTGATCCTGATGAGCCTCATCATCGGCGCGGCCACCAGCTTCGTCGGTGCCTATCTCAGCTATTTCCTCGATGGCGCGACCGGCGGCGTCATCGTCGTGCTGCAGACGGCGATCTTCCTTGCCGCCTTCGTCTTTGCACCCAAACACGGGCTTCTCGCTTCCAGAGCCAAGGCCCGCAAGGCGCTCGGAGAAACGCCATGAGCGAATATTTCGAACTGGCGCTCCTGCCGTTCCAGCTGCCTTTCATGCAATATGCCTTCGTCATCACGCTGATGATCGCGGTGCCGATGGCGATGCTCTCCTGTCTCCTGGTGCTGAAGGGCTGGTCGCTGATGGGGGATGCCGTCTCCCATGCCGTGCTGCCCGGCGTGGTGGTGGCCTATATTGTCGGCATACCGCTCTCCATCGGCGCCTTCATCGCCGGCATGATCTGCGCGCTCGGCACCGGTTTCATCAAGGAAAACAGCCGCATCAAGGAAGATACGGTGCTCGGCATCGTCTTTTCCGGCATGTTCGGGCTGGGGCTGGTGCTTTATGTGAAGGTGCAGAGCGATGTGCATCTCGACCATATCCTCTTCGGCGACATGCTGGGCATTGCGCCGTCAGACATGCTGGAGACCGGCCTGATCGCGCTTTTCGCAACACTGTTCCTCGGCATCCTGCGCAAGGACCTGCTGGTCAACGCCTTCGATGCGCAGCATGCAAAAGCCATCGGCCTGCCGGTGCGTGTCCTGCATTACGGCCTGCTGATGGTTCTGTCGCTTACGGTCGTCGGCGCGCTGAAGGCGGTGGGCATTATCCTCTCGGTCGCCATGCTGGTGGCGCCGGGCGCGATCGCCTTCCTGCTGACACGGCGCTTCTCCGCCATGCTGCTGGTGGCCATTGCGGTGGCGATCGGCTCATCGCTGGCGGGCATATGGCTGAGCTTCCTGATCGATAGCGCCCCTGCCCCCACCATCGTGCTGTTCATGAGCCTTGCTTTCGTCGCAACCTTCATCCGCACCACCTGGAAAGCCCGCCAGATCGATGCTGCCGGTGAGACAGGCTTGTAAAAGAACGATTTTTGCGGGCGAGTGGAACATTTTCGCCTTTTGCGCGTCATTTTACCGAGCCTGTCGCGGCGCGGCGGGCTCGGGATAATTACGCAAAAGGGGAAGCGCCATGCTGAAATGGGCTCTTATTTTCTTTGTTATTTCTTTGATCGCAGGCGTATTCGGCTTTACCGGCATTTCCGCGGCGGCAGCGGGCGTGGCCCGCATTCTGTTCTTCATCGCCGTGGTGATCTTCCTGGTCTTCCTCGTGCTTGCCCTGATGGCCGGAAGCGCGGTCGTCTGAACGAAAAAGGCGACCGGGTTTTACGCCGGTCGCCTCTCTTTTCTCCTGCCGATAATCAGGCCGTCCAGCCGCCATCGATCACATGGATCTGGCCGGTGGTGAAACCTGCTTCGTCCGAAGCGAGATAAGTCACGAGCGCCGCAATTTCCTCCGGCGTGGCGATGCGGCCCATCGGCTGGCGGGCGATGAAGTCGGCCAATGCCTGCTCGTAATTGCCGGTGGCGCGCAGGCGGTCATGCAGGGACGGGCTGTCGACCGTGCCTGGGCAGATGGCGTTGCAGCGAATGCCTTTGGTGACGAAATCGGCGGCGATCGCCTTGGTGAGACCCACCACGGCCGCCTTGGAAGCCGTATAGGCGAAGCGGTTCGGCACGCCCTTCACACTGGAAGCAACCGACGACATGTTGACGATCGCGCCCTTGCCCTTTTCCAGCATGCCGGGCAGGAAGGCGCGGCAGGTGCGGTACATGGCCTTGGCATTAAGATCGAAGGAGAAATCCCAGTCCTTCTCTTCACAGTCCAGAATGGTGCCGGCATGCACGAAACCGGCGCAGTTGAATAGCACGTCGGCATGGCCAATATCGGCGGCGAAATCCTTGACGCCATCGCCATCCAGCACGTTCAGAACCCGGGTTTCAGCGCCCTTGAGCGTCGAAAGCGCCTGCTCGTTGATATCGGTGGCGATGACACGCGCGCCGAGCGATACGAAACGCTCCGCCGTGGCCCGGCCGATACCCTGGCCGGCGGCGGTGATCACCACTGTCCGGCCGTTAAAATCCTGCACCATAAATAGCCTCCCGCTAAGGCGCACCCACCCTTTATGGACGGGCCGCTAAATTTCGATGATCTCAAATATGGATCGACAATTCATATGTAAACGCGGTATTCATATGGCGTCAAGCAGACTTGCGCGGTTCGCCGGTCTCGGGCAAGCCTATTTTCAGGCCGCCCTCCTTACCGGCGACCATGTGAACCATCCTCGAGGCCAGATGACCGACGACGACAGCGAAAGATACCGCGCCCCCGCCCTCGACAAGGGTCTGGACATTCTCGAACTTCTGGCCCGCACCGATGGCGGGCTGACGCAGATCGAGATCGCCAAATCCATCGGAAAGAGCCCGAACGAACTTTACCGCATGCTGGACCGGCTGGTGCGCCGGGGTTACGTGCAGCGGCTTGATGGCGACCGTTTTTCGCTGACGCTGAAGATGTTCGGGCTGGCGCATTTCCACGCGCCGATCCGCCGGCTGGTCTCCTTCGCCGCACCGGTGATGCGCGATTTTTCCGCCAGCGCCGAACAGGCCTGCCATCTGGCGGTCTATGACCGCGGCAGCGTCGCTGTCATCGCCCAGCAGGAATCCTCCACCTATTGGGCCATGTCCATGCGGGTGGGTGCGCAGATGAGCCTGTTCCACACCGGCTCCGGCCATGTGCTTCTGGCCTTCCAGACCGAGGCGCAGCGCGAGATCATGATCACCGAACAGGTGCGCGGCAGCGGAGAAACCGTGCCGCCGGGCCTTGCCGAACGGCTTTCGGAGGTTCGTAAAAACGGCCTCGAATCCATGGACAGCCTGCAAACCGCCGGCGTGCGCAATATTTCCGCCCCTGTTCTGACGCTTGACGGCACGGCGCTCGCCGTCATCACCTGCCCCTATATCACACCGCTTGGCGGCAAGGCGCCGACGCGCGAGGCCTGCGAGGAGCTGATCCGCGAGGCGGCAAAGCACATTTCTGAAATCGTGACCGGAAGCGTCTGAACAAAAAAACGCGACCGGCAGGGACCCGATCGCGTTTCAAGTGACTGGAGATTTATGTCTCGTAAACGCGGGGGATGGCGGATGGTTCCCCTTTGAGATCGATGGCAAAACCCGGAAACCCCTCCTCCGTCATTCCGGCCTTGAGCCGGAATCCAGCCACGGCGCGTCTGCGCCGTGAGGAAAGTCTCAGGCGATCAAAGACTTGATCGCGCTGGACCCCGGATCAAGTCCGGGGTGACGGTGTACGGATACTCCGCTTTCGCCAAACAGCCGATTTTCCGGTCGTATCAGCGGCCCAGGGGAAGCACAATGTTCCCCTTTATTTGTCAGGCAGCCGCCAGCGTCAGTTCCTTGCGAACCATCTCGCGCAGCGTCACCAGATCCTTGGCGAAGAGACGGATGCCTTCCGAGAGCTTTTCGGTGGCCATCGCATCTTCGTTCATCGCCCAGCGGAAAGCCTTTTCGTCAAGCGACTGCAGCGGCTCGGCCTTGACGTTGTCAGGCGAAAGCTTGCGCTCCAGCTTGCCGGTGTCCTTGTCCAGCTCTTCCAGCAGCGCCGGGCTGATCGTCAGGCGGTCGCAACCGGCCAAAGCTTCGATTTCGCCGACATTGCGGAAGGAGGCGCCCATGACGACGGTGCTGATGCCATTGGCCTTGTAATAATTGTAGATGCTGCGCACGGAAACGACGCCCGGATCGGTCTCGGCGGTGTAGTTCTCGCCGGTAGACTTCTTGTACCAGTCGAGGATACGGCCGACGAAGGGCGAGATGAGGAAGACCTTGGCTTCGGCGCAGGCAATCGCCTGGGCCTGGGAGAAGAGCAGCGTCAGGTTGCAGTCAATGCCTTCGGACTGGAGCACTTCGGCGGCCTTGATGCCTTCCCAGGTGGAAGCAAGCTTGATGAGGATGCGCTCACGCTCGATGCCACGCTCCTTGTAGGAGGCAATGATGTGGCGGGCCTTGGCGATGGAGGCTTGCGTATCGAAGGAAAGGTCGGCATCGACTTCGGTCGAGACACGGCCGGGAACGAGGCCGGCAAGAGCCGCACCCACGGAAATGGCGAGACGATCGGCAACGGCGGCAACCACGGCGTCGGACTGGCCGCCCTGCTTCTTGCCCCATGCGACGGCTTCTTTCACCGCATCGGCAAAGGCCGGCGTGCCGAGCGCTTTCAGAACGATGGTCGGGTTGGTGGTGCAATCCACCGGCTTCAGGCGCGCAACCGCCTCGATATCGCCGGTATCGGCAACGACCGTAGTGATGGCGCGAAGTTGTTCGAGTTTGGACGTCATATCGAATGATCCTTCATGATCTCTTGAAAACTTGCTCAGCCGTCTTTTCGTTCCCGCACATGGTGCGCCCAAGGCCGAAATCGCGGTTTGTCCGGCTCAGACTATCGCAAGCGCTACGGCAGAAAGTCAAGACATTTGCGCATCGCAATTGACATAAGTTTCACGCCTGCGATACTCGGCTGCACATAAGGAATGGCAAGAACCGTGGCGAAACTGAGAAGAGAGACCCATACGACCTATTCGGAAGCAGCTTCGCTGAGGCTGCGCGCGGCATGGCTTTATTATAACCAGGGCATGACGCAGAAAGATGTCGCCGAAAAACTGGGGATCAGCCGCTCCACCGTCATCCGCCTGCTCGACGAGGCGATGAAACGCTCCGAAGTGCAGATCTGGATCAACGAGGGCATCGAGGATTTCGTTTCCCTGGCTGGCGAACTGGAGGCGGCCTACGGGCTGGACGAGGCCGTCATCATCCCCTCACCCGGCCCATCGACCGGCTCATCCACGGGCAAGATGGGTGCAGAAGGCACCGCCAAGGCCGTCGGCCTCGCGCTTGGGCAATTCCTCTCCGAAGTGGTGCCGAACGGCGCCACCATCGGCGTCGGCTGGGGCCGCACCATGACCGCCTCGCTTTCCAGCTTCCGACCGCCGCGCCGGGAAAACTGCAAGGTCGTCTCGCTGCTTGGCGGTATCGTCGCCGTGCACCAGACCAATCCGCTCGATTATACCTGGCGGCTGGCAAGCGCGCTCGGGGCGGAATGTTACATGTTCCTCGCGCCGCTTTTGGTGGATTCCGTCGAGACCAAACGGGCACTGATCGAAAAATGCGGGCTGGCGACGCTTTACGATCTCGCCGAGACGCTCGATCTCGCCATCGTCTCCTGCGGCGATATCGGCCCGCACTCCACCTCGCTGTCGGAAGGTTTCATCTCCAAGGAGACCCTGCGCGAACTCGTCGATGCCGGCTGCGTCTGCGACACCATGTTCAACTTCATCGATGCCGAAGGCCGCTCCGTCGAACACCCGATCAACCAGCGCGCCATGGCGATCGATCTCGACACACTGCGCAAGGCCAAACACATCGTGCTGGCCTCCGGCGGCGCCCACCGCGCCATCGCCATCCGCGCCACGATCAAACGCATCGGCTGTAATACGCTGATTACCGACGAGGCGGCAGCGCGGGCGTTGATGGAGCTGGTTTAGGCGTCGTCAGGCCATTCGCGGGGTGGCCCTCACAAACACCACCGTTATCCTCGAGCTTGTCCCGAGGATCTGCAACCGATTGATTTTATTCGACGTGATTAAATCCTCGGCACAGGGCCGAGAATGACGCCGAGGGGATGGTTACCCTTCCCGACCGGCTTCTGGCCTCGGAGACGAACTCTTCGGCTTCTGCCTCAGCCAGCCCTGCCCTGATACCGCTTGTCCATTTCTCCTGCCATGACAGAGAACGTCTATGTGACAACGCATCGTCTACAATGCTATTTGGTGCGAGGCTCGAACGATCGACCAAACTCACACCTTCCCCGTTTCCCATCCCAGCATCGCCCGCTTGCGGGTGAGGCCCCAGTGGTAACCCGTCAGCGCCCCGCTTTTACCGACCGCGCGATGGCAGGGGACGACGAAGGAGACCGGGTTTGCCCCGACCGCGGCACCCACGGCACGGGAGGCGCTGGGCTGGCCGATATCGCAGGCGATGTGCGAATAGGTGACGGCGCGGCCCATCGGGATTTTCAGGAGGCTTTCCCAGACCCGCACCTGAAAATCCGTGCCGAGCAGCACGACGCGCAGCGGCCTGTCCGCCGACCACAGCGACGGTTCGAATACGCGCGCCGCATAGGGCGCGGTCGCTTCGCGATCCTCGACATAATCCGCGTTCGGCCAGCGCCCGGTCATATCCTCGAAACAGGCCCGTTCTTCGCCCGGATCGGCAAAGGCGCAGCCGGCAAGACCACGATCCGTTACCATGACGAGGGCAAGACCAAAGGGTGAGGCGTGGAAACCGTAACGGATCGTCAGCCCGCCACCCCTCGCCTTCCATTCGCCGGGCGACATGGCTTCATGGGTGACGAACAGATCATGCAGGCGTCCGGGCCCCGACATGCCGACCTCGATCGAGGTTTCCAGCAGCGGCAAGTCCTCCTCGCGCAGCAGCCGCTTGGCGTGGTCGAGCGTCACGGCCTGCAAAAATGCCTTGGGTGAAAGACCGGCCCAGCGGGTGAAGGTTTTCTGCAATTGCGTCGGCGACTGGCCGAGCCTTGCGGCAATGGCTTCCAGCGAAGGCTGCTCGCGATAATCCAGCGTCAACAGCTCGATGACCCCGCGCACCGTGTCGTAGTCCGATCCGATGGGGGTGATGTCTTCGTTCAACGTAATATTGGCGTTCATCGCAGGTCTCCTAACGCTTCACAGAAAACCACTAAAGCGCCGTCGTCTCCACCCGTTTCTTGCCTCATGGTCCGTTTCTACCGTCATACCGGCCTCGCGCCAGTATGACGGAGGGATAGAATATACCGCGCCCTCACATCCGCCGTCGCACGGTCGCCAGCGCGCCGCCGAAAGCCTTGGCGAAACTTTCCCTGTCATCCGGGTTGAGAAACGAGCCGATATCGGTTACCCGGCCTTCGCCCGTCACATGCATGGAAACGATGCCGATCTCCTCATGCCGTCTCACCCGGAAGCGCGCCCAAAAGGGATTGAAACGGTGTTCCACCATGCGCCCGGTGGGAGAAAATTTGCGGATCGACAGGTTCGTGCGCGAAACGCTGACCTCTTCGCGCGCCTTCGCGGCGCGGTAATTGGCGCGGAAGGCGATATAAAGCAGCAGGAAATCCAGCCCGAAAAACAGGCCGACCGGCCAGGCGCCGGTGGCGAGGAAAAAGCCGCCATAAACAAGGCAGGCAAAGCCCGAAAAAAGCAGGAGCAGCCGGAAACCCCTTCTGCCAAGCGAACGGTGCGGAACGAGTTCCGCCGCGAAAATCGGCTGGTCGTTGAGCGTATCCACGTTGCTTTCCTCAAGGCGGGCTGGCTATAGATAGTCCATGACAGTCGCCAAGAAACGATCCAGCACCCAAACATTGAAAAAGTCAAATCCGGCATCCACGCGGAAGGCGGCGCGGGTGAAAACGGCTTATTCGAAGGACGAGCTCACCGAAATCTTCCGCCGTTTTTCCATTCAGCGGCCGGAACCGAAAGGCGAACTGGAACACACCAATCCCTTCACCCTGCTGGTGGCCGTGGCGCTTTCCGCGCAGGCGACCGATGTTGGCGTGAACCGGGCGACAAGGGCACTGTTCAAGGTGGCCGATACGCCGGAAAAAATGCTGGCGCTCGGCGAGGAGCAGCTGATCGGCCACATCAAGACCATCGGCCTTTATCGCAACAAGGCGAAAAACGTCATCGCGCTATCGCAGATGCTGATCGACAATTTCGGCGGCGAGGTGCCGAAGACGCGCGAGGAACTGGTGACCCTGCCCGGCGTCGGCCGCAAGACGGCCAATGTGGTGATGTCGATGGCCTTCGGCGTGCCCACGCTCGCAGTGGATACACATGTGTTCCGCATTGCCAACCGGCTCTGTCTTGCACCGGGGAAAACCCCGGACGAGGTGGAAGACCGGCTGGTCCGCATCATTCCCGAGCAATATCTCTTCCACGCCCATCACTGGCTGATCCTGCACGGGCGTTATTGCTGCAAGGCGCGCAAGCCGGAATGCGAACGCTGCGTGATCGCCGATATCTGCAAATCGCCGGAAAAGACCTTCGATATTCCGGCCCCGCTGATGGAATTACCCGCGCAACTGTTCGGTGCGGCCGGCGGCGAATGACGGATCGCGCCGGCTGACGGCCTTGTGCAGATGCACCATCATCGAGGCGGCAAAAAGCGGCGTCAAAAGGTTGAGGAACGGCACCGCCAGGAAGGCCGCGATCACCAGCCCGGCCATGAAGACGGTGGTGCGGTGTTTTGAGCGGAATTGCCGGGCTTCCACGGGGGAGCGGAAACGCATCGCCGCGAATTCAAAGAATTCCCGGCCGAGCAGATAGCCGTTCACCAGAAAAAACGCGATGAGATTGATGCCCGGCACCAGAAGCAGCAACAGCGCGACGAGGTTGCCGGCAATGACGACACCGAAGAACTTGATGGACGACAGAACGGCCTCGCCGACCGGCATCGCCTTGCCCGGCAGATCGTTCGGATAGGTCTTTTTTTCAACCACTTCCGCGACATCGTCGAGAAACAGGCCCGCAATGACGGCCGTGACCGGCGAAATGAGCAGCGCCAGCGCCAGGGCAAGCCCGATGCCGGCGAAAATGGCGAAGACGAAGGTCAGCCAGCCGGCCCAGTCTGGCACGCCGGGGATCAGCGTATCCACCCATGGCAGGGCGAAATAGATGAAGATGGAGCGGATGGCGAACCACAGCGCCGCCAGCACGAGAAGCGTGAGCCCAAGAACCTTCCAGAACACCGAGCGGGTCTCGGCGGCAAAGAGATTGTGGAATGCAAGCCGCGCCGCATCAAATATCATTCGGAACTCCTCGACGCCTCTCGCGTTGAAACAACCTTACACGGCGAGAGATAGGCGCTGCCCACCCACTCTGCAAGACAGGTGGAAAACGCCGAATTCCCGGATTTAAACCGCAGATGGAATTTCTCTTGAATAAAAGGTATCTCTAAAATATAATAATCCACCTATAAGAATTCGCATTCCGGTCCGGTGGAGGACAAGGCCGGAAAAGCTTTCCCCCACCGTCAAATTGCGGTTCGCACGCTCGTCTGCGCGCGCGCATGCATCATCGTTCAATAAAGATAAAAGAATGAGGCGTTGGTGGAAAAGCTGCTGTTGAACCTTACGCGCGCCATGAAGGCGGGAACACCTTCCGAGCGCAAGATCGCTAAATATCTGATCGAGCATCTGGACGAATTGCCGTTCGAGACGGCGCAGACGCTGGCTGTGAAGCTCAGCCTCAGCCCGATGACGGTCGGCCGCTTCCTGCGGTCGCTGGGATACCGGCAATTCAGCGATATCCGCGCCGATCTGCGCCATGCGGAAGAGGCGGCCGGCGTAGAACGCCCCGTAATGGCCGAGGGCGGCGAGCGCCATTCCAACCCGTTTTCGCAGCTCCTGTCGCAGCAAATTCAGGCGATCCAGACCGCTTTCGACATGACCAACCAGCCGATCTGGCGCCTTGCGATGAACGAGATCTCCACGGCGGGCGATGTTTTTCTGGCGACCTCTCCGGAGGGCCTCGATGCCGCGCGGCATTTTTACGGACGGCTTCTGGAATGCCGAAGCCACATTCACGACCTTGGCAGCGACAGTGCCGCCCATGTCGCCCTGTGGGATTCCGATCCCGCGCGCACCCTGCTCGTCATCATGGATTGTGGCGGCAACCTTTCGCCCCTGCAGCGCCTGTTGGCCATGGCCCGCAAGAGCGGTTACAGGACGCTTTTGATCACCACCCGTTTTTATGAATGGGGACCGGAAAGCGCCGATATCTGTCTTGCCATGCCGCAGGCCCAGAATGGCGGCCAGAGCCTGCTGCAACTCGTCTCGCTTCTGGAATTCACCCTGTGCGCCCTCAGCGCCGGTGCCGATGACAGCAGCAAGGCCAGGGCAAAAACCGTTGCCGCCCTGAAGCGCTCACTGCGCACCTGACGGGCAACGCTCAAAGGAGGGCAGGACACGGATAGGACGACATCAGCCTGTTTCTTCTCTCCGCCGGGGAGAAGGTCGCGGCAGCGAGATGAAGGGCAAGGATAACAATAAAAGGAAAGCCAGCCCCCTCATCCGGCCCCTCGGGCCACCTTCTCCCCGGCGGGGAGAAGAAACAGGCGGAACCCGTCCGGCATATTTCGGCCTTGCTATCTTCCTTGAAAGTTAAAGGCTTTCCAGTTCCTGGCGATGCCGGTACATGGCGAGAAAACGGCGGTAGTCCCGCTCATAACGGGCTCTAAGCGCCGGATTACCGGATATTTCCGCATTGCCCGGATACATGGCGGCCCCCGCCGCCGCGAGGTTCGCATGCACGCCGCCCGCCGTTGCCGCCGTCATTGCCGTGCCGAGAAGCACGGCGTCGGCGGTGGCCGGAACCACGATGCGCTTGCCCGTCACGTCGGCGTAAAGTTCCATCAGCAGCGGGTTCTTCACATGCCCGCCGGTGACATGCAGGCTTTCCACCGCATAACCGAAGCGCTCCATGGCATCGAGCACATGGCGCGCGCCGAGCGCTATCGCCACGGCGGTGCGCCAGTAGAGACGGCAGAGGCTGTCGAAAGACGTGTCCAACGTCAGGCCGCTGATGACGCCGACCGCGTGCGGATCGGCCAGCGGCGAACGGTTGCCGTGAAAATCCGGCAGCACATGCAGCCGCTCGGCGAAGGCCTCGCCCTCGAGCGCGCGCAATTCGCTGACCCGGGCAACGATGCGGGCATGCAGCGCCATATCCGGCTCGCCGCCCGCCGCATGCATGCGCACGATATGATCGAGCAGCGCGCCGGTGGCCGATTGCCCGCCTTCCACCAGCCAGTGGCCGGGTAGAATGGCCTGCCAATAGGGCCCCCAGAGGCTGTGACCCGGCATCTGCCGCGGCGACATGGCGACAAGGCAGCTCGATGTGCCGGCGATCAGCGCCACATGCCGGCCGACATCGCCCGACAGGCAGCCGCCCAGCGCCCCAAGCGCGCCGGCATAGGCATCGATCATGCCCGCCGCCACCTGGCAGCCGGTGTCGAGGCCGAGTTCGGCCGCGGCTTCGGGTGAAAGCGGACCGATGCTTCCCCCCGGCATCACGGTGGTTTCGGGCAGCCCTGCCCGTTCCTTCAGATCACCAAGGCCGGCCAGTTCCAGATAATCCGCCTGCCAGCCGGGATTTTCCTGCGCCAGAAAATTCCACTTCGCCGTCTGCGTGCAATTGGAGCGCTGCGCCGAACCGGTCGCCTTCCATGTCAGGAAATCCGCGAGATCGAAGGCGAAGGACATGCGCGCCCAGCTTTGAGGCATATGCGCCTTCAGCCACATCAGCTTCGGCATCTGCATTTCCGGCGAAACACTGTCGCCGGCGAAATCGAGAACGCGGTGGCCGGATGCCGTCAGCCGGTCGGCCTCGTTTATCGCCCGGTGGTCGAGCCAGACGATGGTGTCGAAGCGATCCTGTCCCGTCATGGAGACAGAAACCGGCTCTCCCTGCGCGTCACGAATGACAAGCGAGCAGGTGGCATCGAAACCGATGGCGGCGATGCTTTGCGGCGGAACGCCGGCATCGGCAAGCGCCGCCTTCACGGCGATACAGACGGCATTCCATATATCGGTGGAATCATGCTCGGCGTGGTTTTCACGCGGCCGCTGCATGAGGATGGGATGGGTGGAGCGGGCGAGAAGCCGGCCGGCCGGATCGAAAATCCCGGCCCGCGCACTGGCCGTGCCGACATCGACAGCGACGAGATTTTGACGCATCAAGACTTCAATTCCATCCCTTGCGCAACGACCCGACGACGACGGCGGCAGGCAAGCTCAAGCTCAGCCCGCGTCACGTTGCACTTGGTCGTCAAAACCGCCCTTCCCCACATAATTGCCGACAAGTTGGACCAAATCCGGCATCGCGTCAAACACGGCATCAGCCCCGAGCCCGGCGATCTTCTCGCGGAATGCGGGAAAGCGCGCATGCGAACCACCGGTAAAGGCAAAAACGCCCATGCCGGCCGCCTTTGCGGCGGCAATGCCCGCCGGGCTGTCCTCGATCACGATGCAGTGACGCGGTTCGGCACCCATTTCGCGCGCCGCATGCAGGAAAAGATCGGGTGCCGGCTTGCCGTTCCTGACCATGGTTGCGCTGAAGACATGCGGCTCGAACCGCTCGATCAGGCCGGTCAGCCCCAGCGAATATCGGATGCGCTCCGGCTGGCTGGAAGACGCCACGCAGCGCCGGAGAGCCTTCAGCCGGTCCAGCGTTTCGGCAATGCCCTCGATCGGGCGCAGCTCGGTGCGGAAACGCTCGAACAGCGTCGCGCGCATATGGTCGAGAAAATCGATGTCGGTCTCGACACCGTAATCGTCAAACAGCGTCGCCGTCATGCTGGCGACGCTGCGGCCGAGAAAGCGCTCATAGGCTTCCTCCTCTCCCATCGTCACGCCGAGATGGGAGAGCATGTCGAGAAGCACCGCGATCGAGACCGGCTCGCTGTCGACGAGAACGCCGTCGCAATCGAAAATCAGCAATGGTCCCGTCGGGTCTTCCATCTCGTGGTCACTTTTCGGCCAGCTTGTCATCCAGATAAAGCTGCAAGGTCTTCGCCGTGCCTTCTTGCCACAGCGTCTTCAGTGCATGGGCGAAGCGTTTACGGAAAAGCTCCGATTCGGCAACTGCCCCGAAGATATCGTCAAGCGCAAGGAAGGCCATCGGATCGTCCTTGGCCTTGATGGCCGCCGCCTGCAGGCGTTCGGCGCTGGCATCGTTGAAGGTGATTTCCTTGCCGCTGTCCGAAGTGCCATAAAAATAGCGGCACCACAGCGCCGGTACCAGCGAAAGCCCGATAATATCCTCACCGCGCGCCAACCGGTCGGCGGTGGAAGGCAGGATGAATTTCGGCTGGCGGTTGGAACCGTCCTGCGCCAGACGCGGTATCGTGTCGCCGATCTTCGGATTGAGGAAACGCCGCTCGATCAACGTGAAATAATCGTTGAGATCGGTATCGGGAACCGGGGGAATGACAGGAATGATCTCGTCCTTCTCGAGCTTTGCCAGGAACGCCCGGATCAGCGGATGTTCCATCGCCTCATGCACGAAATGAATGTCGAGCAGCGCCGCCGGATAAGCGATGGCCGCATGCCCGCCATTGAGGATGCGGATTTTCATGTGTTCGTAAGGCGCAACATCCTTCACGAACTGCACACCCGCCTTTTCGAGCGCGGGCCGGCCGGCGGGGAAATTATCCTCCATCACCCATTGCTTGAATTCCTCGCAGAAGACCGGCCAATTGTCATCGATGCCGAAATCGTCGCGGGCGATGTTGCGTTCGCGCTCGCCGGTGGCGGGCGTGATGCGGTCCACCATGGAATTGGGGAAAGCGACGTTTGCACCGATCCAGTCGGCAAAGGCCGGATCGGAGAGCGCCGCAAGCCCAACCACCGCATTTTTCGTGACCTTGCCATTATGCGGAATGTTGTCGCAGGACATGACGGTGAAGGGGGAAAGCCCCCTGTCGCGTCGCGCCTTCAGCCCGGCGACGATCAGGCCGAAGACGGTTTTCGGCTGCGCCGGATGTTTCCCGTCCTCGGCAATCGCCGGGTGCTGCGGATTGAAGGAGCCGGAAGCGTCGATGAAATAACCGCCTTCGGTAATCGTCATCGAGACGATGCGGATTCTCGGATCGGCGAGCGTGTCGACAATGCGCTGTGTGTCGCCGACCATCAGAATATCAATCATCGGCCCGGTGACACGCGCACCGGTGCGGTTATTGTCCTGCTCCACCACCGTCGTCAGGAAATCCTGCGCGGCGAGCTTTTCCCGCATCACCGCATCGGAAGGCAAAACACCGGCGCCGATGATGGCGAAGTCATGATCCTTGCCCGTGTTGAACAGGTCATCCAGATAGACCGCCTGATGGGCACGGTGGAAATTGCCGACACCGAAATGCACGATGCCGGCGGAGAGATCGTCGCGGGAATAGGCCGGAACCGCCGCGGTTTTTCTGGCGTCGTCAAGCGTTGCGAGGGAGAGTTTGCATGTCATGTCACGATCCTCGAAAGGGAAACGTTGTTCGTGCCGGTCACCGGGAAAGTCCCGGGGATCAGCTCATCCAGTTGCCGCCGTCGACATTATAGGTCTGGGCGACGATGTATTCGGCTTCAGCCGAGGCAAGGAAGATCGCCATGCCGGTCAGGTCCTCGGCACGGCCCATGCGGCCGAAGGGTACGGCCTCTCCGACCAGCTGCTTCTTTTCACCGGCGGGGCGGTTTTCATATTTCGCAAACAGCGCATCCACGCCGTCCCAGTGCTCACCATCGACCACGCCCGGCGCAATCGCATTGACGTTGATGCCGTGTTTGATGAGATCAAGCCCGGCCGATTGCGTGAGGCTGATGACGGCGGCCTTGGTGGCGCAATAAACCGCCACCAGGGCCTCGCCGCGCCGGCCCGCCTGGCTTGCCATGTTGATGATCTTGCCGCCTTTTCCCCGAGCGATCATTGTTTTTGCGGCAGCCTGCATCATGAACAGCGTGCCCGACACGTTGATCGAAAACAGCCGCTCGTAGCTCTCGCGTTTGATCTCGACAATCGGTGCGAGGTCAAAGAGCGCGGCATTGTTGATGAGGATATCGAGTCCGCCGGTCTGGCCTTCCACCGTGCGGATGGCGGTATCGATGGAATGCTGTTTGGTCACGTCGAGTTCGACGGCATAGGCGTTCTCGCCAATCTCGCGGGCAGTCTTGCTGGCGCGCTCGAAATCGATATCGGCAATGGCGACCGTTGCACCCTCGCGCAGATAGGCTTCGGCGAAGGCGCGGCCGATGCCACGCGCCGAACCGGTAATCAGCGCGGATTTACCTTCCAGTCTCCCCGTCATATTGCGACGCCCTTTTCATCGAACCTGTGTATCTTTGTATCATCGGGTGTGATGAAGACGGTATCGCCGTGTTTGCATTCGAACTCGCCATCGGCTCTGGCAGTGATCGGTCCGATGCCGGCGACCTCGAGATGCAGGAAGGTATCGGAGCCGAGATGTTCGGCGACGGTGACCTTGCCCTGCCAGAGCCCGCTGTCCTTCGACAGCAGCAGATGTTCGGGCCGCACACCGGCGGTGGTGGCGCCCTTTTGGCGGGCAAAGTCACCGGTCACCAGGTTCATGCGTGGTGAGCCGATGAAGCCGGCGACGAAGAGGTTGGCGGGGGAGCGGTAAAGCTGCATCGGCGAGCCGACCTGCTCGATATTGCCGCGGTTGAGCACGACGATCTTGTCGGCCATGGTCATGGCTTCCACCTGGTCGTGGGTGACGTAGATCATCGTCGTCTTCAGCGTGTTGTGCAGCTCGGAGATTTCCAACCGCATGGTGCCGCGCAGCGCCGCATCGAGGTTGGACAGCGGCTCGTCGAACAGGAAGGCGGAGGGTTCGCGCACGATGGCGCGGCCGATGGCGACACGCTGGCGCTGGCCGCCCGACAGCTGCGAGGGCCGGCGTTCGAGATAATCGGTAAGGTTCAGCACGCGAGCGGCGTCTTCCACCTTTTTATCGATCACCCCCTTGTCGAGCTTGGCCATCTTCAGCGGGAAGGCGATGTTGTTCCTGACACTCATATGCGGATAAAGCGCATAGGACTGGAACACCATGGCAAGGCCGCGCTCGGCCGGGGCCTTTTCCGTCACATCTTTGCCGTCGATGATGATCTTGCCGCCGGAGACGTCCTCCAGCCCGGCGATCAGCCGCAAAAGCGTGGACTTGCCGCAGCCGGAGGGACCGACGAAGACGACGAATTCGCCGTCATGGATATCGAGATCGATCGACGGGATGACTTTCGCCTCACCGAAGAGCTTGGACACGGTCTGAAGGGAAATGCTGCCCATGTTTGTCGTTCCTTATTTCACGGCGCCAAAGGTCAGGCCACGCACGAGTTGTTTCTGCGAGAACCAGCCGATGACAAGAATGGGGGCGATCGCCATCATCGAGGCGGCCGAGAGTTTTGCCCAGAACAGCCCCTGCGGCGAGGAGAAGGAGGCGATGAAGGCCGTCAACGGCGCGGCATTGGTGGTCGTCAGCCGGATGGTCCAGAAGGCTTCGTTCCAGGCGAGGATGACGTTCAAGAGCAGCGTCGAGGCAATGCCCGGCACCGCCATTGGTGTGAGCACATGCACGATCTCGTTCCACAGCGAGGCGCCATCCATGCGGGCGGCTTCCAGAATCTCGCCGGGGATTTCCCGGAAGTAAGTGTAGAGCATCCAGATAACGATTGGCAGGTTGATGAAGGTGAGCATGACGGTGAGGCCAATGCGGGTATCGAGCAGGCCGGCATTGCGGAAGATCAGGTAGATCGGCACCAGCACGGCGACGGCCGGCATCATCTTGGTGGAGAGCATCCACATCAGAATGTCCTTGGTGCGCTTGGTTGGCGAGAACGCCATCGCCCAGGCGGCGGGAATGGCGATGATGAGCGCAATGATCGTCGAGCCGAGCGACAGCACCACCGAGTTCATGAACGGCTTGAAGTAATCGCGCTGGGTCTGGACCGTCACGTAATTCTCAAACGTGCCCGAGGGAAGGAGGCTGAAGCCGGCGATTGCTTCCGGCTCGGTCTTGAGCGAGGTGAGGAAGGCATAGAGGATCGGGAAGAACAGCAACAGCGCCACGGCCCATGCCGCGATGGAAAAGCCGATCTTCGCACGTGTGGTTGTCTTGCGGGCCATGATGTTTCCCCTTTACCGGTCGAGGTTCTTGCCGACGGCGCGCATCAGGAAGATGGCGACGATATTGGCGAGGATGACGGCGATGATGCCGCCGGCCGATGCGCCGCCGACGTCGTAGCCCAATAGTGCGGTGCGATAGATGAGGAAGGCGAGGTTGGTGGAGGCATAACCCGGTCCGCCATTGGTGGTGACGAGGATTTCCGCATAGACGCCGAGCAGGAAGATCGTCTGGATCAGAATGACGACGGTGATGGCGCGGGACAGATGCGGCAGGGTCAGGTAGATGAAGCGGTTGACGAAGTTGGCGCCATCCATCTCGGCCGCTTCCTTCTGCTCGCCGTCGAGCGACTGCAGGGCGGTGAGCAGGATCAGCGTCGCAAAGGGCAGCCATTGCCAGGCGACGATGATGACGATGGAGAGCAGCGGAAACTGCGCGAACCAGTCAACCGGCTGGAAACCGAAGAAGCGGGCAAGATCGGCCAGCACGCCATAACCGGGATGCATGATCATGTTCTTCCACACCAGCGCTGCCACAGGCGGCATGACGAAGAAGGGCGAGATGATCATGATGCGCACGATGCCCTGGCCGAAAATGTCATTGTCGAGCAAGAGCGCAATGGCGATGCCGCCGATGACGGTGATCGCAAGTACGCCGCCGACGATGACCAGCGTGTTCCAGATCGACTGGAAGAAGGCCGGATCGGTATAGAAATACTGGTAATTGAACAGACCGGCAAAGCTGACATTGGCCGGGTTGAGGAGATTGTAGTTCTGGAACGAGAACCACAACGTCATCGCCAGGGGCACGATCATCCACACCAGAAGCAAAAGCACCGAGGGCGCAAGCATCACCCGCGCTAACCCGCTCGTGTTTCGTGTTGCCATTGCACTCACCTCCCCTTGGGCCTGGGCGTCACGACATGCGCCCGGCATATCCGGAAGAACCGGCTCATTCTTGTTTTGATTTGAAAGGCTTAAACGCCGCCGTACAGACCGGTGGCTTCCAATCCCCAAGGTTCGCTGCCCGGCATCGGCGCCGGACAGCGATCTTCGGGAGGATTACTTGATGTAGCCGGCGCGGGTCATTTCACGCGTCGCGGTCGACTGGGCGCCCGCAAGCGCATCATCGACGCTGGACTGGCCGGCAACCACCGCCGAGAACAGCTGACCGACCGTGGTGCCGAGCGCCTGGAATTCAGGGATCGCCACGAACTGGCCACCGGTATAAGGCACGGGCTTTACAGTCGGCTTGGTGATGTCGGCGGCATCCATGGCGGCAAGCGTCGGCTTGGCGAAGGCGGCTGCCTTTTCATAGTCGGCATTCTTGTAAAGCGAGGTACGGGTGCCCGGAGGCACGTTTGCCCAACCTTCCTTGGAGGCGACAAGCGCGGTATAGTCCTTGCTGGTTGCCCAGGAAATGAACTTCTCGGCCGCTTCCGACTTCTGCGAGCTCTTCGGGATCGCGAGGTTCCACGACCACAGCCAGTTGCCGTGGTTCTTCAGCTCGCCATGGGTCGGGAAGATGGCGTAACCGACCTTGTCGGCAACGGTGGAATCCTTCGGGTTGGAGACGAAGGAAGCAGCAACCGTGGCGTCGATCCACATGCCGCATTTGCCCTGCTGGAACAGCGTCAGGTTTTCGTTGAAACCGTTGGAGGAGGCACCGGACGGGCCGGCATCCTTCATCAGATCGACATAAAACTGCAGCGAGCTTTTCCATTCCGGCTGGTCGAACTGCGGTTTCCAGTTTTCATCGAACCAGCGGCCACCGAAGGAATTGGTGAGCGCGCTGATGAAGGCCATGTTCTCGCCCCAACCAGCCTTGCCGCGCAGGCAGATGCCGTTGATATCCGCCTTGCGGTCGGTGATCTTGCGGGCGGCATCGCCGATGAATTCCCAGGTCGGGCTATCCGGCATCTTCAGGCCGGCTTTTTCGAACAGGTCCTTGCGATACATGATCATGGCGGATTCGCCATAGAACGGCGCCGCATAAAGCTTGCCTTCCATGGAAAGACCACCGCGGATCGCCGGCAGCAGATCATCGACGTCATATTTGTCGCCGAGCTTTTCGAGCGGCAGCAGCCAGCCCTGCTTGGCCCAGATCGGCACTTCGTAATTGCCGATGGTCATGATGTCATATTGGCCGCCATTGGTGGCGATATCGGTCGTCACGCGCTCACGCAGGACGTTTTCTTCGAGCGTCACCCATTCGACCTTGATGTCGGGGTTCTTGGCGGTGAAGTCGGAGGTCAGACCCTGCATGCGGATCATGTCACCGTTGTTCACGGTCGCGATCGTCAGCGTCTCGGCGGAAGCAAGGGTCGAAAAGGCGAGTGCCGAGCATGCGCCCAGCAAAATGGTCTTCAATGTCATATCTTCCTCCCAGAAGAAAAATGATGAGCATTCGCTTTGCTCTAGGGCATTTACTCACCTCATAAGCAAAAAAGTCAAGCGACATCCTGTGCTGCGGCGCACATGGAAAAATCAACCATCTGATTTTATTGATTTAATTTTTGCTCAGTGTGTGAGCAAATATTCGCTCGTCGCTTCGTCGGTGATGAGACCGTTCAGCAGACCACCTCTCAGCGCCGCCAGAATCGAAGCATTCTTGCGGGTGCCCTGCGCCATGCCGATGACCGTGCAGGTCTCCCGTGACGGAATAGGAACGGAGGCGACGCGCTCGTTGACGGAGTGCTCGAGAATGCGGCCATCGGCATCATACATCCAGCCGCAAATCTCGCCGACCGCGCCGCTGGCCATCAGGGCCTTCATCTCATCCACGCCGAGGAAACCATCAACGCAGAGCGGCGCGTTTTCGCCGAGTTCACCGACACCGACGAAGGTGACATCGGCGGCGGCCCCCAGCGCCAGCGTGGAGCGCACCATGGACTGGTCGTGCAGCAGTTCCCGCTCCTCGGCCGATGAGCAAAGCACCGGCAGCGGCATCGGGAAATGCCGCGCCTTGATGGCATCGGCCATGCTGAAGATGACGTTGTAATAGGCGGCCGATCCATCCGGCCCGATATTGCCGGTCAGCGACACGATACGGTGTTGCGGGCATTCCATCGGCGGCAGCTGATCGACAGCGGCCTTCAAGGTGCGGCCGGTGCCGATGGCGAGCACGATGGGATCGGCATTCTTCAGCCAGCGCTCGATTTCCGCCGCCCCGGCTTCGGCAATGCCGACCGTGGAGGAGACGCCGGCCGGATCGCTCGGCACCACCTCGATATATTTGAGATCGAATTTTGCCTTCAGCCGTTCGGCCTTTTCCAGACAGGCGGCGATGGGGTGATCGAGCCGGACCTTGATCAGCCGCTCGGCGACGGCAAGCGATACCAGCCGCTGCGCCGACTGCCGGGAAATGCCCATGGCGGCGGCAATCTCATCCTGCGTGCGACCGGCGACATAATAAAGCCAGCCGGCACGGGCCGCATCGTCCAGCCGTCCATGTGCGTCGTTTCGTCTGGCCATGCCGCTGCCCTTTGAGAATTATGCCTGCGCATTTGCTGGCATTTTTTTGCGCCGACTGTCAAACGGGGAGCATGCGAAAGCGAGCGTTTGGCCGACTGAAAACCATCTGGCACGACGGTGCGGCACGTTTCTTCTCCCCGCCGGGGAGAAGGTGGCCCGAAGGGTCGGATGAGGGGGAAACGCCAGCGGTAGATCGAGAGCTTGCCCCCTCATCCCGCTGCCGCGACCTTCTCCCCGGCGGGGAGAAGAAATGCGCGGCAACCACTCGCTCCCTTACCAGCGCTCAACGCGAAGCCGCCACCATTCGATCACGCAGCTTCCTGCACCAGATGCCCTGCCGAAACCTCGCGGTAATGCCGCTGCGGCGGCACATAGTCCACCGGGCGGATCGGGCTTTTGATCTCGTCCGTCGCCATGTTGCGCCGGATCTGCCGCCGCGCCGGGTCCGGCACAGGAACGGCCGACATCAGCTTTTTCGTATAGGGATGCTGCGGATTGTCGAAGACAGCGGCACGCGGGCCGATTTCGACGATCTCGCCGAGATACATCACCGCGACACGGTGGCTGACGCGCTCCACCACCGCCATGTCATGGGAAATGAACAGGAAGGCGAGGTTGAGGCTCTGCTGCAGGTCCAGCAGCAGATTGCAGACCTGCGCCTTGATGGAGACATCGAGCGCCGAGACCGCCTCATCGGCGACGATCACCTTGGGATCGAGCATCAGCGAGCGGGCAATGGCGATGCGCTGGCGCTGGCCGCCGGAAAATTCATGCGGGAAACGTTTCATCATGTCCGGGTTGAGACCAACCTTTTCCAGGAGGTCCGCCGCCTTGTCGCGGGCCTGCTGCTTGGCTCCGAGGCGGTGTTCGATAAAGGGTTCCATGATCGCCATGCCGATGCTCATGCGCGGATCGAGCGACGCGAAGGGGTCCTGAAAGATCATCTGCACGCTGCGGCGCATGGTGCGCAACGTCGTCCGGTCGAGTTTCAGCACCTCGTAACCATCCAGCGTGACATTGCCCGATGTCGGCTCGATCAGCCGGGTGATCGACCGACCCGTGGTCGACTTGCCGCAGCCAGATTCGCCGACCAGCGACAGGGTTTCACCTTCTGCGAGATCGAAGGAGACCTTTTCCACCGCATGCACGGCGCCGGATTTGCGGCCGAACAGGCCGGAACGGATATCGAAACGTGTCGTCAGGTCCTTGACCGACAGAATGGGCGTCTTGCCGCCGGACACGGTGTCCTTCGTCTCCATCACCGGCTGGCTCTCACCGGTCTTGATGTCGATGATCGGGAAACGGGCAGGCAGCACCCGAGACCGCATCGAGCCGAGCTTCGGCACCGCTGAAAGCAGCGCCCGTGTGTAAGGATGGTGGCCGCGATGGAAGATATCGTCGGTCGTGCCGGTTTCCACCACATCGCCGCGGAACATGACAATGGTGCGATCCGACACCTCCGCTACCACGCCCATATCATGAGTGATGAACAGGACAGACATGCCCTCCTCTTCCTGCAATTGCTTGATGAGGTCGAGTATCTGGCCCTGAATTGTGACGTCGAGCGCCGTCGTCGGCTCGTCGGCGATCAGCAGTTTCGGTTTGGAGGCGAGCGCCATGGCGATCATCACGCGCTGGCGCATGCCGCCCGAGAACTGGTGCGGATAATCGTCGAAACGGTTCTTCGCATTGGGAATGCGGACCTTTTCCAAGAGGCGGATGACCTCAGCGCGCGCGGCGGAAGAGGAAATATCCTGATGCACGGTAAGTGCTTCGGCGATCTGCTTACCGATCGGGAAGATCGGGTTGAGGCTGGTCATCGGCTCCTGGAAGATCATCGAAATGTCCTTGCCACGAACCTTGCGCATCTCCTCTTCCGGCAGCGCCAGCAGATCGCGCCCGCCGAGCACGACCTTGCCTTCAATGCGGCTGGTCTTTCTATCAAGCAGCCGCATGATGGACAGCGACGTCACGCTCTTGCCCGAGCCGCTTTCACCAACGATCGCCACGGTTTCACGCGGCGCGATCTCGAAACTCATGTTGCGGACGACGGATTTCCAGCCGCCATCGACGCGGAAGGAGGTGGTGAGATTCTGAACCGACAGAACCGGGCTTACCGAACCGCCGGTCTGTTCCATGGATGTTGCCGCCAAAAGCATGCCGATCTCCTGAAAAGCAGAAGGCGGCCACGCGGGCCGCCGGATGTCTTATGCAGCAAGTGCGGTTTCGGCCATCGAAACCCAGTAGCTGATGCCGTAAGGCAGCGCGTCATCGTTGAAATCGTAAGCCGCGTTGTGCAGCCCGGCCGTATCGCCATTGCCGATGAAGATGAAGGCGCCGGGGCGCGCTTCCAGCATGTAGGAAAAATCCTCCGCCCCCATATGCGGGTTGGGATTGGTGTTGACGGCATTGGCGCCGGCCACGCCCATGGCTACGCCGGTCGCGAATTCGGTCTCGTCGCTGTGGTTGAAGGTGACGGGATAACCGCGATCATATTTCACCTCGGCCGTTGCGCCATGCGCCATGGCGGTGGCTGTCGCCACTTCCTTCAGGCGCTTTTCGGCGAAATCGCGGGTTTCCGGCAGAAGCGTGCGCACCGTGCCCGTCAGCGTCACGGAACCGGGAATGACGTTGGAGGCCGTGCCGCCATGGGTGGTGGCCACGGTGACGACCAGCGATTTCAACGGGTCCGTCTCGCGCGAGACGATGGATTGCAGGGCGATGATGATATAGGCCGAGGTCAGAACCGGATCGACGGAAAGATGCGGCGCGGCCGCGTGGCTGCCCTTGCCGGCAATCGTGATTTCGAAAGCATCCGCCGCCGCCATGGTGGAACCCTTGCGGATGGCGAACTGCCCGACCGGAATACCCGGCTCGTTATGCATGCCATAGACCTGCGAAATACCGAATTTCTCCATCATGCCGTCGTTCAGCATGGCGAGAGCGCCTGCCCCGCCCTCTTCGGCCGGCTGGAAGATGACCGCGACGGAACCCTTGAAATTGCGGGTCTCGGCCAGATATTGCGCCGCGCCCAGAAGCATGGCGGTGTGCCCGTCGTGACCGCAGGAATGGGCCTTGCCCGGTGTCTTCGAAGACCAGGGCTTGCCGCTGGTCTCGAGGATCGGCAGGGCGTCCATGTCGGAGCGGAAACCGATGGTCGGGCCGTCCCCGTGCCGGCCCTTGATGATGCCCACCACGCCGGTCTTGCCGATACCGGTCTCCACCACGTCGCAACCGAAGGATTTCAGTTTTTCGGCCACGAATTTCGATGTTTCGAAGACATCATAGAGCAGTTCCGGGTGCTCGTGCAGGTGACGCCTCCAGCCGGCCACGTCTTCCTGCATTTCAGCCACACGGTTCAATATCGGCATTCTCTTTTTCCCTTTTTTTGTTCCCCGCCGGGTTGTCGGAAAACATATTGCGTTTGGAATTTCTCCTTTTGCAAGCAGGAAATTCTCTACATGGGCGAAAAATAGGCCCAAAACTGAATGGCTCAAATTTTGTTCACAAAAGCGACATTGGGACTTGCTTTTAAAAAAAACTGACAATAGCATCATCGGGAATGATGGGATATTCATTAGCAAAGTCAAACACTTAGAACAAAAGACCTTGCATTTGACGACGGGAAAAGCGTCAAACATTCGAATAGATAAAATCCAAAAAAGGGGAAAACCACGATGAAGAAGCGCAGCGTTCTCTTTGCCAGCACGGTGGCGGCGATGGCTTTCGCAGGCTCTGCCGCCCATGCCGAGCGCGGCAGTGACGGCGAATTGAAAATCCTGTTCTGGCAGGCTGTATCGACACTCAACCCTTATCTTTCGGGTGGCACGAAAGAGATCTACAGCTCGTCCATGGTAATCGAACCGCTGGCGCGCTACGACGAAAAGGGCGAGCTGGTGCCGATGCTGGTCACCGAGATTCCGACGGTCGACAATGGCGGCGTCGCGAAGGATCTGCTCAGCATGACGTGGAAGCTGAAAAGCGACGTCAAATGGTCAGACGGCACGCCCTTCACCGCCGAAGACGTGATTTTCTCGTGGAAATATTGCACCGCTCCGGATGGCGGCTGCGCGCAGGCGGCGCAATATGAAGGCGTGAAGAATGTCGAGGCCATCGACGCCCACACCGTCAAGGTCAGCTTCACCGAACCGAAACCCTACCCCTATTCCGCCTTCGTCGGAGCGCAATCGCCCGTCATCCAGAAGAAGCAGTTCGAAAAATGCGTCGGCGCCGCCGCACCCGGCTGCACATCCGCCAATTTCGGCCCCATCGGCACCGGCCCCTTCGTGGTCAAGGATTTTAAGCCGAATGACGTCATCAGCTTCGTCGCCAACCCAAATTACCGCGATCCGGCCAAGCCGGCCTTTGCCACCGCGACGCTGAAGGGCGGCGGCGACGCCGCTTCCGCCGCGCGCGCCGTGCTGGAAACCGGCGAATTCGATTACGCCTGGAACATGCAGGTGGAGCCGGAAATCCTGGCCACCATGGTAGCTGCCGGCAAGGGCAAGCTGGAAACCGCCTTCGGCACGCAGGTCGAGCGTATCAATCTCAACTGGTACAATGCCGATCCTTCTCTGGGCGACAAGCGCTCCACCAAAGAGGGCGGCCCGCACCCTGCCCTTTCCGACCCCGCCGTGCGCCGGGCGCTCTCACTCGCCATCGACCGCGACGTGATCGACGAGGCCGGTTACGGCGAAGCCGGCAAGCCGACCTGCAACATCGTGCCGGCGCCGGAAGCCGTCGCTTCCACCAAGAATGACAGCTGGTGCCTGAAGCAGGATGTGGATGGCGCAAACAAGCTGCTGGACGATGCCGGCTGGGTGAAAGGCGCCGACGGCATTCGCGCCAAGAATGGCGTGAAACTCTCCTTCCTTTACCAGACCTCCACCAATTCGGTTCGCCAGGCCACGCAGGAACTGGTGAAGGACATGTGGTCGCAGATCGGCGTTGCCTCCGAACTGCGCAATGTCAGCGCCTCGGTCTTCTTCGGCGGTGACCCGGCCAGCCCGGATACCTTCCAGAAATTTTATGCCGACGTCGAAATGTACACCAACAATTTCGACGGCACCGACCCGGAGAAATATCTGGCGGAATGGCTGTGCGACAAGATCCCCGCCCCCCAAAACGGCTGGCAGGGCCAGAATATTCCGCGTTATTGCAACCCGAAATTCGACAAGCTGGTGGGCGAACTCTCCAAGACCGCCGAGCTTGCCAAGCGCGCGGAGATTTCCAAGCAGCTCAATGACATGCTGACGGAGGAAGGCGCGCATATTCCGCTCATCCACCGCGGCAGCGTCTCCTCGCATTCGCTGACGCTGGAAGGCGTTCGCATGAATGCCTGGGATTCCGAACTCTGGAACGTCGCGGACTGGTCCCGCAAGAAGTAACACGCAGATGTGCCGGCTTCCCAGGGGGAGCCGGCCTTTTGCATGCCCTGGACCATGATCTGAAGACACATTGGCCGCGTCCCTGCGAAAACACTCCCGATTTTCGCCCTGCCGCGCTCTGGGTCTGGAGAGTTTCAGATGTTTACCTTTACGCTCCGGCGGCTTGCCTTTGCCGTACCGACGTTGCTCGTCATCAGCTTCGTCATCTTCGCACTGCTCGATCTCGCGCCCAACGACCCGACCGGCGATCTGCCGCTCACCATTCCGCCCGAGGTGCGCGAACAGATCCGCGCCTCGCTTGGCCTCGACCAGCCCTTCTTCGTCCGTTACCTGATGTGGCTGCAGCAATTCTTCATCAACGAACCGCTGAACCTCTTTGAAAAGCTGACCGGCTGGCAGATCGGCGATGGCAGCCGCATGCGGGTGCTCTCCTGGGCGACACGCAGCCCGGTGGTCGATCTCGTCATCCAGCGCATGCCGCAGACGCTTTGGGTGGTAGGCCTTGCCTATCTGTTCGGCGCGCTGCTGGCGATCCCGATCGGTGTCATCTCCGCCTACAAGCAATATTCGATCTTCGACCAGATCGGCACCTTCGTTTCCATGGTCGGTTATTCGGTGCCGACCTTCTTCACCGGCGTGCTGCTGGTCGTCATCTTCAGCTCCTATCTGCAATGGTTCCCTTCCGTTTACGACACCAATCTGCAGGTCAGGGACTGGGCAAGTTTCGTGGCGCAGGTGAAGCAGATGTTCCTGCCGGTGCTGGTGCTGACGCTCTACAACGTCTCGCAGATCAGCCGCTTCGTGCGCGCCTCCATGCTCGACAATCTGCATCAGGATTATGTGCGCACGGCGCGCGCCAAGGGCGTGAAGGAAAAATCCGTGCTGCTCGTGCATGTGCTGCGCAACAGCCTGATCCCGGTCGTGACCGTCATTGCGCTCGGCGTGCCGACGATCTTTTCCGGCGCCATCATCACCGAGCAGATTTTCCGCGTGAACGGGCTTGGCCAATTGCTGATCACCGCCGTTCAGGGTGCGGATATTCCGCTGGTGCAGACGCTGACCTTCATTTTCGCGGTGCTGATCGTGCTCTTCAACCTGATTGCCGACGTGTTGTACGGCATTCTCGACCCGAGGATCCGCTATGACTGACGCCACCATTACAGCGCCGACGGTTGCGGCCACCCCCACGCAATCCGCCCTTGCCGATATCTGGAAACAGTTTCGCGTTCACAAGGGCGGCGTGGCAGGGCTCTTCGTCTTCATCTTCATCCTGCTTGCGGTCTATGTCGGCCCCTATATCCACACCGTGGCACCCAACGCCATCAATGTGAAGGCACGCAACCAGTGGCCGTCGCTGGCCCATCCCTTCGGCACCGATAATCTCGGCAAGGACATGCTGGCACAGGTTCTGGCCGGCGGGCGCATCTCGCTTGCCGTCGGCATTACCGCCATGCTGCTGGCGCTGTTTCTCGGCACGCTGGTGGGGGTGCTATCAGGTTATTTCCGAAATCTGGACGGCCCGCTGATGCGGCTCACCGACCTGTTCCTGGCCCTGCCGCTCCTGCCGCTGCTGCTCGTCATCCTGATGCTGTTTCGCGATACGCTGCGCGCAGCCTTCGGGCCGGAAACCGGCATCTTCATCCTGATCGTCTTCGTGATCGGGATAACCAGCTGGATGCATACCGCCCGTATCGTGCGCGGCGATGTGCTGACGATCAAAAGCCAGGAATTCATCATGGCGGCGAAATCGAGCGGCATGCGCGAATATCGCATCATTATCAGGCACATCCTGCCGAATGTTCTGAGTTCGATCATGGTATCCGCCACGCTCGGCATCGCCGCCGCCATCATCACGGAATCGGCGCTCTCCTTCCTAGGCCTCGGCTTCCCCTCCGACTTTCCGACCTGGGGACGGCTGCTCTTCGATGGCGCCAACTTCCTGCAATTGACGCCATCGCGCGTGCTGTGGCCGGGGCTGGCGATTTCACTGACGGTTCTGAGCGTCAACTATATCGGCGATGCCGTGCGTGATGCGCTCGACCCAAGGGCGTTGAAGAGCTGAGGAGACGGCCGATCGGAGGGTGATGATAAGACGTAAGAACTCTCCACGTCATCCTCGGGCTTTTCCCGAGGATGACGTGGAGCATACGGTGACTAGTTAGTGGTAATTCGCCTTCTCCGCATCGAGAATGCTGTCCGCATCCAGTGCCGCAATCGGAATATCTGTCCGCGCCGGAATATCGCCGGAAAGCTGAAGCGCGAGATAACGCCCGCAGCAGACCCGCAGGAACGAGGTGAAGTTGCCGAGATCATGCCCGGCATCGATCGATTCATTATAAAGCTTGGCGATGAGCTGGACACTGTTCATGCCATCGCGCCGCGCGATCTCATCCAGTGTCGTCCAGAAGAAGTTTTCAAGCCGCACGCTCGTGACCATGCCATCGATCCTGAGCGACCGGGTATGGCTTTCCCAAAGCGTCGGGTCTGCCTTGATGAAGAGCTTGCACATGGTTTCCTCCCTCACCACGCTCAAAAACATAAGCGGAAAACGGGGCCGGAAAAAGCCCCGTTTTGCCGGTCTTATTTGCCGAGCACCGCCATGAATTGCGAAAGCCAGGCCGGATGCGCCGGCCATGCGGGCGCCGTCACCAGCTTGCCGTCGGTAACGGCGGCATCGATGGCGATATCGGCATAGGTGCCGCCCGCCTGTTCCACTTCCGGGCGGCAGGCGGGATAGGCCGAGCAGGTGCGGCCCTTCAGGACACCGGCCGCCGCCAGCAATTGCGCGCCATGGCAGACGGCCGCGACAGGCTTGTCAGCCTCGAAGAAATGTTTCACGGCAGCGAGCACATCCGCATTGAGCCGCAGATATTCCGGCGCACGCCCGCCCGGAATGACCAGCGCATCGTAATCCGCAACCTTGATATCGGCGAAGGTGGCGTTGAGCGCGAAATTATGGCCGCGCTTTTCAGAATAGGTCTGGTCACCCTCGAAATCATGGATTGCCGTGGCAATCGTCTGGCCCGCTTTCTTGCCAGGGCAGACGGCATGGACCGTATGGCCGACCGCAAGCAGGGTCTGGAACGGCACCATGGTCTCATAATCCTCGGCGAAATCGCCGGCGATCATCAAAATCTTCTTCGGCATGTTTGCTCCTCCCGTTTTTAAATGCCTGCAGGCACTCTAGCAGTGTGGGGCAAAGCACGGGTATTATCGCTATACTACAAGGCCGATAATGGCGGGATTAGCGGCCCTGCGGCGGCTCCGGCCAGCGCCGCACACCGCCGCCCCATGCCTCAAAGGCTCTGGAAAGCTTCAGCACGAACAGATCCTCATAACGCGGACCGACGATCTGCAAGCCAATCGGCATTCCCGATCTAGAGAAGCCGCAATTGATCGAGGATGCCGGCTGTTCCGACATGTTCCACGGCACGGTAAACGCGATATGTTCGAAGGGTCGTTCGGGATCATTGGTGGGCGAAGCCCAGTCGGCAGGATAGGAGACGATGGGGTTGACGGGTGAAATAACAACATCAACAGACTGCATCAACCGACTGCAAACTTTACGCATTTCCATGGTCTGATTGAAACCGAAAACGGCACGCGCACCGGAAACATCCGCGCCTTTCTGCGCCCAGTCGTGAATATAGGGAAGGATCGCCGCGCGGCGCTCGGCGCTCAGCGCCGCCATATCACCCCAGAATTTCGCGCGCCAGAAATCGTCCAGCCCATCCAGCATCTCCCGTGTCAGCACCGGCTCGACCGGGATGATGATGGCGCCCGCCGCTTCGAACAGTTTAGCGGCGGAAAGCACGGCATCGCGCACCTCTTCATCCAGCGGCAGGCCGCAGCCGGCATCCAGCATCAGGCCGATTTTCAGGCCCTTCACATCGATGTCGAGATCCATCCAGTCGATGGTGTTGGGTGGCAGCGATGTGCCATCGCGCCAGTCCGGGCGCGAAAGCGTCGCCATCGCATAGGCCGCGTCGGCGACGGTGCGGGTCATCGGCCCGGCGCAGCGGCCGGTATAATAGGGATCGACCGGAATGCGGCCCTGGCTCGGCTTGAAACCGAAGAGCCCGGTCCACCCGGCCGGCAGCCGCACAGAGCCACCAATATCCGTGCCGATATGCAGCGTGCCATAACCCGCAGCGCCCGCCGAAGCCGCCCCGGCGCTGGAGCCGCCGGGGTTCTGGGTGGGGTCCCACGGGTTGCGGCTGAGCTTGTGGAAGCTGGAAAGGCCGGAGGAGAGCATGCCGTAATCCGGGCAGGTCGTCTTGGCGTAGAGGATCGCCCCGTCTTCCCGGCAACGGGCGGCGACCGGCGCATCATCGAGAGCCGGAACCAGTTCCACCGCCTTTGTGCCGAGCGGCACGGGATGGCCTTTGGTGGCGATGAGTTCCTTTAACGATACCGGAAGCCCATCGAGAGCACCGAGCGTTTCGCCTCTATACCAGCGCTGCGTCGAAGCCTCTGCCTGCCTGCGGGCATCTTCCGGGTCATAGGCATAAAGCGCATTCACCGTCGGTTCGAAAGCCTCGATCCGCGCCTCCACCGCCTGCCAATATTCCGAGGGCGAAAGCTTCCTTTCCCGATAAAGCGCCAGGATTTCGAGCGTGTTGAGGTCTATGAGATCGGTCATGGCATCGTCTCGTCACAAAAACAGGAAATAGGGGCAATATCGGCTTGAAGCGGTCAGCTGGTATCGCGCGGGTCCAGCAGATCACGCAGGCCATCACCGAGAAGGTTGAGGCCGAAGACGGCGAGCGCAATGGCAAGGCCCGGCATGATGGCAAGCCAGGGGGCCGCGCCGAGATAGGTCTGGGCATCCGCCAGCATCCGTCCCCAGGTGGCGGCGGGTGGCGGCATGCCGAGACCGAGGAAGGAAAGGCCAGCCTCCGTCAATATCGCAAGACCGAGCTGGATCGTCACCTGCACGATGATCTGGTTGGAAATATTCGGCACGATATGGAAAAGCGTGATCTTGGCGCGGTTCTGGCCGATGCTGGTGGCGGCGGTGATATATTCCCGCGCCCAGATTTGTAAGGCCGCCCCCAGCGTCAGCCGGGCGAAGACCGGCACCATGAAGGTGGCGATGGCGATGATGGCGGTAAAGCGCCCCGTGCCGATGAATGCGCCGAGCATCATGGCTGACAGGATCGGCGGCACGGCGAAGATGATGTCGCAGATGCGCATGACCACGGTTTCAGTAAAGCCGCGCAGGGCTGCGACCGCAACACCGATCGCCGTGCCGATAAAGGCACCGATGGCGACGGCGGCGATGGCGGTGGAGAGTGAATTCCACGCGCCGGCCATCAGCATGGAGAGCACATCGCGGCCAAAATGATCCGTGCCGAGACCGCCATAAACGAATGGCGATTTCAGCTTCTGCACGATCTGCATCTTGGTCGGCGAAACCGGCGTCCAGACCAGCGACAAAAGGGCGACGACAACGAGGAAGGTGGTGACGGCGACGCCGACGACGAAGGCCGGGCGGCGGCGGATAAATCGCATCATCGCGCACCTGCCCGCAGTCTCGGATCAATGAAGAGATAGGCGATATCGACGACGAAATTCATGATGATGACCAGCGCCGAGAAGAACAACACGACGGATTGCATGACGACGATGTCGCGCTGGGTCAGCGCCTGATAGGCAAGCCGCCCGAGGCCCGGCAGGTTGAAGACATTTTCCACCAGCACCGCCCCGGCAATGAGAAAAGTGAATTGCAGGCCGATCATGGTGACGACGGGGATCATCGCGTTCGGCACCGCATGCTGCCACAGCGCCACCCGCTCGCTCAAGCCCTTGGCGCGGGCGGTGCGCACGAAATCCTCATTCATCACCTCCAGCACGGCGGAGCGGCAGACGCGGGTGAGAACGCCAGCCTGCGACAGCGCGAGCGCGATTGCCGGCAGCACCAGCGCCGTGAGGGCGGCCGAAAAGCTCGATGCCCAACCGGGAAACCCGCCGGCCGGCATCCAGCCGAGCGTGGTGGAAAACACGATGATCAGCAGCAGCCCGACCCAGAAGCCCGGCACGGCAATGCCCACATGGGAAAACAGACCGGCCGCGAAATCCAGCGCCCCGTTGCGGTTCTTCGCCGCTGCGACGCCGAGCGGAATGGCGATGGCAACGGACAGGCAGATGGCAAGCAGCGCAAGCGGCAGGGTAACGGCCAGCCGCTCGATGATCAGCCCCGCCACCGGCACGCCATAGGTATAGGATTGCCCGAGATCACCCCGGAAGACCCCGGCAAGCCAGTGGAGGTAACGCAGTGGCAAGGGCTGGTCGAGACCCATCTGCTTTTGCAGGGCGGCCAGCGTATCGGGGCTCGCCGAGGTTCCGAGCATGATGGCGGCTGGATCACCCGGCAGCAGGCCCATGACGACATAGATGATGAGGGAGACGGCAAACAGCGTGATGACGAGGCTTACGAGACGCCGGATGAGGACGGCTAACATCTGGCATCTTCTCCTTGCGTGGTTCTGTTTGCTTTGGCGTCCGCCACTCTCGTCCCCGTCATTCCGGCCGTGAGCCGGAATCTAGCCGTCGCGCGTCCGCGCGGCGAAAAGAGCCTTTTCAGCCCAAGTCCTTGGGCTGGACTGGATGCCGGATCAAGTTCGGCATGACGGAGGAAACGGCGACTGGCAAACCCTATTCTTCCCAATGCACTTCCGTCAGCACATTCGAAGGAATAGGCTCGTTTTCCCACAGCCCCTTCACCTTCCTGTCCCAGACGCCAAGCTTCGGCATCACGAAAAGGAACAGCGCCGGCACATCTTCGGCAAGGATTTTCTGGGCCTCGCCATAAAGCTTTTCCTGCTCAGCCGCATCCGCCGTCTTTTCGACATTGGCGATGACCTCGTTGAAGGCAGGGTTCTTGTAGTTGAAATAATAGGGATCACGGGAGTAGATATCGATATCCATCGGCTCGGCATGGGCAACGATGGTCATGTCGTAATCCGCCCCCTTCAAGACATCCGCCACCCATTTGGCCGGGAATTCGGTGGTCTCGATGGTCATGGTCACGCCGATCTCGGCCAGCATCGCCTGCAGGATTTGCGAGGTGCGCTGGGCATAGGCCATTTGCGGGGCCTTGATGGTGAAGCTGAAACCATCGGCATATCCCGCTTCCGCAAGCAGCGCCTTGGCCTTGTCGATATCGAAGGCATGCACGCCTGTCGTGTCGATATAACCGCGATCGTTCGGGGTATAGTGACTGCCGATGGCCGTGCCGAAACCGGACCAGGCGCCTTCAATGACCGTGCCGCGATCCACCGCCATCATCAGCGCCTGGCGCACGCGCTTGTCGTTGAAGGGTTTGCGGGCATTGTTCATGCCGGCCACGACCTTCAGTTCGGTATTGCCGACGAAGGTGCCGAGGCGCTTGTCGCCGTCAAAGGAGGTCATCAGTTCCGGCGCACCGAATTCCGGGAAGGCATCGATATCGCCGGATTTCAGCGCCGCCGCCTGCGCCTGCGGATCGGCGACGAAACGGAAAGTCGCCTTGTCGAGCTTCACCGCCACGGCCTTGTCCCAATAGGCGGCGTTCTTCTCGAGTTCCACCTTGTCGCCCTTCGCCCAGTTGACGAATTTGAACGGGCCGGTGCCGATGGGGGTCGTGCGGTTACCCTCGGCGCTCTTCGGCGCGACCATGACGGAGGCCGGCCAGCCGAGCCAGTAGATGAGGCTGCCAGCGGGCTGCTTCAGTTTCAGCACCAGCGTATCCGCATCCGGCGTCTCGATGCTGTCGATTGCCGCGAAGAAGCGCTTCTGCGGATTGACGGAAGCTTCTCCGCGCGCGCGGTCCAGCGAGAACTTCGCGACAGAGGAATCGAACGCCTCGCCATCATGGAAGGTGACACCCTTGCGCAGCTTGAAGGTGTAGCTCTTGCCATCAGGTGAAATCTCCCAGCTTTCGGCAAGCTGCGGCTTCACCTTGCCCTTGCTGTCGATGGTGACGAGGCCTTCGAAAATATTCTGCCAGGTGACCTGGCCGATGGCGACAGGAGCGGCAATAGTCGGATCGAGACCGGTCGGCTCCACCGTCATGCCAAGCGTCAGGGCAGTTTTCGGTGCGGCTTGCGCCTCTGCAACCGAAAGCGGCAGCCAGAGCGCCGTGCCGAGTGCAAGCGTCAGCGCGGTGCGGCGCGAAAGCTTTGCCGCCTGCGAAAGATAAATGCGTGGCATCCTTAGTCCCCTGTCTGGCGGCCGGGGCATTTTTGCCCTTCCAAAGACCACCCGTTGCAAAAAGAGTGTCATGTTGCAGGCGCACACACAATCACCGTTTTTGTGTGCTCCGTGTAGCTGAAATGGCTACACGGAATTGCAGGTGGAAATCAACCTCGATTGGTAGCCCCCCGGACGTCGCCGGAGAAAGGTCCGCCGAACGCAATGGAGGCGGGGTGAGGGACAACGGCGCCGGAGGCTTCCCCTCGCCGCCTCGCGCTCCATCCGCCAGCCCCCCTCATCCGGCCCTTCGGGCCACCTTCTCCCCGGCGGGGAGAAGAAATTACCCCGCTGTTGCCTCGCGCATGAAACGCTCGATGAAATCGGCAAGCTTGGACGCCGCGAAGGAAAGCTGCCGGTCGGGCGCGACACAGAGATCGATCTGGGTATGAATGCCTTTTTTACCGGAAAGCGGAACGGCGACCATCTGGCCACTGCGGATTTCACGCGCCACCGAAAGCGCCGGTAAGAGCGTGGCGGCGGCGTGACCGAGCACCAGCTCCTTCAGCATTTCCAGCGAACTGGTGATGAAAACCGGATCAAGCTCGATGCCGGCATCGGCAAACAGCGCATCGAAGGCCTGACGCGCGGCAAAACTCTTGTCCGGCAGGGCAAGCGGCAAGCCGGCCAGTTCCTTCAGCGAGACTTCCGGCTGGGCGGCAAGCGCGTGGCTGGCGGGGAAGATGACATCATAGCTGATGCGGGTGCGCGAGCGCACCTTCACGCCCGAGAGTTTCGGCGCAAACAGGCTGACGACCAGATCGGCCTCCGCCGCGCCCAGCGCCTCCATCGCCTGCCGGGCGCTGGTAATATGCACCTCGAAACGCAGCTTCGGGTACTTCAGGCTGAACTGCGCCAGCACGGGCGCGAGAAGGTTCGCGACCGTCGCGCCATTGGCGTAGACCGTGACCCGGCCGCGTTGCAGGCCTTTCAGATCATCGATCAGCTGGTGCACATGATCGAGCTCGCGTAGCGTCTTGCCCGCGCGGGCGGCGAGCAACTCTCCTGCCGCCGTCAGCTTCACGCCTCGGCTGGATCGTTCCACCAGTGGTGAGCCGAAATAATATTCGAGGTTCTCGATCTGCCGGCTCACCGCCGTCGGCGCGACATTCAGGTTTTCCGCCGCGGCGCGCATGGAATTGGTGCGGACGAGTTCGTCGAAATACATCAAGGCGCGCAGTTGCATGGGGTGGAAACCTTGTTCGGGTGGGCCGGTGTGGGGGCCAGCATATCACTACCGCTTAACGAGCAAAGACCGGACATTCAATGTCTTGAACCTCAGCCGAGAGCATTGCAATCGCATGCGGAATGAGCGCTCGCCGCTTGTTTCTTCTCCCCGCCGGGGAGAAGGTCGCGGCAGCGGGATGAAGGGGCGACGCCAGAGATATACGGAGAGCTGGCCCCCTCATCTACCCCGTTCGGGGCATCTTCTCCCCGGCGGGGGAGAAGAAACAGGGTGCACCCTCTCGCCAATTCAGCCGCGTTTGAAACCCTCGCTCGCCACCAGCAGCTGCCTTGTATAATCCGCGCTGAACTCGCGGCTTTCCAACGCCTCGGCCTCCAGCATTTCCACCACCTTGCCGCTTTTCATCACTGCCAGGCGGTCGCACATGTGGCTGATGACGCCGAGATCGTGGCTGACCATGACGAAGGTGAGATTGCGGTCCTTGCGGGCCTGTTCCAGCAGGTTGAGGATTTCAGCCTGGATGGAAGCATCGAGCGCCGAGGTCGGCTCATCGAGCAGCAGGATTTTCGGCTCGACGATCAACGCGCGGGCAATGGCGATGCGCTGGCGCTGGCCGCCGGAAAGCTGGTGCGAATAACGGAAACGGAAACCGGAACCGAGGCCCACCTCGTCCAGAGCGCGGGCAATGCGCTGCTCGCGATTGTCGAGACCGTGGATGACGAGTGGCTCGAGCAGCAGCGCATCCACCGTCTGACGCGGGTGAAGCGAACCATAGGGGTCCTGAAACACCATCTGCACATCGCTGTAGAAGCTCTTGTCGCGGTGCTTGCCGGAATAGGAGCGCCCGGCCACCATCAGCGAACCTTCATCGAAATGGTTGAGGCCGGCAACGGCGCGCAGCAGGGTCGACTTGCCGGAACCGGATTCGCCGACGATGCCGAAGGATTCGCCCTCGGCCACATCCATGCTGACGCTGTCGAGCGCGATATAACCGTCGAAATCCACCACCATGTCGCGGACGGAAAGAACTGTGCTCATGCGCGCCACTCCGGCTTGCGTTCCAGAACGGGCAGCGGATGGCGATGGCCGCCGATCTCCGGCAGGCAGTTCAACAGGCCCTGCGTATAGGGGTGTTTCGCTTCCTTCAGATTGGCGGAAGCAAGCTCCTCCACCACCTTGCCGGCATACATGACGAGAACGCGGTCACAGAAGGAGGAGACGAGCCTGAGATCATGGCTGACGAAGATCAGCCCCATGCCACGGTCGCGAACCAGCTTGTCGAGGATGTCGAGCA
The DNA here is from genome assembly GCA_017744915.1 of Agrobacterium tumefaciens. Lineage (GTDB taxonomy): Bacteria > Pseudomonadota > Alphaproteobacteria > Rhizobiales > Rhizobiaceae > Agrobacterium > Agrobacterium tumefaciens_I. The sequence continues at coordinate 256,091 of JAGIAH010000005.1, forward strand.
CTTCCAGCTGCACCGTCACATCGAGCGCCGAGGTCGGTTCGTCGGCGATCAGCAGCTCCGGGCCGCAGACCAGCATCATGGCGATCATGACACGCTGGCCCATGCCGCCGGAAACCTCGTGCGGATAAAGATCGAAAACGCGCTCAGGGTCGCGGATCTGCACGGCTTCGAGCATCGCAAGCGTGCGCTGGCGCGCCTCGCTTGAGCCGATCTCTTCATGGGTCCGCAGGGTTTCCATGATCTGGCGGCCGATGGTCATCACCGGGTTCAGCGAATATTTCGGGTCCTGCAGGATCATGGCCATGCGCTTGCCGCGCATGATCCGCCGCTCCTTTGCCGAAGCCGTGAGCAGATCGATATCACCAAAGCGCAGGGCATCCGCCTCGATGCGCGCGCTTTTTGGCGTCAGTCCCATGATGGCGCGGCCGGTCTGCGACTTGCCGGAGCCGGATTCGCCGACGATGCCGAGACGTTCGCGCCCAAGCGTGAAGGATACGCCGCGCACGGCCTCCACCAGCCCTGTGCGGGTGGGGAAGGAAACGCGGAGATTCTGAACAGTCAGAAGCGGCGCACTCATTGGCCCGCCTCCTTGGGATCAAGCGCATCGCGCAGCCCATCGCCCAGCAGGTTGAAACCGAGGCTGACGATGAGGATCGCCACGCCCGGCATGGCCGCAACCCACCATTGGTCGAGGATAAAACGACGGCCCGAAGCGATCATCGCTCCCCATTCCGGCAGCGGCGGCTGTGCGCCGAGGCCGAGGAAGCCGAGGCCGGCAGCGGTGAGGATGATGCCCGCCATATCCAGCGTCACACGCACGATGAGCGATGACAGGCAGAGCGGCATGACGTGTTTCAAGACGATGCGGAACGGCGACGCCCCCATGAGCTTCACCGCCGCGATGAAATCGGAATTGCGGAACGTCATGGTTTCGGCACGCGCGATGCGCGCATAGGGCGGCCATGAGGTGAGCGCGATGGCGAGCACCGCGTTCTCGATGCCCGGCCCGAGTGCGGCGACGAGCGCCAGCGCCAGAACGAGCTTCGGAAAGGCAAGGAAGATATCGGTGATGCGCATCAGCACCGCATCCACCCAGCCGCCGGCATAACCGGAAACTGTGCCGACGATGAGGCCGACGGGCGCTGCGATGATGGCGACCAAGAGCACGACGAACAGCGTCAGCCGCGAGCCGTGGATGAGGCGCGAGAGAATGTCACGCCCCTGATCGTCGGTGCCGAGCAGGTAACCTTCCGTGCCGGGCGGCAAAAGCCGGGCATTGCGCAGGTCACCCTGCACCGGGTTATGCGGCGCCAGCACATCGGCAAACAGCGCAACGAACAGCAGCGCGATGATGATGCCAAGGCCAAGCAGCGCCAGCCGGTTTTCCGAAAACCGCCGCCAGATGACATAGGCGCGGCCAAGGCGGGCCTGCTTGCGCGAGGCCGGCCGGTCGGAAAGCAGCCATTCGCGGCTATAGGGTTTGATCGTATCTGTCGACATCGTCATCGGCTGCGCGTCCTTGGATCGAGCGTCCGGTAAAGCAGATCGGAGAAGAGATTGATGCCGACGAAGATGGCGCCGATCACGATCGTGCCGCCAAGAACGGCATTCATATCCGCATTCTGCAGGGAATTGGTGATGTAAAGGCCGAGCCCCGGCCAGGCGAAGATGGTTTCGGTCAGCACCGAACCTTCCAGCAGACCGGCATAGGACAACGCAATCACGGTCACCAGCGGCACGGCGGCATTGCGCAGCGCGTGGAACCAGATGATGCGGGTTTCCGAAAGCCCCTTGGCGCGGGCCGCGACGATATATTCCTGGGCGAGTTCGTTCAGCATGAAAGAACGCGTCATGCGGCTGATATAGGCCAGCGAGAAATAACCGAGCAGGGAGGCCGGCAGGATGATGTGGCGGAAGAGATCCCACAACACGTCCCATTGCCGCTGCCAGATCGCGTCAATCAGGAAAAAGCCCGTGACCGGCGTGAAGGTGAATTCATAAACGATATCCATGCGGCCGGGATAAGCCACCCATTGCAGCCGGGCGTAAAACACCAGCAGCGCGAGCAGGCCGAGCCAGAAGATCGGCACGGAATAACCGATGAGGCCGATGACGCGCACCACCTGATCGGCAAAGCTGCCGCGTTTCACGGCAGCGAGAACGCCGAGCGGAATGCCGAAGACGGCGCCGATGATCGTGCCTATCGTGGCAAGCTCGATCGTTGCCGGAAACACCCGTTTGATATCCTCCATCACCGGGTTGGTGGTGAGGACGGACGTGCCGAAATCACCCGAAAGCGCCTGCTTCAGGTAAAGGAAAAACTGCTGCCAGAGCGGCAGGTTGAGGCCGAGCTGCTCACGCACCCGCTCGACCACATGCGCAGGCGCACGGTCGCCGACGATCGCCAGTGCGGGATCGATCGGTACGACGCGGCCGATGAAAAATGTGACCGCCATCAGACCCAGAAAGGTGGTGATGACGGTGACGGCGAAGCCGAGAACGGCTTTCACGCGGGCATTGGCACGGCGTTTGCCGTGCCTCGCCTTGCTATTGGTTTCAACCATGCTCAAGAGACCGATCCTTCCGGATCATTCCTTGGAGATGGTGTAGACGTAGTTGGTGTCGAAGCTCGGGCCGAGCTTCAGGCCCTTGAGCTTGGCGGAATAACCGGCAACTTCCGTCTGCTGGAAGATGATGACGAAGGGACCCTTCGCCAGAACTTCCTTCTGCAGGTTCTGATAGATCGCCGCGCGCTTGGCGCTGTCCTTCTCCAGCAGAGCCGACTGGGTTTCCTTGGTCAGATCAGGAACGTCCCAGGCATTACGCCAGGCGAGCGTCTTGTTCTTGCCCTCATCGGAATTGTCGTAGTTGATGGTGAAGGTTTCCGCATTCGAGTTCGGGTCGAAATAGTCCGAACCCCACTGACCGATGTAGATATCGTGGGTGCGGGCGCGATATTTGGTCAGGGTTTGCTTGCCGTCACCCGGAATGATTTCCAGCTTGATGCCGGCCTGCGCCAGCGTCTGCTGCACGCTTTCGGCAATGCCGGTCACCGGCTGCGTATTGCGCACATCCATGGTCACGGTGAAGCCGTCCTTCAGGCCGGCCTTGGCGAGAAGTTCCTTCGCCTTGGCGACGTCGAGCTTGTAGGGGTTCTCATCAAGCGCGCCAAGCTGGCCCTTCGGCAGGAAGGTCTGGTGGATTTCGCCGATGCCCTTGATGATCGTCGCGCCGATCGCATCGTAGTCGACCAGATATTTCAGGGCTTCGACGACTTCCGGCTTCTTCAGATTCTCGTTTTTCTGGTTGAGGCTGAAATAATAGACGGTGCCCTTGGGCGCAGACGTGACGGCAAGGCCTTCCTTCTTGGAGACCGCTTCCATGTCGCCGGGCTCGAGGTTACGGGCAACGTCGATATCGCCGTTCTCAAGCGCCAGGCGCTGGCCGGAGCTTTCCTTCATGTGGCGATAGACGACACGCTTCAGCTTCGGCTTCTCACCGTAATAATTCGGGTTGGCTTCGAGGATCACCGCCTCGTTGGCCTTCCAGCCGAGGATCTTGTAAGGGCCGGAACCGGCATAACCCGTCTTCAGGAATTCATTGCCGAAATCCGTGTCGTATTTGTAATCGGCGCTTGGCGTAACAGACTTCGCCTTTTCGGTGATGAACTTCTTGTCGACCACCGAAGCGACGGTCGCGGTCAGCACGTTCAGTACGAAGCTCGGCGCGTATGGCTTGTCGACCGTCAGGACGAAGGTGTTTGCATCGGTCGCTTTGGCTTTTTCAGTGACGTTGTCACCCTTGAGGCCGAACTGCGTCAAAAGGAATGCCGGCGACTTGTCGAGCTTGACGGCGCGCTCGAAGGAGAAGGCCACATCATCAGCGGTGACCGGATTGCCGGAAGCGAATTTCAGGCCGGATTTCAGCTTGAACGTATAGGTGAGACCATCATCGGAGGTCGTCCAGCTCTCGGCCAGATCGCCGATTACCTTGGATGTGTCGTTCAAATCGATGGAAACGAGCTTGCTGTAAGTGTTGCCGGTAACTTCGGCGGCAGACAGTTCGAATGCCTCACCCGGATCGAGCGTGATGATGTCGTCGATGGCGAAACCTTCGACCAGCGTATCGGCCGGCGTGGCCGCAAAAGCGTGCGGCGCAGACAGCATCATCAGCGACAGAGCGGCGCTGGTGCTGAGAATACGCATGGATTTGTTGAGCGATTTGATCATAGGATCTCCCCTTTTGTTATGAGATTGATTTGGTTCGCTTAAAACTGGTCTCAGGCCGCCTCGTGCCAGGCCTGAGACAAAACACGCAGCCAGTTTTCCCGGCATATTTTAGCAAGCTCTCCATCACCGTAGCCTGCCGATTTCAGCGCCGCAACCAGATTGTGGTTGCCGCTGGCATCGGCCACTCCAACGGGTACGGTTGCACCGTCGAAATCCGATCCGAGCGCCACGCAGTCGATGCCCATGCGTTCCACCATGTAGTCGATATGGCGTACCATGTCGGACAGCGGCGTATCGGCAATGTCACGCGCATCCGCCCGCAACATGGTCACGGCGTAGTTGAGGCCCACCAGCCCGCCACTCTCCCGGATGGCATCCATCTGCCGGTCGGTGAGATTGCGGGCGACGGGGGTGAGCGCATGCGCGTTGGAATGGCTGGCGATCAGCGGCTGGTTGGTGGTCTTGGCCACATCCCAGAAGCCTTTTTCGGTGATATGGGCGAGATCGATGAGAATGCCGAGCCGGTTGCATTCCTTCACCAGCCGAAATCCGGCATCGGTGAGGCCGGGCGCCGTATCGGGCGACATGGGATAAGAGAAGGGAACGCCATGGCCGAAAATATTGTGCCGGCTCCAGACCGGGCCGAGCGAACGCAGGCCGGCGGCGTAAAACACCTCCAGCGCATCGAGATCGGCGCCAATCGCCTCGCAGCCTTCCATGTGCAGCACGGCGGCGAAAATATCCTCGGCAAAGGCCTTGCGGATATCGGCCGTGGAACGGCAGAGCCGCCATGCGCCCGCGCGATCGAGCCGCAGCGCAATCGCCGCCTTCTCCATGGCGATATCGAGGGAAGGCAGACGCTCAAGCGGAGAGGCGAGCGGCGTGTCGTAATGACCCTGTTCATCCGGTTCCTGCAGGATCAGATCGCCGGAGGGGATATAGATCGCGCAGATGCCGCCACCGAGACCACCTGCCCTTGCACGGGGACCATCGATATGGCCTTCGCGCGTGCCGTTCTTGAATTCGGCCACGGGATCGGCACCGGCCTTGCTGTTGCGCCACAAACGAAGCAGCACATCATTATGACCGTCAAACACTGCATGCATGGGAAGAAATTCCAGTCATCGAAAGAACAAAACGGGGAGCGGGCAGACGCCGGGATGACACCGCGCGAAAGCAAACCGGCTTATTTTCGCCGACCGCTATTGTCTGTCGGCGGCGATCTTAGGACGATCTCTTCCGGCTTCGCAAGGTAGAAATTAGGCACCGGTGAAATTATCACCTCTTGCCTTTTGCCGGAACTTGCGCAACGTCAAGCGCGCCAGCCGCCTTCCGTTTTTGTGAGCAGCGGCGTGGCAAAAACGCCCCTCACCCGTTCCGGCCATTCCGGCCCGAAGGCAGCGATTTTTTCCCGCCAGCGATCCGATTGCAGCATGGCCGCGCCGATGACGGCGGGGCGGATGCCGGAGGCGGCAAGAAGCGAAAGACCGGAAATGATGGAGCTGCCGCTGGAAATCACATCATCCACCAACGCCACCCGCCGGTTCTCGATGAGCGGCAACATGCGCGGGTCGATATAAAGCCGTTTTTCCTGCCGGGTGGTGATGGAGGACATGGGCACCGATAGCTCATCCAGATACCAGAATTTGCGCGAGGTGCCGAGCGGTACGTAACGGGAATGGCCGAGACGGCGGGCAACGGCGGCCGCGAGGGTGAGGCCGAGCGTCGGCAGGCCGATCACGACATCCGGGCTGAAGGGCGCGAGCCTGGCGGCGAGATCCGCCGCCAGCGCTTCCAGCACCTCGAAAGAGGCCTGATTGACGATGAGCGAAGCCAATGCATGCTCACCATCCGCAAGCGGCCTTATCGGCAGGCAGATCTGCCGGCCATCATCCAGCTGTGCCGGAAAGAAGGTGGAATGTGGACCTGTGGCATCGAAGCTGGCGGGTGGAAGGATATCCTGCCAGAACTCGTGCGGCGCGGCGGGAGACTGGGCAGCAGGCGATGCGGATGACGGCATCGTTTTTTCCTTTCAGAACCAAGGTGGCGCCAAACAGATACGGTTTGCGAGCCACGCCAACAGGGTTCGATACATCAGGCATTACAGCAACCGCAAACACGCGGCGGGTTCATTTCATTGGCTTTTTCCGCTAGGGTATTTTTGTTTTCTACGAAACAGGAAAATACTCCAGTTCTTTGTTTTCCGCATTTCCGAACGCAAAACCGCTACACAGTTTTGCTGGAAATGCTCTAGAACGGAAACAAAGCAACAGGCATTCGGACAAACCCACCTATGACGCGGGTTTTCCCCATATTCAAGGACAAGCTTCCCATGAGACTGCTGGACCGGATCGGCGAGGACCTGCCATTTCTGACGGAGCTTCGCCACGATCTGCACGCGCATCCCGAACTGGGTTTCGAAGAGGAGAGAACCAGCGCCATCGTTGCCGATCTCCTCGAGCGCGCCGGGCTGAAGGTGCATCGCGGCCTCGGTGGCACCGGTGTGGTCGGCACGTTGCAGGTGGGTAACGGCACCCGCAGCATCGGCCTGCGCGCCGATATGGATGCGCTGGCCATGCCTGAAGTGCCCGACCGGCCCTATAAATCGAAATTTCCCGGCAAGATGCACGCCTGCGGCCATGACGGCCACACCGCCATGCTGCTGGGTGCCGCGCGTTATCTCGCCAAGACCCGCGATTTTTCCGGCACCGTGCATTTCATCTTCCAGCCGGCTGAAGAAGGTCGTGGCGGCGCCAAAAAAATGGTGGAAGACGGGCTTTTCGACCTGTTTCCCTGCGATGCGGTCTATGGCCTGCACAATATGCCGGGGCTCGGGCTTGACGAAATGGCGGTGGTGGAAGGTCCGCAGCTTGCCTCTTCCGACAGCTGGCGCGTTACGTTCAAGGGCATCGGCACCCATGGCGCCAAGCCGCATCTCGGCCGTGACCCGGTGACGGCGGCGGGCACTTTCCTCGCCTCGCTGCAAAACATCGTCGGCCGCGTCATCGATCCTTTGCAACCCGCCGTCGTCAGCGCCTGTTCGGTGCAGGCGGGTGACCCGAAGGCGCTCAACGTCATTCCCGATCTCGTCGAAATCGGCGGCACGGCGCGCGCCTATGCGGCAGATGTGCGCGACCAGCTGGAGACGGAAATCGGCCGGCTGGCAAAGGGCACGGCGGCGATGTTCGGCATCGAGGCGCATTACGAATTCATCCGCCGTATTCCCCCCGTCATCAACGAGGCGGATGCGACGAAACGGGCGCTACGCGCCGCAAAAACCGTCTTCGGCACCAAAACCCGTACCGCCTTCCCGCCTTCGACCGCCGGCGATGACTTCGCCTTTTTCGCCGGCGAAGCTCCCGGCTGCTACGTCTGGCTCGGTAACGGCCCGGCGGTGGATGGCGCGCTGCACCACAACACCTCCTATGACTTCAACGATGCGGCCATCGTGCCGGGCGTCGCGTTCTGGGCGACATTGGTGGAGCAGGAGCTGGCGGCGGAGTAGCCCCGTCTTGCTGCCTGCCGTTTTTCGACCGGCAGCAGCTCCGACGCTTGTGGCGAATCATCGGGCGCGGTAATTTCTGCCCGTAGGCTCGACCCACGCCTCCCCCCTCCTTTCGGGGAAGCATTCGACATGCGGGGTAATATCATCATCGAACCGTCTGTTCGGGCATTCGCATAAGGAGGGATTGCGTTTCAGACCCGCAATAGAGGTCTTTTGATGAAACTTTCCACTCCGATTTTTCAATTGAAACGGCGGGCCAAACTCATGGTCCGAAACAATGCCATTCCCCTGCACGAAGCGCTGGACCAGATCGCGCGCGAGGAAGGATTTGCAAGGTGGAGCCTGCTTTCCGCTCACGTTGCGGCGGGTTCCTTATCCGAAAACCTGTTCTTACGCATCGTGAATGGCGACATGCTGCTGCTTGCCGGCCGCCCAGGCCAGGGCAAGACAGCGCTTGGTTTTGAACTTTTGCGCGCGGCAGCCGAGGACGGACGGCAGTCCGTCTTGTTCACGCTCGAAATGACGGAGCAACAGGCGCGCAAGCGTATCGAAACATACGCGGCCGGGCAGAAAGAAACCGAGATCGTGACATCGGACGAGATATGCGCGGACTACATCATCCGCCATTTGTCACCGGCCAAACCCGGCACCTTCGCCGTGATCGACTATCTGCAGATACTCGACCAGCAGCGGCACAAGCCCGACCTGTCACAACAGGTGACCGCCCTTGGGGAATTCGCACTAAAGACCGGCGTCATTTTCGCATTCATCTCGCAGGTCGACCGCTCGTTTGATCCGGACAATAAGCGGCTTCCCGATATGAGCGATATCCGCCTGCCTAACCTGCTGGATTTGGGCCTCTTCACCAAAGCCTGCTTTCTGCATAATGGCGAGGCGCAGCTTCACAATGTGAACTGACAGGCACCGGCTGCCGCGACGGAACATCGCGGCAGCCGGCCTTGACGTTATTATCCCAAAACCTCGATGACCGGGCTTTCCATCACCTTGCCCGTCAGCACATCGGCAATGCCCATATCCGTCTGGTGCGGACCGATGTTGCAGGCGAGCGTGGCGCCGAAGCAGGCCTTGAAGACGAGATAGGGCGGCTGCCATTCCACCACCTTGCCCACGGCTTCGCGCAGGTCCTCGAAAGCCCGCGCCACCTCTTCGAGCGGCGCATCGGATACGAGGCCGGAGAGCGGCAGCGGCAGAAGTGCAGTAACCTTGCCCTCAGAGGCAACGGCCATGCCGCCACCGGTCTCGATCACCGCATTGGCGGCCAGCGCCATATCTTCTGCATTCCCGCCGAAGACGGTGAGGTTGTGGCTATCATGCGAGACGGTGGTGGCGAAGGCGCCGTTCCAGCGTCCCCAGCCGGTGAGGAAGCCGGTTTTCGTGACGGGCTCGGCCATGCCGTGGCGGTGGGTGACGGAGATCATCGTTGCACCCTGGGGTGGAATGACAAAACCGTCCTTCACGTCCGCCTCCGCTTCACCCCATTGCGTGAAACGCGGGCGGTCGATGGTGGCGAGGCGAACCTTCTCGCCATTGGATTTTACCCGGAAATCATCGGCCATGCGTGGCGGAAGCTTCATCGAGCCTCCGAGTGCCGCTGCATCACAGGCAGGGATGTCGACCAGCATGCGACCGTCTTCCGCGACCACCCGGCCGCTTGCGAGCACATGACGGGCCGCAAAGCCGCTCAGATCCTCGAAGATGGCGATATCAGCGCGGCGACCGGCGGCGATGAGCCCGAGATCGGCGCGGCCGAGCCTTTGCGCGGCATTCAGCGTTGCGGCGCGCAGCGCCCATTCGGGCTTCAGTCCATAACGCACAAGACGGCGCACCACATCATCCAGCCCACCGCCCTGCAACAGGTCATCAGGGAAAACATCGTCGGTGCAAAGCGTCACCGTCTGCGGCAGGTGCCCGAGCGCATTCAGCGCCTCCACGAATTCCGGCAGCAGGTGATCATGCGAACCGCGCAGCTCGATCGTCAGCCCTGCCCTGAGCTTTGCCATGAGGTCGTCGCCCGAAACCAGCTCGTGATCGGAGGAGACGCCCGCCGCCATGAAGGCGTTGAGATCGGCGCCGCCAAGACCGCGTGCATGGCCGCAGACCAGTTTTTGCGCGGCGAGCCCGGCCTGTACGATGCCGCTCATGCGCGGATCGCGTTCGATGACGCCGCGCATGTTCATGATTTCCGCAATGCCGCCGATTTCCGGCCAGGAAAGGAGATCGGCGAGAATCGCGGCATCGAAATCCGCACCGCCGCGCTCAAGCCCCGGTGCGGAGGGCACGCATGACGGGGCAAGCAGAATGGCGCGCAAGGGCAGATTTTCGATGGCCTTCGCCGCCCAGCGCACGCCATCGACGCCATGCACGTTGCCGAATTCATGTGGGTCCCAGACGATGGTGGTGACGCCGCGGGCAACCACCGCTGCCGCATAGGCGGCCGGTGTTACCATCGAGCTTTCGATGTGCATATGTGTGTCGATCAGCCCCGGCGAGACATAGGCCCCGCCCGCGTCGATCACCTGCGCGGCATCCCTGCGGCTTGCCGGTTCGTGAACGCTGGCGATCAGCGGGCCGACAATGCCGATATCGGCGGCACGCAGTTCACCGGTCACCACATCCACCAGCGTTCCGCCGGTGATGAGGACGTCAAAAGGCTGATCACCACGCGCGGCAGCAACCGCACGGGCGCGCAGGGTGTCATCGTTGAGATCGGCAGGCTCCGCCAGGCGGATTTGCGCGCTCATCGGGCGGCCTCCCGGCGCAATGCCTCCAGAATGGCCGCCTTCGCGGCTTCGGCATCAACACTCGCGGCAAATTGGGCGTTAAGCTCTGCCACCTTCTCCGCCCGTGTCTCGACCACGGTTCTTCCCCGCGTCAGCGAGGCATGAAGTTCGACATCGATGCGCGCCTGCTGCCAGCCAAGATGATCGGAGATGAAGCCGACTGCGGCAACGGGATCATAAAGCGCCATGGCATCTCTGCCGCGGCTGGTGGCAATGCCGATGAAACCTTCGAGCAGATCGGCAATCAGGCCCGCATTCCTGCCGCCGGCAGCGCGGATCGGCATCACATCGGTGGGCGAGGCCGTGACCTTGCGGCAGGCATCGAGATCGACCATGCGCAGCGGCAGGCCGTGGGAAAGCACGATGGCCAGCGCCTCGGGATCGGCGAAGGCGTTAAATTCGGCCGATGCCGTGTGGTTGCCGCTGGTTAGCCCGCCACCCATCCAGGTCAGGTCGGAAATTCTGGCGGCAAGATCGGGTCGCGCAAGACACAGGGCGGCGATATTGGTGAGCGGACCGAGCGCGAGAATGCGCTTCTCCCCCGCCCCTTCCAGCCAGTTGCAGAGCGCTGAAAAGGCATCGCTTTTGGGCAAGGCCGGCGCATCCGGCAGGCTTTGGCCGGCGGTCGGAATGCCACTATCGCCGAGGATCGACTGCGCGGTTTCGAGCGCGCTGAGCACCGGCATGGCGCGGCCCTGATGGATCGGCATCGACCAGCCGAAGCTTGCAACAGCGCCTGCGGCATTGCGGCAGACCGCCTCCAGCGTGGCATTGCCGAAGACCAAAGAGATGCCGTCGATGGCAAGGCCTGCCGATTGCACCACCAGGATGGCGGCGATATCGTCAAAGCCCATATCGGTATCGATCCATACGCCCATGGTCAGTTGAACACCTTCAGGCTTGCCGCTTTTTCGACCGGCAGGTCGAAGGCGAGCGTATCACCGATGGCGTGCGCGGCAAGTGCGGCGTCTGTTTCCGCCTTGATGGGGCCAAGCGGCGTGTCGAGCAGATATTCGCGGCTGTTGCCGGCGAAGGATGTGCCGCGCACGGTTCCCTGGAAAGGACCTGAACCAAGGGTGACCATGCGCGGCCGCCAGGCCAGTCCGGATGCTGAAAGGACTGGCCCGGGAAGCGGTGTTGTACCGTTTGCGGTTTTCAACGCGCCGCCTTCCAGCGCGAAGATGTTTTCAAAGCCGACGAAATCCGCCACGAAGGACGAAACCGGCGCATTATAAATCTCTTCGGGCGTGCCGATCTGCTCAATCTTACCGCCCTTCATGACGACAATGCGGTCGGCGAGCGCCAAAGCCTCGATCTGGTCATGGGTGACGAAGATCATCGTCACGCCGGTTTCCTTCTGCACACGCTGCAGTTCGGTGCGCATTTCAAGGCGCAGGCGGGCATCGAGATTGGAGAGCGGCTCATCGAGCAAGAGCACCTTCGGCTCCATGACCATGGAGCGCGCCAAAGCCACGCGCTGCTGCTGGCCGCCTGATAGTTCCGCCGGTTTGCGGGAGGCGAAGTTGGACAAGCCCACCGATTTAAGGCCGGAGGCAACCTTGTCCTCCAGCGCCTTGCCGCTCATGCCCTTGAGTTTCAGGCCAAAGGCGACGTTTTCATAAACGGTAAGATGCGGGAAGAGCGCATAGGACTGGAATACCAGACCGACGGCACGCTTGTTGGCCGCAACCCGGGTAATATCGGCGCCATCGAGATCGATACGCCCGCTTGCCACCGGCATCAGCCCGGCAATGGCGCGCATCGTCGTGGTCTTGCCGCAGCCGGAGGGCCCGAGCAAGGCCAGGAGCTCGCCCTTGCGGATATCCAGATCGAGATCCTTGACGGCGACATTGCCGCCATAAGCAAGCGAGACTTTTTGCAGCGAAAGGTAATTTGCGTCAGACATAACGGGAGAACCCCAGAAAACGTTCGGCCATGAAGACGATGCCGATGGAAAGGAAGGCGAGCAGCGAAGAAAGGGCTGCAACGGAAGGATCGAAGACGATTTCCATGTAGCCCAGCATATCGATGGGCAGCGTGCGCACGCCGGGACCGGACAGGAACAGCGATACCGGCACCTGATTGAAACTCGTCACGAAACCGAGAATGAAGGCCGAGAGAATGCCGCCGCGAATATTCGGCAGCACCACCCGGAAAAACGCACCAAGCCGCGACGAGCCGAGCAGCACCGCCGCCTCCTCGATATCCGAGCGCAGATTGTTGAGGCTGGCCGATACCACCCGCACCGCATAGGGCAGGATGAGCGCGGTGTGGGCGAGAAACAAAGCAAGCGTAATGCCAATGCCGAATGGCACGACGAAATAACGCAGCAGCGCGAGACCAACGATGATGCCGGGCACGATGATCGGCGCGGAAACGATGGTGCGCACGGTTTCGCTAAAGGGCAGCTTGTAGCGCGACATGGCGTAGGAAGCCGGGATGCCGAGGATGAGTGCCGTAAACGTGCCGCCGATGGCAAGGAACATCGACATCGCAAAACTCTCGCGGAAGCTCTCGACCGTGAAGACCTTGGCGATCCATTTCAGCGAAAAGCCCTGTGGCGGAAAGGCGAGCGTATCGCCGGCCGAAAACGAGGCCGCAACGATGATGAGAAACGGCCCGATGAGGAAACCGACGACAAGAAGGAGCGTGAGCGGAATGAAGAGCTGCCGGGTCATTTCTTGTTCCTTGCGGTGGCGATGCGCTTCAGCAGGATATTGGCGGCAAAGCTCATGACGATCAGAATGAAGGCGATGACGCTGGCGGCAACGAAGTTATTGGAGACAGTCACCTGCTGGTAAAGCAGCGTTTCCAGCATCAAGACCTTCGAGCCGCCGAGAATGGCAGGCGTGATATAGGCCGTCAGCGAACCGGTAAAGACCAGCGTACCGCCGACCACCAACCCCTCCCTGGTGAGCGGCAGGATGACCTTCCAGAACACCTGAAACCAGTTGGCGCCGAGCACGCGGGCAGCCGCGATCGTATCCTTCGGCATGTTTTCCAGCGCGCTGATGAGCGAGATGATCATCAGCGGCAGGAACAGTTGCAGAAGGCCGATGAAGACAGCCGTTTCGGAAAACAGGATGCGGATCGGCGCGTCGCTCAGGCCCACCGCCTGCAGCGCCTGATTGACGATGCCGGTTCTGCCGAGAATGACGATCCATGCATAGGTGCGGGCGACCGGCGAGATCATCAACGGCAGCACGACGAGATTGACCACATGGCCCTTCTTGCCCGGCGACAGGTTGACGATGGCGAAAGCCGCAGCATAACCCACCACCGCCGAAACGACGGTGACGAGCGCGCCGAGTTTGAGCGTACGCAGGAAAACCGTCTGGTTCAGCGGATCGGAAAAGAATGTGGCATAGGCCGACAATGTCCAGCCGTCAGTGGTGCGAAAACCCTCCGACAGAAGCATGAAGACCGGCACAAGAAAGACCGCCGCCGCGAAAATCGCGGCGGGCAAGGCAAGCGCCAGCGCTTCGGTCCGGTTCTGAAACATGGGTTTATTCCCTGAACGGCCTCAAGGCCGGTTGTTACGGCGGCCGGACGAACCGACCTGCAAAATGGAAGGTGGAAAAGCGGTCAGGGGACGACCGAACCGCTTTTCCCGGAATGGAGCCGTCCTCACGGACGTTTCGAGGCCCCATTCCAAACGGTGAAAGGAGTTACTGGCCGACCTTGGCGTTCCACTCCGACAGCCACTTGTCGCGGTTATCAAGCGTCACGTCGGACGGAATGAGCTGCAGGCTGCGGGCGGTTTCGTCACCATAGGTGATGTTGTTCGCCACTTCGTCGGACACCTTGACCTGCTTGTTGGTCGGGCTGTCCACCAGCTTTTCCGCCAGCGCCTTCTGAACGTCGGTCGACAGCCAGAAATCCATGAATTGCAGCGCAAGCTCCTCGTTCTTTCCGCCCTTCGGCACGACGAGCACGTTCATGCCACCGGTCTGGCCTTCCTTGGGGGTTGCCCAGGCAAGCGGCAGATCAAGCTTGGTGAAAGGCGCCCAGGAGAAACGGCCGATGGGGGCTGCCCAGATTTCTTCCTGCTGCATCAGCTGGACCAGCTGCGAGGACTTGACGTAGAAGGTGACGATATCGTCCTTCTTCTCACCCACGGCCTCGATGGCGCCGGAAAGATCAGGCGTATCCTTGCCGATGGCCTTGCCCAGCATATAAAGCGCCGGCGGGCCCTGATTGGTGGTGACATTCGGGAAGGCGACGTGGTCGACAATGCCGTCCTTCAGAAGATCGGCCCAGCTGTCGATCTTCATCTTGTCGGTGCGGTAGACGATCGATGTGGCGTAGAAATTGACGCCGACGCTCATGCCGTCGCCATTCGGGTCCTTGGCGATGTCATAGAGGTTTTCGATATTCGGCACCTTGGAGGCGTCGATCTTCTGGATCAGGTCCTTGCGGGTGGCGGAGAGCGCATCGGCCATGGAAACAATGGCGAGATCAACCACCGGATTGGCCTTGTTGGCTTCCATCTTGGCCAGACGCTCGACGCTGTTGCCGGTCTCGACCACCAGCTTGCAGCCGCATTTGGCTTCAAACGGCGTATAGACCAGTTCCTTGAATTCATCCTGCGCAAAGGCGTAGACGGAAATCGTCAGCGTCTTGTCCTGGGCCTGCGCCGCTCCCATCGTCAGCATCAGGGCGGTGCCCGACGCGAAAATGATCTTTTTCATGGTGTGAGTTCTCCTGCTGTCGTGTTTTTGGCTTCAATCGCATCATGCTTTGCCTTGCCGGTGGAGCCGCGCATGATCAGCGCCATCGGTACTTTCGAAATATCCGCCGTCACATCGATGGCGACACCGTTCTCACCGGCGCCATCGATGGCGCGCAGCAGCGCCCCGACCGCGAGATCGGCTATGCGGCCCATATCCATGCGCATGGTCGTGAGCGGCGGGGTGACCACGGCGGAAAAAATGAGATCGTCGAAACCGGTGACGCTCGCCTTTTCCGGCACCTCAATACCCTCGCGCTGCAGCTCGGTGAGCGCGCGTAACGCATGCAGGTCGGAAATGGCGGCAAAGGCGGTAAAACCATCCGCCACCAGATCGGCAAGCCCCAGCCGGCAGCCTGCGCCACCCACCTGTTCGATGCTGTCGATCCAGAGCGTCCGGGTCACACAGGCCTTGCCGAGACCATCGCGAATGCCGCCGAGGCGGTCGTTCTGCACGTTGGAATCGCGGTTCTTGCCCACCAGCACCACCTTGCGGTGGCCAAGGCTTGCCAGATAGTCGCCCACCTGCCGGCCGCCATCCCAATGGTCGGCGGCAACGGTGTTTCCCGGCGTGGACGGGCTGTCGATGACGGCAACCGGGCAATCAACATTGGAGATACGCGTGCCGCGGCGGGGAACGATCACCATGCCATCCACCCCGCGTTCGATCAGCCGGTTGATGGCGTCCGTCTGCATGGCGATCTCGCCGCGGGCGTCGGCAATCAGCACGCCATAACCGGCAGTGACGGCCGCCTTTTCGATGGCCTGCGCGATCTGCGGGAAAAGAGGGTTGGCGATATCGGGCAGAACCAGCCCCAAAACGCCTGATCTGCCGGTGCGCAGCGCCCTGCCCGCCGAACTCGGCACATAACCCAGTTCGCTTGCCGTCTTGCGAATGCGCTCCACCAGATCGGGCGAAACGCGGCCCTTGCCGGAGAGCGCATTGGACACGGTTGCCACAGACACGCCGAGTGCCGCTGCTATCGCGCTCAGATTGGTGGCAGGCCGTAACGACGCCATTGATGGTCCGGGAAGGCTGATTAAACGTTTAATCAGAATAAGCGAGACGTGGACCGCTGTCGAGTCCTGCGCCGGCGAAATACGGCGAAAAGCTGGGCACAAAGGTTAAATGCCCGAAAAAAGAGCGATTATTTTTACGAGGTCTGGGTGCTGGCTGCGCGATAAGCCTCGACCTGCCGCACCAGCCAGTCACGAAACAGCACGACAGGGACGTGATTGGCACGCGAAAGCGGCGCCACCGCATAATAGGAACTGGGGCTTCTCGCCTGATGATCGAAGGCTTTCACCAGTTGCTTCGATTTCAGCTCGTTATCGATCAGGAACAGCGGCATCAGCGCCACGCCAAGCCCGGCGATGCAGGCCTGCGCCACGCTGGAAAACTGCTCGAAGCGCATGCCCTGCGGCAAAGCGAGCGACAGGCCGAGACTTTCGAACCAGTGGCCCCATGCCCCCGGCCGCGAGGCCATATGCAGGAGCGGCAGGGCGGCGATATCCTCGCCCTTTTCCACCGGATGGGCGCTCAGGAATTGCGGGCTGCAAACCGGCGCGACCATTTCATGCATGAGAAAGGTGCTTTCCGCCCCCGGCCAGTCGGCCTGGCCGATATGGATCGCCATATCCAGTTGCTCACGCTCAAAATCGAACTGGCCGATGCGGGTGGCGAAATTGATGGTGATTTCCGGGTGGTTTGCCACAAAATCCGGAATACGCGGCAAAAGCCAGCGGGTGCCGAAGGTGGGCAGCATGGCGAGGTTCAGCGTATTGCCATGCGTTTTGGTCATGATCTGCAGCGAGGCGGAGCGTATCTCACCAAGGGCGGAGGCGATGGATTTTGCATAGGCGCGCCCTTCGGTCGTCAGCGCCACGCCACGCGCGCCGCGCTCGAACAGCCGCACGCCAAGCTGTTCTTCCAGTGACATAACCTGCCGGCTGATTGCCCCTTGCGTCAGCGCCAGCTCATCGGCGGCGGCGGAAAAACTGCCGAGCCGGGCAACGGAATCGAAAGCGGCGAGCGCGCTGGTGGAGGGCAGGAGTTTGCGGCTGAGAGACGACATGAGCCATTACTATATGTAATGCAAAAATGAGTAAACATGGCTTGTGCCATCAGGCTTGAATACCAATAATCCGGCCAGCAAATCCGGAGGCATAAAGTGAGCGAACGCGCAGCATTTAATTGGCAGGATCCTTTTCTGCTCGAAGACCAACTGACCGATGACGAGCGGATGATCCGCGACAGCGCCGAAGCCTTCGGCAAATCCGAACTTTTGCCGCGCATTCAGGAAGCCTATCTTTCTGAAACCACAGAACCGGAACTCTTCCGCCTGATGGGCCGCACCGGCCTGCTCGGCGTGACCCTGCCGGAAGAATATGGCGCGGCCAATGCGAGCTACGTGGCCTATGGCCTCGTCGCCCGCGAGGTGGAGCGTATCGACAGCGGTTACCGCTCGATGATGAGCGTGCAGTCCTCCCTCGTCATTCACCCGATCTTCGCTTACGGCTCGGACGAGCAGAAGAAGAAATACCTGCCGGGCCTCGTTTCCGGCGAACTGATCGGCTGTTTCGGCCTGACAGAACCGGATGCCGGCTCCGATCCGGGCGGCATGAAAACCCGCGCCGAAAAGATCGAGGGCGGTTATCGCCTGCGCGGTTCGAAAATGTGGATTTCCAACGCGCCGATCGCCGATGTTTTCGTCGTCTGGGCGAAATCGGAAGCCCATGGCAACGAGATCCGCGGTTTCGTGCTGGAAAAGGGCATGAAGGGTCTTTCCGCGCCGAAGATCGGCGGCAAGCTTTCACTGCGCGCCTCCATCACCGGCGAAATCGTCATGGATGGCGTGGAAGTCGGCGAAGATGCATTGCTGCCGAATGTTTCCGGCCTGAAAGGCCCGTTCGGCTGCCTCAACCGCGCCCGTTATGGCATTTCCTGGGGCGTGATGGGTGCCGCTGAGGATTGCTGGTTCCGTGCCCGGCAATATGGCCTCGACCGCAAGCAGTTCGGCAAGCCGCTCGCCGGCACGCAGCTTTACCAGAAGAAGCTCGCCGACATGCAGACCGAAATCGCACTCGGCCTCCAGGCATCGTTGCGCGTCGGCCGGCTGATGGACGAACATAAGATGGCGCCGGAAATGATCTCCATCGTCAAGCGCAACAATTGCGGCAAGGCGCTGGATATCGCCCGCCAGGCCCGCGACATGCATGGCGGCAACGGCATCCAGATCGAATATCACGTCATGCGCCACGCCCAGAATCTTGAAACGGTCAACACCTATGAGGGCACGCATGACGTCCACGCGCTGATCCTCGGCCGGGCACAGACGGGTATTCAGGCATTTTTCTGAGGCTTTCTCCGCATCGAGAAGCAGCTGGATTGACAGAGGCCAGAACCCCTCCTTCGCCATGCCCGGGCCTGTCCCGAGCATCTGCAACCATTTGATTTTACGCTCCGTGATTGAAGCTTCGGGAAAAGCCCGGGGATGACGGCGAGGGTGAGACACGATTGCCAGCAGATTGAGGCCTCCGGAAATCTTTCGGAGGCCTTTTTGTTCAGCCGAGCACAGCGGCTCGGAACGAGCCGTACACGCCGCTGCCGAACAGGCGCGGTTCGCCCGTGCTGACCTCAATGCCGCGATTTTCCCTTATTCAAAACCGCGGCGATCATAAACTTGAGTTTTAGAAGAAAGTTATATTGCAGCCGCCAAAATCGCCTGTTATGGTTCGCGCATCTTGATGCAACGACGCCGGATCACCCGCCGGAAAATTCCGACGCGCGATTATCCGGCCCACCGATCCGGGACAGCGAGACCGCCGATCCCATCGGCAATATCCCAGGAAAGACAAGAGCATGAGCATGCCAGACACCCTAGCGTCCGCCATTCCGGACCGCACCCCCACACGTCACCGCCACCCAATCCGCCTGCGTACGCTTGATGTCGCACGCGTTGAAAAACTCAGCCGCTCCATGGTGCGCATCGTCCTTACCGGGCCGGAACTGGAGGGCTTTGCCAACCTCGGTTTTGACGATCACGTCAAGATGTTCTTCCCTGCGCCGGGTGAAACCGAACCAAGCCTGCCGGTGATCGGCCCGAATGGCATGGAATTTCCGGAAGGCGCGCCGCGCCCGCTGGTGCGTGATTATACCCCGCGCAGCTTCGACGCCGAAAAGGGTGAACTCGCCATCGATTTCGCCACCCATCATGACGGTCCCGCCAGCAATTGGGCAAAATCCGCCAAAGCGGGTGACCGGGCGTGGATCGCCGGGCCGCGCGGCTCCTTCATCGTTCCCTTCACCTATGACTGGCATCTGCTGATCGCCGACGACACCGGCCTTCCCGCCCTTGCACGGCGGCTGGAGGAAATGCCCGCGGGCACCCGTGTCGTGGTGCTGATCGACGTCGAGACGGACGCCGACCGGCTGGAGCTTACGACCAGGGCAGACGCTTCGATCGTCTGGGTCACGCAGCAATCCGCAAGCGGCACCGACCATGACGCCTTGAAGGCGGCGCTGCGCCAGCTCGAACTGCCGAAGGGCGATTTCTTCAGTTGGGTCGCATGTGAATCGCAGACCGCAAAGGAGGTTCGCGCCATCCTCGTCGGGGAATGCGGTGCAAACCCCAAATGGACCCGCGCTTCCGGTTACTGGCGGCGCGGCGCCAGCGGTGTTCACGATCATTTCGATGAGTGAGCCGGCAATCCCGGCGCAAACCGTCCCGGACACGCAAAGGTGATGACGGAGTTCGGGACGCTTCTTGCCAAGGCTCCGGACGACGAGAGGGCGGCGGGCTTCATTCGCTCGCCCTCATGCGCCTGATCCCGCCGCTTTCGCAACTTGCCGGGCGGCATCTCGATGATGATCTCGTCCGGCAGCCGAAAGCGGTGGATCATCGAGAAAACGGCTCCGCATCGCCGCGCCTGACGGCCGAGCCTCAGCAAAAAAGAGTGCCGCACAGCGGAGGTCCCTTCCGCTTCCGCCGCTTTGAAGGCATGCTGTTCATCCGCATCCTTCTCGCGCATTGAGGGAAAAATGACCAATTCTTCCCTCTGACAGTCATATTTAAAGCATCTCTTCCCGTCATCCGAGTGAAACACTCAGCCGGTACGCAGCCTGTTGGAATGATTCCAAACATTGAACGGTGGAGACACGACATGACCGACATCGATACGAGCAAGCTGTCCTGGGACGAGTGGGACGAACTGCAAAACCCGCCGCCGGCCGAAACCGATTTCGACCGCGTGGTCGAAAGCGCGATCTCCCGCCGCGGTTTTCTCGGCGGCGTGCTCGCCTTCGGCTCGGCGGCAGCCGCCATGGGCACGCTCGGCAACCTGATGACCAGCACCTCGGCCGAAGCGCAGGAAGCCGCTGCCGGCCGCTTCCCCTTCAAGCCGGTGGCGGCCGCCACCGACCACACCATCCATGTGCCGGAAGGTTACAACTGGAAGCCGCTTGCCAAGTGGGGCCAGCCGCTTTTCTCCAACGTTCCCGATCTCGACTCCGCCAAGGGCGTCAGCGTTGAAAACTCCGACAAGGTCTTCGGCGAAAACACCGACGGCATGGAACTCTTCATGGTCGGCAGCCACCAGCTCATCGCCGTCAACCACGAATATGTGAACCCGGAAACCAACCTGCCGCACGCTGAAAAGGGCAACCCGACGACGGCCGACGACGTGAAGATCCTGCAGAACATGCAGGGCGTCACCGTCATGGAAGTCGCCGAAGGCAAGGATGGCTGGGAAATCGTTCTCGACAGCCCGTTCAACCGCCGTATCCACCACAACACGCCGATGAAGCTTTCCGGCCCGGCCGCCGGCTCCGATCTCGTCAAGACCGCCGCCGACCCGAAGGGTGTCAACTGTCTCGGAACCTTCAACAATTGCGGCGCCGGCCGCACGCCCTGGGGCACCTACCTCACCTGCGAGGAAAACTTCAACGGCTATTTCGGCACCGCCGACGCCGCCTTCAAGCTGCCTGACGACTACAAGCGTTATGGCATCGTTGCCGAGACGCGCTACGCCTATGAAAAGTTCGACGAACGTTTCGATGTTGCCAGGAACCCCAACGAGCCGCGCCGTGCCGGTTACGTGGTCGAGATCGATCCTTCGGACGCCTCCTCCACCCCGGTCAAGCGCACCGCACTCGGCCGCATCAAGCACGAAAACGCCGCCGTGGTGATTGCCCGCGACGGCCGCGTCGTGGTTTACATGGGTGACGACGAGCGTGGCGAATTCCTCTATAAATTCGTCTCCAACGGCATCTATGTGCCGGGCGGCGACACCTCGAAGCTGTTGGACGAAGGCACGCTCCACGTCGCGAAATTTTCGGATGACGGCGTCGGCGAATGGGTGGCGCTCACGCCCGCAACCACCGGCATGAAGATCGATGAAATCTGCGTCTTCACCCGACAGGCCGCTTCCAAGGTCGGTGCGACGACGATGGACCGCCCGGAATGGGTTGCCATCAACCCGGTCGCCATCGAGGCCTATTGCGCGCTGACCAACAACAGCCGCCGCGGCGAAATGAAAGATGGCAAGCTGCGCGCCAATGCCGGCGGCGACGCCATGGCGATCAATGCCGCCAACCCGCGCGAGAAGAACGAATATGGCCAGATCGTTCGCTGGTATCCGGAAAATGACGACCATGCCGACGCAAAGTTCAAGTGGGACCTGTTCTGCATGGCCGGCAACCCCACCGTTCACAAGGACACATATGCCGGCTCCGCAAACATCAACGAAGGCAACATGTTCAACTCGCCTGACGGCATGATGTTTGACTCGACAGGCCTGCTCTGGATCCAGACCGATGGCGAAGACAGCAACGAAGGCAATTTCGCCGGCCAGGGCAACAACCAGATGCTGGCGGGCGATCCGGCCACCGGGCGCATCGAGCGCTTCCTGACCGCGCCGAAGGGTTCCGAAGTCACCGGCCAGACCTGGTCGGGTGACAAGCGCACCCACTTCGTCGGCATCCAGCACCCCGACGCCCCCTTCCCGGATGGCGAAGGCAAGCTGCCGCGCTCGACCGTCATCGCCATCAAGCGCGACGACAACGCGCAGATCGGCTGACACAGGGTTGAAGGAAACCTGGCCGCGGCTTAGCCGCGGTTCGGTTCGATATGGAAACGCCGTGCACCGCAAGGATGCACGGCGTTTTCTTTGTTGCAATCGAAAGGCGGCTTCGCCCCCCGCCGTGAACCGCCACATGTGAGCGCTCTCAGCCCGCCCTCAACGACAGGGCGGGCCATGGCGACCGGCAAACCGGCTTTCGCCTTCGCCGGTTAGGCGCCGCGCCTGCCCTCAGGCCTGCCGGAAGGTGCGGTTTGCCTGATCGAGCAAAGGCTTGAGGAAATACGACAACACGCTTCTTTCGCCGGTGGTGATGAAGGCTTCCACCGGCATGCCGGGCATGAGGCTGAATTCTCCCAGCCGCTTTATCTGCTCCTGCGAGGTGGCGACGCGCACGATATAATAGCTCGCGCCCGTTCGCTGATCGACCGTCACATCCGCCGAAATGCGCTCCACCGTGCCGGTGATTTCCGGTGTCGTTTTCTGGTTGAAGGCCGAAAAGCGCAGGTTCGTCGCCTGACCGTAATAGATCTGGTCGATATCCTGCGGCGCGACCTTGGCCTCCACCACCAGCTTGTCGACCTCCGGCACGATCATCATGATCTGCTCACCCGGCGCGATGACGCCACCGACCGTGTGCACGGCAAGCTGATGCACGACGCCATTTTGCGGTGCGAGAATATCGACACGTTTCAGCTGGTCTTCGGCCGCAACCCGCCGCTCGACATATTCGCCGATGCGGGCGTCCATTTCACGCAGGTCGGAGCCGACCTCCTCCGACCATTGCTCGTCGATCTGCAGGATTTGCAGCGCGGTTTCGCTGATCTTCGCCTCGACCCCGGCAATGCCCGCCATCAGCCGGCCGATATCGCCTTCGATATCGGTCGACTGACGTTCCAGCGTGCTGAGCCGGCTTTTTTCCATCAGGCCCCTTTCATGCAGGGAGCGAAAGCGGCTCAGCTCCTCATCAACCATGCCCTGTTCGCGAAAATTTGCCGCGCGCTCGGCCTCCATGCCCGCGATCTCATCGCGAAGCTGCAGCACGCGCTGTTCGAGCTGGCGTTTTTTGCTTTCACGAACGGCCTTGCGGGTTTCGAAAAGACGCTGCTCGGCGTCCATCGTCGCGGCAATCTCGCCATCGCCACCACGGTTGAGCAGGGTTTGCGGAAACACCACCTTGCCGGTCCGGTCACGCTCGCTCTCCAGCCGCGCCTTGCGGGCGGTGAACTGATCGAGGCTTTTGACGATGATGGCCAGATTGGCCCGCGTCATCGTCGCATCGATGCGCATGACGACATCGCCCGCCTTTACCCGGTCGCCCTCGCGCACCATCAATTCGCTGACGACGCCGCCGACCGGATGCTGGACCTTTTTCAGGCTGGTTTCCACCACCAGCGAACCCTGCGCGATGACCGCGCCGACGATCTCGGTGCCAACCGCCCAACCGCCGAAGAGACCCGTCAGGGTGAGAAAGCCGAGCCCGCCGACCAGAAGGTGGCTGCGGATCGAGCGTCTGAGTGTCTGCCATTCGTCCATTTTCATACCTTTCCTGCTTCCGCGGCCTGTACGACCTTGAGGGCGCCGGCCGCACCGCCGACCGGGCGCAACACCTTGGCAAGCACCTCCTCCTTCGCGCCAAAAGCCTGCTGGCGGCCATCGGCGAGCATCAGCACCTTGTCCACGGCCAAAAGCGCGCTCGGGCGGTGGGCGATGACGACGGCCACGCCGCCACGCTCGCGAATGCCGAGAATGGCCGCCGTCAGCGCATCCTCACCTTCAGAATCGAGGTTGGAATTCGGCTCGTCGAGCACGACGAGGAAAGGATCGCCATAAAGTGCCCGTGCAAGGGCGATCCTCTGTTTTTGCCCCGCCGAGAGTTGCCGTCCGGTTTCGCCCACTTCGGTGGAATAGCCATCCGGCAGGCTGACGACGAGATCATGAATACGTGCCGCACGCACCGCCGCGATGATCTTTTCCGAACTCGCCTGCCGGTCGAAGGAGGCGATGTTTTCGGCGATGGTGCCGTCCAGCAATTCGATCGCCTGCGGCATGTAACCGATGTGGCGGGCCAGCGCCTCGGCCGGCCATTGATCCAGCGTCGCACCGTCCAGCCGGATTGTGCCCTTGAGCGGCCGCCACAGACCAACAAGCAGCCATGCCAGCGAACTCTTGCCCGAGCCGCTCGCCCCGATCACGCCAAGGGCGCTGCCAGCCGAAAGCGCAAAGGCGACGTCCTGCAGAACCGGCTCGGCCGCCTCCGGCGGAACGGCGCTGACACGCTCGACGGATAGCTGGGCCTCAGGCGTCGGCAGGTCCATGCGCGTGCCCGCATCCGGCAGCAGCGCCAGTGTTTTTTCGAGGCGGCGGCGGCTTTGCCGGGCGGCGATGAAGCCTTTCCAGTTGGCAATGGCGAGATCGACCGGCGCGAGCGCACGCGCCGACAGGATGGAACCGGCGATGATGATGCCGGGTGTCGCCTGCTCATTGATGACCAGCCAGGCCCCGACGGCCAGAATACCGGATTGCAACAGCATGCGCAGCACCTTGCTCGCCACGCCGAAACCGGAGGCGATGTCGCTTGCCGACCTTTGTTCGCGGACATAAGCGCGGTTATCCGCCTGCCAGCGATCCCGCAGGGGTGTGCCCATGCCCATGACGGCGATGATATCGGCATTACGGCGCGTGGTCTCCATCAGCCGGTTGCGCTTTGAAGCATGTTGCGCGGCCTCCTCCACGGGACGCCGGGAAACCAGCTCCGTCATCAGCGTGAATGCCGTGAGAATGGCGGCGCCGCCAAGCGCCGTGATACCGAGCCAGAAATGAAAGGCGAAGCAGATGGCGATATAAAAAGGCAGCCATGGCAGGTCGAAAAGCGCGGTCGGTCCGCTTCCCGACAGGAAAGAACGGATCGTATCGAGATCACGAAGCGGTTGCGCCTGACGGCCGCTGACCGGCAGGCGCAATTGCAGGCCAATCACCGCATCGTAAACCCTGGAGGACAAAAGCTGATCGAGACGATCGGAAATACGCACCAGCAAACGCCCGCGCACCGCATCGAAAAGACCCTGAAACGCATAAAGCACCACCACGATGGCTAAAAGCGCCACCAGCGTCGGCAGGCTTCGGCTCGGCAGGACGCGGTCATAGACCTCCATCATGAACAGAGAGCCGGTGAGATAAAGAATATTGACCAGAGCACTCATCAAGCCGATGCCGATGAAGGCGCCGGCGCAGCCGGCGAACACGCCCTTGAAATGGCGAACATTATTATTGGCAGATTGAAAACGCATTTTTACTATCCGTTGAGATCGCGACTGCCGTAACACCCGGCAACAACACGCCGGTGACAGCCGTCCGCAAACGTGGAAAGGGCGCAACCTTCGGGATGCGCCCTTCATGGATCATGCGAAGCGGAAGTCGTCGATGACGAACTGCTCGGTCTTGACGCCATCGAAAGTGATGGTCGAACCATCCTTGAAGGCGATTTCCGCGCCGTTTGCGCCATCGGTGAAGGCGCCGGAGGCGATCAGCGCCTGGTAATCGGCAAACACATCCTTCGAAAGCTCAACCACATCCTTGCCGTCAATCCCGGCCTGGAAGTCCGTCACCACATCCCGGCCGCTGCCGGCCGCAAAGACGAAGCGATCCGCGCCGCTGCCGCCGGTCAGCACATCGTTGCCGGCACCGCCGCTCAGCGTGTCGTCACC
>JAGIAH010000006.1 GCA_017744915.1 Agrobacterium tumefaciens
ATGATCTGGATGCGCGACTTGGCGATTTCCAGCGACTCGATCAGCGTTTCGTCCTGCGAGATGCAGATCGACGCCTTGGCCTTCATTTCGGCCGTCCAGTCGGTGAAGGTGAAGGCCTGATCGGCAAGCAGCGTGCCGATATGCACTTCGATGATGCGACCCTGGAAGACGTTGTCGCCGTGCTGCTTCAGCATCTGCGCCTGCGTGGCATGCACCACGTCGCGGAAGTCCATATAGGGCTGCATCGTGCCCTTGAAGGTGACCTTGACCGATTGCGGGATCGGCATGGTCGCCTCACCCGTTGCCAGCGCCAGCGCGACGGTGCCGGAGTCAGCACCGAAGGCCACGCCCTTGGACATGCGGGTATGGCTGTCGCCGCCGATGATGATCGCCCAGTCATCCACGGTGATGTCGTTCAGCACCTTGTGGATCACGTCCGTCATGGAATGATAGACGCCCTTCGGGTCACGCGCGGTGATGACGCCGAAATTGTTCATGAAGGACATGAGCTTCGGAATGTTCGCCTGCGCCTTCTTGTCCCAAACGGAGGCCGTGTGGCAGCCCGACTGATAAGCGCCATCCACCAGCGGCGAAATGACGGTGGCCGCCATCGCTTCCAGTTCCTGCGCGGTCATCAGGCCGGTCGTATCCTGCGAACCGACGATATTGACCTTGACGCGAACGTCCGAGCCGGCATGCAGCACCTTGCCGGGCGTAACACCAACGGCGTTGCGGTTGAAAATCTTCTCGACGGCGGTGAGACCCTGACCTTCGATCGAGATTTCCTTGTTGGGCGCGAAGACCGGGGTCACCTCGACGCCGAGCGTCTGGGCCGCGAATGTCTGCAGCTTCTTGCCGAAGACGATAGCGTAAGAGCTGCCGGCCTTCATGAACTCCATCTTCTGGGGCGTGAAGGCGGCGGCGATATCTACCAGTTCCGTACCGGCCTCATCACGAAGCTTGCGGTTCTTGGCGTCGATCTTGAGGACGGTGCCGGTCTCGACCGAATATTTCTGCTCGAGGATCGGGTTGCCGTCATTGTTGAGGATCGGCTTGCCGTCTTCGCCGAGCTTCTTCACCCAGTTCTTGAGGTTGATGCCGATACCGCCCGTCACGTCGACGGTGGTGGCGAAGATCGGCGAAATGCCGTTGGTGCCGGCAACGATGGGGGCGTAGTTGACGAAGGGTACATAGGGGCTGGCCTGCTTGCCGGTCCACAGCGCCACGTTGTTGACGCCGGACATGCGCGACGAGCCGACGCCCATCGTGCCCTTTTCGGCGATCATCATCACCCGCTTGTCGGGATGCTGCTTCTGCAGCGCGACGATTTCCGCCTGCGCTTCCGGCGAGATCATACACTGGCCGTGCAGCTGGCGGTCGGAGCGCGAATGCGCCTGGTTGCCGGGCGACAGGAGGTCGGTGGAAATATCGCCTTCGGCGGCGATGAAGGTGACGATCTTGATCTCGTCCTCGACATCCGGAAGCTTGGTGAAGAATTCGGCCTTGGCGTAGCTTTCCAGCACGGCCTTGGCGATCGCATTGCCGGCCTTGTAGGCATCGCGCAGGCGGAACATGTCGGCATCATAAAGGAAGATCTGGGTCTTCAGCACTTCGCCAGCCTCGGCCGCGATCGCGGCGTCGTTGCCGAGCGCGATATCGAGCAGAACCTCGATGGAAGGACCACCCTTCATGTGCGACAGCAATTCCAGCGCGAAGGACGGCGTGATTTCCGGAACGGGCACTTCGCCGAGAATGATCTGCTTCAGAAAGGCAGCCTTGACGCCAGCGGCGCTCGTGGTGCCCGGCAGGGTGTTGTAGATGAAGAATTTCAACGCATCGGCGCGGTACTCGCTGCCGGCATCCTTGATGAGGGCGATGATTTCGGCCGTCAGTGCGCCGTCATCGATCGGTTTGGGAGCAAGCCCCTGTTGTTCTCTGCTTTTGATTTCAGCCAGGTAATCCAGGTAAAGGTTCATCGCAATCCCAACGTCATGATGTCTATGGAGCCGATACAGAGCGCCACCCAACGGTATTGCTCATCGGCCCGGGTTTCTATCGATTTCGAGTACGCCAACCGGGGCTTGCTGACAAGATGTCGCATTTCAGTAAAAACCCGCAGAAGGGATTTAGCGTCGATCCCGGCACCGCAACCTGCCCAGGTGAATATACTTTCGATTGTACCAATCAATATATTTCAGCCAGTGGTTTTTCACGATCTCCTCATTAAGGATTTATTAACCAAATCAGCGCGAATATTAGACCATTCTAATTACCCGTTTTGGCGTAGTTCGAAGGCGCGTTCCGGGTAACCGGCAGCGCGGCAGCTTGGGGAGGCAGCATGAGGTTTTCGACATCAGGCTACTTGTTATCGCTGGCGGCACTTGTTCTCACACCGGCATCAGGCCTCGCGCAGGTCGCCACGACAAATTTCAACGTTCAGATCACCATTCAGGCGGCATGCCAGATCAATTCGGCCGGCAATCTCGACTTCGGGACCAATGGCGTGATCGGCAGCAACATCGACGCAACCAGTAACATTGTCGTGCAATGCACGGCCAGCACACCCTATAGCCTCGGCCTCAGCGCCGGTGCCGGCTCGGGGGCGACTGTTGCCAACCGACTGATGACATCGCCCGCGGGTGCGACCATCTCCTACTCGCTCTATACGACTGCGGCACATAGCACGGTGTGGGGGAACACCGTTGGAACGGACCGGCAAACGGGCACGGGAACCGGGGCACCGCAGACCTTCACTGTCTATGGGCGCGTACCTGCCCAGACGACACCTGCGGTCGGCGTCTATACCGATACGGTGACGGCCACGCTCAACTACTGATCGCCATAAGGAGGATCGCGCATGCGTCTTTTTACCTTAGCGGCTGCGTTTTTTGCCGGTTTGAGTGTCTCGCCTTCACAGGCTGCATCCTTGCGGGTCGCCCCCGTTCTTCTCGATCTCAAGGCCCCGACGGCGGCCTCCAGCCTGCGCATCTGGAACGATGCGAAAACCCCGATCAACGTGCAGGTCCGGATTTTCCGCTGGACCCAGCAAAATGGCCAGGATGTCTACACGGCGGTAGACGACGTCGTCGCCAGCCCGCCGATGACGCAGCTGAAGGGTGGCGCGGAAAATCTCATCCGCATCGTCCGGCTTTCCAAAACACCCGTCAGGGCGGAGGAGAGTTACCGCATCATCGTCGACGAATTGCCGCCGGCGGGAAAACCGCAATCCGGCACCGTCAATCTGGTGGTCCGCCACTCCATACCCGTCTTCTTCTCGCCCGCCTCCACCGGTGATGCGGAGCCGGTCTGGAAGGTGACGCCGCAGGGCAAGGGTTACAGGGTCTCGGTGTCGAACGCCGGTGAGAGGCGGATCAGGATCGCCAACCTGATACTTTCCGGCGGCAACGGCCAGCCGATTGGCCGCCAGCAGGGACTGGTGGGCTACGTGCTCGGCAAATCCGCGGCAACCTTCCTCGTTCCGGCAACGGGCGGCAAGGCCGGCGGCACGCTGAAGATTTCGGCAGACAGCGAAGGCGGCCCCGTCAATGCGACGGCGCGCGTCTCGGGCGGCTGACCTTGCCGTTTTGACGATTGCCGGTTTGACGGTCTTTTTTTCGGGCAGTTTCTCCATGGCGCAGGATATTCCCCCTGCGGCAGCACCGCCTTCTTTTGCCGCAGGAGAAGCGGGACAATTGCAGCTCGAAGTCTACATCAACGATGTTTCGACGGACCTGATCGCGACATTTCGCCAAAACGACGCCGGATCGCTTCTCATCGAGCCGGATCAGCTGAAGAATATCGGGATTTCTCCGGTCGAGAGCGCCATAGGCGCGGATGGCTGGATCGATCTCTCCCGGCTGCCGGATGTGACGGCGCGTTACGATGAAGGCACCCAGTCCGTGCATTTCACCCTGTCGATGGCGGCGCGCGCGAGCAAGGTGATCGACGCCTCCGGCAAAAGCACGCAGGAGGAAGATGAAGAGACCGAGGAAAAGGCCACGAGCGATTTAGGAGGTCTGGTGAACTACACGATCTATGGCTCGTCCGGCGGTGGCACATGGTCGGATCTCGCCGATTTCAACGGCGTTTCCGCCCTTCTGGAAAGCCGGGTCTTCGGCCCGCTCGGCGTATTGTCCTCGTCCCAGGTTCTGAGCACCTCGCGCCTGTCGGAATTCGATACCCAGCGCCTCGATACCACCTGGAGCTATTCGAACGAAGAAACGCTGACGACCTATCGGGCCGGCGACCTGATCACCGGCGGGCTGAGCTGGACCCGCCCTACCCGGCTGGGTGGCCTGCAAATCCGCCGGAATTTCGATCTGCGGCCGGATATCGTCACCATGCCCATGCCCGAATTTGCCGGTTCCGCCGCCGTGCCCTCCACGGTCGATGTCTATGTCAACAATATCCGCCGCCTGTCGCAGGATGTGCCGGAAGGCCCCTTCTCCATCACCAATCTTCCCGTCATCAGCGGCGCGGGCAATGCGAGACTGGTGGTGCGGGATGCGCTCGGCCGCGAAATCGTGTCGGAAACCCCGTTTTATACCTCGCCGGACCTGCTGGCGCAGGGCCTCCTCGATTTCTCTGCCGAACTCGGTTTTGCCCGGCGCAATTACGGAACCTCGTCTTTTGATTATGACGACAGGCCGCTCGGATCGGCGACGGTGCGTTACGGTGTATCGGACGGGTTCACGGTCGAAGGCCATGCGGAAGGCGGCGAGGATTTCTACAATATCGGCCTTGGCGGTGTTTTCACGCTCGGGGCCCATGGATTGGCAGCACTTTCCGGCGCATCAAGCCGTTTCGGCGACGAGAGCGGTTATCAGCTTTCCGCAAGCGTCGAGGCCGAATTGCTCGGGGTAAGAATTAATGCACGATCGCAACGGGCATTCGGCGACTATAACGACATGGCCTCCGTCTCGGCCAGTTCATCGAAAAACCAGCCGATATCCGGACTGCTCAGCGTGCGGCCGCCGCGCGCCCTCGACCAGATTTCCGTTTCCACGCAGCTGGGTTTCGATGAAACCAGCCTGAACTTCTCCTACACCCAGCTCGAAACCTTCGATGAGCGCCGATCCCGCCTTCTCGGTCTCTCCGCCACGCGGCCCTTTGGTGAAAATGGCAATATCTTCATCACCGCCTATAAGGACCTCGAAGACAGCAACTCTTACGGCATTTTTGCCGGCCTCTCCTGGTCGTTCGGCGGCGGTGTCTCGGGCTCCGCCGGTATGTCCTCCAATGCCGATGGATATTCGCTGACGGCGGAAGTCGTGAAATCCGAAGAACAGGCGGAGGGAAGTTATGGCTGGCGGCTGCGCGGCGCGCTCGGCGGCAACGACATCGTCTCCGCATCCGGCAGCTATCGTGGCAGCGCCGCACGCGTTTCGGCCGGTATCGACCAGTTCAACCGCACGACACAGGCCTATGCCCAGATCGAAGGATCGATCGCACTCGCCGGCGGTGATGTCTTTATCGGCAACCGGATCGACGACGCCTTCGCCATCGTGGATGCTGGCGCGCCCGGTGTCGATATCCTGCTCGAAAATCGCCCGATAGGCCAGACGAACCGTCGCGGCAAGATATTGCTGCCGAACCTGCGCGCCTATGACGTCAACAACATCACGCTCGACCCCAGCAACCTGCCCGTCGACGCCCGCATCGACCGCACGAAACAGACGGTGAGGCCGACCGAGCGTGCCGGCGCGGTCGTCAATTTCAAGGTGGAAACCGAAGGCCAGGTGGCGCTTGTGACGCTGAAAAACGAAAGCGGCGACTTCATCGAAACCGGTTCGACCGGCACGATCGATGGCAAGCGCGAGTTCATCGTCGGCTACGACGGGCAGGCCTATCTCGACAATATCGGCGAAACCCATCGGCTCAGCATCACCCAACCCACCAGGGGAAAATGCGAGGCCGAAATCACTGTCCCTACCGCAGGCGCTCAACGCGCAACTCTCGAAACCCTCTGCAGGAGCGTTCAATGAAGGTCCTGATCCGAGCTGCGCTTGCCATCGCCGCTTCTTTCGCCGCCTCCCCGGTTCTGGCGCAAAGCTGCACCTTCAGCATGTCGGATATGAATTTCGGCTTCGTCAACCTCGCAGGTGGCGCTGCGGTGGACACCACGGCGACATTGTCGGTGACCTGCAATAACCCATTGTCGCTGGCGCTTTCCATTCGCATCTGCCCCAACATCAATGCCGGCAGCGGTGGACAGTCAGGCGGCATCCGGCGGATGCTCCAGGGCAGCAACATCCTCAATTACCAGCTCTATCAGAATTCCGCCCGAACGACCTCCTGGGGATCGGTCAGTCAGCCGGCGCTCGGCTCGCCGCCGCCGATCGATATGGCGCTGCCGCTGCTGATCAACACCACGACCCGCACGGTTTACGGCAGGATCAATGCGAGCCAGGCCTCCGCGGCGCGCGGCCTTTATCTCTCCAGCTTTGCCGGCGCAGAGACCAACTTCACCTATACGGGTTTTACCTTGATCGCACCGAGTTGCTCCTCCGTGACCCAGAACCCCACGCAGGTGCCTTTCACCGTGAGCGCCGCGGTGGCGCCCACCTGCATCATCTCGGCCCAGAACATCGATTTCGGCAGCCACGGCGTGCTCAACACGGCGGTCGATGCGAACGGCGCCATCAATCTCACCTGCACCAACGGCCTGAACTACAGCGTGGCGCTGAATGGCGGTCTGAGCAACAGCCCGCCCGCTGCACGCCAGATGGTGCAGGGTGCGTCATCCATCATCTACGGCCTCTATCGCGATATAGGTCGCACCAATGTGTGGGGAAGCGCCACCGGGCAAATCGCTACCGGCACGGGAAACGGCAGCCTGCAGACTTTGGCCGTCTATGGGCGCGTGCCGGCGCAGAACACACCGGCACCGGGAAATTACTCCGATACGGTCGTCGTAACGGTGAATTACTGAGGCGCATCGGATAAGGCCCCAAGTTCCAGCCGCCGATCAATGCCGATGCTGGTGAGAAACGCCTCGTCATGGCTGACGACCAGCAAGGCGCCGTCATAGGCCCTGAGGCCCGCCTCCACGGCGGCGATGGAGTCGATATCCAGATGGTTCGTCGGCTCATCAAGGATCAGCAATTGCGGCGGCTGAGGACCACCGAGGACACAGGCAAGGCCGGCACGCAGCATCTGCCCGCCTGAAAGTGTTCCGACAATCCGTAAGGCGGCATCGGCACGGAACATGAAGCGCGCGAGCGCCGCCCGGCAGGCATTTTCCCCTGATTGCGGGTTGAGCCTGAGGAAGTTGTCACGGATCGACAGTTTCGCATCCAGCAGGCTGACCTGCTGGTCGAGGAACGCCGCGTTGACACCGAGGTGAAACCTTCCTGCGAAGGGTGGCAAATCCCCTGTTATCACCGACAGCAGCGTCGTTTTTCCCGATCCGTTCGGACCGGTAACGGCGACCCGTTGCGGACCGGTGATCTCGAAGGACAGATCGACAAGCACGGGATGTTCGGCGGAATATCCCGCAGTCAGCTTTTGCAGGCTCAGCACTGTTTTCGTCGCGTGCAGGCCGCTGGGCGGCAGGGTGACGGTAACGTCCTGCAGGATTTCGATCCTTTCACGCGCCGTCCGCAAATCATCCGTCGCTTCGGCTTTCAGGCGGGTAGCGAGATTGGCATTGTCACCGCTGGTCTTTTCGGCGCGTCTTTTCATGCCACCGGCAACGATGCGCGGCATGTCCCCCTTCGCCGCCTTTGCAGCCCCCTTCGCATCGCGGCGGGCCTTGCGTTCCAACGCCTCCTGCGACTTCCTCCTGACCTCGGAGAGCCGTTTTTCGGCGCTGGCAAGGTCCTGTTCGGCGGCTGCCAGTTCCAGCGCCTTTTGCGCGCGGTAATGGCTCCAGTTGCCGCCATAGCGCGTGGCACCGAGCGAGGTCATCTCGACTATGGCATCGAACGTCTCGAGAAGTTCGCGATCATGGCTGACCACGATCGCGCCGCCACGCCAACCCGCCAGGAAATCGGCAACGAAGATGCGGCCATCGCGGTCGAGATTGTTGGTCGGTTCGTCGAGGATCAGGAAATCCGGCGCGGCGTGGATCTGCGCGGCAAGTGCTGCCCGTGTGCGTTGCCCGCCCGAGAGCGCGGAAAGCGGTGTGGCGGGGGATGCATCGAGCCCGACCCCGGCCAACGCCTCGGCAATCGCCTCCTCCAGCATCCAGTCGACGTCGCCGAGTTCCTCGAGCGTCGCCATTCCCGCCTGCGCGCGCGAAAGGACCTGCAGCGCATGGCGCGCGTCGAACAGGTCGGCGATGGTCTCACCGTCCCCGACCTGCACGCTTTGCCGCAGAACGCCGAGCCTGCCGGAAACGGAGACCGTGCCGGCAGAGGGTGACAACTCGCCGGCGATCAGCTTCAGAAGCGTCGTCTTGCCGACGCCGTTGCGCCCCACAAGGCCAACGCGTTCAAGGCCGAAGCGAAGATTGATGCTGGAAAAAAGCGGATGACCGTCAGGTGTTGCCCACGAGAGGTCTGAAAGGGTGATGGAATGCGGCATGGATATGGGTTCTCCTGATGACAAGGCGTTGCGGCTTTGTGATCGGGTTGAAATCCATGGTGCACCATCCTGTTGGTATTGCGGAGAAAACGCCCTTACGCGAACAAAGCGGCGCGTTCGTGGCGTGGGTTCAGTATTTCCAGAGGAAACGCCGGGAGGATGCCCCCGGCGTCTCTTTTTTTCAGGCCACAAGACCCTTGGTCAGTTCCAGCGCCTGCCGTTCGAACAGCCGGCGATAGATGCCGTCATGGAGCCGGATCAGCGCCTGATGGTCACCCTCTTCGACAATCCTGCCCTTGTCGAACACCAGCAGCCGGTCGAGCGCCCGGACCGTGGAAAGCCGGTGAGCGATGACGAGCGTGGTGCGGCCATCCATCAGCCGTTCCATCGCCTGCTGGATCTGCACTTCGCTTTCGCTGTCGAGGCTCGATGTCGCCTCGTCCAGGATCAGCACCGGCGCATCCGCCAGGAAGGCACGGGCAATGGCGACACGCTGGCGCTCGCCGCCCGACAGCTTGACACCACGTTCGCCCACCATGGTCTCATATCCCTTGGGAAGGGACATGATGAAATCATGGGCGCTCGCCTGTTTCGCCGCCTGCTCGATCTCACGACGCGAGGCATCCGGCCGGCCATAGGCGATGTTTTCCGCCAGCGTGCGGTGGAACAGGATCGGTTCCTGCTGCACGATGGCGATCTGGCCGCGCAGGCTTGCCTGCGTGACATCGGCGATGTTTTGGCCGTCGATGCGGATCGCCCCCGCCTTTATGTCGTAAAGGCGCTGGATGAGCTTGACGAAGGTCGTCTTGCCCGAACCGGAATGACCGACCAGACCCACACGCTCGCCCGGCTTGATGGTGACAGAGAAGTCCTCATAAAGCGGGGTTGCATGCGCACCATACTGGAAGGCGACGTGATCAAAGACGATCTCGCCCTTGCCGATATTGATCCGCTTCGCGTCCGGCCTGTCTTCGACACCCAGCGGCATCTTGTCGAGCAGCACCAGCTCTTCCATGTCGTTGACGGCACGCTGCAGGTTGCGGATATCCTGACCCACATCGCGCAGATAACCCTGCAACACGAAGAACATCGCCAGCACGAAGGTGATGTCGCCGGGGGTCGCCAGACCCTTCTGCCACATGATGAGGCCGGTGCCGAGGATGCCCGCCTGCATCGACACCATCATGAAGCTCTGGATCGTGCCGTTCAGCGTGCCGCGTTTCCAGGTCCTGCGCGTCCGGTTGTCCCATTTTACCAGAACATGGCCGAGCCGTTCTTCTTCGCGGGTTTCAGCACCGAAGGCCTTGACCACCGCGTTGCAGCTGATCGCATCCGCCAGTGCCCCGCCAAGCCGGGTATCCCAGGCATTGGCAAGCCGTGCCGCCGGCGACACATACCCCATCGAAAGCCCGACGGTGACGCCGATATAGATCAGCGAGCCGAGGCCGACGATCAGACCCATGACCGGCCAGTAACTGCCAAGCACGATGGTGGCGCCCACCAGCATGACGATGGACGGCAGGAGTGCGACGAGCAGCAGGTCGTTGAGCGAATCCAGCGCCCACATGCCACGCGTGATCTTGCGCACCGTCGAGCCGGCAAAGCTGTTGGCGTGCCAGTCCGTGGAGAAACGCTGCACCTTGTGGAAGCCGTTATTGGTGACATCCGCCATGGTCTTCAGCGTCAGCCGGATGATGCCGTTGAAGATGAACCAGCGCAGCACAACACTGGTGAGGCCGAGCGCCACCACGATGACGAAGGCGCGCAGCGCTGCATCGCCGCCATTGGCATCTCCGTTGCCTCCGGCAATCGCATCAACGATCTGGCCGGAAAAGACCGGCACCATGACTTCGGCGAGCGTGCTGGCGACCACCAGCACGATGATGAAACCAACGAGCGCCTTTCGGTGGCTCCAATGGTTGAAAACAAAGCCGAGCACATGGCGATAGGCATCGGCGCGGAAATCGAGCTTCTTGCTTGACATTTTAACCAGCCCGGCGCCCAAAAACAGGACGACCGGTCCTCAAAACGGAAGTTGGATGGCACAGCCCGGGCGGGAAGACAAAATGATCCCGTCAGATCAATCGGGCTATGGGGGAAAACAAAACCGCATGTCGGGCGCGCATAAGGCGGGCCGCGAATGGATATGACCTAGTGTCTGGTCATTCCCTGCGGGAGGGTTTTGATGAATGCTGATGTCATGCAACGCCTCCCTTGTTCGATCTGACGCGGTGATGAATTTGTAGCTGAGCCGCTCGACCTTGCCAAGCGGATTTTTGCAACCTTATGGCAAGTGATGCGGAAACGACACAGCGGCTGGCGCCGCAGCAATGATCGTGGCCGATACCGATGGGGACCCGGCCACGATTTTTTTTTGGTGTCAAAACCGGATTTACCGATCCTGATCAGTCCATCTGCACATTGGCGGCCTTGACGACGGGTCCCCACTTGGCGATTTCCGCCGCGACGTGGGTTTTCAGCTCATCCGGCGAGGAGGCGACGATCTTGGCGCTGAAATCGGCCATGCGTGCGGCGACACCCGCATCCGCAAGCGCCTTCTTGGCGGCGGCGTTCAGCTTGTCGACCACATCGGCCGGCGTGCCTGCCGGCGCAAAAAGCGCGTTCCAGGTATAGGTTTCGTAACCCGGTACGGTTTCGGCAATCGTCGGCAGATCCGGGAAGGACGAAGCCCGCTCCTTGGTGGTGACGCCGAGCGCCCGCAGGGTGCCGGATTTTATATGTCCGGACGAGGACGGCAGATTGTCGAACATGATGGATATCTGGTTGCCGAGAAGATCGTTGAGCGCCGGGCCTGCGCCCTTATAGGGCACATGCTGCATGCTGACGCCCGCCATGCTCTTGAACAGTTCGCCGGAAAGATGCAGCGGCGTGCCGTTGCCGGAAGAGGCATAGGCATATTTGTCGGGCTCGGCCTTCAAAAGCGCGATCAGCTCCTCGACGCTGTTGACGTTGAGTTTCGGATTGACCACCAGCACATTCGGAACCACGACAAGCAGCGAAACCGGCGTGAAATCCTTTTCCGGATCATAGGGTTTCGTCTTGAGAATGAGCGGGTTGAGCGCATGGGTGGCAACGGTGCCCATCAGGATCGTATAGCCGTCCGGCTCGGCACGGGCCACCCGATCGGCGCCAAGATTGCCGCCGGCACCGGCGACGTTTTCAACCACGATCTGCTGGCCGAGTTCATCACCCATCTTCTGTGCGATGACACGCGCGACCACATCGGTGGAGCCGCCCGCCGCGAAAGGAACGACCAGCGTGATCGTTCGATCGGGAAAACCCGCGGCACTCGCAGCCGTTCCCATCATGCCAAAAGACACCGCCGCAGCGGCAAGTTTCAACACGGTGCGCCGTTTTGAAGACCGGTAAATCATGAACCCTCCTTATACATGGCCTCCTCGCCATGGGCGCATAGTAGCTCAAATGCACCTCAGGGCAACCCGCCGGGGACCGGACGTCCCGGCAGGCCCCAAGACAGGAAAGACCCGTCAGGCCTTCATGCGCTCTTCGACGACCCGCCAGTTGACCAGCTTGTCGAGCACGGCGCGGATATGCTCCGCCTTGCGGTTTTCATAATCGAGGTAATAGGCGTGTTCCCATATATCGATGCCGAGATAGGCCGGACGGCCGACGGCGACCGGGTTGTTGCCGTCCTCATATCCGACCAGCGCGAGCCTGTTGTCATCATCCCGCGTCAGCCACACCCAGCCGGTGCCGAACACCGTGTCGGAAACATCGACCGCACGCTTGATGAAACCGTCATAATCGCCAAAGGTCTCGTTTACGGCAGCGGCAAGTTCGCCCGCCGGCCGGTTGGGCCCGCCTGGAACGAATTGGTCCCAATAGGCGACGTGGTTCCAGGCCTGCGCGGCATTGTTGAAGATTTTGACATCCGCCGCCGCCTTCGACCTGGCGGCCTCCGTCACGATCTCGGCCAGCTCCATGTCGGCATAACGGGTGCCGGCCGCAAGCGTGTTCAGCTTGTCGAAATAGGCCTTGTGGTGTTTTTCATAATGCAGGCCGACCGTTCTTGCCGAAATGACCGGCGCCAGATCGGCCTCGGCAAAGGGAAGTTTCGGCTGCGCCAGAGGCAGCGCGGCGCGTGCGACATGTGGCCGGGGAAAGATTGCAACGGCGGCAGTTGCCGCACCGGCGGTGAGAATGGTGCGTCTGGTGATGTCCATCATATCCTCCTTGGGACGGTGATATGGGACTAACCCGAAACTGCGGCCCGGGTTTCCTCAGGCCGAATGCAATTTTGCCGCAGGCCGTGGTGACCTCGTCAGGCACCCTGTGTCCACGGGCGTGATGATGAGGCTTCACCGCATAAAAGAAAGGCCCTCCCGGCTGGAGAGGGCCCTGTCCGATCAATATCGATAATAGTCGCGACGGTCGCGGTAATCCCGGTAGTCCCGGCGATCCCGCCATTCGCGCCATTCCCGTCTGGCCTGGCGTTCACGCCATTCCCTGCGGGCTTCCCAGCGGTCGCGCCGGTCCCAGCCGCGCTCGTAACGGGGCGGGCCATTCGGACGGCAATAACCACGGGGTGACAGGTGAAAGCCGCGTCCGCAGGCATAATCCACCTTTTGAACGTGGGATACCGAAGGTGCGGACGGCTGGCCGAGTGGCATGGCGTTCGCGCCGGTGCCGAACAGGGCGCCGAAGATCAGTCCGGCGGTTAAAATCATCTTGCGCATCTTATTTCCCTCCTTGTGGGATGCGGGGATTTAGCGCCACGCCGGGTGAACTGTGGCTGAATGAATCGTGATCTTTTCGTGGCAACGCCTGCCGTGCGGGCCACGCGGTATTTACCGGTGCAAGCAAAGAGGAAAGGGAGAGCCCGACGGATTGGAATCGCGTTGAAGACTACTGGAAACAGATGAAGGGCAAGGTGTGGCGTCAGGGCTGGTAAGCTGAAACCCCACTTCAGCAGGGTTTTTCTTTGCCTCGATTTTTTCTCAGCTGGCCACGGCAAGAACGAGTGCGATGACAAGCAGCAAAGGTCCCATCCATTTGAAGTGACGGACGACGGGCGGTTGGCTGTCCGTATTTTTCGACAATGGCAGATAACCAAAGCCGACACATGTCATCCACAGGCCGGCGCAAAACATGATGAATTCGTCAATATAAGCCGCGATCATCGCTTCCCTCCCCCTGCTGCAATTCGGCTACCAGCCCGTCGGGCTCACGGACAATCATTCAGACCGAATCGGATGCACGGCCTCGATGCGGTAGCAGACGCAATATATGCGATATTCGATTTTTCTCCGCAAAAATCGCAATGAAGCCGACCCAACAATGCCGGTGTCACATTCTCTTTTCCTCTTATCCGCCTGAAGGTTTGCAGCCGTGCCCGTCCGCATCGGCCGTCACGAAAGCGTTATGGAAAGGCATTAGAACCGCCGCCGACCGCCAAAAAAATGCACAGCTGTGCAACGACCGGTCAGCGCCTCTCCCACCGCTTCCAGAGGGTCAGCGCTCAAAGTTCACTCGCGCCGAAAACATCGGAGACATAGATGAAACGCCGCACCTTTATGATGTCCGCCGCAGGCGCCGCCGCCGGTCTCGCCCTCGCGCCCCGCATGAGCTTTGCCGCGCCGGGCACGATCGACTGGTACACCAGCTCGGATACCAATATCCTCGATTTCTGGTCCAACACGATCAAGCCCGCTTTCGAAGCCGCCAA
Source organism: Agrobacterium tumefaciens (assembly GCA_017744915.1). GTDB lineage: Bacteria > Pseudomonadota > Alphaproteobacteria > Rhizobiales > Rhizobiaceae > Agrobacterium > Agrobacterium tumefaciens_I. The sequence continues at coordinate 14,234 of JAGIAH010000006.1, forward strand.
TCCCGGCCTCAAGCTCAATCTCGTCGATGCCGGCGACGGCGCCGGCATCATCGCCATCGGTGAGCGCGCCATCGCCGCAAAACAGACGGGCACCGATCCGCAGGCCGATTATTTCGAAACGGCCGATCCGCTGCTGCCCGCCGGCGCCATCGATGCCGGCATCTATGTGAACATGGCGAAGGCCGGTCTTTCCAACTATTCGCGCGTCAACCCGCTCGCCATCCGCAGCGAATACAGCCTGCCCTATCGCGGCAGCCAGGTTCTGCTCGCTTATGACACCAGCAAGCTCAAGCCGGCGGATGCACCGAAGACCTGGGATGAACTCGTCAAATGGATCAAGGCCAATCCCGGCCAGTTCGTTTACAACCGTCCCGACAAGGGCGGCTCCGGCGGCAACTTCGTCCGCCGCGCCATCCATCAGGCCAACGGTCTCGATCCGAAAGCCTTCACGGTCGACAGCTACACCCAGGAAACCGGTGACAAGGCTCTCGGCAAGGCATGGGCGCTGCTGAACGACATCGCCCCGTCGCTTTATGACAAGGGCGCATATTCCTCCGGCAACACGCAGTCGCTGCAGCTTCTTTCCCAGGGTGTCGTCACCATGACCCCGGTCTGGTCCGACCAGGTGCTGAAGGCCATCGATCAGGGCGTTCTGCCGAAGGAAACCGGCCTCGTCCAGCTTCAGGATCTGGCACTTTGCGGTGATTTCTCGCGCGCCGTTGTGCTTGCGAACGGCGCCAATCGCGACGCTGCCTTGAAGCTCGCCAATTTCGTGCTGTCGGAAGAAATTCAGGGCGCCATCCTCACCGAACTGGGCGGTTTCCCCGGCGTTTCCTGGGACCATGTATCGGCCGACCTGCGCAAGCGCTTTGCCGACATCATCCCGCAAACCATTCCGACCTTCCCGGCCGGCAAATGGGAAACCGCCATCAATGATGGCTGGTATCGCAACGTCGCCCCGAACGTCGACCGCAAATCGTGACCGAGGTTGCGGAAGGAGCGGTCCGCCCGCTCATCGACAATACGGCAGGCAGGAGGCCAATCGGCCTCCTGCTCGTCGCCATTCCCGTTTTCCTGATGATCTGGCTCGTCATCTGGCCCGCCATCAACGCGATCGGCCGCACCGTCTGGCGCAAGGGTGCCGACGGTCAATCGAGTTTCGATCTGTCGAGCTATGTTTTCTTCTTCTCGGATCGCTACAGCCTCGACAATCTCGCCGTCACGCTCTGGACCACGCTGGTCTGCGCGGCGCTTTTGCTGGTGATCTGCCTGCCGATCGCGCTTTATCTCCGCTTTTCGCAGGGCCGTCTGCCGGCCTATGTGCAGGCGCTGGCGATCTTTCCGATGTTCGTGCCCTCCATCATCCTCGCCTTCGCCTTCATCCGCGTTCTGGGGCCGAACGGCATGGTGGATATATTGCTCAATGCGGTCCATCTGCCGAAGATCCGCACACCCTATCTCACGCCCTGGGGACCGGTGATCGGCCTTGTGTGGGACAATATTCCGCTGACCGTGCTGATCCTGCTCGCGGGGCTCGGCAGTGTCGCCAACCAGTCGGTGGAGGCCGCGCGCGACGTGGGGGCGAATGCCCTTCAGGTCTTCCGGCATATCATCCTGCCGCGCATTTCCAACTCCATCCTCGTTGCGCTGTCCTTTTCGGTGCTCGGCATTTTTTCCTCCTTCACCCTGCCCTATCTGCTCGGACCGGCATCTCCCGAAATGATCGGCCCCTTCATGCAGCGCACGCTGCGCGATGTGCAGGACCCCTTTGGCGCCATGACCCAGGCCGTCATCGCTTTTGGTTTTTGCATCGCATTCGGCCTGTTCTACGTGCGCTCGGTCGCGCGCAATCAGGGGAAATGACATGACGACCCTTATCCCGGCGCGACCGCGCATGGACTGGCCCGGCATCTTCTTTGCCACGCTTCTCACACTCGTCATCGTCGGGCCGCTGCTCGTTGTCGGCACCTGGGCCTTCACCGAGGTCTGGCGTTTTCCGAACGTCATCCCGCAGCAATTCGGTTTCCGCTTTTGGGGCCAGACGCTGGGGCGCGCCGATGTGTGGAATGCCCTGATGCTGAGCCTGCAGCTGACCACGGTGGTGACCCTGCTTTCGGCGCTCATCTGCCTCCCCGCCGCCTATGCCTTTGCGCGCATGAGCTTTCCCGGCCGCAATCTCCTGTTCTTCTCGTTCCTTGCCGGCCATGCCTTCCCGAAATTCGGGCTGCTGGTGGCGATTGCCGCCATTTTCCTGCAGCTCAACCTTATCGGCACGTTCTGGGGCGTTGTCCTGATCCAGCTTGTTGGCACGCTGATGTTCATGATCTGGATTCCGGTCGCCGCCTTCCAGGCCGTCGACCGGCGCATGGAAGAAGCGGCCCGCGATGTCGGCGCGAGCCCGCTGCGGGTCTTCTGGTCCGTGACCCTGCCGCAGGCGGGACCGACCATCGCCGCCGCCCTGCTCTTGAGCTTCGTCAGCACATTTTATGAAACCGAAGGCGCCTGGCTCATCGGCGCACCGGGCATCCGCACGATGCCGGTGCTGATGATCAGCTACATCAACAACCAGATGGTCATCCAGTATGGCGCGGTTCTTTCTGTCCTGCTCTGGGTGCCCTCCTTCATTGCCCTCATGTTCGCCCGCCGCGTCATCGGCGGCGGCGCATTCGCCCGCGGCTTCGGCGGTTAGGAAATCAGCATGTCCGTACTTCACATCCGCCAGGTCACGAAAACCTTCACCGGCGGCACCAAGGCAGTCGACAGTTTTTCGCTCGATGTCGCCGATGGCGAACTCGTCTGCCTTCTCGGCCCTTCCGGTTCGGGCAAATCGACGCTGCTGCGCATGGTCGGCGGTTTCGAGCAACCGACCGGCGGGCAGATCACCATCGACGGAGAGGACGTCACGCATCTGCCGCCGGAGCGACGGCCGACCGGCATGGTGTTCCAGAGCCACGCGCTCTGGAGCCATATGAACGTCTTCAACAACCTCGCCTTCGGCCTCAAGCTGCGCCGGATACCCGCTGCCGTCATCAGGGAGAAGGTGGAGGCCGTGCTCGATCTCGTCGGGCTTTCCGGTTATGGCGAACGCGCCACCAGCCAGCTTTCCGGCGGCCAGCAGCAGCGTGTGGCACTCGCCCGCTCGTTGGTTCTCGAACCGAAAATCCTCCTGCTCGACGAACCCTTCGCCAGCCTTGACCAGCATCTGCGCGAGCGCCTGCGGGAAGAGGTGCGCGATATCCAGCAGCGTCTCGGCATCACCACGCTGTTCGTCACCCACGGTCAGGACGAGGCGCTTTCCATGGCCGACCGCATCGTGGTGATGGCCAATGGCAAGACCGAGCAGATCGACCGGCCCAATGTCATCTATCGCGAACCGCAGACGCCTTTCGTCGCGGGCTTCATCGGCACCATGAACCTGATGGAAGGCGCGGTTTCGGACGGCAACTTCATGCGCGCCGACTTCGCCCTCCCGCTTCCCGTTTCCGACGGGCCGACCGTGCTTGCGATCCGCCCGGAAGCAATCGACCTGACGGCATCCGAAACGCCACAGGCGCATGTGCACCGGGTCACGGACTATGGCACCCACGGCCTTGTCGATCTCGACCTTGCCGATGGCACGCGGATCAAATCCATGGTTGCCCATCCGGATATGTTCCGGGCCGGACAGGGGGTGCGGATCATGCCCCGCGCCGTCACGGCCTATCGCGACAACCGCCCCATCTACCGGAGCTGACATGACCCAGCCGATCTTCATCGAACGCGATGGCCACAGGACGTGGCTGAAATGGCACCGCGCCCGCCGCCGCGCGGCGGATCCGGTCTTCACCGGCGAGCGCATCATCGAGGCGATGCGCGTTGGCGCAAGCATCGAAGTCGATCTCGTCATTCATGCCGACCATGGCTGCGCCGTGTTGCACGATCTCAGCCTCGAACGCGAAACCACCGGCACCGGCAGGGTGCGAGATACCTCCGCCGCCACGCTGCGCCAGCTTCACCTGCGCGACAATGAAGGCCAGCCCATCGCTTCGAAGGTGATGTTGCTCGAAGACCTCTGCGCCCTGCTCGCGGAAGGTGTCGTGCATCCCGGCGCCCTGTTGCAGCTCGATTTCAAGGAAGAACGGCAGGCGCTCACGCCGCAAATCGTCGCCGGCTTCGGGGCGAGCGTTTCGCCCATAGCGGGTTCGATGATCCTGTCGGGCGGCGACTTCGACGCCATCGCCATGCTGGCCGTCTCGGCCAGCGGCCTGCGCACGGGATACGATCCCTGCCATCGCAACACGCTCGCCGAGCTGCAGGCAAGTGGCAACTATCTTGGCTTCATCGAAGAGGCGCTTGCCACGGCGCCCGAGGCGGGGATGATCTACCTCGCTTATGACATCGTGCTTGCCGCCGAGGATGCGGGCATCGATATCATCGCTCCGATCCATGCCGCCGACCGCCGTATCGACGCCTGGACGATCAACAGCGTCACGCCGCAATCCATTGAGGCGGTCGAGCGACTTCTGCGGCTCAAGGTCGACCAGATCACTACCGATGACCCGGAAGGACTCGCAAAGGTTTTCACCCGATGACCATCAGTTACAGCAGCATTCTCGACCATATGGTCGCCACCGCCCGCGAGGCCGGCGCATTGACGCTCGACCATTTCAGGCGCTTCCGCGATATCGAGATCGGCGTCAAGGGACCGGGGGATTTCGTTTCCGATGCCGACAGGGATTCCGAGACGCTGATCCGTGACCGCCTGCTCGGGCAATATCCCTGGGGGTTGACCGGCGAGGAATTCGCACCCGTCAACGGCTCTGACCGGGATCATCGCTGGCTGGTCGACCCGATCGACGGCACCACCAATTTCATCTACGGCCAACACTATACCATTGCCATCGCCCTGCGCCGCGGCAATGAAACCATCTGCGGACTGGTCTATAATCCCGTCTCCGACGAGATGTTCACCGCGATCAAGGGCGGCGGCGCCTATCTCAATGGCGAGCGCCTGCGGGTCAGCGCCAGCACCGATATCGCCCTGATGTGTGTCGGCACCGGCCTGCCCACACCCAACCTGTCGCTTTATCCCGGCGCCTATCAGCGTCTCGACGATATTCGTGCGCCCATCGGCGCGGTTCGCGTGGTCGGCAGCGCCGCCAATTCCTGCGCTTACGTGGCCTGCGGCCGGCTGACCGGCTATTACGAGGAAACCGGCTTCGTCGATACGGCGGGCGGCATCCTGCTGGTTCAGGAAGCCGGCGGTATCGTCACCGACTGGTGGGGCCGCGGACCGGAGTTTTATGAGAAGACCGGCACGCTGATCGTCGCCAATGCAGCAACACATGCCTATCTTATGGAGCACCTGCGCGGCGTTCCGCCCAAGAACCCCGCATAGCGGCTTCTTCTTCGAAACATCCGTGCTGCCGCAATCGTCTCAGGCCACCTGCACCAGGTGGCCGGGCGACACGGTCCTGTAGCTTCGCGTCGGTGTTTCATATCCCATTGCCCGTATCGGGCTCTTCAGCTCGTCATTGGATATGCCGCGCCTCACCCCACGCCTTGCCGGATCCGGCACCGGCACCGCCGCCATCAGCTTTTTCGTATAGGCATGCTGCGGATTGTCGAAGACGGCCGCACGCGGGCCGATTTCCACGATCTCACCGAGATACATCACCGCGACACGGTGGCTGACGCGCTCCACCACCGCCATGTCATGAGAAATGAACAGGAAGGCGAGGTTGAGGCTCTGCTGCAGGTCCAGCAGCAGGTTGCAGACCTGCGCCTTGATCGACACATCGAGCGCCGACACGCTTTCATCGGCAACGATGACCTTCGGATCGAGCGCAAGCGCGCGGGCAATCGCGATGCGCTGGCGCTGGCCGCCGGAAAATTCATGCGGATAGCGGTTGGCCATATCGGCGGAGAGGCCGACCTTTTCCAGAAGATCGGCGGTCTTTTCCTTCGCCTGCTTCGTGCTGCCCAGCTTGTGCTTGATGAAGGGTTCGGAAATTGCCGTGCCCACCGTCATGCGCGGATTAAGCGAGGAGAACGGGTCCTGAAAGATCATCTGCACGGATTTGCGCATGGTGCGCAGGCCGACCGTATCGAGCCGCATAACATCATAGCCGTCGAGCGACACATCGCCAGAAGACGGCTCCACGAGGCGCATGATCGAGCGTCCGGTGGTGGATTTTCCGCAGCCGGATTCACCGACCAGCGACAGCGTTTCGCCCTGGAAGAGATCGAAGGAGACGTTTTCAACGGCATGAACTGCGCCCGTCTGGCGTGCCAGAAGCCCGGAGCGGATGGGAAAGCGCGTGACGAGGTTCTTGACCGAAAGAACCGGCGTCTGTCCGCTCGCAACGGTCTCGGCCACCTCCTGAGGCTCGGTTGAAAGGCCGGTCTTCATATCGAGGACAGGAAACCGCGTCGGCCATTGCCGGTCACGCATCGAGCCGAGCCTCGGCACCGCCGAAAGCAGCGCCCGCGTATAGGGGTGCTTGCCGCGCCGGAAGATGTCCTCCGTCGGCCCGGTCTCGACCGCATCACCGCGATACATCACGATCGTCCGGTCGGCGATCTCGGCCACCACACCCATGTCGTGGGTAATGAAGAGAACCGACATGCCCTCCTCTTCCTGCAGCAGTTTGATGAGATCGAGGATCTGGCCCTGAATTGTGACGTCGAGCGCCGTCGTCGGTTCGTCGGCGATGAGCAGCTTTGGCCGCGAGGCCAGCGCCATGGCGATCATCACCCGCTGGCGCATGCCACCGGAAAACTGATGCGGATATTCATCAAAACGGCTCGCCGCATTGGGAATGCGCACCTTTTCCAGAAGCCGCACCGTCTCCGCCCGCGCCTCCAGCTTCGAAAGCCCCTTGTGGCGAATGAGAACTTCCGAAATCTGACGGCCGATGGTGAAGATCGGATTGAGCGAGGTCATCGGCTCCTGAAAGATCATCGAGACATCGTTGCCGCGCACGCCACGCATGTCCTTTTCGGGAAGCGAAAGCAGATTGCGACCGTTGAGCAGCACTTCCCCTTCTATCCGGCTGGAGGCCGGGGCAAGCAGGCGCATCAGGGACAGCGAGGTGACCGACTTGCCGGAACCGGATTCGCCGACAATGGCAACGGTTTCGCCGGGCGCGACATCGAAGGAGACGTTGCGCACGACGCTTTTCCACACGCCATCGACAAGGAAGGAGGTTGTGAGGTTACGGACGGACAGGACTGGTGTTGTCTCCATGGTCTCACCGCCCCACCGCATAGGCCTGCATCAGCCGCGGTGTCGCGGCGGCGCGCAGCAGGCCGTCGGCATCGCGGCGGGCGGCGGTGAGCCGCCCGACCGACCAGCCATCGGCAACCGTGACCCGGTGGCCGCGACGGCGAAGCGCCTCGAGCGTTGCCTCACCCACCGTGCCTTCCACCGTGATTTCGCCCGGCGAACTGGTGCGTGGATAAAACGAACCCGGAAAATGCGCGGTGTGGAACAGCGGCATGTCAATGGCTGCCTGCAGGTTCTTGCCGTGATGCGCATAACGCAGGAAGAAAGGCAGCTGCCACTGATCCTGCTGATCGCCCCCCGGTGTGCCAAAGACCATCGAGGGGCGACCCTGATGCAGCGCGAGCGAGGGCGTCAGCGTCGTGCGAGGGCGTTTGCCCGGTGCAAGCGAGGTCGGCAGGCCTTCCTTCAGCCAGAACATCTGGGCGCGCGAGTTGAGCGCAAAACCGAGACCCGGCACGATGGGCGAGGATTGCAGCCAGCCGCCTGACGGCGTGGTGGAGACCATGTTGCCCCAGCGGTCGATGACATCGATATGCACGGTGTCACCGCGCTTTTCCGTCAGATGCGACATGGTCGGTTCGTAGACGGTTCCCTTGCCGCTCATCTCGGCCAGCATGGCCATGGTGGCGTCCACCTGCTTTTCGTAACTCGGCACGGTGCCGGGGCGCAGCTCCAGCGAGGCCTCGCTACCGATCAGCGCGCGGCGTCCAGCATTATAGCCTTCAGAGAGAAGATATTCGGTGGGTATCTGGCCAAATTCAGGATCGCCGTAATAGACCTCGCGGTCGGCAAAGGCGAGCTTCATGGCTTCAACGATGGTGTGTATGAAATCGGGACCGGACGGGTCCATGGCCGCAATATCGAAGCCCTTCAGAAGTGCTAGCGATTGTAAGAGAACCGGACCCTGTCCCCAGGCGGGCGTCTTGGCAATCGTCCAGTCGTGATAGTCAAGCGTCTGCGGCGCTTCGACGGTTGCGCTCCACCCGGCCATATCCTGCGCCGTCAGCACGCCCTTGTGGCGCGCGCCGCTGGCATCCATGACCTCCGCCGACCTTACGTAACTGTCGATAGCTTCCGCAACGAAACCCCGATAGAAGGCATCGCGTGCCGCCTCGATCTGGTTCTCGCGGCCGGAACGCGCCTCGGCTTCGGTAATGATCCGCTGATAGGTCGCGGCCAGAACCGGGTTGCGGAAATTGGCGTGGGGCTCGGGCGCGGCGCCACCCGGCAGCCATGTCTCGTATGATGTCGGCCATTCCTTCTCGAAGAAATCGCCGAGGCCCTTGATGGTGGCGGAGACACGCGGCAGCGTTGGATGCCCCTGCTCGGCATAATAGATGGCGGGTTCCAGCACCTCGCGCACGCTCATCGTGCCATAATCGCGCAGCATCAGCATCCAGCCATCGAAGGCGCCGGGAATGACGGTGGCGAGCAGCCCGTTGCCGGGGATCAGCTTCAGCCCTTCAGCGGTGTAATGTTCAATCGTGGCGCCGCTTGGGGCAGGCCCCTGTGCGCAGATGACTTCGACCTTGTCCTTCTGTTTCGAATAAAACACGGCCGGCATATCTCCGCCCGGACCGCAGAGATGCGGCTCGACAATCTGGAGGACAAAACCGGTGGCGACGGCGGCATCAAAAGCATTGCCACCCTTTTCGAGGATCGCCATACCAACGGCCGATGCGATCCAGTGCGTGGAGGTGACGACGCCGAAGGTGCCAAGGATTTCAGGGCGTGTGGTAAATTCAGTCATTCCGATATTCCTTGTAAAAAATCATGCTTCGCGCGGATCGAGCGCATCGCGCAGGCCATCGCCCAGAAGATTGAAACCGATGACGACGAGGAAGATGGCGATGCCGGGCCACATCGTCATCCACGGCGCCTGGCTCAGGAAATTCTTCGCGGTGTTCAGCATCGAACCCCAGGACGGCGCCGGCGCCTGCTGGCCGAGACCGAGGAAGGAAAGGCTCGCCTCCGCGATGATGGCGGTCGCCACCGTCAGCGTCGCCTGCACGATGATGGGGGCAAAGACATTCGGCAGAATGTAACGGGTCATGATGTCGATGTGGTTGAGACCGATGGACCTTGCGCCTTCGACATAATCCTCCATCTTGACGGCCAGTACCTGCCCGCGCGTCAGCCGCACGAAGATCGGCATGGCGGAAAGGCCGATGGCGATCATCGCATTGGTAAGGCTCGGGCCGAGGAAGGCCGCAAGTGCGATCGCCATGATCAGGAAGGGCATGGCGAGCAGCGCTTCGGTGATGCGGGAGATGACCATATCCACCCAGCCGCCGAAATAGCCTGAAATCAGGCCGAAGGGCACGCCGATCACCACTGCGATCATCACCGAGACGACACCTGCCATTAGCGAGGCGCGGGCGCCATAGATCATGCGCGAGAGAATGTCGCGACCGAGATCGTCGGTGCCGAGCCAGTGGGCCGCCGATGGCGCCTTTCGAATGGCCGACCAGCTGGTCGCAACCGGGTCGGCAATCGGCAGGATCGGCGCGGCGATGGCAAGCACGGCGAAAAACAGCACGATGACCATGCCGACAAGCGCCGACTTGTTGCGCTTCATTTTTTTCCAGGCGCGGCTTTCCTGCCGTGTTGTCGGTATGGATAGATTTTGATCGAGAACGGTCATGATATATCAGCCTCAAATCGTCGCCCTGAGGCGGGGGTTGAGCAGGACATAGGCAATGTCGGCCAGAAGGTTCATGAGGATGAAACCGACGGCGGTGCAGAGAACGATGCCTTGCACGACGGCGTAGTCCCGCGTGAACACCGCATCGACCGTCATCTTGCCGAAGCCGGGAATGGTGAATATCTGCTCCGTCAGGACGGCGCCGGCCAGCAACTCGCCGAAGAGCAGCGCCAGCAGCGTGATGACCGGCAGCAGGGCGTTGCGGAAACTGTGCGACAGGATGATCTCACGCGGCGAAAGCCCCTTGGCACGGGCGGTGCGGATATAGTCGGAACTTAAAACCGCCACCATCGCCGAACGTGTATGACGCATCAGCGTTGCCGCAAGCGCGTTGCCGAGCACGAAGGCAGGCATGATCATGGTTTCGATGGAACGGACAGGGTCGACGAAGATCGATTCATAACCGGATGCCGGCAGCCAGCCGAGCTTCACCGACACCAGCAGGATCAGCATGATACCGAGCCAGAAATTCGGGATGGACAGGCCGGAAAGCGCCACGATATTGGCCGTGTAGTCGATCCACGTATTCTTCTTGACGGCGGCCAGAATGCCGATGGGAATGCCGATGACCATGGCAAAGAACATCGCCATGACAGCCAGCTGAATGGTGACCGGCAGCTTCTGGCCGATCAGTTCCAGCACCGGCTGGTTGGTGCGCAGCGAAATGCCGAAATCGCCCGTCACCACTCCGCCCAGCCAGTTGAGATATTGCAGCGGCACGGGGTCGTTGAGGCGATATTTCTCGCGCAGGAATTCAATCGTCGCGGGATCACGCTCCTCGCCCGCCATGGCAAGCACCGGATCACCCGGCAGGAGTTTCTGCAGGGAAAAAACGAAGATGGAAATGATGAGAAGCGTCGGGATCGCGACCAGCAGTCGCTTGCCGATATAAACAGGCATGGCATTGCCCCCGTTTGGGTCCGGTCTTGGCGGCCGCACGGCAAACCGTGCGGCCTACGCGAAGCGATCAGTCCTTGGAAACGCCGAGAAGGCGGATCATGCCGTCAGGCGACGGCGCCCAGCCCTTGACCTTGTTGGAAATGGCATAGGCATAAGGCTGGTGGCCGAGATAGATGATCGGCATGTCATCGTTGAGGATGACGCTTGCGGCATCGTATTTTTCCTTGCGCACCGCATCTTCTGTCGAGGCGCGGGCCTCGTTCAGCAGCTTGTCGACCTCGGGATTGCAATATTTCACGTCGTTGATGCCGCCTTTGCAGGTGACGAACTGGTGCAGGTTGCCATCCGGATCGATACGCCCCGACCAGTCGGAACGGCTGAGCTGGTAGTTGCCAGCCGTCTGCTCGGACAGAAGCGTGGCAAATTCGGTGGCCTTCAGAGTGACGTTAAAGCCGGCCTCGGCCACCATGGACTGGATGACCTGCATCATCTGCGTCTGCGTGGTGTTGTTGGCGTGCTGAAGCTCGACGTCAAGCTTCTCGTAACCCGCCTCCTTCATCAGCTGCTTGGCCTTGTCGATATCGCGCGGTGGTACCGGCAGGCTCTGGTTGAACCAGGGGCTTGTGGGCGGGAAGGCCTGATTGCCACCCTTGGAGGTGCCTTCAAAGACGATCTGGCCGATCGCCTCGCGGTCAATGGCATAGGAGAACGCCTGCCGCAGGCGCTTGTCCTTGCCGAGCGGATTATCCGCACGCGCGCCATTGTTCATGTTGACATACATGGCCATGTAACCCGGCCCGATTATATCGGCATAGGTCAGCTTGGAGTCGTTCCTGACGGATTCCGCATCTGACGCCGAAATGCGTTCGGCGATATCGAGATCGCCGGCGCGAAGGTTTGCAAGCTTCACGGTTGTATCTGGGATCGGCAGATAGACGACCTTGTCGACGAGGACCTTGTCCTTGTCCCAATAGTCAGCGAATTTTTCGAGCACGATACGGTCCTGCTGGATACGCTCGACAAATTTGAACGGCCCGGCACAAACCGGTTTCGAACCAAAATTCGCGCCCAGTTCCTTGGCCGCTTTGGGTTCAACGATCATACCGGCGCGGTCGGAAAGCTGCGCCAGCAGGGTAACGTCGGGCGTCTTCAGCGTGAATTTCACCTCCAGCGGTCCCGTCGCCTCAACCTTCTCGACCGAAGAGAGTTCGCTTTTGCGGCGTGATTCCGGCAGCGTCATATTGCGCTCGATGGTCGCGACCACGGCAGCCGCATCAAGCGTCTCACCATTGTGGAATTTGACGCCATCGCGGATTTTCATGGTCAGCACCTTGCCGCCTTCGGACCATGCCCATTCGGTGGCAAGCTGGGGCACGATCTTCATGTCCTGCGAGATATCCACCAGCTTGTCGCACATCGCGGTATAGACGATGCGGCCGACGAAAGTGCGCGATTGCGCGGGGTCGAGCACATCGGCATCGTCGTTGAGGCCGATGCGCAATTCGGACGATAGCGCCGGCGAGGAGAGCAATGCGCTGGCGAGCAGCGCCGCAGTCAGTGTCTGGATTTTCTTCATGTTCGTTCCTCTGGTCTGGTTATTTTGACTTTTTGTCATTGGCCTCCCCTTTACGGGACGACAGTTTTCATCCGTGGCCTCAAGAGGCCTCGGTCAGCGAATTATCGGCCTCGGCCGCATTGCCCTCCCCGGTGCCTTCCTCCAGAAAGCCGAGCGAGGTGGCGCGGATCAGCCGTTCCTGATGCATGAGAAGATGTTGGCGCATGGCTTCACCGGCGCGTGCCGGATCACGGTCGGCGATGGCTTCGACGATGGCCATATGCTGTTCGAAAGACGCCCTGCCATTCGTGCCGCTGCGCCGGGCAAGCTCGCGGATCGACTGCCATGCATCGTCCTGCCGAATGCGGTTGACGACATCGAAGATCGACAGGAAAAGCTTGTTGCCGGCGCTCTGGGCGATCTGGCGATGGAGCGAGCCATCCCATAATTCCTTGGCGTCGGCATCCGTGCTCTGGCCGGTCTTTTGAACAAGCGCGCGCATGCGCTCCACCTCGGCCGGTTTGGCGCGCATGGCCGCAAGCTGCGCCAGCTGCGGTTCTATGCGCAGGCGCACTTCCATGATTTCCATGAAATCCGTTCCGGCGACCAGTTCCGTGACCTGGGCGGACCAATCATCCGGTTTTTCACCCACAAAGGTTCCAGCCCCCTGCCGCCGCCATATCAGGCCTTCGGCTTCCAGAACCTCCAGCGCGCGGCGGATCGACCGGCGGCCGACGTTGAAACTCTCCGCAAAGGCCCGTTCCGTCGGCAGACGCCCATCCCTGTCGAGATGATTCGTCTGAATATAGTCGCGCAACCGCGCTAAGGCGTAGTTGGAATTGTCGTTAGGGCCTGTTGCCACACCGCACCATTTGTCTGAACCAATCTTACATTGGTTCATTTGGTGAGAAATTTTCGCCGACGTCAAGCGCATTTTTGAGCTGCAATTTTTGACGCTCAAAATATGGGCAGACGGCGTTTTTTTGAATGTGAAGACAGGCGGCAGGGGCATGGCGCTCTCGCCTCCCTGCTCGCCCTCAAGAGCGGATGGAAAGCCGGATGCGCCCTGACAGATGCTCGCCGGGCGCGACGATCCTGACACCAAACGCTTCCCGCTGCGTCTCCGGCAGACCGAGCGCTCCGGCCACCATGGAAACCGGCTCAAGGCAAAGATAGCGGTCCATACGGTGGACGGCCAGATGGCTGAAAACGGGATCGGCCTCGATCAACAGCGAAAACCTGTCAAATTGGAGATGCACATTTGACCAGTCGGTGTAATGCAGCGTGTATCCTGTCGCCGCGGGAATGGCGGTGGTTTGGCGAGGGATTGCGGGCTGGCCCGTCGGCACGTTCTGCGCGTCCAGCGGATATTGCAGCCTTGCATCCGTGTGCGCGTTGCAGCCAAGTCCGGCAGCCAGATAGGGGTGCCAGCCGAGCGCCATGGGCGCGGGCACATCCGAGAGATTGGTGATCGACAGACCAACGGTGAGGCCGCCGTCTTCAAGCAGAAAGGACTGCTCAGCGCGGAAGGGAAAAGGCCATTCTCCATCAGCCTCATAGTGGAGTACCAGCCCAACCCGATCGGAAGCCAGATCGGAAATCTCCCACGGCCGGCGGTGCGCAGGCCCATGCATGGCATCCGGCGCAAGAGCTGGATGTGGCAGCAGGTCATGGCGGATGCCCGCATGAACGAAGGAGCCACCATAAAGCCGGTTATGATAGGGAAACAGCGGATATGCTCCGGCACGCGGCCAGTTGAACGGTTCGAAATCCTCTCCTGTTGTCGGCACCAGAATATCGCCGTGGTCCACGTGGTGCAGATGGGTCATCCTGCCGCCCCATGCGGGGCGCAGGCGGGCCGAAAATGGCCCGCAGGCAATTGCAACCGTCTCAGGCAAAGGCATAGGAGCCGTCAGGCCGTTTCGGCACCCGTCTCTGCCAATGAATGTAGCCATCCTCCTGCATGGCTTTTTCATCCATCTCGACACCCCAGCCGGGACGGTCCGGCCTCAGTTCCAGATATCCGTCCTTCGGCAGATAGGGGTCGACGACATAACGGGTTTCATCCTCGCGTTTTTCAAGATCGGTGCCGCCATAGACGTAGCATTGCCCTTTTGGCAGCCGGTATTCGAGAATACGGAAATTCTGCTGGGCAGCGGAAAAATGCACGTTGACGGCGGTGGCGAGCGGCCCCATCGGGTTATGCGGCGCGATGCTGACGAAGTGGGCTTCCGCAAGCGTGGCAATGCGGCGCATCTCCGAAATGCCGCCGACGACGCAGATATCAGGCTGGATGATATCCGCACCCTTTACCTGAAGAAGACGCAGGAACTCATTGCGATTATACAGACTTTCCCCAGTTGCCAGCGTGCAGTTCAATCCTTGTTTCAGGTCTCCCCACATCTCGATGTTTTCCGGACGTAAAGGCTCCTCGAAGAACAACGGATCGTAAGGGGCAAGCGCATTGCCGAGCTGGCGGGCGGCCGCGGGTTCGAAAATCTTGGCATGGGCATCGAAGGCGATATCGTAATCGGGCCGCACGGTCTCGCGAAGCGAGCGGAAATATTCGGCCGAACTGCGCACCACCTCGCCCCAGCGATGGGCGTGGATATCGAGGCGCCATGGGCTGAGCTTGAAGGCCGTGAATCCCCAGTCCTCATTCAGACGGTCGAACTCCTCCTTCGCCGCCGGAGCGTCCGGAGCCGTGTAGACCCCGGCATAGACCTTGATACGGTCGCGCACTTCGCCGCCCAGCAGCTTGTAGACCGGCACCCCCGCCGCCTTGGCGGCAAGGTCCCAGAGGCAATGGTCTAACGCCGAGATGGCCGAAAGGCCAAGCGCGCCGGGCGGAAAGCGGTTCTGTTGGAGAAGAAGATTGTAGAGATATTCAACCCGTGTCGGGTCCTGCCCGGCAAGAAAACCGTAGAGGTAATCCAGCACCGGCGGCAGGGCGAGATCGGGGCCGTGATTGTAACATTCGCCCCAGCCGGTCAAACCGTCATCGGTATCGAGAGCGACGATGACGCGGGGGCGGTCCTTGTCGCGGGTGACGAATACCCGCATGCGATCGATTTTCATGCTTCAGTCTTCCTCGTGAATTGCAGGATGCAACGGCCGCGACGTTATCGGGCCGCAACCCCGTTCTTGATCTCGGATGGCTCGACATAGCGGAACCTTCGGGTGCGATCCCGGTCGCGTGGGTCAGGGCGCGGAATGGCGGAAAGAAGCGCCTGCGTATAAGGGTGATCCGGCGCGTTGCAGACCTTTTCGGCATCTCCCACTTCCACCAGCTTGCCGCGATACATCACCCCGACGCGGTCGCACATGTAGCGGATGACGCCGATGTCGTGGCTGATGAAGATGTAAGCGAGGCCAAGCTCGTCCTGCAGCCGCATCAGCAGATCCAGCACCTGGAACCGCACAGAGACGTCGAGCGCCGAGGTCGCCTCATCCGCCACGATGATACGCGGCTTCAGGGTAATGGCACGGGCGATGCCGATGCGCTGGCGCTGGCCGCCGGAAAAGGCGTGCGGGTAACGTTCACGCCCGGTCGGATCCAGCCCCACCTGCTCCATCAGGGCGCAGACACGTTCATCCAGTTCCCTGCCCCTGGCAATGCCGTTGACCAGCAACGGTTCGCCGATGACCTGCGCCACCGTCATGCGCGGATTGAGTGAGCCGAACGGGTCCTGGAAGACCATGCGCAATTCGCGTCGTGCGGCTTTCAGCTCGGCACCTTCGATTTTGGCCAGATCAACCACGCTGCCATCCGCCCGGCGATAGAGCATCGCGCCGCCGGTCGGATCGTAGAGACGCATGATGGAGCGGCCCATCGTGGTCTTGCCGGAACCGCTTTCGCCGACGATGCCGAGCGTCTCGCCGGGCAGCAGCTTGATCGAGACGCCATCCAGCGCCTTCATCTCGCCGAAATGCATGGAAAGGTCGTTCACTTCGAGCACAGGCGCTGCCGCAAGATCGAGCGGAGGCCGCGCAAGCCGGATTTCCGCCTTCTGCTCCAGCTTCAGCACGGAGCCGATCAACATGCGGGTATAGGGGTCCTGCGGGCTGTGGAATATCTCATCGACGGTGCCATATTCCTTGGCGACGCCGTGATGCATGACCAGCACGTCATCGGCAATCTGCGCCACCACTCCCATATCGTGGGTGATGAACAGCACGGCCATGCCATGCGCCTTTTGCAGCCGCGATATCAGGTCAAGGATTTCGGCCTGTGTCGTCACATCAAGCGCCGTCGTCGGTTCGTCGGCGATCAACAGTTGCGGTTTGCAGGCGAGCGCCATGGCGATCATGGCGCGCTGGCGCATGCCGCCGGAATACTGGAAGGCATAACGATCCAGTGCCTTTTCAGGATTGGGGATTTCCACCTGCCGCAACAGCTCGATGGCCTCGGCCCGCGCCTGTGCCTTGCTCATCTTCAGATGCAGGCGCAGGACCTCGGTGATCTGGTCACCGACCGTGTGCACGGGTGAAAGCGACGACATCGGCTCCTGAAAGATCATCGCGATGTGAGCGCCGCGCACCGAGCGGATGGCCCGGCTGCGCGGATCGAGCTTTGCCAGATCCAAAGAGGTGCCGTCGGCGCGATTGAGGATGATCGACCCGGACGCGATGCGGCCGGGGCTGTCGATGATCTGCAGGATGGAGCGGGCGGTGACGGATTTGCCCGAGCCGCTTTCGCCGACAACGCAGAGCGTCTTGCCGGGATCGATGGAAAAGGACAGATCGTTGACCGCCCGGAAAACGCCGTTCCTCACCGGAAATTCGGTGACCAGATTGCGCACTTCGAGCAGCGGCTTGGCTGGCTTCATGGAGAGAATATCGCTCATCCGGGGCCTCATTTGTTATAGGGGTCGGCTGCATCACGCAGGCCGTCACCGAGCAGATTGAGCGCCATGACGGCAATGACGACCGCCACACCGGGCAGGAACAGCCAGGGTGCGGTTGCGATCGAGCGGATATTCTGCGCCTCGCGAAGCAGCACGCCCCAGGAGATGGTGGGGGGCTGAAGGCCGAGGCCGAGGAAGGACAGCGAGGTTTCCGCAAGGATCATCGCCGGAACCGCAAGCGTGACCGAGGCGATGATGTGGCTGGAAAAACTCGGCAGCATATGGCGGAAGATGATGCGCCCTTCCGGCACACCATCCAGCCGGGCCGCCGCCACGAACTCTTCGGTTCTGAGCGACAGGAACCGGCCGCGCACGACGCGGGCAAGCTGCGCCCAGCCGGTCAGGGACAGGATGATGGTGATCATCATATATTGCAGCGTGGCAGGCCAGCCCTGCGGCAGCGCGGCGGCCAGCGCCAGCCAGATGGGAATAGTGGGCAGCGAGAGTACGAAGTCGATCACACGCTGCATGACGAAATCGATGCGGCCGCCGTAATAACCGGAGATACCGCCCAGAACGACGCCGAGCAGCAGCGAGAAAAACACGCCGACAAGACCGATAGACAGGGAAACCTGCGCACCCTGCACCACGCGGCTGAAGACATCGCGCCCGAGGCGATCCGCGCCGAAGAGGAAGAGCGGACGCGTTTTATCGGTGGAGGCCAGCAGATGGATATCCGTGGTGAAGAGGCCGAACACGGAATATTCGTAACCACGACCGAAAAGCTGGACCGGGATTTTCTTCGCCGTATCCTCGACGAAGACTGCGGCGAGTGTTTCAGGATCGCGGGTCAGCTTCAGCGGATAATAATGCAGCCCGAGCGAGAAACCCTCGGTCGTATCGATGAAATGGACACGCTGCGGCGGATGGAAAGTGGCGCGGGCATTCTGCAGCACCGGATCGTTGATGGCGAAGAAACCGGGCACCAGCGCAACGATATACATGGCGATGGTGATGAACAGGGCGGCCATGGCCAGCTTGTGGCGCTTGAATGCCCACCAGATAAGCTGCCACTGCGAGGCGACGGCGGCGCGGTCCTGCCGGGCATTGGTGGTGATGGTGATATCGCTCATGGCGCCCTCCCTATTCGAGCCGGATGCGCGGGTCGACCAGCGCAAGCAGGATGTCGCTGATCAGCGAACCGATCAGCGTCAACGCGCAGATCAACAGCACGAAAGCGCCGGCGAGATACATGTCCTGCGCCATCAGCGACTGCAGGAGCAGCGGCGCGGCCGTCGGCAGATTGAGCACGATGGCGACGACCACCGAGCCCGAAATAAGGTTGGGCAACAGCCACGCAATGGTGGAAATGAATGGGTTGAGCGCAATTCTCAGAGGGTATTTCGTCAGCAGCTTGAACTCGGACAAGCCCTTCGCCCGTGCAGTCGTCACATAGGGCTTGGGCAATTCGTCCAGCATGTTGGCGCGCATGACGCGGATAAGGCTTGCGGTGGAGGACACGGCAAGGATCGCGACCGGCAGCCAGATATGGGCCATCAGGTCCATCATCTTGGCGATGCTCCAGGACGCGGTCTCATATTCCGCCGAAAACAGGCCGCCGACATCGGCTCCGAACTCCACCGCCGCGACATACATCAGCACCAGCGCCAGCAGGAACGAGGGTATGGAGAGGCCGAAGAAGGAAAAGGCGGTGAAGAGATAATCGCCGATCGAATATTTGCGCACGGCGGAAAAGACGCCGATCGGAAGCGCGATGGCCCATGTTGCAAGAAGGCTGGCGACGGCCAGAACCAGCGTCAGTGCCATGCGTTCCCAGATGAGGCCTGAAACCGGCTGCTGCCATTCGAACGAAATGCCGAAATCACCTCGGCTGATGATGCCCCATATCCATTTCAGATATTGCACGATCATCGGGTCATCGAGGCCGAAGCGTTCACGCAATTGCGCCGCCGTGTTGTGGTCGATGACCTCGTTGGAGGCGGCAAGCGTTGCGATGTAAGTCGTCACATAGTCGCCGGGCGGCAGCTGGATGAGGACAAAGGCAAGGAAACTGACGGCAAACAGGGACGGTATCATCCACAGCAGGCGTTTTACGATAAAAAGCAGCATGTCGCTCTCGCAATCACATTGGGCCGCAAGCACCGCCTTCCCCAAGAAAAACGGCTCGTGACCGGTCGAAACAACCTGAGAGGCGTCGCCGCGTTAAGGCAGCGACGCCCATGTGGCGATGTCAGCTTGTGAAGGTGAACTGTTGCGGCAGCGCCGGGCCGGGATTGGGCCAGGTCCAGCTGTCGGGTTCCGTTTCCGGCACATTACGCAGATTATTGCGGATGATGCCAAAGCCGCCCACAGCAAGGCAGAGGCCGATCGTCTCGAACTCTTCCGCCGCGATGTCGAATATCTGCTTCATCTTCTCGCCGCGCTTGGCAAGGTCGGCCGTCGAGCGCGCCTCGTCAAACAGCTTGAAGCGCTTCTTCTGGCTTTCCGGCGGCTCTTCGCCCTTCTGGCCATTCGAGGTGTACCAGAGCGCCCACGGAATGGCGTAACGCGATCCCTGCGGATGGAAAGCGAAGAAATCGCGCGGGTCGAGCATCGGATCGAGACCACCGGGGCCGGGCCAGACCGCCGCATCATGGGCGTTGTCATCGCCGCGTGTGTAGTACAGCGCGCGTTCGATGGTGTTGACCTTGATATCGACGCCGATCTGCGCCCACTGCGCCTTCACCAGTTCCAGCGCATCGACCAGATCGGGATAGAGCGTCGGGATGACGTCGATCGAGAAGAAGACCGGCTGGCCGTCAGGCCGCAACCGCATGCCGTTGCCGTTTTTCTTGTCGTAACCGGCCTTGTCGAGCAGATCATTCGCCTTGTCAGCATCGTATTCGGTGAACTGGCGCGCCAGCTTTTCATTATACCAGGGGTGTGTCGGGCGTGGCCCGGCCTGATATCCCTCGCTCTGGCCGAAATAGACGATGTCGATGATTTCCTGCCGGTTGAGCGCGATGGACAGCGCCTGACGGAAGGACTTGTCGGCGAACATCTTGCGCATTGCCGGATCTTTGTGGGTGATGTTCAGATAGATCTGGCACTGCTGCGCGGCGGATGGCACCAGCGTCAGCAGGCGGTAGTCACCCTTTTTCATGTTCTGCGACAGGGTGGGCTTGTTGGCGAGAACGCTGATATGGCGCTCCTGAATGTCGATCTTGCCGGAAATGACGTTCAGCATCAGCGATTCCACATCCTGCGAAATGCCGAAATTGATTTCATCGATATAGGGCAGCTGGTTGCCTTCGGTATCGACCTGCCAGAAATACGGGTTGCGGGTCATGACCACGCGGGTCGCGCCGCCGGAATAGGGTTCCTTCACAACCCACGGATCAAGCGTCGGCTTGTCGACATTCGACCAGCGGGACGGAATTTCGATATCGCCGCATTTGGCCCGGAACAGTTCCGTCCAGCTGGAGACGCCAGCCGCCTTCACATCGGCATCGAGCGTCGTGTTGTATTTCGGCAGGAACTTGCTGCAATAATGCTTGGGAAACAGCGTCGGATGCTGGCCGAGCGGGGTGGCGAGGTTTTCGAGATAAAGCGCATTCGGCGCCGCGAATTTGAACTTCACCGTGAAATCATCGACCTTTTCGACATCGACGGCCTTGCCGGCCACGGAAAGCTGCGCCGGAGTGGCGCTGTAAAGCTCCTTGTTCTTGATGCAGTCCTCGATGGCGAACACCACGTCATCTGCGGTGAAAGGATGGCCGTCCGACCATTTTGCGCCCTGCAACAGATGGAAGGTGAACTGCGAAGCGTCGTCGCTGACCTCCCATTTCACCGCAAGGTTCGGCAGGACCTCGGTGAAGTCCATGTTCCAGCGGACGAGCCCCTGATTGCCGACCATGCGCAGGATGCCGTTATGGTCGGACGAACCGCGCAGGCCACGGCGCAACGTGCCGCCATAGGTGCCGACTTTCTCGTGCGGTGTCACCACCATCGGATTTTTCGGCAGACGCTCGGCCAAGGGCGGCAATTTGCCATCCTTCACCAGCGCTTCAAGTGCCGGCGCTTGTTTGCCGGTGGCAGCCCTGGCCGAGGTCCCGATGACGGAAAGGGCGGCGACGCCCCCAAGCCCCGCCATGAAGGTTCGGCGCGTCACGCCCAGTGAAAATGCATCGCCATCGCGCATCGATTATCCTCCCAAAAAATCACCGGCAGCGAGACGGCTTTCACCGTACCGCAACGGCCCTCCCGGCCAGCCAGCACACCGATCCTCCATCGGCAGGGGCAGACCATATGGGCGTTTTCAGATGATTACAAGTATTGACAGATTTTTACATATTTTTTATTCGTAGACCGGTTTCCAGGATCAGGATTGAAGAAAAAATCGGCACGACGGCGCCTCGCTCACAAAAATCCCGGTATTTCTGTTGCGATTGAAATGCAGGAAATCCATTAACTTCAGCGATTTGCAACGGAAGGGCTGCTGATGGACAATCAAACCGCATCTGCCGCCGCTCGAGGCGAGACTAGGCTGAGCGACATCATCTACGAAAAGATCGTTGGCATGATTTCGGACGGGCGGTTTCCCGTAAACGAGCGGCTGCCATCGGAACAGAATCTGGCGTCGTTATTCGGTGCATCCCGGCCGGTCGTTCGCGAGGCCCTGGAGCGGCTGCGAAACGATGGACTTATCGTCTCCCAGAAGGGGTCGGGCTCCTATGTGCGCCAGCAGCCGGATTCGTCCGTGTTGCAGCAGGTGCCCGTCGGCTCGCTTGCCGACGTACAGCGTTTTTTCGAATTCCGGTCCGGCCTTGAATCTGCAGCCGCCGAACTTGCCGCACGCAACTGGCAGGCCGCCGACAAAACCCGCATCGAGCAGGCCCTTGCGGCGCTGGAACAGTGTTTGGAGCGCAACGATCTTGGTGCGGAGGAAGACTTTGCCCTGCACGAAGCCATCGCCAAAGCGAGCCATAACCAGTTCCACATCACCGTGCGGATCTGGTTCAAGCCGCATTTCGCAATCGGCCAGTCGGTGACACGCAGCCTCAGCCTCAAGCGCACGCCGCAACATGTGCGCGAGGTGCAGAACGAACATACCGCAATCGTGGAAGCGATTTTTGCACGGCAGGAGCAGGCCGCGCATGACGCAATGAAAGACCACATCCTGAAGGCACGCGCCCGCATGTTTCAGGGTGTCGGCAGCTAGAGCCGTTTCCGCAATTCGAAAGACGAGACCGTACAGGGCGATGGAGAATAATCAGTGAGCCAGCCGCGCATCATGGAACCGAAACTCCGCTCGCTTGTCGATACGCCGTTAAAGGTTGGAGAATCACCGGCATGGGACGAGCGGACCGGCAATCTGTGGTTCGTCGATATTCTCGCCCCCGCCATTTTCTGCCTGCATCCGGGCGGAAAGCTCGACAGATACGAAATGCCCGCTGAGGTGGGATGTCTCGGTCTTTGCGACAATGGCCTGATCGTGGCGGGCCTGAAAACCGGCGTGCATCTTCTTGATCCCGCAAACGGCAAGCTCGAACTTCTATGCGACCCGGACGAAGGGCGGCCTGACAGCCGCCTCAACGACGGAAAGGTCGGCCCGGACGGCCACTTTTGGGTCGGAACCCGCGACGAGGCCGCCATACAGACAGGCAATGCGCGCCTCTATCGCGTCGCGCCTGATGGCAGCGTCGAACGCATCATCGATGGCTGCATGTTCACATCCAACGGGCTTGCCTGGAGCCCGGATGGCAGGCGCATGTATCATTCCGACAGCAGCGGGCTGATGTATCAGGCGTTCGATTTCGATGTCGCGACGGGCAGGCTCGGCCCGGCCGAACGTCTTCACGATTTCGCACCGGACGAAGGCAGGCCCGATGGCGCGGCAACCGATAGCGAAGGCTGTTACTGGAGCGCCGGCGTTCAGGCCGGGCGTCTCAATCGCTTTTCGCCGGACGGCGAACTGTTCGAAGTCTACAGGCTGCCGTTCAGGGGGCCGACCATGCCGTGTTTCGGCGGTCCGGACCTCAAAACGATCTACCTCACAAGCCTCGTGACCGAGACGGACGGCATCACCACCGCCGGCACCGTTGTGGCATTCGATGTCCCCGTCGCCGGCACGCCCGTTCACAAATTCTCCATCTGAAGATGACCTTTGACCTTAAGGAACCCAGTTGATGACGACATTCGATTTTCGCCAGGCCCTGCAGGGTATCTCCGGCGTTCCGGTAACGGCTTATGATGCAAGCGGCGAAGTGAATACCGGTGTCACCGCCGAGGTTTATGCCCGTGTTGCAAAGGCAGGCATCCATAATATCGTCGCGGCGGGCAATACCGGTGAATTCTATGCCTTGACGCCCGCGGAAATTCTGAAGGTTTATGAGGCCGCGATAAAAGGTGTCAGCGGGAAAGCCCCGGTCACGGCGGCGATTGGACGCTCGCAGCGCGAGGCTCTCGCCATGGCCCGCCAGGCAAAAGAAATGGGCGCATCCGCCGTCATGTCGCATCAGCCGGTCGACCCTTTTGCGGCGCCACAATCGCAGATCGACTATTTCGTCGGTCTGGCGGAGGGCAGCGAATTGCCGCTTGTCGCCTATGTCCGTGCGGACGGTTTTTCTGTCGATGACATGGTAAGGCTTTCCAGCCACCCGAATGTTGCGGGCATCAAGTTCGCGACCACAGACATCATGCTTCTGTCGCGGGCGATTGCCGCTTCCAATCCGAAGGGCGCTCTTTATGTCTGCGGCCTTGCGGAAAGCTGGGCACCCGCCTTTTCGGCGGTCGGTGCACGCGGCTTCACATCCGGTCTCGTCAACGTGGCTCCGCAATTCTCCCTGCAGGTACATGATGCCCTGACATCAGGCGATTTTTCAGCGGCACGGAAGATCGT
The DNA here is from genome assembly GCA_017744915.1 of Agrobacterium tumefaciens. Taxonomy (GTDB): domain Bacteria; phylum Pseudomonadota; class Alphaproteobacteria; order Rhizobiales; family Rhizobiaceae; genus Agrobacterium; species Agrobacterium tumefaciens_I. Next base: position 38,408 of record JAGIAH010000006.1, read on the forward strand.
TGAAAAGATCGAACTCTTCGAACGGCTGCGGACGCGCTATCGCAACGGCGCCAATGTGACGGTGGTGAAGGAAGCCATGGAAATTCTCGGACTCAAGGTTGGCCCGGTGCGCGCGCCGGGACTTGCCCGACTGGACAAAGACGACCGCGCAACACTTGAAGGATTGCTTGCCAGCTGGCGTTGATGGACGCCAGACCGGCAAGCTGCACATTTTGCGAATACCGGGAGGCGGTTCATCTGACGTGATCTGAACCGCAGCCTCTTTTCGCTTCGATAAGGTGATATGCCGGCCATGAGCCGGCATATGCTTTCCGGGTCGTGCACAGATCCTGCACGACCGAGGTAGCGGATGTTCAGCCAAACAGCGCGAGACTGCTCCTCACGGTAACCCACACGCCCCAGAGAAGCGGAATACCGACCGCAACCCAGGCAAGGGCTGCCTTGGTGTCCAGGCCGCCACGTCCGATGCCGAAGGAACCCGTCGGGCCGGCATTGGCGGCAGCGGTCTTCGCCTGAAGCGCCGCCACTTCCGCATCCGACATGAACCACTTGTCCGAAAGTGGCCGCACGAAAGCATTGGCCACAAGGCCGATCGCCAGCATACCCGCCAGAATATACATGGTGCTGGTATAGAGCGCGGGTCCCGGCGCCACACCCGCCGCGATCTGCGCCTCGCGGATGTAGTTGACGACGACCGGACCGGCGATACCGGCAGTCGCCCACGCCGTCAGCAGGCGACCGTGAATAGCCCCTACGAACTGCGTACCGAAGATATCGGCGAGATAGGCCGGGATGGTGGCGAAACCACCGCCATACATGGACAGGATGATACCGAGAGCCAGAACGAAGAGCGCCTTGGAGCCCATCGTCGCCAGCGTCGGCGCCAGCGCATAAAGAATGATGCCGAGAATGAAGAAGCAGAAATAGGTATTCTTGCGGCCGATCTTGTCGGACATCGACGCCCAGAAGAAGCGGCCACCGATGTTGAACAGGGAAAGCAGACCGGTGAAGCCAGCCGCAATCGCCGCGATCTGCGCCTTTTGCCCGGCATCGAGATCCGCAAAACCCACACCGGGCAAACCGATCAGCGAGCCCGCGAAGATTTCCTGCAGCATGGGCGAAGCCATGCCGATGACGCCGATGCCCGCCGAAACGTTCAGGCACAGCACCGCCCAGATAAGCCAGAATTGCGGTGTCTTGTGCGCATCGCGCAGATGCACGTGGCGATGGGTTATCATGGCGCTTTTGGCGGAGGGCGCCGTCCAGCCTTCCGGGCGCCAGCCCGATGGTGGAATGCGGTAACCGAAGGCACCCGCCATCATGAAGACGAAATAGATCAGGGCCATGACGACGAAAGTCTGCCAGACGCCGACCGAAACATCCGTCTTGAAGTTGTTCATCAGAAGATTGGCAAGCGGCGCACCGATCATCGCACCACCGCCGAAACCCATGATGGCCATGCCCGTCGCCATGCCGCGACGATCCGGAAACCATTTGATCAGCGTCGATACGGGCGAAATATAGCCGAGCCCGAGCCCGATGCCACCGATGACGCCGGCGCCCAGCCACATCAGCCACAGTTGATGCGTGATGACACCGACTGCCGCCACCAGGATACCGCCGCACCAGCAGCAGGCGGAAACGAAGCCGGCCTTGCGTGGCCCCACTCTTTCCAGCCAGCCACCCCAAATGGCCGCAGAGCAACCCAGAAGAACGAAGAAAAGCGTATAGATCCAGCCGAGATCGGCCACACGCCAGTTGCACTCAGTGGTAAACAGCGCCCCGACAAGCGTGAGGCTGGAGCAGCTGGGGTCCGTCGCCGGCAGCGCCTTCGACAGCGGCAGCCAGAACACGCTGAAGCCATAGGCCATGCCAATGCATAGATGAATGGCAAGGGCAGCCGGCGGCACCAGCCAGCGATTAAAACCCGGTCTTGCGATTATTCGTTCGCGGTCCAAAAACCCGGCTTGCGCCGCCTCTCCCGCCGTTGCATCTGCTACTGCCATTGACATTACCTCCCTCGTGAATGTCTGGACATGTCACGTTCGCCCCGCCTGGTGAACGCCAATGTCGCCGAACGTCCCCTGTCCGGCCAAAAGTCTGATTTTGCGGCCGTGCCGCTCAAGCCCCTGTGCTTTCCGGCACGCTCGGCTCCGAAAGGGACTCACCCGCAATCGGTCCCTTCCCGCCCGGAGCGCCCTTCGCATCGTCGCCGAGACCCACCGCATCGGCTGCCGGTTCACCGGGCCGCCTTATCTCCTTCGACGCGGCAAGCACCAGCGGCAGAAAATCACCCGCCTCGGCATCCACCATCTCGAAGAACCGGCGCCGCATGCGCGGTTCCCAGAACTTGTTGATATGCGTGGCAACACCTTCGATGCGAATATCTTCCGATTGCGACAGAAAGAACGTCGCGATCTGGTTCGCCATTCTCACCAGCTTTTCATCGGTGTGGTTGAGCAACATGACCTACTCCCCGCGCCGGCTCCCACGCCGACGCCTCCATGAATGAGACGGCCGGGACCAGGCCCGGCCCCCGATTATTCCGCAGCTTCGAGCTTGCCGGCGATCCGGCGGGACTGACGCGAGAGCGCATCATATTCTTCCTGCCATTCCGTTGGCCCGTTGGAGGGCGAGACCTGAACCGCCGTCACCTTGTATTCCGGGCAATTGGTCGCCCAGTCGGAGAAGTCGGTGGTGATGACGTTCGCCTGCGTGCCGGGATGGTGGAAGGTCGTGTAGACCACGCCCGGCGCCACACGGTCTGTGATCAGCGCCCGCAGCGTCGTGTCTCCCGACCGGCTGACGAGCTTGATCCAGTCACCGTCCTTCACGCCGCGCTGTTCGGCATCGTGCGGATGGATTTCGAGACGATCCTCCTCGTGCCAGACGACGTTTTCCGTGCGCCGTGTCTGCGCCCCGACATTGTATTGCGACAGGATGCGGCCGGTGGTGAGCAGCAGCGGGAACCGCGGCCCGGTGCGTTCATCCGTCGCCACATATTCGGTGCGGATGAACTTGCCCTTGCCTCGGACAAAACCGTCCACATGCATGATCGGCGAACCCTCAGGGAACTTCTCGTTGCAGGGCCACTGCACCGAGCCCTTCTCTTCCAGATAGGCGTAGGAAACACCGGCGAAGCTTGGCGTTGTCGCGGCGATTTCATCCATGATTTCAGACGGATGTGCGTAGTTCCATGCAAGCCCCATGGCCTGCGCCAGCTTCTGTGTCACTTCCCAGTCGGCATAACCGTTCTTCGGCGACATGACCTTGCGCACGCGGTTGATGCGGCGCTCGGCATTGGTGAAGGTGCCGTCTTTTTCGAGGAAGGTGGAACCCGGCAGGAAGACATGGGCATAGTTCGCCGTCTCGTTCAGGAAGAGATCGTGCACCACGACACATTCCATGGCAGCGAGACCGGCCGAAACATGCTTCGTATCCGGATCGGACTGGAGAATGTCCTCCCCCTGAATATAGATACCCTTGAAGCTGCCATCCACGGCCGCATCGAGCATGTTGGGGATACGAAGCCCGGGCTCGTTGTTGAGCTTCACGCCCCAGAGTTTTTCGAAGATGTCGCGCGTCGCATCATCGGAAATATGCCGGTAGCCCGGAAGTTCGTGCGGGAAAGACCCCATGTCGCAGGAGCCCTGCACATTGTTCTGCCCGCGCAGCGGATTGACCCCCACGCCGGGGCGGCCGATATTGCCGGTCGCCATGGCAAGATTGGCGATCGCCATGACGGTCGTCGAACCCTGGCTGTGTTCGGTGACACCAAGCCCGTAATAGATCGCGCCATTGCCGCCCTTGGCATAGAGACGCGCGGCACCACGCAATTCTTCCGCCGGCACGCCGGTGAAGCTTTCGGTTTCTTCCGGGCTGTGCTGCGGCTCGGCAACGAAGGCAGCCCAATCCTCGAATTCCGACCAGTCGCAGCGCTCGCGGATGAAGGCTTCGTTGAACAGCCCTTCTGTGACGATCACATGCGCAAGCGCCGTCAGCACCGCAACGTTGGTGCCGGGCAGCAGCGGCAGGTGGAAGGACGCCTCCACATGCGGCGTGCGGACGAGATCGATGCGGCGCGGATCGATGACGATGAGCTTCGCCCCCTGCCGCAGCCGCTTCTTCAGCCGCGAGCCGAAAACAGGATGCCCATCCGTCGGATTGGCGCCGATCACTAGCACCACATTGGACTGCTCGACACTATCAAAATTCTGCGTGCCGGCGGAGGTGCCGAAAGCCTGGCCGAGACCATAACCCGTCGGCGAATGGCAGACGCGGGCGCAGGTATCGACGTTGTTATTGCCGAAGCCGGCGCGGATGAGTTTCTGGACGAGGAAGGTTTCCTCATTCGTGCAGCGCGAGGAAGTGATGCCGCCGATGGACTCCCGGCCATATTGACCCTGGATACGCCGGAACTCGGAGGCAACGTGAGAGAAGGCCTCCTCCCACGAGACTTCCCGCCATGGATCGCTGATCTTTTCGCGGATCATCGGGTTGAGAATGCGGTCCCTGTGGGTCGCGTAACCATAGGCAAAGCGGCCCTTGACGCAGGAATGGCCACGGTTCGCCTGCCCGTCCTTCCACGGCACCATGCGCACCAGTTCTTCACCGCGCATTTCCGCCTTGAAGGAGCAGCCGACACCGCAATAGGCGCAGGTCGTGACCATCGAATGTTCCGGCTGGCCGATCTCGATCACCGATTTTTCCGTCAGCGTCGCCGTCGGACAGGCCTGCACGCAGGCGCCGCAGGAAACGCAGTCGGAATCGAGGAACGCCTCATGCGCACCGGGTGACACCCGGCTTTCGAAACCGCGCCCTTCGATCGTCAGTGCGAAGGTGCCCTGCACTTCCTCGCAGGCGCGCACGCAGCGGGAACAGACGATGCATTTGGAAGGATCATAGGTGAAATAGGGATTGCTTTCGTCCTTCGGCATCCAGCGGGCATTGAGATCGCCCTCACCGGTGCGCGCCTTGACGTGGTTGTCGCCTTCATAACCATAACGCACATCGCGCAGGCCAACGGCACCCGCCATATCCTGCAATTCACAATCGCCATTGGCGGCGCAGGTCAGACAGTCGAGCGGGTGATCGGAGATATAAAGCTCCATCACGCCTTTACGGATCTGCTTCAGCCGCTCCGTCTGCGTGTGCACGACGAGGCCGGGGGCGACAGGCGTAGTGCAGGAGGCAGGGGTGCCGTTGCGGCCCTCCACCTCGATCAGACAGAGCCGGCAGGAGCCGAAAGCATCCACCATATCGGTGGCACAGAGTTTCGGGACATCGATGCCCGCTTCGCGCGAGGCACGCATGATCGAGGTACCCGCCGGCACAGTCACCTGCCGCCCATCGATGGTCAGCGTCACCATGTCCGTTGCGAGGGATTTCGGGGTTCCATAGTCAAATTCTGTCACAAGGGCCATGGTCTTACTCCGCCGCTTCAACACGTGGGATGGGGGCAAAATCTTCCGGGAAATGCCGGAGCGCGCTCATGACGGGATAGGGCGTGAAACCGCCAAGCGCACAGAGCGAACCGAATTTCATGGTTTCGCAGAGGTCTTCGAGCAGCGCCGTGTTTTTCTCCCGCTCGATGCCAAGCGCGATCTTGTCGACCGTCTCGACACCACGCGTTGAGCCGATGCGGCAGGGCGTGCACTTGCCGCAACTTTCGACGGCGCAGAATTCCAGCGCGAACCGCGCCTGATGGAGCATGTCCGCGGTCTCGTCGAACACCACGATACCGGCATGTCCGATGAGGCCGCCGGCAGCGGTAAAAGCCTCATAATCGAAGATCGTATCGAACAGCGAGACCGGGAAATAGGCGCCGAGCGGGCCGCCCACCTGCACCGCCTTGACGGGCCGGCCAGTGATCGTGCCGCCGCCGATATCGTTGACCAACTGACCGAGCGGCAGGCCGAAGGCGGTCTCATAAAGCCCGCCATGTTTGATGTTTCCGGCAAGCTGGATGGGGATGGTGCCATGCGAGCGGCCAACGCCGAAATCGCGATAGAAGGCCGCACCACGATCCATGATGACCGGAATGGAGGCGAGCGAAATCACATTGTTGACGACGGTGGGCTTGCCGAACAGCCCTTGCAAGGCGGGCAGCGGCGGCTTGGCACGCACGGTGCCGCGTTTACCTTCCAGGCTGTTCAGAAGCGAGGTTTCCTCGCCGCAGACATAGGCGCCGGCACCCATGCGCACTTCCATGTCGAAGGCCCGGCCGGAACCGAGGACGGATGGGCCGATGATGCCTTCGCGACGGGCGATCTCTATCGCCTGCTCCATGACCTTGATGGCGTAAGGATATTCCGACCGCGTATAGATGAAACCTTTCGTCGCGCCGACGGCAAGGCCGGCAATCGCCATGCCTTCGATCAGCACGAAGGGATCGCCTTCCATGATCATGCGGTCGGCAAAGGTGCCGCTATCACCCTCGTCCGCATTGCAGACGATGTATTTCTGGCCGGCCACCGCGTCGGCAACCGTCTTCCATTTGATGCCCGTCGGGAAACCCGCACCGCCGCGCCCGCGCAGGCCGCTTTCGGTCACCTGGGCGACGATATCCAGCGGTGCCATAGCTACGGCTTTTTCAAGACCCTTCATACCCTGATAGGCACGATAATCCTCAAGCGACAACGGATCGGTCACGCCGCAACGTGCGAAGGTCAGGCGCGTCTGGTTTTTCAGGAACGGAATATCCTTTGTCGGCCCGAGACAGAGACGATGCTCGCCGCCATTGAGAAAACCCGCATCGAAGAGCGAAGCAACGTCACTGGCCTTGACCGGCCCATAGGCGATACGACCATGCTCGGTGCGCACTTCCACAAGCACTTCAAGCCAGAGCATGCCGCGCGAGCCGTTGCGGACGATATGGACGTCGAGGTTGCGGACGGCCGCCTCGCGGGCGATCGCTTCGGCCACGCGGTTTGCGCCAACGGCAAGTGCTGCGGAGTCGCCCGGAACAAAAACGGTGACACTCATCGGCGCGCCTCCGTCAGAATGTCGCCAAGACAGTCCTCGTCAAGGCGGGCATGGACTTCGCCATCCAGCATCAGGGCCGGCGCCTGCGCGCAAAGCCCGAGACAGAAGACCGGTTCCAGCGTGACCGAGCCGTCGGCCGCGGTTTCGTGCCAGTCGAGGCCGAGCCGGGTCTTGATGGTCTCCGCAAGAGGCTCGCCACCCATCGACTGGCAAGCCTCGGCGCGACAGAGCTTCAGCACATGCCGGCCGGACGGATGATCGCGAAAGTCGGGATAGAAGGTTACGACGCCATGAACCTCGGCACGCGATATATTCAGCGCGGATGCGATGATCTGCTTGGCGCTTTCCGGTATGTAACCGAACTCCTCCTGCACCGCGTGCAGTATGGGCAGCAATGGCCCTTCGAGGTGAAGAAAATCGCCAATGATAGCGGAAACACGGGCCGCCTCATCTGCGGCAACCGCACGGATATTCATAAGCCAGTCCTCCCAAACCGACAGGGGGCAGGTATGGCAAGCGGCACATGTTTCAGTCCCTGCACAGCCCCTGCGTCGCCCGGAAGAATGGCGAGGTAGGCTTGATCAGGTCAATAATGTGTTTTCGTCGCCCGATAGGAAATTCCTATCAAAAGCCATCGCCGCAGCGCGCTGACGCGCCTCATGAAGAAGCGCGGAAACCAGTGGCGTGTGTGGCTCGCGATAAGTCGCGATCAGCCCCACCAGATGCTCCGCATCCGGCTCGGTAATCGGTATCATTCTGATCTGCTTTGGAAAACCAAATGATTCCGCTATGTTACGCGGCATTATTGAAGCCCATTGTCCGGTTCGGATATGGGAAAACAGCACAATCATGGAGTTGGACTCCAATGTCGGCTTCGCCTCCACACCCGCGTCAGCCATATGTTTGTTGATGATGCGGCGGTTCTGCATATCCGAAGTCAATAGGCATAACCTAAGACCCGAAACCTGTTTCCAGGTAACGCTTTCCTGATCGGCAAGCGGCGTTCCAGCTGCTGCAATCAGGTGATATCGCTCCGAATAAAGCGGCACCGTGGTCACTCGGCCAAGAGGTTCGTTGTCGAGGTAGCTGATTCCCGCATCGATCTCGAGGTTTTCGATCTGGCTCAAGACCTGAAGCGAGGTGCGTGATGTCACGGAAAAGGTCACATTGGGGTGCCGCGCCTGAAAGGATTCCGTCAATCGCGGCACCATTGCAAGCGCCGTCGGAATGACCGCAAGCCGGATATGGCCCGCCAGACCCTTACGCGCCGCCCGCATTTCCTCACGCATGGTGCGCGTATCGGCGACAATGCGACGCGCCCATTCAAGAACACGCTGGCCCTCCGGTGTCAGCCCCTGATAACGCGCCGCACGCACCACAAGAACGACACCCAACTGGTCCTCCAGCTGCCGGATCGCGGCCGAGAGACTGGGTTGCGAAACACCACACTCCTCCGCCGCGCGGCCGAAATGCTCTGCGCGCGCCAATGCGATGAAAAATTCCAGCTTGTCGATCATGCGCCCTCCCGCGTGACTCGCGACCATGCGGACGGTGCGAGAAAAAGAACACTAAAGCGAGACGGAGAAGCCCGCAAAGGGATGCGGGTGTTTTCCTGCAAACTGTGCGCGGACGGCAAGACCGAATTCCCTCAAGCGCAGACAGTCATAGACGCCAACCTACTCTGGCGCACGGTAATCCGCTCCCAACCATATGGGATTCAACCATGTGAGCCGTGCTCCAAACGGTGGGGATCGACACCCTGCCCTCTCATTCCCGGGCGTTTCCGGCAGCGGGCAAGAGACATCCGGCATTTCAGGTCAGAACCGTCACTCGCCATTCGGCTTGATGAAGTCGGTAATTGCCGGCGCCTTGAGGACGAACTGGCGATCCGAACTGACGTAGTTATCGGCGTGGAGGCGTGCGATCGGCTGGTATCGGTCCGGATCGACATAACGTCCTTCTGCATCAAGGCAATCTTTTTGGACGTGCATATGCACGACCTCCCCCAAAACCAGCGTGCGGCGCGGATAATCGATCAAACGCTCCACCCTGCACTCGAAGGCGCAGGGCGATTCCGCCGCAAAGCTCGCCTCGATCTTGCGGCAGGGAGAAGCCGTCAGCCGCGCCATGGAGAGTTCGTCAACTTCGCTATCGAAACCGAGGCCACAGACAAGCATCTGCTCGGACAGAGCCATATCAACCATGTTGATGACAAATTCGCCGGTGCGGCGAATATTGGCCATCGTATCCTTCTCCTCGCCCGTCACACGCGGCTGGATACCGAGAATGACGATCGGCGGGTCATGGGAGAAAACATTGAAAAAGCTCATCGGCGCGGCGTTGTTATGGCCTGCGGCCGAACGCGTCGTGACCAGCGCTATCGGTCGCGGGCCGATAAAATTCGTCAGCAAACGATAGCGGCTCTGCGGCTCGAGCGCGGTAAAATCGAATTCCATGATGGCACCTGAATTTATTGTATACAATAGTATTTCATATTGCGAACAATTTCTCAATCACCATCATCGCATGGTGGTCGATTTTTACTGCGTCGGCTGTTCTGATGTCAGGAGAGAACAGCAGGCCTCGTTGCATTTTCCGGCCTCATGGACGGGGCCGCCATCCACGCCTCGACTATCAGCGCACATAAAAACTCCCCGACCTCAAGAGGGCGGGGAGCAAACCTGACATCATGTCAGGAACTTTGACTGGAGCTAGTCACTCACCCGTTCGAGAACGGGGTGGATCTGAGTTATCTAACCCGGTTATGCTTTTTGTATGGACGATTAGAACGCGCGCTCAAGACGAACGAAACCGGTCCACTTGTCACCGGCACCGCTGTCGATACCTTCGCGGCCATCTACGTCCTGATAGGTCACGGAAACCTTCGTGGAGAGGCCGGAAGTGATCTTGTAGCTGGCAGCTACGCCCGCACGCCATGCATCGCGATCGCCAACGAAGTCGTTGTTGGCACCGATGTCGATCGTACCGAAGTACTGGAAGCCGGGGGTGATGGTCAGCTTGTCGGTTGCCTTGATTGCGTATTCAGCAGCAACAGTCCACTCGGACTCTTCGTAGTAGTAGTTGGCACCGGAAGCCCAGGCGCCGGAGAGGCCAAGGGTGCCCGGACCGATGTCAGCCGTGACGATGGCACGGATTGCACCGTTTTCCTGGTTCGTGTCGTAACCGCCGAGCACGTTGGCCTTAACGCCACCGAACTTGCCGCCGATGATGGCGCTGACGCCAACATCGTTCGTGTTGGTTTTGAACTTGCCGCCCTTCGTAACGCCGAGTTCGGACGTGCCCTTGCGCGAGCCTTCCAGTTCTTCAACGGCAGCGCCAACATAGAAGGAGCCAGCGTCGTAGGTGTAACGGATGGCGTTCAGACGGGTGCGGTTCGAGCTGAGCAGGTCGTACTCACCAGCGAGACCGTCATCCCACCAGTTGTAGTAGAAACCGACCTTCAGGCCGCCGAGTTCGATGAAAGCCTGATCGAGAACGACGTAGCGGTCGGTGTCGTTGTCAGCCTGACCGCGGAAACCGATGTAACCGCGCAGAGCGCCGAGCTCGGTGTCGGTGCGGGTGTCGATGTTGAACTGGGCGCGGGTGAAGGAATCCCAGTCAGACGAACCGGACTGCTCACGGCCGAAATCGGTCTGGAAACGGATGTAACCGTCGAACTTCAGGCAGGTTTCGGTGCCGGGGATGTAGAAGAAGCCGGTGCCGAAAGCGTCGCAGACGCGGACATATTCCATGGGCTCGGGCTCGGCAGCGACGATAGCGTCAGCGGCCTGTACGCCGGATACTGCCGCGAGAGCGGCAGCGGAGCCGATCAGAAGGCTCTTGATGTTCATTTTTAATCTCCAGTCAAAAATTTTTCAACGAATGCGCAAATTTGAGGGCTGGTCTTTCCCTGCCGCCCGCTTCCCTGCGCTGATTCAGCAAATGACAGAAACCGTCGGAGACTCGCAATTCAAATCGGCAAAATGCAAATACAATTAAAGTACACAATCCGATTACGTAGTAAAATTACAACAAATTAACAGTTTTAAATATAGTATATCTGAATATTATATTCCAATAACGAAATACATTACTAAATATAATTCAAATAACGTTATAAATTACGAATATAGAAAATGACGCATACTCCCGGATCGGCAGCAGGATAGACAGGACTCGGCGATCGCACGTGGTGACGAAACGCGACGGTTCTCATTGTCAAACTGGATATGAAGGCGGGTAATCGCCACGGCAATGCGGCAAGGCGATCCGCCCGCTCTTCCGGCAGGCGGCGTCTGGTCAAACTGGTGAAGGACGTCGCGACGACCTATTGCGTAATGCTGGACGCGTCGGTGGGGAAGATCGTCGTCTTTCCCAGCATGTCTTCAATCACATCCGCGGGCGCCGGCCGGCTGAAATAATATCCCTGACCATAGGGGCAGCCGGCGGCGCGCAGAAACGCCGCCTGCTCACCGCTTTCCACGCCTTCCGCAATGACATCGATGTCGAGCGACCCGGCAAGCTGGATCATGATCGAGACGATAGCGCTGTCCTTGGTTTTTTCCGGCAGGTTGGTCAGGAAGGAGCGGTCGATCTTCATGCATGAGAGCGGGAACGTCTTGAGCATGCCGAGACAGGAATAACCGATGCCGAAATCATCCAGCGCCAGGCTGACGCCCATCTGTTTGATGGCCCGCATGATCCGCACCGATGTTTCGACATCCTGGATGATGAGCGTCTCGGTGATTTCGATTTCCAGCAGGGAGGGCGAAAGGCCGGTTTCCTTCAGCACGGACCGGATCTGCTGCACCAGCCCACCCTGAAATTGCCGGGGCGAGATATTGACCGCCATCTTGACGGGCGGCAGGCCGGCGGCAGCCCAGGCCTGCGCCTGACGACAGGCTTTCCTGAGGATATTTTCCCCCAGTTCCACGATCAGGCCGGTTTCTTCCGCAAGGCCGATGAATTCCGCAGGTCCCAGCAGCCCTTCCACCGGATGCTGCCAGCGCACCAGCGCCTCCACGCCGCTGATCCGGCCGCTGAGAAGATCGACCTGCGGCTGGAAATGCAGCACGAACTCGTCCTTCTCTACCGCCTTGCGCAACTCCTCGATGCGGGTGAATTTTTTCCTGAGATCGTCCGCCATGCGCGGTGTGAAGGTGGCGATGCCATCGCGTCCGTTATGTTTGGCTTCATACATGGCGAGATCTGCCGCCGCGACGATTTCCGCCGTGGTTTCCCCATGTTCCGGAAAAAAGGCCATGCCAATGCTGCAGGTGACCTTGATATCGTAATTGCCGATGCGCAGCGGCTGCGAGACCGCGGCCCGGATGTGCTGCAGGCGGCTTTCGACATCCTCCCTGCGCTCTTCGAGAATGATGACGAACTCATCGCCGCCGACCCTCAGCACGAGATCGTTTCGCCTGAGGCTTTTGGCAATACGCCCGGCGGTTTTCGACAGCAGCGCATCGCCGATGCTGTGGCCGAGCGTATCGTTGATCTGCTTGAAATTGTCGAGATCGAGAAAACCGATGCCGACCCTTCTGCCCACCCTTGCCGCCGCCGCCAAAATCTCCGGCAATCGTGTATCGAGGAAACGACGATTTGGTAGCCGGGTCAGCATATCGTGATCCGCCAGAAAGGCGATGTGTTCCGCTGCCCGTTTACGGTCGATCGCCAAACCCGCCATGCGCGCGGCGGCACCGATGAATTCCACCAGCGCCGCATCCGGTTCGCGGCCGGCCAGCATGCACCAGACGAAACCATGCGCCTTGCCTTCGCTGGCGGGAATATCGAAACTGAAGGCCGCGTTCTCGGCCTGCCAGGTGAGGCTTTCGGGATCGCTAACGGTAGAGACAAGCGAGGCCAACTCCTCCTGCCGGCCAAGTGCGGGAGAGGCATAAAAGGAGGGCTCGCCTGCCGCCGCATCGAACACCCTGACCGCGCACGCAAGCCCGGTGGCGAGATTTTCGATGGCCCTGACAAACTCCTCAAGAAAATCCTCGATACGCGCCGCCGCAACGATCATTTCCAGAATATGCGCCTGCGCCTGAAGCAGCCTTTCCGAGGCCTTTTTCTGGGTGATATCTCTGGAGGCCCCGACCACGCCGATGATGTTGCCGGCCTTATCTCTCAGCGGCACCCGCGACATCATCAGCCAGCGGTCGATATCGCCGCGCATGGCGCGTTCCTCATAACCGAGATCGGGTTCCCCGGTGCGCATCACCCGCGCCTCGGTCTCGGGAATGCCGGCACGCCGCGCCGCTTCGCCATGAATATCGTAATCGGTGAGCCCAATCAGTTCCTCGACGCTGTCAAAGCCGTTTTCGGCGACGATGGCGCGATTGGCAAAAAGAAAGCGACCCTCCAGATCCTTGGCATAGATGAAATCCGGCACATGGTCGATCATCGCTTCCAGAAGCGTGTGCCGGTCGGAGGGACTGGTGTTTTCGGTCGTTTCAGCTAAGGCAGATGGCGTTACGCCGCGCTGTTTTCGCGACATGCGGTTCTCTACGGGTGTCTTCGGGCCTTTGGAACGCACCTCTCCGCCTCATCACTTAATAAGGAAGCGGAATAGTAGGATTATACATATTATATAATGATGAACGTCGAATAGAGATTAGGGGAACTACCCCTTTTACCATCGACGGGCAGCCGACGGCATGAAACGAAACGGCGCGACAAAAGCCGCGCCGTCCGATGACTATAGGGAAAGAGGGCTTATGCCACCGGTGTCGGCAGGTCCTTGCCGGCAAAATGCGCATCGAGATTGGCAAGAACGAGATCGGCCATGGCGCGCCGTGTCTGGTGCGTGCCGCTGCCCACATGCGGCGCGAGCGTGACGGTGTCGAAGGCGAAAAGTGCTTCCGGCACACGCGGTTCATCCTCGAAGACATCCAGCGCCGCACCACCGATGGCGCCACTGGAAAGAGCCTCGACAAGCGCCTTCTCATCAACCAGCGAGCCGCGCGCCACGTTGACGAGCACGCCCTGCGGTCCAAGCGCCTTGAGCACATCCGCATTGACGATATGGCGCGTTTCGGCAGTGGCGGCAGCGGCAATGATAAGCACGTCGCAATTGGCGGCCAGCGCCTCGATGCTGTCGTAATAATCATAGGCGACATCGCGACGGTTTCTGGCGGTGTAGGAAATGCGCGCGTCAAAACCCTCGAGCCTTTTTGCGATCGCAAGGCCGATGCGGCCGAGGCCGAAGATGCCGTAACGACGGCCGGTGACGCGGGTGGAAAGCCCCATATCGCCCTTCAGCCATTGCCCGGTGCGCACATGCTGGTCCGCCTGCGGCAGCTTGCGCGCCTGCGCCAGAACGAGGCCGAGCGCGAGATCGGCGACATCCGCCGTCAGCACGTCAGGCGTATTGGAGACACGAAAACCGCGTTTTTTGGCTTCGGCCAGATCGACCTTGTCGAAACCGACGCCGTTGATGGCGACGATTTCAAGATTGGGAAGCGCCGCCCCGATATCCGCCGGCAGACCGATATGGCCGCCGGTAACGACGCCGCGGATCGCCGCGCCCTTTTCAGCCAGGAACGCCGCCTTGTCTGCGGCTTCGAACAGGCGATGCACCGTGAAGCGCTCGGCAAGTTCCTGTTCCAGTGCCGGGATGAGCGGGCACAATTGCACGATTTCAGTGGTCATGGGTCTTCCTTTGCGCCGGTGAGCTACTTCACATCGGCCTTAACGAATTGCCGGAGTTCCGGCGTTTGCGGATTGGCGAAGAGTTCCGACGAACGGCCCTGCTCCCAGATCTTGCCCTTGTGCATAAAGATGGTTTCGGTCGCCACGCGGCGCGCAAAGGCCATTTCATGGGTGACGAGGATCATGGTCATGCCGTCCTTGGCGAGGTTTTCCATGACGGTCAGCACTTCCTCGGTGAGTTCCGGGTCGAGCGCCGAGGTCACCTCGTCGAACAGCATCACCTTCGGCCGCATGGCGAGCGAACGGGCAATCGCCACGCGCTGCTGCTGGCCGCCGGAAAGCTGGTCCGGGTAGGAATCGAATTTCTCAGACAGGCCGACGAGTTGCAGAACCTCGCGGGCGATATCCTTCGTTTCCGATTTCGCCACGTCCTTGACGATGCGTGGCGCAAGCATGATGTTTTCGCCGACCGTCAGATGCGGAAAGAGGTTGTAGCTCTGGAACACGATGCCGACATCGGTGCGCAGCTTGCGCAACGCCTTGGCATCTTCGCCGATCGCATGGCCGGCGATTTCGATGCGGCCCGAATTGATCTTCTCCAACCCGTTCATACAGCGCAGCAGCGTGCTCTTGCCCGAGCCCGAGCGGCCGATGAGGGCAAAGACTTCACCGCGACCGACCGTCAGCGACACGCCTTTGAGGACTTCCAGAGCGCCAAAGCTCTTGTGAACGTTTTCAACGATTACTTCCGGCATGAAGCCTCCTTTCCAGCCAACGCGACAGCTGGGACAACGGGTAGCAGACGATGAAATAAAGCACGGCCACCGCGACGAAGACGCGGAACGGCTGGAACGTGGCATTGTTGATGAGCTGCCCCGCTCTTGCCAGTTCGACGAAACCGATGATCGATGCGATGGACGTATTCTTGACGACCTGGACGGCAAAACCGACGGTCGGCGGCAGGGAGATGCGGATCGCCTGCGGCAGGATGACGTAGCGATATTGCTGGGCGCGGGTGAGCGCCAGTGATTCCGACGCTTCCCATTGCTGCTTCGGCACCGCCTGGATGCAGCCACGCCAGATTTCCGCGAGGTAACCCGATGTGTAGATCGTCATCGAGGCGCCGGCGGCGAAGAGCGGCGGCAATTCCAGCCCGGCAAGGCTGAGGCCGTAATAGGACAGGAACAGGATCATCAGCACCGGAATGCCTTGAATGACCTGGATATAGGTGCCGGCGGCAATGCGCAGCAGCTTGTTATCCGAGGTGCGGGCGAGTGCGATGAAAAAGCCGACAATGCCGCCGCCGATAAGCGCAATGATCGTCAGAAGCACGGTCCATTGCAGGGCGGTCAAGAGGAAGCCGAATTCGTTCCAGCCGAAAGTTCGAAGAGTCATGACTGCACCTCCGGCATGGCGGTCATCGTCTTGCGGGCCACACGGCGGCCAAACAGCCACATGCCGACAAGGGCAAGGATGAGCCGCAGGCTGAGCGCCAGCGCGAGATAGATGAGCGTGACGACGATATAGACCTCGAAGGAGCGATAGGTCTGCGATTCCACGAAGGCTGCGGCGGCCGCAAGCTCATGGGTGGAGATGGCCGAACATATGCTCGATGCCAGCATCATCAGCACGAACTGGCTGCAGAGCGAAGGATAGACCTTGGCAATCGCCGGCACGATGATGACGTGGCGATAGATCTGGTACTTCGTGAAGCCCAGGGCCTCACCCGTCTCGATCTGCGACTTGTGCACCGCCTCGATGCCGGCGCGAATGATCTCCGTCGAATAGGCCGCAAGGTTGATCGTCATGCCGATCAGCGCTGCCGTATCTGCCCCGACACGAAAGCCGAGGCCCGGCAGGCCGAAATAGACGATGAAAAGCTGCACCAGAAACGGCGTGTTGCGGATCACCTCGACATAACCGTCGACGATGATGCGGACGATGCCGCCATTGATGGAGCGCAGCGAGGCAAGAAGAATGCCGAAAGCGCAGCCGAGCACGATGGACAGGACCGACAGCTTGATCGTCAGCCATATGCCATTCAGAATCTCGTTCTGATATTGGGCGAGCGCGCCGAATTGGAATGTGTAGGACATGCGTCACTCCGTTGACATTTCCCGGCCCGCCGGAAGCCTTCCCGGCGGGCGCGTTGAAAGGCTCAATCAGAAGCTTGGCAATTGCGGCAGCGGACGGCCGGTCCACTTGACCGAGATACGGTCGAGATCGCCCGACATCTTCATGAGGTAGATGGAGGTGTTCAGCCACTGGCGCAGCTCGAAATCCTCAAGCTTCGTCGCCATGGAATTGCCCTGCTGGAAGAAGGTGAACCCAACCTGCAGGCCGGCTTCCGGGCGCTGCTTGATGATCGCCTCGCCCACCGTGGACGGCAGGGCGACGGCATCCACCTGACCGGCGAGCAGTGCCTGGGCGCTGGTGGAATCATCTTCATAGACGACGATTTCAAGACCTTCGACATTGGCCTTGCGCAGCGCGGTTTCCTGCGAGGAACCACGATTGACCGAAACGCGCTTGCCCTTGAGGCTGTCGAGGTTTTCGAACTTCTGGTCCTTGCCGGAAATGATGTCCATGTTGAAGGCGCTGTAAGGCTGCGTGAACATCACGGTCTTGGCGCGTTCGCCGGTCGGGGCGAGCGTCGCGACAAGGAAGTCGACCTTGCCGGTCTGAAGCGCGGGAATACGCGCCGGCGGCGTCAACGGCACCAGTTCGACCGGCAGAGACAGGTAGGAACCGATGAGATTGGCGACATCGACGTCATAACCGGAAGGATTGCCCTTCTCATCCACCATGCCCATGGGCGGTGCACCGGTCAGAACGCCGATCTTGACCTTGCCGCGCGCCGTGATCTCGCTGATCGAGACGGCATGGGCGGATGTGCTGGCGGCAAGCGTTGCTGCGGCAACACCAACGGCAACGGTCATGTTCTTCAGAAATCTGGAAATGCTCATGGTTTCTCCTCCAATCTTATAGTGGCTGCCCGAAGCGGAACAGCGGCCTTGCGCAAAGCGCAAAATGTTCTCGATAACATTTCAACGCGATTGACTAAAAACTCCTCCCAAGAAACAGCAAAAGCTCAAAACCGTCATAATTTCCTATTAAATTCAGCGATTTCGGCTGGTTATCGATTTTCCTCTTGTCGACACCGTTTCCCGTTCTTGGCAGGATCAATAATGCATGTTATCGGTATCATTGCAAGTCCGATCTACAGAACCGTTGCATCGGGCATTCATTCGGGAGGAAACCATGTATACGCGCTCGGCAATCTTTGAAGGCACGATCCACCCCGGCCGGGAGGAGGAGTTTTTCCGCATCGTCGAGGAAAAACTGCTGCCCGTCTGGAAACGCATGCCGAACGCGCAGGCCGTGCGGGTGATGCGCACCAAGCGCACCGACCCTGACGCAGCGCCGATCATCATGGTGCAGGAAATCGATTATCCCTCCATGGAAGCGGTCGAAGAAGCGCTGGTCTCGCCGGTCCGTCTCGAAGGCCGGGTGCTGACGGACGAGATGATGAGCATGTGCGACGGACGGTTTTATCACCTCGTCTACCGCCGCATCGCATAAATCCGGTGCACGCCGCATCGATCTGCAATCAAGCGGCGTGCTTTCCCTGTTGATCTTCGTGTATGTCTTGTCCTGAACCGGTTGAAATTGTTGCCGGCTTAAAACTGGGGAGACATGCTTTGGTGGAGCGCACGCCCTTGGCCGCAGCGTTAGTCACGTCAAAAAAAGCAACGATGAGCGACGTCTCCAAACTCGCGGGCGTCTCAAAGATGACGGTGTCGCGGGTGCTGGCCGATCCTGCGCTGGTGTCGGAAGAAACGCGCCAAAAGGTGATGAAGGCAATCGAGAAGCTCGGTTATGTGCCGGACCGGATCGCCGGATCGCTTTCATCCCGGCGCACCAATTTCATCACCGCCATCCTGCCGACACTCACCAACTCCAACTTCGCCGACAGCGCGCAAGGGCTCGCCAATGCGCTGCGCGCCGCCGACTACCAATTGCTGATCGGTTATACCATGTACGATCTGCAGGAGGAGGAGCGCGTCATCCGCACCATGATGGAGCGCCGTCCCGACGCCATTGTCGTCGCCGGCACGGTGCATACCAAGATGGCGAGCGAGGTGCTGATGCGTGCCGGCATTCCGATCGTCGAGATCTGGGACGTGCCCGAACACCCCATCGACCATGCGGTTGGCTTTTCCAACTACGAGGTGGGAAGAAACGCCGCCAAATATCTGATATCGCTTGGCTTCAAGCGGATAGGCGCATTGGGCTCCAGGGCCGATGGCGACGTGAAGGACTGGCGCGGCGAAAGCCGCCTGCTCGGTTTTGGCGCAGCGCTGCGCGAAGCCGGCATTGCCGATGACCTCATCATCCGCGAGGGCAGCGCACCGGTTTCCTATGATCATGGAGCAAAGACGCTAGGCTCGCTGCTAACAAAAGCTCCCGATGTCGAAGGTATTTTTGCGGTATCGGATATTTCCGCCGTCGGCGCGCTGATGGAATGTCATCGCCGCGGCATTCGTGTGCCCGAGCAGGTTTCCATCCTAGGCTTCGGCGATTTCGATATCGGCCGGCAATGTTATCCCGCAATTTCAACGATCCGCGTCGATGCGCAGATGATCGGCCGCAAGGCGGGCGAATTGCTGCTTTCGATCCTTGAGGCGGAAAAGGATGCCACCATTCCCGAAGGAGCGCGGGTGGATGTCGGGTTCGAACTGATCGTGCGGGAGACGACGAAGCGGGCCGGCCTGTAGGGCTTTAACGAGTGAGGAACGAGCGGGTGCCGCTTGTTTCTTCTCCCCGCCGGGGAGAAGAAACGGGCCGCGCCGCCGTAGCATATCTCAAGATGCAGCCTGCGTGCGTACTACCTAGCACCCCACGTATCCGTCAGCCGATACCCCTCCGGCCACGGATCGGACGGATCGAGCATGTGCTGGTGAATGCCGGTGATCCAGCCACGGCCGGAGATTTCCGGCAGGATGGCCGGGCGGTCGCCAACAGTTGTCGTTCCGAGGATGCGGCCGGTGAAAGTCGAGCCGATCAGCGACACCGCTGTCAGCGTTTCACCCTCCATCATCTCACCGCGTGCATGCAGCACGGCCATACGGGCCGAAAGTGCCGTGCCCGTCGGTGAGCGGTCCACCTTGCCCGGCTGGATGGCGACGGCCGCCCCTGCCCGCAGGCCTTCGGCAGTCCGCTCCACCTTGCCGGCAAACAGGCAGAAGGAAAAATGTCGCCAGTCGGGGTTTTCGGGATGATCGAAACCCAGAGCCTTGTTGGCGGCATTGGTGATGCGCACGCCGAGGCGGGCAATATCATGCGCCTCTTCCGGTTTCAGTCTGAAACCCATCGCTTCGGCGTCGACGATGACGAAGCTGTCGCCGCCATAAGCGGTATCCACCTTCAGCTTACCGAGGCCTTCGACCTCAAGTTCGGCGTCGAGCTTTGCGGCAAAGCTCGGCAGGTTCTGCACGAAGATGCGCTCGGCCTTGCCGTTGCGGCATTCGGCGCGCACCTTCACCAGCCCGCCCGGCGCTTCCAGAAGCATATGGGTTTCCGGCTCCTGCATCGGCACAATGCCGCCATCCAGCAGCACGGTGGAAACGCAGATGGAATTGGAGCCGGACATGGGCGGTGTGTCTTCCGGCTCCATGATGATGAAGGCGGCATCCGCATCCGGATGTTTCGGCGGCACCAGCAGGTTGACGTGGCGGAAGACACCGCCGCGCGGCTCATTCAGTACGAAATTGCGCAGCGTCTCGTCACGAGCGATGAAACGGCTCTGTTCCCAGATCGTCTCGCCCGGCGGCGGCTTCACGCCACCGACAATCACATCCCCCACCTCGCCTTCCGCATGTGCGGAAATGACATGAACGGTCTTTATGCTGCGCATTCGAAACTCCTCAGGAAAGCCAGGATGGAAGGCGGGAACCCGCACGGCCGGTCAGTGCGCTTTCGACGCAATCGGCAAGGCTGCCGAAGCGAACCGCGCGGCCGCTGAGGCCCGGGCCGTAATGGGCGTATTTGCCGGAATTGGTCATCAGCGCGCGGGTCTTCGTCGGGAAAACCGGCTCGGAAATAGAACACCAGCAGAGATCCGGCAGCACCTGCACGCCGCTGTCCTTGAGACTTTGCAGCGTGCCATCCTGCGCTGCCGCATCGATGACCTGCTGGCCGGCCGTGACGATGACGGCGACATCCGCATGGCGCTTGCGGCCGGCAAACTCAACGGCGAGCGCGCGGCACTCCTCCAGCGAGGCATGCGGGCTGCCGATGGCGACAAGCTGCACCTCTTCCGGCCCCTCATTCAGAAGCGACCAGCCGGCGGCCATATCGGCGAGCGAAATGGTCACGGTCCCGGCGGTTTCGAGCGGCGCAAGTTCCGCTTCCGGCGTCACACCCTCGATATGCAGCATGGGCGAGGCAGAGGTGGTGCCGAAGGCGGCGCAAAGCGCTTTCAGATCATCGCGCGACGGTTTTGCAGCTCCAAGACCACGCAGCAACGGAATGCAATCCGGCGCGGCCTTGCCGGCGAGATAACCGACGAGCGGCCAGAAGGCGTCATCGATGCCAGCTGGCAGGGCCACATCGACGATGCGCTGCGGCCGGCGGTTTTCTTCGAGATACACCCCCGAAAGCGGTGCCCTGCCCGTCATCGCGATGCAGAGATCGAGAAAATCCGGATGTTTGGCAGTTCGGGCACCGAGCACCGTATTGGCGAAAATCACCGCATTCGATTCGGCCCAGCCGATCGATTCGCCGGCATTCGGTGCACTGTCGAGAAGGTAAGGCGAACAGGTGAAGGTGGGGCGACAGCCCATGCGCACATAGGCATCGGCCAGCCTTGCCGCCGGATCGCCAAAATCCTCCGGCACGCCCTGCGCGCGCCAATGCGCCTTGTCGACCGAAATGGCGTTCATGGTGGTCGGCACCCGCACCTTGCCACCCATCTCCGCCATTTTTTCCGCAAAGGTGAGGTTAGCGGGGCTGGCATAGATGCAGCCATCGATATGGCCCTGGGTGACATCGACAAGCGCGGATGCCCCCTGCTGGGCGGCCATGGCGACGATGATGCGCATGGCCTGGCGCGCGGCAATGCCGTCCCGTCCCTCCAGCATCGCCCGATCATCGTCCTTCAGGTCGAGATGGGCGGTTGCGGGCGGGGTGATCGCCAGCGAGACGCCGTCGGCCTCGATGGTGTTTTCGTCGACGCTGACATGTGCGGCGCGGGAGAAGCGGGCGAAATTTTCCGCATCGAGCCGGATGACCGGCAGAGCCTTGCCGAACATTTCCGCCGCCACAAGCGCGCCGAGCGTCAGCACATCTTCAGCCTCGCAGAAAATCAGCGCCGCAGGCGCGCGGCCGGTGAGGATGAGATCGAGCAACACGCCCGAGCCGGTGCAGGAGCCACGGCTGGTCGGCATGAACAGCACGCCGCCGGTGAGACAGATGCCATGCAACGGGTGATGCACATCGATCACCCGGCCCGTGGCGGGATCGACCCCGCCCCAGAAGCTCAGCGCCTCGCTCGTGGCGATGACCTTGCCTTCGGCCGCACCCGGCAGGATGCTGCGCGCTTCAGGAATAGCTGGTGTCGAAACGGCAGAAGACATTGAAAATCTCCGTCAGAAACGTTGCGGCGAAAATGCCCTTGTATCGATGGCCGGCCTTTGTCCGGTCAGAAGATCGGCGACGATGCGGGCCGTGCCCGCCGATTGCGTCAGCCCCAGATGCCCGTGACCAAAAGCATAGACCACCCGCGCCGTGTGCCGCGCTTCGCCAATGGCCGGCAGGCTGTCCGGCAGCGATGGGCGGAAACCCATCCACTGTTTGCCGCCTTCGGTTTTCAGGCCCGGCAGGAAGGCTTTCGCCTTGGCCAGAAGCGCCTCGGAACGGGCGAAATTGGCCGGAAGCTCCAGTCCACCCAGCTCGACCGCTCCACCAACGCGGATGCCGGAGGAAAGCCGCGTGACAACGAAACCGTGCCCGCCAAAGGTCACCTGCGTACGCAGATCAAAAGCGGAAGAAGGCAATGTGGTATTATACCCCCGTTCCGTTTCCAGCGGAATTTTTTCCCCGAGCGACCGGGCGATGCGGTGCGAGAAGGCACCGGCCGCCAGCACCACCCTGCCGGCCTTGCGGGTGCGGCCATCGTGGCTCGCCACCTCGACGCCATCTTCCCGCGGCCTCAGCGATGCGACATCGAGGCATTCGATACGCCCGCCAATGGTGCGGAAATGATCGGCCAGCGCCTGCGTATAGAGCTTGGGATCGGCGATAGAATACCAGCCGGGCGTAAACGTGCCACAGGTGAAACGCGGCGCGATGCCGGGTTGTATCTCGGCCATCTCATCGGCATTGAGATGCCGGAACGCGATGCCGTGGCGTTCGCGCGACTTCCAGCCGGGAAGAGAGCTTTCGAATTCCGCCTCGCTCTCATAGACCTGAAGGTTGCCCTCCTTGCGCAGCATGGCGATGGTATCGGTCTTTCTGAGGAACGGCTCCAGCTCGGCCTTCGACAGCTCCATCAGCGCCGTCTGGGCGGCGGTGGAATGCTCGACTTTCGATGCGGCGCAGGCCCGCCAGAAGCGGAACATCCACGGCGCGATCTTCAGCGCATAGGCCGGCGGCACGCTGAGCGGACCCAGCGGATCGAGCAGCCATTTCGGCGCTTTCCAGAGAATGCCGGGCGATGCGAGTGGCAGGATATCGGTGAAGGCGAAGGCGCCGGCATTGCCTGCCGAAGCGCCCGCCGCCGGTCCCTCGCGGTCGATGACCGTGACCGAAAGACCGCGGCCCTGCGCGGCGATCGCTGCCGAGAGGCCGACAACGCCGGCCCCAATGACGATGACATCCTGTGCAGACATTACCGGACGCTCGCCAGGAATTTCTGCGTTTCGGGATGCTGTGGTGCGCCGAACAGCTGATCGGGCGTGCCGATTTCCGCCATCACGCCCTGGTGGAAGAAGGCCACACGGTTCGACACATCGCGGGCGAAGGCCATTTCATGGGTGACGCAGATCATCGTCATGCCCTCATCGGCCAGCATCTTCAGCGTATCGAGCACTTCGCCGACCAGCATCGGATCAAGTGCGGAGGTCACTTCATCGAACAGCATATATTCCGGCGACATGGCAAGCGCGCGGGCAATCGCCATGCGCTGCTGCTGACCGCCCGACATGCGGTTCGGATAGACCTTCAGCTTTTCGGCAAGACCGACATGGGTCAGTTGCTTCACCGCGATCTCCTCGGCCTTCTCCTTGGAGATGCCGAGCACCTTGCGCGGCGCCAGCATGACGTTTTCGAGCACCGTCAGATGCGGAAAGGCGTTCCATTGCTGGAAGACGATGCCAACCTTGCGACGCAGCTTGTTGAGGTCGGTCGACTTGGCATGCACTTCCGTGCCGTCGATGACGATCTTGCCACTGTCGATCGGCTCCAGACCGTTGATGCAGGTGAGCAGCGTCGACTTGCCGGAACCGGAACCGCCGATGATGGTAACCACCTCGCCCTTGTTGACGGTGAGGTTGATCCCTTTCAGAACCTCCAGCGGGCCGAAGGATTTGCGGACGTTTTCGATCTCAATCATTGGGGGACCACCGTCTTTCGAGATACCCGCCGAAACGGGCGATGGGGAAGCTGATAAGGAAGTAGATGGCGCCGCAGATCATCAGGATGGTCAGCGGTTCCTGCAGGCGGGTGACGAGGATCTGCGAGGCGCGCAGAAGCTCGATGAGGCCGAGCCACAGAACGAGCGCGGAATCCTTCATCACACCCAGCGTCAGGCCGATCCACGAGGGCAGCGACACGCGGGTGGCAAGCGGCAGAACGATGTAGCGCATGTCCTGCGACCAGGTCATGCCGAGCGACCGGCAGGCGCGGCGGGTGTTGGAAGGCACCGCTTCAATGCCGCCACGCACGATCTCGGTGCAATAGGCCGCCGTATAAAGCGACAGAACCACGCAGGAGGTGGTGAACGGCGGCCAGCCGAGCTTGGCGATCGACTGGAAGGCATTACCGAGCACCAGCTGGATGAGCAGCGGCACGGAACGAAAAATGTCCAGAACGAAGGTCAGCGGCAGCGACCAGTATGGGCCGAACTGGAAACGGATGATCCCGAAGATGATCCCCATGATGGTGCCTGCCGTGACGGCAACGGCGGTGACGGCAAGCGTCATGCCGGCACCCTTGGCCAGGAAGGCGAGATCACTCCAGGTGAGAGCGGTTTCAAACATGGCTCACCTCTCTCAGTAACGGAACAGGCGCGCGGCCAGCAATCGGGCGGCGAGCGTGACGATCTTGGCGATCACGTAATAGATGACCGCGGCGAGCGCGAAGAATTCGAAGGTTCGGAACGAGCGCGCATTGAGCGCCTGCGTGACCCCGGCGAGATCCGTATTCATGCCGACCGTGACACCGAGCGAGGTCATCAGGATCGCCCAGACCATCTGGTTGGTGGCCGGCAAAAAGGCGACGCGCAGCATCTGCGGCAGGATGATCAGCCGGAAGGTCTGCATCGAGGTCATGCCGAGCGAACGGCCCGACCGCGTCTGCGTATCCGGTATCGCTTTCAGCGCGCCACGGAAATTCTCCGCGAGATAACCGGCATTGTTGAACGCGATACCGACCAGAAGCGCGGTATAGGGGCTGAGATGAATGCCGAAATTGCCGAGCCCGAAATGGGCCATGTAAATCTGGAACAGCGCCGGCGTGTTGCGGGCGATCTCTACCCAGACGGAGGCGAAAGCGCCAAGAATGCGGTTACCGGAAAGCCGGAACAGCGTCAGCACGATGGCGCAGGAAAGGCCGATCACCATCGACAGAATGGCGATCTGCAGCGTCACCACCGCACCGTCCAGAAGCTGCGGCAAAGCCTTCAGCGCCTGATTCCAGTGGAATGTATAGTTGAACATTAAGCGTCCCGCCTTTTCAGAAACGATCAACGGCGCGGTCATTTTGACCGCGCCGTTTACGAAAAGTCCTGATCAGCGATAAACGCCGTTGACGGTGAGCGAGGGAACCTCGCCGCCAACCCACTTCTTGTAGAGTTCGGCGTAACGGCCGGTGCGAACCTGCTGGTTGATGAAGAGGTTCAGGTAGTTGATGAAGCCGTATTCGTCGCGGTTGGTGAAGAGCGCGACATAATCGATGTCGTAGGGCGCCTTGCCGACCACCGAGATACCGGCGAACTTGCCGCCCTTGACGTTGGACTGCGCAACCGTGGAGGTGGAAACGGTGGCATCGATCTGGCCCTGGCTCAAGGCGAGGAACACGTCAGCCTGCGTCTGGTACGGGCGGAATTCGCCCACGCCCCATTCCTTGACCGACTTCTCGAGCGCTATGGCTTCGAAGGTGCCGGCGGTCGCACCAACCGTCTTGCCCTTCATATCCTCGAAGGACTTGATGCCCGACTTGTCGTTGGCGGTAACGGCCATTTCGAAGGCGAAATAAGGCACGGTCATGCCGACGGTCTTGGCGCGTTCCAGCGTATCGGAGGTCGAGGCAACGCCGACATCAACGCGACCGGACATCAGCGCCGGAATACGCTCGGGGAACGGCGTTTCGACGATTTCAGCCGTGACGCCGAGCGCCTTGGCGAGATCGTTGCAATAGTCGACGTCGAAGCCGATCGGGTTGTTGGCGTCGTCACGCGCACCCATGGGCGGGAAGTCGAGCACGACGGCGCAACGCAGCGTACCGGACGAAATGATGTCGTCAAGCTTGTCGGCCTTGGCCGGGGTGATAGCGGAAGTGGCGGCCAAGAGGCCGGCGAAAATGACCGATTTTTTCATTCTTGATTTGCTCCCAGAATTGGTCTGCCCTTGAAGGCGAGGCCACTATTTCCCCATGACAGCGATAAATCAATATAAAAATACAAGGAGTATACAAAAAGAATTTTTTGCGTGTGCGAAGAGATGAAGGTCGATGGACCAGTTTCGCAGCGGGTGCGAGGAGCCGACAGGCCATGCGGAAACATCCCTCACTTCTGTGCTTGTTACAGGAACCTGGCCAGCCCAAGTCTTTGGGCTGAAAGGATTGTCTCAACAGGCAAACGCGTGTTGGCTGGCTTCCTGTGACAAGCACAGGAATGAGGGTTCGTCTTGGGCATCACGAGTTTGTGGCAGGCGATTTTTGATTTCAGCTTTCCGGGCGGCGCCTCGAAAAGACCCGTTGCAATAGTACCGCCTTTGTATACTTTATGTATTCAAAATGTGCGAGCCCGACATCGGAGGATTATGATGAGCGACACCACCACCTTGACCATTGACGGACTTTTGCAGCGGGTGGAGGCGATTTTCCGCCGGGCGGGGCTGAATGACGTGCAGTCGGGAGCGCTGGCACGCGTCATCATCGCCGGCGAGCGGGACGCCTGCAAATCGCATGGCATTTATCGCATCGAAGGGGCGCTTCGCACCGTCAAGGCCGGCAAGGTGAAGCCCGACGCCATACCGGAAGTGGCCGAAGACGACGGCACGGCCATCGTGAAGGTCAACGCCAGGGGCGGTTTCGCCAACCCCGCCTTCGAGCTTGGCCTGCCGGTTCTGGCGGAGCGCGCAAAACGCCTGGGCGTCGCCGCACTCGTCATCAATGACTGCACCCATTTTTCGGCTCTCTGGCCCGAGGTCGAGGGACTGACCTCGAACGGACTGGCCGGGCTGGTGATGTGCCCAAGCTATTCCACCGTCGCACCGACCGGTGGAACCAAGCCGCTGCTCGGCACAAACCCCTTCGCCTTCGGCTGGCCGCGCAAGGGCACCTCGCCCTATGTCTTTGATTTCGCGACATCCGTTGCCGCCCGTGGCGAGATAGAACTGCACCGGCGCGCGGGAAAATCCTTGCCGGAAGGCTGGGCCGTGGATGCCGAGGGCAACCCGACCACAGACCCGGAAGCAGCCCTTGCCGGCGCCATGCTTCCCTTTGGCGGCCATAAGGGTTCGGCCATCGGCACCATGATCGAGCTTCTCGCCGGCATCATGATCGGCGATCTCACCAGCCCCGAAGTGCTGGACTATCTCGGCACCACCACACTTGCGCCCTTCCATGGTGAGTTGATCGTCGCATTCTCTCCCGAAGCCTTCGCCAAGGGGCGTCCGGGCGATCCCTTCCAGCGCGCGGAAGTGCTGTTCGACGCCATCATCGGCCAGGGCGCCCGCCTGCCTTCCGGCCGCCGCTTTGCGGCGCGTGCCAAATCCGAAAGCGAAGGCATTACGCTCACCGCCGCCGAAATGGCCGGGCTCGACCGGCTGCTGGAGAAGGGGCTGGACGCGGTCTCCTGACTGCTTTGGGGAGCGATATACAAGAGGCCCGAGGGCGCTGGTCTAAGTGATGGCGAAGTCCGCAAACCTCTCCCTCGCCATGCTCGGGTCTGTCTCGAGCATCTGCAACCGATTGATTTGACAAGACGTTGGCAGATCCTCGGGACAAGCCCGAGGATGACGTCGAAGCCGAGGAACGCTCTAACCTGATATGCAAAAAAGGCCCGCGATTGCGGGCCTTTGTTTTTACTTCAGCAATTAATCAGGCAGCTTTGCAGGACTGCACCGCGCCCGGAAGCTTGCTCCAATCCGCATACCAGCTGTTGAACAGCTTGAACTGCGCTTCGACATAACCGCGCTGGCTGTCGCTCAGCACATCGGTTTCGTTGAAGTGCAGCGTGTATTCCTTGTCGCCCTTCAGCACCATCATGTGCTTGAAATAGAGAACCAGATCCGGGCCTTCATCGAAGGAGGAGAGAACGGCAAGCGCCTGCTCCAGCTCCAGCGCGCGTGTGCGGGCATCCGCGTCACCCTTGGCGGCGGCCTGCGACAGCTTGCAGAGATGAATGACTTCCTTCGGCAGCACGTTGCCGATGCCGGTGATGGCGCCGGTTGCACCGCAGTTGACGAAACCGTGGAAGACGGCGGTATCGACGCCGATCATCAGGGTCACTTCGTCATCACGGCTGGTGATGTTTTCAGCGGCATAACGCATATCGGCCGGGCCGCCGAATTCCTTGAAGCCGACGAGGTTCTTGTGCTCGGCACGCAGCGCGAAGAAGAGATCGGCGCGGGTGGCGAAACCGTAATAGGGGCTGTTGTAGATGACAGCCGGGATTTCCGGCGCAGCCGAAAGAATGGCCTTGAAGTGGGCCTTCTGGGCGGTGATGACCGAACCACGCGACAGGACGCGCGGAATGACCATCAGGCCCTTGGCGCCAACCTTCTGTGCATGGGCAGCGTGCGCAACGGCTGAGGCCGTGTTGACCGCGCCGGTGCCGACGATGACCGGCACGCCGGCCTTCACCAGGCGCTCCACGCCTTCCATGCGCTGCTCGTCCGTCAGGAGCGGCCAGTCGCCCATGGAACCGCAATAAACGACGGCGGACATGCCATCGGCGATCAGTTCCTTGCCCTTGCGGACAAGCGCATCGAAATCAGGGGTGCGGTCTTCCTTGCACGGGGTCATCAATGCGGGGATCACGCCGGAAAAAATGCTGGCCGTCATTATTAGCTCCTAAGGCACATGGTTCTCAGGAATGGACGCAGCAATGCGCCACCCTTTCGACAAGGACATTACTATCTTGTATTTTATTTGTCGACAAGAAATCGACAAGCTACAGACTTATTTCCAGACGCTCGTTTCGCACCAGCAATTTCTGCACCTGCCGCACGATCTGTTCGGCATGTTCGCGCGCCAGTTTTTCCGAAAGGGCGATATCGCGCGCGGCAATCGCCGCGATCATTTCCTCATGATCATCGATGAAGCGCTTGGGCAGACGATCATCATAGGACTGGTAATAGAGCCTGAGGATACGCCGCCCCTCGTCCAGCAGGCGCTTGAACAGGCTGGTGAAATAGGGGTTGCGCCCGGCCTCGGCGATCGCAAGATGAAGGGCGGCGTTGGTGGAGATCATCGCCAGTGCATTCTGCTCTTCCACCGCGACGGCGAATTCCGCATTATGCGCCCGAATGCCGGCCAGATCTTCCGGACGGTGATATTGCGCGGCAAGTTGCGTGGTAACCCGGTACATCAGCACCAGCGCATCGAAATAGGTGTGCATGTTGAGGAAATCGATATTCGACACCATGGTCGAGCGGTTCGGCAGCGTATCGATCAGCCCCTCGCCCGAAAGCCTGACCAGCGCCTCACGGATCGGAGTGCGCGACATCTTGAACCGTTCGGCAAGCTGCACCTCATCGATGGGGCTGCCCGGTGGCAGCACCAGATCGAGAATCTCGTCGCGCAGCAGATCATAGACCATCTTCACGCCGGAGCCGCGCTTGCGCTCGGCAGAAGCAATTATATCCGTCATCACCAAATCCCTCTTGTCGACATAAAGAGTACTATTATATTTTTTCGTTATCAACGACGCGTTGCGACGCGCCTTCCCCGAATGGCGGAATAATTGTTCAAAAACAACAGAAAGCCGTCGCAGAAATTACCCGCGACGGCTTTTGATCGTTCGGTTTGTGGCGTGAGCGCTGTTTATAACGCAGCGCCGCTCAAGGAGGCGCGATTCATCCGGAGAACGGAGAGCACGCCGCGCCTCAAGCAGACATCAGTTGCGCAGACCGGTGGCCACGACGGAAATCTTGAAGGCACCGTCGAGCGTCGGATCAAAGGAAGCGCCCATCACGACGTCGGTTTCTTCGCTCACCGCTTCGCGCACCAGCGTCATCGCCTCGTCGATTTCATAAAGCGTCAGGTCATTGCCGCCTGAGATGGAGACGAGCGCGCCGCGCGCCTCCTTCAGCGAGGGTTCGCCGAGCAGCGGGTTGGCGATGGCTGCGGCCGCCGCTTCCGAAGCGCGTTTTTCGCCCTTGGCCTGCGCCGTGCCCATCAGCGCGCGTCCGCCGTTCTTCATGACATAACGCACATCGGCAAAATCGAGATTAACGAGGCCTTCACGCAGGATGAGATCGGTGATGCAACGCACGCCAAGCGACAGAACCTTGTCGGCCGTCTTCAGCGCGTTTTCGAAGGTGGTGCCGGCGTCCGCAATGCGCAGCAGGTTCTGGTTGGGAATGACGATGACGGTATCGGCGGTGTTCAGCAGGTTGGCGAAGCCATATTCGGCCGCCCGCATGCGCCGTGCACCTTCGAAGCTGAAGGGAAGCGTGACGACGCCGACGGTGAGGATGTTCTTCGCGCGGCAGGCCTCGGCAATGACGGGAGCCGCACCCGTGCCGGTGCCGCCGCCCATGCCGGCGGTGATGAAGCACATGTCGTAACCGCTTAAGTGATCCATGATCTCGTCGAGGGAATCGATCGCCGCCTGACGGCCAACCTCGGGATCGGCGCCCGCACCAAGACCGCCGGTCAGCTCGGAACTCAGTTGCACGAGCCGCGGCGCATTGGTTTTCTTCAGCGCCTGCGCATCCGTATTGGCGGCAATGAAATCCACCCCGCCAATGCCCTCGGCAATCATGTTGTTGATCGCATTGCCGCCACCGCCACCAACGCCGACGACGGCGATATTGGGCGTGTTGCGGGCGATGGTGGCGCGCGGAGACTGGGTCATCGTCTTGTTCTCTTTCTAAACTCATAGGGTCCCGCGCCGTTTTTGACCGCGGCACGCGAATGATCGGCGGCGTTGCAGCACGTCCTTCCTGGCGCACGAAGGAGGCTTTAACGCGTTGAATTTCCATGAAGCCTTATCGACCGATTGCGGCCAAAAGACTTGTGCTCCAGCGGCGAAAGATGCGCTACGGCAACGTTCTCCCACCCTTTCCCCGGATGAAAACCAAACCGAATCAACTGCTTCGCTAGTGAATGGTGATAGCCGAAAAGGCGCACCGTTTACACTCCATTCACTATGTTTATCTCAGTTTGGAACGAGTTGCCCCGACAGGGGTTTGCCTGCCGACAGTGCAGCAGTGCACGAAATGGAGACAGGCACATGTTGGCAGACGTTTTGCAAAGCGAACCCGGTTTCCGCACGGAACAGCCGCGCGTGCTGATCGTGGAAGACGAGTTCCTCATCGCCATGGATATCGAGGATTCCATTTTGCAGGCGGAAGAAGAGGCCGATGTCATCGGTATCGCCAACCGGCTGGATGAGGCCGTGGCACTCGGCAGCCGTGCCGACATCGCCTTCGTCGACGTCAATCTTGCCGACGGTCAGACCGGCCCGGAGATCGGAAGGCGGCTTTCGGAAGATCATGGCGTCGTGGTGATCTTCATGACGGCGAACCCTGAAGTCGTCCTCAATCTCGGCATCGGCGCCGGCGTCATCGCCAAGCCCGTGCCGCAGGATGCAGTCGAACAATGCCTGTCCTACGCGCTTGCCAAACGCGCCGGCACCCATGCCGTAACACCCATCGGCATGATGGCTTTCGACTGAAAGATTTTCTGAAAACGAAAGAAACACCCGAAAACAAAAAAGCCCGCCGCGGGAGGAGGTGCGGCAGGCTTTCTGAAAAGATGAACAGCGATATGGGAGGAGGAAAACCGCTGTCCCCGGGGCAATCCTTTGGGAGGAGGAGTAGGATCGCCCGCATTACCAAAAGGATGTGGGAGGAGGTACATCCGTTTCGATGATTTGAAGATAGCATTTTTCTGCGCGTTTCACAGGCACAAGGTTGCAGCGCAGATATGCGTTCATTGCATGGCGATCTCCGCGATGGAAAATCCGGGCGAATATTCGCGGGAGCCCGGGTGTTCCCGGCACCGGGAGACGGCCAAATCTTTGCCCGCGACACGGCAAGGCTCCGCATGCAGTGAATGGCATCGTCGCACCGGCGAACGGCGGAACGGAAAGCTCCAAAAACAAAAACGCCCGCGAAGCGGGCGTTGAAGCATTCACAAGTGGCGATATCGCCTTGATTACTTGCCGATGGCGGCGCGGGCAACGCTGGTGATCTGGCTGCGATCGATACCGAGATCGTGCAGTTCACGGGTGCTCATGCGGCCCAGTTCGTTGATGGTCTGACGATATTTGCGCCAATTGTTGAAGCTGCGTGCTACGTTCATGACATGACCCTTTCTGAGGTTTAGGTGACGTCAGTAACGTTTTCGTTCCGGCGTCCTTTGATGCCCTCTATATGCGCTTTCTCATGCTCAATGAACAGGCAGAATAAGGCAATCCACCCATGCGCTGGATGCAAGGGTTCCCATTCACCTCTTCCCGGAAAATGACGGGTGGCTGAAAATTCAGCCACATGGCGGACGATCTGAGCGCCCCTCGCCTTTTAGAACTTGTAGCGGACGCCGAAGACGTTGGCGTTTGTCGCGCCCTTCATATTGCCCAATGTTTTGCCACCGCCGGAACGGTGGTGAAGGCGCCAGAAGAATTCCGTCGAGGAATCCTCGCTGAAGGAGACGTTGATCTCAGGCCCGAGGTAAAACAGGATGTTGGCGTTGCCGCCGTCCTTGATTTCCTGCTCGCGCTCGCGGCCCGGCTGTGCATCGGTCACCAGGCTGAGGCCAGCGGTAAAGCTCGGCGTGATGAACAGCCGCTCGCCGAGCCTGATCTGTTCATAACGCGCCACCGGGCCGGCCCATACTTCACCGGTGAAACCCTTGCCAAATCTGGCAGCGACGCCGATTTCGCCACCCAGTTTCACATTGCCGATGCGGTAGGGGTAAAACTGATAACCACCGCCCAGAATGGCGTTCCGTTCATATTCCACCGGAAAGAGGGCCGCGCTTTTCAGCATGTCCTCTTTGGTCAGCACGCCGCCGAAACCGAATATCGCTTCACTCGTCCGCGACGTCATATCTTCCGATGCGAGAGACGGTGTTGCCGCCAGTGCGATCATGGCCGTAAGCGACAGACGTGCTGCGATAGTCATTGTACTACTCCTGAACAAAGCCCTCTTTTACCCAGCCGTCTCATAGGCATATTCCCGGAAGGCGAACATACCGTTACCGTACACAATTAATTCAACTCGTTCGAAAATGACGGCAAACGGGTTTTTTCCGCGGTTCAGCGCAGGAACCGCCGGAAGCGACGAAGCGCAAAAATGAAGAGCGCCGAGCCGATGGCGAGCAGGGCCAGCAATTGCGGCCACACCACATCCAGTCCCGCGCCCCTGAAAAGCACCGATTGCGCCAGAATGACGAAATGGGTGTTGGGCGCCAGAAGCATGATGTACTGGATCGCATCCGGCATGCTTTCGCGCGGCGTCATGGCGCCGGAGAGCACCTGCAATGGCAGCAGGAACAGGATCAGCAACATACCGAATTGCGGCATCGAGCCGGCCACCGTCGCCAGAAAAATGCCCATCGACGTCATGGCGAACAATTGCAGGGTGGTGCCGAGCAGGAAGAGCAGGAGCGAACCCTCGATCGGAATGGCCAGCAGCCCCCTGACGACGACGAACAGGGAAAAGGCCGAGGCCACCAGCACGACGAGCCCCATGGACCAGACCTTGCTGAGCATGATTTCCAGCGGTGTCACCGGCATGACCAGCAGATGCTCGACCGTGCCATGCTCGCGCTCGCGAATGAGCGCGGCACCCGTCAGCACGATCGACAGCATGGTGATGGCGGTGATGATGTTGTTGATCGAGCCGAACCAGGATTTGTCCAGCTCCGGATTGAAACGCGAGCGCAGGGTCAGGTCCACCGGCACCGAGGTCGCGCCGCGATAGCGGTTGATATATTCCTGGATTTCGCTCGTCACGATGGTCTGCACATAACCGCCGCCGCTGAAGGCCTGGCTCATGCGGGTCGCGTCGATATTGAGCTGAATGGCGGGCTGCTGTCCGGCCATCAGCCGGCGCTGGAAATCCGGGGGAATGTTGAGCGCGAACGTATCAAGGCCGGCATCCATGCGCTTGTCCATCTCGGCAATGGAAATCTGCTTCGGCGGCGCAAAATAGGGCGGGTAAAAAGCCGTGCTGATGCGGCTGGAAAGCGGCGACTGATCCTCGTCGACAATGGCGATGGCGGCATTGTTGAGCGTTTCCGGCAGAGCGCTGGAGCCAGTGTAGATCTGCAGCGTGAAGGCGTAGACGATGAGGACCAGCAACATGCCGTCGCGCGCAAGCCCGCGCAGTTCCTTGATGCCGAGCTGGAAGATGTTGGACGAAAACAACCTCATGATGCCTGCTTCCTCAAAAGTGCGGCACCGGCGATGAGGAGCAGCGGAACGGCGATGAGAAGCGGCAGGAAGGAGCCGGAAAGCCCGGCGAAATCCAGCCCCTTGGAAAAGGTCCCGCGGGAAATCGTCATGAAATAGGTGGCGGGATAGATGTTTCCGATAACGGCCCCCGCGCCCTGCAACGACGAGACGGGATCGATCATGCCCGAATATTGCGTCGCCGGAATGAGCGTCAGCAAGGCGGTGCCGAAGATCGCCGCGATCTGGCTCTTCATGAAGGATGACATCACGAGACCGATCGAGGTGGCGATGATGACAAAGAGCAGCGCTCCCGTTGCGTAAGCAAGATAGCTGCCGGTGAACGGCACCCGGAAGATGAAGATCGCGAATGCCGTCAACAGCAGGAAATTGAGCATGCCGAGGGCGACATAAGGAAGCTGCTTGCCAATCAGGAACTCCAGCCGCGTGGTCGGCGTCACGTAGAGATTGACGATGGAGCCGAGTTCCTTTTCCCGGACGACGCTGAGTGCCGCCAGCATCGCCGGAATGAGCATCAGCAACAGCGGAATGACCGCCGGCACCATCGCGACAAGGCTTTTGACATCGGGATTGTAACGATAGCGCGTCTCGATGCTGAAGCTGCTCTGCGTCGCGGCGCTGCCGTAAATCTCAGCCGCCTTGCGCGCCAGCCATGTCTGGTGCATGCCCTGCACGTAACCGCGCACGGTCTCGGCCCGCTGCGGCATGGCACCATCGATCCAGGCGCCCACCTCCACCGTCTTGCCGCGCAGCACATCGCGACCGAAACCGGGGGGAATTTCAATGGCGAGGCTCAGTTCGCCATCGCGCATGCGCCGGTCCATATCGGTATAATCGCGGATCGGTTCTTTCTCGATAAAATAACGGGAACCGGTTATGTCGAGCACATAATCGCGACTGATGGTGGAATCGTCACGATCCAGCACCGCGAAGGTCAGATCCTCGACATCGAGATTGATGCCGTATCCGATCACGAACATCAGGATGACACTGCCAAGCACCGCCAGCGTGCCGCGAATGGGATCACGCTGCAACTCCAGCGCCTCGCGGCGCGTATAGCTGAACATGCGCCGGACATCGAAGAACCGTTTGCGGGCGGGCGCGGCGTGCTGTGCCGCCGGCACGTTTGCTGTTGCGGCAGGCGCTTCCGCCGGCCCTGATTTCGTCACGCCGGATGCATCTTCGAGATAGGCAACAAAGGCCTCCTCCAGCGTTGCGGCATTCCGGCTCCTGGTGATCGCATCCGGCGTATCGCTGATCAGCACCTTGCCGGCATGCATCAGCGAAATCCGGTCGCAGCGCTCCGCCTCATTCATGAAATGGGTGGAGATGAAGATGGTGACATTGTCGTTGCGGGAGAGATCGGCGAGAATCTGCCAGAATCCATCGCGCGCCACCGGATCGACACCGGAGGTCGGTTCGTCAAGGATGAGAATATCCGGCGAATGGATCATCGCCACCGCCAGCGACAGTCTTTGCCGGATGCCGAGCGGCAGGTCGTCCGGCAGCGTCTCCATGACCGCGCCAAGATCGAAACGCTCCGCCATCTCGGCGATCCGCGGCTGGATTTTTTCTTCCGGCAGCTTGAACAGCCGCGCGTGAAGATCAAGGTTCTGTCGCACCGTCAGCTCGGAATAGAGCGAGAAAGCCTGACTCATGTAACCGACCCGGTGGCGGATGGCCATGTCGCTCGCATCCACCTTGTGGCCGAAGAGCTTCGCCTCGCCTTCGCTGGCGGCCAGAAGCCCGGTCAGCATCTTCATGGTGGTGGATTTTCCGCAGCCGTTCGAGCCGAGAAAGCCGAAAATCTCGCCACGCGGAATCTTGAAACTGACATTGTCGACGGCGGTGAAATCGCCGAAGCGCATGCTGAGATGCGACGCTTCGATGGCATAGTCGCTCTCACCGGTCACCTTGCGCGGCGCGATATGCACCTCCCGGTAGCCCTTGCGCTTTTCTTCCGGCAGAAGAGCGATGAAGGCTGCATCGAGATTGGCTGCCGAGGTGCGCTCCAGCAGTTCGGCGGGCGAGCCGGTGGCAAGGATTTTTCCGCCATCCATGGCGACCAGCCAGTCGAAACCGGCGGCCTCTTCCATATAGGCCGTCGCGACGATGACGCTCATGCCGGGGCGACCGGCGCGGATGGAATCGATCAGCTCCCAGAATTGCCGGCGCGACAGCGGGTCCACACCGGTCGTCGGCTCATCGAGAATGAGCAGGTCCGGATCGTGAATCAGCGCACAGCAGAGCCCAAGCTTCTGCTTCATGCCGCCGGAAAGTTTCATGGCCGGGCGGTCGGCGAAAGGTTCGAGACCTGTGCTCTTCAGCAATTCGGCGATACGCGCCCGCCGCTCTCTGCCGCCCTGCCCGAACAGCCTGCCGAAAAAGTCGATATTCTCGAAGACGGACAAGGTGGGATAAAGGTTCTTGCCAAGCCCCTGCGGCATGTAGGCGATGCGCGGGCATGTATCCTCACGGTGGCGCGCATCGGACATATCGCCGCCGAGAACTTCCACCCTGCCCTTCTGGATGGCGCGGGCGCCGGAGATCAGCGACAGCAGGCTGGATTTGCCGACGCCATCCGGGCCGATAAGCCCGATCATTCGCCCCGAGGGAATATCAACCGATATGTCGGCCAAAGCCACCGTGCTGCCAAATGACAGCCGCACGTCGGCCAGGCGCGCGACCGGCGCGTTCTGATCGTTTCCGGTGCTCGTCGCAGAAGGCGTGACCATGTCGGCCACCGTCACTTCACGAGATTACGGTCGAGATTTTCCGGCCAGACGGCCTCGGGATCAAGCCGAACATAGGCCATGCCCGGCAGACCGGTTTTGACATATTGAATATATTTCTGCAGCAGTTCCTGCGGGATCTGCGCCCGCACCCGGAAGGTGAGCTTCTGGCGCTCTTCCTCGGTTTCGACCGTCTTGGGCGTAAACTGCGCGACATCCGCCACGAAGGAGACCTTGGCCGGAATGGTATATTGCGGCGCGGCATCCAGTATCAGGCGAACATCGGACCCCATGGATGTGCGGCCGGCCTCGGCCGTCGGCAGGAAGAACGTCATGTAGACATCGCCGAGATCAACGAGGTTCAGAACCCGTCCGCCGGCAGAGAGCACCTCTCCGGGCTGGGCGATGCGATATTGCACCCGGCCATCGCGCGGCGATTTCAGCGTCGCATCGGCAATATCCGTTTCGATGCTTTCGATATCGGCCTGCGCGGCATCGACCGCCGCTTCGGCATCGACGATCTGCACCCGGGCGGCATTGATTGCGGCATCCGAGGCGGCGAGCGAGGCTTCGGCGGAAGCGAGCGTCGCGCGGGCCGATTGTTCGGCCGCTTCGCTGTCATCGACAATCTGCTGCGATACGACATTGCCGGTCAGCAGCTGTTTCGAGCGCGTATAGGTCTTGGAGGCGGAATCAAGCTGGGCCTTGCGCTGCTCCACCACTGCGAGAGCGGATGTTTTCTCTGCCTCCCGCTGGGCAACGAGACTGTTGGCGGTATCGATCGCTATTTTCGCGCGGCGAAGCTGTGCCTGCGCCTGACGCCTCTTGGCTTCCAGCTGGGCGGTGTCCATCTGCGCAAGCACCTGCCCGGCCTTCACGAAATCGCCTTCGCGCACCATGATGTCCTGAAGACGGCCAGCGGTCTTCGTAGAAATATCGATCTCGACCGCCTCGATCCGGCCGTTGCTGGCCGCGAAACCGGCGGGCAACCCCTCTGCCGTGAACTTCGACCAGACGAAATAAGCGGCAATGGCAAGCACCAAAACCACCAGACCAATGAGCAAGCCTTTTCTGGACATCCGTCTTCCCCATGAACCCTTCGAGTTTCAACCGTAATACGATGAAACCGAAGAAGCCAGCCACCTTTACGTTCATAATTCGCACCTGATATTTCCCCTGTCCAAGGGAGAAAGACCGGTTGCCGTGGCTGTTTAGGTGAGGGTGCGGTTTGCGGCTTTGACACACGTCAATTGGACGAAGAACTAAAACCCTTTCGTCATGCTCGGGCCTGTCCCGAGCATCTGCCAGCCGTCAGTTTTTTGCAATGTGATTGGATCCTCGGGACGAGCCCGAGGATGACGTTAAATCTATAACGGAAGGCCAACCGGCGAACGCCACACGGGTGCCGTGCGCCAGCCTGCCATCAACGCAGCCCCTGCGTTCTTACACCGCCCGCGCCCGCTTCACCTCGGCTTGTGTCCACTCCGGCAACCAGTCGCGATGGGCCACGAGAAGGTCGTCCACCAGCGACCATATCTGGTCGAGATCCAGTTCCGCCGCCGTGTGAGGGTCCATCATCGCCGCGTGGAAGATGTGGTCGCGGTTTTCGGTGATCAGCGCCCGCACCGTCAGCTCCTGAACATTGATGTTGGTGCGCATCAGGGCGGTGAGCTGCGGCGGCAATTCGCCGATGAAGGTGGGCTGCACGCCATTATGGTCGACAAGGCACGGCACTTCCGCCGCGCAATCGGATGGCAGCGAGGTGATGCAGCCATTGTTGCGCTGGTTGCCGTAGATGACGGAGGGTTCGCCGGTCCAGACCGAATTGATGATGGAAGAGGCATATTCCTTGGATGGCTTGACCTCGATCTTGTCAGCGGAACGATAGGCAGCCGCCTGTCCCTTCCAGCGCTCGATCTGTTCAATGCAGCGCTTGGGATATTCATCAAGCGGAATGCCGAATTTCTCGATCAGGTCTTCGCGGCCTTCCTTGATGAAATAGGGCGTATATTCGGCGAAATGCTCCGAGCTTTCGGTGACGAAATAACCGAGCCGCGTCAGCATCTCGTAGCGAACCTTGTTGGGGCAGCGCGGGTTCCAGCCAGGTTTTGGCGCACGGCCTTCGCGGTAGCCGCGCACGAGATCGGGATAAAGATTCCTGTAGCTGCCGTCGGGCTGGCGGTGTTCGAACTCCAGGAAAAACGCCATATGGTTGATGCCCGCCGAACGATAGCGGATTTCCTCGTAGGGAATATCGAGATCGTGGGCGAGTTCCATCGCCGTGCCCTGCACGGAATGGCAAAGGCCCACCTGCCGGATCGTCGGGAATTTCTCGGCAATGGCCCAGGTGTTGATCGCCATGGGGTTCACATATTGCAACATGATGGCGTTGGGGCAGACGGCCAGCATGTCCTCGCAGATCTTCCACAGGTGCGGAACGGTGCGAAGACCGCGCATGATGCCGCCGACGCCGAGCGTGTCGGCGATGGTCTGGCGCAGGCCATATTTGCGCGGCACCTCGAAATCGGTGACCGTGCAAGGCTCGTAACCGCCGATCTGGAAGGCGACGACGACGAAATCGGCACCGGCAAGGGCCTTCTTCTGGTCGGTATAGGTCTCGGCCTTCGCCTTAGCCCCCAATGTCGAAATCAGCTTGTTGACGACGATGGCGCTTTCTTCCAGCCTTTCGCGGTTGATGTCCATCAGCGCGATGGTGGCACCGGACAGGGCCGGACGCTGCAGCACGTCGCCGATGATGTTCTTCATGAAAACAGTGGAGCCTGCGCCGATAAATGTGATCTTGGGATCTCTTGCCATGTCTACCTCCGGTATTGGGAATTCAAGCGATTTCGAAGGCGGCTCGTACAAGCCGCTGAGTATATTCTGTTTTCGGGTTGGTCAGCACGTCCTCGACGGGCCCTTCCTCGACGATCCTGCCGCCTTGCATGACGATGACGCGGTGGCAGAGCGCGCGGACCACCTTCAGGTCGTGCGAGATGAACAGGTAGCTCAGGCCGCGCTCATCCTGCAGCTTGCGCAGGAGATCAATGATCTGTGCCTGTACGGAAAGATCGAGCGCCGAGGTTGGCTCATCGAGCAGGATAAACTCCGGCTCCAGCGCCACGGCGCGCGCAATGGCGATGCGCTGGCGCTGGCCGCCTGAGAATTCGTGCGGGAACCGCGAGAGGATATTGCCGGGCATGCCCGCCGCCTCCAGCGCATCACGCACCCGGTCCAGCCTTTCGGCTTTTGTTTTGCCAAGCCCGTTGATGATGAGGCCTTCCTCGATGATCTGGCCGATGGTCATGCGCGGGTTGAGCGACGCGAAGGGGTCCTGAAAGACGATCTGCATGCGCGAACGCAAGGGCCGCATTTCGGCGCGGGAGCGGCCATCGACCCTCTCGCCATCAAAGATCACCTCGCCACCCACCGGCTCGTTCAGCCGCAACAGCGATTGGCCGAATGTCGTCTTTCCGGAACCGGATTCACCGACGAGCCCCAGCGTCTCGTGCCGCCTCAGAGTGAGGCCGAGGCTGTCGACAGCGATCAGCTCTTTCAGTTCCGGTTTGAACAGCCCGCCGTAACGCATCATGAAGGAAACGCGCACGCCGCTTGCCGTCAGCAGCACGCCACAATCTTCCGGCAGCGGCTTTGCCGTGCCATGGGGTTCGGAGCCCAGCAGCCTTTTCGTATAGGGGTGCTGCGGCGCTTCGAAGAGCTTTTCCGTGGTGTTGTGCTCACGCATCTCACCATGCTGCATGACATAGACGTAATCGGAAAACTGCTTCACGATCGTCAGATCATGGGTAATGAGAACCACGGCCATGCCGCGTTTCTTCTGCAGGTCGCGGATGAGATTGAGGATTTGCGCCTGCACCGTCACATCGAGCGCGGTGGTGGGCTCGTCAGCAATCAGCACGTCCGGATCGTTGGAGAGCGCCATGGCGATCATGACGCGTTGGCGCTGGCCGCCGGAAAGCTGATGCGGGTATTGCTTCAGCCGCGCTTCCGGTTCCGGTATCTGCACCTGCCGCAGAAGATCGAGCGCCCTCGCCTCGGCCTCTTTCCGGCTGAGTTTCGAATGAACGCGGATAGCCTCGACGATCTGGCTGCCGATCGTATAGATCGGGTTCAGCGAACTCATCGGCTCCTGAAAGATCATCGAGATGCGGTTGCCACGCAGCGCCCTGCGCTGGCGGCTCGAAAACTTCAATATGTCATCGCCGTTAAACCGCACGGTCGCGGATTTCGAGACGGAAGCCCGCTTCGTCAGAAGACCCATCACGGTGCGGGCCGTGACCGATTTTCCCGAACCGGATTCGCCGACGATAGCAATCGTCTCGCCACGATAGAGCTGGAAGGAAATATCCTTCACCGCCTCCACCGTGCCGTGTTCCACCTTGAAGGTCACGGCAATGTTGCGGGCATCGATGATGGCGTTATCCTGACGGTCATCGGCATCGAAGCGGATGGCGGGGGCGTAGGCGTTGTTCTGGGCAGCTACCATTTTACGCTCCTCTCAATAGGGATCGACGGCATCGCGCAGGCCATCGCCCAGCGCGTTGAAGGCGAAAACGGTGACCAGCACAAAACCGACCGGTGCGAGAATCCATGGATAGGAACCGATGACGGAATAGGTCGCGGTATCCTGCAGCATCAGCCCCCAGGAGATAAGCGGCGGCTTCACCGCAAAGCCGAGGAAACCGAGGAAGGATTCGAGCAGCACGACGCTTGGAATATGCAGGGTGACGGCAACGATCACATGGCTCATCACATTCGGCAGAATATGCTGGAAGATGATGCGCCGGTCGGTGGCGCCGACGGCAATGGCCGCCCGCACATAGTCAATACGCGCCAGTGCCAGCGTCTTGCCGCGCACCTCGCGCGACATCTGCGCCCAGCCGAGCGCCGACATGACACCCACGACGAAGACGAGGAACACAGTGGTTGGCGCGGTGACCGGGATGAGAGACGTTAGCGCGAGATAGAGCGGCAATTGCGGGAAAGCCAGAACCACTTCCACGAAACGCTGCACCCATGCATCCAGCGGCCCGCCGAAATAACCTGATATCAAGCCTACACTGGTGCCGATGACGGTAACGATGGCGACGACGCTGAGCGCGATGGCAAGCGAGATGCGCGAGCCATAGATGGCGCGCGACAGTACGTCGCGTCCGAATTTATCGGTGCCGAGAAAATGCACCGGCTGGCCATCCGTCGAACCGAAGAAATGCCGGCTCATCGGAATGAGACCCAGAAGCCTGAATTCCGCGCCTTTGACGAAGAAGCCGAGATAGACGGGATTGTCGTAATCCGGCCCGACGATGGGCTGGAAGGTGACCGGATCAAGCTCGTCCGTCTCCGCAATGGCATAGACGCGGGGGGCGAGGCTGATATTGCCATCCTTGTCGCTGAACCGAACCACCTGCGGCGGCGAAAAGCTGCCATGGGTTTCAAGCGGGTTCATCGGCGCGAAGAAATCCGCGAAAATGGCAACCAGGATCAGCAGGATCACCAGCACCAGCCCGACCATGCCGGTAAACGAGCGTCTGAGACGCCGCCAGACGAGTGCGAGATAAGTCTCGTTGCCATGGGCGGAGCGGTCGGGTTTTGCGGTGGCGGCGGTTTCGGTCTTCATCTCGTCAAACGCCATCATCTCAGGCCCTCCCGAATTCGCGAACGCGTGGGTCAAGCATGGCGAGCAGCATGTCGGCGATGATGTTGCCGACGATCAGCGTTGCGGCCAGCACCATCATGAAGGTCGCGGTGACGTAGACATCCCCCACCGTCATGGAGCCGACAATGGCCGGGCCGACGGTCGGCAGCGCGAAGATGATGGCCGTCTCGATTTCGCCGCTCAGCATGTAGGGCAGCACGACGCCCTGATACATGACCAGCGGGTGCACGGCATTCGGCACGGCATGGCGCATGATGACGGCACCTTCCGAAAGCCCCTTGGCGCGGGCCGTCTCGACATATTGCGCGTTCAGCGTATCGAGCAGATTGCCGCGCATCACCCGCATATTATAGGCCAGCCCACCGAAGACGGCGATGGCGACCACCGGCCAGACATGGCTGACGAGATCGACGAATTTGCCCCACGACCACGGCGCACCGCCATATTGCGGCGAGAAGAAGCTACCGATCTCCGACACGTCAAAATGAAACACCATGAGATAAACGAGGATCAGCGCCATCAGGAAACGCGGGATCGTCATGCCGAGGAAGGCGATGGTGGAGAGCAGGTTATCCACCCAGGAATATTGCCGTGTCGCCGCCCATATGCCGAAGGCAATGCCGAGGACGGACGCAAAGATGTGGCAGACCAGCGCCAGCGCAATGGTGCGCGGCAGGCGTTCGCCAACCACATCGGCGACCGGCTTGTTGTAATAGAAGCTGTAGCCGAAATCCCCGCGGGTGATGATGCCGCCGATCCAGTTGAAATATTGCACCACAAGCGGCTTATCGAGGCCGTGTTCGATACGGTAGGCCTGCGCCTGCGCTTCCGCCTGTTCGAAGGACGCCCCGCCCTGGTTCATCAGCTGTGAACGGATGTAGTCGGCATAATCACCGGGCGGCGCCTGGATGATGGCGAAGGTCACCACGCTCAGGATCAAAAGCACCGGAATGGCGGATGCTACGCGTATCGTCAGAAATCTCAGCATCGAACGGTCTTCCTCGGTTTGGATGGGCCGTGTGTCTCCGGCCGCGCTTCACGCGCGACCGGTACCGGGTGTGCTCCGGGAGGAGTTCTTCAAAGTCTTCGCATTTTCCGGACGGAAAACCGCTACGCACTTTTACTGGAATGCCTAGTTGATCGGCCCGCCCTCACCCGGCTTGCCGGGCAGCTGCTCAGGGAAAAGTTCGTATTTGCCCTGCTTGTCGGCCGCCACCCACAGGCGTTCGCGGATGATGGAATCTTCAGCCCAGTTGAACATGAAGATCGGCGTACCCTGCGGCACGTTGGAGAACCGCTTGTTGACGATGAGCGCGCCCGGATATTCGGTGAGGCCGATCGTATAGAGGTTCTGCGTATAGACCTTCTGATATTGCTTCATCAGTTCCGCCCGCTCGGCATTGTCCTGCGAGGAGATGAACTTCCGCACCAGATCGGCCATCTCCTTCTCGAACGGCATCAGATCCAGCTCCTTGCCTTCGGGCGAGCGATGGTTCCAGCTGGTGCG
This sequence comes from Agrobacterium tumefaciens, assembly GCA_017744915.1. Classification (GTDB taxonomy): domain Bacteria; phylum Pseudomonadota; class Alphaproteobacteria; order Rhizobiales; family Rhizobiaceae; genus Agrobacterium; species Agrobacterium tumefaciens_I. Next base: position 83,053 of record JAGIAH010000006.1, read on the forward strand.
CGGGCCGACAGGAGCAAGCTGCTCGGTATTCTGCACCACGGAGGAAAGCTCGGTGGAGTTGCGCCGCACCAGCCAGTCGAACTGCCCGCCATAATGGGCGGCATCACGCTGGTTGGAATCGAGGCTGTTGATGACGACGCGCAGGCCAAGTTTCGCCATCTGGCCCACGAGACCTTCCGCAAGGCTCTTGTCCGTCGCGTAACCGTTATTGACGAGAAGGGTAATCTCGACATTGCGGCCGCCTAACGTCTCCTTGGGGAAGTTCAGGAAACCATCGCCATCGGTGTCCTTCAGGCCGATCGAGGCGAGTGCCGCCTTGGCGCCCTCGAGGTTGAAGGGGTAGTACACCGTGGAGGCGCGATCATAAAAGCTGGTGCCTGATGAAATACCGCCCGGATAGATCGCCGTGAAAGGTCCCTTCACCAGCGAGTCACCGATCGCCTTGCGATCGAGAGCAGAGGTGACGGCCTGACGGAACACCTCGTTGCGGTTCAGCTCACGGATTGCCTGTCCGCGCTCGTCCGGATTGCCCCAGCCATTGGCGGAGAAATTCATCTGCAGATTATAACCGATGAGGCGCGGCCCGAAGGCAAGGCGGGCGGGTGCATTCGGATCAGCAGCGCGTTTCAGCGAGGCAACGAAGTTCTCCGGCTGTTCGAGGTTGGAGAAATCACCCGATCCCGCCACGGCCTGCACATCGCGGTCCGCCCAGGTGGAGAGCTTGTAGTGGACTTCGTTCAAGTAGGGCAGCTGCTGGCCCTTTTCATCCACCTTCCAGTAATAGGGGTTACGACGCAGAACAATGAGATCGTCGGGCCGGTAGGACACCGGCACCCATGCGCCCATGACCGGCATGTTCATATATTCCGGCGGGAAAGCGTTCTTGAACTGGTTATAGGTGTTCTTGGAATATTTCGGATGCTGCGGCTTCAAGATATGCGACGGCCCGGGGCAGAAGCTCGGATAGGCCATGGTGTAGAGATATTGCTTGGGAAAAGCGGCCTTGAAGGTCCATTCGACGGTATAATCATCGACCTTTTTAAGCGTCGTTCCTTCACCGAAAGCCTCAGGCGACGCACCGCCGCCGAGCGGCGACACATTGGGATCGACGACCGCATCTTCCCAATAGAACATCACGTCATCGGCGTTAAAGGCTTCGCCGTCCGACCACTTGGCGCCCTTGACCAGATGCATCGTCAGCTTGTGGCCATCTTCAGACCATTCCCAGCTTTTGGCCAGATTGGGCAGCGGTTCGGTGTCCTTGGCATCCACCTGGAAGAGCGGCGCGGTGCGCGTCAGGCATTCGGAAAGGGCGATATCGATGCCGCCCCAACCCTGGCTCTGGCCGGCAATGTAATTCCAGCCCTCCGGCCGGCCGCCGACCACATGGCGCATGGTGTCACCGTAAACGCCGGCGCCATCTGGCATGTTGGCCGCCTTGTAGACCAGAGGTTCTTCCGGCAGGCGCTCCTTCAGCGGCGGCAATTTGCCGGTCTTTTCAAACTTCTCGCTGACCCAGTCGGGTTCGCTATAGCTCGGCAGCGCCTTGAATTCGAGGATCGAGTCGCGCGCGACATAATTGATCTTGCCTTCGGCCGGAAATTGCGGCGGCTCGGGCGGCGTGGTGGTCTCGAAGGCATTCGCATTGAGTGCGATCATCGAAACACCAAGTCCCAGTGCCGAGATGATACCGATCCTGCGTTGAAGTAACATCGTCATTCCTCCCAAATGGCAGCTCTTCGAGCGCCCACCCTCTGTGATCGTTGCGACTGGGCGGCGAACTCCCTTTCGCCGCCGGCCTGTTCCCATGCTTTTCCTCAAACAGCCTTTTTCAGCGCCGATTTTTCGGCCCGCAATTCCTCGATGGAACGCACGTTGCGGCGCGCAGCCCCCGCCCAGTCACGGGTCTTGACGCTGGATTTGGCAAGCCGCTCCTTCGCCGCCGGCACGGCATCGGCATATTGCGGCAGCCAGCGCGCCTGCGCGACGACCATCTCGTCCACCATCTGCCAGACCTCCTCCGGCGTGGCGACGGCACCGACCAGCGGGTCATGCAGCACGGCAAGCTTCAAGAGATCGATATCGCCGCTCACCGCCGCATGCACAGACATGCGCTGGACATTTATAGAGGCCATGCAGGTGGCAGCGCAGGCTTCCGGCAGCGTGATGCCGGACACCATGTTGATGCCGAAACGGTCGACGAAGCCGGGCGACTCGATAATGGCATCAGCGGGCAGATTGCTGATGACGCCGTTGTTCTTGACGTTGAAATGGCCGCGATAGACACGTCCCGTCTCCAGCGCCTCGAGAATATGGCTCGCATGTTCGTTGGAGCGCTTCGCCGGATCGATCGGCTTGGCGGCCGAGGCGAGAAACTGCGGAAATTCGGTTTCGAACCAGTTGCGCGTTTCGGTGGAGTGGCGCAGATACCCGCCGGTTTCACCGTGGATCCAGTCGGACATGTCGATCCAGCGGGCGATTTCCTCCGGCCGCTTGCGGTACCACGGCAGATATTCCGAGAGATGGCCGTTGCTTTCGGTCGAATAAACACCGAAACGCTTCAGCACGTCGATGCGCAACTTCTCCTGCTGTGAGAAGACCGGATGCGCCTCGAATGCGGCAATCAACTCGTCCTTTTCGATCTTGCGGCCGTTGAGCCTCAGATCGATGAACCATGTCTGGTGGTTGATGCCGGAGCAGATGTAATCCAGTTCGGACACGCTTTTCGCGCCAAGAATTTCGGCGATCTGTTCCGCACCGTGCTGCACGCCGTGGCAGAGACCAACAGTATCGACCTTGCCATATTCAATGGCCGCCCAGGTATTCATGGCCATGGGGTTGGCATAGTTCAGAAACTTCGCGCCCGGTGCCGCGACTTCGCGGATATCCTTGCAGAAATCCAGAATGACGGGAATGTTGCGCTGGCCATAGAGGATGCCGCCGGCGCAGATCGTATCGCCCACGCACTGGTCGATGCCATATTTCAGCGGAATACGGATATCATCGGCATAGGCTTCGAGCCCGCCGACCCGCACGCAGCTGATGATATATTTAGCGCCCTCTAGCGCCCGGCGGCGGTCGGTGTCGGCCGTCACCTTCACCGGGAAACCATTGGCCTCGACGATCTTTTCAAGGATCGCCTTGATCATATCGAGATTGTGCTGGCTGATATCCGTCAGCGCGACTTCAATGTCGCGAAACTCCGGCACGCACAGGAGATCGGTGAACAGTTTTTTCGTGAAACCGACGCTGCCTGCGCCAATAATAGCGATTTTGAAACTCATAACGCCACCTCTGTTGCAAATCGAACGGGTGAAACGGGCCGAAGGATCATGAAATGGCGCTGCAGAAAAATACCCGTAAGAATCCCGGAAATCCGGCATTCCTCCCAATTTTTCAGCAACAATATCCCGCTGGCTGTCTCCTCGGATCGGGATTATGCGTATAAAGACGAAGAGAACCAGAGAAGGATTATGCTTTCATGGGTAATTTTGTGCTGCGGGATTTGATCGATCAGGGACCCGGCATGCGAACCGTCTCGCTGCCGCGCGGCCGCCAGACGCTGCACACCATGCCGACCAGCAGCGGTTATGAAATCCGCCGAGGCGGTAATTATGACTGGGATGGGCGCAAACGCGGCCAGACGCCCTTCACCGTCCTGCAATATTGCATCGCCGGACAGGGCAACCTGCGTTACGAAAACCGCCATTATGTTGTGAAGCCGGGTGAAACCCTGCTGCTGCTGATCCCGCATAATCACCGCTATTGGCTGGAAGACGGCAAGGAATGGGAGTTCTTCTGGATTTCCATGAATGGCGAGGAGGCCTTGCGCATTCACCGCAACATCCTCGCCGTCACCGGCCCGATCCTCAAGCTCCAGTCCGAAACCGTCGATCACCTTGCCGAATGCTGCTCGCGCCTGGTCAATGGCGCGGAAACGCCGGGCGCCGCCTCCGCCGTTGCCTATGAGGCGGCGATGACGCTTTATGACGATGTCTTCGGCTCGCACCCCTCTTTCGGCGGTGAATATCGCACCCTGCAGCAGGTGCTGAGCTATATAGACAGCCATCTCGGTGAGCGGCTTTCGGTGAGCGACCTCGCGGCGGTGGCGGGCCTCAGCCGGGCACATTTTTCCCGCATCTTCACGGCAAGCGAAGGCCTGCCGCCGGCGGAATTCGTTTTGCAACGACGCCTGCGGCGGGCGGCCAAGCTTTTGACGACGGCCGCGAATATCCCCATCAAGGAGGTGTCTGTGCTGTGCGGTTTCGAGGATCCGAACTATTTCTCCAAGGTCTTCCGTCGCCTTTACGGCATCAATCCAAGCGAATTCCGCACCACCGGCATGTATGCGAGCGTGCGGCAGAATGGAACGTGAAGGCGCAACTTGGTTTTGCCACGTTTCAGGCGATTAAGAATGGATACAACCTCTTTTGGAGCGCAACCCTTTTGGAGACCGGCCGAGGTGAACAGTAAAATCCGGACGATCCTCGTCTTTCCGCTGCGGGCAATCATCGTTTTCGCGCTGATCCTCGACGGCATTTTCCGTCCGCTCTATCGGCCGGTGATAAAGGCCATATCCGGCCTGACATTCATCAAGCGGCTGGAAAACCGGATCGCGCGATTGCCGCGCCTTGCCATCCTTCTCTGTCTTGCGGTGCCCTTCGCGATTGCCGAACCGATGAAGATCGTCGGTCTTGTTCTGATTGCCCATGGCGCGGTCAAGACGGGTCTTGCCCTGACGATCCTTGCCCATCTCGCAACCTTTCTGATCGTCGAACGCATTTATCACGCGGGACAGGAAAAGCTGCTCACCTATGCCTGGCTCGCATGGATCATGCGCTATGTGCGTTTCGCACGTTCATTTTACGATCGCTTCAAACTTGCGGCACTGAACTGGGTCAGGCTCCGGGTTCTCGCGCAATAGAGGCAGGGTGCCCCGTCACCATTTGCGGCGCAGCCTCTTCAGAAGATATTCCGCAAGGACAGTTGATTGCAACGAAACGAGAATAATGACGATACCGAGCACCACACGGGCTTCCGGCACCTCGTCAAACAGGAAATATCCGACAGCAGTCACGAACAGGATCGATAGATAGCCAACGGGTGCAAGGACACTGGCATCGGCAATGCGATAGGCCCGCAGGAAGCAATATTGTCCCATCTGCGCCAGCAATCCGATACCGAGCAGCGGAACCCAGTCGAATGACGCAACCGGTTTCCATGTCCAGATCGCCGGAACGGCGGTGATGACGGCGAGGCCAACCGTGTAGAACACCATCATGACCGTGGTATTTTCCTGACGCAGCGCCCGGGTCTGGATCACCGCAAGCGCCCCGAACACCACCGATACCAGAACAACAATCACGCCCGCGCCAAACTCCGTGCCGCCCGGCCCGATGACGATCAGAACGCCGACAAATGCAAGACAGGCCCCCGTCCAGCGAAAACGGCTCACGTTTTCGCCAAGAAAGGCGACGGCCATCGCCATCGTCACCAATGGCCGGGAAAAACCGACGGCGTTGACGGTCGCAAGCGGCAAGAGGGTGATGGCGATGAAATTGCTGGTGAGTGCAATGGCGTTGCAGCAGATGCGGAAAATGTTGCGCCAGGGATATTTGACACGCACCATTTCTCCCCTGTGCCGCCAGATGAGCGGCAGGATGAACATCAGACCGATCATCGCCCTGATAAAGACCAGCTGGAAGGCGGGATAGGTGACGCCCTGCGCCTTGACGAGCGCGGTCATTCCACCAGCAACAAGGGTCATGTCCAGCAACAGCCAGCCAATGCCCGCGCGTGTATCCGTTTCGCGCGGGTTTTCCTGTTCTTGGCTTTGGGTGTCGCCATTCACGCCGGCTGCACAAGATTGGCCATAAGGCGGAAGGCCCCCGGCACAAGCTTGTCCATCTGGTGATGCAGCACGAGGCTTGTATGGGTGTGCCGGCCTTTGCCGATGGCACCGGAGACCAGCGCGCCCTTGAGCGGCTGTTCATCGACATCATGCATGGCGAGCAACGGCTCGTAGACATCATCCCAGCGCGAGGCAAAATAAAGCCCACGCTCCTTGTCCCAGCCCGCCCAGTCGGCGGCATCGATCCTGTTGGGGCCGGCAAGCAATGGATGGTCAGGCACCAGCACTGTCACCTCCGCCTGCGGGTCGGTCACGCGCCAGCGCAAGGAAGGCTTGCCGATCTCAAGCCGCCTTACAGGTGTCGTCTCCGGGTTCCATCCATCGGTCGGCCGGTGATAGAGCGTGACGAGATGGCCGCCATCTTCGACGAAACGATGCAGTCTTTCCGTCGCGGCGGCCAGATCCTTGCGGATGCCGAAAGCAAAGATACCGATAACGATCGTCGTGAAGGACGACAGGTCGCCGCCAAGCGCCTGGGCATCGAGTTCGGTGACATCGAGGCCCATGCGCGAAAGCCAAAGACCCACCCTGTCGGCGCCACCACCGACATAACCGACACGCACGCCATCGGGCAGCTTGAGGTCCAGCGACAGGATTTTCAAAGCGGAAGGCGCCAGAAACCTTGCCCTGCCGATATGCGGATAAGCGATGGGCGTGATCTGAAAGGCCGGTTGCGAACCGACAAGCGCTTCAATCTGGGCAAGGCCCGCCTGGGCCTCACCGGTACGTTCGGCAATCCAGTCGCCGCCGTTCTTGCGCAGGTTCCAGCCGCCCGTATTCCTGAACGAGAGCGGCGCATCGGCACCCTTTATATGCGCCTGAAAGACATGTGTACCCTGCCCCTGCCCAAGCGGCACCAGAAGGGCATCGGGCGCTATCGTCAGCGACTGCGCGGGGGTTACGAAAAACGCCTCCTCCAGATCGAAGGCGGCCGAGACCTTTCTGCCTTCAACCTTTGCGGAAAGCAGCACGGAAGCATGGCCATTGCCGCCCGAGGCTTTCCAATCGGGCTGGTAAAGCCCCGAAACAGCAGCATCCGGATCGGCGGCAAGCGAAAAGACCAGCATCTCGCCACGCGATTGAATGGATGATGAAACACCCGATGGAAGGACGGGCGTGACCTCGACATCAAATTCTGATGCCCTGCCCGTAAGCCCCACGGAAAGAGCCGATGTCCCACCCGGAACGATCTCCGCCGGCTCGGCATAGGCCCGCTCGAAAACGTCGAACGCCGTCAGGATAGCGGCGTCGACCTGCGCGCGCTTGCGCGCGATCCGATGCCCGTGCAGCTCCCTGAAATCCGTGGTTGCAGCCTCTTCGACCGACTGCAAAAGAGCCGCCGCCGCAAGAAGTGACGCCGTTATCCGCTGCTTATCGGGGAATGCCGCTATTGCTTCGGTTATTGCCTGTTCGGCCTTGACCAGCACCTTTGCCAATTCGGCATCCAGCCCCGGAAAAGCCGCAAGGTCGGACAGTGAAGACGGCAGCCTGTCGAGGATCGAGCTTTCCTCGCCACCGACGGCATCGGAGAGTTCGAGATGCAGCGGCCAGACCTCCTGCGCCCGCTTCGGCCAATGTCCCATTCCCTGCGAGGCGTGATAATAACGCGACCATTCGCCGATGCGGTCATATTGCGCACCGGTGGCCTGCTCCCTGCCCGGAACATTGATCGTCAGCGTCGTTTCCGGCGGCGGCACTTCGTCATCATAGGTGTCGCCACCGCCTGACCATGCGGGAAGATAGTACTTCGCCACCTTCCACGGTTTCAGCCCCTCGGCGAAATGTTCGGGATAGGCGGTGGGGTCGGCGGCCAGCGCGATGGCGCTCTTTGCCGCACGCGTCATGGCGCGATGATGCCCGTGTTGTCCCGGCACGTCGAGAAATGTCGGAATGACGATATCGGGCCGCTCCTTGCGGTAGGCGCGCACCAACCGCTCGACGATACGCTGCTGCCCCCAGCGGTTAAAGGTCTGGTCGCCATCCTTGGAAAAACCGAAGTCGTGAATGATATCCGCCGGACCGTGACCGAGCCAGCTTATATCCGCATCGATGACGCGGGCGGCCTCCTCCAGCTCCCGCGACCGGATGACGCCGAGCGCGCCGAGTCGCTCCGGCCCCAGTGCATTCTGCCCGCCTTCACCACGCGTCGAGCAGGCGATGATGATCCGCATGCCGAGTTCCATGCGGAAATAGGCGAGAAGTCCGTTCTGCTCGTCGTCCGGGTGTGCGCCGGTATGCATGACGGTGACGGTGGATTTTAGCGCGCTCAGTTTGCGGTGCAGGCGCAAAAGCCACGGATCGGCCATCTGCCGTTCGATACGCTCCCGGGGGTTAAGCATGGCGGTCTCCTCCAATATTCAGCCGGGTGCCTGCGCTGCGGCTCCCATGGATGTCTCGAGTTTTGGCGTGACGATGTCGAACAACGGCAAGGCGGCAGCACCGAGGGCAGCGGTCAGTTGCCCGGACTTGCCGTGGATGACACGCGGAAGTTCCCGCTGTCGCCGGCTCGCGACCGAGGTGGGCAAAGGCCCCATCCGCGCAATGATTTCACTGATGATGATCTCAGGCAGCGCGCCGCCGAGAATGACCGTCTGCGGGTCGAGAATGTTCTCGAGCATCGCAACCATGGGCGCCAGATGGGCGGCGGCCTCGTCGATCCATTCCATCACCACCGGGTTGCCCTCCCTGAACAGGGCTTCCAGATCGTCAAGCTCGGTATCCACGACACCGGCGCAGACAAGTTTTTCCTTCAGCACGTAGACCGAGGCATAAGCTTCCAGGCACCCACTCTGTCCGCAGGAGGGGCAAAGCCTTCCCTTTGGCGAAACGGTCACATGGCCGATTTCGCCGGCATTTCCGAATGCGCCGCGATAGGGCGATCCGTCCTGAATGATGCCGAGGCCGATACCGACGCCGAAATAGATCATGCAGAAATTCGGGATGGCCAGCCCCGCGCCGAACAGCCGTTCCCCGACCGCAGCGGCCGTCGCATCGTTTTCCACCACGACCTGCTGGCCGCAGGCTTCCCCCAGCATCTGCCGGGCATCGATGCCATCCCAACCGGAAAGCGTCGTCGGTCCGACGGAGGTCATGCCGTCAATCTCAAAGGGGCCGGGCATGACGACCCCGGTGCCGAGCAGCCTGCAGCCGAGATTTTTCGCAACAGCGGCATGCTCGGCGGCAAAGGTCTTGAATATGGCCTCAGGCGTCGTGTCCTTTAGCGGGGTAACACGATGGGTACGCAACACGCCGGCAAGATCGAGCCCGACTGTGACCATATGGTCGGCGGCGATTTCCACGCCGATCGTCGCCCCTCCATCCGGGTTGACGGCGAACTGGATCGGCGGCTGCCCCCTGCCCGTGCGGCGGCGGCCGAGTTCCTTCAGCAATTCCTCGCCCATCAACTCGTCAACGATATTGGCAACCGCCTGCGGCGTTAGATGCGTGATCTTGGCGATCTGGGCTCGGCCGAGCGACCCGTGCCGCCGGACGATATCGAGGACGACTCGCCTGTTGTGTTCGCGGCTGCGCTCAGGATTTTTTCCGATTGCTACGGGATAAGCGTCCACCGTGTGCACCGTCATCTCTTCAACTTCCCGTCTCTTGGAAAATTCATAGCGTCGAATGGACGATAAGCGCAATATATTAATTCAAGTAAATTATCTTATTGACAAATGCGCGCCTTCAGAGAACCGTAGAGAGCGACCGGGGGTCAGGCTTGTTTGGGGCGGAAGAGGAAACTCCGTTGCCGGCAAATCGATGAGCGCGCGCGAAAGCGCGGATAAAGGGAACGATCACTCCGCATCCGGAAGACCGGACGGAGGAAATGGAGGCTTACATGCGCAGGGCAACTCTGTTCGCCGGCTTGGTCGCCGGTTTCAGCACATTTGCATTCAACGCCGCGCAGGCGGTTGAAATCGAATATTGGCAATATGTCTTCGACACACGCGTGAAGGCCATGGATGAGCTGATCGCGGAATTCCAGAAGGCCAATCCTGACATCACCGTCAAGCAGGTGACCTTTCCTTACGCCGATTACCAGACACGCGTCATCGCCGCCAATCTTTCTGGCAAGGGCCCTGACGTGATGCAGCTGTTCTACGGCTGGCTGGACAAGTTCGCAGCCGGGGGCATCTTGCAGCCGCTGCCCGCCGACGCATTCCCGCATGACAAGATCGAAAGCGAATTTTTCCCGATCGTCAGCGCCATGAAACGCGGCGACGACTATTACGGCCTGCCGACGGCGGTTCGTTCGCTGGCGCTTTTCTACAACAAGAAGCTCTTCACCGAAGCCGGCCTTGACGCCGCCAACCCGCCGAAGACGCTCGATGAATTCGTGGCAGCCGCGGAAAAGATCGCCAAGCACGACGCCGCCGGAAACCTCACCGTTGCCGGTTCCACGCTCGACATGGGCGGTCAGGATCACCAGTGGTGGCGTGAGGTGCTCATCCGCCAGTATGGCGGCGAGCCCTATACCGACAATGACCAGAAAGTGACCTATAATAGCGAGCCGGGTATCCAGGCCCTGAAATTCTATACCAGCCTGCAGCTTGAAAAGAAGATCGGCCAGGTGGGCTTCATGGATGAGGGCCAGGCCGCCTTCCGTGCCGGCAAGGCCGGCATGACCATCGACGGCACCTTCCGGCTCGGTTCGTTCCGCACCATCAAGGATTTCGAGTGGGGCGTGACCGAGCTTCCCACCAACGACAAGAATATCCGCTCCAACTATGCGAGCTATTTCGCCAACGGCATCAGCGCCAAGACGACCGGTGAAGAGCTTGAGGCGTCCAAGAAGTTCCTCGCCTATATCTCCTCGCCGGAAGCCATGGCGATCTGGCTGAAGACGGTGGGTGAACTGCCGGCACGGCGCTCCGCGGCGCTGACCGAAGCAAACCTGAAGGACCCGATCTACGCGCCGTTCCTGAAGGGTCTGGAATATGCCCATACGACGCTGTTCATGGATGAAGCCGCCCAGCGGCAGAACGCCATCGACATGACCAACCGGGTGCTTCTCGAAGGTCAGTCCGTCGAAGATTCCATCAAGCAGGCAGCCGAAGCCGAGCAGGAAATCATCGACGCGGCGAAACCCTGAAAACCGCAGGCCAGACCATGACAGCGATAGATCAACAGGGGGCGGCATCCGGCCGCCCCGGCGGCTCCTTTGGAGATCGCCTTTCCATGCGCACGAAACGGCTTTTGTGGATCTGGAGCTTTCTGGCGATCCCGATCCTGTTTTACAGCGTCATCCGTTTTTATCCGACACTGCAGGCTTTCTATCTGTCCTTCACCAACTGGGACCTGCTCAGGCCAGCAAAGTTCATCGGCATCGCCAATTACGCGAAGCTGTTCAAGGACCCGCAATTCTGGAAGGTGTTCAAGAACACCTTCGCCTATCTGATCGTCGGCACGCCGATCAGCCTCGTGCTCGCCTTCGTCATCGCCTTTTATCTCGACCGAGTGCGCATTCTGCACGGTTTCATCCGCGCGCTTTATTTCCTGCCCTATCTGACGACGGCCGCCGCCATGGCCTGGGTCTGGCGCTGGTTCTATCAGCCGCCGCCCATCGGCATCATCAACGACGTGCTCGGCATGATCGGCATTCCCCAGCAACCATTTATTCGCTCTACCGATCAGGCGCTTTATTCCGTCATGGTAACCGCCATCTGGGCGGGCCTCGGTTTCCAGATCATCATCTTCATGGCCGGCCTGCGCGCCATTCCGACGACATTTTACGAAGCCGCCCGCATCGACGGGCTCGGCGAATGGGCGATCCTGCGCAAGATCACCCTGCCGCTTCTGAAACCCACCACCGTTTTCCTCGTGGTGTTTTCCTCGATCGGCTTCCTGCGCATTTTTGACCAGGTCTATAACATGACCACCAATGATCCGGGCGGACCGCTCGGTTCCACCAAACCGCTGGTGCTGATGATCTACCAGACCGCGTTCAACTCCTATGCGATGGGCTATGCCGCAGCGCAGACGGTCGTCCTGTTCACCATTCTTCTCGTCGTATCGCTGATCCAGCTCTGGGTCCTGAGGGAAAAGAAATGAGCGAAGCGTCGCCACTCTCCCACGCCCGCATCCGCCCCGGCCGCATTCTCGCCTGGACGCTGCTGTTCATCGGCGGCCTGATCATGGTTTCGCCGCTGCTCTTCATGTTCGCGACCTCGTTCAAGACGGCGGATCAGGTCTATGATCTCAGGCTCATTCCGGCAGCGCCGACGCTTGCAAACTACATCACCGTCATGGCCGACGGCCGTTTCCTGCGCTGGTTCTTCAACTCGATGCTGGTTGCGGTCATCGTTACGGTGTCCAACTGCTTCTTCGACAGTCTGGTCGGGTACACACTGGCGAAGTTCGAGTTCCGCGGCCGTTATTTCATCTTCCTCGCCATCCTGTCGACGCTGATGATACCGACCGAAATGCTGGTCATTCCCTGGTATCTGATGTCCAGCCAGCTCGGATGGCTCGACAGCTACTGGGGTATCATGTTCCCCGGCATGATGACGGCCTTCGGCACCTTCCTGATGAAGCAGTTCTTCGAGACGGTTCCGAACGATTTCATCGAGGCTGCGCGCGTTGATGGGCTGAATGAATTCCAGATCTGGTGGAAAGTCGCCCTGCCGCTCGTCACGCCGGCGCTCTCCGCACTCGCGATCTTCACCTTCCTCGGCAACTGGACAGCCTTTTTCTGGCCGCTGATCGTCACGACAAGCAAGGAACTTTACACCCTGCCGGTCGGTCTTTCGAGCTTTGCCGTGGAACAGCAGATCCAGTGGGAAATGATCATGACGGGCGCAGCCATTGCGACCATCCCTACCCTCATCGTCTTCATCGTCCTGCAACGCTACATCGTGCGCGGTGTGATGCTGGCGGGCCTGAAAGGATAATATCATGGCCGATATCAACCCGCGCCAGTCGGATACCAGCAAGTTTCCCGACGCTGTCTACAAGGAAACCGTGCTGCGCCCGCTTTTCGACGGCGCCAAGAACCACCATGTCGACGGCTTCCGCCGCATAGACCGCGCTCATCTGGTCATGCTGCGCGAAACCGGCATTCTCGATGCCGAAACAGCGGCGAAGATCGCCGGCGCGCTTGAGGATATCGACAGGACCATCGAGCCATCTGAGCTCGTCTATACCGGCGAAGTCGAGGATTTCTTCTTCCTGATCGAGAAGGAACTGAAAGCCCGCATCGGCGTCGATGTCGCCGGCCGCCTGCACACGGCCCGTTCGCGTAACGATATCGATCACACGCTGTTCAAGATCGGCCTGAGGGACAAGATCGACACGCTCACCGCCAAGGCGCGTGTTCTGCTGAAAGCGCTGATCGATGCCGCCGAGCGTAATCAATCCACGCTGATCGTGGCCTATACGCATGGGCAGCCAGCCCAGCCCACCACCTTCGGCCACTATCTCTCCGCCGCCATCGAAGTGTTGATCAGGGATATCGACCGCTTCGCGGAGGCACGCCGCATCGTCGATCTTTCACCGATGGGCGCTGCCGCTATCACGACCTCGGGCTTTCCCATCGATCGGGCGCGGGTTGCCGAATTGCTGGGCTTTGCCGCGCCGCTGCGCAATTCCTATTCCTGCATCGCCGCCGTCGATTATACGACGGCAACCTATGGCGCGATCGAGTTGATGTTCCTGCATCTCGGCAGGCTCATTCAGGATTTCCAGTTCTGGACGAGTTTTGAGGTCGGCCAGATCTATGTGCCGAATTCGCTGGTGCAGATTTCTTCGATCATGCCGCAGAAGCGCAACCCGGTGCCGATCGAGCATCTGCGCCACCTCGCCAGCCAGACATTCGGCCGGGCGCGGACCGTGCTGGATGTGATGCACAATACGCCCTTCACCGACATGAATGACAGTGAGGGCGAGACGCAGGGCATGGGTTACGAGGCCTTCACTTCTGCCGGCCGGGTTCTCGATCTCCTCGCCAGCCTCGTTGGCCAGATCAGCATCGATCCTGAGCGGGTCGACCAGAATATTCGCCGGTCCTGCATCACCATCACGGAACTGGCGGATTCACTTGTCCGCATCGAAGACCTGTCGTTCCGCCAGGCGCATGAGATTGCCGCGACCGTCGCCAAAAGCGTCGTCGCGCTGAAGGGCGATCTGCCGAATGACGGTTACCAGCCGTTCCTTAGGGCTTTCAGCGAGCTGACAGGACGCGAGACCGGCATCGACGAGGAAAAGTTCAGGCAGATCGTCTCGCCGGAGCACTTCGTCGCCGTGCGCGCCCGCTTCGGCGGCCCGGCACCCGAACCCATGCGGGAAGCGATTGCGGCCTATCGCGACAGGCTCGGTGCTTTTGCAGCGGAAGCACAGCGATCCGCCGATCACGAAGCAGCAAAGGCCGCCGAACTGGCAGAGAAATTCACCGCCCTGACGGGAGCGCGATAATGGCGACAATCGAACTCAATCAACTCGTGAAGCGCTACGGCAAGGTGGAAGCGGTCAAGGGCATCGACCTTGCCATTGAAGACGGTGAATTTGTCGTTTTTGTCGGCCCGTCCGGCTGTGGAAAATCCACCACACTGCGCATGATCGCGGGGCTGGAAGAGATTTCCGACGGCACGCTGAAGATCGCCGGAAACGTCGTCAACGAGAAAGAACCGAAACAGCGTAACATCGCCATGGTCTTCCAGAACTATGCGATCTACCCGCATATGACGGTTCGCCAGAATATTGGCTTCGGGCTCTATACCGCAAAGCTCGACAAGACGGAAAAGAACCGGCGCATCGAAGAGGCCGGCCGGGTGCTGGGGCTTGAAGCCCTGCTCGATCGCCGCCCCGCCGCCCTGTCGGGCGGCCAGCGGCAGCGCGTCGCCATCGGTCGCGCCATGGTACGTGATCCCGCAGCCTTTCTTTTCGACGAGCCGCTCTCCAATCTCGATGCGCAACTGAGATCGCAAATGCGCATCGAAATCAAGCGTTTGCACCAGCGTCTTAAGACGACTACCGTTTACGTCACCCATGATCAGGTGGAAGCCATGACCATGGCGGACCGGATCGTGGTGATGAAGGATGGTCATATCCTGCAGGTCGGCACGCCGACGGAACTCTACGAAACGCCTGTCGATGTCTTCACCGCCCGCTTTATCGGCAGCCCCTCCATGAACCTGCTGCGGGGTTCAAGAACAACCAACAGCGTTGCCCCCTCCGCCACGGGCGATCTTCTGATCGGTGTTCGCCCGCATGACCTGCTGGTTGGAGAAAGCGAAGCTCCGCAGGGAACCTTTATGCTCGAGGGGACCGTAACCGCTGTCGAGCCGCTCGGCCCGGAAACGCTGGTCCATCTGGATACCGACACGACCTCGGTGATCGCCACGGCGAGAGGAAAATCCATTCCCGCTGTCGGCAGCCGGTTGCAATGCCGGGCGGAGACAGGCGCGCTTTATCTTTTCGATGCGAAAACGGAAAAGCTTCTGGGCCGCGCATGATGACAACAGAAAAATCAGCCGTCATCAGCATCGGCCGGATCTATTGCGACCTCATTTTCACCGGGCTCGATGAATTGCCCGTGCTCGGACGGGAATTGTTTGCCCGCGACATGGAAATAGCGGCCGGCGGCGGAGCCTTCATTGCCGCCGCACATTTCGCCCATATAGGCCGCCCCGTTGCACTGCTGGCAAGGCTCGGCACCGATACGTTTTCGCGCGATATCGGTGAGAAAATGGCACAAAGTGGCGTAGACCTGCAATTTCTGGAACATGCAACAGATGCCGGGCCGCAAGTCACCGTGGCGACAGTGGTCGGTCAGGACCGGGCATTTCTGACGCGCCGCGCCGGTGCCGCCCGGCCTTCGACGCTGGATGCGGCCTTAGCATGGGACAAGGCAGGACATCTGCACATCGCCGAATTCGCTACTCTGCATGAGATGCCCGATCTCGTCGCGCGTGCCAAGGCAAACGGATTGTCCGTTTCTCTTGATCCTAGTTGGGACGCGTCGCTGATCTACGACAAGGGGCTGCTCGAAGCCTGTGCAGGTGTCGACGTGTTTTTGCCCAATCTTGAAGAGGCCGAAGCGATCACTGGTCATTCTGAACCGGAAGCGGCCATCAGGGCATTGGCGCAGGCTTTTCCGATCGTCGCCCTCAAAGGCGGCGCACAAGGTGCATGGGTGTCTTCCGTCGCCGGGCTTCACCATGAGGCAGCTCAGAAGGTCCCGGTGGTCGACACAACCGGCGCGGGCGATGCGTTCAATGCCGGCTTCATCGATGCCTGGCTGCGGCGAGAGAAAGAAAAACTGTGCCTTGAGGCCGGTATTGCAGCGGGAAGCCTTGCCGTGCAGGCGGCAGGCGGAGCACCGAGGGTGACCGCCGCCGCGTGAGGTTCCCTGCCCGCATCATTCCCCGCGCGGAAAACGCTGGTTTTCCTCCAGCACGTTAAGGTCCATATGGTTGCGCATATAGCGTTCCGACGCTTTCTGCAGCGGCTGGTAGTCCCACGGATAATAAGCGCCGTTACGCAGCGCCTTGTAGACCACCCAGCGCCGCGCCTGGCTTTCACGCACGGCGGCATCGAAGACGGGGAGCTGCCAGCGCCGGCCTATCTCGGCGGAAAGCGATGAAAGCACATCGCTGAAAGCGGGATCGCCGGCAAGGTTGATGCGCTCTTCCGGATCAGCCTCGAGATCGTGGAGCAGCGGCGGATCGGCTTCGCAGACCGACAGCTTGTAGCGGCCATCGCGAATGGCGACGAGCGGAGCGATCGAGCCTTCGGCGGCATATTCCATCGGCACTGGACCACGCTCACCAGTGCCTGCGGCCAGAGCTGCCAGATCCTCACCGTCCGTCCAGCGTTTGAGCGAGGTGATATCGAGACCTGCCAGACCGCAGAGCGTCGGCGTGACATCCAGCGTCGAGACCGGGGCATTGATCAGGGCCGGCTGCCAGCCGGGTGCGGCTATCATCAGCGGCACACGGGCCGAGCCCTCGAAAAAGCACATCTTGAACCACAGCCCGCGCTCGCCGAGCATATCGCCATGGTCGGACAGGAAGAGGATAATGGTGTCCTCCTCCATCCGCGTCGCCTTCAGCACGTCGAGGATTTCGCCGATCTTCTCGTCGATGTAGGAGATATTGGCGAAATAACCGCGGCGCGCCCGGCGTATCTGCTCGCCTGTGATCTCAAACGCCTCATGATCGCAGGCCTCCAGCAGCCGCTTCGAATGCGGATCCTGCTGATCGAAGGGGATTGCCTCCGTCTGCGGATCGAGCGCCGGGCAATCCTCATAGAGATCCCAGAATTTGCGCCGCGCCACATAGGGGTCGTGCGGGTGGGTGAAGCTGACCGTCAGGCACCACGGCCGTTCGTCGAGACGGCGCGACAGGTCGTAAAGCTTGCGGGTGGCGTGATAGGCCACCTCGTCGTCATATTCCATCTGGTTGGTGATTTCGGCGACGCCCGCGCCGGTGACCGAACCGAGATTGTGATACCACCAGTCGATACGCTCGCCGGGCTTGGTATAGTCCGGCGTCCAGCCGAAATCCGCCGGATAGATATCCGTCGTCAGGCGCTCCTCGAAGCCATGCAACTGGTCCGGCCCAACGAAATGCATCTTTCCCGAAAGGCCGGTGTAATAACCCGCCGCCCGCAGATGATGGGCATAGGTCGGGATATCGGAGGCGAATTCGGCAGCATTGTCATAAACCCGCGTGCGGCTGGGCAATTGCCCGGACATGAAGGAGGCCCGGGCCGGCGCGCAGAGCGGGCTTGCCGTATAGGTGTTGGCGAAGCGGACAGACCGCTCCGCCAGGGCCTTCAGATGCGGCGCATGGAGAAAATCGGCCGGGCCATCGGGAAAAAACGTCCCGTTGAACTGGTCGGCCATCAGGATCAGGATATTGGGACGCGGCATTTCCAGTTTCCGGTTTAGAGGCCAAGCTTGCCCTTGACGGCATCCGCACCCGGCTTGCCGTCCAGCGTGGTGACACCCTGCAGCCAGCCGTCCAGCGCTTTCGGATTGGCCTTCAGCCAGACCGCAGCTGCCGCCTTGGAATCCTCGCCGCCAAGAATGGAGCCCATCAGGCTATTTTCCATGCCGATATCGAATTTCAGGTTCTTGAACAGCGTCGCCGCATTCGGGCATTGCTGCGGCCAGCCGGTGCGGGCAAGCGTATAGACCTCCGCGCCGCCGAAATTCGGACCGAAATAGGCGTCACCGCCGGAGAGATAGGCGATATCGATCTTCTCATTCATCGGATGCGGCGCCCAGGCAAGGAAAACCACTGCCTTCTTGTCCCTGCCCGCGCGCTCAACCTGCGCCAGCATGGCCTGCTCGCCGGATTCGACGAGCTGCCAGCCCTTCAGGCCGAAATCATTGGCGTCGATGATCTTCTGGATATTCTGGTTGGCCGGCGCGCCCGGCTCGATGCCGTAAATCTTGCTTTCGAATTCGCCCGCATGTTTGGCGAGATCGGCAAAATCCTTGACGCCCTTTTCCGCCATATAGGCCGGCACCGCCAGCGTGAACTTGGCACCTTCAAGGTTCTTTATCATCACCTCGGCGGCTTTCGCAGCATTCAAATCGTCGACGAAGGATTTCTGCGCCGGCATCCAGTTGCCGAGGAAGACGTCGATCTCACCGTTTTTCATGGCCTGATAGCCGATCGGCACCGACAACGTCTTGACGTCGGCTTCATAACCCAGCGCATCCAGAAGCACGGCGGCGACGCCATTCGTCGCGGTGATGTCGGTCCAGCCGGGATCACTGAGGCGGATCGTCTTGCAGGCCGCGTCGTCGGCCGCATGAAGTGGGGTGGAGAAGGTCGCCACGGACAGAAACAGACCGGCGGCAATGCGGAAGAAACGAGAATTGGTTTTCATTGCGGCTCCCCTTTTATTAGTTGTGTTTATTGAACACCACATTGTTTTTGGCTGTGAAGCGGGTATTTTTCGATAGTTGATATAAGGATTCTTAATGTCAGACCGGCCGCTCGATCTCGGATGGATGCGCATTTTCACCGAAATTGCCCGCCGCGGCAGCCTGACGGCGGCGGCGGGATCGCTGCGGCTGACACAGCCCGCCGTCAGCTATCAGATCCGCAGGCTGGAGGATGAGCTGGGCGTGGCTCTCATCCGCCGCAAACACCGTGGCATTGAGCTGACGGCCGAGGGGCAAAAGCTGTTCGATATCGTCTCGCGCAATGTCGACGCCATCGATCTCCTCGTCCACCAGCTGCGCCACACGGCAGAACGGCAGACAATCCGCCTGCATACGGACTACGCCTTCTCGTCTCTCTGGCTCATCCCGCGCATGCATGGTTTTCGGGCGCTGAACCCCGATATCAACATCCAGATCGTCGCCACGCAGGACCCGCTCGGACAGGGCAAACATGACAGCGACGTGATGATCATTTTCGGCACGCGGCAGGAGGCGGGTGACGGGGCGGTGCTGCTGCTTTCGGAAAAAGTCACGCCCGTCTGTGCCCCGGCGCTTTTGGCAGAGGCAACGGCCCCCTCGGGCGTTGCGGATTTTTCACGGCGGAAGCTCATCCATCTCGAAAACACCTCACAGGCGCACTGGTTCGACTGGCCCGCCTATTTCCGGCATTTCGGCGTGTTGAGGGGCGCCGAACATGATGGCGGCGATATCAGCTTCAACAATTACACCATGGTGGTTCAGGCAACGATCGGCGAACAGGGTTTCGCGCTCGGCTGGGCCGGGCTGGTCGATCCGTTGCTCGAGGCGGGGGTGCTGGTGACCGCAGGCCCAAGCCTTGATGCGCCGGGCCGCGGCTACTGGCTGATACGGCCGAAAAGCAGCGATAGTGCGGTAAAAAAACTCACCAGCTGGCTGATCGACGAGCGGCGATGATGCCGCCCGCCGGCCAGCACTTCTTCCAGTTCAGATCGGATAATGCAGCGGACCATCCTGCAGCGTGACCCAGCGCAGTTCGGTGAATTCCGCAATACCCGCCGTACCACCGAAGCGGCCGTAACCAGAGGCCTTGACGCCGCCGAAAGGCATCTGCGCCTCGTCATGAACGGTGGGGCCGTTAATGTGGCAAATGCCGCTTTCAATGCGCGCGGCGACGGACAGCGCCCGCGCCTGATCCCGGCCGAAAATCGCAGCGGAAAGGCCGAATTCGGTTTCATTGGCGATGCTCACCGCCTCATCGATGCTGCCCGCCCGGATGATAGAGACGACCGGGCCGAAGCTTTCCTCTGAATAAAGCCGCATGGCCGGCGTGACCCCATCGACGGCGATTGCATCCAGCATGGTGCCGTTGCCGCCGCCGCCTGCCACAAGCCGCGCGCCCTTGGAGACGGCGTCATCCACCAGCGCGCGAATGCGCGAACTTGCCTCGGCGCTGACCAGCGAGCCGAGCGGGGTTTTTCCTTCGCGCGGATCGCCGGCCTTCAGGCTTGCCGCTTTTCCGGCGAAAGCGTCCACGAAGGTATCGGCGACGCTGTCGAGCACGATGATGCGTTCCGTCGACATGCAGATCTGACCCTGGTTCATGTAAGCACCGAAGGCCGCCGCCGAGACGGCCGCATCGATGTCGGCATCGTCAAGCACGATGAAGGGCGCCTTGCCGCCCAATTCCAGCAAGGCGGGTTTCAGGTAGCGACCCGCCGTTTCGGCAATCACCCGGCCGACGCGGGTGGAGCCGGTGAAATTCACCCTTCGGACCGCCGGATGGGCGATCAACGTTTCGACGATTTTCGCCGCATCTTCCGGCGCATTGGAAACCGCATTCAGCACGCCCTTCGGCAGGCCAGCGGAAGCGACCGCTTCGATGATCAGCGCATGGGTGCGTGGGCAGAGTTCTGATGTCTTCATCACCACCGTATTGCCGCAGGCAAGCGGCGTCGCGATGGAGCGCACACCGAGAATGACCGGCGCGTTCCATGGCGCGATGGAGAGCACGACGCCGGCTGGCTGACGAACCGCCATTGCCATGGTGCCCGGCCGGTTGGAGGGGATGATCTCGCCCTTGATCTGGGTCGTCAGGCTCGCCGCCTCGACCAGCATGTCGCTGGCAAGCTTCACATTGAAGCCGGCCCAGGCGTCCGTCGCGCCGATCTCTTCCTTCATCGCCTGCGTGATATCCGGCCCGGCGGCGAGAAGCGCCTGCGCCGCCGCAAGGAGCAGCCGGCGGCGTTCGCCGGGCGGCGTTGCCGACCAGACCGGAAAGGCGGCGGCTGCGGCATCGGCCGCACGCGTCGCATCCTCCGGCGTCGCCGCCGCCGCGTCGGTCGCCACCTCACCGGTGATGGGATTATGGCGTTCGAAGCGCTTGCCGCCTGTAGCCGGGCAATGGTCGCCGCCGATAAAAAGATTGACAGTCTGCATATGTCTCCTCCTGTCGGGCGACCTTCTCCTCAAGGTCTTCCGCCCGTTATGACCGAAGTTTAGCAACGACAGCCCCTGATAAAATGCACTAGTATGGCTGCTTATTGTACTTTTGAGGGTTGAATGGCGTTTCAAAATCACAATGCCGGCAACGGCCAGGCCACGCTGGCGCGGATGTTGAATTCCTCGCTGCGGGTAAGCGAGGTCAAACTGACGGCGGGTAATGCCCATCTCATCCTTCTTGCCGCCGGCCATGCGCAAATCATTCGGGAAGGCGAAACCATTGCCTTGCCCGCACCGGGATTGGCTTGGCTGCCCGCGGGCCTTACCGGGCGCCTGCGACTGGAGGCGGGAGGCCGCGCCTCGCTGCTTTCCGCCTCGGAAATCGGCCTTGCGCATGCAATGCCGGCAGGGACAAGCGCAATCACCCTTCGCAATGGCCTGCAACGGGTTCTGACTGAGACACTTGCGGAGAGGGATCATGCGGAGCTGGCAGGTTATCTGGAAACCATCGCCACTGAAAACCTCAGACCAACAGCGGCCACGGAAACGATCATCACCAATCTTCTTTCCGTCGCGCTGATCCGCATATGCCAGCATGCTACAGCGGAAATCGGCGCGGTTTCCCTGCCGTCGAGCATGACGGAACGTTTTGTTCTGCTGGTCGCGCAATATAAACGCAACCATTGGAGCGTCGATGACTATGCCCACCACCTTGGTATCAGCCGCGACCGGCTGGGCTCGATCATCAAAAACGCGACAGGCCTTTCACCGCAGGCCTACATTCATCGCGAACTGCTCGCGGAAGCGCGCGATCTTCTTCTGAACTCTTCCCTGCAAGTTGCTGAAATCGCGTTTCGTTTGGGGTTTCAGGATCCGGGTTATTTCAACCGCTTTTTCACCCGCAAGGAGGGCAGATCTCCCGGCCGGTTCCGCAGGGAAGCGATGCGGGCACAAGATATTCCTCCCCATTCCTATGCCGCTTGGCCGTGAATTTCCGCCAATAGCGTAACGCCCTGTCTGGAACCCACCCCTTCGTCATCCGTTGTGTCATGGACGAACCAGAACCAAGGGAGACAGTGATGAGCGAGAAAAAGGAAACGGGCAACTTCGCCGACAAGAAACGCGAAGAGCAGGGCCGTGGCGTGATTGTTGCCGGCCCCGATGCCCATGAAAATGAGAAGAACGGAAAGACGCCTTCGGGAAAAAACGAAAAATCGTCACCTGAACGGCAGGTTCCGCCCTCGGGCCATCGCTGACCGATGAATATGGCGTGCCGTTGATCTCGACGGCGAGAAATAAAAACACCTCCCCGATCGCTCGGGGAGGTGTTGTTTTTTCGGCGAACAGGCTTTCCGCTCAGAGCAGGTCGAAACGGTCGGCGTTCATCACCTTCGTCCAGGCGGCGATGAAGTCGCGGACGAATTTTTCCCTGCTGTCGTCCTGCGCATAAACTTCCGCATAGGCGCGCAGGATGGAGTTGGAGCCAATCACGAGATCGACACGGGTCGCCGAATATTTGGCTGCGCCGGTCTTGCGATCACGGATCTCATAGAGATTGTTGCCGGTCGGAACCCAGGAATAGGCCATGTCCGTCAGCGTCGTGAAGAAATCCGTCGTCAGCGCACCCGGCTTGTCGGTGAAGACGCCGTGCGCCGCACCACCGTAATTGGCGCCGATGACGCGCAGGCCACCAATGAGGACGGTCAGTTCCGGCGCGGTGAGGCCGAGAAGCTGCGCACGGTCGAGCAGCAGCTCTTCGGGGCTGACCACATAGTCCTTCTTGACCCAGTTGCGGAAACCATCTGCCAGCGGCTCGAGCGGCGCGAAGCTGTCGGCATCCGTCTGTTCGGCGTAAGCGTCACCACGGCCAGCCGCGAAAGGCACGGCGATGTCGAAACCGGCCGCTTTCGCCGCCTGCTCCACACCGTAATTGCCGGCCAGAACGATCACATCGGCAATGCTTGCGCCGGTTTCAAGGGCAATCGGCTCGAGAACCGAGAGCACGCGGGAAAGACGGGCGGGCTCGTTGCCTTCCCAATCCTTCTGCGGTGCCAGACGAATGCGTGCGCCATTGGCGCCGCCGCGTTTGTCCGAACCACGGAAGGTGCGGGCGCTGTCCCATGCGGTCGAAACCAGATCGGCAACCGAAAGGCCGGAAGCAGCGATCTTCGCCTTGACGGCAGCGACATCGTAGCTCGTCGAACCTGCCGGGATCGGATCCTGCCAGATCAGGTCTTCAGCCGGAACATCCGGGCCGATGTAACGGGACTTCGGCCCCATGTCGCGATGCGTCAGCTTGAACCATGCGCGGGCGAAGACCTCGGAGAAATGGTCCTGATCGTCCTTGAACTTCAGCGAAATCTCGCGGTAGATCGGATCGACCTTCAGGGCCATGTCGGCATCGGTCATCATCGGAATGGTGCGGATCGAGGCATCCTCGACGTCGACCGGCTTGTCCTCTTCGGCGATGGTGATCGGCGCCCATTGCGACGCACCGGCGGGGCTATGCGTCAAGGTCCACTCATGCTTGAACAGCATGTCGAAGAAGCCGTTGTCCCACTTGGTGGGCTCGCTTGTCCACGCGCCTTCGATACCCGAAACAACAGTGTCACGGCCGATGCCGCGGCCCTTGGTATTGATCCAGCCGAGACCCTGATATTCCGGGCCTGCAGCTTCCGGATCGGGGCTGAGATTGGCGGCGCTGCCATTGCCGTGCGACTTGCCGATGGTGTGGCCGCCGGCGGTCAGGGCAACGGTTTCCTCGTCATCCATGCCCATGCGGGCAAAGGTTTCGCGCATCTGCGCCGCCGTCGCCAGCGGATCGGACTTGCCGTTGACACCTTCCGGGTTGACGTAGATGAGGCCCATCTGCACGGCGGCAAGCGGGTTTTCCAGCGTCTCGGGCTTGCTCACATCGCCATAACGGCCGTCGCTCGGCGCCAGCCATTCCTTTTCATCACCCCAATAGGTGTCCTTTTCCGGAGCCCAGATATCTTCGCGGCCGAAGGCGAAACCGAAGGTCTTCAGACCGGCGACGTCGTAAGCGATCGTGCCGGCGAGCGCAATGAGATCGGCCCAGGAAATCTTGTTGCCGTATTTCTTCTTGATCGGCCACAGCAGGCGGCGGCCCTTGTCGGTGTTGACATTGTCCGGCCAGGAATTGAGCGGTGCAAAACGCTGGTTACCGGTGTTGGCACCACCGCGACCGTCGGTCACACGATAGGAACCGGCGGCATGCCAGGTAACGCGCGCCATCATGCCGACATAGCTGCCCCAGTCGGCCGGCCACCATTCCTGGCTGTAGGTCATCAGGGCGCGCAGATCGGCCTTCAGGGCCTCCACGTCGAGCGTCTTCAGCGCTTCACGATAGTTGAAGGAGGTGCCGAGCGGATTGGTCTTGGTATCGTGCTGATGCAGGATGTCGAGGTTCAGCGCGTTCGGCCACCATTCGGTCACCGATTTGCCAGAGGCCGTATTGCCTCCATGCATGACGGGACACTTGCCAGCCGGTTTTGAAGTTGCGTCCATTTCGCCCTCCGATGGGTTTAGCAATTAAACGAAATAATCAATTCGACATGTGCAGCATGCTGGAATTCTAGCCCGCGACGGACCCTGGGAAAACCCCGCAACGACGCTTCTGATCTTTCACAGCTACAGCCTCTTTCTGTCATGAAGATGACTAACAGCCGGGTTCCATAATTTCCAATTGTATATTCTAAAGGCTGCGATATGCTGAGCTTATGATTGCCCTCTCCATGAAACATCTCCGTTATTTCGATGCGCTGGCCAAGATCGGCCATTTCGGGCGCGCGGCGGAGGCCTGCGCCATCTCCCAGCCTGCACTATCCTTGCAGATCCGCGAACTGGAGGAACTGATCGGCGCGCCGCTCGTTGAACGGGGCAGCCGCCAGATCCGGCTGACGGCACTTGGCGAAGAATTCGCCGAGCGCACCCGCGCGATCCTGCGGTCGGTGGACGAATTGCAGGATCTGGCGCGCGCGGGGCATGGCCCGCTCAGCGGCCGCCTGCGCATCGGCGTCATTCCCACCGTCGCGCCCTATCTTTTGCCGCAGGTAATCAAGACGCTGACCCGGCACTATCCCGGACTGGAGGCACGCCCGCGCGAGGCGGTAACGCAGAAGCTCATCGAAGACCTTCTGGAAGCCCGGCTCGACATGGCGATCGTTGCGCTGCCCGTCTCGGAACCCGCTCTGGAAGAAGTTCCGCTGTTTTCGGAGGAATTCATTCTGGTGCGGCCGATGGAGGATGCCGGCATGCCGGTTCCGAGTGCCGACAAGCTGGGTGAAATGCGCCTGCTGCTGCTGGAGGAAGGCCATTGTTTCCGCAACCAGGCACTCTCTTTTTGCAGCACCACGAATGCGCCGCCGCGCGTGCTGATGGAGGGCAGTTCGCTTTCCACGCTGGTGCAGATGGTCGGCGCGGGTATCGGCGTCACGCTCATTCCGCAGATGGCGGTCGATATGGAAACGCGGCAATCCACCGTCTCGGTGTTCCGTCTGGCGGAACCGCGCCCGTCCCGCACCATCGGCATGGTCTGGCGCAAGAGCAATCCGCTTTCGGCGCAGTTCGCCCATATTTCCGAGATCGTCCGCGAATGCGGCCTTCAGAAACTCGGTCTCGCATCATGATGGCTCGGCCGGATGATCGCGCACATCGCAATGCGCGCGACCAGAGATGTGGCGGCTGACTTATCGCGATGCCGCCCCTGCGTGTCTGTCGGTCCATTCCGGTGGTGCGCCGAACTTGTCGGCCACCATGCCCTTCAAGCCGCGTGACCGGCCATAGGCGTCACATTCGACATATTTCGGTTTTCCGCCCAGAGCGGACCGAATGCGATGGCCGGAGGGAATGGAGAGGTTCAGCCCGTCGGAAACCTTGCCCGTCACCAGAATGCGCGCGAAATAATTGGAGAAATCAGCCGCAAGTCCATAAGCATCGCCGATTTCCGATACACGGGGGTCGCTGGTGATGGAATTCGCGCCCTTGGACCAGATGGCTGCCGCACGCTGGACACCGGTGTTATCCACCGCTTCCGCCTCGACGGCCAGACCGCCGAGCCCGAAGGGCAGACGCGGCACACTGACCGGCAGGACAAAACTGCTGCCGAGCGACACCGCCGTCGATACCCCCGCCATGGTCTTGTCGGTCGGCACCAGATCGGTGATGACGGTGCGCACCGTCATGTCCGCCGGCTGGCCAAGCGCGGCGATGCGGTACTTGTCGCTGAGCGCCACGCAGATGGCACGATCAAGCGCGTTCGAGACAAGCGCGCGGTCCTTTTCCGATGTGACGCGCGACGAGGCGGCGAAGGAAAATGTGGTCGGCACGATGGCAACGGTTTTAACCGCCGCCAAGCCATAGGCGTCCACGAAGCTCCGCGATTTGGTGAACTTGCCCTTGGCGGGGCTCAGTTGCGCATAGGAGGTCAGCGTGCCGCCCTCCTTGAGCGGCACGGAGGTGCAGCCGGACATGATGATGGCGAAGGGCAAGGTCGCAAAGGCGATGCCGCGGCTCCGGGCCGCCTTATCGCCGGAAGCCCGGGCAAACAGATTCCACTGCTGTTTCACTGCATATACTCCGGTTGGCATGGTTGAACCCCCGCCCACACGGTACGACGGCGAAAATTGCGGCAACATTACAATTACGCCTTGGTATGACATTCAGGACGGGCTCAAAAACGCAACCGGAAGGTGCTTCCGAAGGCGCTGCTGTCCAGGAAGATTCGCCCGTCGTGATTGGCGACGATCTGCTTGACGAGGCTGAGCCCAAGCCCTGCCCCGGTGCTGCGCGGCGTGATGCGGTAAAAAGGCTCGAAAATCCGCTCCTGCTGGTCTTCGGCTATTCCCCGTCCCTCGTCGGAAATCGCGATTTCGCCGTTGACGAGAACCGAAACATGGATCGTCCCACTGTTTCCACCGTGATCGATGGCATTGCGCACGATATTGCTGATGGCGCGTGGCAGGGTGAACGGGTTGCCCTGCACCTCGTATCGCGCGCTCTGCGTCTCGAAGGAGATGTCATAGCCCGCCGAGAGCGCAAGCGGCGCAAGATCGGCGACGACGGTGCGTGCCATCTCGACAAGGTCCACCGTCTCGCGCCGGTCGTTCACCTGATCGTTGCGTTCGAAGGCCAGAAGCTGTTCGGTGGTTTCCCCAAGCCGCGCGACATCCTCCATCAGGCGCTGCTGTTCCGGCCCGGGCAAACCCTCGATCCGGGTCTGCATGATGGCAATCGGCGTTCGCAACTCATGCGCCGCATCGATGAGAAAACGCTGCCGCGCCCGAAACTGCTCCTCCAGCCGTTCGAGAATGCTGTTGAAGGCAAGGATCAGGGGAACGACCTCGCGCGGCACATCGTCGACGGGAAGCCTCGCGCCCGGCCGGCGCGGATCGATCTCGGGCGCCTTTTTGACGACGGAACTGAGGCCGGAGAGCGCCTGGCGCACGATGCGCGGAACCGAGAAGAACACGGCAGGCAAAATGACGGCCAGCAGGGGAACGTAAATCTTGTAGGTTCCGGCGAGAAGCGTCAGAAACTGCCCGCTGACATGCGTGGCTCCGCCGAACATGACCCTTACGGGACCGAGGTTCGTCTCCATGCTTTCAACCAGGGCGACCTCGACGATACCCTTTCCGCCGCGAATATCGGCATCCGTCATCAGATGCAGATACTGCGACAGTTCCTCATAAACGGCAGGTACGGCGCCATAGGTCGCCACCTGCCCGTCCAGCGTGGAAGCCACAAACCAGAGCGTTGAATTCTCCGCCTTGAGAGCCCGCAATGCCGGGCCTTCGGCAATGACCAATCCTTTTTGCGGATCGAGCGAAAACGTCCCGTCTAGTGTCGCCGACAGGTCGTCCCAGAGCGCAATGTTGGGCGAAAGCATCGTCACGCCATAAAAGCAGAGACCGATGATGACCACAGCGATCATGGCGGAGACGACGACGCTGAGCTGCCAGCTTAATTTCCACCACAATGACGGATTGGACTTGTCCTGCGCTGTCATGTCTCTTCCTTCAGCAGATAACCGATGCCGCGAATATTGTGCACGCCGACCCCGGCCGATGCATCGAGCAGGCGTTTTCGCAGCCGCGATATATGCGCATCGAGCGCATTGGACTGGATTTCCTCTTCGTAATTATAAACCGCCGCCTCAAGCGTGGAGCGCAATACGGATTTACCCTTCCGTTTCGCCAGCGTAACGAGAACCAGAAGCTCGCGTCTCGGCAGGTCGAAGGGAACCGAATTGATCGTGACGCTCAGATGAAGCGGGTCGATGACGATGCGGCCGGCGGTGATCTCGGCCGGTGCGAGGTTTGCCGGCCGTCTTAAAACCGCGCGCACCCTTGCCAGCAGCTCTCCGATGAGGAACGGCTTGCCGAGATAGTCGTCGGCGCCGCCATCCAGCCCGGCGATCCGCTCTTCCGGCTCATTCATGGCCGTCAGCAGAATGATCGGCGTATCGACGCCGGCGCGGCGCAACTGCGGAATGAAGGCAAGGCCCTCCCCGTCCGGCAGGCGACGGTCGAGCAGGATGGCGTCATAGACATGCTGGCGCGTCAGTTCCATGGCGTCGCCGAGCCACATTGTATGGTCGATGACAATGCCCTGCCTGCCAAGCGTTGCCGTCAGCGCATCCGCCATTTCCTTTTCGTCTTCGATCAACAGAAGTCTCATGCGTCACCGTCCCTTCGCCTTCCCTTGTCTGCCAGAAAGGTTGCGGCAGTATTGCGGCAAGGCGGCCGAGGCAGGGTAATGCTGCTGCAATTATAGGTGCTTATCCCTAAGCCATCAGCCTGCAGGACAGGCAACATGACCCAGCGGTCACAGGATGAGTTTTGCCTGGAGGATTACGGTATGTGGATGAAGAGAACGATCAAGGCGGGGATGGCGCTTGCGGGTTGCGCCCTCGTTGTCACCGCTCTCGATCCGGCGCGCGGAAACGTCGATGCGAATGAGCGTATCAAGGATATCGTGGCGACGACCGCGATGAGCCCGGCCGGCATTCCTTTCGAACTGACGTCGGCGGAAATAGCGAAGATCGGCGCGCGCCCGATGGCGGAGCGGCTCAGCATCAGCGGTGAGCTTCAGCCGGTCAGCCGCGTCGTGATCCGCGCCCGTGAGGCCGGCAAGATTCTCGAAATGAATGTCCGCGACGGACAGGCGGTGCGGGCGGGCGACGTGCTTGTGCGTTTCGAAACCGACGATTTGCAATCGACACTGCTTTTACGGCAGAGCGACCGGGATGCGGCCGAGGCGGAGCTGACGCTGGCGATGCAGGCCCTGACCCGAACCGAACAGCTGGCTGCAAAAAACATCGCCTCGGCCGAACAGCTCGACAAGGCGAAAAGCGACGTCGTGGTGAAAACGGCAAGGGTTCAAAGTCTTTCAGCACAGGTGGACATCGCCCGGATCGCCCTTCACAACGCCGAAATTCGTGCGCCATTTAGCGGCACCGTTACCCGGCGACTGGCGGAGGCGGGCGCGCGTATCGGCGCGGATGGCGAGCTGCTCACGCTGGTAGATACCAGCGTGCTGGAAGCGAAGGTTCTTGTCGCCACCCGCGATATTCCACGCGTCGCACGCGGCCAGACGGCGGAACTGGAGATCGACGGCCTCGCCGGCCAGATCGTCAAAGGCACGGTCGAGCGCGTCAGCCCGGTTGCCGAGGATGGCACACGCGTCGTTGCCGTCTATCTCAGGCTTGCCAATCGTGACGGGCAATTGTGGGGCGGAATGTTCGCCGGCGGATCGATCCTGCTGCGTGAAAAAAACGATGCGCTTGTCGTTCCCGCCATCGCGCTGCGCAAGGACGAGACCGGTTACCACGTCCTCAAGGTACAGGACGGCCACCTGCGCCGTCAGACGGTTGCCGTGGGGTCACGCTGGAACGGCGACAGCCTGGTCGAGATCGGCGCGGGCCTTGCGGGTGGCGAGACGATCCTGACGGCGCCGCTTCCCGAATTGCGGCCCGATATGGCCGTCACCATCGACAAGGCAGGTTGAGATGTTTTTGACCCGCATATCCGTTGCCCATCCCGTCTTCGCCACCATGATGATGGTGGCGCTTCTGGTCATGGGCGCCTTTTCATTGCAGCGGCTGGGACTGGACCAATATCCCAATGTCGACGTTCCCGTCGTGGTGGTCGTCACCGCCTATCCCGGCGCAACGCCGGAGACGGTGGAAACCGAAGTGACGCGCCCGGTCGAAGATGCGCTGAACGCCATCGGCGGCCTCGATGAGGTGACATCCACCTCTTACGAAGGGCGCTCGGTCGTCGTCGCGAAATTCAAGCTCGAAGTCCAGAGTTCGGCCGCCGCACAGGAGGTGCGCGACAAGATCGCCACCATCGAGGCGAATTTCCCGGAGGACGCCAAAAAGCCGGTCATCTCGCGGTTCGACCCCGCCGCCGAGCCGGTTCTGTCGCTGGCGATCAGTTCCACATCGCTCGATGTGCCCGCACTCACCACCCTTGCCGACCAGAGAGTGGTGCGGCAGTTGACGACCGTTGCCGGCGTCGGGCAGGCAACGCTGGTGGGCGGTCGCAAACGGCAGATCGACGTCACAATCGACGAGACACGCATGCGCGCGCTCGGGATCGGTATCAACGAGGTGGTGAACGCGCTGCGGACCGGAAACGGCAACAGCCCGGCCGGCAGCGTCGTCGATCCCGTCTCCGAACGCACCATTCAGGTGCAGGGGCGCATTGAGGAACCGCAGGCATTGCTGGATATGGTCGTGGCAAGGCGTGGCGGCGTGGCCATCCCGCTTCGCGACGTCGCCAGGCTTTCGCAAGGGGCTGCCGATGCCGAAAACCGCGCCCTCTATAATGGCCAGACGGCGCTGGCGATCGACATCGTCAAGGTGCAGGACGCCAATACGGTTCAGGTGGTGAGCGACGTGCGAAAGCGCCTCGATGCGCTCAACGTCGAACTTGCCGCGCAGAACGTGCAAGTGCGCATCGTCACGGATACATCGGTCCCCATCCGGGAATCCGTCACACAGGTCCAGACCACGCTGATCGAAGGTGCGGCGCTTGCCGTCGCCATCGTCTTCCTGTTCCTCAATTCCTGGCGTAGCACCGTCATCACCGGGTTGACGCTGCCGATCGCGATCATCGGTACGCTCACCGTGATCGATTTCCTCGGCTTCACCCTCAACACGCTCAGCCTGCTGGCCCTGACGCTGTCCATCGGCATTCTGGTGGATGACGCCATCGTGGTGCGCGAAAACATCACCCGCCATCTTCACATGGGCAAATCCCATCTGCGCGCCGCCCTCGAGGGCACCAACGAAATCGGGCTTGCGGTGATCGCGACGACGGCGACGATCGTGGCCGTGTTCCTGCCGGTTGCCTTCATGGACGGTATCGTTGGCCGATTTTTCTACCAGTTCGGCGTCACCGTTTCCGCTGCCGTGCTGATCTCGCTTTTCGTCGCTTTCACGCTCGATCCTATGCTGTCGAGCATCTGGTATGATCCGGATGCGCAGGCCGATGCGAAGCGTGGCCCGATTGGCCGGCTGATCGCCCGTTTCGACCGTGGCTTCGAATGGATGGCCGGGCAATACCGGCGTGCGATCGGCTGGACCTTGCGCCACCGGTTCATCACCCTGCTTGCCACGGCCGGGATTTTTATCGGCAGCCTGTTCATGGTGCCGCTGGTGGGCACGGAATTCGTTCCGAATGCCGATGAGGGCCGCTTCCAGATCAATGTCACCGCGCCGGTCGGTTCTTCGCTCGATTATACGACAGCGAAGCTCAGGCAGGTCGAGAAGGCGCTCAGGGAATTTCCGGAGGTCGAGACGCTGTATTCCACCGTCAATACAGGCGGTGCGGCCGGCAAACATCGCGCCGCCATTCTCGTGGGGCTGGTGCCGCTTTCGGCACGCACGCAGACCCCGCTTTCCCTTGCTGAACCGGTCCGCAAACGCCTGTCGGCAATTCCCGGTATCGAGATCAACATCCTGCAGAACGGTCTTGGCGGCGGCGAAAGTCCGGTGCAGCTCAGCATCCTCGGTGACGACCGGGCCGTCCTCGAAAAAATCGCCGCCGGTCTTGTGGAGGATATGAAAAAAATTCCGGGCCTGGTGGATGTGACCTCCAGCGCCAAGGATGTGACCTCCATCCTGTCCGTCCGACTGAAGCCCGCCGCGGCAAGCGATCTCGGCATTGCCAGGGCCGATCTAGCTGCCGCCCTGTCTCCCCTCATCGGCGGCGAGGATGTTTCCAAATGGACCGATGCGAATGGCAACAGCTATGACATCGTCATTCGCCTGCCCGTCGAGCGTCGCTCCGATGCGGCAAGGCTGGGTGACCTGATGATCGCGACCGGCCGCACGGGACCGACCGGTGCGCCGCAGATGGTGCGTCTGGATCAGGTCGCCGATATCGCCACCGTGCCGGCGCCGGCCGAAATCCGCCGTATCGACAATCGCCGCGAAATACTGGTATCGGCCAATATCGCCGGCCGCACGCTTGGCGACGTGACGGAGACCCTGCAAAGCCTGACCGCCGGCCGCGATCTGCCGGAGGGTTACCGCATCCGCTTCGGCGGTGAGGCCGAAACCATGCAGGAGACCATCGGCCACATGGTCACGGCGCTCAGCATGGCCGTCATCTTCATCTATATCGTGCTCGCCTCGCAATTCGGCAGCTTCCTGCAGCCGCTCGCCATCATGGTGTCGCTGCCGCTGTCGCTCGTCGGTGTTCTCATCGGCCTCATGGTGGCTGGTAGCACCATCAACATGTTCTCGCTGATCGGCTTCATCATGCTGATGGGCCTCGTCACCAAAAACGGCATATTGCTGGTCGATTTCGCCAATCGCGAACGACGGCGGGGGCTCTCCCTCAACGAAGCGCTGGCAAATGCCGGCGTCATCCGCTTCCGCCCGATCATCATGACGACGCTTGCGATGATCTTCGGCATGATCCCGCTCGGCCTCGCCGTGGCCGGGGGTGGAGCGCAGCGCGCGCCGATGGCGCATGCGGTGGTTGGCGGCCTCATCAGTTCCACGCTGCTGACCCTGATCGTGGTGCCTGCGATCTTGTCCTGTATCGACAGCATCACGCGGCGTTTCGCCCACCTGCTGCCAAAGGCGCCGGATGCGGCGAGCGACGCGGACCCTGCGCATCACCCGGCCCAGTGACTTAATGCCCGGCGGCGCGGGAGCCGCCGCTACTGACACGCCGCTAGTTGCCCTCCTTCGTCCGGCCTTTCTTTTTGCCTTTGGGCTTGAAATCAACCAGCAGCGATTTCAGCTCGATATCGCGAACGCGCCTTGCCGCCTCGTCAGGGCGCACCCATTCCAGGAGGCGTTCGCCGCTTTCCTTGAAAAGCGCATCGGCCTCCGTCACCTCGATCTGGAACACGTCGACCATGCAGGGCACGACATCGCCATCATCGAGCATCTTGAGATAGGTATAGCGACCGATGGCGTCCTTTCTCACCCGGCCGCGCACGCCCGCCTCTTCCCATGCCTCGATGGCCGCCGCCTGATGCGGCTTCTTGCGTTTCATCGGCCAGCCGCGCGGAATGATCCAGCGTCCGCTAGTCCGGGAGGTCACAAGGAGGATTTCGACATCCCCGCCATTGCCGGCATAACGGAAGCAAAGCGCGGCATATTGCTGCCGAAAAGCACCGGTGAAGAGCTTTTCTGGAACAGCAGCCAGCTGCTGAAGCAATGTGAGTGGACGGGCCGGGCGGGTCTTCCGGCGTTTCTTGGCGGGTTTCATATCCGTTGATAGTGCCGATTTTCCGGGTTGCATCAATGCCCCGCGTACATTTATGACAGTTTTATGACAATCACCCCCCACAACTAATAAAGCGCCATTGAGGGCCAATTCGCATGATGAGTATTTTTCGCAAGCTGATGCCGCGCGAGGACCGTTTCTTCGACATGTTCAGCAAACATTCCGAAACGGTCATCAAGGCGGCTGAAGCGCTTGACCATCTTTTGAGCGGCGTCGACGTCGAGAAGAACTGCGACCTCATCGTTGCGCTGGAACACCAGGCGGACGATATTACCCGCGACGTTCTGCTTGCGGTCAGGCGCAGCTTCATCACCCCCTTCGACCGGGGCGACATCAAGGACCTCATCCAGTCCATGGATGACGCCATCGACATGATGCACAAGACGGTCAAGACCATCCGGCTTTTCGAACAGAGCGAGTTCGACCCGCTGATGAAAGAGATGGGCCACGAAATCGTCCGCGCGGCCGGCCTCATCGCGGAGGCCATCCCGCTTCTCAACAAGGTCGGCACGAATGCGCATCGCCTGTCATCCATCGCCGAAGAGGTGACCCGTGTTGAAGGCCGCTCGGACGAACTTCACGACCTGGGTCTCAAGGACCTCTTCCGCCGCCATGGCGCGAGCGGCAATGCCATGGCCTATATGATCGGCAGCGAGATCTATGGCGAACTCGAAAAGGTCGTGGACCGCTTCGAGGATGTGGCCAATGAGATCAGCGGCATCGTGATCGAGAACGTCTGATGGATGTCGCACTTGCCCTGCCGCTGCTTGTCGGCCTCATTGCCATCGCGCTGTTCTTCGATTTCCTGAACGGCCTGCACGACGCCGCAAACTCCATCGCCACCATCGTTTCCACCCGTGTGCTGCGGCCGCAATATGCGGTCGCCTGGGCGGCATTCTTCAATTTCATCGCCTTCCTGTTCTTCGGGCTGCATGTGGCGGAAACACTCGGCACCGGCATCATCGATCCGGCCATCGTGTCACCGCAGGTCATCTTCGCGGCGCTGATCGGCGCGATCGTCTGGAACATCGTCACCTGGATTTTCGGCATTCCCTCCAGCTCGTCGCACGCGCTGATCGGTGGTCTCGTCGGTGCGGGCTTTGCGAAGGTGGGCTTTAATTCCATCGTCTGGTCCGGCCTGCTCAAGACCGTGGGCGCCATCTTCATGTCGCCGGCCATCGGCTTTTTCCTGGCGCTGCTTCTGGTCCTTGCCGTGTCGTGGCTGTTCGTTCGGCAGACGCCTTTTGCGGTCGATCGCACCTTCCGCGTCATGCAGTTCATTTCCGCCTCGCTGTATTCGCTCGGCCACGGCGGCAATGACGCGCAGAAGACCATGGGCATCATCGCCGTGCTGCTGTTCAGCCAGGGGCATCTCGGCGAAAGCTTCTACGTGCCCTTCTGGGTGGTGATTTCCTGCCAGTCGGCCATGGCGCTCGGCACGCTGTTCGGCGGCTGGCGTATCGTGCACACGATGGGATCGAAAATCACCCGGCTCAATCCGATGCAGGGTTTTTGCGCTGAAACCGGCGGCGCGCTGACCCTGTTTGGCGCCACCTGGCTCGGCATTCCCGTGTCCACCACCCACACGATCACCGGCGCCATCGTCGGTGTGGGTGCGGCCCGCCGCGTCTCGGCGGTGCGCTGGGGCCTTGCCGGCAATATCGTCATCGCCTGGATCGTGACCATGCCGGCCGCGGCACTCATCTCCGCCGCGGTTTATGGGCTGACGTCGCTGTTCGGCTGATAGCTACCGATTGCCACTCTCCCGGAACAAAAGCCGCCCCGTGGCTGTTGTTCCGGGGAACCAATGGCGAAACGGACAGCAAAATGGCACGGCAGGTTTTCTGGAAGGGTTATCTGAAGCTGTCACTGGTGACGGCCTCCGTTTCGCTGACGCCCGCGACCACCGAGGGCAACAAATACACCTTCCACATCCTCAACCGCAAAACCGGCAACCGCGTCGAAAGCCGGTACGTTGACAGCGTCACCCACAGGCCGGTCGCCGCGAAAAACCAGGTGAAGGGTTTTCCCCGCGGCGAGGACGATTATGTGCTGCTGGAGGATGACGAGATCGATGCTGTGGCGCTGGAAAGCACCCGCACTATCGACATCAAGACCTTCGTTCCCAAGGGTTCGATCGACTGGATCTGGTACGACCGTCCGCATTTCCTGCGCCCGGAAGACAAGATCGGCACTGAAGCCTTCAGCGTCATTCGCGAAGCCATGAGGGCGAACGATGTTTTCGGCATTGCGCGGCTGGTGATCTACCGCCGGGAACGGGCAGTTTTGCTCGAACCGTCCGGCAAGGGCATCATCCTGTGGACGCTGCATTATGGCGAAGAGGTGCGTGAGAGCATCGATGCGCTGGAGCCGAAAATGAAGATTGACGCGCCGCTGTTGGAAGCCATGGAAAAACGCATCGGCAAACAGGTGACGGAATGGAAGCCGGCTTTGGTGCAGGACCCCATTCAGAAGAAGATCAAGTCCCTGCTCAAGTCCAAGGGAGAGGAAGTCTCCTCCTCCAAAAAACAAACCGGCGCAAAGGCGCGCACGGGTGGCAATGTCATCAACATCATGGACGCCCTGAAAAAAAGCCTTGCGAGCGAAAAAAGACGCTAGAGTGCTTTTGCTTTGCCGGCGGAGACCGCGACCAGTTTTCGTGAAAATGCATGAGAGGATCGCGGTCCTCAGTTCGCCTTTTTCGGCAGCGGTTCGGCCGCGGCAAAAAAGCCATCCCAGGGGTCTTTCTTCAGGGCGGAAAGGCGCGCACCGATATTGCTGACGGTGAAGTGGGCCGGGCCGATTTCGGCCGTAAGCTCCGACCATTCCAGCGGCGCGGAAATGGCCGCACCCGGACGGGCGCGCGTCGAATAGGCCGCAACCGCCGTATTGCCTCGGCCATTGCGCAGATAATCGATGAAGATGCGGCCCTGCCGTTTCGCCTTGGTGGCGACGGATAGATATTTTTCCGGCTCCGCCTTCGCCATATCCGCCGCCATGGCTTTGGCGAAGGCGTTGACGGCAGCCCAGCCCGCCTGCGGTTTCAGCGGCGCGACAACATGCAGCCCCTTGCCACCGGATGTCTTGACGAAAGCGGCAAGGCCGGCCGTCTCGAAACGCCGTTTCAGTTCGCGCGCCGCCTCGATCACCGCTTCCCAGGCCACGTCGTCACCGGGGTCGATATCCATGGTGATCATGTCCGGCTTCTCCCAGTTGGCGGTGGTTACGCCCCATGGGTGAATTTCAAGCACGGCGGATTGCACGAGCGCCATCATGCCATCGAAATCGGTGATGCGGATCAGCGGTTCGCCGCCCTTGTCCTTGGGATCCTTGATCTGCTCGATCGCCTTGTTGATGCCGCGCCAGGCATGTTTCTGGAAAAACCGTTGCCCTTCTATGCCCTCCGGGCAGCGCAGCAGCGCCAGCGGCCGGTTGACGACGAAGGGCGCCATGTGCCGCCAGACCTGCGCATAATAGTCGGCAAGCCCCTCCTTGGTGACGCCATCATCCGGCCAGTAGAGCCGGTCCGGATGAGTGAATTTGATCTTCGATAACGGCGCATTGGTATCCGACACGGCCTTCTCCTCCCGTTCAATGTCTCCTGCCGGCTTGTCTTCGCGCAGGCCCCGGAAGGATGCGTGGCGCAGATTGCCATCTCCCGACCAGGCGCGAAACTCTACTTCCGCCACCAGTTCCGGCTTCACGAAATGAAGATCGCGGCGGGCAAGCGCGGTCAGCCTGTTGCCGAAGGGGCTTTCCCTGCGTTCCAGTGGCGTCAGGCGGCCGAGCAGCATCTCCGCCGCCTCCCCCGTAAAACCGGTGCCGACGCGGCCAACATGGCGCAGCCTGTCATTTTCATGGACACCGAGCGCGAGCGAGCCGATGGCATGATCCGACGTCGAGGAGAGCGTATAACCGCCAATGACGAATTCCTGCCGCATCGAGCATTTGGACTTTACCCATTCGCCCTTGCGGCCGGACACATATTTGCTGCCCTTGACCTTGGAAATCACCCCTTCGAGGCTGAGCCGGCAGGCATGGTCAAGCACAAGTGCACCGCTTTCCTCGAAATGCTGGCTATAACGGAGATGGGGATCGCCCGCCGGCAGCAGTTTTTCCAGCAGCGCCTTTCGTTCGCTCAGCGCAGCACCGCGCAGGTCGCTGCCATCCAGATAAAGGAGGTCGAAGGCGTAAAAGACAAAACGGTCGCTGCGTCCTTCGCTCAGATCCTGCTGCAGGGCAGAGAAATCGGAGGCGCCGCTGTCGCGTTCGACGACGATTTCGCCATCGATCAGCACCGTTTCCACCGGCAGCGCCCGGAGCACCGCCGTCACGGCACCGCCGAATTTCTCCGTCCAGTCCAGCCCGCTGCGGGTCAGGAGCTGAAGTTTTCCCTGATCGACACGCGCCTGCAAACGGTAACCGTCAAATTTGATTTCATGCAGCCAGCGTGAGCCCTCCGGCGGTTTCGGCTTCAGCATCGCAAGCGCCGGCGGCACGAAGGGCGGCATGGCCTGTTTGCGCGCGCCTTTGGGCAGCGCATGCGCCTGTTTTTGGCCGGAGACCGAAGCGGCGGCCTTTTTCGAGACCGGCTTGGAATTCCACGTATCTTTTGGTTTGGCCGCGACCTCCTCGACGCTGCGCCCGGTCTTTACCGATTCCGGCCGTTCCTCGAGAATATCCGCACCGCCACTGTGTCTCGCCTCTTCATCGTCACCCTTGATCAGCAGCCAGTTCTCCCGGCTTTCCCCAGGTTTTCCATGCATGCGCACCAGATGCCAGCGGCCTTTGAGCTTTTTGCCTTCCAGTTCGAACTCCAGATGGCCCTTGCGATAACCCTTGCGCGCATCACCGATCGGCTGCCAGGTGCCACGATCCCAGACGATGACAGTGCCGCCGCCATATTGTCCCTTGGGGATAACGCCTTCGAAATCGCCGTAACTCAGCGGATGATCCTCCACATGCACGGCAAGACGCTTGTCCTCCGGATCGAGGCTCGGGCCGCGCGTCACCGCCCAGCTTTTCAGTACGCCGTCCATTTCCAGACGGAAATCATAATGCAGGCGGCGGGCATCGTGTTTCTGGATCACGAAGCTCGATCCCGATTTTTCAGCCTTTGTGCCTTCAGGCTCCGGCGTCTTGTCGAAACGGCGCTTGGCATTATAGGTCTGCAATCCCATCGATCAGCTCGCTTTCCGTGAGGCCTTGCGGCCGCCCGCCGTGGCCTTTTTTCCGCTGCCGGCGCCGGCGCCGGCTCCGGCACTGCGGCGCAGGGCCTCCTTGAGATCGATAATATTGTCTTCCCTGCGCGGCTGCGGCCTGACGATTTCCCGGCCCTCGATCTTGGCCTTCACCAGTTCCGCCAGCGCATCGTTATAGCGGTCGCTATAATCCGCCGGATCGAATGTGCCGGCGCGCTTTTCGATGATGTGGCCGGCAAGCTCCAGCATCTCATCATCGAACTCGATGTCCGGGATCGACTTGAAGACGGTGGTTTGCGAACGAACCTCGTAACTGAAATTGAGCGCCGTCGCGACAAGCGCCCTGCCGCTGGGGCGGATCAACAAAACGCGGTTACGGCGAAAAAGCACTGCCTCGCCGAGTGCGGCGACATTCTCGTCCTGCATGGCCCTCGCCAGAAGCGTCAACGCCTCCTCGCCTCCCTCTCCGGTCGGTGCAAGATAATAGGATCTGTCAAAATAAAGCTTGTCGATCCCGTCCATCGGCAGAAAGTGCCTGATGCGGATGACCTTGTCGCTTTCCGGCATCAGCTTCGCGATCTCGTCTCCCTCGATGACGAGGTAATCGCCATTATCGAGTTCATATCCCTTGACCTGATCCTCGCGAAGAACCGCTTCACCCGTATCGCTATCGACATATTGCCGCTCGACACGGTGGCCGGTCTTGCGGTTGACGATATTGAACGAGATTTTTTCCGCCGAACTCAACGCGGAGTAAAGGCCGATTTCACAGTTGAAATCGGCAAACGCCAGATGGCCTTTCCAGCTTGCTCTCCGGTTCATGTCCGTCGTCCCTCGCCGTCGCTGCGGGCCGGCATTTTTCCACTATGGATGTGCATCCGTGGCGCATTCCATGACAGGGCATCATACCGCCCGGTCATCTTTGCCGATCTGGCGAAACCGCATGGACACACCACACGCAAGCCTAACGATCTGCCTGCGCTCTCGTTCCATCAAACATGGGAAAGGAGGGAGCAACGGCGCTGCACGCCGTCGCATCCTTCATCAGGCGGAATGGGTCTTCCGCTTGATGTTACTTGCGGCCGGGGCCGGCGCCACATCCGGTTTGCCGAAGAGATAACCCTGCGCCTGCGCGCAGCCCTCATCGACCACCATGCGATATTGCGCATCCGTTTCGATCCCCTCCGCCGTCACCGGCAGGTCGAGGCTGCGACCAAGACCGATCACCGCACGGACGATGGCGCGAGCATTGTCATCCTCGCTCATGGCGGCGATGAAGCTGCGGTCGATCTTGATCTTGTCGAAGGGGAAGCTCTGCAGGTTGCTGAGCGAGGAATAACCCGTGCCGAAATCATCCATGACGATGGCAACGCCGAGCGCTTTCAGCTGGTTGAGGATGATCAATGTCGCCTTGCGGTCCTTGAGGAGTGCTGCTTCGGTAATCTCCAGCTCCAGCCGGTTCGGCGAAAGCCCGGTCTGCATCAGGACCGTGCAGACGACGTGACCGAGATTGGCGAGAGAAAACTGCAAGGGCGAAACATTTACCGCGATCTTCAGATGTGGTGCCCATGTGCTTGCCTGGCGGCAGGCCTCACGCAACACCCATTCGCCGAGCGAAATGATGATCCCGCTTTCTTCGGCAATCGGAATGAAGATATCCGGCGATACCACACCCCTTGTCGGGTGCTGCCAGCGCACCAGCGCCTCGTAACCGACGACCTGACCACATTCGACGGACAGGACCGGCTGATAATTCAACAGCAATTCGTTACGGTTTATGGCAAGCCGCAGATCCGTCTCAAGCTGGCGGCGCTCGCGGGCCTCCTGATCCATCAGCGGATCGTAAAAGGCCAATATGCCGCGTCCGCCCATTTTGGCGCGGTAAAGCGCAAGATCGGCGGCATGCATGATGCTTTCATGATCCTGCCCGTCACGCGGGAAGACGGCGATGCCGATACTGACGCCAACGGCGGTCGGATCGTCCGCGGCATTCATTTTCAGCCCGAACATCGCCAGGATCGTCTCGGCAAGCAGGCGCGCCTCGTCCGCCTTCGTATGCCGGGCGGTCAGGATGACGAATTCGTCGCCGCCGAGGCGGGCGACCACATCGCCAGCCCTTGCACATTCATCGAGAATGGCGGCGACTTTTTTCAGCACGCGGTCGCCCTCGGCATGGCCGAATATGTCATTGACCGCCTTGAACCGGTCGAGATCAAGCGCCAATAGCGCGAACTCATCCTCCTCGCTGCAATGCTCGATCTGCTGGTGAAGCCGTGTCTGGAACATCGTGCGGTTGGAGAGGCCCGTCAGGACGTCATGGCGGGCGAGATATTCGATTTCACGCTGCGCTTCGCGCTTTTCCGTCAGGTCACGAATGGCCATCACCTCGCAGGGCCGGCCGCGATATTCGATCGTGCGCACGCCGAGTTCGAATACCTGCGCCTGCCCGGCGCGCTCGCGGATCGCCTCCACCGGCGCATGGCGCGGCAGATAGGCGGGCTGCCCGTCGATGGCCTTGAAGAGATCATCGGGGTTCTGCCCGATCAGCGATGCCTCGTCGCGGCCGAGAAGGCCGGCAAAACGCGTGTTCAGCTCCACGATCCGCCCGTCGCGAACAACGGCGAGACCATCCAGCGTCGCATCCACGAGGCCCTTGAGATCGACAAGATAACGATCGACCAGCGCAGCCGCGGCGGTGCTGGACAGGATCAGGAAGGTGACGCCGGAAATGGCGACGATCATGATCAGCCTGGCGACATTGTCAGGATCAGGTCCGGAGATGGACGGATCCGGCGACAGCACCGTTGCCGACATGGTGGTGAAATGCAGCGCGCAGATACCGAAGATCGCCGCGCCGGCCGGAGCGGCAATGCGCCTCCAGGAACCAAGACGATGGAAGAGAAAAAAAGCGGCAAGAAAAGCCACCCAGGCAACGGCAAAACCGCCAAGAACCGGCCCCCAGCGATAGCTGATCGTGGCGGCGACATCCATGCCCGCCATGCCGACGAAATGCATGACGGCAACCGACAGGGTGACCAGCGTTCCGACGATGACCGCACTATAGCGTGCCTGCGAACGGGCCGTGAGCGCCAGCCAGAAACCGAAAACGGCGAGAACCGCCGAAAGAGCCGTGAAGGAGAAATCATAGCCGATCGGAACCGCGCCCTTATAGGCCAGCATGGCGACGAAATGGGTGGCCCAAACGCTTAGTCCTGCGGCGAAGGCGGCAACCAGCACCCAATAGGGCTTGCGGCCCGCCGGACTTTCCTCCGCACGCAACAGAAGGTGAAAAAAAGCAAACATGCCGAGCAGGCAGATAACAGCCGCAAGAAGAACGACCACCCGGTCGTGCTGTATGGCAACGCATTCCAAAACCGTGAACATGATGCACTCTCCCAGCCTCTGAAGAACCGCTCACGGTGGCACTATGGGAGTGGTTTATTTATAAATCTCTAATGCAACTATTGATAATTGTATCAATCTTTTTTCACGCGCACAAAAGACTTCGGGCCAGCGTGCCAAGCTGTAACACTTTCGGCAAACCGGCCCGAAAAAATGATCGACCGAGGCTATTACTTCCAGCTTCGATAATCTGCCGCGGTGCATCCGAAAGGTGCCGGACCATCGGCGAAACGTTCCTGCAGATGGGCACAACCCCACTCATTGAGTGCTGCCGGCAGCATGTTGTTGATGTCCATGCCGGGCGAGTTGAATTGCGACGGAGCACTGGTGACATACCACAGCCAGTAACCGAAGACGGCGACGATGATGACGGCCACGATGGCAATGAAGGTTCCCAGCCTGCGCAGGAGGCCGGGCCCTTTCTTTATCGCGGCGCCCTCGGCCGAGGCACCCGCCTGTGTGTCATTCGCAAGCAACGGGGCAAGCGAAGCGAGAGCCAGCGCCCTCTCCCGCTCCGTAAGGTCGATCCGCTCCAGCTGATCGTCGAGCAGAACCGGCAGTGCGCTGTTTCCGTGCAGAACCGCCAGCGCCACATCATGTTTGCCGGTATGGCCAACGACGACTGGAATGCGACCCCGCTCCAGATGGGTAAAGGATTGCCGCTTGGTCTTGTTGTCCCTCACCGTATCGGCATAGGTGACGAAAAGACGGCTGCGTTTTTCGGCAACTGCCGTCAGCGCAACCGGGATAACGGTCAAAGGCGCAGGCTTCCGCAATTGCAGGCGCACCCGCAGGACACGGATGAGTGTGAACAACATCGCGAGACCGCCGAAACCGAGCAGGGCAACAAACACGCCGAGCGTGATGATGCGGTTCCAGAGCATGTCGAGGCCCAGCGAGATCGTTGCCAGTTCCGGGTTCTTTGCGGAAACGACCAGACCGGTTTCGTAATCGCCGGAATGGAAATCGACGAACATGACCTCGACGTCCTTCTTATAGCTGACGCCGCCATGCTCGTAGGAAAGGTCCGCCTCGCAGGTAGTGAAGATCGCCTTGCGCGTCTTGCAGCTGCCGCTGATATCGCCACTTTCGATCTCCAGCGGGTCCTTGCTGATCTGATAATCGCGCATGATGCCGGGCCCCTCGGCCACGAGCATGACGGCGAGGATCACCACAAGCACCGGAATGGAGAAATAATAGGCCGCCGGCACCGAAATGACGCCACGCTTGAGGATGAGCGGCCGCGACGGAAGTTTTATCTGTGCAAGGTTCATTGTCGTCAACGCATTCTTCGGGAGATGGGTGAGCGGAGTTCGCGA
Source organism: Agrobacterium tumefaciens (assembly GCA_017744915.1). Lineage (GTDB taxonomy): Bacteria > Pseudomonadota > Alphaproteobacteria > Rhizobiales > Rhizobiaceae > Agrobacterium > Agrobacterium tumefaciens_I. Next base: position 126,972 of record JAGIAH010000006.1, read on the forward strand.
CTCTCGCCCGACGGAAGGAGTAGTCGTTCGACGGTCTAAACCGATGAAGTCCTTGAGAAAACCCCCGAAATTTCGGGATAATGACGATAATTCACTACCGCGACCGGGATTCGCGCCCGGCCGCCGATAAAAAACGGGCGGTAAAACCGCCCGTCACAGGTTTTCAGGGGCTGTGCTTTGCCCTTAGTCCTTTGTGACCTTTTCCAGCCGGGTCGTCTGGCTGGGATGGCCCACATAGTCCTTCACGCGCGCATTCAGCACGATCGGCTCGAATCTCTCGAACATCGGCAGCACCGCCGGCTTCTGGGCGACGAACATTTCCTGCATATGGGTATAGATTGCCCCGCGCTTCTTGGCGTCGGGCTCGATCGATGCCTTTGCCGTCAGGGCCGTCAGTTCCGGAATGTCCCAGGCCGAGCGCCAGACGAAATTGCCGGCATTGTTGGCGGCCAGCGAATTGTCGGGGTTGCTGGAAAACTGCTCCATCGAGCCCAGCACATTCGGCATGTAGGCGCCGGTCTGCGGAATGAGCAGATCGAAATCCCGTGCGCGGTGGGCGGCAATCACGTCCGAGCCATTACCTTGCTGGATATTGACCTTGATGCCGATCTGGCTGAGCGAGGCCTGGATGGCGGTGGCGAGGTCGATGCGCGGCGTCTGTGCGATCGTCTTCAGATTGAGCGTGAAACCGTTCTCATAACCGGCCTCCTTGAGGAGAGCCTTCGCCTTTGGAACATCGAGCTTCCAGTCCGGGCTCGGAACGGCATATTCGAAGTTTTCCGGCACCGGCACCGTGCGCGCCCGGCCGTAAGGGCCCATGATGGTCTTTTCCATGCCCTTGTAGTCGATGCCATAGGCAATCGCTTCGCGGACCTTGGGGTTGGACAAAGGCTCCTTGCCGGCATTCATGGACAGGACGTAAAAGCCGCCCGTCGGCACACGCTGGATCTGGAAACCTTCCTTATTGTTGAAGATTGCAAGGTCGGCAGCCGTCAGCGCACTGGCGATGTCGATGTCGCCACGCTCCAGCATCAGGCGTTCCACCTGGCTTTCCGGCACGTGCCGCACGATGACACGGCGCATTTTCGGGCTGCCGGCCACATAATCCTTGTTGGCCTCGAGAATGATGATCTCATTGGGTGACCAGCGATTGAGCGTAAAGGGACCGGACCCGGCGGAATTGGTTCTCAGCCAGCCATTGCCCCAATCACCGTTGACCTCATGCGACTTGAGTTCCTTGCTGTCGACAACGCTGGCGATGACCATGGCCAGACGATAAAGAAGCAGTTCGGATGTCGTTTCACCGGAAAGATCGATGCGGACGGTTTTTTCATCCGGCGCGCTCACCAGCTTGTCGACATTATCGGCATTATAGCCAACACGCTTGAGGTTGGCTGCGGCCGCCTGGTTCATCTTCAACAGCCGACTGAGCGAATAGACGACGTCTGCCGAGGTCACCGGATTGCCGGAAGCGAAATTGGCCTCACGAAGATGAAAGGTGATGCCCTTGTCATCCGTCTCCCAGCGTTCGGCAAGCTGCGGAGAAACCTTGCCCGAACCATCCACCGAAATCAGGCGATCATAGAGGTTGGCCATGATTTCGTTGGCTTTTGCCTCGGTGGCCTGATGGGGATCAAGCGACAGGACCTGCGCCAGCGACGTTCCGATAACCAGCTGGTCGTTCGGTGTTTTGGCCGCGACCGGGGACACCTGCACGAGCATGGCGCCCAGAACGGTGGTGAATGCGAGACGGATCAATGACTTTCTCATACCTGCTCCTCCTACAGATCGGTAATTCACGTTCGGGAAAAAGCCGGCGGCGCAGCAGGGCGTCGCTGACCTAAAACGGTCAAAAGTGTTTGTTATCAAGCGCTTCGATCAAGGCGGCGATGTAGCCGTAGCAGAAAGCGAAAGCGACACCGACGGCATCGCGCCCGGCAATCGTCGGCACGTGGTCCGGCATGATCATGTAGCGATAGCCGAGTTCGTGATAGAGTTTCAGCGAACGCACCATGTCCATGTCGCCCTCATCGGGGAACGTCTCCATGAAGGAGAGTTTGCCGCCGCTGATATTGCGGAAATGGACGTTGAAAATCTTGTCGCGGCTGCCGAACCAGCGAATGATGCCGTCGATCTCCTCGCGCGGATTATCGAGCATCTCGCCGATCGACCCCTGGCAGAAATTCAGGCCGTGATAGGGGCTCTCGCGCATCTGCACGAATTTCTTCAGCCCCTCGACCGTGCCGAGAACGCGGGTGACCCCCTTGTAGCCCGGAGGGGTATAGGGATCATGCGGATGGCAGGCCAGGCGCACACGGTTGCTTTCGGCCACCGGCACGACGCGCTCGAGGAAATAGTCGATGCGTTCCCAGTTCTCGTCCTCAGAGAGCACACCTGCGAGGCCCGGCGCGGCATCATGGTCCGCCTTGTCCCAGCGCCAGGCCTCGTTGAGCGAACCGCCGCGGCCGCGCTCCATTTCTGTGCGCGGAATGCCGATGAGGTTGAGATTGTATTTCGCGGCAGAGATTCCAGCCCTGGCGATATTCTCGATCATCGTGCAGACCGCATCGATCTGCCGGTCGCGATCAGGCCCGGCAAGCAGGATGTCAGGATACGACGCCTGTTCGATGGGCCGGGACGGCAGCGGCAATTGCACCATGTCGAGAACGAGGCCAAAGCTTTCGACCTTGTCGCGGTGGCGTTCAAAGTCCTCAAAAGTCCAGCTCGCGGGCTTTCCGGGCGGATCCGCGTTGATATTCTTGACGCCGAGCTGCGCCCAAACCCTGAAATCCTCATCATCGCGCGCAGCAACCTGGGTGCCGACATACATCGATTCTCTCCTCTCTCCATGCAAGTCATCATATGACATCGCATGAAATAAGATGAGTGTCGAGATGCTATTGCGCTTCGGAGAGCAACCTGTATCGGCGCTGGCTCGCAAGCATATGTTCGCGCATGGCTTTTCGCGCCGCGTCGGGATCCTGCTCGACGATGGCGCGCAGGATTGCCTCGTGTTCGGCCTGCACTTTGCGAAGATAATTCGCGTCGCCGGTTTCCGGCAGGGTCGGGAACTGCCCGCGCGGGATCGAGCGCGACCCGAACTGACGCAGAGCCTCCAGATAAAAGCGGTTATTCGTGGCGATCGCGATGGCCGTGTGGAACTCGTAATCGGCATCGACGGTGGTCTCACCCGCATCGATGGCGCGGGCCATTTTCCGGTGCGCCGCAGAGATTGCCGCCTCCTGCTGGGCCGTGCGGCGATAGGCGGCGATTGCCGCCGCCTCCCCTTCCGTCGCAAGCCGGAACTCCAGCATTTCCAGCGTTTCCGCAATGGTTCCGACTTCGGATTGCGTCAATTTCACACCGGCCCATTCACTGGCATTGCTGACGAAAACCCCCTTGCCCTGGATAGGAACAACATAGCCGGCAGAGCGCAAATCGGCGATCGCCTCGCGAACCACTGTCCGGCTCACGCCATAGCTGCGTTCGAGCTCCGGCTCCGTTGGAAGCTGATCACCGTTTTTCAGTTTTCCACTGCGAATTTCTGCACTGAGATTATCGATGATCTGTTGTGCCCGCCTCTCCCGCGGCCTCGCCCTGTCGCCCATCATGCCACTCTTCCCTCTTGCAGAATACGAATCCCTTCGCTATTCATATGATGACATGGCTGCACGTCATATGTTTTCATGTTAACTCAGGGAGGAGTTGGGATGAAGTACCATCAAGAGTTTTTGCAATGGAGAATTGCGCGTCTGCGGCGAGCAGCGCGCAAGGGTTCCGACGCTGACGGCGTTCTCACAGGGAAGTGCGGCCAGCAATGACGGAAATCTCACTACGCGGGCTTGGACATCGTTTCCTGCAACTGATCGTCAGCCTCTTCATCCTGCTCTGCATCACCTTCATTATCGGACGCGTCATGCCGACCGATCCGGTGGGCGCAATCGTCGGCGAACTTGCGGACCCGAAGGCCTATGAGGCGATGAGGGCGCGGCTGGGCCTTGACCTGCCGCTTTACCAGCAGTTCTTCATCTATCTGCGTGGCCTGCTGCATGGCGATTTCGGCATTGCGATCCTGACCGGCAACCCGGTGACCCGCGATCTGGCGCAGGCCTTCCCCGCCACCTTCGAACTCGCCACGCTGGCCATCATCATCTCGACGGTCATCGGCGTGCCGCTCGGCCTTGCCGCCGCGCTCTTCCGCGATACCTTCATCGACAAGTTCGCACGCGTTTTTGCGCTGGTGGGACATTCAATACCGGTCTTCTGGTTCGGCATTGTCGGGCTGGTGATTTTTTACGCGAACCTCAACCTTGTCGCGGGTCCCGGCCGGGTCGACGTCTTCTACGAAGGCCTTGTGGAGCCGAAGACGGGATTGATGCTCGTCGACAGCCTGCTTGCGGGCGAGACGGAAATCTTCTGGAACGCGCTTGGACACATCATCCTGCCGGCCATTATCCTTGCCTATATGGCCATGGCCTACATCACCCGCATGACGAGGGCTTTCACGCTGGAACAGCTCAGCCAGGACTATGTCATCGCAGCGCGGGCAAAGGGCGTCAGCCCCGCACGCACCATAACCCGCCATGTGCTGCCCAACATCGCCGTGCAGCTCATCACCGTTCTGGCGATCTCCTATGGCAACCTGCTGGAAGGCGCCGTTGTCACGGAGATCGTCTTTTCCTGGCCCGGCATCGGCCAGTATATGACGAATGCGCTGCTCATCGGCGACATGAATGCGATCTTGGCCGCTACGATCGTCATCGGCTTCATTTTCATGTTGCTCAACTTCCTCGCCGATCTGGCCTACACCACGCTTGATCCCCGTACACGGGAGGCCGCACGATGACCGATATCGCGCATAACAATACCGTTGATCGTCCCGGCGCCCTGTCGCGCCTGTCGACCACCACCGTGCGGACGCTTCGAAAGCTCAGCGACGAACCGCTTGGAATGTTCGGCTTCGCCATTCTGGCCATACTGGTTCTGGTCGCCATTTTCGCTCCGCTGATTGCGCCTTACGATCCTGCCCGGCAGGCGCTCGAAAACGCGCTTCAGCCTCCCAGCTGGGCGCATCTGGCCGGAACCGACGAATTTGGCCGCGATATTTTCAGCCGGCTCGTCTACGGCACCCGCATCACCATCCAGACCGTTTTGTCGGTCTCGATCATCGTCGGTCCGATTGGCCTTGCCATCGGCGTCATGGCCGGCTTCTTCGGCGGGCGCACCGATGCGATCCTGATGCGCGCAACGGATATCGTCCTGTCCTTTCCCTCGCTCGTGCTGGCACTTGCCTTCGCGGCCGCCATGGGCGCCGGCCTCGGCACGGCGATCATTGCGATCTCGCTGACCGCATGGCCGCCGATTGCGCGTCTTGCCCGTGCGGAAGCGCTTGTCGTGCGCAATACCGATTATGTCGCCGCCGCCCGTCTCTACGGTGCTTCGCCGCTACGCATCCTGTTCTTATATATTGCGCCGATGTGCATTCCCTCGGTCATCGTTCGCCTGACGCTGAACATGGCCGGCATCATCCTGACCGCCGCCTCGCTCGGCTTCCTCGGCCTTGGGGCCCAGCCGCCGCTGCCTGAATGGGGTGCGATGATCTCCAGCGGCCGCAAATTCATGCTCGATTACTGGTGGGTCGCCGTCATGCCCGGCATCGCCATCCTGCTGACGAGCCTTGCCTTCAACATCGCCGGCGATACGCTGCGCGACCTGCTGGATCCGCGCCATGCCCGTTCCTGATAGCTCCCCCATCCTCTCGGTGCGCGACCTCAATGTCCGTTTTGGGCGCAACACCATTCCCGCCGTGTCCAACGTCAATTTCGACGTCGGGCGCGAAAGGGTCGGTATTGTGGGTGAATCCGGCTCCGGAAAATCCACCACCGGCCGGGCCGCCATGCGGCTTCTGCCGAAAAGTGCCACGGTGACGGCGGAGAGGATGGATTTCCTCGGCGAACCGCTGCTCACAAAGTCCGAGCGGCAGATGGGCGCGATCCGTGGCAGCGAGATGGCGCTGATCATGCAGGACCCGCGTTATTCGCTGAACCCGGTGCTGCCCATCGGCAAACAGGTGGCGGAGGCCGCCGAACTGCATCTGGCGCTGACCGGCCAGGCGGCGAGAGGCGCCGCCCGCGACATGTTGCTGCGCGTGCGTATCAACGATCCCGACCGGGTGATGGCGCTTTATCCGCACCAGATATCGGGCGGCATGGGGCAGCGCGTGATGATCGCCATGATGCTGCTCGCCAAGCCGAAGCTGGTCATTGCCGACGAACCGACCTCGGCCCTCGACGTCAGCGTCCGCAAGGACGTGCTTCTGCTGCTGGACGAGATGGTGCGCGAGAATAATTCCGGCCTGATCCTCATCAGCCATGACATCCGCATGGTCGCGGCCTTCTGCGAGCGCGTGCTGGTCATGTATGGCGGGCGCGTGGTGGAAACACTGACCAGGCTGGAAGATGCGCAGCATCCCTATACCCGGGGCCTGATCGCGGCCATGCCCGATCCCCGCAATCCGGTGCGGCGTCTCAAGGTGCTGGATCGTCAGGCCATCGATGCGGAGGTGATGCGATGATCACGGTAGACAAGCTCGACGTCGTCTATGGCGCCAAGGAAAAACGCAATCACGTCGTGCGCGGCGTCAGCCTCACGGTCAACAAAGGTGAAACGCTGGGCATCGTCGGCGAGAGCGGCTGCGGCAAGTCGACCTTGCTGCGGTCGCTGGCCGGGCTGGAGGGCGGCTGGACCGGTTCGATCAGCTTTGACGGCAAACCGGTCGGCAAGACCCGCAGCCGCGATGAACTGAAACTGGCGCAGATGGTGTTTCAGGATCCCTACGGTTCTCTGCATCCACGCCACCGCATCGGCCGGGCGCTCGCCGAACCGATCCGCGCGATGGGGCTTGGCGACGGCTGGTCGAAGGTTCCCGCGGCCTTGCAACAGGTCGGCCTGCCCGCATATTTTGCCGAGCGCTTCCCGCATGAACTTTCCGGCGGCCAACGCCAGCGCGTGGCAATCGCCCGCGCATTGATCCTCGAACCGCCGATCCTGCTGCTCGACGAGCCGACATCCGCGCTCGACGTCTCCATCCAGGCGGAAATCCTGAACCTGCTTGCCGACCAGCGCGAGGAACGCGATCTCACCTTCGTTCTCGTCAGCCACGACCTCGCGGTGATCGCCCATATGTGCGACCGCGTGCTGGTCATGCAGAACGGCGTTTTTGTCGATGAGTTAACCAAGGCCGATCTCGAAGCGGGCGTTACCCATTCGGCCTATTCGGGCGAACTGTTCGAAAGCAGTTTCCTGTAACGGTCACCCCACAACGGCCACATCGGGCGGCCCATCCACGGCCGCCCGCCTTCTCACATGGCGCGATTTGGGGATTTCGCCTGCGCGGCAGGGGACGAGCGACCTTTTGGGCCGATAAATTTCACGACCGACTGCCTTCAAACCACCGGAACAATGCGTTCAGCATTTGTTCTGGATTGCTGTTTGAGTCTTTGCTAATCATTGCGACGACAGGGCAGACAATGGCCGGAGATTCCGACGACTGCCATCTCTGAACAAGGTTCTCACCCGTGGGGACAGGCAGGTTATCTAAGGATTGCTGGCATGGCGGTTGCCTATCTGGAAAAGCTCAACGAACAGCAACGCAGGGCCGTGGAGCATGGCGTTGGGCTGGCAGAAGGACACACGGCCGGGCCGCTGCTGATCATCGCCGGGGCCGGTTCGGGCAAGACCAATACGCTCGCCCACCGTGTTGCGCATCTGATCGTGAATGGCGCCGATCCCCGCCGTATCCTGCTGATGACGTTTTCGAGGCGTGCCGCAACGGAAATGTCGCGGCGGGTCGAACGTATCTGCAAACACGTTATCGGGGCGAATTCGGCGATCATGACCGATGCGCTGGCCTGGTCCGGTACGTTTCACGGCATCGGCGCACGCCTGTTGCGCATCTATGCCGACCAGATCGGGCTGAATATCGATTTCACCATCCATGACCGCGAAGACAGCGCCGACCTGATGAACCTTGTCCGGCACGAGCTGGGTTTTTCCAAGACCGAGAGCCGCTTTCCAACGAAGGGAACGTGTCTTGCCATCTATTCGCGCGTGGTGAACTCCCAGACGCCGCTAAAAGACATTCTCCGCCAGCATTATCCCTGGGTCGCCAACTGGGAGAGCGAACTTAAGGAACTGTTTGCAGCCTATGTCGAGGCCAAGCAGGTCCAGAACGTGCTCGATTACGACGATCTCCTGCTCTACTGGGCGCAGATGGTGAGCGACCCCATTCTGGCGGACGACATCGGCAACCGCTTCGACCATGTCATGGTCGACGAATATCAGGATACCAACCGGCTGCAGGCCTCGGTGCTGATGGCGTTGAAACCCGGCGGGCGCGGGCTGACCGTGGTGGGCGACGATGCACAATCGATCTATTCCTTCCGGGCCGCGACCGTGCGCAACATCCTCGATTTTCCGGCATGCTTCAGCCCGGCGGCCGATATCATCACGCTGGATCGCAACTATCGCTCCACGCAGCCGATCCTGGCCGCCGCCAATGGCGTGATCGATCTGGCGCGCGAACGCTTTACCAAGAACCTCTGGACCGAACGGCAATCGCTCGAGCGCCCGAAGCTCGTGACAGTGAAGGACGAGACCGAACAGGCGAATTTCATCATCGACCAGATTCTCGCCAATCGCGAAACCGGCATGACGCTGAAACAGCAGGCCGTGCTGTTCCGCACCTCCAGCCACAGCGGGCCGCTCGAAGTCGAGCTCACCCGCCGCAATATCCCCTTCGTCAAATTCGGCGGTCTGAAGTTCCTGGACAGCGCCCATGTAAAAGACATGCTGGCCGTGCTGCGCTTTGCGCAGAACCCGCGCGACCGCGTCGCCGGTTTCCGGCTGCTGCAGATGCTGCCGGGCATTGGGCCGAAGAAGGCCGGCAATATTCTCGACACGATCGCGGCGGATCCGGAGCCGCTGCTGACCCTTGCCGAAATTCCACCGCCGCCGAAGACCGGCGATGACTGGGCAGCCTTCACGCAATTGCTGGTAGGCCTGCGGCGGGGTCAAAACGGCTGGCCGGGCGAAATCGGGCTGGCGCGCCTGTGGTATGAGCCCCATCTGGAACGCATTCATGAGGATGCCGACACCCGCAAGGCCGATCTCCTGCAACTCGAGCAGATCGCCGGCGGTTATCCCTCGCGCGAGCGTTTTCTGACCGAGCTGACGCTTGATCCGCCCGATGCCACCAGCGACCAGGCCGGTGTGCCGCTACTCGATGAGGATTATCTCAGCCTCTCCACCATCCATTCGGCAAAGGGTCAGGAATGGCGGTCCGTCTTCATCCTGAATGTGGTCGATGGCTGCATCCCCTCCGATCTCGGGGTCGGCACCATGCAGGAACTGGAGGAAGAGCGCCGGCTGCTTTATGTGGCCATGACACGCGCCAAGGACAGCCTGTCGCTGATCACCCCCCAACGCTTCTTCACCGGCGGCCAGAACCAGCAGGGCGACCGGCATGTTTACGCCGCAAGAACCCGCTTCATACCGGCGACATTGCTGCAATTTTTCGAGACGGCCACCTGGCCATTGGTTTCGGCTGCCGCATCGGAACGCAGCGCGCAGCAGATCCGCATAGACGTGGGGGCGCGGATGCGGGCGATGTGGAAATGAGAAGAGCCGGTGAACCGCGACATCATAGACCTTAACGCGCGAATGAACGATGCCCTTGTGTGGGTGATCAAGAAAGCGTTATTGACTGTCCGTCCCGATAAAGTCATATCACCCTGAGTAGGCAGATGAGACAGGATCCCCGAAGTGCAACTAGAAGTATTCCCGATATCAGGCTTGAAAAAGATAATCCCGGCTCGTTTCGGCGACAACAGGGGCTACTTCAGCGAGGTATTCAAACGGGAGTGGTTTTGCGAAAATGTAGCGAATGTGGAGTTCGTGCAGGATAATGAATCCCTGTCTGCACAGGCCGGAACCGTGCGTGGGCTCCATTTTCAGGCGGAACCCTTTGCGCAGGGCAAACTTGTTCGATGCATTCGTGGGCGGCTGCTCGACGTGGCGGTAGACATCCGAACCGGCTCACCTACCTTCGGTCAGTGGGCCGCTGTCGAGCTGTCACCGGAAAACGGTGAGCAGCTTTGGGTGCCGGCGGGATTTGCCCATGGCTTCATAACGCTCACCGAAGACACTGTTATCTCATACAAGGTGACGGCCCCCTACAGCGCAGCACATGACCGCGGTGTTAAATGGGACGACCCGGCCATCGGTATCAACTGGCCGAACAAGGATGGCTGCGTGCTTTCCGACAAGGACGCCAAGCAACCGCTCCTGTCCGAATTGCCTGAATATTTCACCTACCAGAACACCGGGAACTGATTATGCGCGTTCTAGTCACCGGCGGCGCCGGTTTCATCGGCTCGGCCCTCGTCCGTTATCTTGTAAGCGAGGTTGGCGCGGATGTTCTCACCGTAGACAAGCTGACATATGCAGGGAACCTCGCCTCCCTCAAGCCAATTGAGAACGCACCGAACCATCGCTTCCTTCAGGCCGACATATGTGACCGGGCCGCAATGAATGACGCCTTTGCGACATTTCAACCGGACTACGTGATGCATCTCGCCGCCGAAAGCCATGTCGATCGCTCCATAACCGGCGCCGCTGATTTTATTCAGACCAATATCAATGGCACGTTCACGATGCTGGAAGCAGCGCGTCAATATTGGAGCGGCCTTACGGATGACGCCAAGGCGAATTTCCGCATGCTTCACGTCTCCACCGACGAGGTTTATGGCTCGCTCGGGGACGATGGCCTTTTCGAGGAAACAACGCCTTACGATCCCTCGTCGCCCTACTCCGCTTCGAAAGCCGCGAGCGATCATCTCGCCACGGCGTGGCAGCGCACCTATGGCCTTCCGGTCGTGATTTCCAACTGCTCCAACAATTACGGGCCATTCCATTTCCCGGAAAAGCTCATTCCGTTGATCATCCTCAACGCATTGGAAGGCAAGCCGCTGCCAGTCTACGGAAACGGCGCCAACATACGTGACTGGCTTTACGTGGAAGACCACGCACGCGCCTTGTGGCTCATCGTGCAGAAGGGGCTTGCCGGCGAGAAGTACAATGTCGGCGGCAGAAACGAGCAAAAGAACATCGATGTGGTGAACTGCATCTGTTCCATTCTCGACGAGCTGCGCCCGCAATCCAGGCCCTATGCCGAGCTCATCAAATACGTGACGGATCGTCCCGGCCATGATGCCCGCTACGCCATCGATGCGACCAAGCTCGAAACCGAACTCGGCTGGAAAGCACAGGAAAACTTCACCACCGGCATCCGCAAGACCGTGGAATGGTATCTCGACAATGCGTGGTGGTGGCAGCCGCTGCGCGAGGGCGTGTACTCCGGAGAGCGCCTCGGCGTTCTGACGAAAGGCTGAACGAATGCGGCTTGCAGTGACCGGTAAAAACGGACAGGTCGCCAGCGCCCTTCAGGCATTGGCGAGTGCCGATCTGGAGATCGTAGCTCTGGGTCGACCCGAACTCGATCTCGCCCAACCTGAAACTGTGTTGCAGGCACTACGTGATGCAAGGCCCGATGTCGTGGTTTCCGCTGCCGCCTATACCGCTGTCGACAAGGCCGAGAGCGAGCCGGAGCTTGCTTTCACCGTCAACCGGGATGGAGCAGGAGCCGTCGCGCAAGCGGCAAAGGAACTGGGCGTTCCAATTATTCATCTTTCCACGGACTACGTTTTTGATGGGACCAAGGCTACGGCTTATGTCGAAACTGACCCGATTGGCCCCACCTCCGTCTACGGCCTCTCCAAGCTCGAGGGCGAAAAGACCGTCGCGGAAAATACCCCCAATCACGCCATTCTGCGCACCGCATGGGTTTATTCGGAATATGGCAACAACTTCGTGAAGACCATGCTCCGGCTAGGCGAAAGCCGCGACGAAATCAACGTGGTTGCAGACCAGTTCGGATGCCCCACCTCGGCAAACGATATCGCCGGCGCAATCGTCGAAATCGCAAGGCAGCTTTCGGCAGATTCCTCCCCACGTCTGCGTGGCGTTTTTCATCTGTCTGGAACAGGTGAAACCAGCTGGGCGAATTTCGCGAAACAGATATTCGCATTTTCCGCGGAAAACGGCGGAAAGCCGATGGTCGTCAACGATATCGTGACGGCGCAATACCCTACCCCGGCAAAGCGCCCGGCAAATTCCCGGCTTGATTGCAGCAAACTGGAAGAGGTATTCGGAATAAGATTGCCGGCCTGGCAAACATCAACGCGCGCGGTGGTCACCGCTCTTGCGCAGAGCAAAAAGGAAACGCCATGAAGGGCATCATTCTGGCCGGAGGCAGCGGCACGCGTTTGCATCCAATGACATTGGCGGTCTCGAAGCAGATCCTGCCTGTCTACGACAAGCCGATGATCTATTATCCGCTGACCACGTTGATGCTGGCCGGCATTCGTGAAATTCTCATCATCTCGACACCCCATGACATGCCGCTTTTCCAGTCTCTTCTGGGTGACGGCGCAAAATGGGGGCTTTCCATCGAATACGCTGTTCAGCCAAGTCCGGATGGGCTGGCGCAGGCCTATATGATCGGGGCAGACTTCGTGGCAGGTTCGCCGTCATGCCTTATCCTGGGCGACAACATATATTATGGTCACGGATTGCCGGAACTTCTGCGGGCCGGCACGGGCGTAATCGATGGGGCGACTGTTTTCGCCTATCACGTCAACGATCCCGAGCGTTATGGTGTGGTCGATTTCGATAGCGAAATGCGAGCCATTTCCATCGAAGAAAAGCCCGCGAAGCCCAAATCCAGTTGGGCAGTAACCGGTCTTTATTTTTACGACGCGGATGTGGTCGACATCGCAGCCAACCTCAAGCCTTCGGCACGTGGCGAATACGAGATTACCGATGTAAATCGAACCTATCTCGAGCGCGGCAAGCTGAAAGTGTCGATCATGGGACGCGGTTACGCCTGGCTTGATACGGGCACGCCTGAAAGCCTTCTCGAAGCCGGCGAATTTGTGCGGACACTGGAGAAGCGACAGGGCTTCAAGATCGCGTGTCCGGAAGAGATTGCTTTAAGCAAAGGATTCATAACCAAATCGCAATTTGTCGAAATCGCCGAAAAAGCGGGCAAAGGCGATTATGGCGTTTACTTGCGTAAACTTGCGAATATATGATCCCGGACGGGGAAGTCGATCTATAGGCGGCGGTATCGGGCTGTGCTTAAATCGGATTTAGGGATCGACAATCGATGTATCAGCTAAAGACGCTGGGTCTTGAACCTGGTTATTATAATATAGGCATCAACAGCAGCTCTGATTTGGATGCTGTTGAAATTGCCGACGCCGATGACGTCGAACGCTGCTGTCGTTTGGACTTCAGCTCGGCTAATGCACAATACAAAATACACTTAAAAAAGCCGCTTCGGAATGCAATAGTAAATACACAAACAAAAAAGGGGAAAACCGAGGAAACCCCAATATTTTTTTCGAAAATATCGAAGAATTACTTCGAATTTTGGAAAATATTACTCGCAACGAAACGCCATGCACTTCAGAGCTTCGGGCCTGGGGAAAAATTGTTATGCCTCCAAGGCAACTCTCACCATAGGGAAATGGCAGCGTTTGCGAACGTTGAATATCGATACATGCATCTGTATGGTCTCGACGATGCCTCCAGGGATAAAAATGGCTGGTATTGGCTCGATAACGGCTGGCCGATCTGCAAAGAAAATAAGCAAAAAAAATATACAGGAAAAACTCAAAGCTGTATCTATGTACACCTGCATTACACCGAGACATGGCCTGAACTAAAAACAATTATACTTGAAGACTGCTTCGGAAGCGACATAATAATAGGGCTTACATCGCCCAATATGGAGCTTCAGGAAGAAATCCTGAAGACATTTCCAAACGCAAAAGTCGTCGTTACGGAAAATCGCGGCAGAGATGTCGGTCCATTTATGGAGCTTCTGAGACAGGGAAGCTTCGATAAATATGATGCCGTCTGCAAAATACATGGCAAATTGTCACGGAAAGATGGGAAGCAGACGAAGTCGGGCACTCGGATCCGTCGCTATATATTCTCCAGCCTAATAAGAGACGGCGCGCGTGATCGCGTACTCAACTTGTTTGAATCCATGCCCGACCTTGGCGTCGTCGGGCCCAAAAACCTGAGTTTGCCAAAAGCCGATCGTTCAGTCGCCCCCTACCTGAAGGGCGAGTTGAAACAAATCAGAAAAATTTCCAAACGCACAGGGCTGTTGTTGGAGCCTGATGAAATACAGTTTTTCGTTGGCACGATGTTCTGGTTTCGCCCGTCGGCTTTTCGCAAAGTTCGTGAAGCCGATATTGGTCTCCGGGACTTCGATCCCGAGAATGGCGCAAAGCGCGGAACTCTACAACACAGCCTCGAACGTGTGTTTTCTGTATTTGTCCGTCAAGCCGGCTATAAGATTGGCACGGCCCAACCGGCGATTGAGTCCGACGGCACACATCACACAGTCGAAGTCATTTAATGCGTAACCAGTTTTCGATCTCCGATATCACCGTCATATCCGTATGCTACAAAAGCGACGCGGTAATCGAACAAATGATCGCTTCAGTTCCTGTTGAAACACCGATTATTTTGGTCGACAACGGGAAAACAAATCAGTTCCCACGCTTTCCTGCCGAACACAATATACGGGTAGAAACTCTCGAACAAAACGAAGGGTTTGGGGTGGGCTGCAATGCAGGCGCTGCTGCGGCAACAACCCCTTGGCTGCTGTTCCTCAATCCGGATGCAACAATTCATCCTGGGGCTTTGGAGCAGCTATTATCTGCGGCGCATCAATATAAAAACGCATCCGCCTTTAATCCTCGTATAGAGAATAGCGATGGTTCCGCTTATTTTAAAAGACGATCTTGGCTGTTGCCGCGCAACCAATATTTACCGAAGGGCTGGCCCCCTGCGGATTGCACTATTCCCGTCCTGAGTGGGGCCGCTATTTTTGTTTCAAGAGAACTCTTTTTCAAAGTGGGCGGCTTTGATCCCAACATCTTCCTTTACCATGAGGATGACGATCTCTCCCTCCGGTTGGCGGAATTTGGGCCACTTATGTTTATCCGCGATTCAGTCATCACGCACGCTAGTGGCAGCTCCACTGTCCGTTCGCCTGCGGTCGCTCGATTTAAAGCATTTCACATGGCCCGGTCGCGAATTTACACGGGTAGAAAACACAGAAGGCCATTTCCTTTTTTTTCAACCTTCATCCAAGCGCTTTTTTTGCTTTTTTCTCCGCTCATGCTCGTTTCGGCGAGACGTCGCGCCAAAGCAATTGGCTTCCTAATGGGCTGCATTCAATATAAAAATATCCAGGAGCCATTCAGGCAGGCGTTAACAAAATAAGATTACGAGCCTGTGGTGTGCAGATCCCAACATCTCCGATGCGCCGCCCACCTCTTAAATCCGATGTAAAATTACTCCACTCGAAGTGCGACGGCGTGCGGTGCTTCCTTTTCGAGTTGCAGTACAATCTCATCCAAAGCAAAGTCGTTCTGGGCCAACAAGTGCCTCCACCCTGCAATATTCTCGTTTGTGGGATTGTCTCTAAGAAGCTGAATCTTCACAAAAGGATAGCCCTGCTGCAAAATTTCGCGCCATAGATCGATAGATGGGTTGATACGTCGCCCCCCAAGGGTTCGACCGGGATCAAATAGAGCACCACAACGAAGGCCTGCGCTTTCATATTTGGCCGTCAGAGCAACCTCATAGGCCGAAATAATTCTGAACTTATCCTTCCAGGAAACAACCTGCTCCCAAGATTTTCTTACGGCCGGATTCTCGATCGCGGTTCGATTCAGCCTGATGAAAAAACTCTGCAGATGGAAATTCTCCATTTCGCATCCCGTCAAACCAGTAACATCAAATGCTGATCTCTTCAGCTCGTCGATAATTCGCGGCAAGCGATCTTCCGCCACGAAAACACTGTCGTTTGCCATCAGAAGCGAATTTGCATTCCATAGATCGGGGAATGTCTTGAGTGCCGTAGCCCACAAGGCAAAGTCGTAGCCGCTATTTTCTCTGGCCGCGAATGCGTCACATATATCGGCCCCCGGATCCATAGCAGTCGTCACATCCCCGGTCGCGACTCCCAACGCAAAAATATGCAAGCCTGCGGAACGAAGAGCTCGCATGTAACGGAGAGCATGTGGTGAAAATGTTCCAGATTTGTTCAACAAGCCAACAAAAAGGCAAATGTCCTTTTCGGCTGCTGAAACAAGCGGACGACGAACCACAAATTTGGCGTCGTCCAAGCTCTCGTATTGCAGAATATGGGATCTTTCTGGAGGCATCTCCGCAATCAGGGCGCCTGCTCGATTCACCAACGGAAGCAGAACGAGTTCCAACAGCCGCTCGTTCACGAGACCGTTTTTCAGATCATCAGCCGAAAAATTGAGTGCCTTCAGTGCGACAAGCGCCGATTTTCTTATCAACATGCACCTGGGTGACCGCCCGACAGATGTTATCTCAGCAGCGTCGATGCCAAGTGCGTCCAGCATTTTCTCCAGCCGTTTGCCGCGGCTCCAGGGAACAACAACACTGCGATTATCCGCTACGCCAAATACGGCGCCGACAGAAGGATTGGATCGCAGGAAATCCCACGCTGGACCGTGTTCTTTTACGTAATCCCCCATTACTTCCTTGGCCCAGATAGAAAGCGCGATTTGGCCCTTTTCAGACAGACCCTCACGATTCAATAGGAAGATGAAATCATCGTCCGAACAATTGTCAAATTTGTGTGCAAGCTGAAACGCCGGACTCGTTGATGTGTCGTCCTGCATGATTTTCAAATCGTGCTTCAATACAGGAATAGAAGAGCTGTCCCGAATTCGCAGCGTTTGTACTATGTCATCAGTCCGAGCTTGCACGTTCCAATAAGATGAAAAACCCCGAATTTCCTGGATAGAAACGCTCGGCAATCGGACGTCAATTTTTCTCAGCTTGCGAGGTGACAAAACCCCGCCGAGAACTTGTTTGCTCCTGATGCCAAATGACTTGATGCCTCTGCGAGGAATGAGCTTACCCGCGACAGCAGAATCAGCTGTTATCGTCAATTTTATATTTTTTATATTACAGCGGATAAAGTACATATTTACATTGGTCCGCGGAAATACATAATAACGACGAGCTTCTCCGTCAGATTCGATGGTAAAGATTAGAATATTGGAGTTTCGGCAACTCAAGGAAAGATAATATTTTCCCGGTTCGGATATGGAAAACGTCAAACCGTTCAAGTTACTTTCCGATGAGACATTGTTCTTCGACGCCAACTCAAAATCCCTGAATCCTGGAGTCCTGTCAGTGCACGCGATGCAGCCATCATCAAAACACGATGGCTGCATCTATACGCTTCCGCCACAACTATCAAGCGACCTTGCCAGCGCCCCGACGAAGCCTGTTCAATATCAGCTCTTCCACGCGCTTGGCCATCCCCAGTTCGTCAGGCATTCGCGACGTCAGTGCCAATCCCTTTTGCGACCGGCTGGACAACTCATCCGCTTGCTTCAACAACGCTGCCATCTGTCTTGCCATGATCTTCGGCTCTGGATCAGCCAAGAGGGCGATATCATCCCTGCCATCATAGTTGACCTCGTTCCCCGCTCGATCAAGATCGACCACAGGCGTACCGCACGCCATCATCTCATAGGGCACCAGGCTGGGGTTTGTGGTTGAAAACACAACGCCCAAATCGGCATCCGAGTAAGCCTGCGCGAGATCATGAATGGTAGGCATCAGGCCTTTCAGCGTGATCGGAAAACCAAGCTGCTTCTCATTCACATTCCGGGCACCGTAGAAAATTATCTCGACATCCGGCATCAGACGGTGAAATTCCGACAACATCGCTACCCCTAGCTCGTAGCAACGGCGCGGCATATCGGGCTTGGCGAAGAATATGATATTCTTCTCCGATTTTTGGCGCTGCCGCGGATAATAAACACTTCTGTCGATCGGGAATTCAAAAAAATCGACCTCGGCATTGAAGTCTTTTCGAAGCACATGCGCGCACCACGGCCCCGACGAAATGCCATAAAGCCCCTTCCGGTAGGTGTTCTCCGCCAGAATATATTCCGTGCCCATGGGAGCGAACATCGGCTCGAAATCCTGAATGAAGTACATTATTTCGCCGGTCATGCCACGTGCGTCAAGGGCTGTGTATACCGTAGACCAATGCGTTGCGAACAAAACGTCCGAGTATCGGAAAACCCCATCATAGACTTTTATCTGCCCCTGGAAGGGATAGAAATGCTCGTGCAAAAGTGCCCGTATCTCTGGCGCGCTTTCCTCAATGCCTGTGAAGATCAGGCCGACGTCATGGCCGAATTGCTCAAGGAAATAAGCCGCACGAAGGATATTACGATGACCTCCTCCGCCCAGGATTAGGCCTGGAATGATCCAGTCGATTTTCTTTCTGTCCTTGTTCACCAACTCTGCCCGGGGAGAAGGAGAAACATCCTTCAGCGGCAAAACGTCAAGCAGGCGCGCGGCAAGGGTATCTTGCCCCCAATTTGACAGCGCCGCGTGTCGCGCGCTCTCTCCGATCCGGTGCCTGAGCGTGGCGTCCTGCAGCAACATCCGCAACTTTTCATACCATTCGGCCTCATTGGCCGCGAGCATACCCGTCGTTCCGTCAACGACTGCAAGCTCATAAGGTTCGGTTTTTGATACGACGCACGGGACATCGAGAAGCGCGGCCTCGAACCATTTAAGTTCGCTCTTTGCCTCGTTGAAGGGATTGCCTACGACAAGAGGTGCGATGTTTATGTCGCAATTCGCCAGTTCTTCCTGCATTTTTTGATAAGGCATGAAGTCGAGCCGGTCGATTTGTCCAGAGAATGAATCAAAACCTGATGGTAGATCCAATTCGCCAACGATAAGAAGGCGCAATGACGGAAACTCTCCAAGAAGCCTGAGAATAGCTGGAGCAGCGACCGCAAAATCTTGGTTGTGCGTGCGCGACCCGGAAAAATACCCGATCTTCAGATAGTCACGCGCCTCTTTCGGCTCCTGGCGTAATGCCTCCGCCTTTTCCAACTGGATGCGGTTAAAGGTATTCGGCACCAGATGTGCCGGTTTACCGAAAGTGCCAAGCACATCAACCAGCGGCTTAGTGGAACCGATAACCTCGTCAGTTTGAAGCAAAAATGCTCTGTATCGACGAACACCATCAATATAAACGGCACGCTCAGCCTCGGGCAAAAGCTGGAAACCGTCAATTTGATCGACCAGGCCGGGTTCAAATACAAGATCGTCAATGTCGAAGAAGGTCTTGATCGAATGACGTCGCGCATAGTTCATGCAGGCTTCCGTCAAATGGCTTTCCGGTGTTCGGAAAAACACGATAGCGGCAGGGCGCCAGCCATTGGCTTTAATACGGCCCATATGTTCTTCCCGCAGCACTTCAACCCTATAACCCAGCTTCGTCAAAGCGTCCACGGCGTTGAATACACGATACCGTTTGGACTCGCCCGGCCAGCATCCAATAACATAGACGATATCCGGGCCTGGTCCGACATCGACCCGTCCCTTGGATGAAATGGAGGGCCTGGCATTTGACGGCAGCGGAGCAGACGGCAATCCCTTTCGCGCCCGCCTTTCTCTACGATATTTTGCGGAAAATGTGCGCAGGAAGAATCTGTTCGCCTCTCGAAAAGGCGAGGTGACCTTCCAGCTCAAGGAAGAACGCATGCCCTGGACACGTTCGGAGAGCCGGGCAACGTCCTGCATCAAAGCCGTCTCAGTCGGCCGTAACGCAAACTTGGTCTTCAACTCTTCCATCGATTGCTCTTTTTGCGCGATCTGGGCCCTCATCTCGGCAATCGAACGTTCTTCTTGCTCAACCTGAGCCTCAAGATCAAGCCGACGGCGCTGCAGAATGTCGACATCGCGCTCCAGCAGCTTGACGTAGTCCTCATTGTTGAGAACCGTGATATTCTCGATCGACGAAATGGTTTCCGCAGCACCATTCGTGGCAACACCGATGATGTAGTCGGCAGCACTCAAATCGAAGGCAGGATGCATGAAAGTTGGTTCGAGCAAAACATCGGGACGCTCGTGAGCGATGATTGAACCCATATAATTGTTCTGCTGAAAAAACCGCGCATTGCGGAAGAGCGAACGAAACTTATCTTCGAATTCATCAGCAGCGAATTCGTGAATATGAAAATCGTTTCTCTTCTCTTCAAGTGCCCTCGGCGTCGACATTACCAGAATGCCATCCTCCGCAAGACAGGACATGATGCAGTCGAACGTCTTGTCGGGATTGGGGACGTGCTCGATCAGCTCAAAACAAACGATCAGATCAAACTTGTCTTCATAGGAAAATGCAGTCGCATCGCCGGTTTCGAATTTGATGGCTGGCCGAGCATAAAAAGCCCTGGCGTGCGCGATCGCTTCCGCCGACAAATCAAATGCGGTGACGGATGCAGCGCCGGCATCGGCCAGAATTGCTGAGCCGTATCCCACACCGCAGCCGATATCGAGGATTCTGGCCCCCTTCGCGAACTTCGACGCGAGTTTGTAACGCGCCGAATGCTCCATATACATCTTGTCTGCAAAAAGCGGTTCGCAATTTTCCGCACCGGGCACGATACGCTCACCCGTAAATTCCAATGCCATCAGCACACTCCAAACCAGCGAATATTTCGTTATAGTCTAATGACCGCATATTCAGGCCGCGTGGAAAAGGATTCCACAAACTGCCCCATGTTCTGTCCTCCGTAACGGAAAACATTAGATATTATCGGGTATGCCTCGGGACATCCAAAAAAAGCAACCCCACTATGACGCCGTCCCCAAATACCCGATGGCCATCGAGCCCACCTTCAGTAAGCACTAAAGCTCCATCTTTACAATTCGGCATTCACGCGCCTCTTATAAAAGAAGCGACACGAAGTCACCATTAGCCAATCCGAGACAAAGGCCCTTCTCATTAACGTCTATCGATTCAGCCGGAGTTTGTCACAAGCTTAGCAAGATCACCAACAGCATCGCGACGTCTGAGGCAGTGGGAGATGCGCTATGCCTCGATAGCAAATCCTTTAGCACACCATAATTTACGCCGGGCACTCCCGTTTCCAACTCGTTGAGTTTAGAAATTTTGAATGATAGCGTCCCAACGAAACGGGAGGCGAACATGAATTACGACTATTTTGACGCTGACTATTTCCAGAATGGCCACACAAAGGGAACCGTCTACAATAATTATTTGGAAGTGGCGCGATCAGCCGAGATTTATAAGGAGATATCACGCCTTATCCACACCGTTTTCAGACCAAGACGTGCACTTGAAATCGGCTGTGCCACGGGTGTTATCGTTAAACAATTGAATGAACTCGGGACCGAAGCGCATGGTATCGATGTTTCTTCTTGGGCCGTTGAAAATCGCGAGCATGACAATGTTCTTTTAGCCGGAGCGGAGAATCTGCCATTTCCCAATGGCCACTTCGACTTCATTTACTCAGTTCACGCACTTGAGCACATACCCGTGAATTTGAAGGTCGCGGCTTTCTCAGAACTTAGACGCGTAAGTGGGCAGGCCATTCAATTCCACATGATGCCGATAGTAGGTGAAGGACCATACGTAGGAGAACAAGAAGCTGTACACTCAAGGCTCCGCAAAGATCCAACGCATAGCCTATTGGAGGACATAGTCTGGTGGCGGAAACAGTTCGAAGAAATCGGATTTGCTATCGTAAATACATCACTTTCTTTCGCTCATGAGAGCGGGGCTGTCGATCTCGGCGTTAGCCAAGTCGTGTGCGCCAATTATAACGTAAATTGCGCGTTGTTCGACAGAATTAGAAACTGGAACGCTGGCGTAGTCAATGAATTGAGATCTCGTTATCAATCGGCCCGGTCAGGCGCATATATTCCAGTTGACTCACCGTGGAACGACGTGACGCTCAAGGCGAGAGGTGAGTGGAGCGATGTCATTTTCGAACCGACGAATCTGTCAATAGACAGCGCTTCTCTTCTCACGGCTAAGGTATCCATTTTCGGCAGTGAAGGTTTAGCACTTCGATTTTGCTTTGTGACAGAAGATGGCGCTGAGGCAGATCTTTGGCGCGAATTTCCGTCAGGAACGAGCGTATTCTCCTATAATCTATCGGATTTTTTCCCGCGAATTGGCTCAATTGCTCGCTCGCCAATAAAAAAGATCTACTTCGGCGGATTGGCTGCCAGTGATGTTAGCGTCGCGTTATCTATTAGCGAGAATGGTCGTTCACTCTTTTCGACATGAGTATCCAAAACCCAGCTAAGGTCGTGAATAAATCCCGCCTCGTGTCTCACCACTGTTGGCGGGCTTTTTCAAGAAACTCTTCAAGTGTGATTCAGCTACACTGTCCTCTGACCTGAAGATCAAGAAGCGGCTTAACGGAAAGCCACAGTAACGGCCGTCTTCTGATGCGACGCCGAAGATTGGTGCCCGAGGATGAAGCCTCAAGTGGGAGGTCAGGTGAGCGATGCCTCTCCAACGAGATAAAACTTGGAAAAATTCCTCCACCCTTATCCTGGAAAGGCAAAGCCCCCTAATCCGACGAAGCACCTGCTTTGCTAGTACGCCTTCAAAATCATTGTATCCAGGATTTTGAACTGACCTTCAAATTCGACTTGATGGATGATTTTTTGCTCAAGAATGTAACGTGCAGATCGGGCCATATATTCCCCGGTGGGCTCCTGCTCTCCTAGGTATGCTGGCGCGTCGATATGCGCATACTTGCCGAACAGCATACAGGACATCTCTGAATCACGTTTTTTGAAGAACTTGCAGGCGCCAATTTTCTTTTGACCTGCTAGAACTCTGGACAGACCAAACTTTCTATTGTGACGCTTTTGCTGCTCCAGAGTGATGATATTGGCGATGCCCTTGGCCGTCAGCGAGCTATCGTGGAACATCACGACACTATCGCGCTTCATGTGCTCCAAGAGGTATACGAAATCTCTAAACACGGCTTCGTCTGTATGTTCGGCGTCAATGAACCCGAGGTCAAACTTTGACTGAGACTGGGGAAGGCTCTCAACCGACCCATCGAACGTCCTTAGCTTGGCGGTGGACAGGCCGTTTTTTTGAAGATTGTCGATCATAGTCTGGCTGGTTATGCCGGCATAGTCGTATTTGGGGCCACGTTCATCTGGCTGCTGGCGCTCACGGTCGTCGACAGAAAGCAGGCTAGTACAGTCCTTTGCAACTAGAAAAGGAGCGAGTGTCCCGCCCAAGAAGGATCCGAGCTCGATGTAGGTGAACGAACCGGACACCTCCGACATCAGGTTGATCACGTTTTTCAGGAAAAGCTTGTCTGTGTCGGATGTTTGCGAAGCGATGGGGAACAAATTTCCGATATCGCTAGTGTCGTGAATGTTTCGGTTCATGTCAGCCCCTGAGAGTAAATTTGTGCGACATTAGAGAGCATGTGCACTCAGCGCAACCACCCATAACCACAATCAGGACACACCATGGCGACCGTGCTGAATTTATGCAAAATCTGAAAGAAGTTCAGGGGCTCCGGTCATCGGCCAACATGGAACGCATTGTCTGCCAGTGAACGGCAGGCACACATAAGGCAACCGAGTTCGATGGGCAGCACTATCACGAAATGCTCGGGGCCGACGGCACTCCTGTACGTAGCATAAGCGCCAGCTAAAAGGGCTATGCTTGGTCTTGCTCTATCACTTCGAACCATTCGACCGGTCTGTACGCGCTTTTAAGATAGACGCTGTGACAGGACCGGCCGCATTTGCTATTAACTCTAATCGCTATACGCGATCGAAGCCCCGGCATAGTCGATAGATACATTATGGAGTTCGAATTCGCTAAGGCTCTGTATAACCGCTTCGCGTGCAAACCCCGGCGCATATACGAGTAGAAAGCCAGAACCTCCTGCACCAAGAAGCTTTGCACCCGTGGCGCCCGCCTCAAGAGCACGCTCATAGGCGTTGTCAATCAACGGGTTTGATATGCCCTGAGCGAGTTCGCGTTTGCGGCGCCAGCCTTCTTTGAGATATTCACCAATCACGTCAACGTCACGGCAGATGTCGCCACGCAGCTGCCGAGCCTGGTCAGCCATGAATTTCAGATTCTCGATGACATCCGACTTCGATGCCGAATTCTTGCTCTGCCGCGCAAGGATTTCACTCGCCGAGCGGCTTCCACCGAGATAAAACAGAAGCAGGTTATTTTCGAGTTGCTCGCGCTGCTGTCCCGACAAAGGCACAGCCTCGTGCATAACTGTTCCATCGCGAGTAAATTCGATAAAATTAATTCCGCCCAGAGCGCAACCATACTGATCTTGCTTGCCAATCGGCTCGCCAAGCTTTTCGATTTCGACGGCACATGCCTGCTCCGCCAATGCCGCGCGGGACACATGCCTACCCTGATAGGCATGACATACATTCAGTAGTCCGACCGTGAAAGCACTAGACGATCCCATGCCTGTTCCAGTGGGAACATCCGCGCTCGAACTCAAATCCACTCGATCGACCTGCATATCCGAAAAGACCTGCCGGATGATCCGATGCTGGATCTGATCGACCGTCTGAGGCGTCTCGACATGCGAGTATTTCAAAATATAGCCCTTTGGCTCGAAATACTCATGCATCGCCAAATATATATATTTTCGAATGGAGAAGCTTAGAACTGCTCCGCCGTGTTGTTGATAGAAGCTTGGTAGATCGCTTCCCCCCCCAACGAGACTTATTCTAAGGGGGGTCCTGGAGATTATCATGCAAATTCCCATTTTAAGTTGGGTAGGGCCGACGCCAAATCGTCTTCAACACGATTGGGCTCGATATCCGGAAAACGATGACGGTCATTGCCATTATGGCCGCTGCGGACCAAAACAGAGGACGTCCCCACAGCTTCGGCCGCCGCGATATCACAATAGCGATCGCCAACCAACCAGGATCGACCTAAGTCGATACCGTGACGTCTTGCGGCCTGTTGTAGTAATCCGGGCAAAGGTTTACGGCAACCGCATGCGATCTTCAATTCAACGACTTCACCTTCCCACCCCTTTTCCGGATGATGAGGGCAAATGAAATAGTCGTCTATAAAAGCACCGGCGCTTTCCGCCAGTTGCGCGTCGAGTTCCGCGTGGACAGCATCCAGCTCTTGCCAGCTAAGCAAGCCCTTTGCCACTCCCGGCTGGTTTGTGACGCAGATGACCGGGATGCCGGCATCATTTGCGGCGCGGATCGCCTGCGCCGCACCGTCGATAAGCATCATATCGCGCGCCGCATAGATTCCGTCGCGTTCGACATTGATAACACCGTCGCGGTCGAGGAAGAGTGCTGGCTTCGGCGTCAGTCGGTTAAGACGTCTCACGCGTCCATCCGCCAGATGTCGCTCAGCCTTCTTTATGCGTTCGGGCGTACCGACATCCTTTGCGTATTCACAACTCCGATAGGCATAGAGCGCTTCAGCCTTCGCCAGTTTCGAAAAAATATCACGCCCCCAGTCTGAAGCGCCGAACGATGGGATGTAGTTCAAAGCGGCCGGAAAGAGCACGTAAAGCGCGGCACTGACAAGATTTGGCAACCTGCCTTCGTCATCATGCGGCTTCGGATGAAACTGTACGATACGATCAAAACGATCCACCGACAGGAGGTCACTATCGTGCGGATGATCGTTGGGGTGGACGAACAGTGTTCCTGCTCCACCACGTTCCATGGCGAATTCGACGAACCCGGCAAAATCGATATCAAACAAGATGTCGCCATAGACGACAATAAAGGGCTCCGTCAAATCGGCCGCGATCTGTCGAAAAGAGCCCGCTGTCCCAAGTGGCGCAGTTTCAGTCACATGGCTGATGTTAACACCGAACCGCGCGCCGTCACCAAAATGATCCTCAATGACCGAGGCGAGATGACCGTTCAGAAAAATGAAATCCCGAAAGCCAGATGCGGCAATATTTTCAACGATAATCTCGAGCAAAGGCTTTCCGTGAACAGGCACCATCGGCTTCGGTATGCCATCCAGCCCCAGCCTTGTCCCCTTTCCGCCGCAGAGCACGACAACTTTCATCGCTGCTCCTTCCAGATCGCCCGTGCAGCGGCGCGTATCGCGTCGTCAGACGACATGGTCGGATGCCAGCCAAGCGCATTCAGCGCGGACGTATCATATTCGAACTTCGGCACATCACCGATCCAGCCTCGGTCACCACCGGTATAGGATATTTCGGCTTTCTCGCCAGACTCCTCGATTACGATTTGCGCAATATCCGCAACGGTAGAACGAGTATCAGCCCCGACATTATATATATTAATTTTTTTGTCGGTCTCTTCCCAGACAAGCAAAATAGCGCGGACCAGGTCCTCGACATAAAGATACGGCTTCACCTGCGTTCCGTCACCGAGAACGGTAAGCAGCCCCGGCGTAGCAATCAATTTACGGACGAAATCATAGACTGCACCATGTGTCGCCCGGGGACCAACGACGTTGGGAAACCGGGTGATCCAGGCCTTTATCCCATAATTTTCACAATATGAACTGATAAAAGCCTCGGAAGCGAGTTTGCCAGCGCCATAGTGGGAAATCGGGACCAGAGGTCCGTAGGTCTCTGCAACCTTCCCTTTTGTTTCACCGTAAATTGCCGAAGTCGAGGCGAACACCAACTGTTTGATGCCAAACTTACGAGCGGCCTCAAGCACATGGAATGTGGTAAGAAACGTCTTCTTAAGGTCTATCGATGGCGATGCATGTGAACGCGCAATATCGGAATTGGCGGCCATATGAAAAATGCACTCGAAATTTCCGCTTTTTATCACGTCCTCAAAGCGACTTTCATCGAGAATATCACCCTCGACAAACTCCAACGCACCAGCGTTCAGCTGATGCTCGATATTTCGACGACGTCCCAGCGACAAATCATCATATGCGGTAACCTGGTGCCCCTTGGCTATGAGATAGTCGCAGAGGAAGCTGCCAATAAAGCCGGCTCCGCCAGTTACAAGAATTTTCATGGATTCTCCCAGAAGAGGCTTTCGTAATTTATGCGCTGCCGGACTGCACGTTACACGCGATCCGCTTCGTCTCGCCGGCTCGCTATGAACTGAGCAATGATATGCATCATAGCTTGATGGCAGTCTTCGACAACACCGTAATTATCCGCGGAAGCATACAATGAAATATCGCACGCGTCCTTGAGTTTCCCTCCGCTGAAGCCTGAAAGGCCAATAACGGACATACCTTTGTCTTGCGCGTGTTTCACTGCCGCAAGAATATTTCCGCTGTTCCCGGAGGAAGAAATAGCGATCAAGACGTCACCAGCTTCGCCAAAAAAATCGACTTGCGTTGAAAACACATTTTCGAAGCCGTAGTCATTTGCGATAGCAGAATAAAGCGCGACGTTTGAACTCAGTGAGTGCGTTTTGATCGTCGAGTGACCTGAACAGGACGTTCCCTTCGTCCAATCACAGCAAAGATGGTCAGCGATTGCAGCCGATCCGCCATTGCCGACCACATATATTCTCCTGCCGTCACGGCCAGCGGCAAAAACCTCTTCAGCAGCCCTCTCAAGCGCGACAAAATCCAGCGACTCCATCGCATGCTTAAATGCGCCAACATAGTCCTTGGCAAAGCTTGCAATGTCGGAACCATCGAATTTTCTGTTTCTGTGGCGTGGATCTACGACCATTTAAATCTCCAAAAAATGAGGTTGGCTTACTCGCATTTAAGTGGAAAGGCAATGACTGGCTGCAGAAATCCCACTCAAAAAACTCCCCACCTGCCGTTCCTTTTTTGAAAATCGGGTCGATAATCGCGCTCCATTGGCGAATTTTCCCCACAACATCAAAGCATAATTCAAAAATATGAAATAATAACACTTATTACTTATGCATAATTTACAAAAATTGCCAAAACTATACACAACAAATAATACTTTAAATATATTTTTTGCCATAAAAATTGCAAGAACATTACGAAATAAAATTGAAATACGATTATTTTCGTCGTATTGAGATAAAACT
This sequence comes from Agrobacterium tumefaciens, assembly GCA_017744915.1. GTDB lineage: Bacteria > Pseudomonadota > Alphaproteobacteria > Rhizobiales > Rhizobiaceae > Agrobacterium > Agrobacterium tumefaciens_I. The sequence continues at coordinate 155,016 of JAGIAH010000006.1, forward strand.
CAAATTATTTCTTCTAATATAAATACGATATATCTAAATAACTATTGGATTATTCATGGGAAATGTCGTTTCAATAATCGTTCCAGTGCACAACATGGAGTTATACCTTGATCGGTGCCTTTCTTCTATAGAATTGCAAACTCATGAAAATCTCGAAATTATCTGCGTGAATTCATGCTCTACTGACAATAGTGCGACGATCATAAAACGTGCGATGTTGCGCGATGGCCGTGTCCGTCACATTCAACAGGAAATAGATACCGGCCTCGGCGGAAGTCGCAATGAAGGCCTGAGGCACGCGACCGGCGATTACGTCCTATTCGTCGACAGTGATGACTGGATCACACATGACATGGTTGAATCCCTCGTGTCTGCGATTGAGACGCACCACGCCGACTATGCCTTCGGGGCCGTTGAGGGGTTTGACGACGAGACCTCACGATACCTTGGTATCGAGCATCCGTTTCATTCGCTCGCCGCGAGAAAACTCGCTGTTGATGGCATCATTGATCTTTCGAAGCATCCCACCATTTTGACCGACATGTACCCGTCGGCATGGCTGGGTCTGCGCCGGCGCGCAAAGATCGCGGAATTTGGTATTGATTTCCCCGAAAATCGTCTCGCGGAAGATCACCGTTTTCACTACCGCTACGGGTTTAATTCTGGCCGCGCGGTATATTTACCAACTCCTTTCTACAAGCATCGCCGCAACCGACGTGGCCAACTTTCTTCGGAGCAGTCTACGCGCGCACTGGGGGTGCTCGACACGATCGAAGAAAATTTTCTGATTTTTGATCAATTTCTCTCCGAAAAGGACGCCCGTGCGGCGAAGGTCAAGATCGCGCTCAGGCTGGTTTACGAGAAACTCGGTCAGATATCCGAGAGAACGCCGGCTGGGGAGGCTTTTTTCTCTCGTGCCCGCAAAATTCTGTCACAGTTCGACTTAGACGAAATATATCTCCACGGTGACATTTTCGTCGAGCATCGCCATACACAGGAAATTTTGGGAGCGACGACGGACGCACTGATCTCTAAGGCGTTACGGACCGAGACCTTCGAAGAACGCGAACTACACGGCGACGAACATTGGGCCGATGTGGAACTGAAATTCGAGCCACCCGTAGATCTCCATTTAGCCAGTCTGGTACTAACTGTCGATTTGGACTCTCCGGCGCCGGTCTCGCTGCGGCTTGCCCTGATTTGTGATCCGGCGCAGGGACAGGGAGAGCAGGCGGCAAACGGTCCGCATGTCTACGAGTTCCGGTGTACCTTTCAACCATTGCAAAATGTCGTCACGGTCGAGTGTGGTCAAATGATCCCGACAGAGGGTCGGCCGGATGTAACGAAAGTTCGCAAGATATGCTTCGGAGGCATACTTCCGGTCGGAAAACTGACGCAGAAACTCTTCGCATTAACGTCGGGACATTTGATTGTCGATCTCGTCGCAACGGCAGAAAAACCCGTTGAAGCTCGCCAATCGGCCACGACGCCACCGTCTTCCGTTCCAAGAAGAGGTCGTCGGGGTATTTCCGCTGTCGTAGCCGACATCAGGGCGCTTCGTAAGTTACCCACAGCCACGACAAATCTGTACGCCGATCTGAAAGCCCTCGATCAAACCCTGGCGCAACGTCACCTGCAGATTCTTGATCTGAGCGAGCGCGCCGAGCGTCTTCTGGAAACCAACTCGACTACTCTCGCAAAGTCCCTCTCTGAAAAAATCCTCGGGGCGAGTGAACAGGCCAGGCACTCCCTGGAATTCAATGCGGCCAATCTGGCCAAGTCGCTCTCCGAGCAAATCGTCAAAACGAGCGAGGAGGCTCAGCACATCCTCGAATCCAGTTCAACCAATCTGACGACGTCCCTCTCCGAGCGCATCATCGAAACAAGCGAGCACGCCAAGCATACCCTCGAAGCCAGTTCAACGAATCTGAGCGCATCCCTATCCAATTTAGCAACCATCGAAAAATGGCTGCTGGGAAGCGTCAACCGGTTGGAGGAGTATGTCGAATCCAACCGCCAACTGATGCCGCGAAACGATGGCATGCACGTCTGGCATCCGACCTGGATACCGTCGGACATACCACTCTTCTTTCATGGCAACAGCTGGATATGGGCGGACAAGTTCAAAGAATATTATTTCAACAACAAGGATGCCGTACCGCAAAAAATGGAGCGCTTGACCGCGGGGCTGGATACCGAAAGCGCTGCCGTCCTCCGTTGGCTGTGGGAAACAGCCGTCTTTAAAATCCCGTTCGCGCGGGTATCCGCGGACGTTGGCGCCCTGTTGCGACGAGATTACGTTTACAGCCCCGCAGATCTCGTCGAGCAAAAGAAAGTCCTACGTCACTTCGCGGAGAATATCCCTGAATACGCGATACCCAATGGCCAGACGATGGAAATCCCGGTCTTTTACTACCATCATGGACTACGCGATCTGGACCAGAAATATCACGATTATATGGCGGGCTACGACGCACTCGATTGTGGTGCATTCATCGGCGACACCGCAGTCGTGCTGGCACGCAAATATGCATTCAAGCGGATTCTTTCGATCGATCCGAGCCCCGATAACATTCGAAACATGGCGAATGTCCTGTCATTGAATGGCGTCACCAACGTAACACCGATCCTCGCCGGCGTGGATGAGAACGAAGGGGAATTGATTTTCCGTGGCAAAAGCGCCGTGACCACCGCTGTCGAATTCGACCCGCAAACATTCAGCATGATGCCTCCCGACCAAACCACAGTGCGCGTAAGAAGTATTGACGATATAGTCGAGGCTGAACAGGTTGCCCCGCGTTTCATCAAGCTCGACATCGAAGGCCTTGAACAACGCGCTATCCGCGGCGCAATGCGTACGATCGAGAAGTACCGGCCGATATTGTCGATCTCGGTCTATCATCGCCCCGAGGACATGTTCGAAATCAAGCCTTTCCTGGAAGACTGCGACCTCGGATACCGCTTCATTGCGCAACATCAGAACCCTTTCGATCCAGTATACGAAACGGTCCTTCTCGCCCTTCCAGAGCTAAGGTAAGTACGATGCGACTGCTTCATTCAATCTTTTGGGATTACTTCATCGACAGGCGGTTTGGCGGACCTCCCGGATATCTCGCCCATCTTCGAGCCGGATTGGACCAACTGCCGCCCAATCCTGAATTCGATATATGGATCGACTGCTATCCGGAATCTCATTTTCCGCCACAGGGCCCGCGCCGCGAACCGTCGCAGCATGAATTGGTCAGCCACATCAGATACTTCGAAGAAATAGGAAACTTCGAGTTATCAGAGGCTGAGTTCGGCCGCCTGATGCGCCACCGCCCCGCCAGCGTCCACCTGCATACAAGCCCGCTCGCCTACAAGGTGATCCGCACGTTCAAGCGGCATGGGATCACGGGAATCCCCGTGATCTTGACAAGCCACACGCCGGAATCCAACGGAAAGGAGATGGCCGACCAGTACAGGGTTCCTGGCATCGACCCACGTCTATGTGATCGATTCGAGCGCGCCGTACGCTTTATTGAATCGCTGGCATTCCAGGCTGCTGACATCTGGATGTTTCCCAGCCGTGAGGCAATGGAACCTTATTTTGCGACGATCCCGAAATTCGACACTTGGATGAATGGAAAAGATATCCGCTATGTCGAAACCGGGGCTTGCTTGCCGCGTCAATCGGTGGCTGCCGATCAGGCGAAGGCGAAGTTCGGCTTGTCAGGGCGGAAAGTTGTCTCTTTCATGGGACGCCACAATGAAGTCAAAGGCTATGACGTCTTTCGTGATGCAGCGACAAGATTGCTCGCGGAGAGAGAGGATGTAACAGTTCTGGTTGCCGGCGCTCCGAACTCCTTAATCGAAGCGCCTCAGGATCCCCGGTGGATTGAACTCGGCTGGTATGGTTATCCAGGGGACGTCCTGGCGGCCTCCGACGTCTTCGTTTTGCCCAATCGGATGACCTATTTCGATCTTGTGCTGATTGAGGCGATTGGGATGAAGACACGGGTCGTGGCGTCGGCGACCGGCGGTAACAAGTCGGTCGCAAAAATGTCGAAAAATGCCATCTCGCTATTCGACGGTTCGATTGACGATCTCAAGCGCCTGATTTCCAACCTACTGGACGACACTCTTGAAACGACTAGCCGAATGGTTGGAACGCTCGACCATGCTTATGAACAGTATTTCACGCCCTTGAGGTTCGCTTCGCGATATCAACAGATGATCCACGACGTTTACCAAGACTACGGCATTCGTAGCGATCTAATAGAATCAGTGTGATGACCGTTTTAACGGATTTGTTGCGCGAACCCGTCTTTTCAATGCGACAAAGGTTAGAGAAATGCAAAACTATCTCGTCGTAGGCGCGGGATTCGCAGGAGCCGTGTATGCAAGAACCCTTGCGGAGGATGGACACCAGGTCCACGTCATAGATCGACGCAACCATGTCGCGGGGAATGCTTATGACTTCGTTGATCACAATGGCGTTCGTGTACACCGCTACGGGCCACACTTGTTTCACACCAAGAATGACGAAGTCGTTAAGTGGCTGTCTGCTTTCACCGACTGGGAGCCGTATCAGCATCGCGTAAAGGCCATCTTGCCGTCCGGGATGCACACACCTCTGCCAGTGAATCGGCGTACGATCAACGATGTGTTCGGCATCCAGCTGTCGACGAGTTCCGAAGTCGAGGCGTTCCTGAGATCACAGAGTGAAGCGATCGCCGAGCCACGCAATGCCGCAGACTATCTTTACAAAAATATCGGTCAGACCCTGACCAATCTCTTCTTTCGGCCGTACACCAAAAAGATGTGGAATCTCGACTTGGAGGACATGTCGGACTCCGTGGTTCGCCGAATCCCAATTCGCACTGATGATGAGGATCGCTATTTTCCCGACGCGACTTTTCAGCTGATGCCTAAAGATGGATATACGCGTATTTTCGAGCGGATATTCAGCCACCCGAACATCAAGGTTTCGCTCGGGGTCTCTTTCGCCAAAGAGATGGAGGCTTCTTACGATCATGTATTCAACAGCATGGCAATCGACGAGTATTTCGATTGCCAGTTCGGTGCATTACCATACCGATCGATAAAATTTCATTCCATGACGTTGGCCGATGCGGAGGTTCAAACCGACGTCAGCGTCCTGAACTTCACTGACGACAGTCGTTACACCCGTGAAACCCATTGGCACCTTCTGCCAAATCATCTGATCGAACGTACCGGAGCAGTGACGAAGACCATTGAAGAGCCGTGTGGCTATCTTGAAAATCAGATGGAGAGATACTACCCCGTCAAAACCGCAGACGGAAGATTTCAGGAACTTTACTTGAAGTACAGGGATTTTTCAAATACAGTTACGAACGTTACTTTCATAGGCCGTTGTGGTACGTATCAGTATCTCGATATGGATCAGGTCATCAATCAATCATTGATTGGCGCTAAAAAATTCAAGTCGGATGCCAAAAATCCAAAGTAGAAGACTTGCGTTATGATATACTCAAAATTGCGTACGTGGCCGCCAGCGGCAGAAGCGCCGCAATTTACAAGGGCTTTGTAGAAACGTTTGACCTTGAGTTTAAGGCGGCGAGTCGGAGCGCTGTTTCAGACGCTTTCGGGCCGACAACCAGGGGGCAAGGCTATCGTAACCGGGCATCAAGTTACAGTGCGACGAACAATCCCGCTGATAAGAACTGGACCGCGAGATACAGGAAACTCCGTCTCTTGCGGCTCACGCTCCAATTCACATCAACGAGCCGGAAGAGACCATATCTAACGCGGAGGATGGCCCAAACGCCCGGGTGGCGGCGCTCCCGGAAACTGGCGGAAAACGGGAATATCGACAGATTCAGGACATTGACACTATCTGATCTTCGATCTATTGGATGCCGGATCGGTGGCGTCGCAGATGTGCGAAGGCAACATGAAAAAAGCGAAATCTGTCACTAGTCTAAATGTGATCATTTCGTTTTGCGCGAGCGATAATTGACTGGAAAGCAATTCAGCACCGTCAGACAACCAGAAAACAAATCAAGGATGTTTCCGTGGTAGGATCTTTTTTGTCGCCAGACGACAAGAAGTTGCTGGTGCGACTTTTTAAAGAAAACTTCAAAAAGCACGTTGGTTGGTATTCCCTAGCTATCGCTTCGATGTTCGTCGTCGCTGGCATGACGTCGCTCAGCGCATGGATCATGCGCGATATCGTCAACAGCGTTTATCTTAAGCGTGGTTTCGATGTCGTCCTTGAGATCGCATTTTCAGTGGCCGCCATCTTTATCGTCAAGGGGTTGGCGACTTTCGTCCAGAGCTATTACCTGAGCAAGGCAGGCAACAGTATCGTTGCTGAGCAGCAACGAAAAATCTATGATCGCCTCCTGAAGCAGGGCGTCTCTTTTTTTCAGAACATGCCTTCTTCGGAACTACTCGTCCGCGTGACCTATAACGCCCAGTCGGCGCGTAATGTTATTGACACCATCGTAACATCGTTCGTCAGAGACCTGTTTTCCCTGCTGGGGCTAATCGTCGTCATGTTCGCTCAGAATTTTCTGTTGAGCGCCATTTCGATGATCATCGGCCCCTTGGCAATATTCAGCGTTCGATTGGTCCTCAAACGTGTACGTAAAATCATGGAGGCAGAGCTGGCCTCCATTGGCGAGATTGTCAATGTCGTACAGGAAACCAGCATAGGCGTTCGTGTCATCAAAGCGTTCTCGCTGGAGAAACTTATGCGCCAGCGCATGGACAAGGCGGTTTCCGATGTAGAGCATCGTTCAAACGGCATCGCAAAACTTGAGGCCGCGACGAGCCCGATCATGGAAACGTTGTCGGGCCTTGCTATTGCCGTGGTCATTGCCGTTTCTGGTTACACGGTCCTTGAGAAGGGCGGATCGCCAGGCGACCTCATGGCCTTTATTACGGCTTTGCTACTGGCATATGAACCCGCCAAGCGCCTCGCTCGTATGCGCGTGCAAATCGAAGGTGGCATGATTGGCGTTCGCATGATGTTCCAGGTGCTGGACGCGCCGTTGACGCTCACTGAAAAGAAGGATGCTTTACCTCTTCCCAAAGCGAGCGGCGATGTCGCACTGAAGAACGTCAGCTTCGAATACCTCTCGGATCAGCCGGTTCTGAAGGACGTCAGCGTCCTGTTCGAAGGCGGCAAGATGACCGCCTTGGTTGGACCATCAGGCAGCGGCAAATCCACTATCATCAATCTGATGATGCGCCTTTACGATCCGCAAAACGGCTCGGTTGAAATCAACGGAATGGATTTGCGCGACGTCTCTTTTGCTAGCCTGCGCGAACACGTGTCCTATGTCGGTCAGGAAACATTCCTGTTCTCGGGGACCGTAAAGCACAATATTTCCGTGGGTCGTGACAACGCGACGGAAGAAGAGATTATTGCCGCAGCCAAAGCCGCCAACGCACATGATTTTATCATGAAGATGCCCAACGGCTACGACACCAGGTTGGGCGAAAACGGCTCCGGCCTGTCAGGCGGTCAGCGGCAGCGCGTCGCAATTGCCCGAGCGATGCTGCGCGACGCCGACATATTGATCCTCGATGAAGCGACGAGCGCACTGGATTCGGAGTCTGAGGCCCTCGTCCGCGATGCTTTGGAGCGTCTGACTCTTAACAAAACCTCGATTGTCATCGCGCACAGGCTTTCCACGATCAATCGCGCCGACAAGATCGTCGTGATGGACAATGGCGAAGTTGTCGAAGAGGGCAGCCGCCGCGAACTGCTTGCAACGGACGGTCTTTACAAGCGCCTTCACAGCATCCAGTTCGACGCGGACGTCGCTTGATCAGCGAATAGATTCGGGCGGCAGTGCCGCCCGAATTGGCTTTTGTGCGCTCCTCCCAAGGCGCAAGCGGATTTGGGAGCATTTTGCCGCCGCGCGGTTTCCAAATCGCGTGCGTCTCGTCTCAAATGCGGCCCAATTTCCAACATTCCTTGGTCGGCCGTCCCTATCGGATCACGGCAAGGCTAAGTGGCCGATTGCGTCCAGTTCTCCGTGACAAGAGGCGGCATTATTACGCTGCCCTGCTCCAGCCTCACCCGCAGCAAAGTCGGAACCGTACTCGGCATTGGTGGCCTTGGCAGACAGCGCCAAATCGTGACAGCATTCGGCGTGTAAGATCATCAGGAGACATGAGCAGAATGACGGCGATCGAAAAACTGGCGGAGAGCTTCACAAAGGCAAGCCGCGAGGGTGCGCGAATTCCTCTGGCGAGGCTGGAGGCGGAAGGCCTTGTTCCTGGCACACCTGCAGAGGCCATGGGAGTTCAGCGGGCTTTTGCCGGATATTGGGGAAAACCAGTTGCCGGGTGGAAGCTGGCAATCCGCCCGGATGGCGAGGCCGTCGCGGCACCTATGCTCGATTGTTGCCGTGTCGATGATGCCAATATCGCTTCTTTTCCCCTTGAGGGCACCGAAGGCATCGAAGTCGAGATCTGCTTTACGCTCTCCGCCGATATCCCTGCCTCGGCCGAAGCTCCGCTGAGCAGAGCCGACCTGATGCGCTATATCGACAAGGTGCATCTGGGTGTCGAACTTCTCCGCTACAGGCTGGTGGAGAAAAATCAGGTGCCGTTTCCGCTGTTTCTCGCAGACCGCCTTGCCAACCATGGCTTCGTCATCGGCCCGCAGGTCGACAAAAGCATAGTGGAGGTTTTTGCCGGCAACGGCGAGGCCCTGCCGCAGCTCGTCGTCACCGAGGGATCAGTGGAACTCTTTAATGCCACGGTAAAACACCCGAATGTCGATCCGCTGGCGCCACTGTTGGCCTTTGCCAATGCGGCACTCAACACGGGCGACATGCTGAAAGCCGGCAACGTGGTGACAACCGGCAGCCTCTGCGGTGCGATACCGGGCACACTTTCCGGCAAGACACACATAAGGCTGGGATCGGTTGGCGCTCTCACCCTGTCGGGCCCCCAAAAATAGATTTCCTCCCACCGGGTTGCACAATCCCATTTCCCGGATGACCGGGCGGGATACGGAAAACAGGCGCGTCTTTAATCGGCGCCTGTTTAGCGATGCGTCATTTCACCCGCCCATATTCACCGAGAAAATCGAGCAATGCCCGGATGCGTGCAGGAAGCGGCCCCCGCTGGCCGACATAAACCGCATGAAACGTCTCCTTTTCACCTGCATCGAGATGATCGAGGACAGATACGAGCCGGCCGGCGGCAATATCCTCCCGCACGGTGAAAGCGGCAAGGCGCACCAGCCCGACACCGGCGAGAGCAAGACGGCGAAGGCCCTCGCCGTCACTGACCTGCACGCGTCCCGTCGCGGGAATGACAACGGTCTTGCCGCCTTCCCGCAAAGGCCATCCGTCGATCGACCGGCTATAACCAAACCCGAGACGATTATGCCCTTCGAGATCGGCTATGCTCTGCGGCACACCGCAGCGCTCCAGATAATCCGGAGCGGCGGCAATGATCATCCCTGTGTCGCCGAGTTTCCGGGCAACGAGACTTGAGCTTTTCAGGGGCCCGGCGCGAACTGCGACGTCCATGCGCTCTGCGAGAAGGTCGACCACCAGATCCGTCTGGACGATATCGAGCGTGATGCCCGGATAAAGCGCCAGGAACCGCGGCAATATGGGCGCAAGAATATGCGTCGCATAGGACGCACTCGTGTTGATGCGCACGCGGCCAACCGGCTGTTCTCCCTCACCGGCGGCGCGTTCGGCCTCTTCGAGATCAGCGAGAATGCGGGTGGCCCGCTCATAAAAGGCGCAGCCCTCCGGCGTTATCTGCAACTGCCGGGTGGAACGGTTGAGCAGACGCGCCCCAAGGCGCGTTTCCAGCCGCGCGATCAGCTTGCTCACCGCCGAGGGCGTCATGTTTGCCGCCGCGGCCGCGCGCGAAAAACCTCCGAGTTCGATGACCCGCACGAAGATTTCCATCTCCCCTGCCCGGTTGATCTCAAGTCGCGCCATGATGACTTCATCTCACAAGTGATATTATTTTCGGCATTCTATTTCATGTAAGAACGGGCGTCTATCTTCAGATGGCGGTTCAGAGCCATCGCAATCCCTCACCTGCCGCACCATGATGGAATGGACGGACTGGCGCAGCCATGTGCGCGGCGCCGGACCACTCCAGAAGCAAGAAAGGAATGCCCCATGGAATATCGCTCTCTCGGTAAATCCGGCCTGAAAGTGCCGGTCCTGAGTTTCGGCACGGGAACCTTCGGTGGTTCCGGCCCACTCTTCAGCAATTGGGGCACATCGGACGCCACGGAAGCCCGCCGCCTTGTCGACATCTGCCTGGAAGCCGGCGTCAACCTGTTCGACACGGCAGATGTCTATTCCAACGGAGCGTCGGAAGAGGTCCTCGGCGAAGCCATCAGGGGACGGCGGGATGGCGTTCTGATCTCGACCAAGACCAGCCTGCCGATGGGTGATGGACCAAACGAGGCCGGCTCCTCCCGTTTCCGGCTGGTGCGTGCGGTGGAGGACGCGCTGCGACGACTCCAGACCGATTATATCGATATTCTCCAGCTCCATGCCTTCGATGCCTTTACGCCGGTTGAAGAGGTGTTGTCGACGCTCGATATGCTCGTCCGGTCCGGCAAGGTGCGCTATACCGGCGTGTCGAATTTTTCCGGCTGGCAGGTCATGAAATCGCTGGCGGTAGCCGATCGATACGGTTGGCCGCGTTATGTGGTCAACCAGGTTTATTATTCCCTGATCGGCCGCGACTACGAATGGGACCTGATGCCGCTTGGCGCGGATCAGGGCCTCGGCGCCATGGTCTGGAGCCCGCTGGGATGGGGGCGACTGACCGGAAAAATCCGCCGTAACGCCCCCCTGCCCGAAGGCAGCCGCCTGCATGAGACCGCGAGTTTCGGCCCGCCCGTGGATGAAGACCGGCTCTACCGTGTCATCGACGCACTGGATGCAATCGCGGAAGAAACCGGCAGGACCGTGCCGCAGATCGCCCTCAACTGGCTGCTCAGGCGACCCACTGTTTCCACCGTGATCATCGGCGCACGCAATGAGGAACAGCTTCGCCAGAACCTCGATGCCGTGGGATGGGAGTTGACGCCCGCACAGGTGGCAAGGCTGGATGAGGCCAGTGAAACGACGGCCCCCTATCCGCATTTCCCGTATCGGCGGCAGGCTGGTTTTGCGCGGCTTAACCCGCCGGCCGTCACCGGCTAGGGCTTTTTTAGACTGGCGGGTGGCGGCGCTTCGAGCTGCCCCAGCCGCCAGAAAACCAAAGAGGCGGCCAGTCGTGCAGCTGTCGCGGTGAAAAGCGGTCGTGCAGCGCTTGGTCGCCGTCTTGTTCACGAGAAGGAAAGCGCGAAGCGGCTCGGATGGCAGATGGCCGCCGTGTGGCAAGGCGCGCATACATGGTGGGCACTTGTCCGCGGGGAAGCTCAGTATTCACGAAGGCACTCGAAGAATGGGTCGCCATGGTGAAGGTTGGCAAGCGGTAGTCCGCGCCATCGAGGTGCATGTTTTATAGGCCCGCCAGCCGGTGATTTTACCCCTCAAAAACCGCTTGACCTCAACCGTGATTGAGGTCCTAGAAGTATTGTCACCTTGTTTTCGCAAGGCCTTTCCATGCTCTTGAGCAAACAGTTGACAAAGGATACCCCATGGCTTTCCAGCTTCCCGACCTCCCCTATGCCCATGATGCGCTTACCTCTTCGGGCATGTCCGAGGAGACGCTGAAGTTCCATCACGATCTTCACCACAAGGCCTATGTTGATAATCTCAACAAGGCGATTACCGGCACAGAATGGGAAAAAAGCAGCCTCGAGGACATCGTGCGGGGCACCTATGAGAAGGGCGCGGTGGCGCAATCCGGCATATTCAACAATGCCTCCCAGCACTGGAACCACAATCTCTTCTGGGAAATCATGGGACCACAAAAACACGCGATGCCCCGGCTGCTGGAAGACGCGCTGACGCAGTCCTTCGGCTCTGTGGCGCTGTTCAAGCAGAATTTCGCCCTTGCCGGCGCATCGCAGTTCGGCTCGGGCTGGGCGTGGCTGGTGGTGGATACCGATGGTACGCTGAAGATCACCCGCACGGAAAACGGCGTCAATCCGCTGTGCTTCGGCCAGAAGGCACTTCTCGGCTGCGATGTGTGGGAACACAGCTATTACATCGACTTCCGCAACAAGCGTCCAGCCTATGTCGAGAACTTCCTCGACAATCTGGTGAACTGGCAGGCAGTGGCAGCCCGTCTCTGATTTGAGCCCCACCGATCCGGCCTGCGCCGCTTCCCTGGGCGGCTGGCCGGGTCAGGCGCAGCCGGACAGCCGCCGTCCGGCTGCAACTCCATTCGAGCATCCCATGCCCTATGTCGTCACCGAAAACTGCATCGCCTGCAAATACATGGACTGCGTGGAAGTCTGCCCGGTCGAATGTTTTTATGAAGGCGAGAACATGCTCGTCATTCACCCCGATCAATGTATCGATTGCGGCATCTGCGAGCGGGAATGTCCCGCCGCCGCAATCAGACCGGATACCGAGGCCGGGCTGCATGTCTGGCTCGACCTCAATCGCCACTATTCCGGCATCTGGCCGCGCGTACACCAGAAAAGGACGCCGTCGGACAATGCCGACATCATGAATGGCGCTGCGGCCAAATTTTCCATTTTTTCGAAAAATCCGGGAGCGGGCGGTTAGCCCGGCACTGCATGTCTCATAATCTCAGGCTGATCGATGGCGGTGTGGTCACGCACGCGCATGTTCCGCTGAAAACCTCTGCCGCACCGATGGTCTCGCCACGGGAATTCAAGGACGCAATGGCAGGTCTCGCATTCACCGTGGCCGTGGCCACGGCCTGCCATGCCGGAGAGCGCATCGGACGCACGATCACCTCTTTCATGCCACTTAGCGCCGAGCCGCCGCTTTTGATGATCTCCATCGACGCCTGCAGCCGCATGGTCGATCTTATCGCCGCAAACCGGGGGTTTTCCGTTGCAGCGCTGGCCAGAGGGCAGGAAGATATTGCCGACATGTTTGCAGGAAAGGGAAGCCTGCCGGACCGGTTCTGCCTTGGCGCCTGGAGCACATGGCCCTCGGGCAACCCGAAGCTTGCCGATACGCTGCTGTCCATGGACTGCGAACTCGTCGGCTCCATCGATGCCGCAGACCATATCCTCTTCGTCGGCGCCATCGTTGAAGCAACGTCTGATCCGCTGCGTTTGGCCCTGCTCTGGAACAAGCGGGGCTATGCGGACACGGGTGAAGGCAGCACCGTCTAGTCGTAAAACCCTGTCCGACGGAGCCGGCGGGATGGACAAGAGCGCCGGGTGTCTTGACCACACCCGGCAATAGCGCGTCCGAGCCGCAGGCTCACCGTGTCCAGGCTCTACCCGTCTTGCCAGCATCCGTCTTCAGCCAGCCAGTAAAGGCTTCGATTTCATCCGTCTGGATCGCCCCGACGCCCGCCTGCGCGAGAGCGCCCCACACAGCTTCGGGATCTGCCAGCGCCCGCGTATCGTTGAAATCGAGGCAATGAGCTACGTCGAGCGTATTGATCCAGACACGGATATTCTGGCGCTCCAGCTCGGCGCGACCCTCCGCGAAATCGGCGATATCGGTAAATTTCACCTCGATCATCGGCGCCTTCAACGCCTCGATGCGGCGCAGATCCTCGGCAAACCTGCCCTTTCTCACCGGAAACATCGGCATATGCGGAATCCTGCCGAACCAGTTGGTATCGAGCACCTCGAAACGGGCCGCTTCGGGATCGATATCGGTCTTCACCAGCACCTGCTTCTCGATGCCGAGCCGCAGCACGGTTTCCATCACCTGCGGCAGATCGCGGGGGAATTTGGTATCGATATTGACGGCGATCTTGCCACGCGCCTCTTCCAGCAATTCTTCCAGCGTCGGCACACATTCATCGGTAATCTCGGCCCCCTCCCCACCGGCGCCGGCCTTCAGCCTTGCCGCGCGAACCACCTCGAAGGTCAGAGCGCTTATGGTTCCCTTCCCTGTCGTGGTGCGGTCGAGTGTTTTGTCGTGAATAACCACCAGCCGCCCGTCGGCCGTCGTCTGCGTGTCGATCTCGATCATCTCGACACCGGCGTCAATCGCGGCGCGAACGGAGGCCAGGGAATTTTCGACGGTGGCGATCCAGAAACCACGATGGGCAATGGTCAGGATGGCCGGATTGTCGCGCGAGCAGAGTGTGACGACATCGCAGGAGCGGGCAGTTTTGGGGGAGGCAACGAGGGTCTGGTGCATCGGTCGGCTTTCAGGTGTTACGTTTGGCGGGTCTTGCCAGGTCCAAATTAATACACATAAAGCGTAATATTTATGACAGGAGCCTAAAATCATGTCATTGAGGACGAAAGCCCACGTTGCCGCCGCCCAGCACAGCCGTTATCCAAGGTCATGACCATCGATCAGAAACCGCGCCAGACCCTCGACCGCCAGCCGCTTGCCAGCGAGAACGAGCGTCTCATTCTGGATATCGTGCGCCGCCATGGCCCCATTGCCCGCGCATCGATCACCGGCCATACGAACCTGACGCAGCAATCGGTGCACCGGCTGATCGAGGGCCTGCTGGAGCGTGGGCTGCTGCGCACCGGCGCGCCTTTGAAAGGCACACGCGGCCAGCCGAGCCCTACCATCGAGCTGGTGCCCGAGGGCGCCTATTCGCTCGGCATTTCCATCAACACCGACTCCGTCGTGATCTGCATCGCCGATTTTCGCTGCAACGTGATTGTCGAGGAAAAACTGAAGATGCTTCCGGAAGACCGGGAGATGACGCTGACCGCTCTGTCACGCGCCCTTGAACGGTTGCTGGTGGAGCATGGCATCCCGCGTGAGCGCCTGCTTGGCCTCGGTTTTTCCATGGCCGGCTTCTTCGTGTCGGAAGACCGCGCCTTCAATGCGCCGGAACCACTGCGCGACTGGTCGCTGATGGACCTGAAGCCGATCCTTGAGGAACGGTTCCGCCTGCCGGTCTGGCTGGAAAACAATGCCACCACGGGCGCGATCGGCGAAAGCCTTCGCGGCGTCGGCTCCTGGTGCCAGACCTTCGCTTATCTGTCCTTCAATTACGGTTTCGGCGGCGGGCTGATCCTCGGCGGGCAGCCGTTTCACGGCTTTCACGGCAACGCCGGCGAATTCAGCGGCATATATAGCCCGGATGAATCGCCCAAACGCCCGGCGCTGCAATATCTGATCGCCACCCTGCAGAAAAACGGCGTCGACATCCATTCCATCGAAGCTCTCTATCAACAGTTCGACCCCGCCTGGCCAGGCGTCGAGCAATGGCTAACCGAAACCATGCCGCAGGTGGACAGGCTGGTGGCGAGCCTGATCGCGATCATCGATCCGCAAGCCATCGTCTTTGGCGGGCAATTGCCGCGCGCGCTCGGCATGATGATGATCGAGCGCACGCACATGCCGTCTGAGCGCAAACACCGTTATGGTGTCGGGCCGAAGGAGGCGAAGCTGGTTTTGAGCGAAACGCAAGGCGACCCTTCCGCCATCGGAGCCGCGCTACTGCCGCTCAGGGTCCGCTATTTCCTGTAGGCGGCCGAAGCGGCTTACCGCATCTCTACAAGATGACTGACTTGCAGCGGGCGCGGAAGATTAAATCGCGCCCGGCAAATCATGCCTTCCAGTCCTATTCGACCACCACCGACAGTGCCGAGCCGGTATAGACCGGCCGCACCTTCACATTGCCCGCATCGATCGTGGCGAATGTGCCGGTCAGGCCGTTGGCGGAAATCACCTCGAGCCGCGTTCCGGCGGCCGGTGCGTTACCATCGAAGGCAAGCTTCAGCGTTGCGCCATCCAGCACCGCATTGCCCTTGACCTGCAGCGCTGCCTTTTGCGGGTCAAGCGCCAGCGTGCCGCCCGACTGCTCATAATCACCACCAATAACGACATCCTTCTCTCCGCCAAGCGAGAGCGTGCCGCCGCTGACCAGCACACCGCCGGTTCCCAGCGCATCGGCAGACGATGCCACCAGCGTTCCGTCCCTGACGATCGTGCCACCGCCATAGCTGTTGTTGCCGCTGAGCGTCAGCGCACCGCTGCCGGATTTGACGAGACGCCCTGCCCCGCCAATATCGTTCGTCCAACGGTCCGCCGCATTGAAGCCACCGGCGGCGGCATCCATGATCACCTCGACATCGCCGTCAAACGCGCCGTAACCACCGGCAGCGGCAACCAGATTGATCCGGCCCCAGCCGTTGCTGTCGTCAAGTAGCGGATAACCGGCCTCGATGCCGGTGGAAAACAGCACGGCGCGGCGCTCTTCGGCATTCAGATAGGGAAGTCGCGTTTCCAGCAGAACCTCTGCCCCCTTCGGCACCACCATCGCCGCGTCACCCGCTGCCTTGTCGCGGCTGAAGGAGAAGGTCATGCGCCGGCGATAATCCGCGCCGTTCTTCGCCGCATCGGCAAAACGGTCGACATCCGGCTCTGCGCCATGGGCAAAGTCGATAAGCGACTGGCCCTGTGGCAGGCGTTTGGCGAAATAGGCCTGCACGGCGTCATGCGCGGCCTTCTTCACCTCGGCGTTTTTCGGATCCTGCAACATGGCGGCGGCCATGGCGGTTGCGGTGATGCGGCCGCCGATCACGTCGAGCGGCGAATGCATGCCGGCGACGACGCGGCTCTCACCGAGTTCGGAAGCTGCCGTCAGCAATTCTGAAAAGCGCTCCGGCACGGCATAGGCATAAGCGATGGCTGCGAGATAGGCTGCATTGGTGTGCCCGCTCGGAAAACCGCCATCCTTGCCACGGCCGCGATTTTCGCGGGCATATTTCAGCGCCGGCACGATGACACCCGGGTCGCTGTCATAGCTTTCGAAGCTACGGTCGCCAATCGTTTCCTTGCCGGTCTCGATCACCTCGCCCTTCGCATTCATGCGCCAGGGCCGCGGTGAGGAATAGAAATATTTCGCCGGCGATGTCGTGCCTTCGGGGCCGCGGATCACCTTCATGAAGGCGACGAAATCCTTGAGCTCGCTATCGGCAGCACCCGCCTCGGTGCCCTTGTCGTCTTCCTTGCGGGTGATGACCTCGTTCGGGTCGAGATCGGCAAGTGTATGATTGATCGTCGTTGTCGCGCCCGCCCCTTCGCGATACCAGCCGGCAAGCGGGCCTAAGCCGTCGATGACGCTGTAACCCTGCGAACGGCGGTCGTTCATATAGGCTTCGAAAGCGGCGGCGCGGGTGCGGTTGTCGCCCGTTACGGACAGCACATAACGCATGTTTTCCTGCCAGACGGCGGGATCGACGATCTTCACATGGGTGAAATCCGTAGGACCATCGCCATTGGCGCCGCCATCGGCCCATTTTTCATCGCCGAGCGCCCAGATGCGGTTGAAACCGGAGAGAATCTCGATGATCGGATTGTCCCGGTCGTCATAGGCGCGGACCTCCTCGCCTTTGGCATTTTTGCCGGTCTGGTTGCGGTAATTGTCGGCAAGCGGCAGCGGATAGGACGCGGCCGGCTCCGGCACCGTGATGGCATAACCCTGGCCAGCCGGCCCGTTGCGATCGAATGCCGCAGCGCCTTGGACGAGAACCAGCAATGCTGCGGAGGCAAGCAGGGTCGAGCGTGCGGACGGAAAAGACGACATATTCAGTTTGGCCATGACGAATCCTATGATTTGCAGCGAATGACGCGTGACGAAAACAGGCGACTCGGTTTTCCGCGCGCCTCGTCATCAGGTTTAAACGGCGCTTATTTCAGTTTTTCGATGGGGATGATCGAGGCCGCATATGCGGCAATATCCGCTCGCAAGGAGGGGATGGATATGCCCGGAGAAAGGCTCCGGGCATGGTCTTCGATGGCTTCGGCCTTCCGGCAAGGCCGGATGAGTGCCGATTATTTCTTGACCGCAACCGCCTCGTTGATCTTGGCGATATCGTCTTCCAGAACCTTGTAGGTCTGGTCAAGCGTCAGTTCGCCGACGATCAGCTGGCTCATGCGCTGCACGATCTGCTGATACATGGCGCTGCCGCCCTTGGCGCGCTCGAATTCGCGGGCGGCCTGCGGCACGTTCTTCTTGTTGTCGAGGAAGACCTGCATCGCCGCCTTGGCGTTTTCACTCTTCAGCTTGTATTGCGGATTGGCAATTTCCGCACCCGTCAGGATGACGTAGTTTTCAGCGATTTCCCGCTGCACCTTCTCGGAGCCGAGGAATTCGATGAAGTGGGCCACGTCTTCAGGATATTTGGTGCGCTTGAAACCGACAATCGCCGTGCCGCCGGGCATGGCGTAGCAGCCGGCATCGCCGCAGGGGGCATTGATCGCGGTCCATTCGAAGGTGTCGCCGATCTTGTTCTGGAACGGATTGACCATCCAGTTGCCAGCCAGATACGTCACGACATTGCCGTTGACGAACTCGTCACCCATGTTCTTGTACTGCGAACCGCCGGCAGCACCCCACATTTCCTTGGGGAAGCTGCCATTCTGCGTCCAGGAAAAGAGATCGGCGATATATTTCTTCGCCGCATCGTCAGGGAAGCTGAACTTGCCGTCCTTCACATAGGTCGAGCCATAAGAGAAGGCGCCGCCGGAGAAACGGTGGCCGGAACGGTCCATGGTGAAGGGGATCTGCACACCCGTCGCCTTGGCGACACGGGCGGATGCCTCGACGATCTCGCTGAATTTTGCGGTCGGGCCGGGCAAGGGTTCACCCGCCTGTTCAAACAGCGTCTTGTTGACGAAGGGCAGGTTCAGCGTCTGCGACGCCATATAGCCATTGATCGACTTCGGATCGTTGACATTGGGCAGGCGCAGCTGGTCGAGGCTTGCACCGTGCAGCTTCGCGAAGGCTTCCGCATCCTTCATGTAGGGCCGCATGTCGAGGTAATAGGGCGCCAGCTGCCAGTCGGTGATCTTGGCGATATCAGGGCCCTCGCCCACCGCCAGCTGCACCGGCAGCTGCTTGGAAACCGCATCATAACCCGACGATACGAAGTTGATCTTCACATCAGGATTGGCTGCCTCGAACTCCTTGCTGAGCGCGGCCATGCGCTGCACGTAGCCCTGGTCGTCATCCGTAAAAAGAAAGGTGATCGTGCGGGTCTCAGCCTGGGCGGCAGAAAGACCGGCGACGGAGGCAAATACAAGGGCGCTGACCCCCGAAAACAATTTCATCATGCTCATCCTCCCAATGAAAACATTTTCACAAATCGAACAAAAGCTCCTCTGCCAAATTCGATTTATAATGTTTTGCGGCTTGACAGAATAAACGTCAAGCTGTTTGTTTTGCGTAATTCGCACAAATCGACGCAGAAAAGCGAAGTTCGGTTCGTGAAAATAATTTCATTATCGATCGACGGGAGGCGATCCATATGACGGATGCAGCATTAGCGGCAAGCGCCTCGCAGCCGACCTATAGCGTCGGCAACGGTGAGACGGTAACGGCATGGATCGTCTCGGATCTGGTGGAGACATCGTTTCCGGGCACACCGGCACCGGCAGAAGATCGGGTCAATTACCGCTTCATCAACGGTTTCGTTGACGTGGGTGACCTGCCCTGCCGCAAGGCTTTCCAGCAGACCATGATCGGCCGCGACATCAAGCCTGATACGGACTGGCCGGTATCACATCTCAACCTGCCGGGTTCCAACCGCCGTGTTGAATTCACCGGCTTCTGGCATGTTCCCACCCATGTGCAGCGCTGGCTGAAAGGCACCTTCCGCAGCGACGTGGCAAGGCAGGCGCATTTGCGGCTTCGCACCTGCGGCGGCGTGCGCATCTGGGTAAACGGCGTCGAACAGCTGCGCTTCGAACCCTTCATCCGTAATGTCGAAAGCAGCCGCGATATCACACTTGATCTGGCGGCCGGCGACAATGAAGTGCTGCTGCTCTGCGAGGACCTGGCGGAGCGCGACATCATCTGGTTCTTCGAGCTTGAGGTCATCGATGCCGTGCCGCTGACCGTCGTGCTGCCGGTCCCTCTCGACCGCGAAGAGACGAAACGTCTGGCCGCGCTGGTGCGTGACGTGCACCCGGCCCGCGACGTATTTTCCGGCAGCGCCCTCGAGCTTGTCTTCGGCGCGGCACCCACGAGCGACCTGCCGGTGCATATCGCAGTCAAAAGCCATGGTCATGAGCGCGCCGCACTCGCCGATGTCGAGACCGTGCTGAAGGCCGGGCAATCCTCGCTGACGATCCCCGAGACGATTGGCATTGCCGACGGGTATCACGGCGTCAGGATCACCCTCGGATCGGGAGCCGGCACCGTCACCCGTCTCATCGACGCCGCCTTCATGCGCGATATCGCGCCGGAAGCATCCTCTAACGACATCAACGAGCGGAAGAAGGTGGCCCTATCCTTCAGTGCCCGCTTCGGCGCCTGGCGCATCGGCCGCGCGCTGGCCATGGTCGCCACCGGCAGCGATGACATCAAGACGATCGGCGGCATTGTTGACGCGACGTTGCATTCCATCGATCAGCGCGAAGATTGCTCTGATTTCATCATGATCCCACTACTCTGGCTGGTGCGCGCCTATGGTGACCGGCTGCCGGCGGACATGCGCGCGCGCATTGACGCCTCTATCCTCGGTTATCGCTACTGGGTGGACGAGCCGGGCAATGACGTCATGTGGTTCTGGAGCGAAAACCACGTCCTCTGCTTCCACACCAGCCAGTTGCTCGCCGGCGACTATCTGCCGGACGCCACTTTCACCGCCTCTGGCCGTACCGGGCGTGAGCAGGCGGCGCTGGCGGCGGACCGGCTGCAGCGCTGGTTCGACAGCATCGAGGCGCATGGCCTCGCGGAGTGGAATTCGGCCGCCTATTACCCCGTGGATTTCATCGGCCTGCTGGCCATCGAACACTGGGCAGGGCCGGAACTTGCCGCCCGCGCGCGCCACCAGCTTGATCTCATTTTCGAAATGATCGCGCTGCATACACTCGGCGGCGTCCCTTCCGGTTCCCAGGGGCGAGCCTATGACAAGGAGTTGCGCGCCGGGCCGCTAACGGAGCTGGCGCCCTTTGCCGAGGTTGCCTTCGGCAAAGGCTGGCTCAACAATGGCGTTGCCTCGCTACCGATGTTCTGCTGCGGTGATTATCTGCCACCGGCGCATCTTGCTGCCCTTTCCCAGCTGACAAGCGGTCGCATGGTAGAGGCGCGGTATGCGCAGGGGCTGGAGCCCGGCAAGCTCGTGCTGTTCAAGAACGAGGCCGCCCAGCTTTCCACCGTTGTCGACCACAAGACCGGTCGCGGGGGGCACCAGCAGCATGTCATGGACATCAAGCTTGCCGGCCACCCGATGGCGCGGCTCTGGGTCAATCATCCCGGTGAGGACGATCCATGGGGCACGCAACGCCCCTCCTACTGGGCCGGCAGCAGCATCCTGCCACGCGTGGCGCAGCACCGCGACATCGCAATGCTGATTTTCGATACCGGGGATCACCGTAATGACTGGACCCATGCCTATCTCGGGCGCGACGGGCTGGACGAAGTGGTAATGGACGGCAACTGGCTCATCACCCGTTCGGGCCGTGGTTTTGCCGCCCTTTATGCAACGAACGGACTTGAACCCGTCACCTCTGGTGCCACCGCCAACCGCGAGATCAGATCGCCCGGCCGCCGTGCCGGCTGGATCGGCGTCATCGGCAGTGGCGATGAGGAGGCCTTCGCCCGCTTCCGCGAGAAAATTCTCGCCACTCAGGTCACCTTCGATGCCGAAAACCGGCTGCTCACAGTCACACCATCCGGCGGGCCAGACCTAACGCTCACCTGGGACGGCAGCTTCACCATCGGCGGACAGGCCATGGCCTTTGACCATGACCAACCGCAACCGAAAATCACCTTCGATAGCGCCGATCCCACCTCGGATGGCGCGGCACGCCCCTTTTACTCCTAAGCGGAATGACCAGATGAACCAGCCAAGCATGGAAAAAGACACTCTCAGGACGACCATCGACAATGTCGCCGCCGCCTTCAGCCGCCTCAAGGGCATTCAGGAAGGTCTGGTCAGCGACGGTTCCGATGGCAAGATCCAGTTCGACGAATGGGACTGGGAAGTGGGTGTGGGACTTTACGGCTTCCTGCGCCGGGCGCTCGCCGCCAATGACCAGAAGGCATTGGACGATCTCGTGACATGGTACGGCTGGCAGATCGACCGTGGCCTGCCGCCACGCCAGATCAACAGTTCCGCGCCGATGCTGCCGCTCGTCATCCTGACGGAACATGTCGACCGGCCGGATTTCCGCGCACTGGTGGAAGACTGGGCCGACTGGCTGGTGCATGAATTGCCGAAAACCGAAGATGGCGGTTTCCAGCATGTCGTTAAGGAGCGGCTGAATGAGGGCGAATTATGGGACGACACGCTGTTCATGGCCTGTCTGTTCCTCGCCCGCGCCGGTGTGGTCTGCAAACGCCAGGACTGGATCGATGAGGCCGTCTACCAGTTCATGATCCATGCGCGGTATCTCTCCGACCCCGTCACCGGGCTGTGGTATCACGGCTGGACCTTCAACGGCCGGCACAATTTCGCGGACGCCTTCTGGGCGCGTGGCAATTCCTGGATCACCGTCGCCATTCCCGAGCTCTTCGAGCTGGTGCCCACACTTGCCGGAAAGGACAAACGTTTCCTCGCCAATGTGCTTTCAAGCCAGGTGCGGTCGCTGAGAAAATATCAGCGTGAAGACGGCATGTTCCATACGCTGCTCGATGACCCGACTTCGCCGGTCGAGACATCGGCAACCGCCGGCATCGCCTATGGCATTCTGCGCGGCATCGAGGCCGGCATTCTCGGCGAGGAGAACCGGCCGCATGCGGAGCGCGCGCTGAAGGCGGTGCTTGGCAATATCGATAACGAAGGCGTCGTCCACGGGGTTTCCGATGGTACGCCGATGGGCCACGATCTTGATTTCTATCGCCGCATTCCCAATCTGCCCACGCCCTATGGGCAGGCGCTGACGATGCTGCTTCTGATCGACGTTTTTCTGAAAAGGCCAAAGGCATCGTGAACATCATGAACATCAATCAGGACATCACAGTCGCGGCAGGTAGCCTTGATGCCACGGCGACCATCCAGCAGGCTATCGATGCCGTGTCATCAGCAGGCGGCGGGCGCGTGTCTCTCTCGGCAGGGCGCCATGTCAGCGCCGGCCTCCATCTCAAGAGCGGCGTGGAACTGCACCTTGCCGAAAATGCGGTGCTTGCCCCCGTTTCCGATTACGACGCCTATGCGCAGACCCGGGTTTCGGTGATTGCCGAAGACTCCGATCGCGGTATGATCATTGCCAAGGGCGCAAGCAATATCGCCGTCACCGGCCCCGGCCGCATCGAGGCGGGCGGTGAAAACTTCATCATCGGCGATGACACGGCGATGGGAACCTATATCCCGGCGAAAAAACGCCCGCGCGTGATGGTGCTGGAAGCCTGCCGCAACGTGCGTCTTGAAAACCTGAACGTCAGCGGCTCTCCCATGTGGACGCTGCATATGGTCGATTGTGAGGACCTCCATTTCCGCAACCTGCGCATCGAAAACGACCGCCGCTTGCCGAATACCGACGGCATCGTGCTCGATGCCTGCCGGCGCGCCTTGATCGAGGATTGCTTTATCTCGACCGCCGATGACGGCATCTGCCTCAAAACCAGCGCCGGGCCGGATGGCAAGGCCGTGGGGGTCTGCGCCGATATCACCGTGCGCCGCTGCACCGTTTCCAGCATGAGCTGCGCGCTGAAACTCGGCACCGAGTCCTTCGGTGATTTCACCAATGTGGTGTTCGAGGATTGCAAGGTGGTGCAATCCAACCGCGGCATGGGTCTTTTCTCCCGCGATGGCGGCGCGATGCGCAACATCCGCTTTTCGCGGATCGAGACCGAGTGCCACGAGACACCGGGCGGCTTCTGGGGTTCGGGTGAAGCGGTCACCGTCACCGTCGTCGACCGTCGCCCCGACCGGCAGGCCGGCCGGGTGGAAAATCTCGTGGTGGAAGATCTGGGCGGCTCCATGGAAGGGGCGATCAACCTTGTCTCTACCTCGGCGGCCGGCATTCACAATGTCAGGCTGGAGCGCATCAACCTTGCGCAGCAGCCAGGCAAGCTCGGCACCGGCCTCCAATATGACCTGCGCCCCACCAATGCCGACATAGCGCCAAGTGCCGATGCGGCCGGCCGCGCCAATGCCTGGACACAGGATGCTGAGGGCCGGATTGTCGGCATGGAGGATTATCCGGGCGGCATGCCCGCGATTTACCTTGCGGACGTTCACGGATTTTCGGCGCATGATGTCGCCATCAGGAGAGCAACGCCCTTGCCCGAGGGCTGGAATATCGAAGAGATCGTCGCGACGACGAGCTTGCCCGAAGGGAGCAGGTAATGGGAAGTCTGAAGCTAGAAAACCTCAACAAGGCATTCGGCGCCGTTCATGTCCTGCATGATATCGATCTTGAGATCGAGGATGGGGAGTTCGTCGTTTTCGTTGGCCCTTCGGGCTGCGGAAAATCCACCCTGCTGCGCATCATCGCGGGGCTTGAAGATGTCTCCTCCGGCACCATCGGCATTGGCGGGCGCGATGTCAGCGCGCTGTCGCCGGCCGAGCGCAAGATCGCCATGGTCTTCCAGTCCTATGCGCTTTATCCGCATATGAGCGTGCGCAAGAACCTTGCTTTCGGTCTCGAAAATCTCCGTTTCAAGCGGGCGGAAATCGAAAGTCGCATCAACGAGGCGGCGCGCATGCTGGCCATCGAGCCCTATCTCGACCGCAAGCCGAAGCAGCTTTCCGGTGGCCAGCGCCAGCGTGTCGCCATCGGCCGTGCCATCGTGCGCGAGCCTGATATCTTCCTGTTCGATGAGCCGCTGTCGAACCTTGATGCCGCACTGCGCGTGCAGACCCGCGCCGAAATCACGCGGTTGCACCGCGATATCAAAACGACGATGATCTATGTCACCCACGACCAGGTGGAAGCCATGACCATGGCCGACAAGATCGTCGTGCTGCGCGCCGGGCGCATCGAGCAGGTGGGCAGCCCGCTTGAGCTTTTCGACAATCCGCGCAACCTCTTTGTTGCCGGTTTCCTCGGTTCGCCGCGCATGAACATGCTGAAAGGCACCATCACCAAGGGGGAAGACGGCACCATCGCCATCGACGCCGGTTACGGCGTGTCACTCCCCTGCCTCGTCGATCCGGCAACCGTCAGTCCCGGACAGGCGGTTCTCGCGGGCATCCGCCCCTCGCATTTCACCATCGCGGATGCCGGCCTGCCCTTCGAGGTGCAATATCACGAAAGCCTCGGCACCGAGACCTATCTCTACGGCAACCTTCAGGGTGAGAAAGAGCAGATCATCGTGCATCAGGCGGGCCATTTCGCGCCCGCTTCCGGCTCGGTGCTGAAGATCATGCCGGCACGGGAAAAGGTGCATGTCTTCGATCCCGCCACCGAACTGGCGCTGCCGCGCGTCGCGAGCGAAGGGAGGGGTTAGCATGGCCAATCCGACGCTTGCGAGACTGTCCGACCGCGCGCTCGACGCCGTGATGGCGATTGCCGAAGTGCCGCTCAACTTCATCGAGCGGCTGATCGGCAAAAGGCGCATGCCCTATATCTTCCTGATGCCGAACCTCGTTCTCTTTGGCATCTTCACCTTTTTGCCGATTGCGATTGCCGTCGGTTACGCCTTTACCGGCGGCACCGAACTTTTGATCTCCGACCGCCCCTTTGTCGGCCTGGAGAATTTCGGCAAGCTGCTGGATTGCCAGAGCTATATGGACCCCGGAAGCTGCCGGGAATCGCTGTTCTGGACAGCGATCTGGAACACGCTGTGGTTCGTGGCCTTCAACGTCGTCGCCACGCTGCTCGTCGCGCTCATCACGGCGCTCATCCTCAACCGGGCGATTGCCGCGCGCGGTTTTTTCCGCGCCATGTTCTTTTACCCGGTACTGCTATCGCCCGTCGTCATCGGCCTCATCTGGAAATGGTTCCTTGACCGCAACGGCCTGCTCAACGCCTTCTTCCAGATGCTGGGCGTGCCGCCGGAAATCTTCCTGCTGGATGTCGGCTGGTCGCGCTTTTTCGTGGTCGTCGTTTCGGTCTGGTTCCATATGGGCTTTTATACGCTCATCCTGCTCGCCGGCCTTCAGGCGATCCCCAAGGACCTCTATGAAGCCGCAGCCATCGATGCCGCGTCACCCCGGCGCACGCTGTTGCGCATCACCCTGCCGCTGCTTGCCCCCAACCTGCTCGTCGTGCTCATCCTCCTGATGATCCGCTCCGTGCAAATCTTTGACGAGGCATGGGTTCTGACCAATGGCGGCGGACCGGGCACGGCCAATACATTCGTCGTGCAATATATCTACCAGATGGCCTTCGGCAGCGATCTGAGGCTGTTCGGCCTTGCATCCGCCGCATCGGTTCTCATGGGTCTTGTGCTTCTCGCGCTCACCCTCGTGCAGTTGCGCCTCGGCAAAAAGATGGAGTCCTGACCATGTCCAACGCCGTCGCGTTCCTCACACGCACCCGCCGCCCCGGCCGGATCGGCCTCACCGATATCCTCTCCTGGGTCTGGCTCATCGGCGGCACGCTCGCCGTCCTCATCCCGGTCGTCTGGGCCGCCATGTCATCACTGAAACCGGAAGCCGAAATCACAAGATTTCCGCCGAGCCTTCTGCCCCGCGCCGCCGTACAGGTTGAGGTACAGGGTTACGACAAGCCGCTCAGCCTGTGGAAAGCCACCATCAATAACGTAGAGCGGGAAATGGCCATGGTCCGCCGCGTCGGTTTGAAAGCCCAGATGGTCGATCCGGCCAATCCCGGTCCGCCCGTCAGCGTCGATACCCGCGAGATAACGCCGGTTCAGAAACTGACCATCGCAACGGAGAATTTTACCGATCCCCTGACCCAGTTCAGCTTCCTGACCTTCCTCAAGAATTCTGTCTTCGTCACCTTCGTCGCGACGGTTCTGACGCTGATCGTCAACGCCATGGCGGCCTTTGCGCTCTCCAAATACCGTTTCCGCGGCGAAAAGGCGATCTTCGTGCTGATCATCTCCACCCTGATGATCCCGCTCACCGTCGTCATGGTGCCGGCCTATCTCGTCATCGTCGGTGTCGGTCTCGTCGACAATCTCTGGGGCGTCATCATCCCCACCGTCGCCACGCCGACGGGCGTGTTCTTGCTCAGGCAATATATGCTGACCATTCCCGACGAGCTGATCGAGGCGGCGCGCGTCGATGCCGCCAGCGAATTCCGCATCTTCTGGCGCATCATCCTGCCGCTGACGGCCCCGGCGCTCGCGGTTCTCGCCATCTTCTCGGTTCTGTGGCGCTGGAACGACTTCCTCTGGCCGCTGATCGTTCTCAGCAGCCGCGAGAACTTCACGCTGCAGGTGGGCCTGAACGCCTTCCAGGGCGAGTTCTCGGTGCAATGGCATTATATCCTTGCCATGACTTTCCTCAGCCTCGCACCCGTCACCGTCGTGTTCCTGTTCCTGCAGCGCTATATCACGACAGGCATTGCCGGCACGGGGATGAAGTAATCCCTGACATCACCTGCGGGGCGGCGCGATGCTGCCCCTCAACACCAGCCGACAACCAAGTTCCAGCCGATGCGCCGGACGTGTCGGATCGGCTGCCACCAGCCGCTGCTCCAGCAGCGCAAGCGCCGCACCGCCCAACCGGTCGGCCGGCAACTGGATAGTGCTGAGCGGCGGCGCGCTGAAGGCCGCCGGCATAATATCGTCGAACCCCAGCACCGAAACATCGTCCGGCACCCGGATACCCGCTTCCGTCAACGCCTTCAGGCAGCCGAGCGCCAGATTGTCGGCGGCGCAGAAGATCGCCGTTGCGTTTCGAAGCGGACGCTCCTCGGCAAGCAGCCGGCGAATGGCAGCCTCGCCCCATTGCGGCTCATAGCTTTCCACCTCGACAACCATATCCGAAGGCACGGCAAGGCCGGCCGCGAGATACGCATCGCTGTAGCCATCATAACGGCGGCGGATCGTCGTGCGCCCCTTCCAGGTGATATGCAGGATATTGCGATGCCCGAGCGACAGCAGATGCTCGATGCCGAGACGCGCGCCAAAACGGTTTTCCGCCGTCACCGTATCGACGATCATCGCCGGGTCTTCGCCATTGATCAGCACCACCGGCCGGCCGAGCGCCGACAGCGCCTCGACCAGTTGCTGCCTGTCATCATTGAGAACCACGATGCCATCGACATTGTCTGCATCGGCAGCAGCCGCCACAGCGACCGGATCAATCCGGCTCGTTGCACTCACATAAGGAACGATGCGAATGCCGCGCCGCTCGCATTCGCGCCGAAAGCCGTTCAGCATCGTCCAGCTGACCATGTTGAGGTCGCTCTGCGGTGCCGCATCATTGGTCATGGCCAGAAGTACGACACGCAGCGTGGCGATCGTCGCCTTCTGCCGGCGGTTTTCGAGATAACCGAGCGTGCGGGCCGCTTCCAGCACCCGCTCGCGAACCTGCGTGGTCAAAGGCGCGGTGCCGTTGATGGCGTGCGAAGCCGTGCTCAGCGAAACATTCGCCTCCCGCGCCACGTCCTTAAGCGTCGTTTTCCTATCCGCTTTCATATAGGGGAAATTCAACCACTCTTTTTCGGACAGTGCGGGCAGAAAGCCTGCCCCACGCAGTCGATCTGAAGAATACCCGTGCCTGTTTGCTGCTCTCTAGTCTGGGGAAGACTACAGCATCATCCGTAAATGCGGAATTGATTTCTCTGGGTTTTTGCCATCACCTGGCCAAAAGCACCGCCCGCAGCAAGCTGCGGGCGGCAAGGCGGTCAGAGCGCCTGGGAGATATGGTCGATGCTGTCCTTCACGGCAGCCAACGGGTCCTTCAACTCATGCACTTCCGTCGCGAAGGGTTCGAAGCTGTAAGGCCCCTGGTAACCGGCCGCCTCCAGCGTTTTGATCTGGGCGATATTCTCCAGCCGGTCGCCGCCATCTACAAGAACACGGTGAGCGTCGAGCATGTCGGCCACGGATACCGCAAGGTCGGTAACACCGGAAATGTGGACGAGGCCGGTGTGTTCGGGGAAGAACGCCGTCTCGCCCGCGAGGTGATGGTGGAAGGTGTCGTGCACCAGCCTGTAGACATCGCCGCCGCCGGCCGCGTCGATTGCCTTGATGGCCTCGGCCTTGGTGCGCAGTGACGAGACCGGGAAGCCGAGCGGTTCGACGAAACCGATCAGGCCGCGTTCTTCGAGGATCGGTTTCATGGCCTTCAGCGCCGTGACGAGATCGTCAAAAGACACCGCCGTGCCGTCATTCAGCGGGCACATGACCAGCGCCTTCGCACCGCTTGCCGCGGCATAATCGGCCATGGCAACAGCCCGCAAAGGCAGGTCGCCTGACCAGACGTTGAAGGGGTAAAGCGCATTGATCGAGATGATCGTCACGCCCGCCTTTTCGGCCGCCGCCTTCACCGCCGCCGGATCCGTCGTGCCGACAATATCAGGCAGGTCGTTGCGGATTTCGACTTCGGTGAGGCCGAGCCTGCGGGCGGTGGCGAAGAACTGCTTGAGGGAAAGCTTCGGCGCGGTGATGTGGTTGATGGCAAAACGCATGAAAGACCTCACTGATAAAGGGCGGGACGGGTGGGAAGCGCGATTGCGACGGCCGCCCCATCCGTCTCCTGCGCGGCAACGCAGGCATCGGAGGTGATGGCGGCCACGTAGCCGTCCCAGGAATTAGGCCCTGAGGCCGTTCCCTTCGCCGCCGCGTGGATGAAATCCTGCAATTCCACATCGTAGCTGGCGATGAAGCGATCCTTCCAGTCGGTGAGGATATCGTTCTGCAGCTTGGCGCCGAGGCGTGTCTGCACCGACATCGGCTCCGGCAGGCTGGCAATGCCGTCTTCACCCACCACCTGGCACTGGATATCATAACCGTAATGGCAATTGACGAAGATTTCGACGTCGATGATCGTGCCCTTCGCCGTCTCCAGAATGACGATCTGCGGATCCTTCAGTCTCGCATGGCTGCGCGCGGCGGAGCGGGGGAAGAGCACACGGGCGGAAACATAGTCATCGTCGAGCAGCCAGCGCAGCACGTCGATCTCATGGATCATCGTGTCGTGGATCGCCATGGGCGTCACATATTGCTCCGGAACCGCCGGGTTGCGGTGCGCAGCATGCACCATGATCGGCGCGCCGATCCGACTGTCCACGGCCTTTTTCAGCGCCACGTAACCGGCGTCGTAACGGCGCATGAAGCCCACCTGAACCAGCCGCTTGCCATGCGCCACCTCGGCGTCGACGATGCGTCTTGCGCCTTCCGCCGTGGTGGCCAGCGGCTTTTCGCAGAAGCACGGCTTGCCGGCGGCGATGCCCGCCAGCACATATTGCTCATGGGTTGCGCCCCAGGAGGTAACGAGCACCGCATCAACATCGGGTGACGCGATCAGCTCTTCGCCGGTGGCGAAAACTACGGCATCCGGCGCGATATCTTTTTTGACCGCCTCGGCCGAGGCGCGATTGACGTCGCTCAGCGCAACGATCTTCGCGCCACCCAGAACCTGATTGATACGGCGGGCGTGATCACGCCCGATTGCGCCGGTGCCGACGACACCAATTCTCACAGTCATCTGAAAAACCTCATTTCCAGTATTTGGCGACGTATCGCCGGGTTTCGCTGAGCATGAAACGCGCGCTGTCATCGACGCGGTCTTCCCAGGCAAAGACGCAGTTCGACAGCACCCCATCGAATTTCATGTCGGCGAGCGTCGCAAAGAAGGTCTCCCAGTCGATCTCGCCCTGGCCGAAATCCGTGTGCTGATGCACCCTCACCTTCGAGCCGGGCGGATTAACGATGTAACGCAGCTGCGACGACTTGTTGTGGTCATAGGTATCGGCAAGCCGCACATGCACCAGATGGCCCTCGGTCGCGCGCAGGTTCGCCACCATGTCCGGCCCGTAAAAGAACGTGTGCGGCGCGATGAAGGAGGCCTTCACCGCCTTGGAATTGATGGTCTTGATGATGTCGATGGCCGGGGCGATTTCCTCGAGCCAGTCTTCGGGATGCGCCTCCAGCGACAGCACCAGCCCTTCCCGCTCGAGGATCGGCACCAGAATATCCATGGCGCGGAAGAACTGTGCCTCGCAGGTTTCCGGGCGGTGCAGGCCGGAACGGTCGTTGAGGCTGCGATCCGGCGAGCCGCCACGGCCGAATTCCGAAACGAATAGCGGGCATTCCATCTCGACGGCAATCTCGATGGCGCGTTTCCAGTTGTCGATCGCCACCTCCCATTCGTCCGGATAAGGGCTTGCCCAGCGATACATGGGCTGCAGCGTGGCAAGGCCGACACCATGGTCCTTCAGCGCCTTTTTGAATTCGGCGACGCGTTCCGGATAGACCTTGGGCCTCGTCCACCAGGAGAGGAAATCCGGGCGCGGCGAAAGTTCGACATAGTCATAACCGAGGTCTGCGACCTTGCGGCAGGTTTCGGCCAGGGAGAGGTGCCGGAACATGTGGGGATCGAGCGTATGTTTCATGGCTGTTTCCAGTGGAGATAAACGGACCGGGGCCGAAGCCCCGGCTATTTCGCGTAGGCGGACATGTTTTCCGGAGTGACGAGTTCGAAAGGCACCCAGAGCGTCTTTTCGATGCTTTGCCCGGCAGCAGCCTTTACCGCCGTCTGGACGGAGACCTCGCCCTGCTTCGTTGCGTTCTGGTAAACGGTGATATCGAGATCCCCGGCCTGCATGGCGGCAAGACCGTCCGGTGTGGCGTCGATGCCGGCAACGACGATATCCTTCATGGAAACGCCCGCCGCTTTGAGCGCCTGTGCTGCGCCGATCGCCATTTCATCATTATTGGCGATGACGGCATCGAACTGGATACCCGCCGTCAGCCAGGATGAAACGAGGTCCTGCGCCTGCGTGCGGCTCCAGTTCGCCGTCTGCTTTTCGAGGATGTCGATCTTGCAGTCCGGTTTGGAAAACACCGTTTCGACATCCTTGGTGCGCACCAGCGCCGCGTGGTTTTCCAGTGGCCCCATCAGGATGACGGCCTTGCCCTTGCCGCCCATCAGCTTGCAGGCGGCTTCGGCTTCCATGGTGCCGGAATCGAGTTCATTGGAACCGACAAAGGCCGTTCCATCAGGCAGGCCGGTTTCCAGCTCGGCCGGCGGGTGGTTCACATAAACGAGCGGAATTTTCGCGGCTGACGCGGCCTTGGTGATTGCGGCGGTGGCATCGCCATCAACCGCATTGACGATGATCGCATCGACACCATTGGCGATGAAATTCTGCACCTGATTAAGCTGCTTCGACGGATCAAGCTGGGCATCCTCGACCAGAAGCTCGATGTTTTTATCGCGCCCGGCCTCTGCCCTGATGCCGTTGAGCAGGATCGTCAAAAACGGATTGTCGAAAGATGTCATCGAGACTGCGATGCGCGTCTCGGCAAGGGCCGGTGTCGCGAAGATGCAGAGTGCCGTCGCCATCAATAGTTTTTTCAAGGTTTCCTCCCGCGGAAATCGCCGCTGGTTCAATCATTCCGTGTCGCCGGAGCCGGCCATCCTGCCGGCTCCGGCGTGTCGGCCTGCCCGTCAGCACTCCCCGGGAGCGGAGAAGCCGCCTGGGCAAGGCCATGGCTCAATTCTTGGCCTGATAGTTCTTGAGGTTCGCCGGCGTGACCAGTTCGAAGGGAACGAAGACCTTCTTGTCGATGGTTTCGCCCTTGGCGAGTTTCAGCGCTGCATCCAGCGCACCCTTGCCCTGGCCTGCGGCATTCTGGAAAACGCTCACATCCAGATCACCCGCCGCCATCGCCGCAAGCGCGTCCTGCGTGGCGTCGATGCCGGCGATGATGACGCTGTCCATCGACCGGCCGGCCGCCTTCAGAGACTGGATGGCGCCGATGGCCATCTCGTCATTGTTGGAAATGACGGCATCGAACTCCACGCCTGCCGAAAGCCAGTTGGTCATCAGGTCCGAGCCCTGCGTGCGCGACCAGTTGGCGGACTGTTCCTCAACAAGCTTGATGAAGCTGCAGTCGGGCGTGGCGACAACATCCTTGATATCCTGCGTGCGCATACGCGCCGCCTGGTTGGAAAGCTCGCCCATCATCACCACGGCCCTGGCTTCCGTCTTGCCCGCTGCCTTCAACAGCCGGCAGACTTCCTGCGTCTGCAGGGTGCCCGACTGCTTTTCATCGGAGGCGACAAAGGCCTGTTTGTCCGGCAGGCTGTCGAGATTGACCGGCTGACGGTTGACATAAACAAGCGGAATGCCGGCTGCGGCAGCGGCCTGCGAAAGTGCTACGGTCGCGTCGGTATCGACGGGATTGACGATGATGGCATCGACGCCGGCGGCGACGAAATTCTGCACCTGGCTAAGCTGCTTGCCGACATCGTTCTGCGCATCCTCGACCTGCAGTGAAACGCCGTTCATGCCCTTGGAATAATCGATCATGCCGTTGCGCAGCACGGTCAGGAAATTATCGTCGAACAGCGCCATCGAAACCCCGACGGTCTCAGCCGACGCGCCCGTCGCCAGCATGGCGGCGAAAGCTGCAATTGCAAAATGTCTTTTCATGTCGTTCTCCTCCAAAACCCTTGAAAAGAACCGGTTGCGCCCTCTCGCGCATTTCGCGCTGTCATGGCTTTCCGGCAAAAGCTGCCCCTTCGCCGCGAAGGAAAATCCGCGGCGTCAAGCAACCCTGAAATAATCTAATGTCGTGAAGGTCGGCCTCCTGCCCGCTCCACAGGCGGCCAAGATTTCCTAGTCCGGTCGCGGCGTCAACGCGTCAGCAGCAGACAAAACCATCAAGCATGATAGAAACAGGCACAGGATTCATGATTGAATCCATCAAACCATCATAGGCTCTCAGGAACCCACAGATGTGCGGGCACGAAACGCTGCCCCGGCGTTTCCGCCATGCCGTGTTCGATGGTGTGAACCATGGTGGCCAGAAGGTCGGCGCAGAGTTCGCGCAGCGGGGTCTGGAACACGCCGCTGATGCGCCGTTCCAGGAGCGCTTGACGGGATTCGGGGGTGAGTTCATTCACCAGACAGACGATGTTTTCCTGCTGGTTTTCCTGCTGCAACGCCTCGATCACCCCCTCCATGCCGCCGCCGACGCAATAGATGCCGACGAGATCCCGGTGCTTGGCAATGGTGTCCATGACCAGTTCATAAGTGAGCCGGCGTGTTTCCAGCGTAATCAGCGCATCCATTACCTCGAATTCCGGCGCATATTCGCGCATGTAACTTCGAAACCCGGTTTCGCGCAGGGAATGACCATGGAAACGGTGGCCGCCGAGGAGAAGAAGCACCTTGCCTTTACCGCGTGCCAGCCGGGAGATCATCCATGCCGCCGTGCGCCCGACCTTCATGTTGTTGGCGCCGAGATAGGCTTCCCGCACACCCTGGGCAAAATCGGAGAGCAGCGAAAACGTCGGTATGCCCTTGGCCTTCAGCGCTTCGACGGCAGCCGTGACATCGTGATGGTCGGGCCCGGTTGCGGCCACCGCCTGCACGCGGCCCTTCATGCCGGTCAGCAGCGCCGCAAGCTCGCTCGGCTCGCCCGACTGGGCGAATTCGATGCGCAGATTGAGATGACGATCCCTGACGTTGCGCGCCGCTAGCTCCAGCTCGTCAGCAAAGGTCTGATAAAAGGCATGCCGTTCCTTGCGCAGGATGATGCCGAGACTATAGGATGGCAGATCGGCCAGCATGCGCTGGCGAATGATGTTGGTGGCGTGAAAACCGATCTTCTCCGCCGCCTCGAACACCCGCCGCGCGGTCTCCTCCCGCACCGGCAGGCGGCCGTTCAGCACCCGGTCGACGGTGGCGACGCTGACGCCGGCGGCTTTTGCGACATCGGTGATGGTTGGACGCTTCATGTTGGCTCCCGCAGGCGGAAAGATTCCTGTCATATCTCGCAAAACATGTCACGGATGATGATGGAATCCAACATGGGCGAAGGGATATGGCGGGGAGTACCGTGGTCCGAATGCTGAGGCGGCATCTCTCGGGTGGCGCCCGCTTTACCATCGACACGACTAGTCCACCACGCCTCCTCCCCTCATCCCTGTGCTTGTCACAGGGATCCAGCCAGCCCAAGTCCTTGGGCTAAAAAAGTCTCTCCGCCGCGCGGACGCGTGTCGGCTGAATTCCTGCGACAAGCACAGGAATGAGGGGGAATGGGGTAGGCTGGGTTGGTATGGGCCAACGCAAGAAAATCGTCGTCCAGCGGCCTGAACGGCCCAACCATCGTGAGGAAACCGCGCCAGCAGTATTCATACCCGCGACATTCATGCCGTTTGACAGCAGCATCCGTACCGCCTCACGACGGCATTCGCCTATATCCCGATACCGAATGCCGCTATCCCGTCAGACCCGTTCCAGCGCCACGGCAATACCCTGTCCGACGCCGATGCACATGGTGGCGAGCGCAAGCCGCTTGCCGGTGAGCGAAAGTTCGAGCGCCGCCGTGCCGGCAATGCGGGCACCCGACATGCCAAGCGGATGACCGAGCGCGATCGCGCCGCCATTGGCATTTACCCGCGCATCGTCATCGGCAATGCCAAGTTGGCGCAAAGTCGCCAGACCCTGGCTGGCGAAGGCCTCGTTCAGCTCGATCACGTCAAGCTGTTCCTGTTTCAACCCGAGACGCGCTAAAAGCTTGGCCGAAGCCGGGGCCGGGCCGATGCCCATGACGCGCGGCGGCACGCCGGCGGCGGCACCGCCGAGAATGCGGGCAACCGGTGTCAGGCCATATTTCTTCGCCGCTTCTGCTGAAGCGATGATGAGGGCGGCCGCGCCATCATTGACACCCGATGCATTGCCCGCGGTCACCGACGCGCCATCGCGCTTGTTCACCGGCTTCAGCTTCGCCAGCGCTTCGAGACTGGTCGCGCGCGGATGTTCGTCCTTCGAGACAACAAGCGGATCGCCCTTGCGCTGCGGGATCGTCACCGAAACGATTTCCTTGTCGAGACGGCCATTGGCCTGCGCATCCGCCGCCTTCTGCTGGCTGCGCACGGCAAAGGCGTCCTGATCCTCACGCGAGACCTGATAATCGACCGCGACATTGTCGCCCGTTTCCGGCATGGAATCGACGCCATATTGCGCCTTCATCAGCGGATTGACGAAACGCCAGCCGATGGTGGTGTCGTAAATTTCGGCATTGCGCGAAAAGGCGCTCTCCGCCTTGGGCAGAACGAAGGGCGCGCGGCTCATGCTTTCCACGCCGCCGGCGATCATCAGTTCCGCCTCGCCCGATTTGACTGCGCGCGCAGCTGCGATGACGGCATCCATGCCGGAGCCGCACAGCCGGTTGATGGTGGTTCCGGTCACGGAAACCGGCAGGCCGGCAAGCAGCAGCGACATGCGCGCCACGTTGCGGTTGTCCTCGCCCGCCTGATTGGCGCAGCCGAAGATCACATCCTCGACGGCCTCCCAATCGACGGAAGGATTGCGTTCCATCAGCGCCTTCAGCGGCACCGCGCCGAGATCGTCGGCGCGAACGGAGGAGAGCGCGCCGCCGAAGCGGCCGATGGGCGTGCGGATGTAACCGCAGATATAGGCTTCGGTCATCGGTGTTTCCTCAAAGTTCCGGTGCGACGAGATCGGCAACTTCGCTATCCACATGAAGCGGCGCGCCGGTCATGGCCTGCAATTCCTCGAATGTCATCGCCGGCAGTTTTTCGCGCAGCACAAAACGGCCGTCCACCACGTCGATCACCGCATGGCTGGTATAGATTCGGGTGATGCAGCCGACGCCGGTGAGAGGGAAGGCGCATTTTTCAACCAGCTTCGGTTCGCCATTCTTGGTCACATGTTCGGTGATGACGAAGACCTGCTTGGCCCCATGGACCAGATCCATGGCCCCGCCGACGGCCGGCACGCCCTTGGAGCCGACGCGCCAATTGGCGAGATCGCCATTCTGCGCCACCTGATAGGCCCCGAGGATCGCCACATCGAGATGCCCGCCGCGCACCATGGCGAAGCTGTCGGCATGGTGAAAGAAGGCGGCACCGGGCTTCAGCGTCACGGCCTTTTTGCCGGCATTGATGAGGTTCCAGTCCTCTTCGCCTTCCGGCGGCGCCTCCCCGAAATTCAGAATGCCGTTTTCGGTGTGGAAGATCGCCTGACGGCCGGGCGGCTGATACCGCGCCACCATCTCCGGAAAGCCGATGCCAAGGTTGACGTAAGCGCCGTCCTCAATGTCCTGCGCCGCACGCCAGGCGATCTGGGCGTTGGAGAGCTTGATGTCTTCGCGGTTGTCGATGGTCTTTGTCATGCGTAGGCTACTCCCGCACGAATGAGAACTTCTTCCTGTTGCGGATCGGGGATTTCCACCACGCCGTTCACAAAAATGCCTGGCGTCACGACATGCTCCGGATCGATTTCGCCGGCGGCGACGATCTTTGAGACCTGCGCGATGGTGGTTTTTGCGGCCATGCACATCAGCGGGTTAAAATTGCGCCCAGCCTTGTTGTAGGTGAGGTTGCCATAGGTATCGCCAAGCTCCGCCTTGACGATGGCGAAATCCGCCTTCAACCAGCGTTCCTGCACATAGGAGCGGCCGTCAAATTCCGCGATGACCTTGCCATTGGCCAGTTCGGTGCCGAAGCCCGTTGGGGTGTAAAAGGCCGGAATGCCCGCACCGCCAGCGCGGATACGCTCGGCAAGCGTGCCCTGCGGCACCAGTTCCAGCTCGATCTCACCGGCCAGATACCGGTCGGTGAAAGCGCGCGGATCAGAAGAGCGCGGGAAGGAGCAGATCATCTTTTTTACCATGCCCGCATCGATCATCGCGGCGATGCCGATGCGCCCGTTGCCGGCATTATTGTTGATAACCGTCAGGTTCTTCGGTCCCTTGTCGATCAGCGCGTGGATCAGCTCGATCGGCGCGCCGGAGCCACCAAAACCGCCGATCATGATCGTCGCACCGTCGCCGATGCTGGAAAGCGCCTCTTCGGCGCTCTTGATTGTCTTATCCATTCTCAAAACCTCCATCCAGCCGAGCGGATGGACCGGCAAGGCTGCGTGGCGATGAGGTAAAGCCGAAATTACCTCGACGGCAAGGGTTTTGTGCGTTATATGATTTTTGTTCGCATATCGCACAAATGGAGCTTAGGCATGGCCGTCAGCGAAAGAGACATGATGGGCGGTCTCGCAAAGGGATTGCGGGTGATCGAGGCCTTCAGCGCCGAGCGGCCGCGATTGTCCATCTCCGATGCCGCCGAGATCACCGGGCTGGACCGCGCCACGACGCGCCGCTGTCTGCTGACCCTTTCGGAGCTCGGTTATGCCGCCTATGATGGCAAGTTCTTTACCGTCACGCCAAAAGTGCTGCGGCTCGGCACCGGCTGCCTTGCCACCATGCCGCTGCCGAAGATCGTGCAGCCTCTCATCGACCATCTCTCAGAGGAGATCGGCCAGAGCACCTCCGTTTCGATTCTGGACGAGACCGAAATCGTTTATGTCGCCCGCGCCGCCCAGCAGCGGGTCATGTCGATTGCGCTGATGCCGGGGTCACGCCTGCCCGCCTATTGCACCTCAATGGGCCGCGTCCTTCTTTCCGCGCAGCCAGCCGAGCGGCGGCGCGGCATTCTCGAAGCCTCCCGGCTGGTCGCCCGCACGGAAAAGACGATCACCGACATGGACGCCCTGCTCGCCGAAATCGAAGTGACCGCTCATCGCGGTTATGCCCTGATCGATCAGGAAGTTGAAATCGGTCTTCGCTCCATCGCCGTGCCGCTGAAAGGCGTGCGTGGCCAGACGGTCGCCGCCCTCAATGTCGGGCTCGCCGCCTCGGTCGCCTCGATGGAAGATCTGGTGGAGCGATATTTGCCGGCGCTTCTTTCCGTTCAGCGGGAACTGGCGCGTATGCTGGTTTGAGGCGGTGTCAGCCGCGCGCCGGTATCGCCCATTTTGCGCTGTTCGGCGAGACGCCAGGCGCGCGGCGTCATGCCGGTCTCCCGCCTGAAGAAGCGGTTGAAATAGGCGGGATCGGCAAAACCCAGCCCTTCCGCAATCATCTGCACGCTGGAGACAGTAAAGATCAGCTCCTGCTGGGCGATCTCGATCTGACGCTTGGCGATCAGCCTTTGCAGACTGAGGCCGGAAACCGAACGGACGAGCCGGTTGAGATGCGTCTCGGAAAGGCCGAGCTTCCCTGCATAAAACCCGGCTTTCTGCGGCTCGCGGATATGGCGGGCGATCAGCGACAGCAACCGTTCAAAACGCTGCTCGGCAAGGCCTTCACCGCTGGTTTCCAGAAGCGGCTGCGTCGCCCGTGAAAGAAGCGTGACCACGGTGGCAAGCTGGCCTTCGATCATCGCGTCGCGACCAATCTCGCGGGCCTCATATTCCGCAGATATCCGTTCGAAACCGCTGCGCAGACAGTCTTTCTCGGCAAAATCCCGCAAGGGCAGAAGCACCGGCTGCTGGAAATTCCGCAGCAACAACGCCTGCACCGATGCCGGCAAGGCACCCGGCAGCATGGTGACGATCACCCCGCCAATATCGCGTGAAAACCGGAAGCCATGTTCAAAACCCGGCGGCACGATGATGGCGACCGGCGGGCGGATCGGCTCAATGCGGCCATCCAGTAACGCATCACCCTCGCCGCCAAAAATGTACAAGATTTGCAGAAAGGCGACATGACGGTGCAGGCCGATTTCAAAGCGGTGCAGGCTGCTTCGCGAAAAAAGCGTCTCGCAATGGAAGCGAAAATCGGTGCCCTGCGCGGCTTCTTCGCCGTAAAGCCCTTCATTGGCAGTTACCCGCATCTCACCCCACTCCTCCGCCTGATGGTCGGATTGTGCAATTTACGGACCGGAAAGTCCATTGAGCTTGTGACCTGCCTTGGTCAATTTCTTGACCGGAGACAAGTTCGGGAGGAAACAATGCGTACACAGGTCGTCATCATCGGCTCCGGCCCATCGGGGCTTCTGCTTGGCCAGCTTCTGGCGAGAGCCGGCGTCGAGACCGTCATTCTTGACCGGGTCAGCAAGGATTATATCCTCGGCCGTGTCCGCGCCGGCGTGCTGGAAGAAGGCACCGTGCAGCTGATGGAAAAGGTCGGCGCGGATAAGCGTCTACACCGGGAAGGCCTGCCGCATGACGGGTTTTCGCTGACCTTCGATGGTCGCGACCACCGCATCGATCTCTTCGATCTGACGGGTGGAAAACGCGTCATGGTCTATGGCCAGACCGAGGTGACGCATGATCTGATGGATGTACGCGAGGCGGCGGGCCTCGTCACCATCTACGATGCCGCCAATGTCGAGCCGCATGATTTCGATGGCACGAGCCCCTATGTCACCTATCGGAAAGACGGCGTAAGCTACCGGATCGATTGCGATTTTATCGCCGGCTGCGACGGTTTTCACGGGGTCAGCCGCAAATCCGTGCCGCAAGGCGCCATCAAGGAATTCGAGAAGGTCTATCCCTTCGGCTGGCTCGGCATTCTCGCCGATGTGCCGCCGGTCAACCACGAACTCATCTATGCCAACCATCCGCGTGGTTTTGCGCTCTGTTCCATGCGCTCGCACACGCGCAGCCGTTATTACATCCAATGTTCGCTGGATGATCGGCCGGAGGACTGGAGCGACGAGCGCTTCTGGGATGAAATCCGCCGCCGCCTGCCGGAAAACCATGCGGATGAAATGGTGACCGGCCCATCCTTCGAAAAATCCATCGCACCGCTCCGGTCCTTCGTCAGTGAACCCATGCGGTTCGGACGGCTGTTTCTGGCCGGCGACGCCGCCCATATCGTACCGCCGACCGGCGCCAAGGGCCTGAACCTTGCGGCCAGCGATGTGCATTATCTGAGCGAGGCGCTGATCGAGTTTTATCGTGACAGGTCTGAAGCCGGCATCGATGCCTATTCGCAGAGGGCGCTTTCCCGCGTCTGGAAAGCGGTGCGGTTTTCCTGGTGGATGACGACGATGATGCACCGTTTTCCCGATACTGAGGATTTCGGCCAGCGTATTCAGGAGGCGGAGCTGGATTACCTCGTACAATCGCGCGCCGCTTCCACGGCGCTTGCGGAGAATTATGTGGGACTTCCTTATTAGGAGGATCGACACAAACAGCACGAGACAAGCGGCTTGTTCGTCATACCGGATCAAGTCCGGCATGACGGAGGAAAGCCTCTTAGATTTTCCGACCGCCGCCCCTCGTATCAGGAACCGGCCTCCGCCCTCCCATCCAGCAACTCACCTGCCGCCTCGCGGATGGCCTGCATCAGCAGCGACAGCGGCAGCGAGGGCTGCGTGTCGGCGCGGACCGTCAGCCCCACCGGGCCGCTGGTATCACCGGTCTCGACCGGCAGGATCGCCAGAATGCCGTCGGCCACATCCGCCGCCACAACACCTTCCGAGATGATCCAGATCGCATCGCTGGTGCGCAGGAAGGCGCGGCCGAAGGCATCCGACACGGTTTCGATGCGGATCGGCAGGGCCGGCACGCCGTTGGCGATCAAAAACTGCTCGACGACAGGCCCGATGACCGATTGCCGTGTCGGCATCAGCACCGGATATTCATGCAGATGGTCGAACACCGAAAGGCCCGGTGACAGCAACGGGTGGCCGGCGCGCACCACGAAGCGCACCTTTTCCGAATAGAGATGCTCGAAGGAAAAACCCGCCATTTTCTGCGGCGCGGCGAGACGCCCAACGACGAGATCGAGATCGCCGACCCGCAATTGCTCCAGCAGCACGGCGTTTTCGCCTGTCACGATCTTCACCGGGCTGCCGGTCTTCTCGGCCAGAAAACCGGCCATCGCCTTCGGCATGATGCGGACCGAAACCGTGGGCAGAGCACCAACACGCACCGGCGGCCCGGCGCGCGCCGCCTCCTGCGAGACCGAATCGACCGCCTGGCGCAGCGCCGTCATCGTCGCACCGGCATGGCGCAGAAACACCTCGCCATAACGGCTGATGCGGATGCCGCGCCCTTCCCGATCAAACAGCGAGACGCCGAGAATCTCTTCCAGCTCGCGGATGGTCTTCGTCACCGCCGGCTGGCTGACATGCAGGATTTCCGCAGCGCGAATGACGCTTTTCTGGCGCGCCACCTCCACGAAGGTTTGCAGGTGCCGGAACTTGATACGCTGATCGACCATCGCTCATATAATCCACAGGTTATGATTTTCATCGATAATGTCATTTTACTTAACCGGAACCGGCTTGCAATATCCTTCGCAGGAGGAGCATGCCATGCATTTTCTGCGCTGCGGCGAGACTGTGATCCATTATCGCGTCAGGGGATTGGACGGCGGCAAACCTGTGATTGCCTTCATCAATTCGCTCGGCACCGATTTCCGAATCTGGGATGCGGTGATCGAGGCGCTCGGCGATGACTATGCCTATGTGCTGCACGACAAGCGCGGCCATGGCCTTTCCGATGTCGGGCGCGCTCCCTATTCCATCGACGATCATGCCGGTGACCTGATCGCACTTCTCGATCATCTCGGCGTCAAAAGCGCCGTCATCTGGGGCCTGTCGGTCGGCGGACTGATTGCGCAGGGGCTTTATGCGCGCCGGCCCGATCTCGTCCGCGCTTTGGTGCTCAGCAACACTGCCCACAAGATCGGCACGACTGAGATGTGGAATGCCCGTATCGGCAAGATCGCCGCCGATGGCCTCGCCTCGCTGGTCGATCCCGTCATGGAGCGCTGGTTCACGTCCGCTTTCCGCCAGCCTGAGAATGCCGCCTA
Source organism: Agrobacterium tumefaciens (assembly GCA_017744915.1). Taxonomy (GTDB): domain Bacteria; phylum Pseudomonadota; class Alphaproteobacteria; order Rhizobiales; family Rhizobiaceae; genus Agrobacterium; species Agrobacterium tumefaciens_I. The sequence goes on from JAGIAH010000006.1 coordinate 197,628, forward strand.
TGCCGGCGCGCGCAACATGCTCTCGCAACAGCCGGAAGCCGGCTACAGCGGCACCTGCGCCGCCATCCGCGATGCGGATTATACCGAAGAGGCCGGGCGCATCGCCGTGCCGACGCTCTGTGTTGCGGGTGATCAGGACGGTTCCACGCCACCGGAACTGGTGCAGTCGCTGGCGGGTCTCATCCCCGCGAGCCGCGTCGTCACCATCGCCGGCTGCGGCCACATCCCTTGCCTTGAACAGCCGCTCGTCTACGCACAGGCGGCCTCCATTTTTCTCAAGACCTTGCCGGAGCATTGACCGATGGCGGACCATATCGACAAGAACGAACGTTTCGAACAGGGCATGAAGACCCGCCGCTCCGTGCTGGGCGATGCCCATGTCGACCGCGCGCAGACGGTGACGACCGGTTTCGACCAGCCCTTCCAGCAGCTCATCACCGAAGCCGCCTGGGGCACCGTCTGGTCCGGAAATCACTGGACGAAGCGCGAGCGTTCGATGGTCACCATCGCCCTGCTTGCCGCGCTCGGTCAGGATGAGGAACTGGCCATGCATGTGCGCGCCACCGTCAATACCGGCGCCACCGAAGCGGATATCCGCGAGGCGCTGCTGCATGTGGCGATCTATGCCGGCGTTCCCGCCGCCAACCACGCTTTCAAGATCGCCAAGCTTGCCCTCGCCAGCATGAAGGCCGATAGTTCCCCTGATAATTCTGGCGATGGGGAGGAGACGAAATGAGCAACCAGCCGCCCGAAACCGGGCCGTTCTTCGCACGCAACCGCGATATCCATCCGCTGGCCTATGCGCCCGGCTACAAGACCTCGATCCTGCGTTCACCGCAGCGCGCGCTGATTTCGCTGGAAGGCACGAAAAGCGAGATCACCGGCCCCGTCTTCGGCCATGGCATGCTCAACCCGCTGGATAACGACCTCATCCTCAACTATGCCCGCCCCGGCGAAATGCCCGTCGGCCCGCGCATTCTGGTGCACGGCCGGGTGCTGGACGAGCGCGGCCGTGGCGTGGATGGCGCGCTGGTGGAGTTCTGGCAGGCCAATGCCGGCGGCCGTTACCGCCACAAGAAGGAAAGTTATCTCGCCGCCATCGATCCGAATTTCGGCGGCGTCGGCCGCACGATCACGGATGAGAACGGCTATTACTGGTTCAAGACCATCCAGCCGGGCGCTTACCCCTGGCCGAACGGGGTCAATGACTGGCGCCCGGCCCATATCCATTTCTCGGTCTTCGGCCACGGTTTTGCCCAACGGCTGATCACCCAGATGTATTTCGAAGGCGACCCGCTGATCTGGAAATGTCCGATCGTCAAGACCATTCCGGATGAGGATGCGATCAAGAGGCTGATCGCGCCGCTCGACATGAATGCGACGCTGCCGATGGACATGCTGGCCTATAAGTTCGATATCGTCCTGCGTGGCCGCCGCTCGACCCTTTTCGAAAACCGCATGGAGGGCAACTGACCATGGTTCAGCCGCTCAACTATTTCAAGGAAACCGCCTCGCAGACGGCGGGGCCTTATGTGCATATCGGCTGCACGCCGAATTTCGTCGGCATCGAAGGTGTCTTCGAAAAAGACCTCGGTTCCGGTCCGCTTTATAACGACAAGGCCCGCGGTGAACGCATCAGCGTGCGCGGCACGGTTTATGACGGTGCGGGAATGGCGCTGAAGGACGCGCTGATCGAAATCTGGCAGGCGGATACCGACGGTTATTACAACAGCCCCAGCGAAACCCGCGGCAAGGCCGACCCCAATTTCATCGGCTGGGGCCGCTCGCCGGGCGACATGGATACGGGTGAATTCGTCTTCGAAACCATCAAGCCGGGCAAGGTGCCGTTCCGCGACGGCCGGCCGATGGCGCCGCACATCACCTTCTGGATCGTCGCGCGCGGCATCAATATCGGCCTGCAGACCCGCATGTATTTCCCCGAAGAACAGGAAGCCAATGCGGCCGACCCGGTTCTTGCCCGCATCGAACAGAAAAGCCGCATCGCCACGCTTGTCGCCAAAAAGGAGGAAGGCAACGTCTATCGTTTCGATATCCGCCTTCAGGGCGACGGCGAAACCGTGTTCTTCGATATCTGAGCGAGACGGAAGATGAGCCTTTCCCCCTTCGAGCATCCGTTTCTCTCAGGCCTTTTCGGCGACAGCGAGATCGTCGAGCTGTTTTCGGCAAAAGCGGATATCGACGCCATGGTCCGTTTCGAGACGGCTCTGGCGCAGGCACAGGTTGGAGCAGGCATCATTTCCGAGGACGTGGCGGAGGCGATCGTCTCGGGGCTTTCGGACTTTGCTGCCGATTTGACCGCCCTTCGCCAGGGCGTCGCGAAAGACGGCGTTGTGGTGCCTGAACTCGTGCGGCAGATGCGGGCAGCTGTCGCCGGCAAGGCGGCGGAAAAAGTGCATTTCGGCGCCACCAGCCAGGATGTCATCGATACGAGCCTGATGCTGCGGCTGAAGGCTGCGGCCGAAATCATCGCCGCCCGGCTCGGCCGGCTCATCGACACCCTGGGCGACCTGGCCTCCCGCGATGGCCATAACGCGCTTACCGGTTATACCCGCATGCAGGCCGCCATCGGAATAACGGTGGCCGACCGCGCGGCAAGCTGGATTGCGCCGCTAGAGCGCCACCTTCTCAGGCTCGAAACCTTCGCGCAGAACGGTTTTGCCCTGCAGTTCGGCGGTGCTGCCGGCACGCTGGAAAAGCTTGGTGACAATGCTGGAACCGTCCGCGCCGATCTTTCCAGGCGGCTCGGCCTTGCCGACAGGCCGCAATGGCAGAGCCAGCGCGACGGCATCGTCGAATTCGGCAATATTCTCTCACTCGTCACCGGAGCACTCGGCAAATTCGGGCAGGATATCGCGCTGATGGCCGAGCTCGGTACGGAAATCCGCCTCTCCGGCGGCGGCGGTTCTTCCGCCATGCCGCACAAGCAGAATCCGGTCAATGCCGAAACGCTGGTGGCGCTCGCACGCTTTAATGCCGTGCAGATCTCCGCGCTGCACCAGTCGCTCGTGCATGAGCAGGAACGGTCCGGCGCGAGCTGGATGCTGGAATGGCTGTCGCTTCCGCAAATGGTGACGGCAACGGGTGCCTCGCTGCTGATCGCCGAGCGATTGGCCGAGCAGATAGACAGGCTGGGCACAGGCGAAAACTAGCCGCAAGGTCAGTCGATTTTATGTGCAGACGGGGTTTCCGGGCACTGCCGGGCGGCAGGCCGGAGACGGTGTGGCGACGCGTGGAAAGCGCTTGCGGTTCTTCGCATTAGCCATTGATAAAAAAGACTTTATTCAGAAATCCAGAGAATGAAAAAACAGCACAAAAGCTGCTTTTTAACCGGACATACCGCTTGACACAAAAATGAACTAACTGGTACAAACATTAAGATTAACACCATGCCGCCGACAAGGGTTTCAAGCCAGCAGCGGCAGAAACAGACAAATGGAGGGCTTTGGTGCCGCGAGGTTCCAAAGCGATGCGGACAAGGCGAAACGCCTGTTCGGACCCGAACGGGTTGGGAGGAAGTATGTCTTACAGTCTCGATTTTTCGGCGGTCATAGAACGCCTGCCCGAGCTGCTTTTGGCCTGTCTTGCGACAATCGGCCTGGCGATTGCCGGCATGTCGCTCGCCACCATCATCGGCGTTCTGGGCGTCGTTGCCCGCCGTTCGCGCTTCAAGCTGCTGCGCGGGCTCGTTATCGGCTTCGTGGAAGCCATCCGCAACACGCCGTTTCTGGTGCAGATATTCTTCATCTTCTTCGCCCTGCCGCAGATTGGCATCAAGCTCAACCCGACGGTCACCGCCATCATCGCGCTCGCCCTCAACGGCGGTGCCTATGCGATTGAAATCATTCGCGGCGGTGTCGATTCCATTCCTAAGGGCCAGGTGGAAGCGGGGCTGGCGCTCGGCCTGCACCGCGCGCAGATCTTCCGCCATATCATCTTAAAGCCGGCATTGAGGGCGGTTTATCCCTCGCTCACCAGCCAGTTCATCATGCTGACGCTGACCACCTCGGTCTGCACGTCGATCGCGGCTTACGAACTGACCTCGGTGGCGCAGAAGATCGAGGCGGATACATTCCGTTCCTTCGAGGTCTATTTCTCGATCACACTGCTTTATCTGGTCATTTCCTCGCTGATGATGGGCATTTTTGCGCTCATCTCGCGTGCGTCCTTCAGCTATCCGGTCAAGTGAGGAAAAGACAATGGCATCCATCGGTCCCAACGAACTTTTCTTCCTGATGCAAGGCCTGAAATGGACCCTTGCCCTGACCATTATCGGCTTTATCGGCGGCGGCATTTTCGGCCTTTGCGTGGCGCTTGCCCGCGTCGCGGACAGCCCGGCGATCCAGCGTGCAAGCACGGCATATATTGCCGTCTTTCAGGGCACGCCGCTCCTGATGCAGCTTTTCGTGGTTTATTACGGCGTGGCGCTTGCCGGCCTCAACGTCGATGCCTGGATTGCGGTCGCCATCGCCTTTACCCTGCATGCCAGCGCCTTTCTCGGCGAAATCTGGCGCGGTGGCATCCAGGCGGTGCCGAAGGGTCAGACGGAGGCCGCCAATGCGCTCGGCCTGCACTACATATCGCGCATGAAGGACGTGGTTCTGCCGCAGGCCTTCAAGATTTCGCTGCCGGCCACCATCGGTTTCCTCGTGCAGCTCATCAAGGGCACCTCGCTTGCGGCCATCGTCGGCTTCGTCGAGCTGTCGCGTGCCGGCCAGATCGTCTCCAACCAGACGTTCCGCCCGCTCACCGTCTTCGCCATCGTCGGCATCATCTATTTCCTGATCTGCTGGCCGCTTTCGCTATGGGGCGCCGGTGTTGAAAAGCGGCTGCAGGCCGCGTCCCGCTAATTACCAAAAATCATCTCATCAGCTTTGTAAGGAGGAGCAAAAGATGAAAACTACCAACACGAAATTCTCACGCCGTGCCCTGCTCGCGCTCGCCGCGGTAACCGTCGCCCTGCCCTTCGTCGCACCGGCCGATGCTTTCGCCGGCACGGTGGAAGAAGCCAAGGCCAAGGGCAAGGTCGTCATCGGCATTCAGGGCGACAACTCGCCGTGGGGCTTCGTCAATTCCAGCGGCGTGCAGGATGGTCTCGATGCCGATATCGGCAAGGCTTTTGCCGACTATCTCGGCGTCAAGGTGGAATTCGTGCCGCTCGCCGTGGCCAACCGCATCCCGGCGCTTCTGACCGGAAAGGTCGACGTGCTTTTCGCCACCATGGCCATGACCGCCGAACGCGCCAAGAGCATCCAATATTCCAAGCCCTACGTCGGCAACGTGTTTTCCGTCTATGGCCCGAAGGACAAAAAGATCGCCGGCTTTGACGATCTGACCAGCCTCAACGTCGGCGTGCCGAAATCGAGCGCCATGGATACGGCCATCACCGCCGGCGCGGGTTCCAAGGCCAATATTCTGCGCTTCGACGATGACGCCGCCAATATCCAGGCGCTGATTTCCGGCCAGGTCGAAGCGGTTGGCGGCAACATGTTTTATGGTGACCGGCTGAACAAGGCGGCCGAGGGCAAATACGAATCGAAGTTCGATCTGACGACGATGTATAACGGCGCCGGCACACGTCCAGGCGAAAAGGACTGGAACGAGACCATCAACACCTTCCTCGACAAGATCAAGTCCGATGGCCAGCTCGCCAAGATCTACGACAAGTGGATGAAGCGCGAAGTTCCCGCTTTCCCGGAAAGCCTGCCGGATATTCCTTTCACCGTGAAGTGAAGGATCCGACGAGACTGAAATTGGGAGGAGTAACCAATGGGAATCTTTAAGAAAAACACTGCCAGGCGCACAGTCCTTGCAGTCGGATTGGCAGCCCTGCTGCCGATCCTTTCGCCCGCAGGCGCAGAGGCCAGAACGCTGGAAGAGGCAAAATCCAGCGGCAAGATCGTGATCGGCATTCAGGGTGACAATGCGCCCTGGGGCTTCATCAATTCCAGCGGCGTCCAGGAAGGTTATGATGCCGATCTGGCGAGGGGCTTTGCGGAATATCTCGGCCTGAAGGTGGAATTCGTGCCGCTTGCCGTTGCCAACCGCATTCCTTCGCTGCGCACCGGCAAGGTCGACGCCCTGTTCGCGTCGATGGGGATGACACCGGAACGTGCGAAGAACGTGCAATATGCGCAGCCTTACGCGCATAACGTCATGTCGGTTTATGCCACCAAGGACAAAAAGATCGCCAATTTCGACGATCTGACCGGTATGACCGTTGGTGCGCCGAAATCCAGCCCTATGGATACGGCCTTGACCGCCGGTGCGGGTACGAAAGCGAACATCCTTCGTTTCGATGACGACGCCGCCACCATCCAGGCGATCCTGTCGGGCCAGATCGAGGCGATCGGCGGCAACCAGTTTTATGGTGACCGTCTCGCCGCGGCCGGTGGCAAGGATTACGAGGTGAAGTTCGACCTCGTGACCCTCTACAACAGCGCCGCCACGCGCCCCGGTGAAAAGGACTGGAACGAGGCGCTCAACGCCTGGCTCGACAAGGCCAAGGCCAATGGCGACCTCGCAAAAGTCTATGCCAAATGGATGAAGCGCCCGGTTCCGGAGTTCCCGGCCTCGCTTCCGGACATCCCCTACACCGTCAACTGAAACTGCTGCCAAGCATGAAGGAAAGTTCCATGTCGCAATCCGCCGCTCAGGCTCCGCTGATCGCCCTTGAAGGGGTTGGAAAGTGGTATGGAGCCTACCATGCGCTTAAAAACGTCAACATGACGGTTCGCAAGGGCGAGAAGATCGTTCTTTGCGGCCCGTCGGGTTCGGGAAAATCCACCCTCATCCGCTGCATCAACCACCTGGAGGAAATCCAGGAGGGCAAGATCACGGTCGAGGGCACCACGCTGTCGGATTCCAGCCGCGCCATCGATGCGGTTCGCCGCGAAGTGGGCATGGTGTTCCAGAGCTTCAACCTCTTCCCGCACAAGACCATCATGGAAAACTGTACCCTCGCCCCCATGCGGGTGAAGGGTCTTTCCAAGGCCGATGCGGAGGCGACGGCACGCAAATATCTGGAGCGCGTGCGCATCCTCAACCAGGCCGACAAATACCCGGCACAGCTTTCCGGCGGCCAGCAGCAGCGTGCGGCAATCGCCCGAGCGCTGTGCATGGAACCGAAGGCGATGCTGTTCGACGAGCCGACCTCGGCGCTCGACCCGGAAATGGTGAAGGAAGTGCTCGACACCATGATCGGCCTGGCCCGCGACGGCATGACGATGATCTGCGTGACCCATGAAATGGGTTTCGCCCGGCAGGTCGCAGACCGCGTCGTCTTCATGTCGGAAGGTGAGATCATCGAGGAAGGCCCGCCCGAAGAATTCTTCCGCGACCCCAAACATCAGCGTACGCGCACGTTCCTCGGCGAAATTCTCGCCCACCATTGAGGTTCGCGCGCTCTTAAGGCGGGCGGGCAGGTCCCGCCTCTCCCACACCGTCCGATGAGCGACACGTGATCATGACAGAAAAAACCACCTACAAGGTCGGCCTGATAGGCGCCGACATCCAGCTTTCCAAATCGCCCGCGCTGCACATGCGCGAGGGCGCGGCCCATGGCCTCGACTATTCCTATGAGCTGGTGGATGTCACCGCCCGCAAACTGCCGCAGAGTGCCCTTCCCGCTCTTCTCGACGAGCTGGAAGCGCGCGGTTTTGCCGGAACGAACATCACCCACCCCTTCAAGCAGGCCGTTATTCCGCATCTGCATGAGCTCTCTGACGACGCCCGCATGCTGGGCGCGGTCAACACCGTCGTCTTCCGGGATGGACGCCGCATCGGCCACAATACCGACTGGTACGGTTTTTACGAAAGCTTCGTGCGCGGCCTGCCGGATGCGAAGCGCGACCGGGCACTTCTGGTCGGCGCTGGTGGTGCCGGCGTTGCGGTGGCCCATGCCGCATTGAAGCTCGATATAACCCGCCTCGATATCTTCGACCGGGATTTTCCAAGAGCCGAACGTCTCGCCGACGAACTCAATGCCCGTTTTGGTGAAAGCCGCGCCGTCGCGGTCAAGGACCCGGCCGCCTCGCTGCCCTTTGCCGATGGTCTGATCCATGCCACGCCGATGGGCATGCCCGCCCATCCCGGCATGCCGGTTGCGGCCGATCTCATCGAAAAGCGGCACTGGGTGGCCGATATCGTCTATATGCCGCTGGTGACCGAGCTTCTGGCGACCGCGGCCAGAAAAGGATGCCAAACCCTGCCCGGCGGCGGCATGACCGTGTTCCAGGCCGTCGGCGCATTCCGCCTCTTCTGCGGCCGCGAACCGGATGCGAAGCGCATGACGGCGCATTTTACCGAACTTTGCATGGCAGAGGGCGTGGCATGAGCCTTTTTACAATCCTGAACGGTCCGAACCTCAATTTGCTCGGCCAACGACAGCCGGAAATCTATGGTTACGAGACGCTCGCCGATGTCGAGGCCGATTGCCGTGCCATCGCCGAAGCCGCCGGCCACGAACTGTTTTTCGCCCAGAGCAACCGGGAATATGAGCTGATCGACTGGATCCATGAAGCCCGCGGCAAGTCCGCGGGCATCGTCATCAATCCGGGCGCTTTTACCCATACGTCGGTGGCGATCCTCGATGCGCTGAATGCCTTCGAGGCGCCGGTCATCGAGGTCCATATTTCCAACATCCACAAACGCGAGGTCTTCCGGCACCATTCCTATGTGTCGACCCGTGCCGAAGGCGTGATTGCCGGTATCGGCATCGAAGGTTACGGGGTGGCGTTACGCCACCTCATCAACCGTCTTTCCCGATCCGCGTAATATGTTCGGGCTTCAGCACATAGCGCAGCAACATCTCCGCCACATGCGCGGACAGCGCTTCCTGGCCGGCCTCACTGAAAAGCGTATCGCCAAAATTGAACGAAAAGGTTTCGGTGTTCGAGACGTTGTAAAAAGACAGTGCGCTGATCTGCCAATGCAGTTCAAGAGCATCCAGTCCGGGCCGGAACAGGCCGGTATCCTGCCCGCGCTTCAATATTCGACGCATGATTTCGATGGCGGGCCGGTTGACGTTGCGGATCGCTTCCGAAACCCTGATGTGCCTGCCGTGGTGAATGTTTTCCGTCATGACCATGCGGACGAAAGCCGGGTTGCGGCGATGATGCTCGAAGGTGAAGCGACAGAGCTTCTCGAGTGCGGCGATAGGCTCCAGATCATCCAGTTCAAGGTTGCCTTCACCACCGCGCACCTGCGCATAGGCCTCCTCCAGCACGCGCTTGTAGAGGCCTTCCTTGTCGCCGAAATAATAATAGATCATGCGCTTGGACGTGCGCGTGCGCGCCGCGATCTCATCGATGCGCGCGCCGGAGAGGCCGTTCTGCGAAAACTCCTCCATGGCGACGGAAAGAATGTCGCGGCGAACCCCTTCCGGATCACGCTTCGCCTGCCGGCTTTCTCGGGTTGCGTTCGAAGTCGCGCTTTTGGTCATCATCCATTCCATCGATGCGGCGGCGGCCTGCGGTCACGCCCTGCTTATTAACCAATTAGTACATAAGGCTGAAAAGGAAGGCAATATGGCGAGCTATGACACAGGAAGACACGGCATGCCAATGCGCACATCCATTGCAACCGTGTCGATCAGCGGCGAGTTCCCCGAAAAGCTGGCGGCCATCGCCAAGGCCGGCTTTTCCGGCGTGGAGATTTTCGAGAATGATTTCCTGACCTACGACGCCTCCCCGCGCGAGGTAAAGGCGCTGGCCGCCGATCATGGTCTCGATATCACCCTCTTCCAGCCGTTCCGTGATTTCGAGGGCATGCCGGAGCCGCACCGGACCCGCGCTTTTGAGCGCGCCCAGCGCAAATTCGATATCATGGGCGAACTCGGCACCGACCTGATGCTGATCTGCTCGAATGTCTCACCGGTGTCGCTCGGCGGCATCGACCGCGCGGCGACCGATTTCCACGAGCTTGGCGAACTCGCCGCAAAACACGGCGTGCGCGTCGGTTACGAGGCGCTGGCCTGGGGCCGCCATATCAGCGATCATCGCGATGCCTGGGAGGTGGTGCGTCGCGCCGATCACGCCAATGTCGGCATCATTCTCGACAGTTTCCACACGCTGTCGCGCAAGATCGATCCCAATTCGATCCGCTCAATCCCCGGCGACAAGATCTTCATCGTGCAGCTGGCCGATGCGCCACTGATCGACATGGACCTGCTCTACTGGAGCCGCCATTTCCGCAACATGCCGGGCGAAGGCGATCTGCCGGTCGTGGATTTCATGCGCGCCGTGGCCGCGACCGGTTATAGCGGGCCGCTGTCGCTGGAAATCTTCAACGACCAGTTCCGCGGCGGCTCCGCCCGGCTGCTTGCCGAAGATGGCCACCGTTCGCTGATCAACCTCATGGACCAGGTGCGCCGCCTCGAACCTGATATCCGCATCGACGTGCCTGCGATGCCGGAACGGGTTGAGACGCAGGGTGTGGAATTCGTCGAATTCACCACGGCACCGGAGGAAAAGGCCAATCTGGAAGCGCTGCTCTCCACGCTCGGTTTTGAAAAATCGGCGCATCACCGCAACCGCACGGTCGATCTTTATACGCAGGGCGATATCCGCATCGTCATCAATACCAGCGATGACGGCGACAGCTTTGCCGGGGCTTCCTATTCGATCCACGGCACCAATGCCTATGCCTTCGGACTGAAGGTCGACGATGCCAAGGCGGCGCTGGCACGTGCCGAAGCCCTCGGCGCACCGACCTTCGCAGAACCGCGCAAGACGGGTGAAGTCGCCGTTCCCGCCATTCAGGGCGTGGGCAACGGCGTCATCTATTTCCTCGATGCTTCGCCGGCGCTCGCCTCCATCTGGGACAAGGAATTCGTACCGACGCAGGGGCAGAAGGCGGCAGGCGATACCGGGCTGACGCGCATCGATCATCTCGCGCAAACAACGCATTATGATGAAATGCTGACCTGGCTTCTGTTCTACACCTCGCTGTTTTCCTCCCGCCGCACGCCGATGGTGGATGTGGCCGATCCGGGCGGGCTGGTGCGCAGCCAGGCGATTGAAAGCGTGCCGGAACCGCATTTCCGCTTGACCATGAACGGTGCGGACAACCGCAAGACCTTCGCCGGCAAATTCCTGGCGGAGGGTTTCGGCACCAGCATCCAGCACATTGCCTTCGCCACCGACGATATTTTCGCCACGGCCAAGGCGATGCAGGCGCGCGGTTTCCAGGCCCTGCCCATCTCGCGCAATTATTACGACGATCTCGAAGCCCGCTTCGGGCTGGAGCCGGAATTTTCCGATGCTCTGAGGGCCGCGAGCATTCTTTATGACCGCGACGACAATGGCGAATATTTCCAGATCTACAGCCGCACCTTCGGGGAAGGTTTCTTTTTCGAGATCATCGAAAGGCGTGGTGCTTACGGCGGTTATGGCGCCATGAACGCCCCCTTCCGCATTGCCGCGCAACGGCGCCTTGCGCCGCCGGTTGGCATGCCGAAAGAATAAGTCTCGGCGCCAAAATCCGATCGGGCCGCAGCCGGCAGAAATGCCGCTGCGGCCCGTTTTCGTTCAAGCCAAGGTCGTTATTTCATAGTCGCGTGGAATGGCGGAGGTCACCGTAAACCAGGTAGACGCCCGCGTCCGCTGCTGATGAAAATCAAAGGCATGACGATCCGCAAAAAGCTCCTCCACCCGCCAGATTAGCGGATCGTCAGTCTGGGACACCTCGAATGAAATGCAGCCGAGTTCCGCTCTGGTCAGGCGAATGTGTTCGGGAAGATAGGTTTCCACAAGCTGGATATCCTCCACCGATGCGCAACGTAGGAAGCCGGATAATCTGACCGCGCCCGTTCTATTCGTCATGTTCGGTATCCTTGTTGAATTATTGATTATCCGCCTGTGACACGGGCAACGATACAATCGTCCTCCATTGCGACATCGCGATAAAGTTTGCCCGCTTATCCTTCCGACGTCATCCTCGGGCTTGACCCGAGGATGACGTCGACCATATCGGAGCCATCACCTATCTTCGACACTCGCGGACCGGCAACAGTCTTCCCGACAATAAGCCCTGAAGAAGCGTGGTACGCACCCCACACATTCAGGCACACCCGCGCTTAAAATCGATGCACTTGCGCATTTGTAGAGCAGTACACAAAAATTGTTCAACACTCTGGACATGATTGTTCTGTTTTGTTAGCTTTTTCCACAAAACAGGGGTGGGGGAGAATACAGTTTCATGCGCATTGTCGAATCTGCGTCCGACGCAAATTATCCGGCTGGTACCCGTGAGGTCATCAGCCGCGCTTCTGCGGCATTGCGGGCTTCGAATTGCCGGGCCCCTTCCGCCGGCACAGCGGCCTGAAACATGCAGCCCCTCGTGACATTCCCGTCCTGTCCGCATGACGCCGCCCGGTGCATGCCTGCCCGCGACCTTTTCCCCTTTCCATTTCAGATGACTGCGCCAGAATTGCCGCGCAGGCCATGCCGGAGACGATGATATGACTGCCGCAAACGCCCTCCTGTCCGTCGAAGGCCTGAGCGTCGAGTTTGGTAACAGCCGCGTCGTGGACGATATTTCCTTCCGCGTCGAGCCTGGCCGCACCGTTGCGATCGTCGGTGAATCCGGATCGGGAAAATCGGTCACCTCGCTCTCCACCATGCGCCTTGCGGACATGATGGGCGCGACCTACCCCACCGGCAAAATCGTCTTTGAAGGCAGGGACTTACTGAAGGCTTCGCAGAAAGAGATGCGCTCGATCCGCGGCAAGGAGATCGCCATGATCTTCCAGGAGCCGATGACCTCGCTCAACCCCGTCTTCACCATCGGCGGTCAGATCTGCGAAGTGCTGATATTGCACGAGAAGCTCGGCAAGACGGCTGCCATGGCGCAAGCCCGCGAGCTTCTCGAAATGGTGCGCCTGCCCGATGCGGCCGAGCTTCTCAAGCGTTATCCGCACCAACTTTCAGGCGGCATGCGCCAGCGCGTGATGATCGCCATGGCGCTCGCCTGCCGGCCGAAGCTTTTGATCGCCGACGAGCCGACGACGGCGCTCGATGTGACCATTCAGGCGCAGATCCTCAACATTATGCGCGACCTGCAGAAGAAGCTCGGCATGGGCATGGTCTTCATCACCCATGATATGGGCGTGGTGGCGGAAATGGCCGATGACGTCGTTGTCATGTGGAAGGGCAAGAAGGTTGAGGAAGGTCCGGTGAAGGATATCTTCGCCAATCCGCAGCACCCTTATACGCGTGCCCTGCTTTCCGCCGTACCGCGCCTCGGCAGCATGGAAGGTGAAGAGTTTCCCAAGCGTCTGCCGCTCACCGTGCTGCAGGATGGCCAGCCGGTCGTGGTCGGCGAGGAGCGCGTGCAGAACACCGCAAAATATGACGCCAAGCCGCTTTTGTCGGTCAAGGACCTGTTCGTGCGTTTCGATATCCGCAAGAACCTGTTCGGCAAGGCGACGCACCGTTGCAGTGCCGTGCAAAAGGTCAGTTTCGATATTCACGCCGGCGAAACGCTGGCGCTGGTGGGCGAATCCGGGTCCGGCAAATCCACCATCGGCCGCACCATCCAGCAGTTGCAGACAGCGGTCTCAGGCGAGATTTCCTTCAACGGCCGCAGCTATTCGCAGATGTCGGCGGCGGAACGCTTCCGCATGCGCCAGGAAGTGCAATATATCTTCCAGGACCCCTTCGCCTCGCTCGATCCGCGCAAGACGGTCGGGTTCTCGATTGCCGAGCCAATTAACACCCATGGTTTGATCAACGATCAGAAGGCCGTACGCCGGCGGGTGGATGAATTGCTGGAGCGTGTGGGCCTCGGCTCCGAACATGCCGCGCGTTATCCGCACGAGTTTTCCGGCGGCCAGCGCCAGCGTGTCTGCATTGCCCGCGCGCTTGCCTCCGATCCGAAGCTCATCATTGCCGATGAGGCGCTGTCGGCGCTCGATGTCTCCATTCAGGCGCAGATCATCAATCTATTCATGGACCTGCAGGCCGAGCGTGGCCTCGCTTATCTCTTCATCAGCCATGACATGGCTGTCGTGGAAAAGATGAGCCACCGCGTCGCCGTGCTTTATCTCGGCCAGATCATGGAAATGGGCAGCCGCCGGCAGGTCTTCGAAACACCGATGCATGATTATACCCGCCGCCTGCTGTCGGCCGTGCCGGTTGCCGATCCGACCATCGAGCGCCGCATTCCCATGCTCGAGGGCGAGATTCCCAATCCCGTGCGCCGTGTCGGCGACGAGCGAGCCGTTCTCGCCCATGAGGAAATCAATCCGGGCCACTTCATCGCGAAGAGCGCCTGAATAACAACCAGAACCGCAACCATCTGAAGAGGAACAGGTAGATGACAATAATCAAGAAGGGGATGACGACAACGTTCGTCGCGCTTGCCATGGCCGCCACGGCCTTTACCGCCGCACCGGCTTTCGCCGCCGGCAAGATGACCATTTCCAGCCCGCAGGACCCCGGCAGCTGGGATCCGATCGACACGTTCCTCGTGCAGTGGGCTGCCGTCGCCACCAATATCTTCGACGGCCTGACCTATCGCGGCCCGGACCTGAAGGTTGTGCCAGGCCTTGCCGAATCCTGGGAAGAGCTGGATGAGGGCAAGCGCATCCGCTTCAAGCTGCGCCAGAACGTCAAGTTCCACAATGGCGAACCCTTCAACGCCGCCGCCGTCAAGTTCACCTTCGAGCGCCTTCTCGGCGAACAGGGTGCCAAGGGCCCGCAGCGCTCCAACTATGTTGCCATCGAAAGCGTCGATGTCATCGACGACTACACCGTCGACATGAAGCTAAAGGCGCCGGATCCGGTGCTTTTGACCAAGCTCGCCGGTTATGGCGGCATGATCGTTCCGCCTGAATATATCAAGGAAAAGGGCGAGGATAATTTCAACCTCAACCCCGTCGGCACCGGCGCATTCAAATTCGTTTCCTACGCGCCGAAGACCAATATCAAGCTGGAAGCCAACCCGGATTACTGGGGCGGCGCGCCAAAGCTTTCCGAACTGGAATATCGCTTCATCGCCGAGCCGGCGACCGCCGTTGCCGAATTGCAGGCCGGCCGCGTCGATCTCGTCATTCCGCCCACCATCCCGATCGGCATGATCCCGGTTATCGAAGGCGATTCCAAGCTTCAGATCGTCAGCGTTCCCGGCCCGACGGTCGACGCGCTGCGTTTCAACACCCGCGACGGCATTACCGCCGATCCGAAGGTGCGCAAGGCGATCATCATGGCGGTCGACCGCGGCACGATCGTCAAGTCGATCCTCGCCGGCCAGGCATCGGAGATCGCGAGCTTCCAGAGCGCGCTGTCCTTCGGTTACGATCCGGAACTGAAGCCGCTGCCTTACGATCCGGAAGGCGCGAAAAAGCTTCTCGCAGAAGCCGGCGTCAAGCCGGGTGCGGCGCTGCAGATCGATATCCGTGGCAATGACGCGACGATGAACGAAGTGGCACAGGTCATTTCCAGCTACCTCTCCATGGTCGGCATCACCGCCACCATCAAGCCCTATGAAACCAACGTGCTGCTGAACGACATCATCCCGCAGGGCAAGACCGGCGCGATGTTCCAGCAGAAATGGGGCGGCTGGACCTTCGATTACGACAACACGGCCTATTCCATGTACCACTCGGGTGAAAAGTGGAACCCCTATGACAAGGACGAGAAGCTCGACAAGCTCTTGGAATCCCAGCGTCCGCTGACCGACCGTGCCGAGCGCGAGAAGATCCTCAAGGAAATCGGCAGCTATACCGCCGAACGCGCGCTGGAAATCCCGCTTTACAACACCAATGCCATTTACGGCATCAACAAGCGGGTCAAGGGTTTCGTCGCACCGCCGGATAACCGCCTGAAGCTGACCGACGTCACCGTCGAATAATCAGGCTGGTTTTCTGATCAACACACCTTGCCCGCCGCAATGCGGGCAAGGCCGGGTCTCTCTTCAAGGTAAAAAACGTGGCCGGTTTCCTCATCAAGCGATTGCTGCAGGCGATTTTTGTCGTCATCGCCATCACCCTTCTCGTTTCCTTCGCCATTCGCCTCACCGGCGATCCGGCTGTCACCATGTTCCAGGGCGGCGGCAGCATGACGGAAGACGATCTGGCGCGCATTCGCGCGGCGCTGGGCACCGACCGGCCGTTCTTCGTGCAATATTTCAGTTTCCTCAAGGGCCTCGTGACACTCGATTTCGGCCGCAGCTTCACCGGCAGCACGCCGGTCTCGCGCCTCATCGCCGATGCCCTGCCCGCCACGCTTTTGCTCGCCTTCATCTCCATGGCGGTGTCGATCGCGCTTTCCATCCCGCTCGGCATCAAGGCGGCGACCTCGCGCGGCAAGACGGCCGATCAGGTGATCCGCATCTTCTCGCTTGTAGGCCTGTCCTTCCCGAATTTCTGGCTGGCCACCATGCTGGTGCTCTTGTTCTCCATTACGCTCGGCTGGCTGCCGCCAAGCGGCATGGGCGGTTTTGCCAGCTACATCATGCCATCAGTGACGATGGGTGTGATCCTGACGGCAACCAATGTCCGCCTGGTGCGCACCGCCATGCTCGATACGCTGCGCTCGCAATATGTCATGGTGGCGCGCGCCAAGGGCCTCAGCGAAAGCAAGGTTCTCTACAAACACGCGCTGCGCAACTGCGCCATTCCGCTCATCACCTATTTCGGCCTGCAATTTGGCGGGCTGCTCGGCGGCATCGTCGTTATCGAGCGTGTCTTCAACTGGCCGGGCCTCGGCACGCTGGCTTTCGACGCGGTCGGCGCGCGTGATTATCCCGTGCTTCAGGCCGTCATCACCGTGCTGTCGCTGATGATCGTCGGCATCAACCTTCTGGTCGATATCGCCTACGGGCTTGTCGATCCGCGCATCCGCACGGAGTAAGTGACGATGGCTGCCAAAACCTCGCGTCTCGCGCGCTTCACCAATCTCGAATTCGTCCTCGGCGCCTTTCTCACGACCGTCATCTGCCTTGCCGTGGTCTTTTCCGACGTGCTGTTTCCGGGCGGTGCGGACAAGATCGACCTGATGGCCCGCCTTGCCAAGCCCTTCGCCAATGCCGCCCATCCGCTCGGCACCGATCCGCTGGGGCGTGACGTGCTCGCCCGTGTCGTCGCCGGCGGCAAGATTTCGCTGCTGGTCGGTTTCACCTCGGTCATCGGCGCCGTCATCTTCGGCATCGCCGTTGGTCTTGTCGCCGGTTATTATCGCGGCTTCTGGGATATGTTGGTCATGCGCTTTGCCGATATCCAGCTCGCCATGCCCTTCATTCTCCTGGCCATCACCTTCATCGCCATTGTCGGCGGCAGCCTCACCAACACCATCATCCTCTTGATCATCTCGCAATGGGTGCAATATGCCCGCCTCGTGCGCGGTTCGGTGCTGACCCTGCGCGAACGGGAATTCATTCTCTCCGCCCGCGCCATCGGCGTGAAGGACTGGCGCATCATCCTCCAGCATCTGCTGCCGAACCTCATCGGCCCTGTTATCGTGCTGATGACGCTCAATGTCGCCAATAATATCCTGCTGGAAAGCAGCCTCACCTTCCTCGGCCTCGGTGTTGATCCGACCATTCCGAGCTGGGGCGGCATGCTGGCGGATGGCCGCACTTACCTGCAAACGGCATGGTGGGTCAGCGTTTTCCCCGGCCTCGCCATTCTGCTCACCGTGCTTGGCCTCAACCTTCTCGGCGACTGGCTGCGCGACAGCCTTGACCCAACAGGCAGAACCTCGAGGTAATCCAGATGAGCCAGATTTTCGACCAGACTTTCGAACGCACGCTGGATACGCTTCTCGCCAATGCCGAGCCCGGCCAGTCCTTTGAGGCATGGACCTTCGATGACGCCAAAAGCCGCCGCGAAGCCGAAGAGAGGCTAAAGAAAAAAGGCGTCAGCGCTCGCATCCGCAGCGCCTACAAGCCGCTTCTCTTCACCTTTCTGGAAGAGGTCAATCTGGATGGCGTCGACACCATCGAGGTGCGTTACCCGGTGCACGCCAACGCCCCCGCCAACCGTTTCCGACTGGAAGCCTATCCGCTGGCGGCGCTGGTGGGTGATGCGAAGATCGATTTCATCGCCCGCGAAGACGACGCCTTCCACTATGACGTTGCGCTGAGCCGCAACGGCAAGAAGGAAACCCTGAAGGTTCTCGCCCCAAACCGGGTTCATACGGATATCGTCGGCGAAACCAATGTCTCGCCAACCGGCTGGTTCCGGCCTGCCGGTAATGCTGCGGGCGAGCGGCTGGAGACGGATTACGAGCAGCTTTTCGAAGCGGCAATCAGTGCCGTCGTCAACCACGGCTGGGGCGATGAAGAGCCCTATTTCGAGGAACTGAACATCCGCGTCGCGCATCCGGCCGAAGATTTGCCGCTCTCCCTCGGCGATGAGGTCGTCAGCCTGCGCGAAGCCCTGCATGAGGATTTCTATTTCTCGCTGCTGGAGTTCTTCCAGAAGAAATCCGGCCGGCCGCTGGGTGACCGGGGCCTGAAGCCCGGCCAGATCGTGCCGGAAATCGTCAAAAGCGAAGGCGAAGTCTCAGTCCGCATCGAGGCACGCACGCTCACCACCGCCTTTCTCGATGGCCGCGAACAGCAGATCGATATGGCCAGCGAACCGGTTGCGGCAGGCCAGCTCGCGAAGCTGCTTGAAGAGATCGGCGGCGAGGCCTTCGAAGCCCGCTCTCGTTCCGGCCGTATTCTTGCCGCCCGTTATGTCGCCGGCAGCGATGCTGCCGTGATGGTGAGCGGCGGCCAGCACCCAAACGAGACGACAGGCATCGTCGGCGCAATCCGTGCCGCCCGCAAACTCGCTGAGCGCAAGGGCGCGCATTTCACCATCTCACCGTTGGAAAATCCTGACGGTTACGCCCTGCACCAGCGCCTGCGCATCGACAATCCGCGCCATATGCACCATGCGGCGCGTTACACCGCTCTCGGTGACGATCTCGAATATCGCACGCTGGAGAATTCGGGCGCGCATCTGAACGAGAAGGAAATCCGCTTCAACGCGCAGGAGATCAGCGGCGCCAGCCTGCATGTGAACCTGCACGGTTATCCCTCGCATGAGTGGACCCGGCCTCTATCCGGTTACGTGCCGCGTAATTTCGCCATGTGGACACTGCCGAAGGGCTTTTTCCTCATCATCCGCCATCACGCGGATTGGGAAAGCCAGGCAGAAGCCCTGCTCGACAAGGTAACCCGCCATCTCGGTGCGATTCCCGGCCTGCTCGACTACAACAACCGCCAGATCGCGCTTTATGAAATCCACGCCGGCGAAACCGGTTTCCGCATCATCAACGGCTTCCCGTGCCTTTCCTCCGTGGACGACCGACACACCGTGCCGATGACGCTGATCACCGAATATCCCGATGAAACCATCTATGGCGATGATTTCATCACCGGCCATACCGCGCAGATGGAAACGGTTCTTTCCGCCTATGAGGCCTGGCAGGAAATTCTGTCACCACAGGTCGCCTGATATCTCTGCTGGAAACGGCACTGCCGGCGCGCCCGCTTTTCCGGGCGCGCTATCATGAAAACGAAACGGCGGGAATGAAAACGGCCTAGCGGTTCCCAGACCGGTTCAAGGTCCTCCTGTATTGTTGGCCGCGCACGCGATAACAAGTCAAACCCGATCAAGCAGGAAGCGGAACGGTTTTGCATGGTGCGGGCGTGAACCACAGGAGACCCCATGCCCGCCCTGGACAAGCTCATCTGGCAGATCGAAACCGATCTGCATAAAAACCTGACATTGACAGCCCTGTCCGACCGCTGCGCGATCAGCACACATCACATGTGCCGGTTGTTTCAGCTCGCCACCGGCCTGTCGATCATGTCCTATGTTCGGGCTCGTCGACTATCCGAGGCGGCCAAAACGATGGCAAGATGCGATGGTGACATCCTCACTGTCGCGCTTGATGCGGGATACGGGTCCCATGAGGCGTTCACGCGAGCCTTCGCGAATTATTTCAACATATTACCAAGCACTGTTCGCAAGGCCCGATCAACCTCATCCCTTGATCTCATGGAGCCATTAAAAATGAAGAAAGACATGTTCATCGAAGTCCAGCCGCCGGAAATGCGCCGGTGCGACGCCTTTATGGTGGTCGGTCTCAGCACCCCGTGTTCACTGGAAAACAACGGTGCCATTCCAGCCCTGTGGCAGAGCTTCAATATACGCGAAAGCGAGGTCGAAGAAGCGGTGGCCGGAGCTGCTTACGGCGTATGCAGCATTGCCGATGAAGCCGGCAACTGCAAATATCTCGCCGGTGTCAAAGCACTGAAGAAAACATCAGGCATGGATCACATTGAAGTACCCGCGCAATCCTACGCGGTTTTTGTCCACAACGGCCACATCTCTGGTCTTCCCAAAACGGTTTATACGATCTGGAACAAGGCGCTGGCGGATGCCGGACTGAAAACCGCCCCCTCCCCTGATTTTGAGCTGTACGACCGACGCTTCGATCCACAAACGGGGCGGGGAATCGTGGAAATCTGGATACCAGTCGCCACCTGAGGCAGGTGGTGATCAAGAGCATGTGCCCCAACCGGATGTTGGGGCATATCTTGAACCGCAGCCCGCAAAAGACAGAGAAAGGGAAGCCTATTTCGCCGGCGTGATGGCGGGCTTCTGTTCCCGCTGCTTCTGCAACAGCTGTTTGCCCTTGCTGAGAATATGCAGGTTCGCCGCATCGAGCTTGTTATAACCCGCCTGGATGATATCGAGATCGGCAACGTGCCCGATCGCCGCGAGCTTGTACATGACGTCGCCGACGGCCACATCGATGGTTGGCGCCGGCGCGGCCGCCGCATCCTTCACCGCAGCCTGGATGTCACCTGCCGTCCCGCCCATCGCATAATAAAGCGTGAGCGCCTTGCGCAGGAAGCCTTCACGACGCTCGATCCTGTTGTTGAGCATATTTTCCCCGACGCGATTTCGCATCAGCTCAACAGCTTTGTTCTGATATTCGCCCATCAAGACACCAAATAAAGTTCCAAAATATGCTTTGCGAGACTACGAACAATCCCCTTAGAACTGGTTAAGGCAGGGGTTCGCCTCGGCATGGGCACTATCGCGCGCCGAGTTTGCCCGAAGCTGATTTCGCGGCAGGAATTTTCAGCCCGATTTGAGAATCGCCAGAGCGACGCTTATGCTCGATCCGGCATGAGTAGAACGAAACGACGCGGTATTGATAACCGTCAGGTTATTTATTGCCGCCCTTATTTCATTTTACTTTAATGATCGCACTCACCAATCTTGCAGACTGGATCGGTGGATGGGAGCCACGGATCAATTGGGAGGAAGTCATGAAATTACGGATCACCGCCGCAATCGCGGCCATCTGCTTCAGTTCCGCTGCTTATGCCGAGACGATCAAGGTCGGCGTGGTCGGTCCGTTCTCCGGCCCGTTTGCGCTGCAGGGCAAGAACTTCAAGGCCGGCATTGACGCCTGGTTCGCCCTTCACGGCAACAAGGTCGGCGATGACACGGTCGAGGTCGTTTATCGCGATGTGCCGCAGGCAGATCCCGCTCAGTCCAAGGCGCTGGCGCAGGAACTGGTGGTGAAGGAAGGCGTGCAATATCTCGCCGGCTTCTATTTCACCCCCGATGCCATGGCCGTCACGCCGCTGCTCAAGCAGGGCAACGTGCCGATGGTCATCATGAATGCCGCCACCTCGGCCATCGTGACCAAGAGCCCCTATGTGGTGCGCACCTCCTTCACCACCTGGCAGACCTCCACCCCCATCGCCAAGGTGGCCTTTGACAGCGGCGTGAAGAAGGTCATTTCGCTGGTCAGCGATTACGGCCCGGGCGTCGATGCAGAAAATGCATTCAAGGCGGCCTTTACCGCCGCCGGCGGCGAGGTGGTGGAAACCATCCGCATGCCGCTTTCCACCAACGATTTCAGCCCTATCATGCAGCGCGTGAAGGATTCCGGCGCGCAAGGCGTCTTCGCCTTCCTGCCGTCGGGCCCGACCACGCTCGGTTTCGTCAAGGCTTTCAACGATAACGGCCTGAAATCCGCAGGCGTCAAGCTCTTCGCACCGGGTGACCTCACCCAGGAATCCGACCTGCCGGCGCTGGGCGAAGCCGCACTCGGCATGCAGACGACCTTCCATTACGCCGTCTCGCATGATTCGCCTGAGAACAAGACCTTCGTGGAAGCCGCCGCCAAGGCGATCGGCAATCCCAAGGAACTGTCCTTCCCCGCAGTTGGCGCTTTTGACGGCATGTATGTCATCAGCAAGATGATCGAGGCCACCGGCGGCAAACAGGATGCGGAAAAGGCGGTGGACGCGGTGAAGGGCCTTTCCTGGACAAGCCCGCGCGGCCCTGTCAGCATCGATCCGGAAAGCCGCCACATTACCCAGAACATCTATCTGCGCGAAGTGGCCAAGGCCGATGACGGCAGCTATTACAACAAGGAAGTCCAGACCTTCGAAAAGCAGGGCGATCCGGGTCTTGCCGCCGCGAAATAACCGGCGACACCGGCCTCGCCGCCACAATAGCGGCCATTCTTGAAACGGTCGAACCGCCCCTATGGCGGTTCGGTTCCGGCCCGGACGGGCGTTGCAGCATCGGGAGGAGTTTTTTCAGCATGCAAACGGTTTTCAGCATCCTCATCGATGCGCTTGCCTATGGCATGGTCCTGTTCATCATCTCCATCGGCCTCTCGGTGACGATGGGGCTGATGCGGGTGGTCAATCTGGCGCATGGCGCCTTCGCCATGATCGGCGGATATCTCGCCTCCTACGCCGCCCATGGCCTCGGCCTCGGTTATGCGGCGGCGATCCTTGTTGCCATTATCGGCACCATCGTCATCGCCATTCCGCTTGAGCGTTTCCTCTATCGCCGCATCTATGGCGCGCCGGAACTGACACAGGTGCTGATGACCATCGGCATCACCTTCTGCATCATCGGCATCGCCAATTTTGTGTTCGGGCCGACACTCAAAACCATTCCTCTGCCGCAGCAGCTGGCCGGCCCCACCGATCTCGGCTTCCGCACCATCGCCACCCACCGCATCTTCGCCATTGCCTGCGGTCTGGCCGTGGCCGGCGCGCTGTGGTTCACCTTCGAAAAGACCGCCTTCGGCATCAAGCTGCGAGCGGCGGTGGACAATGCCGCCATGGCAGCGGCACTCGGCGTACGCACCGAGATTATCTATGCCGTCAGCTTCGCCATTGCCGTCGGCCTTGCCGCCATGGGCGGCGTCATCGGCGCGGAACTGCTGCCGGTCGAACCCTATTATGCGCTGCGCTACATGGTCACCTTCCTCGTGGTGGTTTCGGTCGGCGGCGCGGGCTCCATTCCCGGCGCGTTGATCGCCTGCCTGCTGCTCGGCGCCATCGATACGACAGGGCGATATCTCGCCCCAGAATATGGCGAATTCTTCTTTTATCTGGCGGTCATCGTGATCATCACCTTGTTCCCGCGCGGCCTTCTCGGAAGGGCGAAATGAGATGGCGGTGCTCATGAACGACGTGACTGAAACGGCAGACACTCCGAAGACGCGCTCGCCGCTGCGCACGCTTGCGGGGCCGCTCATCATCATCGCCGCCGCGATTGCCGGTTATTACCTGTTTCCGGATAATCTGGCGCTTCTGACCCGCATCATCGCCATTGCGCTCCTGGTACTGTCGATCGATCTCGTTACCGGCTATTGCGGCGTCGCAACGCTTGGCCATGCCGCCCTCTTCGGCGCTGGCGCTTATGCGGCCGGCATCGCCGCTGCCCATTTCGAGATCACCGATCCGCTTCTCATGACCGTGATCGGCGCGGCGGCGGGCGGCGTGGCGGGGCTGCTTTCCGGCACGGTGCTGCTGCGCGCTCACGGCCTGCCGCAGCTCGTTCTCTCCATTGCCGTCATCCACCTGTTCCACGAGGCGGCCAACAAGGCATCCGGCTGGACAGGCGGCAGCGACGGGCTATCAGGCGTCTCCCCCGACGCCCTGTTCGGCACCTTCGAATTCGATCTTTTCGGCCGCACTGCCTATATCTACGGCGTCTGTCTGCTGCTCCTCGTTTTCCTCGCCCTCAAAGTGGTGGCCAATTCGCCCTTCGGCATGTTGTGCCGCGGCGTCAAGCAGGACAGCATCCGCATTCAGGCCATGGGCGGCTCCGTCAACGGCACGATTTTGAAGATGTTCGTGATATCGGGCATCGTCGCCGGCATTGGCGGCGCACTCAACGCCATTTCCACCCAGGTCGTCGGCCTCGACAGCCTCAGCTTCACGCTTTCGGCCGAGGGGCTGGTCATGCTGGTGCTCGGTGGCGCGGGCTCACTTTACGGCGCTCTGATCGGCACAATTACCTTCATGTGGTTTGAGGATGTCGTTTCCGCCGCCAATCCGTTCCACTGGCTCACCATTGTCGGCCTGCTGCTGATTGCCGTCGTGCTCTTTGCACCACGTGGGCTTTATGGCGCGGGTGAGCAGATCATTGCGCGCATCCGTGGAGGTCGCAAATGAGTGCCATTTTCGAAGTCTCCGGCCTGCAGAAGAATTTCGGCGGCCTCGTCGTCACCAACAATGTCTCGCTATCGCTTTCGCCGGGAGACCGCACGGTGCTGATCGGCCCCAATGGCGCCGGCAAGACGACCTTCGTCAATCTCGTCACCGGCAATATCAAGCCCTCGGCCGGCACGGTGCGCATCGCCGGCGAGGACGTGACAGGTCTCAGCGCCAGCCAGCGCGTGAAACGCGGCCTCGTGCGCTCCTTCCAGGTTACCCGGCTGTTTCAGGACATGACACCCGAGGAACATGTCGCACTCGCCATTCTCCAGCGGGAAGGCAAGACGGGCCGGATTTTCGGCCGTTACCGCGCCATGCCCTCGGTCATGAACGAAGCCCGCGACATTCTCGGCACGCTCGGTCTTCTGGCGCTTGCCGAAACCCGGGTGCGTGAAATCGCCTATGGCCAGCAGCGGCTGATCGAGATCGCGCTTGCCATGGCGCTTCGCCCGAAAATCCTGCTACTCGACGAACCGGCGGCCGGCGTGCCTTCCACTGAGACGGCGCGCATCGAACAGGCGCTCGACCGGCTACCCGCCGACCTCGCGATCCTGATGATCGAGCACGACATGGATCTGGTCTTCCGTTTCGCCAGACGCGTCATCGTTCTGGCCGCCGGCGCCGTCATCTTTGACGGTTCGCCGGAAGACGTCACCAGCAATGCGGAAGTCCGCCAAGCTTATCTGGGAAGTTACGCCGATGCCCGCAGCGCCGCTTGAAATCGTCAACCTCACCGCCGGTTACGGGCCGACAAGGGTCATCGAGGGCCTGTCGCTGTCCGTGCCATCGGGCTCGCGTTTTGCCGTGCTCGGCCGCAACGGCGTCGGCAAGACCAGCCTCTTCGCCACGCTGGCCGGCCAGACGAAACGTTTTGCCGGCGACATCCTCATCGGCGGACAGGACATCGCCGCTTTGCCGAGCGCCGCCCGTGCCAAAGCCGGCCTCGGTTACGTGCCGCAGACGCGGGATGTTTTCCCGACCCTGACGGTAGAGGAAAACCTCTTCGTCGGCCTCAAGACCCGGCCGAAATCGGCCATCGAGGAAGCTTACACGCTGTTTCCGCGCCTCAAGGAGCGCCGCCGCAATCTCGGCTCGCAGCTTTCCGGAGGCGAACAGCAGATGCTCTCCACCGCCCGCACCATTCTTGGCCAGCCGCGTGTGCTGCTGCTCGACGAACCGCTCGAAGGCCTCGCCCCCGTCATCTGCGAAGAACTGATGGCCGCCTTCTCGAAACTCGCCCAATCCGGCGAAATGACCATTCTCCTCGTCGAACAGCGCATCCAGATGGCCATCGACTTCGCCGACCACGCCATCATCATGGAACGCGGCCGCATCGTCTGGGAAGGACCGTCCAGCGAACTGGCGGAGAACCCGGATATTATCGATACGCATCTCGGGGTTGGCGGGCTGCACTGAGTGCATCGGAGTGAAACCAGAAGGGGTTTGCCTGTCACAGGCATGAGGAAACAGAGCGCATCGGAAAGCCTAGCCCCCAACCTCTTCCAAATCTGGAAAGGCCCCGCCTCGCCGTCGCGCCGCCTGGCGATAGGCACGCGGTGAGCTGCCCAGCATCCGCCGGAACATGGTGGTGAAGGCCGGAATGTTTTCGTAGCCGGCATCCAGCGCCACATTGGTCACCGCCTCCCCTGCGGCCAGTCGCGGCAGGGAGGCGAAGATGCAGGCCTGCTGGCGCCAGGTGACAAAACTCACCCCGAGTTCCTGACGGAAAAGCCGCGTGAAGGAGCGACGGCTGATGCCCATGGCGGCTGCCCAGTCATCGATTTCCACCCGCGCCACAGGCTTATTCAGGAAATCGCGACATAATCCAGCAAGACGCTGATTACCGGGAAACGGCAATCCGAGCGGGCGTTCCGGCAAGCGGTTGATTTCATCCAGCAATAGTGCCCGCACCAGACCTCGCCGATGGAAGGCGACCGGCTGGTGCTCTTCGCATAGCAACTCCGCAATCAGGCTGGAGGCAAGTGCGGTGATTTCCACCACCCTCGGCACCTCGGCCTGAAACAGATCGAGATGGACGTAGATCGAATGCATTTCCACCGTCGAGATGGTCTCCGATTCGTGTTCCAGCCCGGCGGGAATAATGAGCCCGTGGCCGGGCGGTATCATCCAGCGGCCATCTGCGGTGCTGACCAGAACCACACCGCGATGGGCGTACCAGATCTGCGTCCTGCGATGGCTGTGGATCGGCCCCCGGTGCCCCTTGGAGTAGGTGCGGCAAAGCGCCAGCACCGGTTCGTTCGTGCCATCGATCAGGTTCAGCATATAGTCGTGGTCTTCGGCCGAGAAGGAGCCGTAGGTCAACGATTTGATTTTTGCCATTTGGCCCACTCACAAAGAAAATCGTCCAGAACACAAATGCAGGCCAGAAACAATATGAATAAAAGCGGGAGGAAAGAAAGACATGTTTCCCGCTGATCGGGCGGGAATCTCGAGAGGATTCATCATGGCCACCGTCACCAGCGCCGGCTTCAACCCGCAACGCACGGCGTTTTCAATCATCGCAGCCGCCAGCTTCTGCCACATGCTGAACGACATCATGCAATCGCTGCTGACGTCGCTTTATCCACTGCTGAAAGCCAATTACGCACTCGATTTCATGCAGATCGGCCTGCTCACCTTCGCCTTTCAGGTCACCGCATCGCTGCTGCAGCCGGTCGTTGGCATGGTGACGGACCGCTGGCCCATGCCGTTCTCGCTGCCGGTTGCCATGCTGTCCACCTGCGCCGGCCTCATCACGCTCGCCTTCGCGCACAGCTTCGCCGTGCTGATCGCTGGCGCCTGCCTCATCGGCATCGGTTCGGCGATTTTCCATCCGGAAGCCTCCCGTGTTGCGCGTCTGGCATCCGGCGGCCGCCATGGCCTTGCCCAGTCCTTCTTCCAGGTGGGCGGCAATACGGGCACGGCCATCGGCCCGCTGCTCGCCGCCTTCATCGTCATCCCGCTCGGCCAGTCGAGCCTCAGCTGGTTCTCGCTGATCGCACTCCTCGGCTTCGGCGTGCTTTCCTGGGTCGGCGTCTGGTATACCCGTCACCGGCGCGCAACCGTCGGCAAGGCACCCGTCAGCCGCACCCTGCCGCTGGCACGCGGTACGGTCATGATGACGCTTCTGGTGCTGGTGGTTCTGACCGCCACCAAGAACGCCTATCTCGCCAGCCTGTCCAGCTACTTCACCTTCTACACCATCGACAAGTTCGGTCTTGGTGTACAGGATGCGCAGGTTCTGCTGTTCCTCTTCCTCGGCGCCTCGGCACTGGGCGTGTTCTTCGGTGGCCCGATCGGTGACCGCTTCGGTTCCCGCGTCGTCATCTGGTTCTCGATCCTCGGCGTCATTCCCTTTGCGCTGATGTTGCCCTATGCGAACCTGTTCTGGACAGCGGTTCTGGTCGTCGTCATCGGCTTCGTCTTCTCCTCCGCCTTCTCGGCCATCGTCGTGTTCGCGCAGGAGCTGGTGCCGGGACGGGTCGGCCTGATTGCCGGCATGTTCTTCGGCTTCGCCTTCGGTTTCGGCGGCATCGGGGCTGCGGTTCTGGGCGTTTATGCAGACAAGGAAGGCATCGAATTTGTCTACCGCATCTGCTCCTACATGCCGCTGCTCGGCCTTTTGACGGTGTTCCTGCCGAAACTGCCGAGCCATCGCTAAAAGCTACGCTTTCAACGCTTTTCATCACGGCGGTCACCCGCCGTGATCCACCTTCAGGCCGATTTGCGCAGCATGAGATCCGCGCTGAGCAGGATGCGTTCGCGCATCCTCGTCGCTTCATCGGCTTCCTCGTTCAGCTTCTGCAACAGAAGCTCGATCGACAGCCTGCCGATCTCGTTATAATTCTGCGCCACCGTGGTGATCGGCGGACAGGCATAACGCGACAGCGGATGATCGTCATGGCCCGCAACACGCAGATCGTAATCCGCGCCGTGGCCGACCCTGATACCCTTCTGGAAGGCGGCGGCGATGACGCCGAAGGCAATACGGTCATTGGCGCATAAAATGGTGCGCGATGGCAAAAGCCCCGTCCCGCCCAGCAGCCGGCCCGCCTCTTCGAAAGCGAAACGCTCGAAATCCCAGGTCACCTCGCCCGGGACATTGAGGACATGCGGCTCGAAACCAAGGCGCCGCATGGCCTCCTCATAAGCCATGCGGCGGGTGGCGGCATTGGTGTTGACCTGCGGCATATCGAAGAAACAGGGCGGCTCGCCCGAACGGCAAAGATAATCCACCATCAGCCCCACGCTCTGGCGGTTGTCCGTGCCGACAAAGGCCGAGGTCTCATCCAGCGGCGAATCGACATAAACGATCGGAATGCTGGCCGCGAGCTGCTCCAGCGTGGCGCGGTGGGACTTGACACCCAGTGGCGCGATGATCGCGCCCGCGACATTCATCGATTTGAAGGTGCGGATGGCGCGGTCTTCGATTTCCGCCTTGCCGTCCGATGACAGCACGAAAGCCAAAAACCCCGCCTCATTGGCAATGAGTTCGATGCGGCTCGTCAACGCCATGTAGAACGGGTCGGTGGAGCTGGGGATAATGATGCCGATGATGTTGGAGCGGCGGCGGTTGAGGTTGACGGCGAAGATATTGGGCCGGAAGCCTGATTTCTTCAGCGCATCCTCGATGGCATCCCGCGTCTTTTTGCGGACCGAGGCCGGATCATTGAAGTATTTCGAAACGGTCGGGCGGGAAAGGCCGACGAATTCCGAAAACTCTTCCATCGTCCTGATAGATTTGGCCAAAGTGCTTGCCCCCATGAAAGATTACATGTGGTACTTTATATCGACCGGCCTTGGCACGAAAAGCCGGTCGGATGCGGTTATCAACGGCCAAAAGATCAATCGGCCGCAAATTGCACTTTCATCGTGGCCGGATCGGTTGGTTTCTTCGTAAAGAAAGGCAGCATTTCCGCAAGCGGCAGCCGGTGCGACACCAGCCGCGCCATAAGATCACCATCCGTCTCCAGAATGGCAAGCGCCTGCGGTATGTTACGGTTCAACGAATGTGAGCCGACGAGTTTCAGCTGACGCCGGAAGATTTCGAAGGGCGCAATCGAAATGCGGGCATCCGGTGCACAGACCCCGAAAAACAGCGCCGTGCCGCCGTCCGCGATGAGCGGGATCATCGCCTCCGCAACGGGCGCGATGCCGGTGGCATCCGCCACGAAATCGAAGGACTTCTTTTGCCGCGTCAGTGCTTCGGAGCCGGAAACCGCCGCCTGAAGCCCCAGCCCTTCGGCAAAGGCCAGCCTGCTTTCATTGATATCGGCAATCGTCACTGCCTCGACGCCACGCGCTTTCAGCGACAGGGCCAGCAAAAGACCGATGGGGCCGGCGCCGAAAACGAGCGCGCTTTCAGGAACCGCTCCCTGCTCGCCAATGCCCGCGCTCTGCATGCCATTGACGACGCAGGCGAGCGGTTCGGCCAGTGCCGCGACATGATAGGGCATGGAGCCGATACCATGCAGATGATCGGCATGCACGACGCTGAATTCCGCAAAGCCGCCATTATGGGAAACGCCATAGGCCTTCAGCGTGCTGCACAGATTGGTCAGCCCCTTCCGGCAGCTCGGGCAGGTGCCGCAGGGCAGATTGGGGTCAACGACAACACGCTCACCGAGCTTGACGGCAGTCACATCGGCCGCCACCGCCGCCACTTCACCGGCATATTCATGTCCGGGAATGACAGGGAAAGCCCCGTCACCATAACGGGCATGCAGCACGTCGATATCGGTGTGGCAGAGGCCGGAAGCCTTGACCCGCACGAGGGCGTGGCCGGGCGGCAGATCGGCGACCGGGACTTCCGCCAGTACCGCGCGCCCCTTCTCGACGAATTGAATGGCATGCATGGTCATCTCCGGCTCTTCAGCTCATCCAGTTGCCGCCGTCGACATTATATGTCTGGGCAAGAATATAATCGCTGTCGGACGAGGCGAGGAAAACCGCCAGCCCCTTGATGTCATCGGGCGTGGCGAAACGGCCGATCGGCACGGATTTGGCCACCGCCGCCTTCTTCTCACCCGGCTTCAAGCCTTCCCATTTGGCGAAATGTGCGTCCACCACCTCCCAGTGCTCGCCATCCACCACACCGGGCGCAATGGCATTGACATTGATGCCATGTTTGACCAGCGCAAGGGCCGCCGATTGCGTGGCGGAAATGATCGCGGCCTTAGAGGCGCAATAAAGCGTGACCAGCGCCTCGCCGCGCCGGCCCGCCTGGCTCGCCATATTGATGATCTTGCCGCCGCGTGCACGGGCGATCATGACATTGGACACCGCCTTCATCATGAAGAGCGGTCCCTTGAGATTGATGTCGAATATCCGCTCATAGCTCTCTTCGGTAATGCCGTTGATCGGCGCCATATCGAAGATCGCTGCATTGTTGACGAGAATATCGATACCGCCGAATTCTTCGTCCACTGCCTTCACCACGGCGTCGATCCCGGCAAGGTCGGTCACATCCAGCTTCACGGCCTTGGCTGCGGGGCCGATGGCGGCGGCGGAGGCCGTCGCCCGGCCAATATCGATATCGGCGATGATGACCTTTGCACCCTCATCGGCGAAGGCCTGCGCGAAACCAAGGCCGATGCCGCGGGCAGCGCCGGTGATCAGCGCGACCTTGTTGTTCAATCTCATGTCAGTCTCCGTGATGGCAGATGAATTGGCCATGCTCGTTTGTTGTCAGATGCTTTTCCTCGCTCCCTCATTTCCGTGCTTGTCGCAGAAATGAGGAGGCAAACGCCGGACCCACCCATGCCGCCCGCCGCCGGAGGGCGAACGGGCGGCACGCCGGGAGGACGCGGCTACTTGATGTAGCCCGCGCGGGTCATGTCACGCTCGACCTGTTTCTGTGCGCCTTCGAGCGCCGCATCGACGCTCTGCTGGCCGGAAAGGGCCGCCGCGATCTGCTGGCCGACAACCGTGCCGATGGACTGGAATTCCGGTATGGCGACGAACTGCACGCCGGTATAGGGTACCGGATCCTTGGTCGGCTTGGATGGATCTGCCGACATGATGGCCTTCAGCACCGTATCCGCAAAGGGCGCGGCCTTCTTGTATTCCGGCAGCTCATAGGTGGATTTGCGCGTGCCCGGCGGCACGGCAACCCAGCCTTCGCTCTCGCCAACCGTCTTCACATAGTTCTTCGACGTCGCCCATTTGACGAAGGACTTGGCGGTTTCGAGCTTCTTCGTGGTGTTCGGAATGGCAAGGTTCCACGACCATGACCAGCTCGAGCCGTTCGGCGTCACTTCCACGGGTGCGCGGGTAAAGGCCGTCTTGTCGGCAACCTGGCTCTGCTTAGGATCATAAACGCGGCCCGCCGCCGAGGTGGCGTCAATCCACATGGCGCAATGACCCGAGGCGAACAGGGTCTGGTTCTCGTTGAAGCCGTTGGCGGCTGCACCCGGGGGTCCGTAAGAGCCCATCAGCGCCACGTAATCCGAGATCGCCTTTTTCCATGGTTCGCTCGTCAGCTGCGGCTTCCAGTCCATATCGAACCAGCGGCCGCCATAGGTGTTGATCATGGTGCCGAGGAAGGCCATGTTCTCGCCCCAGCCCGGCTTGCCGCGCAGGCAGATGCCATATTGCTGTTTCGACTTGTCGGTCAGCTTGGCGGCGAAATCCTTGATCTGGTCGTAGGTGGGATTGTCCGGCATCTTCAGGCCGGCGGCGTCGAACAGGTCCTTGCGGTAAAGCGTGAACGAGCTTTCGGTATAGAAGGGCACGGCGTAAAGCTTGCCGTCCACCGTCAGACCCTTTTTGATCGGGTCGAGCAGGTCGGCATAATCATAATCGTCGCCGAGATCATCGACCGGCGCCAGCCAGCCCTGCTTGCCCCAGATCGGCGCCTCGTATCCGCCGATGGTCATGATGTCGAACTGGCCGCCATTGGTGGCGATATCGGTGGTGACGCGCTCGCGCAGCACATTCTCCTCCAGCACGATCCAGTTGATCTTGTTGCCCGTTTCCTTCTCCCAGGCGCTGGAAAGCTTCTGCATGATGATCATGTCGCCATTGTTGACGGTGGCGATATTGATTTCCTCCGCCTGCGCCAGCCCGGCCAAAAGGCCCGCGCCGACCACAGACGACGACAGAATTCCAATGAATTTGTTCATGAGACCCGCTCCTCCTTTACGGATGTCCACGCATAACAATACATGCGTAAATTTTTATCTCGCAAACTCCTATTGGTTGTCAACATCGAAAACAAAACAACAGGACAGAGAATCCAGCCGGACTTCTCACAAATAGTTGTTTTACCCGCATATCTTCACCATAAATTATTTCAGAGCCCATCATTCCTGCTGCAATGCAATAAATTTTTCATCAATCCATATATTGACGCGCGTAAATTTTTGACTGATATCCGGAAGCTGACAGACCGAATGCATATGGAGGAAACGATGAGGCAGACATCCGCCCTGGCGCCGCACACGAAGGGCCCGACGATCACCGCCGGCGAAATCCTCGTGGAAATCATGGCGACGACGGTGGGCGACGGTTTTCTGGAGCCGCAAGCCTTGATCGGCCCCTTTCCAAGCGGCGCACCCGCGATCTTCATCGATCAGGTGGCGCGTTGCGGCGGAATGGCCGGCATCATCGCGGCGGTGGGAGACGACGATTTCGGGCGCCTCAATGTCGAAAGGCTGCGCCGTGACGGCGTCGACGTCTCGGCCATCGCCACCATAACCGACCGGCCGACGGGCAGCGCCTTCGTGCGTTACCGGGAAAGCGGCACGCGGGATTTCGTTTTCAACATCGCTCATTCGGCGGCCAGCGAAACATTTATGACCGTTGAGGCGCAGGCTCTTATCGAAAAAGCCGGACATGTGCATGTCATGGGATCAGCCTTCGCTATTGCCGGTATTGGCAAGATCATTCTGGAGGCGATCAAAAGCGTCAAGGCACGCGGCGGCTCCGTGTCTTTCGATCCGAACATCCGCAAGGAACTGGCACAGGGTGACGAAGGCCGCAGACTGATCGACGATCTCCTGAGCGTCACCGATCTCCTGCTTCCTTCCGGTGAGGAGCTTCAGGCTGCGTCGGGACTCGATGACGAGGATGCGGCAATCGAAAAGCTCCTCGCCGCAGGAATCGGCGAGATCGTGCTGAAACGCGGTGCGGATGGCGCAAGCCATTTCAGCCGCGCCCATGGACGCATCGACGCGCCCGGCCTGAGGGTTGCGGAAATCGACCCGACCGGCGCCGGCGACTGTTTCGGCGCGACCTACCTCACCTGCCGCCGCCTCGGCATGCATCCCGAAAAAGCACTCGCTTATGCCAATGCCTCGGGCGCGCACAACGTCACCCGGCGCGGCCCGATGGAGGGCGCTGCGGGCCTTTCCGAACTCGACGCTTTCATCACCGCACAGGCTTCCGGAGAAACCCGATGACCGACATATTGGAAAACCTTGCCTCCGCCCGCCGTGCCGGCAAACCGGCTGGCATCACCTCGGTCTGTTCGGCCCATCCCGTTGTCCTGCGCGCCGCGATCCGCCGTGCCGCCGCCAGCGAAACACCTGTGCTGATCGAGGCCACCTGCAATCAGGTCAATCATCTCGGTGGTTATACCGGCATGACGCCGCGCGATTTCGTTGCTTTTGTCGACGGCATTGCCAGGGAGGAAGGCCTGCCCGGCGAGCTGGTGATTTTTGGTGGCGACCACCTCGGCCCCAATCCCTGGCGCAAGGAAAAGGCCGAGGATGCTTTGACAAAAGCCGCCGCCATGGTCGAGGCCTATGTGACGTCGGGCTTTCGCAAGATCCATCTCGATGCCTCCATGGGCTGCGCTGGCGAGCCGGCGGCGCTGGACGATGTGACCATCGCCAACCGCGCCGCCAAACTCGCGACCATCGCCGAAAAGGCGGCCAGCGATGCCGGCCTGCCGAAACCGCTTTATATTCTCGGCACCGAAGTGCCGGTGCCGGGCGGTGCCGATCATGTGCTCGACACGGTTGCGCCGACGGAACCCAAGGCGGCACGCCAGACCATCGAACTTCACCGCGAAATCTTCGCAAAGCACGGTCTTTCCGAGGCTTTCGAACGGGTCATCGCCTTCGTCGTGCAGCCCGGCGTGGAATTCGGCAGCGACAATGTCGTCGCCTACGATCCGGCGGCCGCCACGGCGCTGAGTGCCGTGCTGGACGGTGAACCGCAACTGGTGTTCGAGGCCCATTCCACCGATTATCAGAGCCAGCCTGCGCTCGCGGCACTGGTGCGGGACGGGTATCCGATCCTGAAAGTCGGCCCGGGTCTCACCTTCGCCTATCGTGAGGCGCTTTATGCCCTCGATATGATCGCCTCCGAGATGGTCGGCGATTACGGCGACCGGCCGCTGGCGCGGACCATGGAAGAGCTGATGCTCTCCTCCCCCGGCGACTGGCGCGGACATTACCATGGCGATGACATCACGCTCCGATTGCAGCGCCATTATAGCTACAGTGACCGTATCCGCTATTACTGGACGCGGCCGGAAGCGCTTGCGGCCGTTTCCGCCTTGCACAAGGCGCTTGATGGGAAGACAATTCCCGAAACCCTGCTGCGCCAATATCTCGGCGAATTGCCGCTCTCGGAAGTTGCAGGAAAGTCGATGGAGGAGGTTCTGGTCACGGCGGTGGATCAGGTGCTCGCGACCTACCATGCGGCAACCGGCGAAGGTCGTCACTGAAGCATCGTTAAGTCAGGCGTTCAATTCAGATGCCCCGACGGGAGACGTTGCGGGTATCGGTCAGGGAGGGGAAACTCATGGCAACACGAAACACGAGCGGGTTAGCGCGGGTGATGCTTGCGCCCTCGGTGCTTTTG
>JAGIAH010000007.1 GCA_017744915.1 Agrobacterium tumefaciens
AACATTCCGGTCATGACCTACGGCCTGCGCACGGATTTCCAGGGCAAGCTTTTCCCGGCCTCGAAGGAACTGCTCGCCATTGCCGACGAGCTTCGCGAAATCCGCACCATCTGCCATTGCGGCCGCAAGGCGACGATGGTGGCGCGCTTCGGCAGTGACGGAAAGGTCGTGACGGAAGGTGCGCAGATCGATGTCGGCGGCAACGAAAAATACGTTTCCTACTGCCGTCGCCACTGGGTGGAAACATTTAACGGCGGCTGACCTTCTGCGTCCGGTTGCCGCATTTGATTTTTCGCAAAGATGGCTCCCCGGCTCCTGCGCTAAGACGACAGCGACACATTCGCGTGGATGTGCTTTCTCTCAGGAGCAAAATTATGCAGAACAAAACTGCCAAATTCGCCAGCCTCGCCATCGCCGCGGGCCTCTTTGCCTTCCCCGCCCTGTCGGCTGAAATCGAAGTGAAGATGCTCAACAAGGGCAGCGACGGTCAGGCGATGGTCTTCGAACCCGCAACCGTCAAGGCAGCCGTCGGCGATGTCATCACCTTCGTTCCCGTCGACAAGGGCCATGATGCGGCAGCCGTCAAGGAAATGATCCCCGAGGGTGCCGCCGATTTCAAGGGCAAGATGAACGAAGCCGTGAAGGTGACGGTGGAGAAGGAAGGCGCCTATGTCATCAAATGCACGCCGCATCTCGGCATGGGCATGGTTGCGCTCGTCGTCGTCGGCGATGCCGCGCCCGCCAATCTGGACGTCGTCAAGAACGGCAAATTACCGAAAAAGGCACGCGACCGGCTGAACGCCGAAATCACCAAACTCGGCCTCTAAGCGCATATCCCTCCGGTTCCGCGACGGCTCACATTCCCTCGGCATTGTAAGAATGCCGTCACCGCCGGCGCGGACCGCAGGTTGAGAAAAGTTTCGCAATCATGTTGTATCCCGGTTGACCGGGACATATCTGGAAGACAGTAAATGACCGCGGTTTGACGAAGCGCCGAAGGGCGCCCGGCCGGACCGCGGATTTTTCTTCCGGCGTCCAGCCCCACGGGCAGAGGAGACTATGACGACATGATAGACCGGATCACCGCTTTGATTCAGGCAGCCTTCAGCGCCATCGGCAGGGCCGCCGGTCTTCTCGTCGCATGGCTCCTGTGGCCTTTCATGGCCGCCCATGGCTGGTACAGCGGCCGCAACTGGCTCATCAAGGGTCCGATTGCCGTCATCGTCATTCTTCTTGCGGGTTTTTACGGATATTTCGTCTGGCAAACGCAGGTCTGGACGAATTTCGATCCGGATTACGTAGCGCGCTACAAGCTCGAAGAACGCACCGTGCCCGCCGGACAGGAATTGCCCGCCGCCGCCCCGACGGGCGGTGCGACCGGCGCAGCGGCCAATACCTCCGCACCCGTCTGCCAGCGCTCGGCCATCGTCGATGCGGCCGCCGATCTCACCGATTTCAACGTCAACCAGAACGCATGGATTTCCTCCATGCTGCTTTACCGCCTCGGCCTCTTCGGCATGGACTGGGACAGCACGCCGTTTCTCGATAACAAGGCCTCGTTCCAGCGTGGCGTGAACCAGGCGGTGCGCCGCACCTCGGTGGAACTGGTGGATACGCTCGGCCGCGTGCGCGGAACCTCCGGCATCAACAACAATCTCCAGGAAGCCCGCGGAAACATGCAGTTCAGCGAATATTCCTGGTATTTCGGTCTCGATCCCTTTGGCCCCAAGACGCCGACCCCGGCCTATTACCGCGCCGCCATCCGCAGCTTCCAGGCCTTCAACGGCGAACTGACCGCCTGCAAGGCCGTGTTCGATACCCGCGCCGACAACCTGATCCAGTTCATCGACCGTATCGCCGGCGATATCGGCTCGACATCGGCGATCCTGCGCGAGCGTTCGGAAAACTATAATGGCGGCTGGTTCGACACCCGCGCCGACGACCGTTTCTGGTTCGCCTATGGCCAGCTTTATGGCTATTACGGCGTGCTTTCCGCCGCCGGATCGGACTTCGCGCAGGTCATTCGCGAGCGCAACCTGACCAACCTCTGGAACGACACGCTGATGCAGACGCGCGCTGCGCTGCGCATCCAGCCGGCAATCATTTCCAACGGCGAGGAAAGCGGCTGGATCATGCCTTCGCACCTTGCCACCATGGGATTTTACGTTCTGCGGGTTCGCTCGAACCTCGTTGAGCTTCGCTCGGTTCTCGATCGGTAAGCCGGCGGCGCTTTGCGAGCGGCGGCATCGATCAGTTTATCAGGCCAAGGCGTATGGTCTTGGCCACGAGCTGTGTTCGATTGACACAATCGAGCTTGCGAATGGCGTTGTTCATATAGGTATTGACGGTGTGTTCCGAGATGGACAGAAGCCCGGCGATTTCCACCGATGTCTTGCCCTGCGCCGTCCAGCGCACCACGTCCAGTTCCCGTTTGGTCAATGGCGAAGGGCCTTTGGCGCCGTTGCGACAAAGGCGGTCATAGACCTCCAGCGCGTGCAGCGCGATCATGCCGAGTTCGTTCAGCGAGGCCTGCGGCAGGAGATCGCGATCACCCGCGAAATTCAGCAGATGCCGGTTGCCGTACATGCCGTGGACCGGCACCATGAGACCGGAGGTTATGCCCATGCTGCCGAGCGAAGCCGCCGCTTCCACCAACGGCCCGCAGGCGATATCCGGATCCTGCAGCGACCAATATTGCGGCATCATTGATGACGCGCCGCGCTTGATGACCGGGCAATCCCCCAGCGCGCCATCCTTGGTCATCGCATTCACGACCCAGATGGGCAGGCTGCTTTCAGCCACGGTCGGCAAGGCGTAGGGGTTCTGGCCGCCCGGCAAGCGCAGCAGGGTCACATAGGCATAACCGAAGGCGCGCATCACCTCCTGCAGCGCCTCCAGCCATCGAGACTTGTCGGTCGCGGCCGAGAGTGCCTCGCAAAGTCTGGCCTGGCGCTCCGTCTTCACCATTCACGCACCCTCGTCACGCCCGGGCGCGATGCCCGGAACGAGAAACATGCGGCATGGCTAAACGGGGTTGCGACCTTCATATCGGGCGGGCCATCCTGATCAAAGCACCAGTTTTTCGGATTTGTCCTTCGGCTTGGCCATCAGTTTTTCGAGAAAACCGAGCATGACCGCCGAGACGACGAAAGCAAGGTGAATGATGGTGAACCACATCAGCTTGCTGTCCGAATATTGATTGGCGTTGAGGAAGATCTGCAGCAGGTGGATCGACGAGATCGCCACGATCGACGACGCGACCTTGATCTTCAGGCTGCCGGAATCCAGCTTGCCCAGAAATGAAACCTCGGCATCCGCATCATCGAAGCGGCTGACGAAATTCTCGTAGCCGGAGATCATCACCATGACGATCAGGCTGGCGACCAGCGCCGCGTCGATGAGACCGAGCATGGCGAGGATCATGTCCGCTTCGTCGTAGGTGAAAACATTCTTCGCAACTTTCAGAAATTTAAGCGCGAAAGAAAAGGCATAAACACCGAGTGCGGCGACGAGCCCTAGATAAAAGACGACGAGCAGCCAGCGGCTGGAGAGAATGATCCGCTCGACGAGCAGTTCAAGAGACTTCATTTCCGTATCCGATTAATGATCTGTTTATTGTATGGGGCATGTTTTTCTTTCGCCATGTAAACTGGCTGCGAATATCCTAGCAAGCGGCAATGTCGGGACTTTGGCAACATCACGGTGTTTTCACCTCGGCCGATCATTTTGGCCGGGACCCGGCAAACGTAATATTTTTGCAACATATCCTTTTGCTTTAAAACATGATGCAAAGAGTCATATATAATATGTTGACAGTTAGCCTCATGTTTTTTAGTCGTCGCGTATCGGCTCGCCCGTAACAAATCAGAACATGTCCAGCCGCGCTGAGCGCGGCGCGTTTTTGCGCGCCGTGGCTTATCTGCGCGCATATCCGGGGGTATTTAATGTCCATTTCACGCACGCAATCCGCGCTGCTTCTGTGCACCGCCATGTCTCTTCTTTCCCTTGCCGGCCAAGCACGGGCGCAGGATGCCGCTTCGCAGGAAAACGGCGCCACCACGCTCGAAAAGATCGTGGTCAAGGGCAAGCGCGTCAAAAGCGCCAATGCCGCCGCCGAAACGCCGCTCGCAAGCCAGACGAGCGCGGAAGACATCCGCAAGAAAGACATCGGCAGCATCAAGGACCTCGGAAACACCACTGAGCCGGGCGTGGATTATGTGGATGCCAAACCCGGCAAGCCGGGTGGATTGTTCATTCGCGGCCTTGGCGGCGCCCGCGTCGTGACCCTGATCGACAATATCCCCGTTCCCTTCTTCGAAAACTTCGCCCGCCAGGGTCAGGCCACCACCACCCTGAGCAATACGAATTCGAGCTTTGATTTTTCCTCGCTTTCGACTGTCGACGTGGTACGCGGCGCTGATTCCAGCCGCATCGGCTCCGGCGCTCTCGGCGGCGCGCTGGTGTTGCGCACGCTTGAGCCGGAAGACCTGATCGGCGAAGGCAAGGATTGGGGTGGCGTCGCCAAGACCACCTATGACAGCGAGGACAGAAGCGTCGGCGGGTCGCTCGCCGTCGCCAAGAAGATCGAGAACACCTCGGTCCTGTTCCAGGGTTCGTACAAGCGCGGCAACGAGACGGATAACAAGGGCACGGACGATGTCTACGGAATGCGCCGTACCAAGCCCAATCCCGCCGACACCTACGAAAGCAACCTGCTGTTCAAGATCCGCCAGGATCTGGAAGGCGGCCACCGCATCGGCCTGACGGCCGAGCGTTATTCGCTGAGAAACCGCAGCGACATGAAGACCCTGCAGAGCGTCAGCGTAACCGGCACGGGATCGACCTATCGGATCGGCGACTATCGGGGCCACGAGAATACGGAGCGCGATCGCGTCTCGCTCGATTACGAATACGAAGCGCCTTCGACCGACGGCCTGATCGACGCCGCTGATCTCTCGCTCTACTGGACACGTCTTTCCAAGGAGTCCGGTGCGGGCGACCGCCTGACCAACAATTCGATCTATATTCGTGAAGACAGCATGCGCAACAGCGCGTTCGGCATCGTCGGCGGCCTTGAATCCGGTTTCGAACTCGGCGGCGTGCAGCACACGGTCCGCTTCGGCGGCAATGCCATGACAACCGATTTCAGCCAGGCGCTTTATGCAAACACGGCCGGAGTGACGTCTTCATCCCAGTCGGACATGCCGGATGTAAGCGGCAAGAGCCTCGGGCTTTATCTCGATGATGAAATCGCCTTTGGCAACGGTTTCCGCCTGACCCCCGGCCTGCGCTTTGACTCCTACGATTACGATCCGGATGGCTCGGTATCCAGCAACAGCGGCTACAGAACCTTCGGCCTGCCGAGCGGCAACAGCGGTTCCCGCTTCTCGCCGAAACTGCTCGCGACCTATGACCTCACGCCGGAACTGCAGCTTTTCGCGCAATGGTCCATGGCGTACCGCGCACCCACCATCAACGAGCTTTATCTGAACTTCTCGAATATCAGCTCGGGCGGATATGCGGTCATCGGCAATTCCGAACTGAACCCGGAAACGAGCAATGGCTTCGAGATCGGCGCGAATTACGCCTCCGGCGATCTTTCCGGAAGCCTGATGCTGTTCCACAACAAATACAAGAACTTCATCGAGCAATATACGACGACGACCAGCCTCTTCTCCTTCAGAGGTTCACCGGGCAGCCTGTTCACCTATCGCAACCGTAACAATGTCGAAATCTCCGGTGTCGAGGCCAAGGTCCGCAAGGAGCTCGCAAACGGCTTCTTCGCCCATGCTTCGCTTGCTTATGCCTATGGCAAGGATACCGACACCAACGAATTCATTCGCACGGTGGCACCCTTCAAGTCGATCGTCGGCATCGGCTATGAGCAGGACGTCTGGGGCACGGAACTGACCGGCGTCTTCTCGTCCAGCATGCGCGACGACAGGGTGGCCAACACCTACGATGCGCCCGGTTACGGCATCTTCAACCTGACCGGCTGGTGGGAGCCGGAACAGGCCAAGGGCCTGCGCATCCAGGCCGGCATCTATAACCTGTTCGACAGAAAGTACTGGAATGCCGTCGGCGTCCGCGACATCAACCCCAATGCCGTCAGCACCGTCAACCAGCCGGTCGACTTCTATTCGGAAGCGGGACGCACCTTCAAAATCTCCCTGACCCAGAAATTCTAAACCGGGACAGGACAATCATCTCCAGTCGGGGCGGCCTTCGGGTCGCCCTTTTTTTGTCAGCGGCAATAGAGATAGCCGCCTTTTCGCTCCAGCACGTCGAGATGCAGGTGATCCTGATGGGTGGCATCACTGCCGGGGGAGAGAACGGTGCGGAAGAACAGGCAGGCGGCGGCGGTGATGGTGCGCTGGAAAGCGCCCTCCGGCGCTCCGTCCTCGCCTCGCGGTTTCATCACCAGCGGCTCGCCCTTATCGAAGGAGATCGTGGAAATATCGACCGCATTGCCCCTGGCATGTTCGGAAATCTTGCCGTTTGCCGCTCCGTTGCGGTTACGGCAGATATAGGTCGAGGCATTGGCGATGGCTGTCACCTTCTTCTCTGGCATGGCAAGGGCCGCGGCCGGAAGCATCATCTCCTTCGTCCAGCGGGAAAGGGCCAGCGCCGTTTCACAGCGCATGGTGCCGGAAGGCTCCAGCTTGATGCCGGGTAAAACCACGGAAAGCTCGACGGGCGCTTCGATGCCGCAACCCTGTTCCTCGTCGCGGATCGGCTCAAGCTCTTTGAACTCCGCACCGATCTCCTTCAATGCACCAAGGCAGGCCTGAAGTGCGGCCGGGTCTTCCGGCTTCACCGGCTCCGGCGGCTTTTCGTCGGGTTTGGCCGCCTCGCCATCCGGCTTGTGTTGTTCCCCATCGTCTTTACCCTCGCCTTCCTTCTTGGCGTCGCCGGAACCTTTGTCAGCGGGTGTCTTTTCACCATGCGCGCGCGGTCCTTCCGGAAGCTGCGGCTTCGGGGCCGGTTTCGGTGCTTCCGCCGGGCCTGGCGGCTTCTCATCCGATGGCTTTTCCGAAGGGGTGGCGGATTGCCCCTCACCCGGTTTCGGCTGCGGCACCGGCACCTGCGCCGGCGGTTCGGAAGCGGAAATCAATGCAAGGCTCGTTACCAGAAGACACAGGCGATGAAGCATTTTTCGGGGCACTCCTGACCGTTTCGGCAGGAGTGCAACGCCGCGGCGGCCCGTAAGGTTCATTCCCTCACCGAAATCCGCTTGCCAAGGCGGACCGTGCGCGCTAACAATTTTCCCATGAACATCGTGTCTAAGAACATTGCTAACTGGTGGTGGGGCAGCTTTTCGCGGCCTTGACCAGTCATGTCTTCAGACAAAGTCCAAGCCGCCCGAATTTTCAGGCGGCTTTTTTGTTATTTTGCCGCCTGTCATCGGGCCTGA
The DNA here is from genome assembly GCA_017744915.1 of Agrobacterium tumefaciens. Lineage (GTDB taxonomy): Bacteria > Pseudomonadota > Alphaproteobacteria > Rhizobiales > Rhizobiaceae > Agrobacterium > Agrobacterium tumefaciens_I. Next base: position 7,415 of record JAGIAH010000007.1, read on the forward strand.
ACAACGGGAAGTGCGAAAGAAATGGTAACGATCATTCAGGATGACGGAGCGGAGACTTACGAGACGAAAGGCGGCATCAAGGTCAGCCGAAAGCGCCGGCCCGCCGATTACGCCAGCGCCATCGATAATTACATCGAGAAGCTCGATTCCCATCGCGGCGCGGTTTTCTCGTCCAACTATGAATATCCCGGCCGTTACACCCGCTGGGATACGGCCATCGTTGACCCGCCGCTCGGCATCTCCTGTTTCGGTCGCAAGATGTGGATCGAGGCCTATAATGGCCGCGGCGAAGTGCTGCTCAGTTTCATCACCGAAAAGCTGAAGGCGACACCCGATCTCACTCTCGGCGCCTCCTCCGTCCGCCGCCTCGATCTCACCGTCAACGAACCGGACCGCGTCTTCACCGAAGAAGAACGCTCGAAAATCCCGACCGTCTTCACGGCACTGCGCGCCATCGTCGATCTCTTCTATTCGAGCGCGGATTCGGCCATCGGCCTGTTCGGCGCCTTCGGTTACGATCTCGCCTTCCAGTTCGACGCGATCAAGCTGTCGCTCGCGCGCCCGGAAGACCAGCGCGACATGGTGCTGTTCCTGCCCGACGAAATCCTCGTCGTCGACCACTATTCCGCCAAGGCCTGGATCGACCGCTATGATTTCGAAAAGGGCGGCGTGACGACGGATGGCAAGTCCTCCGACATCACCCCCGATCCGTTCAAGACCACCGATACCATCCCGCCCAAGGGCGACCACCGCCCCGGCGAATATTCCGAGCTGGTGGTGAAGGCCAAGGAAAGCTTCCGCCGCGGTGATCTGTTCGAGGTCGTTCCCGGCCAGAAGTTCATGGAACGCTGCGAAAGCAATCCATCGGCGATCTCCCGCCGCCTGAAGGCGATCAACCCCTCGCCCTATTCCTTCTTCATCAATCTCGGCCATCAGGAATATCTGGTCGGCGCTTCGCCGGAAATGTTCGTGCGCGTCTCCGGCCGCCGCATCGAGACCTGCCCGATTTCCGGCACCATCAAGCGCGGCGACGATCCGATTGCCGACAGCGAGCAGATCCTGAAGCTGCTCAACTCGAAGAAGGACGAGTCCGAACTGACCATGTGTTCGGACGTAGACCGCAACGACAAGAGCCGCGTCTGCGAACCGGGCTCGGTGAAGGTCATCGGCCGCCGCCAGATCGAGATGTATTCGCGCCTCATCCACACGGTGGACCATATTGAGGGCCGCCTGCGTGACGACATGGATGCCTTTGACGGCTTCCTCAGCCACGCCTGGGCCGTCACCGTCACCGGTGCACCGAAGCTCTGGGCCATGCGTTTCATCGAAGGTCATGAAAAGAGCCCGCGCGCCTGGTATGGCGGTGCGATCGGCATGGTCGGTTTTAATGGCGACATGAATACCGGCCTGACGCTGCGCACCATCCGCATCAAGGACGGCATCGCCGAAGTGCGCGCCGGTGCGACGCTGCTCAACGATTCCAATCCGCAGGAAGAAGAAGCAGAAACCGAACTGAAGGCATCCGCCATGATCGCCGCCATTCGTGACGCAAGGGGCACCAACGCCGCTGCCACCAAGCGCGATGCCGCCAAGGTGGGCACCGGCGTCAAGATCCTGCTGGTCGACCACGAAGACAGTTTCGTGCACACGCTGGCGAATTATTTCCGCCAGACGGGCGCAACCGTCTCCACCGTCAGAACGCCGGTGGCGGCAGATGTGTTCGACCGCTTCCAGCCGGACCTCGTCGTCTTGTCTCCCGGACCGGGCAGCCCGACGGATTTCGACTGCAAGGCGACGATCAAGGCCGCCCGCGCCCGGGACCTGCCGATCTTCGGCGTCTGCCTCGGCCTTCAGGCTTTGGCGGAGGCCTATGGCGGCGAGTTGCGCCAGCTTGCGGTGCCGATGCACGGCAAGCCCTCGCGTATCCGCGTGCTGGAACCCGGCCTCGTCTTCTCCGGCCTCGGCAAGGAAGTGACCGTTGGCCGTTATCACTCGATCTTCGCCGACCCAGCCACCCTGCCGCGTGATTTCATCATCACTGCGGAAAGCGAGGACGGCACGATCATGGGCATCGAACACGCCAAGGAACCGGTGGCCGCGGTTCAGTTCCACCCCGAATCGATCATGACGCTCGGCCAGGACGCCGGCATGCGGATGATTGAAAATGTCGTGGTGCATCTGACCCGCAAGGCGAAGACGAAAGCGGCGTAATGGTTTCTGCCGACACCATCAGCATCGAGCCGATCCGGGCGGAGCACGTTGAAAGTTTTCACCGTGCTCTCGATGCGGTGTCGCGCGAGCGGAAATATCTGAGCTTTCTGGAGGCGCCGCCGCTCGATTCGGTCCGCGCTTTCGTTCTCGACATGATCGAAAACGACCATCCGCAATTCGTGGCGATTGCGGATGGCGAGGTAGCCGGCTGGTGCGATATTCGCCGCCAGGACAGGGCGACCCGCGCCCATTGCGGCACGCTCGGCATGGGCATCCTGCCCGCCTATCGCGACAAGGGGTTGGGTGGACGGCTGATGCGGCAGACACTCGATGCCGCGCGCGAATTCGGGCTGCATCGTGTGGAACTGAGCGTGCATGCGGACAATGCGAGAGCAATTGCGCTTTATGAAAAGATCGGCTTCGTGCATGAGGGCCGGGCCCGTGATGCCGTTTCGATCGATGGGCGTTACGTAGACAGCCTGAACATGGCGATCGTCTTCGGCAACTAACCCCTCGGCAGCGAGGCGGAAATGCACAGCGCGAATTTCTTCAGAAGCGGCAAGTCGAAATGCCCTTCCCGCCGCAGCATCCAGGTCAGCGCGTCATTCGCCGTCCATGGCGTCTTGTAAGGCCGGACCGAGGTGACGGCATCATAGACGTCGCAGATCGCCGCGATCCGCGTGTAGAGGCTGATCTCGTCACCCGCACGGCCGCTCGGATAACCGCCGCCATCCATCCGCTCATGATGGTTGAAACAGATATCGAGCACCATTTCCGGCATGTTCGCATTGCGCGACAGGATCTCCCGGCCGAATACGGGATGAAGATTGATGATCTCCCGCTCATTGGCGCTCAGCCGTTCCGCCTTGTTGAGGATCGCCGAGGGAATTTCCACCTTGCCGATATCGTGCAGCAGCCCGCTGATGCCGAGCAGATCGACCGTTCCCCTGTCGAGCCCGAGATAATTGCCGAAATGGATCATCAGGCCGCTGACGGACACCGAATGCACGAAGGTCGTTTCATCCTTCGATTTCAGGCGGGTAACGCCGATGAAAATCGCCGGGTTGGTCTGCACGGCATCGGAAATCCTGCCCGCAGCAGCAGCCATGCCCTTCAGCGAAACAGAACCGCCGGCTTCGGCAGCGGCAAAGGTTCCGGCAATCGCATCAGCTGCCGAGCGCACGGCATGGGTGATGGCGGCGATGGTTTCCGGGCAATCGTCGGATCGCGTCAGGGCCGCCCCGGCGGATTGCGCGCCGCCTTCGGCATCATTTCCCTTGGCCGTATTGATGATGATGTTTTCGGCGCCGCTCGTTTTCAGTTGACGCATCAATTCCTCATGCCGCAAAAGAAAGCGGTGCCGCCTTGAAAATCTCTGGTCCGAAACGGTCCCTTCGACCGCTTCGATAAACATGCCGAGCGTCAGCTGCTGGGTGGAAATTCGTTTAAGCATCGGACGCTTTCATTTTTCTTCCCGGGAATGATAACCTGAAGCCGCAATTCGTAAAAACGTCGGCGCTGGACCGGCTGAAATATAAAGGTGAAGTTGAGCCTTCCCGGCAGCGCCTAAACTTGGACCTTCGAAGATTAGATAGCATAAATATGAAAATTTTTTACTCCGGATATATTTAAAACCCGAAGAATCAGTCCGAATAGACCAAGAAACAACCTGAGAATGTAAATAATAAAAGTTCTCGCATACCACGTAGATCAGGAGCCGAAGAAACCCGCATGAACTCAAAACTCGAAACGCGCATCGATCAGGGTACGGGCCGCGAACCGGCGGATATGGTTCTCAAGGGCGGACGCTTCTTCGACCTCGTCACCGGAGAACTCGTTGCATCGGATATTGCCATTTGCGGCGACACCATCGTCGGAACCTCGGCGAATTACAAAGGCCGCCGGGAAATCGACATTTCCGGAAAAATCGTCGTTCCGGGTTTCATCGATACACATCTCCATATCGAATCCTCGCTCGTCACGCCGCATGAATTCGACCGCTGCGTTCTGCCCTACGGGGTTACCACCGCCATCTGCGACCCGCATGAGATTGCCAATGTGCTGGGCACGGAAGGGCTTCAGTTCTTCCTCGACAGCGCGCTCGAAACCATCATGGACATTCGCGTGCAGCTGTCCTCCTGCGTGCCCGCCACGCACCTGGAAACCGCAGGCGCCGATCTGCCGATCGAAAAGCTGCTGCCGTTCCGCAATCATCCGAAGGTCATCGGCCTTGCCGAATTCATGAATTTCCCGGGCGTCATCCACAAGGACCCGGTCTGCATGGCGAAGCTCGAGGCCTTTCAGGGCCAGCATATCGACGGGCATGCGCCGCTTCTCTCGGGAACGGCGCTGAACGGTTATCTCTCAGCCGGCATCCGCACCGAACATGAATGCACGAGCGCTGCCGAAGCGCTCGAAAAAATCCGCAAGGGCATGCATATTCTGGTGCGTGAAGGCTCCGTCTCGAAGGACCTGCATGCCCTGATGCCGATCATCACCGAGCGCCTGTCACCCTATCTGGCGCTCTGCACGGATGATCGCAACCCGCTCGATATAGCCGAACAGGGCCATCTCGACTATATGATCCGCACTGCGATCGCCAGCGGCGTGGAACCGCTCGCCATCTATCGTGCGGCCTCGATTTCCGCCGCGAAAGCCTTTGGCCTGCGTGATCGCGGCCTTGTCGCGCCGGGCTGGCGCGCCGATCTCGTGGTCGTCGACAGCCTGCAGAACTGCAAGGCCAGCATGGTCTTTTCCGGCGGCCGCATCGTCGATGACGCACTGTTTGCCACGCGCAAGCCGGTGGCGCCCGTCGGTCTCGACAGCGTCAAGGCAAGGCCGGTGCTCGCCTCCCATTTCGGTGTGCCGGTCACGGAAGGCGAAACTCCTGTCATGGGCGTACTTCCCGGCAAGATCATCACCGAGCACCGCCGCTACAAGCTGCCGACGGACGGCAACCAGACGACCGTCGATCTCGAGAATGACATCATCAAGGTCGCCGTCATCGAACGGCATGGCAAGAACGGCAACCACGCCAATGGTTTCGTGCAGGGCTTCGGCCTGAAAAAGGGCGCCATCGCCTCCACCGTCGGCCATGACAGCCACAATATCTGCGTTGTCGGCGTGAACGAAGACGACATGGCGCGGGCCGCCAACCGGCTCGGTGAAATCAAGGGCGGTTTCGTCGTGGTGGAGGACGGCAAGGTGACAGGCGAAATCGCGCTGCCCGTCGCCGGGCTCATGAGCCTCGAACCTTACGAGACGGTGCGCGATACGCTGCACACCCTGCGCAAGGCCGCCTACGCGCTCGGCACGACGCTGGAGGAGCCCTTCCTGCAGGTGGCCTTCCTGCCACTGCCCGTCATTCCGCACCTGAAGATTTCGGATAAGGGCATGGTGGATGTGGATCGGTTTGCGCTGATCTGACAGACGGGAAATATCTCGGCGGGATGAAACGCCAAACCCTCATTCCTGTGCTTGTCACAAGAATGAGGGTTTGGCAAAAAACGTTATATTCCACCTTCAATCCAGGGACAGCCGCTTGCGGAAATAAACCACCCGCTCCGTCTCCTCAAACCCCAGCGCCGCATGCATGCGATGGGAATCGACATTTGCAATATCGGCATCGGACGCAAGCTCGCTGACGCCCTGGCCGGTGGCCCAGCGGGTCACCTCCTCCACCAGCGCTGCGGCAACGCCCTGTCTGCGAAACGCCTCCTCGACATAGATTCCCTCGAGAAACGCCACGGGCGAGGTATCGCAACCATTGACGTAGTCCCGCCGCAGGCTGACTTCGGCAAAACCAATAGCCACTCCAGCCGAATCGTGGACGATAAATCCAGCCCCGGTTTCGGAGACGGCCTGCAACTCCGCCCTATGTTCGGCGGGCACGGTATCCGGCCACAACCGGTGCCGCAAAAGGCACCAGTCGTCCTGATAATCCGCAGCGTTTCTGACAAGAAATTGCCCGCTCACGCAACGATCCCGCAAAACACATCCAGCCCGTCGAGCTTGACGATCCCCGCATCATAAAGCGGTGAAAACCCCGGCATCGGCAGGATATCCGTAACACGCATGGCCTTTGGCACGGGAAATTCCACCGCTTCGCGGGTCAGGTTGAAAACGAACAGCAGTTTTTCATCGCCCTTCTGGCGCGTGAAGGCCAGCACATCGAGATTGGTCTTGATGAAGTGCATATCGCCGTCGCGCAGCGCGCCATGGCTTTTGCGGAACGACAGGACGGCGCGATAATGGTTGAGAACCGAGTCCGGCTTGCGCTCCTGCGCATCCACGGCCTGCATGGCATGCACATAGGGCACCGGCAGCCACGGCTTTTCGGCGCTTGAGAATCCGGCATTGGGTTTACCCGTCTCCCACACCATCGGTGTGCGGCATCCGTCGCGGCCCTTGAAGGCGGGCCAGAAGCGGATGCCATAGGGGTCGCGCAGATCCTCGAAGGAAAGTTCGGCCTCGGTCAGCCCCAGTTCCTCGCCCTGATAGAGACATATGGAGCCGCGCAGGCTGGAAAGAACGCAGATGGCGAGTTTCGCCACCCGTGTCTGCTCCTCCACGCTTTCGGAAAAGCGGCTGAGATGGCGCACCACATCATGGTTGGAAAAGGCCCAGCACACCCAGCCATCCTTGACGATCTTGCCGAAAGTCTCGACCGATGCACGCAGGTGCTTCGCGCTGAAGTCCGGCCCCAGCAGATCGAACGTATAACACATGTTGAGCTTGTCATTGCCGGACGTATAGGCCGCCACCGTCTTCAGCGATCGCGCCCCGTCGCCCACCTCACCCACCGTGGCCCGGTCCTCATATTCATCGAGCAACGCGCGGAAGCGCTTCAGGAAAACCACGTTTTCCGGCCGCGTCTTGTCGTAGAGATGGTCCTGCATGCCATAGGGATTGACGTCGGATGCATCGAGACCAAAGCTTTCCTCATCGTAAAGCGGCGGGTTGTCGCGCAAAAGCTTGTCATGGAAATAATGGTTGACGGTATCGAGCCGGAAACCATCCACACCGCGATCAAGCCAGAAACGCACGGTCTCCAGCAGCGCATCCTGAACGTCGGGATTGTGGAAATTGAGGTCCGGCTGCGAGGCGAGGAAGCTGTGCATGTAGTATTGCTTGCGCACGCCGTCCCATTCCCATGCCGGGCCGCCGAACACGGAAAGCCAGTTGGTGGGGGCAGTGCCATCCGGCTTGGGATTGGCCCAGACATACCAGTCCGCCTTGCTGTTGGTGCGGCTGGCACGGCTGTCCACGAACCATGGATGCTGGTCTGACGTGTGCGAAATGACCTGATCGATGATGACCTTCAGCCCCAGCCGGTGCGCCTCGGCCATCAGGGCGTCGAAATCGGCAAGCGTGCCGAACATCGGATCGACATTGCAATAATCGGAAACATCATAACCCATATCGGCCATGGGCGAGGTGAAGAAGGGCGAGAGCCAGATGCCATCCACACCGAGCGAGGCGATATAGGGCAGCCGTTTCGTCACCCCGGCAAGATCGCCGTAACCGTCGCCGGTCGTGTCCTGAAACGAGCGCGGATAGACCTGATAGATCACCGCTCCTTTCCACCAGTCCGATTGTGCGTGAGATTTATGGACCGGGGCATGGGGCAGCGTCATCGGCGATCTCCTGAGGGTGTCTCGCCGGAGAATATAAAGCCGCTGCGTCCGCGTAAACCGGAACTTCGCACATGCACAAACGGCCAGAACCGCCCTTGTCAGCGGCGCGCACTCGTCGTAAGCCGCATGGCTGGAAAAAACGGGAGGATGACGGCGTGGGCGGACGGTTTCTGTCGATTGGCGAATGCATGGTGGAACTGTCGCAGGCCGGCAACGGGCTGCTGCGCAAGGGTTTCGCCGGGGATACGTTCAATACCGCCTGGTATGCCCGCGCCTGCCTGCCGGAAGACTGGTCCGTCGATTATTTCACCGCGCTCGGCGACGATCCGCTGTCGGAAGACATGCTGGCCTTCATCACGGAAGCCGGCATCGGCACGGAAAAAATCCGCCGCATCAAGGGCGGCACGCCCGGCCTTTACCTCATCAACCTGAAGGATGGCGAACGCACCTTCAGCTACTGGCGCAATGCCGCCGCCGCAAGACAGCTGGCCGCGGATGCGGATCACCTGCGCCGGACGGTGGAAAGCGCCGATGTGGTCTATTTCTCCGGCATCACGCTCGCCATTCTCACCTCCGCGCATGATGTCGATACATTCCTCGCAGAGCTGCGCCGCGCCAAGGCGGCCGGCAAGCTGGTGGTCTTCGATCCCAACATCCGCCCGCGCCTCTGGGCCGACAGGGATGTGATGCTGGAGACGATCTCCAATGGTGCCCGCGCCGCAACGCTGGTCATGCCGAGTTTCGATGACGAGGCCAGCCATTTCGGCGACGTTTCCGTGGAAGCGACCATCGACCGCTACCGTTCGCTCGATGTCAAAAATATCGTCGTGAAGGACGGTGCCAAGGGCGCGACGCTCGATTTCGGCGGCAACCGCAGCCATGCCCCGGCGATGAAAGCCGTGGAAGTGGTCGATACAACAAGCGCCGGCGACAGCTTCAACGGCGCCTTCCTCGCGCGTTATGTGACCGGCAGTTCTCCCGAAGAGGCCGCCACCTTCGCCGCAAGGGCCGCCGCAACCGTCATCGGCCACCACGGCGCGCTGATCAGCCCCGAGCTGCTTCCGCTGGTGGGATAGCCCCCTCTACCCCTCATTCCTGTGACAAGCACAGGGATGAGGGCAGAAGAGAGCATCACGGACACCCGCACGTTTCAGATATGCCGCACTGATGCCAATAATTACGTTATCTGGCACCCTTTCGACTGCACAAAAACCCCACTTCCCCACCGTCACACACCCTGACATGATCCTGTAACACGCACCCCGCATATACGGGCAGAAGCCGGGCAATGGGGATTCGCCTGTGCGCAGATGAGCAGGATCAGTGTTTCATGACGAGAATCACGATTGTCACAGATGCCTGGCACCCGCAGGTCAACGGCGTGGTTCGCTCGATTGAAAACACCAATACCGAACTGGCGCGGCTCGGTGTCGATGTGCGCATGGTCACGCCGCAGAGTTTCTACAGCATCCCCTGCCCCACCTATCCGGAAATCCGCCTGTCGGTCGCCGGATATCGCCGCGTGGCGGCGGAGATTGAAAAAAGCCAGCCCTCCTTCGTGCATATCGCGACGGAAGGGCCGCTGGGCTTCATGGCGCGGCGCTGGTGTGTGAAGAACCGCATGCGGTTTTCCACCAGCTATCACACCCGCTTCCCGGAATATGTCGCGGCACGTTTCCCTGTCCCGGAAAGCTGGCTTTATGCTTTCGTGCGCTGGTTCCACAATGGCGGCAACACCTGCATGGTGGCGACCCCGAGCCTTGAGACCGAACTGGAGGCCCGCGGCGTGCGCAACCTGAAGCGCTGGAGCCGCGGCATCGACGCCGAGCTTTTCCATCCACGCCCGAAGACGAAGCTTCCTTTCGACCTGCCACGGCCGATCTTCATGACGGTGGGTCGTGTGGCGGTGGAGAAGAACCTGCCGGAATTCCTGGAACTCGACCTGCCGGGCTCGAAGGTCGTCATCGGCGACGGCCCTGCCCGTCGGGAATTGCAGGAAAAATATCCGGATGTGCTGTTCACCGGCATTAAGACGGGTGAAGACCTCGCCGACGCCTATGCGCAGGCCGATGTCTTCGTTTTCCCCTCGAAGACCGATACATTCGGCAACACCATTCTCGAAGCGCTGGCAAGCGGCGTGCCCGTGGCCGCCTTCCCCGTCACCGGGCCGATAGACATTCTCGGCGGCAATCCGGGTGCGGGAGCGCTGGATCACAATCTTCGCGATGCCTGTCTGGCAGCGCTGCATTGCTCGCCGCAGGAGGCTCTGGCGCTTTCCAAAAGCTACAGCTGGGAAAAGGCCTCAAAACAATTCCTCGACAATGTCATCCACGCCGCCGGCAAAACCCTGCCGCTGCTGTCGCGCTCGCAGCTTGCATGAGGTGATCCCCGATATTTTCTCGGGGAACGGTGGACGAAACGGTGCGGGAGTGTCACAAGGCGATCAGGACGCGACTGCCGTTATCTTTAGAACGGGGTCGGGCTGCTGATTGACGTCAGGCGGCTGCCGCGAGAACACGCTGGCCGTCCTGTTTTTCAACGATACACCGCCAGCCACAGAGATGCCGCTTCAGGACAAAGGAAGAAGCTCTTTTTGCTGGGCCGTGCACCATTCGTTGATCTTCTCGACAACATCCTTTGACGCCATCGGCAAGGCACTGCTGGGTATGACGACCACCGTGCCGTGGAAAACCAGCACCAGACTGTCCGGCGGCGTGATGGCAAGATGATAACGTGCCCAGCTCAGCTGCACGGTGTCCAGTCGTGTGACCTGCTTATAGCCCTGGGGCCCGATCTCGACCTGTATTTGAGGTGAATACATCAGCTCATGGGCGATATTCCAGTGTGCCAGGGTCTCGTAATAGGATTTCATCTCCCATCTCGAGCCCCGCCAGATAATGAACCAGACGGCGAGAGCCACAAACGGTGCGGGCGCAAAAACCCAATAACCGACCACCGGCCAGACGCCCGGAAACCACGGCAAACTCAGGGAATAGATGAAACCGGCAGCCAGTCCCGCAAATATCGAGAGCCTGACTCTTTCCGTGGCAAAATGGCGAGCCCAGGACCTGTCGAAAATCATGCTGTAATTTTCATAGGCCTGATTTTGATAGCCGTAGACATAAGCGGGAACATGTTTCGGGTCTGGTGTGAAGCTTATTGAAATGGTGTCATCGGCCATAGCACACGTCGATCCCGTCCCTGTTGCAGCCCGGTCTTTGTAACAGCTATTGGCCCTTTTAATCAAAAGGCGTTTTGCTGCCAAAACCGTCGCGATCACCATCCTGCGGCGGAATCTGCCGTCACCAGGCTCCAGTCAGCATTTCACCGGAAAGCGGCACGGTCCGCGCCTTGCCGTCCCGGTCGGTCACCGAAAGCGATGCGGCCATCTGCTTGGGGGATTTGCGGAACCAGTTGGCGGCAACGCTCGCCATATCGCCGATCATTGCGTGCTTGTGCCAGTCGGCAAAGCGCCTGGCTGTCGCTTCGGGCTCGGAGCGATAGAAGAAATCACCCGATTGCCCGAGATCGTTGATCGAGGCCGCCATGGCCGAGAGCGGCCGCTGGAACATCTTTGCCGGCACCGCAAGCGCATCCGCACCCTCAGAAAAAGCGGGCGCCATGAAATCGATAGCCCAGCCGTCGGCCTCGACCCAGCAATGGAAATTCTCACCCGCACCCGTCACATAACCGTCTTCGCGATGATCTGCGAACAACAGGACCTTTCCGCCAAGATTATAGGCGGCAAGCCCACCCTTCGGCACCGCCTTCACCTTGTAATGCTGCTGCAGGATGAAAGCACCGAAGGTGCTGAAATACATGGAGGCCGAGGCGGGATCGGCATTCTGGCTGATGAGCAGGCTGTTGATGACCCGGTAAATCCGGTGATAGTCGGTCTGCTTGATCAGCATGGTCTTTTACTCTTCAAACACGTGTCGTTGGGCGAGCGTCCGCCGCTTGTTTCTTCTCCCCGCCGGGGAGAAGTCCGCGGCAGCGGGATGAGGGGGCGACGGTTGAGATATACGGAGGGGTTGCCCCCTCATCCGGCCCTTCGGGCCACCTTCTCCCCCACGGGGAGAAGAAATACGCCGCAACGCCGTGCCTCAAAACCGAAGGCCGGTCACCGCCGCTTCTTGGCCTTGCTCTCGAACGGATTGTCCGAGCCACGATAATGCACGCGGATCGGCACGCCCGGCATGTCGAAATCCTTGCGCAGGCCATTGACCAGATAACGCGTATAGCTCTCCGGGATAGCCTCCGGCCGGGTGCAGGAGATCATGAAGGCCGGCGGACGGGCCTTCACCTGCGTCATGTATTTCAGCTTCAGGCGGCGGCCGGAAACGGCCGGCGGCGGATGCTGCGTGGTCTGCGCATCCAGCCAGCGGTTGAGCCTTGCCGTGGAGATGCGGCGGTTCCAGACCTTGTCCGTATCAATGATGTTCTGCATCAGCCGGTCGAGGCCATAACCCGTCTGGCCGGAGATCGGCACGGCGCGGATGCCACGTGCCTGCGGCAAGAGACGCTCGGTCTTCTCGCGCAGGTCGGCCAGATAGGCCTGCGGGTCTTCGACCAGATCCCACTTGTTGAAGGCGAGCACGGCGGCGCGGCCTTCGCGGATGACGAGATCGACCAGTTGCAGGTCCTGCTTTTCGAACGGGATGGTGCTGTCGAACACGATGACGACGGTTTCCGCAAAACGGATGGAGCGCAGCGAATCCGCGACCGAGAGCTTTTCCAGCTTCTCCGTCACCTTGGCCTTGCGGCGCATGCCGGCAGTGTCGAACATCTTGATGGTGCGGCCACGCCAGTCCCATTCGACCGAGATACTGTCGCGGGTAATGCCGGCTTCCGGGCCGGTCAAAAGCCGGTCTTCACCGAGGAAGCGGTTGATGAGCGTCGACTTGCCCGCATTCGGCCGGCCGATGATGGCAACGCGCAGCGGCTTGGTCTCGTCATAAACCGGCTCTTCGTCTTCCTCTTCCTCGCTGCCAGGCTCAGTGCGCGGAAGCACAATATCCGTCTCCGCCTCATCCACCTCGGGCGGGAAGGCCACGTCTTCGCCGATTGCCTCGACGATAGCGTCGCGCAGGTCGATCATGCCCTGGCCGTGTTCGGCCGAAATCGGGCAGGGATCACCGAGACCGAGCGTGAAGGCATCGTAGAAACCGGCATCGGAACCGCGCGCTTCGGACTTGTTGGCCACCAGCACCACCGGCTTGCCGCGACGGCGCAGCATTTCCGCCAGCGTCTCGTCGGCCGGCGTCAGGCCCGCCTTGGCGTCCACGACGAACAGCGTCACATCGGCATCGTCGATCGCCGCTTCGGTCTGCGCCCACATGCGGCCCTGAAGCGTTTCCGGCCCGGATTGCTCCAGACCGGCGGTATCGATGATGGTGAAACGCAGGTCAACGAGCTTCGCCTCGCCGGGGCGGCGGTCGCGGGTCACGCCCGGCGTGTCATCCACCAAGGCCAGTTTCTTTCCGACCAGACGGTTGAAAAGCGTGGACTTGCCGACATTGGGGCGCCCGACTATGGCGACGGTGAAGCTCATTGATCTCGGTTCCTTGAAGCAAGTCTGCCCAAAACGTTATCTGTTTTGGGCAAAGGACATGCGTAAAATAAAGAGTTGGATCGCTTTGGCAATGCGAAGAAATGCCGGGGCGATCTCGCGTGGCGAGGCGACGTTTAGGCAGCCTTGCCCGAAGCGGTGATATTGTCGAGCATGATCTGCGCGCGGTTCGTCACGTTGCGCGGGGCCTGCGTGTCGCTGATAATCTGCTCGAACCATTGTTTGGCCTTGGCGAAATCGCCAGCCTTGTAGGCAGCAAGACCCAGAGCCTCACGCGCGGAAGCGCGCATGGTCTGGCCTTCGGCGCTGAGCGGCTCGGCCAGCGCAACGACCTGATCATAGGTGCCGTTGTCAACCAGCAGCCAGGCGGCGCGCACCTTGGCCGTATCGCGGAAGACCTGCGGCGCGGAAGTGTCGTTGCCGATGGCGGTGAAGGCGGCAATCGCGCCAGCCGCATCGCCCTTCTGCGAAAGCAGCGTGGCGGAACGGAATTTCGCCAGAACCGGATAATTGCCGTGACCGGAGGTTTCGAGATCGGCGAAGGCCTTCAGTGCCTCATCCGTCTTGTTTTCCGAAGCAAGCTTCAGCGCCGCCAGGAACTGGTCGCCAGAGTTGGACGCGCGGCTGGTGTTCCAATATTCGTAAATACCGGCGCCGGCGGCACCAACAACCACGAGAATGGCCGCACCCACGACCACGATACCGTACCGCCCCCAGAAGCGCGACAGCTGCTCGGAGCGGATCTGCTCGTTCACTTCGCGGATAAAGGTATCATTTTCGTTTGCCATCAAATTCTCCGTTACCCGCGCGGAGATCGTTTCCGATCCATCCGTTCGCGGACATACCAAGCCGCTTACCCGGATCAGCAAAAAGCGGCCGACCGGGTCTTGGTCGGCCTTCTAGCCTATTTTGCCTGATATGTAAGGGGGAAACGTTGATTTCCTACATCGCGATGGGCTGAACGCCGATCAACCATTCGTGCAGTTTCAGGATGAAAGCACCCCAGAGAACGATGCCACCGACAATGGCGATAAGATCATAGCGGCCTGAAACGAAGTCGCGGACCACCTTTTCGCCTGCCCTTTCCCGCCGCTTCAGCGAAATCCGCATCACCACACCCCAGGCGAGGAACGATGCGAAGAGCAGGATCGAGGACGTCTCGCCATTGGCCAGAAGATGCGCGAGCGCCCAGATCTTGACCGAAAGAACCATCGGATGCTTGGTCTTGGTTGCGATATGGCCAGCCGGGATAAGGCTGGCGACCAGGCAGATCATCGCCAGCAGCATCAAGGTCACGGCGATGTGGCTCATCCAGACCGGCGGATACCAGAGCATGCCCGTCTCCTGCCGCGCTTCGCCGAAGGCATAGATGACGAGGCCGAGCGTGATGAGGCTGACGAGGGAATAAACGCCCTTGAAGGGTCCCTCCCCCATCGTTGCGATCATGCGGGTGCGAAATTGCGGTGCGACCACCTTCAAAAGATGGGTCAGCAGGAACAAGGCAAGACAGAGTGCGAGAAAAATCATGGAACACGGTCCCCCGATGGAACGAATGCGGCCCTATCACCGCAGCTAAGAACAGGAATTAGGCTGAAAGTCATGAAAACGCCAGACTATTCAAAGCTTCGCCTTATTCCACCCGCAAAAGGCCACGGTGTTTCATATGACGGATAACTGATGTTTCGCCCCTTTGCCGCTTTTTCCCTGTCGCTTCTCGCCGCCCTTCCCACTCTTGCGCAAGAGGCTGAGAAGCCGAAGCAGCTCGTCATCGTCTCCTTCGACGGTGCGGGCGACAATACGCTGTGGGAAAGAAGCCGGGCGACGGCAAAGCAGGTCGGCGCGCATTTCACCTATTTTCTCGCCTGTACGCTGGTGATGGACAGGAAGACCAGCGCCAAGACCTATCAGGGCCCCGGCCAGAAGGCCGGCCGCTCCAATGTCGGTTTCGGCCAGTCGCCGGAAGAGGTGGAGACGAGGCTTAGAAACATCTGGGCGGCCTATCGCGAAGGCAACGAGATCGCCAACCACACCTGCGGCCATTTCGATGGCGGGCAATGGTCCGCCGAGCAATGGGACGGCGAATTCACCACCTTCACCAGCACGCTGGAAAATGCCTGGCAGATGATCGGCAAGAAGGGCGAAGAGCCTGAAGGCTGGCGCGACATGGTGAAGAACATCAACGGCTTCCGTGCACCCTATCTCTCGCAGGGATCGGCGCTGACCGCCGCGCAGAAAAAGCACCATTTCGTTTACGACGCCACCAGCATCACCAAGGGGCCGGAATGGCCGGTGGAGCGCGAAGGCATCCAGCATTTCGGCCTGCCGCTCATTCCCGAAGGTCCGGGCAACCGGCCGATCATCGCCATGGACTACAATCTCTTCATCCGCCACTCCATCGGCGTCGAAACGCCGGATCGTGCCGGGGAATTCGAGGAGCGCGCCTATACGGCCTTCCGCAACGCTTTCGACAGGCAATATAATGGCGAGCGCATTCCGCTGCAGATGGGCTTTCACTTCGTGAAGATGAATGGCGGCGCCTATTGGAACGCCTATGAGCGGCTGCTGCGAGAAGTCTGCCAGAAGCAGGATGTGGCCTGTGTGAGCTATGCCGAGGCGATGCCGATGATCGAGGCGCGCAAGAAGCAGAAGACCGAGGGCTGAATCTTCTCAGCTTATGAAAAAGGCGGCCAATTGGCCGCCTTTTTGTTTGTTCAGGGGCGGTTGGCCGCCAGCTCACCTTCTTCCGCTTCGCGGCGCAGATAACGCATGTCAATATCCGGCAGCGGCTTGTCATCGATCGCAGCTTCAAAGGCCACAAGGCGCTTGTGGATGGAAAGCAGCTCGATGATCGTCGACCAGTAGTTCACCAGATACTGGAAGGAGTTGCTGACCTCACCGAATGCCGTCGCGATCTGCTGCCAGATACCCATGGTGATGCGCCCGGCAACAAATGTCGGGATGAGGATGAAGTTCAGGAAGATCGCGTCGAGCTGGCCGTAGGAATAACGCGCAACGTTGAAATAGAGGTAGTGCCAGTACATGCGGAAATAGTTTTTCCGCACATTGGAGAACAGCTCCCGCACTGTTACGGGATCGGCCCGATCGGCATGGTCTTCGCCATAAACCAATTCCTTGCGATAGGCGGCCTCCACACGCTGGTTGCGGAAGTTAAGGCCCGGCAGCTTGATGCCGGCGAGCGCCAAAAGCGCGGTGCCGAAGATCGACCAGATGATCGCCAGCCAGAACAGCGCATGCGGAATGGCGCCAATGACCGGCAGGTCGCCGACATGTTCGGACATGCGGAACAGAAGCGGCAGGAAGACCACCAGCGTCATGACGGAATTGATGAGCGTGACGCCCAGCCCTTCGAGAATATTGGCAAACCGCATCGTATCCTCCTGGATACGCTGGGATGCACCCTCGATATGGCGCAGCTTGTCCCATTTCGACATGTAATAGTCGTTCATGGCCGTGCGCCAGCGGAACACATAATGGTTGGTGAAGAAGGCCGTCACCACATTCATCACCACGCCGACAGCACCGATCTCGAGGAACTTGAGCTGATAGTCATAGAACTGACCGGCCGTCACATCGCCCTGCTTGGAAAGCGCATTCTGCAGGAGATCGAAGAACGGGCCGCGCCAGTTGTTCAGCGCCACGGAAACCTGCACCGCGAAATAGGCGATGAAAATGATGAAGGCCGAGCCCCAGATGGACCATGCGGTCCAGGGATGATCCTTGGCGACCACCTGCCATGTTATGCCGAATATGGCGACGAAGATGGTGAAGTAGAGATAGAACCACAGATTGTCGGGCGAGAAGAAATAGGCAAGCCCGATGGGTGCTGTCTGTCCTGCTGCAAGCGGCGGCAGGCCAATGGCCGCGCCGATCTGCGGGCCGACACTGTACCAGACAACGATGCACACGATTGTCCACAGCGCGGCCGACGTGAAGAAGATTTTCGGTTTGGGGAAGAAGGAATGAAACACGTTTCGAACTCACGCGCGTTTGAAATCAGCCATTATTGGCGAAGCACTTATTGGCCCGAACCTAGGGCAGAAATTTGTGCACAGCAACGGAGAAGCGCTGACCTTAACAAGATGTAAGGCGAAGTTGACGAAACGAACCGTGATGAAACACCGGTGAAATACCGAAAAGACGACCGATGGCCTAGCGCCGCCCTTCCATGGCAAGCACCGGCAGCATCAGGAGAATACTGACAACGAGCACGGCGGAAGCGAGAATGCTGGGGGCGGTGAAACTTCCCGTTACCTCGGCAATCCAGCCGGCGGCCAGAGGCCCGACGATCTGGCCCGTGCCGAAGGCGGCCGTCATCAGAGCAAAGGCACGACGCGGGCTCGGACCGGCAAATTCCCGCCCGAGCTGCAGGCCATAGGCGGTGATGACCATGAAGGTCAGCCCGAGAAGCAGGCCGCCGGCCAGCACGCCGGCCACCGGCGGCAGCATAACGGAGGCGAAGACACCCACGGCCTCGACGGCGAGAACGATCACGAAAGCCCGCTTCAACCCCTGCGACTTCAGGACCGGTTTCCAGAGGAAAAGCGAAACGGCGGCGGCACAGCCGGTGATGAACCACGCGAGAAACTCCACCAAAGCACCGGCGGCGGCCATGCGGGCGATCGCCACGATGAAGGTTGCGGTAATGACGTAACCGAAACCGAACAGCCCATAGGCCAGCGTCGTCAGGAACAGCGGCCGCGTCCAGCTAAGCGGCGGCTCCGCTGCGGAAGATGCATGCCGCGGCGGGCCTGCGGGCAGCACCCGGAAGACGAGAAGGAATGTGACGAAGGAAAAGACGGCACCGGCGATCCACTCCTCTCTCCAGGAGGATCCGCCGCCATCAAAAACCACACCGATCAGATAGACCACCAGCGATGAAATCGCGACGCCGGCACCGACACCGCCATAATGCAGCGCCTGCACACTATCCCGGCCGGCTTTTGCGGCATGGCCGATGACGATCTGCGAGGTGAAGATCATGGTCATTGCACTGGCAACGCCGGCCAGAAACCGGATGACGACGAAGGCCGCAACCGAATTGACGGCAGCCATGGCCAACAGCAGCGCAGCCGTGGAAAACAGGCCGCAAAGGGCAACCAGCCGCTCCCGCCCAGAGCCCCATGAATAGGCGGCGAGAACCGCACCTGCCAGATAACCGGCGAAATTTCCCGCCGCGACAATTCCGGCATCCCCCGCCGAGAGCGGCACATCGGCCATCATGCCGGGCAGGATGGGGGTAAAGGAAAAACGGCCGAAACCCATGGCGGAGGCCATCATGAGGGCGCCTGCGAAACCGAGCGCGGTCAGATGTGTGGCGGAAAGTGGCTTGTCGATGCTCATGCGTGGCTTATCGCAACCGGGCGGATAAGCGACAAACGAGTTATTTTGATCGGCGTTATAAGCGGTCTTTATGTCACGGAGCGAGCATCGATACGCTCCGGTGTCGCCGCTTGTTTCTTCTCCCCGCCGGGGAGAAGGTGGCCCGAAGGGTCGGATGAGGGGGAAACGTTGCCGAATATCTCGAACCTCGCCCCCTCATCCCGCTGCCGCGGACTTCTCCCCCTCGGAGAGAAGAAACACGCTGCAACCACTCGCTCCAACGTAGGAGCGAGGGTGGCGGAGAGGCGGTTTAGCTGTCACTCAGCAAGCGTCAGCACCAGCGGCCCGTTCTTCGTTGCCACCACGGTATGCTCATATTGCACCGTCGGCGCGCTCGGATCGCTATAGAGCGTCCACGGATCATCGTCGCCATCCTCGGCCCAATAGGCGCCCGTCGAAAGAAACGGCTCGACGGTGAAGACCATGCCTTCCTGCATGATGCGCCGCTCGTCCTTGTCCGGCCAGGTCGCCAGTTCCTTTGGCTCCTCATGCAGCGACCGGCCAATGCCGTGGCTCGCCAGATTGGTGATCAGCGTATAGCGGTTCTTTTTGGCAAAAGCGCCGATGGCGTTGCCGATATCGGCGAAGGGCCGTCCGGTTTTCACCTGCTGCAGACCGGTCCACATGGCGCGCTTGCCATCGCGGCACAGTCGCTCGATTTCCTTTTTCACCGGCGGCACGGCGAAAGACGAGCCCGTATCACCGAAAAAGCCGTTCTTCACCGCCGAGACATCGATATTGACGAGATCGCCCGCCCTGATGATGCGTGGCCCCGGAATGCCGTGGGCCACTTCCTCGTTAACGCTGATGCAGGTCGCGCCGGGAAACTTGTAGCAGAATTCCGGCGCCGATTGCGCATCGTTATCTTCCAGCACCTTGCGGCCGATCGCATCCAGCTCGGCCGTGGTGATGCCGGGTTCCAGCGCGTCCGCCATGGTCTGCATGGCGACCGCACACAGGCGGCCGATATCCTTCAGCAGAACCAGTTCTTCTTCGGTGGAAATGACCATGTCTCTGTCCGTCGTTCTAACCGGCGGGTCTGAAAACGCCCGCCTTGGTAATCATCAGGCCGTGGCTTTCACCGGATCGGCGCTCCCCGTCAATTCTTTTCTGACGATCGGGGCGACTTTCGTACCATAAAGCTCGATGCCGCGCATGATCTGATCATGCGGCATCAGGCCAATGGCCATCTGCAGCAGGAAACGATCATTCTTGAAGACGCCATGTGCCTTGATGATCTTTTCCGCCACCAGTTCCGGCTCGCCGAGGAAGAGATTGCCCTCCGGCCCACGCGCCGCATCGAAATGCGCGCGGTTCGTCGGTCCCCAGCCGCGCTCGCGGCCGATGCGGTTCATCACCTCCGCCTGCGGGCCGTAAAACTGGTCCGCCGCCTTGTCGGTCGTATCGGCAATGAAACCATGGACGTTGATGCTGGTGCGCAGCTTCGTCTTTTCCTGACCCGCCCGGCGGGCCGCCTCATGATAGAGATCGAACAACGGCGCAAACCGGCGATATTCGCCACCGATGATGGCAAGCGCTACCGGCAGGCCCATGGCACCGGCCCGCGCCACCGATTGCGGTGTGCCGCCGACGGCGATCCACACCGGCAGACGTTCCTGAAGCGGACGCGGATAAACCCCGCGCCCGTTGATGGCCGGATGTTTGGTGCCGGACCAGGTGACGATTTCCTGTTCGCGCAGCGCCAAAAGCAGATCGAGCTTCTCGGCGAAGAGCACGTCGTAATCTTCGAGATCATAACCGAACAGCGGGTAGGATTCGATGAAGGAACCACGCCCGGCCATGACCTCGGCACGGCCGTTCGACAGGAGGTCGACAGTCGAGAATTGCTGGAACACCCGCACCGGGTCATCCGAGCTGAGCACCGAGACGGCGCTCGTCAAGCGGATGTTCTTCGTCTTCACCGCCGCCGCCGCAAGCACGGTGGAAGGCGAGGAGACGACATAATCCGGGCGGTGATGCTCACCCAGCCCGAACACATCAAGCCCGACCTGATCCGCAAGCTCGATTTCCTCAAGAAGATGTTTGAGCCGGCGCGCGCCTTCCGGCCCGCGGCCATCGGCGGGATTGGGATTGACATCCGCGAATGTGTAAAGACCGAGTTCCATAAACGATACCTCTGTTTGCTTGTCTGAGAGATAGGGACGGACGGTCTTTCAGACAAACGCAAAATCTGGAAGCTTAGCTTCGAAAAAATGGATGGGCGCAGCCGGATTTACCACGCCGGCACCCTCCCCCGAAATGGCGATTGCCAGCCCGCCCCCTTTGGGCATAACCTGCTTAAATATGTGCGAAGTAATGCAAAAAGGGGAAAGCATGCATCGGACAGTTATCGTGACAGGCTCCACAAGCGGTATTGGCCTCGGCATTGCGCAGCGATTTGCGCGCGACGGCGCCAATATCGTGCTGAACGGCTTTGGCGACGAAGACGAGATCGAAAAACTGCGCCTTCTGCTGGAAGCCGAAAGCGGCGGACGCGTGCTTTACCACCCCGCAGATATGACGAAACCGGACGAGATCGCCGATCTCATTCAATCCTCGCACGAAAAGCTCGGCTCGGTGGATGTGCTCATCAACAATGCCGGTATCCAGCACATCGCGCCCATCGAGGAGTTCCCGACGGAAAAATGGGACTGGATCATCGCCATCAATCTGACCAGTTCCTTCCATACCATGCGCGCCGCGATACCGCTGATGAAAAAGGCTGGCAAAGGCCGCATCATCAACATTTCCTCGGCCCACGGCCTTGTCGCCTCGCCGTTCAAATCGGCCTATGTGGCGGCCAAGCACGGCATCATGGGCCTGACGAAGACGGCAGCGCTTGAGCTTGCCCAGACCGGCGTCACCGTCAACGCCATCTGTCCCGGTTACGTGCTGACCCCGCTGGTCGAAAAGCAGATACCGGAAATGGCCAAGGTGCGCGGCATCAGCGAAGAGGCGGTGAAAAACGACGTGATGCTGGAGTTGCAGGCGACCAAACAATTCGTCACCGTCGATGACGTCGCCACCGCTGCCCTGTTTCTGGCAAGCGATGCGGCGAGCAACATCACCGGCACCCATATTTCCGTGGATGGCGGCTGGACAGCGCAATAATTGCCGGACTTTCTTTCCGTTATGGAAACAATGAATTGCCAAAACGGAAATCGATATGCAGGCTCGGGCGTGCATAGATGTGCAGGGACAATGACAAGAAACCGGCTCGATAGCCGGTCAACACAGCAAGGCATTGCATGAACGACGCGATCAGCTTCATCCTCAACAGCGAAACCGTTTCGCTGAAGGATTTCGGACCGACAGATACGCTTCTCGATTACCTCCGCATCAGCAAGCGGTTAACCGGGACCAAGGAAGGTTGTGCCGAAGGCGACTGTGGCGCCTGCACGGTGCTGGTCGGACGGCTGCTGGACGGCTCGCTGCGATATGAAAGCGTCAATGCCTGCATCCGTTTTCTGGGCTCGCTGCACGGCACGCATATCGTCACGGTGGAGCATCTGGCCGCCCGTGACGGCACGCTGCACCCCGTGCAGCAGGCAATGGTGGATTTCCACGGCTCGCAATGCGGTTTCTGCACGCCGGGCTTCATCATGTCGCTTTATGGCCTGTGGCTCACCAGCGAAAACCCCGGCCGCGCCGATATCGAAAAGACGCTGCAAGGCAATCTCTGTCGATGCACGGGTTATGAGCCGATCGTGAAGGCCGCCGAAAAAATCGCCGCCGCCCGCCCAAGCGCACTGTTTGACCCGCTGCAACGGGACCGTACCGATATCATGGCAAGACTTTGGGCGGTCCGCGAAAACGAGACAATCACCGTCACCCGTGGTGAGGATCGCACCATCATTCCGGCGACGCTTTCCGACTTGACCGAGATTTACGCCGCCGAACCGAAGGCGACCATCGTCGCCGGTTCCACCGATGTCGGCCTATGGGTGACGAAACAGATGCGGGCGCTGAACCCGGTGATCTTCATCAACAATCTCGGCGATCTGCAAACCATCACCGTGGATGAGGAGGGCGTTACGCTCGGTGCCGGCGTCACCTACAGCCAGGCCTTCAACACCATCGCAGAACATTTCCCGCCGCTTGCCCGGCTGTTTGACCGCCTGGGCGGCGAGCAGGTGCGCAACATGGGCACCATCGGCGGCAATATCGCCAACGGTTCGCCCATCGGCGACACGCCGCCGGCGCTGATCGCGCTCGGTGCGACACTGACCCTGCGTTCCTCCTCCGGCAATCGCAGCCTGCCGCTGGAAAGCTATTTCATCGATTATGGCAAACAGGACCGGCTGAGCGGCGAATTTGTCGAAAAGCTGTTCATTCCGTTCCAGAAGCCGGAAAGCCACTACGCCGTCTACAAGATTTCCAAGCGGCGCGACGAGGATATTTCTGCGCTCTGCGGTGCTTTCAGCCTGACGCTCGATGCCGATGGCACCGCCGAGGACATCCGCATCGCCTTTGGCGGCATGGCCGGCACACCGAAACGGGCCGCACATCTGGAGGCGGCGCTTCTTGGCAAGCCCTGGTCGCAGGAAACGATCGACGCGGCGCGCGAAGCGCTGGATGAGGATTTCACGCCGCTGACGGACTGGCGCGCGACTGCCGAATATCGGCAACTGACGGCCAAGAACCTGCTGACGCGGTTCTTCCTCGAGACTTCGGGCGAAAAGCAGGAACTTGCGCGCTTCACGCTGGAGGAGGCTTGAACCATGGACACCACAAGCTTCGACAAGACCAAGACCGAAATCGACGGCCCGATGCACGCTTCGCTGCGGCACGATTCCGCCCACAAGCATGTGACCGGCAGCGCCGAATATATCGATGATATTCCCGAACCTGCCGGCCTCGTCCACGGCGCGCTCGGCCTTGCCGACCGCGCACACGCCGAAATCGTCTCGATGGACCTTTCCGAGGTGGAAGCGACACCAGGCGTGCTGTGGGTGATGGTTGGCAAGGATGTGCCCGGCGAAAACGATGTCTCGTCCGGTGGCCGTCACGACGAGCCGCTGCTGGCCGAGACAAAGGTCGAGTTCCACGGCCAGCCGATCTTCGCGGTTTTTGCCGAAACCCGCGATATCGCCCGCAAGGCCGCGCGCAAGGCGAAGATCACCTATAAGGACCTGCCGCATTTCACCGATATCGATACGGCAATCGAAAATGGCGGTGCGCTCGTCATCGATCCGATGACGCTGAAACGCGGCGATGCCAAGCTTGAAATGGATGTCGCGCCCCGCCGCCTTACCGGCACGATGCGGATCGGTGGGCAGGAGCATTTTTATCTTGAAAGCCACATCGCCATGGCCGTGCCGGGTGAGGATGACGAGGTGACGTTGTGGAGTTCTACCCAGCATCCAAGCGAAATCCAGCATATCGTCAGCCATATATTGCAGGTGCCGTCCAACGCCGTCACGGTACAGGTGCGCCGTATGGGCGGCGGTTTCGGCGGCAAGGAAACGCAGGGCAACCAGTTTGCCGCGCTTTGCGCCATCGCCGCCAAGAGGCTGAACCGGGCCGTGAAAATCCGCCCGGACCGCGACGAGGACATGACGGCCACCGGCAAGCGCCATGATTTCCGCGTCGATTACGAACTGGGCTTCGATGACGAAGGCCGCATCCACGCCGTCGACGCCACCTATGCGGCGCGCTGCGGCTTTTCCTCCGATCTCTCGGGCCCGGTCACGGACCGTGCCCTGTTCCATGCGGATTCCAGCTATTTCTACCCGCATGTGCATCTCACCTCGCGGCCGCTGAAAACCCACACCGTCTCAAACACCGCCTTTCGCGGTTTCGGCGGCCCGCAGGGCATGCTGGGGGCAGAACGTTTCATCGAGGAAATCGCCTATGCCGTCGGCAAGGACCCGCTCGATATCCGCAAGCTGAATTTCTACGGCGAGACCGGCTCCGGCCGCACCGCGACGCCCTATCATCAGGAGGTCGAAGACAACATCATCGCTCGCATCGCCGAGGAGCTGGAAACCTCCAGCGACTACCGCGCACGACGTGATGCAATCATCGAGTTCAACAAAACCAGCCCGATCATCCGCAAGGGCATCGCGCTCACCCCTGTCAAATTCGGCATCTCCTTCACCATGACCGCCTTCAACCAGGCGGGCGCGCTGGTGCATATCTACAATGACGGCTCCATCCACCTGAACCATGGCGGCACCGAAATGGGTCAGGGCCTTTACACCAAGGTGGCGCAGGTGGTGGCCGATGCCTTCCAGGTGGATATCGGCCGGGTGAAGATAACCGCCACCACGACCGGCAAGGTGCCGAACACCTCGGCCACCGCCGCCTCTTCCGGTTCGGACCTCAACGGCATGGCGGCCTATGACGCCGCCCGTCAAATCCGGGAAAGGCTGGTCAAATTCGCCGCCGAGAACTGGAACGTGCCGGAAGAAGAGGTCGTTTTCCTGCCGAACCGGGTGCGCATTGGGCTTGAGGAAATCGCCTTCAACGATTTCATCAAGAAGGCCTATTTCGCCCGCGTGCAGCTCTCCGCCGCCGGCTTCTACAAGACGCCGAAAATCCACTGGGACCGCGCCGCCGGCCGTGGCACGCCGTTTTATTATTTCGCTTATGGCGCAGCCTGCTCGGAAGTGTCGATCGACACGCTGACCGGCGAATACCTGATGGAGCGCACCGATATCCTCCACGATGTCGGCAAGTCGCTGAACCCGGCCATCGATATCGGCCAGATCGAAGGCGCCTTCGTACAGGGCATGGGCTGGCTGACCACGGAGGAATTGTGGTGGGACGGCAAGGGGCGGCTGCGCACCCACGCGCCTTCCACCTACAAGATCCCGCTCGCCTCCGACCGGCCGAAGAGCTTCAACGTCAGGCTGGCGGAATGGGCGGAAAATGCCGAACCCACCATCGGCCGCTCCAAGGCCGTGGGCGAACCGCCCTTCATGCTGGCGATCTCGGTTCTCGAAGCGCTTTCCATGGCCGTCGCCTCCGTCGCCGATTACAAGGTCTGCCCGCGGCTCGATGCACCGGCAACGCCGGAGCGGGTGCTGATGGCAGTGGAACGACTGAAGAAGGTGTGAGGGGGCCAGCGCCAATGCCTGATACCTCTCTCTCCACTTTCCTCGCCCGCTCCACCCCCGCGATCCTCGTGGAAATCGAAGCCGTCAAAGGCTCCTCACCACGCGAGGCCGGCACCTTCATGCTGGTCTCGCAGGATGATTTGTGGGAAACCATCGGCGGCGGCCAGTTCGAATATATGGCGATAGACCACGCCCGCGCCATGCTGCGGGCAGGTGCTGCCGAAGACCGCATGGATATTCCGCTTGGGCCTGAAATCGGCCAGTGCTGCGGCGGGCGCACCCTCATCCGCTTCCGGCTGATAACGGCGGAGATCGCGGCCACTCTCGAAGCAAGGCTGAAGGGCGAAGCCGAACAGCAACCCGCCGTCTTCATTTTCGGGGCGGGCCATGTCGGCAAGGCGCTGGCGCAGAGCCTGTCGCTGCTGCCCCTGACGCTGACGGTGGTGGAAACGCGTGAAAGCGAGCTGCGCGATCTTACCGCGGGCATCGCATCCGTGCTCACCCCGATGCCGGAGGCGCTCGTCGCGAAAATCCCGGCCAATGGTGCGGCCATCATCGTCACCCATGATCACGCGCTCGATTTCCTGATTGCGAAGGAGGCGCTTGCCCGCAACGATCTCGCCTATGTCGGCATGATCGGCTCGAAGACCAAACGCGCCACCTTCGCCCATTGGCTGGCGGATCAGGCAGAGCCCGCTTCCCGCCTTGCGAAGCTCATCTTGCCCATCGGCGGCACCGGCGTCAGGGACAAGCGCCCCGCCGTCATAGCGGCCCTTGTGGCAGCCGAGTTGCTTCAAGCATTTTCTGCCACCGAAACTGGGAATCCCCGCAAGCACCAGCCCGCCCATCCTTGAGGCCGAGATCACGCTTCAACGTGTCAGGCAGGCTTTCATCGGCCAGATTGTCCGGCCGAAAGCTTTCAAAGGCAAATTGCTCCGCTGTCCGCAGACCCGCGCGCAGGCGGGACCACGCGCGCAATAATGCTGTGCGCATGTTCGTCTCCATTCAGAATTTTCAGAAGCTCAGTTGATCTATGAAACTGAAAATGACTTGATTTCCGGATAAAAACCAATG
The DNA here is from genome assembly GCA_017744915.1 of Agrobacterium tumefaciens. GTDB lineage: Bacteria > Pseudomonadota > Alphaproteobacteria > Rhizobiales > Rhizobiaceae > Agrobacterium > Agrobacterium tumefaciens_I. Next base: position 34,366 of record JAGIAH010000007.1, read on the forward strand.
AAACCTTTGGTGGTTAGCATAAAGAGAACTTATCCATGAAGATGTCTCGCCAGTTCCCGCTGAATGCGCTGCGTGTGTTCGATGCAGCAGCCCGGCATCTGAGTTTCACCAAGGCCGGTGAAGAGCTGGGCATGACGCAGACGGCTGTCAGCTATCAGGTGAAGCTGCTGGAGGAAAATATCGGTGAGCCGCTCTTCATCCGCAAAGCGCGGCAGGTCTTGCTGACCGAGGCCGGACACAAACTGGCGCCGAGAGTGGCGGAAGCCTTCAACAGCCTGCGGGAGGCCGTCGATACTATTCGCGACACGTCAGATACCACACTGACCATCCATTCCACCGCCACTTTCGCCTCGCGCTGGCTGTCGCGGCATCTGGGCGCCTTCCAGCTTGAGCATCCCTCGATCGCGGTGCGGCTCGACACATCGAGCACATTAATCGATTTTTCGCAGTCCGACTGCGATGTCGCCATTCGCTGGAGCCGTGATGACGGCAAGGGGCTGGCCTATCATCAATTGCTGCGCGGCGTTTATACGCCGATGCTGCATCCAAGCCTCGCCGAGACCATCGGCGGATTACACAAGCCGGAAGATCTGCTGCGCCTGCGCATCATCGATCCCGGCGATGTCTGGTGGAGCCAGTGGTTTCGTGAGGTGGGCGTCGAAAATCCGGGGCTTGACCGGTATCCGCGCAGCCGCCTCAATGTGCAGGCCTTCGAAGCCGCCGCGGCAATCGCCAATCAGGGGGTGGCCATGCTCACCCCGGAACTTTATGCCGACGAGATCGCGCTTGGCCGCCTTTACCAGCCCTTCGAACACCTCAGCAGCGAAGGCAAGAACTACTGGCTGGTCTATCCCGAAAACCGCAGGAACATCCGCAAGATAAAGCTGTTTCGCGACTGGATATTGAAGCGGATCGAAGAAAGCCATCCGCAGCAACCGCCTCAAAACCCCATGTCCGGCGCATAAAAACAGCGTGGCGTATCCTCATCCGGAAACAGACAGAGATGATATTCGCCGTCCTCGGACCGTCTTGCCTCGCTCTGCGACCAGCTGAAAACGTGACGCCGCGTGACCATGCGGTGATCGCCGGGTGCAAGGGAGACCTCGTAACCGTCGGGCGTGACACGAACGCTGCGTGTGGGGATCATCTGGCAATCACCGGTTTCGGCATCGCCATTGCAGCAATAGCTTTCATATTTGAACCCCTTGTGGGATTCATGGGCAAGTGCTGTGGCGGTGACCGCCAGGAGCAGGAAGAGGACCGTCAGAACAAGGCGCATCGGCATGGTCTCCGTTGAAAACAACGGCGGCTGCCGGAAGATCATTGCGTCCCTTTGTTCAAACTTCACACATCAACACGCACCCGGACACAACGGCACCGGTAACTGCGACACCTGCCCCCCGATATGCCCCCGCCCCAGGGTTCGCAGCGCCCGCTTTCGGAATAACCGCCAGCGAAACATGTCATGGAAGCCATGCGCACCGGCCCGAAAATCAGAAGCGATTTTCAACAGGAATGATGCGCCCGTTAAAGGCTGGAGCGTCCTTTGCCGTCCTTTCGGATGGGAGGAGCGCTCCAAGGCTCCACAGCCTTATATTTTAGCACATCGGCAGGCTGCACAAAGGATAATAGCTGAGTCGCCTTACCCAGCTAAGCACAAACTATGCGACAGGAAACGTTCACTGCAACTTTACCGCGCCAACACCCGCATATCCTCCACTCGAAACGAGATTGCGGACACAAACGCAGTGGATTGTGAACAATCATCCCCTCCCCTCTGCTTTTCCCTTTCCTAACGGTCAAATTTCTCGCAAGGTGCGCTGCACAAGGATCAGGGGAACCGCATGTACGAATATGCCATTGCGTGGGAATGGATGGCCTTCGCCGTCCGCTGGCTCCACGTCATCACCGCCATTGCCTGGATCGGCTCTTCCTTCTATTTCATCGCGCTTGATCTCGGGCTGGTCAAACGGCCACATCTGCCGCCGGGGGCCTATGGCGAGGAATGGCAGGTGCATGGCGGCGGCTTTTATCACATCCAGAAATATCTGGTGGCACCTGCCCAGATGCCCGAGCACCTGACATGGTTCAAATGGGAAAGCTACGTCACCTGGCTGTCCGGCTTCGCCATGCTCTGCATCGTTTATTATGGCGGCGCGGATCTCTTCCTCATCGACCATTCGGTGCTGGCGCTCACCCAGTTCCAGGCCATCTGTCTGTCGCTGGCATCGCTCGCCATCGGCTGGCTGTTTTATGATTTTCTCTGCAAATCGCCGCTCGGCAACAATACATGGGGCCTGATGATCGTGCTCTATGTCGCGCTGGTGGCGATGGCGTGGGGTTATACGCAGGTCTTCACCGGCCGCGCCGCCTTCCTGCATCTCGGTGCGTTTACCGCCACCATCATGTCGGCGAATGTATTCTTCATCATCATCCCGAACCAGAAGATTGTTGTCGCAGACCTGATTGCCGGGCGCACGCCGGACCCGAAATATGGCCGCATCGCCAAGCAGCGTTCGCTGCACAACAACTACCTGACGCTGCCCGTCATCTTCTTCATGCTGTCGAACCATTATCCGCTGGCTTTCGCCACACAGTTCAACTGGATCATCGCAGCATTGGTCTTCCTGATGGGCGTCACCATTCGCCACTGGTTCAACACCACCCATGCCCGCAAGGGCAAACCGACATGGACCTGGCTTGCGACCGCGCTGATCTTCATCGTCATCATGTGGCTTTCCACCGTGCCGAAGGTGCTGACGGGCGAAGAGGAACAGAAGGCCGCCACCCTCTCCCCCATGCAGCAGCAATTCGTCAGCGACGCCCATTTTACCAAGGCGCGCGATGTGGTTCAGGGCCGCTGTTCCATGTGCCATGCGGCCGAGCCGGTGTGGGAGGGCGTGCCCTTCACGCCCAAATCGGTGAAGCTCGAAACCGACGAACAGATCGCCGCCCATGCCCGCGAAATCTATTTGCAAGCCGGCCGCAGCCATGCCATGCCTCCCGGCAACATCACCGCCATCACCCCGGATGAGCGCAAGGTGCTGACCGCCTGGTATGAAAGCGCGGTTTCCGGGGCAGGAAAAGCCGAAGGAAAGACTGAATGAGCATGGTTCTGCTGCGTGGCCGCCTGCTGAGCTTCCGCCGCGCGCCGCTCTCGATCGACGATACACAAAGCTATCTCTATATCGAGGATGGCGGCCTGCTTCTCGAAAACGGCAGGATTGCCGCCATCGGCGAATACGCCGATATTCGCAAGCAAGCCCCCGAAGACATTGAGGAAAAGGACCACCGGCCGCACCTCATCGTGCCGGGTCTGATCGACATGCACCTGCATTTCCCGCAGATGCAGGTCATAGGCTCCTATGCCGCCAATCTGCTGGAATGGCTGAACACCTATACCTTCCCGGAAGAGTGCCGCTTCGTTGAAAGCGCGCATGCCCAGCGCATCGCCACGCATTTTTACGACGAGCTGCTGCGCCACGGCACCACCACGGCCGCCGCCTATTGCTCCGTGCACAAGACCTCCGCCGACGCCTTTTTCACTGAGGCCATGAAGCGCAACATGCTGATGGTGGGCGGCAAGGTGATGATGGACCGCAACGCCCCGCAGGGCCTGCTGGACACACCGGAAACCTCCTATGACGAGACGCGCCAGGTGATCGCCGACTGGCACGGCAAGGGCCGCAACCACGTCGCCATCACCCCCCGCTTCGCCATCACCTCCACGCCGAAGCAGATGGAAGCCGCACAGGCGCTGGCACAGGAATTTCCCGATCTCTTCATCCAGACGCATCTTTCCGAAAATCTGGACGAGATCAAATATACCTGCGAGCTTTACCCCGAAGCGACCGACTATACCGATATCTATGTGCGCTACGGCCTGATGGGCAACAAGACCCTGCTCGGCCACGCCATCCATCTCTCGGAGCGCGAGGCGGACGTGCTGTCGGAAACCGGCGCGGTGGCGGTGCATTGCCCCACCTCGAACCTCTTCATCGGCTCCGGCCTGTTCCCGATGAAAAAGCTGCAGCGGCGCGAAAAGCCGGTGCGCATCGCAGTCGCCACCGATATTGGCGGCGGATCGAGCTATTCCATGCTGCGCACCATGGACGAGGCCTACAAGATCCAGCAATTGCTGGGCGAACGTCTGAACCCGCTGGAAAGCTGGTATCTGATGACCCGCGGCAATGCCGAAGCGCTTTCGATGGTCGACCGCGTCGGCACGCTGGAGGCCGGCACTGACGCTGACATCACGGTGCTGAACGCCTCCTCCACGCCCGCCATGGCGCTGAAGATGGAAGTGGTGAAAAGCCTGACGGAAGAGCTGTTCCTGATGCTGACCATGGGAGACGATCGTACCGTGGTGGAGACCTATGTGGCCGGGCGGGCGATGAAGAGCGTGCTGGCATAGTTCGGCTGGGGCCGAAACATAAAGCTGCCAACTCGTTTACATCCGTCACATATTGGATCGAGCGGATGTCGCCTTCTTCTTCTCCCCGCCGGGGAGAAGGTGGCCCGAAGGGTCGGATGAGGGGGCAACGTTGCCGAATATCTCTACCCTCGCCCCCTCATCCCGCTGCCGCGACCTTCTCCCCGGTGGGGAGAAGAAACAAGCTGCACTCGCTCGATTCTCAATGAATGCCCGACGCCGTCCCGGCCGAAATGCCAATGACCTCTGGAGTACCCCGTGCCGGATTTGGACATAACCACCATACTCATGGTTTTTGCCACCTTCACCGTCGCGGGCATCGTCAAGGGCGTGACCGGCATGGGGCTGCCCACGGTCGCCATGGGCGTGCTCGGCCTTTTCATGCCGCCAGTCGCCGCCGCAGGGCTGCTTATCCTGCCCTCCTTCATCACCAATATCTGGCAATTGCTGGCCGGGCCGGATTTCAGGGCCATCGTCTCGCGGCTGTGGCCGATGATGATCGCCATTGCCGCCGGCACCCTCATCGGCATCCGGCTGATGACATCAGGCAGCGGCGTCTGGACCACCTCGACGCTCGGCCTGTGCCTTGCGGCTTACGCGGCCTATAGCCTTTTTGCGAAACCGATCTCGGTTCCGGCAAAGCTGGAGCCGAAACTCTCCCCGGCAATAGGGCTGGCGACCGGCCTTTTGACCGGCGGCACCGGAATTTTCGTCGTGCCCGCCGTGCCCTATATCCAGTCGCTCGGTTTCAGCCGTGATGATCTGGTGCAGGCGCTCGGCCTTTCCTTTACCGTTTCGACCATCGCGCTCGCCGCCGGCCTTGCCTCGCAGAATGCTTTTCACGTCGAGCATCTGTCGCTTTCCGGGCTCGCCATCCTGCCGGCACTTCTCGGCATGTGGCTCGGGCAGCAGATACGCCATATCGTCAGCCCGGCGACATTCCGGCGCTGGTTCCTCATCTGCCTGCTTCTGCTGGGGGCAGAGCTGTTCCTGCGGGCTTTCTGGAGCTGAAGTCGCGTCGATTTTGGTGTCGCAATTGCCACATCCATGTTATGTGAAGCCATCATTCAAATGTGAAGGCTTTATCCATGGGCAAAATCCTGACCATAGCGGACCTGAAAAATCAGGCCCAGCGCCGCGTGCCAAAAATGTTTTTCGACTACGCCGATAGCGGCGCTTGGACGGAAGGCACTTACCGCGCCAATGAGGAGGATTTTTCCAACATAAAGCTGCGTCAGCGCGTGCTGGTCGACATGACCGACCGGTCGCTTGCCACCGAAATGGTCGGCGAGAAAGTCTCGATGCCGGTGGCGCTCTCCCCCACCGGGCTGACCGGCATGCAGCACGCCGATGGCGAGATGCTGGCGGCACAAGCGGCTGAGGAATTCGGCGTGCCCTTCACGCTTTCCACCATGAGCATCTGCTCCATAGAGGATGTCGCCTCCGTCACCTCCAGACCCTTCTGGTTCCAGCTTTACGTGATGAAGGACCGGGATTTCGTCAACAATCTGATCGACCGCGCCAAGGCCGCCGGGTGCTCGGCACTGGTGCTGACGCTCGACCTGCAAATCCTCGGCCAGCGCCACAAGGATCTGCGCAACGGCCTGTCCGCGCCGCCGAGATTCACCCCGAAACATATCTGGCAGATGGCGACACGGCCCAAATGGTGCCTCGACATGGCGCGCACCAAGCGCCGCAGCTTCGGCAACATCGTCGGCCACGCCAAGAATGTCTCCGACCTCTCATCTCTCTCTTCCTGGACGGCGGAACAGTTCGATCCGCGCCTGTCGTGGAAGGATGTCGAATGGATCAAGCAGCGCTGGGGCGGCAAGCTGATCCTCAAGGGCATCCTTGACGAGGAGGATGCACGCGCCTCGCTCGATACCGGCGCCGATGCGATCATCGTCTCCAACCATGGCGGCCGGCAGCTCGATGGCGCCCATTCCTCCATCGCCATGCTGCCGAAAATCGTCGACGCCGTGGGCGACAGGGTTGAAGTCCACCTGGATGGCGGCATCCGCTCCGGTCAGGATGTGCTGAAAGCGGTCGCACTGGGCGCCAAGGGCACCTATATCGGCCGCCCCTTCCTTTATGGCCTCGGTGCGGATGGCAAACAGGGGGTGACGACGGCGCTGGAGATCATCCGCAAGGAGATGGATATCAGCATGGCGCTTTGCGGCAAGCGGCTGATTAAGGATGTGGATCGCAGCATTCTGGCGTGATGTCAGAAAGACGGAATCTCAGATATAGGCGCCATAGACTGCAAAGATCTCTGCCGTCATGCCGGACTAGATCCGGCATCCAGCCACGGCGTGTCTGCGCCGTGAGGAAGAGTCTTTCGCGATCAAGGACTTGATCGCACTGGACCCCGGATCAGGTCCGGGGTGACGGCGTGCGGATGCTGATCCTGCATGCACCCCGCCTTATCAATGCCCCACCGTCTTCGAAAACACGTTCACGATCACCACCCCCGTCACGATGAACCCGAGACCGACAACGGCAGCGAGGTCCAGCGTCTGGCGGAACACGAAATAGCCAATTCCGGAAATCAGCACGATGCCGAGCCCGCTCCAGATCGCATAGGCGACACCGACGGGAATGGCGCGCAGCGTGAATGACAGCAGATAAAAGGCCGCGCCGTAAAACAACGCCATCAGCACCGTCGGCAAGAGCCGGGTGAATTGCTGTGACTGCTGCAGGAAGGAGGTCGCGATGACCTCGCAGATGATGGCCGCGACAAGCGCCCCATAGGTAAAAAATGCCGCGTTCATCGTTCCGTTTCCCTTTTCGTCTGGGCGATCATCCGGGCCTTGAGAGCCGCCCTGTCGCCACCTGCCCTGCCGTCTTCGGCCAGAAGATCGGCAAACCATATGCCATCCGCCGCAAGCCGCACCAATTCCAGTATCACCCCGTCATCCGTTTCTTTATGACGGGCAAGACGCGCCTCGAACCAGCCGGTCCACATGCGCCGAAGCGATGGCTCGCCGACCATCGACACGGATAGCGCAGCCCATTGCCGGCCCGATTCCCGGTCACGATCGGCAAAGACCGCGTTCACATAGGCTCGCGTGAAGCTCCCGTAAGCTTCACAATCCTGTGAGACAAGCGCGTCGATTTCCGCATCCAGCGCCGAAAGAAGGTCCGTCATCACCGCTTCCAGCAGCACCTGCTTGGACGCGAAATGATGGAACAGGCCGCCCTTGGTCACCCCTGCCGCATCCGCCACCGCCTGCACCGAAAGTGCGGCAACTCCCTGATCGGCAGCAAGTTTCGCCGCGCAATCGAGAAGATTGCGGCGCACGATCTCGGGCTGCTTCTTGCGTTCATGTGCATTTGTCATGGTTACAAACATACCGGACGGATGGTTTCTTTTCAAGGAAATTGTGGAGGCGACCGGCGGGTTGAAATTCATACTTAATTAAGCATGAAAACGATCTCTAAAGTTTTAGCGGTTTTGTTGCCGGAAAGTGTCAGTAACAATTGTCCCGTTGCGGCAATCGAACGAAAAGGGGTGGACAATGGCGGGAACGCTCAAACGGGGAATGGCGGGCGCATGGGTCTTCGCACTCGCCTTCCTTTGCGCGATCCTTTCGCTGCATGCGTCGCCAGCGCAGGCCGGTTACGCCCATTTCATCATGGATGCCAATACGGGCAAGGTTCTGGCCGCCCGTAATGCCGACGTACTGAACCACCCCGCATCACTCACCAAGATGATGACGCTTTACATGACCTTCGAGGCGCTGCATGCCGGCCGGCTTCGCTGGGACCAGAAGATAAAGATGTCGAAGAATGGCGCCTCCACCATTCCCTCGAAGCTTTACGTACGGCAGGGCCAGACCTTCACCGTGCGCGAGGCCGTCTATGGCATGATCGTCAAATCCGCCAATGACATGGCCGAAGGCATGGGCGATCATCTCGGCGGCTCCGAGGCGCGCTTTGCCGAAATGATGACGCGGAAGGCCCGCCAGCTCGGCATGTCGAAGACGGTGTTCCGCAACGCTTCCGGCCTGCCCAGCAAATCGCAGGTGACAACGGCGCGCGACATGGCCAAGCTCGGCCTGGCGCTGCAGCGGGACTTTCCCAAGGAATACGGCCTCTTCGCCATGGAATCCTTCAGTTTCCGGGGAAAACGCATCCGCGGTCATAACAATCTGATGTATCGTTATCAGGGCATGGACGGCATCAAGACCGGCTACACCAATGCCTCCGGCTTCAACGTCGTCAGCGCTATCAACCATAATGGCCGCCGCGTCGTCGGCGTCGTGCTGGGTGGCAAGACCGCCCGCAGCCGCGATGCCCAGATGGCGGCCCTGCTCGACAAGGCCGTGCCGCAGGCATCGAGGAGCCGCAATACCGAACAGCTCGTCGCCAGCGCCAATGTCAGCCGCACCTTCGATGTGGCCGCCGCCGTGCCTCTTGCTTCCGCGCGCCCCGCATCCGTGCCCCCTACTACGTCCGTGCCATTGCCGATGTTCGCCGAACGCCGCGCCGACCCGGTTGCCATGCAGATTGCCTCCGCCAACAACCAGATGGCCGACATGATGCAGGTCTCCGCCATTCCGAAACCTGCTCCCGCCGCTGCTGCGACCGGCCAGAGAAGCCGTTGGGAAGTGCAGATTGCCGCGACCGACAGCGAAGCCGCCGCCCGCTCGCTGCTTGCCAACGCCCGCTCCAACATCGGAAACTATGCCGGGATCGCCCCCTATACCGAGGCCGTGCAAAGCGGATCGGCAACGCTTTACCGCGCCCGTTTCACCGGCTTCGAAGACCAGTCTTCGGCGGTTTCAGCCTGCAAGGAGCTGAAGGCGCAATCCTATGCCTGCGTGGTGATGACCAGCGAGGGGTGATTCAGCGCTTGAGCCACCCGTTCGTCAGCGCATCGGCGAGATAGGGAATACCGTTGACCCGCGCCATTTCGGACATGGCCAGATTGTCGTAGCGGATATTCCGGAAATAGACCTGCCAGCCACGCCCGGTCTCTTCCGCCACGGCATAGGTGGCGAGCGGATGCCCGGCCTCGACATGATGGTCGAAAGGCGTGTCATCCTTCCAGCCGGGGCAACCGACACTGCCGGGATTGACGATCAGCCGGCCATCGGAAAGCTGCACCGCGCGGGGAATATGGGTATGGCCACACAGCATCAGCGGCTGGGTGATACCTTCCGCCCTCTCCTCGATTTCGGCGAGAGGCCGCAGTTTCAGCACGCCTTCCGGCGATAGCGTTTCCAGCCAGTAGTCAAGATCGCCGCGCGGCGAACCATGGCAGCAATAGGCGACATCCTTGAACACCATGCTGAAGGGCAGCGTCTGCAGCCAGTCCAGATGCGCGGCGGTGAGCTGCGCATGCGCCGGCCGTTCCCAGCTGCCCATATCCTCCGGCGCGCGCTCGATCAGTTCCCGGTCATGATTACCGCGAATGCTCGGTATCCAGTTGCCGACCAGCACGTCGCCGGTAAAACCCGCCTCCAGCGGACCGCTGAAACAATCACCGAGATTGACGATGTCCGTGATGCCTTGCTTCGCAATATCCTCCAGCACGGCTTCCAGTGCTGCGCAGTTTCCGTGAATATCGGCGATGGCGGCAAAGATCATAACGGTCAGCTTCCTCGATAGGTGGAATAGCTATAGGGCGAAAGCAGAAGCGGCACATGATAGTGACCGCCTTCATCGGCAATGCCGAAGCGGATGGGGATGATGTCAAGAAAGGCCGGTTCCGCCAATTGAACGCCCCTGCCGCGCAGATAATCGCCGGCATGGAAAACCAGCTCATAGTCTCCGGCCTTGAAACTGTCTCCGACAAGCAGCGGCCCGCCATCGATCCGGCCATCGCTATTGGTCTTCACCGTTTTCAGCTTCTCGCGCCGATCGCCGGAGAGCCGGTAAAGCTCGATCGTCAGTCCCTCGGCGGGCGTGCCATGGGCGGCGTCGAGGACATGGGTTGTCAAACCGGTCATAGGCTGGGCTCCGCGATCATGAAGGGCTCATCGAAAAAATACTCTTCGAGATTGTTACCCGGCCCATCGCGGTCGGCAACCAGAAAATCCGAAACCGCCTGCAACGGCATCAGCGGATAATGCCAGACATTGCGGCGGTAATTCACGCCCTGGTCACCCCGCGCCAGAAACACCTGCGGCCGGGCGGGCCTGCCGCCCTCATCTTCCGCGACGACGACGAGAAAAGGCCGGCCAGAGAGCGGCGAAAAACTCTGGCTGCCGAGCGGATGCCGCTCCATCATATCGATCTTGTGCGGGAAGACGCGTGGCTGCCCCCGAAAGATGTTGAGAATGATGCGCGCGCCCTCGCCCGCCGCCTCCGGCGTGGCAAGCGCATGATGCCGCTCGGTCTGGCCGCCGTTGATATGCCGCATGGAAGAGGGGGTTGTTTCAATCACATCACCGAAGGATGCGAATGCCTCTTTGGTGAGAGGCCGTATCTCGAGAAAATCAGTCAAATGTCATTCACCTTGGGCATGCCGGTTTCGAAGAAGGGCAAGACGCATCTGCAAATCGGGAATGCTCTCTGTGATGGTTTTCCACACGACCGAGAGTTCCGCACGAAAATAGTCGTGCACGATCAGATTACGCATACCCTTCATTTTCAGCCACGGGATTTCCGCATGCTGCTGCGAGAAAGCTGGGTCATGTTTGTCGAGTTTGGCAACCGCTTCACCAATCAGGGCGAGGCCCATCATCACCGCCATCTGGGTACGTATATCGGTGGCGAAAGTTGCTTCATCCATACCGCGAATGAAATCAGTGATTCGCGTGGCGGCAACATCCATTTCCTTCAGGTAGAGCAGGAGCCGTTCCACACTCATACTGCCTTCGCTTCCTTTAAAACACGGGCGCGGATATCCGAATGCAAACCGCCTGCGGTAACGATATCGACCTCGATCCCGAGCAACCCCTTAAGTTCCTCCACCAAACCGCCAAGGTCGAACAATGTCGTGCCCGGCAGCGCATCCACCAGAATATCAAGATCGCTGTCCGGCCGGTCCTCGCCGCGCGCCACGGAGCCGAACACGCGCGGGTTTGCCACGTTGAAGCGCTTCGTCGCTTCGCGGATCGCTTCCCTGTTCTTTTCCAGCACCTCGGACGGTCGCATGATCTTTGTCTCCAGACGGCGCGATTCTAGCAGAACGGCCCGTACACGCCAATTCAGCCTTCCGGCAGCATCGAGGAAAGGCGCAGCCAGGCGATCTTTTCCACCTGCGCCGTTGCGGTTGCGAATTCTTCTGCCGCGTCATTGCCGATGCGGGTCTCGAAAGCGGAGAGAATATCGTGCCTGTTCAGGCCCTTGACCGCGATGATGAAGGGAAAACCGAATTTCTCGGTATAGGCGCTGTTCAGCTGGGTGAACCGTGCATGTTCCTCCGGCGAAAGCCGATCGAGCCCGGCGCCAGCCTGTTCGTTACGGCTGTCGGTTGTCAGTTCGCCCGCAATCGCCAGCTTGCCGGCGAGATCAGGATGCGCCCGCAGGACGCCGAGCCTTTCCGCCTCGGAAGCCGTGCGGAACTGCGCGCAAAGGGCCGCGTGAACCGCCTTCGCCGTCAGTTCCAGGCCCGCTCCGCCAGCATCGTAAGCTCGTTCGGCAATGAAAGGCGAATGTTCGAACACACCACCGAAACGGGTAACAAATTCCTCGCGCGTCACCATCAAAGCGTCTCCGGCTTGTGATGTTCATGCCAGTGACGGGCGATTTCGATACGCTGCGGGATCCACACCTTCTCGTGACCAAGCACATATTCAATGAAACGGCGCAGCGCGGCGGCCCGGCCCGGCCGGCCGACAAGGCGGCAATGCAGGCCGACGCTCATCATCTTCGGCGCGCCCTCGACACCCTCCTGGTAAAGCACGTCGAATGCATCCTTCAGATAGGTGAAGAACTGATCTCCGGAATTGAAACCCTGCGGCGTGGCGAAACGCATGTCGTTGGTTTCGAGCGTATAGGGAATGATCAGGAACGGCTCATCACCCACGCCCTTCACCCAATAGGGCAGATCGTCGGCATAGGAATCCGAGGAATAAAGGAAACCGCCCTCCTCCATGACGAGGCGCAGCGTATTATCGGATGGCTTGCCCTGATACATGCCGTAGGGACGTTCGCCCGTCAGCTCGGCATGCAGGCGCACCGCCTCGGTGATGTGCTTTCGCTCTTCCTCTTCGGAGAAATCCTTGTACTCCAGCCAGCGATAACCGTGGCTGGCGATTTCCCAGCCCGCTTCCTTCATGGCGGCGACAGCCTCGGGGTTACGGGCCATGGCGGCGGTCACGCCATAAACAGTGGTGGTGACTCCAAGACCCGTAAACATGCGCCACAGCCGCCAGAAACCGGCGCGCGAGCCATATTCGTAGATCGATTCCATGTTCAGGTTGCGCTGGCCGGGCCACGGCTGGGCACCGACGATTTCCGACAGCAGCGATTCCGACGCCTTGTCATTGTCGAGGATGCAGCTTTCGCCACCCTCCTCGTAGTTGATGACAAATTGCACGGCGATGCGCGCGCCGCCCGGCCATTTCGGATCGGGAACGTTGCGGCCATAGCCCACCAGATTGCGGGAGTAATTTTCGGAAATCATTCAGCCACCCAGACCATCTCTCCCGAGGCAGAAGCCAGTTTCGGGAGGCATAAAACAGACCTCCGAAGCGCGACAACCCGGAACGGCCGACACGCGCTTCAGATATGCGATATCCGAACGGTAGCATCCGCATCCGGAATGTCGAGATCAATCTTGCCGACATTCCGATGCTTTTTTGTATACGATTGCGGTGGTGTGCTCTTCAGGCAATCTTTCGGGCGGAAACGCGGCCCATGGGATGCAGCGAATGCACGCGGAAAGGCGCACCGGGCTCATCCTCGATAAAAAGCGCCAGGCTGGAAAATTGCAGTGACCGGGTGAGCAAGGGCTCGAAAACCTTGCGCACGGCCCGCTCGATCCGCTGGCTGCTGGAGGGTTCCACACCGCCCGTCAGCGACATCTGGAAACGGAACTCATCCATCACGTGCGGGCTGCCCCAGCGATGCAGATTGGTGAGCTGCGAGGCCGAAAGCCGGTCCGGATCCGCACGCTCGATTTCCGCCTCGGAGAGCGGCGCACGGTAACGGTCGAATTCCTGCACCACGCGGGCGGCAAAGAAATGCAGTACTTCACACGGACGCTCGGGAACGAGGCTGAAGACATTGTCGTGCCTTGCCACCACCAGTTGTGGCAGCATGAACGGATCCTGCCTGCCCGAAAAATACATCAGGTCGCGCAGCAACGCTGCCTCGGAGTGACCCTCGGCAAGGCGGAAGGGGGCCTTGATGGTGCCATGGAAACCGTAACGGCGCGGCAGGGCCGTATGGTAGGAAATCTCCTGCATGCCGAGATCGATCATGCCCGGCGGCTCCACCGCATGACCGGAATAGGCGTCGCGCCCCAACCACGCGGCGGCAGCCTGCGTCAGGGGGTCATTGGGGGAAGGCGTGAAATGAATGGCGTATCGCATGCGCTGTCACCTCGCCGCAAATGCGGACAAACCGGCCTCTTTGCAGGCCAGCAAATAAGTGATTTGCGTGACAGATTAACGACGTAAGCGGCCTAATCAGAACTTTCTAAAGTCCGCGACGGCAATACTCACGTGTTCTTGAACGCGAAAGCTGGAGGGCACCGCGGGCTCCTTCCCGCACACGGCCTGCAGCGCCGCATCGGCAAGAAAATGGGCAAGACCGAAGCTCACCTTGAAACCACCCGACAGCGCAACGAGCTTCGGATGGCCGGTGATCGCCCCCACCATCGGGTCCCTGCCCACCGCCTTCGGGCGCAGGCCGGCCCAGCGTTCGAGCACCGGCGCGTTGCCAAGCGATGGCACGATGGTACAGGCATCGGCGAGCAGTTTTTCGAGTTTCTCGTCGGTATTGAAAGGATCGGAAAAACAATCTTCGCTGGTACTGCCAATCGCAACGGTGCCATCCTCATGCGGCACGATATAAAGACCGTTGAGAAAGACGACCGGCATGGCCGGGTCAACAGCGGCATCAAGAAGCGCCGCCTGCCCCTTCACCGCCTGCCCGAGCACGATACCCGCTTCCAGCCCGAGAGCATCACGGATCAGGGGAAAGGAAGTGTGGCCGTTGGCGACCACGACATGGCCGAAGCTTATCTCGTCTCCCGAAGACAAAACCGCCCGCCCAGCATCCACATCAAGGGAAACGACGCGGCAACCTTCCGCCACCTGCACATGCCGCGCCTTGTGGAGAAAGGCCGAGAGCAGCGCGATCATGGCGCGTGGTGACACCCGCGCCGCCAGCGTATCGAAAACGAAACCCGCCTGGCCCGCCGCATCCTCCACCCAACCTGCAACCGACGGCCTGTCGCCAACATACCAATGGAACCGGCGCTCGCCCGATCGCCAGTTTTCCTCCGCATCCCGCTCATGCCGCTCGGCGATGGTGCGCAGATGTGGCCTGGGCAGTGGAATGATCCGGCCGCATCGGCGATAACCGGCGGAAAGCCCGGTTTCCGCCTCCAGCCCCGTGATTTCCGCTTCCAGCGCGACGAGAGCATCGAACTGGAACTGCTTCTTGTCCGACCAGCGATCCGGCATATGCGGCATCAAGGCGCCCAGAAGCCCGCCGCTCGCGCCACCACCCAGACGGTCAGCCTCCACCAGGAGCGTATCGATGCCGAGCCGTTCCGCCTTCACCGCAGCCCACAGGCCCATGATGCCACCACCGACGATGAGGAGCGGCACGGAAGGCGGCAAAGATGTTCTTGGTGATTGACCCTGTTCGAAAGCGGGATTATCGGCTTTAGCCATGAAAAATTCCAACGACACTATCAGAGAGACCGGCGCAGAGCCCGGTCCAGCGACCGGGGAACACCAGACGCCGCTCGACTGGCGTGACGGGGATATGCCCTATTCACTGGCCTTTGACGATCATTTTTATTGCCAGACGGATGGCAGGCTGGAATGCGGCCATGTCTTCCTGTCCGGAAACGGGCTGCCGCAACGCTGGCTGGAACGGGAAGGTGTCTTCCGCATCGGCGAGCTGGGCTTCGGCACCGGCCTCAATCTCTGCGAGACCTGGCGGCAATGGAAAGAGGTCCGCAACGGCCGCTCCACGCTGCATTTCATCTCCTTCGAACTCTACCCGATGAAGGCGGACGAGATCGACCGCGCACTTTCCCGCTGGCCGGAAGTGGACGCCGAACGCAAGGCGCTCGTCGCCCGCTGGCCGGCAGAACCTCAAGGCCGGGTCGAGATCGAACTGGACGACGCAACGCGCCTGACGGTGGTCTGCGGTGAGGCGCTCACCGGTATTTCCAATAGCGGGGAAAGCTTCGACGCCTGGTTTCTCGACGGCTTCGCACCGGCGCGCAACCCGGACATGTGGTCGCTGGAGATCATGCAGGCGCTTTTCGCGAAAACGGCACCGCAGGGCACATTCGCCACCTATGCCGCCGCCGGTTTCGTCCGCCGCAACCTCATCGCCGCCGGTTTTGACCTCGAACGACGTAAGGGTTTTGCCGGAAAAAGAGAGATGCTCTGCGGCACCAGGCCCTCCGCCTGAAGCATTTTCACAAGCCGCCGACGCGACCCGCATACATCGTCACACGCCCGGCGCGTCCCGGCGCGGCATGTCGCCCCCCAGCCATTGCGCGATCTTGTCCTCGAGAATTTCGGGGCTGATGGGCTTCGACAGATAATCATCCATGCCCGCCTGCAGGCAGAGTTCGCGGTCCGCCTCCTGCGTATGGGCGGTGACGCCGACGATCGGCACATGCCGGCCATCGGCCGCGGCCTGTTCGGCGGCGCGAATGGCGAGCGTCGCCTGATGGCCGTTCATCACCGGCATGGAGACATCCATCAGGATGAGGGCGGGATTATACTCCTCCCACGCCTGAACAGCCTTCTTGCCATTGCCGACGATCAAAAAGCGCAAACCCGCCTGCTGCAGGATCTGGGTGAAGACAATCTGGTTGACGTCGTTATCTTCGGCCACCAGCACATCGAGAAGGCACGGCCGGCTGCGGTCGGGAGCCGTGGCCGGAACTTCGGCCCGTTGTTTCCTTTCGGCGGTTCGGCTATCAGGCCGGTTTCCTCGACCGTCGGCTTCCCGCGCAAACGAATGCGGCCGCGTACGCTTCAACCGCACATCACGCACCACGTCGAACAGGGTGGAACGCAGCAGCCGCGCCCGCGCCGGCTTCATCAGATGCGCCTGCACGTTGAGATCGGTGAACAGCGTCTCGTCGCCGACGACATCCATCGAGGTCAGGAAAACAATGGCGATATCGTCAAAGCGCGCATCCGCCCGGATCCGCTCCACCACGTCCAGCCCGTTCATGACCGGCATATGATAATCGAGGATGATGGCGTCGATGGCAAAACCGAGGGCCACTGCTTCCTGCAGCACGGCGATGCCGGAGCGCCCATCCTCCACCGCATGGCCGTCTATGCCCCAGCTTCGCAGCTGTTCCGTCAGGATACGGCGGTTGACGTCGTTATCATCGATGACGAGCACCCGGATATCTTCGATCGGCACGGAAAGCGGCGGCGCGTCCCGCCGTCGTTCCGTCACCTGAAACGGAATATTGACCTCGAAGGCGGAGCCCTTGCCGACTTCGCTGACGACATTGATCTTGCCGTCAAACAGGCCAACGAGGCCGACCGTGATCGCCAGCCCCAGCCCCGTTCCCTCATGGCGCCGTGTTGCCGAGCCATCGACCTGGCTGAACTTGTCGAAAATCGTTTCCAGCTTGTCGGCCGGGATGCCGATGCCGCTGTCTTCCACACGCAGCGACAGAATCGTCTCCGAGGCTTCCGCCGACTGCGCCGAAAGCTCGACCAGCACATGCCCCGTTTCCGTGAACTTGACGGCATTTCCGACGATATTCGTGACGACCTGGCGGAAACGGCCGGCATCGCCGATGACCTTGCCGGAGACCGAGGCATCGATGCGGACGATCAGCTCGATGTCCTTCTCCAGCGCCGCCGAAGAGAGGAGCGAGACCACATCCTCCACCGCTTCCGCGGGATCAAAAGGCACGCTGCGCAGCTTCATCTGCCCGGCCTCGATCTTGGAGAAATCGAGAATGTCGTTGATGATCGTCAAAAGCGCATTGCCGGATTTGACGATGATGTCGGTAAAGGTCTTCTGGCGCGTGTCGAGCTTGGACTTGGCCAGAAGCTCCGCCATGCCGAGCACGCCATTCATCGGCGTGCGGATCTCATGGCTCATATTGGCCAGAAATTCCGATTTGGCCCGATCCGCCGCTTCCGCACGGGAAAGCAGCCGCTGCAACTCCTCCTCGCGCATCTTCATCTCGGTTACATCCGTAACGATGATGAGCCAGTAGTTGCCGGAACTGTTGGTGGCTTCCAGGTTGAGCCAGGTTTTTCCGGCAGCATGGACAAGCCAGGAAAACGGCCTGTTGGCCGCGATATTCTCTCTCCAGACCCGCAGCGTCTCGCCAGCCTCCGCGGCCGAGCCGAAATCGCCACGCCCGGCGCAATGGGCAAAGAAGCCGGCCCAGTTGCGGCCCTGTTCCAGCAGATGCGGCGGCACCTCGAACATCCGCGCCATCGCCTCGTTGGACATGATGATCGTGCCCTCTTCGACCAGCACCAGCCCCTGCGCCATGGCCCGTGTGGCGCCCTGCATATATTCGCCGACGCGTTCCAGTTCCGCCTTCGCCTTGCTGATCTCGTCATCGCGCATGCGCACGTCGGTCACATCGGCATAGGTGCTGAGGATCTTCCCGCCTTCGAGGCGGGTTTTCGAAATGACGGTCACCTTGCCGCTTTTGCTGCGCACCTCGCGGGGGGCAAGGACCGCATCTTCGGCCAGCCGCTGCACCCGCTCGTCATAGACCTCCTCGAAGGACCTGCCGCCATAATCGTAAAGGCCGCTGTCGAAATTCATCTCCATGAATTCGCGATAGCTCTTGCCGACAAGCGACTTCTCGCCACCGATCTCACCCCAGACCTGGTAGAAGAACGGATTGACATATTCGATGACGAGATCGGCGTTGAGCAGAAGCACGCCCACCGGCAAGGCGCGGAGAACCGCCTGGAGCTGCCGGTGCAACGCCTCGGCTTCGGCCTGCGCGGCGATCAGCGCCTTTTCCCGGTCCTGCAGCAGGCTGACATCGGTCACCGAACCCACCAGATAATATTCATCGTCGGGCGTCGCGACCCGGCCGAGCCGGGTGATGATGGGAACGGTACTGCCATCCGAAAGCTGAACGTTTGCCGTCCTTTCAATAGACTCCCCGGTTTGCAGAATATGCTCGTTTTCCCGCTGGAACTGCGGCCCCTCCTCCGGAAACATCTCGCATTCGGTCTTGCCGATAAGATCGGCAAGGTTGCCATCCAGAAATTTCTCGTAGGCCGCGTTGGCAAAGGTCAGGCGCCGGTCCTGATCACGCAGGAACACCGCCACCGGCAATTGTTCCAGTGCGGCGCGCAGCGACCAGGTTTCGCGGATCTGCGAGCTCAAAAGCGTCTCATGCGCCTTGAACTCGGTCACATCGATACGCAGCCCCACGAGCATGCCGTTTTCCAGCCGCTTGTTGACCATTCGCACCCAGCGGCCATCGGCGAATTGCTCCACCCTTTCCAGATAGGGCAGGGAAAAATCCCGCAACTGTTCCTGCATCCAGCCTTCGAAGGCCGGATCGCCTTCTTGCGCGTCACGGTAACCGCTCGAAAAATAGAGCGCCTCCATCAGCGCCTCGAGCCGGATGCCGGGCTTCAGCTCGACGCCGAAAGCACTGTAAAATTCCGCAAAGCGGGCATTGCAGTAGACCAGCCGGTTTTCCCGGTCGTAAATAACGATGCCGGCGTCGATAAAATCGATCACGCCGCTGTTGAACAGCAGGTCCGCCGTATCGCCGGCGGGAGGCGCCCGTTCCAGAACGGCGGATGGCATCTCTTCAAACACTTCGAACAGGAAAAGATTGCCGTCATCGCCGGTAAAACGCTCGCAACGGAGCGTGTGCGGCACCTGGGAACCCGTGACATGGCAGGCAATCATCTCATCGGTGGCGAAGACCAGCGCGCGGCGCTCCCTGTCCTCACGCTCGGCATCGCGAATATCGCCGGAAAGGGAAAGGCTGGTGTGGCCTTCAAAGGCGGCAGGCGCACGCCCCATGGCCCGGCCATAAGCGGCATTGACCACGATATAATGCAGCTCGCTGTCCTTGATGCACGCGGGCAGGTCCAGGGCGGCCACGGCCCTGCACGCCTTTTCCAGCAACCCGCAGCCTTCGGTCAATCGATACTCCACACCCTGCAGCCCACCTCGGTCGAATCAAATATTTTCGGACGCCGTCGCAAAAACGTTATGTGAGAAAATCTATTTTTGCTATGTATCCAACGGTCTCGTTACCCTTTTTTAACCACAATTCTTCGCTTGCGCGCGCACCGCTCCGGCAGCCGCCGGTCACTGGTACGCATGGCTGCCATGCGCCGGCTGGCGGTGGCGTTACAAAACTATCGCTTGACTTTAACGCACAAAACGCCCACATCCCCGTCAAGCTTTCACCTTTGGCAGCCGCGTGAGCTGCAGCGTATGACCGGAAAACATCCTTAAAAAAGGAATCTGGCCCGCATGAAGGAAAAGCGCAAAGAATACAGAAGACGGCATTTGCCGCACTGATGCGCAGAAAGTTATTCCAACCCACAAGTTCCCAATTCACGCGGGGTTCTTGACGCCGAAACCACCGGACAGCAGCCCTGCTCCGGGTGAGTTTGTTTTGGCGCCCCGAAAGGCAATGTATATTGACCAGTTTTAGCGAACTCGGCCTCTCCGAAAAGATTGTGGCCAGCGTTACCCAGCTTGGCTACACCACCCCCACTCCCATTCAGGCAAAGGCCATTCCGCTGCTGCTCGAAGGCCGTGACCTGATCGGCCTCGCACAGACCGGCACCGGCAAGACCGCCGCTTTCGGCCTGCCGATCATCGAAATGCTGATGAAGCAGGCGGACCGTCCGGCAAACCGCACCTGCCGCACCCTCATCCTCGCCCCCACGCGCGAGCTGGTGAACCAGATCGGCGAAAACCTGCGCTCCTTCGTGAAGAAGACGCCGCTGCGCATCAATCAGGTTGTCGGCGGCGCGTCGATCAACAAGCAGCAGCTGCAGCTGGAAAAGGGCACGGATATCCTCGTGGCCACCCCCGGCCGCCTGCTGGACCTCATCGCCCGCAACGCCATCTCGCTCTCCAAGGTCACCTATCTGGTGCTTGATGAAGCGGATCAGATGCTCGATCTCGGCTTCATCCACGACCTGCGCAAGATTTCGAAGATGGTGCCTGCCAAGCGCCAGACGCTGCTCTTTTCGGCCACCATGCCGAAGGCGATTGCCGATCTGGCCCACAGCTACCTGACCGATCCTCTCAAGGTGGAAGTGACCCCGCCCGGCAAGGCAGCCGACAAGGTGGAGCAATATGTCCATTTCGTCGCCGGCAAGAACGACAAGACCGATCTCCTCAAGAAGTCGCTGAACGAGAACCCGGATGGCCGCGCCATCGTTTTCCTGCGCACCAAGCACGGAGCCGAGAAGCTCTACAAGCATCTCGAACATATCGGCTTCAAGGTCGCCTCCATCCACGGCAACAAGAGCCAGGGCCAGCGCGAGCGCGCTCTGAAGGGCTTCAAGGATGGTGAGATCAAGGTTCTGGTCGCAACCGACGTCGCAGCCCGCGGCATCGACATTCCGGCCGTAACGCACGTCTTCAACTACGACCTGCCGGAAGTACCGGATGCCTATGTTCACCGCATCGGCCGTACCGCCCGCGCCGGCCGCGACGGCATCGCCATCGCGTTTTGCGCACCGGATGAAACCCGCCTGCTGCACGATATCGAAAAGCTGATGAAGATCGAAATCCCGGTCGCCTCCGGCGAACGTCCGGCCGGTCTGGCGAGCCCCTCGCGCGGCAACAACAATCGCGGTCGCAACAATAATGGCGGCCAGCAGCGCGGCCCGCGTGAAGGCGGCCGTCACAATGGCGAATCCCGCCCGTCCCGCCACCATGCACCGCGCGAAGCGGATAACGACCTGGAAGTCACCTCCGACTTCAAGCGCGTGAAGCAGGCGGAAGGCGAAGCAGGCCGCCCGGCCGGCCCGCGCAAGCACCGCCGCCCCGCCCGCAAGCCCGGCGGCAGCGGCGCCAACCGCCACGCACCTGCTGGCGGCAACGGCCAGGAAAAGCGCGCTTCCGGCAACGGCCATCGCGGCCGTAACCGCTAAGTTGCTCTGAGTGGATTGAGGGCGTCGCGGCCCGTTTCTTCTCCCCGCCGGGGAGAAGGTGGCCCGAAGGTCGGATGAGGGGGCAAGCTCTCCGTGATCCGGCGAGGGCGCGCCCCCTCATCCCGCTGCCGCGACTTTCTCCCCCTCGGGGAGAAGAAACAAGCGGCACCCACTCGCCAATCAAGCCCCGCAGCCATACGGCCAGCGGGGCTTTTCTTTGTCTTCAACCGCCCTGCGCAACCGGCCGGCGTCTCGACGGCAAGGTCATGGCCAGCACACCGGCAATCACGCAGACGAGGCCGACCCACATGGCGGGCGTCGGCATTTCCCCCAGGAACACCATGCCGATGGTGACACCGACCGGCACCCTGAGATAGGCCTGCGACGTGGTGCCGACCGAGCCCAGCGTCTGCATCAGCCGGAAATAGATCATGAAGGCAAGCGCGGTGGAAAAGACGCTGAGGCACAGGAGTGCCGTCAATGACGCCGCCGAAGGCGACAAGGTCCAGGGCCGGTCGGCGATCAGGCTGACGAGCAACAGCAGCACAGCGCCGCAGATCAGCGATCCCGCAGCCGGCATGATCGGATCCAGCCCCTTGAAGTTCTTGCCGAAAATCGCCGCGCAGGCGTAAGAAAACGCCGCCGTCAGCACCGCGAGCTGGCTCCAGATCGCTTCCCCCGCACCGCTCAGCGCTTCCATGCCGATGATGAGGCAAACGCCCGTCATGCCGGCAATGGTGCCGAACAGCTTGCGCCCGCTGACCGGCTCATGCCGGATGAGGAGTGCGGTCAGAAGAAAGGTGAAGATCGGCGTCGTGGCATTGAGAATGACGGCGAGACCGGCATCGATGCTCTGTTCGGCCCAGGCAATCAGCGTGAAGGGCAGAACGCTGTTGATGCAGGCCTGAATGAAAAACAGCCGCCAGGTCGCAAAATCCGTAGGCAGGCGCAGTCCGCGCAGCCGGATCACCACGAAGAGCAGCAGGCCGGCGATCAGGGTTCTCGATGCGATGAAGGTGATGGGCGGGATGGTCTCCACCCCGATCTTGATAAAGGTGTAAGACGCGGCCCACAGCGTGGACAACAAGGCGAGAAGCAGCAATTCGCGGGCGATGGTGTTCTGAGGGGTCACGGATCGATTTTCCAACTGTGTCGAGGATGACCCGTTCTTAACTCGAAAACAAGCATCTATGCTTCGGCAGCGGCCGAAGTTTCAATCCTTTTTCAAAAAAAGCCCCGCACGGTATAACCATGCGGGGCTTCGACAAAAGAGATCGATGACGATGAGCGGGCAGATCAGGCCCGGCGTTCATCCACCGAGAAAGCGCCCGGACCGGCAACGAACAGATAGAGGAAGATGAAGCAGAACAGGATGGCGGCATCACCACCGTTCAGGGCCGGGAAGAAATTGCTCGGCGCATGCGCCATGAAATAAGCGACCGCCATCTGGCCGGACAGGATGAAGGCGACGGGACGCGTGAACAGCCCGACCAGCACGAGAATGCCGCCGACAAGTTCCAGAATCGCTGCCACCAAGAGCATCGTCGGCAGGGAGCCGTCCATCTGCGATGTCGGGAAACCGAACAGCTTCTGCGTTCCATGCGAAATGAAAAGCAGCGCCGTCATGATGCGCAGCGCCCCGAGTGCCTGCGGGCGATAGCGGGAGAGAGAGTCGAAAGTTGCCATGTTCATGTGTCCCCGTTGAAGTGGTGCGACGCTCGATACAGCGCAATTATGCGTTTATGGATACACGTCTCGAACACCGGAAATCACGTTTCCGATATAGCAGAACTCCCTTAAATACATAAAGGGAGCCATTCTACACATGGTTGATTTTCCACCACAAAACTGGGCTCATGCCGAAAAAATCAACCCAAGGATACAGGCATTTTCTTGGCGGGCAAAGGCGGAAAAATCCGCCTCTCCCTCACGCCTGCAAGACGACGACCTTTGAACCCACCGGCACGCGGCTATAAAGATCGATGATGTCGTGGTTCAGCATGCGGATACAGCCGCTCGACATGGCATGGCCGATGGATTGCGGCTGGTTGGTGCCATGCAGGCGGAACATGGTGTCATTGCCACCGCGATAGAGATAAAGCGCACGCGCGCCGAGCGGGTTGTTCGGGCCGCCCGGCATGCCGGCTGCGAATTTCAGGTTGCGCGGATCGCGGCGCATCATGTTTGCGGTCGGCGTCCAGGACGGCCATTCCGCCTTGCGGCCGATATAGGCGTCACCCTTCAGAGCAAGACCCTGCCGTCCGACACCGACGCCGTAACGCATGGCGCGTCCATCGCCCATAATGTAATAGAGCCGCCGCGCCGGCGTATCCACCACCACCGTTCCGGCGGGGTGGCTGCTGTCATAGGTGACTTCCTGCCGGCGCAGCTCCGGCTTGACCTTGTCGAGATGCATGGCGGGAAGCGGGAACTTCTCCTCCGGCTTTGCCGCATAATTGAGCCTCTGCTGGCCAATACCGGTATTGGCACAGCCGGCCAGAAGCAGCGGCAATCCGATGAGAACACCACGACGTGAAATAGACATATAACCCCCGCCAAATCTTTGGATTAACGAGAGGTATAATTTTATGGTTAACAAACCCCTAATATGAGGTTGTAGTAATTAACGCACAACAACCGGAGCGGCCGGTTTGCGATTGGCGAGATAGACCCCCGTCACCGCCAGAACCGTGCCGGCAATCATGGCGGGTGTCAGCGTTTCGCCGAACAGCAGCGCAGCTTCCACGGCCGCAAGCGGCGGCACGAGATAGATCAGCGAGGCGGCGCGTGAGACCTGCCCGCGGCGGATGAGATAAAGAAGCAGCGCCACCGCACCGATGGAGATGGCACCCACGGACCAGCCAAGCGTGGCGGCAAGCCCGAAGCTCCAGTCCACATGCCCATCCTCCAGCAAAAGTGCGAAGGGAACGGTGACCAGCAATGCGCCTACATATTGCAGCGTCGCCACTGCCATGATGTTTCCGCCATGGACATATTTCTTCTGGTAGAGCGTGCCATAGGTCACCGAAACCATGCCCAGCACATTCACCGCCACGGCATAAAGCGGCACTGACATGCCAAGCGCGCCTGTGGCCATGACCTTCGGCAGCACGGCAATGGCGATGCCCGCAAAACCGAGCAGGAGACCTGCGCGCTGCAGCGGCGAAATTCTCTCCCCAATCATGAAACGGGCGGCCACTGCCGTCATCAGCGGCTGCAGGCCGGCGATAATGCCGCCAATCGCGGCCGGCACGCCCTGCCCGATCGCCCACCAGATCATGCCGAGATAAATGCCATGCAAAAACACGCCGGACAGGATCGCCCGCAGGACATCGGCACGCTGCTTCGGCCACGAAATGCCGGAAAACCGGCAGATCGCCCACAACAGCAGGCCAGCCAACAGATACCGCAGGCAGAGGAAGGTCAGCGGCCCGGTATAATAGACGGCATATTTGGCGGTGACCCAGCCGGTCGACCAGAGAAAGACGAAGATGGCCGGAGCCAGACGGTCGAGCGACATGGGAACATCCCCTGTGCCGCATGACGGTGTCGCCGGAAGTTGCCGGGACATGGGCATGTGGCGAATTGATATTGTGCGGCCAGGCGCAAACCGGCGAATGACCGGAACCGGCCAGCAAGCCGGTATCGCCATCGCCGCAAAAGGTCAAAGGCGTTTTCGTGATCGCATCTTTCAGATTTTCTGATGCGACCCCCATAATTCATCAGCCGAAAGCGAACGAATAAAATTTGTGCATTCGCCCACACTACACACAGGTCCGCCGCACTCCTCCACCCCGCCATGGCGCGCAACCCATTCGCCAATGCCGCATTTATAGGCTAAAACCAGAAAAACGCTTCTTTTTTAAAACTATAGACCCCTGAAAAATCTTCATGAGCAGCTCCGCATAGTTCTTGCATTGCATTTGGCGTTGTATTCAAATGGCAAAAAAGGGGACATCGAAGTTGGCATTTGACGAAATGATAAATGCGGACAACACGCCGCGAAGCCCATATGAAAACTATAACGAGTGGTACAGCCGACAGGACAGGGCGCACCTGATCCAGAAATCAAAAGACGCGGAAAACATCTTTCGAAAAACCGGTATTACTTTCGCAGTCTATGGTCACGCCGACAGTTCAGAAAAACTGATCCCTTTCGATATTATCCCGCGCATCATCTCCGGCCGTGAGTGGCGCAAACTGGCCCAGGGCATCGAACAGCGCGTCCTCGCCCTCAATGCCTTCCTCGACGATATCTACCACAAGCAGGAAATCATCCGCGCCGGGCGCATCCCCCGCGAGATCATCGAGAGGAACGAAGCCTTCCTGCCGGAAATGATCGGCTTTACCCCACCCGGCGGCGTTTATACCCACATCGTCGGCACGGATATCGTCCGCACCGGCGAAGACCAGTTCTATGTTCTGGAAGACAATGCCCGCACGCCCTCCGGTGTCAGCTACATGCTGGAAAACCGCGAGACGATGATGCAGATGTTCCCGGAACTCTTCCACGAAAACCGCGTGCGGCGGGTGGAGGATTATCCTTATCTGCTGCGCCAGTCGCTCGCCTCGCTCGCCCCGCCCGGCTGTTCCGGCAAACCACGCGTCGCGGTTTTGACCCCTGGCATCTATAATTCCGCCTATTACGAGCATTCGTTCCTTGCCGACATGATGGGCGTGGAACTGGTTGAAGGTTCCGACCTGCGCGTCATGGACGGCAAGGTCAAGATGCGTACCACGCGCGGTTATGAGGCGATCGACGTGCTTTACCGCCGTGTCGATGATGATTTCCTCGATCCGCTGACCTTCCGGCCGGATTCGGCGCTCGGCGTTCCCGGCATCATGGATGTCTACCGCGCCGGCAACATCACCATCGCCAATGCGCCCGGCACCGGCATTTCCGACGACAAGGCAATCTATTCCTACATGCCCGAGATCGTGGAATTCTACACCGGCCGCAAGCCGCTGCTGGAAAACGTGCCGACCTGGCGCTGTTCCGAGCCGGGCAGCCTGAAATACGTGCTCGACAACCTCGCCGACCTCGTCGTCAAGGAAGTCCACGGTTCGGGCGGTTACGGCATGCTGGTCGGCCCCACCGCAACGAAGAAGGAACGGGCGCTTTTTGCCGAAAAGCTGAAAGCACGCCCCTCCAACTACATTGCGCAGCCGACGCTATCTCTCTCCACCGTGCCGATCATGGTCAAGAACGGCATCGCGCCGCGCCATGTCGATCTGCGCCCCTATGTCCTGGTCTCGGACAAGGTGCAGATCATTCCCGGCGGACTGACCCGCGTTGCCCTCAAACAGGGTTCGCTTGTGGTCAATTCCAGCCAGGGCGGCGGCACCAAGGATACCTGGGTACTGGAGGACTAAGCCATGCTGGGCAGAACGGCAAACGGGCTCTACTGGATGTTCCGGTATATCGAGCGCGCTGAAAACATCGCCCGGCTCATCGATGCGGGCCTGCGCGTTTCACTGACGCGCAGCGGCAGCGGCGACGAGGACTGGGACGGCGTGTTGCAGAGTGCAGGCGTGCATGAGGCCTTTCTCGAAACACGCGAGAAGGTGACGGCGGCAAATGCGATCGATTATCTCCTAAGGGACAAGGCAAACCCATCCAGCGTCATGTCCTGCATCGAGGCGGGCCGCAACAATGCCCGCATGGTGCGCACGGCGCTGACGCGGGAAACATGGGAAGCCACCAACGAATTCTGGATCGAGCTGAAGAACATCCTCGGCCGCAAGCTCAGCCACGCCGAGCTGCCGCAGACCATCGATGTCATCAAACATCGCGCCGGTCTGGTGCGCGGCGCCTTCCACGGCTCGATGCTGCGCAACGATCTCTACAATTTCTCCCGTATCGGCACCTTCATCGAACGCGCCGACAACACGGCGCGCATTCTCGATGTCAAATATTACGTGCTGCTGCCGGCGGTGGCGCATGTGGGGTCGTCGCTCGACAATGCGCAGTGGGAATCCATCCTGCGCTCGGTTTCGGCGCATCGTTCCTATGGCTGGGTCTATGATGCGGAATACAAGCCGTCGAATATTGCCGACTTCCTCATTCTCAACGGCCGCATGCCGCGTTCGCTCGCCTATTGCTACGAAAAGATCGCCGGCAACCTCAATTACATTGCCGAGGATTACGGTGAAAGGCACAAGGCGCATGACACGGCGGAAAGCATTCGCGACAGCCTGCGTGCGACCACCATCGGCCGGGTGATGGACGAGGGCCTGCACGAATTTCTGGAGAGGTTCGTCAACCGCAATGCTCAATTGGGGCAGGAAATCACGGAAGGCTACCGCTTCTATCAATAAGCGCGTGGACGGGGACAGCTTATGCGTCTGAAAATCACCCATACGACGGAATATGTCTATGACGAGCCGATGCCCTATGCGTTGCAGCGGCTGCGCCTGACGCCGCAGACCGGCCCGTGCCAGACGGTGGAGAACTGGGATGTCTCGGTGGACGGCGCCACCGTGGAAGTGACCTATGACGACCATTTCGGCAACCGCGTTGCACTGGTGGAAACCGAAGGCCCGCAGCAGCGGGTGAAGGTGGTGGCGAGCGGCTTCGTCAGCACCGAGGACAAGGCCGGCGTGTTCGGCCACCATATCGGCAATGCGCCGCTCTGGCTTTTCCTGCGCGAGACGCCGCGCACCAAACCGGGAAAGCTTGTGCGCGAACTGGTGAAGGTGAGCGCCGGCGACAGCGAGCTGGCCCGCCTGCACGACCTCATGGAAAATATTCACCGCAAGGTGGAGTATGTGCCCGGCGCGACAGACATCGAGACCACGGCGGAAACGGCGCTGGAAGCCGGCAAGGGTGTCTGCCAGGACCATGCCCATATCCTGATTTCCGCCGCCCGGCTGATGGGCCTGCCGGCGCGTTATGTCTCCGGTTACCTGATGATGGAAGAGGTGGAGGAACAGGCGGCCACCCATGCCTGGGCCGAGGTGCATCTTCAGGGGCTGGGCTGGGTGGGCTTCGACGCCGCCAACAATATCTGCCCCGACGACCGTTATGTCCGCATCGCATCCGGCCTCTGCTACCGCGACTGCGCGCCGATCTCCGGCATGCGCATCGGCCCGGCCGGCGAGACGCTGAATGTCTCGGTCACCGTGCAGCAATCACAAAGCCAGAGCCAGTCGCAGAGTTGAACCATGACCGGTAAGGACAACGAGACGATCGGCTTTTATACCGGCAATGCCATGGCCTATACGTCAAGGGGGCAGGATCCCGACCGCCCGCATCTGGAAACATTCCTGACACGGCTGCGCGCCGGCGCGAGCATTCTCGAACTGGGATGCGGCGGCGGGCAGGACAGCGAATATATGCTGGCCGCCGGTTTCGATGTTCATCCCACCGATGGAACACCGGAGATCGCAAAGGCGGCTGAAGCACGGCTTGGCATTCCCGTCCGCACGTTGCTGTTCGAGGATATCGAAGAGACCGCGCTTTATGACGGCGTCTGGGCCAATGCCTGCCTGCTGCATGTGCCGCGCCCTGCTCTCCCCGGCATCATCGGCCGCATCCATGCCGCGCTGAAACCGGGTGGCGTTTTTTATGCGAGCTTCAAGGCGGGAGAAGCGGAAGGGCGCGACATGTTCGGCCGTTATTACAACTATCCTTCCAGAGCCTGGCTTGAACATGCCTACGGGCAATTCGACTGGTCCGGCGTGGAGATCGAGGCCCGGCAGGGCAGCGGTTACGACAATCTTCCCACCGACTGGCTGCATGTGACGGCCACGAAACCCTGAACCGGTGCGATAAGTTAGCGGTTGCGAAAGCACGCCTCGACCGTTTAAATCGCGGCATCGATTTGAATGCATGCTCCGGCCTCGATCCTCTCTTGGCAGGCCGGTCGGGAGAGGGTTTTGTACAGCATTTCCGACTATCGCGACTGCCAGACCCATGGTCCTCTCATCGCGGAGCGTGTCTGGACGGCATGGTGGCAGGATAGCGGCCTTCAGGTCGGTGATGTCGCCGAACACCTGAAGGACATGACCAATCCCCACAGGCTGCCCACGGGTTTTGTTGCCCATGATGGCGACACTTATGTCGGCTCCGCCTTCCTCATCCATTGCGATCTCGAAGAACGCCCGCAATATCTGCCCTGGGTCGCGGCATTGTGGGTGGAGGAAGACCGCCGGCGCGCGGGCGTTGCGCGCGCCCTGATGCAGGCGGCGACACAAAGGGCCGCCGAGCTTGGACATGAGACCAGCTATCTCTGTTGCCAGCGCGATCTGGAAACGTGTTATACCAACTGCGGCTGGACCATTCTCGAGCGCGGCGTCGGCAAACATGATCTGACGGTGCTGACCTACACAACAAAGACATAGGTTTCCGAGGCGTTCCGCCGCCGGAATTTCTGAACCGCCGGGAGGAACCATGCGACCGCCAGCCGCCATTATGGAAACCGCAATCTACGTGGATGATCTCGATGCCGCCGAAGCCTTTTACCGGGATGTCTTCGGGCTGGACGTGGTGCGCAGGCTGCCGGGGCAATTCATCTTCCTCAGATGCGGGCAGCAGATGCTGCTGATCTTCGATCCGCAGCAATCCCGCAGGGCCGACCCCGTCAATCCGATCCCCCGCCACGGCGCGGTCGGACAAGGTCATTTCTGCTTTTATGCAAAAGACAGGTCAGAGGTGGACGGCTGGAAGGCCCGTTTCGAAGAACTCGGAATTCCCGTAGAACATTATCACCGCTGGCCGAATGACAGCTATTCCGTCTATATCCGCGATCCCGCGGGTAATTCGGTGGAGGTCGGGGAAGGCAAGCTGTGGGGATTGGAGTAAGTCCAACACCCGGAAGAAGCGCTATGAAGAACATTTTTGTCGTCACGCACACTCAGTCCATCCACCATGTCGAGAACAAGGTCGGGGGCTGGTATGACACCGAGCTGACACCCAGAGGCAGGGTCGATGCGGAAGCGACAGCTGCCAAGCTTATGAGCTTGATCGGCAGCGCATCAGTCGAAATCTTCAGTTCCGATCTTCTCCGGGCCTCCCAGACTGCGGCAATCCTTGCTGAACATCTCAAGCGCCCGTTTGAAACTACAAGTGACCTGCGGGAAATCAGCTACGGCTCGGCTGGCGGTATGCCACAGGAATGGCTCGACGCCCGTCAAATCCCCGCTCCTGATCATAACAGGATGGATCACCGCGGCGGAATCGCCGATGGCGAAACGAGACGTGAGGTGGCGGAAAGAGTGTATCGCTCTGTAAACACCATTATTTCGCGGCGATGCCCCACGCAGGTCATCGTTACCCACGGCTTCGCTCTTACTTTCGTCATCGCAGCATGGATCAAGATGCCAATAGAAACCGCCGGCTATGTCAGCTTTCCGGCAGGGTCCGGAAGCATTACCCACCTAAGACAGGATGACTACTGGCAAAGTCGCTCCGTTATCGCTTTGGCGGATGTTTCCCACCTGAAGACAAGCTGCGGGGTCTGAGTAAGGCGAGTGGTTGAAAGTTGCTCGACGCACAAAGGGATAGTGGGATGAAAGAGCTATCATCTCGTGTCATCCTCGGGTTTGTCCCGGGGACCCAACCACGTAGCGTAAAATCAATCGGCTGCAGATCCTCGGGACAAGCCCGAGGATAACGTCGAGGGAGGGGCCCTCCCCCGACCATTTTTCACGCGCAGTCCGCAGATCAAATCTGGCGAACGGTGATCTCTTCTTCCGCATCCACGGCAAGCGGGTTCTTCAGCGGCAGGCCGAAACCGGCGGCCTCGATCTCGAACACGTCGCCCGCTTCCGGCTTGATGCCTTCCGCGAAGGAGAGCGTCGCCGTGCCGAACATGTGCACATGCACGTCGCCCGGCGCACGGAACAGGCCGTATTTGAAGTGGTGATATTCGAGGTTCGCGAAGGTGTGGGACATGTTGTCCTCACCCGAAACGAAGGGCTTTTCGAAGATGACCTTGTCGCCGCGGCGAATGCGCGAAGTACCGCGAATGTCCGACGGCGGGGCGCCGACGCGGATTTCCGGGCCGAAGCTGGCCGGACGGAGCTTGGAATGGGCGAGATAGAGATAGTTGATCCGCTCGGTGACGTGATCGGAAAACTCGTTCGAGACGGCAAAGCCGATGCGAACCGCTTCACCCTTGTCGGAGATCACGTAGATGCCGGCCATTTCCGGTTCTTCGCCGCCATCGAGCGCGAAGGAGGGCGAGGTGAGTGCCGCACCCGGCGCTGCCGCCACATGGCCGTTGCCCTTGTAGAACCACTCGGGCTGCACGCCCTTTTCGCCAGCCTTCGGCTTGCCGTTTTCAAGACCCATGCGGAACATCTTCATGGAATCCGTCAGGCTTTCTTCTGCCGCTTCCGTGGTCTTCTTGTGCATGCTGTCACGCGTCGCAGCCGAACCGAGATGGGTGAGGCCCGTGCCGGTCAGATGCAGATGCGCCGGATCGGGATGGGTGATCGGCGGCAGGAAGCGGCCTTCGGCATAGGCCTTTTCGAGATCGACGGCATCGCCCAGACCATGGGCGGAAATGACATCGGCAAGGCTCTTGCCGCCATTGGCGGCTTCCATGGCGAGTGCATAAACCGAGGCCGCACCCTTGACGGCGCGCGCCTGCCCGCCTTCTTCGCGAACCGCTACGGTGATGTTGCCACTGGCATCTTTGATCTGTGAAATGAGCACGGGATTTCCTTCCTCCGGCGCAACGCGCCTTATCTCTTCTCTTCGGCGCATAACGCCTGCATCTTATGAAAGTGGCCGGAAACCGGCCACTTTTTTGACTGCGATAGGGATGGGCCGATCAGCCCTTGTTCTTGTTGTAAACGTCGAAGAACACGGCGGCGAGCAGCACGAGGCCCTTGACCATCTGCTGGAAATCGATGCCGAGGCCGACGATCGACATGCCGTTGTTCATGACACCCATGATGAAGGCGCCGATGACCGCACCGGTGATCTTGCCAACGCCGCCGGAAGCCGAAGCACCGCCGATGAAGCAGGCCGCGATCACGTCCAGCTCGAAGCCCACGCCGGCCTTCGGCGTCGCCGAGTTCAGGCGGGTCGCGATGATCATGCCGGCAAGACCGGCCAGCACGCCCATGTTGACGAAGGTGAGGAAGCTCAGGCGTTCGGTGTTGATACCCGAAAGCTTGGTCGCCTTCTCATTGCCGCCCATGGCGTAGACACGGCGACCGATGGTCGTGCGGCGCGTCACGAAGCTGTAAAGCGCGATCAGCACCAGCATCACGATCAGCACGTTCGGCAGGCCGCGATAGGTGGACAGCTGGTAACCGAGGAACAGGATAGCGCCAGAGATCAGCAGATTCTGCACAATGAAGAAACCGAACGGCTCCACGTCGATGCCGTGCTTCACGTTCACGACGCGACGGCGCCATGCGAGATAGAACAGCACGACCGTAATCAGCAACGTCAGGATCATCGATGTCGTGTTCAGGCCTTCAATGCCGCCGATATCAGGCAGGAAGCCGGTGCTGATGATCTGGAAATCGGTCGGGAAAGGGCCAATATTCTTGCCGCCGAGCACGAACAGCGTCAACCCGCGGAACACCAGCATGCCCGCCAGCGTCACGATGAAGGACGGAATGCGGTGATAGGCGATCCAGTAACCCTGGGCCGCACCGATGATGCCGCCGATGACGAGACAAATCAGCGCCGCGAGAAACGGGTTCATGCCCCATTGCACGGTCAAAATGGCCGCGATGGCGCCGACGAAGGCGACGATGGAACCGACCGAAAGGTCGATATGCCCCGCCACGATGACGAGCAGCATGCCCAGCGCCATGATGACGATGAACGAGTTCTGCAGGATGAGGTTGGTCAGGTTCACAGGGCGGAACAGGATGCCGCCGGTGTAGAACTGGAAGAAAACCATGATGGCGACGAGCGCGATCAGCATGCCGTATTCGCGGATATTGGCGCGAATATAGGACGAGATCGAGACGACGTTACTTTCTTCGTTTGTTGTGTTTGCCGAACTCATGAGTTCTTCTCCCCTGAGCGCATGATAGCGCGCATGATGCTTTCCTGGCTCGCCTCTCCCTTCGGCAATTCAGCGACGATGCGGCCTTCGTTCATGACGTAGATGCGGTCGCAATTGCCGAGCAGTTCGGGCATTTCCGATGAGATCATCAGAACGCCTTTACCATCGGCAGCGAGCTGGTTGATGATGGTGTAGATTTCATATTTCGCGCCGACATCGATACCGCGGGTCGGTTCGTCGAGGATCAGCACGTCGGGATTGGAGAACAGCCACTTGGAGAGCACAACCTTCTGCTGGTTGCCGCCCGAAAGATTGACCGTTTCCTGGAAGATGCCCGACGACCGGATGCGAAGACGCGTGCGGAAATCGCTCGCCACCTTCATTTCCTTGATGTCGTCGATGATGCTGGCATTCGATACGCCGGCCAGATTGGCGAGCGTGGTATTGTGCAGGATATTGTCGTTGAGCACGAGACCGAGATGCTTGCGGTCTTCCGTGACATAGGCAAGCCCGGCATCGATCGCCTTGCGCACGGTGCTGACGTCAACGGGCTTGCCGTCGATCAGCACTTCGCCGCTGATCCTGTGGCCGTAGGACTTGCCGAACACGCTCATGGCGAATTCGGTGCGCCCTGCCCCCATCAGACCGGCAATGCCGACGACTTCGCCCTTGCGCACGGTGACGTTGATATCGTGCAGGACCTGGCGGTCGCGATGCTGCTGGTGATAGGCGTTCCAGTTCTTGACTTCGAGAATGGTCTCGCCGATCGGCACATCGCGCGGCGGATAACGATCTTCGAGATCGCGTCCCACCATGTTGCGGATGATGACATCCTCGCTGATTTCTTCCTGGTGACAGTCGAGCGTCTTCACCGTCATGCCGTCGCGCAGCACGGTGATCTGGTCGGCCACCTTGCGCACTTCGTTCAGCTTGTGGGTGATGATGATCGACGTCATGCCCTGATTGCGGAATTCCATCAACAGGTTGAGCAGCGCCTCGGAATCGCTTTCGTTGAGCGAAGCCGTCGGCTCATCGAGGATGAGCAGCTTCACGCTCTTCGACAGCGCCTTGGCGATTTCGACCAGCTGCTGCTTGCCCACGCCGATATCGGTGATCAGCGTCTCGGGCGATTCCTTCAGACCCACCTTCTTTAGAAGTTCGCGGGTACGGTTGAAGGTCTGCTGCCAGCTGATGACGCCGTTCGAAGCAACCTCGTTACCAAGGAAGATGTTTTCCGCAATCGACAGAAGCGGCACCAGCGCCAGCTCCTGGTGAATGATAATGATACCAATATCTTCACTGTCGTTGATGGCGCGAAAATTCCGCACAGCGCCTTCATAGTGGATTTCGCCCTCATAGGTGCCGGCGGGGTAAACACCGGAAAGGACCTTCATCAAGGTCGACTTTCCCGCGCCGTTCTCACCGACGAGTGCGTGGATCTCACCTTCCTTCACTTTGAGGTTGACGTTCTCAAGCGCTTTCACGCCCGGAAACGTCTTGGTGATGTTCCGCATTTCGAGAATGGTATTGGCCATATCGTAATCCAGCGCCCGATTAATTCCGGCGTTTTTATTTTTATGGAAAAACGGGGATGACGCCAAGCCATCCCCGCATGTGTCTTGCAGCTTATTTCAGCTGGTCTTCCTTGTAGTAACCACCGTCGACGAGAACCTGCTTGTAGTTCTCCTTGGTGACGGCAACCGGCTTCAGCAGGTAGGACGGAACAACCTTGACGCCATTTTCATAGGTCTTGGTGTCGTTCACTTCCGGCTCCTTGCCTTCCATGACAGCGTTGACCATGTTCACGGTCACCTT
Source organism: Agrobacterium tumefaciens (assembly GCA_017744915.1). Classification (GTDB taxonomy): domain Bacteria; phylum Pseudomonadota; class Alphaproteobacteria; order Rhizobiales; family Rhizobiaceae; genus Agrobacterium; species Agrobacterium tumefaciens_I. Next base: position 69,825 of record JAGIAH010000007.1, read on the forward strand.
GGCGAGTTCGCGGGTGTCCTTGAAGATGGTGGAGTACTGCTCGCCAGCAATGATCGACTTGACGGAAGGAACTTCAGCGTCCTGACCGGAAACGACCGGCAGCGGCTGGTCCTTCGTGCCATAACCAACGCCCTTCAGCGAGGAGATGATGCCGATGGAAAGACCGTCGTAAGGCGACAGAACGGCGTCAACCTTGGCGTCGGTGTAGTAAGCCGAGAGCAGGTTGTCCATGCGGGCCTGGGCCGTTGCCGGATCCCAACGCAGCGTACCGACCTTGTCCATGCCCATCTGGCCGGACTTCACGACCAGCTTGCCGCTGTCGATGTAAGGCTTCAGGACAGACATTGCGCCGTCATAAAAGAAGAAGGCGTTGTTGTCGTCCGGAGAGCCGCCGAACAGCTCGATGTTGAACGGGCCCTTGCCGTCCTTCAGGCCAAGCTTGTCGACGATCGAAGTTGCCTGCAGAACGCCAACCTGGAAGTTGTCGAAGGTCGCGTAGTAGCTGACGTCGCCGCTGTTGCGGATCAGGCGGTCATAAGCGATGACCTTGATGCCCTGCTCGCCGGCCTGCTTCAGAACGTCAGACAGCGTGGTGCCGTCGATCGACGCGATCACGAGGACCTTGACGCCCTTGGTGACCATGTTTTCGATCTGGGAAAGCTGGTTCGGAATATCGTCGTCAGCATATTGCAGGTCGGTCTTGTAACCGGCTTCCTGCAGCTGCTTCACGATGTTGTTGCCGTCGTCGATCCAGCGTGCGGACGACTTGGTCGGCATCGCGATACCGACGGAACCCTTGTCCTGTGCGAAAGCCGGCACTGCGAAAGAAGCAGCACCGATGGCACAAGCTGCCATCAGCGAAATAATGGACTTCATTAACTCTCTCCCTTGAGTCCTTCTCTGGAGCCCGCATGCTGCGGTGCACCATGAAATTCATGCCGTCAGAGGAAGAAGCCGCATTGCGCTTACTCCGATTTCGCAATTGCGAAATGGAACAGCTGCCGCTCCTCCCCGGCATTCCGCAAATTGTTCTGAATCCATATAACTGTCAAATAGAATATATCGGTTTCCATATATCAATTATGATATATTAAATCGATACAATAACCGATGAGGGGTATGAGACAACGCATGAACAACCAAAAAGTGTATGAGCAGGCGCAAACAACAGAGGCTCTTTTCGTCTTTGAGGACAACCCTTTGCTGCGGGCCGGATTGAAGATGAGCCACCTGCGCATGCTGGTCATGATCGAGGAGCACGGACAGGTCAGCGCGGCAGCGGCCGCAATGAACATGACGCAGCCGGCGGCCTCGCGCATGCTCGCGGAAATGGAAGCAATTGTCAAAAGCCCGCTCTGTCAAAGGGCTTCGCGCGGCGTGGTGCTGACGAAATTCGGCGAGGCGCTGGCGCGTCGGGCCCGCACCATATTGCTGGAACTGCGCGAGGCGAGCCGCGAACTGAACCAGATGAAATCCGGCAGCGGCGGCTCGGTCTATATCGGCGCCGTCACCGCGCCTGCGATCAGCCTCGTCGTTCCCGCCATCAGGCGCGCCATGGACACCTATCCCGGCATCGAAATCAACGTGCAGGTGGAAAGCAGCAACGTGCTGGCGCGCGAACTGCTGGCGGCGCGGCACGATTTCATCATCGGCCGCATTCCCGATGATTTCGATCCCGGCCTCTTCTCCATCCACGAAATCGGCATAGAGCGCGCCTGTCTGGTGGTGCGTGAAGGCCACCCGCTGCTGCGCGGCGAGCCCGTGACATTGCAGGATCTCTCCGGTTACGACTGGGTTTTCCAGCCGCCCGGCGCGCTTTTGCGCAGAACCATGGAGGATGTGTTCCTTACCCATGGCGTCGCCATGCCGCGCAACGTCATCAACACGCCATCCGTGGTGCTGACCCTTGCCCTCGTCTGCAACACGAATGCGATTGCGCCAATTGCGCAGGATATGGCCGAATTCGTCGCCGGCCAGCAGGCGGATATCGGCCGAACCCGCATTTTGCCGACGGATTTCGAACTCGTGGTCAAGCCTTACAGCATCATCACCACCAAGGGCCGGGTTCTGCCGCCCAGCGCCCGCCTGCTTTACGATCTGGTGCTGGATGAAAGCCGCAAGTTGACCAACACGTAACGCCGGCAAGCCCGACACCACCTTCAGCCTCTATAAAAGCCGGATCATTAAGGCCGGCGCAGGGAACAGCCGCATGCTCTTCGGACAATCCGTCTTCCAGTCGGTCGTCGAAAGACTGAAACAGGAAAAAGAAGAGGAAGGCGCGGAACCGCCGCCGCCCGCCGGTCACCGCATTGCCGGTTTCAGCTCTGGTTTCGTTCTCGATACGCATATCGAGGCCCCGCCCCCGGCGAACGGCAATCTCGATGCCTATCTCGCCTTTTTACCCGATCCCGCGCCACTGCCAGAACCTCAAGCGGAGCCGGAGCCGATGCCGGCCCATCTCGAAAAAACCTCGCTTGCCGATGTTTCAGTCGAGCTTGCGATCCAGGAAAGCGATACCGCCGCAACGCTTGCGGAAAAGCGCCGCGCCTTCGCCCGCCGCAATCATCCCGACCGGGTGCAGCCGCCATTCCGGCACAATGCGACGCTGCGCATGACGGCGGCCAATCTCCTGATCGACCAGGCGCTCCGCATGCTTCGGACCCGGGAGCACTTCCGCTGAATATGCGCAATCAGCCTGGGCCGGGGCAAACATAAAACAAAAGATAAAGGGCGCTTCAGCCCGCATCGTTTTTATCAGCGGGCGGGTTTTCGGCGGCAGGTTCATCTGCGCCATCCTTGCCTGCAGCGTCATTGCTGGCCGGCTTGAACTTCAGCAGCAATTCATAGGCCGCATAGGCGGCGATACCGCCGACGAGGGTGCCCCAGAAAAACTCACGATTGACGAATTCGATGACGGCCCATGCGGTGCAGAGGCCGACAATGAGCAACCGGACCCACAGGGGGCGATAAAGCGGATGACTCGTATCGATATTCAGCATGGCGTTCCCGACTTTGGCCTTTCCGGTCCATCGCATTGGTGCAGCGCATAGGCCGCAAGCTGCGAACAGACTATGCGTCTTGACGGTTTCGCAGGCAAATTGCAACGCAAATCGGCCCGCAATGCATCATGCTGTCATGGAGGTCCGCCGGGAAGACACTGAAGGCCGCTGCGGCCTAAGGCCAGGCCGCCTCGCCACACCCTGCGAGTTTCAGGAGAGCCCGGCCGCGGGTCTCGCATCCGCAGCGAGATATCGGGATATCAGTCGCGCAGACGTCCAAGCAGCGCCAGCAACTGGTCGCGGGCTTTTTTGCCGCCGATCCTGTCGATCAGCTTTTCCTCGCGATCGCGCCATGCATCGGAAAGACGCTCGAGAAGCCGGCTGCCCTCGTCCGTCATGTCGAGGAAATGGACACGCCGGTCCTCTTCCGATCTGCGGCGGACAAGCAGCCCCTTCTCTTCCATGCTGTCGACAATCGCGACAAAATTGGCGCGCTGTATGCCGAGCGCTTCGGCCACATCGCTCTGTTTAAGGCCTGAATTGCCGCCGACAATGACGAGAACGGAAAAATCCGCCGGCCGCAATCCCCGCTCCGCCAGCACATCGGCAAAACCGTTTGCCACGGCAAGTTGCGAGTGCCGCAGGTGATAGCTGATCGCCGTCGTCAGCAACCCATAGTCGATCGCCACAACAGGCGCCGCTTCGGCGCCGCCGTTTTCGGCCTTTTCCGTTCGCGGCCCGTTGCTATGTGCCAGTCGCAAAGCCATCCGATCCCCCGCCTGATTCGTTCCTTACCTTGCCGAAATCATAACCGACAACGTCACGAAACTGTATCCCAAATAAATGTAGATGATACTAATATTGTATAATAATTTGACAGTTAATCGCCGGAAGACCAAACACACTGTTCAGATCAGTGCCTGATCAACGAAAAAAGTATGACTATTTACCCACCAATTTTAACGCGATGAGGCCGCTTCCTGCACCTTGTTGCAAAGGGTTTTGCGACAATGCGGCCGCCTCTTTGCAAAGGGAGCGAAACAGCGGCCGGAACCGGCAATAACATACTACTTATAAGGGAAAGCCTATTTCGGCAAAAAGCAATACGTCAAACGCCGTATCGCCCCCGACACGAGAAAAAGCCCGCGGCCACCGCCTGCAACAGGCCACAACCCTTGCCCGCCCGAAAACAGGCAAGGTTTCGCAAATCTTTGATTTTTAGACATTGATGCGGAAAGAAAGCTGGGGTATGAACCAACCGCTGCACGCGATTCAAGCGTGACCGCTGCACCCGTAGCTCAGCTGGATAGAGTGTTGGATTCCGATTCCAAAGGTCGCAGGTTCGAATCCTGCCGGGTGCGCCAAAATTCATTGAAATCATTGACGTTTTTATCTTCTCTTGCCCTCAAGCATGATGGAAATACGTTAGCACAGCACTAGCACAGATCGCTTCATCCTTCCAAAAAACTCTTTGTTTTCAGCAAAAGCGGTAAGAACACGTCATCCGGCGTTAGCACAGTGTTAGCGCAGCCGAGCTACCGTAGTAACTCCATTGGAGACCTTGTTCCGTGCTGGACCGCCCCGATCATCCGCAATTTTCCCCAACACAGCAGAAAAATTCCGATCTCTTTGTACTTTTCCAACGTGACGGCACGAATTGGTCCATGCGTTATACGTTGGACGGACGACAGATTAGGAAATCTCTTGGGACAAGAGATCATACAGAAGCTTATCGCAGAGCCAACGAAATCTGGCATGAGCAGAACTATCGCCTGAAACATGGCCTCAGTATTGTCGAGCATGCCTTCGGCGAAGTGGCAGAAGAATTCATCCGCAAAGTCGAGGCAGAAGCTGGACGAAAAGAACGTAGCGCAGATCATGCCACATATTGGCCCCCGAAAATCCGGCGTTTCCTGATTGGTTATTTCGGAAATAAAGCCATCGACAAGATCACCCCACCAGACATTGAGCGTTACCACGAATGGCGAAAAACATACTGGACTTCCGGGCCGGGCAGTGAAATCGACAAAATACGCTGTGAACGCGAAGACGGACGTGTTTTCACCCGCCCAGCACCCCACAAGATTGCGTCTCTAAGCACAATCAAGGGCGAGATGGTTATCATCCGCGGTCTCTTTCAGCAGGCTGTTCGTTGGGGTTATTGCCAACCAATCACAATACCAACACCGGTCGTCTTCAAGCGGCAAGACAATAGGCGTCCCGGTTTCAGCGACGACGAATATAAGACACTGTTCGACGCCGCACTCGCACGCATCTCACAGCTACAACCGAAGACAAAGAGTATTCTGGCGAAAGACGGTCGCCATTGGACGATGAAAGTCACTCCCAAAAACATCAAGGCAGATCGCATCCGGCTATACTGCTATATCGAGATCATGGCCCATTCAGGTATGCGCCCTACTGAAGCAAAAAATCTTACATGGGACAATATCGTCGGTTTTAAGGACACAAAAAACAAGCCAATCGGCCAACAGGACATTCGCTTGAAAGTGCGCGGAAAGGGCAAACATGGCACGTCGGTTCCTCTTCTCGACGTAATCCCTGCCCTACATATGCTTTGGCAAATGTTCGAAACGGAAGTGGGCCGCGCGCCAAACGGCGACGATCCGGTCTTTTCGGATGCCGAGGGCAAACCGATTGCCTCCTTCAAGAAAAGCTTCAACGAGTTGCTGAAAGCCGCCGATCTCGAATACGACTATCGTGGCATTAGACGCACACCCTATTCACTTCGACATTATTATATCTCGAAAATGCTCATCAACGGTGCATCTATCTATGACGTGGCGCTGAACACGCGCACATCCTTGCAGATGATTGAGCAGCATTACGCCCACGTCGCCACCGAAAACATTAAGGATCGCCTGCGGCCCGGACAATCAAATTGGTAAAGTTTGTTCACTGAACTTTTTGCTCACGAGCCGTATTAATTTCAGGAATAAAATGCCTGAAATAGCCCGCTGATCGTTCCTTCTTTGACCCTGTAGGCGTTCACACCATTTTTAACAATGACAACTGCGGAATGCTCGCTGCTATCGAAGCTGATTTCCGCAATAATGTCTCTGATCGCGGTGTGCGCCTCTGAGCGAAGGTCATATCGCGTCCTGTCATCGGCTTGCTCCCATGCATTTCGTAGCCTGCCAATACGGTCGCATGTCTCGACTGGGTTCTCATCATGTCGCTTTGATCTGCGTTTTCGCTCATTCTGTTGATGCCGAAGTGCAACCTCGACAGTTTCGCGTTCGTGCTGCCTTGCTCTCAGCAAATCGAGAATGGCGTCCGGTGGCTGGCTGCCGTCCTCCAACACCAGTGCAAGCCGTTGTTCTCTGCTGCGAAGTTCTTCCAATTGCAGCGTCAGCCCGGCAATGGCTTCATCCACTTCTCTGTTGGCGTCATCGAATGCTGCGGCATGCAGCGTATCGGCCAGATTGATCTCCTTGACGTGATCGAGAATTGCAGTCTCGAATGGCTCGTAACGAAAATGCCGGTTGCCTTCAGTACAGCGATGGCCGCGCACATAGTTTGCGCAGACCAGATAGCGCCCGTTTTCGTTGCCCTTGACGCGGCTCATCTTAATCGTCATCGGCCCGCCACAATGGGCGCAATGGCACAGGCCAGTGAACAGATTGGCAAACGTATCGCCCTTGCGTCCGGGCTTGCCGGGATTGCCGCGCATGGCCTGAACGCGCAGAAACAGATCCTTGTCGATGGCAGCGGGGAAATAGTCGGCAATGGGGTCACCATCCGGCACCCGTTTGCCGTCCTGCATCCGGTGCGGCTGGAATGTGCCGATGACATCATGCCGTGAAAGCAGCGCCTTGATGATGCTCTGATACCAGCCGTCTTTGCTCTTGAAGGCCGGAACGCCCTCCGCATTGAGCTTGCGGGCGATCACCGTCGCGCCGAGACCCCGCGCCGCCATCTCGTAGATTGCTTTAACCGTCTCCGCATGCTGGTTCAGGGTGAACGCGTATCGGTTCGTATCGACCCGCTGTGCATCGATCCATGCGGGTGTAATGCCGGTGATCTGGCCTTTGCCTTCGCGGGCCTGCTCCCGCTTGCGCTTGGCAACCGCCTTGATGCGTTCGCTCTTCGTCTGGCTTTCCTCATGGCCGCGCGACATCACCGCAAGCCCGATAATGAGTTTTGTCCAGTCACCGTTCAGACGGTCACGGCTGTAAATCTGTCGATCCTCGCCCAGTGTCACGATGACGATGCCCGCATTGATGATCGCCATGAACAGCATCAGCGCATCCGGCACGGCTTCTCGCGAGAGCCGATCAAGGCTTTCGATCAGCAGGTAGCTGCCTTTGGGGATTTCGCCATTCTCGACCATCGCCAGAAACTTGCCGAGCGCGCCGGTCTTGAAGTTTCGGCCTTTCCATGCGCTGACGCCCAAGTCCTGCAAGCTGTCGTCCAGAAGCAGAGAGTGTTCGTCCGCAAACGCCTTCGACCGTTCAAGCTGCCGACGCAAGCTATCACCGCGAAGCTGCTTGCGGGTGCTCATACGGACGTAGGAATAGGCGCGGACCGGAAATGCGGTGCTGTCTTCGGTGCCCATGATGGCCTCCTCATGTTGCGATCCGCTAACATGGAGCTATCGGGCGGGCGAGCGTGAGGAGCGCCGGGTGCAAATGTCGACACCAGCGTAAGGGTTTGGCTTGCGGGAATGAGTTGTAGAAGTGCGGCGCAAATCACCGCAGGTTTCATTGAGATTACTGCGGTCTATACGGTTAACAAGAGGTTAATTTCCGCCGAGTGCAAAGACATTTACTGGGACGCTGGTGTGGCTGACGGATAACGGCAACATCGACCGCAGCAGGCCCATCATATGACCAGCATTCTGACGAACACCTCGGCACTGGCAGCACTGCAAACCCTGCGAACGATTGGCGGCAGTATGGCCGACACGCAGCGGCAGGTGAGTTCGGGATTGCGGGTGCAAACCGCAGCTGACAATGCCGCCTACTGGTCGATCTCCACGACGATGCGTTCGGACAATATGGCGCTCTCCGCCGTATCGGATGCGCTTGGCCTCGGCGCTGCAAAGGTCGATGTCGCCTATGCCGGAATGGAAAGCACGATTGATGTTCTAAGCGAATTCCGGGCAAAACTGGTTGCCGCCAAGGAAGACGGATTGGACAGGGCCAAAATCCAGACCGAACTTGACCAACTCAAGGATCAACTCGTTTCGATTACCACGTCTGCTAGCTTCAACGGAGTAAACTGGCTCAGCACGAATGCACCGGAAAACCTGTGGGAATTGTCGTCGCTGCCGACGAGCATCACGTCGTCATTTATCCGTTCCGCTGATGGTTCCGTGCGCGTCGGTACGACGGATATCGATCTTGCCGATATCAGCCTGTTCAATGTCGGCGGCGGAGGTGCCTTGCAGAAGGATATTCGTTCGCTCGGGGATATCGGCGGCTTTCGGAATTCCAGTCTGAGTTCACAGCGATACCGGGGCGCGCAGGTTTGGGAGATGACCGGCCCATTCTCGGTTACCGGAACCAATACAATCACCTTCAATCTCACTCTCGACGCAAGCGCGCTGTCATCGGGCGAAACCTATGCCATCACCATCGGCAAATCCACCATCGATGCCGCACTCGGCACGACAGACGGAGTGGTCAACGACGCGCAAGAGTACGCGACGGTCCTGACACAAGCCTTGTTTGAGGCAGGTATTTCCAACAGGGCAATTGCATTCATACCCGGCGTGCCTGCGACACAGGTAGAAATCATGACCAGTGAGAATACGGGTCATCTTGGTTCCAGCGTTTCGGTCAGCAACGTTTCCGACACGACAGGCAGCAATGCGGGGGGCTTGATGCTGCCGCCGGTAGCGGATGCCCCTGCCGGTTATGGTTCCGACCAATTCACCTTCACCTCGGCGTTTCAAGTTTATCGCGACGTGACATTCAGCTTTGATTTCATCGTCAACGATGACGAATTGCGTTCAGTTACCATCGACCGCGATCTTGTAGACACGACGCTTGGCATATCCGATGGCTGGATCAACTCGGCATCTGACCTCGCTGCTGTTTTGAATGCAGCCGTGGACGGCATGGGGCTAAAGGTTTCTGCCGGGGCGGGCAGCATCGTCTTTAATGTCGATCCCGCAGTTTACCCCAAAATGGGGTATCATTCGAAGCTGGTGGTCAGCAACGTCACAGACAACATCGGCCCTGCGCAGGATTTCGACATTCTCGACGTTGATATCACCGATCCCGCCAACGACCTCGATCACTATCTATCTGGCATCGACATGATGCTGCAAAAGGTTACGTCCGGCGCGGCCACACTCGGCGCGCTCAAATCCCGCATCGACATGCAGCAGGATTTTGCGCAGAGCCTCATGGATAGCATCGACAAAGGCATTGGCCGTCTGGTCGATGCAGACATGAACGAGGCATCAACCCGCCTCAAGGCGCTCCAGACACAACAGCAGCTAGCCATCCAGTCCTTGCAGATTGCGAACAACAATGCCGAGAACATCCTGCAATTGTTCGAATGAAACGTATGCGCTGCGTTTTTCACGCTACACGATCATTCCTTCTTGAGACAATCCACTGAAGGCTGCTGCCGCCATTTGGAATGTTTGGCATATTTCAAATATTTCATTTGGATTAAAGTATAGCGTTTTGCCCACAGCCACTCGCCTTTCCCGATCCAATATTGATACACGCGCAAAACGCCCTTCGATATGTTGAGTTTGAATGAGCGACGCCATTGGGCCTTCAACTTCCTGCACAGGCGCACTAACACTCTCTTGCAAATTTGCCTCTGCAACCAACCAACGCACGACTAGGTTGCTACCATCGGTGGCATCATTTGTACCTACAACACCAGCGCGGTGTGCCAAACAGTTCCGAGCGCGATTGTAGCCGGTCAGCCTCTCGATCCACGCCGGGCTCACCGCGAAATCTTTCTCTAGAACAATCAGTTGATCTTCAATGCCGCGACGCTCAAACTGAGTGAGTGTGCAAGAAAAACTTCCAGTCGGGTGGGTTTCTAATGCAACTTTGTAAACTTCCATGAGGAAAATCGAGAAATTCTCGATGAGATCTCTGAGAACGGAAATTGCCGCCCAACTTTGAAAATTTATATGCAATTCATGATTTTTAGCCGTCCTGATGTTTTCAAAATGGTACTCTTTTTTATCGAAAACCAGCTTGTGATCCGCGTTAGTCGGAACTGCCTTAAGGCAGACGATATAGTGGAAAGCTGCGAGCTGAATTGCACTGTGCATCTTGTCCAAAGGAGTTATTAAGCGCTGTTCCATGGAACACTTCCCTGAATAGATTTTACGGACTAGCCATTGAGGCAAATATTGCTCCACGAAATTTTTCAAAGGCGCGATTACATCTTATACATGTAAAATTTCTTGACGCCAGACTTGGTTGTTCAAGTGGATTTAACCAACTCAAGTGCCCTCGAAATGAATTCTTCGCTCGCCCTTTGTGCAGACGGCTGTATCCGGGAAACACGTTCAACGGTTTCGTAAAGGATCACAGCATGTCGCATCTCAAGGCACTCAAGCTCACCTCCGCAGTCCCAGTTCGCGCGACCGTCGATCCGGTGCAGCGTTCGCGGGAAAAGATGATTGCCGCACTGGCCGAGCAGAAGCAGATGGCGGAAGCGAAGATCTCCGGTCAGGCGTTCACGCCGACGCATATTGTCCGCAAGAAGAACGCAGAAGGTATCCGTGTCGAGGTCGAAGCCCCCAAGCGCGTGCGTCAAGGCTGGTTCACGGATGCGGCGGGTAAAGTCTTCTTCGCCCTGCGTTATGCGGGCAAGACCATCGAATTTGCAAAGGACAAAAATGCCATTGAAGCCGGAGAGCTTTCGGCGCTGCCGAACATCATCGACACGCTGATTGAGGCGGTTCGGGCTGGGGAGCTTGACGCGCAGTTGACGGCTGCCGCCGTCGAACGTGGCAAGATGTTGCGCAAGTCCGCATAAACAGCGCAGTTTTTGCGAGGGCAGGCATCCGAACCCCATGGGATCATTTGATCCCATGGGGTTCGTGCGTTCCGGTCACGCCGGAAAGTTGCCGAAGAGCGTCTCGGAAGCGTGTTCGGTACTGGGTGCAACGCAATACAGTTTTCGGTATGGGCCACGTTCCTTGATGCGTCTGTGCTTCTGCGCGATGCGTATCACCTGCCGGGCTTGGCTCCGAAATCGCACGCATCGCCGCCATTCAACGGCCCCGTCTTTGAACTCGCCCTTTGCGCCATCTGGAAGTTTGTTTCCGCTGGAATCGAGCGGAGAGCAGATGCAGAACCATTCTGACAGCGATCACCAAGACCAGCCGACACAGTTGCAAACCGATCTGGCCTTGCTGTTTACGACTGACCTGCATGTTGGGTCCGAACGGCTCTACAAGATCAAGCGCAGAGGTACATCGCTAAACCTGCGCTATGATATCGACGGCGAAATGCATCAGCGCAGCTATCTGTCGGCGTTGTCATGGCGGGCCATCATGCTGTTTGCACTGACGGAGGGCAAAACAGTGACCGTCCGCGAAATGGATCAGCCTGGACGATACCGGCAGATGCTCCCGAAAACCCTGCTGTGCCGTCTTCAATGGCATGCGCGGCAGAATGCAAATTTTCCGCCGGTCGCACGCTTCTACGACCCCAACGGCAGTGCCGTCATGCTGCTGACCCGTAGCCGCGTTTTCGGTCATGCAGTTGATGTCCTGCATAACCTTACCGGCACTGGACCAGTGTTTCAGCCGCTGTGGATTTCCGACATCATGGCGTTAAGGCCGCTGCTCGGCATCGAGCTTGTCCGCGAAGAGGCATTCTCCGCGACCATGCCGATCAGAGCGTATCTGGAAGCTGCTGATATGACGGGCCGCATTGTGGATGAGCCGGAGCTTTCCGGCCTGCTTCTAACGGGCAAAACGCCAATCCTCGCGACCCCGCCGCCATCGAAGGCAGTCAACAGCATCTTCGAGCAGGCGTGCAGGGAAAACCCGTCGCTAGAGAAGTTGCGAGGGAGATCAATCTACATGGACTATGAACTACCCTGAGCCGATTGCCTCTCAGTCTGCTGGGTAAAGTGTCGTGTAACACGACACCTTGAAGACGTCGCCGCCCCGATGCAGAACCGGAGCGGCAATATTCTGCAAATTGCGTTTACGGTGTGGTGCCGCAAAGTTTTGCAATCAGCCGCGTGAGCCGCTTAAAAAACTCGCGGTAGCTCAGACCATCTTCGGCGTTGTGCTGGAGAATGCCCAGAAGCAAGCCGTCATCGACAGTAACCCCTTCGTTGCCAAGGATGGATTGCGCGAAAGGAAACAGCTTTTCAGCGCTCGGTAGTCCGACATAGACGAGTTCACAGCGATCTCTCACGGCGGCGCTGATCTTGTTGATGTTGTTCGTCGTCATGACCACCAGCGTCGGGTCTTCCATGTCGCCGATATCATCGAGGAAACCCTTGAGGGTGTTCATGACGCTGACCGGCACATCGTCAACTTCCTCAATGGAGATGATATGCATGTTCAGAGAGTTCCACGCGGTCATCTTGCAGAAATCGAGCAACCCTTCGACCTTCGCCACGGTCGCCTGACTGCCATACAGTCGCTTCATATGCATGCTCGGATCGAGATCCTTGCAGATCATGTGCGGCAGCAAACGGCCAAGCCTGCTCTTGCCGCTGCCCGGCGCGCCATAAAACAGCACAGGGCGCGTGGTGAGGTTTGCGAGATACGGCGTTACTTTCGCCTCGACCACCGGATTATGCCACTGGTATTTTGCAACGACGCCGGGTGTGTACTTGAGTTCCAAGTCCATTTTAATTCTCCTGATATTTGGGGGAAGTTGGGGAGCGTTTGGCTCCCCGGTTGAGGGGATCAGGCGTTGGCCGCCTGATCGATAAGGGCATCAAGCTCGCTCTCGTCGGGCGCATCCTTGACCTTCGCAATGATGCGAGACGTCAAAGCGTCATGCGGATTGGCCTCCGCATCGAGCGCGCGCCCCAGCGCCCTGAGCATCGGATTCACGGCCTCGGTTCTGCTCGACGCGAACAACTGCTGATAGTTGCCTTCATCATTTGGGCACATCAGCACGGCGCAGTACCCGCTCTCGACGAAGGGAAGCTCCTCGGGGAAGAACCCCTTATCGAGGGTCAGCGCGCTGTAAGCGTTGGCGAGGAAATCATTGGCACGATCAATGGCCTTGGCCTCGTTTTCGACGATCACATCGCTCGAAATCGAAGGTGCGGAATTCACCAGCGGCTGCGCAGGTGACTGGGTAGTGGCGGAACCCTCGGCTGGTGTTGCGAGTGGTGTTGTTGAAGCAGGCTGGGTCTTTTTGCGCGCGGCCTCCACCCCGCCGACACCACTGAGCCAGTTCGCGATTGTCGCGGGCGTCTGCCCGGCCGCAATGCCGTTCTCGACCGCCTTTGCGTACGCACTGGCCTTTTTGCGTTCCTCGTCCGTCTCGAACCCGAATACGAGTTTCATGGCGATCAGAACGTCAGAGGTGTTCTTCGCAGGCTTGAAGCCGGAAGATGTGGCCAAGGTGACGAGTTCATCACGCGAGTAGGATTTTGCCAGGCCGGCGATATCGGCCAAGAGGTTGTACTGCTGCCGATTGGTCAGCAAGAGCGCTTGTTCCCATGCCGTTCGCAGACCGACGAGGCGAGCGATTTCGCTCTTGATTGAGGGTTTGATTTGGGATGCGGGTGTCTGTGTCATGCCGTGTACTCCTGTCGTTTGGCGTTGATGACGATCAGGAGAGTAGGCGGCAGGCATCGAATTAGCTTGCGAGGAGACTTTCTAAGAACTTTGCAAAATCAATATCTTATTTAAAAAGCGCTACGGCAAGCTTGCGGCTCTCGTTTCCAGTTTTCAATTTGATCGCCCGCAGAAACAGACCGTAGTGATATGATGCGCTGAGTGCCAGCGCATCATTGGCGATATAGTCGTCCGTGCCGCTGATCGTGTGGTCTGCGCTGGCGATTGCGATTGCCAACCGCGCCGCAAACGATGATGCCACATATTTGCTTTCCGAAAGCCGAAGATCGTCCAGCCTGTAACGTTCGGCAAAAAGCGCGACAGTCCTGTCGTCGTCATCCTGCTCGTCGATCCACTCTACAACGGAATGCAACACTTCACAGGCCGTATACACCTCTGCGGGTCGCCATTCCTGACGGCTGCGGAGAAACAGAGCTTTTCGCAGCGCATCCTTCGGATCGACCGGCTTGGTCCGCTTTCGTCCCTTGTTCTTCTCAACAATGGGAGAAACCTCCAAGCCCCGATCAAACAGTTGCTCGCGCTGTTTGGGCAAAAGGCTTTGATTGTGCCGCAGTGTTTCGCTGGATATCGGCGGCTCGATCACCTCAGCCATCCGACGCTCGTGCGGCAACAAACCATCACTGGCGATCAGTTTTAAATCACGGGCCAGTTCTTCAACGCGGGTCTGCGTGTCGGCTGGCGTATCGGGATTATAGCCCCATACGGGCAAGGCGAGCTTCGCAAGCATCGCCGATTGCGTTCGCTTCTTTTGCTCTGCCGCTTGATCAGCCGCTTTTGGATCGGGCTCGTAGATGTGCAGGTACATTTTGGCCGGGTCCATTTGTGCGGCCCGCAGCGGCCAAAGCCGATCAACCAAATGCTCCGTGTTCTGATATGCGAGAGAGGGGCTGTCGATGACAAAACGGATGCGAAGCTCGCGAAGTCTCTTGATGCCGTCGCCAATGTCTAATTCTTTATGGCCTGCCATGTGTATTGCGGTCCCAAGTGTCGTGTTACCCGACACTTTAGGGAGCGGCGATTAAAGTTTTTCTACCTCAGCCGCTGGCTGTTTATCTGAAAAATCTGGGAAAATTCGATCCGGACGGATCATTCGGTGGGATGTTTGATGGTGTCGATATCTGGGTGCCTGCCGTCTTCGACGGTATCATGCTCAGCACAATCATTGCGAAGACGTTATTGGTTGTCTTGAACCTTGTCATCTGTTGGTAGAATTCAATTACCGCTCTGTCGGAAAAGCGGTTCTTGAGAATGCGGCCATATCGCGTTGGGCTGCTCGATACTCAGCGATGCCAAGCTGTCACAGCATGCAATAGGTTAATTCGAGATTTCCCTCATGAAATCCCGCGTGAAAGCGATCTGCTCCGGGTTGAAGCCGAAACGGGTCATTTCCTTGCTGCAATAGCTGGCAACGCCTGCGCAGTCGTAGACTGTTTGAAGGTCATACTTGCCGTCACGACAGACGCGATGCCATTGCATCTTTATCAGCGCATTGAATTCCTCAAGCGAAGCCTTCGGTACGCGCAGCAGACCGTGAGCATGAATATTGCTACCCACATGCTCTATGAAAAAGATACCGTCGGTTCTTTCATGCGGCAAATGACATATGAACTTCTTGCCGAGTACGGCACGGTCAATACGTCCGCAAAGTTTGCTGAGTTTCTCTCTCATCGTCGCAAGATGCGGCTCTGTCGGATCAGTCAGCGTGACATAGAAATTTGGCTCGAACGTTACCGCTAATTCTACCCATGCTTTTTGAAGCTTCTTCTTGTTCTCGTAGCTGCGTTCCATTCGCTCTCCTCGCTGCTCCGTCAGCAGCGCCATTCCGATAAATATCTCAGCTATTTAGCGGTCAGCAGCGGCACCCCGCATCAAACGGGTCAAAACCGCAAGTTTTGAAGGAGGGCAACAATGCTCAGCGATATCGAGTTTCTGGAAGCAGTCTGCGAACGCATGCAACAAGTTGGGCTTGTACAGAGCAAGGCAGAGTTTTCCACGCGGATGCTCGGCAAGGGGCCGAGCTATCTGACATCGATGAGCGCCCGAAACCGGAAAGTGCCGGAGGACGTCATGACGTTTCTGGTCGATCAGGTGACGAGAGATATCGAGGACGAAGATATCGCAATTTTCATTTTGTCCGAACAACTCGCGCAGCGTCAGCGTGACCAGCATCACCGCGATGATCTACTCGACTGGATTGCACACCACCGGACATTGCCGATGGACGACACGACCGATGTATATATCGAGCCAGAAAGCACCGTAACGGGTTCCTCAATCCGGCAGAAGCTTACCGGCTGGCTGTCACGCCGCCGCGTGGCTATGCCGTGACCATTGAACCTGTCGTGTTTCGCGGCAACTCAGCTACAGCAGATCGACGGCAGCTTTCATCATCTCATCGCGCACATCGATATAGCGTTGGGTGGTCGTCAGGTTCCGGTGACCGGCCAGCGTCATGATGACCTTCGGGCTAACGCCGGAATGCGCAAGCCGGGTGATGAACCAGCGGCGACCACTATGAGAGGTCGCCCCGTCGAGACCGGCGCTCTTATATAATTGTCCCATCAACTGGCAGAGCGTGTTCGCGGAGAACGCCGTCCGCTTCTGCGTCAGCAGCAGCGGTGCGTCGGCATTCCGATTTTCGGACCAGTCCGTCTGATGCCGCTCAATTTCCCGGCGCAGCTTCTCATTCAGGAACACCACGCGGGCATGACCGCCTTTGGTGATCTCGGCCCGTAGCCGCAACTGCTCGCGCACCTTGCCCTCGCCGTCAATCACGTCGCGCACGGTCAGCGCAGCAATCTCACCGACGCGAAGTCCTGCGAGATGTGAGAGCATCAGCGCCAGCCGGTTTCGTCCTGCATGTTTCATTTGCGCGACTACGGCCAGCACCCGCTTGAATTCGGCATCAGTTAAAACGCGCGCTTGCTTCATCAGAACCTCACAAAAACCAGCATTTCCATGCCGTTCGTTATGTTGCCGATGAGTAGAAAGGGCTAGTGCTGTCGTCAGATTGAAATTTGCTCTATGGGATCAAGGCGTCAGGTTCATCTAGAGCGCAAACGTCAGAAAATGTGTGGATAGTGATATTTTTCTGGTGGCATGAGAATTGGCCATGCGGCTGAGATCATCGCGGGCTATGACACAGCTCGACCTCCTTCAATGATCGCTAAAAAGCCGAGTCATGCAGAGAAATCGAAGTGAGCATCAACATTGCAGTATGCTTCAGCCCCATACACGTGCTGAAGCTGCGTCATAAAAGGTTACGTTTAGCGGTGAAGTGCTTTTCCTCATCCCCGCTAACGCATTTGCTCGGAGAGCAATTTGTGCGTTAGTGGGGGTATCGGGATCTCCGAAAAGGCTGACATAAAGCTGTGGGAAGCGCGCGTGGCCCAGGCGTTTGAGGATATGGTTATCGTTTTCAGCTAACGAATGGCCGTGAATGAAAAAACAAACTTTAGTTTGATTTGCATTGGCAACGAGTTGTTTAAAACCCTGATATAGGTAAGCGTTGTGGCGAACCTTTGCTTTTTTCTGGCGATCTGTTCCCTCCGCTACAAATAGTGGGAACTTGTTCGCAGCAATTGCCCCCCTGGCCTGATCGACCAGTCTCGCATTGGTTCTCACCCAAGTATATTTTTGAAGCTCTGTACCGGCGTCGAAAAGATGAAGCGCGCCATGCAGGAAGTGTACTTTTGCACTATGTGCTCCAGTCTCACCTTGCCAGACGACATAATCCGCCGATGGATCATCTTCATCATTCCCAAAACCATCATTTGTCTCCAATCGATCCAGACCGGAGATGAATGGATTGTCTCCGTGCATCAGAGCCCAGTACAGGAGCAAATCGTAGTTTAGCGTAAACACCTGTCCGTCGTTACGCCCCAAGAAGTGCCTGAGAAACGCCCTACAAGCCCAAAATTTGCTGTCCGGAATATCGGATGGGATATCTGGATGATTTGCAGCTATTGTCTCGACCAGAATATCTTTCAGAGCTTCAGCGTCAGCTAAAATGTCTGCAGTCGCATAATTCGATGCGCCGTAAATCGATGCAATCTTGGCGCTAGTCTCGAGGCTTCTTATGGCGAATTCGAAGTCTTGTGTATCGAGTGATGCGAATACTCCTGGAAGACGTGGTGCCCGTGAAAAATCCGCTTTTTTGAACAATGAGCCGTACAGGAAAATTTCAGGCTTCAACGCGATGCTGAAGCCGTTTCCCAAAATTAGGTGCCGCTTAGAAAAGCGAGTAGAATCTTCTACAGCCTGTTCGAATGACAGCATCTCAGCCCAACCGGTGCGTCCAGAGGTATCTTCAGCTTTGATATACGATGGTCACCATGATTCGCCACAGAAACGCCACTCGCCAAGTTCCGATTGTTTCCCAGCTCGTGAACCAGAAATAATACTGAATAAAGATTTATTCCACATTATCTACGCAACCGTTCGAAAGCCGCTCTCAGTGAAGCTATGGCCGAGATCATGCGGCGTCTTGGAAAGTGCGCGCATCAGCTCCCTCGCGACTGCCTGAGCCATGAACGGCGGAACGGCGTTTCCGATAAGGGCATTTCGAGCATCCTGAGGTCCAGCCGTAACATGAAAGCGATCCGGCAGTCCTTGCAGCCTCATAGCCTCACGTACGGTGATCAATCTGTCTTCACTAGGATGAAAGTTTGCCCCAACGTTGGGTCGCCTGAAGTAAGTATTTACGGTGTATGACGGACGGCACGGGTGCAGTCTGCCGTAGGTCGTGGTTCTCCCACCCGTCCGCTTGAAATTTAGAATACGCTGGGTCGCATACTCATCAGGTACATCAGTGTAGTTCCCACCCGGCGGTATAAAGCTAACCAATCGCTTGTCTGTCTCGGACATTCTCGGATATTCGTGCAGTGAATAGCCGTGCGCGTCCTCTCTCATCCAATGCGCGAAAAGTGAAGGTTTCACAGTTGAGTAAGTCGCCAATTCTCCTTTCCCAACCGGCTTCCCAAGATCTCCGATAGCGGCCCACGTGCTGTTATCGTATTTGTTGATGTCAACTCCATAAGCCTTGGCGGCAAACTCGGCCGAACTAGGCGTTGTGACAGGCAGACGCAGTGATCCGATTAAAAACACACGCTTTCGCATTTGAGGAACCAGATACTGTGACGCGTCCAATTTTACAGCGGTTACATTGTAGCCAAGTGCGGTGAAGCTACCAATAAGACGATCAGATAGGCGCTGATTATCAATCCTGGCAGCAGTGAGGCCGGGTACGTTTTCCATCACGAAGCCAAGAGGCATCTTTGTTTTAATGATGTCCAAGAACCGAAAGACCAGCCTGCCTCGCTCGTCATCAGGGCGACGCAAACCTACTAATGAGAACGACTGACATGGTGGCCCACCGATAATGATATCGGTGTCGGGAATCGATGAACAATCTAAGTCGAGGATGTCTGCTTGGACCGCTTGTCGCCCAAAATTTAAAGGATACGACGCAGCAGCGATTGATGAGATGTCTGATGCCCATACCACGTCGCAGCCAGCACGCTCAAAACCAAGATCAAGCCCACCAACTCCACAGAACATAGAAGCTACTGAAAGGCGCATCATTTATTCCTCATTTCATGCAATTCGTATAGTCTAGACCAAACATCAGCGAGGGCGTCGTTCTCTTCAAAACCATCCAGGATGTGAGCCATTTCTGCTGCAAACAGCTTATCAAGTGAAATCAGTTCGGGTTGGAGCTCAACACGTAGATCAGTTCTCACTGGGAAGGGAAGAGCAGCAAAGCACTCCAAAATCGAGCTCCTAGCCTCAGGCCGAATTAGACGTGGATCGAAAACAAAAATCTGATCCACATGATGCTGTTCAAGGGAGCGTGCACCTTCACGATTATTTGCAAGCATCTCGAATTGAAGGTGGCCAAAGGACGACATAAGCCAAGCGGCGATAAGCCGTGTGGCCATAACGGCAGTTAATCCAGCATCTAGGTCTTCGCAAATGCATCCGCTATAGGAAAGAAAATTGCTAGACAGCCTAACCTGCCTACCGCTTTTGTCGAACGCAAAGGGGTTAACATGGACGCGATGGCCTACGCGTTGTTTACGTGGCACAATCAGTTCTCCCGCATAGGGCTCTCGCAGGACATTCCAAAGTTGTTGACGCGGGAGGACCGTCTCATCCAGACCAACGTACTGCTCAATCCTTACGATGTATTCACCCAACCCTGGTGCAAGACGAATCGAATCGACTAGATCGTCCAAACTTTCGGACCAGCTCGCGCGCCGGGACGCGTGATAAACATTTGAAAGGGTGCCCTGCCGTTGTTCGGGCATCTCAATTGTCCAATCTCTCGTCACGTCTGATGTAACAAGCTCGTATCCCGAAATACGATCTGCCTTATTGATAGCATAGCCACGAAATGTGTCCGGAACAGCTAAAGCTGCACTTCGAAGTGTAGCGTTTTGGTTAGGATTGAGAGTTTCGCCAGCGAGCGTCTGGAAAGGACTCCCTCCCTCCAATCGATGTCTGCGAGGTCCATATTGGTTACGAAAGGGAAACTCGTACACCGCAATCCCTCCCCCTTCCTTCGCAAGGCTTCCACGCCTTCCGAACGTGAAAAGAGAGGGTAGAGGAACCAGAGGAGCCCTTCGAAATTCATGAAAAAGTTCCTGCGACATGAATGTCTTCCACGAATTTGCAGTTAGTTCATCCTGGCTAACTCGTCGCACGGACCAACCTGAAGCCGGTTCAGCCCCACGGATGATTGCAGCAGCCAATTCCGCCGAAACGCCCGCAGGGTCCTCTACTCTGGCGAATGTGATAGAATTGGGAGAAGTCGTTTCACATTTTTGGATTACGAGCATAGACGTCGCAATCATTATCCCTTCGAAATAGCGACTGTGTGGATACGTTACGACAGCGATGACTTTGCAACGCGCTAACAAGAACTCCCTTAGGCTCCGTGTCACTTCATTATGATACCATTTGTTGTCCAAAATGATCGCGATAGTCGCTCCATCTTTCGCTGCCTTGATGACATACTCAACGTAATAGACATAAAGGTTTGACTGGCCTTGATCAGTCTCCACTTGCGATGAAAGCGCCACGATAGAATCCCTATAATAGTCCCTCAGTGCGGCCGGAACAGGTGCCGTATCTTGGGCCTCATACCGTTTAAACGGCGGATTCATTAGGATAACGTCCACTGAATTCAACGTTGCAGCTGAATTATAGAGGTCACCTCCTACGATGTGGCACGGATCGGAAAGTTGTATCGCATAAGGCTCTTTAAGCGCCATCCTGAGCGCCGCGATTTTAGCCGCCAAAGTGTCAGCTTCTATGCCTCGCAGGTTGGCGAGTATCTCAGCATGTTCAAGACCAAAGTCTTTAAGTCGATCGTAGGCCGCTGAAAGAAGGTTTCCTTCCCCTGATCCAGGGTCCAGAACGATTTGGCTGGGATGCGTAATGGCCATGCCAGCTAACAAGGTCGCAAGCTCGGCGTCCGTTGCTGCTTTGCCTCTCGCATCACGGTCGCTAGGAGGAATAGCCTCCTTGATTAACTCAAACGGGAGAGCCTGACCATCGCCGCGAACCTCCGCGAGGTTGCTAACATTGTCTGACTGAAGGGCCGTTAAATATAGTTCAACCGCTGCCTTCACCTGTGCATTGCTTTCGAAGCCCAGGTAAGTACTGGCGGCGCCATCTTCGAACACGCCTGCAAAATCAACGGCCCTTATTTGCACAAGAGAATTCGCGACGCCGGAAACCGTGGTCCCTGGCGAACTTACCGTGTTGCGCTTTGGGTGATTATGTCTCCTCAAAATGCCACGTACATATTCTACTAAGAGGCAACGGAGGACGACCTCTCGGCGCACCGTTGCCTTGCTATCGACAGAGAAATAGTCTCGAACGACTACCGGCACATGATCGGCTAGGACATCCATTTCTTCGAGATATGGAAGTTCAAGGGCGTGTGCGTAGGCAGTTCTTACAATCTGAGGCCATACCGTTGCAAAAGTTGGCGTCTGCTGGTCTTTGCAATATTGGATTATGCTAGCGATATGCTGCTTAAGCTGCATACGATGCATTTCCTCGCCAGTCTGTGCAAACGTGCCTGAGACGAAGGACATTCCTTCCACAAGGCAGTCTTTCGGAGGAAGGCCGTCACGTAATGCATAAAGCTGGGTGAACTCTAGGTTTGTAACCACAAAATATTTGGGACGGCCTATACGGAATAACGAGGCATTGGCTTCCGCGTAACCTTTGGCCTGAATCTGGTTTCTCTCAGATGTTACTGCGTCCCGTCGCCTTTTGATCTCGACCACGACCACCCAACGGCCAGTCGAACGCTCTAACAGGACAAAGTCGGGCACAACCCCGACACCAGACGATTTAGGATGATGTACCCAATGAAAGGTTTTATCAAGGCCCTGGTGTACTAGCGCCTCTTGGGCGATCTCGTCGAATGCTGGATGGAAATGCGCGACCTCGTCCAACCCGTAAGATAACCAGGTCATCTCATCCTCGCTTCTGGACTTTTAGCCCGTTTATCAGCCTCAGCGAGAGCTTCAGCGAGATGATGTGGAGAAAGACCTGTATCTCCCAGCTGCGTTGCAATGAATTGATCGATTTTAAAGATCGTCTTTTCAGGTTGAAGTGTGCAAGTCAGTTCTTTGCCAAGATCGTTTAAGACGCCACGATCTCGCAGGCTCCATTCACGAATATCGACAATTTCGCATTGCCTATATTCGTAAAGCTGAATCTTAGCCAAGCCGGAACCCTGATTGCGCGAGCGGCGAAGTAGCTCGATCACACTCGTTGTCGCATTAAGCAAAGCCAGCCAGGCGTGAATGGAGCCATCATCGTGCGGGGTTAAGCCATAGAAATTGTCGGAATAAGCGCGTTGGTTTCCGTTTAAAATGTGTCTCGGTCGCCGTCGTAGGTAGTAATTGAATAAAATTGGGTCCTTGGGCGCGTCCCGATGATGGCTCCAAACATCCCTTCTCTCATTATACCAAGTCAGTATAGGGACATTCTGCTCCGGAGTTCGCAGAGCGGCCTTTAAACGTTCATTTAGCGCGTGTTCTACTTTGCGGTCGCCCGCCTTCGAATCAAGAAGGAGTGCGGCTTCTGGATGCTTATCCGGCACGATGTAGCCCGAGATTTTATTGACTTTCTTGATAAAGGGCGTCGAACCCTCCTCATGTCTTCGATCTAGCGTGGTCATAAAAAAGCTAGCCTGCTTGAGGCGGAGACCTCGGCGTGTGCTGAACAACTCTCCCGCTAGGGCGTAACCGGAAGGCAAAGAACGCACTATTGGAGCATCTAGTGACGTCAGCATTCTTCGGCGTTTTTTGGCATAGATAATTGTGGCGTCGATCAATCTGCCCTTAAATGGCTGCGCTGGAGCAGGTTCGCAGGTCCACTCTTCGCAGCGAGAATTCAAATAATCTTTCAACCAGCGACCAAAGAGGGTGGATTGCCAAGAATCGTACACGATACAAGCCATTCGGCCTCCGGCGCGAAGGTCGGCAATGACTTTGGCAATGAAATATACATAGAGATTGGCCGTTCCTGGTATTGCGCCTTCAATGTAACTTTTCAACGCCTCCTGGTATTCACGCTTTTTAGAAATCCATTCCTGCCTTACATAGGGAGGATTAAAGATCGCATAGTCATACCGATCTCTAAAATCTTCAAGCAAGTAATCGACACACTTGATTGACACTAAGCCAGTTGCTTGTTCAGCTTGACCTGCACTAATGCGGCACATTTCCTCATCGATATCAAAAGCATCGACATTGATGGCTGCATTGCAAATCTTCCGAATTGCCGCAGGGAACGTATAGGGCCCGACACAAGGATCAAGCACAGTCACCTGCGCTTCAACCTGGTGCAACCCCAACCCCCGCCCCATTTCCTCGGCCAGAGAAGCGCTCGTAAACACCTGACCAAGAGCGTCAGATTTACTTTTTGGCTTCCTAGCCAGACTGGCCGGATCGCCTGAAAGACTAGGGCCAGTGGATACTCGTTCGCTCATGCTCGGCCAACGTTCAATATGGTTCATCGGTTAGGCAAGCTCACTCATCGGAAAATCCATCAAGCGACCTTATGCCCTGATTCTCCTGAATACCTCAAATCCTCTGATGACCAGTCGAAAGTCGAGAGCAAACCACAATATTTGACAGGTAAAAAATCCAACCGAGCTAGCCAGAGTTGGTTCACAATGGTCGTAAATATAGCGCAGTCTTAGCGCACTGCAAAATCAATCTCAAAAAAATCATATACTTATAACTTGTATCTTCCAATTCCGATTCCAAAGGTCACAGGTTCGAATCCTGTCGGGTGCGCCATATTTTCCAAGACTTCTCTGTCATCAGCCCAGCCTCGAGTTCTCTCCTGCGTTATTTTCTCGACGCTTCTTTACGTTTTCCGCTTAGCGGCATTGAGGTGAAGGGCCGTGACTACGCTCTCGGCTTCCATGCGATGACTGATCAGATTTGAGGTTTCCAGAGTGGAATGGCGAAAAATGTGTGCGGTTTTCGCCCGAAATCCCGCGTCTCAAAGAGGCGTTCATTCCACCGTGCCATGCAATTTCAAACCGGCCGGGGTTGGCGGATGGCCAGGGCCAGCCCTCCGAGGATAAGGACGACGCCGACCGCAAAGAGGGTGCCCATGCTGTCGCCGAAGATGAGCGATGATGCGATGATGCCGAAAACCGGCTGCAGATATTGTACGCTCGCCGCCACGGGCGCCGGAACACGCTTCAATATGTCCAACCACAGAAAGAGGCCGGCCACCGTAACGACAACACCGAGGTAGATTGCGGCGCCCAGGGCCGTCGCGGTGATCTCGAACGGCGTGTTGTAGGCCTCGAAGCCCGCGAAAGGCAGCAATGCCAGGAAACCGAAAGTGGTACTCCATACGACAACCACGACGGTTCCGTATCTGGCCGTCAACTCCACGCTCCAGACATAATAGAAGGCAACGGCCAGCGCCGAAAGCAGCATGAAAGCGGGACCGTAGAAGGTGGTCGTCAACCCGGCGGAACCTCCGGCATTCGCCACGACGATGATCCCGGCGAATGCCGCGCCCACGCCTGCGAGTTGCCGGGGGGAGACGCTCTGACGAAGCCGTATCGCTGCAAACAGCACGATGAATAAGGGGATCGTTGCGGAGAGAATTGTTCCAACCGAAGCGGATGTTCCCGTTACCCCATATGTCTGCGCCACCTGCCCTACACCGATGCCGATGATACCGAGCATGGCAACGGCCGGAACGGCTTTCCACGGCAGGCCAGCCTTCCCGACCGCGAGGGCAAGCAAGATCGGAACGGCAACGGCAAACCGGAAGGCAGTCAGCGTCAAGGGCGGCATCGTCACCAGACCCAGCTTGGTCACCGGGATCG
This sequence comes from Agrobacterium tumefaciens, assembly GCA_017744915.1. Taxonomy (GTDB): domain Bacteria; phylum Pseudomonadota; class Alphaproteobacteria; order Rhizobiales; family Rhizobiaceae; genus Agrobacterium; species Agrobacterium tumefaciens_I. Next base: position 94,993 of record JAGIAH010000007.1, read on the forward strand.
AAAGCCCCCACATCAGCGCCAGCAGCAGCATTGCAGAGAGGTTCCGGGTATCGACGGGTTGCCGGGCGGAAAGCGCAGGAGCCTGGGGTGTGTCTGTCATCTGGGCATCTCGGTGAGATATACATCGTCTTCCTCACATGTAGGCGAGATGAGCCCTTGCGGACAAACCATTTATCGTCACATGATGCGTGATCCAAAGTCACACATGATCGACCAAATGACTGACAGATTGCCACCACTACAGAACTTGCGAGCCTTCGAAGCCGTGGGCAGGCGCCTGAGCATGACACGCGCGGCCGAGGAGCTTCACGTCACCCATGGGGCGATCAGCCGGCAGATCCGCGCCCTGGAAGACCATCTCGGCACTCCCCTTTTCCGGCGGCTCACCAGGAGGCTCGAATTTACCGAGGAGGGATCGGCCTTCTTCGCGGCAGTGACCCGGCTGCTTTCGGATCTGGGGCGCGAAGTCGATATCATCCGCCGCAGGAGCGAGACGGGGCGGCTGGTCATCAGTTCCGGCGTTTCGTTCGCCAGCAAGTGGCTGACCCCGCGCCTTCATCGGCTGATGGCCCGCCATCCCGAATATGACGTCCACCTCGAGGTGACGGACGTGGAGATCGACCTTTCGAAATCACAGGCCGATGTCGTCTTGCGATACGGAAACGGACGATATTCCGGCATGGCGTCAGAGCGGGTCATGAACGAGACCGTTTCGCCGGTCTGCGCGCCCAGATATCTTGCCGAAGCCGGCGGCATAACGACGCCCGGCGACCTGATGTCCTGCCGCCTTATCCATGAGGTTGGAATGACGGCGAACTGGCACAGGTGGTTCGAGATGATGGGCCTGGCGATGCCCTCCAGGCGCGGAGCCGGCTACAGCCACGGGAGCATGTCCATCGAGGCGGCAATCCGGGGCGAAGGCGTTGCCCTGGGACGCAGCGTTCTCGTTTCGGAAGACCTTGCCGCCGGGCGGCTGGTCGCGCTGTTCCCGGATGACCGGCTTGAGGTGGAAATGGGCTATGATCTCGCCTACCGCATCGGAAGCGATGACGATCCCAAGGTGAAGTGCGTCAGGAGGTGGGTAGCGGACGAAGTGCGCCAGTCGCCGTCCGCAAGAATCGATTGATCCCGAAGGGATCCGGCATCCGGGTTCGAATTCCACGATGGTACCGGTGATTTTCGCAAGGCACGCGCCGATGAACCTTCCGCCCACCCCGGCGCGGTGGCCCGTTCGGCCATGGCGTCTTCATCGCATTGACGACCGGCTATATTGTTGTAACAACCGGATCCCGGCGTAAGGGAACCCGCAGTCAAATTTCAAGATATCCTTTTCACCCCGCACTGCTTCGCAGCATAAACAGGAAAATTCATTTCATGACATTCAAAGCCCAAATGGCCATGTTCGTTTCCGTCTTCATTCTTTCAGGCTGCATGACGGAGGCCGACTTCAATCGCGGACAGGAAGTCATCAGCGGCAGCCCCGCCGCAAAGCGCGATGTCATCAATAGCTGCTATAAAGAAACCAGAAACAATCCTGCCGATGCAAGAATTGTCCTGGCGAAAACCATGAATGTCAGCCCGAACAGCAATGTCGCCATGACCTTTTGCTCGCGGCTGTTCAACGCCATCGCAAGCAAAAAAATCACCTATGCCGATTTCGCCAATAAGAGCCCGGCTTTTATCCGCGCCATCCAGGGCCGGTAAACGCCAGATCATACAGGGCGCGGCCTGTCCGGCCATCCCCGGCATCGCTCATGCCGCGCAAGACCTCCCTGCGCGGCATCTTTCAGATGAACGGCGGCGGATGCCCGCCGGTTTCGTCTGTGCCCATCCCCCCAGGGACAGCGTTTGAGCGCGAGCCCGTCGTTTAAAACTCCTGCCAGTCGCCCTTCGATGTATCGACGGCGGCGTTGCCCGAAAAGGCCGAGGCTATCTTGCGGCCGAGAGCACGGACGGGAGAGGCCACATATTTGTCGCTGCCGCCGGCGCTGCGGACCGGAGCAGGCTGGCTTTTCGGCTGCTGGGCACCATCGGCAAGCCTGAACTGGGAGAGCAGCTGGTTGAGCGACGCCACTTCCTTGGCGAGGCTGTGGCTTGCGGCATTGGTCTCTTCCACCATGGCCGCGTTTTTCTGCGTGTCCTGGTCCATCTGGTTGACGGCCGTGTTGATCTGCTGCAGGCCGGAGGATTGTTCCTGTGCGGCCTCCACGATGGAGACGACGTGCCGGTTGATCTCCTGCACTTCCGAGACGATGGTCTCCAGCGCCTTGCCGGTGTCGCCCACCAGCTGCACGCCCTGCTGCACCTGATCGTTCGAGGTGGTGATCAGTGCCTTGATCTCCTTGGCGGCATTGGCGGAGCGTTGCGCCAGTTCACGCACCTCCTGCGCCACCACGGCAAAACCCTTGCCGGCCTCACCCGCACGTGCCGCTTCCACACCGGCATTCAGCGCCAGAAGATTGGTCTGGAAGGCGATCTCGTCGATCACGCCGATGATGTTGCTGATTTCATTGGCGGATTTCGAGATCTGCTCCATGGCGACCACGGCACGGCGCACCACGGCGCCGGATTGCTCGGCACCGGCCTTGGCACGGCTGACGATCAGGCCCGCCTCCTGCGCGCGCTTGGTGGAATCGCGCACGGTCGTGGTGATTTCCTCCAGAGCGGCGGCGGTTTCCTCCACGGCGGCGGCCTGCTGCTCGGTGCGCTTGGCCAGATCGTTGGCGGCAGACTTGATCTCATCCGCGCCCGCGCCGATGCCGCCGGCATTCTGGGCAACCCTCGTCAATGCCGCCTGCAACTTTTCGGCGGACATGTTGAAATCGTTGCGGACGGCATCAAGCGTCGCCGTGAACGGCTGGCCGATGCGATAGGAAACGTCGCCTTCCGAAAGCTTCGAGAGACCGGTTGCGAGATTGTCGACGGCGAATTTGACATCGGCCGCTTCCCTTGTCTTCTGCTGCTCGCGCTCGATGCGGTCTTTTTCCGAGAGGCTGCGATTGGCCTCGGTTTCCTGTTCGAGGCGAATGCGCTCGATGGCATTTTCGCGGAAGACCTGAACGGCTTTCGCCATCTGGCCCACTTCGTCACGGCGCCCCGTGCCGTCGATTTCCGCCGCCGTCTCGCCGCCGGCGAGCGACACCATGCGTTCGCGCAGGCGGGCGATCGGCGTGGTGATGCCGCGGGACGCCACAAAAAGCGCCAGGATGATGCCGATTGCGAAAGCGCCTCCGACGACCACCAGGGAGGTCAGAATGGTCGAATTGGTCTGATCCGTCAGATCGTCGCTTCCCTCGATCACACGCTTGGCAAGCTTGTCTAGCAGGGCAGCGATTTCATTCCCGGTCGAACGGATCACCGTATCGGCTTTCAGCAGTTCCGCAGCGGATTCCGAATTGCGGTCGTTCGAACCGAGTTCCACCGCCCTGTCGGTCAAAGCGATAATGCCCTTGGCCTGGCTCAACAAGCTGTCCAGCGCCGCAGCTTCCTCCGGAAAAACGATCTTGACCTGGTTCAGGCGCGATATCAGCGCTTCCTTGTCTGTTTCATATTCGTGCTTGACGATCTTGAAGTCGGGAATCTTGGTGTCATAAGCCATGACCTGATAGGCACCGTAGGCCATGGCCTGCAGGTTGCGGTTTGCCCGGGACAGTTCCACGATAGCGGCATTATCGCTGGCGATAAAAAACGAATAGTCCGTATCCGCCTGCTTGTAATGGATGGACATGAAAGCGGTGGCGCCAAGGCCGACGATGCAGAGCGGCAGGATAAGCGACAGGATTTTGGTGCGGATGCTGGCATTTTGAAGAAAGGACACGGAAAAACCTCAGGTCAATGAAAATACCGCTCCTTCCCCGTGCCGGAGGTGTTCGGCAAGACTGATCATCGCACGTCGAGCACCCCGATCATCAAGGCTTCGCCGGCCGCTTCATCGGCCCTGCCACATTGCGTCATGCAAGCGCCGAAGAAAGACACCTGCCCTTCAAACAAGGACAGGCCGTTCCCTTCGTGGCGTGGCGACCCCATCAGCAAGCCGAGGCGCCAGGCCGCATATTGAGCCCGTTCATGGCTCCAATTTGCTGTTCCATAAAATGATTATAGTTAAAAACCTTAACATTTCCTCACACGCTGGCACGCGCAAAAATTGAAAATGCAAATGACTGCAGAATCATTTGCATTTTCCTCGCCATCTGGCCGCCGGCAAACGGATGGCGTTTTTTTCATGTCATTCCCCCGGCGCGAAACGCCGCCGTTTTCGCACGGCGAGCCATCGCTGCGTGACTGCGGAAATCATCGCAACGCCCGCCATGACGGCGAATATCACGGCGATATCGCGATAGGCGGTAGAGAAACCAAACCGGGCAATCCAGGGCTGGCTTGCCAACGGCGAGATGAAATGCCCGAGAAACATCGAAGCGGTGACGATGCCGGCGATACGCCCGCGCAGCCGCAGCGGCGCCAGCATGATGGTCGTGGACATGATACCCGGCATCACCAGGCCGAGACCAAGGCCTACCACCGCAAGTGCCGACAGCATGGACCAAAGCCCGCCAGCCATGGCAAGCAGCGCAAAACCCGTCGCCATGAGCACCAGCCCTGCGGCGATGATGCCCGTCACACTGGCCCTCGCCCGCAATCGCCCGAAGTTGAGCGCCGCCAGCGCCCCCGCCAGGTTGAAAATGCCGATGGCATATCCGGCGATACTGCCGGAAAACAGTCCACGCTCGCGCAGGAAAAACGGCAATTGCGAAGGAATGGTGTAAAACAGGGCGTTGACGAGAAATACCGCCAGCGCCAGCACAGCCACCAGAAGCCAGTTGACCGCAAAGACCTGTTCGCCGCCGGCTTTGCTTCGGCTGTCGTTCCTTGCCGGCTCCGTCAAGAACTGCAGGGCAGCCGGCAGAATAAGCAGGGCGGCGGCATAGACCGCGAAGGGCGCGCGCCAGTGCAGATCTGCCAGCAAACCACCCGCCACGACAAAAACGACGCCGCCGATCTGGGTGAAAGCCTGTTGCAGGCCGAGATAGCGCTCCCGCGCCGGCCCCTCGAAATAATCGCCCACCAGCGCCGTGCCGATCGTCATGATCGCGCCGATCGCCAGACCCAGAAAGGCTCGGCCGACGAGCAGACCCGCCAGAGTGTCGGCAAAAAGACCGGACATGCCGGAAAGGCTGTAAAGCAGGATCGCGCCGAGCAGCAGCCGCTTGCGGCCAAAACGATCCGCCAGCATGCCGGCAAGAGGCGCACACAGGGCCACGAAAACCGAAGGCAGCGTCAGCACCATGCGGCTCATGATCTCCACATGCGGTGTGGAGAGGAACGTCTGCTCGATGGCCGGCAGCGACGGCGCGACCGTGGTGCCGGCCATGATGGTGAGCGTGGCAACGAACAGCAGCGTGATTTTCAACGCCGGGGATTTGTCGGTCATGCTCACGCCTCCCTGTAAGGCGTTGCCGACCGCGCCTGCTTGAGCGCATGCGCCCACCAGCCGAGCTTGTTCATCATCGTTTCCAGCGCGCCCGCCGCCGCCGCTCCGGCATCGAACTGCCCCGCTGTATCGAGACGGTCCCAGGGATTGGCGAAGCTGACGACATCGCGGATCGTCACCGCATGCAGTTCGGCAAAGACCGGACGAAGCTGCTCGGTGGCCCGCAGGCCTCCCGAAATCCCGCCATAGGACACGAAAGCCACCGGTTTTGCGCCCCATTCGTCATAGGCGGAATCGATCAGCACCTTCAGCGCACCGGGATAACTGCGGTTATATTCCGGGGTGACGACGATGAATGCATCGGCGCCATCAAGACTTTTACGAAGCTGGCGCACCGAAGCGCGTTCGGGCGTGTGGCCCTGCGGCAGATCGAGTTCGCGCGGGTCGATGACCGCGAGTTCCAGCCCCGGCAGGGCCTCGAGCCGCCCAAGCAGCCATTTGCCGATGACATCGCAGAAACGCGGATTGCGGGCGCTGCCAAATATGATGCGGATGGAAAGTGTTTTATCGCTCATGGAACGTCCTTCAACAGTGTTCCATTCCCTGATAATTCCTCAACTATAGTTGAGGTCAATGGCGCCGGGCAAAAAAACTGCAAGCGCCCGACGAGCGGCGCAGCGACGATCCGCAACGGGCACCGTGCCGGACTGTCATCCGGAGCGGGCGGCCGGGGAAACCTGCGGCCGCACGGGTTTCGCGGCCATGCCCGCATCGCCGCCAGCCCGGCCCGCATCCCGCTCCGCCTCATCTTCCACGAGGCTGGCATTCGCCTCCAGGAAATAGCGCGGCGATTGTGCGATTTTCCTCGGGAAATCGGAACCCGGAGACAAAAGACTACGTGGCCACTTTTAGCGGTCAAGCTTCAAAACCCCAAAAAAACGCCTACAAAAAATGCCCCATATTTCATCCATCGGTTGCTTACTTAAATATATTTTGTTAACCTCAAATAATGCCGCGACCTTCAATTAACACACTGATATAAAGCATATTTATCTTTTATCGGATATTTCATACCCAACCGGATTGCGGGTTTTATATCTATATTAAGACATTGAAATATACGCTGCCTATGGTTGATTTCGTCAATGCGCAAAAAGGTGGGGGCCGACGGTGGACGTTCCGATACACACCCATATGAACGATGGCGACAGCGGTCACTTGACACAACGCCCGGTTCAAATCGGTGTGTCCGGTGTCCGTCCCATGCGCAGGGACGACGTCCCGGCTGTCGAAGCCGTGCTCAACAGCGCTTTCAAGAAGACCGGGCACGAACGGAACTTCGATTTCCGCTCCTACATCGAAAAACTGTTTTTCGGCAGCCCCGCCTTCAGTCCGGAAAACGGCAGCGTTGTTTATGATGCGGGGGAAAACGACGTCACCAGCGTCATTCTCGCCGTGCCCATGCGCTTCATCGCGAATGAAAAAACGCTGACCGCAAGGCTGCTCTGCGCCTTCGCATCGGACGGCAAACGCGGCGCGCTCGGCGCGGCGCGCCTGTCCCGCGGCATGCGGGCCTCAAAACACGACATGTTGTTCTCGGACACGGCTTCACCCGTCAGCGCCGATCACTGGGTGGCGACCGGCGGCAACATGTTGCCGATCGAAAGCCTGCAATGGCACAAGGCGCTCAAGCCCTTCTGCACCATCGCACTGCGCATGCCGCGCCGTTCCAAACTGGCCAAAACCACGCTTGCGCTCGCCGCACTCGGATTTGTAGATGGAATCCTGCGACGGTGGAAAAAGGGCCTGAGACCGCAGGAAGTCGCCGGCGCCAGGGTAAGAACGGTGGATTTCGAAACCTTCCGCCGTCAGGCGCTCGCGATGATCGAGCGTTTTTCCATTCGCCCGGAATGGTCTTACGAGGAGTTTCACTGGCTGATCGAGATGAGCAGAACCAATGACAGCCTTGGTGAACTGAAGAGCCTCGCAATCGAGAATGCCGAAGGCCACATCATGGGGGCTGCGCTGTTTTTCGGCCAGCCGGGACGAACCGCCTATGTGCTCAATCTCGTCTGCGATGCCGGGCGCGAAAACGATGTCCTCAACACCCTGTTCTGCCATTTCGACGACGAGAACTATGCCCACATTACCGGCATGTCGCAGCCGTTTCTTATAAACGCGCTATACCGCCAGAACCACATGAGCTTCCGCCATGACGGATATTTCTGCATGGCCACCCGCGATGAAGCCCTGAGGGAAAAGGCGCTGGCCGGCGATATCTATATTGGCGGGCTGTGCTCGGAAAGCTGGAGCAAGCTCATCACCGACTATTGAGGCGCCCCCGGCATCGGGACAGGTGAAGCGCCCTCAAGCCTTGTTGAAACGCCCGACATTGGCCGAAATCAGATGGCGCAGCGCCTTCGCGTAGCGTTTGGAGCGCGTCTTGGCCGCCAGCGCGCTTGTCCAGTCCACCATCGATCCGTTGATATCGAAATCGCCGAGCTGGCCTTCAGGAATATCGCCCTTCTCGATGCGCTCGACGATGGAGGCCAGCGCGGCGTAAAATTCCGGCGAACGATAGGGCGGGTGCAGCGAATACATGCCCTTGCCCGTGCCGAGAAAATCGAGCCGGTAAACGCCGGTGCGCATCATGTTGGTGCTCAGCACTTCCTCGGCGGGCATGGAGACCGGCTGCTGGTTATAGGCATAGGAGCGGATGCGCCGTTTGACATCCGGCCTGAGCAGTTCCAGCGAGCCGATCCGCTTGGCGAAACGTTCCATGTCGATCATGAAAAGCCGGGTGGAAACGGTGGCGAAACGCCAGGTGGGAATACGCGACGGCAGCTTGCGCGGCGCGGGGATATTCTTCACGCCCGGCATGCCGACATGACGGGAAATATCGAGATCGCCGCGCACTGTCGGCGGCCCGGAAAAGGGCGTGATGCACAGCGCATCCGGATTGGCCTTCTGCAGCGCAATCGCCTCGCTGAACCAGTTCTGGCTGCCGCCGCCGAACATCATGTCGCTGTCCATGTGCAGCACATAACGGGCATTGGCGCGTTTCAGCCCATAAAAATAGACGTGGAATGGCCCGCCGTCGAAAGCCTTGGCGGGATAGGGGATCGGCGAGCGCGAAAAGAAGGCCTGCGTCACCGCAGCCCGCGCCGCATCGCTGTAATCAACGATATCCACATGCAGATGCGGATAGTTGGTCTGCATTTCGTCCAGCATGTCGAAGAGGCGCTGACGGGCAGAATCGAAACCATTGCCCTTGTAACGGCCGGCCCCGACCTGGCCGGTATCGACCGTCAGGAGAATGCGGTCCACCTGCCCGCCCCAGACCCTGAGCTGATGCGGCAGGGTCAGGGCCGCATGCGGGGCATCGAAGGGATGGAGGTTGATTTGCAGCGCCTTTTGCACGGGAGGAAGCGGCATTTCAGCATTCATAGTCATGCACCACGGTTCCGGAATTCATTGATGACGGCCATCATGGGTTTTTCGTTGAAACTCCAGTCGAGTGGCAGCGGCCGGTTGGCCGTTCCGTCCCGGCGCGGATAGGCCCAGCGGATCCAGCTATATTGGTCCGAAATGCCCCATGTGGTGATGGAGGAAAGCGGGCCACCTGCGGAAGCCGCTTCAAGAAACTCGCGGACCTGGCCGGTGATCAGCATGTCGCGCTCGGCCTCCGGTGTGGGCAGCGTCTGGTCCATCACATCCAGCTCCGTCACCAGAATGGCAAGACCGTAACTGCGCATTTCCGTGGTGAAGGCGGCAAGCTCGTCCTTGGCGATCGGCCAGCCGCCGCGCAAATGCCCCTGCAGGCCGATGGCGTTGATCGGCGCGCCCTTTTCGAGCAGTTCGAGGATGAGGTTGCGGAAGGCCGCGCGTTTGGCCGGCGATTTTTCAGCGGCAAATTCCACATCATATTCGTTGAGCACGAGCTGCGCCTTGGGATCGACCGCATGGGCGATGTCGAAAGCCCTCTTGATGGCATCGGGCCCGGCGCCATAATACCAGGCATCGCGCCGCGCACGCACATTGGCAGGCACGTCGGGGATCGGTTCGTTGACCACGTCCCAGCTGTGGATCACGTCCCTATAACGCTCCATCACCTTGACGATGTGGTTTTCCATCAGCTTCTCGGCCTTCGCGCCGCTGATGCTGGCAAGCCATGGCGCGTTGGAGGCGTACCAGATCAGCGGATGGCCATGCATGGAAAGCTTGTGCTGGCGCGCGAAGTTGGCAAGCGCATCGGCAGCGGCGAAATCGAACACCTCCGCCGAAGGCCGCATGACCTCCCATTTCATCTCGGTGACCGGGGTGATGCGCGAACAATATTTCACCACCGCCTCGCCGATGCGGCTGTCGGCGTTGAGGTCCGGCAGGTAGACCGCCGCGCCATATGGGGCGGTTTTGATCGTGGCTTTCTTCTGCGCGGCAAAGGCCGGGCCGGCCACGGCATGCAACAGGCCAGCGCTTGCCGCACCACCCAGAAAATTCCGCCGCCCGATCCGCATCAACCCGCCTCCGCAACCCCAGCGCATCGGCATCCGAAGGGATACACCGCGCTCTTATTCTCAAAACATAACATTCCAATCATGCCAAAAGGATATTAAAGATTTGCAAGGTTAACCGACGCTATACCACGTCATAATTGGTGAGCCCCGCTTAATGCGGTAGTAACTTCACTGTGAGAATGCTTGGCCCGCCCCTCATGGAGTTGAAAAGCTTGGTCTCCGTTTCGATTGTCATTCCCGTTCGCAATGGCGAGCGTTACATCGTGGAAGCGATCGAAAGCGTGTTGCTGCAGGGCGAGACCATCCGCGAAGTGCTGGTGGTCGACGACGGCTCCACCGATACCACTGCGCAGAAGGTGGAAGGTTTTTCCGACCCCCGTGTCAAATTGCTGGCCCGGCCGCAGGGGCGGCAGGGCGTTTCCGCCGTGCGCAATTTCGGCCTGTCACAGGCGCGCGGCGAGTGGACGATGTTTCTCGATGCCGACGACCGCTTGAGACCCGGCGCCATCGCAGCGCTTTGTGCCGGCATTTCCGGCCCGGATGTCGTCGCCGTCTATGGCGATTATGAGCGCATCGATGAAAACGGCATCAAGATCGGCCGGCGCAACCTCATCCGCCGCCGGGAAAAGCCGGATGGTTTCATTCTCCAGCCGCTGCTCGGCGGAAACTTCATCGTCAATGGCGGCATCATGCTCGTCAGAACCCGCATCTTTCAGGATTTCGGCGGTTTCGACGAGACGTTGCGTTATGCGGAAGACTGGTATGGCTGGTGCCGGCTCGCCGCAGCCGGCCGTTTTACCTATCTGCCCGGCTGCCATGTGCTCGATTACCGAGTACACAGGTCGAGCGTGATGATGAACAGGCTTTTGACCTTCCGCGATTGCGAACCGGCCATCGAAGCCGTGTTTTCCGATCCCGCCATCGTCGCCGCCATTTCCCCGCAGGAACTGAGGCGGCTTCGCCGCCGGTCCGAGAACCACATGAATGCCTATACCGTGGCGCAGGCCTTCCGCGCCCGCCGCTACCGCGAGGCCTTTTCGGCGCTTGCCGATACCTTCCTCAACCGCCCGCGCCAGAGCCTCAGGGCCGTCGTTTTTTCCGCCGCCGCGCTTGCCGGAATTTAGGAGTTTCCATGTCCGAGATCATGCCGGAAGCGGTGGTGTGCATTCCAAGTTTCCGCCGGCCGGAAGGCCTGCAAAAGACGCTTGCATCGCTAGCCGCCCAGAAGGTCGATTTTCCCTTCGCCGTCGTCGTGGTCGATAATGATGGCGCAGGCCAGCAGGGCCTTGCCGTCGCGCGCGCATTTTTTGCCGAAAGCGGCATGGCCGGTCAGGCGCTGGTGGAGCCGACGCAGGGCAATTGTTACGCCATCAACACGGCCTTCCGCACCGCCCGGCAGAACTATCCTTCGGCTGAGTGGTTCCTGATGATCGATGACGACGAGGCCGCCTCGCCCGTCTGGCTTGCCGAAATGGTTTCGGCGGCAAAATCCTTCGGCGTCGACATCGTCGGCGGACCGGTCGACCGGGAATTCGACGCACCGGCGCCGAAGGCGGTCCTGTCGCACCCGCTATTCGGCTCCATCGAAGCGCCAACCGGCCTTGTCGAGCAAATCCATGGATCAGGCAATTGCCTGATCTCGCGGCGGGTGTTTCAAACCCTGCCGAAACCGGAATTCGACGTACGCTTCAACTTCCTCGGCGGCGGCGACATGGATTTCTTCACCCGCTGCCGCAAGGCCGGCTTCAAATTCGCCTGGAATGCGCGCGCCCTCATCATCGAATATGTGCCGGAAAGCCGCATGGCACCGCGCTGGATCATGGAGCGCTCGCTCCGCACCGGCATCATCAATTACAGCATCGACCGCGCCCGCCGCCCCGGCCTGAAGGGCGGGCTGCTGCTCACCGCCAAAAACGCCGTCAGCCTCGGCCTTTCGCTCGTCCGCGCCGTTTCCGCCTTCATCAGGACCGGCGCGCTGCTGCCCGCCACACATCCGCCGCTCATGTCCATCGGCCGCGTGATGGCGAGCCTCGGCATCACGCTCACGCCCTACAAGGCGCCGGCGAAAAAGGCCTGAACGCAAGCCGGCCCGGCCGATCCCTTCAGCCCAGGGTCTTTTCCCGGCCGAGCGACATCGTATTCATATGTCGTTTCTGGAAACCGAACGACGAAAAAGCCGCCGCCAGAATGAGAAGCGGCACAAGTACCGGCCAGAAGAAACAAAGGACAATGCCGGCCACCCGGTAAAGATCCCAATTCTTGTCGCGGCGGGCACCTTCGATATAGGTCATGGCGAGAGAGGTTACGGTGCCAATTCCATATATGAAAAGAGAAATGGACGTAATCACCATTGGTATCCCCAATAAATAGGATTCGAATAAATTTATAATATTTGCGCAGTGTAGCGCCGTTGTTCGCAGTTGCAACGAATTTCAGCGGCAAAGCGCATTCATTCAATAAGTTAGGGGAAACTCAAGTAGCAGCGATGCGCGGACATATGCCGCATGCGGGGCGCGCGGCGGTCTTACCGGCCCTGTCCCGAAGCCCCGAAACGGTGCTTCAGCAGTGAATATATGGCGATAGGATTGGTCAGCAGGTAGCGTTTTCCAAGACGCCTCGGCTCGAGCATCGCGCGATAGAGCCATTCCAGCCCCATATCCTGCATCCATTGCGGCGCCCGGCTGTTCTTGCCGGCAAGGAAATCGAAAAGGCCGCCGCAGGTCTTGATGACCGCGATGCCGGAAAGCCCGTCCAGACTGCGCGAGACGAAACGCTGCTCCAGCGGAATACCGAAGCCGACCCAGAGAATGTCCGTTTTGGATGCGACGATATCGGCAAGGATCTCCTCCCCGCGGCCCTGGCTGAAATAACCGTTATGCCGGCCCGAAAATACGAGACGCGGATAGAGCCTCTGCATTTCCTCGACCGCCGCGCGATTCACCTCTTCGGAACCGCCGAGAAAATAAAACCGGCTGCCCGTTTCTTCGGCCCTTTTCGCCACCGCGTGAACGAGATCGGTCGTCGCGACCCGCTCCCTCAGCGCCCTCTTGCAGAATTTGCGCGAAAAAATCACCATGGACATGCCGTCGGCGTGAATCTGGTCCGCCTGCCGCAGCATGGCGTCGAATTCCTTGTCGTGATGGCAGAGCGCGATGACCTGACCGTTCGCCGATGTCGAATAAAACGGCCTTGCACCGGCCGCACGCGCCTTCGTCGCACGCCGGATGAAATCCTGCGCCGTCTCATCGATGGTCACGTCGGCGATGGGTAAAGCCGCAAGCGGAACGATCGGCCAGGCCTGACCCAGCCCCTCCGCATCCGGCATCTCTCTCCCTGTCATGATCTGTCCGGCGTCCAAGATAGGCATCGTTTCATTGTTATGGTCACGCATAGGATTAGGGTATAAGGCTTCAAACACTACGAAGAACTATTATTAATATTTTTATAAATCCGCAGCTTGAGGCAGGTAATTCGCACGCCTGAAGGTTGCGCGTCTCCCCATTCCCTTCGCCGCCTATTCCGGTTTGCCAGCCGATGGGCTAAGGGGACGGCGACAGCAAATCACGGAAAAGGTCCCGGCCATGGAAACAATCTCGATCGACAATCGCGGCGATTTCGGCCTCTGGGCGATAGAACGGGCAAAGGAAATCGTCGCCAACGAAGCCTCCGATCTCGCCATTTCGGTTCGCGACGGCGACGAAGCCGGCATTCGCGATGCCGGCAATGCGCTGGGCGCCGCCATCGCCGCCGCCCTGCTCGAGGTTTATGACGGCCTGATTTCAGAAGAATAGGCTCGGCGGACGGCCGCTCTCAGGCGTAACGCGCTGCGGCCTCCGCATGATCGTCCCGGCGCAGATATCCCCAGAGACCGAGCGCCACGGCGATGCCGAGACCAAGCAACAGACCGCCCATGCCGCCGGCGATCAGGAAGGTTAGCTTGCCCGGCGGCCAGCTTCTGGAATTGGGCGCGACCGGCTGCGAAATCACCCGCACATTGGTGGAATCGATCGATTGCTGTTCGGCAAGCTGGCGCGAGCGTGTCAGGTAGGTCTCGTAGATCGCCGCCGCCGAGCGGGCGTCGCGCTCCAGATCGCGCAGGCGCACTTGCGCCTCATTGTCGGTAAAGACATTGGCGCGCTCCGCCACGGCCTTCAGCCGCAGCGCATCGAGTGACGAACGCGCCTCCGCGACATTGATCTTGGCCGCCTGCAGAATACGCCGCGCCTCGTCCGCCATGCCGCGTTCCAGCATTGCCCGCTCCGCGCCTGCTGTCGCAAGACGCGGATGGCGCGCGCCATAAGTCAGTGTCATCGCGCCGATCTGCTGCTGCAAGGTGCTGTATTGGGCGCGGATGGTGTTCATCGTCTGGCTGTCGAAGATGGCGTCGCTCTGCGTGCGGTTCTGGGCAATCGCCGCATCCATCTGCTTCAGGCGCGATTCCTCCTGAATGACCCGCTGCTGCGCCGCCAGCACCTGCGCATTCAGCTCGCCGGAGGCGAGGTTGCTGACGAGCTGGCCGTTATTTTCCTGCAGACCGTTCTCGCGGCGGAAATCGGCCACACGCTTTTCGGCGGCGGTCACATTCTCACGCATTTCCTCGAGCCGCTTCTTGAGATCGTCGACGACGCGCTGGCTGCTGTCGGAATTTGTCTGGAACAGCTCACTTTCGAAGGCCTTCACGATGGCCTTGGAGACCGTCACCGATTTTTCGGCATCATTGGTCCAGACTGAAAGCGTCACCACGAAGGAGCGCGGATCACGTTCCGCCGCCACCCGGTCGCCAAGCGAGCGGAGCGCACCGACGCGGTTGTCGCCATCATCAGGTTTTGATGAAAACATGGCCTTCAGCCGGGCAAGCGGCGGTGGGCTGATGAATTCAGGATCCTGGTCGAGCTTCAGCTCGTCCACCACCCGCGCCAGCACGTTGCGCGAGGTGATGGTGCGCAGCTTGCTTTCCACCTCGAGAATTTGCGTATCCCGTTGCTGGTTGGGTGAAAACACCCCGTCATTGACCACATTGAGGTTGGAGGGGTTAACGACGATATCCGTATAGGCCTTGTAACGCGGCGGCGTCATATAGGCATAGGTAAGCGCGGCGGCGACACAGAGAACGATCGCCAGCACAATCCAGACGATGCCCCTGCGAAGCCAGGAGAGCACATCGTCCACACCGATCCTGTCGATATATTGAAGGCCGGGCAGCGCAGACGCCAGACCGCCACCCGCCGGGACCGCCTTCAGCGGCCTTTCGGCCGGGGCCGGCTCGGCAGCGGCCACAGCGGGCTTCGGCTCAAGATGTTCCTTCAGCACCGTACGCTCGAAAACCTCGTCCTCATCCGCCAGATCATCCAGCAGCGAGCCATGGGTTTTCACGGCGGGCGCGGTTTTTTCATCGAGCGGACGTGCCTGCTTATGTCCCGCCTTTTGAAGCCTGTACATCAGCCAATCCAACTCGAACGAACCACAAAAAGGCCGGCAACGTAGGATTTCCATCGTCGCCAGAGCCGCTATCGACGGACAAGTTTAAATATGACGGGTGAATTTTAGGTTACCCGCATCATTTCCGTCATCATCGCCTATTCGCGGCCGCCTTGAAAGGACAGATTGACTTGAATGGATCGATACAGTTCTTTCAACCGTTATATTTTCACATTATCGATTTGCACCTCAAAAGAATTTATGGAAACGGAGTTTGGTATGAGCCTGAAATTCGGAACAAGTGGCCTTCGCGGCCTCTCCGTCGATCTGAAGGGACAAGCCTCCGCCATTTATGCCACGGCATTTGCAAGGCACCTTCTCACATCGGGTCAGGCAAAAATGGGTGATCCCATTCTCATCGGCCGCGATTTTCGCGATTCGAGCCCGGATGTTTCAGCCACCTGCATCGCCGCTCTGAAAAAAGCCGGCCTCACCCCGCTTGACTGCGGCACCGTGCCGACACCTGCCCTGGCGCTTTACGGCCTGTCGCTGAAGGCGGGCGCGCTGATGATCACCGGCTCGCATATCCCGGCCGACCGCAACGGCATCAAATTCTACCGCCCGGACGGCGAAATCGACAAGCAGGACGAGACCGCGATTGCAGCCCTTGCGGCCGAAATCGAGGAGGAAGGCATGGACGCCGAGACGGCGACGGCCGAAGACCATTCCGCCATCACCGCCGAACTCTTTTACGAACGCAACGTCGCGCTGCTGCCGGAACAAGCGCTTTCCGGCCTCAGGATCGGCGTCTATCAGCACAGCACGGTGGCGCGCGATCTCTTCGTCGACGTCCTCGCCCATTATGGCGCAGAGGTCGTGCCGCTCGGCCGCTCCGAGACCTTCATCCCGGTCGATACCGAGGCCGTCTCGCCGGAAACGCTGGCCCTTCTCAAAAAATGGTCGCCGGAACACGGCCTCGACGCCGTCGTTTCCGCTGATGGCGACGGCGACCGCCCATTGCTTGCAGATGAAAACGGCGTGCCGCTGCGCGGCGATCTGATCGGCCTGATCACGGCCAATTTTCTGGATGCCGGCGTGGTCGTCACCCCCGTCACCTCCAATTCCGGCATCGAGGCCAATGGCACATTCGAGGTCATTCGCACCAGGGTCGGCTCACCCTTCGTCATTGCCGGCATGGCAGGGGCACTCGCCGAAGGAAAGAACGGCGTCATGGGCTTCGAGGCCAATGGCGGCCTGCTGACGGCCTCCGCCTTCACGCTCAACGGCAGGCCGCTCTTACCGCTGCCGACGCGAGACAGCTTCCTGCCGGTTCTCGCCGTGCTGCTGCTTTCGGCCGAACGGAAAAAGCCGCTGTCGCAGATCGCCGCCGCCTATAACCTGCCGGTCGCCGCCGCCGACCGTCTGGAGAATTTCGCCCAGGAAAAGAGCGCCGCCCTGATGGCGCATCTTCGCGCCTCCCGCGGCAATCTCGAAGACTTCCTCGCCCCGGTCGGCACGGTCAAGGCGACGAGCGACATTGATGGCCTGCGCGTGGCACTGACCGACGGCAGCACCATCCATTTCCGCCCTTCCGGCAACGCCCCGGAAATGCGCTGCTACGTAGAGGCCGCCAACCAGGACGAGGCCGAAACGCTGCTGAATAAGGGCCTCGATCTTATCCGGAATTTCGCCCAAGGATGACGCCGTGCCTCCGGAAAGCAAGCTGGCTTTCAACCACCATCGGAAAGACGACAAAGAACTTCGAAGCACAATGTCGCACCCCGCCATTGCCCTGTTGCTCTTCCCGCCTCCGAGAGCGATAAGGGCCGCAGGGTCCAAGGAGGCGGACGATGAGCGGCGAGACCATTACCCTTTATGAAGCGATCGGCGGCGACGCGACCGTCAGGGCGCTCACCCGGCGCTTTTATGAGCTGATGGACACGCTGCCGGAAGCGGCGCGTTGCCGTGCCATCCACCCGGCCGATCTTTCCGGCAGCGAGGCGAAGTTCTACGATTATCTGACGGGATATCTTGGCGGACCGCCCGTCTATGTCGAAAAACACGGCCATCCGATGCTGCGGCGGCGCCATTTCGTTGCCCCCATCGGCCCCGCCGAGCGCGACGAATGGCTGCTGTGCTTCCGCCGCGCCATGGACGAGACCATCGAGAATGCGAAGCTGCGTGAGATCATCTGGGCACCGGTGGAACGCCTGGCCTTTCACATGCAGAACCAGGAGGCGGATAATCCATGACCCACGAGAGACTGCGCGCCTTCATTCTGCTGCTGGGCGGCCTGCTGGGAGCTGCGGGCGTGATGCTGGCCGCCGCCGCCACGCATACGGGTGAGACCTATATGCTCGGTAATGCCGCGGCCATGGCGCTGGCGCATGCGCCGGTGCTGGTGGCACTCCATATCGGCGCGGACCGCATCAGGACCGCCATTCCGGCGGGCCTGATCCTCGGCCTCGGCACGGCGGTGTTTGTCGGCGATCTGGTCGTGCGGCATTTTTCCGGCCACAGCCTGTTCCCCTTCGCCGCGCCCACGGGCGGTCTCGGCATGATTGGCGGATGGCTGGTACTCTCCGCCGGAGCGTTTTTGAAGCCGAAGGGCTGATCCGGCCTTAACGGCGAATCCACCCAAAAGGCAGGATGTTGCGCCCTCTTTCCGCCGCCTCGCCAAGTTCGAAGGGCGGCGTTTCGCCCGGCTGGCGGGTACGCAGATAAGGAAAGGTCACGACATTGCCGCCGATCCTGGCGGCGCGGTTGCGCCTTTCGCGTTCACCGACGATTTCATAGAGTTCCGTCAGGGCCGGATCGGCCGCCTGCCCGGCCATCTTGTGCAGTTCGACGCAGCAGGCCTCGGCCGCCGGCTCTTCACCCTTAAAATTATTGCGCTCGTCGCTCATCGTTCGAGGTCCGTTCATTCATCGTCTGCAGCGCCCGCTCCAGACTGGATTTGCTGCCATTGCGCAGCGGAATGAATGCCTTGCCGAATTTCTTGCAACCCGACTTCACCCGCAGACACGCATCGTGGCTGATACAGTCGATCGGGCAGAAAACGCAGTCGACGGAGGGAAGAACGGTATCGATGCGGGAGACGGCCTCACGCAGGCCACCATCGTGATGGATAAGCTCGGCGCCGAAATTGCTGGCGATCTGGCGAAGATGGGCAACCTGGCAGTCACGGCCACCGACATAAAGAAAGCTTTTCGGCCCGGAAAGCTGCTGTTCGGCCACGTCCTTTTCAGTTTGTGGCGCGCCCTTGCCCTGCTTGCCGCCGCGTTCGGCCTTCTTCTTTTCCTTGCGTGCCATTCCCTCACCTGCCGGTTGATTTTTCAATGCCCCGATAAGCGGGATGCCGGCACCATAATAAAGATGAGTTTTGGAGTAAAGTATAAAGGTGATAATTTTCCTCATGTTTCTGCAGAAAGAATCGATCACCCATTCGTGAGAACCCTTGCGCTCAGCCGCTTATCCGCAATCCGCCCATGAAAAGCTGCTCCAGATGCCGGGCCGCATCCTCAAAACGACCATCGCCGCCGTTCTTTTCGCCCAGCACCGCCCGCACCTGCACATCGAAATCCGCATAATGCTGGGTGGTCGACCAGATCGAAAAAATAAGATGGTAAGGATCGCATTTGGCGATCCGCCCGGCCTTGATCCAGGCGCGGATGACTTCCACTTTTTCATCCACCAGTTGCTTCAGCGGGCCTTTCAGCTCGTCCTCGATATGCGGTGCGCCCTGCAGGATTTCATTGGCGAACAGGCGGCTTTCCCGCGGAAAATCCCGCGACATTTCCAATTTGCGGCGAATATAGGAGCGGATCTCGCTTTCGGGATTGCCCTCGGCGTCAAAAGCCCTGAGCGGGTCGAGCCAGGTGTCCAGCACCCGCTCGATCAGCGCGCGATGCATCGCCTCCTTGGTGCGGAAATAATAAAGCACGTTCGGTTTCGACATGCCGGCCGCCTCGGCAATCTGGTCGATGGTGGAGCCGCGAAAGCCGTTTGTGGAAAAAACACTGAGCGCAGCCTCCAGGATAGCTTCCTGCTTTTCTTCCTGGATACGGGTCCGCTTCTGTGTTTTCGCTGCTCGCGGTATGGCCATTCTCTGCTCTCTGTTTTTTTTCGGTGCAATTGCCGCTACAGTATGCTTAAAAAATAATCGTCGCGCACAGTTTAGGCAAAATTAGTGCGATTCGTCACGAAATTCCCTTGCTGACATCACTGCGAATTTGCAATGTTTACCAGCCGGTCAATTTATCCCCCATCGCCATCTTTAGGCAATGGCTGTTATCTTAACCGGCAAAAAAGGGAACGGCACAAGCTTTGCTTCGATAAAAACAAAACAGGTGAGGATGACACTTCATGGCGGCGGGTAAGAACTTGACGGTCAATGGCGACCGTCTGTGGGACAGTTTGATGGACATGGCGAAGATCGGCCCCGGCATTGCCGGCGGCAATAATCGCCGCACGCTGACGGATGAGGATGCGGAGGGCCGCCGCCTGTTCCAGCGCTGGTGTGAGGCGGCGGGCCTGACCATGGGCGTCGACCGCATGGGCACGATGTTCGCCACCCGCCCCGGCGAAGACCCGGATGCGCTTCCCGTCTATATCGGCAGCCATCTCGATACCCAGCCGACCGGCGGCAAGTTCGATGGCGTGCTTGGCGTGCTGGCGGGGCTGGAGGTGGTGCGCAGCCTGAACGACCTCAACATCAGGACAAAACACCCGATTGTCGTCACCAACTGGTCGAACGAGGAAGGCGCGCGATTTGCGCCCGCAATGCTGGCTTCGGGCGTCTTCGCCGGCATTCACGATCTCGATTACGCCTATAGCCGCACGGATACCGACGGCAAGACCTATGGCGAAGAATTGAAACGCATCGGCTGGCTGGGCGAAGAAGAGGTCGGCGCGCGCAGAATGCACGCCTATTTCGAATATCACATCGAGCAGGGTCCGATCCTCGAGGCGCAGGGCAAGCAGATCGGCGTCGTCACCCATTGCCAGGGCCTGTGGTGGCTGGAAGTGACGCTGACCGGCAAGGAGGCCCATACCGGCTCGACACCGATGGCCATGCGCGTCAATGCCGGCCTGGCCGCCGCCCGCATTCTTGAAAAGGTGCAGGAAGTGGCCATGGCCCACCAGCCGGGCGCCGTCGCCGGCGTCGGCCAGATGATCTTCACGCCCAATTCCCGCAACGTGCTGCCCGGCAAGGTGGTCTTCACCATCGACCTCCGCACGCCGTCTCAGGCGAAACTCGACAGCATGCGCGCCATCTTCGAGCGCGAGGTGCCTCGTATCGCCGAAGAACTCGGCGTCGGCTGCAGCGTCGAAGCCATCGGCCATTTCGACCCCGTCACCTTCGATCCCGTGCTGGTGGGCCGCGTGCGCTCTGCCGCCGAAAGACTGGGCTACAGCCACATGGACATCATCTCCGGCGCGGGCCACGATGCCTGCTGGACGGCAAGGGTCGCCCCCTCCACCATGATCTTCTGCCCCTGCGTGGACGGGCTTTCCCACAATGAAGCGGAAGAGATTTCGCAGGAATGGGCGGCCGCCGGCTGCGATGTGCTGCTGCATGCGGTGCTTGAGACTGCGGAGATCGTCGAATGACCGCCACCATCATCAAAAACGGCACCATCGTCACCGCCGACCTCACCTACAAGGCCGATGTGAAGATCGAAGGCGGCAGGATCACCGAGATCGGGCCTGACCTGACAGGCGGCACGCTGCTCGATGCGACCGGATGTTACGTCATGCCGGGCGGCATCGATCCGCATGTGCATCTGGAAATGCCCTTCATGGGCACCTATTCCGCCGATGATTTCGAGAGCGGCACGCGGGCGGCCCTTGCCGGCGGCACGACCATGGTGGTGGATTTCTGCCTGCCGGAGCCAGGCCAGTCGCTGCTTGAGGCTCTCACCCGGTGGGACAACAAGGCGACGCGCGCCAATTGCGACTATTCTTTCCACATGGCCGTCACCTGGTGGGGCGAACAGGTCTTCGATGAGATGAAGACGGTGGTTCAGCAGAAAGGTATCAACTCCTTCAAACACTTCATGGCCTATAAAGGCGCGCTGATGGTGAATGACGATGAGATGTTCGCCTCCTTCTCGCGCTGCGCCGAACTGGGCGCCATTCCCTTCGTGCATGCGGAAAACGGCGATATCGTCGCGCAGATGCAGGAAAAGCTGATGGCGGAGGGAAATGTCGGGCCTGAGGCGCATGCCTATTCCCGGCCGCCTTCCGTGGAAGGCGAAGCCACCAACCGCGCCATCATCATCGCCGATATGGCGGGCGCCCCGCTTTATGTCGTCCACACCTCCTGTGAGCAGGCCCACGAAGCGATCCGCCGCGCCCGCCAGAACGGCATGCGGGTTTATGGCGAACCGCTGATCCAGCACCTGATTCTCGATGAAAGCGAATATGCCAATGCCGACTGGGATCACGCCGCCCGCCGGGTGATGTCGCCTCCCTTCCGCAACCGGCAACATCAGGACAGCCTCTGGGCCGGCCTCGCCTCCGGCTCGCTGCAATGCGTGGCGACCGACCATTGTGCCTTCACCACCGAGCAGAAACGCTTCGGCCTTGGCGATTTCCGAAAGATTCCAAACGGCACCGGCGGGCTCGAAGACCGCATGCCGCTGCTCTGGACCCATGGCGTGACGACCGGCCGACTGACGATGAACGAATTCGTCGCCGTCACTTCCACCAACATCGCCAAGATCCTCAACATCTATCCGAGAAAAGGCGCGATCCTCGTCGGCAGCGATGCCGATATCGTCGTCTGGGATCCGGCGCTTACAAAGACCATCAGCGCGGCAAACCAGCAATCGGCCATCGATTACAACGTGTTCGAAGGGCGAAAGGTCAAGGGCCTGCCACGCTACACCCTGTCACGTGGCCTCGTCAGCATCGAGGAGGCCACCATCGAAACGCAGGAAGGCCACGGCCGGTTCGTGGCCCGCGATCCTTACCCCGCCGTCAGCCGGGCGCTTTCCACGTGGAAAGAACTGGTTTCGCCGCGCAAGGTGGAGCGCAGCGGCATCCCGGCATCGGGTGTGTGAGCCATGAGCAGCAAGCCGAAACGGGAAATCGTCATCGCCGCCGCCATTCTCCTCAACGAGCGCCGGCAGATGCTTGTCGTGCGCAAGCGCGGCACCACGCAATTCATGCAGCCGGGTGGCAAGATCGATCCGGGCGAAACGCCAGAACAGGCACTTCACCGCGAGCTTGCCGAGGAAATCGGCCTGACGCTGCCCGAAAATGCCACGCGTTACGAGGGCATATTTCGCGAGGAAGCCGCCAATGAGACCGGCGCCGAAGTCGTCGCCCATGCCTTCATCGCCCGGCTTGACGCCGATGTCTCCCCGCAGGCGGAAATCGAGGAAGTGCGCTGGCTCGACCTCGACAGCCACCCCGGCGTGACGATCGCCAGACTGACGGAAACCCAGATGCTGCCGCTTGCGCGCGCAGCACTTTCGGAAAGCGACAATCAGCCAAGATGAACCAGGCCCCTTCCTATTCCGTCGTTTCCGCCAGAAAACTGGGCCTCACCTTCGAAACGGGGGATGGCCCGGTCCATGCATTGTCGAATGTCGACCTGGAGGTCGGCAAGGGCGATTTCGTCTCCTTCATCGGCCCTTCCGGCTGCGGCAAGACCACCTTCCTGCGGGTCATCGCCGATCTTGAAAAACACACATCCGGCGAGATCACCGTCAACGGCACGACGCCGGAGAACGCCCGCAGGGACCGCTCCTACGGTTATGTCTTTCAGGCTGCAGCACTTTATCCCTGGCGCAGCATCGAAAAGAACATCGCCCTGCCGCTCGAAATCATGGGTTACAGCAAGGCCGAACAGCGCGAACGCATCGACCGCACGCTCGACCTCGTCAACCTCACCGGCTTCGGCAGGAAATATCCCTGGCAGCTTTCCGGCGGCATGCAGCAACGCGCCTCCATCGCCCGCGCACTCGCCTTCGATGCCGACCTGCTTTTGATGGACGAGCCCTTCGGCGCGCTGGATGAGATCGTTCGCGATCATCTGAACGAACAGTTGCTGAAACTCTGGGACACGACCGGCAAGACCATCTGCTTCGTCACCCATTCCATTCCGGAGGCGGTCTATCTCTCGACCAAGATCGTCGTCATGTCGCCGCGCCCGGGGAGAGTGACGGATGTGATCGAGTCCACGTTACCGCGGGAAAGGCCGCTGGAGATTCGCGAGACGCCGGAGTTTCTGGCGATTGCGCATCGGGTGCGCGAGGGGTTGAAGGCGGGGCATGGCTATGAGGGGTGATACTGGAACCGACGCCGTTGCGGCAAGCGTTACCCCCCTCTGCCCTGCCGGGCATCTCCCCCACAAGGGGGGAGATCGGCAAGCGGCGCTACTAACACTCCATCCACAAGCGTCGAGATGGTCGAGATCCTGCCGCGAGTCGATCTCCCCCCTTGTGGGGGAGATGTCCGGCAGGACAGAGGGGGGTAAACCGCACCCTCGGACTGAGCAGCGGAGCGAAAAACCATGACCCTCCTCCGCCACCGCATCCTCCCCATCCTCACCGTCCTCCTTGCCATCCTCATCCTCTGGCACCTCGCCGTCATCTATCTCAACATGCCCTTCGCCCGCGACCAGGCCACCCGCGCCGGCCAGACGCCGGGTTTCTTCGAACTCCTGCCGCAAACCTTCGCCCAGGAACGCCCGGTCCTCCCCGCCCCGCACCAGATCGCCGCCGAACTCTGGGACACGACGGTCAACAAGGCCATCACCTCCAAGCGCAGCCTGATCTACCACGCCGGCATCACGCTTTCGGCCACCCTGCTCGGTTTCGCCATCGGCGCGGTCCTCGGCATCCTGCTTGCCGTCGCCATCATCCATAATCGCGCCATGGACCGCTCCGTCATGCCGTGGATCATCGCCAGCCAGACGATCCCCATCCTCGCCATCGCGCCGATGATTATCGTCGTCCTGAACTCCATCGGCATTTCCGGGCTTCTGCCCAAGGCGCTGATCTCCACCTATCTCTCCTTCTTCCCGATCGTCGTCGGCATGGTGAAGGGCCTCAGGAGCCCAGAAACCCTCCAGCTCGACCTGATGCACACCTATAATGCCTCACCGGGCCAGATTTTCTGGAAGCTGCGCTGGCCCTCGGCGCTACCCTATCTCTTCACCTCGCTGAAGATCGCCATTGCCATCGCGCTGGTCGGCGCCATCGTCGGCGAATTGCCCACGGGGGCCGTCGCCGGGCTCGGCGCGCGGCTTCTCTCCGGGTCCTATTATGGCCAGACGGTGCAGATATGGGCGGCGCTGTTCATGGCTGCCGGTGTTGCGGCGCTCCTGGTCTCGATCATCGGCATCGCCCACGCCGCGGTGCTGAAAAGAATGGGAGCACGGCCATGACGAACCCCTTCTGGTTTATCGGCGCGATCCTGTTCTGGCTTGCCGCCTGGGCCTTCAACGAATGGCTGGTGCGGCGCAACTTCACCTCCTCCTCGGGAAAGCGCATCAGCCGCATCGCCGTGCCGCTCCTCTTCGGCCTTGCCATTCTGGTGCTCTGGGAAGGTGTGGTGCGTGGTTTTTCCGTGCCGCCCATCCTCTTGCCAGCGCCCAGCGCCATCCTCGCCCGCCTTCTCGGCTCGTTGCCGATCCTCTGGGCCGATTTCCGCCAGACTTTCATCAAATCGGTGCTGACCGGTTATGTGCTCGGCTGCGGCCTCGGTTTCCTCGTCGCCATCCTCATCGATCGCTCGCCCTTCCTCCAGCGCGGGCTCCTGCCCATCGGCAACTTCGTCTCCGCTCTGCCGGTGGTCGGCATCGCCCCCATCATGGTCATGTGGTTCGGTTTCGACTGGCAGTCGAAAGTCGCCGTCGTCGTCGTCATGACCTTCTTTCCCATGCTGGTGAACACGGTGCAGGGACTTGCCGCCTCCAGCCACATGGAACGCGACCTGATGCGCACCTATGCCGCCGGCTGGTGGCAGACATTGGTGAAGCTGCGCCTGCCCGCCGCGTGGCCCTTCATCTTCAACGCGCTGAAGATCAATTCCACGCTGGCGCTGATCGGCGCCATCGTTGCGGAATTTTTCGGCACACCCATCGTCGGCATGGGTTTCCGCATCTCGGCGGAAATGGGCCGCAGCAATGTCGACATGGTCTGGGCCGAGATCGCGGTCGCCGCGCTCGCAGGCTCCGGCTTTTATGGTCTCGTGGCGCTCGCAGAGCGGGCCGTCACCTTCTGGCATCCGTCCGTCCGTGGGGGACGAACGTAAATAACGAAAAAGGGAACAGCGATGAAAATGAAACTTGCATCCATGCTTCTTGCCGGCGCGTCACTTCTGACCGCATTCGGGGCTCAGGCCGCCGACAAGATCACCCTGCAGCTGAAATGGGTGACCCAGGCGCAATTCGCCGGTTATTACGTCGCCAAGGACAAGGGCTTTTACGAAGCTGAAGGTCTCGATGTCGATATCAAGCCCGGTGGCCCGGACATCGCCCCCGCACAGGTTCTGGCCGGCGGCGGCGCGGATGTGATCGTCGACTGGATGCCGTCTGCACTGGCGACGCGCGAAAAGGGCGTGCCGCTCGTCAACATCGCCCAGCCGTTCAAGTCCTCCGGCATGATGCTGACCTGCCTCAAGGAAACCGGTGTCACCAAGCCCGATGATTTCAAGGGCAAGACGCTGGGCGTCTGGTTCTTCGGCAATGAATATCCGTTCCTGTCCTGGATGGCGCACTTAAAAATCCCGACCACCGGTGGTGCGGATGGCGTCACGGTTTTGAAACAGGGCTTCAACGTCGATCCGCTGCTGCAAAAGCAGGCCGCCTGCATTTCCACCATGACCTATAATGAATATTGGCAGGTTATCGATGCCGGCCTCAAACCGGAGGAACTCGTCACCTTCAAATATGAGGATGAGGGCGTGGCGACGCTGGAGGACGGGCTTTACGTTCTCGAAGACAAGCTCAAGGACGCCAAGTTCAAGGAAGACATGGTCAAATTCGTCCGCGCTTCGATGAAGGGCTGGAAATGGGCGGAAGAAAACCCTGACGATGCCGCCGATATCGTTCTTGAAAACGACGCCTCGGGCGCCCAGACCGAAAAGCACCAGAAGCGCATGATGGACGAAGTGGCGAAACTCACCGCCGGCTCAAAGGGCGCGCTAGACAAGGCGGATTACGAACGCACGGTGAAAACGCTGCTCGGCGGCGGTTCCGATCCGGTCATCACCAAGGAGCCAGCAGGGGCCTACACCACGGAAATCACCGACGCGGCGCTGAAATAGGTCGCGGCAGACAAGCGAAGACGCGGGAATATCCGCACGCCGTCACCCCGGACCTGATCCGGGGTCCAGCGCGATCAAGTCCTTGATCGCAGGAAAGTCCTTTCACGGCGCAGACGCGCCGTGGCTGGATGCCGGATCAAGTCCGGCATAACGAGGGTATTTTTCGCGCCCGTGACTCAAGCGCCGTTGGGTTGTATTGGTAACCCCTCCAGCGAATTACAACATCTGCGCCTATACAAAAATGTATATCAACCATAGCGGCTATGCGGATTGATTTGTACCGCAACAAGAATTACAGTCCCGCCCACAAGACTGCCAAATTTGATCTTGTAAAAAAAGCACGGGGCAAAGGTGCTTAAGATTCGCGTTGAGGGGCGCTTGAATCGGGAGGATCGAAAAGGAAGTATTGTGATCCCTTGTTTCACATTCGCCATCGCATGACCTTTTAAGATACGGCCCCGAGCCGCAGGACATGTGAGCGGATATTGCGCGAGCCAAGACACATGCAGCATAAAGTCACGTTTAACCGCTTCGTTTTCCTGCTTCTTTCCGCAACGGCGCTCCCCCTTTCCGCAGCAGCCGAGGGAGAGGCGCCGGTAAAACAGCAGAACCTGCCCTCGATCATCGTCGCGCATGCCGCAAAACGTGATCTCGTGGACCGCATCATCGCCACCGGCACCATCCGCCCGGTCGATGAAATCTATGTCCAGCCGCTGGTTGACGGCCTGTCGATCGACACGCTGAACGCCGATATCGGCGACAGGGTGGAAGCGAATGCGGTTCTGGCCGTGCTTTCCTCCGACAGCCTCGTGCTGCAGAAAAGCCAGCTTGAGGCCAACAAGGCCAAGGCGGAAGCTTCCGTCACCCAGTCGAAGGCGCAGGTGCTTGAAGCGCAGGCCAATCTGGCTGACGCTGTTCGCCAGCGCGACCGCGCCGCCAAGCTCGGCCAGAGCGGTTCGGGTTCCGTCTCCGAGACGGAAAAGACCGAGGCCGCCGCTCAAGTTGCGCAGGCCCGCCTCGATGCGGCCAAACAAGCCGTTTCCGCCGGCGAGGCCGACATCAAGGTGGTTGATGCGCAGATTGCCGACGTCGACCTGAAGCTGACACGCACCGGCGTGAAAACCCCTGTCGCCGGCATCGTTTCGGCCAAGAATGCCAAGGTCGGCGCGATTGCCAGCGGCGCCGGCAACCCGCTTTTCACCGTCATCAAGGACGGCGCGATCGAACTCGTCGCCGATCTGTCCGAGACCGACATCCAGAAGGTGAAGGTCGGCCAGAAAGCCTATTTGACGGTTGCCGGCGGAGCTGAGAAAATAGTGGGCAAGGTGCGCCTCGTTTCGCCCACCGTCGATCCGACGACACGCCTCGGTTCCGTGCATGTGGTGCTGCCGGAAAACAGCCCGGCGCGATCCGGCATGTATGCCAGCGCGGCCATCATCGTCGAAGAGACGAATGCACTCGCTTTGCCGCTGTCGGCCGTCACCTCCGGGCGTGAAGGCTCGACCACCCGCAAGGTGGAAGGCGACGTCGTCAAGCAGGTGAAGATCGAGACCGGCATAGAAGACAGTGGTTTCATCGAGATTGTCAGCGGTCTTGCCGCTGGAGACAAGGTTGTCGAGAAGGCTGGGGCATTCGTGCGTGATGGTGACCGGATAAGACCGGTGGAAGCCCAGACGGCTGCGTCCAACTGACTGAGGGAATGAAATGAACTTTTCCGCATGGTCAATCCGTAACCCGATTGCGCCGCTGCTCGGCTTCGCGCTTTTGATTATCCTCGGCATGCAGGCGTTCAACACCCTGCCTATCACCCGTTTTCCGAACATCGACGTTCCCGTCGTGGCCGTCACCGTGACCCAGAGCGGCGCTTCGCCCTCCGAGCTGGAAATGCAGGTGACGAAGGAGATCGAGGATGCCGTCGCCGCCATCAGCGGCGTCGACGAAATCCAGTCCACCGTGGTCGACGGCCAGTCGACGACGACGGTCGTCTTCCGCATCGAAAAGCCGACGGAAGAGGCGGTTCAGGACACCAAGGACGCCATCGACAAGATCCGCAGCGATCTGCCCGCCGATATCGAAGTGCCGGTCGTCAGCAAGATCGACGTCGAGGGACAGGCGATCCAGACCTTTGCCGTCTCCTCGCCGAACATGACGCTGGAAGAACTGTCCTGGTTCGTGGATGACACGATCAAGCGTTCGCTGCAGGGCCAGTCCGGCATCGGCAAGGTCGACCGTTATGGCGGCGCCGACCGCGAGGTGCGCGTGTCGCTGAGCCCCGAAAAGCTCGACGCCTATGGCATCACCGCCACCGAAGTGAACAGCCAGCTGCGCGGCACCAATATCGACCTCGGTTCCGGCCGCGGCCAGGTGGGCGGCAACGAGCAGACGATCCGCACGCTCGGCGACACACGCGATGTGAGCCAGCTTGCCAACACCACGATCGCGCTTTCCAACGGCCGTTTCGTCAAGCTTTCCGAGCTCGGCACGGTCACCGACACCTATCAGGAACAGAAGTCCTTCTCGCGGTTCAACGGCAACCCCGCCGTCACCTTCGCGGTCTTCCGCTCCAAGGGTGCGAGCGAGGTCTCGGTCGCCGAAACCGTGGCGGCGAGCCTCGAACAGGTGCGCAAGGCCCATCCTGATGTCTCGATAGAGATGGTCGATGATGCGGTCTATTTCACCTATGGCAACTACAAGGCGGCGCTCGACACGCTGATCGAAGGCGCGATCCTCGCCGTCATCGTGGTCCTGCTCTTCCTGCGCAACTGGCGCGCAACCCTGATTGCCGCAGTTGCCCTGCCGCTCTCCGCGATCCCGACCTTCTGGATCATGGATATCATGGGCTTCTCGCTCAACCTCGTCAGCTTCCTCGCGTTGACCCTCGCCACGGGTATTCTCGTGGATGACGCCATCGTGGAAATCGAGAACATCGCCCGCCACATCAAGATGGGCAAGACGCCCTATCGCGCGGCACTGGAAGCAGCGGACGAAATCGGCCTCGCCGTCATCGCCACCAGCTTTACCATCATCGCCGTCTTCGTGCCGGTGTCCTTCATGCCCGGCATTCCCGGCCAGTACTTCATCCAGTTCGGTCTCACCGTCGCCTTCTCGGTGTTCTTCTCGCTGGCAGTGGCCCGCCTCATCACGCCGCTGATGGCGGCCTATCTGATGCGCGCCGAAGACGCGATGGACGACCACCACGACAATGACAGCCGGCTGATGAAGGCCTATACGCGCATGGTCACCGCCACCACCCGCAAATGGTGGGCGCGGTATCTCACGCTGCTCGGCGCGATTGCCTTCCTCGTCGCCTCCGTCATGCTTCTGGCCCAGGTGCCGGGCAGCTTCCTGCCGCCGGATGATGCCTCACGCGTCACGCTTTCGGTGGAACTGCCGCCCAATGCGACGCTTGACGAAACCGATCGCACGACGACGCAGATCTATCATGCGCTGCGTGACATCAACGGCGTCGAAAGCGTCTTCATCCTCGGCGGCGCCTCGCCCAAGGGCGACCTGGAGCTGCGCCGTGCCACCGTCAACGTCATCCTGCAGCATATCGACCATTCGCTGCTCAAGCTGGTGGTCAACAAGGGTCTCGGCTCCATTCCGCTCATCGGCCAATATCTGCCGAAGGTGGAGGAAAAGGGCCGTACACGTCCGCAATGGGATGTGGAGCGGGATATTTTTGCCCAGGTGCGCGGCATTCCGGATGTCCGCATCATCAAGCTCAACGACCGCGCGGAACGCGAGTTGTCCTTCAACTTCCTCTCCACCAACGAGAAGGATCTGAACGACGCCGTCGGCATTCTTGAAAGCCGCCTGCGCGCCTCGCCCATCCTCGCCAACGTCAGCTCGGAAGGTGCTCTGCCCCGTCCCGAACTGCAGATCCGCCCGCGCAAGGATGAAATCGCCCGCCTCGGCATCACGCCGCAGCAGATTTCGCAGACCGTGCGTGTCGCCACCATCGGCGATATCGATGCGCAGCTGACGAAGATCTCGCTGGATGACAGGCAGATCCCGATCCGCGTGCAAGCTTCGCTCGATACCCGCCGCGATCTCGCCACCATCCGCGCGCTGAAGATCAAGACCGCTTCCGGGTCGCTGGTGCCGCTCTACAGCGTCGCCGATATCGACTATTCGGAAGGTCCAAGCTCGATCAAGCGCAACGACCGCAACCGCGTCGTCTCCATCGGCTCCGACGTGCCCTTCGGCACGGCGCTCGATACATCGACGGCCGAATTCAAGCGCATCGTGTCGGAAACCGACCTGCCGGCAAGCGTCCGCCTTGCCGAAAGCGGCGACGCCAAGGTGCAGGGCGAAATGCAGCAGGGCTTCGTCAACGCCATGCTGCTTGGCCTGATGCTGGTGCTGGTCGTGCTCATCCTGCTGTTCAAGGATGTCATCCAGCCCTTCACCATCCTGTTCTCGCTGCCGCTTGCCATCGGCGGCGTGGCGGTCGCTCTCATCATCACGCAGAACGCGCTCTCCATGCCCGTTCTCATCGGCATCCTGATGCTGATGGGCATCGTGACCAAGAACGCCATCCTGCTGGTGGATTTCGCCATCGAAATGCGCCGTCACGGCATGGAACGGGTGCATGCCATGGTGGAGGCCGGCCGCAAGCGCGCCCGCCCGATCATCATGACCTCCATCGCCATGTCGGCGGGCATGCTGCCCTCGGCACTCGGCGTCGGCGAAGGCGGTTCCTTCCGCGCGCCGATGGCGATCGCGGTGATCGGCGGCATCATCGTCTCGACGGTTCTGTCGCTGATCGTGGTTCCCGCCTTCTTCCTGATCATGGACGACCTGTCGCGCCTGCTCGCCCACCTCTTCGGCCGCTTCGTCGGCAAGAAGGAAGTGGAGGAAGAGGCTCTCTCCAACGAGAAACTCTCGGAGATCGCCCACGAGAACAGCCTGGCGCTCTCCTCGCTGGAGGCCCGGGTCGCCAGCATGGAAAAGGGCACCGGCGACAAGGCCAGTGACAAGGGCAGCAATATATTGCGACTACCGCCGCTCGCTGCGGAGTGAAAGCTGCAACGCCGGGCCTTGTGCCCGGCGTTTTTATTTTGGCTTGCTTGTGGCACAGCGCCGCCGCTTGTTTCTTCTCCCCGCCGGGGAGAAGGTGGCCCGAAGGGTCGGATGAGGGGCTAGCTCTCCGTATATCTCGAACCTCGCCCCCTCATCCCGCTGCCGCGACCTTCTGCCCCCTCGAGGAGAAGAAACATGCCGCACCCACCCGCTCCATACTTTCCCCTGTGCTCCGGAGCAGGTCCGATCACATTTCCGCTCCCACAAACCCCATCAAACCCCGTTTGATCGAAATCAATTCGCTTTTCAGGTGAACTGCTAGTCTCCCTCGCATCGGGAATTGCCGGTCGAGGAAAAATGCGATGAGTTCTTTGCAGATAGGCGTGAGGGAGAAGGAACTTCCCCGGTTTCGTGTCGCTTCGGACAGCCCGGCAAAAGGTTTGAGCGGGAGCCGGATGGACGTGAACAAGACCGTGAAGCTGAGCAACAGGGACAGGAACATTCTGCTGCGCGCACCCTTGATCGGGATAGCGGATGACGCGGCGGCGCTGAAGCTGATGGAGGCGGCGGCCATCACCAATGTGAGCGCCCGCCATGTGTTCTTCAAAGAAGGTGAGCCGGCGCAGCATTTTTACTGCGTGCTGTCGGGTTATGTCCGCCTTTACCGGCTGGACCGGCACGGGCGCGAGGCGGATGTGCGCGTCAGCGGCCCCGGCGATACCTTCAACGAATGCCTGATCTTCGGCAGCGATACCTATCGTTACAGTGCGCAGGCGGCGGAAAGCTGCACCGTGGCGCGTTTCGAACTCACACGAATCCGCAGCCTGATCGATCAGGAACCAGCAATCGCCAAGGCCGTCATGCGCTGCCTGTCCAACAGCCTGCTCTCCACCATGGACTGCATTGCCAATGACCGGCTGCAGACGGCGCCGCAGCGCGTCGCCCATTACCTCATCAATCAGGGTCCGCGCGACGCCACATCCTTTTCGCTGCGGCTGCCGTTCCAGAAAAGCCTGCTTGCCGGCAAGCTCGGCCTTGCGCCGGAAGCGCTGTCACGCGCTTTTTCTGCTCTGAAAAAGGCCGGCGTCACCGTGCGCGGCCGCATCGTGCAGGTCAATGACGTCGCGGCGCTGAAGCAGATTTGAAAACACCGGGAGAGGAAGAAGGGCGGGATGCCAGCCGGCATGCCGCCCTTCAGCATTCCGGAAAAGCGGAGATCACGCCGGCTGCGGCAAAAGGCGGAAGCTGTCTCCCTGCCGCTCCACACGGAAAAACCCGCCGAGATGGCCGCCGGAAACCAGTAAGCCGTGATCGGCCACTTCAGCCAGCGCCTTGAGGCGTGTTTCGTAAGCAAGCGCGGCATCGATATCATAGACGAAACCGACGCCCGGATCCTTCGCCTGCAATTCGCTCACATGCAGCACATCGCCCCACAATAACAGCCGGTTATCGCCGCTGCCGATGAGATAGCCGCTATGCCCCGGCGTGTGGCCGGGCATGGCGATCGCCTCGATGTCGTCGTCAATCTTGCCCATGGGGATAGGCAGCAGCATCGCCCCGCAAACATCGAGCAGCCTTGCGGCAAGATCGAAGCCGCCCTGCCGGGCCGGCGGCAAGGTCTTGCGCGCATCCGCGCTGGAGAAAAAGCCGAGATCGGCCTCGGGTACCCATATGTCCGCGTTGGGAAAATAGGGCCGGTCGCCATCGATCAACCCCAGCGCGTGGTCGCCGTGAATATGGGTGAGGATAACACGGCTGACATCGGCAGGCTGAATTCCGGCATCGATCATGGCCGCCCGGGCGTGGCCATAACCAGCGCCCCAGGCGGTGCCGCAACCGGCATCGATCAGAAAAACGCCATCAGGCCCAGAGAGCGCGAAACAGTTGACGTCCATATCCACCGTTTCGCCCTGATGTCCGGCAAGGGCCGCAGCCAACGCTTCGGCACCCTGACGGTGGAGGAGATGGCCAACCGGCGCCTTGTAGACGCCATCGACAAAACGGGAAACCTCGTAAGCGCCGAAACGGCGGGACATGGCCATATTTCAGAGACCACCCTGCTCTTTCAGGAAACCGACGATACGATCAACGCCATCGCCGCGCTTCATATCGGTGAAGACGAAGGGCATGGCGTTGCGCATGCGGGTCGCATCGCTGTCCATCACCGTCAGATCGGCGCCGACATAGGGCGCGAGGTCCTTCTTGTTGATGACCAGCAGGTCGGAGCGGGTAATACCCGGCCCGCCCTTGCGCGGAATTTCCTCGCCCTGGCAGACGGAGATCACATAGATGGTGATATCGGCAAGATCAGGCGAAAAGGTCGCCGCGAGATTATCGCCGCCGGATTCGATGAAGACCACGTCGAGGTCGGGAAACCGCGCATTGAGCCCGGCAATCGCCTGCAGATTGATCGTCGCATCCTCGCGGATGGCGGTATGCGGGCAACCGCCCGTCTCGACACCGACGATCCGTTCGGAAGGCAGCGCCTGCATGCGCACCAGCGCCTCGGCATCTTCCTTGGTATAGATATCATTGGTGACGACGGCGACGGAATAATCGGCGCTCATCGCCTTGCAGAGCTTTTCCGTCAGCGCCGTCTTGCCGGAACCCACCGGCCCGCCAATGCCGACGCGCAGCGGACCATTACCCGATTTCATCACTCTGTTCCCTTCGCTATGCCTTGGTATTTTCAACCATAATGCCTTGGACCGACGCTTCAAGGGCAAGCAAGAACCATGCCGCCTGTTTCTTCTCCCCGCCGGGGAGAAGACACCTGCGGCACACGCTCGTTCCAATCCATTGTCCGGCTGCTGCCTCCCCCTCAGGAGCGGAAAAGCCGCGTGCCCTGTGTTTCATGGCGCATCGCCGCCGTATCCGCGATGATCGTCGCACTGCCGAGATCGTCGAGCGTGGATAACACGGCCCGCGCCGCCACCTCCGCGATCACCGCCTCGCTTGCGGCAAGAATGGCAACGCCATCCTTTTGCCCGGCAACACCAAGACGGATACCGGCCGAAACGATCTGCGAAACGCCGGCATGCAGAAAGGCGGCAATTGTTTCGCGCAACGGCACTCCGTGGCCGGCAGCCACAGCACCTATGGCGATAGGATAAGGCGCCTCTTTCGGCAACAGCTCCAGAACCGCATGCGGCCATGCGCCGGCAGCGGCAATGAAGGCATCTCCCAGAAGCACCGTTTCGCGATAACGTTCCGCCGAACCGGCCAGCGCGCGGCCGAGATCCGCCGCTTCGCTCAACGCAACGCCATCCTTTGAGCTTCGCCAGGCATGTGCCAGAAACACCGCATCGTTCCACAGGCTGCCATGGCACAGCAGCGTTTCCACCCAGCCGTGAAGCGCCGCGGCATCACGCACGCGCCCGTCCTCCACCGCCTTTTCCAGCCCGCCGGAATAGGAAAAACCGCCGACCGGAAAGGCCGGCGACATCCAGGCCATGAGCCGCAGCAGCGCGGCAACGCCGCGATCTTCGCTCATTCCTCAGCCGTGGTCATGATGGTGGTGGCCATGCCCGTGATCATGGCCATGGGAGTGACCGCCATGGGCGTGATAGGCGCCGCGTGCCGGCTGGAAAGGTTCCTCCACATCCCGCACGGTGGCGCCGAGGCCTTCCAGCATGGCGCGGATGACGTGATCGCGCAGGATGAGAATGCGCTCTTCCTCGATCTGGGCGGAAAGATGCCGGTTGCCCAGATGCCAGGCGAGCTCGATCAGGTGAAGCCGATCCTTAGCCTTGATTTCGAACAGCTTTTCATCCGCCGCACGAACCTCGATCAGATCACCGTTTTCCACCACCAGCAGGTCGCCATGGGCAAAAAGCACGGCTTCCTTCAGGTCCAGCATCACCATCTCGTCATTCTGCAGATGCAGCAGCTTGCGGCGCAGATGCCGCTGGTCATGCGCCAGCGTGACATAACCGGAGGGCTCATCGCCGGGGGTTCCGGCGGGGTGATAGGAGGTGACGCGCAGCATGGGATGATCCGTTTCAGAAACAGTCTTGGGAAGGTGATTTTTGACGGATAGGCGGGGTGATTTCAAGGCGCGATTTCATAAGGTTGAAAAGGCAATGGCATCGTCGGCTCGGAGGGTTGACGTTACCTGGAAACCTCTCCTCGGTCCTGCCGGGCTTGACCCGGCATCCAGCCACAGCGCGTCTGCGCCATGAAAAGACTCCCACGTGATCAAAGACTTGATCGCGCTGGACCCCGGATCAGGTCCGGGTGACGGAGCTTGGAGAGGCCGTCGCGCGAGAAAGCAGCATCTCAGAAAAAGAAAAAGCCCGGCATCGCTGCCAGGCCTTCACAAAATCATGAAACCGAAATCAGGCCGCGGCGCGTGCCTTCAGGTTTTCGAGAATGTTCTGCGGCGAGGAAACGCCGTAAGGATCGGATTCGCAATTATCCGAATAACCCTCTTCCTCGAACCACTGTTCCACCAGACCGTCATTGATGACGGCGGCGTAACGCCAGGAGCGCATGCCGAAACCAAGATTGTCCTTGGCGACCAGCATGCCCATCTTGCGGGTGAACTCGCCCGAGCCATCCGGAATGACCTTGACGTTTTCGAGGTTCTGGCCCTTGGCCCAGGCATTCATGACGAAGGCGTCGTTGACCGACAGGCAATAGATTTCATCGATGCCGAGCGCACGGAATTCACCGGCCAGCTTTTCGAAATCGGGAAGCTGGTAGGTCGAGCAGGTGGGCGTGAAAGCGCCGGGCAGCGAAAACAGCACGACCTTCTTGCCCTTGAAATAATCGTCAGAGGTCACGTCCTGCCAACGGAAAGGGTTCGGGCCACCAACGGCCTCGTCGCGAACGCGCGTGCGGAAGGTAACGGCGGGCACTTTTTTGCCGAGCATGTCTTGTCTCCTGTTCTGGCGTTTTACGCGGACCACTTGGGATCGATCCACGCGGAATTCTTTTGCCGCTTCCATAGCGCAAGATGCATTGCGGTGCAGCATAAAAACGCACGAAACAGTCTTTTAAGCGCCCCGCTCCCGCAAACGAACTCAGGATCCAGTTTTTGATTTATCGATTAAAAAATTCGAAAACGCGCTACATGCTATAAGCATAAACCGAGCATCAGCTAAATCTAGCTTTGACTGCTCTAGCATAGAATGACGGATGCCCTCTGCGTCACTCGTCCAGCCGTAAAGCCTAAAAAATGCGTCACGAAGAGCAGGGTGAAGCTCTCCCTCCCGTCCCAAAGTTTTAAGCGCATCGCCCAATGTCGCACTCGAATTTCCGGTGACTATTTTAGCCGCAGATTCAACAGCTGAAATCGACTCTTTTATTGAATTTCGGAAATCAGGTTCTACACGATCAGACATAAGTTTCACCGCCGCTGATATATGCATCGATACAGGTGAGAAAAAACCATCGGTCTTTATCGCTTTTTCAATTTCATCAACTTCATGCTCGTTTGAGACTTCTGCGAGATGCTGATCGACGAAACGATAGACTGAATTCTCCTTTTCCAATACTTTGTTAATAAATTGACGAAACCTCACAGCCGAGTCATAGCGGTCCTGGCCGGGTTGCCAAGCTTTCCAAAATGCACCGTAGTTGGCTAACCAATCGACGTAATCATATGTGGCCAACCAAGGCTGTCCAAAAAACCATTTCTTTAACCACGCAATATAATCGTCACCGTATTCATGAAGTTCATCAACTGGCAGCTTGAAAAAATTAAGATGCCCCAGATGCGCTATGATACCAAGCGTCTCACTTTTCCAGTGTCTACTCAGATCAGCATCCTTTAGAAAACATATATATATCCCATTCCATATGCCGTTTCTCAATTCGGGAGATATGTCCTCTATTTGAATCGGAACATCTATTGCGACTTTTCCTATTCGCTGTGAAAAACGCATAACCCCAAACCCCCGTCAGAACAGGAAATAGCGCTGCGCCATCGGCAGCACGGTCGCCGGTTCGCAGGTCAGAAGCTCGCCATCCGCCCGCACCTCGTAAGTCTCGGGATCGACCTCGATATACGGGGTGAGCGAATTGTGGATCATCGACGCCTTGGAAATGCCGCCGCGTACATTCTTCACCGGCAGCAGCTTCTTGGCAACGCCAAGGCGCTGGGCAAGGCCGGCATCCAGCGACGCCTGCGAAACGAAGGTGACCGAGGAATTGGTGCGCAGCTTGCCATAGGCGGCAAACATCGGCCGATAATGCATTGGCTGCGGTGTGGGAATGGAGGCATTCGGATCGCCCATCGGGGCTGCGGCAATGGAACCGCCAAGCAGCACCATTTCAGGCTTCACGCCGAAAAAGGCCGGGTTCCACAACACCAGATCGGCACGTTTGCCGACCTCGATGGAGCCGATCTCGTGGCTGACACCCTGGGCGATGGCCGGGTTGATGGTATATTTGGCGATGTAACGGCGCACCCGGAAATTGTCGTTTTCGCCGGTCTCTTCCTTCAGGCGGCCGCGCTGGCGCTTCATCTTGTCGGCGGTCTGCCAGGTGCGGATCGCCACCTCGCCGACACGGCCCATGGCCTGGCTGTCGGAGGAAATGATCGAAAACGCGCCGATATCGTGGAGGATATCCTCCGCCGCGATGG
The DNA here is from genome assembly GCA_017744915.1 of Agrobacterium tumefaciens. Taxonomy (GTDB): domain Bacteria; phylum Pseudomonadota; class Alphaproteobacteria; order Rhizobiales; family Rhizobiaceae; genus Agrobacterium; species Agrobacterium tumefaciens_I. Next base: position 133,253 of record JAGIAH010000007.1, read on the forward strand.
TTTCCTTACGGATGCGGCTTTCGGCAAAGGCGATGTCTTCCGGGATGGACGGCGACAAATGGTGGCACACCATCAGCATGTCCAGATGTTCGGCCAGCGTATTGACGGTATAGGGCCGCGTCGGATTGGTGGAAGACGGAATGACATTCGGGTTGCCGCAGACCTTGATGATGTCAGGCGCATGCCCGCCGCCCGCTCCTTCGGTATGGAAAGCATGGATGGTGCGGCCCCTGATGGCGGCGACCGTGTCTTCCACGAAACCGCTTTCATTCAGCGTATCGGTGTGGATCATCACCTGCACGTCATATTCGTCGGCCACCGTCAGGCAATTGTCGATGGCGGCCGGTGTCGTGCCCCAGTCCTCATGCAGCTTCAGCGAGGAGGCGCCGGCAAGGATCATTTCTTCCAGCGGTGCCGGCAGCGAGGCATTACCCTTGCCGGCCAGCGCCAGATTCATCGGGAAGGCATCGAAGCTTTCGATCATCCGCTCGATATGCCATGCGCCGGTGCAGGTGGTGGCAAGCGTGCCATGGGCGGGGCCGGAACCGCCGCCCAGCATGCAGGTCACGCCGCTCATCAGCGCTTCCTCGATCTGCTGCGGGCAGATGAAGTGAATATGCGCATCCATGCCGCCGGCGGTCAGGATCTTGCCTTCGCCGGCGATCGCTTCCGTCGAGGGGCCAACGATGATCGTCACGCCCGGCTGCGTATCCGGGTTACCGGCCTTGCCGATGGCGTGGATGCGGCCGTTCTTCAGGCCCACATCCGCCTTGTAGATACCGCTATGGTCAACGATGACGGCATTGGTGATGACGGTGTCAACAGCCCCTTCCGCCCGCGTCGCCTGGCTCTGGCCCATACCGTCGCGAATGACCTTGCCGCCACCGAATTTCACTTCCTCGCCATAAGTCGTGTGGTCCTTCTCGATCTCGATGAAGAGTTCGGTATCGGCAAGACGCACCTTGTCGCCAACAGTGGGGCCGAACATGCCGGCATAGGCGGCGCGGGAAATCTTGTATGGCATGGGCTCAGGCTCCTTCGGACGCGGAGAAAATCGATGTGGGAGAAATTCGTGTCAGCCGGCCCTCGTTTGTGAGGGTTTCGACCAACTGTTGTTCGGCAGGGAATGGATGGCCGCTCCAGCCGCTATGGCCGAAACCGGCAATCGCCACCTCGTCACCATCGCCGCTCACGCTCTCCAGAACATGGGCAATGGCAAAAAGGCCGGTGCTGGGGCAGACATAGGGTGCTGTGGCATAGGCCGCGAGCGCCGTATCAAGCCGCTCATGCACGCCGCGAGGAATGACGGTATGGCTCTTGCCGGTTTGCGCGGCGATTGCCGCAAAACCGGGGGTATAATCGGCGCAGAAATCGGTCAGCTCCGGCCAGCGCGCGCGGATATCCGGCTCCATCTCTGAAAACTTCGCAGGATCACGCACCGACCAGATGGTGGAGGCCTGCCGCACGCCGTCGCTTTCGCGCCAGTCGCTGCCCTCCGTCATCTCGCGGCCCGGCCGCCCGGTATTGCAGACGGCCACCACATCCGTGCGACTGCCGCCGGCGCCCAGCGACCGGCAATCATTAAAGCGGATGACGATGTCGGAAAGATCGATGAAACCAGCCACGCCCGGCGGCAGCTCCCCGTTTCCGACAATCATGATCCGCCGCCCCATGCCGTTCAGAAACCTTCCGACAGCTGGCGCAATTCATTGGCCCGCTTGCTGCTCATATCGGCGAGGCAGGAAGCGATCAGCATCGGCTCCATCGTGCCGCCGCGCGCCTGAAAACCGGCGAGCGCGCAATTGGCGTCACGAAACGCCACCCATGCACGCTGGGCTGTCACCAGGGCGTCGGTCGCACCCTTGCCACTTGCGTCGGCCGTCTTGTCGCGCTCGGCAAGCTGCTTGCGAAGCTTCTGATACGCAGCGTTCAGATCCTTGTCGGCCTTTTCATGGTCCTTGCCGGCGCAGATGGTCATATCCGCCTGCGTCTGCGGCGCCTTGCAATCGGGCGCGTCGTCGGCAAGCGCCGGGCCTGCCGCGCTGCCCGTCAGAAACAGCAGCGCCGCGGCGGCCAAACGGAAATTTTGCGGGTTCATCACCATCGCTCAGGCCGCCGCGCCATCAAAAGCCTGCGACTTCAGCGCCCTTGGATCGACACCGTCGAGACAATTGGCGTTCACCGCCACCATCGGCGTGCCGTCAGGCCCATCGGCATAAGCAAAGCTTTCAATGCCGCAGGTGGAGCAGAAGAAATGATGGATCTTGTGTTTGTTGAAGAGATATTCGCTCAGCTTGTCCTCGCCGGAAAGCAGGGTGAATTTCTCCCGCGGCGCAAAGGCGAGCGTGGAGCCCAGGCGCTTGCAGCGCGAACAATTGCAGATGACGGTATGATCGAGATCCGCATCGACCTCGAAGCTGACGCTGCCGCACTGGCAGCTTCCATGATAATGCGCCGTCGCCATTTCATAACCTCCCCATGACCTGTTGACGGAAACCATAAACCTCACGCTTGCCGGAAAGCGGCACCAGCGTCACTTCCCGCTTCTGGCCGGGTTCGAAACGAACCGCCGTGCCGGCCGGAATATCGAGACGCATGCCACGTGCCTTGTCGCGGTCGAACAGGAGCCCGGCATTGGTCTCGAAGAAATGATAGTGGCTGCCCACCTGCACCGGCCGGTCGCCCGAATTGGCCACCTCGATCGTCACCGTCGGCTGGCCGGCATTCAGTTCGATGGTGCCTTCTGCGGCAATGATTTCGCCTGGCTTCATGGTGCTCCCCTTGTTTCTGTCTCAGGCGGCGGTTGCGGCAACGCAGCCTTCGGCCTTCAGGACGCGCCGTGTCGACGCGGGATTGTTGACGAGTTTTTCCGCCGGGCGGACGGGCCTGCGCACCAGTTCGCCGCCGCAATTCGGGCAGGCGCCCTTCAGCACGCCGTTCACGCAATCGGCGCAGAAGGTGCATTCGAACGAGCAGATCATCGCATCCCGGCTGTCAGGCGCGAGATCGCGGTCGCAGCATTCGCAATTGGGCCTCAGTTCCAGCGCCAAATCTGTCTCCCTTTACCGGATCGGTTCGTGAACGGTCACCAGCTTGGTGCCATCGGGAAAGGTCGCTTCCACCTGCACGTCGTGGATCATCTCGGCAATGCCATCCATCACCTGATCGCGGGAAATCACATGCGCGCCGGCTTCCATCAGATCGGAAACGGCACGGCCATCACGGGCACCCTCGACCACAAAATCGGTAATCAGCGCAATCGCTTCGGGATAGTTCAGCTTCACGCCGCGCTCCAGCCGGCGACGCGCCACCATGGCGGCCATGGAAATCAGCAGCTTGTCTTTTTCTCTTGGGCTAAGATTCATCGTCGTCCCGCAGCTTGGCACCTGCTCCGCAAACAGCGCGATTGCGGCAGACAGATCCGACTTGTTGACAGACCCCGAGGGATGCCTGTCACGGGGCGATCCGAAGGGTTTACAGATTCCAGACTTTCGGCACTGGCGCGCCGTTTCGCAAGAGCGAAATGATCGGAAAAAGCAATTTTCTCAAGGAGAAACCATCGGCGGCGGAAACACGCACGACAAGCTTGCCCTGCCATTCGCTGGCGCCGCCGCTTTCCCCGGCAATCGCCCGGATTTTAGGCAGAAGCGCCTCGGAGAGAGGCCCGATATAAAGAAGCGTGGCAAAGGCGACCTGACCGGCCAGAACCGCCGGTTTCGCGGTCAGCGCCGCCACCTCGCCCTCAAGCAGAAGTTCTTCGGCATGCACGAGCCTGCCACCGTGGCGAATGCGCCAGCGGTCACGGAAAAGGCCATGTGTCATCGCCTCGCCCATGGCCTGACGTCCAAGCAGCACGGCTTCGACGGCGATGAATTCGGAGGATTGGTCGAGATCGGCTTCCAGCCGGCGGGTGAGCGATGCACGGTCGAACAGGATGGTTTCCTGTGGCAGCCAGTGCAGTTTCGCGCCTGGCCCGGCGGAAACACGGGCGGTGACGGTGGCCGTGCCGGAGGATGCCTTATAGACCTTCTCGCAAGCCTGCGTGGTCACCACCAGCGAAGTGCCGGCACCGGCCGTGGCCTGCCATTCAATCTCATCGCCGCCGGTCAGACCGCCGGAGGAATTGATGAGAATGGCCTCGGCTTCATTCGAGAAGGTTTCCGGCAGGCGGATTTTGGCGCAGCCTTCCTGAAACAATTCGTCCAGCCGGCTGCGCCCTTCAACCGCCTTGGTTACAATGCGTCCTCTGCCACGGGCGCGCTGCTGCCGGACAGGTTGAGCGTCTTCGCCACCGGAAGGGCGGATGGCTGGCTGTTGTTGCTGCACGCGGTCTCCGAAGCGGTTGCGGAAGCGGTGGTGGCCTTGGCGCCGCAATCCTTCTTGACGACGGCATCCACCACCAGCTGCCCTTCCGTGTTACGGAAGAAATCCCACATTCTTTCGGCCGCATCAACCGTGCGCGTCACTTCGCCTGTGGGCATCTTGCGCTCCACGGCGGGTTCGGCCTTCGGCGTCTGCTCGCCGCCCGGCTTGCGGGTAACGACGGCAGCGGCGGCCAGAACCTCGGCCTTCATGGTGGCGCGTGGCCAGGCGTGATCCCAGTTCTCGATGACATAGGACTGAATACGCGCGCCGGCCTTGCAGACATCATAGGAATTGACGGTGAAGCTCTCGCCCACCTTGCTTTTGGCGGCGCCCTTGCAGCCGTCCATTTCGGCCCAGCGCTTCAGCGCCGTCTCGCCGCCATATTGCCAATAGGACTTGCCGCCGCCCTGATAGGGATTGGCGGGGTCTTTCAGCCCGGCAAAGGCGATGATCGACATCGGCCGTGCAGGCGTGCAGCTTGCCGCATCCGGTCCCCACTTGCCTTCGGTCTCCAGCGGATAACCGGCGCGCAGCGAAGCGACGAAACCGGCAGCGGCGAAATCCGCGCTGCCATTGCAGATGAATTGCGACAGCATGCGCCCGCCGCCGGAATAACCGGAACCGTAAAAGCGCTCCTCATCCACGCAGAACCTGCCCTTCACCATGGTGATGGCATCGCGGATGAAACCGACTTCATCCAGCCCGCCCGGACGCTTGGTGACACCGGGAACATTCCAGGCGTGGGTGCCGGGCAATTCGCCGTTGAGGCTGCCGGCCAGCGCCACGACCACAAGGCCGTCACGCTCGGCCAGCTTGTCCCAGCCGCTGCGGTTCAGCTGGCCATGCGGATTACTGTTGGAGCCATGGAAATCGAACACCACCGGCAGCGGCTTTTTGCCATCATAGGCGGAAGGAACAAAATAGACGCCGTCGCGTTTTTCGCCACTGGAGAGAATGGAAAAATCATGCCGGCCCGGTTCCATGCCGGGGCCAATGCCCTGACCGCAGGTCGATGCCGATGCTGCGGCCCCTGCGCTCGCGCTGATGACCAGCCCGAGGAACAGGCTGCGTGCGGAGCGAACCAACCGGGAAACCCGGCCCACTGCGAAGTCTGGATTCATTGACACGCCTTTATTGGCACAGTTTCCCCGACGATACGTCGGGCGTGCATGGAATGTAAGGGATCAACTGTCGCGGCGTGCGAATAGACTTTTCCTGTGTCTCGCATGCAGCATTTCCGCTGCCAATATCACAGGCTTTTATTCAACGAAATGCTAAAATTGCGCATGAAAGCCATGTCGAGGTGCATAGGCTTTCAAAATATTAATCGGCCGTTTGCACGCCGTGATCGGCGTGCGGCGGTTTTAGTCTCGATTTATACTGTCAGATGACGCCGCGCCTCGGGCGTATCCAGCGTCTCGGCCAGCCCCTCATGCACGATTTCGCCCCGGTCCATGATGTAGACGTAATCGGCAAGTTCGCGGCAGAAATCCAGATATTGCTCGACCAGCAGGATCGCCATGCCTGTGGAATCGCGCAGATATTTGATCGCCCGGCCGATATCCTTGATGATCGACGGCTGAATGCCCTCGGTCGGCTCGTCGAGCACGAGGATCTTCGGCCGCGTCACCAGCGCCCGGCCTATGGCAAGCTGCTGCTGCTGGCCCCCGGAAAGATCGCCGCCGCGCCGCGACAGCATGGATTGCAGCACGGGAAACAGGCTGAAAATATCGTCCGGGATGAAGCGTTCCCTGCGCGGCAGCGGCGCATAGCCGCTCTCCAGATTTTCCTGCACGCTGAGCAGCGGAAAGATTTCACGCCCCTGCGGCACATAGCCGACACCGCGCTTGGCCCGCTGGTAAGGCGCCAGCCCATCGAGAGCCGCATCGCCGAAACGGATGGTGCCGGCGCTGGTGGCCTGCTGGCCGGTGACGGCGCGTAAGAGCGAGCTTTTGCCGACACCGTTGCGGCCAAGCACGCAGGTGATCTTGCCCATCTCCGCCTTGAGCGAGACACCGCGGAGCGCTTGAGCCGCGCCGTAGTGGAGGTTGATGTTTTCGACTGTCAGCATGGCGTTACTCCAATGACGGTATGGCGGGCGGCGCTACCCCCCTCTGCCCTGCCGGGCATCTCCCCCTCAAGGGGGGAGATCGGCAAGCGGCGAACACCCTGCTCCACAACAGCTTGGAATTGGAGCGAGCGGGAGCGGCATCTGATCTCCCCCCTTGAGGGGGAGATGCCCGGCAGGGCAGAGGGGGGTACGGCAAACGCAAACGTTCCCATCACCGCCCCAGATAATTCTCGATCACCTTCGGATCGTTCGACACAAAATCAATCGATCCTTCAGCAAGCACCGAGCCTTCGGCAAGGCAGGTCACCTTCACCCCCAGTTCGCGGATGAAACCCATGTCATGCTCCACCACCACCACAGAGCGGGTCTTCGCGATTTCCTTCAAAAGCACGGCGGTTTCCGCCGTTTCCGCGTCCGTCATGCCCGCCACCGGCTCATCCACCAGCAGCAGCTTCGGTTCCTGTGCGAGCAGCATGCCGATTTCCAGCCATTGCTTCTGGCCGTGGGAAAGATTGGCGGCGAGGTCGTCGCGGCGGTGGCCAAGGCGCACGGTGGCGAGGATTTCCTCGATGCGCGCCTTGTCCTCCTCGCTCAGCCGGTAAAACAGCGTGGCGAAAACGCCGCGCTTGCGGTTGAGCGCCAGTTCCAGATTGTCCCAGACGGTATGGCTTTCAAACACCGTCGGTTTCTGGAACTTCCGGCCGATGCCCAGCTGGGCGATGTCAGCCTCGTCCTTTTTCGTCAGGTCGATGCTGTCTTCAAACAGCACCGTGCCCGTATCCGGCCTTGTCTTGCCGGTGATGATGTCCATCATCGTCGTCTTGCCGGCGCCATTCGGGCCGATAATGGCGCGCAGTTCACCCGGCTCCACCACGAAGGAAAGGGAATTCAGCGCCTTGAAACCATCGAAGGACACGGAGACGCCATCGAGATAAAGCAGGCTTTTGGTTCTGTTTTCAGAAATCGTGTTCATGTCCGCTCACTCCGCCGCCTGCTGTGCCACTGTCGAACCGCTATCGTTACCGGCCTGCGCTCCGCCAACGGCCGCCCGCGCCACACGCTTTTCACGCCGCCCCGCCAGATAATGCTGCACGGTGCCGACGATGCCCTTGGGAAAGAACAACGTCACCGCGATGAACAGTCCGCCCAGCGCAAACAGCCAGAATTCAGGAAATGCGCCGGTGAAATAACTCTTGCCGCCATTCACCAGCAGCGCGCCGATGATCGGCCCGATCAGCGTGCCGCGCCCGCCCACCGCCGTCCACACCACCACTTCGATGGAGTTGGCGGGCGAAAATTCGCCGGGATTGATGATGCCCACCTGCGGCACGAACAGCGCGCCGGCAATGCCCGCCATCATGGCCGAGACGACAAAGGTGAAGAGCTTGATGTTTTCCACCCGGAAACCGAGGAAACGCACCCGGCTTTCGGCATCGCGCACGCCCACCAGCACCTTGCCGAATTTGGAATTGACGATGCCGGATGCGATGAGCAACGACAGCGCCAGCATCACGGCCGTCATCGCAAACAGCACGGCGCGTGTGCCATCCGCCTGCACGGAAAAGCCGAGGATGTCCTTGAAATCGGTAAGGCCATTATTGCCACCGAAACCCATGTCGTTGCGGAAGAAGGCGAGCAACAGGGCATAGGTCATGGCCTGGGTGATGATGGAGAGATAAACGCCGTTGACGCGCGAGCGGAAGGCGAACCAGCCGAACACGAAGGCGAGCAGCCCCGGAACAACAAGCACCATCAGCGCCGCAAACCAGAACATGTCGAAGCCGTGCCAGAACCACGGCAGTTCCTTCCAGTTGAGGAACACCATGAAATCAGGCAGCACCGGATGGCCATAAACCCCGCGCGTGCCGATCTGCCGCATCAGATACATGCCCATGGCATAACCGCCGAGTGCGAAGAAGGCGGCGTGGCCGAGCGAGAGAATGCCGCAATAACCCCAGACGAGATCGAGCGCGAGCGCCAGCAGCGCATAGGCCAGATATTTGCCGAGCATCGACATGATATAGGTCGGGATGTGGAACGCACTGTCGGCCGGCAACAGCAGGTTGGAGGCCGGCACCAGCACGGCAATGGCCAGAATGATGCCGATGGCGATGGAAATGCGGCGATCGAGCGCGCGCAGGAGGAAGCCGGTAATCATGCTTCGATCGCCCTTCCCTTGAGTGCGAAGAGACCACGCGGCCGCTTCTGGATGAACAGGATGATGAGAACGAGCACGAGGATCTTGCCGAGCACGGCGCCGACCGTCGGCTCGAGGAACTTGTTGAGCACGCCGAGCGAGAGCGCGCCGACAAGCGTTCCCCAGAGATTGCCGACACCGCCGAACACCACGACCATGAAACTGTCGATGATGTAGCTCTGGCCGAGATTGGGCGAGACATTGTCGATCTGCGACAGCGCCACCCCGGCAAGACCGGCAACGCCGGAACCGAGCGCGAAGGTGAAGGCATCCACCCAGGGGGTGCGAATGCCCATGGAAGAGGCCATGCGGCGGTTCTGGGTGACAGCGCGCATCTGCAGGCCGAAGGCGGAACGTTTCAAGAGAACGAGCAGCGCGAAGAACACCGAGAGCGAGAAGCAGACGATCCAGACCCGGTTCCAGGTGAAATTGAGATAACCGACGCTGAAGGAGCCGGACATCCAGCTGGGGCTGCCGACCTCACGATTGGTCGGGCCGAAGATGGAGCGCACACCCTGTTGCAGGATGAGCGAGATGCCCCAGGTGGCGAGCAGCGTTTCCAAGGGCCGCCCATACAGGAAACGGATGACACCACGCTCCATGACAAGCCCGACGCAGGCCGTGACCAGAAAGGCGGCGGGCAAAGCGATGGCAAGCGACCAGTCGAACAGGCCGGGAAAATGGCTGCGGATCACTTCCTGCACCATGAAGGTGGAATAGGCGCCAATCATCACCATCTCGCCATGCGCCATGTTGATGATGCCCATCACGCCGAAGGTGATGGCAAGGCCGATGGCAGCGAGCAGCAGCACGGAACCGAGCGACAGGCCGTACCAGACATTCTGCGCATAGTCCCAGAAGGCGAGTGCGCTTTCGATGCTGGCAATGGCATTGTCGATATCCGGTTTCAGGCTCTGATCCACGGAAGCGGACGCCGCCATGAGGATGCCGATCGCATCGCGCCCGCCAAGGTTCTTGATGGTGGCGATCGCTTGCCTCTTGGCCTCCAGCGGACGGTCGGAGGAGAGCAGCGAAACAGCCCGCGCCTCCTCCATCCGGGTCCGCACCTCGGCATCACTCTCCCTGGCGATGGCCGCTTCCAGCAATTCGAGATTTTCGGCGCTCGGGGCTTTCAAAACCGCATCGGCGGCGGAAAGCCGCACGGATTTTTCGGGGCTGAGCAGGGTCAGTCCGCCGAGTGCGGCGCGGATGACGCGGCGAAGATTGTTGTTGACCTTGATCTTGGTGACGGCCGCCTTCGGCGCCTCGCCGGCGCTTTCGCCGTTCAGCGGATCGATAAGGGTAAAATTGGAACCTGCCGGCTTCGTCATGAACACCAGATTGTCGGCCTTGCGCACATAAAGATCGCCCGACGCGAAAGCCTCGAGCGCCGGCACGACGCGCGCATCACCCGTGGCGGCGATCTGGCCGATCAGCACTTCGGCCTGCTTGAAATCAGCCGTGCCGAGCTGGTCGATCAGCGCCTTCGGATCGCTTTGCGCGACGGAGTGGGCTGCGATCCCCATGGTGAGCCAGAGGAAGATGGCTCCGAGAAAAGATCGGATCGTCATGTCGGGGTCCTTGGGCGTTTTACGGCGGGGCGTTTGTAGGTAATGCCACTTGAGTATGCCGCCACCCCCCTCTGCCCTGCCGGGCATCTCCCCCACAAGGAGGGAGATCGGCAAGGCGCGCCTGCGTCGCTCTATCTCAACCAATGAGAAGGGCGAAACCTTGCCTCGAGTCGATCTCCCCACCTGTGGGGGAGATGCCCGGCAGGGCAGAGGGGGGCATGCTGGTTCAGTTTTCAATGATAAAACCGCCCCCCAGCAAGGGGAGCGGCACCCACCTCGCTAATCAGCTACCCTTGCCGCCGCACTTGCCGCTGGCCACATTGAAGTTCCCGCAAGACATCGGCTTCCGCCAATCCGAGATCAGATCCTTCGAATCCGGCAGGTAATCCGACCATTCGTCACCCACCACCTGCGGTGTCTGCTGCACGATCTCGAACTGCCCGTCGGCCTGGATTTCACCGATCAGCACCGGCTTGGTGATGTGGTGGTTCGGCATGACGGTGGAGTAACCGCCCGAAAGGTTCGGCACCGAAACGCCGATGATCGAGTCGAGCACCTTGTCCGTATCGGTGGTGCCGGCGGATTCCACGGCCTTTACCCAGGCGTTAAAGCCGATGTAGGCGGCTTCCATCGGGTCGTTCGTCACGCGCTTGTCGTTCTTGGTAAAGGCGTGCCAGGTCTTGATGAATTCGGCATTGACGGGCGCATCGACGGACTGGAAGTAGTTCCAGGCGGCAAGGTGGCCGACCAGCGGTGCCGTATCGAGACCGGCGAGTTCCTCTTCACCCACCGAGAAGGCGACGACCGGAATATCCTCAGCCTTGATGCCCTGGTTCGCCAGTTCCTTGTAGAAAGGCACGTTGGCGTCGCCGTTGATGGTGGAGACCACGGCGGTCTTCTTGCCGGCCGAACCGAACTTCTTGATGTCAGACACGATCGTCTGCCAGTCGGAATGGCCGAACGGCGTGTAGTTGATCATGACGTCCTCTTCCTTGACGCCCTTCGACATCAGGTAGGCCTTCAGGATCTTGTTGGTGGTCTGCGGATAGACATAGTCCGTGCCGGCCAGAACCCAGCGCTCGACGCCTTCGGTATTGGCGAGGTAGTCTACGGCCGGAATGGCCTGCTGGTTGGGGGCAGCACCCGTGTAGAAGATGTTGCGCGAGGATTCTTCACCCTCGTACTGAACCGGGTAGAACAGGATCGAATTCAGCTCTTCGAAGACCGGCAGCACGGATTTACGCGAGGACGAGGTCCAGCAGCCGAACACGGCCGCTACCTTGTCCTGCGAAATCAGCTGGCGGGCCTTTTCGGCAAACAGCGGCCAGTCGGAGGCCGGGTCAACCACCACGGCTTCGAGTTTCTTGCCGAGAACGCCGCCCTTCTTGTTCTGCTCATCGATGAGCATCAGCATGGCGTCCTTCAGCGTCGTTTCTGAAATCGCCATGGTGCCGGACAGCGAATGCAGCACGCCGACCTTGATGGTGTCGTCTGCGGCAAAAGCGCCATGGAAGGCGGTGGTGGACAGGATCGCGCCAAGCAGCGCGGCACTAAGCGTCTTGCGGAACATCATCGGAAGAACCCCTCTCCTTGTTGGCCTCTCGTGGAGGCTCAGCGGCATCTGCGGCCGCTGCTGGGAGGGACTATCGATCTCGCGGACACGAAACCGTATACGTCAATTGACGTAGGCGGGGTGGCGAAAGGTGCAGGGATGTGTGGGGTGATACGCAAGAGCATATGTGGAGCAAGGCGTCTCCACTTGTTTCTTCTCCCCGCCGGGGAGAAGTCCGCGGCAGCGGGATGAGGGGGCGACGCCAGAGATATACGGAGGGGTTGCCCCTCATCCGACCCTTCGGGCCACCTTCTCCCCCACGGGGAGAAGAAAAAGGTGGCACCGGCTCAGATCAGGAATGCGGCTTACCGTCCCGCTCTTCGTCGCGGATCGCGTCATCATGATACCAGGAGCCGAAATCCACATGCGGCTCGCGCGCCTCACGCTCGAGCTCGCTCAGCCCGCTGTTGCGGAACTTGGAAACGCCCGCGCGCCCGCCGACCGGGAATTGATAGATCGTTGCCGTTTCGCGATGAAAGCCAGTTGCCATGTCAACCATCTCACTCTGTTTGCATCGAAACACTTCATGCCTGAAGCAAACCCATAAAGACCGGATTCGCTCCGTTTGATTAAAAAAAAATCACGTTGCGAAAAATATAGGCATTAATCGTCTCATCTACAAGAAAAACCATTCCGAAAGCGCCGGTTTTTGGGGCAAATGCCAATCCCTCGCGCGCAATTGAAATCATTGCGTCGCAACAGGCCGTTTCCACGGAAGACGCCGGCTATCTATCAGGATTCAATGATGAAACCTGAGGGGTGAATTTGCCCGCCGCAGTGCAGCAAAAATCGGTTCGCGTCATATCATGGCCTTTGCCCGCCAGGGCCCCTGAAAGATTTTTCGAAAAAATCGCCACATATGCTCAATCTGGCACGCGGCATGCATCTAGGGGGTCAGCCCTTGAACGCGAATGCGCTTCCGGTGGCGAAAGCCACGGAAGCCTCAAGGCTTCGCATTGTTACCTATGAGAGGTTCGTAATGACTAAGTTCAAACTCGAGTACATCTGGCTGGACGGATACAAGCCGGTCCCCAACCTGCGCGGCAAGACCCAGGTCAAGGAATTCGACGAATTCCCGACACTCGAGCAGCTGCCGCTTTGGGGCTTTGATGGCTCGTCCACGCAGCAGGCCGAAGGCCACAGCTCGGATTGCGTGCTGAAGCCCGTCGCGATCTACCCGGATCCGGCCCGCACCAACGGTGCACTCGTCATGTGCGAAGTCATGATGCCGGATGGCGTCACCCCGCATTCGTCCAACAGCCGCGCCACCATCCTCGACGACGAAGATGCATGGTTCGGTTTCGAGCAGGAATATTTCTTCTACCAGGACGGCCGCCCGCTCGGCTTCCCGGAACAGGGTTACCCGGCTCCGCAGGGCCCGTACTACACCGGCGTCGGCTACAAGAATGTCGGTTCGGTTGCCCGCGAAATCGTTGAAGAACATCTCGATCTCTGCCTCGAAGCCGGCATCAACCACGAAGGCATCAACGCCGAAGTGGCCAAGGGCCAGTGGGAATTCCAGATTTTCGGCAAGGGCTCCAAGCGCGCCGCCGACCAGATCTGGGTTGCCCGTTACCTGCTGCTGCGTCTTTGCGAACAGTACGGCATCGACGTTGAATTCCATTGCAAGCCGCTCGGCGACACCGACTGGAACGGTTCGGGCATGCATTGCAACTTCTCCACCAAGTTCATGCGCGAAGTTGGCGGCAAGGATTATTTCGAAGCCCTCATGGCCGCTTTCGCCAAGAACTGGAAAGAGCACATCGACGTTTACGGTCCGGACAACCATCTGCGCCTGACCGGCAAGCACGAAACCGCTCCGTGGAACAAGTTCTCCTATGGCGTGGCAGACCGTGGCGCCTCGATCCGCGTTCCGCATTCCTTCGTCAACAACGGCTACCGCGGTTACCTTGAAGACCGTCGTCCGAACTCGCAGGGCTGCCCCTACCAGATCGCTTCCGTCGTTCTGAAGACGATCGCAGAAGTGCCGCTCGCAAAGTCGGCCGCTGCCTGATTATTAAAGACATGGCGTCGCCCGAAACCGGGCGACGCCATTTTTGTGTCCACCGAACGGCCTGAGGCAGGGGCGACCTTTCGCCAGCCGCCGCACGCGGCATAATCTTCCGACGCGCCAACGGAGTGCGCGGCTTTCAACAACGGCATCGCATATTCGGGAAACAGCTGCGCGGTTTCCGCGCCGATGCCCTGAAGCAAGAAGGTGAGCGATGGGCATTCTCGACAAATTCTCTCTGAAAAACCGCACAGCCATCATCACCGGCAGCGGCCGTGGTCTGGGTTTCGAAATCGCCGGCGCCTTTGCCGAGGCGGGCGCCCATGTGTGGCTGACCGGCCGCAATGCCGAGACGCTGGAACAGGCGGTCGACACACTGCGCAAGGCCGGCGGCAAGGCCGACTACGCCGCCTTCGATATAGCCGATACAGCGGCCGGCAGCGCGCTCGTCCGCCGTATCGTGAACGAGACCGGCCATCTCGATATTCTCGTCAACAATGTCGGCGCGCGTGACCGCCGCCCGCTTGCCGAATTCAGCGACGAGGATGTGCTGGAACTGATCCGCACCGACCTCACCTCCTCCGTCTCCCTGTCGCGTGATGCCGCAGAGGCCATGAACACCAACGGTTACGGCCGCATCATCACCATCACCTCCATTCTCGGCCACATCGTCCGGCCAGGCGATGCCATCTATCCCGTCGCCAAACAGGGGCTGACCGGGCTGATGCGGGCGATCGCCGTGGAATATGGCGCGCGCGGCATCACCAGCAACGCGATTGCGCCGGGCATGTTCGCCACCGAAACCAATGCCGCCCTTTCCGAAAATCCTGACATGGTGGCCTTTGCAAAGATGCGCGTGCCACTGGAGCGCTGGGGCCGGCCGGACGAGATCGCCGGGGCCGCCCTGTTTCTCGCGAGCGACGCGGCCTCCTTCGTCAACGGCCACGTGCTGACGGTGGATGGCGGCATGTCGGTGCGGCTGTGAGAAGCCCGTTGCGGAAAGGCGCTCGATAGCCATGGCCGCACGGCAACGCATCATCCCCGTCAGGCGCGAATATAACCGATGGGTCGCCAACCAGACGCTGGAAGATTATGCGCTGCGCTTCACCGCCAAGAGCGCCCGGCAATTTTCCTCCAACCGCATTTCCCACACCGCCATCGGCGCGATTTCCTTTCTGGCGCTGGAAGCCATCGGCGGCGCCATCACGCTTTCCTACGGCACCACCAACGCCTTTTACGCTATCCTCGTCGCCGCCGTGGCCATGCTGGCCGTTGGCCTGCCGATCAGCCGCTACGCCATCCGCCACGGCGTCGATATCGACCTTCTGACCCGCGGCGCGAGCTTCGGTTATATCGGCTCCACCATTACTTCGCTCATCTATGCCGCCTTCACCTTCATGCTCTTCGCCATCGAGGCGTCAATCATGTCCGGCGCGCTGGAGCTGGCGCTCGGCATACCGCTATGGATCGGCTACATCATCTCCGCCGTCATGGTCATTCCGCTCGTCACCCATGGCGTGCGGCTCATCAGCCGTTTCCAGATCATCACCCAGCCCTTCTGGATCGTGCTGAACATCCTGCCCTTCATCTTCATCGCCCTGATGGACTGGGAAAAATACGATCTGTGGCGCGCCTTTGCCGGCATTCACCACGCCTCCGGCCCACCCGGCACGGCAGCGGATTTCAATCTGGTGGAATTCGGCGCGGCCTCGGCCGTCATTCTGGCGCTGATGTCGCAGATCGGCGAACAGGTGGATTTCCTGCGCTTCCTGCCGGCCGAAGGCCAGAGCCGGCTGCGCCACCGCATCGCCGTTTTCCTGGCGGGCTCGGGCTGGGTCGTCGTCGGCGTGCCGAAGCTTCTCGCCGGCTCCTTCCTCGTGGTGCTCACCTTCAGCTCCGGTGTCTCGGTGGACCGCGCCGCCGATCCGGCGCAGATGTATCTCACCGCCTTCGGTTACATGATCCCTAACGAAACCGCCGCCATGCTGCTGATGGTCGCCTTCGTGGTCGTGTCGCAGCTGAAGATCAACGTCATGAATGCCTATGCGGGCTCGCTCGCCTGGTCGAATTTCTTTTCCCGCCTCACCCACAGCCATCCCGGCCGCGTCGTCTGGCTGATCTTTAATGTGGCGATCGCGCTGCTTCTGATGGAACTCGGCATCTACCGGCTGCTGGAAGAAACGCTCGGCATCTTCTCCATCATCGCCATGGCGTGGCTCTGCACCATTTCCGCCGATCTCTTCATCAACAAGCCGCTCGGCCTTGCGCCCCCCGGCATCGAATTCAAGCGCGCCCACCTCTACGATATCAACCCTGTCGGCGTTGGCTCGATGGCGCTTTCGGCCACCATTGCCCTGATGGCGCATTTCGGCACCTTCGGTCCGCTGGCCGCCTCACTCGCACCCTATCTGACGCTGATCGTCGCCTTCATCGCCTCGCCGCTGATTGCCTGGGGCACGAAGGGCAAGTTCTACCTCGCCCGCAAACCGCGCCAGAAATGGCGCGAAGAAAGCAGCATCACCTGCTCGATCTGCGAACACCCGTTCGAGCCGGAAGACATGGCCTGGTGCCCGGCCTATGCCGCACCGATCTGTTCGCTCTGCTGCTCACTGGACAGCCGCTGCCACGACATGTGCAAGCCGAAGGCAAAGCTCAACTACCAAGTGGCAACCGTCGCAAAAACCTTCCTGCCAAGGCAGCTGGTGGCCAAGCTCGCCACCCGGCTCGGGCGTTACGGCATGGCGGCGGCGATTGCCGTCACCGCCATCGGCGGCATATTGGCGCTCATCGCCCATCAGGTCGGCACCGCCTCACCGGAAACGGCCGATGTGGTGAACCGCACCATCCTCATCGTATTTTTCGTCTTCGCCGTCATTGCCGGCATCGTCTGCTGGTTCCTCGTGCTTGCCCATGACAGCCGGGTGGTGGCGGAAGAGGAATCCTCCCGCCAGAACACGCTGCTCCTGAAGGAAATCGCCGCCCACAAGAAGACCGACGCCGCCCTTCAGGACGCCAAGGAGACGGCGGAAGCCGCCAACCGTGCCAAGAGCCGTTATGTGGTCGGGCTCAGCCATGAACTGCGCACGCCACTCAATGCCGTTCTGGGTTATGCCCAGATCCTCGAGCGCGACGACACCATTCCGCCACCCCGGCAATCGGCCATCAAGGTTATCCGCCGCTCCGCCGATCATCTGTCCGGCCTGATCGACGGGCTCCTCGATATTTCCAAGATCGAGGCCGGCCGCCTGCAGGTCTATTCCAACGAAATCAACATTCAGGATTTCCTCGACCAGATCGTCGATATGTTCCGCCCGCAGGCGCAGGCCAAGGGGCTGGAATTCCGTCATGACCGGTCGCGGGCCCTGCCGCAATATGTCCGCACCGATGAAAAGCGGCTGCGGCAGATCCTCGTCAACCTGCTTTCCAACGCCATCAAATTCACCGACGCGGGCGCGGTCACCTTCGATGTCGGTTATCGCAGCCAGGTGGCAAGTTTCACCGTGTCCGATACCGGCCGTGGCATCGCACAAAAGGATCTCGCCCGCATCTACGAGCCCTTCCAGCGCGGCGAGGCAGACAGCGTGCGTCCCATGCCGGGCCTCGGCCTCGGCCTCACCATCACCCGGCTTCTGACCAATACGCTCGGCGGCGAGATTGCTGTTAGCAGCGAAAAGGATGAGGGTTCCACCTTCCGTGTTCGCCTGATGCTCTCGGCCGTGCACCGGCCAAACACCGCACCTGCGCCGGAAAAGACCATCCGCTCCTATTCCGGCCCGCGCCGCACCATCGTCGTGGTGGATGACAATGAGGATCACCGCGAGCTGATGCGGCAGGTGCTTTCGCCACTCGATTTCGTGGTGCTGACCGCCCAGAGCGGACCGGAATGCCTGACGCTGATCGAAGGCGTGAAACCCGATCTCTTCCTCATCGATATTTCCATGCCGGGCATGACCGGCTGGCAGCTTGTGACGAAGCTGCGCGAGGCCGGCCAGACCGCCCCGCTCATCATGCTATCCGCCAATATCGGTGACGGCACCGTGGCGGGTGCGGGCGAGGACAACCACAACGACGCCATAGCCAAGCCGGTGGACATCCGCCACCTCTGCGACAGGCTCGCCGTGCATCTCGGCCTGAAATGGATTTACGAGACGGACGTGCCGCCGGCACCCACACCGCAACCGCCTGCTGAGATCATCCATCCGGGCGCGATCCATATTCAGGATTTGCAGCGGCTCGGCGAAATAGGCTACATACGCGGCATTGAGGCGAAACTCGCCGATCTTGCCCGCAACACGGATAACCTGCCCTTCACGCAAGAGCTCGGCACCTATGTGCAGGCCTTCGATCTGGCCGGTTATGCCCATTTTCTCAAGCGGTTCGCAGACGGTGACAGGGGAGACGGCAAGGCATGAGCGGTCAGGCGGCGGCAGCCCCGAGAGACATCGTATTGCTGGTGGATGACAGCCCGGAAGCGCTCGGGTTCCTCACCGATGCGCTGGAACAGTCAGGATTTTCCGCCCTCATCGCCACCTCGGGTCAGGCTGCCCTCAACATTGCCGAACGCATCACGCCCGATATCATCCTGCTCGACGCCGTCATGCCGGCCATGGACGGTTTCGAAACCTGCCGCCGCCTGAAGGCCAATGCGGCAGTGGCGCAGGTGCCCGTCATCTTCATGACCGGGCTGACGGAGACCGAACATGTGGTCAGGGCGCTGGAATCGGGTGGCGTCGATTATCTGACCAAGCCGATCAATATCGACGAGCTGCGCGCCCGCATCCGCGTGCATCTTTCCAATGCCCGTTCGGCCCAGAGCGCCCGCGTGGCGCTTGATGCCGCCGGCCGGCATCTGCTTGCCGTGCGCGCCAGCGGCGCAATCCACTGGTCGACACCGCAGGCAACGCGGCTGGTCAACGCCGCCACTGGCCGCGATGACGGCATGGAAATTGTCGTCAGCCATATCGGCCGCTGGCTCGGCGAAAGGGCGGCAGCGGAAACCGGTCGCGATGCCCCGCTGACGATCACCGAGGCCGGGCGGCCCGCTTTGCAGCTCGCTTTCCTCGG
This sequence comes from Agrobacterium tumefaciens, assembly GCA_017744915.1. Taxonomy (GTDB): domain Bacteria; phylum Pseudomonadota; class Alphaproteobacteria; order Rhizobiales; family Rhizobiaceae; genus Agrobacterium; species Agrobacterium tumefaciens_I. The sequence goes on from JAGIAH010000007.1 coordinate 152,144, forward strand.
CGCCATGGGTCCGGATGAATTCCTCTTCCGCCTGACCGCCGCCAGCGAGAAATCCGGCGACCACCTGCTGCGCGAGCATTTTTCCCTCACCGCGCGGGAATCGGAAGTGCTGCTATGGATCGCCAAGGGCAAATCCAACCGCGATATCGGCGATATTCTCGGCCTGTCCGCCAGGACGGTGAACAAACATCTGGAACAGATTTATGTGAAGCTCGGAGTGGAAAACCGGGCATCGGCTGCCGTCAAGGCGGCGCATATTCTGCATCAGGGGTGACGACTGCACGGAGTGTGGTAAGGTTCATCCAACATATATTTTCCACTCGAATGCACAGCATCGGCTTTTAGGCCGAGCGGCAGCCCCCTGTTTCTTCTCCCCAAGGAGGAGAAGTCCACGGCAGCGGGATGAGGGGTTTAGGGTCGAGATGTTCGGAGAGGTTGCCCCCTCATCCGACCCTTCGGGCCACCTTCTCCCTTCTCCCCGGCGGGGAGAAGAAACAAGTGGCGACATCCCTCCCCAAAATCACCGTCCGATCACCTGAACCCTATCACAGGATAAAATCCCATGGACCGTTTCATCATCCTTTCCGGCTGCTCCGGCGGCGGCAAATCCACTCTCCTTGCGGAACTTGGCCGGCGCGGTTTCACCACCGTGGAAGAACCGGGCCGCCGCATCGTCATCGAGGAAACCGGCAATGGCGGCACCGCCCTGCCCTGGGTCGACATCGAAGCCTTCGCCCGCCGCGCCATCGCCATGGCCCTCGAAGACCGGCAGAAAGCGCCGCCGGAAGGCCTCGTCTTCTTCGATCGCGGCCTGATCGACGCCGCCTCCGCGCTGCGCCATGTCAGCGGCGACAGCTTCATCGATGGGCTGCGCCGTGCGCACCGTTACAACAGTCTGGTTTTCCTCACCCCGCCCTGGCCGGAAATCTACCGGGGCGATAACGAGCGCAAACATGGTTTCGATGCGGCCATTGAGGAATATGAGCGCCTGTTCCGGGATTATGACGAGCTTGGCTACGATATTGCCGTCCTCCCAAAATCAACCGTCGAGGAACGTGCGGACTTCATCCTGACTCGGATCGGCTGAACGACATCAACGGGCTCGGCTTCAGGAATTTTCGAGCAATTGCGCAACGGTGACAAACTCGAATCCGCGTTGACGCAGGCCGTCGATGATCAGGGGCAATGCCTGCCGGGATACCTCGCGGCTTCGATACATGACATGCATGATGATGATCGAGCCGTTTTTCGTTTGCTCGATGACGTGCTTTGCAAAGGCTGCCGTATCCTCAGCGACATCGGGAAATGATTCCGGCTCGACATCCCACATGATGGTCTTCCGGTCATGATGTGAAAGATACCAGGGCAAGGTGAGCAGCTTCTTGCCATAAGGCGGGCGAAACATGATTTCGCCCTCATAGCCCGCAGTCCGGATAGCCGCATCGGTGCGCTCGATCTCCTCCGTGATCCGCGCCAACCCCATGAACATCATATTGGAATGCGTATAGCCGTGGTTACCGACCTGGTGTCCATCGCCCACGATCATACGTGCCTGCGGCCGGTTTTCTTCGGTCTCCTTGCCCGTCAGGAAAAAAGTCGCTTTTACCTCGCGCTCCCTGAGGATCGCCAGAACATTCTGCGTGTAGCGTGCCGAAGGCCCGTCATCGAAGGTCAGCGCCACCACCGGCTTGGCTGTTTCAACCCGCGCGATGATGCTTCCGAATGATTGCACCGTCCGGGATTTGCTGAAGAAATGCAGGCCGAGGATTGCCACCGCCAGCCCGGCAACAACAAGGAACAGAAACAAGGCCCGCTTTATCGTCATTGCCACCCCTCATTGCAGTTTCCCGGAGAGGCTTTTGTTTCCCGCCTTGTTGTCTCCAGTGTGGCAAGCTGGGATCACAAAACAAAAAGCCCGGCATCGCTGCCGGGCTTCGGTCGTTTATTGCAGAAAAGCTTAGCTGCCCTGCTGGATGTAGGTGAACTTGCCGTCCGGACCCTTCTTCCATTCGTACATGACGTAACCAGGAAGCTTCGGGTCACCCTTCTCGTCGAAGGAGATATCGCCGAGCGCGGTCGGGAAGGTGCCTTTCTTCAGGGCTTCGGCAACCTTTTCCGGCTCTGCGGAACCGGCGGCCTTTGCAGCGCCTGCAATCGCCTGCATCGCGGCGTAGGAGTAGAGCGTGTAAGCTTCCGGGTTGAAGCCGGCGGCCTTGAACTTCTCTACGAGTTCCTTGTTTTCCGGGCGCAGCGTCGGATCGGGACCGAAGGTGTTGAGCGTGCCTTCGACGGCGTCGCCGGCGATGGAGGCGAGTTCGTTCGAGACGATGCCGTCACCCGAAACGAGCTTGGCCTTCAGGCCCTGGTCAGCTGCCTGACGGATGATCAGGCCGGCTTCGGTGTGCAGGCCACCCCAGTAGATGATGGAAACGCCGGCTTCCTTCATCTTAGAGATCAGCGCGGAGAAGTCCTTGTCGCCGACGTTTACGCCTTCATACATGGCTTCGGTCACGCCAGCCGCGTTGGCGGCCTTCTTGGTTTCGTCGGCAAGGCCCTGACCATAGGGGGTCTTGTCGTGAATGATGGCGATCTTGGCGTCCTTGAAGTGGTCGGCCAGATATTTGCCGGCAATGCCACCCTGCTGGTCGTCGCGGCCGCAGGTGCGGAAGGTGTTCCACAGGCCACGCTCGGTGAAGACCGGGTTGGTTGCAGCAGGCGTGATTTCAAGAATGCCGTTTTCGGCGTAAACTTCAGAGGCCGGAATGGAAACGCCGGAGTTGAAGTGGCCGACAACGAATTTCACGCCGTCAGCAACGAATTTGTTGGCAACCGAAATGCCCTGCTTGGGGTCGGATACGTCGTCGCCCAGCACGATCTTGATCTGCTCGCCATTGATGCCGCCGGCGGCGTTGATGTCTTTCGCAGCCTGTTCGGCACCCTTCTGGATCTGAGCGCCGAAAGCAGCGTTCGGGCCGGTCAGCGGTGCGCCTACAGCGATCACGACATCGGCCCAGGCCGAACCGCCAAACGCGACCATGGCGGTCAGCGCGACAGCGGAAAGAAGAGACTTCTTCATTACTTTACTCCCAGTTCCTTTGGATGGGTTGATTGCGAGGACCTGTTCGGTACCCACCTTAACCGAACAGGAAACGTTCCACTCTGCCGAGTATTAGTGACCCCGGAAAAGACCGGCTGTCAATTTTTCTTTTTATAGGAAAATGCCGACGTGCGATCGTAAAGCCAATAGTAGTTATTGACCATCTGGCTCGTCCGGCGCATGCGGAAACCGATGCTGGAAAAGACCAGAAGAAGAACGACGTCAAACACGTAATAGAAGCCGTTGATGAACGGCCCGTTGAAGAGCGCGTGATGCAGAAACCGCAAAACGAGCCCCAGTGCGAGCGTGTAGATTACCACCCGCGTATAACCACCCCAGCCATCGGCCACGGACCTGCCCGTGCGCCATGCCGTCCAGAAACCCAGAAGAACAACCATCGCGCGCAGAACATAACGCACGCCGTTATCGGTTTCGAAAAAAAGGCCCTGCATCTCTTTCCCCATCAGTGCCGGGCTTGAACACCCTGGCCCTGCCTTGTCTGTCGTCCCGCCGTTTTCCCGCCGGGCATTTTATTGTTTACGTCCCGCCGCCCGGCACCGGGGCCGCGGCAGGACGCCGTTCGCAATCTTGCGCCGCAAAACGTCCGGCGCAAGTAAAATCTTCAGTGCCTTCCGCCTTCCAGATAGGCGGCGCGCACCTGCGGATCGGCGAGCAGTTCCCTGCCCGAACCGCTCATCGTCACCTTGCCGTTGACCATCACATAAGCGCGGTCGGAAAGCTTCAAAGCGGCGAATGCGTTCTGCTCCACGAGGAAGACGGTCAGGCCTTCTTCCTGGTTCAGTTTCTTGATCGCCTCGAAGATGCCTTTGACGATCAGCGGCGCAAGACCAAGCGACGGCTCGTCGAGCAGCAGCAGTTTCGGCCGTGCCATCAGCGCGCGGCCGATGGAGAGCATCTGCTGCTCGCCGCCGGAAAGCGTGCCGCCGCGCTGGCTCTGGCGCTCCTTCAGGCGCGGGAACATCACGAAGATCTTCTCGACGTCTTCCTTGAAATGTTTGAGATTGTCGAGATTGGCGCCCATCTGCAGGTTTTCCAGCACCGTCATGCGCGGGAAAATCCGGCGACCTTCGGGCGACTGGGCAATGCGCTTGCGGGCGATCAGATGGGTCGGCAGGTGGGTAATGTCCTCGCCGTCGAAGATCACCTGGCCGGCACGCGCCTGCGGGCTGCCGCAGATGGTCATCATCAGCGTCGACTTGCCGGCGCCATTGGCACCGATCAGGCTGACGATCTCACCCTTGTTGACTTCGACATCGACACCGGCCAGAGCCCGGATATTACCATAATAGGTTTCGACACCCTGGACTTTCAGAAGCGGTTCACCGGGCATCAGGCCGCTCCTCCGTCGAGTTCTTCCGCAATCACGTCTTCCACTTCATCATCCTCGACACCCAGATAGGCGGCGATGACCTTCGGGTCGTTCTTCACATGGTCCGGCGAACCGTCGGAAATCTTCTGACCATATTCCAGAACCACCACATGGTCGGAAATCTGCATCACCACCGACATGTCATGCTCGATGAGAAGCAGCGACGTGCCCTCGTCACGGATGCCGCGCAGCAGCGTGTTGAGTGCCAGCGATTCCTTTGGATTGAGACCGGCAGCCGGTTCATCGAGGCACAGAAGCTCCGGCCCCGTGCACATGGCGCGGGCGATTTCCAGACGGCGCTGCGCGCCATAGGGCAGATCGCCGGCCGGATCGTCGGCGCGATCGGTCAGATCGGCCTTTTCCAGCCAATATTTGGCCTTTTCGATCGAGGCATCCACCGCCCGCCGGTAAGCAGGCAGGCCGAGAAGGCCGAGGATCGTATAACCGGAGGCCTTCATCAGCACATTGTGCTGGGCCACCAGCAGGTTTTCCAGAACCGTGAGGCCCGAAAACAGGCGGATGTTCTGGAAGGTACGCGCGACCTTGGCCTTCTTGGTGATTTCGAAATCCGGCAGGCGCTCGAGAAGATGCGCCTCGCCACTTTGCTGGCGCATGGTGATCATGCCCATGGTCGGCTTGTAGAAGCCGGTGATGCAGTTGAAGACCGTGGTCTTTCCCGCACCGTTGGGGCCGATGAGCGCCGTGATCTCGCCGCGCTTCGCCTCGAAGGAGAAATCGTTGATTGCCCTCAGGCCCCAGAAGCGCATCGAAAGATGTTCGACCTTGAGGATCGTGTCATTTGTCATTGTTGTCGTTCCGGAAGCCATCAACCGTGACCTTCCTTGGTAAAGCTGCCGGAGACGGCCTTGCGCTCCTTGAGGAAGGCCGTGGGTTCACGCGAGCCGACGAAGCCGCGCGGCTTGAACAGCATGACGATGACCATGCCGAGACCGAAGAGCAGCATACGGTAGAGTTCCGGCGTGAAATCGGGCCCGAAGACATGCTTCAGGAATTCCATTTCACGCAGCGCTTCGGTGCCGCCGACCATGACCAGCGCCGCAATGGCGATGCCCGTGAGCGAACCCATGCCACCGAGAACGACGATGGCGAGAATGACGGCGGATTCCACAAACGTAAAGCTTTCCGGCGATACGAAACCCTGGCGGGCGGCAAAGAAGGAGCCGGCAAAACCACCGAGCATCGCCCCCGTCGCAAAGGCACTGAGCTTGGTGATGACGGTGTCGATGCCGAGCGAACGGCAGGCGATCTCGTCCTCGCGCAATGCTTCCCAAGCCCTACCGATCGGCATGCGGCGCAGCCTGATCGTAACATAGGCCGTTAGCAAACACAGAAAGAGGATCACGTAGAACAGGAAGATTTTGTAATAAGCCGAAGACGGCGGAAGACTGAAGACCTTGATGAAGTAATTGGGTGCTTTGGCATCGAAGGACCAGATACCGAAGACAGACGCCTTGGCGATGCTTGAAATGCCGAAAGTGCCCTTGGTCACTTCCGTCCAGTTCACAATGACAAGACGGATGATCTCACCGAAGGCAAGCGTGACGATCGCCAGATAGTCGCCACGAAGACGAAGGACCGGGAAACCGAGGATGATGCCCCAGAAGCCGGCGAGAATGCCGGCGACCGGCAGAAGCACCCAGAAGGACAGGCCGAAATGGCTTGATAGCAGCGCATAGGAATAGGCGCCCACCGCATAAAAGGCCACGTAACCAAGATCGAGCAGGCCGGCCAGGCCAACGACGATATTGAGACCCCAGGCCAGCATCACATAGATCAGGATCTGGACGCCAAAGTTATCGACCATTTTCAGCGAACCCTGGACACCGAAAAGCTGCACGGCGATGACCGGATAAAGCAGCAGAAGAACCAGTGCCAGCTTCAGAAAGTGCTTATGAAAAAAGCCCTTCTCTTCGGAAATCTCCAGCACGCCGCTCTTGGCCTTGGCAAGCTTGCGACGATCGAGCGACGGCTTGATGAAACCGACCACGAGGAAGCGGCCGACGGCGGCAATGCCGACGAAAACCGCCAGCAGACCCCAGCGGGTGCCCCAGATCAACTGGTTGTTGATATCCTGATAGGTGACGATGCCGACATAAAGAACGAACATGCCGAACGAGATGAGGCCTGCAATCAGGCCCTCCTTCACGGCTGTCGCCATCAGGCTCGGGCCGGAAGAAGTGTTTTCGGAAACGATATTGGCCATGATGTCACACCTTCTCGACTTCCGGACGACCGAGAATACCGGTCGGCTTGAAAATCAGCACGAATGCCAGGATGCCGAACGCTGCAACATCCTTATAGGCAATGGAGAAATAGGCGGACCAGAGGGACTCGATGAGGCCGATCAGCAAGCCACCCAGCACGGCGCCCGGCAGCGAGCCGATGCCGCCCAGAACGGCTGCGGTGAAGGCCTTGACCCCCGGGATGAAGCCGTCATTGAACGTGGTGACGCCGTAATACATCAGGTACATCGTACCTGCGACGGAGGCGAGCGCCGCACCCATGATGAAGGTGATGGAGATCGTCTTGTCGACATCCACGCCAAGAAGCGCCGCCATCTTGCGGTCCTGTTCGGTAGCGCGCTGGGCACGTCCAAGCGGAGTCTTGTTGACGATATACCAGAAGGCAAAGAGCAGCACCGAGGTGACGACCATGATGATCAGCTGCTTCAGCGAAACGGTGACGGTGCCGAAATGGTAGCTCTCCGTCACCATGGACGGGATCGGCTTGTTACGCGGACCCTGGGTGACCTGGATGAAGTTGGACAGCACGATCGACATGCCGATGGCAGTGATCAGCGGTGCGAGACGGAAGGAACCTCTGAGCGGGCGGTAGGCGACACGCTCGATCACCCAGTTCCACAACCCGGTCATCAACATGGCGACGACCATCATCAAAAGCAGAAGAAGCGCCACCGGAATGCCGGCGACAAAGGATGTCACGATCAGGAAAACGATCAGCGCGGCGAAGCCGCCAAGCATGAAAATATCGCCATGGGCGAAGTTGATCATGCCGATGATGCCGTAAACCATCGTATAGCCGATAGCGATGAGGCCGTAGATCGATCCAAGAGTCAGCCCGTTGATGAGCTGCTGGATAAAATACTCCATGTCTTTCCCCCGGGCACGACCTCGAATGGGTCACACCTCGTTATGTTAATTATAGGGGAAACCTTCAGGCAGACCCCCACCCTCAAAATGCATATCGTGTTCGTTAAAAATGTGAAGTCAAAAACGGGCGATCCTGCACAAAATTTGGAATTTCCACATGGACTGCCACTTTCCCGGTCAAAAGGGCCATGATTTTGGCAGGAAGTGCTGAAAAAATGACGGCCGGATGCTTATTTTAGCATTACGCAAGCCCGTTATTTGACGGGCAGCGGGCAAAGGAGTAGCGAAGATCGAAATGGCAAAATCCCCTTACGGGATGGCCCCGTCGCCGGATGGCTGTGGCAAAGAGATGATCGACATATTGACGAAAGCGGCGCTGGACGCCGGGCAGGCGATCATGGCGGTTCACCGCGCCGGCCCGCATGTGTCTTATAAGGATGACTGCTCGCCGGTGACCGAAGCCGATCAGCGCGCCGAGACGATCATCCTTGCGGCGCTGGCCGCCCACTTCCCGGAAATCCCCGTGGTTGCCGAAGAAGCCGTGTCGAACGGCATCCTGCCGGAAACCGGGGCGGAGTTCTTTCTGGTCGATCCGCTTGACGGCACCAAGGAATTCATTTCCGGCAAGGACGATTTCACCGTCAACATCGCGCTCATCCGCAACGGCGTTCCGGTGGCCGGCGTGGTCTACGCCCCCTGCCGCGGCCAGGCATGGACGGGCGAAGACAACGCCGCCGAAAAACTCGCAATATCAGGCGACGGCGCGATCCTGTCGCGCCACCCCATCCGCGCCCGCCGTCGCGGCGCCTCCCCGGTGGCGCTGATCAGCCGTTCGCACTGCACGGCGAAAACGGAAGCCTTCGTGGCCGAACACGGGCTGAAGGACTGCATCTCCGTCGGTTCCTCGCTGAAATTCTGCATGCTGGCGGAGGGCGCCGCCGACATCTACCCCCGCTTCAGCCGCACCATGATGTGGGACACGGCCGCCGGCGACGCCGTGCTGCGTGCCGCAGGCGGCCGGACGCTCGATAGCGAGGGGCGGCTGCTTGCCTATGCGGTGAGGGGCGAGGGCGAGGATGCGCTGGCCAATCCGGATTTCATTGCCGAAGGGGCGATGGCGGTGGAACACGCGGGGTAATACCCGCTTGCCGTCTCCTGTGGTTCTTGCTGCGTGTGGCATCGGATTTTTGCGTTGATGAGCTTTGCATATGCGGCTCACCCCCCTCTGCCCTGCCGGGCATCTCCCCCTCAAGGGGGGAGATCGGGAAGACGCACTCCCCCGCTTCATTCTCAAGCGTTGAGATGACCGAGGCATAGCCGCAAGTCGATCTCCCCCCTTGAGGGGGAGATGTCCGGCAGGACAGAGGGGGGTGACGCAGCATACTCCGAAGCCCGAAAAACACCCCCATCCACCGCCGCCACAAAAATAATCCCATCCCCGCTCATCCCCACCCCACCCCGCCGCATCACAATGCCCCGCAAACGAACACAACCGCGCGGAAGGCACATCATGACGGAACAGACGGCAAGACTTCGGCTTCCCTATATCCTGCCCTCGCAGGCCCAGAAACACGTCACCCACAACGAAGCCCTGCAAAGGCTGGACGCGATCGTGCAGCTCGTCATCAGGGCCACCGTCGCGACACCGCCCGAAGATGCAGCGGAAGGAGACTGCTTCCTTCTCTCCGCCGACACCACCGGCGACTGGGCTGGCAAGGGCGGCAGACTTGCCTTCCGGCAGGATGGCGCATGGCTTTCGATCACGCCGCAGCCCGGCTGGACGGCATGGTTCGCGGCCGAAAGCAGATACCGGGTCCTGCAGGACGGAAACTGGCGTGACTTGCCGCTGCCGGCCAGCGGCCGGCTGGAAAGGCTGGGCATCGGCACGGAGGCAGACGCCGCCAACCGCATGGCGCTCGCCTCCCCCGCCAGCCTCTTCACCCATGGGCCGGAAGACGGCAGCCACCGCATGACGGTCAACAAGGCAGGCAAAACCGATACCGCCTCGCTGCTGTTCCAGTCCGGCTGGAGCGGCCGGGCGGAAATAGGCCTTGCCGGCAGCGACGGTTTTTCGATCAAGACGAGTGCGGATGGCGCCACCTGGCATACGGCGCTTTCATGCAACGGCGATGGCCGGGTCTCGATGCCCAACCGCCCCGTTGCCGTCGCCGGCCTGCCGGCGGGCACGACGAAACCCGCCAACGGCTCGGCGGCGGGTTTTTCCGTGCTCTCCATCGCCGAGGGTGGCTTTGCGCTTGGCGATGTGGTGAGTGGCGGCGGGCGGGAACTCGTCGTTCCGGCCAAGGGCCTTTATCTTGCCGTGCTGTCGCTGGCCGTGGCCTCCTCCTCCGGCCACCGGGCGACACTCGCCGTCAACGGCGCGGCGGTGAATTTCAGCATCGCCGGCAACGCATCCACCGCCGGCGCCACGCAGTCGGCAACGGCCCTTCTTTCCCTCGATGCCGGCGACCGTCTGCGGCTGGCGCATGAGGGAACGGTGGAATTGATACAGGGCAACGGAAAAACATGCCTTTCGCTTGCGGCGCTCTGATCCGGACAACCGATGAGCGAGAAAAATTGCGATTTTTGGAAAAATTTTTTCCCGGCAAAATAAGGCGACTCGAACAAATCAGGCGAAACCGTTCAAATTCTTAATAAATTATCACGACCTGCTTAGGCAATTTTTAAAGGTACCGGGCTAGAGTTCCCGTCATATGGTCTTGAGTTTGTATAGAGTGTCCAATGACCGAAATGATACGCCCACGAGTTAAATATGTCATCGGCCCCGATGGCAGCCCTCTGACGATTGCGGATCTTCCGCCTGCCAATACCCGTCGCTGGGTCATTCGCAGAAAGGCGGAGGTGGTTGCCGCGGTACGCGGAGGACTACTGAGCCTCGAGGAAGCCTGCGAGCGTTATACGCTTACCGTTGAAGAATTCCTGTCCTGGCAGTCCTCGATCGCCGATCATGGCCTCGCCGGCCTGCGCACCACGCGCATCCAGCAATATCGCCACTAAACCAGTGCGCCGGCGCGGCAACGCGCCCAAACCGAATTTCCAGAACGCCCCGCCGTATCACCGACGGGGCTTTTGGTTTGATTTCGGATTTCCTTCCGCAGAACATGCCCGATACGACCGGCGATTGTCGCCGGTTTGTGTCCACTGCGTTCGCCATCCCGCTGTTTCAATTCGGATGCAAGCCGTTACAGTGGCGCAAACGAACACGCAGAGAGGCATGCATCATGGATATCAAGACAACCGAAAACGGATCGCACGGCGAATATTCAGCAACCATCGACGGCCACAAGGCGGAGATGACCTATTCGCGCACCTCCCCTTCCCTCATCATCATCGACCATACCGGCGTGCCCGATGCGCTGCGCGGCAAGGGCGTCGGCCAGGCGCTCGCCGCCCATGCGATCGATGAAGCCCGCAAGGGCGGCTGGAAGATCATTCCGCTCTGCCCCTTCTTCAAGGCCCAGACCCTGCGCCATGCCGACTGGGCGGATGTTATCCAGGGGTGAGCAGATTTAGGCCGAAACGTGAGAAAACCAGTGTGATCCCGATAGCGAGATAATCGCTGGGATCACCGCCCGTTTCTTCTCCCCCGCCGGGGAGAAGGTGGCCCGAAGGGTCGGATGAGGGGCCGAACATCTCGCCCCTTCATCCCGCTGCCGCGACCTTCTCCCCGGCGGGGAGAAGAAACAAGCGGCACACGCCCGATCCCTCACGACCGTTCCAAATATCGCGTCATTCATAAATGGGCGTCGATCCTCCCGTCACGCCACCTTCAACGGCGGCGTCCCGGCATGCATGCTCCGGCGCACTTCTTCACGGAATTCGAGCGTATCCTTCGCGCCATGCACCGCAACGGCGTGCTGCACGGCCGCTTCCATAAGCTCCTCCGGAGAATCGGCGGAGATGGCGACGGTGCATCTGCTGTCACTGGGGAATTCACGGCAATCGATATATTGGCGGGCCATTTTTTCCTCCCTGCATTGCCGCCCGCGCCCCGCACGGGGCGCGTGCGCGTAAAGCCTCCGGCTCACGGTCGGAACCCCCGTAAATTACGCCTTTCCCCGCCCCCGGACAATCGAAATCGGGGTGGCGATCCCGTCGGGAAACACCGGCAGTGCAGCAAAGCGGAAAGGCCGCCCTTGCGGAGCGGCCTTTCGAAAAAATGCAAGGCGTCCCGTCATTGAAAGCCGCCTCCTGATCCACCGGCAGCCGTCAATGAGGACGAAATTCGTCAGGTCTTGCGCCGGTCGTCAGGCGCGGGCGCGGATCGCTCCGTCGCGGTTTTCCAGTGCCGCGGCCTTTTCATATTCGGCCTGCACCTCTTCCAGCGACGCTTCCGCCGCTTCCTGCTGGGCCTTCAGTTCCCGGATGGAAACCTGAAGATTATCCGCCCGCTGGCGCGCGGCCTTGGCGAAGGTCGGATAGGCGAAATGGGTCGGATCGGTAATACCCGACTTGCTTTCTTCCAGCGATATCTGATGCACCAGTTCCTTTGCCATCCGTTCAAACTCGGACATCATCTGCTGCAGCTGGTTAAGCTGCCGGCGTTTTTCGTTGACCTGAAATTCCTTCAGGCGAACCAGGCTGTCACGCGACTTCATACGCAATACTCCATGGATAGCGAGACCCGGATCAAAAAGGCACTATGCCCCCCTGATCGGCCCGTTTAACCCGCCCGTTCAACCGGCCGGGTTAACCCCTTGTGCCGGAATGATTCCTAAAAGTTACCCGACGTTAATAAAAAACCGCCGTCGTTAACCTTTCGTTTACGGGCATCGTTAATGATAACGACGATCATTTAAGGGTCGGTAAATGCCAGGTCCAAAAAAACGGGCCAGACGATGTAAGAGTCGATTGAATCACTTAGCGGGAAATCCTCACGTTAAGCTTCAATTTTGGCGATGGTGGATTCACGTGCAAAAACAGCGAAATGCCTACTTTGCTTAATAAATTCGATACACCTTGCCAAAGGCAATTAGAATTTGTTAACCATTTGGTGGCAGCCTGCAAATCAGGCAACGTCTGGATCCGCATCGCGCGAGGCAATGATTTACCGGTTCGCGGGCGGCAAAGGGGATAATTATGCGGGTTCTACTTATTGAAGACGACAGCGCGACAGCGCAGAGCATTGAACTGATGCTCAAGTCGGAGAGCTTTAACGTCTACACGACCGACCTCGGTGAGGAAGGCGTGGACCTCGGCAAGCTCTATGATTACGACATTATTCTTCTCGACCTCAACCTGCCCGACATGTCGGGTTACGAGGTTCTGAGAACGCTTCGCCTCTCCAAGGTCAAGACGCCAATCCTCATCCTGTCCGGCATGGCCGGCATCGAGGACAAGGTTCGGGGCTTGGGCTTTGGCGCCGACGATTACATGACGAAGCCGTTCCACAAGGACGAGCTTGTTGCCCGCATTCACGCAATCGTCCGTCGTTCCAAGGGCCATGCGCAGTCGGTCATCGCCACCGGCGAGCTGATCGTCAATCTCGATGCCAAGACGGTTGAAGTGGGCGGCCAGCGCGTTCACCTGACCGGCAAGGAATATCAGATGCTCGAGCTGCTTTCGCTGCGCAAGGGCACGACGCTGACCAAGGAAATGTTCCTGAACCACCTTTATGGCGGCATGGACGAGCCGGAACTGAAGATCATCGACGTCTTCATCTGCAAGCTGCGCAAGAAGCTCGCAAATGCAGCCGGCGGCGCAAACTACATCGAAACCGTCTGGGGCCGCGGCTATGTTCTGCGCGAGCCGGATGGCGCCACGGAATTCCTCGAAACCGCCTGATCCATTCCGGAACAGGACAGTTTTTAAAAGACCCGCTGGAAACGGCGGGTTTTTTGTTGCGATTTTCTCCCTCATTCCTGTGCCTGTCACAGGAATGAGGGAGGAAAAGAGCCTGGCCACGCAGCGCAAAAGGACGACGGTACATGAACCACGCCATCCCAACCCTCAAGACCCGCCGCCTGACATTGCGCCCGCTGACCATGGCGGACTTTCCGGCCTATCGGGATTTCATGGCCTCGCCGCGCTCCACCGGCGTCGGCGGCCCCTATGACCTGCCCTCCACCTGGGGCGTGTTCTGCCACGATCTGGCCAACTGGCACTTCTTCGGCCATGGCGCATTGATGATCGAGCTTGGCGAGACGGGCGAATGTATCGGTCAGATCGGCATCAATCACGGCCCGCTCTTTCCCGAAAAGGAGCTGGGCTGGCTGCTTTATGACGGCCATGAAGGGCGCGGTTATGCCGCGGAAGCGGCGGTGGCAATGCGCGACTGGGCTTTTGCGACCCTGAACCTGCCGACACTGGTCAGCTACGTCTCCCCGCAGAACCGCAAATCGGTGGCCGTCGCCGAGCGAATCGGTGGCACGCTTGACGGATCGGCGCCACGCTCCGACCCCGAAGACCTCGTTTATCGCTACCATCCGGTCAAGACGGTTTGAAAATCGGGATGCTTCGGAACCTCCACGACCCCCAAAGCATCCCGACCTATCCATCTTAATGCAATTCCACTTTCAGAAAGCCGAGGATTGCCTCGGCGATCTGCGCGTGAATGGCCGCGCGATCCCTGCCGCCGCCATCCCGGCAGACGAAACCTTCGCCCGGCGAAAGCGCCTCGACGATTTTTTCGCCGTTCGGTTTGCAGATCTGCATGAAGCTGAAATGGCTGGCATCCGGTATTTCCCGATAAACAGTCGTCACCTTCGGCAAATTCCGTGCGATATAGTCGGAATCGGCCTTGATGGCGGCAATCTCTTTCGTCTCCACGCCGGCGGCCAGCACCAGAACCGGCACTTCCACACCCCGCAGCGTCTCCGGCAGAAAACCGGCAGCCGGCCCAAGATCGAGCGAGACAACCGCGCGGATGCGAATATCCCGCAAATCCGCCGAAAGGCGCGGATCGGCCCTGCCGTCGCCGACGATGCCGACCTTGCCCAACAGCCGCGGCGCCTTGCATTGCGGCGGCAGCGTCTCGGCCTTGCAATCCTTCAGGGCAAGTTCGGCGCTATACCGCGCGCCCGCCAGTTCCATCGTGGTCCAGCCGCCGAGGGAATGGCCGATCACGGCGATGCGTGCCGCATCGATCCTGCCGGCGAATCGCTCGTCATCGAGCAGCGCGGTCAGCGTCCTGCTGATATCGCGCGGCCGCTCCCATAGGGGAACGATCTCCGTCGCGTTTTCTTCGGTGAAGGATTCGCCGCCATGATCCGGCGCGGCCACGACGTAACCTTCCCGCACAAGTTCGCCAGCCATCCAGTTCAGGTTGCGCCAGCTTCCGCCAAAACCGTGCGACAGCAGCACGAGGGGACGGGAACCGGCCAGAAGGGCAGCATCCGGTTGAACCTCGAGACCGTAAAAGGCTGCATTTTCTCCCACGATCGCGCTTTTGCCCGAGGGCGCGGCCGGATACCACAATGATACGGCAAGCGCCCGCGCACCGGCCCCATCCGGCAGCTCGATCCGTTTAAAGCCAATGGCGCTTCCTGCCATCGCGGCCTGAGCGGTGAAAAAAAATGACAATTGCCGCCAGAAGAAGATTGCGCATGAAAAGCTCCAGGAGTTGTTGAGAACCAACCCTTGGCTGAAGCTACCGCCCACCGAGACCTCAAACAGGTTTCAGGAGGTGCCGAAACCTGTTTGAGGTCTCGATGGACAAGGCAGAAGCGCCCTAGACCCCCGTCACCCGTTCGAAAAGCCGCACGGGATTGTCCCGAAATATCGCCTCGCGAAAGGGCCGGAAGCCGAATCGGGCGGCGATGGCGAGCGACGGGGTGTTCAGCGGATCAATCATGCAAACGATCCGCCGCGAAATGCCGCTATCGTCGAGCCAGCCGGTTGCCGCCGCCACCGCTTCGGTCGCGACGCCCTTGCCCGCCAGTTGCCCGTCGATTTTCCACATCGCCTCGGGCACGCCGTCGAAATCGGGCCCGTTGCCGCGGCGCATATGGGCAAAGCCCACCTCGCCGACGATGCGCCCCGTGGCAAGCTCTTCCACCACAAAGGGGCCGAAGCCGAAAACGGACCAATGGCCGATGAAACGCAGCATGCGGGCGAAGGCCAGTTCCGGATCCAGCGGGGCAATCGACCTGACCCCGTCGATCCGCGGAACATCGGCGCTCCAGAATGCGCAATAAAGCGCTTCATCGGCAATGGCATGTGGCCGCAGGACAAGGCGAGCGGTGGTCAGACGGGTCATGAACAGGCTCCCAAAAACGAAAAAAAGGCCGGCGCGTCAGCAGACGCGGTCCCGGCCTTTCACAAATTCACATCGGTAATTGCACCGTCACTCGGCAACCGTCTTTGCGGTAAAGACGATGCGGTCTTCATGCACCTTGTATTCCACCGCCATATTGGCCTCTTCGGCCAGAAGCAGCGTGTAATAGGGCTGCACGGAATGGGCGTCGACCGCCTCTTCCAGCCGGCCTTCGTAGATTTCCACGAACTTGGCCGGAACGCGCATCATCCGGCCCTTGACGGTGATTTCGAACCTGGCGTCACCATCGGGATTTTCCAGGAGCACATCCACATTGCCGCCGCGCGGGATGGCGCCATAAGCGACGAGGAAGAGGTTGAGCAGAAGTTTGACACGATTCTTCGCAACGATGGCGCGCGGGCCGTTCCAGCTCACTTCCGCCTTCTTTTCGGCGGCGGCGAAATCCTGGGCAGCCTTTTCGGCCTCGCCGGTGTCGATCGATGCGCCGGCCGAGCCGGAAGCGCCGAAAGCAAGGCGGGCGAACTTAAGCCGCACGGACGCGTTAAGGGCGGACGTGCGGATGAGATCGAGCGCATCGTCATCCGTGCCGCCCTCGTCCAGCAGTTCGAGGCCGTTATTGATGGCGCCGACAGGAGAAATAACGTCATGGCACACACGGCTGCACAGAAGAGCCGCCAGATCGGGACCGGACAGCGTGATATTGAGTTTGCTCGTCATAAAATTCTCTCCTGCGCAAGGGAGGCGCGGACGGTGTGGAAATTGTTAAGCCATAATGACACCATATTTGGTAAACCGATTGTTAATAGGATGGTTTCAAAATGCCAAATGCCTTAACAGGCCACACTGGAGCCCCGTGTATCCGTCAGGATGCACGAAACATGCTGTAGAACTTTGACTCTGCGCGGCGGCCCTTGCGAAAACCGATTCGGATTTTCGGGGTTGATGCGCTAACGAACAGACGGACGGACATGACGATGCGCCTTACGAAAACCCGCACCATTGCACGCCTCGGACTGGGAAAGATCATCGCGCTCCTTGCGAGCCTCCTGATGTGGGTCGCACCGGCCGCGGCCCAGAACAGCGATCAATATTCTTTCCAGGAAGTCGTGGATGCAGGCCACGGATTCTTCGGTGAAACCACCGGCGGCCTTGCCAAAGTGGTGGAGCGCGCCTTCCAGCAATACGGTCTTCCGAACGGTTATATTCTCGGCCAGGAAGGCTCCGGCGCCTTTGTTGCCGGCCTCACCTATGGCGAAGGCACGCTTTATACCAAGAATGCCGGCCAGCACCCCGTCTTCTGGCAGGGCCCCTCTCTCGGCCTCGATTATGGCGGCCAGGGCACCCGCGCCATGATGCTGGTCTACAACCTGCCTTCCGTCGACGCGCTTTATCGCCGTTACGGCGGCGTCAGCGGCTCCGCCTTCATCGTCGCCGGTGTGGGCATGACCTATCTGAAAAGCAGCGACGTCACGCTCGCCCCCATCCGCACCGGCATCGGCGCGCGCCTCGGCATCAATGTCGGTTATCTGAAGCTCACCCAGCAGCCGACCTGGAACCCCTTCTGATAAGGCAAGACGGTCGCGGCTTGTTTCTTCTCCCCGCCGGGGAGAAGGTGGCCCGAAGGGTCGGATGAGGGGGCACCCTCTCCGGATTTCGGGACACTCGCCCCCTCATCCCGCTGCCGCGGACTTCTCCCTTTCGGGGAGAAGAAACAGGGGACACCAACACCGCCTCCGTAATTGCCGGGAGACCCCTCCCCATGGTTGCAATAATAGCGTAACGTGCTTTCGCGCCCCTCTTTCCGAATGCGCGCGTATCTGAGTTCCGGAGACTGTCCCGCGTGATCGAATATGCCATTCTCTTCGGATTGGGTTTTCTCACCGCAACCCTGCTGGCCCTGTTGATCGCACCCGCGATCCACCGCCGCGTCGTTGCTTATACGGAAAACCGCCTGCGCGCGACGATGCCCATCAGCCCGCAGGAAGTGCGCGCCCAGAAGGACATGGCCCGCGCGCTTTACGCCGCCGAAAACGCCAAGGTCCGCCAGGAACTGGATACGGAGCGGGAAAAAAACACCTCGCTGCGCCTCGCCAACGAAGCCGCCTCCAGCGATGCCTATCGTCTTGGCGAGCAGAACCGCGGCTTTTCCCTGAAGATCGAGGAGCTGACGCTGGAGATCGGCGAATTGCGCGCCGCCCTCGACGCCAGCGAAGAACGCGCCGGCACGATTTCGGCAAACCTTCTGCAGCAGGAACAGGCCGCCAACGAGCGCGCCAGCCAGATGTCTGACCTAACTGCCCGCCTCACCAACCTGACGCGCGAGCTGGATGATTCGAAAATCACCGCCGCCACCCGCGACCTGGAGGCCGAGCAGGCCAAGCAGAGCGCCACACGTTTCCGCAAGGAAGGCGAGACCGCGACCCGCGAATTGCAGGATGTCGCCGCCCGCAACAAGGAAGCGATGACGGCGGTTGCGCGCGAAAGCCGCAAGGTCACCCGGCTCGAGGAACAGCTCGCCACGCTGATGGCGAAAAATGCCGATCTCGACACGATGTTGACGCTGCGCAACCGGGACGTCGCCCGGCTGAAGGAACAGCTTGCCGCAACCGGCGGCCGCAGCAACGACATGATCATTCGCCTGCCGAACCCGGCCGTGCCAGTGGAGAAAGCGGTTAGCCCGCCGCAACCGGTAGCAGCCCCGGCGCCCGTAGCTGCACTCGAAACCGCCCCCGTCGTTGCGGAAGAAGCGGCAGAGGCGGTATCCGCAGAAGAGACGGCCGCCCCGCCGGTAGTGGAGCCAGCGGCGCCGGCACCGGAAGGGCTGGAGCAGGAAATCGAGGATATCCGCAATCAGGGAACGGCGCTCACCGAACGCCTGCTGAATGTGCGCGGCACCGGCAATGACGAACCGATCCGCCGTGAAATCGCAAGGATCGCCGCCGAGATGATCGCGCTGACAGCCGCCCGGGAGGGTGAGGCGTCGCCCATTCCAGGGTTGCTGGCCAAGGCCTCCGGTTCGTCAGGGCGGGAAAGCCTTGCGACGCGGGCCAAGGTGGTGATGGAGAAGCGGAAGGGTTAGGTCTGGAGGGTGTGGCTTACCCCCCTCTGCCCTGCCGGGCATCTCCCCCACAAGGGGGGAGATCGATTCGCGGCTACGTCTCGCCCATCTCAACGCTAGAGAATGAAGTGGTGAAAGAGCGTCTTGCCGATCTCCCCCCTTGTGGGGGAGATGCCCGGCAGGGCAGAGGGGGGTAAGCCACAGCCACCGAAGACCTAAACCCGCCCCATCGCCCCCGCCATCTGATAAAGCGACAGCCCCGAAGCCGTCCCCGCATTCAAACTATCCAGCTGCGGCGACTGCGCGATCCGCGCCGTGTGAAAACGCGACAGCACCGATTGTGGCAGCCCCTCGCCTTCCGTGCCGATCACCAGCGCCATGCGTTCGGATCGGGGAATGTCGCGGATTTCGGTCTCACCATTCGGCGAAAGGCTCCAGATCGCAAATCCGGCCTCGGAAAGCCGCTCCAGCATGTCCACCGCTCCCCCGCCGCGATGATAGGGAACCGACAGCACCGAGCCGACGGAAACTCGCAGCGCCTTGCGATAGAGCGGATCGCAGCAGGTCTCGTCCAGAAACACCGCATCGGCATAAAAGGCCGCCGCATTGCGGAACATCGCGCCGAGATTATCGTGGTTGGAAATGCCGCAGCCCACCAGCACCAGAGATGACGCGGGAAGCGCCGCCGTCATCTGCTCCAGCCCATCATCGCGCACCCGGCGGCCGAGTGCCAGAATGCCGCGATGCAGGTGAAAACCGACAATGCCGTCCAGCACCGGCGCTTCGGCCACATAAACGGGAACGTCATCGGGGAAATCGGCGAGAATATCTGCCACGCCGGAAAGCCGATTGCGCAGGATAAGGATGCTTTCCGCCGCAAAGGCCCCGCCCGCTTTATGGGCCGCGGCCAGCATGCGCAGCACCACCGTGCCTTCGGCAATGAAGCGGCCCTGCCGGCCAGTCAGGTCGCGTTCGCGAATGTCGCGAAAGGCGGCGATGCGCGGATCGGCGGGATCCTCGACCGGGATCAGCGCCCGCCCATCCAGCGGGTCATTGCCCTCACTGGCCATCGACCGTCACATCGGCCAGGAATCGGCCGCTGGAAACGTTGAAGACCAGCGCCTTGCGGGTGCCGTTGGCCAACCGGCCGTAAAACAGCATGTCGCCGCCGGAATAGCTGACATTGTCGATCACGAAGCCCTGCGGCAGGCTGGCGGTGACGGCAACCGGTCCGTTGCCGGTGGGAACGGCGAGGTTCGGCGCTTCGCTCTGCGTCTGAACCGCCTTCGACGGCCCCATCGCCTTGTAGACAACCGCACCGAAGACGGCCATAAGGCTGATAAACATCACGGAGCCCGACACGATCTGCAAACGGATCATCTTGCGGCGAACTTTTTCCATGGCCGGATCAAGCGGCTTGTCTTCCTGTTCGTCTTGCTCGATCTGCGTCATCGGGTTCCCTGAAATGCTGATGGATCGGAAAAATAAGAATGAACGACCCCTTTAAACAAGGCGGAGACGCAAGGAAAGTCCTGATTGCCGGGGAACACGCCGAAGGCCGCCTCGATTCCTGGCTGGCCGGCGAAGTGGGCGGCGACTTCTCCCGCAGCCGCCTGAAGGCGCTGATCGAACAGGGCGCTGTTTTCATCAACGGCCAGCCGGTGACGGAGCCGAAAAAGAAGGTGCATCCGAAGGACCGCATCGAGATCGTCATGCCCGAGCCGGAAGACCCCGTTCCACAGGGCGAGGATATTCCGCTCGACGTGGAATATGAGGACGAAGACCTGATCGTGCTCGTCAAGCCCGCCGGTCTCGTCGTGCATCCGGGCGCCGGCAACTGGACGGGAACGCTGGTCAACGCCCTCATCCATCATTGCGGCGACAGCCTCTCCGGCATTGGTGGCGTCAAGCGTCCGGGCATCGTGCACCGGCTGGACAAGGAAACATCCGGCGTCATGGTCGTTGCGAAGAACGACAATGCTCACCGCCATCTCGCCGCGCAATTTGCCGATCATGGCCGCACCGGCCCGCTGGAGCGAGCCTACAAGGCCGTCGTCTGGGGCCGCCCGCGCACCCTGCGCGGCACCATCGACGCAGCACTCGGCCGCAGCGCCGACCGCACCAAACGCGCGGTCAAGCATGAGGATTCCGGCGATGCCCGCGAAGCGATCACCCATTACGAGGTGATGGAGCGTTATCACGAACGGCCGGATGCGACCTGCCTCGCCTCCATGGTGGAATGCCGGCTGGAAACCGGCCGCACCCACCAGATCCGCGTGCACATGGCCCATATCGGCCATCCGCTGATCGGCGATCCCGAATATGGCGCGGCCTTCCGCACCAAGGCGAACCTTCTGGAAGAACCGGCAAAGAGCACCGTTCGCGGCTTTCCGCGCCAGGCGCTGCATGCCTATCTTCTCACCTTCGAACATCCGCGCACCGGCGAGGTGATGGAGTTCGAAACCGACCTGCCGGATGACATGGAATCACTCATCACGGCATTGCGTGGCTGAAAAACCCGCATGGCGCGGTCAAAAAACTGCGCCGTGCATTGTGCCGGAAGCCCCGGATAATAAAAAAAGATTAGCGGATGACGATATTCCGCAGTCGGTCCTTTTTATAGACCGCCCCAATTTCGCTTCAATCGTCTCACCTCCTCGGCGCGCAGGAAATTGAAGATCGTCACTGGCATGACGACGGGATCCATCGCGCATGAATATCGAAGACCGCCGGTTCATATTTCAGCAGTTGCGCAGCGTCGAAGGTTATATCGACCCGCCGGATGCGCTTGTCTTCAAGGCGCTGCTGCAGGCGCAGGCAAGAGACGGCCTCGAAGGCGGCATGGCGGAAATCGGCGTTTATTACGGCCGCTCCTATTTCCTGCTGCGCAAATTCGCGCAGGGGCACGAGAAGGTGCTGGGTGTCGACCTTTTCGACCTCGACCCGCCGGCAGATGGCAGCCTCGACCAATACGAGCGGCTGATGGAAAACGGCCGGCGGCTGGGTTTTGCGATGGATGAGGACCTCATCATCAAGGGTGACAGCACCCGGCTTGCCCCCACCGACATTACCTCGCGCATCGGCCCGGCGCGCTTCTTCAGCATCGATGGCGGCCACCACCTGCACCATGTGCTGGCGGATGCAAAACTGGCGATGGAAGTGATTGCGCCGCACGGCATCATCGTCTTCGATGATACTTTCAACCCCGCCTGGCCGGAGGTCACGGTCGGCGTCGCCGATTTCCTGCGCACCCATGGCCACAGCCTCGTCTGCTTCGGCATGACGAAATACAAGACCTATGTCTGCCGCCGGGAATTTCACGCCGCCTATGCGGCTGCGATCGCCGCCGATCCCGATTTGCAGGCGCTTGGCCATGGGGAAACGCAATTCCTCGGCTCCACGGTTGTTCGCCTGCATAATCCCATGCGCCGGCGGGTGATGTATGAGCTGATGGTGCGCTCCGGGCTTGCCGGATTTTCGGAACGAATCTACCGTTCGAAAGTTAAACAGGTGAGCGAAGGTGTCACTGGAACATAACGCATGTGTGAACGCAGCGTTCGCTTGAAACGCGGCGGATGCATACATATCTGTCACATGGGTTCGTGCGGGGTCGGTAACGACCCGCAGCTTACGGCGCGCCTTGGACGAGCGATCGTCGATCCGGAAGGGTGCCGTTCCAGACCATAGATTAAGGGGGTGCTTTATGGCCCGCAATAGTTTGCCTACGATTACAGCCGGCGAAGCCGGTCTCAATAGATATCTCGACGAAATCCGCAAATTTCCGATGCTGGAGCCGCAGGAAGAATACATGCTTGGCAAGCGTTACGCCGAGCATGGCGACCGCGACGCCGCGCATAAACTCGTCACCAGCCATCTGCGCCTCGTGGCGAAGATCGCCATGGGTTACCGCGGTTACGGCCTGCCGATCGGCGAAGTCGTGTCCGAAGGCAATGTCGGCCTGATGCAGGCGGTGAAGAAGTTCGATCCGGAACGCGGTTTCCGCCTGGCCACCTACGCCATGTGGTGGATCAAGGCCTCGATCCAAGAATACATCCTGCGTTCCTGGTCGCTGGTGAAGATGGGTACGACCGCCAACCAGAAGCGCCTGTTCTTCAACCTGCGCCGACTGAAAGGCCGTATCCAGGCGATCGATGACGGCGATCTGAAGCCGGAACACGTCAAGGAAATCGCCACCAAGCTGCAGGTGTCGGAAGAAGAAGTCATCTCGATGAACCGCCGCCTGCATGGCGACGCCTCGCTGAATGCGCCGATCAAGGCCTCCGAAGGCGAATCCGGCCAGTGGCAGGATTGGCTGGTGGATGACCACGACAGCCAGGAAGACGTGCTGATCGAGCAGGACGAGCTGGAAACCCGCCGCCGCATGCTGGCCAAGGCCATGGGCGTGCTGAACGACCGTGAACGCCGCATCTTCGAGGCCCGCAGGCTTGCCGAAGACCCGGTGACGCTGGAAGAACTTTCTTCCGAGTTCGACATCAGCCGCGAACGCGTGCGCCAGATCGAGGTTCGCGCCTTCGAGAAGGTGCAGGAAGCGGTGCAGAAGGAAGCGCTCGAAGCTGCGCGCGCCTTGCGCGTTGTGGATGCGTAAGGCAGCGCGCTCTAACGGGTGACATCATCCTCGGCCTTCGGCCGAGGATTTTTTATTTGTAAAAACAAAACGAAGATAAATGCCCGGCAACGCGCGTTGCCAAGCCTCAAGGCCGGCATGACGGAAGAGAGAAATCCAGCCGTTCGATAAGCCCGGCGCCTGCGCGTTAAAATGAAAAGGGCGGCCTGAGCCGCCCTTAAATCATCACTGCCCCGTCGCCGGCGTTGCCGCCGCCCATTCGCTGAGCGCCTTGTCGAAGGCGGCGATGCCGTCATTGCCCTTTTGCAGAGTCAAGAGCGCGCGCCGGCCGTTGCGGTACGACACCGGAATGTCGATCCAGTTGCGGCTCTTCAGAAGCTCCAGATTGGTCTTCATCGCATCCGGGAAGTCGTTGAGCGCGATCATGTGGAAATCGTCGGTGATCTTGGCGGGAACCGCGATCAGCGCGTTGCCGCGATCCTGCTCGGTGCTCTTCATCGCGATGCGCTGGACGCTGTCGATGGCGCCGCCTTCGAAACCGGGCGAAACCGAGAAGACGATCTCGATCAGATGGCTCGCCGGCAGCGACGGATCGGTGTTGCGCTTGAAGGTGATAAGCGCGCTGAGGCCACGGCCGGGAACGGTGATCTGACCCTGTACGGTGGGCGAAGGTTTGCCTTCCGCGTCATTTTCCTGCTGCAGCGACCAGGACACGCTGCCCTGAATGGCGGTCGGAACCGTCTGACCCAGCACTTCCTCGTAAAGGAACATGCGGTCGCCGGCGGCGGCGGCAGGCTGCTGCGCCGGCGGCGTGCCGGCGGGGGGCGTTCCGGCCGGTGCGCCCGCATTATTGGCCGGAGCTTCACCCGCAGGCGGCGGCGCGACATTCTGCTCATAGACAGACTGGCCTTCAGCCGTCACTGGCTGGCCGTTCGCGCCGGCGGCAGGTCCCTCGTCACGCTCGGTGCCGTCGGCCATAAGCCGCTGGGTAAACTTGGTGCCGGTGACGGAACCGTCATCGCCATGCGACTGGGTCTGGTGATTGTTGGGCGTGGCCGGCTGCTGCTGGCCGGTAGTGGCCGGCGGCTGCTGGGTTGCCGGCGGCGTCGATGGCTGCGTCTGCGCCGTATCTGCCGGGGGCGTCTGGCCATTGCCGCCATTCTGCGCGGAACTGACCAGACCGCCGACCATATCGTTCAGCGCGTCGCGGTTCATCCACACGGCATAACCGCCGCCCGCGAGCAGCGCCACGCCGGCAAGGGCGAGCACGACCGAGGCATAGTTACGGCGCGGCTTCTTCTTGACCATATAGGCGGGCGTCGCCGCCGCGGCACCAATGCCCGGCGTTTCATCCGAAACCGGCCGGTTGGACGAGGAAGCGCCGTCATAACCGATCAGCTCGTCCAGATCGTCCCAGGGCGTGCGTTCCTTATTGTCCTTGGCACCCGCCTGCTCGCCGAAGGAATCATTATCCGCACGCGGCAGCGCCGGCGCATCCTTGGCGGGAATGGCAATATCCGCATCCTGGAAATAGGACGAGAAATCCTCGACGACAGCCGCCTTTTTCGGGGCTGGCTCTTCTACCTGGTGGTGCTCGTCAAAATCGTGCCGGCCGCCAAAAGCCGGCGCATGTTCCACGGCAGCAGGGCCGAAACGGTTGTCCGTCTCGTGCCTTTCCGGCTCGAAACCGACGTCCGGCTCCTGATAATGATGCGCGGCATAACCGGCAACGACCGGGCGTTCGCCGGTCTCGTTGCGAATATCCTCATAGTCGGCGTCGGCCGGGCGCACATCCTCGTCCTGCGCTTCCTCGAGCTTGCGCCAATCGTCCTCGTCCACCGGCTGCGCCCAATGGGAAGGAACGGAATCATCGGCAGGGCCAAGCGCCGCTTCAGGCTCTACGCGATCTTCCTGCGGCTGGTGGGCCGGCTCTTCATCCGTGCGGGTGAAATAGGTGCCGGCATCCTCATCGGATGCGGAAACATGGGCCGGTGCGGCATGAACCGGCTCCGGCGCGTCATAAAGCTCTTCCGGCTCGCGCTCCCCATAATGCCGATCCTCTTCCGAAGCGTGGGCATCATGGCGGGGCTCGTCGTGATGGGCGGGTTCTTCGTCAGCCGGCTCCGGCTGTGTCTCGGCCGATGCGGGTTCTTCATAAACCGGCTCGTGCTGAACCTCTTCACGATGGGCAAGCTGTTCGGGCTCGGCTTCGGCGGGATGGGCCGTCGCTTCATCGACGGCATCCTCATGTTCATGGGATGCCGCCGCCTCTTCGGCCGCCGGCGAGAGAACATCATCATCCTCAAGCGCGGGAAGCGCCTCGGCATATTCGCTGTCCACCTCGGCGATGGCGGCGTCCAGCTTGGCGATCTGCCGGCGCAACAATTCTTCCGGCGGACGTGGCTTCATATTCTCGAGTTGGCGCACAACCGCACTGCGCGCCTTGTCGTAAACCTTCGCCCGGTTTTCGGGAGTATTGTTCGCCAAGCCATCCACGGCCTTGCGAATGACTGCTACAAAATCCGCCATAAGCACTTTCTCGTCGTGACCGGCGACGTACCGGCCCGATATGGTTTATGAATCTAGATCGCCGAGGACATTAATCCTCAAACGGATCAGTCACAAGTATGGTGTCGTCACGCTCCGGACTTGTCGACAGAAGCGCGACAGGCGCCCCGATCAATTCCTCGACCTGACGGACATATTTGATTGCCTGAGCAGGCAAATCCGCCCATTTTCGGGCACCGACGGTAGATTCCTTCCAGCCTTCCAGCGTGATGTAGATCGGCTCGACGCGCGCCTGCGCGCCCTGGCTTGCCGGAAGATGGTCGATTTCCTGCCCGTCAAGCTTGTAGCCGACGCAGATTTTCAGCTCGTCGAGACCGTCCAGCACGTCGAGCTTGGTGAGCGCGATGCCCGTAATACCGTTGGTGGCGACCGACTGGCGAACCAGTGCCGCATCGAACCAGCCGCAGCGGCGCTTGCGGCCGGTGACGGTGCCGAATTCATGACCTTTTTCGCCCAGGAACTGGCCGATCTCGTCATTGAGTTCCGTCGGGAACGGGCCTTCGCCAACGCGGGTGGTGTAAGCCTTGGTGATGCCGAGAATGTAACCCAGCGAACCCGGACCCATGCCCGAACCGGCAGCGGCCTGGCCAGCAACCGTGTTGGACGAGGTCACATAGGGGTAAGTGCCATGATCGATATCGAGCAGCGAGCCCTGAGCGCCTTCAAACAGGATGCGCGCGCCGGCACGACGCTTCTTGTCGAGCAGCAGCCAGACGGTTTCACTGAAGGGCAGGATGCGCTCGGCAACCGACGACAGCTCTTCCATGATCGTTTCATGCGCAACTTCGGCCGCGCCAAAACCGCGACGAAGCGCATTATGATGGGTGAGGATACGGTCGACCTTGGCGGAAAGCGCCTCCATGTCGGCCAGATCCATGACGCGGATGGCGCGGCGGCCAACCTTGTCTTCGTAAGCCGGGCCGATGCCGCGGCGAGTGGTGCCGATCTTGGTGCCGCTGTTGGAGGCGGCGTCTTCGCGCATGCCGTCCAGTTCACGGTGCAGCGAAAGAATGAGGGTGGCATTGTCGGCGATGCGCAGGTTTTCCGGGGTAACCTTCACGCCCTGCGCTTCCAGACGGCCGATTTCGGCGATCAGCGCATGCGGATCGACCACGACGCCATTGCCGATGACGGCAAGCTTGCCGGGACGCACGACGCCAGACGGCAGAAGCGAAAGCTTGTAGCTGATGCCATCGATGACAAGCGTATGGCCGGCATTATGGCCGCCCTGATACCGCACGACGACATCTGCCCGCTCGGACAGCCAGTCGACAATCTTGCCTTTGCCTTCGTCGCCCCACTGCGAGCCGACCACCACAACATTCGTCATTTCTTGCTTTCCTGCTCATGGCGCTTACGCGCCCGATAACCCGATGGGAAACCCAAACCCGCGAATGTATACTGTGTTGTTTTACGGAAAGCGACCCTGTTTCTTATGGAGAATTTTGCTTTTTCCGTGACAAGGCGCGGATTTCCCGCATTATCTCGCCCCGTGGGGGCCAAGCGCGGGCGCAAGGCCGCCGCTCACCCCTCTCCGTTTTCCCGCCCCCGTGAAGAAGCGAAACATCAGCGTGCCTTCGAAAGCCTATATCGCCCTCATCATCGCCACACTCTGCTGGGGCGGCAACACCGTTGCCGGCAAGCTCGCCGTCGGCCACATCAGCCCCATGGCCTTCACCTTCCTGCGCTGGGTTTTCGCCGTCGCCATCATCTTCGCCATTTCCGTTCCGCAGCTTATCCGCGACTGGCCGGTGGTGAAACAGCGCCTGCCCTATTTCCTCGTGCTCGGCAGTGTCGGTTATACGGCCTTCAACGTGTTTCTTTACACGGCGCTGCAGCACACCTCGGCCATCAATGCCGCCGTCATCCAGGCCGGCATTCCCATGGTCATCTTCGTCCTGAACTTCATCCTGTTCCGCACCCGCGTGCTGTTCGGCCAGATCGCCGGTTTCTGCCTCACCATCGCCGGTGTGGCGCTGCTCGCCTCGCATGGCGATCCGGTCTCGCTGCTGCAGCTGGAAATGAATGTGGGCGATGCCATCATGCTGCTCGCCGTGCTGGTCTATGCCATCTACACCGTCATTCTGCGCTGGAAACCCGCGGTCGACTGGCGCACGCTGATGGCGATCCCCGCCTTTTTCGCCCTTCTCACCTCGGTACCGCTGGTCTTCTGGGAAATGTCGCGCAACAGCGTCGTCTGGCCAGATCAGAAGGGTTGGGTGCTGGTGGTCTATGCCGGTATCTTTGCCTCCCTCATCGCGCAGATCCTCTACATCAAGGGCGTGGAGCAGATCGGCGCCAACCGCGCCGGCCTCTTCATCAACCTCGTGCCGGTCTTCGGCACGCTGCTTTCGGTCTTCGTGCTCAGCGAAACCCTGCACACCTATCAAATCGCAGCACTCTTCATGGCACTTGCCGGCATTGCCGTGGCGGAACGAAAAAAATCGCCGGCTTCCTGAACCAACAGGGTCAGGAAAACCGGCGCAGTCTGGCAGGCATGAAAGAGTGGAGCATCGGATCGAAAAGTCTTTCCGATGCTCAAGCAGAAGGTCAGAGCGCGGTTTCGCGGCTGGCCGGAGAAAAGACGGCATTACCAAGGACGATATCGCCCTTGTCGGTGGTGACGATCAGCACTTTTTCGAGCGATCCGTCATCCTTCAGTGCAAAGGCAAGCCGCAGCGCGTTGGAAGACCAGCCGGCACCGGCAAGGGCCGTGCGCTTGATCGCGGCGCAATCGCCACAATCCCCGAGGCTCGCGGAAGGCGTTGCCGGAAGATCGGTCGCAAAACCGGAGACATAATCATCGAGCGCACCCATGGTGGCGTTCACATCACGGTTGACGCGCAGCAGTTCGTCACGGCGCTCGGCCGTCAGCGGCGCGGCAATGATGGAGACGCACTGGCCGGCGGCAAGCACGCAGCCATCAAAACCGCCGGGTGCGGAAATGCCGATCGCGGCGACGGCGGATTTTTCGACGGCGGCAAATCCACGGGCAAAACCGGCAGCACCGGCCGCATCGGCATGGGTGGACATGGAAGCAATGGCAATTCCGCAGATGGCGGCAGCAATAATCTTCTTCAGCATTTCATACCCCGTTTGCGATCCGCCGGCTTGTGCCGGTCTCGATTTCGTTTCAAGGGCGCCTCTTTCAAAGGCCGCTCCCTGTCTGTGATCCCACAATGGCACAGCACTGTTTTCAGCCGCTTTAAGCCGATTGCTACAATTTTATCGGTTTTCATTTTTGAACAGCGGATGCTTTTTTTCGAATATGCGCGCGCACCGTCGCCAGGGATTCCGGGGCCACGCTGGAAAGGATAAAGGGGCCGCATCGCTGCGGGGGTATCGGATGGTATTGCGAGGTTTTGCAGACGATGCGGCCCCGGCTCCAACATTTCAGCCCATGACGCACCCGCCAAACCAGTTCCTGTTTGGAGGGTGGACATATGCCGGCCGCCTCAACCGTGACATCGGGAAACTCCCCGGTTTCGGCCGCCTGCCCCGCCCATCTTGCGCCGCGCGCACGCTCGATGACCGGGATGGCGCCAATATAGCCGGGCCAGCGGGACCGTGGACGCGCGGGGATGAATCCATCTTGAAAAAGGCGCTCGAGAGGCGGTTTCGCCCCATCCCGGACACAGGAATTTTCATGGGGTTAACACCCGCCCGATCGGCGGCATTTGAATTAACCTTGTCTTAAAACCCGACGTTAATGGTTAGCAATTTAAGAATAGCGGAACGAAAGGGTTCCGTTATGCGTGGCGTATCTGCCGTTGTTTTCCTGATGCTCGTTCTCGCCGGCTGCGCCACCGCACCGTCGCAGGTGACCAATGCCTGTGCGATCTTCGAGCAGCGGAACGGCATCTTCAATAACTGGCGGCGCGACGCGAAAGCCGCCGAGCGCGAATTCGGCGTGCCCGTGCCCGTCATGATGGCGACGATCTACACCGAATCCGCCTTCCGGCCCTATGCTCGCCCGCCACGCACCAAGCTTTTGGGCTTCATTCCATGGACACGGCAGTCGACGGCTTATGGTTATGCACAGGCGCTTGATGGCACCTGGGAGGTCTACAAGCGCGAAACCGGCCGCTGGTCGGCAAGCCGCACCGATTTCACCGATGCCATCCATTTCGTCGGCTGGTACCATGCCAAGAGCCGACGCGAAAACGGCATCGCACTGAACGACCCCTATAATCTCTACCTCGCTTATTATTCCGGCCATGGCGGTTATGCGAAGGGCAGCTGGCGCAACAATTCCGCCGTCCAGAAGGCCGCCCGCCGCTCCGCCAACATGGCGCTGCGTTACGAGGCCCAGTTGCAGCAATGCGGGTATCGCTGAGGCGGCGGCAGCAGGATCATTTTGTCTGGATGCGACGTGAAAAGGCGGATCACCTACCCTCACCGCCACCCCGGACTTGATCCGGGGTCCAGCACGATCATGTCCTTGATCGCAAGAGACTCCGCCACGGCGCAGACGCGCCATGGCTGGATGCCGGATCAAGTCCGGCATGACGGCGAGGAATGAGGCCAGGCAGAAAGCTACTCCCCGTAAGCCGCCAGAAAACCCCTGACCGCATCGATCTCGCCGGAACGGATTTCATGCCCGCCCGGATGCCACACGGTTTCCACCGTGCCGCCCTGCTCCTTCAGGCTTGCTTCCAGCGCATTGGTCAAAGGTACCGGGCAGATCGGATCGCGCTCGCCCGCCGTGATGAGCACACGGCGCGTGGGTTTCGCCGGGGAAATCTTCGGCATAAACGGGATGAGCGGATGCATCAGCACCGCCGCATCAAAAAGGTCCGGCTGTTCGATCAGCACATTGGCGAGAATATTCGCACCATTGGAAAAGCCGAGGCCGATGACGGGCCCGGCCTGATAATGCTCCCGGTTCGCCTTGATGAAATCGGCCATCTTGACGGTTGCCCGCTCAAGATCGGCCATGTCGTAAACGCCCTCGCCCGTGCGCCGGAAGAACCGCGCCGCGCCATGTTCGGAGACATCGCCGACCGGCGAGACAATCGTGGCCTGTGGCAGAAGACGGGCGCCGAAATCGAAGAACTGGTTCTCATCGCCGCCGGTGCCGTGCAGCAGAACGAAAAGCGGTGCGCCCGCAGCGCCGGCGCGGGATTTGTGGAAATAGCTATCCTTGGTCATGGGAGTATCCTTTCTGGAAGGAAGAGGTCCAGCGGCTTCTGCACGGCTTTTTCAGCCAGGCGGAGCAATCTCATGTGGAGCAAGCGCCGCTCGTTTCTTCTCCCCGAGGGGGAGAAGGTCGCGGCAGCGGGATGAGGGGGCAAGGGTCGAGATGTTCGGAGAGCGAGCCCCCTCATCCGACCCTTCGGGCCACCTTCTCCCGGCGGGGAGAAGAAACGAGCGGCCGGGTGCCGGACAATTAAGCCTTTTTCTCATCCTCAAGCGGTTCCAGATGCTCCTCCAGCACGGAGCGCAGATGCGCGTGCTGGGTCGGCAGCTTCAGGGCCTCGCCGAGATGGGCCGTGTCCTCGTCGCGGTCGAAACCGGGCTCGTTGGTGGCCACCTCGAACAGCACGCCGCCGGGGGTGCGGAAATAGATCGCCCAGAAATAATCGCGGTCAATGACCGGCGTCACCTGGTAACCCGTATCCATCAGCGCCTTGCGCACTTCCAGCTGCTTTTCGCGGTTTTCGACCGCAAAAGCGATGTGGTGCACGGAACCGGCACCCAGCTTCGCGCCGGAGATGTTCGGCATGGTTTCGATATCGATGACATCCGCGCCGTTACCGCCAGGCATACCGAGACGCAGCACGCCGTCCTGACGGTCCACTTCCTGGTAACCCATGAATTTCAAGAGTTCAGCGGTCGCGCCTTCGTCGCGAAGGCGCAG
Organism: Agrobacterium tumefaciens; assembly: GCA_017744915.1. Taxonomy (GTDB): domain Bacteria; phylum Pseudomonadota; class Alphaproteobacteria; order Rhizobiales; family Rhizobiaceae; genus Agrobacterium; species Agrobacterium tumefaciens_I. Next base: position 184,069 of record JAGIAH010000007.1, read on the forward strand.
CGAAGCACCCTGGAAACCATGGATCGCCTGATCCTCGCCGACGCCATTACCGGTCCATTGCGCACGGTTGTCGTCCCTGACCTCGACCAGCGCGAAACCGTCGCCATCAGGACCGGCAAAATGCAGGCGCCTGTTGCCGAAAGCTTCGTCCGACTTCAGGCCATCGACACCGGCCCTGGAAAGACGATCCTGCCAGTAGCCGAGCGATCCTTCCGGAACGGAAAACAGCGTCGTGCCCACCTCACCGGTGCCGGGGCGGCCGCGGGCGATATGCGGGAACGGGAAATAGGTCATGACGGAGCCGGGTGTGCCGACCTCATCGCCATAATAAAGGTGATAGACATCCGGCGCGTCGAAATTGACCGTCTTCTTCACCCGGCGCAGGCCGAGTGTGTCGGTGAAAAAGCTGTTGTTCTGGCGCGCACTCGCCGCCATCGACGTGACGTGGTGCAGGCCCTTGATCTGGTTGAGCATGATAAACCCCTTTTGCCTGGCGGGCCTCCCATTGGGGCCTGCCCTGTTCATGGCGTAAAGATGGGGCAAGGGGCACGTTGCGAATAGACCGGGCAACAGGAACGGATTGTTCTTGAATCGTGAACGATAAAGATCACTGTTCAATCAGCCCGGCGAGGCCACCTCAATCGTCGGCAGCACCCATGGTCCAGTAACCGACGGCGCGCAACGATGCTTTCGGAAAGGCAATCTCGTCGGTCAGGAAGGATTTCGCCGCCCTCGCCTCGGATTTTTCGCAGGCGACGAAGACATGCAGGCCCTCGTGATCCGCATTCCACGAATGATCGCGCAGCGCCTTTTCGATAAGGCCGGAGGTGCCGGCGGGCTTGCCGCGGCGATAAAGCCATGTCCATTCCACATCCGCCGCCGAGACGATCTCCTGCCGCTCGGCCTCGTCGTCGATTTCGGCATAAACGCTGAGCTTCTTGCCTGCCGGCATTTCGGCGGCCATGCGCAGCATCACCGGCAACGCCGTCTCGTCGCCGGCGAAGACATAACGGTCCGCTTCCGGGCAGGTGCCGCTGGGGCCGATGATGCCGAGAACATCACCCGGCTTCGCCGTCGCACCGAAGGTGGCGCCGGGCATATGGTCGCCCTCATGCATGACGAAATCGATATCCACCTCGCCCCGGCCCATGTCGCCGGAACGGATGGTGTAAACGCGCCGCATCAGAAGGTCATCACCCGCCGGCCAGATGATCGCGCCGGTGGGTGCGAGATAGGGCCAGACCGGCACGCGGGCCTGATCCGGCACCAGGAGCAGACGCACATGCATGCCGCCGGTCAGCAGCCTTTCGATACCGCTTTCGACCGATACCACCAGCCGGCGCATATGGGGCGTGAGGTTATAGGCGCGGGCGACCTTGCCGCGGAAAAGATTGGGCAGCTCGCGCTGCTCCGCGCCATGGCCGCTCCAGCGGAAATCCAGCCCCGTCGCGCCGGAAAACTCGGCAATATGCTCGGCCACCATGGCCTTGACCGAGGTCAATATATGTTCGGAAACGCAGTTGACCCGCGCGGCAAAACGGCCACCCTCAGCACTGAAGCTGCCATGGCCATATTCCGTCGTGAACCGCACCGTAGCACCTTCGCGCTCCATCTCCATATGCTCGGAAAAATGCTCCTGAAAAGCATCGACGACCGACAGCGGATCGGGCAGCGAGACGGAGGTTTCGGCAGACAGGAGAGACACGGGCATAATCCTTCACTTTGCAGTCCGGTTATCTTTAATCCTGACAACTGCAAAGCGCAAAGGTATTTATGAGTATCTAGAGAAGGTTTTTGTCGCTTCCCGCCGTTTCCGGCAATTGCCAATCGATAGGCTGGCGGCCATGGGAAACGAGAAAGGCATTGGCCTTGGAGAAATGGCCATTGCCGAAAAAGCCGTTATGGGCCGAGAGCGGTGAAGGGTGCGGCGAGCGCAGCACGAGGTGCTTGCGTTGATCCACGAAGGCCGCCTTCTTCTGGGCATAGGAACCCCAGAGCAGGAAGACGACGTGGTCGCACTCGTCGTTGACGGCGCGGATGACGGCGTCGGTGAATTTTTCCCAGCCCTGCCCCTGATGCGAGGCAGCGCGGGACTCTTCCACCGTCAGCACGCTGTTGAGCAGCAGCACGCCCTGTTTCGCCCAGCTTTCCAGAAAACCGTGACTGACCGGGCGAATCCCGAGATCGGCCTGCAGTTCCTTGTAGATATTAACGAGCGAGGGCGGAATGCGCACGCCGGGCTGCACCGAAAAGCAGAGCCCATGCGCCTGGCCAAGCCCATGATAGGGATCCTGGCCCAGAATGACGACCTTGACCTCATCGAGAGGTGTCAGATCGAGAGCGCGGAAATATTCCGCGCCCTTCGGAAAGATGCGCTTGCCGGCGGTCTTTTCGGCAAGCAGGAACTCTTTCAGCTTGAGCATATAGGGGCTGGCGAATTCGCCTGAGAGAACGTGCTTCCAGCTGTCTTCGAGTTTGACGCCTGCCTCTGCCATGCCCGCCTCCATCAGAGATTATTTGAACCGGTTGCCGCGCTGCAGCACTTCGATCTTGTAACCATCCGGATCGCAGATGAAAAAGTATTTTGCGAAAGGCTGGCCCTTATAATCGGCTTCGATGATCTTGCCGGGAGAAAGCCCGATCTCGATGAAACGCTGATGTTCGCTTTCCACATCGGCAACACTGACGGCGAGATGGCCATAACCGTCGCCCAGCGCATAGGGTACTTCGCGACCGCGGTTGACGGTCAGTTCCAGCTCGAAATCGCCCTCGGCATTGCTGAGATAGATCAGCGTGAAATTCTCGAACTCGGCGCGTTCCGCAACCTCAAGCCCGAAAGCCTGTTTGTAAAATTCCACCGAACGCTTTTCGTCCAGCACCCGGACCATCGAGTGGATCAGCTTGGCCATGGTGTTTCCTTCTTCTTCCTGTTGACGGTCCGGTTATGCTCCGGGCATCGCGGCCCAAGGGGATAAAGACAGTGCGCCGCGCTTTCAACCCTAAAGGCACCCGGCGGCAAAGCGTAACGGCCCGATCACGGCAAATGTGATGGCAAAAACCCCCGATTTTCCGGTGCGGCCGGACCTGCGGCGACGGGACCACATCGATTTGGCGCCGCCGCTCTATCCTGAGTGCTGAACTCATGATACCGGCTTAGGCATGCGCCTTTTATACCTCTGTCTTGGCTGGCTGATGGTCGCGACCGGCATTGTCGGCGCGTTTCTTCCCGTTTTGCCCACCACGCCCTTCCTGCTTCTGGCGCTCTGGTGTTTTTCCCGCTCCTCACCGAAGCTCGAGGCATGGCTTCTTGCCCATCCGAGATTCGGGCCCTCGCTTCACCGCTGGCGCGAGCGCGGCGCAATCGCCCGCAATGCCAAAATCGCGGCACTTTCCGCCATGGCGGTGAGTTATGCCGCCTTCTGGTTTCTGAGCGAGCCGCCGCCGCTGCGGGCGACAATCGTCGCCGCGGTCATGCTTGGCTCCGCGCTCTTCATCGCCACACGCCCGGAAAGCTGAAGACGGGCTCTGCTAGCGATTCCGCGATTGCGGCAGCACATAGGGAATATGCCGCGCCGGCAGCCGACCGACGACGCCGCCAATGCCATAAACCCGAGCGATCGTCTCATCGCTGATCGTTTCCAGCGAAGGGCCGCTTGCCGTCACCCGGCCGCCATGCATGACGATAAGTTGATCCGCAAATTCCGCTGCCAGGTTGAGATCGTGCAGGATGGCGAGCACCAGCCCGCCGCCGCTTGCAAAATCCCGCGCCGTTTCCAGCACGGAGATCTGATGGCCTATATCGAGGCTGGCTGTCGGCTCATCGAGAAAGAGAGCCCGTGCGTCGCCATTTTCCACCGGGTTCGGCACCTGCGCCAGCGCCCGGGCAAACTGCACCCGCTGCTGCTCGCCGCCGGACAGCATATTGTAGGACCGCTGCTCGAAACCACGCAGACCGGCCCGGGCAAGCGCCCGGCGGGCCTGTTCCTCCGGCGCGCGCGAGCCCTGCGCCACCGCCCCCATGCGTACGATCTCCAGCGCGGTGAAAGGAAAGGCAAGCTGGGTATTCTGCGGCAGCACGGCACGCAGGCGGGCAAGCTGCACCGGCGTGAATTGCGGCAGGGCGACATTATTATAGGTCACCGAACCCTCCTCGGCGCGCATCTCGCCCGAGAGAACCTTCATCAGCGTGGATTTACCGGCACCGTTCGGGCCGATGATGACATTGACCCGGCCCGGCTTCAGATCGACGTTGACGGCATCGAGCAGGCGGCGGCCGGAGCGGATGAGGGTAAGGTTTTCAGCCCGGATCATGGCATGTTCCGCATGGAAAATCCGCCACGGCCAAGCAGCAGGAACAGGAAGACGGGCGCGCCGATGAGCGCCGTGACGACGCCGATCGGCAATTCCGCCGGCGCCGCCACCGTTCGGGCGAAACAGTCGGCAAGAAGCAGAAGCGCTGCACCGCCAAGCGCCGAGGCCGGCAGTAGGAAGCGGTGCGACGGGCCGATGGCGAGGCGCAAAAGATGCGGCACGACGATGCCGACAAAACCGATGGAACCGGCCGCGGCCACGCTTGCCCCGCAGGCGGCGGCGACCGCCAGAATGACGACCCGCTTCAGCCGCTGTACCGGAATGCCCATGTGAAAGGCAGCCGCATCCCCCAGGATCAGCGCGTCGAGCCCACGGGCGACAAAGGGAATGATGGCAAGCACGATGATGATGAATGGCAGGGTGGCGAGCACCTTGGCCGGCGTTGCCCCGCCCAGCGAACCGAGCGACCAGAAGGTGATGTCGCGCAGCGCCCGGTCATCCGCCACGAAGATCATCAGCCCGGTCAGCGCGCCACTGATGGCGGCCACTGCGATGCCCGCCAGAATGAGCGTGGTGGTGGAGGTCGCACCGTCCTTGGTGGCGATCAGGTAAAGCACCCAGACGTTCAGCAGCCCGCCGAAAAATGCCATCAGCGGCAGGAAATGCGGGCCGAAAAACACGGCAACCGTCGCAAGCGCGCCTTCCCCGAGCGAAATGGCCGCCACCGCAAACAGCGCGGCACCCGAGGTGACGCCGACAATGCCGGGATCAGCCAGCGGATTGCGGAAAAGGCCCTGCATCATCGCGCCCGAGACGCCAAGCCCCGCGCCGATCAACATGCCGAGCGCCGTGCGCGGCAGACGCACGGCTTCGAGAATGACCCTGTCGCGCGCATCGAGCTGATCCGCACCACCGGTGAGATAGGCAAAGAGTTCGGATATGCCGACGCCCGTGGGACCGCTGACCAGCGATACGCCACAGGCAAACAGCAGAATGCCGACGAGCACGGCAAGGGTGACGGCCCCCTGACGGGACCTGTCGCCCGCAACCCCGCCCCCGGTGGAACTCAAGACGGCAAGGCTCACGGCTTCACCACATCAGGGTACAGCTTGTGCGCCAGCTCGCGGCCGGCGGCCGGCGTGCGCGGGCCGAAACCGATGAGATAAAGCCCGTCCATGCTGATGAGGGCCTTGCCGGCAGCGGCCGGTGTGGACTGGAAGGCCGGCAGCGCAAAAATCTCGGCCGCCTTGGCGGCATGGTCGCCGCGCGCCATGGTCAGCACCACATCGGGTGCTGCGGCGATGACCGCCTCATCCGTCAGCGGCTTGTAACCGTTGATCTCCTCGGCCGCATTGATGCCGCCGGCCATTTCGATGATCGCCGCCGCTTCGGTATCCTTGCCCGCCGCCATCACGCGACCGCCGGCACTGGAGAGCACGAAGAGCACCCGCTTTTTGCCCTTTTCCGGTACGGCGGCGACATCCTTGGCAAGCGCGTCGAGCCCGGCTTTGGTTTCCGCAGCCAACGCCCTGGCCTTGTCGGAAAGACCGACAGCCGTGCCGACATCCTCGATTTTCTTCGGAATGGCATCACCGCTCGGCGGCGTATCGACGGTGACGAAAGGCACCGCGCTCGCCTTCAGAATGGCGATGACATCCGCCGGGCCGGAGCCGTCTTCGGAAAGAATGAGATCGGGCTTCTGCGACAGGATGCCTTCGGAAGAGAGCGCCCGCATGTAACCGATATCAGGCTTGGCGAGCGCATCAGCCGGGTAGCTGCTGGTGCTGTCACGCGCCACGATACGGTCTTGCGCACCCAGCGCATAAAGGATTTCCGTCACCGTTCCGCCCACCGCAACGATGCGTTTCGCCTCTGGATTACCCTTGTCGGAAGCCATGGCGGCCGGCGCGGCAAAGGCGATTGCGGCGGGCACGAGGGCGGCGAAAACGAGGGGGCGAAGACGGGAGTTGAACATGGCGTTATCCTGAAACACGACCCGGCGCAGGTTCGCCCGCGCCACTAATCTTGAGTTATTTACACATGTTTATAAACCGCGCAATCGATAAGTGGAGTATTTTTGTTCGCTTTGCCGTGAACCCCTTTCCAACCCCGTCCGGGGTCGATATCCTGACTGAAACTGGAAACTTAAAGGAAGACTTTCATGTTTATCGCAATGAACCGCTTTCGCGTCGTGCCGGGTTATGAAGAAACCTTCGAATCCATCTGGCGCGAGCGCAAATCGCATCTCAGCGAATTGCCGGGCTATATCGAATTCCACATGCTGAAGGGCCCGAAGGCGGACGATCACACGCTTTATGCCTCGCACACCGTCTGGGCCACCAAGGACGATTTCCTTGCCTGGACGAAATCCGAACAGTTCCGCGCCGCCCATGCCAAGGCCGGCGAGAACCGTGGCAAGGTAGAATATCTCTCCGGCCCGCATTTCGAAGGTTTCGACGTCATCATTCATGAAGACAAGAATGGCGAACGCCATTCGATTGCCGCCTGAGGCCCACCCGATGAGCATTGCAGCCCAGAAGACCGACGACGACAGGCAGGCCCGCGCCGCCGCAGCCCTTGCCGAAAAACCTGACGGCATCGTTGAGGCCATCGCCGCCAAGGCCGAGGTGACGCCGGCTGAAATTCTGGCGATCCTGCCCGAAGGTGCAGCGGTCTCCGCCTCCGCCGACCGCTTCGACGCGATCTGGAACGAGATGCGCGGCTGGGGCGAAGTCCTGATGATCGTGCAGACCGGCGATATCGTGTTCGAAGTCCCCGGCCACCTGCCGGAAGGCACGGAAAGCCACGGCTGGTTCAACATCCATGGCGACAGCCCCATCGGCGGTCACATCAAGAAGGACAATTGCGCCGGCATCACCTTCGTCGACCGCGGTTTCCATGGCCGCCGCTCCTGCTCCGTCTGGTTCATGAATGCCGCCGGCGGCGCCATGTTCAAGATCTTCGTCCGCCGCGACGAGAACAAGGAACTGCTGGCCGGGCAACTGGCGAAGTTCGAAGCGCTGCGGGACAGTTTCCGCAGCTGAACCAACGAGAATGAAAAACCACCGCCCCTGGCGGTGGTCCAGCGTTGATAGAAAACCTCTGCTCCGTCATCCTCGGCCCTGTGCCGAGGATGACGCCGAGTGTGTAGAAGGCTCTGTCATCAATGAAGCCACCTGTCTGGTATCCATCCCTACTCCATCGGTTCATCGCCCGTTCAGTGCCGTTTTCTATCATCCGTTGAAAATTCAACCGGAACCAGCACGGAGCAGACACCATGACCGACAACCAGCCTCTTCTTTCGCGCCGCAGTTTCGCCGGTCTCCTCGCGCTTGCCCCGCTGTTTGCGGCGGGCGGTGCGGCGGCCGCGCCGGCGAGCCTGCGTGGCAGCGTTTCCTATCGTGAACGCATTGCGCTACCGCCGGGCGCAACCGTCACCGTGCGGCTGATCGACGTTTCACTGGCGGATGCGCCATCGCAGACGATCGCCGAAACCACCATTCGCCCGCGCGGCCAGGTGCCGGTGCCCTTCGTGCTGCGTTATGACGACCGCGACATTCGCGGCCGCCGCTCCTATGCGCTGAGCGCCGAAATCCGCGACCGCGAACAGCTGCTCTTCACCACGACCCGCCGTTATTCCGTCCTGACCGGCGGCCGCGACGATACCGACCTCGTGCTGGAGCGCGTCGGCGCTGGTCCCGGCCGGCCGGAGCCGGAAGCCGGCATCGACGGACGCTGGCTGGTGCAGGATATCCGCGGCGAGCGGGTTCGCGGTCGCCGGCAGGCAACGCTCGAAATTTCCCGCGAGGGCCGCGTTTCCGGCAATGCCGGCTGCAACGGCATTGGCGGCGAGGTGAAGATCAGCCGCAACCGGGTCGATTTCGGCCGGATGATTTCCACCCAGATGGCCTGCGCGCCCGATATCATGCGCCAGGAACGGCAATTCATCGAGGCGCTGGAAGGCGCACGCTCCTTCCGGCTGGAGCCGCGTCGCGGCACGCTGGAACTGATCGACGGCCGCGGCCGCACCGCCATGCGCCTGCGTCGCGCCTGACCGGCAGCGCCTGCCTGCAACATGCCGGCGACGCCGTGCTTGCCATGGAACATTCCATGTCGTTTCCGGCACGGCGCCCGGTCCTTTCCCGCCCTAAGACTTTGGCTATGTCGCCTTGGCGCTTTGCTCCGCTGCCAAGCTGCGCTATGCAACACGCCGAACTGTGCCGGTTGACGCCGGCGCGACGTCTTTGAGGGAAAACGAATGACATCCTATGTTCTGACCGTAGCCTGCAAATCGACCCGCGGCATCGTCGCCGCGATTTCCGGTTATCTGGCGGAAAAAGGCTGCAACATCGTCGATAGCTCGCAGTTCGATGACCTCGAGACCGGCAAGTTCTTCATGCGCGTCTCCTTCATTTCAGAGGAAGGCGCTTCCCTTCAGGCCATCACCGAAGGCTTTCAGCCGGTGGCGAAAAAATTCGGCATGGAGGCGGATATCTATCCGGACGGCCAGCGCATGAAGACGATGCTGATGGTGTCGCGCTTTGGCCATTGCCTCAACGACCTGCTCTATCGCTGGAAAATCGGCGCACTGCCGATCGACATCGTCGGCGTCGTCTCCAACCATTTCGATTACCAGAAAGTGGTGGTCAATCACGACATTCCCTTCCACCACATCAAGGTGACGAAGGAGAACAAGCCGAAGGCCGAGGCCCAGTTGATGGACCTGGTCGAGACCAGCGGCACGGAACTCGTCGTACTGGCCCGCTACATGCAGGTTCTCTCCGATGACCTGTGCCGCAAGATGTCTGGCAAGATCATCAATATCCACCACTCCTTCCTGCCGAGCTTCAAGGGCGCCAACCCCTACAAGCAGGCCTATGAGCGTGGCGTGAAGCTGATCGGCGCGACGGCGCATTACGTCACCGCTGACCTGGATGAAGGCCCGATCCTCGAGCAGGACACGGTGCGCATCACCCACGCGCAGTCAGCCGACGACTATGTCTCGCTCGGCCGCGACGTGGAAAGCCAGGTGCTGGCCCGCGCCATCCACGCCCATATCCACCACCGCACCTTCATCAACGGCAACCGCACCGTGGTCTTCCCGCCAAGCCCGGGCAGCTATGCTTCCGAGCGGATGGGGTGATAAGGCGGCAGACATGGCTGCCTGACAGACCGCCCTGTTATGCCATTCTTTCCGTCCCGCCAAAAACCACCCGCGCCCTCAAGCCGCGCCCGCCCGCGCCGTCTTCCAGCGTCAGCCGCCCGCCGAACAGGCCGGCGATCTCCTCGATGATGGCAAGGCCAAGGCCGGCGCCGGGGGCGGTGTTGGCTTCACCACGGGCGAAGCGCTGGCGTACCATGGCGCGTTTTTCCGGGGGGATGCCGGGGCCGTTATCTTCCACTTCCAGCCAGACGGCGCCCGTCTCCTTGCCAACGCGAACGGTGACTTCCGCGCCCCGCCCGGCATAATTGATGGCATTGGAAACGAGGTTGCCGATCAGCTCGCCGATCAACAGCGGTTCGGCGGAAATGGTCGCCTCGCCCTCGCCTTCGAAACCGAGATCGATGCCGGCGTCGGCCGCACGCGGCACGAAATCGGCCGTCACATTCTGCGCAACGGCCACGAGGTCTATCGCGGAGAAATCGTGTTTCTCGCTGGAGCCGGCGGCATCGATATTGGCCATGCGCAAGAGCTGGGCGAGGATATGTTCGGCATGCGCCACCGAAGCGCCGCCCTTCAGCGCCGCCGCTTGCGCCTCCTTAAGACTTGACGCGCGGGCGGAAAGCGCAAGCTGGGTGCTGATGATGGCAAGCGGCGTGCGCAGCTGGTGGCTGGCATTGCCGGTGAAATGCCGAAGCGCATCGAGCGCCGATTGCAGCCGCACCATGAAGGAATTGACCGTCTCCACCAGATTTTCCACCTCCACCGGCACGGATTGGCGGATCGGGTGCAGGTCATTGGGACTGCGCTCGGCAATGGCTTCGCTGAGCCGGTAAAGCGGTCTTAGCGAAATTGTCACCGCGATCCAGACGATGATCGCCGCCCCCACGATCATCAAGAGCAGGCGCAGCGCGGAACGCAGGATGATGGCCTGCGCCAGCTGGCTGCGGGCGATCGTGGTTTCGGCAACCGTCACGGAAAAGGGCACGGAATTGATGCCGGTGGAGGCAAAACGGCGGATGGCGGCGACGCGGATCGGCTCGTCACGAAACACCGCGTCGCGATAGGCGGGCGTATCGCCGGCCGTGTTCTCCACTGTCGGCAGGTTCTGATAACCAGTGAGGAATTGCCCGTTCGGCCCGTCGACCCGGTAAAATACCCTGTCCTGCGCGGCAGACGTCAGCATTTCCAGCGCCACATAGGGGATGTCGACCTCCAGCGAGCCGTCCTCGGCCACCACCACCCGTTCGGCAATGGCGAGCGCCGAACCGGAAAGCACCCGGTCGGAGACGACATTGGCGGTGTTGACCGCCTCGCGCCATGTATCGGTCAGCGCGGCGCAGCCGATGATGGCGGTGGAGATGAGAAGCCAGCCTAATAGTCGCCGCCTGAGCGAATAGGCGGCCTGTCTCATTCCGCCATCTCCGGCAGTTTTTCGAGATAATAACCGATGCCACGCGCCGTCTTCACCGTCAGCCCGTGGGGGGCAAGCCGCTTGCGCAGGCGGCTGACATATTGCTCGATGGCATTGGCGGAAATATCGTCATCGAACCCGGTCAGCGATTGCACGATCGCCTCCTTGGCGACCACCTTGCCCGCCCGCATGAACAGCACTTCGAGCAGCGCCACCTCGCGTGCCGGAATATCGAGCGGGCGCCCGTCCGCCGAAAAGGTGCGGGAATTGAGATCGAACAGCACCTTGCCGAAACTGAGCGCGGAGGAGCGCAGCCCGGCATTGCGGCGCAGAAGCACCCTCACCCTTGCCTCGAATTCGGTGATGTCGAAGGGCTTGATCATGTAGTCGTCGGCGCCGAGATCGAGCCCCTTGACCTTTTCTTCCGGCGTGCCGCGCGCCGTCAGGATCAGCACCGCCGCCTTGTCCTGGCGCGAACGCATGGAGCGCAGCACCTCGATACCGTCCATTTCCGGCAGGTTGAGATCGAGAATGACGAGATCGAAACTTTCCGCCGCAATAGCCGCATCTGCGGAAGCGCCGTCGGAAACCACATCCACCGCATAACCACTGCCGCGCAGAAGGGCGGACAACCCTTCCGACAACACCTGATTGTCCTCGACCAGCAAAATACGCAAATCTTTCCTCCGGCAATCCTGCGAATTTAACCAAGCCCTTGCCGCTTGTGAATGGCAAGCGCGTGCGGCATGATCTTTTCCATGCGTATCTGCCTTTTTCTCTGCCTCTGTCTTTGCATGGCCTCGCCCGCGCTTGCGCAGGTCGCCGTTTTTCCGGCCCCTTCAGGCAAGGCGAATGCCGAGACGCTGGTGGTCTATTCCTCGCTGGATGAGCCGCTGGCGACACCGATGATCGAGGGTTTCCAGAAGGCCAATCCTGATGTTGCCGTCCATTACGAGGATATGCTGACCGGCGAAATCTACGACCGCATCGTCAAGGAAACGGATGCCGGCAAAAAGACGGCCGATTTCGCCTTCTCCTCCGCCATGGACCTGCAGGTGAAGCTGAGCAACGATGGTTACGCCCAGCGTTCCGATCTCGCCATGAGCGCCCGCTGGCCGGCCTGGGCGAACTGGCGCAACACGGCCTATGCGCTGACCTTCGAGCCGGCGGTCTTCGTTTATCACAAGCCGAGCTTCACCACCGAAAAACCACCCGCAACCCGTGCCGAATTTGTCGATTATCTCGAACGCCACGCCAAGGAGGTGCATGGCCGCATCGCCACCTATGACATAGAACGTTCCGGCGTCGGTTTCCTGTTCATGTCGCGAGATCAGGAGCAGTTCGGCGATATATGGAGCGTCATCAAGGCCATGGGGGCGGCGGGCGTGAAGGTCTATTCCACCTCCTCGGCGATTCTGGAGCGGGTTTCCGACGGCCGTTTCGTGCTCGGATACAATATTCTCGGCTCCTATGCGGCGGACTGGGCCTCGCGCCACCCCGATGTCGGCATCGTGTTGCCGAAGGATTATACCGTCGTCATGTCGCGCATCGGGCTGGTGCCGGAAGCCGCCGCCAATCCCGACCTTGGGCGTCGCTACCTTGAATTCTTCATGTCGAAGGAAGGCCAGACGATCATGGCCCGGCAATTGCAGATTCCCGCCGTCAGCCCCGAAGTGGCGGGGGAGAACACCGCCAACACCATGCAGGCCATCCACGGCGCGCAATTGCGTCCCGTCCCCGTCAGCCCCGGCCTGATGGTCTATCTGGACCAGGTCAAGCGCAGCCGCCTGATCGAGCGCTGGAACGAGGCGCTGCGCTCGCAATAGGTTCAATACGCGTCAGATAACGGAGGCACGCCGGGTTCGGGCGGCAGATCTTCGGCTCTTTCGCGGGCGAACCAGCTTTCAAGAAGCGCCAGCAATTGCGGCGCGAGCGGAAGCGCATCGATATCACGCATATCCAGAAGCGCCGGCTGCCCCTCACGGACCGAGAGGTGATGGATCATGTTCTGCACCACATGAAATTCCGTCGGCGCCAAAGCCAGCCGGGCCAAACGTTCGGCGCTTTCGGGGGTGCATTGCAGGTCCTTTTCACCGGCGATCAGCAGCATGGGGCAAGGCACGGCGCGGTAGAGACCGTTGACATCCAGATCGATCAATTCACGCAGCCAGCGGGCGCTGACGCGCGTGGGGCCTAGACGGATGGTGCCGCCGTCAAGCGTGCGCACATGCGCGAGCTTTCGCCGCATGTGCCGGTCGTAGGGCCCGCTGAAGCGCCGCGCGAGGCGCAGCAGGATACCCAGCAGGCCGGGCACGCCGGGCAGTTCGCGGTCTATCCCTTCCGCCTGATGGATCAGCATGGTCTCCGCGCTATCATCGAAGGGGCAGAGCTGGATGAGCGCGCGCGGCGGGTGGGCTACCCTCGACGCCAATTGGGCGGCAATGGCTGTGCCTTCGCTGTGACCAAGCATATACATACGGCCGGTATTGCTGAATGGCGCAACGGTGAGCGCATGCCAGCACGCCTCTGCGTCGTCAACGAGGTCATGATAACCGGCAGCGAGAAAATTGCCGCCGCTGGCGCCGGCGCCGCGCTTGTCGTAGCGGTAGCTCGCGACGCCGTATCCGGCAAGCGCCCTGGCAAGCTTGAGATAAAGGCCAGCACCACGTCCGCCGGCACCCACATTGCCGTCGCGATCTACCCTGCCGCTTCCCTGAAGAATGAGGACAAGAGGAAAGGGACCGTCTCCGGCGGGCAGGCACAGGCTGCCGCTGAGGGTAAAGCCCGGACGAGCCACATTCCAATCTCTTTCTGCGAATGACATTGAACCCGCCTCCCCTTCGAGCCCACCTCGCCCCACACGCCACAGTAGACGTCCGGCACAAATTAATAGAGAGTAAATGCGCAAGGACTTGCGTAGCGTCAGTTAGATGACAGCTTTTTATGATGCTCTGTAATCCTTCTTCATTCCGTGGAGGCGGAAGAAGATGCGGGAGGAAATCCAGGACGGTTGCAAGGCCCCACGCTGAGCTTTCAGCGCTGGCACGGCTGCGTCCCGAAATCCCTTCCGCATAAACGAAAAACGACGCCCAAAAAGGGCATCCTGAGGAGGGTTTTCCAAGTGAAACATTTTCTTATCGGCACATTTCTGGCGGGCATGATCGCCCTTCCGGCGGCTGCGGCGGATTACACCATCATTGCCCCGGCCAATCCCGGCGGCGGCTGGGACCAGACTGCGCGCTCGCTGCAGACCGTGCTGCAGGAAGAAGGCATTTCCAAGAGCGTTCAGGTACAGAACGTACCGGGCGCCGGTGGCACCATCGGTCTTGCGCAGTTCGCCAGCCAGCAGAAGGGCAATCCGCACGCGCTGATCGTCGGCGGTTATGTGATGGTCGGCGCGATCCTCACCAACAACGCGCCCGTCACCCTCAAGGAAGTAACACCGATCGCCCGTCTGACCGGCGAATATGAAGCCATCGTCGTTCCGGCGTCCTCGCCGCTGAAGACCATCGGCGATCTTGTTGACCAGCTGAAGAAAGACCCGGGCAGCGTTTCCTGGGGCGGCGGCTCTGCGGGCGGCACCGACCATATCGCCGTTGGCCTGATCGCCAAGGCGGCCGGCGTCGACCCGACCAAGATCAACTACATCGCCTATTCCGGCGGCGGCGAAGCCCTTGCCTCGATCCTCGGCTCGCAGGTGACTGCCGGTATTTCGAGCTATGGCGAATTCGAAAGCCAGGTTAAGGCCGGCACGCTGCGCCTGCTCGCCGTTTCCAGCGAAAAGAAACTGGAAGGCGTCGATGCCCCGACGCTCAAGGAAAGCGGTCTCGATGTCGTGGTCCAGAACTGGCGCATGGTCGCCGCTCCTCCCGGCCTGACGCCGGAACAGGAAAAGGCCGTTAACGCCGACATCGAAAAGCTGGTAAAATCCGCCAAGTGGCAGGAAACCCTGAAGACCAAGAGCTGGATGGACACCTATCTCGCCGGTGACGAATTCAAGGCACAGCTTGCCAAGGACACCGACGCCACCGCCGCCATCCTCAAAGACATCGGACTGGTAAAATGAGCCAGGGTTCCAACCCTTCACATCAAAAGCGCCGCCCTGACTGGGCGGCGCTGGCGATCGCCGTCTTCCTCGTCCTCATCGCCTCAGTGATCTTCTGGGACAGCGCCCGTCTCGCCAGCGTCACCGGTTATTCGCCGGTCGGCCCGGCAACCGTGCCCTATGCCATCGGTTTCTGTCTTGTCGGCCTCGCGCTCTGGACGGCCATCGAGGCCTGGCGCGGTGATTTTCCCGAACGCGACAGACAGGAAATCGCCCCGGTCATCTGGGTCGTCGCCGGCCTTGCCGCGCAGATGCTGCTGCTCAACGTCGCCGGTTTCTCCATTGCGACGGGCCTGCTCTTTGCCTTCACGGCGCGCGCCTTCGGCAAACGCAAGCTCTGGTATTCGATCCCCATCGGTATCGCGCTCAGCTTCTTCATCTGGTTCATCTTCGCGCGGCTGCTGCAGCTTTCGCTGCCCGCCGGGCCTCTGGAACGGCTGTTGTTCTAACAGCCATTCCGACCAAAATTCGAGATCACAGGAACAACCGGCGCGCGACGACGCGAAAGCCAGCCGTTCCGCCCGACAGGGGGACATCTGTCCATGAGTACCTTTGAATTCCTGCTGCACGGTCTTGAGGTTGCCGCCCAACCCATGAACCTGCTTTATGCGCTGATCGGCGTCACGCTCGGCACCGCCGTTGGCGTTCTGCCCGGCATCGGCCCGGCGCTGACGGTGGCGCTGCTTTTGCCCGTCACCTATCGGCTCGATCCCGCCGGTTCGCTCATCATGTTCGCCGGCATCTATTACGGCGGCATGTATGGCGGCTCGACCACCTCGATCCTGCTCAACACGCCCGGCGAAAGCGCCTCGATCGTCACCGCACTCGAAGGCAACAAGATGGCCCGCAAGGGTAGAGGTGGCCCGGCACTGGCCACCGCCGCCATCGGCTCCTTCGTCGCCGGTCTCATCGCCACCGTGGCACTCGCCTTCATCGCGCCCTATATCGTCAAGCTGGCGCTGGTCTTCGGCCCGCGTGAATATTTCGCGCTGATGGTTCTCGCCTTCGTGACCGTATCTTCCGCCTTCGGGGATTCGGCGCTGCGCGGCCTCACCTCGCTCTTCATCGGCTTTGCGCTTGCCATTGTCGGCATCGACCAGCTGACCGGCCAGACCCGCATGAGCTTCGGTATTCCCGACCTGCTCGACGGCGTGGAAGTGACGACACTTGCGGTGGCCATGTTCGCCATCGGCGAGACGCTGTTCATCGTCGCACAGGGCAGCACCGGCCCGGACAAGGTGGAAGCCGTGAAAGGCTCCGTCTGGATGAGCGCGCAGGACTGGGCACGTTCCTGGAAAGCCTGGCTGCGCGGCACGCTGATCGGTTTCCCCATCGGCGCCATGCCGGCAGGCGGTGCGGAAATCGGCACCTTCCTTTCTTACGCTACCGAAAAGAAGCTGACCAAATATCCGGAAGAATTCGGCCATGGCGCCATCGAAGGCGTGGCCGGTCCGGAAGCCGCCAACAATGCGTCCGCCGCCGGCACGCTGGTGCCGCTCCTGACACTCGGCCTGCCGACGACGGCAACCGCCGCCATCATGCTCGCCGGCTTCCAGCAATATGGCCTGCAGCCCGGCCCGCTTTTGTTCGCCACCAATCCGCAGCTCGTCTGGGGCCTGATCGCCAGCCTGTTCATCGCCAACCTGATGCTGCTGGTTCTGAACCTGCCGCTCGTCGGCCTGTGGGTGAAGCTCTTGACCATTCCGAAGCCCTGGCTTTACGCTGGCATCCTGCTGTTTGCGACACTCGGCACCATTGGCGCCAACCCGTCGGTGTTCGAGCTCGGCATGCTGCTCGCCTTCGGTATCCTCGGCTATATCATGCGCATCTTCGGGTATCCGATTGCGCCTGCGGTCGTTGGCCTCATCCTCGGCCCGCTCGCCGAACAGCAGCTGCGCCGCGCCCTTGCCATCGGCCAGGGCGACCCGACGGTGCTGTTCACCTCGCCGATTGCCGTTGGCCTCTTCATCGTTGCGGCCGCCGCCTTCATCATTCCGCTGATCATGCGCATCCGCGGACGTGGCGAGGTGCTGACGCAGCTTGCCGCCAACGAGGACTGAGAACCAGGGAGCCTCCCAAGGCAACTGGCCCCGTATCTTCGGATGCGGGGCCTTTTTTATTCACGCCAACGGGATGTGTGGCACAGATGTGGCCATGATAGGATTGCTGCAAACGCAGGAGAAGAACATGCGCAAGATCGCGATCATGATGGTTCTGGCGCTCGCCGGCTGCACCACTGCCACGCCCGATGTAGAGCCCATTCCCGGCAGCATCACCTATGGCGGGCAGCCGCGCACCAAACTGACCAAATCCCCCATCGGCAGCACGCTCAGCAATGAATTCGTGATGGGCGACGGCCGGCTGGCGATCGAGACCTACCGGGTGCAGACGGACCGATCGTTGAAACTGGAGCGACGCGAAATCGTTGGCGACTGGCCGCAGGATTGAAACACGGCAGTCACGTTCGGAATGCAATTGCGCAGAGACAAG
This sequence comes from Agrobacterium tumefaciens, assembly GCA_017744915.1. Lineage (GTDB taxonomy): Bacteria > Pseudomonadota > Alphaproteobacteria > Rhizobiales > Rhizobiaceae > Agrobacterium > Agrobacterium tumefaciens_I. The sequence goes on from JAGIAH010000007.1 coordinate 201,550, forward strand.
CCGGGTCTGCCCCACCATCGGGGCACGCCCGCGCCGTCACATGCCGCGCACCCGAAGATGGCACACGGGACTGGCGCCGATCCTCGCTCAACCCTCGACGTCATCCTCGGGCTTGACCCGAGGATGACGGGGAGAGATGAGCGCGTTTTTCACTGCCCCACATTTCCCGCTCACGGCAATTCAGAACCGTTCTAAAACATAATTTTGATTTCCGCGAACCTTGCCAATAAAGCTGACAGCGGACATCAAGTTAACCCCACGGGACAACCTTCCGCGGGCTTAGAACCATATTGCAAGGGACATATAAGTGGCCATCAACTTCACCTTCCCCGTTCGACTGCTGGCGGCAGCAGCCTTCAGCCTTGGCGCGATAACCGCAGGCGCGCAGGAAATGACGATCAAGCACGCGCAGGGCGAGACCGTGCTGAAGGCGGCACCGAAGAAGGTTCTGGTTCTCGATATTCCCTCGCTCGACAATCTCGATGCACTCGGCGTCGAACCCGCCGGCGTGGTCGGCTCCAACCTGCCGACCTATCTGCAGAAATATGCCGATGGCAAATATCTGAAGGTCGGCACGCTGTTTGAGCCCGATTATGAGGCGATCAATGCGGCCGAGGCCGATCTCGTCATCGTCGGCGGCCGTTCGCGGGCGAAATATCCCGATGTCGCGAAGATCACGCCGGCTATCGACATGTCGGTCGATTCCAAGGAGTTCATTGGAAGCGTCAAGGCCAACATCACCAAGCTCGGCGATATCTTCGGCAAACAGGAAGAAGCCAAAAAGCTCGATGCTGCGATCGATGAAAAGGTGGCAAAGCTGAAGGAAATCGCGCCCAATTCCGGCACGGCGATGATCCTCGTCACCAATGCCGGCAAGGTTGGTGTTTATGGCCCAAGCTCGCGCACCGGCTGGCTGCACACCGAAATCGGCTTCAAACCAGTCGCCGCAGATATCGATGACCGTTTCGACCGCGGTGACGTCGTCTCCTTCGAATATCTCGCCGAGGTCAATCCCGAATGGCTGTTCGTGATCGACCGCGACGCGGGCATCGGCCGCGCCACCGACCCCGGCAAGGCCGCCGCACAGGTGCTGGACAATGAGCTGGTACACCAGACCAATGCCTGGAAGAAAAAGCAGATCGTCTATCTCGACCCGCAGGCGGCCTATATCGTCAGCAGCGGTTACACGGCGCTCGCCACCCTGCTCGATCAGGTCTACAAGGCCGTTTCCGAGAAGAAGCCTTAGGCACTATACGCACCTGTTCCTGAAGGCTGCGCCAAACTCGACGTCATCCTCGGGCTTGTCCCGAGGATCTACCAAGGCATCGTAAAATCAATGGGTTGCAGATCCTCGGGACAAGCCCGAGGATGACGGAGAGAGGGTTGGCCCCTCTCCGCAACCTCAGAGGCCGCCGGAGCTTTCACCATTTTCGAAACACCACCGACGTGAAATCCCTGTCCCTCATCCTTGCCCTTCTTCTGGCTCTGGCGCTCGCCATCACCAGCCTGTTCGTCGGCGTCAGCAACGTCTCGCTCACCACGCTCTTCGCGCCGGATACGGGCGCGGATGCACTGCGCGTGCTGCTGGTCAGCCGCATTCCGCGCACGCTGGCGCTGATACTGGCCGGAAGCTCCATGGCGATTGCCGGCCTCATCATGCAGATGCTGGTGCGCAACCGCTTCGTGGAGCCTTCGACAGCGGGCACCACCGAATCCGCCGGCCTCGGCCTCCTCACCGTCACCTTGCTAGCGCCCGATACGCCGATCTTCGGCAAGATGCTGGTGGCCGCCATTTTCGCGCTGGCAGGCACCGCGCTGTTCCTGCGTATCCTGCGGCAAGTGCCACTGCGCGACGTGCTGCTGGTGCCGCTGATCGGCATCATGCTGGGCGGCGTCATTGCCGCCGTTACCACCTTCTTCGCCTATCGTTTCGACCTCTTACAATCGCTCGGCGCATGGATGACGGGGGATTTTTCCGGTGTGCTGCGCGGCCGTTATGAATTGCTATGGGTCGGTTTCATCCTGGCCATTGCCGCCTATCTCGCCGCCGACCGTTTCACCGTGGCCGGCATGGGCCGCGATTTCACCACCAATCTCGGCCTCAACTATCGCCGGGTCATGGCGCTCGGCCTCACCATCGTCTCGCTGGTCAGCGCCGTCGTGGTCGTCACGGTCGGCATGATTCCCTTTCTCGGGCTGATCGTGCCGAATGTCGTCAGCCTGATGATCGGCGACAATATGCGCCGCTCCGTGCCCTGGGTGGCAACACTTGGCGCGGTCTTCGTGCTTTCCTGCGACATCATCGGCCGCACCGTGCGCGCGCCTTATGAAATACCGATCGGAACCGTGGTCGGCGTCATCGGCAGCGCGCTCTTCCTCTATCTCCTGCTGCGGAAACGCCACCATGCGTGAGAGGCATCCCGACCGGCGCGCAAAAACCGTTCTCATCGTGCTTGCGGCATTGGCGTTCATATCCATGGCCGCCTTCATGACGCTTGGCGCAAAAGGCAGCTGGAGCTTCGTGCTTCCCTTTCGCGGCATCAAGCTTCTCTCGCTCGTGCTAGTTGCCTATGCCATCGCCGTCTCCACCGTGCTGTTCCAGACGGTCACCAACAACCGCATCCTCACCCCTTCGGTGATGGGCTTCGATTCGCTCTACGTGCTGATGCAGACGGGGCTGATCTTCGTGTTCGGCTCGGCAACCGTGGTCATGATCGATCCGCAACTGAAATTCCTCACCGAGACCGCCCTGCTCGTCGCTTTCTCGGCTCTGCTCTATCGCTGGCTTTTCGTTGGTGCCGAACGCAGCCTGCATCTTCTGGTGCTGGTCGGCATCGTCTTCGGCGTCTTCTTCCGCAGCCTCTCGGGCTTCATGCAGCGCGTGCTGGATCCCAATGAATATACGGTGCTGCAGGATGTGCTCTTCGCCAGCTTCAATTCCATCGATCCAACGCTTCTCACCGTCTCCGCCATCATCATCGGCCTGGTGACCATCATCGGATTGCGCCTGATGCACACGCTCGACGTTCTCTCGCTCGGCCGCGCAACGGCCATCAGCCTCGGCGTCGAATACAAGCGCACGGTCACCATCATCCTCGTGCTCGTCTCGGTGCTGGTCGCCGTTTCCACCGCGCTCGTCGGCCCGGTCATGTTCTTCGGGCTGCTGGTCGCGGCCCTTGCCCATTATCTGACGGGCAACGGCAAACACGCCTATGTGCTGCCGGCGGCGGTCCTTATCGCCGTCATCTGCCTCGTCGGCGGGCAGGTGGTTTTGGAACGCATCTTCGCCTTCGATACGGCGCTTTCCATCATCATCGAATTTCTGGGCGGCATCGTCTTTATCGGTCTCATTTTGAAGCGGGGTGCGCGATGATCATCGCCAGTCAGATCAGCAAATCCTATGGCGATAGCCTCGTCGTCGACGGTGTGACCGTCTCCATTCCGGCGGGCGGCGTCACATCCATCATCGGGCCGAACGGGGCGGGAAAATCGACCCTGCTCTCCATCATGGCGCGGCTGATGTCCATGGACGCCGGAACCGCGACAGTCGGCGGGCTGGATGTGGCGAAAACCCCTTCCGACACGCTGGCGAAGCGGCTTTCGATCCTGCGGCAAGACAACCACATCTCCTCGCGCCTGACGGTGCGCGATCTCGTCGGTTTCGGCCGTTACCCCTATTCCAAGGGCCGACCGACCATGGAAGACAAGGTCCATATCGACCGGGCGCTCGAATATCTGCATCTCGAAACCCTTGCCGGCCGCTTTCTCGACGAGCTTTCCGGCGGCCAGCGTCAGCGCGCCTTCGTGGCCATGGTGCTGTGCCAGGATACGGATTATGTGCTGCTTGACGAGCCGCTCAACAATCTCGACATGAAACACGCCTCCGGCATGATGAAGATCATGCGCCGCGCCGCCGACGAGCTGAAGAAGACCGTGGTACTGGTGCTACACGATATCAACTTCGCTTCCTGGTATTCCGACACCATCATCGCCATGCGCGAAGGCCGCATCTGCCATCAGGGCCCGGCAGAGGAGATCATCCGCCCGGATATCCTTGCGGATATCTATGACATGCCGATCCGTGTCGAAGAGATAGAGGGCAGACGCATCTGCCTGTTTTACGAATGACATGATGATTGTGCAGGATTTTCGCTGTCATGTTGCCTAACATGGAACAGGGCCACAGGCCCGGACGTTAAACGACGGACTTTTCCAAAGCGGCATTCCGTCCGCAACTTCAGGAGACATCGATGAAGACGCACAAGACGAAGAACGACCTGCCTTCCAACGCCAAGGCGACGGTGATCGGCATTCTGAACGAATCGCTGGCTTCGGTGATCGACCTTGCGCTCGCCACCAAGCAGGCGCACTGGAACCTGAAAGGCCCGCAATTCATCGCCGTGCATGAACTTCTCGACACCTTCCGCACCCAGCTCGACAATCACGGCGACACGATTGCCGAACGTGTCGTGCAGCTTGGCGGCACGGCACTCGGCAGCCTGCAATCCGTCTCCTCGACGACGAAGCTCAAGGCCTATCCGACCGATATCTACAAGATCCACGACCATCTCGACGAATTGATCGAGCGTTATGGCGATGTGGCGAATATGATCCGCAAGGCGATCGACGATTCCGATGAGGCCGGCGACCCGACGACGGCCGATATCTTCACCGCCGCCTCGCGCGATCTCGACAAGTCGCTGTGGTTCCTCGAAGCGCATGTGCAGGAAAAGAGCTGAGCGGACATCCGCCCACCCCGCAACAACAAAGCGCCCGGAAGTTCCGGGCGCTTTTTTTTCATATTGGTTTGTCAATGCCGTCGCAGAACGGCAAGCCCGATATCGCGCAGCATCTCATGGTCGAGAATGCCGCGCTGGGCGCTGCGGATCAGAACCGCTGCGCACTCATTGGCGACATGGCTGCTGCGATCTTGAAGGCACTCGAAACATACGCCATCGAAAATATTCTGCAGATCGCTGATCTGCTCCGGCGACAACTGCGCGCCAACTCTTTCAAAAGCTGCATACGACAAGGCTCATCCTCCCGATGATGATGATATGCCAAGTATCGTTTTCTTTTTTTCGTGGACATCAAATTTGTACACCTGAACGAATCACTTGTCGAATCAGATTTTAACCAAATGTAAATAGGTTATTTTCTGGCCCACCTGTCAGTTATGGCTTACCGGTTCGGGCGATAAAAACAAATTGAAACAACATCTTCCCCCGGAGCACCCCTGTTCGGCCTCCATCCTTTCCCCGGCATTCCCGATAATTCCGCCAAAGGGTGGATTTCCACCGAAACAGCAAAAGAAACTGTTGCATTCCAAAAACGATTGAGCGATATAGCACCCGTCGCCGCTTCGGTGGCCCACGGTTCAGCGAACTACCCCGGACCGGTGGATTTGAGCGGGTGTAGCTCAGGGGTAGAGCACAACCTTGCCAAGGTTGGGGTCGAGGGTTCAAATCCCTTCGCCCGCTCCAGTTTTCCTAAACAATCAGATAAATATCACGAATTTTCGGTTCGGCTCGACGGTTTGTCTTTATCCATCGTCGCCTCCGGATTGGCCGTCCCGCTGCCCAAATCCAGTTTGCGTGGCATGATTAAACATGCATCTCACGGCTTGAATTACTATTGATAGATTAAATAATTTAGCAAAACACTTAATATTAAATCGCTAATAAACAATAATTATTCTTTAATTATCCAAGTATATCAGTTTACGACAAAGCGCATGACGCCAAGAAAGAACCCATGAAGGGATCAATTTCCTTATAGGAGTTGTCACGATGAGAGATTTTCCTGTTGTTGCGAAGTTTTTGACTGTGTTTTCGCTGTTCGGTCTTTGCGTAATCTTGATAGCCGCCTATTCCGCGGTGCAGATCAAGACGATCGATAAAAGCTATAGCGACCTCATCAAGCACGAAAGCACGGCAGCCTTGAATCTGGCGCTTGCGAACCATGCCCTGTTGAATGGGCGCGCTGCCCTGGCAGATATGATGATTGCCTTTACGGAAGAGGGCAATGCCGCCGCTGAAGTTGAAGTAAAAGCCACCCTCACCGAATTCGCGAAGTTGATGGACAGAGCCATTGCCTCGGCTCCGAATGACGGCCGTTTGCCCCTGCTCAAAAATGAAGCGCAGACACTCTACAATGTGACCTGCCAAAACGCCTGGCATCTGGGAAGAACGGCATCAAACGTGGATGAGGCACTGGCATCGCAAAAGGCGTTCGGCATAGAGTGCCAGCCGATCTTCACCAAAATCGGCGCGAAACTGACGCAGATAGCCACCGAAATTTCGGCCCGGAACGACAAAGAAAGCAGTGCCCTGACAGCGGCAAGCGAACAGACCGCGCTCGTGACCGTAGCCGCGGTCATCCTCGGCTTCCTCCTCGTCGTCGTCGTCGGATATTTCGCGATCCGCAACTGGCTGGTCACACCGATGCAGAAACTTGCCGGCACGATGCAAAGGCTTTCCAACGGTGACCTTGCCGTCGATGTGAATGGAACGGACCGGCGCGACGAGGTCGGTACGATGGCCAAGGCGGTGCAGGTCTTCAAGGACAACGAGCTGAAGGCCCGCCAGCTGGAAGCGGATGCGGCACGTGAGCGCGACCAATCCGAATCGGACCGTCAAAAAACCATCGAGACGGACCGCAAGCGTGCCGCCGAAATGACGGAAGCAACGAGCGGTCTGGCCGAGGGTTTGAAACATATGGCCGATGGCGATCTGTCCTACCAACTGACAACGCCTTTCGCGGCAGACTTCGAAAGCCTGCGAGCGGACTTTAATATGGCCGTAAGCCAGCTCAACAAAACGCTGCTTTCCGTTGCCGACGTCACGGCCGCTATCGATGACGGCTCTCGCGAGTTGAATACCAGCGCCGGCGATCTGTCGCGGCGCACGGAAACGCAAGCCGCCTCACTGGAGGAAACGGCGGCGGCACTCGGCCAGATCACCGGCAATGTCAATAATTCCACAAAGCGGACGGAAGAAGCGCGGGTGGTGGCGGTTGAGGCGAACAGGTCAGCGCAAACGTCCGGCCAGGTCGTCGCAAGTGCGGTCGACGCCATGAAGCGTATCGAGAACTCCTCCAGCCAGATTTCCAACATCATCGGCGTCATCGACGAGATTGCCTTCCAGACGAATCTTCTGGCACTTAATGCGGGCGTGGAGGCTGCCCGTGCCGGTGAGGCAGGCAAAGGCTTTGCGGTTGTTGCACAGGAAGTGCGTGAACTTGCGCAACGCTCCGCGCAAGCCGCCAAGGAAATCAAGGAACTTATCCGCAATTCCGCCGATGAGGTTCAAAACGGCGTCAAACTTGTGACCGCCACCGGTGACGCCCTGCAGGTTATTGAAGGTCATGTCATCGCCATCAATACGCATCTCGACGCAATCGCGACGTCTGCAAGGGAACAGTCCGCCGGGCTGGCCGAAGTGAACAGCGCGGTCAACCAGATGGACCAGGTCACACAACAAAACGCTGGAATGGTTGAAAGAGCAAAGGCTTCCAGCACGTCGCTCGCAGGCGATGCCGAGAAACTCCGCCAGATCATCGGCGAGTTCAGGCTGGATGGCACAACCTTAAACGTTGGTACCACTCGAACCGAGCGTCATCAGGCACCGATGCGCGTTACGAACGATGCACAGCCGAGACCATCCCCGGCGCGCCGCATGATCGGCCAGGTGGCCGCCGCACTCGGTGTCTCCACAGCCTTGAAAGAACAAAGCTGGGCCGAATTCTGATCCGTCCTTTGACAAGACCCCCGGATATGTTGTCCGGGGGTCTCATCGTCCCACCCGAGCTGTGTGGGACGATTATCCGCCGGAATAGCCTGGAAATATAAGCAACATCACACCAGCCCATGAACCAGCTTCGCCAGCCAGTCGACAAAAACGCGCACCTTGTTGGTCACATGCCGGGTTTGCGGATAGACCACATAGATCGGCATGGCCTCGCGCCGCCATTCTGAAAGCACCGGCACCAGTTCGCCGCGCGAAAGCGCGTCCTTCACCATGAAGACGGGAAGCTGCACGATGCCCATGCCGGCCAGAGCCGCATTGAGATAGGTGCGGCTGTCATTCACCGAGACGACGTAATTCGGGGTCAGTTCGACGCTGCGCACACCATTGTCGAAAGAGGCCGGCATGATCTGGCCGGTGGTGGCATTGAGATAGCCCACCGAATAATGATCCTTCTCCAGATCCTCCGGCTCGCGCGGCATGCCGAAATTTTCGATGTAGGTTGGCGAGGCGAAAGTCTCGAACCGGAGTTCGCCGACTTTACGGGCAATCAGCGACTGATCGCGCAGCACACCCACGCGCAGGGCACAGTCGACATTTTCCGCGATATAGTCGACCAGACGGTCGCCAACGCCGAGGTCGAGACGGATTTGCGGATAACGCTGGTAAAATTCGCAAAGATGTGGGATAACCACCAGGTCCGCAAAGACACCGGCCATTTCCACCCGCAACCGGCCGGAGGGTTGTACCTGTGCGCTGGACATACTGCCGTCCAGTTCTTCGATTTCCGATAAAATCTGTGATGCCCGCTCATAATAGAGAGCGCCGTCTGTTGTCAGCATCACCCGCCGCGTGGTGCGGTTGAGAAGCGTGGTCTGCAAATGCGCCTCGAGCGCCTGCACCATATTGGTAACCGTGGTTTTCGGCATGTTCAGCGCGGTGGCGGCGCGGCTGAAATTGCCGGTTTCCACGACCCGCGTAAAAACCCGCATGGCGGAGAGCTGATCCATTCACTGCCTCGGAGATATGATTATCCGTGATTTCGGAATAGTGTTTTCAATTTTGCATGCTTGATCGTTTCGATCCGAACAATAATATGGATTTCAGATTTTGCAATATGATCCGCCTCAAGCATGTCGCGCAAAAGCGCGTTGCGGTTTTGCGGTGACGACATGCGGCAAGATAAAAACTTAAAGCGCAGGAGCGTATCCGAAAGATCGCAACACGCTTTAAGTGGCGGCGCAAAGGATCTGGAGTCATGAACGCGCATTGGGAAAATATGGGGAGTGAGACGTCCGCGTCGAAGCTTTCCGTGCGCCGTTATGAAGGTTCCTGCCTCTGCAGCCATCCGCCTATCGTGCTTTACCTGCGTGGCGGATCGTTTCTAGAACCCGGTCTTGAACCGGGCGGCAGTTGCCCCGAGCTTCCGGTGGCACGTGCGCTTGCGGAAAGCGGCGCGGTGGTGGTGGAAGCCGATTACAGCAAGCCGTCCGGCAATGAGTTTCCGATGGTCATTGACTGCGCTTACGAAGCGCTCGACCATCTGAGCCGGGATCGCAAGCATTATGGCGGCGCGAAATCGCTGCTGTTCGTGGCCGGTGAAGAGGCTGGTGGTAATGTGGCGGCGGGCCTTGCGTTGAAGGCTCGTGACCGCATGCCGGGCAAACTCGCAGGCCAGATTCTTCTGTCGCCCATGATCGATCCGATGATGACGACGGAATCCTTCCGCAACGCGGACAGGATCGGCATGCGCCAGCGCTGGGCCGATGGCTGGAGCCATTACCTTGCCAAGGCGTGCGGGTTTTTCCACCCCTATGCCGCGCCCTGCCAGTGCACGCGGCTGAACCGGGTGGCGCCGGCGCTGATCTTTACCGCCGAGGATGACCCTCTGCGCGACGAAACGGTCAATTATGGAGACCGCCTCATCGCCTCGGGTGTCAGCGTCCGGAGCCATGTTTTCCCCGCCGGCGTCGGCTGGACGGGGCTTTATCAAGGAGAGGGCGGCGGATGGGTCTCATCCGTCTGTTCGGAGTTCAAGACCTTCGTTGACCAGTTGAGACACTGAATACCGCATTTATTGAAGAACTGACCTGCTCCTGATCAGGAGCCAAGGAGAAACCCATGACGCTGAACACCAAGCGCCGGGCCCTGACGGGTGCCGGTATCGGGCTTGCCATGTCCGTTGCAGCCGCAGCATTGTTTTTCGATCTCCCCACCAGCCGCGACGCAACGGCCGCTTCCACGCCTGCCGAAATGCCGGCGATCCCGGTCACCGTCGCCAAGGTGGAAAGTCGTGACGTGATGCGCTGGGAAGAATTTTCCGGCCGTCTCGAAGCCGTCGACCGGGTGCAGATTCGCTCGCGTGTCGCCGGCCAGATCAAGGCCGTGCATTTCCGTGAAGGCGCGCTCGTCAAGGAAGGCGACCCGCTCTTCACCATCGACCCCGCCCCCTATCAGGCTGCCGTTGCAGGCGCTGAAGGACAGGTCGCTTCCGCCGAAGCCAAGGTCAGCCTTGCAAAGACGGAGCTCGACCGTGGCCGCCGGCTTTCCGATAATCGCACCATCTCCCAGAGCGATCTCGACCAGCGGCAGAGCTCGTTTGCGGATGCCGAAGCCCAGCTTCGCGCCGCCCGCGCAGCACTGACCACCGCCCAGCTTGATCTCGGCTACACCGAAATCCTCGCGCCGGTTTCCGGCAGGGTCGGCCGCATCGAGATCACCGCCGGCAACCTCGTCGCCGCCGGCTCGACCTCGCCGGCACTGACGACGCTGGTATCGGTCAACCCGATCTATGCCAGCTTCAACGCCAGCGAAGGCGTGGTAGCCAAGGCGCTCGCCGAACTGCCGAAAACCGATGGCGCCCTGCCCGCTCTGGAACAGATCCCCGTGGAAATCGGCACGCTTTCGGATGAGGGCACGCCGATCAAGGGCACGCTGCACCTGATCGACAACCAGGTGGATTCGGCAAGCGGCACCATCGGTGTCCGCGCCGTCTTCGACAATCCGGATGGCAGGCTGATCCCCGGCCAGTTCGTGCGGGTGCGCATGGGTGAACCGAAGCCGGAAAACCGCATCGTCATCAGCGATCGCGCCATCGGCACGGATCAGGACAAGCGCTTCGTCTTCGTGGTCGATGCCGAAAACAAGGTGAGCTACCGCCAGATCAAGCCCGGCGCTCCGGCTGACGGCCAGCGCATCATCGAAAGCGGCCTTGCCGCCGGTGATACGATCGTCGTCAACGGCCTGCAGCGCATCCGCCCCGGCGCCACCATCGCACCGCAGGCAGAAGACAAGGTTGCTGCCTCGCAGTAACCCGCCTCTTTGATCAATAAGCGTCCCGCGCTTTCGCGAGACGCCCCTTCAGACAGAACCGGCTTCACCGGCGGCAGAATTGCCGCCGGAACGGCCTTCGCATTCCCAAAGACCCGGAGAGGGACTGGATATGAATATTTCCAGATTTTTTGTCGACCGGCCGGTATTCGCTGGCGTGTTGTCGATCCTGATCGTGGTGGCAGGCCTACTCGGCATGCGCGCCCTGCCGATTTCCGAATATCCGGAAGTCGTTCCGCCATCCGTCGTCGTCCGTGCCACCTATCCCGGCGCGAACCCGACCGTTATTGCCGAAACCGTCGCGACACCGCTTGAAGAACAGATCAATGGCGTCGAGGACATGCTTTATATGGCGAGCCAGGCGACATCGGACGGCGTGCTGACGCTGACCGTCACCTTCAAGCTCGGCACCGATCCCGACAAGGCGCAGCAGCTGGTACAGAACCGCGTGTCGCAGGCCGAACCGCGCCTGCCTTCGGAAGTGCGCGCGCTCGGCATCACCACCGTCAAGAGCTCGCCCGACTTCATCATGGTCGTCAACCTCGTGTCGAAGAC
>JAGIAH010000008.1 GCA_017744915.1 Agrobacterium tumefaciens
ACCAGCACCTGTTCTGGTTCTTCGGTCACCCGGAAGTGTACATCCTGATCCTGCCGGGCTTCGGCATCATCAGCCACATCGTGTCCACCTTCTCGAAGAAGCCGGTCTTCGGTTACCTCGGCATGGCTTACGCCATGGTCGCCATCGGCGCCGTCGGCTTCATCGTCTGGGCACACCACATGTACACGGTCGGCCTGTCGCTCGAAGCGCAGCGTTACTTCGTCTTCGCCACCATGGTCATCGCGGTGCCGACGGGTATCAAGATCTTCTCGTGGATCGCGACCATGTGGGGCGGTTCGCTGACCTTCTCGACACCGATGGTCTGGGCGATCGGCTTCATCTTCCTGTTCACGGTCGGCGGCGTCACCGGCGTGCAGCTCGCCAATGCCGGTCTCGACCGTTCGCTGCACGACACCTACTACGTCGTGGCCCACTTCCACTACGTTCTGTCACTCGGCGCCGTCTTCGCGATCTTCGCCGGCTGGTATTACTGGTTCCCGAAGATCAGCGGCTACATGTATAGCGAGTTCCTCGGCAAGCTGCATTTCTGGGTCATGTTCGTGGGTGTGAACCTGGTGTTCTTCCCGCAGCACTTCCTCGGCCTTGCCGGCATGCCGCGCCGCTACATCGATTATCCCGATGCCTATGCCGGCTGGAACATGGTATCGTCCTACGGTTCCTATATCTCGGCCGTCGGCGTGCTGATCTTCCTCTTCTGCGTCTGGGAAGCCTTCGCCAAGAAGCGGATCGCCGGCAACAATCCCTGGGGTGAAGGTGCGACGACGCTCGAATGGCAGCTGTCCTCGCCGCCGCCATACCACCAGTGGGAACAGCTTCCGCGCATTCGCTGATGCGCGGGCCGAAAATCGCGGGCAAGGCTCGCGGGCTCCGGTTGCTGAAAAAGAGGGACGGCGCGGTTCGGTCCGTGCCGTTTCCCGAACGGGCAGCTTCTCCTGCCGCGTGACATTTTGTCCAAGCGATGCCTGCCGTCCGACGTGATACATGCCCCCGGACGTGATAAATGCCAAATCTGGCCTTTATGAAAAGCAAGCGCAGACGAATGGCGGCGGGGTGCGGCGAATGGCCGGCACATGCTGGCATCGGTTTGGTCCGATGCCCTCCTGCCAGGACATTCGGGACCGATGAATTGACGCATCGCGCATGCCGGAAATCACATTCGTTTTTCGGGCCGGTGCAAGGGATGTCGCCGCAGGCGGCGTCCGAAGGAAACAGGACAGGAAATGACCGTTATCGACAATCGCGAACTGCTGGGCGAAAAAGGCTCCGAACTTTCGGAAGCCGGCGCACGCGATTATTTCGAGCTGCTGAAGCCGCGCGTCATGTCGCTTGTCGTCTTCACGGCCTTTGCCGGCCTCGTGCTGGCGCCGGGAGAAATCAACCCGATCCTCGGCATCATCGCCATTCTGTGCATCGCGGTCGGCGCCGGCGCCTCCGGTGCGCTCAACATGTGGTATGATGCCGATATCGATGCCGTGATGAGCCGCACCGCCAAGCGGCCGATCCCGTCGGGTCGCGTTGCGCCGGGCGAGGCGCTGGCCTTCGGTCTGACGCTGTCGGGCTTCTCGGTGGCCATTCTCGGCCTTGCGGTCAACTGGTTCTCGGCCGGCCTGCTCGCCTTCACCATCTTCTTTTACGCCGTCGTTTATACGATGTGGCTGAAGCGCTCGACACCGCAGAACATCGTCATCGGCGGTGCCGCAGGCGCTTTCCCGCCCATGCTCGGCTGGGCCTGCGTCACCGGCGGCGTTTCGCTGGACAGCATCATCCTGTTCCTCATCATCTTCCTGTGGACGCCAGCGCATTTCTGGGCGCTGGCGCTGTTCAAGATGCGCGATTACGGCGCCGTCGGCATTCCGATGATGCCGAATGTGGCGGGTGAGCGCTCCACCAAGAACCAGATGATCGTCTACGCGGTGCTGACCGCGGCGGCGGCCGTCGCCCCCTATTTCACGGGTCTGGCGAGCGCCGGCTACGGCATTTTCGCCGCCGTCCTGAGCGCCATCTTCGTCTACTGTTCGCTCGATGTCCGGCGCATGCCGGAGGGTGACGAGAAGATGGTGCCAGCCAAGAAGATGTTCGCCTATTCGGTGCTTTATCTTTTCGCGATCTTCTCCGGCCTTCTGGCCGATCATTTCGCGCCGGCCCTGAAGGCCGTGATGTCGGGAGTCCTGTAATGGAAACGGTGGAACTGAGCGCGGCACAGAAAAAATCGAGACGCGGGCGCAATATTGCGCTGGGCGTCTTGCTTGCCGGTCTGGTGGTGCTGTTTTACGTCATCACCATCATCAAGATCGGCTCACATTGATCGTCTGAGCGCAGGAGAGGAGGGGAGGACATGGCGAATATGGAAGCAGAAACGACGCGGGACGGTACGCAGCGGGTGAGCAACCGCTCCATCCTCGTGCTCTGCCTCGTATTTTTCTGCGGCATGATCGGCATGGCCTATGCCGCCGTGCCGCTTTACAGCCTGTTCTGCCGTGTCACCGGTTATAACGGCACGACACAGCGCGTGGAGCAATATTCCGACGTCATTCTCGACAAGACCATCAACGTCACCTTCGACGCCAATACGTCGAACGGCCTCAACTGGGATTTCCGCCCGGTGGACAAGATGGTCAAGCCGAAGATCGGCGAAACGATACAGGTGACCTTCAAGGCGACCAACCGTTCGCCCGTGGCGACCACGGGCACGGCGGTCTTCAACGTCACGCCGATGGAAGCCGGGGCCTATTTCAACAAGGTGGAGTGTTTCTGCTTCACCGAAACGACGCTGCAGCCGGGCGAAACGCTGGAAATGCCGGTGGTGTTTTTCGTTGATCCTGACATCGCCACGGCGCGCGAGACCAAGAGCATTCATACTTTAACGCTGTCCTATACGTTTTATCCGGCCAAAACCGAAAAACCGGTTGCGTCCTTGCCGGTAAAAACTGAATCTGGCGAAAGCAAACTGTGAGAGGAGGTCTGGCCTTTTCGTTAAGGCCGGATCAGGGAAGAGACATTCGGGGATTGTCGCAATGGCAGATACGCATCAGAAGAACCACGACTACCACATCATCGATCCAAGCCCATGGCCGCTTCTGGCCTCGATCGGCGCCTTCATTCTGACCTTCGGCGGCGTCTGTTACATGCGTTTCCTGTCGGGCGGCTCCTTCAAGCTGTTCGGCGCGGAACTGGCCAATCCCTGGCTGTTCTATATCGGTCTCGTCATCGTGCTTTACACCATGTATGCGTGGTGGTCCGACACGATCAAGGAAGCCCATGAGGGCAACCACACCCGCGTCGTCTCGCTTCACCTGCGTTACGGCATGATCATGTTCATCGCCTCCGAGGTGATGTTCTTCGTCGCGTGGTTCTGGGCTTATTTCGATGCCAGCCTGTTCCCGAGCGAAGCCATCCAGGCGTCGCGCCTGCAATATACCGGCGGGCAGTGGCCGCCGAAGGGCATTGAGGTCATCGATCCCTGGCATCTGCCGCTTTACAACACCGTCATCCTGCTTCTGTCGGGCACCTGCGTCACCTGGGCGCACCACTCCCTGCTGCACAATGACCGCAAGGGCCTGATTACCGGCCTGCTGCTCACCGTCGCGCTCGGCATCCTGTTCTCCACCGTGCAGATTTACGAATACATGCACGCGCCGTTCGACTTCAAGAACTCGATCTATGGCGCCACCTTCTTCATGGCCACAGGTTTCCATGGTTTCCACGTCTTCGTCGGCACGGTCTTCCTGCTCGTCTGCCTGTTCCGCGCCATTGGCGGCGGTTTCACGCCCAAGCAGCATTTCGGTTTCGAAGCGGCTGCCTGGTACTGGCACTTCGTTGACGTCGTCTGGCTGTTCCTGTTCTTCGCCATCTATATCTGGGGTGGCTGGGGCGCGCCGGTGCATGGCTGATTGCCTACGGTAGTGGATTGAGGTCCATGCAGGTTATCTGCCTGTGAAACGAGAGGGTGCGGTTTGTCGCCTTCTCCCCGCCGGGGAGAAGGTCGCGACAGCGGGATGAGGGGGGGGAGAGGTCTCCGAATTCCGGCAGCGTCGCCCCTCATCCGACCCTTCGGGCCACCTTCTCCCCGGCGGGGAGAAGAAACAAGCCGCAAAACCGGGCGGAAGACGATGCCTTGGTTGAGGCGGTCTTCCAACAGACTCGACGTCATTCTCGGGCTTTGGGCAACTTCGCGGGAGGTCGTCATGTCTGAACCATCAAACGGCAATTTCGCGCCGGTCGATCCTATCAAGGTCGGGCTGAAGGGTTGTTGCCCGCGCTGCGGCAATGGCCGGCTGTTCGACGGTTTTCTGAGCATAAAACCCGCCTGCAGTGCCTGCGGGCTGGATTATGGCTTTGCCGATGCGGGGGATGGTCCGGCCGTCTTCGTCATGCTGATCGTCGGTTTTCTGGTGGTCGGGCTGGCGCTTTGGGTCGATCAGCGTTTTGCCCCGCCCGTCTGGGTGCATGTCATGCTGTGGTTGCCGTTTACGGTGATTGTCTCCCTCGTGCTGCTGCGCAAGCTGAAAGGGATCATGATTGCGCTGCAATACCGCAACAATGCAAGCGAAGGCAGGCTTGATCGTGAATGACGTGTCTCACATGAAGGCTGCGGAACGGCGGGTCTGGTTCGCCGCGCCGCTGGTGCTGCTCGCGCTTGCCATTCTTCTCGGGCTCGGCACCTGGCAGGTGAAACGGCTCTACTGGAAAGAGGCATTACTGGCCGATATCGAAGAAAGGCGCAGCGCAAGTCCCGCCACGCTTTCAGATATCGAGGCCATCGCGAAAAGCGGCGGTGATATCGAATATCGCCATGTCAGCCTGTCCGGGGTTTTCGATCATGCCCGCGAGCGGCACTTCTTCGCCACCCATCAGGGCCAGACCGGTTATTATATCTATACGCCGCTGATGCTCGCCGATGGCCGCATGGTTTTCGTCAATCGTGGTTTCGTGCCCTTCGAGATGAAGGATCCGGCCAAGCGACCCGACGGGCAGGTGGCCGGCGCGGTGACGATCACCGGGCTGGCGCGCGCACCGCTGGTGGCAAAACCCTCCTCGCTTTTGCCGGACAATGATATCGCCAAGAATATCTTCTACTGGAAGGATCTGGCGGCGATGGCGTCCAGCGCAGCGGTCCCGTCCGACCGGCTGGTCAAACTCTTCTTGGATGCAGACAATGCGCCCAATCCCGGCGGCTGGCCGCAGGGCGGCGTGACGCTGATAGATTTGCCCAACAATCACCTGCAATATGCGATAACGTGGTATGGTCTGGCGGTGGCCCTTGTCATCGTCGCCGGTTTTGCCTATTTCCGGAACGGTAAGGCGCAGGGCGAATAAAGCCCGCCCCGTCCGGTAAGGCAGGCTATCGGGCAAGACCAGGGCGCTGGCCAAGGAGCACGAATGAACATCGCCGTTTCCAAACCCCCTTTGACGATAAGGCTGTGCGGACCGCGCGGCTTTTGCGCGGGCGTGGACCGGGCGATCCAGATCGTTGTGCTGGCGCTGAAGGCCTATGGCGCACCGGTCTATGTTCGCCACGAAATCGTGCATAATCGTTACGTTGTCGAAGGGCTGGAAGCCAAGGGCGCGGTTTTCGTCGAGGAGTTGCATGAGATCCCGACCGAACACCGCGAACAGCCGGTGGTCTTTTCCGCCCATGGCGTGCCGAAATCCGTGCCGGAGGATGCGCAGGCGCGCAACCTTTTCTATCTTGATGCCACATGCCCGCTGGTCTCCAAGGTCCACAAGCAGGCCATGCGCCACCAGCGTCTCGGCCGCCACGTCATCCTGATCGGCCATGCCGGTCACCCGGAAGTCATCGGCACCATGGGCCAGCTTCCCGAAGGCACGGTCTCGCTCATCGAAACGGTGGAAGATGTCGACCGCTACGAACCGCTCGACCGTGAAAATCTCGGATTCGTCACCCAGACGACGCTGTCGGTCGATGATACTGCCGGCGTCATCGTCAGGCTTCAGGAGCGGTTCCCCGCCATTCAGGCACCCGCCGCCGACAGCATCTGTTACGCAACCACCAACCGTCAGGATGCGGTGAAGCAGGCGGCCCCCGGCTGCGATCTCTTCATCGTCGTCGGCGCCCCCAATTCCTCAAATTCCAAGCGATTGGTGGAAGTGGCGCTGCGGGCCGGCGCGAAGCGCTCCGTGCTGGTGCAGCGAGCGTCGGAAATCGACTGGGACGCGATCGGCGATATCCGCACCGTCGGCCTCTCGGCTGGAGCGTCGGCACCTGAGGTCATCGTCGATGAGATCATCGAGGCCTTCAAGGCGCGTTTCGATACGACGCTCGATCTCGCCGTGACGGTGGAGGAAACGGAACATTTCCTCGTCAACCGCGAACTGCGCAGCATCGAGCTGACGACGGACGACATGGCTTTCGTCAATGGTGATGCCAGCAACGCATTGCCGCCGAAAAGCGCCGCCGGTATCTAAAGCGGGATGGCACTGAATGGGGGCGGTTTCGCCTCACATGTGTCATCCTCCCCCGAGATTTCCATTCCATCCTTCATCAAGAGATTTGAAATTGGCAGTTTATACGGACATCACCGAAGATGATCTGAGGAATTTCCTCACGCAATATGACGTCGGCAGCCTCACCTCCTATAAAGGCATTGCCGAAGGCGTTGAAAACTCCAATTTCCTGCTGCACACCACAAAGGATCCGCTGATCCTGACGCTTTATGAAAAGCGCGTGGAGAAGAACGATCTGCCCTTCTTCCTCGGCCTCATGCAGCATCTGGCCGCCAAGGGCCTTTCCTGCCCCTTGCCCCTGCCACGCAAGGATGGCGAATTGCTCGGCGAATTGTCGGGCCGGCCGGCGGCGCTCATTTCTTTCCTCGAAGGCATGTGGCTGAGAAAGCCGGAAGCGAAACATTGCCGCGAAGTCGGCAAGGCGCTGGCCGCCATGCATCTTGCGGGCGAGGGGTTCGAAATCAAGCGCCCGAACGCGCTCTCCGTCGAGGGCTGGAAGGTACTGTGGGACAAGTCCGAAGCCCGCGCTGACGAAGTGGAAAAGGGCCTGAAGGCCGAAATCCGCCCGGAAATCGATTATCTCGCCGCCCATTGGCCGAAGGACCTGCCGGCGGGCGTCATCCATGCGGATCTGTTTCAGGACAATGTGTTCTTCCTCGGTGACGAACTCTCCGGCCTGATCGACTTTTATTTCGCCTGCAATGATCTGCTCGCTTACGACGTGTCGATCTGCCTCAATGCCTGGTGCTTCGAAAAGGATGGCGCTTACAACGTCACCAAGGGCAAGGCGCTGCTGGAAGGCTATCAGTCGGTGCGGCCGCTGAGCGAAGCGGAGTTGGAAGCGCTGCCGCTTCTGGCGCGCGGTTCGGCGCTGCGTTTCTTCCTCACCCGCCTTTACGACTGGCTGACGACGCCGGAAGGCGCGCTGGTGGTGAAGAAGGACCCGCTGGAATATCTGCGCAAGCTGCGGTTCCACCGTTCCATCGCCAATGTCGCCGAATATGGGCTGGCGGGCGAATGAAGCACGTCGATATTTTCACGGATGGCGCCTGTTCCGGCAATCCCGGTCCGGGCGGCTGGGGCGCCGTGTTGCGTTATGGCGAGGTGGAGAAGGAACTGTCGGGTGGCGAGGCCGAGACCACCAATAACCGCATGGAGCTGCTGGCGGCGATTTCGGCGCTCAATGCGTTGAAGAGCCCCTGCGAGGTCGATCTTTATACCGACAGCGCCTATGTGAAGGACGGCATCACCAAGTGGATTTTCGGCTGGAAAAAGAAGGGCTGGAAAACCGCGGACAACAAGCCGGTCAAGAATGTCGAGCTGTGGCAGGCGCTGGAGGCGGCGCAGGAGCGCCACAAGGTTACGCTGCATTGGGTGAAGGGCCATGCCGGCCATCCCGAAAACGAACGTGCCGATGAATTGGCGCGCAAGGGCATGGAGCCCTTCAAACGCCGGTAACGCAAGCCTGCTTTCTTGCCGGTGGGACAGGCCCGGAACGGGCGCGACGCTCAATCCCGATTGGGGCCTGATTGGGACCGATTGGGGGTTGTGAAAACCGAAACCCGACTTATCTTGTCGTCAAACAGCCGGACGGCGTTCCAGCGGAGGAGACATTCGGATGATCCTGCATTGTGTATTTCTAAGGTTCAAGGCTGCGACGGCATCCTCTGAAAAACATGCCGTTTTCGAGGCGATTGCAGCCCTGAAGGACGAAATACCGGGGATCATCGACGTTAAATACGGCCAGAATGTCTCGCCCGAAGGCCTGAACGGCGGTTTCGTCGACGGCTTCATCGTGACGCTGGAAAGCCCGGAAGCCCGTGACGCCTATCTCGCCCATCCCAAGCACATGGATGTGGGGGAGCGGCTGGTTTCGCTCACCGATGGCGGTCTGGCCGGGCTTCTGGTGTTCGACATGAATGTATAAAAAGGGCGTGGCCGGTCAGACTATGACCTTCCATCCGGCCGAACCCATATGTCGGCATCGTCGCCCTCCGTGGTGGCGGTCCAGGCCCACGAAATTATACTCGCGGGCCTGATGAATGTCTGGCGTTATTTGTATTTAAGTGGTGAGCTTTTTAAAGCTGCTCGATCATCGCCGCAGCGGCCGAAACGGTCGCCTGGCCGGGGTTCTCTTCGACATTCAGAGATTTCACCACGCCGTCTTCAATCAGCATGGAATAGCGCTTGGAGCGCACGCCGAGGCCGCCGGCGGAAAGATCGGCGTCGAGGCCAAGCGCCTTGGTGAAGGCGGCATCCCAGTCCGCCAGGAAGTGAATCTTGCCCTGGCCGCCGGATGATTGCGCCCAGGCGCCCATGACGTGCCAGTCATTGACGGAGACGACGGCGATGTCATCCACGCCCTTGGCGAGAATGGTATCGCGGTTTTCGAGATAGCCCGGCAGGTGGTTCAGCGAGCAGGTGGGGGTGAAAGCGCCGGGCACGGCGAAAAGCACCACCTTCTTGCCGCCGAAAAGGGCGTCCGTGGTGGTTTCCACCGGGCCATCGGCCGTCTTTTCCTTGAAGGTTGCGGAAGGCAGTTTTTCGCCGATCTTGATGGTCATGTCCATGCTCCTGTGGCCGTTCGGTTCGGCGCGACTATAGAGCAGGGACATGAAATCTGTCATGCGGTTTTCGTTTGAAATGCCACATGCCGGACACCCGCTCAGGGCTTGGGAAAATTCAGCATCGTTTCCATCGCCCGATCGCCGGATTTGACCAGAATGGGCCAGCTGTTGCCCTGCACCTGATAGGTTTTCGGCAGGCCCTTGATGTTCATGTAGAAGGAGAGCTTGCGCTTGTCGCGCACCATGTTCTGCGGTTCGTAATAGGCAAAACCGGAAGGGCCGGCGATAAAGATCTCGGTCTCCTTCGGTGCGTTTTCCGGCAATTGCAGCTGCACGCCGAGCATGGTCTTGTCGGGCGTGATGTGGAAATCGATCACCTTGAAATCGTCGGAAGCCGCCTCGGGCAGCGTCTCGCGCGCCTCCTCGAGAAGGCGGCGTTCCTCATTGTCGTCAGCGCCGGCATTGCCGCGCTCGATTGAAAACTTCGCCTCGAAGGGAATACAGATATTCTGGCATACACCGATGAAGGCGGTGAGGTCGATCTTCCCGCTCGCCGCCGGGTCGGCGGCTTTCAGCTGAAAGGGCAGGCTGACGGCGTGATCATAGCCGATATCGGTGATGTCACCGTTCTTGATGAGCTTCGGAACGGGATAGGCCATGGCAGCAAGCGTCGCGCCGCTGGCCGGATCGAGCGTGATCTGGGGCGGTATGCCGGCTTCACCGGGCTCGCGCCAATAGGTTATCCAGCCGTCCTTCGGCTCGATCTGCAGCACGCCGCGCAGCACGCCATTCGCATCCATGGCAAGGCTTGCCACGCGCATCTGGCCGCCTTCGCTTCTGGCCCAGTCGGTAATTTCGGCCCGGGCGGCTTCAGCGCCGCCGAGGAGGGCGGCAAATGCGGCCACGAGACGAAGATGTGAAAATCGAAAGAATATCCTGACGCTCATACTTTCCGTCTAACCCAACATCGGCTGGCGGACCAGTTACGAATTCGTGCGGTTCATCATTTTCGGTTGATTGATCGGGCGCTATGTCGCATCCTGTCCTTTGTCGAAGTGCGAACGCCGTTTACCGTTTGAATGACGGAATTCGGTCTGCTGGAGGCGCCGGTGAGCTTTTCAACCCTGATGGACAAACGCGAACGTGGCTTTCTCGATGGTCAGTTCCTCATCGCGATGCCGGGGCTGGACGATGGCAATTTTGCCCGTTCGGTGATCTATATCTGCGCCCATTCGGATGCCGGCGCCATGGGCTTCATCATCAACCGGCCGCAACAGATCACCTTTACCGATATCCTGCTGCATCTGAAACTGGTGGACAGCAACGACGCCATCATGCTGCCCAACCGCACCCGCGAGTTTCCGATCCAGTGCGGCGGTCCGGTCGAATCCGGTCGCGGTTTCGTGCTGCATTCGGATGATTATCTGAGCGAATCCTCCATTCCGGTCAGCGACGATATTTCGCTGACGGCAACGCTCGATATCGTCCGCGCCATCTCCAATGGCCGCGGCCCGCAAAGGGCCACCATGATGCTCGGTTATGCCGGCTGGGGGCCGGGCCAGCTGGAAAACGAGATCGCCAATAATGGCTGGCTGAATTGCCCGGCGGCGGAAGAGCTGATCTTCGACCGTGGGCTGGACAATAAATACGAGCGGGCGCTGGCCCTGATGGGCGTCGATGCCCGCATGCTCTCCACGGATGCCGGCCACGCCTGACCCTCCGCAGCACCGCCTGCGCTTGCGGGCTGGAACCAAAACTTGCCCCCTGACGTTACTCACCCGGAAAGCCGGACAGACAGTACGGCTCAACTAGGGAGCAGTCATATGGGTAGCACATCCGACAAGATCGCCGGTAAAGCCAACGAAGTTGCTGGCAAGGTCAAGAAGAACATCGGCGAAGCGACGGGCAACAATGAATTGCGCGCCAAGGGTGCCGCCCAGGAAACCAAGGGCAAGGTTCAGACCTCCGTCGGCAAGGCAAAGGATGCCGTCAAGGGTGCCATCGACCGCATGTAATCCTGCATAAATTGATGCGCCTCTCCCACGGCAGGCGCATGGAGCGCATGTGTTATCGCACATGCGCTCTTGTCGTGTATGGGGCAGGGCGACCCGATCGTCACGTCGTCACGTCCGCATTTTATGTCTGCCTCCTCCCGATCATCGCAAGGGTTTCATCCATGAAGCTTTTCTCCTGCGCGTCCTGCGGCCAGCCGGTTCATTTCGACAATCGCTTCTGCGTCTCCTGCGGCCATCGTCTGGCCTTCGTGCCGGAACGGCTTGCCATGGAAGCGCTGGCGCCTGTGGGTGAACCGAACTGGCAGATCGTCGCGGAGCCGGAAAAACAGGTGCGGTTTTGTGCCAATGAGGTCAACGATATCTGCAACTGGTCGGTGCCTGCGGAAAGCGCCAGCGCCTTTTGCCCGGCCTGCAGCCACAATCGCCTGGTGCCTGACATTGCGACCGAGCAGGGGATTGCGCAATGGCGCCGCATCAGCCAGGCGCAGCGGCACCTGTTTTATTCGATCCTTCGCCTTGGCCTGCCGCATCCCAATCGGGATGCCGATCCGGCCGGCGGTCTCGTTTTCGACTTTCTGGTCGATGAGGTGGCGCCCGACGGTTCCGTCATACCCGCCATGACCGGCCATGATGAAGGCCTTATCGCCATCCGCGCGGCGGAAGCCGATGATGTGACGCGCGAGCAGGTGCGCGCCAACATGAACGAGCCCTATCGAACCATGCTCGGCCATTTCCGCCACGAGGTCGGTCATTTCATCTGGAACAAGCTGGTGCGGGACGAGAACCGGCTGGAGGCCTGCCGTGCCGTCTTCGGCGACGAGCGCGAGGATTATGACGCGGCTCTGCAACGCAATTACGATGCCGGGCCGCGCCCCGACTGGCAGGAGAATTTCATCAGCTCCTATGCCTCGGTCCACCCCTGGGAGGATTTCGCCGAATGTTTCGCCCATTACCTGCATATCGTCGATACACTCGAGACCGCACGCGCCTTCGGTGTGGCGATCGATCCGGACGGACATGAGGAAATGGCGGCGGAGGTGACCTTCGACCCCTACAATGCCCGCAGCGCCGCACAGCTGGTCAAGGCCTGGATCCCGCTCAGCGTTGCCATCAACTCCATCCAGCGCAGCATGGGGGAGGCGGACCTCTATCCCTTCGTGCTGACGCCGCCGGTGGTGACGAAGATGGAATTCATTCACGACCTCCTGCATGGGAAGGTGGCGGCGGATGTGCCGCAGGCGGCAATGGGTTAGCGAATACGAGAGTTGATAGTCTGGGAAAGCGTGCTTCCCCATCTCCGTCATACCGGCCTTGAGCCGGTATCCAGCCAGCCCAAGTCTTTGGGCTGAAAAGACTCTTTCCGCCACGCAGACGCGCGTCGGCTGGATTCCGGCTCAAGGCCGGTTGACGGAAGTAATAGAGTGACCTTCTATTACTTCCCGCCTCAATACCCCTTACGAAGCCCGCTTCGTTGGCTGAAACCGTTCCCGCAGAAGCTTCAGTGCCGCATCGCCCGAGACGGGGGTGCCGAACAGGAAGCTCTGGCCGAAATGGCAGTTCATGCGCGACAGTTCCGCCGCATCCTCAGGTGTTTCGATGCCTTCCGCCACCACCTGCATGTCAAGCGCGCGCGCCATGGCGATGACGGAGCGCAAGAGCACGTTGCGTTTGTCGCTGGTATTGGCCACCAGCGCCTTGTCGAGCTTGATGGTGTCGAAGGGGAAGCGGGTGAGATAGGCGAGCGACGAATAGCCGGTGCCGAAATCATCCATGGCGAGACTGAGGCCGGTTTCCTTGAGCTTGGAAAGCACGAGCCTCGCCTGTTCCGGATTTTCCATGACGACCGATTCCGTCAGTTCCAGCTTCAGCTGCTGCGGATTGCAACGTGTGCGGGTCAGCATGCTGCGCACGTCGTTGTACAATTCGTTGTTCAGCAATTGCGCGCTGGAAATATTGACGGAAATGAAGATCGGCATCTTCTCGATGGCGTGCTGCCAGTCCATCAGATCGGTCGCCGCCCGTTCCAGCGCGAACATGCCGAGCGGTTCGATCAGGCCGGAGGCCTCCGCAATCGGAATGAACTCGCTCGGCGGAATATTGCCGCGCTTGGGATGCTCCCAGCGCATCAGGGCCTCGAAACCGGCCAGTTCGCCATCGTCAAGCTTGACGATCGGCTGATAGGCCAGCGACAGTTCCTTGCGCTCGATGGCGCGGCGCAGGTCGCTTTCCATTTGCAGCCGGTCGGTGCCTGACGTGCGGAAGGCCGGGCGGAACGGCTCGACGCGATTGCCGCCGGCGCGCTTGGCGCGGTACATGGCCAGTTCCGCATCGCTGAGCAATCCGGCGGCACTTTCCTGCTGGTCGATCCACGAGACGAGGCCGATCGAGGCGGTGAGGATGATTTCGCGGTTAGCGAAATTGATCGGCACCATGATCGCCTTGTTCACCGCATCGGCGAAATCGGCGACACGCTGTGGATCGCGCTCGGATGTCAGGATCAGGCCGAATTCATCACCGCCGAGACGCGCCAGCGTATCCTGCGGTTTCAGCAGGCGGCGCAGGCGGCGGGTGAGCGCGATGAGGATATTGTCGCCGGCAGCAATGCCGAGTGTGTCATTGACCAGCTTGTAACGGTCGATATCGATCGCCATCACGGTTGGCCGCACACCCTCGCTGTCGGGAGAGAGGTTCAATATCGATTGCAGACGGTCGAGGAAGACCTGCCGGTTCGGAAGCCCGGTCAGATTGTCGTTCATCGCATCCTGCAACAGCCGCTCGACCGAGTTTTTCTGTTCGGTGATATCGGTGATGGTGCCGACGCAGCGGATGATTTCGCCGTTGGAACCGAGAACCGGACGGGCGCGAATTTGCAGCCAGTGGAAATGACCATCCTCGGCGCGGATGCGGAATTCGTGGTTGAGGCGGCCCTTGCGATGGTCGAGCAGCACGTCGAGCGTTGCCTTGAAGCGGTCGCGGTCATCCGGGTGCAGGCGCGGCAACCAGTTGCGCGCGGCGCCATGCATGGTGCCGGGTTCCAGCCCCAGCCGGTTGGAAATGTCGGGCGTGGTGACGATGCGGTCACGCGTCACGTCCCAGTCCCAGACGGTATCGCCGCTGCCCGTCAGCGCCAGCGATTGCCGCTCGAGATCGGAGAACAGGCCCTGCTGATAGGCGCTGCCGGCAAAGGCATGCTGGATGACGGTGAAGCCGATCAGAAGCACGATCAGCACCAGCCCTCCGCCGAGTGCGGGCTGCACGATGTCGTTGTCCAGCTGTCCCGTCACCGTCAGCCAGCTGCCGAACAGCCAGACGAGGATGAGAGCCCAGGAGGGCACGAGCAAAATCGCCCGGTCGTAACGGTTGAAGCCGAGATAGATGATCAGCGCGATACCGGCCGTCGCCGTCAGCGCGAAGGAGACGCGGGCGATACCGGAGGCGACCGAAGGGTCGTAGATCGCAACGCCGAACAGCAGCGCCAGCCCCACCACCCAGGCAAAGGTCGCATAACCCAGATGCGCGTGCCATCGGTTGAGATTGAGATAGGTGAAGAGGAAGACCACGAAGCTGGAGGCGAGCGCCACTTCCGCGCCCGCCCTCCATATTCGCTGATCGCTGGATGTGACGGTGATGAGCTTTTCGAGAAAGCCGAAATCGACGCAGATATAGGCCAGCACCGCCCAGGCGAGCGCGGCCGATGCCGGCAGCACCGAGGTGCCCTTGACGACGAAGAGAATGGTCAAAAGCACGGCCAGCAGGCCGGCGATGCCGAGCACGATGCCGCGATAGAGCGTGAACGCGTTGATCGTGTCCTTGTAGGCTTCCGGTTCCCACAGATAGATCTGCGGCAGCTGCGGCGTGGAAAGCTCGGCGACGAAGGTGATGACGGAGCCGGGATTGAGCGTGATGCGGAAAACGTCGGCATCCGGGCTCGGCTGCCGGTCAAGCGCGAAGCCCTCGCTCGGGGTGATGGCCATGATGCGCTGCGAACCGAGATCGGGCCAGAACAGCTTGGAATTGACGAGGCGGAAATGCGGGGCGACGATGACGCGCTCCAGCTGCTCTTCGGAGACGTTGGCGAGCGCAAAAACCGCCCAGTCACCCTGATGATCGTTGGAACTGGCGCGCACTTCGATACGGCGGCGGATGCCGTCCGGGCCGGGCGCGGTCGAGACCTGAAAGGCTTCACCCTGATTGGCATAGATATCGGTCGTCGCGGTGAGATCGAGCGCCGTGTCGTCACGGGAAATCTTCACCGGCTCGAAAGCAAAGGAATGGGAAGCGAAAAGCAGAAACAGCAGGAAAAACGGCGCAGCCAGCGCGATTGCCGCCAGACGTTTCGCAAGGCAAGGCGCAGTGTGAGTGTAGGTCATGTATCGTACTTCGTTCCGCCGGAGCTTTGCTTGTCGGCAAGAAGGGAAAACATCATATGATCCCGCCATTGGCCATTGATTTTCAGATATTCCCGCAAGAGACCTTCCCGCTGGAACCCGGCATTTTCGAGAAGCCGGATGCTTTTGAAGTTTTCCGGAATACAGGCTGCCTCGATACGGTGCAACTGAAGTCCGTTAAAGATGTATGGTATTACCAATTTTAATGCGGCAGACATATGGCCTTGCGCGGCGTAGCGCTCGCCAATCCAGTAGCCGATCATGCAGCTCTGCGCCGCACCCCGGCGGATGTAACCGATGGTGATGCCGCCGACCAAGAGCGTCTCCTTTTCGAAGAGCAGGAACGAGACGGCGGTGCCGGAGGAAAATTCCTGGCCGTTGCGCACCACGCGTGTGCGGAAGGCGCCTTCCGTCAGCTCGTCCGGACGCCAGGTCGGTTCCCAGGGCTGGAGAAACTGCCGGCTTTCCGAGCGGAGCACATGCCATTGCTTGAAGTCGCCGTAACGCGGCAGTCTGAGAAGGTGATTGGCGCTGCGCAGTTCGGGCGTATCGTTATGTCGGGAAAGAAAACGCAGCATTCACGATCCCTGTGCGGCAGACATCGCCATCCGCGAACGGGATGGCGAAAAAGGTGAGCGGTCTTCGCCTTTAAATCCCGCCCTCATATCGGTTTATCCGTTCGCCTTTATCCTTGCGGGCTGCTGCGCGGAAAGCGCGGCAGTGATGTCTGAAAGCGGCGGCAGATGTTCGAGCGGGCCGATTGCAGACAATGTCGGAACTGTATCGAAAAACAGCCGGCCCGCAAGATCGGTCAGGCGTTCCCGGGTGATGTGTTCCAGGCGCTCCATCATCTCCTCATTGGGGATGGGGCGGCCGTAAAGCATCATCTGCCGGGCGATCTGGCCGGCGCGGGCGGCAGGGCTTTCCTGTCCCATCAGCAATTGCGCACGGATCTGTGCGCGGGCGCGGTCGATTTCTTCCTGATGGATGATCTGGGAAGACTTGCGCAATTCGTCAACGATGACGGGCATCAGTTCAGGCAGGTCGTTGCCGCCGGTCGCCGCATGCACGCCGAAAATGCCGGTATCGGAAAAACCCCAATGGAAGGCATAAACGGAATAACACAGGCCGCGCGCCTCACGCACTTCCTGGAAGAGGCGAGAGGACATGCCGCCGCCGAGAATATTGGCGAGAATCTGCGAACAATAGAAATCGCGGGCGTGATAGGCCTTGCCTTCGAAACCGAGCAGCACCTGCGCATCCATGAGGTCGCGGGTCTCGCGGATTTCGCCGCCGGTATAGATTGCCTTTTCCATGACGGGCGGTGCCGCGGGCACGAGCGGCAGCGAAGCGAAACGCTCTTCCACCTGCTTCACGAAGCTTTCGTGATCGACCGCGCCGGCCGCGACGACGAAGATGCGGTCCGTCGTGTAATTGCGAGCAAGATAATGACGGATCTCGCCACTGGTGAAGGATTGCACGGTTTCCGGCGTGCCGAGGATCGGCCGGCCGATCGTCTGGTCGCGATAGGCGACACCGGAGAAATTGTCGAAGATCACGTCGTCAGGCGTATCGGTCGCAGCGCCGATTTCCTGGAGGATGACGTTTTTCTCGCGCTCCAGCTCATCCTCGTCGAAGAGCGATTCCGTCAGGATATCTGCAAGGATATCGACGGCGAGCGGAACATGGTCCTTGAGGACGCGGGCATAATAGGAGGTCGTTTCCGTCGATGTCGCAGCATTGACTTCGCCGCCGACATTCTCGATCTCCTCGGCGATCTGCCGGGCAGTGCGCCGCGCCGTGCCCTTGAACGCCATATGTTCGAGAAGATGGGCGATGCCGTGCTCGGCAGTCGTCTCGTTGCGGGAACCGGATTTGATCCACACCCCAAGAGCGACGCTTTCGAGATGTGGCATTCTTTCCGTAACAACGGTCAACCCGGACGAAAGCCGGGTCAAATTTACTCTCATACTCAACGTCTTTCCGCGTCTCTATTTGCCGGCGCGTGCATGTTTGCCGATGAAGGTTTCCACGGCTTTCAGTTCCGCATCCAGAATATCGAAACGCTCCTCCCGGTTCATAATGTCAGCTAACCATACTGGAAGCGCCGGGTCGATTGCGCAAGCGGATTTTACGGCGGCCGGGAATTTAGCCGGGTGGGCGGTCGACAGAACCACCATCGGGCTTCCCGCCTTTTCGTGCTTTTCCGCTACGAAAACACCGGTCGCCGTATGCGGATCGATGAGATAACCGGTCTTTTCCAGCGTGTCGCGAATGGTCGCTGCCACCTGCTTTTCGGTGGCGCGGCCGGCGCGGAAATCCTTCTTGATGAATTTCAGCGCGTGCGGCGGAATTTCAAATGCGCCAGACTGCTTCAGGCCATCCATCGACGCCTTCACCGCGGCGGAATCGCGGTCATAGGCTTCAAACAGCAGGCGCTCGAAGTTGGACGAAATCTGGATGTCCATCGAAGGCGAGGTGGTGGGCTTGACGCCGCGCATCTCGTAACGGCCGGTCTTCAGCGTACGCGCCAGAATGTCGTTGTCATTGGTGGCGATGATGAGCTTGTCGATCGGCAGGCCCATCTTCTTGGCGACGTAACCTGCGAAAATATCGCCGAAATTGCCGGTCGGAACGGTGAAGGAAATCTTCCGGTCAGGGCCGCCCAGCGAAAGCGAGGCGGTGAAATAATAGACCACCTGCGCCATGATGCGCGCCCAATTGATGGAGTTGACGCCGGAAAGCTTCACGCCGTCGCGGAACTTCACGTCGTTGAACATCTCCTTCACCAGCGTCTGGCAATCGTCGAAATTGCCGTTGATCGCCAGCGCATGCACGTTGGAAGCCGTCGAGGTCGTCATCTGGCGCTGCTGCACCGGCGAGACCTTGCCGTTCGGGAAGAGGATGAAGATATCGGTGCGCTCACGCCCGGCAAAGGCGTCGATCGCTGCACCGCCGGTGTCACCCGAAGTGGCGCCGACGATGGTGGCGCGCTCGCCACGCTGGGTAAGCGTGTAATCCATCAGGCGGGCGAGAAGCTGCATCGCCACATCCTTGAAGGCGAGCGTGGTGCCGTGGAAAAGCTCGAGAACGAACGTATTCGGGCCGGTCTGGACCAGCGGAACGACGGCCGGATGGCGGAAGGTCGCATAGGCGTCGTCGATCATCGCCTTGAACTTGTCGGCCGGAATTTCGCCGCCGGTGAAACGGTAGAGAACCTCGAAGGCGACGTCCTGGTAGGACTTGCCGCGCAGGTTGCGGATTTCCTTCTTCGACATGGAAGGCCACTTGCGCGGAACATAAAGCCCGCCGTCACGGCCAAGGCCCGCCAGAAGCGCGTCGCAAAAACCAAGCGAAGGGGCCGCACCCCTGGTCGATACATATTCCACGAGATAGTCCCTTATCCGTTGCCGGTGTGATCGGCATCTTTTGCGCAGCGTCTCGCCGGAATGAGGCGATTGGGCAGCTAATGAAGGGCTTTTCTGAAAATTCAAGCAAAACCGAACATGCCAATCGATTTTTTCCGGCGTCGCTGCTATAGACCATCGCCAACCTGGGTGAAAGGTCAATAAACAGCGTCTCCGGTTCTGTTCCGGGACAATGGAGAGGGAATTAGAAGAGTGTCAGGGAATTTCTTGCGTTTGTCCGCCGCGATGTCGCTTCTGGCCGTTGTTGCAGGATGCAATTCCTCCAACCCGTCGGACTCGCTTGCCGTCAACCCGCCGACAGCGCAGGCCGCGCCGACGGCTGCCGTGGTTCAGGCCAACTGCCCGGCTGTGACGGTTCTCGACGCCAGTGCCGTTCACCGCGTCTACACCGGTGGCGCCAAGGACGATCCGCAGAAGCTCGCCTATCAGGTCTCGCTGTCCGATACCACGCGCTCCTGCACCGCCAATGAATCGACGCTCACCGTAAACGTGCTGGCCCAGGGCCGCCTCGTTCCCGGCCCGATGGCCAAGCCCGGCCGCGTCACCGTGCCGATCCGCGTGACGGTGAAGGATGGCGATGGCGAGATTTACGGCGAAACGACCAATTTCGCCATCGATGTCCCCGCAGGCGGGGCCGGCACGCAGTTCATCTTCAACAACGACCACGTCGCCATCCCCAACGGACCGGGCGGCGCACCGAAATCGGTCAGCGTCTATATCGGTTTTGCCGAGCAGGGCGCGAAGGCGAAGACGAAGCGCCGGTGATCTGACGGGAAAAAAGCGAAGCCGGAGGCTGCTTGGCAGGCTCCGGCCTTAAATGGAATGGCGCCTTTAGATTCCGGCAGCCTTGCGCAAAGCGTCGTTGATGCGGCTCTGCCACCCTCTGCCGCCCTCGCGAAAACGCTCCAGCACGTCCTCATCAAGGCGTAAAGTTACCTGTTTTTTTGGCTTTTCCAACGCCGGGCGACCACGCGACTTACGAAACTCGTCAATGGCCTCGAAAAAGGCGGGGGGCAGAACCTCTCGGGCAGGACGCGCATTTGCGAGTTCCTCATCGGTCATTTCCGGGAAATCGACAGCGTCCCAATCCGCTTCGGTATAGCCGCGTCCGGGTTTGAATTTTTTTAGTTTTGCAACTTTGGCCATGGCAACCTCCTTCTTTCCCTGGAACTTGCCCGTCGGAAGCTGATGATGGATATCGCTTCTGTTCCGACAGTCGCAAAAACGACAGCCATAGTCCCGTTCCGAAAATATCCAATCGCTTTGAAGCGCGAACTTCCAGGTCCGGTCAGGCTTTTCTCGATGATGGCGTTATCCCAGTCAAAGCCATCGATATCCGCAAAGTCGAAACCGTGCTTCTCGATATTGGCGAGCCTCTTGGGCTCGTCCCATATGATTTTCATGAATTAATGTAGCTACATTTATTAAAATATCAATGCAGCAAGTCAGATCACGAAAGAAGCGCTTTCACAACTCAAAAAGCGCCTTCCCACTCCGCCATCGCCGCAATCACCGCCGGCAGGTCCTGCATGCGCGAGATCACCGTTTCGGCGCCGGCATCCGTCAGTCGGTCGGCGTGGCTCGGATAGGTGTGGGATGCGCCGGTAAAGCCGATGACCCGCATGCCGGCGGCTCTCGCGCCGTGGATGCCGTGCACGGAATCCTCGACCACGACCACGCGGTCGGGAGAAACACCGAATTGCGCCGCACCATGCAGGAAGATATCGGGTTTTGGCTTCACGCGGTCGGCGCCAAGGTCCTTGGCGGAATAGATATGCGGCGCGAAATAGGGCTTCAGGCCCACCTTCGTCAGCATCATGTCAAGCCGATGGCTGGAGGAGTTGGAGCAGATGCAGCGTGGCGTCGTCAGACGCGAGAGTGCGAATTTGACGCCTTCGATGATCTTCACATCGCGTTCCAGCCGCATGTCGAGCAGTTTTTCCGATTTGTCGAGCAGCGAGGCGGAAAGCGGAATGCTCGCTTCGTTTTCCACCTGCAGGAGAATGTTCTTCCAGGTCATGCCGGCGAAGCGCTCGCCCATTTCCTCGACGGAGATCGGATAACCGGCCTCGGTCAAAAGGCGGGATTCCACCTGCGCCGCGATGATTTCGGAATCGACCAGAACGCCGTCGCAGTCGAAAATAATGAGGTCGAAGCCGCTCATGGGCGCTCCCGTATCGGATTTGTTTGGAAGAAATGATGCCGGGCTTTTAGACCATGTCCGCGCCAAGCTCAACCGGCTCACCCGCAAGGGTCGGTCCCGCCCGGCTCATAGCTTGGCGGGAATGCGGCAAGCAAGCCGGGCTTCCAATATTCGGCTTTGCGTATATGGAGGGCGTAAAAACCGCTACACACAGTCGCGCCATATGCGTTATGGGATGTTATGCCCAAGACAGTGAAAAACACGCCTGAAGACACCATTGCCGCACGCATCAGCCGCACGCTGGCCGACCGCATCGTTCGCGGCGAGCTGTCGCCGGGCGAACGTCTTCGGCAGGATCATATCGCCGCCGAATTTGGCGCCTCGCATGTGCCGGTGCGCGAGGCCTTCCGCCGGCTGGAAGCGCAGGGTCTGGCCGCCAGCATTCCGCGCCGGGGTGTGAGGGTCGCGGATTTCGGTCTCGACGACGTGCGTGAAGTGGCGGAAATGCGCGCAGCCCTCGAGGTGCTGGCGCTGCGCCACGCCATTCCCAACATGACACCCGCCATTCTCGATCAGGCGGAGGCTGCGACGCTCGAAGGCGATAGCGCCGTCGATGTGCAGCATTGGGAGGAGGCCAATCGTCGTTTCCACCGCCTCATCACCGCACCCTGCAACATGCCGCGCCTGATGGAGGCGATCGACGGCCTGCATGCGGCGAGCGCCCGTTTCCTGTTTTCCACCTGGCGGGCCGGCTGGGAGCGCCGCACCGATACCGATCACCGTGCCATCATCGACGCGCTGCGCGGCGGCCGCGCCGAGGAGGCGGTGCGCATTCTTGACGGACATGTGCAATGGATCGGCCGCAAGGCGATCCGCACCTCGTCCGGCTCGGTGCGTGACGCCTTCGCCATCGTTGGATAGGGCGGCCCCGTGACCGTCCGCCTGCGGCCCCACCACCTTCTCTGCATGCTGACCTATATCGGCAAGGGCTACACATCCGGCTTCGTGGAAAATTACGACCGTGTCGCCGCCCGGTTGAATGCGGGCGAAGATATCGAACTGGTGGAAGGGGCGGACGACATCTGCGAGGGCCTGCTCTGCGAAAGCCATGCGCACTGTTTCAACGAAGGCGTGGTGCAACGGGACGAGACGGCCCGTCTCTCGGTTTCGGCGCTTCTGGGCGAAACACTAGTCGCGGGCAAAAGGCTGCAGGCGACGCCGGATTTTCTCGCGAAAATGCGCGCGGCTTTCGCTGCCGGAGACATCCGGCAGGCCTGTCGCGGCTGTCAGTGGATCAGGCTTTGCGACCGCATCGCGGCCTCGGGTTTTGCCGGCGTGAAAATCGGTACGCCGTTACAGGTCGTGCCGAAGGATGCGACGCGTCCTTCGATGCACCCGATGCTCAGGCCCAAATATGGGCCGTCGGGCCGGAAATTGTGACGCCCCAACGCGACTACTCCGCCACAGTCGTTTCGGTCCGCTCCGCCGCCTTGACGGTCGCCCTGATCTCCTTCGGGTCACGGCCGGATTTCTTGTCGTAGCTTACCTTCACCGAATAATCGCCGGGATGCAGGGTTTCCTGATGTTTCGTGCCGTAACGGCCGGAAATCTCCTTCTGCGTGCCCTGAATATCCCTGGTCGTTTCAACGATATCGATCCGTTCAGCACCAGGGGCGGTGATTGCGAGAACGCCCGCATCGAGATCGAGGGTGATTTCCGTGCGTTTCCCGGCCGTCACGGTGAAAGGCTGTTCCACCGTCACCTTGCCGAGACGGGCGCGCATGACGAAATCCCCGGCCGGCATTTCCATCATCTTGCCGGTGCCGTAAATGCCGTTGATGGTCTCGCGCGTGCCATCCAGCGTTTCCTTGGCCGACATGGCCTCGAAGCGGATATCATCCGTTTCGACGGTCCTGCCGCCTTCCGCATAAACCGCCTTGGCGACGACCACCCCGCTCGGAATGACCAGTTCGTGGTTGATCTTCTCGCCGGCCTTGATGGCAAGGGTTTCCTCAGCCCGCGCCGGGCCTATGCTGCCGGTAAGGGTGATCTCGCCCGCCGGCACGAAGACGGTATTCTGGCCGTAGACACTGTCCTTGAAATCGCCCCTGGTTATTTCGGTTTTCGCCTGCGTTTCCACATCGCCGCCCGCGCTGCGTTTTGGCACGACGGTCAGTTCCGCCGCGTCGAAATTCACCTTCGGCCGCGCGATGCTTCCCTCCTTTACCTCGAAGGGCACTTCGCGGGTCACATTGCCGAGTGCCGCCAGGCCGACATATTTGCCAGTCGGCAGCTTCGCCTCGAAGGTCGCGTCATAGGAGCCGCCGGCATTCACGTCGGTGCGCGCGCCGGTCCGGTCGGCCTTGTAGAAATCCCACCGCACCCTGCCGCTATTGCCGAGCGAGGGGCCGCCATCGAACAGCACCGCGTCGGTGACGACGTTATATTGCGGGGCCGGTTCCTGCGCCTGCGACAGCGCCGGCAGCGCCGTTGCGAAAAAAGCGGCGCAAACGACATTCATGGAAAAAGAAGCCATTTTCATCACGGACCCCATTGCGGATTCCCCCCTGCCAGACCGGTCCTCCCTGAGCCCGGAACAGGCGGAACTGGAGAACCCATTGCGCACAACGTTTTTGCCGCGCTTCGGGTTCCCCGCCTGGCGTTGCAAATCGCGCCTGCGCGTTGCAACAGCCATTTATTTCGCATTTTCCGTGACTTGTTCAGGCTTTGATAACCATCTTCGGTAACCATAAGCGTCAGTAGAGAGTAAGCGTATGGAGCGAGTACCAATGGCAGCAGTTTTTCCGCTGGCCGATTTTCGGCGTGCCGGTTTTGATCGTGCGGGCGAGAGCGACGCCTGGAAAGACAGCATCATCAAAGGTGATTGTGTCGCTGCCTTGGATGCCCTCCCGAGCCAGTCGGTGGATGCGATTTTCGCCGATCCGCCCTATAATCTCCAGCTTGGCGGCACGTTGCACCGGCCCGATCAGTCGCTGGTCGATGCCGTCGACGACGAATGGGACCAGTTCGCCTCCTTCGAAGCTTACGATGCCTTCACCCGCGCCTGGCTGCTTGCCTGCCGCCGGGTGCTGAAGCCCAATGGCACCATCTGGGTCATCGGCTCCTATCACAATATCTTCCGCGTCGGCGCCATGCTCCAGAACCTCGATTTCTGGATCTTGAACGATATCGTCTGGCGCAAGTCCAACCCCATGCCCAACTTCAAGGGCCGCCGTTTCCAGAACGCCCATGAGACCATGATCTGGGCGAGCCGCGATCCGAAAGCCAAGAACTACACCTTCAACTACGATGCGCTGAAGGCCTCCAATGACGATGTGCAGATGCGCTCGGACTGGCTGTTCCCGATCTGCAGCGGCCACGAACGCTTGAAGGGCGACGACGGCAAGAAGGTGCATCCCACCCAGAAGCCGGAAGCTTTGCTCGCACGCATCATCATGGCCTCCACCAAGCCGGGCGATATCGTGCTTGACCCGTTCTTCGGTTCCGGCACCACGGGTGCCGTTGCAAAACGCCTTGGCCGCCACTTCGTCGGCATCGAGCGCGAACAGGATTACATCGACGCGGCATCCGCCCGCATCGCCGCCGTCGAGCCACTCGGCAAGGCGGAACTGACCGTCATGACCGGCAAGAAGGCCGAACCGCGAGTCGCCTTCAACACGCTGGTGGAAAGCGGCCTCGTCCGCCCCGGCCAGGTACTGACGGATGTAAGACGCCGTTATAGTGCCATTATTCGTGCCGATGGTACCCTTGCATCCGGCGGGACCGCCGGCTCCATTCATCGCCTCGGCGCGAAGGTGCAGGGTCTCGATGCATGCAACGGATGGACATTCTGGCATTTCGAGGATGGCGACGACCTGAAGCCGATCGACGATCTCAGAACCATCATCCGCAGTGAAATGGCAAAGGCCGAATAGTCGAGAGCCGTGAAGGCTGGAGACGGACGATCCACCGCCCGCCCTTGTCAGAATACGTCTCTGTCCGGTTTAGTACCTTCAGTCCCGGATGGAGAACGACCAACGCCCGGCACCTCGGTGTCGGGCGTTGGTATTTTCGAATATATAATTTTAGTTAGACAAGTTTCGCGCAAGAGACGGCCAGTACTGTCTCAATCAAAGCAGTGGTTGTGAAAATCCGGTTCGGAAGGCTCACAAAAACATTGCGTCCGATGCCGCTTGCGGCAGGACTGGCGCAGGCCGGAGACCGCCATTTCCGCCTGCGCCAATTTCTTTTCCCGATCTGTTTTGACAAACTTTGCCAAATTCTGCGCCCTGTCTTCAAAGGAGATACAGATGGCGACCATGAATATATCGTTGCCTAGCCCGATGAAGGAATGGGTCGAGGCCCAGTCGAAAACAGGCCGTTACTCCAACGCCAGCGACTATGTGCGCGATCTTATTCGCAGGGACCAGGAGCGGGGCGCGAACGGGACGAATTGCTGCCGCCGCTGCGCATTCATCGCTTCAGGGCGCATCTGGTTGTCTATAGGATCGACGCGGACGACGAAGTGTTCATCGTCCGCGTGCGCCATGGACATGAGGACTGGGTGAATGAACCCTAATCCTTGACATGAAGTGATATCAGGGTCGGTATCCTACACCTCCACCCCATAATCCTGCAGATCCTGCTTCAGCTTTTCCGCGCCGGTGAACTGCACCGCCTGCCAGCCTGCCGCCTTTGCGCCTTCCACATTGATGAGCGTGTCATCGATGAAGAGGGTGGCTGCGGGGTTGAGGCCGAAGTCGCGGGCGTGCAGCTCGTAAATCGCGACGTCCGGCTTGATGAGCTTGATGTCGCCGGAAACGGTGACGCCGCGCGGCAAGGTGAGGAACGGGAACATCTTCTGCGCTTCGCGGAAGGTGTCGGAGGCGAAGTTGGTCAGCATGGTCACATCGTGGCCGCTGTCGATCAGGCCAACCATGATTGCGACGCTGTCGTCATAGGAATGCGAGACCATCTCGTGCCAGAACTTGCGGAAGAAGCGGATGTGTTCTTCCCTCTCCGGGAACTTCTCCACCAGCAGCGCCTCGGCATCTTCCCAGCGGCGGCCGCGATCCTGTTCGAGGTTCCAGTCATGGGTGCAGACATTCTCGAAGAACCACTTGCGCTCGTCGGCATCGGGAATGAGGCGGCTATAGGGAATATGCGGATCGTAGTGGATCAGCACCTTGCCGATGTCGAATACGATATGGTCAATCTTGGTCATCGAACTTTCCTGCTTTTATCGAATGCGGATGGAATAGCCTCTGCAATCACTTTTTTCATCAGTGTTGGCAGCGCCTGCGCGTCAAGATTTGTAACCGGCTCCCACCATCCGTCATCAGGGCCGGTTTGAAGGCTATCCGGAACCTGCGCGCGATAGACGGTGAGCCGTAGTTCGAAATGGGTGAAGACATGCACGATGACGCCCGCCGCCTGCCAGCCGGCAGCGAAGGGCGCGTGGCTTGCATCCGTGCCGCCATCCATGCGCGCGGTCCATGCCGTTGTCGGCACCTCGGTCATGCCACCCAGAAGCCCGCTCTCGATGCGTCGCCTGAGCAGAATTTCGCCCTCTGTATTCACCGCCACGAAGGCGGCGCCGAGCCGCACGGGCTTTGTCTTTTTGGCGGCCTTGACCGGAAAACGCTCCGGCTCGTCATGGGCAAGCGCCAGACAGGCGCCATTGAAGGGACAGAGCGCGCAGGCCGGCCGTTTCGGCGTGCAGATCGTCGCGCCGAGATCCATCATCGCCTGGGCAAAATCGCCGGGGCGATCAGAAGGCGTAAGCTCGGCCACCTTCGCTTTCATGGCGGGCTTTGAGCCGGGCAGGGGGGCGTCGATGGAAAAGAGACGGGAGATGACGCGCTCCACATTGCCGTCCATCACCGCCGCCCGCCGGTTAAAAGCGATGGCCGCGACGGCTGCGGCGGTATAATCGCCGATGCCGGGCAGTTCCTTCAGGCCCTCTTCACTGTCCGGAAAGGTGCCGCCATGCTCGCGCGCCACGGCTTCGGCGCATTTCTTCAGGTTGCGGGCGCGGGCATAATAACCGAGCCCCGCCCAGGCGGCCATGACATCCTCGACCGGTGCCGCTGCCAGATCGCTGACGCGCGGCCAGGCGGCAAGGAACTTCAGGAAATAGGGTTTTACCGCCTGCACCGTCGTCTGCTGCAGCATCACTTCGGAGAGCCAGACGTGATAGGGATCGGCGCGTTTTCCCTGTGCCGCCATGGATGGCGAGGTGCGCCATGGCAATTCGCGATGGTGCCGGTCGTACCATGCGAGAAGTTGTTCCGCCGTCGGATGTGATGTTTGTTGTCGCGCATATGTGTTCATCGCCGCTGAACATAGAGACGACGCGGCAATCTGCAACAGCAGCCTGCCGCTGCAACGTGGAAAACCGTGCCCGGCAATGAATGCCACGACATCGAAACCTGATCCGATTTAGGAGGAAGAGCCCATGCTGAATGCGCTGCAGGATAATATACCGCAACCGTTCCTTTATGTTGTCGGGGTTCTCTCGGCCCTTTGCCTGATCGGAAACCTGTTGAACCATGTTGGCCGGCTGTATTTCGGTCGGCAAAACAGCGTGGCGTTTGTGGTCTCCCGCCTGATCGGGGAAGTCCGTGAACTGGAAAAGATGAGAGGCAAACCCTCGCGCCGGTTTCGAATTCTCGAATCCGGTTTCTGGGCGATTTTCTGCCATGGCCTGTGGATATACCTCTCCGTCGTGCTGATCTGCATGTTGGTGATTGCCGCTATCTCGGATAAGCCGGGAACAGGGCATCTGAAGATTTTGGCCGGCGGATATTTCCTCTTTGGATGTTTGGTGGCGAGAATGATACGCTTTGGCGCCTGCCGGGACTGGCGACGATTCCGCACATTGTTGCGCGGTGAAGAAGATGACGATGGCGCGACCGCTTGAGGTCGCTTGGCCTCTGTCGAGGAGAGCATGAAGAAACCCGCAGATTCATTTCGCAAAGGCGTCGTCCAGATCGCCGAAGTCGCCAATGACATCATGGACCCCGTGCTGTCGAAGCGGGCGGGCATCAACACGGCGCTGCTCGGCTCCTGGGATGAAATCGCCGGTGACGATTTTGCCGATTGCACGCGGCCGGAAAAGATCACCTGGCCGCGCCGCGACGAAGGCCCGGATCGCGGCGGTTATCAGCCCGGCGTGCTGACGATCGCCTGCGAAGGCGCGCGTGCCTTGTTCCTCACCCATGCACAGGGTGAACTTATCGCCCGCATCAATGGCTTCTTCGGCTTTCCGGCGGTGCGCCAGATCAGGATCGTGCAGAAACCGGTGTCGCAGACCATTGCCCGTCGGCGCAAACCGCAGCCCCTGCGCGGCGATGCGGCAAAACGTCTCGATGACATGATGGAAGGCATCGAGAGCGAGGCATTGCGCAAGGCGGTGGAACGGCTTGGCACGGCGGTCTTGCAGAAAAAGCCGCGTGGCCGAACGATTTGATCGGTGCGGTTGTCCTTGACTGGTCACAATTCTTTGACAAGAAGAGACCAAAACCCTGCTTGTGATGAACAGGCCGTCGCTATATCGGAATCAACGGACAATAGAGTCTATTACCAACAGGTGCTTTCATGCATTTTCCCGAACTGACCATTTCCCGTCGCAGCCTTCTCGGCGGTGTTGCCCTCGCTGCCGTTGCCACGGCCCTGCCGTTTGCCTTCACGCCCGGTATTGCCGAGGCGCAGGAACTGCCTGAATCCACCGGTGATGTGGACATGGCTGCGGTGATGAAGCCCGGCCCGCTGCCGGAAGCCGCACTCGGCGATGCCAACGCACCCGTCAAGATCGTCGAATATATGTCGATGACCTGCCCGCACTGCGCCAACTTCCACAACAAGACCTTCGAAGAAATCAAGAAGAAGTACATCGATACCGGCAAGGTCTATTTCGTGCTGCGCGAATTCCCGTTCGATCCGCGCGCCGCTGCTGCCTTCATGCTGGCACGCTGTGCACCGGAAGGTCAGTATTTCCCCTTCGTTTCCATGCTGTTCAAGCAGCAGCAGAGCTGGGCTGTAGCCCAGGATGCGCGCGCCGCCCTACTGCAAATGTCGAAAATGGCCGGTTTCTCACAGGAGTCTTTCGAGGCCTGCTTGACGAACCAGAAACTTCTGGATGATGTGAACGCAACCATGCAACGCGGTGCGACGGAATTCGGCGTCAACTCCACGCCGACTTTCATCATCAACGGCAAGAAATACGCAGGAGACATGTCGGTTGAAACCATGTCGGCTGTCATCGACAAGCTGCTCTGATCATCGAAGCCTTCAGAAAGCGGGCGGCGGATATTTCTGCACGCCCGTTTTTTATTGCCGTTTTTCTACCCGGAGCGTGACGGCATGAAGTTCAACAAGCTCCGCCTCGTCGGTTTCAAGTCCTTCGTTGAACCTTCCGAATTCATCATCGAGCCCGGTCTAACAGGCGTCGTTGGCCCGAATGGCTGCGGCAAGTCCAATCTGGTCGAAGCGCTGCGCTGGGTGATGGGTGAGAATTCCTACAAGAACATGCGCGCATCCGGCATGGATGACGTCATCTTCTCAGGCTCCGGCAACCGCCCGGCCAGAAACACCGCCGAAGTCGGCCTTTATCTCGACAATTCCGACCGCACCGCGCCCGCTGCCTTCAACGATGCCGATGAAATTCAGGTGACACGCCGCATCGAGCGCGAAAACGGCTCGGTCTACCGCATCAATGGCAAGGAAGCCCGCGCCAAGGATGTGCAGCTGCTGTTTGCGGATGCCTCCACCGGCGCCCGTTCGCCCTCCATGGTCGGGCAGGGTCGCATCGGTGAGCTCATCAATGCCAAGCCGCAAGCCCGCCGCCAGCTTCTGGAAGAGGCGGCCGGCATTTCCGGCCTGCATTCCCGCCGCCACGAGGCCGAGCTTCGCCTGCGTGCCGCCGAGACCAATCTGGAGCGGCTGGAGGATGTGACCGCTCAGCTGGAAAGCCAGATCGAAAGCCTGAAACGCCAGGCGCGGCAGGCCAACCGTTTCAAGATGCTGTCCGCCGATATTCGCGCCCGCGAGGCGACCCTGTTGCACATTCGCTGGGTGGAGGCGAAGGAGGCCGAAGGCGAGGCGGAAAGCGCCCTCAACCAGGCCACAAACATCGTCGCTGAAAAGGCACAAGCCCAGATGGAAGCGGCCAAGCAGCAGGGCATTGCCAGCCTGAAACTGCCGGAACTGCGCGAGGATGAGGCACGCGTGGCCGCTGCCCTGCAACGCCTGCAGATCGCCCGCACCCAGCTGGATGACGAGGCGAACCGCCTGCTGCGCCGCCGAGACGAGCTGGCGCGCCGTCTCTCGCAGCTTGGTGAGGATATCGTTCGCGAGGAACGGCTTGTCTCTGATAATGCCCAGATACTCGCACGGCTCGATGAGGAGGAGGCCGAACTCCTCGAAATCCTCTCCGATTCCGGTCGCCATGCGGACGAGATGCGCGAAGCCTTCGAGGCAGCTGCGGTCAAGCTCTCGGAAAGCGAAGCCATCTTCACCGCCATCACCGCCGAACGCGCGGAAGCAGCTGCCGGCCGTCAGCAACTGGAGCGGGCGATCCGCGATCTTTACGACCGCAAGCTGAGGCTGGAGCGGCAATCGCAGGAGGCATCCGCCGAAATCGATGCCATCGACGAAAAACTCTCCGGCCTTCCCGATCCCGCGGAGCGGCGCGAGGCGGTTGAGGCGGCGGAGATTACCGTCGAGGACGCGTTGATCGTGGCGGAAGAGGCCGAGGCTGCCGTTGCAGAGGCGCGTTCCGCCGAAGCACTGGCGCGCGGACCGCTGGAAACCGCGAAAAACCGGCTGAATGCGCTGGATACCGAAGCGCGCACCATCACCAAGATCCTCGCCTCCAGCGCCGCCGCCAATGGCAGTTTCACGCCGGTGGCGGAAGAAATGACGGTAGAGCGCGGTTATGAGGCTGCACTTGGCGCGGCGCTCGGCGACGATCTCGAAAGCCCGCTCGATGCGGCTGCGCCCGCTTATTGGGGCGGTAATGGCGATGGTGCGGATGATCCCGCCCTGCCGCAAGGCGCGAAACCGCTTCTGGATTATGCGCAGGCACCGGCGGCTCTCAGGCGTGCTCTCGCACAGATCGGCGTCGTTGCAGACGTTTCGGAGGCCCGGCGCCTGTTGCCGTCGCTGAAAGCCGGCCAGCGGCTGGTAACGCGGGAAGGCGCGCTGTTTCGCTGGGACGGCCATGTCGCCAGCGCAGATGCGCCGGGCGCTGCAGCCCTTCGCCTGTCGCAGAAGAACCGCCTCGCCGAAATCGAAGCCGAACTGGACGAGGCCCGTTCCATTCTGGAAGAGGCCGAAGACCAGCTTGCCGCGAAAACCGAGGCCATCAGAAGCAGCGAATTGCGGCTTTCGGAAGTGCGCGACCGGAGCCGGCTTGCGACCCGGCAGCTGGCCGAGGCACGCGAGGCGCTCACCGCCGCCGAACGGGCCTCGGGCGATCTGCTGCGCCGCCGGGATATCGTTTCCGAAGCACTGAACCAGATCGGCGCGCAGATCGACGAGATCGCCGTTCAGGAAGACAATGCCCGCATCGAAATGGAAGATGCGCCTGACCTTTCCGTGCTCGATCTCAAGCTGCGCGAAAGCCAGCTCGAAGTCGCGACCGATCGTGGTCTGCTGGCGGAGGCCCGCGCCCGCCATGAGGGCGTTAGCCGCGAGGCGGAAAGTCGCCAGCGCAGACTTCAGGCAATAGGGCAGGAGCGTTCCACCTGGCAGTCGCGGGCAGCAAGTGCAGCCGACCACATCGCCACGTTGCGCGAACGCGAGGAAGAAGCGCGCGAAGAAATCGCCGAGCTGGACATAGCGCCGGAAGAATTCGACGAGAAACGCCGCAACCTCCTCAACGAATTGCAGAAGACCGAAGACGCCCGCCGCGCGGCTGCTGACCGGCTGGCCGAGGCGGAAAATCTGCAGCGCGCCGCCGACCGGGTGGCTGCAACAGCCCTTTCCGAACTGGCCGAAGCCCGCGAGAAGCGCGGCCGTGCCGAAGAGCGGCTGGTTTCCGCCCGCGAGAAACGGCAGGAGGCCGAACACCGCATCCGCGAAACGCTGAATACCGAGCCGCATATGGCGTTTCGCCTGACCGGCCTTGGCCCGGACCAGCCGAAGCCGGATATTCGGGACGTTGAACGTGATCTCG
The DNA here is from genome assembly GCA_017744915.1 of Agrobacterium tumefaciens. Taxonomy (GTDB): domain Bacteria; phylum Pseudomonadota; class Alphaproteobacteria; order Rhizobiales; family Rhizobiaceae; genus Agrobacterium; species Agrobacterium tumefaciens_I. The sequence goes on from JAGIAH010000008.1 coordinate 32,207, forward strand.
ACCGGCTGAAGATCGAGCGCGAAAGGCTTGGCGCGGTCAATCTGCGCGCAGAGGAGGAGCAGGCGGAGCTTTCCGCCAAGCTGGAAGCGCTGATCAAGGAGCGGGACGACATCATTGATGCCGTGCGCAAGCTGCGCGCCGGTATCCAGAACCTCAACCGCGAAGGCCGCGAACGGCTGATCGCCGCCTTTGATGTGGTCAATTCGCAGTTCCAGCGGCTGTTCACCCACCTCTTCGGCGGCGGCACGGCGGAATTGCAGCTGATCGAATCCGACGACCCGCTGGAAGCCGGCCTCGAAATCCTCGCCCGGCCGCCGGGCAAAAAACCGCAGACCATGACGCTGCTTTCAGGCGGCGAGCAGGCGCTGACGGCCATGGCGCTGATCTTCGCGGTCTTCCTCACCAACCCCGCGCCGATCTGCGTGCTGGACGAGGTGGACGCGCCGCTCGATGACCACAATGTCGAGCGCTACTGCAACCTGATGGATGAAATGGTGGCCTCCACCGAAACCCGCTTCGTCATCATCACCCACAATCCCATCACCATGGCGCGCATGAACCGCCTGTTCGGCGTCACCATGGCCGAACAGGGCGTGTCGCAACTCGTCTCCGTGGATTTGCAGACTGCCGAACAGCTGCGCGAAGCCGTCTGAGGCGGCTTGGCCGGGATTCATTCCCGACTTTTGCTCAATGTGAATTTATCTTGCCGTATCACCCATTCGGGTGAGCGACAATGCGCTGCATTTTGCTATGTATTGGTCACAAGCCTAGGGTTCTCTCCAGACCCCACCATCCGGTTTCCTGTACCGGATGGAATGCCTTGCGAGGCCGCTGCCGTGGCCTCGCAAGGCTTTCTTTTCAGGACGGGTTCATGGGGTTGCTCGGGATGCGAGCTGGTAATTGTTCCCGGTCTGTAGACCTCCTCCGTCACATCGGCCTTGAGCCGGTATCCAGCCAGCCCAAGTCTTTGGGCTGAAAAGACCTCTCCCCTCCGTGCGAGAGCCGCCTCGGCTGGGTTCCGGCTCAAGGCCGCGATGACGGAAGAGGGGACGCAGCGAATCGCTTTAAACACCTGGCCTGCTGCAACTGCCAATCGCGCGATGCGCGAGTTTCTCAGGCATGATGCATGGAGGCCTGCCATCACTCACCCCGGCACCAGCCGCAGCCGCGTGCCCCAGGGATCGATCGCCTCCACCACATCGTTCTCCATCTCCACCAGCACATAACCGGCGGCCCGCAGCCGCTCCTTCTGCGCCTCGAGATCGGCGGGATTTCGAATGGTGAGAGAAAACCAGTCGAGGCCGGTTTCCATGGTGTTGCGTTCCTTTGCGCCGCGGCTGTTCCATGTATTCACCGCCAGATGGTGGTGATAACCGCCGGAGGAGAGGAAGGATGCATCCGAGCGGGCATCCTGCGTCGGTTGCAGGCCGACGGCCGCTTCGTAAAAGGCGCGGGCGGTGGCAATTTCGCCGACCCTGAGATGAATATGCCCGATGCGCATCGCCGGAGGCGCGGCCTCGTAATCGCTGGTTTTGGTATCGGTGAGCGTCACGAGATTATCGACATCGAGCGGTTCGGTGCCCATCTTCACCACACGGCCGCTCCAGGCCCATGTGTCCTTCGGCCGATCGCTGTAAACCTCGATGCCATTGCCTTCGGGATCGTTGAGATAGATCGCCTCGCTGACATTGTGATCGGCAAAACCGGAAAGCGGCACCTGCTTCAGCGCCGCATGCACCAGCCAGCGGGCGAGATCCTTGCGGGAGGGCATCAGATAGGCGATGTGGAACAGGCCGGCAGAGGTGGGGCTTTCGAAATCGGCCGCCGGCTTGTGCACGAGATCGAGCAACGGCACGGTGCCGACACCGAGCGTCACACCCCTTGCGGTGCGTTCCACCTCGTTCATGCCCAGCACCGAACCGTAATACTCGATCATCGGGTCAAGTTCGCGCACGCGCAGCGCCGCCTGGCCGACATGCATCGGTGTCGTTAATGCGAAGGGCAGGGCGGCATTTGCGGGGGGCGTGCCCCCCTCGGCTTTGAGCGCACCGGCAAGAGCGGTGGTGGCACAGGAAATTCCGGCAAATTTCAACGTATGGCGGCGGGTAAATTGCATGAACAATCTCTTTGCGGCGATTTGAATGGCTTAGGCAACACTCCGTTTCAGCGCATTACACGAATGCGTCAATCATGCCGTTATTTGGCCTTTGCGGCAATTCTTGCGCGCAATTCGCCGCAATTATGCTGCACTGCGATGTAAACTGCACGTTGCGGCGTTCCCAACATGCCGCCAATGCTGTAGATGATAGAAAAATGACAACGCTTCTGGGTGGAGAGCGTGGAATGAAAAAGTGGGTTTATACCTTCGGCAATGGTGCTGCCGAAGGCAGGGCAGGTGACGTTGCGATATTGGGCGGCAAGGGCGCGAACCTTGCCGAAATGGCAAGTCTCGGCCTACCCGTTCCCCCCGGCCTCACCATCATAGCCGATGCCTGTGCGCTTTATCACAAGAATGGTCGCGATCTTCCCGAAGAGCTGAAGCTGCAGGTCATGGCCGGCCTGCATGGCATGGAGCTCGTGACCGGCAAGACCTTCGGCGGCAGCCATTCGCCATTGCTTCTTTCCGTCCGCTCCGGCGCCCGCGCTTCCATGCCCGGCATGATGGACACGGTCCTCAACCTCGGTCTCAACGACCGCACGGTCGAGGCGCTCGGCCATGATGCGGGTGATGCCCGATTTGCCTGGGACAGCTACCGCCGCTTCATTCAGATGTATGGCGACGTCGTCATGGGTCTCGATCATGAAATGTTCGAGGAAATCCTGGAGGACGAAAAAGGCCGTCTCGGACATGAATATGATACCGACATGTCGGCGGTCGAATGGCAGCACGTCGTTTCGCTCTATAAGAAACTGATCGAGGATGAACTCGGCGAAGCCTTCCCGCAGGACTGTCATGTGCAGCTATGGGGCGCCATCGGCGCCGTCTTTGCCAGCTGGACCAACCATCGCGCCGTCACTTACCGCCACCTGCATAATATTCCGGGTGACTGGGGTACTGCGGTCAATGTGCAGGCCATGGTCTTCGGCAATCTCGGCTCGTCCTCGGCAACCGGCGTCGCCTTCACCCGCAATCCCTCGACCGGCGAGGCGGAGCTTTACGGCGAATTCCTCGTCAATGCGCAGGGGGAAGACGTGGTGGCTGGCATCCGCACGCCGCAATCCATCACCGAGGCGGCACGGCTGGCGTCGGGTTCCGACAAGCCCTCCATGGAAAAGCTGATGCCGGAGGCTTTCGGCGAATTCCTGACCATCTGCAAGCGGCTGGAAACGCATTACCGTGACATGCAGGATCTGGAATTCACCATCGAGCGCGGCAAGCTCTGGATGTTGCAGACCCGTTCCGGCAAGCGCACCACCCGCGCCGCCATGAAGATCGCCGTCGATATGGTGGAGGAGGGGCTGATTTCGCAGGAGGAAGCCGTCTGCCGCATCGAGCCCTCATCGCTTGACCAGCTCTTGCACCCCACCATCGATCCCGGCATTGCCCGCCCCATCATCGGTTCCGGCCTGCCGGCCTCGCCGGGTGCGGCGACGGGTGAAATCGTCTTCACTGCGGAAGAGGCAGTCGCTGCCGAAGCCGAGGGGCGTCGCGTCATTCTGGTTCGTATCGAAACCAGCCCGGAAGATATTCACGGCATGCATGCCGCCGAAGGCATTTTGACGACGCGCGGCGGCATGACCAGCCACGCCGCCGTCGTTGCGCGCGGCATGGGCATTCCCTGCGTCACCGGCGCGGGCTCCATGCGCGTCGATATGCGCAACAGGGTGCTGATCGGCGTCGGTTGCATGCTCAAACGCGGCGATGTCATCACCATCGATGGCTCTTCCGGCCGGGTGCTGAAGGGCGAAGTGCCGATGACGCAGCCGGAACTTTCGGGCGATTTCGGCAAGTTGATGGAATGGGCCGACAATCTACGCAGGATGACAGTGCGCACCAATGCCGATACGCCGGCCGATGCCCGCGCCGCCCGCGCCTTCGGTGCGGAAGGCATTGGGCTGTGCCGCACCGAACATATGTTCTTCGAGGGTGACCGTATCCATGTGATGCGCGAAATGATCCTCGCCGAAAGCGAAAAGGGCAGGCGGGCCGCGCTCGATGAGCTTCTGCCGATGCAGCGTTCGGATTTCACCGAACTTTTCCAGATCATGCATGGCCTGCCGGTAACGATCCGTCTGCTCGATCCGCCGCTGCACGAATTCCTGCCGAAGACAGATGGTGAGATCGTCGAGGTGGCCGCAGCCATGGGCATGCCGCAGACGGTGTTCCGCCAGCGGCTGGATGCGCTGCATGAATTTAACCCCATGCTCGGCCACCGCGGCTGCCGTCTCGCCATTTCCTATCCGGAAATCGCCGAAATGCAGGCCCGCGCCATTTTCGAAGCCGCCGTTGAGGCGGCGCGCATCACCGGCGCACCCGTCGTGCCTGAGATCATGGTGCCGCTGGTCGGGCTTCGCTCGGAGCTGGATTACGTCACTGAGGTCATCGACGGCGTCGCCGCTGCCGTGGCGCAGGAAACCGGCATGGAGATCGAATATCTCACCGGCACCATGATCGAACTGCCGCGCGCCGCCCTTCGCGCCCATGTCATCGCGGAAGCGGCGGAGTTCTTCTCCTTCGGCACCAACGACCTGACGCAGACCACCATTGGCATTTCGCGCGATGACGCGGCGCGGTTCATCAATACCTATCAGCGCAAGGGGATCATCGAGCGCGACCCGTTCATTTCGCTCGATTTCGACGGTGTGGGGGAACTGATCCGCATTGCCGCCGAACGCGGCCGCCAGACGCGGCCGGAATTGAAGCTCGGCATTTGCGGCGAACATGGCGGCGACCCGGCCTCCATCCATTTCTGCGAGGATGCCGATCTCGACTACGTGTCCTGCTCGCCCTTCCGCGTGCCCATCGCCCGCCTGGCCGCGGCGCAGGCAACGCTTGCGGCGAAGAGGGATGAGGGCAGGGTGGCGAGCAATGTCGCCTTCATTCCCGTCAGGGGTTCTGTTGGACGATGATGCGCCGCTCCACCACCACGGGGCGGTAGAACATGTCGCGGTTCATCTGCGCCTGCCAGGCGCGGTTGTCGGCGCGGCGGTCCATTTCCAGATCGAGAAGGCACCCGGCCATCGGGTCCGTGCCGGGGCGGAAACCATAACCCCGGCATGTCGCCTCATCCCGCGCACGGCGCTCTTCCGGCGTCAGCGTCTGGCAGGCGGTAAGCGCCAGGAGCGCGGCAAGCGAACCGAGGACGATGGAAACACGCATCTTGTTTCTCCCTTAACATGACAGCATTGCGGCACTTTTATTGCCGCGATTGATACGCCTGTTTGCATTTGGGGAAAAGCCGCGTCGGGGTGGAAAGTTGCGTTTGGTCCAAGAACATATCAGTCGTTCAAGCCGGCTTGGAGATCGCCATTTCAGCGCGCATCCAGCTTGAATCCCCCCATGTCGAGAGCCAGATCATCAGGTCGGTGAGAAAGCCGATAATCGGCAGAAGAAGCCTGTGACCCAAGCCGTGTGACGTCTGGTTTTTCTCGGCTTCCTGTAGATGCGCCAATTCCTGCTCCTGAATTGAGGCGATAAGCTTGTGAAGCTCTGGATCTCTTGTTTGCAGAAATGCCAATTGATCTTCCAGATGGCGGTGAACAGTACTTTCAACGGCTTCAGTGCAAATCCAGATCATGTTTCGTCCGCCGAGCGCGGTCAGAGAACCCAGTAGGAAACCTCCGAGGCTCCAAAACGCCATGACGCGACAAGGCTTCGCGTTTCTGGCTGGCATGGCTTCTCTGAACAGGCGGCAATGATCGATCTCGTCTTCCCGCATCTCTTGAAGAGCGGGCACGATGTCCGGAAACAGCCGGCGAGCCATCCATATCTGCGCTCCGTAGATGCGAATAGCGCCAAACTCGCCCGCGTGATTGACCTTGAGAATACGCCGAACGGTGAGGGCTGGGTCGTGTTTACCGGAACGGCCAGACATTCGAAACTTTTCCAAAGCGCGTTCCAGTCCAACCGGATGTGGCAGATTTTACCGCCGCAATGCGAGCAGTTGTCGCCGCCATTGATAAGTCGGTTCTTGTGTGGGGAAAACCCCATCCCGGTGGAAAGTTAGGCCCAACATGGTGGAAGATGCGGGTCTGCGAGCTTCCGTCGATCACGAAACCAAATGTCCTGGTTCCATTCAAAGTTCGCGAAGAAAAGAGGGCGGGAAAATGCCCTGCAGGATGAGCCAGTCACTCAATAGAAGCGTGAGGATGGCGGCGAGAAGGATGCCGCCCATGAAGGCGATGAGGCCGAGCGTGGCGCGTGGCCACCGGCGGGTCTGATAAAGATAGATGGCAAGGCCGACAGGCGCGAGAAGAATGGTAACGATCTTGGCGGCGGAACTGCGCCGGATATCCCGTTTTTCGGCATCCTCTATCTGCCACCAGGCAAACAGCGTGATGATGCCGATCATCTGCACCAGATCATTTGCGGTAAAGGAAGTTGGAGGTCCGGCAGGCCAGACGGCCGCGTCTATGAGAAGCCCGAGGGAGAGGAAGGCGAGCAGGCCGACATAAATCCAGTTACGTTTCGCCATGCACAGGTTCCGCGGAAAGTTGCGTTGTTGTCTGTGCCGCTATGGCTATCGATCAAACCATCTCCGTCAACCCCAAACTCTTGTGGAACAACGGAATTGGCCATCGTGGGGCGCCTCCCTTTCGAATGGAAACACCCCACGACTATTGCTGTCAGGCCGTCGCTATTTCCCGGTCATCGAGCGCGTCGATGTCCTTGGCGTTGTTGTAGACGGCTTCATTCAGAATGCCCTCGCGCTTGGCGACGAGGGTGGGCACCAGCGCCTGACCGGCGACGTTGACCGCCGTGCGGCCCATGTCGAGGATCGGATCGATGGCGAGCAGCAGGCCCACACCTTCGAGCGGCAGGCCGAGGGTGGAGAGCGTCAGCGTCAGCATTACCACGGCACCCGTCAGGCCAGCCGTTGCGGCAGAGCCGAGCACCGAGACGAAGACGATCAGCACATAGTCCTGAATGCCGAGCGGCACCTGGAAGAACTGCGCGATGAAGATCGCCGAAATCGCCGGATAGATCGCAGCACAGCCGTCCATCTTGGTGGTGGCGCCGAGCGGCACGGAGAAGGCGGCATATTCGCGCGGCACGCCCAGGCTCTTTTCCGTCACGGTTTCGGTAACGGGAAGTGTGCCGATGGAGGAGCGCGAAACGAAGGCCAGCTGGATGGCCGGCCATGCGCCCGCAAAGAACCGCGATGGCTTCAGGCCATGGGCGATCAGCAGCGCCGGATAGACCACGAAGAGCACGAGTGCCAGACCGATGTAAACGGCCGCCGCATACCAGCCGAGCTGCGACAGCGTCGTCCAGCCATATTGGTCAACCGCGCGGCCGAGCAGGCCGATGGTGCCGATGGGGGTGAGGCGGATGACCCACCACAGGATTTTCCGCACGATGGCAAGCAGCGACTGGTTGAAGGCGAGGAACGGCTCCGCCGCCTTGCCGGCCTTCAGCGCCGCGACGCCAAAGGCAATCGACACGACGAGCAGTTGCAACACGTTGAAGTTCAGCGAGGTGCTGGCCGCGCCATTATTGACCTTCGTCGAGGCTTCGAGGCCGAAGACGTTGGCCGGGACGAGACCCTTCAGGAAATCCAGCCAGGAACCGGTGGAAGAAGGGGCCGCCGCTGCCGTATTGGCAATCGCGGTGTTGACACCCGGCTGGATCACGAGGCCGAGAGCGATGCCGATGACGACGGCAATCAGCGCGGTGATGGCGAACCACAGAAGCGTCTGCCAGACGAGCTTTGCCGCATTGGAGAGGTTCTTGAGATTGGCGATGGAGGCGACGATGGCCGTGAAGATCAGCGGCGGCACCAGCGCGCGCAAAAGCTGCACGAAAATGCTGCCGATGGTCTGCAGCGTCACCGAAAGCCAGTTCTGGCTGCCGGCGGCATCGGGACCGATGTTGCGCGCAAGGAGGCCGAGCAGCAGGCCGATGACCATGGCGCTCAGAACCTGAAAGCCGAAATTGCGATAAAAGGGTTTGGGCCCGGAGGGGCCGGCGGACGTCGTTGCCTGTGACATGACATGTCTCTTTATTGTGCAAGAAAACGAGAATGTTGCACTTTTTACACGCATTCTCGAGGGAGGTCGCCGAGGATACGCCGATTTCCTCAGCAATTAAGGGATGGACTTGCGTATTTGTTGCATTGTCGGGGTATTATTCTCTCGGAATGGCGATATGCGGAAAAATATTCTGCATTTTCGAGGGACCAGCTTTTCATAACACAGTCACATGTCATTCTCGGGCTTTGTCCCGAGGATCTGCAACGTTTGACCCGGCATGGCGTTGGCGGTTGGGATCAGCCGGAATTTAAGGATCAACCCCCTCCTTTGTTTTCCTCGCCGCAAATCCGGTCTATGACATCATATGCAGGTGATTCCCTGCCAGAATTCGGGTGCAACGCTTTCAAGCCAATGCGATCTAACGGATATCCGCTTTCATGACTGTGCGTTTCGTCCGGCCTTTTTCGGTTGCAGCCTATCTTTCCCGGTATCTGGGTCTTGCGGCGCTTGCGCTTTTTCTCATCGCCGCCGGCATCCACCGTTTCGGGCCGCTGACGACGCCCGATCTTGTCGGGCTGCTCATCATTGCCGCCGGCATTGCTCTTCTGGCCGTGCTTCTGGCGCTGGTCGGCCTGGAGCGGTTGTGGACGACGGGTGCGCGCGGCGGGCTTTCGGCGCTGGCGGCGCTGCTTCTCTCGGCCCTGCCGCTCGGTGTCGTCGGTTATGGCGCGTTTCTTTATTGGCAGCAGCCGAAGATCTACGACATTTCCACCGATCTGAGCGATGTGCCGGAATGGCTGGTGACACCCGCCGCCAACCAGCAATGGCTGGTTCGGCCCGCGACCGTGACCAAAGCCGACCGCGATGCGCAGATGGAGGCCTATGCGAGCCTGGCTGGCCGCCGTTATGAAGGCGCGATCGACCGCATCTATGCCGCTGCCAAAAAAATGGCGGCCGCCCAGAATATCCGCATCACCCACACCAAGGGTGTGATCGGCGCGGAAGACGCCCCCTCCGTCGGCGTGCCGCCACAGGACAGGACGCAGCCCGCGGAGGACGCGCCGGTGGAAGACCTGCCCTCCATCGTACCCGTGCCCATGGCCCGCCCGGCTGAAGCGCCGCAGCCCACCTTCTTCAATGGGAGCGGCGTGGTGCTGATGCAGGGCGAAACCCGCACCCGCATCTGGGGTCTGCGTTTCGACCTCCTCATCCGCCTGAAGGAAGAGGCGGAAACCACCATCGTCGACGTGCGCGTCGCCTCCCGTTACGGCCCGCATGATCTCGGCATGGGTGCGGCGATTGCGGAGGCCTATCTCGATGCGCTGGATGCGGAAATGCAGGGTCTGAACGATAATTGAGTTCCTGACGCCGAAGGCTTAGCTGGCGCTAAGCTTCGGCAAGGTCAGGGCTCTGCATCGCCGCGAGTTTCTTCTCCCCGCCGGGGAGAAGGTGGCCCGAAGGGTCGGATGAGGGGGCTAGCTCTCCGAATATCTCTATCCTCGCCCCTCATCCCGCTGCCGCGGACTTCTCCCCGGCGGGGAGAAGAAACGAGTGGCACTCGCCCGCGCCATCAATGGGAGAGCGATGGCTGAGGCGATAGCAAGATTTGAAATGCTGCTGTCAAAACCCCGTCAGGCCGGAAAATATTCGCCCAGCAGCGAAGGCGCGCCATCCGTTCGCACTTCGCCTTTTTCGATCAGGTCCTCGATATGCGCGAGCACGGAAAGGGCTGCCGCGCCATGCAGGCGCTTGTCGGTGCTGGCATAGATCACCTTCACCATATCGGCGATCAGCCTGTCACCTTGCCTGATCCGCTTCAGAACGGCCTTTTCCCGCATGCGGCGGTGGGCGCGCAAGCCCCGCATGAAGGCGGCCGGATCAGTGACCGGTCCGCCATGGCCGGGCAGAAACAGCCGGTCGTCGCGGGTCAGCAGCCGCTCCAGCGAGGCCATGTAATCGCTCATCGCTCCATCCGGCGGTGCGACAATGGTGGTGGCCCAGGCCATGACATGATCGGCCGAAAAGACGATGCCGTTGCCCTCAAGTGCAAAGGCGGCGTGATTGGCGGTATGTCCCGGCGTATGCAGCGCGGTCAGCGTCCAGCCATCGCCGGAAAGACTCTGCCCGTCGCCTAGCGCAATGTCGGGTGCGAATGCCGTATCGGAACTTTCGGCAAAGGGATTGGTTTCGCCCACATGCAGCGGCCGGGCGGCGCGATGCGGGCCTTCCGCTACCGTCAGCGCCCCGGTCGCCTGCTTCAGCCGCCGGGCGAGCGGCGAGTGATCACGATGGGTGTGGCTGACGAAGATATGGGTCACCTCGCGGCCATCAAGCGCCGCCATCAGCGCCTGAAAATGCGCCTCATCTTCCGGGCCGGGATCGATGACGGCAACGGAGCGGTCACCGACGATATAGGAGTTGGTGCCATGAAAGGTGAAGGCGGAGGGGTTGTTGACGGTGATGCGCTGGATGAGCGGGGCGACAGGAACCGCCTCGCCATAGGCCGGCTTGAAGTCGAGATCGAATGCCGGGTCCGCCATCGAGACCTCCTGAATGAATGCCATGCCGCCCGTGCCGGCGGCACCCGCCGCACAATCGCCAAGCCCTATCATGCCGTCTGCGGCGCGGCACCCAAAAAGCTTGGATTTTGTGAAAAAATTGGTCGCCGGGTCATTGCCGCGCCGGGCAGGCTTTGCTAATCAGGCGCGGTTCAGGCAGCGGCGTTTCGCTCTCGCTGCCCTGTTGGGGCGTCGCCAAGCGGTAAGGCACCGGTTTTTGGTACCGGCATTCCCAGGTTCGAATCCTGGCGCCCCAGCCATCACTTCCAAAGTCAAAACAGTGTCCGCAGGTCCCGGCACCGTCGATCACACGAATGATTTCCACGCAGCGTACTTCGTCGCCGTCCGTATCCGGAACGGTTTCGTAGAGAATGACGTAGGGGGCTTCGACGAGCATGCGGGCAGACGGAAAAATTTCCGGATGGCGTTCGCCGAGATGGGGATGATCAACCAGGCTTTCCGCTTTGGCCCGGAATCGGGCAAAATACCGTTCCGCAGCCAAGGGCTGTGACTTGCCGATATCGACGTAGATTTTCTTCACATCGCTGCGTGCGCGGGGCGTCCAGACAAGTCTAATGGTCACGATTTTTCAACGAAGCCAGTTCCGCCCGCGCTTCATTGAGCGTCTCGTCAAAATCCGCTTCGGTTGAATTGCCGCTGGCTTTGCCCTCGGCCCACAACGCGCGCAACTTGGTGATGTCCTCGCGTCGCTGAACCCATTTCGCCGACCAGTCGCGCATCGCCTCACGGATGACTTCGCTGCTGCTGGCATAGGCACCGCTTTCCACGGCATCACGCAAGATTTCGGCGTGCTGGGGCGTCATGGAAACGCTGATCTTCTCCACATTGGCCATATGTGATCTCCTCGGCATTTGGTGGCAATTATTACTACCAAATGGATTGTGATACTATCATTTTCGGCGTGCGAAGTGGCCATCCGACCCGGACCTGCCCCCCGAGCATCTGCAGCCGATTGATTCTGTGAGATGTGAGCAAATCCTCGGCACAAGGCTGAGGATGACGGTGCGTATCGAGAAGTCGCGTCTAACAAAAACGCCGCGCGTCCAAAGACACGCGGCGCCCAATCTCAAAGATCGTGGCTAGGCCTTAAAGCGCGATATCCGGCACCTTCTTCACCGGCGCACCCGCAGGCGCCGCACCGGCGCCCTTCAGCGCCTCGAGATCGATCTGCGGCGGGGTCGGCAGCTGCAGGTGTTCGGCGGTGTAGGCCCACTCCTCGCGCACCTTTTCCGGGTCGTCATTCAGCTTGGTGCCGTAGCTCGGCACGATCTGGCGCAGCTTTGTCTGCCATTCCGGCGTCGCCACCTTGTCCTTGAAGACCTTTTCCAGAACGCTGAGCATGATCGGGGCTGCGGTGGAGGCGCCCGGCGAAGCGCCGAGCAGGCCGGCGATGCTGCCATCCCCTGCGGCGACGACTTCGGTGCCGAGCCTCAGCACGCCGCCCTTTTCTTCGTCGCGCTTGATGATCTGCACGCGCTGTCCGGCCTGCCACAGGCGCCATTCGCCCTGCTTGGCATTGGGGAAATATTCCTTCAGCGCGGCAAAACGGTCGTCATCCGACATCATCAGCTGGCCGGCGAGATATTCCACCAGCGGATATTCATCGATGCCCACGCGCACCATCGGCCAGGCGTTGCTGGTCGTGACGGAGGAGACGAGATCGAAATAGGAGCCTTCCTTCAGGAACTTGGTGGAGAAGGTGGCGAAAGGTCCGAACAGGATGACACGCTTGCCGCCCAGCACGCGGGTATCGAGATGCGGAACCGACATGGGCGGCGAGCCGACCGAGGCCTTGCCATAGGCCTTGGCCAGATGCTGCATCGTCACATCAGGGTTTTCGTTGATGAGGAACGAGCCGCCCACGGGGAAGCCGGCATAATCATCGGCTTCCGGAATGCCGGACATCTGCAGCAGGTGCAGCGCGCCGCCGCCGGCGCCGATGAACACAAATTTCGCATCCACCACCTGTTCGGCATCGGTCTTGGTGTTGGTGTAGGTCACGCGCCAGCTGCCGTCGGCATTGCGCTGGATATCGGACACCTCGCTATTGACCTGCAGGTCGAAATTCTGGTCGCTCTGCAGATGCGATACGAATTGCCGGGTGATCTCGCCGAATTCCATGTCGGTGCCGAGCGGCGACCAGGTTGCGCCGATCTTCTGGGAAGGATCACGGCCTTCCATCATCAGCGGCACCCACTTCTTGATCTGCTCGGGATCGGTGGAGAATTCCATGCCGGCGAAAAGCGGGCTGGCCTTCAGCGCCTGATAACGCTTTTCCAGATAGGCGACGTTCTCGTCACCCCAGACGAAGCTCATATGCGGCGTGTGGTTGATGAAGGAGCGCGGGTTCTTCAAAACGCCGTTACGCACCTGCCATGCCCAGAACTGCCGGGAAATCTGGAAGGATTCGTTGATGTTGATCGCTTGGTTGATCTTGATGTTGCCGTTTTCGTCCTGCGGCGTGTAGTTGAGCTCGGCAAGCGCGGAATGGCCGGTGCCGGCATTGTTCCAGCCGTTCGAGCTTTCAAGCGCAACGCCATCCAGCCGCTCCAGCATCTGCATGGACCAGGTGGGCTCAAGTTCGCGCAGCCAGACACCGAGCGTCGCGCTCATGATGCCGCCGCCGATCAAAAGCACATCGACCTTCTTGGCAGCCGTATTGGCGAGAAGCGGGGAAGAGGGCAGTGCCGCTGCGGCAATTCCGGCGAGCGCGCCGCCCAGAACCTGTCGGCGGTTCAGCGGAAATGCATGGGAGAGATCAGTGAGCTGGGATTTGTCTTGATCGATAGGAGTCACGGCCATACCTGATTCTTGTTTTGTGTTAAAAACATTCCTCCCGATCGCCCCGTTATAGCAAAGCGCAAAGCGGCACAACCCGGACTCATTCACTCCAGTTCAAGCGTTTTTGCAGGGATTTGGCCGGGACATATGGTCGCGCCGGCGAATTTTGCGCATTTGCGGATCGTCATTTTCAGCGCAGTGAAGATTAGGCGATGCTTTCAAACGGTTGAAAGGGTTCTATGAGCCGGATATCGCAAAAAGCCCAACCGACTGCGCCTTGCAGGCCATGACGATTGGCGCGGCGCTACTGCGGGCTGAATTTTTTCAGAAAAATGACGATAATCCCGAAAAAGTGAAAGGCCCGCCGTTTCGGGCGGGCCTTGTTATGTTCGGTCTGAGGCCGAAAGCTCAGTTTGCAGCGAGGAATTCCGCGCAATAGCTCGGGCCGTTGACGCCGGGGCGGTCGGAGACCGTGCGCACGGCAGTGATCTTGTAGTCGCTGGAAACGACGAGCTGCACCGTGCAGGAGAGAGAAGCGGTGCGGGCCGGCGAGATCTGGCGACCCTTCTTGCCGTCCTTGCCTTCTTCGAATTTGGCCGGAATGGTGGCCTTTTTGTAGCCGCCGCGCCAGTTATAGACGGTGGAGCTGCCGCTTTCCGTATCGCTCAGCGGCGGGCCGAATTTTGCGAAGAAAATGCCTGCGGACTGGCCGACCCAGCGGGTTTCAACCGGGCTCTTCTGGGCAAAAGAGGGGGCGGAGCCGCCGGTGGAGGTGGTGCAGGCGGAGAGCGCAATGGCAAACGCTGCGAGCGTTACGCTGCGGAATAGCATGGTGAAATGTCCTTTGTGCCGTGTCCGGCTTCCCGCCGGTCATTCCGTTCCCCTAGCAGATTTGGCGGCGGCGGGCAGGGGAGGTGTGCGGTCCGATGAAAATTTCCTGCCACAATTGCTTTTTTGTAACGTTTTCCGCCCTTCCGCCCCGCTTTGCAGGCGCTTGAGGAGGCTGTTTCACCGGATGGAAAAAACTTGTCATAAAAAATGCAATAAGCCGCTTGTCGAATGCCGGAGGCTGGTCTATAGAAGCGCCGCTGGTCACGGAGTGTAGCGCAGTCTGGTAGCGCACCACGTTCGGGACGTGGGGGTCGGAGGTTCGAATCCTCTCACTCCGACCAGCTTAAAGCCAATGAGAACAGTGGCTTGCAAATGATCCCGAAAATCCCTGAAATCAAAGTCGCGTAGTTAAACCGGACGGTTTGAAACCTCACCGATTGAGGGTATTCGTTGTCCGCGCCTGCGAAATCCGGCTTTACATGCGAACAGGCTCGCTTCGGCGGGCTTTTTATTGCAGTACCCGGCGCCCGAACGAAAGAGGCCCGTCGCTCCGCCAAGCGCCAGGCCTCAATGTCGCGGCCTTGTTTCAGGGGACGCGCGACATCCGACGTCTTAAAAGCGTCAATTCCGATCCACAACCTCAGAAGTTACCCGTCACCGCCCTTAGCCCCGAATTTTCGGGGCGTCGTGATGATCAACTTATCGCGATCAAAAAAGAGGCCCGCTGTTCTTTCGAACAACGAGCCTCTGTTGGATCGCTTGGCGGAGCGACCGCATGCAAATTCGCCTTTTGCGCATGAACGTCAAATGAACAAACGGCTTTCTTGAGGGCCGAGAAACAACCCGTAAAAATCAGGGGCGCATGGATCGGAAAGCTGCCCCAGCCGTTATCTCCCCACAGCAACAATGGAGGATAACATGCTGAAGGGTATCGCATTGTGGGTTATGGGCGTTCCGGTCGTCGTGATCATTCTGCTTTATATGTTTGTGTTTTAAGTCGCGCCTGATGACAGGCGCAAAACAAAAAGGCGACCACATCGTGATCGCCTTTTGTCGTTTATGCGGGCATTTTCAGTCGAGATCGCCGATCAGCCGCGAGGCTGTCGCCGCATCCGTGCGGCGGATGTCGATCTCGTCGCGGTGTTTGGCGAGCAGTTCACCGGCGAGCAGCTTTTCCGCAAGTCCGGCGGGGAGTGAGAGGATGACGCGGTCGCCCTGTTCCTCCGTCGCACCCGTGCTGCGCTTGCCGGCGATCATGCCGCCCGCAACCGTATTGTTGGTGTCGGGGTCGATCAGGATGAAGGAGCCGGTCGCCCGGTTCTGTTCATAGGGATCGAAGATCGCCGTCTCGTCGAAAGAGAGGCGCACCTTGCCGATGGCGTTCATCGGCAGCGAGGTCTCATGCGCCTGCCATTCGCCTTCCTTCAGGTTCAGCTGGCTGACGGGCTGGACGCTGACGCGCTGGCGGCGGCTGCCGCTTTTGAGCCAATAACGTTTGCCGGCCTCGATACCGCCCGGCTGCAGCGCAACAAGCTGTGCGTCGAAGGCAAGTCCCGTGAGCGGCTGCGCCTCGATGGAGACGATCATGTCGCCGCGCGAGACATCCACCTGGCGATCGAGCACCAGCGTGACGGCATCACCCGCCACGGCGGCGTTGCGCACAAGATCGAAGGTGACGATCTGCTTGACATTGGCGACCATGCCCGAAGGCAGGACCACGACGCTGTCGCCCGGCTTCACCGAGCCGCCGGCAACCGTGCCCTGATAGCCACGGAAGCTTTCACCCGGACGCGACACGCGCTGCACCGGCAGGCGGAAGCCGCCGGATTGCGCGGAGCGCACGGTGGCAAGCTCCAGTGTTTCAACCAGTGTCGGGCCTTCATACCAGGGCATGGAGGCTTTGCCGGAAAGAACGACGTTTTCGCCCTTCAGCGCCGACATCGGAATGGCGGTGATCTGCTTGATGCCGAGATTGGAGGCAAACTCGCGGAACTCGTGGGCGATCAGTTCGAAACCGGCCTTGTCGTAATGAGTCAGGTCGATCTTGTTCACGGCCAGCACGAACTGCCGGATGCCCATCAGGGCGGCAATGGTGGCGTGGCGGCGTGTCTGTTCGAGAATGCCGGTGCGCGCATCGACGAGCAGCACGGCGAGATCGGCGGTGGAAGCGCCGGTCGCCATGTTGCGGGTATATTGCTCATGGCCGGGTGTGTCGGCCACGATGAAGGCGCGCCGGTCGGTGGCGAAATAACGATAGGCGACATCGATGGTGATGCCCTGTTCGCGCTCGGCCTGAAGACCGTCGAGCAGCAGCGCGAAATCGGGCAGTCCGAGATCGTTCTGCTTGCCGCTGTCGCGGTGCAGCGTGGCGGCCTGGTCTTCCTTGACGGCCTTGGTGTCCCAGAGGAGACGGCCGATCAGGGTCGACTTACCATCGTCCACGCTGCCGCAGGTGATGAGGCGGAGCGGACGCGTGTCGCGCGCCACCTTCGAATGTTCGGCGAAGGGCAAAATGGTGGCGGAAGAGGAGGGGGTGCTTGCGGCGGCAGTGCTCATCAGAAATAGCCCTCGCGCTTCTTCTTCTCCATGGAACCGGACTGGTCGCGGTCAATCGCGCGGCCCTGCCGTTCGGAGACGGTGGCGATTTCCAGTTCGGCGATGACCTCCTGAAGCGTCGCCGCCTCGGAGCGGATCGCGCCGGTCAGCGGGAAGCAGCCGAGCGTGCGGAAGCGGATCGAGCCGTGCTTGATCTCTTCGCCGGGCAGAAGCTCCAGACGTTCGTCTTCGGCCAGGATCATCATGCCGTCGCGTTCCACGTAAGGACGCTCGGCGGCGTAATAGAGCGGCACCAGCGGAATGTTTTCCGCCTCGATGTAACGCCAGATATCCACCTCAGTCCAATTGGAGAGCGGGAAGGCGCGCACGCTTTCACCCTTGCGGACCATGCCGTTATAGATGTTCCACAGTTCCGGGCGCTGGTTGCGCGGGTCCCATTTGTGGTCGGGCGTGCGGAAGGAATAGATGCGCTCCTTGGCGCGGCTCGCCTCTTCGTCGCGCCGTGCGCCGCCGAAGGCCGCGTCGAACTGGCCGGCGTCGAGCGCCTGGCGCAGCGCTTCCGTCTTCATGATGTCGGTGTAAAGCGCCGATCCATGGGAGAAGGGGGTGACGTTTTCGCTCTCGCCGCGCGGGTTGGTGTAGGAAATCAGATCGAGATCGTATTCCTTGACGATATTATCGCGGAACTCGATCATTTCCTTGAACTTCCAGCCGGTATTGACATGCAGCAGCGGGAAGGGGATGCGGCCGGGGAAAAACGCCTTGCGCGCCAAGTGCAGCAGCACGGACGAATCCTTGCCGATGGAATAGAGCATGACAGGCTTGTCGAATTCGGCGGCGACTTCGCGGAAGATGTGAATGGCTTCGTTTTCAAGCGCCTTCAGATGGGGATCGAGAGGCGGCTTGGCTGCGACAGTATTCTTGCTGTCCGTCTCGTGGACTGCGTTGGACATTGTAAACTCCGGGATTACTGAATGATTATCGTTGCGGGATGGCGGAAACGGCGGGTGTCTGCTCCGCACCGGCGACGTGAAGACCGCATTCGCGCTTCTCGTCGTTTTCCCACCACCATCGTCCGGCGCGCTCAGGCTCGCCGGGCTTGATGGCGCGCGTACACGGCTCGCAGCCGATGGAGGGGTAACCGCGCGCATGCAACGGATTGACGGGGATGTTCTCCTCGGCGACATGCGCCCGGATGAGGTCGATATCCCAGTCAGCCAAGGGATTGATCTTGATGAGATTACGATCCGCGTCGAACTCGGCGAATGGCGTCGTCGCGCGATTGCCCGACTGGCCGCGCCTGAGACCGGTGATCCAGAAGGCTGCACCCTCCAGCGCCTTGCCGAGCGGGATCAGCTTCCTGACATGACAGCAGGCGTGGCGCGCCTCGACGCTTTCGTAAAAGCCGTTGAGACCATACTTGGCGGCATAGGCGTCGATATCGTCCTGTTCGGGCCGGAAGCGGCGGATTTCGATGCCGAAACGTTCTTCGGTTTCATCGATGAGATCGACAGTTTCCTTGAACAGGCGGCCGGTCTCCAGCGTCACCACATCGATCGGCAGACGATGCGTGCCGATGGCGGCGGTGATGACCTGATCCTCTATGCCGAGGCTGGTGGTGAAGACCGCCCGCCCGCCGAGGCCGGCGATAAACGAAAGCCGACCCGCCAGATCGAGCCCGGCAAGCGTGGCGTCGAGGGAAGCGGCATCGGCAGAGGCATTTGCTGAATTGATCGTCATTGTCACGTCCGGGATTTCCATGGCCGATTATTGTTGAAATCCGGCTATGGGAACAGAAATGACAGTCTTTGTGCGTTGCACTTGAGAGCAAAAATGCCTCATGCGCGCGTGGTATGAGCAAAAGATGCCCGTTCACCTTCTTTGCAGCTTGGATTTGAATTGTGACAACTTCTGCGCTAAGCCGGAATTGCCGGGTTTCCGGGCTTGTGGTCTACTGGTTTTACGATGATTTCGCAGAAGGCAAAATATGCGCTGAGGGCGCTTCTTTCGCTGGCAAAGGCCGACGGCGGCTGTCCTGTGCAAATTTCCGACATTGCCCGTGAACAGGCCATTCCGAAAAAGTTTCTGGAGCAGATCCTTCTTGAAATGAAGAAGGAACGGATCGTCGAAAGCCGGCGCGGCAAGCAGGGCGGCTACCTTCTGGCGCGCCCGGCCGCGGACATCACCTTCGGCGAGGTGCTGCGCCTCATCGACGGACCGCTTGCCCCCTTGCCCTGCCTGTCACAGACCGCCTATCGCCGCTGCGAGGATTGTGACGGCGAGAAGCAGTGCGAGATCCGCCACGTCTTCGCGCGTGTGGCCGATGCCACCCGCAACATCCTGTTCAACACCACCATCGCGGATGCCGTGGCCGGTGTCGAAGTGCCCGAGCTTTTGACGGCCTGACGAAAAAATCGTCTAAAACCCCATAATATTTTTCGCCATCGCGGCAAAAAACCGTCAAAAATGTGAAATGCTTTTGCATTCAGAAAAGTTTTACACGACGCTTGTTGCGCCTTTCGCTTATGCTGCGCTGTATTTGTTGCCTGGGAAAACGCTCTCGGGAAACACTTTTTCGATCGTATTCGGCCTCATTGACCAACTCTACTCAACCGGTAGAGTTAAGCCATCGCAATCAGGAGGGAATACCGATGTCCAAGCTTCTGTCCGGTTTGAGCGTTATTGCTCTTAGCCTTTCACTGGCTCTTGGCGGCGCTGGCTCGGCCGCCGCGCAGACCAAGCTGCTCAATGTGTCCTATGATCCGACCCGTGAGCTCTACAAGGATTTCAACGAGGCCTTCGCCAAGAAGTGGAAGGCCGACACCGGTGAAGACATCACCATCCAGCAGTCGCATGGCGGCTCCGGCAAGCAGGCACGCTCGGTCATCGACGGTCTGGAAGCCGATGTTGTGACGCTCGCTTTGCAGAGCGACATCGACGCCATCGTCCAGAATTCCGGCAAGATCAACAAGGATTGGCGCACCCGCCTGCCGCATAATTCCTCGCCCTACACCTCCACCATCGTTTTCCTGGTGCGTAAGGGCAACCCGAAGGGAATCCACAATTGGGGCGATCTGGTGAAGGGCGACGTGCAGATCGTGACGCCGAACCCGAAGACATCCGGCGGTGCCCGCTGGAACTATCTTGCTGCCTGGGCCTGGGCCAATGAAGAATTCAAGGGCGATCAGGCCAAGATCAAGGCCTATGTCGGTGAACTTTACAAGCGCGCCCCGGTTCTCGATACCGGCGCCCGTGGCTCCACGGTCACCTTCGCACAGCGCCAGATCGGTGATGTGCTGCTCGCCTGGGAAAACGAGGCCTATCTGGCCGGCCAGGAATTCGGCGCGGATGCCTTTGACATTGTCGTGCCGCCGATCTCGATCCTTGCCGAACCGCCGGTCGCCGTGGTTGACGCAAACGTCGACGCCAAGGGCACCCGCAAGGCGGCGGAAGCCTATCTGCAATATCTCTATTCGGATGAGGGCCAGAATATCGCGGCCAAGCACTTCTACCGTCCGTCCAACCCTGCCGTTGTCTCCAAGGACCTGCTGAAGCAGCTGCCGGACATCAAGCTTGTCACCATCGATGATCCGATCTTCGGTGGTTGGGCCAAGGCACAGCCGGAACATTTTGGTGACGGCGGCATCTTCGACCAGATTTACAAGCCCGCAAAGTAAGCGGATGATGGGGTGAAACGCGATCACCCCGTCCACAGGGACAAGACAAAAGAACCTGTTCGACCGGACAACCGTGCCGGTCGAACTTTTATAAGAAAAACGCCGGGGAACACCGGCTCCCAGAGGGCATTTCCAGGAAAGCGAACTCCGGTTTCCTGACCTGGAAATGTACAAAACAAAGATTATCCGGAGCCTTGATGAGCAATAATACATCCGGAAACAGGTGGAAATGGCGGCAGTCGAGCGTCATACCCGGCTTCGGCCTGACGTTTGGTTACACAGTGACCTATCTGTTTCTCATCATTCTTATTCCGCTCGGCGGCCTTGTCTGGTCCACGGCGAAACTGGGTTTTGCAGATTTCATTGCGATTGCCACCGATAGCCGCACGCTGAATGCGCTGCGGGTCAGTTTCGGAACGGCCTTCCTTGCCGCGCTGGTCAATGCGGTTTTCGGCGTCATCGTCGCCTGGGTGCTGACGCGCTACCGGTTTCCCGGTCGCCGTTTCGTTGATGCCATCGTTGACCTGCCCTTTGCCCTGCCGACGGCGGTGGCGGGTATCGCGCTCACCACGCTTTATGCCAATCGCGGCTGGGTCGGTTCGCTGTTCGAACCCCTGGGCATCAAGATCGCCTTTACCCCGACCGGCATCGTCATCGCGCTGATCTTCATCGGCCTGCCTTTCGTGGTCCGCACCGTGCAGCCGGTCATGGAAGAGATCGACCGGCAGGTGGAGGAGGTGGCGGCGACGCTTGGCGCCAACCGGTTCCAGACCATCACCCGCGTTCTGCTGCCGAGCCTCACACCCGCGATCCTCACGGGTTTTGCGCTCGCCTTCGCCCGCGGTGTCGGGGAATATGGCTCGGTCATCTTCATCGCCGGCAATATCCCTTACGTCTCGGAAATCGCGCCGCTCCTCATCGTCATCCGGCTGGAGGAATTCAATTATGCGGCGGCGACCGGCATTGCTACCATCATGCTGATCATCTCGTTTGCCATGCTGTTCCTCATCAATCTCATTCAGGCCTGGAGCCGCAAGAGGTACGGTTATGTCTGAGACCGCTTCCCGCACCACGTCCCGGCCGTTCCGCGATCCCGCCAGCGAGAGCTTTCCCGCCCGGCTGGCGCTGATCGCCATCGCCTTCCTGTTCCTTGCGGCCTTTCTGGTCCTGCCGTTGATCTCCGTCTTCTTCGAGGCTTTCCGCAAGGGTGCGGAAAGCTTCTGGGAGGCGATCGTCGAGCCGGATGCGCTCTCCGCCATCCGCCTGACGCTGCTAGTCGCCGCCATTTCGGTGCCGCTCAACCTCATCTTCGGGGTTGCCGCCGCCTGGGCGATCGCGAAATTCGAGTTCAAGGGCAAGGCCTTCCTGATCACGCTGATCGACCTGCCGTTCTCGATCTCGCCGGTCATTTCGGGTCTCGTTTATGTCATCCTGTTTTCCGCTCACAGCGTGCTCGGGCCATGGCTGAAGAGCTACGGCATCGAAATCCTCTTCGCGGTGCCCGGCATCGTGCTGGCCACCATCTTCGTCACCTTTCCCTTCGTCGCGCGTGAACTGATCCCGCTGATGCAGGAACAGGGCAATGGCGATGAGGAGGCGGCGATCTCGCTCGGCGCAACCGGCTGGCAGACTTTCTGGTATGTCACGCTGCCCAATATCAAATGGGGCCTGCTTTACGGGGTGCTGCTCTGCAACGCCCGCGCCATGGGCGAGTTCGGCGCCGTCTCGGTTGTCTCCGGCCATATTCGCGGCGAGACCAACACCATGCCGCTGCATGTCGAGATACTCTATAATGAGTACAATATCGGCGCCTCCTTCGCCGTGGCGACGCTGCTTGCCGGTCTCGCGCTCGTGACGCTCGTTCTCAAAACCATTCTCGAAATACGCTTTGGCGCGGGCAACGCAGCCGGCAAGCATTGAAAGGCATCTTTATGGAAGTGAAAGTTTCCGGCATCACCAAGCAGTTCGATCGCTTTCCGGCGCTGAACGACGTGTCGCTCGACATTCGTTCCGGCGAGCTGATCGCGCTGCTCGGTCCTTCCGGTTCCGGCAAGACGACGCTGCTGCGTCTGATCGCCGGCCTCGAACAGCCAACGCAGGGCCAGATTTTCTTCGGCGACGAGGATGCCTCGCACCGCACGGTGCAGGAGCGCAATGTCGGTTTCGTGTTCCAGCATTACGCTTTGTTCCGTCATATGACGGTGGCCGACAATATCGCCTTCGGGCTGAAGGTGCGCCCTTCCGCCAAACGTCCGCCGAAGGCGGAAATCCGCAAGCGGGTGTCCGAGCTTCTCGACATGGTGCATCTCTCGGGCCTTGAGAAGCGCTATCCCTCGCAGCTTTCCGGCGGCCAGCGCCAGCGCGTGGCGCTCGCCCGCGCCGTCGCCATCGAACCGAAGGTGCTGCTGCTCGATGAGCCCTTCGGCGCGCTCGATGCCAAGGTTCGCAAGGAGTTGCGCCGCTGGCTGCGCGAATTCCACGACCGCACCGGCCACACCACCGTCTTTGTCACCCACGATCAGGAAGAGGCGCTGGAACTGGCGGACCGCGTCGTCGTCATGAGCCAGGGCAAGATCGAGCAGGTGGGCACGGCGGATGACGTTTATGACACCCCCAATTCTCCCTTCGTCTTCTCCTTCATCGGTGAATCCTCCAGCCTGCCGGTAACGATCCGCGACGGTCATGTGCTGTTTCAGGGCGAAAGCATCGGCATCGATGAAAGCGGCACGGGCGAGGGCGAACTTTTCTTCCGTCCGGAAGATGTGGTGCTGACGGAGGCGAAGGACGCGCTTTACGGTAAGGTCACCACCTGTCGCCGCCTCGCGGGCACCCGCATTGCCGAAATCGACATCGCCAATAACGGCCATGACCCCTATCACCTCGAAATCGAAGTGCCGCTCAACGCCGCTGTAGCAGTGGGCGCGGAGCTGCGGTTCCGCCCGACGCGGTGGAAGGTGTTCGGGAAGAAGTAGGCAGAGGCGGCGCGATTGGCGGCCTTGGTTCTGCAGTCGCCCTCAGCTCTCCGTCATATCGGCCTCGAGCCGGCATCCAGTCAGCCCAGGTCCCTGGGCTGAAAAGACCTTCTTCGCCGCGCAGACGCGCGTCGGCTGGATGCCGGGTCAAGCCCGGCATGACGGGAGAAAGCTTTCCGGGCAATGCAGAACACCTAACCTGCCGCAGGAGCATCCCGGCGCGTGATCGTCAAAGACAGATAACCCCGAAAACGGAAAAGGGCCGCCGAAGCGACCCTTCCATGAGTTTGGTTCTGTATACAAACCCGGGACTGTTTCTCAACGTTCCGAAGGTAAAGCTGTTTACGCCGAGGGCTGCCCCGTCGAAAACACACCCTTTCCATTGCCTGCACCAGAGACCGAAATCTCATTAGACATTGGATCACCTCCTTCCGATACGTTGAACATAACTAGAAGGTAGTACGATTCGCCATTAATGCAAGAGGGTTACTTTTAACAGGCGTCCGGCATCTATGCCGCATCTGCGGCATTCACGTCGAATTCGAAGTGAATGCTGTCATAGGGAAATTCGATACCAGCCTCGTTCCGGTCGATAACGCCCGCATGGAGGAGCGTCGTCACATCGCGGTGAACGGCCTGCACATCCCGCCCGATCCGGCGGGCAACTTCACGGATCGAAAGCGGCCCCTGTCCAGCAAGAGCCTTGACGATGGCAAGGCGCAATGGCGCGAGAATGCGGTGCAGGTCCTCATAACTTGAAAATTCGATGGATGGTTTCGCCTCGACCGGTTTTCCGGACATTGCCAGATTACCTGCGGCAACAAAGCGGCTCTTGATATCCTTGACCGTGCTGAGACGTACCGTGAGCGTCGTCATGACAAAACCCTTTCCATATCCGCCTGAAATGCATCGAAGAGCGCTTCGAGCGTGGTGAATGCGTGGCATCTTCACGCCCGTCCATATGGCGATGATCGCCCTTGCCGCGTTCATTGTCATAACGCAGAACGCATTCCCCTTTTATCACCAGCGCCAGCCGATATTTGAAGAGATGGGCGCTACCGGGAACGGGCTCGAGAAGATGCCACAGGACAACCTCGAAAAAGGCCGTCTCGTCGATCACTTTGCGCGTCTTTTCGAGCAGAACGGCCTTCATGTTGTTATGCATGACAACGCTCTGACCTGTTGTCAACGAAAACAACGATCTCGTTCAATGTGTCACGACACCCGCATCACGATCTTGCCGATATGATTGCTGCTTTCCATCAGCCGGTGCGCTTCCGCAACCTCGTCCAGCGTGAAGACCCGGTTGATGACCGGTGCGACCTGACCGTTTTCGATGAGCGGCCATACCTGTTCGACGAGCTCATCGCGGATGGCGCGTTTCTCGTCTGCCGTGCGGGGACGCATGGTGGAGCCGGTGACGGTGAGGCGTTTGACCATGATCGGGGTGAGATTGACCTTCTCAGCCGTGGCACCGCCCAGAAAGGCGATGATGGAGAGGCAACCGTCCCTGGCAAGCGCCGCAAGGTTCTTTTCGAAATAGGCCGCGCCGATCATGTCGAGAACGACATCGACGCCCTTGCCGCCGGTTTCGGATTTCACGACCTCGGCGAAATCCTCCTCGCGGTAATTGATGGCGCGCTTGGCGCCGAGCTTTACGCAGGCCTCGCATTTTTCCGCCGAGCCCGCCGTGGCATAGACCTCCGCGCCAAAGGCTTTTGCGAGCTGGATGGCCGTCGTGCCGATGCCGCTGGTGCCACCGTGGATGAGCACGGTTTCGCCTTCGGTGAGGCCCGCCATCTGGAAGAGATTGGCCCAGACGGTGAAGAATGTTTCCGGTAGTGCTGCGGCCTTGACGGCATCGTAACCTTTGGGGAAGGGCAGGGCCTGTCCGGCGGGGACGGTGCAATATTGCGCATAACCGCCACCATTGGCGAGCGCGCAGACCCTGTCGCCCGGCCTGAATTCGGTAACGCCTTCTCCCAGCGCCACCACTTCGCCGGCGATTTCCAGCCCGAGGATCGGGCTTGCACCCTTCGGCGGCGGATAGGTGCCCTGTCTCTGCGCGACATCGGGACGATTGACCCCCGCCGCCTCGACCTTCACCAGGATCTCGCCTTTGGCGGGTTTCGGCAAAGGCGCCTCGGAAAGCCGCATCACCTCCGGCCCGCCATGGGAGGGAAGGTCGATGAAGCGCATTGTTTCGGGCAGGGTCGTGTCGGACATGGGCAGGGGCAACTCCTCGCTTGTCGGCGTCACCTGAAGATGTAGGTCAGATGTGCGCTTGAGGGAAGGAGGCCGTTTGTCGCGAGTGTCAATTTGCCTCGCCGAACACCCGCACGACGAGACCGCTTTCATTTTCCTTCGCGGCCGCCTTGACGCCGGCGATCTCGCTGCCGATACGCTCGGGATTGGCGATGATCAGCCCCTTCGGCAAGGTGAGGACGCCGATGGAGCAGCGCAGCAGCGCAAAGTCCCGCTCGTTGCCATGGCGATCCTGGCCCTTCATGCATCCGGCGGCGCGGTCTTCGTCCGAATAGAGTTCGGCGACATCGTCGTGAAAATCGCTGAGCAACCGCTCGAGAATTTCCATCAGCTCCTCCACCGTCCAGTCCCGCACGCCGATGAAGAAATCATCGCCGCCAATATGGCCGAGGAAACAATCGCCCGCGAAAAAGTAACGGCGCATCAGCGCCGAGAACAGGGTGATGGCGTGGTCGCCAGCGTTGAAGCCGTATTTGTCGTTGAAGGGTTTGAAATTATCGAAGTCGCAATAGCAGAAGAAGCGCGTCTCGTCGCCGTCGCTGCAACGATCGGCGATAAAGCCGCCAATCGCGCGGTTGCCAGGCAGCGCCGTCAGCGGATTCTGGTCCTGCGCCATCTTCAGCTGTTTTTCGTTGATGACCTTGATGAGCGAAGCGGCCGAGACGATGCCGGCATAACGCATGTTCTCGGTGAGGATGATGCAGGCGCTGCCGCCCATGCTGGCGAACATGTTCATCAGCTGGTCGGCATCGGCATCGAGGCCGACGATCGGCGCGGGGTCGACGAAGTGCGATATGGTGCGCTCATAGATCTTGTTCTTGAGCAGGTCGCGGCCGAAGGGGCGGTAGATATATTCTTTCAGGTGATATTCGTTGATGACGCCGCGCGGTTCGCCATTGGCGTTGAGAACCGGAAAAAACGCCTGCTGCGGATTTCTGCGGAACAGTTCGAAGACACTGTCGACACTGTCATGCTCGAAGACGGTGGGGAGGCGCTCTATCTCCCGGCGGATCAGGATTTCGTCCAGCGTCTGGCTGCTGCGCCGCGCAACGCCGATGCGGTTGAGATGCGGGAAGCTTTCCGGAAGCTCGCTGGTGAAGATCGTCGGCTTGGCGATCAGCCAGCCCTGCACCAGATCGACGCCGAATTCGCGGCAGGTCAGAAATTCCGCTTCCGTTTCGATGCCTTCGGCAATGACCCGCACGCCGAGAACATGGGCGATGTTGACGATGTTACGGACAAGATGCTGCTTGCGCGGCAGATGGTCGACACCGGTGATGAAATGCCGGTCGATCTTCAGGTAATCCAGCGGAAAATCGCAGAGCAGCTTCATCTCGCCGTGACCAACGCCGAAATCGTCGATCGCCAGCTTGAAGCCTTCCTTGCGCATGCGGGCAATCAGCGCCGTGAATTCCGGCACGCTGGTATTGTCGAACCGTTCGGAAAGCTCGAAGCAGATGGAGGAGGCGGGAATGCCGGCACGCGCCAGATGACCGACCAGCTTGTCGAGGATGGCATCACCATGCGGGATCAATCGTACATCGAGATTGAGGAACAGGGTGGCGGAGGAGAAATCAGGGAGGGTGGAGAATTTCGCCAGCGCGCGGCTCGCCAGCATCTGCTCGAAGGCCTTTAATTCACCATCCACGGCAGCCTGGTCGAGAAGGGCCAACGGATTGGAAAATCCAAGCCGGTCATGGCCGCGCATCAACGATTCATAGCCGAAAATCGTGCCTGTCGTCGCCTCGACAATCGGCTGGAACGCCGTCTCAAGCACCAGCTTCGCCATGGGAAACATATGCCCGGAGGCAAAACGTCTGACGACATCGTTCTCCAGCGTGACGGCCTGCATTTCTGTTCTCCGCTATTGCCGGTCCCCAGCTTGGCTAACGTAAGGGGAGCCTGTCTCTTTTGAGGCGAACAATCGCAGATTACAGGTCAACAAAAGCTTTCACGACTGTGAAGCTTTCATGAACGTTTTGTTACAACCCCACGAACCCATGGGGTTGTTGCGCCGGGCCTCATGCCCGGCGGATATGTCCGGTGTGCGCGGCGTAAAGTTCCGCCACATTCATGCGTTCCCGGTCCGCTTCCACAGGTTCCGTGGACTTTACGCCGACGCCGTGCTCGGCGGAGGCCGCCCATAGTCTCAGCGCTGCCCTGACGACCTCGCTGCCGGACGCGTAAGCGCCGCAATTCACGGCCTCGCGCATTCTTGCTGCCTGTTCCGGGGAAATCGATACTGTCACCATTGGCATGATATCACTCCCTTCTTTTGATGGCCGCCACGCGAAACCCGATAGATGCCCGCTTATGCGGGCGGGGTGAGGGCGGTCTTTCTGGGCGGTCGTTTTTTAAGTTTTCGTCTGGACGCCGCCTCCAGCGAAATTGGTATCATTGCTTATCTTACCACGAAACGCGTTCCATACCCAATTTGCAGTATATTGGGGTTTAGTTTTTCCCCGTTCGGCGTGGTTCCGATACGGTGCTGCATATACCCTTATGAACGCATTGCCAGCGCCAGCGTCACCATCGCGAAACCCTGCATGATGAGGTCTATCGCGAGAAACAGGCCGAGCACCCAGAGGCTGTTGACCGGCCAGCCGGCGGCAATCACCAGACCCGCAAGCGTCGTCACCGCGCCGGCCGTGGCGACCCAGCCCCAGCCCGTCGCCGGTTTCAGCCTGAAGCCGACAACGAGGCGGAAAATGCCGGCGACAATCAGCGAGATCGCCATCAGCAGGGTCAGCACGGCGGCCGTCAGATCGGGGTTCTGGAAGGCGATGACGCCGGCGATGGCATAAAGCAGGCCGCTCAGCGTCCAGAACAGCGCGCTTTCCCATCCCTTCACCTGAAAGGCATGAAAAAGCTGCAGCACGCCGCCAGTCAGCATCATGACGCCGATATAAAAGACGGAGGCAACGGTGGCGATGAAGAGATTGCCGAGCGCGATGACGCCAAAGGCCAGAAGAACGAGGCCGAGGGCCAGCAACCAGCCCCACTTTGCTTTCAGCGGTGAAAATCCGGATGCATTGAGACTCTGCGTCATGTCGCTGTCTCCATGAATGGGTCGGGTAAAGCTATCACGATTGCACCGTAGCGCAATGTGCATGCCGAATATTTGATCCAGATCATGAGCCCAAGGGGGCGATAAACCGCCTCTATCCTTCACTCCGTTTCACGCCAGCCGATCCGCGACATGAAATGGCGTATTTTTTATTGATTGATCGATCAATCAAGAATATTTTGCCTGCCGTCAAGGAGACACTTATGCCCAAGATCGGAATGGAACCTTTGCGCCGCAAGGCGCTTGTGGATGCGGCTTTGCGCACCATAGGCCACCATGGTTCGCTGAATGTGACAATGTCGGATATTGCCCGGGAAGCGGGCGTGTCGGCGGCGCTGGCGCATCATTATTTCGGCAGCAAGCAGCAGCTGCTTCTGGAAACCATCCGTAGCCTGCTGCGTGACTTGCGGCGTGATGCTGTTGCGGCGCTGACCCGCGCTTCCGGCCCGCGCGAAAGACTGAGCGCCATCGTGCATGTCTCTTTCCAGAGCGACCAGTTCACGCCCGAAACGGTGGCGGCATGGCTTGCCTTTTACGTCGAGGCGCAGCGCTCGGAAGAAACCCGCCGCCTGCTCGTGCTTTATTCCCGCCGCCTGCGCTCCAATCTCATGGCCAGCCTCAACCGGCTTTGCCCGCCCGATGATGCCGCGCGCATCGCCGAAGGTGCGGCGGCGCTGATAGACGGGCTTTACATTCGCCACAGCCTGCGTTCCGCCCCGCTCGGCCTCGCTTCCGCGCCGGTGCTCGTCGAGGATTATTTCGACATGCAGCTCAAATCTTTTCCCGATGGACAGCGCCCGAAGCCGTCCGTCCGCATTCTTTAAGGAGACTTCGACATGACCATCGCGGCAACTGGCGACAGGGGGCTCAAGGCCCAGCCGAAAGCCTCGCATTTCATCGACGGCGATTATGTTGAGGATAATACCGGCACGCCGTTCGAAAGCATCTTCCCGGCCACCGGCGAGGTGATTGCAAGGCTGCATGCGGCAACGCCTGCCATCGTCGAGCGCGCCATCGCCTCGGCCAAACGTGCGCAGAAGGAATGGGCGGCGATGAGCCCCATGGCGCGCGGCCGCATCCTCAAGCGCGCCGCCGATATCATGCGCGAGCGCAATGATGCGCTTTCGACGCTCGAGACGCTGGATACCGGCAAGCCCATTCAGGAAACCATCATCGCCGATCCCACCTCCGGTGCCGATGCCTTCGAATTCTTCGGCGGCATCGCCCCTTCCGCGCTGAACGGTGATTACATCCCCCTCGGCGGCGATTTTGCCTATACCAAGCGCGTGCCGCTCGGCGTCTGCGTCGGTATCGGCGCCTGGAACTATCCGCAGCAGATCGCCTGCTGGAAGGCGGCGCCGGCCCTCGTTGCCGGCAATGCCATGGTCTTCAAGCCCTCGGAGAATACCCCCCTCGGCGCGCTGAAGATCGCCGAAATCCTCATTGAGGCCGGCCTGCCGAAGGGCCTCTTCAACGTCATCCAGGGTGACCGCGATACCGGCCCGCTGCTGGTCAACCATCCCGATGTCGCCAAGGTTTCTCTCACGGGTTCGGTGCCGACCGGCCGCAAGGTGGCGGCTGCCGCTGCCGGGCATCTGAAACATGTGACCATGGAACTTGGCGGCAAGTCGCCGATGATCGTTTTCGACGATGCCGATATCGAAAGTGCCGTCGGCGGTGCCATGCTCGGCAACTTCTATTCCTCCGGTCAGGTCTGCTCCAATGGCACGCGTGTCTTCGTACAGAAAAAGGCGAAGGACCGTTTCCTCGAAAACCTGAAGCGCCGCACCGAGGCGATGATCCTCGGCGATCCGCTCGACTACGCCACCCATCTCGGTCCGCTGGTCTCCAAGGCCCAGCAGGAAAAGGTCCTTGCCTATATCGAAAAGGGCAAGGCGGAAGGCGCGACGCTCGTCACCGGCGGCGGCATTCCCAACAATGTTTCGGGTGAGGGTGCCTATGTGCAGCCGACCGTTTTTGCGGATGTAACCGACGATATGACCATCGCCCGCGAAGAAATCTTCGGGCCGGTCATGTGCGTGCTGGATTTCGAGCATGAGGACGAGGTTCTCACCCGCGCCAATGCCACCGAATTCGGGCTGGCCGGCGGTGTCTTCACCGCCGACCTCGCCCGCGCCCACCGCGTCGTGGATCGGCTGGAGGCGGGCACGCTGTGGATCAATACCTATAACCTCTGCCCGGTGGAAATCCCCTTCGGCGGCTCCAAACAATCCGGTTTTGGCCGGGAGAATTCAGCGGCGGCGCTGGAGCATTATAGCGAGCTGAAGACGGTTTATGTGAGCACGGGGAAGGTGGACGCGCCTTATTGATGGTTGTTGGGTGGGGCTTACCCCCCTCTGCCCTGCCGGGCATCTCCCCCTCAAGGGGGAGATCGATATGCGGCGAGGGTCGCGCCCATCTCAAGGTCAGAGAATGAAGTGGCGGTAGCGCCTCTTGCCGATCTCCCCCCTTGAGGGGGAGATGCCCGGCAGGGCAGAGGGGGGTGAAGCCCACCCGCCGACAGTCAATCGGAACAACCGCTCATCGGAGAGCACAAATCATGCAAGCAGATTACGTCATCGTCGGTTCGGGTTCCGCGGGCTCCGCCATCGCTTATCGCCTGTCGGAAGACGGTCGTTATTCTGTCATCGTCATCGAGGCTGGCGGTTCCGATTTCGGCCCCTTCATCCAGATGCCGGCGGCACTTGCCTGGCCGATGAGCATGAAGCGCTACAATTGGGGTTATCTTTCCGAGCCTGAGCCCAATCTCGACAACCGCCGCATCACCGCCCCGCGCGGCAAGGTCATCGGCGGCTCGTCCTCCATCAATGGCCTCGTTTATGTGCGCGGCCATGCCGAGGATTTCAATCGCTGGGAGGAGCTTGGCGCGCATGGCTGGGCCTATGCGGACGTGCTGCCTTATTTCAAGCGTATGGAACATAGCCATGGCGGCGAGGAGGGCTGGCGCGGCACGGATGGGCCGCTGCATGTGCAGCGCGGGCCGGTCAATAATCCGCTGTTTCACGCCTTCATTCAGGCGGGCGCGCAGGCCGGTTTCGAACTGACGGATGACTATAACGGCTCCAAGCAGGAGGGTTTCGGCCTGATGGAGCAGACCATCCACCATGGCCGTCGCTGGTCTGCCGCCAATGCCTATCTGAAACCCGCACTGAAACGCGGCAACGTCACGCTGGTCAGCGGTTTTGCCCGCAGGATCGTCATCGAGAATGGCCGTGCCGTGGGCGTCGAGATCGAGCGTAAGGGCGTGGTGGAAACCATCAAGGCCGGTCGCGAGGTTATTGTTTCCGCCTCCTCCTTCAATTCGCCGAAACTGCTGATGCTCTCGGGCATCGGGCCTGCCGCCCATCTGCAAAAAATGGGTATCGAGGTGAAGGCGGATCGCCCCGGCGTGGGCGCAAATCTTCAGGACCATATGGAGTTTTATTTCCAGCAGGTCTCCACCAAGCCGGTCTCGCTCTATTCATGGCTGCCCTGGTTCTGGCAGGGCGTGGCGGGCGCGCAATGGCTGCTGTCGAAAGGCGGGCTCGGCGCCTCCAACCAGTTCGAGGCCTGCGCCTTCCTGCGCTCCGCACCCGGCCTGAAACAGCCGGACATCCAGTATCATTTCCTGCCGGTCGCTATATCCTATGACGGCAAGGCGGCTGCGAAAAGTCATGGTTTTCAGGTCCATGTCGGTTACAACCTGTCGAAATCGCGCGGCAACGTCACGCTTCGCTCGGCCGATCCGAAGGACGATCCGGTTATCCGCTTTAACTATATGAGCCATCCGGAAGACTGGGAGAAATTCCGCCATTGCGTGCGCCTGACCCGTGAAATCTTCAGCCAGAAGGCCTTTGACGATTTTCGTGGCCCGGAAATCCAGCCGGGTGAAAAGGTGGAAACGGACGAGCAGATCGACGCCTTTTTGCGGGAGCATCTGGAAAGCGCCTATCACCCCTGCGGCACCTGCCGCATGGGTGACCGAAACGACCCGCTGGCCGTTGTCGACCCCGAATGCCGGGTGATCGGCGTCGAAGGATTGAGGGTTGCCGACAGCTCGATCTTCCCGCATGTGACCTATGGCAACCTCAATGGCCCGTCGATCATGACGGGCGAAAAGGCGGCGGATCACATCCTCGGCAAAACCCCGTTGCCGCGCTCCAATCAGGAGCCCTGGGTGAACCCGCGCGCGGCCGTCAGCGATCGATAAGGATCAGTGGTAGTCATCCTCGCGCTGGTGGCGGTTCGGGGCTGTCGATGCCGAAATAACCGAGCCCCGGTATCTTCACGCCGGGCCGGATGAAATCGATGCCCGCGACCAGACCGAGGAAATTGATCTCGAAGCCGCTGCGCGCGCCTGCCGAAATGCCGAACAGCCCGCCGAGCGACAGGCTCGCATCCTTCCAGTCATTGGCGATGTGGTAAAAGGCGCCGTTGGGCAGATAATCGCGGCCCACCGCATCGGGCGGCAGCACCACACCCAGTTCCGGCACGCTGCGCAGCACATGCGCAACGAAGGTGTTGGAGTTGGGGCCGGGATAGATGCGGTAGCCGCCCGGTTGCCCGTAGGGGTAATCGGCAATGGCTTTCTCGATTTTCGGAATGAGCCTTTCCGCCTCAGCGCCGTGAATGGCCACGACCTCGCGCGGCATGTTGGAATACCAGTAGGCGTCCGCGGCATAGCCGTTGCGGCGGATCGGCATGCCCCAGCCCACCTTGTCATAACGGTCATAAGCTTTCGCACCCGGCTTTTTCAGCACGATCCAGGCATGGCTGGCGACGGAGCCCTTAAAGCCGCCGGTCATGGCGGAAAAGACGTAAACCGCCGCCTGACCATCGGCGCTGGCTGCCGGCAAAGTGCCGGACGAGGACCAGCGGGCGTCACGCCAGCCCTGCGGATGTTCCCGCATGGCCCACAGACCGGCCGACGCCAGTGCGGGAAGCAGATAGACAACGGCAATCGCCAGCAGCAGACGTTTTGCAAATTTCACGAACAGCCCCGTGCATCGAAAAATCAATTGCGGTATCAACGGCATAAAATCAGAATTTTTTGAGGCTGCGAAAATGAACAATTCCGTTACCGTCGAAGTCACCCGTGGCAATCTCGTCGAAAGTCGCCATCAGGGCCTTGCGGTGGTGGTGGATGGTGATGGCGGCGTGTTGTTTTCGGCGGGCGATATCGAACGCGGCGTTTTCCCGCGTTCCGCCTGCAAGGCCATGCAGGCACTGCCGCTGGTGGAAAGTGGCGCGGCGGATGCCTATGGTTTCGGCAACCGCGAACTGGCGCTTGCCTGCTCCTCCCATTCCGGCGAGGACGCGCATGTGGAACTCGCCGCCGCCATGCTTGCAAAAGCCGGCCGCAATGTAGAGACGCTGGAATGCGGCGCGCATTGGTCTTCCGACCAGAAGACCATCATTCACCAGGCCCGCACGCTGGAAAAGCCGACGGCGCTTCACAATAATTGCTCCGGCAAACATTCCGGCTTCATCTGCGCCTGCTGCCACACGGGCACCGACCCCAAGGGTTACGTCGGTTTCGACCATCCCCTTCAGAGGCAGATCCGCGCCACCATGGCAAGCCTGACGGGGGCGGCGCTCGGCCACGACAATTGCGGCGTGGATGGTTGCTCCATTCCCACTTATGCCGTGCCGCTCAAGGGGCTGGCCCATGGTTTTGCCAGGATGGCGACGGGCAGGGGCCTTGAAGCGGGCCGCGCCACAGCTTCACGCCGTCTCATCGAGGCCTGCATGGCCGAACCCTTTTACGTGGCGGGCACCGGCCGCACCTGCACCAGGCTGATGGAGATCGCGCCGGGCAAGATTTTTGCCAAGACCGGCGCGGAAGGCGTCTTCGTGGCCGCCCTGCCGGAAAAGGGCATCGCGATGGCGGTGAAATGCGAAGACGGAACGGCGCGTGCGGCAGAAGCGATGGTTTCGGCACTGCTCGCCCGGTATTTCGATGAAGGCAGCGCCGAGCAGCAGGCGCTGAGCGGCATGGCCAACCGGCAGATGCGCAACTGGAACGGCATCCATGTCGGCGATATCCGCGTCGTCGGCGCTTAAATAACCTTTGACGCGGCCGGTTGCCGGCACGATGATGGCTTGCCCCTGCGCGTCATGGCTGCCTCAAGGCCGCCAGCGAGGGCCGGCGTCCGCGTGAGGAACAGGCGGGCGCCCTCATTGCTTTGGAGGTTGCATATCCATGTTCACACTGTTTTTCTCCCCCGGTTCCTGCTCCCGCGCCAGCCATATCGTGCTTGAGGAATCCGGCCTGCCTTACAAGGCCCAGCGCGTCAATTTCGCGGAGGGCGAGCAACGCTCCGAGGCATTCCTGAAGATCAATCCGAAAGGCCGCGTGCCGGCACTGGCCACAGCGAGTGGGGTGCTGACTGAGACGCCCGCCATCCTCGCCTTCATCGCCCAGATGGCGCCGGAGAAGAAGCTCGCGCCACTCGACGATCCCTTCGAATTCGCGCTGATGCAGTCGTTCAACGCCTTCATTTCCTCCACCGTGCATGTCGCCCACGCCCATGGCCGTCGCGGCAGCCGCTGGGCGAATGAGGACAGCTCGCTTGCGGATATGAAGGCCAAGGTGCCGCAAAATATGGGGGATTGTTTCGAACTGATCGAGCACGGCATGCTGCACGGCCCCTGGGTTCTGGGCACGGCCTATTCAGTGGCCGATCCCTATCTTTTCGTCATGTCCGGCTGGCTGGAAAGCGATGGCGTGGATATTGCCCGTTTTCCCAAGGTGCACGACCATTTCCGCCGCATGAACGACCGCCCGGCGGTGCAGCGGGCGTTGGCGGGGGAGAGGGGCTGAGAGGCTCAGTATTTCCGTCATGCCGGATCAGGTCCGGCATGACGAAAGAAAAGGGGGCTTGACGCTCAAGCCGCCTCGGCGGTCCGGCTGTCCCACATGGACTTGAACGCCGTGCGCGCCTGGCAGCGGGCGAGCCAGGCTTTCAGCGCCGGATGCGCATCGAACAGCGACGTGTGACCCTGCGCGTAACGAACGATTTCCGCCGCATTGAGGTCGGCCACGGTGAAGCGGTCTCCCACCAGATAATCATGGGTAGCGAGATGCTGCTCCAGCACCCGGAAGGGTCGCTTCAGCAGGCGCCCGGCGACATCGATCACCGCCTTGCCGGCATCGCTTTCCGACAGGCCTTCGGCGATGGCGGAGGAAATCTTCAGCGAATTGGTCTCGATTTCGGTGGCGGCGAAGAAAGACCATTGCAGCATCGCCGCATCTTCCTTCAGGTCGACCGGGGCGAGCGGCCCGCCATATTTGCGGGCGAGATAGAGATTGATGGCCATGGATTCGTAAAGCACCATGCCGTCATCCTCGATGCAGGGAATGGTGCCCATCGGGTTGATGGCGAGAAAGGCGGGAGACAGCGTGTTGAGCGGCGCATCGGCTGCCAGCGGGTCGGCAAGGCGGCGGGCCTGGATGACCGGCACATGCTTGAATTCTATGCCCAGTTCTCCTGCCAGCCACAGCGTGCGCGTGGCGCGGGAACGGTAAACACCGTAAATCGTCAACATCGACATTACCCCTTCAACCTGTTCGATGCCGGCACGTTACGGTCTCGTCGTTTTAAAGTGAAGTTGCAGATCGCCGGGTCACTCATGATTTTTTCTGATCCGTGAAGACGTCCGTATCCGGCGAGAGCCGGCATTCGAAACGGTCGATGAACCGTTCGAACAGGCGGGCGAATGTCTCCACATCCTCCGCCGGCCAGCCATCCATCACGTCCTCGATGACGCTCATCTTGGTTCGGCGCATTTCCTGCAGCAGGCTGGTGCCGAGCGGCGTGATCTCGACGATGCTGCGGCGGCCGTCCTCCTGGGAAACACCGCGTTTCAGCAACCCGCGCCCCACCATATCAGCCACCACCCGGCTGCCGCGCGAAGGGTCGATGCGCATGCCCTCGGCAATCGCGCCGACGGTGACATCGCCTTCCGCACGGCGCAGAATGTCGAGCACGTCGATATGGGAGAGTTCAAGACCCGGAGCGATCTTGGCAAGCGCCATGCGGCCGATGATGCGGCGGCCGATCATGATGCGCATGCGCGTCATCGTATTGCCGATCCGCTTGATGTCGTCGGGCAAATCCTCGTTCCAGTCTTCCTCAGTCGCCACGCTTCGCCATTCCTTTCCTGCCAGTCGGTGATCACATTTAGCGTCATTAGCACAGATGTCAAAAACTTGCCATTGACATATATGTGCTGATAGCACACAAATTGCCGCAGCAAAATCGCCGGAACTCAACGAGATCTTTCATGGATATGTCCACCGCCCCCGTGGCGCCGCTTGTGTCGGATCACCGGCGCAGGCTCATCGTCTTTCTGTTTCTGATGCTGGCCATGTTCATGGCCACGCTCGACAACCAGATCGTCTCGACAGCGCTTCCCACCATCGTCGGTGAATTCGGCGCGCTGGAGCGCTTCGGCTGGATCGGCTCGGCCTATCTTCTGGCGACCAGCGCGGTCATGCCGGTCTATGGCAAGCTCGGTGATCTGTTCGGCCGCAAATATGTGATGATCGCGGCGGTCGTCATCTTCACGCTCGGTTCGCTCGCCTGCGGTCTCGCCTGGTCGATGGATTCGCTGATTGCGGCCCGTGTCCTGCAGGGGCTGGGCGGCGGCGGCATCATGGTGTCGATCTTCTCCGTTAATGCGGATCTGTTCGAACCGCGCGAACGCGCCCGTTACCAGAGCTATTCCAGCCTCACCATCATGGCGTCCGGCAGCGTCGGACCCATCCTCGGCGGCACGATGAGCGATCTCTTCGGCTGGCGGTCGATCTTCCTCATCAACCTGCCGCTCGGGCTCATTGTCATCACCGGCCTTGCGCTGCTGTTGCCCTATCGCCGGCCTGCTCGCCAGCCGAAGATCGATTATCTCGGTGCAGTCCTTCTCGCAGCCACTATCGCCAGCGTGGTGTTCTGGGCCGATAGCAGCGAATTGTTCGGCTCACTGATCGCCGGCCCCAGCCTCGGCATCATCGCCTTCGCCGTCATTGCCGCCTTCCTGTGGGTGCAGGTGGAGCGCCGCGCGCCGGAACCGGTCGTGCCGCTCAGGCTCTTCAAGGACAGCACCTTTCCGCTGTTGATGATCGTCTCGCTGACGAGCGGCGGCATCGGTATCGGCATGGTCAATTATTACGCCCTGTTCCTGCAGACTACGACCGGGCTTTCTCCCTCCCACGCCGGCCTGTTCTTCATCGCCGTCACCGGTGGCATCGTCATGGGCTCGCTTTCGGCGGGACGGCTGATCTCGATTACCGGCGTCTACAAGCCCTTCTCGGTGGCCGGCCTCACCATCAATGTCATCGCCATGCTGGCCTTCACGCAGATGCATGCCGGAACGCCGCTTTGGCTGATCGCGGTACTGATGCTGGCGCAGGGTTTCGCCGTTGGCCTCGGCCAGCAGGCGCCGATCATCGGTGTGCAGAATTCCGCTCCCAAGGCGGATATCGGTGCGGCGAGCGGCGCGGTGACCCTGACCCGCATGGGTGGCGCTGCCATTGCCATCTCGGTCTATGGCGCCATCGTGTCGTCGAGCCTGAAAGGTGTCGCGGTCGATATTCCCGGCGTCGGCAAGATCGAGGAACTGACACCGAAAATGCTCGCCGAACTGCCCGCCGCCTCCCAGGCCGCCGTCGCCTCGCTTTATTCGGATGCCTTCACGCCGCTGTTCTTCGCCGCTGCCGCAACCGCCGCCATCGGCCTTGCTGCTGCGCTGATGCTGAAACCGGTGCGCCTGCCGGCGGCGGTTGAGGCGAAGCCGGCGGAAGCGGCGGGGGAGTAGCGTGGCAGCAAACGTTGTCACCTTTGTTTCTCGCTGAGACCTCTCCTCCGTCATACCGGCTCAAGGCCGGAATGACGGAATCTCTCCAAAAAACAAAAACACGTTCACTGGAAATATAAGGCCCGTTCCGCGTTAACATCGAAAATCTCTCGATTCGCGCGGGCGGCCTTATCTCAATGAATATGAAGCCGGAACAGCTTTTGAATTCCACGCCGAAGGGCCTTTATTGCCCGGCGGGTGACTTTTACATCGATCCCGTGCGCCCGGTGGCGCGGGCGCTCATCACCCATGGCCATTCCGATCACGCCCGCGCCGGCCATGGTGCGGTGCTGGCCACGCGCCAGACGCTCGATATCATGCGCATTCGGTATGGCGAGGATTTCTGCGGCAGCGAGCAGGCGGTTGCCTTCGGCGAGACTGTGGTGGTGAATGGCGTCGCCGTCGGTTTCCATCCGGCCGGCCATGTCCTGGGCTCCGCACAGATTTCCGTTGAAATGAACGGCCTGCGCATTGTTGCGTCCGGCGATTACAAGCGCGGCATCGACCCCACCTGCACGCCTTTCGAGACAGTGCCTTGCGATGTCTTCATCACCGAGGCCACCTTCGGCCTGCCGGTGTTTCACCATCCGCTGCCGCGTTTGGAAATCGGCAAGCTGCTCACCTCCATCCGGCAGTTTCCCGAGCGCACCCATCTGGTCGGAGCCTATTCGCTCGGAAAGGCGCAGCGCGTCATCCGGCTTTTGCGCGACAATGGTTATGCCGACCCAATCTACATCCACGGCGCGCTGGCGCGGCTTTGCGATTATTATGTTTCGCAGGGTATCGATCTCGGCGATCTCAGGCCCGCGACGCTTGAGAAAAGCGATCCAGCCGATTTCAGGGGCGCCATCGTCGTCGGCCCGCCTTCGGCCTTTCAGGAGCGCTGGGCGCGGCGTTTCAACGAACCGCTGATCGCCTTTGCCTCCGGCTGGATGATGGTGCGGCAGCGCGCCAGGCAGGGTGGCGTGGAACTGCCGCTGGTGATCTCCGACCATTGCGATTGGCCGGAACTCCTGGAAACCATCAGGGAAATCGGCCCGCAGGCCGTCTGGGTGACGCATGGCCGCGAAGAGGCGCTGGTGCGCTGGTGCGAATTGCAGGGCATCGCCGCCAAGCCGCTGCATCTCGTGGGTTACGAGGATGAGGGGGATTGAGATGAAAGCCTTCGCCACGCTTCTCGACCGCCTCGTTCTCACCCCATCCCGCAATGGCAAGCTGAAGCTGCTGACCGATTATTTCCGCGATACGCCCGATCCCGACCGGGGTTACGGGCTGGCGGTAATTGCCGGCACGCTGGACCTGAAGAGCGTCAAGCCGGCCCTGTTGCGCGAGCTGGTGCTGGAGCGCATGGATGAGGTGCTGTTCCGTTATTCCTATGATTATGTCGGCGATCTGGCCGAGACCATCTCGCTGGTCTGGGGCAATATCGGCGGCGCGGATGACGCCGAGGCACAGGATCCGCGCCTTGGCGAGGTAGTAACGCTGATGAATTCGCTCGGCCGCACCGAGGTGCGCGGTGCGGTGCGCGATCTGCTCGACCGGCTGGATACGTCTTCGCGTTTCGCCTTCCTCAAACTCGCCACCGGCAGCCTGCGCATCGGTGTTTCGGCAAGGCTGGCGCGGCAGGCGCTGGCGGATTTTGCCGGCAAGGACATCACTGAAATCGAAACCCTCTGGCACGGCCTGACGCCGCCCTATCGGTCTCTCTTTGCCTGGCTTGAGGGCAAGTCGGACCGGCCGGTGCTGGCGACGCCCGCCATCTTCCATTCGGTGATGCTGGCGACGCCGGTGGCCGAAGGCGATCTTGATGCGCTCGACCCCGCCGATTATGCGGCGGAGTGGAAATGGGACGGCATTCGCGTGCAATTGTCCCGCTCAGGCGCCACGCGCAAACTTTATTCCCGCTCCGGCGACGATATTTCCGGTGCCTTTCCCGATGTTCTGGAAGCGATCGATTTCGAAGGCGTGATGGATGGCGAATTGCTGATCGGCGGCACTGCGCGCTCCAACAATCTCACCCGCACCTTCTCGGATTTGCAGCAGCGGCTGAACCGCAAGACGGTGACGGCAAAGATGCTGGATGACTATCCGGCCTTCATTCGCGCCTATGACCTGCTGTTCGATGGCGAGAGCGACATTCGCGCGCAGAACTATCTGCAACGCCGCGGCCGGTTGTCGGATATCATCGAGCACGCCCCGCATGATCGCTTCGACCTCTCGCCGTTGATCGGCTTTTCCAGCTGGGCCGAGCTCGACGCGCTGCGCGCCGCCCCGCCCGATCCGGTGATCGAGGGGGTGATGATCAAGCGCCGTGACAGCACCTATCAGGCCGGGCGCGCCAAGGGACCGTGGTTCAAGTGGAAACGCGATCCCTACAATATCGATGCGGTGATGATGTATGCGCAGCGCGGCCATGGCAAAAGATCGAGCTATTATTCCGATTTCACCTTCGGTGTATGGGCGGAAGGTGAGGATGGCGAACAGCTCGTGCCAGTGGGCAAGGCCTATTTCGGTTTCACCGATGCGGAACTCGAAGTGCTGGACAAGTTCGTGCGCGACAATACGGTCGAGCGTTTCGGCCCGGTGCGGGCGGTGCGCGCCACGCCGGATTTCGGTTTCGTGCTGGAAGTGGCCTTTGAAGGTATCAACCGCTCCAACCGCCACAAATCCGGCGTCGCCATGCGGTTTCCGCGCATTGCGAGGTTGCGCGCCGACAAGCTGCCGGCCGAGGCGGACCGGCTCTCGACGCTGGTGGCGCTGATCGACGGCGCGGAAGGGTAGGGTGGCCGTCCAGAAATTGCCATGAAGGCTGCGAATACATTGTTGTCCTTCGCGAATCCGTGATTGGACAGCCTTCCGCCGCAGTGCTGAACTGCAACCACAATCATCCCGTCAGGTGCACCCATGGTAGAAAAACGCTTTCTTTCCTCAGCCTTCGGACAGGAAGAGAGCGGCATGATTTCCCCGAGCCTGACGCGGCGCAGCCTGCTGGCCGGTGCCATGGGCCTGTCTGCGGCCGTGCTTCTGCCGCCGGGTGCAAAAGCCTCCATTGCCGCGCCGGAGGTTCTGCCGCTGGAACGGCAGGATTATGCGGAGGCGCGGCGGCATTTTCACACCCATCTGTTGCGCAAGATGGCCGCGCCAGAAAAATCCTCAGCGCTCGGCACGCCGCCCGGTGCGGATCGTGTCACCTATCCCGGCGGGCCGGATGGCTCCATCGAGCTCGTGGCCTGGCTTTCCCGCTACCAGCCTTCCAAAACGCCAAGACCGGCGGTGCTTTTCCTTCACGGCGGCAATGCCACGGGGGATGGCCATTGGGCGATGATGAGACCCTATTGGGAAGCGGGCTTTGTCGTGCTCCTGCCATCCTTCCGGGGCGAGAACGGCCAGAACGGCAATTATTCCGGTTTCTACGATGAGACGGCGGATGCGCTGGCGGCTGCGACCTATCTGGAAAGCCTGCCCGGCATCGACGGGAA
Source organism: Agrobacterium tumefaciens (assembly GCA_017744915.1). Taxonomy (GTDB): domain Bacteria; phylum Pseudomonadota; class Alphaproteobacteria; order Rhizobiales; family Rhizobiaceae; genus Agrobacterium; species Agrobacterium tumefaciens_I. Next base: position 74,402 of record JAGIAH010000008.1, read on the forward strand.
TCGATTCTTCATCGCCGGCCATTCCAACGGCGGCACGTTGACGCTTCTGGCCGCCATGAGCCGCAAATTCCGCGCCGCCACGCCCATCTCCGCCGGCGTCAACTCATGGCGTTATTTCAATCGCTATACCGAAGAGATCTGTTTCGACGAAACCGACGAGCGCGAATTCATCATGCGCTCCTCCGTCTGTTTCGGCCCCAGCCTCAAATGTCCGGCGCTGCTTTTGCGCGGCACGGAGGAGCGGCCTTTCGACGCCGATCACCAGCTTTTCGTGGATCGCGCCCTGACATCCGGGTTCAAGGTCGACAAAAAACTGCTGCCCGGCACGCATAATGGCGTTGTTCCGGGCGCGGTGGCGGAAAGCATCCGCTTTTTCAATCAATTCACTTGAGAAGTTTAGTGCCGACCTCATCCCCGTGGGACCGGGGATGAGGTGACGGAGTTTTTATGCCTTTTGGCAACCGTCAGGCGCTCTTCTTGAAGTAACCGAGCAGCCGCATGGCATTGGCGGTCACCAGAACCGTGGCACCCGTATCGGCGAAGACGGCGAGCCACAGGCCGGAAACGCCGGTGACGGTCGTGACCAGGAACACCGCCTTCAGGCCGAGCGCGATCGTCACGTTCTGGCGGATGTTGCTCATGGTGGCGCGCGACAGGCCGATGAGGCGGGCGGCATCGCCGACATTGTTGCGCATCAGCGCCGCATCCGCCGCTTCCATTGCCACGTCGGTGCCGGAGCCGATGGCAACGCCGACGCTGGCCGCCGCAAGGGCCGGCGCGTCGTTGATGCCGTCGCCCACCATCACCACGGTCTTCTTTTCGGCGAGCTTGCGGATTTCCTCGACCTTGTTCTGCGGCAGCAATTCGCCGCGCGCCTCAAGGCCCAGCTTGTTGCCGATTGCCTTCGCCGTGCGGGCATTGTCGCCCGACAGCATCAGCGAGGAGATGCCCATATCCTTCAGTGCCTTGACGCCTTCCGCCGCATCCTTGCGCGGCTCGTCGCGCATGGCGAACAGACCGCTTGCTTCACCGCCGGCCATCACGACAGCCACCGTCTTGCCTTCGCTCTCCAGCTTGGCGATGCGATCGGACAGGTCCTTCGAAACGTTGCCGACTTCAGTGGCAAAGCGCGGTGCGCCGATGAAGAGGCGCTTGCCGCCGACATTGCCCTGCATGCCGCGTCCGGAAATCGCCTTGATCTCGGAGCCGGGCAGGGGCTTCACGCCCAGCTTTTCGGAGTGGTTGACGATGGCGCGCGCCAGCGGATGGCTCGATTCATGTTCGATGGTCGCGGCCTGCGCAATCAGCTCGGCCTCGTTGCCGTCAAGCGCCACCACGTCAGTCACCACGGGTTCGCCGAGTGTCAGCGTGCCGGTCTTGTCAAAGGCGACGGTTTCGGTGCGTGCCAGCATCTCGATGACCGCGCCACCCTTCACCAGCATGCCGTGGCGTGCCGCAGCCGAAAGGCTGGAGGCGATGGCCGCGGGAACCGAGATGACCAGTGCGCAGGGGCAACCGATCAGGAGCAGGGCGAGACCGCGATAAATCCAGGTATCCCAGTCCCCAAGGCCGGCGAGCGGCGGCACGATGATCGTCAGCACCGAGATCGCCACGATCAGCGGCATGTAATAACGCGAGAAGCTCTGGATGAAGCGTTCCGTCGGGGCGCGGGCATCCTGGGCTTCTTCGACAAGCGTGATGATGCGGGCAATGGTGTTGTCTTCCGGCGCGCGGTCGACACGGATGCGCAACGAGCCGTCATGGTTGATCGACCCGGCAAAGACGCGAGCGCCCTTTTCCTTGGCGACGGGAATGCTTTCACCGGTCATCGGCGATTCATCGACGCTGGACTGACCTTCCATGACAACGCCATCGGCGGCGATGCGGTCGCCGGGGCGTGCCACGACCACCTGGCCGATGCGCACCTGATCGGCGGCGATCTGCCGAAGCGAGCCGTTTTCCTCCACCAGCGCCGTTTTCGGCAGCAGCGAACCGAGCGCCTTGATGCCGGAGCGTGCGCGGGCGGCCGCGAACCCTTCCAGCAATTCGCCGACGGAGAACAGCAGCACGACGATGGCCGCCTCTTCCGCCTCACCGATGATGATTGCGCCGATGGCGGCAATCGTCATCAGCATCTCGATGGTGAAGACCGCGCCGAAACGAGCGGCGTTGAAGGCATTCCTCGCGATCGGGAAAAGCGTGACCAGTGTGGCGACGATGAAGGCATAGCTGCCCCATGCCGGGAAGGTGAGTTCCGCCGCATAGGCAATGGCGACCAGAATGGTGCCGGTGAAGGTGTTGCGCGCCTTTGCGGTGCGCCACCATGCGCCTTTTTCATCCGCGCCATGGGCATGGCCTATCTCGGCGCCCTGGCTTGCGGCGGCAGGTGTAGCAGCGTGTGAGTGGCCCGCATGGTCGTGACCTGAATGATCATGGCCGGCGTGATCGTGGTCATGCCCCTTGCAGGAATGGTGATCGTGTCCCGAATGGTCATGCGCCGCGTGGTCGTGCCCTGAATGGTCATGATCGTGGTGATGACCGCCGCATGTCGCGTGGTCATGCTCGTGATTCTGCTCCGGCGCCTTTTCGCGCGTGGCCTTTTCCTGCGGCAGCAGAGCGGGCTTGAAGCCGAGCTTGCGCAGGGTGTCTTCGATCTTTTCGACCGGGGTTTTGTTTTCGGCCAGCGAGAGGTTCAGCCTTTCGCGGGCGACCGAGACCTTGACGTCACCAACGCCGGGCAGGCGGGAAAGCGCGGTTTCGATCTTGGCGGCACAGCTGCCGCAATCCATGCCGCCGACCGAGAAGATCAGCGCATTGTTCTTTTCAGCGACTGTTTCAGCCTCGTCGTGATGATGGCCGCCGCAGGAGGAGTGATCGTGATGATCAGCCTCCGGCTTTGCTTGGGGAGCTTTGTCGCGCGGCAGGAGGGTGGGTTTGAAGCCGAGCTTGCGCAGCGTATCCTCGATCTTTTCGACCGAGGTTTTCTGTTCGGCCACCGAGAGGTTCAGCCTTTCGCGGGCGACCGACACCTTGACGTCTGCAACGCCGGGCAGGCGGGAAAGCGCGGTTTCGATCTTCGCCGCACAGCTGCCGCAATCCATGCCACCGACCGTGAAGGTCAACTCCTCCGATGTCCCATTCAAACTGCCACGTGTCGAAATATTCATGGTTCTCGCTCCTGAATTCCAGTCGACAGCCAATCTGGCACCTCTAGCAACTAGAGCTTCAAGAGGAAAAATGCGGTTTTCCGATTTTTTTTGAAAAACCCGACGCCAGCTTCGCGCCAGCCGCGCGGTTCATCATGCCGGCAGATTGGATTCCATGAAGCGGTTCAGATGATAGCACTCCTTTTGAAAAACGGTCGCCGGGCGGCCTCTCTGGTGGGCCTTGCGGTTCTGCCGCTCCTGAGCGGCTGCCTTTTCGTGACGGATACGACCCGGATGGACCCGGATGTCTTCGTCAGGGAAACGGCGCCGGTCTTCAATTTTAACTCCGTCAGCTCCAATCGCCAGCCGGAACTGCCGCCGCAGCCGGGCCAGCTTTCGACACGCCCGCCGGATCTGTTCAGAACGCGCTTCCATCAGGAATACGGCCCGCCGGTGCGCGGGCAGGGACTGCAAGCCCCGCAGGTGCAGGGGTCTAACAACGCATCGCAGCCGCAGGGCAAGACGATGGCCTATGGCCTGCCTGTCTCCAACCCGCTGCACCGGGTCATGTATGGCCCGATCCGCGACGAGGACCGCTCGTTGCCGGCCATTCCCTATGGTCGTATCGATCCGCGTTATCTCAGGCAGGAAGTCAGCTATCAGACAGCGGAAGCGCCGGGCACCATCGTGGTCGATACCAGGCAGCATTTTCTCTATCTCGTGCAGTCCGGCGGCAAGGCGATCCGTTACGGCGTTGGCCTCGGCCGTGATGGTTATGCCTGGTCGGGCCGCGGCAAGATCCAGTGGAAGGCGAAATGGCCGCGCTGGACGCCGCCCGATGAAATGGTCAAGCGCCAGCCGGAACTCGCCTCCATCTCGGCCGCCAATGGCGGCATGACGCCGGGTCTCAACAATCCGCTCGGGGCACGCGCGCTTTATATCTTCAAGGATGGCAAGGATACGCTTTACCGCGTCCACGGCACGCCGGACTGGCAGTCCGTTGGCAAGGCGACGTCCTCCGGCTGCGTGCGCATGCTCAATCAGGATGTGATCGATCTCTACGAACGGGTGCCGCAGGGCGCGCAGATTGTGGTTATCTGACCACGTTCTAAAAGAAAGAGATGCGGGCGCGGTTCCGCCAGCGTCTTGTGACTCGCTTTTAGCGGTCGGTTAACTATTTTCGCAATACGCATGACACGGAACAAATGACGTACAACGGCGATCTAGCCGTTCGAAATGTGGGACAAACCGGCCTTATGACAAGCACCGACACAGATCTTTCCAGACGCACCTTCCTTTCCCTCCTCGGCCTCTCTTCCGCTTCGCTTCTCGCAGGCTGTGCCTCCTCGGGCACGGGAGACGCCATCCGCCAGCAGGCAAGCGCCATCGGCAGCGATTTCCGGCAGATGTTCTCGCCGGGCGTCAGCGATGCGGAACTGGCCGTCATGTACGGTTCGGTTGAAGATGGCGGTTACGTCATTCCCGCCGTACCCTACCAGAAAATCGACAGGCGTTATTACCGCCAGCGGGTTGTCGACCCGACCGGCGAGCGCCCCGGCACCGTTGTCGTCGATACGCGCTCGCGCTTCCTTTACGTGGTGGAGCAGGGCGGCAGCGCCATGCGCTACGGCGTCGGCATCGGCCGCGATGGTTTCGCCTGGTCGGGCGAAGGTGTCATCCAGTGGCGCCAGAAATGGCCGAAGTGGACCCCGCCGGACGAAATGGTCGCCCGCCAGCCGGAACTGGTCAAATATTCCTCCAAGAACGGCGGCATGCCGCCGGGCCTGAAGAACCCGCTCGGCGCCCGCGCGCTCTATATTTTCCAGAACGGCAAGGACACGCTTTACCGCCTGCACGGCTCGCCGGAATGGAACTCCATCGGCAAGGCCGTCTCCTCCGGCTGCGTGCGCCTGATGAACCAGGACGTCATCGACCTCTACGACCGCGTGCCGCAGAAGGCGCGTGTGGTGGTGTGGCAGTAAGCCGAAAACGCTTCGCATAAAAAGGCGGCCTCCGGCCGCCTTTTGTTTATGGGGACCTGCCCCATATACTCGGCGTCATCCTCGGGCTCGTCCCGAGGATCTAGTCGCGTCGTATTCAATCAATACGTTGCAGATGCTCGGGGCAGGCCCGAGCATGACGGAAGTGAGATTCTCAGCCCTTGTGGTTTGCGGGGACTACGGCCTGGAGAGGCCTTCCTTCAGTGCATTCACCTGATCGCGCAGCTGCGCCAGTTCTTCCAGCCCGCAGCCGGTGGCGCCGCCGATTGCGGCCATGATCTTCACACCCTCTTTCTTGAGGTCGGCGCCCTTTGGCGTCAGCGCCACCAGCACCTGCCGCTCGTCCACCGTGCCACGCTTGCGGGTGATCAGGCCGGCATGTTCGAGCCTCTTGAGAAGAGGGGAAAGCGTGCCCGAATCGAGACCCAGCATTTCGCCGAGCGCCTTGACGGTGGAAGTCTCCTTTTCCCACAGCGCCATCATGACGAGATATTGCGGATAGGTGAGCCCGATCGGGTCCAGCAGCGGTTTATAGGCGCGGGTAAAGGCATGCGCCGCGCCGTAAAGGGCAAAACATATCTGCTGGTCCAGCCTCAACAGGCTTTCCATTGTCTTCTCGTTGCCCTCTGCGCCCATTGTCCTGCTCCAAAATCAACCGGGAAGGGAACAATCAGCCCCCGCTTTCGGTTCCTGCCGCATGGATGCGCGGCGAAATTTCGTGAAAATTATCGCAAAAAACAATTTCGCATTCAACGTACAAAATTATATTGCGCACAATTGAATTGTTCGCTATAAGAACGTCAACACCAACCCGAAGGAGTAAATGCCATGCCCATTCTCTACACGACCAAAGCATCCGCCACCGGTGGCCGTGCCGGCAACGCCAAGTCGGAAGACGGCGTTCTCGACGTCACGCTCACCGTTCCGAAGGAACTGGGTGGCGATGGCGCCCGTGGCACCAATCCGGAACAGCTTTTCGCGGCCGGTTATTCCGCCTGCTTCCTCGGCGCGCTGAAATTTGTCGCCGGCAAGGAAAAGGTAAAGATTCCTGAAGACACCACTGTGACGGCAACTGTCGGCATCGGCCCGCGCGAAGACGGCGGCGGTTTCGGCATCGAAGTGTCGCTGAAGGCCAATATTCCGGGCGTTGAGCGCGAAGTCGCCGAAAAGCTGGTTGCTGCCGCACACATCGTCTGCCCCTATAGCCACGCCATGCGCACCTCCACGGAAGTGCCGGTCTCGGTGGCCTGATAAAGCGGTTACGCACTGGATTGTCACTCTTGGGGCCGGGTTCATCCCGGCCTTCTTGTTTGCAGAAAGAAATATGCTATATTCTTTCCGGGGAAAGGATATGCGCCATGAATATTCACGCCAAGACCGCCATGGATCCCGCATCGCAGGGCAGGGTCGTCACCAAGGCCGTCATCGCCGCCGCCGAGCGGCTGGGCCTGAATGCTGCCCGCACGGCCGATATTCTGGGTGTCTCCGCGCCAACCGTGTCGCGCATGAAGCGGCTCGATTTCCTCCTGGAGCCGGGCGCCAAGTCTTTCGAGCTTGCGGTGTTGCTCATCCGGGTTTTCCGCTCGCTGGATGCGATTACCGGCGGCGATGAGGCGGTGGCCAAAAACTGGCTGCGCAATCACAATACGGCGCTTGATGCCGTGCCTGCCGAAAGGCTCACCACCATTACCGGATTGATCGATGTCCTCTCCTATCTGGACGCCCGACGCGCTCCTGTCTGAAAAACGCGCCGCATCGGGAAAATACTGGCGGCTGGTGGAAGCGCAGCATCAGGTTTCCACCATGAAGCTGGTGGATACGGTGGAGGAGCAATCCCTGCTGGAAGACATTCTGGAGACGAGCAAAAGGCCGTTTCCGCCGGAATGCGCCGGTTTCGATTATCTTCTCGCTACGCCTTTCCGGTATGGCGCCGCTTATCCGCATGGTTCGCGTTTCCGCCGCGCGGGTTATACCGAAGGTGTTTATTATGCCGCCGCGAAGGTGGAAACGGCGCTCGCCGAAATGGCCTTTTACCGGCTGCTGTTTTATGCCGAATCGCCCGGCACGCCGCTGCCGGCCAATCCCGCTGATTATTCCGCCTTTGCCGCCCGCATCGCCACCGATGCGGCACTTGACCTCACGCAACCCAGACTGAACCGCGACGAGGCGCACTGGACCGATCTCACGAATTACGAGCCATGCCAGGCGCTGGCCGAGCAGGCGCGTCTGGCGAAGGTGGAGGCGATCCTCTACCGGTCGGTGCGCGATCCCGCCGCGGGCCTCAACATCGCGATCCTTTCTCCCAAAGCCTTTGCCGAAAAAATACCGGTGGAACGCATGAGCTGGCGCATCCGCCTGTCGAAGACGGGCGTGCAGGCATTGTGCGAATTTCCGATGCGCAGAACGGGTTTTGCGGTCTCGGATTTCGCCGGCGATCCACGCCTCGCCAGCCTGCTCGGCTGACGAGGCGTTATTATCGTCAGTTTCATGCCGACGCGAAAAACGCTTCGGGATCATCGACTTCCACCAGCTTGCGCTTTTCGATCAGCCAGAAGCGGGTTCCGACCGTCCGCACGAAACTCCGGTCGTGCGAAACAAGCACGCAGCTGGCCTCACGGCTGATGATTTCCGCCTCCAGCGTTTCCTGGCCGTCTATATCAAGATGGTTGGTGGGTTCGTCCAGCAGGTAGAAATTCGGCTCCGTCAGCCGCAGTGCCAGCATGGCAAGCCGCGCCTTCTGTCCGCCGGACAACCTCGCGATGCGGCGTTGCTGCATTTCCATGTCGATGCCGGCGCCGGCGAGCAGGCCGTGGATGCGCTGGTCGCCAATGTCGAAACGGCGCGACAGCAGCGCCGCCGGCGTGCTGTCGTCATCGATTTCGGCCAGCGACTGGTCGACATATCCGGCCACCAGCGAGGGCGTGGCCTTTATGCCGTCCGGTATCTGGCCGGCACCCGTCACCGCCGCCTGCAGCAGCGACATCAGCCGCGTTTTGCCGACGCCATTGCGGCCGAGAATGACGATGCGGTCGCCCTGGCGGATAAATTGCCGGCCGGTGCGAAACAGCAGGGTTCCATCCGGCGTCGAGACCGGCACGTCCTCCAGCGTGACCAGAACCTTGGCATGGGTGCCGCGATTGGCGAGCTGGATCTTGCCGGCGGATCGCTCGATATGGGCGGGCCGCGCTTTCTCCTCCAGTTTTTCCGCGCGCTGGCGCAATTGCTTGGTCTTGATGGTCAGGAGATCGCTGCCGGAATTGATGCCGATATTGTTGAGCTTGGCGGCCTGCCGGCGCAATTGCTGCGCGGTTTTCATGTCGCGCTGGAAACGCCGCTCATCGGCGGCATCCTCCTCCTCCAGCGCCGCACGCGCATGGCCATAGGGCAGGCGGAACAGTGCCGAGTTTTCCGGCCGAAGGAACAGCGTCGTCCGGGTGACGTTGTCGAGAAAGGCGCGGTCATGGCTGACGATGATGACGGCCGTATCGCGCGGCAATTCACCCAGCCAGCTTTCCAGCACGTTGATCTTTTCGAGGTCGAGATGGTTGGTCGGCTCGTCGAGCAGCAGCACGTCGGGTTCGGTGATCCAGGCCTTGGCCAGCATGGCAAGCCTTTGCCAGCCGCCGCTCAGTTCTTTCAGGCGGCGCTCGCGGAACGGTTCGGGCACCAGCATGGCGTCGAAGATGATGTCGGCGCGCCAGCTTTCGCTGTCGATCGTGTCCGCCGGCAGGGCGGAAAGCACAGCGTCCCGCATCGTGTGGTCCATCAGCGCGGCGGGCAGATTCTGGTGCACGATCGACTGCGTCAGCCCGCGCAGCCGGGTCATGTCGCCGCTGGTGGGCTCCATGTCTCCCGCAAGGCAGTTGAGCAGGGTGGATTTGCCGCAGCCATTGGCGGCAACGATGCCGATGCGGTCTCCCGCATTCACGGTGAGGCTGAGATTGGAAAAAAGCGGCTTACCCAGAATGATTCCGAGGTTTCGAAGCGTGATGATGGTCATGAAGTCGTCTCTGGCAGGACGGACCCGTCAAGAACCGTGGTCTGCCACAGGCAGTACCGGGTTTCGGCTCGTGGTGATCCGTCGTGAAAACATACGCAACGGCAGACAAGCTGCATTCTGCGCGGCCTTTTAGGCAAACCAGAGTGTTCGTGTTCCGGTCAGCCCTGCAAACGTGTCCGCAGGGCAAAAAGGTGGCAGAGCTGACGATTGCGCCAGAAGCAGGAAATATCCATGCGAAGCCTCCTTTCTTGAAACGGGTTGAACTGCTCGACCATTACCAGCCACGGCTGTTCATGACAACCATTTTGACGCGGGATAAAGCACCGGAAGATGCGGGAGGGGGGCGGTGCGGCAAGTGCCTTCCCCAGGGCGGGGGAGGCGATGAAGGCCGCACCTCATCGGTTCATTCGGGTTTTGCTCTCCGCCGGAAGGGCCTATTGTTTGACGACACGCGCGCGCAGCTCTTCCACATGTGCGGCGATTTCCGGTGTCACCGCATCGCCGAAATCTTCCATCTCGAACATCGGGCGGATTTCGATCTCGCTCTTTTCCAGCATCGGGTTCGGGCAGCGTTTCACCCATTGCACCGCCTCGTCCATGTCCTTCACGTTCCAGATCCAGAAGCCGGCGACCAGTTCGTTGGTGTGCGGGAAGGGGCCGTCGATGACGGTGCGGCTGTCGCCGTCGAAAACAACCCTCTTGCCTTTGGAGGAGGGGTGCAGGCCGTCACCGGATTGCATGATGCCGGCATTGACCAGTTCCTCATTGAATTTTCCCATTGCCTCCATGAGTTCGGTGGTGGGCATGACGCCTTCTTCGCTGCTCTTGGTGGCTTTTACAAAAACGATTGCACGCATGATCATTCCTCCTTGATTTGCGCTTTCTTGGTAGTTTCGCTCCCGGGCACGACGGCCGGATGACATTGTTGCCGACAAAAGTGGCGCCATGCCGTCAATCCTGTCAGCCGAGGTCGATAAGGTCGCGGCGCAGCCGGTCGGGGTCGCCGCTGCCGATACGGGCTTCGACTTCGGCGTGAGTGTCCTGCCAGATGGGGAAGGCCGCAGCGAGAACGGCCATGCCGTCCGCCGTAAGCCGCAGCCGCTTGCCGCGTTTGTCTTTCGGGTCCTGCTCAATGCTGACCAGCCCGCGCCGCTCCAGCGGCTTCAGCGCCGCCGTCAGCGTCGTGCGGTCCATGGCCAGAAGATGTGCGACCGGCCCCATCGGCGGCGGCTCCGGCCGGTTGAGCGACATCAGCAGCGAAAACTGGCCATTGTTGATGCCGATGGGTTTCAGCGCATTGTCGAACAGTCGCGCCAAAGCCCGCGCCGCACGCTGCGCATGCAGGCAGAGACAGGCGTCCCGCACGAAAAGAGTTGTCGAAAAAGGAATCGCACCGGTGTTTGACATGGGATAAATATGTTGATATCAACCTAATTAGTCAAGCGGAACTTGATGTCCCGCAGACTGTTTATTGCCTTTCAACACAGAAATAAGCGGTGCCCACCGGTGGAGCGGAGCGGTGCCGTGGTGAAAGACGGATCCAAGGAGGAAAGATCATGTCTCATCCCGTCGTTTCGAAAGACGAGTGGCTTGCGGCCCGCCGCGATCTGCTGGTGAAGGAAAAGGAACTGACCCGCGCCCGGGACAGGCTGAATGAGGCGCGGCGCGCGCTGCCCTGGGAAGAGGTGACGAAGGATTATATCTTCGATGCGCCTTCTGGCCCAAGGTCACTGAAAGAGCTGTTCGGTGATTGCAGCCAGCTCATCGTCTATCATTTCATGCTGGCGCCGGACTGGGAGGAGGGCTGCGTCGGTTGTTCCTTCTTCGCCGATCATGTCGATGGCGCGCTGATCCACCTCAAGCATGGCGATGCGGGTTTCGTCGCGGTTTCGCGCGCGCCGCTTGAAAAGATCGAAAGTTACAAAAAACGCATGGGCTGGAAATTCCCGTGGGTTTCAGTCGAGGGCACTGATTTCAACTATGATTATCAGGCCTCGTTTCGCGACGAGGACATGGCCAAAGGCGAAATCACCTATAATTACCGTGACATGGCGCCCTATGGCGACCTGAAGGACCTGCACGGCATCAGCGTTTTCGCCAAGGGCGATGACGGCAAGATCTACCATACCTATTCCACTTACGCCCGTGGCGCGGAACAGACGCTCGGCACGCTGATGCTGCTCGATCTGGTGCCAAAAGGCCGTAATGAAGAGGAGGTAATGGATTGGGTGCGCCGCCACGACCAGTATGAGGACGCGCCGAAGGCCGCAGCCTGCTGCCACTGAAAAGAGAGACGAGGAGGAGACGACAATGGAAATGCCAAGTGTGAAGCCGCAGAAGGAACACGAATTCCTGTCGAGGCTCGTCGGCGACTGGATCATGGTCGCCGGCCATGACGGATACAACCCCGATGATCCCAACCAGCGTTTCACCGAGACCGTCCGCTCCATCGGCGGCTTGTGGGTCATCGGTGAAGGCAGTGGCGGAATGCCCGACGGCGACCGCATGACGGCCGTGATCACGGTTGGCTTCGACCCGGCCAAGGGCAATTTCGTCGGCACCTGGGTGGGCTCGATGATGACCAATCTCTGGGTCTACAAGGGCTGGCTGGAAGAGGACGGCAAGACGCTGACGCTCGAAGCGGAAGGCCCGGCCTTTGATGGTTCCGGAGACACCGCCACCTATCATGACGTGCTGGTGCTGCATGACGACAATCACCGCAGCTTTTCCGGCAGCGTCAAACAGCCGGACGGCACCTTCAAGACCTTCATGACATCGGAGTTCCGGCGCAAGACATAAGCTGCGCCGGGTTCTGCCTGCACGACAAGCGCCGCCGCGCCCTGCGGCGGACACCCAACAAATCCTATGCACCCAATCTCCAGAGGAGACGACAATGTCCGATACACATGGAAAATTCATCTGGGTCGAACTGATGACGCCCGACATGGAGGCGGCGGCCCGCTTTTATGGTCATGTCGTCGGCTGGCAGACCAAGGATTTCGGCTCGCCGGAAATGCCCTATCTGGTGCTGGAGGCCGACGGCAAAGGCATGGGCGGCGTCATGGAACTGACGGACGAACACAAGGGCCAGGGCATTCCCCCGAACTGGACGGCCTATGTCGATGTCGACGATGTCGACGCCACGGCGAAACAATTCGCGGCGAAGGGCGGCGCGATCAGACGCCCGCCGCAGGATATTCCCGAAATCGGCCGTTTTGCCGTGGTTGCCGATCCCTTTGGTGCTGTACTCTGCATCATGACGCCGCAGCCGATGGAAACCGGCGGTTTCCCCGAGGATATGCAGGAAAAGCAGGGCCATGTCGGCTGGCATGAGCTCTTCACCGACAATGTCGATGAGGCCATGGCCTTTTACGGCGATGTTTTCGGCTGGACCAAGGACCATGATTTCGACATGGGGGAAATGGGCCCGTACCGCATCTTCGCCTATAAGGGCAAAGCCGTCGGCGGCATGATGAAGCGCATGCCACAGGTCCCCGTCTGCCATTGGGGATATTATTTCAATGTCGATGGCATCGACGACGCGATCACCCGTGTCAGCGCCGGTGGCGGCAAGGTCGTCAACGGCCCGATGGAGGTGCCCGGCGAAAGCTGGATCGTCAACTGCATCGACCCGCAGGGTGCTTATTTCTCTCTGGTTTCGCAGAAGAAATAGCCGTGTTTTCTGACGATCTGCCGGGGTTCGCTCCGGCAGATCACCGTTCTCTCGACAGCCGGACGTGATCGATGAAGGCCCGCAGTTTCGGGGCAAGATGACGGCGGCTGGGATAATAGAGATAAAACCCCGCAAATGTCGGGGAATAGTCCTCCAGCATGGAAACTAGTTGCCCGCTTTCCAGATAGGGGCGGAATGTCTCCTCCATGCCGAAGGTGATGCCGGCGCCGGCGCAGGCCAGCTTTATCATCAGTTGCATGTCATTGGTGGTGAAATCCGGCTCCACCGCCACCGCAAATTCGCGGCCGTTTTCGGCAAATTCCCACCGATATGGCGCCACCCCCGGACGGGACCGCCAGCCGATGCATCTGTGATCGATCAATTCGCGAGGCTGCTTCGGCAGGGCGAAGCGGTCACGATAGTCAGGGGAACAGACGGCGAGCTGCCGTTGTGGAGCCGAAACCGGAACGGCAATCATATCCTGCGCGATCAGCTCTCCCAGCCGCACGCCGGCATCGTAATGTTCGGCGACGATATCAAATTCCTCGTCCGTCACGACGATATCGAGCTGCACCTCGGGATGCATTTCGGCAAAGCCTGCCAGCAATGGCCCCGACAGGAAGCGCTCCGCTATGGAAGAAACGGCAAGCCTGAGCTGTCCGCGCACGGTGCCGCTTAATGAAGAGGCGGCCGTTGCGGCCTGCATCAGGTTGCCGATCGATGGTGAAACATCCGCATAAAGCTGCTGCCCCGCTTCCGTCAGGCTGACGCTGCGTGTCGTGCGCCGCACCAGCGCTATTCCCATTGTCTCTTCAAGCTTGCGGATGGTCTGGCTGACGGCGGACCGCGTGACGCCGAGCCTGTCCGCAACGGCCCGGAAGTTACGCTCCTCGGCAACCATGCAGAATGTTGAAAGCGCGTTGAGATCGATATTCATTCGTTAGAAAATCTACCCATTGAGGTTAGGATTGAGACGGTTATCACGACAATGCCCAAGCTTTATCTTGTCCGCAACGGCCACTTCCGGAAAAAGCCGGCCGTAACATCAAGGAGAAAGCCATGACATTGAACAAAGTCGTTCTCATCACAGGTGCATCGAGCGGGATCGGTGAGGGTATCGCAAGGGAACTTGCGGCCGCCGGGGCGAAGCTGGTGCTGGGCGCTCGCCGCATGGACCGTTTGCAGGCCCTGGCGGAAGAATTGCGCCAGAAGGGTGCCGAGGTCGCCATCCATCCGCTTGATGTAGCGGAGAGGCAGAGCGTCGAGGCATTTGCCGAGGCGGGGCGCAAGGCCTTCGGGCGGATCGACGTCATCGTCAACAATGCCGGCATCATGCCGCTATCGCTGATGTCGTCGCTCAAGGTCGATGAATGGGATCGCATGATCGACGTCAACATCAAGGGTGTGCTTTATGGCGTCGCCGCCGTTCTGCCGGAAATGACCGCACGCGCCTCCGGCCATATCATCAACATCGCCTCCATCGGCGCGCTGGCGGTTTCGCCCACCGCTGCCGTCTATTGCGCAACGAAATTTGCGGTGCGTGCCATTTCGGATGGCTTGCGGCAGGAAAACCGCGATCTGCGCGTCACCTGCATTCACCCCGGCGTGGTGGAAAGCGAACTTGCCCACACCATCACCGATCCGGCCGCCGCCGAACTGATGCAGAGCTACCGGGCCATCGCCCTGAAGCCCGACGCTATCGGCCGTGCGGTGCGTTACGCCATCGAGCAGCCCGAGGATGTCGATGTCAACGAAATCGTCGTCCGCCCCACCGCGGCATGAGGAGGATTTGGCAATGAATATTGTTTCGACGTCAGTTGCGGTTCTGCTCGCAACGGCTTTTGCCGAGACGGACCCCCGCAAAACAAATAACGCCATGGATGTGAAGATGACCGAAACGGCTCAAACCCAGAACCATCCCTATGTCGGCATGTGGGTCACCGGCGACGGCCATGTCCGTCAGGAGCTTCTGCCGAACGGCCGTTATGACGAGGCGCGGGGCAAACGCAAAAGCGCCTATCAGGGGCGATACGAGGTGAGGGGAAACCACATCAACTATTGGGACGATACCGGTTTTACGGCCGACGGCGAATTCGTGGACGATGTGCTCTATCACGGTGGCATGATCTTCTATCGCCAGAAGTAGCCGTCACGCCAATAAAACGCCGCCTGCTCCATCAAGAGCGGGCGGCGTATGTTTTTACCGCTTCAGACTTCCCAAAATCCCGCGAACGAGGGCGCGGCCGACGGACGTGGCGACCGAACGGGCCGCACTTTTCATCGCCGCCTCAATCACTGTTTCGCGCTGGTATCCGGTCTTGCGTGCGCCGCCATTGCGGGAGCCGTTGGAGGTCTGCGCGGGTTCCTCGTCGCCGAAGCCGGGCAGACGCCAGCGGCCGGAAGCGCTTTCGGACTGGCTGGATGCGTTTTCTTCTTCCGCACGCTTGGCGGCTTCCGCTTCGGCGACCTTCTGGGCGCGGGCGGCGAGGATTTCGAAGGCCGATTCCCGGTCGATATCCTGGTCATATTGCCCGGCGACGGGGCTTAGATCGATCAGGGACTTGCGCTCCGCATCCGTCAGCGGCCCGACGCGGCCGGAGGGCGGCCTGACGAGGGTGCGCTCGACGATGGAAGGCGCACCCTTGTCATGCAGGGTGGAAATCAGCGCCTCGCCGGTGCCGAGCGTGGTGATGGTGTCGGCCGTGTTGAAGGCCGGGTTCTGGCGGAACGTATCGGCCGCCGTGCGCACCGCCTTCTGTTCGCGCGGCGTATAGGCGCGCAGTGCGTGCTGCACGCGGTTACCGAGCTGGGCGAGAACGGTTTCCGGCACGTCGAGCGGGTTCTGCGTCACGAAATAGACGCCCACGCCCTTGGAGCGGATAAGGCGCACGACCTGTTCCACGCGCTCCACCAGCACGCGGGGTGCATCGTTGAAGAGCAGATGAGCCTCATCGAAGAAGAATACCAGACGCGGCTTTTCCGGGTCGCCCACTTCCGGAAGTTCCTCGAAGAGTTCCGAAAGCATCCAGAGCAGGAAGGTGGCGTAAAGGCGCGGGTTCATCATCAGCTTGTCGGCGGCGAGAACCGAAATCGTGCCAAGCCCATCCGTACCCACGCGCATGATGTCGGCGATCTTCAGCGCCGGTTCGCCGAAGAAATTCGCCGCACCCTGCTGTTCGAGGACGAGCAGCCCGCGTTGCAGCGAACCGACCGAGGACTTGGAAATCAGGCCGAACTGGTTGGAAAGTTCGGTTGCGTTTTCGCCCATGTAATTCAGGAGCGATTGCAGGTCTTTGAGATCGAGCAGCGGCAGGCCGCCTTGGTCGGCGATCTTGAAGGCGATGTTGAGCACACCTTCCTGCGCTTCCGAGGCGTCCATCAGCCGGGCGAGCAGCAGCGGCCCCATTTCGGCGATGGTGGCGCGCACGCGATGGCCTTTTTCACCATAGAGATCCCAGAAGATCACCGGCGATTTGCCATAGGCAAAATCGGTGAAGCCGATCTGTTCGGCGCGTTTCTGCACCCAGTCCTTCGCTTCGCCCTGCGCCGCGATGCCGGAAAGGTCGCCCTTGATATCGGCGCAGAAAACCGGAACGCCGGCCTTGGAGAAACCTTCGGCCAGAACCTGCAGCGAAACGGTCTTGCCCGTTCCCGTCGCACCGGTGATGAGGCCGTGGCGGTTGCCGAATTTCAGTTCCAGATATTCGCCCTTGTTCAGGCTGTCATCCGGATTGCGGCTGGTCCCGATATAGAGCTGTCCGTCCTGCAACATCGACCATTTTCTCCTGCGGCTGATACGTGCCCCCCCAAAATCCCGATGGATTTCACAAAAGTCACGTCCGAATTAAAAGCGTGGCTGGCATGCCTTGCCGTTTCCGGCGAAAGCGGCCTTTTCATAGTTTGGTTGTGATGATCTTATAAGGACAGTTTCAAGGCGCAACAACTGCTTGATGGCGATGAAGAAAAACCGTCTGGTGAAAGTTGCCGCGCCCGCCCGCCGCCCGCTTGAATGCGGGGAGAGATTGTTTTACGTTGACGTTAACGTCAGTTATTCGATGTTGGCGTCGTTTTCAACAGGAGGCAAGAATGAACGAAGTCGTGGATCAGATCGCCGTAAAGGCGGGAATTGACCCGGAACTGGCTGAAAAGGCCATTGGCATGATTCTCGGTTTTCTCCAGCGCGAGGCGGAAGACGGCCCGATCGCCCGGATGATCGAAGCCATTCCCGGCGCCAGCGATCTGGTGGCGCAGTATAATGGCGAAGGCGCCGGCAATGGCGGCGGTCTGCTCGGCGGCCTGATGAGCGCGCTCGGCGGCGGCGGCATCATGGGGCTGGGCCAGCAGCTGATGAGCCAGGGCCTCGGCATGAGCGAGATTTCTACGCTTGCCAAGGAAACCATCGCCGTTGCCCGCCAGCATGCCGGCGATGAGGTCGTCGATCAGGTGATCGCTTCGGTGCCGGGCCTCAGCCAGTTCGCGTAAGGCGAATTCACTCCATCGCGGGGCGCGGCGGCTGTTCATTGAAACGCCGCCGCGCCTCTTCTATTTCGGCATGGTGCGTTTCCGCCCAGATCCACACGCCGCAAAAGGCGCTGCCCAGCGTGCGGCCGAGATCAGTCAGGCCATAATCCACATGCGGCGGAATGACGGGGTGCACGGTGCGGCGCACCAGCCCGTCGCTTTCCATCTGCCGCAGTGTTTTTGTCAGCATCTTCTGGCTGATATTGCCCACATGTTTGCCGATCTGCGTGAAGCGCTGCGTGCCGTGCTCTTCCAGCACTTCCAGAATGAGCATCGTCCATTTGTCGGCGACTTTCGCAATGATGTCCTGAACCAGCGCCTCAATCGTCGGATCGCTTTCCGTTGGCGGCGGAACCTTGCGCCGGCTCTCGATGGCCGGATCGGCGGCGTGCCGTTTCATCTTACACTCTCCTTTGGGTAAGTATAAATCTTTTGGGTGCCTACTTTCTATTGGAGAGTATAATAGCTAACTTCCTTTCACCTAACAAGCAAAGGATGCTGCAATGAAAATCTCCGGCAATACCATTCTCATCACCGGCGGCGGTTCGGGCATCGGCCGGGCGCTGGCGGAAGCCTTTCATCAGGCGGGCAACAAGGTCATCATTTCCGGCCGCCGCCAGGCCGTGCTCGACGAGGTGACAGCCGCAAATCCCGGCATGGCCTCGATGGTCATGGATGCGACGGATGCAGAAGGCATCCGCGCTTTCGCCGAGGCGCTGGTGAAGGCCCATCCGAGCCTCAACGCCGTCATCAACAATGCCGGCATCATGCGGCCGGAAGATATCGCCGCCGCGCCGGATTATCTCGACACGGCGGAAGAGACCATCGCCACCAATCTCCTTGCCCCCATCCGCCTGACGGCGGCGCTTTTATCGCATTTCCTCAGGCAACCGGCCGCCACGGTGCTGACGGTCTCCTCGGGGCTCGCCTTCGTGCCGATGGTTCTTACCCCCACCTACAGCGCGACCAAATCGGCCATCCACGCCTATTCCGTTGCGCTGCGCGAGCAGCTGAAGGAAACGCCGGTGGAAGTCATCGAAATCGTGCCGCCCTATGTGCAGACCACACTGATGGGCGAGGGGCAGGCCAATGACGAAAGGGCCATGCCGCTCGAGGCCTTCATTTCCGAGGTGATGGATATTCTCAAGAACCGCCCGGATGAGAAGGAAGTGGTGGTGGAACGCTGCAAGCCGCTGCGTTTTGCCGCGCAGAATGGCAATTTCGATCACGTCTTTGCCATGGTCAACCACATGCACCCGTAAACCGGGCGGCGCCTGTCGCGGGCAGGCATCCTGTGATAGCGTGGCGCTCTTTCCTGCGGAGCACGCGCTTTTATGGCCCAAGGCCAGTTCCTGATGCCGAAAACCGTTCTGCCCGGCGTCGCCGCCGTGGTGGCGGATAGCGACCGCGCCTTTCCGCGCCACATGCATGACCAGTTCGGCATCGGGCTCATCCATCGCGGTGCGCAGAAATCCCTCTCCGGTCGCGGCATGGTGGAGGCCGGCGCCGGCCACGTCATTACCGTCAATCCGGGCGAGGTGCATGACGGCATTCCGCTCGGAGAGGGCGGTCGCGCCTGGCGCATGCTTTATCTCGACATCGATATCGTTCGCGACGCCATTGCCGATATCGGCGAAGAGGATTGCGGTGCGTTCGAATTCGCCTATCCGGTCGATACGAGACCTCTGGCGGCTCGGTTCAATGCGGTCTTTTCAGCCATGACGGCAAGGGAGCGGGCGGGCGAAACCCTGCATGGCGACGAGACCCTGGTGATGCTTCTGGCGGGCGCGATGGAGACGGCGGCGAAGCCGCCCGCCGTGGCTGCGCCCGACAATATCAGGCGGGCAAAAAGCAGCATCGATGATGATCCCGCCCGGCCGTTTCGCCTTGCCGGTCTGGCCAGGGAGGCCGGCATGAGCCAGTTCCGCTTCCTGCGGGCCTTCGCCAGGGCGACGGGCATGACACCGCACAGTTACCTTCTCCAGCGCCGCATCCATCTGGCGCGGCATGCGCTGGCCGGCGGCACCCCACCTGCCGAGGTCGCCTTCATCGCCGGCTTTGCCGACCAGAGCCATCTCAACCGGTTCTTCGTGCGGCAATTCGGCGTGACGCCGGCGGCCTATCGGGCGGCGACAGGCGGCTGATCGTCGCTCTCTTCCGTCATGCCGGAACTGAGCCGGCGGGGGCCAGGGTTACGGTGTGCGGATGTGGCGCTGCAATTTCATCCAAGACACCAACCCCACGCGCCATCATGCTCCCATCCTCCACCCCAGGAGGACATACCCGCATCATGACACCCGAATTCCTCATCACATCCTTCATCGTCGCCGCCTCTCCGGGAACCGGCGTGGTCTACACGCTCGCCGCCGGTCTTTCGCAGGGGGTGAGGGCAAGTATCGTTGCGGCCTTTGGCTGTACGCTCGGCATCGTGCCGCATCTTCTGGCCGCCATCACCGGCCTTGCCGCCATTCTACACACCAGCGCGCTGGCCTTCAGCGTGGTCAAATATCTGGGGGTTGCCTATCTCCTTTACATGGCGTGGAACACGCTGCGGGAGGACGGCGCGCTGAAGATCGATGACGCCCGGCAACGGCAAAAGGCCGCCCGCGTCATCGGTGAGGCGATCCTCATCAATCTGCTGAACCCGAAACTGTCGATCTTCTTTTTCGCCTTCCTGCCGCAATTCATCGCGCCGGGCGAACTTTCACCGACAAGGCGCATGATCGATCTCGGGCTGATCTTCATGGCCATGACGTTTCTCGTCTTTGCGCTTTACGGCTGCTTCGCCGCCTCGGTGCGGCGGCAGGTGGTGTCACGCCCGGCCGTGCTCACCTGGCTCAGGCGCAGTTTCGCCGCCGCCTTCGTGGCGCTGGGCGCGAAACTGGCCCTCACCGAGCGGTGAGACCGAACCGGACGCCCCCGCCGCCTCAGTCGTCCCAATCGGGCGCTAGGTGGCCGGGGTTGACGATGCGGCCATTCGGCCGGGCAAGCGCGTGGATCGCCTGCATTTCCTCTTCCGTCAGGGTGAAATCAAAAATGTCGAAATTCTCCTTGAGGCGGCTTTCCGTCGCCGTCTTGGAAAGCGCCACGACATCCGGCTGCTGCACCGCCCAGCGCAGGGTCACCTGCGCCGCCGTCTTGCCGTATCTCGCGCCAATATCCTTCAGCAGCGGATCGTTCGGCACCTTGCCATCGGCCATCAAATAATAGGCCGTCACCGAAAGCCCGTGCTTGCGCGCGGCCGAAATCACCTTCGTCTGGTCGAGATAGGGGTGATATTCGATCTGGTTGGTGGCAAGCGGCGTGTCGGAGAGTTTCACGGCCTCTTCGGTCAGCGCCACGTTGAAATTGGAAATGCCGATATTGCGCACCTTGCCGGCCTTGCGCACCTCGTTCAGCGCGCCGATCCTCTCCGCCAGCGGCACATCGCTTTGCGGCCAGTGCAGGAGCAGCAGATCGACATAATCGGTCTTCAGCTTCGCGAGGCTTTCATCGACAGAGGCGAGGAAATCGTCGTGGCGGAAGCGGTCCACCCACACCTTGGTGGTCAGGAAAACATCATGCCGGGAAATGCCGGACTGCGCGATGACCTCGCCGACGGCACCCTCATTCTTGTAGATCTGGGCCGTATCGACATGGCGGAAACCGAGTTTCAGCGCTTCCGGCAGAATGCGCCGCACATCGTCTTCCGGAATGCGGAAGGTGCCGAAACCGAGGGCGGGAATAGTCGCGCCATTCGCGTTGACGTGATACATGGGTGTCTCTCCTGTTTGCTGAAAACATGGCCGGCGGAAGAGGCCGGATGGGGAAGCCGTCTTTCTTTTAACTGGTGTCGGCGTGATGGGTTTCAACCGTGCCGGAACGATATCACATCAGCACATAATCCACCGGGCGCGGGTCTTCAGGCAGATCGGTCTCGCCCATCGCCTCGCGCAGGTTGATCTCGATGGTGGTGGCGAGCGCATTGATCGGCAGCGCATTGAGGCCGGTGCCGAAGGGATCCTCCAGCTCGTCGGACAGCGCATCGAGACCGAAAAACGTATAGGCGACGAGCGTGCTGGTAAATGGCGTCGCCCAGCCGAGCAGATCGGTAAAACCGAACGGCAGGAGAAGGCAGAAAAGATGCGCGGTGCGGTGCAGCAGCAGCGAATAACCGAAGGGAACCGGTGTATGGCGAATGCGCTCGCACGAAGCCTGCGCGGCCGCCATCTGCTGCACGGTTACATCCAGCATCTGCAGCTGGATATCGCTGATCTGCTCCTTCGCGTTGGCGGCGATGAAAGCGCCGGAGATTTCGCGCAGCAGCATGTCCGGCCGGTTGCGGCTGCGGGTATAGGTCTCAGTGAGATCGTCCGGGATGAGGCGGGCAGCGGTGGCGGTCACCTCACCGGGCCGCAGATGCGAGACCAGCGTGTGGCAGAAGGCGATGGCCAGATCGATCACCCGCCGGCGCGCCACCGGTTCGGCCACATCCTGCCGGTTCTCGAGCAGGGCGCTCTGGCGCGCCAGCGTGCGGGCCACGGTAATCAGCGCGCCCCATTGTTTGCGGGCTTCCCACCAGCGGTCGTAACAGGCATTGGCGCGAAAACCGAGGAACACCGAAAGCGCGATGCCGAGCAGCGAAAACGGCGCACCGTTCAGCGCCGGCACCAGATCGGGCCGGTCCTTGTGTGCCCAGACGACCAGCGTCGACAGCATAAAAACGGCAAGCACCTGCGGAAAGATACGGACGATGATGGAGCCGCGCACAATGAAAAAAAGCTGCAGCAGGTTCGGTTTTGAACGAACGATCATGGCGAAAACCCGAAAGGCCTGGGATGGTGGTGAGGATGCGAAAATCCCGGCCCCTATCTACATGATGGCGGCTCGGGCTTGTCCACCCTTTTTTGCACGGTTGCGCCCGGCGACGGGCGGGGTTACCCCTCGGGGCACCGGGAAACGTCACCGGTATGATCCGACGATGCGGATGGAAGGAAATCTCGCGTGTCACGTTCACAACGGCTTCTTGATCTCCTGCAGATCCTGCGCTCCCACCGCATGCCGGTCAGCGGTGCGGCCCTTGCCGCTGAGACCGGCGTCAGCCTGCGAACGCTCTACCGCGATATAGCGACGCTGCAGGCGCAGGGCGCGGATATCGGGGGCGAGGCCGGCGTGGGTTATGTGCTGCGCCCCGGTTTCCTGCTGCCACCGCTGATGTTTTCGCAGCAGGAAATCGAGGCGCTGGTGCTCGGCTCGCGCTGGGTGGCGGGCCGCGCCGATGCGGGGCTGGCCGAGGCCGCGCGTGCCGCACTCGTCAAGATCGCCGCCGTCCTTCCGGATGGCTTGCGGGAAGAACTCGACAATTCCACGCTGCTTGTCGGGCCGGGACAGTCTGCCGCGCCGATAGGGTTCGATCTTTCGGCGGTGCGCAGCGCCATCCGCGCCGAGACAAGGGTCGCGATCGCCTATCGTGATGAAAAGGGAGAACCGACGGAGCGGGTGATCTGGCCTTTCGCGCTCGCTTTTTTCGATCTGGTGCGGGTGGTGCTGGCATGGTGCGAGACCCGGCAGGATTTCCGCAGTTTCCGGGCCGACCGCATCGAAAGCTTCCGTCCCCTCGACAGCCGTTACCCGCGCCGCCGCCAGGTGCTGCTGAAAGAATGGCGCGAGCGGGAAAAACAGCGGCGACGCAATCATGCTGACAAAAACTGACAGCAGGCGGGTCTAGAAACCGTTCATCCGCAACACAGGAGAACGACCATGACCCACCCCGATTTCACCATCCTCTATGTCGACAACCCGCCGGCCAGCACGGAATTCTACAAGGCGCTGCTGGGTGTCGATCCCGTCGAATCCTCCCCGACTTTTTCCCTCTTCGTCCTTCCTAACGGCATGAAGCTCGGCCTCTGGTCGCGGCGCACCGTGGAGCCCAGGGCATCCGTGACGGGCGGCGGCGGAGAGCTTGCCTTCCGTGTC
This sequence comes from Agrobacterium tumefaciens, assembly GCA_017744915.1. Lineage (GTDB taxonomy): Bacteria > Pseudomonadota > Alphaproteobacteria > Rhizobiales > Rhizobiaceae > Agrobacterium > Agrobacterium tumefaciens_I. Next base: position 97,697 of record JAGIAH010000008.1, read on the forward strand.
GAAAACGATGCGCAGGTGGATGAGACCTTTGCCGGGTGGAAGGCAAGAGGTGTCGCCATGCTGCAGCAGCCCGCGAAAATGGAGTTCGGTTATACCTTCACGGCCGCTGACCCCGACAGCCACCGCCTCCGGGTCTACGCCTTCGCGGGCTGACGACAAGGGCTTTGGGCTGGTTGGATTCCTGCGACAGGCACAGGAATGAGGGTGGAGGGGATGCGCCCGCGTGCGATAACGTCGCATCGCGTGCCTTGCTACTTTTTCACCGCCACCACGAAAAGCCGCGGAAAACGCAGGAGCAACCGGCCATCTGCCATGGGCGGATAGGCCGTCCCGATGCGCCGTGTATAATCGGCGAGGAAGGCCTCGCGGTTCTCCTCGCCGGCGGCGGTGAGATAGGGGCGCAGCCCCGTGCCCTTCACCCATTCGACGATGCTTTCCGCGTCCTTCATCGGATGATTGTAGATGGTGTGCCACACATCCACGCGGGCCGATTTCGGCGCCAGCGCGTTGAAATAATCTGCTGGCGCGGGCAGGGGCTTGCGGCGCAACTTGCCGCCGGAAAACGTCTCTTTCCACGGGCCATTCGCGCCGGTTTCCTCCATGGCGGTATGGGTCGGCTCCTGCAGGTTGTCCGGCATCTGCACGGCCAGAACGCCGCCGCTTTCCAGCTGGTCCATCAGTTGCGCAAGAACGGCAAGATGATCCGGCACCCACTGGAACACCGCATTGGCGTAAAGCAGGTCCGCCTTCTGCACCGGTTTCCAGTGTGCGAGATCGGCTTTGCCGAAACGGGTGTTGGGCAGCCGGTCCGCCGCCTTTTCCAGCATGTCGTCATCGCTGTCGATGCCGGTGATGACATTGACGCCGTAACGGTCGGTCAGGAGCTCGGTGGAATTGCCGGGGCCGCAGCCGAGATCATAACCGTTCAGCACCCGCTCCAGCGGCACCTGCGCCAGAAGATCCCGCGCGGGGCGTGTCCGCTCGTCTTCGAATTTCAGATATTGGTGGGCGGACCATGCCATGATTGCCTCCTGCGGACTGCCGTCAGGTCGTCAGCATCGCATGGCCGAAACGGCCCCGCCATCATCGGATCAATGAATTATTGTGATGAATCTATTCATCAACCTTTTGTTTCGCCTCACAAAACGTCTTTGTCAGGGCCTGCATTTGTTATTTTCCATCAAAATCAAATATGGTGGCAATTAAAACTTGACCTGTCTGGGCGAGAGGCATTCACTCCGGCCGATTTCCAGCAGATGCCGGTTAAGAACGCGCAGCGTTTTGCTTCCGGAAATGCATCAAGACAAAAGACGGAGCGTTTTCGCCGGACGGAAATGCTTGAGACAGGAGACTATCATGAGCGTCGATACCGCACCCCGATCAACCACCTGGACCTATGTTGACGGTCAATGGCTGCCCGGCAATCCGCCGCTCATCGGCCCGACCTCGCATGCCATGTGGCTGGCCTCGACGGTGTTCGACGGCGCGCGCTGGTTTGATGGCGTGGCGCCCGATCTCGATCTGCATTGCCAGCGCGTCAACTGCTCTGCGGTCAACATGGGTATGAAGCCGACCATGACGGCGGAGGAGATCGAGGCTCTGGCGCTGGAAGGCGTCCGGAAATTCGATGGCAAGGTCGCGATCTATATCAAGCCGATGTATTGGGCCGAACACGGCATGCCGGGCAGCGTCGTGGCGCCGGATGCCGGTTCCACCCGTTTTGCACTCTGCCTGTTCGAAGCGCCGATGGATGCCGGCAAACCGCTGACGCTTACCGTCTCGCCGCTGCGCCGTCCTTCGCCGGAAACCGCGATGACCGACGCCAAGGCCGGCAGCCTTTACCCCAATAGCGGCCGCGCCATTCTGGAAGCCCGCTCGCGCGGTTTCGACAATGCGCTGATGCGCGACATGAACGGCAATGTCGCCGAATCCGCCTCGTCCAACATCTTCATGGTCAAGGACGGTGTCGTTCTCACGCCCGTGCCGAACCGCACCTTCCTTGCCGGCATCACCCGTTCGCGGGTGATCGGCCTTCTGCGGCAGGCCGGTTTCGATGTCCGTGAGGCAACGCTTTCGGTCGAGGATTTCCGCGAGGCCGATGAGATTTTCTGCTCGGGCAATTATTCGAAGGTTTCGCCGGTGGTGAAGCTGGATGACCGCGAATTGCAGGCAGGTCCGGTCGCCCGCAAGGCACTCGATCTCTACATGGACTGGGCGCGTCTCGGCGCGGACGTCTGAGGCCTGTCAATGATCCTGTTTTCAAAAGCCGCGGCGGGTCGGACCCGTCGCGGCTTTCTGCTTTGAACGGTAAGATTTCCCGTGGAAATTAAGGGGCGATTTAATCCAATCTTAGAAAAATACCCTGTAGTTTGCGGCACTATCCTTTTGGGCTATGGGGGCCGCAAATGTCTTTCAGCATACGCAATATACTTGTGGGCTTTTTCCTGCTTGTCGGCATCGCGCTGGCGGGTTTCGTGGGCAATGCCATGTGGCAGTCCGTTCATCGCGCCCGAACTTTTTCGGAAGTCGCGCATCTCGTTTCGCTCGACAGGCTTCTCTTTAACACCCTGCTGAATTTCCGCAGCGAACGCGGCAACAGCGCCTCGGCCCTGACGGTCGATCCGGCGAAGACAGCCAATACCATCGCCAGCGTGCAGGCATCGCGCCAGAAGGTGGATGCGGCGATGAGCGCTTTCCTCGAACAGTCCGCTGCAATCGATCACGCGGCGCTCAAGGCCCCGCTTGACCGGGTGAAGGAGATTTACGGGCAGTTTCTGGATTTGCGTAAAAAGGTCGATGCCAACGTGACCCTGCCGCTCGACCGCCGCGAAACCGGCCTCGACAAGACCGTGCTGACACTCGGCCAGGATTTCCTGACCACGCTCGAAACGGGATCGACGGCGGTGGAGGGCGAAATCCGTTCGCTCGATCAGAGCCTCACCGGTCTTATCCAGCTCCGGTCCTACGGCTGGTCGGCGCGCGCTCTCGGCGGCAGCGCTACGGTCGTCATCAATGCGGTGGTGGCGCAGCAGCGACCACTCACCCCGCAGGAAACCCAGCAACTCAACAATTTCGATGCAGGCGCAGCCTTCGCGTGGAAAGCCACCGGCGACCTCGTTGCGCATGAATCGACACCACAGGCGCTGAAGGATCTCTACGCCACCGCCGACCGGACCTATTTCAAGGGCGATTTCATCACCCAGCGCAGCAAGCTGATTGATGATCTGAACAACGGCCGCACGCCGGCCTTCACCATCGACACCTGGCGCAACACCGTCACGGCCAACCTCGACACGGTGGCGAAAATTGCGTCGGAAGCCATGGATACGCTCAACGCCAACGCTGAGAAAGCCAAGCAGGACGCCTTTATCGGCTCGATGATCTATCTCGCTGCCTTCATTGTAACGCTGGGCGTCTGCATTCTCTGCCTGGGCGTCATCGTTGGCCGTGTCACTCGTCCGATCAGCAATCTCACCCGGGCGATGATGGAACTGTCCACCGGCAATCTGACCATCGACGTGCCCGGCGCCCGGCGCTCCGACGAAATCGGCGAAATGGCCCGCGCGGTGGAGGTCTTCCGCGAGGCGGCCATCCGCAACCGGCAGCTGGAAACGGACGCAGTCGCCAACCGCGAGCAGGCCGAGCGCGACCGTATCGAGTTGCAGCAGCGTGCGGAGGCCGAGGCCGAAGAACGGCTCAATCAGGCCACGGGTTCGCTGGCGGGCGGTCTTCGCCGTCTCGCCTCCGGGGATATGGTCTGCGAGATCGCCACGCCTTTCGCCCCGCAATTCGAGGCCCTTCGCCACGATTTCAACAGTTCCGTGCATCAGCTGCGCGAGGCGCTGACGAGCGTCGGCCAGTCCGTGCAGACGGTGAATGGCGGCGCCCACGAGGTTTCCTCGGCATCTGACGATCTCTCCCGCCGCACCGAGCAGCAGGCCGCTTCTCTGGAAGAGACCGCCGCCGCGCTGGAAGAGATCACCGCCAATGTTTCCGCCACCTCCAAGCGGGCCGGCGAGGCGCGTGATACGGTGCGGGAAGCAAGGGCAAAGGCCGATCTTTCCGGCAAGGTGGTGCGCGACGCCGTCTCCGCCATGGAACGCATCGAACATTCCTCGCGCCAGATCGGCCAGATCATCGGCGTCATCGACGAAATCGCCTTCCAGACCAATCTTCTGGCGCTGAATGCGGGCGTCGAGGCGGCAAGGGCGGGCGATGCCGGCAAGGGTTTTGCCGTCGTGGCGCAGGAAGTGCGCGAACTGGCGCAGCGTTCCGCCAATGCGGCCAAGGAAATCAAGCAGCTCATCAATACCTCGGCCGTTGCGGTGGGCGAGGGTGTGAAGCTGGTTGCCGATACCGGCGTCGGGCTCTCCGAAATCGAGCAGCTGGTGCTGTCCGTCAACACCCATATGGATGCCATCGCCACCGCGGCGCAGGAACAGTCGGCGGGTCTCTCCGAGGTCAATACCGCCGTCAACCATATGGACCAGGCCACGCAGCAGAATGCCGCCATGGTCGAGGAAATGAACGCGGCGGGTGCCGGTCTCGCGCAGGAATGTACCAATCTGCACACCCTGCTTGCGCAATTCCAGCTCGGCCAGCAGACTTCTGCATTGCGGGAGACGGCGCGGCAGATGCAGCGCGCAGCAAGCCCGGCGCGCGCGCCTGCCGCCCAAACCTCCCCGGCTGCGAAGGCCCGCCCGGTTGCCGCTTCGCGCGGTAACGCGGCGCTGGCCGTGAAGGGGGACGACTGGGCGGAGTTTTGAAGACGGAGCAAGTTTGCCGGATATAACGGTGAACGAGCTGTCGCACCCCGTCACCCCGGACTGGATCCGGGGTCCAGTGCGATCAAGTCCTTGATCGCAGAAAGCTCCTTCACCGCGCAGACGTGCGGTGGCCGGATGCCGGATCTAGTCCGGCATGACGGAGGAGAAGATACAGGTCCTCGTCATCAACAGGTCGAAGCCCGCGCCCGAAACCGGTGCGGGCCTCACCCTTTCCGGATAGCCGGCAGCGCAGCGGCAAGTGCCCTGAGCGGTGCGGTCATATGTTTGTCGCGCCGCAGCGCGAGCGCGATCCGCCGTTCGAGCGGCGGGTCAAGGGAGCGCCATTCGAGCCCGGATGCCGCCCCCTCATGTTCCACGGCCATGCGCGGCACGATGGCAAGGCCAAGCCCCGCACCCGCGAGTTTCTTGATAGCCTCGACGCTGCCCAGTTCCATGGCGGGCTGTACGGTGCGGCCGCTTGCGGCAAACCATTGGTCCACGAGCTTGCGCGTATTGCCGCCCTCGTAAAGCAGCAGCGGCTGCGCCAAAAGCGTTTCGGCGGTCAACGCCGTTGCGGCAGGTACGGAGCTACGCGGGAAGACTGCGACGAGTTCGTCGAGATGGATATCGCGGATATCGAGGCTGCGGCCGCTGGCGGGCAGGGCCACCACCGCCGCGTCGATGGTATTGGCCTCCAGAAGCCGCAATATATCGTGGGCATTGCCGGTCTGCACGACGATATCGATGCCCGGCATGGCCTGCCGGATTTTGCCCAATACCGGCGGCAGCAGATAGATGCAGGCGGTGGCGCCCGTGCCGATGCGGAGCCGCCCCGTTACCCCGCTGCGATGCGGCGCGACGGTATCGATCGCATGCGCCACCTCTTCGGTGATGCGCCTTGCATGGATAAGGAAATCCCGCCCCGCCGCCGTCGGCTGCGCGCGCCTGCCCACTCTTTCGATCAGCCGCACGCCAAGCTGCTTTTCAAGCAATCTGATGTGCAGGCTGATGGCCGGCTGTGTCAGCCCCGCCTTGTCGGCGGCCGCGGAAAAACTGCCGAGATCGGCCACATCCATGAAACTGCGCATCTGCCTGAGATCGAGGTCCATCACCAAAGAAAACCTTATCGTTTGTATAAGACAGATAATCTTTATTTTGGCTGCGTCGCAATGCACAATGATGGCGTGAATGATCCGCAGGACAAGAGAATGACCCTTTCCACCGTTTCCAGCCTTTTGATCCGCCCCTGTGAAGAGGCGGATATTGCAGCCATTACCGAAATCTACCGGGATGCCGTATTGCATGGCCGCGCCAGCTTCGAGATCGATCCGCCGAATGTGGAGACGATGGCCGAGCGCCGCCGCCTGCTGGTGGAAGGCAATTATCCCTATCTTGTCGCCGAGCGCGATGGAAAGGTAGCTGGATATGCCTATGCCGGCGCCTATCGCGCACGCCCGGCCTATGGCGCGACGGTCGAGGATTCCGTTTATATCGATCCGGCGATGAAGGGCATGGGCATCGGCCGCAAACTGCTCGATGCGCTGATCGCGAAAGCCACCGCGCGTGGCTTCCGGCAGATGATCGCCGTCATCGGCGACAGCGCCAATGCGGCTTCAGTCGGCGTGCATCGCGCTGCCGGTTTCGAACTTGTCGGCACCTTCAAATCCATCGGCTGGAAACATGGCCAGTGGCTGGACACGGTGCTGATGCAGCGTGCGCTCGGCGAAGGCGACACCACGCCGCGTTTCTGAACCGTCAGGACGGGATGGCGGAAAGTGTGAGCGGTTTTCGCCTGAAATCCCGCTCTCACCCCAGGAATCAAGGCTTCGCGGAGCCCGGGATTTCCACCTTCAGCGTATCGCCGGTAAGCTCGCTGCCCAGCTCCACCGCCTGGGTCTTCTTGTCATAGACGCAGATATGGCTGACCGTCGCATCCGCGCCCCCACTCTTCCCGGTGAGTTTGACCTTGCCGGTCAGGATGGCGAGACCGTAATTTTCGCTGCCGACCGGATCGACCACAACCTTGGCGTCCTCGATCATGTCCCTGGATGCGCCGAGGCAGGCCGTCTGCACATCCGCCACGAATTCCTTCCAGGCATCGTCCGACGATGCGGCGGCCGGCAGGGCGAGGGCGGAGAGGGCGGCGACGAGGATAAGGGGGCGGATCAGAGGGTGGGTCATGGAATTTCTTTCCTGCAAATTTGGTCCAGAGCGAACCGATAGGGTGGAAAACGGTACGCCGGGGTTGTGAAACAAATATGGTCGCCGCTGGCAGGAGAGGAATTTTCTCCTTTGTCGGAACATTTTGATATTTCGCAGGTTGCCCAAACGGAGCTTCGCTCCTATGGTCCGCTCACACGGTTTCTAGGAGCGGTAACCCGCTGCAAAAAGGAGTAAAAACCATGGCCTTCGAACTTCCCGAACTCCCCTACGACTACGACGCGCTTGCACCTTACATGTCGCGCGAGACGCTCGAGTTCCATCACGACAAGCACCACAAGGCATATGTCGACAACGGCAACAAGCTGGCTGCCGAAGCCGGTCTTTCCGACCTGTCGCTGGAAGAAGTCGTGAAGAAGTCCTTTGGCACCAATGCCGGTCTCTTCAACAATGCTGCCCAGCACTACAACCACGTCCATTTCTGGAAGTGGATGAAGAAGGGCGGCGGCGGCAACAAGCTGCCGGGCAAGCTCGAGCAGGCAATTGCCTCCGATCTCGGCGGTTACGACAAGTTCAAGGCCGATTTCATCGCAGCCGGCACCACGCAGTTCGGCTCCGGCTGGGCATGGCTCTCCGTCAAGAACGGCAAGCTTGAAATCTCCAAGACCCCGAACGGCGAAAACCCGCTGGTTCACGGTGCAGAGCCGATCCTCGGCGTCGACGTATGGGAACACTCCTACTACATCGACTACCGCAACCTGCGTCCGAAGTACCTCGAAGCCTTCGTTGATAACCTCATCAACTGGGATTACGTCCTCGAGCGTTACGAAGCCGCTGCCAAGTAAGGCTTGCGGAACGGAATTTTCGAACACCCGGCCTTCGTGCCGGGTGTTCTGCTTTTGGTATGTCGCGCGTTGTCACAAGCCTGTCATCAGCCGGGGTTATCGCGGCGCATCATGACTGAAAAAAGCACACCTCTCTTCTCGTTCGGCATCGTCGCCGATCCCCAATATGCCGATGCCGATCCCCGCCCGGACATGGGCCGTTATTATGCCGAAAGCCCGAAAAAGCTGGCTGAGGCGATTGACGCCTTCAACCGCGAGGAGCTGGCCTTCGTGGTGACGCTCGGTGATATCATCGATCGCGGCTTTGAAAATTTCGATGCGATCCTCAGCGTTTATGACGCGCTTCGTCATCCTTCGGTGCTGCTGCCGGGCAATCACGATTTCGCCGTCGCGCCCGAGCATCTTTCCGCCATCCATGCCCGCCTTGGCATGAAGGCGCCATGGCATGATTTCGCCATCGGCAACATCCGTTTCGTCGTGCTTGACGGCAACGAGGTCAGCCTCTTCGCCCCGCCGCCCGGCGATCCGCGCCGCGCGATCGCGCAGGAGCGATTGAAAGCTCTCAAGGATGCGGATGCCATCAATGCGCAGGACTGGAACGCCTCACTGAGCGACGGGCAATTCGAATGGCTGCGCACCGTTCTGGAAAAGGCGGATGCGGCGGGCGAAAAAGTGATCGTGCTGTGCCATTATCCCGTTTATCCGGAAAACGCCCACAACATGTGGGACGCGCCGCGCATCCTCGATCTTCTCGGCTCCCATCCGTCCGTTGCCGCATGGTTCAACGGCCATAATCACGAGGGCAATTACGGCCTGCTCGGCACCACCCACTTCGTCAATTTCAAGGGCATGGTGGATACGCCGGACCAGAACACCTTCGCCATCGCCGATGTCTTTGCGGACCGGATCGTCATTCGCGGTTTTGGGCGGGAGGAGAATCGCCTTTTACGGCTGTGAGTACGGGCTCGCCGGCTGGTTGCTCTGCCAGCCGCTCATCCACAATTGCCGCAGCTTCTCGCCTTCCATCTTGAAGAAGCTGCCCGTCGCGGCGCAGCCCAGCACCCGGTCGGAACGGAAATTGCGGATCGCGTGGCGCAATTCGCACCAGGCGACGATATTCACCGTCTCGGAATAATAGATCACCGCAATCGGCCGAATTCGCCGCTGCGTTTCCGCGCCGCTTTCGTCGCGATAGCTCAGGTCCAGCCGCTCTTCATCACGCACCGCCCGCCTGACCATCGCAAGATCGATGCCGGCGGGGGCTGGCGCGATGCTGCCCCAGGCGTGCAAGGCATTGGCGGAAAGTGTCTTCGACAGCGGTTCGGGCAGGGAGGCGGCGATCTTGTCACTGACCTTTTTCGCCGCCTGGCGCAGTTCCGCATCACTGGAGCGGCCGACCATGGCGAGCGCCAGCACGATAGCCTCGGTTTCTTCGATGGAAAACATCAGCGGCGGCAGGTTGAAGCCGGGACGCAGGATGTAGCCGACGCCGCGCTCGCCTTCGATGGGCACGCGCATGGTCTGAAGCGCGGCGATGTCGCGATAGACCGAGCGCACCGTCACTTCCAGCATGTCGGCAATCGTCTGCGCGGTCACCGGGCGGCGCGCCAGCCGCAGGATCTGGATGATCTCGAATAGTCTCGACGCCTTGCGCATTGCCGTTTCCTGGTGGTTCTCCCGACGCAACTGACACAACGCTGTCAGTTGGCTTTCCCTATAAACGGAAAAACACATTGAGAAACATGGATTTTCCCGAATGTGTCGTGAACCGTTTTGGGAGATACTGACATGAGTTACGCCGAAAATCTCTGGCTTTTCTTTCTCGTCCTGTTCGGCATCATCATCCTGCCGGGCATGGATATGCTGTTCGTGCTGGCAAGCGCGCTGACGGGCGGCAGGAGAACCGGCCTTTCCGCCGCAAGCGGCATGAGCGCCGGCGGCATGGTGCATTCGCTTTATGGCGCTCTGGGTGTCGGCATGCTCGCGGCCTGGATGCCGTCGCTGTTCCTGCCGCTGCTGGTCGCGGGGGCGGCCTACATGGTCTGGATCGGCATCGGCCTGATGCGCAGCGCAATCGTCGTTGATGGCGATGAAGCGCAGGCGAGCGCCTCGGTGAGGAAAGCATTCTGGCGGGCGGTGCTGACCTGCCTTTCCAACCCGAAGGCCTATCTGTTCATGATGGCGATCTATCCGCAATTCCTCAAACCCGCCTATGGTCCGATCTGGATGCAGGGGCTGGTGATGGGCGCGATGGTGGCGGTAACGCAATTCACCGTTTATGGCGCATTGGCGTTGACTGCGGACAGAAGCCGGCAATGGCTCGTGTCCTCGCCTGCCGCCACCATCTTCATCGGCCGTGCGGCCGGTTTCATGCTGATTGCCGCCGCACTTGTCACGCTGTGGGAGGCCCTCTCCTAGACTTCTGTTTTCACGATGGAATTCACCGCAATGTGACTTCTTTTCGCCATCCGGAAAGGGCATCCTCGCGCCGTTCCATCTAGCGCCCGGTGTCCCAGCCGGAATCAAGGAGAGTGTGCATGAAACTGAAAACCATCACGGCGGCCATGCTGTTCGGCTGTCTTTGCGCCGGAGCTGTCTATGCTGCCGGCGAAGTCGAAAAACGTGAAGGCTTGATGAAGCAGATCGGCGGCTCCATGGGTGCGCTCGCCGCCATCTCCAAGGGTGAAAAGCCCTTTGACGCTGCAGCCGTCAAGGCTGCCGTGACCACCATCAGCACCAATGCCAAGGCTTTCCCCGACCAGTTCCCCGCCGGCACCGAGACCGGCAGCGCGGCCGCTCCCGCCATCTGGGAAAACTTTGCGGACTTCAAGGCCAAGGCCGCCAAGCTCGGCACGGATGCGGATCTGGTTCTCGCCAATCTGCCCACCGATCAGACCGGCGTTGCCACCGCCATGAAGGCGCTCGGCGCCGATTGCGGCACCTGCCACCAGACCTATCGTCTGAAGAAGTGATCCTTTTCAAAACGCCGCTTCCCGGCGGCGTTTTTTCAGCTCGAAAGACGCCTGATCCGGTCAGGTGAGAATGGGGAGGGGCATGTCTTCCATCTGGACCAAACTTGCGGGCGGCATCGTGGTCGCGGCCATTGCGGGTTACGGTATTTTCGCCTGGGTCACCGCGCCCCAGCGTCAGGCGCCCAGCCATTGGGTCAGCCTTGGCGAGCCGGATCTGGCCAATGGCGAAACGCTGTTCTGGGCCGGCGGCTGCGCAAGCTGTCACGCCGCACCCGACGCCAAGGGCGAGGCGCTGCTGACGCTTTCGGGCGGGCAGGCGCTGAAAAGCCCCTTCGGCACCTTCCATGTCCCCAATATTTCCTCCGATCCGCAGCACGGCATCGGCGGCTGGACGCTGGCGGAATTTGGTGACGCCATGACGCGGGGTGTGGGCAGGAACGGCGAACATCTTTATCCGTCCTTTCCCTATGCCTCCTATGCCCGCATGACGCAGAAGGACATCAACGATCTCTTCGGATATCTGAAGGTCCTCCCGGCCAGCCAGAACGACGCGCCGGATCACGAGCTGCCGTTCCCCTTCAACCTGCGCATGGCACTGGGCGGCTGGAAATTCCTCTATTTCGATCCCGCCGCACCGCCGCGCATCGAACTTGCCAATGCCAATGCCGAATTGCTGCGTGGCCAATATCTGGTGGAAGGGCCGGGCCATTGCGGCGAATGCCACACGCCGCGCAATGCGCTTGGTGGTTTCGTGAAGGATCAGTGGCTGGCCGGCGGCCCCAATCCGGAAGGCGAAGGCCGCATTCCTGATATCACCCCCGGTTCGCAAAGCATCGGAAGCTGGGCCGAAGCCGATATTGCCAGCTATCTGGAAACCGGCTTCACCCCGGAATTCGACAGCGTCGGCGGCTCCATGGTCAAGGTGCAGCAGAACATGGCGCATCTGACAGCCGAAGACCGGGATGCGATTGCCGCCTATCTGAAGGCCATTCCGGCGCGGTAACCCTCAGCCGTCATGCCGGACTAGATCCGGCATCCAGCCACGGCGCGTCTGCGCCGTGAAAAGAGTCTCTTGCGATCAAGGACTTGATCGCGCTGGACCCCGGATCAAGTCCGGGGTGACGGGAAAACTCTGCACATAGGCCCAATGGCAACCCCGCGAGCACATCAAACGTGTTGCCGCCATTGACTCCCGCCCGCACCCGACGGATAACAACCCTGTGATGGTTCCTTCCGGGCGTTCCGGAAGGTGAAAAGGGAACACGATAGGGAGAATCCTCATTCGTGGCTGCCCCCGCAACTGTGAGCGGAGAGCCTGAAACGAAATGCCACTGGCAAGCCATCTCGCCCGGACTGGAGTTTCCGAGCAGGGTGAGGGCGATACCGGGAAGGTGTTTCAGGTTTTGACCCGCAAGCCAGGAGACCTGCCATCACGGAAATATCCATGCCGGCGGGGTGTCCGGAAGAGCGGAATTTCAGGGCGGTGGGATCAATGCCTCCCTGTGTCAGTCTCGTATCCCCGTGGTGAAGTATATCGCATGTGGTCTTGCGGCTTGTGCCGTTGGGCCGTGTCCAAAGGCGCGGGGTCGCGCCGGAGAGGGGTCACCATGTCCATCAACCAGAATACGGCCAATTCAGCCGCGTCTGCAAAAACGGCCAGCTTCGCGCAATCGCTGACGGCGATCGTGCTTGGCCTGTTCGTCGTCGGTTTTGTCGGCTTTTCCCACGTGGAAGCCGTTCACAATGCCGCGCATGACACGCGCCATGCCAATGCCTTCCCCTGCCATTGAGGGGAAACGGCATGTCATCTTTTCGCAATATCGTCTTTACCGCCATTCTCGTCGGCATTCTCGGCGGTTTCGCCGTGTCTGCCATGCAGGCTTTCGGCACCACGCCGCTCATCCTGCAGGCGGAAACCTATGAAAGCGCCGGTGAAGCGCCGCATAGCCATGATGCGCCGGCGCCGGGCGCTGCCGTTCCCGCCCATGAGCATAATGACGAGGCCTGGGCTCCGGCCGATGGTTTCGAGCGTACCGCCTATACGGTTGCCGCCAATGTGCTGACCGCCATCGGTTATGCGCTGGTGCTGACCGGCCTCATCTCCTTGCGCGGCACCAATACCGGCTGGCGTGAAGGGCTTTTGTGGGGCGTAGCCGGCTTCGCCGCCGTCATGCTGGCCCCGATGATCGGCCTGCCGCCGGAACTGCCGGGAAGCCCGGCCGCCGCACTTGAGGCACGGCAGATCTGGTGGCTCGCAACCGTTGCCGCAACCGCGGGCGGCATTGCGCTCATCGCCTTCCGCCGCGAACCCTGGGCCATTGTGCTGGCGCTGGTGTTGATCGTCGCGCCGCATGTGGTGGGTGCACCTTTGCCGCCGGAAGGTGAACATGCGCTGGCACCGCTGCCGCTGGAGCGTCAGTTCATCGTTGCCGCCACCATCACCAGCTTCGTCTTCTGGGCGTTGCTCGGCACATTGAGCGCGTTTTTCCTGAAGCGCTTCCAGCAGGCATAAGCCCATGCAGGACGCAGCGGAATGGAGTGAGGAACTCGATGCGCTGCGTTTTGCCGTTCCCGGTCACGGCGCGCCCTGCGCCGTGCACCGGCTTGCCTTCAAGGCAATCCTCGGGGCAACCCCGGGACGCGAGGCGGCTCTCGCCTGTTTTCATGATCACGAGGCCGCCTTTACCGCTGCGGCGCTCAGCAAGATAAAACGCTCGAATTTACCCGCCGGCCGCAGCCTGCATCTGAACAGCCGCGATATTCGCCGGGCGATAGCGGGTGAGGGCGATGCGTCGGCGCCTCGCGTTTGCCGGGTGCTTGATCGGTCTTGACTGGCTCGATATTCCCACCTCCGTCATCCCGGCCTTGAGCCGGAATCCAGTCGACGCGCGTCTGCGCGGCGGCGGGAAGAGTCTTTTTCAGCCCAAGGACTTGGGCTGGCTGGATTCCGGCTCAAGGCCGGAATGACGGGGAAGTGGAGGGTTGTAAAGCATTGAGGCGGATGCGCCTCACCGGTGCTCCGCCGCAAAAACCTGAAGTTCCGCCTCGGCTTCCGGACCAAAGAGGCCGAGGCTTTTCAGAATTTCCACCGCAAAACTCACCGGCGCGCTGCCGGCCGCCGTGATGATGCCGCCATCGCTGACCGCTTTCGGCTGGTCGCGATAAAGCGCCTCACCGTTGTACGCCGGATAGGCCTTGTGCGATGCCAGCGCATTGCCGGTATGGGCGACATTGTTCAGCACACCCGTGCCCGCAAGCGCGCTTGCCGCCGCGCAGATACCGGCGACCAGCCGGTCCTGCTCGCGAAACCGCTTGACCAGCCCGCCAAGATCGGCAGCCGTTCCCTTTTCCCAGCTGAGACCGCCGGGAATGACGAGCGCATCGATATCAGCGGGATCGAGCGCGTCATAGGATGTGTCCGGCGTCACCTTCAGCCCGCCCATCGAGGTCACCGGCCTGCCATCAGGCGTGGCGTGAATGATCTCGGCACCGAGATAGCCGCGCGCTGCAGCAGCAAGCAGCGCCGGCTCCCAGTCAGCAAAATCCTGTGCCAGCGCAATGGCGATCCGTGTCATGGTGGTCTCCGTCGGTTTTAATCAGGCGATGGACTGCATGTAGCGCATGCCGGTGACCGGCCGCGGTGCGAAATCCATGTTTTCGTAGAAACGATGCGCCGCTACATTGCCGGTCGTGGCGCTGACGGAAAGATAGTCGCAACCGAGGCGCTTGGCGATATCGCGGGCGCGGGACACCAGATGCTGGCCGGTGCCATGGCCACGATGGCCGTCACGCACGAAGAGATGGTGCAGCTCCAGCCCGCGCCGGCCTTCCTGCGCCCTGTAGAGCGGCAGAAGCAGTGCGTAACCGATCAGCGCGCCATCGGCCTCGGCCACAAGGCCATGCACCCAGGGAAGGGGGCCGAACAGGTCGCGTTCCAGCTTTGCGGGCGTGATGGCCGCCGCATCGCCGTGGTAGGAGGCAAGCAGCGTGATCATCTCGTTGAGTTCGGGCAAATCCGACTTGCGCGCGCCGCGAATGATGACGACGGGCGGTCTTTCCAGTGTGAGGGAGCTATCTTCGGTCATTTTTTTGGTCCTTTGGTCTTATCGGTGCCGTCAGGACGTTTGAAAACAACAAAGCCGCCTGACGGCGGCTTGTTGACAATATGATCTGTCGAGCCGCCTCTTAGAGGTAGGCCCAAAAGTACGAGCAGGAGATGGGTGCGCGTTCGTTGATCATGGAAAATGCAATGCGCCCGAATCCGCAATCTGTCAAGCGGCTTCAGGAGGCAAAGCGTGCGATTGCTGAAACAATGGCGTCTTCCATCCCCGCATCGCCCGTGGAATGCCCGGCTCCGTCGATGGCGATCAGCTCGCTTCCCGGCCATGCGGCTGCGAGTTCATAAGCGGTGACGGGCGGTCCCTGCAAATCGCGCATGCCCTGAACGAGCACGCCGGGAATGCCCGCCAGACTACCGGCATTGCGGAGAAGCGCGCCATCCTCGAGCCAGGCGGCGTGGTGAAAATAATGGGCGCAGAGGCGGGCGCGAGCGAGAATATAGCCGCTGTCGCGCCATTTTTCCGGGAAGGCTGAGGTGCTTTCCGCGGTAATGGAACCCGCCTCCCACAGATGCCATTCGAAGGCGGCCATCGCGCGGATGGCAGGGTCGGGGTCGTGCAGAAGTTGGTGATAGGCGGCAACCGGGTCATCCTTCGGCAGATGATCCGGTATCGCGGCAATGAAGCGTTGCCATTGCTGCGGCAGGAACATCGCCAGCCCCTTGTAGAGCCAGTCGATCTCTTTCCGCCGCGTGGTGGTGACGCCCGCCAGCACCACGGCGCGCACCCGTTTCGGATGGCGCTGGGCGTAGGCCAGCGCAAGTGAGGCTCCCCAGGAGCTGCCGTAAACCAGCCAGTCATCGACCATGAGCGCGGAACGGATGGCTTCCATGTCAGCGATCAGATGATGTGTGGTGTTGTGTTCGAGGCTCTCGGCGGCGTTGGGCGTGCTTTTGCCGCAGCCGCGCTGGTCGAACTGGATGATGCGGAAAAGGGCCGGATCGAAATAGCGCCGCGCCGTCGCCGACAGTCCCGAACCGGGACCGCCATGCAACAGGATCGCATCGCGACCCGCCGGATTGCCGGCAATCGTCACATGCAGCCGGTGTCCTTCGGAAACCTCAAGGAAAACGGTCTCGAACGGGGTGATTTCGGGAAATATCTCGGCCATCCGGCATCCCTTCTTCAAGCGGGTGGGAGGCGCATACAGGGCACGGATGACAGTTGAATGTCAGCCCCGTTCCGGGCCGGGTCTAGTGCTCACCCTCGCACATGCCGTGGTTGGACAGCGCGCGGATGACGTAACAATCCTCGATCGAATGGCCATGGCAATGGGAGACGATGCGTTCCAGCTCGTGCTCCAGCTTTTTGAGGCTGGCGATTTTTTCGCGCACATGGGCAAGATGTTCGGCGGCGATGCGGTCCGCGCCTTCACAGGGCATCTGGCGATGCTGGCTAAGTGCGATCAGCTCGCGGATGGCCTCGATATTGAGCCCGAGATCGCGCGCATGGCGGATGAAGGCCAGCCTTTCGAGGTCGGATTTTTCATAACGGCGCTGGTTGCCGTCCGAACGGTCCGCCTCACGGATGAGGCCCATCTGCTCGTAATAGCGGATCGTCGGCACCTTGACGCCGGTGCGTTTCGACAGTTCACCGATGGACAGCATGGCTTTCTCCATATCCGTGGCGCAACGGTGGGAGAACGGGGTGGTTCCGCCGCTCCGGGGTCCGATGCTCTAGTCTCTAGAGATATGGCTTTTCCGCCCGCGGTTCAATGGGGTTCAGGCGGTCTCTTCCACACCCAGCGCCTGTGCCAGCGCCTTGAGAACCTCATTCTCTAGGCTGGGCGCGGCTTCCGGCTGTGCGGCGGCCATCTCAGCGGCGGGCGTGGTCGTGGCGGATGCGCCGCTATCGAGGTTCCACAGGGCGGCGGCAAGGCTGGCGGAAACGCTCGCGGCGGGCGCGACAGCCGTGGCGACGCTTTCGACGCCTGAAATGGCGCGATGCGCGGTCTGGGTCAGCTCCAGCAGGGCCTCGGTGGCGGATTGGGTTTGCTTGCCCTTTGCGGGCTCAAGGCTCCGGGTCGGAATGGCATAAAAGCTGCTGCTGGTTGCTGCGATAGTCGTCATGACTGAGTCCCCCTAGGTTCTGAGGGTCCTTTTAGGAGCCGAAACATTCGCGAAGATTGCGCCAGTCGGGACTTGAACGGAAAATCATCGCAATATAGTATACCCCCCTATAGTATATGAGGTGCTCATGTCCCATACGATCCGCAACAAGGAAAAGCTTCTCGCCCGCATCCGCCGCCTGAAGGGGCAGATGGAGGCGGTGGAGCGCGCATTGGACGAGGCCAAGCCCTGCGGCGAGGTGCTGCAATTGCTGGCTTCGGTGCGCGGCGCGCTTTCCGGCCTGACGGGGGAGGTGATGCAGGAGCATCTGCACGAACACGTGGTGCATGCCGAAAACGAAGACGAACGTGCGCGGGCGGCGGAAGAGCTGGCCCAGGTGCTGAAGACCTACATTCGCTAGCAAGTCTCCAAAAGCGGGCTTTTCCGAGGAAGAGGCGCGCGCAATAAACCGCTCTAAAAACGAACAGGATCAGCGACATGACGACGACATCCGAATTTCCCGCCGCAGCCGGCCATGAGCATGTTTTTCTCGGTCAGGACCATGAACGCAACGAAAGACGCGTATGGATGGTGATTGTGTTGACCGCCGCGATGATGGTGGCCGAAATCGTCGCCGGTCACTGGTTCGGCTCCATGGCGCTGACGGCGGATGGCTGGCACATGTCCACCCATGCCGGCGCGATGCTGATCTCGGCGCTCGCTTATCTTTATGCGCGGCGCGAGGCACGCAATCCGCGCTTCACCTTCGGCACCGGCAAGTTCGGTGATCTGGCGGGTTTTGCCAGCGCCATCGTGCTGGCGGTGGTGGCGCTGCTCATCGCCGTTGAAAGCGGCATGCGCCTCGTCAATCCTGTCGAGATCGATTTCAACCAGGCGATCCTCGTCGCCATCATCGGCCTTGCCGTCAATCTCGTCAGCGCCGTGCTTTTGAAGGATGACCATCACCACGATCATGGCCATGGTCACGGTCATGCTCACGGTTCACATGCCCATCACGGCCATGGCAGCCACGCCCATCACGATCACGGTTCGCACGCGGATCATGGTGAGCACGGGGCAAAGGGCGGCAGGGACAATAATCTGCGGGCGGCCTATCTGCATGTGCTTGCCGATGCGCTGACTTCGGTTCTCGCCATCGTCGCGCTGCTGCTCGGCAAGTGGAACGGCTGGTCCTTCCTCGATCCGGCCATGGGCATTGTCGGCGGTCTGGTCATCGCCCGCTGGTCATGGGGGCTGATCCGCTCGACGGCAACGACCCTGCTCGACGCGGTGCCGCCGACGGAAGATCTGCCGCAGGAAATCCGTGAGAGCGTGGAGACGGAAGAGGACCGCATCACCGATCTGCATGTCTGGCAGGTAGGCCCGGGGCATCACGCAGCCATCGTCGCCATCCATTCGCAGGCGCCGAAGGCGCCGGCCTTTTACAAGCAGAAACTTGCCGCCATACATGAACTCTCGCATGTGACGGTGGAAGTCAGCCCGGCAAGGGTCTGATCGGAATCGCTTATTCGGTATATTCCGAATAGGCGCCGCGCACCCATTCGGCCTGTGCTTCCGCCCTGTCTTCGGCGGAGGCGGCCGGGGTGTCCTGATAAGCGGGCGCGCTGCCATTGCCGACGGCCCACAACACATTGGCCAGCGACTGGGAGAGAATGGTGCTGGAAACGGTGGGGTTGCCGGGGCCATGTTTCACGGCCTGTTCCTCCGGCGCGTTCTGCGCGCCGCCGGCTTTTTCGATGTCGCGAATGCGACCCTGATAATTATATCCGCCAATATTGCTTTCGATCTGCATGTTGGTGATTCCGCGTTCAAAAGTTAACGAATGGTTAACGGCGGCGACTTGTCTGAAGCTTGCGCTTGCTGCATTGCAACGACGGTCAAGGGTTGACAGCCGGCGAAGTAGTGCTTCGTTTTTGCGTGGGGAGCACGCAGAAATGTACAGGGTGTTTGCTCTTGCAGCTTCATGCCGCTGACAGCAAAGGCACCCCATTCCCGTCATTCCGGCCTTGAGCCGGAATCCAGCCGACGCGCGTCCGCGCGTTGAGAAGAGTCTTTTCAGCCCAGGGACCCGGGCTGGCTGGATACCGGCTCAAGGCCGGTATGACGAAAACACTAGACGTCGGCAGTAACGCGGTCGGTTCCCACTCACGCTCACGCCGTTTCCTTCTCAGCCGAAGCGGCAGGCTCCCGCATCTTCTCCTCCACCTCAACCGTCGCCACCGCCTCCTGCGGTGCCGGCGTCACCATGGCTGCCACCAGCGTCTCGAGCCCGATGCTGCCGACCGGCTTGCCGTCCTCGTCCACCACATGGGCCTGGGTCTCGTTGGCTTCGGACATGTCGCGGGCGATGGTCTCCAGCGTCGCGGTTTCCGGCACCGGCATGCCTTCCGGGTGGCTTTCGAGCGGTTCCATGACAGTGGTCGCCTGCAGCACGCGGCCGCGATTGACGTCGCGCACGAAGTCGGTGACGTAACCATCGGCCGGGGAAAGGATGATGCTCTGGCCGTCGCCCTGCTGCACCACCTCGCCGTCCTTAAGAATGGCGATGTGGTCGCCCAGCCGCAACGCCTCGTCCAGATCATGGGTGATGAACACCACGGTCTTCTTCAGTTCCTGCTGCAGATCGAGCAGCATGGTCTGCATATCGACGCGGATCAGCGGATCGAGCGCCGAATAGGCCTCGTCCATCAGGAGAATATCGGCATCATTGGCAAGTGCCCGGGCAAGGCCCACACGCTGCTGCATGCCGCCGGAAAGCTGGTTCGGATAATAATCCTCGTAACCGGCAAGGCCGACACGCTCCAGCCAGTACCGGCCCTTTTCTTCGCTCCTGCTACGCGGTACGCGCTGGATATCGAGGCCGTAGACGCTGTTTTCCAGCACGGTGCGGTGCGGCAAAAGGCCGAATTTCTGGAACACCATCGCCGTTTTGTGGCGGCGGAACTGCCTGAGCGCCGAAGCGCTCATGCCGCAGATATCCTCGCCGTCATAAAGAACTTCACCCGCTGTCGGGTCGATCAGCCGGTTGATATGGCGGATCAGCGTCGACTTGCCGGAGCCGGAAAGGCCCATGACGACGGTAATCTTGCCGCCCGGCATGGTGATGTTGATGTTGTTGAGGCCAAGAACGTGGTTGTGCCTGTCGTTCAGTTCGGTCTTGTCCATGCCGGATCGCACCGCTTCGAGATATTTCTCGGGATGCTTGCCGAAGATCTTGTAAAGATTCCTGATTTCGATGCTTTTAGCCATGGGAGACCTCGCGGTATTTCTGCAGGCGCTTGCCAAAAGCCTGGCTCGCCCGGTCGAACATGATGGCGATGGCGACCAGAGCGAAACCGTTCAGGAAGCCCACCGTGAAGAACTGGTTGTTGATGGCCTGCAGCACATTCTTGCCAAGCCCGCCGACACCGACCATGGAGGCGACGACGACCATGGCGAGCGCCATCATGATGGTCTGGTTGATGCCGGTCATGATGGTGGGCAGCGCCAGCGGCAGCTGCACGTTGAACAGCTTCTGGCCGTTGGAGGAGCCGAAGGCATCGGCTGCTTCCAGCACTTCGCGATCAACGAGGCGAATGCCGAGGCTGGTCAGGCGAATGACGGGCGGAATGGCATAGATCACCACTGCGATCAGGCCCGGTACCTTGCCGATGCCGAAAATCACCACCACGGGGATGAGATAAACGAAGCTGGGCAGGGTCTGCATCACGTCGAGCACGGGATTGATGAGGCGTTGCAGGCGCTCCGAACGACCCATCAGGATACCGAGCGGCAGGCCGATGACGATGGCGATCAGGGTGGCAATGGCGACGATGGAGAGCGTTGTCATGGCGTCGCGCCAGAGGCCGACCGCGCCGATCATCAGCAGGGAGAGGGCGGTGCCGCCTGTGATCTTCAGGCTGCGCCCGGCCAGATGCACGATGGCGAGAATGACCAGCATCGTGATGATCCACGGCGTCTGGATGAACAGCCGTTCCGAGGCATTAAGGAAGAGCTGCAGCGGATGCACGATGACGTCGATCGCATCACCGTAATTGCGCACGATATCGCGAAAACCGTCATCGATGGTCTTGCGTGCCACACGCATCGTGGAGTTGTCGATGGCCGGGAACTTGCAGAGCAGGTCCGGCAGGTAAGTGCAGAGGGGCATTGTTGTTGTTTTCCGTTTGGGGTTTGGGGCGGTGAAGGTCGGTGCGCGGGGCACCCCCCTCTGTCCTGCCGGACATCTCCCCCTCAAGGGGGGGAGATCGACAAGCGGCGAGGTATCGCCCATCAAACAGGTTGCGGATTTGTGAGAAGGGTGCGCCCAGCCGATCTCCCCCCTTGAGGGGGAGATGCCCGGCAGGGCAGAGGGGGGTAAGCGGCTTGCGCCGACTCCCCATCAACCAATCACATCGAAGCCTTGATCTTCTCCGCCACCTCGGCCGGAACCCACTTCGTCCAGATTTCCTCGTGGTTCTCGAGGAAATATTCCGCGCCATCCTCGTTGGTGCCCTGGTTTTCATCCATCCAGGCAAGGATTTCGGCGACCATCCTGTTGTCCCAGTTGCGGGCCTTGATGTAGTCCATCGTCACCCCGGCCTTGCCCTCGAAATCCTTGGTAATGACGGTATAGACATCGGCCACCGGATAGGCGTTCACCTTCGGGCTGGCGCAATCGACCTTCGCCGTGCAGTCGTCGAAATGGGCGCGGTCGAGTTCGACGCCGTCATCCAGCTTCACCATCTCGTATTTGCCGAGAATGGCGGTGGGTGACCAATAATAGCCAAGCCAGCCCTGCTTCTTTTCGAACGCATTGGCGATCGAGCCATCAAGACCCGCGGCCGAGCCGGTGTCGACCAGCGTGAAGCCCTTTTTGTCGCCTTCGCGCGCCTTGTAGAGATTGGCGGTGGTTACCTGGCAGTTCCAGCCGGACGGGCAATTGTGCACGGCGCCCTTGCTGGCGTCTTCCGGGGCGGGGAAAAGTTCGGGATGTTTCAGCGCATCCTCGACGGTCTTGATATCCGGGTGCGCGTCGGCGATGAATTTCGGAATCCACCAGCCTTCGATGCCGCCCTCGCTCAGAATCTTGGAGGCCTCGATCATGCGGCCTTCCTTGACGGCGGCGTCGAGCGGCTCGCGCACGGCGTTCACCCACAATTCGGGCGCCATGTCCGGCTGGCCCTTTTCGTTCATGGAGGCGAAGGTCGGCATGGTGTCGCCGGTCACGACATTGACCGTGCAGTCATAGCCGTTTTCCATAATGAACTTGTCGACGTAGGCCGCGACACCGGCGGATGCCCAGTTCATTTCGGCAATCGTGATGCTGCCGCACGTTTCGGCGGCCTTGGCGGAATGTGCTGCACCGGCAGCGATGGTAAAGCCCGTTACGAGAATGGTCGAGGCCAGGAGTTTCTTCATGTGGAGACCTCCAAGTCTGATGCAGTGTTTTCAGTTGGCAAAGCGGGAGCACTGCAAAGCCCGGATTGCCAAGGGCGAACTGACATGGCGCGTGGAGAAGCCGAAAAAATCCGGCAGAAAGAATATCCGCAGGACGTGCTGCGGGGTTGCCGCGAGAAGGGCGGCGAAAAGGCGCATGAATATGTCAACGACCGGCATAATACGGCCAAAAAGTGATATTGCAACGCGAAATGGCGCATCGCAGCCATGCGATCGATTTTCGGAACGTTTTTAGATTTGGCGTAATACATAAAATGTATTTCGCATTTACACAGGTATATTTAGTAATTCAGTAAAATGAAATAAAAAACCAATGTATATCAAGTCTGAGTTTAAGGAGAAGATAAACTCGCGATTTTGTGGAAAAAATATTCAGGAAGAGGTTTTTTGAGGGTATTTTCGCACTGTTGAGGTCCGGGCGACGACCCTGTAGCCGCCCGTTCCACGGTCAGGATGTCACACGGCGTCCTTGCCGGCCACCTTCAGCGCGAAGGCATATTCGAAGGCTATTTCCTCCAGCCGCTGGAAACGGCCGGACTTGCCGCCATGGCCCGCCGCCATGTTGGTCTTGAGCAGGATCGGGGCTTCCCCCGTCGTGTTCTCGCGCAGTTTCGCCACCCATTTGGTCGGTTCCCAGTAGGTTACGCGCGGATCGGTGAGGCCGGAAAGCGCAAGGATCGGCGGATAGGCCTTGGCGCCGACATTGTCATAGGGGCTGTAGGCGGCGATCCACTGATATTCCTCCGCCGATTCCAGCGGATTACCCCATTCCGGCCATTCCGGCGGGGTGAGCGGCAGGGTGTCGTCCAGCATGGTGGTCAACACGTCCACGAAGGGGACGGCGGCGATGATGCCGGCGAATTTCTCCGGCGCCATATTGGCGACAGCCCCCATCAGCATGCCGCCGGCAGAACCGCCTTCGGCGATGATGCCCTCATAGGAGGTGAAACCTTCCTGCACCAGATGATCGGCAGCGGCGATGAAATCCTTGAAGGTGTTCTGCTTGGCTTCCATCTTGCCGGTCTCGTACCATTCGAAACCCTTGTCCTTGCCGCCGCGAATATGGGCGATGGCATAGATGAAACCACGGTCGGCGAGCGACAGCGTCGTGGTGGAGAAGGAAGCGGGAATGGTGATGCCGTAAGCGCCATAACCATAAAGCAGGCAGGGGGCGGAACCGTCGAGCGCCACATCCTTGCGGTAGAGCAGGGAGACCGGCACCAGCTCGCCATCATGGGCAGGGGCCATGATGCGGCGGGTAATGTAATCATCCGGATTGTGGCCCGAGGGCACTTCCTGCGTCTTCAGCAGCGTGCGCTCGCGCGTCACCATGTCGTAATCGAACAACTGGCTCGGCGTCGTCATCGAGGAATAGGAGAAGCGGATGACGTCGGTGTCATATTCCGCCGCACCATGCAGGCCGAGAGAATAGGCCTCTTCGGCAAAGGCGATGGAATGCTCCTCGCCCGTGCGGCGGTCGCGAATGACGATGCGCGGCAGGCCATCGCGGCGCTCCAGCCAGATGAGATGGCGGGCATAGGCATCGACGGAAAGAATGAGACGGCCCGGCTCATGCGGCACGACTTCTTTCCAGTTTTCCTTGCCCGGTGCTGAGACCGGTGCTTCGACGATGCGGAAATCCTTGGCGTCGCCGTCATTGGTGAGGATGAAGAAGACGTCGCCGCCTTCGCACATCGAATATTCGATGCCCTCTTCGCGCTCCGCCACCACCTTCGGCTCGGCCGTCAGGTCACCGGTGGAAAGAATGCGATATTCGCTGGTCTCATGGTCGTGAATGTCGATGAAGATGAAATCGTCGAGCACAGATGCACCGACGCCCATGAAGAAGCCGGGGTCCTTTTCCTCATAGACCAGACGGTCGGCCGATTGCGGCTCGCCGATAATATGGTGGAAGACCTTCGAGGGACGATGGTTCTCGTCCTGCAGCGTATAAAAGAAGCTCTTGCCGTCCGGCGCCCAGGCCCCACCGCCGCCGGTGTTTTCAACGATATCGGCAAGGTCTTCGCCGCTTTCGAGGTTACGGATGCGCAGGGTGAAATATTCCGAGCCCTTGTCGTCGTAACCCCAGATACCGTGGCTGTGATCGGAGGACTGGTCGAGACCGGAAAGGCGGAAATAATCCTTGCCCTCGGCCTCCTTGTCGCCATTCAGCAGCACATGTTTTTCGCCGCCGCCGCGCGGGGTGCGAAAATAATGCGGCTGTTCGCCACCGGTCACGAACAGCGTGCCATAGGCATAAGGTCCGTCATTGACCGGCACGGAGGAATCATCCTGCTTGATGCGGCCCTTCATCTCCTCGAACAGCTTTTCCTGAAGCGCCTTGGTGTCGCCCATGGCCGCTTCCATATAGGCGTTTTCCGCCTCCAGATGGGCGCGGATGGCGGGGTCGAGGATGGAGGTGTCCTTGAACATGGCCTGCCAGTTATCGGCCCGGAACCATGCATAATTGTCGGTGCGGGTAATGCCGTGATGCGTGTCCTGAACGGGCCGTTTTTCGGCGGTCGGGGCAGCGGGGAGATTCTTGAAAATCGGCAAGGGAAACTCGCTTTCGTATGAAAATCGATATGCGCACCAGATGTAGAGCGCGCCTCCCGGCCGATCAAGTTTCAAATCTCCACAGGCGGAATGCAGCTCGGGCACAATTTCGTCAGCTTTCGATCACATTTTGGCAATATCCGGCAAATCGGCGATGATGTGCGTCGGTCGCCCGGCCTGCCGCACCTGCTAAGACAATTGCCAAGAACAAACGAAAAAACTGACAGGACCCCATGCGAAAGCTTCTTCCCGCTGCCCTTTCTGCCTTTTTCCTCAGCCTGCAGGCCTTCACCCCCGCTTTCGCGATCGACGCCAGCGTCATGCGGCAACTGAACGCGCTTGCTCCCGAAGAACGGCTTGAGCAGCGCTGCGATATCGAGGCGATGGAGAGGATAGCGACCGAGCAGAAGGGTATGCGGCCGGACAAGGTCATCGCCTACACGTTCGGTGATCCGGAAGTGGGCAAGAACTCCATCAAGGCGCCGGGCGCGGTCTTCAGAAGTTCGGGTGAATGGTACAAGCTCAAATACAAGTGCCAGCTGAAGAGCGACAGCCTCAGCATCCAGTCTTTCGATTACCGGGTCGGCGACAAGATTCCCGAAGAGCAGTGGAAGAAGTTGTATCTTTATGACTAAGCAAGGATTTTTTCGGTTGTCGGCAGGCGTTTAGCCTCCGCTTTTCTTGCCGCTCCGCCGGCGGCTCTGTAACCCTGCCTGCTGATCGAAGCGAGGGAGACGGACATGGCGACACGATTCAGGGGACTTTCGGCTTTTCCGATCACGCCGGCTGACGAGGCCGGGCGGGTCGATGTTGAGGCCTTCTCCGCCCTGATCGCGCGGCTGGATGCGGCGGCGGTCGATTCCGTCGGCATTCTCGGCAGCACCGGTATCTATATGTATCTCACGCGCGAGGAGAGGCGCCGCGCCGTCGAGGCCGCCGCCGCCATTCTCAAGGGCAGGCGCACGCTGATGGCAGGCGTCGGCGCCTTGCGCACCGATGAGGCGGTTGCGCTGGCCAAGGATGCGGAAGCGGCCGGCGCCGATGCGCTGCTGCTCGCGCCCGTCTCCTATACGCCGCTGACGCAGGAAGAGGCTTACCACCATTTCGCTGCCGTGGCCGGTGCTACGGCGCTGCCGCTCGCCATCTACAACAACCCGACGACCACCCGCTTTACCTTCAGCGACGAGCTTCTGGTGCGGCTCGCCTATATCCCGAATATCCGCGCCATCAAGATGCCGCTGCCGGTCGATGCCGATTATGCCGGCGAGCTTGCGCGGCTCAAGCCGAAGCTGACGGATGGTTTCGCCATCGGTTACAGCGGCGACTGGGGCTGCGCCGAAGCCACGCTTGCCGGCGGCGACACCTGGTACAGCGTGGTTGCCGGCCTGCTGCCGGTTCCGGCGCTCCGGCTGATGCGCGCTGCCCAGGCCGGCAATGCGGAAGAGGTCAAAAACATCGATGTGGCCTTCCAGCCGCTCTGGGCGCTGTTCAAGGAATTCGGCAGCATCCGGGTGGTTTATGCTGCCGCCAATATTCTCTCGCTGACGGTGAGCGAGCCGCCCCGGCCGATCCTGCCGCTCACCAGCGCGGAACGCCAGCGGGTGGAAGAGGCGCTGGAGGCGCTGTCCGTGCTGGAAACCGCGCCATAATTCGGGCGCTTTGCGGGCGGATTGCCACGGGAATACACTGCATGACACTGCGGAAAATGAAAATGATACGTCGCTTCCTCTTTGCTGCCCTGTTTGCCTCTGCCGCCTCCGCCGCCTTTGCGGGGAACGGCCTTGTCGAGCCGTCGCTGAAAATGACGCCGCAGCATGATGGCAAGGTGCGGGTGGCCATGACGCTCGATGCCTGCATGGGCAAGACCGATCACCGCATCCTCGATACGCTGGTGAAGGAGCGCATCCCCGCGACGATCTTCGTCACCGCCCGCTGGCTGAAGCACAATGGCGAAGCGCTTTCCGTGCTTCTGGCGCATCCCGATCTGTTCGAGATCGAAAATCACGGCGAAAACCATGTGCCGGCGGTCGATAAGCCCGTTTCGATCTATGGCATCGCCGCCGCCGGTTCTGAAGCGGCGGTCGAGCAGGAGGTGGAAGGCGGCCGTCAGGCGATCGTCGCCGCCACCGGTCTCCAGCCGCAATGGTTCCGTGGCGCGACGGCGAAATACACAAACTCCTCCATGGCCACCATCAACCGGCTCGGCATGCGGGTGGCGGGTTATTCCGTCAATGGCGATGGCGGCTCGCTTCTCGGTGCTGCCGCGACGGCAAAACACATCGCTTCCGCCAGGAACGGCGATGTCATCATCTCCCACATCAACCAGCCCACCCATGAGGCGGGCGAGGGTGTGGTGAAGGGCCTTCTGGCGCTGAAAGCCCGTGGCGTCATCTTCGCCCGGCTGGACGACCCATCCTTCGCGCCTCCGGGAAATTGATCCGAAACGTTGCCGCCCGTTTCTTCTCCCCACCGGGGAGAGGATGCCCGAAGGGCAGATGAGGGGGCAAGCTCTCCGCATCTCTCTACCGCCGCCCCCTCATCCGGCGCCGCGCGCCACCTTCTCCCCGGCGGGGAGAAGAAATATGCCGCACCCTCTCGCTCCACTGGAAGCAGCGGTCGTCATGGCTGGGGGGCGAAGATAAATCCTCCCACATCCACGCCCGTTTTTCGGCGGCATGCCGCTCAAAATTGCGCTAGCATCCCCTCATGATGTTGTTCAAACGCCCCGACACCGAAACCCTCTATTCCGCCCTTGTGAACAAGGACCCCGCCTATGAAGGCGTGGCCTATGTCTGCGTGACGTCCACCAAGATTTTTTGCCGCTTCACCTGCACGGCGCGCAAGCCGAAGATCGAGAACTGCCGGTTCCGCGAGACCATCGCCGAATGTCTGGAGGCGGGTTTCCGTCCCTGCAAGCGCTGCAAGCCGATGTTGTCCTACGGCACCGCCGACGAGACCGTCACCTCGCTCCTGACGGCGCTGGAAAACGAACCGGCGCGGCGCTGGCGTGAGGAGGATGTGGTGGCGCTCGGCCATGATCCCTCCACCGTGCGGCGCACCTTCAAGCGCCGCTTCGGCATGAGCTTTCTGGAAATCGCCCGGCTGCGACGGGTGGGGGACGCGGCGGAAAGCCTTGCCTCGGGCGAGGCGGTGATCGGCGCGCAGATCGATGCCGGTTACGAATCCGGCAGCGGTTTTCGCTCAGCCATCAACCAGTTCTTCGGCACCTCGCCCGCCGCCATGAAGGGCAGGGGTTTCCTGAAGGGCGACTGGATCGATACGCCGATCGGCCCGATGCTCGCCATCGCCGATGACCATGCCCTGCATCTCCTCGAATTCGCCGATCGGCCGGCGCTTCCGGCCGAACTGAAGCGGCTGAAGACACGCACCGGCGCGGATATGGTGCTGGGCCGGACGGCGGTGACTGGCCAGATTGAAGCGGAGCTCAAGGCGTATTTCGCCGGCAGTTCGGCGGCCTTCCAAACCCGGCTTGCCGGCCATGGCACGCCCTTTGAGCGCGATGTCTGGCGGAACCTGCGGGAAATCCCGGTGGGTCAGATCGTCAGCTATTCTTCACTCGCAACCAGCATGGACAGGTCTTCCGCCGTGAGGGCGGTGGCCCGCGCCAATGGCGCCAACCAGATTGCGATTGTCGTTCCCTGCCACCGGGTGCTGGGGGCGGATGGCAGCCTCACCGGTTATGGCGGCGGTTTGTGGCGCAAGAAATGGCTGATCGAGCACGAGCGCCGCATGGTGCAGGGACAGATGCAGGGAATGCCGCTCGCTTCCTGAGCGGCCTGGCTGCTGGGTTTCAGGGGATTGTCGGTATGCGGTGGGCGCGTGGGGTTTACCCCCCTCTGCCCTGCCGGGCATCTCCCCCTCAAGGGGGGAGATCGGTAGGAGGCCCTTTCGTCACTTCATCCTCAAACGTTGAGATGGGCGAAACCTCGCCGCAGATCAATCTCCCCCCTTGAGGGGGAGATGCCCGGCAGGGCAGAGGGGGGTAAACCCCAATACCCGCCGTCAACGGACAATCTCCTGAAAGCTCAAACCCGGAGCGGTTTCGCTTTTCTCCGAATCACGAAAACCCTCAAACTCTTTTTTTGTCGCATTTCCGGCCGGAAAGCCGGTGTTTAATCCGGCAGGTTTGGCACCACCCGGCGCGAGGGGAAGAGTTCCCGCGTCACCGTCATGGCGATCAGCGATAGCGGCAGGGCGAGCATGGCGCCGGCAGCCCCCCACATCCACGTCCAGAAGATGATCATCACGAAGACGAGGAAGGGGTTGATTTCCATGTTGCGGCCGACAACCGCCGGAAAGGCGAGGTTTTCCATCAAAAGATGAATGGTGAAGAAGATTGCGGCCGGCAGAAGCGCGAGAACAATGTTGTCATGGGTGATGATGCCCGCCACCGTCAGCGAGATCGTCATGGCGGTGATGCCGAGAAACGGCACGAAGCTGGAGAGGAAGGCGAACAGCCCCCACAGCAGCGGCATGGCGAGCCCGCCGAAATAGGCGATGATCACCATCGTCACGCCAAGCCCGGCATAGATCAGCGCCGCCGTGGCGAAATAGGTGCCGAGCACCTCTTCCACCGAGCCGATGATGCGAATGGTGCGCAGCCTTTGATGGCGGGCCGGAAAGGCCATGATGATCGCCTTGCGCAGCCGTAGCCGGCTATAGAGAAACATCAGCAGCGCGGCGAGGAAGATCAGGCCCTGAACGACGGCGGGGGTGACGTTGGAACCGAGGAGGGAGATGATCTCGCCGCTGCGCGAAATCAGCGATTCCATCGACATCGACCCCATGCTGAAACTGGCCGCAGAAATATTCAGCCATTTGAGACTTTGCAGATAGGGCAGGAAACGGTCGATGCTGCGCTCCACCAGCGCCGGGCCTTCCGAAGCCAGCAGCGAGAGCGGCTCGGTCAACGAATTGATGACAAAAAACATCACCGCCGCGACAAGGCTCGAAAGAATGAGCGCGACGCCGAAACCGGGAATGCCATAGGAGCCGAGTTTTTCGGCGGCGATGCCGAGGATCATGCCCACCACGATCGCCATCACCACCGGAATGAGGATGAGCGACAATTCGTGGATGACGGCCATCAGCATGATGAGGAAGATGCCGATCACCGACCAGGCGACGACCACATCCAGCGCTTCCCGGCCAAGCGGCTGCTGGCTGCGCGCATCGTCGCGGCGCGGGCCGGATGCCGGAGTTTCCAGCGGGTCCGCTCTTGTTGCCGGAACGGTTCCGGTGGCGGCCCCGGCGGTGGCTCCGCCGGTAACCAAAGTGCCGGTCTTTTCCGGTCTGGCATTTTCATTCATCGAACGGCTCCCCAATCAGGTGACAAACGTTCGAACAATGTGGCGGTTCCGGGGCAGCGTAAATTTCTGCTGCCCTTTTTTGCTTTAGGCGGAAAGCTTTAGCCCGATACCCCACGGATCTTTCAAAACGATCCCGTCACTTTGCCGCTCGGTGGCGATTTCCAGCCGGTCGAGCGCGGCAACTGCCCTGTCGAGCGCTGCGGCCTCGTTGAATTTCAGCGAATAGCCGGAAAGGCCGGTCATGTTGTCCTTGCGGGCCGCAGCACCGCGGCTGTTCCAGATATTGGCGGCGACATGGTGGTGATAGGCACCCGAGCCGAAGAAGCTTGCGCCCGGATAACGCGCCATGATCTTCAGCCCCAGCACATCCTGATAAAATTCATCCGCCTGTGGGATATTGCCGACCTGCAGGTGAATGTGGCCGATGGCGGTGCCGTCCGCAGCACCCGTAAAGGCCGTTTTCGGCGCGCTGTCGTAAAGCGCCTGCAGGTTGAGGCCGATCGTTGCCATCTCCACCGTGCCGTCCGGCTGGTAGGTCCATTCGTCGGGTGAGCGGTCGCGATAGACCTCGATGCCGTTGCCTTCCGGGTCGGCAAGATAGATCGCCTCGCTGACCAGATGGTCGGATGCGCCCTGAAGCTGGACATTGTTGTGAGCGGCATGCGCCAGCCAGTGCGCGAGATCATTGCGGCTCGGCATCAGGAACGCGGTGTGGAACAGGCCGGCGGCATTGCGCGGCGCGCGTTCGGCGACGTCGGAGGTGGACAGCGTCAGAAGCGGCTGGCCGTTTACCCCCAGCACTTCGCCGCTCGGGTTCTTTTCGAGAACGGAAAGACCGATGATCTTCTGGTAAAAATCCGAAACGCGCGGCAGATCGTGAACGACGAGATGCGCCTGACCGACATAGGCCGGCCGCGTCAGGGCGAATTGTTTGATTTCACTCATCATGATCTCCATATTGAATCCGAAGCGCCATGGGGCGGATCGGTCGCCGATGATATCGGCCGACGCCGCTTTGCGGCGTTTGTCGAAGGCGAATATGGGCTGGTTTCGTCGTTCAGCAAAGATCGCGGTGTGGCGATTGACCGTCTACTATTCGTTGACAATGCCCCGGTGCGGTGCGGCTCCAGCTTTGACTTCGATCAAGGTGAAGGCTGCGCCGAAGGGGAAATATAAGCCTAACCCGACACGCTAAATGGCGGATCAAGCCAAAGGAGACAGCCATGTACAAGAAGATCATCGTACCGGTAGACCTCAGCGCCACCGACAAGGGGGAAAAGATCCTCGAAAAGGCCAAGGCGCTGCTGGACCCCGATGGCGAGATCGTTCTCATCAACGTGGTCGAGGAACTGCCGGGTTACATGGCGATCGACCTGCCTGTTGACCTCATCGAAAACGCCATCAAGGACGCCAAGGCCAAGCTTTCGGACCTCAGGACCAGGGCCGGTTTCAAGGGCAGCCAGGAAATCAGAAGCGGCGCACCCGCCCGCGAGATCATCGCCGCCGCCGAGGAGCACAAGGCGGACCTCATCATCATCGCGTCGCACACGCCGGATTTCAGCAATTATTTTATTGGCGCCACCGCCGACCGTGTGGTGCGCCACGCCAAATGCTCGGTGCTGGTCGATCGGTAAAGGCGTGATGTCTAGGGTTGCGGGCGGGTTTTCCGCCCGCTCGGGCTGGAGGAAAAGACCATGAATGTTGAAAGTTACGAGAAAATCCTGCGAAACCGCCAGCGCGAGCTTTATCGCCGCCTGCACAGGATCGAGGCGGATTTCGAGGAGCCGCGCAATCCCGATGACGAGGATCGTGCCATCGAGCGCAACAATGACGAGGTGCTCGACGAAATGGGGCAGGTGGGGCAGGACGAGCTGCGCGCCATCGATGCGGCACTGGACCGCGTCGCAAGCGGCACCTTCGGCACCTGCGTCAAATGCGGCAAGAAGATTTCGGAGGATCGGCTGAAGGCGGTGCCCTATACGCCGTTCTGTCAGGAATGTGCCGCGGCTTTGTGAGCGCGGTTGAAAAGGGGTTCGACGTCGCCGCTCCTTTCTTCTCCCCGCCGGGGAGAAGGTGGCCCGAAGGGCCGGATGAGGGGCAACCTCTCGGTCTATCGCTACCGTCGCCCCTCATCCCGCTGCCGCGGACTTCTCCCCGGCGGGGAGAAGAAACAAGCGGCATCCGCTCGCCCTCAGACGATTGCTCCGATATGAGGGAAACGGCGGACCTCTCCTTTCGCAACAGCCTCGAACGCAATTTGATTGCCGTTAACCGGCCGCTGTCTTGTTCCTGTCTAATATTGTCTCCATGCTTTGATGAAAGCACGCAGACGGGATTGGACCAATGAGCGAGATGTGGCGGTTCGGGCGCCAGTATGATTTTCACGAGATCGTCGCCGATGGCATCGTCCACGGCGTTGGAATCGTATTTGCGCTGGTGGGCGCTACGGCGCTGATTTTTTACGCGACCGCCTGGGGCACGCTGAGCGCGATCGCCGCCGCCTGGATTTATGGTCTCGGTCTCGTTGCCTGCCTCTCCGTGTCCTTCACCTACAACATCTGGCCGCATTCCAGGGTGAAATGGTTCCTGCGCCGGCTCGATCATTCGGCGATCTTCATTCTCATCGCCGCCACCTATACGCCCTTCCTGATGCGCGGCATCAACGATCCGCTGATTGCCGTCATGCTCGGCCTCATCTGGGTTGCGGCGCTCTGCGGCATCCTGCTGAAATGCCTGTTTCCCGGCCGTTATGACCGGGTGGCCATCGGTCTTTATCTCGCCATGGGCTGGAGTGGCATCATGGTGGTCGAGCCCCTGTCGTCGCATCTCGCCCCCGTCACGCTCTGGCTCATCGTCGCCGGCGGCGTAATCTATTCGCTCGGCGTGATCTTCCATGTCTGGGAAAAGCTGCGCTTCCAGAACGCCATCTGGCACGGTTTCGTCGTCTCCGCCGCTGCGGTTCATTATTTCGCCGTGGTCACCGCCTTCAGCCTCGTTCCCCTGGCGTCGTAAGGCTCGACGTACTGGACATTGCTCGGCGTCATCGCTTAAGGCTCGTCGCTGGAGCCGCTGCCTTTCTGCAGCCGCTCATTCGGAAATATGAGGGCGAAGCAATATGAGCGTGGAACTGCGCGACGCGACCGTGGACGATCTCTCCGGTGTCATGGAGATTTATAACGATGCGGTCGTGAACACGACGGCGATCTGGAACGAGGTGGTGGTCGATCTGGAGAACCGCAAGGAATGGTTCGCCGCCCGCAAGTCACGCGGTTTCCCGGTCATCGTCGCCATTCTCGACGGCAAGGTCGCCGGTTATGCTTCCTACGGCGACTGGCGCGCCTTTGACGGTTATCGCCACACCCGCGAACATTCGGTCTATGTGCACAAGGATGCCCGCGGTCACGGCATCGGCAAGCGGCTGATGCAGGCGCTGATCGACCATGCCAGCGGCAACGACGTGCACGTTCTGATCGCCGCCATCGAGGCGGAAAACACCGCCTCCATCCGCCTGCACGAAAGCCTCGGTTTCAGGGTCGTCGGGCGGTTCTCTGAAGTCGGTACCAAGTTCGGCCGCTGGCTGGATTTGACCTGCATGGAGCTGAAATTAGGCTAGCAGGCTGGACGGGTTCCTTTCAGGCCGGACGCCGGGCGAAGGCGAGCATGACGCCGAAGGCCATCATCATCGAGCCGCTGATCCGGTTGACGCGCTTCAGGGCTCGCGCATTGCGCATGAGACCGGACAGGCGTGAGCCGACAAAGGCATAAACGGCAATGGCCACCACCTCGAGCAGAAGGAAAATCGCCCCGAGCGTGGCGAAACTCTGCCAATAGGCGTCCTGCTGGATGAATTGCGGGAAAAAGGCGGTGAAGATCAAAATAGCCTTGGGATTGCCGGAGGCGACGAAAAACTCCTGCCGCAGATAGGTTTTGAG
This sequence comes from Agrobacterium tumefaciens, assembly GCA_017744915.1. Taxonomy (GTDB): domain Bacteria; phylum Pseudomonadota; class Alphaproteobacteria; order Rhizobiales; family Rhizobiaceae; genus Agrobacterium; species Agrobacterium tumefaciens_I. Next base: position 131,884 of record JAGIAH010000008.1, read on the forward strand.
AACATTGCCGTTGGCCGAGGATACATCGGGGGCGGTAACTTCAGCCTTTGAGCGGATGAGTTTGAAGCCGATCCACAGCAGATAAAGAACGCCGATCCATTTGATCAGTGAGAACATCATCTCGGACGCCATCAAAAGTGCGCCGAGCCCGAGTGCCGCAATCGCGATCATCCCCGCGAAAGCGACCAGCCTGCCGCTTGCCGCCATCACCGCCGTCGCCATGCCGTAGCGCGCGCCCACCGTCATCGACAGAAGATTGTTCGGCCCGAAGGCCATGTTCAGGGCAAAGCAGGCGGGAATAAAAATGAGGATGGTTTCGAGCGCCATGGTGATGATCCGGAAGGAGTGAGACGGTGATGATCTCACTCTCCGGTCCGGCTGTCGAGAAGACCTTTTCAGCGATGAAGGCCGGCAAGGGCAGCCGGCCTTTCACCGCATCGTTCATCAAACCGGCTCGAACACCATCGAATGGCCATTGATGCAATAACGCAGGCCGGTGGGCGGCGGGCCGTCGGGGAAGACGTGGCCGAGATGGCCGTCGCAATTGGCGCAGCGGATTTCCGTGCGCACCATGCCGTGGCTCGCATCGCGATATTCCGTCACGGCACCGGGCTTGACGGGCTCGAAATAGCTCGGCCAGCCGCAGCCGGCATCGAATTTCGTATCGGAGAGGAACAGCGGTTCGTCACAGGCCGCGCAGCGATAGAGGCCCTTCTGGAATGTGTCCCAATAGGGGCCGGTAAAGGCGCGCTCGGTGCCGTGTTCGCGCAGGATGCGATATTGCTCCGGCGTCAGCTGCTCACGCCACTCCGCATCGGTCTTGGTCACTTTGGGGGAAGTCAGATCGCTCATGGAATGATCCTTTCTGTTCCCGCCTCAAATAGTCATCGCCGCCGCCGATTGAAAGGGGCAGCCTGTCATAACGCGTTCGTTATGGGCCGTGAATGTCGATTTGGGTTGAGATGCATTTATCTATGCCTTAACTGAAAAATCGATTTGAAAGAGAACGCCATTCATTGGCGCGCAGGGGTGGGGGACATCCCGGGAGATGTGAATGACCTCCGATGTCACGGCGCTGACATTCCTGTCGCTGTTTCTGCCGTTTCTGGCAGCGCTTGCCGCGCCGGCCCTGGTGAAAAGATTCGGTCACAATGCCGCATGGATCGTTGCGATAGCGCCGGCTCTCGCCTTCGTGCATTTCGCGCTGATGCTGCCGCAGATCGCGGCGGGCGGCGTGGTGACGGGCGGTTATGCCTGGGTGCCAAGCTTCAATCTCAGCTTCTCCTGGTTCCTCGATGGCCTGTCGCTCACCTTCGCGCTGCTGATCACCGGCATCGGCCTGCTGATCGTGCTTTATGCCGGCGGTTACATGAAGGGCCATCCGCAGCAGGGCCGGTTTCTCTCTTTCCTGCTTCTGTTCATGGGCGCGATGCTGGGCGTCGTGGTCTCCGACAGCCTGCTGATGCTGTTCGTTTTCTGGGAACTGACCTCCATCACCTCCTTCCTGCTGATCGGTTTCGATCATGAGCGCTCCGCCTCGCGCCGGGCCGCGTTGCAGGCGCTGGTGGTGACGGGCGGCGGCGGTCTGCTGCTGCTCGCCGGGCTGATCTTCATCTGGGATATCAGCGGCATGACGCAACTCTCAATGCTGGTGCGCGGCGGCGATATCCTGCGCGACAGCCCGTTTTATCTGGCGGCGCTGCTTCTGGTCCTCGGCGGTGCCTTCACGAAATCGGCGCAGTTTCCGTTCCATTTTTGGTTGCCCAACGCCATGGAAGCGCCAACCCCGGTCTCGGCCTATCTGCATTCGGCCACCATGGTGAAGGCTGGCGTCTATCTGCTGATGCGTCTCAACCCGGTGCTTGGCGATACCGCCGCCTGGCAGATCCTGCTGCCCTTCTTCGGCGGCTTGACCATGCTCACCGGCGCGCTGCTGGCCGTGCGCCAGACAGACCTGAAGCTGATGCTTGCCTATACCACCGTCTCCTCGCTCGGCCTGCTCGTCATGCTGGCAGGTTTCGGCTCGGATCATGCCATCGAGGCGGCGGTGCTTTATCTGGTGGCGCATTCGCTGTTCAAGGGCGCGCTGTTCATGGTCGCCGGCATCATCGACCACGAGACTGGCACGCGCGACGTGACGAAGCTTGGCGGCCTGCGCAAGGCCATGCCCATCACCTTCGCGGCGGCGCTCGCGGCAGCCATCTCCATGGCCGGCCTGCCGCCGTTTTTCGGTTTCCTCGCCAAGGAAGAGATCTATTACGCGCTGGCGCATGGCAATCCGCGCGCCGTGCTGTTCACCGGCATCGCCATTCTCGGCAACGGCCTGATGTTCGCCATCGCCTTCGCCGTGGTCCTGAAACCTTTCCTCGGCAAGCCGGTGAAAACCCCGAAACAGGCGCATGAGGGCCCGCTGCTGCTCTGGCTCGGCCCGGCGCTTCTGGCATTGAAGGGGCTCACCATTGCGCTCTTTGCCGGCATCGCGCATTTTTACATCTCTACCCCCATGGCAAGCGCCATTGCAGGCGAGCCGCGCCCGGTGGAAATCTCGCTCATTCCCCATATCGGCGTGCCGCTTGGCCTGTCGCTGCTGACAATCGCGCTCGGCATCGCCCTTTACACGCAGCTTTCCACGGTCCGCAGCCTGATCGACCGTACCTTCAATGCGTTGGGGGCAGGGCCGGACAGGGGCTTTGACGTCTTCATCGAAATGCTGGTGAAAGTCTCGTTCCACATCACCCGGCGCATCCAGCCGGGCCGGCTGGAATTTTACGTCACCGCCACCTTCGCCGTCATCGCCGCCGTGCTGCTCGTGCCACTGTTCCTTTATGGCGAATTGCCGTCCATGCCGTCATGGCCGCGCGATATGCCGGTCCACGAGCTGACCTTCATCGCCATTGCCGTGGCGGGCCTCATCGCCGTCCTGACGGCGTCGAGCCGGCTCACCGCCATCATCGCGCTCGGCATTCAGGGCTTTGCGGTGGCGGTCATCTTCCTGCTGTTCGGCGCGCCCGATCTCTCCTTCACGCAATTCATGGTCGAGACGCTCTCGGTCGTCATCCTGACGCTGGTGATGACGCGGCTGCGCCTGTCGCCATCGGACCATCGTGGCCTTGGCCAGAAGCTGCTGGACAGCACCATCGCCATTGCCTGCGGAGCGGGCTTTGCCCTGTTCCTGATGCGCGCGACTGAAGCGAGCTTCGATAACCGCCTGACGGATTTCTACAACACCTATTCCAAGGTCATCGCCCATGGCGCGAATGTGGTGAATGTCATCATCGTCGATTTCCGCGGCACGGATACGCTCGGCGAAATCGCGGTGGTGATGATTACCGGTCTTGCCATTCTCGCGCTCATCCGCATCCGCCCTGCCGCCGCCCCCAAGGGGCCGGCGAAAACGGCGAAAAAGAAGGGAGCGCGGGCATGAACACGCTCATCCTGCGCACCGTCGCGCCGGTTGTCACAAGCCTCATGGTGCTGTTTTCCATCTTCGTGCTGCTGCGTGGCCATAACGAGCCGGGCGGCGGCTTCATCGGCGGGCTGATCGCCGTCTCGGCGCTGGCGATCTATGGCATCGCCTTTGGTGTCACGGCGGTACGGCGCGCCATCCTGTTTCATCCGCTGGCCATTGCAGGCGCGGGGCTGCTGCTGTCGATGCTCTCGGGCCTTGTCTCGATGGCCGCCGGCGTGCCCTTCATGACCGGCCTCTGGGGCTATCCGAGCCTGTTCGGGGTCGAGGTGCCGCTTTCCACCGTCATGTCCTTCGATATCGGGGTCTATCTCGTCGTGGTCGGCGCCATCACCTCCATTGCGCTGGCGCTGGAAGAAAGGGAAAGCGACTGATGGAAGCGGTCTTCTCCATTCTCGTCGGCATCTTCTTTTCGGTGGCGATCTATCTCATGCTGTCGCGTCACAGCATTCGCATGCTGCTTGGCATCGCCATTCTCGGCAATGCGGTCAATCTGCTCCTGTTCACGGCCGGTAGGCTGACACGGGAAGTGCCGCCGATCATTCCGGCAGGCATGGATACGCTACCGGCAGGTGCCGCCAATCCGCTGCCGCAGGCGCTTATCCTCACGGCAATCGTGATTTCCTTTTCCTTCTTCTGTTTCCTTCTGGTTCTGACCTGGCGTGCCTTCCAGGAATTGCAGACCGACGACACGGATGAAATGCGCACCGCAGAACCCGCTGGCGAGCCCTTGCCGCCGCTCGGTTATTGAGCGGCGAGGCTGAGACGACATGGCTTCTTCCACCACTTCCGCAGTGACCGATCTTTCCGCCGCACTCGTCATGGCGCCCGTGCCGCTTGCCGACTGGCTGATCATCCTGCCCATCGCCCTCTGCATCGGCGCAGGTGCGGTGCTGATGATGATGCGCCACGCCATCCGCCACCATGCGGCTGTCGCTGTTGCCGCGCTTGCCCTGCTGGTGATCCTCGATGCCGCGCTGCTCTGGAAGGTTGCCACGCAGGGCCCGTTCACCATGGTCATGGGCCGCTGGCTGCCGCCCTTCGGCATTGCCTTCACCGCCGATCTCACCGGCGCGCTGCTGTCGCTCGCCGCCGCCATCGTGGCGCTGGCCGGCGCCATCCATGCGGGCAGCGATATCGATGCCAGCGGCAGGCGTTACGGTTTTTATCCCTTCCTGATGCTGCTGATGGCGGGCGTCACCGGCGCTTTCCTGACCGGTGATCTCTTCAACCTTTATGTCTGGTTCGAGGTGCTGCTGATCTCGTCCTTCGGCCTCATCGTGCTGGGCTCGACGCGCGAGCAGATCGACGGCGCACTGAAATACGCGATCCTCAACCTCATAGGCACGACGCTGTTCCTGATCACGGTCGGTTATCTCTACGCCATCTTCGGCACGCTCAACATGGCCGATATTGCGCTGAAGGCAACGGAGCTACGCGGCACCGCGCCGCTGATGACGCTCGCCAGCCTCTTCGCGCTCGCCTTCGCCATGAAGGCGGCTGCCTTCCCGGTGAATTTCTGGCTGCCCGCCTCCTATCACACGCCGCGCATCGTCGTTTCAGCGCTCTTTGGTGGCCTGCTCACCAAGGTCGGCATCTATTCGCTGCTGCGCGTCATGGTCATGCTGTTTCCGGTGGAGCGGGAAGAGCTCAGCATCGTCATCGCCGTTTCCGCCGCGCTCACCATGGTGCTGGGTGCCATGGGCGCGCTTGCCCAGAACGATATCCGCCGCATGCTCGGTTATATCGTCATATCGGGCATCGGCTACATGATGGCCGGCATCGCCATGGGCACGCCCTCCGCCGTCACGGGCGCGATCTTCTACGCGCTGCATTCCATGGTGCTGATGACGGCGCTTTATCTCGCCGCCGGCCATGCCGCCCGTCTCGGTGGCGGCTTCAGCCTTGCCACGCTTGGCGGCCTTTACCGGCAGGCCCCGTGGTTTTCCGCGCTGGCGCTGGCGCTGTTCTTCGCCGGCTCCGGCCTGCCGCCCTTTTCCGGCTTCTGGCCAAAGGCAGTTCTGGTCAAGTCGGCCATCGATATAGGCGCCTGGTGGCTCGCCGCCGCCATCCTCGTCTCCGGTTTCATCGTCACCATCGCCTTCGGGCGGATATTCCTGTTGTGTTTCTGGCGTCCGGTTGCAGCATCTGCCGCCCGGCCCGCCTTGCAGCCTGCACCGCCTCCGGCCGCCCCGTCTTTCGCGCCGCTGGTGGGGCTGACGCTGCTGGTGGTATTCTTCGGCCTGTTTCCGGAAAGCCTGCTCAATCTCAGCCAGCAGGCCGCGGCGGGCCTTGGTGACCCACAGGCCTATATTCAGTCGGTCTTTCCGCAAGGGGGCAAGCCATGAGCCTCTATGTCGTGCAATTGCTTTTCGTTGCCGTATGGCTTGCCGTGACGGGCAGCATCACGCTGGCGAACATCGTCTTCGTCCTCATCGTCTCGACGCTGGCGCTGGGGCTGATCCGCCACCAGCTGCCGGGCGGGCAGAACCATTGGCTCAAGCTTTCCCGCGTGCTGTCGCTGGTGCTGCTGTTCTTCAAGGAACTGGCGCTCTCGGCCTGGAAGGTGGCGGTGCTGGTGACGCGGCCGAAGCTCGAGGTCCAGCCCGGCATTTTTGCCTATCCGCTGACGGTGACGACGGATTTCGAGATCACGCTGCTCGCCAATCTCATCACGCTCACACCGGGCACACTCTCTGTCGATGTTTCGGCGGACAGAAAGACGCTTTACGTACACGCGATCGATTGCAGCGATATTGAAGCCACGAAAAACGACATTAAAAACGGCTTCGAAAGAAAGATCATGGAGGCATTTCAGCCATGATGCCGGAACAGATAGTTTCAATTGCAACTATACTTGCATCGGTTGTCCTCTCGGCCGCGTTTTTGCTGACGGTCTATCGTGTTGTCGTCGGTCCCACCTTGCCGGATCGCATCGTTGCGCTAGATATGCTGGTCGGCATTGCCATCGGTTTTATTGCGGTGATCGCCATCCGCACCGGCTTTACCCTCTATGTCGATATCGCCATTGCGCTGGGGCTGGTCGGGTTCCTGGCAACGGTCGCTTTCGCCCGCTTCGTGCTGTCGCGCGGCGCGGATGGCCGGCGGAGGTCGAAGGCGGTGCTCGATGGCGAGCGGGCGGCGGAAGCTCCTGAAAAGCCTATGGAAACAGGTGTGAATGGCGGAAAGGGCAGGCGATGATGGACTGGATTATGGCACTTCTCGTTGCGGTATTGACGGTCTCGGGCGCCCTTTTTTCGCTGGTCGCGGCAATCGGGCTTAATCGTTTGCCCGATGTTTACACGCGCATGCACGCGGCCTCCAAGGCGGGAACGGTGGGGTCCGGCCTGCTGCTTCTGGCCGTCGGCATCCACTCCATGGAGCTATCGACCCTGGCGCGGGCTCTGGCCGGTTTCTTCTTCTTTGTCCTGACCGCGCCGGTCTCCGCACATCTTCTTGCCATGGCCGCGCACAAGGCAGGTTATCCGCTGGCTGTTAAATCGGTAGTTGATGAGACGAAGAAAATTTGAAGTTGAAAATCCCCCCAATAATTGGGGGTATTCATTTTCAATTACTACTTGGCATAGTATTTTATTACCCGTGATTTTTTGTATTCAAATTAGACTGTTTTGAACTGAAAAATTGACACTAGGAATTTGACTTTTGCTGTTTTGCTGTTATCCAAATTAAGTGTAAAGTTGCTAATCGCGATTTGCATCTAGCCTCTTCATAGTCGGCATAGGCATTTTATTAATGTCTAATCTATGGTCCATCGGACCATTGCTGCCCATGTCTCGGGGCCATAAGTTGAATCTCGGATTAAATCGTTTCCGGTTTTCGCTCGAAATCTAGGGGTAGGTTTCACGTTGGTTTCAACAAGGCGAAGGTGGGGCACCGGGTAACTTCACATCGCTCGATGCGGCGCTTGCCCGCTTCAGGGGATTAATAAACAGGAGATACTTAAATGACGGAAACTGCATACGGTAACGCCCAGGATCTGCTGGTCGAACTGACGGCGGATATTGTGGCTGCCTATGTTAGCAACCACGTCGTTCCGGTCACAGACCTTCCCGGCCTTATTTCGGATGTTCACACGGCACTCAGCGGAACATCGGCACCGGCATCGGTGGCGGTCAATGTCGAAAAGCAGAAGCCTGCCGTCTCGGTCCGCAAGTCGGTCCAGGACGATCACATCGTCTGTTTGGAATGCGGCGGCTCGTTCAAGTCGCTGAAGCGGCATCTCACGACGCATCACAGCATGACGCCGGAAGAATACCGCGAAAAATGGGACCTGCCGGTCGACTATCCGATGGTTGCTCCTGCCTATGCCGAAGCCCGTTCGCGGCTCGCCAAGGAAATGGGTCTCGGCCAGCGCCGCAAGGCCAGCCGCTGATTGTAACGACGGTCCGGCCTGGCCTGTTCTTCTCCCCGCCGGGGAGAAGGTGGCCTGAAGGGCCGGATGAGGGGGCCAGCTCTCCGAATATCGCTGGTCTCGCCCCCTCAAGCCGCTGCCGCGACCTTCTCCCCAGCCGGGAGAAGGCGGCAAGGTTCTTACGCTTGCCCATATGGGTATCGTCGGCGCCGTCTCTTTCCGCATAAAAATGTCCCAGCCGGTCTATCGACCGGCTTTTTTGTTGCCGCGCAGAATTTCGGTTGAGGAAAAAAATCCTTATCCGATGGTGCTTTCTTCCAAAAAACAACGCAAAATCAATCGATGAATTTGCAGAGGTAAATTCACACTTCCCCATATCTATCCGCAGGTGTATGAATTAATTCCTATTCGTAGAGGAGTTGCATATGCCGTCGGATACATCGCTTCTGTCTGCCGCCGCGCGGCCCCGCATGCAGGCCGTCAATCGTCCCTTTCGTCACTGGCCGTCGGTTGCCGGGCGGGAGGAGGTTTCCCGTCTTTGCCGGCTGGTGCGGCAGCTCACCGGCGAGATGGTGCAATTGACGGGCGATCGTTCGCTGGTGCGCCGCGACAACCGGCGCACGGAATGCCATATCCGCCAGATTGCCATGTATGTCTGCCATGTGGAGCTTGGCATCCCCATGTCGGATATCGGCCCCTGTTTCGGCCGGGACAGGACGACAGTGGGGCATGCCTGCCAGGTGGTCGAGGACCGGCGGGACGAACCGGCTTTCGATGAGTTCGTCGCGGCGCTGGAGCGGCTTACCGGCAGCATTTTCAATGCGATGAAAGGTATCCGGGATGAGTGAGGCAAAAGGCGCCCCGGCTTCTCCGGATCCTGTCCTCCTGCGGCTGTTGCGTTGCATCGCCGCCGGCGCGGCCGAGGTGATGGAGGAGGGCGGCGATATCGTTCTGCATCGGGCACAGGCGGGGCAAAGGGCCCTGCGCTTTCCCGCCGCGACCATGCGCCTTGCCGTGTCCTGCGGGCTGGTCGAGCAACGGGAAAACACCCTCTGCGCGGCGCCGCCGCTCGCTTCCTATCTGAAGCGGGCGATGGCGAAAGACCGCGACGAGGTTTTTCAGGAGCAGCACCGGGATATGCAGGTGGTCGTTGTGGATGTCGGCGAGACGAAGCAGCCGGCGAGGCGCAACCTCAACACCTCTCCCCTGACCAGCCTTTCAAGGCTGAAGGAGCGGGATGGCAGCGCATTTTTCCCGGCGGATGCGCTGGAGGCGGGTGAGCGCCTTGCTTCGGATTTTCATCGCGGCCACCTCAATCCCAGGGTCACGGCGACGTGGGAGCCGCGTATTGCAAGCCGCACCAGGGGGGAGGCGGGAGGCGGGCTCGATCTGACCGAGGCGGCTATGGCCGCAAGGGCGCGGTTTTCCCGCGCGGCGGAGGCGATGGGCCCGGAACTTTCGGGCGTCGCCATCGATATATGCTGCTTCGAAAAGGGGCTGGAGACGGTGGAGCGGGAAAGACTATGGCCGGCGCGTTCGGCAAAATTGCTGCTCAGGGCCGCGCTGCTCTCACTCGCCCGCCATTATGCGCCGCCCGCCGCCCGTCAACGAGGCAGAGACCACCATTGGGGTGATGCGGATTATCGTCCCTCTCTGGCAACGGGGATGGCAACGCGATGATGGCTCAGGCGGCCAGCAGCCGGGCTTCCTCGCGGATGCGCTTGATCATGGAGCGCAGGCCATTGGCCCGCTGGGCGGAAAGGTGCTCCACCAGTCCGATCCGGTTGAACACCTCGATGGCATCCAGATCGGCAATCTCGGAGGCTTGTTTGCCGGAATAGACGGCGAGAACGATGGCGACGAGGCCGCGCACGATATGCGCATCCGAATCGCCCTCGAAGGTCAACAGAGGGTCTTCGGCGCCGTCGCTGTGGCTGACGAGCCAGACCTGGCTGGCGCAGCCATGGACCTTGTTCTCGGCCGTACGCTTGTCTTCCGCCAATTCGGGAAGCGCCTTGCCGAGTTCGATGACATAACGATAGCGGTCCTCCCAGTCGTCAAGGAAGGCGAAATCGTCAAGGATCGTTTCGAGAGAGGCCATTTGCGCGCCGTATCATCCGTTATTTAATGTCTTTCCTAGGATATAGGGGAAGTGCGCGCGGTTTTGAACCATCTGCAAGAAAAAGCCCACGGAAAACAGGTTTCCGCGGGCAAGTCAGGCAGGCAGTCGGCAACCGAATATCTTCGGCTGCAAGAATGGCGCGGCGCGGCGGCCCTCGAAAATCAAGGGGCCGGCAAGATCAGGGGGCAGGGCGCTTCTGCGGCAGGGGGATGACGGTGCCGGTCTTCAGCATATCGGCCTCTGCGGGAAATTCGACGTTGACCACGGGTGCTGCGACAAGCTTTTCGGCCTCGGCGGCGATTTCAGCGGCGGGAGCGGGTTTGTCATCCGAAGCAAGCTGCTTGTCCAGCAGTTCATAGGCAACCTTTGCGCCTTCCTTGGCCCGTTCACCAAGCGCGTGGAAGGTTTCGGCGCCCTTGACGCAGACATCGGGCTTTTCGATGCAGATGGCGCTGACATAACGATAGGCCTCACCCGCTGCCGAAACGGCGCTGGGAATATCGAAGGCCGAAGGTTCCTTGGTCGGATCGTTGCTGCTGCCGAAATAGGACAGCGCCACCAGCACCAGCGAAAACCAGAATGTTCCTTTGATCAGAAACCACATTGTCAGACACCCTGCCAGATGATCTTTGTTTTCTTGAAGCCCCGCCCGGTTTCGGGTCATCGGCCTTTGTCCCGTTTTTCGGGCTTGTGAAGAAGCTACACGCGACCGGCGAACAGCCGATTGCAAAAAGCGGCGCAATTTAATTCAAATTGTATCTATTCTCCTCGTATCGGGACGCCTGCCATCAATTCATTCGCATTTTAACAGTCCATGTTAAGCATAATTGCGACAGAGGCCGCGCGTTCCGGGCGAAAGCGGCCGCCCGCTTTGCCACAAAGGTTAACACGATGGCAAAAATGAAGCGAAATCCGTCGCTTACCCGTCATTAACCATGATTGGCAAAGCTTGGAATAAATGCCCCGTAATGGGACTGCGGCGCATTTGAGAGGCCTTTGAGCCCATTCTTTTTATCCATTCCTTAAGCCGCGGCCTTCTATTGTCGGAGCCGTTGGAACCGCCTCAGGGATTCGGTGTTGGTATTGCGTAATATGAGAGAAAAAGCGGTCGCATTGGTCGACCATGCCGCGGGCAGATGGCTTGCGCGCATGGAAGAGGACGCCGAAAGGCGCGCCGGAACCGTTGCGCGCCTGCGCTGGCTGATCGCCTTCAGCGCCGTCGGCCTTCTTGTCGTACCAGCCCTCTTCAGCCTCGTTTTCAGCCCCGCCATCGCGCTGCCCATCGGCGCTGCCCTGGTGCTGGCGCTGTTTCTGGCCGCCGCCGCGCTGCTGATTGCCTTTTCACGTCCCGCACGCGGTGCGTCCCCGTTTGCCACGGCGTCTGGCGATAACGACCTGATCGCCGCTTCGCAGGTGCCGGGCCTCGTGCTGGTCATCGGTGAAACCGGCTTCGTTGAACACGTCTCCGGCCGCGATCGCGCAACCTTCCCGGCCGATCTTCAGGCCAGCAAGGGCCATGCCATCGTTGAATATGTTTATGTCTCCGATCGCCTCGAGCTGATGCAGGCTTTCGATCTGCTGCGGCAGGGTGAGGACAGGGCCGGCGCCGAGCTTCGCTTCGAAACAGGCGCGAAGTCGCGCCAGGCGCAGTTCATGCACGCCCGTATCGAGATGACGGCGATCCGCAGCGCCGGCGGCCGCCTGCGCCGCATCATCGCCCAGCTTTCCGATGTCACCGAGGTGGAGCGCCTGCGCCGCGATGTCGCCCGCAAGGCGGCGGAGGCGGAATCGGCCAATGACGCCAAGTCGCGTTTCCTTGCCGCCGTCAGCCATGAGCTGCGCACGCCGCTCAACGCCGTTCTCGGTTTTTCCGACATTCTGGCGGGCGAATATTTCGGCCGGCTGGAAAATGACCGCCAGCGGGAATATGTCGGCCTGATCCGCCAGTCCGGCGCGCATCTGCTGTCCGTCGTCAACACCATGCTGGATATGAGCAAGCTGGAAGCCGGCCGTTACGAGCTGATGATGGAAAGCTTTCCGATTGCCGAAACCATCTCGTCCTGCGAGGCCATGCTCGGCCTGCAGGCGAAGGAAAAAGGCCTGACATTGACCAGCCGCATTCAGCGCGGTATCGGCGAAATCTCGGCCGACCAGCGCGCCATCCGGCAGGTTCTCATCAATCTCGCCGGCAATGCCATCAAATTCACCGATGCCGGTGGTGTGGTGTCGATCGACGCCGCGCGTGAGGGTGGGATGCTGAAGCTGACGGTCAGCGATACCGGCATCGGCATCGCGTCCGACAAGATTGACCTGCTGGGCCAGCCCTTCATGCAGGTTCAGAATGAATATACCCGTCGCTATGAGGGCACGGGTCTGGGATTGTCCCTGGTCAAGGGGCTTGTGGCACTGCATGGCGGCACTTTCGCCATCGCCAGCAAGCCCGGCGAGGGGACGGTCGTAACGATCACCCTGCCTGCCGACGGTTCCGGCATGGCGGGTGGCGGCGAAAGCGCTGAAACCGAAAGCATGGTGGAATTTCCCCCACGTATCCGGCAGCTCGGCGACATGGCCGCGAAGATGAAGAAGGATGGTGACGATGGCTCCGCGAAAGCGAAAATCGCCTAAGAAAACAACGGCCCAGATCGGCGCCGGGCTTGTTTCCTTGGTGGTTTCGGCCATCGGGCGCGAAATCCTGCGCCATCCGAGAATGGTGGGCGGCTGCGGGGCCTTCGTGGTCGTTTTCGGTTTCGTCGCCGCCAATGCGCTCTGGTATCAGCCGGGCGTGCACCCGTCGCCTTTCCTGCGCACGCGCGATGCGGAAAATCCGAACGGCATTGCCGGTTATCGCCCGACCGAACCTCTCGGCGCGCAGGGCAATGTCACGACCTTCCGTATAGAGCGCCCCGCCGAGACCGAAACGGCACAGACACCGCCCGCTGAAACCGCCGCACTTCCCGCCGCCGAAAGCCAGAAGCCGCAGCAGATCGTTGCCGATATTCAGGCCGAACTGAAGAAGCGCGGGCTTTACGAGGGCGAGGCGGATGGCCGCATGGGGCCGAAGACCGCCGCCGCCATCATGTTCTTTGAAGAAACGCTCGGCATGGAACAGACCGGCGAGCCGACGACCAGGGTGCTGGCCGCACTCAGGATCGATGGCGCAACGGTTGCGGCAATCCCCAAAGACCGGCCTTCCGACACTGGCGGTGGCGTGGAGATCGATCCCGTCGCGGCCGCCATCCGCAAGGCGGAAACACCACGCCCAAAGGCCGAACCCGCCTCGCTCAACAGCGCGGCAGCCGCTCTCCGGCCGGCAAACCGCGAATTGATCGCCAAGATCCAGCAGGGGCTGATCAATATCGCCTATGCCGGCGTGAAGGTGGACGGCGTGGCCGGCGACCAGACCCGCAACGCCATCCGCGCTTTCGAAAAACATTATCGCCTGCCGGAAACCGGCGAGCCGAGCGAAGTGGTGCTGAAGAAGCTGAAGTCGATCGGGGCGCTTTGAGGCTTTGACTGCGGCCGAGGGTGCGTGGGGCTTACCCCCCTCTGCCCTGCCGGGCATCTCCCCCACAAGGGGGGAGATCGGCAAGCGGCGCTACCACCACCTCATTCACTGATGTTGAGATTGGCACGACCTTGCCGCACATCGATCTCCCCCCTTGTGGGGGAGATGCCCGGCAGGGCAGAGGGGGGTAAGCCCCACGTACCTTCAGCCGCGTAAAATCAACATCGAGAGCACGTCCACCGTTTTCATCGAAAGCCAACCCATGCGCCTCAAATCCGAAATGTTCGTCTCAGCCCTCATCCGCCGGGTCTTTGCCGCCGGTGGATTTGCCGCCGTCGAAAAGAAGGGGGCGGAGGAGGCGGGGGCGATCTTCATTCGCCAGCGGCTGCGCGATGGTCGCGAGAACCTCTATGGGCCCGCGCCGCAGAGTTTTGCCGATGACGAGTATATCCGTATCGAGCGCCGTTTCGAAACGCGTCTCGCCGGTGTGGAGGGTGAGGAAAGCGCCGCATTGCTGGAAAGGGAACGGCGCTTCGACAGCGATCTGTGGGTCGTGGAGATCGAAACGGACGAGATCGGCAATCTCTTGACGCTGGTGGACCAGCCGCAGGCATAAAGCGTTTGCGTAAAGGCAAAAATGCAAAGCGCGTCAATGCGTTCGATTGAACGTGACGCGCTTTGGATGGTCGGCCGCTGGCTTTATCCCCGCGTTCCGGTTCGGTGAACAACCGGTGCGCTGCGGGCTGGCCGTTCGCGGCCATGTGTATAGCTGTCGGCCCGCCGCCAGCTTTCCAGCCGTTCTTCGCTTTCGATGATGTCCAGGCGGTCGAGCAGGGCTTCGGCGCGGCTCATGTCGCCTTCGGCGGCGGCAAGATGCGGATAAAAGCATTGCAGGACGAAAGCCGCTTCGGAAAACTCCATTCCAAGGCCGGTCAGCGTCGTCGCCAGCTGAGCGCCGGAAATATCGAGCATGATGCGCTCCGACAGCCAGTAGCTGGAAGACAGAGAATCCGCCAGTGCCACCGCAAATTGCCGGGCATTGCGCTCGCGGGCGAAACGCACCAGCAGCGCCTCCTGCACCTCGCTCAGACGGCGAAGGCCGAGCGTGTCGCTTTCCGGGCGGTTGAGGTGATGCGCCATCTGCTTGATGCGCTGGCGCATTTCTTCCTCGAGTGCGGAAACGGCGGCGATCTTGTCCGTCTTTTCTTCCGCTTTCGGCTCTTCGGGGCCGGCCGCCGCCTGCGGTTCGGCGGCAACCGTTTCTTCCTCGGGCCGTTTCAGATCTTCCGCGTGGCGCAGGCCGACAAGCGCGTCGATGACGGTGGGGGACAGGTCTTCGCGCCGGACGATGGCACGCGCATGGGCCGCCCCTTGCGTGCGGGCGATGGTGATCAGCGTATCGTCATCGAGGCTCTTCGACGCGATGAGGAAAGGGGCAGCAAGCGAAATCGGCTGGCAGGCAATGAAGAAGGCGACGGCCGAAGGCACGCTCGGGTGCTGGGAGAGCGCGGCGATGGCTTCCCGTTTGGCTTCGTCGGTGGAGGCAACAAAGAGCGGCATGAAAAGCTCGGCGAACTGCCGAAGGTCCGTTTTTGACGGATGAGACACATTCTCGAAATTCGTCACAGTGGCCATAAGTACCACATCTTTCTTCCTCGCGGCTCTTGGCCTCTCAAGTTCTCGAAACCGGTCGGTCAACGCACTACCCAACAAACGCAAACACAATATCGGCTCAAATTAGAGCAAATCCGTTGACGTCCTGTTAACTATGGGGGTGGGCAAGAGAGAAACTGCACCTATCAACAAGGAAAATTTAAAACCTTCACGACGGGTGAAATGCCATGGAACCCTGTCGGTTCGCCCTGGTTTTCAACGGATCTGGCGCGAGGAGGAATAAACCGGCGTCCGGCAATTAAGGTTAACGGATCATTAACCTCTGTCTGTTTGTAATTTCATGGGCAGTATTAGGATTCCATGTTATTCTGATTGACGGAATAAAATGCGAAAATGGCATGCTGAAGCCTGAATCTGCGCACGATCTCCGTTTACGAATCGCTTTGGATTTTTGGATCGTGCGAAAACCAGTCTGTGGACTGGCCTATGCGCAATGTGATGGTGATGACATTCCCGACGCAAGACGAGGCTTGCGCGGTTCCCATGGGCAACATTGACAATCATGTCCCGAAGAGGAGATGAGCATGGCAGAGATTATTCCAATTGGCGATGCGCGACGAAGCCTGCGCCGCGCCGGCGTGGTCGGCAAGGTGTTCGGCCCGGCGAAGGTGGTGCTGTTTACCGGCGTGCGTTATGAAAAACGCGATACCGAGCCGACCGGTAAGGTCGCGCGCAAGGGCAAATCCGCAGCGGAAACCGCCCTCAAATCCTGATTAATGAGAATGACCGGCGTTATTTCCACGGCGTCGGCTGGCATTTTGCCTCGTTCAGGAACCGTTCCGCCTCTTCGCCGAAACTCGGCTGCGGCACCATGGTCCGCAACACCACATACCCTTCCGTCTGATCCGATTCCGCCAGAATGGCCTGCGAGAGCAAAGGCGGCTGCGCCTTGCGGATGGCGGCGATCTGCACCGCATCGGCCACCAGAATATCCATCTCGCCGCCGGCGGAGGTGCGGTCGTTCATGCTGAACACCTCGTTCGAGGCCTTGTCGTAAACCGCAACGGACCAGAAGGGCACCGCGCCGATGGCTGTCAGCCTGACCGGCTTTTCCTCGATGTTGAAGGTGCACACGGCCACCCGCATGAATGGATCGCCGCTGCCCAGCGTCTTTTTCTCCGTCGTTTCCTCGAGCAGATGAAATAGATGCGGTTTTCCTTCCGCGACGGCCCGCGTATAGGCGTCGCGATTGCTGAAATGCGGTATCGCCAGAAGAATGATGACATGCAGCACGGCAGCTGCGACGAGGCCGGTGACGATGGCGAGCAGGATCCTAAGCATTGCCACACCCCAGCTTGCGGATTTGCGGCATGGAAATGTCGATCAGGCCGGAACTGCCAGCAACCGGCGTATCGAGCAGCGTCATGACGAGCTTGAAGGTCTGGCCCTGCGGCACCGCCAGCCAGTTATAGGTCTGGGCGTCGGGGGCAATGGTGATGTCGATGCCGCCATCGGCGCTGCGCAGAAGCGTGCGGGAATTCAGCGCGAAGGGCCGCCCGGCATCTTCGGCCAGCACATTGCCCTGCTGGTCGGCGGTATAAAGCGTCCAGAACCGTGCGGGCGGCACGGTGCCGGCCAGCCGGTAGCGGCACTCACCGCTCAGGCGCTGGCCATCGCTGTCGACGGAGGCGGTGAAAGCCAGCCCTTCCGCTGTTCCGTAAAGCAGCTTGCCGGCATCGGCGCGGTGCGATTTGGCGTAGGGGTCGGCTTCGATGGTCTGCGCCTCGGGAAAGGCATCCCACGAGCCGATGCGGATCGAGCCGAAGCCGGATGTCGCCTCAAGCGCTGCGAGCGTTACGGCAATACCGCCGCCAAAGGCGACCAGAAGGGCGATGCCGACAAGGAATGGAACTCGGAACACGCTGTTTTCCCGTTTATGAACAGGTCGAGGACTATCACTGATTCCCCATTTGGAAAATGGCGTGCCTTGTTTAGTCTTGGTGAAAATGATCGGATGCTTTAATTCCGTTGCTCACGCGCCCGCCACCAGCTTGAAGGCAATCGCCCACATGGTGACGGCGATGACACCTTCGAGAATGCGCCAGGCGGAAGGCTTTTCGAAAATCGGCCGCAGCCAGCGCGCGCCATAACCCAGCGAAAAGAAAAACAGCAGCGAGCCGGTGGCCGCACCCGCGGCAAAGGTCTTTTCGAAACCGGGAAACTGCGTGGAAATGGTGCCGAGCAGCACGACGGTATCGAGATAGACATGCGGATTGAGAAAGGTCAGCGCGAGACAGATGGCGAGCGTCTGCCACAGGCTTGCCTCCCGCCGTTCGGCCACCGAAAGCGCCTCGGATGAGCGCAGCGCCGAATGCAGGCTTTTGGCCCCATACCAGATGAGGAAGGCGGCGCCCGCATATCGCATGATCGGATCGAGCGCTGGCATGATGGCGCTGATCCGCTGAAAACCGAATACGCCGACGGTGATCAGCAACGCATCGGAAATGGCGCAGGTGGCGCAGACGGCAAAGACATGCGAACGCGCCAGCCCCTGTTTCAGCACGAAGGCATTCTGCGCGCCGATGGCGACGATGAGGCTTAGGCCCATGGTGAGACCGGTGAAGAAAATCTGGATGTCCATGCGGGTCGGTGGCCTCTTGTCTCTGTCCGTGCGGAATGGCGGACGCCGTTGCTTGCGGATCGAGTGCTTGGATATTTCGCCAAGATGGTTTAATCCAATTAAATAAACTCAGTTCGGATAAGCTAAGCTAATGCGCGGCAGTGCAACTCTATTCGAGAGACGAAACTCGTGAGCCATTGCCTCCGCTCCACCTTCACCGCCCCCCAACCTCATTATTCGGTACCGTAATGCTCGACTACCCCTCCATGCGCGCCGTGGCGCTCGTCGCCCAGACCGGCAGTTTCGAAAAGGCGGCGCAGGTGTTGTGCGTCACGCCGTCCGCCGTCTCCCAGCGCATCAAGCAGCTGGAGGAGCGGCTGGGCGTGGTGCTGATCGTGCGCGGCAACCCCTGCGTGGCGACGGAGAAGGGTGAGTGGCTCTGCCGGCACATGGACCATGTCGGCATGCTGGAAAACGAATTGTTCCGAAAACTCCCGGCGCTTGCGGAGGCCGGTGCTGGGCAGGAGCGGGTGACGCTCAACATCGCCACCAATGCCGACAGCCTCGGCACCTGGTTTCTGGATGCGGTGTCGAAATTCACCGGCGGTAGCGATTATCTCGTCAATATCGCGGTGGACGACCAGGATCACACGGTGGAATGGCTGCGTGGCGGCAGGGTGCTCGCCGCCGTCACCGCCCATGACAAGCCGGTGCAGGGCTGCCGGGTGACGCCGCTCGGCGTGCTGCGCTATCACGCCACCGCCAGCCCGGATTTCATGGCCCGCCATTTTGCCGACGGCGTGACGCTCGCCGCGCTTGCCCGCGCGCCGGGGCTTACCTTCAACCAGAAAGACCGGTTGCAGGCGGGCTGGATCCGGCAGGCGCTGGGCGAGGATGTCTCCTATCCCACCCACTGGTTGCCTTCGACCGATGGTTTCGTAAAGGCAAGCCTTGCCGGCATGGGTTGGGGGCTCAATCCGGTGCAGCTGGTGGGCGAGCATCTGGCCGCCGGACGGCTGGTTGAGCTGATACCCGGCATGCCGCTCGATATTCCGCTTTATTGGCAGGTGAACCGTTTGGCCGCCGACCGCCTCAGCGCGCTGACATCGCATATGGTGGAAACGGCGAGGGCGGTGTTGTTGCGGTGAGGCGTCGCGCGCGGGATTGCGTTTTTGCGATTTGGAGAGACGGGAGCCGTAGAGCAAGTGGCTCGCCCCCCTCTGTCCTGCCGGACATCTCCCCCTCAAGGGGGGAGATCAGCAGGAGGCGCTAACACCACTTCATTCGGAAAGGTTGAGATGGGCGAGACCTTGCCACTTGTCGATCTCCCCCCTTGAGGGGGAGATGCCCGGCAGGGCAGAGGGGGGTGAGCCTTGCGCTCCGCCGGTAACCT
Source organism: Agrobacterium tumefaciens (assembly GCA_017744915.1). Taxonomy (GTDB): domain Bacteria; phylum Pseudomonadota; class Alphaproteobacteria; order Rhizobiales; family Rhizobiaceae; genus Agrobacterium; species Agrobacterium tumefaciens_I. Next base: position 150,976 of record JAGIAH010000008.1, read on the forward strand.
CTTAACGCGACATGGTGTCAACGCCGCGTGGCGTCGATGCCCTCATGCGAGGAAGCATCCGCCACCTTCTGCGTCGTCACACTCAACGCCGTGGCTTCCTTCATCTTCCGCCCGATCGAGCGGATCACACGCGTCGCCTCGGCGGAAAGCGAGCGCGGGCGGGTCAGCGCCGGCATGGCGGGTGTGTTGGCGGAGGCGGCCGCCACTTCCGCCGAAGGCTGCGGGCGGGCGCCCGTCGGCAGCGGGTTCTGGATGCCGGGGATGGGGCGCAGCTCCATGCCCTGATGGGCATAATCCATCAGCCGCTTGAAGGTCATGGCGGGAAGCGCGCCGCCGGTCATGTTGTTCATCGGCGTGAATTCGTCGTTCCCGAACCAGACCGCAGTCGTGTAGTTGCCGGTGAAGCCCACATACCAGGCGTCGCGATAGGCCTGCGAAGTGCCGGTCTTGCCGCCGGAGACGATGCCGTTTTCCAGCGCGCCGCGCCGGGCCGTGCCCATGACGGGAATGGTCACCAGCATCTGGTTCATCTTGGAATTGGCTTCTTCGGAAAGCACCCGTTTGGCGGGCGGCTCGTTGTGGCTGAAATCGTAGAGAACATTGCCCTCGTAATCCAGCACCTGCTCGATGCCGTGGCGGCGTGACTGCATGCCGTCGGCCGGGAATACGGCATAGGCCGTCGCCTGATCGAGCACGGTCACTTCCGACGTGCCGAGCGGAATGGTCTTGTCGCTGCGCAGCGGCGTGGCGACACCCATCGCCTTGGCGGTATCGACGATCACCTGCGTGCCGAGCACATCCTTGGCGAGCCGGACCGGCACGGTATTGTAGGATTTGGCGAGCGCCATCTGCAGCGTCACCTTGCCGGCATAGGAACGGCCGTAATTCTGCGGCGACCAGCCGCGCCAGGTCACCGGCGCGTCGGAGATCAGCGTCTCGGGCTTCATGCCCTTTTCCATGGCGGCCGAGTAGGTATAGACCTTGAAGGAGGAACCCGGCTGGCGAAGCGCCGCCGTGGCGCGGTTGAACTGGCTTTCGCCATAATCGCGCCCGCCGACCATGGCGCGCACGCCGCCGCCATTTTCGATCATCACCATCGCGCCCTGCTTGACGCGGTAACCTTCGCCATATTCGCGCAGGCCCATTTCCATCGCCTGTTCGGCTGCCTGCTGCAGGCCGGTATCGATGGTGGTGCGCACGACGACGGTGTGGTCCTTGAATTTGCCTTCGGCGGCCAGCCGCTGCACTTCGTCGAAAGCCCAGTCGAGGAAATAATCCGGCGCCTTCACATCGGCGCGGTCGATGACGGTGGCCGGGTTGCGCCGCGCGCCGATCACCTGGCCCTCGGTCATCAGCCCGCTCTGCACCAGGTTGGAAAGCACGGTGTTGGCACGGGCGCGGGCCGCCGGCAGGTTCACATGTGGCGCATATTTGGCCGGCGCCTTGAACAGGCCGGCCAGAATAGCGGATTCGGCCAGCGTCACGTCGGTCAGGTTCTTGCCGAAATAAAACTGCGCCGCCGCCGCCGCGCCGAAGGTGCCGCCGCCCATATAGGCGCGGTCGAGATAAAGGCTGAGGATTTCCTTCTTCGACATGTTGGTCTCGAGCCACAGCGCGAGGAAGGCTTCCTTGATCTTACGCTCCAGCGAGCGCTCATTGGTGAGGAACAGGTTCTTGGCGAGCTGCTGCGTCAGCGTCGAGCCGCCCTGTACCACGCCGCCGGCGCGGGCGTTTTCGCTCATGGCGCGGGCAAGGCCGATGAAATCGATGCCGAAATGGTCGAAGAAACGCCGGTCTTCGGTCGCCAGCACCGCCTTGATGAAATGATCCGGCATCTGGTCGATCGGTACGGAATCTTCATGAATGATGCCGCGATGGCCGATGGTATTGCCGTAACGATCAAGGAAGGTGACGGCGAAATCGCCGCGGTAACGCCAGTCCTTCTTGGTTTCCTCAAAAGCCGGCATGGCGAGCGCCAGAAGCACGACGGAACCCGCCGTTCCGAAGGTCAGCGCGTCGCAGGTGAGGTTGACGAGAAGCTTTCTCCAGCCGCGCACATGCAGCTTGCGTGAAGCGATGGTGACGTCTTCCCAGAAATCCACCAGCCGTGCCGCAGCCGTCCACAGGCCGGAGTCGATGAAGCTATCGATCCGGAGCAGGATATGCCGTTTTTTACGGCCTTTTTTATCGTCTTTTTCTTCCTGCACCTGGCGATGTTTTCCTGTTCAACGCAACGCGGACGTCGGTATTTCTGCGTTTCAACCCATTCCCGACGCAAAACCATGGCATGCTTGTGTCGGAATTGCTTGACGCGGCGGCTTCTTGCGGGCCAATGACCCTCTGCCGTCCGCCAATCTTCATAAAATATCGTACAAACCAGCCCTTGGCGATACGATATAAAGGATTAGGGACCGGTTAAATACTCCCGTCCAAGAGATCAAAATGAAACGGAAATGTTAACGATGAATGACGCGCCGTTCTGGAAAACCAAATCACTCGCGGAGATGACCGGCGAGGAATGGGAAAGCCTGTGCGACGGCTGCGGCCTGTGCTGTCTCAACAAGCTGGAGGACTGGGACACCGGCGAAGTGGCCTTCACTTCGGTGCGCTGCGTGTTGCTGGATGGTGAAAGCTGTCGATGCTCCGACTATGAGAACCGCCGCGCCACCGTGCCGGACTGTATCCAGCTCGACCTGAAGAAGGTGCATGAGATCGGCTGGCTGCCGCCCACCTGCGCCTATGCGCTGGTGCGTGACGGAAAAGACCTCTACTGGTGGCATTATCTCGTTTCCGGCGATACGCAGACGGTGCATCAGGCCGGCATTTCGGCGCGCGGGCGCACCGTCAGCGAGGCCGATGTGGATGTTGACGACTTCGAGGATTATGTGGTCGACTGGCCCCTGACAGTGGGTGAGAAGGCGGGCGAAAAGGAGCGGACCTGACGGAAAGCGGCAATTTTCGTTTTGGTCCTATTCCTGCCCCATCCGTTACCTAAACCGCTCTCACCATTCCGGCAAATGATCCGCAAAATGTGGACAAGGGACATCAAAACGCATGCGCTACCGGCTGCCCGCCATCGTTCTTTCGTGCCTTGCCCTTCCGGGCCTCCTGCCGCTTTCCGCTTTTGCCCAGCAACAACCGCAGGCCTTCGAGTGCACGCTGGTCACCTCCATCGAAACGGGGGCGATCATCAACCAGCAGGGCGCCTGCGACCAGCGCGTGGCGCCGGCCTCCACCTTCAAGGTGCCGCTGGCGCTGATCGGTTACGATGCCGGCATACTTCTGGATGAGAAGTCGCCCGCCTGGGACTGGAAGCCGGGCACGGAAGCCCGCGCCTCGGACCGCAAGACGGTCGATCCCTCGATATGGGAACAGGATTCGGTGCTGTGGTACTCCCGCGAAATCACCCGCCGCCTCGGCCCGGAAAAATTCGCGGCCTATGTGAAGCGCCTCGGTTATGGCAATGCCGATGTGTCCGGTGAGCCGGGCAAGAATAACGGGCTCACCCATTCCTGGCTCGGCTCGTCGCTCACGGTTTCGCCGGTGGAACAGGTCGGCTTCCTCCGCCGCCTTCTGGCCGGCAATCTGCCGGTTTCGCGTGATGCGCAGGCCAAGACAAGGGCGATCGTGCCGGTCTTCGATGCGCCGGAAAGCTGGAGCGTGCATGGCAAGACAGGCACCGGCTATATGCGCGACGAAAAGGGCAATCCCGACCGAAACCGCCCCTTCGGCTGGTTCGTTGGCTGGGCGGAAAGAGAAGGCCAGCATATCGTCTTCGCAAGGCTGCGCGTCTCCGACAAGCCATCGAACGAGCCGCTCGGACCGGCGGTGCGCGACGCCTTCCTGCGCGATATTCCGCGGCTGGCGGTGCATCGGTAAAGAACCGCGCGGCCGGAGCGCCTTGAACCCGGAAAAGGATGTCGGGATATGTCGAACGCCTCCCGCGATGTCATCGGGCTCTATACGGACCACGGCGCCGATTTCGACAGGGAGCGCGGTCGTTCCCTTGCCGAAAGACCCTGGCTGGACAGGTTCACCTCGCTTTTGCCCGACGGCGGCTCCATTCTCGATATCGGCTGCGGTTCAGGCGAGCCGATTGCCGGCTATTTCATCGCCAACGGTTATGATGTCACGGGCATCGATGCATCGCTGCCCCTGATCCAACTTTGCCGCAGCCGGTTTCCGGAAAATCTCTGGGCGGTCGCGGATATGCGCGAACTGGCCCTTGGCCGCCGCTTCGATGGCCTGATTGCCTGGCACAGTTTTTTCCACCTGAGCCCCGAGGACCAGCACCGGATGTTCGGTATCTTTCGCCAGCATGCCAATGAGGGTGCGGCCCTGATGTTCACCGCCGGGCCGGGGCGAGGCGAAGCAATAGGCACCTTTCAGGGCAGGCCGCTCTATCACGCCAGCCTTGCGCGCGAAGACTATGAAAGCCTGCTGGTCGCACACGGTTTCCGCCTCCTCGATCACATCGTCAACGATCCGCAATGCGGTGGGGCGACGGTTTATCTCGCCAGACGAGTGGCGGCCTGAAAAGCGACCGCGCGGTCGTCCGATCGCAGCGATAAGAGGTGCAAATTCCTGCTTTTATGGTCGATGCCTATGCTCACGATTCCGTGTTCAACAAAAAACTTGCCGTACCTTGACCTTCCCATCATGGGAAGCCCTACATAAGGTCTCGAAAGGGGATTTCCCATGAACGAGACAGTCAGACACGCCCATTCAAATCAACCGGTTTCCGTGCCCGTCGAGGGCATGACTTGCGCCTCCTGCGTGCGTCGTGTGGAAACCGCCGCGGCCAAGGTGCCGGGTGTTGCTTCGAGCTCCGTGAACTTCGCCACGAAGAAGCTTACCGTCGAGCCGGCCGAAGGATTCTCAGCGAGAACGCTCGGCGCCGCCATCAAGAAGGTCGGTTACGATATCGCGCCGGAGCGGCAGGAGTTCGCAGTCGAGGGCTTGCACGGTGAGGCGGAGGCCGCGCGGCTGAAGGCCGTTCTGGAAGCCGTCGCCACCACCGTCGACGTGAAGGTGGACGCGGCGGCCGGCAAGGTCACCGTGGAAACCATCGGTGGCCGGCGTGAGCGGGATACGCTGGTCGAGACGGCGAAGCTCGCCGGCTTTGCGTTGAAGACACCGAAACCGCACGACCACTCCGCCCATCACGATCACAGCCAGCACCATGGCCACCATCAGGGCCACGGCCAGATGCCGGCCGGTGAAAGTGGCGGCCATGACCATATGCAGCAGGGCGGCGAGGAGGGCGCGTTGAAGCGTGACCTGACGATTGCCGCCATCCTGACGGCGCCGCTTTTCGTGCTGGAAATGGGCGGCCATCTCTATGAGCCGATGCATCACTGGTTGATGGGTATCATCGAGACCCAGAACCTCTATTACATCTATTTCGCGCTGGCGACCGCGGTGATTTTCGGACCGGGCCTGCGCTTCCTCAAGACCGGTTTTCCGGCACTCTTGCGCGGCGCGCCGGAAATGAACTCGCTGGTGGCGCTGGGTGTCACGGCCGCCTATCTCTATTCCGTAGTGGCGACCTTCGCGCCTGGCCTGCTGCCGGAAGAAGCGCAGTTCGTCTATTATGAAGCGGCAACCGTCATCGTCACGCTGATCCTCACCGGGCGGCTTCTTGAAGCCCGCGCCAGCGGCCGCACGGGAGACGCCATCCGCAAGCTGATGAGCCTGCAGGCGAAGACCGCCCGGGTGGAGCGCGACGGCGCCACCATCGATATTTCCCCCGATGATCTGGTGGCCGGCGATATCGTCGTCATCCGTCCCGGCGAAAGGCTGGCGGTGGATGGCGAAGTCGTCGAGGGCTCGTCCTATGTCGATGAATCGATGATATCGGGCGAGCCCGTGCCGGTGGAAAAGACGGTCGGCGCAACCGTTGTCGGCGGCACCATCAACAAGACCGGCGCCTTCAAGTTCAAGGCAACCAAGGTCGGCGCGGATACCATGCTGTCGCAGATCATCCGCATGGTGGAAGAGGCGCAAGGCTCCAAGCTGCCGATCCAGCTGCTGGTGGACCGTGTTACCGCGCTCTTCGTGCCCGTCGTCATCGCGATTGCGGTGCTGACCTTCATCGTCTGGGCGATCTTCGGCCCTGAGCCTGCCTATACATTCGCGCTGGTCAATGCGGTCGCGGTGCTCATCATCGCCTGCCCCTGCGCCATGGGTCTCGCCACGCCGACATCCATCATGGTCGGCACCGGAAGGGCGGCGGAGCTGGGCGTGCTGTTCCGCAAGGGACAGGCCCTGCAGGAACTGCGCTCGGCACAGATCGTCGTGGTCGACAAGACCGGCACGGTGACCAAGGGTCGCCCGGAACTGACCGATCTGGTGGTTGCGGAAGGGTTTGCCGATAATGAGGTTCTGGCGCTGGTCGCTGCCGTCGAAGGCCGTTCGGAACATCCGATCGCGGAGGCCATCGTCCGGGCTGCGGAAGATCGGGGATTGGTAGCGGGAGAGGGACTTGAACCCCCGACTGTCGAAAACTTCGAAAGCGTGACGGGTTACGGCATCGCCGCAACCGTCAATGGCCGCAAGGTCGAAGTCGGCGCGGATCGTTACATGGCGAAACTCGGCCATTCCGTGGGTATCTTCGCTGAAGCCGCCGCAAGGCTGGGAGACGAAGGCAAGACGCCGCTTTATGCCGCCATTGACGGCAGGCTGGCGGCCGCGATTGCCGTTGCCGATCCGCTGAAACCTTCGAGCGTTACCGCCATCAAGGCGTTGCAGGCGATGGGCATCGAAGTGGCGATGGTGACGGGCGACAATGAACGCACGGCGAACGCCATTGCCCGGCAGGTTGGCATTTCCCGCGTGGTGGCCGAAGTGCTGCCCGAGGGCAAGGTGAAGGCGATCCACGAGATGCGTGCAGGCGGCAAGGTGCTGGCCTTTGTGGGTGACGGCATCAATGACGCGCCGGCGCTCGCCGAGGCCGATATCGGTATTGCTGTCGGCACCGGCACGGATGTCGCCATCGAAAGCGCTGATGTGGTGCTGGTCGGCGGCGATCTTCTGGGTGCGGTCAATGCCATCGAGATGAGCCGTGCGACCATTCGCAACATCAAGGAAAACCTGTTCTGGGCTTTCGGTTATAACGTGGCGCTGATACCGGTTGCGGCGGGTGTGCTCTATCCCGCCTTCGGCATCACACTGTCGCCGATGATCGGCGCGGGCGCCATGGCGCTCTCCAGCGTCTTCGTTCTCGCCAATGCGCTGCGGTTGAAACGGGCGAAGGTGGCCCATCGGGAGGTGACGTCGTGAATATCGGCCAGGCATCGGAAGCATCGGGCGTTTCCGCCAAGATGATCCGGTATTACGAGCAGATCGGCCTCATCACGCCTGCCGCCCGCACCGGCAATAATTATCGGGTCTATGGCGAGCAGGATGTGCACAATCTGCGCTTCATCAAGCGGGCGCGCACCCTCGGTTTCTCACTGGAGGAAACCGAGACGCTGCTGAAGCTCTGGCAGGACAAGAGCCGCGAGAGTTCGGCGGTGAAGGAAATCGCGCTCGTCCACATCGCCGATCTAGAGAAGAAGATCGCCGAGATGAAGAGCATGGTGAAGACGCTCTCCCATCTCGCTCATTGTTGCGGCGGCGACCACCGGCCCGATTGCCCCATCCTCGATGATCTCGCGGGTGCCGACAAGACAGACGGCAAGCCCGCCAGAACCCACTGAATTCATTGACAGCCGGCGCGAAAATAGCGGCGTCGGCCAAAAGGAGAAAACCATGAGTGCAACCATCTTCCTGATCCCGGACATGACCTGCGGCCATTGCGAAAAGACCCTGCGCGGCGCTCTCGCCGACGTGCTCCCGGACGCCGCCGTCAATATCGACCTTTCCACCCACAGGCTCACGGTAACGGGTGATGCCGCAACCGCGGAGGAGGCGATCCGCGAAGCCGGTTATTCGCCGGAACGGGCGGGCTGACGCATCTCGTCGCTGGAATGAGGAGGAAAGATGTGCTACTGAGTAGCATTATCTTTCCTTTGAAGGCAGAGCCCCCAATGTCCGTCAAGGCATCAGTGTCCATATCCGATCAGCAGGACAGCTTCGCCCGCAGGCTGGTGGAGGAAGGGCGTTATGCCAGTCTCAGCGCTGTCGTGCAGCGCGGTCTGGATCTGCTTCGTCAGGAAACCGAAGTAAAGGATGCGGAGCTTGCCGCGCTTCGCGGCCTGCTGGCCGAGCGGGATAAGGGGGAGTTCGTCTCGCTTAATGACGGCAAGGATAGAACTGCGGCGATGATAGCAGCCAGGAAGGCCAGCTATGGCCTTTAAGGTCCTGCGTTCGGCGCAGACGGATCAGGACCTTGGCCTCATTCTCGACCATCTCGTTCAATCCTATCGCGAACTTGGCGACACCCTGCCGGACGCTTTCGAGCGGGCCGTCCTGCGCATCGGCGCCATCGAGGCGGATATGCAGCTCCTCGGCAAAGCGCCGTTTCAGGGTACATTGATGCCCGAATTGTTGCCCGGCCTTCGTCGGGTCACAAAAAATCAGGCGATCTTTTATTTCGATGTTGTTGAAGGCGAGAAAACGTTGCGCATTCTCGCCGTCTTCTTCGGTGGGCAGGATCATCAGCGGCATATGCTGAAGCGCCTCGTATCCGGCCAGCCAAGCGGTTAAACCTCGTCGAACGCTCCGCCCTCGCGCGAGGGATTGCGGTTGATCACTCGCTCCTCCGCGTCATCGGGAAGGGCGTCGATGTCGAGATCGAGCAGATCTTCGTCCATGGCGGTATCCTTTCTATCGGTTCACCCGGCAAACGGTCGGTAAGGCAGAGGGTTCCTGCCGCCGCTCATTCATTCAGTCCGGATCGGATGAAAAAGCCCGCTTGACCTCAATGGCACTTGAGGTTCTAGTTTGCCCGCCGTATCGCAAAAATGGAAAGGATACGGCTTTGTCGAGTATGGAAATGGTGGAGAAAAACGGCTGGGGCGAATTGCTGAGCGGGGCTAACCTCTCGCTTCTGACCGTCATCTCCTCCGGTATAGGTCTGCACGCCTTTAATCAGTTCGCGGTGGTGACGGCATTGCCCGTCGCCGTCAATGAAATCGGCGGTGCGGGTTTTTATAGCTGGGCCTATAGTCTCTATTTCGTCGGTTCCGTGGCCGGCGGCGTTACCGCCGTGCTGTTTCGTGAACGCTTTGGTGCCCGCGCCGTCCTGCTTCTGTGCTGCCTCATCTTTTCCTTCGGCTCGGTTCTTTCGGCAATTGCCGGCGATTTTTTATGGGTCGTCGTCGGCCGGGCGTTGCAGGGGGTGGCGGACGGGCTGATCGTGGCGGTGTGTTACAGCCTCATTCCCGCAGGCTTCCGCTCCGGCCTGTTGCCGAAGGTCTTTGCCATCGAGGCGGCGATCTGGGCGGTGGCCTCCTTCATCGGCCCGCTGACCGGCGGTTTCGCCACCCAGCACATCTCCTGGCGCGCCACCTTCCTGCTCTCGGCGCCGCTGATCCTGCTGCTGCTGGTCTATACGGTGGTTGCCGTTTCCGCCGAGCGGCCGGTGGCGGCCACGCGCAAGCCGCTGGTGCCGCTGTTGCTCTGCCTTGTCGGCGCATTGGCCTTTTCCGCGCCTTCCGCCTTTGAGGATGCGAGCCTGCGGGCGATCTCCCTGCTGGCGGGTGCGGCGTTGTTATGGGCTTCCCTGCGGGCAGGTATCCAGCCTTCCTCCGGCCTGTTCCCGAAGGATTCCTTCCGGCTGAAAACGGTGCTCGGCAGCGGCTTCTGGGTGCTGTTCCTGATGTCCTATGCCCATGCACTGGGTAGTGTCTATCTCGCTTATGTCGCCATCAATCTCTGGCAGCATGAGCCGACCTTTGCCGGTTTCATCGTCGTCACCATGCCGCTCGCCTGGAGTTTCGTGGCGATGCTGATCGGCAGCCTGCGCTCAAACCGCCTGCGGGAAATCTGCCTGCATTACGGCCCTTACCAGATGGTGCCGGGCTGCGTCCTGCTTGGGCTCGGGCTTGCGACGGGCAACTGGGGAGAGATGCTGCTCGGGCAAATCCTGATAGGGTCTGCCTTCGGCATGTCCTGGGCCGGCATCAGCCAGGCGGCCATGGAAGCTGCCCCGGAAGAGGAGCGCAAGATGACCGGCGCATTGCTGCCCACGGTCGCGACCCTCGGTGCTGCGGCGGGTGCGGGTGCCAGCGGCACCGTCGCCGCCGCGACCGATCTTGTCGTGCAGATCGATCGTGCGGATGTGACGATGCCAATGCTTTATCTTTATGGGCTGGGTGCCGCCGTGTCGCTGCTGGCGATCATCACCGCGAGGGGCTTGCGGGGCGCGCGCCGATAGGCCGCTCGCCCGCGCCGTCACGATTGGGTGGTGGCGATGGTGATCGCCGCCAGATAAACGACGAAGGCCATGATGGCGATCGCGCCGATAATGACGATGATGCCCTTGCCGGCGCGTTTCTTTTCCGCCTTGTTTTCGTTGGCTTCGGTCGGAAACAGGATCGGATCGCTGGTATCGCGGATTTTGGTCATGCCGTTTCTCCTTATCCGTGGATTGGGCGGTTTCGGTCTATCAACCGCCCAGTCCGTCAAAAGGTTCCTCACGGTTTCAGCGCCCAGCCGGTGGCATGCACCACCGCGCCGGGAGCTGCCCTGAGGAGCGCCGAGCGCACCGGTTCGAAACCTTCGATGCGTTTCGTGCCGACATAACGGCCGCGATCGGCGAAGACCTCAAACGAGCCGTAATCCAGGAAGATGCGGACGCGGGATGCCCTCGCGCCCCTGGCGATATAGTGCGGCGAGGGGCCTTCGCGCCCATCCTCGTGGCGGATCCACAGGCCGGTTTCATCGGAAACGAGACCGAGCCTGACCGTCGGATGATCGAGCGCCAGCTCGAACGCGGCGCCGGGTGAGGCAAGCTCGATCAATATTTCCACCGCACCGTTGATGAAGGTGACGCGCTCGCCGGCGGCCAGCCGCGTTCGGTCGAGAATATGGCTGCGCAGGCTTTCCGCCGCGCCGATCGGTGGGGTCAGGAGTTCGCCGTTCGCATAGTGAATTCGGCGCGGCAGGGTCATGGAGGTGGGGAAATCGATTTCGGGATTGGCATCCGCCCAGTTTGCCAGCCAGCCGATGCCGACGATGCTGTCGCCATCGAGAAAGGCCTGAAAGGCGTAATTGTCGGTGCCGAAATCCAGTTCCTGGCCAAATTCCTTAGTGAAGACCTTGCCGTCGAACCAGCCGACATCGGCCATGGTCAGGTTCTTGCGGCCGGTCTCCGGGTCTTCCGAATGCATCAGCCCGTAGATCAGCACCCAGCGGGTGGAGCGGGCATTGGCCGGGCCATCGAGCGGCAACAGACAGGGGCATTCGATGGCGGTCGTCCTGTAGCGCGTTTCCACCCACAGCTTGCCCACATAGGTCCAGCCGGAGGCGGCGGTGGGGTCCAGCGTTTCGTAAAGCAGGATGACGCCGCCGCCATCGCTCTGGCTGCCAAGCACCATCTTCCACAAGCCGTCAGGACCGCGAAAGACATGCGGATCGCGGAAATCGGGCGTCAGCCCCTGTCCGTCCGGGCGCTGGCCCAGAATGACCTCGGCCTGCCCGGCCATGATGAGATCGGAGGAGGTGGCGGTGAGCTGAATCTGTGCTTCGGGAATGCGGTCCTGCACCTGTTCGGTGAAAAAGACGCGGATGCCGGAACCCTCCACCAGCGGAATGGTCGAGCCGGAATAGGCGCCACCGCGTTTGTCCGGCCGCGTCGTCAGATCCTCGGAGGGGAAGAGGAAAATCGGCAGATGCCGCCAGCGCAGATAATCCGAAGAGACCGCATGGCCCCAATGCATGGTGTTCCAGCGCAGCCCGTGTGAATAATGCTGATAGAACAGATGCGGCCGGCCCTCGAAACGGCCAAAACCGTTCGGGTCGTTCATCCAGCCGAAGGGCGGGCGGAAGTGATAGCTGCCCGGCAATTCGGGTGCGGCATTGTCGGGCTTGGTGTGGACGACGGTGATGCCGGTTTCCAGCACGTCCGAAGCGGTAAACCAGTAGATGACGGAAACGGCGGTGGTCACTGTGTCGTAGCTCAGCTCCACATGGCCGCCGCCGAAGACCTGATAGATTCGAAAACTGAACTCTTCGGTGTTGACGCTTGAAACTTCGGCGAATTTTCCGTTCTGGTTGGAGAAGGACACGGCGCCGGGTTCGGCGTCTTTTTTCGCCTTCAGCCACACATGGAAGGTGGCGTTGACCGGCAGGTCGGTGTGGAGGGTGCGGATGGCGCTTTCCGGCTCGGTGCTTACGGCTTCAACGACGGTCATTCCCGTTCCTTTCGTTGCGGCTATTCTGGTTCAGAAAACGCAACGAATGGGACGAAAGAAAGTTCAACCGCCGGCCTGTTCCCGTGCCGCCGTTTCGTATTTGCCGTCCAGTTCGAACACCAGCCCGCCCGGATGATAGAAGGTGCGGCCCTCACCGGAAAAATAAGCCGCGACGATCTGGTTGGTGAGGCGCGAGCCGAAACCCGCGCGTGTCGGCGGCCGGACGGGCGGTCCGCCGGTTTCGCGCCAGCGCAGTTCGAAACGGTTATTCTCACCCAGCATCCAGGCGATTTCGACCCTGCCGTTTTCATTGGAAAGCGCGCCATATTTCAGGGCATTGGTGGCGAGTTCGTAGACCGCGAGCGACAGGCCGAGCGCCTGCTGCGGAGCGATGTCCATCTCCGGGCCGGAAATCGTCACCCGCGCCCGGTCGTCGAGATGCGGATAAACGGAATCGCAGACGAGGCTGGTGATGCCGGTGCCCTTGCCGGAAGCATGCATGAAGTTCTGGGCGTTGCCGAGGGCGGCGATGCGCCTCTTGATGGTGTCTCGCGCCTCTTCCAGTGTTTGGGAATGGCGCATGGTGGCGCTGACGACGGCGGTGGTGATCGCCATGGTATTCTTCACCCGGTGGACGAGTTCGCGGCGCAGCACCTCTTCCCGTTTGCGGCCTTCCACCGTTGCCGTCGTCTCCACCGTGATGTTGATCAACCCGGCAATATTGCCGTCATCGTCATAAAGCGGGCTGTAGGAGAAGGTCCAATAGGTATCTTCCGGAAAGCCGTTGCGGTCCATGACCAGATGCAGGTCTTCGGCAAAGGTGCCTCTGCCGGACAGCGCTTCATCCACAAAGGGTTTCACGTCGTCCCAGACATCCGACCAGATGATGTGAAACGGTTTGCCGAGGGCGTCCCGTTCCTTCAGCCCGAGAAACGGCCGGTAGGCGTCATTGTAGATGATGTTGAGATCCGGCCCCCAGAACAGGCAGATGGCATGGCCCTGCTTCAGGATCGTCCGCACCGTTGTCTTCAGCGCGACGGGCCATGTTTCCACCGGTCCCGCCGCTGTTGATGCCCAGTCGAAAAGCCGGATGGCTTTGCCCATTTCACTATCGTCATCGGGGAAATGCGGCACTAATTCATCCTGCGGTACGGGGCTGATTACCGTGCCTATGTAGGGATAAAGGTATCCCCAGTTCAAACTGAATTTCACTAAAGTCCGATATGGCCTGTCGAATTTGCCGCAGGCACTCTCGCAACCCGGCGTAAAAACCGCCATATCAGGCAAAAGCAGGGAGTTTACCCGTGATGAAATTCGACAATTCCTATGCCCGCCTGCCGGAGCGTTTCAGTGCCGCCGTGCTGCCGACGCCGGTGAAGGCGCCGCGCCTCATTGCCTTCAACCGCGCGCTGGCGGATGAGCTCCTTCTCGATGTTTCGGGTCTTGACGATGACAGGCTGGCGGCGATCTTCTCCGGCAATGTCGTGCCGCAGGGGGCCGAGCCGCTGGCCATGGCCTATGCCGGCCACCAGTTCGGCGGTTTCGTGCCGCAGCTCGGTGATGGCCGCGCCATTCTTCTCGGCGAGGTGATCGACAGGAACGGCAAACGGCGGGATATCCAGCTTAAAGGCTCCGGCCCCACACCGTTTTCGCGCAGGGGCGATGGGCGCGCCGCACTCGGCCCGGTGCTGCGCGAATATATCGTTTCGGAAGCGATGAATGCGCTCGGCATTCCCGCCACGCGGGCACTGGCGGCGGTGCTGACGGGTGAAAGGGTGCAGCGGGAAGTGGGCCTGCCGGGCGGCGTTTTCACCCGCGTGGCGGCAAGCCATATCCGCGTCGGCACCTTCCAGTTCTTCGCCGCCCGCGAAGACGACGAGGCGATCAGGAACCTTGCCGATTACGTCATCGACCGCCACTATGCCGAGGCGAAAGACGCCGATAATCCCTATCTCGCCCTGTTGCAGGGGATCGCTGCGCGGCAATGCGAGCTTATCGCCCGCTGGATGATGGTGGGTTTCATTCATGGGGTGATGAATACCGACAATATGGCGGTCTCCGGCGAGACCATCGATTTCGGCCCCTGCGCCTTTCTCGACGAATACCATCCGAACAAGGTGTTCTCGTCCATCGATGCACAGGGCCGTTATGCCTTCAACAACCAGCCGGGCATTGCCCAGTGGAACATCGCAAGGCTGGCGGAATGCCTGTTGCCGCTGCTCGACCCGGAAGTGGAGAAGGCTGCGGAACGCGCCAATGCCGTGCTCGCCGATTTCGCCGCCGATTTCCCGAAACGCTGGCTTACCGGCATGCGCGAAAAACTCGGTCTGAGGCAGGAGGAAGAGGGCGATGTCGATCTGGTGCAGGCGCTTCTTTCGCTGATGCAGGCATCGGAGGCGGATTATACGCTGACCTTCCGGCGTCTTTCCCATGCGGCCAATGGCGATGCCGAGCCGTTCCGCGGCATGTTCATCGATATTGCCGGGGCGGATGAATTTCTGGCCCGCTGGCGGGAAAGGACCGGGCGGGAAGGGATATCCGATGCCGAAAGGTCACGGGCGATGCTGGCCGTCAATCCGGCCATCATTCCGCGCAATCACCGTATCGAGGAGCTGATCGAGGCGGCGGTGGAGGAGGGTGATTTCGAACCGTTCCATGCCATGCTGGCGGCAACCGCGAAACCCTTCGAGGAGCGGCCGGATAATTTCGTCTACATGCAGCCGCCGATGAGCCATGAGCGGGTGTTCAGGACGTTTTGCGGGACGTAAGTGAAAAGCCGATCCACAGCGCTGGAACGAGCGGGGTGGGGCAAGGGGTATCAGGGGCCATGAAGAATGAATGACGCATCAAAGCTTGTTTTTCTGCTTGGCCTGACCATGACCGCGGCGTCGCCAAATCTGGCGTCTGCGGATGCCGGCCATGGTGATCTGACCATCTTGATGACGGCCGAAAAAGGGGCGCTCACGCTCCAATATCACAAGCCGGGCGAGCGGCCTGGAGACGATCCTTCAATGCAGTGCGCCATTGGTGACAAAATCACCTTGCCCGCGGGCGAGGTCGTGAATCTGCAACTCATCTCGGCAGATGTGCCTTACAGCTTTGAGATAGCTGGGTACGTGGAGAAGGTGGATATTGTGCCCGGTCTCGTGAGCTATAGCCAGATTGAGACGCCCACTGAGGCCGGGCAGGCCCGTGCCGTGCTGCAAACGGACGCAGACGGTTCGAAGAAGGTCGTGGCGGTGCGCTTCCGTTCAGGTTCGAACGCCTTCGACAGCCAGTTGTTCTGCGCCCCCTAGCGCATTGCAGTGGGCGCTTCTTCCATAAGGCAGGCCGGTTGCGGCCGCATCAGCGGCCGCCCCGATGGATATCCTTGAATTACCCCACCCGGGCCAGCGGTTCATGCGAGCCATAATAACGGCCAAACCGGTTTTCGAGGAATTTCGGCAGGGCCACTTCCTCCTGCCGCACGAAGCCCTTCTGCGGCAGGGCACCTTCGGCCAGAAGGTCGAGAACCGTGCAGATGCCGGCGGCGGTGGTGATCTGGATGGCGCTCATCATGCGGCCGGAAACCGGGCCGGCATAGACCTTGTTGGCATAGGTTTCCTGCAGGAAACGGCCGTTGCGGGTGCCGCAGACGGTGACGAAGACGATGACCACATCCTGCATGGTGCCGGGCAGGGCGTTTTCGAACAGGTCCTTCAGCACATCGCGGCGGTTGCGCAGGTTGAGGTCGTTCAAAAGCGCCTTCATGATTGCCACATGGCCGGGGTAACGGATGGTGCGGTAATTCATGGTCCGCACCTTGCCTTCCAGCGTGGCGCAGAGCGTGCCGAGGCCGCCCGAGGTGTTGAATGCCTCATAAGTGACGCCGTCGAGCGAAAATTCCTCGCGTTCCTCAAGGGCAGGAACGGCGGTGAGACGGCCTTCGACGATGGCTTCGCAGGGCTCGATGTATTCGTTAATCAGCCCGTCCGTGCTCCAGGTGAGATTGTAGTTCAGCGCATTGGAGGGATATTGCGGCAGCGCGCCGACACGCATCCTCACGCTGTCCAGCTTGTCGAAGCGGGCGGCGAGATCGGCGGCGACGATGGAGATGAAGCCGGGGGCGAGGCCGCATTGCGGGATGAGCGCGGTCTCGGCCGTTTCCGCCAAGGCCTTGACCTTGCGGGTGGATTCCACGTCTTCGGTCAGATCGAGATAGTGGGTACCAACCGCGACCGCCGCCTCGGCAATGCCGGCCGTCAGATGGAAGGGGGCGGCGGAGAGCACGGCGAACTTGCCTTTCAGCAGTGCTTCGAGCGCCGGACGGTCGGTGATATCGACGATCTCGGTGTCGACGCGCTCATGCGCCGGCACATTGGCCAGCTGATCGGTCGAACGGTCGGCGACGGTGATGCGATAATCGCCGGTGGCGGCCAGCATCCAGGCGATGGCCGAACCGATGTTGCCCGCACCGATGACGACAATGTTTTTCATGTTTTTGTTCCCCGCAGTAAATTCGCATGTGTCTGCGCAACGAATGCGCTTCAAAGACAGAATGCCAGCTTTTATTGACGATTCGCAGCTTCACTATGTGCAGATAGCGGTCTATTATTGGACAGTTAGACGACAGGATTGATCACTATGACGATCGCCGACAAGGACCGGGCGCTGCTTGCCCTGCTTTCCGAAAATGCCCGCATGCCGGTGGCGGAACTGGCGCGCCGGCTCGGCCTTTCGCGCACCACGGTGCAGGCGCGAATCGAGCGGCTTGAGGCCGACGGTGTGATTGCGGGTTATGGTTTGAGGCTTTCGGAAAGTTATCTTTCCGGACTGGTGCGTGCCCATGTGCTGATCACCATCGGCCCGAAGGCGCTGCCGGCGGTAACGGCGGCGCTCACCGCCATCAAGGAGGTGACGACGCTGCATTCGGTGAGCGGCACCTTCGATCTCATCGCCATTCTGGCCGCACCCTCGATCCTCGATCTCGACCGGCTGATCGACCGCATCGGCGCGCTGGATGGGGTGGAGCGCACGCTGTCGTCGATTATTCTATCGACGCGGATTTCGCGGTAGGGGATGGTGGGGAGTAGGGGACTGCCGCGGACTAAACCACCGCCCGCTCATCATAAGCCCTCTGCGCCGCCATCACCGCATCGATATTGCCCTCCGCCCAATGGGCAAGCGCCGCCACCGTTTCGGTCAGCGTCCGCCCCAGCGGCGTCAGTGAATATTCGACCGTTACCGGCACGGTCGGAAAGGCCTGCCGTGAAATCAGCCCGTCCCGTTCGAGCTTCTTCAGCGTCTGCGACAGGACCTTCTGCGAAATGCCCTTGATCTCCCGCCGCAGCAGGTTGAAGCGCACCGCATCCACCCGCAGTTTGTCGAGTATCAGCAGCGCCCATTTGTCGGCGATCCTGTCCAGCACCATGCGGGTGGGGCAGCGATCCTCATAGACGTCATAGATGCGTTCCATCGGTTTGTTCCGTGCTTTCAGGGTCTTGCCGGTTTCCACGAGGAAACCAGATAACCGAAAAGTGCTCTCTTTTCATGATTTCAATCACGCAGTATCTGTGTTTTCGAAACATGGTTTCCATTAGATACTAAGGAGATTTGAGATGACAGGCAAGATACTCGTAATCGGTTCGACAGGCACCATCGGCACGCCGCTGGTCAAGGCGCTGGTGGCCAAGGGTGAAGGCGTCAAGGCGGCTTCGCGCACCGGCATCGCGACGAATGGCGCGGCAGGCGTGCGCTTCGATTATACCGACCACACCACTTACGCCGATGCATTCGAAGGCGTGGACCGTCTGTTCCTGATCCTTGCCGGCGGGCGTCTCGATGCGATCGATGCGCTGACCCCCGTTGTTGAAGAGGCCGCGCGCCGCAAGGTGAAGATCGTGTTCCTCAGCGTGCTGGGTGTAGATGCCGATGATTCCATTCCCTATCGCCAGATCGAACTGAAGATCATCGCGTCCGGCACGCCTTACGTCATCCTGCGCCCCAACTGGTTTGCCGATAATTTCCACAGCTACTGGAAGGCTGGCATCGAACACGGTCAGATCGCCGTGCCTGCTGGCGAGGGCAAGTCGAGCTTCATCGATGTGCGTGACATCGCCGACAGTGCTGCCGCGGCGCTCACCTCTGACGCCTTCAACGGCAAGGCCTTCAACCTCACGGGCCCGAAGGCGTTCGGTTACGCCGAGGCAGCCGCGCTGATTTCGCAGGCGATCGGCAAGCCGGTGTCTTACAGCGCCGTTTCGGATGAAGTCTTCATCGGCATTCTCACCGGCGCCGGTGTGCCGCAGGACTACGCTTCCTTCCTCGCCTCGATCTTCTATCCCGTGCGTGAAGGCTGGACGGCCGTGGTGACCGGCGACGTGGAAACGCTGACCGGCCATGCGCCGCGTTCGCTCGAAACCTATATCGCCGACAATCTGGACCTGCTGAAGGGCTGAGGCTCAAAGCAGGCCCGCCGCGCTTACGCCGGATCGGTGGAGCCGCGGCGGGCCTTGAAGAGCATCTTCAGCCGCTGGATCTCTTCCGCATTCCAGCCCTGCGGCTGGGTCACCTCCATCCACGCATCGATATAGTGCTCCGGGGCATAGACATGGCCATAACCCATCGGCGCCGTGGTCGCGGCGGCGACATCGAGGCCGAGCTGCAGCAGGGTGACGACCGGGAACCAGCGGAAGGATGTGGAAACGTCAGGACCGTGATGCACCATCCATTGTGGCCGCCGGTAAAGCGAGGCGGCCTCGAAGAAGGTGATGGGGTCGCTCGCATATTGCAGATAGACGATCCGCATCGGCCCCCAGTTCACACCCGGCATATGGGCTGTCGTATATTGGTTGGCGAAGCGGATGACGGAGGAATCGCGGAAACGTGGCAGCCACTCCGGCGTGTCCTTCACCCGGCCATTGGTGGCCATACGCCAGGTGGGGCTGGAAAAGGGCGGGCCGCTCCACAAAGCGCCCTGGAACGGGTCGGACAGCACATCATAGAGATCGGAGGACTTCTGCGAATTGAGCGAACCGAGGCTGAGGCCATGCAGGTAGAGCTTCGGCCGCGTCTCCTTCGGTAAGGTGGTCCAGTAGCCATAAACGGCTTCGAACAGGGCGCGTGCCGTCTCGACACCGTAATCCGGTTCGGTCAGCAGCGCGATCCAGCTGGAGAGATAGGAATATTGCACGGCGACGCTGGCGATGTCGCCATCGTGCAGATATTCCACCGTATCAAGCGCCTCCGGGTCGATCCAGCCGGTGCCGGTGGGGATGACGACGAGCAGCACCTTGCGCTCGAAACCGCCGACCCGCTTCAGCTCCTCCAGCGCAAGCGAGGCTCGCTCTTCGGGTGTTGCGGCGGAATTCAGGCCCGCATAGACCCTGAGCGGCTCCTTGGCGGGGCGATGGGTGAAGGTGGAAATCTGCGTGCCGGCGGGTCCTTCCGCTACGAATTCCCGCCCGCGTCGACCGAGCGACTCCCATGTCATCAATGAGGCGCTGCTGCCGGTTTTCAGCGGATCGGACGGGCGCGGCACATCCGGCTCGATCAGCGAATCCACCTGTTTCAGCGAGGAATCGGCAAATCTGAGGCCGATATCGAAGATCAGCCCGTTGAGCAGCATCCATGACAGCACGATGGCGGCGGTGATGCCGAGAACATTGGCGAGCCGGCGCGGCAGGAAATGCTGGCTGCGTGCGGCAAAGAACCGGCGGATCAGCTGGAAAAGCCGGCCGGCGCCGATGAGCAGGGCCGCAACCAGCACAGCAAGGCCGCCGGTCTTGGTGGGATGGGCGCTCGGTAGCGGATCGAGCTCCATCAGCACGCGAATGGAATTCTGCCAGTCCTTCGCCTGCCACAGGAACGCAATCGCCGTGATGGCAGCGGCGAGCGCGATAAGAAACCGAACGCCGCGGGCATTGTGGCGCGAGGGTTCGGGCAGCTCCAGATAGGCCCAGATGGCGTGCAAGGCGACACCGATCAGATAACCGATCGCGAAGGAAAAACCGCACAGAACGCCCTGCATCAGCCATGTGCGCGGCAGCAGCGAGGGCGTGAGTGAAGCGCAGAAGAGAACCGTGCCGAAGACGATGCCGGTTGCCGAAAGACCCGCAAACAACCGCTCAACCCATTGTTTTACCAACTTGACTTGCCCCTTCTGTCCACCGCTTGCGGCGCGAGTGTAATATGTGGCGGGCCAGGGTGCAAATGCCGGCGTCAGGATAAAAATCACGATAATAGGAAAATAATCCTTTACAGCGTGACGGTGGTTTGATAGTGTTTGGTTACGGTCGGAGATTTGCGGCTGACAGAGAGTTTTGCCCGCTGCCCTCATTCCTGTGACAAGCACAGGGAAGAGGGTGCCGGATAAACCGCTTTGCGCCCATCCCCTGTCCATCTTATTTCTCCGCAGGCCAATCCCATGACAAGCTCTCACAATTGCGACCCGGCGCTCTACGGAGCCTGGCCGGAGACGCCCGCTTATGCCGGTGAGGACATGCCGGAAGCCGCGCCCGAAACCAAATCGCGGGCCGACAGGCTGGCCGCAGAGGATGCAGCGCGCAACGGCAGTCTGCGGCAATTGCTGAACGAGCTGACGGTGGAGATGCGCGAGCAATTCTCGATGTACCGCAATCTGCGCGAAGCGGGCGAGGCGGGGCTCTTGCCGGGCACCGACGATACGGATGCCAAGCAGGCCCGCGCCGATGTGAAAATCGCAACGGATCAGCTGTCGCTCATCGTTCGCACGCTGGAGCGGATCGACGCCCTGCAAAGGGTGCTGGCGGAGGAGCGGCAGGCGCTTATGGACGAGGATGAAACCGATACGGAAGATTACGAGGCGGCGGTGGCGCATTTCCTCAAACGTATCGACGAACTGGCCGAGCAGAAATGCCGCGAGAGGCTGGAGACGATAGCCGCATCCGGCACTGCAGCGGGGTCTGACTGAAGAATGGTGGACCCTTCCACGGAAGCCGCTCGGCAGGAACAGGTCTTCAACCTGCTGCGCGACTGGCGTTTCATCGGCAACCTGCCACAACAGGCGCCGGAAGGCGACTGGCGGACATGGCTGCTGATCGGCGGGCGCGGTTCCGGCAAGACCCGTGCGGGGGCCGAATGGGTGCACGCCGTCGCTTCCGCCGGCAAGCAGTCGGATCTGCGCATCGCGCTGGTGGCGGAAACGCTGGGCGATGCCCGCGAGGTGATGATCGACGGCATTTCCGGCATCTGCCGCATTGCCCGCCGCCATCGCCCCGCCTTCGAAGTTTCGCGCCGCCGGCTTGTCTGGCCAAATGGCGCGATGGCGCATGTGTTTTCCTCGGAAGACCCGGAAAGCCTGCGCGGCCCGCAATTTCACATGGCCTGGGCGGATGAGCTGGGCAAATGGAAATATCCGCAGGAAACCTGGGACATGCTGCAATTCGGCCTGCGCCTGGGCGAGACGCCAAGGCAACTGGTGACCACCACGCCGCGGCCCATTCCCTTGCTGAAGGCGCTGCTTTCTGATCCGACAAGCCGGGTGGCGCGGATGCCGACGGCGATGAATGCACAGAACCTCTCGCCCGGCTTCCTGAAGGCCATGGAGGAGCGTTACGGCGGCACGCGGCTCGGCCGTCAGGAAATCGGCGGCGAGCTGATCGATGAACGGGAGGGCGCGTTGTGGAAACGTGCCGACCTGGAAGCGATCATCGAAGCAACACATGAGCCGCTGTCGCGGATCGTGGTGGCAGTCGATCCACCCGCCGGAATGGGCGAGAACTCCTGCTGCGGCATCGTCGTGGCGGGGCTCGGCATGTCCGGGCGGCTCATGGTGCTGGCGGATTGTTCGGTGGAAGGCGAAACGCCGGCGGGCTGGGCGCGCGCCGTGGTTGCCGCCTTCTGCCGCCAGGAGGCCGACCGGGTGGTGGCCGAGGTCAATCAGGGTGGCGAAATGGTGCGGGCCATGCTGCAGAGCATAGACGCGAACCTGCCGCTGACTTTGGTGCGGGCAAGCCGTGGCAAATTCACCCGCGCCGAGCCGGTCGCGGCCCTTTACGAGCAGGGCCGGGTGCGCCACGCGGGCCGGTTTGAAAAGCTGGAGGACCAGATGACGGATTTCGGCCCCGACGGCCTGTCATCCGGGCGCTCGCCGGACCGGCTGGACGCGCTCGTCTGGGCGATCACGGCGCTGACGACGATGGTGGTGAATGAGCCGAGGGTGCGGGGGATGTGAGCTGTTCAATCATCGCCTCCGCGCATGAGAGCCACTTGGCTTTCAAGCGAGCGTATGCCGCTTGTTTCTACTCCCCGAGGGGGAGAAGGTCGCGGCAGCGGGATGAGGGGGTAAAGATATTCGGAGAGGTTTCCCTCTTATCTGACCCTTCGGGCCATCTTCTCCCCGGCGGGGAGAAGAAATTCGCGGTGCCATCCACACCCACAAGCGGGCGCCCGGCAGGTCTTACTTCTTCGGAGATTGCGCCGGTTTCGGCTGCGAGCCGGTTTCGCGCATCTGGCGCCATTCGTTTTCGAGGCGGTCATAAACGGTCTGGGGGATTGTCGCTGTCATGGTGGCATTCCTCCTTGAATGGTTAACGCTGCAAGATTGCGCGGTGAATGGAGTTAGCGCGCTAAGGTTCCGGAATTCAAGGAATTTTTTACCTCAAAACCCCGGCCGGCGGATTAAAATCGATTAAGGTTTTTTCAAATCGATTTAGTCCCTGTGGCCGTCATGTGGAAAACCGGGTGTCATATTGCCCGTCATTTTCAGGAGCCGTCCATGGCCTATGACGAGGCGCGATTCTTCGCGTCGGTGCGAAGTTCCATCTTCGGCGGCCGCCTGCGCGCCGCCCAGCTTGCCGGTACGAAAATAATGCTGGCGGGGTTCGAAAAGGCGATGCCGGGTGGCGACCCCCGCTGGCTGGCCTATATGCTGGCGACAGCCTTTCACGAGACGGCGGCGACCATGCAGCCGGTGCGCGAGACATTGGCGGCAAGCGATGCGGAGGCGATCGCAAGGCTCGACCGCGCCTTTGCGGCTGGCCGGCTGCCGATGGTACGCAAACCCTATTGGCGGCCCGATGCCGACGGGAAAAGCTGGCTGGGGCGCGGTTTCGTGCAACTGACCCATCGCCGCAATTACGAGGCCATGTCAGCGCTCACCGGCATAGACCTTGTGGAACGCCCCGAGCGGGCCATGGAGGCGGAGGTGGCGACGGCGATCCTGATCCACGGCATGGCGGGCGGCAGCTTTACCGGTCGCAAGCTTTCGGATTTCTTCAGTGGCGCGCGTGAGGATTGGGATGGCGTGCGTGCCATCATCAATGGCAGTGACCGGGCGCGGCTCGTCGGCGGTTATGGGCGCGCATTTCATCACGCGCTTGTCGCTGCGCGGATTGAACCGGGGCGGGCCAGATGATAACCCGTTACACGGCGCCGAAAAGGCCGCCTTTTAAGTTTGCATGACAGGTGACACCGTGATCCGCCATATCGTCTTTTTCACCGTTCCCGAAGAAAACCGCGACGCCGTGCGCAAGGGGCTTTCCGGCCTCACCGCGATACCGCATGCGCTGAAGCTTGAAATCGGCGAGAATGTGAAGAAGGACCAATGGGGCAACTCGGTCGATTTCATCGTTTATGGCGAGTTCGAAAACGAGGCGGCGCTGGCGGCCTACAAGGCCGACCCCGCCTATGATCTTTCCACCCGCACGGTAAAGCCGCTGCGCGAGACCCGTGTTGCCGCCGATTTCGACAGCGATACGGCGGTTAAGGCGCCGATCCGGTAACGTCTGCTTTCGTCTGCGAAGGCAAGGCGCATGCGCACGCTGCTGACAACGGGCGCAAACCTTCCTCCGTCATGCCGGACTAGATCCGGCATCCAGCCGACGCGCGTCTGCGCGGCGGGAAGAGCCTTTTCAGCCCAAGGACTTGGACTGGCTGGACCCCGGCTCCGGTCCGGGGTGACGGCATAGGGGCGCTGTAAGCCATCACAACAAGGACAACTCCATGCGATTTCCTTTCTCCCTGCCGCGGCGGCGCCCGGTGGATGGCAAAGCCGTGCCTGAAAGCCGGAAGATGGCCGAGGGCTTTGTGGCGGTGGCGGTGCAGGGCGGGCAGGCCTTCTGGTCCGGCCGTTCCTATGCCGCCCTTGCCCGCGAAGGCTTCATGAAAAACCCGGTCGCCCACCGCGCCGCCCGCATGGTGGCGGAGGCGTCCGCCTCCATGAGCTGGCTGGTTTATGACGGCGATGAGGAACTGGTCGATCACCCGCTCCTGGCATTGCTGTCGCAGCCGAGCGCCCATATGGGCGGGCCGGATTTTTTCGAGGCGCTTTATGGCCATCTCATGCTGGCCGGAAACGCTTATATCGAACCGCTCACGGTCGGCGGGCGGTTGCGCGAGCTGCATCTTCTGAGGCCCGACCGGGTGAGCATCGTCGAGGGGCCGGATGGCTGGCCGGTGGCTTATGAATACCGCGCCGAGGGCCGCGCCGCACGCCGCATCGCCGCCGAGCGGGATGGGCTGGGGCTTCTGCATCTGAAGCTTTTCCATCCGCTGGACGACCGGGTGGGTTTTGCGCCGCTCGCCTCCGCCGGTGCGGCGCTCGATCTTCACAATGCGGCCAGCCATTGGAACAAGCGCCTGCTCGACAATTCCGCCCGGCCTTCCGGCGCGCTGGTCTATCAGCCGAAGGAGGGTGGCAATCTCTCCACCGAGCAATATGAGCGGCTGAAGCGTGAGCTGGAGGAGGGCTATCAGGGCGCGATGAATGCCGGCCGACCGCTGCTTCTGGAGGGCGGGCTGGACTGGAAGGCCATGGGTCTTTCGCCGCGCGACATGGATTTTCTGGAGGCACGCAACGGTGCGGCGCGCGATATCGCGCTCTCGCTCGGCGTGCCGCCGATGCTGATCGGCATTCCCGGCGACAATACCTACGCCAATTACCAGGAGGCGAACCGCGCCTTTTATCGCCTCACTGTGCTGCCGCTCGTTTATCGCACGGCGGCAAGGCTCTGCGGCTGGCTGGCACCGGTTTTCGGCGCTGGCTTGAGGCTCGAGCCCGATCTCGACAGGATCGCCGGGCTTGCCGGCGAACGGGATGCGCTCTGGACACGCATCGGTGCGGCATCCTTCCTGAGCGACGAGGAAAAACGCGAAGCCGTCGGTTACTGAGCGGCCGAAACCACGTTCTGGAAGTGTGTGATGTTCAGCTGAATCATTTTCTGAAGAAGCGGACTCTCTCTGTGAGCTCTTCCGCCCAAGCGATTCCGAAGATTCGTAAAATCACAGAAGCGCAGGCGCGCAAAAAGCGCCTGCGGGCGGCGCGATGCGTTCGCCCGATTGCAACATCCTAAACGGGAATGATTACCCATGTCTGAATTCGCCAATGAGGCCGGTATCTGGGCCGCCCGCATCACCGGCGCCGTGGCGGGCGCGGGTGTGTCACTCGTTTACCTGCTGCCGAAAAGCAAACGCGAGGCGGCGAGCCGTTTCGTCACCGGCGTTTCCTGCGGCATGATCTTCGGCGGGCCGATCGGCCTGTGGATCGTGCAGCAGCTCGATATTGCCGGGGCACTTTCGGGCCGGGAAATCATGGTGGCCGGCTCCGCCGCCGCCAGCATGGGCGCCTGGTGGGGGCTGGGTGTTCTGGTGCGCATCGCCGACCGATACGGCGCGCGCCCGCGCGCCTGACAGGCGTCGTCCTTTCCCCCTTCATATCGCAGGAGTTTTTCATGCACGTTTATCGCGGGCCGCGTCCCGCCACGCGCAAATTCGCCAATCTGGAGCTGCGCGGCATTACCAGCGACGGCACGTTTTCCGGTTATGCCAGCGTCTTCGGCGAGGTCGATCTCGGCAAGGATGTGATCGAGCGCGGGGCTTTCCGTCGCTCCATCGAGGAGCGCGGTGCGGGCGGTATCCGCATGCTTTACCAGCATGATCCGGCCGAGCCGATCGGCGCATGGCGCACCATCCGTGAGGATGAGCGCGGTCTTTACGTCGAAGGCATCCTCGCGCCCGGCGTCGCCCGTTCCCGCGAGGTGCATTCGCTGATGAAGACCGGCGCGCTGGACGGGCTGTCGATCGGCTTTCGCACCGTTCGCTCCGGCAAGGCGGCAAGCTCGGGTGTTCGGCGCATTCTGGAAGCCGATCTGTGGGAAATCTCGGTCGTGACCTTCCCGATGCTGCCCTCGGCCCGCGTCTCCGACGTCAAGCATGCCCGCTTCTTCCGCGACCGCGAGACCGAACTGGTGCGAACCATGCGCCGCGCCGCCCGCTCGCTGTTCGACACCACCTTCAAGCGCTGACCTTCAGGCATCCAAGAACAAGGAAACCGACATGACAGACCAGATGACGAAACCGGCCCCGATGACCGTCGCCCCGCAGGTGAAGGCCGTGCCCGATACGGTGACAGCCGCCTTCGATGACTTCATGGAAGCTTTCGAAGCCTTCCGTGAAACCAACGACCAGCGGCTTGCCGATATCGAGCGCAAGATGGGGGCAGATGTCGTGACCCGCGACAAGCTCGACCGCATCGACAAGGCGCTCGACGACAACCGCAGGATCATGGACGATCTGGCGCTCAAGAAGGCGCGACCCGCGCTTGGCCGCAAGGATGCGCTTTCCCACGATGCCGAGGAGCACAAGGCGGCTTTCGAGGCCTATATCCGCCGCGGTGAGGAGGGCGCGCTGCGCGACCTGGAGGCAAAGGCCTTTGCCGGTTCGACCGGGGCGGATGGCGGTTTTCTGCTGCCGAGCGAGACGGATGGCGAGATCGGCCGGCGCATGACGGCGATTTCGCCGATCCGGGCGCTGGCGACCGTGCGGCAGGTTTCCGCCGCCGTGCTGAAGAAACCCTTCGCGCCCGGCGGCATGACGACCGGCTGGGTCTCCGAAACGGCGGCACGCCCGCAGACGGCAACGCCGCAGCTTGCCGAACTGTCCTTCCCGACCATGGAGCTTTATGCCATGCCGGCGGCGACCCAGGGGCTGCTGGATGATGCGGCGGTTGATATCGAAGCATGGATCGCCTCGGAGGTGGACATCGCATTTGCCGAACAGGAGGCCGCCGCCTTCATCGCCGGTGATGGCGTCAACAAGCCCAAGGGTTTTCTCTCCTATACCACCGTCGCCAATGATGGCTGGAGCTGGGGTAATATCGGTTATGTCGCGACCGGCGTTTCGGCCGGTTTCGCCTCCTCTGGTCCGATGGATGTGCTGCTCGATGCCGTTTATGCGCTGAAGGCCGGCCATCGCCAGAACGGCACTTTCCTGATGAACCGAAAGACGCAAGGGGCGCTGCGCCGCTTCAAGGATACCAGCGGCGCCTATCTCTGGCATCCGCCGGCCGCCGCAGGCCAGCCGGCCTCGCTGATGGGCTTTCCGGTGACGGAGGCGGAGGACATGCCGAATGTGGCGGCCAACAGCTTCGCCATCGCCTTTGGTGATTTCCGCGCCGGTTACCTCGTCGTCGACCGTACCGGCGTGCGCATCCTGCGCGATCCCTATTCGGCGAAACCCTATGTGCTGTTCTACACCACCAAACGTGTGGGTGGCGGCGTTCAGAGTTTCGAGGCGATCAAGCTGGTGAAATTCGGGGTGAATTGATAGCCGCAGTATTGGCCTCTTCTTCTCCCCGTCGGGGAGAAGATGTCCCGAAGGGACAGATGAGGCGGCAACCTTGCCGGATGTCGGAGAGCTTGCCCCCTCAACCCGCTGCCGCGACCTTCTCCCCGGCGGGGGAGAAGGCGAAAGACGCACCCGCTCGCCCACTCGACTACCTTCTTTTCCGGAGACCCCATGACCTATGCCCTCATTCATCCGCCACAGGCGGAGCCGCTGACGCTTGCCGAGGTCAAGGCGCATCTGCGTCTCGATGGCGGAGACGAGGACGCGCTGCTTGCCGCGCTGTTGCGCACCGCCCGCGAGCATCTGGAACGCGCGACCGGGCTTTGCCTCATCCGTCAGACCTGGCGGCTTTATCTCGACCGGTGGCCTCAGAACGGCGTGATTCTGATTGGCAAGGGACCGGTGCAAGCCATCGAAACGATTCTGGTTTTTGATGGTGAAGGCCGCGCGGCGGACATTACCGGCGCCGACAGGCTGCTCGACGGCACGGCGCGCCCGGCACGGCTGTGGCTGCGTGACCCGCCGAGCCCGGGGCGGGCGATGAACGGCATCGAGATCGATTTCATCGCCGGTTACGGCGAGGCTGGCACCGAGGTGCCCGACACGCTGAAACGCGCCATGCTGATGCATGTGGCGCAGATGTTCGCCTTTCGCGGTGTGGTTGCCCCGGAAAACCAGCCTGCGGCGATTCCTGCCGGTTACGAGCGGCTGTTGGCTCCTTTCTGCCGCCTGGGGCTTTGAGCCATGAACCTCGTTTTTATCGACCCTGGCAAGCTGACGGCGCGGCTGGAGCTGGAGCTGCACACAGAAATACCGGACGGGCAGGGCGGTGCGACGGAAGGCTGGACTGTGCTGCGGTCGCTCTGGGCGGCCATCGAACCGGTTTCCGAGGCCTCCCACGAGCGGGCCTCGGCCGAGGGTGTGACGATCACCCACCGTATATGGCTGGCCTTTCGCAGCGACGTTACCGTCGGCATGCGCTTTCGCAAAGGCAACCGGATTTTGGCGATCCGGGCGGTGATGGATCCGGATGAGACCCGCCGCTTCATCGTCTGCCGTTGCGAGGAGGAAAGTCGATGAGCGCTGCCAACCCATTGCTGCTGGCGATTTTTGCGCGGTTGACGGGTGATGCGGCGCTGACGGCGCTCATCCCCGGCGGCATGGTCGACCGGCTTCTGCCACGCGCGGTTCTGCCATGCATCGTTGTCGGTGATCTTGAAAGCCGGGATTATTCGACGGCGACGGAAAAGGCCGAGGAACATTTCCTGTCGCTGCAAATCTGGAGCGATGCCAATGGCCGCAAGGGTGCGGGGGAGATCGCCGCTGGGGTGAAGAACCTGCTCGACGATGCGGCGCTGTCGATTGCCGGCGTCTCTCTCGTCAATCTGCAATTTGTCTCCAGCCGCTCGCGGCGCGAGGCGAAGACCCGGAATTTTGTTACGGAGATGCGTTTCCGGGCGGTGACGGAATAGCGCTGTTTCAGAAGCCTTGTCTGCGCACGGTTCGCCACAGAGCGATCAGCAGCACAAACGAAATGCCGATCAGCACGGCGGCGATGCCAAGCATGGCCGCCACCCCGCCGCGATCCAGCGCCAGCGTGAAGATGACCGGCGCGACGGCGATGGCAAGGTTCTGCGGCAGGGAGATGCGCGCAGCCTGAAGCCCATAGTCCTCCGGCGAAAACACGGCGAGCGGCAGCACCGCCCGGCTGACGGTGAGCACGCCGGCGCCGAAACCGAAAAACACGATGAAACCGATGAAGGACGGCATGGCCGGGGCAAAGCCAAGCAACAGCAGCAGCGACAGGAACAGGAGACAGAGGCCGATCGCGGCGGTGACGAAGGGGCTGCCGCGTTTTCCAAGCAGGAAATCCAGCCCGCGTGCGGTAATTGCCAGCAGGCTGCGCGCCGATGCCAGCTGCACGGCAAACGATTGCGATGCGCCCGCCTGCACCAGGAACAGCGGCAGCAGCGGCGACAGGCCGAAGGTCGTAAAGGCGCTGATCGTCGTCATGGCCGCCAGAAGCAGAAAGGCCCGGCGTGTATCGACCGGTGAGGGCGAAAGGGCGTCCGCTTTCTGCCGCTTTGCCTGCGTGCTGGCCGGACGGCCGGGAAGGACGAAAAGATAGAGCGGCAGAAGGACGAAGATCTGCAGACAGGCATAGAGCAAAAGCGTGCCGCGCCAGCCGAGATGCTGTTCCACAAGCGCGGTGAGGGGCAGGAAAACCGCCCCGGAAAGCCCGGTGAACAGCATCAGGAGCGCCAGCAACCGGCCACCTTCCGCACCCACGCGTTCCACCACGGCGGTATGGGCAGCCGTCGTCAAGCCGCAGGTTGCGGCAAGGCCCATCACGGCCCAGCCGAAAAGATAACTTGTGACACCGCCCGAAAAGGCGAGCACGGCAAAACCGGCTGCGAAAAGCAGCGAACCCGCCACCAGCACGGGTGCCGCGCCGCGGCGGACGAGCGTTCTTCCAAGCAGCGGGCCGCAAAATGCGCTGATCAGCATCATGATGGTGAGGCCGGCAAAAACGATCTCGTTGCCGATCGCCAGTTCGCTGCCGATGCGTGGCGCCAGAATGGCCAGCATGTCGAAACCGCTGCCCCAGCTGACGATCTGCCCAAGCGCCAGCACACCGATAAGGCGCACGCGGGACGTCGTGGGGGAAGCGTCGGACATGGTGAAATCGCGGGGTGCGAGGGGCTGGAAACCATTTGGTAGCAGGCCCACCGCACCCCCGCAACAGCAATCGAGAAAGGAAAACAACATGGTGGCGCAAAAGGGCAAGGACCTGCTGCTGAAGATCGACAATGGCGGTTCCTATGAAACGGTGGCCGGCCTCCGAACCAAGCGGTTGGCCTTCAACGCGCAGGCGGTCGACGTGACGGATGCACAAAGTGCCGGCCGCTGGCGCGAGCTTCTCTCCGGTGCCGGCGTGCAGCGTGCATCGCTGACGGCTTCCGGCATCTTCAAGGACCAGACGAGCGATGCGCTGGTGCGCGGCGCGTTTTTTGCCGGCACCATTCCGGGCTGGCAGATCGTCATTCCCGATTTCGGCACCATTGCCGGACCGTTCCAGATCGTCGCGCTCGAATATTCGGGCCGCCACGATGGCGAGGTGCAATTCGAGATCGCGCTGGAATCCGCCGGTCTCCTCACTTTCGGAGTGCTGTGATGCCTGAGCGTTTGCGTTACGGGCGGGCGAACCGCCATCGCGGTGAGATAGAGGCGCTGATCGACGGCGAAAGGCGCATCCTGTGCCTGACGCTCGGGGCTCTCGCCGAACTCGAAACCGCCTTTGCTGCCGATGATCTGACGGCGCTCGCCGAGCGTTTCGCCAGCGGTCGCATGAAGGCGGCCGACATGATCCGGGTCATCGGCGCGGGCCTGCGCGGCGCGGGCAACGTGTTTTCCGACGAGGATGTGGCGGCCGCGACGGTGGAAGGCGGCATTGCCGGCCACGCCGCGATCGTCGCCGATCTTCTGACTGCAAGCTTCGGCGGCTTCAAAGGTGATGCAACGCCGGACCCTTGAGCGCCGCAGCAGGTGAGGCGACAACACGCCCCTTTCCCTGGCCGGCGGCCATCCATGCCGGCCTCTGCCTGCTGCGGCTTTCCCCTGAAATCTTCTGGCGGCTGACGCCGAGGGAGTTCTTCGCGATGACGGGCGGCAACGCCGTTCCGCGCGGCCCTGACCGTCAGGCGATGGAGGCGATGATGCGGCGGTTTCCGGATGGGTGAGGGCGTCAGGGCATCTTTCGCGGCCGGCCGCCCTTCGCACCGTTGGCGCGGCTGGCAGCCGCCTTGGTCGGGGAGCGGGATTGCCCGCCCTTGCGCTGCGCTTCCATGAATGTGCGGCTGCCGAAGATGCCGTTCATCAGGCCGGCGATCGTATAGTCGATATCGAGGTTTTCCCAATGCAGGCCCGTCTCGCCGAGAAGTTCGACTTCGGCGAGCTGCTCTGCCGTGGCGTCCTGTAAGCCTTCCAGTGCCCGGGCCGGAAACATGAAGCAGGCGCCATTGGTGAAATCGACGATGACGCGCGCCGACGCCGCTTCGAAACGCACGGAGACCGGAATGGGGCGCCCGGCACGTTCCTTTTGCCAGCGCTCCTTGGCGGCGGCGAGTTCGGTGTCGCTGATTTCAACCATGATATCGTCTCCAGATTTCCATAAACAGCGTCCGGTTCTCTTCGATAACGGCAACGGCGCGCCGCACATCCCGGTCCGACATGCCGCCCTGTGTGAGAACGGTGAGGCTGACGATATCGATACGGGGCTTCACCCTCTCCGGAGACATGGGCATGCGGCGGCTCGTGATCAGCCGTGTAGATGACGAAACGCATGCCATGCTGGCGCAGAACGGTGACCATGAGAACCATAACCCAAGAAGTTGGGTTTTTAAAGGGATTTGGGCTGAGGCAATGGATTTTTAAAAAGCTGTTTCAGCACCATGCATTCCCCAGTTGAATCAGAAAGGCAAGCGCGATGGCGGGCGAAGGATCGATTGCGGAGAACCGGGAGGAGGCGGAAGCGCTCTCCGAGGTGATGGGTGATCTCGAGAGGCGCTCGGAGCGGTTCGGGGCGGCGCTGACCTCCGCGCTCCAGGCGGCGACGACGGGTGGCAGGGGGCTCGATGATGTGTTGCGCGGGCTCGGGCAGCGGCTGTCGGGCATCGCGCTTTCGGCCGGGCTGAAACCGCTGGAGAACATGATCGGCAACGCCGTCGGCGGGTTGTTGAACGGCGGCGGTTCGCTCTTCGCCTTTGCCGATGGCGGTGTGCCGGGGCGGGGCATCACGCCTTTTGCGGAGGGCGGCGTGGTCTCCAGCCCCACCTTCTTTCCGATGGGTGGTGGGCTTGGCCTGATGGGGGAAGCGGGGGCGGAGGCGATCCTGCCGCTGAAGCGCGGTTCGGACGGTGGTCTCGGTGTCGCTACACCCGCGGGCGGGAGTGGGGCGCAGATCGTTTTTAACGTGACGGCCACGGATGCGGCAAGCTTCCGGAAAAGCGAAGGGCAGATTGCCGCGATGCTGGCGCGCAGCGTCGGGCGTGGCCAGCGGGGATTGTGACACAGGCGCGCGCCCATCTCCATTCCTGTGCCTGACATAGGAATCCAGCCAACCAAGTCATTGGGCTGAAAGGACTGCCTCGCCGCCCTGTGGTTAGCACAGGGATGAGGAGAGGAGAGCGAACGACGCATGGGCTCCTCCGCTCCTCCTTCTTGCCGTGCGTCGTCCTTCCCATTTCCCAACCATCAAAACGAATCCAGGAACAACCACATGGCGGCATTTCATGAAGTGCGGTTTCCGCTGCGGCTGGCGCTCGGCGTCAGCGGCGGGCCGGTGCGGCGGACTGATATCGTCAATCTTTCCAACGGCCGGGAGAATCGCAACCAGCGCTGGAGGAACGCCAGACGCGCCTATGACGCCGGCTCCGGCATCCGCTCCGTTGCCGATCTTTATGAGGTGCTGGCCTTTTTCGAGGCAAGGCGCGGGGAACTCTACGGTTTTCGCTTTCGTGATCCCGTGGATTTCAAATCCTGTGCGCCGGGAGAGACCCCCGCGGCGACCGACCAAAGGATCGGTATCGGCGACGGGGCGACGGCGGATTTTCAACTGATGAAGACCTATGCGGATGCCGGCGGCTCGTTTTCCCGCCGCATCGACAAGCCGGTCGAAGGGTCGGTCATCGTTTCGGTCGAGGGGGTGAAGGCCACACCGTCCGATCTGTCGGTCGATCATATGACCGGCATGGTGGCATTCCGAACCGGGCGGGTGCCGCCTGCCGGTGCCATCGTCCGCGCCGGTTTTGAGTTCGACGTGCCGGTGCGCTTTGCCATCGACCGTATCGATATCAACGTGACCGCCTTTGAAGCCGGCCGCATTCCCTCCATTCCGCTGACGGAAATCCTGCCATGAAGACCATGCCCGCTGCCCTTGCCGATCATCTGAAGGGGGATGCCACGACCACCTGCCATTGCTGGCGGGTGACGCTGGCGGACGGCGTCGTGATGGGTTTTACCGACCATGACGAGACGCTGTCCTTCGGCGGCACAGCCTTCCTTGCCGTCAGCGGATTTTCGGCCAGCGACAGCGATAGCGAAACGGGGTTGGGCGCGAACGCTGGCGAGGTGGCGGGCGGTTTTTCGAGCGAGGCGATTGTGGAGGACGATCTTGCCGCCGGGCGTTTCGATGGCGCGAAGGTGGAACTGTTCCTCGTCAACTGGCAGGCGCCGGACGAACATGCGCTGCTCAGCCTGCGCGAGATCGGCGAGGTGACGCGGGCGGGCGGGGCCTTCCGCGCCGAATTGCGCAGCATCGCCCACCGTCTTGGCCAGCCGCAGGGCAGGAGCTATGGGCGGCGTTGCGATGCCGCACTCGGCGACGGGCGCTGCGGCGTTGATCTTGCGCGGTTTGCCGGGCATGGCAGCGTGGCGGCAGTGGACGCTTCGGGCAAGCTGCTGGTCGCCGGGCTCGATGCTTTTGCCGAGGGTTTCTTTAACCGGGGCAAACTCAGATTTTTGACCGGCAGCCTCGCTGGCAAGGCTTTCGACCTTGACGGCCATGAGCGGCGTGATGGCGGCGTGCTTCTCTCCTTCTGGCTGGCGCCGGAGCGGATGCCATCGCCGGGCGATCGTTTTTCGGTGACCGCCGGCTGCGACAAGAGTTTTGCCACCTGCCGGGCGAAATTCGCCAATCATCTGAATTTCAGGGGCTTTCCGCATCTGCCGGGGGCGGATTTCGCCTATTCCTATGCAAACGGCGGTCAGAGCCATGACGGCGGAGCGCTGTTTCCATGAGTGATACAGCAGAAAGAGTGCTGGCGCTGGCCGAAAGCTGGATCGGCACGCCCTACAGGCACCAGGCTTCGTTGCAGGGTGTCGGCTGCGATTGCCTCGGCCTGATCCTCGGCGTCTGGCGCGGGCTTTACGGGCACGAACCGGAATTGCCGCCACCCTATGCGCCGGACTGGGCCGAACGCGGCGGCGAGGACCGGCTGATGGCGGCGGCGAAACGCCATTTCACGATGCTTGCGGGCATATCGGAGGCACGGCCGGGAGATCTGCTGCTGTTTCGCTGGCGGGCCGATGCGGCGGCAAAACATCTCGGCATCCTCGCCGGGCCAGAGCATTTCATCCATGCCTATGAGCAGGCGGCGGTGGTGCGGTCGGCTCTCGTGCCGGGCTGGAAGCGGCGTATTGCTGGTGCCTTCCGTTTTCCTGATCCCTGAATTTTTTCGAGGCAAACATGGCGACAATCGTTTTTCAGGCGGCGGGCGCGGCACTCGGCGGCATTTTCGGCCCCGTTGGCGCCATCATCGGCCGGGCGGCCGGCGCACTGGCAGGAAATGCCGTCGACCGCGCACTGCTTTCGAACGGCCGGACGGTGTCCGGCGCCCGTCTTTCGACGGCGCGTATTCCCGGTGCGGATGAGGGGGCCGCGATCAACCGGCTTTATGGTACGGCGAGGATCGGCGGCACGCTCATCTGGGCGACTCGTTTCGAGGAAAACGTCGAGGTTGAGCGGCGTGGCGGCAAGGGCAATCGCGGCCCGAAGGTGGAGAGTTTCCGTTATTTCGCCAATCTCGCGGTGGGCCTGTGCGAAGGCGAGGCGGCCATGGTGCGGCGCGTCTGGGCCGACGGGCGCGAAATCGACCTCACCGGCGTAGAGATGCGCTTTTACCCCGGCAGCGAAACGCAATTGCCCGATCCGCTGATCGAGGCGAAGCAGGGGACAGGCAACGCGCCGGCCTTTCGCGGACTTGCCTATGTGGTCTTCGAACGTCTGCCGCTCGAGAGCTATGGCAACCGCATTCCGCTAATGCAGTTCGAAGTGGTGCGACCGGTCGGAAAGCTCGAAGGTCAGATCCGCGCCATCACCGTCATTCCGGGCGCGACCGAACACGGTTATGCCACCACGCAGGTCAGCGAACGCACGGGTATCGGCCAGAGCCGCATCATGAACCGCAACAATCTGACCGCCGGGACCGACTGGCAGGCGGCGATCGACGAATTGCAGGCGCTTTGCCCCAATCTCAAAAGCGTGGCGCTGGTGGTGAGCTGGTTCGGCACGGATATGCGGGCGGGTGAATGCCGCATCCTGCCCGGTGTGGAAGTGGCGGACCGAGATGGGGAAACGACGCCATGGTCCGTCGCCGGCCTTTCGCGCGGGGAGGCGCATCTGGTCAGCCACCATGGCGGCGGCCCCGCCTATGGTGGCACACCGGATGATGACAGCGTGTTGCAGGCCATTGCCGATCTCAAGGCCCGGGGCCTGCGGGTCTGCCTTTATCCTTTCGTGATGATGGATGTGCCCGCCGGCAACGGCCTGCCGGATCCCTATGGCGATGGCGAGCAGGCAGCCTATGGCTGGCGCGGCCGCATCACCTGTTTTCCCGCACCCGGCAGGGCCGGCTCCCCGGATCGCAGCGCTGCTGCACGGGCACAGGTTTCAGCCTTCTGCAACCGCGAGGACGGTTACCGCCGCATGGTGCTGCATTATGCGGGGCTGGCGGCCAAGGCGGGCGGGGTGGATGCTTTCCTGATCGGCTCGGAACTGCGCGGGCTCACCGCACTCCGCGGCCAGAATGATACCTTTCCTTTCGTCGAGGAGCTGGTACGGCTAGCGGGCGATGCGCGGGCCATCGTGGGGCCAGCGACGAAGCTCACCTATGCGGCGGATTGGAGCGAATATTTCGGCCATCAGCCGGCGGACGGCTCGGGCGACGTGTTTTTCCACCTCGATCCGCTCTGGGCGAGCCCTGATATCGACGCCATCGGCATCGACAATTACATGCCGCTTTCCGACTGGCGTGATGAGGATGCCACCAACGGCAATCCCGACGGCATGAGCGGCCCGGACGATGCCAGCGCCTTCAGCTACGCCATCACGACCGGCGAGGGTTTCGACTGGTATTATGCAAGCGACGCCGACCGCGCGGCGCGGCGGCGCACGCCTATAACGGACGGGCTGACGGGCAAGCCATGGATGTTCCGTTACAAGGACCTTCGCAACTGGTGGGGAAACCTTCACTATGACCGGGTGCGCGGCGCGGAGAAACCCGCGCCGACCGCATGGGTGCCGGGCGCAAAACCCATCTGGTTTACCGAACTCGGCTGCCCGGCGGTGGACAAGAGTGCGACGCGGCCCAACGTCTTTCCCGATCCGAAATCGGCGGAAAACGCCTTTCCCCATTTTTCCCGCCGTAGCCGCGCCGACAGCCAGCAGCGGCGGTTTCTGGAAGCGCATCTCGACCACTGGGGTGAGGGGGAGGCGGCGATGGTGGATAAAAACCGGGTCTATCTCTGGACCTGGGATGCACGGCCTTTCCCCGCCTTTCCGCAGAATGGCGCGGTTTGGAGCGATGGCGCAAACTGGCGCACCGGCCACTGGCTGAACGGGAGGCTGGGAACGGCCACTCTTGCCGACACCATCGCCGCCATCCTCACGGATCACGGTTTTTCCGCCTTTGACGTCTCAGCCGTCAGCGGCGATCTGACCGGTTATGTGCAGGGCGACATAACCTCGGCCCGCAACCTGCTGGAGCCGCTGATGGCGGCGTTTCAGGTGGATGCGGCGGAGGAGGGAGGTACGTTGCGTTTCCGCTCCCGCAATATGGCATTTATGCCCGTCCGCGATATCGCCGTGCTGGCCGATCTGGAGGACGAGCCGCTCTGGTCTGAAAATCGCGGCCATGACAGTGATTTCGCGGCAGAAGCCGTGCTGTCCTCGTTCAATCCGGCACTCGATTATGAGCAGGCGAGCGCGCGTTCCCGCCGTATCGACAATGCCGGCAGCCGGGTGATGCGGCTCGATCTTAACGCCGCTTTGCCGGCGGAAACGGCGGAAGCGGCGGTGGAAGCGCTGTTGCGCGACAACCGTCAGGCCCGGCGCAGCCTGCGCTTCGCCCTGCCGCCATCCGATATCACGCTTGAACCCGGCGATTGCATCCGCCTCTCGGAGGGTGTCTTTCCGCAGGCGCCGGCCGGGCGGTTTCTGGTCAGCCGCATCGAGGATGGCGCGGTGCGGCAGGTGGAGGCGCGGGCTTTTTCGCCGGCCTTTTCAGCCGTCGCCAACGGCACGGAGGAGCGGCGCAGCGTCGGCGCAAGCGGTGCCGAAGGTTTCGCCCCGGAGGTGCTGTTTCTCGATCTGCCATATCACGATGGCGCCACGCCGGAAGAATCGGCGCGGATTGCCGCCCTTGCGAGGCCCTGGCGGCCCATTGTCGTTTCTTCATCGCCCGGTACGGAAGGGTATCGCCAGCGCGTGCTGCTCGACCGGCGCGCGACGATCGGCGCGCTGGCACAACCGCTAACGCCCGGACCCTCCGGCCGCTTCGACCGCAAGAACACCATACTGATCGATCTTCCCGCCGGTGAAGTGTCATCGGCCGCAGAGCTTTCGGTGCTGAACGGCGAGAACCGTCTCGCCATCAAGGCTGCAAACGGCGTTTGGGAGATCGTCGCCTTCGCGAAAGCCGAAGAAATCGCACACTCGCGCTGGCGGCTCTCCGCGCTCCTGCGGGGTCTCGCCGGCACGGAGGATGCGCTTGCCGCAGGCGCGCCGAAAGGGGCTCCGGTGGTGGTTCTCGATGCGGCGGTGCAGCCGCTCGGTCTTGCCGCAAGCGAGGGCGGACGACGCCTGAACTGGATTGCGGAAGCGGCGGGCACGGCGGGTGCGTCGGCCGGGCCCTTTACCTTTGAGGGTGGCGTGCGGGCGCTGATGCCGCTTGCGCCGGTGCACCTTTCCGGCGAGCGCAGGAGGGACGGCATTCTCCTCAAATGGAAGCGTCGCGGCCGGGTGGAGGCCGATGGCTGGGATGCGAGCGACATCCCGCTTGAGGAGCCCTTCGAGCTTTACCGCGTCGAGGTGCTGGACGGCGAAGCCGTGCGGCGCAAGGTGGAGGTTGCAGAACCCTTCTGGTTTTACCCGGCCGCAGATGAACTCACAGATTTCCCGGTCCTGCGGGATCACATTTCCGTGCGTGTCCGCCAGCTCGGCCGCGCGGTGCCCTCGGGGGTGGTGGCCGAGGCCCTTCTCCCGCTCTGACATGTGCCTGAAAAACAACGCAAAGGACGAGATTATGGACAGTACCAAGGCATGGTATCAATCCCGCACGATCTGGGGCGCGC
Source organism: Agrobacterium tumefaciens (assembly GCA_017744915.1). Classification (GTDB taxonomy): domain Bacteria; phylum Pseudomonadota; class Alphaproteobacteria; order Rhizobiales; family Rhizobiaceae; genus Agrobacterium; species Agrobacterium tumefaciens_I. Next base: position 189,987 of record JAGIAH010000008.1, read on the forward strand.
TGATTGCGGTTTTTGCTCCGCTTTTCAGCATTGCCGGTTTCGATCTGCCCGCCGGCGTGCAGGGCGAACTCGCCGAAGGGCTGGTGACGGTCGCGGGCGGAATCGGCGGCCTGATCGCACTTTACGGCCGCCTTTCGGCGACCAGCGCCATCCGCTGACGCCGCCCGCAAACACGCCGTTCCCGCCACGCACCGCTGCGGCGGGGGCGGCATTCATTTGCCATTCAGACGCTTTGCGCTACATATTCGGTCACGATAGGGTTCGAGACGCACCCGGTTCTTGTGGAAGTTTGTAGAATGGCATCACCTCTCATCATCGCGACGCTTGCAGCCGGGCTTTCCGGTTTCACGGCGCCCGAGGCTGATCTGCAGGGCCACTACATTCTGGCTGCCAGCGATTGCGGCGCAGCCGTGGCCCGCGTGGTGCGTGAAACCGGCGGCCAGCTGCTTTCAGTCTATCCTTCCGGCGACGGTCAGTCTTGTGTCGTCACCGTTCTCGTCCAGGGCAATGGCGAGCGCCCGCGCAAGGTAACGATGCGCGTGCCGATGTAGCTTGCCCGCATCGCCGAAATATCGGAAAACAATCCGACACATTTAGCATGACCGGCCACGCGCGCTGGCCGGGACGTAAGGAAAGGGCGGACAATGCGTATTCTCGTTGTTGAGGACGATGCCAATCTCAATCGTCAGCTGACCGATGCTCTCAAAGAGGCCGGTTATGTCGTCGATCAGGCATTCGACGGCGAGGAGGGGCATTACCTCGGTGATACCGAGCCCTATGACGCCATCGTCCTCGATATCGGCCTGCCGCAGCTTGACGGTATTACCGTCGTCGAAAAATGGCGCGCGGCCGGCAAGGCCATGCCGGTGCTCATCCTCACCGCCCGCGACCGCTGGAGCGACAAGGTGGCCGGCATCGACGCCGGTGCCGACGACTATGTGACCAAGCCTTTCCATGTCGAGGAAGTGCTTGCCCGCGTGCGCGCGCTCATCCGCCGCGCCGCCGGCCATGCTTCTTCCGAACTTGTCTGCGGCCCGGTCCGGCTCGACACCAAATCCTCCAAGGCGACCGTTAACGGCACGACGCTGAAGCTCACCTCGCACGAGTTCCGGCTCCTGTCCTATCTCATGCACCACATGGGCGAGGTCGTTTCGCGCACGGAGCTGGTCGAACACATGTACGATCAGGATTTCGACCGCGATTCCAATACGATCGAGGTGTTTGTCGGACGTCTGCGCAAGAAGCTCGGGGTTGATCTGATCGAGACGATCCGTGGTCTCGGTTACCGGATGCAAGCGCCGGCAGATGCGAAGTAATTCCCTCACCGCCCGCGTTCTGCTGCTCGCCTCGCTCTGGTCGGTGCTGGCGCTGGTGGTGATCGCCGTCGTGATCTCGACGCTGTACCGGCAGGGCGTTGAGCGCAGCTTCACCGATCTTCTGAGGGCGCAGCTCTATAACGTCATCAACTCGGTGACGATTTCCAACGAGAATACGCTGGCCGGCAGCCCGCAGCTCGGCGATCTCCGCTTCTCGCAGCCCGATACCGGCTGGTACTGGGTTGTCGAGCCGCTCGGCAATTTCCAGACCGCGCCGCTGGTTTCTTCCTCGCTCGGCGTATCTACGCTGCCGGTGCCGAGCATTCTCGATGCGCCCTTCGACAACAGATATGAGCGTTTTTATGCCGTGACCGATGAGGCCGGCAACAAGGTGCGCGTGGCGGAAACGGAAGTCGTGCTGGATGGCGAAGGCCGCGCGGCGCGGTTTCGTGTTTCCGGCAACCTGAACGTCGTGGAAGACGATGTGCGCGATTTCTCCAATAGCCTTTATCTGGCGCTGGCCGTCTTCGGTGTCGGCAGTCTGGTCGTCAACGGCCTCGCCATTCTCTACAGTCTCAGGCCGCTCGATCAGGCGCGCGTGGCGCTCGGCAAGATCAGGGGCGGGGAGGCGGAGAGCCTCGAAGGCGAATTCCCGCGCGAAATCCAGCCGCTGGCCAATGAGGTCAACGCGCTGATCGACAGCAACCGCCGCCTTGTGGAGCGCGCCCGCATGCAGGTGGGCAATCTCGCCCATTCGCTGAAGACGCCGATTGCCGTTCTTCTGAACGAGGCCCGCACGCTGGAGCCACAGCATGGTGATCTGGTAAGGGCGCAGGCGGATGCCATGCAGGCGCAGGTGCAATCCTATCTCTCGCGGGCCCGCATCGCCGCCCAGCGCGGCTCGATCCTTGCCCGTGTGGAAGCGGAGCCGGCGCTGGAACGGCTGGTGCGGGTGATGCGCCGCCTGAACCCGGAGAAGCAGTTCGTGCTGAATTTCGAGCAACCGGGCGCGGTGCTCGGCATGGAACAGCAGGATCTCGAAGAGGTCGTCGGCAATCTTCTCGAAAATGCCGCGCGTTTTGCGCAGACACGCGTGGTCATCACGCTTGCGGCCGGCACGCACCCGTCTTCCGACGCTGAAATGGCACGTCGCTCCTGGGTGGAGCTGACGGTGGAAGACGATGGTCCGGGGCTGGAACCGGAACAGATCAGCGAAGCGATGAAACGCGGCCGCCGGCTGGACGAGAGCCGGCCGGGCACGGGCCTCGGCCTGTCGATCGTTTCCGAGGTGGTGTCAGAGTACCATGGTCGCTTTTCGCTGTCGCGCAGCGCCATCGGTGGGCTGAAAGCCGATCTGATTTTGCCGGGCCTTTCGAAAGAGCTTGCGTGAGCCGAGAAAAAAGGCAAGAAATTCAATGCCGGTACATTAGAGCATTTCCAGGGAAAGTGGACCCCGGTTTCCCGTCAGGAAATGCACCAGAACAAAAGGCTAGAGTTTTTTCACGGTTCGAGGAACAGTGAAAAAGCTTTAGGTGCAATGCGGTAGGAAAGAGGACAGGGTTTGGTTGACGTGTATGATGGCTGCCGCTCCGTGACAATGCGTTCGCTGGTGTCACGCCCGGCACTTCTCTCGATCCTGTGCGTTTCGATGCTGAGCGCCTGCACCACCACGGGCACCCGCCCGGCTGGCGGCAGCCTTTTTGGCCGTTCGGCCCAGCCTTCCACGCCTTTCCTTGCCAATCTGCAAGGCGGCATCGTCGGGAAAAGCGGCGTGGAGCTCGACAGGGGCGACCAGACCAAGGCGCTGGAGGCCGAATACAAGGCGCTGGAAACGGCGCCGGTCGGCACGCCTGTCGCCTGGACCGGTGATGACGCCAAGGGTCAGGTGGTCGCCAATGCGCCCTATCAGGTCGGTAACCAGAACTGCCGGCAATATTCACACAGCCTCACCGTTGATGGACGCGAAATCAAGGTGCGCGGCGCGGCCTGCCGCAATGACGATGGAAGCTGGTCTCCGCTGATCTGATCAGTTTGACGTAAATCAAGGTCATGGGCCTTCCGCGGTGACAAGAAAGAGGCACTGCGGAACAGCGAAACGGGATCTGCGGTGCGGCGTGATGTCTCAAATTCACGTCATCCCCGCGCTTCGTGTTTCCATGTGCCGCGCATTCGAGTAATTGAGCCTTATGTTCTGGATTGTCGTTGCGATATTGACGGCGGCTGTCGCCATCGTCCTGATGTACCCGCTGATGCGGAAGACCGAGGCGCCCGAAACGCGCCGCGACGGTGAGGTTGCCGTTTATCGCGACCAGCTGGCCGAACTGGACCGCGAACGCGCCACCGGCCTGATCGGCGAGACCGAGGCGGATTATGCCCGCGCCGAAATCGGCCGCCGCCTGCTGGCCGCCGCCGAGGCGGAAGAGGTGGCGACGAAGGATGCCCGGCCGCGCCGGCACAATCTTGCCGCCAGCCTCATCACCCTCCTGCTGCCAGTGCTCGGGCTCTGTCTTTACATCTGGAACGGCAGTCCGGACACGCCGGACATGCCGCTCGAGGCACGCCTTGAAAACCCCGGCAACGACATGAACCTGCTGGTCGCGCGGGCTGAGCGGCACCTGGCGCAGAACCCGGAGGACGGCGGCGGCTGGGATGTTCTGGCGCCGATCTATTTCAAGACATTGCGGCTTGGCGACGCCGAACTTGCCTATCGCAATGCGCTTCGTATTCTAGGACCAAGCCCCGAACGGCTGACGGGCCTTGGCGAAACGCTGGTGGCAGGCAATGATGGCATCGTCATCGAGGCGGCGCGGGATGCGTTTGCTGAGGCCGAAAAGCTGAAGCCCGGCAATCCGCGCGCCCGTTTCTATCTGGCGCTGTCGCTGGAACAGGCAGGCAAGGCGGAAGAAGCAGGCGCGGCCTTTGCAGCGCTGGCGGCCGATGCGCCGGCCGGCGCGCCGTGGCTTTCGCTGGTGCAAGAACATATCACCCGCACCGGTGGCCCGGCGACCCTTGCCGCGCCCGGCCCGACCGCTGAGGACATGGCTGCGGCGAATGACATGACGGCCACCGACCGGCAGGCGATGATCGAGGGCATGGTGGCGAACCTCGATGCCAAGCTGAAGGACAACCCGGCCGATTTCGAAGGGTGGATGCGGCTTGTCCGCGCCTATTCCGTGCTGAAGAACCAAACCAAGGCCGGTGAAGCCTTGCGGGCCGGGCTGCAGGCTTTCCCGCCGGAGGGCGAACAGGGCAGGCAGCTTCTGGCGCTGGCGAAGGAACTGGGCGTTTCCGCAGGGCCCATCCGCATGGATGGCCAGAAGGATTCCACGCCGCAGGGAGTGACGCAATGACCCGCAAACAGAAACGGCTGGCGATCATCGGCGGCGGCATGAGCTTCATCGTTGCGGCGGTGCTGCTCGTGATGTTCGCCTTCGGCCAGTCGATCGCCTATTTCTACATGCCCGCCGATCTGGAAAAGACGCCGGTCAACCCCGGCACTCGTATCCGCCTTGGCGGGCTGGTGGCGGAAGGTTCGATCAAGCGCGGCGAGGGTCGCACGGTCAGCTTCACGGTGACGGATGGCGAGGCCAATGTGCCGGTCAGCTATACCGGCATCCTGCCCGATCTCTTTCGCGAAGGGCAGGGCGTGGTGACCGAAGGCATGTTCGATGCCGCCACCCATGGTTTCGTGGCCGACAGTGTGCTGGCCAAGCATGACGAGAACTACATGCCGAAGGAAGTGGCCGACCGGCTGAAGGACAAGGGCCTGTGGCAGCATGCGGGAGAGGGCGAAGAGCCTTCCGCCGCAACGCCGTCGACCAGCGCGGCTTCGGCCGACAAGACCGGAGCGACGAAATGATCAACGAGATCGGCCATTATGTCCTGGTTCTGGCGCTCGGCGTGGCGCTGATCGTCTCGACGTTGCCGGTGATCGGCGCGCGCCGCAATGACCGGGCGCTGATGGATGTCGCCTCGCTCGGCTCGGTCCTGATGTTCCTGTTGGTGGGCTTTTCCTTCGCGGCGCTGACGCGGGCCTATGTCGTCTCGGATTTTTCCGTGCGCAATGTCTGGGAGAACTCCCATTCGCTGATGCCGATGATCTACAAGCTGACCGGTGTTTGGGGCAACCACGAAGGCTCCATGCTGCTGTGGCTGCTCATTCTGGTGTTTTTCAGCGCGCTCGTCGCCGCTTTCGGCCGCAACCTGCCGGAGACGCTGAAAGCCAATGTTCTGGCCGTACAGGCGTGGATTTCCGTCGCCTTCCTGCTGTTCATCCTGCTTACCTCCAACCCGTTCCTGCGGCTGGAGCGGGTGCCGGCGGAAGGGCAGGACCTCAATCCCATCCTTCAGGATTTCGGCCTCGCCATCCATCCGCCGCTGCTCTATCTCGGTTATGTCGGCTTTTCCGTCTGTTTCTCTTTCGCCGTTGCCGCGCTGCTGGAAGGCCGTATCGATGCCGCATGGGCGCGATGGGTGCGGCCGTGGACGCTCGCCGCATGGACCTTCCTGACCGCGGGCATCTCCATGGGCTCCTACTGGGCCTATTACGAACTCGGCTGGGGCGGCTGGTGGTTCTGGGATCCGGTGGAAAACGCCTCCTTCATGCCCTGGCTTGCCGGCACGGCGCTGCTGCATTCGGCGCTCGTCATGGAAAAGCGCGAGGCGCTGAAGATCTGGACCGTGCTTCTGGCGATCATGACCTTTTCGCTGTCGCTGCTCGGCACCTTCCTCGTTCGCTCCGGCGTGCTGACCTCCGTGCATGCCTTCGCCACCGATCCGAGCCGTGGTATCTTCATTCTCGGCATTCTGACCGTCTTCATCGGCGGCGCCTTCGCGCTCTTCGCATGGCGCGCGCCGGCCCTGAAAGCCGGTGGCCTGTTTGCGCCGATCTCGCGTGAGGGGTCGCTTGTCCTCAACAACCTGATCCTGACGGTCTCGACCGCCACCGTGCTGATCGGCACGCTCTATCCGCTCATTCTCGAAACGCTGACGGGTGAAAAAATCTCGGTCGGCGCGCCGTTCTTCAACCTCACCTTCGGCCTGCTGATGATCCCGATCCTGATCGTCACCCCGTTCGGGCCGATGCTGGCGTGGAAGCGTGGCGATCTTCTCGGCGCATTCCAGCGGCTTTATGTGGCGGCAGCGCTTGCCGCGCTTGCAGGGCTGACGCTCTGGTACATTGAAAATGGTGGCCCGGTGCTGGCGGCACTCGGCATTGCCGCCGGTTTCTGGCTGATTTTCGGGGCGCTGACCGATCTCTGGTATCGCGCCAATTTCGGCAAGCTCGCCTTCGGCATCGCGTTTCGCCGCCTGAAGGGCCTGCCACGCTCGGCCTTCGGCACGGCGCTGGCGCATATCGGCCTCGGCATCACCGTGCTCGGCATCGTCATCGTCACCACCTTCGAGACCGAAACCGTGCTGGAAATGAAAGAGGGCATGGCGGCGGAAGCGGGCGGTTACAGCCTGACCTTCGATGGCGTCCGCCATGCCGTCGGCCCGAATTTCACCGAGGATCGCGGCCATTTCACCGTGCGCAAGGCGGGTGTCGAGGTGGCCGATGTCTGGTCGTCCAAGCGGCTTTATACCGCACGGCGCATGCCGACGACGGAAGCCGGCATCCTGACCTTCGGCCTCAGCCAGCTTTATGTCTCGCTCGGTGACCCGATGGCCGATGGCGGCATGGTGGTACGCATCTGGTGGAAACCCTTCATCCTCTGCATCTGGGGTGGCACGCTGTTCATGATGGCGGGCGGCTTCATCTCGCTCTCCGACAGGCGGTTGCGGGTGGGGGCGCCGACCCGCAAGGCGAAGCCGGTGCGGACGGCGATGCCGGAGGCGGCGGAATGACGTTCACACGCGCTCCCTCATTCCTGTGCTCGTCAAGGGAATCTAATCGACACTCGTCAGCGCGGCGGGAGAGTCTTTCCAACCCGAGGATTTGGGCTGGCTGGATGCCTGTGACGAGTACAGGAATGAGGGAGGGTGTGGTGAGACTCACTCTTCTTCTGACTCTCCTGTTTACCGCCACGCTTCCCGCTCTCGCCTTCAACCCGGACGAAGTCCTCAAAGACCCCGTTCTGGAACAGCGCGCCCGCAACCTCACCTCGCAACTCCGTTGCATGGTCTGCCAGAACCAGTCGATCGACGACAGCAATGCCGAGCTCGCGCGGGATCTGCGCGTCCTCGTGCGTGAGCGGCTGGTGCACGGCGACAGTGACAAGGCCGTCATCGATTATGTCGTCTCGCGTTACGGCGAGTTCGTGTTGCTCAAACCACGCCTCAGCCTGCGCACCGTGCTTTTGTGGGGCGCACCCATCGGTCTCACCCTTGCCGGGATTTTCGCCGTCTTCGTGTTTACGCGCCGCCGTGCAAGCCAGGAACAACCGCAAAAACTGAGCGCGGACGAAGAAGAGCGAATTCGCAATCTCATTGAAAAATAAACGGTTTCCATTTCCGTCCCCGGTTCTTTTTCAACATTACGGATTTTTCATTCCGCAGACACTTCGCCGTAAGGTGTTGCCTCCTATATCTTCATCATCCACCGCTTCCCCGGTCATACGGGTTCCAGTCTGAATGAAGAAAGAAGGTACACCATGTCTCATTCGCAAAACGGACGTTCCTCGCTGAAGACGGCTTTGAAGGCCACGACCGTCGGCGGTCTTGCCGCTCTGATGCTGTCGACCGGCATCGCCGCACCGATCCTCCATTCGTTTGCCGCTCCCGTCGAAGTGACCGCGCCGCAGGTTCCGAGCTTCGCCAACGTGGTCGATGCGGTCTCGCCCGCCGTCGTTTCCGTTCGCGTGCAGTCGAACGTGCAGCCCGCTTCCGACGATTCCAGCAATTTTTCCTTTAATTTCGGCGGCCGTGGCCTCGACCAGCTGCCGGATGACCACCCGCTGAAGCGTTTCTTCAAGGAATTCGGTGGCCCGAACCAGGATCGCTCTGACCGTGGTCCGAACCGCCACCGTGACGGCAAGGGTCCGCTGCGCCCGGTCGCTCAAGGCTCCGGCTTCTTCATTTCTGAAGATGGTTATGTCGTCACCAACAACCATGTGGTCGATGACGGCTCCGCCTATACGATCGTGATGAATGACGGCACCGAACTCGACGCCAAGCTCGTCGGTCGCGATCCGCGCACCGATCTGGCGCTCCTGAAGGTCGATGTGAACCGCAAGTTCACCTACGTGAAATTCGCCGACGATACCAAGATCCGTGTCGGTGACTGGGTTGTCGCCGTCGGTAACCCCTTCGGCCTCGGCGGTACGGTGACGTCGGGTATCATTTCGGCCCGTGGCCGCGATATCGGCTCCGGCCCCTATGACGACTACCTGCAGATCGACGCTGCCGTGAACCGCGGCAACTCGGGTGGTCCGGCCTTCAACCTCAACGGTGAAGTGGTCGGCATCAACACCGCCATCTTCTCGCCCTCGGGCGGCAACGTCGGTATCGCCTTCGCCATCCCGTCCTCGGTCGCCAAGGATGTGATCGCCGACCTGCAGAAGGACGGCAAGGTGGAGCGCGGCTGGCTTGGCGTGCAGATCCAGCCCGTCAGCAAGGATATCGCCGAATCGCTCGGCCTTTCCGAAGCCAAGGGTGCGCTGGTCGTTTCGCCGCAGTCCGGCTCGCCGGGCGACAAGGCCGGCATCAAGCAGGGTGACATCATCACCGCCGTCAATGGCGAGCCTGTCAAGGATGCCCGCGACCTGTCGCGCCGCATCGGCGGCATGGCACCCAACAGCAAGGTTGAAATCTCGCTGTGGCGCGGTGGCAAGTCGCAGTCGGTCACGGTGACGCTCGGCGATCTCACCAGCGACGACGCCTCCAAGGCAACCCAGAGCCAGAACGACGACAAGGGCGGCAGCCAGTCCTCCAGCGAGAAGGTGCTGTCCAGCCTCGGCCTGACGGTAGCGCCAGCCGATGACGGTAATGGCCTTGCCATCACCGATGTCGACCCTGACAGCGATGCCGCTGCCCGTGGCCTGAAGACGGGTGAGAAGATCACCTCGGTCAACAACCAGCAGGTGGCCTCCGCAGCCGATATCGAGAAAATCCTCGAGCAGGCCAAAAAGGACGGACGCTCCAAGGCGCTGTTCCAGATCCAGACGGATGACGGCAGCCGCTTCATCGCTCTGGACATCGACCAGGGTTGATAGGCTGAAAGGCGATGCCGGTTCTTTCGGGAGCCGGCGTCGTATCCCGCTCTTCAGATGGGCGGTTGAGCATGACAGGGCGTTGCAGCCCGTTTCTTCTCCCCGAGGGGGAGAAGGTGGCCCGAAGGGCCGGATGAGGGGGCCAGCTCCCCGAATATCTCTACCGTCGCCCCCCTCATCCCGCTGCCGCGGACTTCTCCCCGGCGGGGAGAAGAAACAAGCGGCGACCACTCGCTCCATAGGTTATTGCCCGTCTTGAGGCGAGATAACGCAATAGGCCAGATCTTCGGAGGAAACCTCATGGAAAACAAGGCTCAGGAAATGTCTGTCGCATCTGTTTCCGGTTGTGCGGAAAAGGGCGAGGGCGCTATTGTCCCGCACATGAAGATTCTAGTCATTGAAGACGACCTAGAGGCTGCGGCCTATATGACCAAGGCGTTCCGCGAAGTCGGGATCGTCGCCGATCACGCGAGCGATGGCGAAAGCGGCCTGTTCATGGGCTGCGAGAATGCCTATGACGTCATGGTGATCGACCGCATGCTGCCGCGCCGCGACGGGCTTTCCGTCATCAGCGAGCTGCGCCGTCGCGGTATCGATACGCCGGTGCTCATCCTTTCCGCACTGGGGCAGGTGGATGACCGCGTGACGGGCCTGCGCGCCGGCGGTGATGATTATCTGCCGAAACCCTATGCCTTTTCCGAATTGCTCGCCCGTATCGAGGTGCTGGGCCGCCGCAAGGGTAAACCCGAGCAGGACATGATCTACCGGGTCGGCGATCTGGAGCTCGACCGGCTGTCGCATGATGTGCGCCGTGGCGGCAAGGAAATCCTGCTGCAGCCGCGCGAATTCCGCCTGCTGGAATATCTGATGAAGAATGCCGGCCAGGTGGTGACCCGCACCATGCTTCTGGAAAACGTCTGGGACTACCACTTCGATCCGCAGACCAATGTCATCGACGTGCATGTCTCCCGCCTGCGCTCGAAGATCGAAAAGGACTTCGAGAAGCCGCTCTTGAAGACCATTCGCGGCGCCGGTTACATGATGAAGGACGAGGGCTGATTGGCGAAGATGGCCCGCCTCAGAATAGTGTTCAGATCGACGGCGGTGCGCCTTTCGGCGCTCTATATCCTGCTGTTCGCACTCTGCGCCGCCTTCCTCGTTTTTTACGTCACCGCCCTTTCCGAACGGCTGCTGAACCAGCAGACACGTGATGCCGTGTTGCAGGAAGTCTCGGATGTGCAGCGCATCTATAATCGCGGCGGCATCAACCCGTTGCTGAGGATGATGGAGCGCCGTGCCCGCCAGCCGGGGGCGAGCCTTTACGTCATTGCCGGGCCGAATGGCGAAATCCTTGCCGGCAACGTCGCTTCCGTGCAGCCCGGCGTCTTCGACAGGGAAGGCTGGACGGGCTTCCCGTTCCGTTACGAGCGTTATTCCGAAAGCGGCGACAGCGTACAGCATCTTGCCACCGCCAATGTCTTCATGCTGGATAACGGCCTGCGCATTCTGATCGGCCGCGACCTTGGCGAGCCGACCAAGTTCCGTGCGCTGGTGCGCAATGCGCTGATGGTGGCGCTCGCCATCATGGGCGGCGGCGCGCTGCTCATCTGGTTCGGCATCGGCCGCAATGCGCTGAAACGCATCGACCGCATGTCGGCGGCGACGAAGAAGATCATGGCCGGCGACCTTTCCCAGCGTCTGCCGCAGGGCCGCTCCGGTGATGAATTCGACCGGCTGTCCGGCTCGCTCAACGCCATGCTCGGCCGCATCGAAAAGCTCAATGAAGGCCTGCGGCAGGTTTCCGACAATATCGCCCATGACCTGAAGACACCGCTGACGCGGCTGCGCAACAAGGCCGCCGCAGCCCTTGACGACGATGACGAGACGAAGCGGCGGGCCGCCCTTGAAGGCATCATCGCCGAATCCGACCAGCTCATCCGCACCTTCAACGCGCTGCTGATGATTTCCCGCGTTGAGGCAGGCTCGATTGCAGCAGAAATGACCGATGTGGATGTCTCGGCGATTGCCGCCGACAGCGCCGAGCTTTACGAGCCGGTGGCAGAGGATGCGGGGCTTGCGCTGGAAGCGCAAATCGAACCGGGCCTCACCGTCAAGGGCAATCGCGAACTGATCGGCCAGGCGCTTTCGAACCTCATCGACAATGCCATGAAATATGCCTGCGAAGGCGAGGGTGACAAAAAGCTCGTCGTGCGACTGGCAAAGGAGCCGGAGGCGATCGTGCTCTCCGTCGCCGATAGTGGCCCCGGCATTCCCGCCGACAAGCGTGGCGAGGTGCTGAAACGTTTTGTCCGGCTGGATGAGAGCCGTTCCAAACCTGGCACGGGGCTTGGCCTGTCGCTGGTGGAAGCCGTGATGGAGCTGCACGGCGGATCGCTGGTGCTTTCGGACACGGATGCGACAAATGCGGCCTGCCCGGGGCTGACGGTTTCAATGGTGTTTCCCGACAATAATCGCTGAGGAGCATCGGGAGCGTATCCAGCGGGGAAGATGTCCCCGCCGGGCTGTTTTCGAGGCTCAGAACGTGTAGGCCACGCCGATCATCGCGAAGGGCTGAATATCCTTCTTCACCACCGGGCTGTTCTTCGCGTCGCCCAGCAGGAAGCCGACGCCACCCGTGCCGGTGATCATCCAGTTTTCGGTCATCATGTAGGAGACCGAGGCGCTGGCGTCGATGCGCTTGAAACCGGCTTTCGCATCATAACTGCGCAGGCCGGAGCGAGCGGATTGGGCCGATGTGACGCCGAAATAGGATTTCATGTGGTTGTCGTCGGCCCAGGTGGCGGAGAGGTCAGCCCCGAGGATGAACTGGTCGACCTTGTGCGAGACGCTGGCGCCGACGGTTGCGGTCAGGCCTTCGCTGCCGCCGATGGTCTTGTCCACCTTGGCGTAGATTTCGAAGGGTTCCACGCCATAGGCGATCACGCCGCCGACCACGCCACCCGCCTTGATGTCGCCGAGCCCGCGCAGGTTCTTCCTGTCGTCCTTTTCCTTGCGTCCCGCTTCCCAGCCGCCCTTGATGCCCAGCCTGAAACCGTTATTGTTCAGCAGATTGACGGTAGCGCCGCTGAAATCGATGCTCAGCGTGTCTCCATATTGCACGGAAACCAGCGGAACGGCGCCGGCTTCCAGCTTGTCCGAACCCTCATATTTCGGGGCATAGGCCGCACCCACGCCGAGTGTGATCTTCCAGTCGCTGGAACTGCTGTAACGCGCATCGTCGAAATTGCCCTGCGGGTCGACCACCCGGTTCGATTTGCCGATATCGGCGGCGAAGACGGGCGTGCAGACGGCCTGCGCCGCGGACAGCGTCGTCAGGCAGAGCGCCATGGCGCGTAGGTTCTTTTGCCATTTCACTGTAAAAAACTGTTTCATGATCCTATCCGTTGCAGCACCGGGCCTTGGAAAACCAGGGAGTGGGTTCCATTGGGGAGGACGCTACGCGGGCACAATTGCGGAGACATTACGCGAGATTGCCATTGGCGGATGAAATGGCGCTTCCGCGTGCCGGGCCCTGGAAAAGATCGGCAAAAGCGGTTTTCCTGATCGCAAAGCGCCCCGCATTTGTTACAACGCGGAGTATATGCGCCCGCAGGCTTCGTTGACGTGTGGCGGCAGGAGGGTTTTCGCGGGGAGCGGTCCTTCCTGAACGTCAGGCACAATCGAAGCGCAAAGATGGGCTCGGAAGAGGGAGAGAGACAGTGACGAAACGGGAAACCGTCGAGAGGCGGCTGAGCGAGGTTCTGCCGGGCGTGATCCGCCCCTATACGCAGACGGAACTGAAATCCGTTCTTTCGACGCTGAAGGATATCGGCAAGGCGGAGCCGGCGGTGGCCGCGCTCCTCGCCGGCGAAAGTCAGCTGAAGGACTTCATCGCTGCGGCTTTCACCCTGTCGCCCTATCTGCGTGATATGGCGGCGGCGGATGAGGGGCTTTTGTCGCTGGCGATTTCCAGGCCGCTCGAGCCGTTGCTCACCGATCTCGTCGGTGAGGCGCGCGCGTGCTGGAAGCCGGGTGAAGAGGGCGGGGTGCCCACCGAAAACGAGGTGATGTCACGGCTGAGGATCGCCAAGCGGCGGCTTTCCTTCATTGCCGCACTTGCCGATCTGGCGCGCATCTTCACCGCCCGCGATACGACGCGTTGGCTGAGCGACATGGCGGATGCCTCGCTCTCCGCCGCCATCGATCACCTGCTGCTCGCCGCCCATGAAAGCGGCAAGCTGAAACTGAAGAACATTGCCGCGCCGAGCGAGGGTTCCGGCCTGATCGTGCTCGGCATGGGCAAGCTCGGCGCGCGCGAACTCAACTATTCCTCGGATATCGATGCCGTCGTGTTCTTCGAACCTTCTGCCGGCATCATGGACGATCCCTATGATGCGACGGAGAATTTCGGCCGCATGATGCGCCGTCTCGTGCGCATCATGCAGGAGCGCACGGCCGATGGTTATGTCTTCCGCACCGATCTGCGGCTGCGGCCAGACCCCGGCTCAACGCCGCTTGCCATTCCCGTGGAAGCGGCGTTGCTTTATTACGAGGGCAGGGGCCAGAACTGGGAGCGCGCCGCCTATATCAAGGCACGGCCGGTGGCCGGCGACATCAAGGCGGGCGAAAATTTCCTGCGCGAACTGACGCCCTTCATCTTCCGCAAATATCTCGATTATGCGGCGATTGCCGATATCCACTCCATCAAGCGGCAGATCCATGCCCATAAGGGCCATGGCGCCATTGCGGTGAAGGGCCACAATGTCAAGCTCGGGCGCGGTGGCATCCGCGAGATCGAGTTCTTCGCCCAGACCCAGCAGCTGATCGCCGGCGGCCGCATGCCGCCGCTGCGCGTGCGCGCGACCGAGGAGGCGCTGGCGGCGCTGACCGAGGCGAAATGGATCGACGCCGAAACCCGCGACAGCCTGACGGAAGCCTACTGGTTCCTGCGCGAGGTGGAGCATCGCATCCAGATGGTGCGCGACGAGCAGACCCATGTGCTGCCGGACACAGAAGCCGAATTGAAGCGCATTGCCTTCATGCTCGGTTTCGAGGACACCAAGGCTTTTTCCGAAAAGCTGGAAGAAGTGCTGCGGCTGGTGGAGCGGCGTTATTCGGCTTTGTTCGAGCAGGAGGTGAAACTATCCGGCGAGGCTGGCAATCTGGTCTTTACCGGCCAGAAGGACGATCCCGATACGCTGAAGACGCTCTCCACGCTAGGTTTTCAGCGGCCGGAGGATATTTCCCGCGTCATCCGCACCTGGCACAATGGCCGTTACCGGGCGACGCAGTCGGTCGAGGCGCGCGAACGACTGACGGAGCTGACGCCGGACCTGCTGCGCGCCTTCGGCGAAAGCAAGCGGGCGGACGAGGCGTTGCTACGCTTTGATAATTTCCTCTCCGGCCTGCCGGCTGGCATCCAGCTCTTCTCGCTGCTCGGCAACAATCCGGCGCTGCTCGATCTCTTGGTGACGATCATGTCTTCGGCCCCACGCCTTGCCGAAATCATCGCGGCCCGCCCGCATGTCTTCGACGGCATGCTCGACCCGGCGCTGATGAGCGACGTGCCGACCCGCGATTATCTCGCCCACCGCATGGGCAATTTCCTCTCCAATGCCCGTCATTACGAGGATATTCTCGACCGGCTGCGCATCTTCGCCGCCGAACAGCGTTTCCTCATCGGTGTTCGGTTGCTGACCGGCGCGATCCGCGGCGAGGTCGCCGCCCGCGCCTTCACCCATCTTGCCGATCTGGTGATCGAGGCGGCGCTGAATGCCGTCCTTTCGGAAATGGAGGCGGCGCATGGGCCTTATCCCGGCGGTCGCGTGGCCGTCATGGGCATGGGCAAGCTCGGCTCCTTCGAGCTGACCGCGGGTTCGGACGTCGATCTCATCCTGCTTTACGATTATGACGACACCGCCCATGAATCCACCGGTGCAAAACCGCTCGATGTCGTGCGTTATTTCACCCGCGTCACCCAGCGGCTGATCGCAGCGCTCTCGGCCCCGACGGCGGAAGGCGTGCTTTATGAGGTGGACATGCGGCTGCGCCCCTCCGGCAACAAGGGACCGGTGGCCACCCGCATGTCCGCCTTCGAGAAATACCAGCGTGAGGAGGCCTGGACCTGGGAGCACATGGCGCTGTCGCGCGCCCGCCTCATCTGCGGCGACGCCTCGCTGATGGAGGATGCGCGCCGCATCATCGCCTCCATCCTTTCGCAGAAACGCGACGTGGCCAAGGTTTCCGCCGATGTGCTGGAAATGCGTAATCTCATCGAGCAGGAAAAGCCGCCGGAAAACAACTGGGACTTCAAGCTCATCAATGGCGGGCTGATTGATCTCGAATTCATCGCCCAATATCTGGCGCTGGTCGGCCCGGTGAAGGGGCTTGTGGCGCATGAACCGGGGCGCAATACGGCAGAAGCGCTGCAGGTGCTGGCCGCGCCGGTGATGGAGCCGCAGGCCTTCGACGACTGCATGGCGGCTATGGGGCTTTATACGGAAATATCGCAGATCGTTCGGTTGTGCATCGATGGCGCCTTTAATCCGAAGGAAGCACCGGCGGGCCTCACTGATCTCGTGTGCCGAGCGGGGGATTGCCCGGATATTCCGACGCTGGAGGGAGAGGTGAAGCGGCTGGCGAAGGCGGTGCGGAAGGCGTTTGTGGCGGTGGTGAAGAATGGTGGGTAATGTGGTGGGTGTGGCTTACCCCCCTCTGCCCTGCCGGGCATCTCCCCCACAAGGAGGGAGATCGGCAAGACGCACTGTCACCACTTCATACTCTAACGTCGAGATGGGCAAAACCTCGCCGCATATCGATCTCCCC
>JAGIAH010000009.1:0-572663 GCA_017744915.1 Agrobacterium tumefaciens
CTTCACGACCTTGCCGGTATAGACTTGGCCGACCTCGGGCTCCGAGGCGATCGACTTGATCCAGTCGCGGGCCGCATCGATCGACGCGCCGTCCGAGGACGAGACCTTCACGGTGCCGTCGTCGTTGATGTCGATCTTGGCGCCGGTCTTCTCGACGATCTCGCGGATCACCTTGCCGCCGGTGCCGATCACTTCGCGGATCTTGTCGGTCGGGATGGTGATGGTCTCGATGCGCGGAGCGAACTCGCCCACCTGGTCGCGCGAGGCGGTGATGGCCTTGGCCATCTCGCCCAGGATGTGCTCGCGACCGCCCTTGGCCTGCTCGAGGGCGACCTTCATGATCTCCTCGGTGATGCCGGCGATCTTGATGTCCATCTGCAGCGAGGTGACGCCGTCGGCGGTACCCGCAACCTTGAAGTCCATGTCGCCGAGGTGATCTTCGTCGCCGAGGATGTCGGAGAGGACTGCAAAGCGCTCGCCTTCGAGGATCAGGCCCATGGCGATACCGGCAACCGGCTTTGCCAGCGGAACGCCTGCATCCATCAGCGCGAGCGAGGTGCCGCAAACCGTTGCCATCGACGAGGAGCCGTTGGACTCGGTGATTTCGGAAACGACGCGCAGCGTGTAGGGGAACTGTTCGGCAGTCGGCAGCATCGGACGGATCGCGCGCCATGCGAGCTTGCCGTGACCGATTTCGCGACGGCCCGGGGAGCCCATGCGGCCTGTTTCACCGACCGAGTAGGGCGGGAAGTTGTAGTGCAGCAGGAAGCGTTCCTTGTACATGCCGGTGAGGCTGTCGACATACTGTTCGTCTTCGCCGGTGCCGAGCGTCGCAACAACGATTGCCTGGGTTTCACCGCGGGTGAACAGTGCCGAACCGTGCGTGCGCGGCAGCAGGCCGACTTCCGAGATGATCGGACGAACGGTCGACAGGTCGCGGCCGTCGATGCGGCTCTTGGTGTCGAGAACGTTCCAGCGAACGATCTTCGCCTGAAGGTGCTTGAAGACGGCGCCGATTTCTTCCGGCGTGTACTTGGCTTCGCCTTCTTCTGGCAGGAAGTGTGCCTTCACCTTCGCCTTCACGGCGTCGACGGCGGCGTAACGGGCAGCCTTTTCGGTGATCTTGTAGGCGTCGCGCAGTTCTGCTTCGGCGAGCGCCAGCATTTCGTTTTCGAGAGCGGAGAAATCTTCCGGTTCGAATTCGCGCGGTTCCTTGGCGGCAACTTCGGCGAGCTTGATGATCGCGTCGATAACCGGCTGGAAGCCGCGGTGACCGAACATGACGGCGCCGAGCATGATTTCTTCGTTGAGTTCCTTGGCCTCGGACTCAACCATCAAAACAGCGTCCTGCGTACCGGCAACGACGAGGTCGAGAACAGACTCGTCCATTTCGTCCAGATGCGGGTTAAGAACATATTCACCGTTGATGTAGCCAACGCGCGCGCCGCCAACCGGGCCCATGAAGGGAACGCCAGAGAGCGTAAGCGCTGCGGAAGCCGCAACCATCGACAGGACGTCCGGGTTGTTTTCCAGATCGTGCTGGATGACTGTGACGACGACCTGCGTGTCGTTCTTGTAGCCTTCAGGGAAAAGCGGGCGGATCGGGCGGTCGATCAGGCGCGAAACCAGCGTTTCGTTTTCGCTCGGGCGGCCTTCGCGCTTGAAATAGCCGCCGGGGATCTTGCCGGCTGCATAGGTCTTTTCCTGGTAGTTGACGGTGAGCGGGAAGAAATCCTGGCCCGGCTTCGGAGACTTTGCGGAAACCACGGTCGCGAGAACCATCGTCTCGCCGTAGGTTGCGATGACGGCGCCGTCAGCCTGACGGGCAACCTTGCCGGTCTCGAGCTTCAGCGGGCGGCCTGCCCATTCGATTTCCACGGAGTGTTGATTGAACATATCTTGTCCTTGGTTGTGGCTGCCGCTCCGGCATCGTGCCGGCGGTGGCAGCGCTGTGACTCAATCACGGGCAAGACAGCGGGAGGCTTTCGACAAGCAAGCATCCGGCAATCCTGCCCCATGACAGGTCTGCGGTTGAAAAAGGCGGCACCGGCCCATCCGGTTCACCCTAATCGTCCGGGGGCCACATCAGCGGCGAACGCCCGGAAATTCATGTGGCCTTCAAAAGGCCGGATATAAAAACCGGCGGGCATCGTTGCGAAACCCGCCGGAGAAGTTATTAGCGGCGAATGCCGAGAGCACCGATCAGCTTGGTGTAACGGGCTTCGTCCTTCTTCTTCAGATAGTCGAGAAGCGAACGACGGCTCGAAACCAGCGTCAGAAGGCCACGACGGGAGTGGTTGTCCTTCTTGTGGTCCTTGAAGTGACCGGTCAGGTTGTTGATCCGCTCGGTCAGGATAGCAACCTGAACTTCCGGCGAACCGGTGTCGCCTTCCTTCGTGGCATATTCCTTGATGAGGGCGGCTTTGCGCTCTGCAGTAATCGACATCGGACGATCCTTTCTGTTTTAAGGAAAAATGGGACGCCTAAAGCCGGGATGTCGTCCAGCTCTGGCCATTCAGCAGCATAGGCAAAGCCCAAGCTGGCGCTGCCTATAAACTATTCCGGGTGTAATTGAAAGAGGCGATTGACAGCGCCTCCCGAGCCTTGATTTAGCCGAAAACACGCTTCGGCCGGAACTCGCCTTCGCCGATCTCGCCGATGGCGACCAGTTTGCCATGCGCGGTGGCATAGGCTTCCGGATGATTGGCCGGAGCGTCACGCCCGCGCAGCAGGATGGGGTTGCCCATCTTCAGCCGGTGTGCCTGATCGTCGTTGATGATGAGGCGGGGAAGGGCGGACAGCGCCTCGGCCGTGTCGATCAGATAGGCGTCCAGCGCTTCCAGCCGTTCGTCGCGGTCTTCCATGGCTTCCAGCGCCGTCAGCGTTTCGAGCGGCACCATCATCTCTTCGCCGAAGGGGGCGACCATGGTGCGGCGCAGTTCGGAGATATGGCCGAAGCAGCCGAGATCGCGGCCCATGTCGCGCGCCAACGCCCGCACATAGGTGCCCTTGCCGCATTCCACTTCAAAATGCGCGGTATCGGCGTCGGGGCAGGCCAGCAGCGTCAGGCGATGGATTTCCACCTCGCGTGCGGGAATTTCCACCGTCTCGCCGTCACGTGCCAGATCATAGGCGCGCTCGCCGGCGATCTTGATTGCGGAAAACTGCGGCGGGGTCTGCATGATCACGCCGGTATAGTTGGGCAGAATATCGCGGATCGCCTGCTCGTTCGGGCGCTGGTCGGAGGAATCGATCACCTCGCCTTCCAGATCATCGGTCGCGCGTTGCTCGCCCCAGGTCACGGTAAATTCGTAGATTTTTCGGCCGTCCATGACATAGGGCACGGTCTTGGTGGCGTCACCAAGCGCGATCGGCAGCATGCCGGAGGCGAGTGGATCAAGCGTGCCGGCGTGGCCGGCCTTCTGGGCGTTGAACAGCCACTTGATCTTGGAAACGGCCTCGGTGGAGCCGAAATCGAGCGGCTTGTCGAGGATGAGCCAACCCGAAATCGGACGGCCCTTGGGTTTGCGGTTCTGCTGTTTGCGTGGTTTGGACATGCTTCAGTTCTGTTCGTCGTCTTTTTCGTTCGAAGATCCAAGATCGCGCTGCACTTCGGGCGAACGCAGGAGCGCATCGATCTTCTGGTAATTGTCGAAACTCGTATCGTCGCGGAAACGCAGTTCCGGCATGTATTTCATCTGCCGAAGCTGCGGGCCGAGGCGGCCGCGCATGTATTTTGCATGGCGGTTGAGCGCGGTGATGATGCCGGTGTGATCGGCAACGCCGAGCGGCGTCACATAAGCGGTGGCGATCTTGAGATCGGGTGACATACGCACTTCCGAAATGGAAATGACGGTGCTTTCGATCAGATCGTCGCGGACTTCACCGCGCTGGAGAATTTGGGTCAGGGCGGCGCGCACCTGTTCGCCGACGCGCAGCATGCGTTGCGAAGGGGCCGATGATGTAGCTTTTGCCATGGGTTATGCCTCAAACGGAGCGAGCGCCGGTAAGCCGGCGCCCGACAGTAAATTCCTGTTTTGCGGCGAGAACGCTTAGAGCGTTCTCGTGATGTGTTCGACGCGGAAGCACTCGATGGTGTCGCCGGCGCGAATGTCTTCGTAGTTTTCGAAAGCCATGCCGCATTCCTGACCGACCGGCACTTCCGAGACTTCGTCCTTGAAGCGCTTGAGGGTCTTGAGCTTGCCTTCGTGGATGACGACGTTGTCGCGCACCAGACGGACACCCGCACCACGTTCCACCTTGCCCTCGACGACGCGGCAACCTGCGACCTTGCCGACCTTCGTGATGTTGAACACCTCGAGGATTTCGGCATTGCCGAGGAATGTCTCGCGACGTTCCGGCGAAAGCAGGCCAGACATCGCCGCCTTCACGTCATCCACCAGATCGTAGATGATGTTGTAGTAGCGGATCTCGATGCCGGCGCGTTCGGACGCCGTGCGTGCCTGTGCGTTGGCGCGAACGTTGAAGCCGATGATCGCGGCGTTGGAGGCCTCGGCAAGCGAGATATCCGATTCCGTGATGGCACCAGCGCCCGAGTGAACGATACGAGCACGGACTTCGTCGGTGCCGAGCTTGTCGAGCGAAGCGATAATGGCTTCGACCGAACCCTGCACGTCTGCCTTGATGACCAGCGGGAATTCCTTCATTCCCGAAGTCTGCAACTGGCTCATCATCTGTTCCAGCGAACCGCGCTGGCCCGTCTGACGTGCGACAGCCTTGTCGCGTGCCAGACGCTGGCGGTACTCGGAAATCTCGCGAGCACGGCTTTCGTTTTCGACAACCGCGAAACGGTCACCGGCAGATGGCGTGCCGGAAAGACCGAGAATCTCGACAGGCATAGCCGGACCGGCTTCCTTGACGTGTTCACCCTTGTCGTTGACGAGGGCGCGAACGCGACCCCACTGGTCGCCGGCCACGATGATCTGACCAGGCTTCAGCGTACCCTTCTGTACGAGAACCGTAGCGACGGCACCACGGCCGCGGTCAAGTTCCGCTTCGATGACGGTACCTTCTGCGGTACGGTTCGGATCTGCCTTGAGGTCGAGAATTTCAGCCTGCAGCAGGATCGCTTCAAGCAGTTTGTCGAGACCAAGCTGTTTCTTGGCGGAGACTTCCACGTCAAGCACTTCACCGCCCATCGATTCCACGAAGACTTCGTGCTGCAAGAGCTGCTGGCGAACCTTTTCAGGGTTTGCTTCGTGCTTATCGATCTTGTTGATCGCCACGACGATCGGAACACCCGCTGCCTTGGCATGGTTGATGGACTCGATCGTCTGCGGCATCACGCTGTCGTCGGCGGCGACCACCAGAACGGCGATATCCGTCGCCTGCGCACCACGGGCACGCATGGCCGTGAAGGCGGCGTGGCCGGGGGTGTCGATGAAGGTGATCTTCTGACCGTTCTTTTCGACCTGATAGGCACCGATATGCTGGGTGATACCACCGGCTTCGCCTGCGACCACATTCGCCTGGCGAATGGCGTCGAGCAGTGAGGTCTTGCCGTGGTCGACGTGGCCCATGATCGTGACAACCGGCGGACGCGGCAGCATTTCGCCTTCGTCGTCTGCCTGGTTGAAGATGCCTTCTTCCACGTCGGATTCGGAAACGCGCTTGACGGTGTGGCCGAATTCGACCGCGATCAGTTCCGCCAGATCGGCGTCGATCACGTCGCCCGGCTTCATCATCTGGCCTTCCTTCATCAGGAACTTGATGACGTCGACAGCACGTTCGGACATGCGCTGCGACAGTTCCTGAATGGTGATGGTTTCCGGCAGGATCACTTCGCGCATAACCTTTTCACGGGTTTCCTGCATCTGGCTGCGGCGGAATTTTTCCTGCCGGCGACGCATGGATGCCATGGAGCGGCCGCGCGGCGTGCCGTCTTCATCCAGATTGGACGAGGTGACGGTGAGCTTGCCGCGACGGCGTTCTTCTTCCGTCTTCAGGCGTGCAGCGGGCTTTGCCGGCGCAGGTGCGGCGACCTTGCCACGGACCGGAAGATTGCCACGGCGCGCACCGCGATCATCCTCGTCGTCACCATCGGTACGGCGACCGCGCGGAGCTGCGGTTTCGGGAGTGGTGCGGGCAGGGGCGGCGGCGGGCTGAGGACGAGCCTCGGCGCGCGGCGCCGGCTGAGCGGCGGCAGCCGGTTTTTCAGCGGCTGGTTCGGATTTCGTTTCCACGACCGGCTGGCTTGCCGCCACCTTGGCGGCTTCGGCCTCTTCGGCGGCACGGCGTGCAGCCTCTTCCTTTTCAGCGGCGATGCGGCGCTCTTCTTCCACCTTGCGGCGCGCTTCGTCTTCGGCACGCTGTTTGGCTTCGATTACGTCGCGGGCCTGCGCTTCCATCAGCGCGCGGCGGCGGGCTTCCATCTCGCCGGCGGACAGATCGTGCAGGACGTTGCCGCGCGGACGCTCAGGCTGGCGCTGCTGTGGCGCGGACGAGCCGGGACGCTGCTGCGACTGGGAGGAACCCGGACGCTGCTGCTGGCTGCTCGGCTGGTGGACGCGCGGCTGCGGAGCCTGCGGACGCGGTGCCGCGGGGGCAGGGGCGGCCGGCTTCGAAGCGGGTGCTGCAACCGAATGAACCTGCTTCTCGTCTTCAGGTCGATGGGGGCGGCGCTTGCGTGTTTCCACGACAACCGCATTGGTGCGACCTCGACCCATATCCTGCCGCACGGTGCCCTGATTCATCCCGCCCGGTTTCAGGGTAAGAGTCTTCTTGGCCGGCGCATTGAGTGTCTTGTCGTCGTTGTTGTCGGTCATTCCGTTCCCGTTCCTTCGGACGAGAACCGGATGACGTCCATCAGGTCTCGTCGTTCAATTGCTGCATCGGAACGCGGCGACCGTTGATGTCGGTTAACCGCGTCATTGTTCTGTCCGGGCAGCGTCGCGTTCCGCCTGAGATTGGCCGCCAAGGCGGTACCGCTCAAGCATCGTTGCGCGCTTCACTACACCCTCACCCGCCTGCCCTGCAAGCGCGCAGGCATGGATAAAAGCATTCTGGCCCATCAACTCGTCCATTTCGGCTCCGCTGAAGAGCCGGAAGGACGGAATTTCATTGCCGGCATCGCTGCCGAGCGCCCAGGCCTTGCGAGCCTGGTCCAGTTTTCTCACGCCGTCGGCCGCGGCATCGGTCGCGTGGAACACGGCAATCGCGTTCCCGGACCGGACGGCGGCATCGACTTTCATCGCGCCGCTGATGAACTGGCCGGCTTTTCGCGCCATGTTCATCATCCCGGCAAGCTGTTGCGCCATCAGCCGGTCGAGAAGAGCGAGAAGCTCCGGCCCGGCCTTGACGTCACGTTTGAGAGCCCGCGCGAAGAGCTTCTTCGCGATGGCCTTCTCGATCAGGGCGCGCTCGGGTGTCACCCAGCAGCCGCGCCCCGGCAATTGGCGTTTCAGATCCGGAACGACACCGCCGTCCGGGCCTGCGACGAAGCGGATCAACTCATCCGGCGATCCGCTCTGCCGTGTCACAATGCACATACGTCCATTGACGTCGCCCTTGATCCGCCCGTCGTCATCCGTCTCGGGCAGATCGTCCGGCTCATGCGCCTGCGATATCATTCCTGTTCGGCGGTATCCGCCTCCTCGGCAGCTTCCGCATCGGCTTCCTGTTCGGAAGCGAGCTCTTCAGCGGTGATCCAGCCTGCGAGAAGACGAGCCTGCACCACCATGTTCTCGGCTTCGACGCGCGAAACATCGAGCTTGGAGAAGATGCCTTCGAACTTCTTCGTCTCGCCGTCCTTGCGCTCGCTCCAGCCAACCAGATCGTCCGCTGCACAGCCGGCAAAGTCCTCGATGGTCTTGATGCCGTCTTCGCCGAGCGCGACCATCATCTGCGAGGTCAGGCCGTCGATCTGGCGCAGTTCGTCGGCAACGCCGAGTTCCTTGCGCTTGGCGTCCATTTCGGCTTCCAGGCGTTCCAGATATTCGCGGGCGCGGGTCTGGATTTCATCGGCGGTGTCTTCGTCGAAGCCGTCGATCGAGGAAATTTCATCGAGATCGACATAGGCCAGTTCTTCGACCTGCGCGAAGCCTTCCGAAGCCAGAACCTGGCCGACCATTTCGTCGACGTCGAGCGCTTCCATGAAGAGTGCCGTGCGCTCGTTGAATTCCTTCTGGCGACGCTCGGATTCTTCCTGCTCGGTCATGATGTCGATATCCCAGCCGGTCAGCTGCGATGCCAGACGCACGTTCTGACCGCGGCGGCCGATGGCGAGCGACAGCTGCTCGTCGGGAACAACCACTTCGATACGCTCGGATTCTTCATCCAGAACGACCTTGGCGACTTCCGCCGGCTGCAGGGCGTTGACGATGAAGGAAGCCGGTTCCTGGCTCCACGGAATGATATCGATCTTTTCGCCCTGGAGTTCGCCGACAACGGCCTGAACGCGCGAACCACGCATACCGACGCAGGCGCCGACCGGATCGATCGACGAGTCGTTGGAGATGACCGCGATCTTGGCGCGCGAACCGGGGTCACGGGCAACCGACTTGATCTGGATGATACCGTCGTAGATTTCCGGAACTTCCATGGTGAAGAGCTTCACCATGAACTGCGGATGGGTACGCGACAGGAAAATCTGCGGGCCGCGCTGTTCGCGGCGAACGTCGTAGACATAGGCGCGAACGCGGTCGCCATAACGCATGTTTTCGCGCGGGATCATCTCGTCGCGACGGATGATGCCTTCGCCACGGCCGAGATCGACAATGACATTGCCATATTCGACGCGCTTGACGGTGCCGTTGACGATTTCGCCGATGCGGTCCTTGAACTCGTCATACTGGCGGTCGCGCTCGGCTTCGCGCACCTTCTGCACGATGACCTGCTTGGCGGACTGGGCGGCGATACGGCCGAAATCCATCGGCGGCAGCGGATCGGCGATGAAGTCGCCGAGCTTGGCGTCGGGGTTGCGGTCGCGGGCCAGCTCAAGCGGGATCTGGGTCGAATAGTCCTCAGCGGCCTCGACAACTTCCAGAAGACGCTGCAGGCGGATTTCGCCGGTCTTGGAGTTGATGTCGGCGCGGATGTTGGTTTCCGAACCATAGCGCGAGCGGGCGGCTTTCTGGATAGCGTCAGCCATTGCGGCAAGCACGATTTCGCGGTCGATGACCTTTTCGCGCGCCACAGCATCGGCGATCTGCAGAAGCTCAAGCCGGTTAGCACTCACTGCCATTTTTCTGTCTCCGTAAGTCGCAAGTTGCGTTGGTCGCCCTCATTTTCGGGCTTTACGTTGGAATTAGTCTTCGTCTGCTTCGTCTTCGTCGTTCTGGTTTGCGGCGGCGGCCTTTGCCGCCTTGTCTGCCCGCAGCGCATCACGAATAAGGTCGTCCGTCAGAATGAGCTTCGCATCGGAAAGCGCGCTGAACGGAATGATGACTGTCGGCTCTTCGCCATAGGCGATCTGGTCGCGTTCCAGCTTGAAGCCATCCGCATCGACCTCGACGATCTTGCCGCGAAACCGCTTGCGGTTCTCGACCAGAATGGAGGTCTCGACCTTCACCAGATGACCCTGCCAGCGGGTGAAATCCGATTTGCGAACCATCGGCCGGTCGATGCCGGGCGAGGAAACTTCGAGATGATACGCTTTATCGACCGGATCTTCCACATCAAGAACCGGTGAAATCGCCATCGAGATGGCTTCACAGTCCTGAACGGTCATCGTTCCGTCTTCCCGCTCGGCCATCACCTGCAGCGTCATGCCGTTCTGGTTGGAGAGCCGCACGCGCACCAGAAGATATCCCATGCCCGTCAGAATAGGCTCGATGATCTCGGCAATGCGCTGGTCGATGCCCGTTTCGGTTATCAGTCGCGGTTCATGTGCGGTGTCTGCCATCTGGCCTTCCGGTCTTTAGATTTTCACCGGGCACTCAGCCCGTGGTTTCCGGTTCGCCTAACGAAAAAGAGCGGAGCCTTGCGGCCCCACTCTTCATCAAGCGATCAAGAATTTCAGGGGTCATATAGACCCATCGGGGCAGGATTGCAAGGTTTTCGCGGGCGGTCTCGCCCGGGGCGTGGCTCCGGCCATATTTTCACCCTTACCGTGTCGGAAAGGCTGGCATGAATTCCGGCACTGTCTATAGTTGCCGTTTGATAGATCGCAGTTGCATCAAGTGGACAGAGCGTGCCTGACCGTAAATCGCCACTCGCGCCTTTAAGGCATTTGACTTACAGACGAATCTGGTTCGCGAGCCTTGCCTCGAATTTCGGCGGATTGATCCAGGCGGTGGGTGCCGCATGGATGATGACCTCGCTTTCCAGTTCGGAAAACATGATTGCGCTGGTGCAGGCTTCCACCTCTTTGCCGATCATGCTGTTCTCGCTGATCTCAGGCGCGCTGGCCGATAGTTTCGACCGCCGCCGCATCATGATTTCGGCACAGCTTCTGATGCTGACGGCCTCCGTGCTGCTCACCGTGTTTGCGTGGTCGGGCTGGCTCACGCCCTGGCTGCTGCTCTTCTTCACCTTCATGATCGGCTGCGGTACGGCGCTCAACAATCCGTCCTGGCAGGCTTCGGTCGGCGAAATGGTACCGCGCGAGGATTTGCCGGCCGCCGTGACGCTGAACAGCGTCGGCTTCAACATCACCCGCAGTGTCGGCCCGGCCATCGGCGGTATCATCGTTGCGGCTGCCGGTGCTGCGGCTGCGTTTTTCGTCAATGCGCTGAGCTATTTCACCCTGATCTACGCTTTGTTTCGCTGGCAGCCGCCCAAATATGCCTCGATCCTGCCGCGCGAGCAGCTTCCTGCCGCCATCTCGGCCGGCATGCGTTATGTGGCGATGTCGCCTAATATCGGCAAGGTTCTGGTGCGCGGCTTCCTCTTTGGCCTTTCCGCCAGCGCCATCCTTGCTCTCATGCCCATTGTCGCCCGCGATCTGGTCGAGGGTGGGCCCTTGACCTATGGCGTCATGCTGGGCGCCTTCGGCGTCGGCGCCATCGGCGGCGCGCTGGTCAGTGCGAGACTGCGTGAAGTCCTGTCCAGCGAATGGATTGTGCGGGTCGCCTTTTTAGGTTTTGCCTTCAGCGCCGGTGTAACGGCGGTCAGCACCAGTTCGATCATCACTTCGCTGGTTCTGACCATTGCCGGCGCCTGCTGGGTTCTGGCGCTTTCTCTCTTCAACACTATCGTCCAGCTTTCCACCCCGCGCTGGGTGGTGGGTCGCGCGCTTTCGCTTTACCAGACGCTGACCTTTGGCGGCATTGCGGTCGGCAGCTGGCTGTGGGGTGAGCTAGCGGAAGATTACGGCATTTCCTATTCGCTGCTCTGTTCCTGCGTGCTGATGCTGCTCGGCGTCGTCGTCGGCCTCAAGCTCGCCATGCCGGCCTTCGCTTCGCTCAATCTCGATCCGCTCAATCGTTTCGTGGAACCGCCGCTGAGGCTCGATATCAAGCCGCGCAGCGGGCCAATCGCCATTCTCATCGATTATGAAATCCATGACGAGGATCTGGGCGAATTCCTGCCGCTGATGGCCGAGCGCCGCCGCATCCGCCTCCGCGACGGTGCGCGCAACTGGAACCTGATGCGCGATCTCGAAAACCCCGATATCTGGACGGAAAGCTACCATGTGCCGACATGGGTGGAATATGTCCGCCACAACCACCGCCGCACCCAGGCGGATGCGGAGACCTGGGACCGGCTGCTCGAGCTTCACCGCGGCAACACGCGGCCGCGCGTGCACCGGATGATTGAACGGCAGACCATTCCACCGACCGATGATATTTTTCATAAGCCGCATACCGACCAGCATTGAGAGGTGATAGGCAAAAGGGGGCGATGGCTTGCAGCACCCCCGTCGTCATCCTCGGGCTTGTCCCGAGGATCCAATCACCTGTCGTAAATCAATCGGTTGCAGATGCTCGGGACAAGCCCGAGGATGACGACGGAGAGGTTTTCGGACTTTGCCGGCAACCTGCTATTTCAGCTTCGCCTTCAGTGTCGCATCGGGAAAACATGTCGGCGCGAGGCCGTTTTTCGCCTGCCAGTCGCCCAATGATCGGCGCGTCTTGAAGCCTGCCAGCCCATCCGCCTTGCCGACATCGTAACCCTTGGCAACCAGCGCCTTCTGCATGGCCAGCACGTCGGAGCGCAGCATCGATCCGACATTGCCCCATTCGCCCTTGAATGGTCCTGCCCCATGGGTAATGCGGTCGGCGAGATTGCCGATGAACAGCGCATAGAGATCGGAATTATTATATTCCTTGATGACGTAGAAATTCGGTGTCACCACGAATTCCGGCCCGTGCCGCCCGGCTGGCACCAGCATCATGCCGTCGGCAGAGAGGTCATTGGCAGGAAAGGCTTTTCCGGAAATACGGGTAATGCCCATCTTCGCCCAGTCGGCCACCGGCCGGGCAAGATCAGGGCCTTCCTGCGCGCAGGATACATTGGCGGGGATGGAGACTTCGAAACCCCAGTCGCGATTGCGCTGCCAGCCGCGCTGAGAAAGATAGTTCGCTATGGATGCCAGCGCATCCGGCACGGAGTTCCAGATATCGCGGTGGCCGTCACCATCGAAATCCACGGCATATTTGAGATAGCTCGATGGCATGAATTGCGGCTGGCCGAGCGCGCCGGCCCAGGAGCCCATCATGCGTGACGCCGCGATATCGCCGCTTTCGACGATCTTCAGCGCGTCGATCAGCTCGGTGTGGAACATCTCCTTGCGGGTCGACATATAGGCTTTCGTCGCCAGCACATCGACCACGGAATGCGGCAGTTTGGCCCGGCCGAAACCGGATTCACGGCCCCAGATCGCAACGACGATATCGCCGGGCACACCGTATTTCGCCTCGATCCTGCGCAGCGTCGCCGCATGCGTGGCCGCAAGCGAGCGGCCGGTGCCGGCAAGCCCCTGCAGCCGTTTTTCCGAGAAATAGGCGCCCGGCGAGGAGAATTCCGCCTGACTCTGGCTCTGTTCCTTCGGCGGCTTCTGGCCTGGAATGACGAGGTCGGGCAGATTCCAGCTGATGGAGAGACCGCTGAGCGTGGCCTCAAGCGTCTTTTGCGAAATGCCGGCCTTGCGGGCTTCCGGCCAGATTTCCTTTTTCAGCCATGCATTGAAGTCTGCGTCGTATTTGGCGGCAGCCGCACCTGTCGGGGTCGACTGTGCAAGAACTGTCGTTGCAGAAAAAACGGAAAGAAGGGCAGCGAGTGCCTTGGGGGCAAATCGGTTTCGCATTCGGTCTCCTCTTTGAGTGACGGGGAGGGAGGAAGGCTTCAGATCGTCGTTCGCGCCCGAAGCGCCGCCGTCAATGTGCCCTCGTCGAGATAATCAAGCTCGCCGCCCACCGGCACGCCATGCGCAAGCCGTGTGATCTTGATGCCTAGGTCGGAGAGGCGATCGGTGATGTAATGGGCGGTCGCCTGTCCTTCCACCGTCGCATTAACGGCGATGATGAGCTCGCGAATGCCGCCAGCGCTGACGCGATCGATCAGGCCCTTGATGTTCAGGTCCTCCGGGCCGACGCCGTCGAGCGGCGACAGCGTGCCGCCCAGAACGTGATAGGCGGTGTTCATCGCGCCCGCCCGCTCCAGCGCCCAGAGATCCGACACGTCTTCCACCACGATGATGACGGACTGGTCGCGCCGGTCGTCGGCGCAGACGGTGCAGGGATCGATCGTGTCGACATTGCCGCAGCAGGAGCAGATCTTCACCTTGTCATAGGCTTCACCCATGGCATGGCCCAGCGGCCCGAGAAGCTGTTCCTTCTTCTTGATGAGATGCAACGCCGCCCGCCGCGCCGAGCGGGGCCCAAGTCCCGGCACTTTGGCCAGAAGCTGGATCAGTTTTTCGATTTCGGGACCGGTGACTCGTTTTGCCATGAGCGCTTTCTACTGCATAAATCGGGAAACGGGAATCATGAAGCGCAAAGGGCAGTCCATGAAAATCAGGGCGGTGTGCCGGGGTGAGGCAAAAAGCCTGCCGGGAAAGACGGTGAAGACGGGCATCTTCAAACACGCCGTGAATGGCCCGGTCATGGTCGACGCGGAAGGCATTGTCAGTGACGCCGTCTGCAATCGCAAACACCATGGCGGGCCGGATCAGGCGATTTACATCATGGGCTCCGTCGATCTCGACTTCTGGTCGCGCTCCCTGGGCTTTGTGGTAGAACCCGGCTTTTTCGGTGAAAATCTCGTTCTGGAGAGCGTCGACAGCGCAAAACTTCATGTGGGCGACAGGTTCTCGACCAGCGATGTCGTGCTGGAGGTGACCGCTGCCCGCATCCCCTGCGCCACGCTGTCGGCTCGTATCGGCGATCCCGATTTCGCCCCGCGCTTCCGGCAGGCGGGCCAGCCGGGTTTTTATTGCCGGGTGCTGAAAGGCGGAATGCTCGCCGCCGGTGAGAATATCTCGTTCGAACCCTATCAGGGAACGAAGCTGCCCATACCGACTATTCTGCAGCGCTTCCGGCCGATGCAGCTCGATATGGCCGAACGCGCGACCTACCTCGAAACACCGCTCGCAAGCCGGTTTCGCGCCATGCTGGAAGCCTGAGAACTGGACCTATTCCCGCTGAGGCGGGAGATGTCCGCAATTTCCGTCATACCGGCTCGAGGCCGGAATGACGGATCGGAAATGTCTATCAGAACGGCAGCTTCATGCCGGGCGGTAGCGGCAAACCGGCGGTCAGGTTGGCCATCTTTTCCTGGGCCTGTGCTTCGCCTTTTTCCTTGGCGTCCTTGTGGGCGGCAACGATCAGGTCCTCGAGGATTTCCACCTCGTCTTCCTTGAACAACGAAGGATCGATTTTCAGGCCGCGCATTTCGCCCTTGCCGTTCAAAATGACGGTTACCAGACCGCCGCCGGCCCGGCCTTCGATTTCGAGGGCGGCAATTTCCTGCTGCACCTTTTCCATCTTGGACTGCATTTCCTTGACCTTGCCCATCATGCCCATGATGTCGCGCATGTGCCAATCTCCTGTTCTTTTTGTTTAAAACTCGATGTCGTCGCCGGGAAGGATGTCGCCTTCGCTCGATTCGGCAACCGATGGCGGCGCGATGTCCTCCGCCTCATCCTGTATCGCGGCACGGATACGCACGTCGGTGATCTTTGCGCCGGGAAACTGCGCCAGAATGGCGGCAACATCAGGGTCCTGACGCGCATCAACCAGACGGGCGTCTCGGGCATTGCCTTCAGCCTCGACCAGGGTCGGCTCACCCTGTTCCTTGCTGAGGCTGACGATCCAGTGGATGCCGGTCCATTCCTTGAGCTTGACGCCAAGTTCACCGGGCAGAGAGCCGGGCGCACCTTCGCCGAGGCGCATGTCGAGCCGGCCGGGCTCCAGCCGCACCAGCCGCACGAAGTTGCGCACCTTTGCCCGCATGACCGGGTCGCGGTGTTTCTGGCAGAGATCGGCAATATCCTGCACCGAATTGACGGGAACCTTGGGCTCTGGCCGTTCTTCGGTTCTTGGCGCCACGACCTGCATCTCCTGCGGGCGGCTATCGGGCACAGCGCGCAGCATGGCGGATGGTTGCGGACTTGCAGGCCTCTGGGCGGGAAGATCGACAGGTCTTCCGGCCGCCACGGTCTGCACCGACGAATAGGCACGCGCGCCGCCGCCATTGCCGCCGCCTGAGGGCCCGCCATTGGCGTAACCGCCGTCGCCGCTGGAAAGCTCCAGCAGGCGCCGCGCCGCATCTTCCGGTGCCGGCAGGTTGGCGGCATGCGAAAGGCGGATCAGGACCATTTCGGCCGCACCAGCGGGCCGCGAGGCATTTTCCGTTTCCGGAATACCCTTCAGCAGCATCTGCCAGATGCGCGAAAGCGCCGTCACCGCGATGGTTTCGGCAAATTCCGCACCACGCACGCGTTCGATCTCGGAAAGCGAGGGGTCTTCCGCCGCGTCAGGCACATATTTCATCCGGGTGACAAGATGGGTGAAATCGGCAAGGTCGTTCAGGACCACAACCGGGTTCGCGCCAGCCTCATATTGTCCGTTGAATTCCGAAAGCGCAGCCGCCACGTCACCTTTGACGACATGCTGGAAGAGATCGACGATGCGCGCGCGGTCGGCAAGGCCGAGCATGCCGCGCACCGCTTCGGCCTCCACCCGGCCGCTGCCGTGGGCAATCGCCTGGTCGAGCAGGGAAAGACCGTCACGGGCGGAACCCTCGGCGGCGCGGGCGATCATCGATAGCGCCTGCGGCTCGGCCTCGAAACCTTCCTTGCCGGCAATGGCGGTAAACAGGCCGACGAGATCGGCGGCGCTGATGCGACGCAGGTCGAAACGCTGGCAGCGCGACAGAACGGTGATCGGCACCTTGCGGATTTCAGTGGTCGCAAAGATGAATTTCACATGTTCCGGCGGCTCTTCAAGGGTCTTCAGAAGACCATTGAAAGCCTGCGTCGAAAGCATGTGCACTTCGTCGATGATATAGACCTTGTAGCGCGCCGAGACTGGGCGATAACGCACCTGCTCGATGATCTCGCGAATATCGTCGATGCCGGTATGAGAGGCGGCGTCCATCTCGATCACGTCGACATGCCGGCCTTCCATGATCGCCTGGCAATGTTCGCCGGGAATACGAAGGTCAATGGTCGGCTTGTCGATGGTGTCGGTCTTGTAATTCAGCGCGCGGGCGAGAATGCGGGCGGTGGTCGTCTTGCCCACGCCGCGAACGCCGGTCAGCATATAGGCCTGCGCGATGCGTCCGGTCTCAAACGCGTTGGTCAGCGTTCGGACCATCGGCTCCTGGCCGACCATCAGATCGGAAAAATCCTTGGGACGATATTTGCGCGCCAGCACCCGGTAGCCGGTCCCGACCTGGGATTCGCTTGATGTGGTGGGAACGGTATCGCTCATTGCCTCGCCAGTTTGTTTTGCCAGTTGTCTTGGGGCGCGGAACTGGCCCGGCGAAAGCTGAGCACGTCTTTTAAAAAAGGTGGGAGGCTGGCACGGCGACCCGTGCCGGGCTCGTTAGGGCTGCTTCCTTCCGGACCTGACCCGGTTGGCGAGTGGCTCGTCCACCACCAACCTCCCGGGGCCACATATCGGCAATATCGACAGCAAATGCAAGCCAAGCCTTCAAAAAACTGCTATCACGATGAAAACAAACATGGAGGACACCTTGGAGACATTCCGGCTGGACGACAGGCTGGCGCGCGACAGCGTGCTTGTGACGCGTTTGGGACTATGTGAACTGCGTTTGCAAAACGACAATCGCTGGCCGTGGCTGGTGCTGGTGCCGCAGCGAGATGGCGTTAGCGAATTGTTCGATCTTACCCCGCTCGATCAGGCCGTGCTGACATTCGAGACCAATCTCGTCGCGTCAGCCTTGAAAGAAATCACCGGGGCCACCAAGATCAATGTCGGTGCCTTGGGTAATATCGTCCGGCAGCTTCATGTCCATATTATCGCCCGCAATGAAGGTGACACCTGCTGGCCGGGTCCTATCTGGGGTCACGGAACGCCTGTGCCTTATGCTGCAGGCGAAAAGGAAACTTTGATGAAAAAAATCTCCGGCGCTCTCTGATGATTTCTATGAAAATTTTTGAAACCACTGCCCCCCATCCCGAAGCTAGCCTGCTGACGGCCTTTTCCAAAAATGCCCTCGACCGTTTCGCCGAAAAGCGGACGGAGGAGTGCGTTGCCGATGCGTTGAAAGTTGATGGCACCCATATTTTTGCCTTCTCGGGCAACCGGCTTGTCCTGAAGCACGACGAACAGGTCATCGATCCCCTGTTTTCCGCCTATGAGCTGGCCGAGTTGCTGCCGGATTTCGACAATGCCGTGCTGCTCGGATATCGCGAAACCGGCGAGCCGAGAATCGCGGTGCCGGTTGCGGTTGCCGAGGATCAGCTGGCGAGCCATTACAAGCTGGCCGATGCCCGCACGCTTTATCGCGACCATCTTCTCGATGAGGAATTGCTGAGCGAAGTTGCCCAGGCCGTCAGCCTCACCCACTGGAACGCCGACAATCGCTTTTGTGGAAAGTGCGGCGGCACCATGGAACTGCGGATCGGCGGTTACAAGCGTATCTGCGCCGCCTGCAACCACACTATTTTTCCCCGCACCGATCCCGTCGTTATCATGATGACGATCGATATCGAGCGTGATCTTTGCCTGCTTGGCCGCGGTGCGCATTTTGCGCCGGGCATGTATTCGTGCCTTGCCGGTTTTGTGGAGCCGGGCGAAACCATCGAACAGGCCGTACGCCGAGAAACGCATGAGGAATCCGGCGTCGAAATAGGCCGCGTGCGTTATCATGCGTCGCAGCCCTGGCCGATGCCGCATACGCTGATGATCGGCTGTTATGCCGAGGCACTGTCTTTCGATATTGCGCGTGATGAGATCGAACTGGAGGACTGCCGCTGGTTCACACGGGCGGAAGTCGCCAAGATGCTGGAGACGGCGACGGGCGAAGGCTTTTCCGCGCCTCCCGGCGGCGCCATCGCGCATCGGCTGATGCGCGATTGGGTGGAATGGACAAAATAACCGCGTTCGGCAGGTTCAGCTCTGGTTGAGCTTGCCGCGCATCGCATGGCCCTTGTAGACGCCGAGAATGCGGACCTTTTCCGAGAAGAAGCGCAGCTCGTCCAGCGCGTGACGCACCGGTTCGTCATCGGGGTGACCTTCAATATCGGCATAAAATTGCGTCGCCACGAATTTTCCACCGAGCTGGTAGCTTTCGAGCTTCGTCATATTGATGCCGTTCGTGGCAAAACCACCCATGGCCTTGTAGAGCGCGGCCGGAATGTTGCGAACGTTGAAGACGAAGGTCGTGACGACGATTTCGTCGCTCGACTGGCGCTTGGTCCAGTTCTCATCGCGGGAAAGCACCACGAAGCGCGTGACGTTGTTTTCCGAATCCTCGACATTTTCAGCGAGAATATCGAGACCGTAGAGATCCGCGGCAAGGCGTGGCGCAAGTGCCGCCATGCTGCGGTCGCCCTTTTCGGAAACGAGCCTTGCGGAGCCCGCCGTATCGCCGGCGATGACGGGCTTCCAGCCATTGGAGCGGATGATCTTGCGGCACTGGCCCAGCGCATGGATGTGGCTGTGGACCGTGCGGATCTCGTCTTTCGTCACGCCGGGGATCACCATCAGCTGGAAACGGATCGGCATGAAATATTCGCCGATGATGTGCAGGCGTGATTCGGGCAGCAGGTGATGGATGTCCGCGACGCGGCCGGCCAGCGTGTTTTCAATCGGGATCATGCCGAGATCGGCTTCGCCATTTTCAATAGCGTTGAAGGCATCCTCGAATGTCGGGCATGGCAATGGCTCCATATCCGGGAACATGTCACGGCAGGCCATGTCGGAATTCGCGCCGAACTCGCCCTGAAAGGCAATGCGATTTGTAATCAAGCTCATGGGTGTGTCCGTTAGAGGGTTCTGCTTGCGAGAATTTTGCGGGCTTTCTCGAGATCGTGCGGCGTGTCGACGCCGAGCGGCACGGAGCGGACGATTTCAGCATCGATGCGCATGCCCGCTTCCAGCGCACGTAGCTGTTCCAGCCGTTCGCGCAGTTCCAGCGGCGAGGGCGGCAGGCTGACGAATCTCTCAAGAGCCGCACGGCGATAGGTATAAAGCCCGATATGGTGATAGAGCGGGCCATCGCCGTAGGGCGCGGTCGCGCGGGTGAAATAAAGCGCGCGCAGCCGTGTTTCGGAAAGCGGGCTGCCCACCACTTTCACCACGTTCGGATTGGTTTTTTCGTCCTCGTCGATAATTTCGACCGTCAGTGTTGCAATATCGACGCTGGCATTTTCCAACGGACGCAGCGAGGCGCGGATCGTTTCCGCCTCGATGGTCGGAAGGTCGCCCTGGACGTTGATGACGTATTCTGCCGTGCCATAGGGATCGGCCTTTTGCAGCGCCTCGAAAATGCGATCCGAGCCGGACTGGTGGTCGTCGCGCGTCATCATCACGTCGAAACCGGCGTTTTTAACCGCTGAAAACACCTGTTCGTCGTCCACCGCGACGACGATTCGCTCCGCACCGGCTTCGCGTGCTCTCAGCGCAACCTGCACGATCATCGGCTTGCCGCCAATGTCGGCAAGTGGCTTGCCCGGCAGGCGCGTGGAGGCCATCCGCGCCGGTATGAGGACAACAGCTTTCTCGAAATCCCGATTCTTCATCCGACACCCTTCAAATCCCGCCCGAAAAGTGTCAAAACGTCACGGTGTGGGGAGCATTATTCAAGTTGCGCAGGCTGTGCAAAAGCCATAGCTTTCGAGCAATTTCAAGATGCCCGGTTATATGGAGCGGATGCGAGGGAGCGCATATAGATGAATTCTTATGTTAATATGGGCGTTGGGGCGTTGCTGGGCACGGTTTTCGTCCTGATGTCGGTGTCGATTGCCTCTGAGGGCATTTTCCATGCGCCCGCGCCCGAGAAGGAAGGTTACGTCATTGCCGCGGCAGAGAGTGGCGGCGGTGGCGAAGCCGGTGGTGGAGAAGCTGCTGCAGCCGCAACGCCAATCGCAAAATTGCTTGCGAGCGCCGATGCCACCAAGGGTGAAGCGGTCTTCAAGAAGTGTACGAGCTGTCATACCGGAGAGAGTGGTGGTGCAAACAAGGTCGGCCCCAATCTCTTCGATGTCGTCAACCGGCCGATCGCCAGCCACGAAGGTTTCAGCTACTCCGCTGGGATGAAGGATTTCTCCAAAGGCGCCTCCGTGCATTGGGATTACGATCATCTCAACTTCTTCCTCGAAGCCCCCAAGAAACACGTTCCCGGCACGGCCATGGGCTTTGCGGGTGTGAAGAAGGAAACGGAAAGAGCCGACCTCATCGCTTATCTGCGCTCACTTTCGGCAAACCCGGCGCCGCTTCCGGATCCGAATGCGGCTCCCGCGCCGATGAACTGATGATCATGATGGTTCATGATAAAAGCCCGGCATCGCTGCCGGGCTTTTATTTTTACCACGAAGTGATCGAGGGTGCGGGCCCCGCTTTTGAGGAATCAGAAACCCTTGCCGCCGCGCAATTCCGAAATCACCGTTCCGACCATGATCTTGATATCCAGCCAGACCGAAAAATTATCGACATAATAGAGATCGGAGACGATTCGGGCGCGGGCCTTGTCGCTGCGATCCGTCGGGCCGCGTAGTCCCCGCATCTGGGCAAGGCCGGTAATGCCGGGCCGCATCCGGTGCCGCATGTGATAGTGGGGAACCAGCTCCTCATAAAGGCGGCCGGCGGCCAGCATGCCGATGGCGTGGCAGCGAGGGCCCACCAACGACATGTCGCCCTTCAATACATTGATCAGCTGCGGCAGTTCATCGATATTCGTGCGGCGGAGAATGGCGCCGATACGGGTGATCCGCGGATCATTCTTCACCGTTTGCGCGACCCCGGTGGCATCACCCAGTTCCGCCCGCATCGAGCGAAATTTATAGACGCGGATTTTTCGTCCATTCATGCCCCAGCGGACCTGCGAGAACAGGACCGGACCCTTGCTGTCGAGCTTCACCAGTAATGCGACGGTCGCCAGAACGGGGGCAAGTGCGACAAGGGCGATAGACGCCCCTGTAATGTCGAGGGTTCTTTTGAGCGCAAACTGGCTGCGCAGAAAAGCAGATGGTTTCCTGTCAGAGATGGGAGATTGTATTTCCGCCGTTTCAAACGGGACGGCAGTATAGGGAGCGCCGTAAAAAACGGCATGCGATGAGCCTTTAGTACCCAGCATAATATGGAACCCTGAAAAGTTATTTTGAAACAAGAAAATTAATTTATATGAACGATTAATAATTCATTCACCCTAAAAAGTCACCCGAAATGTAGTCGTCTTTGCGCAAATGGCAATCTACGGTTAATGCGGCTGCACGCATATATTGCAGGGAACGCGCCTTTTCCGCCCGTGGCTGCGGCTATGACATCGCCGATGGAAGCGAAAGCTGCAAAATGGGATTGTTGGCGAGGGGATGGCGATATCGCACTTTACCCTGAAATCAGCGTCTGCCGGCCGTTCTCAGGCCATCAATTTCCCATCAGAATGTCGAGCAGGGTCGTCTGCTTCGGCCCGGAAGGCGCGGATGCCTGACCGCCAATATCGGCGGGCGGCACGGGGCCGTTGCCGGCGGAATAGCCGGGTTCGATATCGCGGGAGGGGATATTTGCCGGCGGCATGGGCGCGCCCGGCTGATTCGGGTTCGGCGAAACGGGGGCTTCGGGATAGGCACGGGTATCCGTCGTCCCACCGCCGAGCGCATTGGAGATGATATCGCCGATGGAGGAAGGCGCATTTTCAGGCGCCGGTTGCTGCATTTCCCCGAGTGGCGGCACGCCGCCCGCGCCTAGCCCGAAGAGCGGCGAGGGCGAGAGGCCGGAGTGGGCGGCGGTCATGAAATCTTTCCAGGCCTTTGCCGGAAGTCCGCCGCCGGTGACCTTTTTCATCGAGGTGCCGTCATCATTGCCGAACCAGACGCCCGTGGTCAGGTTGCTTGTGTAACCGACAAAAAGAGCATCGCGGAAGGACTGCGTCGTGCCGGATTTTCCGGCTGCCTGCCAGCCCTGCAGGCGCGCAGCCTTGCCGGTGCCTTCGGTGATGACGCGCGACAGCATGCTGTTCATGGTCGCGGCGATTTCTTCGCTCAGCACGCGCGGCGGGTTGTCGTATTTGTTTTCGTAAAGAACCTTGCCGTCGGCATCGGTGATGCGTTTGACGATATGCGGCGTCGCCTTGTAGCCGCCATTCATGAAGGGGGCGTAGGAGGCGGTCAGCTCCATCAGCGACACTTCCGAGGTGCCGAGCGCGATGGAAGCGTTGTTCTGCAACTCGGATTCAATACCCATGCGATGTGCCACCTGGGTTACCCGGTCAGGACCCACTTCCATCACCAGTTGTGCCGCGATCGTGTTCAGCGAATTGGCGAGCGCGGTGGCGAGCGTCACTTCGCCGCGATATTTCTTCTCGTAGTTTTCGGGTGTCCAGTTGCCGATGCGAACCGGCCCGTCATTGCGGATCGTATAGGGGGTGAGCCCCGATTCGAGTGCGGCAACGTAAACGAAGGGCTTGAAGGCCGAGCCGGGTTGCCGTTTTGCCTTTACGGCGCGGTTGAACTGGCTTTCGGCATAATCCGCCCCGCCCACCACCGCCCGGATCGCACCGGTGCCGTCGATGGAAACGAGCGCGGCCTGCGAAGCGCCCTGCTTTTTGCCGTCGCCCTGCAGCACATGGGTCAGCGCCTTTTCGGCGTCTCGCTCGAGATTGGGGTCGATGGTCGTATCGACGACGATATCCTGCTTGACGTCGCCAACCAGGCCGCGGACCTCATCCAGAACCATATCGGCGGCGTAATGTTCGGCGCCGGACCAGAAACGTTTCGCCTTTGCCGGTGGCTGCGACATCGCGGTCTTGATCTCGTCATCGGTGATGAAGCCGACATCCCGCATGGATTGCAGTACCACCTGCGCCCGCTCTTCCGCTGCCTGCGGGTCGCGTGCCGGGGAAAGGCGCGAGGGAGCCTTGAGAAGCCCGGCAAGCGTCGCCGCCTCGCCCAGATTGACGTCGCGCGCGGATTTGTTGAAGTAGCGCCGCGAGGCCGCCTCGACGCCATAGGCGTTGGAGCCGAAATAGACGCGATTGAGATACATCGCGAGAATCTGGTCCTTGGTGAATTTGTGTTCGAGCCAGAAGGACAGCAGCACTTCCTGAACCTTGCGTTCCAGCGTGCGATCCGGCGAGAGAAACAGGTTTTTCGCCAGCTGCTGCGTCAGCGTCGAGCCGCCCTGTACGGTTCGTCCCGTCAGCACATTGGTCACGATGGCGCGCGCCAAGCCGAGCGGATCGACCCCGAAATGTGAATAAAACCGCCGGTCCTCGATCGCCATCACCGCTTGCGGAATATAGGGCGACATGTCTTCCAGCGCGAGCGCCTCGCCGCCGGTGGTGCCGCGATTGGCAAGCACGCTGCCATTGACCGAAACGATCTTCACATTCGGCGGCCGTTCGGGAATGGACCAGCTGCTGGCGCTCGGCATGCGCGCGCCATAATAAAGAACAAGGCCTGCAACGCCGATGCCGCCCCAGATACCGAGCACGATGCACCAGTAAACGAGGGAGCGGATGAAACCCGTCGCGCCACGGCCGGAATGGCGGCTGCGTTTTTCTTTCTTCTGGGCTTTGCTGCGGCCGGATGCCTGTTTTGGTTTTTTCGTTGGCTGTTTTGTCGTTCCG
Organism: Agrobacterium tumefaciens; assembly: GCA_017744915.1. Lineage (GTDB taxonomy): Bacteria > Pseudomonadota > Alphaproteobacteria > Rhizobiales > Rhizobiaceae > Agrobacterium > Agrobacterium tumefaciens_I. The sequence goes on from JAGIAH010000009.1 coordinate 24,157, forward strand.
CTGATGCGCTCGCTGGCATCAAGGCGCAGATCATCGCCGGACTCGTGGAAATCCCCGAAAGAAGGTTCTACCCGTTCGCGTGATTTACCTTTGCCTGCCATCCAGCCGAAGTCGCTCCTATTCGCGAAACCGCGCCTACCCCGTTCGGGTTTCAGGCCTCTATGCCTGCGCGATCCTTAATCCAGGATGAAGAGTGTAAATGCGGCGATTTAAGGCGGGGTTAAGTCCTGGCCGGATCAAATCGGCGTCATTGGCAGACATCGACCCATTCCGCCCCCGTCAATTCGACCATCATATCCGGTGAAATCTTCACCGCTGCATTGGTGGCCCCGGCTGCCGGAACCACTTCGTGATAGTTTTTCAGCGATATGTCGCAAAATACAGGCAGAGCCGAAGGAAGGCCGAAAGGACACACGCCGCCGATGGGATGGCTGGTCACCGCGACTACTTCTTCCGGTCCGAGCATGCGCGGCTTTACGCCAAAATGATCGCGGAATTTGCGGTTGTCGAGGCGTCTGGTGCCAGCGGCAACGACGAGAAGAATGGTGTCGCCGGCCTTCAGGCAGATGGTTTTGGCAATCTGGTCGGGATCGACGCCATGCGCCTCGGCGGCCAGTGCGACCGTCGCCGAACTCGCTTGCGTTTCAATCACGGTCACTTCGGGTGACTTCTCGGTGAAAAAGGCTCTGACGGATTCGATAGACATGCGTATTTATTAGGCGTTGTGCGGAAGAGCTTCAAGTCGCCCTGAAGTAGCTATGCGTTTTTCGCAATGCTGCGCTGCGATGAAACGTCTGTTTTTTAAGCGATGATCCTGTATCTTCAAATCATCGAAGCGACGCACTCCTCCTCCCAGCGTCGCCCGATTGGACTGACAATACTCCTCCTCCCAATTGTCAGTCAGTTTCAAGAACCCGGCGCACCTCCTCCCGCGCCGGGTTTTTGCGTTTTGGCTATCCGGTTGCCTCCTTATCCATCTCCCCTCAAAGACCGCGCTGTTCAAAGAAACTTGACTTTGAGCCCCTTCCAACCTACGTACTTCGCCATCGATATTTGTTTGACGACCAGAGCTTCGGCGTCTTTCCAGACGCTCACGACGATCTTTTCCTTCAAATTCGACCCAAGTCCGCACTGTTCGCAGTGCAAATACAATTGCCAACGGAAGGAAATCGTTATGGCGACTGGTACAGTAAAGTGGTTCAACGCAACCAAGGGCTACGGCTTCATTCAGCCGGACGACGGTTCGCAGGACGTATTCGTGCACATCTCCGCTGTTGAGCGTGCGGGCCTTACCGCCCTCAACGACGGCCAGAAGCTCTCCTACGAGCTGATGCAGGACCGCCGCTCGGGCAAGATGTCCGCAGGCAACCTCGTTGCTGCCTGATAAGCGCTTTGGCCCGAAAGGGTCATTCGCATGAATGGAAAGGCCGGATTTTTCCGGCCTTTTTCTTTTGCGGGGTGGTGCTGAAATGGCCGCTCTTGAAAAAGCCGGACCGCACACCAATATAGGGTTCAACAGTGCTCCGGACCGGAACTGCCGGGAATGGCGCTTTACAAGAGCGCCGCTGCTGTTGTGCTAACCAAAGATTAACCAAAGCAGCCGATCCTGAGCCGGAAAGCAGCGTTAACCCTGTTGACGCGCTCTGGAGCATCAGACCGTTTGAACGCTTTGACCACGGATGTACTGGCATTGACGGAAAACGGATGGAAAGGTCGGGCTTGCCCGGCCTTTTTGTTTTTGGGCGGTTAAAAGAAGGAGGCGACGGTTCCGGCGCCTCCTTCTTTTCGATTATTTCGCCGCAAGCGCATCGAGAATGCGGACCCAGGAGCGGATGCCCTTGTGGAAGGATTGCAGGTCGTATTTCTCGTTCGGCGAATGAATACGGTCATCGGTCAGGCCGAAGCCGACCAGCAGCGAATCCATGCCCAGCATCTTCTGGAAATCGCCAACGATGGGGATCGAACCGCCCATGCCGATAACGACGGCGGGTTTCGGCCATTCTTCCGAAAGTGCGTTTTTGGCTTTGGTCAGTACGGGCGAGTCGTACGACAGCTGAATGGCCGGCGAGCCGCCATGCTCGTGAAATTCCACCGAGCAATCGGCCGGAATTTTCGAGCGTACATAGGCCCGGAAGCTCTCGCGAATGGCTGCCGGGTCCTGCTCGCCAACGAGGCGGAAGGAAACCTTGGCGGAGGCTTTTGCGGCGATCACGGTCTTGAAACCGTCGCCCGTGTAACCGCCGATAATGCCGTTGACTTCCGCCGTCGGCCGCGCCCAGGTTTGCTCCAGTACGGAGCGGCCCTTTTCACCCGAGGGAACGGAAAGCCCGACCTCGCCGAGGAAGGTTTCCGCCGTGCGCCCGAGCGTTTCCCAGGAGGCCTTTATATTGGCGGGGGTTTCCTCCACGCCGTTATAAAAGCCGGAAAGCGTCACACGGCCGGTTTCGTCATGCAGTCCCGCAAGGATATCGGTGAGGATGTGGATCGGGTTTGCGGCGGCGCCGCCAAAAAGGCCGGAATGCAGGTCGCGGTCGGCCGCGGTGATGACGATCTCTTCGCCAACCAGGCCGCGAAGGGCAGCGGCGATGGCGGGTGTATCCCGATCCCACATGCCGGTATCGCAGACCAGCGCGTAATCGGCCTTCAGTTCTGCCGCATTGGCATCGAGGAACGGCTTCAGCGAGGGTGAGCCGGATTCCTCTTCGCCTTCGAAAAGAATGGTGACGCGCACCGGTAGGCCACCATTGACCGCCTTGTAAGCGCGGCAGGCCTCCACGAAGGTCATCAGCTGGCCCTTGTCATCAGCCGTGCCGCGCCCGGTAATCACTTTCCGGCCGGCACCGACATCCTTGATGGCCGGCTCGAAGGGATCATTTTCCCACAGATCGAGCGGATCGACCGGCTGAACGTCATAATGGCCGTAAAAAAGCACATGCGGTGCATCCTTGGTGGCCGCATCGTGATGCGCAACCACCATCGGGTGACCGGCCGTATCGCGGACGGAAGCCGTAAAACCGAGCGCGGAAAGCGTCCTCACCAGCCACTCCGCCGCCTTGCGGCATTCTGCCTTATAGGCCGGGTCCGTGGAAATCGACGGAATGCGCACGAGTTCGAACAGCCGCTCGAGGCTGGAGGTCAGATTGTCGTCGGCGTTGGAAAGAATAGGGGAAACGTCTGTCATCGCTGATCCTGTCATGTCTGTCGTGACCCGGCGAAAAGACGAAATATCCGGGCATCGCACATCGCGGGAAACAAGGGGCGGGCTTGCCGTGAATCGGCAAGCGCGTGGCCGCGGGAACGATAGAGCAGTTCACGAAAACTGCGAAGCGCTTTTCCATCCGAAAATGCGTAGAAACAAAACTTGGAGTTTCAGCGCTCCGGTACGAAAGAGGTTCCGGGTTGTAGCTGTTATTTCGCTTTTTTGGCGCTTTCGATCGCCCGGCGCATATATTCCAGCAGGAGTTGCCGCTCAAAACGCCGGAAATCCGTAAGCAATGTGTCTTCGGTAGCTTCGGAAGCGGCAATGGCATTCGCTTCCAGATCCCTGCCGCGCTGGGTCAGTTCGATGATCTGGGCGCGGCGGTCGCTCGGATGGGATTTGCGGATAATCAGCCCGTCCCGTTCCATGCGTGAAAGCGTATTGGCGAGCGTTGCCTGCTCGATGTCTATTCGATCAAGCAATTGCCGTTGCGTCAGGCCTTCCTCGTGCCAAAGCTCGATAAGGATGGGAAATTGTCCCGGGGAGAAACCCAGCGCGGCGGCTCTCTTTTGCAGCGCCATGGTGAATTCCCGCGCCATTTTCGCGGCAAGATAGATTGCCGATTCGTCCCGGGAAAAACCCATTCTTCCGTCCGTAAAGCAGCGTGGCCGGTGCGGACCGGCAATGTCGATAGTGCGATATATATCGCATGATATGTTTAGGCCAGCGCGAAACGAGGCGCAAAATAAAACCGCCATGGCCGGGAGGGGACGGCCATGGCGGTCATATTGGAGGACAAAGGCCCGGAGAGGGGGAAAGGCCTTTGTCCGGTCTGACGCGGCGGGGGACGAGCCAGCTATCAGACTACGGCGTGATCAGGCGCCGTCCCCTAAGAAATGTGTCTGCAAATGCGGCTTTTCAAGGGAAGGGCGGATTACAAATCGGTAACGTTCAGGTGAATTTTACGGGTCTCGCGATCAGCCGCATTCCCCACGCTTTACGGTGTGTTGTGCGAAGTTTCGGTGGACGTCAAAACAGCCCCGCGCTATCCATGCTACCCATGAAAAAAGGCGATCATCTTTTCCTCGTTGACGGGTCCGGTTTCATTTTCCGGGCCTTCCATGCCATCCCGCCGCTGAACCGCAAGTCGGACGGGCTGCCGGTCAACGCCGTCTCCGGCTTCTGCAACATGTTGTGGAAGCTCCTGAAAGATGCGCGCAATACCGATGTCGGCGTCACGCCGACCCATTTCGCGGTGATTTTCGACTATTCGTCAAAAACCTTCCGCAACGAGCTTTACGATCTCTACAAGGCCAATCGTTCGGCGCCGCCGGAGGATCTGGTGCCGCAATTCGGCCTGATCCGCGAAGCGACGCGCGCCTTCAATCTTCCCTGCATCGAGACGGAAGGTTTCGAGGCGGACGATATCATCGCCACTTATGCCCGGCAGGCCGAGGCGATCGGCGCCGATGTCACCATCATCTCGTCCGACAAGGATCTGATGCAGCTCGTCACGACCAATGTGCATATGTACGATGCCATGAAGGACAAGCAGATCGGCATTCCCGACGTCATCGAAAAATGGGGCGTCGGCCCTGAAAAGATGATCGACCTGCAGGCTATGACCGGCGATTCCACCGACAACGTCCCCGGCATTCCCGGCATAGGCCCGAAAACGGCGGCGCAATTGCTGGAGGAATATGGCGATCTCGATACGCTTCTGGCGCGGGCAGGGGAAATCAAGCAGCAGAAACGTCGGGAAAACATCATCGCCAATGCTGATCTTGCCCGTATTTCCAGACAGCTGGTAGCGCTCAGAACCGATGTGCCGCTGGAACAGACTCTCGAAGAACTGGTGCTGGAACCGCAGAATGGCCCGAAGCTCATTGCCTTCCTGAAGGCGATGGAGTTCACGACGCTGACCCGCCGTGTTGCCGAAGCGACGGAAACGGATGCCTCGGCCGTCGACGCCGCCACCGTGCCGGTGCAATGGGGCGTCGATGCCCATGGCCCCGATCTCGAAGCGCCCGCCGCCGCTGCGGCTGGTGACGTGTCTCCGGAGGCAAACAATACGCCGGCTTCGGCCGCCGCTCCCGCAAGAAAGATGGTGGGTGAAGGCAGCGCGCCCGCCGATCTCGCCACGGCCCGACAGGCGCTTTTTGCTGCCGCCAAGATCGATACCACCACCTACACGACGATCAGGGATCTCGCGACGCTGGATCGCTGGATTGCCGCCGCCCGGGAAACGGGTGTCGTCGCCTTCGATACGGAAACGACTTCGCTCGACCCGATGCAGGCCGAACTTGTCGGTTTTTCGCTGGCCATTGCCGATAATGGCAAGGATGCCTCGGGGACGGATATCCGCGCCGCCTATGTTCCCTTGACCCACAAGACCGGCTCCGGCGGCGATCTGTTCAGCGACGGCATCAAGCTTGCCGAAGGGCAGGCGCCCTTTGCCGAAGCGCTGGTGCGTCTGAAGGACCTGCTTGAGGACGAAGCTGTCCTCAAGGTCGCGCAAAACCTCAAATACGATTACCTGCTGATGAAACGCCAGGGCGTCGTCATGCAGAGCTTCGACGACACGATGCTGATTTCCTATGTGCTTGAGGCCGGCAAGGCCACACATGGCATGGATTCCCTGTCCGAACGCTGGCTCGGCCACACGCCCATTGCCTATAAGGACGTGGCGGGATCGGGCAAGTCGAGCGTCACCTTCGATTTTGTCGATATTGACAGGGCGACCGCTTACGCGGCGGAAGATGCGGATGTCACCCTGCGGCTCTGGATGGCGCTTAAGCCCCGGCTCGTCTCGGAACGGCTGACCAAGGTCTATGAACGACTGGAACGTCCTCTCGTGCCGGTACTGGCGCATATGGAGGAGCGTGGCATCACCGTGGACCGGCAGATTCTGTCGCGCCTTTCGGGCGAACTCGCCCAGAAGGCCGCGAGCTTCGAAGAGGAAATCTACGAGCTGGCGGGCGAGCGTTTCAACATCGGCTCGCCGAAGCAGCTCGGCGATATCCTGTTCGGCAAGATGGGCTTGGCCGGCGGTTCCAAGACCAAGACCGGCCAATGGTCGACATCGGCGCAGGTGCTGGAGGATCTCGCAGCGGAAGGTGTGGAACTGCCGCGCAAGATCGTCGACTGGCGGCAGCTGACCAAGCTGAAATCCACCTATACGGATGCGCTGCCCGGTTATATCCATCCCGAAACGAAGCGGGTGCACACCTCTTACGCGCTCGCCTCCACCACCACGGGGCGTTTGTCCTCATCGGAGCCGAACCTTCAGAACATCCCGGTCCGCACGGCCGAAGGCCGCAAGATTCGCACGGCCTTCATCACCACGCCCGGACACAAGCTTCTGTCGGCAGACTACAGCCAGATCGAACTGCGTGTACTTGCCCATGTCGCCGATATCCCGCAGCTTAGAAACGCTTTCGAAAACGGCATCGACATTCATGCGATGACCGCATCGGAAATGTTCGGCGTGCCGGTGGAAGGCATGCCCTCGGAAGTGCGCCGCCGTGCCAAGGCCATCAACTTCGGTATCATTTACGGTATTTCCGCTTTTGGCCTCGCCAACCAGCTCAGCATCGCCCGCTCCGAGGCGGGGGACTATATCAAGAAATACTTCGAGCGTTTTCCCGGCATTCGCGATTACATGGAAGCGACCAAGGCGTTCGCGCGCGAAAACGGCTATGTCGAAACGATTTTCGGCCGCCGTGCGCATTATCCGGAAATCCGCTCTTCCAACCCGTCGGTGAAAGCCTTCAACGAACGCGCAGCCATCAATGCGCCGATCCAGGGCTCGGCTGCCGATATCATCCGCCGCGCCATGATCCGCATCGAACCGGCGCTGGAGGTGGAAAAGCTCTCCGCCCGCATGCTTTTGCAGGTGCATGACGAACTCATCTTCGAAGTCGAGGAAGCGGAAATCGAAAAGACCCTGCCCGTCGTCGTCTCGGTGATGGAAAACGCGGCCATGCCGGCCATTTCCATGAAGGTCCCGCTGAAAGTGGATGCCCGTGCGGCCGACAATTGGGACGAGGCGCATTGACCGGGGAAACGGGCTTTCTGTGAATTCAGGATATGGACGACTTCAAGGAGCACCTTGTTTTCGATAAGACGTCGGGCATGATTTGCGACGCCTGACGGTGGTTCTCTGCGCTGATTCCGCTGAATCGGAAAAAATGCGCATCAGGGCTGGTCAAAGCCCGTTTGGGCATGTATAAGCGCGCCAAATTTCCGATATCGAGACATCCGACATTCGGCCTTTGGTTCTGGCCGGTTCCGTTGTTTCGCCGCTTAAGTGGAGTAACAAAAATGGCTGTACCAAAAAGAAAAACAAGCCCGTCCAAGCGCGGTATGCGCCGCTCGGCTGACGGTCTCAAGTCTGCAACCTACGTTGAAGACAAGAACTCCGGCGAACTGCGCCGTCCGCACCATATCGATCTGAAGACCGGTATGTATCGCGGCCGTCAGGTTCTGACGCCGAAGGAAAGCGCATAAGCTTTTCTGAAATCGTATTTGCAAAAAACCGGTCCTTGTGGCCGGTTTTTTGTTTTCTGAACGTGGCGCCGGTCCAAAGCCGCTCACTTGGAAAATAAGATCACTCCTTTTACACTCTGTCCGGGAGAACAGGCTGGAGCCTGAAGTGGGAGAGGAGCTTCGGTGAAATATCGCTGGATTTTGTTGATGCTTCTCGGCCTCGGTCTCGGTTATGGCGCCGTGACGCGAGGTGGCGGCATCATTGCGGAAAGCTATTTCGGCGAAATGTCCGATCAGGGCCGCACGACGCTGCGGCTCGCCGTCTCGGCGTTGGGCGGGCTCCTGAGCCGCTATGAGCCACTTCCTGCGCTGATTGCCGATCATGACGACATCGAGGAACTGGTCGCGCATCCCAAGGATGAAGCCCTGCGCCAGCGCGCTAATGTCTATCTCAAATCCATCAACACCCTGCTGGAATCTTCCGATATCTACATCATCACGCTGGATGGAGAGACCATCGCGGCCAGCAATTACGATGGGCCGACGAGCTTTGTCGGTGAGAATTTCAGTTATCGCCCCTATTTTCAGGATGCCGCCAAGGGCTTCAAGTCCCGCTTTTTTGCGCTCGGCACCACCTCCCACAAGCGCGGTTATTATTTCTCCGCGCCGATTCTCTTTAATGAAGAGATCAAGGGCGTCATCGTCTTCAAGGTGGATATTGAAGGCATAGAGGCGTCCTTCGGGGACGGCGAAAACCGCATTCTGGTTTCGGACCCGGAAGGCATCATCTTCATGACAGGCACGCCGCAATGGCTTTATTCCGGCCTGATGCCGCTGACACCGGAGAGGCTGGCGCGCACCGAAGCCTCCCGTCGCTACGCCAATGCGATCCTCACGGAACTGCCGCTTAAAAATGGCAATTTCGGCTCGCACCAGCTGATGACGATCGCCCAGAATGATGGTGACAGGGAATATATGGTCCTGTCGCAGCCGATGCCGGATGCGGGCTGGACCGTCAGCGTGCTGATGGATACGGGCTCGCTCCGCACGCAAGTCAAGACGGCGATGATTGCGATCATCCTCTGCCTGTGCCTCGCTGCGGCGCTGATTGCCGCCATGCTGCAAAGACGGCGGCGTCTGCGCGAACGCCTGACCCACCAGGCGGAGGCGCAGGCGGAACTGGAGCGCCGCGTGGAGGAGCGCACGGCCGATCTGGCACGGGTCAATCAGGAAATCGAGCACGAAATCGCCGAACGCCGCCAGACCGAAAAGCAGCTGCGCAAGATGCAGAACGATCTGGTGCAGGCAGGCAAGCTCGCGGCGCTTGGGCAGATGTCGGCGGCGCTGTCGCATGAGTTCAATCAGCCCCTCGCCGCCGCCAAGAACTATGCCGAAAACGCCTCGCTTCTTCTGGAGCGGGGACGACAGGAAGAGGTGACGGAAAACCTCAGGCGCATTTCGGGCCTAATCGATCGCATGGCGTCGATCAGCAAACATCTCAGGAACTTCGCCCGCAAGCCCAACGAGAAAACGGCAGCGGTGGGTCTGGAAACCGTGCTTCGCGATACGCTCGAAATCGTCGGTCCGCGGCTGAAGGCCGCCGATGCAATGCTGGATGTCGATCTTGGCCCGGTGCCGCTTGCGGTGAAGGCCGGACCGGTGCGGTTGCAGCAGGTGCTCGTCAATATCATCTCCAATGCCGCCGATGCCGTGGAAGGGCGTGAAGATCGCCGCATTGCGCTGCAGGCCGTGCAGCATGGCCAGATGGTATCGATTTTCATCCGTGACCGCGGTCCCGGCGTGCCTGCGGCAATTTCCGAACGCATCTTCGACCCCTTCTTCACCACCAAGGGTGTGGGCCGCGGCCTTGGTCTCGGCCTTTCCATCTCCTATAACATCATCAAGGATTTTGGCGGCCAGCTGCGGGTGAGAAACCATGAGGATGGCGGAGCGGAGTTCGAGATCGAATTGCCAGCCGCCGCCTGGCGCGTGGAGGCGGCTGCGGAATGACCATGTCGCGGGTTCTGTTGATCGATGATGAGGAGGAACTGCGCTTTTCCACCGCGCAGGCGCTGGAGCTTTCCGGTTTCGCCGTCACCATGCTGGCGAGTGCCGAACATGCGCTGGAACTCATCGGTTACAGCTTCGATGGTGTCGTGGTCAGCGATATCCGCATGCCCGGCATGGATGGCATGACGTTGTTGCAGAAGGTGCGGGAACTCGACCCGGAAATACCGGTGATCCTGATGACGGGCCATGGCGATGTTCAGCTTGCCGTCAACGCCATGCGCAACGGCGCTTATGACTTCATCGAAAAGCCTTTCACCCCGCAATATCTCGCCGGCATCATCAAAAGAGCCAATGACCGACGGGCTCTGGTGCTGGAAAACCGCCGCCTGAAGGCGGTGGCCGGCAAGCATGACGATCTTGAAACGCGCCTGCCCGGCAGAACCCAGATCATGGTCGATCTGCGTTACCGCATCCGTGCCATCGGCGCGACGGACGCCGATACGCTGATCGTTGGTGATACCGGAGCGGGCAAGGAGGTGGTGGCGCGGGCGCTGCATGATATCAGCGCCAGAGCCAACCGGCCTTTCGTCGCGATCAATTGCGCCGCTCTTCCCCAGACGCTGATCGAAAGCGAATTGTTTGGCCACGAGGCCGGAGCTTTTCCCGGTGCGCTAAGACCACGTTATGGCAAGTTCGAGCATGCCCGCGGCGGCACCATCCTGCTGGATGAGATCGGCTCCATGCCGTTCGAATTGCAGGGCCGGTTCCTGCGTGTGTTGCAGGAGCGAGTGATTACCCGCCTCGGCTCCAATGAGACGGTCGAGCTCGATGTCCGCTTCATCGCCACCAGCAAGGTCGATCTCGAACAGGAGGTCGCCGCCGGCCGGTTCCGCGCCGATCTGCTTTATCGCCTGAATGTAGCGACGCTTCTTGTGCCGTCGCTTTCGCAGCGCAGTGCGGACATACCGCTGCTCTTCCTGCATCTGGTGCGGGAAGCCGCCGCCCGTTACGGGCGGGAAGACATGGAGGTGCCGCAGCATCTGCTTTCCGCCGTTTCGCTCAGGGAATGGCCGGGCAACGTGCGGGAATTGCGCAATGCCGCGGATCGTTTCGTGCTCGGTCTGGAAAGCGATGTGTCCGAGGTGTCGCTGGCGCTTCATGATGACGGCACCTCGACGCTGGCGCCGCGGGTTGCCGCTTATGAAAAAAGCCTGATCGCACATGCCATTGCTGTGCATGGCGGAAATCTGAAATCCGTCTATGAAAGTCTCGGAATTTCACGCAAAACGCTTTATGAGAAAATGCAGAAATACGGGCTGCATCGGCACATGACCGAGGTCTGATGGGTGGATTTCCACCCATGAAAGACGCCCTATGGGTCGAAATCCACCCATTGTCCGTGATGAGGGCGATAAAAGTGGATGTTGCGGCAAGACCGCCGTTGCTGAACGGCAATCCCGGATCGCAAATATCGTCACCCCGGCCGCCATGGAGGAGCATGCGCGGCTGAAGTGGCGATCATTTTCATCCGGGAGGAATCGATGAAAATACTGAAGACAGTTACCGGCCTTGCCGCCGCCGCTGCCGTTTCCCTTTTTGCGCTGTCCGCATCCGCTCAGAATTATCCCGAGCGCAACATCACCATGGTCGTGCCCTTTGCCGCCGGTGGTCCGACGGATACGGTCGCGCGCCTTGTCGCCGAATCCATGTCGAAGGATCTCGGCCAGCAGATCATTGTTGAAAATGTCGGCGGCGCGGGCGGCACGCTCGGAGCCGGCCGCGTGGCGTCGGCCGATCCGGACGGTTACACCGTCCTTCTCCACCATATCGGCATGGCGACGAGTGCGACGCTCTATCGCAAGCTCGCCTATGACACGCTGAACGCCTTCGAATATGTGGGTCTCGTCACCGAAGTGCCGATGACCATCCTGTCGCGCAAGAACCTCGAGACGAAGGACCTCAAGGGCCTGATCGAATACGCCAAGGCGAACAAGGATAAGGTCACCGTCGCCAATGCCGGCATCGGTGCCGCTTCGCATCTGTGCGGCATGTTGTTCATGAGCGCCATCGAAACACCGCTGGTCACTGTTCCCTACAAGGGCACCGGCCCGGCCATGACCGATCTGCTCGGCGGCCAGGTGGATATCATGTGCGACCAGACCACCAACACCACCAAGCAAATCCAGGGCGGAACCGTGAAGGCCTATGCCGTGACCACGGCCAAGCGGCTTGATGTGCTGCCGGACGTGCCGACGGTTGTCGAAGCTGGCCTGCCGAAACTCGAAGTGGGCATCTGGCACGGCATCTATACGCCCAAGGGCACGCCTGCCGAAATCAACGAGAAGCTTTCCAAGTCGCTGCAGGTCGCGCTGAAGGACAAGAATGTCGCGGCCCGTTTTGCTGAACTCGGCACCACGCCCTCGTCGGAAAGCGATGCGACGCCGGCGGCGCTGAAGGCCAAGCTTGAAAGCGAAATCGCCCGCTGGAAGCCGGTGATCGAGGCTGCCGGCCAATATGCCGACTGATGGTAAAGGGATGACCGGCGGCAATCTGCCGCCGGTCTCCAGCCATCATTTTAACGCGCGGAACGGTTTGTCACTGGCCGCAGTGGAGGGGCATCTTTCATGAAATCGTTTATTGTTGACCCTGCCGAAGCAATCTGTGGGGCAATTTTTATCGGGCTTGGCGCATTTTTCGCCTTGCAGTCCTACGGGCTGGAGATCGGAACCGCCTTCCGGATGGGGCCGGGTTATTTTCCGCTCGTGCTGGCGGTCATTCTGGTCCTGCTTGGTGGGGTAATATTCCTGCGGTCGACCCGCGTGCAGGGCGAGGCCGTAGGCGCCATCGCCTGGCGGGGAATATTTTTCATCCTGCCCGCGCCGATCTTCTTCGGTCTCACCGTCCGGGGTCTCGGCTTCGTGCCGGCGCTGTTTTTCAGCGCGCTCATCGCAGCCTTCGCCTCGCACAGGATGAACCCGTTCATGGCGGTCATTCTTTCTGCGGCCATCACGGTCTTTTCCGTTGCTGTTTTCAATTATGGTCTCGGCCTGCCGTTCCAGCGCTTCGGCCCCTGGCTTAAATTTTGAGGTGCCGTGATGGATTTGCTCGATAATCTTGCTCTCGGTTTCGTCACTGCCTCGTCTCTGGCAAACCTGTTCTTCTGCCTGATCGGCGTGTTGCTTGGCACGTTGATCGGTGTGCTGCCCGGTATCGGCGCGACGGCAACCATCGCCATGCTGTTGCCGATCACCTTTCAGCTTGAGCCGGTCTCGTCGCTGATCATGCTCGCCGGCATTTATTATGGTGCGCAATATGGCGGTTCCACCACGGCCATCCTGATCAACATGCCGGGCGAATCGTCGTCGGCCGTTACCGCCATCGATGGTTATCAGATGGCGCGCAAGGGCAAAGCCGGTGCCGCGCTCGCCATCGCCGCCATCGGTTCATTCTTTGCCGGCACGGTCTCCACCTTCCTGGTGGCTATCTTCGCACCGCCCTTGACGGCGATTGCGCTGGAGTTCGGTGCGGCGGAATATTTCTCGCTGATGGTTGTCGGCCTCGTCTCGTCCATCGCGCTTGCCCATGGCTCCATCGTCAAGGCATTGGCCATGGTCGTGCTGGGGCTGTTGCTCGGTCTCGTCGGCACGGATATCTACAGCGGCACACCGCGCTTCACCCTCGGCATCCGTGAATATGCCGATGGTCTGAATTTCGTGGCCGTGGCCGTGGGTGTGTTCGGTATCGCCGAAATCCTGCGCAACCTCGAGAATGAACGGACCCGCTCGGTGCTGATTGCCAAGGTCAGCGGGTTGATGCCGACCAAGGATGATTTCAGACGCATGGTCGGTCCGGTGCTGCGCGGCACCGCCATCGGCTCGGCGCTCGGCATCCTTCCGGGCGGCGGCGCCATCCTCGCGGCCTTTGCATCCTACACCGTGGAAAAACGCGTCTCCAAGAACCCGGAGGAATTCGGGCATGGCGCGGTTGCCGGTGTGGCCGGTCCGGAATCCGCCAATAATGCCGGTGCGCAGACCTCCTTCATCCCGCTACTGACGCTTGGCATTCCCGCCAATCCGGTGATGGCGCTGATGATTGGGGCCATGATCATCCAGGGTATCGTGCCGGGTCCGAACGTCGCGACCGAGCAGCCGGCGCTGTTCTGGGGCATCATCGCCTCCATGTGGATCGGCAATCTGATGCTCGTCATCCTGAACCTGCCCCTGATCGGGCTGTGGGTGAAGCTGCTGACGGTGCCTTATTATGTGCTTTTCCCCATCATCATGGCCTTCTGCGCCATCGGGGTCTACAGCGTCAATTCCAATGTCTTCGATCTCTATGCCGTCGCCTTCTTCGGCTTCATCGGCTACGTGCTGGTGAAACTGCGCTGCGAGCCGGCGCCGCTGCTCCTGGGCTTCGTGCTCGGACCGCTGCTGGAAGAGAACCTGCGGCGCGCCATGATTCTATCCCGTGGCGATCCGACTACCTTCGTCACCCGGCCGATCAGCGCCACCCTGCTTTTCATCGCCTTGGCCGTGTTGATCGTCGTTTTCCTGCCAAGCGTGAAGAAGAAGCGCGAAGAGGTTTTCGTAGAAGAAGACTAAGCAATATCAAACTTCTAATGCCGGCGATGGAAACATTGCCGGCTTTTTCCGTTTGAGGATCGGCCATGACGAATTCGCTACACGAAAGCGACATATGGTTGACTCGGGAGCTTTTAGGCCCAAGGAAGGGGCTGGAAAGAGAGGTCGATATGACGTCGGAAACCGAAAAACGGATCATCGCGCTCGAAGAGACGATCGCCCATCAGGCGAAGGTGATAGAGGAACTGTCCGACCAGCTGGCGGAACAGTGGAAGGTGGTGGAGCAGACCCGGGCCAAGCTCGACCGGCTGACGGAGAGGTTCCTCAGTCTCGAGGAACAATCGCTCGAAGCGCCCGCCATCACCCGACCACCGCATTATTGAGAAAGAGCCCCATGAAGAACGATAGAGCCGCGCTTGCCGCCGATATTGTCGATTTCTGGAAAGAGGCCGGACCTGACAAGTGGTTCGACAAGGACGCCGCCTTCGACAGCCATTTCCACGACCGTTTTCGGGAGGCTCATTTTGCTGCGGCCAGGCGCGAGCTGGACGGCTGGCTGGTGGGGGCGGAAAGCAGCCTCGCGCTGATGCTTCTTCTGGATCAGTTCCCGCGCAACTGCTTTCGTGGCACCGCCCATATGTATGCCACCGATCCGCTGGCGCGACTTTTCGCCGACGAGGCCATCCGCCGTGGTCATGATCAGGCCGTGAGCGAGGATCTGCGGGTTTTCTTCTATTTACCCTTTTCCCATGCGGAGGACATCGTGGCCCAGCGGCGCGCCTGCGATCTCAATAGGCCGCTGGGCGGGCTGTATCTCCACCACGCCGAAGAGCATCGCGATATTGTCGAGCGTTTCGGCCGTTTTCCCCATCGCAACGACATATTGCTGCGGGAAACGACGCCTGAGGAACGGCAATATCTGGAAGAGGGCGGCTTTTCAGGCTGAACCCGAAACAAAAACGCCGCCAATCCCGAAGGATGGCGGCGTTTCTGATTTTTAAGACCGGTGGCAATCAGCCGTCGAAGAATTCCTTCATCCGGGCAAAGAAGCCCGTCGATTCCGGGTTGTTCTCCTTGGAGGAAAGCTGCTCGAACTCCTGCAACAGCTCGCGCTGGCGCTTGCTGAGCTTCTGTGGCGTTTCGATCTGGATCTGGATGTAGAGGTCGCCCGTCTGCGCTGAGCGCAGTACCGGCATACCCTTGCCCTTCAGACGGAACTGCTTGCCCGGCTGGGTACCTTCCGGAACCGTGACGCGCGATTTCGTGCCATCCAGTGTCGTGACATCGAAAGTGCCGCCAAGTGCTGCCGTGGTCATCGAGATCGGCACGGTGCAATAAAGATCGGCACCGTCGCGCTGGAAGAACTCATGCGGACGCACGGACAGGAAGATATAGAGATCGCCCGCCGGCCCGCCACGCATGCCGGCCTCGCCTTCGCCCTGCAGGCGAATGCGGGTGCCGTCCTCGATGCCCGAGGGAATGTTGACGGAAAGCGAACGCTCTTCGGTCACGCGGCCCTGGCCGTGGCACTTGCCGCAGGGGTCGGAGATCGTCTGTCCGCGGCCGTGGCAGGTGGGGCAGGTGCGTTCCACCGAGAAGAAACCCTGTGCCGCACGCACGCGGCCGGAACCCTGACAGGTGGCGCAGGTCTTGGGCTGCGTGCCGGGTTTGGCGCCCGAACCGGAACAGACATCGCAGGTGATCGAGGTCGGAACCCTGATCTGCGCCGTCTTGCCGGTGAAAGCCTCTTCCAGCGTGATTTCCATGTTGTAGCGAAGATCGGCGCCGCGTTCGCGACCACCGGAAGACCGGCGCGCACGGCCGCCGCCCATCATCTCGCCGAAGATGTCTTCGAAAATATCGGAGAAACCGCCATTGGCGAAACCGCCGCCACCAAAGCCGCCACCGCCGCCCATGCCGCCATTTTCAAAGGCCGCATGGCCGAAACGGTCATAGGCCGCGCGCTTCTGCGGGTCCTTCAGCGTTTCGTATGCTTCGTTGATTTCCTTGAATTTCTGCTCGGATTCGGCGTTATCCGGGTTTTTGTCCGGATGGTATTTCATCGCGAGTTTGCGGAAGGCGCTTTTCAGCTCTTTTTCGTCCGCGGTCTTGCTGACGCCGAGTGTTTCGTAAAAGTCTGCTTTCGCCATTAAGTTAACAAGCCCCGCAAATGGATTTCCGGCTGCACGTCGGCAGCCGGATGTCTTGCATATGGTGTGAGGAGTAGGGAAGTCACGCGATTATGCGGACTTCTTGTCGTCCTTGATTTCTTCATAGTCGGCATCGACGACGTCATCCTTGCCTTCAGAAGCATCGCCGGCCTCGGCCTGCTGTGCTTCGTAGATGGCCTGACCGAGCTTCATGGAGACTTCCATGAGGGTCTGGGTCTTGGCCTGAATGTCGTCTGCGTCAGGCTCAGCGGCTTCGACAGCGGTCTTCAGGCTGGCAATGGCGTCTTCGATCGCCTTGCGGTCGGTCTCGGAAACCTTGTCACCATATTCCTTCACCGACTTCTCGGTGGAGTGAATGAGGCTTTCGGCCTGGTTCTTGGCTTCGACACCGGCGCGGCGCTTCTTGTCGGCCTCGGCATTGGCTTCGGCGTCCTTGACCATCTTTTCGATGTCGGCGTCGGAGAGACCACCGGAGGCCTGGATGCGGATCTGCTGTTCCTTGCCGGTGCCCTTGTCCTTGGCCGAAACCTGCACGATGCCGTTGGCGTCGATATCGAAGGTCACTTCGATCTGCGGAACGCCACGCGGCGACGGCGGCAGGCCGACGAGGTCGAACTGGCCGAGCAGCTTGTTGTCCTGAGCCATTTCGCGCTCACCCTGCGAGACGCGGATGGTCACGGCCGACTGGTTGTCGTCGGCGGTCGAGAAGGTCTGGCTCTTCTTCGTCGGGATCGTCGTGTTGCGATCGATCAGACGGGTGAAGACGCCACCCAGCGTTTCGATGCCGAGCGACAGCGGGGTCACGTCGAGCAGCAGAACGTCCTTGACGTCGCCCTGCAGAACGCCGGCCTGGATGGCGGCGCCCATGGCGACCACTTCATCCGGGTTCACGCCCTTGTGCGGCTCCTTGCCGAACAGCTGCTTGACGACTTCCTGCACCTTCGGCATGCGGCTCATGCCGCCGACGAGAACGACTTCGTCGATCTCGGCCGCCGTGACGCCGGCATCCTTGAGGGCTGCCTTGCACGGTGCGACGGTGCGCTGGACGAGGTCATCGACCAGAGCTTCGAACTTGGCGCGCGTCAGCTTCATCGTCAGGTGCTTCGGACCGGAAGCGTCCGCCGTGATGAACGGCAGGTTGATTTCGGTCTGCTGCGAGGACGAAAGCTCGATCTTTGCCTTTTCGGCAGCTTCCTTGAGGCGCTGCAGGGCGAGCTTGTCGTTCTTCAGGTCGATGCCCTGATCCTTCTTGAACTCACCGGCCAGATATTCGACCAGACGCATGTCGAAGTCTTCACCGCCAAGGAAGGTATCGCCATTGGTGGACTTCACTTCGAAGACGCCGTCGCCGATTTCCAGAACGGAAATATCGAAGGTACCGCCGCCAAGGTCGTAAACGGCGATAGTCTTGCCGTCCTTCTTGTCGAGGCCGTAAGCCAGCGCTGCTGCAGTCGGCTCGTTGATGATACGCAGAACATCAAGACCGGCGATGCGGCCAGCATCCTTGGTTGCCTGGCGCTGTGCGTCGTTGAAGTAGGCCGGAACGGTGATGACGGCCTTCTCGACCTTTTCGCCGAGATAGGATTCAGCCGTTTCCTTCATCTTCTGAAGGATCATCGCGGAAATCTGCGAAGGGGAATAATTCTTGTCCTGTGCCTTCACCCAGGCGTCGCCATTGTCACCCTTGACGATTTCGAAGGGAACGAGGGCCTTGTCCTTTTCGACGGTCGGGTCTTCATAACGACGGCCGATGAGGCGCTTCACCGCAAACAGGGTGTTGGTCGGGTTGGTGACCGCCTGGCGCTTGGCCGGCTGGCCGACAAGGCGTTCGCCATCGTCGGAAAATGCCACCATGGACGGCGTGGTACGCGCGCCTTCTGCGTTTTCAATGACTTTCGTGTCCTTGCCGTCCATCACTGCGACGCAGGAATTGGTCGTGCCAAGGTCGATACCGATTACTTTTGCCATGCTCTTCTCTCCTTGAAGCGAGCTGCCGGAACCCCGTGAGGCATTCTTGTGGCAGCTCCTTGACTTGGATTTGCAACATTCGCTGCAGTTCTGCGGCGTATATAAGGAGCGATTTTTCCTGCTGCAAGGCGCAAGAGAGGGGGAAGCGCAGCAAAAAAGCGCAAGAAACCCCTGTCTGTGCAGAAGCATAGCCATCCACGCCTGCCGAAATGGAAAAACGCGACTTCGGCATTACGTTGCAGCGTCATCCCATGCGGCGCAGCAAGAGCCGCAAATTCGGTCTTAGAGCGGCTTCGGCCCGGGAAGGGCTTGCTTCGCCACATTGATTATTGCGTCGATCACTGTCTGGTCGGGCTCGCGTGGCAGATCATGTCCCATGCCATCGATTGGCAGATAAATCGCGTTCGAGATCGAAAGCGCCGTATCCTGACCGCAGGCTGGCGGGATCAAAGGATTGTCGGTTCCATGAATGACGAGCAACTGTCCCAGGCGAGTTCGATGCCGTTGGATTTTGCAATCTTCACGGCTGCATCCCCATTCAGAAAAGCTCGTCGAGCATCAGGTGGAATTGCAGCTTGGCCTGATCGGGGTTCGACACCCCATATCGCGCGAGAAACCTGCACTGAAGATCGCCCCCGAACTCTTCGAGGCAGTTCCAGGCTATAGCAATGTCCTGATACCGATCCGCAATACCAACACGTCCCGTGTCGATACAGCCGATAACCTTGCCATCCACCATCAGGAGATTGTCGAGCGAAAAGTCGCCATGGGTCACGACCGGATCGGAGGCCAAGGGTAGCAGGTCGTGCATGGCCTGCCAGACCTGCTCGGCCGTCCAGCCCTCTCGCTCGGCATCAAAATCGTCTTCCTCCACCAAGCCTGAATCGATTCTCTTTCGCGCGAGGCCGAGCCTGTAGGCATGATCGCTATTGAACGGACAATCATGAATGGGAACCGCATGGAGGCTCTGAAGAAAGTCTGAAAGCGCATCGACAATGGCCGTGCTGTCCTCGGGCCGTTCTTTCAGAACCTCGTAGGCCGTTTTTCCGGGCAGTGCGGTCATCAGCAGCCATGCTTCGTCAGGGGTGACGACAAAATGCTGGATTGCCGGCACCGGAATGTGCTTCGCCAACCAGCGCAGCCGGGTCATCTCGTCAATCAGATCATCAGTGACGGTGCCGCGGCCGTGTTTCAGGAAAAGATCGGGAGCTCCCGGCTTGCCGTAGAGCCGATAGACGGCTGCGCCGGACTGGCCGACATTGTTCCGCGACCACTCGTATCCCGTCAATTCGACAGATGCGCCTGCCGGCACCACTATTGCAGCAGAGCGCTCTTCGCGATCCATATCCATCAACTGGCTTTCCCTTCGCTGGCATCACTTGATAGCGAAGGACGAAAAATCTGCAAAGGGGGAGGAGCCGGCCGAGGCTGGCGTCGCTGCTGGTGTCTGATTATCTGTGGTGAATGGCGGACAGGGTGGGATTCGAACCCACGGTACGCTTTCACGCACACACGCGTTCCAGGCGTGCGCCTTAAACCACTCGGCCACCTGTCCTTTTTTCAAATCTGCATGTTTTGAAGAAATGCAAATCACTGGAACGGCGCGATATATACCGATGAATTCGCAGGGATCAACACGAATCTGACAGTTTTTTGAAATGTCGGCAATTTCCTGCCTTTCGACGCGGTTGCAAAGCGGTTTTCCCGGCTTTATCGATGCAATATATGTTTCAAAACGTGGCTGTCGAAATGATGGGCCGTAGCCGAGGTGTGCCAGATGAAAGCTTTTTTGCGGTTTTTGAGCTTTCTTCTCCTCATTGCGGCGATTTTTCTCGGCGTGCTCGATTCGATCCGCTCGGTTTCCACATCCTCGGTCAACATCACCGGCATCCTGTGGGTCTGGAACTATCTTCTTCCTGCCTCGCGCACCATGGTGGAAGCGGCCATGGCTCACTATATTCACCCTGAAGCGTGGCGCTTCGTTGAAAATGCCCTGTCGGGACTGCCCGCATTTGTCTTTTTCCTGGCCCTATCCCTGCTTTGCTGGATGGCCGGCTACAGGAAGCGCAAAGTGCTGAGGCGTTCAGCAGTCTGACAGGGGGAAGCCTGCGCCCGCAGATGTGAACCCTTAAGACGCGGCGGAACCGGCCGCACGGAGGACCGAATGTTCCTGTTCGATACGCTTTCAAAAAAGACGACGATGCCGACCGAAGAAACGGCCTTGCCCGGCCGCGAAGAGGCGCTTGCGGTGCCGGAAAACCATTTCGTGAATGGCCGGCCTTTGAAGGGGCCTTATCCGGACGGTCTGGAAATCATCTATCTCGGCATGGGCTGCTTCTGGGGTGCGGAGCGGCTGTTCTGGAAAACGCCGGGCGTGTGGGTAACGGCGGTCGGATATGCCGGCGGCTTCACCCGCAACCCGACCTATCAGGAAACGACGACCGGCCAGACGGGTCACGCCGAAGTGGTGAAGGTGGTCTACGATCCGGTCGTGATCTCGCTGTCGGGCCTGCTCAAGATATTTTTCGAGGAGCACGATCCGACCCAGGGGATGCGGCAGGGCAACGATGTCGGCACGACCTATCGTTCCGCCATCTATGCGACGACGGAAGGCCAGTTGCAGCAGGCGCAGAAGGTGCATGATGCTTTTCAGCAGGCTCTGGACGAGGCCGGCCATGGCCGCGCCATCACCACCGAAATCGGCCCGCTGGAAACATTTTATTATGCCGAGGACTATCATCAGCAATATCTTGCCAAGAACCCCGGCGGCTACTGCGGCCTCAGGGGAACCGGCGTAAGCTGCAATATAGGCTAGATTTTTTGCAGGTAACCCCGGTGGAAAGGCTAAAAAAACGCCAGATCAAAGTTTTTCCACCGGGTCAAAAAAACCGGATGAATTTTTCATTGAGCCATGCAAGGATATCAGGCAAGCACAGCCGGGATAACGGCTGGCGGTTCCGCAGACATTCCCGGTCAACGGGATTGCGGGAGGACCCTAAAATATCAATTGCAACAACAGGGCTGCACAATGAAAAAATCCCTTCTGACACTTTTTGCGCTTGCCGCAATGTCGGCTTCCGCGCTTGCTGCGGATATCAAGCCGGCGCTGGTCTATGGCACGGGCGGCAAGTTCGACAAGTCGTTCAACGAGGCCGCTGCGGCTGGCGCTGAAAAGTTCAAGGCGGAAACGGGCATCGAGTTCCGCGACTTCGAACCGACCAGCGACACGCAGGGCGAACAGGCCATCCGCAACTTCGCCAGCAAGGGCTTCAACCCGGTCGTTGCCGTATCCTTCGCCTGGACCTCGGCCATGGAAAAGGTCGCGGCCGAATTCCCCGACACCAAGTTCGTCATCGTCGATTCCGTCGTCGAGCTGCCGAATGTCCGCTCCGTCGTCTACAAGGAACATGAAGGTTCCTACCTCGTTGGTCTTCTGGCCGGCATGGCTTCCAAGACCGGCAAGGTCGGCTTCATCGGCGGCATGGACATTCCGCTGATCCGCAAGTTCGCCTGTGGTTATGCACAGGGCGCCAAGGCTGCCAACGACAAGATCGAAGTCTTCCAGAACATGACCGGCACCACCGGCGCTGCCTGGAACGATCCGGTGCGCGGCGGTGAACTCACCAAGAACCAGATCGACCAGGGTGCGGACGTGATCTACGCGGCGGCCGGTGCGACCGGTATCGGCGTGCTGCAGACCGCCGCCGACAACAAGAAGTTCTCGATCGGCGTCGATTCCAACCAGAACCACCTGCATCCGGGTTCCGTTCTGACCTCCATGGTCAAGCGCGTCGATCTGGCCGTCTACAACGCCTATAAGGATGCCAAGGACGACAAGTTCACCTCCGGTATCGTTGCACTCGGCGTCAAGGAAGACGGCGTGGCCTACGCGCTGGACGACAACAACAAGGCCCTGATCACGCCGGAAATGACTGCCGCCGTGGACAAGGCGAAGGCCGACATCATTGCCGGCACCGTCAAGGTTCATGACTATATGGCGGACAACTCCTGCCCGAAATGATATGATATGTGTCTGGGGCGCATGGTGATTTTTCACCTTGCGCCCTTTTCATATCCAGCCTTCGGAGAGGTTTCGGTTTGAGTATGGACCCTGCAATCGAGCTCGTGGGCATCGACAAGAAATTCGGTGCCGTTCACGCCAATAAAAATATCAATCTGACCGTTGCCAAGGGTACGATCCACGGCATCATCGGTGAAAACGGTGCCGGAAAATCGACCCTGATGTCGATCCTCTACGGTTTTTACCAGGCGGATGCCGGTGAAATCCGGGTGAATGGCACGCCCGTCGCGATCCGTGACAGCCAGGCTGCGATCAGTTCAGGCATCGGCATGGTGCACCAGCATTTCATGCTGGTGGAAAATTTCACCGTGCTGGAAAATGTCATGCTGGGCGCGGAAGGCGGCGCATCCCTTGCCAAAGGTCGGGCGACGGCACGCAAGGAGTTGCAGCGTCTCGAGGATGATTACGGGCTGGAAGTCGATCCCGACGCGGTGATCGAGGAATTGCCCGTCGGCTTGCAGCAGCGCGTCGAAATCCTGAAAGCCATGTATCGTGGCGCCGAAATCCTGATCCTCGACGAGCCGACCGGCGTTCTGACCCCGGCCGAGGCCGATCACCTGTTCAAGATTCTCGGTGTCCTGCGCGAGCAGGGCAAAACCGTCATCCTCATCACCCACAAGCTGCGCGAGATCATGGCGATTACGGATTCCGTCTCCGTCATGCGCCGCGGCGAGATGGTGGCGACCCGCAAGACCTCCGAAACCAGCGTCGAGGAACTGGCCGAACTGATGGTCGGCCGCCGTGTGCTGCTTCGGGTGGAAAAGGGCGAGACGACGCCGGGCGAGGTTCTCCTCTCCATCCGCAATCTCACCGTCAAGGACAGCCGCGGCGTCACCATGGTGGATGATGTTTCGCTCGATGTCCGTGCCGGTGAAATCGTCGGTATTGCCGGTGTTGCCGGCAACGGCCAGTCGGAACTGCTGGAAGCCATCGCAGGCATCCGCAAGCCCCATTCCGGTGAAATCTGGGTGGACGGACAGAAGGTAGACCACCCCGATCCGGCCATCCTGCGCAAGCTTGGTCTGGCCCACATTCCGGAAGACCGTCACCATATGGGGCTGGTGCTGAAATTCGAGGAATATGAAAATTCCATCCTCGGTTATCACCATGACGAGCGTTACGGCCGGGGACCTTTCCTCAACCCGGAGGCCATTCGCAAGGATGCGGTCGAGAAGATCGAGAAATACGATATCCGCCCGCCGAACCCGCAGCTGAAGACCGCCAATTTTTCCGGCGGTAACCAGCAGAAGATCGTCGTTGCCCGCGAAATCGAACGCGACCCGAAGATGCTGATCATCGGCCAGCCGACCCGCGGCGTGGATATCGGCGCCATCGAATTCATCCATCGCCGCATCATCGAAATGCGCGATGCCGGAAAAGCGATTTTGCTGGTTTCGGTCGAACTCGATGAAATCCGTTCCCTTTCGGACCGGATCATGGTCATGTTCGCGGGCCGTGTCGTTGGAGAAAAAACGGCGGAAGCCGAAGAACAGACGCTGGGCCTGATGATGGCCGGCATCGCCGCATGAGGCATGAATGAGCACCGCTTCCACCCCCCTGCCAAACTGGATCAGCTACGGCCTTCTGCCGCTGCTGAACGTCGTCACCGCCTTTCTGATTTCCGGCCTCGTCGTCTGGTCCATCGGTGAAAATCCGCTGGCGGCGCTTCGCCTGCTCATCGAAGGCGCACTCGGCCGCGGTGACGCCATCGGCTTCACGCTGTTTTATACGACGAGCTTCATCTTCACCGGCCTCTCCGTCGCCGTGGCCTTCCATGCCGGCCTGTTCAACATCGGCTCCGAAGGCCAGGCCTATATTGGTGGTCTCGGTGCGGCGCTGGTGGCGCTGGCGCTTGATCGTTATGTGCCCTGGTATGTGACGATGCCCTTCGCCGTCATCGGCGCGGCCCTCTTCGGCGCGGCCTGGGCCTTCATTCCGGCCTGGCTTCAGGCCAAGCGCGGCAGCCACGTCGTCATCACCACCATCATGTTCAACTTCATCGCCGCGGCGCTGATGGTCTATCTCCTGGTGAACGTGCTGATCGTGCCAGGCAAGATGGCGCCGGAAACGCGCACATTCCTTCCCGGCGGCCAATTGCCGAAGCTCGACTGGCTGATGGCGCTGTTTGGCCTCAAGCTCGGGCCTGCGCCGTTCAACGTGTCCTTCATCATCGCGCTGGTCATGTGTTTCCTCGTCTGGGTGCTGATCTGGCGCACCAAGCTCGGTTATGAGATGCGCACGCTCGGCATCAGCCCGTCCGCAGCCATATACGCCGGCATTCCCTATGCCCGCACTGTCATCATCGCCATGCTTATTTCCGGCGGTCTGGCGGGCATGATGGCGCTGAACCCGGTCATGGGCGCTTCAGCGCGCCTGCAGGTGGAATTTGTCGGTGGTGCGGGCTTTGTCGGCATCGCAGTGTCGCTGATGGGGCGAAGTCACCCGCTCGGCATCATCTTCTCGGCGTTGCTGTTCGGCATTCTCTATCAGGGCGGTGCAGACCTTTCCTTCGAGATGCCTAACATTACCCGCGAGATGATCGTGGTCATCCAGGGTCTGGTGATCCTGTTTGCCGGCGCGCTGGAATATATGTACCGGCCGGCGGTCGTCCGCATCTACCAGCGTCTGGCAAAGGGGTGAGCTGATATGGATTTCTTCGATATGCTGGTCAGCATTTTGGGCTCGACCGTCCGCCTCACCATTCCGTTGCTCTTCACCGCGCTTGCCGGGCTTTTTTCCGAGCGCGCCGGCGTGTTCGATATCGGTCTTGAAGGCAAGATGCTGGCGGCGGCATTCGCTTCCGCCTGCGTCGCTTATATCACCGCCAATCCCTGGGCCGGCCTGCTGGCCGGTATCGCGGTCTCCATCCTGTTCTCGCTGATCCATGGCTTTGCGGTCATCACCAATCGCGGCAACCAGATCGTGTCGGGCGTGGCGCTGAATTTCATCGCCGCTGGCCTGACGGTGGTTCTGGGGCAGGCCTGGTTCGGTCAGGGCGGCCGCACACCGCAGCTTCCGGGCGAAGGGCGTTTTGCTCCGATCATTCTGCCCGGTGCGGATGCGATGCGCGAAGTGCCCTTCATCGGCCCGCTTTATGCGAACGTCATTTCCGGCAACAATATCCTGACCTATTTCGCCTTTCTGGCGGTGCCACTGTCTTGGTGGGTCCTTTACCGCACCCGTTTCGGCCTGCGCCTGCGTGCCGTCGGTGAAAATCCGGGTGCTGTCGATACGGCAGGCATCTCGGTGAC
Source organism: Agrobacterium tumefaciens (assembly GCA_017744915.1). Classification (GTDB taxonomy): domain Bacteria; phylum Pseudomonadota; class Alphaproteobacteria; order Rhizobiales; family Rhizobiaceae; genus Agrobacterium; species Agrobacterium tumefaciens_I. The sequence goes on from JAGIAH010000009.1 coordinate 49,905, forward strand.
GTGGATGCGCTTCCGCGCCGTCATCGTTGCCGGTTTCCTTTGCGGTTTCTCCGGTGCCTATCTCGCCGTCGCGCAGTCGGCTGCCTTCATCGCCAACATGTCCGCCGGCAAGGGTTATATCGCGCTCGCAGCGCTTATCTTCGCGAAATGGAAGCCGGTGCCGGTCATGTTCGCCTGCCTGCTCTTCGGTTTTCTCGATGCCTTCGCCAATTTCATGCAGGGCAAATCCGTGCCTGGCATAGGCGAGGTGCCGGTGCAGATATTCCAGGCCATGCCCTATATTCTGACCTGCATCCTGCTTGCCGGTTTCATCGGCGTTGCCAAGCCCCCCAAGGCCGGTGGCGTTGCCTATGCGAAGGAGCGTTAAACCTATGTCCTCCGACCCCAAATCCCATGCCCTGTTTGAGGCGGCAGTGGAGGCCATGGCCTTTGCTTATGCGCCCTATTCGAAATTTCCGGTCGGTGCGGCGATCCGCGCCGAAGATGGAAAAATCTACAAGGGCGCCAATATCGAGAATATCTCTTTCCCGCAGGGCTGGTGCGCGGAGCCTTCCGCCATCAGCGCCATGATCATGGGCGGAGCGAAAAAGATTAGCGAAGTCGCCGTCTTTGCCGAAAAGCTGCCGCTCTGCTCGCCCTGCGGTGGCTGCCGCCAGAAGATCGCGGAATTCGCCACGCCGCAGACGAAGATTTATCTTTGCGACGAAACCGGCGTTCAGAAGGTCATGACCATGGAAGAGCTTTTGCCTTCCGTCTTCAAGACCGAGCTGCCCTGATGACGGATGGTTTGATCGATATTCTGGTAGAGCGCCTGAACGGCCTGATGCCGCGTGTCGCCATCGTTCTCGGCTCGGGCCTGGGGTCATTGGTGGAGGAGGTGAGCGATCCGATCCGTGTGCCCTATGCCGATCTTCCCGGTTTTCCCGCAAGCGGCGTTTCCGGCCATGCCGGTGAGCTGGTGGCAGGTTATCTGGGTGGTGAGCCGGTGATGATGCTTTCCGGCCGGGTGCATTATTACGAAAAGGGCGATCCGGCCGCCATGCGCGCGGTCATCGAGGCGCTCGCCGGTCTCGGCGTGCAGTCGCTCATCCTCACCAATTCGGCGGGTTCGGTCAGGCAGGATATGCCCCCCGGCTCCGTCATGCAGATCACCGATCACATCAATTATTCCGGCATGAACCCGCTGATCGGCGAAGAAAGCGACCGCCGTTTCGTTGGCATGACGACTGCTTATGACCCGGACCTGATGCTCGCGATGCGCAATGCCGCGATCCGCGCGACGGTGCCGCTGTTCGGCGGCGTCTATATGTGGTTTTCCGGCCCGAGCTTCGAAACGCCGGCGGAAATCCGCATGGCGCGGGTGCTGGGTGCGGATGCCGTCGGCATGTCCACCGTGCCGGAAGTCATCCTCGCGCGCTTTTTCGGGATGCGCGTTGCCGCCGCATCGGTTATTACCAATTACGGTGCCGGCATGACCGGTGCGGAACTGAGCCATGAAGAAACCAAGGACATGGCTCCCGTGGGTGGCAAGAGGCTTGCCGCTATTCTGAAGGAAATGATCGCAGGAGGAGCGTGACCATGGAACTCCAGCGTCCGCGCGAAGCGGCTGCCCTCACCCTGTCCTTGCTGGACCTGACCAATCTCAAGGAAGACTGCACGCCGGAGCAGATCGCTGGCCTATGTCAGCGCGCGCATACGGAGTTTGGCAACACGGCCGCCATCTGCATCTGGCCACGTTTCGTGGCGCAGGCGCGTGCCGCTTTCGGAAAAGAACACGCGATCCGCATCGCCACTGTCGTCAATTTCCCCTCGGGTGAACTCGATGTCGCAACCGTGGTTGCGGAAACGGAAGCCGCGATCGGCGACGGTGCCGACGAAATCGATCTGGTCATCCCCTACCGTAAATTTATGGCTGGCGATGAATCGGCGGTTGCTGAAATGGTAGCGGCCGTGCGCAAGGCCTGCGCAGCCCCCGTGCTGCTCAAGGTCATTCTCGAAACCGGTGAGCTGAAGGACAAGGCGCTGATCCGTCGCGCTTCGGAAATCGCCATCGCCGAAGGGGCCGATTTCATCAAGACCTCGACCGGCAAGGTTGCCATCAATGCCACGCTGGAAGCGGCCGATATCATGCTGCAGGCAATCCGCGACAGCCGGCAGAAGGTGGGCTTCAAGCCCGCCGGTGGCATCGGCACGGTGGAGGACGCCACGCTTTATCTCAGGCTGGCGGAAACCATCATGGCGCCCAACTGGGCCATGCCGTCTACCTTCCGTTTCGGCGCGTCCGGCATTCTCGATGATGTGCTGAACGTGCTGGCCGGTGGTGAACCGGCCAAGGCCGCCAGCGGGTATTGAGCTTGATCCCGCAGGAGATCATCCGTCGCAAACGTGATGGCCTGTCGCTCGCGCCACAGGAGATTGCCGCTTTCATCGAAGCGCTGTCGAAAGACAGCATATCGGAAGGGCAGGCGGCCGCCTTTGCCATGGCGGTGTTCTTCCGTGGCATGAACCGCGACGAAATGGTGGCGCTGACGCTTGCGATGCGCGACAGTGGCGATGTCCTCTCCTGGCGCGACATCGGCAGGCCGGTGGCGGACAAGCACTCCACCGGTGGCGTGGGCGATAATGTCTCCCTGATGCTGGCTCCCATCGTTGCCGCCTGCGGTCTTGCCGTGCCGATGATTTCAGGTCGGGGTCTCGGTCATACCGGTGGCACGCTCGACAAGCTGGAAGCGATCCCCGGTTATGATGTCATGCCGGATGAGGCTCTGTTTCGCCGGACGGTACAGTCGGTCGGCTGCGCCATCATCGGCCAGACGGGCGATCTCGCACCCGCCGACAAACGCCTTTATGCCATTCGCGATGTGACCGCGACGGTCGATTCCATTCCGCTGATTACCGCTTCCATTCTCTCGAAGAAGCTCGCAGCCGGGCTTGAGACGCTGGTTCTTGACGTGAAGGTCGGCAACGGCGCCTTCATGCAAAGCCTGGAGGATGCCCGCATTCTCGCCCGCGCGCTGGTCGACGTGGCGAATGGTGCGGGCCTGCCGACGAGCGCGCTGATCACCGACATGAACCAGCCGCTTGGCGATGCGGCGGGCAATGCCGTTGAAATCGTCAATTGCCTGGCGTTTCTGGCCGGTCGCAAGGCCGGCACCCGTCTGGAAACGGTGGTTCTGTCCTTCGCGGCGGAAATGCTGGTGCAGGCTCGGAAAGCCGCGACGTTGGAGGAGGGCGAGGCGCTGGCGTCGGCGGTTCTTTCCTCAGGCCGAGCCCTGGAGGTCTTTGGGCGGATGGTTTCGTCACTGGGAGGCCCGTCGGATTTTGTCGAGAATCCATCCCGTTACCTGCCCTCTGCGCCGGTCGTCATCCCGGTTCCTGCCATACGAAGCGGCTGGCTTGCATCCTGCGCAACACGCGATCTCGGCATGGTCGTTGTCGAACTCGGAGGCGGCAGAACAAAGCCGTCGGACACCATCAATCCGGCAGTCGGTATTTCGGATATCCTGCCGCTTGGCGTAAGGGTGGAGAAGGGTGAGCCGATCGCCATCGTTTATGCAGCTTCCAGCGAAGACGCGGAACGTGCGATCAAGAGAATAGAGGGCTGTTACGGGATTGCGGACAACGCCCCGGAAATCGCGGCCCCCATTCTTGAGCGGATTATCTGACCAGCCGCATTTCGCCGCCAGACACCTTGAACGACGATAGTTGCTTCAGAAAACTCATGCCAATCAGCATCTTGCTCAGCGCATTGTCCTTCAGCACCATGGCATCGACATTCTGAACGCGGATCGCGCCGATTTCCACCCGGTCGAGTTTTACAAGGGCCGCCTGGGTCTGCCCATTGGCTGTCGAGATGGCATATTTGAAATCGAGGCTGTTGACGCCGTAACCAAGCCGGCGCGCAATCGTTTCGTTGATCGCCACCGTCGAGGCACCGGTATCGACAAGCCCGTCGAAGGATTTGCCGTTGATACGGAAGGTGGCATTGAAGTGACCGCGCGCATCCGCTTTCAGGCTGACACTGCCCAGCGAAACCGGCTGGGGCTTGGCAACTTCGACGGTTGCGCCGGATTTTGCCGCGCCGGTTTCCGGACGCGGCTGAAATTTTTCCATCAGCGCCGGAAATTGCGTGACGCCGACCGAAAGACCGACAAGCAGAAAAGTCGCACGCGCCAGCAAGTGATTGCTCCCCAAGGACAAGGTTATCCATGCGCAGCATAGGCGCAAAACATGCTGAAACCTTAAAAGAAAAAGCCATCCGCCGCGTTGCCTGCGGCGAATGGCTCAAACGGTTAAGCAATGATGAATGGCGTTACTTGGTGCCGTACATGCGGTCACCGGCATCACCGAGACCGGGAACGATATAGCCTTTTTCATTCAGGTGGCTGTCGATCGCAGCCGTGTAGATCGGCACATCGGGGTGCGCTTCACGGAAATTCTTGATGCCCTCGGGTGCGGCGAGCAGACACAGGAAGCGGATGTTCTTCGCACCGCGCTCCTTCAGCTTTTCGACGGCGGCGATGGAGGAATTGCCGGTCGCCAGCATCGGATCCACCACGATGATGAGACGGGCATCGAGGCTTTCCGGCGCCTTGAAATAATATTCGACGGCCTCCAGCGTATCGTGGTCGCGATAGACGCCGATATGGGACACGCGCGCCGAAGGCACGAGTTCGAGCATGCCTTCCAGCAGGCCGTTGCCGGCGCGCAGGATGGAGGCGAAAACCAGCTTCTTGCCTTCCAGAACCGGTGCCTGAATGGTCTCAAGCGGCGTGTCGATGGTTTCCATCGTCATTTCAAGATCGCGCGTCACCTCATAGCAAAGCAGCGTCGAAATTTCCCTGAGCAGGCGGCGGAAGCCGGCCGTGGAAGTTTCCTTCTTGCGCATGATGGTGAGTTTGTGCCGCACCAGCGGATGTTCGATGACTGTGACGCCGTCCATGAAACTGGCCTTCCTTTTATCTTCTGCCCTTGTCATTCACCGAAAGCGCACTTTTCGCAAGTCTTCTTCACGGTTTTACCCTGCCAACAGCCGTCTCAGGCGTGGTCCAGTCTTGCCAGCAGTCGCTGGCGCGTTGCCTCGTCCACGAAGGCGCATTCCAGCGCGGTGCGGGTCATGTGGTTGATCTCGGCATCGCTGAAACCGAAGGCGTCCGCAGCCAGTGCATATTCCCGCGCAAGCGAGGTGAAGAAGAACGGCGGGTCGTCGGAACTGATGCAGACGCGCACCCCGGCATCGCTCAGGGCTTTCAGCGGGTGGCTGGCGAAATCGGGATAGACACTGAGCGCGATATTCGAGCCGGGGCAGACTTCGAGAACCGTTCCCGTTTCGACCAGCCGGGAAACGAGACCGGCATCTTCGATCGAGCGCACGCCGTGGCCGATGCGTGACGGTTTGACGAGGTCGAGCGCATCGGCAACGCTTTCCGGTCCGCAAACCTCACCCGCATGGATCGTCAGGCCAAGACCCGCATCGCGGGCGATGTCGAAGGCGCGGGCGTAGTCGGCAACCCGGCCCATGCGCTCTTCGCCCGCCATGTTGAAGCCCGTCACCAGCGGATGCCCGGCGCGTGCCGCATATTCGGCCGCTGCTATCACCCGTTCCGGGCCGAAATGCCGCTCGCCGGTGACGATGATGCGGGTTTCGATGCCGGTCTTTTCCTTGGCGATGCGAATGCCCTCGGCGATGCCGGCGAGATAGGCGTCTGCGCCAAGCCCGATGCGGTCGCCGTGATCCGGCGAGATGATCAGCTCGCTATAGATCGTATTGGCCTCGGCCAGTTCCGCCAGATAGGTTTCCGTCAGGAGCGCATAGTCCTCATCCGTCTTGAACACCTGTGCTACAGCATCGTAGCACTGAATGAATTCGGCGAAATCCGACCAGACATATTGGCTGTCACGCAGAAAGCCGCTCGTATCTATGCCGTATTTCTCCGCCTGTTTCGCAACAAGGGCAGGCGGTGCCGCACCTTCGAGGTGGCAGTGAATTTCCGCTTTCAGCAAATGCGATGTCAAATGAAGCTCCTGCCGTGTGAACCGGCGTCAATACCAAGATGGTGGGCGATGCTTTCGCCGATATCGGCGTAGCTTGAACGAATGCCGACATCGCGGGAACGGATGCCGGGGCCGAATGCCATGATCGGCACCCTTTCGCGCGTATGGTCCGTGCCCCGCCAGGTGGGATCACAACCATGGTCGGCGGTGAGAAGCGCTATATCGCCAGGCGCCATCTTGCGGTGGATTTCCGGAATACGCGCATCGAAGGCCTCGAGTGCGGCCGCATACCCGGCAACGTCACGGCGATGGCCATAAAGCATGTCGAAATCGACGAAATTGGTGAAGACGAGATCGCCGTTTTGTGCCTCGTCGATGGCCTGCAGCGTTGCATCCATCAAGGCCGCGTTGCCATTTGCCTTGATGACGCGCGAGACGCCCTGATGGGCATAGATGTCGCCGATCTTGCCGATGGCATGTACCTTGCGCCCCGCCTCCACCAGCCGGTCGAGCAGGGTCGGCTCGGGCGGCAGGACGGAGAAATCGCGGCGGTTGCCGGTGCGTTCGAAGGTCGCGGCTGTCTCGCCGATGAAGGGGCGGGCGATCACACGGCCGATATTCAGCGGATCGAGCAGCTTCCGCACCGTCTCGCAGAGCGAGATAAGCCGTGCGAGGCCGAAATGGGTTTCATGCGCGGCAATCTGGAACACGGAATCGGAAGAGGTGTAGCAGATCGGCTTGCCGGTCCTGATATGTTCTTCACCGAGCGCCGCGATGATCTCGGTGCCGGAAGCATGGCAATTGCCGAGGATGCCAGGAATATCGGCCTCCTTGCAGATGGCCTCAACCAGCTCCGGGGAAAAGGCGTCGCCCTCCGTCGGGAAATAACCCCAGTCGAAGGTCACTGGCGTGCCGGCAATTTCCCAATGGCCTGAAGGCGTGTCCTTGCCCTTGGAAATTTCGCTGGCTGAGCCGTGCAGGCCGAAAATCCGCTCCGGCGGCTCCATACTGGCGGGAATGTCGCCGCTTGCCTGTCTTGCGATCTCCAGGAGGCCTAGCGAACACATGTTCGGCAGCTTCAGCGGGCCGGCCCGAAGCCCGGCTCTATCCGCCGCACCTGCGGCGCAGAATTCCGCGATGTGACCGAGCGTATTAGCACCAAGGTCGCCATAACGCTCCGCATCAGGCGCGCCGCCGACGCCGAAGGAATCCAGAACGAGAAGAAATGCTCTTGCCATAACTCACCGAAACAAAATTGCGCCGACGGGCAATGTCAGGCCGAACTGTCGTTATAGATCAGCAAAACGTGAAGAAGGAAGTGCTTTTATGAACCATCCGGTAAAACCAGCGGTTCAATCAGCATCCCGTTTCGATTTCGGTGCGTTGAGGTTGCGCAGGACATACCAGCCGGCAGCCACCACCATGGCTGCCAGAATATACCATGTCACGGCATAGGAGAGGTGGTTGTTGGGGAAGGTGAGCATGGTTTTACCGCCAACCGGCAGGCCACCCGGATTGGGTGTCGCATCCGCATCGACATAAAAGGGCGCGACGTCGGAAAGCCCGGATGCCTGCGTGATCTCAGGGATATTGCGGGAATACCAGCGGCCATTTGCCGGATCGTTGGTTCTAAGGAAAAGCCCGCCGGTTTCCGGCGCGCGCATCAGTCCGACAATCTCGACGTTTCCGGTCGGTTCACCTTGCCGGCGCGAGGACGGATCGCGGCGGTCGGAGGGCACGAAGCCGCGATTGACGATGATGCTTGAACCATCGTCGCGCCGAAGCGGGGTCATGACCCAGTAACCCGGGCCGAGATCGGTGACCGTGTAGACTTGAACTTCCCTGTCGTTGAGGAGGGTACCGGCCAGTTTCACACGACGATATTCGTAATCCGAGGGATTGCCGAGGGCCGGCCATTCGCTGGCGGTAGGCGCATTGATGGGCTCGGCATGGGCGCGGGCGTCAACGCGCTCGATCAGGTCGAGCTTCCAGAAAAGGCGCTGCACCTGCCATGTTCCAAGCGCCAGCAGGCAGCCTGTCAGGATAATGGTCAAAAACAGGACGACGATTGCCGCAGGGCGGATGCGCCGGTTTTGGGGTGCGATTTCGCTCATGTCACGGTCCTTGTGAAGCGTCTCTGGCAGGGAGATCATCTGCTCCAGCGGGCCTTCTTGCACCCGCATGCGCTTCCTCCAGCAAATAACCCCATAAATCGCGCCACGATTCATGGGGTTATGTGTTGGCGCGGAAAGCGGCCCGCCGGAAACCCGGCAGGCCGCTGATTTGTGCCTGCTCAGGGCAGGTTCTTCACATCTTCGATGTGCAGCGGCATCATGTTCTTGTTCATGTTGTACATGACCCAGAGCGAGCCGGAGAGCGTGATCAGGAGCACCACGACGGTGAAGATCAGTGCCATGAAGGTCCAGCCGCCTTCGGACTTGGTGTCCATGTGCAGGAAGTAGATCATGTGCACGAAGATCTGGATGACACCGAGGCCCATGATGGCGATGACGAGCAGGGTCTTGCTTTCAAGAACGCCACCCATGACCAGCCAGAAGGGGATCGCCGTCAGAATGACCGACAGGATGAAGCCGATCATGTAGCTTTTGAAGGTGCCGTGGCTTGCGCCATCATGGTGATGATGGTCGTCGCCATGCGCGTCGTGATGTGCTTCGGAACTCATCAAAGAACTCCCATGAGGTAAACGAAGGAGAAGACGCCGATCCAGATGACGTCGAGGAAGTGCCAGAACATCGAAAGGCACATCAGGCGACGCTTGTTGGCGGCAATCAGGCCGTGTTTTGCCACCTGAACCATCAGCGTGACGAGCCAGATGGTGCCGAAGGTGACGTGCAGGCCGTGGGTGCCGACCAGAGCGAAGAAGGACGACAGGAACGCCGAACGTTGCGGTCCGGCACCTTCTTCGATCAGGTGGTGGAACTCGTAAAGTTCGACGGCAAGGAAGGCGAGGCCGAAGAGGCCGGTGATGCCGAGCCAGACCAGCGTCGACTTCACCTTCTGCTTTTCCATTTCCAGCATGGCGAAACCATAGGTGATGGAGGAGAGAAGCAGGAAGCCGGTGTTGACGGCCACGAGCTTGAGATCGAACAGATCCGCGCCCGAAGGACCGGCCGCATAGCTGCGGCCGAGAACGGCATAGGTGGCGAAAAGCACGGCGAAGATCAGGCAGTCGCTCATCAGATAGAGCCAGAAGCCGATCGAAGTGCCGTTTTCCGGGTGGTGGTCTTCCTTCAGGTAAAAGACCGGTGGTTCAGCGCCGTCGACGCTTTGTGCAGGTGTATGAGCCATGTTCCGTTACGCCTGTTTCGCGAGCAGCTTCGTACGCTCCGCCTCGACGGTCGAAACGTCGGACGCGGGAATGTAATAATCGCGATTGTAGTTGAAGGTGTGGGCGATGGAGACCGCAACGACGCCGATGAAGGACAGCGCAGCGAGCCACCAGATGTGCCACACCAGGGCGAAGCCGAGCACCACACTGATGGCGCTGATGATGACGCCTGCACCGGTATTCTTCGGCATGTGGATCGGAATGAAGCCTTCCAGCGGACGGTTGTAACCACGCTTCTTCATGTCATGCCAGGCATCCACGTCATGAATGACCGGCGTGAAGGCGAAGTTGTACTGCGGCGGCGGCGACGAGGTCGACCATTCCAGCGTGCGGCCGTTAAAGGGATCGCCGGTCACGTCGCGCAGCTGGTCGCGCTTCAGGAAGCTGACGATGAGCTGGATGATGAAGGCGGCGATGCCGAGCGCGATCAGGAAGGCGCCAAAGGCGGCGATCACGAACCAGATCTGCAGCGAATTGTCCTCGAACTGGCTGACGCGACGGGTAATCCCCATCAGGCCGAGCACGTAAAGCGGCATGAAGGCGAAATAGAAGCCGATGAACCAGAACCAGAAGGACAGCTTGCCCCAGAACGGATCGAGGCGGTAACCGAACGCCTTCGGGAACCAGTATACGATACCCGCAAGTACACCGAAGACAACGCCGCCGATGATGACGTTGTGGAAGTGGGCGATGAGAAATAGCGAGTTGTGGAGTACGAAGTCCGCCGGCGGAACGGCGAGAAGAACGCCGGTCATGCCGCCGATGACGAAGGTGATCATGAAACCGATCGTCCAAAGCATAGGAACGTCGAACTTGATGCGGCCCTTATACATGGTGAAGAGCCAGTTGAAGATCTTCGCACCCGTCGGGATCGAGATGATCATCGTGGTGATGCCGAAGAAGGCATTGACGTTGGCGCCCGAACCCATGGTGAAGAAGTGGTGCAGCCAGACGAGGTAGGAGAGGATGGTGATGACGGCGGTGGCGTAAACCATCGATGCGTAACCGAAGAGACGCTTGCCCGAGAAGGTGGCGACGATTTCGGAGAAGATACCGAAAGCCGGCAGCACCAGAATATAGACTTCGGGGTGGCCCCAGATCCAGATGAGGTTGACATACATCATCGGATTACCGCCGAGGTCGTTGGTGAAGAAGTTCGTGCCAGCGTAGCGGTCAAGGGTCAGAAGCGCGAGCGTCGCAGTCAGGATCGGGAAGGATGCCACGATCAGGATGTTCGAACACAGCGACGTCCAGACGAAGATCGGCATGCGCATCATGGTCATGCCCGGCGCGCGCATCTTGATGATCGTCACGATCAGGTTGATGCCCGATAGCGTCGTTCCCACACCGGCGATCTGCAGGCCCCAGATGTAATAATCCACCCCGACCCCCGGGCTGCCATCGATGCCGGACAGCGGCGGATAGGCGAGCCAGCCGGTCTGCGCATATTCACCCACGAACAGCGAGATCATGGTGATGACGGCGCCGGCCGTGGTCATCCAGAAGGAGAAGTTGTTGAGGAAGGGGAACGAAACGTCGCGGGCGCCGATCTGCAGCGGCACGACGAAGTTCATGAGGCCAGTGATCATCGGCATGGCCATGAAGAAAATCATGATGACGCCATGGGCCGTGAAAATCTGGTCGTAATGGTGTGGCGGAAGATAACCTTCCGAGCCGCCGGAGGCGATCGCCTGCTGGACACGCATCATGATGGCGTCGGCAAAGCCGCGCAACAGCATGACGAGTGCCAGAATGATGTACATGATACCGATCTTCTTGTGATCGATGCTCGTGAACCATTCGTTCCAGAGATAACCCCAAAGCCGGAAATAGGTGAGGGCGCCGACGACAACGATGCCGCCCAGGGCCACAGCCGCGAAGGTGGCGACAAGAATGGGCTCGTGAAGCGGGATGGATTCCCATGTCAGCTTCCCGAACAGGAACGACGTTTGATCGGAATTGACGATCATTTTCAGCCTCTTGCGATTCTAAGACGTAAGATCGGCGCAGCCATTGGCCGCGCCGCAGAATGCCGGGACGTATCCGTCAGCCAGCGACTTGTTTCGTTTCCGGGAGCGCCGCAGGTTCAAAAGTCTGACCTTTGATCGCAGCCGGAGTGGATTGGGGTCCGCTGGCGACACCGTAAGGCGCAAGCGGGGTGCAGACGACGGAATTGAGCGCCTTGGCGATGTCGATGCCTTCCTTGCCGCCGCCGCCATTGGCGTCGATATGCATCATGTCGCGCATGCAGAGCTTGTTGGGTTCCACGCAGCGGTTGAGGATGGCATTGTAGAGTTCCGGGTCGACCGAGGCGAAATATTGCACCGGCTCACGCTCGGAAGGCTTGGCGAACTCCAGATATTCCTGCCGGCCGAAGCCCTTGCCGCCTTCTTTCACCTTGGCAACCCATTGCTCGAAGCCCTGCTGGCTCAGACCATGGAACTTGAAGCGCATATGCGAGAAGCCGGGGCCGGAGAAGTTGGCCGAGATGCCGTCATAGACACCTTCCTTGTTGATGACCGCGTGCAACTTGGTCTGCATGCCGCCCATGGCGTAGATCTGGCCGGCAAGTGCCGGAACAAAGAAGGAGTTCATCGCGGTCGTGCCGGTGATCTTGAAATTGATCGGAACATCGACCGGCGCGGCGAATTCATTGACGCTGCCGATGCCGAGTTCGGGATAGAAGAACAGCCACTTCCAGTCCATGGCCACCACTTCGACCGTGATCGGCTTGATATCGGCGGTCACCTGACGGTTCTCGTCGATCCGCTCCAGCGGGCGGTAGGGGTCGAGGCGGTGGGTGGAAATCCAGGTCACCGTGCCGAGCATCAGGATGATGGCGACGGGAGCCGACCAGATCACCATTTCAAGGCGTGTGGAATGGTGCCACTCGGGATCGTAATCTTCGGCCTTCGCAGATTCGCGGTACTTCCAGGCGAAGAACAGCGTCAGGACGATGACCGGGACGATGATCAGCAGCATCAAGACCGTGGACGTGATGATAAGATCGCGCTGCTGGATGGCGACGTCGCCCGAGGGGTTCATGACGACGAGGTTGCAGCCGCTGAGCAACAGCAGGGCCGGGATTGCCAGAAGGGCGGACGGGATTTTTTTGATCATGCGCACGTTCTTTGAACTCGTACAGTTTGGATTATGCCGCGAATAATTGCCGAACATCATTTTTCAAATGAGGTATATTGTCGCGGTGCAGCGAAACCTTCGCGATGCACCATGTACCGGGCAGAGCTGCGTTTGAAGGCGGAGCGGCTGCATTATCGCATGGTCGACCGGCTGGGCAAGCCTTTCTTGCCAAACTTCAATTGACGTTACGTAGGGTGCGTGTGACAATCCGTCGCATCATAACGCAACGGAAGAGGAGCCCGCGCGTTACAGGAAATGGTTCGTCCATGACGCAGGAGGGATATTATGAGTTATACCAATGCTGCTCCATCCTTTGGGCAGGCGCCGGAGGCAAACGGGGCTGGCCCCACGAGCGTCGATCCGGATCGCATCACGATTGCGGTCATTCTTGCAAGAATGACTGAATTCTTTGACTTTTTTATCTATGCCATCGCCTCCGCGCTCGTTTTCCCGCATGTCTTCTTTTCCTTCGTCGACCCGCTGACGGCCACGCTTTATTCCTTCGCGGTGTTCTCGCTTGCCTTTATAGCAAGGCCGATCGGCTCGCTGATCTTCCTCCAGCTCGACCGCAGGTTCGGCCGGGCCGTCAAGCTGATGGCAGCGCTTTTCACACTCTGTGGTTCCACCATGGCGATCAGCTTTCTTCCGTCCTATGCGGAAGCGGGCATGCTTGCGCCCTGTCTTCTGGCCGTGTTCCGCATCGGTCAGGGCCTGGGGCTCGGCGGCGCCTGGGACGGTCTCGTTTCTCTCCTCGCCATGAATGCACCGCCGAAGCAGCGCGGCTGGTACGCCATGATGCCGCAGATCGGTGCGGCCATGGGTTTCGGCCTCGCCAGCGCCTTCTTCATCGTTTTCGTCACGCAGCTTTCCAATGCGGAATTCCTCGCCTGGGGCTGGCGTTTCCCCTTCTTCGTGGCGCTGGCGCTTAATGTTCTGGCACTCTTTGCCCGCCTGCGCATGATCGTGACGCCGGAATTCCAGGCTATGCTGGAACAGCATGAGCTGGAGCCGCGTCCGATGTTCAAGATGCTGCGCTCACAGTTCCCCGTCGTCGTCACCGGTGCCTTCGTGCCGCTGGCAAGCTTCGCGCTCTTCCATCTCGTTACGGTCTTCCCACTGAGCTGGGTCTCCCTCAACACCAGCCAGCGCGTTTCGGACTTCCTGTTCGTGCAGTTCGTCAGCGCCATCATTGCCGGCGGCATGATCGTGGTATCGGGCATTCTGGCTGACCGGATCGGCAGACGAAAGCTTCTGGCTGTCGCGGCGGTGCTCATCGGCCTTTTCAGCCTCGTTGCTCCGGTTCTTCTGAGTTCGGGTGATATCGGCCGCTATCTGTTCGTGCTGATCGGTTTCTCGCTGCTTGGCCTGTCTTTCGGCCAGGCGGGCGGAGCGCTCGCATCCCGCTTCAGCCGGGAATACCGCTATACCGGCGCGTCGCTCACCTCGGATATTTCCTGGTTGATCGGCGCCGGTTTCGCACCGCTGGTCGCACTCGGATTTTCGTCCAAATTCGGACTGTTCGCAGTCGGGATTTACCTGATGTCGGGTGCGCTTTGCACGCTGGTTGCGCTCTGGTTCAGCCGCACGCTGGATATGCCCTCGGAGTGATCCGGGCAATTTAACAATCCTTGCAGCCATCGCGCCGCGGTATCCTGTCGGATTTCGCGGCGTTTTTGTTTTTTTATTGCGTCTGGCCGATTTTAATCTTGACTCGGCCGGTCACCAAATATTATGTAAGCAATACTGACATAATTCAGTGTGTCTCACCGCCGGAAAGCCGGCCTTCAGGGAACGCGATGCGAACGACGACGATCATTATTTGCGAGAAAGCGGCCATTGCCGCCACGCCGTTTGGCGGCCGCAAAACGACCGTTCGCGCCATTAAACGCCGATAAGCAGAAGAATAGGAGCAGCCAGGTCGCCTGCGGCTCCGCCCGCAGAGTGCCGGCTGCCGCGCCGGGTTTCGGGAAAAGAGGGCGATGCCGCGCGAAATGCGCAACGTGAGGAGAGTGCCTTGAGTGTGACGGAGCAAAAATTCGGCCTTTACGATGCGGCTTTTGAGAAAAGCAGCTGTGGCGTCGGTTTCATCACCCGCAAGGATGGCGTGCAGACGCATGATGTGCTGAAGCGCGGCCATGAAGCGCTCTGTGCCGTGCCGCATCGCGGTGGTATGTCGGCGGAAGGCGTGGGTGATGGCGCCGGCGTTTCGCTGGATCTGTCGCTCTCCTTCTTCAGGACCTTGACCGGTGACGAAGGTTTGCAGGCCGGCCGGTTTGGCGTCGGCAATTTCTTTCTGCCGCAGAACGTCGCTTTTCACGATCAGGCGGTTACCATCATCGGCGACGCATTGCAGGAGCAGGGCTTTTCGGTCCTCCTCGTCCGCGATGTGCCGGTGAATGACGCGGCCATCCGTCCCGCGGCCATCCCCTATCAGTTGCCGATCCGGCAATGGGTTTTCGCTGCCCCGGCCGAATGTGCTAGCCTTGTCGAATTCGACTGGCGCATCCACAAGGCGCTGCTCGCCATCGAGGCGCTTGCCTATACCGTGCCGGACCTTGCAGGCTTTTATCCGCTGTCGCTCAGCGCGCGGACACAGGTTCTGAAAGGGCGCCTGAACTCGCATGAGGTCATGCCCTATTTCTGCGACCTCACCGACCCGCGTCATGAAGTGCATACGATGTATTTCCACACGCGATTCTCCACCAATACCGATCCGCACCCTTCCATGGCGCAGCCCTTCCGCCTGATGGCGCATAATGGCGAGCTCAATACAGACAAGAAGAACCGCCTGTCGGAAGCGGCCGTGGCGCTGGCGAAGAATGCCAGCATCATCCGGCCGAAGGGCCAGTCGGATAGCTGCCGTCTGGATCAGACCTTGCAGGCGCGGGTGATGGAGGACGGGCTCGACCTCGTGACCGTCGTGGTTTCCATGATGCCGCCGGCATGGGAAAACGACGACACGCTGTCGCCGGGCGTGAAGGCGATGCTGGAATATTTCTCGCTCTATGAGGAGAAGAATGACGGCCCGGCCGCACTGATCTTCGGCGACGGCACCATCATCGGCGCGCGTCTTGACCGCCTCGGTCTGCGCCCGCTGCGCACGGTCGAGACCGAGGATTATCTCTGTGTCATGTCGGAAGCGGGACAGATCGCCTTTCCCGCAGAAAGCGTCATCCGCCGCGGCCGTATCGAGGCGGGCGGCATGCTCTATTACGATCACGCCGAACGGCGCGCTTTTTCCACCGTCGAGGCACTGGAGCTTCTCGCCTCGCGGCGGGACTATCCGTCGCTGCTGTCCGAAGCGCGAGTCATGCTGGAAGATTTGCCGGAAGTCCCGGCGGAAAAGCAGGGCTCGCCGCTGCGTTACAATGGTGATCTGGAACGGCACCAGCGTTACGTCGCCTACTCGCACAATCAGGAAAGCTTCAAGTTCCTGATGGACCCGATGCTGGCCTCCGGCGCAGAAAAAATCTCGGCCATGGGTTATGGCAATGCCATCAACGCGCTTTCCGATCAGGAAGGCGGGGTCGCCAAATATTTCTCGCAGCGTTTCGCGCAGGTCACCAACCCGCCGCTTGACAGTATTCGCGAGGCCGATGGCATGACGCTGCGGGTGGCTCTCGGCGCCAAGCCGAACAGCGGTGCGAAGAAGGCTCGCCAGATCGTCGTGCGGTCGCCCATCCTGACCCACCTCGATATGCTGCGCATTCGCGAACAGCCCGAGACGCCGGTTCGCCGTTTCGAAATGCTCTATACGCCGGTCTTCGATGTTGCGGAGGCCAATGAAGCGGCCTTGCGGCAGGCTATCGACGGTCTCTGCGACGAGGTCGTCGCTTTCGCGGCTGACGAAGGCGGCATTGCCATCGTCACCGACCGGCACGTTTCAGCCGGCCGTGCGGCTCTGCCGATGATCATGGTCGTTTCCGCCATCAATCAGCGGCTGATCGAGGAAGGCCTGCGGCTGCGCGTTTCCCTGATCGTCGAAAGCGGGCAGTTTTCCTCCTCGCATCACATCGCAGCCGGCTTGGGCTTCGGCGCTTCGGCGATCTATCCGCTCGGCGTGCAGTTCCGCGCCGAGGAGAAGTTCGGCGCCGAGGCCGACAAGGCCTTCAAGCGCTTCGCCAAGGCGGCAGAAAAGTCGCTGATGAAGACCATGGGCAAGGTGGGCCTGTGTACGGCGGAAAGCTATATAGGCGGCGAGTTCTTCGAGCCGAATTTCCTCGATACCGACGATCCGGTGCTGAAGCGTTATTTCCCCAATGTGAAGACCCCGGTCGGTGGCGTCAATTTCACCGTCATCGCCCAGGCGGTGGCGGACTGGCACCGCAAGGCGCTGTCCGTGAAGGGTGAAAACGACATTCCGCTGCTGGGTCTCTTCAAGGAGCGTGCCGAAGGTGCGGGCCACTCCTATGGCACGACGGCGGTTCGCGGTTTCGTGGACATGACGGAGGAAAAGATCGGTTTCGATGAGGGGACCGAAAACGAGGAGGCACTGCGCCTGCTGCCGCTCAACCGGCTGGAAGATGCCTTCGGTCTTAACGATGCTGCCTATTATCATAACAGCTTCGACCGGCTGACTCCGGAAGCGATCGATAAATTCGAGGTGACACCCGGCTATCGCGCCTTCGCCCGCATGATGGCGGAAGAAAGGGCGCGCCGCCCTGCCGCCCTGCGCGATGTTCTGGAGCTGCCGGCGGACGTGACGTTCGCGGGGTCGGCGGAAGAATTCCGCCGGGAAATGGGCCGTTTTTCCCGGCAGGGCAATAACAGCTTCATGGTGCGCGGATTGCGCTGCGAAGAGGCTCAAGAAGGTGCGTTCCGGCTGCAATTGACCGGCTCGCACGGCCACGAACTTGCCCGCCTTGCGGCGCTTGGCCAGTCACTGCTCGACCGTTTTGGTGACGATATCGCCGGCCATTGGCTGGAAGGCGGCGCGCTGCTGGTTCAGGCCAGGGGTGAGGCCTCCGCCTATCTGTCGCTGATCCGCACCGCGCCACAGAGCATTCCGCTCGACACGGTGCAGAAGGCAAGCGAGATCACCAGGACGCTTGCATCGGGCGCCATGAGCCATGGTGCGCTGGTCGCCGCTGCCCATGAGGCGGTGGCGCATGGCACCAACATGGTCGGTGGCATGTCGAATTCGGGTGAGGGCGGCGAGCATATTTCCCGTTACGGCACCATCCGTGCTTCCCGCATCAAGCAGTTCGCCTCGGGCCGCTTCGGTGTCTGGGCGGGTTATCTTGCCGATCCGATGCTGGAAGAGATCGAGATCAAGATCGGCCAGGGCGCAAAGCCGGGCGAGGGCGGGCAGCTGCCGTCTCCCAAGGTGACGGTGGAAATCGCCGCCGCGCGTGGTGGCACGCCCGGCGTGGAGCTTGTCTCGCCGCCGCCGCATCACGATACCTATTCGATCGAGGATCTGGCCCAGCTCATCCACGACGCCAAGGCGGCGCGCGTGCGCGTCATCGTCAAACTGGTGTCGTCGGAAGGCATAGGCACGATCGCGGTCGGTGTCGCCAAGGCGGGTGCGGATGTCATCAATGTCGCCGGCAATACCGGTGGCACGGGGGCTGCTGCCGTCACCAGCCTCAAATATACCGGCCGTGCTGCGGAAATCGGTATCGCGGAAGTGCATCAGGCGCTGTGCGCCACGGGTCTGCGCGCCAAGGTGCTGCTGCGCTGCTCCGGTGCGCACCAGACGGCGAGCGATGTGGTGAAATCGGCTCTTCTCGGCGGCGACAGCTTCGAATTCGGCACCACGGCGCTGATGATGCTGAAATGCGTCATGGCCAAGAACTGCAACATCAAGTGCCCGGCCGGTCTCACCACCAATCAGGAAGCCTTCAACGGTGACCCGCGGGCGCTGGCGCAATATCTCATGAATATCGCCCATGAAACGCGCGAAATTCTGGCCGCACTCGGGCTGCGCTCGTTGCGGGAGGCACGCGGTCGTTCCGATCTTCTTCACCTCCTCGATCATCCGGCGAGCGTCGGCCAGCTTGACCTCCGGGCAATGCTTGCCGTGGTCGAAGAGGTGAAGATCGACAGTCCTGTCTACATGGAAAAGGATTTCGCGCTGGACGATGCCTTCATCGAACTCGTGCGTTCGGCACTGATCGACAGCGGGCGGGAGAGCATCGAGCTTGGCGGCAACCGTTTCCTCAACAATTGCAACAAGAGCGTCGGCGGCCAGCTCGCCGTCGATATCGAGCGCATGCTGAACCATGAGCTTTCCGACGAAGAGGTGGATGCGCTGCCGGCCGTGAAGCGGGACAGCCGTGGCCGCCGGTTCCTGGAAGCGGGGTCGGTGCGCATCGATACATCCGGTTCGGCAGGACAGTCTTTCGGCGCTTTCTGCAATGACGGCATGGTCATGGTCCATACCGGCACCTGCAATGACGGCGTCGGCAAAAGCGCCTGCGGCGGCACCATCGTCGTGCGCTCTCCCGGCGGCGGATCCGAAGAGGCGGGCGGTAATGTGCTGGTCGGCAATTTCGCGCTGTTCGGCGCCACCGGCGGCCGCACCTTCGTGGAAGGTCAGGCGGGTGACCGCTTCGCCGTGCGCAATTCCGGCGCTACCGCCGTGGTCGAAGGTATGGGGGATTTCGCCTGCGAATATATGACCAATGGCGCAGTCTTGAACCTCGGCAGTTTCGGCAAGGGTTTCGGCAACGGCATGAGCGGCGGCTTCGTCTACCAATATGATCCCTATGGCGATCTGCCGAAGAAGGTCAGCCATGATTCGATCCTGCTCGGCTCGATCACGGATGAGGATGAACAGGCCGCGATCCATAATCAGGCCGTTCATCAGCTTCTGAGCTGGCATGTGGCGGAAACCGGCTCGGCCAAGGCGGCATGGCTTCTGGAAAACTGGGAGAGCGAGCAGCACAATTTCGTCTATGGCATGCCGCGCGCCCTGCTGCTCTATCAGGACAGCGACGAAATTCTGAAGGCTAAGCCCCGCAAGGAGCTGCTGGAAGAACTGGCCTCCGCGCTTGCCGCCCATCAGCTGCGCAAGTTCAAGCTCGCCTATCGCGATCGCAAGTCCGTGTTGAACGGAACGGTGCCGGGCTATGGCGAGACCGACACGGAAGACATGTATGCGCTCATCAACAACTACACGGTGTTGAGCATGGCGCAGGCGATTGCCCTCCAGCGGCTGCCGATGGCGTCAGGCCCTTCCGATCCGGCAATCGAAAAAGCCGTGCGCAATCTCATCCTCACGGAAGACTACGCATTGATGCAGCGTCTGTTGAAATATGCGCGTGAGGCGCTTTCCGATCATGACGACGAACAGCTTGCGGTGATGATCGCCGCCAAGCGCCTCGATGATTACAAGCAGGCGCTGGCGCGCCGCAACATCTGGTCGGTGGACAGCCCCGGCACCTATGGCTGGATCATCCAGCAGAACCGGAGAAACATCGAGAAGATCGGCCGCCTGCCGGGCTTCGAGGAGCTTTTCGCGGCCCGTGCCATTCCGGACCTCGCCACCGTATCCAGCCAGAACAGGGCAGCATGATGAAGATACCTTACATACCCGAAGATGCGCCCTTCAATGGCGACCAGCGCGCCTGGCTTGCCGGCTTTCTGGCCGGGCTCCATTCCCGCGTCGCCATCGGCATGGAGACATCCGTTGCCGCCACCACTCCCAAAGCGGCGGCCAGCGTGCTCAACATCCTGTTCGGCACCCAGACCGGTAATGCCGAGGCTCTGGCAATGGATATCGCCGCCGCTGCCCGGGCGCAGGGCATGCAGCCGGTGGTGGCCGCACTGGACGATGTCTCCATGGATAGTCTTGGCTCCATGAAGCGGGTCATTGTCGTCACCTCGACCTATGGTGAAGGCGAAATGCCCGATAATGCCCAGCTTTTCTGGGAGGCGCTTGCAGCTGACGGCGCGCCACGGCTGGATGAGATGAATTTCGCCGTGCTTGCGCTTGGTGACACCGGTTATGATGGTTTCTGCCAGGCGGGCAAGCTCATCGACACGCGCTTCGAGCAACTCGGCGGCAAACGCATGAAGACGCGTATCGATTGCGATATCGATTTTGAAGATGCGGCCGCCGCGTGGATTGGTGAGACCCTGCCGCTTGCCCTTGCCGTCGACGGCGGCAAGGCGGCCGTTGTCACCATGCCGGACATCGCCGAACCGCCCGCGCGGGCAAAACCGGGCTGGAACCGCAAGAACCCCTATTCGGCCGAGGTGAGCGTCAATCGCCGCCTGTCCGGTCCCGGCTCGTCCAAGGAAATCCGCCACTATGAATTCGGTCTCGGCGAAAGCGGGCTCGACTATGAGGCGGGTGATGCGCTTGGCGTCGTTCCCCTCAACGACCCGAAACTGGCCGGCGCGCTGCTCGAACACTTCGGCATAGGTGCAGACAGCGAAGTCGCCGGGCTGGACCGGCCGGTTGGCGATGCGCTTCTCAACATGTACGAAATCTCGACGCCCTCGCGCGAACTGGTGACTGAAATCGGCAAGCGTGCGGGCCATGACGAACTCGGCCACATCCTGGCGAATGGGGACAAGGAGCAGCTGGCCGCATTTCTCTGGAGCAAGGATATTCTCGACATGCTCAATCTCGGCGGAAAGCCTCTCTTCGAACTCGCCGAATTCATAACCTTCCTGAAGCCGCTGCAGCACCGGGCATACTCCATCTCCTCCAGTCCGCTGGTTGCGGAAAACAGCGTGCATCTGACGATCGCCAGCGTGCGGTATCGCGCCGAGGGACGTGAGCGTGGTGGCGTATGCTCCACCTATCTCGCCGATCGGGTGGAGGCAGGGCGGAATGCCGGAATTTTCGTCTCGCCGAACAAGGCATTTCGTGTGCCGCAGGACAATGAGGCGCCGATGATCATGGTGGGGCCGGGCACGGGCATCGCGCCTTTCCGAGCCTTTTTGCAGGAGCGACAGGCGCGCGGCGCCAAGGGCAAAAACTGGCTGTTTTTCGGCGATCAGCACCGGCAATCGGATTTCATCTACGAAAACGAACTTGGCGACATGAGCCGTGACGGCGTGCTGAGCCGTCTCGATCTCGCCTTCTCGCGGGATCAGGCGGAGAAGATCTATGTCCAGACCCGCATGCGGCAGAACGGCAAGGCGCTCTATCAATGGCTTGAAGAGGGCGGTTATTTCTACGTCTGCGGTGATGCGACCCGTATGGCAAAGGATGTCGACGATGCCCTGCACGGCATCATCAGCGATGAGGCGGGCATCTCCGCCGAGGCCGCAAGCGATTATGTGAACCGGCTGAAGCGCGAAAAGCGCTATCTGCGCGACGTCTATTAGTCTTCGATAGGGGAGATCGCCTCTGATACGCCGATTGCCTCAGCAATTGGTGCAGGCGGTCTCCACATCACGCTGCTTGAAGAAATAATCCCGGCTGATGGTGATCGACTTTGTCCCGGATGAGGCGAGATCGGGCATGAACATCAGCAGTTCATGCGGGACGGAAAGCTCGACATGGATGAGGAAACTGTCCTGCACCAGCAGGCGGGTCGGAACCACGACTGCCGATCCCACCGCATAGGGTCTCTGGTTTTTCTCATCCCAGGACCAGGTGATTTTCGCCTGTTTTTGTGCGTCGATCTTGATGCCGCTGATCTTCAACTGAAGACCCTTGATGCTGTAGGGCGCAAAGACTGCGGCCGCGACATCCTGCATGCCAGCAAGATAGGTTTTATCGACGGAACCTGTTTTCGATATCAGGTCGTTGATGGTGGCGGATGCCGTGCTCGCCCGCTTGTAGGTATTGTAGCCGATCGTCAATTCGAAGGAGGTCAAATAAAGCGCGAGCAATATCGGGAAGATGATGGCAAATTCCACCGCCCCCACGCCCCGGCGATCTTTGGCGAAGCGTGAAACAAGCGCGATCAGACGCCGTTTGCCGTTTGTCGCAACGGATACCAGCCCGGCCATCATGAGCCCCCGCTTGTGATGTATTTCTCGTTCATGAAAGCATCGGTCGCGACGATGAGGAAATGGGAGGGCATCGATCCATCGGCCGGACGTATTTTGGTGAGATATGGACGGATGATATCGGCGACCACACGCCAGCGATAATAGACGCGCAACATGTTGATGGTTTCCGGTCCGCCCGGCTTGAAGCCGAATTGGGCCGTATCGAGATCGTAATATTCGCCAACGGCTTTCAGGGGTATCGCGGTCGGAATATCCTTGAAGGCGGTAAAGGAGCGAAGGTCGATATAAAGTTTCTGCTCCTTCTGGATCTCATCTGCGCAGGTGATCATCACCGCAACCTCATTGCAGAAATTCTTGCGAAAATCCTCTTTGGAGATGGCGCTGCTGATCTGCCCGGTGCGCAGGCGCCGCGCCATGGTCTCGGTGGCATTCACGACGACCTGCTCCGCCATCAGGGCGATGAAAGTCTCGATGATGGCAAAGACGACGAGGAAATACGGAATTGCGAGGATCGCGAATTCGATGGCTGCTGTCCCATCGCGCGAGAGCCCGAATTTTTCCAGCAATGGCTTCAGTCTGGCCAGTCGCATGAGGTGGTGTCGATCTCTAAGAAATGTAGCAAGCGCAACCGTTAATTTTGTTGCGGACCATAACCACCCGATGTTTAGATTCAGTTACTTCGCCGAACTACACTTTAATGATTTCCGAATTTGATACGCTGCATGAAAAAGCCCGGCACTTGGCCGGGCTCTTGTCGAATATAAAGGGCGGTTTATTCCGCGTCAGCTTTGGACAGAACCTCGAGCGTGGGTGTCGAGGTGATATTATAACCGCAATCCACGTAATGGCATTCGCCCGTTACACCGCGCGACAGGCTGGACAGGAGGTAGAGTGCCGATCCGCCGATATCGTCGATATCCGCCGTCCGCCGCAGCGGCGCGTTTTTCTGGTTCCATGCGTAGATCGCGCGCGCATCCGAAATGCCGGCACCCGCGAGCGTGCGGACCGGGCCGGCCGAGATGGCGTTGACGCGAATATCGCGCGGGCCGTAATCGGCGGCGAGATAACGAACCGACGCCTCAAGAGCTGCCTTGGCGACGCCCATGACGTTGTAGTTCGGGATGACGCGCTGCGAACCATTATAGGTCAGCGTCAGCATGGAACCGCCATTGGTCATCAGCTCAGCGGCGCGCTTGGCGATTTCCGTGAAGGAGAAACAGGAAATGACCATGGTGCGGCTGAAGTTGTCACGCGTCGTGTCGGCGTAGAGACCCTTCAGCTCGTTCTTGTCGGAAAAGCCAATGGCGTGCACGACGAAATCCAGCGAGCCCCATTTTTCGCGGATCGTCGCAAACAGCGCATCCACGGAAGCAATATCCTCGACATCGCAAGGTACGATGAAGTCGGAGCCCAGTTCCGCGGCGAGCGGTTTCACGCGCTTGCCAAGCGCTTCACCCTGATAGGTGAAGGCAAGTTCTGCGCCCTGTGCCGCAAGTGCCTTGGAAATGCCCCAGGCGATGGAATGATTGTTTGCGACGCCCATGATGAGGCCGCGCTTACCTTGCATGATGCCGTTCATGGGCAATTATCCGTTATGACGCTGGAAGACGAGCGTGGCGTTGGTGCCGCCGAAGCCGAAGGAATTGGAAAGGATGGTGTCGATCTTGGCATTGTCGATGCGGCTGCGAACGATCGGGACGCCTACAAATTCCGGATCGAGTTCGGAAATATGCGCGCTTTCGCCGATGAAGCGTTCCTGCATCATCAACAGGCCGTAGATCGATTCCTGCACGCCCGCCGCACCCAGCGAGTGGCCGGTGAGCGACTTGGTCGACTGGATATGGGGAATCCTGTCGCCGAAGACTTCGCGGATCGCGCCGATTTCCTTGCTGTCGCCAACCGGTGTCGAGGTGCCGTGGGTGTTGATGTAGTCGATGTCACCCTTGACGGTGGAAAGCGCCTGCCGCATGCAGCGGATCGCGCCTTCACCTGAAGGAGCCACCATGTCGTAACCGTCCGAGGTTGCGCCGTAGCCGACGATCTCGGCGTAAATCTTGGCGCCGCGCGCCTTGGCATGCTCCAGCTCTTCAAGAACCAGAACGCCCGCACCGCCAGCGATCACAAAACCGTCGCGGTTGACGTCATAGGCGCGCGACGCGAGGCTGGGCGTTTCATTGTATTTGGACGACATTGCGCCCATGGCGTCGAAGAGGTTGGACATCGACCAGTCGAGATCCTCGTGGCCGCCTGCAAACATCACATCCTGCTTGCCCCACTGGATCATCTCGGCGGCGTTGCCGATGCAATGCGCCGAGGTGGAGCAGGCCGACGAGATCGAATAGTTGACGCCGTGAATTTTGAACCAGGTCGCGAGCGTGGCCGAGGCGGTGGAAGACATGGCCTTCGGCACGGCGAAGGGGCCGATGCGCTTCGGGCTGTTGTTCTTGAGCGTGATATCGGCAGCTTCAACGATGGTGCGGGTGGAAGGACCGCCCGAACCCATGATGATGCCGGTGCGCTCATTGCCGCTGATATCGCTCTCTTCGAGACCGGAATCGGCGATCGCCTGCTTCATGGCCACATGGTTCCACGCGCCGCCCTGCGACAGGAAGCGCATGGCGCGGCGGTCGACCAGATCGGTCGGGTCGAGAGAGGGCTTGCCCCAGACCTGGCATTTGAAGCCGTGTTCGGCAAAATCCGGCGAAAATGAAATGCCGGATCTGGCTTCGCGCAGCGACGCGGTGACTTCAGCGGCATCACCGCCGATGGAAGAAACAATACCGAGGCCGGTGACAACAACTCGTCTCATGAAAGGGACCTTTTCTTAAGATTTCGGCTGGACGACCGAAGCCGCCCGGCGTTTGTCTGAACTATTTCCGTCTGTGTCAGGCGGTCTTTTCCTTGGACAGGCCGACCCGAAGGTCCGACGCCTGATAAATGGTTTCGCCATCCGCCTTCAGCCAGCCATCGGCAGTTCCAAGCACCAGACGGCCACGCATCACGCGCTTGAAATCAATACCATACTGAAGCAGCTTGGTGTGAGGGCGGACCATGCCCTTGAACTTCACTTCGCCGGTGGAAAGCGCCATGCCGCGGCCTTCTTCGCCCAGCCAGCCGAGGAAGAAACCGGTCAGCTGCCACATGCCGTCAAGGCCGAGGCAGCCCGGCATGATCGGATTGCCCTGGAAATGGCAGGGGAAATACCAGTCATCGGGGCTGACATCGTATTCGGCGCGGATGAAGCCCTTGTCGAAGGCGCCGCCGGTTTCGGAAATTTCGGTGATCCGGTGAACCATGAGCATGGGGGGCAATGGGAGCTGAGCATTTCCAGGGCCGAACAATTCGCCGCGACCGCAGGAAAGAATCTCCTCGTAATTGTAACTTGATTGCCTCGTTGCCATACCGCTTTCACTTCCCCAATCACTGGTGTTGAACGACTTCACTAGAGCAAGTTAGGTTCAAAATGAAGCGCTGCAAGGGCAGAGGCCGCTCCGGCCCCATTCTTTGTCTTCAGAACCTTCTTTGCAGAAGTCATTACCTCAATATGCCGTCCGCATACAGGAACCATCCGGCAGGAACCAGAGGAAATTTGCAGGAATGGCTGGTTTGCAGCCATTTGCGACACTCTGCGGCGCTGAAACTATTGAAAGCATTCCCTGCAAAAGATATATGCTATTGCAATTGACGGGTTTCATACCTCTGTTTGGAATGGGATTGCATGGCATTTGACGCCACATTGGATATCGGAACGAGGCTGCGGCGCTCTGGGCTGCGGCCCACGCGCCAGCGCGTTGCTTTGGGCGATCTTCTTTTCGCAAAGGGTGATCGGCACCTGACGGTCGAGGAACTGCATGACGAGGCGGTTACCGCCGGCGTTCCCGTTTCTCTCGCCACGGTCTACAACACGCTGCATCAGTTTACCGAGGCCGGTCTGATCCGCGTTCTCGCCGTGGAAGGTGCCCGCACCTATTTCGATACGAACGTCTCGGATCACCACCACTTCTTCGTGGAAGGTGAGAACGAGGTTCTCGATATCCCCATCAACAATCTCCAGATCGACAATCTGCCGGAAGCGCCAGAGGGCATGGAGATCGCCCATGTGGACGTGGTCATCCGCCTTCGCCGCAAGCGCGGTTGAAGTTCCAGTCTGATAACGGATGTGAAAATGGCGCCCATGGGCGCCATTTCTGTTTTCAGCGGTCATTTCCATGTCACTTCATGACGTCTTCCGGCCGCCTGCCGGGCTTGGCCTTGTAGGGCGGGAAAGTCCAGCCGAAGATCAGCGCGCCTGACCGCACGCAGAGGGCTGTCAGGAAACCCGCCGCTGATGCGGCATAAAGCGGTGCGCCGAGGAAATAGACGACAATAAAGGTGGAAGAGCCCAAAAGCGCGCAGGTGATGTAAATCTCCGGCCGCAGCAGAACGGAAGGTTCACCTGCGAGAATATCACGCAGCACGCCACCGAATGTTGCTGTCAGAACGCCGGTGACGATGGCGACGGTTGCCGAGCCGCTCGCGGCAAGGCCCTTGGCCGCTCCCATGACGCAATAGGCGGAAAGGCCGAGCGCATCGAGCCAGATCAATACCCGATAACGGGATTCGAAAAGATGCGCGGTAAAGAACAGCAGAACCGCGACCGAGACGCAGACGAGAATATAGGTGGGATTTATCACCCAGAAGACCGGCGTTCTGCCCAGCACGAGATCGCGCACCGTGCCGCCGCCAATGCCGGTCGCGGCCGCGAAGAACAGGAAGCCGATCAGGTCGAGCTGCTTGCGCGAGGCGGCCAATGCGCCGGTTGCGGCAAAGACGGCGACACCGGCATAATCGAGAAAACCCAGAAGCGTCATGAAAAGGTTCCCCCCGAAACACGGGCTGCGAACACGTCAGTGTCGCGCAAGCACTAAACTCTAGGCTGGCCGCCCGGATGATCGCAACATCCATAACCGAAACGGATACAAAGGAAAATGCCGTGCGAATCGCTCTCGTTGCCGCTCTTCAGGCGCTGGTTCTCTTGATGTTTCCAGCGGCGCTCTCGGCCCAGCAGCAGCTGGTGAGCGACCCCGAGATTTACGAGAAGGATCATTTCCGCAACGAGTGTAAGGTGGCGGCTTTCGGCGATGATTTCGTCACGCGGCTGGATATCAACAATGACGGCCTGATGGACGCTGTCGTCAATCACGGCGTTCTGGATTGCGACGGCGAAAAGGGCCGCAGCTGCGACGACGAAGGATGCCCCTATAATTTCTACGTCCAGGTGAAAGAGGGCGGTTATCTGATGATCGCGACGGCCCGGATTTACGGTTATGAGTTCATCAAGCGGTTCGGCAACATGGTTTTTGTGTTGAAGATGCATCCGCGTTATTGCGAGCGTACCGACAAGGAACCCTGCCTGATGACGGTCAGGGTCCGCGGCACGAAATTCGTCACGATTTCGCGAAAGTGACGGCGGCAACGGTCAGGGTGCAATCCGCCGGATTTTGACACGCTGATTATAGCGCTGGCGCAGTGAGCGCGGAATGATGAGGGTGGCGATGGCGACGGCTAAAACCGCGCCCGCAACCACCCACAGGGCATCGGACTGGAGAGTCGCGCCGAGAATGGCGCCGCAGATCGCACCGCTCAGCATGCCGAGCCACGGAACGATCTGGATGCCCCAGTCAAGGCTCCGGTCACCGAGAAGAAAACGGCCGATGCCGCGGCCAAAGCGGGAAAGAGCGCCCGTAACATAGGTAAGGCCGATCGGCAGCCCCTCTATATGCTCCACGGCGGCATTGACCATGCCCATGGCGAAAACCACGAGGTAAAACTGCGCAAGCGCGGTAGCCTCGCCGCGCAGCAGTGCGGCAATCGCCACCAATGATCCCACGCCTAAGAGAACGGCAAAGATGCGCCGCTCAAACTTATGTGCCACCACGATGCCGCCGGCATTGCCCGCCACGAAAGCAACGATGGCGAAAAGCAGCTTCGCGGCGTGGGGATAGAGACCCGCCTGTGCCGAGACGGCGGCGCGGGTGGTGTTGCCGGTCATGAAAGATACGAAGTCGCCTGAAATATGCAGGCCCACCGCATCCGTCATGCCGGCTATGAAGGAGATGGCGGCCACCAGCGCAATTCCGGTTCCGGTGCGCCTTGCCCTGATGATATTGCGACGTCTTTGTCTGGTCATGGGAACGCTCGATATCGAAAAACAGCGGCGCGACAGATAGGCCGTGTTATCCTATGTCTAGAATGCCGGAGGGCCGGTTTGCAATCTTTCCGAAGGTGTTCGAGCGCTTCTATTTTGTCTAGACAAATATAAAATCCCTGCCTACCATGCCTCAAATAAGGCGAAAAATAACATCGCACAAAAATAAATCAAAAGGGGTCCGGATCATGAAAAGAACGTGGGTTCTCGCCACTATTGCAGCACTTGCCTCATCCGCTTCCGCCTATGCCGAAACGTCGGTGACGATCGGCATGTCCGGTTGGACGGGTTTTGCACCGCTGACGCTTGCAAAACAGGCCGGCATTTTCGAAAAGAACGGCCTGAAGGTCGATATCAAGAAGATACCGCAAGCCAGCCGCCACCTCGCTCTCGCTTCGGGTGACATTCAGTGCGCCGCCACCACGGTGGAAACATGGATCGCCTGGAACGCCAATGGCGTGAAATCCACCCAGATTTTCCAGATGGACAAGTCGCATGGCGCCGATGGCATTGCCGTGCGTAGCGATGTTTCGAAAGTAACGGATCTCAAGGGCAAGACGGTTGCTGCGTCCGCGCCGGGCACCTCGCCTTATTTCTTCCTGGCCTGGATCCTTAAGGAAAACGGCCTGACGCTGAAGGACGTGAAGGTCGTCAACCTTGAGCCGGGACCGGCCGCGCAGGCTTTCGTCGCCGGCCAGAATGATGCGGCCATGACCTATGAGCCCTATCTCTCCACCGTGCGCGCCGCCCCCGACAAGGGCAAGATCCTCGCCACGACGCTCGATTATCCCGCAGTCATGGATACCTTCGGCTGCACGCCGGACTTCCTGAAGGCCAATCCTGAGGCGGCCAAGGCTCTGGCGGACAGCTATTTCCAGGCGCTGGAACTCATCAAGGCCGATCCTGAAAAGTCCTATGCGACGATGGGCGCGGACGTGAAACAGTCCGGCGAGGCCTTTGCCGCTTCGGCAAAATTCCTCGAATGGCAGGACAAGGCCGCTAACCAGAAATTCTTCGAGGGTGAATTCAAGACATTCTCCGAAAAATCGGCGGATCTGCTTCTTGAAATCGGCGTGATAAAGTCGAAACCCGATCTTTCGACGCTCGCGGATACGTCTTTCATCAAGTGAGAGAAAGGCGGGCGCAGCCCTTCGAGGAATGTGCAGCCAGTGCAATGTGAGAGCGTCGATTGTGTGCCCTGAAAGGCATGCAGTGCTCTGATGGCGCGGCGAAAGTGCCGCGCCGGTTTTCCGGACAGGCGATAGAATGCAACCTCTTCAACCCATCAGGAACAGCACGAGGATCATCCTCGGCATTCTGTTCTTCGTGCTGTTTTTCTCCGCCTGGGGCTTTGCCACGCTCGGCGGTTTCGTGTCGCCAACCTTTCTGGCTGACCCGATCACCATGCTCAAGGACGGCATCTATCTGCTGACCGATCAGGGATTTGCCGGCGATATCGGCATGACCATCTGGCGTGTGCTGGGTGGTTTCGTGCTGGCATCGGTGGTCGCCGTGCCTGTTGGTATCGCCATGGGGGCTTATAAGCCGATCGAGGCGCTGCTTGAGCCCTTCGTGTCCTTTGCGCGTTATCTTCCGGCCTCCGCCTTTGTGCCGCTCCTCATTCTCTGGGCCGGCATCGGCGAAATGCAGAAGCTGCTGGTGATCTTCATCGGTGCCGTCTTCCAGATCATCCTGATGGTGGCCGTGGCGGTTGCCGGCACAAGGCGCGATCTGGTGGAGGCCGCCTATACGCTGGGCGCGAAGGACCGTGGTGTGGTGCGCCGCGTCCTCATTCCCGCCAATGCGCCAGACATTGCCGAAATCCTCCGTCTCGTCCTTGGCTGGGCCTGGACCTATGTCATCGTCGCGGAACTGATCGGCGCGTCTTCGGGCATCGGTTATATGATCATCAACAGCCAGGCGCTGATGGCGACCGGGCAGATCATCTTCGGCATCATCGTCATCGGTGTCATCGGCCTTATCTCGGATTTCGCGTTCAAATCGCTGAACCGGAAGCTTTTCGCCTGGAGGCTTGCCTGATGAGCGAACTCGTTATCAAGGGCGTCAGCCGCACCTTTCCGGGCGTGCAGGGTGGCCAGCCGACGCTGGCCCTGCAGCCGACCAATCTGGAAATCCCACGCAATGATTTCGTCACCATCCTCGGTCCGTCGGGATGCGGAAAATCGACCTTGCTGCGCATTATCGCCGGCCTCGACCGTCCGACGACGGGCGAGGTGCTGCTGTCCGGCAAGGCGGTGACGGGCCCGGGGGCGGATCGCGGCATGGTATTCCAGTCCTACACGCTGTTTCCCTGGCTGACGATCCGGGAAAACGTCGCCTTCGGCCTGCGCGAGCGGGGCGTGGCCGAGAAGGAAAAATGGGAAATCGTCGACAGCTATATCGACAAGGTCGGCCTGCGCGGTTTTGAAAACCATTGGCCGAAACAGCTCTCCGGCGGCATGCAGCAGAGAACGGCGATTGCCCGCGCCCTGGCGAACGGCCCGAAAATCCTGCTGCTCGATGAGCCTTTCGGTGCCCTCGACAACCAGACGCGCGGCCTGATGCAGGAATTGCTGCTCGGCATCTGGGAGCGGGAGCAGAAGACGGTTATTTTCGTCACCCATGATATTGAAGAGGCGGTCTTCATGGCCTCGCGTGTTGTGACCATGTCCGCAAGGCCGGGCCGCATCAAGTCGATCACGCCGGTCGACCTGCCGCATCCGCGTCACTACACCGTCAAGGCCAGCCCGGAGTTTTCCGAACTGCGCGCGAAGCTTACGGAGGAAATCCGCAGCGAGGCGATTGCTGCCGCTGCCCATGGATAGTTGATCCGGCAAAAGGGGAGGACAGAAGCATCGGGATGAGGAGCACAGGCGCCGATCTTCAGGAAAAATCGCTGCACGAGCGCATCCGCAACGATGTCGAGCGCCACATCATGTCGGGCGAATGGCCGCCGGGATATCGTATTCCGTTCGAGCACGAAATGACCCGGCAATACGGCTGTTCGCGCATGACGGTAAACAAGGCTCTCGGCGAACTGGTACAACGCGGCCTGATTGAAAGACGCCGGCGTCTCGGCACCTTTGTGCGCCAGCCCCATGCGCAATCCGCCGTGCTGGAAATCCACGATATCGAGCGGGAGGTGCAGGCGCTCGGTCTCGTTTATGGCTACCGTCTCGATAAGCGACGGCTGCGCCCTGCGGGCAAGGACGATGGTGCGGCCATGGCGCTTGCCACCGATGCCCCGGTTCTGGAACTCACCTGCACGCATTTTGCCGGTGGCGTTCCATTTTGCCTTGAGGAACGCATTATCAATGTGACTGCCGTTCCCGAGGCGGAGCACACTGATTTTTCACAGGTCGGCCCGGGAACGTGGCTGCTGAAAATGGTACCCTGGAGCGCTGCCGAACATCGCATCAGCGCCGTTTCCGCAGACCGCAAAAACGCCGCGGCACTGGGTATTGCCTCCGGTGCGGCCTGTCTGGTCATCGATCGCCGCACCTGGCACGGGGCGGATTACATCACCAGCGTCCGGGTCACCTATCCCGGAGACCGGCACGCTCTGGTGGCGCAGTTTTCGCCTTCGCAAAGCGGCTGAAGCGTCTCGGACAGTCAATTTTTTGTAAAGAAGAGTTTACGGGTCGTCTTTTGACAATATAATAGTTGTCAAAAGAACTCAGGTTTATTATCGGAACCTCGAGCTTTTACGGCGGTATCCGTTCATGGCCCCGGTTTTCAGGAACCGGTCAATCTGCGGATGAGTTCATCGACGGAAATCCGGGGATAAAAATTATGTCAGCTGAGACCTTCACTTCTTCCGTGTCCTTCAACAAGGCAAATACAACACGGCATGCCTCCCTTGCCATGGTTGCTGCCTTGCTGACAGGTTTGAGTGCCGGTGCGGTTTTTGCTCAGCCAGCCCCCGAAACCCAGATTCAATCCGAACCACAGACGGTTCAGCCCTCACAGGCGCCGGTAGCTCCCGCAACGCCGAGTGCACCAATCGCTGAGCCTTCCGCAACAGCGCAGCCATCATCGCCCCAGCCCGCGCAGACCGAGCAACCCGCACAGGTCAATCAGACGGTAACGCCGGGCGAAACTTCCACCCCGGTAGAGCCCGTCAGCGCCGAGCCGGCCAGTGCCGCACGTCGCACGGACATCCCGCACAACCTGTCCCCTTGGGGCATGTTCATGGCGGCGGACTGGGTTGTGAAGGGCGTGATGGTCGGGCTTGCCTTCGCTTCGCTCGTCACCTGGACGGTCTGGGTGGCGAAATCGATCGAGCTTGCGGGTGCGCGGGTGCGTGCCGGTGCGACGCTCAAGGTCATTCGCAGGGCAAAAACTCTGACCGAGGCCACCGAGGCCGTCGAGAAGAAGGGTGGACCCGCCGCGCTGATGCTGCGCATGGCTACCCATGAAATGCAGCTTTCCGATGCGGTGGTCGAGCACACGGATGGCGGCGGTATCAAGGAGCGTGTTTCCTCGGCGCTGTCGCGGATCGAAACCCATGCCGGCCGCCGTATGTCGCGCGGAACGGGCGTTCTGGCGACCATCGGTTCCACCGCGCCTTTCGTCGGCCTCTTCGGCACGGTCTGGGGCATCATGAATTCCTTCATCAGCATTTCGGAATCGCAGACCACCAATCTCGCCGTCGTCGCGCCAGGCATTGCGGAAGCGCTTCTCGCAACCGCCATCGGCCTCGTCGCGGCCATTCCGGCCGTGGTCATCTACAACGTCTTCGCCCGCTCGATTACCGGATATCGCCATCTGCTGGCGGATGCCGCAGCCGGCGTGGAACGCCTCGTCAGCCGCGACCTCGATTTCCGTCGCATTCCGCCGGGCAGCGCCAGCAAACCTGCCGTGTCGCTGGTTGGGCGGTGATCGGTCATGGCTGGCGGTATTCGCGACAATAGCGGAGACGATCTCTCCGAGAACCATGAAATCAACGTCACGCCCTTTATCGACGTGATGCTGGTCCTGCTCATCATCTTCATGGTGGCCGCACCGCTGGCCACCGTCGATGTGAATGTCGATCTGCCCGCATCCACCGCCAAGCCGGCGGAGCGCCCGGAAGAGCCGCTTTATCTGACGGTCAAGGACGATCTCTCGCTCAATCTCGGCAATGATGCGGTTGCCCGCGAGGCATTGGCGGCAGCCATTGATCGCCAGACGGGCGGCAAGAAGGATACGCGCATCTTCCTGCGGGCCGACAAGGCCGTTGATTACGGTCACTTCATGGAAATCATGAATCTTCTCAGGGATGCCGGTTATCTGAAGATCGCCCTTGTCGGGCTGGAAAACGCAGCTGCGGCATCTCAACCTGCCGGTTCCGTACAGCCTGCAGCCCAACCCTCTGACCAGCCCGCTGCGCCGGCAGGGCAGGGAACTGCGCCATGACCGAAAACGGCTACCCGCAGGCCCGCCATTCCCGCCTTGGGGAAGTGGTGCTGTGGTCTGCCGCGGCGCTGCTCATGCTGAGCGTTCATGCCGGCTTTGCCTATTATCTGATGCAGGCGCCTGAGGAACAGGATGCCGGCGGGCAGCCGCCTGCCGCGATCATGATCGAAATGGCGGCGATACCGGAGGCCGTCAAAACCGAGGAGACGACACCGGCGCAGGATGTCGAAGACACCGAAGAAGTGAAGAGCGATAGCAGCGAACCGGTGGAGGAAGCAGCCCCGGAAGAGCCGCCGCCACCGGAACCGGTTGCCGAAACACCACCGCCGGAACCGGTGCAGCCGCCTGAGCCGCCGGTCGAAGAGATCGTCGAACCGCAGGAAATTCCCGAGCCGGTGGAGCCGATCGACCCCGTTCAGGAACAGATGATGGCGGAACTCGAAAATGTCGAGGTTCCTCTGCCCGTCATGCGCCCTCCACCGCCACCCGTTGAAAAGAAGGTGGAGAAGAAAGAGCCGGAGGAGAAAAAGAAGGTCGAGCGCCAGCGTCCCAAACCGCAGCAGGCATCCGAATTGCGCGAAACGGCGAAGGCGGAGGCCCAGCAGTCCGACCGAACGGCGGCATCGCAAAACAATGCCGGCTTCTTCTCGTCATCGTCCAGCTCAAATGCCGATTGGGGTGCAAAAGTCCGTTCGGCGATGCAGCGGCGACTGGTTCGCTCGGCTGGAAAATCGGGAATGACCATCACGGTGTCATTCAAGATCGACAGTGGCGGATCTGTGGGTGGCGCGAGGATCCTCTCATCCACCGGCGACTCCGCGATGGACCAGAAGCTTTTGGCCGTCATACAAAAGACGTCCGTCTCGCCGCCACCGCAAGGCGCTAATACGAGTTTTACTCTGCCTATTCTTTTCAAATAAGGTTGGAAGGGCATAAGGGCATCCCGACTCTGAAGGGGATGCCCGGTTCATTTTCCATGTTGATTTGCGGCGACCCTATACCGCAGAGTAGGTTCACTACGTCCCACCGCTCGCAAGCCAACAGGAATTACGAAAATCATGAAACTCTCAATCGCAGAGGCGGAGGATCTCGTGTCCTCTATCTTTGAGCGCAATGGCGTTCTGCCGCAAAATGCCCGTTCGGTGGCGAAGGCACTGGTCGCTTCCGAGGCGGCTGGTCAGGGCGGCCATGGATTTCGCCGCATCCCCGTTTATGTCCGCCAGGCGCGGGTCGGCAAGGTGGATGGCAAGGCGCGTCCGGTGGCGACGCGGGCGAAGCCGGGGGTGCTCTCCATCGACGCCAATCATGGCTATGCCTATCCGGCGATAGACTGCGCTCTTGAGGAATTGCCGGATATGGCCCGGCAGCAGGGCATCGCGCTTGCAGCCATCCATCGCTCCCATCATGCAGGCGTCATGGCTCTGACGGTCGAGCGTTTTGCGGAAATGGGCCTTGTCGCGCTCATGTTCGCGAATGCACCGGCCTCCATGGCTCCCTGGGGCGGCCACACGCCGCTTTATGGCACCAACCCCATCGCCTTTGCGGCGCCCATCGACGGCGCCGATCCGCTGGTCATCGATCTGGCCCTTTCAAAGGTCGCGCGCGGCAAGATCATGGCGGCACGCCAGAAGGGTGAAACCATTCCCGGCGACTGGGCGCTCGACAGAAACGGCCGACCGACGACCGATCCCGAAGAGGCGATTGCGGGAACCATGGTGCCTGCGGGCGAGGCCAAGGGCGCTGCTCTGGCGCTGATGGTGGAGATCATGGCGGCTGCGGTGGCCGGTGGAAACTTCGGTTTCGAGGCCTCATCCCTTCTGGATGACAAGGGTGCGCCACCCTCCCTCGGCCACACGATCATCGCCATAGATCCCATATCATCGGGCGGTGCGGCCTTTACCGGGCGGTTGGCGCTCATTGCCGGAGAGATAGAAAAGCAGGAAAATGTGCGCCTGCCCGGTCGTCGCAGCCAGGGTGTCCGCAAACAGGCGCTGGAAAGCGGCATCATGATCGAAAGCGATATTCTGGCAGAAATTCAATCGCTCTGAAGCCGGGTCGGAATAATGAAACCCGGCGGATCGAATATGATCCGCCGGGCAAACCGTCTATGGCCGCTTTGCATTGCGTCGATAGGGCCAGACATCATGTCCGGTCCGCTTTTGGTCCGCCATCCCGCCATTGATATGGAAGGATTTTGACGCATAAAGCCGCTCATTCGGTTTTCAGCCTACGGGAAGGGGACGATTTCGCGTAAGCCTGGATATAGTCACGGCAAAGCCGGGGTGGTTTTGATCTGGCTCCCGGTTTCCGTCCGGAAATGTCAAAACCCTTTAGGCATCCCGTTCGATCAGACCGCGCAGCAGCGCGATGCTGACGGCATTCAGCAGATTGGTTGCGCCCAGCCTGTTTCGCACCCGGTCCAGAGTATCCTTCACATCGGCTTCGTCCGCGCCGGTCATCAGGGCGACATGGGAGGGGTGTTTGCCCCGCGCCACCAGCCCCAGATAGTGCCGTTCACGATCCGAAAGAACGATTTCACGCGTCTGGCGATGTTCATGCGGCATTTTTGAAGACATTTTTTTCAGCCCCAAAAGAGATCGACCTTCCGACATGCGATCAGCTAGTAATTTCATATTCTGAAACCGGCTCTTTGGCCGCTCTGTCTCTACGCGAACAGAAACGCCAATTTCACCAACAGGTTTCATCCGGCATCAGGAGTTATGCGATAAAGGGCTGCTGCCCTAGCCAGCCTGCCCCATGACATGGACACTATTCCCTGCGCACCGATATAGTCAGGAACCGTAAGCGGTTCTGACCAGAACAATACGAAGATTCAAAGCTTTGTAACGGTTTCCGTCATGGCTTCAGGCTTACGCGGCGCTCTATTAGGCGATATCCCGCGACGATAGAATAACATCTCGCGCCAAGTTTTGCGATTTTATTGTTATGTTTCGGCACAAATCTCGGAAAATGCCGACATATTTCTAAATTTAAAAGTTTATTTTCGAAATATTCATGCAGTAAATATGGATTATCCGGCGGAATGATGCGCGTGTTTCTTGCGTATATCCGTTGGTGTTGCCCCGAACCAACGGGAAACGGAACGCGAAAACGCACCGGGCGTCGAATAACCAAGCCTGTAACTGATGTCGGAGACCGGAAGATCGCTTTCTACAAGAAGCTTAAATCCCGCATTCTTGCGAATGATATCCTTTATCTCGTTGAGATTGGTGCCAAGCTCGGCGAGCCGTCGCTGGAAACTGCGTTCCGACAGGTTGAAATAGGGCGCGATCTCGCCGAGTGAAAGCTCCGCATCGGAAAGCCGCATCTGCATATACCGTGTCACCTGATCGATGAAATGCGTGGCGTCCGCCGATGTTTCCGGCCGCAGCATGCGGCATTGCAAATTCATCAATTCGAACAGGCGTTCATCCGCATTTGGATTGACCACATCCAGAAGTGATATCGGCAGCCGCATCGTATGGATGGGCTGGGAAAAACTGATCCGTCTGGTCATTCTCTCTTTAAATAACTGAATATTATTCGGTTTCGGCCGTTCCAGGCCGATTTCGACCTGGTTGATGCGCTCTCCGAGAATGTCACGCAGGCGCTGTATCAGAACGGCGAGAGACAAATCCACATATTGATCGCGCTTGGCGATGACGGGCGCAAAGGACCATGACAGGGTCACCTGCGTGGCATCCGTCACCATGGTGAAGTTGCTGTTGTTGGTCGCGTAATAAACATGGTCCTGGAGAAACCGCAGGAACGCCCGCACCGTCGGTGCGCTGATCAGCCCATATCCAAACGCACCGGATGCGCCGGCTGGAAAGGTGGAGGCGCACTGCAGGCCAAACGCATCGTCACCGGAAATCAATGCGCAGGTCTCGAGCAGACGGCACAATCTATCGAGGCTGATGCGCTCCGTCAGGCTGGTGAATGTGGCGGGATCGATGCCGAGAGCCTTGCAGATGGGCGCGATATCGATGCCCCGTGCACGCGCATAATTGCTGACGCCGGCGGCCAGACCAGCCACCACAGTTATCTCGTCGCTGACCCTCTTTTCAGGCATCCCTCGCCTTGGCGCACCATGTTTGGAAATTGTCGCCTGATGGTAAGCTTAGAGTGCGCGTTTGTCGAGCAGCCCGATTCCGGGATTTTATGTGCGGCTGAGGCTGGCGCTTTGCTCCAGCACCTGCATGATGGTTTTGCCTGCATCCTCTATGGCACCGCTATTATCGACGGTGGTTACGTCGAAGTCCCCGACGACCGTGAGTGAACTGCGTTCCAGCCGGCGAAGAATATCGTCCCGGCTTTCCCGCCCGCGCTGCTCAAGCCGCCGCGCCAATACATCCGGCTGCGCAACGATGTTCACCACCTTCAGGCGGGAAAAGGCGGTGCCGAAATGGGGCAGGGCCGAGCGGGAACCGTTGGCGATGACCACTTCACCCGCATCGAGATGACGATGGACGGCGGCGGGAATGCCGTATTTCAACCCATGCGCCTGCCAGGAGACCGCGAATGCACCCTCATTTTCCAGCCGGTTGAATTCGTTCATCGAAACGGCATCGTGGTTTTCACCGCCGGCATCGCCGCTGCGGGTTATGACGCGGCGGGTGAAATGGAAACCCGGCCGGCCGGAAAGCTGTGCCGCGGCATAGTCCATCAGCGTGTCCTTGCCGGCCCCGCTCGGGCCGACAATCACGATCATCGTGCCGGGCGACAATGCGCGCCGGCTATCTTCTCCATCGGTGGTCATGCCACGCGCTTGCCCTGGCGCCAGACCGAACGGGCGACCGGCACGCCATCTTCGCGATGAACCCGGACCAGATCGGCGCGCAATCCCGTCGCGATACGGCCGCGGTCAAGAAGGCCGACGGTGCGGGCCGGTGTGGCGGTGACCATGCGCAGCGCTTCCGGCAGGGTGATGGCTTCGACCTGATCGGCAAGCAGGAAGGGCGCAAAAAGCAGGCTGAACGGCACGTAGTCGGAAGAGAGAACATCCAGCACGCCGATCTCGGCAAGATCGCGGGCGGCGATATTGCCGGAATGGGACTTGCCGCGAACGATGTTCGGGGCGCCCATCAGCACGCTCATGCCGGCGCTGTGCGAGGCCTTTGCAGCCTCGACGCTGGTGGGGAATTCCGCCAGTTTTACGCCGTGGCCGATAGCCTCGCCCACATGGGCTTCGGTGGCATCGTCATGGCTTGCGACGGTGATGCCACGCTCGGCGCAACGGGCCGCCAGATAGTCGCGGTGCTTGGCGGAAAATTCCGCCGAAGCCGCCTGCCGGCGCCGCACGAACTCGGCGAAAGCCTCGTCGCTCAGCCCACGCTTCTTCTGGTAATAGAAGATATATTGCTCCATCGACTGGAACTGGCGCTGGCCCGGAGAGTGGTCCATCAGCGAAATCAGCCGCACGCGCGGATCGGTTTCGAAGTCCTCGAAATGTTCCAGCACGTCGGCGGAGGCAACTTCACAGCGCAGGTGCAGCAGGTGGTCCGCACGCAGACGGTTCTGATCCGCCGCGGCCTCGATGGCGTCAGCCATTTCACGCATTTCGCCTTTCTTGAAACCTCCGTCCTCATCCGAGCCGAGGCGCAGGCAGTCGAATACGGTGGTGATACCGGAAGCGGCCACCTGGGCGTCATGGGCCTGAATGGCGGCGATCTTGTCCCAGATGACGCCGGGACGCGGCGAATAATGCTGTTCCAGATGGTCAGTGTGCAGCTCCACCAGACCGGGGATCAGGAAGTCACCTTCGAGGTCTTCTCCGGTTTTGGAAGCACCTTCGCTGATATCGGCGATCTTGCCATCACGGATCAGGACGGAGCCCAGAATAATATCGTCTTCCAGAACGATACGGGCGTTGGAAAGGGCGTGCTCGGTCATGGGTTCGCATCTTTCTTTGGCTGCTGGCCAAGCGGGTGCCAGCGGTGAACGGTGAAGGGAGCGCCGCGCGTTTCTTCAATGAACAAAGCGAGGCCGGAAATAGTGAGAGGCTGATCGACAAATTCGGCAAACCGCGCCGAAAGGACCTCATGCATGGCGGGCTGGTCGCTTTCATCGATGCGGCCGGTCAGCGTCATGTGAAAGCGGAAATCATCCATGACATGCGGATAACCCCAGAGAGACAGGTTTTGCCGCTGGCTCTCCGTCAGCATTTGTGGTCGCCGCCGGGCAATATCGGTCTCGGACAGGGGCGCACGGAACCGGTCGAAATGATCGACGATCTCGGCGGCAAAATCCTGCAGCGGCTGATAGGTGCGGTCCGGAACCAGTGCGAAAAACGGTCCGAGCGCGCCGACGACCACGCGCGGAATCTCGAAGGCGGACTGGCTGACCGCGAAATCTTCGACGGCCGCGAGCAGCTCCGCTTCGCTGTATTTTTCGGCAAGTTCGAACGGGGCCTTCAGGGTTGCGTGGAAACCGTAACGGCGGGGCTCTTCCGTCATGTCGGAATAATCGTCGTGGTCGTCATGCAATGTGCCGGAAAACGCATTCCGGCCCAGCCAGCGCGAGGCTGCCTCAGTCAGCGGATGATCCTTAGCCGGAGAAAAATAGATAGCGTAGCGCACGGCAAGCACTCTTCAGTGTCATGGGAAACCAGGGATGAGATGCTATTTGGCGTGACTCGCCCGCTTCCCGCAAGGTCAGGAATGCGAGGTAATCGGTTTCCGTGACAGAATGATGATGTCGAAGGAAAAAAGCGCAGGCAATGCGGCAAGCATCCCAAATAGGCTGAAGGCGCCGACAGAGATGGCGGAAAGATAGGGGGAAGAGATATCGCCGACATTCATCGGGACCGTGCGAGCATCAGGACTGTGCGAGTGTTCGGGGTGGGATGACGGTCGTCATTGCGACTTTTGTCATCCCGCTCCCTTAGGCCTTAGTGATGCGTTTTTCCGATCAGGCGTGAGCGCAGTGAATTCGAAATATGGTCGAACAGGAAAACCACGAACAGGATGAGCAGAACCATATAGGCCACCTTGTCCCAGTCGGCATTGGTGCCCATTGCTTCCAGCAGTTTCAGGCCGATGCCGCCGGCGCCCACTGCACCGATGATCGTGGCGGAGCGGGTGTTACTTTCCCAGAAATAGAGGGACTGGGAAATGAAGACCGGCAGAACCTGCGGCAACACACCGAAGCGATTGACGGCAATGGGGGAGGCGCCGACGGATTTGACGCCCTCACGCTGCTTGTCGTCGACATTTTCCAGCGCCTCGGCATAGACCTTGCCGAGCGCCCCGGTGTCGGTGAAGAAGATCGCGGCAATGCCGGGGATTGGTCCGGGGCCGAAACTGCGGGTGAAGAACAGCGCCCAGATCAGCATGTCGATGGAGCGCAGGAAGTCGAACAGACGCTTCATGCCCCAATTGGCGGCTTTGTTGGCGGTGATATTGCGGGCGGCGATGAAGGCGAGCGGCAGGGCGACAAGCGTGCCGAACAGCGTACCGACGAATGCCATTACCAGTGTCTGCAGCAGCTTGGAGAGAATATCGGCATGTTGCCAGACGCTATTGTCGAGGAAATCATCGGCCATGTGGCCGATATTGGCGCGCTCGGGATCGAGCCTGTCTCCCCAGAGCGCAAGAGCGGCAAGTTCGCCATAACCCTTGCCCCAGAATTCCGATTTGGTGTCGAACAGAAAATTCGCCCATCCGAGGAAGCGACGCTGCACATAGACCTGACTGGTGCGGATTTCCGCCTGGCCGGCAAAACCGTAATGCACGAGCACCTTCTTGCCGTCCTGCTGGATTTCGTCCGGCAGGCCCTCCGGCGCGACCGCCGCATCGTCATTGATGATGACGGGGTAGTTCTTGCCGTCGACATAGACATCCACCCGGGTCGGGGTCACGTCGAGGCGGTTTTGCGTACCGGCATAGACCACGCTGTAGCCGCCGCCCGGCAGGGGCTGCAACCAGTCGATCTTCGCATCGGCGGGATATTGGCCGCGGCTTGACCATTGCGGCTCAACCTTGTCATCTGTGAAACGCAGGCGTGGCTGGGCGCGCCAGGAATACCAGTCCTGAATATAGCTCGAAGCGCGGTCCCACCGACCCTGCATGAAAGCCGGCCCGACATTGAAGAAGAAAAAGCAGCCGATGAGATAGATGGCGATGATGACTAGGCCGGTCAGCAGGCCGTATCGCTGCATGAAACTGCGATTGAACACTTCGGGATGCGCGGCCGTCAGTCTTTCGCGCTCGGCGGTGTTGAGAATGAAGCTGGACGACATCAGGCCGCTCCCCGTCCGAATTCGAAGGATTGATGGCCGATCAGCTTGCGGCGCAACCAGCCGGAAAACTGATCGACAGCGATGATGGTGATCAGCAACAGGATGATGATGGCATAGGTCTTCGATGCGTGATCGTTGCCGATCGAAAGCCGGAAGACCTCGCCGATGCCGCCGCCGCCAACGGCGCCGATGATGGTGGAGGCGCGCACGTTGATTTCGGCGCGCAGCAGCGCGTAGGAGACGAAATTGGGCAGAACCTGCGGCACGATGGCGAAACGCACCCGCTCCAGCCAGTTGGCACCTGCGGCGCGCAGGCCTTCATCCGGCTTCATGTCGGCATTTTCCACCACTTCGAAGAAGAGCTTGCCGAGTGCACCGATCGTATGAACCGAAATCGCGATGATGGCCGCGATCGGGCCGATGGACAGGATGGCGGTCAGCAACCCGGCGACAACGATTTCGGGAAAGGCGCGCAGCACTTCCATCACCCGGCGCACCACCCAGCGCACGAGGCCGGCGCCAACGAGATTGGTGGAGGCGAAGAAGCAGAGCACGAAGGCGAAACCGGTACCGATGATTGTCGAGACCAGCGCGATATTGAGCGTGATGATCAGCTGGTAGATGAAATGCGGGATGTAGAAGCCGTCGGTGATGTAAACGCGATCCGCGACATAATTATATTTCAGCGAACCATCCGCATAGGGCGACGGCAGGTCGAACATCGCCCGGAAGATTTCCAGCGGGCTGTCCGGCACGAAGGTCTTCATGAAATCGAAGAAATAGGGCAGGCGCTCGAAGAATTTGCCCGAATTGGCCGCATTGGCGAAATTCAGGGAGGCGGCGAGGATGACGAGAAAGATCACGAGCGAAATGACGGTATAAATCCGTCGTGTCGCAAGCTGCTGTTGATAGTGACGCATGATCGTCTTGGACGATGCGCTCAACCCCTCGGGCGCGAGGGTATCATGGTGCAGGGTGGTCGCCATGCCGCTTTTCCTTTATTGGCAAAAGCGGCGGCACCGCAAGGCACCGCCGCTTCCGGATATGATCTCAGGATCAGCCGCCGATAACGGACTTACGGGCGTCGATGATCGTCTGGTAGAAGGACGGGTCGACCTTGATGTAGGCGGTGTTCTTGCCCTGGGTAAAGCCCTGGAAGCATGCGAGGTCCTTCTTCGGCAGTTCCATGAAGAAGTTTTCGACCTTCTGCTTCATCGCGTCGCCGAGCTTGTTGGTGACCATCAGCGGGCCGTTCGGGATCAGCGGCGACTTCCAGACTTCGACGATATCGTCCATGTCGAGGTTGCCCTTCTTGACCATCTGGTAGAGGTTGCCGGCGGTATAGCCTTCTTCCCACTTGCCAACGCCCGAACCGAAGGTGGTGCCAACGTCGAACTTCTTGTCGAGAACGGCGAGAACGAGGTTCTCATGGCCGCCGCCGAAGCCGGTTTCGGAGAAATATTCCTTCACCGGAACGCCGGTTTCCTTCGGAATAGCCACGTTCGGAACGAGGAAGCCGGAGGTGGAGTCAGGGTCGGCGAAGCCGATCTTCTTGCCCTTGGCATCAGCCAGCGTCTTGATGCCGCTGTCCTTGCGGGCAACCATGATCGTGTAATAACCGGTCGAACCATCGGCGCCAGCCGTGGTCAGGATCGGGTCAACGGCCTTCGGGTCGGCCAGAGCGATCTTGGCGTAGGAGGATGCGCCCATGGAAGCGATGTCGATGGTGCCGCCGAGCAGGCCCTGGATAACGCCGTTATAGTCCGGCGACGGGAAAACCTGAACTTCGGAAACGCCGGTTGCAGCCTTGAGGCCATCGGCAACGCACTTGGTGTTGCGGATCTGGTCGGCTTCGTTTTCGGAACCGTCGAGACCGATGCGCAGAACCTTGACGTCCTGAGCCATGGCGGAACCGGCCAGAACGCCAAGGGCGACTGCCGAAAGAAGGACTTTCTTCAACATGGACTTTCTCCTGTTTCCCGGCGAGCCGGAGTTTGTTGTGAAG
This sequence comes from Agrobacterium tumefaciens, assembly GCA_017744915.1. Lineage (GTDB taxonomy): Bacteria > Pseudomonadota > Alphaproteobacteria > Rhizobiales > Rhizobiaceae > Agrobacterium > Agrobacterium tumefaciens_I. The sequence continues at coordinate 94,135 of JAGIAH010000009.1, forward strand.
TGTCGGCCCTTGACGCGGGCGCAAACGATGCTGAGCGGTTCCTCAGAGCCCGGCGAGAGCGAGCGGTTCGGGACCGGCAGATTGTTGCACCGGACGCGCGGCAAGCTGCGCGCCGGGAATATTGATGCTGGTCGACGTCATGGTCTCGTCGATGCCGGAGCCTTGTGAATCGGTTCCGTAAATCTCGGTAACGGCGGCGGCAGTCAACTCCGCGGGCGTCCCGTCGAAGACGACGCGACCCTGAGACATGCCGATGATGCGTTCGCAATAATTGCGTGCCGTATCCAGCGTGTGCAGGTTGGTGATGACGGTGATGCCTTCGCGCTCGTTGATGTCGCGCAGCGCGTCCATCACGATCTTGGCATTGAGGGGGTCGAGCGAGGCGATCGGCTCATCGGCCAGCACCATCTTCGGGGACTGCATCAGCGCACGCGCAATGGCGACACGCTGCTGCTGGCCGCCGGAAAGCGTGCCAGCCGCCTGCATGGCCACATGCTCGATGCCGAGCCGCTCGAGCGCGGCAATCGCCATCAGCCGCTCCTCATGGGTGAAGATGTTGAAGAGGCTGAGCGCCGTCGAACGGTGGTTGAGACGGCCGAGCATGACATTGGTAAGAACGTCGAGACGCGGCACCAGATTGAACTGCTGGAAGATCATGGCGCAGTCGCGCTGCCAGTTGCGCAGAGCCGCACCCTTCAGCGCCGAGACTTCCGTGTCGTTGAAATGAATGGAACCCGAGGAGGGATCGACGAGACGGTTGATCATACGCAGCAGCGTCGATTTTCCCGCACCCGAGCGCCCGATCACGCCGACCATCTGACCCTGCGGGATTTCGACATTCACGGAATCGACCGCAGTGTGGTTGCCGAAACGGCGCGTGACTTGCTTCAGGTGAAAGCTCATTTCCCCGTCCAATCTTCTTTTGACGGGGTTCCACGTAACAGTGGTGCGTGAAGTACGAATGTCAGTTTGATGAATAAAATATTACAGATTTCCGGGGTGCGGCTCGCGCCTGTTTGCCGACAAAGCTTTCAGGAGGTATCCCGCTGCGCTGAAATCTGCGCGTGCTTCAAAGGCGTAGAAACAAAAATCCCGGAGCCTTGCCCCGGGATTTGCATTGGTTTCAGCGGAAGGGGATTTCACCCGCCATATTTCGCGACAAAATCCTCTGCCGCCAGATTGCGGAAGTCGTCCAGGGCGCCGCGCAGCGAGGCGTGGTCCCAGTCCCACCATTTCAGCTCATCCATTTGCCGGCCCAGTTCAGCCGGGAACCGTTCGCGGATCAGCCGGGCGGGTACACCTCCGACGATGGTGTAGGGCGCCACATCTTTGGAGACGACCGCGCCTGCGCCGATCACCGCGCCGTTGCCGACCGTGACGCCAGGCAGGATCGTCGCGCCATGGCCGATCCAGACATCGTGGCCGATCACCACCCGTTTGGCACGGCGGGCGGCAAAGAAGTCCGTCTCGTCTTCGGCATCGTCCCAGTAGCTGCGGGCGCGATAGGTGAAATGGTGCAATGTCGCCCGCTGCATGGGGTGGTTGGTGGCGTTGATGCGCACGGAGGCGGCGATATTGACGAATTTGCCGATGGTGGCGCACCAGATTGCGCCATCCTGCATGACATAGGAGTAGTCGCCCATCTCGACCTCCTCGAGGCGGCAGCGCTCCGAAATTTCGGTATAGCGGCCGATTGAGGACTTGGTGACACGGGCACTTTCGTGGATGACGGGTTCGAGACCGACCTTGACGCTCATGCCGCTGCCTTTCGCGGGGAGAATTGCGAAACGTCGAGAATGCGGTCGGCAACGGCTTCGCGCACCTCCTCGTCGTGGAAGATGCCGAGCAGGGCCGTGCCCTTCTCTTTTTTCTCCCTGATCATGTCGACCACCACGCGCCGGTTGGTGGCGTCGAGCGAGGCCGTGGGCTCGTCGAGAAGCAGGATCGCATGGTCGGTGATGAAGCCGCGCGCAATATTGACGCGTTGCTGCTCACCGCCCGAAAAGGTCGCCGGCGGCAGCGACCATAATTCCCGCGGCAGGTTGAGTTTCGAAAGTAGCATGGCCGCCTGCTCCCGCGCATCTTCAGCAGTAACCTTGCGCGCCAGAAGCGGTTCGGCAACGACGTCGATGGCCGCGACACGCGGCACGGTGCGCAGGAACTGGCTGACATAACCGATAGTGCGGTGGCGGATAGCGAGGATCGTGCGCGGCGAGGCATTGCCCATATCGATGACCTCACCCTGATGGCGGATGAGAATCTGTCCGCTGTCTATGGCGTAATTGCCATAGAGCATTTTCAGGATCGAGCTTTTGCCGATGCCCGACGGGCCGCCGAGAACGACGCATTCGCCGCCGGAAACGGAGAAATTGACATCGCGGACGACCGGCAGCTCGATGCCGTCGCGAAGATGCATGGTGAAGCTTTTGAAGACTTCCGAAACGATGAGTGGCGTCGTCATGGTGGGTTCTTTCTTCCTGCGCGTGATTTTATCCGAAAACCGGGGACCACTTTTCGGAGCGACGCGGCTAGACCTGCAAGATGGAGGAAACAAGCAATTGCGTGTAGGGCTCGCGCGGATCGTCCAGCACCCGGTCGGTGAGGCCATGTTCGATGACGTCGCCGCCCTTCATCACCATCATGCGATGGGATAACAGACGCGCAACCGCGAGATCATGGGTGACGACGACGACGGCAAGGCCGAGATCGTTGACGAGACCGCGTACGAGATCGAGCAGGCGTGCCTGCACCGAGACATCGAGGCCGCCGGTCGGTTCATCCATGAAGACGAGGCGCGGCGAGGTGACGAGATTGCGGGCAATCTGCAGGCGCTGGCGCATGCCGCCGGAAAAGGCGCGCGGCTGGTCGTCGATACGGTCGGTGCCGATTTCCACCCGCTCCAGCCATTCGCTGGCCGATTGCCTGATATTGCCATAGTGCCGGTTACCCACGGCCATCAGCCGCTCGCCGACATTGGCGCCGGCAGAAACCGCCATGCGCAGGCCGTCTGCCGGGTTCTGGTGCACGAACCCCCAGTCGGTGCGCATCAGGAAACGCCGTTCGGCCTCGCCCATATGGTAGAGATCACGCATGGAGCCATCGCGCATGCGATATTCCACGCTGCCGGCGGTGGGCATCAGCCGGGTGGAAATGCAGTTGAGAAGCGTGGTCTTGCCGGAACCGGATTCACCGACGATCGCCAGCACTTCGCCCGGATAAAGCTCGAAGGAAACGTTGCGGCAACCGGCGCGGTCACCGTAATATTTGGAAACGTCCCGGACTTTCAGAAGCGGTGCGTCGCTCATTCTGCGGCCTCCTTCACATCCGCCAGCAGGTGGCCCTTGTGGCCATGGGCACGGCGGTCTTCGCAATGGTCGGTATCGGAGCAGACGAACATGCGTCCGCCCTTGTCATCCAGCACCACCTCGTCGAGATAGACATTCTCCCCGCCGCAGAGCGCGCAGGGCTTGTCGAAGCGCTGGATTTCAAAGGGATGATCTTCAAAATCGAGGCTGACGACGTCTGTATAGGGCGGCACGGCGTAGATTCGTTTTTCGCGCCCGGCGCCGAACAGCTGCAGGGCGTCCGAGAGATGCATTTTCGGATTGTCGAATTTCGGCGTCGGCGAGGGGTCCATCACGTAACGCCCGGCGACCTTTACCGGATAGGCATAGGTGGTGGAGATGCGGCCGTTGCGGGCGATATCCTCATAAAGCTTGACGTGCATCAGGCCATATTCTTCGAGCGCATGCATGACGCGGGTCTCTGTCTCGCGCGGCTCGAGGAAGCGCAGGGGTTCGGGGATGGGTACCTGATAAACGAGCACCTGGCCCGAATGCAGCTCCTCTTCCGGAATGCGGTGCCGCGTCTGGATGATCGTCGCATCCTTCGTGCGAGTGGTGACGGCCACATCAGCCACCTTCTGGAAAAAGGCGCGGATGGAAACGGCGTTGGTGGTGTCGTCGGCGCCCTGGTCGATGACCTTCAGCACATCATCAGGGCCGAGGATGGAGGCGGTCAACTGCACGCCACCGGTGCCCCAGCCATAGGGCATGGGCATTTCGCGGGAAGCGAAGGGGACCTGATAACCGGGAATGGCGATGGCTTTCAGGATCGCCCGGCGGATCATCCGCTTGGTCTGTTCGTCCAGATAGGCGAAGTTGTAGGCAGCCAGCCCGTCGTCAAATGAAACTTCTTTAAGCATTGCGCGTTAGCCTTGTGAAAAAAGGAGTACAAGCTCATGGAGATTGGAATTCTTGCAGCCGTGTTCTTTGCTGTCTTTGCAGCATCGACCGTCTTTTGCGCCTACTGGTTCGGCGAGCAGCACAGCCGCTGAGCTATTCGGCCGCATCGCTTATCCATTCCGCGCCATTGGCATTGATCGCCTCGAAATCGGCGCGCATCTTTCTGACCAGACCGAGTTCGGCCTGAAAATCCACGTAATGCGGCAGTTTCAGATGCTCGACGAAACCCGTCGCCTGCACGTTGTCGGCGTGTGAGATGACGAATTCCTCGTCCTGAGCGGGGGCAACGACATCTTCGCCGAATTCGCCGGCGCGCAGCGCCCGGTCGACGAGTGACATGGCCATCGCCTTGCGCTCGCTCTGGCCGAAGACCAGACCGTAACCGCGGGTGAACTGTGGCGGCGCCTTGGCCGAACCCTTGAACTGGTTGACCATCTGGCATTCGGTGACCTTGATGTCGCCGAGCGAGACGGAAAAGCCGAGTTCCGGCACCTCCAGCTCGATTTCCACTTCACCAATGCGGATTTCGCCGACGAAGGGATGGGTGCGGCCATAACCGCGCTGCGTCGAATAGGCGAGCGCCAGAAGAAAACCCTCATCACCGCGCGCCAGCGATTGCAGGCGCAGGTCACGGGCCATCGGAAATTCCATGGGTTCCCGTGTCAGGTCGCCGGCAATATGATCGTCCGGCATGTCGCCGTCGCTTTCGATCAGCCCTTCCTGGGCGAGGATATCGGAAACGCGCATGACATATTCCGGTTCGCCTTCCCGCTGGGTGGCGGGTTCGACGGCCTCGTCTTCGAGGAGGGAGGGATCAAGCAGCCGGTGGGTGTAATCGAAGGTCGGACCCAGCAATTGCCCGCCGGGCAAATCCTTGTAGGTGGCGGAAACACGGCGCTGCACCGCCATCTTCGCGGTATCCACCGGCACCGAATAGCCGAAGCGCGGCAAGGTGGTGCGATAGGCGCGCAGCAGGAAGATGGCTTCGATCATGTCACCGCGTGCCTGCTTGACGGCAAGGGCCGCAAGCGACTGATCGTAGAGTGAGGCTTCCGCCATCACCCGGTCTACGGCGAGCGAGAGCTGCGAGACGATCTGCGCCACAGACATGGCGGGCAGGTCGCGGTCTCCGCGCCGCTGGTCGGCCAGCAGCCGGTGGGCATTGGCGATGGCGGTTTCCCCGCCTTTGACAGCAACATACATCTTATGCCTCCACGGGTTTGATGCGCGTCGTACGCGGCAGGCAGACAAATTTATCGCCGGCCGTCAGGATGACATCGACGCCACGCGGGAAGATGGCGTTGTTCTCCGCCCAAAGCCTTGGGAAAATATCCGGCAGGCCGGAGGGGCTGATGATGTTGACGTGGCGGATGCCGGGGCCGGAGAGCAGCAATTCCCGCCCACCGTCCAGATCGGGCAATTCGATGATGAGCGTCGTTGAGCGATCGGGATATTCCTGGCTTCCCTGTGCGAAGAGACCGAAGGATGCGATGGCGCTTCCCGCTTCGATGACGGCGAAATGCGCAGTCCCTTTTTCTTCCGTCGTAACCGCTCCGGTGTGAAATCCGATCCAGCCCGGCACCGCACTCTTGCGCAGCGCGCTGCTCAGCCAGACTGGCGTGTCGTGGTCGCAGAGCGCCAGCAGAACAGCACCGGTGGCAACGGCGAGCGGCAGCGGCGGCGCGACCGCCGTTTCGATCGTCTGCGGCGTGCCCGGACGGGCCATGCCGTCCATCAGCTTCTTGAAAATCCGTTGGGAATCGAAGACGGCGTTGGAAAAGCCGCCCGTCAATGCTTCGGCCTTCGCGCTCATCAGTCCTCTCCTCGAACCATGGTGAAGAAATCGACCCGCGTGGCTGCGGTTTCCCGTGTTTTCCGTTCCTTCTCTTCGCTCAGTCTTTTTTCGACCGGCGAAAGAAGTTCGGTCTCGATGAAGTTCCGGGTCGGGCTTTCCTGCCAGAGCGCGTCGAAAACTGCGGCATACCAGGCCTTCTTGCGGCCGGTGCCGAGAACATGCGCATGACCGACCGTTCCCGAGGCAAGCTTGACGGTCGCGCGGGTGACGGTGGTTTCACCGAGATTAAAAGGCGCACCGCCGCCGCCGATACGGCCTTTGACCATGACGAGGCCTGTTTCCGGGCCCCGCACGTTTTCCGTCTGCGGACTGGCATCCTGCCGGTTCCAGACCGTTTCAAGTTCCTGAACGGTGGCGCGGGCAAGAAGCGCCGCCACCCGTTTCCTTTCGCCGTGTATATTCGCAGCTTCGTTATTCATCACTTGACCTCTAATGTCTATTGATATAGACAACTATACAATATAAGCTACAATTAACGTCCGTGAATGACAAGCGTGTGACATGAGCCCTGCAGCAGCGATGAAAAGAAAGAACGGCGTGGCGCTCTGGCGGCAGATTGCCGACCGGATCAGAGGCGAGATTGCGGCTGGCGATCACGACGAAACCGGCATGTTGCCGCCGGAGATGACGCTGGCCGAAAAATTCGGCGTGAACCGCCATACCGTCCGAAGTGCCATTGCCGCGCTGGCAAGCGAAGGCATTCTCGAGCCGATGCAGGGACGCGGCACGATGATCGCCCGCAAGGAGCGTCTGAGCTTTCCGATTTCGCTGCGCACACGATTTACGGCAGGCATCGGCGATCAGGTGAAGGAGATGGAGGCGCTGCTTCTTTCCCACACGACCGAGCCGGCAAGTGCCGATCTGGCAGCACGGCTGCAATTGCCGGCCGGTGCGCCGCTCGTTCGTCTGGAAACCCTGCGCAAGGCGGACACCCGTCCTGTGTCCCGTTCGACCACATGGTTCCCGGCGGATCGTTTTGCCGGAATAGGTGAGGCCTATCAGAAAAGCGGCTCGATCACGGCCGCTTTCAAGATGCTTGGCGTGGCGGACTACGTGCGCATTTCCACTGTCATTTCTGCTGTCCACGCGGATACGCAGGATCTGGCCGATCTCGAGCTATCGCCCGGGGCCATCCTGCTTGTCACCCAGGCATTAAATGCCGATATGGATGGCGTGCCGGTGCAATATGCCGTCAGCCGCTTCTCCGCCGATACGGTCGAATTCACGGTCGAAAATTAAGCGGGAGGCTACTCCGCCTGTGACAGACCCAGCACATCCAGCATCGAATAGAAGCCCGGCTTCTTGTCGAAGGCCCAGACGGTTGCCGTGATCGCGCCGCGTGCGAAGATGGAGCGGTCGCCGGCATAATGGGAAAGCTCGACGCGTTCGCCTTCGCCGGCGAAGATCACCGAATGTTCGCCGATCACCGAGCCACCACGCAGCGTGGCAAAACCGATGGTGCCGGTCTCACGCGCGCCCGTATGGCCGTCGCGCACGCGCACGGATGAGGCGGTGAGATCGACCTTGCGGCCGGCAGCGGCCGCTTCGCCCAGCAGCAGCGCCGTGCCCGAAGGCGCGTCCACCTTGTGCTTGTGGTGCATTTCCAGAATTTCGATATCCCAGTTCTGCGCATCCAGCGCCTGCGCGGCCTGTTGTGTGAGAACGCTGAGCAGGTTGACGCCGAGGCTCATATTGCCTGACTTGACGATGCGGGCATGGCGCGACGCCGCCTTGAATTTTTCTTCGTCTTCCGGTGAGCAGCCGGTCGTGCCGATGACGTGCACGATGCGAGCCTGTGCGGCAAGCCCGGCGAAGGTGACGCTGGTTGCCGGCGCGGTGAAGTCGATCACCCCTTCCGCATGCAGAAAGGCCTGCAGCGGATCGCTGGTGATTTCAACGCCAATGGGGCCGAGACCGGCAATTTCACCGGCATCGCGGCCGACAAATGCCGAACCCTCGCGCGCCACCGCGGCATGCAGCTGGACACCCGGCGTCTGGTGAATGAGGCGGATCAGCGCCTGTCCCATGCGGCCCGCCGCGCCGACCACCACCAGTTTCATGCCGCTGCTGCCCATGCTGTCACTCACTTCTCATGTCGGGCGGATCGGAACCCACCGGTATCGGATGTTTGATGTTTGCTGCCGCGACGTTAAAGACCGTCCGCCCGCTTCGCAAGCATCACATTTAAAGGGCCCGCCGTTCGAAAGCGGTCAGGCTCTCCAGCGCCGGCCGTCCAGCGCCAGACCGAAATCGGAAGGGGTTCTGGAATAAGTGGCGAGGCCGGAAAGCGCTGCCTGGGGATGGGTGACGACGAAGGTCGGAATGGTCCGCATCAGCGCACTGTGCGGCGCCTTGTCCTCGAACGCGGCCCGGAATTCCGGGCTCTTCAGCGCCGGAATGATCTTCTGCGAAATGCCGCCGGCCAGATAAACGCCGCCCTTGGCCATGAAGATCAGCGCAAGGTCGCCCGCCACGCGGCCGAGATAGGTGCTGAACAGCGAGAGCGTTTCTTTCGCCTGCGGGTTCTGGCCGGAAAGCCCGTGTGAGGTGATATCGGCCGGATCGGAGAAGACGGCGTCAATGCCGTCAGCCTTGCAAACGGCGCGGTAAAGATTGACCAGTCCACGTCCGCACAGGATCTGCTCACCTGCAACGCGGCCTTCGATGGTTTCAATATGCGGGAAAACCGCATAGTCGCGCGCGCTTCTCGGGCCGATATCGATGTGGCCACCTTCGCCAGGCACCGGGAACCACATATGGCGGGCATAGACCAGCCCGGCGACGCCGAGCCCCGTGCCCGGTCCAAGGACGACGCGCGATGCAAGCACGTCTTTTTTGCCGGAACCGATGGCCTCGCGATTATCGTCGTCAAGAGCCGCAATCGCCAGAGCCTGCGCCTCGAAATCGTTGATGACGATGACATCCTTCAGGCCCAAATTGGCAATCATACCCTTTGGCTTGACGACCCAGTGGCAATTGGTGAGCGGAATTTCGTCGCCTTCGATGGGGCCGGCAATTGCAAGAATGGTCGAGACCGGCTGGAGCGAGGTCTTGTCCAGAACCGCCTGCTGGATGGCGTCATCGATCGTCGGATATTCCGCCGTCTTCACCGTGGTGAGGTGCACAGGTTCCGCAAAGGAATCGATCAGAATGGAAAAGCGGGCATTTGTGCCGCCGATGTCGCCAAGAAGGATGGGGAAGGACAGATATTCGGTATCGGACGTCTTCGGCATTGCCTGTTCCATATTGGTGGGTCAGTCGGCGAGGTGGAAGTCGATCAGGTTTTCTGCGGTGGCGCGGTTGAGCGCCATGGGAATGTCGTAAACCGTGGCAAGACGCGTCAGCGCCTTCACGTCCACATCATGCGGCATGGCCGTCAGCGGGTCGGTGAAGAAGATCAGCATGTCCACTTCGCCGGTGGCGATCATCGCGCCGATCTGCTGGTCGCCGCCGAGCGGACCGCTTTTAAGGCGAATGACATCAAGCCCCGGGCAGGCTTCCTGCACGCGCCCGCCGGTGGTGCCGGTGGCGACGATCTTGAACTTGGCAAGCGTCTTCTGGTGATGACGGGCAAAAGCCGCCATATCGTCCTTTTTCTCGTCGTGAGCGATGAGCGCGATACAGCGTTGCCCTTCCATGATCCCAGCCTGTCCTCAAAGAATTAAATCGATTTGAAGCCTTCTATAACAGCTTGCCGCCATTTGAAAAGGGAAGCTGTTGAATGCCTCATTTCTGTTTCAGTTCAATGTCGGACGCTGGGCGGGAAGCGGAATATCCGACGGCGGCTGCATGGCGGGCGCGGCCTGAATGACCTGTTCCACGCTTTGCTGGCGTGCGGCCGGGGCCTGAGACGGTGCCGGCGAATAGGCCTGGGCGGCAAGACCCTCAGGATTGGCGGAAGGGGCGGCGGCCACGGCGGCGCAAGCCGAGGGCAGATCGGAGACCATGACCGGGCGCGGTTTCACCGGCTTGGCATTGGGGTCCTTCTTCGGCGGCGCCCATGGTTCCTTGCTGAACCACCAGGCAAGCGACTTGTCGCAGCCGTCGCCTTTGCCGACAGAGGCCTGCGGTTTGCAATTGGGAGCGCCGGGCGGGCATTCGAGACGGATGTGAAAATGCTCGTCGTGGCCATAGATCGGCCTGATCTTGCCCATGAAGGTGCGGTCGCCAGTCCATGTCTGGCAGAGCTTCTGCTTGATGGCCGGGTTGACGAAGACACGCTCCACCTGCGGGTAACTTGCCGCCATCATCACCAGCCGGGCATTTAGCGGCGACCACTTGCGGTCATCCACCGTCAGGAACTTGCTCTTGTCCAGCATCGAGATGAAAGGCACCGTTTCGCGCTGTTCCACGGTCAGCCGGGGGGTGGGCATGGGCCGCCACCACACATCGACATCGAGGCCGATCTGGTGCGAGGCATGGCCGGTCAGCATCGGGCCGCCGCGCGGCTGGGAAATATCGCCGAGCAGCAATCCCGGCCAGCCGATCTTCTGGGCGTCCTGCGAAAATTGCTCAAGGAAGGAAATCAGCTGCGGCTGGCCCCAGCGCCGGTTGCGCGACAGGCGCATGGCCTGCCAGCCGGGACCGTCCGTCGGCATGGCGATGGCGCCGGACTGGCAACCCTTGGCATAGGAGCCGATCGGCTGCGAGCCCGTGGCGGAAGGCAGGGCCATGTGGCCAAACACTTCTTTCGCGGGCCTGTCTTCAGCCGATGCGGTCTCGATTTGCAATTGCAGCGCCGAGACGACCGACATCGCCAGCATGGCCGCCTTGAAAACTCTTGTTGATCCCGCCGTCATATAGCCTGCCCGTCCGATCAGGTGATTCTCTTCCCCCAAGAATAAACTGGAACGGGATTTTGTTGAAACCATGTTTCGCCTGGTCCTCGCAAAGCGGGGATAAAGACGCCGATAAAGAGCTTGTGAGGCAGCGCATCTGTTTTTTGCCAATCTTTCTTTTATGCTCTCTCCAGCAAGCACAAAAACAGGGACATTCCCCCGATGATATTGGCACCACTGAAATCCCGTATCCTTATCGCTATCGCGGCATCCGCCCTGCTGATACCGGCGGCGGCTTCCGCCCAGTCGGCGGATGTCTGGCGAAAGGGGATTTCGACGGTCGGGGAGCTGAAACATCCCGATGGTTTCGATCATTTCGACTATGTGAATACCAACGCGCCGAAGGGCGGCACATTGCGCCTGTCGACATCAGGCACTTTCGACACGCTCAACCCGCTGCTCGCCAAGGGCGAAAGGGCGACGGGCCTTTCGCTGGTTTACGATACGCTGATGAAGTCGACGGAAGAGGAGCTTTCGGCCTCCTATGGTTTGCTGGCCGAGGGCGTGAGTTATCCCGACGATATTGCGAAGGCGACGTTCCGGCTGCGGCAGGACGCCAAATGGGCCGATGGCAAGCCGGTGACGCCGGAGGATGTCGTCTTCAGCTTCGAAAAAGCGAAGGATCTGAGCCCACAACTCTCGACCTATTATACTCACGTCACCAAAGCGGAAGTGAGCGGCGAAAGAGACATCACCTTCACCTTCGATGAAAAGAACAATCGCGAATTGCCGCAGATCGTCGGGCAATTGCTGATCGTTCCCAAGCACTGGTGGGAAGGCACAGGTCCGGACGGCAAGCCACGCGACATATCGCGCGGTACGCTGGAGCCGGTCATGGGCTCCGGCCCTTACAGGATCGCAGCCGTCTCCCCCGGCTCGTCCGTCACCTATGAACTCCGTGACGATTATTGGGGCAAGGACGTCAATGTGAATGTGGGGATGAATAATTTCAAAACCATTGCCTACACCTTCTTTGCCGATCAGGACGTGGAGTTCCAGGCCTTCAAGTCCGGCACCGTCGATTTCCGGCAGGAAGCCTCCTCCAGCCGCTGGGTCACGGGTTATGATTTTCCGGCCGTGAAGGAAGGCCGCGTCAAGAAAGAGGAATTGCCGAATATCTATCGCTCCGTCGGCATCATGCAGGCCTTCGTGCCGAACATGCGGCGCGAGAAGTTCCAGAACCCGAAACTGCGCAAGGCACTGAACTACGCCTTCGATTTCGAGGAGCTGAACCGCACGCTGGCTTACGGCCAGTTCCAGCGCATCAACAGCTTCTTCATGGGCAGCGAACTGGCCTCCTCCGGCCTGCCGACAGGCCGCGAACTGGAAATTCTTCAGGAGCTGAAGGATCAGGTCCCGCCGGAAGTCTTCACGACGGAATATCGCAACCCGGTGGCCGGCGATCCCGCCAAGCAGCGCGACAATCTGCGCGAAGCGGTGAAGCTGATGAAGGAGGCCGGTTACGAGCTGCGCGGCAACCGCATGGTCAATGCGGCAACCGGCCAGCCGCTGGATATGGAGTTTCTGATCGATTCCTCCGGCATGGAAAGAACCATTCTTCCCTATGTCCAGAACCTGAAGAAGATCGGCATCAACGCCACCATCCGCACCGTCGACGCCTCACAATATACCAACCGTACCCGCAGCTTCGATTTCGACGTCACGATCAAGCTCTGGGCGACGTCGGCCAATCCCGGAAACGAGCAGGCGGATTTCTGGGGTTCGGCAGCAGCCGACCGGCAGGGTTCCAACAACGTCGCCGGCATCAAGAACCCGGCCGTTGATGCATTGGTCCGGAAGGTCATATTTGCGCCCAACCGGGATGAACAGGTGGCCGCCGCCCGCGCGCTCGACCGGGTGCTTCTGGCAAACAGCTATGTCATTCCGCAATTTTACCGTGGCGAGATGTTCATCGCCTACTGGAACACCCTCGTCCGCCCTGAAAACCTGCCCGAATATGGCGTCGGTTTTCCGGACGCGTGGTGGTCCAGCCAGGCCGGGAATTGAGGCCGGCCTTGCTTTCGCGGCGAAGGCTTGATTCACATAGGGCGAGACGAATCGCTTGGAGCGCATGCAAGGCGCTTTCACGAAAGGACCGGGTTTGACTGAAACGAAAACCGCTGGCGTAACGGCCGGGAGCAGAGGCTGATGGGCGCCTATATCCTCAGACGTCTGGCACTGATGATCCCGACGATCGTCGGCATCATGGGCATTTCGTTTCTCGTCATCCAGTTCGCGCCGGGCGGGCCGGTGGAACAGGTCGTGGCGCAGCTGACCGGGCAAGGCGACAGCGCCTCAGACCGGCTCTCGGGCGGCGGCGATCTCATGGGCCAGTCCGGTGGTTTCGATGAAAGCGGCTCGAAATATCGCGGCGCCCAGGGTCTTGATCCGGAGCTGATCAAGAAGCTCGAAAAACAGTTCGGCTTCGACAAGCCGCCGCTCACCCGTTTTCTTGAAATGATGTGGAATTACATCCGCTTCGATTTCGGCGACAGCTTCTTCCGCAACTCGTCGGTGATCGATCTCATCATCGACAAGCTGCCGGTCTCGGCGTCGCTCGGCTTCTGGATCCTGATCATTTCCTACATCATCTCCATTCCGCTCGGCATCAAGAAGGCCGTGTCGGATGGTTCGACCTTCGATGTCTGGACATCGGGCATCATCATCATCGGTTATGCGGTGCCGAGCTTCCTCTTCGGCATCCTGCTCATCGTTCTTTTTGCCGGCGGGTCGTTCTTCGACTGGTTTCCGCTGCGCGGTCTGGTCTCGGATAATTTCGACCAGCTGAACTGGTGGCAGAAGATTATCGACTATTTCTGGCACCTAACGTTGCCATTGATCGCGCTCTCCCTTTCGGCCTTCGCGACGACGACGCTTCTGACCAAGAATTCCTTCATCGACGAGATCAAGAAGCAATATGTCGTCACCGCCCGCGCCAAGGGTCTTACCGAACGCAGGGTTCTCTATGGCCATGTCTTCCGCAACGCGATGCTGATCGTGATCGCCGGTTTTCCGGGCGCCTTCATCTCGGCCTTCTTCACCGGCTCGCTGCTGATCGAGAATATCTTCTCGCTGGATGGTCTCGGCCGTCTCGGTTATCTCTCGGTCGTCAACCGTGATTATCCGATCGTCTTCGGCACGCTCTTCATCTTCTCGCTGATGGGCCTCGTCGTCGGCCTCCTGTCCGACCTGATCTACACGTGGATCGATCCGCGCATCGATTTCGAGCGGAGGGACGTGTGATGACGCTTGTCCATCCCGCCGGAACTGAGACGCTGGTAAAGCTGAAGCGCCCGTGGTTTTCGCCGACGACCAAGCGCCGCTGGCAGAATTTCAAGGCAAACCGCCGCGGATACTGGTCCTTCTGGCTGTTCCTGATCCTGTTTTTCCTGAGCCTGATGGCGGAATTCATCGCCAATGACAAACCCATTCTCGCTTCCTACAAGGGCGAGTTTCTGGTGCCGGTCTTGGTGGATTATCCGGAGGAGAAATTCGGTGGCTTCCTCGCCCAGACCGATTACAAGTCCTCCTTCATTCAGGATGAGATCAATGCCAATGGCTGGATGATCTGGCCGCCGATCCGTTATTCCTATCAGACGGTCAATTCCAATATTCCGCACTCTGCGCCCACGGCACCCTTCTGGCTGATGGATGAAAAGGAGCGCTGCTCGGCCTACCCGCAAGGCAATGCCGATCCGGGCTGCACGCTTGGCAATCTCAATTGGCTCGGAACCGACAATCAGGCGCGCGATGTTACGGCACGAATGATCTACGGCTTTCGCATCTCCGTGCTGTTTGGCCTGACGCTGACCATCGCCTCGGCCCTCGTCGGCGTCACGGCCGGCGCCATTCAGGGTTATTTCGGCGGTTGGACCGACCTGCTTCTGCAGCGTTTCATCGAAATCTGGTCGTCCATGCCGGTGCTTTACATCCTGCTGATCATCGCGGCCATCCTGCCGCCGGGCTTCTTCGTGCTGCTCGGCATCATGCTGCTGTTTTCTTGGGTCGGCTTCGTTGGCATTGTCCGCGCCGAATTCCTGCGGGCGAGAAATTTCGAATATGTCCGTGCTGCCCGGGCACTCGGCGTCGGCAACTGGACGATCATGTTCCGCCATCTTCTGCCCAACGCCATGGTGGCAACGCTGACCTTCCTGCCCTTCATCCTTTCGGGTTCGATCACCACGCTCACCTCGCTCGATTTCCTCGGCTTCGGCATGCCGCCGGGATCGCCGTCGCTGGGCGAGATGATCGCGCAGGGCAAGAACAACCTTCAGGCGCCCTGGCTCGGCCTCACCGCCTTCTTCACCATGTCCATCATGCTTTCGCTGTTGATCTTCGTGGGTGAAGCGGTGCGCGACGCCTTCGATCCACGCAAGACGTTCCGGTGATGCCATGACGGAAACAAATATCCAGCCGCTTCTCTCCGTCCGTGATCTCTCCGTCGCCTTCCATCAGGGTGGCGCGACCAGTGTCGCGGTCGACCACGTTTCCTTCGACCTGATGCCGGGCGAAGTCGTCGCCCTCGTCGGGGAATCCGGTTCCGGCAAATCGGTGACGGCGAATTCCATCTTGAAATTGCTGCCCTATCCGGCGGCGAGCCACCCATCGGGCAAAATCCTGTTCGACGGCAAGGACATGCTGACCCTGCCGGAACGGGCGCTGCGTGCCGTGCGTGGCAACGACGTCACCATGATCTTCCAGGAGCCGATGACCTCGCTCAACCCGCTCCACACCATCGAGCGGCAGATCGGCGAAATACTGGAACTGCATCAGGCCATCACCGGGGCAGAGGCGCGGGCGCGAACGCTGGAACTGTTATTACAGGTCGGCATCCGCGAGCCGGAGAAGCGGCTGAAGGCCTATCCGCATGAACTCTCAGGCGGCCAGCGACAGCGTGTGATGATTGCCATGGCGCTAGCCAACCGGCCGAAACTGCTGATCGCCGACGAGCCGACCACCGCGCTCGACGTGACGGTGCAGGCGCAGATCCTGGAACTGCTCGGTGATCTGAAAACGCAGCACGGCATGTCCATGCTGTTCATCACCCACGATCTTGGCATCGTCCGCAAATTTGCCGACCGCGTCTGCGTCATGACCAAGGGCAAGATCGTCGAGACCGGCACGGTGGAGCAGGTATTTACCGATCCTCAGCACGCCTATACGCGCCATTTGCTGGCTGCCGAGCCGAAGGGCGAACCGCCGCATTCCGATGCGAGCAAACCGGTGGTCATGCAGGGTGACGACATCAAGGTCTGGTTCCCGATCAAGGCGGGACTGATGCGCCGGGTGGTCGACCATGTGAAGGCGGTGGACGGCATCGATATTACCCTGCGCGCCGGCCAGACCGTGGGCGTGGTGGGCGAATCCGGCTCCGGCAAAACGACGCTTGGTCTTGCTCTCTCGCGGCTTATTGCCTCGCAGGGCCGCATCAGCTTCATCGGCCAGTCGATCGACAGCTATTCCTATGAGATGATGAAGCCGCTGAGGAACCGGCTGCAGGTGGTGTTTCAGGACCCCTATGGTTCGCTCAGCCCGCGCATGTCGGTGGGCGAAATCATTGCGGAGGGCCTGAAGGTACACGAGCGCTCTCTCTCCGCCGACGAGCGCGATACGCGTGTTGCGATCGCACTGGAAGAGGTGGGCCTCGATCCGGCGACCCGCTGGCGGTATCCGCATGAGTTTTCCGGTGGCCAGCGTCAGCGCATCGCCATTGCCCGCGCCATGGTGCTTAAACCCCGTTTCGTCATGCTGGACGAGCCGACCTCCGCACTCGACATGAGCGTGCAGGCGCAGGTGGTCGATCTGCTGCGCGATCTCCAGGCGAAGCATGAACTCGCCTACCTCTTCATCAGCCACGACCTGAAGGTGGTGAAGGCGCTCGCCAACGACCTGATCGTCATGCGCCACGGCAAGGTGGTGGAGAGCGGTCCGGCGGCAGAGATTTTCGCCGATCCGCAGCAGGACTATACCAAGGCGCTGCTGGCAGCCGCCTTCAACATCGAGGCGGTGAAAACGAAAGCGGTCAGCCAGTAAGACGCATCGCATTTTCCATTAAGGCAATGATTTTTCTGTTGCTTCGCGGAAAACGCCGACCCATGTTGCGGTAAGCGTGACTGGGAAACGGATTGATTGCGATGGCAGCGGATGTGGTCGTTTTGGGAGCGGGGATCATCGGGGTCTCCGTCGCTTTGCAACTGGCCCGAAGGGGCAAATCGGTGGTGCTGGTGGACCGGCGCGGGCCGGGCGAAGAGACCTCTTTCGGCAATGCCGGGCTGATCCAGAGAGAGGGCGTGGTGCCTTATGGCTTCACGCACGACCTTGCGCTGCTGCTGCGCTATTCGCTGAACAACAGGATCGATGTCCGCTATAGGCTCTCCGCCCTGCCGAGGATTGCGCCTTTCCTCGGCCGTTATTGGTATAATTCCGCAGCCTTGCGACATGCGGCGATTGCCCGCGCCTATACACCGTTGATCGAACATTCGGTCTCTGAGCACAGTATCCTGATCGACGAGGCGAAGGCTGGCGATCTTATCGTGAAAAACGGTTGGATGACGGCCTACAGGACCGCCGCAAGGCGGGACGCCGATTATGCCGTTGCCGAGGGTCTCCACCGCGACCACGGCATTTCCCACTCGAAACTCGATGCCGAGGAGCTGGCTACGGCCGAACCGTATCTCAGCCGTGATTTCGTCGGCGGCCTGAAATGGAATGATCCCTGGTCAGTACGCGATCCGCATGCGCTGACGCTTGCCTATGTCAAGCTGTTCGAAAGCCTTGGCGGAACCTTTGTCCGGGGTGATGCCTCCACACTCAGCCAGACGGTTAGCGGCTGGACGGTGCGCACCGAGACAGGCGCTGTGGAGGCCGAACATGCCGTCGTGGCGCTTGGCCCCTGGGCGGACACGGTGACGGAAAGGCTGGGCTATCGCTTCCCGCTCGGCGTGAAGCGCGGTTACCACATGCATTATGCGCCGCAGGAAGGCACAAAGCTCAACAACTGGCTGATCGACGCGGAGCGCGGTTATTTCCTGGCGCCGATGCGAAAAGGCATCCGCCTGACGACCGGTGCGGAATTTGCCGAACGTGATGCGCCAAAATCCCCGGTACAGATCGAGCGGGCGGAACGGGTTGCCCGCACTGTCTTTCCCCTCGGCGGCAGGCTGGATGCGGAGCCGTGGATGGGTGCCAGGCCCTGCACGCCGGACATGATGCCGATCATCGGCAAGGCGCCGCGCCACAAGACCCTGTGGTTCGCCTTCGGCCATGCCCATCACGGTCTGACGCTTGGGCCGATCACCGGCCGTGTTCTGGCGGAAACCATGCTGGGAGAAGCGCCTGTTATTGCCATCGATGCCTATCGTCCGGAAAGGTTCAATCCCTGATAGCCGGAGCATCGGACCGAAAAGTGTAGTATGGTTTTCGGAAAATCCGATGCTCAAACAAAAACTTAGAGCGGCGGAACGATTGCGTTTTTATCTGCGCCGCTCTAAATCCGCTGGCCTTCCTGTGACAGGCCACGTAACATGGTCCCATGCAAAGGGGAAAAGGGGCAAACGTCATCATGGTGGCGAGGTTTCTCATCTATCAGCAGCAGGACGACTTTCGTTAGCGAAACTCGCTGCGCATGAAACGAGATGGAAACGGCTTGCTGGTGCATGATGGATGATATTGAAAACGCAAAGAAATTTTTCGCCGATAACCCCGATATCGAAATTCTCGAAGCTTTCGTCATAGACGCGAACGGTGTTCCGCGCGGCAAATGGATTCCGCGCGAACGGGCAATCGACGTGCTTGAAAAGGGAATGGCGATCCCGCGATCCGTTTATGCACTGGATATCTGGGGCCGGGATGTGCACGCCGCAGGTCTTGCCGAAGGCACGGGTGACCCTGATGGTTTTTGTTTCCCCGTTCCCGGCACGCTGTCACGCGTGACATGGCTTGGCCGCCCGACGGCACAGGTTCTGCTGGCGATGAAAAATCCGGATGGAACCGGCTTCTACGGCGATCCGCGCCATGTTCTGTCGCAGGTTCTGAACGCCTATAAAAAAGCTGGCCTCACGCCGGTCGTAGCCACCGAACTTGAATTTTACCTGATCGATCCCGTTCGCTCGGCGCTCGATCCGGTGCGCCCGCCGCATAGCCGTGAGGGGCGCTGGCACACCGGCCAGACGCAGGTTCTGTCGATCTCCGAATTGCAGGATTTCGAGGATGTCTTCCATGATATCGCGACAGCCTGCCGCGCCCAGGGCGTGCTTGCCGATACGACGCTGCGGGAGAATGGCCCCGGGCAATACGAGATCAACCTCAATCATGTGCCGGATGCCCTGCAGGCCGCCGATTTCGCAGTCTTCCTGAAACGTATCGTCAAGGGCGTGGCGCGGCGGCATGAACTTGACGCCACCTTCATGGCCAAGCCCTATGGGCTACAGGCCGGCAACGGCATGCATGTGCATTTTTCCGTTCTCGACAGGGACGGCAGGAATATCTATGCCGGGGAAGACGGCCCTTCGGATGCGCTGATGCATTCGGTCGGCGGCCTGTTGGAAAACATGGGGGAGAGCATGGCGATCTTCGCACCCCATGCCAATTCCTATCGCCGCCTGACCCCCAGCGAACACGCTCCCACCTATGCCTCCTGGGGCATCGACAATCGCTCGGCGGCGGTGCGCGTGATCGTTGCCAGCAAGGCGGCGACGCGTATCGAGCATCGGGTGGCCGGCGCCGATACCAATCCCTATCTGGTCCTCGCGATGATCCTCAGCGCCGCACTTGCGGGCATGAAGGAGAAGCGCCAGCCCGGCGGCGCGATCGCCGGCGACAGCCACGCGATCAATCACGAACCGCTTCCCACCAACTGGGATTACGCGTTGCAGCGCTTCACGCGGTCGAGTTTTGCCTATGCAACGCTTGGCCAGAAGTACCGGACGCTGTTTTCCGCCTGCAAGCAGCAGGAGCTTTCCGAATTTTCCCTGCGTGTAACCGACGTCGAATATGACGCCTATATCAGGACGGTGTGAGATGGCTGAGGTAACGAATATTCCAAATCCCGGTCATACGTCGTCGTGGTATGCCGCCTCCGCCAATGTGAAAACCGTGCGGCCCTCGCTGGAGGGGACGCTGGAAGCCGATGTCTGCATCATCGGTGGCGGTTTCACCGGAATTTCCGCCGCGCTGGAACTCAGTGAACGTGGTTATTCCGTCATCGTTCTGGAAGGCGTGCGGGTCGGCTTCGGCGCTTCGGGCCGCAATGGTGGCCAGATCGTCAATGGCTATAGCCGTGATCTCGAAACCATCGCCCGACGTTACGGTCACGAAAAGGCGGTGAAGCTCGGAGAAATGTCGCTGGAAGGCGGCGCGATCATCCGTGGTCGCGTCGCCAAATACGGCATCGACTGCGATCTCGTCGATGGCGGTTTCTTTGCCGCCTTTACGCCGAAGCAGATTCGCGAAATGGAGGCTCACAAAGCCCATTGGGAAAAACACGGCCATGGCGGTCTCGAAATGGTCTCCACGGCGGATGTCAGCCATTATGTGAAGACCGACCGTTATGCCGGCGGCATGATCGACCGCTTCGGTGGCCACATCCACCCCCTCAATCTGGTGCAGGGTGAGGCCGTGGCGGCCGAACGCCTTGGAGCCCGTATATTCGAAAACTCCCGCGTCATCGCGGTGGAGCAGGGCGCCAATCCCATCGTGCGCACGGCAACGGGCAGCGTGAAGGCGAAATATGTTCTCGTCTGCGGCAATGCCTATCTCGGCACCCTGCTGCCGGAAATCGGCGAGCGGATGATGCCGGTCTCGAGCCAGGTCATGGCGACGGAGCCGCTTGATGCCGACTTGATCGAGGCCCTTCTGCCTGCCAATTATTGCGTCGAGGATGCCAATTACATTCTCGATTATTACCGCCGCACGTCGGATAACCGCCTGCTTTATGGCGGTGGCATCGGTTATGGTGGCAGCGACCCGGCCGACCTGACGGGTGTGATCCGGCCGAACATGCTGAAGACCTTTCCGCAACTGGAAAAGACCAGGATCGAATTCGCCTGGAGTGGTAACTTCGCGCTGACCCTGACGCGCATCCCGCATATGGGCAAGCTTTCGGATAATATCTACTTTTCACACGGCGACAGCGGCCATGGCGTGACGACCACCCATCTGCTCGGCAAGATATTGGGCGAGGCCGTTGCCGGCCACGCCGAACGTTTCGATATCTGGAGTTCGCTGCCGAACTACCCGTTCCCCGGCGGCAAGACGTTCCGCGTGCCGCTGACCGTGCTCGGCGCATGGTGGTACGGCTTGAGAGACAAGCTGGGGCTCTAGAACGTTACCGTCTTCAGGCCGGCAAGCGCGTTTGCGGTGATCTCTTCGGGTGTGGTGTCGATGCTGACGGTTACGACGCCCGGCTCGCCGGTCGGCACTTCCAGCGTGGCAAGCTGGGTCTGAAGCAGCGAGAGCGGCATGAAATGGCCCTTGCGCTCACCCATACGCCGGCTAAGCAGCTCCAGGCTGCCATCCAGATAGATGAAAACGAGCGGACCACCGGTCGCTTCGCGAAGACGGTCGCGGTAGATTTTCTTGAGTGCGGAGCAGGAAACCACGACACCCTTACCTTCGCTACCCTTGCGCAGTTCCGCACCGATCAGGTCGAGCCACGGCCAGCGATCTTCGTCCGTCAGCGGAATGCCCTCGGACATTTTATCGACGTTGGATTTCGGGTGAAGCTTGTCGCCCTCTATGAAGGCAACGCCCAGTTTCTCAGCTACCGCTTCCGCGACCGTGGACTTGCCAGAGCCGCTCACTCCCATCACGACAATTGCCTGTGTCACCCGAACCTCGAATGTTTCTGTTTCGACGGTCAGCCCCTACCATGTGCGGCGGGTGGCGGGAACCTTAAATTTGGGTGGCTCCGCATGTCAGTGTCCGGTTTTGCGGGCTGCGGACCTTTCCAGTGCGGAAAAGCCGGCGTGAATGAGGATCGCCAGTGCTGCGACGATCAAACCTCCCTGGAGAATGAAGGCGAGATTGTTGGATTGCAGGCCGGCGATGATCACTTCGCCGAGCGTGCGGGCGGCAACGGTCGAACCGATGGTGGCGGTGGAAAGACTGATGACCGCCGAAAGCCGGATGCCGGCGAGAATGGCCGGAAGGGCAAGCAGCAGTTCCACTTTGACCAGCCGCTGCCAGCCGGTCATGCCGCTGCCTCTGGCAGCATCCATCACCGTGGCCGGCAGGGTGGTCAGCCCGGTCAGCGTATTTTCGAACACCGGCAGAAGCGCATAAAGAAACAGGGCGACGAGCGTGGGTTTTTCGCCAAAACCCATCATCGGCACGGCCAGTGCCAGCACCGCCACCGGGGGAAAGGTCTGGCCGATATTGACGATGCTGCGCGACAGCGGCAGGAAATCCGCCCCGAAAGGCCGGGTGACGAGAACCGCAAGCGCCCCCGCCGTGAGCGTGGCCAGTCCGGTCGCGATCGCAACGGTGGTCAGATGCGAGAGCGTCAGGGAAAAGAGATTGGCCTGCGTGTAGATGGCTGGCGCATTGGCCTGCACGAGAGGGCGAAAGATCGGCGTGAAGATTTGCGGTGCGGCAAGAAAGATGATCAGCGCCAGTACCAGAAGGCCAAGAGAGAAAAAAGAAAAGGCGTTTTTCATGGGGCGCCAGTGGCACGCTGGAGGAGAACGTCACGTCGCACCAGGCCGATGGGTCGCCCATCGTCTTTTATGACAGGCAAGACATCGCAGCCCGCCCATAACATGGCCGACAGGGCATCGCGCTGGCTGGTGCTTTCGGTGAGCGGCGTACCTTCCGCACTTCCCGGCTCCACGATGTCGGCGACGGAGAGAACCGAAAGCAGTTTGAGCGCGCGTTCGTTTTCGCCGATCATGGTGCGGACGAAATCCGTCGCCGGTTTCAGCACCAGCTCCGCCGGCGGGCAATCCTGCACGATGCGGCCCTTGTCCATCACGGCAATGCGATCCGCCAGATGGAAAGCCTCGTCCATGTCGTGCGTGACGAGGACGATGGTGACGCCGAGCTTCTTCTGGATATCGAGAAGGTCGTTCTGGGCCTTGGCGCGGATCACCGGGTCCAGCGCGCCGAAGGGTTCGTCCATCAGAAGAATGTTCGGTTCTGCTGCCAGTGCGCGGGCCACACCGACACGCTGCTGCTGGCCGCCGGAAAGCTCATGCGGAAAACGATCCGCATAAAGTGCGGGATCAAGCTGGAAGAGTTGCATGAGTGCATCGATCTTGGCCTTTATGCGCTGGCGGTCCCAGCCGATCAGTTGCGGCACGGTCGCGATATTTTCCGCCACGGTTCGGTGCGGAAAAAGCCCATGGCCCTGAATGGCGTAGCCGATCTGACGGCGTAGTTTGAAACCCGGAATGGCGCTGACATCTTCGCCGTCGATGCGGATCGCACCGGAGGTCGGTTCCACCAGCCGGTTGATCATGCGCAGCAGGGTGGTTTTCCCCGATCCGGACGTGCCGACGATGACGGTCACGGTGCGCGGCGCAACGGTCAGTGATACCTGATCCACAACGGCCGTATCGCCGTATCGTTTCGTGATGGTGTCGATCTCGATCATGGCTTCTGCCTTCCGCCTGCGCTGAAGAGATTGCTGTCTATGAGGGCGTCGAGTGTGATCGCGGCGGCAAAGCCGAGGAGAACGGTCGGCACGGTGCCGAGCAACACGAGGTCCATCGCCGTCTGCCCGATGCCCTGAAACACGAAAACACCAAAACCGCCGCCGCCGATCAGGGCGGCGATTGTCGCGAGCCCGATATTCTGCACCAGCACGATGCGAATGCCGGTGAGAATGACCGGCATGGCGAGCGGAAATTCCACCCGCAGCAACCGCTGCACCGGCGTCATGCCAAGCCCGCGTGCCGCTTCCAAGACCGCCTGGGAAACGCCGGCAAGACCGACCACCGTGTTGGAAACAACCGGCAGCAGCGAATAAAGAAACAGCGCCACGAAGGCCGGCGCCATGCCGATGCCGGCAATGCCGATCCTTGCTGCGCCCGGCACGGTGGCTGCAATCCATCCGAGCGGGGCGATCAGAAGGCCGAACAGGGCGATGGAGGGGATGGTCTGGACGATATTGAGACTGTTCAGAACGCCTGTCCGCAGCCGCTCGACCTTGTAACAGAGGACGCCCAGAGGAATACCCACGACGGTCGCGGCGATCAGTGAGCCGATGGCAAGCTCCACATGCCGCACGGCCTCGGTCCAGAATATGTCGGCCCGGCTGGTATATTCCTTGATGATGGAGAGGTCGTTCCAGAGGCCGCTTGCCAGCAGCGCGGAAAGTGCGGCGGTCGCCAGCAGCAACAGCAATATCCGGATGGCGGGTTTCGGCTCAAGACGTGCGATACAGTCCGTGGCGAGCAGAGCCAGCCCGGCAAAGAGCAACCAGAAACCGCTCGACGGCGAGACGCGGGCAAAACTGTTTCCTTCCGGCGTGAGAAAGGAGGCCGCCTGTCCGACAAAAACCGAGAGCGCCGCTAGACCGCCCAGTGCGGCTGCGAGCTTCAGCCGCGCGGGAAAGCGGAAAAAGGCGATGAATGCCGCAAGAAGAATGATCGCCGCAAGGAGTGTCGCGGCCGGCGATGGTAGGGCCTCGAAGATTGTTCGTGTTTCCCCCTGAACGATCCGGTTGGCGCGAAACGTCATGAAGGGCGACGCAAAAAGCGCATAAAGAAGCAGGCACGAAATCAGCACGCCCACCTTGTCAGGCCATTTCGTCAAATCCTGCTCCCCTGTACCCTGGGTTGGGATCGGATGATGAGACCGCTTCCGTTCTCATCCCTCCTCTTCCAGCGCCATGAGCCACTACTTGACGAAACCGTTCTTTGTCAGGAAGTCCAGCGCCACAGTCTTCGCCTGCTCGCCGCCTACCTGCACGCGGGCATTCAGATCCTGCAGGGTCGCAAGATCAAGCTTTTCGAACACGGGCTTCAGCAATTCCTCGATATTGGGGTGCTTTTTCAGAACCTCTTCGCGAATGATCGGCGCGGGCTGATAGACCGGCTGCACATGCTTGTCGTCTTCCAGAACCACAAGACCGGAAGGGGCGATGCCGCCATCCGTGCCATAGACCATGGCGGCATTGGCATTGTTCGTCTGGTTGGCGGCAGCGGCAATCGTGGCCGCTGTGTCACCACCGGAAAGCGTGATCAGCTGATCCGGCTTCATGGTGAAACCATAGGTCGTCTGAAAGGCGGGCAGGGCGGCGGCGGAATTGACGAATTCGGAGGAGGCGGCAAGAACCACCGCGCCGCCATCGGTAACATATTTGCCGAAGTCGGAAAGCGTCTTCAGATTGTTCTTGTCGGCGACATCCTTGCGCAGCGCAATCGCCCAGGTGTTGTTGGCCGGAGATGGCGTCAGCCAGACGATCTTGTTGGCATCGTAGTCGAGCGTTTTTGCCTCTTCATACCCCTTGGTGGCGTCCTTCCAGAGCGGATCATCCGCCTTGGAGAAAAAGAAGGCGGCATTGCCGGTGTATTCCGGATAGATGTCTATCTCACCTGCGGTGATTGCTTTTCGGACGACCGGGGTTGCGCCGAGCTGGATGCGATCCGTCGTCTCGATCTTGTTCTGGTTCAGGACAGCGAGGATGATGTTGCCGAGAACACCGCCCTCCGTGTCGATCTTCGACGACACCACCACCTGCGCCTGAGCGATGGAAACAGAAAAGGCAAGCGCAATTCCGGCGCCTGTCAACGTCATCAAGCGGTTCATGAATAGTCCTCCGGTGGGTCAGCCTGCCGAACAGGCGAAAGATCGCCGCCGCAATTGCGGCGGAGTATCAACGGCCGGGAGGAGAAAAGGTTGCACGCCGTCCGCATTTTCGCGTCGAGGGTCCGGCTGGCACCGAGAGCCAGCGCTCGTCAGGCGTCGCCGTCCCGCTTGCGGGCATCCTTACCCATGACGAGCGGCATGAGAACGGACAGGAAGAGAAGCCGGATGACGTGATGTGAGCCGACATAGGCGGTATCGGCATGCATCATCACCGCCATGGCCGCCATGGTTTCAAGACCGCCCGGCGCATAGGCGATCATGACCGCATTAAGCGGCACGCCGGTCACGCGGGAAATCAGCCAGGCAATGCTGCCGGCAATCACCATCACGGCAATGGTGACGACGAAGCCGGCCAGAAAGCCCTTGCGGACCTCCATCAGCGAGACATTCGAAAAGCGCGTGCCGATAAGGCAGCCGATCAGCACATAGACGGGCAGGCTGAGCCATGTGGGCACGCCACCTTCGGTAAGGCCGGTAATATGCGTGCCGATGGAGATCGCAACACCACCGAGCAACAGGGCGGCGGGGAATTTCCAGCGCAGGAAAAGCCACCCGGTCAGAAGCGAGGCGGCGATGGTGAGCGCCAGCGTAAAAAGGCCCATTGGCGGGTTTGTGATCAAGGGTTCCGTACTGACCAGATCGAAATATTCGACGATCAGCGGCACGGAAAGCGTAAGCGCCAGTACCCTGACACTTTGCACGATGCTGACGGTCGCAAGGTCGCTTTTCGTCTCGGCACCGAGGCTGATGATGTAGCTGAGATGGCCGGGGGAAGCGCCGAGCATCGCCGTTGTCCGGTCGTAACCGAAACCGTAATGCAGGATCCAGTAAGCGACATAGAGCATGATCACGACGGCGACGAGGACGACGGCGAAGCTCAATGGCCATGTCTTGGCGGCGTCGATGACCGAGGGCGTTACGCTCGTTCCCATGGAAATGCCGACGACAACGAAACAGGCATTGCGGATGAAGGCGGGAACGCCAAGCCTTATGCCGGCCAATCCCGTGATCGTCACGGCAAGTGCCGGCCCGGAAAGAAACGGCGCTGGAATATTGATGAGGCTGGCAAGCAGTGCACCCATGCTGCCGACAAGCGCGGTAAGCGCAAATGTGTGGAATTCAGGCTTGATGATCATTGCGACGCTGATTGGTTGCTTGAAAAAGCTCGCGACCAAATGCGCCGCTTCGTCTCGCGGCGTCAACCTTGAGGGCTGAAAATATTACATTTCATGAGCATTTCATAAAAAAAGCCCGTGACCTGTGGCACGGGCTCTGGATGTCGCCGTTTGGGCAACGAAAAGGTCAGGCAGCCGGAAGTGCGGCAACCTTCGGCATTTCCGTATCGAGCCCAAGCAGGAAGTTGATCTGCGGGCGCGCCTTGACGAGATCATCGATCGAATATTCCGTCAGCACGTCGAAGAAGGCATTCAGCGCCTTGCGCAGCGCTGAATTCAGGCCGCAGCTGTCCACGAGCGGACATTCAACAGCGCCGTCCTCAAAGCACTCAGCCATGGCGAAGCTGTCTTCCGTCACCCGCACGACGTCGAACAGGCTGATCTTGTCGGCAGGCTTGCCAAGGCGCACGCCGCCATTGCGGCCGCGCACGGTTTCGACGAGGCCCGCCTTGTTGAGCGGCTGCAGGATCTTGAACAGGAACAGCTCAGATACGCCATAGGCCCTGGCAATCTCTGGAATGCGGCTCAGCTTGCCTTCATTCGCAGCGCAATACATCAACATGCGAACGGCATAGTTGGTCTGTTTGGTCAAACGCATGCTGGTCTCCTAACTCTCAATGTGGAGTTATATAGTCTCTTTTTCAGTTTAGAACAATTCCAGAAACTGAAAAAACTGGCACCCATTCGATATTTCTCGAACCGCCTTGTTGACCGTCCCGATGATTCATGAACAAACAAGTCAAGAATCGGAATGTAATGGAGGCATTCATAATGGCAAGCTTGAAATCATGCTTTTCCGCTGCCGTTTTTTCAGGGCTGACGATCCTTTCCTTCGCGCCCGCCGCTCTGGCAGAGGGCGAGGTTAACGTCTATTCCTATCGCCAACCTGAACTGATCCAGCCGCTGCTCGATGCCTTCACCAAGGAAACCGGGATAGAGACGAACGTCCTGTTTCTCGACAAGGGTCTGGTGGAACGTATTCAGGCAGAGGGCGTCAATTCACCTGCGGATGTGCTGCTGACGGTCGATATCGCCCGTCTCGTCGAGGCGAAAGAGGGCAAGGTCACGCAGCCGGTTCTGGGTGATCCCGTCATCGAAAAGGATATTCCCGCCAACCTGCGTGATCCCGAGGGTGAGTGGTTTGGTCTCACGACTCGCGGCCGGGTTGTCTATGCTTCGAAGGAGCGGGTGACCCAGAAGGACATCACCTATGAAGAGCTTGCCGACCCGAAATGGAAGGGCAAGATATGCATTCGTGATGGCCAGCATTCCTATAATATTGCGCTGATCGCCTCGATGATCGCCCATCACGGCGTCGATTATACCCGCACATGGCTGACGGGCCTGAAGAATAATCTCGCCCGCAAGCCTGATGGAACCGACCGCAGCCAGGCGAAATCGATCTTTTCCGGCGAATGCGATATCGCGCTCGGCAATACCTATTATGTCGGCCTGATGCTGACCAATGATCGCGAGCCGGAAGAAAAGGAATGGGCGGGTTCGGTGCGGGTGATCTTCCCCAATGCCGGTGATCGTGGCACCCATGTGAATATTTCCGGCATGGCGCTGACGAAATATGCGCCCAACAAGGACAATGCGCTGAAGCTGATGGAATTCCTCGCCTCGCGTGAAGCACAGGAAATCTACGCCAAGCAGGTTTTCGAATATCCGGTGCTGCCGGGTGCGGAGCCTTCCGACGTGGTGAAGGGTTTCGGCCCCATCCATCCGGACAAACTGCCGCTGACGGATATTGCCGCCCATCGCAAACAGGCTTCGGAGCTGGTGGACGAAGTGGGTTTCAACGACGGCCCGACCAACTGACGCCGTTTTCGCAATACCGGCGGGTCAGTCGCCCGCCGGTTTGTTGTCCAATGACGCGTTATAGTCAAGGATAGCCTTGCGCCTTTCCGGCGTTCCGGGATGGGTAGAGATGATGCTGGTACCGCCCTTGTCGTCCAGCTTTTCCTCCAGCAGCGCAAAGAAGCGTTCGATGGCGGTGGGGTCGAGACCGGCCTTGCGCATCAGCTCGACTGAGCGCTGATCCGCCTGCCGCTCGGCATCGCGTGAATGCGAGAGTGCCAGAAGACCGCCGCCCTGGGTGAGAATATCTTCCATGGCCGAACCGACGTCGCCGGCAATTAGCATGACGAGACCGGCGACACCGGCGGCACGATAAAGCTGCCGCAGGCTGTGTTCATATTCCACATGGCCGATTTCATGCGCGAGAACTCCGGTGATCATCTGCCTGTCGTCGCCTGCGAGTTCCACCAGCTCGTCCGTCAAGACCAGCGTGCCATCCGGCAGCGCAAAGGCGTTGGGGCCGATATAACCGCCCTTGCGGAAATTCAGCTTGTAGTCCTCGGGTGAACCTTCCGCATGGGCGGCGATCCGGGCAAATGCCGCACGGATGGCATCCTGTTCTTCCTGCGGCAGTTCGCTTGGAGAAAACACCGCCTGGTCCAGGGCTTGCATGGTGCTGGCCGACATGACCTGGGGAACGATGGGCGGTGTTACGGCGACCGCCAGTTCCACCAGCGCCGGAAGCGCTAGCTTGTAGGTGCCGTACGCCAGCAGAACTGCCGCGGCGGTGATGCTGATCAGTCGTGGGCGGAACTGTTCCAGCCAGTGCACGAAACCGGAACGCTTGGTAATGTGTTGGCCAAGCAGCCGGTCCACGCCGTCATTGTCACGGGTTTCGAACAGAGACCCGTCGGGAAAATGCAACTCTCGGGGGATGGCACCCACCCGGTGGCTGATCTCTACCGCTTTTATCTCGGCCTGGGTTCTGACGTGATTGTCCTCTGCGTCGACCACGAGAAGGACCGTACCGCCAAGCTTCAGCCTGGCGGCGCTGGAAAGGTTGGAGCGAGCGGCATGCCACTCGCCCGAAACGGTTTCTCCGGTATCAGAAACCAAATTCGAAACCTTCCATATCCATATATTCGGCGCTGACGGCGGCCCCCGTTGCTTCCATCGAGGAGAGAACCTCGCCCACATCGCCATTAAAGCGGATTCCCGTGCGTTCCACGGTGTAACGCGCCTCGCGCACCGCCGCCCATGGGCGCATCAGGCCCAGTGTGAAAACGGTGACGAAGAGGTTGGAGATCACGATCCAGAGGTAGCGGCCGCGATGCAGGTCGCTGCGCAGATCGTGTTTTCCATCAAGCAGCATGGAGGAAATGACGACATTGCGAACACCCGTGCGGTAGACCACGCCTGCGAGGCCATAGACCAGAAACGCACCGAAAAGGCCGACATAGAGGGAAGCCAGAGCCGCGGCCAGGGCTGCCGTTTCGTCCTCGAGGATTGCGCTGTTGGCTGCGAAGGCGGCAATGCCGAAAAAGCCGACGATGACGCTGCCGATCACCACCATGATCGCGGGAATGATCCAGATCCGGTAAAGCGCACTGATCGTGGGGTCGGCGCTGAACGGACGATCACCATAACGCAGGTTGCTGAAAATATAACGGTTCGCCCAGCGGCTGGATAACGGCGCCAGAATGCCGAAGGAGAAAACCGCAACGAGGCTGCCGAGCAGGATGGAGACGAAAGCGCCCCATGCGGTGCCGACGAAATCAAACCGGACATTGCGGTAGCTCGTCACCCGTGCATTAAAACGGATGCTGCGCGTGATCAGCCATGGGAAAAAGATCATCAGCAGGATGGCTGGCACGAAGACCAGAAACGGATGAATCAAGCCGATAAGCTGTGAGACGATGATGAAGGCAAAGGCAATCAGCCGGCCCTTGAAGATTTGCCCGCCGGTGGCGTGGTAACCGAAAGCGCGGCCGGCCACCACGGTATTACCGTTGAAATAGCGCTTGCGGCGCACCTTGGCCCAAGCGGAATAGATACCGATTGTGATAATCGTCAGGAGAATGTTGACGATCCAGATTCCAAAATATTCCTTGGCATTTCCACTGAACGACCCGCGTTCAACTGCGCGCTGACCCGCGCTCACAGAGATATCACTCATTATAGTCCCTCATGATATGCCCCTCTCCGGGCAGATTGAGTTTGCAAGCTTCCCCGTTATCGGCGGTTTGGCAGCGTCCCCACGCTGCAACGCTTTCTTACGATATAACAGCTTTAAGTGGAAATATTTTGAAACAGAAAACATGATTTTTGTAGTTAAGTTTTTTAATCAAAAAAGCCCCGCTGTTTTGCAGCGGGGCTTTTGATCCTGTCTTATCGGCTGTTCGGCTTATTTCATCGTCGGCATGACGAATTCAGCTCCGGACTTGATGCCCGACGGCCAGCGCGAGGTGATCGTCTTGGTCTTCGTCCAGAACTTGATCGAATCCGTGCCGTGCTGGTTGAGATCGCCGAAGCTCGAAGCCTTCCATCCGCCGAAGGAGTGATAGGCGAGCGGAACCGGGATCGGAACGTTGACGCCGATCATGCCGATATTGACGCGGCTTGCGAAGTCGCGGGCGGCATCGCCGTCACGGGTGTAGATCGCAACGCCGTTGCCGTATTCGTGCTTCATAGGCAGTTCCAGCGCGTCTTCGTAGTTCTTGGCGCGGACGACGGACAGAACCGGTCCGAAGATTTCCGTCTTGTAGATGTCCATGTCAGGGGTGACGTGGTCGAACAGGCAACCGCCGACAAAATAACCGTCTTCATAACCCTGCAATTTGAAGTCGCGGCCATCGACCAAGAGCTTCGCACCCTGCGCGACACCGCTGTCGATCAGGCCCTTGACGCGCGTCTGCGCTTCCTTGGTGACGAGCGGACCCATATCGGCCTTGTCGTCGGTATAGGGGCCGATTCTCAGGCTTTCGATCTGCGGGATGAGCTTTTCGACGAGACGGTTTGCCGTCTCCTCACCAACCGGAACCGCAACGGAAACGGCCATGCAGCGCTCGCCGGCCGAACCGTAACCTGCACCCATCAACGCATTCACTGCCTGGTCGAGATCGGCATCCGGCATGATGATCATGTGGTTCTTCGCGCCGCCGAAGCATTGCGCGCGCTTGCCGTTCATGGCTGCGGTGCCATAAACATAGCGTGCGATCGGCGTCGAGCCGACGAAGGAGACTGCGCCGATGTCGGGATCGGTGAGGATGGCATCGACCGCGCCCTTGTCGCCATTGACGACGTTCAGGATGCCCGCCGGAAGACCGGCTTCGATCATCAGTTCGGCAAGGCGGATCGGCAGCGACGGATCGCGCTCCGAAGGCTTAAGGATGAAGGCGTTGCCGCAGGCGATTGCCGGGGCGAACATCCACATCGGGATCATGCCTGGGAAGTTGAACGGGGTGATGCCCGCGCCGATGCCGACCGGCTGGCGGATCGAATACATGTCGATGGCAGGGCCAGCACCTTCGGTGAACTCACCCTTCTGCAGATGCGGAATGCCGCAAACGAATTCGCAGACTTCGAGACCGCGAATGATATCGCCCTTGGAATCTTCGACGGTCTTGCCGTGTTCGCTGGAAAGCAGCACCGCCAGCTCGTTGATGTCGCGGTTCAGAAGTTCGACGAACTTAAAGAAAACGCGGGCGCGGCGCTGCGGGTTGGTGGCGGCCCATTTCGGCTGCGCCGCCTTGGCGCTTTCCACGGCGGCGCGCAGCTCGGCGTCGTTGGCAAGCGCAACGGTTGCCTGCACTTCGCCCGTGGCGGGGTTATAGACATTCGATGTGCGGCCGCTGGTGCCCGGCACATGCTTGCCGTTAATGAAATGACCGATTTCCTTCATGGGTTTTCCTCCAGAATATGATGGCGCAGCATTACCTTTCGATTTGCACAAATCAATCGCCTGAAATAAGCATCAATTGTGCAAAAATAGACATAAGGAGGGTGCCGTGAACTGGGATGATGTGCGTTTGTTCCTCAGCGTCGCGCGAAGCGGCCAGTTTCTTTCGGCGGCCAGAAAGCTCGGTGTGAACCATGCCACCCTCAGTCGGCGAATTTCCGCGCTGGAGGCGGCCATCGGCACGCAGCTTTTCCTGCGAAGCACCAATGGCTGCGAGCTGACCGAGGAGGGCCAGCGCCTTCTTGCCGGGGCCGAGCGCATGGAAACCGAAATGCTGAATGCCCAGGCCAATCTCGGCCGTGTCGATACGGCGGTGGCGGGAACGGTGCGCATCGGCGCGCCGGATGGTCTTGGTGTGTCCTTCCTCGCACCGAGGCTTGGCCGGTTGACGGCCCGTTATCCCGACCTGAAAATCCAGCTCGTTCCGGTGCCGCGCTCCTTCTCCCTGTCGCAGCGCGAGGCCGATATCGCCATCACCATCGAGCGGCCGGAGCAGGGCAGGCTGATGTTTTCGAAGCTCACCGATTATTCACTGGGCCTCTATGCCTCGGCGGATTATCTGGCCGACTACGGCGCGCCGGCGGATGTCGATGCGCTGAAACGCCACCGGCGCATCGGATATGTGGAGGACCTGATCTTTTCGCCCTCGCTCAATTATACCGGTGAGATCATGCGCGACTGGGACGCCGCCTTCGAAATCTCCAGCGCCACCGGCCAGACAGAGGCGGTGCGGTCGGGGGCGGGGATCGGCATCCTGCACAATTACATCGCCGGGCAATATTCCGAACTGAAGCGGATCATGCCGCATCTCGGTATCAGCCGGTCCTACTGGACGGCCTATCATGAATCCGCCCGCCAGCTGGTCCGTGTCCGCACGGTCGTCGATTTTCTCCAGGAACTGGTCGCGGAAGAGCGGCGAATCTTCATCTGACATCCGGCCGTCGATCCATTAGTACTATTAATTGCCGGTGACGGGTCGTTCCGGGCTTGACAAAGGGCTGCTGGCTGGACGACCAATGCAGCCATTGGGAGAAATCGGAATCTGACATGTCGACTATGATAAAAAAGCTTTCGCCGACCGGTCTCGGCGTGGCCGTCATGCTGCTTGGAATGCTGCTCTTTGCACTGAATGACGCCATGGGCAAATGGCTGGTCGCAACCTATAGCCAGGGTCAGGTCATTCTCATCCGAAGTGCGGCAGCGCTTGTCATTCTGGTTCCCATCGTCTGGAGAGCCGGCCTTTCCGGCCTCGTGAACATCGAGCGGCCCGGCCTTCAGGTGGCGCGCGTGTTCTTCTCCACGGCCGAGCTTTTCTGTTTCTATTTTGCAGTGGCCGCCCTGCCGCTGGCAGACGTCATGACCTATTGGCTCGCGGCTCCGATCTATGTGGCGGCGCTCTCGCCGTTTCTGCTCGGGGAAAAGGTCGGCTGGCGGCGCTGGACGGCCATTGCCATCGGTTTTGTCGGCGTTCTCATCGCGCTCAAGCCCAGCTCGGCAAGCCTCACCTCCGCAGCGCTCTTTTCCATCCTCGGCAGCGCCGCCTTCGCCTTCATGATGTTGTCCGGCCGTCAGCTGCGCAATACGCCCGATACTGTGCTGGCCTTCTGGCAGATCATCGGCGCAGGGCTTGCGGGCATCGTCGCAGTGTTCATGACCCCATCCGGTTGGCTGCCGGTTCAATCCAGCTTCGATCTGGCGTTTCTCGGCCTGCTCGGCGTGGTGGCGATGACGGCACATGTGCTGGTCAACCGTGCGCTCAAACTTGCCGATGCCGCTACTGTCGCGCCGCTGCAATATACGTTGCTGCTTTGGGCGGTCATCTTCGGCTGGCTGTTCTTCGGCGATGTGCCGCAGACCAGTATCGTTGTCGGTGCAGGCCTGATTGTGCTTTCCGGCCTTTACATCTTCTTTCGAGAAAATTCACTCAAACGACGCCGCGAAACCGCTGAAGGACTGGCTGCGGAGCAGGTTTGATCTTTCTTGTTCGTCGTGGTCACAATCACGGGACTTGACGACGGCGTGATCTTCAGGAAGTAAGAAGGGGCCCTGCGATGATTTGTCTCGCAAGGGCAGAGGAAACAAAGGTGCCGGGCCCCTCTGGCGAGAGTTTTACGGCGCTCTCGCGATGTCGGTACCGCCTGCAAAAATTTGGCCGGCGGATTAAAAACTATGAAAAACCTGAATGTGCTTCGCGCGCGTGCTTTCTGCGTGCGGCCTGACGCCCCGCGTCGGTCCGTGAATGTCCTCGTTATCGGAGGCGACCGGACATGAGCTCTGCCCAGAAAACCACGCTTTCCTACTTCAAGTGGGCTTTTATCGTCACCGTTCTCGGCTTGATTCTCGGTGGCTATCTCGGTTGGGAAATGACCGGAACGGTCGGCGGCACGGCGACGATCTTCTTCATCTGCGTCGTCCTCGCGGTGCTGGAAATCTCGCTCTCCTTCGACAACGCCATCGTCAATGCCAACAAGCTGAAGGACATGACACCGGTCTGGCAGCACCGCTTCCTGACCTGGGGTATCCTGATTGCCGTTTTCGGCATGCGTATCGTCTTCCCGCTGCTCATCGTCGTCGTTGCGGCCAATGTCGGCCCCTGGACGGCGCTCGTCATGGCGGCCACGCAGCCGGAACGTTATGCTGAAATCATGCAGGACGCCCATTTGCCGATTGCGGCTTTCGGCGGCACCTTCCTGATGATGGTCGGTCTCAATTTCTTCTTCGACCATGAAAAGGACGTCCATTGGGTGCGCTGGATTGAGGAAAAGGCGGCGATCTATTCTTCCGTCAAGGGCATCGAGATCGCCTTCGTGCTGATCATCATGCTGATCTTTTCCCGTATCATCGGCGCAAGCGACAATCCGGAGCTTGGTCCGGTTGCGGCCAACACCTTCTTCCATTCGGCGATCTGGGGTCTTTTGACCTTCCTCCTGGTGGAAGTTGTCGGCGGCATTCTCGATCGCAGCCAGGAAATGCTGGAAGGCGCTGCAAAGGGCGGTTTCGGTGCGTTCCTCTACCTCGAAGTGCTGGATGCCAGCTTCTCCTTCGATGGTGTGATCGGTGCTTTCGCGCTGACGCAGAACCTCTTCATCATCGCCATCGGTCTTGGCATCGGCGCCATGTATGTGCGCTCGATGACCATCATGCTGGTCGAAAAGGGAACGCTGGCCGAATATCGTTATCTGGAGCACGGCGCCTTTTATGCGATCCTGATCCTGTCGGTCATCATGTATGTGCAGACCATGGTGCATATACCGGAGGTCATCACCGGCCTTGGCGGCGCGGGCCTGATCGGCATCTCGCTCTGGTCGTCGATCCGCTATAACCGGCAGCAAAATGCCGATGCGGTCGAAGCCGCACGCGGCGCGGAAATCTGATCCGCGATCATCCTTGCCTTCCGCCGTGCCGGCGGAAGGCAGTTTTTAAGCATTACGTCACCCGTTGCCTGTTTTTATTGCTATTTGCTCTTTGTGGAAAATTTGGCCATAGAGCCGGACATATACTCCAAGTACCTGCTTTTGCTTGTATTTGTGCGACGCAACAAAACTGGCACGCTTCCTGCATCTCATCTTGCAAGTCCAGAGGGGACGTGAAAACCCGAAAACGGGTCGATAAATACCGCCGTGCCGCGCGATCTTCCGGATCTGCGCTGCACGGCGGTTTCGTTTATGCGGGTTGGTTCTTGAGTTTTCCCCTCCGTTGAATGAAAACAGTGGAACAACGACTGGAAGGGTCACTGGCTTGCCTGCACAATTGTCGCCCACGGAGGCCTTGGGGCTCTGGCACCGTGTATCCACGGCGCAGGTCATTGACGATCAGCCGGATTTGACCTTGCGTCAGACGGCCATCCTGCTGCAGATTTATCTCGTGCCACCGCCGCATACCGTTCGGGGCCTCGCCGCCATGCTGGGGGTCACCAAACCGGTCATCACCCGCGCACTCGACAGTCTCGGTGCGCTGGGATTGGTCGACCGGGTGCGGGATGAACGGGACAGGCGCAATGTTGTGATAAAACGTACCGTCGCCGGTGCGCTTTATCTGGAAAAATTCGGTGATCTGATTATTGATCAGGCACGCAAGATTTAATTTCTGGAAGTGAAAACCATGATGCTCGACCGCCGCCTGAATGTCTTCCGCCCAGATCTCGCCGATGCGAAACTGCAGGGCGTGGTGCAGGCCGAACGTTTCGTCAGCGGTTCGCCCGCGCAGGTCACCGCACCGGTCATTGGCCTGCGGCCTACCCCCGATCTCGCCACAGGCATAGACACAGAACTTCTCTGCGGCGAAACAGTGCGCGTTTTCGACCGGGCGAATGGCTGGGCCTGGGTGCAGGCGGATGTGGATGGTTATGCTGGTTATGTGCCGGAAACGGCTATCGGCGATGTTGTCGCCGCCACGCATCAGATCATCGCGCCGCGCACGTTCCTCTATCCCTCGGCCGAGTTGCGCAAGCCTCCGGTCGCGGCGCTGTCCATGGGCAGCCTGATCCGCATTGTTGGTGAGGCGGAGACGCGCGGCACCCGCTACCTGATGACAGAAAAGGGCGAAGGCATCATCGCCGCCCATTGCCGGACCGTCGATGCTTCGCTTGAAGAAGATTATGTGGCGGTGGCTCTGCGATTTATCGAAACACCCTATCTCTGGGGCGGCCGCTCCGGCTTCGGTATCGATTGTTCCGGCCTCGTGCAGCTTTCCATGGCGATGACCGGCCGACGGGTTCTGCGCGACACGGATATGCAGGTGAAGTCGCTCGGCGTGGAAATCGAGCGTGATGAATTGCGCCGCGGCGATCTCGTCTTCTGGAAGGGCCATGTCGGCCTCATGGAAAACGAGGAAACGTTGCTGCATGCCAATGGCCATACGATGAATGTCGCGCGCGAAAATCTCGATGCGGCGATCGAGCGCATCGGCTGGCTTTATGAAAAGCCGACGGCTTTCCGCCGTCTGGAAGGCTGAGACGGCGGCTTTCACGAAATTGTGCCTGCCCGGCCCTTTGTGCGAAAGCCACTGACGGCCTACATCCATTGGATGATGGTACGGGATCGGCATCGATGAAGACAAGAATGGCAACACGACTGGCGGTGATCCTCACGGCGGCTTTGCTGAGCGCCTCGGCGCAGGCGCAGACCGTTTTCCAGAATGGTTTTGCTCCTGCCCCGGATGCCTACGCGAACCTGCCCGGCGTCAAGGACCCGCGCACGCTGCAGCCAAAGGTCCGTTACAATTGCCATAGCGAACTCGGCAGGACGGGATATTCCCGAGGTTCCTACAGGAATGTTTTCGGCAGCCGTGGACTTCCGGTTCAGGGTTACCGCTGTACCGACGAAAACGGCATTTCCAGTTTCGGCGGCAGAAATCCGGTTTCCAAGGACTGGTATCCCGGCATCAATCCGGTTGACCCGACCTTCTGAAGCGCGTGACTTCGGCCCCGAACCAAAACGGCAATGCGGCTCCTTCGGAAAATCGATGCGCAGGCGGGCGCCCGAGGCATTTGCCCGGCCAGCGCTCTGGACTTGTTGTCGCTTTTTCAGATAAATCTTCCGCGTGACAGGTTGAAACCTGCCGGGGTGCGGAGTGAGATCGGCTGTTTTTTGACCTTTGGCCGATATTGGGGAATGCAAGTATGACGAAGACCGATATTGCCACCCGTGTCCATAATCATACCTGGAAGCTAGACCCGATCGTCCGCAGCCTGATCGATACGGATTTCTACAAGCTGTTGATGTTGCAGATGATCTGGAAACTTTATCCGGAAGTCGATGCGACGTTTTCGCTGATCAATCGCACCAAGACGGTGCGGCTTGCGGAAGAGATCGACGAGATGGAGTTGCGCGAACAGCTCGATCATGCGCGCACCCTGCGGCTCTCCAAGAAGGAAAATATCTGGCTTGCGGGTAACACGTTTTACGGCCGCTCGCAGATTTTCGAGCCGGAATTCCTCTCCTGGCTTTCGAGCTATCAATTGCCGGAATACGAACTTTTCAAGCGCGACGGGCAATATGAGCTGAACTTCCATGGCCGCTGGATGGATACGACGCTCTGGGAGATCCCGGCGCTGGCGATCATCAATGAATTGCGTTCACGCAGCGCCATGCGCTCGCTCGGTTATTTCACGCTTGATGTGCTTTATGCCCGCGCCAAGGCCAAGATGTGGGAGAAGGTCGAGCGGTTACGGGAACTGCCGGGCCTGCGCATCTCCGATTTCGGCACCCGCCGCCGCCACAGCTTCCTTTGGCAGCGCTGGTGCGTCGAGGCGCTGAAGGAAGGCATCGGTCCAGCCTTTACCGGTACGAGCAACGTGCTCCTCGCCATGGATTCCGATCTCGAAGCCGTGGGCACCAACGCGCATGAACTGCCGATGGTGGTTGCGGCGCTGGCGCAGACCAATGAGGAGCTGGCCGCCGCGCCCTATCAGGTTCTGAAGGACTGGAACCGGCTTTATGGCGGCAACCTGCTGATCGTGCTGCCGGACGCCTTCGGCACGGCAGCGTTCCTGCGCAATGCGCCGGAATGGGTGGCGGACTGGACGGGTTTCCGTCCGGACAGTGCGCCGCCGATCGAAGGCGGGGAAAAGATCATCGAGTGGTGGCAGAAGATGGGCCGCGACCCGCGCAAGAAGATGCTGATCTTCTCTGATGGTCTCGATGTCGACGCCATCATCGACACCTACAGGCATTTCGAGGGTCGGGTGCGCATGAGCTTCGGCTGGGGCACCAATCTGACCAATGATTTTGCCGGCTGCGCGCCGAAAACCATTGCCAGCCTCAAGCCAATTTCCATCGTCTGCAAGGTCAGCGATGCCAATGGCCGCCCGGCGGTGAAGCTCTCGGACAATCCGCAAAAAGCCACCGGCGATCCGGCCGAAGTGGAGCGTTACCTGAAGTTCTTCGGCGAGGAAGACCACAAGGAACAGAAGGTTTTGGTTTAAGGCAACCGGGCGCTCCGGTTGGGGAAGCGCCCGTCGGATCCTGACTAGGCCGATTATTTTGCGAATTGATGTGCGATGTAATGGAAGAGTGCGCGGATACCCTGCGCTTCCCCGCCGATCGATGAATGGTGACGCTCGCTGAGCGACCAGCCGTAAATATCGAAATGCGCCCAGCGCTTGGTATTGGTGACGAAGCGCTTCAGGAACAGGGCGGCGGTGATCGATCCACCCATGCCGCCAGAAGGCGCATTGGTGATATCGGCTGCCCTTGAGCGGATATCCTTGTCATATCCCATATAGAGCGGCATGCGCCACAGCGGGTCATCCGTATCGATGCTGGCTTCCGCGATATCATGGGCCAGATCCTCGTCATCGGTGTAGAAGGGCGGCAGATCGGGACCCAGCGCCACGCGTGCGGCACCCGTCAGCGTCGCCATGTCGATCATCAGGTCCGGCGCGTCCTCGTCGGCATAGGCCAGCGTATCGGCCAGAACGAGACGGCCCTCCGCATCGGTATTGTCGATCTGTACCGTCAACCCCTTGCGGCTCCTATAGATATCGCCGGGACGGAAGGCATTGGCGGAGATGGAGTTTTCGACCGCCGGCACGAGAACGCGCAGATCGACCGGCAGCTTGGCATCCATGATCATCAGCGCAAGGCCGAG
Organism: Agrobacterium tumefaciens; assembly: GCA_017744915.1. Lineage (GTDB taxonomy): Bacteria > Pseudomonadota > Alphaproteobacteria > Rhizobiales > Rhizobiaceae > Agrobacterium > Agrobacterium tumefaciens_I. The sequence goes on from JAGIAH010000009.1 coordinate 134,403, forward strand.
AACATTGGCGGCGCCACCCATATCCTTCTTCATCAGCGCCATGGACGCGGCGGGCTTGATATCGAGACCGCCGGTATCGAAGCAGACCCCCTTGCCGACGAGAGTGAGGCGCGGATTGCCCTTCTTGCCCCAGTTCATTTCCAGAAGGCGCGGTGCACTTTCACTGGCGCGGCCAACGGCATGGATCAGCGGGAAGTTTTCTTTGAGCAGATCATCGCCGGTCGTAACGTTCACCTTCGCCTTGTAATGGGCGGCAAGCGCACGAAAGGCAATCTCGAGCTCGTCCGGCCCCATGTCATTGGCCGGGACGTTGATGAGGTCGCGGGCAAGGAAGACACCTGCCAGAATGCGCTTGATCTCGCCGTCTTCGGCATCCTGCGGAATGAGAAGCTTTGCCCCGTTGGTCTTGGTGGTCTTGTATTTGTCGAAGCGATAGCTGCCGAGGCCGAAACCGAGCGCGAGGCGATTGGCCGTCAGGGGCGCGGTTTCGATGTGCCACTCACCCTCCGGCAGCTCACGGGCGAGTTTGCCGGTGATGAAGGGAATTTCGGAAGGATTGCCACCGAGGCCGAGAAGCACGCCGCCTAGCGATCCGTCAGCGGAAGGAACGAGCAGGACGGCGCCAGCTTCCGCCTTGAACCCCGCCTTTTTTGCCCAGTCCAGAGCGACCGGGTCTATGGCACCCTGTTCGATATGGGCTGGCGTGACGGCGAAAACCGGCAATGTGCTGCCTGCCTTCGAGCTGAAAGGGGTGGGGCGTTCGATGAACTGATAGGGCGCCATGGTATGCTTCCGTAAATATCGAGAATCGGTGCGATTAACGCTCTGTTAGGGTTAACAGATTATTGCTTAAGCGAAAGTTGCGTCATGTGAGTCTGTCGTGTGTCGGGCGCAAGATCGATCATTCTCGGGCGGGGGCGCTGCCATGACTGCATTTTCTTTGGCTAAGACAGGCCGGACAGGGTTGCTGCGGGGCACATGTCTCGCGGCGCTGGTTCTTGCGGTTTCAGGATGTGCGAGCACCAACAAGCCAGATCGCATGTCCACCGGCTCCATTCCCGCAGCCACGCGCTCCTACGACCATCTGAACATGGAGCAGCTTCGGCAGGCGGAAGAGGCTGCCGGCAAAACCTATGAACGCAACCCCAAGGACAAGTCCGCCGGTATGAATTACGCCAGCGTGCTGATGATGACCGGCAAGAATACGCAGGCGCTCGCCGTCATGCAGCAGATCGCCATCGCCAATCCAGCCGACCGTGATGTGCTTGCCGCCTATGGCAAGTCGCAGGCGGCCGCCGGCCAGCTGGAGCAGGCGCTTTCGACCATCCAGCGGGCGCAGACGCCTGATCGTCCCGACTGGCGGCTCTACTCCGCCGAGGGCGCCGTGCTCGACCAGCTTGGCCGCTCGAACGAGGCACGTTCCAGATACCGGCAGGCGCTCGACCTCAAACCGAACGATCCGAGCGTGTTGTCCAATCTCGGCATGTCCTATGTCCTGTCGAGCGATCCGCGCACCGCCGAAACCTATCTGCAATCGGCGATCGCCCAGCCGGGCGCCGACAGCCGCGTCCGCCAGAACCTTGCGCTCGTGGTCGGTCTTCAGGGCCGCTTTGCCGAAGCCGAGCGCATCGCCGTTCAGGAACTTTCTCCGCAGCAGGCGCAGGCTAACTTGACCTATCTGCGTGCAATGCTGTCGCAGCAGAATTCTTGGCAGCAGCTGGCGAAAAAAGACAGCAAGCCGGCTGGCTGAGGTATTTTCAGAAACATTGGTGGTGTGGTCCGGCAGGCAAATCACTACTGCCCCCTGCGCGCAAATTTTCGGCGCGTTTCATGCCTCAGAACGAATCGGCCACCCGAATGCCAGCCGGCCCGAGAATGACGGCGATGAGGACCGGCAGGAAAAACACGATCATCGGCACGGTGAGTTTCGGCGGCAGTGCGGCGGCTTTTTTCTCCGCTTCATTCATCCGCTCGTCGCGGCCTTCCTGCGCGAGAACGCGCAGCGCCTGAGCCAGCGGCGTACCATATCGTTCCGCCTGGATAAGGGCCTGCACCACGCTTCTGACGCCGTCCAGCTGGGTGCGCATCCCAAAATTCTCAAGCGCCGTGCGCCTGTCCTGAAGGAATGACAGTTCCGCTGTCGTCAGGATCATTTCCTCCGCCAGTTCAGGCGACTGCTCGCCCATCTCCTCGGCAACGCGGCGCATGGCTGCTTCCATGGAGACGCCGGACTCGATGCAGATCAGCATGAGATCAAGCGCATCCGGCCAGGCCCGCTTGATGGAGGCCTGCCGCTTGGTCATGCGGTTCGAAACGTAGATATTGGGAGCGTAAAAGCCGACATAGCCAAAAAGAAGCACCGCCATCAGCTGAACGATAAAGGTCTGATTGGCGAGGTTTCCAAGAACGAAAACCCAGGTGAACGCCACCGCCAGAAAAACGAACGGCAATACGAACCGGGCGGCAAGAAATGTATTGAGCGCATTTTGCGACCGAAAACCGGCCGCGCGCAGCTTGTTCATCGTGTTCTTGTCGACAAGGGCTTCCTGAAGATTGAATTTCTCCACGATGCGCCGCGCGGATTTATTGTTGTTGCCACGCAGGGAGGACCTGTTCTCTCTCGTCACGGTCGCCAGTCGCTCGCGCTCGCGGCTGCGGATGAGTTCCCGTTCCGACGAGACGGCTTTCATGCGCTTGGCGAGATCTTTCCGCTCCAGGAAAGGCATGATCAGCGTATAGAGGGTCGCGAAAACCGCCAGTGTGACGAGAATGGCGATTATCGTTTGCGGATCCGTCAGGCGGGAAAGCAGATTTCCTGTCATGGTCGCTCCTCAAATATCGAAATTGATCATTTGGCGCATGATGAAAATTCCGATGAGCATCCATAGTCCGGATGCCCCCAGAATGATGTGTCCACGCAGATCGGTGAAAAGCACCGTGAGATAGTCGGGCGAGGTGAAATATACCAGCATCATCACGATGAAGGGCAATGCACCGATAATCACGGCGGATGCTTTTGCCTCCATGGACAGGGCGTTTACCTTGGCGCGCATTTTTCTGCGGTCACGCAATACCTTGGAAAGGTTGGACAATGCTTCCGAAAGGTTGCCGCCTGCCTGTGCCTGGATATTGATGACGATACTGAAGAAACTCACTTCGAAAAGTGGCATGGTCAGCATCATGCGCTCGATCCCCTGCGGGATGCCGATACCGACCTGCTGTGCGTCGACGACCCGCTGGAACTCCGATTTCACCGGCTCCTGACCATCCGATGCGATCAGTCGCACGGCGTCGTTCAGCGGCAATCCGGATTTGATCGACCGGCACATGACGTCCAGCGCATTGGGAAACTCCTCAAGGAATTTTTTCTGCCGGCGCTTGAGAAGAAATGCCAGCACCCAGCGCGGCATGCCCAAAGCCGCGACCGCTCCGATGAGCAGGGCGAAGATTAACGACAGACCATAAAGAAGTGCGACGAGAACGGCTAAAACCGAAGCGCCGGCACTCAGGACATGAAACCGCCGAACGGAAATCGCCAGTCCGGCCTGCACCAGCTTGTCGCGCAGGCTGACATTCTTTGCTTTCTTCGCCTTCTCGGTCTGTTTCTTTTCCATTTCCCGCAGGTTGTCCTGCATGGATTTGCGGCGTTTGCTGAGTTCCTGGACGCGATCCCGCGCAGCCTTGATGTTTGTGTGATCCGTCTCGGCGGCCTGGACCCGCTTGAAGCGGCTGTTGGTCTTTTTCTCGACCTCTATCTGCTGGAAGAGAAAGGCATAGGCGAGCGCTCCTGCCGAGATGGCGACAAGTACGGCCAATAACACTATTGTCGGGTCCATGGCAGTCGCTTTCCTTAGGATGTCTTTTCCATCTCATCGAGCGCGGCCGCCAGACGCTTTTCTTCACCGTAATAGCGTGCACGATCCCAGAAATTGGGCTTGCTGATGCCGGTCGATACGTGCCTGCCGATCAGCCTGCCCTGTGCGTCCTCGCCTTCGATTTCGTATCGCATCAGATCCTGGGTAACGATGACGTCACCTTCCATGCCGATCACTTCGGTGATCTGCGTTATCCGGCGGGAACCGTCGCGCAGGCGCGCGGCCTGGATGACGACATCGATCGAGCCCGAGATGATTTCGCGCACGGTCTTGGCCGGCAGCGTGAACCCGCCCATGGCGATCATCGATTCGATACGGCTGAGGCATTCACGCGGCGTATTGGCGTGCAGCGTTCCCATTGAACCATCGTGGCCGGTATTCATGGCCTGCAAAAGGTCAAAAACTTCCGGTCCGCGTACTTCGCCGACGATGATGCGTTCGGGCCGCATGCGAAGGCAGTTCCTGACGAGATCGCGCATGGTGATCTCGCCTTCGCCTTCGATATTCGGCGGCCGTGTTTCGAGCCTCACCACATGCGGCTGCTGAAGTTGCAGTTCGGCGGTGTCCTCGCAGGTGATGATGCGTTCATCCCTGTCGATGAAACTCGTCAGGCAATTGAGAAGCGTGGTCTTGCCGGAGCCGGTGCCGCCCGAGATGACGACATTGCAGCGCACGCGGCCGATGATCTTGAGCAATGTCGCGCCTTCGGGCGTGATCGCTCCGAAACGCACGAGCTGGTCGAGCGTCAGCTTGTCCCTCTTGAATTTTCGGATCGTCAGCGCCGGGCCGTCGATGGCGAGCGGCGGCGCGATGACGTTGACGCGCGATCCATCCGGCAGGCGGGCGTCACATATGGGGCTCGATTCATCCACACGTCGACCGACCTGACTGACGATGCGCTGGCAGATGGAAAGCAGCTGGTTATTGTCGCGAAAGCGGATGTCGGATTCGATGGTCTTGCCGCCGACTTCGATGAAGGTCTGGCCGGAACCGTTGACCATGATATCGGCAATGTCGTCGCGGGCGAGAAGTGGCTCCAGCGGTCCGTAACCCAGGACGTCGTTACAGATGTCTTCGAGCAGTTCTTCCTGCTCGGCAATCGACATGGCGAAATTCTTGATCGTGATGATATCGTTGACGATATCACGAATTTCCTCGCGCGCGCTTTCCGCATCGAGCTTGGCGAGTTGTGAAAGGTCGATCGTATCGATGAGTGCGGAAAATACCTGGCTTTTGGTATTGTAATAATCTTCCGTGCGGGCACGTTTTTTCTGCACCGGCTGTGCCGTCGCCGCCTGCCGTGTTGCGGGTGATTGGCCCGGCTCAAGGGTGTCGATCGCGAGAGGGCGCGGCTCGGGCGCCGTCGCCACCTGCATTGGAACAGGTGCGGCAAGATCTGGCTTCGTGCTTCTGGCTGGGCCTTCAGACCCGCGTTTTCCGAACATCGGCGTTTCCGTCTAAAGGCGCAGAGGGAAGCCCTACTTGCGCTTGAGAATGCTTTTTAATTTGTCCAGACCACCGCGTCGGCTTTTGCGCAGTACGGTGCGGCCCGTAATGGTATGGGCAATTTGCGAGAAGGTTTCCGCGGTCTGGGATTTTTCATCCATCTCGCTGATCATGCGTCCGCTATTGGCGGCGTTTCCGAACAGCTGGGCGTCGAACGGAATGATGGCAATCGGCTCGATTTCCAGCGGCTCGAGGAAATCCGCGGGGGCGATTTCCGGACGTTTCGGCATGCCGACCTGGTTGAGAATGAGATGCGGCGGCTTGTCGTTGGGCCTCAGTTTAATCAGCGCGTCGAACAGGTTCTTCGTATTGCGCAGATTTGCGAGATCGGGAACCGCGGTAATGACCACCTCGTCGGCTTCCGCGAGGACAGCCCGCGTCCAGTCGGACCATTGGTGGGGAAGATCCAGAACCGCAACCGGTGCGCTGCGCTGCAGAACTTCCAGGATCGGCAGAAATGCCTGACGGTCGAGATCGTAGGTTCTGTCGAGAAGAGATGGCGCCGCCAGAAGCGACAGATGGTCGGAACATTTCGTCAGAAGGCGGTCGAGGAACACCTCATCCAGCCGCTCCGGTGAAAAGACCGCTTCAGCCATGCCCTGGGCGGGATCCTGATCGAAATCGATATTGGCCGTTCCATAGGCAAGATCCATATCCGCCAGAATGGTCTCGGTGGAAAAGAGGTTGGAAATACCGAAGGCGCAATTATGCGCCACGGTCGAGGAACCCACTCCACCCTTGGCGCCGATGAAGGCGATGTTGCGGCCCAGCGGCTCCGCTTCCGGATCGACGAAGATCGCTGCGATCGAGGCCAGCAGATCGGCCATATTGACGGGCGCGACGAGATATTCGGAAATGCCGTTGCGAATGAGATCGCGATAAAGCGAGATGTCGTTGTGCCGGCCGACGATGATGACACGGGTGGAGGGGTCACAAACCGCTGCGAGGGGAGTGAGATCGTCCAGCAGCGAGGCGGGGACACTTGCCGTTTCGAGAATGATGAGATTGGGCGTGGGCGATGCGGCAAACATCGTGGCTGCCGCATTGATATCACCCTTGGTCACACGCAGCGTGACCTTGCTCATGCGCCGATCACCGGACAAGGCGTCCATGACACCCTGCATGTTGTCGCTGACGCAGAAAGCGTGAACGGAAATGCGGGGCAGGGGCCGCAGGTGGTCCATATCTGCAGCGCGCACTGGCTGCTCGGATTCGTCACCGCCGTTTGGCTTGATATCGTATTCTACAGCGCTCATCGTCTTTCCTGCCGTGACAAATGTGAAAACCGCATCAATCTGTCGCCGATGTCGAAGGCTTGCCGCGATAGTTTTCGATGACGACCGCTCGGCGCTCGGCATCGATCGGGCTCATACCGCGTGGACCGACCAGATCCATGGGATTGGCAATCTGCGCCGCGAGATTGCTCTGGGAAGCGCATCCGAAATTGTACCAGTTCTTGTTTGCGAAGGTATTATCCGAAAGGTCCTCGGGCCATTGGCCGCATTGGCCGGTCATGGCGGTAACCGCGACATAGCTCAGGCGGATGGGGGCGGAATCGCCATTCGGAGAAGCGGCATAGCGCGTCTCCATGATCTTGCCCGGCGCTACACCCGCACCGGAAAGCGTCGTGCGGATCTGTTTCGCCATTCGTGACGCGGCCGCCGAATTGGCCGATCCCGACGGTGTCTGAATATTGATGATACCGGTCGACATCGACGCATAATTCTGGGCGAAACCACGGACATTATCCGCCATGGCCGTGGTCAACCGGCTGTCGCTGGCCGAAACCGGAATATCCAGTGAATGTTCTGCTTCCGACAGGGTAATCGGATGGCGTGTGCGATAATCGTCGGGAATGGCGTTGGTGGTCATCGGATCGCGTGCACAGCCCTGCAACAGGCCGGCGGCGAGCGCGGCAACGGCGACGAGACCGGCCCTTCTTCCGGACACGTGAAGGGGAAGGGAGGACGAGGTTTCCTGCATGACGTTTCCTGCCCGGATCGGGCGCGCTGTGAAGAGGGGATTTCGTGCACGTATCGTCATTTGTAGATGAACCCCACTGATCCCTGATAGGGAGCGGCCTGAACCTGGTCCTTGCGGCCATAGACCTTGTTGACGCGGTTCATGAAATACATGGCGGCATCGTTTTCCGGGTTGAAGTTGTCATCCGGCCGGGCGATCTGGTTGCGGGCAACGGGGCGCACCAGATAGGGCGTCGCGATGATGACCAGTTCGGTCTCATTGCGCAGAAAGTCCTTGCTGCGGAAAAGCGTGCCGAAGATCGGGATTTTCGAGATGCCGGGGAGCCCGGACATGGCCTGTCGGACATTGTCCTGAACGAGACCTGCAATCACGATCGATCCGCCGGAGGGAAGCTCGACCGTCGTGGAGGTTTCGCGCTTGCGCACCGACATGTAGGTCGAGCCTGGAATCGTGCGGCCCGCATTGCCGGTCACAACGTTGCCTTCATAGGTCGGCTCGGACACATTGGTTTCAATTTTAAGACTGATACGGCCGGGCGAAAGCACCACCGGCTTGAAGTTCAATGTGATGCCGTAGTCGACGGTATTGGTTGTACGCGTAATCGTCGGCCGTCCGGTACTCGCGTCGATGTCGACTTCCTGTTCGGCAGGCAAGCGGAAATCTCCACCGACGTAGAATTTGGCCTGCTCCCCGGATATGGCGGTCAGACTTGGCTCGGCGAGAGTGCGTACCACGCCCGCCTGCTCCATTGCATTGAGATATGTTGCAAAACTCAGCGACCCGGAACCGATTGCTCCGCTGGCAATTCGCGAAGCGCCGCTGATGGCATTGCCAAGGTTGGACGGATTTGCGAATTCGAAACCATTGCCGCTTGTCGAACTGCTGATCGAGCCGTTGAAGCCGAGCTGCTTCAGAACCTGCCGGCTTACTTCGGCGACGGTGACCTTCAGCGTCACCTGATCTTCACCTTCGATCGTCAGCATGTTGACGATTTGCGATACCTGCCGTCGCTCGGCAAAAATCGCCGCATCACCGCCATTGTCGCCACCCGTCAGCGATATATTGCGGGTGGTGGCCTCACCACCCTTCAGGAAGGCTTCGGCGAGCTGCACGGCGCGCGCGGAGTCCTGCGGTGTGCGCACGGAGCCGGTAAGAACGATGTTGTCCGAAACGATTTCCACCTTGATGTCCGAGTCGGGAATAAAGCGGCGGATATTGGTCTCGAGCCCCGAGATGTCGCGCTCCACTTCCAGATCGAGGCTGACGATTTCCCGGCCGCCTTCACCAAAAATGAAGATGTTGGTCTGTCCCACCGTTTTACCAAAGAGGTAGATGCGTTTCGACGTCCGGGTCACGGCGTCGGCAAGGCTCGGATCGGCAACAAGAATGTCATGGGCGTCTTCCGGCAGGTCGATGACCAGCGCCTTGTTCAAGCCCAGTTTCAGGCGTTTGCGAATGCCTGTGCCGCTTTCGGTGATCCGCACGATGCTTGCGCTTTGCGCCATTGCTTGGGTGATACGCAGAAACGCGGGCGAATACTGGCCCGGGATCCCTGAAAAAGCCATGCAGAATGCTAATCCGCCCGCCATGGATGAACGCAGGTGTTGTTTGAGACGTTTTGCCATGAGCCCTCCGGTCATTGCGATGCTCCCTGGCCGCTCTTCACAATCGAGCCGGATTTGATCACCTGAATTTCCGGCTGGCCGGACCCGCCATTGAGAAGATAACCAGCCGAAAGCGTGTCGTTTTCCTGGGCGTCGGCGACCGAGCGCAAAGCCAGCGTGAGGCGATCCGCCATTTGTTGCGCCACGGTTATGATCTTGGCCTGTTCGGGTGTCAGTTCCAGTGTGGCGGTTGCGCCAACCACGGCCGACACACCGTCTTCGCCCTCCTTGATCTGCTGGTCGATCGCCAGAACGCGGACGTTGTTCAGAACATTTTCGGTCAGAAAATTACCGTTGTCGCCCTTGCGAACCATGATCACATCGACCCGGTCGTTCGGCAGCACGAAACCGCCCGCGCCGGTGGAAACGGAAATTTCCGTGGCGACGGCGCGTTTGCCGGCGGGCAAAAGCGAAGACATGATGCGTGTGCTGGAATCGACCACTTTTTCCGGGCGGATCGGTTCGCCTTCAAAGAGGGGCAGGCGCACGACCGCGCCCGTGAGTTCGGTGATGGCGTCCGGGCTTTTCGTTTCGGTTATGAAGCTGTCGACGACATTGCCCTGCGGCCATGGCGCCCAGCGCACCGAGCTATCGTTCAGCCGGCTGCCGACGGGCAGGTTAACCGAAGAAACGAGAACATTGACCGTCGGCTCTTTCTGGATGATCGTTTCCGCTTTTTCGATGACCTGCTTCGTGCCGGAAATCTGCATGGCGACGATACCGGCAAGACCGGCGGCCACCAAAGCAACGGATAGAATAACGATACGCGACGGTTTCATGCTCGATCCTTGGGGGAATCAGATTCTTCTCCCGTCAGGATGGCGCGTGATTGGTATAATTATGGTTAATATTGTTCTTTGATTTGTGGTTAACGGTTCGTGAAACTAGGCGACTGAAATAATCACCTAGTAAAGGCTTGCGATCGCTGCCTTCACGAGAGGGCTTTCCCCGTAAGTCAAGAGCCCTGCCGCGGCGATGCCGATACCGTAGGGAATTTTCTGCGCAACCATCAGGGAATCGGGAATTGGGATGCCGAAGGCCATGATTTCCTGTGAGCGTGATCGCAAAACCAGGATGCCAACCGTCAATATGCCGCCGATCAGTGTCACGGCCATTAGAAATTCTACGAGAGAAATGTTGAAGCCGTACCACACCGCCGCTCCCGTCAGCAGCTTGGCGTCGCCGCCGCCCATGACATTTGCGGCGAAGAGCGCGAAACAACCGAGAAAGACGGCCAGACCGGCAGCCAAGCTCAGGCCAAAGGTCTGCAAGTCCATTCCCGTAAAGGGCGCGACGAAGGCGAAAGACAACAAAAGCACGACGGCTATGACGTTAGGGATCGTCATGCTGAAAAGATCGTTCAAGGCAGCAAAACTGAGGCAGAGCGGAAGAATAAGGAAAATCGCCGCGACGATCATGATTAGCCTACCTTTGCCGGCCCGAATCCGGCGAACGCCAAAAAATGCAGGTGATGCCCACGTTTTGGAGCATCACCTGCATTATGTTTTTCAATAATCAGACGCCGCCGGTGGAAGCCTTGGAGTTCGTAAACGACGTGTTGATGAAGTTGAAGGTCTCCTTGAGCTTGCCGCCGAGCGCGGTCGTGCCGCCAATGATGGCTACGGAAACAAGCGCGGCAATCAGGCCATATTCAATCGCCGTGGCGCCGGATTCGTCTTTAAGGAAACGAGCAAAAATCTTGGTCATAGGGTCTCTCCTAAATCTGTGTTGGTTCAGCACGCCGACAACTGTTCTCCGTTGTTCGGTTGCGTTCAAATTACAGTCGAGCGATTTCCAAGCGCTTAAAAAAAACGATTAACTCAAAGTAAACGGCAGGTTGAGTTTCTCTTGGTAAATAAAAGAAAAAAGTATTCCGCTCATTTTTATATTTGCTGATAAACAAATATATTCCGGGGCCGGCAATTTCTCATTTCTGGAGAAGCGTCGTCTTTGAAAGCCGCGAATGTTCAATTTTGATGCGGGACAACCGGAAGCGAAAAATACCACCACCTCAGGCATGGTTACCATCCGCGTTGCAGATTTCCGCCATTTAACGCTTCATTCACTAAAACCGCGCATTCTGTGGCGCAATAAAGTGCGGGTAGAGCAAGGGCCAAACGCGTGTCATCCGGAAAACTGGCGAAAATTGTGGTCGGCTTGTCCGTCTTTCTAGGGGCCGCGTCGCAGCCTGTTTTTGCCCAGGAAGACATATTGCGCGTTTCGATGAATCACGCCCGCGTCCTCCGTCTCGACCGGCCCGTAAGCAAGGTCATCGTCGGGAACTCCAAAGTTGCCGATGCCACTGTTGCCGATGCGACCACCATCGTTTTGACAGGTCGCAGTTTCGGCACCACCAACCTTGTGCTTCTTGATGCCGAAGGCAATCCGATCGTGGATGAACGCATTCTCGTCTCCATCGACGAGGGCAATACGGTTCGTGTTTTCCGCCAGACGGAGCGCACCGTGCTTTCCTGCACGCCGAATTGTGAGCAGCATTCCCAAAACAGTGGCGACAAAGACGCCCAGCCGTAACTGCCGGTCTCAGTGAGGCTGGAACACGCCATGTTACCGCCTCACGAGCGGACGCCTTTGCATGAGGGGCAAAGGTCTCGCATCTATCGGCACGATATCAGTACGGTGGTTTTTCCTGAGAAGAACGAATAAAACGAAAAAACCGCAACATGCTTCCCGGTATTACCGGTCGGCTTGTATGTTGCTGTTTTTTCGTTTGATTTCTTGATCTGGCTAAGATCAAAAATGGAATGGTGCCCAGAAGAGGACTCGAACCTCCACACCCTTTCGAGTACCAGCACCTGAAGCTGGCGCGTCTACCAATTCCGCCATCTGGGCGACGGAGAGCGATGTACGAGGGCAGCCGCCCGGTGTCAACAGACTTTTTGAACTTTTATGACGATCATTGATTTTAAAGGGAAAAAACTTGTTTGACACTGTTGAAACATGTCGCCGGGTCAGGTGTCGAGGCCTTCATGCTTCGTTCTGTCGACATGACCGAGGTCGCGCTCCGGGTCGATGATGTCACGGATTCTCTGTTTGAGTTCTTTTGGACCGGGAAAACCGCCGTCGCGTTTGCGTTCCCAGATGGTCGTGCCATCTACGGTGATCTCGAACACGCCGCCGGTCGCAGGAGCGAGACTGACTTCGCCGATGTCCGAAGCGAAGGTCTGCAAGATTTCCTGCGCCATCCAGCCTGCGCGAAGCAGCCAGTTGCATTGCGTGCAATAACGGATGGTTATGCGGGGTTTGGTCTCGGTCATCCTCACGTCTCCTTCAGCGGTCAGGGGCAATCATGCTCACGACAATGTCAACCAGAACACTCATGTTTTTACCGGGCGCCTGCTTGTTCTTATCACGCGGCTTTGCGAACAGAGAAGCTGTCGAAGGCTGAAACGTGGAGATCCTATGGCCCAGTTCGAGAATAATCGTCAGCGTCTTTTCGTTCCGGCGGTCGCTCCACTTTATGGTGCGACGCATGATCTGGTGGAGACCGTTCTGCGCGTCACGGCAGGGCTTCTTCTCGTTACCCATGGTTTCGGCAAGATCGTCAATCCTTTCGGGGCTGTCGGTATGGTGGAGAGCCTTGGCTTTTACCCCGGCGTCTTCTGGTCGCCGCTCCTTGCCGCCACGGAATTTTTCGGCGGAATTCTGGTGGCCATCGGGCTCTTCACGCGGCCGGCATCCTTCGCCGCCATGATCGTCCTTCTGGTCACGGTCTATTTTCACGGCATCGTAAAGGTGGAAGGTCTGGGTGGTGCGGAAAAATCGATCCTGTGGGCGGCGATTTTCCTGTTCTTCGCCATTCGCGGCGGTAATCGGTATTCCGCGGATGCCAGGCTGGCGCGTGAATTCTAAGGCACATCGGGTCTATTGCCGCTCTGGCGATGTTGCGGCTCTTGAAAATCGACTTTTCCCGTGGTGAAGCTGGATTCGATCGGCAATCGTGGCCGATCGAATCCTTTTTCGTTCCCAAGAGGCCCCATGCGCGTTGCAATCATCGAAAACATGGCGGGCACGCCGCATGGTCAAATCGGCATCGCGCTGGAAGAGGCGGCGGCGGACGTGCATGTCATTCGTGCCTATGCGGGTGAGCCACTTCCGGCAGATGCGGGCGATCACGATGCGCTTGTGGTTCTGGGCGGCGAGCAGAACGCGCTTGACGATGCACTTTATCCCTATCTTCCGGATCTGGCGCTTTTGATGAAGAGGTTTGGCGATGCGGGCAAGGCGGTCATGGGCGTGTGCCTCGGCAGCCAATTGCTGGCGCGCGCCTATGGAGGAGACAATATTCTCTCCGGCCCGCCGGAATTTGGCTGGGAAGATGTATCCCTGACGGAAGAGGGCGCGTCCGATCCACTCTTGGCCGGGCAGGAAATGACCTTTCCCGTTTTTCAGTGGCACTGCGATACATTTACGCTTCCGCAAGGTGCCACGCGCCTTGCGACAAACGGCGCGACCCGGAACCAGGCCTTTCGTATTGGTCGCGCGGCCTATGGCACGCAGTTTCATTTCGAGGCTTCCACCACGGTGGTCGATGGCTGGTGCCGGACCTTCCCTGCTTCCGTTGAAAAAATGTCACCCGGCTGGCTCGACAATTACCGCGACCACCGCGGTATTCGCGCGCAGATGGCCGACATGGCCGGTCTGGAAATTGCCCGTGCCTGGGTGCGGTTGGTCTGACTGGCGCGATTATCGGTTGCGAATTGAACCGAGGCTGCGCAAAATTGCCGTCGGTTCATCCTGATTTGCAAACGAGGCGCAAGGATCATGTACAAATTCGAAATCTACCAGGACAAGGCTGGCGAATATCGTTTCCGCTTCAAGGCATCCAACGGAGAAACGATGTTTTCATCCGAAGGATACAAGGCGAAGGCATCGGCCATTCATGCGATCGAATCGATCAAGAGAAATTCTCCCGGCGCAGATACGGTTGATCTGAGCTCCATGACCGCCTGAGCCCCGCCATTTGTGCGAGGGCTGGAATATTGGCCTGCCAGAAATGACGGGCATTTTGGCAGGCGCCCGCGTAAAGATAAGATTCAGTCTTTTTTGATAATCTTCCGTTAGCATTTGTATTTCGAGGTTTCCGGGCGGCGTCAGAGTGCCCCCCGATTTGTTTTGCGTACGGGTTCTCATGCGTTCATCGGCTGTACCAGCACTTCTTTTCGGTTGCCTTCTGCTTGGTGGCTGCACGTCCAGTTCCGGGCCGGAAAGCCTGATGGCGGGCTTGCCCTCGAAGGAAACGACGAGTTCGGTCACGCCGGCCCCGGTGCCGCAGGCAAGTGTCGGCACTCAGGCCATCGCGGCCCAGCCACGCCAGGAAGTCCTGGCATGGGGCGGGCCCGTGCCCCAGGAACCCAAGGCCTTTTCGGCTGTTACCCCGCAGGCATCCCTGCCGCAAAATGCGCCTGAAATCCGCTTGCCGGTTCCGTCACAGACCGGAATGGTGCGGCCGGCGGAGCGTCCCACGATCAACCAGATGGACCGTCCGGTGCAATTGGCCATGGCAGCGGCGCCAGCTGCGAGCGCCGGCGCCCAGATCCGCTCACGCATTTTCCGCTCCAGCTTCAGCGACGCCAAGCCAATCAATTTCGGCAGGGTTCAGCCGCGCCATTTTCAGGTCCACGGGGTGGATGTGTCCCGCTGGCAGGCGAATATAAACTGGCCGCAGCTGCGCACGCGCGGAGCCAATTTCGCCTTCATCAAGGCGACCGATGGCGGTGATCATCTCGACCCGATGTTCCGCACAAACTGGCAGCGTGCAAAGGAAGCCGGCATTCGCCGTGGCGCCTATCATTTCTTCTATTGGTGCCGCAACGCCAGCGAACAGGCGGACTGGTTCATTCGCAACGTCCCGCGCGATCCGGACGCGCTGCCGCCTGTCATCGACGTGGAATATAACGGCGAATCGAGCTGCAAGATGCGCCATTCCCGCGAACGCGTTCTGGAAAAGATGCGCGTCTTCATGGACAGGCTCGAGCGTTATTATGGCCAGCGGCCGATCATCTATACGGCGCCCGATTTCTACAAGGACAACCTCCAGGGTGAATTCCAGGATTACCCCTTCTGGCTGCGCGCCGTCGCGCAGCACCCGTCGGTGGTTTATCCCGGCCGCAAGTGGCTGTTCTGGCAATATTCCGGTTCCGGCCTGTCGCATGGTGTCGACGGCCGTATCGATCTCAACGTCTTCAACGGTAGCGAGGATGCCTGGCATCGCTGGGTGGATCGCCGTTCGAGCTGACGAATAGCGGGCATCAGCGCGCGAATTTTCTGGCGCCCGCAACACACAGAACCACCACCAGCGTAACGCCGATCATGGCCGGGCTCACCTCCTCGTGCAGCAGGGTTGCAGCCAGCGCGAGCCCGAAGAAGGGCTGGAGCAGCTGCAACTGCCCCACCGCTGCGATGCCGCCCTGTGCCAGCCCGCGATACCAGAAGACGAAGCCGATCAGCATGCTGAACAGGGAGACATAGGCAAGGCCACCCCAGGCCTGCGGGTCTATGCCGGCAAGCGTTTC
This sequence comes from Agrobacterium tumefaciens, assembly GCA_017744915.1. Classification (GTDB taxonomy): domain Bacteria; phylum Pseudomonadota; class Alphaproteobacteria; order Rhizobiales; family Rhizobiaceae; genus Agrobacterium; species Agrobacterium tumefaciens_I. The sequence goes on from JAGIAH010000009.1 coordinate 149,964, forward strand.
CGGCCCCGTGAAAAAGGCAAGTGGCAGCATCACCGGCAGGGAAAGAACCAGCGCCCAAGAGATGACCTGCCAGCCGCCCAGCTTGCGGGAAAGGGCTGCTCCCTCCGCATAGCCCAACCCGCAGACGATGATAGCGCCCAGCATCAGAAGGTCGCCGGCAAGCGAGGCCTCGATCCCGGCGGAAAAGGAATTCGACAGGGAGAAGCCCGCAACCAGCGCACTGCCCAGGCAGGAAAACAGCCAGAAGACGGGGCGCGGGCGTTCCCCGCCACGCAGCACGGCGAAGATTGCGGTTGCGAGCGGCAGCAGCCCCACGAAAACAATGGAATGTGCCGAGGTGACATGCCGCAGGGCCAGGGCGGTCAGGAGCGGGAAACCGACGACGACACCGAGCGAGACGATAAAAAGCGACGTTAGATCGTCGCGTGCCGGGCGCCTCTGCCGGAACAGGAAAAGCAAAGCGAGCGCCAATAGCCCGGCAATGCTGGCGCGGGCAACGGTCAGGAATACCGGATCGAAACCCGTCACCGCAATGCGTGTCGCGGGCAGCGAGCCGCTGAATATCACCACGCCCGTCAGGCCGTTCAGCCACCCTCTTGTCGTCTTGTCCATTCTCATCTCCTGCGTTTTGCTTTTCTTGATCCCGAACGGCTGGCGCGAACAGCGACAATCCGATACAATTTCAAGAAACTGTTATGGTTGTGAGAGCGGTACGGTTGGGAATGGATGTGGACGGACAAGTCGCGGCAGGCACACGCATAGACAAGGTGATGGCCAGCATTCGCCAGCGCATCGCCGCACGCAGCCTCGTTCCGGGAGCGCGCCTGCCCTCCGTGCGGGCATTGGCAAAGACCATGCAGGTTTCCACCTCCACCGTCGTCGAGGCTTACGACCGGCTCGTGGCGGATGGGACGATAAGCTCAAGGCCCGGTTCCGGTTTTTTTGTCTCGGGTCCGCTTGCGCCCCTGTCGCTGGCCGATATCGAGCCGCGGTTCGACAGGGCGGTGGATCCCTTATGGGTTTCACGCCAGGCGCTGGATGATGGTGTTACCCTTGCCAAGCCCGGTTGCGGTTGGCTTCCTGCATCATGGATGCCGCAGGAGGCATTGAGGCGGGCGCTGCGGGGGCTCGCCCGCGGCGATGCCGCCTTGCTGACGGATTATGGCAGCCCGATGGGGCTGTTGCCGCTGCGCCAGCTTCTGTCGCGCAGGCTCGCCGAACACGGTGTGCAGGCAGGTACAAGCCAGATCATGCTCACCGATTCCGGCACGCAGGCGATCGATCTTCTCTGCCGTTTCCTGCTGCAGCCGGGGGATACGGTGATTGTCGACGATCCCTGCTATTTCAATTTCCATGCCCTCTTGCGGGCGCATCGGGTGAAGATCGTCGGTGTGCCCTATACGCCAACCGGACCGGACCTGCCGCTTTTCGAACAGGCGCTGAAAGAGCATCAGCCACGGCTATATATCACCAATTCCGCCATCCATAATCCCACGGGCGCAAGGCTTTCCGCCGTTTCCGCGCATCGTCTGCTGATGCTGGCCGAACAGGCGGGCCTGACCATCATCGAGGATGATATTTTTGCCGATTTCGAAACCCAGGCGGCTCCCCGGCTGGCGGCCTTCGATGGTCTGAACCGCGTCGTCCAGATCGGCAGTTTTTCCAAAACACTGTCGGCTTCCGTGCGGTGCGGTTTCATCGCGGCGCCCCAGGCATGGGTGGAAGCCCTGACTGACCTCAAGATCGCCACTGCTTTCGGCGGAACCCATTTTTCGGCGGCATTGATTCTCTCGCTTCTGACGGACGGCAGTTACCGCAAGCACGTCGAGGCTCTCAGACAGCGTCTCGCGGCAGCGGTGCCGGAGGCGGCGGCGCGTCTGAAATCGGTTGGGTGTATCCCGTGGATCGAGCCGCAGGCGGGCATGTTTTTGTGGTGCCGCCTGCCGGATGGGGTGGATGCCGCCGACGTGGCGCGCAGGGCGCTTTCCCGGCAGGTGGTTCTGGCACCGGGCAATGTGTTCAGTTCCTCGCAGAGCGCCTCCGGTTTCATGCGTTTCAACGTCTCGCAAATGGCTGGTCCACAGGTCATGACGGTGCTGGCGGAGGCCCTTCGGCAGGCGCCGGATCGCCACCTGTCCTGAATGGGTGGCAGAAATCGGAACAAAATCGCGTGAAGACCGTTTTCTCCGCAGAATGAAGAGGAGGAAACACCATGACATTCGATCCCAACAACCCGCGTCCGGACCGCGATCTTCGTCCGGAAGTGAATATCAGCAATGAACCACGTGCCCGCACGTCATCGTCCTGGGTGCCGTGGCTGGCGATCATCGCTGTCGTATTGGTGGGCATTTTTGCGTGGTCGCAGATGAGCGGCCCGACCACCGATCCGGCAACGACGTCCTCCACCACGCCGCCTGCGGCAACGGATCAGGCACCGGCACCCATGGCTCCGACTACTCCGGCAACGCCGCCTGTGAACAATACCGCACCGGCAAGCCCGAATACCGGCGGCACGCAGACCCAGCCTTAACGGGCCTGCTGATATGAAAAAACCACCTGCCTTCGGGCAGGCGGTTTTTTCGTGCGCGCAATCCGTCTACGGTCTCTAAAGCTGCTCCATGGCGGAGGGGTGGTTGGAAACGTGGGACCAGCGGGCAATCGATTCTTCCGCGAGCGCCGAAAGCCTGATGCTTCCGAAACGGGACAACAGAATATTTTCCGCCTCGTTCATGGCGTCGAAAAGTGCTGCGTTGACGGCCTGCTCGATGACGCAGTTCGGATTGTCGCCCGCCAGCCCTATCGAGAAGAGTTCCGGTGTTCCGAGCGCCCGGTAGATATCGAGCAGCGTGATTTCGCTGAGCGGCCGCGCCAGCACCCAGCCGCCGCCATGGCCTTTTTCCGAGGATACATAACCATGCTCCCGCAACCCGGCCATGGTCCTGCGCACCACCACCGGGTTGGTTTGCAGCATGGCGGCGATGCTCTCGGACGTCGCCGCGCCCTCGTGTTTTTCCATATGGATCAGAATGTGAAGCACCCTCGAAAGGCGCGTATCGTGTCTCATCGTTCAGGCCCGTTTCTCTTAATCAACGCTACCATCTTCCCGATGACGTAACAATATAAGTTGCGTGACCATTGACTTCTCATTTCATGTAACAATATAAGTATCGTGAAACGATGGCGGTTCCGCCTTGGTCCCTAAACGGTGGTGCATCATGAAATTCGACGTCATTATCATCGGCGGCAGTTATGCCGGCCTCTCGGCCGCCCTGCAGCTTGGCCGTGCCAGAAAAAACATTTTGATCGTGGATGCAGGCGAGCGCAGGAACCGTTTCGCCAGCCATTCGCACGGATTTCTCGGGCAGGACGGCAAGGCACCGGGCGACATTATCGCCGAGGCGCGCCGCCAGATCGAACGCTACCAGACGATAGATCGGGTTGAGGGCAGGGTGACCGATGCCTCCGGGTCTTTCGGCGATTTCGTGGTCGAGATCGACGGTACTCGCCGCGAAAGGGCGGATCGGCTCATCCTTGCCATGGGTGTCACCGATGAATTGCCGGATATTGCCGGGCTGAAGGAGCGCTGGGGCTCTTCGGTTTTCCATTGCCCCTATTGTCATGGTTACGAACTCAACCAGGGCAAAATCGGCGTCATTGCGGCTTCGCCCCTGGCCATTCACCATGCGCTGATGCTTCCGGACTGGGGTGAGACGACCTTTTTCACCAACGGCATATTCGAGCCGGATGCGGACCAGAACGCGCAATTGTCGGCCCGGGGTGTGCAGGTAGAAAAAACTGGCATCAGGGAAATTGCCGGGCACGCGGATGTGGTTCTTTCGGATGGGCGCAGCATTGCTTTGGCTGGTCTTTTCACCCAGCCGAAATTGCAGATCGCTGCCGACTGGATCGAAAAACTCGGCTGCGCCGTGGAAGAGGGGCCGATGGGGGCGAGCATCGTGACGGACCCGATGAAACAGACCACCGCCCGCGGCATCTTCGCCTGCGGTGATGTGGCGAGACCCGCCGGCTCGGTCGCCCTTTCGGTGGGCGACGGCGCCATGGCAGGGGCTGCGGCGCATCGGTCGATCCTGTTTCCGGAATGACTAGTGCGAGATAAGGCGCAACCAGCGGCCCGGCGGCATGCCGAAGGCATTTTTGAAATGCCGGGTGAAATGCGCCTGATCCGCAAAGCCGCAGGCAAAGGCCGTTTCGGCAAGGCTCGCACCCGCGCGCATCATGTCCTTGCATTTTTGCAGCCGGCGCATGATGAGATAACGGTGCGGGCTGGTGCCGAACAGGCAACGGAAGTGCCGGAAGAGCGTGAAGCGGTCGAGCCCGCTTATCTGCTCCAGCTCCTGTGACCCAACGGTGTCGGCGCTGTTCTCCAGCAGATAGTCCCGGCACCGCAGAACGGCGGCACGGTCGATCCACTTGATGGGTCTGGCGCTTCCGTTCGAATGTTTCCAGAGCAGATCCGAAAGCCGCGATTGCCAGTCGGTGAGAAGCAGACTGCCAGGTTCGCCGTCGAGATTGCCGAGTGCCTCGGTCAGGCATTGGCGGAATTCTTCGTCTTCGATGACGGCACTTTGGGCAAAGGGCAGCGTGTTATATCCCGCCTCTGTCGTTTTCTCCGGTGGAAGGTAGAGCATGCGATAATGCAGGCCTTCCTCCGTGCCTGCGCCGCCATCGTGAACTTCATCGGGATGCAGAACGATGACATTTCCCGGCATGCTGAAATGCGATGTGCCGCGATAGGAAAAGGTCTGGACGCCGGAAAGCGTGACGCCGAGCGCATAGGTATCATGGCGATGCGGCGCGTAGGCATTGCCGTGAAAGCGCGCTTCGATGCGCTCTATGCCCTCGCTGGAGCGGGCCTGCACGATCCCTTCGAATTTGCACGAACGTTCAAGATCGCTGACGCCCCGAGGCGTTAGAATATCTTCTCTTTCGTAACCACAGCCGGATTGAGTTCGCATGTTTGATACCAAGATCGCCGTCATCCTTCGCGATGACCTTGCCGTGTGGCAAAAACTGAACGTCACCGCATTTCTCATGTCCGGTATCGTCGCCCAGACCGGAGAGATCATCGGGGAACCATATCGCGATGGGGCAGGCAACGTCTACAATCCGCTGTCCATCCAGCCGATCGTGGTCATGGCCACGGATCAGGAGGCGTTGCGCAAAATCCACCAGCGTTCCCTAGAGCGCGATGTTACGACATCGCTCTATATCGAGGAGATGTTCGCCACCGGGCATGATGTCGCCAATCGTCAGGTGTTTTCGGAGTTTTCTCCCGAAACTGCCAGGGTGGTCGGCATGGCGCTCAGGGCCGACAGGAAGATCGTCGACAAGATCACCAAGGGTGCGAAGCTGCACGCCTGAGGATGTGCCTTCAAACGCAAAAGGGAGGCTGTGAGCCTCCCTCCGATAGCGATGACAAATGATTGCCGCTTATTCGTCGTTCATCTTCAGAGCGGCGATGAAGGCTTCCTGCGGAATTTCCACCTTGCCGAACTGGCGCATGCGCTTCTTGCCTTCCTTCTGCTTGTCCAGAAGCTTGCGTTTACGCGTTGCGTCGCCGCCGTAACACTTCGCCGTCACGTCCTTGCGCAGGGCGCGCACGGTTTCGCGGGCAATGACCTTGCCGCCGATGGCGGCCTGGATCGGGATCTGGAACATGTGCGGCGGAATGAGTTCCTTCAGCTTTTCGCACATGCCACGCCCGCGCCGGTCGGCCGCAGAGCGGTGTACCAGCATGGAGAGAGCATCAACGGGGTCGCCGTTCACAAGGATCGACATCTTGACGAGATCGCCTTCGCGATAGTCGATGATGTTGTAGTCGAACGAGGCATAACCCTTGGAGATGGATTTCAGGCGGTCGTAGAAATCGAACACCACTTCGTTGAGTGGCAGTTCATAGGTAATCATCGCACGGTTGCCGACATAGGTCAGCTCCGTCTGCAGGCCGCGCCGGTCCTGACACAGTTTCAGGATGCCGCCGAGATATTCGTCCGGCGTCATGATCGTCGCCCTGATCCACGGCTCGCGGATTTCCTTGATCTTCACCACGTCAGGCATATCGGCCGGGTTGTGAAGTTCCTTTTCCGTGCCGTCCGTCAGCGTCATTTCATAGACAACCGAAGGGGCAGTGGCGACGAGATCGAGATTGAACTCGCGCTCGAGGCGTTCCTGAATGATTTCGAGATGCAGCAGGCCGAGGAAGCCGCAGCGGAAACCGAAGCCGAGGGCGGCAGACGATTCCATTTCGAAGGAGAAGGAGGCGTCGTTGAGGCGAAGCTTACCGACAGCTGCACGCAGGTCTTCGAAATCGGCCGCATCGACCGGGAAGAGGCCGCAGAACACCACAGGCTGTGCCGGCTTGAAGCCGGGCAGGGCCTGCGCCGTCGGGCGCTTGTCGTCGGTGATGGTATCGCCGACACGGGTATCGGCCACTTCCTTGATCGAGGCGGTGATGAAACCGATTTCGCCGGGGCCGAGGCTGTCGACATTGACCATCTTCGGCGTCAGTACACCGACGCGCTCGATGCCGTATTTCGCGCCCGAGCCCATCATGCGGATCTGCTGGCCCTTGCTCAGCACGCCGTCGATGACGCGCACCAGAACCATGACGCCGAGATAGGTGTCGTACCAGCTGTCGACCAGCAGCGCCTTCAGCGGCCCGTTTTCGCCAACTTCGCTCTTTGGCGGCGGCAGGCGGTGGACGATGGCTTCCAGAACATCGGGAATGCCAAGACCGGTCTTGGCCGAGATCATCACCGCATCGGAAGCGTCGATGCCGATCACTTCCTCGATCTGTTCCTTGATGCGGTCGGGTTCGGCCGCCGGCAGGTCGATCTTGTTGAGCACCGTGACCAGCTCGTGATTATTGTCGATCGCCTGATAGACGTTGGCGAGCGTCTGGGCTTCCACGCCCTGCGACGCGTCAACCACCAGCAGCGAGCCTTCGCAGGCCGAAAGCGAACGGGACACTTCGTAGGCGAAGTCGACGTGGCCGGGCGTGTCGATGAGGTTCAGCACATAGGTCTCGCCGTTATTCGCCTTGTAGTGCAGGCGCACGGTCTGGGCCTTGATGGTGATGCCGCGCTCGCGCTCGATATCCATCGAATCGAGAACCTGTTCCGACATGTCGCGTTCGGCAAGGCCGCCCGTCGACTGGATCAGCCGGTCGGCCAGCGTCGATTTGCCGTGATCGATGTGGGCAACGATCGAGAAGTTGCGGATATGGTCCAGGGGCGTGCGGGTCGAATTTGTGCTCATGTTCCGCGCTATAGCAGGGGCTTGTCATGCCGCAAAGCGGGAATTTGGTTAAAAGCCCTTTAAAATGGGCTTTCAGACCGCAAATTGCTCCGGCCAGTCGCGGCGAGTGGCAACCTGTCCTTCGGTACGGAGCCTTGCCACGGCGGCAAGATCGATATCTGCTATCAGCAGCGTGCTCTCCGTTACCGCATCGCTTTCGCTTTCTGCAAGGATGCCGGATGCCGGCATGCCGTAATCGGACGGCACGTAAAGGGCGGCCCGGCCGCGATTTTCATCGACGGCGGGGGACCAGGGCGCTTCGCCCGCGGTGGGGGAGGAGAGGACGGCATATTGATTTTCCAGCGCCCGTGCCTGCGCGCCGATGCGTACCCGGTAAGCGCCGGCCAAAGTGTCGGTGCAGCTTGGGGCCAGCACCAGTTCCACACCGAGCTCTGCAAGCTTGCGGCCTAGCATCGGGAATTCGTTGTCATAACAGATCAGGATGCCGAGCCTGCCGATGCTCGTCTCGAAGGCCTTCAAACCCTCCACTCCCGCATGGATGTTCCATTGCTCCCGCTCGAAGCGGGTCATGATCTGCTTGTCCTGATAACCGATCAGTCCATCCGGGCCAAAGAGCCATGCCCGGTTACGAAACTTGCCGTCCGGGTCCTTCACCGGCGCGCTGCCGGGCTGGAACAGAATCTGGTGCTGTCGCGCCAGCTCTTCGCAAAGCTCCACCCAGGAGGGGATGAGCGGCTGTATCTCTTCGATGGAACGGTGCAGATCGGAGCGGGCGTCGTGCGGCAGCTGCCCGGTTAGCGCCATCGCCGAATATTCCGGCAGAAGTAGCAGCTCCGCGCCCTTTTTCTTGGCCTCGCGGACGATGGCGGAAAGATGCGCGGCATAGGCCTCCCATGTCTCGATCAGTTCGATGGCATATTGGCTGGCGGCTAACCGTGTCATGCGTTTCCATCTCCGGCGATGTTCTTCATCCAGAAAGACAGCGGTTTTGCACTTTCGCTGTTCTCGTCGAGGTCCTGCCATGTGAAGCTGGTGCGCAATTCGGGATGGTGGCGATAACCGCGCTTTTCCCAGAAGGCATTGAGCGGCACGTAATCGGCCGGGCGGCGTGGATGGTTGGCGGGCCGCTCGACTGCGCAGAAGGTGCACCAGTCGAAGTTCAGGCGTCTTGCGTGAGCCTCCCGTTCCTCGAAAAACCTGACGCCAAGGCCGTGGCCGCGATAGCCTGACAGCAGCACGCTTTCGCCGAAATAGAAGAACTGCGACGGATCGTAACCCGCCTTGACGAAGGGTACCTTCACCTCATCGGTCTCCGCCACCATCGGCATGCCGGTGGACATGCCGACGACGCGCCCATCATCAAGCGCCAGGACGAAGACCGCACCGTCCGTATTGGCATAGGTCGCGAGATATTTGCGCTCGTAATCCAGTGAACCGTCATAGAGATAGGGGAAGGCACGGAAGACCGTGATCCGCAGGCGCGCGAGATCATCGAAATAGGGTGCGGCGTCGATGCCGGAAAGAGACTTGATTTCGACGGTCATGGGCATTTTCACTCTCGGTTGCACTGGTTATACCGTCATGGAACACCCGCGCAAGCATGAACGGAGAAGACGATGACCGCTGCCGAGACCATCCGCGCCTATTACGATGCCTTCAACCGTCAGGACATGGACGCCTTCCTGGCATTGCTTCACGATGAGGTGGTGCATGACATAAATCAGGGCGAGCGCCAGACCGGCAAAGCCGCCTTCGCCTCCTTCATGGATCATATGAACCGCTGCTACCGGGAAAACCTCACAGAGATGGTGATCATGGCAAGCGCAGATGGCAAACGCGCCTCTGCCGAATTCATCGTGAACGGCGAATATCTGGTAACCGACGAGGGCCTGCCGGAGGCGAATGGCCAGAAATACGTTCTGCCGGCCGGTGCCTTCTTCGACCTGAAGGATGGGAAGGTTAGCCGAGTAACAAACTACTATAATCTGAACGACTGGATCGCCCAGGTCGGTGCCTGAGCCGTCATTTTGCCGCGCCGAGCCAGCCGCAACACACGGCCTTGATTTCCATCATCATGGATATTGACTCCATCATATGAGAATTCTAGTCTCATATGATGGAAAACGAAGATCATATTCTCGAACGTTCGATCGGCGGGCGGATCAAGGCGCTGCGGGCTGAAAACGGCCTGACGCTGGACCGGCTCGCCTCCGAATCCGGCGTCAGCCGCGCCATGATCTCGCGCATCGAGCGTGGTGAGGCGAGCCCCACTGCCTCGCTGCTTGCCCGCATCTGCGCAGCCCTTGGTCTTTCACTCTCCGGTTTCTTTGCCGAAGATCAAGAGGTGGTTTCCCCGCTGGTGAAGAAGCGCGACCAGCAGCTCTGGAAAGACCCGGAGACCGGTTATGTCCGCCGCGCCATTTCCCCGCCCCGTGTCGGTTCCGATGTCGATATTGTCGAAGTCGAGTTTCCAGCAGGCGCGCGTGTCGGATTTCCGCCGCATGCGGCAAGCCGGGGCATGACGCAATATGTCTGGCTTTTCGAAGGTGTGTTGGAAATGACGAGCGGCGGTGTGGTGCACCGGCTGGAGCCTGGAGATTGCCTGTTCATGCCGGTGGGCGAGGGGCACGTTTTTCACAACCCTTCCGAAAAAACCGCCCGTTACGCCGTCGTGCTGGATCAACGGCAGCGCTGATTTTCAAGAGGAGTTTATATGGCCACCATCCGTGTATTGAACGGGCAAGAGACCATCGATGTCCTGCCCGAACTCTGCGACGTTCTTGCTGCCTGCGTGAATGGCGGCGCATCCGTCGGCTTCATGTTGCCCTTTTCCCTGCAGGATGCGGAACCCTTCTGGCAGGCCGTCGCAGAAAATGTGGGCGAGGGCGGTACCATTCATGTGGTGGCGGAAGTGGATGGCAGGGTGGTGGGCACCGTTCAGGTTGGACTTGCTTCCAAACCCAACCAGCCGCATCGCGGCGATCTGATGAAGCTTCTCGTGCATCCCTCGGCGCGGGGCCTCGGTCTTGCCCGCAGGCTTATGGAAAAGGTGGAGCAGGAAGCGGCGGCTCGTGGCCGTACCCTTCTGGTGCTGGATACGGCCACCGGCAGTGATGCCGAGGCGATCTATCCCCGCCTCGGCTGGGAGAGGGTCGGCGTCATTCCCGATTATGCCCTGTTTCCCGATGGGCGTTATTGCGGCACGACCCTGTTTTACAAGCGGATTGGCTAGACCTCCCGGTTGCCTATTGTCCGGGCTTCAGCGTCCTGTTGAATGCGGCAACGATCATTTTTTCGAGCTCGGCGTGAATATCGGAACGATCGCGCGGCCCGGCCGGTTCGCAGATCGGATCGCGTTCGTCGACGGATTTGAGAAACGCGCTGGCGCCCTCTTTGCAGAGGGGCAGGAAGCTGAAATGGTCGGCCTCGTCGACTTGCTGATAGGCGGCACCCGGTACCTCGTCCGCCAGCTTGTCCGCCAGCACGGCGGGCGGAATTTTACCCTTGCTACCGAGATTGATGAAGGTGAGCGGAATATCGATCTGTCTCAGGCTGTCCGGCTGGAAGGCGAGTGCGAGACCGGGATCGACCAGCACGGCGGAACGGATGCGAGGATCGTGGTTCTGCTGCTCGAAACGGGCCTTGTCGAGGGTTCTGAGATCGAGCTTCGGCACACTGGCCGGCTCGTTATTGACATAAGCCCTGCTACCGGCAAACCATCGGCAATCCATCATCGTGGCATAGTTTTCGCAATAACGCGCATAAGCGTCGAGATCGGCGCGGGCACCGGATATCTCCATCGCCGCGCTGCCGCCCAGCGAAAAGCCGAGGACACCGATCCTGCCGGCATCAATCGAGGCGGACCACTTGCCCTGTGTCATAAGGGCCGTGGCGATCGTGGAAAGATCACCTGTGCGTTCCCAGATTTTCGGCGTATCGGCCGGCGTGGAATCGCCGCTTGTCGTGCCGGGATGGTTGGTGCCGGCGACGATGAAACCTTCACTTGCAAGTTTCGCGGCGATCCAGGCCATGCCGCTCACTCGTGAACCCGAGCCGTGGGAGAGAAGCACGAGTGGCAGACGGCCCGGCTGCACCGCGCCGTCCTTGAAAACGGGTGTGCCCTGAAAAATGCGGTCCTCGCCTGAAAACACCTGCGTGCCCTTGCCGTCCGTTGGATACCAGATCGTCACGGCAAGATCCTTGCCCCGTTCAGGCGAGTGAATGGCGATGTCGCTGACGCCGACAGCCTCGCCCGCAAAAAGCGGTTGGGTGGCGAGAGCGGAAAACAGTAAGGTCGTGATGGCTGTGAAGGTGTGCATGAAAACCTCGTGCGGTGAAAGGAACGAGGTGCAGTCTGCGCCATCACAGGTTTTCCGCGTCCTTGATCGCGTTTGAGGTCGTACCGAAACGCGATCTGGTCCATGAATGGGCAATATAAGTCTCGTTCAGGGGATATCCTTCGTGCTGTTCATTCCGCTGCCTTTTGTCGTGGCGCTTCTGCTGGTCGTCATGTTCATCGTCTTCCTTCGAAGTGGAGACGATGTGCGGACCAACCGGGCCTTTCTGGCGTCCATTGCCCTTTGCGCCGTGCAATCCGTCCTTGTCGGCCTGCGCTGGGGGTATGGTATCAGCGAAATGCGTTATGTTCTGCCGATCCTTGCCGCCTGCCTGCCGCCGCTCGTCTACATCGCCTTTCGCGGATTGATGGGGGTGGGGGCCGAGAGCCGCAGAGCGATGCTCGCCAGTCTGGCCCTGTCGCCCCTGTTGATTGTCGTGCTGGAATTTGCGTTCCCGGCTGCGATCGACCCCGCGCTGATCGTCATTTTTGTCGGCCACGCCATCGCCCTGCTTCTTCTGGGGAGAAAGGGGCCGGACGGGCTGGACGAGGCGCAGTTCGCCAGCGTCGCCTCGGCGCACCGGGCGCTCATCATCGCCGCCGTTGCACTGTGTGTTTCCGCTCTTTTTGACCTGCTGGTGGTTTTCGATTTCGAATGGGCGCAGGGGCAGAATGTTGCAGCTCTCATCAGCAATGCCAATCTGCTCGGCTTGTTGTTGATTGGCCTCATGGTCACTCTGGCCGGCAAAAGCAAAGCGCCTGAAACGGCCGCGGAGTCGGTTACGGAGGTGTCACCGCCGGCGGAGCCTTCCGAACAGGATCGGGACATCGTCGCAAGGGTCGATCGGCTGATGGAGACACAGGCGCTCTACCGCGATGAGAACCTCAATCTGTCGCGGCTTGCAAGACGCCTCGGCCTGCCAAGCCGGCAGATTTCGGGCGCGATCAATCGCCTGCTCGGCGTCAATGTCTCGCAATATGTCAACCAGCTCCGCATCCGCGAAGCCTGCCGGTTGCTGGAGGAAACGGAGCAATCGGTGACAGCGATCATGTTGTCCGCCGGCTTTCAGACCAAGTCCAATTTCAACCGGGAATTCCGCCGTGTCACCGGCATGAGCCCAGTTGACTGGCGCGAAAGGGAAGTGTGGAAACTGGTCTCGCCAAACAAAACGGCCACCCGGCAGATGCCGGATGACCGTTCGAAACCCGATGAACCTCTAAAGATCGTCGGAAAATGACGAGGGATCAGAGCGTGCCGTTACGCTGCTGGATCATCATGTAGGTATCATAAGTATATTCGGCGATCTGGGCCCAGAGATAGGCGTCCTTCTTGAAGGCCTGCTGGCTTTCATAGATCTTCTTGAAGTTTTCGTTCTTGGCAGAAATCTCCGCATAGGTCTCCAGTGCTGCCTTGTGGCAGACGTCGAGGATTTCCTGGCTGAAGGGGCGCAGGATGGCGCCCTGCGCCACCAGTTCCTTCAGCGCTTTCGGGTTGCGGGCATCGTAACGCTCCAGCATGCTGGCGCTGCCGGCGGCGCAGGCGTCTTTCAGAATGCGCTTGTAGTTCTCAGGCAGCTCGTTGAACTTCTGCAGGTTCACGAAAGCATGCACGGCCGGGCCGCCTTCCCACCATGCTGGATAGTAGTAGTACTTCGCGACCTTGTAGAAGCCGAGCTTCTGGTCGTCATAGGGGCCGACGAATTCGGTGGCGTCGATCGTGCCCTTTTCCAGCGCGGCATAAACATCGCCGCCGGCGATCTGCTGCGGGGTCACGCCAACCTTCTGCATCACCTGGCCGGTGAGGCCGGCAATACGCATCTTCAGGCCCTTGAGATCGTCGATGGTGTTGATTTCCTTGCGGAACCAGCCACCCATCTGGGCACCGGTATTGCCGAGCAGGATCGAATAGATATTGTGCTGGGCAAGGAATTCATTGAGCAGCTCGTTGCCGCCGGCCTGGTTGAACCAGGCATTGGTCTGGCGTGCGTTGAGACCGAAGGGGACGGAGGTTCCGAGCGCGAAGGTCGGATCCTTGCCGACATAATAATAGGAGCAGGTATGCGCCATTTCGACGGTTCCGGCCGTCACCGCATCCGCTGCCTGCAGCGCCGGCACGATTTCACCGCCGGCGAAATGCTGGATGACGAAGTTGCCGCCGGAGGCTTCCTTGACATGGTCGGCAACGATCTGGCCAGCACCGAACAAAATGTCGAGGCCCTTGGTAAAGGACGACGTCATGCGCCAGGTGATCTTGGGGTTTTCCTGTGCGATGGCCGGGGCGGCAAGCGCCGTTGCGGTTACGCCGGCGCCGACAGCGCCTGCCTTGCGGATAAATGATCTGCGATCCATGTCGATAAGCCTTGATATGTCTGCATAATACAGGCGAACCGCACGGTACGCCTCCCGCTGGCTACTAAACATTTATCCTTGCGGCCATCAAGAGGGAATGTTCGAAACTTGCGTGATCTTCCGCAGTGCTTGCCGATTGTTGCTTGGTCCGCTCTTCCCGCTTCCGGTGCGGATTACGGCGCGCTGCTTCTTAACGCCGGGTCGTCCATTGCGGGATTATAAAACAGCGAAAGCGTCAGGCTTCTGGCGATGCGTTCCGCCGTTTCCATGAACCAATGATGGGCCTCCCTGCTCGGCGCGATGTCATCGAGCGTGGCGGAGAAAAGCGCGAGCCATTGCGGGAAAAGCTCTGCCGCCAAGCCCTTTACCCCGAGATGGGCCTGCACCGGCTTGCCGCCATAACCGCCATTCTTGAAGGCGACGGCCGTCCAGAACTGTTTCATCCTGGCCATATGTTCCGGCCAGCGCCCGGCAAGCCGCGCGTCGAAGACCGGGCCAAGCGTCGGGTGGTTGAGAACGCGGCCGTAGAAAGTTTCCACCAGCAGATCGATGAAACCGGCATCGACGCCGATCTCCGCCATGGCCTTTTCCGCCCTGTCCTGAATTTCCGCATTGTGGGCGGCTCTTGCCGCGACTTGGTCCTGCATCGTGTTTCCTTTTTGGCAAATTTACCCCGCCGCGCCATGGTCCGCAATGCGACCCTTTGCCTTGTTAGAATTATTCTAAAGCGGCTTGATCCCGATGTGGTCCGGATGTATTTAGAATTATTCTAAAAAAGGTTTCAGCCATGTTTCGCAGTCTTTTTTCCCTGTCCAAGCGCCCGTTTTCCTCCCTCGGTGAACAGGAAATCCTGGCACTCGCCATCTCGTCCGAAGAAGACGATTCCCGCATCTACCGCTCCTATGCCGACCATCTGCGTGGGCAATATCCGCAATCGGCCAAAGTCTTCGACGATATGGCCGAGGTTGAGCAGCAGCATCGAAATGTCCTGATCGACATGCATCGCCGCCGTTTCGGTGAAACCATTCCGCTGATCCGCCGCGAACATGTGCGCGGCTTTTACGAGCGCACGCCGGACTGGCTGGTAAAAAACCTGTCGCTCGAGAAGATCCGTGCCCAGGCGGAATTGATGGAAGCCCAGGCGATCCGTTTCTACGATGAGGCCGTCAAGCGCACCACCGACGCCTCGACGCGCAAGCTGCTCGGCGATCTGGCCGAGGCAGAGCGGGGCCATGAAGACATCGCGCAACGGCTGGAAGAAAAACATCTCGATGAAAACGACCGGACCGATGAGGCCGAAACCGCAAAGCGGCAATTTCTTCTGACTTATGTGCAGCCGGGTCTTGCGGGTCTGATGGACGGCTCCGTTTCGACGCTCGCGCCGATCTTCGCGGCGGCCTTCGCCACGCAGGATACCTGGCAGACCTTCCTGATCGGTCTTTCGGCCTCCGTCGGCGCGGGCATCTCCATGGGTTTCACTGAAGCCGCTCATGATGATGGCAAATTGTCGGGCCGCGGCTCTCCGGTCAAACGGGGCTTCGCCTCGGGCATCATGACGGCCATCGGTGGCCTCGGCCATGCGCTGCCCTATCTCATCCCGCATTTCTGGACGGCGACGGCCATTGCCGCCATCGTCGTTTTCGTGGAACTCTGGGCCATCGCCTTCATCCAGAACCGCTTCATGGAAACGCCGTTCCTGCGGGCGGTGTTTCAGGTGGTGCTTGGCGGTTCGCTGGTGCTGGCTGCCGGTATCATCATCGGCAATGGCTAATGAACGAAAAGCCCGCGGCGTTCGCTGCGGGCTTTTTGCGTCGAGACTATATCCCCTGATCAGCGCAATGCGCCAACCAGCACGTCGCGGCCATCCTCGATGGAGACCCAGCGGCCCGTATTGAAGGACGCCTGCCGCTTCAGATAGGTGTAGTTGGTGTCGGTCCAGAGCTTCACGTCGTCAGTCAGGTTGTCGAGAATATAGTCGCCGTCGGTGGTGCGAAGCGTCAGCACGGCATGGCCTTCACCATCCGGCTTGCGCACGACGGTGATCAGGAGGTCGGCCACGGAGAAACCACGCTCGATCAGCTTCTTGCGCTTCAGCAGCACGAAATCCTCGCAGTCGCCGGCGGTCGTCGGATATTCCCAGACTTCGTCCTTGCCGTAGATTTCCTGGTCGGTCATCGCCACGATGGTCGTGTTGACGGAAGTATTGATTTCGCGAACGACACCCCAGCCATAATCGGTAACGCGCGGCGGCGGCGTCACCTTGCTGCGGATGTTGCACTCGTCGGCATATTTCTGACAGAACTCATAATGGCCGATCGGCTGGGACGTGATCCCGCCCGTCACCATGGAGGGGCTTCCCTTGATTTCCGCCATGGCGGAGGCAGCAGTCATTAGCCCGGCAGCAACTGCAAACAACAGAGCACGCGCCAGCGGTGCGTTCATCATGAAACCCGTCCCTTAATTCTTAACGAAAAGTTAAGAGGGATAGGGGGTTTGAGTCAATCGCTAGCAATCGGCGATGCGCAAGACTCGTTGAATATGGTTAAGAGCGTTGCGCAAATACCTATATTGCAAGGGCTTTGACCGCCGCGAGCATGCGCTCGATATCCTGCGGCCGGGAAAGCCGGTGGTCGCCATCGCGGATCAGCGTCAGCACCACGTCGTCGGCGGGAAGATGTTCGACGAGCTTCAGGGCATGCTGATAGGGAACGTCGGGATCGCGCATGCCCTGCAATATATGGACGGGGCAGCCGGTGGTGATGATGCCCGTGAGCACACGGTTCCGTTTTCCGTCTTCCATCAGTGCGCGGGTGAAGATGTTGGGCTCGGGACTATATTCCGAATGTTCCTCGAAATAACCCTTTTCCGCCAGAGAAGTCTTTTCCGCATCCGACAGGCTGGGCTCTATCAGTTCTGCCGTGAAATCCGGTGCAGGCGCAATGAGAACAAGACCGGCGACGGAGGGCGCGCCGTCCGCTTTCCGCAGCTCCTCGACCATGCGCAGGGCAATCCAGCCGCCCATTGATGAGCCGACGAGGACAACACGCGATGGCGCCTTTGCGCGTACCACGGCGAGCGCCTCTTCCAGCCATCTTGAAATGGTGCCTTTTTTGAAATCGCCGCCGGAAGCGCCGTGGCCGGAATAATCGAGGCGCAGGCAGGCAAGACCGTTTTCCGCTGCGAAGCGATCAAGCTCGATCGCCTTGGTTCCGGTCATGTCGGAACGATAACCACCGAGCCATACCAGCATGGGCGCGTTCCCCTGCGAAGTGGCCGGGCGATGGAGGAAAGCGATGTCGCGGCTGTCGTTGTCGGGGCCTACACGCAGGAATTCAGCGGCTTGTTCGGTCATCTATATGCAATTCTCCTGATTTTTCGCGCAACAACGGCGCGTATTTGCAAAAACCGTGGCAACAGGTGATCTTTTCGGGCAGATATGCTATTGACTTCGCCACGGCAATAACGACATTTCCGCCGCTTGTACCAAACAAGCTGTTTTTTGCTGACGTGATCCAGAAACAGATCAGGAGAATACGACCATTCGCAGACCTTTCAAAGCCGATGCCCCCGTCAAGGAGGGGCCGCGCTCCAACCGGGAAATTCGGGTTCCCAGAGTTCAGCTTATTGATGAAGAGGGCCAGAACCTCGGTAGCATGCCGACGGATCAGGCTTTGAAACTGGCGGAGGAGGCCGGTCTCGATCTCGTTGAGATTTCGCCGAACGCTGAACCGCCGGTGTGCAAGATCCTCGATCTCGGCAAGCTGAAGTACTCGACCCAGAAAAAGGCCGCTGAAGCGCGCAAGAAACAGAAGATCGTCGAAGTTAAAGAAATCAAGATGCGCCCCAACATCGACACGCATGACTATGACGTGAAGATGAAGGCTATGGGCCGTTTCTTTGATGATGGCGACAAGGTGAAGGTAACGCTGAAGTTCCGCGGCCGCGAAATGGCCCACCAGGAACTCGGCATGAAGCTTCTCCTCCAGGTGAAGGAAGACACCCAGGCGATTGCCAAGGTGGAGGCCGAGCCGAAGCTCGAAGGCCGTCAGATGATGATGGTTCTCGCCCCGAAATAATTTGCGCCGGCCTTTGCGGCCGCATGAATCACCATCGCAAGGGGAAGTTTGCTTTCCCCGTTGCGCTTTTAGCCGACTGCGGTTATAAGCGCGCGTCCGAACGGTCCGGCAGGGCATGCCGTGGCCGTTCCTGAATAGCTTGAAATAGGCCTCGTCTGCCTGTTTCGATACAAAAACGGAGTAGCAAAATGCCCAAGATGAAGACGAAGTCCGCTGCAAAGAAGCGGTTCAAGATCACTGCGACCGGCAAGGTTGTTGCAGCCGCCGCCGGTAAGCGCCACGGCATGATCAAGCGTACCAACAAGTTCATTCGCGACGCGCGCGGAACCATGGTTCTCGCCGAAGCTGACGGCAAGAAGGTCGTCAAGAACTACCTGCCGAACGGTCTCTGAGACTTTTCCGCACATTTGGACACTTTAAGGAGATCATGACATGGCACGCGTAAAACGTGGCGTAACTTCCCGCGCCAAGCACACCAAGACACTCAAGGCAGCCAAGGGCTTCTACGGCCGCCGCAAGAACACCATCCGCGCAGCAAAGGCTGCCGTGGATCGTTCCAAGCAGTACGCTTACCGCGACCGCAAGGTCAACAAGCGCAACTTCCGCGCTCTGTGGATCCAGCGTATCAACGCTGCTGTTCGCGAATTCGGCCTGACCTATGGCCGCTTCATCGACGGCCTGAACAAGGCTGGCATCGAAGTCGACCGCAAGGTTCTGTCCGACATGGCTATCCATGAGCCGGCAGCATTCGGCGCGCTCGTCGAAGCAGCGAAGAAGGCGCTTGAGTACCTCAAGGATGCTGGTACGGCCAACGAGTTTGAAACCGCTGTAAAGTAATTACGGCGCGGACAAATCTGTTGTTCATTTGAAACCCGCGCCGGTTCTCCGGCGCGGGTTTTCGGTTTCTGAAATTCACGGCAGTTTGGGCAAGGGCGTGCAACGCTTTACGCCGGGGTTGCCAATGGGTGGGGCATCCGGCTTTCGGTCGGCACGTTCCATTGGGGGCAAGAATGCTGGTTGCCGCAAGTGAGGCGGAAAAGGCGAAGGGTTTCCACGTCCATCTCGAAGATGGCGATATCGCAGCCTTGATGCGGGCTCTGCTTAAAAGCGAGCGCCGCGTGCAGAAACTCGAACTTTCCGCAACGACCGTCTGGATCAAGCGCCAGGGCACGGAAACGCCGTCCTGGTGGATAAAGCTGCAGACCTTTCTCGCAAAGCTGCTGCCCTATACCTTCATGCGCCCATCACCCCCACTTGATGGCGCCGGCCTGATGCGCCGTGAACTCGAAACGCTGCAGGCATTCAAGGCCCGCGGTTTCCCCGTCCCACCCGTCATCTATTCCTCACGGACAGCGGTTGTGCTCGGCGATGTCGGCCCCACCATCATGGAGCGGATGGATATGATAAGGGCGGCCGCGCCTGCGGAACACGACGCCCTGCTCGTGAAATCCGCCGAGGCGCTCGGCGAGTTGCATGCGGCAGGCCTTTGCCATGGGCGTCCGCATGTGCGCGATTTCTTCCTCCAGGACGGGCGCATAGGCTTCATGGATTTCGAGGAGCGCCCGCAGGAGGTCATGCCGCTTGAGACCGCGCAGGCGCGCGATATCTGGCTGCTGTTTTTACAGGTCGCGACGCGCGCCTGCGATGCGCCAAAAACCTGCGATGCCGCCTTCGCCCGCTGGCGCGAAAACGCCCCGCCGCGGGCGCTGGAAGAATTGTACCGCCTGACCGGCATTCTCGGGCGATTTTTACCGCTTGCCCGGTTGATCGGGCGCGTGCGGATGGGTAGTGATCTGCGACGCTTTATCATGGCGACCGACTATCTGATGAATGCTGTGAACCCCGAAGCCGCTCTCAAAAAAACCGGCAAGGCAGGAAAAGATGACTGAACTTGATACCTTGAAATCGCAATTGATGTCGGAGATCACTGCCGCTGCCGATGAGCCGGCCATCGAAGCCGTGCGCGTTTCCGCGCTCGGCAAGAAGGGCTCGGTTTCGGAGCTTCTGAAGACGCTTGGCAGCATGACGCCGGAAGAGCGCCAGACCCGCGGCGCCGCCATCAACCAGCTGAAGACTGAGATCACCGACCTCATCGGCGAGCGCAAGAATGCGCTGAAGGATGCAGCCATCTCTGCGCGCCTCAAGGCGGAAACGGTGGATGTCAGCCTGCCGGTTCGACAGTCGCCGGCCGAGCGTGGCCGCATTCATCCGATCAGCCAGATCGTCGATGAAATCACCGCCATCTTCGCGGATATGGGTTTCTCGATCGCCGAAGGTCCGGATATCGAGACCGATTATTACAACTTCACGGCGCTGAATTTCCCCGAAGGCCATCCGGCCCGCGAAATGCACGACACCTTCTTCTTCCAGCCGGATGAAAAGGGCGAGCGAAAGGTGCTGCGCACACACACCTCGCCGGTGCAGATCCGCACCATGGAAAGCCAGAAGCCGCCGATCCGCATCGTCATTCCCGGCAAGACCTACCGTCAGGATTCCGACGCCACCCATTCACCGATGTTCCATCAGGTCGAAGGCCTTGTCATCGACAAGAAGGCGCATGTCGGCAATCTGCGCTGGGTGCTGGAAGAGTTCTGCAAGACCTTCTTCGAGGTCGACAGCGTCGTCATGCGCTTCCGCCCGTCCTTCTTCCCCTTCACGGAGCCGAGCTTCGAGGTGGATATCCAGTGCGACCGTTCCGGCCCCATCGTCAAGTTTGGCGAAGGCAAGGACTGGATGGAAATCCTCGGCTGCGGCATGGTGCACCCGAACGTGCTGCGCGCCGGCGGGCTGGATCCGGATGAATATCAGGGTTTTGCCTGGGGCATGGGCCTCGACCGCATCGCCATGCTGAAATACGGCATGCCGGACCTGCGCGATTTCTTCAACGCCGATGTCCGCTGGATGAACCATTACGGCTTCCGCCCGCTCGACATGCCGACGCTGTTCGGCGGTCTGAGCGTTTAATCCGGTTAGCCAAGGAGCAAAGACATGAAATTCACTCTTTCCTGGCTGAAAGAGCATCTCGATACGGATGCGACGCTGGACGAAATTTGCGAACGTCTGACGGCGATCGGTCTTGAGGTCGAGGATGTTGACGACAAGGCGGCCTACAAGCCTTTCGTCATCGCCAAGGTGGTTTCCGCTGAAAAGCATCCCGAGGCAGACCGCCTCAAGGTGCTGATGGTGGATGCCGGTGACGGCAAGCCGGTGCAGATTGTCTGCGGCGCGCCGAATGCCCGCGCCGGCCTTGTCGGCGCGCTGGCGCGCCCCGGCATGTATGTTCCGGGCATCGATGTGACGCTTGCCGTCGGCAAGATTCGCGGTGTCGAAAGCCACGGCATGATGTGCTCCGAAAAGGAGCTCAACATTTCCGACGATCATGACGGCATCATCGATCTGCCGCAGGACGCGCCGGTCGGCACCTCCTTCGCCGCCTATGCCGGTCTCGACGATCCGGTCATCGAGATCAACCTGACGCCAAACCGTCCGGACTGCACCTCGATCTACGGCATCGCCCGCGATCTCGCGGCTTCCGGTCTCGGCAAGCTGAAGACGAGGCCTGCGCCGTCCTTCAAGGTGGAAGGTGCTACCCCTGTCGATGTGAAGCTGGAACTCGATGATGCGGCGCTCTGCCCCGGCTTTTCCCTGCGCATCGTGCGTGGTGTAAAGAACGGCCCGAGCCCGAAGTGGATGCAGCAGCGTCTGATGGCGATCGGCCTGCGTCCCATCAATGCGTTGGTCGATATCACCAACTACATGACCTTCGATCAGGGCCGGCCGATGCACGTCTTCGACGCCGCCAAGGTCAAGGGCGATCTCACGGTTCGCCGTGCGAAAGAGGGTGAGACCATCCTCGCGCTCGACCAGCGCGAATACAAGCTCGGCCCGAATAATGTCGTCATCGCCGATGAAAAGGGCCTCGAGTCCATCGGCGGCATCATGGGTGGCGAACATTCCGGTTGCGACGAAAACACCGTCGACGTGCTGATCGAGGCCGCTCTCTGGGATCCGATCAACATCGCCAAGACCGGCCGTTCGCTCGGCATCATCACCGATGCGCGTTATCGTTTCGAGCGTGGCGTCGATCCGGAATATATGGTTCCGGGTCTGGAACGCACCACCGAACTGGTTCTGGAACTGTGCGGCGGCGTGGCTGGCGAAGCCCGCGTTGTCGGTTACAAGGGCCATCAGCCCAAGGTCGTGGATTTCCCGCTTGCGGAAGTGAAGCGTCTGACAGGTCTGGAAGTTTCGGCGGAAGAGAGCCTCACCATTCTCAAGGGCCTCGGTTTTGGTGTCGAGGGAACGGGCGAACGCGTGTCCGCGACTGTCCCGTCCTGGCGTCCTGACGTCGATGGCAAGGCCGATCTTGTGGAAGAAGTCATGCGCATCCACGGCGTCGACAACATCAAGCCGGAGCCGCTGGAAAGCCTCAGCGCCGTCAATGGCCGCATCCTGACCACGCTGCAGATCCGCACCCGCACCGCGCGCCGCGCGCTTGCAAGCCGTGGAATGCTTGAGGCCGTCACATGGTCCTTCATCCCGGAAGCGCAGGCGAAACTCTTCGGCGGCGGTTCGCCCGCGTTGAAGCTTGCCAACCCGATTGCGGCCGATATGTCGGACATGCGGCCGTCGCTGCTGCCGGGCCTTCTGACAGCTGCTCAGCGCAATGCCGACAAGGGTTACGGCGATGTGGCGATCTTCGAGGTTTCCGGCACCTATGAGGGCGATACGCCTGATACGCAGCGCCGCGTCGCCGGTGGTGTCCGCCGTGGCACGGCCTCGCTCGCGGGCAGCGGCCGCATGTGGTCCAATGCGGTGAAGGGTGGCGGCAAGCCGGTAGACGTCTATGACGCCAAGGCCGACGCGCTGGCAGTGCTCGAAGCCTGCGGTTTGCCCATGGCCAATGTGCAGATCGAAGCCGGCGGCCCCGCCTGGTATCACCCCGGCCGTTCCGGCACCATCAAGATGGGCCCCAAGGTCGTGCTCGGTTATTTCGGTGAATTCCACCCGAAGACACTGTCTGAATTGGATGTTTCCGGCGCCTATTGCGGCTTCGAAATCTATCTCGACGTCATGCAGGAACCAAAGAAGAAGGCGACCCGCACCAAGCCTGCACTTGAGCTTTCGCCCTTCCAGGCCGTCAAGCGCGACTTCGCCTTCGTGGTCGACAAGTCGGTGGAGGCGGGCGCCATCATCAAGGCCGCAACGAGCGCTGACCGCAAGCTGATCACCGGCGTCAATGTCTTCGATATTTTCGAGGGCGCATCGCTCGGCGAGGATCGCAAGTCGGTGGCTATCGAAGTCCAGATCCAGCCGGTCGACAAGACGCTGACGGATGAGGATTTCGAGGCGCTGACCGCAAAGATCGTCGGCAATGTCGAGAAATCGACGGGCGGCGTTCTGCGCGCCTGAGCCAGACAGCTGACGGAATAAAAAAGCCGCGGTGATTGCCGCGGCTTTTTGTTTTTACCGGTTGGCCAACCGCGTCATTCGTTCCGGATAACGTTCGCCCGCAACCTTTGCCGGGGAGAGCAACGCGCCGAGGCTGGCGACTTCGTCAGCCGTCAGCGATACATCCGCCGCCGCCACGTTTTTCTCCAGATTGGCGATTTTCGTGGTGCCGGGGATCGGCACGATGAAGTCACCCTGCGCCATGACCCAGGCGAGCGCCAGCTGCCCCGCAGTAACGCCTTTTTCAGCCGCCATGTCTTCCAGCAGCTGGATGAGCGCCAGATTGGCATCGAAGTTTTCGCTTTGGAAGCGCGGCAGGCTGCGGCGGAAATCGTCGGAGGCAAGTCCGTCGAGCGTCTTCAGTGCGCCCGTCAAAGCGCCGCGGCCGAGCGGGCTGAAGGGCACGAAACCGATGCCGAGTTCGCGGCAGGTTTCCAGCACGCCATTTTCTTCGGGATCGCGGGTCCACAGCGAATATTCGCTTTGAATGGCCGCAATCGGGTGAACGGCATGCGCCTTGCGAAGGGTCGCCGCGCTCGCCTCTGAAAGGCCGAGTGCCTTCACCTTGCCTTCCCGCACCAGATCAGCCATTGCGCCGACCGTCTCTTCAATTGCCACGTCCGGATCGACGCGGTGCTGGTAATAGAGGTCGATGACATCGACACCGAGCCTTTTCAGCGAGGCTTCGGCGACGGCACGGACATTTGCGGGCGAACCGTCAACACCCTGGATCATTTCCGCCGAAGGTTTGCTGCCATCGATGCGGAAACCGAATTTGGTGGCGATTGTCACCTGGTCGCGATAGGGCTTCAAAGCCTTGCCGACGAGGATTTCGTTTTTGAACGGGCCGTAGACTTCCGCCGTATCGAAGAATGTAACGCCAAGCTCGACGGCGCGATGCAGCGTCGCGATGGAGCCACTTTCATCGTTCGAAGGGCCATAGGCATGGCTCATGCCCATGCAGCCAAGTCCGAGTGCGGAGACGGAGAGGTCTTTTCCGAGAATTCTATGTTTCATCTGCCTGTCCTTTGTCAGAGCACGCCTTGAAAACTGTCCCGTGGTTTGCGCGGAGCGTGTATCCAAGACGCTGAATATACCCTTGGGGAGTGGGTATGGGCAAAACATAACGTCCGGTGGTGGCAAAGATAATCGCTGCAAATCCGCTCGGCTTGTTCTATTATTTAGAACAATGAACCGTGTGCAACTCTCCCAACTGGCCGTTCTCGCCGCTGTCGCCGAAGGCCGCAGCTTCCGCAAGGCCGCGGCTGAACTCGCCATTGCGCCGTCGGCCGTCAGCCATGCGGTCTCGTCGCTGGAGGCGAGCCTTGGCTTGCGCCTGCTTCACCGCACAACCCGCAGCGTTTCGCCGACGGAGGAGGGTAGGCGGCTTCTCGAGACGCTGGGGCCGGCGCTTGCCGATATCGACGCGGTCATCGAGACCCTTGCCGAACATGGTGGAAGACCGGCCGGTCCCCTGCGCATCACCCTGCCGCGGCTCGCGGCCGAGGATCTGATCGTACCCCGGCTGGGTGAATTCCTGCGGCTCTATCCCGATATCTCACTCGAAATCTCGACGGATGATCGCTTCGAAGACATCGTCGCGAAAGGGTTCGATGCCGGTCTGCGGCTCGGAGAACATCTCGATGCGGATATGATTGCGGTAAAAGCGAGCGGTGTATGGCGTGGGGCTATTGTCGGTTCCCCCGCTTACTTCGCAGAAAATCCGCCGCCGCGCGATCCAAGGGACCTCATCCGGCATCGCTGCATCCGTCGGCGCTTCGCGAGCGGTCTGGTTTATCGCTGGGAACTGGAGAAAAACGGCAAGCCGCTGGTGGTCGATGTGCAGGGACCCTTGATCCTCTCGGACCAGAGCCTCATTCGCCGGGCGGCGATTGACGGGGCAGGGCTTGCCTTTGTTTTCGAGCAGCGGGTCGAGGACGATATCAGCGAGGGCAGGCTCATCCGCGTACTGGACGACTGGTGCGCGCCCTTCGACGGCTTCTACATCTATTATCCCTCGCGCCGGCAGATGCGCCCGGCGCTGAGGGCTTTCGTGGATTTCTTCCGTTTCCGGGGATGATCAGAACGTGATGCGATAGCGGATATGGCCGTCGCTCTTCACGTAGCTGTCGTAAAGCTTCTGGGCCCGGTGGTTGTCTTCGCCGGTGTTCCAGTACAGCCGCGACCAGCCCTTCTCCTTGCAGATGGCGATAAGATCGTCCATCAGCGCCCGTCCCGTCCCTTTGCCCCGGATTTCGCCATCGACGAATAAATCCTCCAGATAGCAATCGGGATTTTTCACCCAGGTGGAGTCGTGGAAGTGGTGGATGGCGAAACCGGCCATGCGGTCGCCCAGCAGGGCCACACGCATCGAAACGCGGGATGCGGGATCGAGGATGCGCGCCCAGGTATGCTCGGTGACGTCATCGGCAAGATCGACATCATAAAAGGCGAGATAGTCGTTCCAGAGGCGCAGCCATTCCGCCCGGTCAGCCGGCTCAGCGTTACGAATTGCAAGTTCCATCTTATGCACCTGCCTTGTCGAGAAGGGTCATCATCTCATCGGTCAGTTTCAGGTTGACGGCGCGTTTGAAGCTTTCAAGCTGCGACAGGCTGGTGGCGCTGGCGATCGGTGCGGTTACCGCCTTTTTCCGTAACAGCCAGGCGAGCGCGATATCGGCGAGCTTGGCCCCGGTCTGTACAGCCACAGCATCCATGGCACCCAGAACGGCAAGGCCACGCGTGTTGACATATTCGCCCACACGATAGCTGCGGGCGACGCCTTCCGTATCGGCCTTGGCGCGGTATTTCCCGGTCAGGAAGCCGGCGGCGAGGCTATAGTAGTTGATGACGCCAATCTCTTCTTTCACACAAAGATCAACAAGCGGACCTTCGAAATCCGCGCGGTTATAGAGATTATATTCCGGCTGCAGCACGTCGTAACGCGGAAGATTGTTTTTCGCAGCTGTGTCGAGCGCGTTCTGAAGCTCAATCGCGGAATAGTTGGAGCAACCGATGGCGCGGATTTTTCCCTGTTCCTTCAGCTTTGCGAAGGCGGCAAGCGTCTCTTCCACCGGTACCTCCGCATCCGGTTTGTGGGCGAGATAGAGGTCGATATAGTCGGTTTGCAGCCGCTTCAGCGAAGCCTCGACAGCCTCTGCGATCCATTTGGCGCCAAGGCCGGTCTTCTGGCCGCGATTGTCGAAACCGACTTTCGTGACGATCACCGCGTCTTCGCGCTTCACGCTCGACTGTTTCAACCATTTGCCGATGATCGCTTCGGATTCGCCACCCACATGCCCGTCCACCCAGGCGGAATAGACATCCGCCGTGTCGATGGCGTTGAACCCGGCGTCGAAAAAGGCATCGAGCAGGGCAAAGGAAGTCTTTTCATCCGCTGTCCAGCCGAACACGTTGCCACCGAAGACGATCGGCGCGATGGAGAGGCCGGTCCGGCCAAGGCTTCGTTTTTCCACGGGAATGCTCCTGTTGCTGACTTTGCGGCAGGTTAGCAACTGCCCGTCGGCATAACCATTCAATTCCTTTGATGGCACTCATCAGCCAGCGGGCGATGGTCGGGAAAATCAGGCCTGAAAACTGCGATAATGGCTGGGCGGGTAACGATTATGCTGTTGCCAGACGCGCCGCAAATGCCGGGCGGAGGCAAAGCCCGCCCGCTCGGCGATGGCCTCCATATCGAGGCGGCTATTTGCGAGAATGTCGCGGGCGAGATTGACCCGCATCAGATTGACGTAGTCGATGACACTGATGCCGGTATGCTCGCGAAACAGGCGCGACAGGTGCCTTTCGCTGAGTGCTGCGATATCGGCCAGCCGTTGCAGCGACCAGTCCCGCGCCGGTTCCGCCATCACACGATCCTGCACGCGGTGAATGGCGGGATGCATGTGGTTGCGGCCGGTCAGCCAGGGAGAGACCTGTGGGTCGTTGCCGTTGCGCCTGAGATAGATGACCATGGTTTGGGCAATGCGCGCGGCGACCGCCGGTGATGTCAGCCGCGAAACCACATGCAGCATCAGGTCAATGCCGGTGGAGATGCCGGCGCTGGAGAAACGGTTGCCATCCTCCACGAAAAGGCGGTTTTCGGCCACCTGCGATAGTGGCGCGATGCGGCGCAGTGCATCGATACAGTCGCTGTGCGTGGTGCAGCTCCGTCCGTCGAAAAGCCCGGCTTCGCCCGCCAGCAGCGCGCCGGAGCAAATGGAAATGACTGTTGTGTCGGGCTGCACGGCATGACGCAACCAGGCCACCAGCGCCTGCCGTTCCCGCCGTGTTTCCGGTTCGTTTTCGGAACGCGACGTGCTGCCGGATATCAGCAGGAAGGCATCGTCCGGCAGGGCGGCAGGCAAGGTCTCCAGCCCGCAAATGCCAAGGCCGATCGAGGATTGCTGTATTTCCCGTGCCGCGATGTAGCGGCATTCGAAGGAGATATCGTTCTGCTCGTCATTGGCATAGCGGATCACCTGCAGGGGTCCGGCAATGTCGAGCAACAGCGCGTGCGGCGGCACAAGCGTATAAAAGGGAATGATGCGTGTGCCGCCTTTATCCATCAGGCTGCCGCCTTCAGCGGGGCAAGCGCGTCGCTCACAGTGGCGATGCGCGCGAAGCGACCGGCCAGCACCAGCTCGGTCCGCTTGCAGATATCGTCTGCGCTGAACACCGTGCCGGAGGCATGTGTCATCGGAAAGGTCAGCGTCGCCTCGGTCACGTAATCGACGCTGTAACCGAGATCGGAAGCGTGCCGGGTGGTCGTTTCGCAGCATTGCTCGGTGCGGATGCCGGAGACGATCAGCCGGTTGATGCCTCTCTGCGTCAGCCAGATTTCAAGGCCGGTGCCGGCGAAAGCCGAGTGCCGGTTCTTGTGAAAGGTGACATCCGGGGTGATCTGCACACCCTCCAGAGCGCGGATATAGCCGCTGTCTTTCGAAAAGGCGCGGTCGCCATCGACATGGAAAATCTGCACGACGGGGATTCCTGCGGCCCTGGCGCCATCGATCAGCGTCTGTTGCTTCTCGAAATAAGCGGCGAACCCGCTCTCCTCGAAATAAGGAGCATGCCGGAAGGATTCCTGAACATCGATAACGAGAAGCGCGGTATTGGAAGAGGACATTTCATGGTTCTCCAGTGAGTTCATGAATAGCATAATTCTCCTTTAATCACGCGGATAAAAGCAACCAGACCGACAAAGGCAGGACAAATCCGGCCAACTTTTATTCGTCGCGTGTCTGCGGCTTGTCAGAACGTGTGATGGTGGTAAGTTGCCGCTGGATTGCAGAGCGGGAGAATGAAATGCTGCGCTTCGGAATAATCTCGACGGCGAAGATCGCTCAGGATCACGTCATTCCGGCGATACAGGATGCGGAAAATTGCGTCGTCAGCGCCATCGCCAGCCGCGATCACGCCAGGGCGCGCGCGGTTGCCGACCGTTTTTCCGTGCCGCATGCCTTTGGTTCCTATGAGGAGATGCTGGCATCGGATGTGATCGATGCGGTCTATATCCCGCTTCCCACATCCCAGCATGTGGAATGGACCATCAAGGCGGCCGATGCCGGTAAGCACGTTCTCTGCGAAAAGCCGATCGCGTTGAAAGCAGAAGAGATCGATACGCTTATCGCGGCGCGTGACCGCAATGGTGTCATCGTGTCCGAGGCTTTCATGGTCACCTATGCGCCGGTTTGGGCGAAAGTGAAGGAGTTGCTGGCTTCGGGCGCTATCGGCACGCTGAAGCACGTGCAGGGCGCTTTCAGCTATTTTAATCGCGATCCCGGCAATATGCGCAATATTCCCGAACTGGGTGGCGGAGCACTGCCGGATATCGGCGTCTACCCGACCATCGTCACCCGCTTTGCCACTGGCGCCGAGCCGAAGCGCGTGCAGGCGACAGTCGAGCGTGACCGGGAATTCGGCACCGATATCTATTCCAGTGTCCGGGCCGATTTCGGCGGTTTCGAGCTGAGCTTTTATCTCGCAACCCAGCTTGCCGCCCGCCAGCTCATGGTCTTCCACGGTACGGATGGTTACATCGAGGTCAAATCCCCCTTCAACGCCAATCGCTGGGGTGCGGAAGAGATCGAACTGACCAATCAGGCCCATAACCAGTCGCAGGTCTTCCGGTTTCAGGATAGCCGCCAGTACAAGCTGGAGGCGGAGGCCTTTGCCCGTGCAGTGAAGGGCGAGGGAGAGGTTGTCACCCTGGAAAGCTCAAGGAAGAACCAGCTTTTCATCGACGCCATCTACCACGCGGCCGAAAAGGATGGCTGGGAGACGGTTTAATCCGGATCCCGTCGCTGTCTTTGCAGCCGCCAATAGCCGTAGAGGGCCAGCGCCAGTGCCGCGAGCGCTGAAAGGGCAAGCGGGACAAGCGGCTGCACCAGCGGGTTGCGCCATAGCAGCAGGGCAAAAAGTCCGACGCCGACGAAGCGGGAGATGAGCGTGACGGCATTCATGAGAAAGCCGTTCAACGCGTCCGGTGCATTTCCATTGGAACGGTTCAGCCGCCAGCTCGTAGCAAGTCCCGCCGCCGCGCCGGGCAAACGGGCTGCCAGCGGATCGACGCCGAGATAGAAGATAAGAAGGCAGGTGACGGCAAGATCGACGGCCAATCCGCAGATATCGGTCAGCGCGAAGTGCGGAAGTCTCAAGGGTGTGGGCTTTTAAAGTGTCGGCTGCGTGGAGCGCGGGCGCTGCAGCACCAGAAGGCCGATAACGACACCCACGACGCCGAAATTATAACCGGCAAGCGCCAAAAGCAGCGACATCAGCGGCACGGCGGTGGAAGAAAGCACCATTGCGACACCATAGGCGCCGATAATCATCATGCAGATGAAAACGATGCTGAAGACAGAACGCAACGCAACGGCGGTTACGCCGAGCACCGTGGCGGTAAGAAAGATCATGATGCCGCCTCCTCTTTGGTTGCCGGGTCTGGAACAAGACCTAGCGTCTCCTTCCCTAACGAACCCTTGTTTTCTCCTCCAATCCCTGTTTTCCTAACTCGTTAGTTGAGGTTATGGTTTCATCGTCGTTAAAATCGGTGAGCCGGTGCCGGCATTTCCGAATCGACGGCTTTTGGTTACAAACGGGCATGAGCGATATCTTCTCCCACGCCGCATTGAGCAATCTTGCCGAATTTTCGGTGTCCGAACTGTCGGGTTCCATTAAGCGCACGGTGGAGACGGCTTTCGAGCAGGTGCGGGTGCGCGGCGAGATTTCCGGCTATCGTGGCCCGCATTCTTCCGGCCACGCCTATTTCTCGCTGAAGGATGATCGCGCCCGTATCGACGCGGTGATTTGGAAAGGCACCTTCTCTCGCCTGAAGTTCCGCCCGGAAGAGGGCATGGAAGTGATCGCGACGGGCAAGATCACCACTTTTCCCGGTTCCTCGAAATACCAGATCGTCATCGAAAGCCTTGAGCCTGCCGGTGCCGGCGCGCTGATGGCGCTTCTGGAAGACCGTCGCCGGCGGCTGGCGGCGGAAGGGCTGTTTGATGCGGCCCGCAAGCGCCCCCTGCCATTCATGCCGCGTGTCATCGGCGTCGTCACCTCGCCCACGGGTGCGGTCATTCGCGATATTCTTCACCGTATCTCGGATCGGTTTCCGGTCCACGTCGTCGTCTGGCCAGTCAAGGTGCAGGGCGAAGGCTCGGGCGAGGAGGTGGCGAACGCCATCCGGGGTTTCAACGCGCTCAAGCCCGGCGGTGAAATCGCGCGTCCAGATGTGCTGATCGTCGCGCGCGGCGGCGGCAGCCTCGAAGACCTCTGGAGCTTCAACGACGAGATCGTCGTGCGCGCCGCAGCCGAAAGCGAAATCCCGCTGATTTCCGCCGTCGGGCACGAGACCGATACGACATTGATCGATTATGCCGCCGATGTGCGCGCGCCGACGCCGACAGGCGCTGCCGAAATGGCGGTGCCGGTGCGGGCGGAACTCGAAGCACAGCTTTCAGGTCTTGCTGCCCGCCTTTCCGGTTCGGTCTCGCGGCAGATGGATAACCGCCGACAGGGCGTGCGGGCGCTGGTGCGTGCCCTGCCGTCACTTGATCAGCTTCTCGCCCTGCCGCGCCGACGTTTCGATGAGGCTGCGAGCGGTCTTGGCCGTGGATTGGAATTGACGACGCTGAACAAGCGCCGTGCCTTCGAGCGTTCCGCCTCTGGGCTGAGGCCGGAAACCCTGCTGAACGGTCTCAAACACCATAGGCAGCGCATCACCGAACGCATGCACCGGGCCGAGACCCTGGTGGAGCGCCGTCTGCTGCAGGGCAAAGGCCGGGTTGATTCCTTCGATTCCGCCCTGCGTTCGCTCCCCGCGCGCCTGCTTGGCCAGCTGGAACGGCAGAAGGAACGGGTCGTCACCGCGTCGCGCCGGGCCGATACCGCCGTGTTGCACCGCATGGCCCAGAACCGTTCCGGTCTCGCCGCCCATGATCGCATCCTGCAATCCCTGTCCTACAAGAACGTGCTGAATCGCGGTTATGCCGTGATCCGTGACGAAGAGAGCCGGCCGCTGACCCGCGCTGCCGCCATCGCCTCCGGTGCTGTGGTGTCGATGGAGTTTGCCGATGGCCGTGTTTCCGCCATCACGACGGGAGAAGGGACACCTTCTGCGGATGCCGCCGCCGCGCCGAAAAAGAAGCCGGCAAAACCGGCTTCCTCCGGCCCTGGCAACCAGGGCAGCCTGTTCTGATCAGATCGACGCCGCATCCGAAAAACGGCGGCTGACGGTGAAGCTCTTTTCGATATCGGGATGCAGCTCCATGCCAAGGCCGGCGCCCGGTGGCACGGTGATCATACCGTTTTTCACCTCGGGCAAGGCGGTGACGAGATCGCGATACCAGGTCTTGTAGAAGGCGCGCACGCTTTCCTGCACCAGAGCATTCGGCGCGTTGAGCGACAGATGCGTGGAGGCGCAGAGCACCACGGGGCCGGTGCAATCATGCGGCGCGACCGGCAGATACCAGGCTTCCGCCATGGAGGCGATCTTGCGTGCTTCCGAAAGGCCGCCGCACCAGCTGATGTCGAGCATCACCACGCCGGCCGCACCCGTTTCCAGCAGATCGCGGAAGGCCCAGCGTGAGCCGAGCGTCTCCGATGCGGAAATCGGAGCGGGCGACACGGCGGCATAACGCGTCAGGCTGGAAAGGCTGTCCATCTTGATCGGGTCTTCATGCCAGAAGGTCTGGTAAGGGGTGAGCGCCTTGGCAATCTGCATGGCGGGCAGAAGCTGCCACATGGAGTGAAACTCCACCATGATATCCATCTTGTCGCCCACCGCCTTGCGGATCTTTTCGAAAGGCTCGAGCGCGCTTTTCAGGTCCGGCATCGAGATATATTGACCGCGCGTCTTTTCCGCCGCCGCATCGAAAGGCCATATCTTCATGGCGGTGATGCCGTCTTCGAGCAGCGAATGGGCAAGCTCGTCGGCCCGATGCAGGAAGCCGTTCAGATCGTCATAGTCCTTGCCGTCGGAGAGGCCATAATTGGCCGTCTGCTGGCCGGTCGCCTTCTTGATATATTCGGTGCCGGCGCAGGTGTTGTAGGTGCGAATTTCCTTGCGGCTGAAGCCGCCGAGAAGCTGGGCTATGGGCTGGTTGGTGGCCTTGCCGAAAATATCCCACAGCGCGATATCGAAGGCGGAATTGCCGCGCACTTCCGCGCCCGACGAGCGGAAACCGAGATAACCGACGAGGTCCTGCGCCAGAAGATCGATCTGCAGTGGATCGCGGCCGATCACGCGAGGGGCGATATATTCGTGCACATAGGTCTCCACCGTCTCCGCTCCGAAGAAGGTTTCGCCGAGCCCGGTAATGCCCTCATCCGTATGGACCAGAACCCAGAGCAAGTTCGTCCGTTCCGCCACACGGACGGTCTCGAGTTTCGTGATTTTCATGGTATCTCCTCCAGAGGCAGTCAGTTTTCCATCTGGGACTGCGTTGAAAAAATCAGGCGATGCCAGCTGCCAGAAGCGCGTGCACGCTTTCATCGAAGTGGCGCGCCATCAGCGTTGAGGCGGTTTGCGGGTCGCCTGCGGCAATGGCCTGTCCGATGGCGATGTGCAGTTCACACGCGGCAAGGCGCTGCGCATCAGAGGTGCGGCTTTTCCAGCCGATCGGCCAGGTCTGGCGTGTCACATTCTGGAAAGCACCGAGAATGAGTTCGAAAACCGGGTTCTTGGAGGCTCTGGCAACAGCAAGGTGAAAGGCAAGGTCGTGTTCCATCACCTTGTCATTGTCGCTGAAATCCCGCTCCATATTGTTCGCGTGGTCGAGGATGGTGAGCGCTTCCGCATCCGCGCGCCTCAGCGCCGCGAGTGTCACGGTTCTGACTTCGATGGTGCGGCGCACGTCGTAAATCTGCTGGATGTTGATCTGCTCGGTGTGAATGCCATGTTCGAACATCAGCGACATCGCGCCATGATCCAGCGTCGCCACGGTGGCGCGCTTGCCGGCGCTGACATCGATCAGCCGCATGGCGGAAAGCGACCGGAAAGCCTCGCGAACGACAGTGCGCGAGACGCCGAGCTGTTGCGAAAGCGAAAGTTCGCTCGGCAGCTTGGCGCCGGGGGCAAGTTCATTTTCGCGGATATGGCGGGTGATCGCGCCGATCGTGCTGCTGACGAGGCCGGACTCATGCGAAATGGCGTTATACATTTTTCCTCCAACCTGTAGTACAGGTTTATGGAAAATTGCTTACAGGATTATATATGACAAAACAAGCGCCCTTGCCGGCGATTGCGCTTCTTTCCGTGCGGCCAAGGCCTAATCCTTGAAACCCTGCAAAAATCGCTTCAGCAATCCGTTCAGCGCCACGCGCTCCTCTTCGCTGAGATGGGCGACTAGGCGATGCTGGTTTTCGACGTGTGCGCCGACTGCTTCCTCGACGATGGCAAAGCCCTGTTCTGTCAGCGATATCAAGACGCTGCGCCGGTCCTGCGGATTGTGAATGCGTTCCACCAGCCCGGCTTTTTCCAGCTGGTCGATCCGGTTTGTCATGGTGCCGGAACTGACCATGGTCATGGCAAGCAGATCGCCGGGTGAGAGCCGATAGGGTGAGCCCGCGCGACGCAATGTCGCCAGTACGTCGAAAGCCGAGGAGGAGAGGCCGTGTTTCAACAGCACCGCCTCCACCTCGCGGCCAAGATGTGTGCTGAGCCGGTGCAGCCGCCCGAGCAGCCCCATGGGGGCGACATCGAGATCGGGTCGCTCGCTGCGCCATTGTGCGAGAATATGGTCGACGTGGTCCATGGGTTCCTTGCTCATCACCAAGGCATAACAATTGATATCTTGACGTCAAGATAAAATCGACTAAGCTGGATTTATCTTGATGTAGAGATTCTTGAAATGAAGAAAAATACGACCTATGCCGCCGATGTGCTGGTGACCGCGCTTGCCCCCGCCATCTGGGGAACCACCTATTTCGTCACGACGGAATTTTTGCCGCAGGGATATCCGCTGCATGTCGCCATGCTGCGCGCCTTGCCGGCCGGTGTCCTGCTGCTACTTCTCGTCCGAAAGCTGCCGCAGGGCATCTGGTGGCCGCGCAGCTTCATTCTCGGCGCACTGAATTTCTCGTTTTTCTGGGCGATGCTTTTCGTGTCGGCCTATCGGTTGCCGGGCGGTGTCGCGGCAACAGTGGGCGCGGTGCAACCGCTCATCGTCATTGGTCTGTCGCGGCTGTTTCTCTCAACACCGGTGCGGCCGCTTGCCATCGTCGCCGGTTTCCTCGGCATTGCCGGCGTTGCGCTTCTGGTGCTGACGCCGGGTGCGGCGCTGGATGGTATCGGCGTTGCCGCAGGCCTTGCCGGTGCCGTCTCCATGGCCTTCGGAACGGTGCTGACCCGCAAATGGCGCCCGCCGGTCTCGAACCTCACCTTCACAGCCTGGCAATTGACGGCGGGCGGCATTCTTCTTTTGCCGATCGCCCATGTTCTGGAGCCGGCCTTGCCGGCGCCAACGGCCGCCAATATTCTCGGCATGGCCTATCTCGGCCTTATCGGTGCGGCACTCACTTATCTTCTATGGTTTCGTGGGCTCGCCCGCATCGAACCTTCCGCGGCGGCATCGCTCGGTTTTTTAAGTCCTGTCGTGGCGACCCTGCTGGGCTGGCTGGCGCTTGGCCAAAGCCTCGCGCCAGCGCAGATCGCCGGGTTTGTTGCCGTGCTTTTCAGCATCTGGCTCAGTCAGCGCAGCCAGTTGCCGAGGTAGCCCGTCAGGCCCATTCACCCTTGCGCATGACAGGAACCGTGGAGCCATCCGGCTTCACGCCATCGATATCCACCTTGTTGGAGCCGATCATCCAGTCGATATGGATGAGGCTGGAATTGCCGCCCTGCGCCTTGATCTGATCCTGCGACAGCGAGGCGCCGTCGAGGAAGCATTTCGAATAGCACTGGCCAAGCGCGATGTGGCACGAGGCGTTTTCATCGAACAGCGTGTTATAAAACAGGATGCCGCTTGCCGAAATCGGCGAGGAATGCGGCACAAGCGCCACTTCGCCGAGACGCCGCGCGCCTTCATCGGTGTCGAGCACCTTGTTCAGTACCGCTTCGCCCTTGGAAGCCCTGGCTTCGACGATGCGACCGGCTTCGAACTTCACCTGGATATCATCGATCAGGGTTCCCTGATGCGACAGCGGCTTGGTGCTGGACACATAACCATCGACGCGCAGCGCATGCGGTGTGGTGAAGACTTCTTCGGTCGGAATATTCGGGTTGCAGGTCACGCCGTTCTTGGCCGTGGAGGCGCCGCCATGCCATTCGTGGCCATCCGCCAGGCCGATCTTTACGTCGGTGCCGGGGCCGGTGAAATGCAGCGCAGAGAAGCGTTCGCCATTCAGCCATGCGGAGCGCTTGGCAAGATTGGCATTGTGCTGCGCCCACGCGGCGACGGGATCGGCCACATCCACCCGCGAGGCGGCGAAGATGGCATCCGCGAGCTTGCGCACCGCTTCATCCTCGGCGAGGCCGGGGAAGACCTGCTTTGCCCAGGAGGGGTTGGGATAAGAAATGATGTTCCAGTTGATGTCGAAGTTGGAAATCTTCTCCAGCGCCGGCTTATAGGCCGTGGAATTGGCCTTGTTGGCGCGCGCCACCTTGGCGGGGTCCTGCTCAGCCAGCAGCATGGGGTTGTCGCCGGCAATCGCCAGCCGCGCCGCGCCATTGGCATAGGCCTTCGCCATGCCCTCATAGAGCCAGCCGGAAGCCCGGTCGAAATTCGCGTCGCTGGCGTGGCGGTAGCGCGAAAGCGTGGTTTCCTCGTCGGAATAGAAAGTGGTGACCAGTCCGCCGCCCGCCATATAGGCATGCTTGGTCAGAAACCGCACCAGCGGCAGGGCTGCCAGCGGCGCAGTGATCACCAGATCCTGATCCTTCTGCAATTGCAGGCCGACCTTGACGGCGACTTCCGCGAGTTTTTCGAGTTTGACGGGATCGATGGGGGAAACGGTCATGATCTGCCTTCGTCTATTTCAATAGGAGGCGCCGACCATAGCCCATTCCTTCCGAAAGCCAAACGCTTTCAGGAGCGGCCGTTGCACCTCATTCCGCGACCAGAGGGGCGATAATGGCATTCAGCGCTTTCTGGGCATCACGGGGCGAAAGCCTCACCTGCAAACCACGCTGCCCGCCATTCATGTAGACGTAGTCATGCGCCATGGCATCGGCTTCAATGGCTGTCGGCACCTGCTTCTTCTGCCCGAAAGGGCTGATGCCGCCGACATGGTAACCGGTCGCCCGCTCCGCATCGGCGGGTTTCATCATGCTGGCGGATTTGCCGCCAAAGGCGGTGGCAAGCTTCTTCATGCTCACCTCGCGGTCGGAGGGGACAACGACGCAGACCGGCTTGCCGTCCAGCTCCGCCATCAGCGTCTTCAGCACCAGATGCGGCGCCTCGCCGATCGCCTCGGCCGCCTGCAGGCCGATGCGGTCGGCATTCGGGTCATAATCATAGGTGACGGTGGTGAAGGCGACACCGGCCTTCGTCAGCATCTGGGTGGCGCGGGTCGTTTTGGACATGGCGGGCTGTGCTCAGGCAAAAAGGGTTTGGTAGATTTCCGGCTTGAAGCCGACGGTTATCTTGCCCTTTGCCTCCAGCACCGGACGCTTGATCATCGAGGGCTGCTCCAGCATCAGGCCGATGGCCTTTTCGCGGGTAAGATCGGCCTTCTGGCTGTCATCGAGTTTCTTGAAGGTGGTGCCGGCCCGGTTGAGAACCGTCTCCCAGCCCGCGGCATCACACCATGTTTCCAGATGGGCGCGGTCGATACCGGTCGCCTTGTAGTCATGGAAAGAATAATCAACGCTGTTCAATTCCAGCCAGCTTCTGGCCTTCTTCATCGTGTCGCAGTTCTTGATGCCGTAAATCGTGACCGTCATGCTGGCGTCTCTCCATCTTTAGGCCTTCCGGCATAACGAAATATCCATCTTATTCAAGCTGCAGCCCAATTTGCCTTGCGACATTTTCGGGAACCTGACGTCTGAGCCATGCAAAATCGATGTGGCTGATATCCAAACGAGCGCGAGCAAAGCTGCATGGCTTCCCTGCTGCATCATGAGTTGTAGAACGGGCCGGAAATGCCCATTATCTGGGCATCAAAGATGGAGAGAAAAATGCGTCAGGTTGCAAAGACATCGCGTAACTTCTTCGGTGAAACTTTCGCCGTTCTCGGTGCAGCGCTCTCGGTTTCGGCCGCTGTTCGCGCACATCGCAAGCCTGCCCGCGCCGATCTCGAAGCTCTCGGCATCGACGGCAAGGCTTTCGACAAGGTCCAGCTCTAAGCTGCTTATCGTTGGT
Organism: Agrobacterium tumefaciens; assembly: GCA_017744915.1. GTDB lineage: Bacteria > Pseudomonadota > Alphaproteobacteria > Rhizobiales > Rhizobiaceae > Agrobacterium > Agrobacterium tumefaciens_I. The sequence continues at coordinate 188,258 of JAGIAH010000009.1, forward strand.
AGCGAGGCGAAATCGCCTCGCTTGCGCTTGGCACCGGAATTCCTTCGGTTTTCGGCAGGTGCCTTCGATGATTTGAACTGCGCCTTTGTCGTATAGAAGGCGCGTCCCTGCAGCTACTCAGCAGCAGATAGTTTTAGGCATGGATGCCGTGCTTTTTCAGGCCCACGCTATCGCGCCGCTATCTTACGGGTTGGCCGCTTCGGCAGGCTGAATATTTTTTCCGGCAGATATAATTGGCTCTCTGGCTGCTCGTAGCGGTCCGCCTTCGCCGAAAGCGCGAAGCGTCCCAGAGATTCGTGCCGTGTTTCCCCATTGTGGCTGAAGATGAGCTCGAAGCTGCCAGCCAGCCAGCTATAGGGTTTTTCAACCGGCATAGGATCGATTTTCCCGCAGCCATAGATCATGGTGAGGTGCGGCGTAAACGATGATGCGGCGATATAGGGGAGATTTGCCCGCCAGAGGGCGCGCTGCACCATCTTCGCCAGGGCCCTGAGCTCCAGCATCTCTCGGCTGCTGCCTAGCACCAGACAGTTGCGGTTGCCGAAAAGCGAACTCCCATCGAATGTGATCGGAACGGGCCGCGCCCTTATCTCCCCCAGTGCCGCCTTCAGCCGGTTTACAAGGCCGTGAGGCACGGTGTCGAAACATCCGATACAGAACAGGGTGATATGCAGAAGCTCCGCCGGATAGGCCTCTCGCTTCGTCCGCCCTGTGGCGTGGTGCGATGCATCGGTGAAAATTCTCTCCGCCAAGGCTGCCGGCGGTTTCACCACGACCAGGACCTTGCTGCTAAATCGCGGATTGATCCGGCGTTGTTTCTCCGGCTTAAACCCTTCAAGGAAAAGCTGCCTTAACCCTCCTTTATCCGTCAACTCGAAACCCATGACGACGCTCCACGGCCTGTGCCAAGGCCACGATAATATCATCACCGGGAAAAATTAAAAGAACAAAAAGAGAACATCGGCCGCTCACACTCACCAGATGCCAGGAAACAGCCGATAGCGTCTTTCACGGGCGTAGTCCGAATAGCCCGACAATTCGGTCTGGAGCAGGCGATCTTCCCAGTAGGTGCGCAGGATCAGCAGGGCGACAGCCAGGACGGCCGGAAGCAGAGCCACCCATGAACCCAATGCGAGCGGTATGCCGACGAACATGGCGATCGCTGCGGTGTAGCCGGGGTGGCGCACGATGCCATAGGGTCCGGAGGTGATCACGTGTTGTCCGCGCTCGGCCTGAATGCGAACACCCGGCTCAAAGAACGGATTGACCGCCTGAGCCCAGGCCGTGAGGGCGATGCCGCCGGCGAGCAGGAGATAACCGATTGTGATGACCAGGGGCGGCACCACGGACCAGCCCATCCGGCCCGCATCAAATGCTGCAACCGGAATTTCAGCGGCAAAAGCCAGAAGGATCGCGGTGACGAGGATCAGGTCCCATTTTTTGGTGCCGGGCTGGAACCGGCTGCGGGCGCGGAAAATGACCGGGTTCACGCGCGCAAGGACCAGAGCGGAAAGGCCGAAAGCTGCGATGAGGGTTGCGATAAATATCCAGCCCGGAAGCCAGCCGATCCGCCCGGCAGGTAGAAAGACGAGTGCGATCAGGCTGAGCGGAAAACCAATGGCGTAGAGGATCGCGGCGGTACGTGTCAGGGGTTTCGGATCAGCATCGGATGCCATCAATGCCTCCTCTCAGCGTCCTCATCAGGGCGAACGCTGGCCGCACACTGGCGGTGCTTCGTGAAGGATAGCCGAAATCCTCACGAAAGAGGACAAAAATTCAAGCATGTGAGCGGCGCCGGCTGGCGATCCCGGGCGCATATCCCATGGCTCTTCGATCATGGTAGCGCCGCCGCAGCCACGCTACAATGATCGAGATATTCCTATTCCCACTCGATCGTGCCGGGCGGCTTGCTCGTCACGTCGTAGACGACACGGTTGATGCCGCGCACTTCGTTGATGATGCGGGTTGCCGCACGGCCGAGGAAGTTCATGTCGTAGGGATAGAAATCCGCCGTCATGCCATCCACGGAGGTCACGGCGCGCAGCGCGCAGACGAAGTCATAGGTGCGGTAGTCGCCCATCACGCCCACGGTCTGCACCGGCAACAGCACGGCAAAAGCCTGCCAGATGGTGTCGTAGAGACCAGCCTTGCGGATTTCGTCGAGATAGATCGCATCCGCCTTGCGCAGGATATCAAGCTTCTCTCGCGTAATGGCGCCGGGGCAGCGGATCGCGAGACCCGGTCCGGGGAAGGGATGGCGGCCGATGAAGCTGTCCGGCAGGCCGAGTTCGCGGCCAAGCGCGCGCACTTCATCCTTGAAAAGCTCACGCAGCGGCTCGACGAGCTGCATGTTCATGCGCTCGGGAAGACCGCCGACATTGTGGTGGCTCTTGATGGTGACGGAAGGTCCGCCGGAGAAGGAAACGCTTTCGATGACGTCAGGGTAAAGCGTACCCTGCGCAAGGAACTTGGGCGCACCCTTGCCATCGGCGGCGATCTTGGCGGCTTCGGCCTCGAACACCTCGATGAACAGGCGACCAATGGTCTTGCGCTTCACTTCCGGATCGGAAATGCCAGAAAGCTCTCCGAGGAACAGATCGGCGGCGTCAACGTGGACAAGCGGAATATTGTAGTGGTCGCGGAACATGCCGACGACCTGCTCGCTCTCACCAAGCCGCATCAGGCCGTGGTCGACATAAACGCAGGTCAGCTGATCGCCGATCGCCTCATGAATGAGGATGGCTGCAACCGAGGAATCGACGCCGCCGGAAAGCGCGCAGAGCACGCGACCGGTGCCGACCTGCTCGCGGATCTTGCGGATCATCTCGGCGCGGTAGGCGGCCATCGTCCAGTCGGATTTGAGGCCGACGATTTTGTGCACGAAATTGGAGAGCAGCTTGCCGCCGTCAGGCGTATGCACCACTTCCGGGTGGAACATGGTGGTGTAATAGTGGCGTTTCTCGTCAGCCGCGATGGCGAAAGGGGCGTTCTCGGAGGTCGCGATGACCTCGAAACCTTCCGGCAGCTTCGTCACGCGGTCGCCATGGCTCATCCAGACCGGATAGTTCTTGCCCTGTTCCCAGAAACCTTCGAACAGCGGGCTTGCCTTCTTGATGTCGATATCGGCACGGCCGAATTCCGCCGCATGGCCACCTTCGACCACGCCGCCAAGCTGCGTGCAGAGCGTCTGCTGGCCGTAGCAGATGCCGAGGATCGGAACCTTGCTGTCGAACACTGCCTGCGGCGCACGCGGGCTACCTTCGGCCGTCACGGATGCGGGGCCGCCGGAGAAGATCACGCCCTTGGGCTGAAGCTTCTCGAACGCCTCTGCGGCATTCTGGAACGGGTGGATTTCGCAATAGACCCCGGCTTCGCGGATGCGGCGCGCAATCAGCTGCGTCACCTGGCTGCCGAAATCGATGATGAGAATGCTGTCGGGATGGGCTATCTGGGTCATGGCGAGCCTTTAAAGAAAAGCGGGGCTTTAGGCAACCCGGAAGCGGGCGTCAAACGGCGGAAATTTGCGAAAATCGCAAGGTTTCAAAGGGCAATCACACCATCTTCGATGACGCGGCAGAGCCGGTCGACGGCATCGGCGAGCTTTTCGTCGATGATGTGCAGATACTCCGTCCAATCGTCCACATGGTTCACATCGGCCTTGCCGTCGGAAATACCACGCAGGCCGATGAGGGGTACACCGAAGCGCTGGCAGGCTCGCAAGACAGCAAAGGTCTCCATTTCCACCATATCGGCATCGATCAACCCATAGGCTTCTCCGGAAACGACGTTGCCGCCGGTGGAAAGCCTTGCCTCGGCAATATCGGGTATCCGCAAAGGCAGCGCCACTTCGGCGGGCAGATCGAGAAACGGCGTGCGCCCCTTCTCGAAACCGAAGGCGGAGGCATCCATATCACGATAGGAAACCGAAACCACCTGATAGATGCCCGTCTGTTCCAGTGTCCGCGAACCGGCGGAGCCGAGCGAAACGACGAGATCGGGCAGATGATCGGCCGCATCGAGACCGGCAAGAATGGCCGTCACCGAAATGGCCGCCTCGACCGGGCCGACGCCGGTCATCAGGGGCGTAATGCGCGCCTGAAGGTGGGGGCCGTATTCGGCGGAAGCCGCCATGACGAAAAGAATGGATTTATCCGCGACATGCGAAAGCCGATAGCTCATCCGGTAATATCCTCGCGCCCCTTCACTACCATCATTGTGCCCGTCATCGAGGCGATCAGTTTCGCCGGCCCATCGGACAGCGCATAAGCACGACCGTCGGCCACGATCAGATTATTGCCGGGCTTGATGATCTCGCCGCGAAACAGAAACCGCTCACCACGTCCCGGCGACATGAGGTTGACCTTGAATTCGATGGTCAGCAGCGAGGCTTCCGGTTCGATGATCGTATAGGCCGCGTAAGTGCAGGCGGTATCCAGGCCGGCGGCGATGACGCCCGCATGCAATATGCCATGCTGCTGTGTCAGCTTTTCATGGAAGGGCAGCTCTATTTCCACCAGCCGGTGTTCGATGCGGCTTATTTCGGCATTGATGGCCTGCACCACGCCCTGCCGCGCAAAGCTTCTTTCTATCCGCTGGCGAAAATCGCCGGGATCCGTGATCTCCATGGCCTACCTGCCTGCTTCTGCCCTGTCGCAGACAGACATGGCGCGTGGCGCCGGGCAAGGCAAGGGCTTGGGATGAATTAGTTCAGCAAGCCGATGCTTGCGTTGAGCACCGTGGCAAAGGCGACCCACAGGGCATAGGGCGCGAAAAGCCACATGGATATGCGGTCGCGACGGTAGGTCAGCGCCATGAACGCGATGATGCAGATCAGCATGGGGACGATGATGACGAGCGCGCCGGCCGGGCTCTGCATGCCGAAAAAGATCGGCGACCACAGGAAATTCAGCACCATCTGCGTGAACCAGAGGCGCATGCGCGTCCCCATCGGTTTCCTGATCCATGTCCGCGCGCCGGCGATGCCGATCAGCACATAAAGCGCAGTCCATACTGGCCCGAAAATCCAGTTGGGGGGATTGAAGAATGGTTTCTGCAGCGATTGGTACCATTCGCCCGGCACATTGTTGACGCCGATTAACGCCCCGATGGCGACAACGACAACCACAAAAACAATATACACGGCCAGATTCTTCATGACGCATCCAATGCGCGGACCACGCTTTTGTTCCTCTGCCTTTTCAGTATTTTAGCCGGACAGGCGCACGATATGCTGGTCCCAGGCCACGTCGCTGCGAACGGCCTCGAAAAATCCGTCATAGGAGGACACCGCAATGCCGCCGGTAGCCGCCGCAACACCCGCCGCTTCCCACACGCTGACCTCGGAAACCACATATCCCGTCTTTGCATCGAGCGTCACGGCGGCATTGCCGTTCGGCGAGGTCAGGCCCACCAGCCCTTCGCGTCGGTTGACGGCGATGGCCCCGACATAATTGGCAAGCCGCACCGTCGTTTCGTGCGGCAGATCGACGAAGGCGAGATCCTCACCCTTCGAGAAATGGCCGACAAGCGGCGGAAGATCGTTGCGCGGTCCTTCATATTGGCATGCGAACCAGATGCGGCCGTCATCGCCGAGATCGACATGGCGGGTGGAGAGCTGCCGCAGCTGCTCCGGCATTGCGTGCTTCTGGATCAGTTGGCCGGTGGCGGCATCCAGAAGTACAAGGGACGGTTCCATGCTGTCGATATTGAGCTTCGTGCGGCCGAAATCCGGGTGGGTCTCGATGCCGCCATTGGCGATCACGATCAGCCGTCCGTCATCGCTCACCGTCATGTCATGGGTGCCGACACCATGCGCGTCATATTCGCCGATGCGGACAAAGCCGTTCCGGGCGTCGTAAAGGCCGATGACGCCGCGATTGCCGTCGAAATCGTTTTCGCTGGCATAGAGGATTGCGCCATCGGGTGAGAATTGCCCGTGGCCATAGAAATGGCGGTTCTCTGGCGTGTGCATCACGACAGGCTCCCGACGCTGAACGGGATCAAACGCCATGAAGAAAGTGCCGGGCCGTCGTGCGAAGGCCACCGTCATGCCGGTTGCATGGCTCGTCGCCATTCCATGGGCGCGGGCGGGAAGCGCAACGCGGTCGATGATCTCGCCGCGCTCGCTCACCGTCGCAATGCCGTAGGATCCATCACGGGCGCGGAAGGCGGAGGCAAAGACGGCGTCTGTGCGTTCCAGCGCATGGAGCGACCGCGGGGCGAGAGCGGCAAGGAAGGGAATACCCGCCGCCTTGATGAAGCTGCGCCTGTCGATCAGCATCCGCTTGCTGCCGGAGATCATCGCTCAGTCTCCATCAGCGAAGGAAAAGCCGGAACTGAGGCCGATGGCGCCGCCATACTGGTCGTTGAGGCGATAGATCAGGTCTTTGCCATTGAGCAGCAGGTAATCCACCTTGGCGCGCTGATCGTCCTGATCCAACGCCTTTTGCACATCCGTATCGATCGTTCCGGCAACGCGGATCATCGATTTGGCGATGAAGTCGATGGAGTTGACGATGGAGCGCTGATCGGGCGGTACGAGTTCGACCATGTCGGCGGTATGCAGGAGTGTCTGCACCGCCTTGATGTTGGTGGAGATGCTCTTCCAGGTCAGGTCGGAGCGCCAGTAGATGGCGGTGCGGGGAAATCTCGCCTTGTCAGGCCCCTTGTAGAAAGTCTCGATCCGCTGGTCGCGGATCGCCTCTGCGCCGTGCACGAGAATACCGAGCAAGGCAACCAGCGCCTCGCGCTCATCACGAAAGACGGGATTGTCCGGTCCGGGCTGTGTCCAGTTTTTTCGCGCGCCGTCAGGTGCGTTCCAGCTGTCGGAAAGCTCCGCCGCCACATTGGCGATATTGCCGGCGATGGCCGCGCCGAAACGGCAGCGGAAATCGCCCTTCTTGTCGAGAAGTTCATCCGCGCCGGTGCCATAAAGCACGAACTCCAGCGCGCCGAGCCCCTGTGCCGCGACGCTCTTGCCTTTCAGGCCGTCGGCGGTGGTAACGCTTTCATCCTTGTCGGCAAGGTAACGCTGCACCTGCTTCAGTCCGAGCCCCTTTTTGTCGGGGTAATAAAGCACGCGTTCGAAGCGGTTCTTCTCGATCACAGGGCCGATACGCACGATCTCGATTGTCGACCAGCTCAAGACCGTATCAGCAAAAGCGGCCTGTGCTGCCGCCTCTGTCGTTTTGGAGGGTGCTGCGCAGAAGGCCTTCATGCTGCCTCCCAGCGTCTCCGCAGATTGCCGGAAATGGTCATAACCGGGCCGGATGAAGCCGTTCACCGCTTTTTCCATCACGCCCCGCACTTGCGCAGGGTCGAGCGGTGGCGGCGGCAACAGTTCCACATCCTGCGCCTTGGCCGGCAGCGTGGTGAGAAGCAGCAGCACGGAGATGACGCCGGAAATTTTTCGCATGGCAAAGTTCATCAAAAGGACTCCAGAAAGGCCAGCAAAGCCTGCCGGTCGGATTTTTGCAAGGCGGCAAAGGCGTCGCGCGCTTTTTGCCCTTCGCCGCCATGCCACAATATGGCTTCCGTCAGGCTGCGCGCGCGCCCGTCATGCAGGTAAAAACCGTTGCCATTCACCTTTTGCGTCAGGCCGATGCCCCAGAGCGGCTGGGTGCGCCAGTGCCGCCCGCTCGCTTCGCCCACCTGCTGGCCATCGGCAAGCTCCTCTCCCATGTCATGCAGGAGGAAGTCCGAATAGGGCCAGATCAGCTGGAAAGAATGCATCGGGTCGGCGGCATCGCGGCGGGTGACGAATTTCGGTGTATGGCAGGCCGTGCAGCCGGAGGTGTAAAATAGCTGTTTGCCCTCAAGAACGGTCGGATCATCGACATTGCGTCGCTGCGGCACGGCCAGGTTTTCGGTGTAGAAGGTCACGAGATCAAGAACCGGGTCCGGCGCTTCCACCGGCCCCAGCCGTGGCTGCACGCCGGTCGGCATGGCCAGACAGTTCTTCTGGGCTTCGGTGCAATCGCCATAGGCATTCGGCACATCCGGTGTGGAAATGCCGATATCGTGAGAAAAGGCGCTGGCGCTCTGGTCGCGTACACTTGCATTTTGGGCTTTCCAGCCAAACCGCCCGAGTCTTGTCTCGCCGGTGCGATGGTCCCTGACCCATGCCGGGCGCCCGGCGATGCCATCGCCGTTTTTGTCATCGGGGTCTGCGCTCGCGAGAATATCGGCATCGGCAATGGCCTCGATCAGGCCAAGCCCGAGCGTGGGCATGGCGATACGGGCCGAGAGCGTCGTATCGGCACCAAGCGGGCCATCGTGCAGGTTCACCACGCCATAGGCGGGCTTACGCAGCATCACCAGTTCGCCATCTGCAAGCGTAATCAGCCTTTCCGTATAGGTGATGATCGGTTTGCCTTCAGCGGCGAGGCCGGGAATGGCAAGATTCTGCAACTGCCGGCCATAGGTCTCGTCAGGAAAATTCAGTACCTCGTGGCGGGCAATGGCCTGTCGTTCGGCTTCATTCCGGGCCGGTCGCGCCAGCCGCAGAAACAGGGAAACGGCCTCTTCCCCGGCAAGGGGCGGGCGGCCCCTGCCATCCTTGACATGGCAGGTCTGGCAGGATCTGGCATTAAACAGCGGCCCGAGCCCGTCCGAGGCCTGTGTGGAGGAGGGGGAGGAGACCCAGAGCTTCTGGAACAGCGCGTTGCCGAGCTTGAAATCCTGCTTCCGCTCGAAAGGCATGGTAGCGGAAGGATGGGAAAATGCGCCGCTATCGGCTTTGCCGGTGCTGGTGGTTGCCCCGCCGGACATGGCTTCGAAGGGCTCCGGCCTCGTAAAATCGGTTGTTGGCGCAGTGACGGCCAGCACGCGACTGCGGTCTTTCTCCGTCAGATCGCTCCGCTGCTGTTCGGCATGCGCTATCGACACCGCAAGGCAGGCTGCCCCGGCGAAAAAGAACGGCTTGCGGATCGATGACAGCAAAAATCGCATGGGAGCAACGGGCCGCAGCGATCTGCGGCCCGCTTTGCCACTTATTTGAAGACGGCGTTGGGGTTGTCGAGGCTGTCGGAGCCTTCAAGCTCGATCTTGCCGAGATCGAGCGCCGCGATGACGCGTTCTACGGTTTTCGTCTGGTCGAGAAGGCCGTCGATGGCCGCCTGAACCACGGCATTGCCTTCCTTGTTGCCTTCGCCGATCATCTGGTCATAGGCCTCGACGGTCTGGGCGCGCTTTTCCATGGCATGCATGGCATCGAGCGTCTTGTTCAGCTTCGCCAGCATCTCGTCGTTCAGCGCCTTGTCCTTGGCGCCGACGAGTTCCGACAGCGAGGCACCGGTCATCTTCGTGCCGTCTGCGCGGGTATAGTCGCCGGTATAGGCCGAGGCGATGCCAATGGCGTCGTAGAGGTGCGAATTATAGGTATTGTCGGAGAAGCAATCATGCTCCTCTTCCGGATCGTGAAGCAGCAGGCCGAGCTTCATGCGCTCACCGGCCAGCTCACCATAAGAAAGGGAGCCCATGCCGGTCAGAATGGCGGTAAGGCCCGCTTTCGGATCGGCTTCCACGGTTTTCGTCGCTTCGCCCTCGGGAGCCCAGGCATCCACCATCTCCTGAAGATCCTTGATCAGCAGGGTGGAGGCGGATTTCAGGTAATCGGCGCGGCGGTCGCAATTGCCGTTGGTGCATTTTGCCTTGTCATAGTCGGTATAGGGGCGGTTGCCCGCGCCCGGCCCGGTGCCGTTCAGATCCTGGCCCCAGAGCAGGAATTCGATGGCGTGGTACCCGGTCGTCACATTGGCTTCGACATCGCCCGCCTCGTGCAGGCTTTCGATCAGTTCCGGGGTGATTTTGGAGGCATCCACCTCTTCACCGCTGATCTTGATCTTCGGATTGGCGATGATGTTTGCGACGTAAAGTTCGTTCTCGTCGCTTTCCGTGCCGTAGGAGCCATCGACATAGTCGATCAGGCCTTCATCCAGCGGCCAGGCATTCACCTTGCCTTCCCATGCATCGACAAGCGGATTGCCGAAACGGTAGACTTCCGACTGCTGGTAGGGAACACGCGCCTTGATCCAGGCTTCGCGGGCGGCCTTCAGAGTCGCTTCGCTCGGCGTTGCAATCAACGCATCGATCGCCTTGTCCAGCGCCTTCGCCGTGGTCAGCGAATCCTCGTATTTCGCATGCGCAACATCGGCGTAATGCTTGACGACGGCAGCCGCGTCAGTGGCGGCCTGTGCGGGAAGCGCGGTGAAAGCCGCCGATGCGGCAAGAAGCACGAAAGACGCGCTGAGAATGGTTTTGCGGATCATGATCCCTCTCCTTGGGCAGGCATGAAAAGACTTCACGCTGCGGCCAGCGAGTTCTGACCCAATCACAAACTTGTGTCAAACATTCTAGTTTAGAATGCTTTGAAACAAGCCCGCGTGGTATTTCCCAAGTAAAATCGCTGCGTGCAAATCGGCTTTTATGCTTTGCGTTTCATCAAGCAGAAGAAGAAACCGTCCGTATCTGTGGTTGCAGGCGTGAGGGTCACTGTCTTGCCATCGGAAGAATGCGGTTTATTCGCATTGCCGCCGAAAATCGACTGCCAGCGCTCCAGAGCCGAACCGATCGAAAATTCCGGGTTTTCCGCGCAGAAGCGCCTGACCTGCTGCTCGTTTTCCTCGGGCAGAACCGAACAGGTGACATAAAGCAGCTCGCCGCCCGGGCGCACGAAGCCTTTCGCCTGCGAAAGCGCCTCGCCCTGCTGTTGCACGCGCTCTTCCAGATTGCGCGCCGTCAGCCGCCATTTGGTGTCGGGGCGGCGGCGCCATGTTCCGGTGCCGGTGCAGGGTGCGTCGACCAGAACGCGGTCGAATTTTTCGTGGAACGGCGTAAGACCCGATGCGCGGTCATGAACCTGCACATTGCGCGTGCCGGCCCGCTTCAGCCGCTCGATGATAGGCGCGAGCCGCTTGCGGTCGGCATCAAAGGCGTGGACCTGACCCTTGTTGTTCATGCTGGCAGCCATGGCCAGCGTCTTGCCGCCACCGCCGGCGCAATAATCGAGAATCTGTTCGCCTTCATGCGCGCCGGCAAGGTCGGCAACAATCTGCGAACCCTCGTCCTGCACCTCGAACCAGCCCTTCTGGAAGGAGAGTTCGGCGGTGACATTCGGCAGGCGGGAAGGGCCTTCGCCGGCGGGAATGCGCACACCCTGCCGGGCGATGCGGGTGGCTTCCGCGCCGCTTTCCTCGAGCGCTTTCAGAACCTTGTCCCGATTTGCCTTCAGCGTGTTGGCGCGCAGGTCAAGCGTCGGTCGCTCGTTGAGCGCCTGCGCCTCGGCGAGCCAGCGCTCCCCGAAGGCCGTTTCGAAGGAAGATTGCACCCATTCGGGAATATCGCCCTGAATATAGGCCGGTGCGTCGGAAAGTGAACGGGAGAGAAAGGCCTGCTGCCTTTCCGCGTCAGGCGCGGCGGGGGCGAATTTGTCGCCGTCGAATTCCGCCGCCAGTTCCGCAAAGCTTTTGCCCCATTGCCGCAGCAGGACAGCATAGGCAAGGGAGGCGGCGCTATCGTCATCCATCAGCCAGGCGTGCGACAGTTTCATGCGCAGCGCGTCATAAACGATATTGCCGATGGCGGCCCTGTCGCCGGAACCGGCAAAACGGTGGGCAAGGCCCCAATCCTTCAGCGCATCGGCGACGGGACGCCTGCGTCCCTCAATATCCGCCAATACTTCGATTGCTCCGGCCAAACGCCCGCCCAAACGCATTGTCTACCTCTTCTTGCTGATAAGCCCGGTTGGTAGACGCGAATGGCGGCGAGGGCAAGGCTCAATCGGCCTTGACGACCTCATAGCAGACCTTGGCAGTGCCGGAGCTGATCATGCCGATGTTCTTGGCTGCAGCCTTGGAAAGATCGAGAACGCGACCCTTGATGAACGGGCCACGGTCGTTGATACGCACCACAACGGCTTTGCCGTTGCGGGCATTCGTTACCTTGACCTTGGTGCCGAACCGCAGGGAGCGGTGGGCGGCGGTCAGGTTGGCGGCGTTCATGCGCTCGCCCGAAGCAGTCTTGGAGGTCAACGCATACCACGATGCGCCTCCACAACCATTTGCCGCATTCGCCTGAAGAGGCGCAATGATGGAACAGGCGGCGATAGTTGCAGCGGTGAAAGTTATACGACGGATATTCAACAAACTGTGCTTCCCTGAAAATCGGCCCCGCGCCGATTGATTGTGCCCTTGCTAAACGGCCAAGAACTGGCCTGAACGCCTTTTGATGCGAGATTGTAGGGCGAGGGAAAAATGGCGAAAAAAAGCTGATCTCAAATCACGAACTGTTACAGACTGTAACATTTGTGATCGTTAGCCGGAAAGCCGTCCATGGGGCCTGGCGGCGCAGAAGTGGAAAAAATAACGCAGAATCAATGGTCAATGGAAATGCCGTTGCTAGTCACGGCTTCGTGAATCCACTTCACGAAATGTGAGTGAAATATTTTTCTAATGACTATGATTTTAGCGATTCTTGGGTAGTTAATAAAATCCTAATTGGCTGAAATGGCACGAAAACCATCCGCAAAAACGGCTTTGGAAGGATTTTTCATCGCTTTCGCCGGGGGCGGTTTTCAGCCCCGCCAGAGATCATTTTCCCATAATTGTTTCAGGGACAACCTGTATTCCGGAAAACGAAAATCGAAGCCGAGGGCGCGTATTTTGGCGTTGGAAACGCGCTTGTTCTCGCCATAAAAGGAACGCGCCATCGGCGTCAGATCGGCGGTCTCGAAGGCCTGCTCGGGTGGTAGCTCCACGCCCATCAGGGTTGCTGCGAAGCTCACCACATCCTGCGGCGGGCAGGGTTCGCCGTCCGTCACGTTGAAGATGCCGCGTTCGTTTCTCAACGCCAGAAAAGCAAGTGCCGCACCAATATCCTCGACACGGATGCGATTGAACACCTGGTCCTTCTTCACCAACCGCCTAGCGGTTCCCTTCTCGAAATTCATAAAGGCATTGCGCCCCGGGCCATAAATTCCGGAAAGACGCAGGATGGAAAGCGGCACATCTGCTTTCTGGGCTGCCTCGGTCCAGGCAGCCTCGGCGGTTACCCGTTCCACGGAGCGTGCGGAAACCGGGCGGCAAGGTGTCGTCTCGTCCACCCAGGCGCCGTGATGGTCGCCATAAACGCCGACGGTGGAAAGGTAGGCCACCCATTTCAGATTGGGCAGGAGCTTTTTCAGATCGCCGCCCACAAGCGCTAGCAGCGGATCGCTATCCTTACCCGGTGCGATGGATTGCACGAGATGGGTGACATTGCCCATGGCGGCAATGAGATCGCCACTGAGATGGGCGCCGTCGAAGAGCAACGGCGTCATGCCGGCGGCTGCGAGGTTTGGGAGCTTATCCTGGCTGCGTGTGGTGCCGTAGACACTTGCGGCCTCGGTTTTCAGCGCGTTGGCAATGGCTTTCCCTGAATATCCCGCGCCGAAAATCATCACATGCATGGTTCATGCCTCTGCCAGTTGCCATTCCATTTCCGCTTCCGGATCAGTCTCCGGCGCGCGTGTGGCAGAGTATGTACGGAATTCGTCCCTGTCCATAAGCCGCGACAAAGCCCATGCGGCCATGCCGCGTACTTCTGCAGAAGGATCGGTCTCCGCAAGCGCCTTGCATTGTTCCACAAATTGCCGGTCGGCAGAGTTTCCCGCAGCGATCAGCACGTTGCGGATGAAGCGATTGCGGCCGATGCGCTTGACGGGGGAGCCGCTGAAAAAGCTGCGAAAGGCGGCATCGTCCAGCGTCAGCAGGAAGGCGATGGACGGTTCCTTCAAATCCTCGCGCGCCTGCAGCTTCATCTCGGAGGCGCTGGCCGCGAACTTGTTCCACGGACAGGCGGCAAGGCAATCGTCGCAGCCATAGATGCGGTTGCCGATCATCGGCCGGAATTCGTGCGGGATCGGTCCCTTGTGCTCGATGGTGAGATAGGAGATGCAGCGGCGCGCATCCAGCTGATAGGGGGCGGGGAAGGCCGCCGTCGGACAGGCATCGAGGCAGGCACGGCAGGAACCGCAATGATCCTTCTCGGCCTCATCCAGACAGAGCTCGGCGGTGGTGAACATGCTGCCCAGAAACAGCCATGAGCCATGGGTGCGGCTGACCAGATTGGTGTGCTTGCCCTGCCAGCCGAGACCGGCGGCGGCGGCGAGTGGCTTTTCCATCACCGGAGCGGTGTCGACGAAGACCTTCACATCCTCACCGGCGCGGGCGGCAAAGCGCGTTGCGATTTCCTTCAGCCGTCCCTTGATGATGTCGTGATAATCGCGGTTGCGGGCATAGACCGAAATGGCCGCCTTGTCCGGTTTCGAAAGCAGGTCGCGCGGGTCCTCCTCCGGGCCGTAATTGAGCCCGAACATGACGATGGAGCGCACGTCTCCCCAGAGTGTCTTCGGCTCCGCCCGGCGAGCCTCGGTTTCCTCCATCCACGCCATGGTGCCGTGGTAGCCGTTGTCGAGAAACTGCCGCAGCCGCTCCGGTGCGAGCGGAATGCTGTCGGGGGCAGTGATACGACACAGATCGAAGCCGAGCGAAAGCGCCTCCTGACGGATGAAATCCGTCAGTTTGCGTGCGCGTATCCGCTGCTTGTCGCTGGCAACGTCGATGGCCGTTTCTCCTGCGGGTTAATCTGCGACTTATATAGGCTGAGCCGCAGGTCGCCGCAAATAACCGGAAGGCCGGACCTTAGAAATCCAGATCGGCGTAGTGGGAGGAGGGGGCAAGGCGCGGAATGCGCTCACTGAGGAACGGTCGGAAGGAGGGGCGGGATTTCACCCGCTGATACCATTCCTTGGCAATCGGTGCTTCAAGCCAGTTGATCTCGCCAAGATAGTCCAGCACGGAAACAGCGGCCGCGGCGGCAAGATCGGCATAGCTTAGCCGGTCGCCGGCGAGCCATGTGCGGGATCCGGCCAGCCATTCCAGATATTTGATGTGCTGGCGGATATTGTTGCGGGCGGTGCGCAACAGCTTGGAATCCGGCGGTCCGCCACCCTGTGCCGCCGTCATCTGCAATTTATAGACCCTTTCGCGCACCAGCGGGCGGGTCACGTCATTTTCCATCTTCTGCAGAAACCATTCCGTCAGGCGGCGGATTTCCGCACGCTGAAACGGGTCTTCCGCCAGAAGACGCCGGTCGCGCTTCAAAACCCCATGCGTTTCGTCAAGAAATTCGGCCAGCACATAAGGTCCGCTCAGGGAGCGCATATTGTCATCGAGATAGACCGGCAGGGTGCCGGCCGGATTGAGCGCCAGAAACTCCCGCCGTCTTTCCCACGGCTGTTCCTCCACGAGATCGGTCTGAAAGCCGTATTCCGCAAGGATCAGACGAACGAACCGGGATGCGGTCGACATCGGGGAATGATAGAGAGTTGGCATCGGTACTCAATTTTTACGATTGGTTGTTATGATCGGCATTTGCCGGAAAACTTTTTCAGTTTCGCTTCATCAAGACGCTATAAGAGCTTGGCTACTTTAAAACAAGTTTAACGCAATTGCCTTCCATTGCCACTTTCCCCCTGAAAAGAAGGATACCTCATGGGTGACCAATCGATCATCAGCGCACTTCTGCTGGGCATTATCGAGGGTCTGACGGAGTTCATTCCCGTTTCCTCCACGGCGCATGTGCTGCTGGCCGGGCACTTCCTCGGCTTCAAATCACCCGGCAACACCTTTGCCGTTCTCATCCAGCTTGGCGCGATCCTTGCGATTCTTCTTGTTTATTTTCAAAAGCTTGTGTCGATTGCGCTGGCTCTGCCGACAAGCGCCAGGGCGCGGCGTTTCGTGCTGGCTGTCCTTCTTGCCTTCCTGCCGGCGGCGATAATAGGCGCTTTGGCGCATGACTTCATCAAGACGGTGCTGTTCGAAACGCCGATGCTCATCTGCGTCGTTCTCATCATTGGCGGTGTCATTCTGCTGGCGGTCGACCGCATGCCGCTCAAACCGAAATATACCGACATCATGGATTATCCGCCGTCGCTTGCCTTCAAGATCGGCCTTTTCCAGTGCCTGGCGATGATTCCCGGCACCTCGCGCTCCGGCGCCACCATTGTCGGCTCGCTGCTGATGGGCACGGACAAGCGCTCCGCCGCGGAATTTTCGTTCTTCCTGGCCATGCCAACCATGCTCGGCGCTTTCACCCTCGATCTCTACAAGAACCGTGATGCGCTGAGTTTCGATGATAGCGCGCTGATCGCCATCGGTTTCATCGCCGCTTTTGTCTCCGGCCTGTTCGTCGTGCGCTCGCTGCTGGATTTCGTCTCGCGGCGCGGTTTTGCGCCTTTCGCCTGGTGGCGCATCGTCATCGGTTCGCTGGGCCTGATCGCACTTCTGGTCATCGGCTGATCCAGCCTTTTATCCGGACCAAAACAAAAAAGCGCCCCGGAAAACCGGCGGCGCTTTTTCTTTGAAACCTGTAAAGGCCGATCAGTTGGCGCTGATCGAAGCCGTTGCGCAGGGGTCGACGCCATAGGCGGGAGCACAGCCGCTCTTGCCTGCTGCAACCGTTCCCGGCGCCATGAAAGAACCCGCCAGCACCACCAAAGCCGCACACGCAAAAAAGAGTGCGATAGATCTGCCCATTTTATGATTGCCTTTCAGACGTTCGTTCGCGCGGATCATGCCGCCGTGTGTGAAGTGAGGGTTCGGGATATGTTTGGAATGTGGCGAATATCAATAAACGAGCTTGCTGAATACCGGGTTAATACGAAGTCTTTTCCACAGTTGCGCTTGTGCCACGCTTGCGTGTCGAGACCGCACGGCCGTTAACTTTTACCCGGCTCTCCAAGCCCGCCTTCGCCCATTCTGCACCTCCCCCGCAGTTGAGGGGAAAATGCACGAATAGCGGTTTGGTTGCAATTGAATTGCACCAAAACAAAAAGCGGGAATGGCTCCCGCTTCCGTTTAAATCGTCAAGGCCCGAGGACGGGTTTCAGGCAGCCTTGCCCGCGTTTGAGAACTGGCCGTGCGGGCGATACTGCACCATGTAGGACGGCAGAACCGAAGCGACGCGAACAGGCGTGATACCGATGCCTTCCAGTGTCAGGCCGTTCTTTTCAGCCTCGGCGGAAACGACATTGTCCTTTTTCAGCATGGTCACCTGATCGGGCGTCAGGGGCGGCGCAATCAGCGGCACCAGCGATGCGACCTTGCCGATCATCGAGGCCACGCCGAAGGGCAGGTTGACGAAGGAACGCTCGCGATAGGTCGCGGCAAGAACCGCCTCGAGACAGTCACGGAAGGTCATCACGTCCTGGCCGCCGAGCTCATAAATCGCGCCGGGCTTCAGCTTGCCATCGACGCCGCGCGCGACGGCTTCCGCCACATCCTCGACATAGACCGGCTGGAACCTGGTTTTTCCGCCGCCAATCAGCGGCAGGAACGGCATGCTGCGGGCCATCTTGGCAAATTTGTTGAAGAAATCGTCTTCCGGTCCGAAAATGATCGACGGGCGCAGGATCACGGCGCCAGGAAGGATGGAATGAATGGCGGCTTCGGCGCGGCCCTTGGTGCGGCCATAACCGGTCGGCGAACTGGCGTCTGCACCGATGGCGGAAATATGCGTCAGCGTGGCGCGGGCATCACGGGCCGCTTCGGCAATGGCTTTCGCACCGAATTCCTGTACGGCGTCAAACGTGTTGCGGCCGCTTTCCGTCAGGATGCCGACGCAATTGACCACATGGTCGGCGTCTTCCACGGCTTTGACGATGGAGTCGCGATAACGCAGGTTCGCCTGGGCGAAGGAAATCTGACCGACATTGCCGAGCGGCTGCAGGAAGCCGGCAAGATCGGGGCGGCGTACGGCGACGCGGATACGGTAACCGCGCTTGGCGAGCATTCTCACGACATGCCGCCCGACAAAACCCGAACCGCCGAAAACGGTGACGAGGGGTGGAAGGTTGGCCAAGGTCATGGGAGGCTCCTCAGAAGCTGTCGATAAAGCGTTTTTCAGTCTCTTAGCCCAAAGCCGCGCGCGCGTGAAGAGAGGTTGTCGCAAGGCCCGAGGCTAGTTTTGGAAATGCGGTTGACGGCCGTCAAATTCCTTCGACGATCACCATCTCCGCATCTGCGACGTCCTGGCGGATTTTGGCGGCCGCCTGGTATTCGGGAGAATTATAGCAATCGATGGCGTGCTGCACCGAAGGGAACTCGATGACGACGTTGCGCGCACGCGCCTTGCCTTCCAGCTCGGTCAAAGCACCGCCACGGGCCAGAAAATTGGCGCCAAAGCGCTCGAAAGCGGGTTTCGCCGTCGTCACATAGTCCTTGTAGCGTTCGCTGTCGCGCACATCGACGCGGGCGATCCAATATCCCTTGGGCATGTCGTCTCCTCCGATTGTCGTTACTGATTGGCCGGAAAACTGGCGCGCAGCATGTCGTCCAGAATGGCGCGGGCCGCCGCTTTCGGGTCTTCCGCTCTGACGATGGGGCGGGCGACAACCAGATGGCTGGAACCGGCCTTGATGGCGTCATAAGGCGTCATCACCCGCTTCTGATCGCCGAGATCGGCACCGGCGGGGCGAATGCCGGGGGTGACCACGGCAAGGTCCGGACCGAGGATTTCCCGCACGGCGGTCGATTCTTCCGCCGAACAGACGATGCCGCCCATGCCTGCCTCGCGTGCCTGTTCCGCCCGGCGCAACACCAGCGAACGGGCGTCGGATGCGTAACCGGCTTCGACCAGGTCGCTGTCATCCATGGAGGTCAGCACGGTGACGCCCAGCAGGCAGAGCCCGGAGCCTTCCGCCGCCTTGACAGCAGCGCGCATGGCTTTCGGGTAGGCATGCAACGTCAGCATCGACATGCCCATGCGGGCGATGTTTTCGACGCCGGAGGCGACGGTATTGTCGATATCGAGCAGCTTCATGTCGAGAAAGACCTTCTTGCCACTCTGCACAAGGTCACGCGCGAATTCGAGGCCGCCTGCAAATACCAGCTGATAACCGATCTTGTAGAAGAGAACCTCGTCGCCGATTTTCGAGACGATGTCTTCTGCCTGCTGCACAGTCGGAACATCCAGCCCGACGATGAGTTTTTCGCGCGCGGTCATTGTCTTATCCCTGCCATGTTTCCATTGCCGTCCAGTCGCATGTGGGGGACGCGGCTGCAAGTGAAAACTCGGCGATGGAGAAGCGGAAAAGATTGCCGCCACCCGCCGGCTGGTCCTTGCTGCGGCTGATGCCGCGGCCCTCGATATGGCATTTCAGAAGTGTGCCCACGCCACCATGGCCGACAAAGGCAATAGGCTGCTGCGGGTCGTGCCGGTCAAGAACGGCTTTGATGGCCCCGACGATCCGCGTCTGCGCGTCGATTGCACGCTCCCAACCGTGAAAACTCTCCTCGGGATGGGCGAAGAACCAGTCCGCCGCCTTCTCGAATTCCGGCGGCGGCAGGAAACCGGTGGCGGACCGGTCGTTTTCATGCATCGCCTCGACGATCTCCATTTCTGCGCCCGATGTCTTGGCAAGGACACGGGCGGTTTCGATCGCCTTGATTTCGGCGCTGGAAACGATGCGCCGCAATGCCTTCGCCCAAGGGAGGCGGCTTGCCTCCCGCGTCCGTTCGACACCCCTGTCCGAAAGCCCCCATTCGGGGACGGGAACAGCCGGATCGATCTTGACCTGGGGGTGGGTGATATAGAGCGCATGCATGGGGTTCGGTCCTCAAGGGCGATGGAAAGGGTAAATCGACACCCTAACCATTCGTCACGACCGGGAAATGACGAGTTCCGGCAGTTTGCCGAGTATCAGGCCCGCGTATAGGTCCACAATTGCGCCGGCGGAATATTGCGCACGATGAAATCGAAATGGCGGATGTGGTAAAGATGCGGCTGCGCGACGATCGGGGAAATCGGACCGTAGGATATCTGCACCACGGGGCGGCCATGCGGCACGCGCTTCAGCAATTCGTCGAGAAGCTTGATGCGGGCGGCCATCGGAAAATTCAGCATCGGCACGGCGGAGACGACGCTGTCGAACATCTGGCCCTTGTGCTCACCAAGCGTCGCGTCAAGATCGAAGGCGTCGCCATTGATGAAATTAACGCCCGGATAGCTCCGGAGCAGCTGATTGTAGAAATCGGTCGAATATTCGATGGCGGTCAGGTTCTCCGGCTTGATGCCGCGCGCCAGAATGGCCTTGGTTATGACGCCGGTGCCGGGACCAAGCTCCAGAACCGGCAGGCCGGAATGGGGATTGATGACACTCGCCATTTTTTTCGCGGTGATGGAGGATGTCGGGACGATGGCGCCCACTTTTTTCGGCTGGCTGACCATGCCCTTGAAAAAGCGGATTTCTTCCTCGAACTTCTGTTCAAGGCGTTGCTTCAGGTTGAGTGCCATGATTCCCCTCGGATATATTGGTCATTGTCAAAAAACTGTTACGCAATGTTGATCCCATTTGGCGCAAAAACAAGGCAAAATGTCGTAACTGAGAAAATTCGGTCACCGATCGAAATGCCTGTCCGCCGAATCAAAAAACGCCGATGAAATGATCCACCGGCGTTTCTGGTAAAAATTGAAGAAAACGGCCGGTTTTAAACGCGCATCGGCATCAGAACATAGAGCGCATCGTCACCGGCGGTGTCGCGAACGAGCGTCGGCGAGCCGGCATCGGCCAGCAGGAAAATCGCATCGTCGCCGGAAAGCTGTGAGGTGATGTCGAGGAGATATTTGGCGTTGAAGCCGATTTCCATCGAATCATTGTCATAACCGACAGCCACTTCTTCCGTCGCACTGCCCGAATCCGGGTTGTTGACGGTCAGCGTCAGCTGGCCATTGGTCAAGGCCAGCTTCACGGCGCGGCCGCGCTCGGAAGAAATGGTCGAGACGCGGTCAACAGCCTGCGCGAAGGTCTGGCAATCGACACGCATTTCCTTGTCGTTGCCGGTCGGGATCACGCGCTGGTAATCGGGGAAGGTGCCGTCGATCAGCTTCGAGGTCAGAACGACCGAGCCAATGGTCAGGCGGATCTTCGCATCCGAGACTTCGACCGTGACTTCCAGTTCCGGATTGTCCATCAGCTTCTGCAATTCACCGACGGTCTTGCGCGGAATAATGATGCCCGGCATGCCTTCGGAGCCGGAAGGCGCATCCACATCGGCGCGCGCCAGGCGGTGACCGTCGGTGGCGACGGCGCGCAGCTTCAGTTCGCCATTGCTTTCGATGGTGTGGAAGAAAATGCCGTTCAGGTAATAACGTGTCTCTTCGGTCGAAATCGCAAACTGTGTCCGGTCGATCAGCATCTTCAGATCCGTCGCCTTCAGCTTGAAGGTGTGGCTGAAGGTGCCGGCGGTCAGATCGGGGAAATCCCCTTCCGGCAGGCATTGCAGCGAGAATTTCGAGCGGCCGGAGGCAACGGTCATGGAGGACCCGTCCGGGTTGGTCGCCAGAAGCACTTCCGAACCATCCGGCAGCTTGCGCACGATTTCATAAAGCAGATGCGCCGGCACGGTGGTGGCGCCCGCCTGCTCCACCATGGCCGGGGTCGCTTCGGTGATTTCGAGATCGAGGTCGGTCGCCTTCATGTCCAGATTGGCACCGGAGGCGCGCAGGAGGACGTTGGACAGGATCGGGATCGTGTTGCGACGCTCGACGACCCGGTGGACGTGGTTCAGCGATTTCAGAAGGTTCGACCGCTCAAGAGTAATACGCATGGACGCTACCGCTTTCAACCGTTGCGAACCGGCCACCGCCGGATCGGCAAGAAGAGTCTTCACCGGCCAAAAGCCGGACAATGTGGACGGGCAAAATGGCAGAGTTATTGCAGAAAATGCAAGAGCCGAGTGCATCTGCCACGGCTCATTTTGCTGCTATACAACATGATCCACAGGTTGGGACCGCCGATGGACCTTGTTCGCCGGTTTTCTATTGCCCATAAAGGGGAAAACCGGAGCGACCGGCCGGCAGGGATCGGCCAGAATGATTGGAAGCCGTGTGACGCAGGAAATATCGAGCAGCGATGCCAGACAGGCAGCGAAGGAATTCAGGATCGGCACGGCCACCATTCCGGCCCGGCCGCTGGAGCCGGCGCTTTATCTTGTGGCCACCCCCATCGGCAATCTCGGCGATATCACCATCCGCGCGCTGGAAACGCTGGCCTCGGCCGAGGTTCTCGCCTGTGAGGATACCCGCGTCACCCGTATCCTGCTTGAACGTTACGGCATTCGTACCCGCCCGCTCGCCTATCACGAACACAATGCAAACGAGGCTGGGCCGAAGCTCATCGCCGCGCTGGAGGCCGGAAAATCCGTGGCGCTGGTATCGGATGCCGGAACGCCGCTCGTGTCCGATCCCGGTTATCGCCTCGGCCAGCTGGCACTCGAGGCCGGGCATCGCGTGGTGCCGGTGCCGGGCGCATCCGCGCCGCTCGCCGCCCTTGTCGGTTCGGGCATGCCGAGCGATGCCTTCCTGTTTGCGGGCTTCCTGCCGGTGAAGGATCGCGGCAAGCGCGACCGTTTTGCCGAGCTGGCGAAAATCCCCGCGACCCTGATCTTTTTTGAATCGCCGCATCGCATCAGCGCCTCCGTCAAGGTGGCATCGGAGGTGCTCGGCCGCGATCGCCGCGCGGTGGTCTGCCGCGAACTGACCAAGACCTTCGAGGAGTTCCGGCGCGGTTCGCTGGGCGAACTTGCGGATTATTATGATGGCGACCGTGTGGTGAAGGGCGAGATTGTGCTTCTGGTGGAGCCGCCGTCTTATGACGAAATTCCCGATATCGAGGATGTCGAGAAGCTCCTGAAGGATCTCGTCGCCACCATGTCTGCCGCCAAGGCTGCCGGCGAAGCGGCGAAGCTGACAGGCCTGCCGCGCAAGGAGCTTTATCAGCGGCTGCTGGATATGAAGGAAACGGATGGCCGCTGACGGACGAAGCGATAAAAGACGAGAAGCCGAGCGGCGCGGCCATGCCGCCGAATATTGGGCCGCACTCTATCTGCTGGCGAAGGGATATCGTATCCTCGCCATTCGTTATCGCACCCGGCTGGGGGAAATCGACCTCATCGCTCGCAAGAGGGATGTTATTGCCATCATCGAGGTCAAGGCACGGCGCTCTGGCCTTAGCGCGGTCGATGCCGTTGGCTTCCGTTCGCAGCAGCGTATTCGCGCGGCCGCCGATCTCTGGCTTGCCCGCCGCAACGATGCCGGGCGGTTTTCGCTGCGCTTTGATATCGTCGCCGTTCTGCCGCGACGCCTGCCGCAACATTTCATCGACGCCTTTTGAGGAGAAGGAAGACCATGTCCACCGAGCGGGAAAAAATGGCCGCGGGCGAATGGTATAGCTGCATGGATGCCGAGCTGGATGTGCTGCGCCGGCAGGCGCGCCGGGCCGTCCACCAGCACAATACCATGCCGCCGGACGAGCGCGGTTCCATGGCGCCAGCCTTGCGGACACTTTTTGCCTCGGCCGGAGAAGGGGCATTTATCGAAGCGCCGTTTCATTGTGCGTATGGCCTCAACATCACCCTCGGCGCGAGTGTCTATCTCAATGCCGGCTGCGTCATTCTCGATTCCGCACCTGTGCGGATAGGCGACGGTGCGATGCTGGGGCCCGCCGTGCAGATCTATTGCGCCGAACACCATCTGGATCCCGTTCCGCGTTCGCAAGGCATTGAAATCGCAAGGCCGGTCACGATTGGCCGAGATGTCTGGATCGGTGGCGGGGCGATCCTTCTCGCGGGTATCACCATTGGTGATGGGGCGATTGTCGGCGCCGGTTCGGTGGTGACGCGTAATGTGCCGGAGGGTGCGACGGTGGTGGGAAATCCGGCCCGTCCGATAAAACGCGGCGACGTCTGAGATATGCGTTTTTGAGGCAACGCAGTCTATTAGCGGGTTCTGTAACAAATCTGACATGAAACTGTTAAAGAGGCGTCATGGAACGTCTCTATTCGCATCCTCATCCCAATAAATGGTGGAGAGGAATTAGTAATGTTGAAGAAGATTTCCATGGCCGCAGTGGCGGTCAGCATTTCGGCGACGTCTTCCATGGCTGCGACCAACATCACCTGGTGGCACGGCATGGGTGGCCGTAACGGCGAAGTCATCAACGAAGTTTCCCAGAAGTTCAACGAAGCCCAGAAGGAATGCGCTCTGACGCCGGTTTCCAAGGGCTCCTACGAAGAAGCGCTGGCCAGCGGCATCGCTGCTTTCCGTTCGGGCGAACAGCCGAACATCCTCCAGGTTTTTGATGCCGGCGCCGCCACCATCATCAACGCCAAGGGCGCGGTCATTCCTGCGGAAGACCTCATCAACAAGGCCGGTTACAAGTTCGACCGTGACGCCTTCATCAACGGCGTGCGTTATTTCTACGCTGCCGCTGACGGTAAGTTCGTCGGCATGCCGTTCAACTCCTCCGCTCCGATCATGTACATCAACGACGAAGCCCTGAAAAAGGCTGGCGTCGAGGCACCGAAGACCTGGGAAGAGTTCGAAAAGGTCGCGCCGAAGCTGAAGGAAGCCGGTTATATCCCGCTCGTCCAGTCGCAGCTGACCTGGCAGTTCACGGAGAACTTCTTCTCCCGCAACAACATCCAGTTCGCCAGCAACAATAACGGTTACGACAGCGTGAGCGACACCAAGCTCAAGGTCACCGACCCGAACCTCGTCATGATGTTCGAAAAGCTGAAAGACTGGAAGGACAAGGGCCTGTTCGCCTATTACGGCGCCGGCTGGAACGACAACCAGAAGCCCTTCGAAGAAGGCAAGGTTGCGCTCTGGGTCGGTTCTTCGGGTTCCTTCGGCGGTCTGCAGAAGACGGCGACCATGCCGTTCTCGGCAACCTTCCTTCCCTACTGGGGCTCCATCAAGGGTGCCGGCACCAACTCCTTCATCGGCGGCGCTGCTCTCTTTGCAATGTCGGGCAAGTCTGAAGCCGAAAACAAGTGCGTGGCCGACTTCTTCCAGTTCCTGACCTCGCCGGAAATCCAGGTCTTCTACCACAAGGCAACCGGTTACGTCGCCATCACCAAGGCCGCTTACGAAAAGGCCAAGGCTGAAGGCTACTACAAGGAAAAGCCGGTCGCAGAAGTTGGTATCCAGCAGCTGTCGCTGCCGGGTGGCGAGTGGTCCAAGGGTTACCGTCTCGGTTTCTACCCGCAGATCCGCGCCGTCATGGAACGTGAATATAACCGCATCTTCTCGGGCGAAGTGACGCCGAAGGCTGCTTTCGAGATCATCGAGAAGGAAGGCAACGACCTTCTGGCCCGCTTCGCCAAGACGGCTGGCTGATCGATCTTTTCGAAACCAATGATCGTTGTCGAGCCTCCTTTCCGATGGAAGGGAGGCTCGCTTCCGGATGAAGGAGGCGCAAGCGTGGCCTATACATCGTCTCAACCGCGCCGGTTTTTGTCCGGTCGGTCCGCAAAGGCTGGAAAACCCGCCAAGCCCGCAGAAGCCGGCATGAAGCGCGTGCAGTTCTCCTCGTCCTACGTGCCCTATCTGTTTCTTGCACCGCAGCTTGCGGTGATTTTCATCTTCTTCTACTGGCCGTCCGTTCAGGCCGTGCAATCCTCGTTTTATATCGAAGATCCCTTCGGCTTCGGCGCATCCTTTGTGGGCTTCGCCAATTATTCGGACGCGATATTCAACCCGGAATATCTCAGCATCGCCAAATTCACGGTTGTCTTCACCGTGCTGGTTACCTTCTTTTCGCTGGCGCTCGGCCTGCTGCTCGCCGTCAAGGCCGACGCGGTCATTCGCGGCAGTTCGACATACAAGACGCTGCTGATTTCCGTTTATGCCATCGCGCCGCCGGTCGCCGGCCTCATCGGCATGATGCTTTTCGACCAGCATATCGGGCCTTTCGTCAAATTGGCCGCGGTCTTCGGCTGGGACATGAAGGTCGGTCTCAACTACTTCGATACCGCTACAGCCATGATCGTCGTCGCGGTCTGGAAGCAGATCCCATACAATTTCATCTTTTTCCTGTCCGGCCTTCAGGGCGTGTCGGTTTCCGTGCGCGAAGCCGCGGCCATCGATTGCCGCTCCGGTTTCCGACGGTTCTGGACCGTCATCATGCCGCTTCTCGCGCCCACGGCTTTCTTCCTGCTCATCATCAACATCACCTACGCGCTGTTCGATACCTTCGGCGTCATAGACGTGATGGTGAAGGATAAGGCGGCGGATAATCCCATCACGCTGGTCTACAAGGTGTTTCTCGATGGTTTCCGCGGCAATGACATCGGTGGTTCCTCGGCCCAGTCCGTCATTCTGATGTTGGTCGTCTTCGTTCTCACCGTCATCCAGTTCCGCTTCATCGAAAAGCGCGTCCACTACAATTGAGGGAGAAGACCATGTATAAGACGAGACCTCTCGATCATCTGGTATTGATCCTCGGCGCGCTGTTTCTGATATTGCCCGTCGTCGTGGCCTTCATGACATCCACCCACACGGCGGCGGAAATCCACCGCAGCGGTCTGACGATCGTCCCGGGCGACAATTTCGTCGAGACCTATGAAAAGGTGCTGACGCAGAAGGGTGGCTTCACCGGGCAGATCACGGGTCTCAACATGGTGATCAATTCGCTGATCCTCGGCATTGGTTTTGCCGTCGGCAAGATCGTCCTGTCGATGACGGCGGCCTATGCGATCGTCTATTTCCGCTTCCGTTTCGCGACGCTTGCCTTCTGGATCATTTTCACCACGCTGCTCTTGCCGCTCGAAGTGCGCATCATGCCCTCCTATGAGGTGATGAGCAAACTCGGCCTGCTGAATTCCTATACCGGCCTCATCGTGCCGCTTCTCGCCTCGGCAACCGGCACCTTTTATTTCCGGCAATTCTTCAAATCGGTTCCGGAAGAGCTGCTGGAAGCCGCCCGCATCGATGGTGCAGGGCCGGTGAAATTCTTCATCGACGTGCTCATTCCGTTGTCGCGCACCATGATGGCGGCGATCTTCATCATCATGTTCGTTTATGGCTGGAACCAGTATCTCTGGCCCATGCTGATGACGACGGACGAGAAGTTCTTCACCCTGATGCGCGGCATCAAGTCGATCCTGCAGGTCTGGGTCGGTTCGCAAATTCCCGATTACAACGAAGCTTTCGCACTCGCCGTTCTGGCCATGCTGCCGCCGGTGCTGATCGTCGTCATTTTCCAGCGCTGGTTCATCAAGGGCCTGACCGAAAGCGATAAATAAGGAGACCGAAATGGCCGCGATAGAAATCAGTCAGGTCTGCAAGGATTACCACGGCGGCGTGCGCGCCGTACATCATGTTGATATCGACATCCGCGATGGCGAGTTCATCGTCCTCGTCGGCCCCTCCGGCTGCGGCAAGTCCACGCTGCTGCGCATGGTTGCCGGTCTTGAGGATATTTCCGAAGGTACGGTGAAAATCGGCGACCGGGTGGTCAACCAGGCCGATCCGGCCGACCGCGATATCGCCATGGTGTTCCAGAACTATGCGCTTTATCCGCATATGTCGGTGCGCCAGAACCTGGAATACGGATTGAAGAACCGCAAGACGCCGAAGGCCGAAATCGATGCACGTGTGGCCGAAGCCGCGCGCATGCTGCAGCTTGAACCCTATCTGGACCGCAAGCCGCGCGCCCTTTCCGGTGGCCAGCGCCAGCGTGTCGCCATGGGCCGCGCCATCGTGCGCAAGCCGGCGGCCTTCCTGTTCGACGAACCCCTCTCCAACCTCGATGCCAAGCTGCGTGTTTCCATGCGCGGTGAGATCAAGCGGCTGCAAAAGCGTCTCGGCACCACCTCCATCTATGTCACCCACGACCAGCTGGAGGCCATGACGCTGGCCGATCGTCTGGTGGTGCTGAATGGCGGGCGCATCGAACAGATCGGCGCGCCGCTGGATGTCTATCACACGCCGGCTTCCACCTTCGTCGCAAGCTTCATCGGCTCCCCCGCCATGAACCTGCTTAATGCCGAATTGCATGGTGACAGCCTCGCCATCGGTCCATCGTTGTTTGCGCTCAATGGTTTCGCGCCCACCTCCGGGCCGGTGACGGTCGGCATGCGGGCGGAGGATTTCCGTCTCGCTGCGGCAGGCGAGCAGGGTTTTGCGCTTCGCGTCGATTATATCGAGGAGCTGGGTTCGCAGCGCCTCATCCACGGCATGATCGGCGACCAGAGCCTGACAGTCGCTTTCCCGCCGGATGTCGAGGTTCCTGCTGCGCTGTCGGTTACGATCGCGCCGGAAAAGCTGCATTTCTTCTCCAGCGAAACCGGCAAGCGCATTGCCGGCAAGGCGGAGCAGCTCGGTGTGCAGTCCGCTCAGCTGGCGACGGCCTGAGCGCAGCGCAGAAATCGGCGCGATGACTAAAATTGCGCCGATTGTCAAAACCGCTTTGTTACGATCCCGATGATAGAAGACCTCCAATATTTCACGGGGGTTTTCTCATATGTCGTTCAAAATGATGTTCGCGGCAGCCGCAACCATGGCAATCCGCACGGTGCCGATATTGCCGGCCTATCTGCGCAAACGAAAAGACGAAGCGGTCGTCAGCGCCTCCTGCACCGATCTGCGGCTTCAGCCGGCCCCCATCAATCCGGACTGGATCATTTCCGGCAACCCTCAGGCACGCGCGGCGGATCATTCCCGAAGCGGTGACCGCGCTTCCAGCACGGCCATGTGGGATTGCACGGCGGGTGAATTCCGCTGGTTCTTCGGCTGGGATGAGACCGTTTATATTCTGGAAGGCGAGGTGCATGTGACGGCCGAAGACGGCTCGGTCAGCATCCTCAGGGTCGGCGATGTCGCTTATTTTCCTGCGGGAACATGGGCCACCTGGCGGGTGGATGACTATGTCCGCAAGGTCGCCTTCATGCGCCGTCCGTTCCCCACCGCGCTGGCTTTTGCCTATCGCGTCAAGAACAAGCTGTTTGCCGGTCGCTCCTACAAGCTCGCGGCCTGAACCCTGTTTTCACCTCCCGGCCGGCGGGCCTGTGCTGCTCCGCCGGCGGAATTGTGAAGGTTCAATAAAACTCACACGAACCACCGCTTGCAGCAGTTGCGTTAGAATGGTCGCTGCCCTACATCTTTCGGGTTTTCTGAAGCATTTCCGGGGTCTCTCCCGGTCCTGCCGGGAACCGTGAAAAGACGAGGCAATGGGCACGGCGGGCCGGCGAAGCGTCCGCATGCTGCAAGAGGAACATGCGCATGGCGAAGATCAAGAACGTCGCGATCCAGATGGATCATGTCTCCGGCATCAACATCGCCGGTGATTCCACCTTCGCCATGAGCCTCGAGGCGCAGGCGCGCGGATATCGGCTGTTCCACTATACGCCCGAGCGCCTTTCCATGCGCGATGGCAAGATTTACGCCACCGTCGAGCAAATGGAACTGCGTGACATCAAGGGCGACCATTTCTCCCTGTCGGAGCCGGAGCGGGTCGATCTATCGACCATGGATGTCATCCATCTGCGCCAGGACCCGCCCTTCGACATGGCCTATATCACCTCCACACACCTGCTGGAGCGTATTCATCCCAAGACGCTGGTGGTCAATGATCCCGCCTGGGTGCGCAATTCGCCGGAGAAGATTTTCGTCACGGAATTCGCCGATCTGATGCCGAAGACGCTGATCACCAAGGATGTGGCCGAGATCGCCCGCTTCCGCAATGAGATGGGCGATATCATCCTCAAGCCGCTTTACGGCAATGGCGGCGCGGGCGTGTTCCATTCGGCGCGTGACGACCGCAATTTCTCCTCCCTGCTGGAAATGTTCGGCCAGATGTTCCGCGAACCCTATATCGCCCAGGAATACCTGCCGGATGTCCGCAAGGGCGATAAGCGTATCCTCTTGGTGGATGGCGAGCCGGTGGGTGCGATCAACCGCGTGCCGGCGGAAAACGATGCCCGCTCCAACATGCATGCCGGTGGCCGGCCGGAGCCGACGGAACTGACGGCGCGGGAGAAGGAAATCTGCCGCCGCATCGGTCCTGCTCTGCGCGAGCGCGGTTTCCTTTTCGTCGGTATCGATGTGATCGGCGATTATCTGACGGAAATCAACGTCACCTCGCCGACCGGTATTCGCGAAGTGCGCAAATTCGGCGGCGCCGATGTGGCAAGCCTGCTGTGGGATGCGATCGAGAAAAAGCGCGACGCTCAGGATTTCTGAAGCGGTTTTAATCGCTCCCGGTTTGTTCCGTGCGTACAACTCGATACAACTAAAATACATCGACCGCGAGAAATTGTTCTCTAGGTGTTCTTGTTTTATTCTTTGCTCTGTGGCACGTTGCTTGCGGGTGGCTGCCATGGAACATGAAGTTCCGATGACGCGGCCGGTTTGCGGGGGCAGGCCATGGTGGCACGGGTCAATACGGTTGCATTTCAGGGCATAGAGGGCGTGCCCGTTGAGGTGCAGGTCATGGTCGCACCCGGAAAGGTCGGCATCCAGATTGTCGGCCTGCCGGACAAGGCGGTGGCCGAAAGCCGGGAGCGGGTGCAGGCCGCCCTGCATGCCTCGGGTCTGGCCTTGCCGGCAAAAAAAGTCACCGTCAATCTCGCGCCTGCCGATCTGCCCAAGGAAGGCTCGCATTTCGATCTTCCCATCGCTCTCGGCCTCATGGCCGCTCTGGGCGCCATACCGGCGGAAGCGCTCAGCCAATATGTGGTTCTCGGTGAACTCAATCTCGATGGCACGATAGGCATGGTTTCGGGTGCGTTGCCGGCGGCCATCGGCGCCAATGCGCTGGGCAGAGGGCTGATCTGCCCGGCTGAAAGCGGGCCGGAAGCGGCCTGGGCCGGCGCTGGTATCGATATTCTCGCCCCGCGCAGCCTCATCGCGCTCGCCAATCATTTTCGCGGCACCCAGCTTCTGTCGCGCCCCACGCCCGCCATCCGCGCCAATCCGGTCAATCTGCCGGATCTGGCGGATATCAAGGGACAGGAAAGCGCCAGACGCGCTTTGGAGGTGGCGGCTGCCGGCGGTCATAATCTGCTGATGGTCGGGCCGCCCGGTTCGGGCAAGTCGATGCTTGCCGCCCGCTTGCCCTCCATCCTGCCACCGCTGGAGGTGGCGGAACTGCTGGAAGTATCGATGGTGCATTCCATTGCTGGCCAATTATCGGGCGGCAAGCTCTCGGACCGCAGACCATTTCGCACGCCACACCATTCCGCCACCATGGCGGCGCTGATCGGCGGCGGCTTGCGCGCCAAGCCGGGTGAGGCCTCGCTTGCCCACCACGGCGTCCTGTTTCTGGATGAATTTCCGGAGTTTTCGCCGCAGGTGCTGGATGCGTTGCGCCAGCCGCTGGAAACCGGCGAATGCATCATCGCGAGGGCCAACCATCGCGTCTGTTATCCCGCCGAAATTCAGCTCGTGGCTGCCATGAACCCGTGCCGCTGCGGCATGGCGGGAGAGCCGGGCTTCACTTGCGCCCGAGGCCCGCGTTGTGTGGCCGATTATCAGGCCCGCATTTCCGGGCCGCTGCTGGATCGCATCGATATTCGCATCGACGTTCCCGCCGTTTCCGCCACCGATCTCATCCGA
The DNA here is from genome assembly GCA_017744915.1 of Agrobacterium tumefaciens. Taxonomy (GTDB): domain Bacteria; phylum Pseudomonadota; class Alphaproteobacteria; order Rhizobiales; family Rhizobiaceae; genus Agrobacterium; species Agrobacterium tumefaciens_I. The sequence goes on from JAGIAH010000009.1 coordinate 219,692, forward strand.
CCCGTTGCGTCCGAGCCAAGTGCGGTAGTCGCCGCACGTGTCGCCCAGGCGCGGCTTGCACAGCAGGAACGTTATGCGGCGGCGGGGTTCCCGTCCATCCGCACCAATGCCCGCTGCACAACGACGCTGATCGAAAAATATGCCGAACCGGATGCGTCCGGGCTGCAATTGTTGCGCGATGCCGCCGAGCGGCTGAAGTTTTCCGCGCGTGGTTATCATCGCATTCTCAAGGTTGCCCGCACGCTTGCGGATCTGGATGGCAAGCAGACCGTCGGCCGCATCCATGTGGCGGAAGCGGTTTCTTATCGTATCGCAGGCGAAAGGCTGACGGTGGCGGCCTAGAACCGTGATGCTTGCATATTCGCGTTGCTGGTCGTTTGGGATAAGGACAGGCAAAAAGAGATTTGAAGAGCCTCGCACGGGCGTGGCTGAATGCAAGGCGTCTTAAAACCGATATGCCACCGGCAGCCGGCGGCATATCGAAATGTTCACTCATTGGGTGCGCGACTGCGCACCGGATGGCATGGTCAGAGTCCAAGCCCTTCGAAAAGCGCGGTCGAAAGATAACGTTCCGCGAAGGAAGGAATGATGACGACGATGTTCTTGCCGGCATTTTCCTCACGTGCGCCAACCTTGATGGCCGCAGCCAGTGCCGCACCCGAGGAAATGCCGACCGGCACGCCTTCGAGCCGCGCCGCCAGACGCGCGATTTCGAAAGCTTCGTCATTGGTTACGGTGACGATTTCGTCATAGATGCCGGTGTCGAGGATCGCGGGTGCAAAACCGGCGCCGATGCCCTGAATCTTGTGCGGTCCGGGGTTCCCGCCGGAAAGAACCGGGCTGTCGGCCGGCTCGACCGCGACAACCTTCACCTCTGGCTTGCGGGATTTCAGAACCTGACCCGTGCCGGTGATCGTGCCGCCGGTGCCGATGCCGGAGACGAGAATGTCGACGGTACCCTCGGTATCGTTCCAGATTTCTTCCGCGGTCGTTCTGCGATGAATATCCGGGTTGGCGGGGTTTTCAAATTGCTGCGGAATGACGGCGTCAGGCAGGGTCTCGGCCAATTCCTGCGCCTTGGCGATCGCGCCCTTCATGCCCTTCGGACCTTCGGTCAACACCAGCTCGGCACCCAGCAGGGCCAGCATTTTCCGGCGTTCGACCGACATGGTTTCCGGCATGGTCAGGATCAGCTTGTACCCCTTGGCGGCGGCGGCGAAGGCGAGCGCGATGCCCGTATTGCCTGAGGTCGGCTCCACCAGCGTGGTCTTGCCGGGGGTGATCTTGCCCTGCGCCTCGAGCGCTTCGATCATGGCAACACCGATGCGGTCCTTCACCGAAGCGATGGGGTTGAAGAATTCCAGCTTGGCGAGCAGGTTGGCCTTCACGCCCTTTTCTTTCGCCAGCTTGTCGAGCCGCACGATCGGCGTGTCGCCGATTGTTTCCGTGATCGAGGAATAGACGCGTCCGCGTCCGGGCTTTCTGGCTTCGGGCATGATGCTCTCCTGTATGAAGACCGCAAGATTTGAGCGGCAGAATAGGAGCAATAGCCCTCTCAGGCTAGCGAACGTTCGTCCTAATATAGCGAAATGACAGGAATAATTTTACGGAAAGTGTGATCGGCGCACGAATTTATTTCAGGTGCTGCGGATCGCGATCATGGTCGCCGTTCCGGCAAGAATGCCGGCCGCCGTACGGTTGAGGATCGTCAGGGCGCTTGGCCGTTTCAGCAGGTTGCGTGCCTTGGCCGCAAGCAGGATGTAAGGCAGGAGAACGGCCATCAGCACAACGAAGGTCAGGGCAAGAAGTGTCGCATATTCCGATGGCCCGATCATGCGGATATCGATCAGCGTCGGCACCAGCGCCACATAAAACAGCATGGTTTTCGGGTTGCCGAGCGTGATCAGCAGGCCGGACAGGAACGACATGGACATGCTGGAGCTTTTTTTGGCCTTCAGATCCTGCGGCAACAGACCGGCGGTCCAGAGCTTCCAGGCGATATAGAGCAGATAGGCTGCGCCCGCGAATTTCAGGATCATGAAAGCTTCCTGAAAGGTCTGCGCCACAAAGGCGAGCCCTAATATCACGCCGGTAAGATAGATCATGTCACCCAGTATCAGCCCGAGACCCATGAAGAAGGTCTCGCGAAAGCCAGATCCCAGCGCCCGCGCCACGATCGCCGTCATGCCGGGGCCGGGAATGGCGGCAGCAATGAAGAGGGCGGTGGCATAGGCAAGAATGGTGGTCAGCGTCATGATCGTGTTTTCCGGAAAATCCGCCAAATCCATAGCGAAATTGCCGGGTAAAGACAATCAGCCCGCGCGCCCCATCTTGAAGCGGAACAGGGCAGTGCCGCGTGGCGGGTAAGCGGTGTTGCTAAACGCCGGTGGAGCCGAAACCGCCGGCACCGCGCACCGTCTCGGATGTTTCCGTCACCTCGCTTACGGTCACCTGCGTCACCGGCGCGATCACCATCTGCGCGATGCGCATGCCGCGTTCGATCACGAAATCATCCTGCCCCAGATTGGCGAGAATGACCTTCACCTCGCCGCGATAATCGCTGTCCACCGTGCCGGGGGAGTTGAGGCAGGTAATGCCGTTCTTGATGGCGAGGCCGGAGCGGGGGCGGATCTGCGCCTCATACCCTTGAGGAACCTCGAAGATGAAACCGGTCGGCACCAGCGCCCGTTCACCGGGTTTCAGGGTCAGCGGTTCACCTGCGGACACTGCCGCGCGCAGGTCCATGCCGGCGGCGCCGCCGGTTTCATAAGAGGGCAAATCGAGGCCTGCGCCATTGGCGAGGCGGACGAGGCGGAGAGGGGGGCGATTGTCGTTTTGAACGGTCATGGGGCATTAGTTTGCCGAGATCGCGGCAAGGTCAATTGCAAATGCGGGCCTGAAACGCTAGATAGCCCGCAATTCCACAGGATTTGTCAGATGGCCGAAACACTTGCCGAGGCGGTCTCCCGCCGCCGCACCTTTGCTATTATCGCGCACCCGGACGCGGGTAAGACCACGCTTACCGAAAAGCTGCTGCTGTTCGGCGGAGCGATCCAGCTTGCCGGTGAGGTGAAGGCGAAGAAGGACCGTATCCAGACCCGTTCGGACTGGATGAAGATCGAGCGTGAGCGCGGTATTTCGGTCGTCACTTCGGTCATGACCTTCGAATATAACGACCGGGTCTTTAACATTCTCGATACGCCCGGCCACGAAGACTTCGCCGATGATACCTACCGCACGCTGACGGCGGTGGATGCGGCGATCATGGTCATCGACGCCGCCAAGGGTATCGAGCCGCGCACGCTGAAGCTCTTCGAAGTCTGCCGCATGCGTGATATCCCGATCATCACCTTCATCAACAAGATGGACCGCGAAAGCCGCGACCCCTTCGAGATTCTGGATGAGGTCGAGGAGAAGCTCGCGCTCGACACCGCGCCCATCACCTGGCCGGTCGGTCGCGCTAAAACCTTCTGTGGCGCCTATAATCTTGCCGACAATACGTTCCGAGGCGTCGATACGCAGGTGGAGGCCATGGCCGTCAACGGTCCGCAGGCGGTTGCCGATCGTCTGCCGGAAAATGAACGCCAGCTTTTTGTCGAAGAAACGGAGCTTGCGCTGGAAGCCTGCCGTCCCTTTGACCGCCAGGCTTTTCTTGAAGGCCATATGACGCCGGTGTTCTTCGGTTCGGCGCTGCGCAATTTCGGTGTGCGTGACCTCATCAATGCGCTTGGCGATTTTGCTCCGCCGCCGCGCGATCAGGTGGCGGATACCCGCACCGTACATGCGGCTGAAGAGAAAATGACGGCCTTCGTCTTCAAGATTCAGGCCAATATGGACCCGAACCATCGTGACCGCATCGCTTTCGCCCGCATCTGCTCCGGCAAGCTGGAGCGCGGCATGAAGGCGCGGCTTGCTCGCACCGGCAAGCAGATGGGCCTCACTGCGCCGCAGTTCTTCTTCGCCTCGCAGCGCCAGCTGGCCGATACTGCCTTTGCGGGTGACGTGGTAGGCATCCCGAACCATGGCACGCTGCGCATCGGTGATACGCTGACCGAGGGCGAAAACCTCGTCTTCCAGGGCGTTCCGAACTTCTCGCCGGAAATCCTGCGCCGCGTGCGTCTGGAAGATGCCATGAAGGCGAAGAAGCTGAAGGAAGCCCTGCAGCAGATGGCGGAAGAAGGCGTCGTGCAGCTTTTCTCGCCGGAAGACGGTTCGCCGGCCATTGTCGGTGTCGTCGGCGCGCTGCAGCTCGATGTGTTGAAGGAACGTCTGATGGGCGAATATGGCCTGCCGGTCTCCTTCGAAATGTCGCGCTTTTCGGTCTGCCGCTGGATTTCTTCCGATCAGCCGGCGGAAATGGACAAGTTCCTCAACGTCAAGCGTGGCGATATTGCCCGCGATCTCGATGGCGATCCGGTGTTTCTGGCGCAGGATGCCTTCTCGCTGCGTTACGAATCCGAGCGTTTTCCGGCGATCAAGATGGTCGCGATCAAGGAATATCACGTCGCCAAGGCGGCGTGATATCAGCCGGATTGCACTTTGAATGCCAAGGGCTTAGTTTCCCCAGAAACGGGAAACTGGTCCGGCATCATGGCGCTTTCAGGCAAACATATTCTCCTCATCATTTCCGGCGGCATCGCGGCCTATAAGAGCCTCGATCTTATCCGCCGCCTGAAAGAGCGCGGCGCGAAGGTGACGCCGGTCATGACCAAGGGCGCGCAGGAATTCGTCACGCCGCTTGCGGTCGGTGCGCTTTCCGCCACCCATGTCTTTACCGAGCTTTTTTCCAGGCAGGATGAGCAGGATGTCGGCCATATCCGGCTGGCGCGTGATTGTGACCTTGTGCTGGTGGCACCCGCCACCGCCGATCTGATGGCGAAGATGGCGCATGGCCTGGCCGACGATCTCGCTTCCACGGTGCTTCTGGCGACCGACCGCAAGGTGCTGGTCGCACCCGCCATGAACCCGAAAATGTGGACGGCAAAGCCGACGGCGCGCAATGTCGAAACCCTGAAGAAGGATGGCGTGTTTTTCATCGGGCCCATGGCCGGCGAGATGGCGGAGAAGGGCGAGGCGGGCCTTGGCCGCATGGCGGAGCCTTTGCAGATCGTCGAAGCCGTTGAGTCATTGCTGGATGGTGGTCCGAAGCCGCTCGAAGGCAAAACGGCGATCGTCACCTCCGGCCCGACGCATGAGCCGATCGATCCGGTGCGCTATATCGCCAACCGCTCTTCCGGCAAGCAGGGCCATGCCATTGCGGCGGCTCTGGCGGAACTGGGCGCAAAGGTCACGCTGGTTTCCGGCCCCGTCACCATCGCCGATCCGGCCGGGGTCACGACGATCCATGTCGAGCGCGCCGAGGAGATGCGCGATGCGGTGATTTCGCGGCTCCCGGTAGATATCGCCGTCATGGTCGCTGCAGTCGCCGACTGGCGGGTGGCAGGTTCCTCGGAACAAAAGATCAAGAAGCAGCCGGGCGATGCGCCGCCGGCGCTGCTGCTGACGGAGAATCCGGATATTCTCAAGACCGTCGGCCATCATGAAAAGCGTCCAAGGCTTGTGGTGGGTTTCGCCGCCGAAACGCAGGATGTCGAGAAAAACGGCCGCGCCAAGCTGGAGCGCAAGGGTGCGGATTATATTGTCGCGAACGATGTCTCGGCCGAGACCGGCATCATGGGCGGAGACCGCAACAGCGTGAAGATCATTTCGGCTGATGGTGTCGAGGCCTGGCCGGATCTCGACAAGGCGGACGTCGCAAGACGTCTGGCCAGCCTTATCGCGGAGAAACTCGCATGACCTTTTTCGATCGCAAGACATTCGACAGGGTGCTTGGCGAATGGCCGGGGGTGAGGTTCGTCGATCAATGGGATTCGCATGTCGCCAAGGTGGGCGACAAGGTCTTTGCAGTGCTGGGCGAGCGGGAGGACTGGCGGCTGGTGGTGAAATGCTCGGAAGAGAGTTTTGAAATCCTCACCTCGCTTGAAGGCATCGCTCAGGCGCCTTATTTCGCCAAACGCAAATGGGTGTCGATTGGTGATCATTCGCCGCTCGAGCAGGAGGAACTGGAACACTATGTGCGCCGTTCCTATGAGCTTGTCGCAGCCGGCCTGACAAAAAAGCTGCGGGGCGAGCTCGGCATCGTGATCGACACCGCGCTCAGCCGGTAACTTGCGTCAATTGACGTTCTTGTCCTTGCCGATGATCTGGCGGACGCCTTCCTTGGTGAAGGGTTGGAGGAGCTGCGGCACAAACCCTTTTGCGATCTGACCCTTGATGCCGATATCGGTGGAAGAGGGCCGGTCGGGGTTATGGTAGGATCCGAAGATGATATCGAAGATGACGAGGTTCTCGCCGTAATTGGTATTGCCTTCCGGAAGCTGTTTCGAATGGTGCCAGCGATGCAGGCGCGGGGTGCTAAAGACATAATCGAGCAGCCCCGTTTTCATATCGACATTGCAATGGGTCAAGATACCGATGAATGCGGTCACGGCACCCAGCCACCAGAAGACCTGAAGCGGCGCACCCATGAAATAGAGCGGAATCTGGCTGAGCGCGATCTTGAACAGGGAATCGGCCACATGGAACCGGCCGGTATTGACGACCCAGAGCCGCACGACACTGTGGTGCAGGGCGTGGAAGCGCCAGAAGAACACGGTTTCATGCGCGATGCGGTGGGCCCAGTAGAGACCGAACTCGGCAATCGTCACCGCCAGCGCCACCTGAACGATCATCGGCAGATGAGACGGCCACATGTCGAAGCGCATCGCCGCCAGCGGCTGCAGCACATTGGCGGCCAGCATCGGGAAGATTGCCGCTGCTGCGGCGGCAAGTTGCACGAGCCCCTTGGTCAAAAGCGTGTGGCCGATGCTGGTCATGGTCTCGCCGTCGCCCTCAAGCCATTCGACTTCATAGGGAATGTAGCGCTCGAGAAGAAACAGGCTCAGAACCGCGCCCGCATAAACGGCCAGAAAGGCCGCGATGGGATGGCTGCCCGTGAAAGCGAAATAGGACCCCACGAGGCCGCCGACGAAGACGAGCGGCCACGAAGAATAGGAAAGGGCCTGTTTTATTACCTGCGTTTTTGCCATGAAACTCAAATCCCGTCCGGCATCATTCGGCTCTCAACGACCCGCGCAATTCCGCGCAGGCATCAAAGCAGCCCTTACCCGCATCGATTACCTGTCTCGCTTGAAGATCAGGCTCTTATCGCTCCAATACGTTACACAAACATGGCACTAGCCGCCCGTCAGCTCACCCTGATCGCAATGTAGACAAGCGTCAGTGCTATCACCCAGAGCGCGATGCGCCCCCATTTAGTGTGGCGCGCTTCCGCCTTGCCGATGGCTTCCGCTGTCTGCGCGTCGAAACGCAGGCCGTTCTCGCTCATATACATCAGTTCGGAATGCAGTTTTTCCGTCTTGGCGGCGATCTCGGGTGCCGCTTCGGCGAGCTTGAGAGCGGCCTTTACGCCGTCCTTCAGATCGGTGACGATGCGCTTCGGCCCGAGATTGTCCCTGATCCAGCCGCCGACGACCGGATCGGCCGCCTTCCACATGTTGAAGCGGGGGTTGAGCATGCGCGACACGCCTTCCACCACCACCATGGTCTTTTGCAGCATGACGAGTTCCGGCCGCGTTTCCATGTCGAAAAGCTCGGTCACTTCGAAGAGCAGCGTCAGAAGCTTGCCCATGGAGATCGTCTCGGCCGGTTGGCCGTGGATCGGCTCGCCAATGGCGCGGATCGCCTGGGCGAAGCTGGCTTTATCGTGATGGCCCGGCACATAACCGGCCTCGAAATGCACTTCCGCCACCCGCATGTAGTCACGCGTAATGAAGCCATAGAGGATTTCGGCAAGGAAGCGGCGTTCCTTTTTGCCGAGGCGTCCGGCAATGCCCATATCCACGGCGACGATCTCGCCCTCGGCATCAACGAAGAGATTGCCGGGATGCATGTCGGCATGGAAAAAACCGTCGCGCAGCGTGTGCCGCAGGAAGGACTGGATCAGCGTATCGGCCAGCTTGTTCAGGTCGTGGCCGGCCGCCTTCAGCCCCTCTATATCCGACATTTTGACGCCGTCGATCCATTCCATGGTGACGACATCGCGGCCGGTGCGTTCCCAATCCACTTCCGGAACACGGAATCCGGGATCATCCTTGGTATTTTCCGCAAGTTCGGAAAGTGCGGCGGCCTCGAGCCGCAGATCCATCTCAATCTTGGTCGTCTGCTCCAGCGTGCGGGTCACCTCGACCGGGCGCAGGCGGCGGGCGGAGCGGACGAAACGCTGCTGCAGATCGGCGATCAGATACATCGCCTCGAGATCGTTCTGGAAACGCTGGCGCACACCGGGGCGGATGACCTTGACCGCCACCTTGCGCGGCCCCTTCGGCGTATCCACCATTGCCGGATGCACCTGGGCGATGGAGGCGGCGGCAATCGGATCGCCGAATTCCCTGTAGAGATCGGACACCGAGCGTCCGAGCGAGCCTTCGATATTGGCCTTCGCCGCGGCGGCCGGGAAGAAGGCCATGCGGTCCTGAAGGCTTGCGAGATCATCGGCGAAATCGGCGCCCACCACATCCGGCCGGGTGGCGAGGAACTGGCCCATTTTCACATAGGACGGGCCAAGCCGCTCGACGGCCACTGCCAGCCGGTCGCTGCGCTGCGCCCGTTTCGCCTTGCTGCGGGCGAAGGGCTTCAGCAGGGCCTTCAACAATTGCGCCGGGGCAGGCAGGTCATCGGACGGCAGGGCCAGCACGACGCCTTCGCGCACGAGAACCCAGCCAACCCTTGCGAGGCGGAAATATGCGCCCAAAGTGCTCATGCTTATGCTTGTCTCCTGCGTCTGCCGGTCATGGGTCTCAAAGTTTCCAGCCGGAATGCAGGGCGGCGATGCCGCCGGTGTAATTGGTATAGGTGACGCGGGAGAAGCCGGCGGTGCGGATCATCGACGCAAAATCCTCCTGATTGGGGAATTTGCGGATCGATTCGACCAGATATTGATAGGGCTCGGCATCACCGGTGATCATCTTGCCGAATTGCGGAATGGCGTTGAACGACCAGGCGTCATAAACGCGGTCGAGCAGCGGCATTTCGACTTCGGAAAACTCCAGCACCAGGAGCCGTCCACCGCGTTTCAGCACACGATGGGCCTCCTTCAGCGCGACATCGATGCGCGGCACGTTGCGGATGCCAAACGCGATCGTATAGGCGTCGAAGCTGTTTGCCTTGAAGGGCAGCTCCTCGGCATTGGCCTCGACGAAGGTCAGATTGTCGGAAAGCTTCTTTTTCGCCGCTCGCTCCTCGCCGACGGCCAGCATCGAGCCGTTGATATCGAGAACCGTGGCATGGGCCAGACGGTTGGAGGCTTCGATGATGCGGAAGGCAATATCGCCGGTGCCGCCTGCCACGTCCAGAATCCTGTAGGAAGGATCCTTGCGCGGCGAAAGCGAGGAGACCATGGCGTCCTTCCACAGCCGGTGCAGGCCGGCCGACATCACGTCATTCATGATGTCGTAGCGCTTGGCCACCTTGTGGAAGACTTCGTTGACCAGCCCCTGCTTCTTGCCTTCATCGACCTTGTGAAAGCCATAGGACGTTTCCATGCCGCCTTCTGCGGTCGTACGGGCGTCGGTCATCGTCTGTCTCCATATTTATTGCGTGGCGGACCATAGCGGAAACGCCATGGCAACGCTATCTGTTGCCGCATCGCCTTGGCGCGACATTTCGCGTGCCCTGTATAGACCACATGGTCCTAACGATAAACTGCCGGATAAGCCAGATGCCAGAATTGCCAGAAGTCGAAACCGTCAGACGCGGCCTCGCACCCGCCATGGAAGGTGCAAGGGTCCGCAAGCTCCATCTCGGCCGCCCCGATCTGCGTTTTCCGTTTCCAGCGGATTTCGCGGGGCTCATTGAGGGCAAGACGATCATCTCGCTCGGACGCAGGGCGAAATATCTTCTCATCGAGCTGGAGGACGGGCTGACGATCGTGTCGCATCTTGGCATGTCCGGCTCGTTCCGCATCGAGGCGGAAAAGGGTGAGGGTGGTGATGCGCCCGGCGCGTTTCATCATGCCCGCTCGAAAGACGGCAAGCATGACCATGTCGTCTTTCATCTGGATAAAGGAGAGGAGCGTGTCTGCGTCATCTATAATGATCCGCGCCGCTTCGGCTTCATGCATCTGGTGGAGCGCAACAAGCTTGACCTCTATCCCGCCTTCGCCGAGCTTGGCCCCGAGCCGACGGGCAATGCGCTGAGCGCCGATTATCTGGCGAGCCGGTTTGAGGGCAAAAGCCAGCCGCTCAAAAGTACGCTGCTGGATCAGAAGGTCATTGCCGGGTTGGGCAATATCTATGTCTGCGAGGCGCTGTGGCGTGCCCATCTTTCTCCCTTGCGGGCGGCGGGAACGCTGGTGACGAAGGGTGGCAAGCCGAAAGCGCAGCTCACCGATCTGACGGACAAAATCCGCGACGTGATTGCCGATGCCATTGCTGCCGGTGGTTCCTCGCTGCGTGACCATATACAGACGGATGGGACGCTTGGTTATTTCCAGCATTCCTTTTCGGTCTACGATCAGGAAGGCCAGCCTTGCCGGACACCCGGCTGCGGGGGTACGGTTGAAAGGGTGGTGCAGGCCGGTCGTTCGACATTCTATTGTGCCGCCTGCCAGAAGTGACAGTGCTGCAAGTTACGGAGAAGGGGAGATTGCCGTGGACTATGAAATGATACTGGTCGAGAAACGCGATGAGGTGGGCGTCATCACGCTCAACCGCCCCAAGGCGCTCAACGCCCTCAATTCGGTGCTTCTGAAAGAGCTGCGGCATATTCTGTCTTCGTTTTCCGCCGATGACTCCATCGGCGCCATCATCATCACCGGCTCGGAAAAGGCATTTGCCGCAGGGGCCGACATCAAGGAAATGCAGGGGCTGGATTTTGTCGATGCCTATGTCGGCGATTTTCTCGGCGGCTGGGACGATGTTGCGGCGACCCGTAAACCCGTTATCGCCGCTGTTTCCGGCTTTGCGCTCGGCGGCGGCTGCGAGCTGGCGATGATGTGCGATTTTATCATCGCTTCGGATACGGCGAAGTTCGGCCAACCGGAAATCACCCTTGGCGTCATTCCCGGCATGGGCGGTTCCCAGCGGCTGACGCGGGCGGTGGGCAAGGCAAAGGCCATGGACCTGGTTCTGACCGGCCGGATGATGGATGCGGCGGAAGCCGAGCGCGCCGGCCTCGTATCGCGTGTCGTGCCGGCTGCGGACCTCATGGACGAGGCGGTGGAGGCCGCGACCCGCATCGCTTCCCTGTCGCGTGCTTCCGTTCTGATGGCCAAGGAAAGCGTCAACCGCTCCTTCGAAGTCCCGCTTGCCGAGGGGCTGAGATATGAAAGACGCGCCTTCCAGTCGCTCTTCGCCACGGCGGACCAGAAGGAGGGCATGGCTGCCTTCGTTGAAAAGCGTAAACCCGCTTTCCGGAATCGCTAAGGATTCGGAATATCGGCGCTTTTAAGCGTTTTGCGCGTTGACGGGGGTGCGCTTTAGCGGTATATGCCCGCCCACGGTTAAGGAAAGCCATCCGGCTTGTCCGAAATTACTCCCGCATTCTTGGGTTACGTGAGGTCGTCGAACGACCCGATCCTCTGGTTGCGGAATTTGGTTTGAATTCGAAGAGAGGCATACATGGCCAATACAACTTCGGCGAAAAAGGCGACCCGCAAGATCGCTCGCCGTACCGCAGTCAACAAGGCTCGCCGTTCGCGCGTTCGCGGCTTCATCCGCAAGGTCGAGGAAGCAATCGCTACCGGTGATCTCGCAATCGCCACCGAAGCTCTGAAGGCAGCTCAGCCTGAGATCCAGCGCGCCGCGACCAGGGGCGTCCTGCACGGCAACACCGCATCCCGCAAGGTGTCGCGTCTCGCACAGCGCGTGAAGGCTCTTTCCGCCTAATCCGGCTAATCACAAATAATTATTCTAAAAGCCTGGTCTTTTGACCGGGCTTTTTGTGATTCTAACCGCCCGTTAACCATTGCTGCCGTAACGTGACAAATGCGTGTCAGATGGACGACAGGAAAACTGAAATAAAAACAAGTACTTGCTGGAGGTCTCCCGGAAAATGGGAAGCTTTCTCTACGGAAGTCGCGGCTAGTTTTGAGTCAAGCAGATTTTTATTTTTTCGGTAAAAACAGCTCTCAAAAATTGCCAAAATTGAATCTCATTGATTCATAAGCGATTCTGCTTCGCACCTCGTCGGTGATGCAAAACGGCCTTTGCGAGTCAATGGCCGATCTGAGTTTTTGCAGAAAAAACGCCATTGATCTCTCCCCACGATCCTGCCTAAATGCATTCCAACAAGGGGTGCGGATCTCAGTCCACAGATTATCTCGATGATCGTATCGACGATATTGATCTCTTGCTGACGGGTCTTTCGGGGTCCGTTTTTTCAGGTCATGGAGCTTTTTGTGCCGTTTCGGTCTCGGAACGGGCAGGGGTTTTTTGTCCTCAAGAATGCGCCTTAAGGTTGTAACGAAAGGAGCGTTTTTAGCGTGTCGCAGGCCTCTCCATGAGGGGGAGGGAAATGGGATAACCGACTCGCAAACGGGTAGTCGCCTTTGACGTTCTTTCGAGGGGAACGCTGGGGGCAGAAATAAACGAGGGGGATCCCTGGCGATCGATCTTTGGTCGTCAGGCTATGATTGGCAATTTGAAAGGCGGCAATATGCAATTGAATTTGGCGATGGGTGCGGTGGCTGATGGGGACCGCGCACCAAAGGCATGTGATGCAGCTTGCTCAGATGCGGCAGGGGACAAATCGGCAATGAAGCACGATGCGCTGTTTGAACGTTTTAGCGCGCGGCTCAAGGCACAGGTTGGTCCGGAGGTCTATGCAAGCTGGTTCGCACGGCTCAAACTCCATACCGTTTCGAAAAGCGTCGTCCGCTTTACCGTTCCGACGACTTTTCTGAAGTCCTGGATCAACAACCGTTACATGGATCTGATCACCAACCTCGTCCAGAGCGAAGACCCGGACGTGCTGAAGGTGGAGATTCTCGTCCGTTCGGCGAGCCGCCCGGTCCGTCCGGCGCAGGCCGAAGAGCGGGCACATCCGGTTCCGGAAATTGGCGCGGCACCGCGTAACAAGTCCTTCATTCCGTCGCAGCCGGCGGCGGCGCCCGCAGCACAGCCTGCGGCAGCGCAGGCGACCCTGCGTCAGGGTGGTTCCGGGCCGTTGTTCGGCTCGCCGCTCGACACACGTTTCACCTTCGACACCTTTGTCGAAGGCTCGTCCAACCGCGTTGCGCTTGCGGCGGCGAAGACGATCGCCGAAGCCGGTGCCGGTGCCGTGCGCTTTAATCCGCTGTTCATTCATGCGGGTGTTGGCCTTGGCAAGACACATCTTCTGCAGGCCATTGCCAATGCGGCGATCGACAGCCCGCGTAATCCGCGCGTGGTCTATCTGACGGCTGAATATTTCATGTGGCGTTTTGCGACTGCGATCCGCGACAATGACGCCCTGACGCTGAAGGACACGCTGCGCAATATCGACCTGCTCGTCATCGACGACATGCAGTTCCTGCAGGGCAAGATGATCCAGCACGAATTCTGCCACCTGCTGAACATGCTGCTCGACAGCGCCAAGCAGGTCGTGGTTGCGGCTGATCGTGCGCCCTGGGAGCTGGAATCGCTCGATCCGCGCGTACGGTCCCGTCTGCAGGGCGGCATGGCGATCGAGATCGAAGGTCCCGATTACGACATGCGTTATGAAATGCTCAACCGTCGCCTCGGCTCGGCGCGTCAGGATGATCCGTCCTTCGAGATTTCCGACGAAATTCTGACCCATGTGGCCAAGAGCGTGACGGCAAGCGGTCGCGAGCTTGAAGGCGCCTTTAACCAGCTGATGTTCCGGCGTTCTTTCGAGCCGAACCTCTCGGTTGATCGTGTCGATGAGCTGCTGTCGCACCTCGTCGGAACCGGTGAGGCCAAGCGTGTGCGCATCGAGGATATCCAGCGCATCGTTGCCAAGCACTATAATGTGTCGCGGCAGGAGCTGGTATCCAACCGCCGCACCCGCGTCATTGTCAAGCCACGCCAGATCGCCATGTATCTCGCCAAGATGCTGACACCGCGTTCCTTCCCCGAAATCGGTCGCCGTTTCGGCGGTCGCGACCACACCACGGTTCTGCACGCGGTGCGCAAGATCGAGGAACTGATTTCCGGCGACACCAAGCTCGGCCACGAGGTTGAGCTGCTGAAACGCCTGATCAACGAAAACAACGCATGAAAAAAGCGGCCTTCGGGCCGCTTTTTTATTGTTTATTGGGTGTAAGCAGGCTGGCGCTGGTCTTAGCAGGCGAGATCGGCGACGACCGCGTCCAGGATGAGCATGCCGGAAGGGGTGCAGCGCAGCCGGGAATTGCCGAGCCTTTCCACGAACCCGTGTTGCAGAAGGAACTCCTCCTTCTCCGGATCGAGGTCGCGGCCGGAAAGATCGCTCCAGCGGGCGAGATCGATGCCTTCACGCAGGCGAAGGCCCATCAGCAGCAATTCATCAGCCTGTTCATCGACACCGAGCAATTCCTGATCGACCATGCCATGGCCTTCCCGCTCAACGGTTTCGAGCCAGGTCTCGGGGTGCCGCTCGGTGGCGGTGGCGAGCTTGGAAGCGCCTCGTGTCAGGCGTCCATGCGCACCGGGGCCGATGCCGGCATAATCACCGTAACGCCAGTAGGTGAGGTTATGGCGGCTTTCGGCGCCGGGCCGGGCGTGGTTGGAAACCTCATAGGCCGGCATGCCGTAACGCTCGGTGATTTCCTGGGTCGCCTCATAAAGCACGGCCGAATGTTCGCCATCCGGCACGATGAGTTTGCCGGCCTTGTGCAGGCCATAAAAGGGCGTGCCTTCCTCGATCGTCAGCTGGTAGAGCGACAGATGGTCGACGGCATAGGAGACAGCCTCCTTCAGTTCGGCGTCCCATTCGGCGACCGTCTGGTTCGGGCGCGCATAGATGAGATCGAAGGACATGCGCGGAAAGATTTCCCGCGCCAGGCGGATGGCTTTCAAGGCGTCGGCAACATCATGCAGGCGGCCGAGGAATTTCAGGTCCCGGTCATTCAGCGCCTGCACGCCGAGCGAGACACGATTGACGCCTGCCGCCCGATAACCGCGAAACCGTTCGGCCTCGACGCTGGAAGGATTGGCTTCCATGGTGATTTCGATACCGTCAGGCACATGCCAGAAGCGCGAGATGCCGTCCAGCAGCGCGCCGACCGTCTGAGCGTCCATCAGCGATGGTGTGCCGCCACCCATGAAGATGCTGGTCACGACACGCGGGCCACTCAGCGTCCGCATGTGCTCCATTTCCCGCAGAAAGGCCGAGGTAAACCGTTCCTGATCCACCGGCCGGTGGCGGACATGGCTGTTGAAATCGCAATAGGGGCATTTGGCCGCGCAGAAGGGCCAGTGCAGATAGATCCCGAAACCGGGATCGCCCGTATCCGGCAGAAGCGATGTGCCGGGGGCAGAAAGTTGGTGCTCCCCGACCATCGGGTTCATGCCTCCAGGCAGGTTTCTACGAATTTTTTAAAGGCGCGGGCGCGGTGAGAAAGTGCGAAAGCATCGCCATGTTTCCAGCCGTGTTTTTCATCCGCGCTCATTTCGCCGAATGTGGTGTCGTATCCCTCGGGTTTAAAGACGGGATCATAACCGAAACCGCTTGTTCCGCGCGGCGGCCACACCACCGTGCCTTCCACCTCGCCACGGAAATATTCGACATGCCCATCCGGCCAGGCCAGGCACAGCACGCTGACAAAGCGGCCGGTGCGATCTTCCGGTTTGGATGCGCCACGCTCGGCAAGCGCATTCTCGACCTTCTGCATCGCCATGGCGAAATCGCGCGTGCCATCGGCCGTCTCCGCCCAATTGGCGGTATATACACCGGGAGCACCGTCAAGCGCATCGATCACCAGACCGGAATCGTCGGACAAAGCCGGCAGGCCAGATGCCTTTGCGGAGGCAAGCGCCTTGATGGCGGCATTTTCCTCGAAGGTCGTGCCCGTTTCGTCCGGCTCTACAAAATTCAACTCCGCCGCCGATTTGGCTGAAAAGCCGAAAGGTCCGATCAGATCGGCGATTTCGGCAATCTTGCCCTTGTTATGGCTGGCGACGACGATCGTTCTGGTGTCGAGCTTGCGCATGGCGTTTTCCTGTCGGCTCAGGCGATGGCCTGTTTCTGAAGGGAGACCAGCTCGCTGCATCCGGCCTTGGCAAGACCGAGCAGCGTCAGGAATTCTTCCTCGGAGAAGGGGGCGCCTTCTGCCGTTCCCTGAACCTCGACGATGCCGCCGGAGCCGGTGATGACGAAATTCGCATCGGTTTCGGCGGAGGAATCCTCAAGATAATCGAGATCGATCACCGGCTGGTTGGCGAAGATGCCGCAGGAGATCGCGGCGATGTGGTCCTTCAAAACCTTCTCGACCTTGATCATGTTGCGGGTTTCCATCCATTTCAGGCAGTCATGCAGGGCAATCCATGCGCCGGTGATGGAGGCGGTGCGGGTGCCGCCATCGGCCTGGATGACGTCGCAGTCGATGCTGATCTGACGCTCGCCGAGAGCCTGCAGGTCAACAACGGCACGCAGCGAGCGGCCGATGAGGCGCTGGATTTCCTGCGTGCGGCCGCCCTGCTTGCCGGATGCGGCCTCGCGCTTCATGCGTTCATGGGTGGAGCGCGGCAGCATGCCGTATTCGGCGGTGACCCAGCCCTTGCCACTGTTGCGAAGCCATGGCGGCGTCTTTTCTTCAAGGCTGGCGGTGACGAGCACATGCGTGTCGCCGAATTTCACGAGACAGGAGCCTTCGGCATGTTTCGAGAAATTGCGCTCGAAGGAAACCTTGCGCATCTGGTCGGTTTTTCTGCCTGAAGGCCGCATATGATCCACTCTCCATGTTGGTTCCTGCCTTCTAAGGTGCGCTCCGGGCTTTTGCAAAGCCAATTTCCATTTTGCCGCGGCGTTGCAACGCATTATATTGGTGCAAGCTGGTTTGAACGACAAAGAACGGACGAAATGGGTTTTTCCGCACCGCTATCAAAAGATCAGGCATCACTGCTGGATGAACGGTCTCGGGAAATTTTCCGGCGCATCGTCGAAGGCTATCTCGATACGGGTGAGCCGCTCGGATCACGCAGCCTGTCGCGGCTTTTGCCGATGTCGCTGTCTCCGGCCTCCGTCCGCAACGTCATGAGCGACCTGGAGGAGCTTGGCCTCATCTATTCGCCGCATATCAGCGCCGGGCGCTTGCCCACGCAGACGGGGCTGCGCTTCTTCGTTGATGCCTTCATGCAGGTGGGTGATCTGCCGGCCGAGGAAAGGGCGAATATCGACCGTCAGATCGGGCCGGTCGCCGGCCACGAACAATCGCTGGAAGGCTTGTTGACGGAAGCGAGCCGCATGTTGTCCGGCATGTCGCGAGGCGCGGGTCTGGTATTGACAGCGAAGAACGACGTCATCCTCAAGCATGTGGAATTCATCAGGCTGGAGCCCACCAAGGCGCTCGCCGTGCTGGTGGGCGACCACAATCAGGTCGAAAACCGCATCATCGAACTGCCGGCCGGCATTTCCTCATCGCAATTGACCGAGGCGGCGAATTTCATCAATGCCCATCTGTCCGGCCAGACGTTGCAGGAACTGCGCGGCCAGTTCCAGACACAGCGGGCGGAGCTGCGATCGGAACTCGGCATATTGGCGCAGGATCTCGTGGAGCGTGGTCTTGCGGTCTGGGCGGGTGATAATGAGGAGGGCAAGCTCGGACGGCTCATCGTTCGCGGCCGCTCCAATCTGCTCGAAGGGCTGGCCGGTGAGGAAGACATCGATCGGGTGCGCCTGCTGTTTGACGATCTGGAGCGCAAGGAAAATCTGATCGAGATCCTCAATCTTGCCGAAAGCGGTTCGGGGGTGAGGATTTTCATCGGCTCGGAAAACAAGCTCTTTTCGCTTTCCGGTTCGTCGCTGATCGTCGCGCCCTATCGCGACGAGGAAAACCGCGTCGTGGGTGCGGTTGGCGTCATCGGTCCCACCAGGCTGAACTATGCCCGCATCGTGCCCATGGTGGATTACACGGCGCAGATCATGGCGCGCCTTTCCCGCAAGCAGAGATAGGATAGACCCGCAAGGTCGGAGAATGCGGCAAGCTTTTCGCCGCAAGCCTTGATTTTTGCCCGTCAAAGCTCGATATCGGGCGCAACCGACAACATTCAAATCTGGAGAACGTCATGACCGACGATACAAAAAAGCCCGGACCTGACGCGGACGTCGCCGAAGAGCTTATTGAACCCGCATTTGCCGGGGAAGAGCCCGCTGATGCTGCCGAGCCCGATCCGGCCGAGCTGCTCAAGGCGGAAAATGCCGATCTGCGCGACAAATTCCTGCGCCTTGCGGCTGAAATGGACAATCTTCGCCGCCGCACGGAACGCGATGTCAAGGATGCAAAGGCCTATTCGCTGGCTGGTTTTGCGCGCGACATGCTCGCCGTTTCCGACAATCTTCGCCGTGCGCTGGAAGCCATTCCGGACGAACTCAAGACCAATGGCGAAGCCGGTCTCAACGGCCTGATCGAAGGCGTCGAGATGACCGAGCGCTCGATGCTGTCGACGCTGGAACGCCATGGCGTGAAGAAGATAGATGCCGAGGGCCAGAAGTTCGACCCGAATTTCCATCAGGCCATGTTCGAAATTCCGAACACGGCGGTTCCGAACAATACCGTGCTGCAGGTGGTTCAGGCCGGCTTCACCATTGGTGACCGCGTGCTGCGTCCCGCCATGGTGGGTGTCGCCAAGGGCGGCCCGAAGGTGGAGACCGCCGCATCGGCCGAGCCGGGCACTTCTTCTCTCAATGAAAAGGATGCGTGAGGCATTTGTCCTTACGTCATAAAAAACGCGCCTTCAGGGCGCGTTTTTTATTGCCATTACACTGAGGGGATCGGCCTGCGATCAAGCCGCCGTTGCCTGTTCCTGATTGAGGAAGGCGTAGATTGCCGTATCGGAATCGGTGGCACGCAGCTTGGCCACCAGTTCGGGGTCACGCAATGCGCGCGCAATGCGGGACAGCGCCTTCAGGTGATCCGCGCCGGCACCCTCGGGCGCGAGCAGCAGGAAAACCAGGTCGACCGGCTGGTCGTCCAGCGCTTCGAAGTCGACCGGCGTTTCAAGGCGTGCGAAGACGCCAGTGATCTGATGAATGCTGTTGAGCTTGCCATGCGGAATGGCAATGCCGTGGCCCACACCGGTGGAGCCAAGTTTCTCACGCTGGAGGATGACGTCGAAAACTTCCCGTTCCGAGACTCCGGTAATTCTGGCTGCCTTTGCAGCCAGCTCCTGAAGCAATTGCTTTTTGGAATTCACCTTGAGGGCGGGAATAATCGCATCTTGTTGCAGCAAATCTGCCAACGCCATTCTCTTTTTCCTTCATGCCATCGAGACGATGCAGGAGGCAGACACGCGTTGCGCTCTGCCTCCCATGTCTTGTCAGACTGTTCAGCTCTTGATCGTTTCCGCGTCGATCCAGCCAATATTGCCGTCATGACGCCGGTAAACGATGTTGAGATATTCCTTGCCGGGGCTGCGGAACAGCAGAACCGGCTCATCGGTCATGTCGAGCGCCATGACGGCACTGGCGACGGACATGGTCTTAATCTGTTTCGAACTCTCCGCCACGATGGTGGGTGCATAATCTTCGGGAACCT
Organism: Agrobacterium tumefaciens; assembly: GCA_017744915.1. Lineage (GTDB taxonomy): Bacteria > Pseudomonadota > Alphaproteobacteria > Rhizobiales > Rhizobiaceae > Agrobacterium > Agrobacterium tumefaciens_I. The sequence continues at coordinate 239,424 of JAGIAH010000009.1, forward strand.
CGTGGTCCTCATCGGGAACAGCATCCATCACCGTATAGGCGATTTCCGACAGCGCGCCGTTCAAACCACTGTGGTGGTCCTTCAGCTTGCGCTTGTAGCGACGCAGGCGCTTTTCAATCCGCTCTGCAGCGGCATCGAAGCTGGCTTGTGGATCATTTGCCTGACCCGCCGCATGCAACACAACGCCGGTATCGAGATGCAGCTTGCAATCGGCGGCAAAACGCGATCCGGACTTCTCCACGGTCACCTGGCCTGAATACCCCCCATCGAAGTATTTGGTAACCGCCAGACCTATATTGTCCTCGATCCGCTGGCGGAAAGATTCACCGATCTCCATATGTTTACCAGATACACGCACACTCATGGAAATTTTCCTTTTTGTAGTGATTTGCGAGTACCAGCTTACGTCAAGCCGCGCGCGCATCCAAGCGTTTCGAAGACCTTAAAAAGCCCCCATTCGAATTTTACGCCCATGGACGGTGGAGATTATTCCGTTACAAATGACCTTGCTTACGTGTGCGGCGGGCTTCTAGCCCTTGCCGTGGCAAGAGTCAATGGTGCGGCAAAAAACCGCCATAAACGTGATCAGGTTCATTGCTCAGAAGGCGGAGAGCTTGGCTTGCGCCTTCTTTTCCCGGCGCCTCTGCACGGAGGAGGGGATGTTCATCGCCTCGCGATATTTGGCGACGGTGCGGCGGGCGATATCGATGCCGCTCTTTTTCAGATTGTCGACAATATCATCGTCGGAAAGGACTGCCTCGGCGGCCTCCTGCGCGATCATGGCCTTGATGCGGTGACGCACCGCTTCCGCCGAATGGCTGTCGCCGCCTTCCACGGCGCTGATCGAAACGCTGAAGAAATATTTCAGCTCGAACAATCCGCGCGGTGTCAGCATGTATTTCTTCGACGTCACCCGGCTGACGGTGGATTCATGCATCTTGATGGCGTCGGCCACCGTCTTGAGGTTCAGCGGGCGCAGATGGTCGACGCCGTTGACGAGGAAGGCATCCTGCTGCCGCACGATTTCGGTTGCCACCTTCATGATCGTCCGGGCACGCTGGTCGAGGCTGCGGGTCAGCCAATGGGCCGTCTGCATGCACTCGGCCAGGAAATCTTGGTCCTCTCCGGCGCGGGCCTTATGTTTTGAAACCTCCGCGAAGTAGCTCTGGTTGATGAGCACGCGCGGCAGGGTATCGGGATTGATCTCCACCAGCCAGCTGCCGGTGGAGGAGGCGCGCACGATGATGTCGGGAACGATGGTCTCCGAAACCATCGAATCGTAACCTGCGCCGGGACGGGGATTGAGCGTGCGGATTTCCGCCAGCATGTCGAGAAGGTCTTCCTCATCGACGCCGCAGAGTTTTTTCAGGGCGGCGAAATCACGTTTCGCCAGAAGCTCGAGATTGTCCACGAAAGCCCGCATGGCCGGGTCGAGCCGGTCCTTCTGGGCGAGCTGGATCGCCAGACATTCGCTCAGCGAGCGCGCAAAGATGCCGGGGGGGTCAAAACCCTGAAGCGTCTTCAAAACCTGCGCCACCGCCGATGGGGCGGCTCCCAGCCGTTCGGCGACGTCATCGACGGCATCCGCCGCGATATAGCCGGTCTCGTCGAGCTGGCCGATCAGCGCATCGGCAATCATCCGGTCCTCGGCGGCGGAGATGGCAAGCGGCAGTTGCTGATTGAGATGGTCACCAAGGCTCTGCCTGGCCGCGACGAAGTCGTCCAGGTCATAGCTTTCTCCCGACTCCTGGCCAGGCATGGATTTCCATTGGCTCGCCAGTTCGGGCGCATCGGCCTTTCTTGGTTCGCCATCATCGGGAAAGACGTTTTCGAAGCTGGTGTCGAGCTGCTCGCCAAGATTGGCGGCGCGGTCCCCATACCAGTCGTCGCTGTCCGGCGTCACCCTGGCGGCCGCGTCCAAAGCTTCGCCGTCGCTGAAAGTTTCCGCCTCCGCTGAAGTCTCGCCGCCCAAATCGCCATCGTTTGCCGCAATTTCCAGCAGCGGATTGCGCTCCACCTCCTGCGCGATGAACTGCGTCAGCTCAAAATGCGTCATCTGAAGCAGCTGGATGGACTGCATCAGTTGCGGTGTCATCACAAGAGACTGGTTTTGACGCAGCAAAAGGCTGGCAGACAATGCCATGGCGGACGCGAAACTCCCCTTACAGCTTCTCCATTGCCACAGTTTTCATAAATTTTGCGGAGGCGATGGAACTTGGCCCAAAAATTGCTTTTTTATCTTGTTTGGTCAAGCGTCAGGGTGGGGCGCGATGAAGAATCTTTCGCGCCCTATAGTTTAAAGGCTGAAATTATTGCCGAGATAGAGGCGGCGTACATCCGGATTGTTGACGATGTCGTCCGGACGTCCATGGGTCAGCACTTCGCCGGCATGGATGATATAGGCGCGGTCGATGAGGCCGAGCGTTTCACGGACATTATGGTCTGTCACGAGAACGCCGATGCCGCGCGCTGTCAGGTGCCGCACCAGATTCTGGATGTCGCTGACCGAAATCGGGTCGACGCCGGCGAATGGCTCGTCCAGCAGCATGAAGGTCGGATCGGTCGCGAGTGCGCGCGCGATTTCCAGACGCCGCCGCTCACCGCCCGAAAGCGCCACGGCGGGCGATTTGCGCAATTGCGCAATATGGAACTCTTCCAGCAGCTCGTCGAGCTTGCGGTTGCGCTTGGCCGCATCGGGCTCATGCACTTCCAACACGGCGCGGATGTTTTCCTCGACCGTCAGACCGCGGAAAATCGAGGCTTCCTGCGGCAGGTAACCGACGCCGAGACGGGCGCGCCTGTACATCGGCATGGTGGTGACATCATTGCCGTTGATGGCGATCTTGCCGGTATCGACGGGCACCAGGCCCGTGATCATATAAAAACAGGTGGTTTTACCGGCGCCGTTCGGGCCGAGCAGCCCGACGGCCTCGCCACGGCGCACGACCAGCGAAACGCCGTTGACGACACGTCGCGTATTATAGGTCTTCGTCAGACCATGCGCGATCAACGTGCCCTGATAGGGGGTCTTGTCGACCGGTGAGGCCGCGCCCGCGGATCGGCTGCGCCCGCCGCCGAATATTTTTGAGATCGAAGGTATCTTCACGAGGAAAGACTACTGTTTTTTCTGGGACTTCGGATCGAGCATGATCCGGACGGGGCCGCCGCAGCTTTCAAGCTTTGCCTGCCCCGTATTCATCAGAACGGTGAGCTTGCAGCCGGTAAAGACGTTCGTGCCTTCAGACAGCACGACCTGTTTGCCGGTCAGGATGAATGTCTGCGCTGCCATGTCGAATTCGCCGTGGTCGGCCGTGGCCTTCTGTGTCTCAGAGGTCAGGTAGACATTGTTGTCGACGAAGATTTTTTCGATATTGGCGTCGCCGCTGGTCAGCGAAGAGCCTTCGCCCTTGTAATTTACCGTCATCTTGCCGGCCTGAAGCGTGGTCGTGCCCTGCACAACCTTAACATTGCCGGTGAAATAGGCCTTGCGCTCCTGATCGCGAATCTCGAGCTGATCGCTTTCGATCGCGATCGGCTGGTCGCCGGAGAGCTTGACGCCCTGCATGTTGCTGGTCGTGTTCTGTGCCACAGCCACGGTTGCAAGACACGAAAAAACAAGACCTGCGGCTGCGAGGCCTGCGGTTCTGCCGAGGGAAACGGGACGGGAAATTTGCATCATCTGGACCGGGCTCTCACTTGCCTTCATTCTTGATATTGGATGCAGCGATACGTGCCCGTACCTGCCCCGAAAATGTAATAGTCTTGCCATTATCGGCGATGTCAATCGATTGCGCAACAATCGAGCCGTCGTTTGTTTTGATCGAAACCGGCTCCTGGCTGCTCATTTTCCCGGCCTTCAGATCGACATCCGCAGACTGGAACTTCGCTTGTATGCCATTGCTGAGATTGATGTCAAAAGGGGCGGTCATCTTCAGCTTGTTGGTGGCTCGGTCGAAGATACCTTCCTTGGCGATCACCTGCGCGACGCTGTCGTTTACCGGTACTGCCGCCAGAACCTTCTCAAGCGTCATGAGGTTGGGGTTGGCGATGTCCTGCAACGCACGGTCGGCGTTCATGGAATAATCGATCCCCTTCTCGTTGCGGCCGGCAACGGCAGGCTTTTCCATCACGATCTTGCCGTCCTCTATTCTCGCACTTTCAAGCGAGACCTCCTCGGGTGCCCAGGTCCGGATGACCGAAACGGCAATGAAGGCGAGCGAAATGATCGCCGCGCCGAGCGGCAGGATGATTTTCAGCCGTTTTACGCGCGCGGAATGCCTCAGCGCGTTGTCATAGGCGCCGTTCTGGTCATTGGGCAGCGAAAATGCTGGCGCGGGTTCGCGGAGTCTTTCGAGCATAAGAGTGGGTCCGGAATGCTTCTCGGGCGCCATTCTGGCGCACAATCGAAGCTTGTGTCTCTATCTAAATGTCTTTGGCATGAGTGCTTTGTCCTGCCAATATGGTTTTTGTCTGGAAAGGTGCAAGGGAAATGCGAATTTTATCGTAATTCTGGTTTCCTTATTGTTTCCTTGCGGCGTCGCGCTAGAAGAACCATATGGCCTGAAGCGCAAAGGCGGATGACAGAGGTTTTCGATGGATAATATGGCGATAGCGGATCGCAGGCGGTTGCGCCGCAAGCTGACTTTCTGGCGGATTGCCGCCGTTCTCCTGCTCGTTGCCGGCGCTTTCGGTCTTTACCGGTTTTTCTGGGAAGAGCCGCAGAAGAGCGAGAAGCCCCATATCGCCCGCGTCGAAGTCTCCGGTCTCATCCAGGACAATACCGAACTTCTGGAGCGGCTCGACAAGATCGCCAAGAGCGACAATGTCAAAGGGCTGATCGTGTCGATTTCCTCGCCCGGCGGCACCACCTATGGCGGTGAGCGCATCTTCAAGGCCATTCGCGGCGTGGCGGAAAAGAAGCCGGTCGTTTCCGATGTCCGCACGCTGGCGGCTTCCGCCGGCTATATGATCGCCTCCGCCGGCGATGTCATCATCGCCGGGGAAACCTCGATCACCGGCTCGATCGGTGTGATCTTCCAATATCCTCAGATCGGCCAGCTGATGGACAAGCTCGGCGTCTCGCTGCAGGAAATCAAGTCCTCGCCGATGAAGGCGGAGCCTTCGCCCTTCCATGAGGCGCCCGAAGAGGCCAAGACGATGATCCGCGCCATGGTGATGGACAGCTATGGCTGGTTCGTCGATCTGGTCGCCGATCGCCGCAAATTGCCGCGTGAGGATGTGCTGAAATTGGCGGATGGCTCGATCTTCACCGGTCGCCAGGCGCTCGCCAACAGGCTGGTCGATACGCTGGGCGGCGAAAAGGAAATTCGCAGCTATTTCGAAACACGCGGTGTAGCCAAGGATTTGCCGATCGTCGAATGGCGCGCGCCGTCGTCCCGTTCGCCTTTTGCGCTTTTCAGTGTTGCGCAAATAGCGAAGTTTCTGGGATATGACGATTTAATACCCTTTGCGGGGCCCAGCCAGCTCGGTGCGGACAAGTTGTTTCTTGACGGTCTTGTTTCCGTTTGGCAGGTTGAGCCGCGTTAAAAATCCAATTCTTTCAGGGGGCAACCGTGATCAAGTCTGAACTGGTGCAGATCGTTGCTGCGCGTAACCCGCACCTTTATCACCGCGATGTGGAAAACATCGTCAATGCGGTGCTGGATGAAATCACCGATGCCCTGGCGGCGGGAAATCGTGTCGAGCTTCGCGGTTTCGGCGCATTTTCGGTGAAGAACCGTCCGTCCCGCTCGGGCCGGAACCCTCGCACGGGTGAATCGGTTTTCGTCGAGGAAAAATGGGTGCCCTTCTTTAAGACGGGCAAGGAACTGCGTGAGCGCCTGAACCCGGGTATGGGCGACGAAGAGGACGATTGATCGTTCTGACGCCTGGTGACTGAAAAGGAGCCGGCGGAACACCCGCAGCGATGGAGTATTGTCGGATGTCGAAAAAAATCATCAACCTCATCATCCTGCTTCCACTGGCGATCATCCTCGTCATCCTGTGCGTGGCCAACCGTCAGTCCGTGACGCTGGCGCTCAATCCCTTCCGACCGGAGGATGGCGTGCTGTCCTTCACCGCGCCGTTTTTCGTCTTCCTGTTTCTGGCGGTCATTTCTGGCGTGCTGCTGGGGTCGGCGGTCACCTGGTTCGCCCAGGGCAAACATCGCAAACGCGCCCGTATCGAAGCGAAAGAGGCCGTCCGCTGGCACGAGGAGGCGAACCGCCAGAAGGCCGCCGCCACCGGACAGCCGCCGCATGCGGGACAGCTCCCGGCAAAGTGATGGCGCCGACATTTGTTCCGGCTCTAGGCGAGTGCCGCGTGTAATGCTATTTGCTGCGCAATAACACGCGGGCAGAAGCGGAAAGATTCCATTGAAGAAAAAAGACAGCCGGCCGGGCAATCGCGCGCGCGCCGGGAGCGAAAAAAAACAGGTTCATGCCGCAAAGCCGGCACGCCGTGCGGATGCCGCGCCAAAAAAGCGCGAGCCCGATGCGGTGCGTAGCGTGCCGAAAGCCACGCCGAAGGAAAAGGTTACCGCAGCGCCCGCCCTTGAGCAGGCGCCTCCGCGTCCCCTCAAGCAGCGCACCGGAGAATTGCCCGCAGAACAGGTTCCCGTCATTCTGGAATCGAGTGGCGCGGGTGATTTTCACCTCATCGACAGCGGCAACGGCCTGAAGCTCGAACAATATGGCGATTACCGTATCGTCCGTCCCGAGGCGCAGGCTCTCTGGCAGCCTTCCGTTCCCGACCGCGTGTGGCAGAATGCCGATGCCATCTTTACCGGCGATACGGATGAAGACGGCATGGGCCGCTGGCGTTTTCCAAAGGCGGCGCTGGGTGAAACCTGGCCATTGTCCCTGCTGGGTGTTGATTTTCTTGGCCGCTTCACGGCGTTTCGGCATGTCGGGGTCTTTCCGGAACAGATCGTGCATTGGGAATGGCTGAAACATGCCGTCGAGACGGCCGACCGGCCGCTGAAAGTGCTCAACCTGTTCGGTTACACCGGCGTCGCCTCGCTGGTCGCTGCGGCGGCCGGTGCTGAAGTGACGCATGTCGATGCTTCCAAGAAGGCGATTGGTTGGGCCAAGGAAAATCAGGCGCTCGCCGGGCTCGATCAGGCGCCGATCCGCTGGATTTGCGAAGACGCTATGAAGTTCATCCAGCGCGAAGAACGCCGCGGCAACAGCTATGACATCATCCTCACCGATCCGCCGAAATTCGGTCGCGGCACCCATGGTGAAGTCTGGCAATTGTTCGACCACCTGCCGCTGATGCTGGATATCTGCCGGGAAATCCTGTCGCCCAAGGCGCTTGGTCTGGTGCTGACGGCCTATTCCATTCGGGCCAGCTTCTATTCGATGCATGAGCTGATGCGCGAAATCATGCGCGGCGCCGGCGGTGTCGTCGCATCCGGCGAACTGGTCATCCGCGAGGCGGGGCTTGACGGCAAGACGCCGGGCCGGGTGCTTTCCACATCGCTGTTCAGCCGCTGGGAGCCGAAATGACGAAGGACATGCGCGAAAACACCACGCGCCGGGTTGGCCAGGTCAAGGAAGTGACGAGCCTTGCCAATCCCATCATCAAGGATATCAAGGCGCTCACCCAGAAAAAGGGCAGGGAAGAGACCGGCACCTTCATGGCTGAAGGCCTGAAGCTGGTCATCGATGCGCTCGAACTGGGCTGGACGATCAAGACGCTGGTTTATGCCAAGGCCGCCAAGGGCAAGCCGCTGGTGGAACAGGCGGCGGTAAAGACCGTCGCATCGGGCGGTCTGGTGCTCGAAGTCAGCGAAAAGGTCATCGCCTCGATCACCCGCCGCGACAATCCGCAGATGGTCGTCGGTATTTTCGAACAGAAATGGAAGCCGCTGAAGGATATCCGCCCGGAAAAGGGCGAGACCTATATCGCGCTCGACCGGGTGCGCGATCCCGGCAATCTCGGCACCATCATCCGCACGGCGGATGCGGCCGGCGCCTCGGGCGTCATTCTGGTCGGCGATTGCACTGATCCATTTTCGCTGGAGACGGTGCGCGCCACCATGGGTTCGGTCTTCGCCACGCCCGTCGCTCGCGCGTCCGTCGAGGAATTCCTCGCCTGGAAAAAATCGGCTCATGTCAGCGTCGTTGCCACGCATCTTGCCGGTTCCGTGGATTATCGAAAGATCGACTATGCCGGCAAACCGGTGGTGATCCTGATGGGCAATGAACAATCCGGCCTGCCGCCGGAACTGGCCGGCAAGGCCGACCAGCTGGCTCGCATCCCCCAGCAGGGCCGCGCCGACAGCCTCAATCTCGCCATCGCAACGGCCGTCATGCTGTTTGAAGCACGGCGACATCTCCTCGAACTCGCACCGGTGACGTAATGGCCAAAGCGGCATTGTTCTCGAAATTCGCTCCGGCTTTTGCGCTGATCGTTGCCGCACTGGTGCTGGATCAGATCGTCAAGCAGCTGGTCGAGGCCTATCTGCCGCTGCAGGAGATGGTTCCGGTGGCGCCGTTTCTGGCGCTTTACCGCACCTACAATCTCGGTGTCGCCTTTTCGATGCTGGAGGACATGCACGGCTGGTTCATCGTCAGCATGCGGCTCGTCATCGTGGTCTTCGTTTTGTGGCTGTGGCGCAAGACGGCGGCGGACCGCACCTTCGCCCATCTCGGCTTTGCCTTCATCATTGCCGGTGCGGCTGGCAATCTTCTCGACCGCTTTTTTTACGGCCACGTCATCGACTATATCCTGTTTCACACGCAGACATGGTCGTTTGCCGTGTTCAATCTGGCTGACAGTTTCATAACCATCGGTGCGGCCTGCGTCATTCTCGATGAATTTCTGCACGCCCGGGCGGCCAAAAAGTAAAATTTTAGCGTTTCAGCCAAACATATCAAAACCGCTGCCGTGGTAGCGGTTGTGTATGAGCGAACCGGCAAGACTTCGGCAAAAAGTTTCAGATGGCCTGGCCGCCACCGCGGCGCAGCCGGCAGACCGCGCCGACGCGACAACGCGCCGTGCGGACGAAGAACACGCCAATGATGTCCGCGTGGTTGCGCTCTATGTCGCTGTTTCCCTATCGGTGGGGGCCTTCTCCGCGGCCCTGATCGCGCTTGCGGCGCCCTATGCGATCACCGCCGCGCTCGCTTCCTTTTTTGGCGCCGTGCTGCTCGGCGTCCTGTTTTATGCGCTTTTCGGCAAATCCTTCCCGCTTCCCCGCACGCTGCCCGCGGATTATTCGGATGTCCGGCTGCGGCAAACGCAAAACCGCTCGCTGATTGCGGAGATGCAGGAATCCATGGGCGATATCGTCGTGATCCGTGACATGAGCCGGCGCATCGTTGAGGCGAACCGCGTCTTTCGTGAAATGACCGGTTGCGCCGCGCCCGAAGGACTGAGCTGCGAGGAGATCGGCATTGCTTTCCGCCCGGGCGACAAGGTCCATGCCTATGACGTGGAGATCGCGACGCCGTTCGGTCAGCGCATCTTCTCCTGGCACGATGTCGTGACCCGCGATCTCGCAAGCAGCCGGCTTATGATCAGCAGCATTGCGAGAGACGTGACCGAAGAGCGGCTTGCGCTGGCCGAACGGGAAGACGCCCGTCTGCGCGCCGAAAAGGCGGATGCCGAAAAGGCGAGGTTGCTCGCCACGGTCAGCCATGAAATCCGCCTGCCGCTTTCGGGCATGCTCGGCATGAACCATCTTCTGGCGCAGACGAAGCTCAACCAGGAACAGCGCAATTATCTTGACGGCATGAAACAGTCGGGCCAGTCGCTGGTGCAGCTGGTTGAGGATCTTCTCGATTATTCGACCATGGAGGCGGGGCGCTTCCGGCTCAATCCGCGCGCGGAAAATCTACGGCGGCTGATCGAGAGCATCGTCGAGATGCTGGCCCATCGCGCCCATGAAAAAGGCATCGAGATCACCTCCTTCGTCACGCCGGATGTGCCCGATTATCTCGATTTCGATCCGGCAAGGTTGCGCCAGGTCCTGTTCAATCTCATCGGCAACGCCGTCAAATTCACGCGTGAAGGCGGGGTCGTCATCCGGGCTCGCATGGCTGACGGCGAGTTGCAGATCACCGTCGAAGATACCGGCCCCGGCATGAGCCCGGTGGAGCAGGCCCGTATCTTCGGGGAATTCGAGCAGGCCGGCCCGCTGTCGCAGCGAAGCGCCGGCACGGGTCTTGGCCTTGCCATTTCCGCCCGTATCGTGCGGGAATTCGGCGGCAGCCTCACGGTTTCGAGTCGGAAGGGCAAGGGCAGCATTTTCAAGCTGGCATTCCGTCCGGGTGGCGCACCTGCCGCGATGGCGGATCCGGGCCGCAGGCATTGCCTGCAACATACGAATGTCCTGCTTATCGCGCCAGAGGGCGTGGCGGCGGCGGTGACGATGGAGGCAATCAAGGCTTTTGGCGGCAAATGTTTTCTCATCCACCAGGCCGAGGATCTGGAAAGGCTGAAAGCCGGACCGGCGGGCTGGGTCGCCGATCTTACCGATATCATCGTCGACCGGCGCGTTTCGCCCCTGTTCAGGGACACCCTGAAGGATTGGCCGCAAGAGAATGTCCGCCGCACGCTGCTGGTCAGCCCCGAAGAGCGGGCTTCGACCATGCATGTGTCCTTCGATGCCTGGCTGATCCGGCCGCTGCGCGAAAAATCCCTGATCGATGTCCTGTGCGGCCGCCTGCGTGGCATAGAGCGGCGCGATGCCATCAATGATAATCACCCGGATGTGGGATTTTCGTCTCGGGTGGCGGAAGGGGCAAGCGGTATCGAAATACTCGTGGCCGAAGACGATGCCGTCAATCAGCGCATCATCCGCGCCGTCCTGGAAAAAAGCGGTTACCTCGTCCGCACGGTCGAAGAGTTCGGGGCCTTGCGGCAATCGCTGACGCCCGGCGCGTCCCGTCTGCCTGCTCTCATCGTCTCCGATCTCAATATGCCGGGTGGCGAAGGGCTCGATGTGCTGCCGGATATTCTCAATACGCTGAAGGGCGAGAGAAATATTCCCCTCATCGTGCTCAGTGGCGACACGGGTGATGAGGCGGCCGAAATTTTGCTGAAGGCCGGCGCGGGCGCGGTTTTGGCCAAGCCTGCGGACCCACGACGGCTGGTTGAGGAAATCCGCCGCCTGCTGGAGGCGAAACGCCTTTCATCATCATAGCTTGACGGGCTGGCCCTGGCGTCATTTTGTCACTATTCTGTCGTCAATTAGTGATTTATGACAGGAAAATTCTTTGGTGGCGGAGCGATTCCCCATGGTTGCCGAAATCCTCAATCACGACATTTGTGAAAACAATGTCGTCATTACTCCTCGTCCCGAGACCGCTCAGGACAATGAGGGTCTTTTCGGTCGTATAGGCACGCTGGAAACACGGCTGGCCAGAACCGAACGCGAAATCGATGCCGCGCAATCCGTGCGTTATCGGGTTTTCGTCGAGGAAATGAAAGCGCGCCTTCCCGCTGACGCGATGCGCCGCAAGCGCGACTTCGACGCGTGGGACAGCGTCTGCGATCATCTGCTCGTGCTCGACAAGGCGATCGAAGGCGACAGCGAAGATCAGATCGTCGGCACTTACCGTCTGCTGCGGCAGGAAACGGCGCTCGCCAATAATGGTTTTTATTCCGCCAGCGAGTTCGATATCGCCGGGCTCGTCGCGCGCCATCCGGGCAAGCGCTTCATGGAGCTTGGCCGTTCCTGCGTGCTGCCGGAATATCGCACCAAGCGTACGGTCGAGCTTCTGTGGCAGGGCAACTGGGCCTATGCCGCGAAACACCGCATGGATGCCATGATCGGCTGCGCCTCCTTCCCCGGCGTCCAGCCGGAAGCGCATGCGCTGGCGCTCTCCTTCCTGCACCATAATTGCCTTGCAAAGGGAGAGTGGGAAGCGGTCGCTCTGCCCGAACTCTACCATGAGATGGACCTCGTGCCGGCCGAGGCGCTCAACGCCCGCAAGGCGCTGAACGCCATGCCGCCGCTGATCAAGGGTTATATGCGCCTCGGCGCCATGTTCGGCTCCGGCGCGGTCGTGGACCATGCCTTCAATACGACGGACGTTCTGGTGGTCCTGCCCGTAGCCTCGATCGCCGGCCGCTATATCAGCTATTATGGCGGCGAGGCTGAGCGCATCAACGGCTGAGCGGATTTTGATCGGGGCCTATCGGGATGTTCCTGTGGGCAGTGGCCCGGTGCGTGTTGTGCTGGGGCGGCCATTGCCGCTAGTGTCGGCGCTCCTTTTCCGCAACACGATATGACATCGGCAGGCCATTGACGGACGTTCTGACAACCGCTTCCCTGATCTCGGAAGAGAGCCGCGCGACGGCCACTCCGATGATGGAGCAATATATCGAGATCAAGGCGAACAATCCCGGTTCGCTGCTGTTCTACCGCATGGGCGATTTTTACGAATTGTTCTTTGACGATGCGGTCGAAGCCTCCCGCGCTTTGGGTATCACGCTGACGAAACGCGGGCAGCATATGGGGCACGATATTCCCATGTGCGGCGTTCCCGTTCATGCGGCGGATGATTATCTGCAAAAACTCATCCTGCGCGGCTATCGTGTCGCCGTCTGCGAGCAGGTCGAAGACCCGGCGGAGGCTAAGAAGCGCGGATCGAAATCCGTGGTCAAGCGCGATGTGGTGCGGCTCGTCACGCCCGGCACGCTGACCGAAGAAAAGCTGCTGTCGCCGACGGAATCCAACTACCTGATGGCGCTTGCCCGTATTCGCGGCAGCGCCGAGGCGCAGTTCGCGCTTGCCTGGATCGATATTTCCACCGGCGTCTTCCGTCTGGCGGAAACCACGCTGACGCGGCTTCTCGCCGATATCTGGCGCATCGATCCGCGTGAGCTGATCGTCGCCGACAGCCTGTTCCACGACGAGGAATTGCGGCCGGTTTTCGATGTGCTGGGCCGCGTCGCGGTGCCGCAACCGGCCATTCTTTTTGACAGCGCCACGGCGGAAGGACGTATTGCCCGTTACTTCAACGTCTCGACGCTGGATGGTTTTGGCACGTTTTCGCGGGTGGAAATGGCCGCTGCCGCGGCGGCCGTGGCCTATGTCGAAAAGACCCAGATTGCCGAACGCCCGCCGCTCGGCGCGCCGGAGCGGGAAAGTGCGGCCTCCACCCTTTTCATCGATCCCGCCACCCGCGCCAATCTGGAACTGGTAAAGACGCTGTCGGGCGAAAGGGATGGATCGCTGCTGCACGCGCTTAACCGCACGGTCACGGGCGGTGGCGCGCGGCTTCTGGCCGAGCGGCTGATGTCGCCCTTGACCGATCCCGAAAAGATCAATGCCCGCCTCGATGCCGTGGCCTATCTCATCGATGACGTCGCCCTCTGCGATGGCCTGCGCGATGCGCTGAAACATGTCGCCGATATGCCGCGTGCGCTTTCGCGTCTCGCGCTGGAGCGCGGCGGGCCGCGCGATCTTGGTGCCATCCGGCAGGGTTTGGTTTCGGCCGAAAAAATTGCGATCATTCTCGATGGCGGGCTGCTGCCGGAGGAACTGGCGGCGGCGCTTTCGGATTTGAAAGCCCTGCCTAGCGGGCTGGAAGCCATGCTCGGCTCGATGCTGGCCGACGATCTGCCGCTTCTGAAACGCGACGGCGGTTTCCTGCGCGAGGGTGCCAATCCCGAACTCGACGAGGTGCGGGCGCTGCGCGACCAGTCACGCCGGGTGATCGCCGGGCTGCAGCTGCAATATGCCGATGAGACCGGCATCAAATCGCTCAAGATCAAGCACAACAACGTGCTGGGCTATTTCATCGAGGTGACGGCGGGCAATGCGGATGTGATGATGGCAACGGATGAGGCCAAGGCGCGTTTCATCCACCGTCAGACCATGGCGGGCGCCATGCGCTTCACCACCACCGAGCTTGCCGATCTCGAAAGCCGCATCGCCAATGCCGCGGCTGAGGCTCTGACCATGGAGCTGGAGGCCTTCGAGCGTATGGTCAAGGCCGTGGTGCAGCAGGCGGAGGCGATCAAGGCCGGCGCGCTGGCGCTTGCGGTGATCGATGTCGCCTCGAGCCTTGCTTATCTCGCCACCGAACAGGCCTATTGCCGCCCGATCGTCGATGCCTCCATGACCTTCGCGATCACAGGCGGACGCCATCCGGTGGTGGAGCAGGCGCTGCGGCGGCAATCCGCCGGGCCGTTCATCGCCAATAATTGCGATCTGTCGGCAAGCGATGGTGGCAAGAACGGTGCGATCTGGCTGCTCACCGGTCCCAACATGGGCGGTAAATCGACCTTCCTGCGCCAGAATGCGCTGATCGCCATTCTCGCGCAGATTGGCTCCTTCGTTCCGGCGGAAGCCGCCCATATCGGTGTCGTTGACCGGCTGTTTTCCCGTGTCGGCGCCTCCGACGATCTGGCGCGCGGCCGCTCGACCTTCATGGTGGAAATGGTGGAAACCGCCGCCATTCTCAATCAGGCGACGGATCGCTCGCTGGTCATTCTGGACGAGATCGGGCGTGGGACTGCGACTTTCGACGGGCTTTCGATCGCCTGGGCGGCGGTGGAACATCTGCACGAGGTCAATCGTTGCCGGGGCCTCTTCGCCACCCATTTCCATGAGCTGACGGTCTTGTCGGAAAAACTCGGCCGCCTTTCCAATGCCACGATGCGGGTGAAGGAATGGGAAGGCGATGTCATCTTCCTGCACGAAGTCGGACCGGGCGCTGCGGACCGTTCCTATGGCATTCAGGTGGCGCGTCTCGCGGGCCTTCCGGCATCGGTGGTGGAGCGTGCCCGCGAAGTGCTGACGAAGCTCGAAGATGCCGACCGCAAGAACCCGGCGAGCCAGCTGATCGACGATCTGCCGCTGTTCCAGATTGCCGTGCGCCGCGAGGAAACCCGCAAGGCGGCGCCATCGAAGGTGGAGGAGGCTTTGAAGAGCTTCAATCCGGACGAAATGACGCCGCGTGAGGCATTGGACGCGCTCTATGCCTTGAAGAAAGAACTTGGCAAGGCTTGAAGGGATAGAGTGCCTGTCCATCGCCTTTAAAACTCGCTATAGGACACTCCCATCGCAAGCGGTGGGGTCTCCCACAGGACATGGATACCGGCATAGATGGCCATCAAGGACCTGGATTTTTCCGACATTCTCGATGTCTCGGCGCTGAAGCGCGACTGCGACGTCATCTTCAAGGAAGACGGCAAGCGTATCGCCGATATCAGGTCCGACCTGCTGCCGCTCTTCCGCAAGGCCAGCACGGAAGGCCGGGAAAAGGCGCGGGAACTGCTGAAAACCGATGGCAGCGGCATTGATTGCGCCCGGCGCATCTCCTGGCTTCAGGACCGGCTAATCGAGACGCTTTACGATCTCACCTGCCAATATGTCTATCCGAAGGATGCGACCCAGATCGCGGTTGCAGCTGTCGGCGGGTACGGTCGCGGCACGCTGGCGCCGGGATCGGATATCGACCTCCTGTTCCTGCTGCCGGCGAAGAACACGCCTGACATGCACAAGGCCGTGGAGTTCGTGCTTTATCTCCTCTGGGACCTCGGCTTCAAGGTTGGCCATGCCACCCGCACGGTGGATGAATCTATCCGCCTCTCCAAATCCGATATGACGATCCGCACCGCCATTCTGGAAGTGCGGGCGATCTGCGGCAAAAAATCCCTGACTGACGACCTCGAAAAGCGTTTCGAGTCGGAAGTCGTCACCGGCACCGGCCCGGAATTTATCGCCGCCAAGCTCGCCGAGCGCGACCAGCGCCACCGCAAGGCGGGCGATACGCGTTATCTGGTGGAGCCGAATGTCAAGGAAGGCAAGGGCGGGTTGCGCGACCTGCACACGCTGTTCTGGATTGCCAAATATTATTACCACGTTCGCGACACGGCCGATCTGGTCAAACTCGGCGTTTTGTCGAGATCGGAACTGAAGCTGTTCGAGAAGGCCGATGATTTTCTCTGGGCCGTCCGATGCCAGATGCATTTCATCACCGGCAAGGCCGAAGAACGCCTTTCCTTCGATATTCAGCGTGAAATCGCCGATGCGCTGAACTATCAGCCGCGCCCGGGCCTCTCCGCCGTCGAACGTTTCATGAAGCACTATTTCCTCGTGGCGAAGGACGTCGGTGATCTGACGCGCATCGTCTGCGCGGCACTTGAGGACCGTCAGGCGAAGGATGTGCCGGGCCTTTCCGGTGTCCTGAGCCGCTTCGCCCACCGTGTTCGCAAGATTCCGGGCTCTGTGGAATTCGTCGAGGATCGGGGACGCATTGCGCTTGCCAAACCCGATGTCTTCAAGAACGACCCGGTCAATCTGATCCGGCTCTTCCACATCGCCGATATCAACAATCTCGAACTGCATCCGGATGCGCTGCGCGTCGTCACCCGCTCGCTGTCGCTCATCAATGACGAGCTTCGGGAAAATGAGGAAGCAAACCGGCTTTTCCTGTCGATCCTCACCTCCCGGCGTGATCCGGCGCTGACGCTGAGGCGCATGAATGAGGCCGGCGTGCTGGGCAAGTTCATCCCCGAATTCGGCAAGATCGTCGCGATGATGCAGTTCAACATGTATCATCACTATACGGTGGATGAGCACCTGATCCGTTCTGTTGGCGTTCTGTCGGAAGTGGACAAGGGAACGGCTGTCGATGCCCATCCGCTCGCCAACCAGCTGATGCCCAGCGTCGAGGAACGCGAGGCGCTTTATGTCGCCGTGCTACTGCACGATGTGGCGAAGGGCCGGCAGGAAGATCATTCGATTGCCGGCGCGCGCGTCGCGCGCAAGCTTTGCCAGCGTTTCCGCCTGACCGGCAAGCAGACCGAAACGGTCGTCTGGCTAATCGAGCAGCACCTGCTGATGTCCATGGTCGCCCAGACGCGCGACCTGCACGACCGCAAGACCATCACCGACTTCGCCGACAAGGTGCAGTCCATGGAGCGGCTGAAGATGCTGCTCATCCTGACGGTCTGCGATATCCGCGCCGTTGGCCCCGGCGTGTGGAACGGTTGGAAGGGGCAGTTGCTGCGTTCGCTTTATTACGAGACCGAGTTGCTGCTCTCCGGCGGCTTCTCGGAAGTCTCCCGCAAGGAGCGCGCGCAGATCGCCCGGCAGGCGCTTTACGATGCCCTTGATGACTGGGGCCAGAAGGCACGACGCAAATATACCAAGCTGCATTACGAGCCCTATCTGCTGACGGTGGCGCTGGAGGATCAGGTGCGCCACACCCGCTTCATCCGCGAGGCGGACAAGCAGGAAAAAGCACTGTCGACCATGGTGCGCACCCATTCTTTCCACGCCATCACCGAAATTACGGTATTGGCGCCGGACCATCCGCGCCTTTTGTCGATCATCACCGGCGCCTGTGCGGCGGCTGGCGCAAACATTGCCGATGCGCAGATTTTCACCACCTCCGACGGGCGGGCGCTCGATACGATCCTCATCAACCGCGAATTCCCGATCGACGAAGACGAGATGCGACGCGGCAACAATGTCGGCAAGCTCATTGAAGAGGTCCTGTCGGGCCGCCAGCGCCTGCCGGAAATGATCGCCACGCGCACCAAGAGCCGGAAGAAAAAGAGCGCCTTCACCATTCCGCCTTCCGTCACCATCTCGAATGGTCTGTCGAACAAGTTCACCGTCATCGAGGTCGAATGCCTCGACCGGCCGGGGCTTCTGGCGGATATGACGGCGGTCATTGCCGACCTGTCGCTCGATATTCACTCCGCCCGCATCACCACCTTCGGCGAAAAGGTCATCGACACCTTCTATGTCACGGACCTCTTCGGGCAGAAGGTGACGAATGACAACCGGCAGGCCAGCATCGCCACGCGCCTGAAGGCGGTGATGAGCGAGCAGGAAGATGAATTGCGCGACCGCATGCCGAACGGCATCATCGCCCATCCAGACGTGGCGGCCCTGCCGGCCGCGCGCACGGCAAAGGCTTGAAGCGCCCATGAGTCTGATCGGCAAGTTCGCCACCGTCGGCACCGCCACGCTCGGCAGCCGCATTTTCGGTTTTCTGCGCGAAACCCTGATGGCCGCCGCCGTCGGCACCGGCCCGGTGGCCGATGCCTTCAACGCCGCGTTCCGTTTCCCCAATACCTTCCGGCGGCTCTTTGCCGAAGGCGCCTTCAACTCGGCCTTCGTGCCGCTTTTCGCTAAGGAGATAGAGGCGAACGGTATGGAGGGCGCAAGGCGCTTTTCCGAGGAAGTCTTCGGCGTTCTCTTCACCGTGCTTTTGGCGCTGACGATCGTGATGGAGCTGTCGATGCCCTTCATCGTTCGCACGATCATCGCGCCGGGCTTCGTCGATGACCCGGTGAAGTTCGAAAACACCATCCATCTCGCCACCATCATGTTCCCTTATCTCGCCTGCATGTCGCTGGCGGCGATGATGGGCGGCATGCTGAATTCGCTGCACCGTTATTTCGCGGCGGCGATTGCGCCGGTTTTCTTAAACATCATCCTCATCGGCGTGCTCGCGCTTGCCTGGTGGAAGAATTACGATCCCTTGCAGGTGGGTTACGCACTCTCCTGGGGTGTGATGGTGGCAGGTCTGGTGCAGCTTGCCATCGTCTGGATCGCCGTGCGTAATGCCGGCATGCGGATCGGTTTCCGCAGGCCGCGGCTGACCAAGAACGTGCAACGGCTTCTGGTGCTTGCCCTGCCTGCCGCGATCACTGGCGGCATCACGCAGATCAACCTTCTGATCAACACCAATATTGCGTCTGCCGGCGAGGGCGTGATCTCTTCGCTTGCCTATGCGGACCGGATTTATCAATTGCCTCTCGGCGTCGTCGGTATTGCGGTCGCCACCGTGCTTCTGCCGGAACTGGCGCGGGCTTTGCGCGGCGGTCATATGGTCGAGGCAGGCAGTCTTCAAAATCGCTCGGTCGAATTCGTATTGTTCCTGACCTTGCCCGCTGCCGCTGCCCTCCTGGTCATGGCGGAGCCCATCGTGCGTTTTCTCTACGAGCGCGGCAATTTCTCGCCTTCAGCCACCATCACCGTCGCGCAAATCCTCGGTATCTATGGCTTGGGTCTGCCGGCTTTCGTGCTGATCAAGGCCTTCATTCCGGGCTTTTTCGCCCGCGAGGACACCCGCACGCCAATGATTTTTGCGGCGATTTCCGTGGTTGTGAATGTCTCCCTGGCACTGACGCTGTTTCCGCGTCTCGGCGGCCCGGGCATCGCCATCGCTGAAATCACCGCCGGCTGGGTCAATGCCGCCCTCCTGTTCGGCATGCTTTTGTGGCGCGGTCACTGGCATGTGGATATTCCGCTGCTGACCCGCATTCCGCGGTTGCTTCTGGCCGCAGCTTTGATGGCCGTTTTTGTGCATTATGCGCTGACCTATCTGAGTTTCGAGCTCTCCTCCGCCTCATCCATCTTCGTCCGGGCCGGCACCATCATGGGCCTCGTCTTTGCGGCCATGCTGGTCTATTTCGTGCTAGCTTTCGTTTCGGGCGGTGCCGATATCGGCATGGTCAAGAGAGCCATCCGCAAGCGCGGTAAAAAGACCGCTGAAACGGAGGCGGGCTGATGTCCTTTGCTGCAAACCGCCGCATCGCACTGGTCACGCTTGTCGTGGATGACTACGACCGGGCAAAGGCATTTTATTGCGATGTTCTCGGCTTCGAATGCCTCTCCGATCAGCCGCTTGGTGATGGCAAAAGGTGGCTTGTGGTCAAGCCGCAAGGCGCGGAGGGTGGTGCCCTTTTGCTTGCCGAGGCGGATGGCGAAGCGCAACGGCTTGCCATCGGCAACCAGACCGGCGGACGTGTCGGATTTTTCCTGCATACCGACGATTTTGCCCGCGACTATGAAACGATGATTGCGCGCGGCGTGCGCTTTATGGAAGAGCCGCGCCATGAGGTTTACGGTTCGGTCGCGGTCTTTGCCGACCCTTACGGAAATCGCTGGGATCTTCTTCAGCCGCGCGGCTGACAGGCCCTGAAACCGCTTGATTGCTAGGGGCCGCGGGTGCATAAGCGCGCGTGCAATTCCAATCACGGGGCGGGGCCCTCCACAAGCCTTTTCGAGGACGACAATGAACGCATTCAAGCCGCTGGTTTTCTCGGGCGTCCAGCCGACCGGCAATCTGCATCTCGGCAATTATCTCGGCGCGATCCGCAAATTCGTGGCGCTGCAGGAAGAGAATGACTGCATCTATTGCGTCGTTGACATGCATGCCATTACCGCCCAGCTCGTTCATACGGACCTGAAGGCGCAGACCCGCTCGATCGCGGCCGCCTTCATCGCCGCCGGCATCGATCCCGTGAAGCATATCGTCTTCAACCAGTCGGCCGTGCCGCAGCATGCGGAACTGGCATGGGTGTTCAACTGCGTGGCGCGCATCGGCTGGATGGAGCGCATGACGCAGTTCAAGGACAAGTCCGGCAAGAATGCCGAACAGGTCTCGCTCGGCCTGCTTGCCTATCCGAGCCTGATGGCTGCCGACATCCTTGTTTACCGCGCCACCCACGTTCCCGTGGGCGAGGACCAGAAGCAGCACCTCGAACTCGCCCGCGATATCGCCCAGAAATTCAACATCGATTTCGGCGATCATATCCGCAAGGCTGGTCTCGGGCTCGACATCACGGTGGGCGATGAGCCGGTGCACGCCTATTTCCCGATGGTGGAGCCGCTGATCGGTGGCCCGGCCCCGCGCGTCATGTCGTTGAAGGACGGCACCAAGAAGATGTCGAAGTCCGATCCTTCCGATCTGTCGCGCATCAACCTGATGGACGATGTCGACGCGATCTCGAAGAAGATCAAGAAGGCGAAGACGGACCCGGACGCGCTGCCGAGCGAAGTGGAAGGCCTGAAGGGCCGTCCCGAGGCGGAAAACCTCGTCGGCATCTATGCCGCCCTCTCCGACAGGACCAAGGCTGATGTTCTTTCGGAATTCGGCGGCCAGCAGTTCTCCACCTTCAAGCCCGCCCTGGTCGAGCTTGCCGTCAATGTGCTGGCCCCGGTCAACAACGAGATGCGCCGTCTTCTCGATGACCCGACCCACATCGATGCCATCCTCAAGCAGGGTGGCGAGCGGGCGCGCGCCATTGCCGAAAAGACGATGAACGAGGTGCGCGATATCATCGGCTTCCTGCGCTGACAGGTCGCTGCCACGCGAATGCGGCGGGCGGTTTGCGCATGCCGTGATTTGATATAATCTCCGCCCGAACCGTCGGGCGGTTTTTCGGATCACGGCGGATTGAGGGAGTGCGGAATGGTTTCAAAACGGCTGTCGCGTCTGGAAGGACATCGCCGCAAGTTTCTCGCCGTTATCGATGACACACCGGAATGCGAAAGGGCCGTGCACTATGCCGGTCGTCGCGCCAAGAACTCCAATGGCGGACTGGTGCTGCTTTACATGATCCCGGAAGGGGATTTCCAGCAATGGCTGGGTGTAGAGCAGATCATGCGGGCCGAGGCGCGTGAGGAGGCGGAAGCCACGCTCGCCAAGATCGCCCAGAAGGTACGTGAAACAATCGGAATCGAGCCGGAAGCCGTCATTCGAGAAGGCAGCGCCACCGAGCAGATTCATGGGTTGATCGAAGAAGACCGCGATATCGCCATTCTCGTGCTGGCGGCCGGATCGACGAAAGAAGGGCCAGGACCGCTGGTCTCCTCCATCGCCGGACGCGGTGCGGCCTTCCCGATCCCGGTCACCGTCTTGCCGGATACGCTGTCGGACGAGGAAATCGACGCGCTCTGCTGATCCGGTTTCGGACAGGATCTGAGGGCTGACGATTTCTTGAATGTAATTATCATGTCAGGGCTTGAAGTGAAGCTTCGCCGGGCGTACTTTTGGAAGAATTCTAAATTACGGGGCGTGAACCGCGACCTCGAAGGAGACGACGATGTTCATTCAGACGGAAGCCACGCCCAACCCCGCCACGCTGAAGTTCCTGCCGGGGAAGGTGGTGCTGGAAAGCGGCACGGCGGAGTTCCTCAATGCTTCGCAGGCGCAGGCTTCGCCCTTGGCGGAACGCCTCTTCACGATTCCGGGTGTCACCGGGGTTTATTTCGGTTTTGATTTCATCACCGTCACCAAGGATGATGCGGAATGGCAGCATCTGAAGCCTGCCATCCTCGGTTCGATCATGGAACACTTCATGTCCGGCCGGCCGATCATGGGAACCGCGATTGCCGCGGAAGTCTCGGACGAAGAAGGCGAATTCTTCGAAGAGGGGGACGAAACCATCGTCGCCACTATCAAGGAATTGCTGGAAACCCGCGTCCGCCCGGCCGTGGCGCAGGATGGCGGCGATATCACCTTCCGCGGTTTTCGTGATGGCACCGTGTTCCTGAACATGAAGGGCGCCTGCTCGGGTTGCCCATCTTCCACCGCGACGCTAAAGCACGGCGTCCAGAACCTGCTTCGCCATTTCGTGCCGGAAGTGCGCGAAGTCGAAGCGGTTTGATGCTGTAAGTCAGGCCATGATTGTTCTCGCACTCGACACGTCAGGCGTAGATTGCTCCGCCTGTATTTATGACAGCGCCTCTGACAGGGTGCTCGGCGAGGTCTGCGAAACGATCGGCAAGGGCCATGCCGAAAGGCTGATGGCCGTGATCGACGGTGCCCTGCAGCAGGCACAATTGCCGCTCCAGAAGGTCGAGCGCATCGCAGTAACCATCGGTCCGGGGTCCTTCACGGGCATTCGGGTCGGTGTTGCCGCTGCGCGCGGTTTTGCCCTGTCGCTCGGCGTCGAGGCCGTCGGCGTTACCACGCTCGAGACGCTCGCCTTACATCATTTGCTCGAAAATCCCGATCGGCCGGTGGCCGTGGGGCTCGATGCCAAACGTGGCGAAACCTATCTCCAGACATTCGGTGCGGATGGATCGCCGCTCAACGAGGCGGCGCTTCTGTCTCTGGATGACGCCAAAGGTGTTCTTTCCGGTTTTAATGGTGCCGTCATCGGTTCCGCCGCGCCGCTGTTTGCCGGAAAGGAAAGCGGGTCCGGGCCGGATCATTTCCCGATTGCCTCCGTCGCCCGCGCTGGTGCGCGCAAGCCGGCAGGCCAGCCCAAACCGGCGCCGCTTTATCTGCGCGGACCGGATGCCCGGCCACAGACCGGTTTTGCGCTGGCACGCCAGGACGTTGCCTGATACGGCAGGCATGAGTGCCTGCCACTGATTCCCGTGATGCCTGATATTTGCGATACCCGATACCTGCGATGTTTGACGATTACCTGAGCTGGAAACCCTATTTCGAGATCGTTCCGATGCAGCATGAAGATTGCGCCGCGGTGGCGGACTTGCATGCCTTGCGCTTTCCACGCCCGTGGAATGATGGGGAGTTTTCGGGCCTGCTCACTCAAGGGGCGGTTTTTGGTGCCGTCGCCCGCCAGACCAACGCATTTTTCAGCAAGCCGCTCGGCGGTTTCGTGCTGGCGCGGGAAGTGGCCGGCGAAGCGGAAATCCTCACCGTTGCCGTGGCCGACAAATTCTCACGCGCCGGTCTCGGCTGGCGCCTGATGCAGTCGGCCATTCGCGAGGCGATGATGCGCGGCGCCGAAACCATGTTCCTCGAGGTGGACAATAACAACGCCTCTGCGCTGGGACTTTACAGGAAGCTCGGCTTCAAGACGGTTGCGGAGCGCAAGGCCTATTACACCGCCAAGGATGGAACCAAGTCGACGGCGCTTGTCATGCGCCGCGATCTTCGCTAGTTCCCTGCGATAGGCATTTTTTCGGCGAAAGCCGCAAACCGGAATTCTCAAAAGGCCAGAAGACGTGACAGACCTTTCGAAAACGCTGGAGGAGCTTTGTGCCGAGCGCGGCATGCGGATGACCGACCAACGCCGTGTCATCGCCCGCGTCCTTCAGGAATCAGCCGATCATCCCGATGTCGAGGAGCTTTATCGCCGTTCCTCCGCCGTGGATCCGCGCATCTCGATCTCCACCGTCTACAGGACGGTGAAGCTGTTCGAGGACGCCGGTATCATCGAACGGCATGATTTTCGCGATGGCCGCTCGCGGTATGAGACCGTGCCCGAGGAACATCACGATCACCTGATCGATCTGAAGAACGGCGTGGTCATCGAGTTCCATTCGGCCGAGATCGAGGCGCTTCAGGAAAAGATCGCCCGCGAACATGGCTTCAAGCTCGTGGATCACCGGCTGGAACTTTACGGCGTGCCGTTGAAACCCGACGAGCGCTGAGACACCGGTGAACAAGCGGGTGTTTCTCCCATGATGTGGCTCCGGACAGCCTATATTGCGATCGTTCTTCTGATCGTGACGCTCATATTGCTGCCGCTGCAACTCCTGGGTCTCGCCTTCGACTGGCGGCTGCGCCGCCGCATTCCGCGCATCTGGCATCGTATCGCCTGTCACGTTCTCGGCATCCGCGTGCATGTGCATGGGGATGTGGAGCGGGCAAAACCGCTGATGCTGGCGGTCAACCACGCCTCGTGGAAAGATATCCTCGTTTTGGGCAGCATTGCCGACGTGGTGTTCATCGCCAAGACCGAGGTGCGCGACTGGCCGGTTTTCGGCTGGCTCGCCCGGCTGCAGAAAAGCATCTTCGTTCAGCGCGAACAGAAGCGCAGCACGGGCGCGCAGGTAAGCGAAATCGCCAGCCGCATGGCCGACGGCGAGATCGTCGTCCTTTTCCCGGAAGGCACCACTTCGGACGGCAACCGCATGCTGGCCGTCAAATCCTCCCTGTTCGGTGCCGCCTCCACCGCCGCTGAGCAGGTTCCGGGCAAGCTGGTTTACGTGCAGCCGGTCGCCATCGCCTATACGCGGGTGCAGGGCATGGCGATGGGGCGTTACCACCGGATCATTGCCGCTTGGCCGGGCAGCATCACGCTGGTGCCGCATCTGCTGGGCGTCATCAAGGCGGGCGCCATCGACGTCGACGTCACGTTTGGCGAAAGCGTTCCGTTTCACAGCGCCGATAACCGCAAACGCCTCGCGACCGATATTGCCGCTGCCATACGCTCGATGCTGGCCTTCAGCCTGCGCGGCGGCTGGCGGAAATAGAGCATCGGACCGAAAAGTGTGCGCGGTTTTCGGGAAATCCGATGCGTAAGCTAAACTCAAGAGCAACGGAATTACTCCGTTGCTCTGGCATCCTCGCTTTTCCGGCATTTTTCTGTTTAATCTGGCGGTGAAAAACACTAGATAGCCGCCATGACCCAGGAAACGCTTGGCCTCGACGCCCCACCCGTGATCGCCCGTGAGGGCGCAAACAGCCGCAAGGTTTTTATCAAGACCTACGGCTGTCAGATGAACGTTTACGATTCCGTCCGCATGAGCGATGCGCTGGCGAAGGATGGTTACGTTCAGACTGAGGACATGGGCGAGGCGGATCTGGTTCTCTTGAACACCTGTCACATCCGCGAAAAGGCAGCGGAGAAGGTTTATTCCGCGCTCGGCCGCCTGCGTGACATGAAAAAGTCGCGCGAAGAGCAGGGCCGTGAATTCATGATCGGCGTTGCCGGCTGTGTGGCGCAGGCGGAAGGCGAGGAAATCCTGCGCCGTGCTCCTGCCGTCGATGTCGTCATCGGCCCGCAGACCTATCACCGCCTGCCGGATGCGCTGAAGCGCGTGCGCGGCGGTGAGCGCGTCATCGAGACCGAATATGCGGTCGAGGACAAGTTCGAGCACCTGCCGGTCGCGGAGAAATCCACATTGCGGACACGCGGCGTCACCGCGTTCCTGACGGTGCAGGAGGGCTGCGACAAGTTCTGCACCTTCTGTGTCGTGCCCTATACGCGCGGTTCTGAAGTGTCGCGCCCCGTGCGCCAGATCGTCGATGAAGCGATGAAATTGGTGGATGCCGGCGTGCGCGAGATCACGCTGCTTGGCCAGAACGTCAATGCCTGGCAGGGCGAAGGGCCGAAGGGCGAAAAATGGGGCCTTGCCGAACTGCTTTATCGGCTTGCCGAAATTCCGGGTCTCGCCCGGCTTCGCTACACCACCAGCCACCCGCGTGACATGGATGATCGCCTGATCGGCGCCCATCGTGATCTGCGCATCCTGATGCCCTATCTGCACCTGCCGGTGCAGTCCGGCTCGGATCGTATTCTGAAAGCGATGAACCGTCGCCATACGGGTGAGGAATATATCCAGCTCATTGAAAAAATCCGCAGCGCCCGCCCTGATATTGCCATGTCGGGGGATTTTATTGTCGGCTTCCCCGGTGAGACAGATCGCGATTTCGAAGATACGATGGCGATGGTCGAGACGGTGAAATACGCGCAGGCCTTTTCCTTCAAATATTCCACCCGCCCCGGCACGCCGGGCGCCGACCTGACCGATCAGGTGGAGGAAGATGTAAAGGCCGAGCGATTGGAACGATTGCAGGCCCTGTTGCTGCGGCAGCAGAAGGAATTTGCGGAATCACTGGTCGGAAAAACCATGGATGTGTTGCTGGAAAAGCCCGGCCGCATGCCTGAGCAGTTGATAGGTCGCTCTCCATGGCTGCAATCCGTGAATCTTGATGCAAAGACGTTGAAAATCGGTGACATTGTTAATGTACGAATCACCGCAACGGGTCCAAACAGCTTGTTTGCCGAGGTGGCAGGGAGTTAGAGTGAGGAGCCGACACTGATTGGGACAGGAGCCTGACCGCTTGAACGCACACGAATTGGTATCAAATTCATCGCGCCAGCCACGCCAAGCCGCGACCGACGCCAATCACTTCGTCCTCACGTTCGAGAATAACAGGATAGCGGGAGAGCTATTCGGTCAGTTCGATCAGAACCTGAAGCTCCTGGAGCAGCGCCTCAATATCGACGCCCGCCCGCGTGGCAACTCCGTCGCCATCACCGGCGATGTCGTGGCCACCAATCAGGCCCGCCGTGCGCTGGATTTCCTCTACGAACGTCTGCTCAAGGGCGGAACCGCCGAGGTCTCTGACGTGGAAGGTGCGATCCGCATGGCGGTGGCCGCTGACGACCAACTGACCTTGCCGACGATGGAGCGCAAGGCGAAGATTTCCATGGCGCAGATTTCCACCCGCAAGAAGACCATCGCCGCCCGCACGCCGACGCAGGATGTCTATATGCGGGCGCTGGAGCAGTCCGAACTGGTTTTTGGCGTCGGTCCCGCCGGCACCGGCAAGACCTATCTGGCTGTGGCCCATGCCGCACAGCTTCTGGAACGCGGCGCGGTCGACCGCATCATCCTCTCACGCCCCGCCGTCGAAGCGGGCGAGCGTCTGGGCTTCCTGCCCGGCGACATGAAGGAAAAGGTCGATCCTTATCTCCGTCCGCTCTATGACGCGCTGTATGACATGATGCCGGGCGACAAGGTGGAGCGCGCCATTCAGGCGGGTGTCATCGAAATCGCACCGCTGGCCTTCATGCGTGGTCGTACCCTTGCCAACGCCGCCGTCATTCTGGACGAAGCCCAGAACACCACGACCATGCAGATGAAGATGTTCCTGACCCGTCTTGGTGAGAACGGCCGCATGATCGTGACCGGTGACCCGAGCCAGGTGGATTTGCCGCGCGGCGTGAAATCCGGTCTGGTCGAGGCCCTGCAAATCCTCACCGATGTCGAGGGCGTGTCCGTCGTGCGCTTCAAGGATGTCGATGTCGTCCGTCACCCGATGGTGGCGCGCATCGTCCGGGCTTACGAATCCCACACTGCCGTGCCGGATGAAAGCCTCGTGAAGGGCGACTGACGTAAAGACAATGACAGTTCTGGATATTCAAATCAGCGTCGAGGCTGAAGGCTGGTCCTCGGATGAGGACTTGGCTGCTTTTGCCACCAAGGCGCTCGATGCGGCGGTCGATTTTCTGAAGCGGGAAGAGGAGCAACCCTTTCCGAAAATGCCGGTCGAGCTGTCGCTGGTCTTTACCGACGATGAAAATATCCGGGAAATCAATGCCGAATGGCGCGACAAGGACAAGGCGACCAATGTCTTGTCTTTCCCCGCTTTTCCGCTGGAACCGGGCGGAATGCCCGGCCCGATGCTGGGCGATATCGTCATCGCCCGCGAGACGGTTGAACGCGAGGCCCTTGAACTTGAGAAGAGTTTCGAGGATCATCTGACCCATCTTCTCGTTCATGGGTTCCTGCATTTGTTTGGTTATGACCACATGGACGAGGAAGAAGCGGAAGAAATGGAGTCGCTTGAGACTCGCATTTTGGCGGTGCTTGGCCTATCTGATCCCTACGCGGGTCAGGAACCGCTTTAAATATTGTCTGGAGCCATGAACGAACATTCTGCACGACCTGCCAATGAGGGCAGAGAAAACGGCGAGCAGTCCTCCTCGGAGGAGGGCAGTAGTCACTTACGTCAGGACTACAATGCCAAGCCGAGATCGACCATCTGGTCGCGCATCGCACGGTTGCTGAAACCATCCCAGGGTGAGCGCCTGCGTGAGGATTTGACCGATGCGCTGATGGACGACACCGAAATCGGTGCGGCCTTTTCGCCTGAAGAACGGGCGATGCTCAATAATATCCTCCGTTTCCGTGAGATCCGGGTCGAAGACATCATGATCCCCCGTGTGGACATTGACGGTCTCGACCAGAACATGACGATCGGCGATGCGCTGATCCTGTTCGAGGAAACCGGACGTTCCCGCATGCCGGTCTATGACGAGACGCTGGATGACCCGAAGGGTATGATCCACATTCGCGATCTGCTGGCCTATGTCGCCAAGCAGGCCCGTAACAAGCGCCGGGCCGGATCGCGCAGCGTCGCTTATGGTGAGGTAAAGGCGCCGCGTTCGCCACGGCCGAATTTTGACCTCGCGCGGGTCGATCTCGAACAGACGGTTGCCGATGCCGGTCTTGTGCGCAAGATTCTTTTTGCGCCGCCCTCGATGCTCGCTTCCGATCTGTTGAAGACGATGCAGGCGCAGAGAACGCAGCTGGCCCTCGTCATCGACGAATATGGCGGTACGGACGGCCTCGTCAGCCACGAGGATATCGTCGAGATGGTCGTGGGTGATATTGATGACGAGCACGACAAGGATGAGGCGATGTTTTCGCGCCTCTCCGCCGATGTGCTTGTTGCTGATGCTCGCGCGGAACTTATAGAACTTGCCGAGGCGATCGGCCCGGAGTTCGACGTGCGCGAACATCTGGAAGAAATCGACACGCTCGGCGGGCTCATCTTTTTCGCGCTCGGCCGCATTCCGGCCAAGGGCGAAGTGGTTCGGGCCGTGCCCGGTTTCGAGTTCCAGATTCTCGATGCGGATAGTCGGCGGATCAAGGGCGTGCGTATCGTCCGTGATCGTGGCTCGCAGGGGCAGGACGACCGGGCTCCGGGTGAAGCCAACGGCGTTATCGCGCTGCCCGCGCCGGATGTTCGCCTGATCACGCACCAGCAGAACGCCGATCAAGAAGGGTGACGGGAAGCCCCGTCACCTCACCTGGCGGCGGCATCAATCCAGCAGGCCGCAGCCGCCAAAAGGCCGCAGGAGGCTTCCGCCGCCATCCCTCCTGTGGACTGCGAATCTTTTTTCCTTTACGTCGGGTTGAGGGGAAATTCCGTGGCGCGGCCTTGCCGGCAGCGGGCTTTTCCGGACGCGCGTAAACGGAGATGGCATGGAGCGTCTTGCAGGCAGGGTAATGCTGGCCGGCGGCATGAGCCGCGCAGTGATGGCGATTGCTGCAGGTGCGGTCGGGGCGCTCGCCCTGCCTCCATTCGGCTTTTTCGCGGCGCTTTTTTTCTCTTTCACTCTACTCGTCTGGCTCGTGGACGGCTGCACCGGCAAGCCGGGCGGAGGTCTCTTCAGCCGTATCCTGCCGGCTTTCGGCATCGGCTGGTGTTTCGGGCTCGGTTATTTCGTGGCCGGCCTGTGGTGGCTGGGCAATGCTTTGTTGCTGGAAGCGGATGAATTTGCCTGGGCGCTGCCGCTTGCCATCCTCGGTCTGCCGGCGCTTCTGGCGCTGTTTTACGGTTTTGCCGTCGCCGCGGCCAATCTCCTCTGGTCGGATGGTATCGGCCGCATCGCAGCGCTTGCCGCCGCCTTCGGCCTTTCGGAGTGGCTGCGCAGTTTCCTCGCGACCGGTTTTCCCTGGAACGCCATCGGTTACGGCATCATGCCCATCCCGATCATGATGCAGTCGGCGCATCTGCTCGGGCTTTTCAGCATTACGACGCTTGCGGTTTTCATCTTCGCTTCACCGGCGCTGATCGGCACGAAAAAGGGTATGGGACCGGGGCTGGCGCTGGCGGGCCTGCTGCTGGCGGCCCATTTCGGTTATGGTTCTTACCGCTTGCAGACACCGGCGGAGACGCCTGCGGACGCCCTGACCGTCCGTATCGTGCAGCCCTCCATCGATCAGTCGCGCAAGATGCTGAATACCGACAGGGCCGAGATTTTCGCAGAGCATCTGCGGTTGTCGGCCTTGCCGCCGGGCGAAGGAAAAAAACGCCCCGACATCATCGTCTGGCCGGAAACCTCCGTGCCGTTCATCCTGACGCAAAACCCGGACGCGCTCGCGGAAATCGCCAGAACACTCGAAGATGGCCAGGTGCTGTTCACCGGCGCCGTCAGGATGGAAGATCAGGGGGCGGGCCGGCCGCCGCGTTACTACAATTCGGTCTATGCGATCGACAGCCAGGGAGAGATCATCGGTGCGACCGACAAGGTGCATCTGACCCCCTTTGGCGAATATGTTCCCTTTGAAGGCATTCTGCGGGAATTCGGCATCGACAATGTCATTGCCCTGCCGGGTGGTTTTTCCGCCGCCTCATCACGCACGCCGCTCACGCTTCCTTCGGGCAAGACCTTCTATCCCCTGATCTGTTACGAGATCATTTTCCCGGGTGAGATGACGCCGGGTCTCCAGGGATCGGCGGCGATCCTCAATGTGACGAATGACGGCTGGTTTGGTGACACGCCCGGTCCCTATCAGCATTTTCTGCAGGCGAGAGTGCGCGCCGTTGAGACGGGTGTGCCGGTGATTCGCGGTGCCAATACCGGAATTTCCGCCGTCATCGACCCCTATGGCCGCATTATTGCCGGGCTGGACTACGGTCGGGTGGGGATTGTTGACGCCACTTTGAGTGGTGGGTCTAACGACGCATTTACTTACGACACACATCGGACGTATTTCTGGTTGATTTTTTCAATCTGGATGATTGTTGCGGTATTTCCCGCCTTGAGTTTCGCTCGGCGCCAGAATTGACCGGGACCCCCTGTAATTGCATAGTGAATACGTCAGTCGTAAAACAAGTTTAGACGCTGTCGAATTGCCGACTCATTTCTTCGAATAGTAATGAAGCGAGATATCAACCCTTTCCGAGTGTCAGGACCGCATGATGACCGAGAATAAGAAAAAGCCTAACCCCATCGACATTCATGTCGGAAGCCGAATTCGCCTTCGTAGAACCATGCTCGGAATGAGCCAGGAGAAGCTGGGTGAAAGTCTCGGAATTACCTTTCAGCAAATCCAGAAATATGAAAAAGGCACGAACCGTGTCGGCGCCAGTCGCCTCCAGAATATTTCCGCGATCCTCAATGTGCCCGTTTCCTTTTTCTTCGAAGATGCGCCCGGTGATCAGGCCGGCGGCGCGCCGGGCATGGCTGAAGCTTCGAGCTCCAACTACGTGGTCGATTTTCTGTCCTCGGCCGAAGGTTTGCAGCTGAACCGGGCTTTCGTGAAGATCGCCGACCCGAAGGTTCGCCGCCGTCTCGTCGATCTCGTCAAGGCGCTTGCCGCCGAAGGCGACGCCGAGTAAGCGCAGCCCGCGTGGCGCAAAAATTTCCGGCACGGGATGCCGGGCACTCAACGGTCCGCAAGGACCGTTTTTTTGTGCCCAATTGGAAAGGAATTCTCACATAAAGATATATTTATGTGGTTGTGTCCTTGTTTTTCGCGGCCGAAATGACTAACAAACTCCAAGACCGTTCTTTGAGGGGAATCCCGCATGCGTGCCAATTACCTGTTCACCAGCGAGTCCGTGGCCGAGGGTCATCCGGACAAGGTTTGTGATCGTATTTCTGATGAAATCGTGGATCTTATTTACCGTGAAGCGGCCAAGACGGGCGTTGACCCGTGGACCGTGCGCATCGCATGCGAAACGCTTGCGACGACCAACCGCGTCGTTATCGCCGGTGAGGTTCGGGTTCCCGATACGCTTCTGAAGAAGGACAAGGACGGCAAGGTCCTCAAGGATGCCGCTGGCCACCCGGTCATCAATCCTTCCAAGTTCAAGTCCGCCGCCCGCAAGGCGATCCGCGACATCGGCTACGAGCAGGATGGTTTCCACTGGAAAACCGCCAAGATCGACGTTCTCCTGCATCCGCAGTCCGCGGACATCGCGCAGGGCGTGGACAGCGCTTCCGACAAGCAGGGCGACGAGGGTGCCGGCGACCAGGGCATCATGTTCGGTTACGCCTGCAAGGAAACGCCGGACCTCATGCCGGCGCCGATTTATTATTCCCACCGTATCCTGCAGCTTCTCGCCACCGCCCGTAAGAGCGGCGAAGGCGAAGCGGCAAAACTCGGCCCCGACGCCAAGAGCCAGGTGACCGTTCGTTACGTCGACGGCAAGGCTTCTGAAGCCGTGTCCATCGTCCTGTCCACGCAGCACCTCGATGCAAGCTGGGATTCGAAGAAGGTTCGCGCTGTTGTCGAACCCTATATCCGCGAAGCTCTGGGTGACCTGAAGATCGCTGACGATTGCCAGTGGTATATCAACCCGACGGGCAAGTTCGTCATCGGCGGTCCCGATGGTGATGCTGGTCTGACCGGCCGCAAGATCATCGTCGACACCTACGGCGGTGCCGCTCCCCATGGTGGTGGCGCATTCTCCGGCAAGGACACGACCAAGGTCGACCGTTCCGCAGCCTATGCCGCCCGCTACCTCGCCAAGAACGTCGTGGCTGCCGGCCTTGCCGAGCGCTGCACGATCCAGATCTCCTACGCGATCGGCATCGCACAGCCGCTGTCGATCTATGTCGATCTGCACGGCACGGGCAAGGTCAGCGAAGATCAGGTTGAAGCCGCGATCCGCAAGGTCATGGACCTGTCTCCGTCGGGCATCCGCCGCCATCTCGATCTCAACAAGCCGATCTACGCCAAGACGTCTTCCTACGGCCATTTCGGCCGCAAGGCTGGCCGTGACGGCTCCTTCTCATGGGAGAAGCTCGATCTGGTGAAGCCGCTCAAGGAAGCTTTGAGCGCCTGAAGCATTTCCAGTAAAACTGCGTAGCGGTTTTAAGTCCGGAAAATGCGGGGATTCTTTCTAAGCCTTGTCATTCGACGGCGATTGAGAGATACCGTCTGCACCTTTTGTAACCCGCACAGTGCCTCATGTGGCGCTGTGCGGGTTAAGTCTATTTGTTCTTGAGAGTATGAGATGACGGAAGAACGGCGTTCGCGCGCAACGGAAGCTTTTTTTGGCAGACGCAAGGGCAAGCCCCTGCGCAATCAGCAGGTCGATACGATCGAAAACCTGCTGCCTTTGCTGAAAATCGATCTGGAAAGCGCCCCGCCGCAAAATCTCGTCGCTCTCTTTCCGGCGGATGTGCGATCGATCCGTCTGGAGATCGGCTTTGGCGGCGGCGAGCATCTCGCCCACCGGGCGGTCGAAAATCCCGAGACGGGTTTCATCGGCGTCGAGCCCTTCGTCAATTCCATGGCCAAGCTGCTTGCCACGGTGCGCGAACGCGAGCTGATGAATATTCGCCTTTACGACGATGATGCCACACAGCTGCTCGACTGGCTGCCCGAGGGATCGATCGATCATATCGATCTGCTTTATCCCGATCCGTGGCCGAAGAAAAAGCACTGGAAGCGCCGCTTCGTTTCCGACGTCAATCTCGCCCGTTTCCATCGTGTGTTGAAGCCCGGCGGCAAATTCTGCTTTGCGTCGGATATCGATACATACGTCAACTGGACACTACAGCATTGCGCCCGGCATGGCGGTTTTGAATGGACGGCGACGAGTGCTGAGGACTGGCGCACGCCCTATGCCAATTGGCCAGGCACGCGTTACGAGAACAAGGCGAAAAGAGAAGGCCGCAGCTCGGCCTATCTCACCTTCATCCGTCGCTAAAGCATTTCCAACAAAAGTTCGCAGCGGTTTTACGTCCGGAAAATGCGCTAACGGCCCGATCCCTCAGAGTGCCGCATCCACTTCCGCTGCGAGCGGAATGGAAGGCTGCGCGCCGGCGCGCGTGCAGGCGAGTGAACCTGCGACGGCGGCACGCTTCAGCGCCTTTTCAAAATCCATTCCCTGATCGAGGCTGGCGGCGAGATATCCGCAGAAGGTATCGCCTGCACCGACCGTGTCCACCGGCTCGATCTTGAGGCCGGAAGCCCTATAGACCTTGCCATTGCGAATGGCGATCACGCCATCTGCACCCAGTGTGACGATCAAAGTCTGGCCGGTCCTCTCGTGAAGGGTCTTGAGTTCGCTTTCCCGCTCGGTGCTGGAAAGTCCGTTCTTGCCGATCAGCAGTTCGAACTCGGTTTCGTTGGCAATGACGATATCGGCGAGGCCGGCAAGCCGAGGGCCGTCTGCGGTCAGCGGTGCGGTGTTGATGACGGTGGTGATGCGCTTTGCCTTTGCAGTCGTCAGTGCCGCTTCGATGGCGGGCGCCGGTATCTCGAACTGCAACATCAGAATATCGCCCGCAGCCATCTCGGATATGGTCTTTGCAGCGTCGGATGCGGAGACTTCGCCGTTGGCGGCGGGAATGACCGAGATCATGTTCTCTCCGCCTTCACCAATCAGGATCACGGCCGTGCCCGTCGGGCCGGGTGCTGTCTTGACGAGAGAAAGATCGGTGCCGGCATCGCGCAGCAAGGTCAACGCCGGTGCGGCAAAGGTGTCATCGCCCGCGGCGCCCGCCATCTTCACCGTAGCGCCTGCACGCCGTGCGGCCAGTGCCTGATTGGCTCCCTTGCCGCCCGCGGCCGTGGAGAAGGTCTCGCCGGTCACGGTTTCACCGGGCTTGGGCAGGCGTTTGGCGGTCGCGACGAGGTCCATGTTGATGGAGCCGAAAACAGTAATCATGGGGCGCTGGGTCCATATGAAATTTGAGCAAGGCGGCGACTTTGCCCGAGACGATCACTCGTCGTCAACTACCCGCAATTTGGCTGCACCGGCCCGGTTTTCCGCAAAGCGACGGGCCTGTTCGATTTCGCCGTGTGAAGCTTCCTTTTCCGTCGGTGAAAAATCGAGACCCTCGATTTTCTGGCCGCGTGCCAGCACCTTGTCGGAGGAGATCAGCATCATGTCGACGTCCTTCTGAGCCAGCCCGAAATGGGCCTGCAGCTTGCGCGTCCGGTCATCCAGTCGCCGCACATCGTCCATGAGCAGCGCCACTTCGCCCTGAATGAGATGCGCCTGCTCGCGCATGCGCTGGTCTTTCAAAACAGACTGGATAACCTGCACAGACAGCATCAGCAGCGAGGGCGATACGATGACGACGCGGGCGCGGTGGGCGCGCTGCACGAGATATTCGAAATGCTGGTGAATGTCAGCGAAGATCGATTCGGACGGTACGAAGATGAAGGCCGTATCCTGCGTCTCGCCGCGAATGAGGTATTTCTCGGCCACGTCGCGAATATGTACCTCCATATCGCGGCGGAACTGCTGCACGGCGGCGCGTTTGGTCTCGGGTGTCTCATCCGCCTTGATCGCGTTCCACGCCTCCAGCGGAAACTTGGCATCGATGACGAGTGGCGGGGCATTGTTCGGCATCTTGATGGTGCAGTCCGGCCGGTAACCGTTGGAAAGCGTCGGCTGAAGCTGGAAGGCCCCGGCAGGAAGCGCATCGGCGATCAGCGTTTCCATGCGCGCCTGTCCGAAGGCACCGCGCGTCTGTTTGTTGGAGAGGATCGCCTGAAGCCCGACGACGTCTTTCGCGAGATCCTGAATATTGCCCTGCGCGGCATCGATGACAGCCAGACGCTCCTGCAGGCGGCTCAGGTTCTCATGGGTTGACCGGGTCTGCTCCGTCAGCGTTTCGCCAAGGCGCTGCGACATGCCGTCAAGGCGCTGGTTCAGCGTCTGGCTCATCTCTGTCTGGCGCGTGCCAAGCGTTTCCGCCATGGCCGCGATCCGGCCATGCAATTCGGACTGCGTTTTCAGGAGATCGGAGATTTCGCCATCGGCTCCCGCTTTTTTGGCACGGTTTGTCGTAACCAGCCATGTGATGACCAGGCCGAAAACCAGAGCCGCAAGCAGCGCGCCGAAGCTGATATCGACGGAGCCGGCCCGTAGTGCGGGATTGAGGAGAACGGAGAAATCTATGCTCATGATTAAATCTAGCAGGTTTCTTGTGATTCGGAAGATCAAAACAAGAACATTCCTGCGGCGGAAATGAGTCGGGCAGGGCGGGTGCCGCAGGCGGTTTCACCTTCGTGTTTTTTATTTCCTCGGCGCGAGAGATACGTTATGGGAAGCCATGACCATCAAACCGCTTATCATTTTGCCCGATCCCGTGCTGCGCCAGCAATCCAAGCCCATCGAACAGGTGGATGCCGAGGTGCTGCGCCTTGCCGACGACATGCTGGAAACCATGTATGATGCGCCGGGTATCGGCCTCGCCGCCATTCAGATCGGCGTGCCGCGCCGCATGCTGGTGATCGACGTTGCGCGTGAGGGCGAGGAAAAGACCCCGATCGTCTTCATCAATCCGGAAATCCTCAAGGTGTCGGACGATATCTCGACCTATGAGGAAGGCTGCCTCTCCATCCCTGACTATTATGCCGAGGTGGAGCGTCCCGCGTCGCTCACGGTGCAATATGTCGGCCGTGACGGCAAGCAGCAGACGGTCGAGGCGGATGGTCTGCTCGCGACCTGCCTGCAGCATGAGATCGACCACCTGAACGGCGTTCTCTTCATCGACCATATTTCGCGGTTGAAGCGCGACATGGTCATCAAGAAATTCACGAAAGCGGCCCGCGCAAAGATCTGATCCGTCCTCTTTGGGTCGGAATGGACGACAGGGCAGGGGGCGACGATGGCTCTTCGCATCATTTTTATGGGCACGCCGGATTTTTCCGTTCCCACATTGCGTGCATTGGTGGAAGCGGGCCACGAAATCGTTGCCGTCTACACCCAGCCGCCGCGTCCCGGCGGCCGCCGTGGTCTTGATCTGCAGAAGTCCCCGGTCCATCAGGCGGCCGAATTGCTGGGCCTGCCGGTGCTGACGCCGGTGAATTTCAAGGCTGAGGAAGATCGTCAGCAATTCCGGGATTTCAACGCCGATGTGGCGGTCGTCGTGGCTTACGGGCTCCTGTTGCCCGAGGCGATCCTCTCCGGCACGCGTCTTGGCTGCTACAATGGTCATGCTTCCCTGCTGCCGCGCTGGCGCGGCGCTGCCCCCATCCAGCGGGCGATCATGGCAGGTGATGCCGAAACCGGCATGATGGTCATGAAAATGGAAAAGGGGCTGGATACCGGCCCTGTCGCGTTGACCGCGAAGATCGCGATCGGCGACAACATGACGGCCGGTGAATTGCATGACAGCCTGATGCTGGCGGGTGCGCGGCTGATGCGGCAGGCGATGGACAAGCTTGAGGCCGGCGACCTGCCCCTCGTCGTGCAGGCGGAAGAGGGTGTGCTTTACGCCGCGAAGATCGACAAGGGCGAAACCCGCATCGATTTCTCGAGACCGGCGCTGGACGTGCACAATCACATTCGCGGCCTTTCGCCGTTTCCTGGCGCATGGCTGGAAATGGAAATCGGCGGCAGGGCGGAGCGCGTGAAGGTTCTTGCCTCCGAACTGGCAAGCGGCATGGGCGAAGCCGGTGCTGCGCTGGATGACGCCCTCACCATTGCCTGCGGCAGCGGGGCCGTGCGCCTCATCCGCTTGCAGAAGGCGGGTGGAAAACCCATGTCGGCGGCCGATTTCGTGCGCGGCACGCCGGTTCCGCCCACAACGAGGCTCGGCTGATGCCACGCTTCCGCATGACCATCGAATATGACGGCACGCCCTATTACGGCTGGCAGAGACAGGAAAACGGCCCTTCCGTTCAGGGCGCGCTGGAGGCTGCCGTCCGGTCGCTGACCGGGGAAAGCGTTTCCATTCGTGGCGCGGGCCGTACCGATTCCGGTGTGCATGCGGTTGGGCAGGTCATCCACGTCGATCTTTCCCGCGATTGGGAACCCTACAAACTCCGCAATGCCGTGAATGCACATCTGGCCATGGCGGGTGAGGCCGTGGCTGTTCTCGATGCTGCCGCCGTGAGCGAGGATTTCGACGCACGTTTTTCGGCGCTGCGCCGCCATTATCTCTACCGCATCATTTGCCGCAAATCCCGGCTGGCGCTGGAGCACAAGCGGGCATGGTGGGTATCGAAGGACATGGACCACGAGCGTATGCATGAAGCTGCGCAGATGCTTGTCGGCCGGCATGATTTCACCACCTTCCGCTCTGTCCATTGTCAGGCGAACAGCCCGGTCCGCACGCTCGACCGGCTGGATGTGACGCGCAACGGCGACCTCATCGAGATTCGTGCGACGGCGCAGAGTTTCCTGCACAATCAGATACGCTCTTTCGCCGGCACGTTGAAACTGGCGGGCGAAGGCACGATGACCCCGGACGATGTGCGCGCCGCACTGGAGGCGCGGGATCGCAAGGCCTGTGGCCCTGTGGCGCCGCCGGACGGTCTTTATTTCATGCAGGTCGATTATCCCGACGTCATTCCGCCGCGTCGCCGTGCCGAAGCCGAAATGACGGAAGATGAGGACTGATCTCCGCGCCGTCTGTCAGGCGGGGTAAACGCCGAGAAAACGCTGCAATGCTTCCGATAGCAGGATGGCAGGCACCAGAAGTGTCATGACGATCGCCGAGACCAGCAGCGACTGGTCGCGGATGAAGAACCGTACGATCCGCGAAAAGGCGAAGACCAGCGACAAAAGCAGTGCCAGCCAGAGAATGGCGACCAGCCCCTGCAACGGCGGCAGGAAGAATGCGATCAGGATCAGGACCGCATTGGCGTAGGAAAAGGGCAACGACAGCCAGTTCATGGTGGTGACGAGCGGCGCGAATTTTTCCCTTGCTCCGAAGGCGTAGAGCAACATGCCGATCAAAAGCAGCGGCACGATCCAGCAGATGGCCTCGACCATGGCAAGGCGGAAGAAGAAGATGAATCCGGTTCCCGTTCCGGGCGGATAGCCGGCGAGAAAGGCGGCGCGCAGCCAAAGCCAGGAAACCAGCATGGCCGGCAGGCACCACAGAGCGGAATAGAAGGATCGCGCCATGCCGCGCTCGGTCAGGTCAAGATAACGTGCGCCATTATGGTCGCCGAGCAGCAGAAGCCACAGGCCGGCCAGATAAAGCCTTACTTCACTTGCCGTCGGCATGGGCGAACCAGCGTTCGATAAAGGTCTCGTAAATGCGCGTCAGCGTCTCGAGATCGGCAACGGCCACGCGTTCGTCGACCATATGCATGGTCTGCCCGACGAGACCGAATTCCACCACCGGGCAATAATCCTTGATGAAGCGCGCATCCGAGGTGCCGCCGGTGGTAGAAAGCTTCGGCTCCTTGCCGGTCACGGCTTCAACCGCGCCGGAGAGCGAAGAGATGAGCGCGTTGTTGCGGGTCAGGAATACATGGCTCGGGCGGTCCGCCCAGACGAGTTCATATTTCACCGGTGCCCGGTCCGGGCGAAGCTCACCTTCAGCCGCAGCGGCATCAAGGCGGCGGATGATTTCCGCCCGCAGGCTTTCTGCCGTCCAGGTGTCGTTGAAACGAATGTTGAAGGCCGCGGTCGCCCGCGCCGGAATGACATTGGTCGCGGCATTGCCGGTGTCGACGGTTGTCACTTCCAGATTGGATGGCTGGAAATCATCCGTGCCGTGATCGAATGCCGGATGCATCAGCGCATGGGTGAGCTGCAACAACCCGCGAACGGGGTTGTCGGCGAGATGCGGATAAGCGGCATGGCCCTGGACACCATGAACGGTGATGCGGCCCGAGAGCGAGCCCCGGCGGCCGATCTTGATCATGTCGCCCAGCTGGTCGGGATTGGTCGGCTCGCCTACGACACAGGCGTCCCACGTCTCTCCCTTTGCAGCAGCCCATTCCAGAAGCTTGGAGGTGCCGTTGATCGACGGGCCTTCCTCATCGCCGGTGATCAGGAAGGAGACGGAGCCCTGCGGTTTGCCATGTTTTTCGATATGGCGGGCAATGGCGGCCACGAAACAGGCAATCCCGCCCTTCATGTCCACCGCGCCGCGGCCATACATCTCGCCACCGGCGATGTCAGCCGCAAAGGGCGGATGGCTCCATGCGGCCTCGTCGCCCACGGGAACGACATCCGTATGGCCCGCAAACATCAGATGCGGACCTTCGGTGCCGAGCCGGGCATAGAGGTTTTCCACGTCAGGCGTTCCCGCCTCTGTCGCCATCACACGCTCTACCGCAAAGCCGAGCGGCGAAAGCAGGGTATCTAGCAGGGAAAGCGCGCCGCCTTCCGCAGGCGTCACCGAAGGGCAACGGATGAGGGCGGCGAGATTGGCAACGGGATCGGTCGTGGTCATGGCAGTCGCTTTTATCAGTCGCGCAGAAGCTCGTTGATGCCGGTCTTGGAGCGGGTCTTTTCATCGACGCGCTTGACGATCACGGCGCAATAGAGGCTCGGACCCGGTTCGCCGTTCGGGAAAGGCTTGCCCGGCATGGTGCCGGCAACGACGACGGAATAGGGCGGCACTTCGCCATAGGTGATCTCGCCGGTGGCGCGATCGACGATCTTGGTCGACTTGCCGATGAAGACGCCCATGCCGAGAACCGCACCTTCACGCACGATGCAGCCTTCCACGACTTCCGAACGGGCGCCGATGAAGCAATTATCCTCGATGATGGTTGGGCCGGCCTGCAGCGGCTCCAGAACGCCGCCGATGCCAACGCCGCCGGAAAGGTGCACATTCTTGCCGATCTGCGCGCAGGAGCCGACGGTTGCCCAGGTATCAACCATCGTGCCTTCATCGACATAGGCGCCGAGATTGACGAAGGAGGGCATCAGCACGACGTTCTTGGCGACATAGGCGGAACGGCGCACAACGGCATTCGGCACGGCGCGGAAGCCGGCGGCGCGGAACTGGTTTTCACCCCAGTTCTCGAACTTCGACGGCACCTTGTCCCACCAGGTGGATTCGCCCGGTCCGCCGGTAACGATCTCCATATCGTTCAGGCGGAAGGACAGAAGCACGGCCTTTTTCAGCCACTGGTTCACCTTCCAGCTTCCGTCAGCCTGCTTTTCGGCCACGCGTGCCTTGCCGCTATCGAGAAGTTGAAGAGATGTGTCCACGGCGTCGCGAACCTCGCCCTTCGTCGATACGTTCACACCGTCACGGTTGTCAAAGGCGGTTTCGATGATGGTTTCGAGGGAAGAGAGATCCGTAAGGCTCATGGAAAATTCCTTAAAGTCGCGTGTGGTCTTGGTCACGGAAGGTCCCGCGCCGCTGGAAGGCTTTGGCCATTTGATCTAAGGGAGTGTTGGAAAGGCGTCAATGTGATTTGGGTGATTTGGCGCGTCAGACGAAAGGCATGGAAATGACACGACTGAAAAACGGCAAGTTGCGGCGCAAGGACGGGGTATGGGACCCGTTGAAGCGCAGTGCTGTGGACAAGCAGCAGGCCGAGGTCGTGCCGAAAACGCCGCAGTCGGCTTCCCCGTCCTACCGGCTGGCCTATGTGGACATGGATTTCCTCTGCCGTGAGGAATTGCGCCCCGTCAGGCTGCAGCTCGAGCTTCTGAAGACGGAAATGGCGCTCACCGAACGCGGCATCAAATCCACCGTCGTCATGTTCGGCGGCGCCCGTATTCCCGAACCCGGCGGCGAGGCCTGGGCGGCGCGTAACGAAACGCAAAAGCGCAATCTGGAGCAATCCTCCGTCTATTATGACGAGGCGCGCAAGTTCGCCCGGCTTTGCACGGATTATGCCGCTAAATCCGCCCACCTCGAATATGTCGTTGTTACCGGCGGCGGTCCCGGCGTCATGGAAGCGGGCAATCGCGGTGCGGCCGATGTCGGTGGCCCTTCGATCGGCCTCAACATCGTCCTGCCGCATGAGCAGGCGCCGAACGCCTATGTCACGCCGGAGCTGAGCTTCAACTTCCACTATTTCGCCATCCGCAAGATGCATTTCCTGATGCGGGCGAAGGCCGTTGTGATTTTCCCCGGCGGTTTCGGTACGCTGGACGAACTGTTCGAGGCGCTGACCCT
Organism: Agrobacterium tumefaciens; assembly: GCA_017744915.1. GTDB lineage: Bacteria > Pseudomonadota > Alphaproteobacteria > Rhizobiales > Rhizobiaceae > Agrobacterium > Agrobacterium tumefaciens_I. The sequence continues at coordinate 281,490 of JAGIAH010000009.1, forward strand.
GATCCAGACCAAGCGCATGGAACCCATTCCGCTCATCCTCTTCGGTGAGAAATTCTGGCGATCGGTCGTCAATTTCGAATTCCTTGCGGATTTCGGAACCATCGCGCCCGAGGACATGGATTTGTTGCATTTCGCCGAGACGGCGGATGACGCCTGGAAAATCATTTCCGACTACTACGAACACTGATTTCTTGCTTACGCGACGAAGTAATTTTAGGGCTTAATTAGCAATCTTACTCTAATTTTGCCTCGTCGCGATGCAGCACACTGTCCCATTCTGGACGGGCCTCCATGACGGAGATTTTCATCCGTTGACGCCAGCCTTTTCGAGTTGGCGATTTGATCGAGGCCAAAATGTTCAATTTCAAAGTGAAGTCGCTTGCGACGAAACTGATCCTTGTGACCGGTTGCGCCATCACCACGGTTCTCATCGCATCGAATTCCTTCCTTATTTCCCAGACCAGCGAGCGTGTTCATGCGCTGACCATGGAGCAGGCCAATACCGAGGCGCGCGCCATCGCCAACGTCATTGCCGCCGATGTCGGCGAACTCGGCAGTGCTGCGCGCTCCATGGCTGGCGTCATTGGCCGCGCCCATCAGGCAAAATCGATGGACCGTCCCGGCATCGTCAATATCCTGAAGGCCAATGTCGAGCAGAATGCCTTCGCTTTCGGAAGCTGGTTCTGCGAGCAGCTTGGCCTCTTCGACGGACAGAGCAAGGAGATCGCCGACCGGCTCGATCTCGGCACCAATAAAAACGGTGCTTTCGCTCCCTACTGGTCGAAGACCCAGAAGGGCGATATCCAGTTCTCGACCTTCGACAACGACTATGCGGCTGAATGGTATGCGCTGGCCTCCAAATCCGGCAAGGGCGCCATCACCCAGCCCTATCTCGCCCAGGGCACGGAAGTGCCCACCACCATGACCTCGCTTGCCTATCCCGTCATGTCGGACGGCAAGATGATCGGTGTGGCGGGTGTCGATATTTCGCTGGCCTCGCTGTCGCAGAAGCTGCAGGCGCTGCATCCTTTCGAGACCGGCCGCGTTACGCTCGTTTCCCAGGGCGGCCAGTGGCTGGTGCCGCCCACGCCTGAGCAGAACATGAAAGCCTATGACGGAGATGGCGCAAGAACCGTTCAGGCGGCGATTACCTCCGGCAAGCAGGGCCTCATCGAAAATCTCGGCCTCGATACGGACGCACCCTATAACCGTCTCGTCTATCCCTTCGCCGTTCCGGGCCTCAATGCGACCTGGGTGGTGCTGGTGGATATTCCGCATCAGGCGCTGAATGCACCGGTTCAGGAGCAGACCTATCTGATGATCATCGGCGCGATCGTCATCCTCGCCGCCGTCATCGCCGCGCTTTATTTCGCTGTCCGGTATTTTGTCGGTAACCCGCTCGCCTCGCTGGTCTCCGACGTCCGCACGCTCAGCGATGGCCGCTACGACGTGCCGGTATCGGGCCAAGACCGTCGGGACGAAACCGGCGCCGTTGCAACGGCTCTCGAAGGTTTCCGCGCCAAGCTTGCCGGTATCCGCGAGATGGAAGCCGAAGCCGAAACCCAGCGGGGTCACGCGGAGACGGAGCGCCAGCGGTCTGAATTCGAGCGTAATGAAAACAGTCGCATGCAGCAGCACATCGTCGGCGTGCTTGGTGCCGGCCTTAACGCGCTCTCGCAGGGCAATCTGACCTACCGTATCGAGGACGAATTCCCGGGCGAATATGCGAAGCTGCGCGCCGACTTCAACTCGGCGCTCGCCAGCCTCGAGGAAACGGTGTCCACCGTCAACGCAACCGTCGTCAGCATCGGCAATGGCACCGGCGAGATCACCCGTGCCGCCAGCGATCTCTCGCATCGCACGGAGCAGCAGGCTGCAAGCCTCGAAGAAACCGCCGCGGCCCTCAACGAGTTGACCGCTCAGGTCAATTCCAGCGCGGAAAACGCCGCAGAGGCGGCCGGCGCCGTCAGCCATGCCTGCGATGACGCCGGCAAGTCGGGCGAGGTCGTGCAGCAGGCCGTGAACTCCATGCAGGGCATTGCGCAGTCCTCGGCGGAAATCTCCCGTATCATCGGGGTGATCGACGAGATCGCCTTCCAGACCAATCTTCTGGCGCTGAACGCCGGCGTCGAAGCGGCCCGCGCGGGCGATGCGGGCAAGGGCTTTGCGGTCGTTGCACAGGAAGTGCGCGAACTCGCGCAACGGTCCGCCACCGCTGCCAAGGAGATCAAGGGTCTGATCAACACGTCGGCCACGCAGGTGGGCGAGGGCGTCCAGCTGGTCGGCAAGGCCGGTGAGACGATGAAAAAGATCGCCGATCAGGTTCTGCAGATCAACCAGCTCATCCGGCAGATATCGGCCTCGGCCAGCGAGCAGGCGGTCGGCCTGAAGGAAATCAATTCCGCCGTTACCCAGATGGATCAGGTCACCCAGCAGAATGCGGCGATGGTGGAGGAAACGACGGCGGCCAGCGTGACGCTGAACAGCGAAGCCGAAACCCTGAAATCGCTCGTTGCCGGTTTCGCGGTCTCCGGCGGCCATTCCAGCCAGCAATTGCGCGCCACGGCGGCGGCAATGCGTGCGCCCGCGGTTCCGGCAAAGGCCCACGCTGCGGCTTCCCGCGCCCGCCCGAGAACCAGCGGTGCAAACGCGCTGGCGCAGGATGACTGGACGGAATTCTGATCCGCCATTCTCGCCGAAAATAAAAAGGGCCGCTGGTTTTTCCAGCGGCCCTTTTTGTTCCTGTCCGGATCAGAGCCGGGCGAAACGTTCGGTCAGCAACTCAAAGAAACCGTCCGCATCCACGTTGCGCATGACGCGGGCATTGGCGGGGCGGTCCGTCACCCCCCACCAGTCCACCACTGTCATGCCCATGGTCAGCTCGGAATGGACCTCGATCTCGACATTGCACTCACGACCCTGAAACAGTTCGGGTTTGAGGAGATAGGCAATGACGCTCGGATCATGCAGCGGGCCGCCATCCGAACCGTATTTCTCGATGTCGAAACGCTCGAAGAATTCCAGCATTTCCGCCATGGCGATGGCCGGGCGCGTGCCGATGTCACGAATGCGGCTGACGCGCGCCTTGGTGGTCAGCAGTTTGTGGGTGACGTCAAGCGGCATCATGACAACAGGCATGCCGGAGCGGAAAACGATATCGGCGGCCTGCGGATCGACATAGATGTTGAATTCCGCCGCGGGGGTGATGTTGCCACCTTCGAAGAAGCCGCCGCCCATCATCACCAGTTCCTTGACGCGGTCGGCGATTTCCGGCGCCTTCAGGAGCGCCAGCGCCACATTGGTCAGCGCACCGAGCGTGCAGAGCGTGACCGTGCCGGCGGGTTCCCGCATCAGGGTTTCGATGATGAAATCGACCGCGTGCTGCTTTTGCGCTTCCATGGTCGGCTCGTCGAGAACCGGGCCGTCAAGGCCGGTACTGCCGTGAACGTGTTCGGCGGTGACGGGCTTGCGCACCAGCGGCTTCTCCGCGCCCTCATAGACCGGAATATCGGTGCGGCCGCACAATTCGCAGATGATGCGGATGTTGCGGCTGGTCAGTTTCAGCGGAACGTTGCCGGCGACGGCGCATAGTCCGAGGATGTCGATTTCCTCCGGGCTTCCAAAAGCGAGCATGATTGCCGCCGCGTCGTCCTGGCCCGGATCGGTGTCGATGATGATTTTTCTGCGTTCTGCCATGTCTTGCCCGCCGTTGAGATGAGCGCTTTTTTCGAGCGGCGGGTGCTCACTTGTCAAGCCTCATTCCCAAGTGTTCTCCTTTGCCCATCGCTCAGCCTTGCGTATTCCGGTTGTGCTTCCCATATTGCCTTTGCCGGTGCGATTGACCGGCGAGGTTGCCGGAAGCGGGACCGCGAAACGTCGCTTGGTTGCAAGGACAAAAGAGATATGAGCCGCATGACGCCATTCACCCACCCGCTTTTGCTGGGTTTTGATGCCATGGAAAAAACGCTGGAGCGCATGGCGAAGGCCAATGACGGCTATCCTCCCTACAATATCGAGCGCCTGCCCGGCAGCGAAGATGTGCCGGAGCGGCTGCGCATCACCATCGCGGTTGCCGGTTTTTCGCAGGATGATCTGGATGTGACGACGGCCGACAACCAGCTCGTCATCCGCGGCCGCCAGCAGGAACAGGAAAAGCGCGATTTTCTCTATCGGGGCATCGCGGCGCGGCAATTCCAGCGGGTCTTCGTGCTGGCTGATGGCATGCAGGTCAGGGAAGCGCGCCTGCGCAACGGCCTTCTTTCCATCGATCTGGTCCGGCCGGAAATTTCGAACGTGGTAAAGAAAATTAATATTTCCGTCTCAGAGTAGAACGTGAACGCCGGAATCGGACATGAATCGCTCGGCGTGAAGAAGGAGGCTGAAATATGCTTTTAAAAGAAGCGCATGCGCGTCTCACACGGTCCCAGCTCGCCCATATCGGCGAAGGAGAAGTGGGATATATCCGCAAGATCCGTGCGGAAGACGTAAGCCGCTGTTTCCCGGAAGCGCCTGATCTCGATCCGCAGCTGGATCTGTGGGCACTGTTCGGTGCGGATGGAACGCCAATCCTCCTGACAGACAATCGGTCCAGCACCTTCTTCAAGGCGGCGGAAGACGATCTGAGAACCGTCAGCCTGCATTAGAACATTCCAGAAAAAGCCCGCTTTTAAGCGGGCTTTATGCTTGGAGGATCAGAGGAACGGGCGGTCCGGCATGTCGTCGATGGAGATGACGCCGTCCTTGTTCCTGTCCAGCCGCTCGAACATCTTTTCGCCGGCGGCAGTGAATTCAGCCTTGCTGACCTGACCGTTCTCGTCGGTATCGGCCCAGCGGATCAGCGCAAAGCCCGCGCCCTTGCCGCCATGCTTGCCCCAGCCCTGATGGCCGAAACGACCGCCATGTTCACGTTCGGCCCGCTTGCCATCCGTGCCCTTGCCTTCATCCGCCTTGGCTTCCTCATGCTCGGGGCGCGGATGCGCGGCGCGGAAGGCTTCTATCTTCGCCTGGCGATATTCGCGCATTTCCTTCGGCGTGATCGAGCCGTCCTTGTCCTTGTCGATCTCGGTGAAGAGCGCGTCCTGGCGGGCGGTGAATTCCTCCTTGGAAATCTTGCCGTCCTTGTTGGTGTCGGCCACCTTCAGCAGATGAACAAAAGCCGCTTCCGGGCGCATCGGCATGCGATCCTTTTGGCCTTTGCCGGGCGCGGCAAAACTGGCCGTTGCGGCCGTGCTGAGCACAAGGGCTGCGCCAAGAGCAGAGAGGGCGATTTTGCGTGTGGTCATCGTCATTACCTTTCTTTGGTGTCCCTGAAGAAAAGATAATAACGTCCAGCACGCCTCACCACTTAAACATCCGTAAGGTGCATGAAGCTTCGGTAATGTTTACGGCTCAGCGGTCGATGGTTTTGGTGAGGAAACCGGCCAAATCGTCGGTGATGTAGTCGATATGCTCATCCGTCACGGCCGGGATTTCCCAGCGTTCCATGATGACGCCCTCAAGGTTTGAAGGCACGAGCAGCACGGTCTTCATGCCAAGCGCCTTGGGCGCCGCGAGATTGCGCGGCAGATCCTCAAACATGGCGGCTTTTTTCATATCGAGTTTGGCAAGCGCCGCGAATTTCTCATAGGTCGCGCTCGCCGGCTTCGGCAGGTAACCGGCGGCGACGATATCGAAAATATCCTCGAAATGATCGAGAATGCCGAGTGCGCCGGCGGCGGCCTGCGCATGTTTGACGCTGCCATTGGTCAGGATGAACTTGCGGCCCGGCAAAGCCCTGATCGCGTCGCCGAGCTCCGGATGGGGTTTCAGCGCCGAATAGTCGATGGCATGGGCCCGTTCCAGAAACTCGTCGGGGCTGATGCCGTAATGGATCATCAGGCCCTGAAGCGTGGTGCCGTGGTCGTGATAATAGCGCTTCTGCAATACGCGGGCCTCATCGGGGTCGAGCTTCAGAAGCTCCGCGACATAGGCCGTCATGTTACGGTCGATCTGGGAAAACAGATTGACGTGATGCGGATAGAGCGTGTTGTCGAGATCGAAGACCCATTCGCTGACATGGGCGAAATCGGCGGCGTCGGGCAGGTTTTTCGGCTTTGTGTCCATGGGCTGCTTTATGCCCGTTTCGAGCGGCGAAGAAAATCGAAAAGACGACGATTGAGCGGAAAATCGGGCTTGGCTGTGGCCTCCGGCGCATGATACCGCCAAACCATGGAACTCTGGATAGGCATAACCTTCGCAAGCGCGTTCTTGCAGAACCTGCGCTCGACTTTGCAGAAGCATCTCAAGGGCATGATGGGCACCACGGGTGCAACCTTCGTGCGCTTCGTGTTCGGTATGCCTTTCGCTCTCGCCTATCTCGCTTTTCTGCATTTCGGGCTCGGTCGCCCGCTGCCGGCGCCGAACATGTCCTTCGCCGTGTGGGCAACGGTCGGGGCCATGGCGCAGATTGCTGCCACTTTCCTGCTGGTGCACCTGTTCTCTTTCCGCAATTTCGCGGTCGGCACGGCCTATTCCCGCACCGAGCCGGCGCAGGCGGCCCTGTTTGCCCTTATCTTCATCGGTGAAAGCGTCAATGGCGGCACATTGGCAGCCATCGCGATCTCGGTCGCCGGCGTCATGCTGATTTCGGTGGCGCGCACGGAAGTGACGCCCGCTTCCTTCCTCACCTCGATCTTCAGCCGGACGGCAGGGATCGGCCTTGCCTCGGGGGCATTCTTCGGCCTGTCCTCGGTTGCCTATCGTTCGGCCTCGCTGGCGCTTGCGCCGAGCCTGCCGGCCCCGGATGCGATGATGCAGGCGGGCTTTACCCTCGTCGTCGTCATCGTCATGCAGACGGTATCGATGTTCCTCTGGATCATCTGGCGCGAGAGGGAAGAATTGCGGCGCATCGCCAGGGTCTGGAAACCATCGCTCGCGGTCGGTTTCGTGGGCGCCACGGCCTCGTTCGGCTGGTTCACGGCGATGACCCTGCAGCAGGCTGCCGTGGTGAAGGCTCTGGCGCAGGTGGAGATGCTCTTCGCCTTCGCTTCGACCGTGCTTTTCTTCAAGGAGAAGATCAACCGGCTCGAACTCTCCGGCTGCCTGCTGATCGTCGTTGGCGTGCTTTCGCTTCTGGCACTCGGCTGAATGCGAATTGTGGCGGACAGGCTTTGCCGTCCGCCACTCTAACGCATCAGGGCACGATGAGCGTGCCGGCGCCTTCCGTGAAGATTTCCAGAAGGACGGAATGTGCCGTCTTGCCGTTGAGGATCACCACGCCCTGCACGCCGGCCTTGATGGCCTCGATGCAGGTTTCGACCTTCGGGATCATGCCGCCGGAAATCGTGCCGTCCTTGATAAGGGCGCGCGCCTGGGAGACCGTCAGTTCCTTGATGAGCTCCTTGTTCTTGTCGAGAACACCCGGCACATCAGTCAGGAACAGAAGGCGCGTGGCGTTGAGCGCACCGGCAATGGCGCCGGCGAAGGTGTCGGCATTGATATTGTAGGTGGCGCCATCACGACCGGGCGCGACGGGGGCGATGACCGGGATCATCTCCGACTTGGCGAGCAGATCGAGCAGGGTGCGGTCGACTTCCACGACTTCACCGACGAAGCCGAGATCGAGAACGCGCTCGATATTGCTGTCGGGATCGATGACGGTCTTTTTCGCCTTTTCGGCGAAGACCATGTTGCCGTCCTTGCCGCACAGGCCGATGGCCCATTCGCCCGTCTGGTTGATGAGGGCGACGATTTCCTTGTTGATCGAGCCGGCCAGAACCATTTCGACGATCTCGACCGTCTTGGCGTCGGTGACACGCAGGCCGCCCTCGAATTTCGATTCGATGCCCATCTTCGTCAACATCGCGCCGATCTGCGGGCCGCCGCCATGCACGACGATGGGGTTTATGCCGGACTGCTTCAACAGGGCGATGTCTTCCGCGAAAGCCTTGCCGAGCGTGGAATCCCCCATGGCGTGACCACCATATTTCACCACGATGGTCTTGTTCTCATATTTCTGCATGAAGGGCAGAGCCTGTGCGAGCAGCCGCGCCTGAGTTTCGCTTTCGGAAGCAGTCATCTAAAAACCTCGGTCTGTGGTTGCGGCTGCTGAGAGCCTGTCATCGCTCTAAAGCAAGTTTTCGACGGATGAAATAACCTCCTGGCCTTATTGTGTCGGCAGCGATCAAATTTCTTTTTTTGCCGGTTTCGGCTCTGTAATGAGATTGACATAAAGGCCCAATGGGACCAGCCTTGCTGGGGAAAGGGGAGGGGTTAATTCAGGGCGATGTGAGACGTCGCGCGCCGGGAAATGGCGCGGCCTGAACGACCGAGGAGTGAGAGACCACATGACGGCACCCGATCGAGACAAGCAAAGCGGTTTGCGGGACGAAGTGCTCGCGGGCGAATATGTGCTGGGTGCCCTGCCGCCGGAAAGCATGGCTGAGCTTGCAAAGCGCGTCAAACGCGATCGCCAGTTTGCCGCCATGGTCAGGCGCTGGCGGGATAACCTCGCGGAAACCGAATATCGCGAAAACGCGACGGTCGCTGCGCTGCTAGAGCGGGACCCAAACCGTCCCGGCCTGCCTTTCAGAAGCCAGCCGCTGCGCAATGGCAGCATGTTCACCGCCATGCTTTCGGAAGTCTGGCATTCCGTACGCTTCTGGCGGCTTCTGGCACTGACGGCGATGCTGTGGACCGCCGTTCTGCTTTTCACCATCGCCTGAGCGCCTGGAGCATTTCCAGGAAAAGTGGGTCCCGGTTTTCCGCCCGGAAATACGGGAAACAAGGACCTAGAGCGAGACCGTCCTGATGATCTCGGCGCGCAACTCGTCCAGCCCGAAGGATTTTTCCGACGAGGTGGCGAGAACTTCCGGATACGCAGCGGGACGCTTGCGGATTTTCTCCAGCGTTTCACCGATGAGGCGGGGAACGCCGGCATCCTTGATCTTGTCCGTCTTCGTCAGCACGATCTGGTAGGACACGGCCGCCTTGTCGAGCAGGCTCAGAACCTCTTCGTCGTTCTTCTTCAGGCCATGGCGGGAATCGATCAGCACGTAAACGCGCTTCAGCGTCGCGCGGCCACGCAGATAATCGAAGACGAGTTTCGTCCAGGCATCGACCTGATCCTTGGGGGCCTGCGCATAACCGTAACCGGGCATGTCGACCAGGGCCATCGGTGGCAGGTCACCCGCTTCGCCCGAATAACCTTCCGGAACGAAATAGTTCAGTTCCTGCGTGCGGCCGGGCGTATTGGAGGTGCGGGCAAGCCCCTTGTGACCCACCAGCGCATTGATGAGCGAGGACTTGCCGACATTCGAGCGACCGGCAAACGCAATCTCCGGCGGGCCCTCGGGCGGCAGGAATTTCATCGCGGGGACACCGCGAATGAAAATCCAGGGTCGCCCGAACAGGGGCTTTTCGGTTGCCGTACCGGTGTCACTCATTTCGATTGCACCGGCTTTCGCTTGAACAGCCCTTTGAGATTATCGAACAGTTCGATCTTGGCGCCGTGACGCTTCATGATGACGGCCTGCTGGCTGATGGAGAGCGTGTTGTTCCACGCCCAGTAGATGACCAGACCAGCCGGGAAGGAGGCCAGCATGAAGGTGAAGATCAGCGGCATCCAGGTGAAGATCATTGCCTGTGTCGGATCGGGCGGCGTCGGGTTCATGCGCATCTGCAGGAACATGGTGATGCCCATGACCAGCGGCCAGACGCCGATCATCAGGAAATGCGGAACGTCGTAGGGCAGAAGGCCGAACAGGTTGAACAGCGATGTCGGATCGGGCGCAGAAAGGTCGTGAATCCAGCCGAAGAACGGTGCATGCCGCATTTCGATGGTGACATAGATGACCTTGTATAGCGCGAAGAAGACCGGTATCTGCAGAAGCATCGGCCAGCAGCCGGCAACCGGGTTGATCTTCTCTTCCTTGTAGAGCTGCATCATCGCCTGCTGCATGGCCATGCGGTCATCGCCATGCTTGGCCTTCAGCTCCTCCATCTTCGGCTGCACGCGCTTCATGTTCGCCATGGAAGCATATTGCTTGCTGGCGAGCGGGAAGAAGAGGGCCTTGACGACGATGGTGGTGAGCAGGATGGCCACGCCGAAATTGCCAAAATAACGGAAGAAGAAATCCATCATTTTGAACATCGGCTTGGTGATGAAGTAGAACCAGCCCCAGTCGATCAGAAGGTCGAACTTCGGAATGGAATATTCGGTTTCATAACGGTCGACCAGCGGCACTTCCTTGGCACCGGCGAAGACGAGGCTCTTCAGCTCGATGGACTGGCCGGGTTCGACCGTCATCGTGTCGCTCTTGAAATCGGCCTGATAGCTCGGCTGATTGCCGGTAATATGCGAATAGCGGGTTTCGAACGGCGTGGTCTGCGGCGGAACAATGGCCGCGGCCCAATATTTGTCGGTGATGCCGAGCCAGCCGCCGGTTGCCTTGGCCACCGTGACCGGTGCTTCCTCGACATCCTTGTATTTTTCTTCCGTCAGGCTGCCGTCCTTGCCGGAGACGCCGAGGAAACCTTCATGGATGACGAAGACCGGGGGAATCGCCGGCTTGTTGTTGCGCGTCACCCGGCCATAGGTGGCGAGCGAGATCGCAGCCTGTCCGGGGTTCTCGACCTTGTCGGCGACCGAGATCATGTAGTGTTCGTCGATCGACACGGTACGCGAGAAAACCACGCCCTTGGAATTGGTGTAGGTGAGCGTGACGGGGGTGGTTTCCGTCAGCTTGTCGCCGCTTGCGAGCGTCCAGACGGTCGTCGGGCCAGGAACGCCGCCGACTTCCTGCGCGGCAACGTAACCAAGTTCGGTGAAGTAGCCGTCCTTGGTGTCGGAGGGCGAAAATAGCGTGATGATCGGGCTCGAGTCATCGACGGTCTCATGGTAGCCCTTGAGCCGGATGTCATCGAAGCGCGCGCCGGTCAGATTGATCGAGCCGGCGATGGCATTGGTGTCGATGGCGACACGCTGGGTTTTTGCAATCGACTCTTCGCGGGTCGCCGTGGCGGCGGTCTGCGGTGAGGAGGCGGGCGGTGCGCCTTCAACGGCAGCACCTGATGCCGCAGCCGGTGCCTGCTGCTGCGTCGTCTGCTGCTGCGCCTGGCGGGCCTCTTCGGCGCGGCGCTGCTGCTCGATACGCGGATTCATGTAAAGGAATTGCCAGGCGAGGACGATGACAACCGAAAGGGCTATCGCGATGAAGTAATTACGGTTCTTTTCCATCATTCTTTCCTGGAGCGGGTCTCCTGGGACCGTTTCGGTTTCGCCGTTCCTTCAATTCGCTCGATGAGGAGAGACTGAATTTTCGGGAAGGCCGTATCGAGCACGTCCCTGCGGGCGACAATCACATAGTCATGACCGGGCTTCATTGCGACCCCGGCAGAAAGCCTGACGGCTTCCTTGAGACGGCGGCGCATGCGATTTCGCTCGACCGCGTTGCCTTGTCTTTTCGTTACGGTAAAACCGACGCGAGGCTCGGTTTCCGGGGCTTTCCGGTCAAGCACTTCCACAAGAAAGGTGCTTCCCCGCCGTTTTTCCCCCGCCTGAACGGCAAGAAACTCCGACCGGTTTTTAAGCCGGCCGGGTCGTTTTTTAGTCTCACTCATGTGTCCACGACTTTCATCGGGCCACAGATGTCGGCAATTAAGCCGACAGACGTGCGCGGCCGCGCGCACGGCGGGCTGCGAGAACCTTGCGGCCGCCGGCGGTAGCCATACGGGCACGGAAACCATGACGACGCTTGCGAACAAGCTTGGACGGTTGGTAGGTACGCTTCGACATTTATTTAATACCGCGGTGTGCGGCCCTTCTTGAATTTGCAACTATTTGCAAGAGCGTTTCGTTTTTTGCACGGCTAACCCCGCCTGGGCGAGCTTTCAATGGCCGAGCGTGCGCGGCTTATAAGGGCATAGGCCGAGCAAAGTCAATTGCCGAAGGGGTTTTCGCACTTCACCTTTTGCGGAAAACGCACCGCTCTCTCCCTCGCCGATGGCCTGCAGAGGCCGATTCCCGCGTGCAATTGCTAAAATGCGAAATTCTTTCTTAACGCAGCATTGATAAATCTTGTGATGCGAAAAGTTATGCCAGCTTCCCATTTTCCGTCGCGCGGCTGGCCTTTGTTGGGGGAACGAAATTGAGAATTCGCGGTCGTATCAATCTTCTTGTCGGGCTGATGAGCCTTGTCGCCTGTACCATCGGTGGCCTGTCCATCTATGCGGTCAGCGAGTTCCGGGTGCGCACCGTCGAATATGAGAAAGCGGCAGAGCGCGCCTATAAGGGTGAGGCGCTCAACCGCCTTGTCACCGCGGTTGTGATGGAAGCGCGTGGGGTCTATGCCGCCGCCGACATCGAAAAGGCGGCACCCTTTGCGGACGGCATCGTCAAGAACCTCGACGCCATGGAGAAGCTGATCGCGACATGGACCCCTCTCGTTCCGGCGGAGCAGAAGGCGAGCTTCGACAATCTTGCCAACCGCTTCAAGGAGTTCAAGGCCTTCCGGTTGGAAACCGCGCGGCTTGCCCGTGAAACCGGCCCGCAGGCCGCCAATCAGCAGGGCAACAACGAGGCGAACCGTGCCAACCGCAAGGCATACCAGGCCGAAATCGATGCGGTGGTGAAGAACGACATTGCCGAACTCCAGGCCGTCAAGGTCGGCATAGACGGTTTTGTGACGACGTCCTTCTGGCTGGTCATCATCGTCACCGGCAGCGGCATATTGGCCGGCGCCGCATTCGGCCTTTATATCGGGGCCCGGCAGTTGAGCGCGCCCATTCGCAGGGTTTCGGAAGTGATGAACGCGGTGGCCGATGGCAATCTGGAGGCGGAAGTCCCCTATCTCGGCCGCAACGACGAAATCGGCGAAATGGCGGCGGCCGTCGAGGTCTTCAAGAAGAACGGCAGCGAAGTGCGCCGCATGAATGCGCAGGAATCCGCCATGCGCGCCAAGAGCGACGACCTGCAGGCCGGCATGGCCATTGTCGTCGACGCCGCGGCCGCGGGCGATTTCAGCCGCCGCATCAACAAGGATTATGGCGACGACAACCTCAATCGTTTCGCCGCGACGATCAATGCCCTGCTCACGGGCGTGCATAATGGCGTCTCCGAGACCAGCCGTGTCATCGAAGGCCTGGCGCGCGGCGATCTGACGGAGAGGATGGAAGGCGATTTCCGCGGCGTGTTCGCCGAACTGAAGGAAAACGTCAACCAGACGCTGACCAAGCTGCGCGAGACGATGCGCGAGGTGCGCGGCAGCACGGAAGGCATCAGCGGCAACGCGAGCGAATTGCGTTCAGCGGCCGACGACCTGTCGAAGCGGACGGAGCAGCAGGCCGCAGCGCTGGAGGAAACCTCCGCCGCGCTGGACGAGATCACTGCCGTTGTCCGCAACTCCACCGATCGTGCGCAGGAAGCCAGCACCATGGTTGCTGAAACGAAGCAGAAGACGGAAGAATCCGCCAATGTCGTGCGCGATGCCGTCTCCGCCATGGATCGCATCGAGCACGCCTCGCGCGAAATCAGCCAGATCATCAATGTCATTGACGAGATTGCCTTCCAGACCAACCTGCTGGCGCTGAACGCCGGCGTGGAAGCGGCGCGGGCGGGCGAGGCGGGCAAGGGCTTCGCCGTCGTCGCCCAGGAAGTGCGCGAACTGGCGCAGCGTTCCGCAACGGCCGCAAAGGACATCAAGGCGCTGATTACCAAATCCGGCGAAGAAGTCGGGCGCGGTGTATCGCTGGTACAGAAAACCGGCAGCGCACTGGGCGAGATCGAGACCCGCGTCCTGGCGATCAACGAACACATCCATTCGATCGCCACTGCGGCCAGGGAACAGTCCACCGGCCTGCATGAGGTGAATACCGCCATCAACCAGATGGATCAGGTGACGCAGCGCAACGCCGCCATGGTGGAGGAGACCTCGGCCGCGACCCACAAGCTGAGCAGCGAGGCGGACCACCTCGTGACGCTGGTGGCGCGCTTCAATGTCGGTGCCGAGACTGCGCAGCACAATCTGCGCACGGAGAATGTGAAGCGCACGCCCCGCGTCGAGCAGCCGGTGCGGCCGGTGGCCGTTTCCGACAGGGCGGTGGCGGTGGCTTCCCCGGCCCGCAGATTGATGAACAGCGTCAGCCGGGCGCTCAATGCCCAGCCGGCTGCTGCCCCGGCTCAGGGGGACTGGCAGGAATTCTGACGGGCGCCGTTGCTGCTCACGCTTGAACCCCTTTACCTGAAGCGCCGCCCCTGCCGGGCGGCGTTTGTTTTTGCGGCGATGAAGACGTTTGTTTTGCAACGCATTGGAAAAATATCCATTCGGTCCTATTATTATTGCTGCATATAAACCGAGCCGTTTCACGCAAAGCAGCGGCGCGCATACAGGATCATGGCCCGGTGTTTTCTAAAGGCGCAGACAGCTTGGACCGCACGCAAGACGATCCGGTGCATTGCATGCCGGGATTGACCGCCGGTCTTTCGGGGCGGCTGCTGTTGCTGACCGTCATTTTCGTGATGATCGCCGAAGTGCTGATCTTCGTGCCTTCGGTTGCCAATATGCGTCTTTCCTGGCTGCGGGACCGCCTGAACACCGCCGCCGCCGCCGGTGCCGTGATTGACGGTCTGCAGGCGGAATTGCCGCGAAGCGTGCAGAACGACACGCTGATGGCGACGGGCGCGAAGCTTATTGCGCTGCGCAAGGACGGTACATCGCGGCTGCTCGCAGTGGCCGAAACGCCGCCGGGCGTCGACGAGCAATATGATCTTTCCGATGTTTCGCAAGTGGAGGCGGTTCGGGATGCCTTTTCCACATTGCTGTTCGGCGGCAACCGCGTGATCCGCGTTTTCGATGTCGTGGGCGACAGCGATACCATCATCGAACTGGTGCTGGGCGAAAACAAGCTGCGGGCAGCAATGCTCGCTTATGCCCGCAACGTTTTCCTGATCTCGATCATCCTGTCGCTGGTCACCGCCGGCCTGATCTTCATCTCCATCAACCGCATCATGATCCGGCCGATACGGCGCCTGACGCTCGGCATGCAGGATTTCTCGGAGGATCCGGGCAATCCCGAACGGATTTTCGTGCCCGAGGAGGGGGCGGACGAACTGGCGGTTGCGGGTCGTCACCTCGCAGACATGCAGACCGAACTGCAGAAAACCCTGCGACAGCAGAAAAATCTAGTTGATCTCGGCCTGGCCGTGTCGAAGATCAACCATGACATGCGCAATATCCTGTCTTCCGCGCAGCTCATGTCAGACCGGCTGGTGGATGCAAAGGACCCCATGGTCCGCAGTTTTGCGCCGAAACTGCTGCGCACCATCGACCGTGCGGTGGCCTATACCGGTGAGGTTCTGGCCTATGGCCAGGCGACCGAGGGCGCGCCGAAACGCAAGACGGTGCATTTGAGCCTTCTGGTGCGGGATGTGCGCGATATTCTGGCGCTCGATCCGGAAAGCGGCATCGAGTTTCAGGACAGCGTTCCGCCGGATCTGACGGTGGATGCGGATTCCGAACAGCTTTTCCGGGTGATCCACAATCTCTGTCGCAATGCCGTTCAGGCGCTGCAATCCGACCCGGCGAATACCGCACAGCGTTATCTTTCCATCTCGGCCCAGCGAGCCGGCAGCGTCGTCAGCATCGTCATCGACGACAATGGGCCGGGAATGCCGCGCAAGGCCAAGGAGAACCTGTTTTCCGCGTTCCGGGGATCGGCCCGCTCCGGCGGCACGGGCCTCGGTCTCGTCATTGCGCGCGAACTTGTGCTGGCCCATGGCGGCACGATCGCGCTCGTTGAAAAGCCCGGCCCCGGCACTCAGTTCCGCATCGAGATCGCCGACCGCGCCGCTTCCATACATGCGGCCAGAACCGCATAAAAAACCTGCTTCGCACCGGCCCACCGCAATCATTATTCCTGCCGGAAAGGACACGGCAAAGGGTGTGTGGAAAATGGCCTTTATGGAATATATAATGTAATCAATGACATAAATGAATTACTGCGGAAAAATGACAATTTCGAAGCGAAATCGCTTGCATTCGGAATGAGGACGTTTTAGAGGATCGCCACGCCACCGGAAACGACCGGAACGGCACGCACCCGTAGCTCAGCTGGATAGAGCACCAGACTACGAATCTGGGGGTCAGGAGTTCGAATCTCTTCGGGTGCGCCATTTCTCTTCCCATAAAAGTAGTCCTGAGAAAGTCGCTGTTTCTCACGCGTCGCATGGCTGGTATCGGTGAGCCCGTTCCGGCAGATGTCTTGTCTGCTTCTCGCCCTGCAAGACCGAACGAATTCCGAACTTTGCGAATATGTGTTAAAATCCTCCGGTCATCAGATGGCCTGGGGTGAAAGCCATGTTGGAAGCGGACAAGGTGTTTGCGGGTTCGATTCCGAAAAATTACGACCGCTATATGGTGCCGTTGATTTTTGCGCCATTCGCTGCCGATCTGGCGCGGCGGGCGGCGGCCTTGATGCCGATCGATGTTCTGGAAATCGCCGCCGGCACCGGGGCGGTCACGCGGGAGTTGGCGCCGCGTTTGTCGCCTGCCGCCAATTATGTCGTCACCGATCTCAACCAGCCGATGCTGGATTTTGCGGCGTCGCGGCAAGTGCCGGACATCCGGATGAAATGGCAGCAGGCGGATGCCCAGGAGCTGCCTTTCGAAGACGCGGCTTTCGATCTCGTTTTCTGTCAGTTTGGTGCGATGTTTTTTAGTGACCGCCCGGCGGCCTATCGCGAGGCAAAGCGGGTGTTAAAGCCCGGCGGACATTATCTGTTCAATGTGTGGGACCGTATCGAGGAAAATCACTTCGCGAATGATGTGACAAACGCCCTTGCGCAACTGTTCCCCAATGACCCGCCGCGCTTCATGGCCCGCACGCCGCATGGCTATCACGATACGGCATTGATCCGCCGCGAGCTGGCCGATGCTGGTTTTTCCCGCGTGACGATGGAGACGGTGGCGGCGCAAAGCCGTGCCTCTTCGCCGCGCATTCCGGCAATAGCCTATTGTCAGGGAACCCTTCTTCGCACGGAAATAGAGGCCAGAGCGCCCGGAAAGCTGGACGCCGCGACCGATTACGCCGCGGCCGCCATTGAGGCGCGCCATGGCGGTGGTGAAGTTGCCGCGAAAATTCAGGCACATGTGATTCTCGCTGTCGTTTAAAATGACGGGGAAATCGGAACAGCCAACCCGGTTTTTCGACCCATCCATTCGGGCTCGGAATATTCCGATATGAACCCCTGTATATTAGGGGGTTTCGGTGAAGGCCTGTATCGTAAGGTCTTGCGATGAGCCGGGATTGCCGGGGTTTCGAGTGTCATCGAAGTTTCCGCAAACCTTCGTCATATTGTCATACAATATAAGCATATGCGCTTCAGAAAAGGAGCGCAGAATGACGCCACAATCACTTGAGCTTTCGGGCATCGGCAAAGGCTTTGGCGCCGACGATGTTCTGAAAGAAATCGATCTCTCCATCCGTCCCGGAGAGTTTTTGTCCCTCGTTGGCATGTCGGGTTGTGGCAAGTCCACGCTTCTGCGCATCATCGCGGGGCTGGAAACGCCGGATCGCGGTTCGGTCTCCATTGGCGGACAGGATGTGACGGAGATTGATCCGAGCGACCGCAATCTGGCGATGGTGTTCCAGTCCTACGCGCTTTATCCGCATATGAGCGTGCGTCAGAATATCGCGACGCCGCTACGCATGCGGCGCCTGCCTTTTGCTGCACGCCTGCCGCTGGTCGGACGGTTTGCAGCTCCTGCGGAAACACTGAAGCAGATCGATGCCGCCGTCGAGCAGGCGGCCGAAACGCTGCAGATCGCGCATCTGCTGGATCGTAAGCCGGCTCAGCTTTCCGGCGGCCAGCGCCAGCGTGTTGCGCTTGCCCGGGCACTGGTGCGCTCGCCTGCCGCCTTCCTGATGGACGAGCCGCTTTCCAACCTCGATGCCAAGCTTCGCGCCCATATGCGCGAGGAACTGGCAGGCCTGCACCGCCGGCTTGGTGCTACCTTCATCTATGTCACCCACGACCAGATCGAAGCCATGACCATGTCCGATCGCATCGCGTTGATGTCGGAAGGTCGCATCGAGCAGCTCGGCACGCCGGATGAACTTTACCGGAAACCGGCGACATTGACGGTCGCGCGCTTTATCGGCACGCCTTCGATCAACCTGCTGCCGGTCGAAATCGATACCACCGGCAGCGTGACGGCCTTCGGTCGCGATCTTGGTCTCGAGGCTGCCGGCCGCGATGCCGGCCCGGCGACGCTCGGCCTGCGCGCAGAGGATCTGCGTCCGGGCGAAGAAGGTCTCGCCGTGCGGGTGGTGCGCAGCGAAACCCACGGCGCGGACCGTTTCGTCAGCTGCCGTCTTTTGAACGACGAGACGGTTGCCATCACCCTGCGCCAGGGCGCGGGCGAGGTACTCGGCGCCGACGGCAATGGTGTGATGACCCTCGGTTTTGCACCCGAGCGCGCGCATCTTTTCGCAGCCGACGGCCTGCGTCGCAAGGTCACGGTGCGTGAACGGGTGCCGGCATGACGGCGGTCGATTTTTCCACCGCCGGGCGTGCAAAAGCCCGTCCGCGCCTGTCGAGGGCGGACAGGCGCATGGTCTGGCGCGGCCTGATGTTTGCTGCGCCGGCAAGCCTGCTGCTCCTGGCGACCTATATCGTTCCGATGTTCGTTCTCGCCGTTTTCTCCCTCACCGATTATCAGCTCGGCGCGCTCTCCACCCGCTTTGTAGGTCTCGGCAATTTCATCAAGGCGTTTCAGGATCCGGTCTTCCTGCGCGCGCTCATGAATACGGCCATCTATGCGGCCATCGTCATTCCATTTGGTGTGTTTCTGGCGCTCGGCGTGGCCCTGCTCGTTTATAACCGCAAGCGAAGCCGCGGCTTCTGGGAAGTGGCCTATTTCCTTCCCGTCACCGCAACGCTCGTTGCCATGGCGACCGTGTGGCAATTCCTGCTGCACCCCTCGCTCGGCCCGGTGAATGCGGCGATCAAATGGCTGGGTTTCGAACCCGTCGCGTTTCTCTCCAACCCCGTCCTGCTCATTCCCACCATGGCGATAATGGGCATCTGGCAGGTTCTCGGCTTCAACATGGTGCTGTTCCTCGCCGGCCTCACGGCCATTTCGAAGGACCTGCACGAGGCCGCGCGGCTCGATGGCGCCAAGAACCCGGTCGACCGGTTCCTGACGGTTACATGGCCGATGCTCGGGCCGACGACGATGTTCGTGGTGGTGACGACCTCCATCTCTGCCTTCAAGGTGTTTGAGACGGTGGCCGTGCTGACCAAGGGCCGCTTCGGTTCGGAAACCCTGTTGTTCGATCTTTATCTGGAAGGGTTCGAATATTCCAACACCGGTTATGCCGCCGCGTTGACGATGATCTTCCTTGCAATCGTACTGGTTCTTTCGATCGGCCAGACGCTGCATATGGACCGGAAGGTGCACTACTGATGGCCGCGCTTCGCAAATATCTCCCGCATCTCGTGCTCACGCTCGGCGCTTTCGTGATGCTGCTGCCGTTCTACTGGATGTTCCTGACGTCCATCCGCTCACCGGCCGAAATATTCAACGTTTCGCTCTGGCCGATCCCTGAAAAATTCGATGCGCTGGAAAATTATTCCCGTGCCGCGGGGCAGGTGCCCATGGCGCGGTTCATGCTCAACGGCGTGATCGTCTGCTTCGGTATCCTCATCATTCAGGTCCTGACGGCGGTTCCGGCCGCCTATGCGCTGGCGAAACTTCGGTTTCCGGGGCGCAAGCTGCTGCTGGCGCTGGTGATCGCGGCGCTCTGCGTCCCCATTCAGGCACTGGCCCTGCCGCTTTTTGTGGGTCTGGCGACAACACAGCTGCTGAACACCTATTTCGCGATGATGATGCCGTTCTTCCTTTCGGTCTTCGCCATCTTCCTGTTCAACCAGTCCTTCCGCAGCTACCCGGATGAAATCATCGAGGCGGCGCGCATGGACGGTTTCTCGGAAATGGAGATTTGCTGGGGGCTCGTCCTGCGCGGCTCGCTTCCCTCGCTCGCCGCCTTCTCGGTCTTCTCGCTCGTTGCCCACTGGAACGATCTCTACTGGCCGATGATCGTGATCTCCGACACCAATCTCGCCCCGCCACCGCTTGGTATGATGTTCTTCGCCGATGTCGAATCCGGCGCGAATTACGGAGCACTGATGGCGGGCGCCACACTGATTACCGCGCCGATGGTGCTGTGCTTCCTCCTCGCACGGCGGCATTTCATCGCCGGTATTACGATGACCGGCGTCAAGTAACGCCGTTCGGACCTCTTCCTCTCAAACCTCTCTGGAGACTGACATGAAACTCAACCGACGCGCTGTAATGGGCGGTCTGGCCCTTGGCATGGCTTTTGCGGGCCTCGCACAGCCGGTTCTGGCTAACGAAATCACACTCAACGTTCTTTACAACCTGCCGGGCTTCACGAAATTCCATCAGCCGCTGGCCGATGAATTCATGAAGCGGAACCCGGATGTGAAGATCAACTTCCTCGCTCCGGCCGCCGGTTATAATGAAGGCCAGCAGCAGGTTCTGCGCTCGGCTGTCACTGGCAATCTGCCGGACGTTTATTTCTCGGGTTACAACCTGACGGCGGAACTTGTTCACACGCTCGCTCCCCGCAACCAGATCACCGATCTCGGCCCGTTCATCCAGGCTGAAGGCGGCCAGGCTTTCCTCGACAAGAACTACAGCCCGAAGATGGCCGCTCTCGGCCAGATCGACGGCAAGCAGTTCGGCCTGCCGGTCAATGCCTCCTCGCCGATCATCTACATCAACTCCGATCTCGTTTCCAAGGCTGGTGGCGACCCGGACAAGATGCCGACGACCTTCCCGGAGCTCATCGCTCTCGCCAAGAAGATCAAGGCTCTCGACCCGAAGTTTGCCGGCATGAGCTACGACATCAATGGCTGGCCGGATGACTGGTTGTGGCAGGCGCTCGTCTTCGAACAGGGTGGCAAGCTCGTCGATGAAAAGACCAAGACCGTTGCTTTCGACAATGAAATCGGCCTCAACGCCCTGAAGATGGCCCGTCAGTTCGTGACCGAAGGCGGCCAGAACCTGCTCGACTGGGATCAGTCCCGCCAGCAGTTCGGCGCAGGCCTCACCGGCTTCATCTTCTCGACACCTGCTCACGTGCAGACAATCCAGGGTCTGGTTGGCGACCGCTTCAAGCTGAAGACGGCAACCTTCCCGCTCGACAACAAGGAAAAGGGCGGCGTGCCGACCGGCGGTAACTCTGCCGTTATCCTGACGCAGGAGAAGGCCAAGCAGGACGCTGCCTGGAAATATCTGAAGTGGGTCACCGGTCCGGAAGCGCAGAACACCATCGTTCGCATCACCGGCTATCTGCCGACCAACAAGCAGGCAACCGGCCCGGACTTCCTCGCTCCCTATTATGCCGAGAACCCGAATGTGAAAACCGCCTCGCTCCAGGCTGACCGTTCTCTGCCCTGGGCCGGTTATCCGGGCGGCGATTCCGTCCGCATCTGGCGCACGCAGCGCGACATTATCGGCACCGTCATGCGCGGTGAAGTAACGCCGGAAGCCGGTCTCAAGCAGATCGTCGAGCAGACCAACGGCCTGATGAAATAAGTCAAGCATCGAAAAGGCTGCGGGGAAATCCGTTCCCGCAGCCATTTTACGCAGAAAGACCGACAATGAAGATCATCCAGATCACCGACACCCATCTTCTGCCGCCGGGCATCGCGATAAACGGCGTCGACCCGGAAAAACAACTGCGCGCCGCTGTCGCCGATATTATCGAAAAGCACGCCGACGCCGATCTTTTGGTGATGACGGGCGATCTTTGCAATTACGGCGAGCCGGAAGCCTACGAGCTGCTGCGCGATATTCTCACACACGTTTCCATCCCCACACGGTTGATGCTCGGCAATCACGACCGCCGGCCGGAGTTCGTGGCGGCGTTCCCGGAACAGCCGCGTGACGGCAATGGCTATATCCAGTCCTTCATCGATACCGAATTCGGCCGGCTGCTGTTCCTTGACAGCCACGAGGCCGATGTCATCGGCGGCATGTACGGTGCGGACCGCTTGGTATGGCTGGAGAGCGCTCTGGAAAGTGCAGGCGATCTGCCAGCGACGGTTTTCATTCATCACCCGCCGATGGAGTGCGGTATCCGGCATTTCGAACATATCGGCATGCATGATGACGGTGCTGTCATACGCCGCCTCGCCGCCCATCCCGCCGGTATACGCCATATCATTTTTGGTCATATCCATGTGCCGATGGCCGGCACGACGGCTGAAGGTATTGCCTATAGTTCCGGTCAGGCCTGCGCCCATCGTTTCATCACCGATATCGATGTTGTCGATCCGCTATGGACAGGCGGTAATCCCTGCTACCGGGTCATTACCCTCGGTACATTCGGGCTGCGTGCTTATGATGCCGAAGTAGGGCAGATCGTGCTCGGTCAGGCACCCGTCTGCGAAGGTCCCTGACCGCGGCCCATTCTTCGTGATGCGACGGGGCGAGGTTCGCCCCATTGCCTTTCCCGGAGCGGACGGTCAGGCGCGGTGAAACCCGTTTCCCGTTCGGTAAGGCTGCGATGGGATGAAGACCTCGCAGCCTGTCGCGCCGATGCGCCACTTATGCTTGGTTGAACGGGATTTGATGCGTAGAAGGCTTGGTTCCGTTCGCACCCTTGATCTATGTCAGTTTCATCGATGAAACTGCGCGCCATAGTCGCCGCGAGGTGGCCACCCGAATGCCGTGCCATCGTGATGACAGATCATGGAGAAGTGCATGCTTGAAAAGCGTATCCGCAACGCGTCCCTCTTGAACAGGATCGTTAGTGCCGAAGAGGCCGCCAGTCTCATTCAGGACGGCATGACCGTCGGCATGAGCGGCTTTACGCGCGCAGGAGAAGCGAAGGCCGTGCCGCTGGCGCTGGCCGAACGCGCCAAGACGAATCCCATGAAAATCACCCTGATGACTGGCGCTTCCCTCGGCAACGATCTCGACAAGACCATGGTGGAGGCCGGCATGCTGGCACGGCGCATGCCGTTCCAGTCCGATCCGGCTCTGCGCAAGGCGATCAATGACGGCAGGGTGATGTTCATCGATCAGCACCTCTCCGAAACGGTCGAGCAATTGCGCGGCGGCCAGATCCACGGGGTCGATATCGCCATCGTCGAGGCGGTGGCGATCACCGCGGAAGGCGGCATCGTGCCCACCACCTCGGTCGGTAATTCCGCGAGTTTTGCCATTCTGGCCGATAAGGTCATCGTCGAGATCAACCTGTCGCAGCCCGAGGTGCTGGAGGGGTTGCACGACATCTTCATTCCCGCCAAGCGCCCGACCCGCATGCCCATTCCCGTTGTGGCGACGGATAGCCGTGTGGGCCTGCCCTTCATTCCGGTGCCGCCGGAAAAGATCGCCGCCATCGTTCTGAGCGACAAGAGCGACAGTTTTTCGACGGTGCTGCCGCCTGATGATGAGACAAAGGCGATTGCCGGGCATCTCACGGAGTTCCTGCTGAACGAGGTCCGTCACGGCCGCATGACCCACGAACTCCAGCCGTTGCAGGCAGGCATCGGCACCATCGCCAATGCCGTTATGCATGGCTTCATCGACACGCCGTTTCATGATCTGAAAATGTATTCGGAGGTACTTCAGGATTCGACCTTCGAACTGTTCGATGCGGGCAAGCTCACCTTCGCCTCGGGTTCGTCGATCACGCTCTCTTCCGCCATGAACGAAAAGGTCATGCCGCGGCTTGCGGATTACAAAAGCAGGCTGATCCTGCGTCCGCAGGAGGTCAGCAACCACCCGGAAGTCATCCGTCGCCTCGGTATCATCGGCATCAATACGGCGCTGGAATTTGATATTTACGGAAACGTCAATTCCACCCATGTCGGCGGAACCCATATGATGAACGGCATTGGCGGTTCCGGCGATTTCGCCCGCAACGCCTATATGTCGATCTTCGTCACCAAGTCGATCGCCAAGGGCGGCGCCATTTCCAGCGTCGTGCCCATGGTCAGCCATGTCGACCATACGGAACATGATGTCGATATTCTCGTCACTGAAACGGGCCTTGCCGATCTGCGCGGTCTTGCTCCCCGCGAGCGTGCGGCGGTCATCATCGCCAATTGTGTACATCCCGATTATCGCGATGCCCTGACGGATTATTACCAGCGCGCGGCGGCGCGGGGCGGGCACACGCCGCATCTCATCGAAGAGGCTCTGTCCTGGCATAGTGCGCTGCGCGAAAGGGGCACGATGCTGCCGCAGCGATAGGCCGCTATTTGACGAGCTGTCCGATTGCCGGTTCAAACGCGCGGCAATTGGGTCCGTTTGGACACACCGCGGCGGAAAGTGCTCACCGTTCCGCTGTGGTTGCTGGCGCGGCAGTTCCGCCTCCGGTAGAAAATCCTCTCCCCCGGCTGCTATCTGGCTGCCTCTGGGTTGTAGGAGAGTGATGTGATGCCCATTCGCTTCGTGGCCGTAATCGCGATTGTCGCCCTGCTCGCCGGTTGCGGTGGGCGGCCCATCGGGGTCATGACGCCGACGGGGCAGACCGTGGCGGGTACGACGCCGGTCAATCTTCTCGTCGCTACCACCCGTGCGCCATCGGAAAATCCTGCCGTGCTTTTTGGCGGCGAGCGGGGAACGGGGCTCAAGGTCGATGCGGTGACGGTTTCCATTCCGCCCAACGCCAACCGCAAGGTCGGCCAGGTGCAATGGCCGAAGAAGCTGCCGCCGAACCCGCTGAAGGATTTCACCACGGTGGCGCTGGAGCCTATTCGCTCTGAAGCAGAGACCAGAAGCTGGATCAACCAGCATATCAAGAAGGACCGCCGTGTGCTGGTCTTCGTGCATGGTTTCAACAACCGTTACGAGGAATCGGTCTATCGCTTCGCCCAGATCGTGCATGATTCCGGTACGGATGTCGTGCCGGTGGTTTTCACCTGGCCGTCGCGTGCCAGTATTTTCGACTATAATTACGACAAGGAAAGCACCAACTACTCGCGCGATGCGCTGGAGGAGATGCTGACGCGTCTTGCCAGGGACAAGTCCATCGGTGAGGTTACGGTCATGGCCCATTCCATGGGCACCTGGCTTGCGGTGGAGGCCCTGCGCCAGATGGCGATCCGCAATGGCCGCGTCGATCCGAAGATCGGCAATGTCATTCTGGCTGCGCCGGATCTGGATGTGGATGTGTTCAGCCGGCAATTTGCAAGCCTTGGCAAGGCGCCACCGAAATTCACTCTGTTCGTTTCGCAGGATGACCGTGCGCTCAGCCTGTCCCGCCGCATTTCCGGTAATGTCGATCGTCTCGGCCAGATCGACCCATCCGTCGAGCCCTATCGCAGCGAGCTGGAAAAAGCCGGCATCACCGTTCTCGATCTCACCAAGCTGCAATCCGGCGACCGCCTGAACCACGGCAAATTTGCCGAAAGCCCCGAGGTCGTCCGCCTTATCGGCGACCGCCTCATTGCCGGCCAGACGGTGACGGATTCCGATGTCGGGCTGGGTGAGGCTCTGGGCGCAGTCAGCATCGGTGCTGCGCAAACCGTTGGAACGGCCGCCAGTGTGGTGGTCAGTGCACCGATTGCGGTCTTCGATCCGCGCACGCGGGAAAATTATGGCCGGCAGGTGGAACGGCTCGGCCGCTCCGTTGAAAATACCGTCGGATCGGTGGGGGATACGGCGGGTTCCGTGGTGGACGATCAGGCATTGCAACAGTCACAACTGAACTGCGAGGCAGCCGCCAATCGCAAACGGGCGGAATGCCGTAATCGCTAGATGGCGAAAACCCTCAGCGTTTTCGTCATCCCTAGTTGAGAGTTGTATACAGCTTGTATTTTTATCTGTATGGTCGGGACGATAACCCACCTTCCGGAGTAAGACCCCATGCGTTGGAAACGCACCCTCCAGCTTCTCGATGTCCATTGCGAAGGCGAAATCGGCCGTGTCGTCACCGGCGGGGCGCCGAAAATTCCCGGTAACACGGTGGCCGAGCAGCTTCACTGGATGAATACGGATCCGCAGGGAGAGGCGCTGCGCCGCTTCCTGACGCTGGAGCCGCGCGGCACGCCCATGGGCTCGGTCAATCTTCTCCTGCCGCCGAAACATCCGGATGCCCACGCCGCCTTCGTCATTCTGCAGCCGGATCAGGCCCATGCGAGCTCGGGCTCGAATTCCATCTGCGCCACGACTGCGCTTCTGGAAAGCGGCATGGTGGAGATGCAGGAGCCGGAAACCGTCATCATTCTGGAAACGGCGGCCGGCCTCGTGAAAGCCACGGCCACCTGCCGCGACGGGCGCTGCGAAAAGGTCAAGCTGACCATGGTTCCCTCCTTCGTGCATGAGCTGGATGTCAGCATCGACACGCCTGAATGGGGCAAGGTAACGATGGACATTGCCTACGGTGGCATTTTTTACGCGCTGGTCGATGTGCGCCAGATCGGTCTCACCATCGAGAAGGCCAATGCGGCAAAACTCGTTGCCGCGGGTATGACTCTGAAGGACCTCGTCAACCGTGAAATGACCGTCGTTCATCCGGAAATCCCCGCAATATCGGGTGTCGCTTACGTCATGTTCCGTGATGTGGATGCCGATGGCTCCATCCGCACCTGCACCACCATGTGGCCGGGCCGGGCGGATCGCTCGCCCTGCGGCACCGGCAATTCCGCCAATCTCGCCACGCTTTATGCGCGCGGCAAGGTGAAGGTGGGAGACGAATATAAATCCCGTTCGATCATCGGTTCGGAATTCGATGTCGGCCTTTCCGCCGTCACCGAGGTGGCGGGCCGTCCGGCCGTCATTCCCACCATTGCCGGGCGTGGCTTCACCTTTGGTCTGCATCAGGTCGGTCTCGATCCCTTCGATCCCCTGGCCGACGGTTTCGCCATGACCGACGTCTGGGGTCCGGAAGCGGGCAACATCTGAGGCGAGCTTCAAAAAAATGAAATTTACAGCCGCCCGATGGTCTTTGGCGGCTGTTTTCCCGCGGCAAAAGATGCTAAGCGGGCGCCAATTCCATCATGCTCCGAGGTAAACCGATGAAGTCGCTCACCCTGCGCCGCCCTGATGACTGGCACCTGCACCTTCGCGATGGCGCCATGCTGGAAGGCGTGATCGGGGATACGAGCCGCCATTTCGCTCGCGCCATCATCATGCCGAACCTGGTGCCGCCGGTCGTTACCACCGCCGATGCCCGCGCCTATCGCGAACGCATCGTCAAGGCGATCCCGGCAGGCGATCGTTTCGAGCCGCTGATGACCCTCTATCTCACCGAGGATACTGAAGCCGACGACGTGGAGGAGGGCAAGAAGAGCGGCCTCATCACCGCCGTGAAGCTCTATCCTGCGGGTGCGACGACCAATTCCCATGGCGGTGTGCGTGATTTCAACAGGGCCATGCCGGTTCTGGAGCGCATGGCGAAGATCGGCCTGCCGCTCTGCGTGCATGGTGAAGTGACGACACCGGAAGTCGATATTTTCGACCGCGAGAAAGCCTTCATCGATACGGTTCTGGAGCCACTGCGCCAGCGCCTGCCGGAACTGAAGGTGACGATGGAGCACATCACCACCCGCGATGGCGTCGACTACATCAAGTCGTCCAAGGCCAATCTGGCAGGCTCCATCACCACCCATCACCTCATCATCAACCGCAACGCCATTCTCGTCGGCGGTATCAAGCCGCATTATTATTGCCTGCCCGTCGCCAAGCGCGAGGAGCACCGGCTCGCGCTGCGGGCTGCCGCAACGTCGGGCGATGCGCGCTTCTTCCTCGGCACGGATTCCGCTCCGCATGTGGACCCGCTGAAGGAATGCGCCTGCGGTTGCGCCGGCATCTATACTTCCATCAACACCATGAGCTGCCTTGCCCACGTCTTCGAGGATGAAAACGCCCTCGATCAACTGGAAGCCTTTGCTTCGCTCAACGGTCCCGCCTGGTACGGGCTGGCACCGAATGAGGAGACGATCACGTTGGTCAAGCGCGAGGAAGCGGTGGCCTTTCCCGCCAAGATCGAAACGGGCGCCGGGCCGGTGACCGTATTTGATCCGATGTTCCCGCTTCATTGGGATGTAAGCTGATTTTTATGACCGCCGGCACTGCCGGCGGTTTTGTTATGGTCCACAGGCATTCGCCAACCGGCGCCGCCTGCGGATACCTGCAATGCTGAACAGAGACGTTGTGCTTTCCGAAAACCGATCCGGGTTCTCGGAAGCGATAAACCAGGGCCGAAAAAGGAGAACGCCTATGAACCATTTCACATTCACCGACCGCACCGTCGTCGCGGAACTGGTTGCGAAGATGTTGTGGGAAATCAAGGCGGTCCATTTCAACTCCGAAAGCCCCTATACCTTCGCTTCGGGCATGAAGAGCCCGGTCTATATCGATATGCGCAAGCTCATCTCCTTCCCCCGCATCCGCTCGGCGGCGATGGATTTCGCAGCTGCGGCGGTGATGCGCGAAGCGGGTTTCGAGAAATTCGACTGTGTCGCGGGCGGTGAAACGGCGGGCATTCCCTTTGCGGCTTTCCTTGCCGAGCGCCTCGGCCTGCCGATGATCTATTGCCGCAAGAAGCCGAAAGGCCATGGCCGCAACGCCCAGATCGAAGGTCATATGCCGGAAGGTGCCCGCGTTCTCGTCATCGAGGATCTGACGACGGCCGGCGGCTCGATGTTCACTTTCATCGATGCCATCCGCGCGGCGGGTGGTATTGTCGATCATGGCATCGCGCTCTTTTATTACGGTATCTTCGAAGAGGCCGAAGCACGTTTCGCCAATGGCAATGTCAAGCTGCATTACCTGACGACCTGGCGCGACGTTCTGGCGGTTGCCCGGGCTGAAAAACTGTTCGATGAAAAGACCCTGTCCGAGGTCGAGGCCTTCCTTGATAATCCGCTGCCCTGGTCTGCAAAGCGCGGCGGTGTCAGCGAATTGCCGCAATCTTAATTTCGGATGCGGCCAGCCCGGTTTTGCGGCTGGCCTTCCGATCGATCTTCGTCTAAATCGATTTAAGTCCATTTGATTTGCTGTTTTGAGGAGGACCGTAATGATCCTGTGTTGTGGTGAAGCCCTGATCGACATGCTGCCCCGGCAGACGACGCTGGGTGAGGCGGGTTTTGCCCCCTATGCTGGCGGAGCGGTCTTCAACACGGCAATTGCGCTGGGGCGTCTCGGCGTTCCGGCCGCTTTCTTCACCGGTCTTTCCGATGACATGATGGGCGATATCCTGCGCGAGACCCTGCGCGCCAGCAAGGTGGATTTCAGCTATTGCGCCACCCTTTCGCGCCCCACCACCATCGCCTTCGTTAAGCTGGTGGATGGCCACGCGACCTATGCCTTTTACGACGAGAACACCGCCGGCCGGATGATCACCGAAGCCGAACTTCCGGCATTGGGCGCCGATTGCGAAGCGCTGCATTTCGGTGCCATCAGCCTCATCCCGGAACCCTGCGGCAGCACCTATGAGGCGCTGATGACGCGCGAGCACGAGACCCGCGTCATCTCGCTCGATCCGAATATCCGCCCCGGTTTCATCAAGGACAAGCAGTCCCATATGGCCCGCATCCGCCGCATGGCCGCCATGTCGGATATCGTCAAATTCTCGGATGAGGACCTGGCGTGGTTCGGCCTTGAAGGCGACGAGGATACGCTTGCCCGCCACTGGCTGCACCATGGCGCAAAACTGGTCGTCGTCACCCGTGGTGCCAAGGGTGCCGTGGGTTACAGCGCCAATCTCAAGGTGGAAGTTGCCTCCGAGCGGGTAGAGGTGGTCGATACGGTCGGCGCCGGAGATACGTTCGATGCCGGCATTCTCGCTTCGCTGAAAATGCAGGGCCTGCTGACCAAGGCGCAGGTGGCGTCGCTGAGCGAAGAACAGATCAGGAAGGCTTTGGCGCTGGGCGCGAAAGCCGCAGCGGTCACCGTTTCGCGCGCAGGTGCAAATCCGCCCTTCGCGCATGAAATCGGTTTGTGAAGGGCACGGTTGAACCATTTTGAAAAGGTGGTTCAACGCTCTTCCCGGCGCCAAAGCCGTAAAAAACCGTTATTTCGCGATTATCAAGCTTGTCTCCGCTGTTTTTTCACGAAACAAGCATCGCATGAGCGTTCCCAAAACCCATCCTTTCGATTTCGACCCCAGCTATGGCATGCAGCGCGAGCAATTGCTCGCCATTACCCCACCGGAAGCGCCGCCGGGTTTTGATGATTTCTGGAAGAAGCGCTATCGCCGTGCGCTCGCAACAGATCCGCGGCCGGTGCTGCGCAGGAGCAAGTTAACCCACGCCCGCTGGCAGGTCCTCGATCTTTCCTACACATCCACCGACGGCTTCCGTATCGGCGGATGGCTGCTTTTGCCGCGCGAGGGGCAGGTGCGGCGCGGCCTCGTCGTCGGGCACGGTTATGGCGGCCGTGAGGCTCCGGATTTCGATGTGCCGGTGGAGGAAACGGCTGTGTTGTTTCCCTGTTTTCGCGGGCTTTCGCTCAGTGCATGTCCGCCGATTTCGCCCGATCCGGCCCTTCATGTCCTCTACAATATCGACAGGAAGGATGACTACATCATCGGTGGTTGCGTCGATGATCTGTGGGTCGCCGTTTCGACGCTTGTCAGCCTTTATCCCTGGCTGGAAGGGCAGGTGGGGTATAGCGGCATCAGCTTCGGCGGCGGCATCGGCGCCCTGGCCATCCCTTTCGACGCGCGTATAGATCGGGGCCATCTGGTGGTGCCGACCTTTGGCCACCGGCCGTTCTGGCTGACGCTGCCTACCGTCGGCAGCGCGGATGCGGTCCAGACCTATCAGAAGACCCACGCCAATGTGCTCGAAACCCTGCGCCTGTTCGATGCCGCCTGTGCCGCAACTCGAATAAAGGTGCCGATGCTGGTCGCGCCCGCGCTTTTTGATCCGGCAGTCGCACCGCCCTGCCAGTTCGCGGTGGCCAATGCTTTGCCGCAATCAAAATTTAATGAAATCTTCATCCTAGACGCAGGCCATTTCGATTACCCTGACAGCGCATCGCAAGATGCGGTCCACAAGGACAAGGTCAGACGGTTTTTCAAGGTGCCATGAAACGCGAATATCTCCGCTGGTATAGTCACAGGCTCCATCGCGACATGGAGCTCCTGATATTCGGTCATGCCGGCGCGAAGGTGCTGATGTTCCCGACACGCGACGGGCGCTTCTTCGAATATGAGGAATTGGGCATCGTCGATAGCCTTTCCGACAAGCTGGAGGCCGGCCACCTCCAGCTTTATTGTATCGAGGGTCTGGCACGGGAAAGTTTTTACGCGGGCCATAACCATCCCGCCGACCGTGTGCGCCGTCACGCGGCACTTGAGGCCTATATTCTCAACGAAGTGCTGCCGCTGATGGCGGAGAAAAACCCGGACGGCGACACGATCGTGCAGGGTTGCAGCCTCGGTGCCTTTCAGGCGGCGAGCCTCGTCTTCCGCCACCCGCATCTTTTCACCAAGCTCGTCGCCTTTTCCGGCCGCTATGACCTGACGATGAAGGTGGAATCCTTCGGTGATCTGTTCGACGGCTATTATGACGACGACGTCTATTTCCACATGCCGAGCCACTTCCTGCCCGGCCTTGCCTGCCCCTGGCGGCTCGACAGTCTGCGCCGCATCGACATGGTCTTCACCATCGGCGATGCCGACCCGTTTCTCGACAACAACCATCATCTGAGCCGTTTGCTTTCAGACAAGCAGGTGGGGCATCAGATGCATGTCTGGGAGGGGCGCGCCCATCGTGCCGGTGCGTGGCGGAAGATGGCAGCGCTTTATATTTGAAGACGCAGCGCCGTCTCACGTCAAAAGAAATTCCATCAGTGCGTTCTGCGCATGCAGAAGATAGGCCTTGGCGGCCCGGCTTTGGCAGGCCGGGTGCAGCATGGCGTCTGCAGTTACTTCCTGTCCACGGGCGACCGGCGGGCAGGGCAAAAAGATCGTGTCAGGCCTCATCCTGTCGAGAAGAGACGCGGATATGCTAAAAGCGGCAAGATCGTGATCCGATCCGGCAGGCCAGGAATCGGTAATGATCACATCCGCGTCGAGCAACTCCGTGATGTCGGAGCTTGTCCTGAAGTTTGAATTGGTGAGCGCGGGATCGGTGACATGCCATTGATCGGGATAGACCTGCGTGACCTGAATCGGCAGGGATATCGAGGCCTCTACCCATGAGCGTAGAATATTGGCATCCGGCGCCACACCCACAATTTTGAGGCCGTCTATACGGCCCCTCACACTTTTGACGTAGGCCAAATCGCCAAGCGTTTCGCATGGATGATTGGATCTGGTCCGCGCGTTGATGACGGGTGCACTCATTTCGGCTGCAAGTGCTCGCAGGGTCGAGAGTTCTTTCGTGCGGACAGTCAGCAGGTCGAACCAATTGTCGAGATAGCCCGCCAGATCGACAATTTCTTCGCGGCCATTAAAGCTGATTGGAATGGTGACGCAAATGCCGCCCATCGCCTGAATACCAAGATCGAAGGCTGCGGTATTGCGCCAGCCGGTGTCGTCAACGATCAGCCCGACGCGCTTTCCCTTGAGAGTTTGTGGCATGGTGGCCGTCGACCAGTGCCCGGCCAGACTGCCGGCACGGTCCATGATCGACAGGACCGCATCCGAGGGCAGATCATGAAACTCCAGGAAATCCTTTCCCAGCCGGAACGGCATAGGCACCTCCAAAACGACATCCCATCCATGCTGTATTAAAAAAAGCCGGAAGTTTCCTTCCGGCTCTCGCAAGATCATGGCGGTTGAGTTTTATCCAGCCAGACCGGCAAGCGTCTTCACCAGCCCCTGTGTCGAGCTGTCATGGCCGGCGGCACTTTCCTTGCCTTCGACGACGGGAAGCAGGCCCGTTGCCAGTTCCTTGCCAAGCTCCACGCCCCACTGGTCGAAGGAGTTGATGCGGAACAGCACGCCTTCCACGAAAACGCGGTGTTCGTAAAGTGCGATGAGGCGGCCGAGTGCGAAAGGCGTCAGCCTGTCGTAAACGAAGGTGATGGAGGGGCGGTTGCCGGTGAAGACGCGGTGCGGCGCGATGAAATCGGCCAGTTTGTCTTCCATGCCCTTGGAGGTGAGCTGGGCTTTGGCCTCGGCAAGCGTGCGTCCCTTCATTAGCGCTTCCGACTGCGCGAGGCAATTGGCGATGAGAAGCTGGTGCTGATGGCGCAGTTCCGGCTCGAAACCATTGGCGGCGATCATGAATTCCGCCGGAATGACGCTCGTGCCCTGGTGGATCAGCTGGTAGAAGGCGTGCTGGCCGTTGGTGCCAGGCTCGCCCCAGACGACCGGGCCGGACTGGCCTTCGACCGGCTTGCCGTCAATGGTCACACCCTTGCCGTTCGATTCCATGTCCAGCTGCTGAAGATAGGCCGGGAAACGCGACAGGCGCTGATCATAGGGCAGGATCGCGCGTGTCGGATAGTTCAGTACGTTACGGTTATAGAAGCCGATGAGGCCGAGCAGCATCGGCAGGTTTTCGCGGATCGGCGCCTCGCGGAAGTGGCGATCCATGGCATGTGCGCCATCCAGGAACTTGCCGAAATTGTCCGGCCCGATGGCGATCATCAGCGGCAGGCCGATGGCCGACCAGATCGAATAACGTCCGCCAACCCAGTCCCAGAAACCGAAGATGCGATCGCTTTCGATGCCGAAGGCGGCGACCTTTTCCAGCGCGGTGGAAACGGCGGCGAAGTGATGCTTGACCGCGTTTTCACCCAGCTTTTCGGCGATGAAGCGGCGCGCGGTGGCGGCATTCGTCATCGTTTCGATGGTGGTGAAGGTCTTCGACGCCACGATGAAGAGCGAGGTTTCCGGGTCGATGAGCTTCAGCGTATCGGCAATATGTGCGCCATCGATATTGGAAACGAAATGCGCGCGTGGGCCGTCATGGAAAGGTGCGAGCGCGAGCGTCGCCATCACCGGGCCGAGGTCGGAGCCGCCAATGCCGATATTGATGACGTCGGTGATTTTTTTGCCCGTCGCGCCCTTGAGCGAACCGGAACGAATGGCATCGGCAAACTTGCCCATGGCAGCGAGAACGCCATTCACATCCGGCATAACATCCTTGCCGTCCACGAGAACCGGCGTGTTGGAGCGATTGCGCAGTGCGGTATGCAGCACGGCACGATCTTCGGTGAAGTTGATGGCCTTGCCGGAGAACATTTCCTCACGCTTGGCCTCGACACCGCCCTCGCGCGCGAGCTGTTCGAGAAGGGTTATGATCTCCTCGTTCACTGCGCATTTGGAGTAATCCATCAGCAGGTCATCGAATTGCGCGCTGAAACGGCTGAATCTCTTGTCGTCGGCCGCAAAGGCGGCGCGAAGATCGGTTGCGGCTGTGCTGCTTGCCGTTGCTTTCAGTTTTTCGATGGTGGCCTGCATCTTGTGCTCCTCGGCTTCCGTGGAAGGATGAGGAAACTATTCTTTTTCCGGCGGCCAAATCAAGGCGACTTCGATAAAAGAAAAGGGCCGGGAGAAAAGAAAAGAGCCGGTCGCCCGGCTCTTCCTTCGTTCAGTTCAGGTTGCGCAATTCGCGCCGCAAAATCTTGCCGACATTCGATTTCGGCAGCTCGGTGCGGAACTCGATGATCTTCGGCCGCTTGTAGTTCGTCAGGTTCTTGGCGCAGAAGGCCTTGAGTTCGGCTTCCGTGAGCGCCTGGTCCTTCTTGACGACGAAAAGCTTGACGGTTTCGCCGGAATGTTCGTCCGGAACGCCGATTGCGGCGCATTCCAGCACGCCCGGATGGCTGGCGGCCACTTCCTCAACCTCGTTCGGATAGACGTTGAAACCGGAGACGAGGATCATGTCCTTCTTGCGGTCAACGATCTTGGTGTAACCGCGTTCATCCATGAACCCCATGTCGCCCGAGCGGAAGAAACCGTCCGCCGTCATGGCTTTTGCCGTCTCATCGGGCCGCTGCCAATAACCGGCCATGACCTGCGGGCCGCGAATGCAGATCTCACCGACTTCGCCGGTCGGCAGGCTGTTGCCGTCCTCGTCGCGAATGTCGATTTCGGTCGAGGAGATGGGCAGGCCGATGGTGCCGCTAAATTCCCGGGAATCGAGGCGATTGACCGTTGCCACCGGCGATGTCTCGGAAAGACCGTAACCTTCGGCAATCGGGCAACCGACGATGGAAAGCCAGCGTTCCGCGACGGGTCTCTGCACGGCCATGCCGCCGCCGAGAACCAGAATGAGCGTCGACAGGTCGAGCTTGCGGAAATCCTCATTGTTCATCAGCGCATTGAAAAGCGTATTGATGCCGGGAAAAACATGCGGACGAAAATGCGACAGCTCCTTTACGAAGCCGGGAATATCGCGCGGATTGGCGATCAGCAGGTTGTGGCCGCCAAGTGCAATGCCCATCAGCGAATTCACCGTCAGCGCGAAGATGTGGCACAGCGGCAGCGCGCAGATGAAGTTCAGAACCTCCGGGCGGTCCTTGTGGCCGTTGAAGGCGGCGTCCAGCCACAGGCTGATCTGCGCCTTGTTGGCGAGAAGATTGGCATGGGTGAGAACCGCGCCCTTGGATACGCCCGTCGTTCCACCGGTATATTGCAGGAAGGCGATGTCCTGCGCGGTAAGGCTGACCGGTTTCAGGGAGGATCCCTGGCCTTCCTTCAGCATCGCCTTGAAGCTGATGGAGCCGGGGATGGCATAGGCAGGTACCAGTTTCTTGACCTTGCGAACCACCAGATTGACGATATGTCCCTTGAGGCCGAGAAGATCACCCATCGCCGCGACGACCACATGCCGGACGGCGGTTTTTGGCACCGCCTGCTGCGCCACATGGGCGAAGTTCTCCAGCACGAACAGGGCTTTTGCGCCGGAATCCTTGAGCTGATGTTCCAGTTCGCGCGGCGTGTAGAGCGGATTGACATTGACCACGACCATGCCAGCCCGCAAAATTCCATAAACCGCGACCGGATTTTGCAGGATGTTCGGCATCATCACCGCAACCCGGTCGCCTTTTTCCAGTCCTCTGGATTGCAGCCAGGCGGCGACCGCGCGGGTGTCGACGTCGAGCTCCCGGTAGGTCAGGGATTTTCCCATGCTGGAAAAGGCCTTGCGGTCGGCAAATTGCTTGCAGCTCTTTTCGAGAAGGTCGACGAGGGAGGCATTTGCCGAGGCGGGGATCTCTGAAGGCACGCCCGGCGGATAGGATGCCAGCCAGCGCTTGGCAACACCGACATTTTCCGGATGTCCCAGGGACAATTCACTCATGCTGCTCCTCCCAGAGTCTTTGTCGCGCCGTGCGTTCCATGAAACACGAGGGGGCGCTTTGTGCTGCCTGATAGTCACGAGGCTCCCACATCAACCGGCCTAACCTGCCGGGCTGAGGGAACCTCATGTGGCGTCACCGGATCGACCGCTCCTCTCGCTCCCCGGTAACGAATGATAGACGCGTAATCCCTTGGCGTCCATCACATCGGTAAAGCCTATTTAACTCTAACGTAAACGTCAATATTGCTGCCGCACATCTCGCCAACTCGTGAAGAGAAACACATTTTCCCGACTTTTTTGACTTTAATCCTGATTTGAGCGATCAACATAATTCGCAAAGCAGGGCAGGATTGGAAATGGCAGGCAGCGCAGCGCTTGAACTGAAATCGGTGGGAAAAAGATTTGGCGATACGGATGTTCTGTCCGATATCGATCTTGCCGTTGAACGTGGCGAAATTATTTGTCTGGTGGGACGCTCCGGCTGTGGAAAATCGACTTTGCTGCGTATTGTGGCTGGCGTAGAAACACCGGATCGCGGCAGCGTTTCCTTAAATGGCAATGTTGTTGCCGGGTCTGCTGCCTTTGTCGAACCGGAAAAGCGCAATATTGGTTTCGTCTTTCAGGATTACGCGCTGTTCCCGCACCTGACGGTGGAGCAGAACGTCATGTTCGGTCTCCGGTCGCTGCCGAAGGCCGAGGCGCGCCGCCGTGCTGCGGAAATGATCGATCATGTTCATCTGCAGGATCTGGCTAAACGTTATCCGCACACGCTTTCGGGTGGCGAGCAGCAGCGCGTGGCACTTGCCCGTGCGCTTGCCCCGCAGCCCGGCCTGCTGCTGATGGATGAGCCCTTTTCCAATCTGGACCGTGGATTGCGCGACAGCGTGCGTGAGGAAACGCTCGG
Source organism: Agrobacterium tumefaciens (assembly GCA_017744915.1). Classification (GTDB taxonomy): domain Bacteria; phylum Pseudomonadota; class Alphaproteobacteria; order Rhizobiales; family Rhizobiaceae; genus Agrobacterium; species Agrobacterium tumefaciens_I. The sequence goes on from JAGIAH010000009.1 coordinate 318,617, forward strand.
CCTTCTGCGGCAACTGGGCACCACGGCGATCATGGTCACCCATGATCCGGAGGAGGCGTTATCGGCAGGTGACCGTGTGGTGCTGATGCAGCGCGGGCGCATCGTCCAAAGTGGTACGGGTTACGAAATCCACGACAATCCCAAAACCCGCTATGCCGCCGATTTTTTCTGCGCCTTCAACAAGATCGAAGGCCGGGTGAAACAGGGCCGCGTCGAGACGCCGCTCGGGCTGCTGGGCGATGCTTCCGATCTGCCGGATGGTCTTGCCGCAGTCGCATATGTTCGCCCCAATGCGATTTCGATCATCGAGGATGGCGCCGCCAAAGAGGGCATTGCCGGCGAAATATCGAGCCGTGTCTTCCTCGGCGAGATCGAGCAGCTTGGCATAGCCGTGCCTGGACTGCCCGCCGATCTGCGCGTCAGGACGATGCAGCGCACGCCCGCCAGAACCAAGGCCGTACGCTTTGGCATCGATCCCAAGGGGGTCCTCATATTTACCTGAAGTTGAATGAGCGGATTGGCCTTTTTATTCCCGCCCTGTTTTCAACTCTTGGTGATCAAGGACGTGCGAAAAACCGAGAAATAAAACTTGATTTGCACCGTCATGTATGATGTTTGCTCCCCTATTGCCGCTATCGGAGAGGGAGACACCATATGACAAAATTTACTCGATTTGCCCTGCTTGCCAGCACGGTTGCCTTTGCCGCCGGGACGGTGAACGCCGCTGAGCTCAACATCTATACGACCCGCGAGCCGGGCCTGATCCAGCCCCTGCTGGAATCCTTCACCGCGTCGAGCGGCGTCAAGGTCAACACCGTGTTCCTGAAGGACGGTCTTGCTGAGCGCGTTCTGAGCGAGGGCGCCAGCTCGCCTGCCGACGTTCTGATGACGGTGGATGCTGGTAATCTCGTTGATCTCGCCGAAAAGGGTGTCACCCAGGCGGTCGAATCCGAGACGCTGACCAAGGCTGTTCCGGCTGAGCTTCGCGATGCCAAGGGTCACTGGTTCGCGCTTTCCATGCGCGCCCGCGTCCTTTATGCGGCGAAGGATCTCGATCTCGCCTCCTTCAATTATGAAGATCTGGCGGATGCGAAGTGGAAGGGCAAGGTCTGCATCCGCGCCGGCCAGCATCCCTACAACACGGCGCTGTTTGCCGACTACATCGCCCATTACGGCGCGGCGGACACCGAAAAGTGGCTTGCCGGCGTCAAGGATAACCTTGCCCGCAAGGCTGGCGGCGGCGACCGTGACGTTGCCAAGGACATTCTCGGTGGCATTTGCGATATCGGCATTGCCAACTCCTATTACGTCGGCCTGATGCGCTCGGGCAAGGGCGGCGAGGAGCAGGTGAAGTGGGGCGATGCCATCAAGGTGGTTCTGCCGACCTTCAAGAATGGCGGCACTCAGGTCAACATTTCGGGCGCGGCCGTGGCCAAGAACGCTCCGAACAAGGCGGAAGCCGTCAAGCTCCTGGAATATCTCGTCTCTGACGAAGCCCAGAAGATCTATGCCGAAGCCAACTACGAATATCCGGTCAAGCAGGGTGCAGCTCTCAACGAGATCATCGCTTCCTTCGGAACGCTGAAGATCGACAACAAGCCGCTCACGGAAATCGTCTCGCACCGTAAGCAGGCGAGCGAGCTGGTCGACAAGGTTGGTTTCGACAAGTAAGTCCAGTCGACGATAACAAGGTGGAAGGCGTTCGCACCCGCGAGCGCCTTTCCGCGTATTTTCCAGAAGCACATGAACGCAGACGCCACCCAGCCATTGACACCCCGGGCGAGAGCCAGGTTTTCCTCCACCTTCTGGTGGCTGGGCCTTTCGTTGCTGGCGGTCTGTGGCGCCATGGTACCGGTTCTGGCACTTGTTTCGCAGGCGGTGCAGGGCTCGGAAGGCCTGTGGGACCATCTCGGTGCGACCGTGCTATGGACAGCCCTGCCGGATACGGCGATCCTTCTTGCCGGTGTCGGGCTGCTGGCCGGTGTGGTGGGAACCTCTGCCGCCTGGCTGGTCACCGCCTATGATTTTCCCGGCCGCAGAGTGCTGGAATGGGCGCTGCTGCTGCCGCTGGCAATGCCCACCTATATTGTCGCTTACGCCTATCTCGATATTCTGCATCCGATCGGGCCGGTGCAGGGCGCGATACGGTGGCTGCTCGGTTATTCCAGCCCGCGCGAATTCCGGCTGCCGGACATAAGGTCGACGGTGGGCTGCATTGTCCTTCTCGGCTTCGTGCTGTTTCCCTATGTCTATATTCCCGTGCGCGCCATGTTCCTGACGCAGGCGGGTAACCTGCTGGAAGTGGCCCGCACGCTCGGCGTTTCCCGGCGTGCGGCCTTTTTCAAGGTCGCGGTTCCGCTGGCGCGCCCGGCAATCGCGGTGGGTGTCAGTCTCGCGCTGATGGAGGCGTTGAACGATATCGGCGCTTCGGAATTTTTGGGCGTCCGCACTCTCACGGTTTCGGTCTACACCACCTGGGTCACGAAATCGGACCTGCCGGGTGCGGCGCAGATCGCGCTTTCCATGCTGTTCATCGTTGTCGCCCTCGTGGCGCTGGAGCGCTGGGCGCGGCGCAAGCAGCGTTATGCGGTTTCCGCGCAGAAAAGCCGGGAGCTGGAGCCGCTGCGGCTGACCGGCCCGAAGGGCTGGGCGGCCTTTACGCTCGGCAGCCTGCCGGTCTTGATCGGCTTCGTGGCGCCGGCGAGTTATCTCGTCATCGAGGCATGGAAGCGGTTCCGTTTCAGTGGTCTGTCGGCCCGTTTTGCCGATGAGGCCGTGAACACCATCGTCTTTGCCGGGCTGGCGACGTTGATCACCCTGATCCTCGGCCTCGCGGTCGCTTATGCCATGCGCCTTGCTCCGGGGCGCCTGTCGCTCTGGTCCTACCGCCTCTCGACGGTCGGTTATGCGGCCCCCGGCACGGTCATCGCCATCGGCGTGCTGATCGCGCTTGGCGGTTTCGACCGTTTTGTAGACCAGACCATGCGTGACTGGTTCGGCATTTCCACCGGCCTGATTTTCATCGGCAGTGGCGCGGCCCTCATCTATGCCTATTCCGCTCGTTTCCTCACCATTGCGGCGGGCGGTGTCGATGCGGGCTTGAGCCGCATCCCACAATCCTTCGATCACGCCTCGCGCACGCTTGGGCGATCCGCGACCCAGACCTTCCGCCAGATTCATCTGCCGCTTTCCAAAGCCTCGCTGGCGGCGGCGGCACTGCTGATCTTCGTCGATTGCGTCAAGGAACTTCCCGCCACGCTTCTCCTTCGACCGCTCAATTTTGAAACCTTCGCCACCCATCTTTATGGCGAAGCGGCGCGCGGCACCTATGAGGAGGCATCTATCGCAGCACTGGCGATTGTCGTCATCGGCATGCTTCCCGTAGTGCTGCTTGCGCGGATCGGCCGGCGCAAGGGCTGACATCCACGCCTTGCCTTATAAATGACGGGTCTGAAGCTGTGCGAGAAGCCAATAAGCTTCAAATCCGCCCCGAAAACGACAAGCATCCCGTCTTAATCCTGATGTAAACACTCATCTTAATTGAGGTGTTGCGGCCTGTCGGATATGGACATCGGCCGCTATCTGTTTCGGGGCATATCGTGAAAAATTTGCATGGGAAGTTTTTGAGCCGTCTGGCTTTGGGAACGGCTGCCGTTGTTCTGATGGGGCCTGTGATGGGCCACGCACAGGAAACGACCGTCCTGAAACAGATTACCGTTGAAGGACAGGGCGCGGAAAACGCGACAGGACCGGTCCGAGGGTATGTCGCGAAGAAAAGCGCGACGGGTTCGAAAACCGAGACGGAAACGAAAGACATTCCCCAGTCCGTATCGGTCGTCGGCCGTCAGGAAATGAACGACCGCGGCGCCGTGACCAAAATTGACGAGGTGCTGCGTTATACGCCCGGCGTGACGGCGGAGCCTTTTGGCACGGACCCGGATACGGACTGGTTTTACATCCGCGGTTTCCAGGCAACCCAGACCGGTGTGTTCCTCGATGGGCTGAACCTGTTCAGCTATGGTTTCGGCGGTTTCCAGATGGATGCCTACGGTCTGGAGCGGGTGGAGATTCTCAAAGGGCCTGCTTCGGTGCTTTATGGTGGCGCCAATCCCGGCGGTATCGTGCAGCTGGTCCGCAAGCGCACCCAGGACGAGCCGATCCGCGAAACGGAAATCGGCATCAACAATTTCGGCAATGCCTTCTTCGGTTTCGATCTCGGCGACAAGGTTGATGAGCAGGGCGTGTGGAAATATCGCGTCACCGGCAAGGTCTCGGGCGGCGACAATTACACCGACTATTCCGAGGATCTGCGCGGTTTCATCATGCCGCAGATCACCTTCGAGCCGGATGCCCAGACGAGCGCCACGCTCTACGGTTATTTCTCGGCACTCGATCAGGTCCATGTCGGCAACGGCTTCCTGCCCTATGTCGGCACCGTGGTCGATGCGCCGTTCGGCAAGCTTGACCGCAAGGCCTTTTATGGCGAACCGGATATCGATAATGGCCGTGTCTATCAGTCGATGGTGGGCTACGAAGTCAGCCACGAATTCGACAATGGCTGGAAGATCAGCCAGAACGCCCGTTACGGCCACCTCTACAAGCACGAGACCGGACCCTATGCGGGCGGCTGGGCCAATGCCGATGCCAACGGCCAGCCGATCCTCGATCCCGCCACCAACGACTATATGCTGACCCGCTTCGGTTATGACGGCGTGTCGAAGGTTGACAGTTTCGGCATCGATAACCGCCTCGAAGGCCAGTTCGATACCGGCGCGATCAGCCATTCGCTGCTGGTCGGCCTCGACTACAAATATTACCGGCTGGATCAGGTGCAGGCCTGCTGCGGATCGAACGCGATCGGTGCGCTCAATCCTGTTTATGGCTCGACGCAGGGAACGAACTTCGTTTATGCCGACAATATTGTCACCCAACAGCAGATCGGCATCTATGCCCAGGATCAGCTGCGTTTTGGCGATGGCTGGCTGGTCACGCTGAATGGCCGTTATGACTATGTCGATACCGAGCTGGACAACAGGCTGCCGGCGGGTGTTTCCCGCCGCTCCAATGATGACGCGCTGAGCGGCCGTGCCGGTCTGGCCTATGAATTCGACAATGGCCTGACCCCCTATGTTTCGGCAGCCACCTTCTTCAATCCGCTGATCGATACGCTCGCCGACGGCACCCCGGCTTCTCCAGAAGAAGGGCACCAGTTTGAGGCCGGCATCAAATACGAGCCGAGCTTCTTCGACGGCAGCATCACGGCTTCCGTCTTCAAACTGGTCAAGGACAATGCCATCGTTTCCTATACGGCTGGCGGCATAACCACGAGCGGCCAGTTCGGGCAGGTGGAATCCACCGGCTTCGAGTTGGAAGCCAAGGCCAATCTCGACGATAACTGGAAGGCGCTCGCCTCCTATTCCTATACCGATCTCGATATCACCAAGGATGCCAATCCCAACCTGATCGGCAAATCACCGTGGATCGTGCCTGCTCACACCGCGTCGCTATGGGTAGACTACGCCTTCACCGATGAGACGTTTGAAGGCCTCAGCATTGGCGGCGGCGTGCGTTATCAGGGCAAGTCCTGGGCGGATGCGGCAAACACGCTGCGTGTACCAGACGCTGCGGTCTTCGATGCCGCCATCCGCTACGAGAAGAACGACTGGACCGCATCGGTCAACGTCGCCAATCTTTTCGACAAGGAATATGTGAAAAGCTGCGCCGGCGTCTCCGTCTGCGGCTGGGGCGATAGCCGTACCATCACCTTCAAGCTTTCCAAGAAGTGGTGATAGCGGGCCTATGGCCGGCAGTTGCGGGAAATATAGTTTGCCACTATAAACATGAATAGATTTATCATGTTTATAGTGGCGCCATGGCGCCTTGCGGGATCAAGAGGCCATGGCTTTCCGCGTGCGGATGGAAAATGAGATCGAGGGCTTTGCCGTTATCGGCGGTCCGCGCTCGAGGGTGTGGAACGGCATCGTCGCTGACCTCTGGGACGTGCGCTGCGCGCCGAAGGCGGGTGGCCGTTATGTTGGCAAGGATCCGCGTTTCGTTTTCCTGCTCGATATGGATGGGACGGATGACGGCCGGTTCATGATGAACCGCTGCCGCCGCGACACTTACGGATCGTCCAGGGCGAACCGGATTTCCTTCGTGCCCGCCGATCTGGATGTGCATGCCGAACTCAGCAATGTCTCCTTCGTGCGCCATCTCGATCTGCATTTCGATGCGGGATTGCTGGGTGCACGGCTGGTGCAAGGCTTCGATCCGCACGCTCTTCTCGATCCGCATCTGATGTTCGAGGATGAACGCCTGCTGGCGCTCGCGCGGCTGATCGCTGCCGAATGCGATAATCCCGATCCGCTGCACGATCTCTATGGCGAAAGCCTCGTGCTCGCGCTCTTGACGGATTTCCTCAAGGTGAAGCGGGAGCCGGTCAGGAGGCGCAGCAAGCTTGCCGCCTGGCAATTAAGGGCGGCGACGGATTACATTCGCGAACATTGCCTGCGGTCGATCCGGCTGGAGGAACTGGCGGAACTCACCAACCTGTCGCAATCCCATTTCAGCCACGCCTTCAAGGCGTCTACCGGCGTGCCGCCGCATCAGTGGCAGATGCAGGCACGCATCGATCACGTCAAGGAACTGATGATGAGGCCCGACATGGCGCTGACCGATATCGCCATCGCCGCCGGTTTTTCCGATCAGGCGCATTTCTCCCGCGTTTTCCGCAAGATGGTCGGCGTTTCCCCGTCCGTCTGGCAAAAAATCCGCCAGTAGACGCCTTTTCATTCCGTCCTTCTTCAGGGGAATTCCGGTCGCAGCGCCGGGAAGCTTTCGGAACGATTTGCCGGTGCCGGGGTTTACCAGACGTGACACCAACGCGGAAAATCAAGGAGGAAACAAGATGTCGTATCAGGAACCCCACACCGGACAGGACCCCTATGTCAAGGACACGCCGAACCTTATCGCCAGCGACAAGGTGGAAGGCACCCGCGTTTATGGCGCTGACGGCAAGCATATCGGTTCGATCCAGCGCATCATTCTGGAAAAACGCGGCGGGCGGGTCGCTTATGCCGTGCTGAGCTTTGGTGGCTTCCTCGGCATCGGTGACGACTATTATCCGCTTCCCTGGGAGAAGCTTCACTATGACGAGGAAGTGGATGGTTATCGTATCGATCTGACCAAGGAACAGATTGAAAACGCGCCGCACTTCACCAATCTTGACGATGACGACCTGCTCTATGCAAAGGACCGCAAGGTCTATGACTATTACGGCGTATCGCCATACTGGATGTAAGCTTCAAAAAGGCGCCACCGCCTGTTTGCCAGCGGAAGTGCACCCCATAAAGAAACGGCTCCCTTGCGGGAGCCGTTTTCGTCTGGGCCTGTCAGTGCGGGTTTTTCTGTATCTCGGAAACCGCATCGGTAAAGCACTTGCGCGCTTCTTCCGGCGATTTGCGTCCGTCCAGGGCTGCGCGGCACGCGCTTCTGGCTCTCACGAAACTCAATCCGCCAATTTGGGGCCAGCCTTCGGTCAATAATGTCAGCGCTTCGAAGGGGCCGGCGATGACACTCTTGCCATTCGCCTCAAGATTGACCTCGACAGGTTCTGTCCATCTCTCGTTCTTCATCGTGCACCTCCCAGAGCAACGCGATCCCGAAATACACCCGACAAGCGAAGCAACCCATGAACGCAGTCGTGTGTCACTGCTGCCTAGGATATGCGCAAGCCGGCGAATTGACAACGGGGATCAGCGGAAGCCGAAAAACGACAGGATCGCCAGGACGATGACGACGAGGCCGACGATGTAGATGATCTGGTTCATGATATTCTCCTTGGCAGTTGTCATCACCATAACGTGAAGGAGAAGGTGAGGTTCCAGCCGCTCTTGAGAATTTAATCACGTACTGAAATGTTGCGGGCGTCCCATCGCCGCAGGCAGGATTTCACCTGCGCAGGATCACCCAGATGGCGTGAATAATGCCGGGAACATAACCGCACAGCGTCAAGAGAATATTCAGCCAGAAATGCAGGCCAAGCCCGACCTGAAGAAACACGCCGACGGGCGGAAGGATGATGGCGATGAGAATACGAATGACGTCCACGATGAAGGGCTTTCCGGTTGCTTGTGATCTGCCGGAGAACGTGTGGTGGGCGGTTTGGTTTCAAAGGTTTTGGTGATCGCGGGAACTGGTGGACGTTTCATCAAGCAGTAGCCCTGGCGATCTTCGGGTTATCTCTGACCGACGATTGGCAATCTGCATATGGCCATCGGACTGGTGGTCGATAGGCAAAATGATTTCATCGACAAGCCTCGCCTTGATCTGCTTGCTGACGAGGCGATAACGCGTCAGGATTTTTATCAAGGCCAGCAGGAAGCAGGGAGGAATCAATAGCCATAGCGCCTTGATCCAGTCCGGTGAGGATTGGAATGTATCCAGCAAATCCGCCAAAAAATTGTAATCATTCATGATCTTGCGCCATAGGTGGCAGGTGGTTCGAAATCAAATATGTATTAAAATACATGGAGAAATTTTTCACGCAACGGCCTTGTGCCGTTCATGGAGATCAAGAAACGCTTCGGATTGGCTGTAAAGGAAAAGCGGGTTGCGCTGGGCATTTCGCAGGAAGAACTTGCGATGCGCATTGAAGCCGATCAGGCCTATGTAAGCAGGGTTGAAGCAGGGCAGATAAATGCCACACTTGAAACCGTGGAGCAGATCGCTTCAGCTCTAAACGCAGATGTGGCAGAACTTCTGAAGTTGTCCTAATTTAAATCCAATCCATTCATGCAGTTCTAGCCAGCCGCCATTGGGGTCGAAGATCGAAATGCGGATAAGGCGATACATTCGGCTGGGCATCATTTGCCGCTTGCGTTCGACATCTCGTGTTTAGCCGCACGTGCAAGAAACCCGGATCGTGTCAGCCCTCTCGCTTCAGCGAAGGCATCAGAGAAACTAGGTTCAGGAACCAGCGCTTTGATATGGATTTCTTTGTTTGAAAATGGTGCCGCTTACGTGACTCGAACACGTGACCCCGTCATTACGAATGACGTGCTCTACCAACTGAGCTAAAGCGGCCCGAGCATGATCCGTTTGTTGCGGATCAGCTTCATGGCGGGCTGATACAGGCAATGCCGACGGATTTCAAGCCTTGAATGCAAGGCTTTTGAAATTTCCGCAAAAAGCTTTGCCTGTCCGTTGTTTACAGGTGGCGTCAGGCTTTTGCGCAGATGCGGTTTCTCGCCGCTTCATATTCGCTCGCCAGCCGATCGACCAGTGTCGCCACCGGTTCCACCGCCTTGACGGCGCCGATGCCTTGGCCAGCGCCCCATATGTCCTTCCACGCCTTGGCACCGCCGGTGGCGGTTTCAAAATCCATTTTTGAAGGGTCGGCTTCGGGCAGCTTGTCGGGGTCCATGCCGGAGGCGAGGATCGAGCTTTTCAGATAGTTGCCGTGCACGCCGGTAAAGTAGTTCGAATAAACGATGTCCTTCGCCTGTGCGTCGACGATCGCCTGTTTATAGCCTTCGGAGGCGCGTGCCTCTTCGGTGGCGATGAAGGGGGAGCCGATATAGGCCATATCCGCACCCATCGCCTGCGCCGCGAGGATGGAACCGCCATTGGCGATGGCGCCGGCCAGAAGCAGCGGGCCGTCGAACCATTCGCGGATTTCCTGAACGAGGGCAAAGGGTGAAAGCGTGCCCGCATGTCCGCCGGCACCGGCCGCCACCGCGATCAGCCCATCCGCACCCTTGCGGATGGCGGAGCGGGCATGGCGATCGTTGATGATGTCGTGCAGCACGATGCCGCCATAGGAATGCACGGCGGCATTGACTTCCGGCACCGCACCCAGCGAAGAAATCACCACCGGCACCTTGTATTTCACGCAAAGGCCGAGATCGTGCTCCAGTCGCCGGTTGGACATGTGCACGATCTGGTTGACCGCGAAGGGTGCCGCCGGGCGGTCGGGATTGGCGCGATTATGCGCGGCCAGTTCCTCGGTGATCATCGCCAGCCATTCGTCGAGCTGGCTTTCAGGCCGCGCGTTCAACGCCGGAAAAGCGCCGATGACGCCGGCCTTGCACTGCGCTAGCGTCAGTTGCGGATGCGAAATGATGAATAGCGGTGATGCTATGACCGGAAGACGCAGATTGTCTTTCAGCACGGACGGTAGCATGTCTCCTCCCACGAATTACGTTTACGCGCACGTAAGTCAATATCGCGTTCGGCGACGGATTGAAAGCGAAAACAGCACGGTGCAGACCTCTCGAACCTGCGTTCGTAACGCCACAATGGATCGATTTTCCTCAAGGCAATCCGGTCTTTATCATAAACGACGCTTGCGGAGGGGCGGCATAGCCGTTACCGAATCGTGAAGACATGGCGCAGCGCGGCATATTTTTGCACAGCGCAACAGAACAAGGATCGGTCGTGAGCGGACTGGAAACGGCAATCAGAAATGCTCTGGAAAAATCGGACAGATCGAACGCCGAAGTTCGTGCACGCATTTACCAATCCTCCCGTCAGGCACTGGAAGCGGGCCTGCGCAAGCAGGGCATAGACGATCCGCAGGTCGTCTCCCAGCAGCGCCAGCGGCTCGAAAGCCTGATCCATCTCATCGAAAATGAAGAGCGCAACCGTCTCCTGGACAGGGTGGAGCAGCAATTGCGCCCGCCTGTGCCGGAAAGTCCGGCGCAGGACGATCACTCGGTTGATCCGGTTTCGCAGGGCCCCCATCACGACAATATGGCCGTCGAGCCGGAACTGCGCGGAGAAACGCGCGAGGTGCGGCCGGGTGCCGCTGCCGCTGCTCCGGAGCCGCTGAATGCGGCGCGGCGCAATGGAAAGCCGCCGAAGCGGGGCTCCAGCGCGGCCGATGCGTCGCTTGCTTTCCGTCCGGAAGGCGCGGTTGGCCGCCGCAAGCGCCGTGGCCTGTTTGCCCGGCTTTTCATCTATGTGACGCTTCTGGCCTTTATCGGTTTCGGCGCCTGGTGGGTTTATTCTTCCGGCCTGCTGCTGTCGCCGGAACAGCGCGATACCAGCGTGCCCAATCCGCCGGCGCAGGTGCAGGCGGAGGATTTCAACGGCACGGAGCCCGCGCCGAGCCTTTCGGCAGGCCGCGGCTTTTCCGATGACTGGGTCGAGGTCTTCAATGCCGAGCGGGGTAGTTCCGGCGTTTCAGCCGGCCCGCGCGCCAATGTCGAAAACATCGCCACGCCCGCCGGCAAGGCAATACGGGTGACTTCGAGAAGCGTGGCACAGGATGGCGCCGTCAGCGTCGAGGTTCCGGTGGAGGTAATGCGCGATATGGCAGGCAAGTCCTCGACCATCTCGATCACGCTGCAATCCTCCAGCGATCGCCAGACGCAGGTATCCGTCTCCTGTAATTTCGCTACGCTGGGTGATTGCGCCCGCCACCGCTTCACCGCCACGGCCGAGCGTGCCGACATGCTGCTCAACGCAACATTCGAGCGTTCGCTGTCGCCGAATGCGCCGGGCAAGATTTTCATCAACAGCGATATCGACGGCAGCGGCCGCCCGATCAATCTTTATTCCGTGCGCATCCTGCCGGGCCAGTAAGGGAAGGACAGGCGCCTCGAATAGGGCGCCTGTCGTGGTTTCCGCTTCTATTTGAGAAAATTCGGTCCCGATCCGACAATCTTGTCGTCGATTTTACCGATTGCCTCCTTGTCCTTGCCCTCATAATCGAGCGCCAGGAGAATATGGCGAATGAGGTTCACCCGCGCCCGGCGCTTGTCATTGGCGCGCACCACCGTCCAGGGGGCGGCATCGGTGTGGGTCTTTTCCAGCATCTCGTCGCGTTTTTGCGTGTAGTCGTCCCATTTTGTCAGCGCGGCAATATCCATGTCCGAAAGCTTCCAGCATTTCAGCGGGCTGTGGCGGCGGTCATGGAAACGGTCGATCTGCGTTTCGCGGCCGATGTCGAGCCAGAACTTGAAAAGATGGATGTCTTCATGGACCAGCATCTTTTCCAGACGCGGGGTTTCCTTGAGGAAGCGCCTGTGTTCATCCGGGGTGCAGAAACCCATGACGGGCTCCACGCCGGCGCGGTTATACCAGGAACGGTCGAAGAGGACGAATTCGCCGGCGGTCGGAAAATGCGAGATATAGCGCTGGAAATACAATTGGCCGCGCTCGGTTTCCGTTGGTTTGGTCAGCGCCACCACGCGGGCATAGCGGGGGTTGAGATAGGCCCGGGTCGCGAAGATCGCGCCGCCCTTGCCCGCCGCATCGCGACCCTCGAAAACCGCCATGACCTTCTTGCCGGTGGCCTGCAGCCAGAACTGCACCTTGACCAGCTCCACCTGCAGCGCCTCCAGGGTGGCGTCGTAATCCTCCCGCTTCATCTTCTTGTCGTAGGGAAAATCGCCGGCGGAAAGTTTCTTTTCCTCCACCCAGTCTGGAAGAACCGGATCGTCGATATCGAAGCTGCGCAGCTTGCCGCCAATGGTGATTTCGACCGTCCGCTTCTTCGTTTCTTCGGCCATGGTTTCCTCCGGCTGTTGTTGTGTAAAGGCAACTCGCCGCCAATGAGTTCACATCCATTGCCGGAATTCAAGTGAAAGAGGACCGGTTGGCGGGGCTGTGGCGGCGGTGACGATTGCGGCTGCGATTTTGCGCATATACGTTGTGGAAAATGCGCGATGATGAATCTCTGTCATAAAGCTGGCCTATGAGATTTCGATGCGCTGTCAGACAGAGAATGGAAAGCAGGCTGAAATGGCAGTCACGGAAGGCGATGGTGGACTAAGGCTCCTGGGAAGAAAGCTCGGGCGGAACTGGTTGCCCCTTCTCATCGTCAGCATGCTTGCCGTCGTGGCGGTTGCGGAGCTCAACACGCCCTATATGCCCGCCGCCCTGTGGCTCTGCGCCGTCATTGCCATTCTCACCGTTCGGGACCGGCCAGCCACGGTTTCCGAAAAGAACGGAAATAGGGGCGAGGAAACGGACGAGCCGGAAGCGCCGAGTGAAAGCGTCGTTTCCGGTGTGAGGGCAGGCCTCGCAGTGCTGGACACGCCCGTTTTCATCCTCGACAAGAATGCCAGCGTCCTGTTCCAGAACGGTGCGGCCGAACGCGCTTTCGGCCAGCTGCCCGCCGGCGCGCATATTTCCGCAAGGCTGCGCTCGCCCGGCCTGCTGGATGTCATCCGCGAAACCATCACCACCGGCCAGCCCAACCAGGTCGAACATTCGGAGCGTTTTCCCTCCGAACGGGTCTTCATCGTTCGCATCGCCCGTGCGGATGTGGGCGAGGGGGCAGGCCCGCCATTCTACATCCTGTCGTTCCGTGACGTCTCGGAGCTTCGCCGCATCGACCGTATGCGCAGCGACTTCGTCGCCAATGCGAGCCACGAATTGCGCACGCCGCTCGCCTCCCTGCGCGGTTTCATCGAAACCATGCAGGGGCCGGCCCGCAGCGACCCAAAGGCGCAGGAGCGCTTCCTTGCCATCATGCTGGACCAGGCAACCCGCATGAGCCGGCTGGTGGACGATCTCATGTCCCTTTCGCGGCTGGAATTGCGGGCAAACATCGCGCCGGACCAGAAGGTCGATCTCGTGCCCGTCATCGGCCATGTGCGCGATGCGCTGCTGCCGCTTGCGGACGAGCTGGATGTGACCATCACGCTGCATCTGCCCGACCGCCCGGCAGAAGTGCAGGGGGATCGCGACGAGCTGGTGCAGGTCTTCCAGAATCTCGTTGAAAATGCTTGTAAATATGGCCAGGAAGGCAAGGTCGTGGATGTCTGGCTGCGGGCCGAACCCGGCAAGCCGGTTGAGGTCAGCGTCATCGACAAGGGACCGGGCATTCCCGCCGAACATGTGCCGCGCCTGACCGAGCGTTTTTATCGCGTCAGCGTCGCCGACAGCCGCTCGAAAAAGGGAACGGGGCTGGGGCTTGCCATCGTCAAGCACATCCTCACCCGCCACCGCGCCCGCCTCATTATTAAATCGGAACTGGGCAATGGCACGGACTTCACCGTCAGATTTTGACATAAAGGACGTTGCGGCTTTTAATATCGCAAAACTTTATAAATTAAATCAATAATTTAGGTTGTCACAAATCTTTCACTGAAGTGACATAAAAGGATGTGGCTACGGTGGTTAAGAAAAGGTCGCCGAGCGCAAGCTAAGAGCGAGTGTCGCTATCGGCTGCGTCCACAACAAAGCCCACGACGGGAGAGACAAATGAACTTCGCTAAATTTTCCGCAGCAGCCCTGGTGGCTTCTGTCGCCTTCGCTGGCGCCGCCGCTGCTCGCGACCAGATCCAGGTTGCTGGTTCCTCCACGGTTCTGCCCTACGCCAAGATCGTTGCCGAAACCTTTGCCGAGACCTTCCCGAACTTCAAGGCTCCGGTCGTTGAATCCGGCGGCACGGGCGGTGGTCTGAAGGCATTCTGCTCCGGCGTCGGTGAAGGCACGATCGACGTTGCCAACGCTTCGCGCAAGATCAAGAGCGACGAACTGGCTGCTTGTAAGGCTGCTGGCGTTGCCGACGTTCAGGAAGTGAAGATCGGTTACGACGGTATCGTCTTTGCGATGGACTCCTCCAACAAGGACATCAAGCTTGAGCCGAAGGACCTTTACCTCGCTCTCGCCGCTGAAATCGTCAAGGACGACAAGCTCGTTGCCAACCCTTACAAGAAGTGGTCCGAAATCAACAAGGAACTGCCGGACGTAGCGATCGCTGCTTACATCCCGGGTTCCAAGCACGGCACGCGCGAAGTCTTCGAAGAGAAGATCATGGCTGACGGCTGCAAGGAAGCTGGCGCCACCGACGCCATCAAGAAGCTGATCACCGATGCCAAGCAGGCTGCTGCCAAGTGCGTTGCAGTCCGTAAGGACGGCGCTGCAGTCGACATCGACGGCGACTACACCGAAACGCTGGCCCGTATCGACGCCAACAAGACTGGCCTCGGCGTTTTCGGCCTCGCTTTCTATGAAAACAACGCTGACCGCCTGAAGGTTGCGACCGTTTCCGGCGTCGTTCCGTCCACGGAAACCGTTGCCAGCGGCAAGTACCCGGTTTCCCGCCCGCTGTTCTTCTACGTGAAGAAGGCTCACCTGGGCGTTATCCCGGGCCTCAAGGAATATGTCGAGTTCTTCGTTTCTGACGAAATGATCGGCCCCGACTCCCCGCTCGCAAACTACGGCCTCGTTGCCGCTCCGGACAAAGAGCGTGAAGAAATCCGCGCCAAGTTCGCTGCCGGCGCTTCGATGTAATAAAGAAAGAGGGGTGCGGCCTGCCGCACCCCTCGTTCCGCTTCGGTGCCATTCCGCCTCGGCGATTGTCTCCGGTTGACAGTTCCCATCCATCGCCATCCACATGATTATTCATGGATTACAGATGGATAGGATGTATCAACCTTGACGCTTGCCAGACTTTATTACAGTCAGGCGGCAAGCATCTCCGGATGGTCCAGCGGTCTCGTTTTGATGACTTTTTGATTTGCCCGATATCGCACCGTGCTCTTGAGGCACGCCGAGGGAACTCTAATGAACACATCGATCCTTTTGCTGATACTGGCGCTCATCGGCATCGGCAGCTATCTGCTCGGCAGCCGCCGCGCTGTTGTCCTGTCTAGTGGTCGCCCCTCCAGCATGCATTCCCGTGCCGGTTATCACGGCTCTTACGCGGTCGTCTGGGCTGTCTTGCCCGCGGCGTTCATCCTCTGTGCCTGGCTGGTCGTCAGCCCGTTGCTCGTCACCTCTGCGGTGCGCGGCAATTTCCCGGAGGATATCCGGGCGCAATCCGAGGCACAGCAGAGCCTGACCTATGGCATGGTGACCTCCATCGCCCGCGGCCTTCAGCGGCTGACGCCGGAGGAAACCGCGCAGGTTGAGGCGGACACGGCAGCGGTCCGGCCGCTTCTGGCATCAAAGGGTGTCGCGATCGCCGGCGATCCCGAGCGGTTCATGGTTGATGCCGCCAAAACGCTCAACGCCATGACTTCCACCAGCCGCATCGCGATGATTGCGACGGTGCTGCTGGTCGCGCTTGGCGGTGCAGCCTATGCGCTGCGGGCGATCGCCCCGCGCTTCAGGGCGCGCAACCAGGTCGAGAAGGTCATTCTCGCGGCGCTGCTCGTCGCCTCGTCCATCGCCATCCTGACGACCATCGGCATCGTGCTCTCGATGCTGACGGAGGCGATCCAGTTCTTCACCATGGTCCCTGCGCACCAGTTCTTCTTCGGAACCGTATGGGATCCGCGGTTTGCGGCAGCCGGTGCGACGGACTCCTCCGGTCAGTTCGGCCTGATCCCGCTGCTTGCCGGCACGCTCTATATCGGCCTCGTCGCCATGCTGGTCGCAGTTCCCGTCGGCCTGTTCTCGGCGATCTACATGTCGGAATATGCCTCGCCGCGCTTTCGCGCGGTGGCAAAGCCGCTGCTCGAAGTGCTCGCAGGCATCCCCACTATCGTCTACGGCTTCTTCGCGCTGACGACGGTCGGTCCTTTCCTCAGAGACATCTCCGCGCACATCAACGGTCTGGCGACGGGTGACTACGCCAATTTCATCCAGGCGCAGAGCGTCATCACCGCCGGCTTCGTCATGGGCATCATGCTGATCCCCTATGTCTCGTCGCTGTCGGATGACATCATCACCGCCGTGCCGCGATCGCTGCGCGACGGTTCGCTCGGCCTCGGCGCCACCCGGTCCGAAACCATCAAGAAGGTCATCGTTCCCGCCGCTCTTCCCGGCATCGTCGGCGCCGTACTGATGACGGCCTCGCGCGCCATCGGCGAGACCATGATCGTGGTTCTCGCGGCGGGTGTTGCGGCGCGCCTGCAGCTCAATCCTTTCGAGCCCATGACCACCGTCACGGTCAAGATCGTCAGCCAGCTTACCGGCGACCTTGAATTCACCTCGCCGCAGACGCTGGTCGCTTTCGCGCTCGGCATCACGCTTTTCGCCATCACGCTTTGCCTGAATATCTACGCGCTTTACATCGTGCGCAAATACCGGGAGCAATATGAATGACCGACATCGTCTCTCCCGCAGCCGGCGCCAGCGCCGTGAACAAGGCCACGCGCCGTGATATCGGTATCAAGCGCCGCTATGCCGCCGAACGTCGCTTCCGTGCCTACGGAATGGCAGCGATTTCTTTCGGCCTCATCTTCCTCTTCCTGCTGCTCTGGTCGGTCGTATCCAAGGGCCACACCGCCTTCCAGCAGACGATGATCACCGTTCCGGTCGAGTTTTCGGAACAGATCATCGATCCGAAGAATGAGCGTGCCACAAATCCCGCAAAGCTGATGACGGCCAATTACCCCGTCATCGCCCGCGATGCGGTTGCCAAGGTTCTCGGCGTTGCGCCGACCGACCGCGCCGGCCTTCGCGCCGTCAACGTCATGATCTCGGACAGCGTGCGCACGCAGCTGCGTGACATCGTCGTCGCCGATCCCGCCGTCATCGGCACCACGCGCACCGTTACGCTTCTGGCGTCGGGTGATGTCGACAGTGCCTTCAAGGGCCAGGTCGATCTGACTGCGGATGAAGCGAACCGCCGCATCTCGAACCAGCAGCTCGGCTGGATGAACCAGCTGGCCGAAAGCGGCCAGCTCGGCAAACATTTCAACACCGGCATCTTTGTTAACGGCGCATCGAGCCGTCCGGAAGCGGCGGGTGTCGGCGTGGCGCTCATCGGCTCCTTCTATATGATGATGATCGTCCTGGTGCTGTCCTTGCCGATCGGTGTTGCAGCCTCCATCTATCTTGAGGAATTTGCCCCGAAGAACCGTCTGACGGATCTCATCGAGGTGAATATCAACAATCTCGCGGCCGTTCCCTCGATCGTTTACGGTCTGCTCGGTCTCTCGGTCTTCATCAACTTCATGGGCTTTCCGCGCTCGGCTTCGCTGGTCGGCGGTCTTGTCCTGACGCTGATGACGCTGCCGACGATCATCATCGCGACCCGTGCCGCATTGAAGGCCGTGCCGCCGTCGATCCGCGACGCGGCACTCGGTCTCGGCGCTTCCAAGATGCAGACGATCTTCCACCATGTGCTGCCGCTCGCCATGCCTGGCATCCTGACCGGCACCATCATCGGCCTCGCCCACGCACTGGGCGAAACGGCGCCGCTGCTCCTGATCGGCATGGTGGCATTCGTCGCGAATTACCCGACAACGCCGATGGATCCGTCCACGGCCCTGCCGGTGCAGATTTACATGTGGGCGAACGAAGCCGAACGCGCCTTTGTCGAAAGGACATCCGGCGCTATCATCATCCTGCTTTTGTTCCTCATCGTCATGAATGTTGGCGCAATCCTGTTGCGTCGCCGCTTCGAGCGGCGCTGGTAGAGGGAGATTGAGCAATGAACATGTTGTCGGAAGCAGCAGTTGAAAAGGCGCTGGACAAGAAAATGAATGAAGTTTCATACAAGATGATTGGCAAGGACGTTTCGGTTTATTACGGCGAAAAGCGCGCGCTTTACGACGTGAACCTCAACGTTCGGGAAAATACGGTGACCGCGCTGATCGGCCCGTCCGGCTGCGGCAAGTCCACCTTCCTGCGTACCCTGAACCGTATGAACGATACGATCGACGGCTGCCGGGTCACCGGCAAGATCACGCTCGACACCGACGATATCTATGATCAGCAGATCGACGTCGTGGAACTGCGTGCCCGCGTCGGCATGGTGTTCCAGAAGCCGAACCCCTTCCCGAAGTCGATCTACGAAAACATCTCCTACGGCCCGCGCATCCACGGGCTTGCCCGCAACAAGGCGGATATGGACCAGATCGTCGAACAGAGCCTGCAGAAGGCGGGTCTCTGGAACGAGGTGAAGGATCGTCTGCACGAATCCGGCACGGGTCTTTCCGGTGGCCAGCAGCAGCGTCTGTGCATCGCACGCGCGGTTGCCGTCAGCCCGGAAGTGATCCTGATGGACGAACCCTGTTCGGCGCTTGACCCGATCGCGACCGCAAAGGTCGAGGAGCTGATCCACGAACTGCGGACGAATTACACGATCGTCATCGTCACGCACTCCATGCAGCAGGCGGCACGTGTTTCCCAGCGCACGGCCATGTTCCACCTTGGTCATCTTGTCGAAGAAAACGAAACCGACAAGATGTTCACCAATCCGGACGACCAGCGCACGCAGGATTACATCATGGGCCGCTTCGGCTGATCCTGGCCGGCGCTTTCTCGAAACCGAACAAGACTGGTGCCTCTGCCGTGCCCGCTTCCGGGCACGCGCATGCAGGCCAAGCCGGAGGACTAGACCATGACACAGACAACGACTCATTCGCATATTCTGTCGGCCTATGACGACGAACTGAAATTCCTCACACGTCGCATCGCCGAAATGGGCGGTCTTGCGGAACAGATGTGCGCCGACGCCGTGCGTGCGCTCGTCAATTCCGATGCCGCACTTGCCCAGAAGGTCATTTCCGACGACGCGATCCTCGACCATTCCGAGCGCGAGATCGGCGACAAGGCCATCGTCACCATCGCCAGGCGCCAGCCGATGGCGGCCGACCTTCGCGAGATCATCGGCACCCTGCGTATCGCAGCTGATCTGGAGCGCGTTGGCGATCTTGGCAAGAACACCGCCAAGCGCGTGATCGCTGTTGCCGGAACCGGCGTGCCGCGCAAGCTCGCCCGTGGCATCGAGCACCTGTCGGAACTGGCGTTGGTACAGCTCAAGGAAGTGCTTGACGTCTATTCCACCCGCTCCGCCGAGAAGGCCAATGCTATCCGCGAGCGCGACGAGGAAATCGACGCCATGTATACGTCGCTCTTCCGTGAGCTTCTGACCTACATGATGGAAGATCCGCGCAACATCACCACCTGCACGCATCTTCTCTTCTGCGCCAAGAACATCGAGCGTATCGGCGACCACGCCACCAATATCGCCGAGACGATCTATTACATGACCACCGGCAGCCAGCCGGAGGGCGAGCGTCCGAAGGACGACAGTTCCAACACGCTCGGTTCGGTGACCGAGTAACAGACAGGCGAAGGCTTGCGGAGTTAGCATATGGTGCCCAAGATTGCAGTTGTGGAAGACGAGGAGGCGTTGAGCGTCCTGCTTCGTTACAATCTCGAGGCTGAGGGATATGACGTCGACACGATACCCCGTGGCGACGAGGCGGAAATCCGGCTGCAGGAGCGTATTCCGGACCTTCTCATTCTGGATTGGATGTTGCCCGGTGTTTCCGGCATCGAGCTGTGCCGGCGTTTGAGAATGCGGCCGGAAACCGAACGCCTGCCCATCATCATGCTGACCGCGCGCGGCGAGGAAAGCGAGAGGGTTCGCGGCCTCGCCACCGGCGCTGACGATTATGTCGTCAAGCCGTTCTCGACGCCGGAACTCATGGCCCGCGTCAAGGCCATGCTGCGCCGGGCGCGTCCCGAGGTTCTGTCCTCGGTGCTGAAATGCGGTGATATCGAGCTGGATCGCGAAACCCATCGCGTTCACCGCAAAAGCCGCGAAGTGCGCCTCGGCCCGACGGAATTCCGCCTGCTGGAGTTCCTGATGACCTCTCCGGGCCGGGTGTTTTCCCGTTCGCAGTTGCTGGATGGCGTCTGGGGCCACGATATCTATGTCGACGAGCGCACCGTCGACGTGCATGTCGGACGCCTGCGCAAGGCGCTCAATTTTTCGCATATGCAGGATGTCATCCGCACTGTGCGTGGTGCCGGATATTCGATGGAAGCCTGAGCCAGGCCAAACGGCATAGTTTCGCCAAGGCCGATAGTGCAACCGAAAATTTAGAAAGCCCGAAACCGGAAACGGTTTCGGGCTTTTTGACTATGAATCTTTTCAAAAGCGGGCCCCGTAGTCAGGGGCGCCTTAAATGCGGTGTAAATCCGGATTGTCGGATCACACCGCTGCCATCCGGTTTCCAGGCCGCCTGCAGTTGATGGCGAACGCCTCCCGGAGGATATGCGCGTCAAAAAATCAAAGGTTGCGGATCCTCGCGACACGCCCAAGGATGACGCCGGAGTGTCTGGTGCAATCCCTCATCGCAAGGACGACGTTACGCTTTGTTTGGGCACGCCACGTCGCGATATGGCTGAAACTCCGCAAGGACCGAAGTCGTGTACCCTGTCCAGAAATTCAAACCGGCCGATAGTGGAACATGCCTGGTTTTCAGGAAGGCGAGGTGCGGGATATCTGCCCTTGGGTTGATTCCGAGACCGCAAAGAACCTCTGACTTTATGTCATAAAAAAACGGGCCCGAAGGCCCGTAGTTTTTGAGTGTCAAATGCGTGCCGCAACACTCAAGCTTTGCGACGCTCGCTCACCGGCTGGTAGGCGAGCTTTGCATGGAACTTGCAATAGGGCGAAGATTCCAGTGCTTCACAACCGCAGAAATGAAAATCGTCCTTGAGCGGATCGCCGACCGGCCACTTGCAGGTGCGTTCCGTCAGTTCCGTCAGTGTCAGGCGACGGGAAATCGGCGTTACGACGTTTCTGGAGGGAACGTAGTCGAGAACTTCGGCGGTCTCGATATCGATTTCCTCATGCAGCGCCGTTGCCGCGTTGGAGCGGCTCAAGACCCGTGCGGGCGTCGCGCTGACGCGGGTCGCGAAATTTGTCGCGCGGGGAGCAGGGGCGGCTGTGCGCTTGGGCGCGGAACGCGCCGAAGTGACAGGGCCGCCGGCCTTGACGCGTCCCGGCAGATTGAGACGGTGGACCTTGCCGATCACGGCATTACGGCTGACACCGCCCAGCTGTGCTGCTATCTGGCTGGCGCTAAGCCCCTCGGACCACAATTTCTTGAGTTTCTCGACTCGCTCGTCTGTCCAGTTCATGCCGCTTCTCCGCTTTTCGCGTGTATTTTCGGCAGAATCCCTCTCCGCCCCGCGGGCGTGCCGCAAGCGTGGTTTCCGCCAGATTTTCGGTGACTAGTTCCGCCGCAATGCAGTCTAGTAATTAGCGATTAACCTAGTGCCAGCCCGACTCCGTGGCAAGAGTCGGGGGAATCATCTGGAATCGATTTTCCGGTTTTCCCCAACTTGCTGGCGAGTTGAGTCTGAAAGGCAACACCTTGGGGCTCATTCGCCACCGTCTACTAGTGCTTGAGACGCCCGGGAAATGCGGACTTTTGTTGACATCGGCAGGCGAAGTGACAATAGTGCCGGTGCCGCCGCAAGGCGGCATTTTTGATTTTCAGGCGGGGGATAACCTCGCCAGCCTATTGACAACCGTCTGACAGCGCATCCGCGCAAGGAGTGATACAGCCATGGCCGAAGCCGCCGCGCCATTGTTCGATACGTTTGCGAGAGCCCCCCTGCGCTTCGAGCGAGGCGAGGGCGTCTGGCTGTTCACGGAAAGCGGCGAGCGATATCTGGATTTTGCGGCCGGCGTCGCGGTCAATTCGCTGGGCCACGCCCATCCGCACCTCGTGGAAGCGATCAAGACCCAGGCCGAAAAGGTCTGGCACGTCTCCAATCTTTATGAAGTGCCTGGACAGGAAAAACTCGCAAAACGCCTGACGGAAGCGACATTCGCGGACAAGGTCTTCTTCACCAATTCCGGCGCGGAAGCGTTGGAATGCGCGATCAAGACCGCGCGCCGTTATCATTATTCCAAGGGTCACCCGGAAAAGTTCCGCATCGTCACCTTCGAAGGCGCCTTCCATGGCCGCACGCTGGCGACGATCGCCGCCGGTGGCCAGCAGAAATATCTCGAAGGTTTCGGTCCCAAGGTCGAAGGCTTCGACCAGGTGCCGTTCGGCGATGTCGACGCGCTGAAGGCCGCCATCACGCAGGAGACGGCCGCACTTCTGATCGAGCCCATTCAGGGTGAGGGCGGTATCCGCGCGCCCAGCAAGGAATTCCTCCAGCTGCTGCGTTCGCTTTGCGACGAGCATGGCATGCTGCTGATTTTCGATGAGGTCCAGACTGGCGTCGGCCGCACGGGCAAACTCTTCGCCTATGAGCAGACCGGTGTTGCGCCTGACATCATGGCGGTTGCCAAGGGTATCGGTGGCGGTTTCCCGCTTGGTGCCTGCCTTGCCACGGCGGATGCCGCTTCCGGCATGACGGCCGGCGTGCATGGCACCACCTATGGCGGCAATCCGCTGGCCATGGCGGTCGGCAATGCCGTTCTCGACGTCGTTCTCTCCGAAGGCTTTCTCGAAAAGGTCCGTGATGTCGCGCTGGTCTTCCGCCAGGGTCTTGCCTCGCTGAAGGATCGTTATCCGGATGTGATCGAGGAAATTCGCGGCGAAGGCCTGCTTCTCGGCATCAAGGCCCGGGTTCCCTCGGGCGAATTGCTGCAGGCCATGCGTGCGGAACATCTGCTCGGCGTACCGGCGGGAGACAACGTCATCCGCCTGCTGCCGCCGCTCGTCACCACGGCGGAAGAGGCCCGCGAAGGTCTGGCACGCGTGGAAGCGGCAGCCGCATCCCTGACCGCGAAACAGGCGAAAATCGCCTGAGGAAACAATAAAGGGCGGGCCTCTTCCCGGAGGCTCGCGAGCATGGGACAGTTTGAAATGGCTTCACCTAAACATTTTCTCGACCTGTCGGCCGTCGGCTCGCAGGATCTGCGGGCAATTCTTGACGATGCGCGCGCACGCAAGGTCGCCACGAAGGCCGGAACGGCGGAAAAGCCGCTTGCCGGCAAGATGCTGGCAATGATCTTTGAAAAGCCCTCCACCCGCACCCGCGTTTCCTTCGATGTCGGCATGCGCCAGCTCGGCGGCGAGACCCTTTTTCTCTCTGGTACGGAAATGCAGCTCGGTCGTGCGGAAACGATCGGCGATACCGCGAAGGTGCTGTCGCGTTACGTGGATGCCATCATGATCCGCACCACGGACCATTCACGCCTGCTCGAACTTGCCGAACACGCAACGGTTCCGGTCATCAATGGCCTGACGGATGATACCCATCCCTGCCAGATCATGGCGGATATCATGACGTTCGAAGAACATCGCGGCCCGGTCAAAGGCAAGACCATTGCCTGGACGGGTGACGGCAACAACGTGCTGCACTCCTTTGTCGAGGGCTCGGCACGCTTCGGTTACCGCATGACGATGGCGGTGCCGATGGGATCCGAACCGCATGACAAGTTCCTGAACTGGGCTCGCAACAATGGCGGCGAGATCGCGCTGTATCATGATGCGGAAAAGGCGGTTGCGGGTGCGGATTGCGTTGTCACCGATACCTGGGTGTCCATGAACCAGGAGCACAAGGCGCGCGGCCACAACATCTTCCAGCCCTATCAGGTCAATGAGGCGCTGATGGCCAAGGCGGAAAAGGACGCATTGTTCATGCACTGCCTGCCGGCGCATCGCGGTGAAGAAGTGACGGATGCCGTGATCGACGGCCCGCAATCGGTGGTCTTCGATGAGGCGGAAAACCGTCTCCACGCACAGAAGTCCGTCATCGCCTGGTGCATGGGCGTGATCTGAGGAATTCACCCGGTCTTGATCATCGTCGGCCGGGTGCTTGAACTTATACGCACCGATTACCATCTGTGGGACTTCGAAAAGGCTCGTCGGTTTGCTGGCGGGCCGTCATCACGATTTGCACGTTTTTCTCCGGAAGCGGTTTCGCTTCCCGGGTCTCTGTGCGACAAGCGAAAAAACCACATTTAAAAGCCGGACTTTTGGACGGTAGCGGCGCCACGGCTGCGCCAAGGAGTATCACATGGCAGATGTAACGGTTGAACTGGACGATCTCGATTTTGCTGGCGACGACAAGGTTGTGCCCTTTCAGGTCGAAGGTCTGGATGTGCGCGGCCGCGCCGTACAGGTCGGGCCGCTGCTGAACGCCATCCTCGAACGGCACGATTATCCCGCCGCGGTTGCCCGCCTTCTGGCGGAAGCGACGGTTCTGACGGCGCTGATCGGCACCTCGCTGAAGTTTTCCGGCAAGCTGACCGTCCAGACCAAGGGCGACGGCCCGGTTGACCTGCTGGTTGCCGATTTCTCCGCGCCGGACAGCATGCGCGCTTATGCCCGTTTTGATGAGGAGCGGCTGGCGGAAGCGGTTGCGGCCGGTGCAACCTCGCCGGAGCAATTGCTGGGCAACGGTATTCTCGCCTTCACCATCGATCAGGGTATGGGCATGCAGCCCTATCAGGGCATCGTGCCGCTGGATGGCTCTTCGCTGGAAGACATTGCCGGGGTCTATTTCCGCCAGTCGGAACAGCTTCCCACCCGCGTGCGCCTTGGCGTCGCCGAGTTCTTCGACCGCGACGGTGAAGGCAAGCCGCGCCACGGCTGGCGTGCAGGTGGCTTGATCGCGCAGTTCCTGCCGCAGGCCCCCGAGCGGTTGCGCATGCGCGACCTGCACGGTGGCGATGGTGACGAGGGCGGCCACGAGGTGCAGGAGGACGATGCCTGGACTGAAGCCGTAACCCTGCTGAACACGGTGGATACTGATGAACTGACCGATCCGCAGGTGCCGGTGGAACGCCTGCTCTACAGGCTTTTCCACGAAAGTGGCGTGCGCATCTATGATCCGCAGGCCATTTTCGACCGCTGCAGCTGCTCGCGGGACAAGATCAAAGGTGTGCTCTCCGGCTTCACCGCCGAGGAGATCAAGGCGAGCGAGGAAGACGGCGCCATTGCCGTAACCTGCGAGTTCTGCTCCACCACCTATCGCTATGATGTCAGCGAATTCGAGAACGCCTGAATCTTTTGAGAATGCCTGAATCGAAAGCCGCGCTCTAAGAGGCGCGGCTTTTCCTTTGGCGGGTGGATGTCGTCAGTTCAGAACGCGCATCAGGCCGGGTGAATCCAGCGAAAAGGCGGGTATGGTGACGTTGAACACCTCGCCATTTTCCGTTTCCATTTCATAATGGCCAAACATCAGGCCTGACGGCGTATCCAGCGGGCAGCCGGAAGAGTATTCATAGCTGTCGCCGGGTTTGAGCTGCGGCTGTTCGCCCACGACGCCCGGCCCGTAGACCTCGTCCACCTGTCCGTTCTGATCGGTAATATGCCAATAACGGTTCACGAGTTTCACCGGGACATCGGAATTGTTCGCGATCACGACTTTGTAGCCCCAGACGTAACGATCGTCATCCGGGTCGGATTGTTCCTCGAGATAATACGGATCGACCGTTACCTCGATATCCCTTGTCAGAGCACGATACATACGCGCCACACCTCGATATTATGCCTGCCGCCACATCCTACACTATAGGCTCTGGCTATCGTCAAGAAAATGAATGACTTGACGGGCAGGGGGCGTCTCCTGTTGCGCTGTTTTCCACCGTTAGGGATAACGATAAAGGTAAATATTGGTTGCCTGATGCGGGCTTTTCCGGCCGCTTGGGCAAACCGTGGCCCGACACGCGGTCAGGCCATGGCGATTTGCGGATTGAATTTTCAGGCGGAAACGGCCGCAAGACCCTTTGCCAGATCTTCCAGCAGATCGTCGGTATCCTCGATGCCGCAGGAAAGGCGGAGCGTGCCGCCGGAAATGCCGAGTTCGGCACGCGCCTCGTCGGAGAGGTTCTTGTGCGTCGTCGTGCCGGGATGGGTGATGAGGCTCTTGGCATCGCCGAGATTGTTGGAAATCTTCACGATCTCAAGCGCGTTCTGCAGCTTGAAGGCCGCTTCCTTGCCGCCCTTCAGTTCGAAGGCCACCAGGGTGGAGCCGCCGGACATCTGCCGGGCGATGATATCAGCCTGCGGGTGATCGGCGCGGCCGGGATAGATGACCTTGGCGACCTTGCCGCTATCGGCGAGGAAATCGGCGATCTTCGAGGCATTGGCCGTCTGCTGTTTCACGCGCAGCGGCAGGGTCTCGATGCCCTTCAGAAGCGTCCAGGCGTTGAAGGGCGACATGGCCGGGCCCGTATGGCGGAAATAATCCTGCAGCTCTTCTTCGATCCACTTCTTGTCGGACAGGATCACGCCGCCGAGGCAGCGGCCTTGGCCGTCAATATGTTTGGTGGCCGAATAAACGACGATATGGGCGCCGAGTTCGAGTGGCTTCTGGAAGAGCGGCGTCGCGAAGACGTTGTCGACCACCACCTTGGCGCCGATCTGGTTGGCGAGCTTCGCCACACCGGCAATATCCACGACTTCGAGCGTCGGATTGGTCGGGCTTTCGAGGAAGAACAGCTTGGTGTTCGGCTGGATTGCCTTTTCCCAATTGCCGAGATCACGTCCGTCGAGCAGCGTGCATTCGATGCCATATTTCGGCGCAAGTGTTTCAACCACCCAGCGGCAGGAGCCAAAAAGGGCGCGGGCGGCGACGATATGGTCGCCGGCGCGCAACTGGCACATGATGGCGGCGGTGACGGCGGCCATGCCCGACGCAAGTGCGCGGGCGTCTTCGGCGCCTTCCAGCAGGCACATGCGCTTTTCGAACATGTCATTGGTGGGGCTGGCGTAGCGGGCGTAGATGAAGCCGTCCGTTTCACCCTTGAAACGCGCTTCGGCGGCTTCGGAGTTCTCGTAAACGAAACCCTGGGTCAGATAGATCGCTTCCGACGTTTCACCATAGGGTGAGCGTAGCGTACCGCCGTGAACGAGCTGGGTTGCCGGGCGCCATTTATTGCTCATGTGATCACCTTCAAAACAAAAAAACCGGCCGCAAAAGCAGACCGGTTCCTAGCACCCGGTCTTTTTAGCCACTTGTTTAACGTGGCTGCAAGCCGACCGGCCAAATCACCACGGGATAAGCTTGCCATACTGCCGTTACCGGCTTGCGTCAATGCTTTCCTTTTGGTTTTGTCGCCGTAAAAAGGAATGATGACCATGACGAGAACCACGGGCATTTTGGCGGATGGCGCAATCCGGGCGCTGTTTGCGGGCGGCAAGCTGAAAAGCGAGGCCGATCTCGATGTCGACCAGGTGCAGCCCGCCAGCCTCGATCTCAGGCTCGGTTCGAAGGCCTATCGCGTCCGCGCGAGCTTCATGCCCGGCCCCGGAACCTGTGTCATCGACAAGCTCAATCGTCTCAGCCTGCACGAGGTCGATCTCAGCCAGGGCGCGGTGCTGGAAACCGGTTGTGTCTATATCGTTCCCCTGATGGAAAGCCTTGATCTGCCTGCGGACATGTCGGCCTCGGCCAATCCGAAAAGCTCGACCGGCCGTCTCGACATCTTCACCCGCGTGATGACCGACAATGCGCAGGAATTCGACAAGATCCCGGCTGGCTATACGGGCCCGCTTTATCTGGAAATCAGCCCGCGCACTTTCCCCATCGTCGTGCGTCGCGGCTCCCGCCTGTCACAGATCCGCTTCCGCATCGGCCATGCACTTCTCAATGAAAGTGAACTGCTGAAGCTGCACGAGACGGAAACGCTGGTGGCGAGCGAAAACCCGAACGTGACGGGCGGCGGCATTGCGCTGTCGATCGATCTCAAGGGTTTCGGTGAGAACGGGCTGATCGGCTATCGCGGCAAACATCACACGGCGGTGGTGGATGTCGACAAGAAGGCCCAGCACGACGTCCTCGATTTCTGGGAGCCGCTCTTTGCCCGCGGCCGTGCGGAACTGATCCTCGATCCCGATGAATTCTATATCCTCGTTTCACGCGAAGCCGTGCATGTGCCGCCGCTTTATGCCGCCGAAATGACCCCTTTCGATCCGCTGGTGGGCGAATTCCGCGTGCACTATGCCGGCTTCTTCGATCCCGGCTTCGGCCATGCGCAAGCCGGCGGTACCGGCAGCCGCGCCGTGCTTGAGGTCCGCAGCCACGAAGTGCCCTTCATCCTCGAACACGGCCAGATCGTCGGCCGTCTGGTTTACGAGCACATGTTTGAGAAACCGGAGGGTCTCTATGGCACTGGCCTCGGCTCCAATTATCAGGCCCAGGGGCTGAAGCTCTCCAAGCATTTTCGCGCCGAACAATGAACCCGGCGGGTGCTTGACACCCGCTCGGAACTATCCGATGTCTTAGTCCGCGCGCGGGTGTAGCTCAATGGTAGAGCAGCAGCTTCCCAAGCTGAATACGAGGGTTCGATTCCCTTCACCCGCTCCAGCGACCTTTCCAACAGGAACAATGACGTCCAATAGGCGCTGATTTTTCAGCGTTTTCACCTGGCGCGTGCAAATAGTGAAATTCAGCGTTTTTCGGACATCGAAAAACGCGAGCGAGGGAGGCCGCGCCGGAAATTTGCGGGCAACTCTCGCTACCTTCGGTCAAGTGTTTCGGCACGCTATTGCAACGGCGGGGTGGAGAAGGACCTGACGGGAGTTCCGGCGCAGGACGCGGAGAAAAGTTGTGCGATCACCGTCGAGATAAAAGCAGGACGGTAACAGCGCTCAATGCACGGCACGATATGGGCATCGCCACAGATGGCGGCAGCCTGCTTTCAGGCACGGAATCGACCTGCCAGCGGATATTCGGCCTATAACCGTCTATTCCATCTATCGACTTGGTTCTTCTCTTTTTGACCCAACGTGCATGCCACCATTATCTGTGGGGTCGCTATACCTGCTTCGAGCGACCGCTCGAAGCAGGTATAGCGGATGGTCCCATTCCTTGATTGGCTAGGCGCTTAACGAGATCTCGATCCACGCGCAATGATCTTCCAACAAGAATAACAGTCTCCACCGCGCGTCTCATGCGCGAAAATCAGACGTCCAGATAGGACAAAATGGCTGCAGCGACGCTCGGCTCATCGGTTGAAGTGGAGGACGCGATACTCTGGGCGGGGCTGTCTGCCAGTTCGTCGCTATTCAGTGCCGCCACCTGCGTCGGCGTCATGGCGGCGATCTGGCCTGGAGTGAAGGCGGCCGCCTGGGAGGCCGTCAAGGCGGCGAGCGCACTGGTGCTCAGTCCGGAGATCGCGTTTGAACTCAAGCTGATGATCTGCTCGGTGGAAAATGCGGCGAGGTCGTCTCCGCCAAGCGCCGCTGCCTGCATTGATTTAAGGGCAGCGACCTGTGAAATTGACAGCGCGCCGATTTGCGCAGAACCCATTGCTGCCACCTGGCCGTAACCCAGCGAAGCGACCTGGCTTGTCGTCAAAGCGGCTATCTCCTCAGACGACAGGGACGCTACAACGGTGGCGGACAGGCCCCTGATCGCCGTCGAACTGATCGCGGCGAGTTCTTCGGTCGAGAATGTTTTCAGACCCTCTATCGTCAGCCCGGAAAGCGCGGACGAACTCAGTGCGGCGATCTGGCCGGTGGAGAGCGCCTGGATCTGGTCCTTGCCGAGAGCGCTGATCTGGTCACCGGTCAATCCGGCGACGCCCGCTGTACTCAAGGCTGCAACCTCGGAGGACGAAAGGATGGCGATGAAGGTCGTAGACAATCCCTTTATCGCGCTCGGGCCGATTGCGGCGAGCTCCTCCGGCGAGAAGGTGTCCAGCATGGCCGCAGACAGGCCCTTAAGCGCATCCGAACTCAATGATGCTATGTGACCGGCGGAGAATGCTTCGACCTGCCCAACACTCATTGCGCTGGTCTGTGCGCTGCCAAGGCCTGCCACAGCCTTGGCGTCCAGAGCGGCGATCTGGCTTGTTGAAAACGAGGCGATGTCGGCGGTATTCAGTGCCGCAATCTGTCTGGCGGTAAGCGCGCCGACTTGCGCGTTGGTCAGGGCACCCACTTGACCGCTGGTCAAGGCGTCGACCTGTCCGGTGCTCAGGCCCGCTATTGCTGCGGTGCTGAGTGCCGCGGTCTGCGCCGCCGTCAGCGACGCGATAGTCTCTGCCGACAAGCCCGCGATCGCACTCATGCCGATTGCAGCCAGTTCTGTGGTGGTGAAGGTGTTCAGATCATCGGTGCTCAGCGCCGCCAGCTGTGTTGAGTTGAGCGCGCCAATCTGGGCGCTTGTCAGAGCGCTCACCTGATGGGTGCTGAGGGCTGCGATCTGATCGGTGGTCAGGCCAGCTATGCCTGCCGTCCCGAGGGCAGCAATCTGGGTTGCTGAGAGCAAGCCTATATCTGCTGTGCTCAGCGCCGCAATCTGTTTGGAGGTGAGGGCGCCGACCTGGGCGCTGCTCAGGGCATCCACCTGATCGGTGCTAAGTGCGTCAATCTGGCCTGCGGTCAGGCTTGCTATTGCAGCCGTTCCCAAGGCCGCGATCTGACCCGTCGTCAGCGAGGCAATCGCTGCTGTCGACAAGCCCGGGATTGCATTCGAGCTAATTGCGGTCAGCTCAGCGGTTGTGAACGTGCTTAGAGCATCGGGGCCAAGGGCGGTAATCTGTTTCGAGCTGAGAGCGCCGATCTGGGCACTGGTCAGAGCTTCCACCTGGTCGATGTTGAGGGCCGCGATCTGATCCGCCGTCAGGCCCGTTATGCCTGCAGTGCCGAGGGAGGCGATCTGGGTCGACGAGAGCGAGGCGATGTCGTCCGTGCTCAGCGCCGCGATCTGTTTGGAGGTGAGGGCGCTGACCTGGGTGTTGGTCAGGGCGGCCATTTGATCGGGCTCGAGTGCTGCGATCTGATCATTGGTCATGCCCGATACCGCTGTCGCGCTTAGTGCTGCAATCTGCGCAGTCGTCAGCGAGGCGATTGTAGCTGTCGACAGGCCCGGGATCGCATTCGAACTGATTGCAGCCAGCTCGGCGGTGGTGAAGGTACTCAACTCACCAGTATCGAAAATTGCAATCTGTTTCGAGCTGAGCGCACCGATCTGGGCGCTGGTCAGAGCCTCGACCTGATCGCTGGTGAGGGCCGCAATTTGATCGGTGGTCAGACCTGACATGCCCGCAGCACTGAGCGCGGCGATCTGGGTTGCCGAGAGCGAGGCGATGTCATCCGTGCTCAGCACTCCGATCTGCCTGGAGGTGAGGGCACTGATCTGGACACTGGTGAGGGCCTCCATCTGACCGCTGGTGAGGGCGGCGACCTGTCCGGTGCTCAGTCCAGCAATGGCAGACTTACTCAGCGCTGCGATCTGGGCTGCTGTTAGCGAAGCGATCGTTGCTGTCGATAGGCCCTGGATCGTGCTGGGGCTGATCGCCGCAATGTCCTTGGTGGAGAAGGTTGCAATGTCGTCCGCGCTGAGTGCCGCGATCTGTTTTGCGCTAAGAGCGCCCACCTGGGCGGTGGTTAAGGCCTCGACCTGAGCGGTACTCAAGGCGGCGATCTGTGCAGTACTCAGGACACTGATGCTTTGCGTGTTCAGAGCCGATATCTGACTTGCTGCCATGGAGGCTATTGTCTCAGCGGACAAACCCTGGATCGCACTGGAACTGATCGCCGCAATGTCCTTGGTCGAGAAGGTTGCAATGTCGTCCGTGCTCAGGGCCGCGATCTGTTTTGCGCTGAGAGCGCTGACCTGTGCATTGGTCAACGCTGCCACCTGGGCGGTACTCAAAGCGGCGATCTGTGCGGTGCTCAGCGCATTGATGCTTTCCATATTCAGGGCCGCAATCTGAGCTGTCGTCAGGGAGGCTATGGTCTCTGCCGACAATCCCGGGATAGCCTTCGAACTGATGGCGGCAATCTCCCTAAGTGTGAATTTCGCCAGACCGTCCGGTCCCAGCGCCGAAACCTGCGTGGCGTCGAGATTGAGGACCTGTGCGCTCGTCAGCGCTTCTGCCTGACTGGCGCTGAAAGCCGCCAGTTGCCGGGAGCTCAGTCCCGCAATGCCCGCGGCGCTCAGGGAGGCGATCTGGGCTTTTGACAGAGCCGCTATGTCATCTGTGCTCAGGGCGGCAATTTGCGCCGAGCTCAGGCTTGCTATCTGCTTGGTCGACAGGCGCGAAATCTGATCAGTGCTCAAAGCGCCGATCTGGTTGCTCGAAAGTCCCGAGACGCTGGAGGCGCTGATTGCCGCAATCTGGATTGCGGAAAGCGACGCTATGGTGTCCGTGCTCATTGCCGCAATCTGTCCCGAGCTGAGAATCCCGATCTGGACGGTGGTCAAGGCCGAAAACTGACCGGCGTTCAAGGCTGCAATCTGATCGGTGGTCAGACCCTTGATGCCCGCTACGCTTAACATGGCGGTTTGGCTGGTTGACAGAACCGTAATATCGTTGTCCAGGGCTGCAACTTGTGCCGCACTCAATGTCTTAAGCTGCGCGGCGGAGAGAAGGCCGACCTGGTTGCCGCTCAGGGCTTCAATCTGATCGGTCGTCAGGCCTGTTATCGCATTGGTGCTGAGGGCCGCGATCTGGCCATTTGTAAGTGCCGCAATGACATCCGTGCTCAAGCCCGGCACGGCTTTATTTGTGATTGCTGCTATATCGGCGGTCGAGAATGTCGCCAGGTCCTCCACACTCAAGGCCGCGAGTTGTGTCGAAGTCAGTGCTCTCACCTGTGCCGAGGACAGAGCCTCGGCCTGATCGGTGCTCAAGGCTTCGATCTGATCGACTGTCAGGCTTGCGATCGCGCTGATACTCAGAGCGGCAATCTGAGCAGTCGACAGGGTGTCTATCTGGTCAGCGAAGGCCTGGAACTGTGCTGCGCCGAGGGCACTCAACTGGGCGGTCGTCAATACAGCGATCTGATCTGAGCTGAGCGCGGCGATCGCCGCAGTGCTCAAGCGGAGTATTGCTTTAGCCGTAATTGCGGCGATATCGGCGGTGGAGAATGTCGCTATATCTTCGGCGCCAAGGGCCGCAAGTTGCGTCGCACTCAGCGACGTCACCTGCGCCGGCGAGAGGGCTTCGATCTGGCGCGTGCTCAAGGCCGCGATCTGCGTCGTTTTGAGTGCGGCAATCTGAGCCGTCGTCAACGCGGCGATCTGATCGGGGCTCAAGACTTCGATCTGGCTGGTCGTCAGGGTCGCAACCGCGCCCGTGTTCAGGGCAGCGGTCTGACCTGAGCTAAGCCCTGCGATCACCTCCGTGCTAAGGCCCAATACGGCTCTGCCCGTAATTGCCGCGATATCGGCGGTGGAGAAGGTTGCTATGTCCTCCGCACTCAAGGCCGCGAGTTGCATCGAATTCAACACCTTGACCTGTATCGGAGACAGGGCTTCGACCTGATCCGGTCTCAAGGCCGCGATTTGAGTGGTCGTCAGACTTGCTATTGCGCTCGTGCTGAGGGCAGCGATCTGTTCTGGGGTAAGCTCCGTTATCGCTTCCGTGCTCAAGCCTGGCATGGCTTTAGCCTTGATCGCTGCAATGTCTGCGGTCGAGAAGGTTGCGATATCCTGCGCGCTCAGAGCGGCAAGTTGGGTCGCGTTGAGGGCACCCACCTGGGATGAGGTCAAAGCCTCGACCTGATCTGTGGTCAGGGCATCAAGCTGCGTGGCGGTGAGTGCGGAAATCTGCCCCGTATTGAGACTGGTGATGGCGTATTGATCGAGGATGTTCAGTTGATCCAGCGTCAAACCAACTATGGCGCCTTGCGAAATGGCGCTCAACTGTCGGGAATCGAGAACTTTGACATCCTCTGTATCCAATGCTGCAAGCTGAGCCGAGGAGAGGGATCTGATCTGAGCCGTGGAAAGCGATGCCACGTCTTCGGTCGTCCAGGCTGCGACCGCCGCTGTCGAAAGATATTTGATCTGATTGACATTCAGGGAAGAAATAATCGACGTCATGTCTGAAAAATCCTAAAGGTTGAGTCCAACCTCTCAACAGCCAACGGATGATTTCCTTGCCCAAGCCCCGAAGCGCATCGGCTCAAGTCCACCAATTTGTAAAGGTTGAGTACGCAATCGGGCTTGCCTGAACCTGAAGTTGTTAAGTTCTGCCGATCTCGGTTGCGATATATTCTCGAAACGTTTCAGGGCGCCGACGAGCGAACGGAGGCCGAGGAAAGCCGCGCCATATCGGGACGGATTCGCTCTTGGCAGCCGCGTAAATATGCAATTTTGCTTGACTACGATTAAATTGCACGTAATAGTTGATGCAGACGTAGCATTTTGGGATGGGTGTTATGAGTCGCAAGCTTCTTTCGGAATTTCTGGGTACTTTCTGGCTCGTGTTCGGGGGCTGCGGCAGTGCGGTTTTTGCCGCCGCTTTTCCTGAGCTCGGCATTGGTTTCCTTGGTGTCGCTTTCG
Source organism: Agrobacterium tumefaciens (assembly GCA_017744915.1). Taxonomy (GTDB): domain Bacteria; phylum Pseudomonadota; class Alphaproteobacteria; order Rhizobiales; family Rhizobiaceae; genus Agrobacterium; species Agrobacterium tumefaciens_I. The sequence continues at coordinate 353,480 of JAGIAH010000009.1, forward strand.
CTTTTGGCCTGACGGTTCTGACCATGGCCTATGCGGTTGGCGGTATTTCAGGCGGTCATTTCAATCCGGCGGTTTCCGTCGGTCTCACCGTTGCCGGCAAATTCCCGGCAGCGAGCCTCGTGCCCTATATTGTGGCGCAGGTTCTGGGCGCGGTCGTCGCGGCCGCGGCGCTTTATGTCATCCTCACCGGCAAGGCGGGGGCTGAAATCGGCGGTTTTGCCGCCAATGGTTATGGCGAACATTCTCCGGGTGGATATTCGCTCGTATCGGCGCTGCTGATCGAGGTTATCCTGACGGCGTTTTTCCTGATCGTCATTCTGGGGTCGACGCATGGCAGGGTTCCGGCCGGCTTCGCGCCGATCGCCATCGGTCTTGCCCTTACCCTTATTCATCTGATTTCCATTCCGGTCACCAACACATCGGTCAATCCGGCCCGCTCGACGGGGCAGGCCTTGTTCGTGGGCGGGTGGGCGCTGCAGCAACTCTGGCTGTTCTGGCTCGCTCCGATCCTTGGCGGCGCCATTGGCGCTGTGGTCTGGAAAATTTTCGGCGAGGAAGAAAAGACCGGCCATGCCGGTTCTGTCCAGCCCGCGCAGACCTGAATAAGAGGCTTTGTTTTCCCGAATGGTCGGGGAAACGACTGAGGAGGATGACATGGATCTTGCTTCGATATTGGCCCAGATCGTCGGTGGTGCGGTTGGCGGCACGGCCGGCGGAAAGATAGTGAAAGATTCCGATCTTGGTTCGCTCGGTAACCTGATTGCCGGCGCCATTGGCGGCGTCGGTGGCGGAACCGTGCTTGGATCGCTGCTTGGGGCGGCCGGAGATGCGGCAGCAGGCGGTGTGGATATCGGCGCTATTGCCGGTCAGCTCGTTGGCGGCGGTGTCGGTGGTCTGATCGTCCAGATCATCGTCGGCCTGATCAAGAACAAGCTCGTCGCCAGATAAAGCCGTTCGGTCGCTTGATCATGGAATGACGGACCTTGCCGGAGGAGGAGCTTCGTTCGGCAAGGCGTTTTGATATTGCATATGTCGATGGTTGCGGCATGCAAGGTCTGAAGCGCCTTGCAAATGATCGTGTTGTGCGCCGCAAGTGCAAAGAGGCCCGTGAGGCTGGCCACAAGAGGCATCGGGACCGCGTGGTTGCTATTGTGGATGCCGGGTCAGGCGCTGTTCCTGGCAGCCGGCACATGTGGCGTCTTGTTCCAGACGAAGGGGCTGGTTTTGAGCTCCACCACCGCGCGCCAGGCCGCGACGGACAGCATCAGCCAATATAAGGGTATGGCCAGCCAGCGCCTTCCGACCTGTCGCCTTTCATAACCGATCATTCTGCTCCGCCCCATCAGCACGAAGATCGTGTAGCTTCCGGCAATATTCAGCACATCGACGGCAAACAGAAGGCCCTGCGAAGAGAGCAGCATATCCGCGCCATTTTCCCGGATGGCCATGGCCATGAAAGCCAGGGCAACGAAGAGCAAGGGATGGGCCAGCGACGACAGAAGCATGCCGCCGATCAGCAGCTGAAAGACCATATAGGCAATCCACCCCATGTGGCGCGCGGTCGCAAAAGGCGCACGGGTCATCACCAGCCAGCTTTGCAGCCAGCCTTTGTACCAGCGCGTGCGCTGGTTCAGCCAGACGGGCAGCGCAGTCGGCGCATCCTCCAGCGTCTGCCGCCGGATGACGCCGCAGCGATAACCGAGCCGGTGCAGCCTGAGGCCCAGATCGGCATCTTCCGTCACATTGTAGGGGTCCCAGGCGCCGGCCCGCCGCAACGCGGCGGTGCGGAAATGATTGGAGGTACCGCCAAGCGGCAGCGGTAGTCCACGGGCGGCGAGGGCTGGTAAGATGCAGCGGAAGAGCCCCGAATATTCCAACGCGAAACAGGCACTGAGCCAGGAGGAAGAGGCATTGGTGATGATAAGCGGCGCCTGCAGGCAGGCGATATCGTCCGGTTGATCCCGGAAGGCGGCATGGGCTTCGCGCAATTGCTGCGGGTGCGGTCGGTCCTCCGCGTCATAGACGACAACGAAGGTGCCGCGCGCGCCGGAGAGGGCATAGGTCAGGGCCTTTGGTTTGGTGCGCGGCAGGGAGGAAGGCACCCTGACGAGTTCCATATGCGGGCCAGGATTTATCCGCTCGATCGCCTCGATGGTTGCGCCGTCGTCGGCCTCGCATATCAGCTTGATGTCGAGCCGGGATCGGGGCCAGTCCAGGCGCTCCAATGCCCCGATGAGCTGCCCGATGACAGCCTCTTCGCGGTAAAGCGCCACCAGAACGGTATAGATCGGCAATTCGCTCTCCTGCGGGAGAGGCAAGACGGTTGCCGCGTCGTTTTCGGCAGGGCTATGCATGAGTGCAAGCAGCCGGAAAAGCAGGGTGCAGAGGTAAAGCATCGTCAGGGTGACGTGGAGATAGAGCAATGCCGCCTGCGTGTAAAACAGCAGCGACAGAATGAGCAGGGTGGCGAGAACGCCGCCCACAAAACCCTGCTGGCCGTGCAGCGTGATCCTGGCGGAATGTTGTGGCGCAGTGTTGAAAAGCTGCTGCCGGGTTTCCGCCGAACGGCGAGCCTCACCCGCTTTCCAGATTGCGCTGCGCATGGCCTGCGGTGTGGTCACGGCAAGTTCGTCTGAAAGATGCGGATATTGTTCCAGCATGTTTTTCAGCAATTCCATCCGGGCAAGTTCCGGCACGATCAGCAGCACTGTTTTACCGTTCAGTGGCGTCAGCCGCAAAAACCTCGGTTCGGTGAGTTGAGTGTCCAGATCATTCACATCCGCCACCCGTTCCGGGCCGATTGCCGGGGTGAATGGCAAGCGCAGAAATCTGGCGAAAGCACCGTAATAGGCTTCCGTCGTGACGAGGCCGCTTGCCAGCAATTCGTCTTCCACGGTCGAGCCGTTTTCCAGCGCCCGCTGCCTGAAGGCGTCGACATAGGGTTTGCCGAATCCCAGTGAGAAGAGAAAACGGGTCTGCCTCGCCTCGTCCTGTTCGGGGGCACTCCAGAGTGGATTTTCGTCGGTGCCCGAAAATGCAATTTTTCGTCCGGCCGGCGTCGTGCGAAATGATTCTCGTGTATAGTGCCTAAAATAATCCATGCATCGCCGCCGCCCTCATGGCGACGCCCCACTTCCTTTCACGGATAGTATAGATGAGAATAACGAATGTAACGCGGAATATAGGTCTTGGATTTACTTTAGCTTTCGCTTTGCAATTTGTTGGTTATTTTAGTGAAGCCCATGCGGAAGGCCTGTCGGATGGAAATCGCATGCCGGTGCTGTTCGACGCGCAGGAGCGGTTTCCGGGAGGTGATCTTTCCTCCGTTCCCCGCATCAGGTTTCTGATGTCGGTTGATTTCCCGCCTTTCAATTTTACCGATCAGGAGGGCCGGCTTGCGGGTTTTCATGTCGATCTGGTGCGGGAAATCTGCGCCCAGCTGAAGGTGGAAAGCAAATGCCAGGTGCAGGCGCTGCCGTTTGACGAGCTGGAAGCGGCTCTTGAAATGGGAGAGGGCGAAGCAGTGATTTCCGGCCTCGCCACCACTGCCGATCTGCGCAAGAGCTTTACCTTCTCGCGGCCCTATCTGCTGTTGCCCGCCCGTCTTGCCGTGAACAAGACGGCAAAATTCACCGGCTCCGGCGCGGATGCGCTTTCGGGAAAGAAGGTGGGTGTGGTTGGCAGCTCCCGGCACGAACAGATGCTGAAAGCGTTTTTTCCAAAAGCCACGGCCGAGAGTTTCGATGGCTACGAACCCATGTATGAGGCGTTGAAGGCAGGCAAGGTGGACGCGATCTTCGCCGACGGTCTGCGCCTGTCTTTCTGGGTTTCGGGAAGTGCGTCCGAAGGCTGCTGCGCGCTCTTCGGTGGTCCTTACATGTCTGACCGGTTTCTCGGCGAAGGCCTGTCCATCATGACGGTCGATCCGGATAACGTACTGGTGCCGGCTTTCGATCAGGCGCTGGCCGCCCTTTCGCGAAACGGCCGGCTGGAAGAAATCTACCGGCGTTATTTCCCCTATGGGCTCTATTAGAGGGAGCCGGCCTGTCCGGACCGGCCCTGACACCGGCCTTTATTTGGCTGGCGCGAAAACCTCTTCGTTGCGTCGCAGGCGCAGAAGCGCGATCCACACGGCGGCGGCGATGGCGGTTTCCACCATGAAATAGCTGCCGATCGTTCCCGAAATGCTGAAGGACCAGGTGAAGAAGGCGACGACGACGGAGCCGATAAGATTGCCGCTGTTCCAAATCTTGGCGCGAATATCCTGCCGCCCGGAAGCGCCGAGCGCCTCGAGCGCGGTGGCCGCAACGGCCATGGGCAGGACGGCCCAGCAAAGCACGCGGGTGATGATGGGCAGCGAGACATATTCGTCGCCGAACAAAAGCGGCAGGAAGGGTGCGATGATGAAAATGACGAGCGCGCTGCCCGTTGCGATGAAAAGCGCCGCCTTCAGCACGTTATAGGCGCGCTCTATGGTCTTGGTAATGCCCTGCAGGGCAGCGGAGGCCGAGCCCGGATAGATCAGCCGGTTGAGAGCCTCGACGGAGAGATAGGAACTATCGAGAATGCGCCGGGCGATGGAATAGCTGCCCAGTACCTCGGCGCTGGCAATGGCGCCGAGAACGAGAATATCGGCATTGCCGCGCACGGCCTTGAACAGGAACTGGGTGGAAAACAGGATGCCGATGCGGATTTCCTCACGGACGATCCGGAATACCGGCCTGCCGAGTCTCGCGATCGCCTTGACGGAAATCATGGCCGCAATGGTGTGGGCGGCAAGGTTCCACAGCGCCCAGGCCTCAACCGTTTCCACCTTGAAGATGAGGCAGGCCACCACGGCGGCAATGGTGCGGGCGACGGCGAACATCACTTCCAGCTTGTTGGCCGAGCCGAAGTCGGAATGGGCGATGAAGCTCTGCGTGGAAAGCGAGATGACCTTCAGGAGAACGAGGTTGGTGAACAGGATCAGGAAGGTGGTGATCAGCGTGTGCAGCAATGTTTCCGAGGTCGGGAAAAAAACCGGGATCGTCACCATGCCGATGATCGTCAGTACCACGCCGGTCGCAGCGCTCAGGAGATAGCTGTGGCCGAGCATGACGGGAAACATGCTGCGATCCTGCGCAACACGGCGGATCAGCGATTCCTGCGAACCGATGCCGCAGATCTGAACACCGAGATTGGTGACGGCGGTAATGGAGGCGTAAAGCGCGAATTGTTCGACACCGAGATGGCGGGCAAGCAGTGCAAAGGTCAGAAGCTGGGCGGCGCTGGACATGAGGAGCGCCCCGCCGGATGCCATATAGGTCAATCCCAATCTGACTAGATGGCCGAGCCGCGGCGTATTGAACGACACCTCATTCTCCATTTTTTCCGGCATTGCCGGGCGAATTCAAAAAGGAACTGTCCTGTTTTGAAATGTGACGAACTGAAAGGCCGGCGACCGGGCAATAATCCGACACCGATAACCCGAATGAATGACAGTTTCTCCTGTCTTAGCCTTCTTGAGGTAAGAGAGGGTTAAAGCAATTGCACAATAATGATGATAATGACTGTTTATGGTTATTTGGACATGGCCCTGTTTTAGAAGGGTTTCGTTGTTCGTCACAAGGCAGGCCCATGATCCGATTGTCCAGTTCCGGTGCACGCGACCATGCCGCGTTTGGCTGATACGCGGTCCATTGCTTCCGAGAGCAGCGCCATCTCCCTGTCGGGTGGCCGTCGCGACGCGATTTTTTTCGTCGTCACCATGCTCTATATCTGGATTTCCGTAGCCCCTTTCGAAAATCTTGCCGCTCCCCCTGTGCCCCACGCTGCAGCAAACCAGCTGACCGGGCTGATGATTGCGGGCATGCTGGGGGTTTTTGCGCTGCGCCACCGGCTGACTGGCCTTCTCCTGCGGCCCCGCTTGCCCATTCTCCTGCTGTTTTTCTGGCTGGTCATCTGCTCGGTGCTGGGTGCTGAACCCGGCACGTCGCTGCAACGCCTGATCTTCACCGCGCTTTTATGTTTCATCACCAGCGTTCTGGTCGTCATGCCGCGCGACCGGCGGCAGTTCGACCGGATGATGGCCATCTTCGCCCTCATTTTGCTGGCGCTTTGTTATCTCGGCGTGATCTTCCTGAGTTCGCGCTCGATCCACCAGCCCTATGACCTTGATGAAAAGGCGCTCGCCGGCGATTGGCGCGGCATCTTCAATCACAAGAACGCCGCCGCTCCGGCCATGATCATTCTTTTCATGATCGGGCTTTACCTGCGCAACGCCTGGTCGGTGCTGGGCGGCATTGCGATTACGCTGCTGGCCGGGTTCTTTCTCTGGAAGACTAACGGAAAAACGGCGGCCATGCTTTTGCCCGTCACCCTGGCGCTGGTCTGGATCATGGAACGGCATGCCCACCGCACCTTGCTGATGATCGGTGGTCTTCTGGCCTTCCTCAACATCGTCGCGGTTGGCTCCACCTATTTTCCGAGCATACAGAATTTTGTCGAAAGCCTGGGCATCGATTCCACCTTCACCGGGCGGACGGACATATGGCGCCTGTCCTTCGACACCTTCGCGCAATCGCCGATCTTCGGGCAGGGGTTTCAGGCTTTCTGGACGAGCGACCGTTTGCTGTCGCAGGCCGATATTGCCGGCACCTGGGCGGTCACCGCTTTCCATGCCCATAATGGCTATGTCGAAAGCCTGCTGAATGGCGGCTTGCCGGCCTTCATTCTTACCGTTCTGTGGTTGGTCATCATACCGGCAAATGATTTCCGCACGGCGGTGGTCAAGGGCACGGATCCGGGGCTGACCCGACTTTTTGCACGAATTTGGGTGTATGCGCTGCTTTCTTCGTGTCTTGAGAGTAATTTCTTTACCGGAACCGGGCCTATTTGGTCTTCTCTGCTGATCGCAGTCTATTGTTTGAGGCATCAGGCCTACGACATACTTGAACAGGGGCAGTAATTTGCAGACAGGCCGGGGGGCTTTGTATGACACAAAAAATCGGGACTTTTGCAGACCGGATCAATAACCGGCTGGTGCGGTATTTTCCGGGACCGCAGGCGCGGATCGAAACGTCCGAACCGATCGTGTCCTTCACATTCGACGATGTGCCGGCAACCGCCTGGACAGAGGGTGCGCGCATTCTGGAAAAGGAGGGCGTTTGCGGGACGTTTTACATCGCCGGCGTGTTCATCGACAAATATGATGAACAGCAGGAGATGATTTCCGCGAAAGGTTGCTCGGAACTGGCGGCGGCCGGTCATGAGCTTGCCTGCCACACCTTTTCCCATCGCAAACTCTCGAGTTTTTCACGACGGGGGCTTGAGGCGGATCTCGATCGTAATGACAGCGTGCTGGGATCCTTTGATGGAAGCCGTCACGGGCGGAATTTCTCCGTTCCCTTCGGCATGGCCTCACCGCTCATGCAGCCGCTCTTGCGGCGCCGGTTCAGAACCGCGCGCGGCATCATGCCGGGCATCAATCGCGGCAGCGTCGATCCGTATAATCTTGCCGCCGTCGAGTTGCGTGCGGATCAAAACTACCTCGACGCCGCCGACCACTGGCTTGAGGATGTTTTGCAAAAGGGCGGCTGGCTCATCATCTTCACCCATGATGTCTCGCAGACACCAAGCTTCTACGGTTGCCCGGAAGGCCGATTTGAGGGCCTCGTCCGCAAAGCGGTGTCCGGCGGTGCGAAGATCATGACGGTCGATGCCGCCGCAAGGACATTCGGCCTTTAAAGCAATGGTCTCGGCGCGCCTTGCCCGAGCGATGCCGGGAAACCCATGCCCGCGATTGCGGGCTACTGGCTGGCCCAGATGATGCGGGCGATCCATTCCACATCGGCCATGTCGAAGCTGCGATTGGGATGTTCGGGGTTGAGCGAAAGAAGCTCGATGTTTTTGGGGCTTTGCCGCGCCAGTACCTTGGCCATCACTTCGCCATCGCGGCTTTTCAACACCACGCGGTCGCCGCGCCGCACCTGCGCACCGGGCTCCACGATGAGGATGTCGCCATCGCGGTAAAGCGGCATCATGCTCTCGCCCTGCACTTCCAGCGCGTAGACGCCCTGCTTGCGCTCGGGAGAAGAGGGAAACTCCACCACATCCCAGCCTTGACCCGCCGGAAAACCGCCATCATCGAAAAAACCGCCGGAACCGGCCTGCGCAAAACCGAGCAGGGGAATGGCATTGTCCACACCGGAAGGCTGCATCGTCTGCGCCCTGCCGAAAGCATAACCGAAAAACTGGTCGACACTGGCTCCCGTCGCCTCCAGCACCTTGGAGACGGATTCCGTCGAGGGCCAGCGTTTGCGGCCATCCGGCCCGAAGCGTTTCGATTTATTGAACGAGGTGGGATCGAGGCCGGCGCGCTTCGCCAATGCCGAAGGCGTCAGCTGATGGCGTTCGGCAAGCGTATCGATGGCGCTCCAGATCGTCTCGTGTGACAGCATGATAGAAAGCCCGCAAGTGGAGCCGATAGCGGAAAGCTCCTGTCGTTTACTGACCGGAATCTAGCCCAAATCCGGTCAGGAGTAAAGGAATGAAAGGAATAAAATCCTTGCCCTAGGCCACCATGGCCGATGTATTTATCTTGGCGAGCTGGATGACCGCCTGCGTGCGGCTGTCGACCTTGAGCTTCAGCAGGATAGCTGAGACATGCGCCTTGATGGTGGCCTCGGAAACATTGAGTTCATAGGCGATCTGCTTGTTCAGCAGCCCTTCGGCCAGCATGCCGAGCACCCGGCTCTGCTGCGGTGTCAGCGTTCTGAGCCGGCCGATCAGATCGGCCACGTCAGGATCCTGCTCCTTCTCGCCGTGATGACCCGACGGTATCCAGACATCGCCTTCCAGAACCGCGCGGATGCCGTCCCTGATGTCGTCAATGCCCGAGGATTTGGAAATGAAACCGGAAGCGCCGAGTTCGATCGACCGGCGAACGGTGGTCGCATCATCCGTTGCCGAAACGATGACGATCGGCAGACTGGAGAATTCCGCTCTCAGCGCCATCAGGCCTGAAAATCCGCTGACCCCCGGCATGGCGAGATCGAGAAGCATGAGATCGGCGTCGTTGCGCGCTGCGGCTGCACGTCGCGCAGCCTCGAAATCCCCGGCCTCGATGATGGTCTGTTGCCCGTCGAGACCGGATACGGCCTGTTTCAGGGCACCGCGAAAAAGCGGGTGGTCATCTGCGATGATAATGACAAGTTCCGACATTCTGGCCCCCTCCCAAGGGCGTTATGCGGTTCTTTTTCAGCGATTGGCTCACTCCCTTGCCGGCGGTCGAAACACGGCCGGCTCCTCCGCGGAAGGTTGCGCCAATCGCTCCGGCATTACAAGGAAAAGCTTGTGGACAGGCGGCCTTTCAGGGCTTCCGCAATAAAAATGCCGTGGAAACTGTGGACAATCTTCAAGCTTTGCGGCAAACCGCCCGGACAGGAAAGCGCTGGAAAGCCTTGGAGAACGCCATGCAGGAAACGCCCGCGATCATCTATAAAATCGTGCCGGAGACGTTGTGGAGTGCCGCCAGGGCAAAGGGTGTCTTCGAAGGCGCCGCCATCGATCTGACCGACGGTTTCATTCATTTCTCGACGGCAAAACAGGTGGCCGAGACCGCCGCGCGGCATTTTTCCGGCCAGGTCGATCTGCTTCTGATCGCCGTCGACGGCGCAGCGCTCGGCGACAAGCTGGTCTATGAACCATCCAGGGGCGGCGATCTTTTTCCGCATCTCTACGCCCCGCTTCCCTTAAGCGCCGTGCTTTGGGAAACGCCGCTCTCACTCGATCATGATGGCCAGCACCAGTTTCCGGAGATTTTGTGATGAACGGATTATTTTCCTCTGTCGGCCGCAAGGGCCTGTTTCTCATCGATCCGGAAAAGGCGCATGGGCTCTCCGTCGCGGCGCTGAAAAGCGGCTTCCTGCCCACCTGCATGGTGCCGCACGATCCGCGCCTGCAGCAGACGGTGGCGGGCCTTGTCTTCCCCAATCCGCTCGGCATGGCGGCGGGGTATGACAAGAATGCGGAAGTGCCGGGCCCGCTTCTGAGGCTTGGTTTCGGCTTTACCGAAATCGGCACCGTCACGCCGCGGGCGCAATCCGGCAATCCCAAGCCGCGCATCTTCCGCCTGGTTGAGGATGAGGGCGTCATCAACCGCCTCGGTTTCAACAATGAAGGCCATGCCGCGGCGCTGGAGCGTCTGAAACAGGCGCGTCTGCGCGGCATCGTCGGCGTCAATATCGGCGCCAACAAGGATAGCGAAGACCGCATCGCCGATTATGTGCAGGGCATCGAGGCGTTTTATTCGGTGGCATCCTATTTCACCGTCAATATTTCATCGCCCAACACGCCCGGCCTCCGTGACCTGCAGGCACGTGAAAGCCTTGCCGCACTCCTGTCGGCCGTGCTGGAACGCCGCAAGGCGGAAGCGGAGCGCCTCGGCAAACGCATCCCCGTCTTCCTCAAGATCGCACCCGATCTGACGGAAGAAGGGCTGGACGATGTTGCCGAAGAAGCGCTCGCCCACGATCTCGATGGTTTGATCGTCTCCAACACCACGCTTTCGCGCGAGGGTCTGCGGCCCGGTCCGCACAAAGGTGAGGCCGGCGGGCTGTCGGGCAAGCCGCTCTTCGAGCTTTCCACCACGGTTCTCGCCAAGATGCGCCGTCGCGTCGGCGCCAATTTGCCGATCATCGGCGTTGGTGGCGTTTCATCTGCGGAAACGGCTTTGGAAAAGGTGAGGGCAGGGGCCGATCTCGTGCAGCTTTATTCCTGCATGGTCTATGAAGGCCCCGGCCTGCCATCGGCCATCGTCAAGGGCCTGTCGAAGCTGGTCGCCCGCGAGGGTGCCGACTCCATCCGTGACCTGCGTGACAGTACAGTGGACCGCTGGGCGGATCGCGCGCTCGGCTGAGTGCGACCCGGAGGTCTAGGCAGCGTGCCCGTCAGGGCTCTCTATCCTCATCCCGTGCTCGTCACAGGAATGAGGGAGGCGGGTGGTTTCCCACCCCTTCTATCTCAGGCGCAGAGCACCATCGCCCAATAGGGCCGGTTGCGGCTGGCGGCATCATAGGCGACAGCGACGCCAAGGCCGTTATAAGGCCCGAGCATGTTTTCGAGATGGTGCTGCGAGCCGATCCAGGCCTTGACGACACGCTCCACGCTGTCCTGCCCGGCCGCCACGTTTTCCGCTGCCGGAAGCGGCACATTGCCGTCCTTCATGCGGATGAGGAAACTATCGGTCAAACCTATCAGATGCGCCATCTTCTGCGCCTTGACCATGCGGCCGGCCTGATAGGCGGCGGCACCGCTTGCCGCCCCATTGATGGAAAGCGGCGAAAGCCCCTTTGAGCGGCGCAGATCGTTGACCATCGGAAGCGCCGCTGTCGTCTCGTCTCGGGTGCCTGAAGGCAGACCCTTGTTGGTGGGCATGGAAACGCAGGCGGAAAGGACGGAACCGGCGGAAATCAGCACGAAGCCGCGCCGGGTAAGCGTCTGAAGTGAAGTGTCGGTCATGTCAGCGGCGATAGCTCAGGAGGCGCAGGATGATGAAAACGGGAATGACGATCGTGGCGCCCAGGATCAGATAGTCACCGATGGCGCCCAGCGCATGGAAACCGCTGCGCCACAGATCGACGATGAAATCGCGTGCGCCATAGATGATGTTCCACGGCGTCAGCCCGAAGATCGCCATCAGAAAGCCGACGAGCAATGAAACGACGAGCAGCTTCACCACGGTGCGGGCCACCGTATCACCCAGCATTTTATTGACCTCACCGGCCATCAGCAAGTCTCCTGTTTTGTCCTGACATATGGGGCGCACCGCCGTGATGCAAGTTTTCACGCACTATATCGCGCCATATTCGCCAATTCCACGCAGGGGCCATGAAATAGGACTTGAGTTTTTTTATGGCTTGATAAATGACAGCCAGCATCTTCTCAGGAAATCATGAATGGCCCCAAACCAGTTTTCTTCCGGTGACGTCATTGCCGACCGCCGGGCGGACTATGCCCGCATGTTGGCGGAAGGCGGTGACTATCCCGCCGCCGCCGAACTCATGGAGCAGGCGCTTGAACTTGCGCCACGGTGGACGGCGGGCTGGTTTCGCTTCGGAGAATACCACGAAAAGGCGGGGGAGACCGCAAAGGCAGTGGCGGCTTACGAGAAAGTCGCCGAGCTGGATGCGGAAGGACTGTTTGCAGCCGAGCTGAAGCTCGCGGTTCTCGGTGCCGCGGAAACACCGGAACAGCCGCCGAGCCGCTACGTGGAAGGGTTGTTCGACGATTATGCCGATCGTTTCGAAACCTCGCTTGTCGAGAAGCTGGATTACAGCGTGCCGCAAAAGCTGGCGGAGCTGATCGCCAAGGCGGCTACAGGCGGCGCCTTCGACACCATCGTCGATATTGGCTGCGGCACCGGTCTCCTCGGCATCGAAATCCGCTCTCTGGCAAAACGGCTCGAGGGTTTCGATATCTCCCAGAACATGCTGGCCAAGGCCGACGAAAAGGGTCTTTACGACCATCTCGGCCAGGCCGATCTTTCGCTGGAGGCGGAGGCCTCGGGACTGTTCACCCCGGCGCTGGCGGAACACCGTGCCGATCTCGTCGCCGCTGCCGATGTGATGATGTATCTCGGCAGCCTTGAAACCGTCATGCCGCTTGTTTCTGCCCTGCTCGCGCCATCAGGCTTCTTTGCCTTTTCGGTGGAGGATGCGGGGGACGAGGAAGGTTTCGTGTTGCGGGAATCCCTTCGTTACGCACACTCCAAAAGCTACGTGATCGATCTTCTTGAGCGGACGGGCTTTTCTCCCATCGAAATCCGCAAAACCACCATTCGCAAGGATGCCGGAAAACCCCTTTCCGGCATTCTCTTTCTTGCCCGCGCCAAAGCCTGAACATTCCGTTTCTTGCCTTTTTCACGATAGGTCAGGCTTGCTTACGTATCCATCTTGATCGGCTGTTTTTTGCAGTGCAAAATATACCGGAAACCTGAGGGAAAAAGCGTGAGCACAACGAGAAGCGTTTACGGCATGTGGAGTTCCGATCCGGCCAGGCATGCGCCGGTGGAAGACGTGCAGGGCATCGTCACCGGCGCCATCGTCTCGGCGCTCGGCTTTTATCTTCTGAACAAGGTCGGCCTTTTGACCGGCGGCACGGCCGGTGTCGCCTTTCTCCTTCATTATGCTTTCGGCATCAGCTTTGGCCTGTTGTTCTTCCTCGTCAATCTGCCCTTCTATTATCTGTCGTTCCGTCGCCTCGGTCTCGCCTTTTCCTTCAAGACCTTCATCGCCATCGGCCTCGTGTCAGTGCTGACGGAAGTGGAGGCGCGCTGGATGGTCATCGACAGCATCAATCCGCTCTGGGCGGCGCTGCTCGGTGGTCTGCTTCTGGGTTATGGGTTGCTGGCGCTTTATCGCCACCGCGCCAGCCTTGGCGGCATCGGCATTCTCGCCATCTATATTCAGGATCGTTTCGGCATTCGCGCCGGTCTTATCCAGCTGGCATTTGATGCCTTTGTCATGCTCTGTGCCTTCCTCGTCATCGATCCCGCCACGGTCGTCTATTCGATTGTCGGCGCTTTTGTCCTCAACATGTTCCTCGCCATCAACCACCGCTCGGACAGATACATCGTCCTGCGTTAAGTTTGAGCGCTTGAAATTCGTCGGGCTTCGGCGCAATAGCTGGGCAGATCGAAAGTCAGGGGAAAATGCATGGACGACACCACTGCGCGCAGGCGATTGAACCTTTGGACGTCCGCGCCGGATCGCCATTCGCTGCTGGAAGATGCGCAGGCCATTCTGGCGGGCAGCATGCTGATTTCACTCGGTGTCACGCTGTTTTCCGCAGCAGGTCTTCTCACCGGCGGTGTGGTTGGTCTCGCGTTTCTGGCGCATTACGCCACTGGCTTCAGCTTCGGCGCGGTGTTTTTTCTCACCAACCTGCCGTTTTATTATCTCGCCTTCCGCCGTCTCGGCCTTGCCTTTACGGTGAAGACCTTCTGCGCCATCGCCATGACGGCGCTGCTGTCGGAATATATGCCGGGCTTTTTCGCTTTTGAGAGCATCAATCCGATTGCCGCTGCACTCTTCGGCGGATTGACGGTCGCCGCTGGCATGTTGGCGCTGTTTCGCCATCGCACCAGCCTCGGCGGCTTCGGCATATTGGCGCTTTATCTTCAGGATCGTTTCGGCTGGCGCGCCGGCCTCGTCCAGCTCGCTTTTGATGGCATGGTGCTGGCCTGCTCTTTCTTCGTCGCGACGCCTTTCATTATCCTCTGCTCCATTCTCGGCGCGCTGGTCATGAACCTCACGCTCGCCGTCAATCATAGAAACGACCGCTACATCGCCATGTAGCGGTCGTTCGATGTGGTCAAGCTGGTTCAGGCTGCCTTTGCGGCGGCTTCGACCGGATGCTGCGAACGGAAACCAACGGCGATGCGGTTCCAGGTGTTGATCGTGCCGATCGCAACCGTGATCTTCACGATGTCTTCCTCGGAAAAATGCGCCTTCAGGGTCTCGAAGGCATCATCCGGCGCGCCGGTTTCGGCGATCTTCGTCACCGCATCCACCCAGCCGAGCAGCGCCCGTTCCTGCTCGGTGTAAACTGGGGATTCCCGCCAGACGCTCATCAGGTTGATCCATTGCTCGGAAAGCCCGTCATGGCGGCTTTCCTTCACATGCATGTCCACGCAGAAAGCGCAGCCATTGATAATCGAGGCGCGCAGCTTGATGAGGTGAATGAAGCGGCGCTCAAGGCCGCTGCCCTGAACATAGTTTTCAAGCGCCATGACGGCCTTGAAGGCTTCGGGGGATGCCTTGGCATAGTTGAGACGGGTTTTCATGGGTTTCTCCTTCGGTCAGGTCTGTTTCAAGTCACGGGTGGTCGTTCCGGAAAGCTGTGCTGCTTTCCGGTGTTTCGATAGGTCGTACTGCGATCTTTAGCGCGCCGTCGTCTTGCGCTCGTTCATCTCCAGAAAGGCGCAGCCGCGCGCGGCAATTCCGCCATCATCGTTGGCGGCAAGGTCGCTCAGAATGTCGGCGATGGTGGCTTTGGCAAGTTCGGCGCGATAGGCCTTTTCCGCCTTCAGCATCGCGGCATTGATGCCGCAGGGCTTGGTGAAATAACGCCCCGGCAAGGGGTTCGGCCCGCGCTGGCGGATTTCGGCGCAGCGGAAGGCAGGCTGCGGTCCTTCCACAGCCAGCACGATATCAAGCAGGGTGATCCTGTCCGTCGCCCGGGCCAGACGATAACCGCCCTTCGGCCCCGGCACGGTGGCGACAATCCCGGCATTGGACAGCGACTGCAGGTGCTTCAGAAGATAGCTCGTGGAAACGCCGTGGAATTCCGCGAGCGCCGCTGCCGACAGCACACCACCTTCGGAAAGCCCCGCCAGCATGCCCACGCTGTGAATGGCCTGTTCAACGCCGTCTCCGAGTTTCATCGGTCTTTCCCACGCTATTGTCTGAATATCATGGATATTATTTATCCATGATTATGTTTTCCTGTCAAGCGGAGGCGTTACGCTCTTCTTTTTCGCAGGTTTTTCACTACCTTGCAGGGGTGAAACACGCCGAGTCCCCAACTTCCGGCACGCATGTCGGCACCCTGCCCCTTCCATTCCAGAAATGGTTTGCAGAAAAGGGATGGTCTCCGCGCGCCCATCAGCTGGAGCTGATGGCACGGGTGCGCGGCGGTGAGAACATGCTGCTGATTGCGCCGACGGGCGCCGGCAAGACGTTGGGCGGTTTCATGGCCTCGCTTACCGATCTTGCCGAACGCGGCAAGGTTCCGCCCGGTTCCGGCTTTATCGGCGTGCACACGCTCTATATCTCGCCTCTGAAGGCGCTGGCGGTGGATATCGAACGCAACCTCACCAGACCCGTTTCCGAAATGGGCCTGCCGATTTCCATCGAAACCCGGACAGGCGATACGCCGCAGGGCAAACGCCAGCGCCAGAAGATCAAGCCGCCGGATATTCTCCTGACGACGCCGGAGCAGGTTTCCTTGCTGCTCGCCAACAAGGAGGCCGAACGGTTTTTCCGTGACCTGAAATATGTGGTGCTCGACGAATTGCATTCGCTGGTCACCTCCAAGCGCGGACACCTGCTGTCGCTGGCGCTCGCCCGGGTGCGCCGGCACGCTCCGAACGTGCGTTTCATCGGCCTTTCGGCCACGGTGGCGGAGCCGATGGATCTACGCCGTTATCTGGCGCCGCAGGGGCAGGGCGAGCCGCCCGCCGGGCTTATCACGGTCGAAGGCGGGGCAAAGCCGGATATTTCCATCCTGCATACGGAAGAACGAATTCCATGGTCCGGCCATTCGGCGCGTTACGCCATGAAGGATTTATACGTGGCGTTGAAGGAGCATCAGACAACGCTGATCTTCGTCAACACCCGCTCGCAGGCGGAGTTGATCTTTCAGGAACTCTGGACCATCAATGACGACAATCTGCCGATCGCGCTGCATCACGGCTCGCTGGACACGGCCCAGCGCCGCCGGGTCGAGGCGGCCATGGCCGAAAACCGGCTGCGCGCCGTCGTCGCCACCTCCACGCTCGATCTCGGCATAGACTGGGGCGATGTCGATCTGGTCGCGCATGTCGGCGCGCCGAAGGGCGCAAGCCGCCTTGCACAGCGCATCGGTCGCGCCAACCACCGCATGGACGAGCCGTCAAAGGCGATCCTCGTTCCCGCCAACCGGTTCGAGGTGATGGAGTGTCGGGCAGCGCTGGATGCCAATTACATCGGCGCGCAGGATACCCCACCGATTGCCGAAGGCGCGCTCGATGTTCTCGCCCAGCATGTGCTTGGCATGGCCTGTGCCGAACCCTTCGATGCGGATGAACTCTATCGTGAAGTAACGAGCGCCTCGCCCTATGCCGACCTGCCGCGCGCCACTTTCGACCGGGTGGTGGATTTCACCGCGACAGGCGGTTATGCGCTGCGCACCTATGAACGTTATGCCCGCATTCGCCAGATGAAGGATGGCCGCTGGCGTGTCTCCAATCCGGCGGTGGCGCAGCAATATCGCCTCAACCTCGGCACCATCGTCGAGGCGGCGGAACTCAATGTCCGCATGGTCAAGCGTAATGCCAAGGGTACTGTGGGCCGTGGCGGCATGTCGCTCGGCAAGGTCGAGGAATATTTCCTCGAGCAGCTGGTGCAGGGTGATACGTTCCTCTTTGCCGGCAAGGTGCTGCGGTTTGAAGGCATCCGCGAGAATGAATGCCTGGTGTCGCAGGCCTTCTCCATGGACCCGAAGATACCCTCCTATGCCGGCGGCAAGTTTCCGCTTTCCACCTATCTCGCCGATCAGGTGCGTTCCATGCTCTCGGACCCGACGCGCTGGCACACTTTGCCGGATCAGGTCCGCGACTGGCTGGCAATCCAGAAGGAAAAATCGATCATTCCCAAGCGCGACGAGCTGCTGGTCGAGACCTTTCCCTTCCGCAAGCGCTTCTTCATGGTCATCTATCCCTTCGAGGGACGGCTGGCGCATCAAACACTTGGTATGCTTCTGACGCGGCGGCTGGAACGAGCGGGCGCAAAGCCGATGGGTTTCGTCGCCACCGACTATTCGCTCGCCATCTGGGCCATGGAGGATATCGGCATGCGGCTGAAATCCCGACGCCTGTCGCTGGCCGACCTTCTCGATGAGGACATGCTGGGCGACGATCTGGAAGCGTGGCTCGACGAATCCTTCATGCTGAAACGCACCTTCCGCAACTGCGCCGTCATTTCCGGGCTGATCGAACGCC
Source organism: Agrobacterium tumefaciens (assembly GCA_017744915.1). GTDB lineage: Bacteria > Pseudomonadota > Alphaproteobacteria > Rhizobiales > Rhizobiaceae > Agrobacterium > Agrobacterium tumefaciens_I. The sequence goes on from JAGIAH010000009.1 coordinate 371,220, forward strand.
GTCATCCCGGCAAGGAAAAGACCGGCCGGCAGGTCACGGTCTCCGCCGATCTTATTTATGACGTTCTTCGCAGCCATGAGCCGGACCATATTCTGCTTGAGGCCACGCGGCGCGACGCGGCGGCGGGACTTTTGGACATTGGCCGTCTTGGCGATATGCTGAAGCGAATCAAGGGCCACACCACCCACCGCGCGCTTGAGCATGTCTCGCCGCTTGCCGTTCCGGTGATGCTGGAAATCGGCCGCGAGACGGTGGCGGGCGAGGCGATGGACGATGTGCTGGCCGAAGCTGCCGACGAGCTGATCGCCGAGGCCATGTCCTGAGATACGCAATGAAGGAACGATCACAAAAGTGCTGAGCCGGCTGACATTGAGCGACCGATTTTCAAATGGCTTCGAATGCCTTGGCAGTGAAACTGCCATCAATGGCGTTGCCGGCTGGTGCGATCCTTTGGGGGGGCTCTACCTGCCGGACCTGTCGCTGCTCGTCGTCTCCGATCTGCATCTGGAAAAGGGCGCGGCCTTTGCCCGGCGCGGACGCATGCTGCCGCCCTACGACACCATCGCCACTCTCAAAATCCTGTCCTCCCTCATCAGCCGTTATGACCCGAAGATCGTCGTCAGCCTCGGCGACAATTTCCACGATCGCGTCGGCTCCGAGCACCTGCCGCTGCCGCTGCGAGAACTCATCCGCGAGATGGCCCGTGGCCGCGAATGGATATGGATCAACGGCAATCACGATCCGGATGGAACGGTCGATCTGCCGGGCTCGTCGGTGGATGAAATGTTTTACGGCAATCTCGTTTTCCGCCACGAGCCGAAGCTCGGCGATGCCGCCGGGGAAATCGCCGGGCATCTCCATCCCTCCGCCACCGTGCGGCGGCGCGAAAAGACGGTGCGGCGCCCCTGTTTCGCCACGGATGGTTCGCGCCTCCTGATGCCGGCATTCGGAGTGATGAGCGGAGGCCTGGATCTGCGGCATAAGGCCATGCGTGGCCTGTTCGATCATGCCGCTCTCGTCGCGCATCTGATGGGGAGGGACCGCATCTATTCGGTGCGGTTTGCAAATCTGCTCGGCTGAGCGCGCCGACGCTGTTGTCTCTTCGTTTTACGCATTGTCCGGACGTAAAACCGCGACGCACTTTTACTGGAAATGCTCTATTGCCGGTAGACCAGCACCGGTATCTTCGAGTTCTTCAACACCTTGGCCGTGACGCTGCCGAGCAGCATTTCCACGAAGCTCCGGCGCCGGTGTGAGGCCATGGCGATGAGATCGCAACCGCTCCTGTTGGCGGCTTCGATGATCGCCTCGTCGGGCCTTCCCGCCCGCGCCAGCAGCGCTTCGCAATCCAGCCCCATGGACGTTGCCTGCGCCTGCGTATCCCGCAGCAGATGTTCCGCTTCCTCGCAGCGGTGGAATTCTTCTTCGGCAATGGCGGCAATGTCCTCGACATCGCTGGCAATTACGTGAAAGGGTTCCGATACCGTCACGACGGTCACCTTTGCGCCTGCCTCCTTGGCGAGAGCGAACCCTTGGTCGATTGCGATCTGCGCCAGCGGCGAGCCATCGGTGGGAATGAGAATGTGCTTGAACATGACATTTCTCCTTTTCATCCCCGTTACAACCGCACCTACCGCCATAACCTGCGTGCGTGATTGTAACGCCTTGAATTTTACCGCAAAGCGATGACGGAAGCGAATGCTATCTTTGGCGGAAAGGACGGCCTGCGCCCGATTTTGCAGGATGAAAACGATCAGTCCTTGCGGAAGATGATGCTGGCGCCCCAGCCGGTCACAATGGCGAGCAGAACGCAGAGCGCGCCATAGGCAAGCGGTGTCTGATGCGCCGCATCGGTGATCGCCTGCTCCATGCCGGTCTTGACGACGCGCAGTTTCAATTCGCGCTGGGCGATGAATTTGCCGCTCTTGAAGAGATAGGCGCGGGCGGTGTGCACGCCGTTCGGCACGTTGGCGGGCAGGCGAAGCGTCGCCCAGAACAGGCCGGTGCGTTCCAGCCGCACCCCGGTCGTATCATTGCGATAGATGCCGCTTGAGAGCTTGAGCCGACGATAGGCTTCCTGAAAATCGAAGACATTGTCGGGCACGCCGGAGAAAACCGCGCTCTTGAGCGAAAGATGGTCAACGCCGAGCCCCATGGCGCGCAGTGTTCCGGGGGAGGCTATGTCGCTGATATTGCGCGTGCTGGCCATGGAATAGGATTCCGGCAGCGGCGTGAAGGTGATGGCGCTGGTATTGATCCAGATGCCCGCCACACGCTCTTTCTTGCGCACGGTCATATAGTCGCTCGGCCCTTCCAGCGTCACGACGATATCATACTGCCCGATGGCCAGCAGTAGCTGATCGGTATTGTTGAGCGCGCCGAAGAGGGTGAAATCCGCCCCGCGAAAATCGGATGCTATGGGAATTTCGGTCGTCGATGCGCCGATTTCAATGTTTTCCTGCAATGGCCGTTGTTGCGGACCGGGTGGCAGGGCAAGCGGCGGTGTCTGCGCCGAGGCTGTTTCGCCAAGGGCAAGGAAGGGCAGCAGAAGAAGTGCGGCAAGCAGCGGGCGGAAGGTCAATAGCCGAGCCCCCCTACGGCCACCGAAAACAGGTCCTCCGGCCGCACCACCAGCGATACCGCAAGGCGAAGCGCGACGGCGAGGACGAGAAGGGCAAGCAGCGCGCGCAGCTGTTCGCCGCGCAGTTTCTGTCCGACGCGCACGCCATATTGCGCACCGATGACGCCCGCCACCATCAGGATGAAGGCCAGCACCACATCGACGGAATAGTTGGTCGCGGCCTGAACGACGGTCGTATAGGCGGTCACGAAGATGATCTGGAACAGCGAGGTGCCGACAACCACGCTGGTGGGGATGCGCAGCAGATAGATCATCGCCGGCACCATGATGAAGCCGCCGCCGACACCCATGATCGAGGTGAGGATGCCGATGCCAAAGCCGAGGGCGACGATGGGGATGATGCTGAGATAGATCTTCGATTTCTTGAACCGCATTTTCAGCGGCAGACGATGCACCCAGTTGTGATGGCCCGGCCGGCGCAGCGTCACCGTTTCATTGCGTGCGGCGCGGCGAAGCGCCGAAATGCTCTCCTTCAGCATCAGCCCGCCAACGGTGCCGAGCAGGATGACATAGAGCAGCGAAACGATGAGATCGAGCTGGCCGATGCTGCGCAGGAAGGAGAATATCCACACGCCGACCGTCGCCCCGACCAGGCCGCCGACAAGCAGCACGCTGCCCAGCTTGACGTCCAGCGTGCCGCGCCGGAAATGCGTGATCGAGCCGGAAACGGAGGAGGCAACCACCTGGTTCGCGCCGGTTGCCACGGCGACTACGGGCGGAATATTGTAGAAGATCAAAAGCGGGGTGATCAGAAAGCCACCGCCCACACCGAACATGCCAGACAGAAAACCGACGGCCGCGCCCATGCCGAGAATGATGAAAATATTCACCGACAGTTCTGCGATCGGCAGATAGACAGTCACGGCTCGGACCTCGGGCAAATGGTTCCGGGCGACAGGGCCTGTCCGGGTGAGGGGGCCGCGCCGCGATTTACACTTTCTGTCTGAAAAGACCGGATATCCCGGCCTTCATCCGTCATGCCCGCGAGGGCCTGACCTGTCAACATTCAACGGTAAATACGTTGATAATTTGGAAAGATAGCGGCCGTGTGTCGGCAACCGGCCACATTCCTGCGGCGGGTAGGGCAAAAGCGGCCAGGGGGCCGCTTCACCGGTTCTTCAAGACTTATTTGTTGCGGGAGAGCAGCGCGGTCACCAGCTCGTTGGTGATGCGCCCGTCCGGCGTCTGGCCCACGGACTTCTGGAAGTCCTTGATGGCCGTAACAGTGTTCTTGCCAAGCTTGCCATCCGGCTGGCCGGCATCGAAACCGTTCTTGTTCAGGATCGCCTGAATGTTGCGGATCGCCTTTTCCATATCCACGGAGGCGGTCTTCACGCCCTCCTTGCCGGCCCATTCCTCAGGCGGATTGACGCTGTTGGCGTCTTCCGAAAGCGGCTTGACCTTCCAGCTGTCCACCTTGGCCTTGGCGCTCTGAAGCTGCTGCGGGTTCATTGCTCCCGCAACCTCGTCGCGCTTCTGGGCGGCGTCCGCATCGCCATCCTTGGCGGCGATGGCGAACCACTTGTAGGATTCCTCGATGTCCTGCTTCACGCCGCTGCCGCGGGCGTAGAGGATGGCGAGGTTGAACTGGCTGTCACGAACGCCGAGTTCGGATGCCTTGATGAACCATTGGGCGGCGGCGGTGAAATCCGGCTGGCCGGCCGCGTCGGAGGCGAGCAGGACCGCGAGATTGTGCATGGCGCCGGCATTGCCCTGCTCGGCAGCCAGCGTGTAATAGCGCTTCGCTTCCGTAAGGTTGCGCTCAACGCCGTTCGCCTTCTCATAAAGGTTGGCGAGACGATATTGCGCGGGGGCAAGGCCACGATCGGCCGCCAGCTTGTACCACTTTGCCGCTTCCGCACGGTCGGCGGTAACACCGCGGCCGTCAGTGTAGCGTGCCGCGATCTCGAACAGCGCCTGGGTGTCGCCCTTGGCGGCCGCTTCGGCAAGAGATGCGGGTTCGATACCGGCGGGAACCGCGATGGCGTCCTGCGCAGGAATAGTCGTGGTGGCAACCGCAGCCGGTTTCGGCAGTTCAGTCTGCGCGACCGTGTCGGACTTTGCGGGGTCCGCGGCGGGAACATCGGCGACTGGCGGCTCATCCGGCAGCGGCGCACCGCCGATGGTGCGGTTATCGATGGTGTTTTGCGCCGGCGCGGCGTTTTCAATGCTGTCTGCCGATGCGGCCTGTTCCGGCTCGATGGCAAGATCGGACGGAACGGTCACGGCCTTGTTGCCGGTTTCGGGAAGAGCGGAAACCGGGCCATTCTCCATCTTGTGCTCGATGACCGGCGCGGGGGCTTCCGCGCCGCCGATCAGCGTCTTGACGAGCGGCATGGCCATCATCGCCAGAAGAATGGCGCCGATACCGAGCAGCAGCGGGCGACGATAACGCGAAAGTGCCGACGTATCGGCCTTGCGGCTCTTCTTGCCGGTGTCCAGTTTCTCCGGCGATGTTTCCATGGCGGCGGCCTGAGCGGCGCGGCGGGCGGCGGCGATGAAATCCGTCCGTCCTTCCGCATCCGCGGCCTTGCCGGTGGCGGCGACTTGGCTGGCGCGCACGCGTTCGAGGATTTTCTTGATATCGGGTGCACCCGAGCCCGGCTCCAGAAGTTCGTTCTCCTGGCCTGCCGGCAGAACATCGATCGGATCGAGCGAAGGGGCGGGTTCCACCTGCGTGCGGGCGGAGGAGGCCGATACGGGTTCTTCCTTGGCCTTTGCGGGCTTCGCCGTGCTTGTCTTGAAACGTTTCGTCAGGCCGGCGAGCAGGCTCTTTTTTTCCGCTTTTGCGGGCTTGGCAGCAGCCGGCGGTACGATCGCGGTTGCGTCGTTTTCGCTGACATCATCGAGAATGGCCTGCTCTTCGGCGATATAGCCTTCTTCCGGGAAAACGGCGGCCGGCATGGTCACGTCTTCACGGCTGGCGGCAACCGTGTGCTGCGCGACGTTGCGGGAAGCGTCCTGGCGGTAGGCAGGCGCGCTGTCGAGATTGTCCAGACGGCCGGCAATCTGCACCAGCGTCTCATGCAGCGCCTCGAAGGTGCGGTGCGTGCGCTCTTCGGTGTTGCGGCTCAAGGCTTCGAGGCTGCGCAGATCGGTCGCAAGATCGGTCAGCATCGTCATGTCGGCGAGGTTTGCGCCGGCCGAGAGATTATTACGGGTATAGGCGTCGAGAACGGCCTCGGCTGCCTGCCGCGCCGCTTCGATGATATATTCGTCGTTCGACGCCATATAGTCTTCGATCGCCGCCATGCGGGCGTCGAGTTCCGGCGACATGCCGGCAGCCTGCATCTGCACCGGCTGGCTGATCAGCGTGGACAGATGGGCGATCTGGTTTTCGAGGCTTGCCAGCGCATGGCTGTCGGCCGGTGCGGCATGGGCGGTTTCGTCCAGGCGGGCGGCGATTGTGCCGAGCCGCTCTTCCAGACGGGAAAAGGCGCTTTCACTCAGGCCCGAAGCCGATTGCGGCTGGCTGTAACGATAATCGAGGTCTTCGATCCGCCGGGAGAGCAGGTCGAGCCGTTCGGCCAGACCGTCATTGACGGCACCGTGATCCAGCGCATCGATCTTGCGGGAGATATCGCTGAGGAAGGACGTCAGCTCCGCCTGCTGGGTGGGGCGCTGCGAGCGCTCCAGCAGCAATGACAGCTGGTCCAGCCGGTCGTGCAACTGGGCGGCGTCGCGGGCGGTGCTGAGCTCATCGATCTTGCCGGAGAGCGCTTCGAGGCGGGCGGTGAGATCGAGCGCCGGTTCCGGCTTGGCGGCAGCGAGGCGATTGATGTCGCCGAGCTGTTCGGCAAGGCCGTTCAGCCGGTTTTCCAGCCGCTGCGCCAGCGCATTATCCGTTGCCTGTGCATTGGCGCGCGTGCCGGTTGCGGCAATGGCGCGGCTGATTTCATCCAGCCGCTGGTCGAGGCCGGAAAATTGCTCGGTAAAGGCGGCCTCGTTGGGCTGCATATGCTTGCCGAGCTGCTCCACGGCGCTGGCAATGGTGATGAGCTTTTCCTCGAGCACGCGCACGGCGGGATTGTTGCTCATGCCGCCGAGCTGCGTCTTGATGTCATCGAGCCGATAGGCGAGCGAAACGATCTCATCCTGCAAGGAGGCCGCATCGAAACCGCGCAGCGTGTCTTCCACATTGTTCCAGCGGCTTTCGATCCGGTGCACGCTGTCTTCGCGCGCAAGCTGGTCGATGGTGAGGCGCAGGTCCTCGAATTCGTTGCGCAGCCCATAGGCGTCAGGAGATGCCAGATTGCCGAGCTGGTCGATGCTGCCGGCAAGCCGCGCGATGTCGTCACGCAGATCGCCGATGAATTGCTGGTCCTCCGCCACCGCGCGGATATTGCGGATTTCGGCGCGCAACCCCTGCGCCTCGCGGGCAACGCCCTCGGCAATATCGTGCTTCAGCTCATGGCGCAGATTGACGAGCGCCTGCGCGATCTCCTGCAGGGCTGCGTCATTGCGCTGCTGTTCCTGATAGGGCGGGATGGCGCGGGCACGCGGCGCGGGAGCGGCGGCCTGCTGAGGCTCTCTCTGGCGATATTCCGGCGCGAGCGGTCGGGTAATCGTCCGTTCCGGGCGGGCGGCGGGTTCCTGCGGGCGCTGGAAACTTGCTTCGAGCAGGCGCTGGCGCTGGCGGATTTCGTTGACGGGGTCGAGCTGCGGCGGCGTGACGGCGGCGCGGGGTTCACGCGGCGCGGCATAGGCCTCGCTTTTCGCTTCCGGCTGGGTGCTTGCGGCCCGCGGGTCGCGCGGGAACTTCTGGCTCATCAGCCCTTCGATACGGGCTTCAAGGCCTTCAATGGTGCGATTGAGAGCATCAAGAGACGATCTGTCGCTTGGCTGTTGGGTTTTCGATCGCAATCCGTTCATCTTTTCGCTCGCTTCGCTTCCGCCCGCCGTGCCCGGTTATCTGTCGCGACGTTGCCTGTCTGGACACGCCGTCGCCGCAACATGCAGCAATTCCAGAGCCGCCATTTGCCCCCATTGAGGAAAATGCGCCGGAGTACGAAGCAGTTACCTCTTGTCGGGAGAATTCACGAAACGTGGTAAAGAAGTGGTTAACTATGGTCGGAATTTTTTAACTTTTATGGCGGGGGCCGAGTTGGCGCCGGGCCGGGCATTGGTTTTGCCAAAAAGGGAGGGCGATATTCCGCGGAAATTTGTTTGACGTTTACGCGCACGTCAAATATTGTCATGCCATATCGGCCGGATTGGCTCCGGCGCCCACGATGCGGAGGAACATCGGTAATGCCTGTTTACAAGGCCCCAGTCAAAGACACGCTTTTTATCCTGAACGACGTTCTCGGCCTGGAGCGGTATAACAACCTGCCCGGCTTCGAGGATGCAACCCCCGATATGATCGAGGCTATCACCGGTGAGGCGGCGAAGCTTGCCGAAGAGCGGCTTTTCCCGCTCAACCTTTCCGGCGACCAAGATGGCTGCAAGCGCGCCGATGACGGCTCCGTTTCCGTGCCGGATGGTTTCAAGGACGCCTACGACGCCTATTGCGAAGGCGGCTGGATTGGCCTTGCTGTTCCGCCGGAATTCGGCGGGCAGGGCCTGCCCTATACGCTGCACGCCGCCATCGGCGAATATATGTCTTCTGCGAACCTGTCGCTGATGATGTATCCCGGCCTGACGCAGGGTGCGATTGCCGCCATCCTCGTGCATGGCACGCAGGCGCAGAAGGACACTTATCTGCCGAAGATGGTGGGAGGCACCTGGTCCGGCACCATGAACCTTACCGAACCCCATTGTGGTACCGATCTCGGCCTTCTGCGCACCAAGGCGGTGCCGCAGGCTGACGGCAGCTACAAAATTTCCGGACAGAAAATCTTCATCTCCGCCGGCGAACATTCCATGACGGACAATATCGTCCATCTGGTGATCGCCCGCATCGAGGGCGCGCCTGAGGGCACCAAGGGCATTTCGCTGTTCATCGTGCCGAAATTCCTCGTCAAGGAAGACGGCACCCCCGGTGAACGCAACGGCGTTACCTGCGGCTCGATCGAACACAAGATGGGCATTCACGGCAATGCCACCTGCGTCATGAACTACGATGAGGCGACGGGCTATCTGCTCGGCGCGGAGAACAAGGGCCTCTCGGCCATGTTCGTGATGATGAACGAGGCCCGCCTCGGTGTCGGCCTGCAGGGTCTTTCGGTAGGCGAGATCGCCTATCAGAACGCTGTCGAATATGCCCGTGAGCGTATTCAGGGCCGCTCGCTGTCCGGCGCCAAGTTCCCGGACAAGAAGGCCGATCCGATCATCGTGCACCCCGATATCCGCCGCACACTGATGACCATCAAGGCCTATAACGAGGCCAGCCGCGCCTTCCTTCTGTGGACCGCGCTGCAATCCGATATCGCCCACCGTGCCGCTGACGAGAAACAGCGGCAGGCGGCGGATGACCTGCTCGGCCTCGTCACGCCGATCCTGAAAGGTGTCTTGACCGACAAGGGTTTCGACCATGCCGTGATGGCGCAGCAGGTCTTCGGCGGCCATGGCTACATCGAGGAACATGGCATGAGCCAATATGTCCGCGATGCGCGTATCACCATGATCTATGAAGGTGCGAACGGCATTCAGGCGCTCGATCTGGTCGGCCGCAAGCTCGGCATGAATGGCGGCCGCGCCGTTATGGCGTTGTTCAAGGAAATCGGCGATTTCTGCGAGGAGAACCGTGCCGACGAAAAGCTCAGCCTTTACACCAAGGGCCTGAAGAAGGGCTTGAACGATCTGCAGGCCGCAACCATGTGGTTCATGCAGAACGCCATGGCCAAGCCCGACAATGCCGGCGCCGGTTCGACAGACTACATGCACCTCTTTGGCATCGTGGTGCTGGGTTACATGCAGGCGCGCATGGCGAAAGCCGCCAGCGAAGCGCTTGCGGCAGGCAGCGCTTCGGACGAGGATTACCTCAAGACCAAGCTTGTCACGGCGAAGTTTTATATGGAGCGCATCATGCCGGAAACGGCGCTGCGCAAGGCCCGCATCGAAACCGGCGCGGACACCATGATGGAACTGGCTGCGGAAGCATTCTGAGAACGAGGGCTTCGATGGTCACCAAGGCAGATTTAACAGATTGGGTAGTCGAGGCGCTTAAGGCGAATAAGGGCGAAGGATCAATTCTGTACGTAGCCCAGTACATTTGGGATCATTATGAAAAGGACCTGCGCGGGCACGATCTTTTTTATTCGTGGCAATATGACATGCGATGGGCAGCGACGGAGTTGAGAAAAAAGGGCCGTCTCGTTGCCGCCGATGACGATCGTCGCGGAAAATGGACGCTTACATAAGTTTGGTGCACTGAGAATACGGTGCAAGGGAGAGAGTTTATGACCGACGTTTACATTTACGACCATGTCCGCACCCCGCGCGGACGCGGCAAGAAGGATGGCAGCCTGCATGAGGTGCCCTCCGTTCGCCTGGCCGCCAAGACGCTGGAAGCCATCCGCGACCGCAACGGGCTCGACACCTCTGCTGTCGATGACATCATCATGGGCTGCGTCGATCCTGTCATGGATGCCGGCGCGGTGATCCCGAAGGCGGCTGCCTTCGAGGCCGGTTATTCCAACAGGGCGCCGGGCATGCAGATCTCGCGTTTCTGCGCCTCGGGTCTCGATGCCATCAACTTCGCGGCCGGCAAGGTCAAGGCCGGTTCGGACGACATCGTCATCGCCGGCGGTGTGGAAAGCATGTCGCGCGTCGGCATGGGCATGTCGGGTGGCGCCTGGTACATGGACCCCTCGGTCAACTTCCCGGCCTTCTTCATGCCGCAGGGCGTGTCGGCCGATCTCATCGCCACCAAATATGGTTTCTCCCGCGACGATGTGGACGCCTATGCCGTCGAAAGCCAGAAGCGCGCGGCGCATGCCTGGGAAAAGGGCTATTTCAACAAATCAGTCATTCCGGTGAAGGACCAGAACGGCCTGACGATCCTCGACCGCGACGAACATATGCGTCCCGGCACGGACATGCAGGCGCTGGCCTCGCTCAACCCGTCCTTCCAGATGCCGGGCGAAATGGGCGGCTTCGAAGCTGTCGGCATCATGGCACATCCGGAAGTGGAGCGGATCAACTATGTGCACCATGCCGGCAACTCCTCCGGCATCGTTGATGGTGCTGCCGCCGTGCTGGTCGGCTCCAGGGCTGGCGGCGAGGCGATGGGTGTCAAACCGCGTGCTCGTATCAGGGCTTTCGCCAATATCGGCTCCGATCCGGCGCTGATGCTGACCGGTCCGGTGGACGTCACCGAGAAGCTTCTGAAAAAGACCGGAATGTCGATTGCCGATATCGATCTTTTCGAACTCAACGAGGCCTTTGCGGCCGTCGTGCTGCGTTACATGCAGGCCTTCGACATCGACCATGGCAAGATGAACGTCAATGGCGGCGCCATCGCCATGGGCCATCCGCTCGGTGCAACCGGCGCGATGATCCTCGGCACGGTGCTGGACGAGCTGGAGCGGCGCGATCTCAACACCGCGCTCGTCACGCTCTGCATCGGCGCGGGCATGGGCACGGCGACGGTTATCGAGCGCGTTTAAGGCAGCGGCAACACTCCCGCTTCCGTCATCCTCGGGCTTGACCCGAGGATCCATGCCAGAGGTGCTGGATGGTCGGGTCAAGCCCGACCATGACGTAAAGGTAGAGTTCGCCGCGTCGCGAAATTCAGGGAAGAGGAATCCCAAATGAGCACTTATACCAATTTCACCATCGAGACGGATGCAGACGGCATTGCGCTTGTCACCTGGGACATGCCGGAAAAATCCATGAACGTCTTCACGTCAGGGGTGATGGACGAGCTGAACACCATTGTTGACGCGACTGTCGCTGATAGCGCCGTCAAGGGCGTCGTCTTCACTTCCGGCAAGAGCACGTTTTCCGGCGGCGCCGATCTTTCGATGATCAAGTCGATGTTCTCCTTCTACAATGACGAGAAGGCGAAGAACCCGGATCAGGCGGCGGCAAAGCTGTTCGAACTGGTCGGCCGCATGACGGGCCTGTTCCGCAAGATCGAGACCAATGGCAAACCCTGGGTCTCGGCCATCAACGGCACCTGCATGGGTGGGGCTTTCGAATTGTCGCTCGCCTGCCACGGTCGCGTGGCCTCCAGCGCCAAGAGCCTCAAGATCGCCCTGCCGGAAGTCAAGGTCGGCATATTCCCCGGCGCCGGCGGCACCCAGCGCGTCTCGCGCCTGACGGATGCTCAATCCGCCTTGCAGATGATGACCACCGGCCAGTCGCTGACCGGCGCGCGCGCCAAGGCCATGGGGCTGGTGCATCAGGTGGTGGAGCCGGATCAGCTGGTTGCGACCGCAAAGCAGATGATCAAGGACGGCCTGAAGCCGGTTGCGCCCTGGGATGAAAAGGGCTTCAAGGCCCCCGGCGGCGGCATCTGGACGCCGGCCGCAGCCCAGCTCTGGCCGGCCGCCCCCGCCATCCTGCGCCGCGAAAGTGCCGGTAACTATCCGGCTGCACTTGCCATCCTCAAATGCGTTTATGAAGGCCTGCAATTGCCCTTCGATACGGCGCTGAAGGTGGAGCAGCGTTATTTCACCGAAATCCTTCGCTCGAAGGAAGCCTTCGGCATGATCCGCTCGCTGTTCATTTCCATGCAGGAACTGGGCAAGGGCGCGCGCCGCCCGGCCGGCCAGCCGAAGACGGAGTTCAGGAAGGTCGGCGTCGTTGGCGCGGGCTTCATGGGCGCTGCCGTGGCTTACGTCACCGCCGCAGCCGGCATTCCCGTGACGCTGGTGGATCGCGATCAGGAAGCGGCCGACAAGGGCAAGGGCCATTGCGAGGAAAGCGTCAAGGCTGCCATCGGCAAGGGCAGGCTGACGCAGGATGAGGGCAAGGCCTTGCTCGACCTCGTCACCCCAACGGCGGATTACAAGGCGCTCGCCGATGCCGATCTCGTCATCGAAGCCGTCTTCGAGGACCGCGACGTGAAGAAGGCCGTCATCGAGGCTGTGGAAGCCGTGCTGCCGGAAGGCGCGATCTTCGCCTCCAACACCTCCACTTTGCCAATCACGGGGCTTGCCAAGAACTCGAAGCGCCCGACCGATTTCATCGGCATCCATTTCTTCTCGCCGGTCGAGAAGATGATGCTGACGGAAGTGATCCTCGGCAAGGAAACCGGCGACAAGGCACTCGCCGTCGCGCTGGATTATGTCGCGAAGATCAAGAAGACGCCGATCGTCGTCAACGATACGCGCGGTTTCTTCGTCAATCGCTGCGTGCTGCGTTACATGGCGGAAAGCTACGACATGCTGATCGAAGGCGTGCCCGCCGCGATGATCGAAAATGCCGCGAAATTCGCCGGCATGCCGGTCGGCCCGCTGGCGCTGAACGACGAGGTGGCGATCGATCTTTCCTACAAGATCCTGAAAGCCACCGTCGCCGATCTCGGCGAAAAGGCCGTCGATCCGCGCCATATGGAGCTGGTGAAGAAGCTGGTGGAAGGCGAGGGCCGTTTTGGTCGCAAGAATGCCAAGGGCTTTTACGATTACCCGCCAAAGCCCGCCAAGAAATCCCTCTGGCCCGGCCTGAAGGATCTCTATCCCCAGCAGAAGCCTGAGGACGTGGATATGGAGGTGCTGAAACAGCGCTTCCTCGTCACCGTGGCGCTGGAAGCCGCCCGTACGGTGGAAGAAGGCATCGTTACCGATCCACGCGAGGCGGATGTCGGCTCCATCCTCGGTTTCGGCTTCGCGCCCTATACCGGCGGCGCGCTGTCCTACATTGACGGCATGGGCGTGAAGAACTTCGTCGCGCTGGCCGAGAAGCTCAGCGAAGCCTACGGCCCGCGCTTCAAGCCGACGCCGCTGCTGAAGGACATGGCCGCAAAGGGCGAGACCTTCTACGGTCGTTTCGACCCCTACGCCAGCGCCGCGAAAGCGGCATAAGACACCAAGGCGGACCATGGAACAGGCCCTTCGGGGCCTGTTTTATTATGCGGATGCCATCGCTTTTCGTGCATCCTTTGCCGGGCTGAGGCGTTGAAAAGCGTGACCGGGCAAAACGCCCACAGCCACGCAATCAGCACGCCTCAGGAGACAGCGATGAAAGCACCACTGCGATCCCACGGTTTCGACAAGCCCTCGGACCTTGATGACCATCTGGCCGAACTGGACGAAGAGGCTGAGGCAAGGGCCGCGGAAGCACAGGCGGAAAAACCCGCAGCAAAGAGAACGCGTGCTGCCGATGCCATCGACCCGAAGCTGCGCGCCGAGCTGGATGAACTTCGCAAAGAGGTCGACAGGATCCGCCGCGATGTCAAACGGCTGGAGGCCGCCCGGCATTCCCGCCACAGGCCCGCACAGCCGCAGCATGAACGCGACCGCGAGAATTCCCGCCTGATGACCGTGGTGCGCTCCGTTGCCGTCACATCGCTCGCAAGCCGCATCTTCGCGTCTTCGCCCGTCATGGCGGCGCTGGTGGCCGTGGTGCCGTTCGCGCTTGGCCTCGCCATCCGGCGCAGCGAAGGGGCATAGCCGCGGCCGACGCGGGCGCCCGTTCGCCCGGATCGGTCTTGCCCGCACCCCGGCTGCGGGCGGATGCGTGAGGTGCGGCGGATGCCCGATAGCGGATTTTCCCTTGCAATCCGGCCTTTGCAGGGCACACATTTCAGCCATCCACAGGCACCGTGAAAAAACTGTCAAAAAACTTCGCGATGGCGCTTGCCATGTCCGAACAAGATGTTATAACCCCGCTCACTTTCGGGGCACCAAACAGCCCTGACCGCCAAAAGCGGAGGTTCTTCAAGGACCTGAAGTGCCCGGATAGCTCAGTTGGTAGAGCAGCGGATTGAAAATCCGCGTGTCGGTGGTTCAAATCCGCCTCCGGGCACCATTAATTACCTAAAATAATTTTTTTTAAAAAAACCTTTGATCCCGCTTTCGCTGGAAATACCCTAGTACGCATATAGTTGCTCCCTAAAAAATGCTCTTTTCCGCCAGCGCTCCTTTGCCTGTACGGGTTGCAGGTTAGCCGCTGGATTTGCTTGCCGAGCAGCCCTTAAGGGGTTACTTCTGCGATGAAGCTCAAATCTATTTAGGTGATGATTGAATATCCGAACGCAGAAGAGTTCCCAGCCGGTGCGGGTGGTTGCTTTGGTTGACTGGAATTCGCAGATACACGCTGCCCGTCCGGGCATCGGGTCGGAAATAGAATTAGCTAAAAGAACTCTAGATTATGTCGGGAGAGTAATCGGACGAGCGCTAGCGCAAACGCGTCAAGAAACACGGTTTGATGTTTCACTACGTCTCTATCACGGCTGGCACAAAGGCTTCGAGGCGACGGCGCGACGTAGAGCAATGACCACCGTCATTGCCGAAACCGATTTCGTCGCTCTTTCGTGTAAAGGAAATGTCTCAATACGAGATAACGTACAGTTCGGCGACCAATTAAATTCAGCTTCAAGCAAGAGGATTCATACTCGACTCAATTGCCACCTTCCCAACACCCTTCGGAATTTATCAGGTGCAGGCGGAGAAGTTGAAGAAAAGATGGTGGATACAGCGATAGCGAGCGATATTGTAGATATTGCTCATCGTGAGCCTTCCAACTGGATTTTAGTTCTGGGCGAGGATGACGATCTAGTGCCGCCCTTGTTAGTAGCTGAGCCGATGGTTGCAGCTCATAATGGTAACATCTTGCTCGTTCGCCGTAGGTCGGGCGAGCCATTTTTGAAGCTTCAAGATATTTGGTGTGCGATATGATCGACCAAGCAGATTTGGTACGTGATCTCTCTTTGTTCGCGGATTTGGGTACTGAACCGCCGCAAGTGATTGCTACGGTAGGCGGATTTAAGGTAGCTTTTTCCCGAGATGGGCAGGCTGTCGAGCTAATTTTCAGCGCCAAAGCTGAGGATATTATTGAGAGCTCCGATGGTAAAACGACCGCTCATAGAAGCTTTAAAGCGCTTCTGGCATCACCACTGTTCGCCGACTTAGGTCGGTGGGCTGACGGCCAGGTGATGCAACTTCAGCAGCGCGCATTAAGTGAAAACATTCCAATTCATGGACGCATATCGGTTAGCGGTGAAGCCGGGACCATCGAGTTACTCGATCAAGCAATTACTGCTGACGAAACAGCATTAAGTAAAGTATTGGTAACACTTATAGACGGCCCGGCGGGTATAGGTAAGACTGCCCTTTTGCGTCAACTCGCCTATCGTAGAGCATCAAATTACCGTTCGGACCAAAAGCCTCTTCTTTTGCATGTCGAAAGCCGGGGCCGCATGTTGCAGAATTTGACTGACCTGATGGCGTTCAGCCTTCAAACTCTGCGGCTGCGTGTGACCTATGATCAGATACCTGTTCTTGTGCGACATGGCCTAGTTGCGCTTGCTATCGATGGCTTTGATGAGTTGGGCGATCCGAGCGGTTACGATCTGGCATGGGCTCAAGTCAATGAGCTAATTAATAACTCTCGGGGCCACGGTAGCCTAATCTTAGCTGGACGTGAAACATTTATCGGCGAGGGACGCATGAAAGGTGCGTTGACTGCATTAGATGAAAATGTGGATCGATTGCAGACATTTAGTCTGCTGCCACCCTCGGTGGATGTAGCCAAAGCATGGTTGCGTGAGAACGGGTGGAGTGCCGATATCTTCAATCGTCAAGAAGTTGAAGCCCTATTTGAAGAAGGCTCTTACGCTTTACGCCCCTTCTTTCTCAAGGAGCTCACACAGGAAGGGGTTTCAACGCAGATAAGTGAGGGCGTCGTAGGTGATCTTCTACAATTTCTTATTGATACGATGATCGACCGCGAAACGAAAAAGTTCGGAGAGGATATCGAGGCGGCGACAACGTACGAACAACGTTGTGTGTTTCTGAGGACATTCTTGGAAGAAGTCGCTCGTGATATGGCTGACAATCAAACTGACGCCATCCCAGGAGACACACTCGGTTGGATTGCTGAGGTCGTAGCATCGGACAATGTTTCGCCGTCATTGGCTGGAGTTCTGAAAAATAGAGCAAGCGTTGTCGCTTTCCTTACCGTGGACGAAAGGCGCGGTTACCGTAGGTTTTCAGACGGTCAAATCGGAAATTACTTTCTATCGCAGGCTACTGTTAAGGCAGTTTCCACCGGAGAAATTCCGAAGTTTGTTCGTAGGAATATATTTGGTCTGGAGTTCTTGGAAAACTTTTGTTCAGCCGTCCGAACGATGATTCAAACTCAAATCGACAGCTTTGCGGAAGCCGCTGTTGATCATATCGAAAAAGCTTCAGACTATGACCGTTCTCGCCGAAATTTAGCGGCGCTTATCTTAGCTCTTAAAAGCGTGTGTGAGACGTCTGCGACAATCGTTATATCTAACGTGAGTATAGATGACGCATATGTTAATGAAACAGTCAGCAGCATCATCCTTCGAAACGTGACCATTGCTCAACTGTTTGCTCGATCAACCGACTTGCGGCAGATCGAATATCAGGAGCACGGAGTTGTCGTTTCGCTGATTGCCGATAATGGAACAATTCCTCCGGGCAAGTTCCCCATGCCTTCTTATATTGTTCTACCGGATAAGACCCTCGTCGAACAAAAGGAAAAGTCGGATTGGGTGGGTGCACAGTTTTTTTCAAAACTGGATACAGATCCAATGCCGGTCAGCGAGCTTTTGTCTCGCTTCCCGCTCTTTACTTTGCTTCATAGGCTCGCTCGAACGCGTTCGTACTGGATCAAAGAAGATGAAGATAGGGCTAGCAGGAGGATATTCGAAGATGAGAACTGGCCGGAATTAAAGGAGAAATTACTAAATCACGATCTTCTTTTGATTTCAGAAAACGTGGGTGCCGGAGGTAGGCCGGGAAACTTCTATCACCTTCGAAATAAGCAGGGACTACTATCGTTTGAGCATCCGCCTGCCGCGGTTAGACAATTTCTAGCGGACTTGTTCCTAACTAGTTACAAGAAAGCTCAGGCATCTGGGGACAGCTTACACTAGTTGCGCGTCAGCACATCTTTAGTGCAAAGCAGGAAGACGCAAATTAAAACAGCTGGTTGCGAGATGTTCAGCCAGTTGAAAATCCGCATGTCGGTGGTTCAAATCCGCCTCCGGGCACCATTTCTTTCAAATTATCTTCGTTATGAATTGGTCGCTCGGTTTCTGGGCCCTATTAACGGCGCGTGAATTCCGATCAGTCGCCTTCTCTTTCATATGTTTTTGACGGTGACGATGTGCTAAGCCTGTTTGCCTTACCTGAGGAGAGCAAGCCACAAGTGGATCGTTTCGGTAGTCCAACTCTTCTGCCGCCCTACATCATTTATTTTGACGGCTTCCTCTCTCCAGATGAAGAAGTCGCCGTCACGGACAGATTGGATGCTGGCGAGTGGAGCACGGAGCTGAAGCGTCGTGTGCAGCATTTCGGTTATCGTTATGACTATAAAGCGCGCGCTGTTACGCCAGATGCCTATCTCGGGCCTTTGCCGCCCTGGCTGGGCGTGTTCGCCGAACGATTGGTGGCGGATGGCTACTGCCGGAACGTGCCGGATCAAGTTATTGCGAACGAGTATCTTCCGGGGCAGGGCATCAGCGCGCATGTGGATTGTGTCCCCTGTTTTGACGATACGATCTTATCGATAAGCCTTTTATCCGCATGCGAGATGGTTTTCCGCGATTTGCGCGGACCGGAGGCATGCGGCGTTGTGCTTCACCCTCGTTCAGGTGTTCTGCTCAGCGGTTCCGGCCGCTACGATTGGACTCATGAAATCCCGGCTCGCAAATCCGATATTGTTAACGGGGTAAAGAGCGCCCGAAGCAGAAGGATTTCCCTCACTTTCCGCAAGGTCCTGGCTTTGAAACGGCCCTGATCAGAGCGATCACAAATGCTCCCGATTATCCGTATTCTGCTCCGCCCGGTCCCGATAGAGCGCAGCACGCCCCAGCAGCATCAGGGAAACCGGCGTGGTCACCGTCATGAAGATGCCGATGAAGATTTCGTGGAAGGCGAAGCGGTCGCCGGAGACGGAGAAATAGATGATCGAGGCCATGACGATGCCGCCGGTGCCCCAGCTGGTGCCCAGCGTCGGCGCATGCAGGCGCTCATAGAAGCTGTTGAGCCTGGCAAAGCCGATGGTGCCGATCAGCGTCAGCGAAGCGCCCAGGAGCACGAAGAAGGCCACGAGAATGGCGGCCCAGAGCGGAAATTCTGCAGCATTGTTCATTCGATCACCTCGCCACGCATCATGAATTTGGAAAGGGCGACGGTGGAGACGAAGCCGAGGATGGCGATGAGCAGCGACGCTTCGAAATAGATGTCGTTGCCGGTGCGCAGACCGAAGGTCAAGAGAAGCAGCATGGCGTTGACATAAAGCGTATCCACGCCCAGCACGCGGTCCTGCGCGCGCGGGCCGATGGCGATGCGGTAGACCGAGATCGCCATGGCGATGGCGAGCATCAGCTGCGCCAGCGAAAAGGACCAGAAAAGGATAATCGAACTCATTCGAATATCTCCATCAGCAGTTTTTCATATCGGTTCTTGATGAGGCTTATCCACGCCGCCTCATCCACATCGTCCAGAACGTGAAGCAGCAGCGTGCCCTGGCTGGAATTATATTCGAGCCATGCGCTGCCCGGCGTCGAGGTCAGGATCGTCGCCAGAACGGCAAGCGCCATGGGATCGCGAATCTCGAGCGGCACCGCCAGGAAGCCGGATTTGCGGTTTCTTTCGCGCTGGAACAGGATGATCTTCGCGACTGAGAGATTGGACCGGACGATATCGTAAAGCACGATCAGGATCAGCTGCACCAGCCTGTGCCAGTTGCGGATGCGCGGCTTGGCCGGCCGAAGCGACGCCATCGCCCAGGAGGCGATGAGGGCGACACAGGTGCCGAGCAGCAGGTGCCCCGGCGAAAAGCTGTTGATCGTCAGCCAGAAGAAGATCAGCGAGACCGTCAGAAGCGGGTAGGGGAGGAGACGCCTCATCATGGCTCTGCCTCCGGATTGCCGCCCGCTCGTGGCGCGGAAATGACACCCTGAATATAGCTTGCGGGCAGGTCGAGAATACGCGCCGTCTCCTGCATGTAACGCATCACCGGTCCCGCCTGCACGGTCATGGCGAGCGTCAGCCCGAGCAGCAGCATGATGGGCGCGATTTCGATGACGAGAACACGCGGCACCGTTCCTTCGATGGAGGCCCAGAAGGTGCGGATGCCGGCGCGGGTCATCGAGATCAGCGAAGCGAAGCCGGAAAAGACGATCAGGAAGACGATCCACCAGGAGAGTGTGGAAACGCTGTCATTGGCGCCGAGGCCGGAAGGGTTGAGAATGGCGGTCAGCATCGAGAATTTGGCGATGAAACCCGAAAGCGGCGGCAGGCCGGCCAGAAGAATACCGCAGGCGGCAAAACAGGCGCCGAGCACCGCCATGGTGGCGGGCATGGTCACGCCGACTTCTTCCTCCTCTTCTTCCTCGTCGCCTTCACCATAAGCTTCCATGGTCACGGCAAGAACGTTCGCGCCGGCATCCTGCCCGCGCTCGACAAGTTCGATCAGCATGAAGAAGGCGCTGATGGTGAGAGTGGAGCTGACCATGTAATAGAGCGCGCCGGCCGCGACCGTCGGATTGCCGGTGCCCATGGCCGCGAGAAGCGTTCCCGACGATACCAGAACCGAAAAACCGGCGAGCCGCCCCAGCGCCTGCGACGCCAGAACCCCGATGGCCCCGAAGATGATGGTGGCGATGCCGCCGACCAGCAGGGCGTCATGGCCGAAGCCCGCGGATTCGCCTGCCGTCTGCCCGAAGAGCAGGAAGGACAGGCGGGCGATGACATAAATGCCGACCTTGCTCATGATCGCGAACAGCCCACCAACGGGTGCGGAAGCCGCGCCATAGGCGGAAGGCAGCCAGAAATTCAGCGGCCACATGCCGGCCTTCACCAGAAATGCGATACCGAGGATGGCCGAGCCGGTTTCCAGCAGCATGCGCTGGTCGGGGTTGAGGCCCTCGATGCGGTGGGCAAGATCACCCATGTTGAGCGTACCGGTGACGCCATAGATGAGGCTGACGCCGATCAGGAAGAACAGCGCCGCAACGAGGTTGATGGCGATGTAATGCAGCCCCGCTTTCACGCGCTGCTGGCCGGAGCCATGCAGCAGCAGGCCATAGGACGCCGCCAGCATCACTTCGAAGAAGACGAAGAGATTGAAGAGGTCACCGGTCAGGAAGGCGCCATTGACGCCCATCAGCATCATCTGGAACAGCGAATGGAAATGCGCGCCGGACTTGTGCCATTTCGCCATCGAATAGATCAGTGAGGGAATGGCGAGCAGCGCGGTCAAAAGCACCATCAGGCCGGACAGGCGGTCTGCCACGAGCACGATGCCGAAGGGTGCCGGCCAGTTGCCGAGCAGATAGACACCGCTCGAGACCACGGCCGCGATCTCGGTATTCACCGTCGAGTTCACCTCGCGGAACAGCAGGATCGCGACCACCAGCAACAGCACGGTGGAGGTGAAGCTGATGGCGGCCTTTGCGACGCGCTGGCGCTCGTCGAAGAAGAGCAGCAGGGCGGCGGTGATCAGTGGCAGCAGAATGGGGGCGATGACGATGTGGAAGGGGAACGACATCATTTCGTCTCCCTCCCGTCCACATGGTCGGTGCCGGTGAGGCCACGGGCGGCAAGCAGCACGACAAGGAAAAGTGCGGTGGTGGCAAAGCCGATGACGATTGCCGTCAGCACCAGCGCCTGCGGCACGGGGTCGGCCAGCGTGGAGCTGTCAACACCGTTCACCAGCACCGGTGGTGCATTGGTCTTGATGCCACCGACACCGAAGATGAAGAGGTTGACGGCATAGGACAGCAATGAGAGCCCAACGATGACCTGATAGGTACGCGGGCGCAGCACCAGCCAGACGCCCGAACCGGTCATGATGCCGATGCCGATTGCAAGAATGAGTTCCATTACACGTCCTCCGCTTTTGCGGCGTCAGGCGTGCGAACGCGGTAGTTACGCAACGATTGGTGTGCCAGTGCTATCAGGATCAGAACGGTGGAGCCGACGACCAGCGAGAAGACGCCGAGATCGAACAGCAGGGCGGATGCCGTCGGCATTTTGCCGATATAGGGTATTTCCGTATATTGGAAATAGGAGGTCAGGAACGGGTAGCCGAAATACCAGGAGCCGATACCGGTGGCCGCTGCCATCAGCAGGCCGAAGCCCATCCACCGCAGCGGCAGGATGCGGATGCGGTCTTCCGCCCAGCGCGCGCCGCCGGCGAGATATTGCAGCAGGAAGCCGATGGCCATGGTGATGCCGGCCGCAAAACCGCCGCCGGGCATATCGTGGCCGCGCATGAACAGGAAGATCGAGAAGGTGATGATGACCGGGAACATCCACTGCATCACGATCGACGGCACATAGAGATAGTCGCGCACCGTATCGCCATTGCTGCGGTCCGGCCGTTCGGCATCGAAGGCGTTCTGCATCTGCTGCTGTTCTGGCAAACCGATGCTTTCATGCGCGGGACGGAAACGGCGCAGCAGCGCGAAGACGGTGAGCGCCACGATGGCCAGCACCGCAATTTCGCCGAAGGTGTCGAAGCCGCGGAAATCGACCAGGATGACGTTGACGACATTGGTGCCGCCGCCTTCGGTATAGGCGCGCTCCAGGAAATAGGTCGCAATCGCGTTCGGCACCGGCAGCGTCATCACGGCATAGGCGATAACGGACATGCCGATACCGCTGGCAGCGGCCAGCAGGAAGTCCCGGGCGCGGCGAAGCTGCGCCGGCAACTCATCGCTGCTGTCGACCTTTTCGAAGCGTTTCGGCAGCCACCGGAGACCAAGCAGGATGAGAACCGTGGTGACGATTTCCACCAGAAGCTGGGTGATGGCGAGATCCGGCGCGGAAAGCCAGACGAAGGTGAGGCAGGTGACAAGCCCGGAAACGCCGAGCATGACGAGGGCGGCAAGCCGGTGATATTTCGCCTGCCAGGCGGCGCCCATGGCGGCAATCATGCCGATCAGCCACAGGATGGCGAAGATCGGATCGAAGGTCGTCACGCGCGGCAGCGACAGGGAGAATTCCGAAAGGAACAGAGGCGAGAAACCGGCAAGAAGCGCCACGAGGATGAGAAGCCTCAGCTGCGGCTGCAGACGCCGCGTGCCGAGCCTGCTTTCCAGCCACCGCGCCCATTTCCAGGACACGGTGACGAGAATGCGCTCGAAGATGCGCTGGCCCCGCAAATGCCGGAAGACCGGCGGACCGTCATCGCAGCGCGAGAAATAACCACCGAGCAGGGCATAGATCGTCACACCACCGATCAGCGCCACGATACTCATGATCAGCGGCAGGTTGAAACCGTGCCAAATCGACAGGCTGTAGACGGGTGTCTGCGCGCCGAGCACGGACAGCACGGCCGAATGCAGGAACGGGCCGATCGAAAGGCTCGGAACGATGCCGACGATCAGGCAGGCGAAGACGAGGAACTCGATCGGAAAACGCATCCAGCGCGGCGGCTCGTGTGGATGCGGGTTCGGCAGATCGACGGGCTTCGGCCCGAAGAAGACCGTGTGGATGAAGCGCAGCGAATAGGCGACGGCGAAGGCGCCCGACAGCGTCGCGACATAGGGCAGAGCCCGGTCCAGAAGAGAGTCCGCGTGGGTCTCGACCGCCTCGGCAAAGAACATTTCCTTGGAGAGGAAGCCGTTGAACAGCGGCACCCCGGCCATTGCCGCGCTCGCCGCCATGGCAAGCGTCGCGGTCGCGGGCATATAAGTATAAAGCCCGCTTAAGCGCCGCATGTCGCGGGTGCCGGTCTCGTGGTCGATGATGCCGGCCGCCATGAAAAGCGATGCCTTGAAGGTGGCGTGGTTGACCATGTGGAAGATGGCCGCCACCGCCGCCAGCGGGCTGCCGAGGCTGAGCAGCGTGGTGATGAGCCCGAGGTGGCTGATGGTCGAATAGGCCAGAAGCCCCTTCAGATCCTGCTGGAACATGGCGAAATAGGCGCCGAGCAAAAGGGTTATGATACCCGCTACGCCAACCAGCCAGAACCATTCCGGCGTACCTGCTAGAACCGGCCAGAACCGCGCGAGCAGGAAAACCCCGGCCTTCACCATGGTTGCGGAATGCAGATAGGCGGAAACGGGTGTGGGCGCCGCCATGGCGTTGGGCAGCCAGAAATGGAACGGAAACTGCGCGCTCTTCGTCAGCGCGCCGCCAAGAATGAGGATGAGCGCCGGCACATAAAGCGGATGGGCGCGAATGGCGGCGCCGGCCTCGATGATCCTGTCGAGATCATAGCTTCCCGCCATGTGGCCGAGGATCAGAAGTCCGGCCAAAAGGCTGAAACCGCCGATGCCGGTCACGGTCAGCGCCATGCGGGCGCCGTCGCGCGCGCCGGCATTCTGATGCCAGTAGCCGATCAGCAGGAATGAGAAGATGCTGGTCATCTCCCAGAAGATCGACAGCAGGATCACGTTGCCGGACAAGACAACGCCGAGCATCGAACCCATGAAGGCGAGAAAGAAGGCGAAAAACCGAGGAATCGGATCTTCCGCCGACATGTAATAGCGTGCGTAGAGCACCACCAGCAGACCGATGCCGGTGATGAGCATCGCGAAAATCCAGGCGAAACCATCCAGCCGCAGGGTAAAATTCAGTCCGAGCTGGGGCAGCCACTCCGCATCATATTTCAGCACGCCGCCGTCGCTGATGGTCGTATAAAGAAAGATGCTGCTGGCGAGGCCAAAAAGGGCCACGGCGCCTGCGACGGAGGCCGGTCCGGCGGCCGCACCCTCGCGCGGCATGAAAGCCGTCAGGAATGCGCCGACGAAGGGCAATGCGACAATAAATGGAAGAATGGTTGCAAGTGTCATATGCGGCGGCGGTTTTCTCTGAAATGGGAGCCTACGGCGGGTTTCCGACGACTCCGATCCCTCAAGGCTCATGGTGAACCGAATGATGAGGACCGCCGGAATGACTAATACATAATATGCGGAGGCGCGCGTGGAACCACGCTGGCAAAGTCTCGGAAAGCTTGTGGCACGATGGCAACAGCGACAAGCAAGGCCTTGGCACTGTCGGTGATGTCGAGGGTCGAAGAGGGGAACTCGTCGGGCCGAAGCCCTGAGGTGGCAAGGCCGGTCTTGCAGGCATAGTCGTTACCGCTACCGCAATCCTTTTCGCGAAGGGAAAGGGAACGGCTGAGATCGACGGTCTGCAATCGCTCCAGGCGGCTGGTCTTGGACAGGGCCTTGACGCCGGATGGAGCCTGGAAGCCAATCATGACGAGCAGGCTGGCAACCACGAGGCCGATCAACACTTGCGGATGGTGCCTTGAACTGCGGCTTTTCTCCATCCTTGGCAAGTTGGCATCTCCTTGATCGAAAAGGTCTCTTTAAAGCATCACCGTTGAGCGAATATCCTGTTGATTTGTTTTAGGGGAAGGCGCACGCGCTTGTCCAGCGCACGGGCCGGAAAAACCGCCTGAAGGGTCCGATTCCTTTTCGCTTTTGCCAGTTTGCGGCAAAGTGAGGGCGGTAACGGCTAAAAGCTTTTACAAATTTTACCGTTTGACGCGGGCGGACAGGTTTCTTAACTTTCAAGCAAGGAATTAACCATAAAGATTGGTAGTATTTCCACGGCGGAATGGGGTTCTCTCCCCTTCCAGGCATGACGCCGCACTGCCGTACCGGGGCCGATCCGGTATTTTCGTTTCTTGGTTCAGGAAAGTCTGGCAAGCGTCGATGCCGCATCGTCCGCGATGGGTATGTTCGTTCAAAAATCCCCAAAGGGTGCTGACGTTCTGAACCTTGGCCAATTTGGCCGGGTTTTACCGGCCGTCATGTTGTTGGGGACGTCGGTTGGGGCAGGATTTGCCATCAGATCAAGCGCGCAGATCGGCAGGCGGAAGCCTGTCGGGACGGTTGCGCTTTGCCGGCCTCGATGAGACGCAATCCGATTTCCTGCGCAATTATCGCGGCATGCTGGAGCCTTACGTCAAGGCCGGCCTGCGCGACGTGATGACCCGTTTCCAGTCCATGCCGGACTGTTCCCCGTCCTTTGAAAGCGAAAACCAGCTTGATCGTCTGCACGATCTGCAATCCTCGCACTGGAGTGTGCTGACGGATGCGCGTTTCGATGCGCTTTATGCCGAGCGGGTGAAGGTTCTTTCCGATAATGCCAGCCGCATGGGCCTCGATCCGCGCTGGCAGATCGCCAGCCACGCGGTCGTTCTGGAACATCTTGTCGGCGGGCTGGTGGCCGAACACGCACCGCGCTCCATCCTGCCGGGCAACCGCAGGAAAAACCGCGAGCTGGCGGAAGCCGTGAAGAATGTCGTCCGTCTGGTGATGGTCGATACCGAGATCGCCGTGTCGCTGCGTTTCAACGAACTGCGCCTGCGCCACGGCCGCGAACTCCAGGAACAGCGTGACAATGACCGCTCCGAAGCGGCAAATCTGCTGGGCACGGCACTGACGGCCTTTGCCGCAGGCAATTTGCAGGCCCGCATCGGCAATGACGTGCCTGAAGCCTATCGGGACGTTGCGGTCACCTTCAATACGGCGCTCGAGACGATCGGTGCATCGCTGATATCTGCCCAGAACGGTGTAGGCGAGGCCGAGGCGCTGAGCGCGCGTTTTGCCGATATTGGCCGCTCCATTGCCGAGCGTTCCCGCCAGCAGGCCGAAGCCCTTGCCGAAACGTCCCGCGCGCTTCAGGCGATGATTGCGCATGTGGCGGAAAACGGCGCCCGCATATCGGCGACGGAAAAGGCGGTTTCCAGCGCCCGCGACGCGGCCGTCGAAAGCGGCAGGGCAATCGGCGAGGCGATCGACGCCATGTCGGACATCGAGCAATCGGCCGAGCAGATCGGCAAGATCATCGGCACCATCGACGAGATCGCTTTCCAGACGAACCTTCTCGCCCTCAATGCCGGCATCGAGGCGGCGCGGGCGGGGGAAAGCGGACGCGGTTTCGCCGTCGTCGCGCAGGAGGTCCGCGCGCTTGCCCAGCGTTCCGCCGATGCGGCGAGAGAAATCAAGAGCCTCGTCGGCTCCACCAAAACGCAGGTCGAGGGTGGCGTGCGCATGGTCAACCGCACGCAGGAGGCCATCGGCGGGGTGGTCCGGCAGGTGTCCGGCATCAACGACATGATCGCCGAAGTCTCCCGGCATACCGCCGATCACGCCGGCGAATTGCAATCCGTCGCCGCCGATATCGACGAACAGCAGCGGCAGGCCGGCCGGAATGCGAAAGATATGGGCGCCAGCGCTTCCGAAGCCGATGCGCTTCACACCGTCATTCTGGAACTCGGCCGCACCGTTCGCGAATTCCGTATTGCCCGTCAGGAACATTTTGCTGCGGCCGCCGGTGCGGATCGGCAGCACTCATCATTTATGGCCCGTGGGGATAACCGCACGGATAGCAGCCAGGATTACCAACAATTCAGACGTCAGGGAGTCATGTAATGGCAGCCAGAAAAGCAGCTGAGGCGATGCTGAAACTGTCACCGGTGCTGGATCTCAACGAAGCATCGGCGCTGCACGGCAAGCTGATGACGCTGAGAGGAGCACCCTTGTCGGTCGATGCGTCCGAGGTGGAGCGTATCGGAGCCCTTTGCGCCCAGGTCCTCATGGCCGGCGCGAAATCCTGGGAGGAGGACGGCAAGCGGTTCGGTTTTGCCAGCGTGTCCGATGCATTCGACAAGACCATGAAACTGATAGGCGTCGATATCGATCATTTGCTCCTGAAGGAGATGCAAAAGTGAAGAAAAAAGTTCTCACCGTGGATGATTCCCGGACGATCAGGAACATGCTCCTGGTCACGCTCAACAATGCCGGTTTTGAAACCATTCAGGCCGAAGACGGCATCGAAGGCCTCGAAGTGCTGGAACAGAGCAATCCCGATGTCATCGTGACGGACATCAACATGCCCCGTCTCGACGGTTTCGGCTTCATCGAGGGCGTGCGGCGCAACGAGAAGTACCGCGCGATCCCGATCCTCGTCCTGACGACCGAAAGTGATGCGGAAAAGAAGAACCGTGCCCGCCAGGCCGGTGCGACCGGCTGGATCGTCAAGCCGTTCGACCCCGCCAAACTCATCGATGCCATTGAACGCGTAACCGCCTGATACGGGACATTTCACGATGGATATGAACGAAATCAAGGAAATCTTTTTCCAGGAATGCGAGGAGCAGCTCGCTGAACTGGAATCGGGGCTTCTTAAATTGAATGACGGCGACCGTGATCCGGAAACCGTCAACGCCGTTTTCCGTGCCGTTCATTCCATCAAGGGCGGGGCCGGTGCCTTCGGTCTCGATGATCTCGTGGCCTTCGCCCACGTTTTTGAAACGACCCTCGACTGCGTTCGCTCCAACAAGCTGGAGCCGACGCAGGATGTTCTCAAAGTCATGCTGCGCTCCGCCGATGTGCTGGCGGACCTGACCAATGCCGCAAGAGACGGCGGCAGCGTCGATGAAAGCCGCACCCGTGGCCTCGTCAAGGAACTGGAAGCGTTGGCCAACGGCGAAGCCGTTCCGGCATCCGCGCCGGCTCCTGTCGCCGTGAAGGCGCCGGAACCCGTCAAGGCCAAGCCGACGGATGAAAGCGGCTTCGAGCCGATCCCGTTCTCCTTCTCGGATTTTGCCGACGAAACCACGCCATTGATGGAAGCGCCGTCCTTCCAGATCACGTTCAAGCCGCACGCGTCGCTTTATTCGAAAGGCAACGAGGCGGCCCTTCTCCTGCGCGATCTTTCGCGCATCGGCGAGATGAGCATCAATTGCGATACGTCGGAACTGCCTTCGCTCGACAAGCTCGATCCGGAAGCCTCCTATTTCTCCTGGACGGTTTCGATCAAGACCGACAAGGGCGAGGAAGGAATCCGCAGCGTCTTCGAATTCGCCGAATGGGATTGCGATCTCGAAATCACCCCGATTGTTTCGGATACTGCCGTGGAAGAAGAACTTCCGATGATCCCGGTTCCGTTCGATCTGTCTGCTCTCGATAACGGACCGGAAGAACAGCCCGCCGTCGAAGCAGCTATAGTGGAAGAACCCTTTGTTGCAGCAGCCGTCGAGGCGGCCGTCGCGACGACGCAGATCGCCCAGAGCGTCAATGCCGCCATTGAAAAGCGCGAGGCGGCGGCAGCGCCCGCAGCCGCGCAGGCAAATGCCAATGCGGCCGCCAATGCGAGCGCCGGCCAGACCATTCGCGTCGATCTCGATCGCGTCGACCGCCTGATCAACCTCGTCGGTGAGCTCGTCATCAATCAGGCAATGCTGTCGCAGAGTGTCATCGAAAACGATGCGAGCGGTACGTCTGCCGTCAATATGGGCCTCGACGAGCTGCAGCAGCTGACGCGCGAAATTCAGGACAGCGTCATGGCGATCCGCGCGCAGCCGGTGAAGCCGGTCTTCCAGCGCATGTCGCGTATCGTCCGCGAAGTCGCAGACATGATCGGCAAGCAGATTCGCCTCGTCACCGAAGGTGAGAACACCGAAGTCGACAAGACGGTCATCGACAAGCTGGCCGAACCGCTGACGCATATGATCCGCAATGCCGTCGACCACGGCATCGAAACGCCGGAAAAGCGCGAAGCCGCGGGCAAGAACCCGGAGGGCACGATCAAGCTTTCGGCCAAGCACCGTTCGGGCCGTATTCTGATCGAGCTTCAGGACGATGGCGCCGGCATCAACCGCGAGCGCGTACGCCAGAAGGCCATCGACAACGACCTGATCGCCGCCGATGCGAACCTGACCGATGAGGAGATCGATAACCTGATCTTCGCGCCGGGCTTCTCCACGGCGGACAAGATTTCCGACATTTCCGGCCGCGGCGTCGGCATGGATGTGGTCAAGCGCTCCATTCAGGCACTTGGCGGCCGCATCAGCATCTCCTCGCGTCCGGGCCTCGGCTCGACCTTCACCATGAGCCTGCCGCTGACGCTTGCCGTTCTCGACGGCATGGTGGTGACCGTTGCCGGCCAGACGCTGGTTGTCCCGTTGACGGCAATCGTCGAAACCCTGCAGCCGGAAGCGAAGAACATTCATTCCTTCGGCGCGAACCAGCGGCTGATCTCCATCCGCAATTCCTTCTGCCCGTTGGTCGATGTCGGTCGTGTCCTGAACTTCCGCCCGACCCAGGCCGATCCGGTGGAAGGTGTCGCCCTTCTGGTGGAATCGGAAGGCGGCGGCCAGCGTGCGCTGATGGTCGATGCCATCCAGGGCCAGCGTCAGGTCGTCATCAAATCGTTGGAAGCCAACTATACCCATGTTCAGGGCATTGCCGCCGCCACCATCCTCGGCGACGGGCGCGTCGCTCTCATTCTGGATGTCGATGCCATTGTCAGCGCCTCGCGCGGACAGCCCCTGAAGCAGGAAATGTCGCTTGCGGCGACAGGTTGAAAGCGGATCATCCATGGCAGCACTTAATTTCAGCGACCAGCGCCAGTCTCCCGACGAGGTTCTTGCCAGCGGTGAATATCCGCTGACGAGACGCGATCTCTCGGAAATCGCGGCGATGATCTATGCGGATGCGGGCATCTATCTCAACGACACCAAGGCGTCGCTGGTCTATTCCCGCCTGTCGAAGCATATCCGCAATCTCGGCCTTTCGGGCTTCCGCGAATATTGCGCATTGGTGTCCTCACCCGACGGTGCGCAGGCGCGGCGGGAAATGCTGTCGCACCTGACGACGAATTTCACGCGGTTCTTCCGCGAGAACCATCATTTCGAACATCTGCGTGACGAGGTCCTGCCGGGCCTCATCGCACGGGCAAAGAGCGGCGGGCGTGTCCGCATCTGGTCGGCCGCCTGTTCCGACGGGCAGGAACCCTATTCGATTGCGCTCACCGTGCTCGCCATGTTCCCGAATGCGGCCGATTACGATTTCAAGATCCTGGCGACGGATATCGACCCGAAGATCCTGGCGCAGGCCCGTGCCGGCGTTTACGACGACAATGCGCTTGAAACCGTGTCTCCCACCATGCGCAAGCAATGGTTCACGGAGGTCGATGCCGGCGGTCGCCGCAAGTTCCGCATTGACGACAAGGTCAAGCGCCTCATCACCTTCAACGAGCTGAACCTGATGACGCAATGGCCCTTCAAGGGCAATTTCGACGTCATTTTCTGCCGCAACGTCGTCATCTATTTCGATGAGCCGACGCAGATGCGCATCTGGTCGCGTTTCGCCGGGCTGCTGCCGGAAGGTGGACACCTCTATATCGGCCATTCCGAACGTGTGTCCGGTGATGCCAAGAACCTGTTCGACAATACGGGCATCACCACCTACCGCTTCATTGGCCACGCATCCGGGAGGAAGGCATGAGCGCACTCGCACGGGTACTCGTCGTCGATGACAGCCCCACCATGCGCGGCCTGATTTCGGCTGTCCTCAAGGCTGATCCGGAGGTCGAGGTGGTCGGGCAGGCCGGCAACGCCATGGAAGCACGCGCCGCCATCAAGCAGCTCAATCCCGATGTCGTGACGCTCGACATCGAGATGCCGGAGATGAACGGCCTCGAATTCCTCGAAAAGATCATGCGCCTGCGGCCCATGCCGGTGATCATGGTCTCGTCGCTCACCCATCGCGGCGCGGATGCCTCGCTGGCCGCGCTTGAAATCGGCGCTTTCGACTGTGTCGGCAAGCCGGCGCCGGGAGATGCGCGCCCCTTTGGCGACCTGGCCGACAAGGTGAAGGCCGCCGCTCGCTCGCAACACGCCGCATACCGCGCAGCCCGGCCGGAAGCCGCTGCCGCGCCGCAGCCGGTTCCGATGAGCGAATATCGGGCAGGCCGTAAGGTCGTGGCCATCGGCTCCTCCACGGGCGGCGTCGAAGCACTGATCGCGGTACTGCAGAAGTTCCCCGCCAATTGTCCGCCGACCGTCATCACACAGCATATGCCGCCGACCTTCACCAAGAGCTTTGCCGAGCGGCTGAACCGCATCTGCGCTCCCGTGGTGGAAGAGGCGACGGACGGCGCGCGCCTGCAGACCGGCAAGATCTACCTCGCGCCGGGCGGTGAGCGTCATCTGCAGATTGCCAACCGGTCCGCACCCTGCTGCCGGCTTCTGGATCGTGATCCCGTCAATGGCCATCGCCCCTCGGTCGATGTGCTGTTCGATTCGGTGGCCGAGCTTGCCGGACGCAATGCCGTTGGCGTCATTCTCACCGGCATGGGCCGCGATGGCGCGGCCGGGCTCTTGAAAATGCGCCATGCCGGTGCCCGCACCGTCGGCCAGAACGAAAAAACATGTGTCGTCTATGGCATGCCTCGCGTGGCCTATGAGCTGGGCGCGGTCGAACAGCAATTGCCCCTGGCCTCCATCGGCGAAGAAATCCTGAAACTAACCACTGCCCGCAAAGAAGGTGCTGACTAATGTCTCTCGCAGAAAAGATCAAAGTTCTGATCGTTGACGATCAGGTGACCAGCCGGCTGCTCCTCAGCGATGCGCTGACACAGCTCGGCTTCAAGCAGATCACCGCCGCCGGCGACGGCGAGCAGGGAATGAAGATCATGGAGCAGCAGCCCCATCATCTCGTCATCTCCGACTTCAACATGCCGAAGATGGACGGTCTCGGTTTCCTGCACGCCGTGCGGGCGAACCCGACCACCAAGAAGGCCGCCTTCATCATCCTCACCGCGCAGGGCGACCGCGCGCTGGTGCAGAAGGCCGCCCAGCTCGGCGCCAACAACGTGCTGGCCAAGCCCTTCACCATCGACAAGATGCGCGCGGCCATCGAAGCGGTTTTCGGATCGCTGAAATGATTGAAGCTGCGGCCAAGCGCGTACATATCATTCAGGGCGAGTATAAGGTCGTTGGTGATCCCGATGTGGTTCTGACGACGATACTCGGTTCGTGCGTGGCCGCCTGTCTGCGAGACCCCGTTGCCGGCCTGGGAGGGATGAACCACTTCCTCTTGCCGGGAACGGGCAATGTGACCGGCGGAGATGCGACGCGTTACGGCGTGCATCTCATGGAACTCCTGATCAACGGCCTCTTGAAACAGGGGGCGCGGCGCGACCGGCTGGAAGCCAAGATTTTCGGCGGTGCGAAGACGATTGCGAGCTTTTCCAATGTCGGTGAGCAGAATGCCATCTTCGCCATGAAGTTTCTGAAGGACGAAGGCATTCCGGTCATAAGTTCCTCCACGGGCGGGGAACACGGCCGCAAGATCGAATTCTGGCCGGTCTCGGGCCGTGCGCGTCAGCATCCGCTCAGCGGCGCGGAAACCCAGAAGACGGTCGCCATGGAAACACGTCCGGTGCCGGCTCCCAAACCCGTCGCCAGCGATATCGAATTTTTCTAGTCACGGAGTTTCCAATGCAGCTTGCAGAGCACACCGCCACCACTCCGTTCGAAGAAGCCCTGCCGGATGTTCTGATGCGGGTGGTATCGGAACTGCACGATGTCGCCTATCTCATCGAACGCATCGAGCCGCAGCTGCTCGAAGTGACCAGCGGTCAATTGTCGAGCGAAGGCGTCAAGCTGTTGCAGGGCATCGACCTCGCCGTCCAGAAAACCCGCGGCCTTGCCGAATTCATCGACACCATCACCGGTTCCATCCCCGCGGACTGGTTCGTGGATGTCTCCACCGCGCTCAGCCTCGTCAAGCTTGCGGAAATGCAGAAGGCGCTCGGCGCGGCCTTCCGCCATGGCCATTCCCAGCCGCTCGACAAGGCTTCCGGCGACTTCGACCTGTTCTAGACCGCATTTCCGCCGATGTTCCTTTCCTTCGCGGGATGCGGAGGAAGGCAACGCTCGCGCAAGCTTCGCACCCTATTGTCACGACGGGGCCAAAAGGTCTCGGACTCTATGAATGACGGTGCGGAACAGAATGAATCTGTTAAATCAAATCCCTCAGGTCTTGAAGAATGTCGCGTCTCTGGGCCAGACACGGCTGCTGATGCTGGGCGGCGTGGGCGTTCTGTCCATGGCCATTATCCTCGCAGCAGCGCTTTATGTGAACCGTCCTGCTTACGAGACCCTCTATGTGGGTCTTGAAAAAAGCGACCTCAACAAGATCAGCATTGCGCTCGCCGAATCGGGTCTGGACTTTCAGGTGGGGACCGATGGTTCCAGCCTTCAGGTTCCCGTTGGCCTCACCAGCAAGGCGCGGCTGCTTCTGGCCGAACGTGGCTTGCCCGACAGCGCCAATGCCGGTTATGAACTTTTCGACAATGTCGGTTCGCTTGGCCTGACCTCCTTCATGCAGGAAGTGACGCGCGTTCGCGCCCTCGAGGGTGAGATCGGCCGCTCCATCCAGCAGATCGACGGGATTGCGGCCGCACGTGTCCATATCGTCATGCCGGATGTCGGTAATTTCCGCCGCGGCGAACAGAAGCCCACCGCATCGGTCATGATCCGCGCGAGCGCATCCGCCGGCCGCAAGGCCTCCGCCTCCATTCGTCACCTTGTTGCCTCGGCCGTTCCCGGCCTCGAAGTCGATGACGTGACGCTGCTCGATTCGACCGGCCAGCTTCTGGCTTCCGGTGACGACGTCACCAATGCGGCAATGAACCGTTCGCTGACGCTGGCGCAGAACGTTCAGCAGGAAATCGAAACCAATATCGACAAGGCGCTGGCACCTTTCCTCGGCATGGACAATTTCCGCTCCAGCGTGACGGCGCAGATCAATACCGACAGCCGCCAGATCCAGGAAACCGTCTATGATCCGGAATCGCGTGTGGAGCGTTCCGTTCGCACGGTGAAGGAAGACCAGAAATCCCAGGAAACGCAGCCCGACACGGCCGCGACGGTGGAGCAGAACGTGCCGCAGGCCGCGCCTCAGGGCGGCGGTGGCGGTCCGCAGTCTTCCGACCAGTCGGCCAAGAAGGAAGAGCAGACCAACTACGAGATCAATTCCAAGACGGTCGCCACGGTCAAGAACGGCTATACCGTCGAGAAGATCTCGGTTGCCGTGGTCGTCAACAAGGGTCGCATTGCCAAGATGGTCGGCGAACCCGCCGATCAGGCCAAGGTCGATGCCTATCTCGCGGAAATGCAGAAGATCGTCACCTCGGCGGCGGGCATTTCTTCCGATCGCGGCGACATGGTCACGCTGACGGCGATGGACTTCCTGGAAACGCAGCTGCTTGACGAGGCTGCCAGCGGACCGGGCATCATGGAAGTGCTGAGCCGCAATTCGGCAGGCATCATCAACTCGCTCGCCTTCGTCGCTGTTGCCTTCCTCGTCGTCTGGCTCGGTGTACGTCCTCTGGTTCGCACGGTTACCGGCAATGGCGCGGCTGCGGGTCAGCTCAGCCAGGAAGCCGCCGGTCTGGAATTGCCGGACTTCTCTCCCGGCATGGATGCGGGCGCGGGCGGTCTCATGGAAGGTTTCGGGGCGGACTTCGGCTTCGACAGCACCGACGATCTTCTGGCGGGCGGCGACAGCGAGGGCACATTCAACCGCCGGGTTCGCGAAGGACCGGAACGCAGGCTCTCCCGCATGGTGGAAATCAGCGAGGAGCGAGCCGCCAAGATCCTGCGCAAATGGGCGATCGAAAAAGCAGCATAATGACAAAAAGGCCGGTTTTACCCGGCCTTTTTTGTGTTTTTGGGGTTTTTGCTATGCTTGGCGGGCACATCGTGGCAATCTCGTTTCGGGACAGTGTTTACAAAAAATTCAGCAACGATACAGTTTGCTGGGAATTGGCTGAGAATGCCGTTTATGGATTGAACAGCTTTTCAGTATGTTTTTTTAGCAATAGACGAACAAGGAAATACGTGGAAAGGCTGTTGTCAGGTAATGGCAAATTCCGGTCGGTTCCATAAAATGAAATGATTCGGTCTCCGGGGGCGCGCCATCCCATTTTGGTAAGCTTCTTGAATGGAATGATTCCATCCCGATGTATAATCTCCCGCTGGGAGCAAGAGGGCGTAGGCGATTGAAAGTCGATGTTGATATCCGCAGGCTATCTGCCAAGCCTATGGAGGGCATGGGTAAGCCCTTGCCGCGCGATCAGCTTGCCAAAAACGTCGCAGCCACGGCTGCTGCCGGTAACGTTGCAGGCGCACTGGATCTGCTCGTAACCTATGCCGGCGCCTCGCATTATCTGCTGGCGCGGGACGATCTTCTCGAAGAAACCGGGCTGAAATTCATCGTCACATCCGACTGGCCTTTCGATCTGGTCCGCAGGCTTGGCATTGAACTCGCCAACAGCCAGAACCGGTCGAGCGAAATGGAGAAATGCCTCTCGCTCCTGCAGCCGCGATTGCTTTTCCTTCCGGACGATGTTTCGGTGCCCTACGGCATCGACAGGCAATATTCGGCGCTCTCCTTCTGCGTGGGCCGTATCCGTCTTTCCCTTCTGCTGCTGTTTCCGGAAGAGGCGGTTCCTTCACCGGAGCGCCTGCGTGAAATCGCCCTGCTGACGGGTTATTGCGTCAGCTTCGGCATTGCCAGCGAAGCAAAGGCCGTGCGCGATATCGATCTCACCGAGCGCGAACTCGAGTGCCTGTTCTGGATCGCGGAAGGCAAGACAAGCGATGAAATTGCGATGATCCTTGGCATTTCGCGCAATACGATCAATAATTACATCACAAGCGTGATGCGTAAAACCGCCACAAAAACCCGCTCGGAGGCAATTGCCTACGCCGTGCGCAACAACCTCGTATAATGGTCGGACGGATGGTACAGACGAAAGACAATGAGGGTTCAGGTCAAACGGGCATGTTTTACCGCAGCCCTGTCGTGACGAGCCGGTCGGACCTGTTTCCGAAGCTCGTTGCCATGCAGAAGCTGGTCGGCGCGCGCAATTTCGTGGTGACGAAGGCGGCCGCTTCCGGTTTCCCGAACAAGAAGAAGCTGACCTGCGAGCTGGAAAACTGGGGCATGAACGCCGCCGAGCAGAGTGCGCAGTTCATCCGCGCCGTCGGCGACATTCTTCTCGATCATATCGAGACATCGCTCCTGCCGGTCATCTGGCGCAACAAGAATGCCGGCGGCTTTGCCGATCTTCCCGATGTGCCCGCACTCCTGCGCCGCATCGAGAACGACACGTTGCCCTATGCGGGGCTGGCGCTGCCAGTGCGGCTCGGCACCATCGGCAATGGCTACATCGTTTTCTGCGGCACCAACCTCGTTCTCGACAATGAGGTGGTGATTGAACAGCACATCAAATGCTGCGAGATCATGGTGGACATGCTGGCGCTCGACGAACGCAAGGCGGCACCTTCGGAAGCCCTGAGCGAGAGGGAAATCGCCTGCCTGCAACTGGCGGGAGATGGCCGCATCAGCGAAGAGATCGCGGTGAAGCTCGGGCTTTCGGTGCACACCGTCAATGCCTATCTCGGCTCGGCGACGATCAAGCTCGATTCCGTCAATCGCATCCAGGCGATCGCCAAGGCTATCCGGCTCGGTTACATCCATTAATGGTGGACGGGGTTCTCCCGTCCCCTTAATCCGGTCAAACGCCAGCTGGGCTTTGCACTCCCCTAAAAGGCGCCATCGGCACTTCGCGTTTTTTTAACAGTTGCCAACTAGAACTTTTTATAAGTTTGGCTTTGGGGAACTGTTTCATGCACAACCGGCTCTTTAAGTCCGTTGCTGGTAAGGTCGTCGTGCTGACGATCGGTTTGATCACGCTCAGCGTGGCGGCAGTTGGTTTTTCGACCTACATTCGTTTGAAGGACAACATCATCACCACCGCGCTGCGTGATACGCATGGCGCGATGCGCAGCATGGCTATCCTTTACGAAATGAAGGTCGGCGGCGTTGCTCTCGAAATGGTGGATGGTGACCTGAAAAGTGTGGGCCGCGCCAGCATCGGAACGATGCGCGACAATGATCTCGTGGACCGCACCGCAGCTGGCAACGGCGGTATCTCCACGGTTTTTGAAGCCAAGGCGGGCGAGTTTATTCGACTGACCACCAATCTGAAGAACGAGAAGGGTGAAAGAGCAGCGGGCACCAAGCTTGCCACCGATCATCCGGCTTTCGAAAAAGTCTCCAAGGGTGAGGCTTATTTTGGCACCGCCACGCTGTTCGGCACCAGCTACATGACCGGTTACATGCCTGTCACGAACAAGACCGGCGCACCCGTCGGCATCCTGTTCGTGGGCGTGCCCATGGATGTGTATGATGCCCAGATTTACAGCCTACGCGATATGATGCTGCTGTGCGGTTCGCTTGCGATGCTTGGCGTCGGCTTGCTCGCCTATTTCGTCATCAAGCGCACGCTTCAGCCGCTCAGCAAGCTGACCGATGCGGTGAAATCTCTTTCGGACGGTAATCTCGAAACACCGATCCCCTATGCGACCAACGTCAATGAATTCGGCAATATCGCCCGCGCTCTGGTGATTTTCCGTGAAAATGCGGTTGAGAAGCTGGCGATCGAGG
The DNA here is from genome assembly GCA_017744915.1 of Agrobacterium tumefaciens. Classification (GTDB taxonomy): domain Bacteria; phylum Pseudomonadota; class Alphaproteobacteria; order Rhizobiales; family Rhizobiaceae; genus Agrobacterium; species Agrobacterium tumefaciens_I. Next base: position 409,160 of record JAGIAH010000009.1, read on the forward strand.
GCAAAAGTGCTGAGGAACGCTCCGCGGCCGAGTCCGAACGTTACCGCAACGATACCGAAAAGCGTGAACTGGACAGCCAGATCGAGTTTGCGGTGGGCGAGATTGCCTCCGGCCTCGGCAGGCTTTCACGCGGTGATCTGAGCCGCACGATCGAGACACCCTTCTCCGGTCGCCTTGACCGGCTGCGCACGGATTTCAACGAATCCCTGCTCAACCTGCGCGATGCGCTGGGACAGATTCGTGAGCGCACGCTCGTCATCCAGCATAGCGGTCTTGAAATCGAACAGTCGTCCGTCGATCTGTCGAAGCGCACCGAAAATCAGGCCGCTTCGCTGGAGGAGACCGCCGCCGCTGTCGAAGAAATCACCGCAACCGTCAGATCGTCTGCCGAGCGGGCGCGTGAGGCCAATGAGGCCGTGCGGGCCACCAAGCAGAGCGCCGACAGTTCCGGTTCGGTCGTCAGCAATGCCGTCGACGCCATGGGTCGTATCGAAGACGCTTCGCGCAAGATCGAGCAGATCATCGAGGTCATCGACGATATCGCCTTCCAGACCAACCTTCTTGCGCTCAATGCCGGCATCGAGGCGGCGCGTGCGGGAGAGGCTGGCAAGGGCTTTGCCGTCGTGGCGCAGGAAGTACGCGAGCTTGCCCAGCGCTCCGCCGACGCGGCCCGCGAAATCAAGCAGCTCATCAATCAGTCGACCCATGAAGTCAGCTCCGGCTCGAAACTGGTGCAGGAGGCGGGCACGGTTCTTTCCGCCATCAGCCGGCAGATCGTAACCGTCAGCCAGCATGTCGAAACCATCGCGACGGCAACGCAGGACCAGTCCTCCGCGCTTCACAATGTCAACGGCTCCGTCAACCAGATGGACCAGATGACGCAGCAGAATGCAGCGCTTGCCGAGCAGTCGAGCGCCGCCAGCCGGGTGCTTTCCGGCGAAGTGGAAGCGCTGCTCGATCTGGTACAGCGGTTCCAGATGGAACAGGGGTCTGGGGCCGGTTCCACTCGATTGAACCGGGCGGCCTGATACGTCTGTTTTCGAAGATCAATGCGGCTCCCGGATCGCAAGGTCCGGGAGTTTTTATTCGGCTGCGGCCCGGGCCGTGCTGGATATCTGGTTGATATAGGCACGCAGGGCCGCCGGCTTGACCGGCTTGTGCTGCACGGAAATCCCGTATTTTTCGGCATCGCTGCGCACTTCCGGGCTGCGATCCGCCGTCACCAGGAGGGCAGGGATCGCCTTGCCGTAAAATGTCCTGATGAGGCGGATGGCGCTGATACCGTCGCCATCGCCCAGATGATAGTCGGCGATGATGACATCCGGGGCTGCGGCCAGAGTGAGGAAGGGTTCTTCCAGCGCCGCCACGGAACCAGCGGGCAAGACCTCGCAACCCCATCCCGTCAAAAGCAACGTCATGCCCTCGAGGATTTTCGGCTCGTTATCTATGCACAGCACCCGGATGCCCTGAAGGCGGTCGCTTGCTGCGGGGCTGATTATTCCGCCCTCTGCTCTGACAGGAGCAAGACGGTCTGCTTCGCGCGGCAGATGGATGCGGAAGGTCGTGCCTTTGCCGGGGGTGGAAATGAGTTGCACCGGATGGTGCAGCATGCGCGACAGGCGGTCGACGATGGAAAGGCCGAGCCCGAGGCCTGAAGCGGTTTTTGCGCCTTCATCCAGGCGGGCGAATTCCTTGAACACAATGCGGAATTTGGAGGCGGGAATGCCGATGCCGGAATCCGTCACCTGAATGACGACTTCGTCGCCCCGGCGGCGCGCGCCGACGACCACCTTACCCTCAAGCGTATATTTGATGGCGTTGGAGACGAGGTTCTGTATCAGCCGCCGCAACAGATTGGGGTCTGAGCGCACCGTGAGCGAGGTGGGCATGACGACGAGATCGAGGTTCTTCTCCTGCGCCATCGGCGCGAAATCGGTCTCGATGCGTTTCAATAGCTCATTGAGCGGCACGGATGTCATGCGCGCCTTCATCGAACCGGTGTCAAGGCGGGAAATATCGAGAACGGCGCCGAGAATGGTTTCCACCGATTCCAGCGCCGAATCGATATTGTGAACGAGATCGCTTTCTCCCGAGGCGCCAAGTCGTTCGACCAGCGAGGAGGAATAGAGGCGGGCGGCATTCAGCGGCTGGAGAATATCGTGACCGGCGGCGGCGAAGAACCGCGTCTTGCCAATATTGGCCTCATCGGCCGCCGCTCTCGCTTCCGCCAGCGCACGGTTGACGCGGGTCAGCTCCACGGTGCGTTCCTCCACCCGCTGCTCCAGCGTTTCATTCGCCTGTTTCAGCGCCTGATCGCTTGCCACACGCTGGGTGATATCGGTGAAGGTGGCGACGATGCCCTTGTCCGGCATGGTGTTGGAGCGCACCTCGATGATGCGCTCACCACCCGCCAGCACCAGTGAAAAGGGCAGATCCATGGTCAGGAAACTGGTGATCAGCTCATTCGTGTCGCCGGGGGGCATGTCGCCGCGCTCCTGCAACATGGTGACGATGTCGGTCAGCGGCAGGCCCACCTGTCCGAATTGTTCCGGCAGATCCAGCAGGGTGCGGAAACGCCGGTTCCAGATGGTCAGCTGCTGCGAACTGTCGAAAACGGCAATGCCCTGATCCATCTGCGCCAGCGCCGTCTGCAGCATGTCCTGATTATATTGCAGGGCTTCGCTTGCCTGATCGAGCAGCCAGGCCGTGTCCGCGCTCGTATCTTCCGCCTTCTGGAGAATGATCGAGAGGACGAGGCGGGCGGAGGAGGAGCCGATGGCGCTGCCCAGCAATTGTTCGGAGAAATGGATCAGCGCCATATCCGCCGGCTGCTCGTCATTCAGTTTCCTGCCCGCCGTCTTTTCATAGGTCGCAAGCGAGCGCAGCATGCGCTCTTCCCCGAGATAACGGGCAATCGCGCTTTTCAGGTCGCCGACGCTGACGCGGGTTTTCCAGCCGCGCGTGGCGAATTGCGATTTCGAATGGCGCTTGACGAAAATGCCGGACTGGATGCGTTCCACCGGCCGGGGATTACGCGAGAGCGAACCCAGCACGAAGGAGAGGCTGTTGACGAGCAGGCTGAGGATGACCGCATTCACGAATGGGTCGGCCTCTGGGCCGTTGAACACCGTGCTGCCGGAGAACAGGAAGCCGAGAATATTCGCCGCGACCTCGGAATTGTCAGGTCCGCCGAAGCTCGGCAGGAACAGCAGATAGGCCCAGACGAAAAAGCCTGAACTGAGACCCGCTATTGCGCCGCGGGCATTGGCACGCCGCCAGAACAACCCGCCGAACAGGGCAGGGGCCATCTGGGCGATGGCGGCAAATGCGAGGAGACCGATGGAGGCGAGCCCCGTGGCGCTGTCTGCGGCGCGGTAATAACCGTAACCCAGGAGCAGCACCGCAAAGATTGCCGTCCTGCGGATGTTGAGCAGCGTCTTGGCGAAGTCGTCCCGGTGCGGCGAGCGGTTGAGCAGCTTCTGCCGCAGGAAGATCGGCATGACGATGTCGTTGGAAATCATGATCGACAGCGCCACCGAAGCGACGATCACCATTGCCGTCGCCGCCGAAAAGCCGCCGATGAAGGTGATCAGCGAAACGACCGGCATCTGATGATTGAGCGGCAGTTGCAGCACGTAGAGATCGGCATCGCCATTGGCGCCCAGCGTCAGAATGCCGGCGAGCGCGATCGGCAGCACGAAGATGTTGATGGCGATGAGATAGAGCGGCAGCAGGAACCCCGCCATGCGCAGCTCTTCCGGCGTGCGGTTTTCCACCACCGTGACGTGGAACTGGCGCGGCAGCAGGATGATGGCGAAGCCGGAGAGCAGCGTCATCACGATCCAGCGGCTGATGGGCGTGTGATAGGAGATGGCCCGCATGGCCTGTTCATTGTTCGTCGCGAGCTGCCACAGATGCGCGGGGCCATCGAAGAGCACGAAGAGCACGTAAAAGCCAACCGTGCACATGGCAACCAGCTTGACCAGCGATTCCATCGAAATCGCCAGAATGAGCCCGTCCTGGTGTTCGGTGGCATCCGTGTGGCGGGTGCCGAACATGACGGCGAAGCCAGCCATGACGAGGGTGACGACCAGCGGCAGGTCGAGGAAATAAAGATTGCCGCTGCCGATACCGTAATCGCCGGGATCGACCATCGTCGCCACGGAACTGGACACGGCTTTCAGCTGCAGCGCAATATAGGGAATGGCGCCGACAAGCGCGATGATGGCGACGATCATCGCCACAGTGGAGTTCTTACCGTAACGGGCGGCGATGAAATCCGCAACCGAGGTCAGCTTTTCCGTCTTGGCGAGATCGACGATGCGGCGGATGATCGGCATGCCGAGAGTGAAGGCAAGGATGGGGCCGGTATAAATGCCGAGGAATTCAAGACCTTTATCGGCTGCAAGCCCCACTCCGCCGAAATAGGTCCAGGAGGTGCAATAAATGGCGAGGCTCAGCGCATAGACGAACGGACGCCCCTTTTTTGGCGCGTTTCTTTCACGGCTTTTCCTGTCCCCGTAGCTCGCGACCGCAAACAGCAGCAGGATATAAGCGAAGGCCGAGCCGAATATGATCCACCCAGGAAGCACGCATCCTCCCCATGCAAGAATTCCTGAATATGAGCATAGGCGAATTCCGCAGCGTTGAGAATGAGCGCGGTCTGATCATAAAGTTCAAGATCAGCGTGCAAAAAAGCCAATAAATGCAATCACGCCGGATTCCAAACGAAGCCCGGAACCTATATGGTTCAACCTGTAGGGACAGTCACATAGCTTCAGCTCGCGAAGCAGGAGAGAGGGACAATCTGAATGCTTAACGAATTTAAAACCTTCATCGCCCGCGGCAATGTCATGGACCTGGCCGTGGGTGTTATCATCGGTGCGGCTTTCAGCAAGATCGTCGATTCCGTCGTCAACGATCTCATCATGCCGATCGTCGGCGCTATTTTCGGCGGGTTCGACTTCTCGAACTACTTCCTGCCGCTGAGCTCCAGCGTCAATGCCACCTCGCTCGCCGCCGCCCGTGATCAGGGTGCCGTCTTCGCTTACGGCAACTTTCTGACGGTTCTCATCAACTTCCTCATCCTGGCCTGGATCATTTTCCTGATGGTCAAGGGCGTCAACAAGCTTCGTGATTCGGTTGAACGCAAGAAGGTTGAGGAAAAGCCGGAAGCAGCTCCGCCGCCGGAAGACGTCAAGCTCCTCACCGAAATCCGCGATCTGCTGAAGACGCGCTGAGACCGGGACCAATCCCCGGCGTGATCTGCCGGCCCGCATGGCCGGCGGGTTCTGGCCGGGGATGATCCATAAAGAAAATCCATGTTCGCCTCACGGAATATCATGCACATGGCTGGTCCGATGCGATAAGAAGGCACCAAACGGAGTGTCTTTAATGTCCATTTTGAACAGTCTGAGTGCGCGCTCTCTGGCGGCTCCCGAGAGCGGCATTGTCGAAGTTGTGAATTATGCCCGGGGGCGGGACAATCTCCTGCCGCTCTGGGTCGGCGAGGGTGATCTGCCGAGCCCTGACTTCATCAATCAGGCCGCCATCGATGGGCTGAACAATGGCGAAACCTTCTATACTTGGCAGCGTGGCATTCCCGAATTGCGGCAGGCGCTGAGCCGTTATTACGAACGGCATTTCGCAACGTCGCTACCGCCGGAGCATTTTTATGCCACCGGTTCCGGCATGCAGGCGATCGTGCTTGCCGTGCAGGCGCTCACCTCACCGGGTGACGAGATGGTGTATCTCTCGCCCACATGGCCCAATATCGTCGCTGCCATCGGTGTGGCAGGCGCAAAGGCGGTTCCGGTCGGCATCGATTTCCGCGATGGCCGCTGGGATCTCGATATCAACAGGCTGGAAAGTGCAATCACCGGCAAGACGAAGGCGCTTTTCATCAACACGCCCTCCAACCCCACGGGGTGGACGGCAACGCGCGATAATCTCCGCGATGTTCTGGCGCTTGCCCGCAAACACGATCTGTGGATCGTCGCGGACGAAATCTATGCGCTTTATCACTATGCCGGCAGCCGTGCGCCATCCTTCCTCGACGTGATGGAGCCCGATGACAAGATCGTCTTCGCCAATTCCTTCTCGAAGAACTGGTCCATGACCGGCTGGCGTGTCGGCTGGCTTGTTGCGCCGCCGGCCATCGGCCAGGTGATCGAAAACCTCATTCAATACTCCACCTCCGGCGTGGCGCAATTCATGCAGCGCGGCGCGGTCGCCGCCCTCGACCATGGTGATGGTTTTATCCGCGAGAATTACGAACGCGCTTTGACCTCCCGCGACATTCTCTGCGACGCGCTGATCGCCACCAACCGTGTGGAAACCCTGAAACCGGACGGCGCCCTTTATGCCTTCCTCAAGATCGACGGTGTCACCGACAGCCGCGCCACGGCGCTCGATATCGTCGACAAGACTGGCGTCGGCCTCGCACCCGGCACGGCCTTCGGTCCGGGAGGCGAACTGTTCCTGCGCGCCTGCTTCCTGCGCAACCCAAAGCAGATAGAAGATGCGGCCGATCGGCTGGCTTCTTACATCCTCGGCAGGTAAGTCTCGATCTTCCTTGCAATGTTTTTCCCTGCCGCGCCGGGTATCGCGCTGCGGTAGGGAAATCGGCAACAAAATCACAGCGAAGTCCTAAAACTGCAACCCCACGGCGCAACCATCGACGTGGGGGATTTTCTGTGATATGCGCATTTTGTTCCACTTATGAGAACATTTTCATAAATAAATAAAAAGCACTTCATTGCGCTAACCAATCGTAAGCCACCTTTTTAATGGGGTGGGGGATCGGTCGCGTATTCGCTGTGCAAGTAATCAATGATGAAGAATTATTGGCTTTGATGGGCTCAAGAAAAACAAACAGGGAAGTAGTGTCATGGCGGTGCTGGTTACCGGTGGGGCCGGTTATATAGGAAGCCATATGGTGTGGGCTTTGCTCGATGCCGGGGAAGAGGTCGTTGTTGTCGACCGGCTTTCCACGGGGTCGCGCTGGGCCGTTGCGCCGGCGGCGCGTTTTTATCTGGGCGAAGCGGCGGACCGCGCCTTGCTCGACCAGATTTTCGAAGAAAACCAGATCGAGACCATCTTCCACTTTGCAGGCTCGGTCAGCGTTCCCGAGTCGATCAGCCAGCCGCTGGAATATTACGAAAACAATACCGGGACGACCCGCGCGCTTGTTGCGGCGGCGGTCCGCAACGGCATCCGTAATTTTATCTTCTCTTCGACGGCCGCCGTCTATGGAAACCAGCCCTTTGACGGCCCCGTTCCTGAAACGGCGATCCTGAGCCCGGAAAATCCCTACGGCCTGTCGAAACTCGCTTCTGAAATCATGCTGCGTGACGTCGTGCAGGCGCATGATTTCAACTATGTGGCGCTGCGTTATTTCAACGTTGCCGGAGCCGACCCGCAGGGCCGCGCCGGGCCTTCACCAACGGGCGTTGCAAACCTCATCAAGGTGGCATGCGAAGCCGCAACCGGCCGTCGCGACCAGGTGGAGGTTTACGGTACGGATTATCCGACCGCCGACGGAACCGGCGTTCGCGACTATATTCATGTCAGCGATCTCATCGACGCGCATATGCTGGCCATGGCGCATCTGCGCGCCGGCGGCGGCACGCGAACGCTGAATTGCGGTTACGGTGTCGGTTATTCGGTGCTGGACGTCCTGCAGGCCGTTCAGCGGGAATCGGAATGCGATTTCCCGATCATCCACCGTCCGCGCCGTGCGGGTGATATTGCGGCCATGGTGGCAGATTCGGCGCGTATCCAGTCGGAACTCGGCTGGCGTCCTCGCTTCAACGATCTGGCGACCATTGTTCGCACTGCGCTGCAGTGGGAAGCCAAGCGTCAGGCCCAGCAAAGCGACAGGATACCACCGATCCGCCGCAAGCTGGCGGCTATAGGCTGAGCCGCCCTTCGTTCACAAGGCGCGGTTTCTCCTGACGGCAGGATAGAGAACCGGCCGATCCGATGCGGCGGCGGGGCGAAGCCAGCGGTCCCTGTCGAAAAACTGGCGTGTCAGCTTCACTCCGGGCGATTGTTCGCTTGCGAGCAAGATCACATTCAGGCGATGCGGTGCGGTCGGTTCCGGTTTTACGGAAACCGAAATACCGAAGTGCTGTGCCTGATAGGGCTGCATCCCGCGTGCCGGCTCTATCATGCTTGCAAGGTCGGCAAAGCGGGTTTGTCCGACGATCATGCTGAGCGCCTCATCGAGCTTGGCGAGAATAGTGGCGCCGTCCGGCGTTTTGGGCGCAACGGCCTTAATCCTGATGGAGCGAACCTCGCCGGACACCTCGCCCCTGATTTCAAGAAAAAGCGATGCCCGTTCCGCCGGGTCTGCCGCCTTTCCTGCCACGAGATCGGCCATGCATTCGAAGTTGCGGATGTTGACCGGACCGGCATGCCAGCCCTGCGGGTTGGAAAAGCCCGTGGCGGTAAAACGGTCGCAAAGGTCCTTGCCGGAAAGAACGAAGTCGCGGGCAAAGGATGCCCTGTCGCCCTTCTGTTCGAATTTCAGCAGGTGCGGTGGCAGATACACCTTTCTGGCGGTGGATTTCTGCCGCTTGGCGGGCTTCGTTTTCGGCGGCGCTTCGGCGGAGCGCGTGACGGGTGCCAGATTGAAATGGGTCAGAAGGCTGTTGAGATGTTTACTGTCATTGGCAAGCAGCACCGTCGCCAATATGGCGATACAAACCGCGAATACCGCAAACAGTAGCGCGCCAAGGCTTACTCTTTTTTGCAGGCCTGCGTCCATCATGGGGCCCTAAAGGCTGTCGGGGAGAAGCGTCAGCCGGTTTTGAATATTGCTTGTGGGCCGTGGGCAGCCCCGTGAATAAATTACAAGTGTTAGAGCGTTTCGCATTTCCGGATGGAAAGCCTGGGTCCACTCTTCCCGGAAATACGCGAGCTCTGAAAATAATATGCAATCCACCGCCGGAGTTTCCGGCGGTGCCTAAGGTTATTCGGCGTTATTCTTGCCTGTGTCCTGCCCACCGGCGCTGCTTTCGTCGTCCGCAACGGGAATGGCGTAGGCGCCATTCAGCCAGCGGGCGAGATCAAGCGAGCGGCAGCGATCCGAACAGAAAGGATAGTCTTCCCGCGTCGACGGCCGGCCGCATTCCGGGCATGGCTGGGATTTGCGAAGCGGCGTGACTTTTCCGGTGCTTTCGGTGGGGAATTTTGCCATGGCCTATCCCTCAAGCCAGCCCGGCGTCACCTCAAATCCTTCGCCAGAAAGAAGCGACATGGTCTCATAAAGCGGCAGGCCGACGACGTTGGTGTAGGAACCCGTCAGCTTCTGCACGAATGCGCCGGCAATGCCCTGGATGCCATAGGCACCCGCCTTGCCACGCCATTGCCCGGAGGCGATATAGGCATCGATCTCGCGCGTGGAGAGGCGCTTGAAACGCACCTTGGTCTCCGCCACCTTCTGGCGCACTTTGCCGCCGGGTGTCACGAGGCAGATGCCGGTATAAACCCAATGGCTTCGCCCCGAGAGAAGATGCAGCGCCGCAGAGGCATCCTCAGTATATTCCGCCTTGCCGACGATGCGGCGCCCCACGGCGACCACGGTATCGGAACCGAGAACATAGGCGTCTTTCCACGCCTGCTCGTTCTTCAGCGCCGCCTGCGCGGCTTCCGCCTTCTGCAATGACAGACGGCGGCAGAGCGTGCGCGGATGTTCGAGCTTCGCAGGCGTCTCATCGATATCCATCGGCATAAGACGTGCCGGCTCGACACCGATCTGATGCAGCAGTTCCAGACGCCGCGGCGAACCGGATGCCAGAACGAGCTTTTGTTTTGAATTGGTCATTGCGCTGCCCGGGCGTCCGATACGAAAGGTGGATTACTTGAAGCGGTAGGTGATGCGGCCCTTGGTAAGGTCGTAAGGCGTCATTTCAACCAGCACCTTGTCGCCTGCCAGAACGCGGATACGGTTCTTGCGCATGCGGCCTGCCGTGTGGGCAATGATTTCGTGGTCGTTCTCAAGCTTCACGCGGAATGTTGCGTTCGGCAGCAATTCGGTTACGATGCCCGGGAATTCAAGGACTTCTTCTTTTGTCATGTAAGGGTTTTCTTCCTGTTGATAGTGCCGGATGTGTCATGTCCGGGAAAATTGCGCGGAAACTACACAATCCCGGCACATTTGTGAACCTCTAAAGCATCGGCTTGAAAATCAGTACCGATTTTCGCGAGGCGGGGGCTATTTTCAGTCTTTTGAAAGCGTATCCGCCACTGGCTGTTGCCGCCTCGGCAGGCGTTCCGAGATCAGCCTGGCAAGATGGTCCCGTACCTCGCGATAGGCATCGAGAATCTGTTCGCGCGTGCCGGTGACCACCGTCGGATCCATGGTCGGCCAATAGACCACGTCGAGAGAATTCGAGCGCGTCAGTTCCAGCGCGGCGTGATGGGCTTCGGGTGTCAATGTAATGATGAGATCGAAAAAATCATCCTCGATCTCGTCCAGAGTGCGCGGTTTGTGTTTGCCGAGCGAAAATCCCTGCTCTTCCAGCACCGCATCCACGAAGGGATCGCGTTCGCCGGCCCTGACCCCGGCTGATTGTATGTAGATGCCGGGCGCCACCAGCCGTTTGGCGATGACCTCCGCCATGGGGGAACGGATGGAGTTCATGCCGCACATGAAGAGGACCGATTTGGGCGCTCGTCCCTCGTTTGGCGCTGCGGCAGGATCGTTCATCTCTAACCCCGCCAATAAAGCACGCAGACAAGGGTGAAGAGCCGGCGCGCGGTATCGAAATCCACGTTGATCTTGCCGGAAAGCCGGTCCATCAGCGTCTGCGAGCCGTCATTGTGAATACCGCGCCTGCCCATGTCGATCGCCTCGATCTGGCTGGGCGTCGAAGAGCGGATCGCCTCGTAATAGCTTTCGCAGATCAGGAAATAATCCTTGATGATGCGGCGGAACGGCGTCAGCGACAGAATATGGGTCGCGACATCCTTCTCGTCTTCGGTGCGGATCGAAAAGACCAGCTTGGCATCGACCAGCGAGATGTGCAGCCGATAAGGCCCACCGGCATGGCCAAGCGGCTCAAAGGTGTTTTCTTCGATCAGGTCGAAAATGGCGACGGCGCGTTCGTGCTCCACATCGGGCGTGGACCGGCCGATGCTGTCGTCCAGTACCACGTCGCAGAGCCGGAAATCGCCTGAAGCCATCGCTTAACTTTCCGGATTGAGGCGAATGGAGACCGAGCGCGCGTGCGCGTCCAGCCCCTCGGAGAGGGCAAGGGTGATTGCCGCCGGCGCAAGCTGGCGCAACTGCTCGGGCCCGAGCCGCAGGATGGAGGTGCGCTTGACGAAATCCAGCACCGAAAGGCCGGAGGAAAACCGCGCAGAGCGCGCCGTCGGCAGAACATGGTTCGAACCGCCGACATAATCACCGATCACCTCCGGCGTGTGGCGTCCGACGAAGATCGCGCCGGCATTACGGATTTGGGCCATCAGCGCGTCCGGATCGTCGACCGCAAGCTCCAGATGCTCGGCGGCAATGCGGTTGGCGAGCGGAATGGCGTCGGTGAGCTTTTCGACCAGAATGATCGCGCCGAAATCCGCCCAGCTCGCCGCCGCCGTCTCGGAACGAGACAGGCGCTTCAGTTGCCGTTCGACGGCTGCCTCCACCGCCTTGCCGAGTTCGGCATTGTCGGTGATGAGGATGGATTGGGCACCGCGATCATGCTCCGCCTGCGCCAGGAGATCGGCGGCCAGCCAGTCGGGATCGTTGTCCTTGTCGGCAATGACCAGCACTTCGGAAGGCCCGGCGATCATGTCGATGCCGACGGTGCCGAAGACCTGCCGCTTGGCGGCCGCCACATAGGCATTGCCGGGGCCGACGATCTTGGCGACCGGCGCGATGGTTTCCGTGCCATAGGCGAGTGCTGCGACGGCCTGCGCGCCGCCGATACGGTAGATTTCCTCGACGCCCGCAATGCGCGCGGCGGCCAGCACGGCCGGATTGACCGCACCGCCGTTCGCCGGCACGACCATGACGATACGCTCGACACCGGCGACCTTGGCCGGCACGGCGTTCATCAGAACCGAGCTTGGATAGCTGGCAGTGCCGCCCGGCACATAAAGACCCACGGCCTCGATGGCCGTCCAGCGCGAGCCGAGACCGACGCCGATATCGTCTTCGTAAATATCGTCCTTCGGCATTTGCCGCGCATGGTGTTTTTCGATGCGCCGGGCTGCGAGTTCGAGCGCCTCGATCACGCTCCTGTCGACGGAGGCAAAGGCCGCATCGATCTCATCCGCCGTGACACGCATCGAAACCCTGGCAAAATCGATGCCGTCGAATTTCTGGGAATAATGGGCAAGGGCCGCATCGCCGCGATGGCGGACATCGTTGATGATGTCGCGAACGGTCGCGTTGACGTCTTCGGAAACTTCTCTCTTGGTTGTCAGGAAGGCAGCGAATTTCTGTTCGAAATCAGCCGATGCCCGCTCCAGCCAGATTGCCACGCCATTACCCTTTCATTGTCCCCGCGGGCGATCCCGCGAGGTGCACGAACTTGCCGCAGAGAATTGCAGCTCTGGTAAGTGGCATAAATCGAAACGGCAAGGAAAGGCAACCGTTGCGAAGGCTCGCAACGTTTATTCGCCGTCGGGATGATGCGGTTTGGTCGTGGTTTCCCAGGCGCCGCTCACATCGGTCAGCTGTGCCTCGATGCATTCGACATCAAGCGCGATGGTGCCGCCACCCGAAAGCGCCAGCTCGACGAGGCCATCAGGGCCGTCGCCATTCGGCGTGAAGCGCATCGCCAGAAGCGAAAGCACCTGCTCCCTGTCCGTCAGATTGATTGATTGCGAACGAACGGCGGAGACGCGTTTCAAGAAAACCACGCTGCGGCAGCGCTCCGGCGGCAGGTTCTTCTTATCGGCGCTTTCCCAGACGAAACGATTGGCGGACAGCGTGAACTGGCCGTGCTTCGGCTCGAAGGCAACGTCCTTCAGCTTGAAGACGCTGTCCTGCATATGCGTCGAAATGACGGAGAGATCTTCAGTATCCAGCGCCAGCAATTTCAGGCCGCTCATTGTTTTCTTCCTTCTTCTGCGGTGCGGACCGCTATTTCCATGACTTACACTGGAAATAGGCAGTCCGGGCCCACTCTGCAACGGGTAGAAAACGGATGAGCGGCGATGAAAGGATCAATCGCTGACGCGTTCGACCAGCGCACCACAGCGGGTGAGTTTTTCTTCGAGGCGTTCGAAGCCGCGATCAAGGTGATAGACGCGCGAAACCATGGTCTCGCCTTCCGCCACCAGGCCGGCAATGACCAGCGACACGGAAGCGCGCAGATCGGTTGCCATGACCGGAGCGCCCTTCAGGCGGGAAACGCCTTCGATGCGGGCCATCTGGCCGGAGAGCGAAATCTTCGCGCCGAGACGGGCAAGTTCCTGCACATGCATGAAGCGGTTTTCGAAGATGGTCTCGGTAATGTGCGAGACACCCTGCGAACGGGTCATCAGCGCCATGAACTGTGCCTGAAGATCGGTGGGGAAGCCGGGGAAGGGCTCCGTGACGATATCGACCGGCTGGATACCATTGCCGTTGCGCACGACGCGCAGGCCGGTTTCCGTTTCGCTGATTGTCGCACCGGCAAGGCGCAGCGTGTCGAGCGCATTGTCGAGCAGCGATGCGCTTGTGCCTTCCAGCACCACGTCGCCGCCGGCCATGGCGACAGCCATGGCATAGGTGCCGGTTTCGATACGGTCCGGCAGAACCCGGTGGCGCGCGCCGGAAAGCGAGGTGACGCCTTCGATGGTGATGGTGGAGGTGCCGGCGCCTTCGATCTTCGCGCCCATGGCGATCAGGCAGTGCGCCAGATCGACCACTTCCGGCTCACGGGCGGCGTTGTGGATGACGGTGGTGCCGCGCGCAAGGCTTGCGGCCATCAGCATCACATGCGTCGCGCCGACGGAGACTTTCGGGAAGGTGTAGACGGCGCCGATCAGGCCGCCCTTGGGGGCCGTGGCGTTGATGTAACCGCCGTCGATCTCCATCGTCGCGCCAAGCGCTTCAAGTCCCTCGATGAAGAGGTCGACCGGGCGCGTGCCGATGGCGCAGCCGCCGGGCAGGGAAACGCGGGCGCGGCCCTCACGCGCCAGAAGCGGGCCGATGACCCAGAAGCTCGCGCGCATCTTCGAGACCAGCTCGTAAGGGGCTGTGGTATCGACAATGGTGCGGCAGGTGAAATGCACGGTGCGGGAATAGGCCTCGGCCTGGCTTTCGCGGCGGCCATTGACGGAAATATCGACGCCATGATTGCCGAGGATACGGATGAGCTGCTCCACGTCTGCCAGATGCGGCACGTTTTCAAGCGTCAGCGTGTCGCTGGTCAGAAGCGATGCGATCATCAACGGCAGGGCGGCGTTTTTTGCGCCGGAGATGGGAATGATGCCGTTGAGCTTGTTGCCACCCGTAATTCTGATGCGATCCATGCGTCCCTACGGGCCTGTGCCCGCCTTTCTTTATCGTGCCTTGCGGAAATGCGCGTCCTTAGACGAATTTCCACGGCGTTTCAATTTTATGCTGATGAATTCTCTATGAGGATGATTCGTCCGTTTTTGCGGCAGGCAGGCCAATTGTCTCGTCCGCATCGCCGGCGCGGCGCGCACGAACCTGCTGTTTGCGCTTCAGAAGGTTTTCACGAAGCTTCTTCGCCGCCCGTGCCTTGCGCTCCGCCTCGCGCAGGCGCGCCTTTTCGCCGGGACCGGCCTGCATGTTGCCGTTTGCCGCCACGGCCGACGTTTCTTGCGAAACGTCCACGGAAACCGCTGCCTTTGCCTGTTTGTCATGATGTTCGTTCATAGATTCAGCAATATCTGAAAAATGCATTTTTCAACAGGGGGCACGGTTTTTTGCTCCGTGTGATGAAGAATATCGTTTTGCGACTTGCGCTCGTCAAAAACCTATGGCAATAGGCCGCCACGCTTGATGCTGAAGCAAACGCTTCGGCACCGGATGCTGCTATAGCTCAGGGGTAGAGCACTCCCTTGGTAAGGGAGAGGCCGAGAGTTCAAATCTCTCTAGCAGCACCATTCTTCCCCATGATTTCAAATGTTTATGCAATTGTCCGGCTGACGCCTATTCGCGACATGATCATGCGCGTACCATGCCGACGGCAGCAAATGTGGAAAACCGCGCCTCTTGCGAAGCGCGGTTTCCTGTCCGAATATTCTGTTGCTGCCAGAGCGGGACGAAACCGCCCGTAGCCATCGGGCGCCGCTTACTGACGGAATAGCGACAGGATATTTTCGGAGCTGGTATTGGCGATGGAGAGCGACTGGATCGCCAGCTGCTGCTGCGTCTGGAGAGCCTTGAGCCTTGTGGATTCTTCATTCATGTCCGCATCAACGAGACGGCCGATGCCGCTGTCGATGGAGTCGGTCAACTTCGAAATGAAGTCTTCCTGCAGATCGAGGCGCATCTTGATGGAACCGAGATCGGCGCTCGCGCTGATAACCGATTCCAGTTGGGTGTTGACAAACTGGATCATGTTGTCGAGGCCGTCATTGTCGGTCAGCGCTTGACCGTTGGCATCCGTCAGTCCGCTGAGGTGTTTGGTGATGTCGAGGTCGATCAGCGAATAGTTGAGCTTCTGGGCCATCTGCGAATCGGCGGCAGCTGTTTCGAGATAGATTTCGTTGTTGGACGAGCCACCCGTACCGATTGCGGTTACAGTGGTTCCGGCAGCGGGGGCAGTGTTGTTTGCCTTGACATACAGGGCTTCACCGGCGGAGTTTTCACCGATCTTGAAGTAGGTGCCGTTATCTTCCGTTGCTGTTGCTGCAGCGACGGTAACAAGACCGGTCGTTGCATCCACAGTCGAAACCGTGGTTGTCGTGCCCGACGGGAAAGCCAGCATTTGGGCTTCGGTAAACACCTTTGCGGTATGAAGTGTGGTTGTGGATACGCCGGCAGTTGTCGTGGTGATCGCGAACTGCTTCAGAGCGCCGGTGTCGGAATAATAAGCGGCACTGTCGAGAATGCCGTTTTTCGTCGTACCCGTCGTCGTGTCGAAAAGCGCCGTCTTGTTGTCGACCTGAATATCGATGGTCTTGACCGCGACATTGCCCGCGCTATCGCGGATAAAGGAACCTACAACCTGCTTGGTGATCGGCGTCAGATTGCCGGTGGCGTCGCTGATCTTGCCCTTCAGCCAGTTCTCGCCGGAGAAGGAAGCGGATTCGCCGATGCTCTTCAGCTGATCCTGAAGCTGGCTGATTTCTTCCTGGATTTTTGCCTTGTCGACACCGGCTTCGCGAGCCGCAACCAGCTTCTTGCTGATTTCCTTGACGACATCGACCGTGGTTTCCATGGCGGAATAGGCAGTGTCAACCTTTGCGGCGCCGAGGCCGAGGGCGTCCTGTACGGCGGAAAGCGCACCATTGTCAGAGCGCATGGTGGTCGCGATCGACCAGTAGGCGGCATTGTCGGAGGCCGTCTTGACGCGCAGGCCGGAGGAGACCCGCGACTGCGTTTCTTCCATACTGCTGCCGATGGCGCGAAGGGTCTGCAGGGCGGCCATTGCCGCGACGTTCGTCAAAATGCTGGTCATAATTATTTGCCCCTTGATTGGCTGAAATGAAAAGGGACATTCCGGATTGTCACCGGGAACGATCGCGCGGCTTGATGCCTGTTAACCTCTTTTTCGTCTTGGTTAACCAATCGTTTCGATGACAGGGTTTTAGGCGGCGAATGGTTAACAAAGCCTAAATCAATGAAGGGAAAAATTAAGGAACGATAATTTTTCTTAACAATAACGGAAAAAGCCGCGCTGGGAGCGCGGCTTTTCAGTCTTGAACGGTCTCTTCGGATTAACGGAAGAGCGACAGGATGTTCTGCGAGTCGCTGTTTGCGATGGAGAGCGACTGGATCGCCAGCTGCTGCTGCGTCTGCAGAGCCTTCAGCTTGGTGGATTCTTCGTTCATCTCGGCGTCGACGAGGCGGCCGATACCGCTGTCGATCGAGTCGGACAGCTTGGAAACGAAGTTTTCCTGTAGCTTAAGGCGAGAGGACACAGCACCCAGGCCTGCGGCTGAGCTTGTTGCTGCTTCGAGCTGGCCATCAACATGCGAGATCAGCTGGTCGAGAACGTCTTCGTTGCTTGCGGTCGCAGCCAGGCCGAAGGCGGTCTTCATGGTGTCGAGCTTGGTGATGTCCAGGCTGACAACCGAGGTGCCAGAAGCATAGACGGTTGCGATCGTCGTCAGTGCGGCAGGAACAGCAGCGTCAAGCGTTGCGCCAGTGGCGTCGGTTGTCTGCAGCCACTTGTTTTCGCCGACCTGCTTGTAGAAGTCCGTGCCGTCGCTCCAGACGCCGTTTGCGCCTTCCGCGAAAGTGTTGGCCAGCGTGGTCGTTGCGGTGCGGAAAGTACCGTCGCTCCATTTTGCGACGTCGGCGCGCAGTGCGTCGGCATCGAGAATGCCCTGCTTGTTGCCGCTAACATCGACGAGAACGTTCGAGCCGTCCAGAGTGACGTCGATGGACTGAACCTTGACGTTGCCCTCGGAGCTGCGGGTGAAGGAACCAACGATCTGCTTGTCGATGGAAACGCCGGTTGCGAGGTCGCCGGCCGTTGCCGCGGCTTTGCCGATAACGCCCTTGAGCCAGTTTTCACCGGAGAAGGAAGCCGAGTCGGTGATGGACTTCAGCTGGTCCTGGAGCTGCGTGATTTCTTCCTGGATCTTGGACTTGTCAGCCGTCGATTCCTGGGCGGTGATGAGCTTGTTCTTGATTTCCTTGATGACGTTGATCGAGGATTCAAGACCGGAAGAGGCGGTGTCGACCTTTGCGGCGCCGAGGCCCATAGCGTCCTGTACCGAAGACAGAGCAGCATTATCCGAACGCATGGTGGTTGCAATCGACCAGTAAGCGGCATTGTCGGAAGCAGTGCTTACACGCTGGCCGGTCGAAATACGGCTCTGCGTATCTTCCATGCTGGAAGAGATCGAACGCAGCGTCTGAAGAGCGGACATTGCGTTAATGTTGGTGAGAATGCTTGCCATAATAAATGTGTCCCTTGTTTTTACGAGATACTGGAGTGGGGACATTCCGGACTTGGTATTACCGGACACAACGTTTCGGCTTCATGCCACTCGGTTCAGAATTATCACGTTCTGGAAACCAAACACGCTGCGTGTGAATTGCAGTTTCCCAGCGAAAAATTGCGCAATTCTTAATTTCAGTGTTTGGTTTTGTGATGAATTACTTATGGTTACTTGAATGTTCCTAAAAATAGTTACTTAAAGGCTGATAGATATAGTTATCCACATGCTAGCAAAACTGGTAACCAGAGCGTTAAAACGCGAAAACCCCACGGCCTTGGGCGCGCGGGGTTAAAAAACGGGGTTAACGAGTGTCAGTCCGGCACAAATGCCCGTCAGTTGAACGATCTGACGAGGCTGCCGACAAGCAGGTTCCAGCCGTCGATCAGCACAAAAAACAGGATCTTGAACGGCAGTGAAATCGAGGTGGGCGGCAGCATCATCATGCCCATGGCCATGGTGATGGTGGCGACGATGAGGTCGATGACCAGAAACGGCAGGATGATGAGGAAACCGATCTCGAAACCGCGCCGGATTTCCGAGAGCATGAAGGCGGGAACCAGCACGCGGTAGTCAACGACATTGTCGGTCATCACTTCCTGGCCGCGCTCGCGGGCGATGTCGACGAACAGCTTCAGATCCTTGTCACGCGTATTGGCGTTCATGAAGGTGCGGAAGGGTTCGGCAATGCGCTGCACGGCCTGCTGTTCGTTGATCTGGTTCTGCAGCAGCGGCTGCACGCCATCGGTCCAGGCTTTGTCGAAGGTGGGCGACATGACGTAGAAGGTCATGAACATCGCCATCGACAGGAGGATCATGTTGGACGGGGTCGAGGCCAGTCCCATGCCCGACCGCAGGATCGAGAAGGCGATCACGAAGCGCGGAAAGCTCGTGACCATGATTAGGATGCCGGGCGCGACGGAGAGAACCGTCAGAAGACCGAAGGTACGGATGATCCATGCCGCGACGGAACCGTCTATCTGCGTGTTGAACAGATCGGACGGAAATTGCTGGGCATTGGCAAGGCCCGGCAAGGCGAGGAGGACGGCGATGGTTACAAGAAATCGAATCATTCGATGACAAAGGTCCGGAACATGACCTTGGATACGCGCCCTTGAGAGCGCAGGTCAACTCGTTCCTGAATGTCATCCTTAAGATATTGAAAGCCGCGCGGCCCTTCCAGCTGCTGAAGGGAAACGGTGCGCACATAGGCCATGATGTCCTGGTGGATTTCCTCCGCCAGACTGACCTCGACCGGCCCCTTGAACATCAGCGCCACTTCGAGCCGCACCCAGTTCGTCGAGGGATAGGCGAGGTTGGTGGTGATGGGGTCGAGCTGGACGATGCCGTTCGCCTCGGCCTGGATTTTCTCGATGCCTTCGCCCTTCTGTTCGCCATGGCCGCCTGCGGCAGCCGTGGCATGCGCCTCGGCGCCGGCGATCCTGGGGGCGATCATGCCGCCCACCAGCCAGCCGCCACCCACGCCGAGCAGGGTGAGGATCGCGACCCCCGCAATGGTCATCACCAGCGGGGAGGATTTTTTCTTGACCTCGGTCTGTTCGTTTTCCATGGCTCAGCCCCGCTTTCGCATATCGGCGTCAGAGCGGCGAGAACAGGTCGACGACCTGCTGGCCGACCGGCGGCTGCTGCACTTCCGTCAGACGTCCGCGACCGCCATAGGAGATGCGCGCTTCGGCGATGCGCTCGTAGGAGATCATGTTCTGGGCATCGACATCCTGCGGCCGGACGATACCGCCGACGTTGAGGATGCGGATTTCGTGGTTCACGCGCACTTCCTGCGAACCGCTGATGATCAGGTTGCCGTTTTCGAGAATGCCGGTCACCACGGCGGCCACCAGCAGCGTCAGCTTCTCGGAACGCTTGGTCTTGCCCTTGGCCTGGGTGTCGGTGTCGGAGCCGTATTTGATGCTGGAATCCGCATCCGGCGTCCAGCCGAAGATCTGTGCCTTGGCCTTCCAGTTCAGGCCGCTGGCATTGGTGCGGTTACGCTCTGTCTCGTTGTCGAAATCGGCCTTGTCGTTGATCTGGATATTAACGGTCAGGATGTCGCCGATGTTCAGCGCACGCAGATCCTTGAACAGCGCGCCCTGGCTGTCGCTCCACAGCGAATAGCCGCTGGCCATGTGTTTTGGCTGCTTGGGATACATGCCCATCTGCGGGGTCTGGCTGAATTGCAGGCCGCTGCCGATCGGGCTCATCGCGGGCGCGTTGCCGATTTCCTTCAGGGTCTGGTTGTTCTGGCAGCCGGCGAGCAGGGCAAGCGGCAGGAGGAGGGCCGGAAGACGACGCGTGCTCATGAAGGATCCTTCGAAGTGTTTTTATCGGTTGCCTGAGACATGATGCCGGCGACGGTTGCCGCTTTCTGTGCATCCATCTCGCTAAGAATGAGGCCCGATTGGCGCGGTGGCAGCTGCATGATGATGGCGGCGGCGATTTCCACATGCATCTTTTCGAGCTGGGGTGCTGCGGCATCCGCCTTCATCGTTTTGTAGATGTCGACGAGGTTGCTTTTCGCCTGGTTGAGGAAGTGCTCGCGGCGCGCCAGCCAGTCCTCATATTCCGCCTTGCGGTCTTCCAGCACGGCAATACGCTCGTTGACATCGGCCTGAAGCTTTTCAAGCTCCTGCTTCTGCATCAGGTAACGCTGGTCGCGCGCCGCATCGGCGATGTTGGTGCAGAATTTCTGGATTTCGTCCTGCGTGCTGAGTTCCGAAACCACGTTCTGCTGGCTTTCCGCGCCGGCAGCCGGCAGCAGGAAAAGCAGCGAGGCAACGGCGGCGAAGCGAACGAGGCCATTCGAGAGCGGATTTTTGATCTGACGTTCCATCATTGCAGCACGAGCTCCGCCTGAAGGGCACCGGCGGATTTGATGCCTTGCAGAATGGCGATGATGCCGTCCGCCTTAAGCCCGATGCTGTTGAGACCGGCAACCAGCGTGCGAAGGTCTGGCCCTTCGACGATGGCGACCTTGCCGCCTTCCTGCAATGCCATGATATCCGTCTGCGGCTGCACCGCCGTCTGGCCGCGCGAGAAGGGCTCGGGCTGGATGACCTGGGGCGATTCCGTTACCTGCACGGTCAGCGTTCCGTAGCTGACGGCGACGCGGGAGATGCGTACGTCCGCGCCGATGACGATCGTGCCGGTGCGCTCGTTGATCACGACCTTGGCGGGCGTATCCGTTTCCACCGTCAGGTTCTCTATCTCCGCCATCAACCGGGTGAGGTCCGCGACACGGGGTTTCTGCACCGCGATTTCCTGCGAATCGCGCGGTTCGGCGATCGGGTCACCATAACGGGCGCGGGCAAAGGCGTTGACGACATCGGCAACGCGCACGGCGGTCGAAAAATCCGGGTTGCGCAGCTGAAGGACCAGATTGACCGAATCCTTGAACTTGGATGGCAGCTCCCGCTCGATGATCGCGCCGTTGGGCACGCGGGCGGATGTGGTCACGCCCTGCGTCAGCGTTGCGGCATCGCCCTGGGCCGAAAAGCCGTTGACGATAAGGGCGCCCTGCGCAACCGCATAAATCTGCCCGTCCGCGCCGGAAAGCGAGGTCATGATGAGGTTGCCGCCGCGCAGTGACGAAGCGTCGCCTAGCGAGCTGACCGTCACGTCGACACGGCTGCCGGGGCTGGCAAATGGCGGCAGGTTGGCCGTCACCATCACGGCCGCGATATTCTTGGCGTTGGACTGGCCGCCCTGCGTGGTGATGCCGAGGTTCTGCAGCATGGCGCGCATGGATTGCTCGGTAAACGGCGAGGAGCGCAGGCTGTCGCCCGTGCCCTGAAGGCCGACGACGAGACCGTAACCGATCAGCTGGTTGTCACGCCCCGCCTGCAGCGATGCGATATCCTTGATACGGGATGTATCGGCATGGGCTGCCGGGACGGAAAGGAAGGGCTGGGCCGAAAACAGGATGGCCGCGGCTATGATACGAAGCACTCTCATTTCGCCATCACCTGAATGGTTCCATCCTTCATGACCGTGCCGTTGACGATGACGCCGGAATCGATGTTGCGCACCCGCACGATTTCGCCGAGCGAGCCATCGGTCATCGGCGTTCCCGAAGCCATCAGCGTCATGTTGCCGATGGTGAAGACAAGTTTGACGCTGGTGCCGCGCACCACCAGCGATGGTTCACGCAAGGCGGCAACGGGAATGGTGCGGCCGGGAAGCAGGGTCTGCTTGGAGATCATGCCTTCCACTTCGCTGATATCGCTCGCATAACCCGCGGAAATATTGGGATTGGTCACTTCCACCGGCTTCACCTGTTCGGGCGTGATCGTCTCGCCCGGATAGATGGTGCGCACGGGAACGAGCGCCATTGGCGCCTGAGCCAGAGCGGGCGCGAAGGCGCCCAGTGAAAAGGCAGACGCAAGGCACATACGGACGAGCGCCGTTCTGCTGCTGCTATTGTTCCGGCCAAACCTCATGTTCGCCTGCCTTTCCGTTCTTACTTCAGGTTCTTGCTGACAATCGACGCCATTTCGTCAGCGGTGGTGATGACCTTGGAATTCATCTCATAGGCGCGCTGCGCCGTGATCAGGTCGGTGATTTCCTTGACGGCGTCGACGTTCGAGCCTTCAAGGTAGGACTGCTTGATGTAGCCGTAGCTCGGATCGTCCGGCACGCCGATCACCGCATCGCCGGATGCCGGCGTCTGGGCGAAGAGGTTGTCGCCAAGCGGCTTCAGACCCGCCTCGTTGGCGAAGTTGGCGATGGTGAGCTGGCCGAGTTCGGTGAACTCGGCGGCATTGCCGATACGGGCCGTTACCTGGCCGGTGCGGGTGACGGTGATGTCCTGCGCGTCGGTCGGGATATTGATGTTCGGAATGACGTTGTAACCGTCGATCGTCACCAGATTGCCGTCGGCATTCTTGTTGAAGGAGCCGGCGCGGCTGTAGAGCGTCGAACCGTCGGCCGCCTCGATCTGGAACCAGCCCTGTCCGATGATCGCGACATCGAGCTTGTTGCCGGTCTCGATCAGGTTGCCCTGGGTGTGGATGTTGCGCACGGCCGACGTCTGCACGCCGAGGCCGATATTGGCGCCTTCCGGCACGATGGCCTGGTTGGCGCGGTTCGGCACACCCTGCATGCGCTCGGTCTGGTAAAGAAGATCGGTGAACTCCGCACGCGCGCGCTTGTAGCCGGTGGTGTTGATATTGGCGATGTTGTTGGCGATGACTTCCAGATTGGTCTGCTGGGCGTCCATACCGGTGGCAGCGATGGCAAGAGCTCTCATGTCAATATTCCTGCTGGGCTAGATCTGCATCTTGGTAATGTCGAGATAGGCCGACACGATCTTGTCGCGCAGCGCGATGGCGGTCTGCAGCGATTGCTCGGCCGAAAGCACGGCATCGACCACTTCACGCGTGTTCGCCTTGCCCTGAATGCCTTCAAAGGAGGCGACTTCCGCCTTCTTCAGGTTGTTCATCGCATCGATCGATACGTTGCCGAGAACGCTTGCGAAGCTTGCACCCGTCTGCTGGGCGGGCGTTGTCTGCTGGCTGCCGAAAACGCTTTCCGTCAGCGAGGAGATGCCGCTTGCGCCGCGCGTGAGCGAAAGGGAGCTGAGTTGTTTGATGCCGTCGATCATTGCGAAGCCTTCAGAAGGTCGATGGTGGAGGCGACGAGGTCGCGTGTCTGGCGGATGACCTGAAGATTGGCATCGTAGCTGCGATTGGCTTCGCGCATATCGGCCATTTCGATCAGGATGTTGACGTTCGGCATCTTCACCATGCCGTTGCTATCGGCGGCCGGATTGCCGGGGTCGTATTCGTTGACGAAGTCGCCGCGGTCGACACCGAGCTTCTTCACCGTCACGCGCTCGACACCGCTGACGCGGTCGAGTTCGGAACCGAAGGTGACTGTCTTGCGGCGATAGGGGTCGGCGCCGGGGGTGTCGCCGGTCGATCTGGCGTTGGCGATGTTTTCGGAGACGATGCGCAGGCGCGTGGACTGCACTTCCAGGCCGCTGCCGGCGATCTTGCTCGCCGCACTCAAGGGATCCATGGCTTACCTCTTAACCGTCATCAGCATCATGCGATGGAAGGATTTGACGAGATTGGCGTTCAGGTCATATTGCCGCTTGATCTCGCCGGTCTTGGTCATTTCTTCCGCAAGCGCGACCGAATTGCCCGATTCCTGCATGCCGATCTCGTTGTTGACCGGGTTGTCGCGCACCGCGATATTGTCGCTGAGCGTGCTCTCGCCGAAGTGGGCAGGGTTGGTCCTTGCCATGCCCATCTGCTGGCTGGTGGCCTGCATGACCGCTTCGAAAGGGCTGACATCCTTGGCGTGGAACTTGGGTGTGTTGGCGTTGGCGATGTTGGTCGCCACGACTTCCTGCCTCACGCTCAGCCATTCCGCTTGGCGGGATGCCAGATCGAACAGTTGAATCGGTTGCATAGACTTCTCCATCTCGTATGGCCCGAACCTACGGGGCTAATCTTGCGTCAGACTTGCGGGGAGGGCGGAAGGCGCAGGCCAGGGGCCGGAGGCGGGACGGAAGAGGGACAGAGAAGGGTCTGCCGGAGAAAAAAGGTCACACCTTCGCCTTGAATGATTGCACGCAAGATCCTGCTGTCACGCCGGACCGGGTGTCATCCCACAAGTGCCGGCCAGTGGCTTTTGGAAGCGGTTTCCATCCGTCTTGAACGCAGCCAGATATTAGCGCTACAGTGGTGGAAACGGAGGGAGACAATCATGGATCTGGTAATTCCCAGTGCGGCCAATCTCGGCCTGTTCGTCAGCGCCACGCTGGTGCTGCTTCTCGTGCCCGGCCCAGCAGTCCTTTATATTTTCGCGCGCTCGGTCGAGCAGGGCCGCTCCGCCGGCCTCGTTTCGATCCTTGGCATCCATACGGCGACGCTTGTTCATGTCGTCGCCGCCGCCGTTGGACTGTCGGCACTTCTCGCCTCGTCCGCGCTCGCCTTCAGCGTGGTGAAATATGCCGGCGCGGCCTATCTGATCTGGCTTGGTCTCAAGAAGCTTTTTGGCCCGTCGGACATTCCCGATGTCGAGGGCGGTTTGCCGACGCGCAGCCGCATGCGCATCTTTCGCGAGGGCTTCATCGTCAACCTCCTCAATCCGAAGACAGCGCTGTTCTTTCTGGCTTTCCTGCCGCAGTTCGTCGAGGTTGACCGGGGCCATGTGGCGATGCAGATCGCTTTCCTCGGGATTCTCTACACGGTGATCGGCATTTTGACGGATGGAACCTATGCGCTTGTGGCCGGCACCGCCGGCAGCTGGCTGAAGCGCAGCCCCGTTTATCTGAAAGCCGAACGCTGGGTCAGCGGTTTCGTCTATATCGGCCTTGGTGTGACGGCGGCTTTTGCCGGAAACCAGAGGAAATAGCCCAGGCGAAGTAGCCGCAAGTAGCATCCCCGACGGCTGTCAATGCAATATCGTCGCAAAGGGGCTCTTTGCGACGATCATCGAGAGTTTTGCTGTGGGGTGTTTCTCGTCGCCGAGATGGGCCGCGCGGCCTTCCGCTCGAGGGCGGCCGGACTATTTTTCAGGACGATAGGTTTTCCCGGAGGATGTCTCGATCAGCCATTCGCCGTTGCGCTGCTCGATCTTTGTCAGCAAGGCATTGTCCGGCAGGGTCGAGCCGACCCTGACCATATACATGCCCGAACCGTCTTCGATCAGAGCACGGCCGTTGGAGACATGCAGCAGGCGGAAGGAGGTCTGGCCGGGGAAGGGCTGGTCCTCGATCCCGGCCGCCAGATCGTTCTGTTTTTCCTTGCCGCCTGCGCTGACGGTCGCCGTCGTCAGCATGTCGGGCAGCTCCGCCGGCGGCGGGGTGTCTTCCTTGTTGCGGTTGGTCATGGCCATGGGCGAAACGCTGAAGACTTCGCGCGGCCCGGTATGGGGCAGATCACGGGTGCGGTCGCCGCCCGCCACCCTTATTCCGAATTTTTCTTCATTGAAGAACACGTACCAGGGGAAAAAGGCTGCGGCGGCCGCAAGCCCTATGCCTGTCCATGTCAGAATACGGTCCGGCGTGAAGAAAACAGGCTGTGGCTGCACGTCGTCGACGCCGCTATTGTCGTTCCGTTGCTTTTTCACGGTCAGCCTCTCATTCTCGGGTTTACCTGCGGCTGGTTGTTCTGTGCGCCGCCGCGCAGCGCGGTTGCGAGGTCCGCATAGGCGTCCTGTGCCGCCGGTTCGTCCGGAAGCTGTTTCAGCGTTTCGTAGATGATCGGAACCTGCTTCACCGCCATGTCGAGGTCGGGATCGGTGCCGGGCCGGTAGCCGCCGATGAGGCGCAGATCCCGTGTTTCCTCGAAGCGGTGCACCAGCGCCTTGAGGCGCGAGACCAGCTTTTCCTGATCCGGCGTCCAGGCCTTCTTGGCGAGACGCGAGATAGAGGCGAGCGGATTGATCGGCGGGTAGCGGCCTTCTTCGGCAAGGCTGCGATCCAGCACGATATGGCCGTCGAGAATACCACGGGTCGAATCGGCAATCGGATCGTTGTGATTGTCGCCATCCACGAGAATGGAGACGATGGCGGTGATGGTGCCGGTGCCTTCGGCGCCCGGTCCCGCCCGCTCCAGCAGGCGCGGCAGTTCGGTGAAGACCGAGGCCGGATAACCGCGGGCCACCGGCGGCTCACCCGAAGCGACCGCCACTTCACGGATCGCATGGGCAAATCGCGTCACGCTGTCGATGATGAGGAGGACATTATCGCCCTGATCGCGGAAATGTTCGGCGATGGTGACGGCGGAAAGCGGCGCCATCTTGCGCAGCATCGGGCTCTCATCACTCGTCGCGACGACGGCGATGGACTTGCTCATATTCTCGCCCATCGTGTCTTCGATGAATTCGCGCACTTCGCGGCCGCGTTCGCCGACAAGCGCAATCACCACCTTGTCGAAGGCGTCGGCCTTGGCAAGCATCGACAGCAGCGTGGATTTGCCCACGCCGGAACCGGCGAAAATGCCGAGACGCTGGCCGAGGCAAAGCGGCGAGAAGATATCGATCGCCCGCACGCCGGTCTTGAAGGGCGTTTCCACCCGCTTGCGCGTCATCGAGGGCGGCGCATTGTTGGAAATAGAACGGCGCTCGGTGCCAGAGGCGAGCGGACCCTGGCCGTCGATCGGTTCGCCTAGCGCATTGATGGTGCGCCCGCACCAGCTATCGTCGGGCGCGACACGGAAGGCGCCCTTGCGGATGACGGTGTCGTGAATGCCGATCGGTTCGCCGGGTTCGATGGGGCAGACGTAACAGATATCCGGTTCCACGCGCACGACTTCGCCGAGATGAATGCCGGTCGCGCTGCGATGGGCGACGAATTCACCGAGCCGCACATGCCGCGACAGGCCGGACACGGTGTAGTGCCCAGCCGCAATGGTGCGGACGTGCCCGCCATGCGCCACCGAGAATTCCGGATCGGCATAATGTCCGGCAAGGCTGGCGAGCTGGGCGAGTTTCGGTGAAATGGCCTCAGCCGAGAGCGTGGGGTCCGGCATTGTCATCGCTCAGTTCCTTAACGCGCGCCGCCAAGCGTCTTGATGCCTTCGCCGAAGGTCGATTCGGTGTCGCGCATCAGCGAAGAAATGCTTTCGAAGGCACGGTTGACCTGAATGAGCTGCGTCATTTGGGAGATGCCGTTGACGTTCGACTGCTCGAGGTAACCCTGAACGACACCGACCTCGTGATTGTTGACCACCGGAACCGGCTGGGCCACGGGCTTCACGCCGCTATTGGGATGACGCAGGAAGCCCTGCGAAAAATCCGCCTGGAAGATGCCAAGCGTGGCGACGATGTTTTCGTTCTGCCTGATGGCGCCGTCGAGGCCGACGGTGATCGGGCCGCCATTCGGATTGAGCTGGATCGGGCCACCGCCGGCATCGAGGACGGGATAACCGCTGGACGAGATCAGCGCGCCGTCCGGACGCATGGTGAAACGGCCGTCGCGGGTCAAGATCTGGCCGTCGGGCGTATCCAGCGAGAACCAGGCATCGCCCTTGATGGCGAAATCGAAGGAATTGCCGGTCTGCTCGAAGGCGCCCTGGCGGGTGGAGAGATAGTCGTTGCCCTGCGAAACGAAAGCCACCTTGGCATTCATGTCATTGTGGTTCTTGGCGACCATTTCATCGAATTTCACTTCGGAGCCGCGGAAGCCGACCGTGTTCACATTCGCCATATTGTCGGAAATGGTGGTGAGACGGCGCTCCAGCGCGATCTGCGAAGACAGGGCGACGTATAGTCCGGATTGCATATCATTTGCCTCCGAGTTTCAGGGAGTTGATGGAAATCAGCAGGTCCGGGGAAATGCCGTAGCCGCTGGAGGAGCCGAAAACGGCGAGAGGGTCATAGGTCGTCGAGGGGTTCTGCATTTCCCACATGATGGTGAAACGCTCGAGCAGCTTGCCGACCTTTTCAGGATCCTTCAGATCCTTGATATCGATGGTTTTTTCGATGAGCGCGGCCTGTTTTTCGACGTCTGCCGCGGCAAATTCGTCGGGCAGGTTGTAGGCCGTGCGGAACACCTGTGCGAGCGCATCGTCGGCCAGAAAATCGAGCCCGGACTTGATCGTCGACGCCTTGCGCTCGAAATAAAGGGCGAGGCGGACGCCGTTATTGTCGTCGCCCGCTTCCTGCTCCAGCGTCTGGCGGGTGTATTTGGTAATGATGCCCGATTGGGCCGCGTCGACCGAAGTCGCCGCCGCACCCAGATCCGCGAAATTCAGCGATTTGGCGAAATCCGCATAACGGCTGTCGGAGAGCTTGTTGGCGAAGGCGTCCTTGTTGGTCGTGCCTTCCGTCAGCACCTTGCGGATGAAGGCTTTGGCATAGGCCATGTCCTCGAGCCCATGGGCTTTCAGCGCGTAATTATAAAGGCGCGTATCGGCCATGAAGTCGTCGATGGATTTCACCTCGCCGATCTTCGCGCGGTAATATTCGGTTTCGCGCGCCACGTCGGGCTGCTGCGACACCCGCTCGAGCGACTTGCCGATATCCTGACTGATCAGTCTGTAGCTGGTATAGGTGGAAGTCACTGAACCGCCGCTCTCGTTTGATCCCGATCTCAAGGCGCACGTCCGCCTTTGCCGGCATAGTGACGCGGCTTGCTTGTGCGAAACTGGTTGCTGGAAGCGCTTGAAAGGGGTCTCGCGGACAGGTTCACGCAAGCCACATTTTCTAGACATGGCGGCATGGAACACTGTTCGAGCGTGGTCGATCAATGAATATTGTAATTGGACTTATAATCACCTTCGGCTGCATCATCGGCGGCTATATGGCGATGGGCGGTCATCTGGACGTGCTGATTCAGCCGTTCGAATTGATGATCATCGGCGGCGCCGGTCTCGGCGGCTTCATCATGGCGAACCCGATGAAGGTCGTGAAGGATTCGGGCAAGGCGCTCGGCGAGGCCTTCAAGCATTCGGTTCCGAAGGAACGCAACTATCTCGACGTGCTCGGCGTGCTTTATTCGCTGATGCGCGACCTGCGCACGAAGTCGCGCAACGAGATCGAGGCCCACATCGACAATCCGGAAGAATCCTCGATCTTCCAGAGCGCACCCTCGGTCCTGAAGAACAAGGAACTGACCTCGTTCATCTGCGATTATGTCCGCCTCATCATCATCGGCAATGCCCGCAGCCACGAAATCGAGGCGCTGATGGATGAGGAAATCGAGACCATCCTTCATGACAAGCTGAAGCCTTACCATGCGATCACCACCATGGGCGATTCCTTCCCTGCCATCGGTATCGTTGCGGCGGTTCTCGGCGTCATCAAGGCCATGGGCAAGATCAACGAATCGCCGGAAGTGCTGGGCGGCCTGATCGGCGCCGCACTCGTCGGCACCATGCTCGGCATCATCCTGTCCTATTCGATCTGCAACCCGCTCGCGTCGCAGGTCAAGATCGTCCGCACCAAGCAGCACCGCCTCTACATCATCGTCAAGCAGACGCTGATCGCCTACATGAACGGCTCGGTGCCGCAGGTCGCGCTTGAATATGGCCGCAAGACCATCTCCAACTACGAACGTCCGTCCATCGACGCCGTCGAGCAGGAAATGATGAATCCCGGCGGCGAAAACAAGGCGGCATGACCATGGTAAAAGCTGCAGCGCAAAAAGCCCCCGCCATCGATACCGCCCTGCTGGCAAAGCTCACGGGAGGGCTTTCCGACCGCAGGACGATCGCCAGGATCGGTGCCGATATCGGTCATCTCTACAGCGAATTCCTGCCGGATATTTTCCACAGCGAAACCGGCATCGCGATCGACGTCGAATATGTCGGCTCCGAATCGGGGCTGATGACCGATCTCATCGCCAATGCCGGGCAGAATGTCTCGGTTGCCGATTGTTCGCTGCGCAACTGGTGCCCCAATTTCATGATGACGGTCGGCAACGGCTTCGTCATCGCGCTCATGGAGCGCATGCTGGGCGCATCGCCGGATACCATCGGCGAGCCGGATGAGCGCAGCCTCTCCCATATCGAGCTCGATCTCGCGGCCATGGTTCTCGGCCGCATCGCGGGTGTGCTGCGCTCGGGCGTCAACGCGCCGGGCGGCTTCGAGGCGACGATAGAACCGCCATTCAATGCCAATGGAAAAAGCGCCTTCGACGAGATGATCGCCGGCCTTTACGGCGTGACCATCCGCATGAAGATCGATATCGGCAAGGTCTCCTCGGAATTTTCGCTCATCGTGCCGCAGCGGCCTCTGCTCAAGACCTCCATCGTCGCCCCCAAGGCTTCAGCCCAGGCGCTGAAGAAGCAGGAGGAATGGATGGATATGATCTCGCAGCAGGTGAAGAGATCGCAGGTCACGCTTGAGGCGCGTATCAAGCTCGAAACGCTGACGTTGCGGACGATTTCCAAACTGGTGGCCGGCGATGTCATTCCGTTCCAGGATCTGAAGCAGGACGATATCGGCGTTGAGGTCAGCGCCAACGGCTCCAAGCTCTATAATTGCGAATTCGGCAAGTCCGGCGACCGCTACATGGTTCGGGTGAAGAACAATGTCAGCACCGACGACGAGATTTTACGACATTTGATGGGTTAAAATCCTGCCCGCCTTTTGAGGGGCTGGGCAGGCTGACGCAAGTTTCAAAGGGAATAATCAGCGCATGGCTACGAAGAAAACACCTGTGACCGATGATGTGGCGTTGCCGTCGTTCGAAGACGGCGCCGACCTCGACCAGGCTATCGGCGATCTGCGTGGCGTCCTCAAGACGGATGCGGAAGGTTCGCTGTCCGATTTTGGCGACTTCGGCGATTTCGGAAGCACGGACGAGGTTTCGACAGACAACGACCTTTCCGCCTTCGGTGGCGGAGCGGCCGATTTTGCGATGGACGATTTTGCCGCCGCCCCGCAGGTTGCGGGCGTGAAGGCGCCGCTTGGCAGCGGTCTGTCGGAGAATATGGAAATGATCATGGACATCCCGATCGATGTCCAGATCGTTCTTGGCACCAGCCGCATGCTGGTTTCGGGGCTGATGAGCCTCGAAGAAGGCGCGACGATCGCGCTCGACCGCAAGATCGGCGAGCCGGTGGAGATCATGGTGAATGGCCGCCGTATTGCGCGCGGTGAAATAACGGTTCTGGAAGACGACGATACGCGCTTCGGCGTAAAATTGATTGAAGTACTGAGTACGCGAAAAGCCTGATCCCTGTGGGGACGGAGAGGAAAGACCATGATGGACTTCGAGGATTTCGGTAACCCCCTTGCGGGCAAGCCGTTGTCTCAGGCCGACAAGGCGGCCGCGGTACTTCTTGCCATGGGCAAGGGCGTTGCCGGCAAGCTGCTGAAGTTTTTCACGCAGCACGAATTGCAGATGATCATTTCCTCGGCTCAGACGCTGCGCGTCATTCCTCCGGATGAACTTGCGCAGATCGTGGCGGAATTCGAAGACCTGTTCACCGAAGGAACGGGTCTGATGGACAATGCCAAGGCAATCGAGAGCATTCTCGAAGAAGGGTTGACGCCTGAAGAAGTGGATAGCCTTCTCGGTCGCCGCGCGGCCTTCCAGGCCTATGAAGCGTCGATCTGGGACCGTCTGCAGGAAGCAGAGCCGGAATTCGTCGGCAAGTTCCTGCTGCGCGAGCATCCGCAGACCATCGCCTATATTCTCTCCATGCTGCCTTCCTCCTTCGGCGCCAAGGTTCTCCTGACCATTCCGGAAGAACAGCGCGCCGATATCATGAACCGCACGGTGAACATGAAGGAAGTCAGCCCGACTGCCGCGCAGATCATCGAGAAGCGCGTGGTCAATCTCATCAACGAGATCGAGGCCGAGCGCAATGCCGGCGGTTCCACAAAGGTTGCCGATCTGATGAACGAACTGGACAAGCCGCAGGTCGACACGTTGCTGAGCTCGCTGGAAACGCTCAGCAAGGAAGCCGCCAACAAGGTCAAGCCGAAGATCTTCCTCTTCGACGACCTCATGTTCATGCCGCAGCGCAGCCGCGTCCTGCTGCTCAACGATGTTTCGGCGGATGTTCTGACCATGGCGCTGCGTGGAGCCACGGTGGAAATCAAGGAATGTGTGCTCTCCAGCATCAGCCCGCGCCAGCGTCGCATGATCGAATCGGACCTTGCGGTGCCGCAGGCCTCGCTCAACACCCGCGAAGTGGCAATTGCCCGTCGCGCGGTGGCGCAGGAGGCGATCCGGCTCGCCAATTCCGGCCAGATCCAGCTGAAGGACGCCGCGGCGGACGAACAGTCGGCCGCCGCTTAAGCGGAAGCCGGTTGATAACCCGCCCCCAAGGCGGAGCCGGCCATTGCGATGGCCGGCCACGGACGCTAGTTTCGGGATGACGGCCTGCCGGGATCGGCGGGCCTTTTTTATTTCGGGAACGTGCCTTGGCAGACGATCAGGACAAGGACAGTAAAACAGAAGCCCCGACGGAGAAAAAACTCCGTGATGCGGCGGAAAAGGGCAATCTTCCCTTTTCCCGTGAAGTGCCGATCTTTGCCTCCTCGCTTGCCTTTTATTGTTACCTGGTCTTCTTTCTGCCCGATGGCGCCGGTCGCATCGGCGAAACGCTGAAGGATCTGTTCGGCCAACCCGAACAATGGGACCTCAGCACCCGACCGGATGCCCTGTCGCTGCTTTATTTTCTCGGCACCTCCATGGCCTATCTGCTCATGCCGGCCATGATCATGTTCATCGTTTTCGGGCTTGCGTCGTCGTTTCTCCAGAACCTGCCGTCGCCGGTGCTGGAGCGGGTGCGCCCGCAATGGTCGCGCGTCTCTCCGGCAAAGGGTTTCACGCGCATCTACAGCAAACAGGGTTTCGTGGAATTCGGAAAATCCCTGTTCAAGATCATGATCGTCTCGGTCATCATGTTTTTTGCCCTGCGAGGCGAATTTTACAGCCTCATCGATCTGATGTTCTCCGATCCGCAGGTCATTTTCGTCAAGGTCGTCGAAATCGTCAAAAAAATGATGGTGGTGATTCTGCTGTCGACCGCCCTGCTTGCCGCCGTCGACCTTTTGTGGACGCGCCATCACTGGTTCAGCCAGCTGAAAATGACGAAGCATGAGGTGAAGGAAGAATACAAGCAGTCCCAGGGTGACCCGGTGGTCAAATCCCGCCAGCGTTCGATCGCCCGTGATCGCGCCCGCCGCCGCATGATCAACAACGTGCCGCGTGCGACGCTGGTCATCGCCAACCCGACACACTTTGCGGTAGCGCTGCGTTATGTGCGTGAGGAGGGTGACGCGCCGGTCGTCGTCGCCAAGGGCCAGGACCTTATCGCATTGAAAATCCGCGAGATTGCGGAAGAGAACAATATCCCCGTTTTTGAGGACCCGCCGCTTGCACGCTCCATGTTTGCGCAAGTCTCGGTAGATAGTGTGATTCCACCAGTCTTTTACAAGGCTGTGGCTGAGCTCGTTCACCGGGTTTACGCCATGAAGTCATCGAAAATACGGGTTCAATAAAACCAATGAAAAAATCCGCCTATTCCGAACAGCGGGAGATGATCGTCGCAGAGGCGATCAACCCGATCGCCACCGAATTACGATTGCTGGATCCGGCCGACCTGATTTCACTGCTCAGGTTCGAGTGCTATGGCAGTATCGCCGATCTCGTTTCGTCGGCGGCGGAGCTTTATTACCACCCCGGTACGATCAATTTCGGCGCCGGTGGTGAATATAAGCTTGAATGGGAAGGCGCGCCGGAGATCGTCCTCGATCTCGAAATCAAGCCGAAGGGCGCCACAGTCTATGCGCGGCTGGTTCTTGCCAATGAACATGCGGCAATCGAGATCAATCACGTCTCGTTTCAGAACCCTTCGGAAAATCCGGACGAGAACACCGAATTTCTCCGCAGGAGCCTGATGGCGGCCCGATTCGTTCCGACCCGTCAGGGCGAAGCGGCCTAGCTGATCGCCCGCCATATTTTCTCTCATGTTCGTTACGTCCGCCGAAATCGCGGGCGTAACGATTTCGTGCCGGTGCGTTTTAACCCGAGCTTGCCTGAAGCCTGCCGATTTATACGAAAGCCAATCGTGCAGACGAGGAACGCCTTGCAAATCAGCCTCGTTGTTTGTTACCTATCGCATTAACGATTTGTTAACGAACGGCAGGTCGCGGTGGCCGGTTTAAGCCATTGCCGATGCGCATGATGCCCCTGCTCGTTTTCGGCGCAGCGCCGGATTTCTTCTTACATTTTGAATTGGGTGGAACCCATGACCAGTATTTTGACCAATGCGGCGGCAATGGCCGCGCTGCAAACTTTGCGCATGATCGACAAGAATCTGGAAACCACCCAGGCGCGTGTCTCGTCCGGTTATCGTGTTGAGACCGCGGAGGACAACGCGGCCTACTGGTCGATCTCGACGACAATGCGCTCAGACAATACTGCGCTCTCGGCCGTACAGGATGCGCTGGGTCTCGGTGCTGCCAAGGTCGATACGGCCTATGACGCGCTTGAAAGCACGATCGAGGTCGTCAAGCAGATCAAGGCGAAGCTGGTCGCAGCTTATGGCGTCGGGGCTGACCGTGGCAAGATTCAGGATGAAATCAAGCAGCTTCAGGAACAGCTGAAGAGCATTTCCGAATCGGCGTCGTTCTCGGGCGAAAACTGGCTGCAGGCCAGCATCAGCAATAATGGCACGCCGCCGGTAGACGAACCCATCACGAAAAAGATCGTCGCATCCTTCACCCGCACGGGCTCGGGCAATGTCGGGGTCACCACCGTTGATTATGTGCTCGACCGCAGCACCGTCCTTTTCGATCTCAGTGGCGGCAAGCTCGGAATTCTCGACAAAAACGCTGTTTTTGTCGGTAAGACGGAGCATGAGATCACGCAAATCTCGACGACAGCCGGCAAGGTAACGGAAGCGGGTCACGTCGTTGAGAAGCTGAGCGATGCGGAAATCGGCGCGCTGAATGCGGCGACGGCTGATACGAATCCTGATCCGACCGTCTACGGTAACGGGACGGATAATTATCTCCGCCTCGCGGAAAATGTATGGGTCAAGGTAACCTCGGTGGACCCGTCGCCCGCGGGAACGACTATTTCGCCCGCCTATCGCGATACGGGTGCCAACGACTGGTTCTACGATACCAGCGGCGGTCAGACTTCAGCCAGTCGCTCCCTCAGCTTTTCCGTATCCACGCTCGATCTCGGCAATCTCGATGTTGTTGCCGCGGCGATGAGTGGTTTTGCCGGCAGCGGCACGACCTATACCGACGCCGATGCCATCGACGTGATGATGTCCTTCGTCGACAAGCAACTGGAGGCCATGACCAGCACGGCGTCCAGCCTCGGCTCGCTGCAGAGCCGTATCGATATGCAGGAAAATTTCGTCTCCAGCCTGATGGACGTTATCGACAAGGGTATCGGCCGTCTTGTCGATGCGGATATGAACGAGGAATCGACCAGGCTGAAAGCCCTGCAGACGCAGCAGCAGCTCGGCATCCAGGCGCTGTCCATCGCCAATGCCAATGCGGAAAACATCCTCCAGCTCTTCAAATAACGGGTTTCGATCGGCGTGGGCGCGCGGATGAATGGGGGTAGGCTTCCTGATCCCGCCCGCCTTCATCCTCGCACAAGTTTGAACACCTAACGTCGGGGCAAGATCGGGTGGATCGCATGGCGTGATCCGGCCGGGAAACGTGGAAGAGACGGGCAGGGTAGCAAGGATGATGGTGGTGCCGCCAAACGGCTTAGAGCATTTCCAGGAAAAGTGGACCCCGGTTTCCCGTTGGGAAATGCGGGGAGGTTTTCGCGATTCGAGGAAAGGCGAAAATGCTCCGGATCGCAGGCAAGGAAACATGCCTCGCCCCTTTGGTCTGTTTTGCCGGGGGCAGGCATGAGCGCGTCCATTGCACGATTTCTCAAGGATTTCGGTGAGGCCCAACCGGCTTCACCGGCCTTTGGCGACCCGTTGGCCGATGCCGATTTCGCGTCCGGTTTTGCCGATGTTGCTTCCGGCTTCGACGAATTTGCCCCCGTCGACGTGGAGAGCGAAAAACAGGCGGCCTATGCCCGTGGCCACAACGACGCAACGCGCGAGCTCACCGAAAAAATGCAGGCCGAGCGGGAAGAGCTGCTGGCTGCCCATGCGGCCGAGCTGGAGAACCTTCGTTCTGTCTATCTCGAGGAAACCGCCATTTTCCTGTCGCGTCGTTTGCGCGAGGGTATCGACGCAATCGCCACCAATCTCAGCGAGCAGACGGCCAATATCCTTGCACCGCTTCTGACGGAAAAGCTGTCGTTGAAGGCGGTTTCGGCGCTGGCGGATGTGGTGCGTGCTTCCATGCCGGATGGCGAGGCGGTCACGCTTGTCGTGAAGGGTCCGAACAACCTGTTCGAGCAGTTGAAGACCCAGCCGGGCTTTGAAGAAGAGACGATGAAATTTACCGAGACCACCGATATCGATCTTTCCATCGAATTGGGTGAAAGCGTGTTCGTGACGCGCATGTCCGCCTGGGCATCCAGTCTTCGCAAGGTGATGAAATGAGTGAAGGCGAAAATCACCACCACGGCAAGAACGAGATCATCATCGTCAAACGCCATAAGGGCGGGCACGATGGCGCCCATGGCGGCGCGTGGAAGATCGCTTATGCCGACTTCATGACGGCGATGATGGCGTTCTTCCTCGTCATGTGGCTGGTCAATGCCGCCAATGAGGAGACCAAGGCCTCGGTCGCGAGCTATTTTAACCCGATCAAACTCTCCGACGAGAAACCCTCGTCCAAGGGCCTGGAAAAGCCGGTGGACAAGGAAGAGGGCGTCCAGAAGAAGGACCAGTCCAACATCCAGGCGGAGAAAGTGACCAAGGGCTCCGCCGCGGCGACGGGCGAGGACCTGACATCGCAGACCGGCGAACAGTCGAATTTCTCTGAGGCCGACTTTTTCGAAAATCCCTATTCCGTGCTGGCCGAAATCGCCCAGCAGGTCGGGCAGCAGGCCAATGTCAGCGCCAAGGGTGAGGGCGGTGCGGCCGATTCTGGTCCGGCGACGGGTGCAAGTGGCGGTGAAGCCTATCGTGATCCCTTCGATCCGGATTTCTGGACCCAGCAGGTGAAAATCACCCGCGCCGACCAGAAGCAGGTTCCGGCCGCGCCCGCGCAATCTGCCGATGGCAAACAGCAGGATGTGGCGGCCAAGGAGGCCGACAAGAGCGCCGAGGCCGTTGCTCTCGTGCAGGCCGGCGCACCTGCCGACAAGGCGGAAGACGGCAAGCCGATGGAAATCGCGGCGGTGGTGCCGCAGCAGCGCCCGGATGCGAGCGAGCAGGCAGCCCTCACCAAGCCCAATCCGGATGAGGCAAGCAAAGCCAGCGATGCCGAATGGGAAAAGGCCGATACGCTGCGCGAAGAAATCGAGAAGCAGATATCCGGCATCACCGGCAAGCTTTCCGAAGGGCTGGTGGTAACGCCGGCCGAAGGCGGATTGCTGCTGACCATTTCCGACCAGACGGAAACGCCGATGTTCAATATCGGATCGGCCGTTCCCCGGCGCGAA
This sequence comes from Agrobacterium tumefaciens, assembly GCA_017744915.1. GTDB lineage: Bacteria > Pseudomonadota > Alphaproteobacteria > Rhizobiales > Rhizobiaceae > Agrobacterium > Agrobacterium tumefaciens_I. The sequence goes on from JAGIAH010000009.1 coordinate 447,204, forward strand.
ATGGTCCTGGCCATGGAAAAGATCGGCAAGCTGCTTCAGGAGCGCGGCGGCAGCGTGGTCATTCGCGGCCATACCGACGGCCGGCAGTTCAAGGGCGAGGCCAATGACAACTGGCGGCTCTCCATGGATCGCGCCCACAGCGCCTATTACATGCTGGTGCGCGGTGGCCTTTCGGAAGAACGGGTGAAACAGGTTTCGGGTTTCGCGGACCGCAGATTGCAGGTGCCGTCGGACCCTCTGGCGGATGCCAACCGCCGTATCGAAATCCTGCTTGAGGCTGATCGGGGGTGAGTGTGACGAAGACCTCGAAACGCTGGCTTCTTCTTGCGGCGACGCTTTGCGGTCTCGGTTCCGAGCCGAGCAAGGCGTTTTCGCAGTCGCAAGACAATCTCATGCCTTACGCCATGCTGCGCTCCCTGCAATTCGTGCAGGATTCTGTCGCCATGGGGGATCATTCCGCCTCCGAAATGCAGCGCTTTCTGCTGCAGACGATCGATGAGCGGCTGAAGAGCGCGCCTTCGGCGATCTTCAAGGACCCGCGCAATGTCGATGCGGCGCTGATCTATGCGATGAGCGGCGGCAACCCGGCCACGCTGGAATTGCTGGTTGCGCGTGATGTCGACGGCAATTTCGACAGCCGTGTCGCCGATATCCTGCGCAAGTACCTTTCCGGCAAGGGTACGCTGGTGGCGCAGAGCATCGCGGCCATGGTGCCGGAATATCGCGGCACGCGGATTGGCGCCTATCTGGCGCTGATCGGTGGCAATGTGACGATCCCGCGCGATCCACTGGCGGCACTCACCTTTTACGACATCGCCCGGCTCGAAGCGCCCGGCACCATCGTCGAGGAGGCGGCTTTGCGCCGCTCGCTTGCGATTGCGGTGGAAGACGGCGACGCGACGCGGGGCGTTGAATATGCGCAACGTTATGCGCGGCGGTTCCTGCATTCGCCCTATGCCAGCCAGTTCGCGGATCTTCTGGTTTCGCTGGTGGTCAAGCGCGCCGATTCCATCGGTGAGGAGGCGATACAGGAAACCTTCGCCATGATGGATACGGAGAGGCAGAAGGAAGCCTATCTGCGGCTTTCTCGTCTCGCGGCGATCAGCGGCAAGGATTCGCTCGCGCGCATGGCGGCGTTAAAGGCGAAGGCGCTCGCTCCGGCATTGCCGGGTGCGCCGGAAGTGCAGGCAAATCTTTATGAAAGCCTTTCCAACATCGGCACGCCCGATGTGGTGAGCGCGATCGAGACGATCGGGCAAATTCCCGAAGCGCAGCTGTCGGATCGGGACAGGGCTCTGCGTGATGCGGCGAGGGCGATTGCCGACCAGGTGGTGCGTCCCCCTTCCGTGGAACCCGGCGTCGGTGCCGAGGCCGCGGCGACAAAGGATCCCGGGGGCACAGCGTCCGGAAAAGAGACGGCGACCGCTGCCGAGACAAAAAGCATATGGCGGGTTGAAACCCAGAAGGCTGACGACGAGGGCGATAACGTGCGGCAACTCGTGACGAGCGGTCGCAGCAAGCTCGATGAAATCGACAGCCTGTTGAAGAAAGGCGAGGGGGCACCATGATCGACGCAACCATCAACGCGATAATGAATGCGCCAGCACCCGATCCGCGCGCCGGCAGCGCCAATGTGCGGGACGACGCCAGGGGCGGCAGTTTCGGCGATGCGCTTTCCACGGTCCGGGACGAACGCCCGCCGCAGGCGCCGCACGCACGGCATCAGCAGGAAGCGGGCCCGGATGAAGAGCAGCATGCGCAGCCGGATGGCGAGGCGGACAAGATGGATGTTCCGGTCAAGCGGCCGGCGACCTTTCTGAATGTGATCGTCAACGAGCATGCCGGAGAACGCGGCCACGAGACGGTGGCAGAGTTTCAGAACGCCGTGAAAACGGCGCGCACATCGCCTGGAGAGGGCAAGCCCGGCAAGAAACTCAAGGACGACGCCGACAAGGACGCCGAGGTGACTGTCGAGGCGATCGATCCGAAACTGGCGGAACTGCAACTGGTGACGGCCAACGCCGGCGATATCGCAACGGCGAAGACGCCACTTGAGGAAATTGCACAGGCGATCGCCGGCAAGGCGGATACGGTGAAATCCGACAGGGCTGAACCTGTTCGTGGCAAGGCCGAGCATTCGATCAAGGACATGCCGACAGGCATCGCTGCTGCCGGGAACGAGGCGGGTTCGGCTTCGGAAAACGAGGGCGATGCTTCGGCATTCCGCTTCTCGTCTCCGCGTTCGGGTGCGTCCCGCGCTCTCGATATGAGCACGGTTCAGCGTGAAGGCCGCGTCGAGTTCGACGCGCGGGAAAGCACCGGAAAAGCGACCGATACGATCACGGTTCTCGATTCTCGGCGTTTCATCGGCCTTGCGCCTTCGACCAACGCTTCGGCCCTGACCGGGCTGATCGTCAACGATCCCGAATGGGTCAGCGCCATGCAGCCCGGTTCGTCGCTGTCCAATGCGGCGGCCCAGAGCAGCACGGGCAAGGTCGTGCATACGCTGAAGCTGCACATGACGCCGATCGAGCTCGGATCGGTGACGATGTCGCTGCGCCTTGCGGGGGACGAGCTCGCCGTTCACATGACGGTGGAGAGCGTAGCGGCCTATAAAAAGCTCCAGGACGACAGCAAAAGCATCCTTGAAGGTCTCAAGGCGCAGGGTCTGACAGTCGATAACATCACCATCAGCATCGCTTCTTCCGACAAGAGTGACCAAACGGGCACACAAGCCAACAATCAACAAAATCAGCAGGCGCAGCAGCAGGGCCAGCAGGCCGCCGCCGGGCGCAACCGTGACGAGTCCGGAGCACGAGGCGACCGCCAAGGCAACGGCGATAATTTGGGGGTGCATAATGAAGGCATGGATGGCGCTCCTGGCTCTGCCCGTTCTTCTGCTGACAATGGCGTCTACCTCTGAAAACGCGTCGGCTTCGGCAACATCCGGTGTCTGTGAAAGAGAGATCCAGTCGGCCGCCCGCAAATATGGCGTGCCGGAGGGAATTCTTTATTCCGTCGGCCTGACCGAGACGGGCCGCAAGGGGCGGCTCGACCCCAATGCCATGAATATCGAAGGAAAACCGGTATTTGCGTCCTCCACGGAGGAGGCCTTGGTGACTTTCGAGGCGGCGAAGCGCAACGGCGCCAAGCTGATCGACCTCGGATGCATGCAGATAAATCATTATTTCCACGGCGAAAACTTCACATCCGCGCGGGAAATGTTCGATCCGCGCCGCAATGTCGAATACGCCGCCATGTTCCTGCGCAATCTCCATAACAGGCATGAAACCTGGACGATGGCGGTCGCCCGTTATCATGCCGGCCCGAATAATGACCCGGCACAGAAGAAATATGTCTGCCGCGTCATCGCCAATCTCGTGGCGACGGGCTACGGGAAATGGACTCCCAACGCGAAAAATTTCTGCGACGGTTAGCAACCTGGAATTGCTTCTGAAGGCCTCGGGACTCGCAATTTGAAATGTGGCGAGAGAAAGCCCGAAAAAAGGCATTTCAAGCTGTTTTTTGCGATTTTCAAAATTCTTACACAAAAATTTTGTGCCATATATGGTTAATAACCACTATATGTAGATCAAATCGGCACAAAATGGTTAATCAATTATTAATAACTATCGATGATTTCCTACAGTTGTCCGTGAATCCTCCGATTCGTACCAATGCCACATTGGAAAACACCACACTGATTCGGAGGCGGACGAATGATCGTAGTGGTTGATGAGCGCGAGCTCGTTAAAGACGGCTATACATCTCTATTTGGGCGTGAGGGCATTCCCTCGACCGGGTTTGATCCGGTCGAATTCGGGGAATGGGTCTCGACGGCCGCGGAAAGCGATCTTGCGGCCGTGGAGGCCTTTTTGATCGGCCAGGGCGACCGGAGCTTTTCCTTGCCGAAGGCGATCAGGGATCGCACGACGGCCCCGGTGATCGCGGTCAGCGACCAGCCCTCGCTGGAATCAACGCTGGCGCTTTTCGACAGCGGCGTCGACGACGTCGTGCGCAAGCCGGTTCACCCCCGTGAAATCCTGGCACGTGCGGCGGCGATCCGTCGCCGGCTGCAGGTCATCTCGAACTTTACCGATGCCGGGCCGATCCGGGTTTTCTCCGATGGCCGTGATCCGGAAGTCGGTGGTGAAGTGTTCCCCTTGCCGCGCCGTGAGCGCCGCATCCTCGAATATTTGATCGCCAATCGCGGACGCCGCGTTTCCAAGGCGCAGATTTTCAATGCCATCTACGGCATCTTCGATGATGACGTCGAAGAAAACGTCGTTGAAAGCCACATCAGCAAGCTGCGCAAGAAACTGCGCAAGAAGCTCGGCTACGACCCGGTCGATTCCAAGCGTTTCCTCGGCTACAGCATTGATTGGCAATGATTTTCATTGACCCGCGTGGTCTTTTTCAAACGCGGTATTTCCGACAGCTTCACGCAAGCCAAACGCTTTACCTTCTCCCTGAAAGATGACCACGAGGGTTTTTGAATGAGTATTTTCGGCACTATGCGAACCGGTGTGTCCGGCATGAATGCACAGGCGAACAAGCTGGGCACCGTGGGCGACAACATCGCCAACGCAAGCACCACCGGCTACAAGCGTGCATCGACGTCGTTCTCCTCGCTCGTTCTGCCCTCCTCGTCGGGCAGCTATGCTTCCGGCGGCGTGCAGTCCAACGTTCGTTACAGCATTTCGGAGCAGGGCAACCTCTCCTACACCACCTCGAGCACCGATCTTGCCATTCAGGGTAACGGTTTCTTCGTGGTCCAGGATGGTGCAGGCACGCCTTACCTCACGCGCGCCGGTTCCTTCGTGAAGAATGCGGAAGGCTACCTGGAAAACGCGGCCGGCTTCCAGCTGATGGGTTACCCCTACGGCTCCAACCCGCCGGCAGCTGTGGTCAACGGCTTTACCGGTCTTGAGGCGATCAACGTCAACAATTTCGGTCTGACGGCATCTCCCTCCACGCAGGGCAGCTTCCCCGCAAACCTCAATCGCGACGATAAGGCCGCGACGGCGCCGCTTCCGAGCACCAACTCCGCAACTGCGGCGTTCGGCAACAAGACGTCGTTGACGGCATTCGACAGCGGTGGTGCGAAGGTTCTCTACGATTTCTATTACACCAAGACGGGTGACAACACCTGGGAGGTGTCGGTCTATCGTCAGGATCAGTCGACCAATGGCGGTTTCCCTTATACGGCGACTGCACCGGCAACCCTTGTTAAGGAAACGGTGGATCTGGAGTTCGATCCCGCTACCAACAAGCTCACGACCGCATCTCCGAAATCGATCACCATCAATGACGACAACAGCGGCGTGGCGCAGGCGATCAATATCGACCTGTCGGAAATGACGCAGTTCTCCACGAAATTCACGCCCGGCACCGCGATCCTGGATGGCAACGGCCCGAGCCAGATCAAGGATGTCGAAATCGGCAAGGACGGTGTGGTGACGGCGGTTTATCAGGATGGCGGCCGTCGCAACATCTACCAGCTGGCTCTCGCCACGGTGCCGAGCGTCGACAATCTCAGCCCGCAGAACGGTAACGTCTACCTGCCCAGCAACGAGTCGGGTGTCGTCACCATCGGTTTCCCGCAGTCGGGAAGCTTTGGTTACGTTCAGAAGGGTGCGCTGGAGGGCTCGAATGTCGATATCGCCAGCGAACTTACCGACATGATTGAATCCCAGCGTATCTACACAGCGAATTCGAAGGTCTTCCAGACTGGATCGGATTTGATGGACGTCCTGATCAATCTGAAGAGATAATATTCTCACGAGGACAGATGAATGTCGCTCACGTCAGCAATGAATACTGCGCAGTCGATTTTCAATAATACAGGTAAGCAGACGGACGTTACCTCGAAGAACATTGCCAATGTCGGCAATGCGAATTACGTCAAGCGAACCGCCATTCTCGGCACGACCATGGCCGGAGCGAGTATCGTCTCCAATGGCCGTGCCCAGAATGAAAGTCTTCTCAGGCAGACAATCTCCAGTTCTTCCCTCGCTTCGGGCCAGAAGACCGTTTTGACCGGTCTCGAGGAGATGAAGAGCATTTTCGGCGGGAATGACTACGAAAGTTCTCCTTCCACCTATATGAAGGAATTGCTCAAGAGCCTTGTTGGTTATGCAGCCAAGCCGAGCGATTCCGCTTTGGCCGCGACGGTGGTGACCGCCGCCACGGACGTTGCCAGTTCCCTGAACAAGGCTTCGGCCGAATTGCAGTCGATGCGCCTGCGCGCCGACAAGGAAATCACCCTTCAGGTCGACAAGCTGAATGATCTGCTTGCGAAATTTGAAGAGGCCAATAACGAGGTCAAGGCGCAGACGGCGATTGGCGGCGATCCGAGCGACGCCCTCGATCAGCGCGAAGCGCTTGTTAAGGACATCTCGTCCATTATCGGCGTCAATGCCGTCACGCGTCCAAACAATGATGTCGCGCTCTATACGACGGATGGTGCGACGCTGTTCGAGATCGTACCGCGCAAGGTGACCTTCAACCAGCAGCCGGGCTACGACGCGACGACGACCGGCAACGCAATTTATATCGATGGCGTGGCGCTCAAGGCGGGCACCGGCAGCAACACGACGGCGGAGGGTTCGCTTCAGGGCCTGATGCAGCTTCGTGACGATCTGGTGCCGACCATGCAAAGCCAGCTCGACGAGATCGCGCGCGGTCTGATCACCATGTTTGCGGAAAAGCCGGCTGATGCAACCGCTGGCCTGCCGAACATGCCGGGCCTGTTTACCTATGGCTCTCCCCCGGCGACGACCATTCCGGCGGATGGGGTTGTCTCTCCCGGGCTCGCCGCCAGCATTACCGTCAACCCGGCGTTAATTATTTCTAAAGGTGGCAATCCGGAATTGTTGCGTGATGGTGGTATCAACGGTACCGATTATATCATCAATAGCACGACTTCGGGCGGAACCGGTTTCTCCGCGCTGATCGACAGTTATGTCACTGCTTTCGACGCACCCATGAATTTTTCCGCGTCGACACGTATCGATACGAATACCAGCATCCTGAAATACGGCACCAACTCGATGGGGTGGCTCGAACAGGAACGTTCCGGTGCGACTTCGGCAAACGAGGCGAAAAGCGCGCTTTATGAGCGCTCGTCCACTTCCTATTCGAACAATACGGCGGTCAGCCTGGATGAGGAGCTCTCGCTGCTCATGGATATCGAACAATCTTACAAGGCGGCCACGAAGCTGGTGACGACAGTGGATGAAATGCTCAAGTCGCTGATGGACATGGTGAGGTAAACGATGAAAACGTCCTTCATTTCATCGCTGGCAATGCAGAACAGCATGCGCAGCACCATCCTCAAAGCCCAGCTTGAGATGACCAATCTCAATACGGAGCTGACGACGGGCAAACATGCGGATCTCGGCGTGACGCTGGGCGCCAATACGGCGCGCAGCCTCGATCTCAATCGCGATGTCGACCGTCTCCAGTCAAACATCACCATCAATGCGTTCGCCACCCAGCGTCTTGAATCCTCTCAGGCCGCTCTGACGTCGATGGCGACGGCGGCTAACAAGATCCAGAGCGTCGTGTTGACCACCAACGGAGCGGAGGCCCCGACGACGGCGGTCGTGCTTCAGACCATTACCGACGCCTATAAGACCTTTACCGGTTTTGCCAATACGGCGGTCGGGGGTGAGTACCTGTTTTCGGGTATCAATACCGATGTGCAGCCGGTCGATGACTATTTTGCAGAAGGATCGACGCTGAAGACGGCCTATGATGCCGAGTTGAACGCTTTCCTCGCGACGGCCGGTGTGTCCAAGCCCTCGGACCTGACCAAGGACCAGGTCAGCGCGTTCATGACGCATATCGAGGGTGTCTTTAACGGCACCACCACCGTGACGAACCCGCCGCATACCGGCCTGGACGGCACCCAGAATTACGATTTCTGGACGACTTTCGGTTCCAAGGCGAGCGACACGAACATGACGAGCCGCGTCAGCCAGAATGAGGTGGTGCAAAGTTCGACGAACAGCAATTCGCAGGGAATGCGCTATTTCGCAATGACGGCTGTCACCGCCATGACTTTTCTCGACAGCAGCGTGAGCAGTGAGATTCGCGCCATGGTGGCTTCGCAGTCCGGCACGAATATCGGTAAGGCCATTGACGGCCTGAACCAGCAGGCGAGTAGCCTCGGCCTTTCCCAGGAGCGCGTCAAGAAGTCGAACGATTCCCTGGCGGCGCAGAAAAAGATCATCGAAACGCATCTGCTGGATATTGAGGGGATCGATACTTACGAGGCGAAGACCCGTCTCGATCTGCTGCAGCAGCAGATCGAAATCGCATACAGCCTCACGTCGCGTCTGCAAAAAATGAGTCTGGTGAACTACCTCTGATGAACAGGGGTGGCGGCAGATAAAGGATACATGAATGTACCAGTTTTCCTACGCCGAAATCATGGAGGATGGTGTCGCAAACGCGAAAGATCGCGAGCGACAGGCGTTGAACAAATCGATCGAACTGCTTGTGGAGGCAAAGGATAGCTCTTCCCAGCGCCATACGATCGAAGCACTTTTTTACACTCGGCGGGTCTGGATCCGCTTCATTGAGGACCTCAAGCAGCCGGATAACCAGCTGGCCATGGAGCTGAGGGCCAATCTGATCTCGATCGCGATCTGGATCTTGAAAGAGTGCGAGCTGATCCGGAAACGTCAGTCGACGAATTTCCAGGGCATAATTGACGTGACAACCATCATCAGGGATGGACTGAAATGAAAAGTACACTTCGAATTTCGCTGAAATCGGGCGAAAAGATTTTCATCAACGGCGCGGTTCTGCGTGTGGATCGCAAGGTCGCGCTCGAATTCCTGAACGATGTCACCTTCCTGCTCGAAAACCACGTTCTGCAGCCCGATCAGGCGACGACGCCGCTCCGGCAGCTTTATTTCATCGCGCAGATGATCCTCATCAACCCGGAAGGGCGCGAGCAGTCCACCAACATGTTCCGCAAGTCGGTCAGCATGCTGCTGAACTGCTTCCAGCATGACGAGGTTCTGGCGGAACTCAAGCGGATCGACGGCCTGGTCGCCTCCGGCAAGGCTTTCGAAGCGCTGAAGGCCATTCGTGGTCTTTATCCGATCGAGGAAAAGATCCTCAACAATCAGGAAATGACCCCGGCAACGATCGAACAGATTCGCAAGGAGATCGCACCATGGCGGTAGATGCAGTCAACTCGGCAACCGCTAACCCCTGGGCCAATGCCGGTGCGAGCAGCAGTGACAAGAATGCGGCCTCGCTGAACTATGACAGCTTCCTGAAGCTCCTCATCGCCCAGATGAAGAACCAGGATCCGACCAGCCCGATGGATGCGGGCCAGCAGATGTCGCAGCTCGCAAGCTTCTCGCAGGTCGAGCAGACGATCAAGACCAACACCCACCTGAAGAGCATGCTGCAGGCAGAAGCCCTGACACGCGCGTCCGATCTTGTCGGCAAGACCGTCATGAGCGCCGACGACAAGGTTACCGGTGTGGTGAAGGAAGTCGAAGTCTATTCGGACGGCGTCATCGCCATCACCGAAGCTGGTGACAAGGTGCTGCTGCAGGCCGGTGTCACCTTCTCCAACGGCCCGATCAAGAGTACATCTGCTAACGGAACCGATTCGAACAACTCGGCCGGTTCGTGAATATGAAGAGGCGGCATCACGCCGCCTTTCAGGAATAAGGATGCGACGATGAACGAGGCCGATGCGCTTGATATCATGCAGGCGGCAGTCTGGACCGTTCTCGTCGCGGCCGGTCCGGCGGTTCTCGCCGCCATGATCGTCGGTGTCGCCATTGCCTTCATTCAGGCCCTGACCCAGGTTCAGGAAATGACGCTGACCTTCGTTCCCAAGATCGTCACGATCATGATTGTTCTCGGTGTCGCCGCCCCCTTCGTGGGCGCGCAGATATCGCTTTTCTCCAATCTCGTCTTCTCCCGCATCCAATCCGGCTTCTGACGCCGTTTCCTCGATATGCCACCCTCGCGCAAGCTTCAGCGGCTAGGGATAGGCTGAAGCATCGGACCGACCTGCGCGAGCGTTTGTCGAAAGCCGATGCCGTGGAACCGTGCGGCGGCTTTCCGTCGCCCTTCTCATGAAGAGACAGGACGAATTTTATGGCGCAACCACCAGTCATTTCCCTGCCCAAGGTCAGTCCGAGCACGCGCGATATCGGCTTTGCACTGGGCATCGTGGCGATCCTCTGCGTCCTCTTCCTGCCTATTCCGGTCATGCTGGTCGATATCGGCCTGGCGTTCTCGATCGCGCTCTCGGTCCTCATCCTCATGGTGGCGCTCTGGATCCAGCGGCCGCTGGATTTCTCGTCTTTCCCGACCGTGCTGCTGATCGCGACCATGATCCGCCTGTCGCTGAACATTGCGACGACACGCGTCATCCTGTCCCACGGCAATGAGGGGCCGACGGCGGCCGGCGGCGTGATTGCCGGCTTTTCCAGCCTCGTCATGTCCGGGGATTTCGTGATCGGTCTGATCGTCTTCCTGATCCTGATCACCGTCAACTTCATCGTCATCACCAAGGGTGCGACGCGTATCGCCGAAGTCGGCGCGCGCTTCACCCTCGATGCCATTCCCGGCAAGCAGATGTCGATCGATGCGGATCTGTCCGCCGGCATCATCGATGAAAAGGAAGCGCAGCGCCGCCGCCGGGAGCTGGAAGAGGAAAGCTCCTTCTTCGGTTCGATGGACGGTGCCTCGAAGTTCGTGCGCGGCGACGCGATCGCCGGCCTCATCATCACCGCGATTAACGTCTTCGGCGGCATCATCATCGGTTATTTCCGCCATGGCATGCCGATCGGCGAAGCGGCTGATGTTTTCGTCAAGCTTTCGGTCGGTGACGGTATCGTTTCGCAGATCCCGGCCCTGATCGTATCGCTGGCAGCCGGCCTTCTGGTGTCGCGCGGCGGCACGGCCGGTTCGACCGATCAGGCGGTGGTCAACCAGCTGAGCGGTTATCCGCGCGCTCTGATGGTTTCGGCCATGCTGATGGGTCTGCTCGCTATCATTCCGGGCCTTCCCTTCCTGCCCTTCATTTTCCTTGGCGGCATCATGGCCTTCGGCAGCTGGTATATTCCACGCCAGGCGGAGGCCGAAAGTGCGCTTCGCCGTCAGGAAGAAGAGAACAAGGTTCTCCAGACCACCGAGGCGGAAAAGGACTCGGTCAAGCAGGTGCTGAAGACGGCCGAGATCGAGCTGGCGCTCGGCAAGCAGGTCTCGACCCGCCTGCTCGGCGCGCATCAGGAACTGGCCTTTCGCGTCGGCAAGATGCGCAAGAAATTCGCGGCCCAATACGGCTTTGTGGTGCCGGAGATCAAGGTCTCCGACGACATCATGATCCAGGAGAAGGCCTATCAGATCCGCGTCCACGGCACGACGATCGCGTCGAGCAACCTGCGTGTCGGCGATGTTCTGGTCGTGACGGGGGCAGGGCGCAAGCCGAGCATTCCGGGCGATGAAATCCGCGAACCAGCCTTCGGCATGCCCGCCGTCTCGATCCTCGAAACCTTCACCGAGGATCTGAAGCGCGAAGGTTTCCACCCGATCGACAACGTCTCGGTGGTGTTGACGCATCTGAGCGAAGTCATCCGCAACAACCTCCCGCAGCTTCTGTCCTACAAGGACGTCAAGATCCTCATCGACAGGCTCGATCCCGAATACAAGAAACTCGCCGATGAAATCTGCTCGTCGCATATGTCCTATTCCGGCCTGCAGGCGGTGCTGAAGCTGCTGCTTGCCGAGCGCGTATCGATCCGCAACCTGCATCTCATTCTCGAAGCGGTTGCCGAACTCGCACCGCATGTGCGCAAGACGGAACAGATCGTCGAACATGTTCGGGTGCGCATGTCGCAGCAGCTCTGCGGCGATCTGGCGGATAATGGCGTGCTGCGCGTCCTGCGCCTCGGCAACAAGTGGGACATGGTGTTCCATCAGGCGCTGAAGCGCGACCAGAAGGGCGAAATCGTCGAATTCGATATCGATCCCCGCCATCTCGAGGAATTTTCCGAGCAGGCGTCCAAAGTTATCCGTGAATTCATGGATCGTGGCCTGCCCTTTGTCCTTGTAACCTCGCCGGAAACGCGGTCCTATGTGCGCATGATTATCGAGCGACTCTTTGCGACCCTGCCGGTTCTTTCGCATGTGGAACTTGCCAAGGGTCTGGAGATCAAGATTCTGGGCGCCATTTCATGATAACCGACCCGCAAGGGACAATTATCGCATTGTTCCTTGCCGTTTGCCGCATCGGCGCCTGTTTCATGACCATGCCGGGCTTTTCCAGCTCGCGCATTTCGCCGCAGATCCGCATGTTGCTCTGTGTGGCGGTGTCCATGGCGCTGCTGCCCGTCTTGTGGGACACGATCTATCCGAAGGTTTCCGGCGCAAGCCAGGGCACCGTTGTCGGCCTTATCTTCACCGAGATCCTCATCGGTGCCATGTATGGGCTGATAGCACGGTTCTACACGCTTGGCTTCCAGTTCACCGGCTCGCTCATCGGCGCTTCCATCGGTCTCAGCGCGCCGGGTGGGGCCGATGTCATCGAAGACGTGCAGGAAAACCAGATATCCAACTTCATCACCTTTGGCGGCCTGCTGGTGCTGTTCATGCTGGATTTTCACCATATCGTCCTGAAGGCGCTGGTGGATTCCTACAGCGCCACGCCGGTCGGCGCGCTCATCAGCAGCCAGAAGATGCTGATTACGCTGACCGATACGCTGCGAGCGTCCTTTTCGATCATGCTGCGGCTTGCGAGCCCCTTCGTGATCTACGGCCTGATGTTCAACGTCGCCGTCGGCCTCATCAACAAGCTCGCACCGCAGATTCCCGTCTATTTTATCTCGACGCCCTTCGTTCTCGCGGGCGGTCTTTTCATGCTCTATTTGTCGGTCGCGGCCCTCATCCGGCAATTCGTGGATGGTTTCGGCCCGGTCTTCATCGGCTTTTGATCTGGAGAAAACGCGATGGCTTCGGACAAGCGCTCCGCCAAGCTCAAACGTCTGGTCACCGTCCAGCGGCACATGGAAAAAATGGCCGAGGTGGAATTGGCCGACACCACCCGCACCCGGAGCGAGGTGGCGCAATCCATGGAGAGCACGCTCGAGGCCATGAGTTCGATGGAGCCTGTGCATCAGACGTTCTCCCGGCATTATTCGGATCGTTATGGCCGCCTCGTCGTCCAGGACCGCCAGCTGGCCGGTGTGCAGCAGTTTCAGGAAAACAAGGTGCTGAAGGAAAAGACCAAGGCCGACAGGCTGGAGGACCGGATGCATATTGCCCGCGATCTCGAGGATCGCGAGGCCGATGATAATGCAATCTATGATTTGTTAGAAATTACGAATGTTTCCCACACACCAGCCTCCAGCAAGGTTGGCGATCCATAGTCTATCCCATTGTTGCATCGCGGACGTTTTGAAGGCGTCTTCGGCGATGTTTCTTGATTGAACGAACGCGCCGGTTTTCGTCCGGTACGTTCGTCAGCTCGGGAGTTCGGGACGTGGCGATATCGGTTATAAGCGATCTGGTGATGGATGTGGTTCGCGCGGCGGACCCCCAGGAAGTACAGGTCGCCCAGGAAAAACTGAAGGCGAACAAGGCGGCTTTCGCGGCCACCAGCCTTGCCGATGCCGGCAAGGGCTTCGGCGCCGCTGTCGATATGCTGGATGGCGCTTCCTCGAAGGCCGGCCTTGGCGACACGAATATTCGTGCGCACCGTACCGAAATTCCCGAAACATACCGTAAATATGAAGCCTCGGTGCTCCAGACCTTCGTTGCCAACATGCTGCCGAAAGACAGCGAGGAAGTATATGGCAAGGGTAATGCCGGCGAGATCTGGAAAAGCATGATGGCGGAACAGTTTGCCGATACGATTTCCAGAAATGGCGGCGTCGGCATTGCGGAGCAGGCTTACAAGGATGCGCTGCGGAAAGCCGAAAGCAAAGGCATTACCGACGTATCGATGAATGACAAAGACCATAATGCTGCAATTCGGATGGTGGCGGAGTTCGAGCGGCAGGTCCTCGGCGTTTCCAATGATAAAACGGACGAGGCTTGAGAATGAAAAACCCTAACGAGGAGACAAGCATGGACCTTATGTCGAACGACCACCGTATCCAATCCGTTCTCGGCCGCCTTGAGATGATCATCGACAATGAGAACGACAATATCGGTAAGGACCCGCAGTTCGACTTCAAGGTCTCCAACGCCCACAAGAGCCGTTGCCTTTATGAGCTGACGATGCTGGTCCGCGATACGCCGCGCGAGGAAATCGCCGCCGGTTACATGGATCAGGTCAAGGGCATCAAGTCCAAGCTCGCCACCAATGCCAGCCGCGTCGAAGCGCATCTGAACGCGGTTCGCGCTGTTGCCGATCTGCTCAAGAGCGCGATCCAGGAAGCCGATACGGACGGCACCTATTCGCAGGAACAGTTCCTTTACGGCGCAGCCTCCTGATGTTGAAGCTTCTTCTCACCGGCGTCTGGGTTTGCGCCGTCACGCTCGGCGCGGTGTATTTCTCCGTCCAGATGGCGACGGCGCCTTCGCCGGATGAGGCGGGAGCGAAAAAGGCCAATCTGCAGCTGGTCAAGGGCGAAAGCATCACCATTCCCGTCATCAATGATGGCGGGGTGAACGGTTATTTCCTCAGCCGGATTTCGCTGCGTGTCGACAAGGACAAGATGGCGAAGATCGAGCTGCCCGCAACGCAGCTGATGACCGATGAATTGTTCACGCTTCTGGCGGGTTCTTCCATGGTCAACATCGCCAATATTTCCACCTTCGATCCCGAAGCCTTCAAGCAGCGTATCCGTGAGGGGCTGAACAAGCGGCTCAACGACGAGGTGGTCGAGGATGTGCTGATCGAGCAGCTCGATTATCTGTCGAAAGCCGACATTCGCGAGCAGAACGGCAACGGCACGCCCCGCTCGGTCAAGCTTGTCGAGGGCGAAAAGGCCGAAGCTGGAAAAGAGGCGGCCGCGGCGCCCAGCCACTGACGGCGCGGGCTTCGGTGGCACAAAAGCGTGCCACCCTGCTGGTTAATCGTCTCTTTCGGCCTCCCGGAGCATTTGAGAGATTGCTTTCAAGCTAAATTCAACCTGCACCTGTATAACAAACCCATGAACCACCGTTCCGCAGGCCATGCGTGAGATCGGTGGTGATGGGTATGCATTTGGGGGTTGGCAAATGGGGTTCGCGTCAGGTTTTGCGCGGTCGGGGTCGCAGCGGAATATCCACGGATTGGGCGTCTGTGATCTTGAATGGAATGGCGCGCTGGAACTGGTTTCCGGCAAGGCTTCAGCCTGTGAAGGGCACACCATGCTCTCCTTTCTCACCATCGAGAAGGCGAAGCTTTCCCTGAAGGACAACGCCTATCGGCAAATTCTGGAAAGCTGCCTGCTCCTGCCGCAGGGCAAGGGAATGAAGGCCGCGGCACGGGCAGAACATGGCGAACCTCTGCCCGCCACCATCGACGGCGTTGCCTTCGTCATGGCGCTTCTGACCTATATGGCGGTGCCGAAACGCATCGGCGTTGCCGGAGATGATGCGGTACAGATCGGCGAGGTGCTTGCCCGGCTGCGTGCGCATGCACCCTGGCACGATTTCGTCATGCTGAACCGGGATGCATCGGGCGTTAAGGTGGATGTTCTGCTGGCCGGAATGCTGAAGGAAAATCAGGAAAAATGGCTGCACCGCACCGTCAGCCATGAGGATGCGCGTGTTACCATCGCGGTCGGCCCATTGTTCAAGGTCCTGTCGTCCGAAGTGGCCGGCATGCCGGAGATTTTCCGCAAGCTGCATATGAGCTGGCTTTACAGCCTTTGCGCCGAACCCTGGCACATCGCACTCGGCAAGAGCTGAAACCAGGCCTGCCAAGCCTCGCGTTAACCATTTGTTTGCCACGATCCTTTAACCTCTCGTAAGGTTTTGACAGTCGCCCGTTGCGGGCGGCACCGAGGGCGGCAGACGGCTTCAGATGGTTGATGACAATCCGGATATGATGGCGATCCGCCCCGAGGGGGATGATGTCGCCGCGCCCTCGTCGCAATGGCGCAGGCATTGTCTGCGGCTCCTGACGGCAGGCTGCGTCGCGGCGGCAACGCTTGCGGGTGCTGCCATTCCGTTGTTCCTCATTGATTCTGGTTTTCGCGGTTATGTTTCGCAGGCCCGGATCGAGGTTACCCAGACCGCTTATGATGCCCCGGATGCGACCCGTTTTCTGGCGATGGCGCGGCGGACCCTGCTTTCGCCCTCCGGGCTTGAGCGGGTAACCGCCGATCTGAAGCTGAAACCCGCCGATATGATCGGTGTTCGCAATCAGGGTGAGCTTGGCCTGCTTCTCGATCTCCTGACCGGTGGACATGCGCGCGTGGTCTCCCCGCGTGAGGCGCTGAACGGCGCCGTGGGCGATGCGATCCGGCTGGAACTGACCCCCGACGAAAATATGCTGATCGTGACCGCCAAGGCGGCGACGCCTGAAATGGCGATGCGGCTGACGGACTATCTTTCGATGCGCGTGATGGCGGATGGCAAGGCCGGCACGATGACGCCCGCCATGCGCGAGACGGAGAGAGCACGGAAGAAGCTGGACGAGGCGGAAGCCGCCGTAAATGGTTTCCAGATGCGTCATGGCGATGCCGTGATGACCGAAGCGCAGCAGCTCGAACAGCAATTGCGTGACGTAAACGACAGTCTGGCGCGCGCCACCCGGCAGCAACAATCTCTCCAGGCCGATCTGGCTGCCGCCTCAGCTCTGAAGCCGAATGACGTGTATTCCAAACCACTGCCGGCCGGCACGGCATTTTCGGCGCTTGAGGATGTCAGGCAGAAACAGGCGAGTGCCAGCATGGCGCTTGCCGGTGTTTCGGTGGATTACGGCCCGAAACATCCCCGCCGCATCGCCGCCCAGAATGCAATGGATGCCGTGCAGGCGCTGGCCGCCCCCGCATTGCGCCAGTTGCTTGACGGGCTGCGGGCGGATGAAAAGCGCGTCAATCAGGAGATCGCCACCGTCACTGGCGAGCAGAAGACATATCTCGACCGCCTGAATGCCCTCGGTGTCGCGCCCGGTGAATTCTCCAGATTGCAGGCTGAGCTGGAAACGGCGCGAAATACCTATCTGGAGGCCAGCGAACGCCGCGACCTGACCGTCTCGGCAACGCCCGCCATTGAAACCCGCCTGGCCAGGAAGGCAGCACCCGGCGAATTGTCCCGGGACCTGACGCAGGCCGCGATGCTGGCGGGCGGCGGTGCGCTGATCGGCCTGTTGAGCAGCCTCTACCTCCTCAGCTATCGTCGCCATGACGAGGAAGAAGAGGCGGAAGCGGTATTGGCCGTCGAAACCACCGAGGAACCGCTCTCCCCCGCTGTCGCGCCGGAATTTTCAGAATTCGAGCCCATCGAGCCAGCCGTATTTGACGATCTCTCGCCGCTTGCCGCGGAGGCGGATGTCGAAGCGGCGGCGGAGGAAGACAGCTTTGCCGATTATTACGGCGAGGCCGCAAATGACGCTGACGATATGCCGCTGGACGAGCGTGTGCGGCAGGTTCTGATGGGCAATCGCACCGTCAGAACGGCCGATCCCGCCGCATCAGCACTGCCACCGCTGCTGGCTGAAGCCCTTGCCGGACGCTTCGATCACGCCGAGGCCGAAGCCGAGGAGCTGATGGAATTGCGACGGGAATTGGCGTTCCTGAGAGAGCGTCTCGCCGATTACGCCGATCGCCGCGAAGACTACCGCAAAACAGCCTGAAAACGCCGCATTTTAGCTTGCATTCCTGCGAAGGGGGCACCATACGGAGCCTACGTAACCCAGCAGGAGCAGGACGCATGGCAGTTGTGATTGACGGGAAGGCGAAGGCAGCTTCGGTAACGGAGGCGGTCCGCAAATCGGCAGAAGCGCTGGAGGCGGAAAAGGGCGTGAAGCCCGGTCTGGCGGTTGTCATCGTCGGAAATGATCCGGCCAGCCATGCTTACGTGAACTCCAAGAGCAAGATGGCGAAGCAATGCGGTTTCAACTCCATCCAGCACACGCTGCCGGAAGAAACCACTCAAGCTGACCTCCTGAAGCTGGTTGGCGAAATGAACGCCGATGCGTCCATCCACGGCATTCTGGTGCAGCTGCCCCTGCCGAAACATTTCAATTCGGATGAGATCATCCAGTCGATCCTGCCCGAGAAGGATGTCGACGGTCTCAGCGTCTTGAATGCCGGCAAGCTGGCAACCGGCGATCTCGCCACTGGCCTCATCTCCTGCACACCCGCCGGTGCCATGCTGCTTGTGCGCGGCATTCACGGTGACGACCTTTCCGGCCTCAATGCCGTTGTCATCGGCCGCTCCAACCTCTTCGGCAAGCCCATGGGCCAGCTTCTGTTGAATGCCAATGCCACGGTGACCATGGCGCATTCGCGCACCAGGGATCTCGCCACCGTCTGCAAGACGGCCGATATTCTCGTTGCGGCAGTCGGCCGCGCGGCGATGGTGAAGGGCGACTGGGTAAAGCCGGGCGCAACCGTCATCGATGTCGGCATCAACCGTATTCCTGCTCCCGAAAAGGGCGAAGGCAAGTCGAAGCTGGTTGGCGATGTCGCCTTTGACGAGGCAAGCGCCGTTGCTGCCGCCATTACCCCCGTGCCCGGCGGTGTCGGCCCGATGACGATCGCCATGCTGATGGCCAACACCGTCATCGCCGCCTATCGCGCTCAGGGGCTGACGGCTCCGAAGTTTTAAGAGTCGTAGACAGCAAAAAGGGGATACTTCTCCTCATTCCTGTGACGAGCACAGGAATGAGAGTGGAGGGGGCGCTCAAGCGAGAAACGCCTTGTGCCAGCGATGTGTCCGGCTTCAGCCGCAGCACATGCATCAAGACCATCCGCCTTACGCCTTCGGAGCTGGCCCCGTCGAAGCGCGCACCACCAGTTCCGCCTTCCAGAGTTCCTGATGGGGTTCCGTCTGGTTAAGCTTGATGCGATTGATCAGGCGCTGGCCCACGCGCACCCCCGCTGCCCTGAGTGATGAGCGAGTGGTGGTCAGCGGCACCGAAAAATTATCGGGCTTCAAAAGTGGCAGCACGTCGTCATGGGCGATCAGCGAGATATCCCTGCCGGGTTTCAGGCCCCGCTGGTTGAGTGACCGGATCGCACCTAGTGCCAGCGCGGTACTGGCGCAGAGAATGGCGGTCGGTGTTTCCGGGTGTGACAGCAGAGCCTCCATGCCGAGATACCCTTCCTCATCCGTCATGCTGCTGTGCCGTTTATTCTCAGGGTGCAGGGAAAGCCCATTGGCCGCCAGCGCCTTTTCCACCCCGAGACAGCGCCGGTAGGTGAAATCATAACCTTCCGGGCCATTCAGCAGCCCGATGCGCGTATGGCCAAGCTGCAGGAGAAGCTGGGTCGCATCGCGGAAGGCGCCTTCATTATCCACGTCGAGATAAGGGTAATCCTCCTCCACGCCGACGGAGCGGCCATGCACGAGGAAGGGCAGGGAGAGCGACTGCATCATGGCGATGCGTGGGTCGTTGTTCTTCATGTAGGCGAGATAGATGCCGTCGACGCTGCCGCTCGCCGCCAGTCCCCGCAGGGCCTCGCGCTCCTTTTCCGGTTCTGTCGGCATGATGACGAGGTGAAAGCCGCTGCGCGAGGCTTCCTCACCCAGCCCGCTCAGGAATTCACCGAAATGCACGTCGGAGCGATGGTGTTCACCAATCGGCATCACAAGACCGATGGAACCGACCTTGCCCGTTGCCAGCCGCTGTGCCGCGGCATTCGGGCGATAACCGGTCTTTTCGGCCGCCTCCATGACGCGGCGGCGGGTTTCCGCGCTGACCTCCGGATAGCCGTTGAGCGCCCGGCTGATGGTCGTCTGCGAAATCCCCAGCAGTTGCGACAACTGTTTCAGGTTCATGTCTGTCATTTCCTCCATGCGTGCGCTCGGGAAAAGGCCAAAAGCCGCTCCTCACATTCCCAAAGCGCTTTAGATTTTTATCAGCCCCATGCGCTTTTCTCAATCGAAAATGATAGCCGCCTTCCGAAATAAATATGACTATTCCCAAGGCCCTGCAACGTTTCCGCAGAAAGAGCCTCTTGACTCGGTCTCGATGACAATGAGATGAATAGGCAGCCAAAGCGCTTTGATTGAGAGAGGACGCTTTGAGCCTTTTATGTGATGGGAGGTAAATCACATGCGGAAGACTCTTTTGGCGACGGCGGCCTCGATGGTGCTGCTGTCGGGTTCGGCCTTTGCTGCCGATCTGAAATTCGCACCCGGCGCAGATGCCAAGTTCAACTGGAAAAGTTACGAGGACTTCAAGGCGGCCCATGCCGACCTGAAAGGTCAGACACTGACGATTTTCGGCCCCTGGCGCGGTGAGGATGAGGCGCTGTTCCAGTCGGTGCTCGCCTATTTCGCTGATGCGACCGGCGTGAATGTCCGTTATTCCTCGTCGGAAAATTACGAGCAGCAGATCGTTATCGACACGCAGGCGGGTTCGCCGCCCAATATCGCCATTCTGCCGCAGCCCGGCCTTCTGGCCGATCTGGCCGCCAAGGGTTTCCTTGTGCCGCTCGGCGATACGACCGCCAGCTGGGTCAAGGAAAATTACGGCGCGGGCCAGTCCTGGGTCGATCTCGGCAGCTACAAGGGCAAGGATGGCAACAAGGCCTATTTCGCGTTCCCCTTCAAGGCGGACGTGAAGTCGCTCGTCTGGTACGTGCCTGAGAACTTCGAGGAAGCGGGCTATAAAGTGCCCGAGAGCATGGAAGACCTGTTCAAGCTGACCGACCAGATCGTCGCCGATGGCGGCACACCCTGGTGCATCGGCCTCGGTTCGGGCGGCGCCACCGGCTGGCCGGCCACCGACTGGGTGGAAGATCTGATGCTGCGCACGCAGCCGCTGGACGTCTACCAGAAGTGGACGACCAACGAAGTCAAGTTCACCGATCCGGCCGTGGTTGCGGCGATCAACGAGTTCGGCAAATTTGCCAGGAACGAGAAATATGTGAGCGGTGGTGTTGCGGCCGTGGCCTCCACCGACTTCCGCGACAGCCCGAAGGGCCTCTTCGACATTCCGCCGAAGTGCTACCTGCATCATCAGGCGTCTTTCGTGCCGTCCTTCTTCCCGGAAGGCACCAAGGTGGGTACGGATGTGGATTTCTTCTACATGCCGACCTATGCCTCAAAGCCTGAACTCGGCAAGCCGGTTCTGGGCGCCGGCACGCTCGTCACCATCACCAAGGAAGCGCCGGCTGCCAAGGCATTCGTCGAATTCCTGCAGACCCCGATCGCCCATGAAGTGTGGATGGCGCAGTCCAGCTTCCTGACGCCGTATAAGGGCGTGAATGTCGACACCTATGCCAACGAGCAGATGAAGCGCCAGGGCGAAATCCTGACGACCGCGACGACCTTCGGTTTTGATGGTTCCGACCTGATGCCCGGCAAGATCGGTGCCGGCGCATTCTGGACCGGCATGATCGATTTCGTCGGTGGCAAATCCGCCGATCAGGTCGCCACCGACATCCAGAAGGCCTGGGACGGCCTGAAGTAACGGCATGTAGATCAGGCCCGGCTTCCGGCCGGGCCCATTTACCAAGGGAAGGGCCGACGACCGCATAAATCAGCGCGGCGCGGAGAGGATCAAGGGAGGGAACATGGCTCAACAACTCGTGTCTGCCATAGGCGTCATGGTGGCGGGCGTTTTTGCCTGCGCTGCCTATTATTGGCTATCCGACAAGGTGCTGCAGGCGATCTTTCCCGTCCGCTCGGGAGACGTCATTCACGCATCCCGCAACCTCAACCGCCGCGCCGCCGTCCGGCCATGGTTGTTCATCGGCCCGGCGCTGATCCTTCTGCTCGTTTATCTGGTCTATCCCGTCATCGCCACGCTGATCCTGTCTTTCTATGACCGGACGGGCAGCGAGTTTGTTGGCCTTGCCAATTATCGCTGGGCGTTTTTCGATGCCGGTTTCCGCCAGTCGATCTTCAACAACATTCTCTGGCTCGCCGTCGTGCCGGCTGCCTGCACCTTCTTCGGCCTCGTCATCGCCGTCATGACGGACCGTATCTGGTGGGGCAACATCGCCAAATCCATCGTCTTCATGCCGATGGCGATCTCCTTCGTCGGCGCTTCCGTCATCTGGAAGTTCATCTACGAGTACCGCGCCGAGGGCCAGGTGCAGATCGGCCTGCTGAATGCCGTCGTCGAGTTTTTCGGCGGCAATCCCGAGGTCTGGATTTCCATGCCCTTCTGGAACAACTTCTTCCTGATGGTCATCCTCATCTGGATTCAGACCGGCTTTGCCATGGTCATCCTCTCTGCTGCGCTGCGCGGCATTCCGGAAGAAACCATCGAGGCGGCCGTGATCGACGGAGCAAACGGCTGGCAGATCTTCTGGAAGATCATGGTCCCGCAAATCTGGGGCACCATTGCCGTCGTCTGGACGACGATCACCATCCTCGTGCTCAAGGTCTTCGATATCGTGCTGACCATGACCAACGGCCAATGGAACACCATGGTTCTCGCCAATCTCATGTTCGACTGGATGTTCCGCGGCGGTGGCGACAGCGGCCGAAGTGCGGTCATCGCGCTCATCATCATGGCGGCCGTCACGCCGATCATGGTCTGGAACATCCGCCAGGCGAACCGCGAGATGGAGGGCCGCTGAGATGAATATCGTCAAACGCCTTCGCCGCGTCGGCCTGCCGCGCCTCATCGTCCATGCCAGCGTCCTGGTCGTCGTGCTTCTCTGGCTCTTGCCCACGCTCGGCATTCTCGTCAGCTCGCTGCGCGACAAGGACCAGATCACCGTTTCCGGCTGGTGGACGGCCTTTTCGAGCTCCGAACAGACGGCGGCGGTTCGCCTCGCCGATGCCTCCGTGCAGAAGCAGGACGGCAGCCGTTATGTCATATCAGGCAATGTTTTTGAAAACGGCGCCGGCGGAAAGGTATCCGCCTTCGGCGTGCGTGTTCAGGAACCCAGGGCCTTCAACGCCGGGGAACCTGCCGATATCGGCGATGGCGAAACCCTGCTCGTCAATACGGACGGCACTTACGAATATAGCAGGGCTTCCAGCTTCGAGGGTTCGCGCGGCAAACGCGTCTACATCTCCGTCGCGACGCCGCCGGTCTTTACGCTCGACAATTACCGCACGGTTCTGACCTCGGAAGGTATCGGCCAGTCCTTCGTCAACTCGCTGACGGTGGCCGTGCCGGCAACCGTTATCCCGATCCTCATCGCCGCCTTTGCCGCCTATGCCCTGTCATGGATGAACTTCTCCGGCCGCAATCTGCTGATTGCCATGGTGGTGGGCCTCATCGTCGTGCCGTTGCAGATGTCGCTGATCCCGCTTCTGCGGCTGTATAACGAAATCGGCACGATCTTCGGCGTGCCGTCCAAGACCTATGCCGGCATCTGGCTGGCGCATACCGCCTTCGGCCTGCCGCTCGCCATCTATCTGCTGCGCAACTATATTTCCGGCCTGCCGAAAGAGATCATCGAAAGTGCCCGTGTGGATGGCGCGAGCGATTTCGAAATCTTCGTCAAGATCATCCTGCCGCTCTCTTTCCCGGCGCTCGCCTCCTTCGCCATCTTCCAGTTCCTGTGGACCTGGAACGACCTGCTCGTCGCCATGGTCTTCCTCGGCACGCAGAAGGACGAGCTGGTGCTGACCGGTGCCTTGAACGCGCTGCTCGGCTCGCGCGGCGGCAACTGGGAAATCCTCACCGCCTCGGCCTTCGTCACCATCGTCGTGCCGCTCTGCGTCTTCTTCGCTCTTCAACGTTATCTCGTGCGTGGCCTGCTGGCAGGCTCCGTCAAGGGAGGCTGATCATTCCATGAACGCCCATACCAGACAGGACACTTCCATGACCGCTTCGGTGACTTCCGCTTTGACGCCCAACAAGGACTGGTGGCGCGGCGCTGTTATCTATCAGATCTACCCGCGCTCCTATCAGGACTCCAATGGCGACGGCATCGGCGACCTCAAGGGCATCACCGACCGGCTGGCGCATATTGCCGGTCTCGGTGCCGATGCGATCTGGATTTCGCCGTTCTTCACCTCGCCGATGAAGGATTTCGGTTACGACGTCTCGAATTATGTCGATGTCGACCCGATGTTCGGCACGCTCGCCGATTTCGACGGGCTGATTGCCGAAGCCCATCGGCTTGGCATCCGCGTCATGATCGATCTCGTCATGTCGCACACGTCCGATCAGCATCCCTGGTTCGTGGAAAGCCGCGCCAGCCGCAACAATGCGAAATCGGACTGGTATGTCTGGTCGGATGGCAAGCCGGACGGAACGCCGCCCAACAACTGGCTGTCGATCTTCGGTGGTCCGGGCTGGCAGTGGGACCCGACGCGCATGCAATATTACATGCACAATTTCCTGACCTCGCAGCCGGACCTCAACCTGCATAATCCTGAAGTACAGGAAGAGCTGCTGAACATCACCCGTTTCTGGCTGAAGCGCGGCGTTGATGGTTTCCGCCTCGACACCATCAACTTCTATTTCCACGACCTTGAACTGCGCGATAACCCGGCGCTGGCACCGGAGCGCCGCAACGCCTCCACGGCACCTGCGGTCAATCCCTATAACTTCCAGGAACATCTCTACGACAAGAACCGCCCGGAAAACATTGCCTTCCTGAAGCGCTTCCGCGCGGTGCTGGACGAGTTCCCTGACATCGCCGCCGTCGGCGAAGTGGGCGATAGCCAGCGTGGTCTCGAAATCGTCGGTGAATATACCTCCGGCGATGACAAGATGCAGATGTGCTATGCCTTCGAATTCCTCGCACCCGATGCGCTCACCCCGCAGCGTGTTGCCGATGTGCAGGCGGATTTCGCGCGCGCCGCGCCGGAAGGCTGGGCCTGCTGGGCTTTCTCCAACCACGATGTCGTGCGCCATGTCAGCCGCTGGGGCGAGCATGTCGCGGATAAGGACGCTTTCGCCAAGGTGCTTTCGGCGCTCCTGATGACGCAGCGCGGTTCCGTCTGCATCTATGAGGGCGAAGAACTCGGCCTCACCGAAGCCGATATCGCGTTCGAGGATCTGCAGGACCCCTATGGCATCCAGTTCTGGCCGGAATTCAAGGGCCGCGACGGTTGCCGCACGCCGATGGTGTGGGATGCAGGCCATGCGCAGGCCGGTTTCTCGACTTCGGACAAGACCTGGCTGCCCATCCCTGCCGAACACAAGCAGCGTGCCGTCAGCGCCCAGCAGGGCAATGAGGCGTCCGTGCTGGAGCATTACCGCCGCTTCCTCGCTTTCCGCAGGCAGCATCCGGCTTTCGCCAAGGGCGGCATCGAATTCCAGCCGGTTGAGGGCGAGGTGCTGAGCTATACCCGCAAGCTCGGCAACGAAACCGTACTGTGCCTCTTCAACCTGTCGGCAACGCCGGCAAAAGCCACGCTGCCGGAAGGGAACTGGGAGGTTCTCGAAGGCCACGGCTTTGCAAGCGGCCTTGAGGGCAGAAGCGTAGAACTTCCGGCATGGGGCGCTTTCTTCGCCCGTTACGCCTGACAGAACAGGGAGGAACACCCATGACAAGTCTCGTTCTCAAGGATATCCGCAAATCCTACGGGCAGGTGAAGGTCCTGCACGGCATCGATCTTGCGATTGAACAGGGCGAATTCATCGTTTTCGTTGGCCCGTCCGGCTGCGGAAAATCGACACTTCTGCGCATGATCGCCGGTCTGGAGGAGATCACCGGCGGTGAGATGTTCATTGACGGCCAGCTCGTCAATGAAATCCCGCCCTCGCGCCGGGGTATTGCCATGGTGTTCCAGTCCTATGCGCTTTATCCGCATATGACTGTCTACGACAACATGGCCTTCGGCATGAAGATCGCCAGGGAAAGCAAGCAGGAGATCGACCGCCGCGTTCGCGCCGCCGCCGAAATTCTGCAACTGACGCAATATCTGGAACGTCTGCCCAAGGCACTCTCCGGTGGCCAGCGCCAGCGTGTCGCCATCGGCCGCGCCATCTGCCGCAACCCGAAGGTCTTCCTGTTTGATGAGCCGCTGTCGAACCTTGACGCTGCCCTGCGTGTCGCCACCCGCATCGAGATCGCCAAGCTCAACGAGCAGATGGCCGATACGACGATGATCTACGTTACCCACGATCAGGTGGAGGCGATGACGCTGGCGGATCGTATCGTGGTTTTGAATGCGGGCCGTGTGGAACAGGTTGGCCCGCCGCTCGAACTTTACGAAAGACCCGCCAATCTCTTCGTGGCGCGCTTTATCGGTTCGCCCGCCATGAACATCATCTCGGCGAAGATCGTCGGAACCGGCGAACGCACGTCGATCGAGCTGGCTGGCGGCAAGACGCTCGCCGTCAATGTTCCGACGCCTGCCACCGAACAGGGCAAGGCTGCAAGCTTCGGGGTCCGGCCGGAGGATCTGAGCATCGCCACGGGTGACGACTATCTTTTTGAAGGAAAAGTGTCGATCGTCGAAGCTCTGGGTGAAGTGACGCTGCTTTATCTCGAAGCGCCGAAGGGTCAGGAGCCCATCATCGTCAAGGCGCCGGGCATCGTTTCCGTCGGCAAGGGCGAAACCCTCAGATTTGCCGCGCCGCAGGAAAAGCTTCACCTCTTCGATGCTGCGGGCAAGACCTACCGCCCATAACGACTGCGATCTTAAAAACATGCCCCGGAACATCCTTGTTCCGGGTTTTTTTGGGGCCCTTTGACCCTTGTGGAAAAACGCCGAAAATGTCCCGCTTCCGGCCTGTTTAAGACAACTCTGATATGAATTGTTAAAGACTATGGCCTAGTCTCGATGCATTGAGAGAGCATGGGAGTCCGGGCGTGCAGAGCAGTGCGGGTGTCATCAGGAACAATTACCTGAGCAAGGAAGAATCCTTCATGTATGACCGCGAAGGCCGGTTCCGCATGGAAGATACCATGAATGCGGCACGCATCGAATATACCGAAAAGGCCGTCATGCACATGGCGGCGCGCCGCTGCGACGTCATCCGCATTTCCCAGACCGAAGCGGTGCTGGCGCTGCTGACGAAATATAACCTGCCCAACCAGTTTTACCTCGATATTCCCGACGCCCGCATCACCAAGATCGGCTGCGTCATGTTGCGCGTCAACGCCAACAACACCATCCATGTCCGCTTCCTGCGCATGCTGACGCAGAAGGAACTGGACCGCATCTTCGTGTTCAGCACGCATCCGGCGCACAAGGACCGGAAGCTGGATATCCGGTCGTTCTGAAAACCTATTTGACGATGCGAAATTAATCTGATCGGGTGTTTCCACCGTGCGCATTGCCGTGGCCGCATCCCGCCGTTGCTAACTATTATCACTGGGTGGTATAGGTGACGGGACAGAGGATATCGGCATGGCAAGCAGCGCAAATCTTGGTCGTCATCTGGAAAGTTACGTTTCCGACCTTGTGAAATCGGGGCGTTATAATTCTCGCAGCGAGGTGCTGCGGGAGGGTGTTCGGCTGGTGGAAGAACGTGAAAAGAAGCTGGCGGCACTTGATTTAGCGATTGCGCGCGGCGTCGCAGATGCGGATGCCGGACGCGTGACGCCAGTCGAAGATGTTGCATCGCAGCTCGGCACCAAGTACCGGAAAATTGCTGAAGAACGCGGTCTGTGATCGTCGTTCTGACCGACGAGGCAAAAGCAGGCCTTGAGCGTATCGGTGATTTTATAGCGGTGGATAATCCGCGACGCGCGGAAACGTTCGTTGCCGAATTGCTGGACCGCTGTTCAAGACTGGCGGAGATGCCCCAAGCCTATCCGCTGGTACCCCGTTACGAGCGGACCGGCATTCGCCGTCGTCCCTATGAAAGCTATCTTATTTTCTATCGTGTTGCTGAAACCCGCGTGGAAATTCTGCACATTTTGAACGGTGCTCAGGATTACGAATCCATCCTTTTTCCGCAGGACTAACTCACGCGGTTCTTTCGAAAGCGCGGCATGGAATTGGGGTTTGTGGCCCCGTACCAACCCGCTGCTTTCCATACTGCAGGCTTAAGAAAGCCCGCCCAGAACCGTCTGCTTCAACTTCACATCCGCCACGTCGGTGAAGGTCAGGTCGGCACGGCCGAAATAGGATTTCTGGTTGGTGGCTGACCAGTCGTTGCAGACCAGCTTGTAGCGCTCTTTCTTTTCCGGCTTCTCCGGCATGGCGTAGAGATAGTCGCCGGTGCGGGCGGCGAGCGGGATGTCGCCATCCTGGTTGCATCGCTTGAGGATTTGGGCGAGCGCCTCACCGTCCACTTCCGTTACCATAAGCTTGCCGTCGAAACGCAGCGAAGCGTTGAAATCATAGCGGCGAATATCGCCCTCGGGCAGGCCCGCGCCGAAGGAGGTGTGGCCGACGAAGCCGACATCCGCGCCGGTTTTTGCGGCGATGAGTTGCGCCACATGGCGGCCTGCCTCATCGACGGTCATCGCCTTGGCGGACTTGCCGACGATTGCCCGCTCTTCGGCGGTGAGGTGCTTTTCCAGCGTCTGCTCGATCAGGCTCTTGAGGGCCGGGGAGGCGGGAGCGCTGCGATCGATGGCGACAGTCTCGATGGCAGCGGCCTTGCCGGGACCGGCGATCGTCGCCACCGTCATGGAGGTGCACCAGGAGCCGGTATGGACATAACGCGTCGCGCCCTGTTCATGCACGAAGTTCAGGTGATCATGGCCGCCGACCAGCAGCGTACCGTCAGGCAGCAGCGGCAGGATATCGCGGTCGGCGACGACACCGGCATGGCTCAGAACGATGTTGATCGCGTCCGTCTTGACGATCCCCGGCAGATTGGCCTTTGCCCATTCGACCGGCTGCGGAATGTCGAGCATTTCTCGCGTTGTCTTCGGATAGGTATTGATAGCATTGGTGGCGAGGCCCGCCAGAACGACCTTCCGGTCGCCGGCGTTCACCTCGGCACTGGCCGGCGCATAGGGTTTTCCACTGCGCTTGTCGATGATGTTGGAAAGCACGGTGACGCCGAGCGCCTGGGCGCGGGTAACAAAATTGGCGAGGTCGTTATCGATATCCGGCTCATGATTGCCGATATTGATGACGGTGGGGGCGAGCTTCGCGAACGCCGAGAGGAATGTCCACTCGATTTCGCCGGCAGAACGTGCGGCCACTGCATTGCCGATCTCGAACAGGTCGCCGTTCAGCAGAATGATATGGGGTGCCTTGTCGGCGGCGATACGGGTTTCTATTGCCGCGAGAAGCTGGCCGATGCGCTCATAGGCGGAATGCAGGTCGGAGATGACGATCGCTCGCAGGGCCACGTCCTGTGCCATAACCGGCGTTGCCGCCACCAGCAGCGGCAGCATGGCGGTACCGGCCATAAGCTTCAGCACATCGCGGCGTTTGCTTGAGAAAATCGTCATGTTCTATGCCCCATCATCCGAAACTATGCCGCCGTCCCCCGGCCGATCGAAGAAGGCCCTAAAGGGAGATCATCACAGCCGCATGACAAGTCTGACGTTTAAGGAATGGGAAATAAAGCGGTTTCTGCGCAGGCTCATCCCGAGCGACACGATGCGGTCAGGCGTTGCCGCGGAACAGGGTCGCAAGACGAAAGCCGCGACGGGCCTTCGCCTTGCGAAAGGTCAATGGAACAGAACGCTGGCGCCCTGATCGGCCGGGCCGGCATTGCGGCGGAAGGGAGCGAAAAGTTCGCGGCCCATACCCCATTCATTGCCGGAAAGATCGGCGCGCGCCGGTTCGCGTTTCGCCAGCTCGGCGGCGGAAACAAGCACCTCAAGCGAGCCGGAAATGGCGTCGAGACGGATGATGTCGCCATCGCGGATGAGCGAGATCGGGCCACAATCTGAGGCTTCCGGCGTGACGTGGATGGCGGCCGGCACCTTGCCGGATGCGCCGGACATACGCCCGTCCGTCACCAGAGCCACCTTGAAGCCGCGATCCTGCAGCACGCCGAGCGGCGGCGTCAGGCGGTGCAGTTCCGGCATGCCATTGGCCTTCGGCCCCTGGAAGCGGACGACGGCGATGAAATCGCGGTTGAGCTTGCCGTCCTTGAAGGCGTCCTGGAGTTCCTGCTGGTCATGGAAAACGATCGCCGGCGCTTCGATGATATGGCGTTCCGGTTTGACGGCGGAAATCTTGATGACCGATTTGCCGAGATTGCCGGTCAGCATCTTCAGACCGCCGGTCGGCTGGAACGGGGTTTCGATGCTGGAAAGCACCTTCGGGTCGTGGCTCTGCTCGGGGGAGGGCTGGCGGGTGACGGCGCCCTTCTCGTCAAGCAGGGCATCCACGGTGTAGGCTGCGAGGCCCTGTCCGAAGACGGTGCGCACGTCATCGTGCACGAAGCCCTGTTTCAGCAGCTGCTTGATGAGGAAGCCCATGCCGCCGGCGGCGTGGAAATGGTTCACATCGGCAAGGCCGTTGGGGTAAACGCGGGCGAGCAGCGGCACGATGTCGGAGAGGTCGGAAATATCCTGCCAGGTGAGGATGATGCCGGCGGCGCGCGCCATGGCG
Organism: Agrobacterium tumefaciens; assembly: GCA_017744915.1. GTDB lineage: Bacteria > Pseudomonadota > Alphaproteobacteria > Rhizobiales > Rhizobiaceae > Agrobacterium > Agrobacterium tumefaciens_I. Next base: position 477,690 of record JAGIAH010000009.1, read on the forward strand.
ATCAGATGCATGGTGTGGTTGGTGGAACCGCCCGTCGCATGCAGGCCGACGACGCCGTTGACGACGGAGCGTTCGTCGATCATCTCGCCCGCCGGGGTGAATTCATTGCCCTGCGCGGTGATCGCCAGCGCGCGCTTCGCGGCCTCGCGCGTCAGCGCATCGCGCAGCGGCGTGCCGGGATTGATGAAGGACGAACCGGGCATATGGAAGCCCATGATCTCCATCAGCATCTGGTTCGAATTGGCGGTGCCGTAGAAGGTGCAGGTGCCGGGGCCGTGATAGGATTTGGATTCCGCTTCCAGCAGTTCGGCGCGGCCGACCTTGCCTTCGGCATAAAGCTGGCGAATGCGCGACTTTTCGTCATTCGGCAGGCCCGATGTCATCGGCCCGGCGGGAACGAAGACGGCGGGCAGGTGGCCGAAGGCGAGTGCGGCAATGACGAGGCCCGGCACGATCTTGTCGCAGACGCCGAGATAGACGGCGGCGTCGAACATGTTGTGCGACAGGCCGATGCCGGCCGCCATGGCAATGGCATCGCGGGAAAACAGCGAAAGCTCCATGCCCGGCTGGCCCTGGGTCACGCCGTCGCACATGGCGGGAACAGCACCCGCCACCTGCGCTATGCCGCCCGCTTCCTTCGCCGCATCGCGGATGATCGCCGGGAAGGTCTCGTAGGGCTGGTGCGCCGAAAGCATGTCGTTATAGGCGGTGATGATGCCGAGATTGGGCACCCGGTCGCCGGCAAGGATATCCTTGTCGGCGGGGGAACAGACCGCAAATCCATGCGCAAGATTGCCGCAGGACAGCACGGAGCGGTGAACACCCTTCGAAACCTGTAGCCGCAGCCGTTCGAGATAGGTCTCGCGGTAGGGCTTGGAACGTTCGACGATGCGGGCGGTAATGGCCTGAATGCGGGAATCGGCGGACATGGGCGTTCATCCTGTTCGTTGGTCAACAACCGGCGTTCCGGGAGGCGAATGCCGGTTGTCGTGTTTCAGTCTTCATGTCTTCGGGGCGCTTTAGCGGGCCGCTATCGCGGCAGAATGCTGGCCTAGGGCGCCCAGTATATATCCACGGGCGTTTCTGCCCGGTTCAGCACGGCGCGGATCGGCATTTCGTCCTCATCCTCGCCCGATTGTGCTTTCTCCAGCGTCGCCTTCTTGGCGGCACCTTCGATATGCAGCACCAGAAAATCGGCATCGTGCAGGCTGGAGAAGTTGAAGGTCAACCGCTCCTCTCCCGCATTCTCCGCCGCCATGGTCAAAACGCCGCGCGGTTCGTCAAGGTCCAGCGCCTCGTAGAGATTGTCGCCGCCCGGGAAGAACGATGCCGTGTGGCCATCCGTTCCCATGCCGAGAATGACGACATCGAAGGGGTCGCAAATCGCTTCGGTCTTGACGGTCGCAAGCGTGGCGGCATCCTCCGGCGAGGCCGCCGGCTGGAACAACGGCACGAAATAGGCCGCCTTCGCCTTGTCCTGCAGAAGATTTTCGGCAACGAGGCGGTGGTTCGAGCGGTCGCTTTCCGGTGGCACGAAACGCTCGTCCACCAGTGTCACGCTGATATTGGGCCAGTCGAGATCGTGCCTGGAAAGCGCCTGAAAGAACAGCTTGGGCGTCGAACCGCCGGAGACGGCGATGCTTGCCGCCCCGCGATCCTTCGTAGCCGCATCAAGGCGCTTGGCAACCTCCGCCGCCAGAGCGGTGGCGAGTTCGGCGGCGGTGTCGAAGACGTGGATCGTTTCGCTCATCGCCAGGCCCTCAGTCGGCATCATGCCAGGTGCGGCCGTCGCGCTCGATCAGTGCGATCGAGCCGCTCGGACCCCAGGTTCCGGCCGTGTAACCCTGCACGCCTTGGGCCAGATCTTCCCAACTCTTGAGGATGGGGTCGATCCAGTCCCATGCCGCTTCCACTTCGTCGCGGCGCATGAACAACGTCTGGTTGGAGCGGATGGTGTCCATCAGCAGCCGCTCATAGGCATCGGGGCTGCGCACGTTGAAGGCTTCGGCAAAGCTCATGTCCAAAGAAACCTGGCGCAGGCGCATGCCACCCGGACCGGGATCCTTGATGAGAAGCGACTGCTTGACGCCTTCATCCGGCTGCAGACGGATGACCAGCTTGTTGGCTTCGATCTTGCCGGCCGCATCGTCGAAGATCGAATGCGGGATCTGCTTGAAGGTGACGACGATTTCCGACACGCGGGTCGCGAGACGTTTTCCCGTGCGGATGTAGAAGGGAACGCCGGCCCAGCGCCAGTTGGCGATTTCAGCCTTGATGGCGACGAAGGTTTCGGTGTTGGAAACGCCACCTTCCAGCTCTTCCAGATAACCCTTGACCGGACCACCGGCGGAAGCACCGGCACGGTACTGGCCGCGAACCGTCTGTTTTTCGACGTTGCTGGTATCGATTGGCTTCAGCGAGCGCAGAACCTTGAGCTTTTCGTCACGTACGGCTTCCGCATTCATGGATGCCGGCGGCTCCATGGCGACAAGGCAAAGCAGCTGGAGAATGTGGTTCTGAACCATGTCGCGCAGCGCGCCGGCCTTGTCGTAATAACCGGCGCGGCCTTCGAGACCGACCGCTTCGGCAACCGTGATCTGCACGTGGTCGATATGGGCGGAATTCCACAGCGGCTCGTAAAGCGCATTGGCGAAACGCAGCGCCATCAGGTTCTGCACCGTCTCCTTGCCGAGATAGTGGTCGATACGGAAGATCTGCTCTTCCTTGAAGACATGGCCGATGGTGTCGTTCAATTCCTGGGCGGAGGCCAGATCGCGACCGATCGGCTTCTCAACCACGATGCGGGTCGAACGGGTGATCAGCTTGTGCTCGCGGATCTTGTCGGCGATATCGCCGAAAATGCCCGGCGCGACGGCCAGATAGAAGGCGCGTACGCGATCCTTGCCCTCATCGAGCAGCTTCTTCAGCACGTCCCAGCCATTATTGGTCTTCGCGTCGACCGGCACGTAGAAAAGCCGGTTGAGGAACAGGGAAACCTGCGTGTCGTCATATTCGCCAGCCTTCAGGTGTTCCTTCAGGGCGTCCTGCGCGAATTTGCGATATTCCTCATGGGTCATGACCGAACGCGACGCACCGATGATCCGTGTCGGCTCCGTGAACTGGCCTTCGACCTGGCGATGATAAAGGGCCGGCAGAAGCTTGCGCTCCGCCAGATCGCCTGTGCCGCCGAAAACGACACAATCAAAAGCTTCAACAGGAATGATCTGACTGCTCATATCGATTCTCTCGATCTTCAAGGGTTGGGGGCATCAATAATCTAATCGATTTAAAAATGCCAGACTCAGTTATGTGAAATTATGAATTTTGCTTCCGCCAACTCGTCTGCCGCCGGCAACAGTCTGTAAACATTGGCCTAAAACCTGTCTCGCAATGCATACCAAGAAAGCGCCAGGAAAAGCAGCGGCGTGCGCAGCGATGCCCCGCCGGGGAAGGAGGGCACCTTCAGCCGCGCAAACGGCGCCAACATGTCCTTTTTGCCGAGAACGAGATCGGCGTAGAGCTTGCCGCAATAATTCGACAGCATCACGCCATGGCCGGAGTAACCGCCGATGGAGGTGACGCCGGGCATGACCTCGCGCACAAAGACCTTGCGTGGCAGGGTAATGCCGACGGAGCCGCCCCAGGAATGGGTGATGTCGATGTCCCTGAGTTGGGGATAGATTTCCGCGATCTGCCGGCGGATATGGCTGGAAATATCGCGCGGCGTATCGGCCGTATAGGCCTCGCGGCCTCCGAACAGCAGGCGGTTATCGGCCGTCTTGCGGAAATAGCGCACCACGAAACGGGAATCGGCCACGGCTTCCTTGCCGGGAATAATCTCCGGATAGGCATCGAGCGGCGCGGTTGCCCCGATGAAGGAGCGGATGGGCATGATGTGAGCCGCCGTCACCGGTTCCAGATTGCCGATATAGGCATTGGTGGCGATCAGCACCCGCGGCGCGGTGAGTGTGCCGAAGGGGGTTTCGATGATGGTTTTGCCGCCCACTTGCCGGATGGATTTTGCCGGTGTCATTTCGTAAATGCCGGCACCTGCGGCCTGCGCGGCTTTGGCAAGCCCGACCAGCAGTTTCAGCGGGTGGATATGGCCGGTGCCGGTATCGCGCGTGCCGCCGAAATAGTGGGTGGAGCCGACACGTTTGCGCGCCTCACCCCGCTCCATGTAGGAAATATGCGGATAGCCGTAGCGATTGTTCATCGCATCGACGCTTCTGCGATAATCATCCTCGTAAGCGGCCTTGTGCGCCACATAAAGCTGCCCGGGCAGATACTCCATGTCGATGCCGCGGCTGCTGGCGAAGTCACGCACGTAGTTCTTGGCATCTTCGGCGATGTCGAACAGAAGCTTGGATTGCTCGAAGCCGATCTCGCCCTCCATCTCGTCCGGAAAGGAGCGCTGGCCGGTGCCGAATTGCCCGCCGTTGCGGCCGGAAGCGCCATCGCCAAAACGATGCGCCTCGATGAGGGCGACGGAGACGCCGTTTTCTGCGAGGTTGCAGGCGGCCTGAAGGCCGGTATAACCGCCGCCGATGATCGCGACATCAACCTGCTTCGACCCGTCGAGGGCCGGATAGTCCGGCCGCTCGCCGACGGTTGCCTGATACCAGGAAATCCCCGGCGCAATCGGGCTTTGCCATGTCATGCTCGGGGTTCCTTACACGTTGAGAAGCAGGAATTCCCGCTCCCAGGGGCTGATCACCTGCATGAAGGTCTCGAACTCCCCGCGTTTCAGGCCGGCATAGAGGCCCACGAATTCATGGCCGAACACCCGGTCGAACTGCTCTTCGCCCTCCAGCAACGCCACGGCCTCAAGCAGACCGCGCGGCAGTTCGATGGAGCCCTCATTGGCCGTATCGGCGGTGGGTTCGGTCGGCTCGATATTGTTGACGATGCCAAGCCAGCCGCAGCCGAGCGAGGCGGCAAGCGCGAGATAGGGATTGGCGTCCGAGCTCGGCAGGCGGTTTTCGACGCGCCGCGCCTGCGGACCGGAAATCGGCACCCGGAAAGCGGTGGTGCGATTGTCGTAACCCCAGGCATTGTTGACCGGGCAGGCCATGTCCGGCGTCAGGCGGCGATAGGAATTCACGTAAGGCGCCAGCATGACCAGCGCGTTCGGCACATAGCGCTGCATGCCGCCCACGAAGTTGAAGAACTCCTTGGAAGGGCCGCCATCCTTGTTGGAGAAAATATTGCGGCCGCTGTCGATCTCCACCACTGACTGGTGGATATGCATGGCCGAACCCGGCTGGCCCTGCATGGGCTTCGCCATGAAGGTGGCATAGATGCCGTGTTTCAGCGCCGCCTCGCGGATGGTGCGTTTGAACAGGAAAACCTGGTCGGCAAGCTCGATAGGATCGCCATGGCGCAGGTTGATTTCCAGCTGTGCCGGACCCTCCTCGTGGATCAGCGTATCGATCTCGAGGCCCTGTTTTTCCGAGAAGTGATAGATGTCGTCGATCAGCTCGTCGAACTCGTTGATGCCGGCGATGGAGTAGCTCTGCCCGCCGACGATGGAGCGGCCGGACCGGCCCTTCGGCGGGTGCAGCGGATAATCCGGGTCGTCATTCATGGCGACGAGGTAGAATTCGATTTCCGGCGCCACGACCGGCTTCCAGCCCTTTTCGGTATAGAGCGAAAGCACATTCTTCAGCACGTTGCGCGGCGTGTAGGGCACGAAATTGCCTTCCGCATCCACCACGTCGCAGATTACCTGCGCGGTCGGGTCGGTTTCCCAGGGCACGACGGACAGCGTGGAAAGATCGGGCACCAGCTTCAGGTCGCTGTCGCGCGGCTCATAACGGAAATTGGCGGTCTCGTCGGGATATTCGCCTGATATCGTGTGGCGGTAGAGCGCAGACGGCAGGGCAAGCGAGGTATCGCCCGTGAATTTCGCCGTCGGCATCATCTTGCCGCGGGGAACCCCGGCAAGGTCGGGGGTGATGCATTCTATATCCTCGATCCCGCGCGCACGCAGCCATTGCGCGGCTTCGCGCCAGGAGGAAACGCCACGGGGGGAGGAAAGGTCGAGGGGAGGTGTCTTTGCCATGGTTGCCTGTTTCTTCGGGCGGAGCATGGTTTTCTTCGGGGGCATGTATCACCGGGTCTGTGTTTCGACTGGCGCCATCATAACCGTAGTTTGGCAATTGGCGAGGGGGAAAGCGCCATTGACAAGTGGCGGCACTTCGAAAAGAGGAAAGGAAACGGAACGGATGGAATGATGACAGAGAAATGTGACGTGCTGATTTTGGGGGCGGGCGCCGCCGGTATGATGTGCGCCATCCGCGCCGGTCAGCGCGGCCGCTCCGTCGTCATTCTCGACCATGCCAAAGCGCCGGGCGAAAAGATCCGCATCTCCGGCGGCGGGCGCTGCAACTTCACCAATATCCATGCCGGGCCGAAGAACTATCTCTCCGCCAACCCGCATTTCGCCAAATCCGCACTCGCCCGTTACACGCCCCGCGATTTCATCGCTCTCGTCGAAAAACACCGTATTGCCTGGCATGAAAAAACGCTTGGCCAGCTCTTTTGTGACGACAGCGCCAAGGACATCATCCGCATGCTGCTTGGCGAAATGCAGGCGGTGAATGCGAAGCTGCGGCTCGAAACCTCGATCTCGGCTGTCACCCATGATGGCGGCCGTTTTCGCGTCACCACCTCAGGCGGCGTAATCGAAGCGGAAAGCCTCGTCATCGCGACGGGCGGCAAGTCGATCCCGAAAATGGGCGCGACCGGCTTTGCCTACCAGATCGCCGAGCAATTCGGTCTCAAGCTCATCGAGCCGCGCCCCGGCCTTGTGCCGTTGACGCTCGATCCCGCTTTGCTGGAAAGGCTGAGCCCGCTTGCCGGCGTCGCGGTTCCAGCCGAGGTCTCTCACGGCAAGACCTCGTTTGAGGAAGCGCTGCTCTTCACCCATCGTGGTCTGAGCGGTCCCTCCATCCTGCAAATCTCATCCTATTGGCGTGAAGGCGATGCGATCCGCCTGAAACTCAAACCACATCGCGATATCGCCGCGCTGCTGAAACAGGCGAAACAGAAGAACGGCCGCCAGTCGCCCCAGACGGCATTATCGGAAATCCTGCCGAAACGGCTCGCCCAGCACGTCGTCGAACAATCCGGCCTTACCGGCCATCTGGCCGATATGTCCGACAAGGCTCTGGCGAAGCTCGCGGGCGAGGTGCAGGACTGGCAGATCAAGCCCGCCGGTTCCGAAGGTTATCGCACGGCGGAAGTCACGCTCGGCGGTGTGGACACGACCGGCCTCGATTCCCGCAGCATGGCGGCGAAAGCGGTGCCGGGCCTGTTCTTCATCGGCGAATGCGTTGACGTCACCGGCTGGCTCGGCGGCTATAATTTCCAGTGGGCCTGGGCGTCCGGACAGGCGGCAGGCGAATTCGCGTGAGATGGGCTCAGTCAGTTGGTTGAAGCATTCTCTCTTCCGTCATTCCGGCCTTGAACCGGAATCCAGCCAGCCCAAGTCTTTGGGCTGAAATACTTTCTCGCCACACGGATATGCGTTGGCTGGACCCCGGATCTAGTCCGGGGTGACGGCGTGCGGATGGGCGCGTTTGCCAAATTCATCAGCCGAGTTTGTGGCCCGTTTTCGCCCTCTTTAACATTCTGTTAACAGGCGAGGAGTCATCCTGACCGAATGCCAGCAAAGCCGGATCGCTCTGCGATCCCGCTGCACATGATGTCAGGCTGGAGGCTCTTAACAGGGCATGGGTCGGTTGAGTTTTTCGTCAGGAGCCCGCGCATGAACAGATCCGCACATCGTCGCCCTCGCGCCATTGCCATCGCCCGCGCCGAAAGCGAGAGCCGGCAGATGGCCTTTCGCCTCGGCATCATCGCAACCGGCGCTCTCGCGGCTCTGATCGCCCTCTTTTACTGACCCGCGGTCCTTCGACTTCATCATTCCTACAAGTATGCGGAAAAGCCGCCACGGCCAGGACGCTTCGGCCATATCAGCATAGAACTTCTCTTCCTGCAGAATGGCTTCGTGCCGGGTGCGCGGCTGCTGGTTTTCGATGATGACCCGTGCTGCAAAAATCGCGTGCATGTTCGCTCTCCTTCTTATGCGGAGGGCCATGATGCACGCCGTTTTTTGATTTATCTGCGCAAGAAAATGCGCTACGTTTTTCACCGATGAAAAACGTCACCTGGGATTCCTATCAGCTTTTCCTCGATGTGTCACGCAGCGGCGGCCTGACCGGGGCGGCCGCGCTGACGGGTCTTAGCCCCGCGACCGTGGGGCGGCGCATGGTGGAGCTGGAGGAGCGCATCGGCAAGGCCCTGTTTCAGCGTAGCCAGACAGGATATGCCCTGACGGCGGATGGTCGCGCGCTGTTCGACCGGCTTCAGGCGATGGAAAATGCTGCCAGGGATATCGAGGGATGGCAGAAGGCATCCTTGGCCTCTTCCACCGTGCGCATCGCCGTCGGCACCTGGAATGCCTGGCTGCTGACTGGCAACTTCTCCGCCATCTGCACCGACCGTGATGATTTCCGCATCGATCTTTTCATAGCGGAACAGAGGGCGTCTCTGGCCCATCGTGAAAACGACATCGGCATCCGCGCTTTCGAGCCGCAGGAAAAGAACCTCGCCGCCATCAAGACGGGGGAGGTGGCCTATGCGCCCTACAGGCTGCGCAACGCCGCTGCCGCCGTTGCCGACCGCTGGCTGGCGGTGGCGGAAGACGGCGCCATTTCCACCTATCTGCGCTGGCCGCATGAGAACCGCCGCAGCGATATTGCTGTGACGGTGAACCGGCCGGTGGCGCTGCTCGATCTGGTGTTGGCCGGGGCAGGGGTCGCCGTGCTTCCCTGCTTCGTGGGAGATGCGGATGCACGGCTTCTTCGCGAGGGTGGCGAAATCGAACCACTCCGCCACAATCAATGGATCGTCATGAACAATGACGATCGCCACCGCCGCGATATACGGACGGTGGCGGATCGGATGACCCGTCTGATCAAAAGCCATTCCGATCTTTATGCCGGTCGCAAGAGCCGCCCGGCATAAGAGAAAGGCTGTCCCTCAGGCGGCGTCACGCCCCTGCGCGACGATGACGGGGATCAGAAGATCGCCCCAGTTGCCGCCGCCGCCATGGTGGCGGGCCGAGCGGACGAGCTCGACGGAAACACCGGCCTCGACGGCTTTCATGACAGCCTGGTTGAGGCGGTGCAGATCATTGGCCAGCATGCGGATGGCGGCCTGCTGATCCTGCGTCATGGCGGAGGATTGTTCCTCGGCGCGTTCCTTGACGTGGGTCTTGATGGGGTTGTGGGCATTCATGGCATTTCTCCTCTCTTTATTGGTCGGGGTTCTTGATCCGGTTTGCAAGCCCTTCCCAGCCTTTGATTGTTGCCGGGAAGGGCGGTTTTCTCGATTTATTCAGCCGCCGGGCGGAACTGGTCGTGCTCGGTGGATTCCTTCATGGCGGTCGTGGACGAGGTGCCGCCCGAGATGGCGAGCGACACGGCGTCGAAATAGCCGGTGCCGACTTCACGCTGGTGCTTGGTGGCGGTGTAGCCGTTCACTTCCGCCGCGAATTCCGCTTCCTGAAGCTCGGAATAGGCCGCCATCTGCCGGTCCTTGTAGCCGCGCGCCAGTTCGAACATGCCGAAATTCAGCTGGTGGAAACCAGCGAGCGTGATGAACTGGAACTTGTAGCCCATCGCGCCGAGTTCGCGCTGGAACTTGGCAATCGTCGCGTCGTCGAGGTTCTTTTTCCAGTTGAACGACGGCGAGCAATTGTAGGCGAGCTTCTTGCCGGGATGCACCTTGTGCACGCCTTCCGCAAACCTGCGCGCCTGTTCGAGATCCGGCTTTGAAGTTTCGCACCAGATCAGGTCGCAATAGGGCGCATAGGCAACGGCACGGGCAATGCAGGGCTCAAGACCGTTCTTCACCTGATAAAAGCCTTCGACGGTGCGGCCGGCATCGTAATCCACGAAGGGGCGGTCGCGCTCATCGATGTCGGAGGTCAGAAGCTTGGCGGCCTCCGCATCCGTGCGGGCGATAACCAGCGTCGGCACACCCATGACATCTGCAGCGAGACGCGCTGCCGTCAGGTTGCGGATATGCGCTGCCGTCGGGATAAGAACCTTGCCACCCAGATGGCCGCATTTCTTTTCCGATGCCAACTGATCTTCGTAGTGAACGCCCGCTGCACCCGCCTCGATGAAGGCCTTCATGATCTCGAAGGCATTGAGCGGCCCGCCGAAACCGGCTTCCGCATCGGCAACGATCGGTGCGAACCAGGTGTCGACCGAAAGGCCCTTGCCTTCTGCCGTCTCGATCTGGTCGGCGCGCTGCAAAGTGCGGTTGATGCGCTTGGCAAGCTCCGGCGCGGCATTGGCGGGATAAAGCGACTGGTCCGGATACATGGCCGAGGCCGTGTTAGCGTCCGCAGCAACCTGCCAGCCGGAAAGATAGATCGCCTTCAACCCGGCGCGAACCATCTGCATGGCCTGGTTGCCGGAAAGCGCGCCGAGCGCATTGACGAAATTCTCCTCGTTGATCAGCTTCCACAGCCGGTTCGCACCCATCTCTGCCAGCGAATGGCGGATTTCGACGGAGCCGCGCAACCGCTCCACGTCGGCGGCGGTGTAGGTGCGCTCGATGCCCTCGAAACGGCCCTGCGGTGCGCCCGGAACAAGTTTGTAAAAATCCGTCATACTTCTCTCTCCCATGACAAATGCGGTTTCTAAAACGGGCTGCCGTGAACTTTGTGTGGCGCCGTTCTGTGTGACTACATTTACATTTTTGGAGATTTCAACGCCAGAACAAACATAAAAACAGTGACTTGAAAGAGGTTATCCTGTAGGGTGCGTGACAGGGTGGAGTTGTAAAACTGTAAATTTTGTAAAAAACTCTGGCCCGACGGGTTTGTAACAGACTTGTATGAGTCACGGGATGGGGAGGTGAGGCTGTGTCGGAAAACAAGATTTTTGCCGGACCGCGCGTACGCCGTATTCGCAACGGTCTCGCATTGACGCAGACGGCCATGGCCGAGGCGCTGGCGATCTCGCCGTCCTATCTCAATCTCATCGAGCGCAACCAGCGGCCGCTCACGGTGCAGCTGCTTTTGAAGCTCGCTTCGGTCTACAAGGTCGATCTGGATGACCTGCAGGGCGAAAGCGCCGGTTCCGCCGGGCAGCTGCGTGAGGTCTTCGCCGATCCATTACTGGCGGGTGAAGTGCCATCGCCGCAGGAACTGATCGAGGTCGCGGATGCCGCGCCCAATGCGGCAAGTGGTGTCCTCAAGCTTTACCGGGCCTACCGGGAGCAGGCGCAGCGCCTTTCCGACCTTTCCGATCTTCTGGCGCGGGAGGGGCATGAGACCGCGTTGTCTTCCACTCGGCTGCCGATCGATGAGGTGCGGCATGTCTTTGAAAACCGGCCAGCCTATTTCCATGCCATCGATGCGGCGGCGGAAGAACTCCATAAACAATTGTCGGCGGGTGATGATCTCGCCTCCGGTCTTCGTGCGTGGTTACAGAAAAACCACGGCATCGTTGTCAGAACTCTGCCGGTGCACGCCATGCCGAATCTGAGGCGGCGTTATGACCGCCATTCGATGCGGCTGTTTTTGTCGGAGCGCCTGTCGCAACCGGATCAGCTCCGGGAAATGGCGATGGAGACCTGTCTTCTGGCGCTGCGCGAAGAGATTGGGGCGGAACTGGAGGCGCTGGGCCTGAAGGGCGAGGAGGCGCGGCGTATCGCCCGTTTCGAACTGGCGCGTTATGCCGCCCATGCGCTGATGATGCCCTATGGCGCGTTCCTCAGCGCCGCCCAGCGCGCGAAATATGATCTCGATGTTCTGCGGTCGCGCTTCAACGTCTCGTTCGAACAGGCCGCCAACCGGCTCGTCAGCCTGCAACGGCCAACGGCCGCGGCGATCCCGTTTTTCCTGATGGAGATCGACAATGCTGGCAACCGCTTCCGCCTTGCCGGGGCCGGCGGTTTTCCGAGGGCGCGATTCGGCGGCCTCTGTCCGCGGCTCAATATTCATGCAGCCTTCGCCCAGCCGGGGCAGGTTCTGGTGGAAGCCGTGGAAATGCCTGACGGTGATGCTTTCCTCACGGTTTCGCGCACGCTGGAAGGCCCGCAGGCGGGTTTCGGCGAAAGGGTGAGGCGAACCGCCGTGCTTCTGGGCTGCGATCTCGCGCAGGCGGGGGAAACGGTCTATGGCCCGGCCGCTTCGGGCGCGGCACCCGTCGCCATCGGCCCCTCCTGCCGGCTGTGCGAAAGACAGGGCTGCCTGTCGCGGGCGGAAGCACCGCTCACACGTCCGCTCGGGCTGGATGAAATGGTCACGGGTCTCAGTGTTTTCGACTTCCAGTAGGTGTTTCCATCCGCTTTTTTGTGGCCGGAACACATTTGGTTGAAAATGCTGTGCCGCACATTTCCCGCTTGCTCCCTTTTGTTTTCCTTTCTAGTCTCTCGCAAAAAAGGGGATCACGCTCCCACCGTGAGGATGCGTTAACAGGAGACATCATGAAAAACCGTTCTCTCCGTCTGACCTTGGCTCTCACCACCGCGCTCGTTGCAGCAGGCTCGGCAATGGCCCAGGAGAAGGTCGTCCACGTCTATAACTGGTCGGATTATATCGACGAATCGATCCTTGCCGATTTCACCAAGGAAACCGGCATCAAGGTCGTTTATGACGTGTTCGATAGCAACGAACTCGTGGAAACGAAGCTTCTCGCCGGAAGCTCGGGTTACGATGTCGTGGTGCCCACCGGCCCCTTCCTCGCCCGCCAGATCAATGCCGGCGTGTTCCAGAAACTCGACAAGTCCAAGTTGCCGAATCTGAAGAACATGTGGCCGGACGTCTCCGAGCGTCTGGCGAAATACGATCCCGGCAACGAATATGCCGTCAACTACATGTGGGGCACCACCGGCATCGGTTATAACGTCGCCAAGGTGAAGGCCGCGCTCGGCGATGTTCCGGTCGATAGCTGGGATATTCTCTTCAAGCCGGAAAATGCCGAAAAGCTGAAATCCTGCGGCATCAATATTCTCGATGCGTCGGACGAAACCTTCGCCATCGCCATGAACTATCTCGGCAAGAATCCCGACAGCAAGGAAACCGCCGATCTCGAGGCGGGCGGCGACGTCTACATGAAGATCCGCCCCTCCGTGAAGACCTTCAATTCCTCCGCCTATATCGACGAACTGGCGAATGGCGATACCTGCATCACCATCGGCTGGTCGGGCGATATCCTGCAGGCGAAAACGCGCGCCGAGGAAGCCAAGAACGGCGTCGAAGTGAACTACGTCATCCCGAAGGAAGGCACCTATATGTGGTTCGACAACCTTGCCATCCCGGCGGATGCCAAGAATGTCGAGGAAGCGCACGCCTTCATCAATTATCTGATGCGCCCGGAAGTCATCGCCAAGGCATCCAACTATGTCCAGTATGCGAATGGCAACCTTGCCTCGCAGGCACTGATGGACGAGGCGGTCGCCAAGAACCCGGCGGTCTATCCCGATGCCGAGACGATGAAGAAGCTCTTCACCATCTCGCCCTACGGACCGAAGGAACAGCGCGTGCTGAACCGCGTCTGGACGCAGATAAAGACCGGCAGCTAAGCGGATCCGGAGAGGGTGGACACCGTCCACCCTCATTCCTGTGCTCGTCACGGGAATCCAGCGACCTGAATCTGTCAGGTCAGATGAAGTCTTTTCAGCCCGGAGACTTGGGCTGACTTGATCCTTGCTACATCCTCGGCCTGTTCCGGGGAACGGGGATGAAGACAGGTGGGGATGGCGTCGATCCGGCCTCGCTGTCGTATACGTTTCGATGGATTCTTGGTGAAATGGGGCGGGCATGGCAAAGACACTCGGACCGGTCAAACGCAAATTCAGCCCTTGGGACAATCCCGATGCGGTGCCCTTCATCCGTTTTGAAAACGTCACCAAGCGTTTCGGCGATTTCGTCGCCGTCAACAATCTGACGCTTGATATTTACGAGCGCGAATTCTTCTCGCTGCTCGGCCCGTCCGGCTGCGGCAAGACCACGCTGATGCGCATGCTGGCCGGTTTCGAAGAGCCGACCGAAGGCCGCATCCTGCTTCAGGGCAAGGATATTTCCGGTGTGCCGCCCTATAAGCGTCCCACCAACATGATGTTCCAGTCCTACGCGCTTTTCCCGCATATGTCGGTGGAAAAGAACATCGCCTTCGGCCTCGAACAGGACGGCATGGCCAAAGCGGAAATCGCTTCCCGCGTCGAGGAAATGCTGAAGCTCGTGAAGCTCACGGAATTTGCCAAGCGCAAGCCGAGCCAGCTTTCGGGCGGCCAGCGGCAGCGCGTGGCGCTCGCCCGTTCGCTTGCCAAGCGGCCGAAGGTGCTTCTGCTGGATGAACCGCTCGGCGCGCTCGACAAGAAGCTGCGCGAGGAAACGCAGTTCGAACTGATGGATATCCAGACCAATCTCGGCCTCACCTTCCTCATCGTCACCCATGACCAGGAAGAGGCGATGACGGTGTCGGACCGCATCGCTGTCATGGACAAGGGCAACGTCGTGCAGGTGGCGACGCCGGCTGAGATTTACGAAGCGCCGAACACACGCTACGTGGCGGACTTCATCGGCGACATCAATATTTTCGACGCTAACGTCGTCGCCAACGCCTCCGATATCGGCAGGCCGGGTCTGGTGACGCTGGATTGCGAAGGGCTGAAGGTTTCAGTGGAGCAGGAATGCGCAGCGGCGACCGGCAGTCAGGTGGCCTACGCCATCCGCCCCGAAAAAGTCCGCATCTCGCTCGACCAGCCCGCCGATAGCAGCATCAATTCCGCCTATGGCGAGGTCTGGGACATCGGTTATCTCGGCGACTTTTCCGTCTTCATCGTCAAGCTTGCCGATGGCCGTGTCATCCGCGCGGCGCAGGCGAATGTCTCGCGTCTCGTCGATCGCCCGATCACTTTCGGCGATATGGTATGGCTGAACTGGAAGCCGGATTCCGGCCTCGTCCTGACACGCTGAGGGAGGCTTGATATGGCGATCACCACTCCCGAAAACCGGCAAAGTCCCTGGCGCTGGCTGGTCGTTGCGGTTCCCTATTTCTGGCTGCTGCTGTTCTTCGCCGCGCCGTTTTTCATCATCTTCAAGATCTCGCTGTCGGATACGGCGATCTCCATGCCGCCCTATACACCGGTCTTCGAAGGGTTTTCGAAGCTCGGGGCGTTCTTCTCGCAGCTCGATTTCGAGAACTACCTGTTTCTGACGGAAGACCCGCTTTACATCGACGCTTACCTCTCGTCGCTGCGCATCGCCTTCATCTCCACCTTCCTGCTTCTGCTGATCGGTTATCCCATGGCGCTGGCCATGGCGCGCGCGCCGTCATCCATCCGCCCGACGCTGGTGATGCTGGTGATCCTGCCGTTCTGGACCTCGTTCCTGATCCGCGTTTATGCCTGGATCGGCATTCTGAAGCCGGAAGGCCTGCTGACGGTGCTGTTCCAGTGGCTCGGGTTTCTCGGACCAGACCAGCAGGTCAACATCTTCCGCACCGAAACGGCGATCTTCATCGGCATCGTTTATTCCTATCTGCCCTTCATGGTGCTGCCGCTCTATTCAGCGCTGGAAAAACTCGACAATACGCTTCTCGAAGCTGCGGCCGATCTCGGCTGCCCGCCCTGGAAGGCCTTCTGGAAGATCACCTTTCCGCTCTCCCTGCCGGGCGTGGTTGCCGGGGCGATGATCTGCTTCATCCCGATCACCGGTGAATTCGTCATTCCCGATCTGCTTGGCGGCGCGCAGACGCTGATGATCGGCAAGACGCTGTGGACGGAATTCTTCGGCAATCGCGACTGGCCGCTGGCCTCCGCCGTGGCCGTGCTGCTTCTGCTCCTGCTGGTGGTGCCCATCGCCATCTTCCAGAACCAGCAGAAGAAAGTGGGGTGAGGCCATGAAGCGCGGAAAATTCGACATCACCGTCCTCACCCTCGGTTTTGCCTTTCTCTATATCCCGATCATCATCCTGATCGTTTATTCCTTTAATGCCTCAAAGCTGGTCACGGTCTGGGGCGGCTTTTCGCTGCAATGGTATAGCTCCATGTGGGCGAACCAGGGGCTGATGGATGCGGCCTGGGTGACGTTGCGTGTCGGTATCCTCAGCGCCACCATCGGCACCATCCTTGGAACGCTGGCGGCGTTGTCGCTGACGCGGTTCGCGCGCTTTCCGGGCCGGGTGCTGTTTTCCGGCATGATCTATGCGCCGCTCGTCATGCCAGAGGTCATCACCGGCCTGTCGCTCTTGCTGTTGTTCGTGGCCGTCGGGGTGGATCGTGGTTTCTGGACAGTGGTCATCGCCCACACCACCTTCACCATGTGTTATGTGGCGATCGTCGTGCAGTCGCGCCTTCTGACCTTCGATCGCAGCCTGGAGGAAGCCGCGCTCGATCTCGGCTGCCCGCCGGTCAAGACCTTCTTCCGCATCACCCTGCCGCTGATCTTCCCGGCCGTGATTGCCGGCTGGATGCTCGCCTTCACCCTGTCGCTCGATGATCTCGTTATCGCCAGCTTCGCCACCGGTCCCGGTGCGACGACGCTGCCGATCAAGATCTATTCGCAGGTTCGCTTGGGTGTGACGCCGGAAATCAACGCCATCTGCACGATCCTGATCGGTCTCGTGACGATCGGCGTCATCGTCGCCTCCATTGCCTCCAAGCGCACCGAATTGCAGCGGATGCGCGACGAACATGCGGCTGCACGACACTGATCAGACGGAACGCCTCGGTTTCTTCGCGTTACTGTTGAAATCGCGATAAAATCAGAAACCTGTAATTTAGTTTTGGCACATTACGGTCTCAGAATAGGAATTTTCGTCGGTAATTGATCGATTTTGGTTTTAACTCCTTGTTAATGGGAGTTGGCGGAAAGTAAATCCAACGCAGGGCCGTCATATGTTTGATGGCCGGGATTGATAATTTCCAAATGGCGAGATTGTCCCCCTTTCTCTCGTTGAAAAGCACAACTCATACAGGCGGCCGCAAGGCCGCCTTTCTTTTTGCGGATGTTGCCGGTGCCTCTCAGTGATTTTCCGGATGATCCATCGATTTCGAGACGAGCAGGACGGGAATAAGCCCTGCTATGATGATGATGATCGCCGGCACGGCGGCATCCTGCACCCTTGAGCGGGATGCATCCTCATAAACCAGCGTGGCAAGCGTGTTGAAACCGAAAGGCCGGAGCAGGATGGTCGCCGGCAGTTCCTTCATGGATTCGATCAGCACCAGAAGGAAGGCGGTCAGCGCGGCCGGCCGCATATTCGGCAAAAGCACCTTAAACAGCGTCTGCGCCCGGTTGCGCCCAAGTGTGCGCGAGGCCATGTCGATATGCGGTGAGAGCTTCTGGAAACCGGCATCCAGCGTGCCTTCCGCCATGGTCATGAAACGCACGGCATGGGCATAGATGATGGCAAAGGCGGTGCCGGAAAGCAGCAGCCCGCTGGAAAAGCCGAAATGGGAACGGAGGAACCCGTCAACACCATTGTCGAGGCTTGCGAGCGGAATGAGCACGCCGATGGCAAGCACGGTTCCCGGCACGCCATAACCCATGGAGCCGAATCTTGCGGCCACTTTTGAGGTGCGCGAGCGCTCTGTGCGGATGGCATAGGAAAACACGAAGGCGGCAATCAGCGTCACAAAGGCGGCCGAAAGCGAGACTTCGAGACTGTGCCCGAGCGCTTTCAAAAGCTTTGGCGCCATAAGCGCATCCAGCCTTTTCACGGCATAACCGCCCAGCACGATGACCGGAATGAAAAAGCCACTTGCTACCGGCAGGAAGCAGAACAGGCTCGCGCACCAGCGCCGCCCGCCGGTCAGCGCCTTCAGCCGGTGGCGCTGCGCCATGCTCGTCGCTTTCGGTGCCCCGAAGCGCTGTTTTTCCCGGGCATTGCGTTCGACGACGATAAGCGCGCCGACGATGATGAGGATGATGGCGGCGATCTGGGTCGCATTGGCAAGATTGCCGCGATTGAGCCAGGTTTCGTAGATGGTGAAGGTGAGCGTCTGGACACCGAGATATTCGACAGCGCCAATGTCGTTCAGCGTCTCCATCAAGACCAGCGACAGCCCGATGGCAATCGCCGGCCGCGCCATCGGCAATTGCACGGAGAAGAACACATTCAGCGGCTTTGCTCCGAGTGTGCGGGCCGCTTCAGCCGCAAACCGCCCCTGCATGGAAAAGGCGGCGCGGGCGGAGAGATAGACATAAGGGTAAAGCACCGAACTCAGGACGATCACCGCACCGCCGAGCGAGCGGATATCGGGAAACCAGTAGTCACGGATGTTGTGGTAACCGAAGGCGGCGCGCAACGCGCTCTGCACCGGCCCGGTGAAATCGAGAAACTCGCCGAATGCATAGGCCGCCAGATAGGAAGGGATCGCAAGGGGCAGGACAAGTGCGGCAGACATCAGCCGCCGCAGTGGAAATTCGAATGTGGTGACGAGCCAGGCGCAGACGATCCCGAAAAACGCCGTCGTCGCGGCCGTCAGCCCCAGCAACATGAAGGTGCGGAACCCGGCGCGTGGCAGGACATTGGCGAGAAGATGCTGCCATCCCTCCGTGCTGCCGGTCAGCGCCAGCCAGAAGATCGCCAGAATGGGCATGGCGGCAATGGCCGCGATAATGACCGCCGTAATCGGCAGCACTGAAACGCGTTTTGCCGCTGGATGGGGAATAGTCATGGGCATGCGGGCCTGTTGTCTTGCGAAAGCCTCAACGCGTTACGCATCCCCTGGTACACTGTATGACCCAACGAATTCTTGTGTTGTCGCATCCGCATTTCCCTCATTCCTGTTCCCCGGGCTCGTTGCGGGGAACAGGAATGAGGAAAATGCGGTGGCTTCGGAAAACCACCTGCTTCCTACCGCCGCATTGCTACGCCCGCATGGCCTCAGTTGGCAAGAACCCGCTGCGATGGAAAGGTGATTTCCACCAGCGTGCCTTCATTCGGCGTGGAGGTGATGGAGAAATTCGCTCGGTTGGCGTCGACCATGGCTTTCGTCAACGGCAGGCCAAGCCCGGTGCCATCACCGCGCACGCGCTTGCCCGACGACGCCACCTGCCGGAACGGCTTCATCGCCTGTTCCAGTTCCGCCCGTGTCATGCCGATGCCGGTGTCGCGGATGCGCAGCGATACGCTGCCATTGGCCTCATAGGCGGTGGAAACAACGATCTGGCCGCCGGATGGGGTGAAGCGGATGGCGTTCGACAGGATGTTCAGCACGATCTGCTTGATCGAGCGCAGGTCGGCGACGATCTGCGGTACGGATTGTGCCAGCGCCGTGCGGATGATGACGCGCTGGTTATTGGCCTGCGGCTGCACCAGCGAGACGGCTTCGGCCACCGTCTCGTTCAACGGCACGGCGATGAAATCCACATCCATCTGCCCGGCCTCAATCTTGGAAATATCGAGCAGATCATTGACGATATCGAGCACGTGCCGGCCGGAACGGCCGATATCATTGGCATATTCCACATAACGCGGATGGCCGATCGGCCCGAAACGTTCCGTCGCCATCATGTCGGCAAAACCGATGATGGCGTTGAGCGGCGTGCGGATTTCATGGCTGACGCGGGCAAGGAAATCGGTCTTGTGCGCATTGGCGGTTTCCGCCGCACGCTTGGCGTTGCGCAGCTCTTCTTCCGTGCGCTTCCACTGGGTGATGTCGCGGATGACGGCGCAATAGCCATGGGAAGATTTGAGCCGGCCGATGGTCATGAACAGCGGCAGGAAACCGCCGGATGCCTCGCGGCCGATCACTTCGCGGCCGTCGTTCAGCACGCTGGCGACGCCGTTATTGGCAAGGCCGGAGAGATAATCCAGCACGGCGCGCTGGCTCTCATGGGCAAAGAGCGTCACGAAGGGTTTGCCGGCGATTTCGCCATTATCATAGTTGAACAGCGCGCTGGCGGAACGATTGAGCGAGCGGATTTCGCCCTCATCGCCCAGAAGCACCACGCCATCGGTAGCGGTTTCCAGAATGGAATGCAGCTCTTCCACTTCGCCCTGCAACAGGGAGAGGCTGCCGGCCTCGGCATTTTCCGGATCTGCAGCGGTATTTTCATTGGCCGCCGTAACCGACACCGGCTTTTCTTCCAGCGGAACCAGCGACAGCATCAGCGCCTTGGTCTCTTCCCAGCGGATGGATTGCAGCCGCGCCTTGACCGGGATGATGTCGTTTTCGGCGCTGACGACCACCATGCCGCCCTCGTGGTTCGGCATGTCTTCCAGTTCCTGCCGTTGCAGCAGCGCTTCCAGTCCGCCCACTTCTTCCAGTTCGACTAACGAGTCATAGCCCGTCAGTCGCAAGAAATCGGGATTGGCGTGGATCAACCTGTCGCCGGCATGCACCAGAAGCGCCACGGGCATCTGGTCCAGTGTCTCGGCCGTCAGCGAATCGGCGGGGCGAACGGACGGGCTGACCACGGCGGCGGCAATATTGGTAACCGACTGCTCGCCAGCCGCAGCCGCCTGCTGTTCTTCTGAACCGCTCTCATCTGCGGGTGCGCGAATGGCCGCCGGCTGCTCACCACGGACATAATCGGCGAAAAGATCGTCTTCTTGTTCCGGCTCTTCTTGTGTCGGTTCTTTTTGCGCGGGTTCCGCCGCCTTTCCGTCATTTGCCATGCCGGAGGGCGCGCTTTCCGAAATATCCGCAGCGATATCTTGCTGGACATCCTGCACGGCGGAAACGGCTTCCGTCTCCGGCTTCCGGCTTTCCTCCGAAACCGTATCCGTGGGCGCGAGCGCCCGGCCGATTTCGCGGAAGGCGGCCTGCTCGCCTGCGGTCAGGCCTTCGCGGGAGCGCGAGCGGCGTTCCTCCAGATGAACGATCTTGTCGGAATAGGATGGCTCCGGTGCGGGCGCCGTGACCGGCGCTTCGAATTCCGGCGGCGTGTAATCATGGTGCTGTTCGTCCGGCGAAACCTCGTTCGCAGTATCGTCTGCGGTTTCGACCTCCTCAATCGGGGTTTCAGCCTCTGCCGCCGAGCCGGAATTATCGTCCGCGTCGTCATCCTCGTCGATAAAGGCCAGCAGTTCATGGCCCTCATCTTCGATGGCGGGCTGCGGCAAAACCTCTGCCGGATCAGCCCCTTCGCCGTCCAGGAAGGTCAGGCCGGTCGCGTGCGGGTCCTCGGTGGCATCGGCCAGCCGCACGATGCCGAAACCACGGAAACCGTCAAATTCACGCAGGCGGGTATAGGTGGGCAGGGCGGCGAGATCGATCGGCACCATCAGGGATGTGCCTTCCACCGGCCAGTAGATCGTCTTGCCCGACCAGGTATCGCGACGGCCGAGAAGCTCACGGATCTTGCCGTCCGGATCGAGATTGAACAATGCGGCGACATCGGCGAAACCCATGCCTTCCACGGCCGCCGCCTTTGCACCCACGGCTTCCGCGAATTCATGCGAGATCGAGCTGAAACGCCCCTCGGCGTCGATTTTCCAGACAAAGCGGGAAGCGCGCGCACCGGGATTGAAGACAAAAGGCCGTGCTTCTTCCGCAAGCGCCGTTTCCACTGGAATATCCCCGTTGGCCGATGGGGCATCCGCTGCCGTTGCGGCTTCGGTAATCCCTTCTTCCGCTGGTGCGTTCTCCGTCTCCACGGCCTCTTCGCCCTGATCTTCGCTGACTGTCCGGTCGGTTGCGGGAGCCACCGCTTCATCCGCGTCGAGTTCGAAGAGATCGGCGATGTCGTCGGTCATCGCCACATTCGCGGCGGCATCGGCATCCCGCAGGGGAACGTCCAGAGGAGCCTGCGTTTCGGTTTCCGGCAAAGGCAAAACGCGATCCTGCTCCACCTCGGCTTCCGCCTCTGCTTCGTCTTCGGGATCGGCCAGTATGTCCTGCTCGTCTTCCACATCCTCTATGCCGGCAACAGCATCGAGAACGGCATCAAAAGAGGCTGCCGCCGCGATGACGGGCGCGGTTTCCGCAACCGGCAAGGCGGGCTCTGCTATGGCCGGGGCCTCCTGCGGCTTCTCCTCGGTAAAGCCGTTGACGGGATCGAGCGTCCCGAGCGCGGTTTCCACCACGAACATCAGGTTCAGTTCGGGCGATGCCGTGATCTGGCCGGTGGCGGCGGGCAGATAACCCTTGCCGGTCGGCACCGGGCGCTTGACGAGGTGACCGGACTGGCCAGCGGCCATTTTCACCAGGGTGCGTGCCGTGTGCGGCGTAATGCCGAGCGACGAAAAGCCGGGCGAGGCGGCAATGATCTCATTGTCGCCGTTCAGAACCGCCATATGAATATCCGGATCGTCAAACCCTTCGATCATGCGCCGGGCGCATTCGGCCACGTCGGGCGCGGCCTGATCGGTGAGGGCGGAAAACAGAATGGCCGGATGGCCAGGCTCCGCCTCGATGATCTCCGCGCGGGCGGTGACGGCAAGGCTGCGAAAACCCGAGGTGATGCGAATGGTAAACGGCAGGCCGTCGCCGGCCTTGGAAAGCCGGGCCGCCGTGGCCGCCAGTTGCCGGAAGGTCACGTCCTGCCGTTTCGGCCCCTGTTCCAGAAAATCGTAAACCATCGGCGTGCCGAACAGCGCCGCGCCCCGCCCATTGGCCCAGAGAACATTTTGAAGGTCGAGCGAAAACAGCGCCATAGCTTCACCGCGCCCGAAACCTTCACGCACCCGTTCATGCACTGCGATATCGATAAAGGGATACTGGACGGCGGGCATGTCGAAACCTATTCTGGCACTACCGGACCTTGCGGGCTTTTCAGCTTCCTCATGAAGCCGAAACGTAAACCTGCTAAGGCATCACGTTAACAGAATTTTAAATAACTTCACAGCGCGGCCCGGTCCACCGCCCGGTGGATGAATCGCCAAATAGAGTTAACATCAACAGGCCCATTCGCGCTTCCCGCTCTCAGGGCACCCTATCGAAAAGCGCTTGCCTTTCGCAGCCTTTTTTCGCAAAATTCAAAGAGGCACTTGCAAATGGGGAAAACACCTTTTATGTCACCCCCCGTGACGCCGCTTCGGCGTTTCATGTGCGGTTGTAGCTCAGTTGGTTAGAGCGCAGGTTTGTGGCACCTGAGGTCGGTGGTTCGACCCCACTCAACCGTACCATTCCCCTCTCCCAGTAAGTTTATATGTCACAAGGACTTACCGGGAGAGGGGAGTTTCCCTCTCGATTTGCGGAAAGTTTCCGCAAGTCTTCACGCTGCCCCGACCGGCCTCCTTATTTCGAGAATCCTCCGAAACCGTTGCTGCGACTACGATGATCCGTACCCAGCCTTGACGATGCACGCATCCTCCCCACACCCAGCCTGCCAAAAACCATTTGGCTAAAATCGCCTGCGCTGGTATTGTCCACCCAACGAAACCTTATGAAAGCCAGCAGCATAGCGTCTACGCTTGTGCGCGGCGAAATGGACAAGACAGTGATCGACCCCGGAAACGGCCCAAAGCCGTCGGAACAAGGGGCGTCGGTGGCGAACAAAGGGAAAGCGAAGCGATCCCGTCGTGGCAAGAAACACAAGCGTGACGGTAAGCCCCGTGACGCTGCTGTGTTGTCGCATAATGTTGCCGCGGATGTTCCGGCCGGTTCCTCCTACGTATCGGCTCTCGAGCCGGATGCCGAGCCGCGCAAGAGAAAGCGCCGTAGGCGCTCTCGCGGCAAAGGCACGTCTCAGCAAGCTGTGACTGCTGCCAGTGGACAGGTGCAGGCTCCAGCCGTGCCCGATGGTGCAACCCCATCTTCAGTGCCGCCCGGCGGCGGGCGAAAAGCGCGCAACCGCAAACGCGGACATCGCGATCCGCGCGGTCGTGACCCGCAGGGCCGTCCGCTGGTTCCCACCCATGCGCCGAAACATGTCGGCAAGCAGAATGGCCGTGCGAATGGCTCCGCGCAGGAACCGCACCGGTCGCAATCGGAAATCTCCGCCCGCCACGCCGGCCGCCAGCATGAGCATGGCCAGGAGCCGCTGGCGGACATGTATGCGGCGCTTGATCTCGGCACCAATAATTGCCGCCTGCTGATCGCGCAGCCGACGCGGCCCGGCCAGTTCCGGGTGGTCGATGCCTTTTCGCGCATCGTCCGGCTGGGCGAGGGGCTGGTGTCGAGCGGCCGGCTTTCCGATGATGCGATGGACCGCGCCGTGGAAGCGCTGAAAGTCTGCTCGGCGAAACTCTCCGGTCGTCCGATCCGGCGCATGCGGTTGATTGCCACCGAAGCCTGCCGTGCGGCCTCCAATGGCGAGGAATTTCTGGCGCGTGTTACGCGGGAAACGGGGCTGAAGCTCGAAATCATCAGCCGTGAGACGGAAGCCCGGCTTGCGGTTTCGGGCTGCGCGTCGCTTGTCGGGCGTGAAGCACGCTCCGTCGTGCTGTTCGATATTGGCGGCGGATCGTCGGAAATCGCGGTCATCAAGGTCGGTGAAAATCGCTCGAACCGGCTCGCCAACCACATCACCCACTGGACATCGCTGCCGGTCGGCGTTGTCACGCTGTCGGAACGCCATGGCGGCCGCGACGTGACGCCGGATGTGTTTGCCGCCATGGTGCGGGAAGTCGAAGGGCTGCTGGATGCCTTCCATTGCCCGCCGCTCGCGCCACAGATGCACCACGAGGATTTTCACCTGATCGGAACCTCAGGCACGGTGACGACGCTTGCCGGCGTCCATCTCGATTTGCCGCGTTATGATCGCCGCAAGGTGGATGGCCTGTGGCTTTCCGATGCCGAGGTGACGGCGATGCAGGACAAGTTACTGGCATGGGATTTCGCCGGCCGCGCCGCCAATGCCTGCATCGGTCCTGATCGGGCCGATCTGGTTCTGGCCGGCTGCGCCATTCTCGAGGCCATTCGCCGCCGCTGGCCGGCACGCCGCATGCGGGTGGCGGATCGTGGCCTGCGTGAAGGCCTGTTGACGGATATGATGGCGGATGACGGCGCATGGCGGCGCAACCGCATAAGGCGCATGCAGATTGTACGGCAGGACAGAACGGAAGGTTTGACATGAGCAAGGCGCCGACAAGCACCAATCGCACCGGCCGCAAGATCGGTCAGAAGGTCAAGAAGACCAAGCTCAAGGCCTCGTCGCGCCGCTGGCTGGAACGTCATATCAATGACCCCTATGTGCAGCGCGCCAAGCTGGAAGGCTATCGCGCCCGCGCCGCCTTCAAGCTTCTGGAAATCAACGACAAGCACCAGATCCTCAAAGGCGCACACCGCATCATCGACCTTGGCGCCGCCCCCGGCAGCTGGTCGCAGATCGCCGCCAAGGTGACGGATTCGACCGAGGATGACATCCGCGTCGCGGCCATCGACTTCCTCGAGATCGATCCCATTCCCGGCGTGAAGATCCTGCAGCTCGACTTCCTCGATCCGAGCGCACCGGAAAAGCTGATGGAGGCCGTCGGCGGCACGCCCGATCTGGTGCTGTCGGACATGGCTGCGCCCACCACGGGGCACCAGAAGACCGACCATATCCGCACCATGCATCTCTGCGAAGTCGCGGCCGATTTTGCCGTTCAGGTGCTGGCGGAAGGGGGCCATTTCCTCGCCAAGACCTTCCAGGGCGGCACGGAAAAGGCGTTGCTGGACATGTTGAAGAAGAACTTCAAGCAGGTCCTGCATATCAAGCCGGCGTCTTCACGCTCGGAATCGGTCGAGATGTTCCTGCTCGCCAAGCACTTCAAGGGCCGCAAGAACGAGCCGGCAGTGGATGCCGACGCTGAAGAGGCAGTCGAAGACTGATCACTCCGCCGGTTGTGAAACCTTGCCGCGGTGGCCGGAAACGGCCGCCCCGGCCTGTGCATCCATGCGGATGATCGGCACGATGGCGAACAGCGACACCAGCGCGACGATGGTGAAGGCGATGTGGAAATCGGCAAGCTGCAGATGCGTGCCGGACATCATGCTGCTGACCTCCAGAATGGAAGCTGCGAAGGCAACGCCCAGCGCCAGGCTGATCTGCTGCAACACTGACGCCATCGAGGTCGCCTGGCTGGCCTGGCTGTCCTCGATATCGGAATAGCTGAGCGCGTTCGATCCGGTAAAGAAGAAGGAACGGGCAAATCCCGCCGTGACCAGAAAGATCATGATCAGCGGATAGGGCGTTTCCGGCGTGAAGAAGCTGTTGGCGAGCGTCGTGAACGCGCCGACGATACCGGCCCCGATCAGCGTCGAGCGGAAACCCGTTGCCGCAAACACCCGTTTGGCCATGAATTTCGTGGTGATCGCCCCGATAGCGCCGGCAAAGGTGATCATGCCCGATTGGAACGGATTGAGCCCGAAACCGATCTGCAGCATCAGCGGCATCAGGAAGGGTATGGCGCCCGTGGAAATGCGGAAAACGGTGCCGCCGATGGAAGCCGCCCGGAAGGTCGCGTTCTGGAAAATGCGAAAATCCAGAATGGGGGCGGGGTGGCGCGCGGCGTGGCGCAGATAAAGAAAACCGCAGATGAAACCGATGATCGTCGAGGCGATGCCGATGGCCGGCGGCAGGGCGGGAAGGCTGACGACGGAGAGGCCGAACACCACGCCGGAGGCGGCGATGCCCGACAGCACGAAACCCTTGCCGTCCATGGGTGGCGGATTGGTGGTTTCGATTTCCGGCAGGAAGATCGTCGCGAGCCAGATGCCGATGATGCCGATCGGCACGTTAATGAGGAAAATCCAGTGCCATGAAAAATAGGTGGTGATGAAACCGCCGATCGGCGGACCTGTGAGCGGCCCGACGAGCCCCGGTATGGTCAAGAGCGCCATGGCGGAGACGAGTTCGCTGCGCTTGGTCGTGCGCAGCAGCACGAGACGGCCAACGGGCGTCATCATCGCCCCACCCATGCCCTGCAGGAAACGCGAGAGAACGAATTCGAACACCGAGGAGGAAACCGCGCAGCAGATCGAGCCCACCACAAAAACGCCGATGGCGAAACGGAAGATTTTCTTCGCACCGTATTTGTCGGCCATCCAGCCGCTGATGGGAATGAAGATCGCCAGCGCCACCATATAGGCGGTCAGCGCGAGCTTCAGCGTGATTGGCCCGACATGGAGGTCGGCGGCAATCGCCGGAAGCGAGGTGGCGATGACGGTGGAGTCCATCTGCTCCATGAAGAGAGCGACTGCCAGGATCAGGGGAATGATGCGGTTCATGAGGCTGCCTGCGGTTTTCCGCTGCGACAAAGGATATCGCCGTTCCTCCTACGCCTGATAAGACGGCTTGCCAACACGTTAATTATCAATTTCTCAAGTTCCGATCAAACCTGCGTGAGGCCGGTTTTCTTGCAACTTTCTCGCTCTATTGTCCGTTGGGCCAGTTCAGTTGGCGATCACGGCCAGTTGGCGATATCGGAGACAAGATGATGACCAAATCCTTGAGCATGAGCAGACGCGGCCTCATCGGTGCGGCCGGCGCAAGCGTTCTCGGCGCGCCGCTTTTGATGGTGCGCAGCGCAGACGCCCAGACGAACCAGCCGCAGACTTCCATGGAGATAAAACACGCGATGCCGCCTGAAACCAACCGCTTCAAGCTCGGCAATTTCGAGGTGCTGGTCGTCAAGGACGGTTCTCGCGCCGCGCCCAATCCGGGAGAGACCTTCGGCACGGACCAGTCGGCCGAGACCGTGGGTAAATTGCTGGAAGACAATTTTCTGCCGAAGGATCAGTTCGTTAATTCCTTCTCGCCAGTTCTCATCAATACCGGCTCCGATCTCGTACTGTTCGACACGGGTTTCGGCGAGGCTGGCCGCGGCGCCGGCAATGGCCGCCTGACCGAAGGCATGGCTGCGGCCGGTTATACGCCCGAGGACGTGACCGTGGTGGTGCTGACCCATATGCATGGTGACCATATTGGCGGGCTGATGGAAAAGGGTGCGCCGGCCTTTTCAAAGGCGCGTTATGTCTTCGGCCAGGCGGAATATGATTTCTGGACGGATGAGAAGCGCGTCGGCACGCCTGCCGAAGGCGGTCACAAGGGCGTTCTCGCCAACGTCAAGCCGCTGGCGGAAAAGGCGACCTTCATCGGTGACGGTGCCAGTGTCGTTTCCGGGGTTACCAGCGTGGCGGCTTTCGGCCATTCGCCGGGCCACATGATTTTCCGTGTCGAATCGGAAGGCAAGCAGCTGATCCTGACGGCGGATACGGCCAACCATTTCGTGCTTTCCCTGCAGAAGCCAGACTGGGAAGTAAAGTTCGACATGGACAAGGCGGCTGCCGCTGCGACCCGCAAGAAGGTCTATGACATGATCGCCACCGACCGGCTGCCCTTCCTCGGTTACCATATGCCTTTCCCTTCTGTCGGTTATGCGGAAAAGCTGGATACGGGTTACCGTTTCGTGCCGAAATCCTACCAGTTCGACATCTGAGATCTGCTGCAATGCAGCAACAGAGGAAACCCGGAAGGTTATTCCGGGTTTTTTCTATTCCCTTCCTGTCATGAACGTGTTACCAGCCCTCGCCAACTTCCAAGCAATCCTTGCAGGGCGCCGGGGTGAACTTTTCGTTCCGGAACGGCCACGCATTTTCAGTATGAAGGAATTTGGTCATGGCACGCATCATTCAAACACCCACTGGTTTGGACGCTCTCACATTTGACGATGTGTTGCTGCAACCCGGACATTCCGAAGTCATGCCGGGACAGACGAATATCGCCACCCGCATTGCCCGCGATATCGATCTGAACCTGCCGATCCTGTCTTCCGCCATGGATACGGTCACTGAAGGCCGTCTCGCCATCGCCATGGCCCAGGCCGGCGGCATCGGCGTCATCCACCGCAACCTGACCCCCATCGAACAGGCCGAAGAAGTCCGGCAGGTGAAGAAGTTCGAAAGCGGTATGGTTGTCAACCCGGTCACCATCGGCCCGGACGCGACGCTCGCAGAAGCGCAGGCGCTGATGAAGGCGCACGGCATTTCCGGTATTCCGGTCGTGGAAAACGGCGGTTCCGGTGGTCACAAGAACGGCCGTCTCGTCGGCATCCTCACCAACCGCGATGTGCGCTTCGCTTCCGATCCGCAGCAGAAAATCTACGAACTGATGACCCGCGAAAACCTGGTCACGGTCAAGGAAAGCAGCGTCGATCAGCAGGAAGCCCGTCGCCTGCTGCACAAGCACCGCATCGAAAAGCTGCTGGTTGTGGACGCCAAGGGCAATTGCGTCGGCCTCATTACCGTCAAGGATATCGAGAAGTCGCAGCTCAACCCCAATGCCACCAAGGATGCGCAGGGCCGTCTTCGCGCCGCCGCCGCCATCAGCGTTGGTGCTGACGCCATCGAGCGCGCCGAGCGCCTTATCGATGCCGGTGTCGACCTTCTGGTCGTTGATACCGCCCACGGCCATTCGCAGCGCGTGCTGGATGCCGTCTCGCTGGTCAAGAAGATGTCGAACTCGGTTCGCATCATCGCCGGCAATGTCGCCACCGCTGACGGTACCAAGGCGCTGATCGATGCCGGCGCGGACGCCGTCAAGGTCGGTATCGGCCCCGGCTCCATCTGCACCACCCGCATCGTCGCCGGCGTCGGCGTTCCGCAGCTGGCGGCCGTCATGGCGTCGGTGGAAGCGGCCAATGCGGCTGACATCCCCGTTATCGCCGATGGCGGCATCACGCTCTCGCGCGATCTGGCCGACGCCATAGCCGCCGGCGCTTCCGCCGTCATGATCGGCTCGCTGCTGGCCGGCACGGATGAAAGCCCGGGCGAAGTGTTCCTCTATCAGGGCCGTTCCTTCAAGGCCTATCGCGGCATGGGCTCCGTTGGCGCCATGGCGCGCGGTTCCGCAGACCGTTATTTCCAGGCCGAAGTGCGCGATACGCTGAAGCTCGTGCCGGAAGGCATCGAAGGCCAGGTTCCCTATAAGGGTCCGGTTTCCGGTGTGCTGCATCAGCTGGCCGGCGGCCTGAAGGCTGCCATGGGTTATGTCGGCGGCAGCAACATCAAGGAATTCCAGGAACGCGCCACCTTCGTGCGCATCTCCAGCGCGGGCCTGCGTGAAAGCCACGCACACGACGTGACGATCACCCGCGAAAGCCCGAACTACCCCGGCGCGGTTTGATCTTTCGAGGCGAATCCGTAAAAGGATACTGAGTATTTGGCGCTCCCCGATTCATGCCGGATCGGGGAGCGTTTTCATGATTGGAGAAGAAAGCATGTCACCCACGACCGCAATGTTCTGGCCGATGATCGCCCATGTCTTTCTGGTCTTCTGGCTTTACGGTCTTCTGATCATCCGGCGCAACAAATACACCTTCAAGGATCGCGAATCGGCGATCAAGCTGCGTGACCGGGGCGAGGAGGCGCGCGAAAGCTATCTGGTGAACCGCAACATCGCCAATCAGTTCGAACTGCCGGTGCTGTTCCACGTTGCCTGCCTGCTGCTCTACATCACGGATGCGGACAATATCGTCACCGTCGTTCTGGCATGGCTGTTCGTACTTTCGCGCTGCGCCCATTCCTATGTCCATGTCACCAGCAACCGCCTGCGCCAGCGCGGCGCATTGTTCGGCATCGGTTTTGCGCTCATCGTCTGCCTTTGGGCCTGGCTCGCCATCTGGTTGGCGCTGGAGTGAAACAGCAGCGTGAGGTTGCCTCATAAGTGAGACAATCCCACCGTGCAAAATGCTCCGGCTTGCGATGGGTCAATTCCATGACGCCCCATCCCCGTTAATCTCTGCCCGCCGTCGAGGATTTCAGGCGAGCAGAGATTAGGGAGTATGTCATGGCTAAGACAATGAAGGCGGCGGTCGTCCGCGCATTTGGAAAACCGCTGACCATCGAGGAAGTGGCGATACCGGATCCCGGCCCCGGTGAAATTCTCATCAACTACAAGGCGACGGGCGTTTGCCACACCGACCTGCACGCCGCAACGGGTGACTGGCCGGTCAAGCCCAACCCGCCCTTCATTCCCGGCCATGAAGGTGCCGGTTATGTCGCAAAAATCGGCGCTGGCGTTACCGGCATCAAGGAAGGCGACCGCGCCGGCACGCCCTGGCTCTACACCGCCTGCGGATGCTGCATCCCCTGCCGCACCGGCTGGGAAACGCTGTGCCCGAGCCAGAAGAACTCAGGTTATTCCGTGAATGGCAGCTTTGCCGAATATGGCCTCGCCGATCCGAAATTTGTCGGCCGCCTGCCGGACAATCTGGATTTCGGCCCGGCCGCACCCGTGCTTTGCGCCGGTGTCACGGTTTACAAGGGTCTCAAGGAAACCGAAGTCCGGCCGGGTGAATGGGTGGTCATTTCCGGCATTGGCGGGCTTGGGCACATGGCCGTGCAATATGCCAAGGCCATGGGCATGCATGTCGTTGCCGCCGATATCTTCGACGACAAGCTGGCGCTAGCGAAAAAACTCGGAGCCGACGTTGTCGTCAACGGTCGCGCACCCGATGCGGTGGAGCAGGTGCAGAAGGCGACCGGCGGCGTCCATGGCGCGCTGGTGACGGCGGTTTCGCCAAAGGCCATGGAGCAGGCCTATGGTTTCCTGCGTTCCAAGGGCACGATGGCACTTGTCGGCCTGCCGCCGGGATTCATCTCCATTCCGGTGTTCGACACGGTGCTGAAGCGCATCACGGTGCGCGGCTCCATCGTCGGCACGCGGCAGGATCTGGAGGAAGCGCTGACCTTCGCCGGTGAAGGCAAGGTTGCCGCCCACTTCTCCTGGGACAAGCTCGAAAACATCAATGACATCTTCCACCGCATGGAAGAGGGCAAGATCGACGGCCGTATCGTCGTGGACCTCGCCGCCTGACGTCAAAACCGGTTGCGGCGCTCACGCAAATGTGTGGCGCCGCTTCCGCCCGCCTTGTTCCCCGCCCTGCGATCTGCGCTATCCTTCCACATCCGCGCGTTCAAGGAGGATAGAGCGATGGACAAGCCTAAGATTACCCAGGCCATGATCGACGCTTACGATGAATATACCCATCTCAGCCTCGACCGTCGCAAATTCATGGAAAAGCTTACAGTGCTTGCCGGCTCGGGCGCCGCCGCGGCTGCCATTGCGCCGCTTCTTTCGGCCAACAGCGCCCGTGCGGCCATCGTTGCGCCTGACGATGCGGGCATTGTCGCGGAAGACGTGACCTATCCGGCGCCGGGCGGCGAGATGAAGGGTTACCTCGTCACGCCGAAGTCGGTATCCGGCCCCATTGGTTCCGTCATCGTCATCCATGAAAACCGTGGCCTGAACGACCATATTCGCGACGTGGCGAGACGTGTGGCGCTCGCCGGTTTCCGGGCGCTTGCGGTCGATTTCCTCTCGCCGCAGGGTGGAACGCCCTCGGATGAGGACAAGGCGCGGGAAATGTTCAGCGGTCTCGACATGGAGGCAACCGTCGCCAACGCCGAAGCGGGCAGGGTGTGGCTTGCGGCAAGGCAGGGGGCAAATGGCAAGGTCGGCGCGGTCGGTTTCTGCTGGGGCGGCGGGCTGGTCAACCGTTTCGCCACCAAATCGGCAGGCTTGAATGCCGGTGTCGCCTATTACGGCCAGCAACCAGCGGCGGCCGATGTGCCGGCCATCAAGGCGCCGTTGCTTTTGCATTATGCCGGTCTCGACGAGCGCATCAACGCCGGCATCGATGCCTATAAAAAGGCGCTGGAGGAAAACGGCAAGACCTTCGAAATCTTCGTCTATGACGGCGTCAACCATGCCTTCAATAATGACACGTCATCGGCGCGTTACGACAAGGCGGCCGCTGATCTCGCCTGGGGGCGGACGACGGATTTCTTCCGGAAATATCTGGCGTAAATCTTCAGGTTCGGCCTGTCAGGGTGCAGCTTTTCCAGAGATGGAGAGGCTTCACCATGGATCAATATGGCATTGCGGTTTGCGCTGGATTTTGGGGCAAGGCAAAACGGAGCCTGCCTCACGCGCGCAGTTCCTGAAACTGAACGGCCACGCGCAAACCGGGGTTGTTGTTCGAAAGCGTCACGGCGGCGCCGTGTAGTTCCGATATGGCTTTGACAAGGCTCAGGCCAAGTCCGGACCCCGCGGTGGTTCTGCTTTTCTCAGCCCGATAGAACCGGTCGAGCACCTGCGCCCGGTCTTCGTCTGATATGCCTGGCCCGTTATCGGCGATATTTAACAGGATCTGTCCTTCCCCGCGCGACACTTCGAGGCAAATTCTTGACCCGACGGGGGTATGCCGCATGGCGTTGGACAACAGGTTCGCCAACAATTGGCGAATGAGATCAGGATCGCCATTGATCCGGCAGCCGCCCGCAGCACCGCGCATCGTCAGCTCATAGCCTTCCTCCGCGGCAATAACCTCATAGGTTTCGTAGATTTCACCGACGATGTCGCAAAGATCGAAGGCGGTGAAGCGGGCGGTCCTGCTTCGCGCTTCGATCTGGGCAATCCGCAGAAGAGCATCGAACGTATTTGCTATGGATCGCAGTTCTTCAAGAGCGGTCTCAACGCTGGTCCTCATCTCGTCAACCGCATGCGCATTGAGCGCATCTTCCAGCACGAGGAATGTCCGGCCAATCGGGGTCTTGAGGTCATGGGCGACGTCGGTCGTCACCTGCTTCAATGCTGCTACGCTGGAGTCCAGTCTTGCCAGAGCCACATTGATTTCCGCTGAAAATATGTCGATTTCATCCATGCGTGATGAAATTGGAAGCCGTTTTGAAAGCTCGCCATGTCCGATGGCGTGGGCGATTTGCGCCAGCGACGAGATGCGGCGGCGCGTTCGATACGCCAATATGGCGGCTCCCGTCATGCCTATGGAAAGAACGATCGCGGTCGCCCATCCGAAACTGATGAGAACGATGCGGGCCAGTTCATCCGTGTCTCCGGAGTTGATCCCCACCACGAGAGCGTTCGGCCCCAGAGGACCATTGAAAAGCTTGTAGTGGGACGCACTGCCGTGATGGTCGTTGGGTTCAAGGATCGAATAACCGGATGGGACATCCGAAAATCGATTGCTTCCCGCGAGCAGTTCTCCGGCCGGGCTGCGCAATGCGTAGATGGTCTCCTGGCCCCTGATGGCTGGGCTGTGATTATCGATCATGTCCACGGCGCCCTGAATGCCGCGTGCGTCGAAGGCCGATGCGATCTCCCGATAACGCTCCTGGACATTGGCGTTCAGGCGGTCGTCGAGGAAACTGACAACCATCCGGTAGGCTGCGATGTTTGCACCAAGCGATGCGGTGATGAACAGGGCGATGTAGATGATTGCCAGCCTGACGGCGGTGCTTTTCAGAAAGCTAGCGCCGGGCATGCAGGGTGTAGCCCGTGTTCTTGACGGTATGCAGAAGCGGCTGGTCGAACGGTTTGTCGATTTTCGCCCTCAGCCGGCTGATGTGCGTTTCCACGACGGAGCTTTGCGGGTCGAAATTGAAGTTCCAGATTTTTTCGAGAAACATCGTTTTCGTCAGGATTCGACCTTCGTTGCGCATGAGCAGTTCCAGAAGCGAGAATTCGCGTGGCAAGAGGTCGATCCGCTGTCCTCCGCGCGACGTTGTTCTGGCGACGAGGTCCATTTCGAGGTCGCCGACACGCAGGCGCGTCTTCTCCGTGGCAATGGGCGGTCGCCGAACGAGAGCATTGATCCTAGCCGTCAATTCCGAGAAAGCGAACGGTTTTACCAGATAGTCGTCGCCGCCGGCTTCCAGCCCTTCGACACGGTCATCAACACCGCTCATCGCCGTCAGAAAAAGGATGGGAACGCGTATCGAAGCCGCGCGCAGGCTCTTGACCAGATTGAGACCATCCAGTCCGGGGATCATGCGGTCAACAACGGCGATGTCATATCCGCAATCCAGTCCCGCAGCCAGTGCGTCACGCCCGTCCCTGACCCAGTCGATCGTATGGCCGGCCGAGGTCAGCCCCTTCGTAATATAGTTTCCGGTTGTATTGTCGTCTTCTACTAGAAGTATTTTCATGGATGATGACGTTACCTGAAATCCGGATTTTCTATGGGGCGGCTGGTCCTGCTCCGCCGGAAATCGGGCTTTATTGCGGCATTTCACGGATCTGCAGATTTACAAATTTGTATAGTCGGCGACAAGCGGCTGAAAAGCCGGGGTTTTACTTTCACGATGCTGCAAGCTGCAGTGTTACCTGTTACGAGGATCCAGACCATGATCAAAAATCTGACCATCGCCGCCTTCGTCCTGATTTCCGCAACCTCCACCGCTTTTGCAAACGGTATTCTCAGCAACACCGCTTCGCCGATTGCAAAAATCACCCAGGACCACGGAAACGCGGGCGATACGGCGACATCTGTCTCCAACCCGGAAGTCCGTTTCCGCGTGCTCGATAACGGCATGGTTGAACGCACGAACAGCCGTTTCGACACCTCCATGATGATCGACCCTTCGGCCGAGCTTCGCGAGAGAAACCGCCGATAAGCTTTATGATGACGACACGCTCGGCGGTTAGAGGCCGCCGAGCTTGTGGCATTCCGCGTCGCGGGAACAACCCATACTACGCGAAGCGTCAGCCGCATTACGGGTGAGTGGATGGAAAAACGAACTGTATTGCGGCTTGGCAAGCGATACGGATACTCAGCTTTTGCCGCGCTTCAAATGCTCATCAAGCCTTGGCATGATCTCCACGAAATTGCAGGGCAGGTGGCGATAATCGAGCTGGGCCTTGAGAATGCCGTCCCACGCGTCCTTGCAGGCGCCCGGAGAGCCAGGCAGCACGAAAATGAAGGTCGCATTCGCCACGCCGCCGGTTGCGCGCGACTGGATGGTGGCGGTGCCGATCTTGTCGTAGGAGATGCGGTGGAAGAGGGCGGAAAACCCGTCCATGCGCTTTTCGAACAGCGGCTCCAGCGCCTCCGGTGTCACGTCCCGGCCAGTGAAGCCGGTACCGCCGGTGGTGATGACCACATCCACGCCCTCAGACAGCGTCCATTCGCGCACGGTGTCGGCAATCGCTGCCTTGTCATCCGGCACGATGGCGCGGGCCGCGAGCCTGTGGCCCGCTTCTTCCAGCCTTGCGACGAGCGTGTCGCCGGACTTGTCGTTCTCCAGCGTGCGGCTGTCCGAAACGGTCAGAACCGCAATGCCAAGGGGAATGAAGGGTCTATCGCCTGCCATGGCCTTATCCTCGAAATATCCGGCCCTCAAATGGTCCGCGTTGCCTGAAAATACCAGCCGGGACGTTTCTTCCGAAGCGATGTTTCCGCGTTTTGGGCGGCATCGAAGGAATGAAAAATCCCGAAACAGGTTGCCCCCGAACCGGACATGCGGACAAGGGCGGCCCCTTCCTCAGACAGCAGCCCGGTTATCTCTCCGATTTCAGGCAGCAGCGCCTGAGCCGGCGGCTGCAGATCGTTGCGGCTTTGGGTGAGAAAATCCATCCAGCCAATTGTCGCATGGGCGGGCAGGTGCGGATTGGCCTTGTTCTGCAATCGCCGGAAAATCTCCGGTGTCGAGACGGCTTTCAACGGGTTGGCCAGAACCATGAAGAGTTCCGGCAGGTCGGTGAGCGCTTCGATGTCCTCGCCAATACCACGCGCGATCAGCGGCCGGCTTGCAAGGCACATCGGCACGTCCGCACCGAGCTTCAGTGCAAGAGAAGCAAGCTTTTCCGGCGCGATCGTGGCACTCCAATGCCGCAAAAGCCCGCGCAGCGTCGCCGCGGCATCCGCCGAACCGCCGCCGATGCCCGAGGCAACCGGCAGGTTCTTTTCAAGGTGAATGTCGACCGGGCGGACGGGCTGGCCTGTTGAGGCAAGAGCATCGCGCAGCATGTCTCTGGCGCGGGTGACGAGATTGTCGCCGCCATCGCCAGTGCGCAGAAGATCGCCGAAGGGGCCGGAAATGGAGAAGCTGTCGGCGTCGGCGTTGCGAATGCGGATCACATCGCCGGCCTCGGTGAATGTCACAAGCGTTTCGAGCAGATGATAACCATCCGCCCGCTGGCCGGTCACATGCAGCGCCAGATTGATCTTGGCCGGGGCCGCCTCGATTGTTTCGGTGGCCCCGGAAACCTCATGCACGCGCATGCCGCGTCAGGATTTCTTGTCCGGAGCAGGGGTCGCCGGTGCCGGGGGAGCCGGCGGTTGCGGCACCACGTCCTTCTTGGCGGTGTTTTCAGCGTCCTTTTCGACAGGCGGCAGGCCGTTGGCGATCTTTTCCTTCACCTTGGCCTTGTCGACATCGTCATTGTCGCCGATCAGGGCACGGTTCCACTGATAAACGGCCTCGATCTTGCGGCCGACGCGCCAATAGGCATCGCCCAGATGGTCGTTGATGGTGGGGTCACCGGCCTTGAGCTCGATTGCGCGTTCCAGCTCCGTCACGGCCTGGTCGAAGTCGCCAAGGCGATAATGTGCCCAGCCGAGCGAATCGACGATATAACCGTCGTTCGGCCGAAGCTCGACCGCGCGGCTGATCATCTTCATGGCTTCATCGAGATTGATGCCCTTGTCTACCCAGGAATAGCCCAGATAATTCAGCACCTGCGGCTGCTCCGGGTTCAGTTCCAGCGCCCGCTTGAAATTTGGTTCGGCCTTGTCCCATTGCTTCAGCCGCTCATAGGCGATGCCGCGCTGGAAGAACACCGACCAGTCGGATTTCTGCGCCACGGCGCCGATGACCTCGATGGCCTTGTCGTAGTTCTCCGCCATGGCCCGGTAATCCTTGGCGTCCGAAAGCACGCTGCCATAGGCGAGGTAGGAACGGACATCCTTCGGATCGGATTCAAGCAGGGATTTGAGATGCTTGCGCGCCTCGTCCACCTTGCCGGTCTGCGCCAGCGTCAGTCCGAGCTGCAGCTCGGAGATGCGGTACATCGGCGAATCCTTCGGCACTTCGCGATAGAAGGTGATGGCACGCTCAGGCTGCTTCATCGCTTCGGCAAGACCGCCGAGAAGGATGAGCGTATCCGGGCTCTTGGGATCAAGGGCGCGCGATGTCTGCAGGTAAAGGGTCACGATCTCTTCGGCGCCTTCGCGGTTCAACGCGCCGGCAATCGAGAACATGACGCTGGCGGCGCCCTCCACCGCATTGGTGATCTGCTGCTCCGGCTTTTCGCCCTTTTCAATCGCCTCGCGAAGCGCTTTCAGCGGCGCGTAATTCGGTGCGAAAGTATCACCGACGGCGATCGCATCCAGTGCCTTCTGTTTGTTGCCGGCGGAAGCTTCCAGCCGCGCAAGCGCCATGACCGCGCGCATATAGGTATCGGAGGCCGTGGCTCCGCCTTCACGATCCGTCACGGCTTCGTTCAGGCTCTTGCGGGCGGCTTCGGTATTGCCGGAAACCAGCGCGATGGCCGCGGCATTGTATTTCTGGAAGATCGAAATCCAGCCCGGACCCTTCATATTGTTGACGAGCGCCAGCGCTTCCTTCGGCTTGCCGGAACCGGCACGCGCCCAGGCGGTCAGAAGCGTGTTGACCATGCGGTCGAGATCGTTCGGACCGGTATATTTCAGGATCTTCTCGGCCTTGGTGAATTCCTTGTCCTTGATGGCGTCAAGACCGCGCACGATGGTCGTCACACGCTCCACCGAGGTATCGTCCTTCATGGAATCGGCGATCTTCGCGCCGGCCTCGAAGTTGCCGCTCAGAAGTTCGGCGATCATCAGCCGCTGGCGGATTTCCGAATTGGCCGGATCATATTCCAGCGCCTTCTTGTAGAGCGAAATCGCGGTGGGGTAATCCTGGTCGACATCGGCATTGCGCCCGGCGAGGAAAGCGCCGGAGAAGGTGTTCACCTTGCCGGGATCGAAGGTAACGGCTTTATCTTCCGGTTTTGCCTTCGTCTCCGCAAAGCCGGGGCTGGCACCCGCACCGATTGCGAGAGCAGCGGCAAGAGCCGCGCTGCAGAGAAGACGGAGTGCTGGTTTACGCCGCATGAGGGAACCTTTGCCTTTGTGCGAATGCACGGAAAAATCAGTTTCCATTATTGGTCACGATAGAATGGCTTTTTTGAAGCAACCCCGCAAGAAATTATGGCTTTAGCCACAATCACACCTTGCGGAGAAACCGGCCCGGAACGTCGGGCGGATGGTCCTGTCCATCCGCCGTTTGCATGGCCTTGTGCCTCAGTTGAGACGCTCGATGCAGAAGTCGATGACTTCCAGCAACGCGTCTTTCCAGGCGCTTTGCGGCAGGGGCGCAAGTGCGTCACGGGCAATGGTGCCGTAATGCGTGGCGCGGCCGATCGTATCGGCAAGACCGTTATATTTGGTGATCAGGCCGAGCGCCTTCTCCAGGTTCTCGTCGCTGCTTTCGCCCTTTTCGATGGCGTTGCGCCAGAAGGCGCGCTCATCCTGCGTGCCGCGGCGATAGGACAGGATGACCGGCAGCGTGATCTTGCCTTCGCGGAAATCGTCACCGGTGTTCTTGCCGAGATCGGCGGACTTTCCACCGTAGTCCAGCACGTCATCGACCAGCTGGAAAGCGAGGCCGAGATTCATGCCGTAGGATTTGAGCGCGCTGCGGGTTGCCTTGTCCGTCTTGGCGACGATGGGGCCGACTTCGGCTGCGGCGGCAAAGAGGGCGGCCGTCTTGGCGCGAATCACCTGCAGGTAATCGTCCTCGGTCGTTTCCATGTTCTTGGCGACCGAAAGCTGCAGCACCTCGCCTTCGGCGATCACCGAAGCCGCTGTAGAAAGTACGTCGAGCGCATCCAGCGAACCGACATCCACCATCATGCGGAAGGCCTGGCCGAGCAGGAAGTCTCCGACGAGAACGCTTGCCTGGTTGCCCCATATGGTGCGGGCGGTGGATTTGCCGCGGCGCAGATCGCTTTCATCCACCACATCGTCGTGCAGAAGCGTCGCCGTGTGCATGAACTCCACGCTTGTGGCGAGCTTGATGTGATTATCGCCCTCGTAGCCGAACATCGAGGCCGAGGCGAGCGTCAGCATCGGCCGCAGGCGCTTGCCGCCGGAGGAGATGAGATGATTGGCCACCTCTGGTATCATCTGGACATCGGAACCGGCCTTGGAAAGGATAAGCTGGTTCACCCGTTCCATGTCGGGGCGGGTCAGGTCGACAAGCGGCTTGACGGATGCGAGTTTGTTTTTGCTTTCTTCAAGCGGTATGACGACGCCCAAGGGACAGGACTCCTGTTCGAATTTGTATTTGACAATAAAAACTGGCGCCTTGCGCGGCAAGGGGCGAATTGCCGCTAGCCATTCAAAAAGATGGGAATTTAGGGCTTATCCATGCGTGAACTGATCCGTACCAACGATGCCGTGCTTCTTTCCTTCGCTGAAAGCCTGATGAAGGACGCCGGCATCCATTGCCTCATTGCCGATCAGGCGATGAGCATTCTGGAGGGATCGCTCGGTCTTTTGCCGCGAAGGTTCCTGGTGGAAGAAGACCGCGCCGACCAGGCCCGCCGCATTCTCATCGATGCCGGGCTGGGCGACGAGTTGCGCAACGAAGAGGCTTGAGCGGCGGTGGGCGGCGGCATTTCCGAAACGATCGACGCCTTTCACCGGGGCCGGTTTCACATCATCCAGCCGAAGGGCAGGGGGCACCGGGCGGGCATGGATGCCATGCTTCTGGCCTCGCTGGTGGCGGATGACCGCGCCTGCCGGATCGCCGATCTCGGCGCCGGCGCCGGTGCTGCCGGCATGGCGGTGGCGGCGCGGCTGGAAAAGGCCGAAGTGACGCTTTACGAACGCTCCCCGGAAATGGCGGAATTTGCCCGCCGCAGTCTCGAATTGTCGGAAAATGCCGCTTTTTCCCCTCGGGTGAATGTGCGCGAGGCCGATGTGACCCTGCGGGCGAAAGCGCGCGCCGAAGCGGGGTTGCCCGATGATTATTTCCATCACGTCATCATGAACCCGCCCTATAACGATGCGGGCGACCGCCGCACGCCGGACGCGCTGAAGGCGGAAGCGCATGCCATGACGGAGGGCCTGTTCGAAGACTGGATCAGGACCGCGGGCGCAATCATGGTTTCGGGCGGTCAGCTTTCGCTCATTTCAAGGCCGCAATCGGTGGCGGAGATCATTGCCGCCTGCGGCAGCCGTTTCGGCGGCATGGAGATCACTCTCATCCATCCGCGCCCCGGCGAGGATGCGGTGCGCATGCTTGTGACCGCGATCAAGGGTTCACGCGCGCGACTGTCCTTCCGCGCGCCGCTCATCATGCACGAGACCGGCAGCCATGCCTTCACTCCCTTCGTGGATGACCTGAACAATGGCCGCGCCGCCTATTCGCGTAATGTAAGGGCAATCCGGTCCGCGTCATAAATATCGCGGTTCCGCCGGTCGCAAACCATTGCGTTTTCCGGGGCGATACATACATCCGTGACGAACGGATAAATGCTGTGAGGATTGAGTAGTGGGTTTTCTGAAGTATCTGGTGCCGAAACGCTTTCGTAAAAAAGAGCTCGTCATCCCGGTGGTGCGCATGCATGGCGCGATCATGGCCGGCGGCAACCAGTTCCGTCCCGCTCTCAATCTCGCCTCCTATGCGCCGCTGCTTGAAAAGGCCTTCGCCATCAAGGATGCCCCGGCCGTCGCCATTTCGCTCAATTCGCCCGGCGGCTCGCCGGTGCAGGCGCGGATGATCTATAACCGCATCCGCCAGCTGGCCGAGGAAAAGGACAAGAAGGTCCTGATCTTCGTGGAGGATGTGGCAGCCTCCGGCGGCTACATGATCGCGCTTGCCGGCGACGAGATCATCGCCGACCCCACCTCCATTGTCGGTTCGATCGGTGTCGTGTCCGGCGGTTTCGGCTTTCCGGAAATGCTGAAGAAGATCGGCGTGGAGCGCCGCGTCTATACGGCCGGGGAGAACAAGGTCATCCTCGATCCGTTCCAGCCGGAAAAGGAAGGCGATATCGACTACCTGAAGTCGCTGCAGGTGGAAATCCACACCGTCTTCATCGACATGGTCAAGATGCGCCGCGGCTCGAAACTGAAGGGCGACGAGGCGATTTTCTCCGGCCTGTTCTGGACCGGCATGCGCGGCCTTGATCTCGGCCTGATCGACGGGCTGGGCGACATGCGGGACGTGCTGCGCCGCCGTTACGGCGAAAAGGTCAAGCTCCAGCTCGTCAGCGGCGGGCGCTCGCTGTTCGGTAAAAAGGTGCCGGGCGTGAATGCCGCGCTTGGCCTCGACGCGGACAGGCTGGCGGCCGGAGCCGTCTCGGGTCTTGCGGAGGTTGCCGAAGAAAAGGCATTGTGGTCGCGTTTCGGTCTATGATGTCGCGGGAATAAAGCCCTATGGCGCAGCTCATTACAATTCTTCTGCTGGTGGTAGGATCCATCATCCTCTATCGCCGCTTCGTTCGCGATGCGGAAAAGCTTTCGGCGAAATCCAAACAGCGCGAGAAGGAACGCGAAACCGGCGCCATCGGCACGCTGATCAAGGATCCCGAAACCGGCGAGTACCGCGTGAAGCGCGAGGACGAGACGTAAGGCTGCGGCTTTACGCATAAAACCTTGACCCTCACGCCACGCCGTGGCACCAGTCCGCATCCGAAGTAAGTCAAGGCTTACTTGTCCTCCTAACGCCGCGATGACTGAAATGACCGATATTCCCGACCATATGAACCCGAAGCGTTCCTTTCAGGCGTTGATCCTGACGCTGCACAATTACTGGGCCGACAAGGGCTGCGCGGTGCTGCAGCCCTATGATATGGAAGTTGGCGCGGGCACGTTTCATCCGGCAACCACGCTGCGTGCGCTGGGGCCGAAGCCGTGGAAGGCCGCCTATGTGCAGCCCTCGCGCCGCCCGTCCGACGGCCGTTATGGGGAAAACCCGAACCGTCTGCAGCACTATTACCAGTACCAGGTCATTCTGAAGCCCAATCCGTCCAACCTTCAGGAACTCTATCTCGGTTCGCTGAAGGCGATTGGCCTCGATCCGCTCTTGCATGATGTGCGCTTCGTTGAAGATGACTGGGAAAGCCCGACGCTCGGCGCCTGGGGTCTCGGCTGGGAATGCTGGTGCGACGGCATGGAAGTGTCGCAGTTCACCTACTTCCAGCAGGTATGCGGCATCGAATGTTCGCCGGTGGCGGGTGAGCTCACCTATGGTCTGGAGCGTCTGGCCATGTATGTTCAGGGCGTCGACAATGTCTACGACCTGAACTTCAACGGCCGCGAGGGCGAAGAGAAGATTTCCTATGGCGACGTCTTCCTGCAGGCCGAGCAGGAATATTCCCGTCACAACTTCGAATTTGCCGATACGGCCATGCTGCATCGCCATTTCATCGATGCGGAAAAGGAATGCCTGGCGCTTCTCGCTGCCGGTGCGCCTGGCGATGACGACAATCAGCGCCTGCACAAATGTGTATTCCCGGCCTATGACCAGTGCATCAAGGCCAGCCATGTCTTCAACCTGCTGGATGCGCGCGGCGTGATCTCGGTGACGGAACGCCAGAGCTATATCCTGCGCGTGCGCACGCTGGCGACAGCCTGCGGCGAAGCTTTCCTGCTGACGGATGCCGGCGGGCTGAACTGGAACAGGGCCGCCTGATTTTGGAAGATGGTTTCACGCCAAAGTTTCAATGAATTTGAAAGGCCGTTCTTGACGGCCTTTTATTTTGCGTTGATGGATGACGTGAAACATCATGGTGGATTTGAGTATGAATATTAGAAGCCTAGTTTTTTTACCTGTATTGATGCTGTCATGTCTTCTCGGTAACGCTGCGGCTGCCGAAACAACCGAATGGATGAGCGGCAACGATGCCTTTGTGCGCGCAGATAAGCTGCGGACGTTCGGCATGATCGTTACTCGTATGGATTGCAAGGACAGCGGCCAGCGATCGCTTGATGTTGGTAGCGCACTCGTCCGCATGCACTACACGCGCAACACGAAGATGCTCGACTGGAGAATAGACGGCTGGAACCATCTGCAGGAGAACAAGGACTATTGGGCGGAACGCGGTTACACGCTTGCCTCTCACACCGTTTTTGTAAGGAAGACATCCGGTCTGCGATTATATTGCACCGTCTACAATAAATGATGCGCAGCACTGCTCGCGGTTTTCTCCTCCTCGCAAAAAGGGACAGAATGACCGAAGCCCCATGACTTTGCGGCAATGAGCCGCTATCGTGCGCGCATCGAAGCTGGGAATCGCAATTCATGTTCATCACGCTGGCAATCATCGCGGCAATCGCGCTTTATGTCGTCTTCATCTATAACGGCCTCGTCAAGGCGCGGCA
Organism: Agrobacterium tumefaciens; assembly: GCA_017744915.1. Lineage (GTDB taxonomy): Bacteria > Pseudomonadota > Alphaproteobacteria > Rhizobiales > Rhizobiaceae > Agrobacterium > Agrobacterium tumefaciens_I. The sequence continues at coordinate 521,753 of JAGIAH010000009.1, forward strand.
GATGAAGGAAGAGGCGTGGTCGGGCATCGACGTGCAGCTGAAGCGCCGTGCCGATCTCATTCCCAACCTCATCGAGACCGTGAAGGGTTACGCGGCGCATGAAAAGAGCACCTTCGAGGAGGTGATCAACCTGCGCAACCGGGCACAGGCCGTGCCGGCTGGCGATGTCGAAGGCCGTGCCCAGGCGGAAGGGTTGCTGTCGCAGGCGCTCGGCAAACTTTTTGCCCTCGCGGAAGCCTATCCCGACCTCAAGGCCAACACGAATTTTCTGGAATTGCAGCGGTCGCTCGAAACCATCGAAGGCGAACTCCAGATGTCGCGCCGTTATTACAATGGCGCCGCGCGCGATCTCAACGTCAAGGTGGAGAGCTTCCCCTCCAATCTGGTCGCTGGACAGTTCGGTTTTGCCAAGGCTCCCTATTTCGAGATCGACAACCCGGCCGACCGCGCCGTGCCGACCGTGAAATTCTAAGCACCGGCTCCCAATCTCCCGCCGATATTCCGATAATCCGGCCTTTCGCCGCATTCTTTGACAAGACGACAATCATGATCGAACTGACCATCACCCCGCCCGGCCACCCGCTTTCCGGCAAGGTGGAGCCGCCCGGTTCCAAATCCATCACCAATCGCGCGCTTTTGCTCGCCGGTCTTGCCAAAGGCAAAAGCCGTCTGACCGGCGCACTGAAAAGCGACGATACGCTTTATATGGCCGAAGCCCTGCGCGAGATGGGCGTGAAGGTCACCGAGCCTGATGCCACCACTTTCGTGGTCGAAAGCTCGGGCGTGCTGCAGCAGCCGGAAAAGCCGCTTTTCCTCGGCAATGCCGGCACCGCCACCCGCTTTCTCACTGCCGCCGCTGCCCTTGTGAATGGCGCCGTCATCATCGATGGCGACGAACACATGCGCAAGCGCCCGATCATGCCGCTGGTGGAAGCGCTGCGTTCGCTCGGCGTCGAGGCGGAAGCGCCGACCAGCTGCCCGCCCGTTACCGTCTGCGGCAAGGGCACCGGGTTCCCGAAGGGCAGCGTCACCATCGATGCCAACCTCTCCAGCCAATATGTGTCGGCGCTTCTGATGGCCGCCGCCTGCGGCGACAAGCCGGTGGACATCATCCTCAAGGGCGAGGAAATCGGCGCGAAGGGTTATATCGATCTCACCACATCGGCCATGGAAGCCTTCGGCGCGAAGGTGGAGCGGGTCAGCAACGCCATCTGGCGCGTGCACCCGACGGGCTACACGGCAACCGATTTCCACATCGAGCCGGATGCCTCCGCCGCCACCTATCTCTGGGGCGCGGAGCTTCTGACCGGCGGCGCGATCGATATCGGCACGCCTGCGGATAAATTCACCCAGCCGGATGCCAAGGCCCATGAGGTCATGGCAAAGTTTCCGCATCTGCCCGCCGAAATCGATGGTTCGCAGATGCAGGATGCGATTCCGACCATCGCGGTTCTGGCCGCCTTCAACGAAACGCCGGTGCGTTTCGTCGGCATCGCCAATCTGCGCGTCAAGGAATGCGACCGCATCCGCGCGGTCTCGCTCGGCCTCAACGAAATCCGTAACGGTCTGGCGCATGAGGAAGGCGACGACCTGATCGTGCATTCCGATCCGTCGCTCGCGGGCCAGACGGTGAATGCCTCCATCGATACCTTCGCCGATCACCGCATCGCCATGAGCTTTGCACTGGCGGCGCTGAAGATCGGCGGCATCGCCATCCAGAACCCGGCCTGCGTGGGCAAGACCTATCCGGGCTACTGGAAAGCGCTTGCCTCGCTTGGCGTCGAGTATACGGAAAAGGAAAACGCTGCCGAGCCGCAGCATTAGAAGAATTCTTCAAGCCGCGCCGACGCGCGGCTGCTGGATACCGGGTCTAGCCCGGTATGACGGAAATGACTGTACGTGCATCAGTTTAAACCGGAAACGCTCTGACCCCTCAAGGAGGATCGCCCGTGAAGACCATCGCCGCAAGACTTCTCGCGCTGTTCGTCTTCCTGGGCGTGGCCTTCCCGGTTTTGGCGGAAGAGTTCATACGCTCCTACCACTCCGTCGTGGACGTTGCGCAGGACGGCAAGCTGACGGTGACGGAAACCATCACTGCCCGCGCCGAAGGCCAGAACATCAAGCGCGGCATCTTCCGTGATTTCCCGCTTTATGCGCTCGATGCCAATAACCGCCGCACCAAGGTGGATTTCAACGTCGTTTCCGTGGAGCGTGATGGTGCGCCGGAAAACTGGCGCACCGAAAATATCGATGGCGGTATCCGCATCTATACCGGCAGCGCCGACCGCTTTTTGCCGACCGGCGAGCACATCTTCCAGATTACCTACACCACCGCCCGGCAAATCCGTTACTTCAGCGATTATGACGAGCTAACCTGGAACGTCACCGGCAATGGCTGGCAGTTCCCGATGGGCGAGATTTCCGCCACCATCACTCTGCCGCAGGGCGTCAAGGCTACCGATACCGCCGTTTTCACCGGTCCCCTCGGTGCCAAGGGCAAGGATGCGCGTATTCTGAGTGAAGGCAACGAGGTGTTTTTTGCCTCCACCCGCCCGTTTTCGGTGGGCGAGGGCATGACGGTTGCGGTCAAGCTGCCCAAGGGTGCCATTGCCGCGCCGGATACCTCGCAGGAGGCGGGCTGGTGGCTGCGGGATAATCTTGCCATCCTGCTTTCCGGCGGCGGGCTTTTTGCCGTGCTGCTTTATTATCTCCGGGCATGGTTCGCGGTGGGCCGCGACCCGGCCAGAGGTGTGATCGTGCCGCGCTGGGATGCGCCGGAGGGGCTTTCCCCGGCCCTAGTCAACTACGTCGATAACAGAGGTTTTTCCGGCGCCGGCTGGACGGCGCTCTCCGCCTCGGCCCTTGATCTGGCGGTGAAGGGTTATGTCGTTCTGGAAGACCTGAAGAATTCCATCGTCATTCGCCGCACGGAAAAGGCAACCGCCGCCGATCTGCCAACCGGGCAGAAGACGCTGCTCTCCTCCATCGGCGGTCCAGGCGAAACACTGACCATCGACAAGGCCCATGGCACGCAGGTCGAAAAGGTTGGTTCACAATTCCGCGCAGCGATAGAGAAAGAGCATCGCGGCAAATATTACCGCAGCAATGCCGGCTATATCGTTTTCGGTATCTTCTTCAGCATCGCCATCATCATCGCAACGCTGGTCTTCGGCGATCTCGATGAGAGCGCCATTGCCGCCGTTCTGGTCTTCGGCTTTTTCGCCTTCTTCTTCAGCATCCTGTCGATTGGCATCGGCCGGCAGTTCTCGCGCGGCGCGCCGCTGCGCAAGCGCATTGGCGGTATTGTCATGCTGGCCTTTGCCGGTTTCGTGGCCTTCTCAGCCATCGGCGGCATCGCCACGCAAATCCTGCTGGATGTGACGCATGACACAAAGTCGCTGGCGCTGGCCGCGATTGGTGGCATCGTGCTCACCAATGCGCTTTTCCTGTTCCTGATGGGTGCGCCAACGCCGCTCGGCCGCAAGCTGATGGATGGTATCGAAGGCCTCCGAACCTATCTGACGCTGGCGGAAAAGGACCGGATGAACATGGCAGGTGCGCCGGCCATGTCGCCACAGCATTTTGAAACGCTGCTGCCCTATGCGGTGGCGCTCGGCGTCGAAAAACCGTGGAGCCGCACCTTTGAGGCCTGGCTTGCGACAGCCGCCGCCGGTGTCGCTGCGGCAAGTTATGCGCCCGGCTGGTATGCGGGCAGCAATTACGGCAGCTTTGGCGACCGTATCGGCGGCTTTTCCACCTCCATGGCCAATACCATCGCGTCGACCATTCCCCAGCCGGTCAGTTCCTCCGGCTCCAGCTTTTCGGGCGGTGGTGGCGGTGGTTCTTCCGGCTCCGGCGGTGGCGGCGGTGGCGGTGGCGGCTGGTAAGGCCCGAGCGCGGTAATTTAACCGAATGCATTGGTGACTTTTGCCGCGTTGCTTGCTAAGCCGACCGCAATCGTCCGACAACAGATAAAGTCCTGATCCCATGCCTGATCTTCTGCTTGAACTCCGCTCCGAGGAAATCCCCGCCCGCATGCAGCGCAAGGCGGCTGGCGATCTGAAGAAACTCGTCACCGATGCCTTGGTGGAGAGAGGGCTGACCTATGAGGGCGCGCGCGAATATTGGACGCCACGTCGCCTGACGCTGGATATTCGTGGCCTCAACGCCCGCTCCGCCGACGTGCGTGAGGAAAAGAAGGGTCCGCGCACCGATGCCAATGAAAAGGCCATCGAAGGTTTTCTGCGCGGCGCTGGCCTCAATGATATTTCCGAGGCTCAGGTCGTTTCCGATCCGAAGAAGGGCGATTTCTACATCGCCATCATCAACAAGCCCGGCCGCCCGGCGGAAGAGATCATCGCCGAGGTGATGCCCGGCATCATCCGCTCCTTCCCCTGGCCGAAATCCATGCGCTCCGGCCCGGCTTCCATGCCGAAGGGCTCAAGCTATGCCGGCATCGAAGGCAAGGGTTCGGAAAGCCTGCGCTGGGTGCGGCCGCTGCAATCCATCGTCTGCCTGTTCGGCCCCGAACATGACGAAACGCAGGTCATTCCTTTTGCGATTGACGGCATCGTCGCCGGCAACGTCACCTATGGCCACCGTTTCCATGCGCCCGGCCCGATCACCGTGCGCCGTTTCGAGGATTATGTCTCGAGCCTCGAAAAGGCGAAGGTCATTCTCGACGCCGAGCGCCGCAAGGACATCATTCTGCACGACGCCAAGGATCTGGCCTTCGCCAACGGTCTCGAGCTGGTGGAAGATGAAGGTCTTCTCGAGGAAGTTTCCGGCCTCGTCGAATGGCCGCAGGTGCTGATGGGCACCTTCGAAGAGGATTACCTGCAAATCCCGGCGGAAATCATCCGCCTCACCATCAAGACCAACCAGAAGTGTTTCGTCACCCGCAATCAGGGTGCGGAAGAGGGGCTTTCCAACCGCTTCATCCTGATCTCGAACATCGAGGCAAGCGATGGCGGCAAGGAAATCATCCATGGCAATGGCAAGGTCGTGCGCGCCCGTCTGTCGGACGCCCGCCATTTCTGGAACCGTGACCAGGGCGATCTGCCCGATCTCGAAACGCTGAAGGATTCGGCTGCGAAATTCAGCCTCGATCTCAAGAAGCCGCTCGATCAGCGCATGGCCAAGCTCGATGCGTTGAACGTCACCTTCCATGCCAAGCTCGGCACGCAGGGTGAACGTGTGGCCCGTATCCGCGAGCTGGCCAAGGCACTGGCCTCGGTCGTCGGTGCCGATGAAACGCTGGTGGACCGCGCGGTGGTACTGGCCAAGGCCGACCTGCGCACCGAAGCCGTTGGTGAATTCCCCGAGCTTCAGGGCCTGATGGGCCGCAAATATGCGACCTTACAGGGCGAAAACGAAAGCGTGGCCGCTGCGATTGAAGATCACTACAAACCGCAGGGCCCCTCCGACCGCCTGCCGGCCGACAAGGTGGCGATCACGGTTGCTCTGGCCGACAAGCTCGATACGCTCGTCGGTTTCTGGGCTATCGATGAAAAGCCGACGGGTTCGAAGGACCCCTTCGCGCTGCGCCGTGCGGCACTGGGTGTGGTGCGCATTCTGCTTGAGAAAAACGTGCGGCTTCCGCTGCTGAGCGTTGCGAAGGATCCGGACCTTCTCTCCTTCTTCCACGACCGCCTGAAAGTCTACCTCCGCGATCTCGGCGCGCGTTACGATCTGATCGACGCTGTCCTGACGCCCGAATCCGATGATCTCCTGATGATCGCCCGCCGTGTTGAGGCGCTCACCGCCTTCATCACCGGCGAGGATGGCAGGAACCTTCTGGCTGGTGCCAAGCGCGCAACGCAGCTTCTGGCTGCCGAGGAAAAGAAGGGCACCGTCGTCGCCGATGGCGTTTCGGATGAGCTTTTGAAGCTCGATGCCGAAAAGGCGCTTTATGCGGCGATCAAGACCGCCTCTGCCGATGCCGCCAAGGCCGTCGAAGGCGAGGATTTCCGCTCGGCCATGCAGGCGCTTTCGACGCTGCGCGCGCCCGTGGACAAGTTCTTCGAGGATGTGCTCGTGAATGACGAGGATGCGGCCATCCGCGCCAATCGTCTGGCGCTGCTGAAGGCTATCCGTGAAGCGACCGGGACGGTTGCGGATTTCTCGAAGATTACGGGGTGATGGGTTTTGGGTGGCCGGGACGGCAACGTGCGCGGTTCACCCCCCTCTGTCCTGCCGGACATCTCCCCCTCAAGGGGGGAGATCGGCAAGGCGGTTGCTCCCCACAAAAATTTGCAACGTCGAATATGATCGAGGCGTCGCCACGATTCGATCTCCCCCCTTGAGGGGGAGATGCCCGGCAGGGCAGAGGGGGGTAATTCCGGTTTCCACCTTCACCGGACTCGTTTTAGATTGATCGACATGATCCCCAAAATCCTCATCAGCGCCTGCCTCCTCGGCCAGCCCGTCCGCTACGACGGCAAGGGAAAACCTCTAACTCACCCGGCAATCGAACGCTGGCGGAAGGAGGGCAGGCTGGTAACGATCTGCCCGGAAATGGCCGGCGGCATGCCTGTCCCGCGTCCGCCGGCGGAGATAGAAAACGGGGCTTCTGGCCTTGATGTGCTGGAGGGCCGCGCCCGCGTGCTGGAGGTGACCGGCGGCGATGTCACGGCCCAATTTATCGCCGGTGCGGAAAAGGCGCTGGCCTTCGCCAGGGCCCATGCCTGTACCCACGCGCTGCTGATCGACGGCAGTCCGTCATGCGGATCAGTCGCGATCTATGACGGTTCGTTCTCCGGCATCAAACACGCGGGCAATGGCGTGACCTCGGCGTTGCTCGAAAAAGCCGGTATTGCGGTCTTTTCCCCGGCCGATATCGACCGACTGGACGCGCTGACACGTTGAAACAAAAAAGCGCCGGAGTTTCCCCCGGCGCTGTTCTTCGTCGATAGCCTCGGAGCATATCACCCCGCCATCCGCATCTCGCGCGCCACATCATGCAACTGGTGGCCGGAGGAGACGCGGAAGCCGCGGATGAGGTTCAGCAGCTCTTCGGTGTCGACTGCCAGCGCTTCGGCCGATGCCGTGGTTTCTTCCGCCATGGCGGCATTGTGCTGGGTGGCGACGTCGAGCTGGTTGAGCGAAGACGAGATCGAGCGCAGCGTCGTATCCTGTTCGGCGGCCGAATGGGCGATCTTGCTGACGATTTCGTTGGCGGATTTGATCTGGTCCGAGATGCGTTTCAGTGCGTCGCCGGCTTCGCCGACAAGGCGCACGCCGTTTTCTACCTGGGCGGAAGAGCGGGCGATTTGGTCCTTGATCTCCTTGGCGGCGGCGGCGGATTTTTGCGCCAGTTCGCGCACTTCCTGCGCCACCACGGCAAAACCCTTGCCAGCTTCCCCGGCACGCGCCGCTTCCACGCCGGCATTCAGCGCCAGAAGGTTGGTCTGGAAGGCGATGTCGTCGATCACGCCGATGATGTTGGAAATCTGGTCGGAGGATTGTTCGATGCCGCTCATCGCGGTAATCGCCTCTTCCACCACCCGGTCGCTGCGCATGGCTTCCGAGCTGACGGTGGTGACACGCTTGGCGGCATCCGCAGCACCTTCCGCCGTCTGGCGCACGGCAACCGTCAGCTCGTCAAGCGCTGCGGACGTCTCTTCCAGATTGGCGGCCTGCCGTTCGGTGCGCTGCGAAAGCTCGTTGGAAGCCTTGCGGATTTCTTCCTTGGAGCCGCCAATGTCGATGCTCTTGGAATTCACCTTGGCCATGGCGGCGTCAAGATGGGTCAGCGCCTCGTTGAAGTTGTCGCGCAGCGCCGCATAACGGTTGCCGAGATCGCCACAACGCACGGTCAGATCGCCGCCCGCCAGCTTTTCCAGTGCCTCGCCGATGGTGGTCACGACGCGTGCCTGCAATGCGGCCTCGTCACGCTGCATGTCGAGATTGTTCTGGCGCTCGGCATTGAGCTGCCGCTGCTGTTCTTCCTCGCGGCGCTGCATGGCGTGGCGCTCGCGCACCTTGTCCTGAAGCGAGGCGGTGGCCTTCGCCATCATGCCCACTTCGTTCGTCAGGCCGGTATGGGGAATGGTGAGGGCGACATTTTCATTGGCCACTTCGCCGAGGGCACGGTGAATATCGCCAAGCGGTTTCGAAATGCCGCGGATGACATAAAAAGCGGCGGCAAGCGCCAGCACGAAGATGGCGGCGCCGATCGACAGTGCCTTCATCACCTCGCCGCGGACCTGCGCGTTCAGATCGTCGATATAAACGCCGGTCACGACCACCACCTGCCAGGGTTCGAAGGCAAGGGCATAGGAACTCTTGGCGTAGTCATTGCCTTCCATGCCGGGCTTCGGGCCGTAAAAATCCGTCTGGCCGCCGCCATTGCGGCCAAGCCGCACCAGCTCGTCGCGATAAGCGAAGCCCTTGCTGTCCGGCTTGCCCTTGAAGCTTTCGCCGACCCGTTTCGCATCGGGATGGAACTTCATCGTCACGTCGTAGTCGTAACCGAAGAGATAGCCGTCCGGGGTAAAGCGGATGGCGCTGACGGTGGCGTAAGCCTGTTTCATGGCCTCGTCGCGAGAAAGCGTCCCGGCCTTTTCCTTGTCATGGAAGGATTGCAGGATGGAAATGGCCGATTGCACCTGCGTCCGCAGCATGCCGTAACGCTCCTCATAGATCGCGTCGGTGGCGGATTTCAGCTGATAGAACGTCGCCGCGGCGAAGGCGGCCATCAGGGCCACCACGAGCACGATCAGTTGACGGGAAATGGAAAGATTCTTCATGGGCGCTCACAAGCGTTTTGCGTCGCGAGCCGGAAAAAGCCGCGCGCTGCCGAAGTTTCGGAAATGGGACAGGGCGCCTTATGCGCGGTGAAGGGCCTGAAAAGCGGGCATCCGCTCCGGCCGCATATTGTGCTGCATCGCACCATGAACGCACTTAGCGGCCAAAAATTTGAAGAAATATTTAATTAGTAAAAGCTTTATCAGCTTCGGCAGGCGGAATAATGATCGGGGAATCTATTCTTCGCCGAATGGTTGTTTTGGTTTTTGGAAATGCAGCGGCGGCGCGATTATTTGACATTCGTCATGAAAAGCGTCACCCGCCGGTCAGTTACCGCGCAGTTTGAAATCCGGGAAGGCGGGCGCGGAAACGGCGGAAGCGCTGGTCGGTCCGGCAGAATTCTCCATGGAGATTTTCTTGACGGCCGCCGTGGTCGTCGTCAGGTCGATGCCGGCCGGCGCCGATACCGTTTCAGCAGGCGTCACCTCGGGTTCTGCCTTGTCATGGGTAGCGATTGCGGTTTCTCCCGGCATCCATGCGGGATTGGTGCTGAGGAAGGTGACGGGTGCGCCGCCGAGCCATGCTTCCGTGCGCATCAGCGTGCGCTTGCCATCCACTTCGCGCATTTCCGTGTGCTGGGTGCCGGGTTCGATGGAGGGAATGGCATAACCCTGTGTCGCGGGTTTTTCCTTGAGGGGCTGGCAGCCTGCACAATCATGCCGGATGAAGCTGCCATTGCTCACATGCACGCCGTTGATATATTCGATGGAAGACGCCATGGCCGACCCGCCGGTCAGCGCGACAATCGCTGTCAGAAAAAGACGACGCATCGAAAACCCCCGAAGTGACGGCGCAAATCCGTGATTGAGACACGGTGCGCCATTCAATGTTCAGGCGAAGATTAGCGGTCTTTCGTTTCCATCGGGTCAGCAAACTTGGTAAAAATTGAACGAAATCGTCGTTCGAACCCGTTTGCTTTGCAGATCAGGCCTTTTCGCGCGCCACAGCCTGCCAGCCGATATCGCGGCGGCAGAAACCGTTTTCCCATTCCACCTTGTCCAACAGCGCATAGGCGCGCGCCTGCGCCTCCGTCACGGTCTTTCCGAAGGCGGTGACGTTCAGCACACGGCCGCCGGTTGCGACAAGTTTGCCGTCCTTCAGCGCGGTTCCGGCATGGAAAACCTTCGCCTCCTCGCTGGCATCGGGAATATGCGCGATCGGCGTATTCTTGTCATAAGCGCCGGGATATCCCCTGGAGGCGAGAACGACGGTCAGCGCCGCATCATCGCGCCATTCCGCCTGAACCTTGTCCAGCGTGCCGGTGGCGGTGGCATAGAGGATCGGCAGCAGATCGCTCTTGAGGCGCATCATCAGCACCTGGCATTCGGGATCGCCGAAACGCACGTTATATTCAATCAGTTCCGGACCCTTGGCGGTAATCATCAGGCCGGCGAAAAACACGCCGGAGAAGGGATTGCCGTCCTTGGCCATGCCGGCAATCGTCGGCTCGATGATTTCCTTCATGGTGCGCTCCACCATGGCGGGCGTCATGACAGGGGCAGGGGAATAGGCGCCCATGCCGCCGGTGTTCGGGCCGGTATCGCCATCGCCGACGCGCTTGTGATCCTGTGCGGTGGCGAGCGCCAGCGCGGTCTTGCCGTCGGAAAGGCAGAAGAAGCTCGCTTCCTCGCCATCGAGAAAGGCCTCCACAACCACTTCGGCGCCGGCTGCACCAAACGCACCGTCGAAACAGTCGTCGATGGCGGCCAGCGCTTCGGCTTCCGTCATGGCAACGGTCACGCCCTTGCCGGCGGCAAGCCCGTCTGCCTTGATGACGATCGGCGCGCCCTGTGCACGGACATAGTCCTTGGCTGGTTCAGCGGATTTGAAGCGCTGGTAAGCGCCGGTCGGGATATCGTAACGGGCGCAGAGATCCTTGGTGAAACCCTTTGAGCCCTCAAGCTGAGCTGCGGCTTTCGAAGGTCCGAAAGTGGCGATGCCGGCGGCCCGCAGATCATCCGCCAGCCCCGCAACCAGTGGCGCTTCCGGGCCGATGACGACGAAGTCGACTGCTTTCTCCTTCGCAAAAGCGATGACGGCAGCATGATCTTCCACGTCAAGCGAAACGAGTGTCGCGTGCTCGGCGATGCCGGGATTGCCGGGTGCGGCATAAAGCTCATCGATGAGGGGAGACTGGGCGATTTTCCACGCCAGCGCATGTTCGCGTCCGCCGGAACCGATCAACAGAACTTTCATGGTCAATACCCCTGCAAATTCGCCAGTAACCTTGTGGCACGGGCGTTAAGGGCAGGGGGGCGAAAGGTCAAGGAGAAAGCGCTGCAAATGCCTGTCTTTCCCTTGAAGTCAGCCTTTCCTGTGGAATCGTTCCCGCCTCTTGTTGTCACGCCACAATCAGACATTATGTTCGCCGCTCCAGACGTGACAGCAGAGAACCCCATGACCGCAGACAATGCCCGCCTCGCATCGCTCATCGCCGCCGAAATCAACGCCCGTCCCGATCAGGTGAAGGCCGCGGTGGCGTTACTGGACGAGGGCGCGACCGTTCCCTTCATCGCCCGTTACCGTAAGGAAGTGACCGGAGGGCTGGACGATACCCAGCTTCGCACGCTCTCGGAACGCCTTGTCTACCTGCGCGAACTCAACGCGCGCCGGGCCTCCATTGTCGATTCCATCACCGGCCAGGGCAAGATGTCCGACGAGCTGATGGTCAAGATCATGCAGGCGGGCACCAAGGCGGAGCTGGAAGACCTTTATCTGCCTTACAAGCCGAAACGCCGCACCCGTGCCGAAATCGCCCGCGAACGCGGTCTCGGCCCGCTCGCCGAAGCCATCTGGGAAAACCGTGCCGCCGATCCGGCGAAGCTTGCGGAGGCCTATGTTCAGGGCGAGGTGGCCGATGTGAAGGCGGCACTCGAGGGCGCGCGCGACATCGTTGCCGAAACCATGACGGAAAATGCCGATCTTCTCGGCCGCCTGCGTGATTACATGCGCCAGAACGCCACCTTCCGCGCCAAGGTCGTGGATGGCAAGCAGGTGTCGGGCGAAAAATTCTCCGACTATTTCGATCATTTCGAGCGCTGGGCGACGGTGCCCGGCCATCGGGCACTGGCCATGCTGCGTGGCTGGAACGAAGAGGTGCTGACGCTGACGATCGATGTCGACGCGGATGATCCCTCACCGGTCAAGCCGGCGCAGCGCACCATCGCTGCCGCCTTCGATATCCGCAATGCCGGTCCCGCCGATCAATGGCTGATAGAGGTCGCTGGCTGGACGTGGCGGGTGAAGCTTTCCATGTCGCTCTCGCTCGATCTGATGCGCGAATTGCGCGAGCGCGCGGAAGAAGAAGCGATCCATGTTTTCGCCCGCAATCTGAAAGATCTGCTGCTGGCAGCCCCCGCCGGCTCCCGCGCCACCATGGGGCTCGATCCCGGCATCCGCACCGGCGTCAAGGTGGCTGTCGTGGATGGCACCGGCAAGCTGCTGGAGACCAGCACGGTCTATCCCTTCCCGCCGAAGAACGATGTGCGCGGCACGCAGGCGGAACTCGCTTTGCTTATCCGCAAGTACAATGTCGAGCTGATCGCCATCGGCAACGGCACGGGCAGCCGCGAGACGGAAAAGCTGGTCGCCGATCTTCTGGCGCAGCTGCCGGCTTCGGCTTCCGGCGCAAAACCCACCAAAGTCATCGTCTCGGAGGCGGGCGCATCCGTTTATTCCGCCTCAGAACGGGCGGCGGCCGAATTCCCCAATCTCGACGTGTCGCTGCGCGGTGCCGTCTCCATCGCCCGGCGTCTTCAGGACCCGTTGGCGGAACTGGTGAAGATCGAGCCGAAATCCATCGGTGTCGGGCAATACCAGCACGACGTCGATCAGGGCCGCCTCAGCCGCTCGCTCGATGCCGTGGTGGAAGATGCGGTGAATGCCGTCGGCGTTGATCTCAACACGGCCTCGTCGCCGCTTCTGGCGCGGGTGTCCGGTCTTGGCAGCTCGATTGCCGATGCCATCGTTGCCCATCGTGACCAGACCGGGCCTTTCGCCAGCCGCAAGGAATTGCTGAAGGTGCCGCGCCTTGGCCAGCGCACCTTCGAACAATGCGCCGGCTTCCTGCGTATTCCGAACGGCAAGGAACCGCTGGATGCCTCTTCGGTGCACCCGGAAGCCTATGGCGTGGCAAAGAAGATCGTCGCCGCCTGCGGCCGTGATCTGCGCTCGCTGATGGGTGACAGCGCCGCGCTGAAGGCGCTTGATCCGAAGCGCTTCATCGACGAGCAATTCGGCCTGCCGACGGTCAAAGACATCATCGCCGAACTGGAAAAACCCGGCCGCGACCCGCGCCCGAGCTTCAAGACCGCGACTTTTGCCGATGGTGTGGATGAGATCACCGATCTGAAACCCGGCATGCTTCTGGAAGGCACCGTCACCAATGTCGCCGCCTTCGGTGCTTTCGTGGATATCGGTGTGCATCAGGACGGGCTCGTGCATGTCTCGCAGCTCGCCGACCGTTTCGTGAAGGACCCGCATGAGGTCGTCAAGGCGGGCGATGTGGTCAAGGTGCGAGTCGTGGAAGTGGATGTGAAGCGCAAGCGCATCGGTCTCACCATGCGCAAGGATGGCGGCGAGGCGGCGCCGCAGCCGATGCGTGAAAAGAACAATGCGGGCGCCATGCGCCACGCCACAGCCAAGCCGAAAGAACGCAACGAAGGGTCGCAATCCGGTGGTGCTTTCGCCGCTGCATTGGCCGAAGCCATGAAGCGACGCTGACCTCTGGTTGAAATGTTTTTTTACCAAAAAGCCCCGCCGGATACTCCGGCGGGGCTTTTTGCTTGATGAAATCGTTCAATTTTTTTGAAATAAGACTATCTTGCAACTTGTGCTGAAAGGAATACGGTCAGCAAAATTGATAAGTGAGACTTAGCAATTGGGGGTGCCATGGCGTCGTCTCTGCATGTTCTTCTCGAAAAGATAATCAAGATCGGTGATCTCACCGTCAACAGCCCGGGCGGCAGCCGTACATTCGGCAATGGCACGGGAAAAAAGGTGGTTCTGAATTTCACGGACGAAGCCGCCATGCAGGAGATTGCCGCCGATCCGGCGCTCAAGCTCGCTGAAATGTATATGGAAGGCCGGGCGAAGATCGCGGAAGGCGATATTTACGATTTCCTGGCGCTGGTCAAAAGCAATACGCTGAGCGAGGCTTTGTCCTTCGGCATGATCTGGCGCGGCATGGCCCGCATCATCGCTGCCCGCATCAAGATGCGTCTGCCGGTCAATCACAACAAAAGCAATGTCGCCCATCATTATGATCTGAGCGCCAAGCTGTTCGATCTCTTCCTCGATGAGGACTGGCAATATTCCTGCGCCTATTTCAATCCGCCGGGCATCAGCCTCTATGAGGCGCAGGTTGCGAAAAAGCGGCACATTGCCGCCAAGCTGATGACTGAGCCGGGCCAGAGCGTTCTGGAAATCGGCTCCGGCTGGGGTGGCATGGCGATGTATATTGCCGAAAGCGTGGGTGCCGACGTGACCGGCATCACGCTCAGCGAAGAACAGCTTCGCGTTTCCCGCGACCGTGCGGCAAAACGCGGGCTTGCCGGCAATGTCCGCTTCGAATTGCAGGATTACCGTTATCTGCCGGCTTCGAAGAAATATGACCGCATCGTCTCCGTCGGCATGTTCGAACATGTCGGGCCGACCCATTATCGCGATTATTTCGACAAGGTGGCGGAGGTGCTGGACGAGAAGGGCGTGATGGTGCTGCATTCCATCGGCCAGCCCCACCCGGCGCTGGCGACCAATCCCTTCATCGAAAAATATATTTTCCCCGGCGGCTACATTCCCTCGCTCGCCGAGGTGCTGCCGGCGATCGAAAAATCGCGGCTGCTGGTGAAGGATATCGAAATCCTGCCCATGCATTATGCGCACACGCTCCGGCACTGGCGGGAACGTTTCGTGGCGCGCAAGGCGGAAGCGATAGCACTTTACGACGAACGCTTCTTCCGTATGTGGGAGTTTTATCTGGCGGGGTCGGAAATGGCCTTCACCCACGAAAACTTCCATATTTTCCAGATCCAGCTCGCCAAGGATCGCGATGCCGTGCCGCATAATCGCGACTACATTGCGCAGAACGAAGCGAAGCTGCTGGAGTTCGAGAAGACGCGTGCGCCGCTGGAGAAGGTGGCGTTCTGACGGGCGACTGCTCCGTGGAGTCTTGACGAACCTATCCGCAATCTCGGCGTCATCCTCGGGCTTGTCCCGAGGATCTATCCACGTCGCGGAAAGTTGGTCGGTAGCAGATGCTCGGGACAAGCCCGAGCATGACGGAGGGTTAGGTTCGGTGGCGGTGTGCCTTCTTCCCGCTCTGGTTAATGGAATGGAAAGACAATCCCTCTAATTCTACGGACACCTGTCTGTATTGCGTTTCTGGGGTTCTTTCATGTTCAAGCCATCAGCGGCTGTCGCCGCCTGTGTCCTGTCGCTTTTTGCCGTGGGCAATGCCCATGCTGAAGGCTGGTTTTCCGGCGACTGGTATCTGAAGCTCGGCGGTGCGGGTTTCACCGCGCCGAAATACCAGGGCGACAACAAGAATGAATTCGGCTTTTCGCCCATTATTTCGCTCGGCCGTCAGGGGCAGGGTGCCCGTTTCACCTCGCGCAACGACAGCGCCTCGATCTCGCTTCTCGACAATGGCCCGATCAGCATGGGTCTCGCCGGCAAGCTGGTTTCCCCGCGTGACGAAGGCGATTCGGCCGATCTGAAGGGCATGACGCGCATCAAGCGCGGCGGCGAGCTTGGCGGTTTCGCCGAAGCTTATCCGACCGACTGGCTGCGCATTCGCGGCGAAGTCCGTCAGGGTATCCGCAGTCACAGCGGCGTGGTGGCGGATCTCAATGCCGATGTCTTCACCGATATCGCCCCCGGCGTCCAGATTTCCGCCGGTCCGCGCGCGACATGGGTGAGCAGCAAATATAATGACCGCTATTATGGTGTGAGCGCGGCCCAGACGGCCGCCGGCGCGCCATCGCCCTATAGCCCGGGCGGCGGCCTGCATTCCGCCGGCGTCGGCGCTGCCATCACCTGGAAGGTCACCGAAAATGCGGAAGTTGGCTCGTTTGCGGAATATCGCCGCCTGACGGGTGACGCCGCCGACAGTTCGCTGGTGCGCGAGCGCGGTTCGAAAAACCAGTTCATCATCGGTGTTCAGGCAAGCTACAAATTCAATTTCTCTCTGCCCTGAGAGGCAGACGACAAGGCCATGCGAAGCCCCGTTGCGGAAGCCGCAGCGGGGCTTTTTGCTTGAATGGTCCGGCGCTGAAATCCATTCCGATTTTCCCGCCAATGCTGTAGAACCATACCATGGTTCACCACAGCGATTTATCAGACCGCGTTTCCGACGCGCCATCCAATAACTGGGTCTATCGGATTTTGCCGAGGTCCCTCTGGCCCTATGCGCAGCTGGCGCGGTGGGATCGCCCCATCGGCTGGCAATTGCTGATGTGGCCGTGTTTCTGGTCCGCAGCCCTTGCGGCCAATGCGGCGGTTGTGAGCGGCGGCTTTTCCTGGGGCACGCTGATCTGGCATCTGGTGCTGTTCTTCATCGGATCGGTGGCGATGCGTGGCGCCGGCTGCACCTATAATGATCTCGCCGACCACAAGATCGACATGGCCGTGGCGCGCACCCGCTCGCGGCCCCTGCCTTCCGGCCGGGTGAGCCGAGGGCAAGCCAAGCTCTTCATTGTGCTGCAGGCACTTGCCGGGCTGGTCGTGCTTCTGCAGTTTAACGGTTTCGCGATCCTTACCGGCATAGCCTCGCTGGTCTTTGTAGCGATCTATCCCTTCGCCAAACGTTTCACCAACTGGCCGCAGTTTTTCCTCGGCCTCGCCTTTTCCTGGGGTGCGCTGATGGGCTGGGCCGGGCAGTTCGGTTCTCTCGCCTGGCCGCCTGTCCTGCTTTATGTCGGCTCCATCGCCTGGACGATCGGTTATGATACAATCTACGCCCATCAGGACAAGGAAGACGACACGGCCGTGGGCATCGGTTCAACCGCCCTGCTGTTTGGGGAAAACACACATCGCTGGCTGGTTTTCCTTTATGGCACAGCCCTTGCCATGATTTTCCTGTCCTTCTGGGGGGCGGGTGTTAACGTCATTGCCTATAGCGGTCTGGCCGCCGCGGCCCTCATGCTGTTCCGGCAGGTCTGGGTGCTCGATATCGATGATGTCGACCAATGCCTCGTGCTGTTCAAATCCAACAACCGTGTCGGTGTGCTGATTTTCGCCGGCCTTATCCTGCCGTTGCTGCTGGCGTAAGCTGCGGGAACAGGGAATAGGAAAAAGCCCGGCCGCGTCATCCGCACCGGGCTTTTTGTGTTCTGGACTGAAGAAGATCAGTTGCGGGCGATGATTTCCTTGCCCTCGATCTTCATGCGCATGCCGAGCGAGCCGGTGGAGCGGCGAACGAGGAAGCGCGGGCGGCGCTCCGCGAAATAGGAGTGGCGGCGGCGCGGGCGGCTGTTCTGGGTGCGTACCTTGCCGAGATGTTCTTCCAGCGGGCGGGCGACGCCATCGGCTTCCACCATCAGCATGGGAATGCGGTAGGCCTCGGACCAGCTGCGCCAGTCGGCGGCGATATCGCAGAGATCATGGGCGACCAGCAGCGGAACGCAGAGGTCCGGATCGTCATGGTGCAGTTCCAGCGTCACGGTGACCTGTCCATCGCCATGGTCGATGGCGCGGGCGGCGACACCCTTGAAGGCGCGGGCTGGCAAAGCGAAGGACAGAGGCAGGCCGGAAGAGGTGAGAACCTTTCTCAGAACGGCGCCCCGTTCATCGAGAGTGACGGCGACATCGGTCGCGCCATTGCCTTTTCCATAGGTGACCTGTTGCGGAAAACGTGCCGGGTCGAGTCTGAGAGTGGCGACGGCCCAGTCGGGCTTCAGAACGGTCTTGGTCATGTTTATTCTACCCTTGTTTTACCTGAGAGCCGGTTTCCGGTCTTCTCATCGGGACTTTTCGTCCTCTGATGTCGGGAGAATATCCGCCGCCTGTTCGAGACTGCTTAAAAATCGCGGTTAAGAAAACTTTGCATTCCCAAATGGTTAGCAAAACACACTGTGGCATGGTTTCGCTTAGGTAAAGCAGATCGAGACAATGCGGTTTTTCATCGCGCCGAAATTATGCTCTTTCAAGCTCCGGGCAAGGCGTCTCCCGCATAGTCATGCCAAGGCTTGCCGTGCGTCCAGATGGGGGCACGATATGTGGATTCAAAAACCGGAGCGCGCGGTGTCTGACGGGACAGGCGGTGTTTCAGGGAGCATTCGGATGGTATCGACTTATCTCAGCTACGACCTCATCAACCGCGATATGAAGACAAGCATCTCGCGCGTATCGCAGCAGGGGATCGTCGAACGGCAGACGAAATATTACAAGGAAAACATCGGCAATGTGAAAAGCGTCGATGACTTCCTCAACAACTACCAGCTCTATTCCTATGCCATGGATGCCTTCGGTCTCAGCGAGATGACCTATGCCAAGGCCTTCATGAAAAAGGTGCTGGAAAGCGATCTGAACGACCAGAACAGCTTCGCCAACAAGTTGACCGACGAACGGTATCGGGAATTCGCAGCCGCCTTCAATTTCACCTCATCGACGAAAACGGTCCAGACGGAAGCCCAGCTCGACAAGATGATCGGGCTTTACGACACATCGATAACCAATCTGGACGACAGCCTTGCGGAAGAGACGCGTTATTACAAGGCGATCATCGGCACGGTGACCAATGTGGACCAGCTGCTGCGCAACGACCGGACCCGCGCCTATATCTTCCAGGTCTTCGGTATCGATGAGAAGACCTATTCCTATGCCCATATCAAAGGATTGATGACGAGCGAGGTTGACGATCCCGACAGCTACATCAACCAGAAATACGGCGCGGCCTATAATGATGCGGTCGAGAAACTGGCGATGAAGGGCAATATCGAACTGCATGCGCAGGTCACGGCCCGCGTGACGGCCATCGACACCGCGCTGGCAGGCACCGGCTTGACGGCCGAGGAGCGTACGAAGCTCGAGGCGGAAAAGGTCACCCGGCAGGATCAGCTCACCCAGCTTGAGGCGGTGCTGCCGCCCAAGGACGAATGGGCGGCGAAACTCGCGGCCATCAAGGCGGAGCAGACGACGCTGTCCAACACCGTCACGCAATATAACAAGATGGCGCAGCTTGCCGCCGCCTTCGAATTCAAGAATGACGGCACGGTGGCCGCCGGCGGGGCGCAGACGGCAGATAATCTCAAGGTCATGACGGATGCCTATATCAGCAGCGCGCCGCGCGTGACGCCTACCGTCGCCACGCTGAACAGGGATTATTTCGAATCAAAGATCGGCTCGATCAAGACCGTGGACGAACTGACCTCGGATACGCGGCTTCTCAACTACATCAAGGTTGCCTTTGACCTGAACGACGCGACCACCGTGACGGCAACGATCAAGAACATCCTGACCAGCGATCTGAACGACCCGAACAACTACATCGCCACCTTTGGCAAGAATGACAAACGTTACCTCGCCTTGAGAAATGCGTTCAACTTCCAGACCGATGGAACGCTGGCTGCGGGTACAACACCCCAGACGACGACACAGACCGCGACCACCACCAGCGGCTACATGATCCACTATAATGACAAGGACGATGCTGCCGACGAAAAGGCGATCAAGCTGTACAAGAGCGACATAAAAAGCGTCACGTCGGTCAAGGATTTCCTCGAAAGCAGCGCGGTCTATAATTATGCGCTGAAAGCCGTCGGCCTCGATCCGGCCAAGGTGAATCCGGCCGATATCCGCAAGGCCCTTACCAGCGACCTGCAGGACAAGAAAAGCTACGTCTATACCCTGAAAGACGAGCGCTACGTCAAGCTGGCGGAGCTTTTCAATTTCGCATCCGACGGCAAGGTGGGGTCGCCGGTTCTGGCGCAGTCGGAAATAGAGATGCAGACCATGTCGGCCGACTATATCAAGAAAAAATCCGCTTTCGGCACGGAAAAGGACAAGGAAGCGGCCAAGAAGGAAGCTGAATATTTCACCGACGAGATGCAAAAGATCAAGACGCTCAAGGAGTTTCTGGGCAATGATCGCCTGACGAAGTTCGCGATGGAATCGCTCGGCATCGATCCGAAAAGCGTGACTAAGGCACAGCTCGAGAAAATATTCACCTCGAAGCTCGACGATAGCGAAAGTTACGTCAACAAGGAGATGGATCCGGTTTTCCGCCGCCTCGTCACCGCCTTCAATTTCAATGCGGATGGCAGCCTTCTTCACGAGGATCGCAGCCTGATCCAGACGCGGCGCGGCCTTTACGAGACGCTGGACAATTATCTGACCCAGACGCTGGAAACGCAGGCGGGTGAAGAAAATGCCGGTGTGCGCCTCGCGCTCTATTTCAAGCGCATGGCGACGGGAACGACGTCTTACTACTCCATTCTCGCCGATACCGCGATCCAGAATTTCATCAACACCACCTTCAGTATTCCCGATGAACTCGGCAATGCACCGGTTGATACGCAGGTGGCGATGATGAAGAAATATTTCGACATCAAGGACTTTCAGGATCCCGACAAGGTCAAGAAACTGATCGCCCGTTTCACCATCATGTATGATGACAAGCAGAACACCACCAATCCGATCATGGCGCTGTTCAATGGCAGCGGCTCGGTAGGCATCAGCGGCGACACGCTGCTGGCCGTCGCCTCGCTGCGGGCGCGATAGGCGGGACGCGCGGGCGGACGATAAGGCGAGCTGGTTTGGCCGGCTCAGGCTGACGATAAAGGCGGAAACCTTTTCTCCGTCTGCGGTGCCGGATCATCTCCTCGCGGTGACGGCGGATGCTTGCGTATCACACGCCCGCATCCCACCACCCGGTCACCAGCCCGGCAGCATATGCCCGGCACGCAGGCGCGGCATCTTGGGGTAGGTTTTCACATCATTGTCCATTTCGTCGACAACGCTCATCGGCGAGATATTGTCGAGGCAGGCGGTGATGTGGTCGGTAATGGCGTTCACCAGCGAGGGCGAGAGGCCTGGCCGCTTCATCAGCCCGATCTGCACCGGCGGCAGGGGCGGGAAGCCATCCGCGGCGGTCAGAACCTTCATGCCGGTGCGCAGCGCCGATTCCGGCAGCACCGAGACGGCCATGCCGGCCAGCACGGCGGCGGCGACCACCGTGGAAGACCAGCTGGTGAACAATACCTGATAATCCCGCCCGTCGGCATCGAGCGCCGAACAGGCAAGCTGGCGCCAGTGGCAATCGCGCCGCCCAACGGCGAGCGGCACCGGCGCGTCGTCCTTCAGCGGATGGTTGGCGGAGGCGACCCAGCAGAGCGGTTCGGTTCGCACCACATCCGAGGAGCGGGCACGGGGATTATGGGTGACGAGCGCGATATCCAGTTCACCGCGCGCCATTTTTTCGGCAAGGCTGACCGAAGGTTCGCAGACGATGTAAAGCTCGACATTCGGGTGGGTCTTGGCGAAGCGCCCGATGATTTCAGGCATGTAGCGGTCGGCGTAATCATCAGGTGTGCCGATGCGCAGCGTGCCTTCCAGCCGGTTGTCATCGAAGGCCGCAATCGCCTCATTGTTGAGACGGATGATGCGGCGGGCGTAATTCATCAGCTTTTCGCCCTCCGCCGTCAGGCGGTTGCCGCGCCCGTCCTTGGCGAAAAGCTGTTTGCCGATACGCTCTTCCAATCGCCGCATCTGCATGGACACGGCGGATTGCGTCTTGAAAACGCGGTCTGCGGCCTTGGTGAAACTGCCAGAATCGACAATGGCGATGAAGGTGTGCAGCTGATCTATATCGAGAGGTGCGGACATGGACGGTCATCCATCAGAATGATTGATATCTCACATTAGAAACATTCGTTGGACTGATCAATAGTCTTGCGACATTTTGACACCCAGCAAATCAGTATCAACCGCGGGCCGACGAGACGTCGAGCCCCCAACCCAAGGCAGCTTCTCGCGCGTGGTGCGTCGGGGGGCGGTGCCGCATCGTGCCGTTACGAGAGGATATGTATCATGCGCACGGCAGAACGGAGAATGGAACTGGAACTCGCAACCGCACGGCCGGGGGACGCCTGGCGTCGCGCCGCTGTCCTCGGTGTTTCCGGCGTTAAAACGTTCGTGCAGCGCATCTACAATCGTATCGTGGCCAATGGTCTCACGGAACTTGATGACCGTCTTCTTGCCGATATCGGTCTGGTGCGGTCGGATGTCAGCGATGCTCTCAATACTGGCCTGTTGGAAGATCCGACGGCCCATCTCACCCGCGCTGCGCGCAAACGCGCGGTCACGCGCTTCAAGACGCTTTGAAATTCCGCCTCCGGCAGACCTCCAGCTGCCGGACGTGGCTTCCAGCCGCAAGGTTTTCCCCGCAGGGTGATTTGCCAATAGCCCTGCCTTTGCCCGGTGTCAGGCCCCTCGGCCGCGCCGGGCTTTTTTATGGCCCGGCTTTGCCTCACTGGCGCAGTTTACCGATATAAACTCAATACTGATATTCCTCGAACACCGGCAGCACCGAACCGCCCCAGCGGCCGTTATAGAGTGCGAGCAGGTCTTCGGCGAGCGTGGTCTTCTTGGCCAGCACCTCGTCCAGCGATGACAGGAACACGGTCTCGTCCTGACCTTCGCCATTCAGCCGCTTGCGGTTTTTCAGGCCGGTGCGGGAAATGTCGAGAACCTCGCGGGCGACGCCGAGAAGCGGCTTGCCGGCGATCTCTGCGGTGAGGCCCTTGGCCGGTACGGCGTCGCGAAGCGCGATCACCTCATCGAAGCTCCAGCCGGCGGTGAGCGTATCGGCAGCGTCCAGCGCTTCCTGGTCATAAAGAAGACCGACCCAGAAGGCGGGCAGGGCGCAGATGCGCCGCCACGGACCGCCATCGGCGCCGCGCATTTCGAGGAAACGCTTCAGGCGTACATCGGGGAAGAGCGTGGAGAGATGGTTCGTCCAGTCGCCCATGGTCGGCTCCCATGCGGCGATTTCGCCCTTCAGCGCGCCATTCATGAACTGCCGGAAAGTGACGTGGGTGCAATCATGATATTTGCCGTCGCGCACGATGAAATACATCGGCACGTCGAGCGCCCATTCGACATAATCCTTGAAGCCAAAATCGTCGTTGAAGGTGAAGGGCAGTACACCGGAGCGGCGATTGTCGGTATCGCGCCAGATATCGCCGCGCCAAGACAGAAGACCGTTCGGCTTGCCCTCGGTAAAGGGCGAGGAAGCGAAGAGCGCCGTCGCCAGCGATTGCAGCTTCATGGAAACGCGCATCTTCTGGCGCATGTCCGCTTCGGAGGAGAAGTCGAGATTAACCTGGATGGTGCAGGTGCGGTACATCATGTCGAGACCCTTTGTCCCGACCTTCGGCATGTAGCGCGTCATGATCGCGTAGCGCGATTTCGGCATGCGCGGCGTCTCGTCATAGCTCCACAGCGGGCTGCCGCCGATGCCGAGGAAACGGATACCCATCGGCTCGGCCACTTCGCGCAGCGTCGCCAGATGCTGGTTGGATTCCTTGCAGGTCTGGTGCAGGTTTTCGAGCGGCGCGCCCGACAGTTCGAACTGGCCGCCCGGCTCGATGGAGATGGCGCCCATGCCATGCTGTTCGCCAAGGCCGATGATGTTTTCACCGTCCATGATCGGCTCCCAGCCGAGCTTTTCCTGCATGCCTTTTAAAAGGGCTGAAATGCTGGCCTCGCCGAAATAGGGAACCGGGCTGTTATCCTCGCGGAAAAAGGCGAATTTCTCGTGTTCGGTGCCGATGCGGAAATCGGCTTCAGCCCTGCAACCGCCCGCCAGATAATCTGTAAGCTCCGTGACGGAGGAGAGGGGTGTCTGGTCGGTCGTGTCGCGTGCCATGGCTTACCTTGTTATGACGTCTCTGTTGCGGCGAGGCATATGATTGGCAGATAGGGCCGGATCGCATCCGGTGGCAAATGAATTTCTTTTAAAGATGCATGAAGCGCAATGGTGCCCCTCAGTTCCAGTCGCCGATTGCCGCCTGAATGACCGCGAGCGCGGCGACGGCCGCCGTATCGGCCCGGAGGATACGAGGCCCGAGCGGGATAGGGGTAACGAAGGCAAGGCTGCGCAGCAACTCCCGTTCTTCCTCGGAAAAACCGCCTTCCGGGCCGACCAGCAGGGCGATCTTGCGTTCCTTGACGGCCTGCAGGACCGGTAGCGGATTTTGGCCGGCATCGCCTTCGTCGCAATAGATGATGCGACGATCAGCCGGCCAGGTTTCCAGCATGTCTTTCAGTTTTACCGGTTCTGCCACCTCGGGCAGGGACAGAATGCCGCATTGCTCGGCCGCTTCGATGGCATTGGCGCGCAGTTTTTCGGTATTGTGGATCTTGCCCTGAACATGCTGCGTCATCACCGGTTGCAGCAGCCCGGCGCCCATCTCCACCGCCTTCTGTACCAGATAATCCATCCGCCCGACCTTCAGCGGCGCGAAAAGATAGTGCAGATCCGGCGCATCCGGCTGCGGCCGCGTCTGTTCGAGCGGAACAAGGACGATCTTCTTGCGGCTCGGAAAGGAGAGTTTCGCTTTCCATTCGCCGTCGCGGCCGTTGAACAGCAGGATTTCCGCGCCGTCCGTCATGCGCAGCACATTGGCGAGGTAGTTGAACTGTTCGCTCGTCGCTTCCTGCGCCACGCCCCCGGCGAGGGAGGCTTCGATGAACAGGCGTTGCATCCGGAAATTTGCGCGCATGGGACTTTCGGTTTCAGCGTCAGAGAAAGAGGAAGGACAGGAGCCAGTAGAGCAGCGCCGCAAGCGTCGCGCTCGCGGGAACCGTGACCACCCAGGCCGCGATGATCGTCATGAAATGCGAGCGCCGGACGAGGTAGCGGCGGCGGACCTCGGAAGGATTGTCCAGATATTTGCGGGTGCGGCGGGCCGGGCCTGCGCCTGACTGGACGAGCTCCTGCCGCCGGCGTGACGATTGCGTGTACCATTCGCGGAAGAAGCCGACGCCGAACACCGCGCCGATCGCCGTATGGGTGGTGCTGACCGGCAGGCCGAAGCGCGAGGCGACGAGAACGGTGAGCGCCGTGGCCACGGAAACGCAGAAGGCGCGCATCGGATTGAGCTTGGTGATCTGCTCGCCGACGAGGCGGATGAGGCGTGGGCCATAAAGGAGAATACCGCAGGAAAGCCCGAAGGCGCCGACCAGCATCACCCATAAAGGCGCGCGGGCGGATGTCTGCACCACTTCGTCATGCAGGGCCCGCACGATGGCCACTACCGGGCCGATGGCGTTCGACACGTCATTTGCGCCATGGGCGAAGGACATCAATCCGGCAGCAAGAACCAGCGGCCACTGAAACAGGATCCGCAGCGACTGGTTACGGTTATCCAGCCCTACCGATTGCTTGCGGATAATGGGCACGCAGATCCGCCAGGCCACGAGCCCGGTCACCAGCCCTGCGATGCTTGCATAACCAAGCGACACAGGGATGAGCTGATGCAACCCGACCCAGATGAGATAGGCCATGAAAACACCGGCCATCAGGCCGATCAGAACCGGAACCCAAAGCCGGGCGGAGCCGATCTTGTCGTCGCGGTAGATGATGAATTCCTTGATGAAGGCAAGGATGGCGATGGCGATGGCGGCACTGATGAAGGGCGCGAGCACCCAGGCAAATGCGATGCTGCCGAGCGACAGCCAGTCGACCGCTTTCGCCCCATAGGCGGCCATCCCGGCACCGGCAACCCCGCCAACCACGGTATGGGTGGTGGAAATCGGGGCTCTGGTCCAGGTCGAGACATTGACGAGAAGGCCGGCGGCAAGAAGTGCTGACAGCATCGCCCAGGAAAATGCGGTCCTGTCGGGAATGGTCTGCACGTTGATGATGCCGCTGGAAATGGTTTCGACGACATTGCCGCCGGTGATCAGCGCGCCCGCGATCTCGCAGATGGCAGCGACGATAAGCGCGGCGGCAAGCGGCATGGCCTTGGCGCCAACCGCGGGGCCGACATTGTTCGTCACGTCGTTCGCGCCGATATTGATGGCCATATAGGCGCCGATGGCGACGGCCGCGATGATGATGACGGCGCCTGCGGTGCCCGTCACGAAAGCGCCGGCGAAGACGGCCGCGAGCACAACGAACATGAACCCCGCGCCAAGGCCGGCAAGCTGCTGGGTGACATGCAGCGTCGCTTCTTCGACACGGGTAATCTTGTCGAGATCCTTGTCGAGCGTCGGCTTCATGTTCGATGGCGGCTTCGTTGCCATTCACACCTCGTTTGCCAGCATTCCCTTTCGTCCGGCAGTGTCGCAGGTTGAAGGCAATTTACAGAAAGACTGTTGCATCTCGCACGTCTTTCCAAAAAGAAAAGACGACCCAAAAGAAAGGACGGCAAGATCCATGTCGGAGAACCAGATGGCAGATTGCCACATTTCCGGCAGTCGCGCTATTTCGAATGCGCCATCCGCCTGTCGAAAGTGAGCATCAGCGCTTTCAGTTCCGGCTCGTTGACCCGAGCGGCGGCCTCCCGGGGGCTGACCCATTCCAGCCGGCGCGCTTCCTTTTCGGGAAAGTTGTCCTGCATTTCGGCAACCTGGAGAAGGTGCACCTGAACCCTGCACGGCACGTTGATGCCGCTATTCAGTTTTTTCTCGTATTCATAAAAACCGAAGGGGGCCTTTTCCACCGTGCCTTTGACACCGGCTTCCTCATAGGCTTCCTGTTCGGCCACCGCATGGGCCTTCTTGTTGGACATTGGCCAGCCCTTGGGAATGACCCATCGTCCGGTGTCACGGCTGGTCAGCAGCAACACTTCAGGCTCCGGATTGGTCTTGGACAATCGATAGCACAGCGCCGCATATTGCTGTCGCGGCGGTCTGCGCAACATCAAGCCAACATCTGTCGCCAATCGATTCAAAATCTTCAATCCGAATAAATCCTCTTCGTCGGGTAGTGATAATTGCTAATATAGAGACGCTGCAAATTCCGCCAATCCCCCTTTACCCATAACCCACTACTGTCTTCATACTGATGAAGCCTTTGGGCAAAGGGATGTGGTCGATTTGCGAACAAAGTTTCGACCGGGTGGTTCCCCGGACGGACAGCCGATGCGGTAACGCTCTCTCTGCCTGCCTTCAAGCCATTCGGAATGCAAACCCGCTATGAATTATGGCCGGTACTGCTTTGACCGGGGTTCAGTCCCCAGTGCCGGAGGCCTTCGATCACTCCATCAGCCTCTTTGGCGGTCGAGTGAAAAAAGCGATTGTCCTGATGTGCCAGCGAGACAAGCTCAGGCAGGGCATTGCCCACGATCACGCCGCGAATAGTCTTCAATTCAAACATCGCCCGGTCATTGCCAGTATCGCCCGAGACCACTGATTCGTCGAGGCCGATACGTAATTGTCCACATAACCATGCAAGGGCCGCGCCCTTGTCGGCGGCCTTGGGCAATATGTCGAGGTCGCGGCCGCTGGAATAAACGATGCGGGCGTCTATATTGGCCGCCAGAAGCGCGGCTTCAATCTCGCCGAGCGCGGCGGCATCGGCGTCATGCAGGAACCAGCTCGATTTCAGGCCGTGCTGGTAACGCTCTTCCTGCATCGTCGCGCCCGCAATACCGGACATGACATCGGCAATCTTTCGTGGGTCAAAGCCGGTGCCAAGGGAATGTGTATAGGCGCTTTCCAACTCGCTGCGTTTCTTCGCGCGCAACATGGTGCCAACACCGCCAATGATGTAGTCCGGCTGCGGCAGCGGCACCTCTTCCAGAAGCGCAAGCTGATCGTCGATCAACCGGCCGCTGTTGAAGACCAGAACCGGGCGAAGATCATCCGGCAGGGCGTGCCAGAAATCACGGAACCGCCGCGTGGCGTCGTTATCGCCAACGACGGTTCCGTCGAGATCGGTGGAAAGAAGACGAAGCGGTTTCAATCGCCGTCGTTCCATGGTTCGGCCCAGTCTGCTTCTTCCAGAACCGGCATCATGGTCCTGCCTTCCACGAGCGCGAGGAGCTGCTGGGCAATGCCGGTCCATGTGAACAGGCTGCGTGCCTTGTGCGCCCCCATGCGGGAAAGCCGCCCGTAAAGCCGCTCATGCTTGAACGGCTTCATCATGGTGATGCCGAGGTCTTCCTTGTCGAAAGGATCGGCAAACAGGGCATGTCGCCCATAGCTGACGGCGCGGAACAGCCCGCCATGAATGGTGACGACGGTGGGCGTGCCGCTCGCCATGGCCTCGATCGCGGTCATGCCGAAGGGTTCGTAGCGGCTGGAAAGCACGAAAAGATCGGCGGCGCGATAGATATCCGGCAGGTCTTCATCCGCGACATAACCGGAAAATGCCACCTTGTCTTCCAGGCCGAGCGATTTCACCCGTTCCTTCAGCTGGTTGAGAATGGTGGTTTCGTGCTCATCCATATTCTCGCCGCCGACAGCCAGATGCAGGCGGGCTTCAGGCTCGCGCTCGGCAAGCACGGAGAAACCGTCGATCAGGAGATCATAACCCTTGTTGGTGGCGAGCCGCCCGAGCGCCAGCACCACCTTGCCCTCGAAACCGAAACGCTGGCGGATCATCTGCCGCGTCGCATCCGAAACCGGGAAGAAACGGTTGTCGTCATAACCCGGCGGGATCATGTGGATATGTTTGCGCTTGAGGCCGTAATCCTCGATCAGCACGTCTAGCTGCACCGGCGTCGTGGCGATCACCATGTCGCAGCTGCGGTAGATGATCAGCTCATGCTGGATGCGTTCCCTGAAGTTGAATTCCAGCTCGAACGTATCGGATTTTTCCGGGTAGTCGGTCTCCATCTGGCGCTTCTTCCAGATGCCGAGCGAATGTGGCGTGTGCAGATGCGGGATCTTCAGCGCTTCGGAAAGCCGCTGCCCGGCGACGCCGGCATCCCAGTAATGGCTGTTGATGAAGGAATAATTCAGGTCGTTTTTCTTGATGAAACGCAGCGCGTTTTCGCACCATTCCATCAGGTGCCGGTGCAGATATTCCTTGGGAATGAAATCGCGCCCGCCGCAGGGAATGCGCACCACACGGACGCGCTCGTCAACCTCGTCGAATTCCGGCTGGTCTTCGAAGCGGCGGGTATAAAGATCGACGGTATAACCGAGCTGACCGAGTTTGCGTGCAAGCTCAAGCACATAAACCACCTGTCCCCCGGTATCGGCAGCGCCCAGTGGCGGGTGCGCGGCGACATAGCCATGCGTCGATATGAGAGCTATCCGCGGATAGCGTTCAGTTTCGCTCGTGGTTGTCATGGGTCCCATCTTGGTAAATTTTTCCAATTAACCCGATAAAAAGACCGAACAGCACAAAAGGTTCCATAAAAACCCGAATAAAATGGATGGTGTATTTCGCCGGATGGCGTTTTCAGCTGCTGCGCTGCTGCTGTCGCAGGCGGGAAATCCGGTCCCATTCGCGCGCCTGATGCGCCCTGGATGTCGTCTCCATGATGAAGTCGATATGGGCTTCCGCCGCCGCTCTTGCCGCTGCCGGGTCGCCGGCGGCAATGGCGTCGTGGATGGCGATGTGCTGCCGTAACACCTCGTCATGGGCGCCCGCGATGGTGAAGATGAGGTGACGATTATAGAAGATGTCGTCGCTCAGGAGCCGGTAGCAGGACCGCAATGTGTGCATCAGCACGATATTATGTGCCGCCTCGCCAATGGCATTGTGGAATTCCACGTCGCCCGAGAGCTCCTCATCGAAGCGGCCGGCCTCGTGCGCTTCACGCATTCTGTCGACGATGGCGGCAAGGTTGCGCCTGTCCGGTTCCGTTGCCCGCTTTGCGGCAAGTTCGGCGGTCATGCCTTCAATGTAGCGGCGATATTCGAGGAAATCCCGCGTCGCCCGACTGTGGCGAGTGATCAGCGCACTTAACGGGTCGGAAAACACCGGGCCAACAATATCGGCCACATAGGTGCCGCCGCCATGCCGGCTGGTGAGAAGGCCACGCGTCTCCAGTTCCTTCAGCGCTTCCCGCAGGATCGGGCGTGATACATCCAGCTTCTGCGCCAGTTCCCGCTCGCCGGGCAATCGGTCGCCATCGCGCAATATGCCGTCGAGGATCAATTCCTCGAAACGTAAGATCACCTCCTGCGATGTGCGGCTGTGCTCGATGCGCGCAAAAAGCGTTTCGTCCATCGCAGAACTCTCCGGCGAAATGCCGCCCCCATGTGATGCAGGGCAAATTATCAGCGAAGCGGCGCACTGGTCAAATATTCTATCCAGTTCCCTGTTCAGCTGTATCAATGCCTGCGGCAACGCGGCATCTGCCTTTTCGAATTGGCTTTTGTTAAAGCAGTTCCCGGACAGGGTGATGGTGGCGGATTTTTCTGCCAGGTGGATCAAAACAATTACATCGGCTTCGATTGCGATGTTTTCATTGCAATCGATGTTTTAGAAATCCGGATAAGAAGCGGGGACGGTATAGCAATGGCCAAGGGTAGATTTGCATTCGCGAGCGCGCCGGAAAGATCGCTGGCTCTGGGTGAGGTTCATGCGCGGCCGACCGTGCTGCTTGCCCCGTCGCGTATCATCATCCAGCTTGCCTTCATGATGGATGGCGGCTCGGCCGTGCACCATTCGGTCATTGCGGAAATGTCGCGCAGCCGCGGTGTCGCGCCGCCGGAGCGCGATGCCCGCCACCATGCGATGCCCTGGGGGCAGGGCACACTGCGCTGGGAACGGCATACGGAATTTTCGACCTGGTTCTGGGATGGTCCCGCGCCGGAGAAATTCGGCGGCGAGATTGCCGGTGACCCTTTCGGTGACGGCTTTTCGCCGCCCGGTTCGCTGATCTCAGGCGTGCGGCTGGAAATCCGCCCGGAAAACGGTGTCACCTCCCAGGCGGAAGCGATGCTTGAACCGACCAGTCTCTGTCACAGCGATGTGCGCGACGGGCAGGCGGCGATCCTCACCGACTTCCGCCAGGATCGTGACGGGCTGACGCAGATACTGGTGATCGACAGGGGCCTCACCGATTATAGCCGCGGCGCGCTGGTGCAGCGGCTGCTGGATATCGAGACCTATCGCACGCTCGCCATGCTCGGCCTGCCGATGGCGCAGACGCTGTCGCCGGACATTCGCCGCATCGAAGATGGCCTGACCGGCATCACCCAGCGCATGAAGAGCGACGCCCGCGACGAGGCGGATGCGCTGCTGGCCGAAATGACCCGGCTTGCCGCCGAGCTGGAGGCCAATGCCGCGCTAAGCCTTTATCGTTTCGGCGCCAGCCGCGCCTATGACGGCATCGTGCGCGAACGCATCCGGGCGCTCGCGGAAACGCCCGTTCAGGGCCATGAGACCATGGGCAGCTTTCTGGAACGGCGCATGGCGCCGGCCATGCGCACCTGCCAGTCGGTGGAGGAGCGGCAGGCCAACCTGTCGCGCAAGCTCTATCGCGCCACCGCGCTCGTCAGAAGCTGGATCGATGTGGAACTGGAACGGCAGAATACGGTGCTGCTCAACGCCATGAACAAGCGCGCCGCCATGCAGCTTCGCCTGCAGCAGACGGTGGAAGGGCTCTCGGTTGCGGCGATCTCCTATTATGTCGTCGGGCTTATCGGTTATCTCACCAAGGCGATCAGCCATGACGTGCTGCCGGTCGATCCGGCCGTCGTCACCGGCATTTCCGTTCCCTTCGCAGTGCTTGGCGTCTGGTGGGTGGTGCGCCGCATCCGCCGCTCCCATGCCGAGGGCGGGCATTGAAATCAGGATGTCAGCCCTGCTCCCAATAGGGTGAAGGCCCATAAAGCCCGGCGAGATAATCGATGAACAGCCGCACCTTCGTAGGCAGAAACTGTCGGCTCGGATAAACCGCAGACAGCGTCACATTGCGCGACCCCTCATAACCGGGCAGCACCTGCACCAGCTTCCCGCCGCGCAATTCATGGCCGATATCCCATGTCGAACGCAGCGCAATACCAAGCCCGGATATCACCGCCTCGCGGATCACCTCGCTTGAATTGGTGACCAGCATGCCCTCCGGGCGAATGCTCAGCGCCCCGCCCGGTCCCTCCAACCGCCAGATATCGTTATTGTGCGCCGGCAGGCAGCGGTGTTTCTTCAGATCCTCAATTGTAGCAGGCATGCCATGCGCGGCCACATAATCCGCCGAGGCGCAGAGCACACGCCGCACCGGCGCCAGCCTGCGGGCCACAAGGCTGGAGGAATTGAGATCGGCGATGCGGATCGCCAGATCATAGCCACCTTCGATGATATCGATGAACTCGTCGCTCAGCACCAGATTGACCGACAGGTCCGGATGCCGCTCCATGAAACCCTTCAAATGCGGCGCGATATGCATGCGCCCGAAGGAGGTGGGGGCGGAAACCTTCAGCGTGCCGTTAACGGTGTTGGCCCGGCCGGACACAAAATCCTCGGCCTCTTCCAGCCCTTCCAGCACGGCCAGCACCCGCTCGTAAAAACCCTGTCCGGCTTCGGTCAAAGAAATCTGCCGCGTCGTGCGCTGGAAAAGCCGGGCGCCCAGCTTTTCTTCCAGCCGCTTGATGCGCTTGGAAATCACGGCGGGCGAATAGCCAAGCTCCCTGGCGGCCAGCGACATGCTGCCGGAGGCGGCAACGCTTGCGAAGACTTCCAGATCACCCAGATTTGTCACAGTTGTCTCCGATTATTTCCGGAATGGAAAAAATCCTTAGCATTTGATTGCGTCGTTTCAAAGTGGTAAAGAAAGAATACCAGTTGGAGGAACGTGCATGGAGGAGGAGCGGTGACTCAGCCGATCAAGTTTCTGGAGCCGCGTGCGAAGGTCGTCGCGGATCGTGACCGCATCATAGCGGACCTCAAGGATATCCTGCCGGTGGACTGTCTTGTGCATGAGCCGCGTGAGCTCGTGCCTTTCGAAACCGATGCCTTCGTCTCCTATCGCCGCCTGCCGCTGGCTGTGGCGCTGCCGAAAACGACGGAAGAAGTGGCGGCGGTGATGAAATATTGCCACCGCTACGGCATTCCGGTCGTGCCGCGTGGCGCCGGCACGTCGTTGTCCGGCGGTGCCATCCCGCAGGAGGATGCGGTAGTGATCGGCCTTTCGAAGATGAGCGCGATCCTTGAACTCGATTTTTACAATCGCACGGCGCGGGTGCAGGCGGGTGTCACCAACCTCTCCATTTCCGATGCGGCGGGCGCGGAGGGTTTCTTTTATGCGCCCGATCCCAGCTCGCAGCTTGCCTGCACCATCGGCGGCAATATCGGCATGAATTCCGGTGGCGCGCATTGCCTGAAATACGGCGTCACCACCAATAATCTGCTCGGCGTGAAAATGGTGCTGGTGGATGGCACGGTGCTGGAGCTGGGCGGCAAACATCTCGACGCTGCCGGTTACGATCTTCTCGCCCTTGTCTGCGGTTCGGAAGGCCAGCTCGGCATCGTCACGGAAGCGACGGTGCGGCTGATCGCCAAGCCGGAAGGGGCGCGGCCGGTGCTGTTCGGTTTCGAAACCTCTGAAGAAGCGGGCTCCTGCGTCGCCGATATCATCGGCGCGGGCATCATCCCGGTCGCCATCGAATTCATGGACAAACCGGCCATCGAGATCTGCGAGGCCTTCGCCAAGGCGGGTTATCCGCTGGATGTCGGCGCGCTTTTGATCGTCGAGGTCGAAGGCTCCGAGGCGGAAATGGACGCCATGCTGGCCGATATCGTCACCATTGCCAGAAAACATGGCGTGAAGACGGTGAAGGAATGCCAGTCTGCCATGGAAGCGGCAGCGATCTGGAAAGGCCGCAAATCCGCGTTCGGCGCAACCGGCCGTATTGCGGATTATATCTGTATGGATGGCACGGTGCCGCTTTCCCAGCTTTCCTATGTGTTGAAAAAGACCAGCGAAATCACCGACCGGCTCGGCCTGCGCGTCGCCAATGTCTTCCATGCCGGCGATGGCAACATGCACCCGCTCATCCTGTTCAACGCCAATGATCCTGATGATGCGGCCCGCGCGGAAGAGGCGGGCAATGAAATATTGAAACTCTGCGTCGATGCGGGCGGTTGTCTCACCGGTGAGCATGGTGTCGGTATCGAGAAACGGGATTTGATGCGGCATCAATATGGCGAGGCCGATCTTGCCCAGCAGATGGCGGTACGAACGGCCTTTGACGAGGGCTGGCTGATGAACCCTTCCAAGGTGTTTCCGCTGGAGGGGAGAGGGTGATGGGTGTG
The DNA here is from genome assembly GCA_017744915.1 of Agrobacterium tumefaciens. Lineage (GTDB taxonomy): Bacteria > Pseudomonadota > Alphaproteobacteria > Rhizobiales > Rhizobiaceae > Agrobacterium > Agrobacterium tumefaciens_I. The sequence goes on from JAGIAH010000009.1 coordinate 555,720, forward strand.
AGATTTGTGACGTTGGAGGGTGTGGCTTACCCCCCTCTGCCCTGCCGGGCATCTCCCCCTCAAGGGGGGAGATCGATATGCCGCATCCGCTCGTTCCAGAGGCAGGGGGCTATCCGCTTGCCGATCTCCCCCCTTGAGGGGGAGATGCCCGGCAGGGCAGAGGGGGGTGCCCCTCGCACAAACGTCCCTGTCCCATGCCCGGAGCCCACCACCCCATGCTGACCCCCTATGCAGAAACCCAGGTCGCCGACATCATCCGCGATTACGCCGACCGAAAAGCCGCGCTAAAAATCATCGGCGGCAACACCCGCTCCGGTTTCGGCAATGCGGTTGCGGCAGATGAGGCGCTTTCCTCCCGCGCAATGTCCGGCATCGTCGCCTACAACCCCGCCGAAATGGTCATGACCGCCAAGGCCGGCACACCGCTTGCCACCGTCGAGGCCGCCCTTGCACAAAACCGGCAGACGATGGCTTTCGAGCCGATGGACCACCGTCCGATCATGGCAACCGAAGGCGAGCCGACCATTGGCGGTGTTTTTGCCGCCAATGTTTCCGGCCCGCGTCGCTACGTGGCCGGTGCGGCACGCGACAGCCTGCTCGGCATCCGTTTCGTCAATGGCAGCGGCGAGATCATCAAGGCCGGCGGTCGGGTGATGAAGAATGTCACCGGGCTTGATCTCTCGAAATTCCTGGCCGGATCCTTCGGTACGCTCGGTTTTCTCACCGAAGTCACCTTCCGCGTATTGCCGAAACCAGCGGCAGAAAAAACCGTCATCGTTTCCGGCCTCGATGACGATGCGGCAACGCGCATCATGGCGGCGGCGATGGCGATGAGCGTTGAGGTCTCCGGTGCAGCGCATCTGCCGGAAAGCGTGCGTTCCCGCTTCATTGACGGTGCCCTGCCGGAAGGCCCGGCGACCATTCTGCGGCTGGAAGGGCTCGCCGCCTCGGTGGAGGCGCGCGCGGCGAAACTCCTTTCGGTCATGGATCGGGTCGGCCCATGGGCGCTGCTGGAGGGTGAGGAAAGCGGGTTTTTGTGGCGGCAGGTGCGCGATGTCGCGCCCTATGCCGGGCAGGGCGCAAAACCGCTCTGGAAAGTCTCGGTCGCGCCCGCGGAAGGTCACCGTCTTGTCGCGGCGCTGCGCATGGAAGCGGGTATCGATGCCTTTTACGACTGGCAGGGCGGCCTCGTCTGGATGCAGATGGAAGCCGACCCCGAGGCGGATTTGCTGCGTGGCGCCATCCGGGCGCTGGGCGGTGGCCATGCAACATTGCTGAGGGCGAGTGACGCGGTGCGCGCAACTGTCGCTGCCTTCGAACCGCGCCCGCCGGCGGAGGCGCTGCTTTCTGAGCGTATCAGGGAAAAGCTCGATCCGGCGGGCATCTTCAATCCCGGCAAGATGGCCGTAACGATAGAAAGGGCCGTCTGAACCATGCAAACATCCTTCACGCCCGAACAGCTGGCCGATCCGCATGTGGCGGAATCCGAAAAAATCCTGCGCAAATGTGTGCATTGCGGCTTCTGCACCGCCACCTGTCCCACCTATGTCACGCTCGGCAACGAGCTGGACAGCCCGCGCGGCCGCATCTACCTCATCAAGGACATGCTGGAAAACAGCCGCCCGGCCGATCGTGAAGTGGTTACCCATATCGACCGCTGTCTCTCCTGTCTTGCCTGCACCACCACGTGTCCCTCCGGCGTGGATTACATGCATCTGGTCGATCACGCCCGCGCCCATATCGAACAGACCTATAAGCGGCCTTTCATGGACCGGCTGATCCGCAATCTTCTGGTTGCCGTCCTGCCGCATCCCGCCCGTTTCCGGCTGGCCCTGCATCTGGCCCGGCTGGCGCGACCTTTCGCGGGCCTGCTTGCCAAGGTTCCGGCGCTGAAACCCCTGCAATCCATGCTCGCCCTTGCCCCCGCTGCGGTGCCTCCGGCCTCCGCATCCGCCCGTCCGGGCGCACGGCCGGTCGAAGGCGAAAAGCGCGGGCGTGTCGCCATCCTCACCGGCTGCGCCCAGCCGGTGCTCGATCCCGGTATCAACGAGGCGACGCTCAGGCTTCTTGCACGGCTCGGCATCGAGGTTGTCGTGCCGAGGGGCGAGGGCTGCTGCGGTTCGCTGGTGCATCACATGGGCCGTGAGGAGGAGGCGCTTGCCTCTGCCCGGCGCAATGTCGATGTCTGGACACGGGAGATGGAGGAGGGCGGCCTTGACGCCATCATCATCACCGCTTCCGGTTGCGGCACCACCATCAAGGATTATGGCCATATGCTGCGGCTCGATCCGGCCTATGCCGAAAAAGCCGCACGTGTCTCGGCGCTTGCGAAGGACATCACCGAATATCTCGCCACCCTCGATCTGCCGCAAAGGGAGAGCCAGGGACTGACTGTCGCCTATCATTCCGCCTGCTCCATGCAGCATGGCCAGAAGATCACGCTCGCGCCGAAACAGCTCTTGAAAGCGGCGGGTTTTACCGTGCGTGATCCGGCGGAAGGGCATCTGTGCTGCGGTTCGGCCGGAACCTACAACATCCTGCAGCCGGAAATTTCCGCCAAGCTCAAGGCGCGTAAGGTGAAAAATATCGAAGCCACGCGCGCGGATGTCATCGCCACCGGCAATATCGGCTGCATCACGCAGATCGGAACCGGCACGGATATGCCGATCCTGCACACGGTGGAACTGCTGGACTGGGCCTATGGCGGACCGAAGCCGGCGAGGCTGTCGGTTTAAAACTTATACGCCACGCCGAAATTCACCGCATTGGTGATGACATCGGTCTTCAACGAGGCGCCATTGTCGATATCGACATCGATAAAGGAATAGGTGCCCTTATATTCCACGAAGGTCGACCAGTTGTCGGTGATGCGGTAGCTGACGCCGGCCTGTGCCTGCAGGGTGGCGCCGCCGAACTGGTATTCGAAGGTATTGCCTGACGGGCGGTATACTTCCACATGTGGCACGTTGATGCCGACGCCGGCGCCCACATAGGGTGTCAGACGTATCGATTCCAGCGGAAAGCGGTAGAGCGCATTCAGCGTCAGAAGGTTCAGGCCGTCGGTGAATTCGAAATGCGACCAGCCGGAACGGGCAAGCGTCCCGTCGTCGGCATAGACCTTGTCATGGGTGAAATCGAGCGAGATACCGAAATTCCTGAGCTGGCCTTCATCGAACCAGTAGGTGCCGCGCACGCCCCAATAGGCCGGGTTGGAAAAAGACTTGCCTTCCCATCCAGCGCGGAAGTCCGGTCCGTCGGACACCGTCACATCGCTGTGCGGCGCGCTTTGCCAGCCGCCATAACCGGAAATTTCAAATTCGCCTGCCATGGCGGCAGAGAAGGAAACGCCGCTGAACAACAGGGCGCAGACAAATAAAGTATGGCGCGGCATGAAAAGAATCCAAGTTGATATCAGAAATGCACCAAACCGTTTTTTGATAACATTTGAATGACAGAAACAAAAAACGGGCGGTCAGTTGACCACCCGTTTTAAGGCCGTTCCATCATCCCCCTGAGAGAGGTTCGGCGCCTGGCGTCCCCCGCCAAGTTTCGTTCAATTGAAGTGAGCCGGATTGTACCGCCGCAAGGCGGCAATTCAAGCGGATACGCCCCTTTGCCGGCGGCGGACCGACCGGAATGGCCGAACCGTTGCCATCATATCACTATGACCCTGGTTCCAACGTTTACGCGCTCGTAAAGATCGGTGACATCCTCGTTGCGCATGCGGATGCAGCCGGAGGAATTGTTACTGCCGATCGTCCAGGGCTGGTTGGTGCCGTGGATGCGATAAAGCGTCGAGCCGAGATACATGGCGCGCGCGCCCATCGGGTTGGCGGGGCCGCCTTCCATGAAGGCCGGCAGGTAGTGTCCCTTGGCCGCCTCGCGGGTGATCATTTCCTTCGGCGGGGTCCAGCTCGGCCATTCCGCCTTGCGGGTCACCTTGTGGGTTCCGGCCCATTCGAAGCCGGGTTTGCCGACGCCGACGCCATAACGCCGGGCCTTGCCATCGGCAAGCACGAGATAGAGGAAGCGGTTCGGCGTATCGATGACGATGGTGCCGGGCTTTTCGGCGGTGTCATAGTTCACGATCTGCGGCAGGAATTGCGGCGCGATCTGCGTGCGCACCGGCGCATTCGGGCGGACGGCGGCATTCTGCACCCGCGCCGGGCGCTGCGATGTGACACCGGAACTCGGGCGCTGCGGCATGGCCGCGGCCTGGCGTTGCTGGAACAGCGGCTGGCGTGCGGCAGGCGCACGCGGATAGACAACAGGGCGGACATTGCCGCGACCACCGAGCTGGGTGACCCAGGGGGCGGAAAGATCCGGGCTGACGACGACGGGTGGGCGTTCGCGATACCGCTCATTGGCCATGGCGGTCGGGACGGCGAGGGTGGAAACGAGGCTCAGCGCCAGAAAAACGGACTTCATCGGCATCGGGTGGACTCTCTCTGCGGGATGTCGCAACAATGGATTGCGGGCTCATTCACCCGCTTTGCCGGACACGTTCGCACCTCGAGGCCAGCGAATCGTAAATGGCTGTTCATTAAAAAGCGCTTGTTTAGGGAAAGCTGGATTTAAGGTTAGCGCCCGGTTTTGAAACGTGGTGAATGAGTGGTAAGCGCGCAGGTTCACACCACCTGCGGGTGAGAGCGAAAAGGGATTGTCAGCGGATGAGCGAAGCGGGACTTGAAACGGGCGCGGATGGCCGCGTGCGGTGTTTCTGGCAGCAGGGGCTGGAAGATTACAGCCGCTATCATGACGAGGAATGGGGTTATCCCGTGACTGACGATCGTCGCCTGTTCGAGAAAATCTGCCTGGAAGGTTTCCAGTCAGGGCTTTCCTGGCTCACCGTCCTGCGCAAGCGCGAGGCGTTCCGGCTTGCCTTTGCCAATTTCGAGTTCGAAAAAGTGGCAGAATTCGGTGACGCCGATATCGAGCGCTGCCTTGCCGACAAGGGTATCATCCGCCATCGCGGCAAGATCGTTTCGACCATCAACAATGCCCGCCGTGCCATGGCGCTGCGCGATGAATTCGGTTCGCTCGCGCGTTATTTCTGGGGTTTCGAACCCGCCGCCGCAGAAAGGCCGCAAAGGCTGGACTATGCGACGTTAAGGGCCAACCCCACCAGCGCCGCTTCCATTCGCCTTTCCAAGGATTTGAAGAAGCGGGGCTGGACCTTCGTCGGCCCGACGACCGTCTATGCATTCATGCAGGCCATGGGTATGGTCAACGATCATATCGAAGGCTGTCATTGCCGCCAGCCGATAGAGGCAATGCGGCGGGAGTTTGTACGTCCATGAAGGTAACTTCCCTTCTTCTGGCGCTCACCATGGCCACCGCCGCTGTGCCGCATCCGTCTTTTGCGGAAAGCCGCAATGTCGATGGTATCTGGCTCGATGACGGTGAAAGGCTGAAGGAAGTGGCCCTGCCGCCGACCGGGCTGTTGAAACTGGATGGCTGGACGCGGCGCGGGCGCGGCGATGTCTATCGCCTGAAGGTCAAGGCAGGGCAGACGGTGAAGGTCGAGCTTGCCGCCTCCAGCGAATTCGTCCTGATGGCGATCTTCGATTTTTCAACACCGGATGAGGACGCGATCTTCTTCAGCGATTCCGAAGGCAAGACCGCGACCCTGACGCCGAAGGCGGATACGGAATGGTTGATCCGCCCGACGCTGATCCTGGGTTCGCCGCGCCGCGGGCTCGGCGCGCATTACACGCTGACGGTCAGCACCGGGAAATAACGGGCTTTCTGTCCCAGGCTCAGGCTGCCTGCGTGAGCGCGATCAGGCCGAAACTCAAAACACCCAGCAGCACAAGCGACAGGCTGGCGGCGACGATGACCTTGCCGCCGGCATGGCGAAGGCTGCGAATATCGACCGACAGTCCCAAAGCCGCCATCGACATGATGGTGAGGATGTTGGAGAACGAGGCGACCGGAGAAAGCAGCACTTCGGGGATGAGGCCGAAGGACCGGGCCATGATCATCAATATGAAGCCGATGATGAACCACGGAACCATCTGCTGCAGCTTCAGGCGTCCCTTGTCGGACCGGCCGTGGATGACGGAGAGCGTGGCGATGACAGGCCCCAGCATCAGCACGCGGATGAGCTTGACGATGGTGCCGGTCTGCACGGCAATCGCGCCGAGCGGGGCGGTGGCGGCCAGAACCTGCGGCACGGCATAGACCGTCAGGCCGGCGAAGATGCCGTATTGGGTGGCGTCGAGCCCGAGCAGCTGCGGCAGGAAAGGCATCAGCAGCACGGCGGCGACGCCGAGAACAGCGGTGAAGGCAATCGAGGCCGCGACATCTTCCGGTTTCGCGCCGATGGCGGGCGCGGCGGCTGCAATGGCCGAATTGCCGCAGATGGAATTACCGCAGGCGATCAGCGTCGCGAGCTTGGGTGGCAGTCCCAGCATTCGCCCGGCGGCATAGCTGACGACCAGCGACAGGGCGACGATCAGCGCGATGCCGCCGATCAGCAAACCGCCTGCGCCCTTGAGGATGGAAAGGCTCAAGGATGCGCCGAGAAGCGCCACCGCGATTTCAAGCAGGGTCTTGGCACTGAACTTGATACCGGCCGAGGCGACCGCCGGCAGCGACACCAGCGAACGCAAAAGCGTGCCGATCAGAATGGCAAGCACCAGATCGCCGAGCCATGCGTGGCCCGCAAGCCGCACCTGAAAACGCTCTGCCAGAATGGCAGCGCAACTGACCGCCGCGCAGAGGAGAATTCCCGGCAGAAGCGGGGTAAGCCAGCGAAGCGAAAACTGAAAGGGATGGGTGAGGGTGCGATGTTGTGCCATGGGCCGACAATGCCGCAGCCGCCTGTTTTATTCTATCAAATAATATGGCATATATCGTTCGATAAAATCGAATGATAAGCCATGACCTTCGAACAACTCCGTATCTTCATCGCCGTCGCCGAACGCGAACATCTGACACGCGCCGCCGAAGCCATCGGCCTCACGGCTTCCGCAGTCAGTTCCGCCATCAAGAATCTCGAGGCCTTTTATAATGTCGAGCTGTTCCATCGCGTCGGCCGCAACATCGAGCTGACCGAAAGCGGCCGGGCTTTTCTGGGCGAGGCCAAGGCGACGCTGGCGCGTGTCCGCAATGCGGAACTGATTCTCTCCGAAATGGGCGGACTGACGCGCGGGGAAATCACCGTCTGCGCCAGCCAGACCATTGCAAGTTACTGGCTGCCGCCGATCCTGATGCAGTTCAAGAAGCTTTATCCCGGTGTGACCGTCCGGCTGGATATCGGCAATACCAAGACGGTGACACAGGCGGTGCTGGATGGTCTGGCGGAGGTCGGTTTCATCGAAGGCAGGATCGACGAGCCGGCATTGATGGTGCAGCCCGTCGTGTCCGACAAGCTTCTGGTCGTCACCGGTTCGGCCCACCCTTTCGCCGACGGCCGTTATCTCACCGCGCTCGATATACTTTATGGCACCTCATGGGTTCTGCGTGAGCAGGGCTCCGGCACCCGCTCCGCCTTCGAGGCGGCGGTGCGGCAGATGGGGGTGGACCCCGGCGAACTGTCCGTCATGCTGGAACTGCCGTCCAACGAGGCGGTGGTGATGGCGGCACGTTCCGGCGGTGCGGCGACTGCCGTCTCCGCCTCAGTGGCATCCCTGTTCCTGCGGCAGGGTTTGCTGGTCCGCGCCGGCATCGATCTGCCTGCTCGGAACTTCGCTTTGTTGCGCCACAAGGAACGCCACACCAGCCGCGCGGCAATGGAATTGGAACGCCTCAGCCGGGCGGCATCGGAGGATTACAAGGCTGGTCTTGCGGGGTTGTAACAGAGTGGCGAGTGGGATGGGCGGCGCTCGCGCCGTTGCCATTGGAGGGCAAGGTCGCCGGAGAAGCGCCGAAGCCGGCGCTCCCCTTCAACAATAGCAATCACTTGCCCTTGGACTTCAGCCAGGCCTTCATCATGGCGATTTCGCCTTCCTGGGCCTTGATGACCTCTTCGGCCAGTTTCCGGATTTCCGGATCCTTGCCATATTCCAGCTGGACCTTGGCCATATCGATCGCGCCCTGATGATGCGGGATCATGCCGCGCACGAAATCGACGTCGGCATCGCCGCTATAGTCGATGGCCATATCGCCATGCATCTTCTTGCTGGCCTCCATGAAGGCCTTGGTGGACGCGGTTTCGCTCGCGTCGCTTTTCGACATGCTGTGCCCGGCATGGCCGCCCGCCTCCTGTGCGAAAACGGGCATGGCGAGGGCGGTGGCGAAACCGGCGGCGAGTGTGATGATTTTGATAGACATGGATTATCCTTCCTGTGTCTGACGGATTTTTCGATAGGTTGATTGAAAAATCTGCGGTCAGGCGCGGGGAGGCGGCAGCAATGGCGCGGAAGCCTTGCCGTTGAAGACGATACCGCGCTGCGGTTTCGGATAGGAGAAGGTGATCTTGCCGCTATCGGCAAACACCATTCGAGGCACCACGATCAGGCAGGTAGCGCAGGATCCGGGATGCGCGGCGTCATCACCATGCGGACAGCAACCCGTGCCTGCTTTATGGGCGGTATTTTTCCCGTGCGTTTGAAGATTGTCGTCCGGATCGGCCGAATGATGCGAATGGGCATCGTCATGTTTCATTGGCGCGTGCGGGGAAGCAGCCACGCCCGTGTCCGCCGGCATGCTCATCGCCATCTGCACCGGCATCGCGCCGAAAAGCAGGCAGGCAAGAAACATCAATGTGCGAACCGCCCGAGACATGCGCTGAATTTACCGCGGAAATTATGGAATAAGCATGACGTTCAGGTGAGTTCGCGCGCAATGACGTGATGCACGATGCGATAGTCCCTGCTTTCCTCCCCGAAGGGTGCGAGCGGCCAGTCCCATGCGGCGACAGGCGAGGCAATCTCGATACCGTGCAGCAGGTCCTCATGCTGCTGCGGGCTGCCATCCTTGCCGATGACATCGAAGGCGGTGTCCGTTACCAGACAGACCTTGCAGGGCAGGCCGGTCAGCGCATCGAGATGCGTCTGAATGAGCCTTGGCAGAAGATCGTCCGGCGCATTCGCGATCTTGTCCCGCTCCAGCCGGTGCTGCGCCCCGGTGCCGATCTGCGACAGGAGGTTGGCCGAGACAACGAGATCGAGATAGGGCACGCGCCGCAGGAAATCGAGCGGTTCCGCCGGCTTGCCGGCCATCAGGTCATCGAAGCCGGATAGATCGCGATTGGCGATGCGGACGTTCTTTTTGGCATTGAGCCGTAGCTTCGCCTGCACGCTGGCGAGATGCACCAGATCGACCAGAACGACGGTATCGAACATTGCCACCAGCGCCTCATGGGGCACATCCCGCAACAGGCCGGACCCCAGCACAACGGCTGTCCGCCTCTGCTTCAGCTTTCTCGCCGATTGCAGCACGAATTGCCGGCTGTTGTTTTCATGCTCCGCCCAAGCGGCGGCGCAGCGATTGGCGCGCGCCCAGAGGTTGACGGAATAGCGGACATACGGCCGGAATTCTTTCGGCGTGACCGCGCGCGTGGCGGCATATTGCAGGGCTTCGAGGATCATGAATGCCTAACGGTAAATCTCACGGCGATGGCCGATTTCGACCACCAGAACGACCAGCTTGTGGTCCTGTATATCGCAGATGATGCGGTAATCGCCCACCCGGTAGCGCCAGAAATTTCCGAGTTCGGAGCCTTGCAGCGCTACGCCGGTTCTGCGGGGGTTGTCGTCCTGGGCAACGCGGTCCGTCAGAAAGGAAATGATGCGATTGGCATCGCTCTTCGTCAGCTTGCCCAGTTGCTTGATGGCATTTCGCTGGAATTCAATTCTCCAGATCAAGATCGCGCATCACTTCTTCCAGAGTATAGGTGCGCTCCTTATTGGCGATGCGTTGCCGTGTCGCCTCTTCGGCAAGATAGAGGTCTTCCATATCCTCGATATGTTTCTCGATCGCCTCACGGATATAATAGGCGGATGTGCGGCCCGTGCGCTCAGACAGAGCCTTCAGCCGCTCATAGGTCTCGTCCGGCAGGCGGATGGCCGTCTGTTTGCTCATGGGTCACGTCCTTTCGGATACAAAATGGGATACACGTATCCCATATAGCATCGCATGCCTCGTGGTGCCAGCAGAACCGCAGCCTTTGCGGCTTGCCGCACAGGGCTTCATCCTCTAATACACCGGCATAATTTCAGGAAAATATCGGATCGGCATCATGAGCGAAAAAGCAAAAAAGCCTCAGAAACTGAAAGCCCGCCTGCCGCGTGGCTTCGTGGATCGCTCGGTTGCCGATATCCATGCCACCAATGAGATGATCGAGAAAATCCGCAAGGTCTATGAGCTTTACGGCTTCGATCCGATCGAGACCCCGCTGTTCGAATATACCGATGCGCTTGGCAAGTTCCTGCCCGACAGCGACCGCCCGAACGAGGGCGTGTTTTCGCTGCAGGATGACGACGACCAATGGATGAGCCTGCGTTACGATCTCACCGCGCCGCTTGCCCGCCATGTCGCGGAAAACTTCAACGAAATCCAGCTGCCTTACCGCACCTATCGCGCCGGTTACGTGTTCCGTAATGAAAAGCCCGGCCCCGGCCGTTTCCGGCAGTTCATGCAGTTCGATGCCGATACGGTCGGTGCTTCCGGCGTGCAGGCGGATGCCGAAATGTGCATGATGATGGCCGATACGCTGGAAGCGCTCGGTATCGCGCGGGGCGACTATGTCATCCGCGTCAACAACCGCAAGGTGCTCGACGGTGTCATGGAAGCCATCGGCCTCGGCGGCGAGGACAATGCCGGTCGTCGCCTGAATGTTCTGCGCGCCATCGACAAGCTCGACAAGTTCGGCCCTGAAGGGGTGAAGCTGCTGCTCGGCCCCGGCCGCAAGGATGAGTCCGGCGATTTCACCAAGGGCGCGGGTCTTGGCGAGGAGCAGATCGAAAAGGTTCTGTTTTTTGTTGGCATCAGGGACTATGCGGCAAGCGCCGATGATCTCGCGAAACTGGTCGCCGGCACCTCCAAAGGCGAGGAAGGCGTCGATGAGCTGAACACCATCGGCGCTCTGGTCACCAGTGCCGGTTACGATGCGACGCGCATCAAGATCGACCCCTCGGTCGTGCGCGGCCTCGAATATTACACCGGCCCGGTCTACGAGGCCGAGCTGACCTTCGACGTCACCAACGAAAAGGGCGAAAAGGTCGTGTTCGGTTCGGTCGGCGGTGGCGGCCGTTATGATGGCCTCGTTTCGCGCTTCATGGGCCAGCCGGTTCCGGCCACGGGCTTCTCCATCGGCGTTTCGCGCCTGATGACGGCGCTCAAGAACCTTGGCAAGCTCGGTCAGGTCAAGCCGCTTGCTCCCGTTCTCATCACCGTCATGGACGGTGATGTGGAGAGTATGGGTCGTTACCAGCGTTTCACACAGGCGTTGCGCGCCGAGGGCATCCGCGCCGAAATGTATCAGGGCAACTGGAAGAAATTCGGCAACCAGCTGAAATATGCCGATCGCCTCGGTTCCCCCATCGCCATCATCCAGGGCGGTGACGAGCGCGCCGAAGGCGTGGTGCAGATCAAGGACCTGATCGAAGGCAAGCGTCTCTCCGGTGAGATCGAGGACAATGCCAGCTGGCGCGAGGCGCGCGTGGCGCAGGTCAGCGTGCCCGAGGCCGAACTGGTGGCGAAGGTCCGCGAGATTCTGGAGCATCAGGCAGAGGACGTTCGCCGCGCCGCCGAAGGGCGCTGAGGCCATGGCGATCCTTGCGCTCGATCATCTTCAACTGGCGATACCGGCTGGCCGGGAAGAGGAAGCGCGCGCCTTTTACGGTGGCCTGCTCGGTTTTATGGAGCAGGCCAAACCCGCCAATCTGGCCGCGCGCGGCGGCTGCTGGTTTGCCTGCGGCCCGATAAAACTGCATCTCGGCGTCGAGCAGGATTTCCGGCCGGCGCGGAAAGCCCATCCGGCCTTTCTGGTCGATGATCTGGCAAGCTTGCGAAAAACACTTGAAACAGCAGGCTGCCATGTGGTTGAGGATGAGCCGCTTGAAGGGTATCACCGGTTTTATGTCCATGATCCCTTCGGAAACCGCATCGAGATGATGCAGCCGCTCGAACCGTGACGAAAAGTACTGTTCCATGCCCCTGATCGACATGCCGGAATTTGCCGGAGAGTTACTGGAAGAATTCGCCGCGCGCCGCACGAGCCGCGTGAACACGCCTGTCATCCAGCCCGCCGAACCGTTTCTGGATATGGCCGGCGAGGATTTGCGCCGCCGTATCTTCATGACGGAAAGCGAAACGGGTGAGAGCCTGTGCCTGCGCCCCGAATTCACCATTCCCGTCTGCCTGCGCCATATCGAGACGGCGACTGGCACGCCGAAACGGTATTCCTATATCGGCGAAGTGTTCCGCCAGCGCCGTGAAGGTGCGAGCGAATTTTACCAGGCCGGCATCGAAGACCTTGGCGATACCGATATCGCTGCCGCCGATGCCCGTGCCGTCATCGATGCGACTGCCATTTTGCGGCGCCTGCTGCCCGGCCGGCCGCTTGCTGTCACGCTGGGCGACCAGCAGGTGTTTGAAGCCGTCGTCGCCGCGCTCGGCCTGCCGCTCGGCTGGCAAAAGCGGCTGGTGCAGGCCTTTGGCGATATGGCGCAGCTCGACGCGCTGCTGGAAAGCCTCGTGCATCCGAAGCCCATGACGGGGCTGGACGCACGGGTCGCCGGCCTGCTGGCGACGGGCGAGGAGGCGGTGCTGGTCGAGTATCTCGATACGGTGATGCAGGAAACCGGCTATTCCACCAATGCCAGCCGCTCGCCGCAGGAAATCGCTCGCCGCCTGCGGGAAAAGCTCGCGCTTGCCGCCACGCGCCTGCCGGATGAGAGCTTCGCGCTGCTCAAGCAGTTCCTCGCCTTGAAGGCGCCGCTGGCGCAGGCCTCGCAGGTTCTGGCCGACTTCGCCGCAAAGGCAAAACTGAAGCTGGACGGTGCGCTTTCCGCTTTCGACAAGCGCGTCGCGGCGCTCGCCAATGCCGGTGTCGATCTTGAGGCCGTCACCTATGGCGCTGCCTTCGGTCGTCCGCTCGATTATTATACCGGCCTTGTCTTCGAGGTGGTGGAAGCCGGCGGAGACAGCGTTCTGGCCGGTGGCGGTCGTTACGACCGGCTGCTGACCCTGCTCGGCGCACAGGAAAAAATACCGGCCGTGGGCTTTTCGCTCTGGCTGGATCGCATCGAAGCGGTGCGTGGGAGCAAGCCATGATTACCATCGCATTGCCCTCCAAGGGCCGGATGAAGGAAGACGCCTCCGCCGTTCTGGAACGTGCGGGGCTGAAGGTTGCGGCTGTCGGGAACGACCGCTCCTATCGCGGCCGCATCGAAGGGCGCGACGATATCGAGATCGCTTATCTGTCGGCCTCCGAGATCGCTCGCGAAATCGGCGCCGGCACGGTGGATTTCGGCGTGACGGGTGAAGACCTGGTGCGCGAGGGGCTGACCAATGCCGATGCGCAGGTGGAATTCTGCGCCCGCCTCGGTTTCGGCCATGCGGATGTCGTGGTTGCGGTGCCGGAGATCTGGCTGGATGTGGACAGCATGGCTGACCTTGGTGATGTTGCCTCGGAGTTCCGCGCCCGCCATGGCCGCAGACTGGCCATCGCCACAAAATACTGGCGGCTGACGCAGCAGTTCTTTTCGCGCCAGCACGGCATCCAGCTTTACCGCATCGTCGAAAGCCTTGGCGCGACCGAAGGTGCGCCGGCGGCAGGGCAGGCGGATATCATCGTCGATATCACCTCCACCGGCTCGACGCTTAAGGCCAATCACCTCAAGATTCTCTCCGACGGCATCATCGTCCGGTCTGAAGCCTGTTTCGTCCGCGCCCGCAAGCCGGAACATGAAGCCGACGCGGCGGTCGAAGAGATCGCGGCGCGCATAAGGGCGGCGGTCTGACGCGATATACATAAAAAAGCCGCCGGATCGCTCCGGCGGCTTTTTTGTTGGTCTGTCCCTGGCTTCAGGCGTGGGCCACAGCCGCACCACGCTTGGCGTCGACGGAATAGGCGCCGGGGCCGAAGGTTGCGAGCAGGATGTAAGCGCCGGCAAGGGTGATGTTCTTCACCATCATGATGCCGTTCAGCGTATTGATCCAGCCAAGAGCCGGCTCAGGCCAGCCGGGAACGGCAACGGTGCCGCTGTGGAAAACCAGACCGGTGAAGACGCAGAAGACGGCAAGCGCCCAGGCGGCGACTTTGGTCTGGAAACCAACGAGAATGGCAAGACCGGCAACGAGTTCGAACAGGCCTGCGAGATAGGCAAGCACGGTTGTGGCGGGCAGGCCGGCGCCGGCGATCATGCCGGCGGTGCCGGCCGGATCGACGAGCTTGCTGAAGCCAGACGAGATGAAGATGAAGGAAAGCAGGATACGGGCGATGAGAACGAGCACGTTCTGGCTGCTGGACATGGATATCTCCGGTAAATGATCGGCGGTGTCGCCGGTTGAGCTGCAAGGCAATGTCTGGAGACATCAATGACTGAAAATCATCTGCTCATAAAGATGAACAAGAGAAGACAAATTGTCTTCATTTTGTGAACGATCTTCGGTGCCGGGCGACAATAGTCAGGCGGCGAAGCGGATATCTTCGAAACGCGGAAACAGGAAAAGCCCGGATATGCGCCCCTGCTGGCCATCTTCGAAATCAGACGATTCACCCATGCAGATGACCGGTTGCCGCATTGCCGGCAGAAGGAAGAGGCTGGTTGAAAAGCAGAAGCGCGAAGGTGCGGTGGACGCCTGCTCGAAAAGCTCCAGCACGCGGGCGTGGTCGCCGCGATCGTAGCAGCGGACGAGGCTGAGCAGACCGCATTCGCCCGGCGGCAGGCCATGCATGAAAGATGCATGTTCGCCAAGCCGGATGACACCGCTCGAAAGATCGCTGCTCCACTCCTCCGAAATGAAGAAATGCGACAGGGTGCGGGGATCGGGTGCGGTCGTCACGGCCGCAGGCAGAGCATTGTTGCGTCTTGATATTTCGAACAAATCGCGCCCCCGCATGAACACATGCCAGCGCCGCTGTTGCAAGCGTCGCCGCAGGTTGAACCTTTACCGCCACCCGCCGTCGAACGTATCTGCCAGGCATCGAAACCCCTTCAATGCCTGTCGTCCTGTCGCGGAACCCTCAGGGGGCTGACTTATAGTTTATTTTCCCCTGCCTACAACAACCGCTCAGTGAGAAAATCAAAAATATTATGTATTTCTTCTTCAAAATCGCGAGACATGGGAAAAAACACAACTAAATAGCGCACTTATAAGCCATCCGGAGTGAAAATCGGCCCCCTGTGGGGTGGTGATTCGCTCGTGGTTGTGTCTCATTATTGCATGGTCCGCCCCAAAATAGCCGGATAAAATCACGCCTGTTCCAAAACGGGACAATATTTGGATGTGTCCGCTTTCGGCCTTCAGAATTATGCAACCTATTGATTTCGCGAAGCATCTCTCTCGCCGGGTGCAAATTCTCTCGACGTCATCCTCGGCCTTGTGCCGAGGATCTAATCACGTTGAATAAAATCAAGACGTGGCAGATCCTTAGGGCAGGCCCGAGGATGACGGCGGCATGATTGGCGTAACTCGTCGTCCTGTCGGACGACGCTACTCATCGTGGTGTGCGCTGCAATCGCAAAAGCCTGGTCCAATTAGGGCTTCGCGTCTCTTCGAAAAACTCAAATCGGACAGCAGCAATCATGCAGGGGGCGACAAAGAAAAAGGGCGATCCGAAGACCGCCCTTTCGTAATTCCGGTGACAGGACTGATTGGAAGTCCATGCCGCCCGTCTGGTGCGCTTGCGGCACCAGGCCACTCAGAGGGCATGGGCGGCTACGAAAAAAGGGCGATCCGAAGACCGCCCTTTCGTAATTCCGGTGACAGGACTAATTAGAAGTCCATGCCGCCCATGCCGCCGCCCGGCATTGCCGGCATCGCGGATTCCTTCTTCGGAAGCTCGGCGATCATGGCTTCGGTGGTGATCAGCAGCGAAGCAACCGAAGCTGCGTTCTGCAGAGCCGTGCGGACAACCTTGACCGGGTCGACGATGCCGAGCTGGATCAGGTCGCCATATTCGCCGGTCTGGGCGTTGTAGCCGTAGTTGTCTTCGTTCTTTTCGAGGATCTTGCCAACAACGATGGAAGCTTCGTCACCTGCGTTGTCTGCAATCTGGCGAACCAGAGCCTGCAGGGCGCGGCGGATGATGTTGATACCGGCTTCCTGGTCGTCGTTTTCACCCTTTGCGGTGATCTTCGTGGACGAACGCAGCAGAGCCACGCCACCGCCCGGTACGATGCCTTCCTGAACGGCAGCGCGCGTCGCGTTGAGAGCGTCGTCGATGCGGTCCTTCTTTTCCTTCACTTCGACTTCCGTCGAACCGCCGACGCGGATAACGGCAACGCCGCCAGCGAGCTTGGCAAGACGTTCCTGCAGCTTTTCGCGGTCGTAGTCGGAAGTGGTTTCTTCGATCTGAGCCTTGATCTGGGCAACACGGCCTTCGATGTCGGACTTCTGGCCGGCGCCGTCAACGATCGTGGTGTTTTCCTTGGAGATCGAAACCTTCTTCGACTTGCCGAGCATGTCGAGGGTAACGTTTTCGAGCTTGATGCCGAGGTCTTCGGAAATGACGGTACCACCGGTCAGGATGGCGATGTCTTCCAGCATGGCCTTGCGGCGGTCGCCGAAGCCCGGAGCCTTGACGGCAGCGATCTTGAGGCCGCCACGCAGCTTGTTGACGACGAGCGTTGCAAGAGCTTCGCCTTCGACGTCTTCAGCGATGATGACGAGCGGCTTGCCGGTCTGAACGACAGCTTCGAGAACTGGCAGCATGGCCTGGAGGTTCGAGAGCTTCTTTTCGTGCAGAAGGATGTAAGCGTCTTCGAGGTCCGCAACCATCTTTTCCGGGTTGGTCACGAAGTAGGGCGACAGGTAGCCGCGGTCGAA
>JAGIAH010000009.1:572681-661851 GCA_017744915.1 Agrobacterium tumefaciens
CTTCTTGGCCTTGGCCTGGAGATCCTTGACGACTTCAGCAACAGCGAGGTCGATGCCGCGCTTCAGGTCCATCGGGTTCATGCCGGCAGCAACTGCCTTGGAACCTTCGCGAACGATGGCCTGGGCCAGAACCGTTGCGGTGGTGGTGCCGTCACCGGCGATGTCGTTGGTCTTGGAAGCGACTTCACGGACGAGCTGTGCGCCCATGTTCTCGAACTTGTCTTCCAGTTCGATTTCCTTGGCGACCGAAACGCCGTCCTTGGTGATGCGCGGAGCGCCGAAGGACTTGTCGATAACGACGTTACGACCCTTCGGGCCGAGGGTTACCTTTACTGCATCAGCAAGAACGTCGACGCCCTTGAGCATCTTTTCGCGCGCTGTGCGGCCGAATTTTACTTCTTTGGCTGCCATGTTCAAAACTCCTGGTTTCGAATGGCCGGAACGGGTCCGGCTTGAAATTTAAGGAAGGACGGGTCCGGCCAGATCAGCCGATGATGCCCATGATGTCGGCTTCCTTCATGATCAGAAGGTCTTCGCCGTTGAGCTTGACTTCGGTGCCCGACCACTTGCCGAACAGAACGCGGTCGCCAGCCTTGACGTCGAGAGCGACGACCTTGCCGGACTCATCGCGTGCGCCGGAACCGACGGCGACGATTTCGCCTTCCTGCGGCTTTTCCTTGGCGGTATCGGGAATGATGATGCCGCCCTTGGTCTTGGCTTCGGATTCAACGCGACGAACGACGACGCGATCGTGAAGCGGGCGGAAATTGGTGCTTGTCATTGCCTAATCCCTCGATCAAATGACTTCACGAACCTTCAGAGGCTCGCGTGATGGGTGTTAGCACTCTTCTTGTTTGAGTGCCAGCGAAGCCGAGATAAGGAGGCCTTCTGCCTGAGTCAAGAACGGCCTGTCGGAAAAATTTCATGGCTTATGGTTATCAGCGTTCCATGACAGAAATTTCCGATGGGCGGGCGGAGGGTCAAACTAGGCGTCAGGGCGATGGCAGAATCTGAAAAGGTCGCTGCCGTCATCTTCGGGCCTGTCCCGAGGATCTATCCCCATCGAATAAAATCAATAGGTTGCAGATCATCGGGACAGGCCAGAGGATGACGGCGTGTGTGAGGCGAGGTGGGTCTACAACATTGGCGCGGTGAAGCTGACCTTTCGCGGCTTGGTTATTTTCTGGTGCGGCGGGGAGACGCTCCGCCCCGCTTTTTTCCTTGCCATCGGCGTCCCGCTTTGCGATGTGACGCTCACCCTTTTCTCGCAGCCGGAAAGCATCTCATGGCCCATCGCATTCTCACCCTCGGCGAAATCACGGCAGGGTTCGACGTTATTCTGTCGGATGTCTGGGGCGTGCTGCATAATGGCGTCAGCGCCTTTCCGGATGCGGCTGTTGCGCTGCGGGAAGCGCGCAAGGCCGGCAAGACGGTGGTGCTCATCACCAATTCACCGCGTCCCGCTCCCGGCGTCATCGACCAGCTTCGCGTTCTCGGCGTGCCGGATGAGGCCTATGACCGCATCATCACCTCTGGCGACGTCACCCGCGGCCTGATCGCGGAAGGCCCGAAAAAGGTCTTCCTGCTCGGCCCGGAACGGGATTTGCCGCTGCTCGACGGTCTCGATGTCGAGCGCGTCGGCGAGGCGGAAGCGCAATCCGTGGTCTGCACCGGCTTCTTCGATGACGAGACGGAGACGCCCGAGGATTATACCGAAATGCTCAAGGGCTTCATTGCCCGTAACGTGCCGATGATCTGCGCCAACCCCGATCTGGTGGTGGAGCGCGGTGAGCGCATCATACCCTGCGCCGGCGCCATGGCCGCTTATTACGAACAGCTCGGCGGCGAAGTCCGCATTGCCGGCAAGCCGCATGCGCCAATCTATGACGCCTGCCTTGCGGCGGCCAAAGAGGTGCGCGGTGCCTTCGCCAGGGATCGTGTGCTCGCCATCGGCGACGGCATGCCGACGGATGTGAAGGGCGCGATTGCGAGCGGCCTCAACCTTCTTTATATCAGCGGCGGCATTCACGCCGCCGAATATACGCTGAACGGCCAGACGGATGAGGCGCTTCTCAACGCCTATCTCAAGGGCCAGGGCGCGGCTCCCGGCTGGTGGATGCCCCGTCTGGCTTGAGGAATAGCTGGCGCAGGAATGGATCGATTGCCATGACCGTCTTTCACCGCAATGAAAAAAAGGAACCGCTGCCGGAAGCTCTGCGCGGCGGCGTCATCGCCATCGGCAATTTCGATGGCGTGCATCGCGGCCACCGCGCGGTTCTGGATCGTGCACTGGAACTGGCGGAAGCGCGCGGCGTCCCCGCGCTGGTTTTGACCTTTGAACCGCATCCCCGTTCCGTCTTCCGCCCCGATACGCCGGTCTTTCGCCTGACGCCCGCGCCATTGAAGGCGCGCATCCTTGAGGCCATCGGTTTCCGCTCCGTCATCGAATATCCCTTTGACCGGGAATTTTCGCAGCGTTCGGCGGAGGAATTCGTCCAGTCCATCCTGGTCGACTGGCTTCACGCCAGCGCCGTCGTCACCGGCTTCGATTTCCATTTCGGCAAGGGCCGCGAGGGCGGCCCGGCCTTTCTTATGGCGGCCGGTAAGCGCCATGGCTTCGACGTGACGCTGGTGGATGCCTTCCGCGACGAGGGTGCGGATGTCGTCTCCTCCAGCCGCATCCGCTCGCTTCTGTGCGAGGGTGATGTGGCGGGTGCAGCGGGCCTGCTCGGTTATCGCTTCACGGTGGAGAGCGAAGTCATTGGCGGCCAGAAGCTTGGCCGCACATTGGGTTACCCCACCGCCAACATGGCGCTGGCGCCGGAGACGGAACTGAAGGCGGGCATCTATGCCGTGCGCTTCCGCCGCCCCGACGGTTCGATCCACGATGGCGTGGCGAGCTTCGGTTACCGCCCGACGGTGACGGAGAACGGCGCGGCGCTGCTCGAAACCTTCGTCTTCGATTTCTCCGGCGATCTTTACGGTGAGGTCTGTTCGGTGTCCTTCTTCGGGCATCTGCGCGACGAGCTGAAATTCGACGGTCTCGAACCGTTGGTCGCGCAGATCAGGCGCGATGAGGAAGAGGCGAGGGCGATGCTTTCCGGCGTGCGGCCACTGAGCGAGGTGGACGCGAAGATTGCGTTTTAAGCGGGCGGGGATGGCAGGGCCGTATTCCGGCCCATATTGCTGTCGCTTTTCTCTTCCTTTTTGCTGGAAAACCGCATAAACAACCGGCCATGTCCCAATACCGGTTGCTGTTTACAGTTCAGATTGGCCGAATTATTGGCCCGGCCTTCCGCCCGCTCTGAAGAGCCGGAAGGTCCGGGATTTTGGCGCTTGTCACGGCATTTGTGATGGCGCTTTCCGAATTTGCCCTCTTTAGCAATTGAGATGGCGCGGCCGACACGGCGCGCAACAACGGTACGATTATGAGCGACACCGCAGAAAAACTGGATTACTCCGCCACCCTCTATCTGCCGCAGACGGATTTTCCGATGCGCGCCGGCCTGCCGCAGAAGGAACCGGAAACGGTGAAGCGCTGGCAGGAAATGGGCCTCTACAAGAAGCTTCGCGCTTCCGCCGCCGGCCGCGAAAAATTCGTGCTGCATGACGGCCCGCCCTATGCCAATGGCAATATCCACATCGGCCACGCGCTGAACAAGATCCTGAAGGACGTCATCACCCGCTCGTTCCAGATGCGCGGTTACGACGCCAATTACGTGCCGGGCTGGGATTGCCACGGCCTGCCGATCGAATGGAAGATCGAGGAAGCCTATCGCGCCAAGGGCAAGAACAAGGACGAAGTTCCGGTCAACGAATTCCGCAAGGAATGCCGTGATTTTGCGGCTGGCTGGATCAAGGTTCAGTCGGAAGAGTTCAAGCGCCTCGGCATCGAGGGCGACTTTGAAAACCCCTATACGACGATGAACTTCCACGCCGAAGCCCGCATCGCTGGCGAACTGCTGAAGATCGCCCGGACCGGCCAGCTTTATCGCGGCTCGAAGCCGGTCATGTGGTCGGTGGTCGAGCGCACGGCGCTGGCGGAAGCCGAAGTCGAATATGCCGATGTCGAGAGCGACATGATCTGGGTGAAGTTCCCGGTTGTAGATGCGGCTTCCGCGTTCTCCGGTGTCTCCGTCGTGATCTGGACGACCACGCCGTGGACCATCCCCGGCAACCGCGCCATCGCGTTTTCGTCACGGGTCGAATACGGCCTCTACGAAGTCGAGAGCGCTCAGAACGATTTCGGCCCGCAGCCGGGCGAAAAGCTGATCTTTGCCAAGAAGCTGGCCGATGAGGCCGCGGCCAAGGCGAAGCTGACCTTCAAGCTCGTTCGCGACGTAAAAAGCGAAGAACTGGCCGCCATCACCTGCGCCCATCCGCTCGCATCGCTGGGTTACGATTTCCCGGTTCCGCTTCTCGATGGCGGTCACGTTACCGACGATGCCGGTACGGGTTTCGTGCACACGGCGCCCAGCCACGGCCGCGAAGACTTTGACGTCTGGACCGCACATCAGCGCGAGCTGGAAGCGCGCGGCGTCTCCCCGGCCATCCCGTTCCCGGTCGGCGACGACGGTTTCTACACCGAAGACGCTCTCGGTTTCGGCCCGTCCGCCGAGGGCGGTGCTGCCCGCGTCATGGATGATAACGGCAAGAAGGGCGACGCCAACGAGCGCGTCATCAAGGCGCTGATCGCGGCAAACAACCTGTTTGCCCGTGGCCGCATGAAGCACAGCTATCCGCATAGCTGGCGCTCCAAGAAGCCGGTCATCTTCCGCAACACGCCGCAATGGTTCGTCTATATGGACAAGGAACTGGGCGACGGCACGACGCTGCGTTCGCGTTCGCTGAACGCCATCGATGCGACCCGCTTCGTTCCGGCCTCCGGCCAGAACCGCCTGCGCGCCATGATCGAAGGTCGGCCCGACTGGGTTCTGTCGCGCCAGCGCAGCTGGGGTGTGCCGATCGCCGTCTTCGCAGACGAGAAGGGTGAGGTTCTGGTCGACGAGGCGGTCAACGCCCGCATCCTCGAGGCTTTCGAGGCCGAAGGCGCGGATGCCTGGTTCGCCGAAGGCGCCAAGGAGCGTTTCCTCGGCAATGACCACGACCATGCCAAGTGGCTGCAGGTCATGGACATCCTCGACGTCTGGTTCGACAGCGGCTGCACCCACACCTTCACGCTGGAAGACCGCCCGGACATGAAGTGGCCGGCGGATGTCTATCTCGAAGGCTCCGACCAGCATCGCGGCTGGTTCCACTCGTCGCTGCTCGAAAGCTGCGCGACGCGTGGCCGTGCGCCTTACAACGCCGTTGTCACCCATGGCTTCACCATGGATGAGAAGGGCGAGAAGATGTCCAAGTCCAAGGGCAACGTTGTCTCGCCGCAGGAAGTCATGAAGGATGCCGGTGCGGATATCCTGCGCCTGTGGGTCATGACCACCGACTATTGGGACGACCAGCGCCTCGGCAAGGCCATCATCCAGACCAATGTCGATGCTTATCGCAAGCTGCGCAACACCATCCGCTGGATGCTCGGCACCCTTGCTCACTACAAGGGCGAAGAGATCGCCTATGACGATCTGCCGGAGCTGGAAAAGCTGGTGCTGCACCGCCTGTCCGAGCTGGATCAGGTCGTGCGCGAAGGTTATGACGGCTTCGAGTTCAAGAAGATCGCCCGCGCGCTGGTGGATTTCGCCAATGTCGAACTTTCGGCCTTTTATTTCGACGTTCGCAAGGACACGCTTTATTGCGACGCGCCGTCGTCGCTGAAGCGCCGGGCGGCGCTGTCGGTTATCGCCAAGCTGTTCGATTGCCTCGTTTCGTGGCTGGCGCCCATGCTGCCCTTCACCACGGAAGAGGCGTGGCTGTCGCGTTTTCCGGATGCGGAATCGGTGCATCTCGTCCAGTTCCCGGAAATCCCGGCGGAATGGAAGAACGACGCGCTCGAAGCAAAGTGGGAAAAAATCCGCAAGGTCCGCACGGTCGTCACCGGCGCGCTGGAAGTCGAGCGCCGTGAAAAGCGCATCGGTTCCTCGCTTGAGGCGGCACCCGTCGTCCACATCGCCGATGCCGATCTTCTGGCGGCGCTGAAGGGGCAGGATTTCGCCGAAATCTGCATCACCTCGGCCATCACCGTGGTGGGCGATGAAGGCCCGGCCGATGGCTTCCGCCTGCCGGAAGTTGCAAAGGTCGTGGTCGAGCAGAAGCTGGCGGAAGGCGTGAAGTGCGCCCGCTCCTGGCGCATCACCACAGATGTCGGCTCCGATCCGGACTATCCGGAGGTTTCCGCCCGCGATGCGGCCGCGCTGCGCGAGCTTGCAGCCCTCGGATGATCCGAAGCTGCGCATCGTTCCTGTCGAAACCCGATTCCGGGTTTCGGGCCGATGCGCGATGAAAATGACCGGATGAATTGCGCTTTGCCTCTTCATCCGGTACACCTGCCTGAAAATGGCCGGATTTGCAGGGCAATGCGGGCTGCCGCCTGCCGAAAGACGATGTCTGGCGAAGTGGGACGGACGGCTGGAAGGGTTTCAATGAAGACGATGCAGGGTAATGCGCAGGGTTTGGGCATGTTTCGCACGGTTGTGGGCGTCACGACGATAGGCGTGTTGCTCGGTGCCTGCACCAGCCCGACCTATGGTACGGGCAAGACAGCGGCGGAACAGCTTGTCGACGATCTCGGCAACGCGACCTCGATCACCGGCAATGACCAGGAAAAGCGCAACCTGAAATACAGCCCGCGTCCGGGCCTCGTCGTTCCCGCCCAGGCCCGTGCCGAACAGTTGGCCACGCCGCAGCAGAACATGGCAAGCCGCGAAAACAATCCGCAATGGGTCGAATCGCCGGAAGAAACCCGCGAACGCCTGCGCGAAGAGGCGGACGCCAACAAGAACAACCCGCATTACCGCTCGCCGCTGCTCGCCGGCAACGGCACCGCCGGCCAGATGACCGAAAGCCAGAAATGGGAAGCTTTCCGCAAGGCCAAGGCCGATGCCCAGGGTGGCTCCGTCGTCAACGCCCAGCGCAAGTTCCTCACCGATCCGCCGGTTGAATATCGCAGCGTCCCGCAGGATCAGCTGACCGATCTCGGCGAGCCGGAGCAGAAGAAGGAAAAACGCCGCAAGAAAGAAGCGGCAGTCGCAAACACCGGCAAGAGCTGGTGGAACCCCTTCTGATAAAATGACGGGCTGATGGCCTGCGGGAAAGCGTGTGCCTCCCGCCGGCCGCTTAGTCGTCGAGACGTTTCTCGCGGAAGAATTGCCTCAGGATTTCAGCACTTTCGGTTTCTGCCAGCCCGGAATAGACGTCCGGTGCATGGTGGCAGGTCGGTTGGCTGAAGAAGCGCACGCCACTCTCCACCGCGCCGCCCTTCGGGTCTTGCGCGCCGTAATAGAGCCGGCGGATGCGAGCAAATGAAATCGCCGCCGCGCACATGGTGCAGGGCTCCAGCGTGACATAAAGATCGGCGCCGGGCAGGCGTTCCTGTCCCAGGGCCTCGCAGGCCATGCGGATCACGGCGATTTCGGCGTGAGCCGTCACATCGTTCAATTCACGGGTGCGATTGCCGGAATGGGCGATGACGCGGCCGTCCAGAACCAGCACGGCGCCGATCGGAACCTCCTGCCGCTCACCGGCGGCACGGGCTTCCGCAAGCGCCAGTTCCATGAAATGCGTCCTTTCGGCCATTGCGTTTCAATTTCCTCTTAACCCTTGTGCTTGGACCTGATAGGACAGCCCAAACAACAGGCAAACAGCAAATGACTTTTAAAGACAAGCCGAAGCGTGACGGCGGCAAGACATTTAGCCGCGACAGGAAGCCGAAAGGCCCCGGCAAGCCCGCCGCCGAGCGCGAAAAGAAACCAGCCGAGGCAACGGCAGCTCCGATGCCGGAAACCGTTGGCGGCGCCAAGCCCGAGCGCATTTCCAAGATCATGGCGCGCGCAGGTGTGGCCTCGCGCCGCGATGTCGAGCGGATGATCATGGAAGGCCGCGTGTCGCTGAACGGCGTCAAGCTGGATACGCCCGTGGTCAACGCCACGCTGTCAGACAAGATCGAAGTGGACGGCATGCCGATTCGCGGTGCCGAGCGCACGCGCCTGTGGCTTTACCACAAGCCCGCCGGCCTGGTGACGACCAATTCCGATCCGGAAGGCCGCCCGACCGTTTTCGACAATCTGCCGGGCGAGCTGCCGCGCGTGCTCTCCATCGGCCGTCTCGATATCAACACCGAAGGCTTGCTGCTGCTCACCAATGATGGCGGCCTTTCCCGCGTGCTGGAACTGCCGACCACCGGCTGGCTGCGCCGTTACCGCGTGCGCGCCCATGGCGAGGTGGACCAGGCCGCACTCGACAAGCTGAAGGACGGCATTGCCGTCGAGGGCGTGCTTTATGGCGCCATCGACGCGACGCTCGACCGCACGCAGGGCCACAATGTCTGGATCAGCATGGGCCTTCGCGAAGGCAAGAACCGCGAAATCAAGAACGTGCTCGGCGCGCTGGGTCTCGAGGTCAACCGCCTGATCCGCGTTTCCTACGGCCCGTTCCAGCTTGGCGATCTGGCCGAAGGCAAGGTTCTGGAAGTGCGCGGCCGCATGCTGCGCGACCAGCTCGGCCCGCGTCTCATCGAACAGGCCGGCGCCAATTTCGACGCGCCGATCTACAATGCGCCCGTTGAGGACGAAGAAGACAACGCGCCGAAGCGGCCCGTGAAATCCGAATGGGCAAAGAGCGATGCGCCGGAAGGCAAGCCGCGCTTTGAAAAGACCGGCGGTAAATCCGAGGATCGCCGTGAAAAGGCGCTCGGCCGTCTCGATACCAAACGTGGCGACAAGCCTGCCGGCAAGTTCGGCTCCAAGCCCGCCGGAAAATTTGGCGCCAAGGGCCGCAGCGAGGAAGATGGCGACGACCGCCGTCCACGCCAGCCCGCCGGCACCAGCCGCACGGCCAATGTCTGGATGGCGCCCGGCGCAAAGCCCACCCGTGACGGCAAGGAACGCAAATCTTCCGCCCGCGCGGAAGCCGAAAATCTCTTCAAGAAGCCTTCCGCCCAGGACGAAGCGCGCCGCAACGTCGTGAAGCACGCGGATGCCGAGGGTGAGTGGATCCGTTCGGATTCCCCCCGCGAAGAAGAAGGTGGTCGCGGACGCGGCGACCGTCCGCGTGGCGAAAAGAGCTTTGGTGATCGTGGTGGACGCGGCGGAAAGCCGTTCGGCGACCGGCCATTCCGCGACAGGCCGCGTGAAGACGGTGATCGCCCGCGCAGCGACCGTCCGCGCGGTGAAAAGAGCTTCGGTGACCGCCCGGCACGCGGCGGCAAGGCTTTCGGCGACCGGCCGTTCCGTGACAAGCCGCGCGAAGAGGGTGACCGCCCCGGACGTGGCGAAAAATCCTTCGGCTTCCGGGACCGTCCCCGTGAGGAGGGCGATCGCCCACGCGGTGAGAGACCCTTCGGCGACCGGCCGTTCCGCGACAAACCCCGTGAGGAGGGCGATCGTCCGCGTGGCGAAAGGCCCTTCGGAGACAAGCCGAGAGGCGGCAGGCCCGGTGGAAAACCGGGTGGCCGGCCGGGATCGGGCAAACCATCCTTCGGAAAATCGGGTGAGCGTGGTGAACGCTCCGGCTTTTCCGGCAAGGATAAAGGCGCTGGCGGCAAGGGCCCCGGCGGTAACAAGCCGGGCGGCAAAGGCCCGGGTGGCAAACCTTCTGGAGGCAGGGGAATGACACGTAATGCGGATCGTAGGCGGTGAGTTCCGCGGCCGGACACTGGCCGCGCCGAAATCGAATTCCATTCGTCCAACCATCGACAGGACGCGGGAAAGCCTCTTCAACATTCTGAGCCACGCCTATCCGGAAAGTCTGGATGGCACGCGCGTTCTGGACGTTTTTGCCGGAACCGGCGCAGTGGGGCTGGAAGCCCTGTCGCGTGGCTGTCGCGTGGCGCTCTTCGTCGAAAACGGCGTCGAAGGCAGAGGGCTGCTTTGGGAAAATATCGATGCGCTGGGTCTGCATGGCCGCGCCCGCATTTTGCGGCGCGATGCCACCAAGCTCGGCGGCGTCAATAATATCGAGCCCTTCGATCTTCTCTTCGCCGATCCGCCCTATGGCTACGGCCACGGCGAGAAGGCTTTCGCGGCAGCCCATGGCGGCGGCTGGCTGAACCCCGGTGCGCTCGCCATTCTGGAAGAGCGCGGCGATGTGGCGGTCAAGGTCGAGCCCGTGTTCAAGCTGCTCGAAAGCCGGATCTTCGGCGATACGAAGATGCATTTCTACCGCTACGAGCCCTGACGGGAACTACCTTCCCGTCACGCCACGGTCTTGTCTTGTTTGCGCAATAGGCAGAGTCTTTACCGTGGTAACCTTTTTGGGTGTTTCGCATGGAGCAGGCTGGCAACGAGAGCGTCACGATCGTCCGCGCCGGGGAGGAAGTCCTCAAGGGCGATGGCGGGAGCGGCCATGAGCCGACCTTCGGACTGGCGCTCGGCGGCGGCGGCGCGCGTGGCATCTGCCATATCAACGTCGTCGAGGCGCTGGATGAACTCGGCATCCGGCCCGTGATGCTCTCCGGTTCCTCCATCGGCTCCATCATCGGCGCTGGCATGGCGGCAGGCATGTCGGGCCGGGAAATCCGCGACTATACGCTTGAACTCATGGGCCGGAAGGGCTCGGTGGCCAACCGGCTCTGGAGCCTCGGTCCCGCATCGATGCGCCATGCCGCCCATGGTTTTCGCCTTGGCCAGTTCAATCTCGAACTCATCCTTCATGCCCTGATGCCGCAGGCCTTGCCGAAGGATTTTTCTGAGCTCGCCATCCCGTTGAAGGTGATAACCACCGATTATTACGCCCAGACCGAAGTGGTGCTGGAAAGCGGCGAGATCATCCAGGCGCTGGCGGCATCCGCCGCCATTCCGGCGTTGTTCATGCCGGTGCGTATCGATGGCCGCATCATGATCGATGGCGGCATCTTCAATCCGGTGCCCTATGAACATCTGCTGGATCACGCCGATATCGTCATCGGCGTTGATGTGGTCGGCGGCCCGGAAGGTGACGGCACCACGATGCCGAACCGGCTGGACAGCCTGTTCGGCGCCAGCCAGTTGATGATGCAGGCGGCGATTGCCCTGAAACTGAGGCTGCGCCCGCCGCATATCTTCCTGCGCCCGCCGGTGCACCGTTTCGGCGTGCTGGATTTCTTGAAGTCGGAAGAGGTGCTGAATGCTTCCGCCAGCATCAAGGACGATCTGAAACGGCAGATCGACATGCAGGTGGAGCTGTTTCATCGCGGGCAGGGCGTGGAGGCCTGAGCGTTACATCCTGAACGGAGCGAGCGGGTGCCCATCGCTTCTTCTCCCCGGCCGGGAGAAGAAACAGGCGGCGCGCTCCCGGCTACGACCCCAAACTCAATTCACAGCGAAACTTCCGTCTCGCTATCCTCCGCATCTTCCTCTTCCCGCCTCTCCGCCTTGTTCTTCGGTTTCATCAGCGGTTCCGGCTTCACCTCGCGCACCGGCTTGTTGTGCAGCATCTGCCGTCCGGCGGCGAGGCCTTCGACGGCCTGAAGCTCCAGCCGCTGTTCGTCACGTTCGCGGATGTCGTCGGAGATGGCGAGCGCCCTTTCGCCATCCATATCAAGCCCTTCCAGAATGCGCCTGCCGAACAGCAGGCCGGATTCCAGCGTCTCGCGGATTTCATATTCCACGCCCTTCTTTCTGAGGTCGAGGGAATGCACACGGTCATAGGAACGGGCATAGATGCGCACGCTTGGAAAATCCGACTGGATCATGTCGATGATACGATCGGTGACCTCTTTCTTGTGGGTGCAGACGGCCACGAGATCGGCCCGCTCGATGCCGGCGGCGATCAGCACATCCTTGCGGGTGCCATCGCCGAAAAAGATGCGAAAACCAAAACGGGCGGCCTGGCGAACGCGGTCGGCGGAGCTGTCGATGACAGTCACGTCGCGGCCGCCGGCGAGAAGAATCTGCGAGGCGATCTGGCCGAAACGGGAAAAGCCGATCATCAGCACATCCGCGCCCGCCCCGTCGAAATCCTCCTCCAGCTTGTCCTCTTCCGCATCCTCCGCTGTCAGCCGCCGTGAAATTACCGCGAGAACCGGCGTCAGCGCCATGGAAAGCGTGACGACGGCAACGAGGATAGAGGCCGTGGCCTGGGGAAACAGCCCGGAGGCCGCGGCCGTGGTGAAGAGGACGAAACCGAATTCGCCGCCCTGCGCCAGAAGCAGCGCGATGCGGCTCGATGCATAACGCGAGGAGCCCGCAATGCGGCAGAGGCCATAGATCAGGGCTGCCTTCACCGCCATCATCACCGGCACGGCGATCAGGATGAGGACGATGTGCTCATAAACGATATGGATGTGCAGCGACATGCCGACGGCCATGAAGAACAGCGCCAGAAGCAGGCCACGGAACGGCTCGATATCGGCCTCCAGCTCATGCCGGTAGGAGGATTCCGACAGCATCAGCCCCGCCAGCAATGCCCCCATGCCCATGGAAAGCCCGACCGCTTCCATGATGGCGGCAGCGCCGATGACGACGAAAAGCGCAGCTGCGATCATCACTTCCCGCGCACCCGTGCGGGCGATGATCTGGAACATCGGCGTCAGAAGATAGCGCCCGGCCAGCACCATGCCCGCCACCGCGACGATGGAGGCGATGAGATCGGATATCATCGAATCCGTCGGCACATCCGGGCGGTTGGAAAGAATGGTGACGAGGGCAAGAAGCGGCACGATGGCGAGATCCTGAAACAGCAGGATCGAGAAGGAGCGGTTGCCGTGCCGGGTGTTCATGTCGCCGTCATCGGCGAGGATCTGCAGCGCGAACGCGGTGGAGGAGAGCGCAAGGCCGAAACCCGCAACCACGCTTCCCCGCCAGTCGATCAGCCCGGCCCACCAGGCAATCGCCGCCAGCACGCTGCCGGTCACCAGCACCTGCGCCAGACCGAGCCCCAGAATATCGCGCCGCATCTGCCAGATGCGCGAGGGTTTCAGTTCGAGACCGATGATGAAGAGCAGGAAAACGACGCCGAGTTCCGAAACGTTGAAGATGTCCTTCGCATCTGTGACGAGGTGCAGGAAAGGGCCGATGACGATGCCCGCCACCAGATAACCGAGCACGGTGCCGAGACCGAGTTTGCGGAAAATCGAGGCGGCAACGACCGCGCCCGCCAGAAGCAGCAATGGTTCGGAAAAGAGAGCATCGTGCTCAGTCATGCGGGCGAACTTTCGAATAGGGTGGCGACAAAGCCGTCCGGAAGGAGAAAGCGGCGTTTCGCCCTTGATGCGGGGTTGCTGGCACAATAAATGGAACTGGAATGAAAGGCCAACTCATGTCCTCAGAAATAGATTCTTCCAAACTTCTCGATCGCGCCAGCGAGCTTGTTGATCTCGCCCGCGCCGCCGGCGCGGATGAGGCGGATGCCGTTGTCGTCCGCTCCCGCTCGCAATCGGTCGGCGTGCGGCTCGGCAAGGTGGAAAGCACCGAATCCTCCGAAAGCGACGATTTTTCCCTGCGCGTCTTCGTGGGACGCCGGGTGGCGAGCGTTTCGGCCAATCCCGGCTTTGACTTGAAGACGCTGGCTGAACGGGCCGTCGCTATGGCGAAGGTCTCGCCGGAAGACCCCTTTGCCTGCCTTGCGGAAAAGGAACGGCTGGCAACCTCCTATGACGATCTTGAGCTTTTCGACGCGACGGAAGTCTCGGCGGATCAGCTGCGGGAGGCGGCACTTGCGGCGGAAGAGGCGGCGCTCTCGGTCAAGGGCGTCAGCAATTCCTCCGGTGCGGGCGCATCGAGCGGCATGGGCGGGCTCGTCCTCGCCACCTCGCACGGTTTTTCCGGCAGCTATATGGGCAGCCGCTTCAGCCGTTCGGTCAGCGTCATCGCCGGCGAAGGCACGAAGATGGAGCGTGACTACGACTTCGACAGCCGCCTTTATTACGCCGATCTCGATGCGGCCGAAGAGATAGGCCGCCGCGCCGGTGAAAAAGTCGTGCGGCGCGTCGGCCCGCGTCAGGTCGATACCGGCAGCAACATCACTGTGGTTTTCGATCCGCGTATCGCCCGTGGTTTTGTCGGCGCCATTGCCGGCGCGATCAACGGTGCGTCGGTTGCCCGCAAGACTAGCTTCCTGCGCGACAAGATGGGCCAGCAGGTTTTGAAAAAAGGCCTCCATCTCACTGACGATCCGCAGATCGTGCGCGGCCCGTCCTCCCGTCCTTTCGATGGCGAAGGTGTCCGGGGCGAGAAGATGACGATGATCGAGGATGGTGTGCTGAAACACTGGTTCCTCTCCACTTCGGCGGCGCGGGAACTCGGTCTTGAAACCAACGGCCGCGGCGTGCGTGGCGGCACGGCGGTCTCGCCGGCCTCCACCAATCTGGCGCTGGAGCCGGGCGATCTGTCGCCGGAGGAATTGCTGGCACAGGTTGGAACCGGCTTTTACGTCACCGAACTGATCGGCCACGGCGCCAATATGATCACGGGTGAATATAGCTGTGGTGCCAGCGGCTTCTGGATCGAGAATGGCGAAAAGACCTTTGCCGTGTCCGAGGTCACCATTGCGTCCAACCTGAAGGACATGTTCATGCGGGTTACGCTGGCCAACGATATCGACCGCAAATACGGCGTTGCCGCACCGACGCTCGCCATCGAAGGCATGACGATCGCCGGCAAGTGACGCGGCCTTTGGGTTGTTTTCGCCGGCGCTTTGTGTGCAAGTGCGAAGAGAAAAACGGGCGCGCCGTTCGAGGCGCGCGGAGAAGACGGCAAAATGAACGATATGGCTGAGGCCCGCTGGGCCTCCGATCTGAGGCTGATCCTTAAAGCCGCCCGCAAGGCGGGCGAGACGGCGCTGGGTTTCTTCCGCAAGGATCCCGAGGTTTGGTGGAAGAATGGCGGGCTTTCGCCCGTCAGCGCGGCCGATTACGCCGCCAATGAAATCCTCGAAACCATCCTGCGTTCCGCCCGGCCGGATTATGGCTGGCTTTCGGAAGAGACGGATGACGACATCGAGAGGCTTTCCCGCTCCACCGTCTTCGTCGTCGATCCCATCGATGGCACGCGCGCCTTCATCGGCGGCCGGGATACCTGGTGCGTCAGCGTCGCGGTTGTGCATGAGGGAAGGCCGGTGGCTGCGGCCCTGGTCGCACCGGCGCTTGCCGAGGAGTTTACCGCGGTTGAAGGCGGTGAAGCTCTGAAGAACGGGGCACCCGTTTTTGCCGCGCGCGAAAATGCCGGCATCTTCCATCTGGCAGCACCGGAAGATGTGATCACGCATCTTCCGGAAGAGGTGCGGGGCGGCGTCAAGCGCATTCCGCATGTGCCCTCGCTCGCCTATCGGCTGGCCATGGTGGCGGATGGCCGCATCGATGGAACGCTGGTCAAGGCCAACTCGCATGAGTGGGATCTCGCCGCCGCCGACCTGATCCTGGAGAGGGCGGGCGGGCGTCTTGTCGGCCTCGATGGCAAACCTCTGATGTATAATCGCCGCCAGGTGAACCACCCCGCATTGTGCGCCGCAGCAGATTATGCGCTGCCCGCACTTTTGAAAGCGTTTTCACATCTGTCTGACAGTTGACGTTTGCCGGGAAATCCCGCAGATGAAGGCCTCTCTCAGCGTTTAAGAAAGAGATAAAGACATGACGGAAACTGGCAAACCGAAACAGCTGCTGCACCTCGTCTTCGGCGGCGAACTTGAAAACCTTCAGGATGTTCAGTTCCGGGATTTGAACGCACTCGATATCGTCGGCATCTATCCGGACTACGCTTCCGCGCTTACCGCATGGAAATCCAAGGCGCAGATGACGGTCGACAATGCCCATATGCGTTATTTTATCGTGCATATGCACCGTCTTCTCAATCCCGACGACAAAATTTGAGTCCTTTTCCCCTTGCGTTGTAATACTATTGGGTGAAGGCGGGTTTTCCCGTGATTCCTGCGCAAAAGGCGCAGGCCGGGAATACCAGGGCGAGAAAATGTGATCGCGCTTTCGTTTCCGATGACAAAAAATGACGCAATTTAAGAAGAAATAGGCGGCGACAACAACAAGAACAGGGGCAGGCATTGCGCGGAATGATCAAGGGCAGAATGTCATGAGCAGCCGTATCGCACGTTTCGCTCTTTCCGGTTACCGGATCGCCGGTATCGCCGCTTATCCCTTTGCCAAGCCCTATCTTTCCTATCGGGCGGCGAAGGGCAAGGAAGACAAGCGCCGCCGGCTTGAACGTTTTGGTTATGCCAGCGCCGAGCGCCCGCGCGGGCCGCTCGTCTGGTTCCACGCCGCAAGTGTCGGCGAAACGCTTGCCCTCATCCCGCTGATCCGCGAAATCCGCAAGCGCGATATCTTCGTGCTTTTGACCACGGGCACCGTCACCTCGGCTGAGCTGACCCGCACCCGGCTCGGCGACGACGTGATCCACCAATATGTGCCGCTCGACATCAAGATCGCGGTCAACCGCTTCCTCACCTATTGGGCGCCGGACGCGGCCATAACAGCGGAATCGGAAATCTGGCCGGTGACGATGATGGAACTGGAGCGCCGGCACATCCCGCAGATCCGCGTCAATGCACGGCTCTCCGACCGCTCCTTCGACCGCTGGAAAGCCCGGCATGATATTGCTGAATCGCTGTTTTCCAAGCTGGCGCTGGTGGTTGCGCAATCCGATCTCGATGCCGAGCGTTTCCGCGATCTCGGCTCCTGGCCGGTGGTGATTTCGGGTAACCTCAAGGGCGATACGGACCCGCCGCCCTGTGACGAGGCGCTGCTGGAGAGCTATCGCAAACAGGTCGGCAATCGTAAGACATGGGCGGCGATCTCCACCTTCGACGGCGAAGAAAAGGCTGCAGCCACGGTGCATGCGGCGATCAAGTCGCGCAACGGCCAGTTGACCATCATCGTGCCGCGCCATCCCGAGCGTGGCGATGAGGTGGAAGCCATGCTGAAGGGCATGAACCTTTCCGTCGCCCGCCGCAGCCGAAATGATGTGATCACCCCGGAAACCGATATTTTCCTCGGCGATTCCATCGGCGAAATGGGGCTTTATCTGCGGCTGACCGAGCTTGCCTTTGTCGGCCGCTCGCTGACGGCGGAAGGCGGGCAGAACCCGCTGGAGCCGGCCATGCTCGGCTGCGCCGTCCTGTCGGGCGCGCATGTGCAGAATTTCCGCGAGGCGTATCAGAAGCTGATCCGCGCCGGCGGCGGTCGTATCATCCGCGATGTCGAGATGCTGGCCAAAGCGGTGCATTATCTCTTGGTCAACGACAATGAGCGTTACAAGATGATCGATGCCGGCAACCGGGTCATTCAGGACATGCGCGGCGCGCTTTCCTCCACGGTCAAGGCGCTGGAACCCTATATCAACCCGCTCACCGTCTCCGCCAAGCTGCAACCGCGGAGCGCCATCGGTTCATGGTAGCGGATATCGAACTTGATGCGGCACAATCGATTGCCGCTGTGCTCTTCGACAAGGACGGCACGCTTTTGGGTTATGATGCCAGCTGGGGTCCGGTGAACCGCGAACTCGCGTCGATTGCCGCAAAGGGCGACGCCGCACTCGCCGACCGGCTTCTTGCGGCCTGCGGCATGGACCCGATCACCGGTCATGTCGTACCGGACAGCCTGCTCGCCGCCGGCAATACGGCGGAAATCGCTGCCGGTCTGGTCGCCGCCGGCTCTCCCTGCGATGTCGTCGAACTGACGCAACGCCTCGACCGGCTGTTCACCGAGGCCGCGGATAAATCCGTGCCGGTCACCGATCTCAAGGCGTTTTTCGCAAGGTTGAAGGCGCGCGGCTACAAGCTCGGAATCGCCTCCAGCGACAATGAAAATTCCATCCGTCAGACGGCCATCCGCTTCGGTTTCGAAAGCGATATCGATTTCGTGGCAGGTTATGACAGCGGTTACGGCACCAAGCCGCAGCCCGGCATGGTTCTCGGTTTCTGCGCGGCCATCGGTTTTCCGCCTGAACGCGTGGCTGTTGTCGGCGACAATAATCACGATCTGCATATGGCGAAAAATGCCGGCGCCGGTCTGCGCATCGCCGTGCTGACGGGAACGGGTTCGCGCGAAAGCCTTGGTGCGGATGCGGATTATTGTTTCGACGATATCACCGGGCTCGAAGCCCTGCTGCCGGAACGGGCGGTCTAGGAAGAGCCCAGCTTCCGTCATTCCGGCTTGAGCCGGAATCCAGCCAGCCCAGGTTCTTGGGCTGAAAAGAGTCCTTTCCGCCGCGCGGACGCGAAAACCCGTCTATTCCATTTTTGCAATTTACGGTTTTTTCTGGCAAACAACCCCCTGACGTATGACATCCGAACGGAATGCCGTGGGCGACGCGGCCGGGAGCGGGAATAGATGGTTTCTGAAGCGCCGCCCTTCTGGTGGCAGAAAGCAGGTTGGCAGGCATGGATCCTGTCACCTTTTTCGCTTCTCTACGGCAAGGTCGCCGGCCGGCGCATGCGGACGGCAAAACGGGCGAGCGTTCCCGTTCCGGTCATCTGCATCGGCAACTTCACGGTCGGCGGGGCAGGCAAGACACCGACGGCGATAGCCGTTGCCAGAGCCGCGCTTGCACGGGGAATGAAGCCCGGTTTCCTCAGCCGCGGTTATGGCGGCACGCTTGACGTCACCACACTTGTCGATGCGCAGCACCACCGCGCCGCCGATGTCGGCGATGAGCCTCTTCTTCTGGCGCGTGAGGCGGTGACGGTGATTTCACGCAGACGCGTGGAGGGCGCACACCGGCTGGTGAAGGAAGGCGTTGATCTCATCATCATGGATGATGGTTTCCAGAGCGCCCGCCTGACGCTGGATTACGCGCTGGTCGTCATCGATACGGTGCGCGGCATCGGCAATGGCCATCTCGTGCCCGGCGGCCCGGTGAGGGCGCCGCTGGCAGAACAGATGCGGCAGATGACCGGACTGTTGAAGGTTGGGAAGGGTCACGCGGCGGATCCTCTGGTAAGGCAGGCGGCAAAGGCCGCCAAGCCCGTCTTCGTCGCCGCGATTACGCCGCAGGAGCCTGAGGATTTCCGGGGAAAGCGCGTGCTGGCTTACGCCGGCATAGCCGATCCGGCGAAATTCTATCGCACCGTCGAGGCGCTGGGCGGCGATATCGTGCTGAGCCGCTCCTTCCCGGATCATCACCATTTCAGCGATGACGAAATCGACGATCTCCTCAAGGATGCCCGCAGGGAGAATTTGCAGCTGGTGACGACCGCCAAGGATGCGGTGCGGCTCAACGGGCATCACGGCCGGGCGGAAGAGCTGCTGTGGAACAGTCAGGTGATCGAGATCGACATGGTGTTCGATGATCCCAATGCGGCTTCGACGATTATCGAGACGGCGGTGGCAAACTGCCGGGTACGCCTGCTGCGGGACAATGGGCGTTCGTCGCTTTAGGTTCCGAACCTAAGCCGCTTGGCACCTTACCTTTCACTCCTGTGACAGGCATGAGGGTGGTGAGGTGAGCACCGTTATCAGGCCGGCAGATTGCCCGCCTTCCGCTCACCTTCCAGCGAAGCCGCCGCATCCACATAGGCTTCCTGCCGCGCCACGCTCCAGTAACGCAACTCGTCGAGCGGAATGGTCCTTCCCGTCACGGCGCAGATGACATGCGAGCCGGTCTGGACGATGCGGAAATCACCGTCGAGATATTCGATGACGGCGAGGCGGTTGCCGCCTCCTTCAAATCTGTTCATCCGTTTTCGTCTCCTGCTCTGTCCTGTCAGGGCACCCAGTCCGAAACGGCGTAGCGTTTTCCTGAACAATCCGGATGCTCCAGTGTCTTGAATTTATATAGCCGGGCGCGGCGCAAGGCCAGCCCCGCGCCGTTCAAATGAAAGCGTCAGCTGCGGCCGAAGAGCCGTTCTATATCGGAAAGCTTCAGTTCGATATAGGTCGGCCGGCCGTGATTGCATTGTCCCGAACCCGGCGTGTTTTCCATCTGCCGCAGAAGCGCGTTCATCTCCTCCGGCCGCATGCGTCGGCCGGAACGCACCGAGCCGTGGCAGGCCATGGTGGCCGCGACATATTCCAGCTTGTTGGCAAGCGTGGAAGCAGCGTCCCATTCGGCGATTTCGTCGGCAAGCTGGCGCACCAGACCCTGCACATTGACCTCGCCAAGCATGGCCGGCGTTTCCCGCACCGCGATTGCACCCGGCCCGAAACGCTCGATGACGAGCCCCAGCGCATCGAAACCGGCCGCATGGTCCATCAGCCGGTCGCAATCTTCCTCGGGCAGGTCGATGATTTCGGGAATGAGCAGCACCTGCGACGGCGGGCGCCGGGAATGCAGGGCGTTGCGCATTTCCTCGAACACAAGCCGCTCATGCGCGGCATGCTGGTCGACGATGACGAGGCCGTTTTCCGTCTGCGCGATGATGTAGTTCTCGTGCAGCTGCGCCCGTGCGGCTCCGAGTGGATAAAGCACCGGCTCCGGCGAAGCGCTTGCGGAGGCCTCGTAAGCGTCGCGTGGTTCCGCCCGTGCCGTCGGCATGGTGATGTCGGAAAAGCGCGATTGCACCGCCTCGGCAAATTGCATGTCCCCGGAAACGGCAAGCGGCCGCGACGGCGAGCTTGCGGCGGACCATGGCGCGGAAGCTGCCATCGAAGGCGAGGGCCTGAGGCTGGAGGGGCTGTAGCCTGGGCGGAAGGCGTTCATCATCTGGCTGGCGCCCGTCGTGGCGGCCCTGTCGCCGTCGCGCGTCAGCGCCTGGCGGATCGCACCGACGATCAGCCCGCGAATGAGGCCGGGGTCGCGAAAACGCACGTCGGATTTGGCCGGATGCACGTTCACATCCACAAAGGCGGGATCGAGCGTGATGGACAGCACGGCGACGGGATAGCGCCCATGCGGCACGGTTTCGGCATAGGCGCCGCGAATGGCCGATAAAAGCAGCTTGTCCTGCACCGGCCGCCCATTGACGAAGACATATTGATGCGCCGAGTTGCCGCGGTTGAAGGTCGGCACGCCGGCAAAACCGGTCAGCGTCACATCCTCGCGCCCGGCATCGATCTCGATGGCGTTATCCTTGAACTCCGCGCCAAGGATCTGCGCCATGCGGGCGAGATGATCGTCGCCGGTCGAGGGAATTTCCAGTGTCGAACGATCGGTGCCCGAGAGCACGAAGCGGATATGCGGAAAGGCGATCGCCATCCGTTTGACGACCTCGGTGATGGCGGCCGCCTCGGCGCGTTCCGTCTTCAGGAATTTCAGCCGCGCCGGTGTGGCGAAGAACAGGTCGCGCACCTCGACGATGGTGCCGGCATTCGAGGCTGCGGGCCGCACGTCCGATACCTTGCCGCCGGTGACGGAAATTACCGAGCCCTGTTCGGCACCCTGCTGGCGGCTGGTGATCGTCAGCTTGGCGACCGAGCCGATGGAGGGCAGCGCCTCGCCGCGAAATCCGAGCGTGCGGATATCGTCCAGCGTGTCGGAGATTTTCGAGGTGCAGTGACGCCTGACCGCAAGCTCCAGATCGGCCGGCGACATGCCGGAACCGTTGTCGGTAATCCGCACCAGCCCCTTGCCGCCGCCCGCCGTGGCGATCTCGATCCGGGTCGCGCCCGCGTCGATGGCGTTTTCGACAAGTTCCTTCGTGGCGCTGGAGGGTCTTTCGATGACCTCGCCGGCGGCGATCTGGTTGATGAGGGTTTCTGAAAGCTGCTTGATGGCCATGATCGTCATTTTCGCGGATTC
The DNA here is from genome assembly GCA_017744915.1 of Agrobacterium tumefaciens. GTDB lineage: Bacteria > Pseudomonadota > Alphaproteobacteria > Rhizobiales > Rhizobiaceae > Agrobacterium > Agrobacterium tumefaciens_I. Next base: position 594,392 of record JAGIAH010000009.1, read on the forward strand.
GCGGCGGCTTCGAAAGTAAAAAACCGGGGCTGTGGACATTTGCACATGTTTTGCTGGCTTCCGGGCATTTGATCATTTCGGTCAAGAGGGGGTTAAGCGTTAATCCGCCTTTAATCGGCCATGAATATGGTGAGGCGGCTTGAAATGACCGCAGGAACGAGGCCCCCTTTGCCGGGTGGTGTGTGACGTCGACTATGGGTGAGCGTCATCTTCTCCTCGATACTGCTTCAAGTGGCGAACCCTGATGTCTCTTTTTCGGAATTTGTCGTTTCATCCCGGCATTTGCCTTGGACGATTCCAATAGAAACATAAGCCTGATCCAGAAAAACAGGTGGGAGTTTGCAGTTGAGTGATTTGGCGTCCTCTGGCGCGGGCGTTCATACGGTGATGCTTGATGCCCTTTGCGACGCGCTTGGCGCGGCGATCGTCGTTTACGACCGGAACGATCACATTATTTTCGCAAGCCGGAAACTCCTGAGCTTTTTTCCGCTGGAAGAGGCCGTCGCCTGCCCCGGCGCGCGGCTGCGCGACTATCTGAGCGCGCTTTACGATTGTTATCTGCTGGAGGCGGAAAGCCTCTCCACCAATGCCCGCCAGCTCGGGCGGGAGGAATGGATCGGCGAGCGGCTGGCGCTGCACTGGAAGGAAAGATCGGAAAAGACCGAGCGGCTGAAGGGAGAACGCTTCCTGCGCTTCGTCATGAACCGGCTGCCTTCCGGCCTCGGCATCAGCGTGGTTGCCGATATTTCCGAACAGAAGAAACGCGAAGAGCAATGGCGCCTCGACCTTGAGCGCGTCCAGTTGATCGAAGATATTCTCGACAATCTGCCGTTCCCGGTTTTCGTCAAGGACCGGAACATGGCCTATGCCGCCGTCAATAAATCCGCCTGCGCCCTGGTGGAGACCAGCGCCGAAAACATTCTCGGCCGTACCGTTTTCGATCTGCATTCGCGCAAGGTCGCTGGGCGGATCGACGCGGCCGACCGCATGGTGCTGGACAGCGGCGCGTCGAGGGTCATCCCCGAAAGGGTGCGGCGTCTGAATGGCGAAGAGGTGCTGACGATCACCCGCAAGCAGCGCGTGGGCCGGCCCGGCCGCTATTTCCTGGTTACGACGATGGAGGATGTGACGGCGCTCGCCACCATCGATGCGAACGGCAGGCCTGTCATCCCGTCGCTTGAACATGTTCCCTTCGTATCCTCCACCTATGGCAGGGATGAGGAAACGGATGGCCGCAGCGGGCTCTTGAAGAGCAAGGCGGTGCTGGTCGTCTCTGAAAATACACGCTTTGCGGAGGCCGCCGGCCGGCGGCTGGCGGCTGGCGGCATGGACCATGCGGCGGTGACGAGTGAGGACGAGCAGCGCGCCTTCATCGATATCGCCGCTTCCGCCGGCGTGGGTATCGATGTGGTCGTTGTCGACGCCCAGATGAGCGTCGCATGCCTTGATATCGCCGCCGAACATGATCTGCCCGTCGTCACCATCGAGGAAGAGGAGATCGATGCATCACTCATGCATTATCTCGCCCTCGGGCTGAAATCCTCGCCGAAGGAGAAAGCGGCGGATGAGGACTGGGAGATCATGACCGACGACCTGCCAGAAATCCTGAGGACCGGCGGCGTCTGCGACATCCTTCTCGTCGAGGACAACCGGGTCAACCAGATCGTCTTTTCGCAGATACTCGAAGGCCTGGGGCTTTCCTGGCGGCTCGCCACGTCTGGCGAGGAGGCTCTGCGGCTCTTTGTGGAGCAGCCGCCATCCCTCGTTCTGCTCGATACGACACTCGGCGATATTGACGGCTTCGAGGTCGCGGGCCGCATGCGTGATCTCGCCGGTGACCGGCGTACTCCCATCGTCGGCGTCATTACCCACGCCTTCGAGGGCGATCTCGACAAATGCCTGGCGTCCGGCATGGACGACATGCTGCTGAAGCCGGTCAGTCCCGATATGGTCGAGGCGGTTTTCCTGCGGCTTTTCGGCAAGGATGCCCTGCGGCTGCAGGCCTGAAACTGCCCTTTTCGGGAGGCTATGGCTTTTTTAATACTTGCCCTGCATTGTGAGTGCGTCGACACAGGGATTCACGAGATGCAGGAATGAAACGGGCAGAGCCGCCAACGTTACAGGTCAGCCAGAACGAGCTGCAGGCGATGGCCTATAGCGATCCGCTGACGGGGCTTGGCAATCGCTACCGTCTGCGCGACAAGATTCGCATGCTCGCCAGCGAGCGTTCCAGCGATCCCGCTCCCTTCACAGTCGGCATTGCCAATATAGACGGCTTCAAACCCATCAACGATCTTTTCGGCGTGCAGGCTGGTGATGAAATTCTCTGCCAGGTGGCACACCGGCTGAAAGCCTGCATTCCCGATGGCGCCATCGTGACGCGCCATGACGGTGACGAATTCGCCTTCGTGCTGCCGCTGGTCTTCGAACGTACCGGCGCCGAGCGCATCGGCAACATGATCAAGGACGTGCTTTCGGCCCCTTATGATCTCGGCGATCGCAACGTCCGCCTGTCCTCCTCCTTCGGTTTCGCGATCTATCCCTTCGCCGGCGATGAATATGAGGATCTGATGAAAAGCGCCGAGACGGCGCTTTACCGCTCGAAGCGACGCGGCCGGGGCCAGATCACCGTCTATTCGCGCGAGATCGCGCAGGAGATGAAGCGCGCCACGCAGCTGGAACAGGCGCTCAGAAACGCCATCATCGCCGATGCCATCGACGTGCATTTCCAACCCATCGTCCGGCTGGAAGAGGCGAAGGTCATCGGTTTCGAGGCGCTGGCCCGCTGGAACGATCCCGATCTCGGCTTCGTGTCGCCCGCCGTCTTCGTGCCGCTTGCCGAAGAGCGCGGTTTCATCGACGCCCTGTCGGAAGCCCTGCTGCGAAAGGCCGCGGAGGCGGCGCTGTTCTGGCCGCGCGAACTGTTCCTGTCCTTCAACCTGTCTTCCGCGCAATTGATGGACCCCAGCACGGCGGATAATATTTTGTCCATCCTGTCGCGCGTCGGCCTCGATCCGCACCGGCTGGAGCTGGAAATCACCGAAACGGCGGTGATGACATCCGCCGATACCGCGCAGCGCATCATCAGCGAATTGCAGAGTGCCGGCGTCCGTATCTCGCTTGACGATTTCGGCACCGGCCAGTCGAGCCTCGGCCGCCTGCGCGATTTCACCTTCGACAAGGTGAAGATCGACCGCGCTTTCGTCTCGCGCATCAGCAGCGACCGTCCCTCCGAACACATCATCAAGGCCATCGTCGCCATGTGCGAGGGGCTTGATCTCGAAGTCGTGGCCGAGGGGATCGAGGAGCGGGTGGAAGAGGAAAAGCTGCGCGCGCTTGGTTGCGCCATGGGTCAGGGCTATTTCTACGGCCGCCCCGCCGACGCCGCCGCGACCCAGCGTTACCTGCACGAGAATTATCGCGAGATATTGTCGGATATTTCCTGAGGCAACATAGCCTTGCCGAAACGTTTGCTGGTCACTTCGTCGCGTTGCCCTGCCTTGTCAAGGTTCTGAGCTTGGTCGGCAAAGAAGAGAAACTCTCTGGTATATCCGCTCTGCGCGTTCGATAGTGGTTTGCGTGAGCATACTCCTCGAGTTGGAGAGCGGCGATTTTGAGCCATTACCTAGTTTCTCAGGCCATCTCCATATCGGCCCCTCCTTCCCGACTCTGGGAGGCGTTGGTTCATCCAGATGCTGGAGACAGGTGGCGCATTGCACACTTTCGGACGGATTGGCGTTTGGGTGAGGCATTTGAGATCGCAACGACGATAGGGACGAAGCTTTACAGGGATAAAGGACGGGTAATCGCGATCGAGCCACCTTCACTGCTTCAATATTCATATTGGTCGCGAGTGTCCGGTCTTCCCGATATCCCGAGCTCCTATTCGACGGTTACAATGGCTCTCAAACCCAGAGGTGACGAAACGCTCCTCACTGTCGAGCAGCAGGTGCCTGCATCGCCGGTTCGCAAAGGCGACGGATGGGAGATCGGAGAGGAGTCGGGCCGTCACCACGTCGCCTTCTACTGGAGGATGACGCTGCCGATCCTGAAGCGAGCCGTTGAGGCAGGTTGGCCATTCTCTGAGGCATAAAACTACCAGCCGTTTCGCGACTGGTTCGAAGTAAGCGAACGCTCAGGCTCAAATTCCTGCGCCTGTCACGGGAACCAAGCCGACGCGCGTCTGCGCGGCGGAGGGAGCTTTCGGTTCAAGGACTTGGGCCGGCTGAATCCCTGTGGCAAGCACAGGGATGAGGAGAGGGCTGTGCGTGCCGCGCTTCACAAGCGGTAAAGCGGCTCGAACCGGCCCTTGACCTCGATGCCGAGTTCGAACGTCAAACCATGCTGCGGATTTTCCGCGATGGCGGCGTCATCAAGATGTTCGCGCGCCGAGGTGACGAGCAGGCGCGATGCGTCGGGGCCGATGAAGGCCGGGCAGGTCGTCTGTTTGCCGGGCACCTCGTATCGGGCAACGTGGTTGCCATCGGTATCGTAACGATCGACCGCGCCTTCACCCCAACGGGCATTCCAGATATGCCCTTCGGCATCGCAGACCGATCCGTCGACGCCGCCATCGGCGTTGCTGGAATCGATGAAGACCTCGGCCTCGCTCGTGGGAAGGCCGGTCTCAGCATCGAGCGACACCCGCATCAGCCTGTTCACCTTGGTATCGACGAAATATCCCGTCGCGCCATCGGGCGAGAAGCAGATCGAATTCGGAATGCTGATATCGGCGAAAAGCTTTGTCACCGTGCCTTTGGCAACATGATAGATGCTGCCGGCGCCGGTCTCGGCCTTGCGGCCCATGGTGCCGATCCACAACGCGCCCGATGGGTGCACGCGCCCGTCATTGGAGCGGTTGCCGGGCAGGTCGCTTTCCAGTTCGGCATGCAGCGTCAGAACGCCGGTTGCGGTGTCGCGCAGGAAAAGCCCGTCATCGGAGGCGATCAGCTGCTTGCTGTCGCTGATCTTGGCCAGCGCGCTGCCCATGAAGGGCAGGGCGTGCACGGTCTTGCGGCCCGAGGCGAGATGCAGCTCATGCAGCTCACGCCCGAGAATATTGAACCACCAGGCGGTGCCGGTCGCCGGGTCGAAGGTCGGGCCCTCGCCAAGCAGCATCGGCGTCTCGTCCAGAACACGTCCGGCAAAGGGGAAAACGGTCGCCAAGCTCTTATCCTCCGATGGCCGCATCATATGCCGCAAGTGTGACAGTGGCGCGTTCACGCACCTCCGCCGCCGTCATGCCGGGCTTGTAAAGGCTGGTCCCGAGGCCGAAAGCCAGGATACCGGCCGAGGTATAGTCGGAAAAGTTCTTGTCCGAGACGCCACCGACGGCGGCGATGACCAGATCCTTCGGCAGGATCGTCCTGATGGCGTTGATGCCGGAAGGACCGATGATGCTGGCGGGGAAGAACTTCAGCCCCGTCGCCCCGGCCTTTGCGGCCACCAGCGCCTCGGTGGGGGTGAGGACGCCCGGCATCGTCACCATGCCCTTGACGCGGGCGGCGACAATCACGTCCGCATCGGCATTGGGGCTCACCATCAGCTTGCCGCCGGCCGCATCCAGCGATGTCACGTCTTCCACGCTGAGCACGGTGCCGGCGCCGATCAGGCAGTCGGCCGGCGCCATCTTGGCGGCGATCTCGATCGAACGGAACGGATCGGGCGAGTTGAGCGGAATTTCGATGGCGCGGAAGCCGGTCTCGATCAGCGCGCCGACAACGCCCTCGGTTTCCTCGGGTTTCAGACCGCGCAGGATGGCGATCAGCGGATATTTGATGGAAGGGAAGGGAATACGCATGATGTGTCTTATCCTATGGCCAGATGGCATTTGCTGCGGCGAGCAATCCGCGCCGCACGGCCTCGTCGGCGTCGATGACCGTATAATCTATCTCAAGGGCGGTGAAGGCACCTTCATAAAGCGCGCCGAGCGCGCCGGAGCCGATCAGCACCACCGGCGTCTCCCGCCGCGCAGCCGAATGGGCGCCGGCGATTTCGAGGCCGATCATGATGCCGGACAGTCGCGCCTTGGCATCGGTTGCGGCAAGCCCGTGCAGCAACTGGCCGGATCGCAGGGTGAAAAGGCGATTGGTGGCAAGCTCGGGATGGGCGTAGATATCGCGCACAGCGGCCGTGAAAGCCTCATGCGTGCCGGTAAAGGCTTCGGCTTCCGCCACGGCGTGCGAAAGAATCGTCTGTTTCGAGATGGCTTCGAAGAGTTCGCCGGTCATGAAGGTGGCGAAACGTGTCACGCCGCCATCCTTGACGGTGACCCATTTGGAATGGGTGCCGGGCATGCAGACGAGCTTTTCTCCATTATCGGCGGAAGCGAGCGCGCCGAGCAATTGCGTTTCCTCGCCGCGCATCACGTCGGGCGCGCCTTTATCCCGCTGCGCCAGACCCGGCAGGATGCGCACATCCCTTGCCTGGCCCGGTACGCGAACCGCGCCGTCGAGAACCGCCGAAAGTGCTGCCGGCACGTCGATATAACCCGCCTCGACCCAGCCTTGCCGGGCACCGGCCATACCGCAGACGAGAACCGGCAAATCCGCCGGTGCGCCGATGGCGTCGAGATGCGCTTGCAGCACTTCCGCAAAACCGGTCCGCATGGCGGTGGTCATGCCTTCCGCGCTTCTGCGCTCGGCCAGCACCGCGCCTGACCGGCTGAGAAGCCAGAGCCGGAAACTGGTCGTACCCCAGTCGACGGCGATGAAAGCGGGTTCAGACATTATAGGAGGCCTCCGTCTACGATAATGGATTGCGCCGTGATGGCGCTCGATGCCGATGATGCAAGAAACAGGCAGGGACCCGCCAGATCGGCGGCGATCAGCGTGCGTTTCAGGCACTGCCGCGCCGTGGTGGCGGTGATGCCTTCATCCGTCAGCCACAGTTCCTTCTGCCGCTCCGTCACGATCATGCCCGGCAGGAGCGTGTTGACGCGGATATTCTCCGGCCCTAGCCTGCCGGCAAGGCTTTTCGTCAGTCCGATAATGCCGGCCTTGGCCGCCGCATAGGAGGGCAGTTCGCCCATGTTCAGCAGAAACGAGATCGATGAAAAATTGATGATCGAGGCGTCCTTCGCCTGTCGCAGATGGGGAAGGGCGGCCTGAACGGTGAAGAACATCTGCTTGAGATTGACGGCCTGATTGGCATCCCAATAGGCTTCCGTGACGCTGTCTATATCGTGACGGTCATCCCAGGCGGCATTGTTGACCAGCACCTTGATGCCGCCGGTGGCGGCGGCAGCCGTATCCACCGTGCGCTTGATTGCGTCGATATCGCTGAGGTCGGCCCGGAAATAATGGACCGGGTGGGGCGCCGTCGCCGCAAGCCGCTCCACGAGGGCCACGCTCGGCGCTTCGGCGATGTCGATGAAGGAAACTTTCGCACCCTGCATCGCGAAAGCCTCGACCAGCGATGCCCCTATGCCGGAGCCGCCGCCCGTGACAAGCACGCCCGCATCCTTGAGGTCTGGAAATCGGGCTTGCGTCATCGGCGTCATCTCGTCCACGGAAAGGCTTGATTGTTCCATTATTTGGAACTAGATTTTACTAAATGGAATTATTCTCTTGGCGTCACGCTTATGTCAAGACGGATGACGGTGGATGTTGCCATGCCCGACGATAAAAAGCCCAATGGGGAAAAGCCCGCTGCGGTTCCGGCCTCGCAGGGGAAAACCGAAAATGCCACCGGCACGCTGGGCAAGGTCGTCTCGCTGCTGGAGCTGATCGCCTTCGCCGAAAAGCCGATGCGTTTTACCGATGTGGTGGAAGCCTGCGGCCAGCCGCGCGGCACGGTTCACCGCCAGCTTGCCCATCTCGTCGCCGAAGGCCTAGTGGATCATGCGGCCGATCAGACCTATGCGGTGGGGCTGAGGCTCCTGCAACTGGCTGCGAAAGCCTGGAGCGGCAATGATCTGCGCAGCGTCGCAGCCCCCCATCTTTCTGCCCTGCAGGAGGCAACGCAGGAATCCGTGCACCTCGCCGTTCTTAACGGCGGGCAGGTCACCTATCTCGACAAGATGGAAGGCCGGCATACATTGCGCATGCATTCGCAGGTCGGCAAAACCTCGCCGGCCTATTGCACGGGGGTGGGCAAGGCGGCGCTGTCGCTGCTGTCCGTTGATGCGCTGGCGGAACTTACGGCAGGCATGGAGTTTCACCGCTTCACGGAGGCGACGATCACGACGCCGGAGGCCCTTATCGCGGATGTGACCGTCATTCGCGAAAATGGCTACGGTTTCGACCTCCAGGAACATGAAATCGGAATTCATTGCGTCGCCGCGCCGGTCCGGGCGCCCGGCCGCAATTTTCGTGCGGCGATTTCCGTCACCGGCCCCGCCTATCGGGTGGATGTGGAACAGCTTCGCAAATGGGCCCCTCTGGTGCGCGAGACGGCCGATAAAATTTCCGTGGAACTTGCCTGCAGATTATCCCCGGTTGCGGATGATTGAGGAAAAGCGCGGGGCGCACGCTCGCGGATTTCCCTGCCGAAAAGGGCGTGCGGCCACCCGTTTATGTGCGTTCGATATTATTTTCGATTATTCTGATTTAAGTTTTCAACTTTTGTTTGCATAAATCGATTTGCTGAGTAACATCCCCATGATTTCCGGGCAAAGGCGGGTCTTTGCGGCGGCATTTTCTCATTCTCGAAGAACAGCTTTGATGCAGAAAACAGAAACGGCCGCCGTTCAGTCGATTGGTGTGGATTGCGTTCGCGAGATCGCCGATCTGAACACGCAGTTCGATATATTCCGCTTCCTGAAACGGCTGACGGAGGCCTGGGAATTCCGGGCTTTCATGGTGCTCGACCTGTCGTCGGAACTGGCGAGCGAATTGTCGCAATATACCATCATCACCAGCTGGCCGGCCGAGCTTTTGCAGCGTTACGACGAAGAGGGCATGCTGCAAAACAGCCGGGTCATGGCGCAGCTGAAAAAATCGACCATACCTTTTTCGGTCTCCAGGGATTTTCTGCTCAGGGGCGACGAGCGTATCGCCAAAAAAACGGTGATCAGCCTTTTCGAACGTTTTGAAATGATCAATTCGGTCTGGTTTCCCGTTCACGACATCACCATGATGCGCGGCGCCGTATCCTTCTCCGGCAACAAGACAGCGCTTCCCGCCAGCCAGCTCGCGGAGCTTTTTTACATTTCCAGCCACATCTTTGCGCGGCTGTCTGAAATCCGCCGCCTCGATCTGCGGGTTCCCGAGACATTGAGCGAGCGGGAGCTCGACTGTCTGAACTGGACCGCCGCCGGCAAGACCAGTGCCGAGATTGCCGAAATCATGATGCTGTCGGAACATACCATCAATCACTACCTGAACCGGGCGACGAAAAAACTCGACACGGTCAACCGCACCCAGGCCGTCGCCAAGGCGCTGCGGGTTGGCCTGATAAAATAGCGAAATCGTAATTTTATCATTGTGATAAAGCGCTTCCTGGGCGATCCTTCTTTCGAATCACCGGAAAGGAGAAATCGTTTGCCGGAACGGCATAGGGTAAAAGCGGGATTTTCTCCGACTATCGATTGCGCCGTGCTGATAGCCGCTGCCGAAAAAGGCTTTGCTGCCGATGAAGGCATAGAACTGGACCTTTTCCGAATGCAGTCCGCGCGCGCGGTGCTTACCGCACTTGCCGAGGACGGCGTTCATATCGCACATTTGCCGGCTCCGGTTCCGGTGGGGTCCGCCGTCGGGCTCGATGACCTGCCGGCCGATATTGTCGGCGTTTTCACGCTTTCCCTTGGCGGATCGGCAACGACCGTTTCGCACGGATTTTATGACGAACTTTACCGCGAGGGGATGAAGCTGCCGGATCCGGCCGCCTTTGGACGGGCAATGGCCCGCGTCTGCGCTGCGCGGCGGGCGGCGGGCGCAAATCCGCCGGTCTTTGCGGTCGAGGATATCGTCTCCACGCCCTTTTATGCCCTGCGTTATCTGCTCGGAAGCTGTGGCGTGCTGCTCGGCCGGGACATGGAAATCGTCGAAGCCCTGCCGAAGGCGATGCCGGGGCTGATGGAAAGCGGCAAGGTCGATGCGCTCTGTACCGCCGAACCGTCCGGCAGCGCCGTGGTGCTGGGTGGCGCCGGACGCATCGTCACCACCGGGGCGTTGATCTGGCACAATGCGCCGGAAAAGATACTGGCGGTTAAAAGAGGCTGGGCGGAGGAGAACGCCACCCTGCTGGAAGGGCTACTGCGCGCGCTTTACCGCGCCGGCGAATGGTGCGCCAATGCCGCCAATATCGAGGAACTGGCCGGCATCCTCGCCGCCCCTCAATATATGGACGAAAACGGTGAGTTTCTGCTGCCAGCGCTGACGGGCTATATTTCCACCTCGCAGCGGGACATGCGGCGTTATCCTGAGTTTTTCGTGACGAGTGCGAAGGCCGCCAATTTCCCCTGGCAGAGCCAGGCTCTCTGGTTTTTCAGCCAGATGTTGCGCTGGGGCGAAATTCCCGCCGAAAGCCGGTTCGATGCGGATGTCATGGAGGCTGCGCGCAATGCCTACCGGCCGGATATTTTCCGCAAGGCCATGAAGCCGCTTTTCGTGCCGGTGCCGGGCGCGAACCTGAAGCTGGAAGGCACGCTCAGGGAACCGGTGCATGTCGGCGCGTCGCGCACGGGCCTCGTGCTCGGCCCCGACTGTTTTTTCGACGGTCGTGTCTTCGACCCGGAAACGCTGGCGATGGACGACGAAATCTGAAATCGCAGCGTTAAATCGTCGCGAGCGCTTCACCTTGACGCTTTGGCATTGGCGAAGCGCTCCGGCTTGTCTATGGATGGCGCGGAATGAAGCCCGTATCCGGCCGGATGATATAGCGGAGTAAAATTATGGCAGAGGTCAGCAAGAACCAGGTCGAAAAGGCGTTGGAAGCCGTCATCTATCCTGGCAGCGGCAAAAGCATCGTGGCGCTCGGCATGGTCTCGGAAATCTTCATCGCCGACGCGAAAGCCTATTTCTCGATCACCGTGCCGGCCGACAAGGCCTCCGAAATGGAGCCCCTGAGGCTTGCGGCCGAACGGGCGGCCAAAAGCGTGGAAGGTATTGCAGGCGCAGTCGTCGCGCTGACCGCCGATCGCAAGCCCGGCCAGCAGCAGCCTGCACCCGCACGTCCCGCCGCGGCAACCGGCCGGCCGGCCACGCAACCCGGCTCATCCAAAGTCGGTGTACCGGGCGTCCGCGCCATCATCGCCGTGGCCTCGGGCAAGGGCGGGGTCGGCAAATCGACGACGGCCGTCAATCTGGCGCTTGGCCTGCAGACGCTCGGCCTCAAGGTCGGCATGCTCGATGCTGATATTTACGGCCCTTCGCTGCCTCGGCTCCTGAAGATTTCCGGCCGTCCGCAGCAGCAGGAAGACCGCATCATCCTTCCCATGGAGAATTACGGGCTGAAGGTCATGTCCATGGGATTTCTGGTGGATGAGGAAGCCGCGATGATCTGGCGCGGGCCGATGGTGCAGTCCGCGCTGATGCAGATGCTGCGCGAAGTGGCCTGGGGCGAGCTGGATGTACTGGTGCTCGACATGCCGCCCGGCACGGGTGACGCGCAGCTCACCATCGCCCAGCAGGTGCCGCTTGCCGGTGCGGTCATCGTTTCCACGCCGCAGGACCTGGCGCTGCTTGATGCGCGCAAGGGCATCACCATGTTCCGCAAGGTGGAGGTGCCGCTGCTCGGCGTCATCGAGAATATGAGCTATTTCATCGCGCCGGATACCGGCGCGCGCTACGATATTTTCGGCCATGGCGGTGCCAAAGCCGAAGCGGAGAGGATTGGCGTGCCGTTCCTCGGCGAAGTGCCGCTCACCATCTCCATTCGCGAGATGTCGGATGCCGGAACGCCGGTCGTCATTGCCGAGCCGGATGGCCCTCAGGCCGCGATCTATCGCGATATTGCCGAAAAAGTCTGGGCCCGCATCGGCGCGGGCGAGAGAAAAGCCGCGCCGAAAATCGTTTTCGAATAATGCGCTGCCTGTCCGCATAAACCGGACAGGCGTCTGCCCGTTTCGAATAATCTTTTGAAAACAGAAGATTAATCGTAAAGTATCGGGCATTTCTCGCGGGGTTGAGCTCCAGAAATGCTTTGCCTGCAAGGCTGTCACGAAAAAATATTGCTTGATTGCGCCTCGCTTTGGGCGCATACGCCTGCGCCGTTTGGCTCTCGGTCCATCGGGCTGGCGGGACATGATGTCCTGCGCGTTCCGGAGTGCCCTGAAGTGTCGTCCAAAGGTTTGCCGACCGCAAACAGGATATGTTAAGCAGCATTGCGGCAAGCCTGCGATGTGGAGCGGAGAAACGGATTGATAAAAGCCTATCGCGCCAATTGCGAGGCGATCAGCCTGTCGACAGACGACGGCTCCGGACCGATTCCCGACGACATCGTCTGGATCGATCTCGTCAATCCGGACAGGGCGGAAGAGCAGCGTGTGGAAAAGCTGCTGGGCGTGGAACTGCCGACGCGCGAAGACCTGAAGGACATCGAGCCTTCCAGCCGCCTCTATATGGAAGACGGCAACGTCTTCATGACCGCCTCTCTGGTGTGGAAGGCGGATTCGGACGATCCGGGCCTTACCGATGTCGCCTTCATTCTGGTCGGCAAGCGCCTGGTGACGATCCGTTATGCCGAGCCGAAATCCTTCCACCTCTTCATTGCCGCCATCACCCGCACGCCGCACGAGATGCGCAGCGGCACGGCGCTGCTTTTGAAACTGCTCGAAACCATCGTCGACCGCACGGCGGAAATTCTCGAAAATTCGGTCGCCGGCATCGACAATCTCGCCGCCGACATTCTCGGCAGTCAGGCTCGTTCCAAACGCAAGGCGCCGCGCTATCTTGAAGACCGCCTGACCAATATCGCCGCCTATCACCGGCTGATCTCGAAGGTCCGCGTCAGCCTCGCATCGCTGGCGCGGCTACAGACCTTCCTCTCCACCAGCGATCAGGCTCGCGATGATAGGGGGGCCAAGGAACAGGGCAAGTCGATCGGGCGCGATATCCAGTCGCTGAACGAACATGCCTCCTTCGTTTCCGGCAATCTGACCTTCCTGCTGGACGCCTCGCTTGGTATCATCAACATCGAGCAGAACAGCATCATCAAGATTTTTTCCATCGCTTCGGTGGTGTTTCTGCCGCCGACGCTGGTGGCCTCCGTTTATGGAATGAACTTTCAGCTCATGCCGGAGTTGAACTGGACATTTGGTTATCCGCTCGCGCTCGTCATCATGCTGATGTCCGCCATCATCCCGTTTCTCTTTTTTCGTTGGAAGGGCTGGCTCTGAGGAGCCAGGATCATCATGTCCCAGATCGCTGACAAGGATGTTGCCGAGAAACCGGATGCGGATGACGAGCACAGGAACAAGGGGCTTTATGCCGCGATCCTTGGTTCCATCGGCGTTGTCTACGGCGATATCGGCACCAGCCCGCTCTACGCCTTCCGCGAGGCCCTGCGGCCGATCGCCTATGACGGCGTGACGCAGGAAGAAGTCATCGGCCTCACGTCGCTGATGATCTGGTCTTTGACGATCATCGTCACCTTCAAATATATCACCCTGCTGCTGCGCGCCGACAATGACGGCGAAGGCGGCACGCTGTCGCTGCTGGCGCTGCTGATGAAGACGGCGGGCACCCATCGCGGCGTTCTCATCGTCCTCGGCCTCATCGGCGCGGCCCTGTTTCTGGGCGACGCCATGATCACGCCGGCACTGTCAGTGCTTTCGGCGTTGGAAGGCCTGAAGCTCGTCACGCCGGAAATGGACGCCTTCATCATTCCGATTTCCGTTGGCATTCTCATCGGCCTCTTCGCCATTCAGTCCCACGGTACGGGCACGGTGGCGAAGTTCTTCGGGCCGATCACCGCGGTCTGGTTCATCGTCATGGGCCTGGCGGGCCTTATCCACATCGCTGACGATTTCAGCATTCTTTTTGCTTTCAATCCCTGGCATGCCGTCGAGTTTCTGGCGAATGAAGGCTTCTACGGCATAGTCGTGCTCGGCGCAGTCTTCCTGACGATCACCGGGGCCGAAGCGCTTTATGCCGATCTCGGCCACTTCGGCCGCCGTCCCATCCAGTGGGCGTGGTTCTGTCTGGTTTTCCCGGCCTTGACGCTGAACTATCTCGGGCAGGGCGCGCTGGTGCTGAAAGACCCGGCTGCCATGTCCAATCCCTTCTATCTGATGTTCCCGCAATGGGCGATACTGCCGGCTGTCATTCTCGCCACGGCCGCCACCATCATCGCCAGCCAGGCGGTCATCACCGGTGCGTTTTCGCTGGTGCGCCAGGCGATCCATCTCGGCTATCTGCCGCGCATGGAAATCCTCTTCACGTCTGAAACCAATACCGGGCAGATTTACCTGCCGGCCGTCAACACCATCCTGCTGTTCGGCGTCGTGGCGCTGGTGCTCACCTTCAAGAGCTCGGATGCGCTGGCCACCGCTTACGGTATTTCGGTTACCGGCGCGATGGTCGTCACCAGCCTGATGTTCTTCGAATTCGTGCGCAAGCGCTGGCAATGGTCGGTCTGGCTGGCAATTGCCGTGCTGGCCCCGCTTCTGGCGCTGGAACTGATCTTCCTCGGCGCGAACCTGCTGAAGATCCACGATGGCGGCTATGTGCCGGTGTTGCTGGCAATTGCCTTCACCGTCATCATGACCACCTGGCAGCGCGGCTCGAAAATCCTTTTCGCCAAGACCCGCCGCGGCGATGTGCCGTTGAAGGCCTTCGTCGCTTCGGTGGAAAAGGAAAGTGCCCATGCGCCGGTGCGTGTGCCGGGCACCGCGATCTTCCTCACCGGCGATCCGGAGGCAGCACCAGCGGCATTGCTGCACAATCTCAAGCATAACCATGTGCTGCACGACAAGAACGTCATCCTGACGATCCGCACCGAGGACCAGCCGCGCGTTCACCCCGAAGATCGCTATACGCTGACGAAGCTGAGCGAACGTTTTGTCGTGGTCGAACTGCATTTCGGCTTCATGGAAACCCAGAACGTCACCCAGGCGCTGGGTTATCTGAGACGCACCGGCTACAAGTTCGACATCATGTCGACCTCGTTTTATCTCGGTCGCCGCAAGCTGGTGCCAGATCCGAAATCGGGCATGCCCGGCTGGCAGAACCGCCTGTTCATCGCGCTTGCCGAAACCGCTGCCGACCCTTCCGACTATTTCCGCCTTCCGGCCAACCGTGTGGTGGAGCTGGGTTCGCACGTCGTCGTCTGATAGAGGCAGCCTTCCGGCGGCGCGCGGGTTCCTGTTTCCTTCGTCATACCGGCCTTGAGCCGGTATCCAGCCAGCCCAAGTCCTTGGGCTGAAGGGAGTCTTCTCGCCGCGCGAGAGGCGCGTCGGCTGGGTTCCGGCTCAAGGCCGCAATGACGGATGTGGCGATGCCCTGTCGGACAGTTATGGCCGACACATGGAAACCCGATGTACCGCCCCGCGCATTAGAATATGTTCACACATTAATGTGAATCCGCATCCGCGCGCGGCGTTAACCAAGCATCAAGGTTAATAAGAGATTCTCGAACACCTGTAGCGAATATGGTTGTCGGTGTTCGGAGTGCTGGTTTTGCGTTCGAAAAGTGTAATGCGTCGTCGGTCCGCCGTGCCCTTTCAGGCGTGGGCGTCAAAATGGACCTCGCCCGCCGTCCTCGGCCTTGCCGCCTGGCTCGTTTTTCCATCTCTTGCCGCGCGTGCGGATCTGGCCTCGCTTCTGGCGGGACTGGACAATGGCGGTGAGCAATGGCGCATGGTGCTGACCGCCTCTCCGGCGGGATCGGTGCATAATGCCTCGCTTACCTTCAACGATGCAGCGGGGGAGGCGGCGCTGCATGGCAGCGGCATGACCCTGCCCAATGGCAGCAAGGTCGCCTTCGTTACCAACAAGAAGGGCGAGGCAACGACGCCGGACAGCGAACGTGTGAACCGCGCCGCCAAGAAAGGCCGCATCGTCGCAACCGAAATCATGCAGCCGCCCAAGGCCTTCACCGCGGGTTCGGTGTTGCAGCGCACCTCGATGCTGGATATCGAGCCGTTGAAGCGCAAGGACCGCACGGCGTTCGTCAAGCCGAAACGCGGCAAGGACGTGGAACTTGCCTCCTTCTATTTCCGCCGCGAGGAAAAGAAGGTGGACAAGGGCGTCTCACCGATGCTGGCCGAGCTCGTCACCAACCGCACGCCGGATATTCTTGCCACGGCTTACGCGCCGGCCGAACCGGATTTCGCCCGCGAGTCGCCTTTTGACGCCATTCTCAAGAAACCCGAGGCCGGCCGTTTCGTGCCGCAGATCGCCGAAGACGATCACGCCTGGGCGGCGACCCCGTTGCCGGCGGCCGTATTTTCCGCAGCCGAACAGCAATGCCTCGCCTCCGGCATCTATTTCGAGGCGCGTGGAGAATCGGTGAAGGGCCAGGCGGCGGTGGCGCAGGTCATCCTCAACCGCGTGCGCAATCCCGCCTATCCGAAAACCATCTGCGGCGTCGTCTATCAGAACAAGGACTGGCGTAACCGCTGCCAGTTTTCCTTCGCCTGCGACAACATCAAGGACCGGGTGAATTCCGAACGCCACTGGAAAATGGCGCGCGAAGTGGCCATGGCCACCACCGCCGGCAAGATCTGGCTGAAAGAAGTGGGTTCCGCCACCCATTATCACGCCGTTTATGTGCGTCCCGCCTGGGGCCGCACGATGAAGAAGGTCGGCAGGATCGGCCTGCACGTCTTTTACCGTACCTATGGTGGCGGCTGGAGCTGATACCACCGCCGATTTGCCGCATTTTGCGTGTCAAAAATGCCGATTCCCTGGGGAAACATCGCCGCCAAACCGCGATTTGATGTCAAGCTATTGTTTTTGCATGATTAATTTGTGCTGAAACAACCGGCCTCAGTGCCTTGACTAGAGAAGCCCCTAAAACTATGTTGCGCGCGACTTCAGAGCGGGCTGGAACAGGCTTAATCCGTCACCGTTTACAACTCCAAAGGGTTCTGGCATGGCTGGAACGGAGAAAATGGGTGGGATTCTAAGATGACTGGCAACCGTGACGATAGTCTGGACGAGCGTCGCAGGCGCCTTGCCGAAGAACTGGCAAAGGTGAAGGCGGAGGATGAGGCGGAAGTGAGGGCGGAGACCAACGCTGCGGAAAACCGGAAAGGTTTTGCGATGGCGGTGAAGCTCTCATCGGAGTTCATTTCGGCCATCGTGGTCGGCGCTATGCTGGGTTATCTTCTGGACTATTTTGTCGGCACGACGCCGTGGGGGATGATCGTTCTTCTTCTTCTCGGTTTCTGCGCAGGCGTATTGAATGTGTTGCGCTCGACGGGCGCGGTGGCGAAGCCGCCGCTGCTTGAGAAAGCGGACAAGCGAGACGAGGGTGGAAAAGGCGGCGTTTAAGCTGTTTTTTCTGGCAGTTGATGTGGTGCCGCGGCATGCGGCGACAAGTAAAGAGGGCAGCCGGTGTCAAACGATCCGACCCATCAGTTCCTGGTGCAGCCGATCATTCCGATCGAAATTGGCGGCGTCGATTTTTCTTTCACCAATGCGTCGCTTTTCATGGTCGCGACCGTGGCTGCCGCTTCCGGTTTCCTGTATTTCGCAACGTCGAACCGCGGTCTGATCCCGACCCGCATGCAGTCCGTTGCAGAAATGTCCTATGAGTTCATCGCCTCCATGCTGCGCGAAGGCGCCGGCAAGAAGGGCATGGTCTTCTTCCCATTCGTCTTTTCGCTGTTCATGTTCGTGCTGACGGCGAACCTTCTTGGCATGTTCCCGTATTTCTTCACGGTCACCAGCCAGATCATCGTCACCTTCGCGCTTGCCTGCCTCGTCATCGGCACGGTCATCGTTTACGGTTTTTACAAGCACGGCCTGCACTTCTTCGGCATCTTCGCCCCCTCGGGCGTGCCCAAGGCGCTTTTGCCGCTTGTCGCGTCAATTGAAATGATCTCGTTCCTGTCGCGCCCGATCAGCCTTTCGGTTCGTCTTTTCGCGAACATGCTGGCCGGCCACATTACGCTCAAGGTTTTCGCAGGCTTCGTCGCCTCCATGGGTGCGCTCGGCGCGCTCGGCGTCGGCGGCGCTGTCCTGCCTCTCATCATGACGGTCGCGATGACCGCTCTCGAATTTCTCGTTGCCTTCCTGCAGGCTTATGTGTTCGCGGTACTGACTTGCATGTACCTGAACGACGCCGTGCATGGTGGTCACTGAGAAGTAAAGTCGCTGGCCCCGGCAACGGGCGTCAAAAACAGCCGCAACAACCAATATCTCAAGGAGTCTCACATGGAAGCGGAAGCAGCAAAGTACATCGGCGCAGGTCTCGCATGCCTCGGCATGGCTGGTACGTCCCTCGCACTCGGCCGTATCTTCGGTGATTACCTGTCCGGCGCACTGCGCAACCCCTCTGCTGCCGACAGCCAGTTCGGCCGTCTGGTATTCGGCTTCGCCGTTACGGAAGCTCTGGGCATCTTCTCGCTGCTCGTTGCTCTCCTTCTCCTGTTCGCTGTTTAATCGCAGCATCAGGTACGGATCACGGCCCGCAAATGGCGTGCCGTGATCCTTCGCATTTGCAGTCCCCCTGGAGGTGAGCATGTTCGTGACCGAGGCTTATGCCCAGTCAGCACCGACCGTAGGTGAAACGCATACGGAAACTCCGGCTGTCGGTCAGCCGCAACCGGAAGCCACGCACACGGAAACCGGTGTAGCGCACGGCGCCGAACACGGTGCTTCCGGCGTTTTCCCGCCGTTCGACCAGTCTACTTATGCATCGCAGGTCCTGTGGCTGGCGATCACGTTCGGCCTTTTCTACCTGCTCATGCAGAAGGTCATCGTTCCGCGCGTCGGCGGCATTCTCGAAAACCGTCATGGACGCATCGCACAGGATCTCGACGAAGCGGCACGGCTGAAAAGCGAAGCCGACGCAGCCGTCGAAACCTATGAAAAAGAACTCGCGGCAGCCCGCGCCAAGGCAAGCTCCATCGGCGCCGCGGCTCGTGACGCCGCCAAGGCGAAGGCCGATGCCGACCGCGCCGCGATCGAAGCCGGTCTTGCCGAGAAGCTCGCCGCCGCTGAAAAGCGCATTGCGGGCATCAAGGAACAGGCATTCGCCGATGTTGGCGCCATTGCCGAGGAAACCGCGACCGCGATCGTTGACCAGCTGGTCGGCACCAAGGTCAAGGACACGGACGTCAAGGCAGCCATCGCCGCCGCTTCTGCCGTGAAGGGAGCCTGATATGGCATTTGATGCATCATTTTTCGCTCTCGTCGGTCTCGTCCTTTTCTTCGTCCTGATCGCCTATCTCAAGGTTCCGGGCATGCTTTCCAAGTCTCTGGACGAGCGTGCGCAGAACATTCAGGACGAGCTGGCCGAAGCCAAGCGTCTGCGTGAAGAGGCCCAGCACCTGCTGGCCGAATATCAGCGCAAGCGCAAGGAAGCTGAAGCGGAAGCCGCCGGCATCGTCGCCGCCGCCGAACGCGAAGCCGCCGCGCTCACCGAAGAAGCCAAGCAGAAGACGGAAGAATTTGTCGCCCGCCGCACGGCCCTTTCGGAACAGAAGATCAAGCAGGCCGAAGAAGACGCCATCGGCGCCGTCCGCGCTGCCGCCGTCGACATCGCCATCGCTGCTTCCGAGAAGCTCTTGGCTGAAAAGACCACGGCTGCCGCAAAGGCCAAGCTTTTCACCGCCACGATCGGCGAAGTGAAGTCCAAGCTGAATTGACGCTTTACATCAGGCCTTCCGTGGTCTTGCAATCTGAAACCCCTCCAGTCCGCTGAGAGGGGTTTTTGCTTTCTGCCTGCCATGTTTGAACGAGTGCAGCCAGCTTTCGGTCGCCGATACGGTTGCAACATGTTGAGTTTCAGCGATAGCTTCCCCCGAAGACTGATGTGTCGGACGCCTGAAGCGATTGGTTGAATTGCAAACGATCGGCTTGCATTGGTCATGGATTGAATGGGAGGAACCTTATGAAGATCAACGACGCGATCAGAGCGGATATGGAAAACTCTGTACTCTGCTGGCTTGCGACCGTCGATGATGATGGCACGCCCAGTGTGACACCGAAGGAGATATTCACCAGTCACGGCGAAGAACATATTGTCATCGCCGACATTGCTTCATCACACAGTGTCCGTAATGTGATCGCCCGCCCTAAGGTCTGCGTCAGTTTCGTCGATATATTTCGTCAGAAGGGGTTCAAACTTAAGGGCAATGCGAGAATACTGGCTCCCGACGACGCGGATTTTCAGGCGTTTGGTGCCGATCTCCTGCGTATGGCGGGTAAGGATTTTCCGATACGGAATATTATTGCGGTTGAGATCGAAAGCGTTTCCCGCATATGGGCACCGAGCTACAAGCTGTTTCCCGAACGCAGCGAGAACGAGAGAATGCAGAGCGCTTGTGAGACCTACGGTGTTCAGCGTGTCTAGGCGAGGATGACGGTCTAGATTGGCAGTGATTTATGGGTGGCCAAACGTCGGCCATCCCACTCAATCCCGCTTCAGCGGCCGAAAGCTCATTCTATGCAGTGGGCAGGGCCCGTGGCTTTCGATGGCGCGCAGGTGGGCGGGCGTGCCGTAACCGGCATGGCCTTCGAAGCCGTAGGAGGCGTGCACCACGCCGGCGCGTTCCATCATCCGGTCGCGGGTCACCTTGGCGATGATCGAGGCGGCGGCGATGGAGAGGGAGCGGGAATCGCCCTTGATGACGGCCTTGGCTTCGCAGGCGATGCCCGGTGGCCTGTCGCGGCCGTCGGCCAGCACGAGGGCAGGGGAGATTTCGAGACCGAGCACGGCGCGGCGCATGGCATCAAGGCTGGCGCGCAGAATATTCATGCTGTCGATCAGGCTGGGGCCGGAGGAGGCGACGGACACGATCGAGGTTTCCATGATCTGAACAAAAAGGCTTTCCCGCTTCTGTCGGGTCAGCTTCTTGGAATCGTCCATGCCCTTGGGAATATTATCGGGATCGAGAATGACGGCTGCCGCAACCACCGGGCCGGCGAGCGGCCCCCGGCCTGCCTCATCCGTGCCGGCCACGGGCCAGAGGCCCTTCTTTCTCGCTTCCAGTTCGAAGGAGAAATCCGGACCGGTATCGGCAAGATCGAAAAGGGCAGGAGAATCGGGTGTGGCGGTGCGTTTCATGCGGCGAAACTCGCACACACACCCGATCTCCTGCAAGCCCCCGGAAGCGGGCGATGACAGGCGCGGGGAGCCGGGGTCAAGGGGCGTGGCTCACCGTGCCCCTAAGGTCATCATGACCTTTGATCCTCCAACGGGGCGGCGGAGGAAAAATGATCGCACGCGAGGCGGCGGTTCCGGGGGCAATGTCCGGCGAGCCAGGGAAAACCCGCCGGGCATTTCGTCGAGAGCGTGGTCGACCAAAACGAAGGGCCGCGCTTCTCATAATGTTCTTCCCGATATCGGCACGCCGATGCGGCGGTTTCGATCAGGGAGCGCTTTCCGTGCCCGTTTTCAAAGCAGCGACAATTGTACGCCGGCACCGCCCGGCGGCACGAAGAGATCGTCACGCAGGTGAATGCCGCGGCGAATAAGGCCGAGCCTTTTGGTCGCCATCTCGAAACGCCGGCCGATCTGCCAGGCATAGGGGCCGGCACCCTTCATGCGCTTGCCGAATTCCGCGTCGTAATCCTTGCCATCACGCATGGAGCGCACCAGCGACATGACATGGCGGTAACGGTCCGGATAGTTGCGCAGCAACCAGTCGCGAAAGAGCGGGCTCACCTCCAGCGGCAGGCGCAGCAGCACGTAGGACGCTTCGGTTGCGCCAGCGGCCTTGCCGGCCTCGAGAATGCGTTCGATCTCATGATCATTGAGGGCCGGAATGACGGGCGCCATCATCACGGCGACCGGGATACCGGCTTCCGTCAGCGCCTTGACCGCCTCCAGCCGCTTCTCCGGCGTTGCGGCGCGCGGTTCCATGTTGCGCGCGAGTTTCCGGTCCAGTGTGGTTACGGAAATGCCGACCTTGGCGAGGCCCTTTTTGGCCATGGGCGCCAGAATGTCGATATCCCGCTTGATCAGCGCCGATTTGGTGACGATGGCGACGGGGTGATCGGCCTTGGCCAGCACTTCCAGTATCTGCCGCATGATGCGCCATTCGCGCTCGATCGGCTGATAGGGATCGGTATTGGTGCCGATGGCGATCACCCTCGGCTTGTAGCCGGGCTTTGCCAGCTCCCGTTCGAGAAGCTTTGCCGCATCCGGCTTGGCGAAGAGTTTCGATTCGAAATCGAGCCCGGCCGAAAGCCCCATATAGCTGTGTGTGGGGCGGGCGAAACAATAGATGCAGCCATGTTCGCAGCCGCGATAGGGATTGATGGAGCGGTCGAAGGGGATATCGGGCGATTCGTTGCGGGTGATGATGCTGCGCGGCTTTTCCACCTGCACCTCGGTGCGGAATTCCGGCATGTCTTCGAGCGTCTGCCAGCCATCGTCGAAAACCTCGTGCTGCAAGGTCTCGAAGCGCCCGTCCGGGTTCAGCCCGGCGCCCCTGCCACGACGGCGGTCGATCTCGATGCGCAGGCCGGATGCATCGGCGAGCGCATTGGCAATATCCGGCATATGGCTCGGCTGGAAGGCAGCCTGCCCCGAAAGCGTATGGTTTCTCATCTGGATGCTCCCAGGACGCTGCACACCCATCGAGGCGCGCTCAACGCCCTAAACCGTTTCCATGCGGACGGGCGTTTCCTCGCTGTCCGAATGATTAAATTCCTACATCAGGAATGAGAACAATACAAGAACAAAATTGTGAATTCGTGACATGCCACACAGCCTGCGGCGAAGATGGCGGGCTCCGGATCCTGTTTGAAGAAGGCCATGTCCGAATGGGTGGCGGTGGTTTTTACCGTGATGAGCGCAGTGGCAATTTATTGTGCGATGCGTTAGAGCTATGCCTATGTTGACAGTGATTATGGAATGCCGGGATCAGGAACCGGAACTGGCGCACACGCTGTCTGCGCTCGTCACCGGGGCCGTGGAAGGGCTGGTAAGCGATGTGGTGATCCTCGATCACGGTTCGCGCGATGGGTCGTCGCGCGTTGCCGATGCCGCCGGCTGCCGTTTTTATGGGCAGTGGGACATCGAGGAGATCGTGCAATCCGCCCGCGGCGGCTGGCTGCTGCTGATAGAGCCCGGCGCGCGCCCGCAGGCAGGCTGGATCGACGAGATTCTCGAATATGTGGCGATCTGCGCGCAGCCGGCCCGCTTTTCGCCGTCGCGTTATCATCGCCGCAATGTCTTTAGCCGCGTGCTGCGCCGCGTTCCGCCGCTGGAGCATGGATATCTTCTGCCGAAGAAACATGCCGTCTCGATCGCCAAATCGGGCATGGGCCTGACGCAGCTCGTCGGCGCGCAAAAGCCGCGCCGGCTGAATGCGGAAATGGTGCCCGCCTGGGCGCTGCGGGCCATGGCCTGAGGTCAGTGGCGCCTTTGGCGCATTGGTTCCCAATTTGCCAAAAGAGATGGTAGCCTAAGCGAACACTAAACTTAAGCGATACTATAAGATTATACTCGACTTATGAGGGAATAAAGAGCAGTCTCGACCCATTTTTCAAAGGAGGGTCGCATGCTCTGTGAAGTCTCTAAATCTTCGATGCTTGTCACTGTTTTTTGCGGTTTCATTACCCTTGTCGCGCCGACGGCGGCGATGTCCCAGGCGGCATGTGGGGCCGGGGGGATCGTGTTTAAGAGCAGGGAACTCAAAGTCGATGCTGACGGTGCTCCGAATTCCTATCTCGTCGATGGCAAGGGGTTATCCTACACCTGCGATGGTGTGACGGCGGTCGGCTCCACGCCGAAGACGGATCCGGATCGCTGGCAGGATAAGTGCCGTGCAGCCTGGAAAAAAGCCGTCGCAACAGGTGATTACTCAAAAGTCAGAATTTTTGGATTTTCCAAAGACGAGAACAATAGACCGATCGTCCAGAAAGCTGGTGATCCCTTTCCTGGAAAAGCCTTCATCACGGAAACCTCCGTGCCGGTTCCAGACGGTCCTGTTGGAACACAGAGGCATTGGGTGGATGCCAACGAAATTCCCTACGTGGTTCTCTCCAGCAGCTTCGTGAGCAGGTATGGCGTGAAGGATGGCGATATAGCTGTCATCTATCGTCCGGCGACGAGAAAATTTGCCTATGCGGTTTATGGCGATGGCGGTGATCTTGGCGAGGCGTCGGTGCGGCTGCATCAGGATATCGGCAATAATCCGCTGGTGAACTATGGAGGCGTGATGCGCGCCAAGTCGGGGATCGCCGATAAGACCAGAAACGGGCCAGTCGCCATCTTAACCGTTATTTTCCCTGGTAAAACGACGCATCCAACGGTCGATGCAAAAAAGTGGCGAGAGGAAATTGCCGCCAAGGGGAAAGCCCAGTTTGAGCAATGGGGTGGCGTTAGAAAACTGGTGGAATGCGCCCGTTGAGGCACGCAGCTGCGGGTAAGTGAAATGGGCGGCGTGATGCCGCCCAAACACCCCGCCAGCGCAGGGAAGCCTGTATTTATCAGCTGCTCCGCTGAACTGTTACGACACCAGAACCTTGCCGGGGTTCATGATGCCCGCGGGGTCGAAGGCGTGCTTGATGCGATGCATAAGCTCCATTTCGATGCCGGGCCGGATGGCGGCCAGCTCATCGCGCTTCAACTGGCCAATGCCATGTTCGGCCGAAATGGAACCGCCGAGCGACAGCACGATGCCGTGCACGATCTCGTTCATGTCCCGCCAGCGGCCGAGGAATTCGGCCTTGTCGGCGCCCACCGGCTGGGAGATGTTGTAATGGATGTTGCCGTCGCCGAGGTGGCCGAAGGCGCAGACGCGGGCATCGGGAATGGCGGCGAGAACCGCCTTTTCCGCCGTCGCCATGAATTCCGGTATTTTCGACACCGGAACGGAAACGTCGTGCTTGATTGATCCGCCTTCCGGCTTCTGCGCATCCGACATGCTTTCACGCATGTGCCACAGCGCCTGACGCTGGGCTTCGGAGGCAGCGATCACCGCATCCTCCACCAGCCCGGCCTCGAAACCGCGCTCCAGCAGCGATTGCATCATGGTATCGGCCGTCTCGGCCGAATCGGAGGTGGAAATATCGATCAGCGTGTACCAGTCATGCGGCTGCTCCAGGGGATCGCGCACGCCGGGAATATGTCTGGCGGTGAATTCGACGCCGATTCGTGGCATGAGCTCGAAACCGGTCAGCGCCGTGCCGCAGAGATTGGAGGCCATTTCGAACAGCTTCAGCGCGTCTTCGGCGGAACGAAGTCCTGCAAACGCAACCTGATGGCCAAGCGGCTTGGGGAATAGCTTCAGAACCGCGCCGGTGATGACACCCAGCGTGCCTTCGGAACCGATGAAGAGATCGCGCAGGTCGTAACCCGTATTGTCCTTCTTCAGCCGGCGCAGCCCGTTCCAGATTTCGCCCGTTGGCAGCACCACTTCGAGCCCGAGGCAAAGCTGGCGCATATTGCCATAGGCAAGCACCGCCGTGCCGCCGGCATTGGTGGCGAGATTGCCGCCGATGCGGCAGGAACCCTGCGAACCGAGCGACAGCGGGAACATGCGCTCCACGGAATCGGCTGCTTTGTGGATGTCGTCGAGAATGCAGCCGGCATCTGCCACGATGGTATTGGCAACGGGGTCGATGTCGCGGATGCGGTTCATGCGCTCCAGCGACAGGATGATATCGGTGCCATCCGCGCGCGGCGTCTGGCCGCCCACAAGGCCGGTATTGCCGGTCTGTGGCACGATGGGCGTGCCGGTTTCGCTGGCGAGTTTCAGGATGGCGGCAACGTCCTCGACGGAACCGGGCTTGAGCAGCAGCGGCGAAGTACCGCGATAAAGCCCGCGATTTTCCACCAGGCGCGGTGCCATCTCCGCCGGGTCACGAACCGCATTTTTCTCGCCGACAATGGCGGTGAAGCGGTCAAGGATGTCGGAGGAGGGGGTGGCGGTCATGGGCGTCTCGCTGTCTCTTGAAACATGGGCGAAAGGGTGGAGTGCCGTCAACCTCGCGGCGCGGCGGCGCGGGAAAGGCGGTCGTTGATCGCCTCTCCGAGACCATGGGTGGGAATGGCGGTGATGGCGATGGTGTCCGCGCCGCTCGCATCGGCGGCTTTCAGATAATCGAACAGATTGGCGGCGGCCTCGGCAAGGTCGCCGGAAGGGCTGAGATCGAGAACGGTGCGCGCCGTCGCTTCACCGGAAACCGCGATGCCACCGAAGCGGATCAGCGCTTCGCCGGGCAAAACGGATATGGCGCCGAGGCGGACAGTGGCGCCCGGCGCATAATGCGAGGCCAGCATTCCGGGTGCCTCGATGGCGGCGGCGGCTTTTTCCGGCCGCTCGAGCTGCGTGCCGGCGACGCGCTCAATATCTTCGGTGACGATGCCGCCGGGGCGAAGCAGCCGCACCCGCCCATCCTCTTCCACCTTGACGATGGTGGATTCGACGCCGACGGCGGCGGCACCGCCATCGAGAATGAGATTGATCTTCTGCCCGAGATCGGCCTCCACATGGGTCGCACTCGTCGGGCTGATCTTGCCGGAACTATTGGCGCTGGGAGCTGCCAGCGGCCTGCCGAAACGGCGGATCAAGTCGCCGGCAAAACCCTGCGGCACGCGAATGCCGACGGTATCGAGACCGGCCGTCGCCAGCGCATGAATACCGCTTGCAGGTCTCAGCGGCAGAACCAGCGTCAGCGGGCCGGGCCAGAAGGCCTCTGCGAGCTTCCGCGATATGGGGTCGAAAACCGCGTAACGTTCGGCCATGGCGATATCGGCCATATGGCAGATCAAGGGATTGAACTGTGGCCGTCCCTTGGTCTCGTAAATGCGGGTGATGGCCGCCGGATTGGTGGCGTCGGCGGCAAGACCATAAACGGTTTCCGTCGGCAGGGCGATGGGCTGGCCATCCGCAAGCTCGGCAACGGATGCCTGCAGGGCGGTTTCCCGCTCGTTTTCAATGTTGATATGACGCGCCATGATGCTGCCTTTCAGGGCGGTCAATAGCGTATTTGAGGCCATAGTGGGAAGCGCTAATGCATGTCGCCCGAAAGTGGTTCGCGGTTTCGGGATACGACATACATAAAACAAATAAAGATAAAGCGCCCGGGGCGCTTTATCGCGGCTTTTATATCGCCTTGATGATCTTGCG
Source organism: Agrobacterium tumefaciens (assembly GCA_017744915.1). Taxonomy (GTDB): domain Bacteria; phylum Pseudomonadota; class Alphaproteobacteria; order Rhizobiales; family Rhizobiaceae; genus Agrobacterium; species Agrobacterium tumefaciens_I. Next base: position 621,531 of record JAGIAH010000009.1, read on the forward strand.
CATCTCCTGCGAACGCGCGCCGAGCATCAGCACGTTTTTCAGCGCCTCGCGCGGATCATGGGTCTGGAACAGCAGGCCGCCGCGATGGAAGGAGGTGTCGATGGCCATCTCCCGATCGGGAAGCGCATTGATGGCGACGGCGAAATACATGCGCGAATAGCGCGCATCGATGTTTTCGAAGAAGTTTTCAGCTCCGCTCAGTTCCGCGAAGAAATTCGCGAAATAGAAGGACCAGAGCACATGGCGCTCGGCATCGAAGCTGGTTCTCGCCGCCGTGACGTGGCAATAGCCGAGATGCGGGCGGTCGTTGAGGAGATGGTGAAACACCATCTTGGGAAAACGGATGGACTGGTGGAAGGCATTCAGCCGCGTATGGGTGGCGTCGGCCGCGGCCTCCAGCTTGCGTCCCGTCAGCGCCGCGACCTCGTCGTGGCTGTAATAGACGCGCTCCCTCGGCAGCCAGCGCTCTTCGTAACGGCTGATGCGCCCGGTCCGCAGGAAATCCGAATGCGCGGTCTTGGAGCGTATCGGCGCGACGGAGTGTCTGCCGGCATCGAAATAACGTATGCGTGTCGCCTTCTCCACCAGGAACGCCCTCGTTGCTGTCAATCCGGAAAGATAGTTTAGTCGGTATTAATACTCCGTTGCACCGCACCCCCTGTTTTTTGATGGGTGGAGAGAAGGGCAGGCGCTATCATGCGTCATATTGCGACGTCGTTTCCGGCGCTGAATAGCCGTTAGATTTCCCAGCGGAATGGGCAGCGAGGGCGAATTGCGCATGTCGCAATTTGTCGCCAATGCGGAAGCCGATGTCGCTGTTTGTGCTGCCGCAAATGACCGCCGGTGTTTAGATGAGGACATGCTTCCGCAACCCCGCAAATGGTGCCGGGCAGGGCGGTTTGATCGAGGATTTGGCCATGGAATTGCGTGACACCGTATTGCGCCAGCTGAAGAACCGCCGCGAAGGCTTCAGCCTGGAACAGCCCTTCTACACGGACCCGGATTATTTCAAGCTGGATATGGAAACCATCTGGTATCGCGACTGGCTGTTCGTCGGCCATGATTGCGAAGTGCAGAAATCCGGCAGCTATTTCACCGTTCAGGTCGGCGCCTATTCCGTCGTCATCGTGCGTGGCCGCGACGGAGAGATCCGTGCCTTCCACAATTCCTGCCGCCATCGTGGTTCCCGCGTCTGCACGACGCAAAAGGGCCAGTCGGCGCGTCTCGTCTGTCCCTACCACCAGTGGACCTATGATCTCGACGGCAAGCTGCTGTTCGCGCGGCATATGGGCGAAGAATTCGACAAGGGCGATTTCGGCCTGAAGCCGGTCGCCTGCGAAACCGTCGCCGGTTACGTCTTCATCTGCCTTGCCGACCAGCCGGCGGAGTTCGAGCCGATGCGCAAGGAAGTCGAAAGCTACATGGCTCCGCACCGCATCTGGGAAGCCAAGGTCGCGCATGAGAGCACGATCATCGAAAAGGGCAACTGGAAGCTCGTCTGGGAAAACAACCGCGAGTGCTACCATTGCGCCGCCAACCATCCGGAACTCTGCCGCACCTATCCCGAAAACCCGAGCGTGACGGGAACGGATGGCGGCGCGAGCGATCCTGAAATCGGCGGTCACTGGGCGCGCTGCGAGGCGGCCGGCCTGCCGAGCCGTTTCAAGATCGATCCGAAGGGTCAGTTCCGTGTCGCCCGCATGCCGCTGATCGGCGAGGCGGAAAGCTACACCATGTCGGGCAAGCGCGCCGTGCGCCGGCCGCTTTCGGAAGATGTCAGCATCAGCCATATCGGCGCGCTGCTCCTGTTCCACTATCCGACGACCTGGAACCATTTCCTCGGCGACCACACCATTTCCTTCCGGGTGCTGCCGCTCAGCGCCAACGAGACCATGGTCACCACCAAGTGGCTGGTGCACAAGGATGCGGTGGAAGGCGTGGACTACGATCTGGAAGACCTCACCCACGTCTGGAACGAAACCAACGACCAGGACCGCCGCATCGTCGAGGAAAACGCTTTCGGCATCCGTTCGCCCGCCTACCAGCCCGGCCCTTACTCCATGGAAGACGAAGGCGGCGTGATGCAGTTCGTCAACTGGTATGCTGATTTCATGATCGACCGGCTTTCGGGCGACAAGGCCCGGCTTTCGGCCGTAGCGTAACGCGAAGATGAATATGGTTGTGACCTACAAGCACATAGACGAGATGAAGCCGTGGAGCGACAAGCTCCACCTGCTGGAATGTATCTCGGTGACACCCGAGACACCGGATGTGATGACATTCCTGTTCCGCTCCGAGGATCAGAACTGGTTCCGTTATCTTCCGGGCCAGTTCGTCACGCTGGAATTGCCGGTGGGCAGCGAGCCGCTCTACCGCACCTACACATTGTCCTCCAGCCCGTCGCGGCCCTATGCACTTTCGGTCACGGTCAAGGCGCAGGCCACCAGCATCGGCACGCGCTGGATGTTCGACAATCTGAAGCCCGGCATGAAAATCCGGGCGCTTGGCCCGCTCGGCGACTTTTCCTACGTCAAGCATCCCGGTGACAAATATCTGTTCATCTCGGCAGGCTCCGGCGTCACGCCGATGATGTCGATGGTGCGCGACATGAGCGACCGTGCGCCGCAGAGCGACATTGCCTTCATCAACTGCTCGCGTACCCCCGGCGATATCGTCTTCCGTCATGAGCTGGAATATCTCGCCCGCTTCATGCCGAACCTGTCGCTCGGTTTCATTGTCGAGAAATGTGGCCGCACCGATCTCTGGTCTGGCCTGAAGGGCATGGTCGACAAGGCCAAGATCGCGCTGCTCGCGCATGATTTCATGGAGCGGACCGTTTTCTGCTGCGGACCGGAGCCGTTCATGGCCGCCGTCCGTTCCATGCTCGACGCATCCGGCTTCGACATGAGCCGTTATCACCAGGAAAGTTTCTCGCCGGCCGCTCCCGTTGTCGTCGGCGAGAGCGTTCAGCCCCTGGCGGATGGCGAAGCGCTATCGATGGTGGGTTTCACCCTTTCCGGAAAAGAGATGCCCTGCCAGCCCGGCCAGACGGTTCTGATGACGGCGCGCGCCGCCGGCGTTCGCATCGGTGCGGCCTGCGAATCCGGCATCTGCGGCACCTGCCGGGTGCTGAAGCTTTCCGGTGAGGTGGAGATGAACCACAATGGCGGCATTCTCGATGAGGAAATCGAGGAAGGCTATATTCTGGCTTGCTGTTCGCGGCCCTTGACCGATGTGAAGGTGGAAGCCTGACACAGGCAGTCTCCCGAAACTCTCATCGGTTTCGGGAAAAAGACAGGCATGAGACACAGGCATGAGACAAGGAGCTGGATCGTTTTGGCAATTCGACGAAAAGCCAAAACGATCCAGCGGCGTGTCACGCCCCTTTCCTTCACCGGATAGTTGTCTTGGAACCAAATTTCCCTAAACTCGTTTGCACGTCATCGAATTCTTTTCGGGCATGAACGGGGTCCGCCCCTCTCTCCGACGAGAACGCGTGGGTGAAAAGGCGCGGCCAACGCGCTGAAGCAAACGGAGGAAGATCATGATGAATTTCCGGACAACGAGTGTCGCTACAGCGATCGTCGTGTTCCTCACCAGCTTTACGCCGTCGCAGGCGTTCCAGGTCCCTGTTCCGATGCCCAAGCCGGCGGTTTCCACCGACAACGTGGTGCCGGTGCAATATCGCGAATGGGACCGCAGATACGATCGCCGTTATGGCGACCGCATGTATCGCCCGCGCCCGCCGCGTGACGGCTGGTATAATGGTCACCGCGGTTATCGCGATCGTCGTCCGGGTTACCGTTATCACAATGGTTACTGGTTCCCGCTGGCAGCCTTTGCCGCAGGCGCCATCATCGGCGGCGCCATGTCGCAGCCGCGTCCGGTCTATGGCGGCAGCCATGTCTCCTGGTGCCAGAACCGCTGGCGCTCCTATCGCGCCTACGACAATACCTATCAGCCGAACAGCGGTCCGCGCCGCATATGCGTATCGCCCTACAGCCGCTGATGACGGTTTTGGAAAGCCCGGATTCATTCCGGGCTTTTGTTTTAAGGCTGCCGATCTGGATAAACCAGGTGTGATGGGGCCGTTAATGCTGGGTTCAGGCGCGGACGCCTAGCCTGTAGGTGGTAAAGTTACAGCCAGACCCGACAAACTGGCCAAACGAGAAGAAAAAACTGCTATTATTCACGGAGAACGGCCTGTCGACCGTCGTGAATGGAGGAAGTCAGATGAAAAGCTATGTGAAGAATATCCTGGCTGTCGGTCTTTCTGCAATCGTGGTTGCAGGAGCGATCGTTCCGGCAGAAGCAGCGATGCCGTTGCCAGTGGCGCCGAAGAGCGTCGAGGCCGTGGGCAATGACGCCGGCCAGAATATCGTGAATGTGCAATATTGGCGCGATCGTGACGACTGGGGCGGTCGCCGTGGTTGGTATCGCGGCCATCGCGGTTATCGCGATTATCGCCCGGGTTATCGTCACCATGACGGTTACTGGTTCCCGCTCGCAGCCTTTGCGACGGGTGCGATCATCGGCGGCGCACTGTCGCAGCCGCGCGAAATCTACCGTCCGGTGCCGGAATATCGCCCGCGTCCGGTCTATCGCGAATACCGCCCGGTCTATCGTGGCGGCATGAGCCGCGCGCATGTGAACTGGTGCTATGGCCGCTATCGTTCCTACGATGCCTATAGCAACACGTTCCAGCCGTATCACGGCCCGCGCCAGCCCTGCTATTCGCCCTACGGCTGATAGAAGCGACGTTTAAATCGAGAGAGCCGTCCGGTGACCACCGGGCGGCTTTTTGCTGTCACAAAATCCGCGCCCGCTTCAGCACCACCCAGGCGAGCAGGACCGAAATCACGATGAAGACGCTGGCCGAAAGCGTGCCGCCCGTGCCGACGGTAAACGGCAGCTCATCCGTATTCATGCCGAAAAAGCCGGTCACCAGTGATGGCGGCAGCAGGAACGCCGTCATCAGCGACAGGATATAGAGGTGGCGGTTGGTTTCCGACGAGAGTTTGGAATCGATTTCTTCATGCAGCAGCCTCGCGCGCTCCTGCAAGGCATAAACATCGTGATCGACAGCCTCCAGACGGCTCATCAGCCGCGAGGCGACATCCTCGAAACCATCCGGCATCTCGTCGTCATCGGCGGCGGAAGCGCGCCGCATCAGGGTCAGTACGGTGCGCAGATGCCGGTGCAGGCGAACGACCGTGCGGCGCAGCGGCGCAAGACGCCGCCGCTCGTCGCGGTTCTCGCTGTCATAGACCATGTCCTCGATGGCATTGAGTTCTTCCGTCGTCTCCATCACCAGATTGATGAGCGAGCGCTGGAATTCCGCCACCAGCCCCTCGAAGACATGCGACGGCGTGAGGTAACGATTGGAATTCTTGTCGACCGCCGCCTTCAGCCGGTCCACCGAATGCAGCGGCTGTAGCCGGGTGGTGATGATGAAACGGTCGCTCACCGCGAAATGCAGCCAGCCGAAATCGCGCGTTTCCTTGTCGAACTCACGCTGGAAATCGACCAGCGTGCCATAGAGCGATTTTTCATCGACCACGATGGAAGGATGGGTCTCGTGGGTGGTGAGGCTTGCCCGTGCCGCCGGATCGAGACCGACGATCGTTTCGAGAAAGCCCGCCACCCGCTGGTCGGCGAGGTTGAGATGCAGCCAGTAGAACCCCTCATAACCGGCCATTTCGTCGAAGCCGGCATCGGGTGCCAGGCGGCGGCATGGGGCCGTTCCCGGCTGGAAGTGGTAGGCCCAGACAAGGCCGGGAATGGTGGGCGTTATGAGATCCATCGTGGCAGTCCTGACTGGCTGGATGGGAGGAGGGGAGGCGTCCGTCGTTCCGGTGTGGGGGCGGCAGCGGCGAGGCGCCTTTCAGCGCATGCTGAGCAAATTCATATGACAGTTTTATAACAAACCTGCCGAAATGGTGGGAATTTTCAAATTGACGTTTACGTAAAAATCATTTAGCCCGAGGGCAGTAGCAAGATGCAAGAGCTTCGGGAGGAGGCAGCATGTATAGCGCGCCGGTGGATGATATCGCCTTTACACTCAAACATGTGGCGGGTCTTGAAGACGCGCTGTCAAAGGGTGTGCTGGGAGACCTCAGCGAAGATCTCGTCGATGCCATTCTGCAGGAAGCCGGTCGCTTCGCAACCGGAGAGGTTGCGCCGCTCGCCGAGATTGGCGACCGCCAGGGCGCGAAGCTCGCTGACGGCAAGGTCACGACGCCGGATGGCTGGGCCGATCTTTATCGCCGCTGGGCGGAAGCGGGCTGGAACAGCCTGACGGCTCCGGAAGAATTCGGCGGCCAGAACCTGCCGCATATGCTGAATGTCGCAGCGCTCGAAATGTGGAATTCCGGCTCCATGGCCTTTGCGCTGGCGCCGACGCTGACCATGGGGGCCGTGGAAGCGCTCGTCGCCCACGGCAGCAATGATCTGAAGCGCATCTATCTTCCCAAGCTCGTCTCCGGCGAATGGACGGGCACCATGAACCTCACCGAACCGCATGCGGGATCGGACCTCGGTGTGCTGAAGACCCGGGCGGAGCGTAATGGCGACGGCACCTATCGCATCTTCGGCCAGAAGATTTTCATCACCTGGGGCGAACACGACGCGGCGGACAATATCATCCACCTCGTCCTCGCCCGCCTGCCGGATGCGCCGGCCGGAACGCGCGGCATCTCGCTGTTCCTCGTGCCGAAATTCCTGCCCGATGAAAACGGCGCGCCGGGCAACCGCAACGATCTTTTCTGTCATTCGCTGGAGCACAAGCTCGGCATTCATGGCTCCCCCACCTGCACGATGATTTTCGGCGACGGCAAGTTCGGTGACGAAAAAGGTGCTCTCGGCTGGCTGGTCGGCGAGGAGAACAAAGGTCTCGCCTGCATGTTCACCATGATGAACAACGCCCGCTTGGCCGTCGGCATGCAGGGCGTGGCGATCTGCGAGGCGGCGACCCAGAAGGCGATCGAATATGCGAAGGAGCGCACGCAGGGCAAGGCGCCCGGCTGGCAGGGCTCCGGCATGAGCCCGATCATCGAACATCCGGATATCGCCCGCACATTGCTGACGATGAAGGCGCTGACGCAGGGGTCACGGGCGATTTCCTTCAGCTGCGCCCATGCCATCGACATGGCGCATGCGACCGAAGACGCCCATCAGCGCGCTCACTGGCAGGAGCGCGCTGCCCTTCTGACACCGATTGCCAAGTCCTTCTCCACCGATGCCGGCGTCGATGTCGCTTCCATGGGCATTCAGGTGCATGGCGGCATGGGCTTCATCGAGGAAACCGGCGCGGCGCGTTATCTGCGCGATGCCCGCATCGCCCCGATCTATGAAGGCACCAACGGCATTCAGGCCATCGATCTGGTGCTGCGCAAGCTGCCGCTCTCCGAGGGTGCGCAGGTGCGCGGTTTCATCGCCGAACTGCGCGAGATCGCCGCCCGGACAGCCGCTTCGAACCGCGACGATCTCGGCGAGACCGCCCGTTATCTCGAAGCCAGCCTCAACGATCTGGAAACGGTGACCGACTGGCTGCTCTCCCGCGTCAAGGCGGGCGAAACTGAAACCGCGCTTGCCGGAGCGACGGCCTATCAGCGCCTCTTCGGCCTGGCGCTCAGCGGTGCCTATCTCGCCAAGGGCGCCTTGGCCTCCGTCGATGATGGCAGGGGCGAGCACCGCGCAGCCCTTTGCCGTTTCACGGCGGAAAACCTGCTGGCGGAAACGGCTGCGCTGAAGGACCGCGTCATCTCAGGCGCGGCAAGCCTTGCCGCCGCCCGCACCCTGTTGGCTTGAGGAGTTTCAGATGTCGGACGATCACATTCTCGTCGAGCGGGTCGGCCATGCGCCAGACGTTCTTACCATCCGCTTCAATCGGCCGGAAAAGAAAAACGCCATCACCGATGCCATGTATCTGCGCATGGCCGAGGCATTGCATGCCGCCAATGCGGATCCCGAAATCCGGGTGGTCGTATTTCTCGGCACGGAAGGCTGCTTTTCTGCGGGCAACGACATGGCCGATTTCCTGGCCTTTGCCATGTCCGGCGGTAAGGGAAAACTCGCGGCACTCGAACTTCTGAAAGCGCTCGTCGCCTTCGAAAAGCCGCTGGTATCCGGCGTGGATGGGCTCGCCATCGGAATCGGCACGACGCTCAATCTTCATTGTGACCTGACGGTTGCCTCGAGCCGCAGCCTGTTCAAGACGCCTTTCGTGGATCTCGCGCTGGTGCCGGAAGCGGCCTCCAGCCTGCTGGTGCCGAAGCTCATCGGCCACCAGCGCGCCTTTGCGCTGCTGGCCATGGGCGAGGGTTTTTCCGCCGAACAGGCATGGCATGCCGGGCTGATCTGGAAAGTCGTCGCCCCCGAACATGTGGAGAGCGAAACGCTGGCGCTCGCCACCCGGCTTGCCGCCAAACCACAGCAGGCGCTGAAGATCGCCCGCGATCTGGTGCGCGGCAACCCGGACGATGTTCTTGCCCGCATCGAAGAGGAAGGCCGTCATTTCATCGCGCAGCTGCAAAGTGCGGAAGCGCGCGCCGCCTTCGAGGCCTTCATGCGCCGCTGAGCGCGCACAAGACGACGGGACGTTGCTTGTCATTCGGGAGTGTGCGCCACTTGTTTCTTCTCCCCGCGGGAGAAGAAACAAGTGGCATCCCCTGCGTTCGAAGCCACTGTGCTTGTGAATGCGGATTATGTATGGTCGCGCCCACCGGTCCAGTAAAGGTGAAGGCCTCCGCATGCGTCACGTCGTTTTCGTTCTGTCCGTCTTACTCTCCGCCGTAACCGTTGCAGAAGCGGCCGTGACTGCGCCTTTGTCGGTTTCGAGCAGCGACGTCATCCTGGCGCAGTCCGCGGATGACGATAGTCCGAATTTTTATTCCGGCAATAATCGTGACCACCAGCGCCGCGCCCGTTTCGTCTGTGTCATCACCCCGCCGGAGAGCGCCAATCGCCGCCGGCCCTATATCTGCCCGCTGGAACGGGGTCGTGTTGGCGGTTCCTGCCGCTGCCCGGGCGTGGTCGGCAATGGCACGGTCGATACCGCCTGGTGATCATTTCTCCAGCACCGCCACGGCTTCCACATGCGGCGACCACAGGAACTGGTCGACCGGCGTGACGCGGGTGATGCGATAGCCGCCTTCCGTGAGGATGGTGAGATCGCGCGCGAGCGTCAGCGGATTGCAGCTTACCGCAACGATCTTCTTCACCGTGCTGCGGGCCAGTTCCTTGCACTGGAATTCCGCGCCGGCGCGCGGCGGATCGAAGACGACGGCATCGTAATTCTTGAGTTCGCTGACCATCAGCGGCCGGCGGAAGAGATCGCGCTTCTCGACGCTCACCGGCTTCAGGCCCTGCGTGTTGCGGGCGGCGAAATCCAGCGCCTTCAGCGGCTTGTCTTCCGCTTCCACCGCATGCACCTTGCCGACGCGCGCAAGCCGCAGCGCAAATGTGCCGGAACCGCAGAAGAGATCGGCAATGCGTTTGGATTTGCCGACATGGGCAAGCACCAGCTCGGCCATGGCATCTTCCGCCTGCTTCGTCGCCTGCGTGAAACCGCCGGCCGGTGGCGAAACCGGAACGCCGCCGAATTCGATGACCGGCTTTTGCGGTTCGATCAGGATTTCACCCGAGAGTGAAACGCGGGCAATGCCGCGCATGGCAAGCACCGTTTCCGTGAGCGTGCGTCGCTGCTTGTCGCTGACCGATTTGATGCCCTCGACGGAAATATCGAGACCGGAGAGCGTTTCGAGAACGGTGATGCGGAACGGCTCGGCATTCGCCACCATGGAAAGGCCGATGGCGCGGATGGCATCGAGCCGCGAGACGATGCCCGGTGAAGTCACGGGACATTCCTCGATGGCGACGATGTGATGGCTGTTCGCTTGGCTGAAACCGAGCAGCAGGCCCTTTTCCGTCCTGCGGGCGGCAAACACCGCACGACGGCGCTCGCCGGGGCGACAGATGACGAGATCGTCCACCGGCGGTGTCAGGCCCTTTGATTTCAGTGCCGAGACCACCAGCTCCCGTTTGAAGGCATGGTAAGGCTGGTCGGCAAGATGCTGCAGCGAACAGCCGCCGCAGGTGCCGTTCTTGCCTTCGGGGCCGAAATGGCGGCAGGCGGGCTCGCGGCGATCCACCGAGGCTTCGGCTATCGACATGACGGTGCCATGATCCTTCACCTTGGCGATGGCCACCGTTTCGCCCGGAAGCGCGAAGGGCACGTAGACCGGGCCGTCGGGACAGTGGGCGATGCCATCGCCCTGCGCGCCGAGGCTCTTGATGGTGACGGTCTGTGTGCTCATGGCTTTTCGCCTCCGAGAAGAAATTCGATATTGCCGTCGCCGCCGGAAATCGGCGAGGGAATGAGGCCGAGGCTTTTCCAGCCCATGTCTTCAACGAGCCAGCGTTCCAGCTCTGCCGCAACGGCAGGCGCGGTTTCGGGCTCCTTCAGAAGCCCGGCCTTGCTGATGGCATCGCGCCCGGCTTCGAATTGCGGCTTCACCAGCAAAGCCGCCAGAGCACCGGTTTCGGCAAGCTCAAGCGCCGGGGCCAGCGCAAGCTTCAGCGAAATGAACGAAACATCAGAGACGATGAAAGTGACGGGCCTGTCGTCCAGATCTTCCGACGTCAGAGACCGCGCATTCAGCCCTTCGAGATTGGTTACGCGCGGGTCGTTCTCGATCCTCGGATGCATCTGCCCGTGGCCGACATCGATGGCGGTGACGTGTTTTGCGCCCCGCTCGAGCAGCACCTCGGTAAAGCCGCCGGTCGATGCGCCGACATCGAGACAGTCCTTGCCCGATGGATCGAGCCGGAAATGATCAAGGGCGGCCACGAGCTTGAGGGCTGCGCGGGAAACATAGGCCTGTGCCGGGTCGCTGATGGCGATTTCGGCATTTCCGGCGACAGTCTGGCTGGGTTTGGTGACGATTTTGCCGTTCACGCTCACGGTGCCGCGCGAAACCGCGTCGCGCGCACGCGAGCGGCTGGCGAAGTGGCCGAGCGATACAAGAAGCTGGTCAAGCCGTTCATTCTCAGATGTTTTGGACATGGTCCCGTGTCAATGACCGTCAAACTCCGCCGATGCAAGCGATTTATCGCGGGGAAGGGGTTGTCGGCGTGCGCCATCGCTGCGGAAGGCGCTGTTGCACCGCAAAATGAGAAAGTTCGATTAATCCAATATAAAGGCTTGTATTGCACTTTGTCCGCAAGGCCCGTGCGGCCACCGGAACCCCGCCATGATGGCATCTCCTTCCATTCCTTAAATTGCGACCGTTGCAGCGCAGACGCCTGCTTCGAGGCATCGGGTCGCCGAGAGAGTTTGCGATGTCGTTGAAAAATCTCCCCATTAACCTGAAGCTCATAGCCACCTTCTGTGCCTTGATGAGCGTGTGCCTGCTCGCTTCCGCGGTCGTGTTCTGGCAGACGCTGGGGAGCGAGCGTGTCACGCTCGAAAACAACGAGACCAAGGATATCATCCAGGCCGTGGATGGCGCGACGGCTGCCATGCTGGAACAGGCCGTCAACCAGCGCGGCTTCCTGCTGTTCCGCAGCGACAGCACCTATAATGACGTGTTCGCCCAGCGCGACCTGATGCTGAAGAAGCTCAATGAAGCCCGCGCTCTCGCCGCCGGCCAGTCGGACATCCTGAAGTCCATCGATGACATGGAAAAATCTGCTACCGTGTTCTTCAAGGAACTGGCGGAACCGCAGATTGCCGCCCGCAAGACGACGGAAGCGCCGATTTCCGAAATCATCGAGATCGGCCGCAACCAGGCGAAGGGCCAGCTCGATGGCTTCCGCGCTTCCGCTGCCAAGATCAAGGATCAGCTGAACGGCCTGTCGTCCGTCTATGCGGCCGAGCAGCAGGCCGCGGCCCTCAATCTCAAATACGCCCTTCTGGGTGGCGGCGCCGTTGCCGGTCTCCTGGCCGTCGCCCTCATCTGGGCGCTGTCGCGCTCCATCGTCACGCCGATCGTCGGCATGACGGCGGCGATGAGCCGGCTTGCCGATGGCGACATGGCCACGGAAGTTCCGGCTGTCGATCGCGGTGACGAAGTCGGCAAGATGGCGAAGGCCGTTCTGGTCTTCAAGCAGGCCGGGCTGGAAAAATCCCGCCTTGCCGGCGAAACCGAGCGCATGCGCTCGGCAACCGAGGCCGAACGCCGCCGCAACGAGGAAGAAAAGGCAAGAGACGAAGCCGCAAGCGCCTTCGCCAGCGCCGAGCTTGGCAAGGGTCTTGCCGCCCTTGCGGATGGTGATCTTTCCTATCGCATCGAAACGCCTTTTGCGCCTGCCATCGATCCTGTCCGTCTCAATTTCAACGGCGCTGTCGACAAGCTGCAGCAGGCGCTGCGCACGGTCGGCGAAAATGCCGCCGCCATCAATGCCGGTGCTTCGGAAATGTTGTCGGCTGCAGACGACCTGTCCCGCCGCACCGAACAGCAGGCGGCCTCCATCGAGGAAACTGCCGCTGCACTGGAAGAAGTCACCACCACCGTGCGTGACAGCGCCCGCGGCGCGGAAGATGCCGGCAATCTGGTCCAGCGCGCCCGCACCGGTGCGGAAAAGTCCGGCGTCGTAGTCCGCAAGGCGGTTGCCGCCATGCGCGAGATCGAAAAATCCTCGGGCGAAATCGGCAATATCATCGGCGTGATCGACGACATCGCCTTCCAGACCAACCTGCTCGCCCTGAATGCTGGTGTGGAAGCCGCTCGTGCGGGTGATGCCGGCAAGGGTTTTGCGGTGGTTGCGCAGGAAGTCCGTGAGCTTGCCCAGCGTTCCGCCAATGCCGCCAAGGAAATCAAGACGCTGATCGGCGCTTCCAGCCAGCAGGTGGAAAACGGCGTCAATCTGGTCGACGAGACCGGCAAGGCGCTGGAACTCATCGTCGCGGAAGTCGAAGAGATCAACGCCCATGTCAGCGCCATCGTCGTTGCCGCCCGCGAACAGGCGACCGGCCTGCAGGAAATCAATACGGCCGTGAACACCATGGATCAGGGCACGCAGCAGAACGCCGCCATGGTGGAGCAGCAGACCGCCGCCAGCCATTCCTTGGCCCGCGAGGCGGAAGCGCTGAACAGCCTGCTCGGCCAGTTCAGAATGGACGGCATGCGCGCTGCTGTCGCGAGTGCCGGCGGATATTCGGCGCCGCGTCAGTCCTCCGCCAAGCCCGCCTTCCAGCCCGCGCCCGCCGCACCGATGCGCAAGGCGCCGGTGAAGCCTGCCTCCGCAGCTGCGCGGCCTGTCGCTTCTCCCGCCCGCGCGCTTGGCCAGAGCCTTGCCCGCGCCTTTGGCGGTGCCGCCGAGGCACCGGCCGCGAAGGATCAGGACTGGACGGAATTCTGAGATCGTCTTTCAGACTGAGTAATGGAAAACGGGGCCGCAAGGCCCCGTTTTTTTGCATCAGCTCTTGAGACGGGGACATAGTTACGTTCCCTGCAATCGGAACATCCGCGCGAAAAACTGCTCATCGGACAGTCGGTGAAGCAGGGCGGCAATAACGGCGGTTGCCGCAACGGCGAAAACAAGCCGCCCGACGAGAACACCATAGACATCGGCGCCCAGCGACATCACCACCAGCGTGTCTTCGATCACGCTATGGGCAAAGCCCATGAACACGCAGGAGAGAAACACCTGGCGTGGTGAGACCGCCCCCGATTGCGCCTCGCGGATCAGGAAACCCGCGCCATAAGAAATCCCCAGAAACAGGCCGATGGCGGTGAGATGTTCCGCCTCGCCGCGAATACCGGCAAGACGCAGGAGCGGTGAAAGCGCCTTCATCATCAGCGCCAGCAGGCCGGTCACGCGAAGGATTTCAAGTCCGAACGACAAAGCGAGAAGGATGACAAACATCCAGACCATGGTTTCCCCGAGACCGAGGAAATAACCCGTCCAATCGGGTGTGGCGCCCATTGCGATCCAGGCCGGGTTCACCGGGGCGGACAGCCATCCCGTGGCTTCCAGAATCTGGTGCAGGAGAAACGCATAAAGCAGGCCGCCGGCGATGCGCAGCAGCGTGGAAACGAGCATGCCCGGTCCCGCCTTGGCGATGATCTTCTGTTCGATGGGCAGGGCATGCGCAAAGAGGATGAGTGCGGAAAAAACGGTGATATCCGCGACGCTCAATGACGATGCGGGAACGAGGGTGAAGATGAGCGGCACCGCCCCCCATATGCCGACCAGCATGGCCGTCAGCCAGGCAAGACCGAGCTCCGGGGGAAGTCCGATAAGGTTCATGACGGGCGCAAAGGCAGGCGCCACCGCCTCGATTGCCCCCATTCTCGATAAAACTTCGGTCAATATGGCGATCGGAACCGTGATCCGCACGAGCACCCAGTAAATTCCGAGCGTTTCCCGCGTTTTCTGCCGGACGGTTGCGAAAAATGGCATGTGAGACTCCCTGAAGGTTTGTCCCTTTTCTCTAGGCTGAAGCCATTCGCATTTGTGGTCAAAGATTGCACTATCTTGCAATTTTATTGCAAATCGGCCGCAGGTGGATATGCTGCCGGTATGGATCGGATCGACCTGAAACTTCTGAATCTTTTGCAGAACGATGCATCGCGCACCAATGTGGATATGGCCGATGAGGTGGGGCTGTCCCCTTCCAGCTGCCTGCGTCGTCTACAACGGCTGCGCAAATCGGGCGTGATCGACCGCATTGTCGCGATCCTCAATCCCGCCAAGGCGGGGCGCGTCCTCAAGGCGCTGGTGACGGTGGAGCTGAAACTGCATGGCGAGCAGCATATGCGCCGCTTTCTGGATATTGCGAGCGCCGAAGAGGCGGTGTCGCAAGCCTATGCGGTCACCGGCGCGAGCGATGTCGTGCTGATGCTGCGGCTGCGCGACATGGAGGAATTCGACGCGCTCTGCGACCGGCTGTTCCGCGACCAGCACAATGTCGCGCGCTTCTTCACCATGGTCGTCATCAAGACGGCGAAAGAGGAAACCGCGATCCGGCTTTAACCGGAACCGTCGCGGTTTTTCAGAAAGGTAATTTCCAGATGGCGCCTCGCGTTAAACTGAAAATTCTGGATGGTTCCTATGGAATTGCCCGGCTTGCTGCGTCCGAGGCCATTCCGGCATGGGCCGATGGTGGCGGGTTTGTCAGTATCACCCGGACCGATGACGAACTTTCCGTCGTCTGCAGGACAGATCGCATACCGCAGGATGTGCGGGTTGATCCGGGTTGGTCGTGTTTCAAGTTTCAGGGTCCGTTTGCCTTTGATGAGACCGGCATCGTTCTGTCGGTCATCGAACCGTTGTCGACCAATGGAATAGGAATATTCGTGGTTTCGACTTTCGATGGCGACCACCTGCTGGTGAAATCGAATGATCTGAAGAAAACGGTCGACCTCTTGGCAAATGCAGGGCATTCACTCCTTTAAAAATCCATTTTGCCACGACGGCTTTTCTGAAGAGGTGCGTTTTGAACAGTGAAATCGAACTCCCGGTGCAACAGCAGCTGGAGGCCTATAATGCCCGCGACATCGATGCATTCATGGCCTGGTGGGCGGATGATTGTCAGTATTATGCCTTCCCGACGACGCTTCTGGCAGGAAGTGCGGCAGAGATACGAGCGCGCCACATCGAGCGCTTCAAGGAGCCGGATCTGCACGGGGAACTGCTGACGCGCGTTATTGTCGGAAATGTCGTCATCGACCACGAAACGGTCACGCGGAACTTTCCGGAAGGAAAGGGAGAGGTCGACGTTGCCTGCATTTATGAAGTCGAAAACGGCAGGATCGCCAAGGCGTGGTTCAAAATAGGCGAGCCGCGGATATTGTCGCAAAAATCCTAACGTGGGCAGAGGACCCGCGCCTCGTGCGCGGGGTTTCTTCGCGGTCCATTTTGTTATGCCGCGTGATCGGCCCGCATGGGATGCCAGACGGAAATATCCCGCGGCGCATCCAGAAGATCGGGCAGGGCGTCATGCCATGCCTGCCGATAGGGGCGGTTGATCTGAACGTCGATGACGTCCTGATGGTCGCTCCAGGTCTCGTGCAGCAGGAAGCGGTTCTCGTCTGCGCCATCCCGGTGCAGGGTTGCGTTCAAGAAGGTCTTTTCGTGCCGCATGGCGTCGAGCAGCGCGTTCAGCAATTCTAGAAAACGCTCGCGCTGGCCGGGGCGCACCTGAAAGCCAATGAGATAGGTGGTGTGCACGGGTCTTACTCCTTGGTGCCTTGCATCAGTGCCACGCGGGTTTCAGCATCGGCGGGGTAGAAACATTCCAGCACCAGTTCCGACAGCGTCACATCCGTCGCCGTGCCGAAAACCGTTGTGGTTGAAATGAAGCTCAGTATAGAGCCCGAAGACGGATCACGAAGCTGGAACGGTATTGCCAAGGGATCTGCTCTGGCGGCATGGGCCGGAAGCTTCGGCGCGGGATAGGCCGCAAGCTCCGCATGCAGGCGGGAAAGCACCACGTCTCCGGTTTCTTCCACCTGTCGTTTCAGCCGTTCAAGCAGATGGTGCCGCCATTCGGCAAGGTTGACGATGCGGGAACTCAGGCCATCCGGATGCAGGCTCAGTCGCAGCGCATTCAGGGGCGGCTGAAGCAGGTCCCCGGAAACGCCGGCGAGCAACGACGTGATCGCATCATTGGCGAGAACAACATTCCAGTGCCGGTCGACGGCAAGGGCGGGGAAGGGCATGTGCCCATGCACGACGGTTTCGACGGCTTGCCGGGCTGCCGCCATATCAGGCGCATCCAGCGATCGTTCGGAATGGACAGGCGCATAACCCGCCGCCAGCATCAGCCGGTTGGCGGCGCGGGCGGGCATTGAAAGCTGTTCCGCCAGCCTCACCAGCATTTCGCGGCTGGGGGACGAGCGCCCGCTTTCGACAAAACTCAGGTGACGTGCGGATATTTCAGCCTCTACCGCCAGATCGAGCTGGCTCAATCTGCGACGGGCTCGCCATTCCTTTAGCACCTGGCCGACATGTTCTCGATGATGTGTCATGCCCCGCAACCTAGCAGAAGATATCGCCAATGCGATTACCTCGCAGGTAATTGTTCTGCTTCCCCATCCCCGCCATGCTCAGGCCGTCAACCCAAAGGAGCGCAATCATGACACAACATCTCGCAATCGCCGAAACCTATCTCGCGGTCTGGAACGAGGAAGACGGCGAACGCCGCAGGCAGCTGATCGGCAAGGCATGGGCGGAAACGGCCCGTTATATCGACCCCCTGATGCAGGGTGAGGGCCAGAAGGGAATAGCCGCGATGATCGAGGCGGCGCGGCAGAAATTTCCGGGTTATCGCTTCGTGCTCACCGGCACCCCGGATGGCCACGGCGATTTCACCCGTTTCTCATGGCGCCTGATTTCGCCCGATGGAGACGATGTCGCTGGCGGTACCGATGTCGTCAGCCGCGATGCCGACGGACGGATCGACAATGTCGTCGGTTTCCTTGATGGCGCGGCGGCATAAAACAGTGAGGAGGGGCGGGATCATCTGCCCGCCTCCTTCACCTCGGGAAGCTTGCTTCAGCCCGCAAAACCCACGCCGGCCTGACGCTGGCCAAGCGCATCGAACACGGTGGAAACGATGCCGGCGCGGTCGAGGCCGGCATTGGCATACATGGTCTCGGGCTTGGCCTGTTCCACCCACTGGTCGGGCAGGGTCAGCGTCCGGACCTTGGGTCCATGGTCGAGCAGGCCGGCGCTGGCCATGAAATGCAGCACATGCGCGCCAAAACCGCCAACGGAACCTTCCTCGATCGTCACCAGAACCTCATGATGGGCGGCAAGCTGGCGGATAAGGTCGAGATCGAGCGGCTTGGCGAAGCGCGCATCGGCAACCGTCGTCGAAAGTCCGGCGGCATCGAGATCTTCGGCGGCCGCAAGACATTCCGCCAACCGGGTACCGAAGGAAAGGAGGGCAACCTTGGTGCCTTCCTTGATGATGCGGCCCTTGCCGATCTGGAGAATCTCGCCGCGGGCAGGCATTTCGACGCCGACGCCTTCGCCGCGCGGATAACGGAAGGAAATCGGGCCTTCATCGTAAGCCGCCGCCGTGCGGACCATATGTTTCAGCTCCGCCTCGTCGGCCGCCGCCATCACCACCATGCCGGGCAGGGTGGCAAGGAACGTCGTGTCGAAGGAGCCCGCATGGGTCGGTCCGTCGGCACCGACAAAACCGGCACGGTCGATCGGGAAGCGCACCGGCAGGCTCTGGATCGCCACATCATGCACCAGCTGGTCGTAACCGCGTTGCAGGAAGGTGGAATAAAGCGCGCAGAACGGCTTGTAACCGTCAGCCGCAAGCCCCGCCGCAAAGGTGACGGCATGCTGCTCGGCAATGCCGACATCGAAGGTGCGAGACGGGAAAAGCTCGGCCATCTTGTCGAGGCCGGTACCATTCGGCATGGCGGCCGTCACACCGATGATCTTGTCGTCGAGGGTGGCTTCCTGGATCAGCGCTTCGGCAAAGACGCTGGTATAGCTCGGCGCATTCGGCTTGGCTTTCGCCTGCGCGCCGGTGATGACGTCGAACTTGTTGACGCCGTGATATTTATCCGCTGCCGCTTCCGCCGGCGCGTACCCCTTGCCCTTCTGCGTCACCACATGGATGAGGACAGGGCCCTTCTGGTTGTCGCGCACATTGCGCAATACCGGCAGCAGGTGATCGAAGGAATGACCGTCGATCGGGCCGATGTGATAAAAGCCAAGCTCCTCGAACAGCGTGCCGCCGGTCACATAACCGCGTGCATGGGTCACGGCGCGGGTAATGGCGCGGTCGATGGTCTTGCCGAGATAGGCCGTCAGTTTCTTGCCGAAATCGCGGAAGCCCATATAGGTGCGGCCGGAGGCGAGGCGTGCCAGATAAGCGCTCATCGCGCCCGTCGGCGGCGCAATCGACATATCGTTGTCGTTGAGGATGACGATCAGCCGCGCATCGAGCGCGCCGGCATTGTTCAATGCTTCAAACGCCATGCCCGCCGACATCGAGCCGTCGCCGATCACGGCGATCACCTTACGGTCGCTGCCGTCCAGCCCCGCCGCCACGGCCATGCCGAGGCCGGCGGAAATGGAGGTGGAGGAATGGCCGGCGCCAAAATCGTCATATTCGCTTTCGGCCCGCCGGGTGAAACCGGAAAGGCCGCCTTCCTGGCGCAGCGTGCGGATGCGCTCGCGCCGGCCGGTCAGGATCTTGTGCGGATAACATTGGTGGCCGACATCGAAGATCAACCGGTCTTCGGGCGTGTTGAAAACCTTGTGAATGGCAATCGTCAATTCCACCACGCCGAGGCCGGCACCCAGATGGCCACCGGTCTTCGACACGGCATCAATCATCTCGTCGCGCAGTTCCCGTGCCAGTTCCGGCAGGTCGCGATCATCGATCTCCTTGAGATCGGAGGGAAAATTCACCCGGTCGAGCAATGGTGTCTGTGGCATTCCGGTCAATCGTTCGGCCTTTTCTGGTGGTCCGCAGGGCAACCTCCGCCGCGAAAGCCGGCGGGTCAGCCCTGCATGTCGTACACTTCTATAGAATTTCAACCTTCCGGCAAAGGGACAAACTCTTCTTCGTCGCCGGGAACGATATCGAAGCGTCCGGTTCTCCACTCCTGTTTGGCCTGTTCTATGCGTTCTTTTGATGACGAAACGAAGTTCCACCAGATGTAACGGCGCTGGTTGAGCGCCGCTCCGCCGAAGATCATGATATGACAGCCATTGCTGCCGGCCTGCAGCGTGATGTCGTCACCCGGCCGGAAGACGAGAAGCTGGTCGGCGGCGAAGATATCGCCGGCCACATCGAGCGAACCGGACAGAATATAGATCGCCCGTTCCTCATGATCGGCGGAGAAGGGGAATTTCACGCCCGGCTCCAGCGAAAGGTCGACATAAAGCGTATCGGTAAAGGCCGAAACCGGGGAGGTGAGGCCTTCGAATTCGCCGATCACCACCCGGCCGGAGGCACCCTTCAGATCGATCAGCGGCATGTCTTCCTTGGCCGTATGGGCAAAGGCGGGGGCGATTTCTTCCATATTGTCTGGCAGGGCAAGCCACGTCTGCAGGCCGGACATGGAAAGCGGATGGCCACGCAGATTTTCCGGCGTGCGTTCCGAATGCACGATACCACGCCCGGCCGTCATCAGGTTGATATCGCCGGGGCGGATGACGAGTTCGGTGCCGAGACTGTCGCGGTGCTTGATTTCCCCGTCGAACAGATAGGTGACGGTGGAAAGCCCGATGTGTGGATGCGGTTTGACGTCCAGCGCCTCTCCCGCCTTCAGGATCGCCGGGCCCATGCGGTCGAAAAAGATGAAGGGACCGACAAGCCGCCGCTGCCGCGTGGGCAACGCGCGACGCACCGCAAAGCCGCCAATATCGCTGGTACGGGGAATGATGAGGTTCTCGATGGCATCGCAGGCAAAAGCATCACCCGCGACAGGATCGTTACCGGGAAAGAAGGACATGGCTTGCTCCTCGTAGCGTTACACGAAAGCTTACCACGAACGGAACGGGGTGGGAGCGTCGGAATGGTGAACGCAGCGTCACACCGTTCAACAGGACGTGTTTACTCCCCGTCCAGCGGCTCCACACCCTGCGGCTTGCCCGCACGGTCGAGGCGGATCTTCTCGATTCGCTTTTCCGCAGCATTCAACAGCGTCTCGCAGTGCTTCTTCAGGGCTTCGCCGCGCTCATAGATGGCGATGGATTCATCCAGCGCCACGTCGCCGCGTTCCAGACGTGCGACAATGCTTTCCAGCTCGGCGACGGCCTTTTCGAAGGAATAACCGCTGACATCGGCTGTGTTGGCATTTTCCGTCATGTTCAACCCTTCATCATTCTCAAAATATGCATGGCTGCCGATTCCGCCAGCCCTTCCAGATCATAACCGCCTTCCAGCAGGCTGACGACCCGGTTCGATGTGTATTTATCGGCCATTTCCAGAAGCCGGCCGGTCGCCCAGTCGAAATCCTCGCCCACGAGATTGATCTGTGCCAGCGGATCGCGGTGATGCGCATCGAAACCGGCGGAGATGAGGATGAGATCGGGTGAAAAATCGGCGATCGCCGGCAGGACGCGGGATTTGAACGCCTCACGGAAATGCTCGCTGCCGGTATTGGGCGAAAGCGGCGCGTTGACGATGTTGTTCTTTACGCCGGTCTCGTTCTTGTCACCGCTCCACGGGTAAAGCGGCATCTGGTGGGTGGAACAGAACAGCACGGAGGTATCGTTCCAGAAAATATCCTGCGTGCCGTTGCCGTGGTGCACGTCCCAGTCGACAATGGCGATGCGCTCCGCCCCATGGGCCTTCTGCGCATGGCGGGCGGCAATCGCCACATTGTTGAAAAGACAGAAACCCATGGCCTTGGCGGTTTCGGCATGATGGCCGGGCGGGCGGGCGGCGACGAAGACATTGTCGGCAGCGCCGGTAAACACGTCGTCCACGGCCGCCATGGCAGCGCCGATGCCGGTCAGCGCCGCCTGCAGGCTTTTCGGCGAAACGTAGGTGTCGGCGTCGATGCGGTTGATCGCGCCATCTTCTTCGGGCACCTGGCGCATGACGGCAAGCAGATGCTCTTCCGGATGCGCCAGAAGCACCGCATCCTCATTGGCCTGCGGCGCCTCTTTCCGGATCAGCCGTTCGAAATTCGGGTGTTCGAGCGCGATGTTGAGTGAGCGCAGCCGGTCCGGCCGCTCGGGGTGGCCTTCGGGCGTGATATGCTCCAGGAAGATCGGATGTTCGTATAAACGCGTCGCCATTCTTTTCCTCCCGAAGAAAGTGTGTTCAGGCGCGCTGCGGCAGAAGCGGATAACCGGCCATTACGGCGCGGCCGGCCAGCGCCGCAAGTACGGCCTTCAGCGCATCGCCCGGAATGAAGGCGAGCGAGCCCATGAAGGCCTTTTCGAAACCGAGCCCGACGACCAGCGCCAGATAGGTGATGCCGAAAGCATAAAGCACGACGACGCCGCCAATCAGGCTGGCGACGAAGAAACCGACGCCCTGCGCCAAAGCCGACTGGCCGCGATGGACGAATTTTTCCGAGAGAAAGCCCGTCACGAAAACGGCCGCGATCCAGCCGATCAGGAAGCCCGTCGTCGGTGTGGTGAAGATGGAAAGGCCGCCGCGTCCGCCCGAGAGCACCGGCAGGCCGATGGCGGCGATCAGGATCGTCAGCAGAACCGCGAGCGTGCCGCGTTTTGCCCCCAGCACGACACCGGCCAGCATGACGCCGAGCGACTGCGCGGTGATAGGCACCGGAATGAAACCGAGGGTGATCGGCGGCAGAAGCCCGAGTGCGATGATGATGGCGGAAAACAGCGAAATCAGCACAAGGTCGCGGGTCGTCATGGCGCTCAAAACTCCGGATGGTTGTCTGGCGCCAAGCTTTGGCCTCTGAAACCGCGCGCGTCAATGGCGTCGGCAATGGCATCGGCATCCTTCAACGTCATAATGACGAGCGGCACGATGATGGTGGCCATCCGCACGGGCAGGCCGCGCGCCCGGTGTGCGTCGCGCACCGCATGGTAACGGTTGACGATCTCCGGCACGAAGCGCACGACGAGCCCGACCGCAAGCCCGATATCGGCGGCTTTCACCAGCCCCAGCCTTTCGAGCGGTGCCGCGGCACGGGTAATCTCATCCATGAATTGCGAAATGCTGACGGTGATGGTGACGGCGGTGGCAAGAAACGCAAGCGCGGTGAGCCGCAGAAGATTGACGGTCGCATCCTGGGTCGGCAGCAACAGATAGCTGAAGGCGGCGACGAGAAGAATGGTCAGCATCACCGGCCGCAACCGCAGACCGATTTCGCGGAAAGAAAGCCGCGTCTCACGCAGGATGAGGGCGGCGAGCCCGACGGCGCTTCCCAGAAGCAGCAGGTCACGGGTAAGGAACAGCGCGACGCTGAAGCCCATGAGCGTCAGAAGCTTGATGCGCGGCGAGACGCGGTAGAGCCAGCCGGTGCCTTCCACATGCAGTGATTTCATCGCGACACCGTCGCGAGATACTGCGCGACCGCTTCTTCGGGGCCGGCATCGGCAATCAGGGCGCCCTCGTGGAAAACCAGCACGCGGTCAAAACCTTGAAGCAGCGGCAGGTCGTGGGTGATGACGATCAGCGACTGCGACAGCGCGGCCATGGTTTTCTCGACGATTGCCCGGTTTTTGAGATCAAGCTGATTGGTCGGCTCATCGAGAATGAGGATTTGCGGTTCGGTAACCAGCAGGGCCGCCAGCGCCGCAAGCTGCAGTTCGCCGCCGGAAAGCTCATGCGCGCGCCGTTCCTCGAGATGGGAAATAGCGAGCCGGGCAAGAACGGCCTTCACGCGACTTTCGGTTTCCCCCTTGCCGATGCCAAGCCGCTTGAGGCCGAAGGCGATATCGTCCCGCACGATCGGCAGGATGATCTGGTTCTGCGGATTCTGGAAGATGAAACCGACCGTCTGGAGGACCGCTTTTGCGTCTTTCACGGTGTCGAGCCCGTTGACCGACACCTTACCCTCGTTCGGCTTCGTCAGCCCGTTGATCAGCCGCGCGAAGGTGGTCTTGCCCGAGCCGTTGAGGCCGATCACGCCGATGCGCTTCTCCGTCAGTGTCAGAGACAATGGTCGCAAGGCCTGCCGGCCCTCGAAGGCGACACCTGCGGCGTCGAAACGGATTCCCAAGTTTTCCATGCTTTCTCGCATAATCCACGGCGCAACGATTTCCTAGAGCGAACCGCACTGCTTTCGTCATCCCGGCCTTGAGCCGGGATCCAGCCGACGCGCGTCGGCGTGGCGGGAAGAGTTTTTTCAACCCAAGGACTTGGGCTGGCTGGATACCGGCTCAAGGCCGGTATGACGGGAAGCAGCGGGCATGACCCTGATCCCATCATCAACAGAGGTGAAATAAGGAACAAAAAAAGAACATTGCAATCGCGAAAAAGCCGTTCTACCTTCCCCTCCATGACGATCAAGGTTTCGAACGAAGCGGCAAGGCGGATTTTTCTGGCGCGGCAGGGGCTTTCCTCTCCGCCCGGCAAGGCGCTTTCCAAGGACGGGCTGCTGCAGCTCATCACCGATATCGGTTTTGTGCAGGTGGACAGCATCGGCACGGTGGAGCGCGCCCACCACCAGATCATCTTCTCCCGCAACCAGACCTACAGGCGAGGCCATCTGACCACGCTGCTGGAAAAGGACCGGGCGCTGTTCGAGCACTGGACGCATGATGCTTCCATCCTGCCGACGGAATTTTACCCCTATTGGAAACACCGCTTCCGCCGCCGCGAACCGATCATTCAGGAGCGCTGGCGCAAATGGCACGGCGAGGGTTTCGATGCCGCTTTCGGCGAAACGCTGGAGCGCATTGCTGCCACCGGCCCGGTTCTGGCGCGGGAGCTGAAGGAGGAGGGGCACCAGTCCGGAGGCTGGTGGAACTGGCATCCGTCCAAGACGGCACTCGAATATCTCTGGCACACCGGCAAACTTGCCATATCCGGTCGTGTGAATTTCCAGAAGGTCTATGATCTGGCCGAACGGGTCATTCCTGGCGAACATCACGAAACCGAGGTAGAGCACGCCGAATTCGTCGACTGGGCCTGCCGCGAGGCGCTGAAGCGGCTGGGTTTTGCCACCCACGGCGAAATCGCCGCCTTTTTTGATCTCGTCACCCCGCAGGAGGCGCGGGACTGGGTCAAGAACCATCGCGGTGAATTATGTGAGGTCTCGCTCCTCTCCAGCGATGGCGAGAGTGCCCGCCCGTCCTATGCCTTTGCCGGTTTCACCGCAGACCTTTCCGACGTGCCGGAACCCTCCACCCGGGTTCGTGTGCTGAGCCCGTTCGATCCGCTGTTGCGTGACCGCAACCGCACGGAACGGCTGTTCGGTTTCTATTACCGCATCGAGGTCTTCGTGCCGGAGCCGAAGCGGCAATATGGCTATTATGTTTTCCCGCTTCTGGAAGGCGACCGGCTGATCGGCCGCATCGACATGAAGGCGGACCGCAAGCGCAGCACGCTCGATGTGCGTCGCCTGTGGCTGGAGCCCGGCGTGCGCGCCTCGGCCGGACGGCTGGAGAAGCTCGACGCGGAACTGTCGCGGCTTGCGAAGTTTACGGGAGTGGAGAGCGTGACTTATCTGGAGGGGTGGCGGGAGGAGTAGGGCGGTCGCTCTATCGCGACGATCATCCCAGCCCTTGAGTCAGGATGAGAGCACGGCATTGGCGGCATATTTCTTCTCCCCGCCGGGGAGAAGGTAGCCCGAAGGGTCGGATCAGGGGGGCAGCTTGCGATCTATCGCTGACCGCGCCTCTTCATCCCGCTGCCGCGGACTTCTCCCCCTCGGGGAGAAGAAACAAGCGGTACCCGATCGCTTCATATTCACCGACGGACGGATTGATGCTCGTCCTCAGTGAAGCTCAAAATCAGCCGATATCCGTCGCCGAAATCTTGATGCCGAACCCTTCGAGGCCGACATAATGGCGCTCGCGGGTGGTCATCAGCTTGATGGAGCTGATGCCGAGGTCTTTCAGGATCTGTGCGCCGAGGCCGATTTCCAGCCATTCATTCTCGCGCGAGCGAGCCTGCGCATGGGCCTCATCGGGATCGCGTGCCTTGCGGCGTCCGGCCACCTGGCCAACGCCGACGGAGCCTTCGCGCAGATAAACGATGACGCCGCGGCCTTCCTCGGCGATTTTCTGCATGTAATGCCGCACCGGCTGGCGATCGCCGAACACGTCGTCGGCCACGTTTTCCGGATGCAGGCGCACGGGAATGTCGATGCCGTCGCGAATGTCGCCGAAGATCACCGCCATATGCTGCATCGGATCCCAGGGCAGGGAATAGGTGTGCGCCTTGGCGGGGCCGAAGGGCGTTTCGATGGTGAAGGAGGATTCCAGCTCCACCAGCGTTTCCTTACGCTGGCGATAGGCGATGAGATCGGCGACGGAGACCTGCTTGAGCTGGTGCTTTTCCGCAAAGGCGGAGACCTGCGGTCCGCGCGTCACGGTGCCGTCATCATTGACGAGCTCGCAGATGACGCCGATCGGCGGCAGGCCGGCGAGCTTGCAGAGGTCGACCGCCGCTTCCGTATGGCCGGAGCGCATCAACACGCCGCCTTCGCGGGCGATCAGCGGGAAAATATGGCCCGGCCGGGTGAAATCGGCAGCGCCGACATTCGGGTTGGCGAGATTGCGCACCGTCAGGGTGCGGTCATCGGCGGAAATGCCTGTCGTGGTGCCGTGCTTGAAATCGACGCTGACGGTGAAGGCCGTCGTATGGGCGCTGTCATTTTCCGCCACCATGGCATTGAGGTTCAGCCGCTTGGCTTCTTCGCGCGGCATGGGCGCGCAGACGATGCCGGAGGTGTGGCGCACGATGAAGGCCATCTTTTCCGCCGTGCAATGCACCGCCGAAATGATCAGGTCACCTTCGTTCTCGCGGTCGTCATCATCGGTCACGACAACGATTTCGCCGGCTTCGAAAGCGCGGATGGCGTCGACGACGCGTTTCTGGTCGTAAGCCATGGTGGTCCCCCTTATTTCAGTCGGCCGGTCTGGCCACGGTCTCTCAGGTAATGGTCGGCAACGGTGCAGGCGACCATCGCTTCACCGATCGGCACGGCGCGGATGCCGACGCAGGGGTCGTGGCGGCCCTTGGTGCGCACATCGACATTGTTGCCGTCGGTATCGATGGACAGGCGCTCCGTCAGGATGGAGGAGGTGGGCTTGATGGCAAAACGGGCGATGACCGGCTCGCCGGTGGCGATACCGCCCAGAATGCCGCCGGCATGGTTGGAAAGGAAGATCGGCTTGCCGTCATTGCCCATGCGCATCTCATCGGCATTTTCCTCACCGGAAAGCTCTGCCGAGGCAAAACCTTCGCCGATTTCCACGCCCTTGACGGCGTTGATCGACATCAGGCTGGAGGCGATATCCTGATCGAGCTTGGCATAGATCGGCGCGCCGATACCGGCGGGAACACCTTCCGCCACCACTTCGACCACGGCGCCGATTGAGGATCCGGCCTTGCGGATGCCGTCGAGATATTCTTCCCACACCGGTACCATGGCGGCATCCGGGCAGAAGAACGGGTTCTGGTCGACCTGGTCCCAATCCCAATTATTGCGGTTGATTTTGTGTTTGCCGATCTGCACCAGCGCACCGCGGACATTCAGGCTCGGCACCACCTTGCGGGCAATCGCGCCGGCGGCGACACGGGCTGCCGTCTCGCGCGCCGAGGAGCGCCCGCCGCCGCGATAATCGCGAATGCCGTATTTCAGGTCATAGGTGAAATCCGCATGGCCGGGGCGGAAACGCTTGGCGATCTCACCGTAATCCTTGGAGCGCTGGTCGGTATTTTCGATCAGCATGGAAATCGGCGTGCCGGTGGTCGTCATCGTCTCACCGTCCTCATCCAGCATCACGCCGGAGAGAATCTTGACGATGTCATCCTCGCGGCGCTGGGTCACGAAGCGGCTTTGGCCGGGCTTGCGCTTGTCCATCCAGTGCTGCACCTCGGCAAGGGTAAACCGGATGCCGGGCGGGCAGCCATCCACCACGCAGCCAAGTGCCGGCCCGTGGCTTTCTCCCCAGGTGGTAACGCGAAAAAGATGACCGAAACTGTTATGCGACATAGTTCTCAAGACCGGAAACAGGGCACCTGTGGACGGCGCCGTTTAAAACAAGCGGATTTGTCTTAGTGGAAAATCCGGGCAAGGCAAAAGCCTTTCTTTCATCGCAAACGGGATAAGCAGGTGACGTACCGTTCACGACTTGGGAACGGACGAAAAACGACAGTCCCAGCCATGGGCGGTGAAAAGTGATTCGACCCTATCGACGGGGTTTTTTCGAGATGACGAAATTGTAAAGGAGCCGAGGTTTTCCACCTTAAACCGGAGTTTTCCAATATTGCCGGGAAATGCGGTGTAAAAATCACTAACGGCTTGAACGCGATCCCAAATCCGTTCATCAATTGGGCCGAAAATGTCATGGTTGCGGGCAATTTCCGCCACATTCGAAAGGCAATTCTTCATGCATGTAAGGTTTTCACGCAAATCCACGAAAGCTAGATCGATGCGTATGATGATTGCCGCCCTTCTGGCCGTCGCCAACCTCCTGATGCCCATCAACAGCTTCGCCCAGAGCGTCGATGTGGAAGGCACGATCAGCAAGATCGACGCGAATGGCCTGAGCATTACGCTGAGCGACGGCAAGACCTATCGCGTGCCGGAAGAGTTCAATTTCGAAGGTCTGAAGGCGGGCGTGAAGGTCGTGGTTTTCTACACGGAAGTGGATGGAAAACGCGTGGTCGACGATCTTCAGGTCGTGCAATAAGGCTTGGCCCTCTTACTCAACCCTTATGTCAAACGTTCGTTGTGAAACGAGCGTTTGCATCCGTTCCTTCTCCCCGCCGGGGAAAGGTCGCGGCAGCGGGATGAGGGACAAGGGTAGAGATGTTCGGAGAGCGAGCCCCCTCATCCGACCTTTCGGGCCACCTTCTCCCCGGCGGGGAGAAGAAACGAGCGGCAAGGCCCTGCCAAAATACAAGCGTCTCAAGGAGGACGATGCGGAGGGTTATGTTCCGCGATTTCTCACGAAATCCACTCCGCACTATTCCCATCGATCTCGACCTTCAAAATCCGGTCCTGGGGAATCTGCGTTCTCGACGCCTCATCCTTGTCCATGCCTGAAACAAGCCGGAAGATCGAGCGGATGACGCCGCCGTGGCAGACGCAGACGGTTGGCCTTTCCACGGAAGAAAGCCATGCGCCGATGCGCCAGGAGAGGATTTCATAGCTTTCGGCATCCTGGCCGGGGGGAATGAAATCCCACTTGTTGGCCTTGCGTGCCTTCACCCGGTCGGGAAATTCCTTCTTCAGCTCGGGCAGGGTCTGCCCTTCCCAGTCGCCGAAGGAAACTTCGATCAGGCGGTCGTCGGTGCGGTAGGCCTTGGGGTCGAGACCCATCGCGTCGCGCATCAGTTCCATGGTCTCGCGCGTGCGCCCGAGCGGGCTTGCCACATAGTCGAAATCCGTGGCTCGTTCGCCCAGAAGACGGGCGAGAAGCATGCCATTGCCGACCGCCTGCTGGCGGCCGAAATCATTGAGCGGAATGTCCTTCTGGCCCTGAAGCCGGCGTATCGCATTCCAGTCCGTTTGTCCGTGCCGGATCACATAGACGAGCAAGGCGATACCCCGTTTTCAAACTTCGCAGGCTTAGTCCTTCACGACCGAAATGTCGGGCGCATCCACCGCCTTCATGCCGATGGTGTGGTAACCGGAATCGACATGGTGGATTTCGCCGGTCACGCCGGTCGAAAGGTCGGACAGCAGGTAGAGTGCGGACTTGCCGACTTCCTCGATGGAAACGGTGCGCTTCAGCGGCGCATTATATTCGTTCCACTTCAGGATATAACGGAAGTCGCCGATGCCGGAAGCGGCAAGCGTCTTGATCGGGCCGGCCGAAACGGCGTTGACGCGGATGCCGCGATTGCCGAGGTCGACGGCGAGATAACGCACGCTGGCTTCGAGAGCGGCCTTGGCCACGCCCATCACGTTGTAATTCGGCATGACCTTTTCGGCGCCGTAATAGGTGAGCGTGATGATCGAGCCGCCATCATTCATGACCGGCTCTGCGCGCTTGGCGACGGCGGCCAGCGAGAAGACGGAAATGTCCATGGTGCGGTTGAAGTTGTCGCGGCTGGTATCGAGGTAACGGCCGGTCAATTCGTCCTTGTCGGAGAAAGCGATGGCGTGCACGACGAAGTCGATCTTGCCCCAGTGCTTTTCCAGCCCGGCAAAAACCGCATCGATCGTCTCGAGATCGGTCACGTCACAGTGGCCGGCCATGAAGGCGCCCAGTTCCTGTGCCAGAGGTTCGACACGCTTCTTCAGAGCGTCGCCCTGCCAGGTCAGCGCAACTTCCGCGCCCGCGTCGGCACAGGCCTTGGCGATGCCCCAAGCGATGGAACGATTATTGGCGACACCCATGATGAGGCCGCGTTTGCCAGCCATGAGGCCGGATGCCTGAGCCATTTTATGCTCCCTAGTACTTTTGATCGGTCCTGCCTATGGCATAGGCTGCAATCCTGTTCAAGATTGCCAAAGATCATCAACTGTTAGGGAACGTAACAAAGGGTGCGTTGTCCCGGCTATTCGCAAAACTTTCACAAATAAAGGCCTTCGCGCATGTGCCGCATCAGGTCGGTCACCTTTTCATCCGGCTTTTCGAGCAGGATGATGCGCAATTCGATGACGAGATCACCCCGTCCGCCTTCGCCATCGGCAAGGCCCTTGCCGGCGAGCCTCAGCACGCGGTCCGAGCCGGACCAGGCCGGGATGGTGATGTTTTCCTCACCGAGCGGTGTCCCGACCTTCGTTTCGCAGCCCAGAACCGCGTCGCTGAGCGAAATCGGCAAGGTGGTGTGAATATCGAAGCCACGCAGGGAAAAGGCATCGTCGCGGGCGGCCAGCAATGTCACGGCAAGATCGCCGCGCGGCACATTGGCAAGCTTCAGCCCCTGTCCCTTCAGCCGCACGACGTGCCCGTCCGTCATGCCGGCTTCGAGCTGGAAGCGGATCTCGCGTTCGTCGGCAAGCGACACGGTGATCCACCGGTGCTCCAGGAGATCGGCGACGGTGACGGTGGCCTCCGCCGTAATATCCGGCGCCTTTTCCGCAGCGGGCTGCGCGGGGCGGAAACGACGCACGAGAGCGTTGAAGAGATTGGCGGCCAGCGAAGCGGGTGCTGTCCTGTCATCGCCTGTGCCGGGTTGGATGGGTTCGCCGGCGGCGGGTATGTCGCCTTTCGCGGAACTCGCCGCGGCCTTCGCCGCTTCCGCAGCCTGCTGCACCTTGGGGTCGTTCTGCGCTTCCGCACCAAAGATCCGCTCGACGATATCTTCGGCGGTTTCCGCCTTGGCGTCGGTTTTCTGGCCGGTCTGTGCCCGGTTGCGGGCATCCGCGCGGGCCAGTTCCTCCATCAGCTTTTCAGCGGCCTTGGCGCGCTCGGCGGCCTCGCGGGCGGCTTCCCGCTGCTGCATGATGGTCTGGTCGCGCTGCTTCTTCTCAGCCGCCTTGCGGGCCTGATCGTAAAGATCGCGCTTCCTGGGGTCTTTCAAAAGGTCATAGGCCTGGCCGATCTCGGCGAATCGCGCCGAAGCATCGGGATCGTCGCGATTGGCGTCCGGATGGACGGTTTTCGCCTTCGTGCGCCAGGCGGCCTTGATTTCCTCGTGGCGGGCGTCACGTTTCACGCCAAGGATCGAATATGGATCGCGCATGCGAAACACCAGTTACGTTGGCTCAGGCGCTGCCGCCCTTCATGGCGCAATCCTGAAACTAACCCCTCCGAAAAGGGGTGCCCGCGATCATTCGCCTGCACGCCCTCGGTTTAATCAACGTCGACTGTTGCAATAAGTTGCTAATCACTCCTTTACGGAGGAAGCGCGCCGCACCCGGGCCGGCTCTATTCCATGTACCAAGGTAAATAGATTATTTCTGCTCGAAGCGGGTCAGCAGCCATTCGCCAGTTTCCGACAGGCAGGCCTGTCCGGAATAGCTCGCCACGCCATCGAAGGAGTGGCGCGTCGTCCTGAAATCGCGGCAGACGAAACCGCTCGATTTGTCTTCGTGAATGGCGGTGACGACGCCGGCACTACCGGTGGCGGCATTGGCCCAGGGCAATGGCTGGTCGGCAAGCTTGGCGAGATCGGCCGACGTCACGGCGTTGCGGATCGTCGCATCGTCCGTCTGCGGTGCATTGTTCGGCTGGTTGGGAACGGAAGCCGTGGAAAGCGAGCGGTCGACCTTGTCGCCGCCGAACAGATCGAGGCTGACGCATCCGCTCAGCACCACAAGCATTGACACGACGGCGGAAACTTCCGCTATCGACGAAAGGAGGCCCTTTGTTCGACTGTTCGACTTTGCTATGACGGTCACCATCTTTCGCCAGAGATCATCTCTGGGGTCCAAATCAGCTCGGGAGCATTTTAGTCAATATGTCGGAAACGGGGTTAACATCCAGTGACTTCACGGAAGAAAATGAACCGTTCACGCTTTTTGCCGAATGGCTGAAGGATGCAACGGCTTCCGAAATCAACGATCCGAACGCGGTTGCGCTTGCCACCGTGGACGAAAATGGCCTGCCGAATGTGCGTATGGTGCTGCTGAAAGGCGTCGATGACCGCGGCTTTGTTTTCTACACGAATTTCGAAAGCCAGAAGGGTCAGGAGATCCTCGGTCAGAAAAAAGCGGCCATGTGTTTCCACTGGAAGAGCCTTCGCCGGCAGGTGCGTCTGCGCGGCGAGGTGGAGATCGTAACCGACGAGGAGGCGGACGCCTATTATGCCTCACGCCCGCGCGGCAGCCGCATCGGCGCCTGGGCGTCCAAGCAGTCGCGGCCGCTGGAAGGCCGTTTCGCGCTGGAAAAAGCGGTGGCCGAATATACCGCCAGATATGCCATCGGTGAAATTCCGCGTCCGTCCTACTGGTCCGGTTTTCGTATCCGCCCGGTCAGTATCGAATTCTGGCACGACCGCAAGTTCCGCCTGCATGACCGCATCGAATTCCGTCGCGAGACGCCGGACGGTGCATGGTCCAAGGTCCGCATGTATCCTTAAGGGCCATCAGGGTAGGCCGTCACGGCCTGCCTATTTCAGCAGCGAATCAAACAGCGGCAGGCCGATCACGGCGGAAATGGCGATCAGCCCGTAGCAGATGCGCCGGAAAGCCGCTTCGTTGGCAAGCCCGTGCAGTCGCGCGCCGGCATAAAGACCCGCCGCATAAAAGGGCAGCGCCAGCAGGAAAAACACGAAGACTTCCACGGGGAACAGGCCACTGACAAAATAGCTGGCGATGGAAAACACTGTCGAAACCGCGAAATAAAGAATGACATTGGCGCGCACGAAAGCGCCTTTCAGCGCCCCGCCCAGCCAATAGGCGACGACCGGCGGGCCACCCAGTTGCGCAGCCCCCGAAAACAGCCCGGCTAGAAGCCCGGTGGAAAGAGTGAGCGGCGTTTTCGGCCGACCGCTGTAACGCCAGCCGGACACCAGAAACACCAGCAGCACCACGACCACGCCGGAGATGAGCCAGCGCAGGGTCAATGGATCGCCCTTCGAAAGCAGCATGGTTCCAAGCGGCACGCCGACAAAGGCACCGGCCGCCATGGTGAAGACCTCGCGCCGGTCCGCCATACGAAAGGCGGGCGGAATCATGCCGAGCGTCAGGACGCCGTCCACCACCAGCAGCACCGCCGAGGCGATACGCGGCCCGACGATGGCGCTCGCCAGCGGAATGAAGATGAGCGCTGCACCAAAACCGGAAAAACCGCGGGCAAGGCCGGCGAGACAGGCGGCGCCGGCGAACATGGCGAGCAGCATCGGACTATGCGCGGTGATGAGCGATGAGAAAAAATCGAGATGGGACATGGGTGACGGCACGGTTTCGAATAGCTCTTCATTAATCCCGGCTGCGGGGGCTGTCGCGGAAATTCTCTTTCGTGGTAATCGCGCCGTCCTTTCGAATCGACGTTGCCCGAGAATCATGATTAGAGTTGTAGCGCACGAACAAAGGATGAACAAATGCTCTCTGCCCTGATGCACCGGTTCGAGGCCGCCTCGCAGAAATATGCCGATGACAACGGGATCGCCCGCGATCCGGACTGGTACATGCTGAAGCTTCAGGAAGAGGTGGGCGAGGTCACGCAGGCCTGGAACAGATTGACGGGGAGGGGACGCAGCAAAGGCAGGAGCGAAGAGGAGATGAAACGGGATCTGGCCGATGAGACAGCCGATCTCCTCGGCCATGTGCTGCTATTGGCGCATCATAACGGTCTTGATATCGAAGGATCGATCGAGCGGAAGTGGCGCTTTAAGCCACAGGTCTGACGGTTTTGCCATCATGAGAGCGAGACAACAAAGAACAGAATTGCAAGAACCGCGGATATGGGCGTCATGACCCTCCGCTCCGTGCGGCTTCGCGACATGGCGTTCAACCCGATGCTTACCGCGAGAGTGCAGGCGATGGTCCAGATGCCGGGCTCGATCCATGCTCTTGGCCAGAAACTGACGAAACCTGCCTTTTGCAGCAGAAAAGAAGCGGCAATGGCATAAATCGGCACAGAGGCCACGCTGGCGATGCGCTGTATGGCGGGCAGAACTCTGTATTCTCCGCCCCAGGCGAAACGACCGAAGGGCGCACCGGCCGCAAGGGCAATCTGAAATACGGAAAGAGCGAGCAATATAAATGTTGCGAACGATACGGCGAGAAGCTGCATGACCCCTCCGTTCATGGGTCGCGACAATGAATTCGAACAAACCGGCCCCCAGCCGATATGGGTTTCACCATAAGGGCCTATGGCTAAAGGCATGTGACGTGGTTTTCAGGTCTTTGGAAGCGGCAGCTTTTGCAACAGGTCCGCCACCGCATGCAGGTCGCTCGCAACGGCAACGCATTTTTCCCGCATTTCATCGGTCGGCGGTGCGACATCCGGCACCATGATGGTCATCATGCCGGCTGAGGAGGCGGAGCGGACGCCGGAATAGGAATCCTCCAGCGCCAGGCACAGGCGAGGCTCAAGCGTTAGCCGCCGCGCGGCGGTGAGATAGGGCATGGGCGCGGGTTTCGGCTCGGTATAATCGCCGCGCGCGACGATGGTGTCGAAACGCCTGAGAAGATCGTGAGGGCCGAGATGGCGCGTCACCGAATCGTGCCGTGACGAGGTGGCGATGGCGCGGCGGATATCGAGCCGGTCGAGAAGATCGAGGATTTCAACGACGCCGGGTTTCAGCGCCACGCCATCCGCCATCATCAGGCCAAGATGCCGAAGCCAGGCGTCCCGGAAGGCCTCGATCGGAAAATCTGCGCCATAATCGGCAAAAATGGTGCCGGTGATCACATCCCACGGGCTGCCGCAGACCTTCTGATAGGTCTCGACCTTCATGCCATGGCCGCCTTCCTCGGAGGCCGCCAGAAACGAATCGCGATAGAGCCTCTCGCTTTCGATCAGCAATCCGTCCATGTCGAACACCACTGCGTGCGGCAGAAATGGCAGCATGGTCGCTCAACCGAACCGGAAGGGGCGTTCGCCGAGGCTTTCGAACGGGCGAATCAGATACCCGTCCGGATCGGCGACGATGAATTGCCGGTTGCCCACTTCAACCGTGCCGCGCCTGTACCATTTTTCCTCCGGCGGCATCACGAGACCGATCGAGGATCGCTCCAGCCGGGAAAGAATGGGTTGCAGGGAAGGAACGGCGAGCTGCAGGTTCATGCCGCGGCCAAGCGGCACATCGAGCGCGGCATTGCCCGCCACAAAGGTCCGGGTTGCGCCGATCTGGTCGATCATCAGTTGCGCATCACCCAGCGCCAAATAGGCGAAACCTTCTTCGGGGCGTTCATAAGCCACATGGAAACCGATGAGATCGCAATAAAAGGCGCGGCTCTTCTGCCAGTCGCTGACGGCAAGTTCAGGAACGAGGGCATTTCGTATGATGGTCAGGGTCTCCTTTGTCGCGCAGGCCCCGGCGATGGGAGGATGGCCCGCCATAAACGGTAATCTTAGCGTCTTCCGGGCGACACGCCAGAGGAAACCTCATCATGGCAGCCATGTGCGGGGCTGTGGGCTGGGGGGTGACCGAGACAGGTTCCACTTTTCTTGCAGCCGCAATTCTCCGTGCCGTCATGCCGGACTTGATCCGGCACCCAGCCAGCCCAGGTCTTTGGGCAGAAAGACCCCTCTCGCCGCGTAGACACGCGGGGCCGGATCCCGGCTCGAGGTCGGAATGACGGATATTGGTTTCGCCACATCACGACACAAGCCGCAGTGCGAGCCGTAGCTGCCGGCCGAAAGTCCTACGCCTTCGTGCCACCCACGGTGATCTGGTCCATGCGCAGATGCGGCTGGCCGACACCCACCGGCACCCATTGCCCGGCCTTGCCGCAATTGCCGATGCCGGTATCGAGCTTGGAATCATTGCCGATCATCGAGACGCGCTTCATCGCATCCGGCCCGTTGCCGATCAGCATCGCGCCCTTCACCGGTGCGCCGATCCTGCCGTTTTCGATGAGATAGGCCTCGGTGCAGCCGAACACGAATTTGCCGGAGGTGATGTCCACCTGGCCACCGCCGAAGGAAACGGCATAGATGCCCTTCTTCACGGAGGCGATGATTTCTTCCGGCGTCTTGTCGCCCGACAGCATGTAGGTGTTGGTCATGCGCGGCATCGGCACATAGGCATAACCCTGGCGGCGGCCGTTACCGGTCGCTTTCGCGCCCATCAGCCGGGCGTTCTGGCGGTCCTGCATATAGCCCACCAGCCTGCCATTCTCGATGAGTACATTATATCCCGATGGCGTGCCTTCGTCGTCCACCGTCAGCGAGCCGCGGCGGCTGTCGATGGTGCCGTCATCCACGACCGTCACGCCCGGTGCTGCCACCATCTCGCCCATCAGGCCGGCAAAGGCCGAGGTCTTCTTGCGGTTGAAATCGCCCTCCAGACCGTGGCCGACCGCCTCGTGCAGCATGACGCCCGGCCAGCCGGAGCCGAGCACGACATCCATGGTGCCCGCCGGCGCATCGATGGCGGTGAGATTGACCAGCGCCTGCCGCAGCGCTTCATCCGCGCCGCGCTGCCAGTTTTCCGTGGTAATGAAATCGCCGAAGCCGACGCGGCCGCCAATGCCGTAGGAGCCGCTTTCCTGCCGGTCGCCTTCGCCCGCCACCACCGAGATGTTGATGCGGGTCATCGGGCGGATGTCGCTGACCCGATGACCATCGGCGCGCAGAATATCCACGACCTGCCAGCTGGCGGAAATCGTCGCCGTCACCTGCCGCACCTTGTCGTCCCTGTCGCGCAGATAGGCGTCGATATCGGTAAGCAGCTTCACCTTCTCCTCGAAGCTTGGGCTGCCAATCGGGTTCTCGTCACCATAAAGCTTCTTGTTGGTGCGCTGGGGGGCGGCGGCATAGGAGCCGGAATAACCTCGGGTGACGGCGCCGACCGCATCCGAAGCGCGCTTCAGCGCGCTTTGTGAAAGCTCGCCCGCATGGGCGTAACCCACCGTCTCGCCGGCAACGGCGCGCAGGCCAAAACCCTGATCGGTGTTGAAGGAGCCGCCTTTCAGGCGGCCATTGTCGAAGGTCAGCGATTCGGCCTGGGCATGTTCAATGAAAAGCTCGCCATCATCGGCCCCGGCAAGCGCCTCGCCAACGAGCTTGCGCAATTGCGTTTCATCGCAATCGAAGAGTTTTACAAGGTCGTCGGTCATCTCAGGCTCCAGTCATGATCGTTCATGACCGATTTAGGCACTGGAGCGGGCAGACGCAAGGCTGCCCTTTACCAACGATGCCTCAGGGAAGCGCGTCGTAGCCCTCGGCAAAGCCGGAAAGTTCGATCGGAATGCCGACCCGGTCCTGATCAACGGATTCGCGCAGCGCAAAGACGGCGTTCTTGCCGGCGCGCAGCACCTTCAGCAGCTCGTCGTCAATATCCACTTCCACATAGCAGCCTTCGGAGAAGCAGCGGGTGAAATAGGCGCGGCCGATATTGTTATTGTCGATATAAAGCTCCATGCCATCCTTCAAAAGCACGCCGAGCGGCGCGAGGATGCGCAGGATACGCGACTTGCGGTCGGCGGTTTTCAGAACCACCACCGAAAGGCCGACTTCCGGGCGGTCATCGGCAATCACGTTTTGCATCAGCGCGCATTGTTCTTCTGATGCGCCGGCCGGCTTGTCGCAGATGACCGACCATGCCCCATGCGTCGACTTCGGCGTTCCGGGCTGCTGCTGTTGCGCCAGCGCCGCAGCGGCGGGGGCGATGATGGCAAGACCGGCGGCGGCAAGAAAAGTGCGCGCGAGCGGGGAAAGACGCATGGATACCTCTGGGATTCGAATCAGTGCGGCTATTTTGACGCCATAATCCGGAAAAAAAAGCCTTGAGCCTTCAATTCCAGCGGAGTTGGGCGGAAATAGGACCTGTTGGCCTGCGCGGACGTCCAATTTGCCGGGCGCGTCATTTGTTATCCGGCGATGAAACCGGCTGGAGGACGGGGCTTTGTCGCATTTGGGATGTTCGAAATCGCGTTCGGCCGGTCAGCTTGAACATAGGGTGCGGGAAAGTCGACCGTGGATTGATCAATGGCAAAATTGGGGCACATCCGTGTCCCGACGCATATTGCGGCAGAGGGCAAACTGTGGTTTGAAGTTAGTACCATTAGCATGGATTCTGCGTCTGTGATTGATCTAGATCAGACGCGTGAGGGAGAGGGTACCGTGAGGAATAGGATTTACGCAGCACTGGCGGGGATGACCTGTCTGCTCACGGCTGTCGGCGCCCACGCCGATCAGCCGGTGCATTGGCAAATGGGCATGCAGGAGGCAGCCACGCCGATCATGCACGAAATACGCTGGTTTGAACAATATACACTGTGGTTCATCATTCCGGTCACGCTTTTCGTTCTTGCGCTGCTCATCATCGTTGCCTTGAAATTCCGCGCCGCGAAAAATCCGGTGGCGTCCAAGACCAGCCATAACACGGCGATCGAGGTGGTGTGGACGCTCGCGCCGGTGCTCATTCTCCTGTTCCTTGCTTTCCCTTCGTTCAATCTGTTGAACGCGCAGCTGACGCAGCCGGAAAACCCGGACCTGACGCTGAAGGCGACCGCCACGCAATGGCTGTGGAGCTATGAATATGCCGCCGCCGAGGGTGCAGAGCCGCTCTCCTTCGACAGCTATCTGCTGAAGGATCAGGACCGCGCCGCCGCCGGCAAGGAAGACAAGGCCCGTTATCCGCGTCTTCTCGCTGTGGACAATGAAATGGTCGTTCCCGTCGGCAAGACCGTTCGCCTTCTGGTGACGGCGGCTCCGACGGATGTGATCCACGCCTTCGCCATGCCCGCTTTCGGCGTCAAGATCGATGCCGTTCCGGGCCGCCTCAACGAAACATGGTTCAAGCCGGAGAAGGAAGGCCTGTATTACGGCCAATGTTCCGAGCTTTGCGGCAAGGACCACGCCTTCATGCCGATCGCCATTCGGGTGGTTTCCGAACAGCAGTACAACGCCTGGCACGCAGCCGCCGCTTCTGACCTGAACGGCGCGAACCGGGCGCTGATGGCCGCAGTCGATGGCGCTCCGCGCACCGTCGACGTTGCCGCCAACGAAACCAACTGACTCTGGAGTGAGGACAATGGCTGGACCTTCCGCACACGACGATCATCACTCGCATGGTCATTCCGCACATGATGGGCACGCTCATGACGACCATTCGCATGATGCACATCATTCCCATAAGCCGGGCTTCTTCGCCCGCTGGTTCCTGTCGACCAACCACAAGGACATCGGCACGCTCTACCTGATCTTCGCGATCATCGCCGGCATCGTCGGCGGCGGGCTTTCCGTCGTCATGCGCATGGAGCTTCAGGAGCCGGGCATCCAGATCTTCCACGGCCTGGCATCCATGGTCTACGGCTTCGAGGGCGATGCTGCCATCGATGGCGGCAAGCACATGTTCAACGTGTTCACCACCGCGCATGCGCTCATCATGATCTTCTTCATGGTCATGCCGGCGCTGATCGGCGGTTTCGCCAACTGGATGATCCCGATCATGATCGGCGCTCCGGACATGGCTTTCCCGCGCCTGAACAACATCTCCTTCTGGCTGATCGTTCCGGCCTTCATCCTTCTCATCCTCTCGCTCTTCGTCGAAGGCCCCGCGGGTGCCTATGGTGTGGGCGGCGGGTGGACCATGTATCCGCCTCTATCGACCAACGGCATGCCGGGACCGGCGGTGGATCTGGCGATCTTCGCGCTGCACGTTTCGGGTGCGTCGTCGATCCTCGGTGCGATCAACTTCATCACCACCATCCTCAACATGCGCGCTCCGGGCATGACGCTGCACAAGATGCCGCTTTTCGCCTGGTCGGTTCTCGTCACCGCATTCCTGCTGCTGCTTTCGCTGCCGGTTCTGGCGGGCGGCATCACCATGCTCCTGACCGACCGCAACTTCGGCACGGCATTCTTCTCGCCGGAAGGCGGCGGTGACCCGATCCTTTACCAGCACCTGTTCTGGTTCTTCGGCCACCCGGAAGTCTACATCCTGATCCTGCCGGGCTTCGGCATCATCAGCCACATCGTGTCCACCTTCTCGAAGAAGCCGGTCTTCGGTTACCTCGGCATGGCCTATGCCATGGTCGCCATCGGCGCCGTCGGCTTCATCGTCTGGGCGCACCACATGTACACGGTCGGCCTGTCGCTCGAAGCGCAGCGTTACTTCGTCTTCGCCACCATGGTCATCGCGGTGCCCACAGGTGTGAAGATCTTCAGCTGGATTGCCACCATGTGGGGCGGCTCGATCACCTTCCGCACCCCCATGCTC